>NZ_JAGJBY010000001.1:950000-5894306 GCF_020010905.1 Streptomyces acidiscabies | reverse complement strand
AAGAGCGGCGGCAGGGAGGACCAAGAGGAGCGGGAGCTCCGACTCGGCGCATGGATCAACAACCAACGCAGCAGAGCCGCCACCCTCACCCCCGAACGCATCCAACAACTCACCACCATCGGCATGCGATGGACATAAACGGCGTCACCGCCACCGCGCTCGCCGCCGACTACCTACTCGAACGCCTTCGCCCGTGGCAGCGACTGGGCGACCGATCAAACCCGCTTCACTCAGTACCGCCTCGGCCACCGGAGCACCTGCGCCAGATCCCCGCCGACGAGATCCTCGCCCACAACGAACCCGAAGTCGCCCTGACGATCCTGCTGGAGCACTGCGAGCGCAGCACCAAGCGGTGGGAGGCACTCGCCGCCGCCATGACCTTCGACTACAACGACGAGAAGATCACCTTCGGTCAACTCCTCGACTCCCTGGACCTCTCGCTGGCAGAGGCGCAGATGTCCTGACGGGGGCGTCCCGTGGTCCGCCGCGTGCAGGTTGCCGGCCGCCTCCCCGATGCCGGACAGCCGGCCCGAGCCACCCGCCTCCCCCTCCGTTCCCACCCCCTGCCTCGGACAGCACCCAGGCGCGTGGCGTCTTGGACCGGTGGCTGCGTTCGGTACGCCGGAAACGCCCGTGAGGCAGCAAAGATCCCGTCAGGCTTCCCGCGGCACGGTAGGGGCCAGGAACTCACCAGTACCGAGCGACCGCCCGCAGGACCCGATCCGCTGCGTCACCGACGGCAAGGCCTGTGCCCGTACTGCTACCTCCGGATAGCGTGTAGTGCTGCGTAATTACATCGCTACTTGTCGAATCCTGGCTACCCCACGACAATGTGAATAGCCGGACAGCCATTCAGCGCAGACAGGTCAAGGGGGGTCTTGTGATGCACTCGCGCCAAGAGATGGTTCGGCCGGTGACAACCGCACGGCGACGATCAGCGACGGTCGCAGCGGCCCTCACCGCAGCCTGTGCTTTGGGGCTGGCGACCGCAGCACCGGCGAGCGCCGAGGTCAAGTCCACTTGCGGCACCTACATCTGCGTGGCTACCGCCTATCAGGGGCGCGACTACGTCCAGGACATCACCGTCACGACCAGGGACGGACTGCCGGGGACATTGCGCGCCTTCGTAGGCGATTACCGGAACGCCAAGGCTGGCGTGTCGCAGTGGCGGTTCATCGTCAACCGCGAGATCAGGGCGTATCCGCGGTTGGCCATCTGCGGTGGCCTGGATCGCAGCGGCAGAGTGATCGAGAACCACTGCGTACTCATCCCCTGACTGCCCGCTGGTCTCGGTCGGCGCACGTTCTCGTATAGCTGAGGATGCGCGGAGCGACGTCGGTCGTTCAGCAGCAAACAGTTCTTCTCGCCTTCACCGGCCCGGCCGACACAGCCGTGCAACCGGTCCACGCGATGCGGGCTCTCGGGCAGGCCGCCGTCGGCGGCGCGTTCGAGGTTGAGGTGCGTGCGGGGCGCGACCGCCGTAAATCGCCCACGCAGCCGGCTCCTCGGTGAAGCCCGTCCAGTAGTCGTGCTCGTAGCCGATCGGGCTCTTTCAGCCGCACACGCTGTGTAGTCGGTGTGCGTTGTAGAAGCCGGTGATCCAGCTGGCAATCTTCAGCCGGGCCTCGGCACGGGTGGTGAAGGCGTGCCGGTGGACGTACTGAACCTGTAGCGGCACCAAGCAGAGGCCGAACCCCAACCGACTCCACCCCCTGTCCGGGCGGGGCACACTCCCAGCCCGGACACGGCGAAAACTCCGACGGGAACGCGACCTCTTGTCAGGGTCATGGCCCTCTTCTACAGTCCCGGATACGGAGACTATGGGAGCGCTCCCACAAGAAGGTGCTCCAGCGCTCACTCTCCTCACTCCGAAAGCAGTCCCACACGAACGTCACGGCGCCCCGTCACGAAGAAGGCGGATCCCCACATGCGGCTTCTTTCGATCCACCGCTCGCCCGCCCGAAAGCGCATTGCTGTGTGGGGCATGACGCTCAACGGCGACGACCGAGACCTCGGCACACTCCTCTGCACCACGTCCTGACTCCCGCGAGAGAGTGATCATGGCCATGACTTCATTACGCGTGCGCCACCACCGGCTGCCCCTGTGGGCATTGGTGCTGACCGTGGTGGCGGTTGCCCTTCCCGCCGTCGCGACGTCGCGCGCACAGGGCGCGCCGACGGGCTGCACGGTCACGTACACCACCAACGAGTGGGCCGGCGGCTTCACCGCCCAGATCCGCGTCACGAATCTCGGCGCCGCCCTGAACGGCTGGCGGCTGGAGTGGGCCTACGGCGGCGACCAGCAGATCACGTCCGCCTGGAACGCGCAGGTCACCCAGTCGGGCAGCGCGGCGACTGCCGTGAACGCCGCGCACAATGCCGTGCTCGCCGCCGGCGGGTCCGTGGACTTCGGCCTCCAGGGCACCTGGCGCACCACCGACCCCGCCCCCACCGCTTTCGCCCTGAACGGCGCTCCGTGCGGCGGAACCGCGACTCCCACGCCGACGCCGACGCCGACACCCACGACTCCGGCCGAATGCGTCGGGGCCGGGGCGGCCATCTGCTCCGACTTCGAGGACCAGACCGGGACCGTGCCCTCGGGCAACTGGCAGATCACGGCACCCGACTGCCAGGGAACGGGGAAGGTCGTTGTCGACACGTCCGTCGCCTACAGCGGCACCAGGTCGCTGCGCGTCGACGGCGGCGCCGGCTACTGCAACCACGTCTTCGCAGCCTCCACCCGTGATCTGTCCTCCGTCGGGCCCGTGGTGTACGTGCGGATGCGGGTCCGGCACACCACCGCCCTGCCCATCAGCCACGTCACTTTCGTGTCCATGCCGGACGCCTCGCAGGGCGGCAAGGCGCTGCGCGTCGGCGGGCAGAACGGCGCGCTGCAGTGGAACCGCGAGAGCGACGACGCGACGCTGCCGGAACAGAGCCCGGCGGGTGTCGCGCTCAGCACCCCGCTGGCGACCGGCCGGTGGCTGTGCCTGCGGTACCAGATCGACACCACCGCCCAGTCCATGCGCACCTGGGTCGACGACCAGGAGATCGCCGGACTGCACGTGGACGGGGTACCGACCCAGAACGTCGACGGGCAGTGGCTCGCCCGCAGGACCCTTCCCCGCCCCACCGGCCTGCGCCTGGGCTGGGAGAGCTACGGCACCGGGGACGACACCCTCTGGTTCGACGACGTGGCCCTGGGCTCCTCACCGATCGGCTGCTGATGCCCGCGTGGGATCCGTCGGGAAGACAGGACCTGAACGCGCGACAGTTGTTGATTCCTTGATCCGTACGGCACGCAGTACCCGCCTGGTGGACCGGTCAGCTGCAGGCCCTCGGCCTGGGCCGGGCTCACCAGCTCGTCGATCAGCTGGGTATCGAGCTCATCGATCCCTTACGGCAACGAGGAGATCAAGTGAAACGTCGTCACGCCTTAATGGCCACCGGTGCCGCCGGTGCACTGATCCTGGGTGGCCTTGCCGTCGCCACCCTGCCCGCATCGGCAGCCGCCACCGGCTGCTCGGTCGTGTACAAGGTGCAGAGCGAATGGCCGGGAGGGTTCACCGCGGACCTGGCCATCACCAATCTCGGCTCCCCCGTGCGAGGGTGGACCGCGACGTTCGACTTCCCGGACTCCGACCAGAAGGTCACCAACGGCTGGAGCGCCACCTGGGCACAGTCCGGCACCCACGTGTCCGCCACCGACCTCGGCTGGAACGCAACGCTGGACACCGGCGGGTCGGCGTCCATCGGGTTCAACGGCGCGTGGAAGGGCGCCAATCCGCAACCCGCATCGGTTGCGCTCAACGGCGTGACCTGTACCGGCTCGGTGACATCCCCGACCCCCAGCCCCACCACCACACCGACCGGCGGTCCCAGCGGTCCGGCCCCGGAGCTGAAGGTTTCCGGCAACACGATCGTCACCGCGAGCGGCAAGCCGTACCGGCTGCTGGGCGTGGACCGCTCCAGCGGTGAGTACGCGTGTGTTCAGGGCAAGGGCCTGTGGGACGGCGGTCCGGTCGACCAGGCTTCCGTCGACGCGATGAAGACCTGGAACATCCACGCGGTACGTGTGCCGTTGAACGAGGAATGCTGGCTCGGACTCAACGGCTCGCCCAAGGGGACCGCTTACCAGCAGGGCGTCAAAGATTACGTCGACCTGCTGGTCGCCAATGGCATCACCCCGATCCTCGACCTGCACTGGACGCGGGGCGCCTATACCAACGGGCCGGACTGGCACTGCAAGGACGCCACCGCGACCTGCCAAAAACCCATGCCGGACGCGCAGTACTCCCCCCAGTTCTGGACCGGTGTCGCAGGCGCCTTCAAGGGCAATGACGCCGTCGTCCTCGATCTGTTCAACGAGCCGTACCCGGAGATCGCCGCCGACTGGGACAAGACCGTCGGCTGGCAGTGCTGGCGCGACGGCGGCACCTGCACGGGCCTCCCGTACGAGACGGCTGGCATGCAGGACCTGGTCGACGCGGTCCGGGCCACCGGCGCGACCAACGTCCTCATGCTGGGCGGCCTTGAGTGGGCCAACGACATGCGCGAGTGGCTGACGCACATGCCGAACGACCCGCTGAACAACATTGCCGCGTCATGGCATGCGTACAGCTTCAACGCCTGTGCGACGGTGTCCTGCTGGGACAGTCAAGTCGCGCCGCTCGCCCAGCACGTGCCCGTCGTCATCGGTGAATTCGGCCAGGACAACTGCGGTTTCGACTACATGCAACAGTTGGTCAACTGGGCCGATGCGCACGCCATGAGTTATCTCGCGTGGACCTGGAACCCCTGGGGATGCAGCAGTGGTGGCGTGCTCATCAAGGACTGGGCGGGCACCCCCGAACCCGGCGTCGGAGAGGGTCTGAGGGCCCACCTGATCAGCCAAGACCCCTACCCGACCCCATAACCGAGTGCCCAGGTTCTCGCCCGGGTCGTCGACGGCGCACCGGCTGGTGCGGAGATCGTGCTGGCCGGTGTCTGCCTGCGCCCCGACACGATCGACCCCGGGGTGGTGGTCGGCAGGGAGCTGGACATGTACGGGCCGTTCGGCAGCAGCCAGGGTGAGTACCGCCAGACGTTGCGCGGCATCGCCGAGGGCCGGATCGACGTCGGCACCTTCACCGCCCTCCTCACCTGACCGCCACGCGATGGCCTTGCCGCGCTCAACCACTTGCGCTTGCCAGACCTGAACCCTTCCCGACATGCCCTCCTGCGGCAGAAGTGCCGCGACACCCTGTGGGCACTCCTGGCCGGCGCCGCCCTCCCGCACGCCGCTGCCCCAAGACCACACCCCAGGCGAAGGAGTTCGCCAAACCGGCCGCCGTGCCGGGATCCCACCGCCCGATGGAGTCATTGCGTGAACCACCCGTTCTGTCCCCGCTCGCACACTGCCCCCCTCTCCCCGGGGCGCTGGGCCCGACTCAGGCGTTGATTCTGCTGGTCGTGTTCCTCACGCTCGGCACTCTGCTGTTCCATGAGGGGACGCCGGTCGGTGACATCCTTGCCCTGCTTGGTGGCTGCGGTGCCACCGGCGCAGGCACTCTTGCGCTCGCCGGCGGCGGGCGCCGCCTGATTGCCGTCCTGGCCGAGGCCGCGATCCGCTCCGGTGTGGGCAGGTAGGCGCCCGGCATGCCCTCCCCCAACCTCACCGCACACGCCCCCTATGCCCCGCTCGCTGCGCATCTGGCCACGCTGCGCAAAAACGCGCGGCTCAGCCAGCGCGCTCTCGCTGTAGCACCATCCAGAACGCCGAGTTTGGTACCTCGGCTCCGTCCCTGGCCGTCCTCGACGCGACCCTCGATGCGTGCCGGGCATCCGATCACGCTCGTCGCAGCGTGCATACCCTGCGAGACTGCGGCCGTACGGTCAGCGCGCCCGCCACCCAGTTCATCTATGGCCGCAGTGCGCAGCTGAGTACTGCCCTGCCTTCCTCGGTTTCCGTCGGCCAGAGCACGCCGTCGTTGTTCGCGCACTGCCTCAGCCACTCCTCCAGTGGAGGCAGTTCCTCAACGTGACGGGCTTCATCGATGATCGCCATGAGGGGGGACTGCTTGCGGATCCAGCACGCGGCGTACTGCACCTCGCGACCGAAACTCGATCGCCGAGAAGTGGCGATCTGGTTGTACCGCGTCGTAAGACCTCTCTGGAGGTCATCAAGCAGGCGCACGTGGACCGTCCTTCTCCTTGTCAGCAAACCTCTTTCATCCTGAATATGTGCAGGTCATCAGGGTGCCTTGATGCGGTCGGTCGGGATGAGTGTGCCGTCGACGATGACGAAGTCTCCTTCGCCCAGTCCGAGCAGGGCCTCGTGGAGGCCCGGTGCCCAGGCGGCCAGGACGTCGAGCGTCTCGTCGACGTAGCGCCATGCCGTCGCCTCCGACACCCCGAACCCGGCGCCGACCTGAGCGAACGTCTCGTTCTTCCGCAGCTGAGCCAGTGCCAGGAGGGCCTGCTTGAAGCAGCTCAACTTCCGCCACGTCGAGCCAAGTTCACGCCTTCGGGTGTAGATGAGCCAGGAGACATGCTCAACCAGCTCGTGCGGGACGAAGCCCCCCGGCCGTCGGCGTGTTGAGTGAGATCACCACACCAACGACGAGGGGCTTCGCCACGTCACCCCACCTGACCAGCCTGTTTCACTCCTCAGACCCCAGGATGAAAGAGGTTCAATGAACCCCTTTCACCCCGCCTCGCTGGGGCCAGCCGGGGCAACGGACGGGAAAGCGGGGTGAGGTGGCGGGGCCGAGAACGTTTCCGCCCCCGCCACCTCACTATAAAGGCGCGGCTTTCCAAGGTCACCTACGGGATGAGAACCCCTGCTCTTCCTCCGGGACCAAGGATTTCCGGAACTTATTCCAGCCAGTCCCCGACAACCCTGTCACCGAGGTTGCACCATGCGGTGCTCCGCTCGGGCGCCCATACGTAGGGGCCGTAGTGGACATAGCGATAGCCTCCCAGCGTCTCGCACCTGATCACCTCGCGGTACCGCCCCGAGTCGCACCAGGAGCTGTTCCCGTAGTGGCCTGCGCTGCCGGTCACCCGCTGCCCCCAACACGCTTGCAGCAGCGCGAGATCGCCGGACGCCGGGACAGCGGCCGACGACGAACCGTTGTCCGCCACAGCGCTGGGTGCGAAGGTCAGCGCACCCCCCAGGACCAGCGCTATCGAAGCCACCGCCCCTGTTATATGGCTCTTGATCATGTAGATCCCCCTGTTGTCGACGCGACGTGTATCCGTCGCCATGGGAATTCCCTTTCGGCGTTCCCCAACATAGGCATCGACCAGAATCGGTTGCCAGCATTTTGAAAATGATGGAAATGTTCCCAGCCCGGCACAACTACAGGTCGATACGGATGTGCGTCACGTCCGTGAACTCCACTCCCAGGCCCGCCGCGCGCGTGTTGTTGTTGCGGAAGTACATCTCCGCCAGCGCGTCTGCGGCGATCGCGCGGAGTTGGTGTTCGTCGGCGCCCGCGTCGCGGGCCGTGAACAGGCGTTGTGCCCAGTGGGGCGGGAGGGCCTGGGTGATGTCGCGGGTGCGGGCGTCGTCCGTCGTGCCGGGGGCCGCAGTGAAACCGAACCGCGCTCGGGTCGAGACGATCACGCCGTCCGTGGACGTCGCCTTCTTCTTCGCTCGGGCGCGGACCTGGGGCTGCCAGCGGTTCCTCACCTCGTGCTCCAGGCGCTCACGCAGATCACGGCGAGGGCGTTTCAGTTTCCCCGCCACGTAACGCTCCACCGTGCGCTGGGAGATGCCTAGCGCCTCGGCTGCGGCTCTGGTGCCCTTGAGCTGTTTCACCAGGTACTTCATCTGGGCCTGGGCGCTCTGGGGGATACGGCGCGTGAACGCCGATTCCAGTGCCGCGTCCAGGCCGTCCCCGACCGAGTCCGTCATCGTCGGCTACTCCCCTTCACCCATGTCGGGAGCCGTCTTGATGAGGTTGGCGAGGTTGAAGACCGTGCCCGCCTCCTCGAACTGCTCCTCGGCCCACAGGACCGTTCTCGTGCCCTGGTGCTTCACCATGCCCGGTGACACGCCGAGGCGGAAACCGCCGGGCAGCGGCTTTCCCTCAACGGTGTGCGGCAGGGCGTCCAGCGGGGACGGGCCCTCGGAGGGGTAGACGACCGCGTCCGTGCCGATCGCCACCGGGTACACGCCGGCCATGGCGGCGGTCTTCAGCAGCTTGCGGTGGATGCCGATGCGCTGGTTCGCGAGTACCGCCGCCCGGATGTCCGGACGCCAGGTCTCCCTCGCGAGCGCGGGCCACGGCTCGTAGTACGGCACCTGGCCCCGGTTGCGCTGGCGCAGCTTGCCGATGCCGCCCTTCGCCGTCGCCTTGACGGCGGTCGCCAGCAGGCCCAGCACCGGGTCGGTGTCCCCGGTACGGGCCATCGCCTCCAGGAACTCCCGGCCCACCAGGTCGGTGGTGACGCCGAGATCCGCCATCGTCGCCACGTAGGCGTCCCGCAGCCGCTTGTACCAGCCGTCCAGGTAACGGCCGGACTGTGTACGGACGTACGCCTCGGTCGGGGCGACCTCGAAACCGAGCTCCACCGCGTACGCGACGGTCGGGGTGGCGTACCAGGCCGGGCCGGCAGGGGGCTCGCCGGACGGAGTGAACGGGGACGGGAGAAGCCCGGCGTCCACACCGTGACCGTCGACCCGTACCCGCGACAGGTCCACGTGGGACAGGTCGACCAGCCACGAACCCGGCAGCGACGGGTCGAACGGCGGGTTGTCCTTCAGGTGGGTCGGGCCGTTCAGGCCGAGCGTGAGACCGTTCGCCGCCGCCGCGAACGACATGTTCACATCGACCGCGACCAGGTAGGAGTTCGCGCACTCCTCGTCGGTCAGCGGGCGGCACCAGTCGTAGGGCTCCTCCATCAGCATCTCCGCGGGCGTGCGCAGGTGATGGCGGGCGAACCTACCCTTCAGCAGCGGGTGTTCGTCCGGCACCTCGCACTCCACCACGTCGTACACAGCGGTCAGCGCGTCCGGGTTGAACGCGCGTTTCCACTCGCCGGTGGCCTCGTCCTTCTCCGCGCGGGTCGGTGGGCGCAGGGCCACCATCAGTTCCAGGCCGGTGACCGCTGTCGTGCCGCGTGGCGTCATCACGCGCTGTGCGTAGGTGCCGAGGTAGCGGGCGAGGTCGGCCGGGTGCATCGTGGGCAGGACCGGGGCGTCCTTGCGGTCCCATTCGCGGACGTCCAGGGCGTTCCAGGCGGGGATGCACACCTGGACGCACTGGCGCCGGGAGCCTTCTGCGGGGCGGTAGATCCGTGCCCATGGGCCGAATCCCCGCTGGGTCAACTGCCAGCCCGCCTTGAGGAGTTGCTTGACCGTCCGGTGGCTGTCCGGGAGCCGTCCGGCGCGCCGTTCCTCCTCCGACAGGGCGGCGGGCAGGCCGTAGCGCTCCAGTGCGGCCAGGGTGAGGACGAGAACCGGGTCGGCGTCGCGGCCGTGGCGGTGCAGGCGGGGCTGGCCGAGGCGGGCCTCGGTCAGCGTCCACTCGATGAGCGCGGGCAGGGAGCGGGCGGGGATGTCCAGGACTAGGCCGCCGACACAGTACGCCGATACCTGGCCGTCCTCGACGTCGACCACGGCCAGCGGGCCGTTCTCGAACCTCGGGTCGGTCGCGGGCTCCGGCGGGGGGGTCTTCCTCGGCGCCTTCTTCGTCTTCGTCGGCTGCCGCGTAGCCGGTCTGGGGGTGCCCGAAGGGGCTTCTACGGCAGCCGGGGCCGTCCTTCGCGTGTCCGGCGCGGGCTCAGGAGCAGTCGTGGGCGGGGGCGCGGCAGTCGTGGCGGGGGCTGCTGTGTCCTTCGCCGGTGCCGTCGAGTCGGGGGCCTCGGGGTACAGCTCCGCGAGTTGCTTGAGCAGCCGGGCGTATCCGTCCCGTTCCGGTGGTCTCGGTTCCGTCCTGCCGGACTCCCAGCCGCCCACCGTCGCTCGGCGTACGCCGAGCGCTCCCGCCACCTCGTCGAGCGTCAGGCCGTGCGCGGTGCGCAGTCGTTTGCGCTCCGCCGGTGCCGGCAGTGCGGACCTCGACGCGACCAATGCATCCACCCGGCCGAACAATCCCGGATCAGACTCAGACACGGACACACCTCCCGCACCGACCATAACGTGAAGCGCACCTATCGCGTACGAACGGCGTACGTGTCGCGCACGAAGGGACGCTCAGGAGCTTCCGGCGCCGAACGTCTTCAGGATGCGGTCCGCCGCCAGCGCCGGGGTCACCGTGCCCGTGCGGATCTCCTCCTCCACCGTGGGGGCCAGGGCGCGGACTGCGGGGTCCGTGTGGAGGCGGGACAGGAGTTCGTCGTGGACCATCGACCAGGTCCACGCGACCTGCTGGTCCTGGCGGCGGGACGTGAGGCGGCCTGTGGAGTGCAGGAGGGTGCGGTGCTGTTCCAGGCGCTCCCAGAGTGTGTCCAGGCCCGTCTCGTCGCGGGCGCTACAGCTGAGGACCGGCGGGGTCCAGGCGGCATCGCGGGCGTGCATCAGGCGCAGGGCGGCGGACAGTTCGCGGGCCGCCGTGCGGGCGTCGCGTTCGTGGGGGCCGTCCGCCTTGTTCACCGCGATCACGTCCGCGAGTTCCAGGACGCCCTTCTTGATGCCCTGGAGCTGGTCGCCGGTGCGGGCCAGGGTGAGGAGGAGGAAGGAGTCCGTCATGTCGGCGACCGCCGTCTCGGACTGGCCGACACCGACCGTCTCGACCAGGACGACGTCGTAGCCCGCCGCCTCCATCACCACCATCGACTCGCGGGTCGCCCGTGCCACCCCGCCGAGCGTGCCCGAGGTCGGGGAGGGGCGGATGAACGCCGCCGGGTCCACCGACAGGCGTTCCATTCTTGTCTTGTCGCCGAGGATGGAGCCGCCGGTTCGGGTCGAGGACGGGTCGACGGCGAGGACGGCAACGCGGTGGCCCAGGCCGGTGAGCATCGAGCCGAACGCGTCGATGAACGTCGACTTGCCCACGCCGGGGACGCCGCTGATGCCGATGCGGCGGGAGCGTCCGCTGTGCGGGAGCAGCGCCGTCAGCAGTTCCTGCGCCGGGGCGCGGTGGCGGGGGTGCACCGACTCGACCAGGGTGATCGCCCGCGCGATCACCCCGCGCTTCCCCTCCAGGACGCCCTTGACGTAGACCGCGACGTCCGTCACAGGGCGTGTCCGAGGCCGGATGCCAGGCGCTCCACCAGGTCGTGGGCCGCGTCCGGGACCACCGTCCCCGGCGGGAAGACCGCCGCCGCGCCCATCTCCAGGAGGGTCGGGACGTCCTGCGGGGGGATCACTCCGCCGACCACGATCATGATGTCCTCGCGGTCCTCCGCCGCCAGTTCCTCGCGCAGGGCGGGGACCAGGGTGAGGTGGCCAGCCGCGAGGGAGGACACGCCGACGATGTGGACGTCCGCCTCCACCGCCTGGCGGGCCACTTCCGCCGGGGTCTGGAAGAGGGGGCCGACGTCGACGTCGAAGCCGAGGTCGGCGAAGGCCGTCGCGATGACCTTCTGGCCGCGGTCGTGGCCGTCCTGGCCCATCTTCGCCACCAGGATGCGGGGGCGGCGGCCCTCGGCCTCAGCGAACGCGTCCACCAGGGCCCGGGTGCGTTCCACGGTCGCCGACTCGCCTGCCTCGTTGCGGTACACACCGGAGATCGTACGGACCCGGCCCGCGTGACGGCCGAACACCTTCTCCAGGGCGTCCGAGATCTCCCCCACCGTCGCCTTCGCGCGGGCGGCGCGGACCGCGAGGTCCAGGAGGTTGCCCTCGCCGGAGGCCGCGCGGGTCAGGTCGTCCAGGGCGTCGCGGCACGCCTGCTCGTCGCGTTCGGCGCGCAGGCGGCGGAGTTTGTCGATCTGGCGGGTGCGGACGGCGGAGTTGTCGACGCGCAGGACCTCGATGTCCTCGTCGGTGGCCACCCGGTACTTGTTGACGCCGATCACCGGCTGGCGGCCCGAGTCGATACGCGCCTGGGTGCGGGCGGCGGCCTCCTCGACGCGGAGTTTGGGGATGCCCTCGTCGATCGCGCGGGCCATGCCGCCGGCCTGCTCGACCTCCTGGATGTGCTGCCAGGCGCGGCGCGCCAGGTCGTAGGTCAGGCGCTCGACGTACGCGCTGCCGCCCCACGGGTCGATCACCCGTGTCGTGCCCGACTCCTGCTGGATCAGCAGCTGCGTGTTGCGGGCGATGCGGGCCGAGAAGTCCGTGGGCAGGGCGAGGGCCTCGTCCAGGGCGTTCGTGTGCAGGGACTGGGTGTGGCCCTGGGTCGCGGCCATCGCCTCCACGCAGGTGCGGGTGACGTTGTTGAAGACGTCCTGCGCTGTCAGGGACCAGCCCGAGGTCTGTGAATGGGTGCGCAGGGACAGGGACTTGGCGTTCTGGGGGTCGAACTGCTTGACCAGTTTCGCCCACAGGAGGCGCGCGGCGCGGAGTTTCGCGATCTCCATGAAGAAGTTCATGCCGATGCCCCAGAAGAACGACAGCCGGGGGGCGAAGACGTCGACGTCCAGGCCGGCTTCACGGCCCGCGCGGATGTACTCGACGCCGTCGGCGAGGGTGTAGGCGAGTTCCAGGTCGGCCGTCGCGCCCGCTTCCTGGATGTGGTAGCCGGAGATCGAGATCGAGTTGTATCGGGGCATGTGCTGGGAGGTGAACGCGAAGATGTCGGAGATGATCCGCATCGACGGGCCCGGCGGGTAGATGTACGTGTTGCGGACCATGAACTCTTTGAGGATGTCGTTCTGGATCGTCCCCGCGAGTTTCTCCGCCGGGACCCCTTGCTCCTCCGCCGCGACGATGTAGAGGGCCAGTACCGGCAGGACCGCGCCGTTCATCGTCATCGACACGCTCATCTTGTCCAGCGGGATGCCGTCGAAGAGCTGGCGCATGTCGTAGATCGAGTCGATCGCCACGCCCGCCATGCCGACGTCGCCGGTGACGCGCGGATGGTCGCTGTCGTAGCCCCGGTGCGTGGGCAGGTCGAAGGCGACCGACAGGCCCTTCTGGCCCGCCGCGAGGTTGCGGCGGTAGAACGCGTTCGACTCCTCCGCCGTGGAGAAACCCGCGTACTGGCGGACCGTCCAGGGCTGGTTGACGTACATCGTGGGGTACGGGCCGCGCAGGAACGGTGCCGCGCCCGGGTACGTGGACAGGAAGTCCAGGCCCTCCAGGTCGTGCGCCGTGTACAGCGGTTTCACCGGGATGCCCTCGGGGGTCTCCCACAGCGGGGCGTCGCCGCCCGCCGCGTGTTTCAGCGCCGCCTCCCAGTCGGCCGGGGTGCCGTCGGCCGACGGCGTGCCCAGTCCGATCCCGGAGAAGTCGGGGATCCCCATCACGACACTCCCAAACGGTCGAGGGTGGCGGTCAGTACGGCGACCGCGTCACAGCCCGCGAAAACGTACGTATCGACACCCGGGTAGGTGCCCCGGCCCGCCAGCGACACGTGGGCCGCGCCCTGGGACTTCAGGGTCTGCGCGGTCCGTGTCGCCTCCTCCTCGTACACGGTGTCGCTTGAGCACAGGCACACCTCGGTGGTGCCGCTCTCCTGGAACGTGCCCTCGGTGACCGGTTCGATGCCGCCTGCCTGGAACAGGGCTGCCGCGAAGGAGAGGCGGGCGGTGTGGACGGCGGCCGGGCCCAGGGCCGCGAGGTAGACGCGGGGGCGGGTGCCCGTCGCGGCGAGGTGGGCGTCGGAGCGGGCGCGCAGCACCTCGTACGCCTCGTCGCGGCGTACGCGCGGCAGGCCGCCCGTCGGGGGCTGCGGGGCGGGTGGGCGGTGTACGGGCTTCTCCGCCAGGTACGGGAACTCGCTCACCCCGGTGATGGGTTCGCGGCGTTTCGCCAGCTTCTTCGAGCGGTCCGCCCACGTCGCCGCGAGGTCGTCGGCCAGGCGGCCCGAGCGCAGGGCCGACGCCATGCCGCCGTCGCGCTCGATGCCCTGGAAGAACTCCCAGGCCGCGTGGGCGAGTTCGTCCGTCAGGCGCTCCACGTACCAGGAGCCGCCCGCCGGGTCGATGACGCGGGCCAGGTGGGATTCCTCGATCAGGATCGTCGACGTGTTGCGGGCGATGCGGCGGGCGAACGCGTCCGGGAGGCCGAGGGACTCGTCGAAGGGGAGGACGGTCACCGCGTCCGCGCCGGCCGTGCCCGCCGCGAGCGCCGCGACCGTCGTGCGCAGCATGTTCACCCACGGGTCGCGGCGCGCCATCATCACCGGGGACGTCACCGCGTGCTGGAGCTGTGCGGTCGGGGCCCCGCAGACCTCCGTCACGCGCGACCACAGACGGCGGGCCGCCCGGAACTTCGCGATCGTCAGGAACTGGTCGGCCGTCGCCGCGTACCGGAACTCCAGTTGGGCGCAGGCCTGTTCGGCACTCAGGCCGGAGTTCGTCAGGTCGCGGAGGTAGGCGACCGCTGTGGCCAGGGAGCAGGCCAGTTCCTGGGCGGCCGAGCCGCCCGCCTCGTGGTACGGGAGGGCGTCGACCGTCAGCGCGCGCAGGCCCGGGTATCCGTCCGTGCAGCGGCGGGCCAGGTCCGCCGACGGGATGTCCGCGCGCTCGCCCGTGCGGGCCTCGTGGCCCAGAGGGTCGGCGCCCAGGTTGCCCCGTACCGCCTTCCCCGCGACGCCTGCCGCGTCGTACAGGCGCAGCAATTCCCGTGCGGACGCGGCTGTTTCGGCGCCCGCGTCCAGGACGACGGGGGCCAGGTCCAGGTAGACGCCGTCCAGGGTCGCGGCGAGGTGCTGGGGCGGGATGCCGGTCAGCCACAGGGACGTGACGCCGTTCTCCAGGTCCATGAGGACGGCGTCGTTGTGCGGTGTCGTGTGCCGCTGCCGTACGTCCCAGCCGCCGGCCGTGTTGCCCTCCGGCCTCGATCCCCTCGTGAACGGAGCGAAGCCGGGCAGGCCGGGGTCGGGGGCTGTGTCGTGCGCGGTGTAGAGGGGGCGGGTGCGCAGCCCGTCCTCCAGCGCGGTGGACAGGGCTTCCTCGGCGGCGGTTCCCTCTACGTCCTTGCCCGTTTTACGCAGGACACCCGCCACCA
Organism: Streptomyces acidiscabies; assembly: GCF_020010905.1. Taxonomy (GTDB): domain Bacteria; phylum Actinomycetota; class Actinomycetes; order Streptomycetales; family Streptomycetaceae; genus Streptomyces; species Streptomyces acidiscabies. The sequence goes on along the minus strand of NZ_JAGJBY010000001.1, from coordinate 5,879,260 downwards.
GGCGCTGCCACTGCTCATGGGGTACGTCGGGGAATTCGCCGGCCAGTTCGAGCCCGTCGTCAGGCAGGACCGTCATGGTCGGATGCTAGGACACGGGCGCGGAGGAGCAGAGGGGGCGCGGCTGTGACCTTTCCCTCGGTCTCGTTGTGATCGCGATCTCTTCGGGGTCGGGGTGATCTGTTCAGGGGTCAGATCCAGCCGTCCAGGGACTTCATGAAGGCGTCATGGTTGTCGCGGTGGATGGTGTGGCCGGTGCCGGTGACGGGTCTGACCTCGAATCCCTGTTCCTTGAGGCGGGTTGCGAGTGCGGGGCTGACGAGGGGGCTGGGGTCGGCTGTCAGGACGAGGGAGGGGACGATCGGGTGGGTGGGGGTGCGGTCGAGGGCGTTGGGGCCGAGCACCGCGTGGGTGGTGTCCGGGTCCCAGTCGGCGAGGGTGGCGAGTTCGATGTCCAGGTCGGTGGTGGTCCAGTCGGGGTTGCGGGTGGAGAGGGTTTCGCGGGTGGCGTGTTTGAGGTCCGTGTAGACGGCGGGGTCGACGGTTCTTCCGTGGTGCAGGGCCCAGGCGGGGTCGGCGTAGACGGCTCGTGCGGGGGTCAGGCGTTCTACGGCCAGGGCGAGGGCCATGCCGCCGAGGGAGTGGCCTATCGCCAGGTCCAGGTTGTGCGGGAGGGTTTCGGTGAGGTCGTCGGCCCAGGATTCGGCGCTGTAGGGGCCTCGGGGGCTGGTGCCGTGGCCTCGGAGGTCCACGGCGATCACGCGGTAGCCCTTGGCGGCGAGGGCGGGGCCTACTCGGTGCCAGGTGCGGTGGTCGGACATGATGCCGTGGATCAGGGCGGCGGTTCGGGGGCCGGTTCCCCATTCCTGGGTGTGGAGTTTCATCTGGGCCTTTCCCTTGCCTCTGGAGAGCGTGGTGATCACATCATCCGGCCAGAGGGAAAATCGCGGGAACTGTGGGATGGGATTCGGGCACGATGCCTGCTGTGGATGATGTGTTGCAGGGGCTCGCGGCCAATCCCGCGTTGCCGGGTGAGCTGGTCGATCGGTTGATCGGGGTCGCTGACGATGACGTCGTCGGGGTTCTTGCCGAGCGGGAGGATCTGAGTCGGGGGCAGGTGGTCGCGTTGGCGGGGCGGGGGGAGGGTGCCGTTCTGTCGTTGGCTTGGGCCGGGAAGTTGGCGGTCGGTGACGTCGATCCGGTGAGTCAGCCGCTTGCTGCGATCGCGATGCTTGATCAGGGGGTGGGTGATGTGGAGTGGGCTCGGGTTCTCGCCGGTGATCCTGTTGTCGAGCATCGGGAGAAGTTGGCGAGTTGTCCGGGGCTTCCGGACGATGTGGTCGAGCGGCTCGCCGGGGACGTCGACGTGTCTGTCGTCGCCGAGCTTGCGTGGTTCGCGTCGGCGGAGGTGGCGGCGGGGCTCGCCCGGCATCCGCATGCCGAGGTGCGGATCGCGGTGGCGGGGAATTCTCGGACGCCGCCGGAGGTGTTGGCGATGCTGGTCACGGGGGTGGGGTTGCCTCCGGTGCGGTGGTGTGTCGTGTGTGAGCGGGTGGAGATTCCCTTCGTCCATCCCAGCGACTGCATGCGGTCCGACTGCGATCTGCCGTCCGGGGCCGCTTGTGACGGGTCGCATCAGTCGTCCGCCCACTCGATCCTGCATCGGGTCGCGGGCAATCCAAGTACGCCCGCCGGAGCCGTCGCCGGGTTCGCGGATCATCCGGAGATGCTGATCCGGTGGCAGGTGGCCGAGCGTGCCGACCTGCCGCAGGACGTGTACGCGCGGCTCGCGGTGGATCCGTACGCCGGTGTGCGCGGTGCGGTTGCCGGGAATCCGGCGATCGGGGAAGCGGTGGCGCGGGTACTGGCCGGGGACGAGGACGTCTCGGTACTGCGGGAGCTCGCGCACAACCCTGCCGCACCGCTCGATGTGCTCGTCTCGGTCGCCGGGGTCTCCAAGATCGGCGCGGTGTTGTTGCCGAGGGTGGCCGCCGCGAGTCCTGCGGAGGTGGAGGAGCTGGCGGCGTCGCGGAGTTCGTCGGTGCGGGCGTTGGTGGCTCTCCGGTCGGATCTGCCGGAGGCTGTGCGGGATGCGTTGGTCGTCGATCCGGATGCGAAGGTGGTGAAGGCCGTCGCCCGGCATCCGGGGCTGTCCGAGGGGCAGTTGAGGGGGATGGTCGAGCGGCACGGGGTGCGGGTCGCCGCTCAGGTGGCGGTCAATCCTGATGTGCCGTGGGGGTTGTTGGAGGAGTTGGCGCTCCAAGTGCGGCCTGTGGGGAAGGTGTTGCGGGCGGTGGCGGGGCGGGCCGACGCACACGGGGCGGCTCTGGTGGCGTGCCTCGGGGAGGTGCGGGCGCGGCGGGTGGCTGCCGCGCATCCTGCTCTGCCGGTGGAGGTGATCGTGGAGTTGCTCGGGCATGAGGAGGACGACGTGGTGGAGGCGGCGGCCTCCAATCCCTCGCTGCCGGTCGAGGTGATGCTACGGCTGCTGGCGTGAGGTGAGGATGTCCGTGTAGTGGCGGTTCTGCATGATGCCGAGGACGTTTCCGAAGGGGTCGAGGACCGAGGCGCCGGTGAAGCCGTCGCCGAACTCGCGGAGGGGTTCGTGGAGGGTGGCGCCGAGGGTGAGGAGGCGGGTGAGGGCGGATTCGGCGTCGTCGACGTGCCAGTAGATGACCGCTCCGGAGGCGGGGGCGACCTCGTGGGCGCCCAGGGTGCCCGCGTGTGTGGCGTCCAGGAGGCCGAGTTCGTGTTCGTAGTCGCCGATCCGGTATTCGGCGTAGCCGGGGCGGTCGAAGTAGGGCTCGATGCCGAGGAGTTCGGTGTACCAGCGCTTGGCGGCGTCGAGGTCGGCGGTGTGGAAGCGGACGGTGGTGACGCCGCGCAGCATGGAGGCTCCCTCGGTCGGTCTGTTGGTGCCGTGGGAGTGAAGGTAGGTGGCGTCTAGGTCGGGTTCTGTCCTAGACGTCGGGATCGCGGGAGGGTTAGACGTCCTTGACGTAGACGAGGGCGTCGATGGTTGGTAGGTGGCTCGGGTCGAGGGGGGCGTAGCCGAACCAAGGAGACACTCGGGGACGGATGTTGGGGAGGTGGGCCGGGTCTATGACGTACTGGGGGTACGGGATTTCGTACAGGAGGCCCTCCAGGGTGTCCGGGGGTGGGGTGTCTACGCCCCGGTGGTGGAGTGTGCCGAGGGCTGTCGCCGCGAAGGCGTAGTTCTTGCCCAGGCGGGCGGTCACCAGGGCGCCCGCGCTCCACCATTCGACCCTTTCCTGCCACATCTGCATCGAGCTCTTCTCGCGCTGGAGGTGGGCGTTGTGGGCGTGGACGAAAGTGGGGCCCTGGTCGGCGAGGGCGAGGAGGTTGTGGGCCATCGTCGCGTCGCGCTGGGCGCACAGGCGGGTCATGCGGGTGGGGGTGGGGTCGGCCATCCAGTGGTGGTAGCGCAGGAGGGCGGTGGCGGTGCGGGCGTACAGGTCGGCTCGGGCCGAGTGGGGCTGGTGGTCGAGGAGAGCCGTCACGTCGTCGGTCAGGAGGCGGAGTTGCTGTGCTTCGGGTGAGCGGCCCGGGGAGCGGGTGGGGTCGAGCATCGCGGCCTGGTCGGTCCAGCGGGCGTCGGGGCCGAGGAGGCGGTCGAGGTGGGCGGTGTCCAGGGCTAGGTGGGTGTGGAGGGCAGTGAGGGCCTCGCGGGGGCTTTCCGCGTGGGTGATCTCGAAGGGGCCGTCGAAACCGGCGAAGTGGACGTGTTCGGCGGCGGGGCGGGGCTCGTTGTGGGCGCGCATCCAGCGTACGAGGTCGCGGTTGGCGCGGTGGGTTCCCCAGTCGTGGCTGAAGCCGTGGGTCATGACGTCGTCGAGGGTGCCGGTGCCGGTGGTGATGTAGTCGTCGGCGAGGAGGGCCTTCAGGCAGTCGCTCTCGATCGCGATCGTGCGGTAGCCCTCCTGTTCGGCGAGTTGACGGAAGACGTCGTTGCGGAGGTCGAGGAGGGTGTTCTCGCCGTGGGTGGGTTCGCCGAGGGCGAGGAGTCTCGGGCGGGTGGGGAGGAGGTCGAGGATGGCTCGCGCCTCGGCGGGACGGGCGGTGTCCTTGATGTCGGTGACCATGCGTTCAACGGTATCTTTGAACCTTCGGTGGAAGCTTTTGCGGGATTTCGGCGGGGGTATGGGACATAACCTTCAAACGAGTGGGAAGCTGCGGCCGGTCGATCTGGCGCGGGGGCACGGGATTTCCACGCAGGCCGTGCGCAATTACGAGGAGGACGGGATTCTTCCCGTCGCCGGGCGGACGGTTCATGGGTACCGGGTCTATACGGCTGTGCACGCGCGGGCGTTGGGGGCGTTTCTCTCGCTGGTGCCGGGGCACGGGCATGCGACGGCCTCGGCGATCATGCGGGCCGTGAACTCGGGGGACGTCGACGAGGCGTTGCGGATCGTCGACGGGAGTCATGCGCAGTTGCTGGAGGACCGGCGCACGCTGGAGGCCGTGGAGGGGGCGCTCGGGGATCTCACGCCGGTGGACGAGGCCGGTGGGGTGTTCATCGGGCCGCTCGCCGCGCGGCTGGGGGTGCGGCCGGCGACGTTGCGGAAGTGGGAGCGGGCCGGGCTGGTGCGGCCCGTGCGGGACGCGGTGACCGGGTATCGGGTGTACGACGCGGGGGCGGTGCGGGATGCGCGGCTGGTGCATCAACTGCGGCGCGGGGGTTATCTGTTGGAGCGGATCGCGCCGGTGATGGCGCAGGTGCGGGCGGCGGGTGGGGTGGAGCCACTCGGGGGGTTGCTGCGGGAGTGGCGGGGGCGGTTGGCTGTGCGGGGGCGGGCGTTGCTGGGCGGGGCCGCTGAACTGGACGGGTATCTGCGGGAGTTGGAGGGGGTGGGGCTCTCGTGAGAGGGCTGGGACTCCTGCGCGGGGGTGCGCCCTTGTGTCTCCAGGTGGCCGGTGGTGAGGTGGCGGACCTGGTGGTGGAGGCCGCCGGCGGCGGTTTCGAGGTTGTCGGCGTCGCAGGTTGCGATGGGTCGCGGGTGTTGGAGGGGCGGCCCGTCCCCCGGCGCGAGCCGCCTCGGGAGGCGGTGTCGGTGCGCCGGGAGTCGGCTTGAGGCTTCCTCAGAACGTGAGGAGGATCTTGCCGAGGACTCCCCCGGCCTCGAACTCCTCGTGCGCGGCGCGGACTTGGTCGAGCGGGTGGCGGGTGGCGATACGCAGGCGCAGATCACCCTTGTCGATCAGGGCTACCAGGTGGGCGAGGTGGGCCGCGTTCTCCTGGACGTAGCTCTTCGTCGCGCCGGGGACGTCGGGGAGGGGTTCGTCGGCGATCGAGACGTACCGGCCGCCGGGGGCCAGGAGGTGGCCCGCGTCCAGGCCTGCGGTGTCGAGGATCGCGTCGTACGTCGCCGGGGTCAGGTCGGTGAGGGTGTGGGTGACGTGTACGGCACCCAGGGCGCCGGCCTCCGCGAGGTGCGCGGGGCGGGAGACCAAGGCGTCGACCTCGGTGCCGGTGTGGCGGGCGAGTTGGACGGCCAGACCGCCCACGGCTCCGATGGCGCCGATGACGAGGAGGCGGGCACCTTCCGTCAGGGCCGTCTTGTCGAGGGCCTGTACGGCGGTGACGCCGGCCAGCGGGAGGGCGGCGGCGTCCGTGAGGGGGACCGTCGTGGGGGCGTGGGTGAGCAAGTGGGCGGGCAGGGCGACGAGTTCGGACCAGGTGCCGCGGGCCGTGGCGATCTGGGCGGACATCGCGACGACCTGGTCACCGGGCTCGAAGGGGGCGTCGTTCGCGGTGACGACCGTGCCGGAGAGGTCCCAGCCGAGGGTGGCGGGGAGGGCGGGGCCGATGTCCTTCGCGCGGGTCTTCCAGTCGACCGGGTTGAGGCTGCTCGCGGCGGTCCGGATCAGGACCTCGCCGGGGGCCGGGACCGGGTCGGGAATCTCGCGGACGGTGAGGACTTCGGGGCCGCCGTGGTGGTCGATCTGTACTGCGCGCATGGTGCGTACTCCTCCGGGAGGGCATCGATCTTGTTCGCCTCCGACGCTAGGCTCTGACATCGGTGTGAGAGTCAAGCCGAAGGGGAACTGCCGGTGCGTATCGGGGAGTTGTCGCGCAGGACCGGGGTGCACGAGCGGCTGCTGCGGTACTACGAGGAGCAGGGGCTGCTGTGTCCGGCGCGGCGGCCCAGCGGGTACCGGGAGTACGCGGACGACGATGTCGACACCGTCCGGCGTATCCGCTCGCTGCTCGCCGCCGGGCTCAGTACCGCGACGATCGGCGCGATCCTGCCGTGTCTGCGGGATACGCCGGAGGGGTTGGTGCCGACGTGTTCGGACCTTGTCGCCGATCTGCATCGGGAGCGGGAGCGGATCTCGGGGTCGATCGCTGAACTCCAAGCGTCCTTGGGGGCGTTGGAGCGGGTCATCGCGGCGGCGCCGGAGGATGTCACGCGGCGGGCGTTGGCTGCGCTCGACAGGTGAGCGGGGACGGTGTGGTGGGGGCGTGCGGATGCCCACCGGCCTTGTGCCGTCGGCGAGTTAGGGGGCGCGGTGACGGCAGCGTCGGCCAACTAGGCCAAAGGGGGCAACTCAACTCCCCTTCCGTACAGGCGCGTTCGACGGCCCGCCTCCCTTCATGACGCTCCGCCCAGAAAGACGCGGACCACCTCGTCGAGCGCCCGGGTCGTGAGGTGCAGGCTCTCGACGTCCACGTGTTCGTCGTCGCCGTGGAAGAGCCTGCGGGTCTTGCCGACGTCCCAGCCGGGCGCGTACACGCCGAAGCCGTACGCCACTCCCCCGGCGTCGCGAACGAAGCGTGCGTCGGTGCCGCCCGCAGTGAGGGTGGGGAGGATCTCGGCGTCGGGGAGCTGGTGGCGGATCGCGTCGCCCATCACGTCGTACAGGCGGCCCGCGGGGGACGCGGAGGCGGTGCGGCGGGACAGGCGCTCGATCTCGACGCGGTCGGCCAAGTCGCCCAGGGCGGTGCGGAGTTCGGCGTCGATCTCGTCGTCGTCCTGGCCCGGCAGCGAGCGTACGTCGACCTCGATGACGGCCGTGGCGGGGATGACGTTGAGCTTGTCGCCGGATTTCAGGACGGTCGGCGCGAAGGTGAGGTGGGTGAGGGCGTGCGCGAAGCGTGCGCTGTCGCCGAGGTGGACCAAGTGGTCGTCCAGCGTGTCGGGGTTCAGGAGTCCGGCCGTGACGTCGGCGGGGAGCCCGGTGGCGTGGACGAAGTCGTGCCAGCGCTCGTCGGTGCGGGCCGGGGTGCGGTGGCGGGCCACCCTGAGCGCGGCCTCGGCCGCGAGGAGGGCCGCGTTGTCGGTGCCCCAGGGCATCGAGCCGTGCCCTGAACTGCCCCGGACGTGCAGGCGGCGCGGGAAGGCGCCCTTCTCGCCGACGGTGACCGTGACCGCGCGAGGTCCCACGCGGGCGCCCGCGCTCTCGGTGAGGGCGTGGTCCCAGGGCAGCAGGCCGGGTGCGTGTTCGGCGATCCAGCCGACGCCGTAGCGGCTGCCCGCCTCCTCGTCGGCGACGGCCGCGAACACCAGGTCTCCGGCGAGCCGGTGCGGCGTACGGGAGACGGCCTTGGTGACGACGGCCATCGCGGAGGTGAGGTTGAGCATGTCGATCGCTCCCCTCCCCCACACGATGCCGTCGCGGACCTCGCCGGAGAACGGGTCCCGGCTCCAGGTGCGCGGGTCGGCCGGGACGACGTCGGTGTGGCCGAGCAGCGTCAGTGCGGGAGCCTTCGGGTCGTGGCCGGGGACCCGGAAGAGGGTGGTGACGCGGCCGGGGACGGGTTCGACGCGTTCGGTCTCGACGGCGGAGCCGGAGAAATAGTCGGCGAGGGTGTCGGCGGTGCGTGCCTCGCCGCCGGACTCCGGGGTGGGGGTGCCGTCGTTGACGCAGGCGTTACGGATCAGCGCCGACAGCAGGTCGACCGTTTCCTGGGGGTCCGGAGTGGCTCGCCGGTGAGGGCTCATACACTTCATCGTCGGTCTGTATTCATGCGGATACAAGCGGATACCTGAGGGGGGAGGGTTCTCCATGAGTCCGCAGAAGGTAGCCGCCTCCTCGCTCGATGAAAGGTTCCGCCGATGCCCGGCTTCCTCGACCTCGTCCCGGACCCCGAAGGGCGCCCCCTGCTGGGCATCCGCCGGTTCGACGAGCCGTTCCTCCTGACCGTCTCCCTCTCCCAGGGCCTCGGCTCCAGCGAGCTGTGGCTCGACCGGGGGCGGGCGGGCAAGGCGCGGCTCGTGGAGTTCCGGCGGGTCGGGGAGCGGGTGCTGTTCGCCGTGCGGAACAAGCACTTCCTGAGTACGGGGGACGCCGCCGCCGTGCGCGCCGGGGCGGAGTCGTTCGCGCTGTCCGTCGTGTGGAGCGGGCCGGTGCTGCGGGAGGAGGGCGGGCTGACCGTCGTCGATGCCACGGGGCTCTCGCTGTACGACCACGACCGGGTCGCCGAGCATCTCGCCGAGCACGGGCAGGGCGAGTACGTCCTCGACGAGCCGACCAGCGTTGCGCTGGCCGCGTCCGCGTCGCCGCGCGGGGTGCGGCTGCCGGCGCTGCTGACGTTCCGGGGGCCCGGCCGGGGTGCGGCCGTGCGCGCGGTCGCCGCCGATCCGCGCGCGCTCAGCGTCGTCCAGCAGCTCAATCTCGTACCGCTGCCCTCGTCGCCGATGCCCGCGCGGAGTTATCACCCCGCGTCCGGCGGGTACGGCGTCGGCTATGTCGATCACGGGCTCGGTGGGCGGCAGGTGAAGGTCCAGCCCCGGTTCCGGGTGGGGGGCGGGGCTGCGGCGGTCGTGTTCCAGGTCGATCCCGCCGTGCCGGAGCCGCTGCGGTCGGCGGTCGTCGAGGGCGGGAACTGGTGGCGGGAGGGGTTCGCCGCGATCGGGCTGCCCGAGGCGTACCGGGTGGAGGTGGGGGGCGCGGACTTCGATCCGTACGAGCCCGGGGTGAACGGCGTCGTGTGGGTGCACCGGGCCGGGCGCGGGTGGTCGCTCGGGCAGGGGCTCACCGATCCGCGTACCGGGGAGGTGCTGCACGCGCGGGTGCGGCTCGGGTCGCAGCGGGTGGAGCAGGTGCGGGCGCTCGGCGAGGCGCTGCTCGCGCCGTACGGGCGGCGCGACGAGGCCGAACGGCTCGCCGCCGTCGAGGAGTTGGTGCTCGCGCGGATCCGACAGCTGGCCGCGCACGAGATCGGGCACGCGCTCGGGTTCATGCACAACTACGCCAGTACGACGCACTTCCATCCGTCGGTGATGGACTATCCGCACGCCCGGATCGGCGTGACCGCGGACGGGACCCTGGATCTGGGGGACGCGTACGCGGTCGGTCTCGGGACCTGGGACCACTTCCTCGTGCGGCACGCGTACGGCGATCTGACGGATGCGCAACTCGGCGAGCTGAGGGAGGAGTTCAGGCACCTCGCGTACGTCACCGACGAGGACGGGCACGGGCCGGACGCCGCCCATGCCGACGGGGTTCCGTGGGTCACCGCCGGGGACGCGCTGCCCGCGCTGGAGCACATCCTGCGGGTGCGGCGGATCGCGCTCGCCGGGTTCTCGCGCGGTGTGCTGCCGCCCGACCGGCAGACCGGGGAGCTGGAGGAGCGGGCCGTGCTGCTGCATCTGCTGCACCGGCACGAGGTGACCGCTGTCGCACGGCTCGTCGGCGGGGTGCGGTACGGGTACGGGGTCGCCGGGGACCGTGGGGCGGGGACGGTCGTGGTGGAGGCGGAGGTTCAGCGGAAGGCGTTGAGGCGGCTCGCCCGGTTGTTGCGGGCCGAGGAACTCGCCCTGCCCGAGAGCGTGTTGGGTGTGCTGACGCCGCCCGCGATCCGGTACGGGCGGAGCAGTCAGTACTACGACACGTTCGCCGGGCGGGTCTTCGATCCCTTCAGTGCCGTGCGGGTCGCGGTGACGCTGGTGACGGAGGCGTTGTTGGATCCGGCACGGCTGAACCGGGTGGCGTGGCAGCATGCGGCCGATGTCTCGGTGCCCGGGGTGGCGGACGTTCTCGACGCGATCCTGTCGGCCACCTGGGGGCGTGCTGACTCCGTGTCGGCGGATGTGCCTGCGGGTACGGCCGTGCAGCACACCGCCGACTGGGCCGTTCTCCAGCACGTTCTGCACGTCCTCGACGGGGGCGGGCTGCACGCTTCCGTCCGGACCGAGGTGCGTGCCGTGCTGCGGCGGTTGGCCGTGGAGCTGGGGCAGGGCAACGAACGGCGGCGTGATGCCGCCGAGTTCGTGACCTCGTACCTCGCCGATCCCGCCTCGGTCCGGCTGGAGCCGTTGCCCCGGGTGCCGCCGGGGGCGCCCAACTAGCGTTTCGGGAGCGGTACTCCTGTGCGGCGGGACTGAGCCAGGGACGCCGGGGAATCCGTGCTGCGGGCTGCCTCCGTGGGGATCTGCGGGGGTGTCCGTGGCATCGGGGGCGGGGTGTAGCCGGTCAGGCGGGCCGTTCCCCAGACGTACGGGTCGGCCTGGGGGCTGCCGTACGGGGACCAGGCCAGGCGGGTCTGGCCGGTGTGGTCGGTCGTGTCGGAGTCGTAGACGAGGATGTTGAGGGCGAAGCGGTCGGGGTCGGGGGGTGCGGGGAGATCCGTGAGGGGGATCTTCGCCTCGATCGTGTAGCCCTGGGGCGTTGGGTGTGCGGCGACCTGGAGCGGTGCCGGGCCCTGGTGGTTGTCGGCGTCCCGTTCGGCTGCCGGGTGTCCGTGGGGGGTGGTGCGGGGGACGATGCCGGTTTTGAAGGTGGTCGAGGTGTCGTCGGCGTCGCCTCGGGGGTCTATGGCGATCTCCACGGAGTCGGTGCGCCAGTGGCGTTTGACGTCGGTCTCTTTCAGGGCCGCGCTCTGTCTGTCGTCCTGGACCCGGATCAGGACGTACAGGTCGTCGCCGTGGCGGGCGAGTTTCGCGGTTGCCGAGCAGTCCTCTGCGGTGGCGGTGTCGCCCTGCCAGTGGGTGAGGGGGAGTTCGGGGCCGGGGTATTCGGCTTCTCTGCCGGTCAGGGTCGGGGGGCGGGTGGTTGCGGGGATCGTTGTTGTCGGGCGGGGTGGGTAGGCGGGTTGGGCGTTGTTCGCGAGCCAGGGGAGGCCGATGCGGTGGGTCCAGTCGCGGAACTCGGCGTACAGGGGGCGGAGTTCGGGTTGGTCGTGGACCGGTGCCTCGATCGGGTGGGTGTCTTCGGCTAGCACGGTGAACCAGTCGGAGTCGAGGTGTGCGGGGACCTTCGGCGGGAGGGTGGCCCAGCCCTGGGTGCGGTAGGCGCGGGACGCGTGGCGTTCGGCCTGGGCCCAGGTCGTGCGGTGTGCGCGGGAGGGGGTGCCGGACCAGACTCCGATCACGGGGAGGCCGGTGTCGGGGTCGGTGCGGCGGGTTTTCGGGGCGTCCGGGCCCAGGAGGTGCTGGAAGTTGGCGTTCTGCGCGAGGAGGCAGCGGGGTTGCCAGGGGGCGAGGTGCCGGAACGCTGTCGGGTCGGCTGCCTTCCAGAACGCCTCGATGGCCAGGCGGGCGGAGAGTTGGTGCGCGCCGTGCTGGCCGAAGGGGCGGGGGTCCATCGTGACGACGGTGTGGGGGGTGGTTCTGCGGATCAGGTGGACGATGCTTCGGAGGGTGTCCTGTTCGTTCCAGATCCGCGCGGTCAGGGGTGCGGAGAGTGTGTACCAGAAGTCGGGCTTGTCGAGGTAGTAGACGTTCTCGATGCCCGCGTACGCGGTCGCCGTGCGCTCCTCGGTCTCCCTGAGCAGGCCCAGTTCCGCGCCCTCTTGTGGGCCCGTCGCGTTTCCGCCGCCCTCTCCTCGGGTGACCGTGAGGACGGAGGTGGTCAGGCCGTGGAGTTCTCGCCATTGACCGAACGTGGAGAGGTTCTGGGCCTCGTCGTCGGGGTGGGCGCCGATGAAGAGGATGTCGGTGTGGGCGGGGTTTTCGCGGGGGCTCGCGGCGAGGGCGCCTGCGGCTGCCAGGGCCGTGGCGAGGAGGGTTCGGCGGCGCATGGGGAGTCCTGGGTGCGGGGCGGGTGGACTCGCACGGTAGCGCTCTTACCGGGCGGAAGGCCGCAGTTGACGTTGTTTCACGTGAAACATGCGGAAAGTGGTCAGAAGCGGTTCAACGCCTCCTGTGCCTCTGTGGCCATCCTGGTGACCAGTTCCTCGGCGGACGGCAGGTCGGTGATGAGGTCGACGGCCTCGCCCGCCCAGACCGGGCGCGGGGTGATCGTCCCTGCGGCGAGGTCGTCCTCGTAGTCCTGGCGGGCCCGGGGGTCGGCCGTCGCTTCGGCCTCTCTCCCCCGCCAGCGGTCCAGGTGCGGGTGGCCCAGGGTGCGGGCCGGGTACTGCGCGGGCCAGGCGGAGCCGCGCACGATGTCCAGGACCCGGCTGCGCTCGGTGTCCTCGCCCCGGCCTTCGAGGATCGCCTTGGTGATGGCGGGGTCGACGAGGGCTTCCGTGCTGGCCTGGAAGCGGGTGCCGACGACCGCGCCCGCCGCGCCCAGGACGAGGGCCGCCGCCACGCCTCGGCCGTCGGCGATTCCGCCCGCCGCCAGGACCGGGACCGGGCCGACGAGGTCCACCACGGCCGGGACGAACGGAAGCGTGGAGCGTCCGTGTCGGGCTCCGTGTCCCCCGCCCTCGGTGCCCTGGGCCACGATCACGTCGGCTCCCAGGTCCGCCGCCCGCCTCGCCTCCTCCAGATCCGTTACCTGGAGGATCAGGCGCGCCCCCGCTTCTCGTACGCGTTGCGTGTACGGGCTGGGGTCGCCGAAGGAGAGCATCACCGCGTCGGGGGCGTAGGCCAGCGCCCGGTCCACTGCGGCGAGGTCGATGCCCCAGGTGAGGAAGCCGACGCCCCATGGTCTCCCGGTCGCCGTAACGAGCGGGACCTCGCGGGCGAGCCAGTCCGCGTCGCCGTCGCCGCTGCCGAGGATGCCGAAGCCGCCCGCCCGGCTGACGGCGGCGGTCAGGGCGCCGCCCGCCGAGCCGCCCATCGGGGCCAGGGCGATGGGGTGCTGGACGCCGAGCAGTTCGGTGAACGGGGTGGTCAGCATGGCCCCTCCGCAAGGAGTTCGGTCACGGCGGTGCGGATGGTCTCGTCCTCGGTGAAGGAGCGCCAGCCGGAGAAGTAGTGGAGGCGGTGGTCGGTCGTGGGGACGGTGTCGAGGAAGCGGGGGGCGTGGCCCATGCGGGTCAGGTGGCGTACTGCGGCGAGCATCACCGGGACGTAGGTGCCGTTCGGCAAGTCGCGTATCTCTGCTGTGAGGACAGGGATGGTGTGGTCGGTGTCGCCTGTCGCGGACCACAGGGCGTGGGCGGCATTCACCCGGGTCCAGGGGTCGATGTCGGTGGTCAAGGTGCGGAAGCGGTCCGCGAAGGGGGCTGCGTGGGGGCCCAGGTCGGCGAGTCTGCGGACAGAGGGGGCCTCGGTCGTTTCCAGGAGAGGGGTCGGGTCTCCGGAGGTTTTCCAGTAGGCCCAGGCCGCCAGTTCGGGGTCGCCGGGGGTGCGTGTGCGAAGCAGCAAGCGGGCGCTCGCTTCGTGGGCGGCTTCTCCCATCGCCGCCAGGGCTGTCGCCGCCGGGGTCCAGCGCTGGTCGTCGTGCAGGAGCGGGAGGAGGTGGGGGATGGCCGGGTGTGCTGCGGCGCCCCAGGCGGCGAGTACGTCGCAGAGGCCGCGCGGGTCCTTCGCCGTCGCGAGTCGGGTGGTGAGCGCCGGGAGCAACCGGTCGGCGTGGTCCGGGAGTCGGGTGAGGACTTCCTGGAGGGAGGGGAGGACGGGGCGGTGGGGGCGGCCCGAGAAGTGCAGGCCGCCTCCCCAGGTCAGCCCGGCCCTCGTACCGGTCACGCACTCGGTCAGGGCCGGCAGGCAGCGCGGGTCGTTCATGCGGGCCAGCGCCCACACGGCCGCGCCGGCGACGGTTTCCGCCGTGCGGGTCGTGCGTACGCCGGTGTCGTCGAGGAGGAGGGCGACCTCGTCGGCGTACGCGGTGGCTGTCGGGCCGAGGCAGGCCAGCAGTTCCACCGCGCGGTAGCGGACCTCGGTGGCGGGGTCGTCGAGTCGTCGGGCGATCTCCGGGAGCAGTGCCGTCGTCGGTGAACGCCACTGTGCGAGCAGGTCGCCCGCCTGGGCGAGGGCGCCGATGCGCTGCTCGTCGTCGGGGTGGTCGGCGAGGAGGCCCAGGGCGTAGACGGGGGATGCGCCGGGGAAGAGGTCGGCGGTCCAGTGCTGGACTGCTCGTGGGCCGGCGGCGATCGAGGAGGTCTGCCGCCACAGGTCGACGCTGGGATCGCGTACGGCTTCCAGTGCCTGGGGCAGGTGGTCCGGCGCGACGGGAGCCAGGGCGTGCAGGGCGGCGAGGCGGAGTTGGGGGTGGGGTGCGTCGAGTTGTTCCCGGAGGAGAGTTTCGGCTTCGGCGTGGTGGTCGCCGGTCGGGGTGCGGCGGGTCGCCTTGCCGAGGGCGAGGGTGAGTTCGAGGCGGGTGGGGAGGTCGGTCTCGGTCCGCCAACTGTTCAGGAGGGTGGGGAGGAGGGCGGCTCCGGGGGTGGCGCACGCGCCGATGACGTCGGCTGCGGCGCGGCGGATCTCCGGTTCGGGGGCGGCCAGCAGGGCCAGGACGCCGGGCAGGGCCCGGTCCCAGGCCGGTGGCCAGGCGGGGTCCAGGAAGCGTTCGGCCACGCGGCCCGCCTCCCCGGCGAGCATCGCGATCAGTTCGAGGATCGTCAGACGGCCGGGGACGTCCGAGTCGGCCGCGAGGCGCAGCAGGTACGGGAGGGCGGCGGAGGCCGCCGGGCAGATCCAACCGCCTTGGTGGAACAGGAGGTTGTGCAGCTCGTCCGCCGCTTCCTCGCCGTCCGGTCCCGCGCATCGGCGCAGGAGTTCCGGTACGTCCTCGGCGGTTCCGTAATTGTGTTCCAGCACCGCCCAGTTGATCTGTTCCCCCATGCGCGTGACCCTACAGGGCCACCAGCCGCCCGCTGCGGCCCCGGAGTCGTAGCGAGGCGAGGGTGCCGAAGGCCGTCGTCATGGTGAGGAGGACCGTGCAGGTCGTGAGGACCGTGCCGGGGTTGCCGGAGAGGGCCGCGCGCAGGCCGTGGGCCGCCCAGTAGCCCGGGGACGCGGGGGCGATCGTCGCGATCCAGGCGGGGAGGGACGCGAGGGGGACGAAGGCGCCGCCGACGCTGCTGAGGAGCATGCCGCCGATGTCGTAGGCCGCCGAGAGTTCACTCATCGTGCGGGCCAGGACGCCGAGGAGGGCTCCCAGGGACAGGAGGGTGCAGCTCCAGGTGAACAGGACGGCGAGGAGGAGGGCGGGGTGGGGGACGCGGAGGGCGAAGAACCAGGCGCCCGCGGCGATGATCAGGAGCTGTTGGGTGAGGAGTGCGGCCAGGACGGGGAGGGATTTGCCCGCCAGGAGTTCGGCGGGGCGCAGGGGGGTGCTGCGCAGGCGGTCCCAGGTGCGGGCGAGGCGTTCGGTGAGGATGGCGCTGCCGGAGATGCTGAGGGCGAGGAGGGAGAAGGTGACGAGGGTGCTGATGACGGCCTGTTCGGTGCCCGCTCGTGGGCCTTGCGCGGAGACGTAGAGCGGGCGGAGCAGGGTGAGGAAGACCAGGGGGAGGATCATCCGGCTGAGGAGGGGGCCGGGTTCGCGGAGCATCAGGAGGGTGTTGTGGCGGACGAGGACGGCGAGGCGGGTCATCGGGCGGTCGCTTCCAGGGAGTGGTAGAGGTCGTCGAGGCTCGGGCGGCGGACGTCGACGGTGACGGGGGTGCGGCCGGTGGCGAGGAGGGCGGCGAGGTCGGCGGCGGGGGTCTTCGTGGGGGCGCGGTGGTCGGGGCCGGTGGCGAAGGTGACGCGGAGTTCGCCGGGGAGGTCGCGGGTGAGGGCCTCCTGGGTGCCCCGGGCGATGACGCGGCCTTCGCGGGCGAGGGCCAACGTGGCGTTCAGGTCGACGAGTTCGGGGAGGTAGTGGGTCGTGTAGACGACGGCGGCACCGGCTGCGGCGCGGGCCTTGACCGCGTCCAGGAGTGCCGTACGGGTCTCCGGGTCGGCGCCCGCCGTCGGCTCGTCCAGCAGCAGAAGCGGGGGTGCGCCGACCATGGCGGTGGCGGCCTGGACGCGGCGGCGCTGGCCGCCGGAGAGGAGGCCGGTGGGGCGGTCGGCGATGTCCGTGAGGTGGAGTTCCTCCAGGACGCGGGTGATCTCGGCGTCCCGGTGGCGCCCGCGCAGGCCGGCGAGTCCGGCGCAGAGCCGTACGTTCTCGCGGGCGCTGACGGTGCCGTACAGGGCGAGTTCCTGGGGTGCGACGCCGAGCAGGTGGCGCGCGGCGCGCGGGGTGTCGTGCGGGCCGATGCGGAGGTGGCCCTCGTCGGGCTCGATCAGGCCGGTGACGGTTTCGACGAAGGTCGTCTTGCCCGCGCCGTTGTGGCCGATCAGGCCGACGATCTCGCCGGGGGCGACGGTCAGGTCGAAGCCGTCGAGCGCGCGGCGGGGGCCGTAGGACTTCACCAGTCCTGTCACCGTGAGCATGTCTACCTCCAGGGGATGTATACGGCGTATACGTCTACACTGTAGACCCATGAGTGGCAGGCGGGAAGAGATCCTGGACGCGGCGCTGGCGATCGCCGACGAGCGCGGGCTGGAAGCGGTGTCGATGCGGGCGCTGGCCGACCGGGTCGGGGTGACGCCGATGGCGTTGTACCGGCATGTCAAGGACAAGGCGGCGCTGCTGGACGGCATGCTCGGGCGGCTGCTGGTCGTGCTGCCTTCGGGGGTCGTCGAGGAGCGGACCTGGGACGAGCGGCTCGCCGTTCTCGCGCATGCCGTCCGTGAGGTGACCCGGCGTCATCCGTGGGCCGCGCAGCTCCTCTTCTCCCGTCCCGCCGTCTCCCCGGACGCCGTGCGTGCGGTGGATCTCATCTACGCGGCCCTCATCGAGGCCGGGGTCCCGGAGCCGGAGGTGCCTCGCCTGGAGCGGCTGGTCAGCACGTTCGTCATCGGGTTCGCGGCGTCGGAGGCGTCCGGCCGCTTCTCCCCCGGCAGCGTCGACCCGCGCGGGCGGCGCGGTCAGCTCCCGGAGGGTGAACTCCCCGCGCACGGCAGGCTCGCGCCCTGGCTGGATCTGCCGCTGGACCTGACCGCCGAGTTCGAGGCGGACCTCGCGGACATCAGGAGGCTGGTCGAAGCCGTCGCAGGGCGTTGAGGCTGTCCGGTTCGGCCTGGTAGACGACGAGTTGCTGACCGGGGGCCTCGCGGACGTCGAACGCCTGGTAGGTCAGGGTGAGGGGGCCGACGTCCGGGTGGCGGAGGTGTTTCGTGTCGGACGTCTTGCCGTGCACGGTGTGGGTGTTCCACAGGCGGGCGAAGTCCTCGCCGAGGGCCGCGACCAGTTCGCGCAGGCGCGGGTTGTCCGGGTCGGGTCCGGCCGCCTCGCGGAGGTGGCCGACGACGGATACGGCTGTGCTCTCCCAGCGTGTGTTGACGTACCGGCCCGCCGGGTCGAGGAACGTCATGCGGGCCAGGTTGTCGAGGCGCTCGAAGGGTGAATACAGGGCTCTGGTCAGGGCGTTCGCCGCGAGGATGTCCAGCGTGCGGTTGACGACGAACGCCGGGGTGTCCAGGTGGGCGTCCAGCAGGCGGCGCAGGGCGGGGGTGACCCGGTCCGTGGTCGGCGTGAGGGTGTTCGGGGTGGTTCCGGCGAGGCGGTGCAGGTGGGTGCGGGCCTCGGGGGCGAGGTGCAGGGCGCTGCCGAGCGCCTCGACGACCTGGGGTGAGGGGCGGCGTTCACGGCCCTGTTCGAGGCGCGTGTAGTAGTCCGCGTTCATCCCGGCCAGGACGGCGACCTCCTCGCGGCGCAGCCCCGCGACCCTGCGGACACCGTGGCTCGCCATGCCGATGTCGCCGGGGGCGAGGGTGGCTCTGCGTGCGCGGAGGAACTCCCCCAGGTGGTTGCCGGTCATGCGGTCCAGGCTAGGCGGTCGCGCGCGGCCCTGCCTGGGTGTGGCGTACCCAGGCAACGGCCGTCCTGGTTCGGCCTGTTCACGCCGCTCAGACTCGCTGCCGTACCCCACCGGACAGGAGTTGTGGACATGAAGGTCGTACTGGTCACCGGAGCCAGCAGCGGGATCGGGGAGGCGACCGCGCGGCGGCTCGCCGCCGACGGGCACCGGGTGTTCCTCGGCGCGCGGCGCGTCGACCGGCTCGAAACGCTGGGCAAGGAGATCGGGGCCGCGTACCGGCGGCTCGATGTGACGTCCCTGGAGGACGTGCGGGGGTTCGTGGATGCCGCCCGCGAGATGTACGGCCGTGTCGACGTCGTCGTCAACAACGCGGGGGTGATGCCGTTGTCGCCGCTGGACGCGCTGCGGGTCGAGGAGTGGGACCGGATGATCGACGTCAACGTGCGTGGTGTGCTGCACGGGATCGCCGCCGCGCTGCCGGTGATGCGGGCGCAGGGTGGCGGGCACTTCGTGAACGTCGCGTCCGTCGGGGCGTACGAGGTGTCTCCGACCGCCGCCGTGTACTGCGCGACGAAGTTCGCGGTCCGCGCGATCTCCGAGGGGTTGCGGCAGGAGGTTGCCGGGGGTGTGCGGGTCACGTTGGTCTCCCCCGGGGTGACCGAGTCCGAGCTTGCCGATGGGATCTCGGATCCGGTGGCACGGGAGGCGATGCGGGCGTATCGGGCGGTGGCGATGCCGGCGGGGGCGGTCGCGGAGGCGGTCGCGTATGCCGTGGGGCAGCCGGAGGGGGTGGATGTGAACGAGCTTGTGGTGCGGCCGAGGGTGGTGGGGTGAGGTGGGGCGGTGGTGCGTACGGGGTCGTACGCACCACCGGTGCTTGTGCTCAGCCAGTCGCCTGCACCGCCTCGCGGATCACGTCCGCCACCTCCTTCGACCGCGACACCGCGACCGCGTGGGACGCGCCGGCGAGTTCCGTGACCTTCGCGCCCGCGCGTTCCGCGCCGAAGCGCTGGACGTCGGGGTTGATGGCCTGGTCGGCGGCGGCGACGATCGCCCAGGAGGGCTTCGTGTGCCAGGCGGCGGTGCTCGCCGTCTCCCCGAACACGGCGGCGGCCAGCGGGCGTTGGGACACGGCGAGGATCGACGTCGTCGCGGCCGGGACGTCGGCGGCGAAGATCTCCGGGAACGCCTCGGCCTTGATGGTGACCTCGGTCGCGGTGATCCCGTCCCCGGTCGGGTACGACCATTCGCGCAGGTTGCTCACCAGCGGCGACAGCGGGTAGCGGCCCTGGAGTCCGCCGAGGCTCTCGCCCTCCTCGGGGGTGTACGCGGCGACGTAGACGAGGCCGACGACGTTCTCGGTGGCGCCCGCGACGGTGATGACCGCGCCGCCGTAGGAGTGGCCGACGAGGACGACCGGGCCGTCGATCTGCCCGACGAAGGACGCGATGTACGCGGCGTCGGAGGCGAGACCGCGCAGGGGGTTCGGCGGGGCGATCATCGGGATTCCCTGGCCGGCGAGTTCGGCGACGACGCCGGACCAGCTGGCCGCGTCGGCGAAGGCACCGTGGACGAGGACGACGGTGGGAGTGGACATACGAGTGTTCTCCTCAGGAGTGGAGGGCGGTGCGCAGGGTGTCCGTCGCCAGTGTGATGGCGGCCTCGGCGGCCTGGGTGCCGCGCAGGGCGTTCAGCATCACGAAGTCGTGGATGATGCCCTGAAACCGTACGGCGGTGACCGGAACCCCGGCCTCGCGGAGCTTCGCGGCGTAGGCCTCGCCCTCGTCTCGCAGGACATCGGCCTCGGCCGTGATGACGAGGGCGGGCGGCAGTCCGGTGAGCTGCTCGGTGGTGGCGCGCAGCGGGGACGCGGTGACCTGGGCCCGGTCGGCCTCGTCGGCGGTGTACTGGTCCCAGAACCACTGCATGCCGTCGCGGCGCAGGAAGTAGCCGGTGGCGAACTGGTGGTACGAGGGGGTGTCGAAGGCGGCGTCGGTCACCGGGTAGAACAGCACCTGCTGGACCAGCGGGACGTCCCCGCGCTCCTTGGCGAGCAGCGTGAGCGCGGCGGCCATGTTGCCGCCGACGGAGTCCCCGGCGACGGCGATCCGCGCGGCGTCCAGGCCGTGTCCGGCGCCCTGTTCGACGACCCACTTGGCGACGGCGTAGTTCTGCTCGACGGCGACCGGGTAGCGGGCCTCGGGCGAGAGGTCGTACTCGGGGAAGACGACCGCCGCGCCCGCGCCGACGGCGAGTTCGCGCACGAGCCGGTCGTGGGTGTGGGCGTTGCCGAAGACCCAGCCGGCGCCGTGGATGTACACGATGACCGGGAGGGTGCCCTCGGTGCCGGCGGGCTTGACGATGCGGGCGCGGACGCTGCCGGTGGGGCCGCCGGAGACGGTCACCCACTCCTCGTCGACGTCGGGCTTGTCGATCTCGCCGGACTGGACGTCGTCGACGGCCTTGCGGCCCTCGGCCGGGGGCAGGTCGAAGAGGTACGGCGGGCCCGCGGTGGCTTCCGCGAAGGCTCGGGCGGCGGGTTCCAGCACCGGGTCCACGGCATCGGGCATGAGTGTCTCCGTGTTGTTCGAGCGGGGTGGGCGCAGGCTTCTCCGGTGGCGGATCGGTCTGCCCCGTCAGCCTGGCAGCGTCCCTGCCCCGGCGCATCAGTAAGTTGACTGTCCCAGCGCCGACGCGAGGAACCGGGCTCCCTGTCCGATCGCGGCCCGGGTGGGCGGGCTGTCGCGCAGGAAGTTCAGGGAGACGAAGTCGTGCACGGTCCCCAGGTAGCGCACAGCGGTCACGGGGACGCCCGCGCGGCGCAGCAGGCCCGCGTACTGCTCGCCCTCGTCGCGCACGACGTCGGCCTCGGCGGAGACGACCAGCGCGGGCGGGAGTCCGGCGAGGTCCTGTTCGGTGGCGCGCAGGGGGGCGGCGGTGGGTTCGGTGAGGGCGTCGGGGTCGTCGGCGTACTCCTGCCAGTACCAGGCGACCGCCTCGCGGGTGAGGACGTAGCCGGACGCGAACCGTTCGGCGGACTCGGTGTCGCTGTCGGGGTCGGTCAGCGGGCAGTACAGGAGCTGGGCGCGGATACGGGGGCCGCCGCGCCGCTTGGCCGTCATGGCGAGGGCGGTCGCCAGGGTCGCGCCCGCGCAGTCCCCGGCGACGGCGAGCCGGCTGCCGTCGAGGCCCAGGGTGTCCGCCTGGCCGGCGATCCAGGTGAGGGTGGCGTACGCCTCTTCCAGGGCGACCGGGTAGCGGGCCTCCGGGGTGCGCGTGTACTCGGGGACGACGAGGGCGGCGCCGCTGAGGTCGGCGA
Source organism: Streptomyces acidiscabies (assembly GCF_020010905.1). GTDB lineage: Bacteria > Actinomycetota > Actinomycetes > Streptomycetales > Streptomycetaceae > Streptomyces > Streptomyces acidiscabies. The sequence goes on along the minus strand of NZ_JAGJBY010000001.1, from coordinate 5,858,009 downwards.
GTTCGCCGACGATGCGGGCGTGGGTGCGGGCGTCGCCGAGCATCCACCGGCCGCCGTGGAGGTAGACGACGACGGGGAGGGGGCCGGACGCCCGGCGGGGGCGGAAGAGCCAGAAGCCGACGAGCCCGGAGGGGCCGACGGGGGCGACGCGGAACTCGGCGTCGAGGTCGTCGTCCGGGTGGCCCTGCATCTCCAGCAGGGCCTGGCGGCCGTCGACGGGGCCGATGCGGTGCAGGTAGGGAGGGCCGGCCGAGGCGTCGACGAGCCGTCGGACGAGGGGGTCGAGGACTACGCGGTCGGGGTTCACGCGCCTCCTTGCGACGTGACGGGGCGGGGTCTGTGCCGCATCCTCAGCGGGGCGTGCGCCGGTCCGGCCGGGGACGCGACACAGGCTCTCACAGCTCCTCGACGAGGTCCCGGAGCTGGTTGCGGCTGCTCACCCCCAGTTTCGGATACACCTGGTACAGGTGGGAACTGACGGTGCGCGGCGAGACCATGAGCCGTTCCGCGATCTCCCGGTTGCGCAGCCCCTTCGCCGCGAGCCGGACGATCTCGCGCTGCTGGGCGGTGAGTTCGGCCAGCGGGTCGCTGCGGACCGGCGTCGCGGCGACCCCGCTGGCCCGCAGCTCCACCCGCGCCTCCTCGGCGAGCCCGGCCGCGCCGAGCCGGGTGAACGTCTCCAGCGCCACCGCCAGCAGGGGGCGGGCGTCGAGGGGGCGGCGGCGTCTGCGCAGCCACTGCGCGTAGTGGAGCCTCGCCTGGGCGCGGGCCAGCGGCCACTGGTCGGCGGCCGGGTTGACGGTGGCGAGCCGGAAGTGGTGCTCGGCGTCCCGCGCGGGGCCGGTGAGGGCGGCGGCGTGGCGCAGGAGCAGGAGCGTCCGAGTCGTGGGGCGGGGGCCGAGGGCGATGCGTACGGCCTCGACGACCGGTGCCGTCTCCTCCTGGCGTCCGGTGCGGTGGGCGGCTGCGGCGAGGTCGGCGACCGCACGCGGCGACAGGAAGTAGTGCAGCGGCGTGCCGTCCTCGCCGAAGAGGCCGCGGAAGTGCCGGTACGCGGCCTCGTGGTCGCCGGCCACCGTCGCGGCGGCGCCCTCCGCGCGCAGGAGGCGGGCGTGGGTGGCGCGGTTCTCGTCCAGGTCGACGGCCGTCCACGCCAGGTCGGTGCCGCCGGGTACGCCGCGCAGGGCACGGAGCGTCGCGCGCAGCGCCTCGACGTCGGTCCGCACGAACTTCAGGGCGTGGACGGCCGCGAGGGCGGCGATGCGTTCCAGGTGCTCGTCCGCCTCCGCCCAGCGGCCGGTGTCGATGAGGGCGCCCGCCATCGCGGTGAGCGTGGGGGCGGCGGGGCCCATCGCGCCGTACGCGCTGAGGCCCTCGTACACCTGGCGGAACGTCTCCACGCACAGGTCGGACTCGTCCGCGTACCAGGCGGTGCCGCCGATGCCGAGAGTCCAGGTCAGGTCGGCGACCCGGTCGGCCGGTTCGCGGCCCGGCGTGCCCCGGCGGATGTCGCGCAGGAGGTCGGGGGCGTGGGTGGGGTCGGCGGCGGCGAGGGTGGCGGCGCGTACGGCGGCCCAGCTGCCGTTGCTGGACAGTTCGGCGTACGGGGTGTCGCCGTGCCGGTCGCCGGCGCCCGCGAGGAGGGCGGTGAGGGGGGCGCGGGGTTCGGGCAGGCCCGACTGGTAGGCGACCGCGCCGAGGACGCTGGCCAGGGCGAACACCGTCATGCCCGAGGTGGGCGGGGTGGGCCTGAGGGCGCTGGTGAGGACCTGGGTCGCCTGGCGCTGGCGGCCGTGCAGGGAGAGGGCCATCGCTACGCCGCAGGCCGCCATGGAGAGGACGTCGCGGTCGGTGGTGAGGGCGGTGACCTGGTCGTACAGCTCCCTCACCCATGAGGGGTCGGCGGCGTTCGTGGCGGCGTGCAGGGCCTTGGTGTAGCGGCGGGCCCGGTCGGCGGGGGCGGGGCTGCACTCGGCCGCGCGTTGCAGGGCGCGGGCCGCCGCGTGGAAGCCGCCGCAGCGTTCGGCGAGGCGGGCGGTGTCCTCCAGGGCGGCGGCCACGGACTCGTCGCGGCCGGGGCAGGCTGCGGCCAGGTGCCAGGCTCGGCGGGAGGGGTCGTCGGTGAGGGCTGCGGCGAGGTCTCGGTGGGCCTGTTGGCGCTGGTGGGCGGGGGCGGCGTGGTAGCAGCCGGCTCGGGCCAGGGGGTGGCGGAAGAGGACGCGGCCGTCGGCGACCGTCACGAGGCCGGCGTCCTCCGCCGGGGCCCAGGCGGTGAGGTCGTCTCCGGTGCCCGCTGCCTCCATGACGGTGACGAGGTCCTCGTACTGGGAGGCCGCCGCGTACAGGAGCAGGCGGCGGGTGGTGTCGGGGAGGGCGGGGAGCCTTGCGGCGTACAGGCGTTGGATGCGGTCCGTCTGGGGGAGGGCGCCGGTGGGGAGTAAGCCTTGCGCTGCCGCTCGGGAGAGTTCGATGAGGGCCAGGGGGTTGCCCTGGGCCTGAGCGAGGAGTTCGCTGCGGGCTCTGCCGGTGGGGGCGTGGGGTTGGGCGTCGAGGAGGTCGGCCGCTGCTTCGTCCGAGAGGGGGCCGAGGAGGGTTGTACGGAGGTCGGTGGGGATGCCGTCGGGGGGTGTCTGGCCTCGGGCGGCGAGGAGGGTGGGGATCGTGGTGCGGCGGAGGACGAAGGCCAGGACGTCCAGGGAGTCGCGGTCGAAGAGTTGGAGGTCGTCGGCGGTGAGGAGGAGGCGTCTGGGGCGGGGGGACTTGGGCCTGGCGTCGAGGTCGGGGGCGGCTTGGGGCCGGGCTGTGCTTTCGGTCTCGGCTCCGGCTTCGGCTTCGGTGAGGAGTGTCAGGACTGCCAGGCGCAGGAGCATCGGGTCGGCCGGGGTGCCGGTGGGGGCTGTGCCCAACGCCGTGTCCAGGGCGGCGCGTTGGTGGGTGGGGAGGGTGGCCGTGCGGGTGAGGAGGGGCAGCAGGAGCTGGTGCAGGGAGGCGAAGGAGTGGTGGGCCTCCGCCTCGGTGCCCCGCGCGGTCAGGACGAGGTGTCCGCGCTCGCGGGCCTGGTCCGTGACGGTCGTCAGGAGCCGGGTCTTCCCTGTGCCGGGGTCGCCGAGCAGGAGCAGGGTCCTGCCGTGCGCGACGGCGTCCTGGAGTTCGGCGAGTTCGGGGCCTCGGCCCGTCAGCTGTCCTTCGGTGTTGTCGGCCACGGCTCTATGATCGCCTGTTCTTCGACGTACGTTGAACTTTTGCCGATGGTCGCGTTGTTGGGGAACTGGGTGCTTGATCCGGACGCGGATTGCGTGACCGCGCGTCGCGGGCCGGTCGTGGTCAGTCAGTGCCACAACCTGGACCGGGGCTTGACGATCGGTCAGAATCTGTTGATGCACGGCCTGTGCCACGGCCTGCTGGGGGGAGATGGGTCTCGCGGACCCGGACGGGGGCGAAGGTCGGTCAGCTGTCGGGCGGCCAGCGGCGGGTGGAGATCGCCCGCGCGCAGATTCACGAGCCGTCCGTGCTGTTCGTGTGCGACAAGCACGACATGGAGGAGGCTGCACGCCTCTCCCCCGGCCGATTGCGCCTGCACACCTCCGCCGACCGCCGACGTCGTCGTACTCGCCCTGTCCGTCCTGGCGTTCGGGGCGGCAGCCGTACCGCAGGCCTCCCACCGGACAAAGGAGTTGGCCATGAGCGACGTTGCCAGACCGACGGGCGCCTCGCCCGGGCCCGGGCGGGTCGTGGTGACCGGCGGTGCCGGGTTCCTCGGTTCCCACTTGTGCCGTGTCCTGCTCGGCGCGGGCCGCGAGGTGGTGTGCGTCGACAACCTGTGCACGGGCCGCCCGGCGAACGTCGCCGACCTGGCCGGGCATCCCCGGTTCCGGTTCGTCGAGGCGGACGTCACCGAGCCGCTGACGATCGACGGGCCGGTGTCGGCCGTGGCGCATCTGGCGTGCGCGGCGTCCCCCGTCGACTACTTCAACCTGCCCGTCGCCACGCTGCGCGCCGGCGGCCACGGTACGTACAACATGCTGGAGCTGGCCCGCGCGAAAGGCGCGCGTTTCCTGCTGGCGTCCACGTCCGAGGTGTACGGCGATCCCCTGGTCCATCCGCAGACCGAGGAGTACTGGGGGAACGTGAACCCGGTCGGGCCGCGTGCCGTGTACGACGAGTCGAAGCGGTTCTCGGAGGCAATGGCGGTCGCGTTCCGCAAGGAGTTCGGGGTGGACACGGGCATCGCCCGCATCTTCAACTCCTACGGCCCGTTCATGCGCGCCGACGACGGGAGAGTCGTACCGACCTTCATCACTCAGGCGTTACGCGGTGAGCCGCTGCCGGTGATGAGCGACGGGCGGCAGACGCGGTCGCTGTGCTACGTGGACGACACGGTCGACGGGCTGGTGGCGCTGCTGGACAGCGGGGAGGCGGGCCCGGTGAACCTGGGCAACCCGAACGAGCTCACCGTCCTCGAACTCGCCGAACTGATCGTGGAGATCACCGGCAGCCGCTCCCCGCTGGCGTACATCGCGCCGCACCCGGACGACCCCCGGCGCCGCAGGCCGGACATCGCGCGGGCGCGCGCCCTGCTCGGCTGGGAGCCGCGCGTCGCCCTGTCCGACGGTCTGAAGCGGACCGTGGAGTGGTTCACGCAGGCCAGAACCGATGCGGGCACGTCCCGATGACAGCCGCCCGTACGGCCGGTCAGGGCCGGGTCGTGGCCCGGCCCACTCCCATGCAGGTCAGGCCGAGGCCGCTCAGGCGGTCGCGGTCGAGGGCGTTGCGGCCGTCGTACAGGAGGCTGCCGCGCATCTTTTCGGCGACCTCCGCCCAGTCGGTGTCCTGGAGGTCGGACCACTCGGTGACGACGATCAGGGCGTCGCAGTCCTCGGCGGCCTCGGCGATCGTCTTGGCGCGGTGGACGCGGGTCCAGGGGTCGTCCGAGGGGAGGCGGGCCATGGGGTCCCAGCCGGTGACCTCGCAGCCCTCGGCGAGGAGGCGGGAGGCGATGACGGCGGAGGGCGCCTCGCGCATGTCGTCGGTGTCGGGCTTGAAGGTGAGGCCGAGCAGGGCGATACGGCGTCCTTCGAGGCCGCCGAGTTCCTGCTTGATCCGCTGGACGGCGCGGCGGGGCTGGAGGTCGTTGACCTCGATGACGGCCGACAGCAGCTGGAAGGGGTAGCCGCTGTTGGAGGCCATGGCGCGCAGGGCGCGGGAGTCCTTGGGGAAGCAGGAACCGCCGTAGCCGAGGCCCGCGCCCAGGAAGTGCGGGCCGAGGCGGTGGTCCATGCCGACGGCGCGGGCGACCTCGACGACGTCGGCGCCGGTCTTCTCGCAGACGGCGGCGATCTCGTTGATGAACGTGATCTTCGTGGCGAGGAGGGCGTTGGCGGCGAGTTTGACCATCTCGGCGGAGGGCACGGTCATGATCTCGACGGGGCCTTCGACGCCCTCGTGGAGGTCGGCGACGAGCCGTGCGGTGGCCTCGTCGTCGGAGCCGACGACCACCCGGTCGGGGCGCAGGAAGTCCTCGACGGCGCGTCCCTCGGCGGTGAACTCGGGGTTGGCGGCGTAGCCGACGTGCGCGAGGCCGGCCGCGTCGAGGGCGCGGCGGACCTTCTCGCCGGTGCCGACGGGCACGGTCGACTTGAGGACGACGGCCTTGAGGTGCGCGGCGTTCTCGATGTCGGTGACGACGGACCAGACGCGGGAGAGGTCGGCGTCGCCGGAGGCGGTGGGCGGGGTGTCGACGCAGATGTAGGCGACGTCGGCCCCGTCCAGGGCGTCGGCGGCGTCCAGGGTGAACGTCAGCCGCTCGCGGTTCTCGCGGATCAGGTCCTCTAGTCCGGGTTCGTAGATGGGGATCTGGCCCGCGTTCAGCAGGTCGACGCGCTCGGGGACGATGTCCCGTACGACGACCCGGTGCCCCAGCGCGGCCAGGCAGGCACCGGTCACCAGACCGATGTAGCCGGCGCCGAATACGCCCACGCGCATGGCAGGCCCTACCTCTCCGACGTGTCCGCGGCACGCGGCGCGCGCGTGCCCTGTTCCTCCAGCACGGCCGGCGGCCCGTCCCCGGGTACCTGGCCGTCGTCCCCCGGTGCTGCGGAGATCCACTGCCCGGCGTCGGCTCGGAGCGTACCGGAGGCCTCGCCGGCGACGGTGTCCAGGTCCTGGTCGGCCCTTCAGGTGCGCAGGGCGCCGGTCATCTCGGTGACGAGGGCCTGGGCGTGGGGGGTGACGAAGAAGTGGCCGCCGTCGAAGATCCGCAGGCGGAACTCGGCCTCGGTCAGGCCGGACCAGGCGCGCAGTTCGTGTTCGTCGGCGCGCGGGTCGTGGGTGGCGCCGAAGACGGTGAGCGGGGTGGTGAGAGCGGCCTCGGGGACGTACCGGTAGGTCTCGTTGACCTCGAAGTCGGCGCGCAGGGTGGGCAGGAAGACGTCCAGGAGGTCGGGTTCGCCGAGGACGGACTCGGGGGTGCCGCCGATCTCCCGCAGGTGCGGGACGAGTTCGGGGGTCGGCAGGGCGTACAGGGTGGGGCGGACGTCGGGCAGGTGCGGGGCGGCGCGGCCGGAGACGAAGAGGTGAACGGGTTCGGTGGCGCCCTCGGCGCGCAGGCGGCGGGCGAGTTCGTGGACGACGAGGGCGCCGAGGCTGTGGCCGTACAGGGCGTAGGTGCCCTCGAACTGGCCGTCCAGACTTTCCATCAGGTCGTCGAGGAGCGTGTCGAGCCGGGTGTGGGGTTTGTGCCGGTAGCGCTCGGCGCGGCCCGGCGGCTGGAGGGGGCAGATGGCCACGCCGGGGAGGGCGAGGTCGCGCCAGGGGGCGAACGCGGCTGCTCCGGCGCCCGCGTTGGGGTAGCAGAACAGGCGGGGACGGTCCGGGGCGGCCTCGCCGAGGGGGAGCCAGGCGCGGGTCGCGGCTGCTGTGGTCACAGCACCTCCACCGTGAGGTAGTCGGGCGGGATCGGCTTCGAGGACGACATGATCGCCGCCGCACCCGGCCTCGGTGAACCCGGCGCGGGCGTAGGTGACGTACATCATCCGCGGCCGGTCTCGCGTACACGCCGGGCGGGACACGGCCGTCTGTCTTCCTCCTGCTCATCTCTTTGTCGAAAAGTGACGTTCTGATGGGGCTGGAGTCAGCTTTCCGATCAACGATCGTCGGGTGAGCACGAAACGAGCACTCGCCGTCGGCGCCGTCGTGGCCGCCGTCCTGTCCTGCCTCACGGCAGCCGGCGAGACACCCCCCACACCTGCCTCCACCACCCCCACTCAGCGCGTCGTCGTCGTGATGCGTGACCAGCACCCGAGTCTCCTCCCGCGCGCCAGGGCGACCCAGCGCGTGCACGCCCTGGACCATGACCAACTCCCCCTGGTCCACGCTCTCCGGGACAGCGGCGCGACGCACCTTCAGCGCCTGAACACGGTCAACGCCGTCGCCGCGACCGTCTCCCCCGCCGAACGCTCCCGGCTCGCGGCCGACCCCGCCGTCGCCGCCGTCGTCCCGGACCGCTGGATACCCGCGCCCCGCCGCACCGCGAACGCCGCCTCCGCCTCCCCCACGGCCACCCCGGCGTCCGGGCTGTGCCCGGCGGACCCCGCCACGCCTCTCGTCGAGCCCGAGGCGCTGCACCTCACCGAGGCCGACTCGGCGCAGCGCCTGGCGACCGGCAAGGGCGTGAAGGTCGCGTTCTTCAGCGAGGGCGTCGACGTCGGCAACCCCGAGTTCGTCCGCCCCGACGGCAGCCATGTCATCTCCGCCGTCCGGGACTTCACCGGCGACGGCACCTCCGACCACACCGACGGCGGCGAGGCGTTCGGCGACGCCGGGGCCATCGCCGCGCAGGGCGCCCGCACCTACGACCTGGCGACGCAGCTCCCGCACTCCGGGCTCCCGAAGGGGTGCACGTTCCGCATCCGCGGGTTCGCCCCGGACGCCGACCTGGTGGCCCTGAAGGTGTGGGGCGAGCACTCGGGCGGCTGGCTCTCGCAGATGGCCCGCGCCATCGACGACGCCGTGTGGAACGAGAAGGCCGACGTCATCAACGTCTCCACCGACTACGGCGCGCTCCCCGACACCCCCGACGACCCGCTGCGCCTCGCGATCCGCGCGGCCGTCGCCGCCGGGGTGACCGTCGTCCACGGCAGCGGCGACTCCGGGACCTCCGGCACGATCGGCGCCCCCGCCAGCGACCCCGGCACGATCACCGTCGGCGGCACCAACTCCTTCCGGCTGGTCGCCCAGGCGTACGGCTACCCGAAGTACACGAGCAACGACATCGCTGCCCTGTCCTCCGGCGGCACCACCCAGGGCGGCAAGGTCGTCGACCTGGTCGCCCCCGCGCAGGCCGGCATGGCGCCGTGCACGGTCGACCCGCACTACACGGGGTGCACCAGCGACACCCTCGTCTGGGGCGGCACCAGCCAGGCGGCCCCCTTCGTCGCGGGCGCCGCGGCCCTGGTGATCGAGGCGTACGAGCACGCCCACGGCGGTACGCGCCCGGCGCCCGCGCTGGTCAAGCGCATCCTCACCGGCACCGCGACCGACCTGGACTCCCCCGCCGACGAACAGGGCGCCGGACTCCTCGACACCGAGGCCGCCGTACGGGCCGCCCAGGGCGACGGCGGGCTCCTGCCCTCCGCGAGCCAGGTGGACGTCACCGGCGCGCCCGGCACCGCCCACGACACCACGCTCTCCCTCACCAACACCGGCAGCCGGTCCCGCCAGGTCACGATGACCTCGCGCGCGGTCGGCGCCGAGACGTTCCGCACCGACCGCACCACCACGGTCGGCGACCCCCAGGACACCGGCGCCCCCGAAGGCGCCCTGGCCGCACCGGCGGTCACCTTCGACGTCCCGTCCGGGACCCCGCTGCTCGACGCCCGGATGGTCTGGCCCGGCACCGGCGACTCCGGCACGCTCGCCCTGTTCCTGGTGGACCCCGAGGGCCGGCTCACGCAGATGTCGTACGACTACGACGGGTACGGCAGCTACACCGACTACCAGCACGTCGACGTCCACCACCCGGTCGCCGGGACCTGGACGGCGAAGGTCGTCTGGAACAACGGGCGCGCCCATCTCGCCGACCCGCCGATCAAGCCCGGCTCCTACCGGGGGCCGGTGCGACTGCGGTTCACCGGGCACGGGTTCGTCTCCGCCGGGGTCCCTGAGGTCACCCGGACCATCGCGCCGGGCGCCACCGCCGACTTCGGTGTCCACGTGCCCCTGCCCGCCGAGGCCGGTGACGCTCCCGCGTCCCTCCAGTTCGACGCGGGCGACGGCACCCACCTGTCCGTGCCTCTCGCCCGGCGGACCCTCCTCGGCGACACGTTCACCGCGACCGTCACCGGGGGCGTGGGGCGGATCTTCGGGCAGGTCCTCGGCTACGACCTGGACGTCCCGGCGGGCCACCGGAACCTGAGCGTCGACCTCGCCGCGCAGGACCCGGACACCACGCTCGCCTACTACCTCGTCGACCCCGAGGGCCAGATCGCCGCCTCCGACACCAACCTGACCGGTACGGACGGCACGACGCACACGACCGCCGCGAGCCTCACCGCCGACTCGCCGGCCGCCGGGCGCTGGCGGCTGCTCGTCGTGCTGCCGAACCCGGTCAGCGGCAAGGACTTCACCGACCGGGTCACCGGGCACGTCCGCTACGACACCGTCGACGTCACGGCCTCCGGTCTGCCGGGCGACCAGGCGCAGAAGCTTGCGCGCGGCGCGGCGCAGGAGGTGACGGTACGGGTGCGGAACACCGGGCCCGCCGGGCGGTACCTGTTCCTCGATCCCCGGCTCGCCACGGACACCGACCTCGCGCTGACCCCGACGAGCGGCTCCGCCACCGCGCAGCTGCCGTTCCCCGACCCGGCGAACTGGCGCGTGCCCCGGCACACCAGCGCGCTCACCGCCGTCGGCACCGCCGACTCCCCCGTCGATCTGGAGACGGCCCACACCACGGTCGCCCCGGATCTCGTCGGCTTCGCGCGCTCCGGCAACACCGTGACCGCCTCGCTGTCCGCCGCCGAGGTCACGCCCGGCGACTGGTACACCGAGCTGACCCCGGCCGGCCCCTTCGGCACCGCCCCGGCCCCCAAGGGCACCGGCCACGTCACGCTCACGGTCCGCACCAAGTCCTTCGACCCGGCGCTCACATCGACCACCGGTGACCTCTGGCTCCCCGGCTCTACGGTCACCCCCGTGTTCGTCGCGGCGGGCGACACCGTGACCCTGAAGGCCACGCTCAAGCCGACCGCGCCGGCCGGAACGGTGGTCCACGGCACGCTGTACATCGAGACGTACACGCCCGCCTTCGCCGAACGCACCGGCTCCGTCCTGACCGGCATCCCCTACACCTACACCGTCGGCTGACATTCCCTCACCCCCCGGCCCGCCTCCGCCGAGGAGGCGGGCCCTTCGCCTTTTCGTCTTCACTGTCTCGTCACAGCACGTCACCGCGGATCGGCCGAACGGCCACACTCCGCAGCCGATTCCGGCCCTCGCCTCGGCCGAATGACCGACCCCTCAGGTATGAGCCGCCGGCCGAGAGCGAGGTCGGGGGTCGGATGAACGCCGGGTTTCCGGAGGAACTCGCCGTGCAGGAAGTTCATCGGCCGGTTCCTCGAACTCCTCTGGATACGCCGGGCCCAGCAGGCCGGGGCTCTACGGCGTCACCGCGTGTTCCGTGAACCGGCCACAGGTACGGAACCCCAGGCGCCGATAGACCGGTTCGCCCTCGGGGGACGCCTGGAGGACGGCGATGCGGTGGCCGTGGGCGAGGGCGGTGCGCAGGGCGGCGCGGGTGATGGCGCCGCCGTATCCGCGTCGGCGGTGGGCGGCGAGGGTGGCGATGTTGTAGATGCCGGCGACCTCGGCGTGGAGGAAGACCTCGGCGGTGCAGACGGGGGTGCCGTCGAGGTAGCCGACGAGGTAGTGCGCCGGGGAGTCGGGGGCGAGAGCGTCGGCCTGGGCGTAGAAGCGGCGGACCGTGTCCGAGGGCGGGGTCCAGTTGGCGGCGAGGATCCGGGCGTAGTCGGCGAGTTGGGCGGGGGTGGTGACGGGACGGATGTCCAGAGCAGGGGCGTACGGAGAGGCGCTTCGCGCCCCGGTGTCGTCCAAGTCGGCCGCCCCCGGCCGCCGGCCGTCCGCCTCCGTCTCAGCCCCGTCAAGCTCCGCCCCATCCAACTCCGCCCACATCGCCGCCTCCCGCTCCGACTCCACCACCCCCGCCACCACCAGTCGCGCACTCAAATCATCCGGCGTACACCCAGGCCCCACCCACCAGGAAAACCTCCGCCCCGGCAACGACTCCACCGTCTCGGCAATCCGCCGCGCCACGTTCACCTCGGTGAACCGCGCCGAGGTCACGATGTTGAACGTGTCGTCGTCCAAGCCGCTGTCGGCGATGACGAGATCGCCGGTCTCCGTGACGCTCGCGCCCGGCAGCGTGCGATGCAAATGGCAGGCGTGTTCCGCGAGATTGCGGGCCATACGGTCCAGCAGGCCGGCGTTCGGGAGGTCAGAGGTGTCCATGGCGGACGATCCCAGCACGCCCCAACGGTAAAGCGCACGTCAATTGACATGCCGTGCCACTTCCGTACCGCCCGTCCATCAGGAAACCTGCGCTTCACAGACCTCGGACCCGTTGGACACCCGATCTTGTCGCGGCGTTCTGACATGACCGCGACACTGTCATGGTTCGTCACCCCCAGGAGGCCCTTTTCCATGCGCAGACTCCTCGCCTGTCTCGCCACCGCCGCAGCCGCAGTGGGCGCGCTGACCGCGACCACCACCCCGGCCTCGGCCGCGACGTCGGGCAGCTTCAACGTGCTCACGTACAACGTCGCCGGTCTGCCGGAGTCGCTCTCCAGCGCCTCGACGCCGCGTGACACGAGCACGACCGAGATCGGCCGGCGTATCGCGCCGTACGACATCGTGAACGTGCAGGAGGACTTCAACTACCACGCGTACCTGTACTCGACCGACACGCACGCCAACCGGACGGCGACCAGCGGCGGCGCGGGGATCGGCAGCGGGCTCAACACCGTCTCCGACTACGCGTGGGACGGCGACGACTTCGAGCGGGTCCGGTGGACCTCCTGCCAGGTCGACTCGGGCGACTGCCTGACCCCGAAGGGCTTCAGCTTCATGCGGGAGCGGCTCGCGGAGGGGGTGTACGTCGACTTCTACAACCTGCACACCAACGCGGGCACGAACGACGGTGACGAGGCCTCCCGCGCGAGCAACCTCAGCCAGCTCACCGCCTTCATCAACACGCACTCCGCGGGCAACGCGGTCGTCGTGATGGGCGACACCAACACCCGGTACACGCGCGCCGCCGACACCATCGGCGAGTTCGCGGCGGCCAACGGCCTCACGGACGCGTGGGTGAAGCTGGTGCGCGGCGGCACCCCGCCCGCGAAGGGCGCCGACGCGCTGGTGTGCGACCAGACCGGGGCGACCGTGCCGAACACGTGCGAGGTCGTCGACAAGGTCCTGTACCGCGGCAGCAAGCTGGTGACGCTGAACGCGACGTCGTACAACAACGAGCACGCCAAGTTCCTCACCTCGGACGGCAAGATGCTCTCCGACCACGACCCGATCACGGTCGGCTTCACCTGGTCGCAGAGCCCCGACTTCCAGCTCAGCGAGCAGTTCGGCGGACCGCACGGCGACTACTACCAGGACCTCCCGAAGGTCGCGGCGGGCGCCCGCGCCACCAGCATCTCCCTGCACGCCGGCACCCGCGTGGACCAGGTCGGCCTCACCCTCTCGGACGGCACGACCCTGACGCACGGCGGTACGGGCGGCACGGCGTCCTCCCTCGCCCTGGCCTCCGGCGAGTACGTGACGTCGGCGCTCGTCTGCCAGGGCTCGAAGGACGACCACACCCGCGTCTTCTACGCCAAGTTCACCACCAACCAGGGCCGCACCCTCGCCGGTGGCACCACCACCTCGGACTGCGTGACCCGTACCGCTCCCGCCGGCTGGCAGATCGCGGGCTTCCACGGCCGCGCCTCCGACGAGCTGGACAAGGTCGGCTTCATCTACACGAAGCGCTGACCCTCACCTCGTAGAGAACCGCGCTGTACGCCGGGAAGGGCAAGGAGTTCGCCTCCTTGCCCTTCTCGCGTATCCGGACCGGGTCAGGCGCCGCGCCGGATCACGAACCGTTTCAGCACCGGCCACAGCAGCAGCACCAGGACGACCGCGTAGACGGTCACCGAGAACGGTGTGTTGACGAGCCCCGACACGCTCCCGTCGCTGATCTGCAAGGCCCGCCTGAGCTGTTGCTCGGCGTTGGGGCCGAGGATCACCCCGATCACGGCGGGCAGCACCGGCAGCCCGTACCGCCGCATCCCGAACCCGATCAGCCCGATGATCAGCAGGATCACGAGGTCGATTACCTCGCCGCCGACCGCGTACGCGCCGACGGCCGCGAAGAAGAGGATGCCCGCGTACAGGTAGGGGCGGGGGATGCGCAGGAGTTTCGCCCAGACCGGCGCGAGCGGGAGGTTGAGGGCGAGCAGGAGGACCATCCCGACGAAGAGAGACGCGATGAGCCCCCACACGAGGTCGGGTTCGTTCTCGAAGAGGAGGGGGCCCGGCTGGATGCCGTACTGCTGGAACGCGGCCAGCATGACGGCGGCGACGGCGGTGGTCGGCAGGCCCAGCGTCAGCATGGACACGAGCGTCCCGGCGGCCGAGGCGGACGCCGCCGACTCGGGCCCGGCGACGCCTTCGATCGCGCCCTTGCCCCACTCGTCCTGGTGCTTGGAGAGGCGTTTCTCCGTGACGTACGACAGGAAGGTGGGGATCTCGGCGCCGCCCGCCGGGATCGCGCCGAAGGGGAACCCGATGAACGGGCCGCGCAGCCAGGACTTCCAGGTCCGCTTGAGGTCGTCGCGGCCGAGCCAGGGCCGTCCGACGGGGATCGCCCTGCCCGTCGTACGCCGCAGGTGCGCGGCGACCCACAGGGCCTCGCCGATCGCGAAGAGGCCGACCGCGACGATCACCACGTCGATGCCGTCGGCGAGTTGGAGGGAGCCGAAGGTGAGGCGTTGCTGGCCGGTCATCTGGTCGAGGCCGACGAGGCCGAGGGTGAGGCCGATCAGCAGGGAGGCGAGGCCGCGCAGGCGGGAGGCGCCGAGGACGGAGGTCACGGCGATGAACGCGAGGACCATGATGGCGAAGTAGTCGGGCGCGCCGATGTCGACGGCGAGGTCGGCGACCGTGGGGGCGAGGACGACGAGGAGGGTCGTGCCGATCATGCCGCCCGCGAAGTGGCCGACGGCAGCGGCGGCGAGGGCCTGCGCGCCGCGCCCCGACTTGGCCATGGGGTTGCCCTCCATGGCGGCGACCACGGCGGCGCTCTCGCCGGGGGTGTTGAGGAGGATCGAGGTCGTCGAGCCGCCGAACATCGCGCCGTAGTAGATGCCGGCGAACATGATGAACGCGCCGGTGGGTTCGAGGCCGTACGTCACCGGCAGGAGCAGGGCGACCGCCATCGCGGGGCCGATGCCGGGCAGGACGCCGATCGCGGTGCCGAGGAGGACACCGAGCGCGGCCCACAGGAGGTTGACCGGGGTGAGGGCCGTACCGAAGCCGTCCACAAGGGAGTTGAGGGAATCCATGTCACAGCACTCCCATGAGGGGGCCGCCGGGCAGCGGCACGCCGAGCAGGTGGTCGAAGAGGACGTAGGTGACGAAGGAGAGGCCGGCTGCGATCAGCGGATCGCGGTCGAAGCGGCGGCTGCCGAGGACGAACGCGGCGCCCCAGAAGAGCAGCGCGCCGGCGACGGGGAAGCCGGCGGGTTCGATGAGGACGGCGGCGGCGAGGAACACCCCGGTCAGGCCCAACACGGCACGCCAGTCGGCGGGTTCGGTGAGGTCGATGTCCTCGCCTGACTCCGCTTCGCCCCGGCCGCCGCGCAGGACGTCCACGGCGAGGAGTACGGCGATCAGCAGGAGCCCGGCGCCGACGGCTATCGGTACGGTGCGGGGGCCGACGGGGCCGCGCTGGCCGATGTCGATGTCCATCGTGAGGGCGTCGGTGAGGACGAGGGCGCCGAGCGCCAACAGGAGGGCGCAGACGCCGAGTTCGGAGTGTTCACGCCACCAGGCACGGGTGATCACAGGCCCAGCTCCTTCAGTACGGACACGACGCGCGCGTCCTGCTCGTCGAGGAACGTCCCGAAGGCGTCGCCGGTGAGGAACGCGTCGTCCCAGCCGTTGCGCTTGAGGGACTCCTGCCATTCGCCGGACGCGTGCAACTCCTCGAAGAAGGTGACGAGTTTGTCGCGCTGGGCGTCGGAGATGCCCGGCGGGGCCACGACGCCACGCCAGTTGGTGAACTCGACGTCGTACCCGGCCTCTTGGAGGGTCGGCGCGTCGAGTCCGGCGACGCGTTTCGTGCCGGTGACGGCGAGCAGGCGCAGTTCGCCGGACTTGATCTGGTCGAGGTACTCGCCGACGCCGGACACCCCGAAGGCGACCTTGCTGCCGAGGATGGAGGCGAGGAGTTCGCCGCCGCCGTCGAAGGGGATGTAGTTGACGTCCTTCGGGGTGATCCCGGCGGCGCGCGCCATCAGCATCGGCGCGAGGTGGTCGGGCCCGCCGGGCGAGGAACCGCCGCCGACCGGAAGTTTGCCGGGGTTCTTCCGCCAGGCGTCGACGAGTTCACGGATGGTCTTGTACGGCGAGTCCGCCGCGACCACGACGACGTCCTGTTCCTCGGTGAGGCGCGCGATGGGGGTCGTGTCGGCGAGCGTCTTGGGCGCGTCGTTGGAGCGGGCCGCGCCGACCACGCCGAGGCCCATCGACATCGCGAGGCGTCCGTTGCCGTGTTCGCTGACCAGGCGGGCGAGGCCGACGGTGCCGCCGGCGCCGGGGAGGTTGAACACCTCGATGTTGTGGGTGAGTCCGGCGTCCTCGGCGTTGCGGGCGGCGGTGCGGGCGGTGATGTCGTAGCCGCCGCCGGGCGAGTTGGGGACCATG
The DNA here is from genome assembly GCF_020010905.1 of Streptomyces acidiscabies. Classification (GTDB taxonomy): domain Bacteria; phylum Actinomycetota; class Actinomycetes; order Streptomycetales; family Streptomycetaceae; genus Streptomyces; species Streptomyces acidiscabies. The sequence goes on along the minus strand of NZ_JAGJBY010000001.1, from coordinate 5,842,022 downwards.
AAGCGCAGGCCGGGGATCTGGGTGCCGGTCTCGGCGCCGCTGCCGGTGGCCAGCAGCGGGGGTCCGAGGAGCAGCAGGATCGCGGCTCCGAGGAGGGCGAGGGGGGTGCGCAGGCGCACGGGTGCCACCACCTGTCGTACGGGAGTCGGGTGCGGGGTGTCCATAGGGTGCCTGCGCGCAGGGGGGCCGTCGTGCTTGCGGAAGCAATGGAGGTTCTGGTCTTTGTGGTCGGTACGTTTCTTTGTGGTCGGTACGTCGGTCAGTCCAGACCGAGTTGGACCACCAGCCGCGCCACGAACGCGTCCTGCTCCTTCAGGAACTCCCCGAACGCGTCCCCCGTCAAGAACGCGTCGATCCACCCCCGCCGCCCCAACTCCCCCTGCCACTGCGGCGTTTCGTGCAGCACGGTCAGTGCCTGGACCCACCGCCGCCGGTCCCCGGCGCTGATCCCGGGCGGCGCCACGATCCCCCGCCAGTTGATGAACTCCAGCTCGATCCCTGCGGACTTGAGCGTCGGCACCCCGGGCAGCGCCGCGACCGGCGAGGCCCCGGTCACCGCGAGGACCCGCAGCTGCCCGGCCTCGATCTGGTCGAGGAACTCCCCGAACCCGCTCGTACCGAACGCCACTTTCCCGTCGAGCAGCGCGGGCAGCAGCTCGCCGCCTCCCCCGTCGTACGCCACGTACCGCACCTCCCGGGGCACGATCCCGACCGCTTTCGCGAGCCGCATCGGCAGCAGATGGTCGGGCCCGCCGGGCGAGGAGCCGCCGCCCACGGTGACCCGCGCAGGGTCGGCCCGCCAGGCGTCGACGAGTTCCCCGACCGTCCGGTACGGCGAGTTCTTCGGTACGACGACGGCGCTGGCCTCCTCGATCAGCCGGGCCAGCGGTGTCGTGTCGGCGACGGTCGCCTCGGGCCGTGCGAGGTGGGAGGCGCCGACGACACCGAGGCCCATCTGGAGGGCGAGCCGCCCGTTGCCGCGTTCATTGACGGTGCGCCGCAGGCCGACGGTGCCGCCCGCGCCGGGCAGGTTGAAGACCTGGACGTCGGACGCGATGCCGGCCTTGTCCATGACGCGGGCCATGACACGGGCGGTGGTGTCGTAGCCGCCGCCGGGCGTGTTGGGGACCATGATGCGCAGCCCGTCGCGGGAGCCGTCGCCGCACGCGCCGGTCAGCAGGAGCGCGGGCAGGGCCAGGCGCAGGCGATTCCTCATGGCACCTCTCTTCCGCAACCCGCCGGGTGGGCGCCATGATTGTGCGCCACAGCAGCCGGTGAGATCGAGTGGATGGTGGGTACCACGTTTCGTCGCCAGACCCTCGCGGGCGAGATGCTGGTGCTCCAGACGGCGATCGTGGTGGTCGTCCTGGTGGCGGTCGCCGCGATCTCGCTCACCCAGTCGGAGGCGACGTTCCACCGGGTGGAGGGCCGCCGGGTCGGCGCGCTCGCCGAGCAGCTCGGCGCGAACCCCCTGGTCCGCAGCCGCCTCACGCGCCCCGCGCCGGAGGAGGCCCTCGCCCCGCTGGTCCACTCGACGCAGGCGCAGTCCGGGGTGACGTCGGTGTCGGTGGCCGACGCGAGCGGCCGGATCGTCGCCGCGACGGACCCGACGCTGGTCGGCAGGCTGCTGCCGAAGGCCCGGCCGGGCCGGGGCTGGTCCGGCTCGCTCGCCCTCGACGGCAGCCGTGAACTGGTCGCGCAGGTTCCGGTGTTGGCGGAGACGCGGAACAGCGTCGGCGAGCACCTGGGGACGGTGATGATCGGCGAGGCGTCCCCGACGGCGTGGCAGCGCCTGAGCGGCGCGTCCTCGTACCTGCTGGCCTACCTCGGTGTCGCCGGGGTCCTCGGTCTCGCCGGTTCCTGGCTGCTGGCGCGGCGGGTGAAGCGGCAGACGCTGGGCCTGGAGCCCCGCGAGATCGCCGGTCTCGCCGAGCACCGGGAGGCCATGCTGTACGGCATCGCCGAGGGCGTCGTCGCCCTGGACCCGCAGGCCCGGCTGACCCTCGTCAACGAGGTGGGCCGGCGCCTGCTCGACCTCCCCGAGGACTGCGTGGGCCAGAGCCTCGCCGAGCTGGGTGTGGAGGGGCGGCTCCGGGACGTCCTCGCGGAAGGCGCCGACCGGCGGGACGAGGTCGTCGTACAGCGTGGCCGGGTGCTGGTGCTCAACCGGATGGCCGTGTCGAAGGACGGGCGGCTGCTCGGGTCGGTGACAACGCTCAGGGACCGTACGGAACTTGCCCAACTGGAGCGGGAGATCGGGGCGTTCCGCAGCACGTCGGAGCTACTGCGGGCGCAGGCCCACGAGTTCGCGAACCAGTTGCACACCATCTCCGGGCTGATCCAGATCGGGGAGCAGGAGGAAGTCGTCCACTACATCCGGGCGTTGAACCAGCGCCGCCAGTCGCTGGACGTGACGCTGAGCCGTCGGGTGCGGGACACGGCCGTCGCCGCGCTGCTCACGGCGAAGGCGTCGCTGGCGGCCGAACGGCGGGTCGGCCTGCGGGTGTCGGAGCGGACCTCGCTGGAGCGGCTGGCGCCCGAGGACGCCGCCGACGTCGCCACCGTCGTGGGAAATCTCGTGGACAACGCGGTGGACGCGGCGGCCTCGGGCGGCGACGATCCGTGGGTGGAGGTCGAACTGCGGCAGGACGCGACCGGGGTGGAGATCGTCGTGCACGACTCGGGTCCCGGAGTGGCGCCGGAGCTGGCGCGGGAGGTGTTCACGCACGGGTTCACCACCAAGGCCGCCGAGGGCGGCGAGCGCGGGATCGGGCTGGCGCTGACGCGGCTCGTGTGCGAGCGGCACGGCGGGGAGATCCAGGTCGACGGGTCGGTGTTCACGGCCCGGCTGACGGTCAGAGCGGTGGAAGGAGCGAGCCGGTGATAGACGTCCTCGTGGTCGACGACGACTTCATGGTGGCGAAGGTCCACCGCACGTTCGTCGAGCGCGTCGAGCCGTTCCGGGTCGTCGGCGCGGTCGGCACCGGCGAGGAGGCGGTGCGGGCCGTCGAGGCGCTCCGCCCCGACCTGGTCCTCCTCGACCTGTACCTGCCGGACGTCTTCGGCCTGGACGTCCTCTCCCGGCTGCGCGCCGCCGGTCACGACTGCGACGTGATGGTCATCAGCGCGGCCCGCGAGGCGGACACGGTGCGCGGGGCGGTGCGGCAGGGGGTCGTCGACTATCTGCTGAAACCGTTCGAGTACGAGGACCTGCGTCCGCGTCTGGAGCGGTACGCGGCGCGGCGGTCCCGTCTCCTGACGACCGTCGTGCGCGGTCAGGCGGACGTCGACCGCGTTCTCGCCGGGTCCTCCGCGCGCGGCAGCGCGCTGCCCAAGGGGATGAGCGTGGAGACCGCCGAGCTGGTCGAACGCACGCTGCGGGACGCCGACGGGGTGCTGTCGGCCACCGAGTGCGCCGCGCTGACGGGGATCTCGCGGGTGAGTGCGCGGCGGTATCTGGAGTACTTCCACACGGTGGGGAGTGCGGACGTGACGCTGCGGTACGGGGTGACGGGGCGGCCGGAGCGGCGGTACGGGTGGCGGGTGTGAGCGCTACCGACGCAGCCTGGGTGCCTCGGCCGACAGGTCGCGCAGGGCCTGGGTCGCCTGGTCCACGCGTTCCGTGGGCGCGCCGTCGAAGAGGTCGGTCTGGACGGCCTCCCCGACGGCGACGACGGCGCGTCCGGCGATGTCGATCCCCTCGGGGGTGAGGTGGATCCAGGCGCTGCGGGCGTCCTCGGGGTCGGCCTCGCGGACGGCGTAGCCCCGGGCCACCAGGCGGTGGGCGACGTTGGTGGTGCCGCCGGTGGAGAGCATGAGGAGGCGGGCGAGGTTGTTCGGCTTCATGCGGTACGGCTCGCCCAGGCGGCGCAGCGCGGTCAGGACGTCGAACTCGGCGGGGGTGAGCTGGAACTCGGCGAGCGCCCGGCGCATCGCGGCGTCCAGTCCGGCGGAGAGGAACAGGATCCGTTTGGTCAGTTCCGTGGAGGCGAACAGGGACTCGGGGAGTTCTGCGCGCCACGAGTCGAGCCAGGTGTCCACGGGGTCGGGTTTGGTCGTCACGTTCGGCACTGTATACGAGGGTCGCTGTGTTGATAGCTTTCTTGATAGCAATTGGCCAGGGAGGGCGGGCTCGGTAGGTGCGGGCCGGGGCGTCAACGCCTTTGCCTGGGCGCGTGGTTCAGGCTTCGTCGGCCAGGCCTGCGTCGTGTGCGAGGACGGCTGCCTGGACGCGGTTCGTGCAGTCGGTGCGGGTGAGGATGCGGCTGATGTGGGCCTTGACCGTGCCCGCGCTGAGGTAGAGGCGGTCGGCGATCTCCGCGTTGGAGAGTCCGGCGGCGAGGAGGCGCAGGACGTCGAGTTCGGCGGGGGTGAGGTCGGCGAGGCGGGCCCGGGCGGCCTCGGTGTCGCGGCCCGACCTGACGTGCCGGTCGAGGAGTTGGCGGGTGATGCGCGGCGCGAGGACGGGCTCACCGCGCGCCGCGAGTTGTACGGCGCGGATCAGGTCGGCGGGCCCGGTGTCCTTGAGGAGGAATCCGCTCGCGCCGGCTCGCAGCGCGCGGGTGACACTGGCCTCCTCCCCGAACGCGGTCAGCATCACGACACACGTGCGCGGCGACATCCGGGTGATGTCCTCGGCGGCTGCGATGCCGTCCCGGCCCGGCATCTGGATGTCGAGGAGAGCCACGTCGATCTCCTGGCTGCGGCACACCTCGGCGGCCTCGCGGCCGTCCCCCGCCTCGGCGACCACCTTGATGTCGTCGGCGTTCTCCAGGATCAGCCGGATCCCGGCCCGCATCAGCGCTTCGTCGTCGGCGACCAGGACTCGGATCATCGGCTCAGTCTATGAGATGCCGCCCGGTCCTCGGGGTGCCGGCCGATGCCTGGAGTACCGCTGGTGCCGCTCGGCTCGTGCGACCGCCTGTACCCGCTCACCTGACGAACTCCGCGACCGCCAGGACCAGGAGGAACGCCACCGTCGGCAGCACGATCGTCACCGCGAGGCATCCCGATCCGAGCACGCGGGGCCAGGTCAGGATCTCGTCCGCCGCCGGGGTCCAGGCCGCTCGGCCGCCCGGGTCGAAAGCCGCCCCCGTCCCCTCCCCCGGTAGCCAGGCCGCGATGCGGAAGCCGCCGTCGGGCAGTGTTCCCGCCTCGAACTTTCCGCCGAGCAGCGAGACCCGTTCCTCGCAGCCGACCAGGCCGCTGTTGTTCCCGCCCTGGGACCGGACCCCGGTGCCCGGTGCCGCGTTCGTCACCGACACCTCGACCGCGCCGGCCGCGTTCCTGACGACCACTCTGGCCGGCGCTCCAGCCGCGTGTTTCAGCGCGTTCGTCAGGCCCTCCCGGACGACGCGGTGGATCGCCTGCCGGGTCCGGAATCCCACGTCGGCCGTGTCGGGGACGGACCAGTCCAGGTCGACGCTGCTTCCCGCCCGCCGGGACTCGGTCACGAGTGCGGTGATGTCCTCGCGTGTTCCGCGTTCCTCCCCCGTGAGGTCCGTGTGGCGCAGGACGCCGAGGATCTCGCGGAGTTCCTGCATCGCCGTACCGGCCGTGGTGCGCAGGAGTTCGGCCTGGCCGGACAGCGCGGGTGCCTGGCGTCCTGCGGCGAGTTCGAGGGCTCCTGCGTGGACGGAGATGAGGCTGAGGCGGTGGCCGAGGAGGTCGTGCATCTCGCCGGCTATCCGGTTGCGCTCCTGCATGCGCGCCGCCTCGTCGGTGAGGACGCGGGCCTGTTCCAGGTAGGCGTTGCGTTCCTTGAGGAGTCGCACCAGGGGGCGCCGTCTGCCGAGCAGCGTCCCCGCGAGGGCGGGGAGCACCAGGAGGATCACCGCCGAGGCCGCGCCGCCGCCGAGGTTCATCAGCAGGTCGCCGGACCAGATCAGCGACTTGGTGACGGTGAGCACCAGGACGAGAGCGCAGGAGATCCCGACGGTCCGCCAGGGCCGTGCGACCCGGCGCGCGGCGGCGAGGACGACGAGGGGGGCGACCGCCATCGTCCATACGTTCTCGCCGACGACCAGCACCGAGGCGCCCAGGACAGCGGCGGTGGGCCGGATCCGCCGGGCGGGGACGAGCAGGACCGCCACCGCCGCTTCGAGGACGGCCGACGCCAGGTGGACCGGGGGTGCGAGCAGCAGGGGCAGCAGGGAGAAGAGGGCGGCGAGCGTACAGAGGAACAGTTCGCGGCGGACCGTGCGCCGGTCCGCGCCGCCTACGGCCGACCTGATCGCCTCTGCTTCGTCGCGCAGCCTCGACACCCGTGCGTCCGCGAGCAGGTGACGCATGTTCTCCCTTCCGCCGCCGTTCTCCCAGGAGGAACGGTAGCCGTCGGGTGTCACGCGCCCAGCAGGGGAGTCAGGTCGGCGCGCAGGGCGACGACGTCCAGGTCCAGGAGTCCTGCGACGGTCTCGTCGTCGAGGAGGGCGGCCAGCATGTGGACCGTGCCGGTCGTGAGGGCGCCGTGCTCGGCGGCGGCCAGGCGGGCGACGTCGGTGATCCGCTGGGCTGCGGGGGTCAGCTCCACGGCGCCGTTTTCGGGAGCCGGTTCCTCGTCCTTGCCCGTGGTGCCGGAAGCGGGCGGGAGGGTGAGGGCGGAGGCGGTCAGGGTGTCCTGGCGTACGCCGTGCCGGCGCAGCAGGTCCGCGGCGGAGTTGACGGCCCGGAGGTCATCGGGGAGTGCGAGGCCGGCGACGTGCAGGGCACGGTCGAGGGCGAGGATGCCCAGCAGTTGATCCGCCGGTCCCGTGAAGCCCCGGCCGTGCCGGGCCGCCTGCCGCTGAGCCTCGGCGTTGACCGCGCCCATGACCGGTGAACCGTTCACACCGCTGCCCGAGACCAGGGAACCCAGCACGCGCATCACGGGGTTCCGCCGCCTGCCGAACGCCCCGCCCATCCGCAGCACGTGGATGCCGGCCGACTCCGGGGCCTCGTCCTCCGTGACGGCGGCGAGCCTCTCCAGTGCGGCGGCCGTGTCGACGCGCTCCAGCGTCATCGCCTCCCGCGCACGGGTGCCGGGCACCTCCACCAGGGACCGGGCCACATCCCTCTGGCGCACCGCCGGTGCCCCTTCGGTGCGGGCCGACTCCAGGGCGCGGAGCAGGCAGGCACGCAACGCCCCCGTCATGCCGGGCAGTTCGGCGGGTTCGCGCTTCGCGAGGCGGTAGCGCCAGCACACCTCGCGCCAGACGGCGTCCACCTCGCGGTCCTCGACGGCCTCGGCGTCGTCCTCGCTCACCCACCTCCCGCTCCCGGCGAGCGCCCGGATGTGCCCGCCGAGCGAACCGGCCTTCCGCATCCCCGAGACGATCGCCTCACCGGCGTCCGTCTCCCCCACCACGGCCTCCAGCACCGTGTCCGTCCCCACTGCCGTCAGCTCGATCCGCACCGCCACCTTCAGCGCCCGCCCCAGCAGCTCCACGACGTCCGTGCCGAACTCCGTCGCCATCCCGTCGACCCGCTGCACCATCTGCGTCTCCCGTCCCTCGCGTCCTCATCCACCTCGAACGCTACGGACCACGGACCGACCCCCGCATCGGCCGATCGGCCAGGCCACCGAGCCGATCGGCCCGAACGGGCTAGTCCTTCCAGTCAGATCCGCCGATGCCGATCGTCGCGGGTCACCCCTGCTGCTCGCTTCGCTGCCGGGTACGCAGCGTCCACAGATCCCGGCAGCCGTCGACGAACAGTCCCGTACCCAGCATCGGCGCCAGGATCGAGTACGGCTCTTTGGTGATCATCCCGAACAAGCTGAGGAGCACGATGGTCAGGCCGGAGACGACCTGTGCTCCGGCGATCAGCGGCTTCCTCACCCCCGCACCAACCTCGCCGTAACCGTCTTCGGCCGCTGATACTCATGCAGCGCCAGCACGCTCAAGTCCGTCCCGTGCCCCGACGCCCCCCGCCCCCCGTGCGGCAGCTCCGCCGTCTGTGCGAGGTGGCAGTTGAGCCACGCCTCCCCCGCGTTCAGCCGTCCGGCCAGCTCCAGCCCTGTCGTCAGGTCCCGTGTCCACACGCTCGCCGCGAGTGCCTGTGGGACCCCGTTCGCGAGGGACACCGCCGCGTCGACGTCCTCCGCCTGTTGGACCGTCAGCAGTGGCCCGAACACCTCCTCCACGATCGCCGGGTCGTCGTCGGGAAGGTCGGCGAGGATCCGTACGGGACGCCAGTAGCCGTTCTCCTCGCCTGAGCCCAGGGCGAGTTCGCCCGTGAGGGACCGTCCGGCCGCCGAGGACTTCACGATCCCGTCGTAACGAGCCGCCTGGTCCGCGTTGTTGAGGGGGCCGAAGTCGCGGCCCGCTACGCATTGCCGGGCCGCTTCGGCGAGTTCGGCGACCGTCTGTTCGTAGTTCTCGGGGAGGGTGATGACCCGCGCGGGTGCGGCGCAGCTCTGGCCGGCGTTGTAGGCGCAGGCGGCGACGAGCTGGGTCCAGGTGTCGGAGGGGGCGTCGGGGAGGATCAACGCGGGTGCGTTGCCGCCGAGTTCGAGGCTGACCCGGCGTCCTCCGGCCCGCGCGGCGACGTCGGCACCGGCGCGGGCGCTGCCGGTGAACGCGATCATGTCGACGTCCGCCGCGACGAGCAGCCGCCCCGTCTCACGGTCACCGGGAACCGTCGCCAGGACCCCCAACCCCAGCGCCTCGGCAGCGTGTTGAGCAAGCAGCTCCAACGTGTCCGGCGTCGTCTCGGCGGGCTTGACCACGACGACGTTCCCGGCGGCAAGCGCGGGAGCGCACCGCCAAGTAGCCATCATCAGCGGGTAGTTCCAGGGCACGACGACCCCGACGACCCCGAGCGGTTCCCAACGCACCCAGCTCTCATGCCCGTCGATCAACCGCCCGGCGGCAGGCGCGGTTTGGGCCCGCACAGCGGACGCGTAGAACCGGAACAGGTCGGCGACCTGCGCCACTTCACCGGCGGTCTCGCTCGACGGCTTCCCGGTCCCGGCGTTCTCGCGGGCGACGTACTCGGCCGCGTTCTCCTCCACGAGCGCGGCGAGCCGCTCCAGCCGACGCGAGCGTTCCTTGGGAGTGAGCCCCCGCCAAGTCGCCAGAGCCGTACGGGCGTTGGCGACCGCCTCGCCGACCTCGGGCTCGCGCCCGATGGGCGAGGTGCCTCGGGTACGGCCGGTGCGGGGGTCTATGAGGGTAGTGTTCACGTGCGCTGGTCTCCCTTTACAGGTCGTAGGCCCGGAGCCACAGCTCCAGGGTGAGGACGAGCCACAACTTGCCGCCCTGCCGGGGCAGTAGCGTGCCTTCGCCGCGCAGCCAGGTCCGTACGGTGTCGGTGCGGAACAGTCCCCGTTGCCGGGCCGCACGCCCGAGCAGCAGGTCGCCGCCGAGGTCGCGCAGGGGGCCGCCCAGCCACTGCTGCACCGGCACCCGCATGCCGCTCTTCGGCCGGTCCACGACCGTCTCGGGCAGCAGGTCCCGTACGGCCTCCTTGAGGACCCATTTCTCCGCCGTGCCACGGAGTTTGAGGGTGGGCGGGACGGCGAAGGCGTGGTCGATGACGCGCCGGTCGAAGAGGGGGGCGCGGCCCTGGAGCCCTTGGGAGGCGGTGAGGCGTTCGACCTTGGTGAGGATGTGGTGGGCGCCCTTGGTGCGGAGGTTGCAGTGCAGGAGCTGGTTGAGGAGGTGGGGCATGCGGTCGGGGCCGGTGAGGTAGGGCTCGACGAACCGCTGGGGAGGCGGGGCGAGTTCGAGGGTGGCCAGCGCGTCGGCGGTGAGCAGGTCCGGGAGGTCGGTCCAGCACTTGCGGTAGGAGCGCAGGTAGGCGGTGGCTCGGTCCTCCGACCAAGGTGCGCGGGAGTGCATCTCCTGGACCAGCATCGGGAGGTTCTTCGGCCCGCCGAACACCGGGTCCCCGCCCTCCCCGTTGAGGACGACCGTGTGCCTGTCTCCGGCGACCGCCTCGGCGAGCAGCAGGTTCGGGACGGTGAGCGGGTCGCCGACCGGGCTGTCGAGGAGGGCGGCGGTGTCGGCGAGCCGTGCCGCCACGGCCGTACCGGAGACCGTCAACACCCGGTGCCGGGTGTGGCAGTGGGCGGCGACGAGGCCCGAGTAGCCCAGTTCGTTGGGGAGTTCGTCGCCGAAGCTGATCGAGTAGGTGTGTACGGGGTGGCTGTGCAGCTTCGCGGCGAGCGCGGTGACGAGCGAGCTGTCGACGCCGCCCGACAGCAGGACGGCGACGGCCTCGGCCTCGGGCAGCCGCCGCGCGGTGGCCTCCTCCAGGAGGGTCCGCAGGGTGAGGACGGGGTCGCCATCGTCGTCGATGCGTTCCTCCGGCTCCCAGTACACCGTCTCCGTCGCACTCCCGTCGGCCGCGAGCCGCAGCACCCGCCCGGGCAACACCTCCCGCACGCCCTCCAGGAGCGTCTCGTCGCCCGGCAGGTAGGCGAAGGTGAGGAAGGAGCGTACGGCGGAGAGGTTCACGCGGGTGCCGAGCGCGGGCCAGCGGCGCAGGGCGCGCAGGGAGGTCGTGGCGGCCCAAGTCCCGTCTGCGCGGGCGTAGAAGAGGGTGCGGGCGCCGACGTGGTCGCGGATCAGGACGACGTCGTCGCCGTCCAGGATCGCCAGCGCGAACATGCCCTCGGCGAGCGCGACGCCTCGGGCGCCGAGGCGGGTCCAGCAGCGCAGGAGGAGTTCACCGTCGGTGATGTCCGGCGAGACGGGAGTGTCGAGTGCGGCTCGGAGTTCGGCGCGGTTGTGGAGGGTGACCTCGCCGACGGCGCGTCGGCCGTCCGCCTCGAACGGGCCGTCCGCGTGGCCCGGTTCGCCGGGTACGAGGCCGAGGCCCGGGGCGAGGGGGGTCACGCCCATCGCGGTGAGGTGCGCGGCGCCGGGTGCCGCGCAGACGCAGAAGCGCGCCATCGGGTGAGTGTCCTTTCTTCGGGGGGAGTACGACCGGTGCGGTGGGTCCGTCACCCGAAGTCGTCGTCGCTCCAACTCCCGTCGTCGTCCCCCCAGTTACCGCCGTCCCACCCGCTGTCGCCGCTACCGCCGTCCCCGCCTCCGGACGACGAACTCTGCGCCTGCTGTCTCAACTCCTCTTCCTCCTCCGGCGTGAGCGACACCGGCGGCAGGTGTGCGGCCGTCACCGCGAACCCCGCGATGCCGATCCCAGCGAGCACCGCGCCCACCCGCCCGCCGAACGACGTCCGGTTGACGGTGAGCCGCTCGCCGCGTCCCCACACGGTGCGGCCGTAGCCGATGTCCCGCCCGTACATGACCGTCCCGTCGGCGAGGACCCGCTTCACGATCCTGTCGCCGAGGAGTTCGTCGGTGCCGGTGCCGCCCCGCTCGTCGCGCCACCGCACGACGCCGTCCGGCCAGCGGCGACGCCATTCCTGGCCGCCGTCCTCGTAGGTGCGGTGGACGGTCCCGTCGGCCAGCAGTTCGTCGCGGTAGCCGGTCTCGCGTGGGCGGATCATGCGTGTGGGTCCTCGGTTCGGGGTCGGGTCAGGCATCGGGCCAGGTCATGAACCCGGCGGTACGCAGGTCGCGCAGTTCGCTCCAGGCGGAGGCGCGGGCGGGGCGGGGGGCCCTGGTCAGGCGCAGCACCGCGCGTACCAGGCGCGCGGGCGGTACGGCTGCGACCTCCGCGAAGCGGCCCGACGCGAGCCAGTCCACTTCCGCCGCCTTCAGGCCGTGCGGGAGCGGGCCTATCGGGGGTACGCGGCCGGGCCTTCTGCCGGAGACCAGGTGCAGGGTCTGTGCGTGGCGGGGGACGAGGCCGAGGGAGACCACCCTCACGCCGGGGACCGGGCCGAGGGAGTCGCGCACCTTCGCGGGGAGGGTGATGCCGGTGGGGCTCGCGTCGTGCAGGACGTGCACGGTCGCCGCGCCCGCTCGGGCCAGGGCTCCGGTGAGGCGGGGGTCCAGAGGGAGGTCGTCGGGTGCGGCGAGGATCGGGCAGGCCGCTTCCAGGTGTACGTGGTTGGCCAGCAGCATGCCGGCGATCTCGCGGTTCTGGCAGATCAGCAGGCGGGGTACGCCGTAGTCGTACAGGTCGGGTTCCCGTGCGGGGGCGCCGGTCGTCGGGGCGGGTTCCGCTGCGGGGAGGAGGCCCGGGAGGTCGAGGGCGTGCAGGGCTTCGGTGAAGTGGGGGAGGCGGACGGGTGGGGGCGGGCTGTACGGAACTCTGCGCAACGGGGCCGGGCGCGGGCGCAGCACCCGGCACGTCTCGTAGTACAGCTGGCGTTCCGTGAAGCGCAGGTCCCCGGGGGCGGCGGCCCGGCGCGCGGCCACGGTGATCGCGCGGCTCAGGAGTGGCCTCGGCATGTCAGTTCCCGTCCTTCTCGGAGGTCGGCCAGCTCATGAATCCCAGGGGGAAGAGGGTGGCCTGGCGTACGGCTCGTACCACTACCGACTCCAGCAGGGCGGGTGGGACGGCGGCGAGGGGGCTGTACCAGCCTTGGCTGAGCCACTGGACCTCTTCGGTGGTCAGGTGGCTGAGCCAATCTGGGGTGGGGGTGGGTATGGGGGCGGGGGTGGCTGAGTGGCTGAGCCTCTCGGCCACTTCGGGAGGTGAGTGGCTGAGCCTCTCCGTGCTGGCCCTCCCCGCCGCTTCCGGAGCTGAGTGGCTGAGCCTCTCGGCCTTCACGGTGGACGAGTGGCTGAGCCTCTCCCCCTCGCCGGTGGCTGAGTGGCTCAGCCACTGCTCCACACCAGCGGCACCAGTGGTCGAGTGGCTCAGCCTCTCATCCACTCCCCCGTCCAACCGGCTCAGCCTCTCACTGGCCAAGTGGCTGAACCACTCATCCACCGCACCATGCAGCACCACCGCCCGCCGATTCCCCCTCACCGCCCGCACCGGCATCCCCGCGTCCACCACCACCTGCCCCGGCCACCGCTCCCGCACCTCGGCGACGAGCCGCACCCCCGACACGCCCGCGTCGTGCAGCACGACGACCGGCACCCGCCCCGACACCCCGTCGAGTCCGGCGACAAGGCGGAAGTTCCAGCGTCCTGGCACCCCGTTCGCCGCGAGGAAGACTCTCGTCGCCAGGTCGGGGCAGAGGAGTTCGGTCATGCCGGTGATGCCCTTGCGGCTGGCCGCGTACGTCTGTTCGTCCACGATCCCGGGCGGCAGCTTGCCGTACACCTGGATCCACCGGTGCCGCATCATCGACCCGAAGGCGGCCGGCGTGGGCGCGATGCTGGCGCCCGCGCCGACGGCGGGCCGGTATGGCTGCCCCCGTGCGATCCGGTAGCCGAGGACGACGAGCCCGAGTCCCGCGAGCCAGACGAGTCCCCCGGCGGGTACGTCCTTCACGGCGATGCCGAGGGGGACGAGCCCGAGGGCCAGGAAGAATCCGGTGCCGCAGCCGATCCAGCCCTTGCGTCCCCGTTCCGGTGAGCCGGGCCAGGTGCGGTGGTCGGTGCGGGCCAGGTACCCGAGTTGGGCGACGGTGACCTTGCGGCGGCCGGAGTCGGTGGCGCGTTCGGCGATGCGGCGGATGCGCAGGTCGTGCATGCCACGGCCGTGCACCTTGGGGTCGAGGGCGAAGGCGCGCCCGCACTTGCCGCACACGCTGTTGGTGCGTTCCTTGCGCAACACCGACTCCTGGCAGCTGGGGCAGATCACCCGCGCCCCCTGGACCCGGCCTCCGGACCCTCGGGCCAGGTCAGGAACCCGACGGCGGCAGCCTCCCGCCGCGCCTCGACCTGCTCGACCGCCCGCGTCACGGCGGCCAGCAGCTTCGCCGGCGGCACCCCCACGAGCGGGAACCCCCACCCCCGCCCCAGCCACTTCACCTGCCCGGCGCTCAATTCCCCGGTCGCCACAAGGGACTTGACGGTGTCGGACCCCGGCCGCTCCCCCCGGACGGGTACAGCCTTCCGCACCCCGAACACGGCGTCCACCGGCACCCCGACATCGACGACGACCCGCCCGGGGTAAGCATTACGGGCCCAGTGCGCATACAACACCCCGGCGGCGTCGGCGTCATGCAGGACCAGTACAGGCACCCGGCCGGGCAGCGCGGACGGTTCGGTCACGACGTCCAGGCCCGCCGCGTCCAGGAAGACGGCGATGGACCGGTCCGGACAGAGGACGACGGGCCTCCCCGCCGACCCCTCTCGCGGCAGCGGCGCGCGGCTGTCGTCGAGGATGCCGGACGGCAGCGAACCGTAGACGATCCACCAAGTGGCCAGCGAGACGGTGCTGAACGCCGCCCGCTCGATCCGGGGCTTCCCCCGCCCCACCCCCATGCCGCGCGCGACGGCAAACCCGGCCGCCCCGAGGAGCGCGAGCAGGCCGACGGCCTGGGCGGCGCCCGTACCGGTGTCGAGTCCGAAGATGCCGGCGACCCCTCCGACGACGAGCAGGGCGATCGCGCACCCCATCTCGACCCGGGGCTCACGCAGCGAGCGGCGCGAGAGGGCGTACCACAACTGGCCGGTGGTGCAGGGGAGTTGTCCGTTCGCCGTGAGGGCCGACGCGACCCGGCGGACCCGGAGGTCGTTGAGCTTGAGGGGGTTGGTCTTGGGGTCGAAGACGTACCGGCGCCCGCATTTGGCGCACCGGTTGCCGGGGCGTTCCTTGAGCAGGAGGGACTGCTGGCAGTGCGGGCAGATCATGTGCGGCCCTCCAGTCCTTGCGCGATGCGCCGCAGGCGGGCGGCGAGGCGTTCGCGGACGGTGGTGGCGCCGGTGCCGTGGACGCCCTGGTGGCGTTCGATGTCCCGCAGGGCGGCGGCGAGTTGGCCGAACCCGCCGCGCCGTTCGGCCTCGTCCGCGGTGATCGCGTAGTCCTCGTGGTCGATGCCGTAGCCGGTGTTCGCCGCGAGGATGGTGAGCGGGTCGGTGTTCCGGTTGGCGAAGGAGTGCGGCATCATCTCGGGGATGCGGATCAACTCGCCGGGGGCGAGGGGGACTTCGGTGACGCGGTCGCGTTCGGCGTCGTACAGTCCGCAGGCGGCGTAGCCGAGGCTGAGGACGTAGTGCTCGCCGCCGTGGGCGTGGGGGGTGAAGGCGCTGCGCGGGCCGACGATGCCGAGTTTGACGGTGGCGTTGGAGGGGCGTTCGGGTGAGGTCTTGGCGTCGCCGACGAGGTAGTGGGCGAACTGGCCGTCGTCGATGAACCTCAACAGGTCCTTGTCGGGGCCGAGTTCGCGGGCGCCGTCGCGGTCGGCGAGGAGGACGGTGCCGTCCGCGCCGATCCGGTACAGCCGTACGCCGGACGGCAGGTGCCCCGCCCCCACGAAACCTTCACGCATACCGCCGGACAAGCGCGCCTCCCCCATGTGCCGCTCACGTACGCGCATGGTAAGCCGCTGATCCAGAACGCGACGAGGTTGCGGAGGGACCAACTTCCGACATCGGCGCGAATGCTGGGTGAACGGCCGGAGCCTCGCCCGTGAGCCGGCCTCACCCGTCGCAGGCACCCGCCGCGTAAGCCGGCTCCCCCTGTTCACGGGGCCTCGCCCGTTCGCGGGACTTAGCCCTCGGAGCGGTACGCCGCCGCCCCCACCGGTCACCCTCACCGCATGACCATCGGCGACACGATCACGATCGAGGCTCTCGACACCGACCCCTACCCCCTGTACCGACGCCTGCGTGAGGAGGAGCCGGTGTCCCGGGTCCCCCTCCTGCGCGCGCACCTGGTCACTCGCTGGGCGGACGTCCACCGGGTGTGCCGGGACGCGGAGGCGTTCGGCGCCGCGGTGCACGACTCCCCGTTGTCGCAGGTCGTCGGGCCGAACCTGGTGCACAGCGACGGCGAGTACCACCGCCGGTTGCGCGCACCTCTGACAGCGGGCCTGCGTCCTCCCGTGGTCCGGCGTTCCCTGGAACACGTCGTACGGGACTGCGCCCGCGCCCTCCTGCGTGAACGGAAACCCGGCGAGGAGGTCGACCTGCTGTCCGCGTACGCCCTCCCCCTCGCCGTCCGCGTCCTCCAAAAGGCCACAGGGCTACCGGAGTTGCCGGTGGAGTCGTTCGCGGAATGGGTGGCGGCGATCGCCGGTGGCGCCGCCAACTACGAACAGAACCCGGCGAAACAGCACCGCGCGGAGGCGGCGAGCGCTGCCGTGGACGAGATGCTGGGGGACTGCCTCCGGCGCCGCACCCAGGGCACCTTGCTCGCGGGCCTCGCAGCCGGCGGCGCGTCCTTCGCAGAGCTGGCGGCGACGGTGAAGCTTCTGATCCTGGGCGGCATCCAGGAACCCCGCGACCTGTTCGCCCACGCGCTGACGGCCCGTCTGACGGTGCCCGGCACCGGCGCCGACCTCGCGGAACTCGTGGAGGAGGCCCTGCGGTACGGCTCACCCGTGGGTACGGTCACCCGCCGCGTCACCACGCCGGCCGTCCTCTCGGGTACGCGGCTCGCCCCGGGCACGCTCGTCCTGGCCGTCCTCGCCTCCGCGAACCGCGACCCCCGCTGCTGGGACGCGCCGGACGAGTTCCGCGTCGGCCGCGCGCACAACCACCATCTGGCGTTCAGCGCGGGCGCGCACGCGTGTGTGGGGGCGACGCTCGGCCGTACGCAGGTGCGGATCGCGCTGGAGGAGCTGCTCACGGCGTACCCGGGAGTGCGCCTCACCGAGCAACCGGTGTTCCGGGGCTGGGAGTTCAGGGGTCCGGCGAGCTTGAAGGTCCGGCTCGCCGGGGCGCCCTGACACCGGCTCAGAACCCCTCCCCCACGTCGTACCAGGTCCCCGCCCGCCACTCCCGCCCCTCCCACACCGCGCGCCGCTCCCCGTCGGGGTCGTTCTCCAGTCGACGCCCCTCAGCGGTGAACAGCATCGTCGCCCGCCCGGGCACCGCGTACGGCGTCCATCCCACCGCCCCGGTCCTCACGAACTCCCCCCAGGCGGCGTGCAGTTGCCCCTCCGCGCCGGCTCCGCCCGTCCAGATCGCCGGGGCGTCGGAGCCGTGGAACGCGGGGAGTCCGCCGTACTCGGTGAGGGGACCGTCGTACCGGGAGCGCCAGACGGGAGCGTGGGTGCTCTGGGCGTCGGCGAGGCGGGTGGTGGGGACGGCGTACCGCTCGTCGGTCATGACGGCGGTCCGATCGCCCTCGCCGTAGGCCGCGAGGATCTCAGCGCACCCGGCGGAGCCGAAGGCATCCGTCAGAATCCGTTCGGCACGGGCGGCGGAGCCGGGTGCGCCGAGTTCGAAGAGGAGGCATTCGCTCAGGCAGTGCTGGGCGAGGAGCGGGATGCCCGTGGCGGCGCCGTCGGCGATGGCGTCGGTGGGCCGGCGGGGGATGGCGAGCCCGTCGACGGCGGGGCGCCAGACCCACGTGGCCTCCAGGCCCTGGGCGATGGCGTTCTGCGCGTCGAGGACGGCTGAGGCGGGCGCCTCCCGGGGATCGTCGGCGCCGAGTTCCTTGCGGAAGCGTGCGGCAAGGGCCCTGCTCTGCGCGGGAGTTGCCACGTGGTCGCCGCCGCTGCTGGTCGCGGCGCCGTGGATGAGGCCCCGGGTGAGCGGCGAGGCGATCAGGTTGGAGACGGACTTGGCCCCGGCGGACACGCCGTACACCGTCACCCGCCCGGGATCGCCGCCGAACGCCGCGATGTTGGCGCGGATCCAGCGCAGGGCGGCGATCTGGTCGTGGGTGCCGTGGGCGCCGGTGTGTTCCTCGCCCGGCAGGGAGAGGTAACCGAGCGCGCCGAGACGGTAGTTGAAGCTCACGACGACGGCGCCGAAGTCCCGTGCGAATCCGGCGCCGTCGCCCGCGATGTCGTGCCCGTTGCCGACGTGGTAGCCGCCGCCGTGCAGCCAGACGAGGACGGGTGCGCGCTCGGCGCCGGCGGGGGCGGTGACATTGAGGTACAGGCAGTCCTCGGAGGGCGGCGGTATCTCCAGAGGGCCCGCGGGGCCGGGCATCAGCGGCGGCGGCTGGATCGCGGGGTTGCCGGGGCGGGAGCCGTCGCGTACGCCGGTCCAGGGCTCGGCGGGGCGGGGCGCGCGCCAGCGCAACTCCCCTACCGGCGGGGCGGCGTAGGGGATGCCGCGCCAGGACAGGACGCCGTCGCCGGACTCGACGCCCCGGACCTTCCCGCCGCCGGTTTCGATGATCTTCGTCATGGGAGCCTTCCGGACGCGGTCCGCTGCCGTACCGGGTCGAGGGTAGCGGCGGCGATTCCGCCGGACGGGGCGGCCGACGGCCTCGGAAGCGCTGGTCGCACGAGGAGCGACGCCGTACGACGGGTGCGCTAAGGCCAGGCCACCTCCGTCTCCACCTGCGCCGCGTAGTCGACGCCGGGTACGGCGAACCCGTACAGGCGCCGTACCTCCGCGTGGAACCAGTCGAGGGCGGCGAGATCGGCGATGGTGTCGGTCGTCGCCGCTTCCCAGCGTTCCGCGACGGCCGTCTGTACCGCGTCGGTGAGTTCCCAGGCGTCGAGCCGGACCCGGCCCTCGTCGTCCAGGTCGAGCGGGGTGACGCCGGTCAACTGGTCCCAGAGGGCGGCGAGTTGGCCGATCGGCGAGACCATGTCGTCGCCGAGGACGCCGCGCAGCAGGCCGGTGTAGAGGGCGATGCCGGGGATGGCCGTCGAGGACTGGGTGACGGCGGCGCCGTTCACGGAGGTGACCGCCTTGCCGCCGACCGTCTTCGCGAGCCGCTCGTCCAGGGTGCGGGCGGTGGCCTCCAGGTGGGCCTTGGCCGCGCCGATGGTGCCCTGCCGGTAGATGGCCTCGGTGAGGTGCGAGCCGATGTACGACAGGGCGGCGGTGGAGAAGCCCTCGGCGAGCAGGTCGCGCGCGGAGAGGTGGTCGATCCAGCGCTCCCAGTCCGCGCCGCCCATCACGGCGATCGTCTGCTCGACGTCGTCGCCCTCGGCGGGCGCGGTCTCGACCTCGCGGACCTCGGGGACGCCCTGGTCCTCGAAGACGAGGGTCTTCGTACGGCTGGCCTGCCCGATCGGCTTGAGGACGGACGCGTACGTCGTCCCCGTGTCGGGGTCCGTCCGGCGGGGCGCGGCGACGGAGTAGATCAGGTGGTCGAGCTTGCCGCCGAAGCGGGTCTCGATCAGGTCGGCGACCTGGTCCTTCATCCCGTCGGAGAACGCGTCGCCGTTCAGGAAGACCAGGTCGCGTCCGGCGGTGCGTGCGAGGTCTGCGGTGGCGGCGGTGCGGTACCAGCCGGCGGTGGCGGTGCGGCGTTCCGTGGGGGCCTTCTCGAAGCAGACGGCGATGCCCCGGATGCCGGCGCGCTTGAGCCCTGCGAGGGTCGCCGCGAGGCCGTACCCGGCGGAGGAGCCGATGACCAGGGCAACCGGGCCGGTCTCCGCCGGGGCGACGGCAGGGTCGGGGCACGCCTGCCACATATCGGCGACGAGGCGCTCGCAGCCCGCCGGGTGGGAGTCGAGGAAGAGGAAGCCCCGGTTGCGGGGGATGAGTACGCGCTCGCTCACGGATGCGGTCCTTGGGTCGACGGGGAGTTGGGTCGTCACGCCCTGTCAGTCTGCGGTGGGGCGGGCGGGGGCGGAGCTCGTGCCGGGCACAAGGATCTTGAGCAGGTGTTGGAGTTTCTCCACTACGCCTCTTGCCCGGATGGTGGGCGGGCGTCGGCTTCGATCGGTACGTCGTCAGAAGCAGCTGTGGCTGGCGCGGTAGCCGTACTGGGTGGCCAGGATCCGGGTGACCCGGCGCAGCCGCTTGTTGCGAAGGTGGGCCCGGGCGCGCCGGAGCCATCCAGCCTCGCAGGAGAAACCGAGCACGGCCTGCATCATCGCCAGGGTGACCAGCTCGGCGTCCGTGAGCTGCGGCGCTATCCCCCAACCACCCCTCAGGCCTGATCATCTAAGGACTGTCCCGTAAATGATCTTCGAGCTGTCTCGGGCGTGGTTGGCCGTCGTGCGGGCCGCTCGTCTATCCGGCGAGGGCGAGGTTGTGTATCCGGGCGATGCCGAGCATGGCGTGGTGGACGCCATCGCCTTTGAGGCGGCAGTCGCGGAGGATCTTCCAGGTCTTCATGCGGGCGAAGACGTGCTCGACGCGGGCGCGGACCTGCTTGTGGGACTTGTTGTGTGCTTCCTTCCAGTCCGGAAGGTCTTCGCCCTTGCGCCGGCGGTGGGGCATGACGAGCCCGGTCCCGGGATAGCCGCCGTCGGCGATCGTCATGGTCTTGCCGACAGCGGCTTTGGCGCCGGATTCCTCCCACGCCTTGCAGTCGTTGCGGTTTCCGGCGAGAGGCCGGCCCACCACGACGACCAGGCGGGTGTCGGCGTCGATGACGACCTGATGGTTGGTCGAGTACCGGTAGTTCTTGGACTGCTCCGCGACCGTGTGGTCCCGGGTGGGGACCAGGGTGCCGTCCACGATGAGCACGGTGTCCTTGGCGAACCGCTTGCGGGGCTGGAGCGCGAGCATCGGCCCGAGGTGGTCGATGATGCGGTCGGCTGCCGACTTGGACACCCCGAAGAGCGGGGCGAGCTGGCGCATCGTCAAGTTCGTGCGCCAGTACGCCGCGACCAGCAGAGCCCGGTCCTCCAGCGGGAGGCTCCACGGCCGGCCCTTGCGGACCGCATCCGCACCTTCGCGCCGCAGTACGGTCACCAGCTTGCCGAACAGGCGGGGGCTCAGCCCGGTGAACGGGGCTATCCAGGACGGCTCCGACGCCGTGATCACACCAGACACATCAAGATCATCTCACCCGTGACCAGCAGTTACGGGACAGCCCTTAGTCCAGGTGGTCAAAGAGGTAAACCTCGGGAGCGAAAGCCCGGAGCGTCGCCTTCAGCCGGGCGCGGTCCACACGCCACAAAACCATTCCGCGGCTCGACAGAACGGTTCCACTGAATGCCTCCACGAACCCGGCGGGAACATGCTCGGCCAGGTATTCGTCAATCTGTCGAAGCGCGGGCGAGCTCCCCGGCAAAGGTGCAGATCCGTTCTTGTGGCGCACACCGATATACGACGTCTTCACCATGCGATGCGGCGGCTCTGTCCACAGCTCGATGGACGCGACCTCCGGCCACTCCGTTAGCTCAGCCCTGATGCCAAACGGCGTGCCACCCAGCATCACACCTTCCGGACCGACCCGGAGAGCCACCCGGCGTGAGCAAGCCAGCAGGGCGATCCCCGAGAAGAGGATGGCCCCCATGACGCCGAGCACGGCGGCGGCCCAGCCCGGAGAACCCGGGACGAAGGCGAGCCCGAGGAAGAGCAGGCACAACAGTGCCCCTTTCACCGCCTGGGCATTCCAGCCATAACGGACTTCATAGACCCGGCGTCCATCATCCATGGCCGAGATGATCCCAAACGGCCCTATAGAACCCAACAGCCAAGGAACGGGCATTCCACGCTGCCGACATCCGAAATAATGCCGGCGAACCGGGCGGAGCCCTATGTGTCGACCGCGCCTTGCACGAATCTCCGAAGGTGCGCGCGTACGGCGTCGGGCTGTTCCAACCAGGGCTCATGCCCGGCGTCCTCGATCCGTGTCAGTGGAAGGTCGAGCCGGGACGCGAGTGATTCGAGAGCCGAAAGGGGGCGGGGATCGTCGGCCCCGCCGAGGAGTTCCGTTCGCGCGGGTAGGTGCGCACGTAGGTCGGCGAGGTGCTCGTCCAGCGGGTCCGCGCGTCCTTCCTTGCCGAGTTCGCTGTTCATGGCCCAGTTGACGGGGCGCCGCTGCCGGGCACCCCGCGCGGCCCAGTGCCACCCGCGTTCGGGGTCTGCATGGTCGGTGAACCAGGCCAGCGTGAGCAGTTCGGCTTCCTGCTCCTCGGTGCGGCGCGGTGTCTCCTCCAGTTCACGGAGCCGCTCCTGCTGCGCCGGGGACATGCGGCGTTCGCGCTCCGCCCGGTCCCCGGTGCGCCAGTCACCGACGAACGGCCCGCACATCAGCAGCATCGCGGCAACCCGGTCGGAGTGCGCCAGACAGAACCGGCTCGCCAGGTCGGTGCCGTAGGAGTGCCCGATCAGCACGGCCTTGGGCACCTCCCATACGTCGAGCAGTTCGGCGAGGTCGTCGACATGCCGGGCGAGGGAATGGCGGCCCTCCCACGGGGACCGGCCGGTGCCACGCTGGTCGTACCGGTACACGGGTGCGAGGTCCGCGATCATCGACGCGACGTCGCCCAGGTAATCCGGCAGCCCCGGCCCCCCATGGAGCATGACCACGGGCAGCTGCCGAGTCGTGTCCCCCAGCGCCGTCCAATGCACCCGCGCCCCATCGCTCATCGACGCGAGGCCCTGTGTCTCCATCAAGGTCACCGCGGAGAACCTACCGGTGCCGCCGGGCTCCGCCAAGGGCCGAGAACAAGCTCACGGGAAGCGGGCCCCAAGCCGGCCTTCACCGCGAACCCCGGTACCCCCTCAACCCGTCCGCGAGCTCCCCTTCGTCCCCGTCGCGCCACGCGTTCAGCGCCTGCTGGAGAGCGAACGTCCCCCGGATCACCGAGATACGCCGTACGAGGTCCGGGTCACCCCACCCTCCGAGCGCGAGTACCCGCCCCAACAGCCCCTCCCCATGGCTCGCGCCGATCGCCGCCAGGTCCTCCGCCGGGTCTCCGAGGCACACCTCGTCCCAGTCGACGACGCCGCTGAGGCGGGGTGCGCCGTCGGCCGTCTCCCAGAGGACGTTCTCGCGGCCGAGGTCGCCGTGGACGAGGGCGGAGGTGATCCGGGGCAGGGTCTCCAACGCCGCGAGTTCTTGTGCGGCACGCTCGCGGCCGGTTGCGGACATCAGCGGCAACAGCTCATCCCGTACGCCGGTCACGAACCCCGCCCACTCCCCCACCGGCACCACACCCCGTGCCCGCTCTCCTGCCCGCGCGAGCGCGTTCAGCAGGTCCACGTACTGCCGGGCCACCTCGTCTCCGGCGTCGCCCTTGAGCGGTTCGCCGGGGATGCGGCTCAGCACCAGGTAGCCGTCTCCTTCGGCCAGCGGGAGCGGCGTACGGATACCGAGGTCGAGCCCGGCGACCGTGCGCAGGATGGCCGCCCGCGCGGGGAGGCGGCGTGCGGCGGCGTCCGTGCGGGCGTGGCAGACGACCCGGTCGGGGCCGATGACGACTCGATGGAACTGGCCTTCGTGGACGGCGATTTGGTCTGCGTCGGAGAAACTCATGGCTCTGTCTATGACGTATCCCATCCCGCCCGCAAATAGGTATTCACCATGCGTATTTGCTACGGTCACCCCATGCGGTTGACCAAGTTCACCGACCTGTCCCTGCGTGCCGTCATGCGGCTCGCGGTGGTCGAAGAAGGCACCTCGTTGACCTCGCGGGAGGTCGCGGAGGGGTCATGTCCCGCTGAGTGGTGTAGTCATGGCAGCTGTTTCGGTTCCGGTTGTGACGCGATCTGCGGTTCGGGCGGGGTCGGCATGGTGAGGAGCTCGGCCATGGAGGCTTCGGAGAGGTAGCGGCGGTCGAAGACCTGCCACTCGTCGTGGAGTTCGGCCAGCACCGCGGCGGCGAGTCGGTGCAGGGCGGCGGGGTTGGGAAAGACCTGGACGACGTCGGCCCGTCGTTTGATCTCCCGGTTCAGCCGTTCCAGAGGGTTGGTCGACCAGATCTTCTTCCAGTGCGCCGGCGGGAAGTCCGCGAACGCTGTGATGTCCGTCGCCGCCTCCAGCAGCATCTTCTTGACCTGCGGGAACTGTCGTCCGAGCATGTCGGCGACCACGTTCAACTGGATGCGCACCTGCTCGCCGGTGGTCTGGGCGAAGACCGTGCGGATAGTGGCGGCGACCATCTCCCCGGAGCCCCTCTCGATCACCGAGAACACGTCCCGGACGAAGTGAACCCGGCACCGTTGCCAGGCCGCACCCAGGAAGACGGTGCGGATCGCGGCCACCAGCCCGCTGTGGCTGTCGGAGATGACCAGCTGGACGTTCTCCAGGCCACGGGCCCGCAGCGAACGCAGGAACTTCGTCCAGAACGGCTTCGACTCGCTGTCGCCGACCATCAGCCCGAGGATCTCGCGGTGTCCGGTGGCGGAGATCCCGGTCGCGATGACCACGGCTTGAGATGCGATCCGGTGATTCACCCGCGCCTTGCAGTAGGTGGCATCCAGGAAGACGTAGGGGAAGACGGTGTGATCCAGTGGCCGTTCCTTGAACGCGGTCAGTTCCTCGTCCAGTTCGCCGCAGATCCGCGAGACCTCGGACTTGGAGATCCCGCTGTCCGCTCCAAGGGCTTTGACCAGGTCGTCAACGCTGCGGGTCGACACGCCGTGCACGTATGCCTCCATCACCACGGCGAACAGCGCCCGGTCGATCCGGCGTCGGCGTTCCAGCAGGGACGGGAAGAACGACCCGGTCCGGACCTTCGGGATCTTCAGGTCCAGGTCGCCGGCCTGCGTGGTCAGCAGACGTTCACGGTGTCCGTTGCGCCAGGTCGTGCGCGTCTCGGAACGTTCGCCCGGGGCCGCACCGATCGTCTCGGTGGCCTCGGCCTCGATGAGCTCCTGCAGGATGCGCTCGCACACCACCCTGATTGCTTCAACTCCCTCGGCCCGGCGTAGTGACTCCAGCAGCCGCATCAGCTCAGACTGGGACAAGGCCATCGCGCGCTCCTCCGGTTGAACTGCCCGTTCACCAGGGAGACTTGCGCGATGGCCTGCCCTTGTTCAGGGAGCATGCACCGCCAGTGGATGCACGCCCCGGGCAGACACCCGCGCGTTCCGGGTCGCGGCCCGGCTACACCACTCCATGGGACGCGATCCGCGGAGGCGATGGACGTGCCGTACAGCCATATGGCGAAGGCCATCAGCCGGCTTCAGCATCTCGGCGTGGTCGAGGCCAGGCGGGGGCGCAGTGGGGGGCTCGTGCTGACCGAGTTGGGGCGGCGGGCCTCTGTGGGGTGGCTCGTACGAGAGTTGGAGGGGGAGACGGAGGTTGTCGCCTGCGAGGGCGATCCGCCGTGTCCGCTGCGCGCGGCGTGTCGGTTGCGCGGGGCGTTGCGGGGCGCGCAGGAGGCGTTCTTCGCGGCGCTCGATCCCGTGGTGGTCGCCGATCTCGTGGCCTCGCCGGCCGGCCCCGTACTCCTCGGGTTGGCGGTGCGCCGTCCGGGGTGACACGGCCAGCCGTTCTCGTTTCCCGCCCTTCAATTGGAATCTAAGAGGTTGTCTCATGTGGCGTGATGTTCGTGCGGCATGATGTCGGTCGTGACTGCCGATCTGTCGAAGCGGCTGGTTCCTGATGAACTCTGGGAGCTGGTCGCCCCGTTGCTGCCGTCGTTCGTCGCTCGACCGCAGGGAGGCGGGACCGCTCCGCGTGATGAGCGGGCCGTGTTCACGGCGGTGGTGTACGTACTGACCAGCGGGTGTGCCTGGCGGCACCTGCCGCCGACGTTCGGTACGTCCCCGGCGACAGCGCACCGCCGGTTCACGGCCTGGACCGAAGCCGGCCTGTGGCGCCGGCTGCACCGGGCCGTGCTCGACCGACTCGGCGCCAGGGGTGAGCTGGACTGGACCTCGGCGATCATCGACGCGGCCTCCGTCCGTGCGAAAAGGGGGGATCACTGACCGGGCCGAACCCGGTCGACCGCGGCAAGAAGGGCAGCAAACTGCACGTCCTGTCCGACGCCCAGGGCATCCCGCTCGCCCTCGCGGTGTCCGGCGCGAACCTCCACGACAGCCAGGCGTTCAAGCCGCTGATCCGGGCGATACCCGCCGTCCGCTCGCGGCGCGGACCACGAAGACGACGTCCCGTCAAGATCCGCGCGGACAAGGCGTACTTCTCCGCCGACCACCTGGCCTGGCTCCGTGAACGGGGCCTGGTCCCGCGCATCGCACGTCCGGGCATCGAGTCCGGCGAGCGACTCGGCCGGCACCGCTGGAAGATCGAACGGTCCATCGCCTGGCTGCTCGGCTACCGCCGCCTCACCGTGCGATACGAGCGGAAGGGATCGCACTTCCTCGCCTTCCTCGGCCTCGCAGCCGCCCTGACCTGCTACAAGAAGCTCGCGAAACTCACCACGTGAGACAACCTCTAAGACACCAATTCAGAAGGTCCTTATGCTCTCCGAGCGCTCGGTCCCCGTCATCCGCCGGACACTGCCCGCCATAAGCGCCCACATCGAGAAGATCGCGGGCCAGTTCTACGAGGGCCTGTTCGCGGCCCACCCCGGCCTCCTGCGCGACCTGTTCAACCGCGGCAACCAGGCCAACGGCGAACAGTGCACCGCCCTCGCGGGCTCGATCGCGGCCTACGCCGGGATGCTCGGCAACGGCACCCGTGCTGACGCGATACTGGCCCGCATCGCGCACAAGCACGCGTCCCTCGGCATCGAGCCCTCGCAGTACAAGGTCGTCCATACGCACTTATTCGCCGCGATAGTCGAGGTCCTCGGCGACGCGGTCACGCCCGAAGTCGCCGCCGCCTGGGACGAGGTGTACTGGCTGATGGCCGACACGCTGATCGCCGCCGAGGCGAAACTCGGCGAGGAGAAGGGCAGTTGGCAGAAGCTGACGATCGCCGAACGCTACGAGGAGACGCCGGACGCGGTGTCGTTCGTGCTGCGCGATCCCCAAGGCACCTTTCTGCCGGGCCAGTTCATCAGCGTACGGGTCCAACTCCCGGACGGGGCACGCCAGATCCGCCAGTACAGCCTCTCGCGCGGACCCGCCCGCCCCGACTGGCGCATCACCGTCAAGCGCGTCCACGATCCCCTCCGCCCCGACGGCGAAGTCTCCAACTGGCTGCACGCGCACGCCCGTCCGGGCGACACGCTCACCGTCTCCGCCCCCTACGGCACGCTCACGCTCCCCGATGGCGACGCCCCGCTCCTCCTCGCCTCCGCCGGTATCGGTACGACGCCAATGCTGTCGATGCTGGACCACCTCGCGTCGACGCACTCCGCCCGGCCGGTCACTGTCGTCCACGCGGACCGCTCTCCGGCCTCCCACGCCCACCGTGCTGAACTCCTGCGCCTAGTGTATCACTTGCCGAACGCGACACTCCACCTCTTCTACGACCGTTACGCGACCCTGGACTCCGTCGACGTCCCCCCGACAGCCACCGCGCTCCTCTGCGGCCCGCTGCCCTTCCTCCGCACGGTCCGCACCGAGCTACTGGACAAGGGGGTCGCATCGGACGCCGTCCACTACGAACTCTTCAGCCCCGACCACTGGTTGGCTCAGCCCTGACCGCTCATCAGCCCTCCCACGTACGCGTCCAGCCGCTTCTCCACGACCCGCGTCGTCAGCTCCGTCCTCCCCGTCTCCCGCCACGCCCGCGCCACCGACCGCACGTCCTCCGAGAACGCCAACACGTCGCGGACCAGCCAGTACAGGCGCCCGCTCTCGCCCAGCACTCCCCCTGCCTCCACGTACGCCTCGACGAACCTCCGCCCCCACTCCGAGCCGTGCAGCAGCGCGAGGTTGGTGGAACAGTGCGCGACATCGAGGTCCGCCGGTCCCCACGAAGCGGTCGCCCAGTCGATGACGCCGGTGATCCGGAGCGGTACGTCGAGCAGGACGTTGCCTGGGTGGAAGTCCCGGTGCAGGAAGCGTCCTTCGTACGGCGGGGCGGGGTCGCGGATGACGTCGATCGCCGCGGCCCAGGCAGCCGTATCGGCGTTGGGCGGGATCACGACGGTGTCGGCGGTCGTCCGTGTCGTGTACGTCGGGGGTCGTTCGGTGGGTCGCAGCGCGTGGATCGCGACGAGTTGACGGGCCAGCAGGGGGACGCGCCCGGCAACACCCTTGTCGTCAAGGTACGTTCGGCCCGGCAGGTACGTCACGAGGAGTGCCCCGGCGGCCACATCGACCGCGACCAACGCGGGGGCCGGTACGCCGGTCCCCGCGAGCAGGCTCAGGGTCTCGGCCTCCCTGTGCAACTGGCCCTCGTCCCGCACACAGGTCCGCAGGACCAGGCCACGGGTGCCACCGTCCCTCGTACGGATGGTCAGCCGCCGCATCTCCGCGGTGATGCCACCGTGCAACACCTCCACGCCGACGATCTGTTCGCCGGGGTCCAGACACTGATTCACCCAGGCCAGGCTCGACAGCCGGACACTCACCAGCTCACCAAAACCCTTCCGTTCACGCCTGCTCGAAGAAGGAACACCGCCTCATCGCCGGTTGGATCGGTCAGTCCGATTGTGCTGCTTGCCATCTCCAGGAGGTCTGGCGCGGGAAGCCGTCGAGTTCGCTGCGGCCGGTGCACCAGAGGAGTACCTGGGTGGGGTCTCCGGGCGGGGCCGTGGGGAAGAGGCGGGTGAGGACTGCTGCGCTCAGTGGTGCTGGTGGCCGCCAGTCCACGGACAGGCCCTGCGTGATGTCGTAGGTGTGCAGCAGGGTTTCCGCGACGCCCATCGCGGCGAACCCTCCGGGGTCGCACGGGCCCCAGTGCCAGGCCCTCAGGGCCGGGTCGGCTGTGGCCAGGGCGCTGATGAGCAGTCCGCCGCAGGCGGTGACGGCCTGGAGTACTTCGGCCGGTGAGGCGGTGGGGCGGACGTTCAGGTCGATGGGGAGGTAGCCGTCGGTGGGCTGTGCGGCCAACTGCGCTGCGTAGGCCAGCAGGTCGTGACCGATGTGGGCTGCCGTTTCCCAGCAGCTCCATTCGAGCGGCCCGGCCGGCACCGTCCAGTCCTCGGCGGTACGGGGGCCGAGCACCCGCAGCATCTCCGCCACAGCGGCGTCGACGTCCTTGTGGTCCATGCGGCGCTCCTCGTGGCTGTCGATCCTTCACACCCTGGGCAACTGGCATGTTCGCCCCGGAGGATGCCGTTCTCGGGGTTGGGTGTCGCGTCGACGCGCACTCTGCCGTACCCCACCAGAGCCCGCGCCGCCCGTACCAGTGCCGCATTGTCCGCCGCGACGGAACCGTCCGGCAGCACCAGGACATCCTCCAGCCCGATCCTGGCGTCCAATCCCAGCCGCCCGGCCACCCTCAACACCGGCCACGCGCCCCCTTCTTCCCCATGCAGCAGGACCGGAGCGGACCCCAGCTCCTCCACCAGCGCGACGGCCGACTCGCTCGCGGCGACGGGGTGCGTGACTGTCACCTCCGCGAGGACTCGCAGGACCCGGCCCGCCAGTGGTGAGGCTTGGAAGCGGCTCACCGCATCCGTCCCCGAGTAGATGCCCGCCTCGACGCCGACCCCGCGTTCCAGCAGCGCTTCGGCGACCCCCTCGGCCCCCTCCTCGTGCCAGTTCACCGAGGCGTGGTCCGGCAGCACGGCCCAGGAGCGGACCAGTGCCGCACGGCTCGCGGCGTCCGGAGTGGTCCACGCGCCGGTCGTGACCCCGATGCGCACGCCCGGCGGAACAGCGCGGCGCACCGCTGAGACGGCCGCCGCGACCACGCCGGGTGCCAAGGAGTCGTGACCGTCGGCGTTCTTGGGGTGGAGGTGGATGTCCTCGGCCCCCGCAGCCACCGCCCGGGCCGCCGCCGTGGCCAACTCGCTGGGCGTCACGGGCAGAACCGGACATGTCTCGCGCGTCCGCGCGCCGTTCAGGCAGACCTGGAGCATGGACGCGACTACGCCAGTCCCGAACAGTCACGCCCCGCGTTTCGCGTACGCCGTCGCCCCGATCGCCGGGAGCAGCGTCAGGGACAGGGCCCCCGACATAAGCGCCAGTGTCGGATAGCTCGTCGCCGTGACGAGCAGGCCCGATGAGATGCCGCCGGTGGCACCCGCCAGGGAGATCGAGACGTCCACCAGGCCCTGGGTCTTGGCGCGGTTGGTGAGGGGGATGGACTCGGTGATGAGGGCGGTGCCGGCGACCAGGCCTAGGTTCCAGCCCAGGCCTAGGAGGGCTAGGGCCAGGGTGAGGAGGGGGACCGAGTTCTCCGGGGCTGTGGCGGCGACCAGGCCGGCGGTCAGGAGGGTGAGTGCGGAGGACGTCGCCATGCGGAGCGGGCCGAAGTGGTCGGTGAGGCGGCCGGTCAGCGGGGAGGGGAGGTACATGGCGCCGATGTGGACGGCGATGACCAGCCCGGACGCGGCGGTCCCGTGCCCGTGGTCGTGCATGTGGACCGGCGTCATCGTCATCACGGAGACCATGACGAGTTGGGTGACGACCATGATGAGCGCGCCCAGCGTGACGCCGCCGCCCTTGCGGGGTCCCGGCAGGGCGCTCACCGGCGTCTGTCTGGCCAGCGTCCGCGCCAGGACCAGCGGATCCGGGCGAAGGCTCACCGTCAGCACCAGCGCGGCCAGCGCATACGCCCCGCCGGACAGCAGAAAGGGCCCCGCCAGCTCCGGAATCCCCAGCGCCGCCCCCACCTCCCCCATCGGCGCCGTGAGGTTCGGCCCGGCCACACCCCCCAGCGTCGTCGCGACCAGCACCGTCGACACGGCCCGCGCCCGATGCCCCGGCGCCGCGAGATCGGCTCCGGCATACCTCGCCTGAAGGTTCGTCGCCGAGCCGGCCCCGTACACGAACATCGCGGCGAACAGCAGCACCGGACTGTCGAGAACAGCGGCGACGATCACCCCCACCGCGCCGAGCACCCCCGCGAGATACCCGAGCACGAGCCCGGGACGACGCCCACGGTGGTGGGAGACCCGTCCGACGGCTACGGCGGTGAGCGCGGCACCCCCGGTCAACAGCGCGCTCGGCAGCCCCGCGAGCCGCGTGGACCCCAGCATGTCCTGCGCCAGAAGGGCGCCCACGGTGACCCCGGCGGCCAGCCCCATGCCGCTCAGGACCTGGGAAGCGACCAGTACCCGCAGGACGCGCCGCTGAGCCCGGACGGGATCCGTCGAGGGGGTCGTCGCAATGGCGGTCATCTCCACGCCTCCCCCTCGTATCTCACGTCCTCTGCCCGCCGACTGGCGATCAACCGCGCGTACGCCACCGCCTCAGGTATCAGACGGTGACGCTCTCCCGCCGGGGCACAGGTTCAGGCCGGAGCAGCCGATGCGCCAACTCCCCGAAGGCCAGCCCGAATCCGGTCCACAGCGTCGCCTGGATGGCGAGCGCGGAGAGCCGGAACCGCCACAGGACGGTCGCGGGGAAGTCGGCGGGCACCTCGTTCACGGACGGCAGGAACGCGTACGCCAGCCCGGTCGCGGCGACGAACGCGGCCACCGCGACGACCGTCGCCCACCAGTTCCCCAGGTCCGGCGCGAGCCGCTTGCCGAGGAGGGTCGCGGCGACGGCGAGCAGGACGCTGAGCAGCAGCATCAGGAAGTACAGGGTGGTGCGCCTGCCGATGGTGTCGCCGTTGCCGACGGCGGGCGGGTTCGCCGGGTACTTGAGGAACGGGACGACGTAGACGGCGACCAGTGCGCAGCCGGAGAGGAGCAGCGCGGTGGCCCGGGGGCTGAAGCGTCCGACCCGGCCGAGGGCGAAGCAGTACGCGAGGGCCGCGATGCCGCCGAAGGCGACGCCGTAGAGCAGGACTCCGGTCGCGAGTCCCGCGGTGGACTGGAGGGAGCGGGAGACGAGTTCGACCTCGTGGCCGTGCTCGTGGGAGTGGGCCTCCTCGAAACCGATCGCCTTGTCGACGGAGGGCTCGCCGAGGAAGTAGGCGACGATCAGGGCGAGCACGCCGGCCGCGAGACCGGCGAGCATGCCCCGCACGAGCAGGTTCCGTACGGTTGCGGAGTTCATGGGGGTGTCGGCGTCCCTCGGTCAGTGGCAGGGGAAGCCGAGCAGGTGGCGGGCGTCGTGCACCCACTCGTGGACCTCTTCGCCGGAGAGGAGTGAGGTGGCGCCCTGCTCGGCGCCGACGAAGTACAGCAGGATCAGCATGAGGACACCGAAGAAGACGGCCCAGGGGGCGATGGCCTTCAACGGCAGCTTGAGCGGGGTGGTGGCGGTGGTCGGCTGGGCGACGTGCTGCGCCATGCAGGGCCTCCTTCGGGAGTTCGCGTCCCGTCTCGGTAGTGCTCCGTACGACGGCTACGGGTCTGACTCACCTCTGCCTCACGAAGTAAGGAGGGGCACACAGTGGCGCGACCGTGCCGGGATTTCACCGGCTTCCGTTCTGCCGTCGATGTCGGAGCGACGATACCGCGTGACGTGTACCCGACCAACCCCGCGTCACCAGGCACTTTCTTCAACACACCGCCGTACGACGCCCGCGCGGCCCCCGTTCACAGGTCAGATCGGCCTGAGGTTCAGCTCCACGGGCGAGCGGTCGCAGTGCAGGACGCCGTCGACGACCGTGGCCGTGGCGACCTGGAGGGAGGACCGGCGGGTGCGGTGGGTGCCGTCGTCGTCGGTGATGCCGGGCGGGCGGCCGGGGTGCGTGAAGTAGAAGACGTACGCGGTGTCGTCCTGGACGACGACGTCGGCGTGGTGGGCTATGTTGCCGTCGTCGACGCGGTGGCCGGGGGCGTCGAGGACGAGGCCCTGGTACTCCCAGGTGGTGAGGTCGTCGGAGCGGAAGACGCCCTGGCCGCGCCATTCGTCGACGAGCATCCAGTGGGCGCCGCCGAGGGTGAAGACGTTGGGCCCTTCGTGGGGGCGGTGGTCGAGGACGACGCCGGTCGGCTTCCACTCGTACAGGTCGGGGCTGTCGGCGGCGCAGGTGGCCGAGCCCCTGGTCTCGTCCTTGAACCACATGCGCCAACCGCCGTCGGGCAGGGGGTGGACGCAGGCGTCGATGACGCGCTCGGAGTCGAGGTCGAGGGGGCCGTGGTGGGTCCAGGTGAGGAGGTCGGGGCTGGTGTAGTGGCGGATGCTCGCGGGGGCGGCCCAGGAGTCGGGGACGCCCCGGATGTAGCTGACGTAGAGGTGGTAGCGGCCGTCGTGCCAGATGATCTCCGGTGCCCAGAAGGTGTTGCGGCCCCACTCGGCGTCCAGGTTGGGGAGGGTGCCCCGGTAGGTCCAGGTGCGGCCGGCGTCGGCGGAGACGGCGACGCCGAGGTCGGTGCCGTGGACCCAGGCGGCGCCGGGGCCCGGGGCGGTGGTGCGGCGGTTGGTGTAGACCAGCCACCATTCCTCGGTCTCGCGGTTCCAGATCGCCGTCGGGTCGGCGGCGCCGTCGTGGACGGGGTCGCGGAAGAGGGGCGCGGGGTTCATCGGGTCTCTCCTTGCGGGCCGCCGGTCGACTCGCGGATCACGAGCGTGAAACCGCTCACGAACTCCTCGTACCGGGGCGGCGGTTCGTGCTGGTCGATGCGGGTGAGCAGGAGGGCGACGGCGCGTTCGGCCATGCCGTCGTGGTCGGGGTCGACGCTGGAGAGGGACGGGACGAGGTACGCGCTCTCGGCGATGTCGTCGAACCCGATGACCTTGACCTGGCCGGGCACCTGTACGCCGCTGTCGGCGAGGCCGCGCAGGACGCCCATGGCGAGGGTGTCGGTCACGCAGAACACGCCGTCGAAGTCCAGGCCCCCGGCGACCATGTCCCGCGCGCACCGGGCGCCCTCGGCGAGCCCGAACCGGCCGACCTGGCGGACCAGCCCGGGGTCGTACGGCACCCCCGCGTCGGTGAGGGCCTGCCGGTACCCGGCGTGGCGCAGGCTGGACGTGTCGATCTCGGCCGTCTCCCCGCAGACCAGCGCTATCCGCCGGCAGCCCCGCTCGACGAGGTGGGTGACGGCCGCCCGGGACGCCTCCAGGTTCGGCATGCCGACGTGGTCCACGGGTCCGCCGACGATGCGGTCGCCGAGCACGACCACGGGGTGCTCGACGGTGAGGCGCTCGGCGTCGGTCTGCGCCAGGCCGACGGCGCTGAGCAGGAGGCCGTCGTAGAGGCGGTTGCGGGAGAGGGAGAGGGCGTCGAGTTCGCTCTCCCGCGTGGCGCCGGTCTGTTCGATGCCGACGCGCAGGCCGTGGCGTCCGGCGGCGGCGATGACGCCGGCGGCGAGGCGGCTGTAGTACGGGCTGTCGACCTCGGGCACGGCGAGGCCGATCGTGCCGGTGCGGCCCTTGCGGAGGTTGCGGGCCGCGACGTTGACCCGGTAGTCGAGCCGGGCCATCGCCGCGAGGACCCTGTCCCGGGTCTCCCGCCGTACGTTGGGGTGGCCGTTGATGACGTTGGAGACGGTCATCGCGGACACCCCGGCCGCCTTCGCCACGTCCTGGATGGTCGCCACGGGTCAGTTCAGCGGGGCCTGGAGCGTGAGGAAGGAGTGCGGCGGCAGGGTGAGGGTCAGGCCGCCGTCCGTCGTCTTCACCCCGTCGAAGGGGCGCGGCGCGACCGTGTCCCGCTGCTCGGGCGTGTTGTGGTCCTCGATCCGGCCGGCCGTCAGGAGCCGGGCGACCGGGGCGCCGAGGGTACCTCCCCGCAGATCGAGGGTGACCTCCGCCGGTTCTTCGGCGTCGAGGTTGGAGAGGGAGACGAGGACCTGGCCGTTCTTGACGCTGGCGGAGACGGAGACGGTCGTGAGTTCCGTCCCGGCGACGGTGCGTCGGGCCTCGTCGGCCTTGAGGTGGACTGCGAGTGAGGTGGCGTCCTGGTGGTCCTTGTTCATCTCGAACACGTGGTACGTCGGAGTGAGGACCAGTCGGTCGCCGTCGGTGAGGATCATCGCCTGGAGGACGTTGACCGTCTGGGCGATGTTCGCCATGTGCAGGCGGGCCGCGTGCTTGTGGAAGATGTCAAAGTGCGTGCTGGCAACGAGCGCGTCGCGCATGGTGTTCTGCTGGAAGAGGAAGCCCGGGTTGGTGCCCGGCTCGACGTCCCACCAGGTGCCCCATTCGTCGAGGACCAGGCCGACCGTGCGGCCACGGTCGTAGATGTCCATCACGGTGGAGTGTCCGGTGAGGATGTCGTCGATGCGGCGGGCCGCGAGCATCGTGCGGTAGTAGGTGTCGGTGTCGAATGCGGTCGCGCTGCCTTTCGCCTCCCACGGTCCGGCCAGTGTGTAGTAGTGAACGGACACGCCCTGGAAGAAGTTCCTGGGCGTCGCGTCGCATCCGAAACAGCTGATCTGCTGCATCAGCGTCTCGGTCCACTTGTAGTCGGCGTCCGAGGCGCCGGAGGCGATCCGGTACAGCTTGTTGTCGCCGTGGTCGCGGCAGTACGTGGCGTACTGGCGGGCCAGGTCGGCGGAGTACTCGGCGCGCATGTTGCCGCCGCAGCCCCAGGTCTCGTTGCCGATCCCCCAGTACTTGACCTTCCACGGCTCCTCGCGGCCGTTGTCCTTGCGCAGCCGCACCATCGGGCTGTCGCCGTCGCGGGTCAGGTACTCGACCCACTCGCTCATCTCCCGGACGGTCCCGGAGCCGACGTTCCCGCTGATGTACGGTTCCGCACCGAGGAGTTCGCACAGCGCCATGAACTCGTGGGTGCCGAAGTGGTTGTTCTCCTCGACGTTCCCCCAGTGCGTGTTGACCATCCGGGGCCGCTCCTCGCGCGGCCCGATCCCGTCCCGCCAGTGGTACTCGTCCGCGAAACACCCGCCGGGCCAGCGCAGGTTGGGAATGTTCAGCGCGCGCAGCGCCTCGACGACGTCGAGCCTGATCCCGCCCTCGTTGGGTATGTCGGAGTCCTCCCCGACCCAGAACCCGCCGTAGACGCAGCGCCCGAGATGCTCGGCGAAGTGACCGTAGAGGTGCCGGCTGATCGTCGGCCCTTCGATGTCCAGGTTGACGACCGCGGTGGCGTTGGGCACAGCTGCTCCCCGGGAGATATGCGGTGACTTGTACGACGTCGAGGTGATCGTTTGTAGCGATAAAAAGCTGCCATCGCGCCACCGGGAGCGTCAAGGTCGCCCGGCCCCACGGGAGTCACGGAAACTTTCGCTCCCGCGAACGGCCGGCGAAGCGCTCCCCGCCGGCCGTTCCGCGATCCGCTCAGGTCAGCTCGGCCGCCACCAGCTCCGCCGCCCGCGCGACCAGCTCGTTCTTCGAGGGCCCCTCGGCCGCGTACGTCGTCGTCAGCACGGCGATCACCAGCGGCGCCCGGCCGGGCGGCCACACCACGCCGACGTCGTTGGCGACGCCGTACGAACTCCCGCCGCCCGTCTTGTCGGCGAGGATCCAGTCGGCGGGGAGACCGGCGCGGAAGCGGGTGACGTTGGTGGAGTTGGCGACCATCCAGGACGTGAGGCGGGTGCGGTCGGCGGGCGGGAGGACGTCGCCCAGGAGGAACTTCGCGTAGGTACGGGCGATCGCGTGGGGTGTCGTCGTGTCCGTCTTCCGCCAGGGTTCGGCGGAGTTGAGGTCGGGCTCCCAGCGGTCGAGGCGGGTCACGGAGTCGCCCAGGGAGCGGGCGAAGCGGGTGATCGCGGTGGGGCCGCCGAGTTCGCGCAGGAGGAAGTTGGCGGCGGCGTTGTCGCTGTGGGAGACGGCGGCGGCGCAGAGTTCCTCGACGGTCATGCCGGTGTCGAGGTGCTTCTCGGTGACCGGCGCGTATCCCGAGTCCGTCAACTCCTGCTGCGTGTAGTGGATGCGCCGCGTCAGGTCCACGCCCTCGCGCAGGACGGCCGCCGCAGCCGGCGCCTTGAACACCGAGCACATCGGGAACCGTTCGTCCGCACGGTGCGTCAGCGTCCTCCCGGTCGCCGTGTCGTGGGCGAAGACGCCCAGCCGGGCGGCGTACTCCTGCTCCAGTCCGGCGAAGACGTCCCTGGTAGCGGCGTGGGCCGAGGGCGCCACCGCCGCCGTCAGAGCCGCTCCGGCGCCCAGGGCGAGGAGGGTGCGGCGTCCCAGAATGTTCGTTCGTGCCATGGTCGTCCGTCCTCACGGTCGTTGATCTTGGCTCAGTCGATCAGGACGCGACCCCGGAAGAAACAGTTTCGATCATCGCGGACCCTGATGGAGAATCCCTGAACATGTCGATCATTCATCGCACCTGGCTCAAGCCGACCAAGCTCGAATTCCTCACCCCGTGGCTCCCCACGCGCGCGTGGTACCAGGGCGGTACGGCCACCCCGCAGCTCGCCAAGGCCGGGGGCTTCCGTCTCGACGACCCCGAGGGCGAGGTCGGCATCGAGTTCTTCGTCGCCACCGACGCCGAGGGCCCGCACGCCTACCTGGTCCCCCTCACCTACCGTTCCGCCCCGCTCCCCGGCGCGGACCACGCGCTGATCACCACCCTGGAGCACGGCGTCCTCGGACAGCGCTGGGTGTACGACGGCGTCCACGACCCAGTGCTGACCGGCGCCCTGGCAGCGTTCTTCGAGGGGCG
Organism: Streptomyces acidiscabies; assembly: GCF_020010905.1. GTDB lineage: Bacteria > Actinomycetota > Actinomycetes > Streptomycetales > Streptomycetaceae > Streptomyces > Streptomyces acidiscabies. The sequence goes on along the minus strand of NZ_JAGJBY010000001.1, from coordinate 5,805,080 downwards.
CATCCCGGCCCAGGCCCAGAGCACGAGCGACGCCCTGGACGAGGAGGTCACCCACGCGTACGCGGGCGGGGCCCCGCTGCTGGCCGGCGAGGTGACGGTGACCGAAACGGCCGAGGGCACGACCCTCACGACGCCGGACGGCCCCGCCGTCCGCTTCGACCGGCTCCTGACCGCCGTGGCGGACACCCCTCCGGCGGACGCGCTCGGCCATGTGACCGGCGCGTGGACCGACGTGGAGGGCAACCGGGTGCGCGGAGTGTTCGCGGTGGTCGAAGCGCGGGCCTGACACGGCCCTCGGCGGGCGGCGCAGCACACGTCAGCAGCAGCAATTCCGGCCGAAACACAGCGCACACCGGCAGAGGCACACCACCTGAGACGCACCGCAGTTCGCCGACCGGCCTCACCCCCCGGTCGGCATCCCCTCCGCCATGGAGTACACCGTCCGCGCGTGCAGCTCGAACATCCCGACGAGATCGATGCCCCCGTCTATCTCCTGCTGGACGAACAGCCCGTCGGTCCCGGCGACCGTGTAGGTGACGAGGACGTCCACAGCCCTCTCGTCCACCTCCGGGAACAGTGCCCGGAGGACCTCGGTGATCCGCTGCCGCGCCGCCTTCCGGACGTCCAGGTAGACGCCCCGCCCCCGGGGTTCGACCTGCCGCCGCTCCAGCGCGAGCATCAGCCCGAGCCGCACGAAGTCGGGCGCGTCGAGCAGGGAGCGGGCGACGTTCGCGGCCATGGTCGTGACCCGTTCCAGCGGGGTCCCCGCGTCCTCGCCGGGCAGTTCGACGGCCGTCAGCCAGGTCTCGAAGCTGCGCTCGATAACGGCGGCGATCAGGTCGTCCTTGTCCTTGAAGTGCCAGTAGATCGAGCTGGTGGGCAGCCCGCACTGGGCGCTGACGGCCGCGATCGACGTGCCCTCGTACCCCCGCTCCCCCGCGATCTCGACTGCCGCGTCGAGGATGCGCCGCCGCGACTCCACCCCGTTGGCACGCTGCTTGCGCTCGGGTCTCCCCCGGGTCATTCAGTGATTCTCCGTCTCTCAGAGGCGTACACCTCGCTTTTCGGGGTACGCGTCGACGATCACCGCACTCTAGTCGGCCCGTGCGCCCGCTGACGATTTCCGGCCGCGTACCCCCGATAGACCAACTCCCCGCTCCGTACGCCCGACAGTTCGGCGATCACCCCGTGGTCCGGCGACAGCGAACACGCCGGGTCCGTCCGCCCGGCGTCCCCGGTGAGCGCGAACGCCTGGCACCGGCATCCCCCGAAGTCGGCCTCTTTCCGTGGGCAGGACCGGCAGGGGTCGGGCAGCCAGTCGCTCCCCCGGTAGGCGTTGAACGCGGGCGACTCGCGCCAGATCCAACTCAGCGAGTTTTCACGGACGTTGGGCGCTTCGAGCGGCAGATCGTAGGCGGCGGGACAGGGCAGCACCCGCCCGTCGGGGGCCACGGTCAGCGAGATCGCGCCCCAGCCTCCCATGCAGGGTTTCGCCACCCCGTCGAAGTAGTCCGGCACGACCCAGATCAACTCCGTCTCCGTACGCCCCCGCCACTCCTCGACCACCCTTTGCGCACGGGCCAGTTGCTCCCGGCTCGGCATGAGCGCGGCCCGGTTGCGCAGCCCCCAGCCGTAGAACTGGGTGTTGGCGAGTTCGATGCGTACGGCTCCCCAGTCGACGCCGAGTCGGATGATCTCGTCGAGCCGGTCGAGGTTGTGCCGGTGCAGGACGACGTTGAGGCCGAGCGGCAGACCGGCGTCCCGGATCAGCGCGGCGGCCCTCGCTTTCGCGGTGAACGACCGGCGCCCGGCGATGAGTTCGGAACTCGCGGCGTCCGCGCCCTGCACGGAGAGCTGGACGCTGGGGAGACCGGCCGCCGTCAGCTCGTCGAGCCGCTCGGACGTCAACCCGAGTCCGCTGGTGACGAGTTGGGCGTAGATCCCGGCGTCTGCGGCACCGGCGACCAGCTCGGTCAGGTCGCGCCGCAGCAGGGGTTCGCCGCCGGAGAGGTGGGCGTGGGCCACGCCGAGGCGGGCGGCCTCGTCGAACACGCGCAGCCAGTCCCCGGTGGTCAACTCGTCGGCGGGGCGCACGAGTTCGGTGGGGTTGGAGCAGTAGGGGCAGCGCAGGGGGCAGCCGTGGGTGAGCTCCGCGAGCATCGCCCACGGCGGGTTCACCGAGGGCGGATTCACCGAGGGCGGGTTCAGCGCAGCCATCCGCGCTCCTTCACATCGTCGAGGAACTCGGCGATCCCGTCCCCGTCCCCGAGTTCGGCGCTGATCTCAGGAACGGTCCGGGTCCCGTCGCACAGCTCGACCACTGCGGCAGCCTCGGTACTGAGGACAACGATCCGTTCAGGAACGATCAGCAGCGTCCGTTTCCGTACCGGACAGTCACGCACGCGCGCGTACGGGCTGAGGGCCGGCCGCCAAGCCGTACTCATGCGGACGCCCGGTCGACGGCGTCCAGCAGAGTCCACAGCACCTCGCACTTGTAGGAGAGCGCGGCAACAGCAGCCTCCTGATCAGCGCGAGTGCGAGCCCACCCCAGCACAAGGGCAAGCGCCTCGCCACTGTCCCGACGCCCCTGGGACACACGGGAGGCGAAGTACGCGAGCCCCTCGGGCCTGATCCACGTGTAGTGCTTCTCGAACGCCGCGATCCGGGTCGCCATCAGATCCGGCGCGAACAGTTCGGTGAGGGACGCGGCGACGGCTTCGAGCGGGCCTGCGTTGCGGCAGAGGTTGACGTACCCGTCGACGGCGAGCCGTACGCCCGGCAGCACCCGGTCACCGGCGAGGAGGTCGGCCCGGTCGAGTCCGGCGGCCTCGCCGAGGCGCAGCCAGCGTTCGATGCCGCCCTCGTCGTCGCCGGTGCCGTCGTGGTCGGTGATGCGGCGCACCCACATGCGGCGCAGGGCGGGGTCGTCGAGCTTGGCGAGGATCAGGGCATCCTTGACGGGGATGTGCCGCTGGTAGTGGAAGCGGTTGAGGATCCAGGTGCGGAGTTCGCCGGGCGTCAACTCTCCTTGGTGCATACGGAGGTTGAAGGGATGCCGGTGGTGGTAGTGGCGTTCGGGAACCGCCCTCAGTTCACGCTCGAAGGCAGCGGCCCCGACCGCGCTCCCCGCAGACACGGCATCCAGACCGATCACCATTCGACGAACATCCCTTCCGAAGCCACCTCGACGCCCCGCAACTCCGCGTACTGCGGCGCGTCAGGGTCCACGAGGGGGTTGGTGTTGTTGAGGTGTGTGTAGAAGCACCGCGCGGGCAGGGCGGCCAGCCGATCCCGCGTCGCGAGAACCGGCAGGTGCCCCATCTCGGTCCCCGTCTTCTCGGAGAACCCGCAGCGGCGGGGCTCGTCCTCGTCCCAGAACGTCCCGTCGGCGAACACGACGTCCGCCCCTTCCCCGAACCCGGCGGGCCACACCCCCATGGCCGGCGCGTACACCAGCCCCCCGATGCTCAGCGCGCTGACCCATTCCCCGTCCCATGCCGGGAACTCCCGCGCGTACCTCGGCCGTTTACCGGACACCGGCACCAACGAAGCACCGTCCACGTCCCGCCACCGCAACCGCACATAAGGCGCGAGGGTCTCCTCCAGCCGCAGCCCCTCACTCACCGCCTTCCGCACCGCGTCCGTCGCCATGATCTCCAGCTCATCGGCCTCCCGAAGCCGCGCGAGCCCCAGCGTGTGATCGAGTTCGGCGTCGGTGAGGATCACCCCCGCGAGAGGAGTACGCCGCCCGTCAGGACGCAACCAGCCGCACCGCTCGATCTGTTCGCCGATGTCGGGCGTCGCGTTGACCACATAGACCCGGCCGGGCTCGACCTCGACGGCGATCGACGCGTGCAGCCTCCGCCAGGACGGCACCGCGCGCGCCCCGCAGCACCCGGGACACGCGCAGTTCCACTGGGGGACGCCGCCACCGGCCGCCGTACCGAGTACGTGCAGGCGCACGGCGCGGCCCCCTACCGGTCGCTGAGGAAGTACGCCGACATCTCCATCGACGCCTCGACGATCTGATAAGTGGGCCGGTGCCAGGCGGTCTGGTCCGTCGCCTCGTCGGGACGCTCCACAGACCTGTCGTCCCGTTCCTCGTGCTGGATCATCCGGGTCTCACTTTCCATAGGGGACGGCGAGGATCGCGCCGGGATTGGCGAGCTTGCCCGTGGGGGCGCCGTCGGGGCCGTGGACGAGTCCGCCGCTGTCGGTGGCGATGTAGAGGGTCTTGCCGTCGGGGCTCAGCGCGACGTCGCGGTAGCGGTTGACGCTCCGGTGGAGCTGCTTGAAGGACTTGCCGTCCTTCGTGAGCCGGTAGACGGTCCCGTTCTTGAGGGAGGTGACGAGGAATTCGTCACCAGCCACTTTGAGGGCGCCGGGTGCCATGGTCGGCCAGCACACGTACGCGCTGTCGGGGTCGGTGCACACCGTGGTCACGCCGAAGTCGTGTCCGGACTCGACCGTCGTGCCGTACGTGCTGACCGGCGCCTCCATGGCCTTCGTGAAGTCCCGTTCCCGGGTCGTCGGCACCTGCACGGGGGCCTCGCCGGGGTTGGGCGTGAAGGTGAGTTTCTGGCAGCCGCCCTTGGCCTTGGCCCAGTCCGAGTAGACGTACGCCTGGTCGTCCTTGTACCCGGCGACGTTCGGCCAGCCGTAGTTCGCGCCCTTCTCGATGCGGTTGAACTCGTCGTCGGTGAGGGGGCCGTTCTCGGCGGTGTACAGCTCCTTGCCGCGGAAGTCCATGCCGTTGGGGTTGCGCATGCCGTAGGCGTAGACGTGGCTGCGGACGCCGTTCAGCTCGGGGTTGTCGTCCGGGATCGAGCCGTCGGGGTTCATGCGCAGGATCTTGCCGGGGTACACCGACCAGTCCTTCTTCTTCACCTGGTCGGCGGTCGGCAGGTTCTGGGCCTGGTTCGGGACGCAGTAGTGGGCGTAGTAGTTCGCGCCCTGGTCGCCGATCGAGTAGTAGAGCTTGCCGTCGGGACCGTAGCGCAGGCGTGCGGCCTGGTGGTCGTCGCCGGCGGGGAGGCCGCTCAGGACGGTGTACTCGCCGGAGAGCTTCCCGTTCTTCGCCGTGTACCTGACGATCCTGGTGGCCTCTTTCACGCCGTCCATGGAGCTGTAGGACAGGTAGACGTAGTCCTTGTCCTTCTTCTTCCCGAAGTCGGGGTGCAGCGCGAGGCCGAGGACTCCGTCCTTGCCGCCCTTGGCGCGGACGGCCTTCTTGGCCAGGTCCAGGGCGGTGGTCTTGGCGCCGGTTTTCGGGTCGACGCGGGTGACCTTGAGGCCGGACTTCTCGGTGAGCCACAGGTACCCGTCGGGGCCCTGGATCATCTCGTACGGGTCCCCGAGCCCGGTCGTGACGACCGTGAAGCCGGCCTTGGCGTCCAGGTTCACGGCGGCGGCGCGCTGGACCGTCCCTGTCGCGGACCCGCTGCCGCAGGAGCAGACGAGTGCCGCGACGGCGGCCAGAGCCAGTGCCGACGGAAGCTTTCTCATCGTTGACCTTTCGGAAGGGCCCCCTCGCGGCCTCACCCTAAGGTCGGCTCACATATCACGCATCCCGGTACATATCGTCACGCAATGTGATCGCGGAGGCGGGGCACATCGCCGCCGCCTCCCGCGTCGCGGCCTCGTCCGACGAAGCGGGCGTCTCCGTGAGCAGCACCACGACCCCGTCGTCCTCGTCCTGGTCGAACACTCCGGGCGCGACGAGGACGCAGTTCCCGGCCCCGCAGCACAGCGAACGGTCGACGGCGACCCTCACCACGTGACCGGCACTTCGCTCAGCCCGCCCACCAACAGGCCCTCCAGGCGCCGCAGTTCACCGACCGGCACGGCGAGCCGCAGCGCGGGCAGCCGCCTGAGCAACACCTCCAGGGCGACCTGGAGCTCGGTCCTGGCGAGGCTCTGTCCCAGGCAGGCGTGCGGGCCCGCGCCGAACGCGAGGTGCGGGTTGGGGCTGCGGGACAGGAGCATGAGGTCCGGGTCCTCGAAGGCCGCCGCGTCCCGGTTGGCGGCGGGCAGGGCGCAGACGACGGTGGCGCCGCGCGGCAGCACCGAGCCGCCGACCTCGACGTCCTCGGTGAGGTAACGCCGCAGCCCGAAGCCGAGGTTGACGTCCAGGCGGAGCGCCTCGTCGACGGTCGTGCGCACCAACTCCGGCTCGGCCAGCAGGAGTTCCCACAGTTCCCGGTCGGCCAGCAGCATCGCGACGGTCTTGCCGATGGCGTTGGCGGTCGTCTCGTGTCCGGCGACGAGCAGTCCCATGCCGGTGCGCAGCAACCAGGTGTCGGTCACGTCCGGTTGGTCGGCGATGAGCATGCTGATCAGGTCGTCGCCGGGGTGCTCGCGGACGTGCGTGATGTGCCGGGACATGTACGCGTCGAACTCCTCGTACGCCGCCGCGCTCTCCTCCTTCGTCCACCGGCTGACGTTGAGGAAGGCGTCGGACCAGTGCGAGAAGCGGTCGCTGTCCTCGGCGGGGACCCCGAGGATCGTACAGATCACGTACACGGGCAGCGGGAACCCGAACGCGCCCTTCAGGTCGGCGGGTTGGCGCTGCTCGACCATGCTGTCGACGAGCCGGTCGGCCCGCTCGGTGATCGCGGGGCGTAGGGCGGTCATGCGTTTGGCGGTGAAGTACTTGCCGACCTGGCGCCGCCACCGCTGATGGCCTTCGCCGCGGTCGGGTATGACGTCCTGCAACTCTCCGTCGACGACGGGGCCGCCCGCTCCCTCGGGGGCGAGCCGCGCGGCGCCGTCCTCGGCGGCCGGGCGGGCGAAGCGGGGGTCGGAGAGCAGGGTGCGTATGTCGTCGTAGCGGGTCAGGAGCGTCGCCTCGTCGCCGCTGGGGAGCCGGACGGACGCGACCGGGCACTCGCGGCGCAGGTCGGCCCAGGCGGCGGGCGGTTCCAGGGGGCCTTCGGCAGGTAAGGGGAGTCGGAGCTCGGTCATCGCGCACCTCCGTGGGGCGCTGTCGACGCTACGCAGGTGTGCATGATGCAGCAAGGAGCGGTTCGGCCGTCGTACGACGGGGTCGCGGCGGGGTCCGTGTACGGTCCACCCGTGGACTACCCGAATGATCAGCACCCCGGCGCTCCCGTCCGCGCCGGTGTCCCCGAGCACGGCCGTGTGCCCAAGTACTACGCGGTCAAGGCCCGTATAGACGACCTCGTGAGCGACCTCGGCGAGGGTGCTGTCATCCCCACCGAGCGGGATCTCTCCGAGCGGTACGACGTGGCGCGCGAGACGGTGCGGCAGGCGCTGCGGGAGTTGCTGCTGGAGGGCAAGCTGCGCCGGCAGGGCCGGGGGACCGTCGTCGCGGGGCCGAAGCTGGAGCAGCCGCTCGCGCTGGCCAGCTATACGGAGGGCGTGCGCAGGCAGGGCCGGACGCCGGGCCGCAGTCTCGTCGCCCTCGACCGGTTCCCGTGCCCGGCGCCGCTGGCCGAGGAGACGGGGCTGACGCGCGGCGAGCCGGTGTGGCACCTGGAGCGGGTGCTGCTGGCCGACGACGAGCGGGTGGGCCTGGAGAGCACGTACGTCTCCGTCGCCCGACTCCCGCGCCTGGACGCCGAGTTCGACCCGGACTCCTCGTTCTACGCCTACATGGGCGGCCAGGGCATCCGGCTCGGTCAGGCCGACGAGCGCATCGAGACGGTTCTGGCGACGCCGCGCGAGGCGCTGCTGATCGGGACTCCCCCGGCGCTGCCGATGCTGCTGATCCACCGGGTGTCACGGGACGCGGAGGGGAGTCCGCTGGAGCGGGTGCGGAGCCTGTACCGGGGGGACCGGTTCTCGTTCTCGGCGCATCTCAAGAACTGAAAAACCGATAAAGACCGATTATCCGACCGCACTAAAGTAACGAACAGATAACGGGTCTAGCCCAAATGTGATGGCCGGTTCATGCTCACGTCGTCAGCCGGACCCTTCCGGTTCCCGCACGGCGAGGAGCGTGACGGTCGTGAGAGTGATAGTCGTCGGAGCCGGCGTGGTGGGCACCCTGCACGCCTGGCAAGCACTGGAACGCGGCCACGAGGTCGTACAGATCGAGCGCGAGGCGGAGGCCCGGGGCGCGTCGCTGCGCAACTTCGGGCTCGTCTGGGTGAGCGGACGCGCGGACGGCGAGGAGCTGTCGGCCGCGCTGCGCGCGAGGGAGCTGTGGGAGGGGATCGGCGAGCGCGTCCCGGCGCTCGGCTTCCGCGCCAACGGGTCCCTGACCGTCGTACGCGGCGGCCTCGAACACGCCGTCGCCGAGTACGCGGCGGCGCGGGGCGACGCGGACGTGCGGGGGTACGAGCTGCTGACGCCGGGCGAGGCACGGGCGCTGAACCCGGCGCTGCGCGGGGAGTTCGGCGCGGCCCTGTACTGCGCACGGGACGCGGCCGTCGAACCCCGGACCGCCCAACGCGCCCTGCGCGCCGAGCTGTTGAGGAACCCGCGCTACACGTTCCTCCCGGGCCGCGAGGTCCGTGAGGTGATCGGCGAGCACGCCGTGCGCGACGACCACGGCGACGTGCACACGGGCGACGCCGTCGTCCTGTGCACCGGCGCCTGGCTGGGTGGCCTGGTGCGCGAGCTGGCCGGGCCCGAACTCCCCGTGCGCCGCGTCCGGTTGCAGATGATGCAGACCGCGCCGCTCGGCGAACCCCTGACGACGTCGGTCGCGGACGCGGACAGCTTCCGCTACTACCCGGCGTACGCCTCCCCCGCCCTGGACGCCCTCAACTCCCGCCAGCCGCAGCCCGATACGGCGGCCGAGCACCGGATGCAGCTCCTCATGGTCCAGCGCGCGGACGGCGGCCTGACCGTCGGCGACACCCACGAGTACGAGCACCCCTTCTCCTTCGACACCGTCGAGGACCCCTACGAGCACCTGACCGGCGTCGTCGAGTCCCTCCTCGGCCGCCCGCTCCCCGCGATCCGCCGCCGCTGGGCGGGCGTGTACGCGCAGTGCCTCGACACGAGCCGTGTCGTGCACCGCCAGCAGGTCCGCGACGGCGTCTGGCTGGTCACGGGCCCCGGCGGACGCGGCATGACCTGCGCACCCGCCATCGCCGAGACCACCGCAGACCAGTTGGGCTGGTGAACCCCATGACCACCGACATGCCGCACGACATCCGCCTCGTCGTCCTCGACATGGCCGGTACGACCGTCGCCGACGGCGGCCTGGTCGAACGCGCCTTCACGACGGCCCTGGGCTCGCTGGGCCTCGACCCCACCCCCGACCGGCTCGCCTACGTCCGCACCACGATGGGCGAGTCGAAGATCTCCGTCTTCCGCCACCTCCTCCAGACCGAGGAAACCGCCCAGCGCGCCAACACCGCCTTCGAGCAGGCGTACGGCGACCTCGTCGCCGACGGCCTGATCGCCCCGGTCCCCGGCGCCCGCGAGGCCATCGAGCAGCTCGCCGCCGAGGGCCGGACGGTCGTCCTGACCACCGGTTTCGCCCGCGTCACCCAGGACGCGATCCTCGACGCGCTCGGCTGGCGCGACCTCGTGGCGCTCACCCTGTGCCCGGCGGACGCGGGCGGGCGCGGGCGGCCGTACCCCGACATGGTCCTGGAGGCGTTCGTGCGGACGAAGGCCGCCGAGGGCGTCCGGCAGGTCGCGGTCGTCGGGGACACCTCGTACGACGTGCTCAGCGGGGTGCGCGCCGGGGCCGGGGTGGTCGCGGGGGTCCTCACCGGGGCGCACGACGCGGAGGCGCTGCGGGCGGCCGGGGCCGGTCATGTGCTGGGCTCCGTCGCCGAGTTGCCCGGAGTACTGACGTGATCCGCTTCGACTCCGTGAGCGTCGCCTACGACGGGAACACCGTCCTCGACGCGCTCGACCTGACCGTCGAGCCGGGTGAGGTGATAGCGCTGCTCGGACCGTCCGGGTCCGGGAAGACGACCGCGCTGCGGGCCGTCGCCGGGTTCGTGCGGCCGTCGGCGGGGCGGGTGTTCCTCGGCGAACGGGACGTGACCGACGTACCGCCGTACCGGCGGGGCATCGGGATGGTCGTCCAGCAGTACGCGCTGTTCCCGCATATGCGGGTCGAGGACAACGTGGCGTTCGGGCTGAAGGCGCGCCGCGTCAACAAGGGCGAGATCCGGCAACGGGTCGGTGAGGCGCTGGAGTTGACCGGGATGGGGGCGTACGCGCGGCGCCGTCCCCGGGAGTTGTCCGGTGGCCAGCAGCAACGCGTCGCCATCGCGCGGGCGTTGGCGATCCGGCCCGAGGTGCTGCTCCTGGACGAGCCGCTGTCGGCGCTGGACGCCCGGCTGCGGTCCGAGATGCTCACCGAACTCGCCCGACTGCACCGGGAGTTGCCGGACATGACGATCCTGTACGTCACGCACGACCATGTCGAGGCGCTGACGCTGGCGGACCGGATCGCGGTGCTCGACCGGGCCCGCCTCCAGGCATGCGGGACGCCCCGGGAGCTGTACCGGGCGCCGGGGGACGAGTTCACGGCGTCGTTCGTGGGCGGGGCGAACCTGCTGCCGGTGCAAGTGACGGACGGGGTCGCGGAGTTCGCGGGGACGCGGATGAAGGTCGACGCGAAGGACGTGACCGGTCCGGCGACGCTGTGTGTCCGACCGCATCTCGTCGGGCTGGGCGAAGGGCCGAACCAACTCACCGGCCCCGTACGGGAGATCCAGTGGCGCGGCGCCACGCACCGGCTGTACGTCGAGGTCGCCGGGCACACCGTCATGGCCGACGTACGCGAGCTGCGGGACCCGCCGGTCCACGGCGCGCGCGTCACCCTGCACTTCTCCCCCGAGGACGCGGTGCTGCTCCATGACTAGACGCCTGCTGTGGACCCTGCCTCCGGTCGCCCTCCTCGCCGTCTTCTTCCTCTATCCGCTGGCCCTGGTCGTCCAGCAGTCCTTCCAGCCCGACTCGGGCGGCACGTCGCTCCAGCCGTACACGGACGTTTTCGCCTCCGAGGCGTTCCGGCAGGCGCTGTGGACGACCGTGTGGCTGGCGCTCGCCTCCACCGCCGGGTGTCTGGTGCTGGGGTTCTTCCTGGCGCTGGTCATCGCGTTCGTCCCGTTCCCCGGGGCGAGGGCGGTCGCGCGGTTCGTGGACGTGTTCCTGTCCTTCCCGTCGTTCCTGATCACGCTCGCCCTGCTGTTCATCTACGGCACGACCGGCATCGTCGGCTCGTTCCAGTTCCTGACCACGCCCTGGGGTGTGCTGCTCGCGGAGGTCACGTACTTCACGCCGTTCGTGATGCGGCCCCTGCTCGCGGCGTTCTCGCAGCTCGACACCGCGCAGATCGAGGCGGCGTCGAGTCTCGGCGCGCGGGCGCCGAGGATCGTGCGGCGGGTGATCCTGCCCGAGGCGCTGCCCGCGCTCGCGGCCGGCGGGAGCCTCGTCCTGGTGCTGTGCCTCAACGAGTTCGGGATCGTGCTGTTCACCGGGGCGAAGGGCGTGACGACCCTGCCGCTGCTGATCTACAGCAAGGCGATCCTGGAGTCGGACTACGCGGGCGCGTGCGTGGTGGCGGTCGTCAACGTCGCGCTGTCCGTGGGGCTTTACGCGGTGTACCGGGTGGTGAGCCGTCGTGCTGGTGCATAGCCGTGGGGCCAAGTGGGCGGTGTGGACGGTGTTCTTCGTTCTGTTCCTGCCGCTGTTCGCGCTGCCTCTCCTCGTCATCCTCGGCGCGTCGTTCGCGACGCACTGGTCCGGCGTCCTGCCCTCGGGCCTGACGACCGCCAACTACCGTTCCGCGACGAGCGGCGACTCCCTCAAGGCCCTCACCACGAGCCTGTTCACCGCGACCGCCGCGAGCCTGCTGGCGCTGGCCGCCGGAACCTGGGCCGCCCTCGCCGGAGCCGCGCTCAAGAAGCGTCAACGGCGGGTCCTGGACGCCCTGTTCGTGCTCCCCGTCGCCGTGCCGTCGGTCGTGGTGGGACTGGCGGTGCTGGTCGCGTTCTCGAAGCCGCCGCTGCTGCTGAACGGCACGCGGTGGATCGTGATCCTCGCGCACACCGTGCTGGTGACGGCGTTCGCGTACCAGTCGGTGTCGGCGGCGCTGGCGCGGCTCGACCCGGCGTACGAACAGGCGGCGGCCTCGCTCGGCGCGCGTCCCTCGTACGTGCTGCGGCGGGTGAAGCTGCCGTTGCTGCTGCCGTCGCTCACCGCCGCCGCAGGTCTCTGTTTCGCCCTGTCCATGGGCGAGTTGAGCGCCACGGTGATGCTCTATCCGCCGGACTGGACCCCGCTGCCGGTCCTGATCCACTCCGCCACCGACCGGGGCGCCCTGTTCGCGGGGTCCGCGCTCGCGGTGGTGCTGATGGCAGCCACTCTGCTCGTCCTGTTCGCCGTGTCCCGGGTCCGTACAAGAGCGTCGTACCGCTGAGAACATCTGGAGTCCAACCGCCATGCCCCGTAACGCCGTCAAGCTCAGCATCGCCGTGTCCCTCCTCGTCCTCGCCTCCGCCTGCGGGACCTCTGCCGCCTCCTCCGACGCCAAGGTCGTCACCGTGTACAGCGCCGACGGTCTCAAGGGGGAGAACGGCGACGGCTGGTACGACAAGGTCTTCGCCGACTTCACGAAGCAGACCGGTGTCAAGGTCGCGTACGTGGAGGGGGGTTCGGGCGAGATGGCGCAGCGTGTCGTCCGTGAGAAGAGCAATCCGCAGGCCGACGTCCTCGTCACGCTTCCGCCGTTCATCCAACAGGCCGACGGCAAGGGCCTGTTGCAGAAGTACGCGCCGCAGGGGTCGGACACCGCGACCAAGGCCGCCGACGGGACCTGGACCTCTGTCGTCGACAACTACTTCGGGTTCGTCTACGACAAGAAGGAGCTGAAGCAGCCGCCGACGACGTGGCAGGAGCTTCTCGACGGCAAGTACAGGAACAGGATCCAGTACTCGACGCCCGGTGTCGCCGGTGACGGAACCGCCGTGCTGGTCAAGGCGGTTCACGACTTCGGCGGCGAGAAGCCCGCGCTGGACTACCTCAAGAAGCTCCAGGCCAACAACGTCGGCCCCTCCGCCTCGACCGGCAAGCTCGCGCCCAAGGTCGACAAGGGTGAACTCCTCGTCGCGAACGGGGATGTGCAGATGAACTACGCGCAGGCGAAGACGATGCCGAACCTGGGGATCTGGTTCCCGGCGGCGCAGAACAAGAAGCCGACCACCTTCGCCCTCCCCTACGCGGCCGGTCTCGTCACCAAGGCCCCGCACTCCGCCAACGGCAAGAAACTCCTCGACTTCCTGCTGAGCCGCGAGGCCCAGCAGGAAGTCAGCTCGATCGGCGGCGGCTTCAGCGCCCGCAAGGACGTGAAGGCCACGGACGCCGACGCCGCCGCGCTGGCCGAGCTGATGGCCGGGGTGGAGGTCTTCACGCCGGACTGGAACGACGTCTCCGCGAACCTGTCGACGTATGTGGAGAACTGGAAGTCGGCGACGGGGAGTTAGAGCTAACCGGCACAGCACCCGTCCCGGTGCAGGATCTCCCCCACCGCGAGCCAGTCCGCCCCGGCATGCAGCGTGCGCTCCTCGTCGTCGAGCAGGTCCGCAGGGCGATGGACGGTGCCGTCGCGCATCGTCCACGCCGTGCGGACCAGGTCGTCGAAGTCGGCGAACGGGTTGCCGTCGACGGCCGTGAGGTCGGCCAGCTTCCCCGGCTCGACCGTCCCGAGATCGTCCGCGACCCCGAACACACGAGCCGGGACGGACGTCGCGCTGGTCAGCGCCTGAACCGGCGTGAAGCCGCCGTACCGGTGCAGGGCGCGCAGCGACAGGTGGACGTGCAGGCCGACCGGGTTGAGCGGCGCGTCCGTGCCGAGCGCGAGGGTGCCGCCCTCCTCCACGACCCTGCGGTAGATCCCCATCTCGATGCCCAGGCCCCGGAGTTGGTCCGGCGTCGGCGCGGTCCCGGCCGCGTTGCGGACCGTGGCGACGTCCCACGGCGGCATCAGGTTCGTCACCCTCGGGTCCTGGGCGAGTTCGGGGTCGGTCCCCAGCACGTACTGCGCGGCGAACGGGGTGACGATCAGCGCGAACTCGCCGCTCCGGTAGATCTCGTGGACGTCCTGGTAGGAGTGGCCGGTCGGGGACACCGCCCGGCTGTACTCCTGGCGCTGGGTGGCGAGGAGGTGGGTCGTGAGGGTCTGGCCCGTCTGGCGGCCGGGCGTGAGGAGGTGACTGCCCGCCGCGACACCCAACTCCCGTGCCGTGCGGGCGGCTTCGGCCATGGTCGAGGCGGGGGCGCGGACGTACGTCTTCACGAAGTCGTAGTCGAGGGCACCGGCCCGTTCGAGGCTGCGGCGCACCCCGTCCGTCGTGGCGTGGGCGCGGCCCATGCTGTACGCGACCCGGCTGCCGTCGATCAGCTCGCCGGTGGTGAACAGGCGCGGCCCGTCCAGCGCGCCGCCGTCGGTCGCCTCCTTCAACCTCGCCTGCTCGTAGGCGAATCCGCCGAGGGAGGCGGTGCTGGTGACGCCGTAGGCGAGGTTCAGGCGGCTCTGTCGGCCGCCGTAGATGTTCTGGTAGGTGTGCGTGTGGGCGTCCCACAGGCCCGGCAGGACCGTCTGCCGGGACGCGTCGACGAGCCGTTCCCCGGGGCGGGCCGCGCGGTGGGGTTCGACGGACGTGATGCGGTTGCCCTCGATCACGATGTCGACGTCCTCGCGGACGCGTTCCCCGGTGCCGTCCCAGAGGCGCCCGGCGTGGACGCGGACGACGTCCGTGCGGGGCGGGAGGCGGCGGGCGGTGTGCAGCGGGACGGGGACGGTCCGGCTCCCGGTGCCGTCCACGCCGGTCAACTTCAGTGCGGCGCCCGAGAGATGGAGCAGCCGTCGGGAGTCGCCGGACCAGGAGGGGTGGTCGGCCGGGTCGTCGGTGAGGCGGCGCGGTTCGCCGTCGGGAGTGCCGTCCGGCCGTACCGGCAGCACCCACAGCGCGGACTCCGCGATGTACGCGAGGTGCGTGCCGTCCGGCGACCAGACCGGGCCGCTGTCGTAGCGGTCGGCGAGGGAGGCGTGCGGGCTCGGCAGGTACGAACGGGACGTGCCGTCGCGGGTGTCGACGATCCGGATGACGTTGTAGCCCTCGCGGAACCGCTGGTTGAGCCGGTTGCGGTCGCACAGCGCGAGATAGCGGCCGTCGGGCGACCAACTCGGCCTGCCCGGAAGGCCGTTCGCGCCCAGCGGCGCGGCGAGCAGCTTCTCGGTGCCGTCGGCGAGGTCGACGACGATGAGGTTGCCGGTGACGTCGTGGCAGGCGAGCCGTGAACTGTCCGGCGCGAGCGCGGGGTTGACCCGGCCGCCGGACGCGAGGACCGTGTCCGTGCCGTCGGCGAGGTCGACGCGGTGGACGGCGGCGAGCCCGTCGCGGTCGTGGACGTAGACGAGGCTGCGGCCGTCGCGGCTCCACGACGGCATCTGGACGTAGTGCGCGGGGTCGGACTCGACGAGTTTGCGGGGCCGTCCGCCGATCGGCAGGTGCCACAGGGCGCCCAGCGCGCAGAACGCGACCGAGCGGCCGTCGGGCGCGAGCACCGGGAAGTGCACGCCGCGTACGGCCCGTCTGCCGGTGGAGTCGAAGTCGCGCCGCTTGTCGGGGCGGGGCGTGCGGGTCACCGGGGTGCGCGCGGTGAACGGCACGACGGTCCTCGTGGCGCCCGTGCGCCGGACGACCTTGCCGTCCGCGAAGTACAGGAGCTGCCCGTCGGCCGTCCAGCTCGGCGGCTGCGGCGACACGTCCTCGTCCCCGGAGACGACCGTGCCGTCCACGACGAGCGAGGCGCTCTGCGAGTAGGCGGCGACGGTCGGCGCGCTCAGCCACACGTACGCAAGCCGCCCGTCCCGCGCGACGGCGGGCCCGAGGAGGCTGCCGCTGTCGACGGTGCGTACGGCGCTGACGTCACCGCCTGCCGCCGGGACCGAGGCGATCGTGCGGGCGACGCCCTTCTCCGCGCGGACGAACAGGATGCGGTCGCCGTCGGGGTGCCACGCCGGGTCGTAGTCCTCGGCGTCCGGTGTGGACGTCAGCCGGGTGAGGCGGCCGGTGGCGACCTCGGCCGTCCAGATGTCGTACGAGCCGCCGGTGACGTCGCTGCTGCCGCGCTCGGAGGAGAAGGCGAGGTGACGGCCGTCCGGGGACCAGCTGACGCCCCGGTCGTCCCACGGTCCCGAGGTGAGCTGCCTCAGCCGGGTGCCGTCGGGGGCCATGGTCCACAGGTGGAAGCCGCCGCCCCGGTAGGCGCAGAAGGCGACCGCCGTGCCGTCCGGGGACCAGCTCGGGCGGGTGGGCTCCAGGGTCGCCTCGGTCAGCGCCGTGGCCGTGCCGCCGGTCCCCGGGAGGGACCACAGGACGCCCTGGACCTCGATGATCAGGCGTGCGCCGTCGGGGGCGGCGGTCACGCCCGCGTTGGTGCCGGAGGTGAATGACAACGTTCTCCCGGCAGCGGTCGCTTCGGCGGGAGTGGCCAGGAGCAGCGCGGCCCCTGCTCCGGCGCCCGCTCCGATGAAACCCCTGCGGCTGATGTCGTACGCGCGTCCGTCCATGCGAGTGTCCCCTTTTGTGACCCTACCGGCGCAAAGGCCATGGGCATGTCAGCATTAGGCAGACAGTCATAAGATCAGACGGTCGAGGGGAAATGCACCCACGCGTGCGCCGTATGGCCGGAAAACACCCCCGGAGCACTTACGGCGATGCGGGCCCTCGTGCGCGCCCCCTCGTCACCCCCCGCGCTGCCGCCGAGGCCCCCCGCCGCTCCCCCCGAGCGGCAGCAGCGAGCTGAGCGTGGCCCCGTTGTTCCACGCCCCGAACAGGTCCCGGTTGAGGGCGACGATGTTGTGCCGGACCGCCAAGTCCCGTGCCTGGTTGCTGAATTCGCAGGTCGCCACGAACAGGGCGACGTCCGCGCGGTGCTCGGCGAACGCCATCCCGACGAACTTCTGTACGTCCCCGCTGGGCACCTTGCGGTGCAGCGCGTAGTGCTTGACCTGGACGACGAGACGCCGCCCGTCGGGCAGCACGCCGACGACGTCCGCCGCGAGGTCGCCCGCGCCGCCGACCACGCTGACGCCGGTGCAGCCGTCGCGCCGGCACAGCTCGGCGACGTACCGCTCGAAGTCCTGCCAGGTCAGGGCGTCGACGGCGGCCATGGACCGCTCCAGGGCGACCTTGTGCTCGTGGCGCCGCCACGCGAGGTCGCCGAGGCGGGCGCGCCGGTGCGCGCCCCACAGGAACCATCCGGCGCCGCCGGCCGCCGAGGCCCCCACGAGCGCCAGCAGCAGCCAGGGCCAGCGCCACGCCAGGAACGCGACGGCGGCGGCTGCCCAGAGCGCTGCCCGCCGACGCTGCCGTACCTTCTGCCGACGCCCTCTTCGCCTGGCCATCCCGCCCCCCCCCGTTCCGCCGCACTGCCGGTCAGTGTGGAAGGGGTGCAGGGGTGCGCCAAGGGGGACTTCTCGGCCAGAGAGCCGTACGGCTGCGGTTTTCCTCGCCTCCGAAGGGACACCCGGGGTGCCGGTGCCGAGATCGCGTGGACCGGTAGGTGGTGAGGATGGCCGAGGACGACTGGAACGCCGAGCGTGCCCGTGTCACGTACGAACTCGTCGCGGGGGTGCGGGGGTTGGCCGCCTCGGAGGTGCCGGAGGCGTTGGGGCGGGCGTGTCTCGCGCTGCTCCCGGTGGCCTCGGGGCTGTCGGTGTCGGTGCTCGGCGACGGCGCGGACCTCGGGGTCGTGCTGTGCGCGAGCGACGCGGTCGCGGCGCGGCTCGCGGAGATCCAGTACACGCTCGGGGAGGGGCCCGGCATGGAGGCGGTGCGGCTGCGGGCGCCGGTGTTCGCGACCGACCTGACGCGTCCCCCGGCCGACCGGCGCTGGCCGCTGTTCTCCGTGCTGGCCGCGAAGGCGGGCGCGAAGGCCGCGTTCTCGCTGCCGCTGGCGGTCGGGGCGGGCGCGCTCGGCACCCTCGACCTCTACCGAGAGACGTCGGGTTCGCTGAGCGACGCGCAGGTGCGGACGGCCCTGCTGGTCGCCGACGCCGTCGCGCTCGCCGTCATCGCCCTGGACCACACGTACGCGGACCCCGAAGGAGACGTGACGTGGCTGGCGGGAGCCGAGACGGACCGCGAGGAAGTGCACCAGGCCACCGGGATGATCATGTTCCGGCTGGGCGTCGACGCCGAGGAGGCGCTCCTGCGGCTACGGGCGCGCGCCTTCGCCGAGGGCCGGACTTCCGCCGAGGTCGCACTGGGCGTCATCGACGGCACGCTGGACCTCGGCGACGACTGAGCGGAGTTCGCTCGCGGCGAGCGCGGTGTCTCCCCTGCCTGTGGCCGCCGCCGGGTTTGAGCGACGTACGACGGGAAACCCGGCACGGGTACACGCACCCTCCGGAGCCAAGAACCATGACCATTCCCCGCCTGCCCGGCCACCCCGACCCGACCCGCCCGGCCCCGCTGCCGCCCCGGCCCGTCCCCTCTCCCCCGCCGCAGCCCCCGATGCCGGGACCCGATCCGCTCCCGCATCCCGAGCCGACACCGGAGCCCGAACCCGCGCCCGCAGGGCTGTCGGCGGTTCAACTCCCGTACTGCGCAAGGGAGTACGGGTATCGCCCGGTGTGAGAATCCGGTAAGTGCCTTCCTATGCCTGCATCCCGACAATGCCAACGGCATCTCCGCAAGTGCTTCACACAGGCTGCGCACGGCCTGTCGAAAGGCTCGCTAGCGTTCTCGCCGTTCGGCCCCCCGTGCGAACGGAACCAGGCCACGGCGCAACGAGCCGATGGCACAGTCGAGTCAGGAAGGCCACGGATGGACTACTGCTCCACGTGCCGTCGTCATCTCAACGGTGCCCTGGTGTGCCCCGGGTGCGGTGCGTACGCCCCGGACATCGCCCCGCTCCCCGGCGGAGCACCCGCACCGATCGCGTCGAGCACGGCGGTACAGGTCCAGCACGCCTTCCCCGCCGAGACACCGCACGACACCTTGCACGACGCCTCGTACGAAGTCGATCCCGCCGAGACCGCGTACGACGCCGACACCCCGTACGACGCCGCCGCTGCCACCCCCGACGGGCGTGCCGCGCGCCGCCGTCAGCGGGAGCGGTGGAAGAAGACCCAGCGGCGGGCCCTGGTCGCCACGGCGGTCGCCCTGGTCGGCGGGGGTCTCACGGTCGCCTCGATGAACCGGCAGACCCCGGCCCGCACGCAGGCCGCGTCCGCGCCGGACCGGGAGACGATGGGGGTCGCCGAGGAGGAGATCACCCAGTACACGCCGGGTACGACGGCGTCCGACGCGCAGCGGGCCACGCCGGGCACGACGCCGGGCCGCTCCTCGGCGGCAAGCGGTACGACGGGGGCCTCGGGGCACTCCGCGCCGACCGTGCAGACGCCGAACACACCGCGCGAGCAGTCCGCCGCGCAGCCGCAGGGCGCCCAGGCGAACCAGCGGCAGGCCGCTCCCTCCTCGCCGACGCCTTCCACCGGGTCGCAGGGCACCGCCACGACGCCGGGCACCTCGGGCACGGCGACGGAACCGACGCCCGCGCCGTCGCCGTCCGGGGGCAGCACGTCCGGGGGCAGCACATCCGGGGGCAGCACATCCGGGGGCGACACCTCGGGGTCAGGCGCCTCGGGCTCGGGGGCTTCGGGCTCCGGGACCTCCGGCTCGGGAACGTCCGGCTCGGGGACCGCGTCGGACGCCACCGACCCCGCCGGGCTCTGCCTGCTCGGGCTGGTCTGCATCAAGTGATCACCGGCTGACAATCTGGCGGGCCCCGCACTCCGCAGGGCCCGCCAGCCGCCGTAAGCACCACCGGGGTCACGCGAGAACTCCGCCAGTCCGCTGAGCAGAGCCCTCCAAGCCGCGTGGGGCCACCGGCCAAGGCGAGCCCCACCCACCGCCCCCCGTCAACTCGTCGGTGCCAGAAGCTGCGTAGCCGCCAACCGTGCGTACAACCGGTCCCCGGCGAGCAGCTCCTCATGCGTCCCCACCGCCCGCACCCGCCCCGCCTCCATCACCACGATCCGGTCCGCGCGGATCACCGTCGACAGCCGATGGGCCACCACCAGGACCGTCGTCTCGCGCGCCGTCTCCTCCACAAGGTCGCGCAGGGCGAGTTCGTTGACGGCGTCGAGCTGGGAGGTCGCCTCGTCCATGAGGAGCAGCCGGGGCCGGCGCAGCAACGCCCGGGCGATGGCGACGCGTTGGCGCTCGCCGCCGGAGAGGGTCGAACCCCGGTGCCCCACCGGTGTGTCGAGGCCGTCCGGCAGCCGGTCGACGAGGCCGGTGAGCCGCGTGTGGGCGAGGACGTCCCGCAGGTCGTCGTCCGTCGCGTCGGGCGCGGCGAACAGGAGGTTCTCCCGCAGGGTGCCCGCGACGACGGGCGCGTCCTGCTCGACGTACCCGAGGCTCGCGCGCAGGTGGGGCAGGGACCAGTCCCGTACGTCGGTGCCGTCGACGAGGACGCGGCCACAGTCCGCCTCGTAGAACCGTTCCAGCAGCGCGAACACCGTCGACTTGCCGGCGCCGGAGGGCCCGACGAAGGCGGTGAGCCCGGTGGCGGGGACGTCGAAGCTGACCCGGTCGTGGACCGGCGGCAGGCCGGGCCCGTACCGGAAGGAGACGTCCTCGAAGCGGACCGGCGCGGCCGACGTCGCGGCGGGCGGGGCTTTCGCCGGGGAGACCCGGGGTTCGACGGCGAGGCGTTCGGCCTGGGTGATCCGGGAGATCGCGGCGGCCCCCTCCTGGTAGTCGGTGACGGCGTCGACCAGCCGGGACACCGGGTCGATCAGGTAGAAGAGGTAGAGCAGGAACGCCATCAGCGTCGACACGGGGATCGCCCCGGACGCGACCCGCATCCCGCCGACGCCGAGCACCGCGAGGAACGACAGCTGTACGGCGAGCCCGACCGAGGCGTCCGCTGCGGACGACCACTTCGCGGTCCGTACGCCGTGCCGCCAGGCCCGCCGTACGGCCGCCTCCGCGCGGGCGGTCTCGCGCTCCTCGGCGCCGGACGCCTTGATGGTGCGGTACGCGCCGAAGGCCCGCTCCAGCACGGTGGAGATCTCCGCCACCGACTCCTGGGCGCGTTCGGTGGCCCGCGCGATCTTCGGCATGACCAGGGCGACGGCGCCGCCGATCACCGCGAGCACGCCGAGGGTGACGCCCAGCAGGACGGCGTCCAGGGCCGCCATCAGGGCGAGCGCGGCGACGAACGCGACGGAGCCGGTGGCCGCCGAGACGACCGCGTGGGTGGTGACGGCCCGCAGCAGCGTCGTGTCGGAGGTGACCCGGGACATGAGGTCGCCCGGCGGGACGCGTTCCACCTCGGCGATCCGCAGCCGCAGCAGCCGTCCGACGAGGGAGCGGCGTGCCGCGAGAACGACCGACTCCGCCGTCCGTTCCAGGACGTACGCGCCGAGCGCCTCGGCCGCCGTGCCGAGCAGGACCAGCGCGGTCAGCGCGAGGAGGATCGCGGCGACGCCCTCGCCCGCCGAAAGACGGTCGAGGAGCGCCTTGGTGGCGAGCGGCTGCGCGAGCCCGCCCGCCGCGCCGAGCAGCGCGAGGAGCAGGCCGAGTGCGACGGCCCACCGGTGCGGGCGGACGTACGCGCGCAGCGCCTTCATGGTCTCCCGTGCGGGCGGTTTCTCCGCCATGGCCTCGGGTCCGACGCCGCTCATCCGTCTGCTCCTCGCGCTCTGGTCCGTCCCTCCCATCCCAGCGCGTCGCGGGCCGTCGGACATCCCCCCGGCCAGGGGGAACACCCCCGCCGACCGGTGGGGACGCGGTCAGAGCGCGGTGAACGTCCAGAGCAGGTTGGTGCTGGTGCCGTACGTCCACTGCTTGGTGGCCGACCCGGAGGGGACCGTGCCGCCGCCGTCGAGGACGAGGCCGGTGGCGCGGTTGGCGATCGAGTGGCGGCCGTCGCCCCGGTGGACGATCTTCCACTGCTGGGCGGCGGAGCCGTTCCAGGCGGACTGCCGGGCGGCCGAGCCGTCGGCGGTGGCGCCCCCGCCGTCGACGACCATGCCGTTGGTCCGGTTGACCAGCTTGTACCAGCCGTCTCCGGTCTCGACGGCCTGCCACTGGAGGTTCGGACTGCCGTCCCACGTCCACTGCTTGAGGCCGGACCCCGAGGCGACGTTCCCGCCGCTATCGAGGGCGAGCCCGCTGGTGACGTTGGTGATCCTGAGGTAAGCCGACGGGACGAACTGCACCTTCAGGGAGCCGGCTTGGAGGCCGGAGGTGTCGGTGGTGACGGTCCGGGAGGTTCCCGTGAAGTCGTCCCCCGAGTAGCCGGTCACCTGGAAGCCGGGGGCCAGGCGTACGGAGGTGAGGTCACGGGGGCTCAGCCCGGCCGTGGTCAGGGCCTGCGCCGTGTAGTCGCCGACGGCCAGGACGGCGGCGGCCCGGTCCTGGTGGGCGACGGCGCCGGAGAGGGGGCGCAGGCTGGGGATCGGGCCGGAGAAGGTGAGCTTGAGGACGTAGGCGCCCGCGCTGTAGGGGGCGGTCGCGGGCAGGGTGACGCGCAGTCCCGCAGGGCCCTGCGTCGGGGCGGGCAGGTCGAGGTAGGTTCCGGCGTCGGTGCCGAGGAGCTGGGTGGAGGCCAGCGTCGAGAGGTCGATGCGGTCGGGGGTGAGCGTGGTGACGGTGAGGGAGTCGCCGGGCCAGCCGAGGACGGTCGCGTACAGGACGCGGCCCGCCTTGTCGCGGGTGAAGCGGATGTCCTGGGGGGTCCCGGCATGCGGCCGGGTGAAGGAGCCGCCGCCCATCTTGGTGGGGCCCTCGCCGTACGCGGTCCAGGCCCGGGTCGCGTACACGGACTCGCCGAAGCGGCGCAGGTGGTCGCCGATGCCGAGCAGGATGTCCTGCTGGGCCTGCGGGATCGTGCCGTCGGACATGGGGGCGATGTTCAGCAGGACGTTGCCGTTCTTGCTGACGCGGTCGAGGAAGGAGTGGAGCATCTCCTGGACGGTGTAGTAGCCGATGCCTTCGGTGTAGCACCAGCTGCTGCTGGAGATGCTGTCGTCGGTGAGCCAGTAGGGGGCGGTGAGGTCGGCGGGGCCGCCGCGTTCGTAGTCGAAGACCTCGCCCTTGCCGTTCATGCCGTCCTTGTAGGTGGCGACGACCTCCTGGCCCCGGCTCTCGGCCTGGTTGTAGTAGTAGGCAAGGAAGTTGAGGCGCTGGGTCTCGTCGACAGCCGTCAGATTGAAGTCCTGCCAGAGGATGTCCGGGCGGGCCCGGTCGATGACCTCCTTGAGCTTGTCGTACCAGAGCTGGTTCTCGGCGGCCGGTCCCAGCTGGCCGTAGAACTTGCGGAGGCTCGCGTCGCTCTGCGGGGGGACGTTCTCGTAGTAGCCGGTGAAGTTGTAGGCGTGGTGCATCGCCACGAGCAGCTTGAGGCCCTCGGCGCGTACGGCGTCCGAGAAGATCCGCAGGAGGTCGAGGCCGGGCCCCCGGTCCACCGAGTTCCACTCGTTGACCTGGCTGTCCCACATGGAGAACCCGTCGTGGTGCTCGGCGACCGGCCCGGCGAACCGGGCGCCCGCGTCGGCGAAGAGCCGCGCCCACGCCTGGGGGTCGAACTTTCCGCCCGCCGACGTGAGTTTCGGCGCGAACTGCACGGGGCGGCCCGCCGCGTCGTCGTCGCCGGTGACGAAGTGGTGGTAGGGCCAGGCCGCGGGTTCGCCGTAGGTGGCGACGTGGTGGAGGTTGGCGCGGCTGCCGGTCTCGTACATGTTGCGCGGGTACCACTCGTTGTCGTACGCGGGGACGCTGAACGCGCCCCAGTGGAAGTAGATCCCGAACTTCGCGTCCCGGAACCACTCCGGGGCCGCCGGGTGCCGGTCGACCGAGTCCCAGTCGGGGGTGTACGTGTCCGGCGCGGCCTGCGCGACGCCGGGACCGAACACTCCGCCCGCGACCGCGGCGGCGGCCACACACGTGGAACCGGCCAGGAAGCGGCGCCTGTTGAACGAGTTCGACATGTGCACATCCCTGTTCCGGGGGTCTGTTACGCACGAAGGTCGTTCCTGGGGCGGGGGTGTGTCAACGGGCTTGAAGGGATGAATCACTGTTCCCTCAAAGGGAATTGGCAGCTTTTCCGAGGGTTTCTGCCATCATGCGGACCGCCAGACATCGCATGTTTGACGGCACTATCATCGGGCGGGGGGATCAACGGGAGGGAAGCGGAATGTCGCTGACGGACAGGGCCATCGCGCAGATCCGCGAGCTGATCCGGACGGGCGCGCTGCCCCCCGGTTCGAAGCTCCCGCCGGAACCCGACCTCGCCGCCCAGCTCGGCCTCTCCCGCAACCTCGCCCGCGAGGCCGTCAAGGCGCTGGCCGTGGCCCGGGTCCTGGAGGTCCGCCGGGGCGACGGCACGTACGTCACCAGCCTCCAGCCGAGCCTCCTCCTGGAGGGCCTCGGCGGCGCGGTCGAGCTGCTCCAGGGCGACTCGGCGGCCCTGCGGGACTTCATGGAGGTACGCCGCCTCCTGGAACCGGCGGCCACCGCGCTCGCGGCGACCCGCATCTCGGACCCCCAACTCGCCGAGGTGAAGCGGCACCTGGAGGCGATGCGGGAGGCCCGCGACGACGTCGAGCAGCTCAACGCGCACGACGCGGCCTTCCACCGCGCGGTCGTCACGGCCACCGGCAACGACACGCTGCTCACGCTCCTGGAGGGCATCTCCGGCCGCACCCTGCGGGCCCGGATCTGGCGCGGGCTGGTCGACGACCGGGCCTCGGGCCGCACCCTCGCCGAGCACGAGGCGATCTACGCCGCCCTGTCCACCCGCGACGCCGGGCTCAGCCAGGCCGCCGCGCTGCTGCACGTCAGCAACACCGAGCAGTGGCTGCGGGAACATCTGCGGTCGCACGCCTGAGAGTCTGCGGTGGGGGCCCGCGGGTCGAATTCCGTTCGACGGGGTGACAGGTGCAGCAGGGCCCCCTATAGTCCCGACCAACACGCTATGGGAGCGCTCCCACCGGGTGCGGAGGCGGGGGTTCCCAGGATCGGTGTCCTGTCTCCGGCCGTACCTCCGAAAGAGGCCCCGCATGCGACCGTCACCGCACTTCCCCCACTCCCTGCTCGGCGCGTTAATGACCGCGTTGGTCACTGTCGCCGCGCTCTTCACCGTGACCCCGTCGGCGCAGGCCGACACCGTGCTGTGCGACGAGTTCGCGAGCACCACGATCCAGGGGCGCTACGTCGTCCAGAACAACCGGTGGGGCACGTCCCAGACACAGTGCGTCACCGCCACCGACTCCGGGTTCCGGGTGACCCGGGCCGACGGCTCGGTGCCGACGAACGGCGCGCCGAAGTCGTACCCGTCCGTCTTCAACGGCTGCCACTACACGAACTGTTCGCCCGGGACCAATCTGCCCGCGCAGCTGTCCGGGATCTCCAGCGCGCCGAGCAGCGTCTCGTTCGGGTACGTGTCGGACTCGGTGTACGACGCCGCGTACGACATCTGGCTCGACCCGACGCCCCGCAAGGACGGGGTGAACCGGACGGAGATCATGATCTGGTTCAACCGGGTCGGGACGATCCAGCCGATCGGGTCGCCGGTCGGCAACGTGACGGTGGGCGGCCGGAGCTGGCAGATGTGGCAGGGCGGGAACGGTACGAACGACGTGCTGTCGTTCGTCGCGCCGTCGGCCATCGGCAGCTGGAGCTTCGACGTCATGGACTTCGTACGGCAGACGGTCTCGCGCGGACTGGCCCAGAACAACTGGTACCTGACGAGCATTCAGGCCGGGTTCGAGCCGTGGCAGAACGGTACGGGGCTCGCCGTCAACTCCTTCTCGTCCAGCGTGAACACGGGCAGCGGGCCGGGCAATCCCGGTGGTGGTACGGCCTGTTCGGTGACGTACGCGACGAACGTGTGGGCGGGCGGGTTCACGGCCAACGTGACCGTGGGCAACACGGGTTCGGCGCCGGTCACGGACTGGCGGCTGGCGTTCGCGCTGCCGTCGGGGCAGCAGATCACCAGTGCGTGGAACGCGTCCGTGTCGCCGTCCTCGGGGTCGGTGACGGCGGCGCCGGTGGCGTACAACGCGACCATCGCGCCGGGCGGCACGCAGTCGTTCGGGTTCCAGGGGACGTACAGCGGGTCGTTCGCGGCGCCTTCGGGGTTCAGCCTGAACGGGACCGCCTGCGCGTCCGCGTGATCTGACGGGCGGCGTCGGGGTGGCGCTGTGAGAAACCGTGCTGTGAGAAATATGTGTGCCGCCGGAACCGATCGGTAGATCTTGTGCCTCTTGTGGGATGTCTCCCCACCGCCGATCCTCACGACGAGACAAGGAACCACGTTGTCGCACGCACGACGCCTCATCACGGGCGCCACCCTGATCGCCGCTCTCACCACCGGAGTCCTGCCCGCCACCAGCGCGTACGCCGCTCCGTCCCCCACCGTTCCCGCCGCTGACATGGAGGGCGTGGAGACCGCCCTCAAGGCGGCCATGGCCCAGGGCGCGCCCGGCGCGATGGCCCGCTTCGTCGGCCCGTCCGGCGTCCAGGTCCGCACCGCCGGTGTCCTCGACCGGGAGTCGGGCGCCCCCATGGACATCCACGCGCGCTTCCGGATCGGGAGCGTCAGCAAGACGTTCTCCAGCGTGGTCCTCCTCCAGCTCGTCCAGGAGGGCAAACTGACGCTGGACGCGCCGGTGAACGAGTACCTGCCGGGCCTGCTGCCGGACGACCGGATCACGGTGCGCAACCTGCTGACGCACCGCAGCGGGCTCGCGGACTACACGGACGACATGTTCGAGCACACCGTCCCGGGCTTCGAGGCCGTCCGCAACCGGGTGTTCAGCTACCAGGAGCTGCTGGACCTGTCGCTGGCACTGCCCCGGACCACGGAGCCGGGGGTGTCGTACCGGTACTCCAACACGAACTTCGTGGTCGTCGGGATGCTCATCGAGAAGCTGACGGGGACGCCGGTCGCCGCGCAGTACCAGAAGCGGATCTTCAAGCCGCTGGGGCTGCGCGACACGCTGTACGTCCACCCCGAGACGAAGATCCCCGGTTTCCACGTGCGCGGGTACCTGCACCCCGACGAGGCGGGCGCGCCGCTGGTCGACTCGACGGAGCAGACGGTGTCCTGGGCGCAGTCCGCCGGGGCGGTCATCTCCAGCCCGGCCGACCTCAACACGTTCACGACGGCGCTGATGCGGGGCAAGCTGCTGTCGCCGGAGATGCTGGACGCGATGCGGACGGTCACGCCGACCGACACGACCAACACGCGCTTCTACGGGCTGGGGCTGCGGCGGTACGACCTGACCTGTGGGGTCCAGGTGTTCGGGCACACCGGGACCGTCCAGGGGTTCTACACGTACACGTTCGCGACGAAGGACGGGAAGCGGGCGCTGTCGGCGATGGCGAACACGTCGAACAAGGGGTCCGCGAACACGGCGCTGGGCGGGACGCTGGAGGCGGCGTTCTGCGGGAAGAAGGCGCCGGCGAAGTTCAAGGCGGCTGATGTGGACATCGCAGAGCAGCGCTGAGTCCTGGCGGGGCCCCGCTTCCGGTCTGCGGGCCGGGGCGGGGCCTTCGCCGTTTCCGGGCAGCTCCTGGTTTCCGGGCAGCTCTTGGCCGTGACCATTAATTATTATTTAATACCGCGTGTGCCTCCCACCGACTTCACCGCCCGCCTGGCCCGCGACCGGCTCGCCGCGATCGTGCGCGGCCGGTCGGCGGACGCCGCGCTGCGTACCGTCCTGACCCTCGTCGAGGAGGGCGTCGGCCTCGTGGAGGTCTCCCTCAACACGGCGGACGCGTACGGGGTGATCGCGCGGGCGGTCCGTGCGGCGGGCGGCGACGCCCTGATCGGCGCGGGCACCGTCGTCACCCGGGACCATCTGCTGCGTGCCCAGGACGCGGGCGCGTCCTGGATCGTCACCCCGGTCCTGGGCGAGGGCGTCCACGCCGCCGTGGAGCAGGAACTCCCCGTCCTGGCGGGCGCGTTGACGCCGACGGAGGCGTACGCCGCGATGGCGGCCGGGGCCAGTGCGGTGAAGCTGTTCCCCGCCTCGCTGGGCGGCCCGGCCTATCTGCGGGCCCTCAAGGACCCGTTCCCGGACATGCCGGTGGTCCCGGTCGGCGGTGTGGACGCCGATTCCGTGCCGGAGTGGTTCGCGGCCGGGGCCCTCGCCGTCGGCGTCGGCTCGCCCCTCGTGGGGGACGCGGCGCACGGGGGCGACCTGGACCAACTCCGGGCGCGTGTACGGCGGTTCCGCGCGGTGGCGGCATGAGCGCCGACGTCCTGACCTTCGGCGAGACGATGGTGTCGCTCCAGGCCGAGGGCGGGCTGACCGTGGGCGCCACCGCCCGTACGTCGGTCGCCGGGGCCGAGTCGAACGTCGCCGTGGGGCTCGCCCGGCTCGGTCACCGCGTCTCCTGGGCGGGTCGGCTGGGCGCGGACGAACCGGCCCGGGTGATCCTGCGGGCGCTGCGCGGGGAGGGCGTCGACGTCCGGCACGCCACGACCGACCCCGAGGCGCCGACGGGGGCCATGCTGCGTGAGCGTCTCGTGGGCGACGTGAGCCGCGTGCACTACTGGCGTACGGGGTCCGCGGCCTCCCGGCAGCAACCGGCGCACCTCGCCGCCGCGTTGGCCGACGGGGCGCGGCTGCTGCACGTCACCGGCATCACCTGCGCGATCGGTGCGGGCGACGCGGTGACGGCGGCCGTCGAGCACGCCCGCGCGTACGGCTGGACCGTCGTCCTCGACGTCAACCACCGTGCGCGGCTGTGGAGTCGGGACGCGGCGGCACAGTGCCTGCGCCAACTGCGCGGGCAGGTCGACGTCCTGGTCGCCTCGGACGACGAACTGCCCCTGATCACCGACGACATCGGCGATCTGCTGGCCGATGGGGTGCGGGAGGTGGTCGTCAAGCGGGGTGGCGACGGAGCTGATCTGTACTCGGCCGCCGGTGGCCGCCTGCACCAACCCGCCTTCGCCGTACCGGTGGTGGACACCGTCGGGGCCGGGGACGCGTTCTGCGCGGGGTATCTCTCCGGGCTCCTCGACGGGCTGGCACCGGGTGAGCGGCTGCGCCGGGCGGCCGTCGTCGGGGCGTTCGCGGTGGCCTCACGCGGGGACTGGGAAGGGCTGCCGCACCGGGACGAACTCGCGCTGCTGGACGTGCCGTCCGGCAGCGCGATCCGCTGAAATGGCGGCCTACTCGGGCCGGGGTGTGCACGGTCAGGTCGTCCACGCGCTGGGGGCCCGCATCGTGGGCGGTGCGATCGGTGTGGGCGCGACGCTCGAAGTGGGCGCGCTCGGCGCCGAGTTGGGTGTCAGCCAGACCGTGATGCGGGAGGCGTTGAAGGTGCTCGCCGGGAAGGGGCTGATCGACGCCCGGCAGAAGCGGGGCACGTTCGTCCGGGAGCGGGCGCACTGGAACCTCCTCGACGCCGACGTGATCCGCTGGCGCATGGAGACGGGCGACGGCGACCGGCTGCTGCGTGACCTCACCGACGTCCGCGCGATCGTCGAGCCCGCCGCCGCACGCCGGGCGGCGCTGCACCGTACGGACGCGGACCTGGCCGCGCTCGACGCGGCCCTCGACGCGATGGGGCGGGCGCGGGGCGACGCCGCCGCCGAGGCGGACGCGGCGTTCCACCGTGCGCTGCTGGCCGCCACCGGCAACGAGTTGCTCGCCCGGATGGACCTCCTCCTGGAACCCGGCCTGCGGGAACGGGACCGCGTGGTCCACGCGCACGCCGACGCGGACGACCCCGTCCCCAGCCACCGCGCGGTCCTCGACGCGGTCCGCGAACAGGACCCCGCCCGCGCCGAGTCCGCGATGCTGGCACTCCTCGCGCAGGCCGCCGAGGACGTCAAGTCGGCCGGGATAAAGCCCAGTTCCTGAGAGGGCGGCCCGTCTACGATCCCGGCATGATGATCACGTACGCCTGGCGGGGCCCCTTCGACAACGCCGCCCTCGACGCGCTGCACGCCGACGGTTTCGGCCACCCCGCCTCCGGGACCGACTGGGCGGACCGTCTGACCCGTCACAGCCTCGGCTGGGTCTGCGCGTACGACGGCGGCACCCTCGTGGGATTCGTCAACGTCGCCTGGGACGGCGGAACTCACGCCTTCCTCCTGGACACGGTGGTAGCCCGGCACTGCCGCGAGCAGGGCATCGGCACCGCCCTCGTCACCACCGCCGCCCACGAAGCCCGCGCCGCCGGTTGCGCCTGGCTGCACGTCGACTTCGAGGAACCCCTCCGCGCGTTCTACGACGCCTGCGGCTTCCGCGGGACGGCCGCCGGGCTGCTCGCCCTCTGACCTCCACGCCGAATTAAAGTCATACCTTTCGAATCGTCACCCCTGCGTTCGAGCCTGCGGAGGCCACCCCCATGACGAACCCCCCGACCGACCGGCTCCGGCGCCCCTCGGGCATCCGCTCCCTCACCCTCGGCGACACGAAACTCATCTTCGTGCCGGACGGCCTCGCCCGTCTCAAGGCCACGTCCTGGCTGGACACCACCGAGGAGGACTGGGCACCGCACCCCGAACACCTCGACGACGGCCATCTCGTGGGCGGCGTCGGTGGGCTGCTCGTCGAGCGGGACGGGCGAGCCCTCCTCATCGACACCGGAGCCGGGCCCCTGACGATGGACACCGACTACGGTCTCCTCACCGGCGGCGCCCTGCTGGAGAGTCTCGCCGCGCTCGGCCGTGAGCCCGGGGGGATCGAAGCCGTCGCCGTCACCCATCTGCACATCGACCACATCGGCTGGGCCGACCACCCCGCCTTCGCGCACGCGCGCGTGCTGGTCGCCGCGTCCGAGTGGACCCACCGTCAGGACCCGCACGACGCCCTGGAGCCGCGCGTCCGCACCGTCGCCGACGGCGAGGAGGTCTTCCCCGGCGTCCGGGCGATGCTCGCTCCCGGTCACACGGCGGGCCACACCGCCTACGTCGTCGAGGCGGGCGGACAGCGGGTGATCGCCTTCGGTGACGCCTTCCACTTCCCTGTCCAGATCGGCCACCCGGAGTGGGAGGTGATGGCCGACCACGACCGGAAACAGGCCGCCGCCCTACGCCACCGGCTCCTCGCCGAACTCGCCGAGCCCGGCACGATCGGGTTCGGCGTCCACTTCGCCGACGTGGTCTTCGGCCGCGTCACCATCGACCGAGGCGCGCCTGTCTGGCACCCCGTCGACGGGTGAAAACCTGGGATCCGGACGCCCGCCGACAGGAACAGGCCGTTTCCCGGCCCCCACCCGGGCGGCCAACGGCTCCCGCCCGCACCGGAGTTACCCTGGACAGCGCTCAACAGGATGACACGTCACCTTTCGGTGCCGATCTCAGGAGGAGCACGTGCGCACAGGTTTCTCACTCCCCCAGTTCGCCACGATGGACCGGCAGTTCGACCAGATAGCCCGCTTCGCCCGGGAGGCCGAGGCGCTCGGCGCCGGCAGCCTGTGGGTCGGTGACCGGGTGCTCGCGGCGGTCGACCCGGCCGTCGGCTACGGCGGCAGCACCTGCAAGACGATCCCCCCGGAGATGAACTCCGTGCTGGACCCGTTCGTCGCCCTGTCCGTGGCCGCCGCGGTCACCGAGACCGCGCTGCTCGGCACCTGCACCCTGATCGCCCCCTGGTACCCGCCCCTCCTGCTGGCCCGTTCGCTGAGCGGTATCGACGTGGTGAGCCGGGGCCGCCTGATCGCCGGACTCGGCATAGGTTGGTCCCCGGACGAGTACGAGGGTGTCGGCGTCCCCTGGAAGGAGCGGGGCGCGCGCCTCGACGAGTGCCTCGACATCCTGGAGTCGATATGGACGACCGCCCCCGTCCCCCGACATGACGGCCCGCACCACTCCATCCCCGCCGCCCACATCGGCCCGAAGCCGGTGCAGAGTCCCCGCCCGCCGGTCTACCTCTCCGCGCTCTCCCCCGCCGCCCAGCGCCGCGCCGCCCGCCGCGCCGACGGCGTCCTGCCCATCGCGATGGTGGTGCCCGGCGGAAGCTACGACCCGAAGGCGGCCGTCACCGCGCAGCTCCAGCAGGTCCGCGCACTGGCCGAGACGCAGGGCCGTGACCCGGCGGAGGTGGACGCGATCCTGCGGATCAACGCGGCGCCCGGGACGACGCCGCAGAACATCGCCGACGTCATCCGCCACACCGAGGACGAGACGGACGTCGACCACGTCTTCGTGGACCTCGGCTACCTGGTCGACCAGAGCGTGGACCAGGCCCTCGACCTGGCCGGGCAGGTCCTCGAACTGTCGCGCTGACCCGCGTGGTCCGCGCGCGGGCGGCGAACGTATCCTCCGCCGATGACCACCGAACCGATGCGGCTGCCCGGCATGCCGCTGCACGATCCGTACGTCGTCGCCGACGCGAAGTCCCGTACCTACCACCTGTACACGTCCAACGAGCCGTCCGTGTCGGGCGTGGACGGCGCCGGGACGATGGTCTACCGCAGTGCGGACCTGCGTGACTGGGCGCCGCCGGTCGTCGTCTTCCTCGCCGCCGAGCAGGAGGGCGGCTGGGCGACCGACGGCGCGTGGGCGCCCGAGGTGCACGAACGGGCGGGCCGGTACTACCTGTTCACGACGCTGCACAACGAGGAGCGGCGGCTCGCGGAGGGGACGTACCTGCGTGGCACGGTCACCGCCGTGTCCGACTCCCTGCTGGGCCCCTTCACGCTCCTCGACCCGTCCCGGCCGACGACTCCCGAGCACCTGATGGCGCTCGACGGGACGCTGTACGTCGACCCGGCGGGGCAGCCGTGGATGGTGTACGCGCACGAGTGGCTCCAGACCGTCGACGGCACGAT
This sequence comes from Streptomyces acidiscabies, assembly GCF_020010905.1. Classification (GTDB taxonomy): domain Bacteria; phylum Actinomycetota; class Actinomycetes; order Streptomycetales; family Streptomycetaceae; genus Streptomyces; species Streptomyces acidiscabies. The sequence continues at coordinate 5,772,321 of NZ_JAGJBY010000001.1, read as the reverse complement.
GGAGGCGATCCGCCTCACCCCGGACCTGTCCGGCACGGTCGGCGATGCGGTCCACCTCTTCCGGGGCTCGGACGCGTCCTGGCTGAACGAGCAGATCCCCGCCGGACTGCCGTACCGCCTCCCGCCGTACATCACCGACGGCCCCCAGCTGGTCCGCGCCCCCGACGGCGCGCTCCTCATGCTGTGGTCGACGTACGAGAAGAACGTCCCCGGCGCGGACGGCTCGCTCTCCGGGGACTACGTCCAGACGTACGCCGTCTCCGAGTCCGGCGACCTCACCGGCCCGTGGACGCAGCGACGCCCCCTGGTCCGCGAGGACAGCGGTCACGGGATGCTGTTCCGGACCTTCGAGGGCGAGCTGATGATGATCCTGCACCGCCCGTTCGAGAACGCGCGCGGGAAGCTGTACGAGATGCGGCTCCAGGGGCACGAGCTGAGCGTCGTACGGCAGCGCACGGACCTCGACGGCTGAGGCTCACCAGCGTGACCGGCCCCGGTGCCTGCCGGGCCGGTCGGGGGCGTTGCCGAGGTCGTGCGGGGTGGGGCGGGGCGCGTCGTCCGGGAGCCGGGGGACCTCGTTCGGCTCCCTCGTCTGCCGGTGCTCGGACTCGTCGACCGGCTGCCGGGCCGGTTCCTGGGGCGGGAGCCGGCCCGGTGCCTGTTCGCGTCCGCGCACCCGGGTGCCGAACCGTACGGCCCACACCAGGGCGGCGGTCAGGAGCAGGCCGCACAGGACGACGGCCGCCGTACCCACACTCGTCACGTTCATCGGCCCCGGGTACCCGGCACCCGGGGCTCGATGCGTCCCGCTACTCGCGCCGTCCCGCCGTGTCGCGGACGGGGGTGCCGCCCGTGCGGTCGAGGTCCGGTGGCGGGGTGGCCGCGCGGTCGGCGTGGCCCGGCCACCACGCCGCGTGGCCGATGAGGGCCGTCAGGCTGGGGGTGAAGAACATCGCCATGACGAACGCGGCGATCGCGATGCCGAAGGAGACCGCGAAACCCATCTCCGTGAGGAGGGCGTTGCCCGCGAGCATCATCGTCGCGAAGGTCGCGGCGAGGATGAACCCGGCCGCTGCCACGGTCGGTCCGGCGTGGCGCAGGGCCATTCCGGCGGCCTCGCGGGGACTGCGGCCCTCGCGGGCCTCCTCGCGGAGCCGGGCGATCATGAGGATGTTGTAGTCGGTGCCGATGGCGACGACGAACAGATACATGATCACCGGGAGCATGAACATCAGCCCCGAGTGCCCCTGCATGTCCTGGAAGATCCAGACCGTGGCGCCGAGGGTCCCGCCGAAGCCGAGGCCCACCGAGGCGATCAGGTACCAGGGGGCTACGACGCTGCGCAGCAGGAGTCCCAGGATGACCATGATCAGGAGGGCGGCGACGGGGAACACCGTGCGGTAGTCGTGGTTCACGGCCGCCTGGATGTCCTTGTAGATGGACGACATGCCGCCCACCAGGGCCTTCGTGCCCTCGGGCGCCTCGCCGTGGGCGACGGACCGCACCTTGCCGACCGCGTCCAGGGCCTTGTCGGTGGACGCCTCGTACTTGAGGGTGACGGTGAAGTCCGCGGTCGTGCCGTCCGCGTTCGTCTGCGTCATCTTGGCGCTCGCGACCCCGTCGACGGCGCCGAGTTTCTCGGCGTACGACGCGAAGGCCGACTTGTCGAGCGGGCGGCCGTCGGTGCTGGACAGGTAGACGTCGGTCGGGGCGGCGGCGCCCGCCGAGTACGCCTTGCCCATCTCATCCTGGACGACCATCGACTCCTTGGTCTTCGGCATGGACCCCGAGGCCAGGTCGAAGGTCGCCTTGTAGCCGAGCGTGCCGAGCGAGAGCGCGACCAGGACGAGTCCGGAGAGCGCGGCGGTCAGCGCGGGCCTGCGCTGCACGCCCCGGCCGAGCGCGGCGAACCGGGCGTCGGAGGGTTCGTGCTGCCAGGACTTCGAGGGCCAGAAGATGCGCGGCCCGATGAGGGAGACGACCGCCGGGATCAGGGTGAGGCCCGCGATGAGGGTGACGGTGACCGCGATGGCGAGCGCGGGGCCCATCTGCTTGAGGAAGCCCAGCGTGGACAGGGTCAGCGCGAGGAACGCGATGATGACGGCGCCGGCCGCCGAGGCGATGGCCTCGCCGACCCGGGCGACCGCGTTGACCATGGCCTGCTTGGGTTCGTCCCCGGCGCGCAGGCGTTCTCGGTAGCGGAACATCAGGAACAGGAAGTAGTCGGTGCCCACGCCGAACAGCACGACGATGAGGATCGACGAGATCGAGCTGTTCGCCTGGAGGTCGAAGAGCTTCGTGGCGTACGCGATGAGCGCGTTGGCGATCGCGGCGACGATGCCGATCAGGATCAGCGGGAGGATCGCCAGGAGTGGCGCGCGGAAGATGATCAGCAGGGTGACCAGGATGATCACGAACGTGCCGATGCCGATGAGCGCTTCACCGCGCTTGGAGGAGTCCTGCTGGTCGAGGGCCTGCGCCGCTGAGCCGCCCAGTTTGACCTGGAGGTCCGTGCCCCGGGCGAGGGCCTTGACGTCGTCGCGCAGGATCTTCGCCGCGTCCGCCTGTTTCGGCTGGCCGGCGTTCTTGCTGTCCATCTGGACCAGGGTCATCGTGTAGCGGCCGTCCTCGGAGGGCTGGCCCTCGACGACCTTCTGCACCTCGTCGATCTTCTTCGCGCCCAGCTCCCCGGTGATCCGGGTGACGTCCCGCTTGTCGGCGGCGGTCAGTTTGCCGCCGTCGTCGCGCTGGAACAGGGCGATCGCGGCCGGGGTGAAGGCGCTGGGGAACGCCTTCTCCTGAAGGTCCGCAGCCTTGATGGACTCATAACTCTTGGGCAAAAAACTGGACTCGTCACTGCTGGACGGCAGACTCGGGGCCGTCGCGGCGATCGCGACCGCCGCGATCAGCCACGCCACGATCGTCCAGACCGGATGCCGGACGACCGTGTCGCCCATACGTCGGAACATGCGGGATCCCTCCTGATCAGGAAGATCACCACACCTGGGGAGCGGTCCCTGGCATCGGCGACCCGGCCGGCTCCCCGTCGAACCGGCCGAACGGATGTCTCAGCTCTTCATCGTAGGGACGCGGGCCGTTCGGCGCCCCTGATATCACCGCAGTCCCGAAACTTTCGGAACCCTTTCCGAAAGTCGGCCGGAAATGCCTGAACGCCGGTCCAGCAGGCCCATCCCTCTCACTGCCCGACCCGCCCGTCCACCCTTTCCCGCAGCAGATCCGCGTGCCCGCAGTGCCGTGCGTACTCCTCGACCCGGTGGACCATCAGCTCCCGGATCGCGATCCCCCGCTTCCCCGCCCGCTCCCCGAGGTCCGTGAACGCGGCCAACTCCGCGTCGAGCGCGGCCTGTTCGCGTGCCAGGTCGGAGTACGCGGCGTCCACGACCGCCTGGTCGGCCACGGCGCCGTCGAAGTCGGCGTCGCGCGCGCCGTACAGCTTGGGCAGGGGTTCCCCGATCCAGCCCCGCCAGTCGCGCTCCACCTCGGCGAGATGGCGGACCAGGCCGAGCAGGGACATCGTCGACGGGGGGACCGAGCGCTCCGCGAGCTGCTGCGGTGTCAGGCCCTCGCACTTCATCCGCAGGGTGTGGCGGTATGCCGAGAGGTAGTCCAGCAGGGTCGCCAGCTCCCCTTCCGGGCTGTCGCCCTCGCGGGGGTCGTCGTCCGGGTCGACCCACATGTCGGGGTAGACGGTCGCCCGGGTCCATCGTTCGGGAGTGTCGCTCATGCGCGTCATGGTGGCGGGCAACTCCCGGCCGCACCAACGATTTTCGACGGTGCCCGCAGCACAACCTTCGGACCGCTCCGGCTGTCTCACTTCACAAAGCAGGACACCTGACACGTGGGGGAACAAAAGTGTTACGACGCACTGCCATCACGATCACCGCGCTGGCGACCGCAGCGCTCGGCGCCGCGGCGGTGCCCGCCGTCTCGGCGGAGCTGCCCGGGCGAGCGGCCGTCGCCTGTCCGACCGGCTGGGGCAGCCTGGCCAAGAGCAACGGGGCCAGCACGTCAGGTGAGTTCATCACCAACGTCCGCATCGGTACCCACGACTGCTACGACCGTTTCGTGGTCGATGTCCCGGGCGCGACGGCGAGCCAGCTCGGGTACACCGTCAGCTACGTCGACGCCCTCATCCAGGACCCCTCCGGCGACCCGATCCCGGTGACCGGCGGGGCGATCCTCGAAGTCGTCGTGCACGCACCGGCGTACAACCCGGAGACCGGGACGCCGACCTATCCGGGCCCGGCGCCCAAGCCGGTCGGCTACCCGACCTTCCGTGACGCCGTGTTCGCGGGGACCTTCGAAGGACAGTCCCAGTTCGGGCTCGGCATCCGCGCCCGACTGCCCTTCCGTGTCCTCCAGTTGGACGGACGGCTCGTGGTGGACGTCGCGCACTCCTGGTGAACACGGCGAGGCGTGCCCCGCACTCGGGACACGCCTCGCCCGGTCAGCGGTCCTGGGACAGCTCGTACAGCTCGGCCAGCAGGCTCCCTTCCATGGTCACGAGGTCGTCGAAGGTGCCCTGTTCGCGGATGTGTCCCTGGTCGAGGACGAGGACGCGGTCGGCCATGCGGACGTTGTCGAGGCGGTGGGTGACGACGACGGTGATGCGGTCGGGGGCCATGGCGCGCAGCTCCCGGAACACGGTGTGTTCACCGCGCGCGTCCATCTCGCTGGTCGGCTCGTCGAGGACGAGGACTGCGGGTTCGCGGTAGAGGGCGCGGGCGCAGGCCAGGCGCTGCCACTGGCCGCCGGAGAGTTCGTGCCCGCCCCACACCGAGCGGGCGAGCAGGGTGTCGAGCCGGTCGGGCAGGGCGGTCAGCGTCTCGTCCATGCCGACGCGGCGGGCGGCGTCCCAGACCCGGTCGTCGCCGTGTTCGCGGGGCTGGCCGAGGGTGATGTTCTCGCGGGCGGCGAGCGGCCAGTGGCCGTTCTTCTGCGGGACGAGTCCGACGTGCCGCCACACGGACTCGGCGTCGGTGACGGCCAAGTCGGTGTCGTCCCAGAGGACTTGACCCTCGGTGGGGACGGTCAGCCCGGTCAGCATCCGGATCAGCGTCGACTTCCCGGCGCCGTTCTCGCCGACCAGCGCGACGACTTCACCCCGGTTCAGCGTGAGCGTGACCGGTCCGACGGCGGCCGTGTCCTTGCCGGGGTAGGTGTAGGCGGCGCCCTCCAGGCGGATGCTCCGGGGTGCGGCGGCCTGCGTCGTACCGCGTTCCGTCGTCGTGGCGCGGACCTCGTCGACGAAGTCGTGGTAGTCGGAGAGGTAGAGGCCGTGGTGGAACATCACGGTGCTGTACCGGACGATCGAGTTGAGGGCGCGTCCGGCGGTCTGCGAGGCGACAACGGCGGTGCCGGCCAAGGCCGTTGACATCGCCCCGGCGAGCACGAGCCCGGCCAGCGACACCCACATCCCGAGCGTGAACAGCCCGCCCAGCGACGCGGCCAGCACCGTCACCAGCAAGTACGGGCGCGCGCCCGCGAGTTCGCGGCCCTCGACGCGGTCGCACATCGCCCGGTACCAGTAATGCAGGTACGGCCGCATGGTGTTGGCCCGCAGCTCGTCGGCGAGTTCGGCCGTCGTCAGCCACCAGCGCATCATGCCGCGCACGTTGCGGGCGGAGATCGTGCGGTCGTGGACGCGGTAGTCGATGCGCGCGGAGATCACGCCGCCGAGTCCGCGCGGTACGACGGACAGCAGCAGCACGCCGAGCAGCAGCGGGTGCAGGGACGTCAACACCGTGGCGGCGGACAGGAGTTGGACGAACGCGTTGGTGAGGGTCTTGGCGTCGTCGGCGAGGTCGACGGCGCGCAGGGCGCCGATCTCGGCGGCCTGGCTGCGGTCGCGGAAGCCCTCCGTGTCGTACGCGGCGAGTTCGGCGCGCATGTGGAGGTCGACCAGGGTGAGGTCGGCGGCCGAGGCGATCTTGGGGTTGAGGCGTCGGGTGGCCCAGTCGGCGAGGATCCACAGGGCCGCGCCGACCGCCATCGCCGCGACGGCGACGGTCAGCGCGGGCCACGCCTGCGCGAGGCCCTCGCGGGGGTCGCCGGACATGAGGCGGGGCAGGGCCTCGGCGACCGCGCCGAGCATCACGGCCGTACCGATGCCGGACAGGAGCTGGCAGACGGCGATCGTGGTGACCATGCGGCGGTCGACCCGCCAGGCGAGGCGGGCCGTCTGGAGGAGTGCCGTGGGGATGCGGCGGGCCATGTCCCAGAGGGTCGCGTCGTCCATGGCGTGCCGGTGTTTGCGGCCGTTGTAGTCGAGTTCGGGTGGCGCGGACGGCTGCGGGAGTTCGGTGCGGGCTGCGGGGAGCGTCATGCGAACACCCCCGCCACGATCCGGTCCAGGGTACGGCGGCCCCGTGCGGTGAGCGTGGGGTCGTCGTGGGCCAGGCAGCCCACCGCGTCGATGGCCGCGAGGCAGGTCAGGGCCTGTTTCTCCTCGGGCGTGAGGTCGCGGCCATAGCCCTGGAGGAACGCGGCGCGCAGGTCGGGGCGGTCGGTCCAGGTCGTGCAGGCCAGCGGGACGAAGTCCTGTACGGCGGTGGCGAACCGGGAGCGCTCGAAGTCGATCCAGCCGGCCTGGGCGTGCTCCCGGGACCACAGGAGGTTGCGTTCGCGGGCGTCGCCGTGGGTGAAGGCGAGCGGGAGCGGCGGGAGGGTGCGCAGGCGGGCGGCGAGGGCGCGGACGAGGGTGCGTTCGGGCGTCGTGAGTCCGGCGCGGGGCAGGTGGTTGCCGGCTCCGTCGGCGGCGGCGCGCAGCGCCTGGGCGGCTTCCTTGCGGCGGGGGCCCGAGAGGTCGCCGGCCCGGTGCAGGCGGGCGAGGAGGACTCCGCCGTACCGGTGGGCGCGGGCCTCGTCGGCGGGGGTGAGCGTCTGCTGCTTGAGGGGGCGGCCGGGGACCGCCGTCAGGAGCAGGGCGAGGTGGTGGGCGTCGGAGGCGCGCAGCGTCGGTGCGTGGCCCGCGCCGAGGGCGGGGGCGGCGTGGCGCAGGGCGAGGGTCTCGCGCTCGTACATCAGGGGGCGCGGGGAGATCTTCAGGTAGTAGCGGGCCCCGTCGGGCAGGGTCAGTTTCCAGACGCGGGAGTCCTCCCTGGGATGGGAGGTGTCGGTCACGGCGAGGCGGGCGCCGAGTGTGGCGGTCGCCCAGGCGAGGACGGCGGGTGCGAGCGCGGTCATGCTCCCCACCTCGATGACGGTCGTGACGCGGACGAGAACAGGGCGCGGCGGACGTCGACGGGGCGGCGGAATCCGGTGGCGCGGACGGCCTGGGCGGGGGGATTTTCGAACGCGGGCCGATGGGCGGTGAGCAGGCGGACGGGATGCATGGCTTCTCCTCGGTGAGGGGATCGGACGGATCACCCGCACAACTCCCCTGCTCACAGCGGCGATACGGGTGAGGCCGGGCGACGTGTCGAGCGCAAGTTCGACCGCGCCCGGTTCGGTCAGGCGCCGCCGGACCGGTGGGCCGTTCGATTCACCCGTGGAGGGGACGGGTCCGCGGACGTCGCCCGAACGGGGGATTGCGCGACCGCGCCGACAGTAAAGGGATCGTCTGCGCGAAGGGTTGACGGGGTGTCGTAGCAGCGGGAGTCTGTTCCGCATCGTGGTGGCTGTTTCGCGATGTGATGACTTCGGGTGGCCGGTGGCGTCCGGCCGGGAGAGGACGGCACATGCCGGGAACGACGGCGGAAGAGCGTGCTCTGCGAAAACGGGACGGGGAGGCGAGCGGCACCGACCCGGTCGTGTTCGGGGTCGCGGCGGCCGTCACGCTCGCGTTCGTCCTGGTGGGTGCCGTGTCCACCGACACCCTGGAGCGGGTGTCGGGCGATCTGCTCACCGGGCTGATCGACAAGGCGGGCTGGGCGTTCGTCCTCACCGCCTCGGGGTTCGTGGTGTTCGCGCTGTGGCTGGCGGCGAGCCGGTACGGCCGGATCACGCTGGGCGCGGAGAACGAGGCGCCGGAGTTCAGGACCGTCTCCTGGATCGCGATGATGTTCAGCGCCGGTATGGGCATCGGCCTGATGTTCTACGGCGTCAGCGAGCCCCTGTCCCACTTCGCGTCCCCGCCGCCGGGCACCTCCCCCACCAGTGACGCGCAGTCCGTCGAGACCGCGATGGCCACGACCCTGTTCCACTGGACGCTGCACCCCTGGGCGATCTACGCCGTTGTCGGGCTCGCGATCGCCTACAGCACGTTCCGGCGCGGGCGGCGTCAGCTCATCAGCGCCGTCTTCACCCCGCTGGTCGGCAGGCGGCGCGCCGAGGGCTGGGTCGGGAAGGTCATCGACGTCCTCGCCATCTTCGCGACCCTCTTCGGGTCGGCGGCCTCGCTGGGCCTGGGCGCGCTCCAGATCCGCAGCGGGATCACGGAGCTGGGCTGGATGGACAGCGTCGGGACCGGGCTCCTCGTCGCGGTGATCGCCGTGCTGACCGTCGCGTTCGTCGCGTCGGCGGTGTCGGGCGTCGCGCGGGGCATCCAGTGGCTGTCCAACATCAACATGGTGCTGGCCCTCGCGCTCGCGCTGTTCGTGTTCGTCGCCGGTCCCACGGTCTTCGTCCTGGACCTGCTGCCGACCTCGATCGGCTCCTACCTCGGCGATCTCCCGCAGATGGCGGGCCGTACGCAGGCGTCCAGCGGCGAGGGCGTCTCCGACTGGCTGTCCGGGTGGACGATCTTCTACTGGGCGTGGTGGATCTCGTGGGCGCCCTTCGTGGGCATGTTCATCGCCCGGATCAGCCGGGGACGGACGATCCGTCAGTTCGTGGGCGGCGTCATCCTCGTCCCCAGTACGGTCAGCCTCCTGTGGTTCGCGGTCTTCGGCGGGTCGGCGATGCGGCTGCGCGAACAGGGTCGGCTGGCCGACGCGACGACCCCGGAGAGCCGCCTGTTCGGGATGCTCCAGGAGTACCCGGCGGCGACCCTCTCCAGCATCGTCGTCCTGGTCCTCGTCGGCATCTTCTTCGTCTCCGGCGCCGACGCCGCGTCCATCGTCATGGGCACGCTCTCGCAACGGGGTTCACTGGAGCCGAGCCGTACGGTGGTCGTCTTCTGGGGCGTCCTGACCGGCGCGGTCGCCGCCGTGATGCTGCTGGTCGGCGGGGGCGGCGGCGACGCGCTGACGGGCCTCCAGAACCTGACGATCCTGGCGGCGGCCCCCTTCACCGTCGTCATGGTCGGCCTCTGCGTCGCCCTCACCCGCGACCTGCGCCACGACCCGCTCATCGTCCGGGGCCAGCGGGGCGAGGAGGCCATCGAGACCGCCGTCATCGCCGGACACGAGCAGTACGACGGCGAGTTCGAGCTGCGCATCGGGCCGACGTCGCCTTCCTGAGGCGGTCAGACCCGCAGCGGGGCGCGGACCTCGTCGCCCGTCCGCGAGCAATAGGTATGTTGACATAGGTGTCTCGTCATACATAACCTCGCCGGGTGTCCGGGATCAGTGGGGCTCAGGCGAGTTCCAGCAGTGTCGACCGTGTGGCCGAGGGCCTCGCGGTGTGTCTGCCTGTGCTGAATCGGGCCGTGAAGCGGCATCTTGACGGGGCGTTGCCGTTTCCCAAGCCGCCGGAGCGGCAGTTGGCGTTGTTGCACTATGTCGCCGAGAACGACGGGGCGACCGTGCAGAGCGCGGCGGACGCGTTGCGGATGATGCCGAACAACGTCAGTGCTCTGGTCACGCGGCTCACCGCGGCGGGGGCGCTGGAGCGGTGGCAGGACGAGGGCGACAAGCGGGTGGCGCATCTGCGGGTGACCGCCGAGGCGCGGCAGCGGATCGGTGAGGTCGACAGCCTGGTCACGCAGCGGATCTCGGCCGCGCTGCAGACCCTCACCGAGGGCGATCTGGGCGCTCTCGGCTCGGCGCTCGGCGCTCTGGTGGCTCTCACCGACGCCCTGCGCGACGACTGAATCCCCTCTCTCTTCCCTTTCTTCCGCGCGCCGCTCAAGCGCGCCGGTACGTCCTGAGGACTTCTCACCCATGCCTGTCACCGCTGTCTCCACAGCGCCCGCACCCACGTCCACCGCGCCTCCCCGCGATCTGCGGGCCAACCCGTGGCTGACCCTGGTCGCCGTCGCGTTCGGCCTGTTCATGGTCGGCCTCGACGGGTCCGTCGTGTCGATCGCCAACGCGGAGATCGCCCGCGATCTCAAGGCGAGCACCGCCGAGTTGCAGTGGGTCACCAACTCCTACCTCCTCGCCCTCGCCGCGGCCCTCATCCTCGGCGGCAAGCTCGGTGACCGCCTCGGGCGCCGCACGCTCTACCTCGTCGGGGTCGCCGGGTTCACGGTCGCGTCCGTGGCGATCGGGCTCGCCGGGTCGATCGAGGGGGTCATCGCCTTCCGTGCCGTCCAGGGGCTGTTCGGGGCGATGCTGATGCCGAACACGCTCGCGTTGCTGCGGGCCGTGTTCCCGCCGAGGAAGTTCGGGATGGCCGTCGGGATCTGGGCGATGATCTCGTCCGTGTCGACGGCGCTCGGGCCGATCGTCGGCGGGCTGCTCGTCGAGCACGTCAACTGGGAGTCCGTCTTCTACATCAACGCGCCCATCGGTGTCATCGCCCTCGTCTTCGGCCTGGCCGTGCTCCCGCAGTCCCGCAACGAGGCGGCTGCGGGCGAGAAGTTCGACGTCCCCGGGGTCGTCCTGCTCGCGGGCGGACTGCTCGCCGTGGTGTTCGGCGTCGTCAAGGGCGAGACGTGGGGCTGGACCTCGGGCGGCACGCTCGGCGCGATCGGCGGCGGGATCGCCGTACTCGTCCTCTTCGGCTGGTACGAGACACGGGTCGCCCATCCCCTGCTGCCGATGCGGCTGTTCCGGAGCCCGGCGCTGACCGTCGGGGCGTTCGTCACCGCGCTCAACTTCTTCATCCTGCTCGGCGTGATCTTCTTCGTGATGCTGTACCTCCAGAACGTGCGCGGGTTCACGCCCGTCGAGTCGGGGGTACGGACGCTGCCGCTGAGCCTCGCGTCGATGCTGGCGTCGCCGCTGGGCGCGAAGCTCACGGAGCGGTTCGGGGCGCGCGTCACGATGCCGCTCGGGATGGTCCTCCAGGGCGGGGCCGCGTTCACGATGCTCACGTGGAGCGCGGACTCGTCGTACGCCACGATGTGGCCGCCGTTCGTCGCGCTCGGGCTCGGTGTCGGCATGGTGATGTCCGCGTCGTCGGACGCGATCGTCGGCAACGCGCCCGTGCGGGACGGGGGTGTCGCGGGTGGGTTGCAGGCGACGTCCTTGCAGGTCGGCGGGGCGCTCGGGACGTCCGTCCTGGTGTCGATCATCAGCAGCAGGGTCGGTTCCACCCTGACCGGCAAGCTGACCGACGCGGGCGTACCGCACTCCGTCGCCGAGAGGCTAGGGGAGGCGAAGGACGCGGTCGCGATGGGGGTGGCGCCGGTGTCGGAGTCGATGCCGGGGACACTGCGGAGTGCTGTCGTCGAGGGGAGTCATGAGGCGTTCATGGCGGGGGTGCATACGGCGGCCGTGGTGACCGGGGTGCTGGCGTTGGTGGGGGCGGGGTTGGCTGTGGTGGGGTTGCGGGGGCGGGGGGCTGTGCGGGAGCTGGAGTTGGTGGCGTCGTCGGGTGAAGGGGAGGCGGTGGCTGGAGCAGCGGACCTGAAGGCAACACACGGGCTTACCGTCTCCGGCCACATCCACGGCACCGAGTCCACCCCCCTCCCCCACGCCCCCGTCACCCTCATCTCGCTCGGCGGACGCCAGCTCGACCGCGTCGTCTCCCGTGCCGACGGGTCGTACGCCGTGGACGCGCCCGGCGCCGGGAGTTACGTCCTCGTCGCCTCCGCCGAGGGGTACCGGCCCCAGGCCGCGACCGTCACCGTCGGCGGGGAGCCGATGGTGTACGACGTGCTGCTCGCCGGGACCAGCGGGCTGGCCGGGACGGTCCGTGTGGTGGATGGACAGGCGCCGGTGGAGGGCGCGTTGGTCGTCACCGCCGATGTGCGCGGAGAGGTGATCGCGAGCGGCGTGACCGGGGCCGACGGTGGGTTCGGGTTCGCCGGTCTCGTGCCGGGGCCGGTGACCGTCGCGGTGAGCGCGGACGGGTTCCGGCCGGTCGCGCTGCCCGTCGAGATCGCGGTGCGCGGGGTGACGCGGGCCGAGGTCGAGCTGGCGCCGGGGGCGCGGGTGCAGGGCGCGGTGACCGCGTCGGGGCGGCCGGTGAACGCCGCTCGGGTGACCCTCGTCGACGCGGCCGGGAACGTCGTCGCGTCCGCCGTCACCGGCGCGGACGGCGGGTACGCGTTCACGGACCTCGACGGCGGCGACTACACGGTGACCGCGGCCGGGTATCCGCCGCAGGTCAGCCAGGTCACCGTGGGCGGGGCCGGGGTCGACGGGCACGACATCGAGCTGGCGTACCCCGGGGAGTGAGACGCGCCGGGGCGGGCTGCGGAGTTCCGGCCGCCGCCCGCCCCGGTGTCAGACGCCCTCCGGCGCCGCATAACAATGCACAGTCACCATCTGCTCCGCACTCCACCTCTGCTCCACCGTCGCCAACAACTTCCACCCCAACCGTTCGTACAACGCCGCCGCAGCCATATCCGTCGCCACGACATCGAGCACCGGATGAAGCCCACGGCGCCGAGCCTCCGCAACCGCCCGCTCCATGAGCCGCACACCGAAACCGTGCCCACGCGCCTCGGGAGCGACGAAGAGGCGGCTGACGACGGCCGTCGTGTCCGGATCGCCCCACAGACCGGGAGCCACGTCCCCCTCGCCGCCGATGTTGAGGGCGATGTGCCCGACGATCCGCCCGTCCAGTACGGCGACCCACGCGCCCAGCCCCGACGCCTGGGCCAGCCAACCCCCGGGATTCTCGGGCCAGTTGACGGGATAGCCATCGCGCCGGTGGACGTCCGCGAGAGCCTCGACGCAGGCGGCGACATCGTCGTCCGTGCGGGGCCTGACCGTGTTCTCCGTGTTCACCGCCGTATCGAAGCACAGGCTCCGCGGCGGCTCTACCGCCTTTCCGGGAAGTCCAGCCCCTCCGGGAGCACGCCGCCCGCCGGGCCCCGTACGGCGGAGTCGGCCAGTTCGCGGATGCGGCTCGCGGGGGCGGTGACGCCGGGTGTCTCCTGCATCCAGCCGAACCATTCCACCGGGGACAGCCCCTCCGGCGCCTCGCCGACGTACGGCTTGACGTAGACCGGCGTCTCCGGCTCGACGCGCCAGCTCTCCGCGAGCGTGCCGACGTCGACGGCGTCCCAGCCGAGGACGTCGAGGAGGTCGGTGACCTCCTTCTTGGCGCCCGGGTCGTCCCCGGCGATGGGCAGCGCGCTGCGGTCGGGGGCGCCGGAGGGGCGGGCGAGGGTGGCGAGCTGGTGGGCGCCGATGTTGTTGAACACCTTGACCACGCGGGAGCCGGCGAGCTGCCGTTGGACGAGGTCGCTGCTGGTGAGGTCGTTCGCGTCCAGCTCGGGCAGACGGCCGTCGCGGGCGGGGTAGTAGTTGAGGGTGTCGAGGACCGTCTTGTCGGCGAGGGCGTCGACGGGGAGCTTGTCGTACGCGTACAGGGGGACGGTCGCGACGACGAGGTCACCGGCGCGGGCGGCTTCCGCCGGGGTGGCGGCGCGGGCCTTCTCGCCGAGGTCGGTGACGAGATCCGCGAGGGTCTCGGGGCCCCGGGAGTTGCTGAGGACGACGTCCCAGCCGGCGGCAATCGCCAGGCGGGCGACGGCTGTTCCGATGTTTCCGCTGCCGATGAGTCCGAGGGTGCGGGGCATGGCGTACTCCGTTCGAAGTGGGCCCGGACGGATATCCGGAGGCACCATCCACTTCCTATCACGTCAAACGGAGACTGTGTCCGCTTGGCGTGATGATTGACTGGTTCGAGCCGCTCTACAGGAACAGGAACGCGATGGACACCACCCCGACGACGTGCCGCAAGCCCCGCGCCGACGCCGCGCGCAACCGGGCCCGGATCCTCGACACGGCGCTGCGCCACTTCGCGGAGTGCGGCGCCGGGACCTCGCTGGAGGCCATCGCGAGGGACGCCGGGGTCGGCCCGGCCACGCTCTACCGCCACTTCCCGACCCGGGAGGCGCTGCTCGCGGCGGCGCTGGAGGCCCCGGCGGCCGAACTCCTCGCCGGACGCGAGGAGTTGCGGGCCGTGGAGGATGCGGACGAAGGGCTGCGGCGATGGCTGCTGACGCTGGAGAAGTACTTCAGCACCTTCACGGGGCTGCCCGCGCCGGTCCTCGCCGCCCTGACCCACGACGACTCGCCGCTCTCCGTCTCCTGCCAGGAACTCCTCGCCGTCACCGACGAGTTCCTCGCCGCCGCACGGGAACGCGGCACGGCGCGCCCGACCGTCCAGGGCCGCGATCTCTTCCTCGCCGCGCTGTTCCTCGCCTGGACCGAGGGCGCGCCCATCGACGGCGACGCGCTGCCGACCCTGCGGCAGCTCATCGAGACCGGTTACAGCACGCGGTGACCTACTGGTGGTCCGCCCACACGTAGCTCTCGGGCAGCAGGTCCGCGATGGGCAGCGCCCGGTCCCCGACGATCACCTCGATGCCGGGGAAGTAGTCGAGGAGGACCTGACGGCAGCGCCCGCACGGCGGGACGACGCCCCGGTCCCGGTCGCCGACGGCGACGATCGTCTTCAGGTCGTAGACGCCCTGGGCCGCGGCCGTCCCGATGAGGACGAGTTCGGCGCAGGGGCCGCCGGTGAAGTGGTAGGCGTTCAGGGCGGTGACGATCCGGCCGTCGGCGGCGCGGCCGGCCGCCGCCATCGTGTGGTTGTCGCCCTGGCAGCGGGTGCGGGCGAGCTGGGCGGCGGCTTCGACTAGTTCATGATCCACGCGGGCCACGATCACCGCTGGGGCGGGTACGCGCAAGCGGTTTACGTCGCGGGCGGTCCCTTAGTTTTGCCTGGTGACTCTCCTATCGCCTCGTCGTCTTGTCCCTCGGTCCTATCAACCGCTGTTCACTCACCGCGAGTTCAGGCGGCTGCTGCCCGCGCTGGCCGTCTCCGATCTCGGGGACGGGATGAGTGTCGTCGCGGTGGCGTGGCTGGGGGTGCTGATCGCGCCCGAGGGGCAGGCCGGGTTCGTGGTGGGGGCGGCCGTCGCGGCGTACGCGCTGCCGGGGGCCGTGGGGGCGCTGGTGTTCGGGCGGTGGCTGCGGCGGATGGCGCCCAAGAGGCTGCTCGTGGTGGACAGTTGGCTGCGGGCGCTGCTGCTCGGGTGCGTGCCGGTGGCCTGGGCGGCGGGGGTGCTGCATCCCGTGCTGTACGTCGCGCTGCTCGCGGGGTCCTCCGTGCTGCACGCGTGGGGCGGGGCCGGGAAGTACTCCCTCGTCCCCCAGCTGCTCCCGCCCGAACGGCGGCTCGCCGCCAACGCGTTGCTCAGCGCCAGCATCTCCGCCTCCACCATCCTCGGGCCCGCGCTCGCCGGGCTCCTGGTGACGTGGGTGGGGCCCGCGTGGCTGATCGGGGTCGACGCGCTGTCGTTCGCCGTGCTCGCTTTCCAGGTGGGGCGGCTGCGTGAGGGGGGCGGGGTGACCGACGCTCCCGTCGACTCGGGGCGCGCGGTGGACGGGCTGCGGTTGCTGCGGCGACAGCCCGAGCTGCTCGGCGTGCTGGCGCTGACCTGGCTGTTCAACTTTCTGTACGGGCCCGTCGAGGTCGCCCTCCCCCTGCACGTCACCGACGATCTCGGCGCCGGGGCCGGGCTGCTCGGCCTCTACTGGATGCTCTTCGGGGTGGGTGCCGTGCTGGGGGCGCTCGGCGCGGGGGCCCTGCGGAGGCTTCCGCTGTGGCCGGTGACCGTCGGGATCGTCGTGGGGTGGGGCGTGATGCTCGTACCGTTCGGCCTGGGGGCACCCACCGCCGTGACGCTGGCCTGCTTCGGGGTGGGCGGCGTCATCTACGGGCCGTTCACCGCACTGTCGTTCACCCTGTTCCAGGAACGGACACCGGCGGCCTGGCTGACGACGGTGCTCGCGGCCCGCATGGCGGCGCTGCTCACGGCGGCGCCGGTGGGGGCGGCACTGGGCGGACCGTTGACCGCGGCGCTGGGGGCTCGGGGGGTGCTGGGGGTTTCCGGGGTGGTGACGGTGGGGCTCGGGGTGGTCGCGGCGGGGGTGTGGTGGTGGAGCGGGCGGTTGAAGGGGCGTGAGGTGTCAGAGGTCGGTTGAGGCGCGTCTTCTCTTCACCGCACCGCCCCCTCTTCAGCGTCGGCCGCCGAACTCCCAGTCGTGCACCTCCGTCTCCGCGTGTCCCCCGAGCACCCGGCGTGCCGCTTCCGCGTCGGGGGCGCGCAGCAGGGCCGCCGTACCGAGCCAGGCCGTACCGTCGTCCGACAGGAGGGGGCCGAAGGCGATCAGGTCGTCGGTGTCCGGGGGTACGGCGAGGTCCGTGCCGGGGTCGGGGGCGAGGCCGATCACCAGGTAGCGGTTGCCGCCGGTCCGGCCGCCGGGGAAGTCCCACATCGTCCGGCCGAGCAGGTTGCGCCAGCGCCGCAGGAGGACGTCCCGGTAGGCCCCGGCCTGGTAGTTGGGCTCGTCGAAGGCGAACGCCCGGGCCGCCGCCGGGTCGGGGAGGTCGACGATGTGGACGCTGCCGGTGAGGGTCTCGCCGTCGGCGGCGAAGGTGGGGCCACGGGCGATGAGTTCGGCGGTGTAGCCGTCCATGTAGGACCAGTGGGCTTCGGCGAGTCGGCGGCGCAGGGGGAGGGAGCCGGTCCGGTCGCGGTGGTAGCAGAAGAACTCCATGGACGGTGATCATGGCCGGGGCGGGGGCGGTGGTTCAAGCGGCTTCTTCCAGGGGGTGCGGGCGGGCGCTCGGCAACGATGTCACCCGGCGGGCGACTCCGTGGCCTGCGTGTCGTCCCGGTGCGGCTGCGACCGCTCCCCGAGCGCCAGCAGGTCCGGCAGTTCGGAGCGGCGGCGGGCCGACAGTTTGCGGTAGACGCGGGTCAGATGCTGTTCGACGGTGCTCACCGTGATGTACAGCTGGGTGGCGATCTGCCGGTTCGAGCGGCCCTCCGCAGCCAGCGACGCCACCCGCCGTTCGGCCTCCGTGAGGGACTCGGGCGCAGCCGGGGCCTCGTTCCTCCCGGGACACGGCACGGCCGGCGCGGGCTCCTCGTCGAGCGGGACCGTGAGCGGCTGTATCCAGTACGGGACCCCGCCCTCGGTGGCCGGCTCCAGCGCCTTGTCCCCGTGTTCGCGCGTGGCCTTGATGCGGCCCTGTGCCAGGTCCTCCTGTCCGAGCCGGGCGAGCAGGGTCCGTTCGGCCTCCTCCAGGTGCGTCCGGCGCCGTTGCGGGCCGTCGACCGAGGCCAGGACCAGCAGGGCCCGGCTCCGGTGGTTCGCCGAGCGGCCTTCGTGCACGAGTTCCTCGACGGCCGTACGGCGGGCCCGGTCCGTGTCGCCGAGGGCGAGGTACGCCTCCGCCGCGCTGACGCGCCAGCCCACCGTGTCCGGCCGTCCGTCGACGGCGCAGGCCAGGAAGTCCTGGAGGGCGGCGTGCGGGCGGCCGATCGACATCAGGTAGCCGCCTCGTGCGATCCGGTACAGCGGACCGCACGAGAACTCCCACATCTCCTCGGGTACCGGGCGCTCCAGGTACCGGGCCGCCTGGTCCAGGTCGCCCATGAGGGTGTGCGCGGCGATCAGGGCCGCCAGGGGCAGGCCGATGGTGACTCCCCAGCCGTGGTCGGGCAGCAGCTCAAGGGCGGAGGCCGCGTACGCCGCGGCCCCCGGCGCGTCTCCCAGGTGCCACCGGATGCGGGCGTGCAGTGCCTCCAGGGACGCCTGGCGGACGAGGAACGCGCCGGCGGGCAGCGTCTCGCGCAGTTCCTGGCAGAGCCGGTCGGCGGGGGCCAGTTCACCGCGGTCGATCAGCTCCAGCAGGGACACGAAGTCGAGTCCCCAGAACCGGCGCGTGTCGGCGCCGGCGGGCAGCGGGCAGCCGGTGCCGTTCCCGTCCCCCGGAACGGCGGCGTCGCGCTGGTCGTGGGCGTAGGAGCGTACGGCGGGGATGTCGAGCAGTCCCGGCCACAGGGAGCCCGCCAGCGTGACGAAGCCCCACGCGTCGTCGTGCCCTTCGCCGACCTGGCAGGACTCGATCAGCCGGATCATCAGCTCCCTGCCCTGGTCCCGGTTGCCGAACCAGAGGAACCAGAAGGCGAGGACCCTCAGCGCGCTGTAGTCGGCGTGCCCGGCACGCACCGCGGCCAGCAGTTGGTCCACCTCCGCCTGCGCCGCGCAGGGGTTGCGGCAGCACAGGGTCATGACGAGCCCGGTGAGGATCCTGGTGCGCTGGCGTCCGTCGAGGTCCGCGCGCTCCGCGAGGCGCAGGCAGGCGAGCGCCCGGTCCCACTGGCCGACCGTCAGGTACTGCTGCCAGGCGTGCCACAGCACCCGCACCTGCGCCGCGTCGGGCGGCTCGTCGGCGGCCAGCAGGTGGCGGGCGACGACGACGGCGGGCGCGCCTTCCACGAACAGCAGCGCGGCGGCCTGCTTGTGCAGGGCCGGCAGCCGTGCGCCGAGCGCGCCCAGCACGGCCTTGGGTACGTCCGGGTGCCGGAATCCTCCGCCCTCCAGGAGGCCCGCGCGGTTGAGTTCGGCGAGCCGGTGCTCGACGTCCTTGAGGGGCTGTCCGAGCAGCCGGGCGGCTCGTGGGGGTGTCGCGTCGTCGCCGAGCACGGCGAGGGCCTCGACGGCCTCGGCGAGGGCGGGGTGGCGGGCCAGCAGGGCGAGGTAGGCCGTCCGGAAGGACTCCCCGATGCGGACCGGTGTGCCGGGGCCGGGCTCGCCGGCACGGAGCAGGTCGTGCAGCAGGGCGGTGACGAGGCAGAGGTTGCCGCCGCCGGCCCGGTGGACGGGGGCGGCGAGCCCTGCGGCGGTCCGCAGCGGGAGCCGGCGCTCCAGCAGCATCCGTACGGCGTCCTCGCCGAGGGGGTTGATCTCGGCCAGCCGGGCTCCGGGGAGGGCGAGGAACTCCAGGGGGCCGCCGTCGGGGGCGCGGCAGGCCCGGGGGAACGCCAGGACCATGGCGACGGGGTGGGAGTACAGGCGGCGGGCGAGATAGAGGAGGCAGGACCGGGACTGCGGGTCCAGGTGGTGGGCGTCGTCGACGGCGATGACGATCCGGCCGCGTTCGGCCTGTTCGGTCAGCGCGGAGGTGAGGGTGCGCAGCAGCCCGGCGGGGGCCGGTGCCGCGCGGTCGACGAGCCGGCGTAAGGCCGACCGGACGCCCTCGGGGATTCCGGGGACGTGGCCGAATTGTTCGACGGCGGAAAAGGGCAGTTCATGTTCGTCGGGGAATCCCGTGGCGGACAAGCAAAGCGAACCGGACGCCGTGGCGCGCTTTTTCATTTCCTCCAGAAGGGACGTCTTTCCTGTTCCCGGGCCTCCTTGTAAGACAAGGAGGCCACTGCCCATTTCGATCTGTCGGGCGCAGCTTTCCATCTGCATGAAGATCATCATCGGTCCGGACCAGGCGGGACGCCAGACCATTTTTCTGGATTTTGCCGCCTGTTTTATCTGTGGACCTGCTGCGGGCGTCCCGTCCGTGCGGACGTGTAAATGGCGGTCACGACGGCCACCGCCCGCCGCCCGTCCTCGCCGTCGCTCAGGGGCGGCCTGTTGTCGCGGACGGCGTCGCAGAAATCCAGGAGCTGGTCGCGGTGCGGCTGGTAGAGCATGCCCGTGGCGTCCCTGGCCTCGTCCCTGGCCAGTTCTGTCCGGTGGGCGTCCGACTGGTCGGCGGCGCCGAACGCCCCGTACGCGGGTGCCTCTTCGCCGTCCCGCGACAGGTGCAGGTAGGCGAGTTCGTCGTCGTCGATGACCACGCTGCCCCGGTCCCCGTTGACCGCCGTGCGGGCGGTCCGGCCGGGGTAGGCGGCGGTGGTGGCGAGCAGGGTGCCCAGGGCGCCGTCCGCGAAGCGCAGGCTGGCTGTCGCGACGTCCTCCACCGCGATCCCGGGATGCGCCAACTGCGCGGTGTGCGCGGTCACTTCCACCACCGGGCCGGCCAGCCACTGCACCAGGTCCACGGCGTGGATCGCCTGGTTCATCAGCGCGCCGCCGCCGTCCAGGTCCGGGGTGCCGCGCCAGGTCCCGGAGGCGTAGTACGCCGGGGCACGCCACCACGACAGCTCGGTCATGACGGAGGTGACCCGGCCGAGCCCGCCGGAGCGGATCGCCTCATGGGCCAGCTTCGCGGCGGGGTCGAAGCGGTGCTGGGACACCACGCCCAGTGTCCGTCCCGTCTCGCGGGCCACGCCGATCAGCCGGTCGGCGGCCTCCGGGGTCACGTCCACGGGTTTCTCCACCAGGACGTGCTTCCCGGCGCGCAGCGCCTCCTCGGCCAGTTCGGCGTGGGTGCCGCTCGGCGTGCACAGCAGGACGGCGTCCACGTCGGGCCGGGCCAGCAGTCCCGGTACGGTCGTCACGCCGCAGCCCGCCTCGGCGGCCAGCGCCCCGGCCCGCACCGGGTCCCGGCCCGCGACCGCCGCGAGCCGGGCCCGTGGGGCGAGCGCGGTGTCCTCTCGGGTCAGCAGCCGGGTCCAGAAACCGCCGATCGACCCGCAGCCGATCACACCGAACGTCAGCACGGAACCTCACATCCAGTCGGGAGAAGTCGGGGCAGCGCGGCGAGTCCGCGCTCCAGTTCGTCGAGGTCGGCGGGGTGGCGCTGCCGGTAGCGGAGGTTCACGTCCTGGACGCCCCGCCAGGTGACCGGCGCTGTCCCGCCCCCGAGCCCCGGCGCGAGCCGGTCGTACGCGGCGGTGCCGGGCCGCAGGACGAACCGGACCGGGGCGAACCAGGCGGGCGGGTCCGGCACGCGGGTACCGCCGGGTGCGCCGACCAGCACGGACACGCAGGGCGTGATGCCGGCGCCGGACAGCCTCGCCGCCGCCTCCCGGGTGCGGGGGCCGGCGTCCAGCCACACCGTCCGGCATCCGGCGGCGGCCCAGGACCGGACGTCGCTCCTGAGGACGACGTCCGCCCGGGTGCGGCTCGTCCACTCCACGCCCCGGCCGCGCAGCCAGCCGCCGGGGTCGCCGTCGGCGCCGAACACGCGGTCCAGGAAGACGACATGGCCGAGGCCCGCCGCCCGCTGGGCCGCGAGGCCGGCGAGCACCCGTTCGGGGCCGTCGGCCATCCGCGCAGCCCCTGCCGGGACGAGGCGGGGTACGCCGTCCACGACCGTCCGGGCCGTGTAGCGGGACAGCGGCACCAGGTCGTGGGCGGGCGGCGGCCAGCATTCCAGGGGCCGGTAGGGCGGGGGCCGGTTGCCCACGACGAGCACCGGCGGCAGCGGGCGCGGCATCCCGCCGTACAGGACGGGTACGGCGGCGCCCGACGCGAGGTCGCGGGTGGCGCGTACCGCCGCCGAGGCCGCCTCGCCGACGGCGACGTGATCCGCCGTCAGCTCCAGGAGCGTCGAACCCGGCAGCCGGCTGCCGTGCGGGCCGACCGCCAGCACCCGTACGCCGGGGAACCACGCGCGGGCGCGGTCCACGGCCGCCCTGACCGGGGACAGGTCCACCGGCCAGGGCGTGCCGACGGCCGTGAAGACCACCAGCAGATCGGGGACCGAGGCGGCCGGGGGGAACGCGGCGAGCCGCTCGTCCCAGACGGTGACGTCGCAGCCGTCGGCGCGCAGCCGGGCGGCGGCCAGCAGGACGTCCCACGGGACCGGGACGGCCGGCCCGTCCGAGGCGGCGGGCACCAGCAGACAGACGCGCGGGCTCGTCACGTCCGCACGGACCGTGGCCGGGGCGCGGGGTGCGCGGTCTCGGCGAGCCGGCCGATGCGCGACACTCCGCGCAGGTCGAGACCGGGGGGACCGTCCGGGGACAGCAGGGCGGCCACCGACCAGCGCAGGGCGTTGTCCAGCGGCGAGTCGTGCACCAGCCACTCGCGGGGCTGCGGTCCCGCCACGGCGAGCCGGTGCGTGTTGCGCGGCAGCCGGGTGCCCCGGGGCAGGGTCACCGGGTCGAGGTCGAGGCGCAGGGTCACCGGTCCCGCGACCACCTCGACCCGGCGCTGGCGGCTCTCCCCCGCCGTGACCGCTCCGTCGAACCAGTCCGGCACGCCGACCTGTCCCGACGGGTCGGGGCCCACGATCGTGGAGTACAGGTCGACCTCCACGCCGTCCGCGCTCACCCGCTCGTGCGCGGCGGTGGACGTCAGCTCAGGGTCCGTCGCCACGTGGAGCGTCACCTCGCCGGGTGCGGTCGCCATGTAGTGGTCGTAGGTCTCCGGCGGCAGCGCGCCGCGCAGCAGGGCGAGCATGTGCAGCCACTCGTAGCCGAAGACGCCGAAGTCGTGGTCGACGAACCGGCCGCCCGCGATGTCCTCGCGGCGGTCCTTGCCGAACCCGACCCGGACCGCCGTCAGCGGGTGCCCGGGGGCCAGCTCCCAGCGCAGTGTGCGCAGCAGGGCCATCGCCTGCGAGTGCCGGTACTGGTCCATGATCACCAGCCGGGCCTCGGGGTGGGCGTCGAGGAGCGCGGTCAGTGCGGGGATCTCCCACGCCCGGCACAGCGGCTTCTCCACCAGCAGCCGGGCCTGCGGGTCGGCGTCCAGGACGTCCGCGACCGTCGCCACGTGGGTGGCCGTCGGTGAGCACACCGACCACACGTCGACGGGACGGCGCCTCAGGGCGTCCTCGATCCGGCCGAGGACCGGGACGCCGGGTGTCTCGGCGCCCGGTGCGGGGTCGACGACGCTGACGTCGAACCCGAGGTCGCTCAGGAGGCGCTGGTGCAGGCGGCCCGCCGCTCCGAACCCGATCACGCAGACGTGGGTCCCCGTCGTGCGGGGGTTCACCGGGCCGCCCGCGAGCCCGAGGCGAGGTACTCCTCGTAGTAGGCGGCGAACAGGCCCGCCTCGTCGATCGCCCGGTCCACCGGTTCGAGGTGCAGGCCGGGGCCGAGCGAGGCGGCCTCGCGGCAGAGGGTCTTCGCGGCGATGAGGGTGCCGGCCCGGTAGGCGTCGTAGCCGCGGTTCGCGATGCCCTCGTACTCGAAGAGGTTGAGCGAGCGGCCGTCTCCCAGCAGGGTCGCCGTGGTGCCCGTCGGCAGGGTGTAGCGGACGCCGACCAGCGGGACCGCTGTCGACTCCAGGCCCTCCAAGTTCTCGCTGAGGAGGCTGAAGTCCTTGGTGGCGAAGCCGGCGAGGTGGACGCCGTCGGGCAGCAGCGGCAGGTCCTTCGGGGTGATGGCGAGTTCGCCGGTGTTGCCGATGATCAGGAACGGGGAGTGCGCGGCGAGCGCCTCGCCGGCGCTGCGGTAGGTCTCGTAGCCGTGCTCGGCGGCCGTGATCAGGGTCAGGACGTCGGTGTCCACCACGGAGACCCGGCAGCCCAGGGCGCGCAGCGCGTGGGCGACCCGGCCGCCCAGGGTGCCGTAGCCCAGGAGCAGGACGTGCCGGCCGATGAACTTCTCGCCGGGGAGGATCGCGCGCAGGCGCCGTACGCAGGAGTCGGCGATCTCGTTGTAGCCGAGCATGCTCTTGAGGCGGGAGCGGGCCATGTTCAGGACGGGGATGTCCAGTTCGCCGGGTGCGCCTGCGATCCGCTTCAGGCCGCTGACCGTGAGTTCCAGGGCGCCGTCGATGCGTTCGTCCAGGACGCCGCTCGCGCCGTAGCCCTGTGCGAGGAGGCCGCCGTCGTCGACGACGAGGACCTTGCGGCCCGCTTCGTGGGCGCGCCGGACGAAGGCGTCGACCTGCTCGTTGACCGCCAGCGCGTACGCCTTCTCGGCGGTGTCCGCCGAGCCGTTGATCACCGAGTTGTCCAGGGTGTCGCTCTGGTAGCCGCGGCTGAGGAACCAGGCGTGCACGCGGTCGCGGTGCAGGGTGCGGTCGCCCTTGTTCAGCGCGAAGATCCACTTCCGGTCGATGCCGGCGCGCTCCATGCCGAGCAGGAAGCCGACGCTGTTCTCCACGTAGTGGTCGCGGAAGACCAGCGCCCAGTCCCGCAGCGCCGGTTCCTCGGTGGCGTACCGGTCGACGAGCGGCATGCCCCGGACGATGGAGGCGATCTCGGCGTCCGTGTAGCACCGGCCGTCCCGGTTCAGGGCGTCGGCCAGGCGCTCGAAGACCGCCTCCGCCGCCGGGGACAGCGCGCCCTGCGCCGCCAATAGCACCTGGGTACGGCCCGCCGGGGGGTCGATGGCGTCCAGGGTGTCGGGGGCCGCGTCCGCGACGGACCTGCTGCGGACGTGTACGGGGGTGCCGTCCAGGTCGAACAGGACGGTGTCCGGCGTCGCGGAGCGGACTGGTACGCCTTCGCCGCGCAGGACGGCGCGGACGGTTTCGCTCACGTCGTGGGGGGTCATCCGGCCGTCGAGGATCTCGTAGCGGCCTGTCGCGGGGCCGGGCGTGCCGGTGTCGACCGCGACGTTCGTGGGTTCGCTCTCCGTGAGGGCCATCGTCTCAACCTCTTTCTCGTCGTGGATCGAGTGGGGGGGCGGCCGGTCCGCGAGAAGTCCGGGTTGCCGGGGACACGGCTGCGAGGGCCGTCTCCGATCGAGAGCGAGCCTATGAAGATCGTCCGGCGGCCCCCCACCCCCTACGCCCCCTAGGAACCCCTACCGGCGCGGCGGGGGACAGGGGTTCGTAGGGGTTGTAGGGGGTGGGGCGGGCCGTGTCGATCTTCATAGGCTCGCCGTGCCGCGACCGGCCGCTCTCTTCCTGCGAAGAGCCCCCCACGACCCGACCCGGAGCCCCCATGACCCAGGTCTGTTTCGCCATCCCCGACGACGAATTCGAGCGTGACTTCCTCCAGTTGCCGCTGGACGTGGCCAACGCCTGTGCGGCGCTGCGCGCCGAGGGCGTCGGTGTGTCCGTGTGGGACAACCGGCTCGACGACAGCCCGCCCGGCGACATCCCGCACCCCGACCTCGTGGTCGTGGTGACGGCGATCGCCGACCGCGCCCAGTGCTACCCCCTCGTCCTGGACCCGGTCCGGGAGCTGGTCGACAAGGCGCGCGGGCGCTGGCCGGGGGCGCGCGTGCTGGCCTGCGGGCCGCACGCGACGCATCTGCCGGAGGCGACCCGCACCGAACTGGGCGCCGACTTCGTCGCGCGCGGCGAGGTCGACTCCGCCGCGATCCAGGCGGTGCGCGACCTGACCGGCGGCAAGCCCGCGCTGCCCGTGATGCCGCTGGTCGACAGCTACCCCCAGCTGTCCACCGAACAGTGGCCGCTGCCCGCGTACGACCTGTTCGACCTGTCCGCGTACACCGCCGAGGTGTTCATGGACGGCCGGGTCCGCCGGGGTTCGTGCGGCATGGTGCTCGGCGTGCGCGGCTGCACCTACGGCTGCACGTTCTGCCACCTCCCGTTCGGCACCCGGATGCGCCCGCAGCCGGTGGAGCGCACCCTCGCGGAGATCGCGGCGATGCGGGAGCGCGACGTCGACTTCGTGTTCTTCCTGGACTACGTGTTCGGCCTGCACCCCACCTTCTACAAGGAGTTGTGCGACGCTCTCATCGGCGAGGGGCTCGGCTGGACCGGCCAGAGCCGCGCCGAGGTCGTGCTGCGCACGGACGTCGAGCAGTGGGCGAAGGCCGGCTGCAAGGGCATGTGGCTGGGCGCCGAGTCGCCCGGCATCGCCGAGACACCGGTCGGCAAGCGGGTCAAGCCGGGGGTCACCGACAGCGCGGTGCGCCGCCTCCAGGACGCCGGGGTCACCCCGTTCGCGTTCATCCTGATCGGGCTGCCCGACGACCCCGCCTGCGCGAGCGGCGAGCTGCTGGAGTGGGCGACGAACCTGCCCGGCTACTTCGGCCTCAACCAGCTCTTCCTGCGCCCCGGCACCAAGCTCTACGACCAGCTGGCGCCCCGCTACAACGACGGCCGTACGCCCGCCACCTGGGCCGAGGTGGAGGCGGTGACCCGCCGCTACCGGGAGAGCTACCCCGTCGACCTGGACGCCCTGCGCGACCAGCTGATGCGGCTGCCGAACTACCTCGGCAACGCGATGGCGACGCTGTGACGCCGTGCACGCGCCCCGTCTCGTGATCGGCGTGCGGTGACGGCGTTGACGACCCGTGGGAAAGGGCAGCGGCTCCTGTTCGCCGCCGTGGTGATCGACAGCACCGGCAGCGGACTGGCCGTGCCCTTCCTCCTGCTCTACCTGACCTGGCACGACGGCATGGCGGCCACCACCGCCGGGACGGTCCTGACGGTCGCCGGGATCGTCGCCCTCGCCGCCGGGCCCCTGTCCGGTCCGCTCGTGGACCGGTTCGGCCCGCAGCGGATCGTCCAGGTGGCGCACCTGCTGCGCGCGGCGGCGTTCCTCGGCTACCTGACGACCTCCTCCCCCCGGGCGGCCCTGGGCCTCGCGGTCCTCGCGGCGGTCGGGGACAACCTGTTCTGGCCCGCCAACCGGGCTTTCCTGGCCCGGCGTTGCGCGCCGGACGAGCTGCTGCGCTGGTACGGGCTCGAACGGACCCTGCGCAACGTCGGGCTCGCGGCGGGCGGGCTCGCGGCGGGCTTCCTCGCCGGTCTCGGCTCCGCCGGGCTGCGGTCGATCATGGCGGCGAACGCGGCGAGCTACCTCCTCGCCACCACCTTGATCGCCCTGCTGCCCGCCGCCGGGAGCGGTCCGCGCCCCGCGTCCCCGACCGCGCCGGACGCTCCCCGGCCCGGCCGTCCCTACGTCACCATGGTCGCCGCCAACACCCTGCTCGTCCTGGTCACCTCGGCGCTCCCGGTGCTGGTGCCGCTGTACGTCGTCCAGGCGCTCGGCCGGCCGTCCTGGCTGGTCGGCGTGGTGTTCGCGCTCAACACGCTGCTGGTGACGGCGGGGCAGGTCCTGGTGGTGCGGTGGGTGGAGCGGCGTGACCACCTGCGGGTCATGCAGTGGGCGGGTGCGGTGTGGGCGGTGTCCGCCGCGCTGTTCGGGGCGGCGAGCGGGCTGCCGGGGGCGTTCGTGGCGCCGCTGCTCGTCGTGGCCGTGGTCGTGTTCACGGCGGCGGAGCTGATGCACGGCCCGACCGGTGACGCCGTCGCCGTCCGGATGGCGCCCGAGGACCGGCCCGGCCGCCATCTCGGGCTGCACCAGCTGTCGTGGGGCGTGGGCTCGGCACTCGCGCCGCTGGTGCTGACCGGCGCGCTGAGCCTGGGCGCCGGCTGGCCGTGGGCCCTGCTGGCGGTGGCGGCGCTGGCTGCCTGCGGGGCGCTGTCCACCGTACGCAGTGCCGTCGGGCAGGTCCGTGCGGGGCCCGCCGAACGAGAAGAGAGGCAGAAAGAGGCGAGCGATGGCCGATGAGATGACGTTCTGGGACTACTCCAGGTCGCAGGTGCTCAGCCGGTACAACGGGTCGGTGATCGGGGTGCGGGAGCTGCCGGAGCTGTGCCGGGTGCGTGCGGACGCCGAGTCCGTCGACGCGCGGTTCCCCGCCCCGGAGCAGATCGCGGGGGTCCATCCGCTGGCGCTGACGAAGCCGCGCCGGTGGGAGGCGGCGGTCGGGGCGGCGGTCTACGCCGGGAGCGGGCAGGTTCCCGTGCGCGAGGAGGTCATCAAGGGGCGCGAACTCCTCGACCGACTCCCGAGGTCCGACCGCGCCGCCCTGACCGTCCCCCGGATGCTGGCCCTCGTCCCCGCCCTGATCGCCGGGTTCCGGCTCAGCAGGCAGGCGGAGGGGTTCAATCCCGAGGCCAACCGGTACGTCGACGGCGCGCGGTTCCTGTCGATGCTCCTGGCGGACCGGCCGTCCCTCGGCGTCGAGATCGGCCTGTGCGCGCACCGGGCCGGGGTGAGCGACCCGACGCTGCCCGCGCACGTCAGCCTCACCGGCGCGCAGCGCATGACGGCGTTCGTCAGCGCCCTCCTGGACAACTCCCTCGCCGGGCGCCGCACCGTCGACGTCACCCAGCAGACCGCGACCGACCGCGCGTCCGCCACGGTCAACTCCCTCGTCCTGATGCGGTACGCCGCCGAGGGCCGCATCGAACACCTGCTGCGCGTCCTCGACCAGCACGCCGAGGACATGCGTACGGTCCTGGAGCGCCACAGCGCGCTCTCCGCCACGCGGTTCCGCTTCACCCCGCTCGACCCGCTGAGCGACCTCGTCGAGCAGGACATGACCGAGGCGTTCGGCCCCGACTGGTCCGGCGCGCCGGCCGTCGCCCACTGGCGGCCGGGGACGGTCCTGGACGCGGCCGTCGAAGCCTCGCAGGGGACGATGACCCGCTTCCTGCGCGAGGAGACCTTCGACCTGGAGCAGGCCCTCAAGCTCCACGCCGCCTCGGACACCCCCACCGAACGGGGTGCCGCCGCGCTGCGGTGGTTCGCCCGCCACGAGGAGCGCCCCCTGCTGGCCCGCGCCCGCTACCACGTGGCCCTCGCCCACCGGATGGCCCTCAGCACCCTCGGCAGGAACGGCATCGGCATCGGCATGGAACGCGGGTGGTACGCGTACCAGTGGCTCGCCTGGTCCGCCGCGTACGAGGGTGGCCCGATGCCGCTCCTGTACGCCAGGAGCTCCACGGAACCCCCGAGCCCCGTGTCCCTGCGGAGCTTCGGCCTGCGGCAGTTCTGGTGATCACCGTGCGACGGCCGTCTTCCGGCGGACTTTCGCCACGGGGGCTACGGGAAGCGGGGCAGGGCGTCCGGCGAGGCTCTTGAGGCCGACGGCGGTCGCGGCGGTGACCAGGGTTCCGGCGGCGACGGCGAGGAGGAAGAGCGGCAGTCCGCCGATGTCTGCGGCGGCGAGGACACCTCCGTAGGGGACGGTGATCGTGGCGTGGAAGGTCATGGTCAGGGCCCCGGTGACGGCCCCGCCGGCCATGCCCGCCGGGAGCACCCGCAGCGGGTCGGCGAGGGCGAAGGGGACGGCGCCCTCGGGGACGAAGGCCGCGCCGAAGAGCCAGGCCGCCTTGCCGTAGGCCCGCTCCGACGGGGTGAAGAGCCTGCCTCGGACGACGGTGGCGAGGCTCATGCCGAGCGCGGGCACCATCCCGGCCGCGACGACGGCGGCCATCATCGTCATGTCGGTCGGGTTGAACCTGTCGGGGTCGACGCCGCTGACGCCCACGGTGCCGAAGGCGACGGCCGCCTTGCCGATCGCGCCGCCGAGGTCGCAGCAGACCATCAGCCCTAGGACCGCGCCGGCCAGCGCGAGGTGGTTGAACTCCAGCCATACGAGCTTGCTGTGCAGCCACCCGGTCAGCGCGGTGAGTTGCTCCCCGGCGAGGGCGATGATCAGCGCGGCGGTCACCAGGCTCGCCAGCAGCGGCACCAGTACGGCCGGGGCGGCGTCCCTCAGCGCCGACGGCACGGGGATCCGGGCGAGCGCCAGGGTGGCCCCGCCCGCGACTAGGCCGGCCAGCAGACCGGTGAGGACACCGCCCTGGACGCCCGTCGCGGCCATGCCGCCCAGCAGTCCCGGCACCAGCGCCGGCCGCCCGGCGATGCCGTACGCGAGGTAGGCCGCCAGGCCCACCGGCAGGAAGCCCAGGCCGCTGGCGCCCAGTCTGAGCAGGAGCGCGGCCCAGGTGTGGGGTTGGGTCCAGTCGGCTTCGGCGAGGATGCGGTCGGCCGTGTCGGTGACGCCGGGGCCCGCGATGACGAGGGCGAGGACGCTCATCGTCGCCGCGATCCCGGTGAAGGGGGCGAACCAGGGGACGCCCATGGCCCGCCAGGGGGCGGTTCTCAGGCCGAGGGGCGGGGTCGGGGCGGCGTCCCGTTGGGGGCGGGCGGGCTTGCGGGGGCGGGACATGGTGGCTCCAGTCGGGGAGGGTAGGGGCGCGGCGCGGGCGCGGTACGGCCCGGGGAGGGAGAGGCGCCGCGCGGGCGCGGTACGGCCGGGGGTGCCGGCCGCCCCGGTGGGACGGCCGGCAGTCCTGCGGTCACCTGGTGACGACGTCGACTCCCAGGTCCTGGGTGATGGCCGCGATGTTCACGCCGACCATGTGTTCCCGCGAGCAGTGGCAGGGGCTCTCGGCCTGCCAGACCACGCCCGAGTGGCCGCCGACGATCCACGCGCCGGACTCGGTGTCGTCCGTCGTGTAGATGGGGGCGCCGGAGTCGCCCGGCTGTGTCAGCTGCCCGTTGTCGTAGGCCGGCCAGTTCGTGCCGCCCTGGTTGTAGACGAAGCCCTTGCCGTCCCTGATGCAGTTGGCACCGCCCGAGTAGCAGATGCTGAACCTGCTGTTGGAGATCGGGTGACCGCAGTGGTTGAACGACACGGAGCCGCTCACGCACACCTTCGTGCCGTTGTCGGGCAGCTCCGTCCCGTGGACGAACATCGATGCGCCGCTGCCGGCGAGGCCCCCGGTGAACATGAAGCTGTCGTAGGGCTTGGCCGTGTTGCCGGACATCAGCTCGGTGTCGATGTTCTGGTCGCGGCGCGTGACCTGGCCGACCCAGTTGCCGAAGCCGTTGTTCTGGCCCCGGCTGTAGACGTGCGTCAGGTTGCCGTAGCAGTGCCCGGCGGTCGTCAGGTAAAGGTGACCGGTGGCGTGCTGCTTGACGGCGAAGCCGGCCGTGCACTTGTACGCCTGGGTACCCTCGGTCCCGATCAGCGCGGCTCCGGCCCAGAACGGCTGGGCGTCGGCGAAGCGGCTCTGCTGGGGTTCCAGACGGGCCTGCTGTACCTCGACGGCTCCCGGGTACGCGCTGGTCAGCGACTTCGTGACGGAGTCCGGGGCGTCCGTGTAGACCGTCACCTTGTCGCTGGCGGCGTCGTAGGCGGTGGCCACGCCGTACCGGTCGGCGTCGTCGTTCCAGGTGCGGTCGGTGACCTTCGTCTGGATCGTGTCCAGGGTGTCCTTGCTGAACCGGCTGGTCTGTACGGTCGTCCGCGCGTCCGCCGGGAGCAGGTTCTCGACCTTGGCCTTCACCGCGTCCGGCGTGCCTGCGGCGAGCCTCAGCACTGTGCCGGAGTCCGCGACGCCGAGGACGGAGGGGGTGGTGGCGAGGTGGTCTAGCTGCTTCCACTGGCTCTCGCTGGGGGCGGCCGGGGTCGCGGCGGGCGCGGCTGCCGGGGCGGTCGGGGCGGTGACCGACGCGAGGGCGACGGTCGGGGCGCCCACGGCCAGTACGCCTGCGGCGACAGCCGTCAGGATCAGCCGGGTCGGGCGGTTTCTCATGTGCACAGTTCCTCGATTCACTGACAGGGGGTTGGGACAGGGGTTGGGGCAGGGGGGTGGGATACGTGCGCTGCGCAAAGAAACCGAGGATTCTTGACGAAGGCCCGACGGTCGAATCACAGTCGTCGATCAGTCGGCATGGGATTCGCCGTACGCGACGGAGGGGGTGAGGTTCCTTGCATGGACGACCCGAACCCGGTCCCGACGTGCCTCGTACGGCCCGGCACGACTGGTGGGGCGTCGTCCTTGAGGCGCCCGATCCTCATGAACTCGCCCGCTTCTACTCGGAGTTGCTCGGGTGGGCGATCGTGAAGGAAGACGCCGACGGGGCTGCGGTCGCGCCTTCGGAAGGGGGCGCGTATCTCGGTTTTCAGCGTGCCGAGGGGTACGTCCCTCCGGTCTGGCCCCCGCGCGAGGGCGCCCCGCGGATGAGCGCCCATCTCGACTTCGAGGTCACCGATCTCGGGGTGGCCGTCGCGCACGCGGTCCAACTCGGGGCGCGGGAAGCCGAGTTCCAGCCGCAGAGCGACGTCCGTGTCCTGCTCGATCCCGCCGGGCATCCCTTCTGCCTCTACACGGACGGCCATGGTTAAGGTGGGCCGATGCCGCTCGTGGAGATCACTTACGCCCCGCATGTTTCGCCGGACACCCTGCGCGAACTCGGTTCCGTCCTCCCCCATCTCGTGTCCATCGCCGTGGAGTGTCCCGAGGAGCCCTACGACGGGGAACTCCAGCCGGGGGACGTGGAGTTGCGGTTCCGGGCGCTCGGGCCGTACGACCGTAGCGGGCTCGATGTCGTGATCGAGGTGCGGTCGAAGTGGTTCGAGAGCCGGGCGGGGAATCGGCAGGAGCGGGTGGATGCGCTGCACTCGGGGATCGCTGGGGCGACGGGTCTGGAGGATTTCGGCGTGTACCTCTCGCTGCCGGTGGCGGCCTGGTCCCAAGGGGATTGACCCGTGGACCTCGACCTCGCCGAGCGGCTGCGTCACGTGTACTGGATCGGCGGGAGCCCCGGCGCAGGCAAGTCGACGATCGCCCGCAGGCTCGCCGTGCACCACGGCTGGCACCTCTACGTCACCGACGACTCGATGCCGGACCACGCCGGCCGCACCACACCCCAACAAGCCCCGTTCCTCCACGAGTTCATGGCGATGGGCATGGACGAGCGGTGGGTGTACCGGTCTCCGCGCACCATGTTCGAGACGTTCCACTGGTACCGGGGCGAGGGCTTCGACCTGATCGTCGAGGACCTGCTCCGCCTGCCGCAGGACCGGCCCGTGATCGCCGAGGGCTTCCGCCTCCTCCCCCACCTCGTCCACCCTCTGCTCCCCACTCCGCACCACGCCGTCTGGCTCCTCCCGACGCCCGATTTCCGGGAGGCGGCCGTCTCCGGCCGGTCGGCTCCCGGCGAGGGGTTCATCTGGCGGACCAGCGACCCGGAGAAGGCCGCGCGCAATCTCGCGGAACGGGACGCCATGTTCGTCGAGCAGCTTGAGCGAGAGACCTCACGCCTGCACCTGCATGTCGTCCGGGTCGACGTCACGATGACGGAGGAGGAGCTTGGGGAGCAGGTCGCTGGGGCGTTCGGGTTGTGATGCCGCGAGCAGCCCGCCTCGACTAGGACACCTCCTGGCCTACTCCAGCCCTACCGTCGTCGGTACCGCACTTCGGCGAGAGGAACCCCATGTCTGCGCAGCCCCACGGCTACACCACCGTCGCTCCCTGGGTCGTCACCGATGACACCGGAGCGTTTCTGGATTTCGTCGTGGAAGTGTTCGGCGGCGAGGAGTTGGGGCGGGTGGTGACCGAGGACGGGGCCGTCGGGCATGGGGAGGTCCGGGTCGGGGACACCGTGGTGCTGGCGTTCGACCGGCGGGAGGACTGGCCGGTGATGCCGAGTCTGCTGCGGGTGTTCGTGGGGGACGCGGACGACGTCGTCGCACGGGCTGTGGCGGGTGGCGGCAGGGTGGTCACGCCCGTCATGCACAGTGCCTTCGGACAGCGGGGCGGGCGGGTCCGGGATCCGTTCGGGAATGTGTGGTGGGTGGTCCAGCATGTCGAGGACGTGGCCGAGGAGGAGATCTGGGAGCGGATGTCGTGGCCCGAGCACGTCGAGGGGATGCGGGTCGCGCAGGAGACGCTGGACGTCGAGTTGAGCGGGCGGCGGCAGGGGCGCAGCAGCGCGCCGGTCAGGTGAGGTCGTGGGCGACCGCGGCGTCCAGGAGGGGGCCGAGTTCTCGGGTCGCGGTGTCCAGGGCCCTCGTGCTCTGTTCGGCGCGGGCGATGAGGAGGGCGCCTTCAATGGTGCTGATCATGAGGGTGGCGAGCGGGGTGGCCCGGTGTTTCGGCACACCCATCCCGGTGAGGGCGGCGGCCACCGCGTCGGTCCACCCGGCGAAGGCGTTCGACGCGGCTTCCCGGGTCGAGGGCGTGGTCTTGGCGCAGTCGACGGTGGCGGCGGCCACGGGGCAGCCGCCCGCGTAGCCGGAGGTCTCGTACTCGTCGGTCCACTGCCGGACCATCTCGGCGAAGAGGCCGCTGGGCGTCGGTGAGGGGAGGGCGGCCAGGAAGCGGGGCACGCGGTTCCCGGCGTACCGGCCGGCCCACTGGACGGCCTCGTTGACCAACTGCTCCTTGCCGCCGGGGAAGTAGTGCTGGAGCGAGCCGCGCGGCGCCTGCGCGTGGGCGGCGACCTCACGCATCCCGGTCGCACCGACTCCGTCGCGCCGGATGAGCTGGGCCGCACTGAAGACCATCCGCTCGCGCGCTCCGCGTTCCGTCACCCCTGTATCTCCCTTTCCGTATCCTCCGACGAGTCTATGACCGCTGTCATAGCGCGGGCTACTATGACGGCGGTCATAGCCCTGCGGAGAGTGGTGGTGCGGCATGTCGTACGTGGGCTTCGTCGGTCTCGGCGTCATGGGCCAGCCCATGGCGCTCAACCTCGCCCGGGCGGGCACCCCACTCGTGGTGTGGAACCGTTCACCGGGCCGGTACGAGCCGCTGCGCGCCGCCGGTGCCGAGATCGCGGGGAGTCCCGGCGAGGTCTTCGAGCGGTCCGGCACGGTCGTGCTGATGCTGGCCGACGAGGAGGCCGTGGACGCGGTGCTGGGACGGGGTACACCCGACTTCGCCGCACGGGTCGCGGGGCGCGTCGTCGTACACATGGGCACCACGTCGGCCGAGTACTCCGCCGGGCTCCAGCAGGACGTCCGGGCGGTGGGCGGGCGGTATGTGGAGGCGCCGGTCTCGGGGTCGCAAGTCCCGGCGGAGCAGGGGCAGTTGGTGGGGATGCTGGCGGGGGACGAGGATGCCGTGGCGGATGTACGGGCGCTGCTGGCGCCGGTGTGCCGGGAGACGTTCGCCTGCGGGGCCGTGCCGGGGGCGCTGCTGATGAAGTTCTCGGTGAACCTGTTTTTGATCACGCTGGTCACGGGGCTCAGCGAGGCGTTCCACTTCGCCGGGCGGCAGGGGGTGGATCCGGCGCTGCTGCGGGAGGTTCTCGACGCCGGGCCGATGGCGAGCGCGGTGTCGCGGATGAAGGCGCCGAAGCTGGTGGAGCGGGACTTCGGTGTGCAGGCGGGGGCGGTCGACGTGCTCAAGAACAATCGGCTGATCGCGGAGGCGGCTCGGAAGGCGGGCGTGGCTTCTCCTCTCCTGGATGTGTGTCATGCGTTGTTCGGGGAGGCGGTGGAGCAGGGGCACGGCGGGGAGGACATGGTGGCGGTGGTGCGGGCGATCGAGAAGCGGAGTGCAGCGGTGTGAGCTTCAAGCTGACCACGGGCCGAGGGGTCGGCGCCTCGGCCGAATGGCCAGTTGTGGGAGCGGTTTCGGGTGGAAGACCTGGCCATTCGGCCGATGTGAGGTGGGGGTGGGGCGGCCGAGACTGGAGGCGACGGGACCGGCCCCACCAGCCGTATCGCGGTCGGGGAGCCGTCTCGTCACTGACACCCGCTGCTTCGAACGGAGGTGCCCCTCGTGGCCGTTGCCCTCGCCGCCCCTGCCCAGCCCGCCCCCTGGTCGCGCCGTCACCGGGTGCCGTTGCTCGCGGCGTTCTCGATGCTCCCCTTGTATGTCGTGTGGGCGCTGTTCCGGGCCAACGGCGGCGGCGACCTGGCCGCGCAGGAGGCGTGGGCGCGGTTCGCGGCCGACCACGGGGACTCGGCGTACGGCCTGTTCTGGTTCGGCGGCCTGCACACGGCGAACTACAGCATCGTCTCCCCGTATCTGATGGGGTTCCTCGGCGTGCGGACGGTCGCCGTGGCCTCGGGGCTGGCGGCAAGCTGGCTGGCTGGCGAGCTGTTCGTGAGATCGGGGATGCGCCGGCCCCTGGCCCCCGCGCTGCTGGCGGCGTTCGGGCTGTGGGTGAACGTGGCGGCGGGGCGGGTGACGTTCGCGCTCGGGGTCGCCTTCGCGCTGGCGGCGTGCGTGGTGCTGGCGGGAGAGCGGCGGCCGGCCCTGGCCGCCGGGTTCGCGGTGCTGGCGACGGCGGGCAGTCCGGTGGCCGGGCTGTTCCTGGTGGTCGCGGGTGCGGCGTACGGGCTGGTGCGGGACTGGTGGCGGGCCGCCGTGCTGATCGTCCCGCCGTTCCTGGTCGTGGGGGCGACGACGCTGCTGTTCCCCTTCGACGGGGAGGAGCCGATGGCGTCCGGGCGGGTGTGGTGGCCGATGGGGCTCGGGCTCGCGGTGGCGGTGTGGGCGCCGCGCGGGTGGCGGGTCGTGCGGCTCGGGGGCGCGGTGTACGCGGTGGGGGTCGGGCTCTCCTATCTGCTGGCGACGCCGATCGGCAGCAACGTGGAGCGGTTCGCGCTGCTCTTCGCCCCGGCCGTGCTGCTGGCGGCCCTGGTCTCGACGGCGCCGGGTGCCCGGCTGCGGCGCGGTGGCCTCGCGCTGGCGCTGGCGGGGTCGCTGTTCTGGGTGGGGTCGGGGACGCCCGTGTCCTTCTTGAAGGCGTCGAGTCAGGTCCCGGCGTGGGCGGCCGACACCAAGGGGCTGCTTCAGGCGCTCGACCGGTTCGGCGCGGGGCAGGGGCGGGTCGAGGTCGTTCCGGCGCACGACCACCGTGAGGCCGCCGTCCTGTCGCCGCACGTCAACATGGCGCGGGGCTGGAACACCCAGCTGGATGTCGAACGGGGCCGGATCTTCTACGACGGGACGCTGACGCCGGCCTCGTACCGGGCGTGGCTGGACCGGTGGGCGGTGGGTTTCGTCGCCGTCCCGGACGCCGTGCCCGATCACTCGGGGGTCGCCGAGGCGGAGCTGATACAGCGCCGGCCGGACTGGCTGGAGCCGGTGTGGGGCGACGCGCACTGGAAGCTGTACCGGGTGCGGGACGCCGTGCCGCTGGTGTCGGCGCCCGGGGAGGTCGTGCGGGCGCCGGAGGGGGACGCGTACCTCGTGGTGTACCTGCCGAGGGCGGGTTCGGTGACCGTGCGGCTCGCCTACTCGCCCTGGCTGCGGGCCGACAACGGGGCCTGTCTGCGCGAGGACAGCGGCGAGGACGGCGGCGAGGGCGCCGTGTTCACGCGGCTCACGGCGCGGGAGCCGGGGGTCTTCCAGATCTCCTCCCAGTACGATCCGACGGTCTCCCTCCCGCAGTCCGGGCACCGGCCGGAGGAGTGCTGATGGTGAGGGACGGACGTGGATTCGCGGCTTCGCAGCGAGGAAGTGAGCACTGTATGCGCCGTCATGGGCGACCCACCCGGCCCACCGGACCGTCGGACCGGGCGGGCCGTACCCGGCAGGGTCCTGAGCGGACGGACCGGGTCCGGCAGGGTCTGGACCGGGAGCTGGAGCAGCTCGACGGCGCGTCCTACAGCCGGTACCGGGGGCTGACCGGGCCGTGGGAGCTGCCCGGGGGTGTGGTGCTGGAGATCGTGCGCGGGCAGGCCGATCCGTACGCGCCGCCCGCGCGGGTCGCCGTGCGGGTGCCGGGCGAACAGGCGGGATTCCCCCGGGAGTTGTGGGACTCGGCGGTGCGGCGGCGGGCGCTGGCCGGGTATCTCGTGCGGCAGGCGGCGCGGGAGGTGGACGCGGAGCGGGACCTGCACCTGGACGCGGGCGGGCAGGAGGTGCTGGACCGCAACTCGTGCACGGTGGACGCCGGGGACGGGTCGGTGACGCTGCGGCTCGGGGTGGCGTTGCCGGGGCCGCACCGGCGTATCGACGGGCGGGCGGCGTGGCGGCTGTTGTGCCAGGTGCTGCCGCGTGTCGCCGAGCGGGCGCTGTGTCTGGCGGCGCTGGACGCCGGGCGGGTGCGGGAGTTCGTGGCGGCGGTGGAGGACTCGGCCGCGCTGCGGGCGGCGCTGCCCGGGCTCGGGCTGGTGGGGTTCGTCGCGGACGGGTCGTTGCTGGCCCGGCGGACGGGGGCGGACGATCGTCCCGCGCGGGGTGAGGGGGTGGTGAAGTTCCGGTCGCCCGAGGAGCTGCGGGTGACGGTCGAGTTGCCGCACGCGGGGGCGGTGAGCGGGATGGGGGTTCCCGAAGGGGTGACGTTGATCGTCGGGGGCGGGTTCCACGGGAAGTCGACGCTGTTGCGGGCGTTGGAGACGGGGGTGTGGGACCACGCTCCGGGGGACGGGCGGGAGCTGGCGGTCTCGTTGCCGGACACGGTGAAGATCCGGGCGGAGGACGGGCGTCCGGTGGAGCGGGTGGACGTGCACGCGTTCGTCAGTCATCTGCCGGGCGGCGCGGACACGGCGGATTTCTCGACGCCGAACGCGTCTGGGTCGACGTCGCAGGCCGCGTCCCTGTGCGAGGCTGTGGAGAGCGGGGCGCAGGTGCTGCTCATCGACGAGGACACCGCCGCGACCAACCTGATGATCCGGGACGCCCGGATGCAGGCGCTGGTCGCGAAGGAGCGGGAGCCGCTCACGCCGCTGGTGGACTCGGTCCGTTCCCTGCACCGGGATCACGGGGTGTCGACGGTGCTGGTGATGGGCGGGAGCGGTGACTATCTCGAAGTCGCCGACCGGGTGGTGATGATGGACGCGTACCGGCCGTACGACGTGAGCGAGCGGGCGCGGGAGATCGCCGCCGTGCCGACGGGGCGGCGGGCCGAGGCGGACTCCTTCCCCGGGGTCGTCGCCCGCCGCGTCGACCCGGCGTCGGTGGACTCCACGGCGAAGGGGCGCAGCCGGGTGCGCTCCCGGGGCACCGATTACCTGGTCTTCGGCGAGCACGACATCGACCTGCGCTGCGTCGAGCCCCTCGCCGACGCCTCCCACGTCACCGGCATCGGCCTCGCCCTGGAACTCCTCGTCCGCCACGGCCACCTGACCCGTGACCGCACGCTGGCCGAGGCCCTCGACCTCCTCGACGCGGACTTCGCGGGCGCGGACCCCGTCGCCGCGCTCCGCACGGTCCACGACGACGACTTCGCGGTACCCCGCCGCCACGAGATCGCCGCCGCGCTCAACCGGCTGCGGGGGGTGAGGGTGGTGCGCTGAGGGTGCGCGGGGCGAAATTTTCGACCCTGGCCGTACCCCGCTCCCGTGATGCAACCTGTACAAGATCACCCCGTGCGCATCCGCCCCTCCCAGGAAGCGAACCGCCATGAGCCGCCCCGTACGCCCGCTCCCCGACCGCCACCTGCGCCCGCCGATGGGCTGGAACAGCTGGGACTGTTACGGCCCCACCGTCACCGAGGCCGAGGTGCTCGCCAACGCGGCTTTCCTGCACGAGCACTTGCTGCCGTACGGCTGGGACACGGTCGTGGTGGACATCCAGTGGTACGAGCCGACCGCCCGTGCCCACGGTTACAACGAGGACCCGCCGGTGGTCCTCGACGCGTACGGCCGCCAGTTGCCGGCGCCCAACCGGTTCCCGTCCGCCGCCGACGGCGCGGGTTTCAAGCCGCTCGCCGACCAGGTACACGGGCTGGGCCTGCGCTTCGGCCTGCACATCATGCGCGGCATACCGCGCCGCGCGGTCGCCGCCCGACTACCCGTCGCCGGGACGGACTTCACGGCGGACGAGGTCGCCGACACCGGCTCCGTCTGCCCCTGGAACCCCGACAACTACGGCCTGAACCACGACCACCCCGGCGCGCAGGCGTACTACGACGCGCAGGTGGCCCAGTTCGCCGCGTGGGGAGTCGACTTCGTCAAGGCCGACGACATGCTGGTCCCGTACCACGACCGGGAGATCGCGGCGTACGGGCGGGCCATCGAGCGCAGCGGCCGGCCGATCGAGCTGAGCCTCTCGCCCGGTACGGACATGTCCCTCGCGCACCTCGGCCACCTGCGGGAGAACGCCACGATGTGGCGTGTGTGCGACGACCTGTGGGACCGGTGGGAGGACGTCGAGGCACAGTTCGCCCGCATGGCGCGGTGGGCCCCCGCGCAGGGCCCGGGCGGCTGGGCCGACGCCGACATGCTCCCCCTCGGCCGCATCGGCATCCGCGCCGAGCGCGGCGAGGACCGTATCTCGCGGCTGACCCGGGACGAGCAGGTCAGCCTGCTCACCCTGTGGTTCGTCTCCCGCTCCCCGCTGATGATGGGCGGCGACCTCCCCACCAGCCCGCCGGAGACGATCGACCTGCTCACCAACGCCGAAGCGCTGGAGGTCCTCCTGCACAGCCGCGCCAGCCGCGAGGTCCTGCGCGAGCGGAACCTCGTCCTGTGGACGGCGGACGACTCCGACGGCCGTACCCGCTACGCGGCGGTCTTCTCCCTCGCGGACACCCCGGAGACCGTCACCGTCCCCCTCGGCTCCATCGGCGCACTCCCCGACGACCGCGTCCGGGACCTGTGGACCCGTACGGACACCCCGCACGACGGCCGCGCCCTGACCCTCACCCTCCCCGCACACGGCTGCGCCCTCCTGCGGCTCACCCCGGCCTGACCTCGCCGCCGACCGAGGGAACAACGGAAGCCGGCGCTCACCGAGGTGGGCGCCGGGCCCGTGTCAGGAGCCGTCCCGCAGCTCCGCCAGGCGTTCGCGGGTGAAGCGGACCTCGTCGAAGGTGACACGGCAACCATCGCCGGTCGGTGACTGTGCCTCGAAGCCGACCGTGGCCCGCGCGCCGGGGTCGTGGAGGGCGAAGAAGCGGATCATGCGCCAGGTCACGCCGTCGAGGGAGGCGTGGTACGCGTACGCCCCGTCGATCCGCGCGATGCGCAGCCACACCGTCCGGCCGTCGACGACGAACGCGTTCGCGTCGTCCGCGACACCCCGTGCGACCACGGAGACGATCATCGGCTCGCCGTCGGGCGAGTACTCGAAGCAGAGCTTGCCCCAGTGCCGTTCGTTGATCCACAGGAGCAGCACCCCGGCGTCGAAGGTGGCCCCGAACTCGACGGTGACCCGCGCGCTGAACTGGAAGTCGCCTTCCGGCGGCGGGCCGAGCAGGGTGGCGGCGTTGAGCATCGACTCGGCGTTGAGCTGCGAGTCGGTCCCCGGGTCGATGAAGATGTCGCTGTGTGCCGCGGCGGTGGCCGTGACGGTGTCCCCGTCGACGGCCCACGCCTTGTCGGACGACGGGGTGAGGGGGAAGGGGAGTCCCGGAACGGTCCAGGGGGCGGTCATGTGCACGTCCTCTCTCGTCAGCGGACCCAACGTACGCGGCCCCCGCCCCAGTTCCCCCCGCACCCCCGGTGCTCAGTTCCCCCCGTAGCCGTGGAGAAAGGCGTCGACCGCCCTGGTGACGCACGCATGGATCTGCGCCGGCGTCTGAGGGTCCCCGTGGGGGCTGGTCTCGGAGTTGACGAGGGCGACGAAGTGGGCGGTCGCGCGGGACGGGTCGTCGGTGTCGAGGAGGCCCGCCCGGGCGAGGTCGTCGAGGCGGCG
The DNA here is from genome assembly GCF_020010905.1 of Streptomyces acidiscabies. Lineage (GTDB taxonomy): Bacteria > Actinomycetota > Actinomycetes > Streptomycetales > Streptomycetaceae > Streptomyces > Streptomyces acidiscabies. The sequence goes on along the minus strand of NZ_JAGJBY010000001.1, from coordinate 5,731,429 downwards.
GGTGACCTCCTGCTGGACGCGCAGGGGGCCCGCCTGGCGCCAGGTGTCGATCACCGCGGGCGGGAAGTGCTGCTCCTCGGCCCTGATCTGGCGGATCATCGCGAAGTGCTCGGGGAACTGGGTGCGCTGGCCGACGAGGGCGTTGCCGAGGACGAGGAGGTCGGCGCGGGCGTCGGCGCCGGCGAGGTGTTCGCTCACGGTCGCCACGAACGCGTCGGCGACCTGGCTCGCGCTGTCGTGCAGGACGTCGGAGAAGAGGTGGTCCTTGCCCTGGAAGTGGTTGTAGATGGTGCGGGTGGACACCCCGGCTTCGGTGGCGATGGCCTCGATGCTGGTACGGCTGTAGCCGTCGCGGCCGAAGACGGTGCGCGCGCCCTCCGTGATGGCCCGGCGTTTCGCGGCCCTGCCGCCGGGGCGGCCGACGCCGGCGGGGCGCGGCGGCGCGTACGGTTCGGCGGGGACCGTGGGTGTGGTGTTCAGGGCGTCCTCCGGTGGATCGGGCGGCTCGTCTGCCGATCTGCTGTACACGTTGTACTTTACTTTCCCCGTTCTGTCTGGCCCGGGGAAGGCGGAGCGGTCAATTCCGGGCGCGGCTCAAGGAAGGGTCGAGGGGGACTCCAGACATCTCCAGGACGGTCTTCCCCCGCCCGTGCCCGCTCTCCACCGCCCGGACCGCCGTCGCGGCCCGCGCGAACGGGACGATGCTCGTCACCTTCGGGTCGAGGGCACCGGTGCGCACGAGTTCCACCACCGCCTCCAGAATCGCGGGGTCGCGCACAGGCCCCAGCGCCGAACCGCCGAGCGCGGCAACGGCTTCCCGGTCGGCGCCGCTGGCGAGCCGCTTCCGGTCCGCCACGAGCCCCGCGCTCTCGCGCAGCACCTCTCCCCCGACCAGGTCGAGCACGCCGTCCACGCCACCCGGCACCGCGGCGGCGAGCCCCGTACCGGACGCCACGAACCGCACCCCGAGCCCCTCGACGAACGCCCGCTTGTCCGGGCCCGCCACCCCCACCACGTTCACCCCGAGCCCCACCGCGACCTGAGCCGCGACCACGCCGACCCCGCCCGCGACCCCGGTGATCAGCAGGGTCGCCCCGGCAGACAGCCCGAGCCGCCGCACAGCGGCGTACCCGGTGGCACCGGCGATCGGCAGGCAAGCGGCGTCAACCCAGGACACCTCCGCCGGTTTCCGCACCGCCGCCCGCGCGGGAAGCAGCGCATACTGCGCGAACCCCCCGGTCGTCGGCCCGCCGAGCACCGCGTCCCCGACGGCGAACCCGGCGACACCGGCCCCGACCGCAACCACCTCCCCCGCAGCCTCACCCCCCATCACGGCGGGCAGCGCCACGGCGGGCGCCCCCGCCGGCAACCGCCCCGAACGCCGTTTGTGGTCGACGGGGTTGACCCCCGCAGCGCGCACGGCGATCAGCAGGTCACCGGCCCCCGGCACCGGTCGCGGCACCTCCGCGAACCGCTCGACCTCCGGCCCCCCGAAACGCTCGTACCCATAGGTCAACGGCATGCCCCACCCCCACGTCGAGTCATTAATTGCCATACAGATTGCATTTTACTTAAGCGGACGGCTACGCTCACGGACACCGGCGGAGCCCTGCCTCCGCAGGCTGTTTTCAACGCGGTGAGCACAACGCACAAGGAGCGCAACGTATGGGCAGCACGGTCGCGATCGTCGGCGGCGGATACGGCGGAGCAGCGCTCGCGCGCGACCTCGACCCGGACTTCGACGTCGTCCTGATCGACCCGAAGGACGCCTTCGTCCACGCGGTGGCGGCGCTGCGCGGCCTGGTCGACGCGGACTGGGCGGAGCGGATCTACTTCGGGTACGACGGCCTGTTCACCCGGGGCCGGCACGTGCGCGACCGCGCCGTGGAGGTGGACGCGTCCGGGGTCACCACGGCCGACGGCACGCGGATCGACGCGGAGTACGTCGTGCTGGCGACCGGCTCCTCGTACCCGTACCCGGCGAAGCCCGACACCGAGGACAGTGCGGACTCGGTGCTGCGGCACGCGGACACGCGGGCCGAACTCGCCGCCGCCTCCCGGGTGTTGCTGCTCGGCGCCGGTCCCGTGGGCCTCGAACTGGCCGGGGAGATCACCGAGCAGTGGCCGCGCACCGAGGTCGTGGTGGTCGACCCCGCCGAGGACGTGCTCGGCGGGCGCTACCTGCCGGAGCTGCGCGGCGCGCTGCGGGAGCAGCTCGCCGAGCGGGGCGTGCGGCTGGAGCTGGGCAGCGCGCTGACGGCCATGCCGCCGGTGGCGCCGGGGGTGCGCGAGGCGTTCTCGGTGACGACCGAGGCGGGGACGCGGATCGAAGCGGACCTGTGGTTCAGGTGTTACGGCATGGCGCCGCTGAGCGACATGCTGCGCGGCGGCCTCGCTGCCGCCCGGCGCGGCGACGGGCACGTGGAGGTGGACGAGCACCTGCGGGTCGCGGGCGCGTCGACCGTCTTCGCCATCGGTGACGTCACCGCCGTACCGGAGCCGAAGCGCTCCAAGGCCGCCTCCGAGCACGCCGTCGTGGTGGCGGCGAACATCCGGGCGCTCGCGGCGGGCACCTCGCCGGAGCGGACGTACCTGCCGGGGGCGGACGCGGTTCTGGTGCCGCTGGGTTCGACCGGTGGCGCCTCGCAGGTGCCGGGTCCGAACGGCCCGGTCGTCCTGGGGGCCGCCGAGACGTCCGGCTACAAGGGTGCCGACCTGCTGCTCGGGCGGTTCGCCGAGCTGTTCAACGCCGTCTGATCCCCGTCCCCACGATCGTTCAGCGCCTCCTTCCCGTACGTCCGTCCGAACGAGAGGTGTCGACCGATGACGCACGCAGCACACTCCCTGACCGGCAAGGTGGCCGTGGTCACCGGCGGCGCGGGAGGGATCGGCGTCGCGACGGTGGAGGCGCTGGCGGCCCTGGGGGCGCACGTCGTCCTCGCGGACGTCGCCGACGCCCCGGCGAAGACCGCCGCCGAGAAGCTGGTCGCACAGGGGCTCTCGGTGGTCGGCCACGGCGTCGACATCGCCGACGAGGCGAGCGTGGAGCGCCTGGTGGACTTCGCCGTCGACACCTTCGGCGGCATCGACGTCCTGGACAACAACGCGGCGCTGACCTCCGCGATCCGCCAGGACCGGGACGTCGTGTCCATGTCGGCGGAGCTGTGGGACCAGGTCCTCGCGGTCAACCTGCGCGGTCCGATGCTGCTGTGCAAGCACACCGTGCCGGTGATGATCGAGCGCGGCGGCGGCTCGATCATCAACATCACCAGCGGCCAGGGCCTGTCCGGGGACCGGGTGATGGTCGCGTACGGCGCGTCCAAGGGCGGGCTGATCGCGCTGACCCGTTCCGTGGCCGCCGCGTACGGCGCGGACGGCGTCCGCTGCAACGCCGTCGCGCCCGGTCTGGTCCGTACCCCGGCGCTGGAGGCGGACATGCCGGAGCCGGTGCAGCGGATGTTCCAGAGCGCGAACCTGATCCCCCGGCTCGGCACGCCGGACGACGTGGCCTCGATGGTGGCGTTCCTCGCCTCGCCGGCCGCCTCGTTCATCACCGGGCAGGTGCTCAGCGTCGACGGCGGGTTCCTCTCCCACCTGCCGACGCTGTCGCCGCTGCCGCCGCGCTGACGGTGTCAGTCCAGCCAGGACGCGAGCCCCGCCTCGATCGCCTCGGCGGTCGGGGCTCCGGCCCAGGCGTAGTAGCCGTCGGGCCGCACCAGGAGCGCCTCGTCGCCGCCGTCGACGCGGTGGGTGACGGTCAGCCCGTCCCGCCCGAAGTCCCCGCCCTGCGGCAGGACCAGCACGAAACGCCCCTCGCGCAGCGCCTCGTACAGCCGTCCTCCCTCCAGCTCCAGGTCCGGCGCGCGCTTCCCGGCCAGGGGGTGCGCGCCGCGCGGCGCCGGGTAGGCGAAGCCGGTTCCGGTGATCTCCCCGACCGCCTGCCGGGTCACCGGCTTGACGTGGGTGACGACCAGTTTGCGTACGGCGCGCAGCGCGATCTCCAGCGGGTTGTGCGCCATGGCGAGGCGCAGGTTGAGGCCGCTGCTGCGCAGGACCGCGCGGCCGATGGGGTGGCGTTCGGTGTGGTAGGTGTCGAGGAGCGCGTCGGGGGCGCGGCCCTGGAGGACGGCGGCGAGTTTCCAGCCGAGGTTGACGGCGTCCTGGAGGCCGGTGTTCATGCCCTGACCGCCGGCCGGGGAGTGCTGGTGGGCGGCGTCGCCGGCGAGCAGGACGCGGCCGACGCGGTAGGCGGGCACCTGGCGTTCGTCGCTGTGGAAGCGGGAGAGCCAGCGCGGGTCGTGCATCCCGAAGTCGGAGCCGAAGGCCCGCTCGGTCAGCGCGCGCAGCTCCTCGAACTCGACCGGCGCGTCGTCGGGTTCGCCCCGGTGGGCCCGGTCCCAGCCGCCGACCCGCCAGTAGCCGTCGCCGAAGGGCGCGATGAACCCGAAGGCACCGCCCGCGCCGTGCACCCGCACCACGAGGGGCGGCTCCTCGGTGAACTTCACGTCGGCGAGGATCACCGACCGGATCACCACCTTGCCGGGAAAGGGCAGCCCGAGCGCTTCACGTACGGCGCTGCGCGTCCCGTCGGCACCGACCAGCCACTCGGTGCGTACGGTCGTGTCGCCCGCGTCGGTGCGAATCGCGACGGTGACGCCGTCGGCGTCCTGGATAAGGCCGGTGACCTCGCTGCCGTAGCGGATCTCCGCGCCGTGCTTCAGGGCCCGGCGCAGCAGCAGGCGCTCCACCTCGTACTGCGGGGTGACCAGCAGGAAGGGGTAGCGGGAGGGCAGCGCGCCGATGTCGAACGGGATCGCGCCGAACAGGCGCAGTTCGCGGACGATCTGGCCGGTGGCCACGAGTTCGTCGGCGAGGTCGCGGGCGTCGAGGAGTTCGAGGGTGCGGGCGTGCACCCCGAAGGCGCGGGACAGGTTGCTGATGCCGGCCGGGCGCTTCTCGACGACGGTCACCCGGACGCCGGCCGCCGCGAGGTCACCGGCGAGGAGCAGTCCGGTGGGGCCGGCGCCCGCGATGACGGCGGAGGAATTTTGCTCAGACTTTCCGGGGGATTCGTGCATGCGGGTCATCCGCTACTCGCTTCCATCGGTCGGAGTCGGAAACCTCGGAAACCTCGGAACACGGAGGTTTAATTCTCGGTGGATCTCCGGGCCGAGTTCCCCGCCGCCGAACGCGACGGGGAACTCGATAATGCCGGAATAGGGAATTCAGGCGTGCCCGAGGCGAAAACCCACACCGCGTACGGTGACGACCCAGCCGTTGCCGCCGAGTTTTCTGCGCAGGCTGCTGACATGGGTGTCGACGGTCCGCCGCGACCACGAGTCGCCCCACACCTGCTGGAGGAGGCGCTTGCGCGAGATGACGGTGTCGGGGTGGGACGCGAGCAGGCACAGGAGGTCGAACTCCTTGCGGGTCAGCTCCACACCATGGCCGTCCAGGCAGACCTCGCGGGAGCCCACGTCGATGTGCAGCGGGCCGTGGTCGATCGCCCGGCTCGGGCTCCTGCGGGAGCGCACGCGCCGCATGACCGCGTCGATCCGGGCCATCAACTCCCGGAAGCCGTACGGCTTGACCAGGTAGTCGTCGGCTCCGGCCTGGAGGCCGAGGACCCGGTCGAGCTCCGAGCCGCGCGCGGTGACCACGATCAGCGGGACGCAGCTGACCGTGCGGATCGCCTTGCACACCTCCAGGCCGTCCAGGTCCGGCAGCTCCAGTTCCATCAGGACGAGGTCCACGTTCTCGTAGGCCGCCAAGGCCTGGGCGCCCCGGTCCACGGCGGCCACCTCGTGGCCGTGCCGGCGCAGTCCCTCCTCCAGGGCACAGGCGTCTCCCGCATCGCCCTCGACGATCAGGATGCGCCACCCGCCGGTTCCGGGGCGGGTGGATATAAGCGGTTCCCGCAGGAACTCTGACGATATTTGCGTCATACTCTCCCCCGGTAAGTCCAGTTCGTCACACGAAGCGAAACTCGCGTACCATACTATTAAACCGGGGCGAGTAATTCAAAGTCATTCCGGTGGATTCTCTGTTTCAATCACATTAAACGCTCACGGAATTCGGTCGAGTGTTTCCCCGGCACGCGCCCGGTCGTCGGCGTCGAGCAGGCGCAGCAGCAGCGCGGTCAGCGTCTCGCGCTCGGCCGGGGTGAAACAGGCGAGGAAGGAGTCCTGCAACTCCTCGGCGACCTGCCACAGGGTGCGCTGGAGGCGCGTCCCCTCCTCGGTGAGCCCGACCAGCTGACGGCGCCGGTCGGCGGGGTCGCGGGTGCGGTGGACCAGGCCGCGCTCCTCGATCAGGTCGAGGTATCCGCCCAGGTGGCTGCGCTGGAAGCCGAGGCGGTCGGCCAGCACGTGCTGGGGCAGGGGGCCGAAGTCCGCGAGCGCGGTGAGCGTCGCGAAGTGCGGCAGCCGCAGCCCGTGCCGGCCCACCGCTTCCACGAGGGCGTCATGACCGATCCGGGCCACGTGTCCGGCGAGGTACGAGGGGAGCGCCAGCAGGCTCGGTGGGCGGGGGGTGGAGTCAGGGGTCTCGCTCATACGTCCAACGATACGGGAATGTGGTGACTGGACGTAAGGATGACACCATGGAATCATTACGTCTCGACACTAGTTCGGCGCCGGCTCCGTGCTCCCGAACGGCGGATCACCGCGCCCGTCCCCTGAGGACCTCTCCATGACCGACACGCCAGCGCGCACCGGCGCGCCCTTCGCCGCTCTCCTCCTCGCCGTCCTGTCCTTCTCCCTGATGCAGACGATGGTCGTGCCCGCGCTGCCCGACCTCCAGCGGGAGTTCGACGCCTCGACGACCGCCGTCTCCTGGGTGCTCAGCTCCTTCCTGCTCACCGCCTCCGTCGCGACCGCGCTGCTCGGGCGGGTCGGCGACATGTTCGGCAAGCGGCGGGTGCTGATCGCCAGCCTCACCGTGTTCGCCGCCGGCACGCTGCTGGCCGCGCTGTCCGACTCGCTCCCCCTGCTCATCGCCGCCCGCGCGGTCCAGGGCGTCGGGTCGGCGGCCTTCCCGCTCGCGTTCGGCATCGTCCGCGACCAGTTCCCGCGGGAACGCGTGCCCGTCGCGATCGGCCTCATCTCCTCCACGTTCGGCATCGGCTTCGGCGTCGGGCTCGTCATCCCGGGGCCGATCGTCGACGCCCTCGACTGGCACTGGATCTTCTGGCTCGGGCTCGTCGTGATCCTCCTCGGGATCGCCGCCGTCACCGTGTTCATCCAGGAGTCCACGCACACCAACCCCGGCCGCATCGACTGGGCCGGCGTCGTCCTGCTCAGCGCGGGCGTCGTCGCGCTGCTGCTCGCCATCAGCGAGGGCAAGTCGTGGGGCTGGTCCTCCCCCGGCATCATCGGCCTCTTCCTCGCCACCGCCGTCCTGCTCGTCGTCTTCGGGTACGTCGAGAGCAAGGTCCGCGAACCCCTCATCGACCTCGAACTCCTGCGCCGGCCCGCCGTCCTGACCAGCCACATCACCGCGCTCGTCATCGGGTTCGGCATGTACGGGGCGTTCACGCTGGTGCCGCTGCTCGCGCAGACGCCGACCAGCGCCGGGTACGGCTTCGGCGCGTCCGTCACCGAGGCCGGGCTGTTCATGGTCCCGATGGCCGCGACCATGCTGATCGCCAGCCCCCTCGCCGGGCGCCTCGGCGCGGCCGTCGGCTGGAAGCTCCCCCTCGTCCTCGCCTGCCTCATCGGCGTCGTCGGCTTCGCGGTCTACGCCGGCGCGCACGACACCGAGTGGACCATGTACGTCGGCTCCGCGATCCTCGGCGTCGGCGTCGGCTTCTCGTTCGCGGCGCTGGCGAACCTCGTCGTCAGCGCGGTCGACCGGAGCCAGACCGGGGAGGCGACCGGCATCAACACGATCATGCGGACGATCGGGGGGTCCCTCGGGGCGCAGATCGCCGCGTCGATCGTGGTGTCGCGGACGGTGCCGGGGACTCGGGTGCCTGAGGAGTCCGGGTATACGACCGCGTTCGTGATGTCGGCCATCGCGCTGGGAGTCGCCGCGCTGGTGGCGTTGGCGGGACCCGGGAAGTTCTGGGCGAAGAAGGCGGCGCCCACGCCCGCGCAGGCGGAGGGGGAACGGTCGCGGTCTGCGGCTTAGGCCGGCCGAGAACGCGGGGCTCACGTGGCCGGTCGGGGCGGGGGCGGGCGGCGGAGGCGGCGGGCGTCCCGCTTACGGCCCCTGCCCTGTAGTCCCCGCCCCGCCAGCCCCTTCACCGATCCGCACCGGCACAGCCCACCCGCCTCCCCTCGGCGCCGAGTCTGCGCCCCACCGACCCCTAGGGAGTTCCCGCACCCATGCCTGACTACGGACACGACCTCCTCTTCGGTACCGTCCTCGTGCCGACCTCGGGGCACCCCGACGACGCGGTGGCGCTCGCCCGGATCGCCGACCGGGCCGGGCTGGATCTGGTGAGTGTGCCGGATCACCCCTACCGGCCGGACCTGCTCGACGCGTGGACGGTGCTCGCGGTCATCGCCGCGTCCACCACCCGCGTACGGGTCTTCCCCAACGTCGCGAACCTCCCGCTGCGACCGCCCGTCATGCTCGCGCGCGCCGCGGCCGGCCTGGACCTGATCAGTGGCGGACGGGTCGAGCTGGGGCTGGGTGCCGGCGCCTACTGGGACGCCATCGCCGCCGACGGCGGACCGCGCCGCGACCCCGGTACGGCGCGGCGGGCGACCCGCGAGGCCATCGACGTCATCCGGGCGCTGTGGAGCAATGCGGCCCGGACGGTCCGCGTTCCCGGTGAGCACTACGCGCTCGACGGCGCCGTACCCGGCCCCGCTCCCGCCCACTCCATCGGCATCTGGCTCGGCGCCGTCGGGCCCCGCATGCTCGCGCTGACCGGGGAGAAGGCCGACGGCTGGCTCCCCAGCGTGCCGCACGTCCCGCCGGGGCGACTCGCGGCGGGCCACCGTGCCGTCGACGAGGCAGCGGCGTCGGCGGGCCGCGCACCGGACAAGGTACGGCGCCTGTACAACCTCTCGCCGGGACCGGGCGGCTTCCCGCAGGGCCCGCCGAGCACCTGGCCGGAGCAACTGGCCGCGCTCACCCTGGAACACGGCACGAGCGCGTTCCTGCTCCCCACCCAACAGCCGTCCCTGATCGAGGCGTTCGCGAACGAGGTGGCGCCGGCGACGCGGGACCTGGTGACGGCGGAACGCAAACGCGCGGCGGACCGTCCGGGCTCCGCAGGCCGTGCGCATACGGTGGAAGACTCAACGGTCCCTGCCACACCCCCGGCACGTGCCACCACCGCCACCCTCGCGCCGAACCGGCCCGGCGGCCGTCTCTCCGTACAGCCCACTCCGCCCCCCACGACACGGCAGTCCGCCGAGCGGCTCTGGGACGAGTCCTCCCGCCCCACCGCGCCCCCCGCCGACCCGCAGCGCGGCTACTCGCGCCGTGAGCAGGAACCCGCCCGCAACCTCGTCGCCGCCCACGACCAGCTCCGTGCCGATCTCGACCGGCTCGGGGAGGTCGTGCGGCAGGTGCTGGACGACGCCCTCGACCCGGGCGAGGCGCGGTCCGAGATCCAGCGGCTGAGTCTGCGGCAGAACGCGTGGACGCTCGGGGCGTACTGCGCCTCGTACTGCCGGGTGACCACCGTGCACCACACCCGGGAGGACGAGGACCTGTTCCCGCACCTGCGGCGTTCCGATCCCCGGCTCGGTGCGGTGCTGGACCGGCTCACCGAGGAACACCACGCGATCCAGGGCGTCATCGAGCGTCTCGACCGTGCGCTGGTCGCCTTCGTGCGCGAGGAGGGGGACGGCGAGGCGCTGCGCGCGGCGACGGATCTGCTCGCGGACACGCTGCTGTCGCATCTCGCGTACGAGGAACGGGAGTTGATCGAGCCGATGGCGAGGTTCGGGACGGGTTGGTGACCGGCCTCTACCCCGGCTCCTCCCCCGTCGCCACGCGGCGGGACGGGTCCGCCGACCAGGCGGACCAGGAGCCGGGGTAGAGCGCGGCGCCGGTGATCCCGGCGTGTTCCAGGGCGAGCAGGTCGTGGCAGGCGGTGACTCCGCTGCCGCAGTAGACGACGGTGTCGGCGCCGTCCTCCACCCCCAACGCCCGGTAGCGTGCGCGTAGTTGATCGGCCGGCAGGAACGTCCCGTCCGGCGTGAGGTTCTCGCTCCAGGGGGCGCTGCGGGCGCCGGGGATGTGCCCGGAGCGGATGTCCGTCGGCAGGACGTGCTCCCCCGAGTACCGGCCGGCGGCGCGCGCGTCGAGGACGACGGCGTTCCCCGCCCCGACCTCGTCGGCGCCGCGCAGTGCCCGCGCGGGCCACTCCACCGCCGTGAGCCGCGCGGCGGGCAGCACGACCGCACCGGTCTCGATCGCGCCGGACCAGCCGCCCAGCCCGCCGTCGAGCAGCGCGGCGTCCCGCCCGGTGCTGCGCAACAGCCACACCAGCCGGGCGGCATAGGCCCCGCCGTCGGCGTCGTACGCCACCACGGTCGTGCCGTCCCCGATCCCGAGCAGCCCCAGCGCCCACGCGAACTCCCCCGGCTCCGGCACCGGATGACGCCCGCCGGCCGGATCGGGCGGCGCGGACAGCACGGTGTCGACGTCGACCCAGACCGCGCCCGGCAGATGCCCGGCGAGGTAGGCGTCGTACCCGCTGCGGCCGTCCAGGAACCAGCGGACGTCGGCCAGGACGAGGGGGCCGGGGTGCGCGCGGACCCAGTCGGCGTCGACGACGGGGGGTACGGGGGTGGCGTACGGGGCCTCGCCGCCCCTCCGCCATCCGCCGGTCGCGTCAGGCATCCGCCGTCACCGTCCCGATCCCCGCGACCTGCGGCAGGACCTCCGCGGCCGTCAGTTCCGTCGCCGTCTGGACCTCCGCGTACGGGATACCGCCCACGTCGATCGCGAGGAGGTGCAGGTCGTGGCCCCACAGCTCGTGCAGCCTGCCCAGTTTGTCGACGACCTCGGCCGGGCTGCCGCAGATCGCGGGGCCGTTCTCGCCGATGTACGTGTCGAAGTCCGGCGGGACGGTGGCGTGCGTGGTGCCGGGTTTGCGGACGGTCAGGTAGTTGTTCATGTAGGAGGCCCACAGGGTGCGGGCCCGCTGGGAGGACTTCGCCACGAAGACGTGGCTGGCGGCGCCGAGTCGGCCGGGCGGGTCCGTACGGCCGCTCTCCCGCCACAGCGTGCGGTAGGCGTCGAAGACCGGTACGAACGTGCCCGGTTCACGCGCGGTCGTGCCGACGACCAGCGGCAGCCCGTGCTCCACGGCGAGTTGGACGGACTCCGAGCCGACGCCGCCGCTGATCCACAGGGGCGGCTTGGGCTGCACCGGACGGGGCTGGACGGTGACGTCGTTCAGCGGCGGCCTGAACTCGCCCTGCCAGGTGACGTGTTCCTCGGTCCACAGCCGGATCAGCAGCTCCGTGTTCTCGCGTTTGCGGGCCGCCTTCGACTCGGGCGCCTGGCCGAACACCGCGTACGGGTCGGGGAAGAAGGAGGCGCCCGCGATGAGTTCGAGCCGGCCGCCGGACAGCAGGTCGACCAGGGCGTAGTCCTCGGCGACGAGGACGGGGTCGCGGTTGGCGACGAGCGTCGTCCCGGTGGCGAGGCGGATCGTCGAGGTGTGCTCGGCGATCGCGGCGAGGACGAGCGCGGGCGAGGGGATGACGTCCCGTTCACCGAAGTGGTGCTCGCCGACGGTGTACCAGGCGAACCCGGCGCGTTCCGCCTCGGCCGCGGCCCGCACCACGTCCCGCAGCCGCTGCTGCTGGGTGAGGGCCTGTCCGGTGAGGGGGTCGGGCAGGAGGCTGCCGAAGGTGATGAGACCTAGCTCCATGGGGTGTCCTTCGTGGTGCCGCTGCCGGGCACGGCGGCCAGCAGCTCCCGGGTGTAGGGGTGTCGCGGTGACCGCAGGAGTTCGTCCGCGGGGCCGCTCTCCACGATCCGGCCGTCGCGCATCACCGCGATCCGGTCGCTGACCTGTGCGACGACGGCCAGGTCGTGGGAGATGAACAGGTAGCTCAGGCCGTGCCGTTCCTGGAGGCCGGCCAGCAGTTCCAGGATGCGGGCCTGGACGGTGACGTCGAGCGCGGAGACGGGTTCGTCGCAGACGAGGAGTTCGGGGCCGAGGGCGAGCGCCCGCGCGATGGCGACGCGCTGCCGCTGCCCGCCGGAGAGTTCGGCGGCCTTGCGCCGTTCGGTCCCGGCCGGCAGCGCGACGTCGTCGAGCAGCCGCCGCACCGTGCCGTCCCACTGCGCCCGGTTCCCGATCCGGTGGTTGCGCAGCGGCTCGGTGATCAACTCCCCCACCGTGAAACGGGGGTTCAGCGAGGCGTACGGGTTCTGGTAGACGAGCTGGATCCGCCGGTGCAGGGCCCTGCGGGCGGCGCCTCGTACGGCGGTGACGTCGACACCGTCCAGCAGCACCGCCCCGCTGTCGGCCCGCTCCAGCCCGAGGACCATCCGCGCGGTCGTCGACTTCCCCGACCCGGACTCCCCGACGAGCCCGAGGGTCTCGCCCCGCGCCAGCTCGAACCCGACCCCGTCGACGGCGGTACGGGTATGGCGCCGGGCCAGGACGGGGCCTCGGACGGGGAAGGCGCGGGTGAGGCCGGTGACGCGCAAGAGGGGTGGGGGCGGGGTGGGTTCGCCGGGGGCGGGCGGGTCCTGGCGTGCGTCGGCGGACGCGGGTTCGGCCGCGCGGGAGCGACGGGGATGCCGGGCGGCGAGGGGTGGCACGTCACCGGACACCGCGCCGGAACGGGGGCGCGGAGGCCGGGCCGTTGCAGGCGGTGCGTCACCGGGCCCGTTCACCGAGCCGAGCGCCTCCGCCCCAGCCTGCGCGGAGCCGGTCGCGCCAGAACGGCGGCCGGCCGTGATGGTCGGCGTATCGCCGGGCCCGTCCGCCCCTGCCGGCGCGGGAACCACTGTGCGGGACCGGCCGCGTGAAGGCCGTGCCGCGAGCGTCGGCGCGTCCGACAACAGGCCGCGTGTGTACGGGTGTTGGGGCTGCGTGAGTACTTGTTCCACCGGCCCCGTCTCCACCACCCGGCCCTCGGACATCACCACGACGTGCTGCGCGCGGTCCGCGACCACCGCCAGGTCGTGGGTGATCAGGAGCATCGCCGTGTCGGTCGTGGTGACGAGCTTCTGGAGGTGGTCCAGGAGCCTGCGCTGGACCGTCACGTCCAGTGCCGAGGTGGGTTCGTCGGCGATCAGGAGGCGGGGGCGGGCCGCGGTGGCTATCGCGATCAGGACGCGTTGGCGCATGCCGCCGGAGAGTTCGTGGGGGTACTGGCGGGCGCGCTGCGCCGGGTCGGGGAGGCCCGCCTCGGCCAGCAGCTCGACGGCACGGCCCGGCGTGTCCCGGCGGGTGGCCAGCCCGTGCACCCGCAGCACCTCGGCGACCTGCGCGCCGACCGGCTTGACGGGGTCGAGACTGACGCCGGGGTCCTGCGGGATCAGCCCGATACGCCGCCCGCGCACCTCCCGCCAGCCCCGCTCACCGAGCCCGGTCAGCTCCTCGTCCTGGAGCCGTACGGAGCCGCCCAGCACCGTTCCGCCGACGGGCAGCAGCCCGATCAGCGCGTGGGCGGTGCTGCTCTTCCCCGACCCGGACTCCCCCACCAGCGCGGTGATCTGCCCGGCCCGCGCGGTCAGATCGAGCCCGTCGACGGCGAGGTGCGTACCGCTCGCGGTGCGGTACCCGATCCGCAGCCCTTCGACGACGAGCAGCGGGGCAGCGACGGATACCGAACCCACCACACCTACGCCGACGTCCCCCACCGGCTCCATCGGCTTCATCGGTGGCCCCCTTCTCTCTCCAGCACCCGGGACAACCGGTTCGCCGCCAGCACGACCCCCGTCACCGTGAGACTCGGCAAGGTGGTCAGCCACCACGCCGTGGCCAGGTAGTTGCGCCCGTCGGCGACGAGCGCCCCCCACTCGGGCGCGGGCGGCGGCTCCCCGTAGCCGAGGAACCCCAGGCTGGACACCGCGAGGACGACCAGTCCGAAGTCGAGGGCGGCAAGCGCCAGGACGGGCCCGACGGCCGCCGGCAGAATGTAACGGGGCAGGACCCGCCACCACCGCCCCCCGCACAGGATCGCCGCCTCGACGTACGGCGCGGCCCGCACCCGCAGCACCTCGGCCCGCATCACGCGCGTGAAAGCGGCCACGCTGGTGACCCCGATCGCGACGGCGATCTGCGCGGTGCCGACGCCGAGCGCGGTGACGAGGGTGAGGGACAGCAGCAGGGGCGGCACCGACATCATCACCTCCACGACGCGCATGACGACCGCGTCCGTACGCCGCCCGAAGAACCCCGCGACGAGCCCGAGCACCACCCCGCCGCCGAGGGCGATGAGGACGGCGGCGACGGTGGCGCGCAGCGAAAGGGCGGCGCCGTGCACGACACGGGCGTAGATGTCGCGGCCCAACTGGTCGGTGCCGAAGACGTGTTGGGCACTGGGCGCCTGGAACCGTTCCGCCGGTACCCCTGTGAGGGGGCTGCGGGAGGTGAACCAGTCGGGTACGAGGGCCCAGCCGACGACGACCGCGAGCACGAGGACGGAGAGGGTGACGCCGGGAGAGCGCAGCGGCGTACCGAGGACGCGGCGGACGCGGGTCTGCGAGAGAACGGTCTCCTCGTAGGTCGTCGTCATGCCGTCACCAGCCGTCCTGTGGCCCGGATGCGCGGATCGAGTACCGGATAGAGGAGGTCGACCACCAGGTTCACCACCGCGAAGACGAGTGCCGCCACCACCACGACCCCCTGCACCACCGGCAGGTCCTGCGCCGAGACGGCGGACTGGGTGATCCGTCCCATCCCGGGCCGTGAGAACACCGTCTCGACGACGACGGCGCCCCCGATCAGCGAGCCGACGAGCATTCCGGCGACGGTCGCGGCGGGGACGGCGGCGTTGCGCAGCCCGTGGCCGAACAGGAGCCGCGCTCTGCCGGCCCCGGTGGCGCGGACGGTGTCGGCGTACGGCTCCTGGAGGGTCGTGTGGAGGCTCTTGCCGAGGACCTGGGCGACGAGGGCGGCGCCGGGGATGGCCATGGTGAAGGCGGGCAGGACGACGCCGGCGGGGCCGCTGTCGCCGAGGGCGGGGAAGAGGTGCCAGCGGAAGGACAGGAGCTGGATGAGGACGAGGCCGACCCAGAAGGAGGGCAGGGAGACGGCGAACGAGGGGACGGAGCGCAGGAGTTGGCGCAGGAGGGGGCTGGCGGTGAGGTTGGCGGCGACGCCGAGGAGCGTGCCGGCGGTGAGCGCGAGGAGCAGCGCGAGGGTGCCGACCTGGAGGGTGGGCGGGATCGCGTCGGCGATCATCCGGGCGACCGGCTGCCCGGTCTGGAGGGAGGAGCCGAGGTCGCCGTGGAGCGCGTCGGTGAGCGCGGACGCGTACTGCGCGAGGATCGGGCGGTCGAAGCCGAGGTCGGCGCGTGCCTGGGCGAGTTGCTCGGGGGTGAGTTCGGCGAAGCCGCCGCGTCCGCTGAGCATGAGGGCGACGGGGTCGCCGGGCAGCAGGCGCAGGGCGAAGAAGGTGAGGGTGAAGGCGGCCCAGACGACGAACACCGCGCGCAGTGTCCGGGTGGCCGCGTACCGGGCCGTGTGCACAGTCGCCGCCTCTCAGCCGAGCCAGGTGTCGTGCAGGTCGAAGCGGTTGGAGGCGTCGAGGGTGAACCCCTTCACCTTGTCGGAGACGCCGTGGACCTGGGCGCCTTCGTAGAGCGGGACGGTGTCGGCGTGGTCGAGGAGCCAGCGCACGGCGTTCGTGACGGCGGTCTGCCGGGCGGCCGTGCCGGTGGCGGCGGCCTCCTGCTCCAGGTAGGTGTCCAGTTCGCTCGGCGGGAGGTGCCAGAGGTTGGCGCTCTTGCTGTAGAAGACGGTGCGCAGGACGTCGGGGTCGGCGCGGCTGACGCCTACGGCGGTCAGGTCGAAGGCGCCCTTCTGCTGCTGTTCGACGTAGACGGCGGGGGCGACGGGCTTCAGTTTCACGTCGACGCCGATCTTCCGGAGCTGCTGCTGCACGGCCTCGTTGGCGGGCGGCATGGGCGCGGGGATGAGCCAGGTGAGGGTGAGGGGCTTGCCGTCCTTCTCGCGGATGCCGTCCCCGCTCTTCGTCCAGCCCGCGCTGTCCAGGAGGGCTGCGGCGCCCTGCGGGTCGTAGCGGAGCTTGTCGGAGAAGTCGGTGTAGTAGGGGGTGGTCGAGGACAGTGCGCTGGTCGCGGGCTTGTACGACTCGCTGAGGACGGAGTCGACGAGTCCTTGCCGGTCGATGCCCTTGAGGAGGGCGGCGCGGACCTTGTAGTCGGCGAGGATGCCCCGGTGGTTGAGGGAGAGGGGCGGTACGAGGCCGGGTCCTGGCGCGGACAGGACGCGGAAGCCGTTGCTCTTGAACTGGGCCTCGTCGGTGGGCTGGAGGGCCTTGGCGATGTCGACCTGCCCGGAGGAGAGGGCGCCGGTGCGGGCGCCGCTCTCGGGGACGAAGGTGAACTTCACCACGTCGAGGTGGGCGGCGCCCTTGTTCGTGGCGATGGACGAGGGCCAGGCGTAGTCGGCCCGTTTCTTCAGGACGGCTTCCTGGTTGCTGGTGTAGTGGTCCAGGACGTACGGGCCCGAGCCGGTGAGCTTGCCCCGGCAGCGGTCGGCGGTGGACGCGGTGAACGTCGAGGGGGCCAGGATGCCGAGGCCGACGGTCGAACTCGCCTGGAGGAACTGGGCGTTGGCCGTCCGGAACGTCACGGTGAGGGTGTGCGCGTCGGTGACGGTGGTGCCCCGGTAGCCGATCAGGTAGCTGGGGGCGCCGTTCGCGGGGAGTTTCACCAGGTTGTCGAACGTGGTCTTCACCGCCGTCGCGTCGACGGGCGTGCCGTCGCTGAAGGTGACGCCGTCACGCAGGACGAAGGTGAAGGCGCTGCCGTCCGGGCTCACGGTGAAGGACTTCGCCAGCCAGGGCACGATCTTGCCGGTCTTCGGGTCCTGCGCGGTGAGGCTGTCGACGACGGAACGGGTGATGTCGATGGCGCCGACCTGCCCGGTCTGCTGCGGATCGAGGCACCCGGGATCGGCCTCGCTGCCCACGAGCAGGGTCCCGCCGTCACGCGGCGCGCCCCCGGCGCTCGTACCGCCCGAGTCGCCTCCGCCGCCCGAACACGCGGCGACGGGCAGGACGACCGCGAGCAGCGCGCCCGCGAGACGGAGCCGGCGGCGCGGTCGGGGGGTTCTGGTGGACATCTCGGAACCTCTCTCGGTGGGGAGCGGGGGGATTCGGTGATTCCTCGACTAGCGCTTCACGGAGGGTTGTTGCTCGGCGGGCGTCGGGCGGCTCGGCCGACAGGCGACTCGGCGAGCGTCGGGCGTCGGGCGTCGGGCGTCGGGCGTCGGGCGTCGGGCGTCGGGCGTCGGGCGAGACTCGGGTGTCCGGCGACTCGACCGGAGGCCGGCCGACCGCCGACTCTCCGGACGGCCGCCTCCCGGCAGGCCGCCTCCCGAACGGCGCCTGCCGGACGGCCGTCCATCGGCCGCCGCCTCGACCACCAGCGGACGACTCACCGGGCGGCCAGCTCCGGCAGACGACTCGCCGGCCGAGCGGCCCCCGACGGCCGACCCCCGGAAGGCGCCTGCCGGTCGGCCCACCATCGGCCGCCGCCTCGACCACCAGCCGACCCTCGGCGGACGACTCGCCGGACGGCCAGCCTCCGGCAGACGACTCGCCGGACGGCCAGCCTCCGGCAGACGACTCCCCGGGCGGGCGCCTGCCGGAAGGCCGCCTCGACCACCAGCCGACCCCCAGCGGACGACTCGCCGAACGGCCAGCCTCCGGCAGACGACTCCCCGGGCGGGCGGCCTCCGACGACCGACCGACCCCCGGAAGGCGTCTCCCGGATGGCGCCTGCCGGAAGGCCGTCCATCGGCCACCGCCTCGACCACCAGCCAGCCCCCGACGGACGACTCGCCGAACGGCCAGCCTCCGGCAGACGACTCGCCGAACGGGCGGCCTCCGACGACCGACCGACCCCCGGAAGGCGTCTCCCGGATGGCGCCTGCCGGAAGGCCGTCCATCGGCCACCGCCTCGACCACCAGCCAGCCCCCGGCGGACGACTCTCCGAACGACCGACCCCCGGAAGACGCCTGCCGGACGACCCACCATCGACCGCCGCCTCGACCACCAGCCGACCCCCAGCGGACGACTCGCCGGACGGCCAGCCTCCGACGGCCGACTCTCCGGACGGCCGACCCCCGGAAGGCGCCTGCTGGACGGCCCACCATTGGCCGCCGCCTCGACCACCAGCCGGCCTCCGGCGACCAGCTCACGGGCAGTCGGCCCGTCGGCGGTTGGCTCATGGACGATCACCCTTTGGCGACCGCCTCGCGAACCGCCGGCACGATCTCCTCGGCCCAGCGGGCGAGGCCGGTCTGGCCCGTCGGGTCGCCGGAGGCGTAGTACACGAACCCGGAGGCGCCGTGTTCGAGGACGGCCTCGGTCAGCTCCGTGATCCACTGGTCGACGGAGCCCCCGAGCCACCGGCCGGACGCGTCGCGCGGGGTGTTGACGGGGATGTCGGTGATCCGGGCCGGCAGGTTGAAGACGGTCACCACGTCGGCGGGATCGCGCCCAGCGGCCCGGGCGGCCTCGTCGACGATCGGCCGCGACGTCCGGTACCGGTCGCTGTGCCAGTCCGCCGCGTTCCCGGGAATCCACCCGTCGGCCGAACGCCCGGTCACGGCGAGGGACTTGGGCCCCACGGACCCCGTCCAGACCAGCGGCGCGGGAACCGGCGCGGGATCGAGCCCGACGACCCGGCTGAACTCGCCGTCCAGGCTGACGGATCGCACCCCGCCGCCGGACAACTCCCGTACCAGCCCGACCGCTTCCTCCAGCGCACGGACGGCGGCGGCCGGCTCAAGCCGTACGGCCCCGAAGCGCTCGATGTCGTCCCAGTAGCCCCCCGCGCCGATCCCGAGCACGACCCGCCCCCCGGAGAGCGCGGACAGCGTCGACAGGGTGCGGGCCAGCAACGGCACGGGCCGCGTCGGCAGGTTGGTGACGGTCGTGACGCCGGTGATGTTCCGGGTCCGCCCGAGCAGCAGCCCGAGCGCCCCGTACGCCTCCAGCCGGTCCCCGTAGTACGGGTGGTCGGACAGCGCGAAGAAGTCGAGCCCCGCCCGGTCGGCGTACTCGACCCGCTGGACGACACCCGCCGCGTCGGCGACGGCGACCCCGGGTCCGATCCCGAACCACAGCTTGCGTGCGAGCCGTTCTGTCATGAGCTTCTTTCCTCGGTACGGAACATCGGTACGGCGTACGGGAGTTGATCACCCGCCGCCGCGGGATCAGGCCCGGACGGCCTCGACGACACTGCAGTGGCCGCCCGGCACGATCCGCGTGAGCTTCAGCCCCGCGTCGGCGAGCAGTGCCCCGAACTCGGCGGCGGTCCGCTGCTGTCCCCCGGCGACGACGAGCATGTCGAGGTCCATCAGCGAGACGGTCGGCGAGGGACGCGGCCGGTCCGGCAGCACCGCCTCGACGAGCAGCACGTGGCCCCCCTCGGCCAGCGCTTCCCGCGCGTTGACCAGGATCCGCCGGGACTGCTCGTCGTCCCAGTCGTGCAGGATGTTGGAGAAGATCACGGCATCGGCGCCGCCCGGTACGGACTCGAAGAAGTCCCCGGCGACCAGCTCGGCCCGCTCCGCGACCCCGGCGTCCCGCAGCGGCTGCCCGGCGGAGGCGATGACCTCGGGACGGTCGTAGAGAACCCCCCGGGCACCCGGCGCCGAGGCGAGGACGGCCGCGAGCAGTGCGCCCCGCCCGCCCCCCGCGTCCACGATCGTCCCGAACCGCCCGAAGTCGTACGCGGCGACGACCGGCGCGATGATCTGCCGCGACGCCTCGGTCATGGCCCGGTCGAAGACGCCGAGCACCTCGGGGTGGTCGTGCAGGTAGTCCCAGACGGATTTCCCGAGCACCTCGGGAAACGCGGTGTGCCCGGTGCGGACGGCGTCCGCGAGCCCGGCCCAGGCGTACCGCTCGGCGGGCAGCCCGGTCCAGATCGCGAAGTTGCGCAGGCTCGCCGGGCTGTCGGCGCGCAGGGTGTCGCCCAGCGGCGTCAGCTCGAAGACCTTGTCGTCGCGTTCGGTGAACAGGCCGATGTCGGCGCCGGCCCGCAGCAGCCGGTAGAGGCTGGGCGCGTGGGTGTCGGTCGCGGCGGCGATCTCGGCGAGCGTACGGGGTCCGTCGGCGAGCGTGTCGGCGACGCCGAGTTCGGCGGTCGCGCTGACCGCCTGGGCCAGCCAGCCGGCCGTGATGATCTGCAACACCTGTACGGGCAGGGGGAGTTCGCTGGTGCCAGGGGGCATGACGGGGTTCCTCACTGGGCTGCGGGAGTGGCCGGTGGGGTCCGACCGGGACACACCGACAGGCCCGGATCAAGTCTGTTGGGGCCGGTCGGGCCGTACAAGACGCGTCGATGTCAGGTCTTTGCGCGGTACGTCAGATCTCTGTCAAATCGCGAGGTCAGTGGCCCGGCGCCTGGCCTTCGTGCCACACGAGGTCGAACACGAACCGCTGGATGCGCCAGCCGTCGGCGGTGCGGACGGCACCGGCCTCGTAGTGGCCGCCGATGGTGAAGTGCTCGGCGGGGGCGGCGGCCTTGCGGACGTGGACGGCGGTGAGGTGCGCGCGGATCGTGGCGCGGTCGCCGTCGACGTCGACGGTGTAGTTGGTGGCGGTGTGGTGGGTGCGTTCGAAGGTAGTGCGGGCGAGTTCCTGGAACTCGGTGAGGCCTGCGGTTCCTTTGTACTCGCCCATGGGGAAGGTGAGGTGGGCGTCGTCGGTGAAGACCTCGCCGAACCAGTCGTCGCGGTGGCGGTCGCGGTCGAGGTGGGTGACGTAGAGGTCGGCGAGGGCGGTGAGGTCGGCACGGTCTCTCAAGGCGCCCACAAAGTCGTCGGTGCTCATGCCGGTGCTGCCTTTCGGTCGGAGGGCGTCCCGAACCACCGGTGCAGCGCGGCGCTGAGCCCCTCGCCGTCCGGCGTGTCCGAGGCCCAGGCGGCGTGTCCGTCGGGGCGGATCAGCAGGGTGTGCAGGCCGCGCAGGTCGTCGTCGGGACCGTCGGCGGGCTTCGGGGTGGCGGTGGTGACGGTGACCCGGTCGTGCCAGGGTGCGGCTGCCGCCCTCAGCCCGGGGTCGTCGGCAAGGTCGAGGAGAACGCCGCGCGCGGGGTGCAGGAGCCGGGTGGTGGTCGTCTCCCCCGCCGGTCCGGTCAGTACGCGCGGTGCGACGCGGCGGCCCAGGAGGGGATGGCCGTCGCCGAGGTCGTACCGCACGTCGAGACCGCTGACGGCCCCGGCCAGATGCCGTTTCACGTCGTCGTGCTCGATGAGTTCGGCGAACAGCGCGCGCAGCGGGTCGGACTCGCGCCCGCCGAGGAAGACCGTGCCCTGCGCCCGGGTGTTGAGCAGCAGCCGGGCCCCGGCCGGGTGGCGTTCGGCGTGGTAGGTGTCGAGGAGATGGGCGCGCCCGGTGACCTCGGCGGCGAGTTTCCAGCCCAGGTTGAAGGCGTCCAGGAGGCCGGTGCTCATGCCCTGTCCGCCGGCCGGGAGGTGGATGTGCGCGGCGTCCCCGGCGACCAGGACCCGGCCCGCGCGGTAGGTGGCCGCCTGCCGGGTGGCGTCGGTGAAGGAGCTGACCCACTCGGTGTCGGCGTCGGAGATGTCCTCGCCAGTGAGCCGGAGCCAGGCGTCCGCGACCTCGGCGAACGTCACGGGCGCCGCGTCCTCGCGGGGCGGTGCCCCGTCCGGGCAGACGATGATCCGGTCCACGGTGTCGGTGAGGGGAGCCGCCATCACCATGCCGTGTTCGAGGCGTTCCCCGAGCGGCCGGGGCCGCAGCGAACGGCCGACCACGTCCGCGAGGTACATCACGCGGGACGCGGGCGTCCCGGGAAACCCGATCCCGGCGGCCTCCCGCACCGCGCTGTGCCCGCCGTCGGCACCGACGACATACGCGGCCCGCAACTCGCGCGGCCCCGACGGAGTCTGTACCGCGACCGACACGGACGCATCGTCGGCCGACAGCCCCGTGAACTCCCACCCCCGATGGATGACGGCACCGAGTTCCCCCGCCCACGCCTCCAGCACCGCTTCGGTACGCGACTGCGGGATCCCCCGCGCCCCGAAGTGCGCCCCGGGCAGCACGGTGTAGTCGAACCGCACCCCGCCGAAGTGCCCCACGGGACTGATCTCCGGCGCATCCCCGGGCCCGAACCTCGGCAGCAGCCCCCGCTGGTCGAACGCCTCCATGGCCCGCGCCGTGAACCCCAACCCCCGTGACTGCCCGGTGGGTTCGGCCAGCCGCTCGACGACCGTCACCCGCGCCCCGCCCAGCCGCAGTTCGGCGGCGAGCGTCAGCCCGGTCGGCCCCGCGCCGACGACGATGACGTCCGTGTCGCTCATGCCGGCGCGTCCTTCGCCGACCGCGAATGCGTCACGCGGTACGTGTTGGCCTGCCGTCCGGTGACGAGGGAACGCGCCCGCTCCCGCCCCGCACGGATGTCGGCGGGCCGCTGCTCCTCGGGGAGCGTGTGGAACGCGTCGTACGCCTCTTTGCCGTCCCACTGCGCGTAGTTGACGATGAACGTGCCGTCCACGCCACGGAAGTAGGTGTGCGAGCGGTAGCCGGGGACCGTCGTGATCCACTCGTCGGGCTTGGCGAGGGTCTCCAGGAGGTCCTTCTGGTCCTCGGGCCGCGTGTCGAGGACGATCACCACGGTGTAGTCGTCGCGTTCCGGCGAGATCCGGATGCCGTCGTCGAGCGCGGGGTGGTGCTGGGTGAAGGCGAGTTCGGTCTTCAACAGGCGTACGGTGCGCGCGAGTTTATGGAACAGCGGCACGGTCTTCTGCTGGAACTTCTGGCCCTCGTAGCGGGCCTGGAGGGCAGCGGCGCTGCGCCACTGGATGTAGTTGACGGTGCCGGGCTCGTCCACGCCGGAGTGCAGGGTCGAGGAGACCCAGCCGGGGTAGTCGGCGTTGTCGATGATGTCGCGCATCGCGTCGAGGACGTCGTCCTGGAGCGGCCGGGTGTCCGTCTCGAAGAGGTTGAACACGGTCAGGTAGCCGTCGTCGGGCTTGATCAGGGGCATGGTCAGGGTTCCTTTCGGGCGGGTCCGAACCAGCGGTCGTACACCTCGGGCGGCGGCGCCTGGTCCGGGTCCTCCCACACGACGTGGCCGTCGGGCCGTAGGAGGGTCCAGGTCTCGGCGTGCGCGTGGGGGAGGTCGCGGTCCGGTGGGTCGCCGGGTCCGAGGAGCAGTCCCCGGCCGGCGTACGTCAGGTGCGGGAGGTGTACGCCGGTCTCCAAGCCGCCGATCGTCGCTGCGAGTTGGGTGCGGACCGGTTCGTACGCGAGCAGTTCGGTGAGCAGCGCGCGCACCGGGTCGACCTCGGGGCCGCCGAACAACAGGGTCGCCTGTGCCTCGATCGAGGCCAGGACGCGCACGCCGGCCGGGTGGCGTTCGGCGTGGTAGGTGTCGAGCACATGAGCGCGGCCGGTGACCTCGGCGGCGAGCTTCCACCCCAGGTCGAAGGCGTCCGCGAGGCCGAGGTTGAGGGCCTGGCCGCCGATGGGCGGCTGCCGGTGCGCCGCGTCGCCCGCGAACAGGATGCGGCCGTGCCGGTAGTGGGTGAGCTGGCGGGTGGTGTCGTCAAAGGCGTTCACCCACAAGGGGGTTCCGCCGCTGATGTCCTCGCCGGTGACCCGCTTCCAGGCGCGCACGATCTCGTCGTAGGCGGGAGCGCCGGTCCGTACGGGGACGGGTGCGCCGTGCTCGTGCACCATCACCCGGGTCACCCCGTCCGCGCGGCGCGCGGCGATGGCCAGCCCGTCCGGCAGCCGCTCGAAGCGCCGGTCGGGTACGTCGATCCCGTCGACGTCGGCCCGCAGCAGCTCGCGGCGCGCGTCGTGGCCGGGGAAGTCGGCGCCCAGGAGAGCGCGTACGGTGCTGTCCTGGCCGTCGCAGGCGACGAGGTATGCGGCGCGCAGGACGCCGCCGGTGGCCTCGACCTCGACGTACTCCCCCGCGTCGGTGACCGCCCGCACCTCGTGGCCGCGCCGGACGTCGGCGCCCAACTCCTCGGCCCACCGGCCCAGGAGGCGTTCGGTGTCGTACTGCGGGACCTTCCACAGGCCGGGCCTGCTGCCGGGGAGCGTCAGGTCGAGGGGGATGCCCGCGAAGTGGCCGCGCGGGTCGCTCGCCGGGGTGTCGGCGCCGCCCCACAGGCCCCGGCTGTCGAAGATCTCCATGGTGCGGGCGTGCAGGGTGGAGGCGCGGGACTCGGTGGTGGGGGCCTCCAGGCGTTCCAGTACGACGACCCGCGCGCCGCCGAGGCGCAGCTCCCCGGCGAGCAGCAGGCCGACGGGTCCCGCGCCGACGACGATGACGTCCGTGTCCGGTGCGGTCATGGCCGGTGCTGGTTCTCGGCGTACGCCTTGGCGTGGCCGAGGGTGGCGAGGCTGTTGGTGGACAGGGCGGTGTGGACGTAGGCGCGGGCGTCGTCCACGGTCGCGTCGGCGCCGAGGACGGCGGCGATGTTGGCGGTGTTGAGGCTGACGGTGTGCTGGGAGGAGGCGACCGTGCCGGCCTCGGTCTCCTCGAACGTCCACACCCCGGTGTGCAGGGTCATCAGCGCGGGCAGGGTGACCTGCTTGTAGGCGATGCGGTGGTGGGGGAAGGTCACGCGGTACGACTTGGTGGTGTGCGTGGAGCCGTCCTTGGCGCGGGTGTCCATCTCCAGGGTCTGGAGGCCGGGGGTGTCCTCGGTGAGGCGTACGGACGCGACGTGCGGGAGCCGTTCGGCCCACAGGCCGGCCTCGTCGACGAAGGCGTAGAGGTCCTTGGCGGTGCCGGCGACGGTGACGCTGTCGGTGAAGGAGAACGTCAGGTCGGCGGCGGCGTGCGCTGCCTCCACGTTGGTGCGCAGGGCGGCGAGTTCGGAGCGGCTGTTGCGGTCCACGGCCTCGTCGATCCAGGCGAGGCTCTGCGGATCGTCGTCGAGGGCGCGGTAGTCGTGGGTGAGGCGGACCCGTGCGTTCTGTGCGTCGAGGGGTTCGATGATCCAGGCGCCGCCCATCGCGGCGACCGGCGGGGCGCTGATCTCCTGGCGGAAGGTGATCCGCAGGGCCTGCGGGTCCAGGGTGCGGCGGGAGGTCCAGTTCTTCGTCTCGCCGTTCGCCGTGGCCCAGATCCGGATGCGTTCCTCGCCGCCGCCGTGCTCGACCCGGTCGACGTGGATGGTGGGCGGGAAGATCCGGGGCCAGTTCTCCACGTCGGCGATGAGGCGGTAGACGGCTTCGGCGGGCGCGGCGACGGTGATCTCGTGCTCGACCTCACGGGTCGTCATGGTCGTGACTCCTATGGGGCTCGGTGGGCGGATCAGAAGTTGCCGAGGCCGCCGCAGACGTTGAGGGCCTGCGCGGTGATGGAGGCGGCGGTGTCGGAGGCGAGGTAGCCGACGAGGCCCGCGACCTCCTCGGGGGTGGAGTAGCGGCCGAGGGGGATCTTCGCCTGGAACTTCTCCAGGATCGCGTCCTCGGTGGTGTCGTACGCGGTGGCGTACCCCTGGCGGACCCGCTGGGCCATGGGCGTCTCGACGTAGCCGGGGCAGACGGCGTTGACGGTGATGCCGGTGGGCGCCAGTTCGTTGCCGAGGGCCTTGGTGAAGCCGACGACGCCGTGCTTCGACGCCGAGTACGGCGCTCCCAGGACCACGCCCTGCTTCCCGGCCGTGGAGGCGATGTTGATGATGCGGCCCCGGTCCTTGTGGCGCAGCCCGCCGGCCGTGAGGACCTCGCGGGTCAGCCGGAACACGCTGGTGAGGTTGGTCTCGATGACGTCCTCCCACAGCTCGTCGGGGAGGTCGGCGGTGACGCCCCCGCCGGAGCGGCCCGCATTGTTGACGAGCACGTCGATCGGCCCGAACCGCTCGACGGCGGCCCGCACGAAGCCCCGTACGGCCTCCGGGTCGCGGACGTCGACGGTCGTCCCGGCGACGTCGAGGCCCTCGGCGAGGAGTTCCTTGACGGTGGTCTCGACGCGGTCGGCGTCGCGGGCGCCGATGAACACGCGGTGCCCCTGTTCGGCGAGGAGCCGGGCGACGGCCAGGCCGATGCCGCTGGTGGCGCCGGTGACGAGGGCGACGCGGCCGGTGTCGGTCATCGGGTCCTCTCAGGGGAGACGGTCAGCAGGTCGTTGACGACGCCGATGAGGGCGCGCGGGGTCAGCGTGTCGGTGAGGACGTCGTCGTCCAGGGCGATGCCGTACGTCCGCTCGATCCGGCCGCCGGTCTCCAGGAGGGCCAGCGACTCGTAGCCGAGCGCGGTGAAGTCGGTGTCGAGGACGTCGCCGTCGAGGTCGACGCCCTCGTCGGCGCCGGCGGCTTCGAGGAGGATGCGTTTGAGGTCGTCGAGGGTGAACTTGTCGGCGGACAAGGGGAGTTCCTTTCGGGTGGGGGGACTTGCGGTGGGGTTTTTGGGGGTGCTCGGTGTTCAGGGCCTGCGCAGCACGACGGCCGAGTTGAAGCCGCCGTGGCCACGGGCCAGGACCAGCGCTGTACGCAGTTCGGCGCCGCGCGGCCCGTCGGTCACGAGGTCGATCGCGTAGTCGGGTGCGGGCCGGACGTTGACGGCGGCCGGGATCACGCCGTCGCGCAGAGCTAGCAGCGCGGTGGCGAGGTCGAGCGGCGCGGCGCCGGAGTAGAGGCGGCCGGTCATCGTCTTGGGGGCGCTGACCGGGACGCCGTACGGGCCGAAGACGGCGGTGAGCGCGTCGGCCTCGGCGCGGTCGAGGTCGGGGGTGCCGGCCGCGTCGGCGAACACGACGTCGACGTCGGCCGCCTGCAACTGCGCGTCGGCGAGGGCGAGTTCGACGGCCCGGCGCAGTCCCGGCGGGCGTCCGCTGCCGGGCCGGGGGTCGAAGGTGGCGCCGTATCCGGCGATCTCGCCGTAGGAGTGCGCGCCGCGTTCGCGGGCCGCCTCGGCGTCCTCCAGGATCAGGATCGCGCCGCCCTCGCCGGGGACGTGGCCCCGGGCGCCCTGGTCGAAGGGGAGGTACGCGCGGTCGGGGTCCTCACTGGTGCTGAGCCGGCCCCCGGCGAGCTGCGCGACCCACCCCCACGGGCACAGGGAGGCGTCCACGCCGCCGGAGACGACGAGCCGGGTGCCCTTGCGGATCTGCCGGCGGGCCTGGGCGACGGCGTCGAGGCCGCCCGCCTGGTCGCTGACGACGACCCCGCTGGGGCCCTTCATGCCGTTGCGGATGGAGATCTGGCCGCTGTTGACGGCGTAGAACCAGGCGAACGACTGGTACGCGGACACGTACTGGCTGCCCTGCCCCCAGAGTTTGCGCAGCTCGTTCTGGCCGAACTCGAAGCCGCCGGACGCGCTCGCGGTGACCACGCCCATGTCGAAGGAGTCGAGGTCGCCGGGGTGGACTCCCGCGTCGGCCAGCGCCCAGTCGGCGGCGGCGAGGGCGAGGCGGGTCACACGGTCGGTCTGCGGGACGAGGCGTCCGGGGAGGTGGTCCTCGGCGGTGAACCCGGGGATCTCCCCGGCGAGTTTGGCCGGGTAGCCGGAGGGGTCGAACCGGGTGAGTCGTCCGATGCCGCCTCGCCCGGCACGGGTGGCGTCCCAGTGCTCGCGCGCCCCGAGCCCGGCCGGCGAGGCGACGCCCAGGCCGGTCACCACGACGGCGCCGCTCACGCCGCCTTCCTCTCCGGGTCCGCGAGGACCATCGCGCTCTGGAACCCGCCGAAGCCGCTGCCGACGGTGAGCACGACGTCGGTGAGCTGGTCGCGGGCGTCGATCGGCACGTAGTCGAGGTCGCACTCGGGGTCGGGGGTGTGCAGGTTGGCGGTCGGCGGGACGGTGTCGTACTCCATCGCGAGGACGGACGCGGCGATCTCGATGGAGCCGATGGCGCCCAGGGAGTGGCCCACCATCGACTTGATGGAGCTGACCGGCGTGCGGTAGGCGTGCTCGCCGAGGCTCTGCTTGAACGCGGCGGTCTCGTGGCGGTCGTTCTGCTTGGTGCCGGAGCCGTGCGCGTTGATGTAGTCGACGGCCTCGCCGGGCAGCCGCGCCTCGTCGAGGGCGACCCGGATGGCCTCGGCCATCTCCAGGCCGTCCGGGCGCAGGCCCGTCATGTGGTAGGCGTTCGAGCGGGTCGCGTACCCGGCGATCTCCGCGTAGATGTGGGCGCCGCGCCTGCGGGCGCTGTCGAGTTCCTCCAGGACGAAGACGGCGGCGCCCTCGCCGAGGACGAACCCGTTGCGGGTGCCGTCGAAGGGGCGCGAGGCGTGGGCCGGGTCGTCGTGGCGGGGTGTGGTGGCCTTGATGGCGTCGAAGCAGGCCATGGTGATCGGGGAGATCGGCGCGTCCGAGGAGCCGGCGACCATGACGTCCACGGTGCCCTCGCGGATCAGCTCGGCGGCGTACCCGACGGAGTCGATGCCGGAGGTGCAGCCGGTGGAGACGACGGTCGCGGGTCCCTCGGCGCCGACCGCCCACGCCACCTCGGCGGCGAACGAGCTGGGCACCAGCTGGTCGTACAGGTGCGGTGCCGCGTACACGTGGTCGACGAGGTCGAGCCGGCCGCCGTCGCTGACGACGCGGTACTCCTCGTCGAGGCTCATCGTCGCGCCCACCGCGCTGCCGACGGTGACGCCGGTGCGGTACGGGTCGAGGCGGCCGAGGTCGATGCCGCTGTCGGCGACCGCGCCGCGCGCCGCGACCACCGCGAACTGGGCCGCCCGGTCCATCCGCCTGACCTCCTGCGGGGTCAGGCCGTGCTCGTACGGGTCGAAGTCGATCTCGGCCGCCACGCGGGAGCGGAACGGCGTGGGGTCGAAGAACGTGATCCGCCTCGTCGCGGTGCGTCCCTCGCTCAGCAGGTTCCAGAAGTTCTTGGCTCCGACGCCACCGGGGGCGAGGACCTCCAGGCCGGTGACGACGACACGGCGAGCGCTCACGCGGACGCCTCCCACGTGTAGAACCGGGTCGCCTGCGCGTCCGCCGGGGAGCGCCAGGTGGCCGGGTCGTACGCCCCGATGTACGGCTTCAGGTCGTTGCTGATCCCGATGAACCGGGGGTCGGTCCGCGCCTCCTCGATCCGCTCTCCCCCATTGTCCTCGTCGAAGTCCTGGAGATGGAAGTACAGGCCCCGGTAGTGAAACAGCTGCCGGCGCCTCGTCCCCATCCGGTGCGGCATCTCCGTCGCGTCGAATCCGGCGAACAGGTCCGCCACGTTCGTACTCGCGCCGGGTTCCAGCCTGGCGACGATCAAGGTGCTGTGCATGTACCCACTCCCCGCGTCTCGTGATACGCCTGCCTTCGGCTGCGGTGCGCGGGGCCCTTCAACTGCCCACGCCGCCCCGCGACTTCAAGCCTCCGGGGGCGGGGTGCCTGGTTCAAGACAGGCCGGTTCAGGGCTTCGTCAGGGTTTTCCGGGGTGGTACGGGGGGAGGTCAGAACGGCGCAGGAATGTGCGGGGCGTGTCAGAAGGGGGTGAGGACGCCTACCGGAAAAGGCCGTCCGGCAAAAGGTTCCGGCCCACGATCATCCGCCAGCCGGCTCAAGGTTCACTCGAACGTCCCTCGGTCGGTCGCCTCCGCAGCCGCCTTCAGGTCGCGCAGCCACGCTTCGAGGCCCGCGCCGAGCGCCGCCGTCGCGGTCGGTACGTCCGTCTCGATCTGGTCGCCGGTCCATGTCTCCTCCGTGTGGACGCGCACGCCGTCCCCGGTCTCGGTGAACGTCCACAGGTGCACGCCCTCGTCGATCCGCAGGCCCTCCCCGATCGCCGGGCCGCTCCACAGGACGCAGTGGTGGCGGCGGAGTTCCTGGACGGTGGAGGTGATCGTGAGGGTGGTGGCCGGCGCCGGTGTCGTCCAGCGGAAGCGGGAGCCCGGCTTGAGGCGGCCGGGGTCGAGGCGTTCGGCGGCGAGGACGGGGGGCTGCCAGGAGGGCCAGCGTTCGACGTCGGTCTGGAGCTTCCAGACCGTGTCGAGCGGCGCCTCGATCACGGTGTCGGACGTGTAGCGGATGACGGCGGCAGGGTCGACACCCCGGCCACCGCACCGGTTCGGGGTGGACACGCTGGTGCTGGACATGACGTACCTCGTCGTTTTGTCAGTTATCTGCTATCGCTTTCGCTATAAGTTATAACCAAGCGAGCCAGGGAGTGTCAATAACCTTGGTGATAACCTCTAACCATGGTGGATGCGAAAACCCCCCGCGAGCGCTACCGCGCCCAGGTCCGTACGGAGATCAAGCAGCACGCGTGGGATCAGATCGCCACGGCGGGCGCCTCCGCGCTCTCCCTCAACGCGATCGCCAAGCAGATGGGCATGAGCGGACCCGCGCTGTACCGGTACTTCGACGGCCGCGACGAACTGATCACCGAGCTGGTCCGCGACGCGTACCGCAGCCTCGCCGACACCTTCCGCACCGCCACCGCGTCCGGCGCCGACCTGCCCGCGCTCGCGCACACCCTGCGCGAATGGGCCCTGCACGACCCACAGCGCTACTTCCTCATCTACGGCACCCCCGTCCCGGGCTACGAGGCCCCCGACGACACCACCGCGATCTCCCGCGAGATCATGGCGACCCTGCTGGACGCCGCCGCCCTCCTGCCCCCCGGCGGCCCGGCGACCCCGTTCGACGCCCACCTCGCAGCGCACCGCGACTGGGCGGGCGACCACGACGCGCCGCCCGAGACCCTCCACCGGGCGCTGATGTTCTGGACCCGGCTGCACGGCGCCCTGTCCCTGGAACTCTCCGGCCACTTCACGGGGATGGGCATCGACCCCGCGCAGCTCTACGCCGCCGAGGTGGACGCGATGGCACAGCCGGGGAATGCTCCGACCGACGGCTGAGGAGACGAGGAGACAGCGCATGAGGATCGTGATCACCGGCGGTTTCGGCTTCCTGGGACGCGAGATCACCAACACGCTGCTCAGGACCGGGACGTACGGCGGTGCCCCGATCGACCGCCTGGTGCTGGCCGACCGGTACGTCCCGCCCGAGGCCGAGGCGTACCCCGTGGAGATCGTGCGCGGCGACCTGACCGGCTCCCTCGGCGAGGTGTTCGCGGAGCCCGTCGACGTGGTCGTCCACCTCGCCGCCGCCGTCTCCGCCGAATGCGAGGCCGACTTCGACCTCGGGCTGAGCGCCAACCTGGACACCACCCGCGCCCTGCTCGAAGCGTCTCTGATCAGCTTAGCGATCGTGTGTGATCCGTGAGGTGCGGGATCGGTTGGATCGTTTCCCATCGTGGAGGGGTGGCGTGGGCGTGGAGGTGGAATCCCGCGCCCAGTGCTGCTCCTCGTGGCCGGTGCTGGCCGGTGGTGGGTGTGCTGGTCGTGGTCACGTTCTGGTGCCGGTGTGCTGCGCGGGGCAGTCGGTACCGGTCCGTTGGTGCGTGTCCCTCCGGACGCTTGCCCGCCGGGCCCGGGGGTCTGGTGGGGGAGGGTGCCCTGCGTCGCCTGGGCGCGGGGCGTGTGGTTCGGTGCCGGGTGGGTCCGGTCTTGGACCGGTCCTTCCGGCTGGTTGCGGGTGCCGTGGGGGTGACCACGGCCAAGGCTTCGAACGTGTCTACCACCGACCGGATGACCATGGCACCGCTGGTGCGGTCGGTGACGGTTTTGGTCTGGTGGGTGAGGCCGCGTGCGGCGATGCGCCGCCAGGCCCCGTGATCACGGTCGCCCTGCCAGCCGCAGCCGGTGCGGTCGGGGCACAGGCCCCATTTCCAGCCCGGGGTGGTGGGCCGGTCGGGGGCCTTGCGGTGCCGCAGCGGGGTCAGGCATCGCGGGCACAGTCGGGAGGTGTTGCGGGCGGGGACGGTGACGACGGCGATGCCCGCCTCGGCCGCCAGGTGGCGTATGCGGTCCACGATCCGGCCGCGTATCTGCTGGGAGAGGCGGGTGTTCATGGTGCGGCCCATGCCCCGGGCCTCCATCGACCGCAGGTCCTCCACGTAGATGACGCTCGCCCCGGCGGCGATCGCCTGATCCACCGCCCAGCGCGCCGCCGACCACGCCAGAGCGTCGTTGAGGTGGGTGCGGCGTGCGGACACATACCGGATCTCGTCGGCCAGCACCGCATGCCGGGCGGCCAGCGGATGCTGTTGGTCACCGCCGGTCAGCCGCAGATACTGATCGGCCTTGGTGTGCAGGTGCTCGGACAGACGTCGCAGCCGGTGCTGCTTCGCGAGGACTCCGGCGGCCCGGAACTGGCCCCCCGCACCGAGTTCGGTGATCCGCCCGTCCGTGTGGAGACGGACGACTCCCGCGCTCAGCAGCGTGTTCAAGCCCCAGTCCACGCCGAGCGCGACCGTATGCCCGGTGCGGGCGGCCTTCGGCACGGTGTGCGTGTAGGCGAGGTCGGCACGCACCCGGCCCTCGTGGACGCGCAGGGTGGGCAGGTGCAGCGCGGCACCGGCCGGGACGGTGGGAGGCAGCAGGATCGGGCAGGCGACCCATGTCCAGTCCCGGTAGGACTGCGGGTCGGGGCGGGTGGGGAGTTGCAGGCGCAGCAGGGCACGCCCGGGTTCCTCGGCGCGTTCGATGGTGGCCTGCTGCCCGTCGCACGCCGACAGCAGCAGCATCCGTGGGGTGCGGGGCGGGGGTTCCAGCTCGAACACGTCCACCGGAAGCCGCCCGTTCTTCCGGGCGAACGCCTGGATCTGCCGGGTGCGGGAGGTGATCGTGCTGGAGGGCAGGGCCCGGCCGCCGGGCACCGCATCGCGTACCGCGTCCCACTCGGCCGCCGTACGCCGGACCGGATCGGCGGGCCAGGCGGCCAGGACCCCGGCGGTCAGAGCGGCGCGCCATGCCGCCGACCGCAGCACCCGCCCGGCCTGCTCCTGTGCCATCCGTACGACCCGGTCATTGACCCGCACACCCCCAGGCACGGAAGCGGTCCAGCCCAGACGACGCAACGCCATCCACGCGTTCGACGGCAACCCCCGGCCCCCGGCATCCACCCCCGACGCCAAAGCCCCCACATCGGCGGCGTTCCAGTGCTCCGCCAGCAGACCGGCAGCCATCCCGGACACCAGCCCCGCACACCACCCCACCCGCCGAGCCAGCACCGACGCCATCAGGAGCTCACCCGTCCGCTCATCCACCCCGCCACGCAACAACCCACGCGCACACGCGGTACGAGCCGTCTCACCCTCACCGACCGGCACCTTCCGGCTCACCCCGCACCCCCTTCCCGCATGATCCTGTCATCCGACCAACGACCCACTTACGGAAAGGTCACGCATTCGATCCAAGAACTTCTGTACGACACAGAGACGGGCACCGGCCACAGAACACGGCACCACCCGGACAAGACATCACCACGGATCCTTAAGGAAACAGATGAGCCTGCCGGGCCCAGTCGGCGGGCGGTGGACCGGTCCCGCGCCTGGTCTTCGCCAGCAGCGTCGCGGTGTACGGCTCCGACCCGGCGCTCCCCCTCCCGCCGGTGGTCAGCGAGTCGACCCTGCCGCTACCCCGGTCGAGCTACGGCGTCCAGAAGTTCGTCTGCGAGCAACTGATCGCGGACTACACGCGCCGGGGTTTCCTGGACGGCCGCATCGCCCGCCTGATGACTGTCTGCCTACGCCCCGGCAAGCCGAACGCCGCCGCCTCCGGATTCCTCTCCGGCATCATCCGCGAGCCGCTCGCGG
The DNA here is from genome assembly GCF_020010905.1 of Streptomyces acidiscabies. Lineage (GTDB taxonomy): Bacteria > Actinomycetota > Actinomycetes > Streptomycetales > Streptomycetaceae > Streptomyces > Streptomyces acidiscabies. Next base: position 5,697,690 of record NZ_JAGJBY010000001.1, on the reverse strand, counting down.
GACTCCCGTCGACCTGCCCCGTCGACCCCGGCCTCCGGGTGGCCCTCGCGTCACCGCGCCGCACGGTCGAGGGAATCCTCCGCATCGCGGAAGCCGAACGCGGCACGGGCAAGGGCCGCCTCGACGGCACCCTCCCGGTCAACCTCCCCGCGCTGACGGTGTCGGTCGCCGAGATGCTGGCCACGCTGCGGCGCATCGCGGGCGACACCGTGGCCGACCTTGTGACGATCGCCCCCGACCCGGCCATCGAGGCCGTCGTGGGGTCCTGGCCGGCCGCCTTCGACAACGCCCGCGCCACCGCGCTGGGCCTGACACCCGACCCGAGCTTCGATTCGGTGGTCCGGGACTACCTCGCCGACCATCCCGACGTGGTGCTGGCCGACGTATAGCTGCCACACCTCACGCAGGCAGACGGGCCAGGACCGCCGTGTCCGCGCCGAAACCGACCACCAGCCGCCCGTCGGGCGCTACCGCCAGTCCCCTGACGCGGGAAGGGAACGCATACGCACCGATCTGCCGCCCGGTACTCGCGTCCCACATCCACACGCTCCGGCCGCCGCCGGCGACGACGACAGGGCGACCGTCCAGCGTGCCAATCGCCCCCGCGGACACCCCACCGCTGTGTCCCGTCAGCGGCGGTGCCAGCAGTTCGCCCGTGGCCAGGTCCCACAGATGGACTCCTTCCGTCCCGTGGCTGGTAAGAAGCGCGCTGCGGCCTTCGAGCATCTCCAGCGCCAGAGCGCCTTGTTGCCCCGGCTGCACTCCCGTCCACCGGCTCTCGGCCAGGTCCCAGACGCGGCCTTCCCGGGTCACACCGACGAAGTGGCCGTCGACTGCCGCGAAGAACTCGATGGACGGGCTGGTGTACTCGCTGGTCGACCGTCCGTGCAGTTCTTCCCGGGTGGTCAGGTCCCAGATCCGTACCGTCTGGTGCCGGTCGTCGCGCGCGAGGAGGGTGAGCCGTCCGTCCACCGTCCCCACCGCCAGCAGGCCCACGGCGGTGGTGAAGCCGGCCAGCGGCTCACCGAGCTGTCCCGTGCCGTCGAGGTCCCAGAACCGCACGCTCGTGTCCGAGCCGCCGGTGACGATGACGGGACGGCCGTCCACGACAGCCGTGGTGACGGCTGCCACGGTGCCGGCATGACCGGACGTCTCCCTCTCACCGTCGAGATCCCAGATCCGCACCGATCTGTCATCGCTCCCGGTGACCGCGAGATGACGCCTGTTCAGCACCGCCGTCGCCGCTCCCCGTACGGCCGCCCCATGGCCCGTCAGCGGCGGGCGCAGCTGCCGGAGGGTGGACAGATCCCACACCTCGACCGGCCCATGGGCGTACGCGACGAGGGCGGCGGGGCGGTCGTGGAGCACCGTTACGGCCGCCGTCTCCACGGGCATGACCGCGACGGGATCACCGACCTGCTCACGCGTGGCCAGGTCCCAGACGTGCACCTCGTAGGCGTTGGCGCTGACGGCCATCGGACACTCGGACGCCGGGTCCGTCACCAGAAAGTGCGCGGCGGCGTTGATCTCCAGACTGGCGCAGTACGCCGCCTGCTCATCGGTGCCTTCCGCCGTCCGGTCGTACGCCTGGTCCTCGGGACCGTCGTCCAGGGCACCGGTCAGGTCCCATACCCGGACGGTTTCCTCCCCCGTGATCAGGTCCGTCGCCGCAAGTTCCTTGGAGTGGCTGGTGACGACGACGGGACGGCCGTCCAGGACCGTCGTCGCCAGAGCTGACACGAAGCCGGTGCGGATGGTCAGCGGATCGCTGTGCTGGGAGAGGGTGGCCAGGTCCCACACCCTCACCACGTCGTCGACGCAGGCGCCGACCACGACCGGCCGACCCTCGACCACTCCCGTGGCCAGCGCTTTCACCCAGGAATCGTCATCGGCGGAGCACGCGCCGATCGGTTCCCCTCCCGCCAGATCCCACACCCGGAGGGTTTTGTCGGAGCCGCAGGTGACCGCGACGGGACGGCCGTCCAGCACCGCTGTCGCCAGCGCCTCTACGGCGCCGGGGTGAGCGGACAGGGCCTTGCCGTGTCGGCTGCCCGTGGCCAGATCCCAGGTGTGCAGCGTGCCGTCCGCGCACCCGGCGACGGCGAGGCCACGGCCCTCCACGACCACGGTCGCCAACGCGCCCACCCCGGCCGGCACCGGCAACGCGTACCGCAGCCGGGAGTCCAGGTCGCTGCCGGTCGCCCACTGCACGACCCAGTTCGGCTCCGGGCCGACCGCGACCCCGGCGATGTTCCTCGCCAGGTCCCGGTCCCCGAACCGGGCGGCGTCCAGGGCGAGTATCTGCCGCCGCACCCCCGCACCGGCGTCACGGTGGACATGCTCTGACGCCCGGTACACAGCGGCTGCCAGCAGTTCCTCCGGCGAGGCGGCACCGTCCAGGCCTGCGAGGACCAGCTCCGGGTCTCCGTGCACCAGCCATCCGGGATCGGTCAACCGCCCACTCACCGCCGCGACTTCGCGGGCCGGACCACTGCTTCGGAGTTCACCAGACATGGCCGGAATAGTAGCCATGCCACCGTCGTCGATCAGATGATGAGCTGCGCAAGAAGGCTGCCGGACACCACGCCGCCTCCGGATTGTCAGTGCCGGCTGCGAGACTCGTTCCATGATTGCGAAGCTGCCCTTGCACAGCCCTCGTTGGCGTGATCTCGACGGCGTGAAGGTCGAAGAGGTGGAAGCGCTCCTGGAGCAGTTGGCCACCGGGAGCGGCGACGCATGGAAGCAGTCCTGGGAATACCTGAGCGGCGGCCTGCTGAACGACGGAGTCGTCTCCGACGGGGCCTACGCGGCCCTGCCGCACCTCGTCGAGGCGGCAGCGGCCCTGCCTCCGGAACAGACCGTGGACTTCTGGGTGGACCTGGGATTCATCATGACCGCCGACTACCGGCCCCCCGTCCCGGCCGATCTGGAGGCGGGGTTCGCCGCCGCGCTGCGCCTGGCCGAGCGGGCAGCCACCCGGAGCCTCCTCGCCGCCGATGCTCCCGCGCAGGTCTGCGCCCACCTCGTACTCTCCTGCGTGGCCTTCGCCGGCCACCACATGGGCGAAGCGCTGGGGCCGCTTCTCGACCTCGATGAAAGCGTCCTCCTTCTGGTGTGTCCCGAGTGCGGGAGCGACACGGAGATCCCCTTCATGGACCCGGCACCTTTCGAGGCTCCGGTGCTGTCTGATGCCCTCCCTGCCCGGCAGGGAGGGCATCCCTGGGAGGAGGTCGCCGTAGCGCTGGGGAACGAGCGGGACCCCTTCCTGCGGGTGGCCCGCGACGTCGCGGCGGCAGGCGTACCACCCGAGACACCGAGTCAGGCCGTCCTGTGCCTGGTCGCCGGCATGGTCGCGGTCAAGGGCACCCCGCAAGGCGCTGCGAGCGAACTGGCCCGCCAATTGCTGTCCCTCACGGGCCACTTCCGCTGCTGGGACTGCGAGCAGACGTGGACGATCGCCGACGGCCTGGCGGAGAACCCGGACGGCGCGAGCCCCCAGCACGCCCCGACGAACTCTGTCGCGGTGGAGCCGTCAGCCCCCGGACGAACCGGTGACTCGGCGCCCCGGTTCCGGCAGGACGGGAACACGGTGCACGCGGCCGACGGCACCCCCTGGGGCCGTATAGCGGTGTTCGCCGATTCCCCACCCGGGGGTGTCGACGCCCTGGCGGTGGTGTCCCGCCCCGGTAGGCCGACGCTCGTGGCCGGCGCCGGGGACGCGGGCGTGGTGTGCCTGTGGGACGTGGCCGACGGCCGGCTCGTCCATGAGCCGCTGCCAGGGCATCCCGACCGTATCCGCTCGCTGACGGCCCTCCCCCTGCCCGACGGCCGCGTCCTTCTGGCGAGCGGCGGCGACACCGGGACGATCGCCGTATGGAACCCCGTCACCGGGCAGCCGGTCCGCGAACCGTCCGGCGCCGGGCCCGGCGAGGTGACTGGCATGTGTATCGCGACCGTCCCCGACGGCCGCACCCTCCTCGTCACCGCCACCTCCAAAGGCGCGGTCCGGCTGTGGGACCCGGACACCGGCGAGTGCGTCGGGCGCCTCAACCCCTACGGCAGTCCGATCCAGTCGATCGCCGCCGTCCCGATCGCCGACGGCCACACGCTGATCGCGGCCTCGGACACCGCGGGCCGCCTCCACGTGTGGGACCCGGTCGTCGACGACCCCTGGGACATGGGTGCGGCCGTGCAGCTGAGCGCCCGTGCGCTCGCCGATGCCGACCACCGGGTGGTGGGTGTGGCTGCCGTATCCACACCGGGCCGAGTGCTGCTGGCCACGGGAGACAACCAGGGTGTGGTCATGCTGTGGGACCTCGCCACCGGTGCCCCGGTCGGCGACGGTCTGCCCTCCTCCACCGGCACCGCCGGCCTGCCGGTCATCACCGCCGCCCTGCACGACGGTCGCACCGTCCTGGTCGTCGGCACCCGTCACGGTCACCGGCTGCGGGTGTGGGAACCGGAGACCGGCGTGGTGGGGCACATCTCCCTGGATGTGGCGCTCGCTTGTCTGGCCACCGCAGGGCCGGACCTGATCGTCGGACACGACCGGGGAGTCCTCAGCCTCCCGCTGAACAGTGCTGTCGAGAGGGGAAAGCGATGACCGGTGTCGAGGTGGACGACAGAACGCTGTGGAGGATGCCCGGCGGGGACATGCTCGACCGGACGCCGGCGCTGGCCGACGGCACCCTCTACATCCTTGACGATCTCGACCTGGTGGCGATCGATGCGGCCACCGGACAGCGCCGCTGGACACTGACCGGCGACTTCCCGATCGAGGAGGCGCCGGTGGCCGGCACCGGCGTCGTGTACGTCGCCGACATCGACGGCCAACTGACGGCAGCGGACGCCGAGACCGGAGACGTACGGTGGAAGTGGAAGCCGCGCCGGTCGAAGATATCGACCCCGACGGTGGCGGACCACATCGTGTACGCCGCTTCGCAGAACGGCAGGATGTGGGCGGTGGACGGCCGCACCGGCCGCCCGGTGTGGGACGTCAAGGTGGCGAACTACCGCACCTCCACCAACCCGGCGCCGACCGTGGCCGACGGTGTCCTGTACGCGGCCGTGGGCGGCCACCTGCTGGCCCTGGACGCGGCCACCGGGGACAGGCGCTGGGACGTCTTTCCCCACAGGGGCGTCCAGATGTCGCCGACGGTGTCCGGCACGAGCGTGTACGTGGGCAATGCCGAGGGCCTGGTCGCGATGGACACGGCGACGGGTGAGGAGCGCTGGCGGCTGTCCACCGGCGGGATGGTGCGGGCGAGCCCAGCGGTGGCCGAGGGTGTCGTGGTCGCCGGTGTCGACGGCTGGTACCTGATCGCGGTGGACACCGGGACCGGTGCGGAAAGGTGGCGGCTGAAGACCCGGGGTGAGATCTACGCGACGCCGGTGATCGCCGACGGCACGGTGTACGCGGGCAGTGGCGACGGGCGCCTGTGGGCGGTGGACGCGGTCACCGGCGAGACACGGTGGAAGGTCAGGACCCCCAAGCCGGTGCACTCCGCACCGCTGGTGAGCGGTGGCACGGTGTACTTCGGCAGCCTCGACGAACACCTCTACGCCGTACGGGCCCACCGGCCGGGTGAGCCTCCCGCCGAGGACGACCGCGCCGCCCCCGCCCGGCCCGTACGGACTCCGCGCTGGCGGGTGCAGGTCCCGGGCGTGGGGAACAGTACGGCGGCTGTCGCCGACGGCACCGTGTACCAGACCACCTACCGCGACCTGTTGGCCTTGGACGCCACCACGGGCCGGGAGCGGTGGCGGCTGACGCCCGCCGTCCCGTTCGACTCGTCACCCGTGGCCGTCGACGGCAGCCTGTACATCGGCGGCGGAAAACACCTGTGGGCCGTGGACACGGCCACCGGCCGTATCCGCTGGAAGTATGCGACCGGCTACGTCAGAGGTACGCAGCCGACGGTGGCCGACGGCACGGTGTACCTGGCCTCCGGCCGGGAAGAACTCTGGGCCGTGGACGCCGCCACCGGCCGCAGGCGGTGGAAGCAGCAGCTCAGGCCGCGCGGCCCACGCTCCTACAACCGGTTCAGCTCCCCTGCGGTGGCCGACGGCCGGGTCTACGTCTCCTTCCCGTACGACCGCTTGTGGGCGGTGGACGCCGCCACGGGAAGCCGGCTCTGGGAGGTGAGCACCGACTCCTCGCCGTACGCCTCACCGGTGGTGGCCGACGGCACCCTCTACATCGGCGGCGCCCACGGCCTGATCGCGTTGGACGCCGCCAGCGGTGAGCAGCGGTGGCAGCGGCCCTTCGACAGTTCGACGTGGTCCACGCCCGCGGTCGCCGACGGGGTCGTGTACATGGGCAGCAGCGGCTGGTACCTGTGGGCCGTGGATGCGGCCACCGGGGAGGAACGCTGGAAGCAGGAGGTCGGGCCCGCTCTTCGAGCGTCGGCGGCGGTGGCGGAGGGGGTCGTGTACATCGGCAGCGAGGACCGGTCGCTCTGGGCGGTGGACGCGGTCACGGGTGAGGAACGCTGGCGGCTGCCGACCGGCGGGGAGGTGGCTTCGACGCCGGTGGTCGTGGACGGGACGGTGTATGTCACCAGCGAGGACGACTTCCTGTACGCGGTTCGCGCCTGACCGACCCGTCAAACGGCCGGCCGGTGGATCGCTGTGCCCAGTGCGCGCGGCAGTGCCGCCCGGGAGGGGATGTCGAGCTTGCGGTAGACGCTGCCGAGGTGGGCTTCGACCGTCCTGGTGCTGACGAAGAGCTGCTCGGCGATCTCTTTGGTGCGTTTGCCTCCGGCCGCCAGTTCCGCGATCTCCCGCTCCCGCTCGGTGAGAAGAGCCGTCGTCGCGTGGGACACGGGCAGCAGGCTCCTGGCCTTGGCCGCCTCCTCCAGGATCCGCTGTGCTCCGCAGGTCCGAGCGGCCTTTCCCGCCATGTCGAGCCACTCCAGGGCCTGTTGGGTGCCGTGGGCCGCGTGGGCGGAAGGCGCCCCGGTCACCAGGGTCCAGGCGTGTTCCACGGGCAGGCCCGCGCGGCGGAACGACTCCGCGACGTCGAAGAACAGCCCTGCCGCCAGGCGGTGTTCTCCTTCGGCGGCGTGGAGTTCGGCCCGGGCTCTGCGTACGTGCTGCTGTTGCAGCGGCAGCCCCAGCTCTTCGGCCACGGTCTCCCCCGTCTCGGCCCAGTCGCGTGCGGCGTCGAGGTCACCGCACCGCAGTGCCGCGACGGAGGCGAGGGCGAGGAGGGAAGGCTGCCAGGCCCGCAGCAGCCGCTCCAGCCGTGGGCCGCCCTCCTCGACGAGGGTGCGCAGGCAGCCTTCCCGGTCCCCGGCCAGGAACTGGGCCTGGGCGCGCAGACCGACCGCGACGGCTGCCCGCCAGCCCCGCTTGCGCAGGGCGAGGGAGAGCCCTTCCTCGGTGAGTTCGAGCAGCCTGTCGGTGTCCCGCCGTGGACCTGTCCAGAGCAGCCCCGTCGCCCGCAGGATCATGGCGATCCCGGCGGCTTCGTCGACCCCGCTCGTCCGGGCGAGCAGATGGGCCTCCTCGGCACGGCGGCAGAGGGTCTCCAGGCGCCCCGTCATCTGGTCGAGGTGGCACAGGGCCACCAGTTGGTTGATCCGGATGAACCGCCGGGTGGCGCCCGTGGTCGCCTGGAGTCCTCGTTCCAGGTGCCGGTAGGCGTCGTGGAAGCGCTCCTGGAACAACTCCGCGCAGCCGAGCATGGCCAGCACGTCGGGCATGGTGACGGCGGCGGCGTCCGGCAGGGCGTCCACGATCCGCGCGCACTCGGTGACCTCCGCGACGGCCTCGGGCAGCAGCCCGAGCTGGGTGTCGCCGAGGGCGCCCAGGGCCCGTAGGTAGGGCACCGCCGGGCCGACGGTTCCGGCGGCCCGCGCCGCCTCCCGGACCACGTCGCGTGCCTCGCCGTACGTGCCCCGGAACAACTGCACCCGCCCGTACGCGGTGATCAGTTCGGCCGTCGGCTGCGGCAGTGGAACCGGCAGGGGGCGGGGTACGAGGTCGAGTGCCGTCCGGATCACCGCTGCGGCCTCCTGGTGACGGCCCAGCAGCCGCTCCAGCTCTCCGCAGACCGCGTAGACGTTCAGCAACAGGTCCTCGGAGAGATCCGCCTGATGCCGGAGCAGCTCGTGCACGAGCGTACGGGCTTCCTGGAGGCGGCCCACGGCACTGAGCGCCTGGCAGTGGTCGAGCACCAGAAGGACCCGGGAGGCGCTGATCCCCTCTCCGGCAGGCAGGTGGTCCAGCGCCAGGCGCAGCCAACGGGCGGCGGTGGCCGGGGACTTGGCCATCGCCTCCGCCGCGCCGTCGACCAGCACCTGCCGGGCCTGGGCACTGCCCGCGCCCACCAGGTGCTCGGCCTGCCGGGCGCGCAGGAGCGCTGGGGCCCCTCGTGCGGTGAGCAGGTCCATGGCCCGCCGGTGAGCGCCGACGCGCGTGGACGGCGACGGGTGTTCCAGGGCGACATGGCCGAGGACGGGGTGCCGGAAGGCGTAGCCGCCGCCCCAGGGCAGCGGCCGTATCAGGTCCACGTCGACGAGTTCGGTGAACGCTCCGAGGGTCCGTTCCAGACCGAGGCCGGAGACTTCGGCGACGTCATCCGGCAGGAAGGGGTCACCCAGAACGGCGGCGGCGTGGACCGCGTGCGCGGCGTCGACGGTGAGGGAGTCCAGTTCGTTGACGACGAAGACGGCCTCCCGGAGCATGCCATCCCGGTCCGTACCGGCGCTGAGCGGCCACTCGTCCGGGTCCCACCGCGCCGCGAGCAGGATGCGCAGCATCCGGGGGTTGCCGCCGGAAGTGGCGTGCAACTGCTCGATGTAGGTGCTGTCGAGCACGGGCGTCTCGGAGGCGCGCCACTCGGTGTACGCGTGGTCGCGCGCCGGGCGGGAGACGGTGTCGGACCCCTCGTGGCCGAGCAAGGCGGATATCGCCCGGAGGTCCAGAGAGGTGGGGGCCAGGCGGACGACCGAGCCGGTCTCCACTCCGTGTTCGAGCGCTTCTCTCAGCACCGGGCCGGACTGCCGGGGGCGGTGTGCCAGGGCTAGGACGAACGGGCCGGGCGGAGGTGTCCGCACGAGCTGGGCGATCAGTCTCGTGGACTGCTCGTCGCAGAGGTGCACGTTGTCGAGGACGAGGACACCTCCGTGCCGCGCCGCCCAGCGCCCCAGCACGTTCCGTACCTCGGCGTCCGGCTCCCGTGGGTTCCGCGCCTCCAGGGCATCCAGGACCTCGGTGATGATCTGGCCGGGTCGTGTCGCACCGCGTACGGCGTGGGCTCGCGCCACCAGGGCTCCTGCCTCGGCGGCCCGCTCGGCGAGCAGGCCGAGCAGGGTGGTCTTGCCGATCCCGGGTTCTCCCGTGACCTCCAGCACCGCTCCCCGGCCGTCGCCCAGATCCTTGACGACCGAGGCAAGACACTCGACCTGCGCCTGTCTGCCGACGAGAGCGGCGGCGTTCCCGCGGGCCTGATCCTTGAGGGGCAAGCGGCCCTCTCCCTTCCCCTGAACGTGCACACGACCATCCGTTACCGGCCAATTCGGATATTAGGCCATCGAGTTGGCCGACTTGCGGCGTGAACGGTGCTCTGCGGGAGGGCCGGGCTCGGCAGGGAACCTAGGTAGTCGATTACGTAGTTCTACGAATGCCTCCGCAGGACAGCGTTGGGAGACTCGCCTCATGAGCTTCCGGGCGGGGCCGTGGTGTCGGCGGCCTCGGTGCTGGAACGCCGCCCGGTCGGTCGACAGAGCCCAGCTGAACAGGGGAGAGTCCTCCATTGGTTTCCAAGATCCGTGTCCTTCTGGGGATGCTCGTGCTCCTGGCGCTGGCGATCTGCGCCATCGCGGTGCTCGCGGCCATGAAAGCGGGCGCCATCTGGTTCACGATCGTTCCTCTCGGCATCCTCTTCATCGGCTCGTCCGTCCTCCGCTCGCTCGGATGGTTCGACAAGAAGACCGGCAACTGAGCTGGCGGCTCGCGGGGTATGGCGTTCGGGGAGAGGCGGGCGCGAGGGGTGCTGGGAGGGGATCATCGGCGCGTCTCCGATTCCGGCTTCACCTTCCGGATGGACAGTCGGCCTGGCGGCAGGACGCTCAGGCTCCGTCGACATACCGTCAGGCCGGTTCACGCCTGTTGGACGACACGCAGGCGGACTGCCGGGCCTCCGCCGCCCGGCACGCCCAACTGAGCGAACCTGAGCGCCTGTTCGGGCCGGAACGTGCACGGCGGTGGTCAATGGCCCAGGCTCTGGTCCGGAACCGCACCGACGACCCGGTACCCGCCATGTACACCGGCGGCGCACCACTGGCAGTGGCCTCTATGCGGCAACAACCAGCCCGACGCCACCGTCCGTCCCCTCACCGCGCCCACCCTGCGGCCGGTGCGAACGGCTTCCCCGCCGAGGAAACCCTGGCCACCGTCCGCGTGGCCTGCTGGCCGAAGACATGGTGGCGCCCTCGCTCACCCGGCGTCTGGTCGAACACCTCGGCCTGCGACCACTCGTGTCCGCGTCTGGCCGCGCCGGCCGACCGATCAAGGGCGGCTCTCACCCTGGTCGCACGGGAACTGGCCAACAGCGAGATCGCCGGCCGTCTCTTCAACGAGGAGATGACCGTTACAACCCATCTCAGCCGCGTCCACGCCTACGAGAGCGGGCCGGTACGGGCCGTACCGGGGTCCAGCAGCCGGCGGATGCGCTCGTGCCCGGCGGCCATCTCCGGTGTCGCGAGGATGTCGTCGAGGTCGGCGGAGACCTCGTGGTCGATGTCCTCGACGGAACGGATGGCGAGTTCGTAGAGCTCACCACGCCGGCCCTGCTCCAGGTAGCTCTTCCAATGCGCCAACGCGCTGACGGCGGTGAGGACTCCGGCGTCCAGATCGTCCTCGACCAGGATGCCGTCGTAGATCGTCGCGAGCGCGTCGTGCAGTTCGGCGGCGCTGATCGTCAGAACGTTCGCGCAGGCGGTCGCCAGAGCCGCCCGGGCCTCTTCGGTGAGTTCGTCCTCGGTCGCACCACGGAGCAACTCCGGCCGCACCAGACGCGTGACCGTCTCCTCCCCGAAGGCACGAACGTCGTCCTCGGTGGCCGCGACGACCATCCGGAGGATGTCCGCCTCAAGTTCGCTGTAGTCCACGCCCGCAGCTTAGGCGGAGCATGACCGAGCCCCGCGTCCGGCCTCCTCAGGAGGATCGCCGCAGCCTCGGACAGCAGCGTCGGCGGGGAGAAGGCTTTCAAAGACCTGCGTTCCTGGTCGCCGTCACGCTCACCAAGGCCATCGCCGACGACCCGGCGTACCAGGGGAACCACACGAGCCACGGCCGCCGCGCCCTGATCACCGCCCGATACCTGCCCGAGGAGAAGACGCTCGCAGCCACCGAGTACGCAGTCGGCCTCGGCAGCAGGGCCGTCACCCGGCCCCGTACAACCCGGCCCCCTCAACCGCGATCTGGACCAACCGCCCGGAGAGACCCGGGCGGCGCGCCCCAGCGGCAGCCGGCCGAAGGCCAGGACACCGACGACCTCGGTCACCCTCACGGATGCGAGCGGCTCTGCCCTCCGGCCGGCGCGGTGCGATCGCCGGCCACCGCCCCCGCCAGGACCCCTTCCACAACAGCCCTCCCCGCCCGCAGAGCAGCCACAGGATCAACCGCCTCGTCCAGTTCGACAAGCACGACCCCGGCACCCGGCGTACGGGACATCACCTCGGCCCAGGCCCGCCACTCCACGATGCCCGTGCCCAGTTCAGCCATATAGGGCTGCTGCTGCGCGAAGACCGTCTCGTCGATGGTGAGTTCGACATCGATCGGCTTGACGGCGTCCTTCCAGTGCGCAAGCGCGATGCGCTGCGAGTGACGCCGCGCGACGGCGACGGGATCGCCCCCGCCCAGCGCGATGTGGCAGGAGTCGGGGCACAGCCATACGTAGCGCGGATCGGTCAGAGCCATGAACAGGTCGATGTCCCGCTCGTACCAGAGGGTGCTGTTGGACTCGGTGTGGAAGGCGAGCTTCACGCCGTACCGGGAGACGGCCTCGCCGACCACGTGGGCGATGTCGGCCATCCGGGTCATGTACGCGGCGTCGACGAAGAACGGCGGACGGGTCCCGAGCGTCGTACGCATCGGCAGCCCCGCGACGAGGAGCCCCGCCCCCACCTCGGAGAGGAACGCGGCGCGGCGCTCGGCGTCGGCGACGATCGCGGGCAGGCTGCCGTCCTGCCGCCAGTCGGGGGCGTCGCTGCCGGCGATGAACGCGCTGACCACGGACAGCCCCCGGTCCGCGAGCGCGCGGCGGAAGGAGGCCGCACTCCCGTAGGCACGCAGCGCGGAGTCGATGTCGCCGGGCGGGAAGGTCAGCTCCAGGCCGGTGATCCCGGCCTCGGCCAGCGCGTCCATCACACGCTCCCAGAAGGCCCGGGGGTGGTCGTGGGCCCAGTCGCGCAGGGCCTCGGCGGAGTCCAGCCCCCAGAAGTCCGGGTGGTAGAAGGTGACGACGTCGGTCGCGAAGAGGGGTGTCACGCGGCGCCTCCACGGGCGTTGTAAACGGTGACCCCGTCGGCGTCGACGGCGTCCCGGTAGGCCCGGAACACGGCCAGCGCCTCGCCGCGCAGCACGTCCCGTACGACGGTGATGCCGCGTGCCTCGAACTGCTCGGCCCAGTCCGCGCCGAGGGGGCCTTCGTCGAAGGTCGTGATCTCCTCCAGGTCAGGCCCCTCGCCGGCGACCACGAGGCCGCGTACTCCGGACCACATCGCCGCGCCGTAACACTGAACGCACGGGCGCCAGTTGACGACGAGTTCGTGCGCGGGCAGGCCCTCGCCGCCGAGGTCCCAGCCGCCGGTCGCCCGCTGGGCGAGGCCCAGCGCGACGACCTCGGCGTGCGCGCTGGAGACGCCGGAGGCGAGCACCACGTTCACGCCGACCGAGACGATGCGGCCGGTGTCCCGCTCGGCGACGAGTGCCGCGAACGGACCCCCGTTGCCCTCCCGCCAGTTGCGGTCGGCCAGGCGGTGGACGAGGCGCATCCGGCCTTCGTGGTCGGGGATGACGGCCGGCACGTCGGCGAGTTCGTCATCGATCCACGCGGGCAGGGCGACGCGATATTCCTTCGGGACGTCGATCATGGTTACGGGTTCCTTTCAGAGGGCGGGCGGCGACGGCGCGCGCGGCGCGTACCGCCGTCACCGCGCCGGCCAGGGTGACGTTGGCGGCCATCGCGGTGGGGATCACACCGTTGCCCGCGAGGTAGAGGTTGTCGAAGCCCCACACCCGGCCGTCGGGGTCGCACACGCTGGCGCCGTCGTCGGCGAGACCGGCGCGGACGGTTCCGGTCTGGTGCAGCGAGGAGCCGGGCGGGAGCAGGGCCCGTTCGGTCGCGGGGTCGAACGTACCGAACTCCTCGGCGAGCGAACGGACTTCGCCGAGTGCCCGGTCGATCAGCGCGCGGTCGGCGTCGGAGTAGCCGAACTCGACGGTGATCCGTGGCATCCCGGCGAGGTCGGTGCGGGTCTCCGAGAACACGAGCCGGTTCTCGGGGCGCGACTCGACGGGGACGTACAGCGACAGGCCCACCGAGTGCGCGAGGGGCCGGCCGGTGTCGTCGACGTAGGTGCGGTTCATGACCTGGCCGTGGAACGGCTGCGCCGCTCCGTTGTGCGGCAGCCAGAGCGAGTCGGTGGCGAACTCGCCGGGGCGCGGCAGGGGCAGAGAGTCGAGGGCGATGCCGAAGCGGTCGAGGTCGAGGAGGACCCGGGCGCTGATGAACGCGTGCTCGTTGAGGTGGCGCCCCAGCGCCTGCGGCCGGATGCCGGACGCGAACAGCAGTTGCGGGGTGCGCAGCGCGTCGGCGCACACCACCACGGTGTCCGCGCGGAGTTCGGACTCGGCGCCGTCGGCGACGCGGCGCAGGCGGGCGCCCAAGGCCCGGCCGTCCTCGGTGACGAGAGCGGTGGCGAGGGTGCCGGTCAGGAGGGTGAAGGCCGGGTCCCCGCCGACCGCGATCGGGGGGAAGATCGTCCCCGGCGCCGTACGCGGCATGGGTCCCGTCGGGGTCGGGGTGACCGCCATGGGCATCGGCTGCGGCTGCCGGTCGTACGGTCCGACGCCGTCGAAGCGGCGGCCCAGCACGTCGAGCACCACCCGGCCGACCGGGGTCGGCCCGATCGCGGCGGGCGTGACCGCGAGCAGGCGGCGCGCGGTGTCCAGATCCGTCGTCCAGCGGTCCGGGTCGCCGAAGTCGAACACCTCGTCCCCGGCGGGCCAGGGGGTCGCGGCGGTCCAGTGCACGCCCATGCCGCCCGCGTTCCAGGCGAGCGCGGCGGCCGGCATCGCCTCGGCGTCCTGGCCGAAGGCGAGCGCGTGGAACATGCCGGGTGCCAGGCCGGTGACGCTGTCCGCGACGTCGCGCACGACGTCGGCGCCCGTGTACAGGCCCTGGACGCCGGTGGCGACCTGTTCGTTGTAGCGCGCCCAGAGGGCCGGGTCGTCGAGGTCGTGCAGGTGCAGGCCGGGGGCCGATCCGATCGGCCGGCCGCCGTCGACCATCGTGATGTCCAGCGCCGGGTCGGTGTCCCGCAGCAGCCGGGCCACGAGGGATCCCATGATGCCGCTGCCCACGATGAGAACGCCGGTCCTGCTGGTGCCGGTCATGGTCGGGCTCCTGAGGTGTGAGGGGGAAAGCGCGGGTTCACGCGCGCGGGACGGGCGGGCCGAACAGCTCGGTGTCCATGTGGTCGAGCACGAACTTGACGGCGCCGATGAGCGGGCCGTCGGAGCCCAGTGCGGTGGCGCGCAGTTCGACGGCGGGGGTACGGGCGCCGCGCATCGCCGCGCGCACCCGGGGCAGCAGTACGTCGGCCGCGTCCTCCAGCCCGCCGCCGAGGACGATGAGCGACGGCGCGACGGTCCACGACAGGGTGGTGAGGATCGACGCGATGTTCGCGACGAACTCGTCGACCTCCCCGAGCGCCGCCGTATCGCCCGCCCGGGCCTCGGCGAAGCGGCCGAGCGCGATACGCCGCCGGGCCTGATCCGGTGAGGTCAGCCACGCGACGGGGCGGTGCTCGACCGAGCCGGCCGGCAGCGACACCGCCTCGGCGATCTCACCCGCCGAGCCTTCGAGACCGCGGTGGACGTCGCCGCGGATGAGGATGCCGAGGCCGGTCCGGTTGCCGAGCATCGCCCAGACGACGTTGTCGTGGTCCCCGGCCGCGCCCCGCCAACGCTCGCCGAGCGCACCGAGGTTGGTGTCGTTGTCCGCGAACCACGGCACGCGGATGCGCCGCCCGAGTTCCTCGGGCAGACGTACGCCTTCCCACTGCGTCGTGTGGACCAGGCGCCGTACGACGCCGTCGTCGTCGATCGCGCCGACGCCCGCGATCGCGCCGGCCCGCAGCCGGTCCGCCGTCCCGCCCGCGTCGGCGAGGGCCTCCAGGACCAGGGCCGCCGCGTCGTCGAGGGTGGTCTGCGGGTCCTGGTAGTCGCGCAGCGGCCGGTGCGCCCGGCCGACGATGCGACCGCGTACGTCGGCGACGACCGCGGACCCGTCCAGGGTGGTGATGCGGACGGCCGCCAGCAGCGCGTGGTCGGCCCGCAGTTCGTACCGGCGCGCGGGGCGCCCGGCACAGCCGCTCACCGGCACCCGGTCGAGTTCGCTCACCCAGCCCGCGTCGACGAGCGAGTCCAGGACGAGTTCGACGGTACGGCGGGACAGGCCGACCCGTTCGGACAGTTCGGCCAGCGTCATCGGTCCGGCCGACACGGCGAGCGTGCGCAGGATCACCGAGGTGTTGACCCGCCGGACGGCGCTCTGGTTCATCCCGGGCATCAGCAGGCCTCCCCCACGTCGTCCCCGAAACCGCGCGCGGTCACCGCATTCCCGATCCGGCGACGCCCTGGACGAAGTAGCGCTGGAGGAACAGGAAGAGCACGAGGACCGGCAACATGACGACGATCGCGCCGGCGAGCATCAGGCCGTAGTCGGTGACGTGTGCGGCGGCCTGGCTGGTGGCGGCGAGGCCCACCGGCAGCGTGTAGGTGGAGGTGCTCTGGGCGACGACGAGCGGCCAGATGAAGTTGTTCCACGAGGTGAGGAACGACATGATCGTGATCGTCGCGACGGCGGGACCGGCCAGCGGCAGGAAGATCCGGAAGAAGATCCGCAGCTCGCCCGCCCCGTCGATCCGGGCCGCTTCCAGGAGTTCGTCGGGGACCGACAGGGCGTACTGCCGCATGATGAACACGGACAGCGGCAGCGCGGCGCCGGGCAGGGCGATGCCGGTGAGGGTGTCCGCCAGGCCCAGGTCGACGGTGATCACGAACT
This sequence comes from Streptomyces acidiscabies, assembly GCF_020010905.1. Classification (GTDB taxonomy): domain Bacteria; phylum Actinomycetota; class Actinomycetes; order Streptomycetales; family Streptomycetaceae; genus Streptomyces; species Streptomyces acidiscabies. Next base: position 5,681,390 of record NZ_JAGJBY010000001.1, on the reverse strand, counting down.
GGGTGACGAACACCGTGGTGAACGGCACCATCATCGCCGCCATGACCGCGCCGAACGCGATCCGTTTGCCCGCGAAGTCCAGCTTGGCGAGCGCGTATCCCGCCGCCGACGCGGCCACGATGTTGCCGGCGACGACGATGGCCGCGACCACGACGCTGTTGGCCAGGAATCGGCCGAAGCCCTGGGTCCGGAACAGCCGGACGAAGTTGTCGAGGGTGGCGTGGTGCGGGAGCCAGGCGCCGGGGTCGGAGCGGATCTCGTCGAGGCTGCGCAGCGAGCCGCTGAGGACCCAGACGAACGGCAGCAGCGTGAGCAGCGCGCACAGGACGAGCGCGGCGTACAGCAGGGGGCGGGCGAGGGACCGTCGGTGTGCCCGTGTCCGTTCGTCCGTCAGCTCCGCATTGCGCGGTGCGGCGATGGTGGTCATGAGCGGGGCCTCAGCATTCGGAACTGGACGATGCTCACCAACGTCACGAGGAGGAGCGTCATGAAGGACGCCGCCGAGGACATGCCGAACTCGCCTGCCCCGAACTGGTGGTAGGTGTAGAGCGCCATGGACTCGGTGGAGCCCAGCGGGCCGCCGCCGGTGAGGAGATACGGCTCGTCGAAGACCTGGAGGTAGAAGACGGTCAGCAGGACCGACACCATCAGCGTGGTCGGCATCAGCAGCGGCAGGGTGATGTGCCGCAGCTTGCGCCAGCGGCCTGCGCCGTCGAGGGAGGCGGCCTCGTACACGTCCCGGGGCACCGCCTGGAGACCGGCGAGGAACAGCACCATCGCGATGCCGACGTTGCGCCAGACGCCGAGCGCGATGACCACGGGCATGGCCAGGTGGGTGTCGTCCAGCCAGTTCGGCCCGGCGAGGCCGATGGCGCCGAGGACCTTGTTGACGGTGCCGTCGGTGTTGAAGGCGTACTGCCAGATCATGGCGACGGCGACGACGTTCGTGACGACCGGTGCGAAGAAGACGGTGCGGAAGACGCCGCGCAGCCGTCTGATGCCGGAGTTGAGCGCGAGGGCGAGCGCGAACCCGAACCCCATGGTCAGCGGCACGCCGACGGCCACGAACAGGACGGTGTTGAGGATGTCGCGCAGGAAGACCGGGTCCGCCAGCAGCCGGGCGTAGTTCTCGATGCCGGTGAAGTCGACGGCGAAGGGGTGCCGCAGGTCCGCGCCGCGCAGGTCGGTGAAGCTGAAGCCGAGCGCGGCGACGGTGGGTATCGCCGTGTAGAGCAGGAACACCAGGGTGAACGGTGCGAGGAACAGCCAGGCGACAGCCGTCCGCCGGGAGTTTTGGCGCCTGATGGTGGCGGTCATCGGCCCGTGCCGAGGCTCTCGGCGTACGCCTGCACGTTCGCGGCGGCCTTCGCGGCGGTCCCCTTGCCCTTGGCCACGGCTTCCATCTCCTTGCCCAGCCGGGTGGCGACCTGCTGCCAGTTGCTCACCCTCGGGAAGGCCCGGGTGTTCTTCAGCTGCGTGAGGAAGGCGGCCAGCAGCGGCTGGCCCGCGAGGGCCGGGTCGGTCCAGGCGGAGGCGACGGCGGGCAGCGAGCCGTACGCCTTGTACTGCGCGACCTGGGCGCTCGGCTCGGAGAGGTGCCGGACGAACTTCCACGCCGCGTCCGCGTTGCCGCTGTCGGCGAGCACGCCCCAGCTGCCGCCGGCGGAGAAGGAGACGTTGCCCGACGGTCCGGCCGGCAGGGGTGCGGTGGCGACGTGGGCGGCGGTCCAGCCGGTCTTCTTCGCGACCGCGTCGAGCTGGCCGAGGACCCACGGGCCGGTGATCATGCAGGCGGTCCTGCCCGACACGAAGGACGGCTGCGCGTCGAGGAACGTGGGCCCGCTGGTGTCGGCGACGCCCGAGGTGAAGAACGACGCGTTGTACGTGATCGCGTCGGCCATCGCCGGTGTGTCGAGCGTCCACTTGCCGCCGGGCGAGAGCAGTGAGCCGCCCGCCTGCCAGGCGTACATCGCGGCGTCCTGGCCGTTGAAGACGTCCCAGCCGATGTCGGCCCCGAGGCCGTGCCCGGCGCCGGCGCTCTGGAGCGCCTTGAGGAACGGCACCGTCTCGTCCCAGGTCGCCGGGGCCTTGACGCCCGCCTTCTCGGCGAGGTCGGCGCGGTAGACGAGCGCGTAGGTGTAGGCGTACCAGGGCACGGTGTAGGCGACGTTCTTGACCACGCCGGCGTCCCACAGGCTCGGGAAGAAGGCGGACGGGGCGACGAGGCCCTCGGGGACGGGCCGCAGGATCGACGGGTCGAGGAACTGTGCCTGCGACTCGGGGAAGAACTGGGCGACGTCAGGTCCCTTGCCCGCCGCTATCGCCGACTGGAGCTTGGTGTAGTACTCGCCGTTCGGGATCAGCGTGAACGTCACGTCGAGGCCGGGGTTCGCGGCCTTGAAGGGCTTGACGACCTTGTCGAGCACGTTGGCATCGCCCTGTGCGGCCCAGACCTTGACGGTTCCCTTGGCCGGTGAGTTGTCGACGGGCTTCGCGGTGGCCGCGGTCGCTGCGCTGTCACCGCGACCGCAGCCTGTCAGGGCGAGACCGCCGAGGAGAGCTGTGCCGGCGGTCAGCCGTAGGACGCCGCGTCTGGAGGGGTGGGACACGCTGGGCTCCTGTCACATGGGCGCTGGGGCGCGGAGAGGATTTCGGGGGAAGTTGCGATTTCGGTCCGGTGGGGCCGGTGGTGCCTGTGCGGCGTGGCAGTGACCGTAGGCGGGGTGGGTTGCGGTGGCATCGCGGATCCGTCACCGGACAATTTCGGAACTTGTAGCAAAATCCCTTGGCGCTGCGTCGTGCGGCCTCTGTGTGGCTGGTGCTCCAGCGGCGCTTTGTGCTCTGGCCTGCGGAGACGCGGCCGGAGCAACAGTGGCGGGCCACGGTTGGCGCCCGTTCACGGGGAGCCCCGGGAGGTACGGGACGGAACCCAGGCCCGTTACCGGTGCTGTGCGGTGCGCAGTTCGTCGGTGTACCGGGCGAGGGCCTCCTCGGCGGTGGGGACGGGGCCGAGAACCGGGTTCACCGCTGCGGATCCTCGGGAACGGCCCGCCATGTGTCACGCCCCTCGACAGTCACGGCGGCCACTGCGCCCCAACCGCCTCCGCACCGAGCACCACCCGTCCGTGCGGCCGACATTCCCGCTGGCTTCAGCCCGTTCTTCGCTGAGGCTTGTCCCACCGCGTGACTCGGATGCGACCGGGGTGACAACCCCGGCACCGGCTGCCCCTCCGCCGCCCTGCTCGACGAGATCGGCCGCTGCGGGGAGTCGGTCAAAGACGCCTACACCGAGGCCCGCCGGGCACCCGGGAACCCCCGATCGACCCGAGGCAAGGCCATCGCACTCTTCACCATGCTGGTCGGAACACTGCAACTGTCCCGCGCCCTCTCCGACGAGAAGCTCGCCGCCGACGTCCTCGAACAGGGAATCGAGAACGCCTTCGCCCTCACGAGCTGAGGGAACCGGTCCCTACGGCCGCGCGAGGAACTCCAGCGCCGTCTCCACGAACTGCTGATGGAACTGGAAGATCCCGCCGTGCCCGGCGTCGGGGTAGAGCACCAGCTCGGCGTTCGGCAGCCGCCGGGCCAGGTCGGCAGAGTTGCTCGACGGCACCATCCGGTCGCTCTCGCCGTTGGCGACAAGTACCGGCTGGCGGATGACGGAGAGGTCCTGCGGACGCGCCAGCCCCCACCGGTGGATGGCCGTGAGCTGGGCTCCGTACGCCGGGAGGGAGATTGCCTTGTCCCGGTCCTGGGTGCGTTCCTTCAACCGGGCGAGGAACTCCTTGCCCGCCCTGCGCCCACCGGCGGTCCGGGTGAAGAAGAGGAACTGCTTCGGGTCCTGGAGGGTGAGCAGCGCCCGGACGGTGTCGAGGTGGGAGAGCCGGGTCACGTTCTTGATGCCCTCGCCACCGGCAGGACCGGTACCGGTGAGGATCAGCCTGCGGACGAGCCCGGGGTCGGTCTGCGCGATCACCTGAGCGATCATGCCGCCCATGGAGAAGCCGTGGATGTCGACGCGTTCGAGCCCGAGCGCGCGGATGAACGTGACGGCGTCCCTCGCCATCTCCTCGATCGTCTTCGGCGTCGAACCGCTCGAAGCCCCGACCCCTCGATTGTCGAACGTGATGACCCGGTGCCTGGCCGCGATGCCGTCGACGACCCGGGGGTCCCAGTTGTCGAGCACTGCGGCGAGGTGCGTGATGAACACCACCGGAGTCTCCGACTCGGGGCCGAGCTCCCGGTAGGCGAAGGTCACTCCCCCGGCGGTGATCGTGCGGGTCGGCGCGTCTTTGTACGACGTCACCACATCGCCTCGCGCTTCTCGTGAGTCGCTCATTGCCATGCCTTTCGGTGCGTGGGGGTTCCGTCAGGTGGAGTCCCGGACGATCAAGCCCTTCAACGCCACCAATCATTAAAGTATGACCGTACTTCAATCTGTCCACAAGTCGACCACGGAAGCGCGAAGTGCGATACGGAAGCGAGCGCAAGCAGGAGACCAGGCAGCGGATCATCAGAACAGCTGGCCGACTGGCACCGGACGACCCGCTCTCGGCCCGCACCAAGACCCTCAGCGTCTACGCCATGGTGGCCGGGACCCTTCAGCTCTCCCGGGCCCTCCCGGACGGGCGACGCGCGGACGAACTCCGTTCGCCCTCGGCAACGACCTGGCCGGTGTGGTGGTCGAGGTCGGCGCGGCAGTGACCCGGTTCGCGGTGGGTGACGAGGTGTTCGCGCGGCCGGACAAGAACCGGATCGGCACCTTCGCCGAACTCCTCGCGGTGCACCAGGACGACGTGGCAATCAAGCCCGGCGGCGGCCTGGGCACCATCGCCATCCAGTTGGCGAAGCACCTGGGCGTGACCGTGGCCACGACCGCGAGCACCGCCAACGTCGACCTGGTCGGGCAGTTGGGCGCCGACGTCGTCGTCGACTACAGGGAGCAGGCGTTCGAGACGGCCCTGCACGACTACGACGTCGTCCTCGACTCCCTCACAAGGTCATCAGCGTCGCCGGTCCGCCTGACGCCGCCTTCGCCCTGAAGCCCCACCAGTGGGAGAGGACACAGCGCTGGCAGAGCGCGCTGGCCCCGGAGATCTCCCGCCGCCTCGGCGACGGACCGGAACCACCCTGATCCGGATCAGGGCGAACGTACGTCAGTCCTCCATGCGGACCGGCATCAGGATCGAGAAGCCGTCCTCGCCGTCGGGCCGGCGGATCGCGATCGGCGTCGTGGGGGCCCCGAGCTCCAGAAACAGTCGGTCCCGGGCTCCGGCGGCCAGCGCGTCCAGCAGGAACTCACGGTTGACCGCGACGCGGTTCGGGTCGTCGTCGCCGTCCGCGCAGAGGGTCACCGTGCCGCCGTCCTCCACCCTGAGCACGCTGAGCTCGGGCGCTCCCCCCTCGGCGGCACGGACAGGACCGGTCTCCAGGGCCTTCCGGAAGGCCGTCACCTCGACAAGGGCGCGGCGTCCGCCGGCCGCCGGCAGGAGACGACGGTAGTCGGGGAAGTCGTGGTCGAGGCACTGACCGGCCGCCTGCCTGTCCCCGGCCTCCAGAGTCACACGGCCACCGTCGACGCAGAGCCGTACGGACCCCTCGCCGTCCGACAGCGCCCGCATCGCGTCGACGAGCGGGGCGGGCACGATGACCTGCACCCGGCTCCCGCCGTGTCCGGCAACGCCGGCCTGCGCGACAGCCATCCGGTACCGGTCGGTGGCCACGACATGGAGGCTCTCCCCCTCGATGTCGAACAGGACCCCGCCGAGCATGGGCAGCTCCGGGTCGGCGCTCGCCGCGAAGCGGACCGTGTCCAGCGCGGCTGCCAGCTCGGGCGCGGCGACGGACAGCCGGACGGTGGCGACGCTGAGCGAAGTCATGACGTTCTCCCTGTGATCGAGCAGTGCTTGGAGCGCGGAGAACTCGCTGCGGGCATCGGACAGCCCTTGTTCGATACGGCGCAGGTGTGCCGTGAGCAGCTTCCGGACCAGGTCGGTGTCCGCGCCGGACCAGCTGGCCAGCACCAGCCGGATGTCCGCCAGTGGCATCCCGGCCCGGCGCAGGCGGGTCAGCACCCGGGCCTCTTCGAGCTGCTCGGGTTCGTACCAGCGGTATCCGCTGACCGGATCCACCCAGGCCGGGACCAGCACACCGGCACGGTCGTAGAACCGCAGGGCACTCGCGCCCAGGCCGCTGTCGCGGGCCATCTCTCCGATGCTGCGCATGTCGTTCTCCACACCCGGGACTCTGGGCCCTGCACAAGGTCGAGGGTCAATCCAGGAATCACGTGCGCGCGACATTGCCGAGCGAGGTACGCAGGTCGTCCTCTCCGGTGAGCAGCGGCGGCAGGGGGCTCGCGTTGGCCGGGTCGAGCGAGTCGAAGAGCAGGGCGATGAAGCGGGCGCGCAGCGAGGGTGCCGTGCCGGGGAGCGCGAGGCCGGCGACGGCCATGACGAGGAAGTGGGGGATGTCCTCGGCGGTGAGGTCGGAGCGGATCTCGCCGGCCTGCTGCGCGCGCACCAGGAGCGGGTGGAGTGAGGCGCTGAAGCGCTGGAGGACCTCCACCGCGACGTCGGCGAAGTTCCCGGCGAAGGTGACCAGCCCCCGCTCCTCGGTGATCAGGTCGAGCAGATGCGTGGCGACGTCCTGAAGGGCCTGGCGGGTGTGCGGGGAGTCGGCAGCTCGCTCGATGAACGGGAGCAGGTCGGTTTCGAGGATGTCCTCCAGGACGGCCCGGACGATGGCCTCACGGTTGGGGAAGTGGCGGTAGAGCGTGGCGATGCCCACGCCGGCTTCTGCCGCGATCTGCTCCAGGGAGGCTTCACCCCTGCCCAGCACCGTCCGCCCCGCAGCGGTGATGCGCTCCACGCTGGAGCGGGCATCGACCCGGCGCCGGGGCGCGCGGCTGTCCGTCGTCGCCATCTGTGACTTCCCTGATCTCCGATGAGGCCGCTGCGGTCGATAGCACCCTACCGCATCGATAGTTGACTATCACTTTGATAGTACTCTCTCACTTCGCGGTGCGGTCTGGCCCGCCAGACCGCCTGGAGATGAGGGAGAACTCTGTGTCCGTTCTGCTGTACCGGCTGGGGAAGTTCGCCTACGGCAAGCCCTGGTACGTCATCGGAGGCTGGCTGGCCGTACTGGCGGCGGTCGTCCTTCTGCTCGTGACCCATCCGGTCAAGCTCAGCAACGAGGTCCGCATCGACGGCACCCCGTCCCAGAAGGTCATCGACGGCCTGGCCACCTCCCTCCCGGAGGCATCCGGCGGCCAGGGCATGCTGCTCTTCACCGCTCCGGAAGGCGCCCGGATCGACGACGAGAAGGTCCGGTCCGCGCTGCTGGCCGCCGTCGACGCCGTCTACCGCCACGACCACGTCATCGACGTCAGGAAAGCCCTGGCCCGGGAAGCCGCCAAGGGCGAGAACAGCCCCCTGCTGCGGGCGCAGGCGGCGGTGGCCCAAGCCGCTGGACCGCCGTCCTCCGGCAAGACACCCGTCCCCTTGCAGCAGAGCGGTCAGCCTGTGCCGGGCGTCGTCGTCTCCGTCGACGGCTCCACCGCGCTGATGCAGTTCCAGTTCGACGAGCAGACCTTCGAACTTCCTGCCGGGACGATCGACAGCACCATCCGGGCCGCCGAGCGGCAGGCCGCGCCCGCCGACCTGGAAGTCCTGCCGTCGGCGGCGATGATGGAGATCCCCGACATCATCGGTGTCGGGGAGATCGTCGGCGTCGCCGTGGCGGCCCTCGTCCTGCTGGTCACCCTGGGATCGGTCGTCGCGGCGGGGCTGCCGCTGATCATCGCCCTGACCGGTGTCACGGTGGGTGTCGGCGGCGCCTTCACCCTCTCCAGCGTGTTCGAGATCCACTCCCTCGCGGCGGTGCTGGCGCTGATGCTGGGGCTGGCCGTCGGCATCGACTACGCGCTGTTCATCGTCAACCGGGAACGCCGGCTGATCCTCGACCAGGGCATGGACCCGCAGGAAGCGACCAGCCGTGCGCTCGGCACCGCCGGAAGCGCGGTCTTCTTCGCCGGCAGCACCGTCGTCATCGCTCTGGCCGGGCTCCTGGTCATCGGCATCACGCTGCTCAGCACCATGGCCGTCGTCGCGGCCGGCACGATCGCGATCGCCGTCCTGCTCGCCCTGACCCTGCTGCCCGCGCTGCTGGGCCTGGCCAAAGACCGCGTCTGCCCCGCCCGTACCCGGCGAAGGGAACGGGAGCGGCCGGGAGGTTCCGCCCGGGCCGTCCGCTGGGGAGCACTCCTGGTCCGCCACAGGTACGCCGCCCTCGCGGCCTCGATCCTGATCCCCGCGATCCTGGCGGTGCCGGCCGCCGGTATGAAACTGGGCCTGCCCTCCGGCGCCAGCTACGACACCGGCACCGGGCAGCGGCGCAGCTACGACCTGGTCAGCGACGCGTACGGGCCCGGCTACAACGGCCCCCTCCTGATCGCCGTGAGCTCCACCGCGAACGGTCGGCCGCTCACCCCCGCGACCCTCGCCTCGGTGACCTCGGACCTGCGCAGCGTCAAGGGCGCCACCGCGGTCTCCCTGGCCGGCCTGAACCGGACCGGAACCACAGCCGTCCTCAGCCTGATTCCCGGCAGCGGCCCCAACGACGACGCCACCAAGGACCTCGCCACCGCCCTACGGGACAAGGGCGCCCAGATCCGTGCGGCCCACGGCGCCGATATCGGGATCGCCGGTTTCACCACCCTCGCGATCGACGTCTCCGACCGGCTCGCCGACGTCCTGCCCCTCTACGTGGCCACCGTCCTCGGGCTGTCCCTCATCGTCCTGCTCCTGGTCTTCCGTTCCCTCATGGTCCCGGTGACGGCCACCCTCGGTTTCCTGCTGAGCATCGCCGCCACCTTCGGCCTCACCACGGCCGTCTTCCAGTGGGGCTGGCTACAGAGCCTGATCGGGCTCGACGCCACCGCGCCGGTCGTGAGCCTGCTGCCCATCATCATCACCGGCGTCCTGTACGGGCTCGCCATGGACTACCAGATGTTCCTGGTGACCTCCATACGCGAAGCGCACGTCCACGGCGCCACCGCCCTCGACGCCACCGTCACCGGTTTCGCCCGCGCCGGCTCCGTCGTCCTGGCGGCGGCCACCATCATGGTCTCCGTCTTCGCCGGCTTCGTCTTCAACGCCCAGCCCATGATCAAGCAGGCCGGTTTCGCACTGGCGGCTGGCATCCTCATCGACGCCTTCGTCATCCGCATGACCTTCATCCCGGCCACCATGGCACTCGCCCGGGAGAGGGCCTGGTGGATCCCCGCCCGCCTGAACCGCCTGCTGCCGGACCTCGACGTCGAGGGCGACAAGCTCGCGCAGAAGGTGGACCGCTCTGCTCAACTGCCCGACGAGGGAGCCTGACCGCCGGCCTCCTTTGTACGGCGCGGCGCCACGGGGGATCCTCCGGTGCCTTTGCCGGGCCTGTCCGAGCAGCCGTTCCGGGCTCGGCAGGCTGCGATCAGCGAGGACGGGTCGACGCCCGGCCAGCACGGCTTCCCCACGGGTCGGATGACGCTGGGGCATGGCGCTGCCCGACCCCCAGCCCGGAATACCGCGTGCGCTCGGCGTGGACGACGTGCTCCCTACACGCGACTCCGGTCCACCGGCCGGGTGCCTACGCGAAGGGTGCACGGCTCGGCGCCCCGCACGCGATCCAGGTCTTTGACCGGTTCCGCACGATGGACGAAAACGTTCACCGATCCGCAGCTCTGCGCGGCCCTCGTCGACCGTCTCGCCTTCGGCGGGAACAGGCTCGCCAGCGGGCTGAACTCTTACGGAGGGCCGACCCGCCTGTCCAGCGGATCCGCCCAGGCGGAACAATCCCCCCTCGTGGAAGAAGCACTGCAGGTCATCGCCATCGTCGCGGCCACCTTCGCCACCGCGGCCCTCTCTGCGGTGGCCGGGTTCGGCGGCGGAGTGCTTCTGCTGCCGGTGTTCGTCGCGGTCCTCGGCACCCGGGACGCCGTCGCGGTGCTGACCGTCGCGCAGCTGGCCAGCAACGGCAGCCGGGTGTGGTTCAACCGCCGCGAGGTCGACCGGCGCCTGGTCGGTGTCTTCGCGATCGGCGCCGTCCCGGCCGCCGTCGTGGGAGCGTTGTTGTTCGCCACCGCCCCACTGCCCGCCCTCACCCGCCTCGTCGGCGTCTTCCTGCTGGCCATGGTTGCCTGGCGGCGCTGGAAACCGCACGCCGCCCACCTGGACGACACCGCGTTCGCCGCCGTCGGGGCCGCGTCCGGGTTCGGCTCGGCGCTGGTCGGCTCGGTCGGCCCGATGGTCGCCCCGTTCTTCCTCGCCCGCGGCCTGCTGCGAGGCGCCTACATCGGCACCGAGGCCGCGTCCGCGGTGGTGATGCACCTGACCAAGCTGGTCGTCTTCGGCGCCGTCGCGGTGCTGACCGCTTCCAACGCGCTCATCGGCCTGGCCCTGGCCCCAGCAAGCACCGCCGGCGCCTGGACCGGAAAGAAGATCGTCGACCGGCTGCCCGCCCACGTCTTCGTCCTCGTGGTCGAGATCGGCCTGGTCGTCTCCGGATTCCTGCTGGCCATCACCGGCGGCTGATCACCTTCAAGCCACGGCGAGGCAGCCGACGAATCCGACGATCGCGGCCGTCCAGTCGGCGAGGGAGGCCCCGAGGGGGCGGGTGATGACGTACGCGGTCCAGAACGCGGTCACCGCGTTCAGCGTGCCGAAGCGGTGGGCCAGGCTCGTGATGGCGGGTGCGGACGCTGTCCAACAGACCTGGTGAAGTAGTACCCCGGTACTACCTGACGGGCAGGGATCGGCCCCCGGTACGACCGGACCGGCGTGTTTCGGGTCCTAGCGTGGCCGGTGTCCGACAGGAAGAGGCGCGCATGATCGACGCACAGCAACTGACCAAGAGGTACGGCGAGAAGACAGCCGTCGACGGGCTGGACTTCACCGTCGAGCCGGGGACGGTGACCGGCTTCCTGGGCCCCAACGGCGCGGGGAAGTCCACGACCATGCGGATGATCGTCGGACTCGACGCCCCGACGAGCGGCTCCGTGACGGTCAACGGCCACCGCTACGCCCGGCATCAGGCACCGCTCCAGGAGGTCGGCGCCCTGCTGGAGGCGAAGTCGATCCACCCGGGCCGCTCCGCGTACAACCACCTCAGGGCGCTCGCGCTGACGCACGGAATCCCCCGGCGCCGGGTCGACGAGGTCATCGACCTCGCCGGTCTCACCGCCGTGGCGAAGAAGCGGGCCGGTGCCTTCTCGCTCGGCATGGGCCAGCGGCTGGGCATCGCGGCGGCCCTGCTGGGCGATCCGCAGACGGTGATGCTGGACGAGCCGGTCAACGGGCTCGACCCGGAGGGCGTCCTGTGGATCCGCAACCTGCTCAAGGGGCTCGCCGACCAGGGCCGGACCGTGTTCGTGTCGTCCCACCTGATGAGCGAGATGGCCCTGGTGGCGGACCACCTCGTCATCGTGGGACGCGGCCGGCTGCTGGCCGACACCACCGTCGCCGACCTCGTCCGCGAGGCGGGCGGCGACACGGTGAAGGTGGCCACGCGGGACCCGGCGCGGCTGCGGGAGGTCCTGGCCGGTCCCGGCGTCGACATCACCGGCCGCGCCGGCTCCGAGGAGCTTCAGGTGACCGGGCTCGGTGCCCGCGAGATCGGCCTGACAGCGGCCGAGCACGGCATCCCGCTGTTCGAACTGTCCGCGCGGACAGTGTCGTTGGAGGAGGCGTTCATGAACCTGACCAAGGATGCCGTGGAATACCACGGGAGGGCGGCATGAGCACCCTCACCGCGACCGTCGAGGCGCCCTCGGCCGGCCCCGCCCGTCCCGCCTACCGGGTGACCGGACGGCGCGTCCTGGCCTCGGAGTGGGCCAAGCTGTGGTCGCTGCGTTCGACGTGGATCACCCTGGGCGTCGGCCTGCTCTTCGTCGTCGCCTTCGGGCTGATCGCGGCGAGCCGCTACAAGTCCGGGGTCGACTCCGGTCACCTGGACGGGGACTTCGCCGACTCGACGGCCGTCAGCCTGTCCCTCTTCGGCACGGACTTCGCCCAGCTCGCCCTGGGTGTACTCGGTGTCCTCGTCACGGCCGGCGAGTACTCGACCGGCATGATCCGCTCGACGCTCGCGGCCGTGCCGCGCCGGCTGCCCGTGCTGTGGTCCAAGGCGGCCGTGTTCGGGCTGGTCGCGCTGGCGGTCGGCACGCTGGGCGCGTTCGTCGCCTTCGGGTTCGGCAGCGGCATCGTCTCCGGCACGCCCGCCGCGATGGGCCTGGCGCACGCGGGAGTCGTACGGAGCCTGCTGGGCGCGGGGCTCTACCTCGGCCTGGTCGGGGTGATCGGCATCGCGCTGGGCGCGCTGCTGCGGTCGGTGGCCGGCGGGATCTCGGTGCTGGTCGCCTCGCTGATGCTGGTCCCGGGGCTGATCTCCCTGCTGCCCAGTTCCTGGCGGGACGACATCAGGCCCTACCTGCCGAGCGAAGCGGGCGCGTCGATGTTCGCCCTGACGCACGACAGCACCGCGCTGTCGCCCACGGCCGGCCTGCTGGTCCTCCTCGGCTGGACGGCCCTCGCGCTGACGGGGGCGGCGTACCGGCTGGTGCGCAGCGACGTCTAGGGCCTGTCCGGCGGATCAGGCCGCACGAGAGCGACGGCTGCCTATAAGTGCCGGTGAGCGGGGTCTGGTGCGTGCAGCTGCAAGGCGGAGGAGGGAGTCGACGCGATGGGGGTCCCCCCTGTTCGAGCGAAGCCGAGAACTTGGGGGAGTCGGCGACCGACGACAACGCGGCAGATGTGCGTGCCAGACCCCGCGACCGCGGCCTGATCCGCCGGACAGGCCCTGGCTCCCCCACCATGGGCAGGTGACCTCCTTGACGACGACCACGTCCGCCGGTGACTTCGGCGGGACGGGACCGCTGGTCGCCCGGTTCTCCCGGGTCGGCCAGCGGCTGCGGCAGGCGGACCAGGACCGGCCGTGGGTGCTGGACACGGCGGTGGTGGTGCTGGTCTTCCTGCTGTTCTGTCTGCCGGACCTGGTGCACGGGGACGCCGGTGAGGGCGACGGTCCACCCCGGTTCCGGCTCGCCTTCACCCAGCTTCCCCCGGCGGCCATGCTGCTCTTCCAGCTCGCTCTGGTGCTGCCGCTGCTGTGGCGGCGGCGCAGGCCGATGGCCGCCTTCGGCGCCATCGCGGTGGTGTTCGTGGTGCAGTGGTCGCTGGGGGCGGTGCTGCGTGCGGACGTCGCCCTGTTCATCGCCCTGTACAGCCTCGCCCTGCACGGGTGGCTGCGGCGGCTGCCGTGGGCCTGCGGAATCATGGTCGCGGGGATGGTCCTGGTCGCGGTGCGCGTGTCGCCGGTCGTGTCCGTGGGGGACGCGCTGTTCTTCCTGCTGAGCACGGCGACCGCGGCCCTGGCGCTCGGCCTGATGGTACGGACCCGGCGGGCCCAGCTCGCGGGGCTGCGGGAGCGGGCGGCCCGTCTGGAGATCGAGCGCGACCAGCGCAGCAGACTCGCGACCGCCACCGAGCGGGCGCGGGTGGCCCGCGAGATGCACGACATCGTCGGCCACAACCTGGCCGTCATGATCACCCTCGCCGACGCCGGGGCGTACGCCACGGACACAGCTCCCGAACGCGGCAAGGAGGCCCTGCGGCTCATCGGCGACACCGGCCGGACGGCTCTCGGCGAGCTGCGGCGCGTGCTGGGGGTGCTGCGGGAGGCGTCGGACGGCGCGGCCGTCCCGCCCGAACTGAGTCCGCAGCCCGCTCTCGTGGACATCGAGGCGCTGTGCGACGGGGTGCGCGGCGCGGGTCTGGAGGTCGTCTACCGGACCGTCGGCGAGGTGGACGCCCTGGACCGGGGGGTGCAGCTGGCGGTCTACCGCATCGTCCAGGAGGCCCTCACGAACACCCTGAAGCACGCCGGCGCCGGCACCCGGGTGAAACTGTCGTTGATCGTCGAGGACACCCGGCTGGTCATGCGGGTCCGGGACGACGGGCCGGCCGGACGTCCCGGACCGCGCGACGAGGAAGGACACGGACTGGTGGGGATGCGCGAACGAGCGGCGCTCTACGGGGGCGACGTCAGCGCCGGGCCCGCGCACGGCGGCGGCTGGCTGGTGGAGGCCACTCTCCACCTGGCTCCTCGGGCGGGTGCCCGGTGACGACGGTCCTCATCGTGGACGACCATCCGCTACAGCGCTACGGGTTCCGGGTGCTGCTCGACTCCATCCCCGAGACGGACGTGGTCGGCGAGGCGGCGCACGGCGCCGAGGCCGTCCGCAAGACGGCCGAACTGCGTCCCGACGTCGTCCTGATGGACGTACGCATGCCCGGTATGGACGGCATCGAGGCCACGCGCCGGATCGTCGCCGCCGGGGGCCGCTCCCGTGTCCTCGTGCTGACCACCTTCGACCTCGACGAGTACGTCCACGCCGCGCTGCGCGCCGGAGCCAGCGGCTTCCTCCTCAAGGACGCGCGCCCCGAGGAACTCCTCGCCGGCATCCGCGCGGTCGCCGTCGGCGACGCGGTGATCGCACCGGCCCTCACCCGGCGCATCCTGGACGAGTACGCCCAGCACGTGCCCGCCGGCCGGAGCGACGCGGGCGAGGACCCGCGCCTTGGCGCCCTCACCGACCGTGAGCGCGAGATCCTCGTCGCCATCGGCAAGGGCTGGACCAACGGCGAGATCGCCGCGAGCTTCGTCGTGTCCGAGTCCACGGTGAAGACGCACGTCGGCCGGGTCCTGGCCAAGATCGGCGCCCGCGACCGCGTCCAGGCCGTGATCTTCGCCTACGACCTCGGCCTCGCGGGGCCCGGCGCGGGGTGAGGGAGCGGCGGTGGCGTGGCCGCCGTCATGGCGGGCTCTCCTCATCGAGCAGTTCCCTCAGGGCCCGCGCCTCGTCCGCGCTGAGCCCGGTCACGAAGTGCTGGAGCGCGGCGATCGGGTCCGGCCCCCGGTCCAGGGCATCGTGCATGGCCTCGGCCGCCAGCTCGGCCGCGTCCCGTGCCGGCCGGTAGGAGCCGCGCCGCCCGTCCGCGTCCCGCAGCACCAGCCCTTTGTCGTACAGCCGGCTGAGGATGGTGTGCACCGTGTTGTAAGCGAGGTCGCCGCCCAGTTCCGCCTGGATCTCGGCCGGGGTCCGGGGATGCTCCACCGCCCAGAGAGCGGCGAGAACGGCAGCCTCCAGCTCGCCCGCGCTACGCCGTACGGGTCTCTCGTGCGGTCCGCTGCCCGCCATGTCGGTCACCTCGCAGAGGTGGGGAGACGGGTTCTCACCCTCCTCTAACCCTACAAGCCGTAGGGTTGAATGCGGCAGCCCTAACGGCTTGCAGGAGAGCCGATCCCGTGGCGTGCGAAGACGAGAGGTGCGTGATGGCCGACGGCTCGAACGTCACGGCGACCGAGGGCCGGCGTCTGTACTGGCAGGTGGGGATCACGCTGGCGGTGCTCCTCGGCGCTTTCGGGATGCTCGCGTCGCATCGGGCCACGCTCGACAGCGGGACCGAGCAACTGGCCGCGGCCGACGGGGAGTGGCTGCTGCTCGCCTGCCTCGCCGCTGCGGCCACCTGGGGGTGCGCGGCCGTGGCGCAGCAGGGGGCGGTTGTCGAACGGCTGCCGAGGGGGCGGCTGGTGGCCGCGCAGTTCGCGGCGGGTGCCGTCAACCATCTCCTCCCGGCCGGGGCGGGTGCGGCCGTGGTCAACCTGCGGTTCCTGACGCGTTGCGGGCTGTCCACCAGGCGTTCGGCGACCGCGCTGGCGGTGAAGGCGGCCGTCGGTGGCATCGTCCGGTGCGTGCTGGGCGTGGCCCTGCTGGTGGCTTCGCCGGGCACGGTCCGGTTTTCGGCGCGGGTGCCGCACGTGCTGGTCCTGCTTCCGGTGGCGGCCGGGGCCGTCGTCCTGGCCGTCGTGATGAGCGGCCGGCTGCGGCGGGCGGTGGGCCGGGTCCTCTCCGACGTGTGGGACGTGCACCGGTGCCGGGCACGGGCCTGGGCGTTGTGGGGCGGCTCGGTCGCGTTCGCGCTGGTGCACGCGGGGGTGGTGGTCGCCGTGGTCCACGCGCTCGGTCTTGCGCTGCCCACGAGCCATGTAGTGATGGCGTACCTCGTCGCCAGTGGCGCGGCGGCGCTGCTGCCCACGCCCGGCGGGCTGGGGTCGCTGGACGCCGCACTCGCCTTCGCGCTCACGGCCGCCGGAGCACCGGGGCAGACGGCGGTCTCGGCGGTCATCGGCTACCGCCTGCTCACCGGATGGCTGCCGATGGCACCGGGGCTGCTGGTCCTGGGGCTGCTCGCCCGCCGTTCGGCGCTCTGAGCCGGTGCGGTGCTCGCTGCCTCTCCCCTGTCAGGCGACCGGCATGATGGGCGACCATCGACGCGACGGGCTCGAAGCGTGGTGCGGGCGGACGGGAGGCGGTCCTTGCGCCGGCCGCGCACGTCCCCGCCCTCAGTGACGCGGCAGCTTTTTCATCGGCCGCCTTGCCGTGCGTGGCGATCCGGTCGGCGCGCCGGGTACCGGGCGGTGCAGGTGGTGGCGGGCGACGAGTTCGAGAGTCACCGCGACCGCGACGGACTGCGCTGCCATGAGCGCGATCAGGACGAACAACTGCACCGCCCCGGCCAGCACGGGACTCGCCCCTCCCATCAGCATGCCGACGAACGCACCGGGGAGGGTGACCAACCCCACCGTACGAGTCTGGTCGAGGCCCGGCAGGAGTGCCTCTGATGCCGCGGGGCGGGCGATCTCCATCCGTGCGTCCCGGTCCAGGAAGCCCAGAGCCATCGCGGCTTCCACCTCCCCGTGGCGCTGGGTCAGTTCGTCCAGGGCACGACGTCCGGCGAGGACGGTCACGGTGAGTGCGCCGCCGATGAGGATGCCCGTGATCGGGATCAGTGCTATGCCTCGCGGCGGGACGAGCCCCGTCAGCAGCAGTGCCGCGACGACCGGCACCACGCCGGCGGCGATCGGGGCGGCCGTGAGCCACCAGGTGTGGTCGCTGGTGATTCTCCGTCCGGCCGTACGCACCGCCACCGAGAACATGACGACGAGGAAAGCCAACAGGCCCGGCACGGACCTGACGGCCCACGTGATGACCACCGACACGGCAGCGAGCTGGACCGCGGCCCTCAGCCCGGCGACGAGGATCTCCCGGGCTCGGCTCTTGTACGGATGCGGGTCGAGATGGAACCGCCCCGCGACCACGGCCGCCACCAGGAGCAGGGCGGCGAGCAGGACGCCGAGGACGGTGTTGACCGGTACGAGGGATGCCGCACTCGACGTCACATTCCCCACCTCAAGGTGCCGCTGCCCGGGCCGGGTGATGCCGTGCGATCAGCCAGGCCGCGCCCCGTTGTCGACAAGACAGTCTATGTCGACGCCGCGCGGGCCGAGCCCTCGCTCTTCTGCCGGAGGATCACTGGCAGGCGCCCACCTCCGAGCCGGACGTCAGCCGCTTCTCAGTCCGCCGGATCCGGCGGCCGTTCCAGCCGGTATCCGTGCCCGCGCAGCGTGGTGATCTCCGGCAGACGGACAGGACCGCTCCCGGCCCGCACCGCCTCGGTCAGTCTGCGTCGCAGGCCCGCCATCGTCACGTCGAGAGTCTTGGTGGGTCCGAACCAGTTCTCGTCCCACACCTCCGCCATCAGCGTCTCCCGCGACACCGCCTCGCCGACCCGCTCGGCCAGCACGGCGAACAGGTCGAACTCCTTGGCCCGCAGCGGCACTTCGACGCCGTGCAGCGTGCAGCGCCGGGCCGCCACGTCGACGACCAGATCGCCCAGCCGCACCGGCTCCCGGGCCGGGGCGGCCACCGCCTGCCGCCGCAGATGCGCTCGCAGCCGGGCGAGCAGCACGGTCAGGCTGAACGGCTTGACCAGGTAGTCGTCGGCCCCGGCGTCCAGTCCGGCGATGACGTCGATGTCCTCGGTGCGCGCCGTCAGCACGACGATCAGCAGGTCGGGCAGGCGGGCGCGCAGTTGCCGGGCCACGTCCAGGCCGTCCATGTCCGGCAGCCCCAGGTCCAGCAGCAGCACGTCGTACGGTGCCCTCGGCGCCTGTGCCAGCGCGCCCGCCCCCGTACGGCACCACGTCGGGGTGTAGCCGTGACCGCGCAGGCCGGTTTCCAGGTGGTGGCCGATGGTGGCGTCGTCCTCGACGACGAGGACACGCGGACGGCTGAGGTCGGGTGCGGCGGGCAGGCGCATGGTCCACAGCCTAGGAGCGGCGTGAGCCATGGGCTCGGTCACAGGTCACGGAGTTCCTCCACGGCGGGGCGGCGGGTGGACCGGATGCCGTTGAGGGCTGCGGCGAGGATGGCGGCGACGGCGGCGGTCGCGGTGAGGGCCAGGTAGGTGCCGGGGACCGACAGGCTCGCGGGCGGGGGATCGAAGACCCCGGTCAGGACCGTGACCAGCATCTGTGACAGGGCCCAGCCGATCAGGGTGCCTCCGGCGAGGCCGCCGGCGGCCAGCAGCAGGGCCTCGGTGAGGACCATGCCGCGCAGTTGGCGGGCGCGCGCGCCGAGGACCGTGGCGATCGCGAAGGTGCGGCGGCGTTCGGCGAGCCCGAGGGCGAGGACGAGCCCGCCGGCTCCGGCGGCGAGCAGCACCGCGAAGGCGAGTTCGATGCGCGTCAGGCCGGCCAGATCGACCGAGGTGAGGCTGGTGCCGACGGTGCCGCGGGTCTGGGTGAGGTCGGTGACGGTGGCACCTGTGCCGAGCTGCCGGCGCAGCTGTGCGGCGATCTGCTTCTGGTGGCTGCCGCCGGTGTCGAGGAGGAAGGCACCCACCGCGTCGCTGCCGGTCGCCCGGGCGAGGTAGGAGGCGTTGGCGACGAAGAAGCTGTCCTTGGGGGCGGTGGGGAACTCCTTGACGATGCCCGCGTAGTGGAAGGGGACGGTCCGCAGGGCCTTGGTGCGGGCGTCCTGGATGCGCAGGTTGACGGTGTCGCCGGGAGAGAGCTGGAAGTCGTGCACGGTCTCGGCGCTGACGAGCAGGTTGTCCGGGCGCTGGGCGAGGCGTCGCATCAGCTGGTGGGCGGTGCCGCCGGCGAAGTAGGCGTCCTGGAGCGAGGTGGCCCCGGCGATGGTGTCCGGGCGCACGCCGTAGAGGTCCTGGAGGTCGGAGCCGACGTAGGCGAAGCGGTGCTGGAGGGGTTCGACGTGCCGCACGCCGGAGACCTTCAGGGCAAAGGCGGCACCGGGTGCGACGCCGGCCCCGGGCGGTTCGGTGACGGTGACGTCGGCGCCGTTGGTCAGCCGGGCGTCGGCCTCGGCCTGCTGCTGGTAGGTGGCGTTGAAGACGGCGGTGGACACGGCGAAGGAGACGGCGAGGGCGAGCAGGACCACCGAACGGGCGAGCGGGCGGCGCCGCCTTGCCAGGACGGCCGCGGTGGTGCCGGCCAGGGTCGCGGTCAGCGGGCGGGACAGCCGGGCCAGGACGGCACGGCCGTGGGCGAGGGCGAGGGCGAGCAGGGTGAGGCGCCACAGCAGCAGGGCCGCGCCGATCCACAGCAGGGCGGGGCCGAGGAAGGCCCAGTACGACACGGAGATGCTGGGGACGCCCTCGGGCGCGAGGACCAGCGCGTACTGGTTGCCGGAGGAGGCGCGGAAGACCAGCCACGAGCCGATCAGCAGCACGACGTCCAGGCCGCACCGCATCCACCAGGGCGCCCGGGAGCGCCGTACGCCCTCCTGCTTGCGGGTGTCGGCGACGGCGACCGAGCGCAGGTCCCGCAGGGCGGGGACCAGAACGGCCCCGGTGGCCACCACGGCTCCCAGCACGAAGGCGACGGCGTACCAGACCCACCAGGTCCCCGCGCTCGCGCCGAAGGAGGCCGTGCCGAAGGCTAGACGGCCGGTGAGCGCGGCGACTCCCAGTCCCGCGAGGCCCCCGGCGAGGCCGATCAGGGCGGCTTCCAGGCCCGCGAGACCGGTGATCTGGCGGGGACGCAGTCCGCGCAGCCGCAGCAGCCCCTGCTCCTGGCGGCGCCGTTCGCCGCCGGCCGAGGCGACCGCCGCCGTCAGCGCGGCGGCCAGGACCGCGCCGGGCACGCCGAGGAAGAGGAAGAGGATCTGCGCGTACAGGGCGTCCTGGCGGGCGGAGTCGAGAGCGGCGCCGATGTTGTCGCCGACCAGGGCGGTGCCCGCGGAGCGGGCCTCCACATGGTGGGCGGCGCCGGTGACCGAGGAGAAGGCGGCGGCCGGATCCGACGGCAGCCGGGTGTTGTCGCGGGTGACGTGGATCTGGGTGGTGACGGCGGTGGCGCCGCGGGTGAGGGCGGCGAACCGGGCGGCGGGCAGCAGGACGACGTTGTCCGGGGGCGCGGTCGGCTGGGACTGGCTCGGGGCGCCGACGGTCTGGAAGAGGGAGTCGGCCTGGGGCAGGTCGACCACGCCGTCCACCGTCACCTGGCGCGGGCCGGCGCCCGGGAGCTGGAGGCCGATGGTGTCGCCGGGGGCGGCGTGCAGGTTGGAGGCGGTCTGCTGGGCCAGCAGGACGCCGGTGGAGGAGCCCGACAGCGTACGGATGGCGTCCGGGAAGCGGGCGCGGTAGCCGTCGGGCAGTCCGAGGGCCATGCCGGGCCCGGTGGTCTGGGTGCTGCCCTGTACGCGGGCGGTGAACCCGCTGGTGCGGGCGAAGCCGACCGGCAGCGCGGCCCGGGTGCCGGAAGTCTTCCGCACCAGGGACAGGACGGCGTTCGGGTCGGCGCCGGGCTGCACCTGGACCTGCCAGTCCACGGCGACCGAGCGCAGGGCGCGCTGGGTCATGGTCGCCTTCGAGGCGGTGAGGAAGGAGCCGAGCGCGGCGACGAGAGCGACCGCGAGCGCGATGCCCGCCAGGGCGGCCAGCAGCCGTCCGGTGCGGTGGCGGACCAGTCCGCCGGCCCATGCGGTGATCATGACGCCTCCTCGGGTGCGAGCAGCCGTCCGTCGCGCATGGTGCGCCGTGCGGTGAGCCGGGCGGCGACGGCGGGATCGTGGGTGGTGATGACGAGGGCGGCGCCGGTGTGGCCGACGGCCGTCAGCAGGGCGTCCAGGACGCGGACGCCCGTCGCGTGGTCGAGGCGGCCGGTGGGTTCGTCGGCGAGGATCAGGCGGGGTGCCTGGGCCAGGACCCGGGCGGCGGCCACTCGTTGGGCCTGGCCGCCGGAGATCTCCTCGGGCAGCCGGTCGGCGAGGTCGGCGGCGTCCACCAGGGCGAGCGCGGCGAGGGCGGTCCGCCTGGCCTCGGCTTCCGGGTTGCCGGCGAGGACCAGGGGGAGGGCGGTGTTCTCGGCCACGTTCAGGGCGGGGATCAGGCTGTCTCCCTGGAAGACGAGGCCGATGTCGTACGGCCCGAGGGAGGCGGCGCGGGTGACGGTGCCGTGGGTGGGCTGTTCGAGCCCGGCGATCAGGTGCAGCAGCGAGCTCTTGCCCGACCCCGAAGGGCCGATCACCGCGAGCCGGTCGCCGGGCCTGATGTCCAGGTCCGCGCCGTGCACGGCCACGACCGCCCGCGTCCCCCGGCCGAAGGTCAGGGCCGCGTCCGCGCAGCTGACGAGCACGTCATCCGATGGCATCGGGTGCCTCCCGGCGGTCGTGCGGGGTGTCGACGACCTTGCCGTCCGTCAGGGTGATCACCCGGTCCGCGATCCGGACCGCCTCGGCGCTGTGCGTGACGATCAGCACCGCGCAGCCCTCCGATGCCCGTTCGCGCAGCATCGAAAGGACCGACTGCTCGGTCTCGCCGTCCAGTTCGCCGGTCGGCTCGTCGGCCAGCAGGACGGCGGGCGCGTTGGCCAGCGCGACGGCGAGTCCGGCCCGCGCCAGCTCGCCGCCGGACAGCTGCCGGGGCAGGGCGTGCGCCCGGCCGGCCAGCCCCACCCGGGCCAGCAGAGCCTCGGCCGGGACGGGGGCCCTGCGGCCCTGTGCCCGCTGGGGCAGGCGGACGTTGTCGCGCACGCTCAGGTGCGGCAGCAGGTTACGGGTCTGGAGCAGGACGCCGATGTTCCGGGCGCGCAGCCGGGCCCGCTCGGTCTCGGGCCGGTGGCTGATCCGTACGCCGTTCACGCGGACCTCGCCGCCGGAGGGCTCGTCGAGTCCGGCCAGGCATGCCAGCAGGGTCGACTTGCCGGCCCCGGACGGTCCCACGACCGCGACGGTCTCACCGGCCCGTACCCGCAGCGACACCCCGCGCAGCGCGAGGGTCTCCTCCTCGCCGGCCCGGTAGAAGCGGTACAGCTCGCGGGCCGTCAGCACGTCCTCGGCGTCGTACGGGTCGACGGGCATCCCGCTCACCGCCACGCGAAGGAGTCGCTGACGGTGCGCCAGGGATCGACGTTGTCGGCGGTGACCGGCCCTGACAGGGTCAGGTCCACCTCGTGCCCCGCGCGGTAGAAGGCGTAGCGCTCGAAGTCGTCCCGCACCACCTTGCCGGTCACCGGGTCCTTCGCCGAGTCGCCCTGGTAGGTGAGCAGGACCGCGCGGCCGGCGTGCCGGGTCACCTCCGACGCCTGGGGAGCGGCGAACTTCGGTACCTGGGAGCGCAGTCGGGGTACGACGGTGCCGGTGACCGAGCCGGTCGTGGGCGCGCCGGCGGCGGCAGCGGCCGTGATCTTCACGGTGTTGAGCTTGTCCGTGAACACGGCGGTGCCCGCCTGGTCGGTGCGGGCCCAGCCCTCGGGCACCTTCACGGTGAAGCCGGTGAAGGTGCCGCCGCTCGGCCGGTAGGGGACGTACGCCTGATTGTCGGGGATGTCGCCCGGCGGGTTGGACTCGGTGGGCGCCGCGTTGTTCTGCCCGCCGGCGCTCGTGGAGGCGGGAGCGGCGGGCGGAGGCGTCGTGGAGCCGGACCCGGAGCTGGAACAGCCGGCGGTCACCGCCGCCACGAGCGCGAGCGCGCCGACCGCGTACGTCCGTATGTGTGCTGCCATGGCCACTGCCCTCCAGGGTGGACGGTCGTGGCACCGACGCTAGGAGGCGGCCGGTTAACGCTCTGCCCGGCGAGGGTTAGACGACGGCAAAAGCGTGGCGGCCCGCATGATGGGGGCATGAGACAGCGCGTGGTGCGAGTGGCCCTGGCCGCGGCCCTGGCCGCCGTCACCCTCCTCGCCGTCCCGCTGGCCCTGGTGATCAGGTCGTCCCTGTACGCCGGGCAGCGCGACACCCTGGAGCGGGCGGCCCTGGCCGGCGCCGTACGGGTGAGCCCGGACTACACGACCGGCGACCCGGTGGAACTGTCCGAGGCCCCGGCCGGAGGGCACCTGGGCCTGTACGACACCCGGCTGCGCCTGCGGGCGGGCAGTGGCCCGGGGAGCGGTGACGCGACGGTGCGCCGGGCCCTCGGCGGGACGGTGGTGCGCGGGCACGCGGCCGGTGACCTGACGGTGACGGTGCCGGTCTCGCACGCCGAGGAGGTCATCGGCGTCGTACGGGCCTCCTCGCCCGCCCGTGCCGTACGCGACCGCGTTCTCGCCGTCTGGGCCGTGCTCGCCGGCGCCTGTGCCCTCGCGCTGATCGTGGCCGTGCTGGTGGCGCGCCGTCAGGCGCGGGCGCTGGCAACGCCGCTGGAGGATCTTTCCCGGCACTGCCGGGCCGTGGCCGGGGGCGATCTGAACGCCCGTGCCGCCCCGAGCAGCATCGCCGAGATCGACCAGGTCGCCCGCACCCACAACGAGATGCTGCACAGCCTGTCCGAACTCCTGCGTCACGAACGCGACTTCACCGCCAACGCCTCCCACCAGCTGCGTACCCCCCTCACCGGCCTCCAGCTCGCCCTGGAGGCGGGTCTCGCCCAGGGCGACGACGCCCGGCTGAGGCCCGTGCTGGCCGAAGCGCTGGCCACCACGGCCCGCCTGCACCACACGGTGGAGGAGGTGCTGCGCCTGTCCCGCTCCAGGGAGGTGCCCCGCCCCGCCGCCGGCACGACCGCCGTACGGCAGCTGCTGCTGGAGACGGAGGAGCGGTGGCACGGGGTGTTCGCCGGGGACGGCAGACGCCTGGAGTGCGCCGTGCGGGACGCGCCGGCCGATGTCCAGGTGCCGGGTGCGCCCGTGTCGGAGGTGCTCGGCATCCTGCTGGACAACGCCCGCGTCCACGGGCGCGGCACCGTCCGGGTCGCGGTGCGGGACCTGGAGGGCGCCCTCGCTCTCGACGTGCGCGACGAGGGCGCCGTGGCGGGTGAGCCGGCCCGGCTGTTCGACCGGGGGCACACCGGCGGCGGGCCGGGGACGGGCATCGGTCTGGCCCTCGCCCGGGACCTGGCCGTCTCCCTGGGCGGCAGGCTCTCCCTGACCAGTGGCCACCCGGCCACTTTTACGCTGCTCGTGCCGGTCGGCCAGGACCCGGGCCGTTCACGCCCGTGACGCCGCGACGACCCGGCTCGCGGCCACCTTCTGGAGCAGCCCGTAGGCGAGCACCGGCAGCAGCAGGTGCGGCTTGTCGGGCAGCGTGGTGGTGATCAGGACGGCGCTCGCGCTGCTGTTGTTCATGCCGCAGGCCAGCGTCAGCGACGAGGAGGAGGGGGCGTCCAGGCGCAGCAGGCGTGCGGCGACCCGGCCCAGGACGAAGGAGAGCAGGCAGACGAGCGCCGCCACGACCAGGGCCGCGCCGAACAGCAGCGGGCGCGGATGCGCGAGGAAGGAACCCAGGGCGCCGCTCGCGTTGACGTATGTCAGGGCCAGGGAGCCGGCGAGGGCGGCGGGCATGATCATGCGCAGCGCGCGGCTCCGCCACGCCGTCGGCAGCGCGAGCCGGCACAGGAGGCCGGCCGCGCAGGGCAGGACCACGCCGACGAGGGCGAAGCCGCCGTGGGCCGTGTTCCCGGTCGTGGTGAGCGTGTCCGCGTAATCGGCGCTGAGGAGCGGCGCCATGGTGGTGGTGACCAGCGGGACGGTGAGCGGGCTCAGCAGCGTGGAGGCGAGGACGAGCCCCACCATGGTGGGCTGGCCGCCGTCGTCCTTGCCGGTCCACACGGTGGCTCCGGCGGCGACGGGCATCGCCACGATCAGGATCATCGCCATGACCAGGCCGCTGCCGCCGTCCGTGTCGGGCGTCTGCCGCAGGACGAACACGACGACGGGGATCACCAGCAGCGGGATCGCCAGGTGCAGGACGAGTCCCGCCAGCAGGGCGGTGGGGCGGCGCAGCATCCGGCCCAGCTCGTGGACGGGTACCTGGAACCCGGCGGAGAAGAGCACCAGGGACAGCAGCAGCTGGCCGGTGCTCAGCGGCAGGGCGTGCGCGCTACGCAGCCACAGGCCGGGGCCGGGCAGGAGGAGGGCGGCGAGATAGGCCAGCACCACGGCCCGGCCGAGCCGGCGGCGCAGCCAGAGCGTCGCCCGGTCGGCGGGCGGGAGGGGGCCAGACGGATGGTTCACGGCGTCCTTCTTCCATGGCGGTGGGCTGGGCGGGGCGGGGCGCCGCTATGGAAGGGCCCTGGTCATGAGGCGTCATGGCAGCCATGGTGCCCGGGTGGGGCGGATGCGGCAGGCCGTACCCGCACGGCAGTCAGGATGCGTTCAGGTATCCCGTGGCACGGTCACGTCTCATGACATACGAGACGTCAGAGACTTCTACGACTCCGGTGCCCGGTGGCCTCAGGTCGGGCTGGAACAAGGTGCCCGAGGTCACCGCGTACTTCTGGATCATCAAGGTGCTGTGCACCACCGTGGGCGAGACGGCCGCCGACCTGCTCAACGAGAAGGCCGGCCTCGGCCTGACCGGTGTGTCGGTGCTGATGAGCGCCCTGCTGGCGGGCGTCCTGGTGGTGCAGTTCCGCTCCGGCGCCTACCGCGCGGGCGTGTACTGGCTCGCCGTGGCCCTGATCAGCGTCGTCGGCACGCTGATCAGCGACAACCTCACCGACAACCTGGGCGTGCCGCTGGAGACGAGTACGGCGGTCTTCGCGGTCGCCCTCGCGGTCGTCTTCACCGTCTGGTACCGGCGTGAGCGGACCCTGTCGATCCACCACATCGACACCACGAGCCGGGAGTCCTACTACTGGCTCGCCGTCCTGTTCACCTTCGCGCTCGGCACCTCGGCCGGCGACCTGGTCTCCGAGCGCCTGGACCTCGGCTACTGGCTCGCCGCGCTCCTGTTCGCCCTGGCCATCGCCGCGGTCGCCCTCGCCCACTTCACGCTCGGCCTGGACGCGGTCTGGAGCTTCTGGATCGCCTACATCCTCACCCGCCCGCTGGGCGCGTCCATCGGCGACTACCTCTCCCAGCCCACGGGCGACGGCGGCCTGGGCCTCGGCACCGTTGTCACCAGTGCGCTGTTCCTCGCCGTCATCCTGGGCCTGGTCGTGCGTCTCTCCGTGACCCGGAAGGACGTGGCCATCGCGCGGGACGCGGCCTGAGCAGGTACGCGGCAGGCGTCCAGGAGCAACCGGACATCGCGAGCGCGACCGAGTCGGTCATGAGGAAACTCCCCGAGGTGACGCCGGCGTTCTGGGTCATGAAGGTCGCCGCGACCACGCTCGGCGAGACGGCCGGCGACCTCTTCGCGCAGACCCTGAAGCTCGGCTGCTTCCTGACCACGATCGCGCTGTTCCCGCTCTTCGTGGTGACGCTGGTCGTCCAGCTCGGGTCCCGCCGCTACAACCCGTTCTTCTACTGGACGGTGATCCTGTCGACCAGCATGGCCGGCACCACGATGTCCGACTTCATGAACCGGGACGCGAGCGCCGAGTTCCTGTCCGGCGGCTCCCCTTCCCCGGGCCGGGGACCGCAGGGGCTCGGCCCGGGCTACCCCACCGGCGCGGCGATCCTCGTCTCCAGCACCCTGGGCACCTCCATGGGCGACTTCCTGACCAAGCCGGTCGGCAAGGGTGGCCTGGGCCTCGGTACGGCGGGTTCCTCGGCCGTGCTGCCGGCTGTCCTGCTCGGTCTGGTGGCCTGCGCGCGGGTCCAGGAACGCCGGACGCCGGTTGCTCAGCGGGTCGGCTGAAGGTCACCCGGCAGGCAGGTCGACCCGGAAGCGTGCTCCGGGTGTGTGGCCGGGGTCGTGGGACACCTCGCCGCCGACGGTGCGGGCCAGCCGCCGTGCGAGCGGCAGTCCGAGGCCCGCGCCGTCGTGCCCGTCGCCGGGGTCGGCGCGGCGGCCGGGCTGGAAGAGGTCGCCGGCGAACGCCGCCGGCACGCCGGGACCGTCGTCGGTGACTTCGATCCGTACGCTGCCCGGCGCCTGCCGCGCGGACACGGTCACCGTGGAGCGGGCGTAGCGGACCGCGTTGGCCAGCAGGGGGCTGACGATGCGTTCGAGGAGGGCGGGGGCGACCCCGGCCGCCAGTTCCGGTTCCGTCACGTCCAGTACGGTCCTCCCCCGCCACGGTCCGGCGAGCCGGCGCAGGACGGGTTCGACGGCGGTGGTGCCGGGAGCCGTCGCGGTGTCGTCCTCGCGGGCGTCGTCCAGCAGCGTGTCGCAGATGGTGCGCATCGACCGGGCTGCGTCGGCGATCACCTCGTGGGTGGCTTCGGTCTCGGCGGTGGTGCGGGGGCGGGCCTGCCACCAGTCGAGTTCGGCGACGATCCGGGTGAGCGGGGTGCGCAGTTCGTGGGACAGTTCGCCGGTCAGCTGTCGCTCGTGGCGCAGCACGGTGCGGATACGGTCCAGCAGCGCGTCCAGCGAGGAGCCCAGGCGGGCGAGTTCGGCCGGGCGGCCGTCGGTGCCGAAGCGTTCACCGGAGGCGACGGCGCTCCACCGGGTGGCCTGGTCGGTCATGGTGCGCACGGGGCGCAGCGCCCGTCCGACGGCCAGGCGTGTCAGCGCGTAGGTGCAGGCGAGCATGACGGCGTCCAGGATCAGGGACCCGAGCAGCAGGGTGTCGGCCGAGCTGCGGTAGGGCGCCAGGTCCAGGGCCGTGACCACGGTGGCGCGGTGCCGGCTGCCGACGGGGTCCGCGCACAGGCGTACGGCGTGCGGGCTGTCGGCGTCGGCGGTCGAGCAGGCCCGCTCCCGTTGCGCGGCGAGGCGGCCGGCGGCCCGGGTCAGCGTGCTGTCGGCCGTTGTGGAGGGGGGCTGTTCCAGCAGGTGTGTCCCGGTGTAGATCCACACGTTCGCGTCGAGGAGCTGGTCGTTGGCGGTCTCCAGGACCCGCACCCGGGGGCCTGCGGTGTCGATGGTCGTGGCGACGGCCGCGGCGCGGTTGCGCAGTTCGTCGTCCGCCTGGTGGCGCAGGTGCCGGTCCGTCACGGTGGTGAACGCCACGGTCAGTACGGTCATCAGCAGCGCGGCGGTGGTCAGTGCCACGAGGGAGAGCCGGCCGCGCAGGGTGCGGGGAGCCAGGCGGCGTAGCAGGGGGTTCATGACAGCCGGTGTCCGATCCCGCGCACCGTCGTCAGGCTCAGGGCGCTGCCGGCCTCGCGCAGTTTGCGGCGCAGCCGGCTCAGGTACTGGTCGAGGGTGTTGTCGCTGACCTGCGCGCCGTCCGGCCAGGCGGCCCGGACGAGGTCGCGCCGGCTCACGAGGGCGCCGTCGGCGGCCACGAGCGTGGCCAGCAGCCGGAACTCCGTCGGGGACAGGCCGACGTCGGCCTGGCCGGCGCGCGCGGTGTGCCGGGTCGCGTCCAGCAGCAGGTCCCCGGCGCCAGCCACGGCCGGTGGGCCAGCGCGTCTGACGGCGGCCCGGAGCCGGGCGGCGAGTTCGGCGAGGTGGAACGGCTTGGGCAGGTAGTCGTCGGCCCCGGCGGAGAAGCCGGACAGCCGGTCGGTGAGGTGGTGGCGGGCCGTCAGGAAGATGACCGGGGCGGCGAAGCCGTTGGCGCGCAGCGCCTGGCAGACGTCCCGTCCGTCCGCGTCGGGCAGCCCCACGTCCAGGACGACAGCGGCGATGCCGTCTGCGGCCAGCCGCAGGGCGGTGGCGCCGTCGGCGGCGAGCACCGGCTCGAAGTCCTCGTCGAGCAGGCCGCGGCGCAGTACGTCACGCAGGGCGTGATCGTCCTCGACGACCAGGATCTTGTGGTGCATGGTCCTCCGTCGGATCTTCGGCCGCAGGGAGCGGGCTCGGGACGAACGATGCCGGAAGCCACCGGGCCACCCCGTACAGACACACGCCGAGCCATCCGGCCGCGAACAGCCAGCCGCCGATGACGTCGGTGAACCAGTGCACGCCGAGATAGATCCGGGACAGGCCCACCAGTACGCCCCAGCACCCGATGACGAGCCGCAGCAAGGTGGCGCCGCGCAGTGAGAGGGCGGCGATCAGCAGTCCCGCCGTGAGGGCTGCTGTGGTGGTGTGGCCCGAGGGGAAGGCCCAGCCGCCCGCCGGCGTCGCCCAGCCGGTGTGCGGCGGACGCGGTCGCCGGACGAGTGCCATCACCCCGTAACGCATCGCCTGCCCGCCTCCCAGGCAGGCCAGGCTCAGCGCGGCGGCCCACATCCGCTGCCGAGCGGTCCGCCCGGCGACCACGCCGGCCAGCGCCGCGAGGACATACGGAACGGCGCCGGTGCCGGTGCCGGTCACCCCTCGGGCCAGCGCCGTCGCCACGTCCGGGCGGTGGCCGAGCGACCAGGCCAGGAAGCCGTCGTCCATCCACAGGGGAGCGCCGTCCCGGCCGGTCACCACCCTGGTGAGGATGCCGAAGGCGAGAAAGGCGCCGAGACCGACGGTGCCGGCCAGGTCGGCGGCGTCGCGCCGGTTCATGGGGCCGTCACCAGCGGGCGCAGCCGGCCGGACCCGATCCACCGGCCCACGGGCCGCGACCACCGCCGCACGGCGGTCATCGACAGGAGCGCGACGAGCCCGCCGACCAGCACTCCGGCCACGGCGTCGTGCGGATAGTGCGCGCCGACCCACACCCGGGAGACCGCCATCGCCAGAGCCGCCACGGCCGCGACCGCTCCCAGCCGGCGGGAGACGAAGAACAGCGCCACGGCGGCGGAGGCGGCGATCGCCGCGTGGTTGCTGGGGAAGGACCAGTCCCCGGGCGCCGGACACGCCTCCAGGGTCCGCACGCGCAGGCTCCGGCACGGCCGGTCCTCGCGCACCGCCAGTTTCACCGCGGCGTCCACGCCGAACGCCGCGACCACGACCACCGGCACGGCCAGCGCCGCCACCGCCGCCGCGCCGCCGTCCCGGCGCGCGAACCACCAGCCGACGCCGGCGAGGACGGCGAACACCGCGAGTCCGTACGCCGACCAGAACGACACGGCCCCGTCCAGCCAGCCCGGCGCGTGCCGGGCCAGCCGTACCACGTCCAGGTAGGCGGAGCCGTCGATCGACGACCCGTCGAAAGCCATGATCACTTGACTCCTCCCTCGGAGGTCGTGTTCCGGCGGGCCCGGTACACCTCGGCGAGGAGGGGCGTCAGCGACACGACGACGATCAGCGCCACCAGCGGGAGCAGGTAACGGTCGACGTTCGGGATCGACGAGCCCAGCGCGTACCCCGCGAGGGTGAGGCCGACGCTCCACACGAGCCCACCGGCGATCTGCCACAGCGTGAAGGTCCGCACCGGCACCTGAAGCGCTCCCGCCACCGGATTGAGCACGGTCCGCACCACGGGCACGAACCGGGCCAGCACGATGGCCTTCGCGTGCCCGTACTTCTCCAGCAGCTCCTCGGCGCGGTGCGCGCCCTGGTGCAGCCGGGGCGAGTGGCTGCGGGCGAGCAGCGCGCCGCCCGCTCTTCTCCCGAGCAGATATCCGCACTGCGCCCCGGCGAGCGCACCGACGGCAGCAGCCGCCAGCAGTGGCCCGAGCGACAGTTTCACTCCGCTGTCGGCCGTGCCGGTGCACAGCAGACCGGCCGTGAACAGCAGCGAGTCGCCCGGCAGGAAGAAGCCGATCAGCAAGCCCGTCTCGGCGAACAGCACCACCCCCACTCCCAGCACGCCGAAGGCGGACAGCAGAGAATGGGCATCGAGCACGTTGACAGCGAGCGTGGACATCGTCGCGACCCCTTCGGTCCGGCAGAGTGGGCGCGGCGCACCAGCACCCGACCAGTGACTACAATCCTGTAGACGGTCTACTGAACTGTAGACGATAGCGGGGTGAGGATCGTTCCCATGACCGACCCGAAGGACGAACGCCGGCCCGCCGGCGAACTCGAAGCGGCCGTCATGGCCGCGCTGTGGGCTGCCGACGCGCCGCTCACCCCG
This sequence comes from Streptomyces acidiscabies, assembly GCF_020010905.1. Lineage (GTDB taxonomy): Bacteria > Actinomycetota > Actinomycetes > Streptomycetales > Streptomycetaceae > Streptomyces > Streptomyces acidiscabies. The sequence continues at coordinate 5,650,311 of NZ_JAGJBY010000001.1, read as the reverse complement.
GCACAGGTACAGGCCGAACTCGCCTCCGGCCTCGCCCGGACGACGGTGACGACGATCCTGTCCCGCCTGCATGACAAGGGCGTCGCCGGCCGCCGGCGGCAGGGGCGCGGCTACGCCTACGTCCCGGTGCAGGACTCCCCCGGGCTGACCGCCCGGCGCATGCACACCGAACTCGACCGGGACGCCGACCGCGAGACGGTCCTCGCCCGCTTCGTCGCCCAGCTCAGCCCGGACGACGGGGAGTTGCTGCGCCAACTGCTGGAGGCCGACGAGCAGTGACCGCCCTCCTGCTGATGCCGCTCCTGCTGCCCTTCGCCCTGCCGGTGCTGGCCCGCCGCGCCCTCGCACGCCTCGACCCGGTCACCGCCCTGCACGCGCTGACCGCCTGCGCGCTGGCGTGCGCCGGTGCCTGTGTGGCCGCCCTCGGCGCCCTCGTGCTGACCGGACTGCTCAAGTTCTCCCCCTTCGCGGCACTCGGCGACCTCATCCACCCCCTGCGCACTCCCTCGAACCTGCTCGTCCTCCCGGCCGCCGCACTCGCCACCGGCGCGCTCACCCTCGGCGCCGGGACACTCGCCCACTCGGCCCTGCGGCAGGTCCGCGCCTTCCGCACCGCCCGCGCGGAGGCCGACCGCCGTCCCGCCGCCGGTGACCTGTGCGTCGTCCACTCCCCGCACCCGGACGCGTACGCCCTGCCCGGCAGACCCCACCGGATCGTCGTCACCACCGCGATGCTGCGCACCCTCGGCCCCGCCGAACGCGAAGCCCTCTTCGCTCACGAGCGGGCCCACAACGCGGGCGGCCACCACTACTTCCTGGCCGCTGCCGAACTCGCCGCACACTGCCACCCCGCACTCCGCGCGACACGTGCCGTCATCCGGCTCGCCGCGGAACGCGCCGCCGACGAGAGCGCCGCCGCCACCGTCGGCGACCGCCGCCTGCTCGCCCGCGCCATCACCCGCGCCGCCCTCGCGGGAGACGCTCAGCGCTCCCCCCGCCCGGACTTCGCCCCCGGAGCCACCACAGGCCCCGTCCCCCAGCGGGTCGCCGCCCTCCTCACCCCCGGCGACAGCCGCCCGCCGTCCACCCGATGGATCGCCCTGCTCCTCACCGTCTGCGCACTCCTCCCCGCCGCGACCGCGACCACCGGCGTGGCGGCCTTCCACCACGAGGTCGAGGTCGCCCAGGGCGAAGAGAACCGCTGAGGGCCCGGCACCGACGCTGGTCTTCGACGGGGCCAGTGCACGAGGAGGCGTCTGCCATGGACCGTCAACCGCGCATGAGGGTGGGACGCGAGCACCTCTTCAGTCCGTGACCGTCCCGCCCCGGTCAGGAGAAGATCGTGTCGGACTCGCTCAGACCGGTCATTTCCATGCTGGCCCGCCAGAGTTCCCTGGCGTTGTCGCGGTTGTGGGAGAGAGGTGACGACGGCGCCTGCGCTCCTCGGTCGTTGTAGGTACCGGTCGTGGCGGCCAGGGCGGGGTCGGTGATGAGCTTCGCAAGCGCGGCGCCGGATGCCGTGGAGGTGCCCTGCTTCCCGATGAGCTTGCCCATGATGCCGCCGATGACCCTGGTCGCGCCGCGCACGAGGGCGTTCCCGGTGGGTGCGGCGAAGCCGGTGTCGGACATGGCCCCGGGGTTGAAGGCGTTGACGGTGACGCGCCGGTCGGTCCGATCGGACAGTAACCTGGCCATCTCGTAGGCGCAGTAGAGGTTGCACAGTTTCGATGTGCAGTACGCCTTCATCCCCGGACCGCCGCCGGCGGCGATCATGGCCGCGTTGCTGTAGGTCACCTTGACCGGGAAGAAGGCGGGCGGGTTGTGCAGGTCACTGGTGACGAAGACGATGCGTCCGCTGTCGCCCATCCGGTTCAGCAGGAGGTTCGTCAGCAGGAAGTGCCCCAGGTGGTTGACGGCGAAGATCGTCTCGAAGCCGTCGGCGGTACGCGGCGCGCCGGGCGTGCCGCTTGCGCTGATGCCGGCGTTGCAGACCACGCCGTACAGCGGCGGCAGGTCCGCCTGCGAGAAGGTGTCGTGGAACGCGCGGACCGAGGCCGGCGAGGCCAGGTCCAGCTCCATGACCGTGATGTTCGAGTTGCCCGTCTCCGCCCGCAGCGCCTCGGCTGCCGCCTCACCCCGTGCCAGGCTCCGGCAGGCGAGTACCACGTGGTAGCCCGGATCTCCGAGGGCGACGTTCTTCGCGCACTGGTAGCCCAGACCGGCGTTCCCGCCGGTGATGATGACGGCCCTGTCGGCCATGACGTCTCCTGGCTTACGATGAATGAAACGGATTGCGTTCCGTTTCACGTCCACCATAAAGGGAGTGCATTCCACTTGTCGAACGACGCCGCTCCGATCCACCGCGAGCGAGCCGACCGCAGACGCAATCGTGAGGTGATCGTGGCTGCGGCCAGAGAGGCGTTCACCCGCGCCGACACCGCAGGCGAGACCGTCTCGATGAACCAGATCGCACGCTCGGCCGGTGTCGGCGTCGCCACGCTCTACCGCCACTTCCCGTCCAGGGACGAACTGGCACTGGCCGTCTACCAGAGCAAGCTCGACGAGGTCACCGCGCGTGCACGCGCGCGCACCCAGGCCCAGAACGCGCATGCGTCGATCCGGGTCTGGGTGGCGGAGTTCGCCTCATTCATGCTCGCCACCCGCGGCATGATGGACACACTGCGCGCCGCCGGCCAGTCCGCGACCCCGTTCGCCTCCCCCGCCTCCGACGGGGTTGGCGAGGTGGTCGCCGCGTACCTCGCCGACGGCGTGGCAGACGGCAGCATGCGTGACAACCTCGACGCCATGGACGTGACCGTCGCGATCTGCGCCCTCCTCGGCATCACCGGACCCGACGATTCCGGAGCACGTGCCAGGAGACTCCTGGATCTGTTCACCGACAGCCTCGCAGCCCAGGCCGAGTGAAACGACGGCATCCGCCCTGTCGACAACGCTCGTGGTCAATACACCTAGGCCGGCTGCCCGACCTGGATGCCCCGGCCGTTGGTGGCCAGGTACACCTTGCCGGGGTCGCGGGGATCTCCGGTGATGGCCTCGCCCAGCCAGCCCCACTGGTGCTGGTCGTCGTTGATGCGCCGCCAGGTTCTCGCGGCGTCGTCGGAGCGGAAGACACCGGTGACGCCCGCGACGGTGGCGACGTGGTAGACCGAGAGGTAGGAGGCACCGTCGGCCGCCGCGCCGAAGCCGAGTGTGTACGAGGCCTCGCAGCTCGCGACCTTCGCGAAGGTTTTGCCGCCGTCGGTGGACCGGTACAGCCCGTTGGTCTTGGCGCTGAGCCACAGGTCGCCGGAGCGTCCGGGCGCCGCGACCAGTTTGAACCCGGCGTCGCCGGAGGGGAGTCCGGTGGCCCGGGCCCTGAACGTCACGCCCCGGTCGGTGCTGGCGAACAGCGTCCCCGTACCGGTGTCGAAGGCGTAGAGGACCGCCGGGTCGGCCGGGTCGGCCACCGGTGTGGCGCCGCTGGGGAAGGAGGAGACCTCCGGCCACGTGGCGCCGTTGTCCGTGGAACGCCGCGTCGGCTGCTTCGTACCGTCCCCGGGCACGAAGGACCACAGCAGCACGTTGCCGTCGGCGGTGACGGCGATCGGTCCCGACGCGCCCTTCGCGGCGGCCGGCTGGGACGCGAAGGGGTTCCAGGTCTGCCCGCCGTCGTTCGAGTAGGCGCCGTTGCCGCTGTTCCCCAGCCCCGTACGCACCACGTAGGACGGCTGGCCGGCGGCCTGCGCGAGGCCGGTCGCGGTGACGAAGATCGGGTTGGTCGCCAGGCCGCCGGCCGGTGAGGCCGTCAGCTGGTCGTGGTACAGGGTCCCGATGTCCCGTGAACCGCTGAGCACGTGTGCCTGGCCGGCGGGAGGAGAGATCAGGAAGAGCACCGAGGTCTCCTCCAGGCCGCGGATCTGCGGGGCCCAGTTCTTCAGGTCGCGGGTCCCGTAGAGGGTGGCGCCGGTGCCGTAGACGATGTGCTGGGAGTCGTACGGGTCGATGGCGGCCATCTGGATCCACCACCCGAACGTCGGCGCGTCCTTGCCCCACTTGAGGAACGGGGTCTCCGACACGTCCAGCCGGGCCCCGTCCGCGAGCGAGGTCCAGGTCCGGCCCCCGTCGGTGGTGCGGAACAGGGTGTCGCCCGACGACCAGCGGTTGTTGGTGGTGACGACGACGGTGCCGGTGTTCTGGGGATCGACGGCGGCCCCGCCGTACCCGAAGCTGTCGGAGCCTCCGGGCTTCACCGGTGTGACGTCGGTCCATGTGCCGGAGGTGACGGCCAGTTTGCGCACGCTTCCGTTGGACTGGCCGTTGGGGCCCGGGGCGTTGGCGTACGTCACGTACAGCTCCTTGGCGCGGCTGTCGTACGCGGCCCGCATCGGCATCTTGGCCTCCGGGCCGGCCGGCTGACCGGGGACGGGTACCCAGGTGGTGCCGCCGTCACTGGTGCGGTACAGGGTGACCGCGGCCGAGGTGCCGTCGCCGTCGCCCCAGCCGGCGTAGAGGTCGCGCTCGGCGGCGACGAGGACGGTGACGCCCTGTCCGGTGGCGCTGGGCTTGGGCGGGAAGCCCTTCGCGGCGGCCCAGGTCGCACCCCGGTCCGTCGACTTGAGCAGGCCGTCGTGCCGGGTGCCCAGCCACAGGGTGTTGCTGTCGCGGGGGTCCACGAGGAGGCGCTCGCCCGCGCCCCGGCCGTCCTCGTTGGAGCCGAGCTTCACGGTGAGGTCGGTGCGGGTCCAGGTGGTCCCGCGGTCGTCGGAGCGCAGGAACGCGCCGTTGCTCGCCCAGGACTGGGAGTAGGTGCCGACGGCCAGGTAGATGCTGTCCGCCCGAGCGGGGTCGATGGCCAGGGACTCGACGCCGAGGAGGTTCTGGTCGGCCTGGCTGATCCAGTCCAGCAGCGGGATCCAGCGGGTCGCGTTGTCGTCCCAGCGGTAGGCGCCGCCCATGTCGGTACGGGCGTAGGCGAGGCCCCGTACGGCGGGGTGGAAGATCACACCGGTGACGAATCCGGTGCCGCCGATGACCGCGTTGTCCCAGTGGTAGGGCTGCGCGGAGGGCGCTGCCAGGGAGCGGCCCTGGAGGGCCGGGAGGCCGATGAGCGCGGCGCCGGCCACGGTCCCGGCGAGGACGGAACGCCGACTCAGGTCGGACGGATGCATGGCGTACCTCAATCTGTGGAGCTGAGAGGGCCGGTGGCCGAGTCACACAACGATCACCGACGGTCACATTAAGTGCACGATGAGTAGTTACGCCTGCGGTCGACGCCAAGGGAGTGGCGTGGCGCCGGGACACCGGTCCTCCATAAGCCGTCGAGATCGCTTCACAGCTCGTTCGAAAGAGCCGTACATGTGTTCTGCCTCACTGTCGAGGCCGCCGGGCAACCTCGCCGGTGCCGGCTTCTTCTCCCTGAGGTGAAGATCCTGAAAAGGCGGCCTCGCCTGCTCATACTCCTGACCCTGGCCGTGGTGGGGGCCGTGACGGCGACTGTCCTCATGGTCATCCAGGCGAACAAGATGGAGACGCTCTCCCCGCGCGAGGAACGTGACCGGGCCGCGTCCGGAGCAGGTGTACCGCCGGGACAGGTGGACTGCCGGAAGGCCAAGTGCATCGCGCTCACCTTCGACGGCAACCCTGGCGAACCCACCGACCGGTTGATGGACCTCCTGAAGAAGTACAAGGCGCCGTCGACGTTCTTCCTCGAAGGCAGGGGTATCCACCAGTTCCCGGCCGTGGTGCGGCGGATCGCCGAGGACGGCCACGAGATCGGGGACCACACCTGGACGCACGCGGTGCTGACCGATGTCTCCGATGCGCAGATCCGCGACGAGCTGCGCCGCACGGCGCGGGCCATCTCCGGCATCACCGGCAGCGAGCCGACACTGATGCGCCCGCCCCAGGGCCGCACCGACGACCGCGTCTCCAAGGTCGCGAAAGAACTGGGGATGGCGCAGGTGCTGTGGACGGTGACCGCGAAGGACTACGCGACGGACGACACCGCGCTGATCACCAAGCGCGTGCTCGACGGCGCCGACCGCGACGGGATCGTCCTGCTCCACCCGCTGCACAAGGGCACCGTGCCGGCCATGCCGGCCATCCTGGAGGCGCTCGGCGAGCAGGGCTACACCTTCGTGACCGTCTCCCAACTGCTCGCTCCGTCCGAGGCCGAGCCCGGCAAGATCTACAGGTGACCGGCCGGCTGGCCCCGACCGCGGCGTACACCGCTGTCGAGGCTCTTGTCGGTCCTGCGCTTAGAAGGTGAGGTTCCAGGCGTCGATCTTGCCCGTGTCGGAGGCGGCGTTGTCGTTGACGCGCAGCTTCCAGGCGCCGTTCGCGACCTCCGAGGAGGCGTCCACGGTGTAGGTCTGGGTGATGTTGTCGGTGCCGCCGCCGGTGTGGTTGTGCAGCGTGTAGACGGTGCCGTCCGGCGCCACCAGGTCGACCTTCAGGTCACCGATGTAGGTGTGCTTGATGTCCACACCCACCTTGAGGGTGGCCGGGGCGTTGCCGGTCACGCCGGTGACGGCGATCGGGCTCTCCACGGTCGCGTTGTCGTTGACGGCGAAGTCCGCGAGGTTCTCGAAGTACGGCCCGGCCGGCGGCGGGGTGGCCCCGACGGCCTTGAGTGCGTCGGCCTGTCCTTCGCCGAAGAACGAGTTGTTGGCCGTCGTGCCCGTGCAGCGGCTGTCCGAGGGGCAGGCGATGTCGTTGGCCTGGGCGGCCAGCTTGGCGCGGATCTGCGCCGGGGTGATGCCCGGGTCGGCGCTGGCGATGAGCGCCGCCACGCCGACCACGTGCGGGGTCGCCATCGACGTACCGCTCTTGCTGCCGTAGCCGCCGCCGGGGACGGTGGAGTACACGTTGCTGCCCGGCGCCGCGATGTCGATGACGCCCTGTCCGAAGTTGGAGAACGAGGCCTTGGTGACGCCGGTGCCGTTGGCCGCGACCGTGACCACGCCCGGCAGCTCGGTCGGGATGTCGAGGCAGGCGTTGGTGATGGTGCGGGTGACCGGCGTCGAGTCGTTCGGGCTCGCGGAGTCGGTCGTCTTGTGGGCGAGGTCGTAGTTCTCGTTGCCCGCTGCGGCGATCTGGAGGGAGCCCTTGCTCTCGGCGTACTCCTGGGCGCGCTCGACGCCCTCGATGATGGCGGCCTGGTCGATGTTGTCCGGGCAGTTGAACTGCCACGGGTCGGTGTAATAGCTGTTGTTGGTGACCTTGAAGCCGTGGTCACCGGCCCAGACGAAGCCGCAGATGGTGTTCTCGGCGAAGAAGAAGGCGTTGCCCGGCTCGGCGACCCGGACCGCGGCGATCTTCACCCCGGGTGCCACGCCGACGACGCCCTTGCCGTTCTTGGCGGCGGCGACGGTGCCCGCTACGTGGGTGCCGTGCGTGTCGACGTCCCGCCAGGCGCCGGTACGGGTGTCGGGCTTGCCGTAGGCGCAGGAGACCGAGTCGGCCGCGTCGAAGTTGGGCGCCAGGTCCTGGTGCTGGTCGTCCACGCCGGTGTCCAGGATGCCGACCTTGACGGAGGCGGAGCCCGGGTTCACGGCCCACGCCTGGTCGGCCTTGATCTGGCTCATGTCGACCCGGACCGGTTCTCCGGCCGGGGTGGACGCCTGGGGCGGATTGGCGGGGAGGGCCGGGTTGTAGGCGTCGGCGGGGATGTCCGAGGTGCGGGTGGCACCGACCTGCTGCACGCCGGCGACGCCGCGCATGGTGGCGGCGAATCCGCTGGACGCCGAGTGGGCGACGATCACGCCGATGGCGTCGAAGTTCGAGAAGACGGTGCCGCCGGCTGCCTCGATCGCGGCGCGGACCGCCGAACTGTCACCGGGGGCGGTGATCACGAGGTAGGCACGCGTGCCGGCCACCCAGTCCGCACTCTGGGAAGCCTGCACGGCGGCCGGCGTGGTGGAGGGCACCACGGGGAGCGTGCCCGCGAGGGCGCTCGTGGCGCCGAACGTGAGGGCGACGCCGAGCGTGGCCGCCAGCGCCAAGGTACGTCTGGCGCGGCTGGATATGTGGGGTGTCAATGCGTCCTCCGGAGACGGCCCGGCCATGCGGAGGGCACTGGCCGGGTCGTACGAAACGAGTGGTGGATGCAAAATGTCAGGTGCATGACCCTGGAGGGAAGTACTTTCCGCGCAGGGACGTGGCATGGCTGAAAAGAGATGTCGGGCGAGGGCTGTACTCAGGCCCGTCCGAGCGCGGTGAGCACCTCGCGGGCGACGCGTTCGCCGCTTTCCACGGCGCCGTTGAGGTACCCCTGGCTGTGCGTGCTGGTGTGTTCGCCCGCGAAGTGCAGCCGGCCCTCGGAACGGCCGGTCCACCCCCAGTACTTGGTGAACTGGCCCGGCCGGTAGGAGGCGTACGAACCGCGTGCCCAGGGGTCGTCGACCCAGGAGTCCAGCCGGCCGTGGCCGTTGTAGGCACTCTTCAGACCGGGTACGAGGGCGTCGAGCCGGCCGAGCGCGGTCCTGGTGACGGCGGCGGACAGCTTCCCGTGCGCTGTCGCGGTGGGGTACGAGGAGCCGCTCCAGCCGCCGACGAAGAGGGTGAGCAGCCCCTCGGCCCCGGTCTGGTACGCCGACGTGTCCCAGCTGGTCAGCTGCGGGTCGTCGCTGGTGATGCGCCCGCTGAAGTCGCCGAACCGGTGGAACTGCCGGTCGAACTGGAGCAGCACCTTGGCGTCCGTGCCCATGCCGTGATTGTCGATGGCTTCGCGCTTGCGGGCGCCGAGTCCCGAGTCGTCGAGGTCGACGCGGCGCAGGGTGGTGAACGGCAGCGCGAGGACGACGCGGTCGGCGATCACCTCCCGGCGGACGCCGCCGAAGCGCAGCCGGTAGGTGTCGCCGGTGCGGCGTACGGCGAGCAGCGGCGCGCCGAAGTGCAGGGCGGGCTCGGGCAGGCGAGCGGCCAGTCCGCGGAGGATCAGGTCGTTGCCTCCCTCGACGTGGTACTTCTCGTCCGCGCCCGCGGGTCCGAGGAACTGCTCGATGAGGTTGATCGCGCTCAGATCGGCCGCGTCGCTGCCGTAGAAGGTGCCGACGCCGCACGCGAGACGGGAACCGAGCAGCAAACTCATCCCCCCGGGCACGTTGGCCTGGAGCCAGTCGCGTACGGAGAGCTGGTCGAAGTCGCGGGCGGCGCGGGAGGCGCGGTCCGCGACGTAGCTGCCGATGCGCCGGGCGTCGGCCCGCAGCCGTTTCTCGACCAGGTCCATGTCCTTGGAGACCACGGCCTGGTCCCGTACGGCGCCCTGGAGGGAGAGAACCCCGCGCTCGCCGTGCCGGCGGCCGGGGTTGTCCTCCTCCAGCCGCAGACCGAGTTCGCCCGCGAGCTTGCGGATGTGCGTGTGCCGGGTGTCGATCCGTTCGCCCCCGTGCTCGGCGAGCTGGCCTCCCGCGAACCCCCTCGCGGTCCAGCAGCGACCGCCGACGCGGTCGTCGCGTGCTTCGAAGACCTGGACGTGGACGCCCTGGCGGGCCAGCCGGTAGGCGGCGGTGAGCCCGGCGAGTCCGGCACCGACGACGACCACACGCGCGTCATGCGGTGTGGAGCGCGCCATGACGGCGGGACGGCCGGCGGCCGACGCGGACTGGCCCAGCGAGACGTCGACGGCGGCGAACCCGGCCGTGGCGAGCGCGCCGCGCATGACCGTGCGCCGGGACATGTCGTGTGAAGCGCGCAGGGTTCGCATCCAAGGGGTACTGCCAGCGTGATCCAACGACGGAATTCGCAGAAAATGTCCGCCCATTCAACGGTCTCGACGGCCACGGTCTCGCATGCCCTCAAGGGCACCGGTCGTATGACCGCGCACACCCGTGACCGCGTCCGTGCGCTGGCCTCGGCCCTGGGCTACGACGGTGGTTCAGCGGTTCCGCGTGCGCTCGGGCTCGCCGTCACGACGTACGGGTACACGGACTGGAACTTCGCCGAGGTCCCCTTCTTCTCCTGGTCGATCACCGCGGCCACCGCCGCCGCCCACCGCCACGGCTACGCGCTCGTCACGCTCCCCTGCGCCGCCCGGCAGAATCTGTGGACGGCGCTGCGCGTCGCCGGCGTCGTCCTGATGGACAGCCCCGCCGGCGACCCCGTCGCGGACACTCTGCGGGCCCATGGAATCCCCCTCGCCTTCGACGGCCGCCCCGTCGACCCGAGACCGGATGAAGTGTGGGTGGACAACGACCACGTGGCCGCGACCCGTGGCGTGCTCGACCATCTGGCCACCCAGGGGGCCCGCCGGGTCGCTCTCCTGGCCGGGCCGGGAGAGGAGCACTACACGCGCGCGCGTCGCCGCGTACACCGAGTGGTGCCGCCGTCGGGGCCAGCTGCCGCAGGTCGTGCAGAACACCCTCTCACCGCATCCCGACGGGCCCCTCGACAGGGTTCTCGCCTCTCCCGAGCGGCCCGACGCGGTGTTCGGGATCTACGACTACTGCGGCCGACGCGCCCTGACGAGTGCCGCCCGGCTCGGCCTGCGTGTCCCCGAGGACCTGCTCGTCGTCTGCGCGAGCGAGGATCCCTCGTACGCGTCCTGCGACCCTCCGGTCAGCACGCTCTCCCTCGCTCCCGGCATATCGCTACCGGCCGCGGTCACGGCACTGATCGACGTCATCGAGACCGCGGGACACACCTCGGGGACGGCGGCCACCGAGGTGGGGTGGATGTCGTGCAGGAGAACGGTGCCGTCACCTCGCCGTACGGTGGCCGGACTTTGACCAGCAGGGCTGCCCCGTCCGCGTCCTTTTCCTCGCCGTTCAGCGGCAGTTGAGACAACTCGCGAGTCGCTGTGTCCTGTTGAAGTGCTGCTGCCAGATAGCGGTCTGCTGACCTGCACGGGTGCCTGGTCGTTGGAGAACGTCGGTGGCCGGTGTTCTCAAACGGCCTGGCTTCGCGGAAGTTGCTTGCACCGCAGTGCCTGGCCGGCTGTTGGAGCGTGGAACGCGGTGGACAGTTACTGCGTTTCAACGGTGTGAGGACCACTGTGATCGCAGTAGCAGTCGGCGTCTGTCTGATGCTTATGGACCTCGTTTTCCTGTGGGCAGAGCGCCGTGGGTGGATCTATTACCGCAAGGTGAAGGGGCGTACCTCCGCGCTGTCAGAGGAGTTCTCTCCAGCCGCGCAGGCGGTGAAGCGGGCGATGGAGCAGGAAAGGTTCCGCAAGAACGTTCGGATCGGCGAAGCGACACCACTTGGTGTGGACCTGGACACGGGTGTCGCGCGGATCCGTCACTCTCGGCCCGGTCAGCACGAATCTGCCAGCCCTGATGAAACCCAGTGAGAAACCGCCACCTGCACCGCGACAGGACACGCTGACCAGCGGCGCACGCGTTCCTTGACGCGCTCCTGACGCCGCGTGTCCGGCGGTCAGGAGGCGGTCGCCGGCCAGTTCAGCAGGCGGGCGCCGATGACGGCGGTCTGGAGGGTGTAGCGGTGGGTGGGGTCGGACGGGTCGGAGCCGGTGAGCTGGTGGATGCGTTCGAGGCGGTAGGTGAGGGCGCGCACGCTCAGGGACAGACGGCGGGCGGCTTCCGCGGACACGCAGCCGGCGTCGAAGTACGCGGTCAGGGTCTCCAGGAGGGGCTGGGCGCCGCCGCGGGCGCCGCGCAGCGGGCCGAGGGTGCTGTCGACGAGGTCGGTCATGGCCTGCCGGTCACGGGTGAGGACGGGGTAGACGAGGAGGTCGGTGGCGTGCAGGACCGGTTCGTCGACCTGGAGGCGTTCGGCGACGTCGAGCATGTTGAGGGCTTCCTCGTAGGACTGCACGACGCCGGCCGGGCCGGGGTGCGGGCGGCCGATCGCCGCCTGGCCCCCGCCGGTGGCGGCGAACGCCTGCTTCGCGAAGTACGCGAGGATCTCGTGCTGGTCGCCGGGTACGACGCACACCAGGCGGCCGTTCTTGGTGGTGAGCAGGATCTCGCGCTCCCCGAACCTGCTGGTCAGAGCATGTTCCACCGTGCGCAGCACCGGGTCGCCCTCCGCATAGGCGGCCGTTCCCCGGGCCACGGCGACCGCGTGGGCGCGGGCCAGGCGCAGCCCGTAGCGTTCGGCGCGCTGGGCGAGGCTGCCCAGGTCGCTGCGGCCGTACAGCAGGTCGTCGATGAACTCCCGGCGGGCCGCCTCCTCCCGTCGCACCGCATCGTGCTGCGCGCGTTCGTAGCCCTCGGCGAACGCGTCGAGGGCCTGCGCGGTGACGGCCAGCACCGCGTCCACCGACACCCCCGCCCCCGACGGACACTCCGCACGCGTGGCGGCCAGATGCGCGGCGACCAGGGCCCGCAGCCCCACGCCGGCCTCCGCCGCCCGTTCCCCCAGCATCCGCCGCGAGTCGAGTTCCTCCCGCGTCAGCCGCCGCCCGCTCGCTCCGGCGTCCTTCAGGATCCCGGCGTACCCCTCCAGATACAACTCGTACTCCCCCGCACTGTCCCGCCCCGTCACTGCCGCCCCCGAAACCGATGCTGTCTTGACGTCTTCCTGACGCATCATCCCGCAGCCCGGCCCCAAGGGTGACTGCGGGGTTCCGGCAGTTCCCCGCAGGCGAGGACCCACCGGGGGCGGTCGGCTGCCCGCAGGTGCGCCGGAAAGCCTGGTCGGCAGATGCCCCCGTCTGCCCGGAGCCCCCCGTGAGCCCCTTCCTCCACCGGTGTGTCCGGCTGCGCGGGGACCTCGACGCGGACAGCACCGAAGCCACGGCCCGGCGCCTGACCCGGATCATCCGTACGGGACCCGGCACCGTGGAGATCGACCTCTCCGGCCTCGGCCATCTCAGCCCCGCCGGCTGCGCCGCCTCTTCACCGCGCTCAAAGCCCGCACGGGCGCACGGCACCCGCCTCACCCTCACCCACCCGAACAGCCAGGTGCAGGCCGCCCTGCGCAAGATCGCCCTGGAACGCGCCCTCGAACGCCACAACGACCAGCTCCGGTAGCCGTTTTCCGTTCCGGTGCTCCCCCTACCGAACAGCCCCGGCACCTCAGGTCTTCTCCGCACGGACGAACCGTTCGATCCCGGAGACCGGCACGTCACGCCCGGCCGGCTGGAGGTAGCGCGCGCTGTACTCCCCGGCGCCGGCCTGCTCCCGCTCGGCCCAGCCGTACTCCTCCAGCAGAGGGCGCACGTCGTACGGGGCGAGTCCGAAGCGCCATATCGGCCGCTTGGCCACAAAGTCGCGGTAGGCGCCCTCGGCGCCGTGGAAGTCGGTTCCGTCGAGGAAGTCCCTGAGGACGTAGGTGAAGATGAGACAGCTCCCCGGGGTGGCACCGGCGAGGAACGCCAGTGTCCTGCGGACTCCTTCCTCGGTCAGGTACTGGGTCACGGCCTCCCAGACGACCATCGTCGGCTCCTCCCCCAGGCGCAGGCCGTGGGCGGCCAGGGAACCGGCGAGGTCATCGGTCTGGAAGTCGACCGGGACGAGCACCACATGAGCGGGCACCCTGCCGTACACCGCCTCCAGGCGCCGACGCTTATGGACGATGTTGGCGGGCAGGTCGACCTCGACGACGCGGGCGTCCGGCGCCGTCACCAGGCGGTACGCCCGGGTGTCCAGGCCCGCGCCGAGGAACACGAACTGTCTGATCCCCGCCCCGAGCGCGGCGCGGACCTGGTCGTCGGCGAACCGTTTACGGGCGAGCACCTCCGCCCAGAGCCCGACCCCTTTCTGGTCCGTCGCGCTCTGGAGGAGACGGCGCACCGGGCGCCACCGGCACGCGGCCACGACCGTGCGCAGGCCCAGGGGCAGAAAGCGGACGGCCAGGTCGTCGTCCAGCACACGCCGGGAGGCGGGAAGGTACTGCTCGCACGCCGCGATCACCATCGGCCCCAGCGCGGTCTGCGCCGCAACGGAGTTCTTCGGCACGCTCACGCCTCCTTCGCACGGCGGACTTCGGACGGGGATGGTGGCGCGTCGGCGAAGGTCTCCTCCAGCCACTCGAAGACTTCGTGGGCAGCGCCGATCCGGGTGCCGCGCGCCGTCCCGGGGCCGGTCAGCCTCATCCCGTCGCGCATGATCCGCCCGAGTGAGGTGAGGGAGGCGATCTGCCGCCGCACGACCTTCTCCCAGGCGTCGTCCTCGACCCGGTAGTACACCGTGCGGCTTCCCGGCCGGGTGAGCTCGTGCAGGAAGCCGACCGAACTCAGCAGCCGCAGGTTCGTCGACAGCGAGGCCCGGCTCGCCCCGATCGCGGACGCGATCTCCTGCGCGGACTGCTCCGGCGGATCACAGATCATCAGCCACCCCAGCACCCGGCCCGCGATCAGCGGCACACCGTCCTGATCCGCACAGTACTTCGCGACCCGCTCCACCCACTCCAGCACCTCCCCGCTCCTCGGCTCCACCGGCACACCCTCGCTTTCTTCAGTTGGTTCATCAAAATCCAACTGCTTCACTCATGACTGAAATTAGGGCGTCGGCCTGGCCCTGACAAGGCCGGGCCACAAGAAGGCGCCGCAGCGCCCGGCGGCGGCCGGATTGCCGGAACCCGGCAACACGGCCGCCGCCGGGCTGCCTGTATTCGACCTGTCAAAGAAGCGTCAAGGACGCGTAAGGTTCCCCCCGGTGTGCCGGGAAGCCTGGTCGGCGAACAGGGGATCACTCTCTCTTCCGATCGGGGGCGGCCGTCATGGTGCTCGTGCTGGTTTTCGGCGTCGCGTTGCTGGTGGCGGTGCTGCTGTCGGGCCTGGCCGCCCGGACGGTCCTGTCCACCTCCCTCCTCTTCCTGGCCGGCGGCGCGCTCGTCAGCGACGGTTTCCTCGGGCTGATCCACGTCACCCCGGACAGCGAGATCGTGTCGGTCACCGCCGATCTCGCCCTGTTCGCCGTCCTGTTCACCGACGGCATGCACGTGTCCCTGCCGAAACTGCGCGCCAACTGGAGGAACCCGGCACGCGCCCTGGGCCTGGGGATGCCCCTCGCGTTCGTGTTCATGGCGCTGGTCACCCACTACCTGGCGGGCCTGGACTGGACGACGTCGTTCCTGGTCGGAGCCGTGCTGGCGCCGACGGACCCGGTGTTCGCGTCGGCGATCGTCACACGTGCCGAAGTCCCCGCCAAGCTGCGGCAGTTGCTGAACGTGGAGAGCGGCATCAACGACGGTCTCGCCCTTCCCGTGGTCCTGGTGCTGATCGCCGCCGCAGGCCCCACCGCGCACAGCGCCGACGCCTCAGCGGGGACGATCGCGGTCGAGCTGCTCCTCGGACTGCTCTTCGGCGCCGTCCTGCCCCTGCTCGTCAACGGCCTCGTACGGTTCCGGCTGCTCGGGGCGGAACCCAAGCTCCAGCCGCTGCTACCGCTGGCCACGGGGATCATCCTGTACGGGGCATGCCACCTCACCCACGCCAACCCCTACCTGGCCGCGTTCTCGGCAGGAGCAGTCCTCGTCCACCTCTCCCCCGAAGCGAAGGCGTCCTTCGAGCCGCTGGGCGAGGCGCTGGCCGAACTCGCCAAGTTCGCCGCGCTGCTGGTGTTCGGCGCGCTGCTCACGCCGCAGTTGTTCGGCGACCTGTCCCTGGGCGGGTACGCGGCGGTAGTCCTGGCGATCGTCCTGATCCGCCCCGCCTCCCTGCTGGTCTCACTGCTCGGCACGACGATCTCCCGCAAGGAGAAGCTGGTGGCGGCCTGGTTCGGCCCGAAGGGCTTCGCCTCGGTCGTCTACGGCCTGCTCGTCCTGCAGTCCGGCATCCCCCAGGCCGAAGAGGCGTTCACCCTGATCGCCGTCTGCATCGCCTTCTCCATCGTCGCCCACAGCTCCACCGACGTCCCCATCGCCCGCCTCTTCCACATCGACGCCCCCACCGACAACGACACCGCCCGAAGCGCGCACGAAGACGACCGCGCCGCTGCCTGAACCAGGCTCGTCCATACCGAAGACGTTTCTCTCCAGGCACCGAGCCGGCGGTGATGTGGAGGACAGCGATCCGCCGGCCGAGCAGGGTCGACAGCATGCCGATCGCAATCCCGTTGACCAGCGGGACGACCATCAGGAAGCTCAGCGTGACGCCGATGGGGACCCCCACAGCGACGAGCCCGATGAAGGCCGGCACGGCACCTCAGGAGGGCGATCTTGACGGTGTCGTAGATCAGCTGGTTTCACACACGGCCGTTGAGCCAGTGGGCGAGTGTCCAGGCACCTGCGGCTGCTGTCAGGGCCAGGACCTTGCCGCTGGTGGAGACAGACAGCCGTTCGGCGAGGCTCGTCTCTGGTACCGGCAGGACCGCGTGGAGCCGGGCGGGGGGCGTCCTCGGCGAGGGCGCAGTCGATCCAGCGGCCGCGGCGGCTGGTGGTGACCGACCCGGCATCGCGCAGCACTTCGAGGTGGTAGCTGAGCAGATTCGCCGCTACCGGCACATGCTCCTGCGGGTTGCGCACGCACGCCAGGGCGTCGGCGAGCTCCTGCAATACCGTCCAGCGCACCGGGTCGGCAGCCACGTGCAGCAGCGACACCGAGGCCGCAACTGACGGGGGCGACCCGGCCGGCGGCGCGAAGGTCGCTTCAGTCCCCGATGACGGCTCGACGCCGCGCACATCCCACCGCCCCGCCGGGGGTGATCCTGGCACTCCTCGTCTCCTTTCCGGTCGCGTCCGGTCCACTACTCGTCGGCGATCCAGTGATCGAAGGCAGCCTGGTGCCCCTCGGAGGCGGCAAGCAGGTTGTCGTAGACCTGGCGTGCGTCCGGAGCGGTGAGCCCGGCCAGGGCATTGTGCAGCGCGGCGATGTCGTCGCTCTCCACCGTGCGGCCTGCCGTCAGAGCTCCGTCCAGGCTGCTGTCACCTTGCTTCAGAAGCCGGTCGTAGGCGGCCCGGACCGCCGGATCGGTGAAGTCGCCGGCCTGCTTGCCCGCGGTCGGGTCGGTGATGTCGTAGCGGTCCAGCAGGGTGCGGACGGCGGTCAGGTGATTGGTCTCGGCGGCCGCGATCCGCTCGAAGATCCGCTGGTCGTAGCGTACGGCGTAGGCCGTGTACAGGTCGTGGGCCAGCTTCTCCTCCTCGGCCGTGCGTGCCAGAGTGGTCTTCTGGGCCGCGGTCAGGGTGCCCTGCGGTGCGAGGGCGGTGTAGCCGGTGCAGCTCCCGTCGCGGCGGGCCTCGTGCATGCCGTCGCCGTGGTTCTCGGCATGGTATTGACGGCCCGTCATCATCTGCTGCGGGGTGGGATCCGGTGCCGGGCTGCTGCCAGTACCCGCCGCTGTGCCGACGGCCAGCAGGCCGCCGATGGCGAGGGCACCCGCGGTGACCGCCGTCGCGATCTTCATGTTGCGCTTCATGGCGAACCTCCTCGACTCCGCGGGACGTTCCTGCGTTCCCGCACTGTCACCGTCGCGCCGGGCCCTGCACTCTCCGTGCGGTGTGTGTGGAGACGGAATGGAGACAACGGCTGGGCGGGTCGGGACCGTTCGGCCCTCGCCGGGACGTGTCCGGGGCGCGTAGGTGTGGGGGATGGCCGCCACGGTGCTCGTCGTCGAGGACGAGAAGGAGATCCGCGAGTTGCTGCGCCGCTATCTGGAGCGGGCGGGCTACGGAGTGCTGACGACCGGGTCGGGCGCGGAGGCGGTACGGCTGCTCGGCGAGCCGGGGATCGATCTGGCGCTGCTGGATCTCGGGCTGCCGGATGTGGACGGGGACGAGGTGCTGCGCCAGGCCCGCGAGCGCGGGCGGGTGCCGGTGGTGGTGCTGACCGCGCGTACGACCGTGGAGGACCGCATCCACGGACTGCGGCTGGGCGCCGACGACTACGTGACCAAGCCGTTCAGCCCGACCGAGGTGGTGCTCAGGGTGGGTGCGGTCCTCCAGCGGGCCGGGGGTACGACGGCGGGGGCAACGTCCGTCTCGTCGTACGGCGATGGACGGCTGCGGGTGGACGAGGCGCGGCACGAGGTCGTCCTGGACGGGGTGGCTGTGGACCTGACGCCCACCGAGTGGGGTCTGCTGACCACGCTGGCATCGGTGCCGGGCCGGGTGTATTCGCGCTACGAGCTGGTCAACCGGGTGCGCGGCTACGAATTCACCGGGTACGAACGGACCGTCGACTCGCATGTGAAGAACCTGCGCCACAAGCTCGGTGAGGTCGGCGCCGGCCTCGTGGTGACCGTGCTGGGCGTGGGCTACCGGCTGGGGTGGGCCCGTGACCCCTGAGCCGCGTTCGGCACGCGCCGGCGTTCGGCCGTCCGGCGGGCTCGGTCCGCTCGGGCGGCGGCTCTTCGCGGCGTTCGCCGTGGTGGCGCTGGCCTCCGTGGCCCTGTTGACGACCGCGGCGCTGGTCGGTACCGGTCGCGGACTCAGCAGTGCCCATCAGGCCGACCGGCAGCGCACCGCCACCCGAGTCGCCGCAGCAGCGGCCGACGCCTACCGGGCCGCGGACGGCTGGACCTCGGCCGATCTGTCCGCGACCCGGTCACTTGCCTCCGGTGTCGGGGCGGATCTCACGGTGCGGGACACGGACGACGAGGTGGTCTCCGGTGGGGCCGGCTCCGGTACCGAGGATGAACATGACATGCCCGGCCCGGGGCAGGGGCACCACGGGCAGGGCATGGGCTCGGGACCCGGTGCGAGCGCGTCCGTAGTGGTCGACGGGAACAGCGTCGGCACAGTGTCGCTGGTCTTCTCGGCAGGGGCCGGATCGGCGGGCCTGTCCATCGCCTGGGGGTGGGTGGCAGCCGCCGCCGTCGGGGCGCTGGCCCTGGCTCTGGTCGTGAGCTGGTTCGTCACCCGCCGCCTGGCCGCACCCGTGGTCCGGGTCGCGGCCACCGCCCGCGCGCTGGCCGCCGGTGACCGCACCGCACGCACCCGCATCGACGCGCCCGGTGAACTCGGCGACCTCGCCCGTGCCTTCGACGCCATGGCGGACGACGTCGGCCGGGCCGAGCAGGCCCGCCACCGGCTCGCCGCAGACGTGGCGCACGAGCTGCGCACCCCCCTTGCCTCGTTGCAGGCGGGGCTGGAGGAACTGCGCGACGGCTACGCCGACCCGTCGGCTCGGCGCTTGGCCTCCCTGCACGACCAGGCGGTGCGGCTGGGCCGCATCGTCGGCGACCTCGGGGAACTGGCGGAGGCCGAGTCGGCCCGGTTGTCCCTGCGTCTGGCGGAGGTGGATCTGACCGCGCTGGCGGTCGCCGCGGTGGCCGAGCGGGAGGCCGAACTGCGCGCCGCGGGACTGACCGTACGCACCGCCACCGGCCCCGCTCCCCTGCTGGTCCGTGCGGACGCGGACCGGCTGCACCAGGCCCTCGGCAACCTGCTGGGCAACACCGCCCGCCACTGCCGCCCCGGTGACACCGTCACCGTCACCACCTCGGCCACGCCCGCCGAGGCGCTGGTCCAGGTGGCCGACACGGGGCCGGGAATCCCCGCCGACGAACTGCCGCACGTCTTCGATCGCCTGTGGCGCGGGGCCCGTACCCGCGCCGAAGGCGGCAGCGGTATCGGCCTGGCCGTGGTCAAGGAGCTGGTGACCGCCCACGGAGGAACGGTCGCAGCGGCCTCCGGGCCGGGCGGCGGGACGCGGATGACCCTCCGGCTGCCCCGGCTCGGAGCACAGGGGCCACGGCCCGTTCACGGCACGGGGACCGAGTCGCGCCTTGCCTGACAGGCAAATACCCCTAGGGGTATTTGACGCCCCACTCCCGGCGGTCGTACCGTCGCTGACAGGAAACCCCCAGGGGTATTTGAGGAGGCATCGGGATGGTCCGTGAAGCAACCGTCGACGAACTCGCGGCCGTCTGGACCGACGGCGGCCTCGTGGTCGACGTACGAGAGCCCCACGAGTACGCGGCCGGGCATGTTCCCGGCGCCCGGCTGATGCCGCTGCACAGCGTGCCCGCCCGGTGCGACGAACTGCCCACGGACCGGGCGGTGTTCGTCATCTGCGCCAGCGGCAACCGCAGCAGGACCGCCGCCGGCTGGATGACCTCCCGCGGCGTCGACGCCCGCTCCGTCACCGGCGGCACCCTCGCTTGGGCCCGCGGCGGCCACCCGATCGCCGCCGGCTCGTCCGAGGGTGCGGCCTGAACCCGTCCGAACCCCGCACCCCGGCCACTCGGGAAGGAGCACCGCCTTGGCCACCACCCCCTCCCCCACCGAGACACCGATCTCCGGCCGTCACCGCGTCGCCGTCATCGGCGGCGGCAGCGCCGGCGTCACCCTCGCGGCCCGCCTGCGCCGCGCCGGCATCAGCGACATCACCCTGATCGAACCCTCCGACACCCACTGGTACCAGCCGCTGTGGACCCTGGTCGGCGGCGGCCAGGCACCCCTGAGCACCACCCGTCGCCCCGAGAGCACGGTGATACCGGACGGCGTGCGCCGGCTCCGCCGCCGCGCCCTCGCCGTCGACCCCGAGGCCCGCACGGTCACCCTGTCCGGCGGCGCCGAACTCACCTACGAGCACCTGGTGATGGCACCCGGCCTCCAGCTCGACTGGGACGGCGTACCGGGCCTGGCCGAGGCCGTCGGGCACGACCGGGTGAGCAGCAACTACGCGCCCGAATACGCCCCGCGCACCTGGGATCTGATCAAGGACATGCGGTCCGGCACGGCCGTCTTCACGCACCCGGCGACCCCGCTGAAGTGCGGCGGCGCGCCGCAGAAGATCGCCTACCTGGCCGCCGACCACTGGCGCCGGCGGAAGGTTCTCGACGACATCCGGATCATCCTGGTCATCCCCGATCCGGCGATGTTCAAGGTACCGGCCTGGTCACAGGTCCTGGAGCGGGTGGCCGCCCGGTACGGCATCGAGGTGCGGCTGCGCTCGGAGATGACCGCCGTCGACGGCGACGCCCGCGAGATCACCGTCGCCGACCACGCGAACGGCACGAAGGAGACCATCGGCTACGGCCTGCTGCACGCCGTGCCGCCGCAGAGTGCGCCCGACTGGGTCAAGGCGAGCCCGCTCGCCGACCCCGCGAGCCCGCAGGGGTTCGTCGCCGCCGACAAACACACCCTCCAACACCCCGCCTACGACAACGTCTTCGCGCTCGGCGACGTGGCGAACCTGCCCACCTCCAAGACGGGCGCGGCCGTACGCAAGCAGGCCCCGGTGGTCGCGGCGAACCTGCTGGAGGTGATGAACGGCCGTACGCCGTCGCACCGTTACGACGGCTACACCTCCTGCCCGCTGGTGACCGCCCGCGACCGGATGCTGCTGGCCGAGTTCGACTACGACCTCAAGCCCACCCCGTCGTTCCCGCTGCTCGATCCCTTCAAGGAGCAGCGCGCGATGTGGCTGTTCAAGCGGTACGGCCTGCCGCCGATCTACTGGCACGGCATGCTCACCGGCCGCCTCTGACCGGTCGGCCCGGGCATCCCCCGATCCGGGCCGACCACCACCGCCCTTCGACAAGGGCGGACCAGACTCTTCTGCATACCCCCCTGGGTATGCGATCCCATCCGACATGGAGGTCACCCGACCATGTTCTTCACCCAGTACTACCTCGACTGCCTCTCCCAGGCGTCCTACCTGATCGCCGACGAGACCACCGGCAGGGCCGTCGTCGTCGACCCGCGCCGAGACGTCTCCGAGTACCTCACCGACGCCGCCGCCCACGGCTTCACCATCGAGGCCGTCCTCAACACCCACTTCCACGCCGACTTCCTCGCCGGCCACCTGGAACTCGCCGACCGCACCGGCGCCTGGATCGGCTACGGACAGCGCGCCGAGGCCGAATACCCCATCCGCAAACTGGCCGACGGCGAACGCATCACCCTCGGCGACGTCCAGCTCCAGATCCTCGAAACCCCCGGCCACACCCCGGAGTCGATCAGCGTCCTGGTCTACGAGCACGCGGGCGACACCGTGCCCTACGGCGTCCTCACCGGCGACGCGCTGTTCATCGGCGACGTCGGCCGCCCCGACCTGCTGGCCTCGATCGGCGTGACCGCCGACGAACTCGGCACGATGCTCTACGACACCATCCAGAACAAGCTGATGGCCCTCCCGGACACGGTGCGGGTCTTCCCCGCGCACGGCGCCGGCTCCGCCTGCGGCAAGAACCTCTCCACCCAGCGCCAGTCCACCATCGGCGAGCAGCGCGCCACCAACTACGCCTGCCGGCCGATGAGCGAGGAGCGCTTCGTTCAGCTGGTGACAGCCGGGCAGCCGTCCGCGCCCGCCTACTTCGTCTACGACGCCATCCTCAACCGCAAGGAGCACGGCCTGTTCGACACGTCCACCGCGCTCCGCCCGCTGTCGGTCGAGGAGTTCATGAAGCAGCGCGCAGCGGGTGCGGTCGTGGTGGACGCCCGCGCACCGCAGGACTTCGCCCCCGGGCATCTGCGCGGTTCGGTCAACGTGCCCGCCGACGGCCGCTTCGCCGAGCAGGCCGGCATGGTCGTCGCCCCCGAGCGGGACATCGTCGTCATCGCGCCCCAGGACCGCGAGGAGGAGGTCGTCACCCGGCTCGCCCGGATCGGCTTCGACAAGGTCGGCGGCTACCTGCGCGAGCCCGAGGGCGCGTTTCCCGCCCTGGCGGACGAGATGGCGCAGGCGAGCCGGCTGACCGCCGACGAACTGCGCCGGCTGCTCGACGGCGAGGAGCCGCCGTTGGTACTGGACGTACGCAACACCGCCGAGCGCGAAGAGGGTTTCATCGAGGGCTCGTTGCACATCCCGCTGGCCGAACTGGCCCGCCGCCAGGACGAGATCCCCGCCGGCTGTCCCCTCGTCGTGCACTGCGCGGGCGGCCACCGCTCCTCCATCGCCGCCAGCCTGCTCCGTCACAAGGGCCGCACCGACGTCTCCGACCTGCTCGGCGGCTACGGCGCCTGGCTAGCCGTGCCCGCGTCCGCCAAGGCGTGACCCACCGCGCTCCGGGCGGCGACCGGAGACACCGGTCGCCGCCCGCTTCCCAGACACCGAGGAACTCCATGACCGCCCACGCCGGCAAACCACGAATCGATCCCTCCGCCCTGCACGAACCGACACGGTCCGGCGAAGGCCCGCGCCTGCTGGACGTCGCCGCAGGCCCGTTCACGCGCGGCCCGGAACACTGGGACCCGGAACGCCAGGTACGCCCGGTCTCCGGGACCGTCGTCCTGGTCAGCGGCACAGCGGGCCTGTTCCTGCCTGGCCCGCACCTGACCGGCACGGCGGTCGGGGCCGGGCCGTCCGTCGCCGTCGCCCTACGAGGCCCGTCGTGATCGCTCTGATCATCGCCGCGTCCCTCCTGATCGGGGCGGGCCTGGGCATCCTGGGCGGCGGCGGGTCCATCCTGACCGTGCCTGTCCTGGTCTACCTCGCCGGAATGGGCACCAAGGAGGCCATCGCCACCTCCCTGTTCGTCGTCGGCGTCACCAGCGCCGCCGGAGTCCTCCCGCACGCCCGCGCCGGACGGGTGCGGTGGCGCACCGGGCTCCTGTTCGGCGTGGCCGGTATGAGCGGCGCCTACGCGGGCGGGCGGCTGGCGGCGCTCGTCCCCGCCACCGTGCTGCTGATCCTGTTCGCCCTGGTAATGATCGCCACCGCCGTCGCCATGATCCGCGGCCGGCGCCGGAAGCCGCAGCAGCCCCGTCGTGAACTGCCCGTCAGCGCCATCCTGTTGAACGGTGCGGCTGTCGGCCTCGTCACCGGACTGGTCGGCGCCGGCGGCGGCTTCCTCATCGTCCCCGCGCTGGCTCTGTTCGGCGGACTGCCGATGCCGGTCGCTGCCGCCACGTCCCTGCAAGTGATCGCCCTCCAGTCGTTCGCGGGCTTCGCCGGTCACCTCTCGGGCACGCACATCGACTGGCCCCTGGCGGCCCTCGTCACAGCGACGGCTGTGGTCGGCAGCCTGCTCGGCGGCCTCCTGGCCGGGCGCATCCCGCAGGACGGACTGCGCAGAGCCTTCGGCTGGTTCGTCGCCGCCATGGGCGTCTTCGTGCTGGCCCAGCAGATCACACCCGGGGTGCGTCACGCCCTGGTGGCGAGCCCCTGGACCTGGTCCATGGCGGCCACGGCCGCCGTGGGCCTGTCCAGCTGGTACGTGCTGCGCCGCTCCGGAGGAACCCGGGACCGGGACGACGCCCCAGACCCTGCCGGCGAGGCCGGAGGCACTCGCATCCCGCGCACCAGGACATGACGTCCGGCCACGCCGCTCGACAGATACCGGTGTCCTGTGGGC
Source organism: Streptomyces acidiscabies (assembly GCF_020010905.1). Lineage (GTDB taxonomy): Bacteria > Actinomycetota > Actinomycetes > Streptomycetales > Streptomycetaceae > Streptomyces > Streptomyces acidiscabies. The sequence continues at coordinate 5,626,222 of NZ_JAGJBY010000001.1, read as the reverse complement.
ATACGCCATGTTGCCTCATGTCGTGTTGCGACTGAGCGAGTCAAGTGACGGACGGGTGGCGGTTGTCCCGGGCCGGGGACGGGGGCGCCCCAGTAGCGGATCGGCCGGTTGCCGGGCAGGAGGACTTGGAGCCACCTGAGAGGGCGCTCGGGCTGCGCGAGCGGCAGCCGACCCTCGGCTGAGCGGGTGCTTCCGGCGGTCGGCGTTCTCGGCGAAGACGCAAGGGCACCCAGACTCCGTATGCCCCGCTCTGCCGGCTGTTCTTCACGTTCCTGGGCAACTGAACTGGGACGAGGCGTCGGAGGAGGACGCCGAGGACTGGCGCCGACAAGGGTCGACGAATCCCGACGACGTAAGTGACCGGGCAGTTTCGCCCGCGGTCGGCACTTCTGGGCCGCGCAGGCAATGTTCGTCCTGGCCCTGCTCCACCTGCGGCGCGGTTCTTCCACGCCTCGTACAAGAAGCCCCGCGAGAGCAACGGGGCCGCCGGTGCGGCGATGTTCCTGCTGACGTTCCTCGCGGTGTTCATGGGCACCGTCCTGAAATGGAGGAATGGTTCGGGGGCGCCTCCATCGCGTGGGTCATCGCGGGCGTTTTGGTTCTGGGCCCTGACCGTCATCACGGTATGCGCGGCAGGGGCTCGGCGCTCCGGGCCTGTGCGGCCTGATGCCGGTGGCTCGCTCCGTCCAGGCGGCGCGGATCCAGGCATTGCTCTCCAGCCGACCCCACACCTGAACCCTACCCCCTCGGGGTATATTGACGAGACGTAACCCGCTCACGGTCCAACGCGGACGGAAGCCATGGCATCAGCCCACCACCGGCCGGGCGGCGCCCACAGCGCCGCACTGCGATGGACGCGCTCTGCCGTCATCGCACTGGTGGCGGCGCTCGCGGTTCTCGTCCACCACGACACGGCCGCCGCCCTCACGCAGGTGCCGGCCGCCGGGGTCTCCGCAACGAGCAGCATGACGGGCATGCACCACGCGGTCGCACCGGCGATGCCCGCCCACACCAGTGGGCACGCCATGGCGCGCGGTGGCACAGCCCCGATCCCGGCCCACGACGATGACGGGGCATGCTCCGGCACCGCGATGCAGCATTGCTCCGCCGCCGGGGTCGACGGCCTGAAGTTCGCACCTCCCCACCAGCCCTGCACCGGCTGCACTCCGGCCTTTCCTCCCGGTGCGACCGCCGGCCGGGACATCCCGGGCACCACCGGTCGGGTGCCACCCGACCTTTCCGTCCTCCTTTCTCGATTCCTGCTGTAGGCCGCGCCCACGGCTGCACGCGCTCACGCGTGCGCCCAGCCGTGCCCGCACACGCGTCGGACAACAGCGATACCGAGAAGAAGGACACCTCCGTGAACAACATCGACCGCCGCTCCGTCCTGCTGGCCGGGCTCGGCGTCACGGGCGCGGGCGCGCTCGCCGCCTGTAGCGGCTCCGGCAGCGCTCCGGCCCTGGTCAGCCCCTCCGGATCGGCCGTCGCCGCCGCCGACAAGAAGCGCACCCGGAGCGGCAGGACCCACGAAACGACGCTGACCGCCACCCAGGCCACGGCCGACCTGGGCGCCCGGATCACGGCCAGGACCTGGGCCTTCGACGGCCGGATCCCGGGCCGGGAGCTGCGCGTGAAGGCCGGTGACACGCTGGCCGCCACGCTGTCCAACCAACTGCCGAACCAGGCCACCACGTCCATCCACTGGCACGGCATCGCCCTGCGCAACGACATGGACGGCGTACCGCCGGCCACCCAGGCGGCCGTGCGGGCCGGACGCGACTTCACCTACCGGTTCACCGCCGACGCTCCCGGCACCTACTTCTTCCACCCGCACGTCGGCGTCCAGCTCGACCGGGGCCTGTACGCGCCGCTCATCGTGGAGGACCCCAGGGAGCCGCTGTCGTACGACGAGGAGTGGGTGGTCGTCCTCGACGACTGGCTCGACGGCGTCACCGGCACCCCCGACGACGTCTTCGCCGAGCTGCGGCACGGCATGGGTGGGATGTCCATGGGCGGCATGGACATGAACGGCATGGACATGAGCGGCGGCATGGACGGTTCCCCGTCCGCCTCCGCATCTTCCTCCGGTGGAGGAAGGGGCATGCAGTTCATGCTGATGGGCGCCGAGAGCCCACTGCTGGGGGGCGATGCCGGCGACGTGAAGTACCCCTATCACCTGGTCAACGGCCGCGTTCCGGCCGACCCGCAGGTCTTCCGCGGCAAGCCCGGCGAACGCATCCGGCTGCGCCTGATCAACGCCGGCAGCGACACCGCCTACCGCGTCGCCCTCGGCGGCCACCAGCTCACCATCACCCACACCGACGGCTTCCCCGTGAAGCACCAGCAGGTCGACGCCCTGCTGCTCGGCATGGGCGAGCGCTACGACGTCCTCGTCACCCTGGACGACGGCGTCTTCCCCCTGGTGGCACTGGCGGAGGGCAAGAACGCCACCGGCATGGCCGTCATCCGCACCGGCTCCGGCAGCATCCCCCCGGAGACCGCCCGCCCCAAGGAACTGGACGGCATGCTCCTGACCGCCTCCCAGTTGCGCGCGGCGGACGACGTCCGGCTGGCGTCGAAGAAGGCCGACCGGGTCCACCGCATCGAGCTGACCGGCTCCATGATGACCTACAACTGGGCCATCAACGGCCGCCGGTTCGACATGGACAACCCGACCGCGCATCCCATCACAGTGGAGGAGGGCCAGCGGGTCCGGCTCGATTTCGTCAACACCACCACCATGTGGCACCCCATGCACCTGCACGGCCACACCTACCAACTCGGTGGCAGCGGGCCGCGCAAGGACACCACCATCGTCCTGCCAAAGAAGACCGTGTCGGTGTTCTTCGACGCCGACAACCCTGGACAGTGGATGCTGCACTGCCACAACGCCTACCACGGCGAGGCAGGCATGATGGCGCTGGTCGCTTACCAGGGTTGACCCCCGCACGCACCACCCGCGCCGGGTGAATTTCCGCGCGGGCCGGCGCCACGGACGCGACGCGCGCACAGCGGATACCGCGGCCGAGGACGGGCCCTCCTCCCTTGGGCGGAGGGCCCGTTTCCGCCGACCGGCACCACCGACACGTCCCGCCTCTTGGTCCTCACGCCACTCGCCATGGTCGCGATCACGACGATGACGCCGGTCCACATGAAAGATCGCCGACGCCGTCCCACTGGCCACCCGCACCAAGACCCAAGAACGGGTCGCCGCCACCGCCCACCGCCGATGACCCGCACGGCCCCCGGCACCTCCGCTCCGAACAACACCGTCAGCGCGGGCCGTGAACCTCGCCGCCGGCGGGGGGCAGCACCGTCTGACTCGCGGAACGGGGTGTGCGGCCGCGGACCGTCCGCGCCAATCTCACCGATCACGTATCTGCACCTGCCGTGGCCGCAGGTGGCCCGGGCAGCCACCGGCGTCCGCCAGGGCGGAACCCTCCTGCGCATCGGGCATGACGCGGTCGATCCGGAGCACGGTCACAGCAGCCCGCAGGATTCGCGTGTGCTGTACACCGCCGAGCAGGTCGTCGGCCTGTGGCGGCCGTACGCGGACATCCTGCGGGCCGAGACGGTCACTCGGCAGGTGACCGACGCCTTCGTCCACGCCCTAAGGCAGTGACACCGTTCCGCGAGGTCACACTGCGGGTCAGGCCGGTGTGCCGGGCCTCGTCGCCAGGTACCAGTCGGTGAGCGACGGACTCGCTGGTGCACACCGGCGTGAAGTGCGCGGCGCAGCCGGACAGCCGGACGGTTCCGTGGGTGGATTCGGCCTCGAAGTCGAGGGGCTGTCGCCGATGAGCGGCAGGCCGGTGTCGGCCACGGGTGAGACGGGCCGGTCGTCGGAGACCCTCCTCTCGGATGATCACGAACTCAGATACCCCGCAGGGTATTTACGGGAATCGTGCCTCCGGAGAGCCGGACGACCGTTCCCGCGCCGCCCCGGCCGAACCGTCCGCGTCCGCACACCCCGCGACGCGTAGGCGAGCAGGGAACAATCCCGGCTCGGACGGCGCTGTCTCATATACCCCACCGGGTATTCGAGCCATGGGCGACGCCCGCCGGGACCGTCGCCGACCCGGCCAAGGAGCGTGAGAACGATGACGACGGCAGGACGCGACCGGCCTCCTACGGCCGAGGACACCACTCTCGTGACCACCTGCGGGCGCACGATCGCGGTGAGCTGCCTGCGGCTCGCAGCCGGGGACCGGCCCATCAGCCGGGTCACCCTGGACGTGGGCCGGGATCAAGGCGGCGAGCCGGGCGCGTGGGCGGCACTCACCCCGGGCGAGGCACGCGACCTTGGCCGCCTGCTCCTGCTGCACGCCGGCCTGGCCGAGCATGGCACCGGGCCCCTCGGGCCGTCACGGCACGATCTCCCTTCCGCTTGACCTACGGACCGAGCGCAACCGTGGGTGGGCGCTGGCGAGGTTCAGTTGGTCGGGCGTCGGGTGTGAGCTGTGATGACGGTGTAGCCGAAGACGGTGCCGATGCCGGGCAGGATCTTGTCCAGGATGCGGGTGAGCGCGTCGATGGCTTCGTCGTGCTGTTGTCCGGCGTGGGTGCGGTGACGGTCGAGGTCGGTGCGGAGGCGATGCAGGGACCGGCTCAGGTGGTCGTCGAGGTCGATGATGCGGGTGGTGCGGAAGCCGGTGGTGTCGAGGAGGGCGAGGAGTTCGGGCAGGGGGGTGATGGAGGAGTGTGCGTGTTCGGCGCGGTCGGGGGCGCGCAGGATCATGTCGCTGATGACGAAAGGGCTGCCGGGGGCGAGGACGCGGTGGATCTCGGTCAGGGCGCGGTGGGTGTCGGGGATGTGGAGCAGGGATTCGACGGCCCAGGCGGCGTTGTACGCGTGGTCGGTGAAGGGCAGGGCGGTGGCGTCGGCGTACTGGAAGCGGGCGAGGTGGTCCAGGCCGGCCCGGGCGGCGTGGTCGGTCGCGATGCGGACCTGGCTGGTGCTGATGGTGATGCCGGTGATCTGGGCGCCGGTGGTGCGGGCCAGGCGGAGTGCGGGGTGGCCGATGCCGCAGCCGATGTCGAGGACGTTCCGTCCCGGGTGAGGGTCCAGTTCACGCAGGAGCAGGTCGGTGAGGCGGTCTCCGGCTTCGACGACGGAGGCGAGCGGGTCTGTCGGGTCTGCGGTCGTGTCCGTGGGCGTATGCGTGTCTGGCGGTGGGGGGCTCTCGGGCCACAGTCCGATGTGGAAGTTCCCGCCCCAGAGCTGTTGGAGGAGGGGGGTGAGCAGGTCGTAGTACGTGCCGACGTCTCCGGACGCGGTCATGGCCGGTCTCCCTCTGAGGGCGGGGCGGGGTCCAGGGTGATCCTGAGGCTGGTCGGGGTGGTCATGGTCGGTCCGTTCTTGACGGCGCGCAGTCCGGGGTCGGCGCCGGTCAGGCGCAGTCCGGGGGTGCGCAGCAGGCGGGCCAGGGCGATGGGGAGTTCGAATTCGGCGAGGGCCGCGCCGGGGCAGCGGCGGGTTCCGGTGCCGAAGGGGAGGTAGTGGGTGCCGCTGGGTCTGTGGTCCAGGAAGCGTTCGGGGGCGAAGCGTTCGGGGGCGGGGTAGAGGTCGGGGCGGTGGTGGATCAGGTGGATGGCGGGGACGAGTTCGGTTCCGGCGGGGTACTGGTGTCCGGCTCGGCCGGGGTTCTCGGGTACGACGCGGGCCAGGCCGGCCGGCACGACCGAGCCGTGCCGGAGAGCCTCGGCGCAGACGGCGGTGAGGTAGGGAAGCCGGGCGATCTGTTCCGGGGAGGGTGAGGGGGTGACGGAGCTGACCGGTTCGTCGAGTTCAGCGTGGACCTGCCGCCGGATGCCGGGGTGGAGTTCGAGTTGGTACAGGGCCCAGGCCAGGGCGCTGGCGGTGGTGTCGTGGCCGGCGATGAGCAGGGTCATGATGTGGCCGCGGATGTGTTCGTCGCTCTGGGCGGGGGTGCTGGTGGCGAGGTGGTGCAGCAGGTCGGTCCGGCCGGAGTGCGGGTCCGCGCGGGCGGTGGCGGCCTCCTCGCCGACCAGGGTCTGGAACTCCCGGACGGGGCGGGCGAGGCTCTGCAGCAGGTCGGCGGAGCCGGTGTCCGGGCGGGCGGCCGGCTCGTACATCAGGTCCATGATCTCGGTGAGGACGTGGACGCAGTTCTCCTGGCGGGCGGCTTCCAGCGGGCCGAAGGCGACGCGGACGATCAGGCGCAGGGTGATCTCGTGGGCGAGGCGGATCAGCGGCAGGGAGCGGCCTCGCAGGCGCTGTACGACGGCGGTGACGATGGAGTCGAGTGCGGGGCCGAGGGCGCGGACCCTGTCGCCGTGCAGGGGAGGCGCGAGGAGCAGACGGACGGCGCGGTGGGCTTCGCCGGTGAGGTAGGGCAGGGCCTGGGGGCCGATCACGGGGCGGAAGTAGAGGGTGCCGCGGGCGCCCCAGTCGGTGCGGTCCGCGATGAACAGCCGGCGGACTTCCGCGGGATCGCTGACGTAGACACGGGGCGGGGCGCCCTCCGAGTGCAGGGTGAAGACGGGGCCGTAGGTGTGGGCGTACTCCGCCCAGGCCGCCAGTTGGCGTTCGCTCTCCATGGCGTGCAGTTCGGCGGCGGTGAGCCGGGGGCCGTCGGGCAGGCCGGAGGCGGCGTGGTGGCGGGGGCAGCCGGAAGAGGCGGCGGCAGTCGTCGCGCGGCGGGACGCTTCCTCGCTCACCGCAGTGTCCTCGTGGGAGGGGCCGCGAAGCCCTCGGCCCGGGATGCGCTGTCGGGCAGGGCGTCCGGTTCGGTGTAGCGGCCGCAGGTGCGGTGATAGGCATGGTTGCCGCGCACCATGTCCAGATAGCCGTCCGCGCACCGCATCGCGTCCCGCACGGTCGGGCCGTCCAGGCCGGCGGCCCTGAGCTGGCCGGGGAGATCGCGGTAGGCCGACCGGATCCGTTCCGCGTCCTCGGTGATCATCTCGTCGGCGCGGGACGCGGCCTGCGCGGGAGACATGCCGTGCCGATCCTCCAGGAGCAGGACGACGCTGTGAACATCGCCCATGGTCCGCTCCCGGTCCGCGGAGGCACGGTCGTTGCACAGGGCGGTGATGTCGCAGGCCGCGGCGGACAGGGCGCGGAAGGCGGGCAGGCGGTGCACGGCCTCGGGCAGGTACACGCCGACCGCGATCTCGCACAGGTCCAGGTACCAGGGCAGACCGTAGGAGTCGCGCCGCCGTTCGCGCAGCTCCGCCAGAGCGGGCCGGCGCCCGGCGGTACGGTCGACGACCTCTGCGTAGATGCCCCACATCCAGTCGGCCATATGAGCGTGGAAGCGGGCCGTCCAGCCGACCGGGCGCCCTGATTCCAGGGAGCGCCGCAGGTCGGCCGCCGCACGAGTCATCGCGTCGTCGGTATCGCGGACGGTGACGCGGCCGGGCTCCGGAATGGGGGCAAGGGCGCCGAGGATCGCGGTGACAGCCGCCGCACAGGCAGCCGGGTCCGTCCGGGCGGGCCCGGAGTCGAACTCCTCGTCGATCATCAGGGACCAGCCCGCGACCCTGCTCAGGAGCCGGATCGCCTCCTGGGGGGCCTCGGGGTGGAACAGGCCGATGCAGTGGGCGACCCGCGCACGGTGCAGAGTTGCGCGTGCGCCCGGTGCACGGCACAGCCCGAACCCGTCGAGCCATCGGCGCATGTCCTCTTCGGCTGCGGCGGCGGCCGGGTGCGGGCGGATCGACACGGGAAAGAGGGTGTCCGGCTCGTGTGCGGTCATGGTCATGTCCTCGTCTCGTCGCCCGGGGGCGGTCCGGGCCGGATCCGACCCATGCCGTGCACCGCGTCCCGGACCGGGCGTGGCGATGGCGCACGGCCCAGAGTGTCCTCTCCCCCGCATCTGCGGGATAACCCTGCCGCGGTCGCCGGACGAGGCGTTGGGAGGTGCGTGAAAGCGCGTATGGACACAGGTGCTTCGCCGTGGTCGGCAATGCTTCCGTGCGCCCTGCTACTGCCGGACGGCGGACCCTTGTATGGGAGGAGCGCCCGGACCGCCGGCCCGGCTCACCGCCCCTACGCCTCTTCGGATCACCACAGGAGTGCGCATGCCCCCCACTCCCCCCGAGCAGCCCGTCCCCCGGGAACCGGCCGCCGGAAAGCCTCCCGCGATCCATGTGATCGACAGTCCGCGTGTCGACGCGTACCGGCAGAAAGTCGAGGACACCTACGCCGATCCGCCGTGGAAGTGGGAGCGAGCCCTCGGCCCCGACAACCTGTTGTTCCAGTTCGGCCTGTTCGATACGGACGAAGTGGCCGCCGGGCCGGCGCGCGGATCGGTCGGACCGTCCGAGGTGCGGCACTTCGAGGAACAGCTGGAGATCGCCGGGCTGGCCGGGCCTCAGCGGCCGGCCGTCCACCGGATCCTGGACCTGGGATGCGGCTGGGGTTTCCTCTCCCGCTACCTGGCCCGCCGCTTTCCCGAGGCCGCGCACATCGACGCGGTCAACATCAGCGGACGGCAACTGGAGTACTGCGCGGACAAACTCGCCGCAGAGCCCGAACTCGACGGCCGGGTACGGCTCTTCCAGTGCGACGGGCAGGATGTCGATCTGCTGCCCGCCCCCGAGATCCCCTACGACTTGGTCGTAGTGCGCGGTGTGTACACGCACTTCCTCGACGACGTCTTCGAGGCATCGGTGAGCGCGGTCGCCAAACGCGTGCGGCCCGGCGCCCTCGTCATCATCTCCGACACCCTCTACAAGACCGACCTCACCGCCTACCGCCCTGCCATCCCCGACCGCGTCGACCGGCTGGCCTGCGGCAACCGCAAGAGTCCGGCCTATTTCGTGGGCGTCCTGGAACAGCACGGCCTGGTCCTCACCGACATGCGGATCATGCCCTCCAACGCGGAGATCGTGCACTGGTTCCAGAAGGTCCGGCTCAACATCGAGCACCACTTCCCGGACGGCATCACGGGCCCCATCGAGGAGCTGCGCGAGATGGCCGTCAGCTTCTCCGTCGCGCTCACCGCCGACAAGGCGTCGGTGTACAGCGTCATCACCCGTCGGACGGCGTGAGCGGGCAGGACGGATCCGCCCGACCAGTTCCACGCTCCCGACGCCCCGTTCCCGCGCGGCGCAGACGAGTTCGTCCGCGCGAACGGCGGGCAGATCGCCGGGCCTGCCGGGCCGGGTGGCAGCTCGCCGTGGGCGGAGCAGAGCACCGCTGCGGGCACGCCGTCGACGGGCGTCATGTCAGGTGTAGATGATCTGGCCGCCGGCCGCGTGTTCGTAGAACTCGCCGACGGTGATGATGCCCTGGACCTGGTCGACGAGGTCGTCCTTGCCGAGTTCGAAGAGGTCTGCCGAGGCCTTGCAGGCGTAGATGCCCGCGCCGGTGTCGGCGATCATCTGAAGGAACTCGGGGATGGGCGGGATGTCGAGCTTGTCCATCTTGCGTTCCATGGAGCGGGTGACCAGGTCCGGTACGCCGGGCATACCGCCGAGCAGGGTCGGCAGGTGCAGGCCGGGGTTGCCGACGGTGGCCAGCTTGATGTGGCCCCAGCGCTTCTTCGTGATGGCGTCCAGGCCGAAGAAGGTGAAGAACAGGTCGGCTTCGATGCCCTCGGCGCGGGCGCCGTTGGCCATGATGAGAGCGGGATAGATCCCTTCCAGGGATCCCTTGGAGACGATGATCGAGACCTTCTCGATCGTGGCGGTGTCGGCCATGACGGCTCGCGCTCCTCAGATGCAGCCGCGGGGCTTGGGGATCCCGGCGATCTTCGCGGCGGTCTTCGCCGGTCCCTTGGGGAAGAGCTGGTAGAGCTCCTTGACACTGACGCCGGAGGTCTTGCCCAGCACACGCACGGTGGGTCCGGTGCCCTTGACGGCGTACTGCTCGCGCATGAAGCGGATGACCGTCCAGTGCCGGTCGGTCAGCGTGTCGATGCCGAGTTCCCCGGCGATCTGCCCGGCCATCGGCTCGGTCCACCGGCCGGGGTCGGTGAAGAAGCCCTCGTCGTCGACCGGGACGACAATGTCGGCGTAGGTGGCGGTGGTCATGGCGGGTTCCTCTCCCTCAGACGGACACGTCGGTCCTCAGACCGGCACGTGGTCCTTGCCGCGCTCGGGCATGGCCGAGCTGATGCCGGGCAGTTCCCGGCCGGGCAGCAGGCTGTGCCAGTACAGCCACTCGAAGGCGAGCTTGCCGAGATGGCTCGCGTGCGACTCCTTCAGCAGCGGCAGTCCGACCGTGCCCGGGAAGTGGCCGGGCAGCGGCTCGGTGTCGTAGTTGAAGTCGATCAGCAGGGCCTTGCGGAAGCCGGTCTCGACGAAACAGTTGGTGTGCCCGTCGAAAGAGGCGTCCAGTGGCTGCCCGGCGAGGTGGCGGCCGATGTTGCGCACCACTACCTCGCCCTCGAAGTGGGCCACCGAGCCCGCCTTGGACGCGGGCAGACCGGCGGCGTCTCCGACGGCGAACACCTCGGGACGGCCGGGAAGCTGGAGCGTGCGCTGGTCGACGGGGACGAAGCCGAGTTCGTCGCCCAGGCCTTCGGAGCGGTCCACGTACTCCGCGCCGCCGTGCAGCGGCACGACGACCGCCAGATCGAAGGGCACCTCGCGCTCGTCGTACGAGATCAGCCGGCCACCGGAGCCGTCGGCCTCGCCGAGGGTGAACTCGGTGACCAGCTCGATGCCCTTCTCCGCCAGCAGGCCACCCAGCGCCTTGGCGGCGACCGGCTTGGTGAACGCGCCGTCCAGCGGGGTGACATAGGTGAGCTGGACCCGGTCGCGTATTCCGCGCCGCTGGAAATACCAGTCGGCGAGGAAGGCGAACTCCAGAGGCGCGACAGGGCACTTGATGGGCAGGTCCGCCACGTTCACCACGACCCGGCCGCCGTCGAAGTGCTCCAGCGCGTGGCGCAGACCGACCGCGCCGGGCAGGTCGTAGAAGGTGAACATGTTCTCACCCCGGCCGGGGCTGGTCAGGCCCTCGGTCTCCTCGGGCAGGAGCCTGGCTCCGGTGGCGACCACGAGCACGTCGTACGCCAGCCAGCCGCCGACGGCGAAGTGCACCGTACGTGCGTCCAGGTCGACCCGGTCGATCCTGGACCGCCGGTAGTCGATCCCCTCGTGCAGCTGCCTGGGCCGGGACCGCACCAGTGCGTGCGGCTGGGCCAGCCCGAAGGGTACGAACAGCAGCCCGGGCTGGTAGACGTGGTCGTCGTCCTGGTCGACGACCGTGATCCGGCACTCGCCCTCGTCGTACTTCCGGCGCAGCCGGTTCGCCGTCAGTGTGCCGGCGGTTCCGCTTCCGAGAATCACGATGTGGTGGCCCATGCCTCCACTGTCGTCGGGAAGGTGCCGGCGGAACATGGGCCGCTGGTCCCCGGCCAGGTACCCGTCCGGCTATGCCGCCGAACGGCCCCGTCCGTACCCCGTCGGCCTCTCGATCCGGCGCGCTTCGCGCGGTCGACTGGAACACGGAGCAGCCGACACCACCGAAAGGGCACGGTCATGACCGGCAGCACACCGCAGACCCTCGACACGAACCGGCCGCACGGCTCGGAGGTCCACCGTCTCGAGGTCACCCACGTCGACCAGGACGCCTACGCGGTGGACGTCCGCGGGCATCGCCTTCAGGTCGACCAGCCCGTCGAGGCGGGCGGCACGGACACCGCGCCCACCCCCACCGAACTCTTCGCGGCCTCCCTGGCCACCTGCGTCGCCTTCTACGCGGGCCGTTACCTCCACCGGCACGGTCTGCCCCGCGCCGGTCTGCGCGTCCGTACGGAGTTCGCCCTGGCCACCGACTGCCCGGCTCGGATCACCTCCCTGCGACTGGTGGTCGTGCCGCCGCCGGACCTTCCCGAGGAGCGCCGGGCGGCCTTACTGGCGGTGGCCTCGCATTGCACGGTCCACAACACCCTGCACCAGCCGCCCGAGATCGACATCAAGCTGGAGCCATGAGCACGTCCCCGGCGCCGGCGTGGCCGGGGTCCGTATCCGGGCCGGCCTCATCGGCGACGACGAGGTGCTGGAGGGCCCGTGCGGCCCGAAGCGGATCGTCCACGCCGACCGCACCACCACGACCGTCCCGGCACGCCGCCACCGCCAGCCGGGCGAAGAGACATTGGCCGGCCAACTGGACGACGCCCGAACTCGCCGACGCCTTCCAGATCTCTTCCATCCCCACCCTGATGGCTGTCCGTGACCGCACCGTGCTGTACGCCCGGCCCGGCGCGCTCCCGCCTCAGGCCCTGGAGGAGGTCATCACCAAGATCCGCGCCGCCGACATGGCCGACGTACGGCGGAAGGCCGCAGCGGGCACGACGGGGGCGAACTGACACGCGCCGCGCGCGGGCAGTTGCGCGGCGGCTTGCCGGGCACGACCGCCGTCCGGCAGGTGTCGGCAAGGGCGGAGAAGACCATGCCGCCCGCGATGCCGGCAGATCATCCACGGGGCGGTGAACGACATCACCGTCGAGGTGATCCGGCGCGATCCCTACGACGTGGGCAAGGGCTTCGTGCCGCAGCCGAAGCGGTGGGTGGTCGAGCAGGTCAACGGCACCATCGACGGCCTTCCTCCCCTCCCGGCCACGCAACGGCCCCGCGGAGACCACCACCGTCCACCAGCGCATCGTGACCACGTTCAACGAGCACCCCGGGAAGGTGTTCCACGTCCGCGATCTGCACGAACGCCTTGACCTGCCCGCTGACGAGCCCTCGATCAACGTTTTCGCCCATTTCCGGCAGAGCTGGGCATCAACAGGGCGACGCTGCGGGAGGGGGTGCTGCGGGACCGGGAGTGTCGCGGCGTCGCCCCCCCTCGGCCGCTCGGGCAGGTGGGGCAGTCCCGCTGCCTGCCCTGCTCCGCAGGAGTCCGATTCTCCCCCGCGAACGGAAGGTACCCCCACCCCGGGCTGAAGACCGGGGCACCCTCGGAGGAATCCGGTGAAGGGATGCGTGATTGGCCTTCTGGTTGTTCCGTCGCTGCTCATATCCGGGTGCAAGGGCAGATACCAGCAGCAGTACGAGGAGTACGAAACACCAGGCGGACGGGAACCGTCCCAGCAGTGGATGGCAGGCTGCAACGATGCCGTAGCGGGCCGACCAGCCGATCCACCAAAATCTCGGTGCGGTCACATCTGCCCGTCCGGTTCTGGTGAAGCAGCGCGTTCACGACCTCGCGCAGGTCGCAGGAGCCCGGGCCCCCGGTCGCCGACCGCGCCGCTCCTTCTTCCACGCGGAGATGCGCTTCTGAACGGGTCCCATCACGGTGCCGGTTGGGAGTGGCGCGTCGGCTCCCTGTCCGCGGGGGCAAGGACGGTGTCATCGATCTCGTGGCCCAAGTTCCCGGAGACGTCGACCACTCCGTCCACACCCCTGCACAGCCGTAGGGCGACAGGGACAAGGGACTTGCGTTCGACGGTGCCGTCCAAGGAGACCCGGCCGTCGACGACGTGCACGGTGACCGCGGAGGGTGCGATGCCCAGGGTGCGCACAAGGATGTCCCTGGAGATCTCGTCCCGGATGGCGCGGTCGCCGCGCAGGAAGACGCGGAGCAGATCGGCGCGGCTGATCACGCCGAGCAGGCGGTCTGCCTCGTCGACCACCGGCAGTCGTTTGACGTGGTGGCGTTCCATGACCTGGGCGGCTTCCACCACCGTCCACTGTGGTCGGGCGGTCACGGCCGGGCTGTTCATCAGCCCTTCGGCGGTGGTCGCCTCCGCCTTGGCCCGGTCGGTGGGGCGCGGGTGCAGGACGGGCAGCAGGCCGGTCGGATCCCGCTGCCCTGCCTCCTTGCGCAGCAGATCCGCTTCGGAGACCACGCCCACGGGCCGGTCGTCGTCGTCCACGACGGGTACGGCCGTGATGTCGTACTCGGCGAGCAGTTTGGCGATCTCCTTGAAACCGGTCTCCCGCCGCACTCGTACAACCGATGTGGTCATGAGGTCGCTGACCATCCGGTGCTGCATGGCTTCCGCCTCCTCTTTCCCTCGCGTCCCCCTTCCACTGTCCTGCGCTCCGGAACGCCGTCCCATGGGCCGGTCGGCCCCGGTCGTGGCCGTCCGGGCTGAACGGCTCGGTCATGCAGCCGGCCGTCAGGCCGACAGAGCGGGGTCGTGGCGACGGCGACCGCGGGTGCCTCGGGCACGTGGGTGAACGGCAAAAGGTTCTGCGCCCTTGGGAGCAGAACCCAGGATCGGGCCGAACAGTGGGCCCGGCAGGACGGATCCCAGGAGCACCGACCAGGAGACGGGAGCCGCGCCAGGGCGGCTCCGGCTCCAGAACTCGGTGGCGGGGTAGGGCCCAGCGGGTCCTGCGCACCGGGACCAACAGGCCATGCCGGGCCCGGGCGGCCCAACCCCTGAGCCTGCCGCGCAGAACCGGGCACCCCGCGTCGGCTGAAGGGCTTCCCGTTCGGCCAGGGCTGAGTCGGGGAACGGAAACCGTTCGGCCCCGGAGGCGGCCGAGTCGGACTGCGCAGCAGCCGCTGGACGCCCCTCAGGACGCCGGACTGCCGGCCGTGGCGCAGGAGCCGCCCAGCCAGGCTCGGCACCCACACCGGGCCGGTCGCACACGCGGTGATGCACCACGTCCGCTGCCCGGTCCCGGTCACCGGGTTCGTGTCCCTCGGTCCCTCGCTCAGGACCTTCGGCCCCTGAGAGCCGGCATACCCGCGGGCGGTAGGACAGCAACAGGCCCACAGGGGAGGAGGGTGACGTGTATCCAGGTTCGCGTCCACGGCCAGGGCGCCGTCACGACCGCGGAGTTGTCGTCGGTGGCGGCGTCCAAGGAGAACCGCTCCGCGCAGGCGTTGCTCCCGGAAGAGGACCCCAGCGCATGAGGAACAGCACCCTCACGGTGTCCGAACTGCTCCCACGGCTCCCGCTGTTCGCCGGGTTGACGCGGGAACAGCTCACGGTCATCGTCTCGGGCTCACACGTCAGGACCGTCAGGGAGAACTTCGGCGAGGTGGTGTTCGACGGGATCAGCTGTCCGGTGACCGCGCCCGCCCTCGTCGAGACGAAGCTGCTGTCGGTCCCGAGCACAGCGGCGCTGTCCCTGATGGACCTGAACCCGTCCTACACCCGCCGCATGCCGGCCGACATGGCGGTGCGGCTGCTGAGCCCGGTGCGCGACGTCGAATCGTACGCACTGCGTACCAGCGAGCCGAGGGTCCCCCGGGCAGAGTCCGGGGGACGGTCACCGGGGTCCTGCTGCACAAGGCCGGGGGGTGAGGGCGAAGGCCGGGAAGTCGTACTGCCTCCGCCAAGCAGACCGTCACCTCCGGCTCGACCTCACCCCCAAGCCCCTCTCCCGCGCCCTGGACGCCGGGGACGACGAGGCGGCCGGGTTCATCCTGTACGCCGTGTTCACCACGCTGACCAACGTCAACTTCAACCCGACCCGTTTCGTCGCGCTGCTCCGGGAGGCCGCAGCCGTACGGGAGGGTCCGGGCAGGTTACGAGGCAGCCGCGCGCGAGCACGGCCTGGAGCCGCAGCGGCTGCCCGGACCGGCCGAGTGGTGCCCCGCGCCGGACCTGGACGGACTGCCGGCGCAGGCCCCGGACTTCCGCGTGGATGCCGGCCTCGACCAGGTCGGCCCGGACGTCGTCGGCCTGCGCTCGCTGCACCTGTACGCCCTCAAGGGCATCTGCGCCTACGCCCACCACGCCCACGTCCTCGGCAAGCACAGCGCGGAGGTGTTCGCCGGCGTGGAGGACAGCCTGGCCTACCTGGCGGGCGAGCCCACGGACATCGACGAGCTGCTGGAGCGGGCGGTCGGCCTCGGCCACCTCAACCTCTCGGTCATGGAGCTGCTCGATGCCGCCGACACCGGCACGTACGGCGCCCAGCAGCCCACCGCTGTGCGGACAACTCCCGTGGCGGGCAAGGCGATCCTGGTCAGCGGCCACGATCTGCGCGACCTGGCCGCCCTGCTGGAGCAGACGAAGGACACCGGCATCAACGTCTACACGCACGGCGAGATGCTGCCCGCGCACGCCTACCCGCTGCTGAGGGCGTACCCGCACCTGGCCGGCAACTACGGCGGCGCCTGGCAGGACCAGCAGCGCGAGTTCGCCAAGTTCCCCGGCCCGATCCTGATGACGTCGAACTGCGTCATCGAGCCGTATCCCGCCTACCGTCGGCGCATCTTCACCGCCGGCCCGGTCGGCCGGCCGGGCGTGCGCCACCCTCACCGACGGCGACTTCTCCCCCGTGATCCAGGCCGCGAAGGCGTTGCCCGGCTACCGCGCGGACGGGCCGGAGCGGTTCATCACCGTCGGGTTCGGGCGCGATGCGCTGCTGTCCGTCGCAGGCGACGTCGTCGCCGCCGTCAAGAAAGGCGCCATCCGGCGCTTCTTCCTGGTCGGCGGCTGCGACGGCCCCACGGTCGGCCGCGACTACTACCGGGACTTCGCCCTGGGCGCGCCCGACGACGCGGTCGTGCTCACCCTCGGCTGCGGCAAGTACCGTCAAGATCGCCGCAGCCCTGGCCGACGCCTTCGAGTGCGGCCTGAACGAACTGCCGCTGACCCTCGCCCTGTCCTGGACCGAGCAGAAGGCGGTGGCCGTCCTGCTGAGCCTGCTCGCACTGGGCATCCGGGGCATCCACCTCGGCCCTTCGCTGCCGGTGTACCTGACGCCGGGTCTGGTGGACGTGCTCGTCGACCGGTTCGGGATGCGCACGACCGGCGACCCGAAGACGGACATCGCCGCGGCCTTGGGGAGGACAGGCGCATGACCGTCACTCTCACGACCTCCGACGGGGAGTGCCTCGAGTTCGCGTGCGCGCCCGGGCAGAGCGTCCTGGAGGCAGCCGCGGAGTGGGGCGCCGTCCTGCCGTCGGCGTGCCGCTCGGGCACCTGCGGCTCCTGCCGGGCCACCGTCACCGACGGCGCCTGCGACCTGGGCATGTACAGCGCCGACGCGCTACCGTCCGGCGAACGCGACGCGGGCGGAGTGCTGCTGTGCCGCACCTACCCGAGCGGGCCTCTGACGGCCGACCTGCCCTACGACAACTCCCGCATCCTGTACGGCGCAATCCCGGTGCGCCAGGGCACGGTCTGCGCGCTGGAGACGGTCGCGCGGGACACCGTGCGACTGGAGCTGCTGCTGGAGGAGGACGAGGAACGCGGCGCCGGATTCCAGTTCCACGCCGGGCAGTTCGTCGAGGTGCAGGTGCCGGGGCGGGTGGAGCGGCGAGCGTATTCGCTGGCCAATACCGGAAACCGGGAAGGGCGCGTGGAGCTGTTCGTGCGGCTGCGGCCCGGCGGGCTGTTCTCGTCGTATCTGCGTGAGGAGGCTCAGGTCGGCGACCGGCTGACCGTGCACGGGCCGCAGGGCGCGTTCGGGTTGCGCGGCAGGACCCTCAGCCGGTGCGGTTCTTCTTCGGCGTGAACGAGGACGAGGACGTCTTCGGCGACGCCGAATTCAAGGCCGTGGCAGCCGAATGGGCGTCCTTCGCGTACGAGGTCTGCGTCTGGCGCCCGAGCGACGGCCGGCATGGTGCCTGCCGCGGGCACTCCCGCCGAGCAGGTCACCGAGGCGCTGCGCACGGCAAACGAACCGCCCGACGTGTATGTGTGCGGACCGCCCCCGCTGGTCGAGAGCGTGACGGACTCGGCACTGGCGGGCGGAGTCCCGGCGGACCGGATCTTCCGGGAGCGGTCCCTGCCGACCTGATGCGTACATGCGACGCCCCGTGGGTGAAGGAGGCGCTGAATCCGCGGGGACGCTCTGTCGCATGGCGGGCCAGTCGACGAACTCGCCCACTGCCGTCTTGAGTTCGACCGGATACTTCATCATGACCGACGACGAGCACGAGATCACGGCGCGGGTCGCGGCAACGCCGTTGGAGGCGTCGTCGGCTCCACCCGGCGGCGCAGCGGCGGGCCCGCGCAACTGCTGCTCCAGGGACCGCCGTTGCTCCACCACGGTCGGCGCGTCGGAACACGGCAGCAGCGGACCGGCGCCTGGTTCACCCGCCCCTCGGCGACCAGCGCGGCCACATCTGCGAAGTCACCGCGCGCGGGGCGCAGCAGCGCATACGGCCGGGAGCCGAGCCGGTGGACGCGGGCGGCCGGGTGAGCAGGCCGCGGACGCGGTTGCTGGTGCGGCGAGGTCCTGGTCGAAGTCGACGAGGACGGCGAGTTCGGCGGCGCCTGCTGTTCGTCGCGGGCGCCGCCACGGCGATCTGGGCAGAGGATCAGGGGATCGGCCGGCTGGTGCCCCCTTCCCGGAGCCGCCCCGCTGAACGGGCCCCGGACACCGCCCGACAGTACGACGCACCGTCCCGTGCGGCGCCTCGGTGCTCGGTACCTTCGCCCGGTTCAGGACCTCGGGTCCGACCCCATCCGCGCCATGAACGTCTCCGGGTCGGTGTCGAAGCCGCAGAGCGCGGGGTGCAGCTCCCAGACACCGGTTGCGTCTTTGGTGCACTCCGCGACGGTGACGGCTCTGGAGTCGGCGAACCGTGTGAGGTCGTCCTTCACCAGTTCGGTGTAGCCCTCGACGACCAGCACTCCAGTGTTCGAGACGTCCCCGAAGGTCTTGGGGCCGGAGGTCTGGTGGACCACCACGCCGACGACGACCCGGGCGAAGGAGGGGGCGAGACGGTCGAGTTCGAAGGTCATCGCCTCGACGTAGCCGAGGCCCTGTCCGGTCTGGCTGTGGCGGCTCATGTTGATCGTGCCGTCCGGGGAACGGCTGTCGTAGTGGACGACGTACACCGGCTTCCCGTACGGCGCGTCCGCGCAGTAGGTCGCGGCGACGATGTCGAGGTGATGCGGAGGCTGACCGAAGGGACTGGGGTCCCATTTGAGCCGTATCTCGACCTTCTTCAGCCCTGTGCCGCTGTTCACCTGATGCTGCCTCTCGCGCCGCTGTTCACCGCGGGTCGCTCCCCCGCACCTGAAGTATGGCTCTGCGCAGGCGCGTTAAAGCATCGTCAGGAAAAACGCGGTGAAGCCGGGACTTCTGTGGGGCGGTCAGCCGTCGAGCACGGGCCCGGCCGTGTCCAGTGCGGCGCCCGCGTGGTCGGCCAGGCTGACGGCGACCAGGCGGGTGCGCAGCGGGGGCGGGGGTGTGCCGGGTGTCGGGGTGAGCATGAAGCGGCCCAGGTAACGGCCGCCCGCCGAGGTGCGCAGTTCGATCTCCTCGGCGGGCCAGCCGTCGGTGTCCAGGTCCCACGTGGTGCGGCCGACGGTCAGCGAACCGTCCTGTTCCAGGCGGGGGTGGCGGCCCAGCAGTGTGCCGTGCTCGAAGCGGCAGCCGTCCAGACCGAGGACGGCGACGAGGTGCTCCCGCACCTGTTCCACCACCGCGTACGGTGATCCCCCGGCCTGGGCGAGCGCGGCCGTCTCGTGGATGCGTGCCAGATGGGCCGCGTCGGTGACGGTGACCAGTTCGAGGGTGCGGGCGTGGGCCGCGAGCTGGGAGACGGCGACGCCGACGGCCAGCAGCAGGACCGTGGTGGTGATGTCGTCGGTGTCGGTGATGGTGAAGTGCTGGTAGGGGCGGGTGAGGAAGAAGTCGAACCATGCCGCGGCCGACAGCGCGGACAGGGCCCCGGCACCGCGGTTGCCCAGCGCGGCGACCGCCACGACGGTCACGACGAGGATCAGCGCCAGGTTCGCGGACGTCATGCCGTCACGCAGCGGCACCAGGCCGAGGGCGACGGCGAGCGGGACGAGCAGGGCTGCCGCCAGGGCGGCTCGGTCACGCGGGGGCATCCGCATTTCCATCACCTCACGGAAGGCAGGAGCGGCGCTTCTTCCCGGAGCACCGCCGGCACGGCAAGAATCCCGCCGCTGCGGGCGTGCGGCCAGCGGCGCACGCGTTCCTTGACGCGCTCCTGACGCCGTGTGTCCGGCGGTCTGGAGGGTGTGGCGGTGGGTGGGGTCGGACGGGTCGGAGCCGGTGAGCTGGTGGATGCGTTCGAGGCGGTAGGTGAGGGCGCGCACGCTCAGGGACAGGCGTCGGGCGGCCTCCGCGGACACGCAGCCGGCGTCGAAGTACGCGATCGGCGGCTCGCCCACCAAGGCACCCGGCCTCGCCGAGCGCAACCACCTGACACCCGCCAGGCCCTCGGCTCGACGTCCGCCTGACAAGGGTGTTCTCCTGGGCGTGGTGATGCGGCGTGGCCGGGTCGTCAGGTGCTTCGGCCACCACGCTCCGGCCGGCAGGTGCGGCCTGGGCTGCGCTGCCGCCCGTCACGGTGGCCGCCGTCTGTCTTTTCCTGTGCTTCCTGTGCGGCTTCAGCCGCTCGGCAGCCGCGGGGTGGTGTGCTGCGGCCGGAAGCATGTGGTGGTTCGCGCCGTCGAGGTGAAAAGGGAGCCCGGGCGGGGCATCGGGTCACGGGGTCCGGTGAGACGTGCGACCGCGTCTCGGCGAAAAAACGATTGAGACGGCAACCTTTCCGCTCTGAGCGGCCACTTGGGGGTGTACCGACGAGGGCGAGCCGTGGTCAGCGGCTCTACGCCTTCTATGTGAACACCCGATCGGAGCACCACGTGTCACCAGACGACCCGAAATCCGCCGAGCAGCCGATGCCTCGGGAGCGCACGCCCCGTCGTAGCCGGATGCTCCGGCATCTTGCCGTGGGGACGGTGACGGTGCTCGCGGCCTCGGCCGGTGTCGGTGCCCTGGCGCCCAGCGCCGGCGCCGCAACGACCGTCGGCATCAAGGTGAACGCCGGTACCTCCCTGGGCACGGTGCCCAGCAGTGGTGCCGGCCTCAATCTGGGCTTCGGTGACGAGCACATGGGGGACGCCAATGTGACCTCGCTGATGAAGGCCGCAGGAGTTCGGCAGCTGCGCTATCCCGGCGGTTCCGGCGCGGACGAATACCACTGGAAGACCCACACATCCGGCGACGGCAAGGGCTGGATCCCCTCCAACACCAACTTCGACCGCTTCATGGACATCGCGAAGAAGGTCGGCGCCCAGCCGATCCTGACCGCGAACTACGGTTCCGGCACCGTCCAGGAGGCCGCCGACTGGGTCAAGTACTCCAACGTCGACAAGGGTTACGGCGTCAAGTACTGGGAGATCGGCAACGAGGTCTACGGCAACGGGCACTACGGCGACGGCAAGGGCTGGGAGCGTGACGATCACGCTGACAAAAGCCCGAGGGAGTACGGGAAGAACCTGGTCGCCTACTCGAAGGCGATGAAGGCCGTGGACCCGACGGTGAAGATCGGAGCGGTGCTCACCACCCCCGGCGGCTGGCCGGACAAGGAGAAGGCTCCCGGTGACAGCGCCGACTGGAACAACACGGTGCTCTCCATCGCGGGAAGCTCGATCGACTTCGTCATCGTCCACTGGTATCCGGGCGGCAAAACCACGGCCGACCTGCTGAACACCCCCTCCAAGATCGCCGGTACCACGGCCGAGCTGCGTTCACTGATCGCCAAGTACACGGGCTCGCGCGCCGCTTCGGTGGAGATCGCGGTCACCGAGACCGACGCCGTCGGCTCGCCCGCCCTGACCAGCCAGGCCGCGGCCCTGTTCGCGCCGGACACCTACATGACCTGGTTCGAGCAGGGCGCCACCCACGTGGACTGGTGGAACCTGCACAACGGCACGGACCAAGTACCCACCACCGTCCACGGCCAGACCGACTACCAGGACGGGGGCATTCTCTCCGCCGGAACCTGCGCCGGGGGGAAGTGCCAACCGCCGCGCGACACCACCTTCCCCACCTACTGGGGCATCCGCTCGCTGACCGCACTGGCGAAGCCGGGCGACACCATCGTCAAGTCGTCCTCGCGCAACTCGTCGGTCACTGTGCACGCGGTGCGCAGCGGCAACGGCGGTCTGAACGTCATGCTGACCAACAAGAGCCCTGAGAACGCGGCGCAGGTATCGCTCTCGTACGCCGGATTCACCCCGGCCGCAGGGGCGGTCACGACCGTTTCGTACGGCAAGGGAGACACCGCCCTGACGACGGCGAAGCGGGGCACAGCGGTCGCACAGACGCTGCCGCCGTACTCGATCACGACTCTTCAGCTGAAGCCCGCGTCGGGAACCGCCGCTGACAAGCCGTCGCCCGCTCCCACGCCGACCGCGCCCACGGCGGTGGTCTCCGGCCTCGGCACGACCGGCACCCGTGCACAGGCGGAGGCGAAGGTCGGCACACCCGTCAGCCAGCCGACCCCTGACGGCGCGTCCGGCCCCCTGGCTTCCACCGGGGCGAGCAGCGCTGTCACGTACAGCGCCTTCGGTGGCCTGCTGGTCATCGCTGTCGGCGGCATGCTGGTGCTTCGCGGACGTCGCCGCAGGGCTTCGCACGGGAAGTGAGAGCGCGTGAGTGACTGACGGCCCGGCGCGCACGCCACGGGTGGCTGGACCTGCCTCGGCACCGGTCCCGACCCGTGGACCGCGTTCCGGGCCGCCGGGGAACTGCCGCGCGAGGACTTCGCGATGAACTACAACCAGGTCGTCCAGAGCGAACAGTTTCTGCTCCTCGCCTGACTGCGGAGACGGCTCGGTCCCCTGCCTCACTCGGGAAGCAGGGGGCTGAGCCGTCCGTGGCCGGTGCCTCCTGGAGGCTGAGCAGGATGTCGACACCGTCCTGGCAGGGAGGAACCCCAGCCGACGCGCGGCTGGGGTTCCTCAAGGCGGTGAGTATCGGTCAGCGGGTGGAGTTGCCCACGCCGTGGACAGTTCGTCCACGCGTCGGCGGACCGCACTCCGTCGTGATCACCGTGGATCAGGCGGGTCAGCGCTGAAGGGTGAGCACGCCCGGCCGGTACGGCAGGCTCAGGTAGCCGGTGTTCGGCGGGATGTCTTCGAGGAGGCCCTGGTAGAGGAACTGCAGGTTGCAGGGGTCGATGGTCATGGTCTGGTCGGGATTGGCACGGACCAGGTCACCGTGGCTGACGCCCTGGGCCCAGGTGGAACCGCTGTTGGCCTGGCCCGCGAAGGGGCTGCTCTCGCTGCCGGCCTGGACGGTCCACGGACCGTTGAGGCTGGAGGCGGTGAACGAGCGGAAGTAGCGGTTCGAACCCTGCGCCTCAACGATCATGAGGTACTGGTTCTGGCCCTGGATCTTGTAGACCTCCGGCGCCTCGAACAGAAGGTTCGATGTGTCGCTCATGACCGTCGTGTACGAGGAGCCGAAGCTGCTGGGGAAGTTCCCGATCGGCATGCTCGTCCGGTAGATCTTGCCGTTGTCGCCGGCGAAGAACAGGTAGATGTTCTGGTCGTCGGCGATCATGGTCGGGTCGAGCGGGGCACCGCCGTCAGCGGCGGGGAGGCTGCCGGTGAACAGCGGCTGCCGGGCGGACCAGCCGTTGGGGTTGGTGGGGTCGCTGGACGTGCGGTAGTAGAACGGGTACTGACCCCACTGGTCCACCATCACCCAGATGTTCTTGGGCGCGAAGTAGAACAGTTCCGGCGCCACCGCGGTGTCGGTCATCTGGGTCTGGGTGGCCGCCCCCATGTCGGACCAGTTCGTGAAGGGACTGAACCCCGTCGAGCCCCACGACGATCCGTCGGAGGTGGTCGCGTAGACCAGGTTCTTGCCGTTGTACTTCACGGTGGCGAAGTCCTTCAGCGCAAGCTGTCCGTTCGCCGGTTGCGCCAGCGGAGCCGACGAGGTCCACCGGTAGGCCGACGGAAGAGCACACGCGTTGCTCGCCCCGGCCAGGCCGGTCCATTTCTGGTTGGCGCCGCCCTGGCACGACCAGAGCCGCGCCTCCGTGCCGTTGGTCTTGCCCCAGCCCGAGGCTTCCAGGCACAGGCCGGACCGTACACCGATGATCGTGCCGTCGGGGTTCACCCGCCACTGCTGGTTCTCCGTGCCGGTACACGTCCAGATCTGCACCGGGGTCCCGGCCGTGGTGCCGCCGTCCCGGGCGTCCAGGCACTTGTTGCCGTACACGGTCAGCTGGCTGCTGTCCGTCAACGTCCACTGCTGGTTGACTCCGCCGTGGCAGTCCCAGATCTGCACGTTCGCGCCGTCGGTCTGGCTGAAGCCCGACACATCGAGACAGCGGCCGGAGTCGACACCGCGCACGTCGCTGGTGGTGGCCGCCTGAGCCGGGCCGGCGACGAGCAGCGCCGTGAACGCGGCCAGGGCCGCGACCACGGCGGCGAACACCGCCGACGGGTGTCTGGGGCTGAAGCTACGTCTGGACATAAGGACCTCGTCATCCTTGAGCAAGCGGCTCCGGTCTTCCCCGTCAGAGGCTGTCCGGACGCCGGTGTGGCGGGGACCCCATGCGTCCGACATATCGAACAAGGGTCGAAGTATCGAGCAATTGGAGGATAAAGACCTGGTGATCAACGTCAATACTTCTCACACGATCCGCGGGCAGAAACGTTCGCAGGCTGAAACCGAGCGGCTTCAAGTCCCGTGGCTGTCCGGCTCTTTGGCGTGAGGGGCAGGTGGCGGTGCGGATGCGGGCTTGGTGATCACTACGGACCCCGACCAGGTCGCCCACCTGAGCCTTCGGTCCGGCTCGGTGCCCAACTCGCGCTCCTGCCCGACATCGTGCTGAAGGTCATGGTCGGCAAGCGGCAGGAACTGCCGCTGCACACCGGCCACATCGCAGGCCTCTCCCAGTTCCTGCGGGACTCCATCGGCACCCTCGGCGCCCGCAGCACACCCGCGGCCGGCCAGTGCTTCCACTGCGAGGGGACCGGGCCTGCCGACGAAGCGTCTGCGGTTCCACTCGTTTCTCATGGCGGCAGTCCTCCCCGAACCGGGTGTCGAAGCGCTTCACCGGCCGCGAACGCTAACGGCACATTTCGAACGGAACAAGGGGGTCCACAAGAAGAAATTTTCTTGCATTCCAGCAATTGACAACCCGATAGATGCGGTGACAGCGTCGAAGCGCTTCAACGCTCCGCACCAGCCTGCTCAGAGTCAGAATGGTTTTTCCGGGCCTCCCTGCGACCGGGAGGCATCCGTTCCGCGACGCTGCACCGCCGATGGGCAAGCGCATCGACGATCTGCTCGGTCGGCTCACGCTCGGCGAGGCGTCGAGCACCACTGGGGCAGACGGGACGCCGGAGGGCTCGACGTTGTCAACGCTCACCTCGCAATCGGTTCCCCGACACGCCGTTCCGCCACTACGTCATGCGCCCGCCGACGCCAACGGCACGACACAGCAGCCGAGTTGCCGACACGAACGTCGAGCAGCCTGTGCCAGATTCAGCACTCACCCGCAGAAGAGGACGACTGCATGAGAAAGCGTCTCTGGTCAGCTTGGCGATCGTGTGTGATCCGTGAGGTGCGGGATCGGTTGGATCGTTTCCCATCGTGGTGGAGATGCGTGGGCGTGGAGGTGGAAGCCCGCGCCCAGTGCTGCTCCGCGTGGCCGGTGACGGCCGGTGGTGGGTGTGCTGATCGTCGTCACGTCCTGGTGCCGGTGGGCTGCGCGGGGCAGCCGGGTCCGGTCCGTTGGTGCGTGTCCCTCCGGACGCTTGCCCGCCGGACCCGGGGGTGCGGTGGGGGAGGGTGCCCCGCGTCGCCTGGGCGCGGGGCGTGTTGTCTGGTGCCGGGTGGGTCCGGTCTTCGACCGGTCCCACCGGCTGGTTGCGGGTGTGGCCGGTGTGACCACGGCCAGGGTTTCGAGGCTGTCGACCACTGACCGGATGGCCAGGGCACCGCTGGTGCGGTCCGCCACGGTTCTGGTCTGGTGGGTGAGGCCGCGTGCGGCGATGCGCCGCCAGGCTCCGTGGTCGCGGTCGCCCTGCCAGCCGCAGCCGGCGCGGTCGGGGCACAGGGCCCATTTCCATCCGGGGGTGGTGGGCTTGTCGGGGGCTTTGCGGTGGCGCAGCGGGGTCAGGCAGCGTGGGCACAGTCGGGAGGTGTCGCGGGCGGGGACGGTGACGACCGCGATCCCCGCCTCGACGGCAACATGCCGCATACGGTCCACGATCCGGCCGCGTACCTGCTGGGAGAGACGGGCGTTCATGGTGCGGCCCATACCCCGGGCCTCCATCGACCGCAGATCCTCCACGTAGATGACACTCGCCCCGGCGGCGACCGCCTGATCCACCGTCCAGCGGGCCGCCGACCACGCCAGAGCCTCGTTGAGGTTCGACCGGCGTGCGGACACATACCGGATCTCGTCGGCCAGAACCCGGTGGCGGGAGGCCAGCGGATGCCGCTCCTCACCGCCGGTCAGCCGCTGGTAGTGGCCGGCCTTGGCGTGCAGGTGTTCCGACAGGCGCCGCAGGCGGTGCTGCTTCGCGAGGACCCCGGCGGCCCGGAACTGTGCCCCCGCGCCGAGTTCGGCGATGGTGCCGTCAGCGTTGAGGCGTACGGCTCCCGCGCTCAGCAGGGTGTTCAGCCCCCAGTCCACGCCGAGCGCGACCGTGTGCCCGGTGCGGGCGGTCTTCGGCACGGTGTGCGTGTAGGCGAGATCAGCACGCACCCGGCTCTGGTGGACGCGCAGGGTGGGCAGGTGCAGGACCGCACCGGCCGGGACGGTCGGCGGCAGCAGGATCGGGCAGGCCACCCACGTCCAGTCCCGGTACGACACGGGATCGGGGCGGGTGGGGAGTTGCAGCCGGAGCAGGGCACGGCCGGGTTCGTCGGCGCGTTCGATGCCGGCCTGCTGGCCGTCACACGCCGACAGCAGCAGCATCCGTGGGGTGCGGGGCGGGGGTTCCAGGTCGAACACGTCCGCCGGAAGCCTGCCGGTCTTGCGGGCGAAGGCCTGGATCTGGCGGGTGCGGGAGGTGATCACGCTGGAGGGCAGGGACCGGCCGCCGGGCACCGCATCGCGCACCGCGTCCCACTCGGCCGCCGTACGCCGGGCCGGATCGGCGGGCCACGTGGCCAGGACACCGGCGGTCAGAGCGGCGCGCCATGCCGCCGACCGCAGCATCCGCCCGGCCTGCTCCTGAACCATCCGCACGATCCGGTCATTGACCCGCACCCCCTCAGGCGGTGTCACGGTCCAGCCCAGGCGGCGCAATGCCATCCACGCGTTCGACGGCAACCTCCTGCCGCCGGCATCCACCCCGGACGCCAAAGCCTCCACATCGGCGGCGTTCCAGCGCTCCGCCAGCAGCCCGGCAGCCATCCCGGACACCAGCCCCGCACACCACCCCACCCGCCGAGCCACCACCGACGCCGTCAGGAGTTCCCCG
Source organism: Streptomyces acidiscabies (assembly GCF_020010905.1). GTDB lineage: Bacteria > Actinomycetota > Actinomycetes > Streptomycetales > Streptomycetaceae > Streptomyces > Streptomyces acidiscabies. Next base: position 5,599,163 of record NZ_JAGJBY010000001.1, on the reverse strand, counting down.
GTCCGCTCATCCACCCCGCCACGCAACAGTCCACGAGCACACGCGGTACGGGGGGTCAGACCTTCACCGACCGGCAGCTTCCGGCTCACCCCGCACCCCCTTCCCGCATGATCCTGTCATCCGACCAACGACCCACTTACGGAAAGGTCACGCATTCGATCCAAGAACTTCTGTACGACACGGACACGGGCACCGGCCCCAGAACACGGAACCACCCGGACAAGACATCACTACGGATCCTTAAAGAAACAGATGAGCCTGCCCCTCATCACGCTGGTCACTGCCGCGCTCGGGATGACGGCAGCAGGTGTGGCACCTGCCTTCGCCGCCTCGAACACGCCCTTGCGGGTCATGCCGTTGGGCGACTCCATCACCTGGGGCGTGGGAAGCAGCACGGGCAACGGCTACCGGGCTCCGTTGTGGGACAAGCTCGCGGCGGGCGGCCATCCGCTGGACTTCGTCGGCACGTTGCGGGGCGGTTCGATGTCCGACCCCGACAACCAAGGTCACCAGGGCTACAGGATCCACCAGATCGCCGAACCCGCCGACGCCTCGCTGATCCGCTACCGGCCCAACGTCGTGACGCTGATGATCGGCACCAACGACCTGGCCGGTAACTATGAGGTCGCCACCGCCGCCGACCGGCTGAAGTCGCTGGTCGACCAGATCACCGCCGACGTCCCTGACGCGACCGTCCTCGTGGCCTCCCTGGTCGTGTCCACCCTCGGCTCGGAGGAGCAGTACCGCGCCGCGTACAACCAGGCCATCCCCCAGATCGTGAGCGAGGCGCAGTCAGCGGGCAAGCACGTCGCATACGTGGACATGAGCAGCCTGACCACGGCCGACCTCGCCGACCCTCTGCATCCCAACGACGCGGGCTACCAGAAGATGGCCGACGCCTTCCACCGCGGCATCCGGTCCGCGGACAGCGCCGGGTGGCTGAGGAACCCCGCCCCCGCCCCCGCACACGTGCAGTCCGACAACGCCGGCAAGTGCATGGACGTCAGCGGCTTCGGCACCGCCGACGGGACCGCCGTACAGATCTGGAGCTGCGGCGACGGCATCAACCAGTACTGGTCCGCCTACACCGACGGCACCCTGCGCTCCATGGGTAAGTGCCTCGACGCCGCCGGCTTCGGCACGGCAAACGGCACCAAGGTGCAGCTCTGGGCCTGCCACGGCGGCGCCAACCAGATCTGGCAGCCCTACAACGGCGGCTACCGCAACCCCGCCTCCGGCCGCTGCCTCGACATTCCGGGCTTCTCCACGACCGACGGCACACAGCTCCAACTGTGGGACTGCCACTGCGGCTCCAACCAGAAGTGGACCACGCTGACCGCCGGATGACCCCCGCTCCCGGGACCGGAGCCCCTCCCCGCCCCGGTCCCGACATATCGAACTTTCGACTCTCGGTCCCCTTACCCGTGAGGAAGTTGATCTCGTATGTCCTGGCTCCAACACCCCCACAGCCGCCGGAGAGTCATGGCGGCCACCGCCGGCCTGGTCGCGGGCGCCACGCTGCCGGCGATGCGCGCGGCGGCGGCCACGGCGGCCCAACAGGAGCGGTTCACCAACCCGGTGATCTGGCAGGACTTCGCCGACCTCGAAGTCATCCGCGTCGGCGACACGTACTACTACACCGGCTCGACCATGCACTTCTCGCCGGGCGCGCCCGTCCTGCGCTCCTACGACCTGGTCAACTGGGAGTTCATCGGCCACTCGGTGCCGGTCCTCGACTTCGGCGACGCGTACGACCTCAAGGGCGGACAGGCGTACGTCCAGGGCATCTACGCGTCCTCGATGCGCTACCGCCCCAGCGACAGGACCTTCTACTGGGTGGGCCAGATCGGCTGGCAGCGGTCGTACGTGTACCGGGCCACCGACGCGGCGGGCCCCTGGACCCGGCACGCCGAGATCGGCAGCGTCTACTACGACGCGGGGCTGCTCTTCGACGACGACGGCACCCCGTACGTGGCGTACGGCGCCAACGAGATCCGCGTCGCACAGCTCTCCCCGGACATGCGCACCGAGGTCAGGTCCGAGCACGTGCTCACCAAGCCCGACGACATGCACCTGATGGAGGGCTCCCGCTTCTACAAGATCAACGGGAACTACTACATCTTCGCCACCCTCCCGCCCAACGGCCAGTACATCTGGAAGTCCACCTCAGGCCCCTTCGGCCCGTACGAAATGCGGGAGGTGCTGTTGAACCTGCCCGGCCCGATCCCCGGCGGCGGCATCCCGCACCAGGGCTCGCTGGTCGACACCCCGAACGGCGACTGGTACTACATGGGCTTCATCGACGCCTATCCCGGTGGCCGCGTCCCCGCGCTGGCCCCGGTCACCTGGAACGCCGCCGGCTGGCCCGAGCTCCAGAAAGTCGACGGCACGTGGGGCGAGACGTACCCCTACCCGCTCCCCCCGCACCCGCTCCCGCCGATGACCGGCGCCGACACCTTCGAGGGGACGGCGCTGGCGCCGTACTGGGAGTGGAACCACAACCCCGACACCGCCGCGTTCACCGTCGACAACGGGCTCACCCTCAGGACCGCCACCGTCACCGACGACCTCTACAAGGCCCGTAACACCCTCACCCGCCGCATCCAGGGCCCCGCCTCCACCGCGACCGTCGTACTCGACTGCTCCGGGATGGCGGACGGCGACCGGGCCGGGCTGGCGATGCTGCGGGACTCCTCCGCCTGGATCGGCGTCACACGGCTGAACGGCGTCAGCAGGCTGGTGATGTTCGACGGCCTGGCCATGGACGCCAACTGGAACACCAGCAGCACCGGCACCGAGCAGGCCCGCGCGGACCTCCCCGCCTCCGGCAGCCGCGTCTGGCTGCGCGCCACCGCCGACATCAGCCCGGGGCCGGGCCGCCAGACGACGTTCTCCTACAGCACCGACGGCACCACCTTCACCCCGCTCGGCCCGGCCTTCGCCATGAGCGAGAGACCTCATTTCTTCATGGGCTACCGCTTCGCCGTCTTCAGCCACGCCACCAAGGCCCTCGGCGGCACAGTGCGGGTGGAACGCTTCGACCTGCGCGCGTGCGCGCCGACGGCGCAGGCGGGCACTGTGGACACGAACGCCTGGTACGTCGTGGTCAACCGCAACAGCGGCAAGGCACTGGACGTGGCGGGCGCGAGCTCCGCGGACGGCGCCGCGATCACGCAGTGGGGCCGGTACGACGGGACCAACCAGCAGTTCCAGTTCGTGGACTCCGGTGACGGCTACTACCGGTTGAAGGCGAGGCACTCCGGCAAGCTGCTGGACGTCTCCGGCTGGTCGACGGCCGACAACGCCGCCATCAACCAGTGGAGCGACCACGGTGGCGTGAACCAGCAGTTCCGGTTGGCGGACTCACCGGACGGATACGTCCGGTTGATCAACCGCAACAGCGGGAAGGCCGTCGAGGTACCGGGCTTCTCCTCCGCCGACGGGACCGGCATCGTCCAGTACTCGGACCGGGGCGGCGTGAACCAGCAGTGGAAGCTCGTCCGCGTCGGCTTCGTGGGCTCGCGCTCCTGCTGACACCGGTATCCGGTTCAAGCCCACGGAAACTCCCCGTGCCCGCTGGGCAAGGGGAGTTTCGGTCTGCGCGCGCCCGCAGGGCCAGCGTGTGGACCTGAGGGGAGCCGTCAGCGTTCCTCGGGGCGGGTGTCCGCCGGGACCGCCGCCGGGCGTGCGCAGTCGCTCGACACCGCGACCGAGGAGCCGGTCTCGGCCGCCGCGAGCAGGGACTCCATGATGTCGAGGACGTGGTAGGCGAGTTCACCGTCGGCGCGGTGCGGTTCGCCGCGCGAGACGGCTCGGGCGAGGTCGGCGACCCCGTAGCCCCGGGAGGCGTCGCGGTAGCCGCCGAGGACCGGAAGCTCCTCCCACTCCTGAGCGCCGGCCCGGAAGAGCTCGACCGGTCCGTCGAACCGGTTCGGGTCGGGCACGGACAGCGAGCCGTCCGTGCCGTGGACCTCGATCCGGGGAAGTGTGCTGCCCCACACGTCGAAGCTCATCACCAGCGTGGACAGCGCGCCGGAGCGGTGTTCGAGGACTCCGGTGACATGGGTGGCGACCTCGACCGGGAATCTCGTCCCGGCCCGGTACCCCTGGCCGATGAACCGTTCGGCCCGGGGCGCCGAGGCCATGCCGACGACCCGGCGCACCGGCCCCAGCAGGGTCACCAGCGAGGTCAGGTAGTACGGACCCATGTCGAGGAGCGGCCCGCCGCCCGGCTGGTAGTAGAACTCCGGGTCGGGATGCCAGCGTTCGGGCCCGGAGCCGACCATGAACGCGCTCGCCGCGACCGGCACCCCGAGGTCCCCCGCGTCCAGTGCCGCCCTGGCGGTCTGCACACCGGTGCCGAGGACCGTGTCCGGCGCGCATCCGACACGGACGCCGGCCTCGGCGGCGGCGTCCAGCAGCGCACGGGCGGCGGAGGTGGTGGTCGCGAGGGGTTTCTCGCCGTAGACGTGCTTGCCGGCGGCTATGGCCGCGTGGGCGACCGTCGCGTGGGCGGCGGGGATCGTGAGGTTCAGGACGAGGTCGACGTCCTCGGCGTCGTACAACTCGTCGAGAGTCGCCGTACGGGCGCCGGGTGCCTTCCCGGCGGCGGCGCGGGCGCGGTCGGGGTCGAGGTCGGCGACGGCCGTCAGGCGCAGGTTCTTCAGCTCCGCGAGGGTCGTGAGGTAGGCGTCGCTGATCTTGCCGGCGCCGACGAGGCCGACGCGGAGCGCGGGGTGCGGGGTCAGCGGGTCGCCCATGTCATGCCCTTCGTGATCATCGAGTGGACCTGGGGTACGGCCAGGTCGTCCAGGGTGTGGCCGATCGCGGTGACGAACACCCGGCCCGCGCCCCAGGACCGGGTCCAGGTGACGGGGACGACGGTGCCGGCGAGTTCGGGGTGCTCGGGGTCGTCGAGGTAGTCGGTCACCGCGAGGACGTCCACGGCCGGGTCCAGGTGCAGGTAGTACTGCTCGGTGGTGACGAGGAACGGGGTGAGCCCCTCGACGACGGGGTGGCCGGCCGCCCCGGGCAGCGGTCTGACCTGGTAGGTGGAGTGCTCCCGGGGGTGGTGGACGAACTGGCCGCCCGTCATCAGGTGGTAGCGCGGTTCGGAGCGGAACGCGTCGACGATCCCGCCGTGCCAGCCCGCGAACCCCGTCCCGGCGCGGACCGCCCGGGACAGGCCGGTCATCTGGTCGGGGCTGATCTCGCCCATCGTCCAGCACTGCACGATCAGATCGGTGCCGGCGAGGAGGTCCTCGTCGAGGTAGCTGTCGAGGGAGTCGGAGACGGTGACCTGGTACCCGGCCTCCTTGAGGTCGGCGGCGCGCAGGTCGGTGGCCGGTACCGGGACGTGTCCCGCCCAGCCGCCGCGGACGACGAGGGCGTGCTTGGCGGCCACGTCAGCCGTCCTTCAGGCCGCTGAGGAAGCCGAGGCTCTTCGCGACCGGGTCGAGGATGTCCCCGTCGAAGTCGTCGAGTTCGACGACGCGCAGCGCGTCCGGGGCGGCGGCGAGGATCTCCTCGACCGGGAGTACGCCGTCGCCGACGGCCACCTGCGCCTTGGTGTTCAGCGTGCGGTCCCCGTCCTTGACGTGCAGGGCGGCGACCCGGTCCCCGAGCCGGCCCAGCAGCGCCGGTACGTCCGCGCCGCCGACGGCCGCCCAGTACGTGTCGACTTCGAGGACCACCTCGTCCGCCAGGCTCTCGGCGAGGATCTCCAGGGCGTGCGTACCGTTCTGCCGGAGTTCGAGTTCGAAGTGGTGGTTGTGGTAGCCGACGGTGAACCCGTGGTCGGCGGCCTCGGCGGCCACCCGGTTCAGGTCCGCGGCGAGGCTCTCGATGCTCTCCCGGGTCTGCCAGCGCTCGGGCGCCGCCATCGGGACGACGAGCGTGCTGACGCCGAGGCGCCGTGCGGCGGCGTAGACGGTGGGCCGGTCGTCCGACAGCAGCGGCACGTGCGCGGTCGGTGCGGACAGCCCGTGCGCGGTCAGCGCGTCCGATATTCGCTCCGCGCGGTGGACGAAGCCGTAGGGCTCGACGGTGGTGTAGCCGATCTCGGCGACGCGGGCGAGCGTGCCTTCCGGGTCCTCTTCGAGGAGGGAGCGGAGTGTGTAGAGCTGGAGGGATATGTCACGGTTGGACATGCGGCTCCTCAACAGTGTTGATCTGCAAGGAGGTTCACACGAACCGGGGGGCCGGCGACAGAGGGCGCCGGAGGTGGACGCGGTCCGCTCAGCGGAACTCGGTGTGACGCGCGGGCGTGGGAGCGGGACCTTGGCTCGGAGCGGTCCGGCGTGCGTGCAGGTGCGGCGGGCCGGTTCCCGAGCATCCGGCTATGGAGAGGGACCCGCACGATGACTGCAACGGCCAGATCGATGGGCACAAAGCTGGTGGGCGCCGCGACCGCGCTGACGACCGCCGCGATCTTCGCGTTCGCCGGCGCGCAGCCCGCACGCGCGGACACGGTCTCGGACTTCACCGGCTATCTGGGCTACGTGAAGCAGGCGTACGACGCGTACCAGAAATTCTTCGGGAACCAGCTCACGCTCGACGAGGCGACGACCCGGATCGAGAACGCGATCAGCGTGGCGAAGACCGAGATCCTCAACGAGGTCGACGCCGTCGCGACGGCGGATGTGCAGGCGTGCGCCAGGAGCGCCGTCATCGAGGTCGCGGACATCCGCCGGCTGTCCCCGGACAACCTCCAGGCGTTCGCCATGGCCGCCACGTCCTGCGCGACCCTGGCGCAGTCGGACATCAGCAACGTCTCGCAGCTCGCCTCCGTCAACCAGCTCGGGTTCGCCCTGAACACCGTCGGTCCGATCGCCCTGTTCGCCCGGACGTACGCGGGCCTGAGCACCGACCTGTTGCGGCAGACGCTCGTCTCCGCCAACCAGACGGTCGTCACGCGGCTGACCCCGCGCTGTTTCGCGACCCCGCTGTGGGGAGACGCCGAGCCCGGCGCCAGGTCCGTCGAGGCGCAGCTCCAGTGCACGGCGTTCAACGGCAACGTCGGCCTGGACTGGGTCACCGTGACGGGGCTCAGGTACCGGCAGCCGCTGCCGCCGCTGCCCGCGTCCACCTACGAGTACGCCGCGTCCGAGGCCGTGCGCGCCACCAGCTACGTGTCCTCCGCCGCGGCTCTCCCGGAGCTGACCGCGTAGCGGAGCCGAGTCGATCGGCCGCCGACATCCGTCCCATGCCGGTCAGCCCCCTGCACCCCGTCCAAGGATTGAACCCTCCCCTGGCTGAAGCAAGGGAATTCCTGGCTCAGGTTGCCTGTCCGCCCAACGGGCGGTCAGGTCCTACACCCTCAACACCAGCCGGGACGGAACCTGCCCGGTTTGGTACTGCAAGCAAAGGACTCGCTGTGCTGGCTTGGTTCTCACTCAGCACGGTGTGCGCGCTTGGTTCTCGCAACGCACGCGCGCAGGTTACCCGATCGTGTGGGCGGCCTTTCGCCCCGGCGGCGAAACCCCGTTCCCTGCCCGGCTCCGCAGGAGTCCGATTCTCCCCCGCAAGCGGGAGGTACCCCCGCCCCGGCCTCAAAGCCGGGGCATCCTCAGAGGAATCCGGTGAACCAGCATGAGAAAAATCCTGACGACCGCCGCCGTCGCCCTCGCCGTGGGCGCCGCGATGAGCACCGTCCCCGCCGCTTCGGCGGCGTCCCACCAGACGTCGTCCACCGACCGCAACGTCCGGCGGGTCCCCGCGCACCTGTCGCTGCGGGACGTCAAGTACAGCCCCGGCTGTTCGGGCACGACCCTGCCGATCGACTGCACCATCACCGAGCCGGTCGTGACCGAGCCGTCGACGACCTACGCCTTCTCGTTCCTGCCCGGCGACCACGTCACGGTCGACGGGGGCGGCTGTGTGCAGACCGGCGGCAGGGGGCTCACCTGGAAGCGGTACGTCGACCCGGCCTCGGACAACGACCTGTACCACGGCCTCATCACCATTCCGGGCGCCACCGGCAGCCTGGAGCGCCTGCTGAACGTGGTCGGACGGCAGTACCTGGTCGGTGGCCGGGGCGGCAGCCTCGTCCTCGGCTACCAGGACGACGGCTACTCCGACAACGGCTACTCCGCGCACGACAACGGCACCGGGAACCAGTGCCTGAACTCGGTGAACGCCTACGTGCACATCGTCATCCGCTGAACCTGTACCGCAGGTCGAAGGAGGAACCATGCCCACCTCGCACAGCGCACCCGCCGCACTCCACACCCTCTGCCGCCTCGGCGCGGCAGCGGTCCTGGTGTGGGGAGCCACGCTCGCCGCCTCTCCCCCGGCACACGCGGACCCGGTACCGGTCTGCGACGGCAAGGCCGCCACGATCGTCAGCGACGCGCCCGTCGTCAGCGGAACCGACGGCGACGACGTCATCGTGACCGGCGACGGGAACCACGACGTGCTGGCGGGCGGCGGGAACGACACGGTCTGCACCGGCGCCGGGGACGACACCCTCTCCGGCGGGGACGGCGACGACGAACTGTTCGGCGGCGACGGCCGCGACAGCCTCCACGGCCAGGCCGGCGACGACGTCGTACGGGGAGAGGGCGGCGACGACTTCGCGGTCGACGGCGGTCCGGGCACCGACCTGGTGGACGCCGGTCCCGGAGCCGACGGGGCACGCGGCGGCCCCGGCGACGACGAACTGCGCGGCGGCCCCGGCGACGACCGGCTGGACGGCGGTCCGGGCACCGACGTGATCGACGGCGGCGACGACACGGACGTCTGCGTCAACGGAGAGACCGTCAGCAACTGCGAGTCGACGGGATGACCACCCGGACGCGGCCCGCGCCGGTGCCTGCCTCGTTCAGTCACGGTCGGGGAGCGCGGTGACGGCCGGATCCTTGCCCAGGTGGTGCTGGAGCCGGTCGCGCAGCGCGGCGGCGTCCGGGTGCCCGAGCTCCTCGAAGAGGGCCAGCGACCGGCTCCACGCGTCCCGGGTCGAGCCGGTGTCCCGGGCCGCGTGGAGGGTGTCACCGAGGTGGGCGAGGATGTCCGCCTCGAAGTAGCGGTCGCCCAGCTCGTGGAAGAGCCGGGCGGCCCGCTCGTAACAGGCCGCCGCCTGCGCGTACTCGCCGAGGTGGTGGTGGGCGTAGCCGAGGGTGTCCCAGGTGTGGGCCTCGCCGGAGAGGTGGCCGGCCCCCTCCAGGAGCGCGAGCGCCCGCCGGCCGAGGTCGACGGCCTGCCGGTGGCGGCCGAGCAGCGTGTGGTCCCAGCCGACGTTGTTGAGCGCCATGCCCTGCCAGCCCCGCTCCCCCGCGACGGCGAAGAGGTCCACCGCCCGCCGCGAGTGGGTGAGCGCCTCCGCGCGGCGCTCCTGGCGGGTCGAGACCCTGCCGAGGGCCAGATGGGTGTGGGCCTCGCCCGCCGGGTCGCCGAGCTCCCGGTACAGCCGCATGGCGCGGTCGAGGCGGGCTCGGGCGTCCTCCTGACGTCCGAGCGACGACTGGGCGTTCGCGATGTTGCGCAGCGCGCACGCCTGCGCCGCCCGGTCGCCCAGCCGCTCGGCGGCGGCCAGCGCGACGGTGTGGGCGGCGGCCCACTCGGACCACAGGACGGCGCGCTGGTGGTACGTGCTCAGCGCGGCGGCCAACTGCCAGGCATGGGTGTCGAAGCCGTCCCGGGCGGCCTGGTGCAGAGCGGCGGACAGCACGGAGTGGTCGGCGGTGAACCAGGTCATGGCGGCGTCCCGGCCGGCCGGTTCCTCGGGGAGGACGCCGGGCCGGACGGGGGCGGGCACGATGCGGTCGGCGGGTGGGCCCAGCAGGCGCTGCGCTTTCAGCGCGGTGTGCAGGTAGTGGTCGAGGATCCGGTGCGCCGCCCGCCGTCGGCCGTCCTCGTCGTCCTCGGCGCGGGCCAGCTCGCCGGCGTAGGCGCGGAGCAGGTCGTGGAAGGAGTAGCGGCCGGGGGCGGGTTCGGCGAGCAGGTGGGCGGTCGTCAGTTCGGCCAGCAGCAGGCGGGTGCGTGCCGGGGGCTCGCCCGCCAGGCTCGTCGCCGCCGGGCCGGAGATGTCCGGCCCGGGATGCAGCCCGAGCAGCCGGAACAGCCTGGCGGCGGCGGGGCTCAGGGCCTTGTAGGACCAGGAGAAGACGGCACGTACCCGAGTGGCGTGGTCGCCTGCGTCGAGCGCGTCGAGGCGGCTGTTCCCGTCGCGCAGTTCGCCCGCGAGGACGGCGAGCGGCAGGTTCGGCTGGGCGGCGGCCCGGGCGGACACCACGGCCAGCGCCAGGGGCAGACCGGCGCACCGGGCCGTGATCTCGGCGACGGCGGCGGGATCGGTCGCCGTACGCGGTCCGCCGAGCCGGTCGGCCAGCATGGACTCGGCCTCGGCGGAGGAGAGTACGTCGATCGCGAACATGTGGGCGCCCTCCACGGCCGCCAGGCTGGTGAGCCGGTTGCGGCTGGTGACGAGGACGAGACAGCCGGGTGCCCCGGGCAGCAGTGGCCTGACCTGGTCGGCGTCCCGGGCGTTGTCCAGTACGACGAGCATCCGCCGGTCGGCGAGCAGGCTCCGGTAGAGGGCCGCCTGTGCGTCCAGGCCTGCGGGGATCCTGGCGGGGGGCACCTCCAGGGCGTCCAGGAAAGCGCGCAGCGCCTCGGCCGGGTCCCGCGACGAGCCGCCCGGGTCGAACCCGCGCAGGTTCACGTACAACTGCCCGTCGGGGAAGGACTTCCGCACCCGGTGGCCCCAGTGCACGGCCAGCGACGTCTTGCCCACTCCCGCCGTGCCGGACACCGCCGAGATCACCACGGGGGCCGACGGCGCCGTCGTCAGGAAGGCGTCCAGCCGCGCGAGTTCCTCCGTCCGCCCGGTGAACCCCCGTACCGCCACCGGCAGTTGGGCGGGAACCACCCGCTGGGGTGTGGCTTTGGTGCTCGCCGGGGGCCTGCTCGGTACCGGCGCTCCTCCCCGCAGCACCGCCTGGTGGGCGGCACGCAGCGCCGGGCCGGGCTCCGTGCCCAGTTCCTCGGACAGCCGGCGCCGGACGGCGGCATAGCACTCCAGCGCCTCGGCGCCCCGGCCGGCCGCGTAGAGCGTCCGCATCAGCGTCTCTGCCAGCGGTTCCGTCAGCGGGTGTTCGTCGAGCAGCGCGGACAGCGGGCCGATCGCCACGGCGGGGTCGTCGAGCGCCTGGAGCCGCGCCCACGCGACGGTCGCCTCCAGGTGCTCGCGCCGCCACGCCTCGCGCGTCTGCACCACCCACGGACCGTCCAGCCCGCTCAGCGGCTCACCCCGCCACAGACCGAGCGCCTCGCCCAGCAGCCTCGCGCGTACGCCGTCCGGCAGCCCGGCACCGCGCGCGTCGCCGACCAGCCGACGGAACCTGTGGACGTCGATCCGGTCCCGGTCGGCCTCCAGGACGTACCCGCCGGACCGGCGTGTCACCCTGATCCGGCCGGTTCCCTCGCACACGGTGCGCAGCCGGGCGACGTGCGCGTACACCGAACGCCGGGCCCCCTGTGGGGAGTCCGGGCCCCAGACCCGTCGGATCACCACGTCGGGAGCCACCGGCCGGCCGGCGTCCACGGCCAACGCCGCGAGCACGGCGCGCCGTTGCGGCGGTCCGATCTCGGCCGTCCCTGCCTGCGCGGCCAGTTCCACAGGTCCGAGCAAACGTAATTGAGGCATCGACCCCCTCGATCTCTCCCCCGTGCACCGAGTCCACCCGCGAGTGGGGACGACAACCTATCGACAACATCTCGCCCCACCCTCGTGCCCCAGCATGGCGATGCGCCGGAGGTCCGACCACCGCCGTGCGCGCGGGAACTCGGGGAGCAGGGGGAATCATGACCGGAATCTCGTACGGTGCGAGTACGTCGACGGGCGGCGGCGGGCGCAGCGTCCTGGAGGGAGCCTTCGCGCTGCTGGCGGCGGTGGAGCGCGCGCAGGGAGCGGGACTGACCCGGCTGTCGTCCGAGAGCGGACTGCCCAAGGCCACGGCACACCGGCTGCTGGAACAGCTGACCGCCCTGGGCGCCGTCGAACGCCACGCGGGGGGATATCGCGTCGGCTGGCGGATGTTCCAGCTCGGGCAGGACTGGCAGCCGCATCCCGGGTTGCGTACGGCGGCGGCCGAACCCGCGCGCAGGTTGGCCGAGTTGACGGGCACCGCTGTGGGGACGGCGGTGCTGCGCCGGCACCGGACGTTCCTGGTCGAGTGGTTTCCGGGGAGCGAGGGGGCCGCGCTCTCCGCGCCGACGGACCGCTTTCCCCGGCCCTGGTACACCGCCGCCGGGAAGGCGTGCGCCGCGACGACGCCCGGTCACCGGCTCCCGCCCGGCCCGGTGCCGGCCTCCTGGCCCCGGGAGGCACGGGATATCCGAGCGCGTGGCTTCGCCGTGGACCGAGGCGTCCTCGCGCCCGGGGCGCGCTGCGTCGCCGCGCCGCTGTACTGCGGGGGCGACACCCCTGTCGCAGCGCTCTTCGCCGTGGCCGGTCCCGCGCATCGGCTGGAGCGGGTCGCCGAGGTCGTCCGGCGGACGGGGGGCTGCATCAGCACACGTCTCGGACGCGAGAGCGACTGAGCGCCGGTTCGGGTTCGCGGCCTTCGAGACAGGTACGACTCGTTGGCCTGCCAGGACGAATCCAGGACGACCGAAGGATCCGGGTCCACGGTGCGGGCATTGCCGTCGGCGCCGCTCGTCGAGCTCAAGCTCGCACTGATGATGCTGCGGCGCCCGGATGTGTTCGGACGGTGGCGGCGCGGATTACGGCAACGCCTGCCCGGCACCACCCGCCCGCTGTGGGACCTGATCTCCGCATACACGGGCCCGGCGTTCCTCGACCCGCTGAGCACGGACCTGGCGACCGGCCTGGACGCGGTCCGGGCCGCCCCCATCACCCTGGTGCGGGCGGGCGTCGAACAGGCCTGGGCCGGGCGGAGGGGCCCCGTACCCCTTTGGCTGAGGGATCTGGTCCACGGTGACGTCCCCTCCCGGGAGCGGTTGTGCCTGGGCCTGCATGACGCCTTCGACGCCGCGTCCTGGCCCCAGGTGGCGGTCGGCCACGAGGTCGAGTTCGCGCGTTACGCTCTCGACGCGGCCAAGCGCGGGGTCGCCGGAGCGCTGGCCGCACTGTGCCCGGGCTCCCGGCTGGTCGACGGCTGCTGGGATGTCGACGCGCCCTATGCGCGGTACGTGACGGCAGCCGACCGAGGCCTGGTTCCGCTGCCCACGTTCTACTGGACCGGGGCGGCTCTGGCCGGCGACAACGCTGCTGGTGGTCTATCCAGCCGGTCCGGGCAGACCGGTCCTGCCCTCCGCGGAGCCGGACTCATCGACACCGTGCGCAACGGCCGTGCGGTCCGGCACGGACTCACGGCACTGGGCAAGCTCCTGACCAGGGGCGCGGGCCAGGGCGACACGTTCGCGCGGAAGGGGGCACGGTGACCGCGCCCAGGTAGAAGGCGCACCGCTCTCGACGGCGAAGGCGAAGCTGCGGAAGGCAACGGCTTCTCCCGGCGCTGGACCGGGAGCATGGCGTCGGCGTCGGCCACAGCCGCTGTTCGGGCGCGTCGCCGGGGAAGATCGTTCCCTCTGCGTGTCCGGCGCAGCCCGCAGACGCGGAGGGTTCTTTCGCCGAGGCTGTCGGGAGGCCGGGCACGTTGGAACTGCTTCCCGAGGGAGTCGGGGTCACCGGCTGAGCGGAAGGGCGCGACGGGGTCGAGTCCGCCTCCGAGCCGCCGCTTCCCCCGCACGCAGACCGTCGTCCGGTTCCCGGCGGGGACGGAGGCGCCTCAGCGGATGCCCGAGTCGAATGAGACGACGATCGTGGTGAACCGTCCGCTGGTGACGGTGACGTCCATCGGCTGGGCGGTCGGTGTGACGGCGCTGGTGAGGTTGGCCGGGTGGAGGGTGTAGTCGCCCGGCGGCAGCGGGATACGGAAGTGGCCGTCGGTGCCGCTGGTGGTCTCGGTGACCGTCCGTTCGGGATCGCCGGTGGTGATGGTCAGCCGGGCGCTCAGGGGCCGGTCGGGGCAGGGGCTGTGGCCGCGGACCATCGGGCAACCGGCATCGACCATGGTGCGGCCCTCGATGCCGGCGTCGGACGACTCCGGCCCCCGGGAGCTACCGCATCCGGCGGCCGACAGCACCGTGGCGGCCAGCGCCGGGACGGCGAACGCGGCGCGCAGGGAGCGCTTCATACAGGTTCGACTCCCCACGGTGCCGGCCGGTTCCTCCACGGGCGTGGCCCGGTGACCGGGCGGGGAGATCCCTGCCCGGCCACCGGGCCTGATCCGGTGCTAGGAGAACAGGACGTTGTGCGGTTCGGGGTAGGCCCCGGTGGCACCGCAGTTGCCGCCCTTCATCGCATAGCCGGCGGCGATCCAGCGGGTGGGGTCGGCCTGGTAGGTGCGGACGGTGAGGTAGTCGCCCCAGCGGGGCAGGCCGGAGTAGGTACAGGTGTTTCCGGCGCCCCACAGGTAGTAGTTGGGGCTGGTGTCGACGGCGTTGGCGGCTTGGGTGTTGATGCCGCTGCCGGGGTAGTAGTGGGTGGTTCCGGTGCCGCCGCCCCAGGCGAATTCCAGGCCCACCCGACCCTGGGAGTTGGGTGCGAGAGCGGCGAACTGGATGGCGCCCCAGCTGCCCCACAGGTCACCGGAACCGTTGAGGTTCTTGTCCGATTCGTTGAACCAGACGAACCGGGTGTAGGGGAAGGGGTGACTGCTGTCCTGTTTGGCGTTGAAGGAGAAGCCGATCAGCCCGGCGGTCCGGTAGGCGCCCAGGACGCGGGAGTCGGCGTACTGGCACCAGTTGGTCACCACGCCGTCGGCGCTGGCGCAGTTCTGGCCGCTGTTGCGGTTGTAGAAGCCGTACGTGGGGATGGTGCGGTCCCACCACGAGTAGTTGCCGGAGTTCTCCGGCCAGGCGAACACCCGGAACGAACTGCCGTTGGTCTGGCCCCAGTTGCTGCCCCAGTAGAGGGTGTCGGTGGAGCCGGGCACCAGCTTGTACGTGAAGTTGTCGGTGCGGGTCAGATAGCCGTAGTTGAAGGCGCCGCAGGTGCTCATCGCGCTCTTCGGCAGCCGTAGCAGACCGGCACCGCCTGCCCCGGAGGTGGGGAAGAAGTTGGTGGAGATGTTGACGTTGCTGTTGCTGATGGTCATGTCGTTGTAGTCCAGCCCCGTGGTGCTCGCCAGGCCCAGCCAGCTCGGGGTGATGTTCCAGTAGCACCAGTTGGTGAACGCGCCGGAGCCGGAGGCGGTGGCGTTGGCGATCACCAGGTGGTCGCTGAACTGGAGCAGCCAGAACTGCCTGCCGGTCGCGGGGTCGTACTGGGTGACCTGGTCGCAGCAGAACCCCGACCCGAACAGGGAGTACGGGTCGAGGTAGGACCAGGTCGCGCCGTTGTCGGTGGAGCGGGTGGCGTACCAGTTGCCGGTCTGGAAGATGTTGGAGCCGTTGGCGTCGGTGCTCGGCTCCTGCGTCGAGGACAGGAACGAGGAGCCGCCGGATATCCCGGAGGCCGGGATCGCGCTGTCGCGCACGGTGGTCGCGACGGTGGGAGCGGCGGATCGCACCGAGGAGGGATCGGTGAGCGCGGTACCGAGCGGGGCGTGCTGAGGGCTGTGCCCGGCCCTGCCCTTGCTCATCGTGTCCTCGTCGTACAGCCGGGCGTTGAGCTGGTCGAGTTCCTCGGCCGTGTACTGCCGCGGCTTGTCGGTGACGGCAGCCGCCACCCGAGCGCCGCCGCTGGTCGCCGTCCGGGCGGCATTGCCCTGGCCGTGCGGGGCGGCGGACGCGGGCGTGGACTGAAGGCCCGCCAGCCCGAACGACAGGACCAGGAGCACGACCGCCCAGACGGACAGTCTTCGCCGCCGCGACCTGGCCAACGGCATGCGGATGGAACCGGACATGACGAACCCCCCTGATGCTGGGCGAACCGGATGCACGACGGCATCGATCGCCACTTCCCCCACGGTGTGCGGGGCAGGCACCGCCGTCGTACGCCAGCGAACCTAGCGATCCACTACCACGCCCACCAGAATTCCGGATAAAAGATCACAAATAGTCTGAATCTCGTCCTGTGAAAGGAAACTGATTCACCATCAGTGCCACGCGGCCACTGGTGTCCAGCCGACGAGAGGCGGCAAGGATGCATAACAGCCACGGCGCGTCCGGTGGATACCGAGGGTGTGCCGGTGCGGTGCGGCCGGGGCAGCAGCCCGTGGTGACGCCGATGTCGATGCCGTGGCGGCTGCAAGGGGCCGGACGGTCGGGCCGTTCGTAGTGAGGCCCCCCGTAGCCGCCCAGGAAGTGGCCCCAGCCCGCACAGGATGCCTGTGGCCAGTCGAAGATCCGGGAGATGCGCCGTTCGGTGGGGTGGTTCTCGCCGCCGCGTGGGGCGATGGCCACACCGGGCAGATCGCCGCCCGCCCGCAGGGCCTTGGTGGCGCCGTCGGGCGCGTTCGGGTCGACCTCGGCGACCGGCTGGCGCGCTTCCGAATACGGCCGCCGTCGTACGAGGCAGAGGCGGCGCCCCCGTTACAGGCGTCGGCGGCGTCGAGGACCAGGCCGCTGAAGTACCCGGTGCCGTCCGGGCCGAAGCCGACCCAGCCGTCGGAGGCGCGCTGGAAGGGCAGGCCGCACGGTGTGCGGTGGGTGAGCGGCAACGCGGTCCCGGTGAAGCGGGTGGCGGTCAGGGCCCTGGCGCCGCCGTTGGACCAGCGGCCCTGCCGGAAGATGCCGATCGCGTTGCGCTGATCGACCGAGACGTAGGGCTCTTCCTCGGCGGACGGGTAGGTGATGCCGGTGCCGTCGCAGTTGGCGTACGGATCACCGGGCAGGGCGGGGACGACAGACTGCCTGGGCGAGGCGATGGCCGCGTGCACGCCGCCCGTGGCAGTAGCGGAGGCTCTTGCGCCTGCGTACATGGTCGACCCCCAAGCGGCCCGGCCGTGTTGCCGGTGACATTCCTGGGCGATGCGTGGTCGCCGGGCAGCGGCTGCCCGCAGAGCGTAGTGCGGCCGGGGCAGGACACCGGGGCGAGGAAGAGTCAAGGGGGTGTCAATTCCTAGTGATCCGGGCGGTGTTGAGCCGAAACGTGTTGACATGACCACGCGGGCGCAGCACAGTGTCGGCGTCCTGACGCACGTCCTGCACGAGGTTCGGTCCGGCCGGGCTCCGCCCGCCCCTCATGGAGCGGACGTGTACGAGGCACGCTCCCGTCCCCCTTCCGTGGCGCACTGATGCCGGACGTACCCCTGCTACGAAAGGGAACGGACCATGTCCCTGGCATCACTGCTCCACCGCCTGGCGAGACCCGGCCTGGTGACGGCGGCCCTCGCGGCCGGCGCGCTGGCCCTGTCGACGGGCACCGCGACCGCCGCGCCGGCCCTCACCCGGATCAGCTCCGATCCGTACACCGACTCCACCAGCCAGCACGCCACCGAGGTCGAGCCGGACACCTTCTCCTTCGGCTCCACCATCGTCTCCGCCTTCCAGGTCGGCCGGTTCACCGACGGCGGCTCCTCCAACGTCGGCTTCGCCACCTCCACCGACAACGGCGCCACCTGGACCAAGGGCTTCCTGCCGGGCATCACGACCCAGGCGGGCGGCACCTTCCAGCGGGTCAGCGACCCGTCGGTGGCCTACGACGCGAAGCACAACGCCTGGCTGATCTCCACCATCCCCATCACCTCGTCCGTCGCCGTGCCCGAGGTGTTCACCAGCCGCTCCACCGACGGCGGGCTGACCTGGAGCAACCCGGTGGTCACCGCGACCGGTTCGAGCCTCGACAAGAACTGGATCGTCTGCGACAACACCGCCACGAGCGCGTTCTACGGCAACTGCTACACCGAGTACGACAACAACGGCGACGGCGACCGCATCAAGATGACCACCTCCTCCGACGGCGGTCTGACCTGGGGTGCGCCGAAGAACACCGGCAACAACGCCACCGGCCTGGGCGGCCAGCCCGTCGTACAGCCGGGCGGCACCGTGGTCGTCCCGATCGCCAACGCCTCGGAGACCGCGATCCGCGCCTTCACCTCCACCAACGGCGGCAGCACCTGGACCAACGCCACCACCGTGGCCACCGTCAGCACCTTCACCGTACGTGGCAGCCTGCGCAGCGGCCCGCTGCCCTCCGCCGAGATCGACGCCGCCGGGAAGGTGTACGTCGTCTGGCAGGACTGCCGCTTCCGCGCGAGCGGCGGCTCCTGCACCGCCAACGACATCGTGATGGCGACGACCACCAACGGCACCACCTGGTCGTCGGTGGTCCGCATCCCGATCGACGCGACCACCAGCACCGTCGACCACTTCATTCCCGGCCTCGCGGTCGACCCGGCCACCTCGGGCTCCGCCGCGCACCTGGCGCTGACGTACTACTACCACCCGGTCGCCAACTGCACCGCCGCAACCTGCCAGTTGGACGTCGGCTACGTCTCCTCGGCCAACGGCGGCAGCACCTGGACGGCGCCGACCCAGCTGGCCGGCCCGATGACCCACTCATGGCTGGCGAGCACCACGCAGGGCACGATGGTCGGCGACTACATCTCCACGTCCTTCGCCGCCGGCACGGCCCACCCCGTCTTCGCTGTGGCCACCGCCCCCAGCGGGTCGGTCTTCAACGAGGCGATGTACACACCCACATCGGGCCTCACCGCGGCTGCCGGCACAACAACCGTCACCACCGCCACCGCCCGCGACAACGCCTTCTCGGCCCGTCTGGCCGTGATCGCCTACGCACAGTGGCTGGCCGCGGGCGGCACCGAGGGCGGCGAGGACAGCCCCTGACCCCAAGCCACGGATGAACAACCGGACGGGCGTCGACGCCGATCCACGTACAGCGTTGGTGTCGCCGAGACAAGCGCCGAACCGCCAGTGGTATCGACGGTCAGCCGGGCATGCCGCGACGTGTGCGCAGCGCCAGTACCAGGCAAAGCGCGGTCGCGGCGATGGCGAGTGAGGCGGGCAGCCGTGCCCATGAGGTGCCCGCTACCGGCGCTTGGGCCGCGAGCAGTACCACCGCGGTCGCGGCGGCAGCCGCCAGCGCGGGTGTCGCCTGCCGACGGCCGGGCGGGGCGGTGACCCCGGCGGTCCACGCGTCGGTGACCAGCAGGTAGGCAGGCAGCAGGGCGGCGATGCAGACGATCAGCCAGGCCGGGGGGCCGGTGGCCGCGGCGACCGCGATCGCCGCGGCCGGCAGCACGGTCGTCCTGCGGCGGGCTGCCACGGTCCACCACCGCAGGGACGTCGAGACGGGGCGGGCGTCGACCATCGGAGCGGCCCACCACGCCGTCGCCGCCGCTCCCAGAACCAGCATCCTGACCGGCAGTGACGCGTGCAGGGCGGCCGGCGGGTCGCAGGCCGCGACGGCAAGGGCCGTCCCGAGCAAGCGGTCGGTGATGCGGGAGGTGAGACGTTCGATGAGCAGAGCAGCTCGACTGCGGGCCGCGGACGGGGCGGTCATCGGGTCCCCCCGTGGATGCGGGTACGGAGCAGCGGCGCAAGGGTGAGGTCGAGGGTCTCGCCGGGGCGGTGGGCGACGACCGCGATGCCGCGTTCCACCAGGGCGAAGCGCATGGCGTCGCGGTCGGCCCGCCACAGCCGTAGCGCGAGTTCCCCTTCGGTGTCGCCGGGTTCCGAGGCCGGCTCGCCGGCGGGGATCTCGACCACGACCATCGGGTTGGCCCGTCCGCGCACCTGGTGCAGGACGTCGAAGATCCGCCGGTCGGTCAGCGGCGTGATGACGTACACCAACGCGCCTTCGGGCAGTGCGGGCGGTGGGAGCGGGCTGAGTCCCTCCGTGCGGTACGCGGCGTCCTTGCGGACCTCCAGCACACTCTCGACGATGCGGTAGAAGTACCCCTGGCCGCTGCCCGGTTGCAGCCAGCGGGTCGTACCGCCGACCGATACGACGCCGACCCGGTCGTGGGTGCGCAGATAGGCGCGCACCAGCCCGGCAGCGGCCCGGAAGGTCTCGTCGAGCGAGGACGTACCGGTGACCGGGTCGACGACGTCGGCGAGCGCGTCCAGCAGCACCACGGTGTCGGCGGCGCGTTCCGCGGCGAACTGGTGGACTTGCAGGGCGCCGCGGCGGGTGGTGGCCGGCCAGTGGATCCGCCGCTGCCGTTCGCCGCGCACGTACGGGTGCACCCCGGTGACCTCGACGCCTTCGCCGCGCTGTACGGCGGTGTGCTCGCCGAGCCGTTGCGGCAGCCGGACCGGGATGGGTGTGAGGCCGGCGTGTTCGGGCAGCGGGAAGACGGCGATCTCGCCGAGTTCGGCCCGTACGGTACGCCGGGTCAGCCCGCCGGGGTCGTAGACGTCAACGTCGACCGTGCCGAGGGTCCAGCGGCCCCAGCTCTGCGCGCTCAGGACGAGATCGACACGGTGCGGGCCGACCGCGAGGTGGTCGAGCCGGACCCGGTGGCCGAGGGCGACACCGGGGTCCAGGCGGGCGGGTGCACCGTCGTAGGACAGCGTGATCCGCACCGTCACCTGCTCGCCTTCGAAGCACCGCCGCGGCTCCACCTCGACCTCGGCCGTCACGTTCTCGGGACGCGGCCCGCCCGGCAGGGCGAGGGCGAGCAGCACCAGGGGCGTGGCGGCGAGAGCGAGGACCCAGGGGCGCCCGGTGAGCAGCGCGGCGGCCAGCGCGACGGCGGCCACCGTGCCCAGCCGCAGGGCGCGTTCACCGGCGCGCCGGCCGGGCGGAGGTGGCGGCGGAGGGTGGGCGCTCACGTCGTGGCTGCCGTCCAGGGCCCGTTGAATGGCGGTGGCCGCTCTGCGGTCCGGCACGGGCTCGGTCATGACGCGATCGGTGTGCGCGGCAAGGTCTGCGGGGCCTGCACGGACTGCACGATCTCGCGCATCACGTCGTCGCCGTCGATCTGCCGGACCCACAGCTCCGGCTTGAGGGTGACGCGGTGCGCGAGGGCCGGCACCGCCACGGACTTGACGTCCTCCGGGGTCGCATAGTCCCGCAGGTCCAGGACGGCACGGGCGCGGGCGAGCTGCACCAGGGCCAGGCCGCCGCGCGGAGAGGCGCCGACCTGGATATGAGGGTGGGCGCGGGTGGCGCGGACCAGCGCGACGGCGTACTCCAGCAGGTCGTCGTCGACCTCGACGCGCTCGACGGCGGCTCGCATGGCCAGCACCTCGTCCGGTCCGCTGAGCGTGCGCAGCACCGGCTCGGGTGCCGCCCGGTCGACCCGCGCGCGCAGCATGCCGGCCTCCTCGGACGCCTCCAGGTAGCCCATGCGGACCCGCAGCAGGAACCGGTCGAGCTGGGCCTCGGGCAGGGTGTACGTGCCCTCGTACTCGATGGGGTTGGCGGTGGCGACGACCATGAAGGGCTTCGGCAACGGCCGGGTGCTTCCGTCGACGGACACCTGGGACTCGGCCATCGCCTCCAGCAGCGCGGCCTGGGTCTTGGGCGGGGTGCGGTTGATCTCGTCGGCGAGCAGCAGATGAGTGAAGACCGGCCCGGGCCGGAAGACCATGTCGGCAGTGCGCTGGTCGTAGAACGGCGCTCCGGTGACGTCGGAGGGCAGCAGGTCGGGGGTGAACTGGATACGGCGGAAGTCCAGGCCGAGAGCCGTGGCGAAGGAGCGTGCCAGCAGCGTCTTGCCGAGTCCCGGCAGGTCCTCGATGAGGACGTGGCCGCCGGCGAGGATGCCGAGCATCACCAGGGTCGGCGGTTCCGCCTTGCCGACCACGGCGGTGCGGATCTCTTCGAGTACGGCCGCAGCCCGTTCGCCCGCCTGCCGGGGAGTCAGGGTGACGTGGTCCGAAACGGGTTGCGGGCTGGTCACGGTCGGTTCCTCACGGGATTGGGGTGCGGGGTCGGTCACAGGGTTTCCAGGCGGTCGAGCAGGGAACGCAGGACGGGCTCGGGGAGAGTGGGCTGCGGAGCGGCCGACTCGGGATCGATCCACGGCCACAGCTCAGCTCCCACCATGGACCGGGCCCGCTGCGGGTTCTGGTACATCGCCACGCCGTGCCGTTCGGCCAGCCGGGCGGCGAACAGCCGCTGCAACTGGGGCCGCATGACGGTGTCGAAGTGCGTTTCGCCGCCGTCCGCGAAGGTGTCGACCACGATGCGCCGCCACCCGCCGAGGGCCGGGGCCCGGCTGTCCAGCAGACGCACCGGCTTGCGGTAGCCGCTGCCCTGGGCGGCGACGCCCGCGGCATAGAGCCCCAGGGCCAGCGCGACTACGGTGACGAGGGCGAGGCCGGTGGCGGCTGCGGCAGCGCCGTCGGCCAGGGCCAGCAGCACTACGGTCGAGGCCGCGACGGTGCCCAGGACGGCCAGCGAGTGGCGTACCGAACCGGGCTTGCCCAGCGCGGAGTCGACGGTGGCCCGGATCCGGGCGGGTGCCTTCACGAGGTACCCGTCGCTTCGGGTCCAGGCGTGCGCGAGCGCAGGCCGTCGGCGATCTCGGCGAGCGCGGTCGCGGCCCGGTCGCGATGGCTGCCGTCCATCGGGTGCGTGGAGTAACGGGCCTCGCGGAACAGCGCGGTGAGTGCGGCGGCCGGGCCTGTGGGCAGGCCGCCGGCGACGGCCCGCTCCAGCAGGTCCTGCGGGCTGTCCGAGGCGCGCCGGGTCACACCGGAGTCGGCGAGGGACTCCTCCATGGCGGCGTAGCAGGCGATGACGGCCGCGCGGGCGTCGGTTCCGTCCAGCAGGGCGCGGCGCCCGGAGTCCACGGCCTGGGCCAGGCGTTCCTGCCCGTCGTCGAGCACCGCGTACGTCCCCGACGTCCCGGGCGCCGCCGGCCAGGTCAGATGCCGCCACAGACGCCGCCCGGCAATGATGACGACCGCGACCAGCAGGGCGATACCGAGGCCCAGCAGGATGCGTGTCAGCCCGAAGTGCATGCTGTGGCCGGTGTGTTCGGCCTGCTGCGCGGGTGGCGGGGTGGGGATCGGGTCCTGTCGTTGGCCGGGAAGCCGTATCGGATCGCGTCTGCCCCCATGGCCGTTGCCGGGTGAACTGAACTGGTGCAGGGCTATGACGAGTACGGGGACGACCACCGTCGCCGCCAGCAGGACGCGGCTCACGCCGTGAGCCACGCGCCGTTCCGCCGGGGTGAGTTCCCGGGCGGTGACCTGCTCCTGGTACTTGTCGCGCAGCGCCAGGCCGCCGAGCAGTGACAGCAGGGCGAGGCCGACGACGAGAACCGGGTTGCCGCCGAGCGGCCCGCGCCCCTTGGCCAACAGCCCCGTGTCGGGACGCAACATCAGTGCGCCCAGGACCACTCCACCCACAACCAGCACCGCCAACGCGGCCTGCGCGGCACCGACCGTACGCTCCCGCCCCACCACCACACCCCTTCCCTTGTGATCATCAGCTTCGCACACCGGTCTTCGAGCTCGACATGAACTCCCACCTCGCCCGACCGCCCGGCGTGCGGTTCGTGTCACGCCAGGGGCAGCGCATCCCCACGCTGTTCCGGGGTCCTCGGCCCCAGGATGCGTCGTTCCTCCGCCTGGATCGGTACGTCGTTGATGCTCGCCTCACGCCGGCGCATCAGGCCCGCGGCGTCGAACTCCCACAGCTCGTTGCCGTAGGAGCGCCAGTACCCGCCTGCCGCGTCCCGCCACTCGTACTGGAAGCGGACGGCGATCCGGTCGTCGCCGAAGGACCACAGCTCCTTGCGCAGCGCGTAGTCGAGCTCCCTGCGCCACTTCTCGGCGAGGAACCGGCGGATCTCCGCTCTGCCGGTCACGAAGGTGTCGCGGTTGCGCCATACCGAGTCCTCCGTGTAGGCGAGAGCGACGCGTTCGGGGTCACGGGTGTTCCACGCGTCCTCGGCGGCCTGTACCTTCGCGAGCGCGTCGGCCTCGGTGAACGGGGGCAAGGGCGGACGGACTTGGACGTCGGGGGTACGGGACATCAGCGTGTCCTTTCGGGTCGTTGCATACGAGGGACATGCCGGACTCCCGTGGGTGGTCAGGTTTTGAGGGGAATCCAGGTGCCGTGGTCGGCGATGCTCAGGATGCCGGTGAGGCCCGCGTCGTCGAAGGCGTGCTCGATGGTGTCACGGCCTTCGGTGAAGTGGGCCCAACCGTCGTAGTGGGCGGGGATGTTGACGGGAGCGCCGAGGATCGCGGCGGCACGGACGCTGTCCAGGCTGACCGGGCGCTCGCGGAACTCGCCCGGGACGCGCGCGGCGCCGGCGTGCAGAACGGACGCGTCGATATGCCCGGTGCGGCGGGCGATCTCAGCGACGGTGTGGAGGGAGGCGTTGTCACCGCTGATGTACACGGTGGGCAGCCCGTCTCCGGACAGGACGAAGCCGACGACCTGGCAGTTGACCTCGCCGTCCGCATCGCGCTCACCGCCCTCGGGTCCGTGGACGGCGGGCACCGCGGTGACGGTGAGCTCGCCGCCGTCCCGGGCGGGTGAGCGTGTGGGTGTCCCAGGCGGCCAGGCCCTTGGCCGGAGCGCCGAGCCGTTCGGCGCCGCTGGTGGTCGTGAGCAGCAGCGGGGCAGCCGGCGCGAAGGCGCGGCCTTGGTCGTCGAGGTTGTCGGCGTGGTTGTCGTGGCTGACCAGGACCAGGACCGGGTCGGCGTCGGCGAGCTCGTCCTCGGTGAGGACGGGGCCGTGCGTCTTGGTCAGGTAGCCGTGCGGGCCCGGGGCGTCGAAGGTCGGTTCGGAGACGATCCGGAGCCCGCCGAGGTCGAGGACGGTCGTGGGCCCGCCGACGACCAGGGCCGAGCCGTCGAGGCGAGGAAGAGGCGGGGAGGACAACGGCATGCTGCTGCAACTCCTTGGTAGGGGCGATCCGGGCCGCCCCATCTCGCAGCCGCGCGGAGCCACCTCCCGTCTCCGGACGGTAGGCGAGGCGGACCGGGCTGGGCGATGCGCCGGTCAGCGGCCGAGGCCGTCGCCTTTGCGCATCCCCACGATCGCGCGTCCGCGACGTGTGCGAACATCTCGGCCTACCCCCGGCGAGCCTTCGATCAGCATCACCCACAAGTGCCGCACCCTGACATCCGTCAGGGCCGTGAAGTCCCCGGTGCGGCCTACCGTTCGATACGCCGACTTCGAGGGTCTCCGGTCCGTTGCCGCGCCTGGGGTCGGTCATGTCCATGCGTCGTATCTCTGGGAGATCACCATGCTCAAGCGGAGTTCCGCAGCCCTTGCCGCCTGTGCAGCCGTCCTCGGTGTGATTGCGGTCGCGCCGAGCGCTTCGGCGGAGCCGAGTCCTCCGGACTGCCCCACAGGGAATGTCTGCGCCTGGAGCTCCTCCGGCTATCACGGTCCGACGATCTTGAAAACAGAAGGCAACTGGTCCGGGTCGCTGAGGGTGGGGTTCATCATGAACAACGGCTTTCCCAGCCCCGGTTCCGATCATATTCAGGCCACCTGGGTCTTCGAAGGCCGCACCTGGGACAGGTGCCTGCACTTCAACCCCGGCCCCGGCGAGTACAAGCTCTCCTTTCCCACGGGAGTGGAGCTGAAGAGTCTCACCTGGCGTGGTGAATGCTGATCCGGAGTGCCAGGCGGCGGGCGGGCATCGCGGCAAGGATCTGATGTGCTGGGAGTTTCGTCCGCCTACCGGAACGGGTCCGTTCCCTGATCTTGGTCGTGGCCCGTGTGCTCACGGCGTCGGAGCCGTCTGGACAGCCCTGTTCGCCGGGCTGAGCCCGCATGCTTTCGGCCACTCCAGATGTGCAGGTCGAGCACGGTGATGTGATCGCTGGTGGCGTTCGCGCCTGACGGCCGCCGGCCCGTGCCGCAGGTATCCCGGCCCTCGTCCCGGCGGCCTGCAGCCAGGCTATCTCCCGAGCCCAAGCACGGGCGGAGCGCAGCCGGGCGAGCAGCCGTCAGGCGAGGGACGTGGATGCCATCGGCCCGAGCGCCTCTACTTGGCGTGATCCGGCATACCCCCGAAATGTCGGCCGCCACATGGACCTTGAGACGCGAACCGATGGCCTGCACGGAGAAAGCGCCCTCCACCCGGGCCGGCAGAACCTCTGAGCTCGGTTCATCGCCCCAGGCCAGGAAGGCACTTCCGTGTTTCCGTCCCACTCACACCGTAATCAAGTGAAACGGCGAAGTCAGGACACGTACTCCACGTCGACCAGCGTAATGGTCGTGGGAATTCGGCAGTAGGCGTGGGACTGAGTTCCATTCGCCGGCACCCAGGACCCGTAATTGACATTCTGGCTGGAGCCGCTACCACAGGTCAGTACCACACGCTGCTGGCCGCTGCCGCCAAAACATTGCGAGTGACCCCAGCCGGGACTTTCCTTCGTGACCGTGCACGGAGGCGGGCCGGATGCGGAGGACGCGGGGGCCGAAAGCAAAACACCGCCGGCGGCAAGTGCAAGAACACCTGCTCCAGCAAGGAAACGGGATCTCATGTCTTCTCCGAGTTTCTGCGCCCAATGATTCAAAGACGACCTCCCAGGCCTCCGGGAGTGCCGTTATTCACTATCACATGACCGGCATAGGGACGTCATCGAATCAGAGGCACAGAATGCATGGCAATCAATAACATGCCCGTTATGACGGCACAGCGAGTCTGAAAGGTTCTTCTCCGTGGGGGCATCCGCATCGAAGGAACCGAGCATTCATCAGCTTCGGCTCTATCTCGCACTGAGCGAGGAACTCCATTTCGGACGTGCTGCCGCGCGCTTGTTCATCACGCAACCGGCGCTGAGTCAGCAGATCAGGGAGTTGGAGAAACGCTTGGGGGTACCGGTGGTGGAGCGCACCAGCCGGACGACCGCGCTCACCGAGGCAGGCCAGGCCCTGCTCCCCGAAGCCAGGGCGGCGGTCGCGGCGGTCGACCGACTGCGACGCATCGCCGACGCACAGCTGCGGCAGATCTCCGGACGGCTCGTCGTGGGGACCATGGGAGCCGAGGCGTCCATGGCCCACACCCGGGCCGTACTCGGCCTGCTACAGGACCGTCACCCCGGGACAACCGTGCAACTGGTCGACCTCGGCCTGGGCGATCACATGACCGCGCTGGCACAACAGGAGGCCGACGTGGTCTTCCTCCGCCCTCCGGTGACGGACGACATCGAACTGCACCACCTGGCCACCGAGCCACGAGTGGCCTGTCTGCCCGCCGGACACCCTCTGGCGGCCCTGCCCCGACTCACCCTGGCCCAGCTCTCCGGCGTCCCGGTGGTCGCCATGCCCGAGCAGGTTCCACAGCTGTGGTGGGACTTCTGGGCGGTCGATCCACGGCCTGACGGCAGCCGCGTCCGCTACGGGCCGGTAGTCACCGACATGGAATCGCTGCTGTACACGGTGGCCACTGGAGACAGGGCTCGATCAAGTTCCGTGAGTGTCCGGGGTGTTGGTGATGCCCAGGATGGCGAGTGCTCGTTCGGGTTCGTGGCGGATGGCGCGGGTGGTCTTGGCGATGTTGTCGGCTCCGAGGATCTTCAGGGTGCCGATGGCGAGGTTGCGGATGGTGGCCATGGCGCGGGGCGTGGTGCCGGCGTGAATGGTCGAGGCGTCCTCGGCGAACGTGACGTCTCGGATGTAGTGGGAGGAATTTTCGATTCCCCAGTGCCCGCGAATGGCGGTGGCGAGGTCGGCGGGGCGGGTTTGGTGGGCGGCGAGGCTGGTGACCGCGTAGACGTTCTCGCGGGTTTCGGGCCGACCGGTGGGCTTGCGGCGGCGGTGGACCCGGATGGCGAGGTGAGCGTGGGGGAAAGCGATGCCGCCGAGGTTGTCGGCGATGGCGCAGGTCTTGATCGAGCGGGACTCGCGGCGGCCGTGGGCGGTGGCGGAGGTGGTGTGCTGGACCTTGATCGACGTCCAGGGCAGAGCGGCGAGCTGGGCGTAGGCGGTGGGCTGGTTGGTCTTGATGACGGCGATGTAGTGGGCCTTCTTCGTCTCGGCCAGCCAGGTGATGTTGGCCTTCACCGAGTGGAGGGCATCGAAGGTGACGACGGTGCCGGCGAGGTCGAGTGGCGCCAGCAGGGGCTTGAAGTGGCGCACTTCGTTGGTCTTCGCACCGACCTCGACCTGGGCAATCGTGGCGACGCGGTCGTGGGTGACCGCCGAGAGCAGGTGACGGCGCGGCGCGGCCAGGCGGGCTGAGCCCCTGAGGGCCTTGCCGTCCACGGCGATGACCTGCCGCGATCGGGCCTCGGGCACTTCCGCGGACGCGGTGATGCGGTGCCGGTCGGCCAGGTAGGCGCCCACAGCCTGGTCCAGGGCGTCGCCGTCAAGTGCCGAAAGAACGCGTCCGAGAGTGACCGGCCTGGGGCTGCGCCGCCAGCCGAGCAGGTGACGGCGTACCCCGAGGGATGCCAGCAGCGAGTTCGTGGCCCGCTCGCCGAACTCGGCGAGCTCGTCGATGCTCTTCGCTCCGCAGACGGCCGCGCAGGCACACACCAGCAAGATCGCCGTCAGCGAGTACCACCGGCCCCGGCGCGAGCGCGGATCCGGAACCGATTCGAGGTAGGGACGCAGGTCAGCGATCCGGTCCGCATCCAGCGGACCCAGCTTCTCCAGCACGGCAGGGATAGGGGAAGATGCAACAGCAGGCACGGGACGTCCTCGTGATCATCTGGCTTCGACACCACAATGATCACGAACCCCCGTGCCTGCTCTGCTGTCCGCCCCTACCGGCCTGATCGCCAACCCTCCACGCAATCACGGAACTTGACGGAGCCCTGCACTGGAGAAGCGATGTGTTTTCTGCCGGCTGCCGCCCGCGCGTACTTTCCCCGCCCGGGCATCAAATACCTCGACGTGGTCGACCTCTCCCCCTCCACATCCGCCCTCGCCTGGCTGCGGCGAAGACGTTCCGAATCCACCATCGAAGCCATCCGGCACGCTGCGCACGAAGCCACGAGACGGGGTCTCACCGACGTCGGATGACGCACCTGAGGCTTCGAGGCGGCACGAACTGCGGGCATACCGCCACCAACGCCCAAGCTGCACCACCGGTCCGTTCACCGCCAGGGCCGGTGCCTGATGTCGATGACGTGCATGCCTGCGGTGGTGGCGGCGGTGACGCCCTCGTCCGTGTCCTCGTAGGCGAGGCACCGTCCGGGGACGACCCGCAGGAGGCGGGCCGCGTACAGGTAGGGGTCGGGGGCCGGCTTGGTCCGGGATACGTCGTCGCGGCCGACGACGGTCCAGGGGAGGTCGTCGAGTCCGACCGCTGTCAGGCCGTGGCGGACGATGTCGCCGTAGTTGGCGGAGACCACGGCCACGGCGGCGTGTTCGGCGGCGGTGCGCGCGGCGGCGGCAGCCGCGGCGATCGGCTGGATCCGGTCGGTGTTCGCGAACCAGTGGGCGCGGGCGGCCTCGGCGAAGGCGGCCTCGGGAAGGGCGGCCGGAGCAAGGCCGAGCCGCCGGCACAGTTGCCTGGCGGTGAAGACGGGTTCGACGGTGACCCAGTCGAGGGTGACGGTGATGCCGTGGGCGGCGAGTGCGGCCTGTACGCAGGCGTGGTTGACGTCGGTGGTGTCGGCGAGGGTGCCGTCGAAGTCGAAGGCGTAGGCGGCGTACTCGGCGCCGTCCGTGAGCGGGCTCGTTGCCGCTGGGGTGGGCCGGTTCATGGGGTGAAGTCCACGGGGAGGCGGGCCGGGCCGTGGACGACGCGGTGCTGGTGGGTGGGGATGTGTTCCGGGTCGGCGGTCAGGTGCAGGTCGGGGAAACGGTGGAGCATCGTGGTGAGGAGGGTGCGTAGTTCGATGCGGGCGAGCTGGTCGCCGAGGCAGTGGTGGGGGCCGTGGCCGAAGCGACGGCGCTTGGGGAGTCGGATAGCCTCTGAACTGGGCATACGTGCTCTGGTGTGGCACCCGGGGGTGCATGATCGCACCGTGGTTCACCGGTCTAATGGGCACGCTATGGGCACGGCGCTCGGCGACGAGTGGGTGCCGCGTGAAGTGGCCCACCTTTTGTATGGGCCGTCCGTGCCAGGGCCGACTGCGCGGAGCCGGTTGCGTGTGTACATGGACAGCCGGCCCCTTCTTGGCGTCACCCGCCCTTGCCCGAGAGGTGGAGCTTGCTGGTGAAGCCGCCTCGGAGTGCCCTGGGCCCTCGTCGCGGCGGTGCTGCCGGAACGTGCGTCCTTTCCCGGCACTCTCGGGGCCGTCTCGCGTGCCCCGGCCGCCCGAGCGCACCCGCCGATGCGGCGGGGTTCGGATTGACGCTTGAACTTGCGCCAGAAAACCGATCGGTTTACTCTTCTGGAAACTGATCGGTTTCGCGTTCTCCGGGGAGAGTCATGACTGTTTTGAAGGGCGCGAACGTCTTCGTCACCGGCGGCAGCCGCGGCATAGGCAAGGCGCTCGTGGAAGAGCTGTATGTGCGCGGTGCCGGCAAGGTCTACGCCACGGCCCGCGACCCGCGCAGTGTGACGCACCCCGAGGCGGTCCCGGTGGCGCTGGAGGTCACCGACTCAGCCTCCGTGGCGGCCGCAGCCGCGCAGGCGCAGGACGTGACCGTGCTGATCAACAACGCCGGCGCCTCGGTCGGCGGGACCTTCCTCGACACCCCGCTCGACGATGTACGCCGGGAGTTCGAGACCAACTTCTACGGCCCGCTGCTTCTCACCCGCGCCTTCGTGCCGGTCATCGAGCGCAACGGCGGCGGCCACATCCTCAACGTGCACTCCGTGCTCTCCTGGATCGCGCTCGGCGGCTCCTACAGCGCCTCCAAAGCCGCCCTGTGGTCGCAGACCAACTCCCTGCGCCTGGAGCTGCAACCGCGCGGCATCGCGGTCACCGGACTGCATGTGGGGTACGTCGACACGGACCTCACGGTCGGCGTCGAGGCGCCCAAGTCCGATCCGCGTGACGTCGCCTCCCTCGCCCTCGACGGCGTCGAGACGGGCGCGTACGAGGTGCTCGCCGACGACATCTCGCGGCAGATCAAGGCGGGCCTGGCCGGCGACCTGGCAGGGCTGTACCCCCAGCTCGCCAAGTAGACCGGGTTCCCCGGCGGGGCCCCCACCACCAACCACAACTCACCGGAGAGGGTATTAGTAATGAGTGTGAATTCAGAGCAGAAGAAGTTTTACGCCCTGAATATGTTTGACGTGGTCGACCTGGAGAAATACCTTGCGTATTTCAGCCGCTTGCCGGAAGCGGCTCCGCGGTACGGCGGTCGAAGGGTGGCGTTTGGTCGCTTCCGGGACAACGTAGCGGGTGACCTCGCGCCACGGCAGGTGCTGTTCCTCGTGGAATGGGAGTCCGAAGAGGCGTTCAACAG
Source organism: Streptomyces acidiscabies (assembly GCF_020010905.1). GTDB lineage: Bacteria > Actinomycetota > Actinomycetes > Streptomycetales > Streptomycetaceae > Streptomyces > Streptomyces acidiscabies. The sequence goes on along the minus strand of NZ_JAGJBY010000001.1, from coordinate 5,567,994 downwards.
GTTCCGGGACGATCCGGAATTGGCCGACCTGCATCCGCTGCGGGAGAGCGGGACGGCGTCCTATATCTGGCAGACGTTCGATGGTTCCGATATGAGTGACCCTACCGACGTTTCGCTCGACGATGTGCTGGCGGTGCTCAAGCCTTAGAGGTTGTCTCACGTGGTGAGTTTCGCGAGCTTCTTGTAGCAGGTCAGGGCGGCTGCGAGGCCGAGGAAGGCGAGGAAGTGCGATCCCTTCCGCTCGTATCGCACGGTGAGGCGGCGGTAGCCGAGCAGCCAGGCGATGGACCGTTCGATCTTCCAGCGGTGCCGGCCGAGTCGCTCGCCGGACTCGATGCCCGGACGTGCGATGCGCGGGACCAGGCCCCGTTCACGGAGCCAGGCCAGGTGGTCGGCGGAGAAGTACGCCTTGTCCGCGCGGATCTTGACGGGACGTCGTCTTCGTGGTCCGCGCCGCGAGCGGACGGCGGGTATCGCCCGGATCAGCGGCTTGAACGCCTGGCTGTCGTGGAGGTTCGCGCCGGACACCGCGAGGGCGAGCGGGATGCCCTGGGCGTCGGACAGGACGTGCAGTTTGCTGCCCTTCTTGCCGCGGTCGACCGGGTTCGGCCCGGTCAGTGATCCCCCCTTTTCGCACGGACGGAGGCCGCGTCGATGATCGCCGAGGTCCAGTCCAGCTCACCCCTGGCGCCGAGTCGGTCGAGCACGGCCCGGTGCAGCCGGCGCCACAGGCCGGCTTCGGTCCAGGCCGTGAACCGGCGGTGCGCTGTCGCCGGGGACGTACCGAACGTCGGCGGCAGGTGCCGCCAGGCACACCCGCTGGTCAGTACGTACACCACCGCCGTGAACACGGCCCGCTCATCACGCGGAGCGGTCCCGCCTCCCTGCGGTCGAGCGACGAACGACGGCAGCAACGGGGCGACCAGCTCCCAGAGTTCATCAGGAACCAGCCGCTTCGACAGATCGGCAGTCACGACCGACATCATGCCGCACGAACATCACGCCACATGAGACAACCTCTTAACGATCAGATCGCTCGGAAATGTCGATGAGAACCGACAACACTGGCGCATCCTGCCGTCGTTGGGTGACCTGTTTCGACATCGTCTGTCGGTGATCTTCACTGGTACGGTCCGGTCATGCCGCGCCTGGTGGATGTTCCTGGGTACGTACGTTTCTGGACCGCCTCGGCTGTGTCTGCCTTCGGCTCGCAGGTCACGGGGCTGGCCTTGCAGATCCTTACCGCTGTGACGCTGAGCGCTTCTGCCACCGAGGTTGGCATCGTCAACGCCGCCCGCTGGGTTCCGTATATGCTCTTCGGACTCATAGCCGGGGTCTTGGTGGACCGCTGGCGGCGCAAGCCGATGATGGTCTCCACGGATCTCGGAAGGGCAGTCCTGCTCGGTGCGATACCGGTGCTGTATGCGCTGGATCGGCTCAGCATCCCCGCGCTGTGCATGTTCGTCTTCGCGTTCGGGGTGCTGTCGTTGCTGTTCGAGGCGGCGAACCAGTCGTATGTGCCGCAGTTGGTACCAAAAGAGCTGCTTAACGCGGGATACGCCCGTGTGCAACAGGCCGACGCGGTGGCCGGCTCATCCGGCCCGCTGATCGCCGGGGTACTGATCAAAATCATGGGAGCGCCGCTTGCCGTGCTGGTGGACGCCCTCACCTATCTGATATCCGGCCTGCTCCTTGCTTCGGTGAAGGCGCCCGACCCCGTCCCCGATCGAGGTGCACGGCGCAGTCTGGGCAGCGAACTGCGGGAGGGCGTGGCATGGGTCTACCGGCATCGCACGCTGGCATCCATCGCCCTGACCTCGCACGCGATGCTCCTTTTCAACAGCATGGTGAGCACGGTCTTCGTGGTCTTCGCCCTGCATGGCCTGAAGATCGGGGCATTCGGTCTGGGGGTCACCTACGCCTGCGCGAGCGCCGGGATGCTCCTCGGCGGTGCGCTCTCCGGGCGCGTGGCCAGAAGACTGGACGTCGGCGCCACTCTGATCGCCTTCCGCCTGCTCGCCGCCGTCGGCTGGCTGCCTTTGGTCCTTGCCGTGCGTGGACCGTGGGCGCTTGCCTCCGTGTCGCTCGCCTTCTTCCTCGTGTCCCTGGCCATCGGCATCGAGAGCCCGGTGGAGATGAGCTACCGCCAGGCGGTGACGCCCGACCGGCTGCGCGGGCGGATGAACGCGACGATCCGCTCGCTGAACTGGGGAATGGTAGCGGTGGGGGCGCCACTTGGCGGAGTGCTCGCTGACCAGGTCAGCTATCGCTTCGCCCTGTGGGTCGGGCTGTCCGGAGCAGTCGTCCAGGCAGTCGCGCTGGCGGTTTCTCCCACCCGGGGGGCCCGTACTGCCGACGAACTCGATCCCTCGACAGCTGACCTGACACAGCACGGTGCAGAAGCGGCGGCCGGGGAGGGCAAGGACTGATCAGCTCGCGGTGGCATTTTGGGCCTGGGCGGCTCTGGTGCTGGCGAGTCGGTAGGAGTCGCTGCCGGTTTCGATGATGTTCCCGCCGAAGGTGAGCCGGTCGACGATGGCCGCGCAGAGCCGCGGGTCGGTGAAGGTTTTCGTCCACCCGCCGAACGACTCGTTGGAGGCGATGGCGACGCTGTTCTTCTCCTCCCGCTCGGTCAGAACCTGGAACAGCAACTCCGCGCCGCGGCGGTCCAGTTCCATGTAGCCGAGCTCGTCGATCGCGAGGAGGTCGACGCGGCCGTAGCGGGCGATGGTCTTCGTCAGCACCTTCTCGTCCGCGGCCTCGACCAGCTCGTTGACCAGCTTGGTGGCGAGTGTGTATCGGACCCGGTAGCCGGCCATGGCGGCCTCGGTGCCCAGGGCGATCAACAGGTGGGACTTGCCGGTGCCGGAGTCGCCGATCAGACAGAGCGGCAGGCCCTTCTTGACCCAGTCACAGGTGGCCAGGGTGTGGATCACGGCCGGATCGACGAGGGGGTTGGCCTCGAAATCGAAGCCCCGCAGGGATTTCTCCCTCGGGAAAGCAGCAGCTTTGATCCGCCGCTCCGAGCGCCGACGGGCCCGGTCGTCGCACTCGGCCATCAGCAGCTCGGCCAGAAACCCGCGATACGACATCTGGTCGCGGGCGGCGGCTTCGGCCAGGTCGGGGAACTGGGCCCGGATGGTCGGCAGCCGCAGCATGCGGCATGCCTGGTCGACGGCGGCGTCGGCGGCCTGTTCGGTCAGCCCGCGGTGGCGTTGGAACGTCACGGCGTCACTCTCCCTGGATCGCGGAGCGGTCGGCCGGCTGCCTGGCTTTCAGCAGCTGGTCGTAGGCCGCAACCGAGGGCGGCGGCCGGGTGTCGGGCGGCAGGTGGGCAAGCCGCCGCTGGGTCAGAAACGTCACCGTCGCCCGGCCCGACTGGGCGGGGACGGGCGGCTCGTCCACGTCGTCGGCCTCGGCTGCCTTCCTCGCCTCCAGCGCGACCGCGTCCGCGGTCAACGCGCCGACGCGCAGGGCGGTGGCGAGGCCGGCGACCAGGTGCTCGTGGGTGAGGTGGCGGCCCAGCAGCAGGACCTCGATCAGAGCCCGGGTGCCGTCCCGGTCCCCGTGGGCCTTGCAGGCCGCAGCCCACCAGGCGTCATGAACCGGGGTGAACTTGCCCGCGGACTTCGCCTGTTCCAGGGCGGTCGCGCCAGGGAAGGCGCCGGGCTTCTTGACCAGGGCCTCCAGGTAGTGGTCCAGCACGAGGCGGGCCTGACCTTTGGCGATGAGGCGCTCATGCCGGGCGACTTCCTTCTGCCCGTCGTAGACAACCAGTTCGGAGGCGTGCAGCATGACCCGCACCGTGCGGCCGATCAGCCGCACCGGCACCGAGTAGCGGTTGGTGCGGACACTGACCTGGCTGAAGCGGTCCACCCGCAGACTGAACAGCCGCCCGGTCTCGAACGGTTCGCCCGGCAACGGGTGCAGCAACGGTCGTTCGACAGCAAAGTACTCACCCACCGGCCGTGGCCGGGAGCCGATCCGGCGCCGTTCGTCGGCCGCGTCCCACTGCTCGATCATCGCGTTCAGCTCGGCCAGGGAGGCGACTTCCGGGACGGGGACCAGGTGATTTCTGCGGAACCAGCCGATCTGCCCCTCAACCCCGCCTTTCTCGTGGGCGCCCTCGATGCCGGGCAGGCAGTACGCGGCCTCGATGGCGTAGTGCGAGCGGAACGCGGTCCACCGCTCGTTCTCCGCCCTCGCCCGCGAGCCCAGCACCCGGGCGACCGCGGCCTTGAGGTTGTCGTAGCGGACCTTGCCCGTCGGGACGCCTCTAATATGCGGGTCTCGTTGTCAAGCTCCGGGAACGTTGCACTCCATTACTCGATCGGTCAGGCCGGGTTCGATCACGCGCCCAAGCCGTCATCTGGAGCGTCGGTTGCTGGGGGTGTGCACTCGTGGCTGCTCATCCAGTGGCCAGCACTCTCCAAGAGGGGCTCGGAGACGGCCTCCGTCCGGAAGGTGAAGGTGACCAGCTCGCCGGCCAGGCGCACCTTCACGTCCCCGAAGTCGACCTCCGCCTCCGCTCCGGGCCGGTGGGTCTGCGGAATGAACGCGTTCACCGGTCCGCGGCCCGACTCGACCTTGATCTGCTGGCGCCGCTCGGCGACATAGGCCCGGACTATCGGATAGGTCACCCCCTGCGCCGCGTGCTCGTCGACCAGCCGGTCGAAGATCCGCTTGACGGTGTGCCGCTGCTTGCGCGGGGCGTCCAGGTCAACCCGCAGCATCTGGTCGATCAACGGCTTGTACGCATCCAGCCGTGTTCCCCGGGGCCGCGGTCTCTTCCTGGGCTCCGGCCACACCGACTCCAACGCCGCTTTGACCGTGCGGAATCCGACACCGTGCTCGCGCATCAAAGCCCGGTGGGACATCCCCGCCCGGGCATCACGTCGGATCGCCGCGTACAGATCGACCTTGGACTTCGGTGGCGCCATCGCACCCTCATCCCGCAGAGCACCCCCAGGCTCCCACCGCAAGGCCCCGGGTGTTGCCAGAACTCAGCAACACTGCTCTCCGGGAAATCCGGGCGTTCCCCGCTCTGAGCGACAAGCGGTGTCAGCTCCCACGTACAAAACCAACCAGCCCACACGCTCCACCAGAGCGGCAGCGGTGAGGAGTTCGCTGGTCTTCTCGTCCACGCCCGTGCGGATGAGGGCGCGGGCGCACGCGGTGCGGGAGGTCTCACCGTCAGCGAGAAGCAGCTTCCGGCTCATGCGGCACGGTCCTGGTCGCCGCACTGGCCGGACTCGGCCAGCAGTCGCTTGCGGCTCTCCGTACTACGCATCCCGTACAGGCGCCCGGCGAACGTTGTCACGAGGGAGACGAAGTCTTCGAGGAGTTCATCCCGGCCGCCGAGCTTCTTCGGGTGCAGCACTTCCACGGTGACGCCGTGCACGGTGAACAGCCGCTTGAGCCAGCCGATACCGAAGCGGGCCAGTCGATCCTCATGCGTCACACGCACGACAGTCACCGAGCCGTCCGACACCATCGCCAGCACCCGGTTCAGACCCGGCCGGTTCTCCTTCAGACCCGAGTCACGATCCTTCACGACCTTGACGATCTCACCCATAGAGGTGGCCCGCAGTTCAGTCTCCTGAGCCTCCAAAGAGGACTCCTGCCCGGACGAGCCCGAGACGCGCACATAGAGCAACTCCAGGCGAGGACGGGAAGTTGAGGAATCGCTGCCGCGCTTCATGTTCTCCACGTCCACCGAGGAGAACCGGCGCTCACGACCAACCCACGCGAACGGGATTTTTCCGTCCAACGCTCACTGGCGAAGCGTCATCGGGTGTATCCCGAGACGCTTCGCAGCCTTGGACATGCGCAGCAACTCCATGCGCGCAACTATATATACAACACTAGGGATAACTAAAGAAGTTGGTGAGCCTGGGGTCGGCGAGCGCGCTGCGGACGTCGTCGTAGCGGGTGATCAGCCAGCCCGGGGGTCCGTCGGGGAAGGCCGGCGGTGCCACGGGCAGGTCGGTGCGCAGCCGCTGGAGGTCGGTCGGCAGGTCGAGCGGGGTGGGCCGGTCGACCGGCAGCGGCGCGGGGGCGGCGTCCGCCCGGGGCGTGTTCACCGGGCCGCGTCGCTGGAGCAGGCTGTCAGGGCGAGCAGGACCCAGATGTCGGTGAACACCGGGGCGTCGAACAGCAGGGGGCGCGGGGCGACCTGGTCGGGCAGTGCGGTGAACGTGCCGTCGGGAGCCTGGCGGGACAGCAGGTGGGCTACGCCTGCGTGCAGCACCGCGTCGTCGTCCGCGCGGCGGCCCATGGCCGACAGGGCGAGCAGGGAGTAGCACGTGCTGGCGGTAGCCCCAGCCACCGTCCTCGTTCTGCGCCCGGGTGAGGAACCGCCAGGAGGCGTCGTCCGCACGGGCGATGCGGTCCTTGAGCGCGGTGCGGGTCGCCTCGGGCATCGAGTGCAGCGCCCATGTCGCCCGCCAGATGGTGTTCGCCTCGCTCAGGCTCACTGATTGGATTAGCGAATCGTAGTGATCCTATGGCAGTGTGTTATTTACACGCTCGGCGCCCAGGCGACGTCGGGCACCCTCCTCGGTGAGGTCGCAAGACCTCACCGATCAGCGTCCGGAGGGACGTGCCACGAGGGCTGACGGTTCCGCCGTCCAGAACCAGGGCACGCAGGCGATCGGCTCACATCCCTGAGCAACACCAGGGATCACTAAGCCAATCAGAGACGCTCCAGCTGCGCTCGTACGTGCCGTCCTCGTGCTGGGTGTCCAGCAGCCAGCGGGCCGCGCCGTCCAGCAGGTCGCCGTGGCCGGTTCCGTTCCAGGCGAGGGCGCTGACCGCGTCGGCGGTCATGCCGGCCTCCGACGGGTCACCGGGCACGTAGGTGGGGAACCCGCCGTCGGCGCCCACGATGCCCGGAAGTACCGGCCGGCCCGCAGCAGGGCCTCCCGGTACCGCTCGGGGTCCACGGCGGCCAGGCACGCGGCGGCGTAGGAGCTGGCGTCCACGTCGCTGTGCCGCATGGACTCGCCGAACGCCCACCCGCCGTCGGGCATCTGCTGTCCGGTCAGGTAGTCGCACATACGGTGCAGCAGCGCGGGTTCCACGCCCGCGAGGGCTGCCGGGCCGGTGCTGAACACGTCCAGGTTCGGCATCGGCGGCACTCCACCGTCGCTGTTGCGGCACGCCGGCACCGCGCCGACACCGGCTTCGAGCAGCGGGTGGGCGGGGGCGAACTCCTGGACGGCCAGCAGCGCGAGCAGGTGCGCCGCGGTGTAATTCTCCCACACCGGCGCCCGGCTGGAACCGAGCAGTTCCAGCAGCCGCTCCCGCTCCCGGTCGGTGATCTGCGCGGCCATGCCGAGGCCATGGGCGACCAGGACCCGCACGCTCAACATGATCATCTCGATCCAGGTGACCGTGTTGTCCCCGCTCCGGCTCTTCGTCCGCACCGGGCGCAGTATCGATTCTTCGAACGGGACGGCGCCCGTCACTGCCAGGTGGACGTCGAACAGCAGCCGCTTGCGGGTGAGAGAGAAGTGGTCGAACCCGGCCAGGAGTTCCCCGCCGACCACATCGGTGCCGATACTCCGGCCGTGCAGGACCGCCAGTGCCAGCGCCGTGTCGAACCCGCCGGCCTGGGCGCCCGGGGTGGCCAGGAACGCGGCGAGTTCCTCCTCCCGGGCCCGGTGTCCGCCGCGCCGGCGCAGCAGCACGAGCAGCAGCGCCGTCTCCAGCGTCCGGCTGGCGCACGGACTGCGCACCGCGCCGTCCTCGCCGACGGATGCGCTCAGGTTCTGCCGCACCTGATCCCGAGCCGCCGCCAGGCCGGGTTGTCCCCCGCTGTCCGCGCCCGGCCCGGCCGTCTCGATCGCGTTCACTGCCACTGTCAGCTCCTCGTCTTCTGACTCGCCCGGCGTTCCCGCGTCACCTGCTCACCGGCCGGCCGGACCACGCCAACGACAAAGAGCAAAGCGCGCACGGCAGCCTGTAGCGCCGGGTTGTACGGAAGTGGCCTCAAGTCGACGAACCCGTGCGGACAGCCGCCCGAACCTGATCACCCTGCCGGGTGGGGCCTGTTCGCGGCTGCGGCAGATCGTCTGCCTCTTCAGTTGTCACTCGGGCCGCTTTTATTCACCCGTTTCCCCGTACGACCCGCCCGCTGCCGGTGTTCTCTGACTGCGGCTGCCAGTTCCCTGGAGCGGGCGGCGCCGATGTGGAGCTGCTTGCGGAGTGTCTCCGCGGAGGCGGGGCGTTGATGGCGCTCCCGGTGCCGGGCGTCGATGTTTCTGGCTCGTTGCAGGAGGTCGGTTCCTTCGGCGGTGCTGTGGCCCTGCGGCGCGGGGCCGGGGTTCTGGGGTTCGGGACGGTGGATGAGGAGTTCGACCGAGAGCAGCAGCGCGATCGGGGGCCAACCGGCGACGAGGACCGGTTTCCACTGTGCGGTGGGGGCGGCGGCGACGTTCGCGGCCAGGGAGACCGCGATCCCGAGGAGGAAGGAGGAGCGGACCGACCAGCGGGCGCGGCGCGAGAGTTCCCCGGGGTGCTTGAGGAGGCCGGCGGTGGACAGGAGGAGGAGTCCGTCCACGGAGAGGGGCCACAGAGCGGCACTGACCGTGTCCGCGCCGCCCTGGAGGGCGAAGTCGCGTTGGTGGATGTAGGAGGCGTAAGCGGCGACTGCGGCGACAGTGAACGCGCACAACGGGCGCACCCAGGTGTCGAGATCGTGGGCGCGCCGGCCGGAGAGTCTGGGGGTGTCCTCGTTTCCCGGCATCAGTTCCGGGTCTCTCGCGGTGTTCCGGGTGTTCGTGTGTCTGGGCGGTCCGGAACGGTCTGCCGGTGCAACGGCTTCTCGTCGCGCGTGCCCACCCGCTTCGATGCACTGGTCCTCGGCGGGCGCTCGCGCCTAGGTGCCTCTGCGGCACGAGGTGTCGCACCGCTTTTCGGCTCCGCCGTGGCGGGGCCGGGGAGGTGTGGGGTCCGAGTGTGTCGGTGGTGAGGGCAGTGCGGCCGGTCGTCGGTCGTGGGAGTCCGTCCGGTGTCCTCGGCGGACTCGCGGAGCCTTTCCCGGGTCTCGCCCGCGCGGGGGCCGTAGTCGCACGGGCGACGGGGGATGCCGTGATGTGGTCCGGATGCGGACTGCTCGGGCCGGTTCCTGCGGCAACGAGTCGGTGGAGCAACTCCCCCAGCGCCCGGGAGTCGGAGGGCCGACCAATGCCCGGCTCCCGTCGGGCCACCGAGTCCGCTTGCGGACCGGGGGCCGACGGCCACCGGGGCGAGGGTGGTCGGCTTCCGGTCCTGACGGTCCTCGCGGGGGCTGGTCCTTGTGCGGTGGCGGGTGCGCATTCGCGGTCTCCTCGGTGCAGGCGCCCACACGTCGCCTGCACCCCAAAAGACCGCGATTTAACCCCGTTTTAGCCACGCCCCGCCGGAGAACCTCCGGATCTCCGTGCGGCAGGGCCGGTGAAAGAACACCTGCATCACGGCTGAAACCCGGACCGGCCGCCCCCGCGCGGGAGCCGGCTCACACTCCCCGGACCGGGTCTGACCTCGCCTCTTTCAGCAGTCCTTTCAGCGGGAGGCCCCTGCTGTCGTGCGACGGCAATTGGCGCTGTTTGGCGTTTCCTTGGCGCCGGTCCGGTCCTGTAGGGGCGTCCCCTTTCCCCTACCTGAGGAGGCGCCGGATCATGGTTTCCTCCCGTCACGAACACCGTCGCACCACCCCCGTTCTGCCGCTGGACACCGTCCGGGAACGCTTCGCCCTGCTGGTCACCGAACCCGACCCGCTGACCGTGGACGGACACCGCTTCCACGGCCTGCCGCACCGACCCGTTCCTCTCGACGAGCTGCGCGGACTACTCCTCCACCCCGCCTGCCCCCGCCTCACCCGCGACGCCGTGTGGACGCACCTCGTACGCCGCTCCCGGCGCGACGGCGCCGCCTGGGTCCTGGCCTGCGCCGGCATGGCACTGCCCGCCCTCGCGGGAGTCGCACGGCGCCTCGCGGATCGCTTCCCCGGGGAGCCGTCCGACATCCAGGCCGAAGTCCTCTCCGGGTTCCTGGACGGACTCACCTCCGTCGACGTGGTCCGCCCCCGGGTCCTGCCGCGACTGCGGTGGGCCGCCTACCGGCAGGGACATGCCGCCCTCACCAAAGCCCTGGCCGCCCCCACCCCGGTCGCACCGGGGTTCGGGCCGTCCGCACCCCGACCCCCCTGGGGCCACCCCGACCTCGTCCTCGCACGGGCGGTCCGCGAAGCGGTCCTCACCCGGACCGAGGCCGACCTCATCGGGACCACCCGGCTCGACGACACGACCGTCACCGACTGGGCGGACCGCCACCGCACCACCCCGAACGCCGCCTACAAGACCCGCCGCCGCGCGGAAGCCCGGCTCGCCGCCTTCCTCCACGACGAGGCCCGCAGCGGACCCGACGAGAACCCCGCCGCCCGCACCGCGATGGATGCTCTGCCTCTGCCCCGTACGGTCCCGCCGGGAGACCGCCGCACGGAACGCGCAGAGAAATCTGCGCCGGGCATGGCCAAAACCGGCCCGGAATCCGGCCTTTTGAAGTGCGGGGGTTCCACACCCCCTTCCCCTTCCTCTTCGGCTCCGGAGGCGAACTGATGCGACAGGCAACCCTTCTCCGCCGCCTCCGCCACGCCGCTGCCCAAGGCCACGCCGCACTCAACCGGGCTCTCGTCCTGGACCGGCACTGGACCCTCTGCTGGCTGGTGACCACGGGGACCGTACTGCTGCTGGTGTGCCTTCTGGGAGCCTCGTCCGCGTCAGCGGCCGGGCCCGGACAGACCCTGGGAGCGGCAGCGTCCGTGAACGAGGTCCTCACCAACATCCGCAACTGGATCATGGGTATCGCGGCCACGCTGGCCACCGTGTTCCTGTCGATCGGCGGCCTGCGCTACATGACGGCCGGCGGCGACCCGGGCGAGGTCGAGAAGGCCAAAACCGCCTTCCGAGGCGCCGGCTGGGGATACGGCATCGTCGTACTCGCACCGCTGATCGTCGAGATCCTCAAAGGGATCGTGGGCGCCTGATGGACACCCCGTCCGCCCAACCGCCCCGTCCCACATCGGCACTTGGCGACCATCCCCCGGCGGCTTCGCCGAGCCGTCGTGGACGGCGGCGTCTGCGCCGGGCCCTGGTCCTCGGGTTCGTGGTCCTGGCGGTGTGCGCCTCGGTGTTCACCGCCGTCGCCGACCCGAGCCCGAGCCCCGCCCCAGCACCCGAACCCACCACCTCCGCCACCCCCAGCCCGATACCGACGCCGTCCGGTACGGCCTCGTCGTGCCCGGCGGCGGACTGCATACCGCAGCCCAGTACGTCCCCCTCCCCCGTGCCGACCACCAGCGCGATGCCCCCGGCCGCAGTCCCCGACACGGGCGGAGGCGGCGGAATCTCCGGGTGGATCGCCAAGGGCATCAACAGCGCGATCACCGGCTTCTTCAAAACGATCGTCAAGTCCGCACTCAACCCCCTACCGGACCAGCCATCAATTATCTCGCCATTCCAGCGCAATGGAACCCGAATCGGACAGTCAGCGCGTTTCACCTGGAAGAATTCAAGGCACCTCAAATGACGATCATCTTCAATTCCACACCCCATCGAAAGAAAGAATCACCGATCCAAAGTAGAGGCGAACCGGGTGCACCTAGAAAAATAATAGGAGGTTGAATCGAGAGAGGGATGAACGGGAAAATTAGAAACAATTCATTTCATGCGCGAAATTCCGCCGACCGGCGACGCACCCGCCCGCCCCACCGTGCGTCTCCTCAGGGACCCCTCTGGGTACTTAGTTGCGTGGAGCATCGGCAGGGGTTAAAAGCCGTCCGGTCTGCAACAAAGGCGACTCCAGGGGTTTCCTGTCTAATGAGTACCGAGACGGGAATCGAGATGGGCACCGAGAAAGGAAGCCGCATCAGAACCCCAGAGAACCGTCCGATCCCCCGGCAGGAATTCATACAGAGCGCGCGACTCCATGAGCCCCTTCAAGGAAATTGCATCGAAATGCATTAACACGGCGGAGTAGTTCCAGTATATCACATTGTACGAAACTCGTTCGTCTGAGACTTTTATCGACCTCTCCGAAAAGAGGAGTCGAATACATCACCGGCTCCGCGCCCCGAAGCCGAGAAACGGCCGGCTACTTGAGCACGCCCCGTGTCCGTCGACGTCCGACAGAGCCGAGTGACCGAGGCGGAGGCAGCCCTCGACGACGCCATCTCCCTCAACGAACCCCACATCGAAGACCTGGCCTCCAGCGATGTGCCCACGAGCCCGCCCTGGCAGCCATCATCGCCAGATCCGGTCTGGACGAGTCCCCGCTGCCCCCCCCTGGACCAGGAGGACGAGCACGATGGAGGCCACCGCCAAGATGCCGTACGACTTCTCCCCGGCCCGCGTCCGCTACGAGGAACGTGACATCGAACTGCTTCACTCGGCCGATCAGAACGGAGACACCACACGGACTTGCTGACAGGCGTCGACACTGAGCACGCTGTCGGGAGCAGCCCGGAACAGTCCAGCGCGGACGTAACCACGGTGCCCCCGCCAGCCGTTGGGCATTGCGTGAAGACGGCCGGAGGACCCGCCGAGGACACCTGCCCCCCGGCTGTCAGTGCCGTCTGAACACGAGAGGTACTCGGTTGACGGTTCGGTGTCGTGCTTCGTCCAGACCTCTGCGACGGAGTCATGAAACAACGGCTGTCCGGACTTCACCTTGGCCTTGAGGTCACAGAAAGTACTGCACAGGCCTGGAGTGAAGGCCTTGAGCATGACCGCCGGGTCGTCGGTCACGTTGGCGAAGGTGTGCGGTGCGCCTGGCGGGACCATGACCGTGTACCGGTTCCGGCGTTGTGACAATTTTGCCTGCCGGTGTGGTCCTCGGCCGTACGGTGCTGCGCAGGCAGGGTGCCGTCCGGATCGTCGTCGCCTCGGCCATCAGACGACTGTCCAACACAGTTGGACCTGCCGTCACCCCATGAGAACGTCTTCCTGCAAGGGCTCCACGACGGGCCGCTCCGCTTCACCCGTCTACGGGACACCACCCGCAAACTGAACAACGCGACGAAGTGGCCCGGAATGAAACACCTTCACCTTCGAGACGACCCACTGATCCGATCGGGCACTGCGGAGAGCGACACCGCAGGCGGAACGAGCCGACCCCTCCCACGACCACGTACGGAGAGGCCGGCACCACGCCCTGCCGGAGACCGGACAGGGACGCCTGAGCGTCCCGACGTCATTACCCTGTCGCCATGTCCAACACCATCCGTGTCCGATTCGCCCCGTCCCCGACGAGCATGTTCCACGTCGGCGGCGCCCGCTCCGCCCCGTACAACTGAACTGAGCTGTCGCCCGACAGCAGCAGGGCCGGTTCGTGCTCCGGATCGAGGACACGGACGAGGCCCGGAACCGGCCGGAATGGGTGGACGGCATCCTCAATGCTCTGTCCGCGATCCACATCAACGCCGACGATCCCACCTTCACGGGACCTTACTTCCGGTCCCACAACATCGAGGGCCAGCGCGAAGCGGCGCTGCGGCTCGGTGAGAGGAAGGCGTACTACTCCAAAGCGCCCTCCGCCTGTCCTGCCACACGCTGACTGAACAGGCCGTCCACTCGACGCTGGACAGCACCCCGACAAACCAGCCAACCTGCTTCCTCACCGGGAGGGCCGGCATCGCGCTCGCTCTAGCCGACCTTGGTGCCCTGCTACCCCACGAGGCCTGCCCCTTGATCAAGGACCTGGGCATCAGCCACGAGACGCTGCGCGTGTGGGTGCGGGACGCCGAGCAGGCCGCCCGGCCCGGCGCCGCCGGGGCGAGCGCGATCGAGAAGGAGAACGGGCAGTTGCGGGCACGGATGAAGGAACTCGAGCTCGAGCGGGAGATCCTGCGGAGGGCCGCGAAGTATTCTGCGGGCGAGACCAGCTGGTGAGCAGCCGCTTCCAGTTCGTCGACGATCACCGTGGCGCCTTCGGTGTCAAGCGGCTGTGCCGGATGCTGAAGCTCTCGCGCTCCGGGTTCTACCGGTGGCCGGCCGGCGCGGACGCCGAACTCGCAGAGAGGATCGCCGGGATCCACGCCGAGCCTGACGGCACCTACGGTGCTCCGCGCGTCACCGCCGAACTGCGGGACGACGGCGTACGCGTCAACCACAAGCGCGTCGCCAGGGTCATACGCGCTGGGGGCATCGTCGGCTTCCACCCGCGCAAGAAGGTTCGCACCACCATCCCGGAACGTCAGCGACCCCGGTGCCGGACCGGTTGCGACGCGACTTCACCGCCGAGCTGCCGAACACCAAGTACGTGGGCGACATAACCTGTCTCCCGGCCGGGGGAGGCCAATTCCTCTGTCTGGTAACGGTGTTGGACCTGTGCTCAAAACGCCTGGCGGGCTGGTCGATCGCCGACCACATGCGCACCGAGCTCGTCACCGACACGCTGAAAGCCGCGGCAGCCACCCGGGGCGCCGACGGCCTGCGCGGGGCCGTTTTCCACAGCGACAACGGGCCGCAGACCGCGTCGAAGGAGTTCGCCCAGGTCTGCGCTGATCCCGGCGTGACCAGATCACGCGGCGCGGTGGGCGCCAGCGCGGACAACGCCGCCGCCGAATCATTCAACGCGACCATGAAAAGAGAGACGTTCCAAGGCAGGAAACGCTGGTCAGGGCCACGCGAGGCACGGCTCGCGGTCTTTCGGTGAGCGACCCGCTACAACACCAGAAGAAGGCACTCCGCCACATCCGGTGTCCACGATCAAGGGTCAACAAAGCCGTACATCCGGGAGCACGCTTCCTCGGTGGGTGAGACGTACGGGTCGTTCCACCGCTACCATAGGCAGCTAATTGAAGACTTCTTCAATTGGCTAGTTCATAGATCACGCATGGCATGGAGGAATTGTCCAGGGTGGGTGGGTTCGTGGAGGCGTTGCGGGAGCGGGTCCGGCAGGCTCGGGTCCGGGTGAGGGCTGCGGAGCGTGCGGGTGACGCGTACGAGAGGGCGGTCGCCGAGGACGAGCGGGACGACGCGCTGCGGATCGCGCGGGCGCACGGGGTGGACGTGGCGGAGGAAGGGGACGGCGTTGGTTCCGCTGTATGAGGCGAAGGCCGAGTTCTTCCGGATGCTGGGGCATCCGGTGCGTATCCGGGTGCTGGAGCTGCTGCAGGACGGGCCGCGTCCGGTGCGGGATCTGCTCGCGGAGATCGAGATCGAGCCGTCGAGCCTGTCCCAGCAGCTCGCGGTCCTGCGCAGGTCGGGGATCGTGACCGCGACGCGTACGGGGTCGACGGTGGTGTACGAGCTGGCCGGAGGTGATGTGGCCGAGCTGCTGGCCTCGGCGCGGCGCATCCTCGCCATCCTGCTCACCGGCCGGCAAGGGCTCCTGGACGAACTGCGGTCGGTGGAGCAATCCGGATGACCGAGGCCCAGGGCGGATTCCGCCCGCCGTGGCGGCGAGGCCGCCGTACGGAGGCCGTGCCCGAGCCCGCCCCTCCGGTCCTGCTGTGGCACGTGGCCTCGGTGGAGGTGGGGCCCCGGGCGGTGCGGCGGGCCAGGGAGGCGATGACCGCCTGTCTTCCCGCGGCCGGGGTCACGCCGGGTTCCGCGTTCGCGGACGCGGTACTGCTGGCCCTCAGCGAGCTGGTGACGAACGTCGTACGGCACGCGCCGCGCTCGCCCGTGACGGACGTGGGCCTCTCGGTCGCGGCCGGACAGCTGATCGTCAGCGTGTCGGACGCCGAACCGCGGCTGCCCGACCTCACCCCGGAGGGGATGGGAGCGGGGCTGTGGATGGTGACGGAGCTGGCCGCCGCCCACGGCGGGGGTGTCGGAGCTCGCCCCGCCGCCGACCATGACGGCAAGGTCGTCCTCGTACGGTTCGGCCTCCCGTCGTACGACGGGAACACCACACGAAGCGGGAGGAACATCTCATGAAGGAACAGGTACCGGACCGGCCCGCCCGCTGGTGGCGCAAACAGTGCGCGCAGGACCGGGACTCGCGCGTCCAGCGCGGTGTCGCGCTGCGCGCGTTCATCTACATCTTCGGCACGCACATCATCGCCGGGTGGGTCATGCTCCTCTTCTACCTCGGCGGGCATGCGAACAAATGAGCCGCTGGGCCGCGTGGATAGGGACAGCCTGCCGTGATCACTCTGGCGGGACATCCCGACCTCACCGCACCGACGCCAGCGATGCTGGAGGAGGTAACCGGAGCAGGCGTCGGCATGACACGAGCTCGGGAAGCACGGAATCCCCCGGACAAGAGTCGTGCTCGTCGGCGAGCGGTCACAGGTCGTTTCCCGCGTAGGAGAGGTTGAAGCTTTTGTTGGTGAGGGGGAAGTCGGGGACGATCGTGTCGGTCAGGGCGACCGGCAGTGCGGGCCAGTTGAAGAAGGACGGGTCGACGGGTTTGACGCGGGTGAGGGTGTGGTCGGGGGTGAGTTCGACGCGGGTGGCGATGGTGCCGCGCCAGCCTTCGACCAGACCCACTCCGCTTCCCGGACCCGTGCCGGGTGGCGGCGTGGGTGCTGTGGTGGTGAGGGGAGTGGTGAGGGTGCTTGCGAAGTGGGTGATGAGGGCGAGGGAGACATCGATCTCCTCGGCGCGGACCAGGAAGCGGGCCAGGACGTCGCCGCTGTCGTGGAGGGGGATGTCGAGGCCGGTGCCGCCGTAGGAGGTGAAGGGGTGAGCGGTGCGCGCGTCGGTCGGTACGCCGCTGGCGCGGGCGACGTAGCCGAGGCAGCCGAGGGTGCGGGCGGCGTCGCCGGGCAGGACTGCGGTGCCGGTGAACCGGTCGTGGACGGTGGTGTGGTTGAGCGCAAGGCCGGTGATCTCGTGGATGTCCTGGCCGATGGCGGCGAGGCGTGCGGGGTCGGGGAGGGAGTTCAGGATCGCGCCGCCGGGGACGACACCGCCGCGCAGGAGGCGGTGGCCGGTGATCTCGCGGTTCAGGCGCAGGAGGTGTTCGCGGACGCGCTGGGTGTGGGCGTTGAGGACGGCGTGGCCGGCGTCGTTGCAGAGCATGCCGAGGTCGGCGACATGGTTGTGGACGCGTTCGAGCTCCAGCAGCAGAGCGCGAGCGCGCCGGGCCTCGGCCGGGACGCGGGTGGCGGTGGCTTCCTCGACGGCCAGGCAGTAGGCGAGAGCGTGGCCGACGGCGGTGTCTCCGCTGATGCGTTCGGCGAGGCGCAGTCCCGCGTCGACGGTGCGGCCCTGGAAGAGTTTCTCGATGCCTTTGTGGACGAACCAGAGGCGTGCCTTGAGTTTGAGGATGGTCTCTCCGACGACGGAGAAGCGGAAGTGGCCAGGTTCGATCAGACCGGCGTGGACGGGTCCGACGGGGATCTCGTAGACACCATCGCCTTCGACTTCGAGAAAGGGGTAGGGACCTTCCTGTTCGCCGAAAGCGGGAGGTTTTCCGGCGTCGGAGCGCATCGGGTACCAGCCTTGCGGCCAGTGATAGTGCCGTACGAGGCGGCGTGGCAGCGGGTGGCCGGTGGGGGTGATGCCGAACAGGTCATGCATCTCGCGTTCGAAGCGTCCTGCGGGGAAGGAGAGGGAGGCGAGGGAGGGGACTTCGGGGTGGTCGGGGTCGAGGAGAACATGGAGTTCGGTACGGGTGTCGGGTGGTCCGGCGACGAAGACGTACACGACGCGTAGTCCGCTCTCGTCATGGTGAGCGGCGACCAGCGCGAGCCGGTGTCCCCGTCCGAGGAGTTGCGCGGCGTGTTCGGGAAGGTCGGCGGGGTGGATCCGGTGGGTCGTCCGCATGACGGTCATTGGCCTCCGATCGCCTGCGCGGCGGCGTGCAGCAGGTCGGTGAGAGGTCCGGTGGTGACACCGAGTGCAGCGCAGGCGGCCAGCGCGAGCAGGAGCGGCCACGGCACGGACGGCTGGCCGGGTGCAGGTTCGGCTGGTCCCAGGAGCATCCGGACGGTGCGTGCGGCCAGCGCGGCGAAGGCGGCCAGGACCAGGACGAGCGCGGCTGCCGTGGTCCAGGCGAGGCCGGGTCCAGCGGCGAAGGCGGCGCGGGCCAGGGCCAGTTCGGAGGCGAAGAGCGCGGAGGGAGGCAGCGCGGTCAGGGCGAGGACCGCGCAGGCGAAGACGGCGGCCGGTGCGGGAGCGCGGGCCAGGAGTCCCCTCACGCGTCCGATGCGGGAGGTGCCGGTGAGCTGGAGGAGGTGGCCGCCGGCGCAGAAGGCGACGGACTTGGCGAGGCCGTGTCCGGCGATGTGCAGCAGCGCGGCGGACAGAGCGAGAGGGCTGCCGATCGCGCCGGCCAGCGCGATCAGGCTCATGTGTTCCATGGAGGAGTAGGCGAGCATCCGCTTGTAGTCGCGCTGGCCGAGCAGCAGAGCGGTGGCGAGAGCGAGGGTGAGCAGTGCCAGGCCGGCGAGCAGGACGCGGGTGTATCCGGGACCGAGAGCGGCGTCGGCGATGGTCCGGTAGCGCAGGATCGCGGTGAAGGCGACCGCCAGCAGAACCCCCGACATCAGTGCCGAGACCGGTGCGGGGGCCTGGCTGTGTGCGTCGGGGAGCCAGGCGTGCAGCGGGACCAGTCCTGCCTTGGCGCCGAAGCCGAGGACGATCAGGGTGATGCCGAGGCGGGTGACCGCTGGGTCTAGGCGGTCGGCGCGGGCGGTGAGGGTGGGCCAGTCGAGCGCCCACGCCTCGGCGATGCCGGCCTGCCGGGCGGCGTAGTAGATCAGGACGGTGCCGAGGAAGGCGAGCGCGATGCCGGCCGAGCAGATCACCACGTACTTCCAGGCGGCCTCCACCGAGGCACGGGTGCGGCGGTGGCCGACCAGGAACGCGGTGACGATCGTGGTGGCTTCCACGGCGACCCACAGCACACCGAGGTTGGCACTCACCACGGCCAGGGACATGGCTGCCAGGAATGCCTGGACGAGCGCGTGGTAGCGCCACAGGCTCCGCTCGTCGGCACGTCCCGCCGCCCGCTCACCCGCCAGGTATCCCGGGGTGAAAGCGCAGGCAGTCAGGGAGACGGCGCCGACCACCAGCAGCATCCACACGGTCAGCGCGTCCGCGCGCAGGAGTCCCGAGTACGCGGCCGACGGTCCGTCGTCGAGGACCGCCGGCGCCAGGACACCCGCGCACACCAGGATCACCACAGGGGAGACGAGAGCCGCCCAGGCCGGCGCGGCCTGATGGTCCAGGGATCCGGCGCGGGTCCGCGCGGCGGGCGGGGAGACGCGCTGTCCGGCCAGTGCGTACGCCCCGGCGGCCAGCAGCGGTACGGCGGCCGGTGCGGTCAGGAGCAGGGCGGTCGGCGTCGCGTCCATCAGTCGTGCAGCTCCCGCAGGTCGTCGATGTCGGTGGTGCCGAACGCCTCGCGCACCCGGGTGGTGAGGATCTGCAGGACGAGGACGGCGAGCAGCAGGTCGAAGGAGACGCCGAGTTCGATGATGAGCGGTACGCCGGAGGTGGCCAGGAACGCGGTGGCGGTGATGCCGTTGTCCAGCAGCAGGAACCCGACGACCTGGGACAGCGCCCGACGACGGGTGACCAGGACGAAGAAGCCGATCAGGACGACCGCGAGGCCGACCGGCAGTGCGCGGGTGGCCGGGGTGGGGTGCAGTGCGGTCAGCGGCCGGGCGACGGCGTAGGCCAGCAGCGTCAGCAGGGCGGCGGTCAGCAGCGAGGCGGCGACGTTGACCAGCGGCTGCGTCTCGCGTGCCTCCTCACCCCGGCCGCCGGAAGCGAGCGCGCGGCGCATCAGACGCGGCAGGACACCCGCCCTCAGGAACCCGATGCCGAAGCCGACGCCGACGAGGTCCCACCGCTGTTCGTGCAGTCCGAGCAGGACGGCGATCTCGGCGAGCGCGAGGCCCTGGAGAGCGAAGAGTCTGACGATCGCGGCGAGGTCGCGCCGCCACAGCACGATCACCGCCGCGAGCAGGAAGACACCGCAGGCCAGGTCGAGGAGCTGTGTGTACAGGCCGGCGCTCACGGTGTTCCGTTCAGGAAGTAGGAAGCGGTCACCGCGAGCAGTGCCAGCAGGAAGGACCCGGCGAGGAGTTCGGGTACGCGGAACAGCCGGAGCTTGGCCCAGAAGACCTCGGCCGCCGCCAGCACCGCTCCCAGCAGCGCGCACTTCGCGACGAACAGCGCCAGGGCCACGGCGAGCGCGGTCCAGGAAGCGCTCGTGGCGATACCCCACGGCACGAACAGCGACGACAAGAGCCCGAGCAGCAGGGTGAGCCGCATCTGCGCGCCGAGCTCGACGAGCGCCAGATCCGGCCCGGCGTACTCCAGCACCATCGCCTCGTGGATCATGGTGAGTTCGAGGTGGGTGGACGGGTTGTCGACCGGGAGGCGTCCGGTCTCGGCGAGGACGGCGACCGCCAGAGCCGCGGTGGCCAGCAGGCCGGCCGGGGAGGAGAGACGGGCCGGTTCGTCGACCGCGCCGTTCACGATGGCCGGGATATTCGTCGTCCCGGCCGGTATCGACAGAGCGAACACCGACAGCAGCAGCGTCGGTTCGACCAGCGCGGCCACCGTCATCTCCCGGGAGGCACCCATCCCGCCGAACGCGGTGCCGGTGTCCAGTCCGGCCAGGGCCAGCGCCAGGGTGCCGAGCGCGATGAGCGCGACCACCAGGATCAGGTCCGCATGTCCGCTGACGGGGGTGTCGGTCGACAGCAGCGGCACCAGAACGGCGGCCACCGTGCTGGTCGCGACCGTCACCGCGGGTGCGAGACGGAACGCCGGACCGGTCCCGACCGGGGTGACCGCCTCCTTGCGCAGCAGCTTGCGGATGTCCCGCCACGGCTGGAGCACTCCAGCACCCACCCGGCCCTCCAGCCGGGCCCGCACCTGCCGCATCCACCCCGTCAGCAGCGGCGCACCCACGCCGACCAGGACGACCTGCCCGGCCACCGCCGCATACCCGACTGTGCTCACCATCCCACCGCCAAAGCCACGAGCAGGACGACCAGCCCGGCGAAGCCGTAGCCGAGGTACAGGTGCACGCTGCCGCCCGCCAGCCGCCTGGCCGCCCGTCCCATCCCGTCCAGCGTCCGCAGTACCGGCTCGTACAGCCGGTACTCGATCCGGTCGGGGACCCGCCGCTGGAAACGCACCCGCTCCACCAGATACGCCGACTCCCGCACCGGGGTGACGTCCACGTCCTGCTCGGGTGCGAGCACATCGTCGAAGACCCGCTGCAACGGTTCCGCGAACGACGTCGCCGTGTACGCCATCCGAGGGGTGGGTGCTCCCCCGCCGCAGTCCCACAGCCGCGCACGCGTACGCCTCCGGCGACCGTACAGCCGAGGCAGCACGGTGGCGATGACGAGGACGGCGGTGAGCGCGGCGACCACCCACAACGGCGACAGCGCCGCGGACACCGCCGTCAGCCGCACCTGGAGTCCACCACCGGCCAGAGTGCCGCCACCCGGCAGGCCGGCCGCGGCCACCGCCCGGTCCAGTCCTCCTCCCAGCAGGCCGGGTACCACGGCCAGTGCCGCGCACCCGGCGGCAAGCAGTCCCATCCCGGCCAGCATCAACGGCGGGGACTCCCGGGAAGCGTCCGCCTCCTGGCTGCGGGGGCGGGCGAAGAAGCCGACGCCGAGCGCCTTGACGAAGACGGCCGCCGCGATCCCCGCCGACAGAGCGATCACCGCGACCGCCAGCGGCAGCACCACGGCCACCGCCACCCCCGGCACCCGGAACCCATGGATGAGGGACTGAAGGAGCAACCACTCTCCGGCGAACCCGTTCCCCGGCGGCAGCGTCACCGCACCCAGCGCGCCGACCGCGAACAGTCCCGCCGTCCACGGCATCCGGACGCGCAACCCGCCCAGCCGGTCCAGGTCGCGCAGTCCGCTCGCCCGCGCCACCGAACCGGCCGCGCAGAACAACAGCGCCTTGAATCCGGCGTGGTTGACCAGGTGCAGCAGACCGGCGGCCAGCGCGAGCGCGGCCAGCGGCGCATCGCCGTACGACGCGAACAGTCCCGCCGCTCCCACCCCGATGACAGCCAGACCCAGGTTCTCGCACGTCGACCACGCCAGCAGCCGCTTCAGATCGGACGCCATCGCCGCCTGGAGGATCCCGTACACCGCACTGACCCCGCCCACCGCCATCAGGCCCAGCCACCACCACGCCGGACCCCCGCCCAGCAGATCGAGACCGGTACGGACCAAACCGTAAACGCCGAGATTGACCATGGCCGCGCTCATCAGCGCCGAGACCGGACCGGGTGCTTCGGGGTGAGCACGCGGCAGCCAGGCGTGCAGCGGCACCAGACCCGCCTTCGACGTGAACGCCAGCGCCGTCAGCACGAACACCAGCCCCCGCACCGCCGACGGCACGCTGTCAGCACCCGCGCGCAGCGCCGCGAACGACTCCCCTCCCGCCTGGGCCGCGAACAGTCCGAACCCGGCCAGCAGCAGCACGAAACCCAGGTGCGTCATCACCGCGTACCAGACACCGGCCTGACGCACCGCCACCCCCTGCCGGTGCTCGGCCAGCACCAGCAGCAGCGACAAGAGCGCCATCAACTCCCACAGCACCAGGAACGACGACACCGACGCCGCCACCGGCACCAGCACGAGACACAGCGCGAACAGCGGCAGCGCCGCCTGCGCCGTCCGCGACCCCAACCCGTGCGGCCCGTGCCCGGACGCGTACCCGACGCCGTACACGGCGACCGCCGCCACGACGGTTCCCGCCACCGCCATGAACACACCCGCCAGCGCGTCCACCGCCACCTGCGCACCGGCCAACGGCAACAGCCCGGGAAACTCCGCCGACCATCGCTCACCGGCCAGCGCGGCCACCCCCGCCGTGCCACCCGCCACCCCCACCCCCGCCGTCAGCACCCCGACCGCCGGGACCCGTACCCGGTACGGCAGCCCGCACCCGGCCACCGCACCCGCACCACCCAGAACAGTGGCCGTGGTCAGAGCGGCGGCGATCGCGTTCACCTCCCGGTCACCCTCCGCAGCGCCGCCACGATCTCCTCCGGCTCCGGCGGACACCCCGGCACCACCAGATCCACCGGTACGACATCGGCGACCGCACCCTCGACGCCATACCCGCCGGCGAACTCCCCGCAGTCGATCGCGCAGTCCCCCACCGCGACCACCAGCCGGGGTTCGCTCATCGCGGCGACCGTACGGCGCAGCGGCTCGGCCATGTTCCGGGTGACCGGACCGGTCACCAGCGCCACGTCCGCGTGCCGGGGAGAGGCCACCAGCCGCGCGCCGTAACGCTCCGCGTCGTACACCGGATTGAACGCCGCGGCGATCTCGATCTCGCAGCCATTGCAGGACCCCGCGTCCACGCACCGCACCTGCACCGACCCGCCGAACTCCCGTGCCGGCCCCGGTGGATCGCCCTCGGGAAGCGGCGGCGCCGGTTCGGCCACCCTCCCGGTCTCCCGGATCTTGCGCAGCAGGCCCATGAACCCTCCCTGAACGGTGAGGACTCCTCCACGGAACCCCCAACAGGCGGACCCGCAGCCGGAGTTACGGCACTTTCCTTACGCTGTGCCCGCTGGAACGGGCGGGTGGATCAAAGGCGGGCCGCCTCCGCACACAGGAGGAGCGCTGTCGGACGCTCTGAAGGCGGCCCGCCGGTCGAGGAACCATCACGAGGACGGCGGGTTCGCCTCCCGCTGCACGGCCTGGAGGTCGGCGAGCAGTTCCGCCTGCCCCGCCAGGACACCGGAGAGGATGGAGCGGGCCACACTCAGCAGTTCCGCGACCTGCGGACTGGTCAGCGAGTAGTACACGGCCGAACCCTCCTTACGGGTCACGACCAGGTTCGCGCGCCGCAGCACGGCCAACTGCTGGGAGAGGTGAGCCGGCTCGATCCCCACCTCGGGCAGCATCTCCGCCACCGCGTGCTCCCGCACGCTCAGCAGCTCCAGCACCCGGATACGGGCCGGATGGCCGAGGGTCTTGAAGAACTCGGCCTTCAACTGGTACAGCGGCGTACTCACCGGGCCGGCCTCCCCTCGGTACGGCGGCAGTACGGCCCCGGCGGCCGGACTTCGGTACATCGCATCCACCCGTTCGTCGACGACATCCGGCTCATCCTCACCCGCGTCGAGGCGAGGATCCCGCCGGAACCCGGCAGTGACGACCTCATTAATTGCTAATGTTAGCAACTACCTAAGTCGTACGAGGGAGGTTCAGATGAGGATCGTCCCGCTACGCGGTTTCGGCGCCACCTGGCTGAAGTGCCCGTCCTGCCGACTGGCCTGCCGACCCGCCGCACTCACCCCGGACGGCGGCTGTCCCCGCTGCGGCCACAACCGCATGCTGCGGCTCTCCTTCTCGGGCCACCGCACCCCGAAGCCCGAAGACGACGAGCGGACCCAAACCGGCTGACCCGCCGCTCAGGCGGGTTCCGGAAGCGGACCGAGGTGTCCGGCGACCCGCTCGCGCAGCAGGAGGTACTCCTCCCAGCGGCGAGGCAGCGGACCCGGCGGACGCACGACGAGCCGCGCCTCCTTGACCGTCTGTCCGCGCCGGAACTGCTCGTACGTCAGGTCGAGTTCCACACCGCTGGACAGCCGGTTCCACCAGTGGAAGCCGTGCTGGGTCCCGTCGAGATACACCTCGCCGACCATGAGGTCACCGCCGAAGACGTCATGGACGACCAGGGCTGTGATGTCGCAGTGTCCCCAGGCCGGGTTGTCCGGCCGCCACTCGTCCCGGTCGTCGGGCGAACACGTGTCGGCGGCCCAGGCAGTACGCAGGGCTCTGTCGAGGTCGAGCAGGTTCCACGGGAGCATGCCGCCAGCATCGCAGCCGCCACTGACAACACCGGTACCACAGGTCCCGTCGGCCGCTGGGCAGCGTGAACCGCCGGACACAGATCGCCGCGTCCGGTTCGGCCGCCACCAGACGGGCCGGCTGGAGCGGGAGCTTCTCCGACGGCAGCGAGTCGTCCTGCACCACGAGGTGGTGGGTGGCGCCTTCCGGCAAGGCCAAGGCGAGATCGGCCGCCTGCCGCTGTCGGTGAGGGTGTCCCATCACGGCAACAGCCAGAACGGGTTCATCCGGCGGCGTCACTGCTTGCATACCCGAACTCCTCCTTTGAGGTCATTCCCGGAACGCTTCGGTGGCCGCGATCCGCTCGTCCCACAACGCGACCGCAGCCGGATCCTCCCACCGGCGGCAGAAGTCACGGCACCGGTGACAGGCACGCAGCATCGCGGCCCGCCACTCGGACCAGGCAGGGCGCGCGCCGTACCCGACGAACAGCTCGTCGAGACAGAACCGCAGGTGAGGGTGATGGGTCCGGATGATCCACTCCGCCCACGCAAGGTCCTCGACGACGGTGCCGAGGTACGCGGACTCCCAGTCGATGACCGCGAACGCGGTTCCTCCGTCAGGCGTCACCAGCAGGTTCTGCGGGCCGAAGTCACCATGGACGATGACCGGGCCGGTGCCGGGCAGCCCAGGCACGCCGGCCGGGTCGATCGCCGACAGTTCACGGCGCAGGACGCCGCACAGCCGCAGCACATTGCGCGCGAGCCGCTGGTCCTCGTCATCCAGGACTTCCTGCCCGTGCCGGCCGACGACGCGAGCGATCCGCAGTTCCCCGGCAGTGTGGGACAGCACTGCCGGGACGGGGAGGCGTCCGGCCAGCCCGGTCAGTGCGGCGAGTTCCACCCTCAGCCGTTCGTCCAGGTCCGGGCCGAGATAGAACTTGTGAACCGCTCCGGGGCCGAACTCGGTGGTGTTGGTGTATCCGTGCGGCAGTCTGGTTGCCTCGGCCGGGGGTTGCTCGGTCATGCGACCCACCTGCTTCCTCGTTCCCTGATCTTGTCCAGGAAATGATCGCGGACCGCGCTGTCGTATGACCGGTGCGCGCCGAAGGCCGCGGAGGCCCACGCGCGGGCTGGCCTGATCTCCTTCTGGGACATGTGCTCAGAGATCCGACGCGGAAGTCGTTGGTCAGGGAATGAAGTCGTGCGCTGTGACGGTGCGGGCATTACCGAACCACTCACCCGGCGCCCCGGGCCGAAACTTCGTACACACCGTGCTCACCCTCGTCCCAATGCTGCCGGAGGTGATCGAGGTAGGGCGGGAGGACGGTGGGCGCACGCCGGCAGGAGAGCCGGTCCGGTGCGGGGGCGGTGTCCGAAGACAGGCGCCGTACCGGGTTCCGGGGTTCCCGGCCAGCCGATGGTCCGCTCCTGACCATGGTCTCCCGCCGGTCAGTCCCGGCTCCCGGCGGGGTGCGCGATGAGGGCCGCCGCCAGGTCGGCGTGGACGGGGATCGGCGGGCAGTCGGCGGTGGGGACGAGGGAGCCGTCGGCGGGGATCGCGGCGAGTTCCAGGGTGCGGCCCGCATCTGCCAGATGGCGTGCGGCCTCGGTGATGGCCTGTTGTCCCTCGGCCGACCAGCCGCGCAGGTCGGTCAGGTCGAGGATCACCGGGCCGCTGTCGCGTGCCGCGACCCAGCCGATCGCGCCGGTGAAGCGGCGGACCGCGTCCGGACCCAGGTATCCGGTGACGGACAGAACGGCGATGCGTCCCTGGACGGTGTAGTTCCACTCGATGGTCATGGTCGGTCGGCTTCCTGGTGTGTATGGCTCGTCGGGTCGGACGACCGGAAGGGAAGGGTGATCCAGATGCTCTTGCCGCCGCTGTCGGCGTCCGGGCGGACCGTCGCGGTGCCGTCCAGGTCGCGGACGAGCTCCATGACGATGCCCAGGCCGCCTGTCCAGGTGGCGAAGGCATCGCCGTCCAGTGGAGGCCGGTAGGGGTGACGGTCGTGGACGGCGAAGGCCAGGACGTCGGGACCCGCCGCGTAGATCACGGTCACCTGCGGGGAGAGCACCGCGGCATGCCGGACGGCATTGGTGACCAGCTCCGCGAGGATCAGCAGCGCCGGACCGACCACGGCGTGGCGCATCCCGATCCCCCACTCCGCCAGCGCCCGTTCGGCCGTCTCCCGCGCCAGGCGGACGGCGGAGGGATCGGTCGGCAGGGTGAGCACGTGCCGGCGCGGCAGGGCCGCGTGCAGGGAGGACATCATGGCTGCGGCCGGGCGAGCCGGAACCCGGTGACCGTCTGGGGGTGCAGGCGCAGGAGTGTGTCATGAGGACCGTGGGTCCAGCCGGACAGGGTGCGCCGGTAGTGGGCGGCCTCGTCCCGGTCGGTGATCATGTCGACGGGACCGGAGACGGTGACCGTCCAGCCGGTGCCGTGCACGGCGCGGATCTCGTCCACGTGGTACGCCGCCGTCACGGGTACCGAAGCGGCAGGTGCCGGCGTGCGGACGACCAGCCGGCCGTACTCCCACACGTGTCGGGCGGGCCGGACAGCAGGCAGCTCCCGTTGCACGTACACCAGCCGACCGGTGCTGCTGCCTTCGATCAGCCACAGGCTCTCCGCGCCGGAGACCTCGACCATCCGCAGAGCAGAAGGGGACGTGCTCATCTCAGGGCCTCCTCGTCCGGGGAGAGAGCCGGCAGGACGCCGGTCGTCTCCAGGTGGGCGCGGGCGGCGTGGATCGCCTCGGGGGTGCTGGGGTGGTCGTGTACGGGGTCGAGGGCGCCGACCGATTCCAGGACCTGGCGCTGGCCGGGCCGTACGCCGGAGGTGTGGACGGCAATGCCGCGGCGGCGGAGCTTGTCGACGGCGTCCTTGAGGACGAGGGCGCCGGTGGCGTCCATGGTGGTCACGCGGGACATGCGCAGGATGACGACGCGGACGTCGGCGACCTCGGTCAGCTCCAGCAGGAACCGGTGGGCGGCGGCGAAGAAGAGGGGCCCGTCGAGGCGGTAGGCGACGATGTGCTCGGCGAGCAGGGCGTGTTCCTCGGCGGTGTGGTCGCCCCGGTCGAGGGGGACCTCGTCGAGGCGGGCCTGGAGGGCGACGGCGCGCAGGGCGAGGGCGCCCGCGACGGCGAGGCCGATGACGACCGCGTACACGAGGTCGAGGGCGAGGGTCGCGGCGGCGGTCAGGACGAGTATCGCGGCGTCGGAGCGGGTCGCCCTGGCCATCGCCTTGAGGGAGCCGACCTCGACCATCCGGACCGCGGTCGCGAGCAGCACCCCGGCGAGTGCGGCCAGCGGGATCTTGGAGACGAGGGGTGCGGCGGCGAAGACGATCAGTGCGAGGACGGCCGCGTGGGTGAGGGCGGCGAGGCGGGAGGCGGCGCCGGTGCGGACGTTGACCGCCGTGCGGGCGATGGCGCCGGTCGCGGGGACGCCGCCGAACAGCGGGGCGGCGATGTTCGCGAGGCCCTGGCCGAACAGCTCCCGGTCCGGGTCGTGCTGTTGGCCGACGGTCATGCCGTCCGCGACGGACGCCGACAGCAGCGACTCCAGCGCGGCCAGCGCCGCGACCGCGACGGCCGGGGCGAGCAGGGTGCCGAGCGCGCCGGGGTCGAGGAAGGCGAGGGAGGGTGCGGGGAGCCCGGCGGGCAGGTCGCCGATGGGGTGAGCCGCGTCGAGGTGGGCGAAGTGGGCCACGGCGGTCGCGGCGGCCACCGCGACGAGGGAGAAGGGGACGGTGGGCCGCCACCGGGCGCCGGCCAGCATCAGGGCGGCCACGGACACGGCGAGAGCGAGGGCGGTCCAGTTCGGCGCCTTCGCGAACTCCCCGGCCGCGCGCCAGGCGACGACGAGGACACGGTCGCCGTCCGGTTTGGGTACGCCCAGCGCGTTGGGTATCTGCTGGAGGCCGATCACGCAGGCGATCCCGAGCGTGAACCCCTCGACCACGGGCGCGGGGATGTACCGCATGTACCGGCCCGCCCGCAGCCCGGCCAGCACGACCAGCATCACGCCGGCCATGAGCCCGACCGTGAGGACACCGCCCGGACCGTACTCGCCGACGATCGGCACCAGGACGACGGTCATCGCGCCGGTCGGGCCCGACACCTGGAGGTTCGAGCCGCCGAAGACCGCGGCCAGCGCGCCCGCGATCACCGCCGTCGCGAGCCCCGCCTCGGCGCCGAGCCCGGAGGACACCCCGAACCCGAGAGCGAGAGGCAGCGCGACGACCGCGACGGTCAGCCCGGCGAGGAGGTCACGGCGCGGGTCGCGGCGTATCTGCTCCAGGTCCGTACGCGAAGGCAGCAGCGACAGCAGGCGTGCCGCCACCCGGCCGATCGGCGAAGACGACGCGCTCATCGGGAAGCCACCTCTTGCTCCCGCAGCTCGGCCAGCAGCTCACCCTGTCCGGACAGTACTTCCGTCAGGATGCGCCGCGCGGCCCTCATCAGGTCGGCGACGTCCCCGCCGGCCAGCTCGTAGACGACGCTCGCACCCTCCCGCCGCGAGGCGACGATCCCCGACCGGCGCAACACCGCGAGCTGCTGCGACAGGCCGGGAGCCTCCACCTCGACGGCGGCCAGCAACTCCCTCACCGGCAGCGGTCCGTCCTGGAGCAGCTCCAGCACGCGGATCCGTACCGGATGCCCGAGCATCCGGAAGAACTCGGCCTTCGCCTGATACAGCGGAACGGACACAGTCCCTCGGCCTCCCCTGGTCGATGCCCGGGTGGACGGGCGGATACGAAGACGCTGTGCCCGCACGGCAAGGCAACCTGCGGGCACAGCCGGAACAGCATCTAACTAATTGCGAAATTACGCAATTCAGCAGCAGAGGGATGCCTGGAAGCCCGCCGGGGGCCGTCCCTACGCCTTGCGCACCACGCTCGACTTCAGCTGCATCGCCCCGAACCCGTCGATCCGGCAGTCGATGTCGTGCCCGTCCACCCCGTCCACCAGCCGGATCCCGCGCACCTTGGTCCCCGCCTTGATCCCCGACGGACTCCCCTTCACCTTCAGCGCCTTCACGACCACGACGGCGTCCCCGTCCCGCAGCACGTTCCCGACGGAGTCCTTGACGACCCGCTCGCTCTCCGCGGCGACGGGAGCCGCCTCACCGGGCACCCACTCGTGACCGCACTCGGGACACACGATCAGGGCGTTCATCTCGTAGGTGTACTCGCACGAGCACGTCGGACAGGGAGGAGGGTTCTCGATCATTCCGCGAGCGTATCCGGCACCCGGAGGGTGAAACGGACGGCGTTACCCGCGCATCGGCCGCCTCACCCCCCGTCCACTAGTTCATCCGTTCAGGTGACAAACCTCATGGCCACTGGACCCGGCCTGTTGACTTGGCCGCATGGCCACCCTGGATCACGACTCCCCCATCGACGTCTCCGCGGACATACACCGCCTGGTACGCGCGGTGCGCTCCGGCAACGACCGCCGCATCGCCGTCCTGCTGCGCCGGTTCACTCAACATGCGGACATGGCAGCCCTCTACCGGCTCAGTGGCTGTTGTCGTTCCGATCTTGAGGAATGCGGGTCGAACAGGCGTCTCGATTGGGTGAGCTACCCTGTCGGCCGTGGACAACCCTCCTGAACAGCCAGGCTGCCCCGACTGCGGGCGAGCGCTGAGGAGCCTGGGTCTTGTCCTGTCTCTCCGTGACGCAGACAAGAAGCGCGTGTGCCGCCATGCCTGGAAGTGTTCGGCGGGTCACTTCTGGTGGCACTGGGCGGATCGGCCTGCGGAGCCCCTGGACGTCTGTCCCTACCCGCAGCTCTTTCGAACTTAGTGACGGTCGTCGGCCCGCTCTACGAGCGGTATCGGTCGAGAGGAGATCTCGATCGGGTGACCGCGGCCGCTACCACGCATAGAAGCAGGGCCTCCTGGTAGCTCGAAGGGTGTCTACGCCAACGACCGTTCCAGGAGACCCTGTTGTCGCATTTTTACGGCATCGCGGAGGCGGGGTCCACTTCGGCCACTCCTCCGTGTGACTGCCTGGCTCACAGGTTCGGGAACGCCGGCGACCGTGGGGTGCGCGAGCGCCGCTGCCCGACCGGCATGTCGGACGCCGAGTGGGCGGTGGCCAGGCCGCTGCTGCCGGTGCCGGGCTGGCTGCGCGGCCGAGGCGGCCAGCCGGAGTCCTACTGCCACCGAGCGATACTGGACGCGATCCGCTACCTCGTCGACAACGGCACAAAGTAGCGGGCCATCCCAGTCGACTTCCCGCCGTCGGACCGGGTCTATGCGTTCTTCCGACGCTGGCGCGACCACGGCCTGGTCCGGGAGTTCCACGACCGGCTCCGGCGCCGAGTGCGCGAGCAGGCCGGGCGGGATCCGGAGCCGAGCGCGGGCGTAATCGGCTCCCAGTCGGTCAAGGCGGACGCGGCGGTCGGATCCGCCAGCCGCGGCTTCGACGGCGGCAAGCTGATCAACGGCCGCAAGCGCCATGCCGTGGTCGACACCCTCGGCCTACTGCTCGCGGTCATGGTCACCGCCGCCGACGTCGGCGACCGCGCCGCCGCCCGGGTCCTGCTCGCCCAGGTCGCCGCCGCACACCACCTGCTGGCCCTGGTCTGGGCCGACGGTGGCTACACCGGCAACCTCGTCGAGCACAGCCTCGCCGTCCTTGCCGTGGTCCTCGCCATCGTCAAGCGCAGCGACGACATGCGTGGCTTCGTCGTGCTGCCGAAGAGGTGGATCGTGGAGCGGTTCTTCGCCCACCTGATGCAAAGCCGCCGCCTCGTGCGCGATTTCGAGCGCTCCACCAGCAGCGCGGAAGCGATGGTCTACTGGTCGATGACGACGCTCATGACCCGGCGCCTTGCCCGGCCAGGTCCTTCGCGAGCGTGAACCGGCCCGGCGCCGACTCGACCAGCCAGCCGCGCACTGTCAGCCGCTTCGCCTTCGAACGCAACGTCTCCACCTTCCCCGGCACCGGATCCAGGCCGAAGCAGGCGGCCATCTCCTGGCACGTCAGCGGACCTTGACCGAGCCGGTTCCGGTCCGCGAGAGCTTGCAGGATGCGCTGATAGTCCACTGACAGCGCGGCCCAGGGCAGCCCCGCGCGCCACATCGGCACCACGGACTTCGGCTTCGCCGCGTTCGCCGGCTCGGGACGAACCGGCTGCCCGTCCGAATGGTGCTGGTCCTCGGACGCGGCGGCGTCGTCGGCCGGTCGTGGTCCACCACCGGCGCGTAGTTGGGTCGGTGGTTCTGTACTGGTCGGCGACGTGGTTGGCCAAGTTCAGCCAGCGTTCGCGGATCTCCGGGTCAAGCTGCTGCATGGCGAGGAGGCGGCGCACGGCCCGCAATGGTTCGTCCGGTGCGACCAGGGTGGGTAGAGCCGATAGGGCGTCCAGGGTGAACCAGACGTAGGCGGCGAAGTCGGCTACAAGCGTGCCGGCGAGATCGAAGATCGCGTCAGCGCTCTCTCGCAGGAGGTCTTCGGCTTCAGCAAGTTGGGTCAGTGCACTCTCGTCCACCAAGGCTGAGGTGACGTCTAGGTAGTCGTCGCCGGGCGTCATGAGATCGAAGTCGTTGTTGGTGGGTTTCCGCGGCCGGGTCAGCAGGATCCAGCCCTAACCCGCTGGTGAAGTAACCGTTCACCGTGATCTTGAGGCCGCTGGTGCCGGCGTGGTTGAAGGCGTCGATCTTGCCGACCGCGACGATCTGTGAGTTGTCCGCGTTCTGCCCGGTGGAGACGTTCAGGGCCGAGCCCGGCGAGGGCTGGGCCGTACCGCTCGGCCACAGCTCCAGCCAGGTGGCGGCACTCGGATCGACCGCCTGTACGTCGACCGAGACGGCCGGTCCGAACACCTGGCAACTATAGGGAGGTTCCCAGGCCGACACCGGTACTGGTGTCGACCAGGGTCGTCGGGGACGCGAGCGGAACAAAGTTCCCGCCCTTGCCGCTCGCGGCTCCACCAGCGACGAGACACCGGCTCTTCTCGCCGGCGTCTGTCTGCCGTGCGCCCCTGCGGGTCAGTCCGCCGTCGGGGGCGTCTTCGGTGCCCGCAGCAGGGCTCCGATCGCCGCCGCGAGGACGACGACGCACACCGCGATCAGGGACGCGGACAGTCCGTCCATGAACGCGGACCTGACGCTGTCGGCGAGGGCGGCGCCTCGCGCGCCGAGTTGGTCCGCGACGTGGAGGCCGGCGGCAGCCGAGTGGCGGACGGACTCGGCGGCGCCCGGCGGGAGCGCGTCGGTCGAGGAGGAGAGCGAGGAGCGGTAGTGGCTGCCGTAGATCGAACCCATGAGCGCGATCCCGACCGCCGAACCGACCTCCCGTGTGGTGTCGTTCATGGCGGAGGCGACCCCCTGCTGCCCCTGGCCGAGGGAACCGGTGATGGCCGAGGTGCCGACGGCGCCGCTCAGGCCGATCCCGAGGCCCGCCACCACCAGGCCACCGAGGAACGGCAGGTAGCCCGAGCCGACGTCGAGGAGGGAGATGACGAACAGTCCCGCAGCCAGCAGGAACAGGCCGGTGCTCATGGTCGCCTTCATGCCGAACCGGTGCACGAGCCGCGGGGTGAGGGCGGAGACCGGCATGACGACGAGGGCCACCGGAAGCAGGGCGAGCGCGGCCTTCAGCGGGCTGTAGCCCAGGATGAGCTGGAGGTACTGGAGGCCTACGAAGAAGAATCCGAAGACGGCCATGAACTGCACGAGGACCGTGATGGCGCCCGCCCGGAACCCGCGGATGCCGAACAACGCCGGGTCCAGCAGCGGATGTTCGGTGCGCCGTCCGACGTAGGCGTAGACCGCGAAGCACAGGACGGTGACGGCGAAGGCACCGATCACCACCGGTTCCGTCCACCCCTTCTCGTTGCCCTCGATGATCCCGAACACGAGGGCGCCGATGGCCAGGGCGGTGCTGACGGCGCCGACGACGTCGGGCCGGTGGGGGTGGGCGTCCTTGGTGTTGGGGGCCAGCAGTACGGCGGCGAGGCCGGCGGCCAGCGAGGCGGCGGCGCTGGTGACGAAGATCGACCGCCAGCTGAACTGCTCCAGCAGTGCGCCGGCCGCGAGCATGCCGATGATGGCGCCCGCCGCAGCGAAGCCCGACCAGGTGGCGACGCCCTTGGCGCGCAGCTCCGGAGGAAAGGCGGCCGTGATCGTCGACAGCGTGCCCGGCATGATCATCGCTGCGCCGAGACCCATGACGGCCCGCCAGGCGATGAGTGTGCTGGTGGTGTCGGCGAAGGAGGCCGCGAGCGAGGCGGCGCCGAAGACGACGGTGCCGACGACGAGGACGTTGCGGCGGCCGAGGCGGTCACCGATCGCGCCCAGGGGAAGGACCAGTGCGGCCAGAGCCACGGTGTAGGCGTCAGCGGTCCAGGTCAGGGCGCTGCTGGAGGCCGACAGGTCGATGGCCAGCTCCGGCAGGGCGAGGTTGAGCGCCGAGACGGACGCGACGACCAGGACG
Source organism: Streptomyces acidiscabies (assembly GCF_020010905.1). Lineage (GTDB taxonomy): Bacteria > Actinomycetota > Actinomycetes > Streptomycetales > Streptomycetaceae > Streptomyces > Streptomyces acidiscabies. The sequence goes on along the minus strand of NZ_JAGJBY010000001.1, from coordinate 5,533,802 downwards.
AGCGACAGACACATGGCGAACAGCACGCCGCGGGTTCCGGCGGGGCCGGTCGCGACGGATGGCGCTGTCTCGGTGTGGGGGGTGGTGGTCATGGGTCCTCGGGGAGTGCTGGGGCGGACGATTGTATTTGATGTAATCATCAAGTTTGATGTCAAGCGAGTCTGCCCCGAAGGACATACACGAGCAAATCTCACAAACGGAAGGCGACGTGGTCAGCAGCGCTGCCGGTCGCGGTAGTCGGCCCCCAGCCGGACGTAGAGACCGATCAGCTCGGGGTCGTCCACGGTGGCCGGGTTGACGACCTGTTCGGCGGGAGCGCCCTGGAGCAGGCGTTTGACCGGCACCTCCAGCTTCTTGCCGGTGCGGGTGTGCGGGATCGCCGGCACCTCGATGATCTCGTCGGGGACGTGGCGGGGTGAGGCTCCGGTGCGGATCGCCTCGCGGATGCGGTCGCACAGGGCGTCGTCCAGTGCGGCACCGGGCGCGAGGACCACGAACAGGGGCATCCAGTAGCCGCCGTCGGGCTGCTCCGCGCCGATGACCAGGGCTTCCGTGATCTCCGGCAGCCGCTCGACGACGTCGTGGATGTCGGCGCCGCCCAGGCGTACACCGTTGCGGTTGAGGGTGGAGTCGGAGCGGCCGTGCACGATCACCGAGCCATGCCCCGTGACCGTGATCCAGTCGCCGTGCCGCCACACACCCTCGTAGGCCGAGAAGTAGGCGTCGCGGTAGCGGGTGCCGTCGGGGTCGTTCCAGAGGCGCAGCGGCATCGACGGCATCGGCCGGGTGACCACCAGCTCGCCGACGCGGTCCACCACGGGCGTGCCGTCCTCGTCGTACGCGGCGAGGGCGACCCCCAGGGCGGGCGCGGACAGTTCGCCCGCCCACACCGGCAGGGTGGGGGCGCCGCCGGCGAACCCGGAGACGACGTCCGTGCCGCCGCTGATGGACACGAGCTGGACCCGTTCGCCGATGTGGTCCCGCACCCAGGGGTGGGCGGAGGCCGGCAGGGCGGAGCCGGTGCAGCCGATGGCACGGATCGCCGACAGGTCGTGGACGGACGGGTCGATGCCGAACTCGGCCATGCCCAGCAGGTACTGAGGACTGGTGCCGAAGAGGGTGACGCCGTGGCGGGCCGCCAGCTCCCAGAGGACGTCCGGCCGGGTGAGCGGGGCCGGGCTGCCGTCGTAGGTGCAGACCGCCGCGCCCGTCAGGAGGGAGGAGACGACGAGGTTCCACATCATCCAGTGGGTGGTCGTGTACCAGAGCAGACGGTCGCCGGGGCCCAAGTCCGAGTGCAGCCCCAGGGTTTTCAGGTGCTCCAGCACCACGCCGCCGTGGCCATGGACGATGCCCTTGGGCAGGCCGGTGGTGCCGGAGGAGAACACGACCCACAGCGGATGGTCGAACGAAACCGGTACACAGGCGAGTTCCTCGGTGCGGGTGGCGGCGTCGTCCCACGGCAGGACCAGTGCCGGATACGCCGACGACAGGCCGTGCAGGCCGAGGTGGTCGACCAGCACGATCGCCTTCAGCGTCGGCAGCGCGCGGGCGAGGTCGAGGGTGGCCTCGCGGCGGTCGTGGGTCGCGCCGTTGAAGAGGTAGCCGTCGGCGGCGATCAGGACGGTCGGCTCCAGCTGGCCGAAGCGGTCGGCGGCGGCCCCGGGGGCGTAGTCCTGCCCGCACACCGACCACACGGCTCCCAGGCTCGCGGCGGCCAGGAACGCGATCACGGCGTGCGGGGTGTTGGGCAGGTAGCCGACGACGCGGTCGCCCTGTCCCACCCCGAGGTCGCGCAGGGTGGCGGCGACGGACGCGACCTGGGAGCGCAGCCGCCCGCCGGTCACCGTGTAGCCGAAGCCGGTCTCGTCGAGGGCGATGATCGCCGGGGCGTCGTCGGCGAGGTCGCGCAGGGCGTGGTGGGCGTAGTTGAGGGTGGCTCCGGAGAACCAGCGGGCCCCGGGCATGGTCTCCTCGGCCAGGACCCGCTCGTAGGGGGTGTCCGCGTCGACGGCGAAGTACTCCCACACCGCGCCCCAGAAACCCTCCAGGTCGGTGACCGACCAGCGGTGCAGGGCGGCGTAGTCGGCCGGGTCCACTGCGCTGCGGCGGGCGAAGTCCGCGATCCGGCTGTGCTCGGCGGCTTGCGGGTCCGGCGTCCAGAACGGGCCGGCGTACGGCGTGGTCATGAGGCGGCTCTCCTCGGCGGGGGGAGTTCGGCGGGCATGCGGGTGGTGCAGAGCAGCGGCGCCCAGGCGGCGGTCGCGGTGAAGGTGACGGCCCCGGCCGGGACGACGTCCAGGACGACGCGGTCGGGGCGCAGCAGCACGGCGTCGGCGCGGCCCGCCCGCAGCCAGGCGGCGAGGGTTCCGTCGTCGCCCGCGCCGTGGACGTCGACGACCCGCGCTCCCAGGGCGTCGGTGAGCGCGCGCAGACCCGGTGGCACGGGGACCGCTGTCACCAGGGCGAAGGATTCGCCGAGGAGGTCGTCGAAGCGTTGCGCGGCCGTCACCGGCGGCTGCGGGCAGTGGGTGCCGCCGAGCCGGCCGCTTCGTACGAGGGGGCCGGGGCGCAGCGGGCGGCCGAGATCCTGGCTGGCCCGGTCCGCCACACCCGGGACGCGGCAGACCGCGGCGACGGCCCTGCGGCGCAGGGCGGCGGCGCGGCCGTGGCCGCCGGTCATGGCCCAGCCGGCGGCGACCGCGAGGTGGATCACGTGCCGGACGTGCGGTTTCCGTTCCTGCTCGTAGGTGTCCAGCAGGCGTTCGTCGCCACCCTGCCGCAGGACGCGGGCGAGTTTCCAGCTCAGGTTGCAGGCGTCCCGCAGTCCCGAGGCCAGCCCCTGTCCGACGAACGGCGGGGTGAGGTGTGCGGCGTCGCCGAGGAGGAGGACACGGCCTCGGCGCCAGCGGTCGGCGACGCGGGCCCGGAAGGTGTACTGGGCCTGCCGGACGATCCGGAAGTCGTCGGCGCGGGAGACGTCCACCCACGGCAGCAGCAGTTCGCGCAGGAGCGCGTCGTCGAGGGTCTCGCCTTCCTCCAGCCGGAACTCCCAGCGGTAGCGGTCCTCGCCGATCCGCATGAAGGTGGCCGGGCGGTGGGCGTCGCAGACCTGGTCGACGCCTTCCCAGGAGCGGACGGCGGCTTTCGTCGTCACGTCGATGACGGTCCAGTGCTCCTCGAACCGCATGTCCTGCCAGGAGGCGCCGATGGCGTCACGGGTGAGGCTGCCCGCACCGTCGCAGCCGAGGACGGCGTCCGCGAGCAGCGTGTGTTCGCCGTCGGTGTCGCGGTAGGCGACCCGGACCGGTCCTGTGCCGGGCTGCTCGACGTGCGTCACCTCGGCTCCGCCGCGCAGCTCGCACTCCGGGTGGCGGGCCAGGGCCGCACGCAGCAGCCGTTCCAGTTCGGGCTGGTCGAACATGCTGGTCTGCGGGTAGCCGTGGTGTCCCTGGGCGGAGCGCGGGAACTCGGCGATCACCCGGTGCCGGGCGTCCAGCAGCCTGAGGCCGCGTGCCGGACGGGTGACGGCGGCGAACTCGTCGGCGACACCGGCGGCCTGGAGGATGCGGCGGACCTCGTCGTCGGTGGCGACGGCCCGGGGCAGGGGGTAGACGTCGTGGTGGCGTTCGAGGACGAGGGTCCGCACCCCGCGCCGGGCCAGCAGCAGGGCGGCGGTGACGCCCACCGGCCCGGCGCCGACGATCACGACGGGTACGTGGGCCGGGTGGGATTCGGCGGTCACGGTGCGGCTCACTTCCGCTCTCGGTTCGCGTCGGCCACGGGCGTGCGCTGCTCGCCCAGGTCGATCCGGCCGTCCGGGGTCGCGATCGTCGCCGTGATCACGTCGCCGGAGTGCAGGTAGCGCGGGTTCTTCGCCTGGGTCCTGAAGAACGCCTTCCACTTCACGGCGGGCGGCAGCAGCGCGCCGAGCTTCTCGACGGCCTTCGGCGGCGCCTTCAGGGCCGTACCGCCGGGAGTTCCGGTGAGCAGCAGGTCGCCGGCGTCCAGGGTCTGGAAGCGGGCCAGCAGGGTCAGCGCCTGTGCCGGGCGGACGATCATGTCGGCGAGGGTGCGGTCCTGGCGCAGCTCGCCGTTGACGCTCAACTTCAGCCGCAGGTCCAGGAGATGAGCGAAGTCCTCCGGCTCCAGCAGGGTGAGGTACGGACCGGTCGGAGTGAAGGTGGGGTACGACTTGCTCTCGTAGAACTGCGTCTTGGTCAGCTGCACCTCACGGGCGCTGACGTCGTTGGTGATCACCAGACCGGCGACGTACGACGGCAGGTCCCGCTCCTCGACGACGGTACCGACGGGCAGCGGCGCGCCCATGACGAGGCCCAACTCGATCTCGTAGTCGAGGAACTTCACATGCGCGGGGCGGACGACGGCGTCGCCCGGGCCGCTGACCGAGCCGGACGCCTTGCGGAAGAACGCGGGCGGGATGTCGCCCTTGAAGCCCGAATCGCGGGCGTGGCTGCGGTAGTTGACCATCTGGGCGACCACCCGGCAGGGGGTGGTGACCGGCGAGAGCGCCACCAGGTCGGCGACGGGTGTGCCCGGTTCGCCGGAGGCGGCGGCCTCGCGGACGGCCGGCCGGTCGGCCAGCAGTTCGGCGGTGGTCACGGCCTTGGTGTCGACCGGGACGGCCCGGTCGCCGAGGACGACCCACCAGCCGTCGGCGGTGCGCAGGACGTTGGTGCTCATGAGTTCACGGCTTTCAGAAGGCCCAGCAGGCGGGCGGGGTCGAGTTCGTTGTCGTCGCGCACGGCGTGCCACACCTCGCGCAGCTTGGCGGGCGACGGAAAGGCGCCGAGGAAGTCACGGGTGGCGGGCGGCCCCCACTGGGCGAGGCCGCTCGTGGACATGGGGGCCCAGCCGGGTTCGACGTCGCAGGAGAACAGGTCGCCGTCGGCGAAGTGCTCCAGCATGAAGTGGTCGGGATCGCGCCAGTAGTCGAAGAGCTGGCTGCCCTGGATGTGCCGGCCGATGCCCCAGCTGCGCCGGTAGCCGCGCTCGCCCAGGTACTCGCCGCCGGCCGCGATCGAGTCCAGGTCCGTGACCTGGTAGGCGGAGTGGACGTAGCCCGTTCCCGGTCCCAGGTGCATCGCGAGCGTGTGGTGGTCGGCGGGCACGCTGCCCCGGTCGCAGCGGATGAACGCCATCGCAGGGCCCCGCCCGCGCTGCCCGTCCAGGAAGAGGAAGTCGGACACGATCATCCCGAGGGTGTCCAGGTACCAGTCCAGGGCGCGGGCGAACACCCTGGTCTCCAGCACCAGATGGCCCAGCCGCTGGATCCGGGACGGCTCGCGCGGCGGACGCTGCGGGGCGTTCGTGCGGCGGTGATCGGTGCCGAAGTTGAGCAGCACAGGCTGCTGGCCCGGCAGTTCGGGCAGTTGCTCGGCACAGTGCACGACCCGTACCGGGATGCCCGAGGGGTCGAGGAGGTCGACCACCCTGCCGCCGCCGGGTACGTCCGCCTCCCGCACGGCCGCTCCGGTCGCCCGCGCCAGCCGGTCCAGGTCGGCCCGCCCGGCCGCCCGGAACGCCGGGCCGATGAAACGGGACGTACGGCCGCGCCGGATCACCATGCACGGCGGGCCGGCGAAAGTGGCCCGCAGCCACAGCTCCCGCTCCGTGCGGGCGGCGATGCCGAAGCCGAAGTCACGGGCGAAGACCTCCGCCCGGTCCAGATCGGGCTTCTCGAACTCCAGCCAGGCCAGGTCGGTGACCTTGATCACGGGGTTCCTGGACCGGCCGGGGTGCTCGCCGCGCAGGGCGCCCTGTTCGCTGTGCAGGTCCTGATGAGGTGTCGCGACGGCGGCTGCGCCTACGCGTGGTTCAGACATGGTGCCCTCCTGGCGACATCGCCATGTTGATGAAATCATCAATTCTGAGAGATGAGTCGTCAATAGACGCTCGAAGCGAAACTGACGAAATCATCAAAACTGTGATCACCGGGATCACCCGGTTAGACTCTGCCCCATGCCCACGTCAGCCCGGTTCGACAACCGGTTCGAGCGACGCCGCGCCGAGACCCGCAAGGCACTCGTCCGCGCCGCCCGCCAGATCCTCGCCGAGACAGGGGACACCAGCGCCAGCATCCAGGCGATCGCCGAGCGTGCGGATGTCGGCTTCGGCTCCTTCTACAACCACTTCGAGTCCAAGGCGGACCTGTTCGAGGCAGCGGTCGTGGACGCCCTGGAGGAGTTCGGCCAAGCCTTCGACGAGCATCTGACGGGGATCGACGACCCGGCGGAACTCGTCGCCGCGGGCTTTCGGCTCAGTGCCCGCATGGCCGACTCCCACACGGAGCTCGTCCGAGTGCTGCGCCACCGCGGCCTCGGCCGTCTCCACTCCGACAACGGCCTGAGCAGGCGGGCGCTGCGCGACCTCCACGTCGGCATCGCCTCCGGCCGCTTCACCGCCGTCGAACCGGCCGTCGCCCTGGCCGCCGTGGGCGGGACCCTGCTGTCCCTCCTGGAGCTGCGGTTCGCCCGCCCGGATCTCGACGCCGACGAGTCCGCCTCGGATCTGGCCGAAATGGTCCTGCTCATGCTGGGCGTCCCCCCGGACGACGCCCGGGAGGTCGCCCGGCGCCCCCTGCCCGAACTGGGCTGACGGCGCGTCACGCGTTCCCGCTCACGATCACGGAGGACGAAGCGCCGTCATCGGGCCGGAAAGTGACCGAACTGCCCGAGAAACGGACGGTGAGTCCGCCGTCCGTGCTGGTGACCGAGCGCAGCCGCAGACCGTCGGGGATGTTCCGCAGCTGGATCGGCTGCGCGAAGAGCTTGCCGAGGAGTCGGCCGCCGTCACCGGGCACTACGCCGCCCGTAACGGCGAAATCCCTGAAGGCGATCCGGTTCCCGGAGAGCGCGGCGACACTGGTCGTCACGGTGGCCTGCCTGCCGAAGGGCAGGAGCACCACCGCGCTCACCTGACCGGGACGGCTTCCCTGCGAGATCTCCAGGCCCAGGGCGTTCGACAGATCCCGGTACGACAGGAAGGCGGTCGCCTCGGCGTTGCGGGCGCGCGCCTCGCTGTCGTCGTCGGACTTCGTCAACCCTTCGAGCCGGAGCGAGAGTTCACTCACCGGGAGGGGCCTCGTGTCACCGTCGGCAGGTATGTCCCGGGCGGTGATGTCGACGTGGTTCAGGATGCCGGACGCGGCCTGGGTCAGCACCGGGAAGCCGCGGACGTGGACCTGCGGGGGCAGAGGTGTGTCCATACCCTCCTGGAACGCCTTGGCGGTGCGCGACTCGATGCGTGCGGCCACGGCGCGGTCGACAGCGACGGGAAGGAGGACGAGCGCGAGAAGAGCCGCGGCGACGGCGAGAGGCCGACGGCTGCGCCTGGGCGCGGGCGCGGCGTCGGTGACGTCACCGTGGCCGTAAGGGTCGTAGGACGGGTGGTACGGATCGAAGTACGTGCCGTCGTCGTACCGGTACGGGGACTCTGACATGGGCGGGACTCTTCCTTCGGTGCTGTCGGCGAGGGGGCGGGATCGGTTCAGCGCCGTGAAGCCGGTGGACCACGGAAGTCACGGTGCTGCTGAGCGGGCCCGGCGGCACGGCCAAGGCGATCGGCACCTCCGAGAGGAGCAGGGTGGGGGGGCCATCGAGATATTTGCACACCGACGGGCAAGAATCCAGCTTGCTCAGCAATGCCTTCGCCCAAGCGTGCGGTGCCGGTGATCCCCCCTGGGTGAAGGACCCCGCCCGGCGCGGCAAGCCGCTCACGCAAGGCCGGCGCCCTGAGGCACCGTGCGAGAATCCGGATACCCCTGTTCCGTCGCCCGCTCCTCTCCGTACCGATTCACCGAGGTCCGCATGTCCAAGCCGGTCGCCCGTGAACCACTCCGCCGCAACTCGCGGGCGAACCGGGCGCGGATCCTGGCCACGGCCCGGCGGGAGCTGGCCGTCAACCCCGACATCACGCTGGAGGAGCTGGCGCAGGCCGCCGGTGTCGTGCGGCGGACGCTGTTCGGCCACTTCCCCGGACGCTCGGCTCTGCTCGAAGCCCTCGCCGACGAAGCCTCCGAGGCGCTCGGGGCCGCGGTGGCGGTCGGCGCACAGCGCGCGGGAGCCGAGCCGGCCGAACGGGCACTGGCCCACATCGTGTTCTCGATGTGGCCCGTGGGAGACCGCTACCGCCTGCTCCTCACGCTGGCCAAGCGCGATCTCGGCGCGGAGGGGGTGGCCGAAGTACTGGCACCGGCCCGCGCGGCGACGACAGCCGTCCTGGAGCGCGGACAGCGCGACGGCGTCTTCCACACGCATCTGCCGGCCCCCGTGCTGAGCGCCGGCCTTGAGGCGATGACGCTCGCCCTGCTGGAGGCGGTCAACGCCGGGGCACTGGAGGACGACGGCGGTACGCGGGTGACCGTCGTCACGCTGATCGCGGCCGGAGTACCCGAGCCGCAGGCGCGCGCCGTGGCGGAGGACGTCACGTCGGCCGTGACCGGCGACTGAACCGCCCCTTCCCCTCCCGAATACCTCGACCGTCCCGACGTCACTCGTCGGGGCGGCGCCCTCTGCTGCCCTCGCGCGTGCCGGGCCTTTCACGGCTCACCCCCCTCCGGATCACATAATTGCTCGCCAGCGTGCAATTATCTTTCTGTGCTCCTGGCCTCGTGGATGACGCGCTGCCGTGTCATGCCCCGGTCCAGCCATTCGACCTCTGTGGAGAAGCGCAGTGAACTTCGGCGGACCAGACGACCTGACCCTTGCCCATCAGGGTTCCCCTTCGGCCCTCCTCGGCGGCCGGTACGAGCTGCGCCGCATGCTCGGCTCCGGCGGCATGGCCGAGGTGCACCTCGCCCACGACCTCCGGCTCGACCGAGGAGTGGCGGTGAAGACCCTGCGCGGCGACCTCGCCCACGAACCGGCCCTCCAGGAGCGGTTCCGGCGCGAGGCGCCGTCCACCGCGTCACTCAACCACCCCGCGATCGCGGCGGTCTACGACACCGGCGAAGACCTGACGTACGGAGGACAACTCCCCTATCTCGTCATGGAGTTCGTCGACGGGACGACCCTGCGCGACGCCCTGCACTCCGGACCGCCCCTGACCGTCGAACGCGCCCTGGAGGTGATCGCCGGGATCCTGCGCGCCCTTGCCCACTCCCACCAGCACGGCATCGTGCACCGCGACATCAAACCGGCGAACGTCATGCTGACCTGGGCCGGCGAGGTCAAGGTCATGGACTTCGGGATCGCCCGGGACGCGCGGGACACCGGCATGACGCAGACGTCCGTCGTCATCGGCACCGCCCAGTACCTCTCGCCGGAGCAGGCGATGGGCCAGGACATCGACGCACGGTCCGATCTCTACTCCACCGGCTGCCTGCTGTACGAACTCCTCACCTTCCGCACGCCGTTCACGGGGGACACCCCGATGTCGGTGATGTACCAGCACATCCAGGAGGCACCCCGGCCGCCGAGCCTGTTCAACCCCGAGGTCGGCCCTCAGGTGGACGCCATCGTCCTGCGCGCCCTGGAGAAGGACCCGGACCGTCGCCACCGGTCCGCCGACCACATGCTCGGCGACATCGAGGCGTACCTCGACACAAGGCTGCCCATATCGGGCGCCGAACCTCCGACGGCGGAGCAGGACGTGCCGTACGACGACGCGGACAGCAGGGAAAAGGGCCGGCGGCGAGGAAACGTCGCGCTGGCCTCGGCAAGCCTGGTGGTCGTCGTCCTGGCGCTGGCAGTGGGCTGGTTCCTGTTCGGGCGAAGTACGCCCGGCGACGGCAAGGTCGACGTCCCCGACCTCGTCGGCCAGACCCTGGAGGACGCCCGGAGCACCGCGGGCAACGTCGACCTCACGGTCACCGTCGCGAAGCAGGAGCCCTGCACGGACCAGCCGAAGGGGCACGTGTGCGAACAGAGCCCCGTGGACGGCGAGATCGCCAAGGGGGAGGCCGTCTCGGTCACCGTCTCCACCGGTGCGCCCAAGGTCGAGGTGCCGGACGTCACGGACAAGAACGAGGACGACGCGTCCCGCATCATGGAGGACAAGGGCTTCAAGGTGAAGCTGCGGCGCGTCGAGTCCGAGGAGGACCCCGGAACCGTCCTCAGGCAGAACCCCGACGGCGGGGCGCAGGCCGAGAAGGGCACCAAGATCGCCCTCACCGTGGCCGAGGAGGCGCAGAAGTCCACCGTCCCGGACCTCTCCGGTGCCACCGTGAGCCGGGCCCGCGAGCTGCTGGCCGCGCAGAGCCTCAAGCTGGGCAGCACGACCGAGGTGGAGAGCGGTTCACAGGCCGGAACAGTGGTCGAACAGGGCATCGCCTCCGGCGAGGAGGTCAAACCCGGTACGGCCGTCGACGTCAAGATCGCCAAGGCGGTGCGGACCGTCCGGATCCCCTCCGACATCGTCGGCAAGACCCTTGCGGAGGTCCAGGAAGAACTGGGCTCGCTCGGCCTCCAGGTCAGCGTCGCCACCGGGTACTCCCAGGCGTCCGACGCGGTGGTGGCATCGAGCACCCCCGCCGCCGGAAGCGAGGTGACCGCCGGCAGCACCGTTGTCCTGGTCACCCAGGACAACGCCTCCAGCCCGTCGGACGGGGACACGGCGACGAGCGGAGGCACGGCAACCTCGCCTGCGGCGCAACTTCTTCCCGTCCTCCCGATTCCGGCACTCTGAGCATTGTCGTAGAGCACATCGTCGGAGAGCAGGGCCAGGGCTTCCTCGACGCGATTGGCGTTCCAGTGCGCGATGACTGTCTCAGCGAACTCGGTCGGGGTGGCGGACACGGCTTGTCTCCTGTGGAGCGGGAGCGCTGATCTGCTGGGTCAACTTGAGCAGTTCTTCGACGTGGTAGATCTCGCTGATCTTGCCGTCGATGTCGACCGGGTTGCCGCCGGCGGCGAACCCGAAGGCGTCTCCGGTGTGGACCGCCGTCATCCGCCAGTGGAGGGCCACCCAGCCGCCGGGAAGCTCCTGCTGGAACAGAATCCGGTGCTGCGTGTCGGTGAATCCGTCACGGACCGCGGCGATCGACGCCCGCATGCCGTCGATGCCCGAGGCCGCGTCGGTGGCGGGGTTGTGGTGTGAGTGATCCGGATCACCCTCTGCCGGAGTGTCCGATCGCCCGGTTCCTGACCGTGCTGGACGGGACCTGGGCGACGCTGATCGTGCGGGAACTGCTGACCGGCCCGAAACGCTTCACCGAGCTTCGACGCCATGGCCGCCTGGACCGAAGAGGACCTCCCCCGCACCTGAACTCGGTGAACGAGGTGTAACTGTCGAGCGCCTGGAGGTAGAGGTGCTCCGTGGCGGTGTGCCGCAGGACGGTCCTGATCGCCGGCTCACTGTGTGGTGGCGTCTTTTCAGGTCACGCGCTGTCGGCGGGCAGCGCCGGGTAGTCGGTGTAGCCGCGGTGGTCGCCGCCGTAGAAGGTGGCCGCGTCGGGGGTGTTGTAGGGGCCGCCGGCCGCGAGGCGGGCGGGCAGGTCGGGGTTGGCCAGGAACAGCGCGCCGAAGGTGATGATGTCCGCGGTGCCGTCCTCGATGAGGGCGAGGGCGTCGGGGCCGGTGGTGTCGGGGTGGGTGAAGGGGTTGAGGACGAACGCCGTCGGCCAGTCCTTGCGCAGCCGGGTGGTCAGGTCGCGGTCCGGGCCCTCCAGCAGGTGCAGGTAGGCGAGGTCCAGCCGGGCGAGCGCGGCGGTCAGGGTGGTGTAGGTCTCCAGCACGTCCGCCGGGTCGCTCTCGGCGATGTCGTTGTAGGGGTTGCCGGGAGAGATGCGGAAGCCGGTCCGGTGGCCGCCGATCGCCTCCGCGACGGCCGTGGCGACCGCGATGCCGAAGCGGACCCGGTCCGCCGACCCGCCTCCCCAGCAGTCGGTGCGCAGGTTGGTGTTGGGGGCGAGGAACTGGTGGATCAGGTAGCCGTTCGCGCCGTGGATCTCCACGCCGTCGAAACCGGCGGCGATCGCGTTGCGTGCGGCGTCGGCGTAGTCGGCGATCGTCCGGCCGATGGCGTCCTGGTCCAGTTCCTCCGGCGTGACGTAGTCCTGGGGGCCCTCGTAGGTGAACACCTGGCCCGCCGCCGCGACGGGAGAGGGGGCGACGGGGACGAGTCCGTCGGGCAGCAGGCTGGGGTGGCCGATCCGGCCGGTGTGCATCAGCTGCGCGAAGATCGTGCCGCCCTGGGCGTGGACGGCGTCGGTCACCTTCCGCCAGGCGTCGACCTGCTGGGCGGAGTGCAGGCCGGGAGTGTTGGTGTAGCCCTGGCCGACGGCCGACGACTGTATGCCCTCGGTGACGATCAGGCCGGCGCTCGCACGCTGGGCGTAGTAGGTGGCCATCAGCTCCGTCGCCGTGGCAGCGGGAGCGTCGGCGCGGCTGCGGGTCATCGGCGCCATCGCGATGCGGTTGGCGAGTGTCTTGCCGCTCAGGTCGATCGGGTCGAACGCGGTGGTCATGGCAGGTTCCTTCAGAGAGTGGGTCGGGTTGACGAGGCAGGCGGCAGCCTGGCGGTGTGCCGGTTCGCAGCACTCCGTTCGCCGCGGAGCCTCCGTCGTAGACTCTACACCCGCTTGAGACTGAGTCTCAAGATGATTCGCTGTCCGATTTCAGCGAAGTGGCGAGATGCGGCCCTCGGTCGAGACTGGGTCTCAAGTTGAGTCGCGGCTGTAGTGTTCCTCGTATGACCGACTCCGCCAGCACCGCCGACCACACCCCGCCGAAGCCGCCCGGTCTGCGTGAACGCATGCGGGCGACAGTCCGGGCGGAAGTCACCGAAGTGGCGCTCCGGCTCTTCACCTCCCAGGGCTTCGACCGGACGACCGCCGACCAGATCGCCGCCGAAGCGGGTCTGTCGCGCGCCAGCCTGTTCCGGTACTTCGGGACCAAGGAAGACATCGTGCTGAGCGGCCTGGAGGGCGATGGCCAGCACGTCGCGGAAGCCCTCGCCGCCCGCCCCGACGAGGAGCGGCCCTGGGTGGCGCTACGCCGGGCCTTCGACGTCCTGGTGCGGGTGAACGAGGAAGCACCCGAGCAGACGCTGAGCTTTCTGCGCATGCTTCAAGGGACGCCGTCACTGCGCGCCCGGCACTTCGAGAAGCAGTTGCAGTGGCAGGAACAACTGGTGCCGGAGATCGCCAGGCGACTGGAAGCCAGTCCTGGCCGGCCGGAGGATCCCAGGCCGACCGCGCTGGTCGCAGCCGCCCTCGGCTGCCTGGACGCAGCCGCGAGAGGGTGGGTGGCCTGCGAGGGCACCGTCTCCCTCGCTGTCCTGCTCGATCGGGCCATGGGCGCGCTGACGGAGTAACCGCCCGCCCAAGGCCGGCGGCCGACGCTCACCGACCGGGGCAGCGAGCCACGGCTGCCGCCCTGGCTGATACGGGTGCGGTGGTGGGCGTCGGCGAGGTCGCGCAGGCGCTCGCCCAGGGGCCGGGGACGTGGCCTGCCTGTTGGGTGAGCGTGGCGGCACGGAGGCGGAGGCCGGTGGCGGGCCGGTCGGTGCGGGCGATTCTGGTGGCGAAGGGAGAGCCGGTCATGATGCCGCACCACCGGCAGATCATCGTGGCTCTCGGGCTGGGGGCACTGGGGGACGACGCCGGCCTGTACGACGTACTGGAAGCGGACGTGGATCAGATCCACCGCCATGGGCGGCATCGGTGACCTGAAGCGGAGTCGGCCCACCGGCGTAGGCCCAGGCGGCGGGAACCGCGGCAAACAGAGCGGCGCCGAGTGTCGGCCGGCGGACCTCGGTGTACTGCCGCCGAATGTGCACGCGTCCGGGAAACCCCGCCGAGGCCCTCCGTTTCCACGCAGGTGATACTGCTCGGCAGCCCGAGGGAGAAGGCAGGAATGGTGCCGCACATACCGAAAGAGTTCCTGCCGCGTCATGTGGCGCTGACTCCGGACGGCAACGGCCGATGGGCCAAGCGCCGGGGGCTGCCACGTGGCAGCGGACACCGGCAGGGGGCGCGGGCGCTTCAGGAGGTCGTCGGCGACCTCATGGGCGTCTACGCGGCATACCTGAAGGAGAACAAGGAGGAGATGCGGGATCTGGGGGTCCGGGTGCGGTGGCTGGGTGCGCAGGAGGGCCTCCCCGATTTCCTCCTGCGCGAGATCGAATCCGCCGAGAACATCACCAGGGACCGTGACGCGCTGACCCTCGTCCTGTGCCTCAACTACGGCGGACGGGACGAGATCCTGCGCGCCGTCAACCGAGTGGCCGAGGACGCCCGCAACGGAGTCCTGGCCGACACCCCCGTGGACGAGAAGCTGTTCGCCGGCTACCTCAACGAGCTCGCCCTTCCCGACGTGGACCTCTACCTGCGGCCCGGCGGCGAGACCCGCACGTCGAACTTCTTCCTGTGGCAGATGCCGTTCGCCGAGATGGTCTTCACCGAGACGCCGTGGCCGGACATGACCAGGAAGGACCTCTGGGAAGCGGTCGAGCGGTACACGCTCCGGAAACGGCGGCTGGGCGGACTCGGCTGACCGGCACAGCCGGGACGGACACGGCCCGACGCCGCTGCCGTGACAGCGAGTCGATGCGGCACCCTCCCCGTCGACACCTCCGTCGCCGTCATCGACCAGCTCGTCTGCTACAGCCCCCTCGCCCTCCAGGAAGCCGGCGGCACCGCGCAGATGGAGGCGCAGATCGCGCACGGCTGGTCGGTACGACGCCGGTCCAGATCCCCGCGTCGTACGACACGGTCTCCGGCGCCTCCCTCCAGGCGTTCGCGATCCCGGACGACGGCAACGCCGACAACCTCCCCGCTCTGCCGCCGCGCAGTCCACCGGGGTGAGCCGCTCGGCGTCGCGCTGAACCAGGGCAAGCCCTCCGGCGCCGTCTTCAACACCACCGGGCCGGTCGTCGCCGCGTACAACGCGCCCGACACGCTGTGCTCCGTCGCCGCCACGGTCACCACCCCGCGCCCGGGTATGTCTTCGCCGACTGCCTGCTCGACGGGAAGCCGTACGGCGGCCGGGAGCGCCCGTACGGCCGTGGAGATGCACGCCGATCACACGCTGACGGCGGTGTTCAAGAGACCCCGGCCGCCCTGCGCCAGGCCGGCGCCGAACAGCTCGCGGATCGGCTCGCATGGCATTCGGTCCGCAGCGCAGCGGGACCGCTACCTCAAGAAATGCGCCGAGAGCAGGACGCTGGGGACCCCTCGTCAGGCACCCGGAAGTGCTGGGTCCCCGCCGGACGGCTGCCGCACGAGGGGAGTCCGGTGTCCCGGCCGTACCGCGCCGCTGGTGATTACTTGACGGTGAAGCCGCCGTCGACGACGAGTGCCTGGCCTGTGGTGAAGGCGGCTCCCGGGCTGGACAGCCACAGCACGGCGGAGGCGATCTCCTCGACACTCCCGGAGCGCTTCATGGGGATCTCGTCGATGATGGCCGCCATGTGTTCAGGCGCCTCGGCGATCGCGTTGGCGACCATGGGGGTCTCGGTGACGCCCGGGCAGATCGCGTTGACGCGGATACCGCGGGTGGCGTACTCCAGCGCGGCACTGCGGGTCAGGCCGATCACCGCGTGCTTGGAAGCGGTGTAGGCGCCCAGTCCCCCGGTACCGACGACGCCGCCCGTGGAGGAGCAGTTGACGATCGCTCCGTCGCCCTGCTCGCGCATCTGGCGCAGCTCGTGCTTCATGCAGTTCCAGACACCGCGGAGGTTGACCGCGATCACGCGGTCGAAGTCGTCGCCGTCGGCATCCGCCGTCTCGCTGACCGGGGCCTGGATGCCGGCGTTGTTGTAGGCCACGTCCAGACTGCCGAACACCTTCACCGTCTCGTCGACGGCCCGGGCCACGTCGGATTCGTCGGCCACGTCGCAGCGCAGGGCGATCGCCCGGTGCCCGGCCGCCGTCAGCTGCTCGGCCGCAGCCTGGACGGCGTCCAGGTCCCGGTCGGCGAGCGCGACCGCGGCGCCCGCCTCTGCGAACGCCTTGGCGGCGGCCAGCCCGAGGCCCGAACCGGCGCCGGTGACGAGGGCAGCCTTGTTGTCGAAAGAGAAGTTGATCGTCATGTCCTTGGGTTTCTGAGAAGGGGTGAACAGGGGTGGTGGGCGTCGGTCGTCCAGTGCGCGGACGCCGGAGCAGGGGGGTATGTGCGGGCGCGCCCTCGTCGCCAGAGGCCGTGGCCCCTGGCGCGCCGGTGTCAGTGTTCGGAGTCGGCCGGCGCGGCGGTTGTTCCCTGGTTCTGGGTGACGGCCCAGCTGGCCAGGAGTTTCAGTGCGTCGGCGGCTGGGGTGCCGGGTTCGGCGTTGTAGACGGCGATGGACAGTTCGTCGTCGCCGGGCAGGGCCAGCGTTTCGTGGGTGAGTGCCAGCTCGCCCACCGCCGGGTGCAGGAACCTCTTGGTGCCCTTGGTATAGGTGTGCACGTCCTGCTCGCCCCACATTCCGCGGAAGGCGTCGCTGCGCATGGACAGCTCACCGATCAGGCTGCGCAGCTCCCGGTCGTAGGGGTATCTGGCCGCCTCGACGCGTAGCACACCGACCCCGTTGCGGGCCACCCGCTCCCAGTCGAGGTAGAGGCTCGGGGCGCGCGGGTCGAGGAATACGAACCGGCAGGTGTTGGGCGACTCGTACTCGAAGACCGGGGCGTGCAGGGCACGGGCCAGCGGGTTGGCCGCGAGGATGTCCAGGCGGTTGTTGCGCACATAGGCAGGCTGGTCGTGCAGCCCCTCGATGATCCGCAGCACGCTGGACCGCACAGCCGTTCGCTTGGGGCGATGTCAGACACGCGCGGGGCCGGTGTTGGCGGCGCGGGCCAGGGCGTACAGGTGGTCACGCTCTGTGTCGTCGAGCCGCAGGGCGTTGCACAGGGCGTCCAGGACACTTTCGGAGACGCCGCTGAGGTTGCCGCGTTCCAGGCGTGTGTAGTACTCGACGCTCACGCTGGCCAGCTGAGCGACCTCGCCGCGGCGAAGGCCGGGTACCCGCCGCCCCCCGTACACCGACAGGCCCGCCTGCTCGGGGGTGATCCTGCCACGGCGGGACTTGAGGAACGCGCTGACTTCCGCCCGATTGTCCATGCCTCCAGCGTAGGAAGCCGAAGCGCATGGTGGGGGGGTCCCTGCCAGTACCCCTCACAGCGTGAACTCCCACCGGCGGACTGAAGCCGGTTCCCTCTTCATTGTTCGGCAGTGCTGCGGCGCCTGGTTGCCGACAAACCCGTGTGACGGGCCTCGTGCGTAGCGAGATGTCCGCGCGACAGCTCCTGGCCCGCCGGCCAGATGGCCCGGGCGACGAGACCAGCGCGGCCGTCGAGGCCGCCGTCGTGGATGCGGAGGCCCACTCCCCACCGCCGTTGCCCCCACTCCGCGAGAAGGAATCACAGTGAAGATTGAAAACAAGACGATCGATGGTGTCTTCATCGAGCATGTCCCATCGGAAGGCAGCCCGTCCGGTCCGCCCATCGTCTTCGTCCACGGCGGTCTGCAGGGCAGTTGGGCGTGGGAGAACTACCTGCCCTACTTCGCCGCCGCCGGCCACGACTCCTACGCGTTCAGCTGGTTCAACCACCACGGGTCCCAGGACCTGCCGGAAGACCGGTTCACGCTCCGCTCCATGGCCGACACCGTGGAAGAGCTGGAGACCGTGGTCGACCACATCGGGCACGTGCCGATTCTCATCACTCACAGCATGGGTGCGCTGGTCGGACTGAAGTACGCGGAGAAGCACCCCGTCCTTGCGCAGGTCCACATCACCCCGGCCATCAGCGCCGAAGTGGGCCTCCACCCCAACACCGGGATCGACCTCACGCGGCCGACCGACATCCCCGATTTCGAGACCGCATGGCAGACGGTGTTCGAGGGCAGCCCGGAAGACGACGCCCGCCGCTACCACGCTCTGCTGTGCAGGGAATCGGCCATGGCCATCAAGGAGACGCTGTCGACCTCGCTCCGAGTGGACCGCACCCGCATCGACGGACCCTCGCTGGTGATCGCAGCGGAGAACGACGTGATCGTCCCCGCCGAAGCCGTCCGCCGCAGCGCCGCCCACTTCGGCTCCGACTACCTCTTCGTCCGAGGACGCTCCCACAACGTCCTCCTCGAACCGGGTTGGCGCGAGACCGCGGAGCGCATCAACACTTGGCTCGACCGCCACACCTGGTAGTGCGTTCCGCTCCCCAACGGCGGTTGGCCGCTAGCCTGCGCGCCAGGTATCGCGCTCAGTGTGCGACACGGCGCTGCTTGCGCTGGTCGAGCCCGACGAGCGGTGATAACTCCGGTTTGAGGGCTCATCGAAGAAGCTCCAGAACGTGTGGCACGAATTGCTCGTGGTGTGGGAAGACGCCGCCAGGGCCGGCATCGGGGCAGATCCGAAGTGAGACGTTCGGCAGGCGATGCGCGAGGTCGAACGATGCTCGCGTGGGAAGCATGCGGTCGCCCCCGGGCGTTCGCGACCGGAACAGGATCCCGGGTCGGCACTATGCGGCGCAGCAACACTGACGCCCGGGGACGCACCCGTCACGAGGGCCACCAGCCGTGTCACCGCCAACGGCGGCTCCCGATCATTTATATTACGCTCATACTACCATAGGTGGGGGTGCGATACGGACGAGACCTCAAGCAGGCGACGCAGCGGCGGATCATCGAGGCAGCCGGCCGCCAGCTCAAGGCCGACGGCATCGACGGTTCGGGGACCGCCGCGCTCATGGCGGATACGGGACTGGCCAACGGCGCGTTCTACCCCCATTTCGACTCCACGGACGACCTGGTCGCTTCCACGGTCGCCGACCAGATCCGCGAGCAGTGCGAGACGCCGGAGGCGGAGGCGCCCGGCCACGCGGGGGTCGAAGAGACCCTGCGTGCCCATCTCGCGGTACGGCACCGCGACAGCCCTGAACACGGCTGCCCGTCGGCCTCCCTGCTCGGCACTGAAGACCGGCGACAGGGCGCCGGCCGGAGCAGGGGCGAACCGTGACGTCGACCGCAACGTGAGAGCAGTGAAATTGCGGAGCGTGGGGCAGGCCTCGTGCGCGGCACACCCGACCGAGATGGGAGTGGGCGACATGGCACAGCTGCTCGCGGGGTTCGCACCGATCGAGGTGGACATCGACGGGATCCGTATCACCGGCCGGACCACCGGCACCGGGCCACCGGCCCTGCTGCTGCACGGCTATCCGCAGACTCAGTGATGTGGCATCAGATCGCCCTCATCCTGGCCCAGCACCACACCGTCGTGCTGACGGATCTGCGCGGCTACGGCGGCTCCGCGAAACCGGTCGTCGGCGCCGACCATACCGAGTACAGCAAACGCGCCATGGTCACGGTGATGGCGAACTTCGGCTTCGACACCTTCGCCGCGGTCGGACACGACCGCGGTGCCCGCATCGTGCACCGGATGTGCCTCGATCACCCCGCCCGGGTCAGGCGCGCCGCCGTCCTGGACATCGTGCCCACCCGGCACGTCTTCCCCATCGCGGACACCGCCTTCGGGGTAGCCGTCTCTCGCATGTATGGGGCATTCGGCCTGCCATGAGACTGCGCTCAACTGCGCGGCGGTGTGATGCCCAAGGCCGGCGGGCACGTCGAGCCCCGCCGCGGTGAGGATCTCGCGAACCCGTTCTTCGGCGCGCTCACCCAGCCCGTCGTAGCCGTGCTCGAACAGGCACCGGGTCTTTTCACGGGGCCAGCCGGTGGGCATCAGGTGCTGCGGTAGTTGCGGATCGAGGACGAGGAAACGGCGGTACGCATCCATCAACCGGGGCCTGGCGGCCAAGGCCTCGCCTCCGCGGACCCGCTCGTCCCGAGGCGTCGCCAACCGCCGCCATTCCTTGACGAATATGGCGACCCGGCCTGGGTCATGCACACCGCAGCGCTGCCGCAACCCGGCCAAGGCATCACCGCACGCTGCTGTCAGGCCGGTCACTTCGGCGACCCCGGCGAGCATCCGGGCACCGGCGTGACCGACCACGCCACGCCCGCCAGCACTCACGATGATCTTCGGACGCGACCCGGCAGCCCTCACTCGGCAGGTGCCTTCCATGGCAAACGATCAGGGTCTTCGACAAGCCAGATCACCGTGGACAGGCTTCCTGAAAGGCCCGGGCTAAACAGCCCTTCCGTCAGCCAGGAACGGCCGCAGATGCGCCAGCATCGCTGTCGGCTGCTCCTCCGGGATGAAGTGGCCGCACTCCGGGATCTCGGCACCGGTGACGTCATCGGCGTACTCGCGCCAGATCTCCAGCGTCGGCAGGCGGGACGGCAGCCCCACGGAACCCCACAGCGCCAGTACCGGCATGCCGAGGCGGCGGCCTTCGGCGGCGTCCAGATCGTCGAGGGCGACGTCCTGCTCCATGGCCCGGTAGTCGTCGAAACTCGCCCGCAACGCGCCCGGGCGGGAGAACGCCCGGACGTAGGTGTCGACCGCTTCGGGGGTCAGTCCGTGACGGTTGTAGGTCCACCGCTCGAAGAAGTACTCGAGGTAGCCGCGGATGTCGGGTCCCACGAGGCGTTCGGGCAGATCGGGCTGCATCTGGAACAGCCAGTGCCAGTACCCGGAGGCGAGGGAGGCGTCCAGGCGGCGGAACATCTCCCGGGTGGGCACGATGTCGAGCACGGCCAGCCGCTCCACCTGCTCGGGGCGGTCCAGCGCCCAGCGGTGCCCCACCCGGGCGCCCCGGTCATGACCCACGACCGCGGCCTTCTCGAAGCCGAGCGCTTCGACGAGACCGGCGATGTCGGCGGCCATCCGTCGCTTGTCGTAGCCGGTCGTGGGCTTGTCGCTCAGTCCGTAGCCGCGCAGGTCGGGCGCCACGACGGTGTGGTCGGCGGCGAGTTCCGCCAGCACCGGCCGCCAGCACTCGTTGGTCTGCGGCCAGCCGTGGAGCAGAACGAGCAGAGGGCCCGATCCCGCTCGGACGTAGTGCAGGCGGACCCCGTCCACCTGTGTCACGCCGGTCGTCACCGTCGGCTGTCCCATTGCTGCGCTCCCTCGACTAACCGTCTTAGACAGTTAAGCTAACGTGCAGAATGGAGGGGTGGCAACGGACGACATGTGGATCTGGGACGGCGGGCGGGTCTGCCTGGACTTCACCAACACCCTCCGCTACCGGTGGCGGACCGCGCCGGAGGAGACTCTCCGGAATCCAGGCGACCTGGCTCTCTGGCTTCAGCGAGCGGGCCTGCTCGCACCGGGCATCCAGGATCCCTGCACTGCCGCCGTCCTGACGGCAGGCCGGCGACTGCGCGAGACGGTCGACCGGGCCGTACTCGCAGCCGCAGACGGTCGGCTGCCCTCGCCCGGCGACATCACCGCGCTCAACCGGGCGGCGGCCGAGGCCCCCCGGCCCGCCCTTCAGATCACCGTCACGGACGGGCGCCTGGAGCCCGCCGCAGCCACGAGCGTCGCCGCCGACGCCTCAGCCGCGCTGGCACTGATCGCCCAGGACGCCGTCGATCTGCTCCTGTCCGCCGAGATCCGGCGCGTACGCGTCTGCGGCGCGGACACGTGCGCCCTGCGCTTCCTGGACCGCTCCCCCGCCCGCAACCGCCGCTGGTGCTCCATGTCCCGCTGCGGCAACCGTACGAAGGTCCGTCTCCACCAATCCCGGACCAGACGCGGCGAGCATGCGTCAGCAGACTGAGCCCGCTGCGAGTTCCTTCACTCGGCGGGCTTCAGGCGAAATGCCGGGCCGGGGATGCTCTCGATGTCCTCCACCCGTACGGCGTGGCCCTGTTCGCAGCGGATCTGGGCATCGACGTGCGCGCCGCATCCACGGTGGCGCGTCAGCATGGCCGGGCCCTCGGGGTCGGCGCGGTAGCGGTCGCCCCATTGCAGGAGCCCCATCACTGCCGGGACAAGGTCCATGCCCTTGGGCGTGATCACGTACTTCGGCCGGCTCCGTGAGCCCGGCTCCTTGTAGGCCTCGGTGACCAGGATCCCTTCCTCCACGAGCATCTTGAGCCGCGCCGCGAGGAGGTTGCGGGGACAGCCCAGGACATGTTCGAACTCACTGAAACGGGACGAGCCGTACCAGACCTCTCGCAGGATCAGGATCGTCCACTTCTCCCCCACGACCTCAAGGGTCCTGGCGATCGAGCAGTTCGACGTGTCCCGGTCCAGACGGAGGTCCCTGCCGGCGTCCTGAAGAGTTTCGGTCCTCGCATCCATGCAGTGATACTAACCTCTCCTGAGTTTACTTTTCTATACTCAGCAAGTAGCGTCATGAGCAGCGGTTACCCCGGCCGCGCGCGAGAAACGGGCGCGCAAGGGAACCTGCCCGAAGAATCACATAAAGCACTGAAACACCCACGCAGAAGGGCGGCCGACATGAAGGCCTTCGTCGTCGAGAAGTACGGCAAGGACGGCGTGCGCGCCGCGGAGGTACCCGAGCCCGCCGTCGGAGACCGCGACGTCCTAGTCAGAGTGAGCGCCGCCGGCATCAACCCGCTGGACAAGATGGTCCGCGACGGGGAGTTCAAGCAGATCCTGAAGTACAAGCGCCCGTTCGTGCTCGGCCACGACGTGGCGGGCGTCGTGACACAGGTCGGCTCCGCCGTACACGGCTTCGAGGTCGGCGACGAGGTCTACGCCCGCCCGCGCGACCTGCGGATCGGGGGCTTCGCGGAGTACATCGCGATCGACGCGGACGATGTCGCCCCCAAGCCGGCCTCACTCTCCCTGGAGGAGGCAGCCGCCGTACCGCTGGTGGCCCTGACCGCCTGGCAGATCCTCGTCGAGCGCGCGCACGTGAAGCCGGGGCAGAAAGTGCTCGTCCACGCCGGAGCCGGCGGCCTCGGGTCGACGGTCGTCCAGCTCGCCAAGCACCTCGGCGCCACGGTGGCGACGACCGCGAACACCAGGTCCGAGGAGCTGGTCAGGAGCCTTGGCGCCGACGTCGTCGTCGACTACACCAAGGAGGACTTCTCCAAGGTGCTCTCGGGCTACGACCTGGTGCTGGACTCCCTGGGTGGGGCGAACCTCGAGAAGTCGCTGACCGTGCTGAAGCCCGGCGGCCTGGCCATCAGTGTCGCCGGCCCGCCCGACGCCGGTTTCGCCAAGCAGATCGGCGCCCCCTCCGTCCTGGGCCTGGTCATGAACACCCTCAGCCGTAAGATCCGCAAGCAGGCCAAGGCGCTGGGCGTGCGCTACGAGTTCCTCTTCATGCAGGCCAGCGGCTCGCAGCTGCGCAAGCTCGGCGCCCTCTACGACAGCGGGAAGCTGCGGCCGGTCATCGACAGCACCTTCCCGTTCGACCGGACACTTGAGGCGATGGCGTACGTCGAGCAGGGTCGCACCAAGGCCGGCAAGGTCGTGGTCTCGATGGTGCCCGACAACGACTGAGCCCGTGCCGGTCGCAGACCCTCGGGCGACGACGCCGACGGCGATCCGGCACTGGTGGTGTTCCGGCGGCCTCCCGCTGCCTGTCGGGAGCGATCACCGCGGACGAACCGCCACGCCTCCAGGCGGAGGGACGAGGATGTCCCGCGTCGGGCGGGACACGGCTCTCTACGCTCATGACGGACGCATCACTTCAGCTCTTGTGCCAGCCCGGCCGACGGAGCTCGCAGCTCCCGGCTCCTGGGCGCGTGCCCCTCCTGCGGGCTCCTTGCGTGAGGCGCCGGCCTGCTCACCGGCAGACATGCTCAAGCCCGCGGTGTCCGTCCGCCGAGCGATGCACCGTGCCGGCGGGGAGTGCGGTCCTTGTCGACCAGGGTCGCGCGGATGGTCGTGCGCGTGAGGACGAGTTCGACGTCCGGGCACTCGCTCAGCGTGAGCTGCCCGCCCCGGCCAGCAAGGTGTGAGCGGGCGGTACGTGACTTGATGTCTGCATTGCCCTGTCGGCTGGAGTAGGCAGGCTGCTCGGAGGGCCGCCGGGCTGCTATGCCGCGGCTGGGCGAACAATCCCTGCTGAGTCCCGGGTGACCTGGGTGATGCAGGAACACCAGCGGTGTGCCGGTCTCGGCGTGGAAGCGCCGGCAGGCGTACCGAATTCGGTTCGCCGTGACGAACCGCGTCGGAGCCGTCACATGGGAGAGAGAGGCGGTGTGTGAGTCGGTCGGGTCGTCGTCTTCGGCTCCTACTTCATCAGCCGCACGGGAGAACCCGCCTGGAACGCGGCGATGTCCTCGACGGAGTCCTGATAGAAAATCTCGTACAGGTCGCGGTTCACGAATCCGACGTGCCCCGTGAGCAGCGCGTTCGGCAGCGCCCGCAACGGGTGGTCCGCGGGTAGCGGCTCGGTGTCGTACACGTCGAGGGCGGCTGCTCGGATCGCGCCCTCACGCAGGACGTCGATCAGGGCGACCTCGTCGACGACCGGTCCGCGTGAGGTGTTGACCAGGAGGGCCGAGGGCTTCATCGACCGGAGTTCCGCCGCGCCGACCAGCCCGCGTGTTTGCTTGCTGAGCGGTACGTGGATCGAGAGCACATCGCTTTCGGTGAAGAGCCGCTCCTTCGTCACCGCCCGCCCGCCGTGCTCGGCGGCGGTTTCGGGGGTCAGGTTCCGACTCCATGCGATGGTGTCCATTCCGAAGGCCTGTCCGATCCGTGCCACTCCGGAGCCGACGCGACCGAGGCCGAGAATGCCGAGAGTCCTGCCGTGCAGCCCCTCGCCGACCGATACCTGCCAGCCGCCGGCGCGCATCGACTCCGCCTCGACGACCAGGTTTCTCGTGGCACCGAGGATCAGCGCCCAGGTGTGCTCGATGGTGGGGTGGGACTCATAGCGGGTCCCGCACACCGTGATGCCGAGTCTGTGGGCGGCCGTCAGGTCGATGGCGGCATTGGCCGGGCCGGTGCTGACCAGGAGCCGAAGGTCGGGCAGCCGCTCCAGGACCTCGGCCGGGAATCGCGTGCGCTCCCGCATGGCCACGAGCACGTCGAACCCGGCGAGGCTACGGACCACCTCGTCGGCGTCGGCGAACGGCTCGGTGAAAACGACGACCTCGGCAACGAGCGACGCCCAGTCGGCCAGGCTCGTCGCGACGTTCTGATAGTCGTCGAGGATCGCGATCTTCAAGCGGGTGGCCATGTCGGCAGCCTCCGTATTTCGTCGAGGTGATGCATCTGTCTTCACGGGGTGGCGACGCGGCGTGGCTCAGGCGAGCAGGCCCAGGGCGCTGTACCAAAGGGGTCCCGGGTTGAGCCGGTCACCGTGGAGCTTCGACATCTCCTCGAAGAACTCCAGCGGCTCCGGCTTGCCGGCCAGGAGCCGGATCGCGTCGCGCAGGTACTGCCGGGTCTCGTCCAGGATCTTCGGGTCGTCGGGCAGGTCTGCCTTCTTGTGGCCGGCGACCACGTGGCGCGGATCGAGTGCGGCGAGCCGGTCGATGCCGTCCAGCCACGCCTGAAGGCCGCCGTCACCGCCTTCGAGCATCATCAGGTGCACGCCGTTGTAGACCACGTCCCCGGCGACGACGAGACCGATCGACGGCACGTGCAGGACGCTGGAGTCGTCGGTGTCGGTGTGACCGGTCTCGACGGCCCGCAGGACTCGGCCCTCCAGCAGGAATCCCTCGGTCGGCACGGGCACGGCGAGGACCGGGGTGTTCTCCGGGACCCCGGGGAAGGTCTTCGCGAACCCCTTGTCCTTGCTCTCCAGTTGGCTGCGCATCTGCCGGATGGTGCCCTCGGTGGCGTACACCACGCTGTCGGCGTCGCCGAACCGTTCCAGCAGCGTCGCGGTGCCGAACCAGTGGTCGGGGTGGCCGTGGGTGACGTAGACGAACGCCAGACGCTTCCCTGAGCGGGCCAAGCCCTCGGCGACCTGCGCGATCTGGGTGTGTGTCAGCGGCGGGTCCACCAGGACCGCGTCGCGTTCTCCGGTGATCAGGGTGGATGAGATCGGCGAGGACACGATCCCGTCGCCGTTCGGCAGCTGAAGATCGATCTCCCGGGGAACGCCGTCAGAGACGAGGACTTCGTAGGACAGTTCGCGCATCTCGGCACTTCTCTCGTGGCGGTGGCTGCCCCTCACCGAACTCGCGAATGAGCTGCGGTTTGCCTGGCGAGGGTGATGCCGCTTCGAACGCCCTGCTACGGCTCGGCTCGCGTGCGCACGGGACCCGCGACGGTGCGAGTTCCTCCGGAGATCGTCATGACCGGGCCACCTTGAGCAGGGTCTTTCCGCCGCGGACGACCTGCTCGATCGCCGTATGGATGTCATCGAGGTCGAACACGGCGCCTAGCGGAACGAACAGGACTCCGCTCGCGACCAGGGGCGCGGCTTCGCGGATGACGGGGAGCACCTTTGTCGCGTAGTCGAAATGGCCGGCGAAGAATCCGTGTACCGTCGCGCGCTTGCCGATCAGGGTCAGTGCGTCGACGGACATCGGCTGCCCGGTCGCCGAGGCGTAGCTGACAAGCGCACCGCCCTCGGACAGCAGGTCGAGCAGGCGGGCGGGAGCGTCGCCCCCCACCGAGTCGACGGCGAGCCCGACCCGGGCATCGCCGATCGCCTTGCGAACCTCTTCGGCCGCCGTCGCACCGTCGCGGCGGACGATGTCCGCGCCGGCCGCGGTCAGTTCGGCGGACACGGACTCGTCCCGGACGAAGTTGACCGTCCGGAATCCGCGGGCCTTCGCCAGGGCGATCAGGGAACGTCCGACGCCGGAGTTCGCGGCGTTCTGCACGATCCAGTCCCCGGGCCTCAGGTCGGCGTACTCGCTCAGGATCAGACCGGCCGTGGGCGGATTGATGCCCAGCATCGAGAACTGCTCGACGCTGCCTTCCGGCAGCCGGAACAGCCCGTCGGCGGGCAGCAGCAGCCGCTCGCGCCAGGCACCGGCGAGCAGCGGCAGAACCACCAGGTCGCCGGCCGCGAGCGTGTCGACGCCGGGGCCCGCCTCGACAACCCGGCCGACACCCTCGCTGCCGAGGACCAGCGGGAGCGGTGGCCGCCCGAGCTCGCCCCTGACGACCTTGAGGTCGTGCAGGTTCAGCGGTGAGAACTCGACCGCGACCTTGACCTCGCCGGCGCCGGGAGCGTTCGGCTCCTGGAGATCGACGACGCGTACGACGTCCTCCGGCTTGCCGAACTGGGTCATCTGGATGGCACGCATAGGGACTCCCGGTGAGAGGCGGCGAGCTCTTCGCCACAGTCAAACTGCACATTTTGCTTATGTCCGACGCGGCATGTCCGTCGTCGGAAGAGAGGGGGGAATGTCAGCGCCGCACGTACGGTGCGTCCGCCCTGGGGATCAGGTCCAGCGCCTGCCGGGCCGTCTGTCGGAGCGTCGTGGCGTCGACACCCGCCTTGGCCATGTTGTCGATGCCCCTGATCACGCTCAGCAGCAGATATCCCAGGGCCGTGGCGTCGGCGTGCTCGGCCACTTCTCCCGCGTCCTGGGCGTCGCGTAGCGCGGACGCGAGGGCGTCGGCGAGATCCTCGAACGCGCGACGGGCCGTGCCCGCCACCATGTCGTCCTCTCCAGCGCGGTCCGCGGTGACCTTGGTGAGGAAGCATCCCCGGCGGGGCGACTCGCTCGCGAAGGCGTCGGCGAGTGAGACGACGTAGCGCTCCAGGCGGGCCATCGGCGAGGTGAGCACCGCATGCGGGCCCTCCCGCAGCTCCTCGCGGGCCTGGGCGACGATGCCCTGGCAGTAGTCGGAGAAGACGCGCACGTAAAGGGCGTTCTTGTTGCCGAACGCCTTGTAGATGCTGCCCTTGCCCAGGCCGGTCGCATCCATGAGGTCATAGGTGGACGTGCCGTCGAATCCGGTGGTCCAGAACCGGTCGCGGACAACATCGAGCACGGTGGTCTCGTCGAAGCCTCGTTTTCGCCCCATGACCTCACGATACCTCATTGTGGTCCAGTTGGACCACAATGCTCGACAACCCGACCCTCCGTGCCGGCGCGGGCATATCGCCTGACACTCTTCGCCTTGTTGACCGATTGGACCACTTCATGCTCCCATTGTGGTCCAGTTAGTCAACAAAGCCGTGTCAGTCGGCAAACCTGTGGAGGACTGATGACTCAGAGCCGAAGGAAGACGGAGACGGAGCGGAACAAGGCCGCCGTCCTCGAATTCCTGACGACCGCGTTCAGCTCGAAGGACTTCACCGCGCTGGACCGGCACCTGCACCCCGACTACATCCAGCACAGCCCGACCATCCCGCCGGCCAGGGCCGGGCTGCGCAACTTCATCGCGGACCTGCCCGACGCCACCCGGTACGAGCCGGGAGCGATCATCGCCGAGGGAGACCTGGTCATGATCCACGGCAGGTACTCCGGCAGCACCGAGACACCCCTCATGGCGGTCGACATCTTCCGCTTCGAGGAGGGCCTGGTGGTGGAGCACTGGGACGTCCTGCAGGACGAAGTGCCCGCGAAGGACGCGGTGGCGGGCAACCACATGTTCACCAACCCGCAGGCCGGCCGGGCCTGAGGCACCGGGCTGAGGCCCGACCGACACCTGATGCAAACGAAGAGACAAAGGACAAGGACCGATGACGACAGATACGCAGACCTCGCGGACCGTGGCCAAGAAGTTCGTGGAGCGCCTCGCGAAGCATGACCCCGACGGCATCCAGGAACTGTTCGCCGAGGAGATCGACTGGCACGTCCCCGGCAGCGACGCGCTGCCCTGGACCGGGCGCCGTACCCGCCGGGAGGAGGTGGCACCGTACTTCACCACGATGTGGTCGCACTTCGCGCACGACGAGAGCAAGGCCGTACTGGAGCGCATCATCGTCGACGGTGGTGACGTGGCGCTGATGGCGGTCTTCACACACACCGTCGCGGCCAATGGCAAGGAGTTCAGCACACCGACGGCCATGCACCTGACCGTCGAGGACGGCCGGATCGTTCGCCTGCACCAGTACGAGGACACGCTGACCGTCGCCGAGGCGTTCAACGCCAGCTGAGCAAAGCGTACTCAAGGGCCCCGCGGCCCGGGTCCCGCGCGGCCCGACATGCACATCCGAAGGAGCAAGTAACGTGACCGCCTCTGTCGTTTCCATCGCCTACCACTCCGGCTTCGGCCACACCGCCGTCCTCGCCGAGGCCGTCCGCGATGGGGTGATCACCGCCGGCGCCACCGCCCACCTGATCAACGTCGAGGAGATCTCCGAGGAGCAGTGGAACCTGCTCGACGCCTCGGACGCGATCATCTTCGGCTCGCCCACCTACATGGGCACCGCCTCCGCCGTCTTCCACGCCTTCGCCGAGGCCAGCTCCAAGCGCTGGTTCAACCAGGTGTGGAAGGACAAGATCGCCGCAGGTTTCACCATCTCCGCGGGCAAGAGCGGCGACAAGCTCAACACCCTGCAGTACTTCACCGTGCTCGCCGGGCAGCACCACATGCAATGGGTCGGCCTCGGTCTGATGCCCGGCTGGAACACCTCCACGGCGTCCGAGAACGACCTCAACCGCCTCGGCTTCTTTCTCGGCGCCGCCGCCCAGAGCAACCAGGACCAGGGAGTCGAGGGCGTACACAAGGCCGACATCGCCACCGCCGCCGAGCTCGGCAAGCGCGTCGCCGAGGTCGCCCGCGTCTACGCCGCAGGCCGCACCGCCCTCGCCGCCTGAGCGACCGACGCCGGGGCGGATGCGCGGCCCGGACGGCGAGGTGGTGCTCGACGAAGCGCACCGGCGACTGGCTCGGGACCGGGCAGCAGCACCGCAGACTCGCGATCAGCGACGCGCAGCAACGCCATCATGAGGCGGTCACCGGCCCCAGGGATCAACGGAACCGTGGCTGGCGCTGTAATTAATCTTGAGCGATGGCGACGCCCTTCCGCACACCCCCCGGCTCCGACTCGGCACGCTTGGGGCAATCGGCCAGACACTCCCACTCGTCGAGGGTCTGCGGACCAAGCGCCCAGCGAACGGCGATGACGGCAAGAGCCAGCAGGGCGGCGACCGTGGTGTCTGGCGCCGATGGCGTTGTGGTCTTCGACATGGAGCGCGGCCGGGCTCATCGCCGTGGCGTGCGCATTCCGCCGCGACAACGACTGGCCCGGTTTCGCCGCCCTCACCGCGGTCATGATGCCGTGGACCGTGTCTTTCCTGGCCAGCTGGATTCCGCTGAACGACAACCCGCGCGGCTGGATCAGCGCCATCGTGTTCGCCGCGTTCGCCGCTCTAGCCGTCCTCCTCGTCCGCTGGGACGAACCGCCTGGGGGACGCTGTCAGTGACGCACTTCAGGCGACGGCCACCGTGGGCGCGGCGCTCATCACCGCCACGGCGACGGACACCACGGTGGTCCCGTCGTTCAGCAGATGCACCGGCCGCACGGCGCGCGCGATGCCGTCGTGCGCCGTGCCGGCCTTCTGCGCCTGCGCCTTCGGCAGGTCCGCGCCGGTGGCGACCACGGCGAGCGCGGTGTCCGGCGGGGGCGGCGCGTTCTTCGCCGCGATCTCGGCCAGCCGCAGACGCGCGGCCCGGTGGACGTCCTGTGCCGGACAGCTCACCCGCCCCTGCGACAACTCCCCGTACAGCGCCCCGGTCCCGGGTTCCACGGCCGACCCCGCCTCGTTGGCCACCACCAGCGCGTCCACCGTGACCCCCGAGTCGAGCACCGTGCTCGCGGTGCCGATCCCGCCCTTGACCGGCCCCGCGGTGGCTCCCGTACCGGCGCCCACACAGCCCTCCGGCACCGCGGCGCCCGCATCGACCGCGGCCCGTCCGGTGGCCGCGTCCGGCCTGGCCCGGAAGTCGCCGCCGCGGCCGAGGCCGAAGACACAGGCGGCGGGCACCACCGGCACGACATGCGCCGGATCCCCCCACCCGCACCCCGCGTCGCTGTTCCTCCAGCCAGGCCATCACCCCGGACGCCGCGTCGAGCCCTGACGCGCTGCCGCCGGTCAGCACGATCGCCTCGACCTTCGGCACCAGGTTGCGCGGATCGAGCGCGTCGATCTCCTTGGTGCCGGGCCCGCCGCCGCGCACGTCCACCGTGGTGCCGGTGAGCCAACCCTCGCCGGTACGCGTCGCGTGCCCCCCGCGGCCCCACGACATCTGACCGAGCGTCAACTGTCATGGGGCCCATCTCGTCCGGACCGGGCCGGTCAGGCGAACGGCGCTCCCACCGCCGTCTCGCGCTCCCGGCCCGTCGTGCGCGCCGTCAGTGTCTCGCCGGTCACCACCGTCAGCGCGCAGACGAGACCGGCCGAGAGCACCGCCCACTCGCCCAGGAACATGCAGCAGCTCACCAGCAGCGCCGCGGTCGGCAGTACCAGCTGCTGGGCGATGCCCACCTTGAAGTGACGCGCGTGCAGTGCCCAGACGGTGAACAGATACAGCGCCGTCGGCAGGGTCACGGCCGCCGACGCGGACAGCGTCGAGATGTGCGCCTTGCCCACGGACTGCTCGACCGCCACCTCCAGACCCGCACCGATCGCGGCCGCCGAGGCGAAGACGACGTAGTGGCCGTAACCCCACAGGAACGCCTGCCTGTTGGATCTCAGATGACCGTGGATCGGCACCACGAAGTAGATCCACCAGGCGGCGAAGATGATCAACAGCCCGCCCGCGGCGATCGGCAGCAGTTCGCCCAGCGCGTCCTGCTCATCGATGCCCGTCTTCACGGCGACCGTGGCCGCCGCGATGGTCTCGCCGAGCACGATGATCGTGAACAGCCCGTACCGCTCGGCGATGTGGCGCGGGTGCCAGGACGTGGGCTGGACCTTCTCGGCGTACGCCGGCACGCACATCTCGAGGACCGCCATCACCACGAACACCGCGACCAGGGTGTCCTCGGGCAGGACCACGAGGCCGACCCAGCCGATCTGGCACAGCACCACCCCGCCGGCGTACCGCAGGGCCACCCTGCGCTCCCTGCCCTGACTCGACCTGGCCACGCGCAACCATTGGGACACCGAGGCGAGCCGCATGATCACATAGCCCGCCACCCCCGCCCGGTACTCGTGGTCCTCGAACGCCCGGGAGACCCCGGCCGCGAGCACCAGCACACCGGCGATCTGGATCAGCGTGACGACCCGGAAGAGCACGTCGTCGTTGTCGTAGGCCGAGGCGAACCACGTGAAGTTCATCCACGCCCACCAGATGGCGAAGAACACCAGCGCGTAGTAGAGGATCCCCTCGCCCGCATGGCCCTCGGCGACCGCGTGCACCAACTCGATGCCCGCCTGGGCGATGGCCACGACGAAGCACAGGTCGAAGAAGAGCTCCAGCTGAGTGGCGGATCGGTGTACCTCACCGCGGTCACGGGCAGTGAGCCTGCGCAGCGGGCTGAGGTGCGCGGGCGATCGGGGCGCGTCCGGCGCGGGAGTGGAACTTGGCGTCATGAAGTCAAGCACAGCAGATGAGGCACTTAATCTCTTGCCCAGCGTGGTTTTTGTTGGTGGGAACCTGACACCGCTTGTCGCTCAGTGCCGAGAACACCTGGTTTCGCGGGAGGGCGATGTCTGTGAGAGGGCGGTATGAGACCTGATGCTCGATTCTTCGTTTCGTGCGGGACGAGCGGGCAGGTCATGGCGACTTCGATCGACTACGGCCGGGGCTGAGTGAACAAGCCTGGCTCGGTCTCGGCCAGGACCCCGCGGCCGGCCAGCCGCTTGAGCTTGAGGCGGACGTTGTTGATGTTGTTGGGCGCGACCGCCAGGTCCATCGCCTCGCACACCTGCCGCGCACGCAGCGGCTGGTCGGCTGCGGTGAACACCGCCATGATCTACTCGTAGGCCGGATGGTCCGGCAGTTTCGGTGCCGACGGCGCGGGCGGTTGCGGGTCGGGCAGCCCCAGCAGTGTCTTGCGGGTGATCCGGACTTCTTCGGCGGCCCGGCCGAGTTCGTCGAGCTGTGTGGTCAGCTGCGTGATCTGTTCTCGCGTGGTCTCGGCCTGCGCGGTGATCTCGCGTTCCCGCTCCTCCAGCCGTGCCAGCACCGCGCCGAGCGTCAGTTCCCCGCCGGTCATGCGGTGCGCCAGGCCAGCGCGGTCGCCGCGGTATCACCGCGGTCGCCCAGTACACCCGCGACTCCGAACTGCGGGGCAGATGCCCGTAGCCGCGCACCAGCCTGCGATGCAGCATCAAGATCCCATACGCGCGTTCCACGACCCACCGCTTGGCCTGGGGAACGAACCCGCTCTGCGCGGGATTGCGCTCCACGACCTCCACCTCGATGCCCACCTTCTCCCCGTGCGCGACGACGGCGTTCTTGAAACCCTGGTCGACCAGGGCCTTCTGCACGGTGTCGTTGTCGTCGGCGACCTTGTCCAGCAGCGCGATGCCGACGGCGTTCTCGTGCGCAGACGCGGCCGACACGACTACCGCGATCGCCAGCCCCAGAACGTCAACGCCCAGGCCGCGCTTGCGGCCCGGTACTTTTTTTGCCGCATCGCGCCCCATCGACTCGGCGGGCACTCCGGCCGCCGCGTGCACGCTCTGGGTGTCGAGCACCACCAGACTCGGATCCGCCTTCCGCCGCGCCATTTCCCGCACCTGCCAGCGCAGCAGGTCGTGAATGGTCTGGTCGATGCCGTCGTCACGCCAGGTGTAGAAGTAGTACTTCACTGCGCCGGGTGGCGGAAAGTCGTGTGGGAGCAGCTCCCACGGGCCACCGGTCCGGCCCTGGTAGAGCAGTGCGTTGACGATCTCCCGCATCGCGTACCGACCCTAATGGCCGCTGACCGAGGGATGCGCGGCCTTCCATGCGGCGATCACAGGCTCGACCAGCGCCCACTGCTCGTCGCTCACGTCGGTCTTGTAGGGCTTGCGCTCGCTCACGGTACTCAGCTCAACATGCCCGTGGCCGCCGACCGGCCGGAACGCCGCACCGCCACATCTTCAGGTGACGACAAAACTCCTATGCACTCTCATTCCGTCCTCTGAGGATCTCCAGGGCGGTCGACGCAGCTGCCGCCCAGGGCGTATCGACGTGACGCAGACGTTTGCCGATCTCGCCGAGGCTCGGCGCGCCGAACGCCCGGTCCACGTCCGGGAAGAACCCGATCCCGGCCCCAGGCATCGCCGGCACCGCGCTCGGTGACGACGTGGACGGACAGACCGAGACCGCCGCCCATGCACAGGCCGTCGATGAGCGAGACGACCGGCACGTGGCACTCGGCAATCCGGGCATTGAGCCGGTACTCGAAGCTGGCGAGCACCACGGCGGACAGCAGCATGTGCTCCCACGCCGCGCGCACGGTCGATGGCGGCGACCATGCCTATCGTCAGGGCGTTGAGCGCACTGGGCCGGTTCCTGACGCGCAGACTCGCGGTGTCCCGCACCGGACGCCCGGTGACAGCCGCCGACGCTCTCGGCGTGGACCACACCACCGTGTCCCGCCATATCCCCGCGCCGGAAAAGCGCCTCGGCCTGCGTCTCATCGAGCGCGGTACCGAAGGCTGGACGCTGACGGACATCGGGCGTGCCGTCCCGGAGAACGCACGCGCCATCGAGCACGTCGTCGACACCGTTGCGGGCCAGGACTCGCCACCCCTGCACGGTACGGTGCGTGTCAGCGCGCCCGACGGCTTCGGCGCCCCCGCCCTGGTACGGCTGCGCCGCCGGCATCCCCGGCTCCAGACCGAACTCATCACCACGACACGGCAGTTGGCCCTACGCCCGTCCGGTTTCGATCTCGCGTGCACCATCGGCGTCCTGCCGGCCTTCCTGACTCAGCGGACGCGACTGCGCCGACTGCTCGCCGACGAGATCGACATCCGGCTCCCCCTCACCCTGGCCGTCCGCCGCGAGGCGGTGACACACGCCAGCGGCTTCAGCGCGCGCAGCTTTCACGAGGTCCCTGCGGGGCTTCAGGTCCTGTACCCGGTTTCTCGTCCGCGTTCATTCGCCAGGCACCCGACACAGCACCCTGCGCAACGGGTGGCGACACATGTCAGCAGCACGTCCTGTGCCACATACCGTGCTCGGCCGAGGCACCCACCCTCGCCTCATCCCATTCTCCAGGTCGCCACCACCCGGCTGCACAAGGTGCGAAACACCGGCCGTCCGACCCCAAGGTTCCGAACTCGCCTTCCGCCACACGCAGTACAGAATCCCGGCGGCAAGGACAGCCGTCCCTCACGGCCGCCGGTCCTCAGCCATCTCAAGGGCCCCCTCGTTCGGGCGGTTCGACGTGCCCGGATCGAGCGAGGGTCCACGCCAATGCCCCCAAGGGCCTGCTCGCGTCCATGAGGATGACTTCACCACCTAGGTTTACTTTTCTATACTCAGCCAGTAGCGTCGTGGACAGCACATCGACCCAGCTGCCGCGGGGAACCCCGCACGGCACCCGTCCGAGAAGGAGCACCCTCATGGGCGTCAGCAAGGAAGCACACGAGTTCGCGGAGTTCCTCGCCAGCGTGACTGCGAAGGCCGAGACACCAGGGCTCGACCTGGGCATCGTCCGCGACGTCATCGACTCGCACCACAAGGCGTCGACCGAACCGGAAGGCGTCACCTACGCCGAGGTCGACGCGGACGGCGTACCCGCCCTCTGGGCCATCCCCGAGGGTGCCGCCCCCGACAAGGCGCTGCTCCACTTCCACTTCGGCGGATCCGTCGCCGCCTCCATGCACTCCGACCGCAAGGCCGCCGGCCACATCGCCAAGGCTGCCGGAGTCCGCTCCCTGGTCGTGGACTTCCGCCTGGCGCCGGAGCACCCCTACCCGGCGCAGCTCGACGACGTCGAGACGGCCTACCGGTGGCTGCTCTCCCAGGGCTACGAGCCCCGGAACATCGGCAGCACCGGCCACTCCATCGGCGGCACGCTCGCGATCCTGCTGCCGCTGCGCCTGCTGGCCAAGGGCGAGCCCGCCCCCGGTGCGATCGTCAGCGTCTCGCCCTGGACCGACCTCACCCTCCAGAACAAGTCGGTGGACGCCAACGAGGAGAACGACAAGATCCTCAGCCGCGCCACCCTCGAGTTCTTCCGCGGAGCCTGGGTGCAGGACCCCGCCATCGACCCCGCCGACCCCCGGGTCAGCATCGCCAACGCCGACCTGACCGGCCTGCCGCCCACGCTCGTCTACTACGGCGAGTACGAGACCCTCGCCGACGACGGTGCCGACCTCGGGCGCCGGCTCGCCGACTCCAAGGTCACGTCCGAGACCCACGGCCTTCCCGAGGGCCAGCACTCGTTCATCATGGGCGCGGGCCGCGTGCCCGAGGTGGACCAGGCCATCGGGCAGATGGGCCAGTGGCTGCGCACGCACCTCGGCGCGTGAGCGAAAGCCACGCCTGACGTCAGGCCGCCGCATCACCGCGATGCCGGTGACTGATCCACCGATCACCGGCATCCTGCTCGACCACACACGCATGCGGTACCTGTGTCCGCCGCGCCCTTGACTCCTCGGGCACGCCGTTCCGCCGCTGGTTTCCCTACGCGCGGCTCAACGTCTGCTTCAACGCGCTCGACCGGCACGTCGAGGCCGGCCGGGGCGAACAGCCCGCGCTCGTCCACGACTCCCCCGTGACCGACACCTACGCGCAGCTGAGGGACAAGACGGCAGCCTTCGCCGGAGCGCTGACGGGACTCGGCGTGGAACAGGGCGACCGGGTCGTCATCTACATGCAGACGGTCCCCGAAGCCGTGGTCGCGATGCTGGCCTGCGCACGGATCGGCGCGGTCCACTCCGTCGTCTTCGGCGGCTTCGCCCCCGCGAACTCGCCCTGCGTATCGACGACGCGGCCCCCGAAGTCGTCGTCTCCGCCTCCTGCGGCGTCGAGGGCAAGCGGGTCATCGCGTACAAGCCCCGGAAGAGTGTGATCCTGCAACGCCCGCAGGGGCTGGCCGAGTTGGGTCCCGACGATCTCGGCTGGGCCACTCTGGTCGCTGCCGCGTCCCCGGCCGACTGCGTTGCGTCCGGAACGACCGGAAACCCCAAGGGAGTCGTCCGCGGCTGTGGCGGCTATGCGGTCGCCCTGCGCTGGTCGATGGGCACCGTCTACGACATGGGCCCCGGCGAGACCATGTTCACCGGCTCCGACGCTCGTACATCGTCTACGGGCCCCTGCTCGCCGGCGCCACCGTGCTGTACGAGGGCAAGCCGGTCGGCACCCCGGACGCGGGCCTTCTGGCGCGTGGCCTCCGAGCACCGGGCCAAGACCATGTTCACGGCCCCCACCACCTTCCGGGCCATCCGCAAGGAGAACCCGGAGGGAACGCTCACCGCCGACTACGACCTGACCGGCCTGCGGTATCTCCTCCTCGCCGACGAGCGCCTCGCCCCCGAGACCTATCACTGGGCGAGCGATCTCCTGGGCATCCCGGTCATCGACCACTGGTGGCAGACCGAAACCGGCTGGCCCATCGTCGCCAACCCTGTCGGCATCGAGGCCGCCCCGGTCAAACCAGGCTCGCCCACCCGCCCGCTACGACGTCGCCGAATGCGCCGTCATCGGCGTCGCCGACGCCCTGAAGGACAGGTACCGCACGGCTTCGTCGTCCTCAAAGCCGGCATCAGCCGCGACGCGACCGAGGTCGAGGTCGAACTCGTCCAGCTCGTCCGGACATGCATCGGCGCCGTCGCCGCCCTCAAGGACATCGCGGTCGTGGCGGCCCTGCCCAAGACCCGCTCGGGAAAGACGATGCGCGGCATCGCCGACGGCCGTGACAAACCCATCCCCTCCACGGTGGGCAACCCCGGCGTCATCGAAACCCTTCGCCCGGTTCTCCGCCGCGACCGTCACACGCCGTGAACAGCTGCCCCGGAACCTGAACCACGGTGCACATGTTCCACGCCGTTGCTCCCTTGTGGGTAATGCCCGACCGTCGGCGGCACCGGCCCCACCGCCCGCGCGGTCGACTTCACGGAACTGCCGGTCGGCCCACCCCTGGCTCTGGACGGACCCCCCTTCGAAACCGCCGTCGCCCTGCTGCGTGACTGACCTTCGCCACCGAACTCATGGTCAGCGAACTGATGACGAACGCCATCCGCCACGGCAAGTGCCCCATCCAACTGCGGATGATCCTTCAGTTCCGCGCCGCCACCGCAGCCAACGGCTACCTGGTGCACCAGTTCCCGCCTGACGACAAGCGAGGTGCCCGGGGGAATCACCGCCCGGGGCACCTCAGCACACACGGCCGCTTCACCTCGCCGCCGGCGTTCCATGCCGCGGCGTCGCCGACCGGGTCGAAGCCTCCAGTGCCATCATATTACGCATGACAGACCATGGCTTACGCTTGAGTACGAAGCAACGACCCTGTGGAGCGAACGGAGGAAGCCTGTGGTGCGCTACGCCAAGGAACACAAACAGGTGACGCGGCAACGGATCCTCGAGAAGGCCGGCCACCGGTTCAAGCAGGACGGCATAGACGGCTCGGGCGTCTCCACGCTGATGTCGGACGCAGGGCTCACCAACGGCGCCTTCTACGCCCACTTCACTTCCAAGGACGACCTCGTGGCCAACGTCGTGGCCGACCAACTGCGCACGCAGCTCGCGGAGTACGACGCCCTGCGACCCGGCCGCACCGGACTCGAGGACCTCATTCGCGAATATCTGTCGCCCGAGCACCGGGACAATCCCGGCACGGGGTGCCCCTCCGCCGCCCTGCTCGACGAGATCGGCCGCTGCGGAGACGCGACCAAGCAGGCCTACACCGACGGCGCGCGGAGCATCTTGGACGAGATCGCCGCCCACCTGACACCCGGGGACCCGCAGTCCGCCCGCGGCAAGGCCATCGGGCTCTACACCATGCTGGCGGGGACGCTACAGCTGTCCCGCGCCCTGGCCGACCGGAAGTTCGCCGACGAAATCCTGGAGAAGGGCATCGAGAACGCCCTGGCCTTCATGGACTGACGGGGGCGGCCAGATCCCCACCAGGGCGCCGACCGCGCTTCGGTTCCTACTGCCCGTTCTGGCGTTCAAGGAACGCGATGGCTGTCTTCACGAACTGACCGTGGAACTGGAAGATGCCGCCGTGGCCGGCGTCGGGGTAGATCTCCAGCTCGGCGTCGGGCAGTCGCCGGGCCAGGTCGTACGAGTTCTTCGACGGAACCATCCTGTCGCCATCGCCGTTGGCGACAGGCACGGGCTGCCGGACGACGGAGAGATCGTGGGGCTTCTCCAGGCCCCAGCGGTGGATGGCCTTGAGCTGGTTGCTGTAGGCGATCGGTGACACTGCCTTGTCCTGGTCGACGGTGCGCTCCTTCAGGCGGGCCAGGAACTCCTTGCCGGCCCGGCGCCCGTTGGCCGTGCGGGTGAAGAAGAGGAACTGCTTCGGATCCTGGAAGGTGAGCAGGGCCCGAATGAAAATGAAGGTGACGGCGTCCTTCGCCATCCCCTGGATGGTGCGCGGCGTCGAGCCGGTGGAAGCACCGACACCCCTGTTGTCGAACGTGATGACATGGTGCTTGGCGGCGATGCCGTCGACGACACGGGGGTCCCAGTTGTCGAGGGCCCCGTAGAGATGGTTGAGGAAAACGACCGGGACGCCTGAGCGGGGACCGAGCTCGCGGTAGGCGGAGGCCGCTCCCCCAGCCGTGACGGTACGGGTCGGCGCGTTCTTGTACGACGTCACCACGTCGCCCCGAACCTCATGCGAGTCATTCACGGTCGTGCCCTTCGGATACGGGTCTTCTGCGAGCGGGCGACACCGCCTTCATGCACGTAAGACCGCAGGCAGTACCTGCAATCCCCCAGCCGCGGATGCACTCCGCGAGCCGAAGGCCAGGGGCGCCGCGGTCATGTCCCGCTGAGTGGTGTAGTCATGGCAGCTGTTTCGGTTCCGGTTGTGACGCGATCTGCGGTTCGGGCGGGGTCGGCATGGTGAGGAGCTCGGCCATGGAGGCTTCGGAGAGGTAGCGGCGGTCGAAGACCTGCCACTCGTCGTGGAGTTCGGCCAGCACCGCGGCGGCGAGTCGGTGCAGGGCGGCGGGGTTGGGAAAGACCTGGACGACGTCGGCCCGTCGTTTGATCTCCCGGTTCAGCCGTTCCAGAGGGTTGGTCGACCAGATCTTCTTCCAGTGCGCCGGCGGGAAGTCCGCGAACGCTGTGATGTCCGTCGCCGCCTCCAGCAGCATCTTCTTGACCTGCGGGAACTGTCGTCCGAGCATGTCGGCGACCACGTTCAACTGGATGCGCACCTGCTCGCCGGTGGTCTGGGCGAAGACCGTGCGGATAGTGGCGGCGACCATCTCCCCGGAGCCCCTCTCGATCACCGAGAACACGTCCCGGACGAAGTGAACCCGGCACCGTTGCCAGGCCGCACCCAGGAAGACGGTGCGGATCGCGGCCACCAGCCCGCTGTGGCTGTCGGAGATGACCAGCTGGACGTTCTCCAGGCCACGGGCCCGCAGCGAACGCAGGAACTTCGTCCAGAACGGCTTCGACTCGCTGTCGCCGACCATCAGCCCGAGGATCTCGCGGTGTCCGGTGGCGGAGATCCCGGTCGCGATGACCACGGCTTGAGATGCGATCCGGTGATTCACCCGCGCCTTGCAGTAGGTGGCATCCAGGAAGACGTAGGGGAAGACGGTGTGATCCAGTGGCCGTTCCTTGAACGCGGTCAGTTCCTCGTCCAGTTCGCCGCAGATCCGCGAGACCTCGGACTTGGAGATCCCGCTGTCCGCTCCAAGGGCTTTGACCAGGTCGTCAACGCTGCGGGTCGACACGCCGTGCACGTATGCCTCCATCACCACGGCGAACAGCGCCCGGTCGATCCGGCGTCGGCGTTCCAGCAGGGACGGGAAGAACGACCCGGTCCGGACCTTCGGGATCTTCAGGTCCAGGTCGCCGGCCTGCGTGGTCAGCAGACGTTCACGGTGTCCGTTGCGCCAGGTCGTGCGCGTCTCGGAACGTTCGCCCGGGGCCGCACCGATCGTCTCGGTGGCCTCGGCCTCGATGAGCTCCTGCAGGATGCGCTCGCACACCACCCTGATTGCTTCAACTCCCTCGGCCCGGCGTAGTGACTCCAGCAGCCGCATCAGCTCAGACTGGGACAAGGCCATCGCGCGCTCCTCCGGTTGAACTGCCCGTTCACCAGGGAGACTTGCGCGATGGCCTGCCCTTGTTCAGGGAGCATGCACCGCCAGTGGATGCACGCCCCGGGCAGACACCCGCGCGTTCCGGGTCGCGGCCCGGCTACACCACTCCATGGGACGCGATCGGCGCCGCAAAACATGGGGCGCAACGACGAAACGATCGACCGCCTGCACCACGTCAAGAGACACGTCCCATGCTCCGCGGCCCGCGATCGAAGAGGGCGGCAAGTTTCGTCTGTTCGCCCCGGCAGCGCCAGTCGCTTAGCCTCCGACGGCGCTGGCAGTTCTGGCCCGCCGTTCCCTTCGAGATCCGCTCAAGACTCTTCCGCTGCCGGCCGACCGCCGTCTCCATGACCCAGTGACGCGAGGATTGCCCCACGGCAGACGTCGAGGACCTCGTCCGCCGACGGAGAACCATGGGAGCACGCCCGCGACAGCACGATGGCGCCGACCGAGTGGGCCAGCACATTGATCACCGTGGCGCGTGCCGTGCGCCGGTCCGCGTCCGGCAAGGCGTCACCTCCGGCCTGAAGGGCTGTTGCCAGGCTCTCTATGCCGGCCGTGAACTGCGCCTTGATGTCGTCGGGTTGACGTGCAGTATCGCCCCCGAGGGCCGCAACGGTGCAGCCCGAACCCCGCCCGTCGCCATGCTCACGGGGCAGATGCGACTCGACGACCTCGGTGACGCCCAAAGCTTCTGCCAGTGACGCGGTCCGTGCGAGCCCGTTCGCGGCCACAATGCCGCCCCCGTCGCAGCCGCGCTCGCGGAACAGGTGACCCGCATACCCACCCCTCCTGTCGACGCTCGACCGCCCACCGCACACAGATGTCGATCAACATCCAAGCAGTTGACTTTTTAAATTACGACCATCATTCTAAAGTTCGCCGACTACAGAAAGGCATGGCCATGAGTGACACGCATGAGACCGCACCGACTCAGTACATCGAGGTCGGCGGAGACCGGTTCGCCTACCGGCGCTGGGGGAAGCCCTCCGGTGTCCCGCTCTTCTTCGTCCAGCACTTTCGTGGGGGCCTCGACCACTGGGATCCGCTGATCACCGACGGTCTCGCCGAGGGGCGTGAGGTCATCCTGTTCAACGGCCGCGGCCTCGCCTCGTCGTCCGGCACGCCACGCAATCGGATCGAGGACATGGCCGACGACATCGCCGCGGTCATCCGGGCGCTGGGCCTGGAGCAGGTCGACCTGCTCGGCTTCTCGATCGGCGGCATCCAGACTCAGGAGGTCGCGCTGCGCCATCCCGAGCTGGTACGCAAGCTTCTCCTGATCGGCACCGGTGTGCGCGGCGGAGAGGTGGCCGCCGACCCCAAGGCGTTCACAGAGGTCGCGACGCATCCGGTCCCGACCCTGGAGGACTTCCTCTACCTGTTCTTCGGACGTTCGGAGGCGGCGCAGGAGGCGGGCAAGGCCTTCTGGGAGCGGCGTCACCAGCGGGCCGGCCAGGATCCGCCGAGCTCGCCCGAATTCATGATGGCGCAGGTGGAAGCGGTCATGGCCTACTCGCCGCTGCGGCCGGGCGAGACGCCCTTCGTCTACCTCAACGCGATCACCCAGCCGACGCTGGTTCTCAACGGCGTGGACGACGTGATGATCCCGACGATCCACTCCTGGCACCTCGCCCAGAACATTCCCAACGCCCAGCTGATCATCTACCCCGACGCCGGGCACGCATCGCAGTTCCAGTACCCCGAGCGATTCCTGAAGCACGCTGTTCAGTTCCTCGACGAGTAGCGTCGATGGCGCATGCGCCACTCCTGTGGACCGTGGCGGTTCGTCATTCCGACTGGCGAGCCGCCACAGCCGTCCGGTTTCAGCAGTCGGCCCGCGGTCGACGCGGAGACCGCATGCCCCTGGCGGGCCGGAGGATGCGAAGCAACAGGTCGATTCCGTACGGCTTCATTTCCTGCCCCCCTCCCCTGCCCGCCCGAAGGCAGCACGGCCCGGATCCACCCCACCGAGCCCGGCGAAAGCGCCCTGCACTCCTCGACGCCACCAACACGGCCGACGATTGATCGCCTGCACCGCACCAAGGGACACGCCCCAGCCGCGTCGCCGCCACCTTGACCGTCTACGCAGGACGGGACACCCCGGCACGGGAGCGACACGGACCAGCACCACGCGGCCGGGCGGGTGCCGGCGTCTCGAAGTCATTGAATTACGGAGAGTGTGATGCGGTACAGGAAAGAGCACAAGCACGCGACCAGGCAGCGGATCATCGAGGCAGCCGGACGCCGGTTCAAGCGGGACGGCATCGACGGCTCGGGCATCTCCACCCTCATGAAGGACGCCGGACTGACCAACGGCGCCTTCTACACCCACTTCACATCGAAGGACGAACTCGTGGCCACCGCGCTGGCCGACCAGTTGCAGGCACAGAACGCGAGCATCGTCGAGCAGGCGGCACCGGGCCGCGCAGGCCTTGAGCAGATCGTGCGGTGGTACCTCTCCCCTCAGCATCGCGACAGCCCCGACGACGGCTGCCCCTCCGCCGCCCTGCTGGACGAGATCCGGCGCTGCGCGGACCCGACCCGGCAGGCATACACCGACGGGGTGCTGGTTGTCGCCGACGGCATTGCCGCGCGCCTGGCACCCGAGGATCCGCTCTCGGTCCGCACCAAGACGCTCAGCGCCTACGCCATGATGGCCGGGACGCTGCAACTCTCCCGGGCCCTGGCCGACCGGCAGCTCGCCGATGAACTCCTGGAGCAGGGCATCCACAATGCCCTCGCACTGCTGGGCATCGAAGCGCCGAACTCACCGCAGGTCACCCGTCACACCTGAGCCGCACGTCACTCTCCCCCACGGCCGAAACATCCCGGAACAGCCCCACTTGCGACCCACCGACCGACCACTTAGCATTACATTCGTAATGCAATTGCTAAGCGTCCTGAAACCCGCTACTGAAGGACCTGGACATGAACACCCCGCGCAACTCCCCCTCTCCTTCGGCGTCGTCGTACAGCAACGCGGCGACCCGCTCCGTGTCCGTTCGCGGCGAAGACTTCGTCTACCGGGAACTCGGCCCCGAGGACGGCGTACCGCTCATCCTCCTGATGCACCTGGCCGGGGTGCTGGACAACTGGGACCCGCGCGTCGTCGACGGACTCGCCGCACGGCGTCGGGTCATCACCTTCGACAACCGCGGGGTGGGCGCATCGAGCGGTGTCACACCCGACACGATCGAGGCGATGGCCCGCGACGCCGTACTCTTCATCCGGGCTCTCGGGTTCGACCAGGTCGATCTGTTCGGCCTGTCGATGGGCGGCTTCATCGCACAGGTCATCGCGACACAGGAGCCGCACCTCGTCCGCAAGGTCATCCTCGCCGGTACCGGCCCCGCCGGGGGCCCCGGCATCGACAAGGTCCCGGCACTCGCCGTCCAGGCCGCACTCAAGGGCGCCCTGACCCGTCAGGACCCCAAGCTCTCCCTCTTCTTCACCGACACCGCAGGCGGCCGGCAGGCCGGACGGGCCCTCCTGGAACGGCTGAAGGAGCGCACGCACGACCGTGACAAGGACATCGCGCTGCCGTCCTTCCGCGCCCAGTTGAAGGCCGTCAAACGGTGGGGCCGCCAGGCACCGTCCGACCTGTCGGTCATCGGCCAACCGGTCCTGGTGGCGAACGGCGAGAACGACCGGATGGTGCCCAGCCACAACACACTCGACCTGGCCGCCCGCCTGCCCGACAGCGAACTCGTCCCCCTCTACCCGGACGCCGGGCACGGGGGTGTCTTCCAGTGCCACGAGGACTTCGTACCCCGGGCGCTCGAATTCCTCGAGCCCTGAACCTGAGCGGCTGCCTTGACGATTCGAGCCTTCTCGCCACAACCTTTGGGCGTTCCCCGTGTGACACGTTATGCGAATGTGGACACCTACTACGACGAGATCGACCTCGCCCCGTACCTGAAGAGCGGCGGCAACACAGTGGCGCTGCTGGTGTGGTACTTCGGCAAGCAGGGCTTCTCGCGCAGTCGGACATCGAGGCCGGCTCGAACGCCACCCGGGTGGTCAGCGACACCGGCTGGAAG
Organism: Streptomyces acidiscabies; assembly: GCF_020010905.1. Taxonomy (GTDB): domain Bacteria; phylum Actinomycetota; class Actinomycetes; order Streptomycetales; family Streptomycetaceae; genus Streptomyces; species Streptomyces acidiscabies. Next base: position 5,488,945 of record NZ_JAGJBY010000001.1, on the reverse strand, counting down.
CACACCGTCCACCCGGGCTACTCGAACAGCACCAGCGGTACGCAGGTCAACTTCCGGCTGCCCGAGTCCAATGTGTACTACGACGCCCGCGCCGCCACTGTCATGTCCGGCTGGCACTCACCTGGCTTCGACACCGCGGGCGCCGCGCCCTGGAACGGTCTCGTCGAGCCCTCGTGTTACGGCGGGAATCGGCCGGTCCGCTGCCGTCGTCACCGGTCAGCGCGGCAGGTAGCGTCCGGCTCCGGTCCGCGAGTTTGCGCAGCTGGCCTCGGACCGGCTCGACCTTGCCCGGCATCAGCTCCCGGCCCAGCGCTGCGGACCGTGTCTTGGGATCCCGTGAACCCGGCAGCCAAGGGATCAGAAGCAGAACCGGCCGACTCCTCCTCCCAGGCGGTTACCGTGAGCGCGATGTGCAACGGCAGCTCTCACCCTCAGATCCTTGAAGGACGTTGCTATCGTGGCGTGGGGTAGTCCGGCTTCGAGAGGGATTCACTGATGGAGCCATCCCACACCCGGGTCCTGGTCGAGGCGGCCTACGCGGCCGGAGCCGGTGACCGGCACGAGGCCGCGATGATGGTGCTGAGGCTGCTTGAGCCGGTGACCCATCACGACGCCGGCGCCCTCATGCTCTGGGACCCGATGGCCCGCGAGCACCGCGCACTCGCCGCGGTCGCCTACGGTGATGAAACGGTTGCCGCACTGGGTGACCGCTATGCGGCGAGCGCCGAGAACCGGCCGGTCCGGGAGCGGCATCTGCCGATGCGGATCGACGACATGCCGGGCGACTACCGACGGTCCCCGATGTACCAAGAGGTGCTGAGACCTGCCGGCTTCGAAGACGGCATGACCGCCTGCCTGTTCTCGGACAGCGGTGTGTACACGGGCATGCTGCATTTCTCCGCGGCGGCGCGCGGCGCGTTCCACGACGACGCAGCCGAACTCCTCACGGCCCTGGCACCCGCGCTGGCCCAGATGTGCGACGTGGCTCGACGGCAGACCACGGGGTGCGCCATACCGCCGGGAGCGAACGCGACCGTGATCGACCACACCGGCCGTGCCTGGGCCGTCGAGTCGTGCGCCCCGGCGCTCGCGCCCACGCGGCCCGACTTCACCGGCTTTCTGCGTCGTTTCATGGCCTCGGCGCAGGTCGCCGCCACCGGGCTGCAGGCGTCGAGTGAAGGGTGGCTCACACTGCAGGTCCTGAAGGTGGCCGATCCGCTGGGACGGCCGGAGCCGGCCGTACTGGTGCAGGAGCTGCCGACAGCGGGCCTGCCCCATTCCCTCTCGCCGCGCGAGTACGACATCCTGAACGGGATGGCGGCGGGGTTCTCGAACCAGCAGCTGGCGTCGCAGCGAGACGTCTCCTTGCGCACGGTGACCACTCACGTGGAGCGGATCCTCCACAAGATGGGGCAGCCGTCGCGGGCCGGCGCGGTGGCGTCGGCGCTGCGCGAGGGGATTCTCAGCCTGGACCACTGACCGCTGCTGTCGGTAGGAATGCGTATTGAGCCGCAAGGTGGCCCGGCGCCATATTCGAGGTGAAGAGAAGCCCGCGCTGATGGCGGCCCCCACCCGCTGAGCCGGCTGTTGCCGATCCCCGCGTCCTACCCCGCTGTCGCCGCTCATGGCGCCGACAGCCGACCGGGGCTCGTTCATCCTCAGGAGGCCCGGCCTTGAACGCTCCAGAAGCTCCGCAGACAGTGCCCGAAAGACCCAGCGGCGCGGATGACGACCGCGACCGGCTGCACGAACTCGGTTACGAGCAGGAGCTCGCCCGCACGCTCAGCCTGGCCGACGTCGTCATCTACGGCCTGATCTACATGGTGCCGCTCGCCCCCGTCGCCGTGTTCGGCATCGTCTACAACATGTCCGCCGGCGCCGTCGCCTCGGTCTACGTGGTGGCCGCGATCGCGATGCTGTTCAGTGCCATCAGCTACAAGGAGATGGCGGTCCGGTTCCCCGTCGCCGGGTCGGTCTACAGCTACGTGCGAATGGGCAGCAACCGCTTCCTCGGATTCGTCTCCGGGTGGGCCATCCTGCTCGACTACCTACTACTGCCCGCACTGCTGTGTGTCTTCGCGGCCAGCGCGATGACCGGAGTCGTCTCCTGGGTGCCGGCCTGGATCTGGGTGGTGATCTTCGTCGCCGCGACCGCCCTGATCAACATCATGGGCATCAGCGTCACCGCGACGATGAACAAGATCTTCCTCTACATCCAGCTGGTCGTGCTGGCCGTGTTCCTGGTCTGGGCAGCCGTGCTCATCCTCCAGGGCCAGGCCCATCTGTCGCTCGACCCGTTCGTCCCCGCCGACGGCGGCTCCTGGTCCCTGATCCTCGGTGCGGTCCCCGTCGCCGCCCTCAGCTACATCGGCTTCGACGCGATCTCGACACTGAACGAGGAGGCCGAGGGCGGCGGCAGAACCGTCTCCAAGGCCACCATGATCGTCCTTTACCAGGTGACCGCGCTGTTCGTCGTGCAGGTCTTCGTGGCCGGCATCCTGGTCCCGAGCGGGACGAAATTCGCCGACGGCGACCCGGTCAACAACGCCTTCTACAACGTGGTGGGCACGGCCATGGCGGGCTGGTTCAAGACGGTCCTCCTGCTGACCGCCGCCCTGATCGCGATCTTCGCCAACACCATCGCCTCCAACGCCACCTCCGCCCGCCTGGTCTTCAGCATGGCCCGCGACGGGCAGCTGCCGAAGTTCCTGTCGCGGGTCAACGACCGGCACCAGGTCCCCCTCAACGCGATGATCTTCATCGCGCTCCTGTCGGTGGGAGTCGGCATCCTCGGCGTGGAGCAGTCGGGACTGCTGACCACCCTGGTGACCTTCGGCGCGATCACCGCCTACATCCTCCTCCACGTCAGCGTCTTCACCCACTTCGTCGTCCGCGGCGGCAGCCGCCGCTACTTCGTCCACTGGGTCTCCCCGATCCTCGGCGCCGCGCTCCTCCTGGTCGCGCTGTGGAACGCGGACTCCAACGCCAAGATCGTCGGCTCGTGCTGGCTCGTCATCGGCCTCGGCGTGGCGGCGTACTTCAAGCTCACCGGCCGTTCGCTCAGCGCCTCCGACGCCTGACCGCATTCCCGCTCACCGCAGGGCAGCACTCGGCACCGGTACGCGGCGCGTCACCGTCGCCGAGGCGCGAGCCACAGGCGCGGCCCGGCGCCGGCGAGCCCCTTCACCACCAGAAAGGCCCCCCGTGAGCCCATCGTCCTTGTCCCGTCGCACCGCAACGGTGTTCCAGCAGCAGGAGGTGAACTGATGCGCACCAGTGCGGACCGCTCGGCCGAGCTGCTCGAAGTGTTCCGTCTGCGCAGCGAAGAACGCCTGCGCAACGAGTGCACCGACGAGGTCGCCGCTGCCCATGAAGCGGCTCCGCTGGGACCACACGACGACCGCACGCAACGCGTACTGCGGGCGCTGCGCAGCCTGCCCGTCTCGGGCAAGCACATCATCTTCTCCGAAGGCCCCGACGGCCCCTGGCGCGTGGCGCAGATCGTCCTGGGTATGCCGGGCAACCTGCTCCTGACCCAGCAGTCCTTCGAGGACCACGAAGACGCCATGCGGTGCATCTTCACCGCGCGTGCCGCGGCACTGCAGCAGAACTAGAAAGAAACGAGGAGGGTCATGGCACTCTCAAGCGGCCGCACGACGACCCAGAACGTCTTCGGCTACACCGATCGCTTCTCCGCCCGTCCCGGCGAACAACTGTCGTTCCACATCAGCTGTGAAGGCCCGTCGACCTACGGCGCCGCCCTGGTGCGCCTGCGACACGGCTACGACGGGCAGGCGGGGCCCGGCTTCCTGGAGACCGAGGTCCCCTCCGCCATCGACGGGAGGTACCCGGGGCATTACTACGCCTGCCGGCCCGGCTCCTACGTCGAAGTCCCCGACCCGAACGGTCTGCTGGCGACCCCCGACGCGCTGGTCATCCGCGCCGCCGTCTTCCCGACCCTTCCGCGCGACAACCGCTCGGGGAGTCTGGGCGCCTATCGGGTCAGCCAGAGCTCGGTCGGCTTCACCGGCGAACGCCAGGCGATCCTGGGCACCTGGGACGCGGCGACCATGACCGGCTGGGCCCTGCTGCTCGACGACGGCAAGCCGTCCTTCGTATGGAGCGAGGGAGGTCAGCGGCGGACCCTCACCCTGGAGCAGGAGCTGACGGCCCACCAGTGGTACCGGCTGGAGGTCGAACTGCCACGGTCGGCGGGGTCGATCGCCCTGCGGCAGACCCCGCTGGACCACTGCGCGGACCGGGTGGCACCGGCCGCCGCAGCCGCCGTACCCGAGCAGGCGAACGCGACCGCCTCGGCGGCCTGGACGGCTTCCTCCATGCCGTTCCGTATCGGTGCGCTGGCTCGCGAGGACGGTGAACGGCTGCTCGCGGCAACCGCGTTCAACGGGAAGATCGGCGGCATCCGCGTCGACCGCGCCACCGACGACGCCTCCGAGGCGTGCGAGCCGGTGGCGGCCTGGCACTTCGGCCGCAGCGAGCGCCCCGACGGGCTGCTGTTGTGGGACGTGGTCGACGAGGGGCCGCACAGGCTGCACGGCCGCTGTGTCAACGCGCCCGTCCGGGGCGTCACCGGGCCCGCGTTCCAAGGTGTCGTGGAGGACTTCCGGCTCGCGCCGGACGAGTTCGACGCCATCCACTTCCACGACGACGACATCGCCGACGCCCAGTGGCCCGCGGCGTTCACCTTCGAGGTGCCCGAGGACCTGACCAGCGGCGTCTACGCGGTGCGGCTGCGGGCCGAGGGCATCGAGCAGCACGTGCCCTTCCTCGTCGGACCGGGCCGCCGGCGCAAGGACGTCGCCGTCCTGTTCCCCACCGCCACCTACCTGGCGTACGCCAACGACCGGATCGCGTTCGAGGCGGACGGCATGGAGATGCTCCTCGGGCACACGCCCATCGTCCACAAGGAAGATCTGGTCCTACAGGATCACCCCGAGTTCGGCCGCTCTCTGTACGAAATCCACAATGACGGGTCAGGAGTGGTGTTCGGCAGTGTCCGCCGCCCGCTGATCAGCCTGCAGCCGCGGTACCGGGCCTCGTTCATGAGCGAAGGCCCCTGGGGCCTGCCCGCCGACCTGTCCCTCGTGCACTGGCTGGAGACCGCGGAGTGCGAGTTCGACGCCCTCACCGACGAGGACCTTGACCGGGAAGGCCACGACCTGCTGCGCGACTACCGCGTCGTGATCACCGGAAGCCACCCCGAATACGTCACACGGCGCGAGCTCGACGCCCTCGAGGAGTTCACCGCGAACGGCGGCCGGCTGATGTACCTGGGCGGCAACGGGTTCTTCGCGACCGTCTCCTACGACCCCGACGCCCCCCACCTGCTGGAGCTGCGCCGGGCCGACGGCGGCACCCGCCCCCACCAGTCCCCCTACGCCGAACGCCGCCACACCACCTCCGGCGAGGCCAGCGGCCTGTGGCGCAACAAGGGCAAGGCCCCACAGCGTCTGGTAGGGGTCGGGATGGCGGCTCAGGGCTTCGACCGCTGCACCTACTACGAGCGCCTTGCGGACAGTCAGGATCCACGGGCGGCCTTCATCTTCGAAGGCGTCGGGGAGAACGAGCTCCTGGGCGACTTCGGCATCATCGGCGGCGGCGCGGCCGGCGCGGAGATCGACTGCTGGAACCCGGCGCTCGGCTCGCCGCCCGGAACCCTGGTCCTGGCCACCTCCGGCCCCTTCTCCGACAACTACCTGCTCGTGACCGAGGAGATCTTCGAGATGCTCCCCGGAATGGGCGGAACCGAGCAGCCGGCGGTCCGCTCGGACATGGTCTACTGCCCGCTGGAGGGCGGCGGCGGATTCTTCTCGGTCGGATCCATCGCCTGGACCGGGTCGCTGTCCCACAACGGGTACGACAACAACATCGCCAAGATCACAGGCAACGTGCTGCGTCGCTTCCGCGATGAGAAGCCGCTGGAGTAGGACGCCCCTGCCGCCTTCGGGAATCCGGCCGGCGGGGATGCACGGCCCCGGCAGCCGACCATTGTTGCCGCCGTGCTGGTGCTGCGGCCCCCGTCCCCGCCCCCGTGGCCCAGCGGCTGTCGTCCGACATCGCCCCCAGCAGCCGGATCCGGATTCGAAGAAACACGCGAGGAGCCACCTATGTGCCGACTGGAGAGCCAGTGACAACCGTTCTGCGCACGCTGCGAAATTACATCGACGGCGAGTCCCTGGACGCCGCCGACGGGCGGACCATCGAGATCGTCAACCCGGTGACCGGTGAGCCCTACGCGACCTCGCCGCTGTCCGGCCGGGCGGACGTCGATGCCGCCATGGGCGCAGCCGTGGCCGCGTTCCCGGCATGGCGCGACACCACCCCGGCCGAGCGGCAGCGCCTGCTGCTGAAGATCGCGGACGCTTTCGAGGCGAGGACCGGGGAACTCGTCGCCGTCGAGTCCGAGAACACCGGCAAGCCGCTGGGGCTGACGGCGAGCGAGGAGGTGGCGCCGATGGTGGACCAGATCCGCTTCTTCGCGGGCGCCGCGCGCCTGCTGGAGGGCCGCTCGGCCGGCGAGTACATGGACGGCATGACCTCCATCGTCCGGCGTGAGCCCGTCGGGGTCTGCGCGCAGGTCGCACCGTGGAACTACCCGATGCTGATGGCGGTCTGGAAGTTCGCCCCGGCGCTGGCCGCGGGCAACACCGTGGTCCTGAAACCGTCGGACACCACCCCGGCCTCCACCCTGCTGATGGCCGCGATCGTCGGATCCATCCTCCCCAAAGGCGTCTTCAACGTCGTCTGCGGTGACCGCGACACCGGCCGCCTGATGGTCGAACACCCCACCCCGGCGATGGCCTCCATCACCGGCTCCGTACGGGCCGGCAAGCAAGTCGCCGGGTCCGCGGCCAAGGACGTCAAGCGCGTCCACCTGGAGCTGGGCGGCAAGGCTCCGGTCGTCGTCTTCGCCGACGCCGACATCGCCCAGGCCGCCCTGGGCATCTCGATGGCCGGCTTCTTCAACGCCGGCCAGGACTGCACAGCCGCGGCCCGCGTCCTCGTACAGGAATCGGTCCACGACGAGTTCGTGACGGCGCTGGCGAGGGCCGCCACCGGCACGAAGACCGGTCGGCCCGACGACCCGGACGTACTGTACGGACCGCTCAACAACGCCAACCAGCTCACGCAGGTCTCCGGCTTCATCGAGCGTCTGCCCGCCCACGCCCGGATCGAGGCAGGCGGCCACCGCGTCGGCGACAAGGGCTACTTCTACGCCCCCACCGTCGTCTCCGGCCTTCAGCAGGACGACGAGATCGTCCAGAACGAGGTGTTCGGCCCGGTCATCACCGTCCAGTCCTTCCGCGACGAGGCACAGGCCCTGGAATACGCCAACGGCGTCGACTACGCCCTGGCCTCGTCGGTGTGGACCAAGGACCACGCGCGCGCGATGCGTATGTCCAAGAAGCTGGACTTCGGCTGCGTGTGGATCAACACCCACATCCCGCTGGTTGCCGAGATGCCCCACGGCGGCTTCAAACAGTCCGGCTACGGCAAGGATCTGTCCGCGTACGGCTTCGAGGACTACACCCGCATCAAGCACGTCATGACGTCACTGGACGCGTGACTCTCGCGCCGCCGCCAGTGCCAGCGGGATCACCTCGCAGAGGCCCGACATCCGCCCGATGTGAGGAAGGGGGATCCACCGCGGAGGAGTTCGAAAACCCCTCCGAGCCGGAGCAACGTCCGGGAGCCGGGTTCTCCTTGTCCCTCCTGGACGCGTTCGGGACGCGTTCGGGACGCAAGGACAGGAACAGACCGATCTCCAGCCAGATCTGGTTCTGAGCGAAGTCATGAGGGGAGGTTGCGCAGGCCGGTGTCGCGGGCGTTGCGGATGCGGTCCTCGCAGCGGGTGCGCTGGCGGTGGCTCAGTTCGAGCCGGCGATCGCTGGCGCATTCCCTTCAGCCAGTTCGTCAGGCAGCCCCCGGCGAGTTCGGCGACGCAAGCGCCGACGCGGATCTCGCCTCCGGTGCGACGGCGGGTGTCCAGGCCGATGCCGGGATCCTCAGTACGGCGTGGTGGATGGTGTCGGTGATGGTCATGCCGACCGAGTAGGCCGGCCACCGACCGCGCGCGGTGAGCCAGTTGAGGAATTCGTGGGTGCCGCCGCCGGAGTCGGCACGGATCAGGGTGCGGCGCCCGCGCCGGTAGGTCTTGGGGAGCTGGGCCAGGGCCAGTTGGGTATCGGTCATGTAGTCGGCTTCGCCGAGCGACGGCCGTTGCGCGCGCACGGTGTAGTTGCGCATCGGGGGCCGGAGCGCGTCGGGCATCGCGAGGTACTGCTGGTACCAGCTCATCACCCCGTCGCCGTTGCCGAGCGGCGGCGGCACGGAGGGGCTCCGCCGGCCGGGCAAGGGGAGGAAGATTTTCGTGTACTGGTCCGGCCCGGCGTCGATCATGGTGGCCGGGTTCTGTGCGGTGAGGGTGATGCGGACCATGTGCGGGGTCAGCTGTACCACCCGGCTGACCTGCAACGTCTCGTACACCATGGGCGGCTGGTTCGTACGCCCCTCGGTTACTATTAGGCGAGGCTAACCTAATTAACAACGCTCAAGTATGGGTGACTTACAACACACCCGGGTGCGGGAGGCCACTCCCGTCGCCAGGGGAGACTCGGAGATCCGCACCGACACGGATCACTTCGACGCCGCGGCCGTCACCCCCGACCAGAGCGCCGCTGGAGGCGGGCCGTCCGGCAACGACGAGCGCGGTCCGAACTTTGCAGCCGGTTCCGGCGAGGAGGCATTGAGTTTCCGCTCGCTTCTCGGCAGGGGCGCGCGCTTCCACCGTTCACGGCGATTGGTGTCGTGTCGCTGAGCAAGCCGTTGATGCGGCCGGGGTCCGCCTCCGTGAACTCAGGCGGACCCCGGCCGCATCGCTCATACCGTCCCTCAGTCGAACAGATCGGGCTGTTCCTCAGTGATCTGGTCCCACAGAGGACGGAACTGGAACCACCCCGGCAGAGCGCCGGAGATCTGCGCACGGACCGTCCTCGCCGTCTCGGCGTCGATGAGCTTCGGCTTTCCGGCAGCCATCGCCAGAAGCTGGGCCTGGCAGGAACGTTCCATGGTGATGAAGTACCAGGCCGCCTCGGCGACGGACTCCCCCACCGTCAGCAGCCCGTGGTTCTGTAGTACGACTGCCTTGCCCCCGTCCAGTGCCACGCCGATGCGCCGGCCCTCCTCGGTGTCGTTCACCACGCCCCGGTAGTCGGAGTAGATGCCGTGGTCCTCGAAGAAGGCACAGGAGTCCTGGGTGATCGGCTCCAGGGGGATGCCGAGGCTGGAGAACGCCTTGCCGTGCAGGGAATGGGTGTGGGCCGCGGCGACCACGTCCGGCCGGGCCCGGTGCACCTCTGAATGGATGCAGAACGCGGCGTTGTTGACCGGTCGCCTGCCTTCCAGGAGCGTGCCGTCGTGGTCGACGAGGATCAGGTCCGAGACCCGGATCTGACTGAACGACATACCGAAGGGGTTGACCCAGAAGGCCGACGGGTTCCCGGGGTCACGGGCCGTGATGTGCCCGGCCACCCCCTCGGAGAACCCGAAGCGGGCGAACAGGCGGAAGGCGGCGGCGAGTTCCCGCTTGCGGATCTCGCGCTCCTCCTCGACGCTCAGGTTCTGCTGGGGCAGCGGCAGCTGGACGCCCTCGGGCATGGAGCCGACGGACGCGTGCGGGACTGCGGCAGGTGTCACGGTCATGGGGCTGGCCTCTCGAAATCAGGGGTGGTGCGGTTACTTGGCACGGCCACGCAGACCGGCGCCGTACATGACGTCCGCCAGGCGCAGGATGAACCGGTAGGCCGAAGGCTCGTACGGGATCATGTGCATGTCCCGGCGCATCGGGAACCGGTTCGCGCTGACGGCCTGGAGCCTGGTGTACTTCTCGATCCCCTCGGCGCCGTGGCGGACGCCGAGGCCGGACTCCTTCCAGCCGCCCATGGGCAGGCCGAGGGCCATGTAGTTGGTCTGGGCGTCGTTGATGGTGACGCAGCCGACCTCGAACTGCTCCGCCAGCTGCCGGGCGCGCTTCATGTTCGAGCCGATGACGGAGGCTTGCAGCCCGTACGAGCTGTCGTTGACCAGCCGGACGGCTTCCTCGGCGCTCGCGACCTTCATCACAGGCAGGGTGGGACCGAAGGTCTCCTCCCGCATGCACCTCATGGTGTGGTCGACGTCGACGAGCAACGTGGGCTCGAAGAACCGGCCGGGTCCGTCGGTACGGTGGCCTCCCACGAGCACCCGAGCGCCCTTGTCCAGCGCGTCGTCGACGTGCTCCTCCATGACGGTCAGCTGCGGGGGGAAGGTCACAGCCCCCACGTCGGTGCTGCCCAGCCCCTGCAGCCTGCCCGAGGTGACCTGCTGGAACCGTTTGCGCAGCAGATCGACGAACGCGTCATACACGGATTCCTCGACGTACACCCGCTCCACCGAGGTGCACATCTGCCCCCCGTTGGACAGGGCGCCCTGGATCGTGACGTTCACGGCCCGTTCCAGGGAGGCGTCCGCGAGCACGACCAGGGCGTCCTTTCCCCCGAGTTCGAGGGAGCAGGGGATGAGCCGCTCCCCCGCCCGTGCCGCGACCAGCCTGCCGGTCTTCGTCGACCCGGTGAACATCACGAAGTCCGCGGTGTCCACCAGCGCCCGGCCGGTGGCTCCCGCGCCGGTGACGACCTGGAAGACGTCCTTCGGCCAGCCGCACTCGCGCGTCATCCGCTCCATCAGCAGCGCCGTCAGCGGTGTGTGTTCGGAGGGCTTCAGGACGACCGTGTTGCCCGCGGCCAGCGCGGGGATGGCGTCGCCGAAGGAGTTGAGCAGCGGGTTGTTCCACGGACCGATGACTCCGACGACCCCGAGCGGCACCCGGCGCGTGTACATGCTGCGGCCGAGAACGAACGGTGAGAACGAGCGGATCCTCGTCCTGGCGAGAAGGCTCCGGGCCTGCTTCGCCCAGTGCGCGAAGGCGCCGGCGCAGTAGACGATCTCGACGATCGCGTCCTCCTGCGCCTTGCCGTTCTCCTCGACGATGCGGTCCGTGATCTCCTGCCGGTGCGCCATCAGCCAGCGACGGCCGCGCGCGAAGAACTCCGCGCGCGACCGCACGTCCAGCTCCGCCCAGGCCCGTTGCGCCCGCCTGGCCCGCGCGACCGCTTCGGCCACCTCCTGCGCCGACGCGTCGAAGACATGGCCGACCACCGCTCCGGTGGCGGGGTTGTCCACCGCGATACGTACGCCCGTCGGGGGGCCGTCTGTCATGAGGGGTCGCGTCTGTGCCACGGAAAACTCCCACCGGAACGTTGACTTCTCTTCATCCAGAATGAGACGGTCACCCGTACAAGTCAAGTGACTTGTACGAGCGTCCAAGTTATGTGGGACGGCTGAGGACTCTCTTCAATTCCGCGTCACGAAGGAGCGGTTGGATGAAATGGACGGCGGAGGTCGCGTTGAGCGGCCTGGGCGTGCCCGAATCCCTGCGCTGGCACGAGGGAGCCCTCTGGTTCTCCGATCTCGCACACAGCACGGTGCACCGTTGGAGCGGTACCGGCGCACCGGAAACGGTCCTGGAGGTCCCCGGCCGGGCCGGCGGGCTCGGCTGGCTCCCCGACGGCCGCCTGCTCGTCGTATCCATGGACGGAGGGTGCGTGTACCGGCGGGAGCCCGACGGCACGCTGGTCGAGCACGCCGATCTGCGCGCCGTCGTCGGCGGTCCGGTCAACGACATGCTCGTCGATCCGCAAGGGCGGGCCTACGTCGGCAACTTCGGCTTCGACTACCACGCCTTCTCGCGCGAGCACCCGAACTCCCTGCTCTACGCGCCGCCGGGCCCGCCAAGAACCCCCATCGCGTGCCTCGCCCCGGACGGCAGCCTGCTCGGGCTGACCGAGCCGCTGCTCTTCCCGAACGGCACCCTCCTGACCGCCGACGGCAGCGCCCTGGTGGTGGCCGAGACCCTCGCCATGCGCCTCACTACCCTGCCCAGGGCCCCCGACGGCATCCCCGGAAAGCCGCAGCCCTGGGCTCCGTTGATCTCGCCGCTGCTCTGGCGGCTGCTGAACCACCCGGGGCCGGCCGGACGCGTCACCCGCAAGATCTCGGCGCTCCTGGATCACCCCGCCATCGCGAAGCGTTCCACGTCGCCGATCGCGCCGGACGGCATCGCGTGGGACGTCGACGGCGAGTCGATCTGGGTCGCGAACGCCCTGCGCGGTGAATGTGTGCGCGTCGCCCCGGGCGGTCGCGTCCTGGACCGGGTCGCGACGAGCCAGAACACCCTCAGCTGCCTGATGGCCGGACCCGACGGGCGGACGCTCTTCGCCGCCACCGTGCCGACGGACGACCCGGTCCGGGCCGCCGAACTGGGCGGCGGCCGGATCGAGATCGTACGGCTGTGGCTGCCGCGATGACGATCAGGTCCCACCCGAACTGGACGATCGACCGAGAGGAATCTGCCGCCATGCGCCACATATCCGACCAAGGCCGGGCCATTCTCGTGACCGGCGCGGCCAACGGGATCGGGGCCGCCGTCGCGGAACGCGCGATCGCCCTCGGCCATCGCGTCATGCTGACCGACGTGGACGAGGATGCCGTCCTGGCCCGCGCCCGTGCGCTGGGCCCCCGGACGGCCGCCTGTGCGCTGGACATCCGAAGCGCCGAAGGCTGGCGCACCGCGTTCGAGACGGCGGAAGCCGCTTTCGGCGTCGTCGACGTGCTGGTCAACAACGCCGGCATCACCCATACCGGACACGCGCGGGACCTCAGCCCGCGACAGCACCGCGACATCGTCGAGATCAACCTGCTGGGCACCATCACCGGGGTCTGCACGGCCCTTGAGCGCATGACCGCGCAGGGGCACGGTCACATCATCAACGTATGCAGCATGACCTCGTTCCTGCCGCTGCCCGGATACGCCACCTACTGCGGCACCAAGCACGGCCTCCGGGCCTTTCACCACAGCGTCGCCATCGAGGAACGCGACGGGCCGCTGGACTTCACGATCATTCATCCGCCGTCCACCCGGACAGGCATGCTCGACCAGGAGATGGACGATCCCTCCTGCGCCATCTCCTTCGCGGAGAAGTCCTACGCACCGGAACAGATCGCCGAGGCCGTCGTCGACGCGGTCGCCGCCAAACCGGCCGAGGTGGTGTTCCCGCCGCTGGCCGGCCGCGTCCAGCGGATCGCCGGCGTGTTCCCCAGGCTGATGCGCCGTGTCATCCCCCTGGCCGAGGCCAGGGGGCTGCGCCAGCGGGAGAAGCTCCTCACCGCCCGGTCGGCATCGTGAACCTCCCAGAAAGGGTGCGGATGTGAGTACGCACATGCCTTCCCCGCCCGGCGTGAAGCAGGCGGTCTCCGCCGTCGCGGGCCCGAGCCCGGTCCGGATGGCCCAGCTGAGCAGGGCGACCGAGCACCTGGACCCGCCGTTCGCCGTGGTGGACCTCGACGCCTTCGACCTCAACGCCGCGGATCTGGCGCACCGAGCGGCGGGGCAGGCGACCATCCGCCTCGCCAGCAAGTCGGTCCGCAGCCGGGACCTGATCCGGCGTGCCGTCCGACGGCCGGGATACCGGGGAATCCTCGCCTTCACCCTGCCCGAGGCCCTGTGGCTCGCCGAAGAGCACACGGATGTGGTCATCGGGTATCCGACGACGGACCGCGCCGCGCTGAAGCGGCTCGCGGCGGACGAGCGCGCGGCCTCGCGCATCACCCTCATGATCGACTCCGTCCGCCACCTGGACTTCGTCGACGCGGTGGTGGGCACCTCCCGGCCCGACATCCGCGTCTGCATCGATCTGGACGCCGCGCTGGAACTGGCGGGCGGCCGGGTCCACCTCGGCCCGTACCGCTCCCCGGTGCACACCCCGCAGCAGGCCGCGGCACTTGCCCGGGCCGTCCAGGACCGGGCCGGATTCCACCTGGCCGGGCTGATGTCCTACGAGGGCCAGATCGCCGGACTCGGCGACAACCAGCCCGGGTCACCGCTCATGCGGGCCGCGATCCGCGTCATGCAACGCTTGTCCGCACGTGAACTGGCGGACCGGCGCGCCGCGGCCGTCGCCGCCGTCGAAGCCGTCACCCCGCTGGAATTCGTCAACGGCGGGGGTACGGGCTCGATCGAGCAGACCGCCGCCGAGCACGTCATCACCGAGATCGGCGCCGGATCGGGCCTCTACGGGCCCGGGCTCTTCGACTTCTACCGGCGCTTCCGTCCCCGGCCCGCCGCCTACTTCGTCATGTCCGTCGTACGCCGGCCGAACCCCGGCATCGCCACCGTTCTCGGCGGCGGCTGGATCGCCTCCGGCCCGCCCGGCCCCGACCGTCAGCCCATCGTGAGCTGGCCTCATGGCCTGCGGATGAACCCCAGGGAAGGGGCCGGAGAGGTCCAGACGCCGGTCCTGGGCGCCGCGGCACACGGGCTGCGGCTCGGCGACCACGTGTGGTTCCGGCATGCCAAGGCGGGCGAGCTGTGCGAACGCGTCAACACACTCCACCTGGTGTCGGGCGCGCGGATCGTCGACCAGGTCGCGACCTACCGCGGCGAAGGACACGCCTTCCTCTGACCCACCCTTCTTCGTCTCCCGGAGGCTCCTTGTCCACGGAATTCCACCATCCGGCCCGGGTGCCGGCCGCCATCACCGGGGTGGAGGCCGAGCCCGTCTCACGTGGCTGGATCACCTTGTTCGGCCTGGTCTGGTTCGGGTACTGGATGGCGAATCTCGTCCCCCTCCAACTGCTGCTCCCACAGCAGCTGGAGGCGATCGACCCGGCCTCCAAGATTCAGGACTTCGCCGTCGTCAACGCCGTCTCAGGACTGGTCGCGCTGCTCGCTCTCCCCTTGTGCGGCGCGCTGTGCGACCGCTCCCGGAGCCGCTTCGGACGCCGAAGACTCTGGCTCGCGGCCGGCACTCTCTCGTTCGCCGCGGGGCTCGTCACCACCGGGGAGCAGAAGAGCGTGGCCGGGGTGGCCGTCGCGTGGGCGGCCTGCATGCTCGGACTCAGCGCTGCCACCGCCGGGTTGACCGCCCTCATCGCCGACCGCGTTCCCGTCGGTCAGCGCGGTCTGGTGTCCAGCGCGATCTACGGCCCCCAGGCCCTCGGCGTGGTGGTCGGCATCACCGTCGTCTCCGTCTTCGCGCTCTCCCCCGAGAGCGGCTACCTCGTCATCGCGGCCCTGCTGATCATCTGCACCGTGCCGTTCCTGGCGCGCTTCCGTGACCCCGCGTACGGTGCCGAGCCTCCACTGAGTCTGCGCGAGCTGCTCACCTCCATGGGCGGCTCTCTCAGGAACCGCGAATTCGCCTGGGCCTTCGGCGGGCGGCTCCTGGTCAACCTGGCGAACTCCCTCGGCGTCTGCTACACCCTCTACTTCCTGACCGACGACCTGAAAGTGGCCGATCCGGCCGGCAGCCTCCTGGCCTTCACCGCGCTCTATCTGCTGGCTGGAGTCCTGGCCACCTCCGTCGCCGGGGTACTGTCCGACCGCCTCGGCAGACGGCGGATCTTCGTCGCGCTGGCGGCGCTGCTACAGGCGTGCTCCGGTTTCCTGCTGGCGGGCTTCCCCGACCTCACCGTCGCGCTGGTGGCGTCGGCCCTCATGGGCGGCGGCTTCGGCGCGTACATGGCCGTCGACCAGGCTCTGATCACCCAGGTCCTGCCCGACGCGGAAAACCGGGCCCAGGATCTCGGCATCATGAACATCGGTACGGTCGTGCCGCCCGCGCTGGCCCCGCTCATCGCCAGCTTCATCATCACCTCGGACCGGGGCTATCCACTCCTCTTCGCCCTGGTCGGCGTGACCGCGGCCCTCGGGGTCCTGTTCGTGTACCGCGTACGTTCCGTCAGATGAAGGAAGTCCATGGAAACGGTCAGCAACGTCTGGCAGAACTGGGCCGGCAACGTCACCGCCCGGCCGACCCGGGACATCGCCCCCGCGTCGGTCGAGGAGCTTCGCGCCGCCGTACGGCAGGCAGCCGAGGACGGCCTTGCCGTGAAAGCGGTGGGCAGCGGCCACTCCTTCACCGCTGCCGCCGCCACCGAGGGCGTGCTGATACGGCCCGACCGCCTCACCGGCATCCGCGCGATCGACCGTGAGGCCGGCCTCGTCACCGTGGAGGCGGGTACCCGGCTCAAGGCACTGAACATCGCCCTGGCCCAGGAGGGCCTGTCGCTCGCGAACATGGGCGACATCATGGAACAGACGGTCGCCGGTGCCACCAGTACGGGCACGCACGGCACGGGCCGCGACTCGGGCTCGATCGCGGCGCAGATCCGTGACCTGGAGCTGGTGACAGCCGACGGTTCACTGCTCCGGTGCTCCGGGACCGAGAATCCGGAGGTGTTCGCCGCGGCACGCGTCGGGCTGGGCGCCCTGGGCGTCGTCACCGCCCTCACCTTCGCCGTCGAACCGCTCTTCCTGCTCGCCGCGCGGGAAGAGCCGATGACGTTCGACAGGGTCACCGCGACCTTCGACGAACTGCACGCCGACAACGACCACTTCGAGTTCTACTGGTTCCCGCACACCGACAACTGCAACACCCTGCGCAACAACCGGACCGTCGGCCCCCACGCCCCGTTGGGCCGGCTGAAGGGGTGGTTCGAGGACGAGTTCCTCTCCAACGGCGTCTTCCAGGCGCTCAACTCCGTGGGCCGGGCTGTGCCTGCGGCCGTCCCGGTCATCGCGCAGCTGGCCAGCCGTGGCCTCTCGGCCAGGACCTACACGGACATCCCGTACAAGGTCTTCACCAGCCCGCGCCGCGTCCGGATGATCGAGATGGAGTACGCCGTCCCGCGCGAGGCCGTTCTGGACGCCCTCAGCGAGCTCAAGGCCATGGTCGACCGCTCCGGTCTGCGGATCAGCTTTCCCGTCGAGGTACGCACCGCGCCTGCCGACGACATCGCCCTCTCCACCGCGTCCGGACGCGACAGCGCCTATATAGCCGTCCACGTGTATCGCGGAACCCCTTATCGTGAGTACTTCGCGAAAGCGGAGCACATCTTTATCGCGCACGATGGACGCCCACATTGGGGCAAACTCCACACTCGCGATGCCAACTATTTCGCCGAGGTGTATCCGCGTTTCGCTGAGTTCACCGCGCTACGCGACCGGCTCGATCCCGACCGGCGTTTCACCAATGCGTACGTGCGACGGATTTTGGGCCACTGAATCGAGAACCCCAGTTGGTCATTCGTCCAAGACGCCGAGTTAGGATGAGGTCTCCCAGCAAGCGTGGAGGAGCGGCGCCCGGATGTCTCGCATGGCAGCGAAGGATCGACGAGAGCACCTGATCGCCGCGGCAGTCCGCGTGATGGTCCGCGACGGAGTCGCGAAGGCCACGACACGCGCGATCGTCAATGAAGCGGAAATGCCGTTGGGAGTCTTCCACTACTGCTTCCAGTCGCGCGAGGAACTCCTGCAAGAGGTCATCACTCGCCTCACGGACAGCAGTGTGGCCACGGCGCGGCAGGTGTTCGCGTCGGAAGGCGATTTCGGCACGCGTATCACCAACAGCCTCAACGCGTTCTGGCAGGGCGTGGAGGACAGTCCGGGCGAGCAGCAAGTGGGGTACGAACTCACCCACTACGCGTTGCGTCAGGCCGGGTTCGAAGAACTGGCTCAGCGGCAGTACGCCCACTATCTGGAAGTGCATCAGGAACTGCTCGCGGAAGCGGCCGAGAGCGCCGGTATCCGGTGGACCGTCCCGCTGCCCGTCCTGGCCCGCTACATGTGCTCCGTCCTCGACGGGGTCGCCCTGACTTGGCTTGTCGACCGCGACAGCGAGTCCAGCCTCGATGTGCTCCGCCTTGTCGGCCGCCACCTTGAGACCCTCACCGAGAAGGTGGAGTAGAGGGTCGGGCGCGATGTCGTCGAGCCACAGTTTCGCGTCCCAGGGACCACTCGACTGACTCAGGCGGATCCATTGGTCCAGCATCGACAGGAACCCCAGACAGGCGAAGCGGGCTGCCCTCCCGGTCGAGGTGGTGGGACGGATGTGCTCCGACCCCGCCGGTCCCCGACTCTGCTCAACAGTCCGCGAGGTTGCCGAGCAGCGTATCGATACGAGCGCGGGCGCGGGTTCCGACGCCTGTGCCGGGAGCGGCGTGGAGGTGACCGCTCGATGGCGGCGATCGCCGTCTCGGCGACCTCCCGGAGGAGAGGATTCCCTGTCGCGTGGGGAGGTCCCGCATGGACGAGGAAGCCGGATCGCGCCCAGTGCGGCGGAGTTCCGGCCGAGGGGTGTGTCGACGAGGCCGGGGCAGAGCACCGTCGCTCCCACGGCGGGCGCGACGCGCTTCAGCTCGACATCGAGCGTCTCGGTCAGGCCGATCACGGCGTGCATGGTGGCGGTGCAGGGCGTGCGGTCGGGCAGCGGGCCGAGTCCTCCGGAGGAGGCGGTGTTGAGGAAGTGGCCCGTGCCCTGGGCGATGAGCAGCGGAGCGAACGCCTTGACACCGCACGATACCGAGCACTTTGACTCCGATCATCAACTGCCAGGTACGCGCCTCCTGTTCCCAGAGCGGAGCAGCGGGTGGCACGACTCCGGCGTTGTTGCACACCAGGTCCACCCGCCCGTACTCCGCCATCGTGCGGTCCGCGAGCGCGGTCACCGATGCCTCGTCGGACACGTCCGTCGGTACGGCCACCACTTCCACCGCGTGTTCCATGGTCCGGTCCACCCAGGGATGCAACAGGGCATCGTAGGGGCGAGTTCGGCCGGGTCCGTGACCAGGTGGGCGTAGCCCGTGAGGGCAGCGTGTTCGTGGAGCGGATGACGACGGCGCCATCGACGAGGACGTGGTTGACCGGGCGACGGTCGGCAGGAACCGCCGAGTGAAGACGACGCGTCCGAGGGAGACGCTGCCCAGCAGCCGCAGACCCGTACCGTCAGAGCCCTGCGACGGATCCGAGCAGCCGGTAGGGCCGCGCACCGGCAACGCCATTCGTATGTGTCACCGGCGCGTAGAGCAGGCCACGCGCACCGTCGTCGCTCACGAACACATGTGCAGTACCCATGCCCGGGGGCCGACCCGTTCGTAGCCGATCGGCGGTGGTCTCAGCCCATCGTGCGGCACGGGACGCCGACTCAGTCTCCGCGTGCGCGACGACGATCACGTCGACCGTGTCATCGGTGCCCTCCGTCACCACGGTGTGCGCCAACCGGTAGCGGACCAGCCCGGGACGCCGGATCCCCGGGATCTCGCGGTCGATGCGGCCGACCATGTCAGCCCGGTGCTCGCGGACGAAGGCGAGGTGAGCCTCGTCGCTGGTCCACTGTGCGACGCTGAGCAGCCCACGCCCGTCCCCGTTCGCGAAGCAACTGAGCCGCAGGAAACCCTCAGGGCGAAACCCGGCCGACAGCTCGCCCCACTCACCGAGCAACGCACGCCCCGCCCGGTCCTGCCGGTCCTGTGTGTCCACGATCCACTCGCTGATCAGCGTGGTCCCGGCGTCAGGCCGGTCCAAATCCGGCAACCGAAGCGTTGTCACACGCACCTCCTGTCGTCGCCGCGTGTCCAGCAGCATGGAACGTCAAGCGTGGTTGAGGTCAACCACTGGCCACGAACGTTGGCCGGGTTTGCGTCGACACAAGCGGCACGGGCTCAAGAAACCGCAGAGAAGCTTCAGCACCACCACCGGAAGGACTGACTCCGGACGTAGCCGAGGACCGATTGCGTGGACCGCGATCCAGCACCTCCAGAAGGCGATCGCCGCTGGGGGTGTCGGCCCGAAGCTGCTCGGCGTGTGTCCACGCCGGTGTCGTCGGCGGGAAGAAGGCCGGTGACACCGACGAGCGAAGAGGTCAACGCCCACTTCACCGAGGAGCAGATCGACGCCATCAACCTGGAGATCGCGCTGACCACTCTCAACCGCCGACCGGCACTTCCTGCAGTACCCATCCATTGCCGTCCGGGTCTTTGAACTCGGCGTATGAGTGGTAATCACGGCGCTGCGGGTCGAGTCCGGCGACCCGGTTCTCGTCGGTGCAGCGGTGGAACATGCCGCTCGTGTCGTGGAAGATGCCGCCGGTTTCCACGCCCCTTGCGTCGAGTTCCCGGCACGCCCTCTCGATGTCGGACACGACGAGGTGGAGACCCTGCACCGAGCCCGGCACAGCCGTGGTGACTCCGGTTCCGAACAGGATCGAGCATGCGGAACCCGGGGGTGTCATGTGCACCACGCGGTAGGAATCGTCGACGGTGTGGTCCGCGTCCAGCCGGAACCCGGCCGCCTCGTAGAACGCCTTGGCCCGGTCGACGTCCGAGACGGGCAGGACGAGTACGCCCAGTCTCAGCTCCATGATGTCGTGCTCCTCCTCATGCCGTTTCCCCGTCGTCGACCCAGCTCATCAGCTTGCGCAGTTGCTTGCCGGTGGCCTCCAGCAGGTGCTCGGCGTCCGCGGTCCTGTACTCGTTGTACTTCTTCAGACCGCCGTGGTACTCGGCCATCCACTCACGCGCGAAGGTGCCGTCCTGGATCTCGGCGAGGACCTGCTTCATCTCGGCCTTGGTGGCGTCGGTGATGATGCGGGGGCCGGTGACGTAGTCGCCCCACTCGGCGGTCTCGGAGATCGACCAGCGCATCTTCTCCAGGCCGCCCTCGTACATGAGGTCGACGATCAGCTTCAGCTCGTGGAGGCACTCGAAGTACGCGATCTCCGGCTGGTAGCCCGCCTCGGTCAGCGTCTCGAAACCGGCCTTCACCAACGCCGTGACGCCTCCGGCGAGGACGGCCTGCTCACCGAACAGGTCGGTCTCGGTCTCCTCGGTGAACGTCGTCTCGATGACACCGGCACGGGTGCCACCGATGCCCTTGGCGTACGACAGCGCCAGCGCGAGGGCGCCTCCGGTCGCGTCCTGCTCGACCGCCACCAGGCAGGGAACGCCGCGCCCCTCCTCGTACTGACGGCGCACCAGGTGACCCGGTCCCTTCGGCGCGACCATGCACACGTCGACGCCCGCCGGGGGCTTGACGAAGCCGAAGCGGATGTTGAAGCCGTGGCCGAAGAACAGCGCGTCGCCGTCCTTCAGGTTCGGGGCGATGTGCGTCTCGTAGATCTCGCCCTGGAGGGGGTCCGGGATCAGGATCATGACGACGTCGGCCTCGGCGGCGGCCTCGGCCACCGTCACCACGCGCAGGCCTTGTTCCTCGGCCTTCGCCCGGGACTTGGAGCCCTCGTGCAGGCCGACGCGGACGTCCACGCCCGAGTCACGCAGGGACAGCGCGTGGGCGTGGCCCTGACTGCCGTAACCGATGACCGCGACCTTGCGGCCCTGGACGACGGACAGGTCGGCGTCGGCGTCGTAGAACATCTTGGCCATGGTGATCCCTTCACTCGTGGCCCTGCGAAACGGCGGGAGGGCACCCGCCGCCGAGAAACAGTGGAAACACTATCGCACCACAAAGTGTCATCACAGTGTTCCGGAACGTTATGGGAACTAAGCGCGGTCCTCGGGAGCCACGTACTCGAAAGTCGGGCCTGCCGCCCGGCCTTCGTCGTCCTGGAGTGCCATCAGGCTCTGTGCCTGTCCCTTGGCCACGTACATGGTGCCCACGGACATGGCCAGCATCGCCGGGTTGCCGTTGAATGCCTGCTGCAACATGTTCAGCATCTTGCAGTACGTCTGGTTGAACGCTTCCTGCGCGGTGCGGATCGCGCTGCCCTCCGGCTGGTCCGCCGCACGCTGGTTGGGGCGTACGGGGCGGACACCCGCCGGGTCCACGGTCACGGTCTCGCCGGTGGGGCCGGACTCGGGTGTGTCACCGGGCTGGTAGCGCCGGCCCGAGGCGAGTTCCTGGAACCGGTAGTAGTGGGAGACCGCTTTGGTCTCGGGGTGGAACAGGTCCTTGTCGCCGTCCCAGACGGTGGCGCGGGCCGCGCCCTCGCCCTGCTCGACGATCTCCTCCAGCGCCGCGAGTGCCGAGTCGAGGCCGGTGACCGGGGCGAGGTGTCCTGCCGTGTGGGCGAACGGGCCGCCGGACACCTGGCGGGCCGGGTCCCCGGTGAAGACCTGGTCCTCCCCCAGTTCGGCGCACAAGTACCGTAGCCCCTTCCCGATCGCGTCGTAGAACTGTCCGATCGTCTCGTAGCCGTCTCCCTCGGCCGGATCTTCGGGGTGTGCCGGCTGTTCGAGGCGGAGGAACATGTCGAGCGCCTCCGGGCCGAACGGCAGCAGGGACAACTGGATGGACGGGTCGGCGTGCGGCATGGTCCGGGGGTGCGGCGGCAGCATGTGCGGCGCGTCCAGGAGGGGGCGGCCACCGACCGCGTTGAGCAGATTCGCCGCCAGGGCGAGGTGGATCATCTCCTCGACGAAGACGCTGCCGACGAGTTGTGCGGCGTCCGCGTTCCGCTCGGGGTCGAGGGAGTACAGGGCCGTCAGGTAGGGCGGCAGGGTGGAGTGTTCGAGTTCGATCGCCCACTGGAGGTGCGTGCGCAGGTCTTCCGGCGTGGCGATGCCGGTCGTGGACGGGGTGTCACGTGTGTCGAACTGGTTCTGAGGCATGGTGGAGAAGCTCACTTCGTTTCGTGGGTGTGGGGATGCTGGTTCACGCGTCACTCCACTGACAGGTGAGACCTAACATCTGTGACACGCGAGACAGTGTGATGGAACGTGTCGGCCGCTACGGCGCCATGCTCGCCACCCCTCAGTTCAACGGCGTCGTACACCGACTTCCCGTCTCGCGCGCTCGCCTGACCGGACCTGCGGGGCAGCGCCCGGTCGGTCCTGGCACTTCGTCATGCGACTTGCTGGGCGGTTCGGGAAGCGGGGTGGGACGACGGCTGCGGGCCAGGGCCGGCCGGGGGCTCGGGCGCTAGGAGACGTACGAGGTCTTCGAGGTCCCCGGTGCCGGCCGCCGCCCGGAACGCGGTGACGAGGCGGCGGTGCGACTCGGTGGGGACCGGCTGCTCGCGGTCGCGCTCCAGGCGGGTCTGCGCGCGGTGGACCATCGTCCGGGCGTTCGGGACGCTGATCCGCAGCAGCGCCGCGAGTTCGGCGTAGGCGTAGCCGAAACCCTTGCGCAGCACGTAGGCGGCCAGCCCGTTCGGTGTCAGCCGTGCCATGAGCAGGGTCAGGGCTCCCTCGACCGCCACGGCCCGCTCGGCGCTCAGTACGGGATCCTGGGCGGTGCGGTCGCCGAGGTCGAACTGCGGCTCCACCGAGGTCTCATGGCGGTACCGCGCCGACTGGACGACGTTGAGGGCGAGCCGGGTCGTGGCCGTGACCAGGAACGCGGCCGGCTGGTTGATGTCCGCGCGCCGTGTGCCCTGCCAGCGCAGCCACACCTCCTGGACCACGTCCTCGGCTCCCGCGACGTCGCCGAGAATGCGGTGGGCGATGCGGAAGAGCCGGGTCCGCTGGGCCAGGAAGATGTCGAGGGCGTTGTGCAGGTCGTCCTCGGCCGGGGTGTGGGGCGGTGTGCAGGGCGCGGACATCGGGAACTCCTCATGGTGGTCGAGCACCCGTCAAGGGCGATGGATCCACCCTCGTTCCGTGACACCGTGTGCCGCGCCCTTGATTCACGTGGTCAAGTCCGTGGGACACCGTGGGAAACCTCGTGGTGAGCCCCTGGGGCCGGGGCGTTCGCCAGGGCTCCGGGCAGGGCGCGGCGGGATCTGATGCCGAGCTTCGTGTACACCTTGCGCAGATGCCACTCCACGGTGTGCGGGCTGATGAACAGCTCCGCGCCGATCCCGGCGTTCGTCATGCCGTCGGCCGCGAGCGCCGCGACCTGCGACTCCTGGGGGGTGAGGGCACTGGCCGGCCCGTTCTCCCGTTGCCTGACGTGCTCGCCGGTCGCGAGCAGTTCACGGCGGGCCCGTTCGGCGAAAGCGTGGGCGCCCATGCCGTCGAACATCGCGTGCGCCGCGCGCAGTTGCTCCCGGGCCGGTGACCGTCGTTGGGCGCGGCGCAGCCACTCGCCGTACAGCAGGTGGGTGCGGGCCACCTCCACGGCCACGCCGCCGCGGCCGAACTCCTCGATCGCGGTCCGGTAGAGGCGGTCGGCCTCGTCGCCCTCGGCGAGGAGCGCCCGGCTGCGGGCGGCGGCGCCGCGGGCCCAGCCGGAGTCGGCGGCGCGGGTGAGGTCGAGCAGCCGGGCCAGGGAGGCTCGGGCCTGGTCCGGTTCGCCGCAGCGGGTGGCGGCCTCGACATGTTCGACCAGCGACAGTCCGGTGAAGTTGAATCCGTCGTGCTCGATGGCCGTGCGCGCGGCCTCCAGGGCCTCCTCGTAGCGCGCCAGGCCGTTGAACAGCACGCCCTGGATGTAGCCCATGGCGCCCAACAGCGATACCTCGCCCCGCTGTTCGGCCCGCTGTCTGGCCTCGTCGATGATCCCGGCGGCGACGTCCGCCTCGCCCCGCCACGCGGCCAGGACCAGGGTCGCGTACTGGTGCGGGGCGTGGCCGGTCGCTGCGGCGAGCGCGTCGGCCTCGTCGATCATGCGGGCGGCCTCGGCGAAGTCCCCGCGGTGGATGTGCACCCCGCCGGCGTAGATGAGGGCCGGTGGCAGCGCGCCGAGCGCGCCGATGTCGCGGGCCAGACGTACCGCCCGTCCCGACAGTGTGTCCCACGCGTGCAGGTCCCACGCGTAGTGGATGAACGCTTCCAGCGCGACCGGGACGAGCAGCAGCCAGCGCATGGTCGCCTCCCGGGTGCCGAGTTCCTCGTGCGCGAGCCGGTCCAGCGCGGCGTACAGCGCCGGGACGCCGCTTTCGTAGCCGTCCGTGAGGAGCGCGGCCACCCCGTCGAGGAGGAGGTCGGCGGCCTCGGAGCCCGACGGGGGCGCCCCGGACGCGCGGGCCGCGACGGCGGCGGCGCGGGCGCCGGTCGGTCCGTGCACCCGGCCCGCGAAGATGGTGGCGCTGATCGCCTCCAGGTACGTCTCCCGCGCCAGCGGTGACCGGGCGGCGGTGAACTGTGCGGCGGCCTCCAGCAGCAGGGGTGCAGCCTCGTCGCTGCGGCTGCGGGCGAAGAGGATCCTGGCCCGCAGCCGCATCAGCCGGGCGCGGTCCAGGGCGCTCAGCGGGCACAGTTCGGCCACCGTGGCGAGTTCGGTGGCCCGGTCGGGTGAGGCGGCCGAGAAGTACGCCTCGGCCGCCGCGAGGGCTCTGCGGCCCCGTGGCCGCGGATCCGGCGTCACCTCGCAGGCGCGTTCCAGCAACACCGCCTCGGCGGCGATGCCACCGCGCTGTCGCGCGCGGTCGGCGGCCTGTTCCAGCCCCGCGGCGACCTCCTCGTCCGGTCCCTCGGCGGCCTGCGCGGCGTGCCAGGCGCGGCGGTCGGGGTCCAGCACCGGGTCCGTGGCCTCGGCCAACGCGCGGTGCACCGCCCGGCGTTCCTCGGGCTCGGCCCCGTGGTAGACGGCGGAGCGCACCAGGGGGTGCCGGAACCGGACGGACTCCCCGAACTCGATCAGGCCTGCCGCCTTGGCGGGCGCGGCATAGGGGACGATCTTGAGCAGGCCGGCCGCGCGGACCAGCAGGCGCGCGTCGCCGAGCGGTTCCGCCGCGGCGATCAGCAGCAGGGTCCGGGTGGCCGCCGGCAGCGCGTCGAGCCGGCCGGCGAAGTCTCGTTCGACGCGATTCGCGACCGGTCCGTGGAGGCTCGGACGGTTCGACGCGTCCAGGCCGTACGCCAGTTCGGCGGCGCTGCGGCCACGGGAGAATTCGAGCAGCGCCAGCGGGTTGCCGCGCATCTCGGCGACGAACCGGTCCCGGACCCGCTTCTCCAGCCGCCCGCCGACGGCCGTCTCCAGGAGCCGGCCGGCCGCAGTGGTGTCGAGGCCGTCGAGCCGCAGCGTCGGCAGCCCGCCGAGCGCGGACCCTCCCTCGGGGTCGCGCACCGCGAACGCCATGGCGACGTCCTCCGCGAGCAGTCGGCGGGCCACGAACTCCAGGGTCTGCAAGGACACTTGGTCCAGCCACTGGGCGTCGTCCACCACGACGAGCACCGGCCGGGTGGCCGAGGCGCGGGTGAGCAGGGTGAGTACGGCGAGACCGACGAGGAAGCGGTCGGGCGGATCTCCGGCGACCATGCCGAACGCCACGCGCAGCGCGTCGCGCTGGGGTTCCGGCAGGTCGTCCAGCGCGTCCAGGAACGGCGCGCACAGCTGGTGCAGGCTCGCGTAGGGCAGCTCCATGTCCGCCTCGATGCCGTGCGCCCGGCTCACCCGTACCCGCGACGCCTGCGCGGCCACGTACTCCAGGAGCACCGACTTCCCGATACCGGCCTCACCGCGCAGCACCAGTACGCGCGACCCGCCTGCGCGCAGACCGGTCAGCAGGTCGTCGAGGGCCGCGCACTCGCGTTGCCGGCCGACGAGATCGGGAAGCGGACTGGCGATCATGCGACACGGCTCCTCGGGGGGAGTCAGGGGGATGAGAAGCTCCCACAACGTTGGTGGAGCGAGCCTTGCAACGGTACCTGGAACACTGCGCACACCGTGTGGGACTTCGGTGTGACAGAACCCATGGAGGAAAGTGTCCGGCGGCTGTCACAAAAGGGGGCGCTGTCCGGTCGGCGAGGCGGCTCGCCGCGCGGGCGGGACACGGTCGCGCTGGCCATCCGTACAGAGATCAAGGAGGGGCTGGGCAGCCGGGCCGGCGGGGTGTGGCTCGATCTGACCCGCCTGCCGCGCGAGACCGTTCTGGCGCGGCTGGCGCGCGTGCACCGGACCGTGCTGGACGTACAGGACCTCGACATCTCCCGCGATCCTGTCGAGGTCGCGCCGACCGCCCAGTACTCGATGGGCGCGGGCCGAGGACCACAGCACCGGGGGCGGTGGACTGTTCGTGGTCGGGGAGGCGGCCGGCGCGGGCCGGCTGGAGGGGGACTCCCCGACCGAACTCCTCGTCCACGGCCGGATCGCCGGCCGTGCCGCGGCGGAGTACTCGGCGCGCCTGACCGTTCAGCAGCGTTCCCCGGCCACGGTGCGCGCCGCTGAGGCGGAGGTGAACCGGCTGCTGACCGCCGAGGGTGACCAGAACCTCCGCGCGCTGCATCGGTCGGTGCGTCACCTGATGACGGAGTACGACGGGCCCCGCACATCGTGGAGTTGACGTCTCGTCACCCGACTAGGCCGTCCAGGAGGGACAGCCGCTGAAGGCCAGCGTGGCTCTCGGTTCCCGGCGTCGCGGTGTAGACCACGAGCCGCTGGGACTCGTCGGGGTCGGTCAGGGTCTGGCAGTGCAGTTCCAGTGCCCCGAGCTGCGGATGGCGGAAGCGCTTGGCGGCGCAGGAGGGCCCCAGCACGGGGCGCTCCTGCCAGATACCGGCGAACTCGGGGCTCTCCTCGTGCAGTACGTCGACGAGTTCGGCGGCACGCGAGCCGGCGCCGTCGCGGGTCCAGGCTCCGTGCAGGTCCGCCACCCGCAGACGGCTCTGCTCGGCGTGGTCGCTCTCGGGGTGGATCAGACGGGAGGCGGGGTCGGTGAACCAGCGGTAGTGGGAGCTGCGCGCCAGTCCGGCATGGGCCGTCTCGTCACCGAGCAGCGCCACGGCCGGACGCGTCTGCCGCAGCGTCTCGCCCAGGTGGTTCATCACCTGGGCGGGGGTGTCCGCGAGTTGGTCCAGGATGCGCGTCATACCTGGGCTGATGTGGTCCCCCTGCCGTACGCGGTACGGCAGGGCGTGTCCCGCGAGCTGGAAGAGGAGGTCGCGTTCCTCCGGTGACAGGCGCAGGCCTCGGGCCAGCGCGGCGAGCATCTGCTCCGAGGGGTGGGGGCCTCGCGGCTGTTCGAGCCGGCTGTAGTAGTCCGCCGACATGTCGCACAGTGCCGCGACCTCCTCGCGCCGCAGCCCACCGGTACGCCGACGACGCCCTCGGGGCAGGCCGGCGTCCTCCGGTTGGAGGGCCTCGCGGCGGGCCCGGAGGAACGCCGCCAGTGCCGCGCGGTCCGGCATGGGTGTCCTCCCGTCCGGGACGACGCCGTCACGGTGAGTCCGCGAGTGGGGTGGCCGTCGTCCCGTACTTTCACCGTGTGAACGGTGTGGCGGGTATCGCACATTCCCGTGACACGGTGGGACGGGCCGTCAGCGGGTGATCGCCTTCGTCTCCAGGAACTCCTCAAGACCGGCACGGCCCATCTCCCGACCGTTGCCGGACTGCTTGTACCCGCCGAACGGGGCCTGGAAGTTGTGCTGTCCCCCGTTGACATCGACCTGGCCCACCCGCAGGCGCCGGGCGATCGCCATGGCGTGGTCCTCGTCGCCGGTCACCGCGGCGTTCAGCCCGTAGACCGTGCCGTTGGCGATCTCGACGGCCTGGTCGTCGTCGGCGTAGGGGATGACGACGAGGACGGGGCCGAAGACCTCCTCCTGGGCGATCACCGACTGCGGGTCGACGTCGGAGAAGATCGTGGGTCTGACGTAGGCACCGGTCTCCAGGCCCTCCGGCCGGCCGGGGCCACCGACGACGAGCGTGGCACCGTCCGTGAGGGCCTGCCGGATGTAGCCGTCGACGCGTCGACGCTGGGTCTCCGAGGCGAGCGGGCCGATCCTCGTGCCCTCGTCCGCAGGGTCGCCGACCACGTACTCCGAGGCCGCGACCCGGAGTTTGTCGACCACGGTCGCTTGCAGCTCCCCGGGAACGAGCAGGCGTACGTAGGCGCCGCACGCCTGGCCGGCGTTGGCCCAGGCGAAGGCCAGCCCTCGGGTCACGGCGAGATCGAGGTCGGCCTCGGGGAGGACGATGTGGGCCGCCTTGCCGCCCAGTTCGAGTGCGACGCGTTTGATCGTGCCGGAGGCGGCGACGGAGACGCTTCGGCCGGCCCGGGTGGAGCCGGTGAAGGAGATCATGTCGATCTTCGGGTGTCGGGAAAGGGCCTCTCCGACGACCGGTCCGGTGCCCTGCACCACGTTGAACACACCGTCGGGCAGCCCCGCCTCGGTGGCGGTCCCGGCGAACATCCTGGCGCTGAGGGGGGACATCTCCGACGGCTTCAGGACGACCGTGTTGCCCGCGAGCATCGCGGGGACGACCTTCGTCACCAGTTGCTGGAGCGGGAAGTTCCACGGAGTGATCGCTCCTACGACGCCGATGGGCTCGCGTACGACGAGCGAGTTCTCGATCACCGACGTCCACTCGAACTGCTCCGCCGCCGTGATCGCGGCCAGGATCGAGGCGACCGGGAAACCCACCTGCGCCTGCCGGGAGAAGCCGATCGGCGCGCCCATCTCCAAGGTGATGGTGGCCGCGAGTTCTTCGCGCTGCCGCTCCAGTCCCTCGGCCAGGCGCCTCATGAGGGCGACGCGGTGCTCCACGGACGTCGCCGCCCAGCCGGGGAACGCGGCGAGCGCGGCGTCCACGGCCAGGTCCACCTCCTCGGTCGTGCCCTCGTGCAGGGTGGCGACGACCGATGTGTCGGCGGGGTTCACGACCTCGATCAGCGGGCCGGAGCCCTTGACGGCTCGGCCGTCGATCCAGTGGGACGGGGCGGGGAAGGGAACCGTACGTTGTTCGTTCATGCCGCCAAGGGAACATCGGTCGTCGGGCGGCATCCATGCTCTCCGATACCCATGATCCACGTCACTCGCCCGCCGCGACGAAGACGAGTGGACCGGAACACGGGTACGGAAATCACCGGCCGGCCCGGGTCGCAGCGCCCGGCCTCGGCAGCGGGAAGCCGTCTACGTACAGGTCGACGTGCTCGTTGTAGAACGCGGTGAGTCCTGCGATGCGGTTGGCGTGGATGGTCGGGAAGTCGTACGTCCAGGCGATGTCCTCGTGGGAGGCCGTGGCG
The DNA here is from genome assembly GCF_020010905.1 of Streptomyces acidiscabies. Taxonomy (GTDB): domain Bacteria; phylum Actinomycetota; class Actinomycetes; order Streptomycetales; family Streptomycetaceae; genus Streptomyces; species Streptomyces acidiscabies. The sequence goes on along the minus strand of NZ_JAGJBY010000001.1, from coordinate 5,459,186 downwards.
CTGTCGAAGGACCAGTAGCTGCTGGTCGTGCCCTTGTACGGGCAGCTGGTCACCGTGTCCGAGCGCCGTAGCAGGGTCCAGTCGACGGCCGCGTGGTCGAGGTAGTAGCGGGTCGGCAAGCCCGTCTCGAACAGCTTCACGCAGCCGGTGGCCTCCGCCAGTACGACACCGTCCAGCTCGACGCGGACGCTGCTGCCCGAACGCAGCGCGTCCACGCGGGAGTAGGGGCTGCGGGGGTGGACGAAGACCGGTTCGTCCTCCTCGAACCAGGAGTCCAGCGCCTCCCACGCGAACCGCACGGTGCCGCGCAGGGGTTCCGGCGCGCCGTCTCCCCAGACCCACGCCGACCCCGCACGCACCTCCGGTCCGACCCGGAGGGTGTGCCGGTGCGCGGGACCGGCACCGCGATGCTCGGTGTGTCCGTCGTCCTGGAGCACGCCGTCCACCAAGTCCTCGACCGGGATGCTGAATTGGGGGTATGCCTGCTGTTCCCACACGTACAGCGCACGGCGGGTGTCGAAGGCGATGCGACCTCCGAGCATCCCGCGGATGCGGCGGGGAACAGGTTCGACGTGCCCGACCGGGACGATGAGGCTCGGGTGCAGAACACTTTCGGTTGCCATGGTCATCACCTTAACGGCTTCACACAACAGTGTGCCTCCAAACGGTGTCACAGATACGGGAGGCTCCCGGTCAGAGGGTGGTACCCGACGGCCACGGAATCCAGAGGCTCGCATGTCCGCATCCCCCGCCACCGACGGTGCCGGTTCCCTCCGTATCAGCAGTGCCCGTGGCCGATGGACCCTGCTGGCCACCGTGCTCGGGTCGGGTGTCGTCCTGCTCGGCTCGACCGTCACCAACGTCGCGCTGCCGCACATCGGGGACGACTTCGGCGCCGGTCTCGCCGTGCTCCAGTGGACGGTGAACGCCTACATGCTGACCCTGGCCGGCCTCATCCTGCTCGGCGGGGCCCTGGGCGACCGCTTCGGGCGGCGGCGCGTCTTCGTCGTCGGCATCGTGTGGTTCGCGGCGGCCTCCCTGCTGTGCGCTGTGGTTCCGGACGCCCCCACGCTGATCGCCGCCCGAGCGCTGCAAGGCGTCGGCGGTGCCCTGCTCACCCCCGGCTCGCTGGCGATCATCGAGGCCTCCTTCCACCCGGACGACCGGCCGCGCGCGATCGGCCTGTGGTCGGGCTTCGGCGGGGTCGGCGCGGCTCTCGGTCCGTTCCTGGGCGGGTGGCTGGTGGACGGCCCCGGCTGGCGGTGGACCTTCGTGCTGAGCATCGTCCCCGCGCTGCTGTGCGTGCCGGTGGCGCTGCGCCATGTCCCCGAGTCCATGGGCACACCCCCCGAGGAAGGCCGGGGGCGGCTCGGCTTCGACGTACCCGGCGCCGTGCTGGGCGCCCTGGCCCTCGCCCTGGCCACCTACGCGCTGACCGAGGCACGCCACAGCGGCACGGTGGCCGTCGTCTCGGGCGTCGGCGGCGTCGTGGCGGGTGCCGTCTTCCTGATCGTGGAGCGGCGCAGCGCCGACCCGATGGTGCCGCCGGCCATTTTCTCGTCCCGGCAGTTCACCGCCGTCAACCTGATCACCCTGTGCGTCTACGCGGGCACCGGCGGGTTCTTCTTCCTGACCGCCCTGCACCTCCAGATCGTCGTCGGGTACTCGGCGCTGGCGGCCGGTGCGGCGATGCTGCCCAACACGTTGGTGATGCTGCTGTTCTCCTCCGCGTCCGGCGTGCTCGCCCAGCGGGTGGGGCCGCGTATCCCGCTCACCGTCGGACCGCTGGTGTGCGGGGCGGGCATGCTGATGATGCTGCGGGTCGGGCCGGGCGCTTCCTACCTGACCGACATCCTGCCCGCTCTGGTGGTGATGGGGGCCGGCATGGTCGTCATGGTCGCTCCGCTGACCGTGACCCTGCTGTCCTCGGTGAGCGCCTCGAACGCCGGGCTGGCCAGCGGCATCAACAACGCGGCGGCCCGGGCGGCCGGTCTGGTGGCCGTGGCGGCGCTGCCGCTGCTGGTCGGGATGGGGCCGGACGCCTATCGGTCGGGCGCCGCCTTCGGCACGTCGTTCAGTCGGGCCATGCCGCTGTGCGCGGGCCTGTTGGCCATCGGTGCGGTGGTCGCCTTCGTCCTGCTCGGGCAGACCGTCACGGCCTCGCACCGGCCGCACGGGCGGTTCCACGGCTGGCTGATGGAGCCGCCGCTCGTGTCCCGCTTCGCCCATCACCGGAGCGTGGAGTGACCCCCGGCGCCTGCCTCGGAGGGGGCCCCGCGTCCGTGAGTCACGGGCGCGGGGCCCCGCCGTACGGAAGGTCAGGCGGTGGGACGCGGCGCGCGCAGGTGGGCGCGTTCCTTCAGCTCCGCCTCGTCGACCAGCTCCAGCATCGGCTTGCCCGGGGCGCAGAGCATGGTGACGACGAACTCGGTGCGCTCGTCGGCCAGTGCGTTGCCGTCCTGGTAGTGGATGGCGTCGCCGCCCGGCTCCCAGAAGGTGCCGCCGGCCTCGATGACGCGCTCGGGCTCGCCCTCCAGCTCGAAGCGGACGGCGCCCTTGACGACGTAGCCGAACGCCGGGCCGAAGTGGCGGTGCGGCGGGGTGCCCGGGTCGCCGGGCTCCCACTGGACGTGGATGGTCATCGCCGAGGCGCCTTCGGGAACGACGATCGGCGAGGCGTCCTGGAGCATCTTCGCCGCGCGGGTCCAGCTGGGGCCGTCCTCGCCGCCGGTTCCGTGGCCGTGGTGGGTGTGCTGTGGGTTCTCCGACACTGAGTCGCACCTTTCGTGGTGAACCGTGCGGCCGTGGAGGCCGCTCACCCCTTCTGACCGGGTGCCCGCTGGATCTGTGACACGGGAGTGGGCTTGGGGATCTGCGTGCCGGGGCCGTAGAGCACACGGCTGAGCCCGACGCGCAGCCGCCGGGTCCGGCCAGGCAGGACTAGCGGCCGGTACTGCTCGTGGGCGGTCAGGGTGTGCAACCGCGCCTGGTCGAGCGGTTCGTGGAGCTCGACGTACCCGCCGTCGGGAAGGCGCTTGATGACGCCGGTCTCGCGCCCGTGCACCACCTTGTCGCGGTCTCGCCGTTGCAGGCCCAGGGCCAGCCGCTTGGTGACGACGAAGGCGAGGACCGGTACGGCGAACAGGGCGATGCGGACGGTCCAGGTCACAGCGTCGAGGGAGACGTGCAGCCGGGTGGCGATCAGGTCGTTGGCGGCGCCGATGAGCGCCACCGCGTAGACGCTGAGCCAGGCCACGCCCAGCGCGGTCCGCACCGGGCGGTTGCGGGGGCGGTCCAGCAGATGCTGCTCGCGGTCGTCGTCGGTGACCCAGGCTTCGAGGAACGGATAGGCGCCCATGGCCAGGAAGAGCAGGACACCGGCCAGCAGGGGCAGGAAGGTGTCCAGGGCCAGGGTGTGGCCCCAGAAGTCGATCTCCCAGCCGGGCATGACACGCAGCAGGCCGTCGGCGACGCCCATGTACCAGTCGGGCTGGGAACCGGCGGAGACCTGGTCGGGGCGGAAGGGCCCGTAGTTCCACACGGGATTGATCTGCGCGACGGCGGCCATGAAGAAGATCACGCCGGACACGAGGAAGAAGGAGCCGGCCGACTTGACGGCGTACACCTTGAACGGGAGGCCGACGACGTTGCCGCCGGTGCGGCCGGGTCCGGGGTACTGCGTGTGCCGGTGGCGTACGGCCAGGAGCAGGTGGCCGACGAGCAGCGCGACCATCAGGCCGGGGATGACCAGGACGTGCAGGGTGTTGAAGCGGGCGATCAGGTCCTCGCCGGGGAACTCGCCGCCGAACAGGAGGAACGAGACGTAGGTCCCGACGACCGGGATCGACAGGAGGGTGCCGTTCACGACCTGCAAGCCGGTTCCGGACAGCAGGTCGTCGGGCAGGTCGTAGCCGGTCAGGCCGCCGAACATGGCGAGGACGAGCAGCAGGAACCCGAACACCCAGTTGAGTTCGCGCGGTTTGCGGAAGGCGCCGGTGAAAAAGACGCGCAGCATGTGGACGAACACGGCGGCGACCAGGACCAGGGCCGCCCAGTGGTGGGCCTGGCGGATGAGCAGTCCGGCGCGGACGTCGAACGAGATGTGCAGGGTCGAGGCGTAGGCCTCCGACACCAACTGCCCCCGCAGCGGGCGGTAACCGCCGTCGTAGACCACGGGAGCGGAGGAGGGGTGGAAGTGGAGGCTCAGATAGACGCCGGTGATCAGCACAACGACGAAGCTGTAGAGCGCTATCTCCCCCAGCATGAATGAAGCATGGCTGGGGAAGACCGTGCGGCGCACGGAGCGGGCGGTGTGGCGGTGGCCCAGCCGGCTGTCCGCCCATCGGGCGAGCCGCTCCCCCGTACGTTCCTGCCTCGGCTCGGCCGGACGGCTGTCGTCGCTCATCTCTTCGCCCTTCGTTCCTGCGTCGGCGCGTGATGTCCGGCCGAGTCCATGGATGTGCCGCTCGGGCGTGTTTCGCCGAGTTCTGTCGCCGTCATGACCGGTGAGGCGGCCCGGGCGTGACAGCGGGCCGGGTGTCGCCCGGAGCGGGTGTCCCGGCGGGAGCGGTTCGGGGTCGGTCACATCGAGCGCGGCCCGCGGGGCGGATCACGCGCGGGTGCGGCTGTGTCACAACCTGTGCCGTCGCCCGGTCTCAAGGGCGAAGGCACCACCGAGAGGACCATCCATGACATCCGAGTTCCCCGCCGTCCTGGACGCCGGGCCGTCCGACGGCGTCGATCCCGACGCGTTCGTGCGAGCGGCCATGCGCTGGCACTTCGACCCGGCGACCGGCTCCCGCTACTGGCTCGACCGGGCCGGCCGGCTCGCCTTCGACCCCCGTCACGACGTCAAGGGCGTGGACGACCTAGCCCTCTTCCCCGACCTGAGCGACGAACTGCGGGACGTTGCGGTGACGGATCTGGTCCCCCGGGGCTACGGAACCGGTGCCCGGCTGGTCAACGTCTTCGACAGCGGCGGGACGACCGGAGCCCCCAAGCGGGTCGTCCAGCTCGACGACTGGGTGCGGCACAGCACACGGCACGTCGACGCACGGCTGCGTGAGCACGGCCTGCCCGTCGGTGCCCAGTGGCTGACCGTGGCTCCGACCGGCCCGCATCTGGTGGGGGACGTGCTCCAGCGGGCGGCGGCGTCCCTCGGCGGCCCGGCGCTGAGCGTCGACATGGACCCCCGCTGGGTGAAGAAGCTGATCGCCGCCGGTCGCGTCGACGAGGCCGAGTCCTACACCGACCATCTCGTCGAACAGTGCCGCCGGATTCTGCTGACCCAGGACATCGGAGTACTCGCCGCCACCACCCCGCTGCTGGCCCGCTTCGCCCGCGAGGACGACCTCCTGGAGCGGATCAACGACTCCGTCGGGGCGATCGTCTGGGGCGGCACGCACATGGATCCCGACACCCGTCACCTGCTGGCCACGGAGGTCTTCCCCGACGTACCGCTCATCGGCATGTACGGCAACACCATGATGCTCACCGCGCTGCTGGAACGCCCCGGCCTCGACGCCTCGCAGCCCTGCGTGTTCGACCCGGTCCCGCCGTACGTGTTCCTGTCGGTCGTGGCGCCCGGCACCGGGGAACGGGTCCCGGTCGGCGAGCGGGGCCAGGTGGTCGTCAGCCACGTCAGCAAGTCGATGCTCATCCCCAACAACGCGGAACGCGACACGGCCGTGCGCGTACGGCCGGCCGGCGGTCAGGCCGGCGACGCCGTCGCGGACGTGGCACCGGTGCCCGCGGTGCGGGGCGAGGCCGTGATCGAGGGCGTGTACTGATGGCGGACATCGAAGGCGCCGGGCCGGTCCACCTGGACGCGCTCGGCCCCGGCGGCCCCTACCGGACGCGGATGCCCGGCGCCGTGACGGACGTCTCCGGTGCCGAGGTGGCGCTGCTGAGTCTGGTGCCGCCGGTGTACGTCGACCGGGCGCTGGCCGCGCTGCGCAGGGCCGAGGCGGTACCGGTGGCCGACGTCGACTCGCTGCTGGGGGCGGCTGCCGAGGAGTTCGCCACCGGCACCGTCGGCGGTCTGGGCGTGCGGGCGTACGAACACCTGGTCAGCCGCACCTCGGGCACCCCGCTGACGGTGGTGCGCGCGGCGACGCGGGGCACGGCACGGTTCGTCGCGCTGGCCCGGTCGTCCGCCGAGCAGGGCAGGCCGCGCGGGACGGTCGCCGGCCGCCGGGACCCGGCGTCGGGGGCCGGGCGCGCCGTATGGGCCCGCCGGGGTGAGGTGTTCGCCGTCAGCGCCTCCGGCAACCATCCCGGTGTGCACCGGCTGTGGCTGGAGGCGCTGGCCCTGGGCTACCGCGTCGCCGTACGTCCGTCGCGGCGGGAGCCGTTCACGCCGCACCGGCTGGTCGCGGCGCTGCACCGGGCGGGGGTGCGGCAGGACCAGCTGGTGCTGCTGCCCACGGACCACCACACCGCCGGCACGCTGATCCGCGGCGCGGATCGCACCGTGGTGTACGGCGGTGACGAGGTGGTCGCCCGGTACGCCCGCGATCCCCGCGTGCTGCCGCAGGGGCCCGGGCGGAGCAAGATCCTCGTCACCGCGGACACCGACTGGCGGGAGCACCTGGACACGATCGTCGGTTCTGTCGCCGACGAGGGCGGCACCGCCTGCGTCAACGCCACCGCCGTCCTCGTCGAGGGCGATCCGGCGCCGCTCGCCGAGGCCGTCGCGGCCCGGCTGTCCTCGTTGCCCGGACTGCCGCCGCAGGACGTACGGGCGGTGCTCCCGGTGGTGCCGCTGGACCGGGCCAGGGCCCTCGACTCGTACTTGCGGTCGGTGGCGGCGGGGACCCGGGCCTGGCTCGGCGGTGACGGCATCGTCGACGACCTCGGTGACGGGAGTGCCGTCCTGCGTCCCGCCGTTCATCAGGTGGCGAGTGCCGGTGCCGCGCAGCTGCGGACCGAACTCCCCTTCCCCTGCGTGTGGGTGGCGCCCTGGAGCCGTGCGGACGGCATCGCTCCGCTACGTGACACCCTCGTCCTGTCGGCCCTCACCCGTGACCGCGCCCTGCTCGACGCGCTGCTGGCCGAACCCACCGTCGCCAATCTCCACACGGGTGACCATCCGACGTACTGGATGGCTCCGGGAGTCCCGCACGACAGTTACCTGTCGGACTTCCTGATGCGCGGCAAGGCGGTCGTCGGCGCGCTGTGACCGGTGCTCAGTGGGGCATGAGCAGCATCAGGGCCGTCCCCAGTGCCATCGCCCCGTCGCGGGAGTGACCGTACGGGTCCGTCGCGGCGGTGCGGTGCTGCGTGTCCGTGGCGGACCGGAGGGAGGGCATGGGCAGGGTCAACGACCGCAGCGCGCACGCCAGGAGATACACCGTCAGCAGAGCGGTGACGCCGTCGGCCGAGGGCTCGTGGGTGTGAGCTGTTGTGCGCAGCATCCAGGCCATCGCCGCCATTCCGGCTGCAGACGGCAGCCGGGCGGCGATCCGCGCCGCGGTGTCCGTCGTACGGCGGTGGAGTGCGGTCAGCGGGAACCACAGGGCGGCGGCCGTGAACAGGGCCGTCGTGGTCGGCCCGGACAGCGGGCGGCCGAGGCTCCAGGGCATCGCCGCCATCGCCGTAGCCATGGTGAAGTGCAGGAGGTGGTCCGCCCGGTCACGGGGGCGGGCCGGGCGGACGCCCTGCCGGAGTGCGTGCGCCGCCACGGCGGTGAAGAGCACGGTCAGCATGCCGTGCACGATGTCGGCGGGGGTAGCCATGGGGCGGTCAGACGGTGTGGTGGTCTGCATGTGACACGGTGTGTGCCTTCCTCTTCTCAGGACGGGTCGCAGTCTTGACCAGGTGTGCGATCGATCCGTGACATGAACCCGGCGTCGGTGTCACAAACGTCCGCCCGCCCCGGTCGTAGTCGGTGACCACCCACAGCGACGGGAGCGATCGTGGCCATTACCGAACAACGTCTTGCCACCACAGTGCTGGTGATCGGTACCGGCGGTGCCGGCCTGCGGGCGGCGATCGAGTTGGCCGAGGCCGGCGTCGACGTCCTGGCCGTCGGCAAGCGTCCCAAGGAGGACACCCACACCTCCCTGGCCGCCGGCGGGATCAACGCCGCCCTGGCCACGATGGACCCCGAGGACAGCTGGCAGCAGCACGCGGCGGACACGCTCAAGGAGAGCTATCTGCTCGGCGACCCCAGGACGGCCGAGATCGTCACCCGGGGCGCGGCCCTGGGCATCGACGACCTGGAGCGCTACGGCATGGCCTTCGCCCGTGAGGAGGACGGCCGTATCTCGCAGCGCTTCTTCGGCGCCCACACGTTCCGCCGCACCGCCTTCGCCGGCGACTACACCGGCCTGGAGATCCAGCGCACCTTCATCCGGCGGGCGGGCCAACTGGCCGTCCCCGTGCTCGACAGCGTCTACATCACCCGCCTCCTGGTGCACGAGGGCGCCGTCTTCGGGGCCTACGGCTTCGATCTGAACGACGGCACGCGTCACCTCATCCACGCGGACGCCGTCATCCTCGCGGCGGGCGGCCACACCCGCATCTGGCGCCGTACCTCCTCGCGGCGGGACGAGAACACCGGAGACTCCCTGCGGCTGGCGGTCGAGGCCGGTGCCCGGCTGCGCGACCCCGAGCTGGTGCAGTTCCACCCCTCCGGCCTCATCGAGCCGGAGAACGCCGCCGGCACGCTGGTCAGCGAGGCGGCCCGGGGCGAGGGCGGCATCCTGCGCAACGCCCTCGGCGAGCGGTACATGAACCGCTACGACCCTCAGCGCATGGAGCTGTCGACGCGCGACCGCGTGGCGCTCGCCTCCTACACCGAGATCAAGGAAGGCCGCGGCACCCCGAAGGGCGGGGTCTGGCTCGACGTCTCCCATCTCCCCCGGCAGACCGTCATGGAGCGGCTCCCCCGGGTCTACCAGACCCTCCTCGAACTACAGATGCTGGACATCACCCGCGACCCCATCGAGGTCGCCCCCACAGCGCACTACTCGATGGGCGGCGTCTGGGTCCGTCCCGAGGACCACAGCACCGACGTACGCGGTCTGTACGCCATCGGCGAGGCCGCCAGCGGACTGCACGGCGCGAACCGTCTCGGCGGCAACAGCCTCATCGAGCTGCTGGTCTACGGGCGCATCACCGGCCGGGCCGCCGCGGCCTACTCCGACTCGCTCACCGCACAGCCCCGCAGCGCGTCCGCCGTGTCCCGGGCCCGCGCCGAGGTCGACGGACTGCTCGCCGCCGACGGGCCCGAGAACGTCCGGGCGCTCCAGCGCGCCATCCGTAACACCATGACGGAACACGCCGGTGTCGTCCGTGACGAACAAGGTCTGCGTACCGGTCTGGCGGAGCTGGACCTCGTCGAGAAGCGCATGGAGAACGTCGGCGTCCATCCCGACATCGCCGGTTTCCAGGATCTCGCGCACGCCTTCGACCTGAAGTCGGCCGCGCTGGCGGCCCGCGCCACCCTCGAAGCGGCGCTGGAGCGCCGGGAGACCCGTGGCTGTCACAACCGCAGCGACTTTCCCGGCCTGGACCCCGCCTTCCGCGTCAACCTCGTCTGGTCCCCGGCGACCGGCATCACCCACGAGAGCATTCCCCCCGTCCCAGATGAGATCGCGTCCCTCATGGGCGAGGTCTCCACCGAGGGAAAGCTCGTCGAGTAGCCGGGGACCCTGTCACAAACACCGTGTGTACCCGGTCTTTCCTCATGCGGACGACATCGCACATTCCCGAAAGGATTCCCACCATGAAGGTCGTAGTCATCGGCGGCACCGGACTGATCGGCTCGAAGCTGGTCGCCAAGCTCAACGGGCACGGTCACGAGGCCGTGCCCGCCGCCCCCAACACCGGCGTCAACACCCTGACGGGCGAGGGCCTGGCCGAGGTCCTGACCGGCGCCTCGGTCGTGGTCGACGTCTCCAACTCGCCCTCCTTCGCGGACGACGACGTCATGGAGTTCTTCCGCACCTCGACCGCCAACCTCCTCAAGGCCGAGGCGGACGCCGGTGTCACGCACCACGTGGCGCTCTCCGTGGTCGGCACGGAAAGGCTCCAGGAGAGCGGCTACTTCCGTGCCAAGCAGGCACAGGAGCAGCTGATCAAGGACTCGGGCATCCCGTTCTCCCTCGTGCACGCCACGCAGTTCTTCGAGTTCATGAAGGGCATCGCCGAGTCGGCGACCGACGGTGACACCGTCCGGCTGGCCCCGGTCAAGATCCAGCCTGTCTACTCCGACGACGTGGCCGCCACCGTGGGCCGCACCGCTGTCGGCACCCCGGTCAACGGGGTGGTCGAGGTCGCCGGTCCCGACGTGTTCCAGCTGGACGAGCTGATCGCCACGGGCCTGGCCGCGAAGGGCGACCCCCGCAAGGTGGTGGCCGACACGCACGCGCCGTACTTCGGTGCGGAGTTGAGTGAGGACACGCTGCTGCCCGGTCCGGACGCGCACATCGGGGAGACCCGTTTCACCGACTGGCTCTCCCAGCAGGGCTGAGCCGGCGTCCCCGTGGGGCTTGTCGTGCCGCACTGCGCTGCGGCACGGCAGGCCCCATGCCTTTGTCTCACCTGCGGCACACACAGGAAGCAGCTCACCATGCCCACCCGGCCCTTTGTTTCCGGCCCTCGTACGTACCCGGCAGTGACCGGTGCCTACACCATCGACCCCGTCCACAGCACGATCGGCTTCTCCGTCCGGCGCGCCATGATCTCCACCGTCCGCGGCAGGTTCGGCCGCTTCGAGGGCCTTCTCCTCCTCGACGGCTCCGATCCGTCCCGGTCCGAGGCGTACGCCAGTGTCCAGACCGACAGTGTGGATACGGGGGTTTTGGACCGTGACACGCAGGTGGCGGGCCCCACCTTCTTCGACTCCGCGACGTATCCGCTGATGGCTTTCCGCTCCACGGGCATCTTCCCGGCCGGCGGCGACGCGTTCCGCCTCGCGGGCAGTCTGCGTATCAAGGACATCGAGCTGCCCCTGGACATCGACGTCGTCTTCGGCGGATCCGGCGACGACTCCTCCGGGCGGCACAGGGTCGGCTTCGCGGGTTCGGCCACGCTGCGGCGTTCGGACTGGGGGCTCGCCTGGAACACGCCGCTGGAGACGGGGGGCGTCCTCATCAGTGACAAGGTGACGCTGAGCCTGGACATCTCGGCGATCCGAACCGACCCGGAAACGACGGCCTGACCGGCCATCGAGGGGGCGATGTCACGAGACCCGGCGAGAACCAATACGTTGCGTGCCACCACCGTCGAAGCCGCACTCGTGGTTCTGGCACTCACGCCGAGCGGCCCTGGGGTCAGCGGCAGGATCCTGGCCCAGCAGACCATCGGCGATCACGACTACACCCTCCGCGAGATCACCATTCCCCCCGGGCAGGCGACAGGGTGGCACTACCACGACGGACCTCGTCCTTGAAGTCCTCTACGTCCTGCCGCACGGCGCCCCCTTCTCCCAGGACGCCCCGGAACCGCTGCGCGACGCGTTGTCACAACTCCCTTCGCTGCCCGGTCAATCCAGTGTCGACGGCCTGCGGCGGGTATCCGCCCGGGCCCCAGCGAAGGAGGACCATGGCAGGGACACATGTGAGCCGATGCGTAGCGAGCGATCACGGTTCGAGAGACACCCGGACCGATCCCGCCGTCACCGCCGCGTCGCTCGCTGCGGAGGCCGCGTTCCTCGATGAGCGGCTGAGCCTGCTCCGGGAGGCGATCGCCGCGGTGGACGCCCGCATGGACGAGGTCTCCACCCGGCTCAGGAGACTGCGGCGCCCGACGCCCGGGGGCCAGGCACCTTCCGGCGGAGAAGACGACACCGGGCTCGATCACTCGGCCACAGACCGTCTTTGACGGACCGTACGGGCGGACACCGAACAGGTCCTCTCCCGCGTCCACCGGACCGGCCGCGGGGTCACACCCTGAGCGGATCGCGGTCCCCCGCGGTGTGGCTCCCCGCCGGTGACGGTGCGGGTCACCGCTCCCGCCGTGACCACCAGGGCGTCGTAGGGGAGGTCGAACGCCGGTCCTGTCCGTCACCGCGCCCGCGGTCACCCCTGTCGCAGCGCTACCGCACACGTGTCCCGCGTCGCCTCGTCACACGTTCGCGCTCCAGTGCCTCTCAAGGATCTCGGCCACCTCCGCGGGCCGCTGGAGTACCGGCCAGTGGTTGCAGTCCATCTCGATCACCTCGGACCCGTGCAGGGAGTCCCCGAGCTTGTGTCCGAACTCGATCTGGCAGGCGGGGTCGAGCTTGCCCCAGAAGACCAGGCACGGCGCCGACACCGCGGAGAGTCCCGGCTCCCACTCCGCCCCCATGGTGACCGCAGACCGGTACAGCCTGAGGATGGAGTCCTTCATCGGCTCGTCCAGGCGGCTCATCATGTCCTTGGCCAGGTCGATGGGCACGTCGAAGCCCGCCGCCACGTCGTCGGCGAAGGACTCCGTCCGCAGTTCACTCATGAACCGGTCGCCTTCGACCCGGTCCTGCCAGATCTTGGCCAACGGGTGCCACACGTAGCCCGAGTTGACCGGACCATTGCCCCCGGCCCAGGTGCGGACCAGGTCGGGACGCAGGGAGGCGACGCGGAGGGTCAGGATGCAGCCCCAGTCGTGTCCGACGAGGTCCACCGGCTCACCGATCCGCTCCAGCCGTTCGACGAGCCAGTCGACGTACTCCTCCTTGGTGGCTCCGAACCCGGCCGGGCGCGGAGCGCCGAACCCGGGAAGGTCCCAGGCTTCCAGGTCGGTCCTGGCCAGGTGCTGTCGCACGCCGTCCCATACGTGGTGGGTGTCGGGAACTCCGTGGATCAAGATCGCGGGCATGATTCCTCCATCGACGGACGGCGCATTGTGTGCGAGAGACCTGAACACATCTTGGCACACGGTGTGTATCACCCGTCGCGCCCCACCGACAGTGGCAACAACTGTGTGCAAGCCGCCGGTGTTCTGCTGTGAAGGGCCCATGGTGCATATGATGCTCCGAAACAGCTGCCACCGATGTTCGGTCGGATCGCGGCAGGGAGAGTCGAGGTTGAGAGGGAGACATGGTTCCGGCATCTCGCGCGGCACACAACATTGAGATCACCGCTGAGAGCCTCCAGGAGGACCTCAGCCGCCTGGAGTTGCAGAAGCGGGCGCTGGAGAGGGAACTCGCCGCCGTTGTCGCCCATCTGGGATCCGTCCAACGGGCCCTGAGTGCCCTTGAGTACGTGATGGCGACCCCTGCGGAAGCGACGCCGGTCAGGACGGCGACCGCCCCTGTCACCCCCTCGGACGATGTCACCCCGGTCTCTCGGCGGCCCGCAGCCCGCAAGGGAGCCGGGAAGAAGCGGGAGCCCCTCTCACAGGCCGACACGGAGCGCACGTACGGCAGGCTGACCGAAGAGATCCTGGAGTACCTCGCACAGGTCGGTGACACCGATGTGCGCGCCCGCGATGTGGCAACGGCGTTGGGTCGCGCCACCGACAGTGGCAGTATCAACGCGATCCGCAGCACACTCGACCGCCTCGTCGGCGCGTCCCGGATCAGGCGTACCGGCCGGGGTCTGTACCGCGCCCAACGGCCCTGATCAGCGCGGTGCCCGAGGCCCACTCGGTCACGTGGACGAACCGCGTCTCAGGGGCAGCGGACCCGGCCTCGCGCTCTTCTCTCACGCGCTCTCTTCGCTGAGGCTGAGGCTGAGCCGGTCGACCGCCCACGGCATGAGCTCCTTGGCCACCGCGAGGCTGAACGGCCTCACCAGTGAACGGAGTTCGGCGCAGGCGGCCGGGCCGAGCGTGGTGTAAGGAAGCGCCGCCAGCCTGTCGGTGGTGTGCTCGATCTCCGCCCTGCGCCGCGTACCGTCCTCGGTCAGGGCCAGGTCGGGTCCGTCGTCGAGCCAGCCACGCTCACGCAGGTCCTCCACGGCCTGTTCCCACTGCTCCGGCGTCCACGCCCGCGAGTCGCGCAGCGCCGCCACGCTGATGTCGCCGGTGGCGGCGTGCGTGACGAGAGCCTCGATCCCGCTCAGCCCGGCAGCCAGCAGCGCCGCCACATGGCCGTCGCCACGGAACTCCCGCAGCAGCGTCTGCGCGTGCCAGAGCACGAGGTGGGGTGCGTCCGGCCACGGCAGTGCGGCGTGCGCGGCGAAGAGGGGGCGGCCCTGTGGATGGCTCACGGTCGCTTCAGCAGCGGTACGGGCCAGTTCCGCCGCGCGGACCAGCGCCGGTGAGGAGACGTCCGCGCCGAGGATGCGGCGGAGCGTGGCGTCGATCCCGGCGAGCCGGGCGGCGGTGAACTGCTGCGGCGTGGCGGCTTCCCACGCCGCGGGTATGGCTCGGCGTACCAACTGGGGGTTGAAGTTGTAGAACGTGGCGATGACCAGATCCGCCGGCGCGGCGCCGAGCGCGGCGGAGCGGGACGCGAAGTACCCCGTCCTGGCGTCCACGCCCAACTCGGCGTACTGGCCTGCGGATTCGGGCGAGAAGTAGACGGCCCCGTGGTAGGGCTCGAGCGTTCTCCAGGTCTGGCGCGCGAGGGCCAGGCTGTCGCCGTCCGTGTTCTGCGTCATGAGGGGTTCGCCGTCCTGTGGCAGATGAAGTGTCCATCGAGCACACGACGGCGCGCGGGGCACACCCTCGTACCGTCTGGTCGGTACGCTATCGGAGAACGGGCTCCGGCGGCTACCGCCCTTCTCTCCTCACCAAAGGTACGACCCACAACGGCAGTTCAGTCCTTGGGGCCGAACAAGTAGGCGTTGGCGATGTCGATGAGTGCCGCGCCCCGGTAGTCGGGGTAGCGCGCGGTGATGGCCTCCTTGTAGGCGTCGCCGTCGTCGCCGAGCAACTCGCGCCCGGCGTCGACGTAGTCGGTGAGTTCGGCCCAGACCGCCGGGCCGGTCGGCTCGCCGTGGCCGGGCAGGACGGTGTCGTACCCGGTCTCGGCGGCGAAGCGGTCGATGTTGGCCTGCCAGCCGTCGAAGTCCTTGTCCAGGAACCACAGGTGGGTGTGGTCGTAGACGACGTCCTGGGCGACCAGTACGCCCTGTTCGGGCAGCTTGATCACGAGGGTGGTGTGGATCTCGCCGCCGGTCACCTTCTCGAACACGAAGGGGACGCCGTCGACGACTTCGATGCCCGGGGTGATCGCCACAGTCGGGGTCATGCCGGCGAGCGGGATCGGGGTTCCGGTGGGCAGGTCGGTCTTGTCGTCCATGGCGACGATCGCCGCGATGGTCTCCGGCAGGGCGTGTACGGGGACGTCGAAGCGGGCCGCGCCCTGGTAGTGGTCGGGGTGCGCATGGCTGATGACCAGGCGGTCGAGCGGCTTGCCGAGCCCTCGGGCGTAGGCGGCGGCCTCGTCGGCGTAGGCCAGGACGAACTGGGCGTCGACGGCGATGATCCGCGACGGCGTCTCGATCAGTTGGGTGGTGACGGCGAGGCCGTCCTCGGGCGCGGTGTAGCTGTGGATGCGTATCGGGCCCTTGTCGATGACGGTGACGGTGCCGTGCATGGTCGTACTCCTGATGGAGGCGGGGGGTGGAGGATTTCGTGGGCGCCGGGAGAACAGGTCGGCCTCGGCGCTTACGCCTGTTCGTTGATGAGCCCGGCGTAATGGCCCAGATCGCGCTCGATCTCGTCGAGACCGATCTCGGCGATGGCCTTCCCGAGTCGCGGCAACCGGCCCTGGAATCCCGGCCAGTTGACGGACTCCGCGAACTCGGCCCAGGACGCGCGCAGATCGGCCACGGGCGGCAGGGTCGACCGGTTGATCTGCGCCTTGGCACCCAGGACGGACGCCCTGTCGAAGGACGCGATGCGCGCCGCGACACCGTCGACGAAGGCGTCGAGTTCGGCGTCGGGGACGGCCCGGGTCACCCACCCGTACCGTTCGGCCGTATCGGCGTCGTAGTCCTGGCCGGTGAGGATCGCTTCGAGTGCGCGGTCGCGCCCCAGCAGCCGGGCCAGACGGTCGCTGCCGCCACCTCCCGGGACGATGCCGATCGCGACCTCGGGCTGGCAGAAGAACGCCTCCTCGCGGCTGGCGTAACGCAGGTCGAAGGCCAGGGCGATCTCGTCCCCGCCACCCCGCGTGCGCCCGCGGATGGAGGCGATGCTGATGAACGGGGCGCCGGTCAGGCGGGTGACGAGTTCGACCCACGTCGGGGTCCCGTCCGCGGCGTTCAGGGCCAGGAGTTCAGGCACCTGGCCGAGGTCGGCGTGGTTGAAGAAGTATCCGGGCGTGCCGCTGTCGAAGACGACGGCCTGGGCCTGCTCGTCCCTGCTCAACTCGTCGACGACGTCGAGCAGTTGCGTGACGGTGTCCGCGCCGACGACATTCACCGGCGGATTCGTGAAGGTGACCCTGCGGATCTTGGGCGCCACGGTCTCGATCGTGAACATGTTGGGCTCCAGTGCTGAGGGGGGTTGTCAGCGGTCGAGGAAGGTGTTCACCTCGGTGCCGAACGTGACGGCGTACTGGTAGAGGAAGCCGTGGCCGGCGTCCGGGTAGATGTGCAGTCGGGCGTCGGGGAGGTACTCGGCCAGCAGGCGGGAGTTCTTGGCGGGCATGAGCATGTCGCTCTCGCCGTCGGCGACCAGGGTGGGCTGGAAGAGGGCGCGCAGGCGTACGAACTTGGACTTGTCGGGGATGCCCCACTCGGACCAGGAGGTGAACTGGTGGTCGCGGGTGACAAGGCTGGAGGGGGCGTCGTGGTCGGTGGTGCGCTCGCCGAGGCGCCGCAGGAACTCGCCCCCTGCGGCCTGGCTGGAGGCGGTGTTCTTGAAGAAGAGGAAGAGGTAGTCCGCGGGGCCGGGGTTGTCCTTGAGGGTCCGCTGCAAGATGTTCGGGTCGGTTGTGCGCTGGTCCACTCCGCCCTGGGGGCCGGTGGCGGCCAGGACGACGCGGCGGACCTGCCAGGGGCGGCGCAGCGCGACCTCCTGGGCGACCTCGCCGCCGAGGGAGAAGCCGAACACGTCGTAGCGGGGCAGCTTGAGGGCGTCGATGAAGTCGATGGCGTCCAGGGCCATCTGCTGGACGGTGCTGGGGGTGGTGCCGGTGGAGCCGCCGACGCCGGCGTTGTCCACGAGGATGACCTCGCGCTTGGCGGCGATGGTGTCGATGAGCTGGGGGTCCCAGTTGTCGAGGGTGCCGCGGAAGTGGTGGAGGAAGACCAGGGGGACGCCGCCCGTGCGGGGGTGGCCGAAGCGGCGGTACTGGTAAGTGATGCCGTTGGCGGCCGTGACGCGCAGGTTGGGAGCGGTGCTCGCGCTCTCGGTGGTCTGCGTCCGGGTGACCGGGTGCCGCGTGCCGCTGACGGCGTTGGCCATGCTCGGTGCCGTGGCGGTGAGGGCCGCGACGACCGACACGCCGGCCAGCGCCATCGCGGTGCGCCGGGAGATACGGGTGGGTCGATCGGTGGAAGACATGCCATTTCCTCGGGTCGGGCCGGAGGTCTCCCCCGGCGCGCTGAACGACTGTGCCGAGCCGGGTCCGCCGTAGAGACTCCGCATGATCGACATGTCCAGAAGCTAGGCAGCGGCGCTGTCGTCGGAAACCATCCCGGGCGCCCGGCGGGGTCATCCCCCAGGGCGAACCAGTCCGCTCTCGTAGGCCACGACGACGGCCTCTATCCGGTCGCGGACGCGCAGTTTGGCGACGATGCGGGCCACGTGGGTCTTGACCGTGGTCTCGCCGAGGAACAGCTTCCCGGCGATCTCCGCGTTGTTCAGCCCGCGGGCGACCAGGCTCAGCACCTCGCGCTCGCGGTCGGAGAGTACGTCGAGGCGTTGGTCGGTGAGGGGGGCGACGGCGCCCGTGACGTACCGGTCGATCAGCCGCCGCGTCACCGACGGGGCGATCACCGCGTCGCCGCGCAGCACACCGCGGATGGCGACGAGCAGCTCGGCGGCCGGCGTGTCCTTGACGAAGAAGCCGTCCGCTCCCGCGCGCAGAGCCGCGTAGGCGTACTCGTCGCGGTCGCACCCGGCAAGGACGAGCACGCGCGTGTCGGGCAGGGCGGCCCGCACTTGCGCGGTGGCCGCGATGCCGTCCAGGTGCGGCATCCCCATGACGACGAGGTCGGGGCGCAGCGTGAGCGCCTGTGCCACGGCCGCCTCGCCGTCCCCGGCCTCGCCGACGACCGTGAGATCCGGCTGGCCGTCCACCACCATGCGCAGTCCGACCCGCATCAACTCCTGGTCGTCACAGACCAGTACGCCGGCCTCGGTCATGGCGCCCCTCCCCCGGACCGCACCGCCCACGCCGACCGGCGCTCTTCGGACACGGCCAGGGCGACGACGATCGCGGCGGCGGCGACGGCCGACAGGTACGCCGGGGCCGTCGTCGTGACGGCGCAGCCGATGACCAGAGCGGACAGCGCGAGCAGCCGTGGCCGGAGCAGGTCGTCGAACAGGGTCGCCCCGTGCCATGCCTGCGGGACGAGGTAGAGGGCCGGCCCGCCGAACAGCAGCAGGTTCGTGGTGATACCGGCGTGTTCCAGGGGGTGGGCGATGACGCGTTCGTCGGCCACGGCCACGGCGATCAGCCCGGCGACCGAGGCCATGAGGCTGATGACGCCGCTGCGCGCGGCCCGCATCGGGTCCTCGGTCCTCAGGAAGTGGCGTACGACGCGCTCGGAGCGGCTGAAGAACAGCCAGAACAACGCGACCGTGCCCGTGAGTGCCACACCGCTGGTCAGCAGGGTCATCGGCTCGTACGGGCCGTGGTGAGCGCGGTGCCGGTGGTCATGACCGTCTCGCCCAGCGCGATGATCACGAACAGGCGTCCGCGCTCCAGCAGGTGCCCACCGGCGAAGCCGACCTGCCGCGACTCCAGCCGGCGGCCGGGCAGCGGGTGGGCCGTCCAGGTGCCCGCCAGCTCGATCGTCAGCGCCACGGCCCACCACCCCAGCCGCGCGCCGCCGTCGGCCGCCGCGCCGGTCAGCCACAGGGGTGCGGCGGCCGCGAACCAGACCAGCACGCGGCGGAAGTGCTCCTGGTTGACCGCGTCGAGGCCCACCCCGAGCAGCCATACCGTCCGGCCGAGGTGGATCAGCAGGAACGTGACGACGAAGACCCACCCGGCGTCGCCGAAGGCGCGCGGGATCGCGGCGTTCATGAACAGTCCGACGAGCATGACCGCCAGCAGCATCCGCCGGGTCCGCGGGTCCTCGGCCGGGACGAGGGTGACCGCCCAGGCGGTGTACGCCCACGCCGCGTAGACCGCGAGGTAGAGGACGAGGGTCTGGGCGGCGCCGGTCCACGTCGGGTGCGCCAGCAGCTGATGCGAGAGCTGGCCGATCGCGAAGACGTAGACCAGGTCGAAGAACAACTCCAGCGGCGTGACCTCGCGGCGCACCTGATCGCTGGTCAACTCCACGACGAACCTCCTGGTGGACGGATTCTCGGCGTTGCTCAGCCGGCGAGGAAGGCCGTCACCTGGGTGGCGAAGTCCTCGGCGCGCTGGAAGAGGAAGGCGTGCCCGGCGTCGCTGTAGGCGACGAGGGTGGCGTGGGGCAGGTGCCGTACGGCGGTGTAGGCGGCCAGGGGAGTGATCATCACGTCCTGCATCCCGGTCGCGTACAGGACGGGCCGGTGGATGCTCGCCAGGTCCGCGCGCACCTGCTCGAAGGGGATCGCCGCGTCCTTCGCGATCGCGGTGAGCTGGCCCATGGCCGCCGCCTCGGACACCGCGGGGAGCCCGGTGGCCAGCCGCGCGGACACCCTGGCGAGGTGGGCGTGACCGGCGGCGCGTCCGGTGTCCGTCTCCGGGAAGAACAGGAACACCAGGTCGTCCCCCGTGACCTCCGGCTTGGTCATGGTGGCCCGCACCTTCGGGTCCGGGTCGGGCGCTCCGGGCACCGTGCCGCCGGGGTTGGCGGCGGCCACGACCAGCCTGCGCACGAGGTCGGGCCGGGTGCGGGTGATGTGCTGGGCGACCGTGCCGCCCAACGTCCAGCCCAGCAGGTCGACTTGGGCGAGGCCGAGGGCCTCGATGAACTCGACGGCGCCGTCGGCCATCCCCTCGACGGAGTCGCGCGGGGTGCCGGTGGTGTAGCCGGTGCCGACGTTGTCGAACACGATCACGTCGTGCTCGGCGGCCAGGTGGTCCAGAAGTTCCGGGTCCCACCAGTCGAGGGTTCCCCGGACCCGGTTCAGAAGCACCAGCGGGGTGTTGCCGGTCGGGCCGAAGCGCCGGTAGGTGAAGGTCGCGGAGGGGCCGTCGACGGTGAGGTTCTCGGCGGCGTCTGCCAGATAGGTGCTCATGGGAGCTTTTCCTGTCGTTGTTGTCGGGAGGCGGGGGCTGGACGTCAGGCGGCGGGCAGGCGGTTGAGCTTGCGCAGCTGCTGGTCGAACATGCGGGAGGGGACCAAGCGGCGCATGGTGCGGACGCGTCCGGTGATGGCGCCGGCGGTGTAGCGCAGCCTGGGCTTGGCGTCGGTCGCCGCCGCGACGATCTCCTTGGCGACGACGGCGGGCTCGTCGCCGTCCTTGACCGCCTGGGCCATGTACTCCTCGAAGACGTGCCTCTGGCGGGCGTAGACGTCCAGGGGCTGGTCGGGACGGACGCTGGCGGCGTCGAACGCGGTGCTGGTCCAGGCGGGTTCGACGAGCAGGACCCGTACGCCGTACTCGCGGACCTCGTGGTCGACGGACTCGGAGTAGCCCTCGACGGCGTGCTTCGAGGCGGCGTAGACGGCCATGTAGGGCTGCGGCATGAACCCGACGATGGACGAGATGTTGACGATGCGTCCGCCGCGCTGGGCACGCATGTGGGGCAGGACGGCGTTCGTCATCCGGATGACGCCGAGGACGTTGATGTCGAACAGGCCCTGCGCCTGCCCGGCGGAGCTCTCCTCGGCGGCGCCCGCCGAGCCGATACCGGCGTTGTTGACCAGGACGTCGATGCGCCCGAACTTCTCGATCACCTCGCCGACCGCAGCGGTCACCGACGCGTCGCTCGTGACATCGAGGTCGAGGAAGGTCACGCCCTTGAGCGGGGTGACGTGCGTGGTGTCGCGGCTGGTGCCGATCACCTCGTGGCCCGCTGCGGCCAGCGCGAGGGCGGCTGCCCTTCCGATGCCGGAGGACGCGCCGGTCACGAGGGCTACGGGTCGTGTTGTCGTCATCTTGGACTCCTGGTTCCGGGACCGGGGGCGATCCCTGATCGGTTTCATCAACGTATCAGTTAATCCAGAAGAAGCAACATCGATGCATCAATTAAGGGGGTACTCGTAGCGTTCACGTATCATCTACAGAGGGACAAGAGCGTGAGCCGACGAGACAGGAGACAGACATGGGCCGAGCACTGCGGGCAGATGCCGAGCGCAGTGTGCGCGCGATTCTGGAGGCGGCCGAGCAGGTCCTCGCCCAGGACGCGGGCGCTTCGATGGAGCAGATCGCCGAGGCCGCGGGACTGACCAGGATCACGGTGCACCGGCGGTTCGCGAACAGGCAGGCGCTTCTGGAGGCGCTCGCCGTATCCGCGAAACAGCAGCTCATCGACGCCATCGAGGAAGCCCGCCCGGACGCCGCGCCCGCCCTCGTCGCCCTGCACCGGGTGACCGCGAACGTGCTGCGGGTCAAGAGCACCTGGCGCTTCACCCTCAGCCACGCCACGGCTCACACCGAAACCGCCGCCGCCCTCTGGGAGGAGATCGACACCCACACCGTCTCTCTCCTGACCCGGGCGCAGCACGAGGGGCTGCTGGCGCCGGGTGCCGACCTGGACTGGGCGCGGCAGGTGTACTACGCCCTGCTCAGCGAAGCCATCGACAGGCCGGGCGCGGAGCAGGACCCGGACGCACTGGCCGCACTGGTCGTCGACACCCTGCTGCACGGCTCGGGGCCACGCGGCTGAGCCTCAACGGCTCGGCCGAACCAGGTACTGCGCGAGGAGCCCGGGTTCCGCCTCAGGGGCGGGGAAGCGTGTCCAGGAATCGGTGGAGGGACGACTTCATGTCCTCCACGAAGGAGTCACGGGTCCGTTCGGGGACCAGGTCCAGGGACAAGTACGGGTTGAGGTCCTCCAGTTCGACGAGAAGCAGTTCGCCGTCCTGGGTGCGGCAGGCGTCTACGCGCTGGATGCCGTGGTCGAGGGTGTTCCAGTCGATGAAGCGCCCGGCGAAGGCGAGGTCGGCGTCGGTGGGCTCGTAGGGTTCGAGGACCCAGCGCCGCTCGGGGTCGGGGGTGCGGAGGGCGTACTGGAAGGCGTCGTCGATGTAGTAGAAGGACACCTCGTAGCGGAAGTCGATGCGCGGTTGGACGAGGATGTCGCCGTAGGCGAGGTCGTCCAGTTGCTTCCGGGGCAGGAAGGTCAGGCCGATGGAGTCCGCGCCCGCCTTCGGCTTGACGGCGTACTGGCCGGCCTCGGGCAGCAGGTACAGATCCTCGGGCCGGTCGATGGTGGGGATGACCGGGTATCCAGCGGCGGTCAGGTCCAGCAGGTACTGCTTGCCCGCCATGTCCCCCCGGCCGGACAGCGGGTTGTAGATCCCGGTGCCGCGGGCCGTGGCCTGGTCCCGGAAAGCGTCGTACTCCTTCTGGTAGTGCAGCACGGGCCCGCTGTTGCGGACCACGACACCGTCGAAGGCGTCCATCAGCGCGGCGGCGTCCAGCGGGTGACACAGGGCGATGTCGAAGGCGTCCCGCAGCCGAGAGGTCAGGAAGATGTCCTCGTCGCAGTAGCGTCGCCCCCGGGCCTGGTAGGCGAGGTCGGTCACGAACAGAACTTTGCGGCGGTCGGGCATCGCGGATCTCCTGAGGTCGTGCAGCGAATCTACAGGAGTACGGGTGTACGACAGGGTTCGGTGTCGCCGCTGGACTCGACAGGCGGGCAGGCGTGCCGCCCGCGACGTCATCGGCGTTCAGCGCCTTCACCAGTTCGCCACCCCGAGCGTCTCGTGCCGTGGCGGCCTCGGCGGACACGGGCCACCGGCGGCTTGAGGCGCTCGCGGCGTTGTGGGATCCGGGCAGCTTCGAACTGCTGGACAGGCTCGGGTTACGGTCCGGATGGCGATGTCTGGAGGTGGGTTCGGGCACCGGTTCGCTGGCGCGCTGGCTGACCTACCGATGTCCCCGCGGTGAGGTCGTCGCCACCGATGTGGACATGCGGTTCCTGGACGACAGGGCGGGAGAGGGCCGCCCGAACCTGTGCGTGCTGCGCCATGACGTGGTGGAGGGACCGGAGTTCGCCGCCGGTCCGTTCGACCTGGTGCGCACCCGGGCGGTACTCGTCCATCTGCCGGACCGGGCCGAGGTGGTCGCCCGCATGGCCCGCTGGCTGATGGTGGAAGAGCCGGCCATCTCTCCGGCAAGCTCCTCGCCGCATCCGCTGCCGAAGGCTGGTGAGCGCCTGATCCGCCTGAGCGGAACACAGGGCAGGATAGAGGTCGAGGAACACGTCCCAGTGCTCACATGCCTCCTCCAGATGACCGAGATCGAGAAGGATCTCGGCGAGTCTCGCCCGAGTGAGCGCGTACGGTCGGCGCCGGCCAGGAGGACGGTGCCGCAGCGCGCTCCGCGACGGCGAGGTCTGTCAGAGCGCCTCCCGGGCTGCCGTCGACGGCCCGTGCCAGCGCGCGCTGGGTGAGCAGGAAGGCGCGCAACGCCGGATCCTCGCTGCGACCGGCCGTGTCGAGCGCGGCCTCGGCCAGGCGCGTGGCCTGCGGCGGGTTCTCCAGGCGCAGGGCGTGGGTGGCATAGGTGTGCCGGTCGTCCGCCCGACGGGCTAGGCGCAGCGCGGCTCCGTGGTACTGATGGGCCGCCCGGTGGAGCCCCGCGTCGACGGCCGTCACGGCCAGAAGATGCGTCAACTGCGCTCCCAGGACGAGCAGTTCGCGTACGAGAGCGTGGTGAACACGCCGATCATGCCGCGAATCCGGTCGATGCCACCGTTCGTCACCTTGCCGGCGCCGACCGGCAGGGTGAGAGCACCGTCGCAGCGCCCAGCGGCCAGGTCTGTTTCATCAGCAACGCTCGGCGGCCTGGGTCAGTACCTGGGCGACGAATTCGGGAACCGGGGGACGGGGTCACGACCCCGACAACCAGTGCGCGACCGAACTCCGGTCGTACCGGAGTGTCATCCCGTGCGCGGCTCCACGGGTGTTGACGGCATGGGCCAACTGTCCGGCGCTCCACCGCCCCTCCGCGAGCAGGCCGGCCAGCCACTCGTTCCTTCCCCGGCGTGACACCGTGACGCCCCCTTCGGCTTCGACGGTGAGAGCGGGCCGGCTAGCGGGTGAGCGGAGCCGTGAAAGTGACCGTCGTCGGGCCGCTGACCGAACTGACGCCTGCTCCCAACAAGCAGGCCAACTGGTCGTCGGCGAGCAGGGTGACCTCGGTGACAACCTTGTCACCCTCGAATTCGCCGTCCACGACCGTCCCGGTGCTGACGGTGACGACGTCCCCGTTGGGCCTGAGAGCGGCGACGCTGGTGATCTGCGCCGTCGACGTACGGCCGTTGTTCCACGTGAACGTCAAGGTCCCGGACGCGCTGCCGGTGAGGCAACTGGCTGTCGCGGTCGAGCTGCCGCCGAACGTGCCGGACGTCAGGGTCGGGTCGCTGGAGATCGCGCAGCCCACCTGAGCGCTGGAGGTGATGGCGGTGGGCCTCGGGATGGGCTGTAGCGGCGGAGCGTAATGGGCTGCGACAGTGCCCGCGCAGGACAGGTCGACGACCGCGGCCTGCGCCGGGGCGGCAGCGCCGAGGAGGAGTCCGGCGGGCAGCAGAACGGTGGCGGCCAGGACGGGGAGACGTGTGCGTTCCAAGAGTGGTCCTCCTTGATGGGGGCGCCCCGTCGACCGGCGCCACGGAAAGTGACGGCTCGACTACAAGCTAAGAGGGGTTGAGGAGGCTCGCCAGCCGACAGCACCGCTCCTGCTGGTTACGACGGAGGGTGAGTGTGCTCCGTGCCGCGCCACTCCCCCGGCCTAATGACGGGCTCGGGCCAGCTCCCGTACCAGCAGGTCGACCTCCTCGCGGGTGTTGTAGAACGCGAAGGACGGGCGTACCGCGGCGTTCAGGCCGTACCGCCGCAGGACCGGCTGGGCGCAGTGGTGGCCGGCGCGGACGGCGATGCCGGCGTCGTCGAGCGCGTCGGCGATCCGGGCGGGGTCGGTGCCGTCGATGGTGAAGGCGGTGACGCCGACTCCGTCCGCCGGTCCGAGCAGGCGCAGACCTGGGACTTCGGCCGCGAGTTGCCGCCGGGCGTACGCGACGAGTGCCGCCTCGTACGCGTGCGCCGCGTCCAGCCCGACGGACTGCACATAGTCGACTGCCGCGCCGAGCCCGACCGCGCCGGCGATATGACCGGTGCCGGCCTCGAACTTCTGCGGCGGCGCCGCGTACTGGGTGTGTTCGAAGCTCACGGATGTGATCATCGAGCCGCCGCCCTGCCATGGCGGCATCTCCTCCAGCAGTTCGGTGCGGCCGTAGAGGACACCGATGCCGGTGGGGCCGAACAGTTTGTGCCCGGACAGCGTGTAGAAGTCGGCGCCCAGGGCGGTGACGTCCACCCGCAGGTGGGGTACGGCCTGGGCGCCGTCCACCACCACGACGGCGCCGTGGGCGTGTGCGGCGTCGGCCATCGCGCGCACGGGCAGGACAGTGCCCAGCACGTTAGACACGTGCGCGAGCGCGACGATCCGCGTACGCGGCCCGAGCAGAGCGCGGTAGGCGGTCAGGTCGACCGTGCCGTCGTCGTGGAGCGGCGCGACCCGTAGCCGGGCGCCCTTCTGCGCGCACAGCATCTGCCAGGGGACGATGTTGGCGTGGTGCTCAAGGGTGGTGAGCACGATCTCGTCGCCGGCCTGCACGCGGATCCGGCCGCAGGTCTGGGCGACCAGGTTGATCCCCTCCGTGGCGCCACGGACGAACACGATCTCCTCGGCCCGCGGTGCGCCGACGAAGGACGCGATACGGGCCCGTGCCTCCTCCAGCAGGGTGGTGGCCTCGCGGGCGAGGGTGTGGGCACCGCGGTGGACGTTGGAGTTGTGACGGGCGTAGAAGACGCGTACCGCCTCGATGACCTGGTGTGGTTTGTGCGCGGTGGCGGCGCTGTCGAGCCAGACCAGCGGGCGCCCCCGAACGGTCCGGGACAGGGCGGGAAAGTCGGCGCGTACGGCGGCGACGGGGAAGGCCGGCGGGGCCGAGGCGGTCTGCTCCAGCCAGTAACGGGCGGCGGCTCTCATGCGTACTCGTGGTAGTGGGCGACCTGCACGCGCTCCAGCATGCCGAGCGCGTCGTCCACGAGTACGGCCACCGAGAAGTACGAGCTGACCAGGTGTGAGGCGACCGCCCGCCGGTCGAGTCCCATCGGCTGCACCGCCAGCCCCGGGGCGTGCTCGTGGGGCAGCCGGTCCGGCCGCAGCCCCACGACACCGCGGTTGTCCTCGCCGACCCGCAGCAGCAGGATGCTGGAGGTGCAGTCCACCGGATCGACCGGGATCTTGTCCGTGGGCACCAGCGGGACACCGCGCCAGCTCAGGAACGGGCTGCCGTGCATCTCGAAGATCGCGGGCGGCACGCCTCGGCGGGTGCACTCGCGTCCGAAGGCCGCGATCGTGCGGGGGTGGGCGAGGAAGAACGCGGGCTGCTTCCACACCACGGCGAGCAGGTCGTCGAGGTCGTCGGGGGTCGGCGGGCCGCTGCGGGAGCGGACCCGGAAGGCGGGGGCGACGTTGTGCAGGAGGCCGAACTCCGGATCGTTCAGCAGCTCCCGCTCCTGCCGCTCCAGGATCAGTTCGATGGTCAGCCTCAGCTGCTCCTCGTGCTGGTCGAGGGGAACGTTGTAGAGGTCCGAGACACGGGAGTGCATCCTCAACACCGTCTGGGCGACGGCGAGTTCACGCTCGTTCGGGGCTGTTTCGTAGTCGACGAAGGTCTCCGGCAGCTCCGCCTCACCCTGATGCCCGGCGGCGACGGCGGACATCGCCTCGCCGACTGCGGCTCTCCCCTCGCCGCCACTGCGGTACGACGCGAAGGCGCGCGCGAGTTCGGGGTGCCGCTCCTCCAGCTGCCGTACCCGGTCCAGGTCCAGGACGAGCAGGGTGCTGTTGGTCAGCGCGACGACGGTATGCGGCCAGTCACCGCCCTTCAGGAACGCCTCCTCGTCGAAGAACTCCTCCTCCCCCATGATCCCGAGCACGGTCGGCTCCCCGTAGTGCCCGGTGCCCCGCCGCTCCAGCCGGCCGTGTGCGACGACGTACAGCCCGTCGGCGGGCATGCCGGCCTCGGCCAGTGTGGTTCCGGCCACGACGCGTCTGGGGCGGAACGCTTCGGCGACCGCCGTCAGCAGGCGCGGGTCGGTCACGTCGCGCAGCGCGAGCAGCTCACGCATGTCCTCCACGAGGATCCGGCTGCCGCCGTCACCGCCCTCCAGCAGGGTGATCCTCCCGTCACCCACGGCGTAGGCGACGCATCGGTTGATCCGATAGGTGCCCGACTCCACCGTCGCCCAGGGCAGCAGACGCAGCAGCCAGCGCGGAGTGGTCAAAGACAGCTGGGCCGGGGCCTTGGTGGTATTGGCGATGCTGCGGGCGGCACGAGTCCCGAGGCTGGTGGAGATGGGGGGCTGGGGGCTTTCCTCTGTGACTGGATGACTCACGGCGGTCCCTCCCTGGACTTCCTGAAACCAGGGATTCCCTCTTCCCACGCCCGCTAAATCACTCGTTTTGGTGTCTTGACCCGATGAAGATTCATTCCTCACCATAATTCTTGGCACGGCGCTTGTACGACAGCAGGAGGATCGATGAAGATCACCGGAACTGTCCTCACACACTGGGAAGGGCCGTTGGACCAGGGAGGGGGGCGTATGGCCTTCGGTTCCGGCGCGGCCTCTCCGGATCTGCGCTATCCGCTCAGCCCGGTCCCGCCGCAGCGGGAGACATCACCCGAAGAACTGATCGCGGCGGCCCAGGGAGCCTGCTTCACGATGATGCTCTCGCACGTCCTCACGGAGGCGGGAACACCGCCCAGTCGCGTCACCACGGAGTGCGACGCGACGTTGAACGTCGGCAAGGGGTTCACCCACATCGCCATCAAGGTCCAGGCCGAGGTCCCCGGCATCAGTGCCGAGCAACTGCGGGAGGCCGCCGCGACCGCCGAGCAGCGCTGCCCCGTCAGCCGAGCACTGCAGGCGATTCCGTCCACCGTGGAGACAGTGCTGATCTGAGAGATGCAGGCGCCGCCCGGGGTCCGTCCGGTCGTCGCGCAGCGTAACCACCCATGCGGTATCTCGTTGCTTCGGCATGGAAAGCGGTCTTGCCTCGAAGGTCATCGACGATGACAAGGTTGTGCCCCTTCCCGGCACATGGTCGCGCGAGGCTCGGGCGGATCTGCTGTGCGGGGTCGGCGGGCTGGCGGTCTGCTCCTCGTCCGTACCACTGGCGGACTCGCTCGGGCCCTCCGGCCAGTTGGTCCTCGCCCTCGGGATCGGCTTGGTGGCGGCCGTACGGCTTGCGCTGCGTGAGGATGCTCTGGTCCGTACGCAGACGCTTGTCGTCTTCGTGAGCACCTCCGCGGTGGAGGTGGCGGCCACCCGGTGGCTGGGCCTGTGGGACTACCGCCTGGGCAGTCCGCCCGCGTACATCCCCGTTCTGCATGCCGTCATCTTCCTCGCGGTTCTCATGGTGACCCGTTCCCTGCCGCCCCGACTGCCCCGGCGGCCCCTGCTGATCTGCGCGCTCGTCGGTGTCGGGCTGTGGGCGACAAACGACCTGCTGCTGAGCGCGCGCACCGATACGGTCGGCGTCCCCTGGTTCCTCGTACTCCTGGTCCTGTGCCGCCACTTCGAGACCGCCGCCCGGATTCCCGCGATCGTCGCTCTCACGGTCCCGCTCGACATCCTGACGACTTGCTCGGGCACGGTGGTCTACCGTCCCCACGACGTCACCGGTCTCCTGTCGATGGCGGCCCTGCCGTCCGCCATCGTCGGCGGCTACGCACTCATCTACTGCCTCGCCTCTCTCACAGCGCCCTGGCTGCTGTCCCTGTGGCGACGGGCCTGGGCGTCATGACGGCGGCGTCCACGCGGGCCGTGGTGATCGGCGGCGGTATGGCGGGGCTCCTCGCCGCCCGTGCGCTGACCGACAGCCACGGCGAGGTACTGATCGTCGACCGGGACGACCTGCCGGTCACGCCGGTCCACCGGGTCGGGGTGCCGCAGGCGCGCCACGCTCACTGGCTGCTGGCCCGGGGGCTTCAGGTGCTGGAGTCCTTCCTTCCCGGGCTGTCGGCGGAGCTGATCGCCGCCGGTGCGACACCGGTCGACCCGCACGGAGACTGCGGTTGGACGTTCGACGGGCGCCCGGCCAAGCGCGGTCCCTCGGAGCTGAACTGCCTGATGATGAGCAGAACGCTGCTGGAGACCCGGGTGCGGGCCCGCGTCGCGGCCCTTCCCGGCGTACGGATGCTTCCCCGGCGCGAGGTCGTCGGTCTGCTGGCGTCCCCCGGCGGCGGCAGGATCACCGGTGTACGAGTTCTGCGGCGCGGTCGGCCCGAACCGGTCCTGGAGGTGTGCGCCGACCTGGTCGTCGACGCCTCGGGGCGTGCATCCCGAACACCCTTGTGGCTGCGGGAGTCGGGCCACGGACCGCCGCGCGAGGACCGGGTTCGCGTCGGCGTGACCTATGCGACCCGGCACTACCGGCGTACACCGCACGACCTGCCCGGAACTCTGGCGATCGGACGGCACGTCACGCCGGACCGGCCCCGGGGCGCGGTCCTGTACGCCCAGGAGGACGACCGCTGGCTGCTCACGCTGGTCGGCGTCCTCGACGGACGACCGCCGGTGGATGCCGACGCGTTCACGGCGTACGGCCGTTCTCTCGGCGCCCCGGGCCTCCGGAGGATCGTCACGGACGCGGAGCCTCTCGACGATCCCGTGCGGATCCGGTTCCCCGAGGCGTTCCGTCGTCGTTACGAGAAGCTGCTCGCGCCTCCCGAGGGCCTGGTCGTCATCGGCGACGCGCTGTGCAGCACCAATCCGACCCTCGCCCACGGGATGTCGGTCGCCGCGCTCCAGGCCGAGGCCCTGCACGACTGCCTCCGCGCGGGGACCACGAGGCTTCCCCGGCGCTACTACCGCAAGGCCGCGCGCGTGCTGAGAGTGCCGTGGGCCGCCACCCGCACCTCCGATGTACAGGCGTACGAGTCCGCGCGCCGGCGGTCCCCGTTCCTGTGGGCGGCCGACCTCGCGCGCACCGCAGTGAGCGCCGCCATGGAACGGGACGCCGCCGTCACCCGGGCCTGTCTGCGCGTCGCACACCTGACGACAGGACTGTGGGCGCTGTGCACCCCGCGCATCCTGATCCACCTCGTCCCCGCCCTCGCCCGACTCCTGCTGGCGTCGGTGTCCGCACGACTCGTACGGCCGACGAGCGGGCCCGAAGACGAGGGCGTGCCGACGACGCCCGGCCGCTCGCACGGACAGCCGCCCGGACAACGGAGTACCCCCGCCGACCACAGGACCGAAGCCCGACTCCCGTTCCCTTAGCACCACTTCCCCCCTCACCGAAGGAAGCCGCCGTTGCCCCGCATCCCCGCCCAGGCCGCCGTCGACGACCCCGCGCTGAGGGCCGCGTACGCGGCGTGCGGCAGGTTCTCCAAGGCCGCCAACCCGACGGAGTACGCGCTGATGCAGCTCATGCCCGCAGCGCTGCGCCCCGCGTGCTGGGCCCTGTGGACCGCGCTCAGCGTGCCCGACAACATCATCGACTCCCCGGACGGCACCCCCGCCGAGCGCACCGCGCGGATGCGGGCGTGGGTCGGGGAACTGGAGGAGGAACTGAGCAAAGGCACCAGCGACGACCCGTACCGGCGCGCGATCGTCGACACGGTCTGGCGGTGGCGCCTCGACCCGCGTGACCTGCACATCTCGTACGCGGCCATCGAGGCCGACGCCACCGGTGCCCGGGCAGCGACCTGGGAGGAGTGGAGCACCCGGGTCCAGCGCAGCAACGTCACCTGGGCGGTCCAGTGCCTGACCTTGCTCGGCCGCGCGGGGCTGCACGTCCCGCTCCGGCCCCAGTACCGGCATGACGTCGCCCGTTTCCTCGACGGCGTCTACCTCACCGACACCCTCGTCGACCTCTCCGCCGACCTTGACCGGGGAGTTCTGCACCTGCCCTCCGAGGTCGTCGAGGAGTGCGGCATCGACTCGGCCGACCTGCTGCAACGGCGTTGGAACCCGGATGTCCAGGCCCTGATCGCCCACCTGGTCGCGCGGGCCCGCCGCCTGTTGGAGCCGCCCCGGTTCGCCGTCTCCGCGCACCCCGGGGCCGTCATCCTGCTCAGAGCCGTCAGCGATCTCTTCCGGGCCAGACTGCGGGCCGTCGAGCGCGCCGGACCTCGACTGCTGCACAACGGCCCGCGCCTCGGACCGCACACCCGGGCACGGGTCCTGGGCCCCGCCCGGGCGAAGGCCGCCCTGGCCTGGAAGCTGACTCCGATCGAGGTCCCGGGTGTCTCTGTACGCCCCTCGGTCCGGACGGCCCCGGTCCCGCCGCAACCGACAGCGCGTAACGCTTCCACCGGACCCCGTCGCGGCCCGCTCCCGCATCCCGGCGGGGCACGTCCTCCGGTGATCGAACCCGAACGCATGCCCCAGCACGTCGCCGTCATCATGGACGGCAACGGCCGCTGGGCCACCGAGCGCGGGCTGCCCCGCCACGAGGGCCACCGCGCCGGATACACCGCGCTGCGGGACATCGTCCATGGTGCGCTGGAGATCGGCCTCGGGCATCTGACGGTCTACGCCTTCTCCAGCGAGAACTGGAAGCGCTCGCCCGAGGAGATCGCCAACCTGTTCGAGTTGATCACGGAGGAGCGGTTCGCCTTCGAGGCCGACGGCGTACGGCTGTGCTGGGCCGGCAGTCCCGAGGGGCTGCCCGAGGACCTGGTCGAGGGGGTGCAGCGCGCCGAGCGCGACACCCGGGACGAGTCGGATCTCGTCCTGACGGTCTGCCTCAACTACGGAGGTCGCGCCGAACTCGCCGACGCGGCGGCCTCGGTCGCGCGCGCCGCCGTCGCCGGTGACCTCGACCCGAACCGCGTCTCCGAACACCTGCTGGCCCGCTATCTGGCCTACCCGGACCTGCCCGACGTCGACCTGCTGTGGCGCACCGGCGGAGAGCGCCGCACCTCCAACTTCCTGCCCTGGCAGTCCACTTACGCCGAACTCCACTTCACCGACACCTACTGGCCCGACGTGGACCGCCGGGACCTGTGGCAGGCGCTGCTCTCCTACGGCCGTCGCGAGCGCCGGTACGGAACCGTGCCCTCGGCGTCCCGGCCGCCGGTGCTCACCGCGGTGGGGGGAGAGGAATGACGGCCGTGACGCGCGGTGGCCGGTGGTGTGTGGCGATGTGGACGGCCGTGGTCCTGGCCGCCCTGGTGGTGCTGCCGGTCGGGCTCGCCCATGTGCGCGGGGCGATCGTGCAGGCGGAGGGAAGTTCCTCGGTACGGGCCACGGCGCTCATCGCCC
Source organism: Streptomyces acidiscabies (assembly GCF_020010905.1). GTDB lineage: Bacteria > Actinomycetota > Actinomycetes > Streptomycetales > Streptomycetaceae > Streptomyces > Streptomyces acidiscabies. The sequence continues at coordinate 5,426,745 of NZ_JAGJBY010000001.1, read as the reverse complement.
GCGGGATGCCGTCGTTCGGCACCGAACAGGTCTCCCTCGCTTTCGACTCCCGCACCCTCATGGCCGACAGCGAGCCGTACCAGCAGGCGCTCGTCGCGGCGGCCCGGGCTGCGGACAGCGTCCCCGGTACCGCACAGGTCATCCCGGTGCCGGGCGCCCCGGACCGCGACCCGCACCACACCTACCTGGCCGTCGGCATCGACGGTGACGCCGACGCGCGCCGGCAGCTGCTGCCCGAACTGCGCTCGGCGACCGGGCGGGCGGTGGCGGCGGCCTCCCACGGCCGGGTCACCGTCGCCCTCACCGGCGCCACCCCGGTCTTCGCCGAGCAGATCAAGGCGGACCTGGCCGACCTGCGGTACGCGGAGGCCGTCACGGTGCCGGCCGCGCTGCTGCTGCTCGTCGTCGGCCTGGGCTCCCTCGGCTCCGCCCTGACGGTCCTGGCGACCGCCGCCGTGGGCGTCGTCGTCAGCACGGGCGCCCTGGCGGCCCTCGCCCTGGTCCTGGACATCGACAGTCTGATGGTCACCGTCGCCACCACCGTCGGCTTCGGACTCGGCCTCGACTACGCGCTGTTGCTCCTGCTGCGCTACCGCAGCCTGCGCGACGACGGACTCGCCCCGCACCCCGCCACCGCCGCCGCCACCAGGTCGGCCGGACACGCCGTGCTGTGGTGTGCCGCGGCGGTGATGGTCACCAGTGCCGCACTCCTGACCGCCCCGCTGGCGCTCGCCCGCACGGCCGCCCTGGTCGCCGCGCTCACCACCGCCGTCACCGCCGCCGCGGCCACCACCCTGCTGCCCGCGCTCCTGCCCCGTCTCGACCCGCTCCTCGACCGGGGCCGGGTGCGCCGCCGGAAGCGTGCGAACGAGGAAGACCGCTGGGCCCGTTGGGCACGCCGGTTGATGGACCGGCCCTGGCCCTACCTGCTCGCCGCCCTCGCAGTCCTGCTCCTCGCGGCGGCCCCGGCCGGTGCCCTGCGCACCGGACTCCAGATGAACCCGAGCGTCATCGCGGACACCGACGCCGGCCGCGGGATGGCCCAGATGGAACGGGACGGCCTGGCCGACATCACCCTGATCGCCCTGCCCCACCCACCGGACACGGGCCCGGTGGACACCACCGACCTGACCGACGCCCTGCGCGCCGACCCGCGTATCACCACGGTCGCGGCGCTCGACAACGGCCGCGACCTGACCGTGGTCAGCGTCACCGACCGCATCACCGCCGACCATCCCGGTGCCGAACGCCTGGTCACCCACATCCGCTCACTCGCCGCCCGCACCCTCCCACCCGGCCAACGGGCGTACAGCACCGGCCCGGCCGCCCAACTCGCCGACTTCCACCAGGCGTTGCGCTGCGCGCTGTACCGGATCGTCGTCATCGTCCTGGCCGGGTCCTTCCTGCTGATGCTGCTCGCCTTCCGCAGTGTGCTCCTGCCTCTCAAGGCGATCGCCATGAACGTCCTGTCCGTGGCAGCGTCCTTCGGCCTCCTCGTGTGGGCGAACGGGCATACGGCCCATCCGATCCATCTCGCGATCCCCCTGATGGCCGCGACCATCGTGTTCGGCCTCTCCCTGGACTACGAGGTCTTCCTCGTCCACCGCATCACCACGTACTACCGGGCCACCGGCGACTGCCGCCTGGCCGTCGCCCGGGGTCTCGGCGAGACGGCACGCCCGATCACCCTCGCGGCGGCCACCATGGCCACCGTCTTCGCCGGGCTCATGGTCACGCGCCGCGAGGACTTCCGGCAGACGGGATTCCTGGTCGCCACCGCGGTGATCCTCGACGCCACGCTGATCCGCATGGTCGTCGTGCCGACGCTGATGCGGTTGCTCGGCCACCGCAACTGGTGGCTGCCGGCCCCCCTGATCCGACTGCTGCCCCCACCGCACGACGCACCCGCCGGTGTTCCCGAACAACGCCTGGACGCCGATGTCCAGCCGTGTCCCGATCCGACCGCCTACCACCGAGGAAGCCGCCCGTGAACACCCTTGCCCCCCTGAAGGCCGCCGCCACCGCCCTGGCCGTCCTCGCCGCGCTGGCCGCACCGGCCACGGCCTCCACAGCGGCGCCCACCGCCCAGCAGACAGCGGCCACCCTGCGCTGCCAGGTCCAGACCGTGCCGGGCCGCCCCATCACGTTCTCCCCGAAACTCACCCTCCGGACCCGGACCGTCAAAGTCTCCGGAACGTTCAAGCTGACGGGTTGTGCCTGGTCCGACGGCACGTCCACGCGCCTGCGCAGCGGCACCGGAACGGCGAGCGGCACGGGACGGGCCAGCTGCGGCGGTGCCTCGGGGATCGACGGCTCCGGGACCATCACGTGGTACGACCGCTCCGGCCGCCGCGTCGGCACGTCCACCCTCAAGCCCACGCTCTCCTCGGTGAACAGCTACAACCCCGGGGACTCCCTGCTCGCCGGCAAGATCACCGGCGGCCAGCTCGCCGGCTTCCGCACCGCGGGCAGCGTCACCCCGACCAGCGACGTGACCACCTGCGCCGGCCGAGGACTGGGCTCGGTGCACGGCAGGGGGACGCTGCGCCTGTCGCGGTGAGAACGCCTGCGAGATGCCGGGCTAGGCCCTGTCGTCAAATTCCCGTCGTCCGCCCGGAGGGCGGGCCGGGAGGCGTCTGACGCGTGCAGCTGCAAGGCGGAGGAGGGCGTCGACGCGGAGCGTCGGCAACCGACGACAACGCCGCAGATGCGCGTGGCAGGCGTCTCCCGGCAGGCGGGAATTTGACGACAGGGCCTAGAGCACCCTCGGAGCCTGCGACCAGCGCCGCACGCGGTACGGCATCCACCAGACGAACTCCCCTATCCTCGCGGCCAGTTCCTCCTGGAGGAAGTCGTCCAGGATCGGGCCGGGTACGCGGGATGCGGGAGCCCCGTCGGTGAGGAGGTCGATCGCCGCGCGGTACTCGGGCTCGTCGATGGTGAACCGGCGCAGTTCACCGTGGCGTCGGTCGCGGACCTGGACGAATCCGGGTCCCTGCCGGTAGACGCACTTGCAGATGTAGTAGCTGTCGCGCCAGCGCCGGAGCGCCCCCTCCGGGTCCGGCACGCCCAGGAGCGAAGTCGGCGGGTGGAGGTGGCTCAGTGGGATCCAGGCGTCGGGACCTGGTCCGGGGTGTACCTGCCAGTCGACCGCGACGGCCAGGCTGGTGAGGTCTCCGACGAAGCTCAGCGCGCGTACGGTCCAGGCGGCGTCGGTCTCGTCGGTGAGGTCCACGGGACGGGGCAGGGCGACCCGGCGGGCCCCGGCCTCGAAGAGCCGTCGGGCCGCGGCGCCTCCCGGACCGTCGATGTGCTGGGGGTCCAGGCGCATGCCGGGGAGTTCGTTCACGGTCTCGTCGTGGTCCCGCCAGGCCGTCACCGTGAACGCGTGGGGCCGGGTGGGAGCGGGTAGCGCGGTCATCGTCGTCTCTCCTGTCTCCTGCTTCGGCTGCTGCGGACGGCTCAGGCGAGTGCCGCCACCGGCTCCTGGACGGTGGGCCGGCGCAGGGGATGCATCCTCAGCAGCTCCTCGTTGACCGCGGGCACCGCCACCTGCACGACGTGGCCGCCGTTCTCGAAGGTCAGCCCCAGCTCCCGCCAGCGCCGCAGGATCTCGCCCAGCTCACGGTCACCGGCCGCGTCGCCGTGCTCCGTACGGAGTTTGCGTACGGCGGCGGCCACGGAGTGGGGCTGGTCGAGCAGGCGGAAGAGGGCGACCTCGACGGGTTCGGTCAGTTCCCGCACGTGCCATGCGAAGGCGCGCCGGGTGCTGACGAGGACGATCCGGTCGCCGAGGTCGCAGGAGGTGAGGCGGCTGCCGGGGTACGACTGTTTCCACTGCCTGATCGCCGCGTTGAGCCGTCCCACGACGGCCTCGTCGACGCCGCGCGGCGGTACGGCGAACACGTAGGCGAGGTCGAACATCTCGGCTTCCGGCAGCTCGTAGGTGAGGTGGTACGGCTCGGCCGGCCGCAGGTCCGAGAAGCCGAGGGAGGGGTTGTTGAAGTAGGGGCTGAAGCGTTCAATGGCGATCCTGGCGGATTCGTCGACCGGCGGCTGGAGGTGCTCCAGGGCGGGCAGTTGGACCGTCACGTCGTCGTAGTCCTCGGCGGCCTCTCCCGGGAAGCCGTGGAGGTAGTTCCAGACCACCGACAGCCCTACGGCGGCGCCGTCGCGCATCATCCGTACGTTCTGGCAGCCGGTGACGCCCTTGTCCATCAGGCCGAGCACCCTGCTGCTGAGGCTCTCGATGCCCGGCTGGACGTAGATCAGTCCGGCGTCGGCCAGGGTCTGCAACTGGCCTCTGCGCATGTTCGACTTGATCTCGTAGTGCATCCTCAGGTCGAGGCCGCTCTCGATGATCCTCGGCAGGAGCGAGGAGATGTATCCCATGTCGAGGATGTTGTCGACGACGTACATGTCCAGAATCCGGTGCCGGCGGGCGAGTTCGACGATCTCGTCGAGGAACGCGCTCGGGTTCTTGCTCCTGAACTGCATGAACGAGCCGTTCAGGCCGCAGAACGTGCAGTGGTGCTTCTCCCCCCACCAGCATCCCCGGGCGCCCTCGACGACGAGTTTCGGTTCGACCCAGGACCGGGCGGCGGAGGCCGAGAGCCGTTCGAAGTAGCCGGTGTAGTCGGGTGACAGGATCGCGGCGGGCGGCAGCGGCACGGTGCTCATGGCGTTCGTCGTGGACCCGCCGTCCGTGTCGCGCCGGCACAGCCCGGGGACGGCGGCGAGGTCCCCGTCCCCGTCGAGGGCCCTGAGCAGGGCGGGGAAGGACGCCTCGCCCTCGCCGCGCACGACGTGGTCGACGAACGGGAAGTTGCGGTGCACGGCCTCGCCCTGCTTGCCGTCGCAGTTGGCGCCTCCCATGACGGTCACGATCCGCGGGTCCAGCCTCTTGACGTACCGGGCGGCGGCCAGTGCTGCGGTGTTCTGCTGGAAGGTGGAGGTGAATCCGACGACATCGGGTTCGAGCGCTGCGACGCATTCGGCGATGTGCTGGACGAATTCGGGCGCGGCCGTGTGCAGTTCCCTCGTCATCGCCATCCGTTCGCCGGACAGCCGGTTGTGCATGGCCTCGGTGAATTCCGCGACCCGCCACTGCGGGTCGTCGTACAGCGCCGAGGAGAAGACCCAGTCGCCGCAGCCGAGGAAATAGGAGGCGAGGGAGTAGTAACCGTAGTCCCCGAGAGAGAAATCGGTGCGCTCCGTCACCCAGTCCACGAAATCGATGTTGGCGTGCATGATCTCGGCCCGGCCGCCGGGAACGTGTTCGTCGACGCTGCGTTTGAGGATTCCGAGGGCCAGCGACGGGAGATCGATCGGCGCCCAGGGCATGTTCACCAGGAGTACGCGCACGGCTTGCCTCTTTTCATGGGTCGGGATCGTTCGGCCGGGCGGGGGTCGGCTCGCTGTGGCTGTCCGGGCCGACCCCCGGTACTGCTACTGCTCCTGCTGCTCCTGCTCGTCGGCATTGCGGAATCGGATCCTTATGCCGACTCCGACCGCACGGTTCTCGTCGGCGTCCTCAAGCGGGTCGTCGTGGAATACGTCCTTCTGCATGGCGCACCCCCTCTCTGTCGATCGGATCGGGCTGGGTCGTGGTGCTGTTCACCCCGGCTCACTGCGGAGCCGGGACGTCTGGGGCCGGGGTGCTCGCGAGACTCCGGCCGAGGAAGCGCAGGGACCGTTCCATGACGGCCACGTGCTGGGCGCCGTCGTAGCCGTCGTGCCCCGAGTCCAGCCAGAGCAGGTCGTGGCGGACCGCGCGGGCGCGCAGTGCGGCGACGTACACCTCGATCTGCTCGGGCGGGCATTTGGCGTCGCCCCGCGCGGCGACGATGAGCAGGGGGGCGCGGACCGCGCCCGCCCAGGTGGTGGGCGACGCGTGGGCGTAGCGCTCGGGGACCTGGTCGGGGGTGCCGCCGAACAGGGCGGTGTCCAGGGCCTGGAGGGCCGGGGTGGAGTGGCGGAAGGACGTCGCGCAGTCGGCCACCGGTTTGACGGCGACCCCGGCGTTCCACAACTCCGGGTGGGTGCCGAGGGCGAGGAGGACGAGGTAGCCGCCCCACGAGGTGCCGCACAGGCCGACCGCCCCTGCGCGGCCGACTCCGCGCCGCAGGAGGTCCGCGCGGACGCGTACCAGGTCGGCGACCTGCGTGTGGCCGACGCCGTCCGGGTAGGCGGTGCGCCAGGACGGGCCGTACCCCGTCGAACCCCGGTAGTTGACCCGGGCCGCGGCGAAACCGGACGCGGTGAGCGACTGGACCATGGGGTCGTAGGCGTCGCGGTCGTGGTCGGCCGGGCCGCCGTGGAGCAGGAACACCAGCGGCCAGGGGCGGGGCCGGTCGGTGGGCAGGGAGAGCAGGGTGTGTACGGGGCCGTCGGGGCCCGGGGTCCACAGGTCCTGGTGCCGGCCGTGGGCGGGGACCCGCCAGTCGCGGCCCGGCATGCGGGTTCCCGACAGCGACAGGGTGCGCGGCGGGGTGACCGCGTCGGTCCAGAGGTAGTGGACGTCTCCGCCGCCGCGCGGGGCGGCGTCGAGAATGCTGCCGGCGGGGACGGGCAGTGCGGTGACGGTGCGCCATTGCGGGTCGGCGGTGAACAGGCGGCTGCGGCCGTGGCGGTTCTGGCGCAGCAGGATGCGGCCGTCGTCCGGGTACCAGCGTGCGGTGGTCTCGGTGTCGAACGAGCACCAGGGGTACAGGTCGACGCCGCGCGACGGCCGCCAGGTGCCGAGGCGGTAGCGGCCGTCCTGCTCGCGCATGACCAGCAGCAGGGGGTCGGCGGAGGCGGGGTGGAAGCCGAGGGGCCAGATGCGGCCGGCGGTTCCCGGGAGTACGTCGACCGTGGTGCCGTCGGGGGTGAGGAGGGTGATCGCGTGCGGGGAGTGGGCGGGGCCGGCGAGCGCCAGCAGGTCGCCGTGCGGGGCCAGGTCGCACAGCCGTGCGTGCCGGTCGGTCCGCAGGACGACGGTGTCGGGGGCGCCGCGTCGGCCCAGGTGGACGCGGAGTCCTTCGGGGTCTTCGAGCCCGGCGGCCACCAGGCCCCGGTCGGTCATGGCCAGGCCGCGCGGTCTGCCGGGGGCCGCCTGCGGGAACGCCGGGAGGTGCGGTCCGCCGTCGAAGTCCTGGACCCGCCAGTGTCCGTGGCCCCGGTGGTCCTCGTCGAACCACCACACGGCCGCTTCCGCGTCGATGGTGCACAGCAGGGTGCCGTGCGGGCGGGCGGTCACCTGGCGGGAGATCCCGGTGGCCCGGTCCCAGGCGAAGATCTCGCAGCGGCCGTCGGCGTCGCCCGCGTAGGCCATCCGGTCGGGGTCGGCCGGGCAGACCGCGGGCAGCAGGGGGCGGTACACGCCGTAGTCCCGCCCCGTCACCGTGGGCGTCCCTCGGGGGCGGGTTCGCGTTTTTGCTCCGCTTCCGGCCGGGGGTCGTCGGCGCGCAGGTGGGTGGCGCCGAACGTCGCGTACAGCGCCAGCAGGGCGAGGGCGCCCGCGCAGCCGAGCCCCGTCGTCCGGCCGCCGTACGCGGACACCAGGACCCCGGCCGCCAGCGGCGCGCAGGCCGCCAGGCCCTCACCGGCCGTGCCCAGCACGGTGCCGACGCGGGCCTGGAGGGTGTCGGGCACCACGAGGACGGCGCGCGCGTGCAGGACGATGACGACGGACGGCGCGGTCAGCGACACGGCACCGAGCAGCAGGCCGTAGCCCCAGGTCGTGGTGGTGAACGCGAGCCCCACAGCGGCCGGAACCATGATCCACGAGGCTGCCGCGACGACCAGCGCACGGGGCAGCAGCCGCACCAGCCAGGGTGCGCCGAGCGCGCCGACGAGCCCGCCGACGCCGGAGAAGGTGAGGATCAGGCCGATCGACGAGGCGCTGGCGCCGCGGCTCTGCGCGCTGAAGACGGCGTGGTAGTAGAGGGCGCCGAGTACGGCGTTGAGTCCCGCGGTCCACAGCAGGACGAAGCGCAGGAATCCGTCGGTCCACACGAAGCGGATGCCCTGGGCCAGCTCGGAGCGGAACGAGGCGCCCGGGGTGTCCCGTTCGGGCGACAGTTCGGCGCGTACGGCTCTGACGAGGGCGGCGGAGAGGAGGAAGGAGAGGGCGTCGGCGAGGAACGGCACCCATCTGGCCAGCTGGTACAGGACGCCGCCGAAAGCTGGGCCGACGATCTGGGTGGCCTGGTCACGTGCCTGGAGGCTGCCGATCGCGCGCGGGTAGTCGGCCGGTGGGACGAGCCTGCGGACCGTGCCGTGGGCAGCGGCCAGGTAGCACGCGCTCGCCGTCTGTTCCACGACGGCGGCGGCCAGCAGGTGGGTGAAGACGACCCTGTCCCACGCCACCGCCGCGAACACTGTTCCCATCGCGGCGGCTGCCACGAGCGAGGCACCGATCATCATGGGTTTGCGGGGCCATCTGTCCGCGAGTACCCCCGCGAACGGGGAGACGGCCAGTCCGCTCGCCGTCGCCGTGGTGGCGAGTAATCCCACGAGGCTCGACGGATATCCGGCCCCCAACAATGTCAGGGGAAGAACAAGAACAGATGCGTGCGTACCCAGGCCGTCTATCGCACCGGCCGTCCAGAGTAATCGAAAATCCCGCACCCGAGAAAAAGCGGGAAGCTGGTCTAATTCACCCCGCGTGGTCATAGCGGCCCCTCCCGCTTCATTCTCCGACCGCGTTCGGAAGAATTCGACGCCGTTCGCGGTGGAGCTGGCTCAGCGTAGCGAGGGTCCCGGGCTTCCGCAATACTGCGCGTTACGTGGATTCTCGATCTCTGTACGATCGGCTGGCACAGGGTGTGAGCTGCGAGTTCGTCGCCCCTGGATATCTTGGAGACCCGGCGTACTCTTGATCCGCCATAAAAGAATCTTCGCGGAAATTCGGAGCACTATGAGGAGGGGATGGTTACCGGAATTAAACCCTTCGCAAAATTCCGCCTCGCGGCGGGTCAAGGGTTCACCGGACGGGTGGCGGCACAGCTACGCGGAGAGCCGCCGTGGCGGTGGGAGATCGCCGTGGCCGGGATCAGACGCGGGAGCAGTGCGTGCTGTCCGGCTTCCCGGGCCGTCTCAGCCGGGCGTCCGGCGATGAGCGCGGCGCGCGGCAGCGTCGAACCCGCCGGCACCGGCGGGGACCGTCGCCTCTTGAACAGACGCCGTCAGGGGTTCGTCAGCGTCGGCGCGGTCTCGGCTGGCCGAGTCGACGTCACCGTCAGGAGAGCGAAGGCGGCGGCGAAGCCGAGCATGGTGAAGACCCCTTTGGGCCAGAAGATGTGGCTGTCGACGAACGACCAGCAGGCGGCGAACAGGACGACGGCGCCCGGCAACACCCGCACGCCGTGCCGGCGCCAGAGCACCGCGCAGGTGGCGAACGAGGCCACGGCGAGGCCGTACACACCGGCCCGGCCCAGTTCGTCTCCGACGACGAACAGCGGCCCGGCCGCACCGTGGACACCGTGGTCCACCGCGGTGCCGGCGGATATGCCGGCCACCGCGTCCAGGCCGGAGTAGTACGCGGCGAACCAGAGGCACCCGGCCCAGGAGAGAACCGTCAGCGCCCCCTCCGCATCACGACGCGGCCTCCCCCACAGGGGGACCACCAGTCCGAGAACGAGAAGGGGGAAGACGGGCAGCAGGACGATGTGCATCCCAGCCCAGTGGCCGGCCGTCGATGCCGTCAGATGCCGGGGGTGCATCAGACCAGCGACGGCCAGCAGCAGAGGAGCCACGGTGACCAGAACTGTCGCGTACGCGGTACGGAAGGATCGCATCCTGGCACGTTAGGCAGCCGCCCTCTGCCCCACCGCCTCCACCCACCACGCGTAAGACCACCGTAAGACGCGATCCGCCGGTGGAGACCCGCTCGGTCCTCCATCCCGCTCCGAGTTCTTACGGAGGCATGACGCGGCGCGGGATTCCCGCACTCCCTCCGGTCCCACCCGTAAACATGGGTGCGGCCGGCCCCGCCCCGATGTGATCCGAAGCCCCCTTGATCCGACTCCCCCAGAGGAACCCCATGCGACGCAATACGCGCAAACGATCGAAGACGACGCAGCGAGCCATCGCCGCGGCGGCGGGCCTGGCTCTGGGGGCAGGAGGGTTGATAGCCGTCAGTGTCTATGCCTCCGCCCATGAGAGCGGCAACAGCAACTCGACGAAACGCGCGTCCCAAGGGGATCAGGTCCTGTCGGCCGGAGCTGTCACGATCAGCTGCCCGGATGTCGGGGCGAAGCTGATGTCAGTCCCGGACCGGGCCAGGGCGCTGGTCGACAAGGAACTCGCTCTCCTCGACCAGCAGGTGGCCGAGGCGTACCAGCGGCTGCGGAACTCGGCCAGGGCCGTACAGCAGGACAGCTCCTTCGCCGACAACGCGATCATGGGACCGCTGAAGAACAAGCGGGCCGCGACCATCGACCGCATCGCGATCACCATCGGCAGATCGGGCCCCAGGCCGCAGGGCCTTGAAGCCCTCGCCGCCTGTTCGCTGCGCGCTTCCGGCAACCAGCAGGGCAACGCCGCCGGCCAGGGCGGCAACGGTCCGGTGGCCTCCGACTTCGTGGACATCACCACCGTCCAGCCGAATGTGCGCAGCCCCCGGACATCGCGCGGCGCTTCCACGGGGACCTTCACGACGCGGTGCGGCGTCAACGCCAACAAGCTGTACAACTCCGACAACATCATCGTCGCCCCCGGCGTGGGCAACGGCGCGCACCATACGCACGACTACGTCGGCAACCAGGACAACGACGCGTTCACCACCAACGAGGAGTTCGCCGCCGCCGGGACCAGTTGCCGCAACCAGGGGGACAGGTCCACGTACTACTGGCCGGTGCTCCGTCTGCAGGACGGCACCCGGGAGTTCGACGCCAAGCAGCTCGGCGGCGGTGCCGAAGGCAACACCGGCCGCATCCTGACCGCCTCGAAGGTCACGCTGAACTTCGTCGGCAGCCCCCGTGGCAAGGTCGTGGCGATGCCCAAGTTCCTGCGGATCATCACCGGCGACGCCAAGGCGTTCACCAACGGCACCGCGAACGCCAACGCGGCCTGGAGCTGCACCGGCTTCGAGAACCGGCAGCTGACGGACAGGTATCCGATCTGCCCCCGGGGCAGCAAGCTGGTCCGTACGTCCACGTTCCAGAGCTGCTGGGACGGCCGGAGCATCGACAGCGCCAACCACCGCTCGCATGTCGCGTTCGCCGACCGGAGGACCGGCGCCTGCCCGACCGGCTTCAAGGCCATACCGCAGCTCGTCCAGCGCCTCGTCTACTCCGTAGCGGCCCCCAGCCTCGACGACAACGGCAAAACCCGGCCGTTCTACGCGGTGGACGGCTTCCCGGAGCAGATGCACAAGCCGATCACGGACCACGGCGACTTCATCAACGTCTTGGACGAGCGCCTGATGAACAGGCTGGTCCAGTGCATCAACACCGGCCGAAAGTGCCAATGACCTCGTCCCTGGGAAACAGGGGCAGACCCGTAGCACCGTGAACTGGCCGGTCGTACCGGGACAGCGCTGCCCTGCGTACTCGACCGCCCACCGTTAGTGAAAGGCAGGGATACATGCCCTCTCCCTCCCCTTCGAGGCACATCACGCCGCGTGCCGCTCTGCCCCCAGCGCAATACGCCGTATCCCGGCACGCGGCGTGGCTCGGCGCCGCCGCGATCATCACCGACGAGTCCGGCCGGGTCCTGCTGGTACACCCCACCTACCGCAAGGACGGCTCGTGGCTGCTGCCCGGAGGCGTCGTCGAACCCGGCGAGCACCCGCACGTCACCTGTCGGCGAGAGATCACCGAGGAACTGGGCCTGCCGGACCTGCCCCTGTCGGCCGTACTCGCTGTCCACTCCCTCTCCTCGCACCACCCCGGCACACCCTGCCCCGGTGAGGTCCGGTTCGTCTTCGACGGGGGAACCCTGACCCCCGACCAGGTGGAGACGATCCGTCTGCCGCGCGAGGAACTGTCCAAGTACGCCTTCCTGGAAACCCGGGACGCGGTGCGGCGCCTGCGTCCCGTGGACGGGCAGATCATGCTCGCCGCCTACCGGGCCCGGCTCGGGAACACCGCCACCGCGCACCTCGCCGACGGCCGGCACATCCTCGACGTCCCGGCGCTGGACCGCCACGACGTCCACGTCCGCTACCGGCCCTTGTGGAACAGCCCTCTCCGCCACGGCCCCGTCCCCGAGCGACTGCCCGTGAAGCAAGCCTGGGCGTGGTGCTTCGCTCCCGGCGGCCGGGTCGTCGTCGTGGCCGACCCCGGTCCGCAGGGCGCGCTGCCGATGCTGCCCGGCGGCACCGTGGAGAGCACCGATGCGACGCCCGAGGACACCCTGCACCGCGAAGCCGCCGAGGAAGCCCAGCTCACCCTGGCCGACCCGGTACGGCTGGGCTGGGTGCTGGACGAGACCGGCGAGGTCTACGGCGGCGTGGGGCCCAACGCCCGGCTCCGTCTGGCCGCCCGGGTCACCTCCGTCGGACCGTCGGCCGTGGACCCCGCCACCGGCCGCCCCTTCGCCCGCCTGCTCACCACCCCCGCCCAGGCAGCCGCCCTGCTGGGATGGGGCCCGCCCGGAGCGCGCCAAGCTCAACTCGCGGCGGAGACGGCCCGCGAGCGGTGGGGCCTGCCCGCTGCTCGCGCCGTCGCCGTCGCCGTCGAGGAGATCCCGGCGGAGGGGATGCGGCTGAGCTGACATGGACAACCACCCCGCCTCGCTCGTCACCCTCCTCTCCCCCGGCGGACACACCGAGCCCGCCGACGAGCCCCTGGCAGCAGCGGCGCTGCAAGAGGAGACCGGCGCCTCAGGCCGTGGCACCGTGGCCCGACGACCTCGACCGCCTTCAGAGGAAAGCGGGTCACGGAAGGTGTTGCCTACGTCGGTCAGGGGCTGGCCTGCGGGACGATTCGCCGCGCGGGGCAGGTCAGCATTTATGCAGGTCGCGCCCCTCACCGGGCACCGCGAGGATCGGGGGACGCGTTCGAGTGAATTGCCTTGCGGGACGGCGTCGCTCGGGCCTGGCCTGGACAGGGATGCCCCGCCCTCTCTGCCTCACCCGAAGGAATCCCATGCGCCTGCCGACCCTGGTGCCGACGCTCATGCTCGCCACCGCCGCAACCTTCGCTTCAGTGACTCCCGCCGGAGCCGTGCCGCCGAAGACCTATCAGATCGTGAACGCGACCACCCGGGAATGCCTGTCGTCCTCCTACAACTGGCAGGAAATATCGTACGGCCGGTGTTTGTCAGCGGCTGCGAAGCGGAGGACCGCTGGGAGCTCGTCAGCGTCGACGGCGATCCGGACATGGTCAACCTCAAGAGCGTCAACACAGGCGAGTGCGCCAGCGCTGTCCGGAACTTTTTCCTTGACGGATACCCCGTGGAGGTGAGGGACTGCGACTCCCCTGAGGCAACCGTCTGGCGCGTGGCCCCGGACCGCGACACAGTCCGGTTCATTGCCGGCTACCTCGACACGCTGGGCGCGCAGTACATCAAGGGGAGGGCAGCGGTCATCGGGCGCTACGGCGACTGGAACGACACCTGGGTTCTCAAGAGCGTGTGACCCGGACTCATAGGCGAGTGAGGCGCTGGGCTACAGGCGAACCTGCGGAGCCACTGCGGCCATCGCCTCATCCAGCGCATCCGCAAAAGTGCCACCAGAGCCGCTTTCGAGCCACGCCCGCTGAGCCGCGACAAGGCAGCCGAACGCAGCCGCAGTGATCGCGCGTAGCGCCGAGTCGCCGGCAGGGCAGGGGGTTCCCGCCTCGGCTGCGCGTTCGCTCAGGGCGGTGACGACCACCTCCTGCATCTGCTGCTGCTTCTCCAGGTAACTGCCGAGCAGGTTCGGCGTGTTGAAGATGACCCGCTGGATCGGCGCCGCGACGGAGTCCTTGTCGAGGTCGTCGATGTGCGGCACCAGCAGATCGAAGAGCGCGCGCAGTGACTGCCAGACGGGCTCATCGGCCGGGCGGGCGCGCAACCCCTGGAGCATTTCCTCGGCGAGGTAGTCGACCTTGCCGACGACCAGGTCTTCCTTGGTGGGGAAGTAGCGGAACACGCTGCGCTTGGACATGCCCACCGCCGCGGCGATGTCGTCGATGGTCGTCGCCTCGTAGCCGCGCTCGATGAACAGGGCGTTGGCGGCCTCCGTGATCTCGCGCCGCACCGCCTGTCGCGTGCGTTCCCGCAGCCCTGGCCTCGTCTTCTCCGTCGTCACCGCTTCAGGTTATCACCCATGGTCAGAGTTGACACTCGATGACACGTTCGTCATTGTGTGATGGAAGCCAGGGGTCACCCCGGCCACGGAGAAGGGCAGATCGGCATGAGCAGGACGTGGTTCATCACGGGCGCCGGACGCGGTTTCGGCATGGAGTTCGCGCAGGCGGCCCTCGGGCGCGGCGACCAGGTCGCGGCCACGGCCCGGGACACCGAGGCGCTGGCCGGCCTCGTCGAGAAGTACGGGGACGCCGTACTGCCGCTGGCGCTCGACGTGACCGACCGGGAGGCGGTCGTCGCCGCCGTCGCGGCCACCGAGGAGCGCTTCGGCGCGCTCGACATCGTCGTCAACAACGCCGGTTACGGCCTGTTCGGCGCGATCGAGGAGGTCAGCGCGGAGCAGTTCCGCCGGCAGTTGGAGGTCAACGTCCTCGGGCCGTTCCATGTGACCCAGGCGGTGCTGCCGATCCTGCGCGAGCAGGGGCACGGGCACATCATCCAGATCTCCTCGATCGGCGGCGTGGCCGCGTTCCCGCTGCTGGGCACGTACCACGCCTCCAAGTGGGGGCTGGAAGCGTTCAGCGAGTCACTCGCCCAGGAGGTCGCCGGCTTCGGCATCAAGGTGACCCTCGTCGAGCCCGGCGCCTACGGCACCGACTGGGGCGGCTCCAGCGCGGTCCGGGCCGAGGCGCAGCCGCCGTACCAGCCGGTGCGGGACGCCATGGTCGCGGCCACGGCGGACATGCCGCAGTACGACCCCGCCCACGTGGGCGCCGCGATCCTCGCGGTCGCCGATGCCGCCGAGCCGCCGCTGCGGGTCTTCTTCGGCAGCGCGCCCCTCGACATCGCCGAGCAGGTCTACGCCTCGCGCCTGCGGACCTGGCGCGACGGTGCCGGCATCTCCGTACTGGCCGAGGGCCGCTGAGCCCGCCCCCCTGAGACCCCGAAGAACCACGGAACGAGAAGGAATCGACATGTCCAGCACCACCAAGGTCGCCCTTGTCACCGGCGCCTCCTCCGGAATCGGCGCCGACACCGCGCTGCGCCTGCGGGAAGCGGGCTACACCGTCTACGGCGCCGCCCGCCGCGTCGAGCGGATGACCGCGCTGCGCGACGCCGGGGTGCACGTCCTCAGCCTCGACGTCACCGACGAGGACTCCCTCCGCAAGGCCATCGACCAGATCATCTCCACGTCGGGGCGCATCGACGTCCTGGTCAACAACGCCGGGTACGGCTCCTACGGCTCCGTCGAGGACGTCCCCCTGTCCGAGGCGCGGGCCCAGATCGAGGTCAACGTCTTCGGTCTGGCGCGCCTGACCCAGCTGGTGCTGCCGCACATGCGTGCCCAGCGGAGCGGCACCATCGTCAACGTCAGCTCCATGGGCGGCAAGCTCGTCACTCCGCTGGGCGGCTGGTACCACGCCAGCAAGTACGCCGTGGAGGCGCTCAGCGACGCCCTGCGCATGGAGACCAAGCAGTTCGGGATCGACGTCGTGGTCGTCGAACCCGGCTCGATCCGCACGGAGTGGGGAGCCATCGCCGCCGAAACGCTCAAGGAGACCTCCGGCAAGGGGGCGTACTCGGGCCTCGCCGAGGGGGTCTCCAAGACGCTCGCCGCAAGCTCGCAGCCCGACGCCCGTATGACCTCCGCGCCTTCGGTCATCGGCAAGACGATCGTCAAGATCGCGAACGCCCGCCGGCCGCGCACCCGTTACCGGGTCGGCTTCGGGGCCGCCCCCACCATGTTCCTGCGCTGGCTGCTCCCCGACCGCGCCTTCGACTTCGTCGTCCGCAGCGCCTTCGGCGTCTGACCCGGCATCGAGAACACGGCCATGCCAGAACTGAGCGACACCGTCGTCATCGCCTCCCCGAGCGATGCCGGCGGGACGGTCGCCGAGATCCAAGCGACCGGCGCCCGCGCCGCATGGGTACGGACGGACGCCCCCGTGGAGGCCCTCGCCCACATCCTGAACGTAAGCTCCGAACACTCCCTCTGCAAACCTCTGCCCGTCCCCCGCAGCAGGCCCGCCGGATTCTCTCAGCCTCCGGTCCGTACGGCCGGTGGGCTGGGCTGTTCCGGCTGTTCCTGTTTGGCTCGTTGGATCTGCTCGTAGACCCTCGCCCGGAGCTCCGCGAACCGAGGGGTGGAGCGGGTGTGGAGTTGGTCGCGTTCGTCGGGGAGGTCGATGCGCAGGTCTTCCTTGACGACGGTCGGCGACTTCGACAGGACGATCGTGCGCTGGCCGAGGTAGACGGCCTCGTCGATGTCGTGGGTCACGAACAGGACGGTGACGCCGAGGTCGCGCCACAGACGTCGGACGAGGTCCTCCAGGTCGGCGCGGGTCTGGGCGTCGACGGCGGCGAACGGCTCGTCCATCAGCAGCACTTCGGGCTGGTAGGCGACGGCGCGGGCGATGGCGACGCGTTGCTGCATGCCGCCGGAGAGCTGCCAGGGGTAGGCGGCGTGGGCGTCGCTCAAACCGACGACGTCCAGGGCGTGTTCGACCAGTTCGGCCTGGCGTGCTTTGCCGAGCTTCTTCCCGCGCAGGGGCAGCGCGACGTTCTGCCGGACGGTCATCCACGCGAACAGGGAGCGGCCGTACTCCTGGAAGACGACGGCCATCCCGGGCGGCGGTCCGGTGATCGGCCTGCCCTGGAGGCGCAGTTCACCGCCCGTGGGGTCGAGGAGTCCGGAGACGCACTTGAGGAGGGTGGTCTTGCCGCAGCCGGACGGCCCCACCAGGCAGACCAGTTCGCCCGCGTCGAGGGAGAAGGTGACGTCGCGCAGTGCCTCGACCGTGCGGCCGTGCCCGGTGTAGGTCTTCTGCAGATTCCGAATGTCAAGCAAGGACATGGGCACCTCCGGGAGAGCCGGTCGGTCAGGAGTCGCGCTGGGCACGGCGCGCACCGTGGTACCAGGCCAGGGCCCGGTTCTCCACGAACCGGAAGAGCTGGGACAGCAGGAAGCCGAGCAGGCCGAGCAGCAGGACGCCGCTCCACATCTCGGGGATGGCGAACGAGCGCTGGAACTGCACGATCGTGAAGCCCAGGCCGTTGCTGGAGGCGAACATCTCGCTGATGACCATCAGGATGATGCCGATGGACAGGGCTTGGCGCATGCCGGTGAGGAGCTGCGGGCTCGCCGAGCGCAGCACCAGGTGCCACAGCCGGGACGGTCCGGTGATCCCGTAGGAGCGGCACGTGTCGTCGAGGACCTCGTCGACGGCGCGGACCCCCTCGGCCGTGTTCAGCAGGATCGGCCAGACGCAGCCGCTCGCCACCACGATGATCTTCATGGTGTCCCCGATGCCCGCGAACAGCATGATCACGGGAACGAGTACGGGCGGCGGAACGGCGCGGAAGAGTTCCAGGACGGGCTCCAGCACCTCGCGCAGCACCCGGACCGAGCCGACGGCGAGGCCCACCGCGACGCCCACGGCCGCGGCGAGCAGGTATCCGGCCGTCAGCCGCAGCAGGCTGGGCAGCACGTCCGCCTTCAGCCGGTCGAGGGTCCAGACCTCGGTGAACTTGTCCAGGATCGTGGAGAGCGGGGGCAGGTAGAAGTCGGTGCTGCCGGCGCTGGCGAACCACCACACGGTGAACAGCACGGCGGGCAGGGTGACGGCGAGCAGGACACCGCGTACGGCGCTGCGAACGGACATGTGCGGCTACCTCCCGGTCCGTTGGGACTGGTGCCAGTGCAGCACCCGGCGCTCGACCGCCCGCGCGGCCAGGTTGACCGCGACGCCGACGAGACCGGTCGTCAGCACCAGGGCGTACACCCTGGGCACCGCCCCGGAGGTCTGGGCGACGGCCAGTTCCTGGCCGAGGCCGGGTGCGCCGATGACGAGTTCGGCGGTGACGGCGAGCACGAGCGCCACGGTCGCGGCGAGCCGTACACCGGTCATGACGTAGGGCAGCGCCGTGGGCCACAGGACGTACCTGACCCGCTCCCAGGCGCTCAGCCGGTAGCTGCGGGCGGTGTCCCGGGCCACCGGATCCACGTCGTGGAGGCCGGCGAGCACCTGGACCAGCATCTGCCAGAACGACGCGTACACCACCAGGAGCAGTTTCGACCGCAGGTCGGTTCCGTACAGCAGTACCGCGACGGGTATCAGCGCGACGGAGGGGATGGGCCGCAGGAACTCGATGGTGGAGGCGGTGGCCGCGCGCAGCAGGGGTACCGATCCGATGACCACGCCCGCCACCGCTCCGGCCACGACGGCGATGGCGAGGCCGATCCCCCAGCCGGTCAGGGTGTCGCCGAGAGCGGACCAGAAGGTGCCCTCGCCCAGCATGTCCCAGAAGGCGCGGACCGTCGTGGAGGCCGGGGGGAGGTAGTCGGGGGAGACGAGCGAGGTGCGGGGCAGCGTCTCCAGTACGGCCGCCAGCCCGGCCACCCCGGCCAGTCCGCGCAGGACGGACGGGCCGGGCAGGGGCACGCGCCGCGCGGTCGCGGGGCTCTTGACGTCCGCGAGGGTCATGAGAACAGTGCTCCGATGTCCGGCTTCTTGTCGCCGAACACGCCGTCCTGGCGGCCGAGTTCGGCCAGCTTCTCCAGGGAGGCGCGGTTCACGGCGGTCGTCCAGCTCGGCAGGATCAGCTTGTCCAGCACGTCACCGCTGATCTTGGTGTAGGTGGTGAGGGTGCTCCGTGCCTCGTCCGGGTGGGCGGACGCGTACTCCAGGGACTCGTTCATCGCCTCGGTGAACTTCTTCACGAGGGCGGGGTTCTGCTGCGCGATCTTCGTCGAGGTGAAGTACGCCGCCACGGTGAGCGCGGGGTCGGTCTCGGCGAAGGGCGAGGCGATGACGCGGGCTCCCTTGCCCTTGGCGATGGTCTGCGAGGGCTCCCCCATCCAGGCGGCGTCCACCCGGCCGTCGTCCAGCGCGGCCGGCATCTGGTCGAAGGGGATCTCGACGAACTTGACCTTCGAGGGGTCTCCCCCGGCCTTGCGCACCGTCTCACGGACCGTCGTGTCACCGATGTTCTGCAGCGTGTTGACGGCCACGGTGTGTCCGGCGAGGTCCTTGGCCGACTTGGCCGGGCTGTCCTTCTTCACCAGTACGGCGGTGACGTCGGCGCCCACCTTGCCGTTGGAGGCGGCTCCGTTGGCGACGGCCTTGATGGGCACGCCCTTGGTCTGGGCGAGCATCAGGGACGTGGTGTTGCTGAAGCCGAACTGGAACTGGCCGCTCACCACACCGGGGATGATCGCGGCACCGCCCTGCGCGGTGACCGTCTTGAGGCGGATGCCGCGCTTCTCGAAGAAACCCTGTTTCTGGCCGAGATACAGGGGCGCCACGTCGACGATGGGGATGACGCCGACGGTCACCTCCGTGGTCTTGCCACCGGAATCCGACGTCCCCTTGGCGTCGCCGGAGTCCGACGAACCGCATGCGGTGAGTCCGGCGACGGACAGCACGACCAGGGCGAGACCCGTCATACGCCTGTGCATGAGCTCCTCCTTGAGCAAGAACGGATAACGAGACGCGCTGCCGCACGGGGAGAGAGGTGAAGGGACGAGCCGACTGGGTGCGTGGGGCTCGGCCGACGGCAGCCATGGGGTCCGGGAGAACCGCTCAGGCGCCGAAGCCGGAACGACCGAGCCCATGTTGTGCACTATCTTGACGACCGCAATCTACACATCTAACTTCGCCGTGTCAGTGCCTGCGACGAAGGAATTCGCCACCGATCCTCCACCCGCCATTCCACGACGACGAGGAGTCCCGGCCCATGCCGCACCGCACCAACGCCCGCACCCTCACAGCTCCCACGGCGCCACCGTCGAAGTCCCCGTGCACGACGGACGGGCCCGACACGCGTACGGCCGAAGCCGATCCCCCGGCACCCGCCCTCCGCCCCCGTCCGGACCGGTCGGCCATGGCCTCGCCCGGATGGACGTGAACGCCACGCACGACCGACTGCTCGGCCCACCGTCACCGGTGCGTCCGCAGTCGCTCCTGCTCGCCTTCTTCGGCAACCACGTCCTGAAC
The DNA here is from genome assembly GCF_020010905.1 of Streptomyces acidiscabies. Classification (GTDB taxonomy): domain Bacteria; phylum Actinomycetota; class Actinomycetes; order Streptomycetales; family Streptomycetaceae; genus Streptomyces; species Streptomyces acidiscabies. The sequence continues at coordinate 5,406,529 of NZ_JAGJBY010000001.1, read as the reverse complement.
GAGGGCCCCCTCTACGTCTACTCCGGGAGCATCATCGACATCCTCGCCAGGACCGGAGTGGGTGAGCAGGCGGTGCGTTCCACACTCAGCCGCATGGTCAACCGCGATCTCCTCGCGCGCCGAAGGAACGGCCGGCGCATGTACTTCGGGCTCACCCCGCTCGCCACCGAGATCCTCTGCGACGGCAAGCGCCGCCTCTGGCAGACGAGCGTGGTGAACGAGGACTGGGACGGCACCTGGACGCTGCTGGGCTTCTCGCTCCCCGACTCCTGGCACAGCCAGCGCCACGACCTCCGCTCACGTCTGGGCTGGCTGGGTTTCGGACCGCTCTACAACGGCCTGTGGATCGCCCCCGGCCACGTCGACCTCACGGCCGTGATCGACGAACTCGGCGTCTTCGCGCACGTGAAGGTCTTCCACGCCCGCGCCGACGAGGCGACCGACATCCGCCGGATGGTCAGTGACACGTGGGACCTGGACGCCCTGGCGGCCCGCTACACCTCCTTCTCGCGGCGCTGGTCCGCCACCGAGTGGTCCGCGTCGGACGCCATCGCCGTCCGGCTGCGTCTGGTCAGCGAATGGCTGGAGATCATCCGCTCCGACCCCAGACTCCCCGGCCCCTGCCTCCCCGCCGACTGGCCCGCCCGCCCCGCGGAGGACACCTTCCGCCACATCGCCTCCGGCACGGCGACACCGGCCCGCCTCATGGCCGCCGCGGTGCTCGACACCATTCCCGGGACTGCCCCGACGGCGTGACAACCACAAGGCCCTGCGTGCTCGCCGAGCGCCTCCGGTCGGTGCCCGGGACGCGGGCAGGGTGCTGAGTGATCGCGATGACCTGTGGGCTCGCGGAAGCAGGTCCCGACGGCGCCGACGGGTTGTCCGCGGCGACCTGGTCCAGCAGCGTGATGCCGGTGGCGGCCTTGGGCGCGTTGACGGAGGTGTGCACGGTCTGGGAGACCATCACGATCGCGGACGGGTCCTCATGGCGGCCCGCGGCTCTCGCACCTGCCGGCGCAGCAGATCGTGGATCACCTGGTCGGGGCCGCGTTCATCCACCGGCTTTGCACCGTTGGGAGACGCAGTGTCGAGGCTGGGGTAGAACTGCCGGGCCCATCGGCGGTACGGGAGGGCCTGCATGATCCGTCGGCCGCCCGGCAGCCAGTGGGGAGCGGGCAGGGTGAGGCTGGCACCGCTGTAGATGTGGGTGCGCCAGGGGCCGGCGACGGTCGGCAGGAGCCAGAGGCGCAGGACGGGTCCGACCTTGGGGAGATCTGCGGTGGCGAGAATGTAACCGAGGCCGTGGATCTCCATGATGTAGGTGAGCGGGATGCGCAGGCGGCGCAGGCCGGCGAGGGGGACGCGGGTGGTGGGTGGGCAGTTCGACGACGGCGTGGGCGAGGGAGGAGAAGCCGGTGGTGTCGAGGTCGGGGATCTCGTAGGTGGGTCCGCCGCCGTCGGGGTCGTACCAGGCGACGACGAATCCGTGTTTCTCCTGGATGTGCAGCTGGGCGAGGCGGATTTCGGCGGGCGGGGTGCCGTCGGGGCCGAAGGCGTGGAAGGGGCAGACGAGATCTTCGCCCTGGACGGTGCCGCCGACGCCGAGATGTGCGCCGAGGTGGGGGCAGTAGGGTTCGATCGCCCGTAGCCTGCCACTCTTGGTGCGGTAGAGGACGACGACTTTTCCCGGTGTGATCTCGTCCCAGAAGCCCACGCAGAACCAGCCTTTGGAGTCGGGAAGGGCTGGAGGGAATGCTTGATCTGCCGGTGTCGCCTGCTGGTCGAGGGTGGCTGACGGCCCCGGTGACCGGGTGGACCGAGTAGACGAAGTCCGGGTCCGCGACGAACCTGGGGTCGCGGTAGTCACCGAGCCGGGCTCGCAGGGCGGGGTCCAGGGTCGCCGGGTAGATCCGGGCGCCGCCCGGGTCGTACGCCGTCCGCGTGCACGGATCGACCGAGTAGCGGGAGCCGGGATCGATCACGCGGCGTTCGGTGGGCCGGCCCTGGGGGGCGAGCAGGAAGGGGGCGTACAGCTTCTTCGGCCGGCCGTCGGCGTTCTGTACGCCGAGGAGCCAACTGGCGTTCGCGAGCAGTTGCCCGGCGAACGGTTCCCCTGCGGGTCGAGGACCCGTACGAACTCCGCCTGGTAGCCCGTCGCCGGATCGACGAAGGTACGGCCGGTCAGCTGGTCGTCAGGCAGTAGCGGGCGTCGTCGGGCCACTCCGCCGCAGCTCTCGTGCCCGGTGTGGTCGGTCTGGTCTCGGGCATGCACCGCTGGGCCGAACGCGACGGCACCTACGACGGCCTCGTCGCGCAGCGCTCCCGGGCCCTGGCCATGCTCCCCGGCCGCCAAAGCTGACGCCCTCGCGTATCCCAGGTTCTACGACGATCGCCATCTGGGGCGTCGTGCGTAAGTGGCCGCTCGCAAGGCCCATTCGACGGGGCCGTGGGGGTGGCGGCGCAACCACCAGGCGCTGGCGGCGAGTTGGGCGGCGTACGTGAGCGCGGCCAGGGCCACGATGCCCAGGGCCGGTACGTCGTCGGCGAGCGCGAAGCCGTAGCCGGTGTACAGGACCATGAACACGGCCGATTGCGCGACGTAGTTGGTGGCGGCCATGCGTCCGGCCGGGGCGAGGGCGGTGATCACGCGGCGGCCGGCCCGGCCCCGGCAGAGGCGGACCACGGTGGCGATGTAGAACGCGGTGACGAGGGTGTCGGTGATCGGGACCACCGCTTCGAGGAGGGCGGGAAGGCCGGTGTCGTACCGTTCGGCGATCGCGGCCCAGACGGCGACCGGGCCGCCGACGAGCAGGCCGGCCACCTGGACTCGGCCGAGCCAGGGTCGTAGCGCGTCCGTGTCGGTCAGGAGGCGTCGTTTGCCGGCGGCGAAGCCGAACAGGAACAGGGCCAGCGCCTGAGGTCCCTGGCCTGGCCAGATGACTTCGAGGGCGAAGCGGGGCCCGACGTCGAGCTGGGTGTGCAGGGTGTCGTGGAAGCCGCCCAGGAAACCGGCGTCGCGGGTCGCGTCGAAGAACCAGACGAGGTCGCTGCCGCCCGTGGGAAACAGGCCGAGGGTCCATAGCTTGTCCGCGGACAAGGCGGCCAGGACGCAGCAGCCGAGGGCCGCGGTGATCGCCGGGCGGGTGTTCCGCAGTACGACGAGCACCACGCACAGCAGTGCGTACAGCGTGAGGATGTCACCGAACCACAACAGCGCCGCGTGTACGGCCCCGAGGGCGAAGAGTGCGGCGCAGCGCCGTAACAGGCAGGGCAGAGCCGGCACACCGGCACGCTTGACCGCTTCGAGCTGCAACGTGAACGAATAGCCGAACAGGAACGAGAAGAGCAGGAAGAACTTGCCCAGGAACAGGCTGGTGACGACCGTCCAGACCGCCGCGTCGACCGGCCCGGTGAACGGGACGAACAGGCTGTCGTCGTCGATGCGGATGGATACGAGGGTGCTCACGACCATGACGTTGGCCATGAGGATCCCGAGTAACGCGAACCCCCGCAGGGCGTCGACCTCGTCGATCCGTGGCGCGGCCGGCCCGTTCGGCGCGGGGCGTTCGGCCGGCGGGGCAGGGGGTGGAGTTGTCCCTTTTTCTGACATTCCAGAACGGTAGGGACGGCCGTACTGTCAGTCGTCACTCCATGGGTTGACGCCGCCGTAGCTCTGGCGAGTGAGGGGATGAGACCTGAGGCGTACGTCGAGGCGGCGCGGGGAGCGAGGCTCCAGGCCCTGTGAACCTTTCCGCCCTGGACACCGACTCTCTTGGTGACGCGTGGCGTGGGGCAGGGAGGTGCGGTGGACCAGGACAGGCGCAGTGCGCTGCTGGTGGTGCGCTGCCAGCTCGGGGAACGGGAGGCGTTCCGCGAGCTGGTGGGGCTCTGGCACACGCCGCTGTGGCGCTATGTGCGGGCAGTGGCGGGGTCCGGGTACCTCGCGGACGATCTCGTCCAGGAGGCATGGGTCGCCGTGGTGCGCGGGCTGCCGCGTCTGCGACAGCCGGAGCGGTTCGCGCCGTGGCTGTTCACCATCGCCCGGCGCACGGTGGCCGACCACCTCCGGCAGGCGTACGCGGACACCTCGACGGTGGAGGACGGCACGATCGCCGACGACGTCGACCCGCTCGCCGCCGTCCTGACCACGCTGGAGATCGAGGCCGGCCTCGGCGGACTGCCGCCGCTGGAGCGGGAAGTGCTGGTCCTGTTCCACTTGCAGGACCTGTCCCTGGCCTCGTGCGCGGAGGTACTGGGCGTACCGCCGGGCACGGTCAAGAGCAGGCTGCACCGCGCGCGTCGCTTGCTGCGGGACGTCCTGACCGAGAGGGGATACGAGGCATGAGCGAGCATCACGGAGTACCCGCGGAACTGGAGCGCGTGCTGGCGGCGGAGGTCTCGCTGCGCTCCCGGATGCGGTACGTGGGCATCGGGCTGGCGGGAGGGTGCGCGGCGACGCTGATCGCGGTGCTGTGGGCGACCGAGCCGGACCCGCTGCCCGCGCGTACCCAGGCCGCCTTCGCGGTACTGATCGCCATCGGGGTGGCCTGGGCCGCCTTCTCCGGCTGGGCCCTGTCCCGGCGCAGGCCGCTGTTCGCCCGGGACCGGGTGCTGGGCGCCCGACTCGCGCTGGTGGCGACCGTGACCACCGGCGTCGCCGGGACGGCTCTGACAGCGGTACGCGGCACGACGGCCGAGGCGCTGGCGGTCGCATCGACCGGCACCGCACTTGCCGCCGCTGCGGGACTGCTCCTGACGCGGGCACGCTCCCGGCGCCGGGAACTGCTGCGACTACGCGACTCCCTGCGGGAGGAACCCTCGTAAGACGCGACCACGAATGTCTGTTCCTGTTCGAGGAGCTGCCGGAAACGCACCGGGACTTTACACATGCGCTCGGAGCCTGACGGCGGGCGCCGCACGCGCCCCCGAAAGGAGCCAACTACCCGATGATCAAGGGGTGTTCATCGAGCCGTGTGTGTCGGCGGCATCCCCGCTTCCGCGCCTGCCCTTGTCGCGTCGGTGCCCCAGCTGGCCAGCAGCCGTAGTGCTTCCGCGGAGGGGGAGCCGGGTTCGGCGTGGTAGGTGACGAGCATCTGTTCGTGGTCGTCGGCCTGGTGGAACGATTCGAGGCGGAGGTCGAGTCGGCCGACGAGGGGGTGGTGCAGGCGCTGGGTGCCGTGGCATTTCTCCTTGACGTCGTGGGTGGCCCACAGCCGCCGGAACTCCTGGCTCTTCACGGAGAGTTCGCCGACCAGGGCGGACAGGAGGGGGTCGTCGGGGTGGGAGCCGGCGTCCATGCGCAGCTGGGCGACGACGTCGGCGGCTTTGTGGTCCCAGTCCAGGAACAGGTCGCGGAATGCGGGCCGCAGGAACATCAGCCGCGCCCAGTTGCGTTCCGGCGCGGGCAGGTCGTCCCAGTCGCCGAAGACGGCCGCGGCCATCCGGTTCCAGGCGAGGATGTCCGAGCGCCGCCCCACGAGAATCGCGGGGACGCTGTCCATGGTGTCCAGCAGCGTCCGCAGATGCCCCCGCACCTGCTGGGTACGCCCGGCCGGCTTCTTCTTGCGCTGTAGGGGTTTCGCCAGGTGGATGAGGTGGGCGTGCTCGGCATCGCTCAACCGCAGCGCGCGGGCGATGGCGTCGAGGACCTCCGCCGACACGTGCCGCCCGTTGCCCTGCTCCAGCCGCGTGTAGTAGGCCACCGACACCCCGGCCAACTGGGCCAGCTCCTCCCGCCGCAGCCCCGGCACCCGCCGGTAGCGCCCGAAGTCCCGCAGCCCCACGTCCTCCGGCTTCAGCCGGGCCCGCCGGGTGCGCAGGAACTCGCTGAGCCCGGCCTGCGGGTCAAGCCCGCCACCGTCGGGCTGGTGGTGTTCGTCCATGCCTTCGAGTATCCCCGCCCGGGCGTACGTCTGCCTGACCCAACCAGTGGTAGGCATCGCAGGCCTACACAGAGCCGTGACCTGGGTGAATACCGGGCCGTCCCGGACGCTGGTCACTGTGCCCGGCCGGAAGACGGCCCGGGCGTGAGCTTGCACCAGGAACGGAGCACACCCCATGACCGCACTACAGGAGACGCACCGCAGCGAGACGGCGGCGGAGACCGTCGGCCGGCTGCGCACCACGTTCGACACCGGTGTCACCCGCCCGCTGGAGTGGCGCCTCGACCAGCTGCGGCGGCTGCGCGCCCTGCTGACCGACAACGAGGAGGAACTCCTCGCAGCGCTCTGGGCGGACCTGCGCAAGAACCCCGCCGAGGCCAAGACGCAGGAGATCGACTTCACCGTCGCCGACATCGACGAGACCCTCGCGAGCCTGGAGGAGTGGCTGCGGCCCCGCCCGGTGGAGGTCCCCGCCCACTTCGGCCCCACCACGGCGTACACGACGTACGACCCGCTCGGGGTCGTCCTGGTGATCGCCCCCTGGAACTTCCCCCTGCACCTCCTCATCGACCCCATCATCGGCGCACTCGCCGCCGGGAACACCGTGGTCGCCAAGCCGAGCGAGATGTCGGTGCACACCTCGGCGGTGGCTTCGCGGCTGCTGCGGGAGTACTTCGACGCCGACGTCCTGACCGTCGTCGAGGGCGGCGCCGAGGAGACCACCGCCCTCCTCGCCCAGCGCTTCGACCACATCTTCTACACCGGCAACGGCACCGTCGGCCGCATCGTCATGACCGCAGCCGCCCAGCACCTGACCCCCGTCACCCTCGAACTCGGCGGCAAGTCACCGGTCTTCGTCGCCCCCGACGCCGACGTCCACGAGACCGCCAGACGGCTGGCCGGCGCCAAGTTCGGCAACGCCGGACAGCAGTGCATCGCCCCCGACTACGTCCTGACCGACCCCGCCACCGCCACCGCCCTCGTCCCCGCCCTCCGCGCGGCGCTCCAAGACCAGTTCGGCACCACCCCGCAGACCTCGCCCGGCTACGGCCGGATCATCAACGAACGCCACTTCGACCGCCTCACCAGCCTCCTCGACTCCGGCCACACAGCCGTCGGAGGCGAACACGACCGCGACGACCTGTACATCGCACCCACCGTCCTCACCGACGTCGACCCCTCATCGCCGGTCATGCAGGAGGAGATCTTCGGCCCGCTCCTCCCCGTCGTCGAAATCGCAGACCTGGACGCCGCCATCGCCTTCGTCAACGAACGCGACAAGCCCCTCGCCCTCTACGCCTTCACCACGTCCGAGGCCACCAAGTCGCGCCTGGTGAACGAGACGTCCTCCGGCGGCGTCGCCTGGGGCCAGCCGGTGATGCAGCTCCTCATGCCCGGCCTCCCCTTCGGCGGCGTCGGCGAAAGCGGCACCGGCCGCTACCACGGCCGCTACTCCCTCGAAACGTTCAGCCACCTCAAAGCCGTCACAGACACCCCGCTCGCCTAGACCCACGCCTGCCGTTTCCCTCCGCATTACAGAAAGAAAGAAACCCATGACTGCCAACCATTCAGAGATTTCGCCCGCCCCATCGCTCTTCTCCCCCGTCTCCCTAGGGAAGATCGAGCTCGCCAACCGCATCGTCATGGCACCGCTGACCCGGGTCCGGGCAGGTTCGACCGGCGTTCCCGGCGACCTGATGGTCGAGTACTACCGGCAGCGGGCGAGCGTCGGGATGATCGTCACCGAGGGCACCTACCCCGACCACGCGTCGCAGGGGTACGTCGGTGAGCCGGGCATCGCCACCGACGAGCAGGCGGCCGGCTGGCAGCGGGTGTTCGAGGCGGTGCACGCCGACGGCGGCCGTATCGTCCTTCAGATCATGCACGCCGGCCGTGGCACCCACCCCGACATCAACGGCGGCCGTCGCATCCTCGCCCCCAGCGCGATCGCCATCGACAACAAGACGTTCACCGAGAAGGGCGAGCAGCCCTACCCCGTACCGGAAGCGATGACCAGCGCGGAGATGCGGGGAGCCCTGGAGGACTTCGTCGCGGCGGCCCGCCGGGCCATCGAGGCGGGAGCGGACGGCGTGGAGATCCACGGCGCCAACGGCTACCTGCTCCAGCAGTTCCTCTCCCCGGCGGCCAACCAGCGCACCGATGGATACGGCGGCTCGCCGCACAACCGCGCACGCTTCGCCGTCGAGGTCGTCACGGCGGTCGCCCAGGCCGTCGGCGCCGAGCGGGTCGGGCTGCGGATCTCGCCGGAGGTCGACCTCGGGGACGTCTTCGAGACCGACCGGGACGACGTCCTGGCCACCTACGGCACCCTGCTCGACCAGCTGCGCCCGCTGGGCCTGGCCTACCTCTCCGTCCTGCACGTCGAGCCGGGCGGCGACCTCGTACAGGAGCTGCGGCGGCGCTTCGACGGCAAGCTGATCGTCAACAGCGGCCCCTTCGGCGGGCAGACCACCCGCGAGCAGGCGCTCCAGCAGATCGAGGCCGGCCACGCGGACGCCGTGGTCGTGGGCCGGGCCCTCATCGCCAACCCCGACCTGGTCGAGCGCTGGCGGGGCGGCCACCCGGAGAACGAGCCGCGGCCGGAACTGTTCTACGGGGTGGGCGCGGAGGGCTACACCGACTACCCCTTCCACGAAGCGGCTTGACGCCCACGGTCACGCCTGTTCATGCGGCAGCCCCACTTCCCCATGGACAGGCACCCGACCCTTTGAGCCCGCGATCACACCGAGGATCACCGACTCAAGGACCATCGCCGAGCAGCGAACGGTAGAAGGCCAAGTGCCGGTGCGCCGCCGCGTCCCAGGTGTGCCCGGCGGCAAGCTCGCGTCCAGCGTCCCGCCGGGCCGGGTCCGCGACGGACAGGGCATCCCCCAGTCCGGCAGCCAGCGTGCACGGATCGTCCGCAAAACGCGCCGCAGGTCCGAACACCTCCCGCAGCACAGGCAGATCCCGCACGACCAACGGCACACCGGCCGCCAGCGCCTCCATCGCGGCCAGGCCGAAACCCTCCTTCAAGGACGGGAAGGCGAAGGCCGCCGCCGCGCCCACCAGGGCCGGGAGTTCGTCGTCCGCCACCGGACCGAGCACGACCGGCTCGACCCCGAGTTCACCGGCCCGCGCCTCCCAGCGGGCCCGGTAGTCCCGGTAGTCGAAGAGGGTCTCGCCGCCGGCGATCACCAGCCGCACGTCCGGGTGTCCGGTGCGCAGCAGGGCGTAGGCCTCCAGCAGGTCGAGGGAGCCCTTGCGGGGTTCGATGCCGCCGACGGCCAGGACGTAGCGGCCGAGGCGTGCGCGCCACGCTTCCCGCGCCGCCGGATCGACGGTGGCGAACCGTTCGTACGCCACCCCGTTGGGGATGACCTCCGCCGTCAGACCCCAGCCGTCCTTCAGTTCCCGCGCCACCGACCGGGAGACACAGATGTGCGCGTACGGCTCGACGATCGCCTTCTCGTGGCAGGCGGCGAGTTCGGGGGTGGTGAAGTGGTCGAGGTGGTGGACGGTGCGTACGCAGCGGCCGACGGCGTTGGCGCTGATGCAGTCCTGGGCGTGGACGATGTCGTAGGGGCCCGGTTCGAAGGCGGCGCGGAGGGTGGCGATGGAGCGCAGGACGCGCTCACCGACGCTCTCGCCGGGCAGGCCGTCCGGGAACGGTACGACGCACACGCGTACGGAGGGGTCGACGCGGCGGTAGAAGCCCTCGTCGCCGCCTCGGCCCAGGGTCCACACGGTGACGTCCTCGCCCAGCGCGGCGAGGGCCTCGGCGAGGGCGAGGGTGTGGACGACTCCGCCGCGCGGTTTGGTGGAGTAGCTGAGCAGGGCGATCTTCACGACGGGGTCTCCCGGTAGGCGGCCGGCCTGCGTTCGTCGAGGTGGCGCAGGACGCGGCGGGCCCGGTCGATCTCCTCGGCGACGTCGACCTCGGCCACCGCGAGTCCCGCCTTGGCCCAGGTGCGGGCGAGGATGTCACCGCCGGGGCCGACGACCTTGGCCTGGCCGAGGAAGCGCATGCCGCCCATGGCGCCGGTCTGGTTGGAGGAGGCGAGGACGACCTGGTTCTCGGCGGCGCGCGCCTGGTCGTAGAGGTCGAACAGCTTGGCCTGGCGGTCCTGGGCCATGCGCGGTGCGCGGTTGGTGATGCTGGTCGGCCAGGCGGAGAGACAGGCGAGGATCTCCGCGCCGTCCAGCGCGAGCGAACGGGCCGACTCGGGGAAGGTCTTGTCGTAGTCGATGAGCATCCCGAGCCGGCCGGCCGGGGTGTCGAAGGCGTCGAAGCGGTCGCCGGGCGTGTAGGCGGCGGTCTCCCCCGCCGGGAGGTGCACCTTGCGGTGGCGGCCGAGGACGCCGTCGCCGGACACGCAGACGGCGGCGTTGTAGCGGTCGGTGCCGCCGTCCTCGCAGTAGCCGACGCACACCACCAGCTCCGCCGCGAGCCGGGCGACCCGGAGGATCAGCGGGTCGTCCGGCTTGAGCGCGGGCGGCAGCGCCTCGGGGTCGGGGTGGCGCAGGTCGGCGAGGTAGCCGCCGAGCGCGGCGTCCGGGAGGACGAGGAGCCCGGCGCCTGAGGCACGGGCGTCGTCGATGAGCTTGGCGATCCTCGCCAGGTCGAACTCCAGGTCGCGGCCGAAGTGGGCGGCTGCTGCCGCGATCCGGACGGTGCTCATACGGTGACTGCTCCTGCTGGTGTGTAGGCGTCCGGGCGCCGGTCGCGCAGGTGCCCCATGGACCGGCGGGCGGTCCGGAGGGCCTGCGTGACGTCGATGTCGGCGACGGCGATGCCGGCCGTCACGCCCGTTTCGGCGAGGATCTCGCCGCCGGGGTCGACGACCTTGGCGCTGCCGACGAAGCGTAGCGACCCGAAGGTGCCCGCCTGGTTGGCGGACAGCCACACGATCTGGTTCTCCAGGGCGCGGGCCCGGTCGAAGAGGTCGAAGCGGCGCTTCCAGCGGTCCTGCGCCAGGTCGGCGACGGCGTTCGTGCGGGCCCCCGGCCAGGCGGAGACGCAGACGCCGATCTCGGCGCCGTCGAGGGCCAGGGCGCGGGCGGACTCCGGGAACGCCTTGTCGTAGCAGATCATCATGCCGATCCGGCCGACGGGAGTGTCGAAGGCGTGGAAGCGGTCGCCGGAGGCGTAGGAGGCGTCCTCGTTCAGGGGCTGGTGGACCTTGCGGTGGTTGCCCAGGACGCCGTCGCCGGTGACGCAGACGACGCTGTTGTAGCGCTGTCCGTCGGGCGCCGCCTCGCAGTAGCCGGCCACGACGGTCATCTCTCCGGCGAGCGCGGCCAGCCGGCGGATCTCGGGCCCGTCGAGGGCGAGCGCGGGCGGGCCCCCATCGGCTTCGGCACTGTCGGCTTCAGCACCGTCGGCTTCAGCACCGTCGGCTTCGGCGCCGCCGTCGAGGCTGAGCAGATAGCCGCCCAGACACGCCTCCGGCAGCGCCAGCAGCCGTACGCCCTCCTCGCGCGCTTCCTCGATCAGCCGTTCGGCGGTCGCGAAGTCCTCTTCCAGGTCGCGGCCGAACTCGGCGGCGACGGCTGCCAGGCGCAGGGTGCTCATGCGGGTCCCATCCCGGTCACCGTGGACGTGACCGCTTCGGTGATCTCTCCGTCGGGCCAGCGCAGCCCGACGCCTTCTCCCGTGGTCAGCGCGCCGCACACGGCGCCCGTGGCGGGACCGGCCGCGAGCGGTGGTCCGCCCGCCGGGCCGGCGGTGAGCATGGCGAACCCGGGGAAGCAGGTCAGCCAGTCGCCCATGGTCGCGGTGCGCGGCCGGGGTACGGCGGCCACGTCCAGCACGGCCCGGCAGCCGCCCGCCTCGGCGAGCATGCCCAGCGTCCCGGCGATGCCGGCCATCGAGACGTCCTTCGCCGCGGCCGGGCGGGCGGCGGCCACCGCGCCGGTCATGGCGCGCAGTTCCTCCGTACGGCGGCTGCTGGTCGAATCCCACTGGCGGCCGGCGTATCCGGGACGCCAGCCGCCATCGAGGTCGGCGGTCAGCCGCACCAGGTGTCCGGGACGGCCGCCGCCCCCGGGAACGGGACGGTCCGTGCGGCCGAGCGCGGTCACCGACAGGGCGGCCGGGACGCCGAGTTGGGTGTGCCCGCCGAGCACCGGGACGCCGTACGCCCGCGCGGCCCGGGTCAGGCCGGCGAGGATCCGCGCGGCGTGTGCCGCGTCCTTCGCGCCGACCGCGTCGAGCAGGCCGACCGGCGCGGCGCCCATCGCGGCGAGGTCGTTGACGTTGACCAGGACCGAGCACCAGCCCGCCCACTCCGGGTCGCGCTCGACCATCGACGGCACGATCGCGTCGCACGCGGCGATCACGTCGGTGCCGGGGACGGGCGCGCCGTCGTCGCCGACGAACCCCTCGCCGCCGGGTGCGAGGGACGCCAAGAGGGAACCCAGCGGGGCCTTGGTGGCGGCGACGAGAGCGGCGATCCGGCCGATCGGCCACCGCATCAGGACGTGGGGCGCGGCGGCGACCGTCACGTCCCGCACCCGCTGCCAGCCGAGCCGCCGGAACAGGACCTGTGCCCGGGGCTGGACGGTCGCGTCGAACCGCAGCACGCCTTCCGACTCCGCCCGGGCGCAGGCCGCCCGGACCAGCGCGGCGCCGATGCCGTGGGCGCCGCGCGCCCGCCGGTCGACGACCAGCCGCCCACCCTGCCACCAGCCGATGTCCGGGCCGTCGTCGACGGGGCCGAGCCGTACGCCGCCGACGACCGTGCCGTCCTCGGTGGACCTGGCGAGAAGGACGACGGTACGGGGGTCCGCGTCACGGTCGTCGAGGTCGTCGCCCGTGAACAGCCCCTGTTCATGGACGAACGTCTCCTTGCGCAGCCTCCGGTAGGCGGCCAGTTCGGCCGTGCTGTCGGCCTGCCGGAGGTGGAAGGCCGGGCGGCGGGCGAGGGTGCTGCGGTCGCCGAGCAGCGCGAGGATGTCGGTCTGCTCGCCCACCGCGGGCGCGGCCACGTCGTCGAGGTACACGCGCCCTCACCCGCCCGCCGTCTGGAGCACGCTGCACGCCCCGCAGGCCGCGCAGCCCGCCCGCTGGTCGGCGCCGCTCATGCCAGCCGCGCGCAGCTTCTCGGCGACCCGCTCGGTGACGTACCGCAGCAACTCGGCACTCGGGGCCGCGACACCGTCCCGTGCGGCGAGGGTGCCGCTCATCGGCCGGAAGGGGACGACGAACGGGTACACGCCCCGGTCGATCAACTCCCCGGCACCGTCGATGAGTTCGTCGGGATCTTCACCGAGGCCGACGAGCAGGTACGTGGACACCCGGTTCGGCCCGAAGACACGTACCGCCTCGTCCCACGCGGCTTCGTACTCGGCCATCGGCACGGACGACTTCCCGGGCATCCAGCGCCGGCGCACCTCGTCGTCGAGGGACTCGACGTGGATGCCGATGGCGGTGGCCCCGGCGTCGTGCAGGGCGCCGATCCAGGACAGGTCGCCGGGCGGCTCGCACTGCACCTGGATCGGCAGCTCCGGTACGGCCCTCAGGACCGCGCGGACGGAGCGGACCAGGGTGCGGGCGCCCCGGTCCGGGCCGGTGGTCGTACCGGTCGTCATCACCATCTGCTTGACGCCGTCGAGCCGCACGGCCGCCTCGGCGACCTCGGCGAGCTGCGCCGGTGTCTTGGCGGCGACGGTCGCGCCGGAGCGCAGGGACTCCTCGATGGTGCAGAAGCGGCAGCGGTCCGGCTCGGCGTAGCGGATGCAGGTCTGGACGACGGTGGTGGCGAGGACGTCGGCGCCGTGCAGGCGGGCGATGTGCTCGTAGGGGATGCCGTCGGCGGTGGTGAGGTCGTAGAACTTCGGACGGTGTACGGCGGTCAGGGTGAGGCCGGTGTCCTCTTCGCCCAGCCAGACCTTGCCGTCGCGTACGGAGTAGGGACTGTCGGGGTTTCGCGGCAGCGCGGCACCGGCACCGTCGATGAGGACGTGGCCGTCGTCGCTGGGCCCCGCGCCGTCGGGGCGTCGCACGGCGGCGTCCAACGCCACGCCCCGCAGGGCGAGTTCGGCGCGGGTCATGATCCGCACGTCCACCGTTGTTCCGGTGCCGGTGCTCATGGCGGGCTCCCTACAGCTGGTAGGTGGAGTTGATGATGGCGCCCTTGCGCGCGTAGTGGATCAGCGCGTCCTGGACGTCGAGGGGGTGGGTGGGGATGACGCCCTCGATGAGGTCCTCCTCGCGGGCGCCGTGCAGGGAGAGGCCGAAGCGGCAGCAGTAGACCTTGCCGCCCTCGGCGATGAACGTCTTGAGCTGGTTGTTGATGTTGTGCTCGCCGGGGAAGGCGGAGTTGCCGACGGTCGGGAAGCCGCGCGTGGCGAGGCAGTTGAGGGAGCCGGGGCCGTAGAAGTAGATGGCGGTCTCGAAGCCCTTGCGCAGGGCGCGGGTGGCCTGGAGGACGGCGACGAAGGACACCGACGACTCGTGGGCGATGCCGTGGACGAGGGTGAAGTAGGTCTCGCCGTCCTCGGCCTGGTAGTCGGGGAAGACCTTGGTGGAGCCGTAGATGCTGGAGCCCTCGGCCAGGGAGGGGTGCGGGATCTCGTCGAGGGACTTCTGCTCGACGTCGCTGAGCTCGGCGGGGGATGCGGACATGGCTGTCTCCTTTGCGCGGTACGGATTTGCGCGGTACGGGAAGGGAAGAGGGGCGGGCGTCAGTCGTAGAGGGTGGCGAAGGTGTCCCGGAAGACGAGGTCGCCGAGTTCGCCACCGCCCGTGGCCGCGGCGAGACGGGCGTACTCGCCCGCGAAGTCGCCCCACGGCTGGTCGCTGGCGAAGAGCACCCGGTCGTGGCCGATGCCGCGGTGCTCGATCTCGCGGGCCAGCCAGTGCGGCAGGAAGCCGATGGCCCAGGAGAGGTCGGTGTAGACGCGTTTGCCGGCCGTGATCCAGTCGAAGAAGCGGGAGCCGGCGAGCTTGATGTGGCCGCTCATGCCGCCGCCGAAGTGCACGAGGTGGACGGCTACTCGGTCGGCGTACCAGTCCACCAGGTGGCCGACCTCGTCGATGTCGGAGGCGGCGCCCGGGGAGGTGTGGACGTGGACCACGAGGTGGTGGCGGGCGGCGGTGGCGAAGATCCGGTCCAGGTGCGGGCGGCAGGCGGGGTCGGTGGGTCGGCCGCCGAGCAGGAAGCTGAGCTTGAGCGCCTTCACTCCGGGCTCGCCGGCGAGCCTGAGGGCCTGTTCGGTGCGTTCGGCGTCCTCGGGGCGGGGCGAGACCCACAGTCCGGCTCGGATCCGGTCGTCCGTCTGGGCGGCTTCGATCACCAACTCGTTGAAGGAGAAGGCGATCGCGGGGTCGGGGACGCCGTAGTTGGGGATGACCAGGGCGCGTTCGGTGCCCTCCGCGTCCAGGTCGGCGATCAGTTGCTTGACGGTGGCGCGGGCGGTGGTGTCGGGGTGGACGGGCGGGCCGCCGTAGAAGGGGAAGGCGGGCAGGACGCCGATGTGGCGGTGTGCGTCGTGGACCATGGGGCGCTCAGCCGATCGGGAGGGCGCAGGCGAGTTCACCAGTGAGGGTTCCGCACACGTCGGTGAGGCGGCGGGAGGCGTCGATGTGGCCGGCGAGGAACTCGGCGTCGCGGCCCACCGCTTCGAAGCGGCCCGAGCCCCACGAGTACTGCCAGGGCAGCCCCAGGAAGTACAGGCCGGGCACGTTGGTGACGCCGCGCCAGTGCATGGGGTAGCCGCGCCCGTCGAAGACGGGGACCTCGATCCACCGGTGGTCGCGGCGGAAGCCGGTCGACCAGACGACGGAGGTGATGCCGGCCTCGGCGAGGTCGAGTGCGCGGGGCTGCTCGGCCGGCTCCCACACGGGTACGTAGCGTGCCTCGTCCGGGGCGTCGGTGCCCCGCGCGGTGATGTGGGCGTCGATGGCGTCCTTGATGCCGTCCGCCACCGCGTCCGCGTGGTCGAGGTTGGCCTTCAGGTCGTCGGCGAACTCCAGGTGCTCGCCGGAGACGGCGGTGAGCCGTCCGTACAGGCGCATCCCGTCCCGAGCGAAGGCGCGCAGGTCGATGTCCCGGCCGCCGTCCCGGCCCGTCACGTAGTGGTTGACGCGCATCCGGACCGCGTCGGCGTCGTCGAACTCGTCGATCGACCTGCCGTAGTGGCCCATCTCGTCCAGCCAGGCCACGCAGTCCCGGCCCCGGTAGGAACGGGCCACGCGCGGTGCGCCGCCCACGGCCAGGTGCACCTGTCGTCCCGCCAGGTGCAGGTCCTCGGCTATCTGGCAGCCGGACTGCCCGGTGCCCACCACCAGCACCGCGCCCTCGGGGAGTTGCTCGGGGCTGCGGTAGCCGCTGGAGTGGACCTGTGCGATGCCGTCGGGCAGGCGCTGGGCCTGTGCCGGAACGGACGGCGTGTGGTAGGGGCCGGTGGCGACGACCACCTGGTCGGCGGTGAAGTCCCCGTCCGTGGTGGTGAGTTCGTACGTCCCCTGCGGTGCCCGGCGCAGCCGGGTGACCGACACGCCCTCCACCAGCGGCGGCCGGAAGAAGGCGACGTAGTCCTCCAGGTACCGCACGATCTCGTCGCGGGCCATGAAGCCGTCGGGGTCGTCGCCCTGGTAGGGGAAACCGGGCAGCCGGCACTGCCAGTTCGGGGTGACCAGACAGAAGGAGTCCCAGCGGCGCTCGCGCCACTCGTGTCCGACCCGCTTCGCCTCGATCACGACGTGCTCGACGCCGCGCTGCCGCAGGGCGTGGCTGACGGACAGGCCCGCCTGGCCGCCACCGATCACGGCGACCGGGTGGTGCGAACCGGCGAGCCGGCGCACGGGGAAGTGCGTCTCAGGCATGTGATCCTCCGGGGAGGCACCGAGGCGGCGGCCTCTCGCCGCTGCCTTACGGAGAACCACTTCAGCCCTGGCGGATTGCCGAACGGATTCATCCGGAACAAGGCGCCGTTACCAAACCCTCACTCCGGTTCAGGTCACCACGCGGTGACGACCGTCGTGTCGGGTCCGTGCCGCCGCCAGCCCTCGTCGAGGCGCGTGAGCCGGTCCGCGGCGCCGATGCCGTGCAGGGACGCGATCCTGCCGTCGCGGACCTCGAACGCCACGGCGCCCACGACCCGGTCGTCGACCACGGCGAGGACGGCCGGGGAGCCGTTGACCGGCGCGATGTGGAACGCGGGTGAGCCGCCGGCCAGCTTCCGCTTCCCGGGCGTGGGCTTGAAGCCGGCCCGCACGTGGGTGGCGATGCGCTCGGGGGTGTCGTACCGCAGCAGCCGCCCGGCCAGTCCGTAGCCGTCCGAGACCGCGGTCGCGTCCGCGGTGAGCATCGCCACCAGCCGTTCGGTGCGCCCCGACGTGGCGGCGGCGAGGAACTCCTCGACGATCCCGCGCGCGGACGCGGCGTCCGCCTCGTCGCCGCCGCGCCGCCCGGCGGTGATCCGACGCCGGGCCCGGTGGACGTGCTGCTGGCTCGCGGACTCGGTGATGCCGAGGATCCCGGCGATCTCGGCGTGGGGGTACGAGAAGGCCTCGCGCAGGACATAGGCGGCCCGCTCGACCGGCGAGAGGCGTTCCATGAGGATCAGTACGGCAAAGGACACCGATTCGCGCTGCTCGAAGGTCTCGGCCGGACCGAGCATCGGGTCGCCTTCGAGAAGCGGCTCGGGCAGCCGGGCGCAGGCCGCTCGCTCGTGGCGGGCCCGCGCCGAGCGGAGCCGGTCGACGCAGAGGTTGGTGACGACCTTGGTCAGCCACGCTTCCGGCACCGCGATACGTTCCCGGTCGGCGGCCTGCCAGCGCAGGAACGCGTCCTGCACGGTGTCCTCGGCGTCGGCGGCCGAGCCGAGCAGGCGGTACGCGAGCGAGGCCAGCCGGCCCCGGCCGGCCTCGAACCGTTCGACGGTTGCGCTGTCCATGCCGGGGAGCCTAGGCGGCGGCCCGCACGCCGGCCCGGTCCGGCCGGGTGGTCAGGGGGTGCCTGCGCCTGGGCATGCCGAAGGTCGGGTGGGCGATGCCCCACGCGGCCCCTTTGAGCACGCCCGACTTGAGCCGCGCGGCCGTCCGGCCGCCCAGGTACCAGGACTTCGCCCGGGCGTTCCCGTCCACCATCTGGAAGATCGCGTCCCGCCGCCCGAGGCTGATGTGGTTGCCGTAGTACTTCAGCCCGGCGACCGGGACCTTGCCGCCCGTCAGGCGCGCGACGATCGCGGCAGTCGCCTGCGCGTCGGTGGCACCGGCCGAGGCGCAGGACATCGGCAGCGGCCGGCCGTTGTCGCCGATCGCGTAGGCGCAGTCACCGGCGGCGTAGACGTCCGGATGGGAGACCGAGCGCATGGTGCGGTCGACGACGATGCGACCGGTCCCGGTGACCTCCAGACCGCTGTCGGCCGCGATGGGGTCCATGGCGAACCCGGCGGCCCACACGGTCACATCGGCCGTGATGGACGTGCCGTCGGCGGCGATCGCCCGGCCCGGCTCGACGGCTTCGATGCCGGTGTGCTCGTGGACGGTGATGCCGAGCCGGTCGAAGGCCCGGCGCAGATGGCGGCGGGCCTTCGGGGAGAGCCCGGCGCCCAACTCGCCGCGGGCCGCGAGCGCTACGGAGAGGTCGGGGCGGGACTCGGCGAACTCGGCGGCGGTCTCGATGCCGGTCAGCCCCTCGCCGACGACCAGTACGGCGCCGCCCTCCCCCAGTGCGGCCAGACGCTCGCGCAGACGCAACGCCGAGGACAGGCCGGCCACGTCGAAGGCGTACTCGGCCACGCCGGGGACGCCGTGGTGGGCCACGGTGCTGCCGAGCGTGTAGAGGAGCGTGTCGTACGTGAGCTGGTCGTCGCCGGTCACCGCGACGGTCCGGCGCTCGGGGTCGACGCCGGTGACACGCGCCAGGCGCAGGCGTACCGGGGTGCCCGCGAAGAGGTCGGTGAGCTTGCGGAACGTGAGGTCCTGGCCGACCGCGAGCTGGTGGAGCCGCATCCGCTCGACGAAGTCGGGTACGGCGTTCACGACGGTGATCTCGGTGTCGGCCGGGGAGAGCCGACGGGCCAGGGTACCGGCGGCGAAGGCCCCGGCGTATCCGGCGCCGAGGACCACGATGCGGTGCTTCATGGCGATGCTCCTGTCTCGTTCGCGTGCCCCTTGAACGAGACGGCGCCCCGGTCCCTGACAGAAGCGGAGTGTGACGCCGGTCACCGAACCAGACGCTACCCCGCCACGGGGTACATCGCCCCGCGCCGTCCCTCCGGGGACGCCAGCCATTGCAGCTTGCCCGCCGTGTCCGCCTCGTCCAGCGGTGTGTGCAGCACGATCGACAGGTCCGGCCGTGCCGGCAGCCTCATCACGCTGGACTCGAAGCACAGCAGCCCCAGCAGCGGATGGTCCATCTCCTTGCGGATCTGCCCGGCCTCCTCGATGTCCCGCCGCTCCCACAGCGCGGCGAACTCCGCGCTCGCCGCCTTGAGTTGGGCGGCCACCGCCTGGAACCCCTCGTCGTCCGGGCTGGCCAGGCAGGCGGCCCGGAAGTGCGCGGCGACCGTGCGCGCGTTCTGCTCCCAGCTCCGTGAACGGGAGCGGTACATCGGGTCGGTGAAGAAGTCGACGAGGCAGTTCTGCGTGATGCCGGGCCGCATCCCGAGGACCGTCTCGGCCGCGTCGTTGAACAGCACGGTGTTGTAGTACCGGTCCATGATGTGCGCGGGATACGGCATCCACGCGTCGATCAGCCGCCGCAGCCCCTCGCCGGCGCTGCCCCGGCTGTCCGGCTCGGCCTCCGGCACGGGCGGGTTCATCCCGGCGAGGACGTAGAGGTGGCGGCGCTCGGCGTTGCCCATCCGCAGGACGCGGGCGACGGAGTCGAGGACCTGCGGGGAGACCGAGATGTCCCGGCCCTGTTCCAGCCACTGGTACCAGGAGACGCCGACCCCCGCGAGCACCGCGACCTCCTCGCGGCGCAGCCCCGGGGTGCGGCGGCGGGCGCCGCCGTCAGGGAGTCCGGCGTCGGCCGGGGTGACCCGGGCCCTGCGGCTCATCAGGAACGCGCGCAGCTCACTGCGCCGCCGGGCCTTGGGTTCGTCCCCGGGCATGGGCCGGTCCTCCTCGTGTCCTGGTGGTGCCACCACCAGGACAACTTGTCACTCCCCACGGCTATTCCGCAGGCCACAGGCTCTTGGCCCATGGCGACCGACACCCTTCCCGTCCCCGCACCGCCCGGCACCCCACGGCTGTCGACGCGCGACCGACTCGTCCTGACCGTCCTGTGCGCCGCCCAGTTCATGGTGGCGCTCGACTTCTCCGTGCTGAACGTGGCGCTGCCCGTCCTCGGCGCCGACCTCGGCATGAGCCGGTCGACGCTGCAATGGGCGGTCACCGCGTTCGCGCTGCCGTCCGGCGGCTTCCTGCTCCTCTTCGGCCGCGTCGGCGACCTGTACGGCCGTCGGCGGCTGTTCCTGAGCGGACTCGCCCTGTTCGGGGCCGCCTCCCTGCTGGCGACCTTCGCCTGGGACCCGGCGTCGTTCCTCACCGGCCGGGCCCTGCAAGGGATCGGTGCGGCGGCCATCGTCCCGACCGGGATGTCCCTGCTCACCACGACGTTCCCCGAGGGACCGGCCCGCGACCGCGCCCTCGGGATCTCCGGCACGCTGCTCTCGCTCGGCTTCACCGTGGGCATGGTGGCCGGCGGTGTCCTGACCGACGTACTGGGCTGGCGCTCCACCATGGGCATCCTGACCCTCTTCGCCCTGATCGTCCTGCCCCTGGCCCCAGGCCTGCTGCCGGAGTCCCGCACCCCTGAGCGCCCGCGCCTGGACGTGCCCGGCGCGGTCACCGTCACCGGCGGTCTGCTGTCGGTGATCTACGCCCTGTCGACGGCCGCCGACCGCGGCTTCGGCCACGCCGACGTCATCGCCGCCCTGGCCGCGGGCCTCGTGCTGCTCACCGTGTTCGTGCTCGTCGAGTCCCGCACCGAGGCGCCGCTGGTCTCCCTGCCGATGCTGCGCCGCCGCACCGTGGCGTGGGGCAACCTCGGCGGTCTGGTCACCTTCTCGATGATGTCGACGCTGGTGTTCGTGCTGACCCTGTACTTCGAGGAGACCCTTAACCTGTCCGCCTTCCGGACCGGGCTGGTCTTCGGCGTGGCGGGCGTCCTGTCGGCGGTCGCCGGGGCGTACGCCCCGAGGGTCATCGGCCGTTTCGGCGCCCGCCGTACGCTCGTCGGCTCGCTCGCCGGGCAGGGCGTGCTGACGGGGACGCTGTTGGGTGTGGGCACCCACGCCTGGTCGGTGTGGCTCGCCACGGCCGCCGTCTCCCTGGCCTGCGTGTGCCACCTCGGCGTGATCGTCTCCTACGGCCTGACGGTCACCTCCGGAGTGCCGGACGCGGAACAGGGCCTGGCGACCGGCCTGGTCACCTCCACCCAGCAGATCGGCATCACCATCGGCATCCCGCTGCTGGGCGTCCTCGCCACGACCTCGCCGGACCTGCTGACGGGCCTCCACACGGTCCTCGCGGTGGAGACGGTGATCGTCCTGGCGACGGCCGTCCTCGTCGCCGTCGGGCTCCGGGGCGGCCGGAGGTAGGCCGCTCCTACCCCGCCGACCGCTGCCAGAAGTCCCTGATCCAGCACAGGATGTCCTGCATGACGTGGTGGTTCTGGTACGGCCGCAACGCGCCCAGCTGGAAGAACATCACGCCTTCGCTGGGCGGGCCGAGGATGGTCAGGCGCGGGTCGGGGCGGCCGTCCCGACCCAGGGGGTGGAAACCGGGGGTGAGGTCGAGGCCGCCGGGGACGAAGTCCGGGGTGCCGGGGTTGCGCCACTTCCGGATCAGGCCCCGGCGCAGGAGGTTGGGGTAGAAGGGGCTCGCGTCGTGCTCCGCGTCGAAGGGGTGGACCCGGGAGTCGACCAGGATGTCCACCGGGATCGTCGCCCCGGTCGCCGGGCCCTCCACCTGGTAGCGCCCGGACGCGGGGTCGGTCTGGACTCGCGCGTCCGGGCCCGCCGACACGTCCACCGTCCCGGCGCGGATCAGCGCCCGCATCTTCTCCATGACCTCCAGCGCGGCCCCGTTGCACAGCCGGTTGTGGTGGCGCATGAAGACGTCCAGGAAGTCGCGGTGGGAGGGAGCGAGGAGTCCGCCGAAGTCCAGGGCGTCGGCGAGGACGTCGCGCAGGTCCCGCCAGACGCCGTCGGCCGCGGCCTTCGCGGGGTTGGTCAGGTTGTCCTGCGCGGCCCAGCGGTGGTCACGGTCCATGAAGTCGAGCACGGCCGCCGTGTAGTCGTCCGGCCCGTCCCACTGCCGCCCGGCGAGCGGGTGGACGGTGCCGGTCCAGGAGAAGCGGTGTTCCTCGGCGGAGGTGGGGTGCCGGTACGGGGACCGGGCTGCGGCCACCGCGTCGGCCAGGGCCACCGGGGGCGCGTCCAGCAGATCCGCCAGCGGTTTCGCCGACTCCGCGCCGAACACGACGGTCAGGTACCGGCGTACGGCCTCGTCGGCCCAGGGGGTCTCCCGTACCGTCTCCGCGTGCGTGCGGGCTCCCGACAGCACGCCGTCCACGATGTGCACCGCCTCGTCGACGGCCCGCTCCAGGGGTGCCAGCAGCCGCTGTTGGGCGTCCTCGGGCCCGGCGCCCGCGCCGCCGTCGGCCAGGAACGCCTCGTACTCGTCCCCTGCGGCGTGCCGTGCGCGGGCGCCGAAGGCGGGGCCGAAGAGGGTCGTGTAGTAGAGGTGGGCCATCTCCAGGAGGAGGACGGGCAACAGGTGGGCGCGGAAGTCGAGTTGGCGCTGGATCCGGTCGCCGACCCGGCGGGGTGTGCCGACTGCGGCGCGCAGGCGTCGTACCGCCTCCGGGACGAGGAACACGCCTCGGTGTTCCAGTTCCTGGGGGGCGCGTTCCTTCGCGTTGTAGGGGCGGGCGAAGGTGAACAGGCCGGCCCGGCTGAAGACCGCGATCGCGTCGGGTTCGGCGCCCGAGCGGTGGTACTCGGGACGGCCGTCCGCGCCGGTGCGGAACGTGCCGCCGCGGCCCTCGGTGAGGTGCAGGATCACGTCGATCGCGGTCAGCCCCATCCCCAGGCAGCCGACGACCGTGCCGGGCCCTGCTTCGCCGGGCGCGAAGGCGTTCTCCAGCGGATAGGCGGACGGTACGAACCGCGCGCCGTGCTCGCGGGCGAACTCGGCCCAGCCTCGCTGGCGGGCGTAGTGGCGGGGGTCGTTGGAGGAGTGGCCGGTGAGGATGAGCACCTGGTCGGCGTGGACGGTGCGGTCGCCGTCGGAGGTGACGACGGCGAGCCGGCCGTCGGCTGCCCGGTCGTCGAGGTCGACGACCTCCGCGCGGTGCAGGACGACGGAGGCGCCGGCCCGCTCGCGCAGCATCCGTACGTAGAAGTCGAAGCGGTCGCGCAGGGCCTGGCCGTGGATGTACCGCTTGGGCCAGTCCTCGGCCGCCAGGTCGAAGACGGGGTCACCGGTGTCGCGGAACCGGCTGCGGCACCACTCCAGGAGGGTGGGGCGGTCGGCGGGGGCGAGCAGCGGGCCGGCGTCCTCGACGCTCTCGTCGGCCGCGAAGCCGACCTGGCCGACGATGCGGTTGAGGTAGCTGGTGACGGGCTGGTCGGGGCTGTGCACCTGGCCGGCGCCGAACTGCCCGGTGCGGTCGAAGATGTGGATGTCCAGCCGCCGTCCTGCGGTGCCGTGCGCGACGGCCGTGGCGGCGAGGCGTTCCAGGACATAGGTGCAGCTGGGGCCCGCGCCGATGACGGCGAGGGTGGTGGCCGGGGCGGGGTGGGGCGTCGTCCCCATGGGGAAGCCTCTCGTCGGTGCCGGGTGCTCAGACCTGCGGTGCGGGCGCGGTGACCTTGTCGTAGGCGGCGAGGAAGCCGGTGATGTCGTCCTCGGTCAGCCGGCCCATCGTGGCCACTCTGAACTCGTGCTCCCCGGGGGACTGTCCGGCGTACACGACGTACCCCTCGGCCTTGAGTCCGTCGTGGAGCGCCTCGTAGGTGAGGCCGTCGGGCAGGCGGAAGGCGGTCAGGGAGCTGGAGCGCTGGTCCGGGGGCAGGCGCGGGCTCAGTCCGCGGTCGGCGAGACCGGTGCGGACCTGTTCGGACAGGGTGGCGTAGCGGGCTCCGCGGGTGGGGACGCCCTCCTGGAGCATGAGGTCGAGGGCGGTGTCGAAGGCGGTCATGGTCTGCACCGGGAGCGTGAACAGGGAGGTGCCGTCGTGTTCCTGGGCGGTGTGGTGGCGGTGCAGGTCGAGGGAGAAGGTGCGTGGCGGCACGGTCTCCAGCGCGGCGAGCCGCTCGCGTGGGGCGACGACGAAGCTGAGTCCGGGGTAGCCCTCCAGGCATTTGTTGGCGGTGCCGACGCACCAGTCGACGTGGTCGGCGTCCAGGTCGAGCGGTTCGGCTCCGAGGCTGCTGACCGCGTCGACGATGAGGGATCTGCCGTGACGTGCCGTCAGGGTGCCCAGTTCCCGCAGCGGGTTGAGCATGCCGGTGCTGGTCTCGTGGTGGACGGCGGCGACGTGGGTGAGGGAGGGGTCGTCGGCGAGGGCGTCGTCGACGGCCTTCAGGTCGAGGGGGGCGCCGTGGCCGAGGTCCAGGTAGCGGTGCGGGAGTGCGTGGACGGCGGCGATCTGGCGCAGGCGTTCGCCGTAGTGACCGTTGCCGACGATCAGGACGCGGCCGTCGGGCGGGATCACCGAGCTGATCGTCGCCTCCAGGGCGGAGGTGCCGGAGCCGCCGAGCAGGACGGCGCTGTGCCGTTCGTCGCCGCCGCAGACGAGGGTGACCTTCTGCCGGATCAGGGACAGCAGCCGCAGCACCTCGGGTTCGCGGTGGCAGCGGTCGGGGGAGGCGAGGGCGGCGCGCACGTCGTCGTGCACGTTCACGGGTCCGGGGTTGAGAAGAACCTGCCGGGTTTCGGGGACGGTCGGGGATGACGTCATGGGCCGGGCTCCAGGAAGTTGGCGCGGACGGCATGGGCACGAGGCGTACTCGTGGGGCGGAGGCGCGAAGGCGCACCGCGGGTCCGTGGCCTGGTGGGTGACCGAGCAGCAGATCACCGATGAGTGAGCGGGAGCCTATGCCCGGCTCCGGGGAGCGGCAATGGAGCACGCCCGCAATGACTGAAAAGCTGCGGTCCCGTCGGAGGTGAACAGTGATTTACCTCCAGGTTGCCTCCCGGCTGATTGCTGTTTTACGCAATCTGACCGGGAGGCCGGAAACCAGGCTTGTTTGAATCCTAAATGGCGTCGTAGGGTATTTCCGGCAGGACCTCTTGACCCCCCACGGCATCCAAGGTCGTGCTGCCGTTCCGGGCGGTCGCCTCCCGCTCCTTTCGACACCTCCCCTCAACGTCGACATCCGAGCAGGCATTCAGGTCCACCCCTCCACCGCGCTCGTTGAAGAGAGGGTGTTACACGCGTATGCAGCGCATCACTCACCGCTCGTTCCGTTCGGTCCTCGAAGGCAGGGCCGATGACGTCGTCCGCATAGCCGGCGCCCATGACGCCCTCGGCGCCCTGCTCGCCGAGGAGGCGGGATTCCAGGCCGTCTGGTCCTCGTCCCTGGAGGTTTCGGCCGCTCGCGGGCTGCCCGACGCGAGCTTGCTCGGCATGGACGAATACCTGCGGGCCGCGGCTCAGATGCAGAGCGTCCTGGGCATACCGGTCGTCGTCGACTGCGACACCGGGTACGGCGGCCGGATGAACGTGGCCCACATGGTGCACGAGTTCGAGGCCGCGGGACTGACCGCCGTGTGCATGGAGGACAAAGTCTTCCCCAAGATCAACAGTTTCGCGGGCGGCGATCAGGCGCTGGTCGACGCCGATGAATTCGCCCACCGGATAGAGATCGCCAAGAACGCGCAGAGCACGGCGGAAATGGTCGTCATCGCGCGCACCGAGGCAATGATCTGCGGGCTCGGCGTGGATGCCGCGCTGAAAAGATGCATGGCATATGCAGATTCTGGCGCGGACGCGGTACTCGTCCATTCCAAGTCCAGCAATCGCAAAGAGGTTTCCGAATTCCTGGATAAGTGGGACGCCCGCTGTCCCGTGGTCATCGTCCCGACCACCTATCCCGACTGGCACGTCGCGGACATCCGCGAAGCGGGCGTGGCGGCCGTGATCTACGCGAACCACGGGCTGCGGGCGACGGTCAGCGCGCTGCGTGCCACCTTCCGCTCCGTGTACGACCACGGCCACACACTGGCGGTCGAGGAACGCATCGCCAGCGTGCAGGACGTCTTCGCGCTGCAACGGCTCGACACCTGGCGGGCGCTGGAGGACTAGCCCGTCTACCGAGCCGGGGAGGCGCCCGCCTCGTCCGGCACCGACCGAGCCGCCACGATCTCCCGGGAAACCCCATGGACAACGTCCACCTGGATGCCTCCGCCGTCGCCGGCACCTTCCTCGACGCCGGCTTCGGACCCTTCACCGGTGTCCCCTGCTCCTTCCTCGGTCCCCTGATCAGCGCTCTGCAGACCGAGCACCCCGACGCCTACTTCCCGGCCGCGAACGAGGGCGAGGCCGTGGCGATCTCGGCCGGCGCCCGGCTCGCGGGCCGCCGTCCCGTGGTCATCCTCCAGAACTCCGGGCTCGGCAACACCGTCAACCCCCTCACCTCGCTCTGCCACACCCTGCGCCTGCCGGTGCTGCTCCTGGTCACCTGGCGCGGCCGTCCGGGCCATCCCGACGAGCCGCAGCACCGGCTGATGGGCCGTATCACCCCCGAACTGCTGACCTCGATGGAGATCCGGCACGAGCAGTTCCCCGCCGATCCCGGCCGTCTCGCGGGCACCCTGCGGCTGGCGCAGGCGCACATGGAGGCCACCCGGCTGCCGTACGCGCTGATCGTCCCCAAAGGCACGCTCGCCCCCTACCGCGCCGCACCGCCGCCGGACGCGGGGCGCGGGGAACTCATGCTGCGGGCCGACGCGATCGGCCGGGTCGTCAAGTCCGTCGCCGAGGACGCGCTGATCGTCGCCACCACCGGCAAGACCGCGCGCGAGCTGGAACGGGACTGGGACCGCGCCGGCAACCTCTACGTCGTCGGCTCCATGGGGTGCGCCTCCAGCGTCGGACTCGGCGTCGCGCTGGGCGCCCCGGACCGGGACGTCGTCGTCCTCGACGGCGACGGCGCCGCGCTGATGCGCCTGGAGTCCCTCACCACCATCGGCCGCCAGGCGCCGCCCCGGCTGCTGCACATCCTGCTCGACAACGAGTCGTACGAATCGACCGGCGGCCAGCCCACCGTGTCCGGCGGCGTCGACTTCTGCGCCATCGCCTCCGCCTGCGGCTACCGCTCGGTCGCCGAGGTCAGCGAGGCCGGGATGCTCACGGCCGCGGTCGCCCGGGCCCGCACCCGGCCGGGACCCCACCTGGTGCGGGTCCGTATCCGTCCCGGCTCCGACCCCTCGCTGGGCCGCCCGGCCCTCACCCCGCCCGAGGTCGCCGCACGGTTCGCCGCAGCCGCGGCCACTGCCGCATGACGCCATCCCCCCACTGCAAGAGGAGCGACCGCCGATGACCGAGGAGACTTCCGGAGCGCAGGAACGTGACCTCCGGGTGAAGCAGGGCAAACTCGACCAGCACCTGCCCCAGGAGAGCCCGCTGCGGATCTACCTGGCCGAGAAGGACGAGACCGCCCGCGTCCGCAAGCCCCGCCCCAGCGGACCCCAGCTGCTCGACGTCGCCGAGCCGCTCGGCCGGCTGCCGCGGACCCTGCTCGTGATGCCGCCGATGTGCATGTACGAGGGCGCAGTCAAACGCGTCGTCCCGCCCATCGGCCTGTGCTACATCGCGGGCGCGCTGGAGGCGGAGGGCATCGACATCGACGTCCTCGACTGCATCGTCGAAGGCATCGACGAGGAGGTGCGCGTCGCCGAGGGCGTGTGGAACATGGGCATGACCGAGGAGCGGTTCCGCGCCTACATCGCCGAGAACGACTACGACGTCGTCGGCTTCACCATGATCTACTCCTCCGACCTCCAGAACCTCTACCGGTACGCGCAACTGGTCAAGGAGGTCAAGCCGGAGACGACCGTCATCGCGGGCGGACTGCACGCCAGCATCTACGCCAGCCGCTTCCTGAAGGACGCGGTCCAGGACGGTGTGCCGTTCATCGACTACGTCCTGCGCGGCGAGGGCGAGATCCGCCTCGGCCCCTTCCTGCGCAACCTCGCCGACGGCAGGATCGACACCAACGCGGACGGCCTCGCCGGCCGGCGCGACGGCAAGGTCTTCGCCAACCCCCAGTTCGCGCGGATCACCGACCTCGACGGGCTGCCGTTCCCTGCGTACCACAAGCTCCCGCTGGAGAAGTACTTCGCGCACAACGTGCCGTTCTCCCCCTACCCGCGCGGCAAACGCGTCCTGCCGCTGTACACCTCCCGGGGCTGTCCCGTCGGCTGCACCTTCTGCGCCAGCACCAACTTCTCCAAGCAGTACCTCGCGCGCACCCCCGACAACGTCATCGCCGAGATCCAGTACTACAAGGACCGCTTCGGGGTGGACGAGGTCCAGTTCGCCGACGACAACCTCACCTTCGACCGCAAACGCGCGCAGGAACTCTTCGAGAAGATGGTCCCGCTGGAGCTGCCCTGGTGCACACCCAACGGCATCATGGTCAACACGCTCAGCCCGCCCCTCGTCGACCGCATGGTGGAGTCCGGCCTCTACCAGATCACCCTGTCCCTCGACAGCGGCAGCGCGGAGACCCTCAAGGAGAAGCACCGCAAACCCGTCGACCTGACCAAGGTCCCCGACCTCATGGCCTACCTCGACGGCCTCGACGTCCTCATGCACGGCACCCTCGTCGTCGGGATGCCCGGCGAGACCGAGGAGCAGATCAAGGAGGGCTTCGCCTACGTCGAGCAGTTGCCGTTCCACTCCATCAACGTCTTCATCGCCGCCGCGATCCCCGGCTCCGAACTCTTCGAGGAGTCCGTCAGCAACGGCACGATCACCTACGAAGGCGCCCTGCACATCGACACCGCCCGCTCCACCCTGCAACTGTCGGAGATCTCCGCCGCGACCCTGGAGAAGCTCGTGGGCGGTTTCCTCCAGCGCTACAACCAGGCCATCTACGAACGGGACCCGGTGGCCTGGGAGCGCAAGTACGAGGAGCACCGCGAACGGCTGTCCCGCATCTGCGTGGGCTCCGCCTCCGCGATCACGTCCACCATCATCGACGTCAGCAGCGCGGCGAGCTGAGGAGCCACCATGACCGAATGCGCGATCGTCCTCGCCGCCGGGGAGAACCGGCGGATGGGCTCGGTGGAGGGGGTCTCGCTGCCCAAGTCGCTCCTGCCGATACGGCAGGAGGACGCACCGTCGGCGGCGGCCCTGCCCGGTTCGGCCGGGGAGCACACCAGCTTCATGAGCCGGCATCTGGAGCTGTTCCGGAGCATCGGGGTCGAGCGGACCTTCGTCGTCGTGAGCCCGGCCGGCCTGCCCTGGTTCGAACCGTTCGGCAAGGACGACGGCGTCGAACTCGTCGTCGTGGACACCCCCGATGAGGAGCGCACCGGGTCCAGTGTGAGCATGCTCGCCGGGCTGCGGGCAGCGCTCGCCTGGCGGCCCCAGGGAGCGCGCACCCTGGTCACGGACGCGGACATCGTCTACGAACGCGGGGTGCTGGACCGCATCGTCGCCGAGAGCGCCGCCGGCGCCGGAGCGAGGCTGAGCGTGGTGAAGCGGGTCAGCGGCGACAGCGAGGAGGTACGGGTCTACGGCCTGAGCGCCGACCAGCCCCTGCTGATCGGCAAGGGGATGACCGACACGATGACCCAGGGGCTGTCCCTGCTGGGCGAGAGCCTCGGGCTCATCGCTCTGGACACGTCGACCGCCAAGCTCGCCGCCGAGATCACCGAGTGGATCGTCGGGGACCCGCCGGAGCGGCGGCCCTACGGCTACAGCGGCCGGCTGTCCGAGCACGAGGAGGTCTGGCAGTACCTGTTCACGCTGGGGCTGCTCGAACTGACCGAGTTCCCCGGGAGTCTGCTCTTCTCGGAGTGCGATTTCCCCGAGGACTACCGCGCGATCCGAGAAGGGCTGTTCCCGCAGATCGCGCGAGGGGACGAGCTGAAGGAGAAGGCGGGACCGCTGCTCCTTTGAGGGAGACGGCGCGGTGGGGGGAGAGCGTCCTTGTGCGCTCTCCCCCGGCCGCAGGAGACGGTGCCGTTCCCGTTCGAGAGGCTTTTTCCTGTGCCGCACCCCTACGCGATCGTCACCTTCGCGCTGGCCCTGCTCCCGCTGACGATCGCCCCTGGAGCCAGTCTCACTCTGCTGATCCAGCAGGTCGCGGAGGACGGCCGCAGACAGGCCTGGTCCGTGATCCTGGGCACCACCACTGGGATCTACGCGCACGCCACCCTCGCGGCCGTCGGCCTTTCGGCGCTGGTGATGAGTTCGCAACGCGCCTTCACGGCCGTCCAGTTGACCGGTGCGGTGTTCCTGGTCGGCCTCGGGATCTGGACCTGGCGCAGTGCCGGACCGACGGCGGCAGGCACACCATCGCGACGGCGCTGGCCGGCCTGGGCCTCCTCGACGTACTCGAAGGCCCTGATGATGAACCTGCTCAACCCGA
The DNA here is from genome assembly GCF_020010905.1 of Streptomyces acidiscabies. Taxonomy (GTDB): domain Bacteria; phylum Actinomycetota; class Actinomycetes; order Streptomycetales; family Streptomycetaceae; genus Streptomyces; species Streptomyces acidiscabies. Next base: position 5,376,074 of record NZ_JAGJBY010000001.1, on the reverse strand, counting down.
AGGCCGTGTCGATCTACCTCATCCTGGCTCCCCAGTTCATCCGCTCGGGGCACCAGTTCGCCGCGCAGATGCTCTCCTTGGCCACGGTCCATGCCGTCATGACCGCACTGTGGCTGGGCGGCTGGACGTTCCTCGTGGAAAAGGCCGCTCACATCACGCGCACCCCCCGGTTCAAGATCGCCCTCACCCGGGTGACGGCGGTCGTCTTCATCGCCCTCGGGGTCCGCGCCGCCCTGTCCTGAGCGGCGCGTCCCACTCCAGCGACGCGAGTTCCACGGCGCCCGGCACGCTCCACCCCTCAGGCATCCGCCAGTCACGCCACGACTCCCACCAGTCGCGCCCGCGTCCGACCGCGTCACGCACCTCGCGGGCGGCCCGGCGTACGGCGTCGGCCTCCTCCGGCTCGAACTCGCCCCGCCCGGCGCGCGCTTCGAACTCTTCGAGGTCCTTCCACCGCGGCGCCGAGCCGTCGGCCGGGATCACCAGGTCCAGCTCAAGGTCCAGGGTGTCGAAACCCCGGTCCGTACGCCGCAGCGGGCGCTGGAAGTTGACGTACCAGTCGGCGAACTCGTCGCCCTCCCAGCGGCCCCAGACGGCGTACCAGTCGCCCGGCCGCTGGAGCTGGAGAACGCCCGCGGAGCGCCAGAACCGGTCGGACGCCGCCCAGGGGTGTGCGCCGAGGCTGAAGTCGCTTCCGCCGAAGGTGAGTCGGGTCCCCTGGTGCACGTACACGGCGAGCAGGTCCGGTGCGTCCAGGACGACCCGGACCGGGTAGACGACCCACTCCTTGCCGTCGAGGACCTCGCTGCGGACGATGACCTCACCGGGTGCGAAGGACCGGCTCACACGATCACCCCTGGGTGGTAACTCCCCCGACCGATACGCCAGTTGCCGAAGGTATCAGCGCGACCACGGCCGTGTCGGGTGGTTCTCGGTGCGGAAAACCGCAGGTGTCATCCGGCGGCGAGAGTCGTCCACTTCTGGTTGGTGCCCCCGTGGCAGTCCCACAGCTGGAGCTGGGTGCCGTCGGCCGTGGTGGAGCCGGGGACGTCGAGGCAGCGGCCGGAGGCGGGGTTGCGGTAGCCGCCGTTGTAGGCCTGCCAGACCTGGTTGGCACCGCCGTGGCAGGTCCACAGGTGCGTCTTCGTGCCGTTGGCGGTGCCCGCGCCGACGACGTCGAGGCACTTGCCGAGGGAGCGCAGGGTGCCGTCGGTGTAGGCGGACCACAGCTGCTGTGCGCCGTCGCCGCAGCTCCAGGTCTGGACGGCGGTTCCGTCGGCGGTCCCGGCGCCGGCGACGTCCAGGCACTTGCCGGCGATGCCGGAGGCCACGCGGGCGGGGGCCGGGGCGGGGTTTCGCAGCCAGCCTGCGGCGTCGGCGGTGCGGACGCCCTGGTGGAAGGCGGCGGCCATCTTCTCGTAGCCCGCGTCGTTGGGGTGCAGGGCGTCGGCCAGATCGGACCTGGTCAGGGCGCTCATGTCCACGTACCCGACGTGCCGGCCCGCCGCCTGCGCCTCGTTCACGATCTGCGGGACGGCCTGGTTGTACGCGGCGCGGTACTGCTCCTCGGAGCCGCTGGTGGACACGACGAGGGAGGCCACGAGGACCGTCGCGTCGGGCGCGGCGGCGGTGATCCGCTCGACCAGCGACTTCAGCCGGGCGGTGGCCGTGGAGACCTGGTACGACCGGTCGAGGTCGTTCGTCCCGATCATCAGCGTCACGACGTTGGGCCGGTAGCGGGTCAGCGCGGCGTCGGCGAGCTCGGCGATCTGGTGGATCAGGTATCCGGAGTGGCCCTCGTTGTCGGGGTCGGACATCGAGCCGGCTCGCCCGGTGCCGACGAAGTCCACGGGATGGCCGTCCGCCGCGAGCTTGTTGTACAGCGAACTCCGGTAGCCGTTCCCCGTGCTGCTGCCTACGCCCCAGGTGATCGAGTCGCCCATCGGCATCAGGCGCACGGGGGTGGTGGGGGCGGCGGAGGCGGGGGCCGCCGAGCCGAACACGGCGGCGACGAGCACGGCCGTCAGGAGGGTCCAGAGCTTTCTCACAGAACGTCCTTTTCTCTGAGTAAGTCGGATCGATGAAGGGGTCGGCTCACGAGGTGGTGAAGGGCCGGTCGTAGAGCTCCAGGCTGCGGATCGAGGCCCAGGCGCCGGAGGGCAGGCCGGTGACGGTGACCCGTACGTACCGGGCCTGCGTCTGGAAGGCGGCGACCTGTACCTGTGCGGTGGCGGTCGTGGCGGACAGGTCGGCCAGGGTGGTCCAGCCGGCGTCGTCGGGGGAACCCTCGATCCGGTAGCGGTAGTTCGTGTCCGGGAACTCCCAGGCGATCCGCGCTCCGGTCAGCTGCCTGCGCTCCCCCAGGTCCACCTTCAGCCACTCGCCGCTGCCGCCCCCGGCCGCGCACCAGCGGGTGGCGGTGGAGCCGTCGACGGCCCTGGCCGCCGTGTTGCCGTGGGCGCTCTCCTGGCTGCTCGCCGTGGCGGTCCGGCCGGCGGCGATGTCGGACGGCTCCACGGAGCGGTCCAGCGTGACGCCGACGACGCTGTCCTCGGGGACACGCGTGCGGTCAATACCGGTGACGGTCACCGAGCCGTCCGGGCCGACGGTGTACGGCAGGCCGGTGCCCGTGGCGACGTCGAAGACGCGGGTGACCCGGGCGTCCCCGGTGGACGGGGTGGTGAAGGCGGTGCCGCTGTGGCCGGGCAGCAGGTGGACGTAGAAGGTGTCGCCCCGGTAGGTGAAGCCGTGGCGGCCGTCCACGGGTTGCCAGGGGCCGCCGCGCGTGCCGTAGACGGCCTCGCCGCAGGTGGTCAGGAAGGCGCCGACCCGGCGCACCGCCGCCGCCTGGTCGGCCGGTATCGCGCCGGTGCGGTCCGGGCCGACGTTGAGCAGGCAGGTCATGTTCCGTACCCAGGCGTTGACCAGGATGTCCATGATGGCGCCGAAGCTCATCACGGGCGCGCCGGCCGTGTAGCCCCAGGCGCCGCCGATGGTGAAGCACTTCTCCGCCAGCTTCCCGGAGCGGATCGCGCCGGTCGGCACGGCACCGCCCTCCTCGCTGGCGTAGTCGCCGATCCAGCCGGAGCGCAGGGTGGTGACGATGTCGGGCTGGTGCTTGCGGACGAGGCCGGTCAGCCCCAGGGGTTTCCCCGTCTCGGTGTCGGTGTCGCCGTATGCGGCGTCCACCGGCCACTCGTTGGCCGGGTCCCGGAACCTGCCGGGTTCCCAGAAGAAGGCGGCGTCCGCGTCGGAGCCCTGCTGGCCCAGCCAGCCGCCGTCCCACCACAGGTCGTCGATCGTGCCGTACTGGGTGACCAGCTCCTTGACCTGCTGGTACACCTCGTTCTTCATGATCCGTGCGTTCTCGTGGTGCGCGGGGTCGGTGACGTACCCCCACTTGTTGGGCAGGCAGCCCGTGCCGTGGACGTCGTAGTAGCCGGGGTAGCGCCAGCTCAGGGGCGAGTAGTACAGGCCCACGCGCAGTCCGGCATCGCGTACGGCGGAGACGTACCGGCCGATGAAGTCGCGCCCCAGCGGTGCCTGGCCGGAGTGCCAGGCGTTCGGGTGCGTGGACGGCCACAGGGCGAACCCCTCGTGGTGGCGGGCGGTCAGGACGGTGTACCGGGCGCCCATGTCCCTGGCGAGGCGCGCCCATGCGGCGGGGTCGTACGCGTCGGCGGTGAACTGCGCGGGGCCCTCGTCGGTGACGTACCTGCGGTAGTTCTCCGGGGTGACGGCCGCGTTCTCCATGTACCACTCGCCCTTGGCCGGGCCGGCGTACACCCCCCAGTGGATGAACATGCCGAGCTTGGCGTCCTGCATCCAGCGGATCTTCTCGTCGGGCTGCTGCTCGACGCCCAGGTCCGGCCGGGGGATCCGCAGTGGGGGCAGGGGCAGGGGCTGGTTCGCGGCAGCGGCGTGGGCGGGGGGCGCCAGGACCGGCGGCACCACTACGGCAGCCGTCATGGCGGCCACGCCGGTCAACGCCGTGCGGCGGCTGATCGGTTGGGACACGGCTCTCTCCTGCCTATCCATGGGATGTATTAGCGGGTGCACAGGCGGCAGTTGTCCAGAACCGGGGCAGAAGTAGCCTTAAATCAGCGGTACTTGTGTGGCTCGCTTCCGCCCAGGGAATGCTTTACATCGGATGTATCGGCGAGGGTGGGCGCCTTACCAGCCTGTCGGCAGGCCGGAGAGGAAGGGGGTGAGCCGGTCGGCGATCAGGCGGTCGTCGTGGGCGGAGTAGTGCCAGTCGCAGCCGAGGAAGTCCAGGCCCTCGTCGTCGAGGAACCAGTACCGCACCCGGCTGTCCCCGGCGGCGTTGCGTGCCCTCACGACCTGCTGGACATGGTCGGCGTACCGGCCCGCGCCCACCGCCACGATGGTGGTGTCGGCGCCGTAGCGGGTGCGCAGCTTCTGGACGAAGTCGCCGTAGGCGGCGCGGTAGGCGGATGCGAGGCTGTCCGGTGTCCAGGGTTCGCCGGGGTTGGGGGCGGTCGAGAAGTCGTTGGTGCCGAGGTTGATCACGACGACCTGGGGGCGCCAGGTTCCGGGGTTGTGCCAGACGTCGCCGGGCACGTTCAGCAGGGCGCGGTCGTAGTAGGTCCGGTACGTGACGTCCGGCGAGCCGCCGTTGTAGTTGCGCACCATGCCGAGGCCCGAGTAGCCGTTGACCTGGTAGTCGGCGCCGAGGCGCCGGGCGGTGAGGGCGCCGTAGCTCGCGTCGGTGTTGGTGGTCCTGCGCAGTTGGTCCCCGGTGCAGGTGCGTGAGGTCGAGAGGTTGCCGTAGCCGACCGTCAGGGAGTCGCCGATGAACTCGATCTGGCGGCTGCGGGCGACGGGCTTGGCCAGTACGGCGCCGCCGGGTGCGGCGAGGAAGCCGCCGAAGGAGCCGGTGCTCCAGGGGGTGTCGTTGCGCTTGACGAGACGGACGGTGTGCGTGCCGTTCGCCAGGCCGTTGATCCAATGCGTCGTGCTGCTGGGGGTGACGAGTGTGGCGACCGTGGTTCCGTCGATCTGTACGTCGTAGTCGGCGGCCGGGTCGTCGAGGACGACGCCCACGCCGGTGCCGCTGAAGCGTCCTTCGAAGTACACGCCGGGCCAGCTGTACCGAAGCGTGCCGCCCGCGTCCTGGACCCGCCCCGCCGTGTGCACCTGCGCTTCTGCCGCGTTCGCGTCGACCGGTAACGCCACCATCAGGGCGGTCGCCGCCGCGAGCAGCGCCGTCCGCATCACGCGTCGCGGGGTCTTCGAGGTGATGGTCATGAGGGGTGCCTCCTCGCTGGGATTCGTACGAACGTAGAAGCTCCGGCCGGGACCGGTGGTGGGCCGGAATCGTCCAGTGCTGGTCGTTTTCCGCCAGGCGATGCGGAAGTCGTCTTGGAATCGCTCCTCGTACGGGTGGTACGGCTGAGATTCGACGGCCGTGAACGAGGTGCTGTCCCGGTTGCAGGAGGCACTGCGCACGCCCAGCAGAGACAGGGAGCGGGCTCAGCGGAACGCGGCGACGTTGCGGGCGGCCCAGTCGGTGAAGGGGCGCGGGGTGGTACCGAGGACCCGCTGAACGTCCGGGCTGACGCGCAGTTCGTCCTGGTTCGGAGATCCGAGGATGTCCAGGGTGTCGTCGGCCAGCTCCGCCGGCATGCTCTGGGTCATGGCGGCCTTGGCCTCGTCACGGCTGAGTTCGTGAAACCTCACCGGCGAACCGAGCACGGCGGCGATGGCCTCTGTCTGCCGGCGCGGAGTGATCACCTCTGGGCCGGTCAGCTCGTACACACCGCCGGTGTGCCGGTCATCCAGCAGGCAGGCCGCCGCGACTGCGGCGATGTCGGCCGGGTCGATGATCGGCACCCCTGTGTCCCCGAAGGGCGCGGCGACGACCCGACGCGAGCGGACGGACTCGGCCCACCACAGGGCGTTGGAGGCGAAGCCGCCCGGCCGCAGGATGACCCACTCAAGGCCGGACTCCCGCAGCGTGTCCTCCAGTGCGCGCATCGCCATCCGCGTTGTGCCGAAGGGCCGGGTGACCACGCCCAGCGTGGAGAGCAGGACGACCCGGCGGACACCGCAGGCCGCAGCTTCACCGATGATGTCGGCAGGGCCGGCTCCGGTGGCGTGCAGGTCGCCGGACAACAGCAGGAACAGCGCCTTCGCGCCGGACAGCGCGGGCTTGAGGCCGGCCGGCTCGGACAGGTCGGCCACCACGTGGCGGACGCCGTCCGGGACTGTCGCCGAGTGCCGTGACACCGCCGTCACCTGCTGGCCCGCCTCGGCCAGTTCCCGCGTCAACGGTCGGCCGATATTCCCGGTGGCCCCGGTCACTACGAACATGATCAGCTCCTTGTCGGTCGCCCTGTCCTCTGTGGTCTTCACGCTAGGAGGGCTGGCTAACTTTTAGTAAGGACATACCTGGAAGTAAGCTCATGCCATGACGGGAAGCGTGCAGCGCAGACAGGACACGACAAGGGGGCGGTATGACGTGCTTCACACGGACTGTCCCGCGCGCGACGTGGTCGACCACGTAACCAGCAGGTGGGGCGTCTGGATTCTGATCTCCCTGCGGAGCAATTGCCTCCGGTTCTACGAGCTGCGCGAGAGCATCCAGGGCATCAGCGAGAAGATGCTCGCCCAGACTCTGCGCGCGCTGGTTCAGGACGGCCTGGTCTGGCGGGAGGTCGAGCCGACGACGCCGCCCCAGGTCACGTACGGGCTGACCGAGTTCGGCCGGGACATCGGCGAGCCGCTGACGGAGCTGTTCGACCGCATCACACGACGGCTGCCGCCCCACGGGGAGTCCTGACGGCAGAACCGCTCAAGACACCGCACCGTTTGGTTCGTAGCCTGAACTCCGTGATCACCCTTGGGCTTTCCGACAGAGCGGGACGACATGTCGTCCTGCATGAAATAAGCGACGCGAACTGGCGTGCCGTCGCGGACGTCGCTCCGCTGGACGAACAGCGCCGGTACGTGCCCGCGTTGGCGGCTCGCTATCTGCTTCTGTCGTTGCGGGAAGGCGTCTGGCACTCGCTGGCGGTCTGCGCCGATGACACGGTGGTGGGCCACATCATGTGGGGCCGCGACGAGGACGGCTCGTACTGGCTCGGGGGGATGGTGATCGACGGCGCCGAGCAGGGCAAGGGGGTCGGGCGGGCGGCGGTACGAACTCTCATGGAGTGGCTGGCCCTGCGCGAGGGCTGCCGGGAGCTTCGCTTGTCGTATCACCCGGACAACACCGTGGCGGCAAAGCTCTACGCCTCTGTGGGCTTTCAGCCGACGGAAGTTGTTTCCGGTGACGAGGTCATTGCCAGCCTGTCCGTGCTCGACGGCCGTCCGAAGGACCTCAACTCCCCGTCGCCATGACTAACGGGGGCGGGTCCGCTCGTCCGGCACACCCGCCCCAACCCTGCTATCGCCCGGCTCAGTTGAGTGTGCAGACAGCGCTGCTCGGCAGACCGGAGGCGTCCCCCGTCGCGTTGAAGCCGAACGTCGTCCGGCCGCCCGGCGGGATCGTGCCGTTGTAGTCGGCGTTCGCGCCGGTGACCGAGGAACCCGACTGCGTCAGCTTGGTGTTCCAGGCTGACGTCACCTTCTGGTTGCCGGGCCAGTTCCAGCCGGTCCGCCATCCTGTGCTGGTGGAGGTGCTGGTGTTGGTGACCGTCACCTCGCCGGTGAAGCCGCCGGACCAGGAGCTGGCCACCCGCGTGGTGGCGGTGCAGCCGGAGCCCCCGCCGCCACCCGTCGTGACCGAGACACCGACCGAGGCGGCAGAAGTGCCGCCCGCGCTGTCGTACGCCTTGACCGTGTAGGTGTAGGAGGTCGCGGCGGACAGCCCGCTGTCCGTGAAGGACGTGCCGGTGGTGGTGCCCACCGACTGCCCGTCGCGGTAGACGGTGTAACCGGCGGCGCCGGACGAGGCGTTCCAGGACAGCGAGACGCTGGTCGCGGTGGTGGCGGTCACCGCGAGGTTCGTCGGTACGTCCAGTGCCCCGCTCCCGCCGGTGGTGTAACTGACGCCGGTGTACGGCTGGGAGCACCCCGAGGAGCAGGAGCCCGGCAGGGCGAAGGTGTACGTCCGGCCGCTTTGGACGAGCTTGTCGTCGACGTCACGGACCCGGATCGTGTAGTTCGAGCCGCCCGAGGAGTTCGGGCCGATCGCGTACTGCTGTCCCAGGTCGCTGACCATGGTGGCCGACACCCACGCGGCGCCGTTGTAGTACTCGACACCGTGGATGCCGTTGGGCAGGTGGGTGACGTCGATGGTGGGCCACCACGGCGCGGCGTTCTGAACGAAGCCGATCGCGATGTCGCCGGAGTAGCCGGGCGCCGGGATGAACGACCAGGAGACGTGCCGGTTGTTCCACCGGCCCGGGTACATGTCCGCCACCGGCCGCCCGCCGAGCTGGAAGGCGTTGAGGGACTGGGTGGCCAGATCCAGGTGGTACGGGTCGTCCCGGCACCACGCGTTGGTGTCGCCGCAGCTGTCGGCGACCAGCATGTCCAGGGTCGCGCCGTTGTACTGGTCCGACGTCCAGCTTCCGTTTCGGCAGAACGCCTGGCCCGCCGCGCCGTCGTTGACGCCGGTGCAGTAGTCGCCGATCGCCACCCGGACCCAGCGACCGCAGTTGTGGCCGTTGGCGAACAGCCCCATGCGGGCGGCGTCGCCGGAGGGGATCGGCCGCGGGGTGGGCTGCCCGGCGTAACTGCCCGGCGTGTTCCACACGTTGAGCGCCACGAAGTTCTGTGACTCCAGGTTCGCCTGCGGCACTCCGCACCCGCCGTACGGCGCTCCGAGGCCGTCGAAGTGCGTGGCGTTGCCCAAGGAGTCCGCTAAAGCGACGCGCGCGGCCGGTGCGGCAGACGCGGACGGGGACGACAGGCCGGACAGGAACGACGAGACGAGCAAGAGCACGCCGAACACCGCCGTGCGAAGTAATCGACGGCGCGCGCGAGGGGTGGTGATCACGGTGACCTCCCTGGTGCCGGCCCGATGACCGGCACGTCGACAGTCCCGACCTCGCGATCCCGCTCCATCGGTCGGGTCCATGCCAATAATGCGACCGGAACCGCTCCCGGTCACACCCTCGCCGCGCACTTGAAACTTTAAGCATCCTTTGACATGAAGTGCCTTACGAAGTTCACGAGTTGGGGCGAATGATCATCGACGGCGGTCACTGCCGTCCCGCACCCCCCACAAGCGGAGAACTTCATGCACGACAACAGAAGACGAGCGGCGCTCGCGGCCACGATCCTGCTGGGAGCCTTCTCCCTGGGAGCAGCCCCCGCGCAGTCGGCCGCCGACAGCCCGAGCGGCCCAGCGCAGCGGGTCATCGTCGTCCTGCGCGACCAGCTCACCGGCCTCCCGATGCGGACGCGCTCCACCGAGCGCGCTCACGCCGCGGCCGAGGACCAGGCCCCCGTCATGGCGCAGTTGGAGAAGGACGGCGCCACCCACGTCAGCGGCATGAGCCTGATCAACGCCGTCTCCGCCACCCTGAAGCCGGACGCCATAACGCGCATCCGCGCCGACCGGAACGTGGCCGCGGTCGTACCGGACCTCCCGATACGCCTGCCCGACACGCACGGCGCCACGACGACCGCCGCGAGCACCGGCGCCCCGTCGTACTGCCCCAAGAGCCCCGCCGAGCCCCTCCTTGAACCCGAGGCCCTCCAGCTCACGCACACCGACGCCGCGCAGCGCACCGCCACCGGCAAGGGCGTGAAGGTCGCCTTCTTCGCCGAGGGCATGGACGCGGACAACCCGGAGTTCATCCGCCCCGACGGCACCCATGTGGTCACCGACCGGGAGGACTTCAGCGGCGACGGCGTGAACGCCGCGACCGGCGGCGGCGAGGCGTTCGGCGACGCGAGTGCCATCGCCGCGCAGGGCAGCCGGACGTACGACATGTCCGCGCAACTGCCGTACGCCAAGCTCCCCAAGGGCTGCACCTTCCGGATCCGCGGGTTCGCGCCCGGCGCCGAGCTGATGGACCTGCGGGTGTTCGGCAAGAACACCTGGACCTCCGGGTTCGTGCGGGCCATCGAGTACGCGGTGGACCACCACGCCGACGTCCTCAGCCAGTCCTTCGGCGGCAACACGTACCCCGACGCGGCCACCGACCCCATCCGGCTGGCCGACGACGCCGCGGTCGCCGCCGGGGTGACCGTGGTCGCCTCCAGCGGTGACTCGGGGACGTCCGGCACGATCGGTTCACCGGCCAGCGACCCGCACGTGATCGGCGTGGGCGCCTCCACGTCCTTCCGGCTGGCGGCGCAGGGCCTCGGCTACCGGAAGTGGACCAGCGACAACATCGCCGGGCTGTCCTCCGGCGGCACGACCCAGGACAACAAGCTGGTCGACCTGGTGGCCCCCGGCATGGTCGGCATGTCCGCCTGCACGGCCTCCCCGCGATTCGGCGACTGCGCCCTGCCCACCCAGGTGTTCGGCGGCACCAGCCAGGCGGCGCCCTTCGTGGCCGGCGCGGCGGCCGTCGTCATCCAGGCGTACAAGGACGCGCACGGCGGGCTGCGGCCCGCGCCGGACCTCGTCAAGCGGCTCCTGACCGGCACGGCGCGGGACCTGCACGTTCCCGCCGACGAACAGGGCGCGGGCCTGCTGGACACTGCGGCGGCCGTCCGGGCGGCACAGTCGAGCGGCGCCGAACTGATCCCCTCCGCAGGCCAGTTGACCATCACCGGCAAGCCGGGGAGCACGCAGGACACCGCCGTCTCCCTGACCAACACCGCCGCCCGCCCGCAGCGGGTCACCATGACCTCCCGCACGGTCGGCGCCCAGACCTTCAGCTCCCAGCGCAAGGTCACCGTCGGCGCGCCGCTGGCCGGGGACGACCGCGAAGGCGCGCTCGCCGCGCGGCCGTTCACCGTCCAGGTCCCCCAGGGCACCCCGCTGCTGGACGCCGAGATGGTGTGGCCCGGCACCGCCGACTCCGGGAAGCTCGCGCTGGTCCTGGTCGATCCGGACGGGCGGCTGACCCAGTTCAGCTACGACTACGACGGCTACGGCCTGCACAGCAACTACCAGCACGTCGACGTCCACGACCCGCGCCCCGGCGCCTGGACGGTCAAGGTGGTGTGGAGCAACGGCCGGATGCACCTCCAGGAGAAGCCGCTGAAGCCCGGCAGCTACCGGGGCCCGGTCACCGTCCGGCTCACCGGTCACCGCTACACCACGGCCGGGGTGCCCGAGCAGACGCGGACCGTCCCGGCGGGCGGCACCGCCCGGTTCCCCGTACGGGTCCCGCTGCCGCGTACGGCCGGTGACGCGCCGTTCTCGCTCCAGTTCGCCTCCGACGCGGGGACGCGGATGTCCCTCCCGGTGGCCCGCCGCACGCTGATCCCCACCGACCCGGCGCCGGGGCACAGCACCTCCTTCGCGGCCACCGTCACCGGCGGTGTCGGCCGGGACGTCGGCCAGACCAAGGGCTACTACCTGGACGTACCGGCGGGCCGGCGCGGACTGACCATCGACCTCACGGCCGAGGACCCCGCCGCCACCCTGGTCTACTACCTGATCAGCCCCGACGGCCAGGTCCTCGCCCGCGACACCGACCGCACCGCGGGGAAGGACAGCGTTCCGACGAAGTACGCGAGCCTCGCCGCGAACCGTCCGGCCGCCGGGCGCTGGACCCTGGTCGTCGGACTGCCCGACGCCGTCAGCGGCAAGGCGTTCAGCCAGCAGGTGACCGGGAAGGTCCGCTTCGACTCCGTGACGGCGTCGGCACCGGGGCTGCCCGACAGCGCGTCCCGCGTCCTCAAGCGCGGCAGCTCGCTCACCGTCCCGGTCCGGGTGGTCAACTCCGGCCCGGCCGTGCGGTTCTACTTCCTCGACCCCCGGCTCGACAGCATGGCCGAGATCAGCGCCTTCGAGCTCGGCGACGACAAGTCGGGGACGGGGAAGGTCAACGAGGGCGGCCCGACCTGGACCGTGCCCTCGCACACCACCGGGCTGGTCGCCACGGCGAGCGCGGACCGGCCGGTCGATCTGAACCTCTACCCCTGGACCGGCGCGCCCGCCGTGTTCGGGCGGACCGGGCCCGGCGGCACCACGGTCGCCGCCGCCCGTGCCGGCCAACTGGCCGCCGGACAGTGGATCACCGACGTCACCGACCAGGGCCCCTACCGGGACAAGCCGGCCGGCACGGGCACCGCGAAGGTCACGCTCACCGCCACGACCCAGGCGTTCGACCCGGCGGCCAAGGCCTCCACCGGTGCGTACTGGGACCCGAGCGCCGACTTCGACAGCGTCCGGGCCGCCCCCGGCAAGACGGCGACGATGCACCTGACGCTGACCCCGACCGCGCCCGCCGGCACGGTCGTCCACGGAACCGTCTACATCGACACGGACTCGCCGTTCACGGCGGGCTCCGAGCTGATCGGGATCCCGTACACGTACACCGTGGGCTGAGCCTCCACTCCCCTCTCCGCCCCGCGTGCCGTTCACGGACGCGGGGCGGAGTTCACCCAACCTGCACAACACCCGCCGCTTCCAGCGGTGTTGGCCCAGACCGAAACCGTCGAGCCTCATGTGATCGTCATACAGGCAAAGGCTTGACGAGACATCATCGAGGACGGAACGACATGGACAGCACGCACGACGGAAGAACCCCCGGCCGCCGCCGGTTCCTCGGACTGGCCGCCGCCGGCGCGGGTGCGGTAGGACTCGCCGGGCTCGGGGAGTCGGCGTTCGCCACGGACGAGACGCCGGTGCGGACGTACCGCTCCCCGTACGGGATCGACCACCGCAAGTGGGCCGTCGCGCACGTGCTGAAGAGCTCCGACCCCGCCGCCGTCGCCGCGTGGATCACCGGTACGGGGACCGCGCCCGGCGACCTCAAGGCGGAGATGGACGCGCAGGTCGGCGGGCTCGCCGACGCCGCCGCGGCCGGACTCGGCGTCCCGCGTGACACCGTCGTCGTCTCCTGGGTGCGCGCCGCGTCCGTGCAGCGCCAGATATGGGACCGCAAGTACGACTTCCTGCGCACCGGTTCGGGCGGCGCCGGGACCTTCGGGATCATCGTCGACGCCGTACGCGCCCAGTACGCCGCCCAGTTGGGCACCGACCCGCAGTGGGACCCGGACAAGGACTCGCACCGCGAGGTCTGGGCCGCGCTCACGCCCGACGAGCGGCAGATCGAGATCCTGCGCACCTCGACCGCCCCCGGCGTCTCCCGCCACCACCTCGGCAGCGACGCCGACTTCTTCGACACCACCCCGCAGAACTGGGCGGACGGCGGCCCCCAGTCCGCCCACTACACCTGGCTGCGCGCGAACGCGTCCCACTACGGCTTCCTCCAGACCTACACCTCCTCGTCCGCGCAGGGCTCCCCCGCGATCAGCGAGGAACGGTGGCACTGGTCGTACGCGCCCGTCTCCGAGGCCGTACTGGACTACATCCGCGCCGACGAGAGCGTGCTCGAAGGCGCGCTGGACCAGCTGTGGAGTTACGACCCGGCGCGGTTCACCTACATCAAGGCGCACTGGCGGGACTACATGTTCCATGTCAGCGAGAGGGCGTACTTCGGGAGTTGAGCCGCTTCAGCCCCTTGAGGATCTGGGCGGGCAGAGCCACAAGCGAGGGAGCACCGAAGACGCCGGGCGGAGCCTAGCTGTCAGCTGAGCCCCGGTTCTCCGCCACCTTCCAGCAGCCGGGCCCGGCGAATTGGATGACCGTCGGCCGCCATTGGCGGTGGCAAATCCAGTTGTACTGCCGCTGCTGCCGTGCGCGGAGCCGGAAGGAACTGGTGCGGTGTCGGCGCAGGCCGCGCTCGGAGTCGGGGGCGGCGGATCAGGCTGGGGCGAGGCCGACGTCGACCAGCACCACCAACAGGCCCACCCCGGATGCCGCTCCTCGTGCCATCCGCCTCCGCCTTCCCCGGCTGTGAACTCCTGGCCGCCTCAGGTGAAGTCTTCCGCGGTGATGCCGTCAGCATGTCCGGACGGCCACTCCACCAACTCGATCCGGTAACCGTCCGGGTCCGTGAGCCACGACGTCTTCGGGCCGTGGGGGCCGCCCGGGTACTGGAGGGGTCCGGGGCTCAGGCCCGCTTCGGCCAGCGTCTCCCGTGTGGTGGCGAGCGCTTCCACCTGGATCGCGAGGTGGTCGAAACCGCTGCCCACGTCGACCGGTCCGGCGCCGGGACGGTGGACCAGTTCGAGCGAGGCCGCCGGTTCCTCGGGGAACTTGAGGATCGCGAGGCACGCGCCGTCGCCGATCTCGACCCTGCCCAGTTCGGTGTAGCCCAGGGCCGTGTAGAAACCGAGCGAGCGGTCCAGGTCGGTGACGCGGTACGAGACGAAGAGCGTCTTCACGCCGCCGCCCCCTGCACCCGGTACCGAAGGTGGGTGACGTCCCGGTCCTCCAGCCGTCGGACGAGGTCGAGTTCGATGTGGTCACTCCCCAGGTGGTCGAACAGCCGCCGGCCGCTCCCGAGGAGGACCGGAATCAGATGGATCTCCATCTCGTCCAACTGCCCGGCCCGCAGCAGCGCTTGCGCCGCCCCCGCCCCGTGCACCAGGACCGGCCGGTCCCCCGCAGCCGCGCGCGCCTGCCGGGCGCAGTCCTCGGCGTCGGTGACGAAACGCGCGTGGCCGGGTGGCACGTCCCCGTCCGCCACCCGGTGGGTGAGGACGAAGATCGGTACGCCGTCGTGGTGGTCGCCCTGCCAGCGCCCGGCGAGTTCGAAGGTGCGCCGGCCGGAGATCACCGCGCCGGTCCCCGTCGCCTCGCGGTAGACCTGACCGCTGGGACCGTCGGACTCCCGGTCGTCGAGCCAGTTGAAGAGCCGCCCACCGTCACGCCCGAGCTCCTGCCCCGGGCGGTCGTCCGGACCGGCGATATAGCCGTCGAGCGACATCGACATGTACAGCCGAATCGGGTTGTCCATCATGTCCTCCCTCGTTCCTGGTCCGCCGCCAGGGCGGCCTTGTCACGAGGAAGACCTCAGCCGACCGGCAAACTCATCGGTCCTCGACATTCCGCGGCGCGGCCGATGAGTTTTCGGCTCCCGGCCGGTCCAAGCTCGTGACACCCAAGGAAAGGACACCGCGATGTCGGAACTCCTCGTCGACTTCATCACCTCCCTCGACGGCTACGCGTCGGGAGAGGGATGGCCCGGATTCTGGGGCCTGGAGGGCCCGGAGTACCTCGCGTGGCTCGGCGAGCAGCCCAAGGTCACCTACCTGATGGGCGCGAACACCTACCGCCTGATGTCGGGCTTCGCCACGGGCGAGGTCCCGAGCGGCCAGGACGAGTTCAGGCCCGAGGAAGAGGCGTCCGTCGACGAGCTCACGCAGGCGTCCAAGGTGGTGTTCTCCTCCTCGCTCAAGGAGCCGCTGACGTGGGCCAACTGCACGCTCGTCCGCGACGACGCCGTAGAGACGGTCCGCGCCATGAAGGCGAACGGCTCGGGGCTCCTCAGCACGATCGGCAGCGTCAGCCTGTGCCGGTCCCTGCTCCGTGCCGGACTCGTCGACCGCTTCCGGGTCGTGATGTTCCCGGTGATCACGGGGGCCACGGGCGAGGAACGCATCTACGACGGCTATCCGGACGTCGCCCTCGAAATGACCGAGCACCGCACTTTCGACGGCCGCATCCAACTGGTCGAGTACAAGCCCAGCGTGCTCGACCACCCACCGCTCGGCACCCCTGCGTGACGTCACCCGTCGGCGCCGGTCCGGACAGTCACCGGGCCGGCGCCTGCGGGTCTGCTCCTGGGAGGCCTCGGCTTCGGCGAGATGCGCCGGCCGGTCACCGTCTCCTCGTTGCTCAACGGCGGGCCCTGCCCTATCTTGGCGCCACGAAGCGGAGGGTCCCGCCGTTTTCCCTCCCGGTCCGTGAGGAGCAGCGATCATGCCCGTAGACAGCGACACCGTCCTGGTCACCGGCGCCACCGGCCAGCAGGGCGGGGCCACGGCTCGCGCGCTCCTGGCCGCCGGGATACCCGTACGTGCGCTCGTCCGCGATCCACAGTCCGAGCCCGCCCGCGCGATCGAGACGCTGGGTGCCGAGCTGGTGCGGGCGGATCTTTCCGACCGGTCCTCCCTCGGTCCGGCGGTCGAAGGGGTCCGCGCGGTGTTCTCCGTGCAGATGCCGCCGATGACCGAGACCAGCGTCGACTTCGCGGGCGAGCTCGCCCAGGCCACCAACCTGGTGGACGCGGCGAAGGCCGCGGGAGTACGGCAGTTCGTGCAGTCCTCGACCAGTGGAGTCGGCGAGCACACCCAGGTCCCCGGCTGGGCCGAGGGCCGCTGGGCGGCGTCGGCCGACTACTTCAACACCAAGCAGGCGATCATCGAGGCGGTACGGGGTGCGGGTTTCGCCCGCTGGACGGTGATCAAGCCCGCCTTCTTCATGGAGAACCTGCCCCTGCTGGCACCCCGGGGGCCCCGGGGCGGGCTGCTGACCGTGCTGAAACCGGATACCGAACTGGCCCTGGTCGCCGTACGGGACATCGGTACGGCTGCTGCGCACGCCCTCCGGGACCCCGACCGGTTCCACCGGGTGGAACTGGAACTGGCCGGCGACCTGCGCACGATGGGACAGATCGCGCAGACCTTGTCCGCCGCCTGGGGCGTGCCCGTGACCGCGCCCTCCATGACCCTGGAAGAGGCCCTCGCCGCAGGCATGCCGACGTGGGGAGCCGGACACGAGTGGAACAACGCGGTCCTCCAGCCCGCCCGGCCCGCCTACGCCCACGAGCTGGGCATCCCGCTCACCACGTTCACGGAGTGGGCGGACGAGCAGCTGACACCCGATCCGACGCCATGACCTTCAGCAGCGCCCTGCACCGGCCCTTCGTGTGCCCGCCGCCCGGCGACTAGACTGCGGGTCCGAGCACCCCCACCCGCACACCCCCTCTGGAGGGGCAAGCTTGACCGCCTCCGACTCCCATCCACTCCACCCGTACGGCTGGAACGCCGCGTGGGCCGCCGACTTCGCCCCGTACGAAGCCGACGGTCTCCGGCCGGGCCGTGTGGTGCGGGTCGACCGAGGGAGCTGCGAGACCGTCACCGCCGCCGAGGACGGCCGGGTGTCGACCGTACGGGCGGGCACAGGCCCCGTGGCCTCCCCCGACCCCCTGCTCACCCCCTGCACCGGCGACTGGGTGGCGCTCGACGCGGACCAGGAAGTCGTCCGGGTGCTGCTGCCCCGGCGTACGGCGTTCGTCCGTGCCGTCTCCTCGCAGCGCTCCGACGGTCAGGTCCTGGCCGCCAACATCGACCAGGTCCTCATCGCCGTCTCGCTCGCCGAAGAGCTGGACCTCGGGCGCGTCGAGCGTTTCCTCGCCCTGGCGTGGGAGAGCGGCGGGCAGCCGGTGGTGGTCCTCACGAAGGCCGATCTGGTCCCCCACCCGGTGACGCTGTCCCACCTCGTCGAGGACACGGAACGGGCGGCCCCCGGAGCGCGCGTACTGCCGGTCAGCGCGGCCACGGGACAGGGCATGGACGCCTTCGCGGCCCTCGTCGACGGAACCGCCGTCCTCCTCGGCCGGTCCGGTGCCGGCAAGTCCACCCTCGCCAACGCGCTCACGGGAGCGGACGTACAGCGGGTCGACGCCACGCGTGACAGCGACGGCAAGGGGCGGCACACAACGACGACCCGCGACCTCCTGCCGTTGCCGGGCGGCGGTGTCCTGATCGACACCCCGGGGCTGCGCGGGGTGGGACTGTGGGAGGCCGACCACGGCGTCGCCCAGGCGTTCACCGACGTGGAGTCCCTCGCCGGGAACTGCCGTTTCCCCGACTGCTCGCACCGTGAGGAGCCCGGGTGCGCGGTGCTCGCGGCGGTCGAGGACGGCGAGTTGTCCCCGCGTCGGCTGGAGAACTACCACAAGCTGCTCCGCGAGAACGACCGGATCGCGGCCCGCAGCGACGCGCGGCTGAACGCGGAGATCCTGCGGAGCTGGAAGCGGAAGAAGGCGCTGGGCCGCCACATGATGGAACGCAAGCGCGGCCCGCAGCAGTAAAACCGGCGTAGACGACTACGCGGCCGTATCGAGGTGCCGCGCGTCGTCGAACCGGAGCAGGCGCCACCCCGAGCCGTCGTGCACGAACTCGTTGATCGACGTCGCGGCGGGTGTCGAGTCCGTGAACAGCACGGGCGGCAGGACGTCGAGCAGCGCGGACATCACCGCGACGATGAACCCGGCGTGGCACACCACGAGGACGGTTCTGCCCCGGTGCCGGGAGACCAGGTCCTCGACAACGCGGCCGGCCCGGGTCCGGAACCGGTTCCAGGTCTCCCCGCCGGGGGCGAACGGCCGGTCGGGATGGGCGGTCATGTCGAACGCCCCGTGCACGCGCTGGTATTCGTCGATGGACAGACCGTCGGCCGCCCCGAAGTCGAGTTCCCGCGCCTGCGTCTCGACGACCGGTGCCCCGAACTCCGGTCCGCTCGCCAGGATCTCGGCGGTCTCGCGGGCTCTTCGTACCGGGCTGGTCAGCAGCGCGTGCGGCGGCTGCGGTTCGGCCGCCAGCCGTGCCGAGAGCCGGGCGGCCTGTTCCCGCCCCCGCTCGGTGAGCCCGGAGCAGGTGCGGACCCCGGCGATCAGCTTCTTCACGCTGGCGTGCGACTGGGCGTGCCGCACCAGCAGGAGCCGGGTGGTGGAGAGCTGTTGCTGTTCGTGTGCCATGGGCGTCAAGGTTCCTCGGATCGGCCTGCGCGGGCAGGTCAGTGGAGATCCCAGCCGCCGTCGACGGTCAGACTCTGGCCCGTGATGAAACCGGCTCCGGGAGAAGTCAGAAATGCTACGGCCTCAGCCACGTCCTCGGGGCTGCCATGGCGTTTGACGCATTGCCGGTCGAATTCCCGTTGCCTCCAGGAAGGGTAATCCGGGTGGGACCTCTGTTCGGTACTCAGTTCGATCGGCCCCGGTCTGACGGAATTCACGGTAATGCCGTGCGGACCGAGTTCGCGGGCAAGAGCACGAACGAATGCCTCCAGGCCGCCTTTCGCCGCGATGTAGGGGGCGAGTTCCACGCGCCCGATCCGGGTGAGCACCGTGGAGACGGCCACGATCCGGCCGGTTCCGCGCGCCACCAGATGGGGTGTGGCGGCCCGGACGCAGGCGATGTGCGCCAGGAGATTGACGTCCACGGCCGAGCGCACGGCGTCCCACGTGGTGTCCTGCCAGGGGGTGTACGTGTACGCCCCGGCGTTGCAGACCAGGACGTCCAGGCGCGGCCCGCAGGCGTCCATGGCCTGTCCCAGCCGGTCCACGGTCTCCTCGCGGGTCAGGTCCCCGACGACGGTGGCGACGACGTCAGCGCCGGCCGCTGACGCCTGGTCAGCGGTGTAGGAGAGTCCGGCGTCCCGGGTCAGATGGGTCAGCACCAGGTCATGGGTGGTGGCCAGCCGTACGGCGATGGCGGCCCCGAGGCCCGATCCGGCCCCCGTGACCACCGCGACGCCCCGAGACGACATCACATTCCCCTTCCGCGACGGGCGCCGATCACCTGTCCGATAGTGCCATCCAAGACAGGCCGATCACCCCCCATGATCCGGCCAATCCGGCAACGCCCGCTGTCGGCCCCGAAATCCCTGGGGCATTCTGTGATGCTGGATCAGGCCGACGAAGCTGGAGGTTTTCAGTGGGTGCCATGGACGCCAAACGTCGGACGAACGCTGATTGTCTGGAGGACATCAAAGAGGTCATCGCCGGCGGTGTCAGCAGCAGTATGCGTGCGGCGGCCGTCCCCGTTCCCCTGGTCGTACGGCGTGCCGAAGGCTGTCTGATCCGCGATGTCGAGGACGGCGAGTTCGTCGACTTCAACATGGGCTACGGCCCGAATCTCTTCGGCTATGCCGACCCCGACGTGGCCGCCGCTCTGGCCGACCAGTTCACCCGGGGCCATATGACCGGCCTGCCGCATGAACTGGACGCCGAGGCCGGAGCCCTGGTGGCCGAACTGGTGCCGGGCGTGGAGCAGGTCAGGTTCGCCAACTCCGGGACGGAGGCGGTCACTTCCGCGCTGCGGCTGGCGCGCGCCTCCACGGGCCGCTCCCTGGTGGTCACCTTCGAAGGGCACTACCACGGCTGGAGCGAGACCGTCCTGCGCGCGGGCAAGAACACGCTCCAGATCCAGGGCACCCGGCCGACGGACGTCGTCCCGGGCGCGCCCGGGATGATCCCCGAGGCCCTCGCGCACACCGCGCAGTTACCGTGGAACGACGCCGCTGCCGTCGAGGAGTTGTTCGCGCGGGACGGCGACCGGATCGCGGCCGTCATCCTGGAACCGGTCCTGGTCAACGCCGGGGTGATCCCCCCGCTGCCCGGCTTCCTCCAGCTGCTGCGCGACCTGACCGCGCGCAGCGGCGCGATGCTGGTCTTCGACGAGGTGATCACCGGTTTCCGGGTCGCCCGAGGCGGGGCGCAGGAGCTGTACGGCGTCGAGCCCGACCTCACGGTCCTGTCCAAGGTGATGGGCGGGGGGTTCCCGGTCGCCGCCTTCGGCGGGCGGAAGGCCGCGATGCGGATGCTCGCCACGAACGAGGCGCACCACGCGGGCGTCTACGCCGGGAACCACGCGGCGCTGCGTGCGGTCGTCACCGTACTGACCAAGATCCGTGCGCTGCCCGGCCTCTACGAGGAGTTGGAGGCCGTCGGCGCCGGTGCGGAGGAGGCCGTGCGTGAGGTCTTCGCCGTGGAGAAGCGGCCCGTGCACATCAGCCGGGTCGGCTCGCTGATGTCCGTGGCCCTGCTCAGGAAACCGCTGGAGAAGGGCGACAGCCTGCGCGACCTCGCCGGGGCCGCCGACTTCTCGCGGCACCGGCGCTTCCAGGCCCTCGCCCAGCGGGAGGGCGTCTACTTCCATCCGAACGCGCTGGAGCCGTGGTTCCTGAGCACCGCGCACACCGGGGACGTCCTCGACAAGGCGGTGGGGGCGCTGCGGCGCGCCCTGACCGATCTCGGAGGATGACCGCCGCGCGTACGGAGCTGCTCTCCCTGCTGCGCGCCCAGGCTGCCCGTGCCGGGGACGCGCCGCTGATCAGCGACGACTACGGGACCACCAGCGCGGCGCAGTTGACCGAGCGGGTCGACGCCCGGGCGCGTGCCCTGCGGGAGGCCGGCGTCGGGCCGGGCGTCCTGGTGGGAACCGTCGCCTGGCCCGCGGCCGAGTTCAGCGCCGACGTGTTCGCGATCATCTCCACCGGCGCGGTCGCGGTGCCGCTCTCGCGCCGGCTGACGCCGTGGGAGCTCCAGCGGCTACAGGAACGCTGTCCACTCGACTTCCTCATCGCCCCGGACTCGTCGCCGGCCTTCCCGGTCACGGCCGCGCGCTGGGAGGAACGGACCTTGAGCGTCGGCCGGGAAGGACCCCCGCGGCCCGCCTTCGAGGAGGCGGCGACGGCGCAGATCACGTCGGGCACCACCGGCTACCCCCGGGTCGCGCTGCGCTCCGCCGCCGCCCTGCTGTCCGAGGCCGGGCATTACCGTACGGCGCTGGGTCTTGGGCCGGAGAGCCGGTTGCTGTGCCCCGTACCCCTCCAGCACGCGTACGGCTTCGGCCTGTGCGCCGTCGCCGCGCCGCTGGCGGGCGCGCCCGTGCGCTGTACGACGCCGGGCAAGCCGCGCGTGCTGCTGCGCGAACTCGGCGCCGGGGACGTGACGTTGTTCGTCGGGGTGCCCCCCATGCTGCGGCTGCTGGCCAAGGCCGCCCGCTCCCGCCCGTACGACGGCCCCGCGATCGGTTTCCTCTCCGCCGGCATGGCGCTGGACGCGCACACCGCCGAGTTGGTCGCGACCCGGCTCGGCGGGCACGTCGGCCAGGTGTACGGCACCACGGAGACCGGGCCGATCTGTGTGAGCCGCCCGGCCCCGTGGCAGCCCGGCGCCCGTGGTCCCGGCCCGCTCCTGCCCGGGGTGCGGGTCGAACTGTCCCCGGTTCCGGGGGACGACGTGACGGGGCTGGTGACCGTCCGGTCGCCGTCGATGATGCTCGGGTACGTCGAGGGCGGCGCCGTCGACGCGAGCGGGCTGCGGGACGGGTTCACCACCGGTGACCTGGCCCGCTGGGAAGGGCCCGACCTCGTGCTCGCCGGGCGTCTGTCCACCAGCATCAACGTCGCGGGCGCCAAGGTCAGTCCCGAGGAGATCGAAGCCGTTCTGCTCGCCTTCCCGGATGTCGCGGCCTGTCTGGTGTCCGGTGTGGACGATCCTGTCCTCGGACAGCGCATCAGCGCGACGGTGACGCCCGACACGGTCGACCTCGACAAGCTGGAGCGCTTCTGCCGGGAGCGGCTGTCGCCCTCCTGGGTCCCCCACGCCTTCGCCTCCAGGGCGGAACTGCCGACCACCGAGACCGGGAAGGTCATCAGGCCCCGGACCGGTCAGTGAGGACATGTGAGAGTGAGAACAGAGAACATCTTCCTGGCAGGCACCGGGGCGTTCGTCCCGCCCCGGGTGAGCGTGGAGGAAGCGGTCCGGCGCGGGGCGTACGACCGGGAGCGGATGGAGTCCTGCGGCTGGCGGAACATCGCCGTGGCCGACGGCATCTCCGCGCCGGACATGGCGGTGGCGGCCGTCCGGCAGGCGGTGGACCGCTCGGGCCTCGGCCCCGAGGACATCGACCTCCTCGTCCACTCCTGCGCGTACCACCAAGGCCCCGACGGCTGGTCGGCGCCCCACTACATCCTGCGCGCCACCCTCGGCTCCCCTATCCCGGCGCTGACGGTGGAGCAGGGGTGCAACGCGTTCCTCGCCGCCGTCGAGATGGCCACCCAGTACCTGCTGTGCTCGCCGTCGCGCACCGGCGCCGTGGTGAGCAGCGCGGACAACTTCGGCGCCCCCTCGGTCGACCGGTGGTACGCCCACCGCGACGCGGTGCTCGCCGACGCGGCCACGGCGGTCGTCCTGTCGAAGCAGTCCGGCTGGGCGGCGCTGCGTTCCGTCGAGTCGGTGTCGCTGCCCCAGTACGAGATCCTCAACCGCGGGCACGAGCCGATCTTCCCTCCGGCGGTGACCACCGGGCGGGCGCTCGACATGAACGAGCACCTGGAGGCGATGGTCGAGGAACTGGGCCCGAAGGCGTCGGAGATCGGCCAGGAGTACGGCGCGAGCGGCGCCAAGCTGGTCGAGCAGGTGACGGGCGAGGCGGGGATCACCGTCGCGGACCTGTCGAAGGTGCTCCATCTCGGGGCGGGCACCACGGACTTCCTGGACAGCCATCTGCGGCCGATGGGCCTGGACGCGTCGCTGGGCGCGGTCGACTTCTTCCGCGACATCGGCCACGCGGGCGCCGCCGACGTCGGGTTGCAGCTCAACCACCTCGTCGAGGACGGGCAGGTGGACGCCGGTGACCACCTCCTGCTGCTGAGCGCCGGCCCCGGCCTCATGATCACCGCGGCCGTGGTCACGGTCCTGGAAGCTCCCGCCTGGAGCCTCGTGTGACGGGCACCTCGCAGGAACAGGGCGACGAGCCCATCGCGGTCGTCGGGCTGAGCTGCCGGTTCCCCGGTGACGCCGACTCCCCCGACGCGTTCTGGGACCTCCTCGTCCAGGGCCGGGACGGCATCGGCGACGGGGCGGAGCGCTGGGCCCCGTACGCGGGCACCGGGCCCGAGCACGCGGCCGTCGTGCGGGAGACCCCGACCCGGGGCGGCTTCCTCGCCGACATCGCCGGTTTCGACGCGGAGTTCTTCGGGATCGCGCCGCGCGAGGCCGAACTGATGGACCCTCAGCAGCGGCTGCTGCTGGAACTGGCGTGGGAGGCCCTGGAGCACGCGGGGCTCCCGCCGCTGGGCCTGGGCGGCACCGACTGCGGCGTCTTCGTGGGCGTCGGTTCGGACGACTACGGGCGCCGGCTGCTGGAGGACCTCGCCCGGATCGAGCCCTGGACGGGTATCGGCGCGGCCCTGTGCGCCACGGCCAACCGCATCTCGCACAGCCTCGACCTGCGCGGACCCAGCCTAGCCGTGGACACCGCGTGCTCCGCCTCCCTGGTCGGGGTCCATCTGGCGTGCCGCAGCCTGCTCGCCGGGGAGTCGGACGTGGCGCTGGCGGCGGGCGTGAACCTCATGGTGGCGCCCGGCCTCTCGGTCACCCTGGCCCGTGCGGGCGCCACCTCACCGGACGGCCACAGCAAGCCGTTCGACGCCTCGGCGGACGGCTACGGCCGGGGCGAGGGGGCGGGCGTCCTCGTCCTGAAGCGCCTCTCGGACGCCGAGCGGGCGGGGGACCGGGTCCTGGCGGTGATCCGGGGCAGCGGGGTGAGCCAGGACGGCCGGACCGCCGGCATCATGGCGCCCAACGGTGAGGCGCAGGCGGACCTGTTGCGCAGGACGTACGCGCAGTGCGGGATCGCCCCGCAGAGCGTCGACTACGTCGAGGCCCACGGCACCGGAACCGTCGCGGGCGACCCGCTGGAGGCCGGTGCGCTCGCCGCGGTCTTCGGCGCGGGCCGGCCGACGGACAGCCCGTGTCTCATCGGCTCGGTGAAGGGCAACATCGGGCATCTGGAGGCCGGTTCGGGGATCGCCGGGATGATCAAGACGATCCTCGCGCTCGTCCATGAGGAGATCCCGCCCAGCGTGCACTTCTCCGCCCCCAACCCGCGCATTCCCTGGGCGGAGGCGCGGCTGCGGGTGACGCGGGAGCGCACTCCGTGGCGCCGTGGGGAGCGTCCCCGCCGGGCGGGTGTCTCCAGCTTCGGCTACGGCGGCACGATCGCCCACGTCGTCCTGGAGGAGGCGCCGGCGGCCTCGCATCGGGAGGAAACACCGGCAGCCTCGCAGGACGCACTGCCCCGCCTGTTCCCTCTCTCCGGCCGGTCCGAAGCGGCCGTCCGGGAGGACGCCGCGCGGCTCGCCGACTGGCTGGACGGGCCGGGCTCGGACGTCGCGCTCGCCTCTGTCGCGCAGTACCTGGGAACCCGGCGCAGCCACCTGGAGCGCCGGGTCGCCGTCGTCGCCGCCGACCGCGCGGAGCTGGCGGGCGGGCTGCGCCGCTTCGCCGCCGGTGACGCGGCGCCCGGCCTCGTCGAGGGGACGGTGACGGACGAGGGCCTGGACGACGTGGTGTGGGTCTTCTCCGGGACCGGCGCCCAGTGGCCGGGCATGGGCCGCGAACTGCTGGCCACGGACGCCGTCTTCGCCGAGGTGATCGACCGGATCGGGCCGGTCTTCGCCGAGGAGTTCGGCGCGACGGCCCGGGAACTGATCGAGGACGGCGACGTCAGCCGCGTGGACGTGGCCCAGACGATGATCTACGCGGTGCAGATGGGCCTGGTCGCCGTCTGGCGGTCGCTCGGGGTCCAGCCCGCTGCGGTCATCGGCCACTCCATGGGGGAGATCGCCGCCGCCGCGACGGCCGGGGTGCTGTCGCTGGAGGACGGCGCCCGGCTGGTGTGCCGGCGCAGTGTCCTGCTGCGGCGGGTGGCCGGCGCGGGCGGCATGCTGATGATCGGCCTGCCCGCCGACGAGGCCGAGGCACGGCTCGGTGGCACCGACGGCGTGGTGCCTGCGGTCCTCGCCTCGCCCACCACGACCGTGGTGGCCGGCGCGGTCGCGGAGATCGAGGCCCTCGCCCGGGACCTGTCCTCGGACCCGTCGCTGCTGGTGCGCCGCGTCGACAGTGACGTGGCCTTCCACAGCCCGCAGATGGAGCCCCTGCTGAAGGAGTTGGCCGAGGCGGCGGCCGACCTCACCGTGCACGCCCCCCGCATCCCCGTCTACAGCACCGCGCTGGCCGACCCGCGCGACACGGCCCTCCGCGACGGCGCCTACTGGGCGGCCAACCTGCGCAGCCCGGTACGGCTGTCCGGCGCCGTGTCCGCAGCGGCCGAGGACGGATTCCGTACGTTCCTGGAGGTGTCGGCCCACCCGGTGGTCCGGCACTCCGTGCAGGAAACCCTGGACACGGTCGGCGCCGACCGGCACTGCCTCGCCGCCTCCCTGCGCCGCGACACCGGCGAGCGGCAGCACCTGCTGCTGAACGCGGGGCTGCTGTACTGCCACGGCGTCCCCCTCGACTGGCCGTCCGCCCCGGACGCGCGGCCCCTGTCGCTGCCGGTCCGCAGCTGGCGGCGTCAGCGGTTCTGGCGCGACCTGCCGGTCCACCGGGCCGACCGGGGCCGGCACGACCCGGCGAGCCGTACCCTGCTGGGTCCGCGCACCACGCTGGCCGGGACGACGCCGCTGGACCTCTGGCGCACCCGCGTCGACCTGGAGTCCCGGCCGTATCCGGGCAGCCACACCATCCACGGCGCGGAGATCGTCCCGGCGGCCGTCGTCCTCCAGACCTTCCTGGACGCGGCCGGGGTGAGCGGCCTCTCCGACGTGTCGTTCGACCTGCCGCTGGCCCTGTCCACGGCCCAGGACGTCGACGTGATCGCGCAGGACGGCGTACTCCGCCTGCTGTCCCGGACCGCCGACCCGGACGGGGACGAGCGGTCGTCGCTGACCCACGCGGTGGCGTCCGTGTCCGGCGACGCCCCGCCGCCCCTACAGCCGGCCGTGGACGGACCGGGAACGGCACTCCCCCACGACCAGATCACCACCCACCTCGCCTCGGTCGGCGTACCGAGCATGGCCTTCCCCTGGCGCGTGGAGCGTCTGGAACGGGTCCCGGACGGGCTGCGCGCCGACATCGTCGCGTCCGATGAACCGACGTCCTGGGCCCCGCTGTTCGACGCCGCGCTGTCCATGGCGGCCGTCGCCTTCCCCGGACCCGCCGCGCTGCGGGTGGTGGCCGGCGTCGGCCGCGTGTGGACCACGGCCGAGCCCCCGCCCCGCGCCCGCCTAGAGGCGTACGTCGACGGCGGGGACACGGTGAACGTACGGATCACGGCGGCCGACGACCGGACCGTGGCCGTGCTGTCCGGGGTCCGGTACGCGGGCGGCGATACCGAAGCCCGGTCGGCCCCGCCCGGCGACCTGCTGTTCCGGACGGACTGGAACCCCCTACCCCTCGACACCCCCCGCCCGCACCGGCCCCTGGTGCTGGTCGGCGCGGACGGCGAGCTGACGGCGGCACTGCGCGCCACGGCCGACGGACTCGGTGTCCCGTGCCTGGCGGCGGAGTCCCCGGACGGTCTCGACGGCCTGCGCGGGCAGGTCCCCGGTCCCGTGGACGTGCTCCTGCTGCCCCTGCCGGACCGTCCGGCCGGGGAGAGCGAGGCGGCGGAGCGTGCCGTGCGCGAGGCGTGGCAGCTCGCGTCGGTGGCGCGGCTGCTGGGCGCGTGGCCGCCCGGTACGGCGCGGCTGTGGTCGCTGACCCGTGGTGTCCGCGAGGCGGACCGGCTGGAGTCGGTGGCCCAGGCAGCCCGGTGGGGTCTCGGCCGGGTCGTCGGGGGCGAGCACCCCGAGCTGTGGGGCGGCACGGTCGATCTCGCCCCACGGCCCACCGGGGACGACCTGGCCGCCGTGCTGCGCGTGGTCGCCGCGAACCCGGGCGAGGACGTCGTCGCCGTCCGGGAGGGCGGGGCCTGGGCGAACCGGCTGGTCCGCTCCGTGAACGCGGAAGGCGCGCCGCTGCGGTGCCGGCAGGACGGCACGTATCTCGTCACGGGCGGTCTGGGCAGTCTGGGCGGGGAGATCGCCCGGTGGCTGGTGGAGCGGGGCGCGCGCCGCCTCGTGCTCGCCGGACGTAGTGCCCTGCCGCCTCGTTCGGAGTGGGACGCCGTCACCGACGAGGTCCAGGCGCGCCGCGTGGCGACGGTCCGCAGGCTCGAAGCTCTCGGGGCGACCGTACGGGTGCTGTCCCTGGACCTGTCGGACGCTGAGGCGGCTGCCGCCGCTCTGACCCCGGACGCGCTGGGCATGCCCCCGGTCCGTGGGGTGGTGCACGCGGCCGGTGTGCTCCAGGACCAGTTGGTCGACGGGCTCGACGCCGACGCCCTGGCTGCGGTGATGCGGCCGAAGGCGGGCGGTGCCCTGACCCTGCACCGGCTGTTCCCGCCGGGGAGCCTGGACTTCCTGGTCCACTTCTCGTCGTGCGGGCAGTACCTGGGCCTCACCGGCCAGGCCGCCTACGCGTCGGCCAACGCCTTCCTCGACGCCATGGCCGGGTACGACCACACCCTCGGTGCCGTCGGCAGCATGAGCCTGGCGTGGACGTCCTGGCGGGGCATGGGCATGGCGGCCAACGCGGCGGTGGACGCCGAGCTCCAGGCGCACGGCGTCGGCGACATCACGGCGCCGGAGGCCTTCGCCGCCTGGGACCTCGCCGGCCGGACCGGCGCCGCGTCCCTCGCGGTGCTGCGCACCGTGCCGCTGCCGGGCGGGGGCCGCCGTACGGGGTTGCTGCGCGACCTCGCCAAGGAGGCCCCGGCGCGGGAGGCGGCGGTCGGGGCCCTGCCGTCCGAGGAGTTGTCGGAGGAGGAGTTGCGGGCTCTTCTGCACGAGCAGACGGTCTCCGTGATCGTCAGTGAGATGAAGCTGGAGCGGGCGCAGCTCGACCCCGACCGGTCGCTGCTGAAGTCGGGGCTGGACTCCGTGATGGCGATCGTCATCCGGCGCCGTCTGGAACGGCTGCTGGAGCGCAAGCTGCCGGCCAACCTGGTCTGGCATCAGCAGACGGTCACGGCCATCGTGAACTACCTCGTGACCAGTGCACGTTCCTGAGGCGCCGTTGACGCTGAACTGCCGGGTCACGGGTGACCCGGCGGGGAGGCCGGCGGTGCTGCTCCACGCGCTGGGGAACACCGGGCGGAGCTGGGACCGGCTCGTCTCCGCGCTGCTGCCCCGGGGCCGCCGATTGTTCGTGCCGGACCTGCGCGGACACGGGCGCAGCCCCCGGGCGGAGGCGTACACGTTCGAGCTGATGTACCGGGACGTGCTGTCCCTGCTGGACCGGCACCGCCTGGACGAGGTGGACCTGGTGGGCCACTCCATGGGGGGTCATGTGGCCTGGCTCATCGCCCAGCGGCATCCCGCGCGGGTCCGCAGGCTGGTGATCGAGGACACGCCTCCGCCGCCCCGGGACGCGGCGGCGCAGGCGGAGTTGTGGGCGCGGTCCGGGGCGGGCGGCGGGCAGGCGCACGTCATCTCGCTGTACCGGGAGTTCCGCGAGCTGCACCGGGCCGGGGAGCTGGACAGCGCTGCGGTACGCCCTGTCATCGACGGCCTGCGCACGGCGGACCCCGGGTGGTGGCGGCGGCTCGCCGACGTCACCGCCGAGACGCTGGTGATCAGCGGCGGGCTGTCCAGTCCGGTCCCCCGTTCGCTGCTGGCCGAGGTCGCCGAGGCGGTGCCCCGGGGACGGCTGCTGGCCATCGACGCGGGTCACTACGTGCATCGCACCGAACCTGAGTGTTTCTGCGCCGAGGTGGCCCGCTTCCTGCGCTGACCGTCCGTCACCCGCCCTGTGGCAGGGGCGCCGTGGCGCGCCGGTAGGCCGACTCCACGACGAGCTGGACCTCCAGGGCGTCCTGGGCGCTCACCTTCGGATGCGCGGCGGGGGCGCCCGTCACCAGGTCGAAGTGGGCCGAGATCGCGGCGAGTTCGGGGCGTTGTCCGGCCGATTCGACCGTGCCGTCCGCCCGGCGCAGTTCACCCCGGCGCAGGTCGAGGACGTGGTCACCGTCCTCGGTGGTGACGGTGACCGAGGTCTCCAGCCTGCGCGCGGCCCGGTCGATACGCAGTGTCGCCGGTACGCCCTGGAACGACAGGTCCAGCCGGACCCGCTCCTCCACGCCCGGCGCGTCCACCTCGCACGCCTCCACGTCCGGCGCTCCGAAGACCGTCATGAGCAGGTCGAGGGCGTGCGGCCCGAGGTCCAGGAGCGCGCCGCCGCCGGCCCGCCGTGCGTCGCCGTACCAGGGCGTGTAGGCCCGCCAGACGCGGTTACCGGGGGTGGCGAAGGAGAAGTCGACGCGCTGGGCGCCGGGCCGGGCCGCGTCGGCGAACGCCTCCAGGAGCGGGTGGAAGCGGAAGGGCATGTTCACCCCGAGCAGCTTCTCGGCCGCCGGGTGGGCCGCCATCCGCCGCGCCTCCTCCACGGTGGCGGCGAGGGGCTTCTCGCACAGCACCGCGATGCCGGCGTCCAGCGCCGCCAGCACCGGTTCGGCGTGGGCGTCGTTGGGCGTACAGACGCTGATCAGGTCCGGGCGCGTCTCGTGGATGAGGCGGTCGACGGAGGTGCCGGTCCACACCTGCGGGCGGTCCGCCGTCAGCGACCGGGCCCGTTCGACGTCGGCGTCGACCAGGCCCACCAGTTCCATGGCGTCCCGCTCGTCGGCGCAGGGCAGGTGGTAGCGCTCGAAGACCCGGCCGCAGCCGACGGCCGCGTACCGGATGCGCTCGCGGGTCACCGCCTCACCCCCTCACCTGGGCGAGGGCGTGCTCGCCGCACGCCTTCGCCGTCTCGGCGACGAAGTCGGGGAAGGCGTGGCCGAGGTGTTCGCGGTCGTACGCGGTGATCATGGCGCGCAGTTCGGTCTCCAGCCGGTCGGCGAGTCCGGGCGGGTTCTCGTCCGCGAGGAGCAGCCCCGCGTTGAGGAAGGCGATCAGCAGCCCGGCGAGCCCCTGGTCCCAGCTGCGCAGCCGGCCCAGCAGGGGGCGCAGGGACGCGGCGCCGGTGCCGCGCCGGGCCCGTACGGTGTCCGCGATGCTCTGCGCGAGGAAGGGGACCTCGTTCTCCTTGCGGTCGTTGATCTCCGAGGAGACCCGGCTCCAGGCCGTCCACAGGTGTTCCACCCGCTCGTCCTCGACGAGGTAGTCGCGCCGGGCGTGCCGCAGCACTTCCCGGGCGACGCCGTCCACGCCGGGGATGTCGGGTTCCTCGTACCGCGTGGCCTTGTCATAGATCTCGGTTCCGCGCAGGGCGATGGCCCGGTTGATCAGGAAGAACGGGTTCTCGCTCTCGTGCACCCGGGCGGCCACGATGAACTTGAGGTTCTCCCAGAGCTCGTCGAGGGTCGTACCCGGTTCGATCATGATCCAGCCGGGTTCGAGTTCGATGCCCTCCTGTTTGAACAGGCGGGCGGCGTCGAAGTTGTACTCGACGGTGGTCCCCTTGCGGAACCGCTTCATCATGCCGGGCGACCCGGTCTCCATGCCGAGGAGGGCCAGGTCCATGCCGGCCCGGCGCAGGGTGCGCAGCGCCTCCCGGTCGATGAGGCCGGTGTCGACGCGGAACTCGCAGTGGAAGGTGAGCTTCAGGCCCCGGCGGAGGATCTCCTCCGCGAAGCCGACGGCATGGTGGTAGCCCTCCTGGAAGGCGCCGCCGAAGTTGTCGTCGTTGAACCACAGGAACCGGGTCCCGAACTCCCGTTGCAGATACTCGATCTCGTCGACCGCGTCCCCCACCGGCCGGACCCGCCAGGGCCCGTCCACCACCCCGGGCTGCCGGGGCGCGTAGCAGAAGGTGCACTTGGCGTGGCAGCCCCGGCTCGTGTACGTGGACGCGCGCGGTGTGGGGATGCCGTTCTTGCGGTGGTGCACGAGCAGGTCCCTCGCCGGCCAGGGCTCGTTGGCCAGGTCGGGGAGCTTCGGCGGGCCACTGCTGCGGACCCGGCCCTCCTGCCAGAACCACAGCCCCGGCACACCACGCCAGTCACGCCCGGCCGCGAGGCACTCCATCAGCCCTTCCACCGTCAACTCGCCCTCACCGAAGGCCACACAGTCCGCCTCCGGGATGCGCTCGGCTATCAGCTTCGCGTTGTACGTGCAGAACGCCCCGCCGATCGCCACGAACACCGACGGATCGGCCTCACGGACGCAGCGCAGCAACCGCACCGCATCGACGATGTGCAGGTCGTACATGATGCTGATCCCGACGAACTTCGGCCGCTCACGCCGGATCAGATCCGTGATCACCTCATCGCTGGGGTTACGCCCGTGCAGGTTCAGCGCCCGCACCGAGTATCCGCACGCCCTCAGATGACCGGCGATGCAGGCCACTCCCAGGTTCTCCCGGACGCGCTTGTAGAACAGGCGCATCGCGGGGTCGAGGGACAGGTACTCCTCGTCGTTGATCAGGACGTTCTGGTTGTTCAGGCTCGCGGCGCCGGTGGGGATCTCCCGGGGGGTCAGCAGGACCACATCCGCCATGACCGGTCTCCTCTCTCGTCTTCATGTGCGCGTCCCGACACCGGCCGGGTCAGCCGGCCATGACCTGCTCTCCGCACAGCCTCTTGGTCTCTTCGACGAACACCTGGTAGGTCTCGCCCAGGACCCTGCGGTCGTAGGCGTCGACCAGCGTGCGCAGCTCGGCTTCGAGCCGTTCGGCGAGCCGTGGCGGGTTCTCGTCCGCGAGGAGCAGCCCGACGTTGAGGAAGGCCACCAGCAGGTCCGGCAGGCCGTCGGCCCACCCGCGCAGCCGGCTGAGCAGCGGGCGCAGCCCCTGCTCCCCCCGGGCCCTGCGCGCCCTGGTGGCGTCGACGATCATCTGGGCGACGAAGGGCAGCTCCTCCTTGCGGTTGGCGACCTCCGCGCTCACCGTGCTCCAGGCCGCCCACACGTCCTCGACCCGGGCGTCCGGGATGCGGTACTCCCGGCGGGCCTCCAGCAGGACGTCCCTGGCCGGCCCTTCGACGCCCGGGAGTTCCGGCGGGGTCGGGTCGGCGATCTTGTCGTACATCTCCGTGCCGCGCAGGGCGATGGCGCGGCTGATGAAGGAGAACGGGTTCTCGCTCACGGCGATGTCGGCGGCCACGATGAACTTCAGGTTCTCCCAGAGTTCGTCGAGGGTCGTGCCGGGTTCGACCATGATCCAGCCGGGTTCGAGTTCGATGCCCTCCTTCTTGAACAGGCGGGCGGCGTCGAAGTTGTACTCCACCATGGTTCCCTTGCGGAACCGTTTCGCCATCGTCGGCGCCCCGGTCTCCA
This sequence comes from Streptomyces acidiscabies, assembly GCF_020010905.1. GTDB lineage: Bacteria > Actinomycetota > Actinomycetes > Streptomycetales > Streptomycetaceae > Streptomyces > Streptomyces acidiscabies. Next base: position 5,343,289 of record NZ_JAGJBY010000001.1, on the reverse strand, counting down.
TGCCGAGCAGCGCGGAGGCCATGCCGGCCCGGCGCAGGGTGTTCAGGGCCTCCCGGTCGACGAGGCCGGTGTCGACGCGGAACTCGGAGTGGAAGGAGATGTCCAGCCCCCGGCGGAGGATCTCCTCGGCGAAGCCGACGGCGTGGTGGTAGCCCTCCTGGAAGGCGCCGCCGAAGTTGTCGTCGTTGAACCACAGGAACCGGGTCCCGAACTCCCGTTGCAGGTACTCGATCTCGTCCACGACGTCGACCGGCGAGCGGACCCGCCAGGCGTTGCCCGCCGTGACACCCGGCGCCCGGGGCACGTAGCAGAAGGTGCACTTGGCGTGGCAACCACGGCTCGTGTAGGTCGACGCCACCGGTGTGGGGATGCCGTTCTTGCGGTGGTGCACGAGCAGGTCCCGGGCTGGCCAGGGCTCCTGGGTGAGGTCGGGGAGTTTGGGCGGGCCGCTGCTGCGGACCCGGCCCTCCTGCCAGAACCACAGTCCGGGCACACCGTGCCAGTCACGGCCTGCCGCGAGGCACTCCATCAGCCCTTCCACCGTCAGCTCACCCTCACCGAAGGCCACACAGTCCGCTTCGGGGATGCGCTCGGCTATGAGTTTGGCGTTGTACGTGCAGAACGCCCCGCCGATCGCCACGAACACCGACGGATCAGCCTCACGCACACACCGCAGCAACCGCACCGCGTCCACGATGTGCAGGTCGTACATGATGCTGATCCCGACGAACTTCGGCCGCTCACGCCGGATCAGATCCGTGATCACCTCATCGCTCGGATTACGCCCGTGCAGGTTCAACGCCCGCACCGAATAACCGCACGACCTCAAGTGACCGGCGATGCAGGCCACCCCGAGGTTCTCCCGGACCTTCTCGTAGAAGAGGCGCATCGCAGGGTCCAGGCGGAGGTACTCCTCGTCGTTGATCAGGACGTTCTGGTTGTTGACACTGGAGAACCCGGTGAGGATCTCCCGGGGTGTCATCAGCACCGCGTCAGCCATCCGTACCCCACTCCCTGCGCCCGGCCGCGCCTCCCGTCAGGAGGAACGCGGCGTTGTTGCCGCCGAACCCGAAGTTGTTCACCAGCACGGAGCGAATCCCGTCACAGGGCTCCGGATCGCGCAGTACCCGCACATGCCGCGCGTCGAGGGGCTTGCGCAGCCCGGGGGTCCCCGGAAGCACCTGGTCGCGCAGGGCCCGGACCGCCGCCACGACGCCGGGGAACACCGAGGCGTGCAGCAGGTGGCCGGCCGCCCCCTTGTACGAGCTGACCGGGACGCCCCGCCAGTCGTGCTCGGCGCCGATCTGGTCCAGGGCCAGGAGTTCGGCTTCGTCGCCCTGCCGGGTGCCGGGGGCGTGGCCGTGGACGTAGTCGACGGTGGTGAGGCCGGCCATGGCCAGCGCGTCGCGCATGCACGCGGCGCCGATGTGCGCGTTGAGGCGGCTGAGGCCCTGTCCCGCGACCCGGCAGGAGATGCCGCTGAGCGTCGCCAGGGGCGTCTGTCCACGGGCCGCCGCGCGCTCGGCGGTCTCCAGGACGATCACTCCGGCGCCTTCCCCGATGGTGACGCCGGAGCGGTGCTCGTCGAACGGGCGGGCGGCGGTCGTGCTCGTCGCGCGCAGGACGTCGAGGCAGGCGTAGTCGTAGGCGTTGAGGGACGACACTCCGGTGACGACGGCCGTGTCCGCGAGGCCGCACAGCAGCCATTCGCGTGCCATGGCCAGCCCGAAGGCGCCGGACGCGCAGGCGTGGGCGAGCAGCACCGCGTCTGATGGGGCGACGCCTGATCCGTCCGCGTCCCAGTCGGGCTCCACCGCGATCTCGTCGATCCGGGGGGCGTCGGCGACCTGTGGGAGGTGCGGGACGACTCCGGCGGACACGAGCAGGGTCCGGCCCGGCAGTTCGTCGAGTCCCGCTTCTTGCAGCGCCTCCGAGCGGGCCCTCTCCAGTAATGCACGCCGTGTCGGGTGTCCGGAGACCCGTGTCTGGCACACGGTCCTGCTGCGGAAGCGGGACGCGTCGAAGCGGGTCAGCTCGGACAGTTCGCGGCGGCCGTCCAGCAGGCCCTGCCAGAACGCGGTTCCTCCGTCGCCGAAGGCGGTGACGAGGCCGGTGCCGGAGACGACCACGGACGCTCCGCCGGTCCGGGGGGCGCTGTCGGCGGCGGTCACGGGGACGGCCGCGATCCGGTAGCCGTCCTCGTGCTCGGCCTGTACGACCTCGCACACGACCATCGCCTCGTGCAGCCCTGCGGCGACGGCGCCCCATGCCCAGCGCACCGCCTGGAGGGTGGCCGCGCGCGGGCTGATCAGCACGTGGCCCGTCCCGTTCCAGCCGCCGGCCTGCGCCAACTCCTGGAGCAGTTGCGCCGGTTCCGGGGTCATGGCCTCGGACGGCCGTAGCCTGCGGCCTCCCGCCTCGGCCTCCACGCACCGGCCGACGTACTGGGAGGTGGCCGCCACGCAGTAGTCCGTGGCCGCCATGATCACGGGGACACCGGCGCGCAGGGCGGCGGGCAGGTGGTCGAGTGCGGTGGACAGTACGTCGACGAAGGCGGCGGGCAGCGACGCTCCGGCGGCGAGGACGGACAGGTCCTGCCGGGAGCGCAGTGCCTCCAGCGACCGGGGCGCCGTTCCGCCCACGGTCACCGTGCCTGCCGTCGGGTGCGTCATGACACCGCCGTTCCGGGGGCCAGCGCGTGGCCCAGCCTCGCGGCCAGTTCGTCGAGGGAGAGGCGGCCGGTGAGGAAGGGGCCGACGTCCGCGAGGCGCGGGTCCCCGTGCCGGTCGGCGACGCGCTGCCAGAACCTCGGCAGGAGGTCGCCGGTGTCCCGGCGGGCCGTCGGCAGGTGGTACGCGGTCGTGTCGAGCAGGCCGAAGGCGGCGCCCTCGGCGGCGAGCCGCAGTCCCAGTTCGAGGTCCTCGCCGCCCCACAGCTGTCCGTAGTGCTCGTCGAAGCCGCCGACCCCGTCGAACACCGTGCGCCGGACGCTGGTACTGGTGCCGATGCAGCTCAGCCAGCGCAGCGGGGCGTACGCGGGTGACCGTGTCACCTGCCGGGCGGTCCGCTCGATGAACGAGCGGCGCGGCCCGAGCAGGGGGACGGCGGCGTCGAGGCCGGCGACGGTGGCGGGGTCGATCGTGCGGTTCCGGGCACCGGTCAGGGTTGTTCGCAGGGGCCGGGGTTCGGGCGTCAGCGTGAACGCGGACAGGTCGGTGACGGCGCCGTGCACCACGGTGGCGCCGGGCGCCTCCCGGTGGGCCGCGAGGTGTGCCTCCAGGAGCCCGGGGGTGGCCAGGGTGTCGTCGTCGAGGAAGAGCAGGAGTTCCCCGCGCGCCAGCCGGGCCCCGGTGTTGCGGGCGCAGGCCACCCCGCGCCCGCCCGTGGTGGCCTGGCGGACCGGCAGGCCCGGGGGAAGGGCGGACAGCACCTCTTCCACCGCGCCGCGCTCCGGTGCGTCGTCGACCAGGACGACCTCGAACCGCTCACGGTCCAGGGTCTGGTGTCCCAGGGCCGTCAGGGTGAGCAGGAGCCGGGTGGTCCGGTCGCGGGTCGGTACGACCACGCTGACCGCCACGGCTGCCGGTGTCATGGCCGTCGTCACGTCAGGGAGGGGCTCTCGCCGGCCTTCTGCTGGAGGATGTAGGAGGCGAGGCCCTCGATGGAGAAGAGGGTCTCCTCCGTCAGGTCCTCGTCCTCGAAGACGACATCGAACTTCTCCTCAAGGATCAGCAGGTACTCCAGGGCGTCCAGGGAGCTGAACCCGTACTGGTCCACGAGGCTGGCGTCGCCCTCCTGGGGGGCCGGCCGGTGCTCTCCCTTGGTCATGCCCGCCGCTATCTCGTGGAGCTCCCGTATCAGCCCGGCGCGGTCCATCGTCGTGTCTCCCGTGGTGAAGGATCTCGGTCAAACCTTGGTGAACTGTTCGTCGAGCTGCTGCTCGGTCAGTCCGCGGAAGCGGTCCATGCGGAAGTAGTGCTGGAGGTCACCGCCGAACTCGGTCCGGTAGTAGAAGTCGGCGGTGTGGCGCTCCGGCTCGGTGCTCACCGTCTCCCCGCGCCGCAGCGCGGCGATCAGCCGGGGCACGGGGTGGGTGAACTCCGCTTCGCTGCGCAGGTACCAGCTCTCGCCGTACTTGCTGACGACCGGGAGGTCCTCCTCGGGGCCCGATCCGTCGGGCAGCCGGCGGACGGGCTGGCACAGCAGGTCGTAGCGGAACACCTCGTCGAGGACCGGCAGCAGGTGCTCGGGCAGCGCGGGGCGCATGGCCTCCTCCCACCACTGCCGCAGCAGCCTCTTGGTGAGCAGTCGCCAGACGTTGGGGTCGACGAGTTCACTGGCGGAGTTCGCCGGCCTGGCCACCGCGCACAGCTCCCTGGCGTCGGGGTCCTCGCTCTTGTCGACCCAGTCGGAGAAGCTGAGGAGCACCTGTGACTGGGGGACGCCGGCGAGCGAGCGCAGGGCGACCCAGATGTTGTGCAGGAACAGGCTCCGGGCCAGGACCCGGTTCCAGCAGATGAAGCGGAGCATGCGCTCGTTGTCCGCGAGCGTCATCGTCCGGTGGGAGAGCACGTAGTCGAAGTCGTCCTGCTCGCCGCGCACGGTCACCAGTCCGTGCTGTTCGCGCTTGTCGTGGTATTCGGTGTTCGGCAGCAGCATCAGCGGGTGGACCGCGATGAACGGCGTGTGCTGTGCCGCCCGGTCATAACCGTCCAGGAACGATTCGACCGTCTCGCCCGGCGCTCCCCAGATCAACTCCAGATACGGGGTGATGCCGTGATCGGTCAGCCAGGCGACGAGGCTTTCCCAGTCGTTCAGCTTCATGTTCCGCCGGCGCATGAGATCCAGCACCGAGTCGTCCATCGTCTGGAGGGCGAGGATGAAGGCGCTGTGCATCCCGGACTGTTTCATCTTCTCCATGATGCGGTAGAAGCCGGGAGACTTGTTCTTGGCCCAGGAGGTTTCCAGCCGCTTCGGGAACCCGTACTTGCGGCGCACCCGGAGCATGTCGTCCAGGAATTCCTCGTCCTGGCGCATGAGTCCGAAATTGGAGTCGGCGAGCATCAGGATATCCGCGCCGTGCCGCCCCAGGACTTCGAGTTCCTCGCGCAGCCGTTCCCGTGAGAACGCCCGGATCTTCTGCCCGGTGGCGCCTCCCCAATAACAGAAGGCGCACTTGTACGGGCATCCCCGGTTCGTTTCCATCAGCGCGTAGTCGTAGCGGAAGCCGCCCTTTTTGTCGACCAGTGGAATCGCGCCGGTCAGAATGGGGGACGGCAGGATCTCCAGGTCCTGGATGCGCTCGCGTTCGGGGGTGGTGACCAGGTTCCCGTCGGCCTCACGGAAGGAGATGCCGCCGATCTCGTGGAGTTCGCCGCGCTGGGCGCCGTCCAGGTAGCCGTTCAGCAGGTCGCGGAAGATCAGCTCCCCTTCGCCGTTCACCACCACGTCGACCTGGGGGAACATGCGGAAGACCCGCTCGGCCTGGTAGGCGACGTGGTTGCCGCCGAAGACGACCCAGCCCTGCGGGTTCATCTGCTTGAACGTCTCCGCGAGGGTTCCGAAGGCGCGGAAGTTCCAGCCGAGGACGGAGAAGCAGAGGATGTCGGGGCAGCCGTCCCGAATCAGGTCCCGGGCCATGGCGTTCAGGCCGGCGTCGCCCGGATAGTTCCTGATGGAGATGTCCATACGGCGTCGAATGCGGTCGTCCGCGTCGGCATAGGCCTTGAGGTAGCCGATCGCCAGAGGCATGGAGGCAGCGGAATTCCCCCAGACTCCTTGTTGAACCAGCAGTACGCGAGTCTCCATTCCCCTGCCTTGTCCTCTGAGTCGCCCGACAGGTCAAATCGCACTTTGAGGCTACAGGAGAAGATCTCCGACGCAATGGCGCGTCCGGAACCGGGCCGTCGGCGTGGCCTATTCCTTCCGTTTACCATCCGTTCGGCCCTGTCGACGGCCTGATGACGGCCACCGCCCGGGTCCGGGTCGGCCACTCGCGGCGCCTTCGGAAAAATGGGTGCTGACATGCGAAGTTCGTCGGCGCGGGCCCGGCCGCCGCCGGATTCCGGAGAGGGTCTCCGGATATAACACGTGAACCGAAACGAATGACCGAAAGCTATCGTCCCGGTGGTTACCCAGGGCAATCGTGATCATTAGATCACCATATTTTCGGCCACCCGTCCCCCCATTTTCTGCCTCTTCGGATCACGCTCTGGGCACACCTGGAGGCGATCTGTATGCTCCGGCCCTATGGCGTCTGTCATTCGTCACCACGGGCTCGGAGTCATCGGAGTTATCGGAGTTACATGACGGAGATTCCTGACACGTGGTACCCGATGGTCCTGCCGCACGTGGAAACAGCGGACGGGACGCTGCGTTTCCTGGGGCACCAGGTAGAGGGGTACGGCCATCTGTCGGACCGTGACACCGCCCTGCTGTCCCGCTGCGACGGCAGCTGGCCCCTCGCCGGGTTCCCCGAGGCGGACCGCGAGACCATCGGCCGGTGGCGTCGGCACGGCCTGCTGCTCATGGCGCCCCCGCTCCCGCCCGGCCCTCCGGCCACCGAGCCCCCGGTGATCGTGTCCCCGCATCCGGACGACGCCGCGCTGGCCCTCGGCGGAACGGTGGCCCGGCAGGGCGCCCGGTTCCTCGACGTCTTCAGCGTCGAGACCTGGACCAAGGACCCGTACTACGCCGAACGCCCGGCGCTGACCCGGCGTCTGCTGCTGGACGAGGAGGGCGTCGCCGCCCGTGTGCTGCGCGCCCGGGTGGAGCTGCTGGGCTTCGTCGACGCCGCCGACCGCGACCTCAGACGGGACCGGTTCTTCACCGCCCCGGCCTGGTCCGACGGGTCCGTACGGGAGGAACCGCAGCTCTTCGACGCCCTCACCGAACGTCTCGCCCCCCTGCTGGAGGGCGCCGGCCCGGTCTACGCGCCCCTCGGCGTCGGCGGCCACGTCGACCATGTCGCCTGCCGGGAGGCGGTCCTCGAACTGGCCCGGACCGGCCGGCTCGGCTCGGCGCGGGTCGCCTTCTACGAGGACCAGCCGTACTCCCTGTTCGCCTCCGCCGAGGAGACCGCGAAGAACCTCGGCGCGCGCCTGGCCGAGCAGGGACTCGGCGGGCTGCGCCCCGAGCTGCTGCCCGTGGACGACGAGGCGCTGATCACCAAGTGTGAGGCGCTGGGCGCCTACCGTATCCAGGTACGCAAGGGCATCATCCAGCGCATCCGCCGGCACGGCGTGCGCCTGGCGGAGGGCTCCGGGTTCCCGGCCGCCGAGCGGATCTGGCTGATGCGTCCCCCGACAAGCGACCGCGGCCCCGCCGCTCTGTGAAGGGTTTCCTCCATGTACGTACTGGCTCAGTCCCTGACACCGGCAGACCTGGAGGTGCTCGCGGAGGCATGTGCCGAAGTGGGCATCGCCCTGCATGTCACGGACCCCGCGACGGGCCACGCCCCGCCGCCCGGCGCGCTGCTGGTCTCCTTCCACCGGGTCGCCGCCGCCCGGCCTGACGACCTGTCCGTGACGGACCTCAAGCGCCGGGGCGGTTACGCCGTCGCCGTGCTGGACAGTGTCTCCGCCACCGAGGTCCTGGCGGCGGTCACCGCCGGCTACGGCTTCACGCTGGCCAGCCCCCTGCGGCGGCCCCGGATCGTGGAGACCCTCAGCTATCTCAAGACGGTCACCCCGTCCGAGAACACCCAGGTGCTGACGCTCGCGAACGGCTCGCTGAACTCCGCCGCGAAGTCGTTGCCCGTGACCGACGCCGAGGCGGGGCTGCTGCGCCTGCTGTCCGGCCGGCCGGGCCAGATCGTCTCCCGCGAGGAACTCAGCGAGGCCACCGGCGGGGAGGACGTGAACAAGGTGACCTCGGTCCTGAAGCAGAAGTTCCTCGACATCGACTCCGGTGCGAAGCTCCTGAAGATCCCGCACCTGGGCTTCCGCCTGGTCGGCACGGTCCACGAGGTGGCCGGCTGATGCGCGCCGTAGTGATCACCGGTGCCCCGGGCGTGGGCAAGACCCGGCTGGGACACCAGCTGGTGACGCGGTACGGCATGCCGGCCGCCGCGATGGACTGCGACCCGATCGTCCACCCCTGGAACGGCGGCGAGGAGGTGTACGACCTGATGGCCTCGACCGTGCGCGCGGCCCTGCCCGTCTACCGGGAGTGGGGTGCCCGCGTCGTGATCGTCACCGGGGTGGTCCTCGCGGGCCGTGCCTACGAACGTTTCCAGAAGGTGTTCGAGGAGCTCGGCGCGGAGGCGGTCTACTACGGCCTGCGGGCGGACCCGGAGGCGCTGGCCGCCCGGATCGAGAGCGACGCGGGCGGGCGGCTGTTCGTGGAGGGCCGGCTGGCGGAGCGTCACCTCGACGCGGAGGTGCCCGACGTGCCCGGCGTCCGGCTGGTCGACACCACGCGCCTGACGCTGATGGAGGTCGCCGACGCGGTCGCGGCCCTGGAACGCGCCGACCTCGGGCCGACGGTCACCGGGGGCTGACCCGTGGGCCGCCCCCGATGCCGGTCACTGGAAGCGGCCGACCGCCAGGCCCTCGCCGTCGCAGCGTACCGAGAGGACGAATCCGTAGTAGTGGGTGGCACCGATCCGCGTGACGTACTCCCGGACCTCGTCGCCGAGCGGGCCGGTGAGCTGCTGTTCCTCGTCGCGGGGCGCGAAGGCCGGCCAGCGCGGGGGCGTGGAGGGCCGCAGCAGCAGCCGTCCGAAGACGCCCAGGCGGCGCAGTTCGGCCGCCAGTTCCGGGACGAAGAACGGCCCGCGCTCGTCCCCGTAGGCGGCGGCCTGGAGCAGCGCCTCGCCTTCCTGGGTGAGGAGTCCGGGGACCAGGCGCAGGAGTTCCCAGAAGAACTCCAGGCCGTCCAGCCCCGCTTCGCCGGCCAGCCAGCCGAGCGAGCCGCGGCGCAGCGGGAGGCAGGGCGGGTTGGAGACGACCAGGTCGAACCGGGAGTCCAGCGACAGGGACATGATGTCGCCCTCGACAGCGGTCAGCCGGTCCCCCAGCCCGTTGATGTGGGCGTTGAGCGTCGCGGCGGCCGTGCACTCCGGGTTGACGTCGACCGACAGGACCTCGGCGCCGTTGCGGGCCGCCGACAGTCCGAGGATGCCGGTGCCGCATCCCAGGTCCAGGGCCGACCGGGCACCTCGGCGCGCCGCCACCAGCCGGGAGAGCGTCATCGAGTCGGTGCCGACCCAGGGCGCGTACGAGCCCGTGTCCCGTCCCGCCGCCCGCCAGGCGGCCAGCAGCGACATGCCGTCCCCTCGGACCAGGCAGTAGTCGGCCGACATCTTCCCGGACTCCTCGGAGAGCACCCGGGCGCGGAGCAGCAGGTCGAGCAGGGGTGCGGGGACCTCGGCGCGGACGTCGGACTCGGCCACCTGCTCCCCGAAGACGAAGAGGGAGGACAGGACGGACTCGGCGGCGAGGGTGGTGGAGATCGCCGCCAGGGTCTCGGGGTTGCGCCACGGCGCCAGCTCGCCGAGCCAGTCCCCGGCGAGCGTGAGCAGATCGTGCTGCGGAAGCGTGAGAAGCCTTTGCAGCCCGGCGCCCGCGAAATCGTCGTCGGACATCCCATCCACGGAAATCATCGCGTCTCCTCGCGGCCTCGGTATGTTCTGGTCTTCCGGTATTCCGCCGCCCGCAAGATCAGCGGGGTTCCCCGGCCGGCTCGAAGACCGGCGTGAACGCCGATTTCAGCTCGCGCAGCCGTTCCAGAGCGCGGGGTCCGGCGTACGGGGCACAGCGCGCGATTTCCTGTCCGGAGATGTTGCCGAACAGATAGAGGTTGACCACGTCGATCGGTCCGGTGCAGCTCTTGCAATACGGAAAGCGCGGCCGGGGCTGCATGAACATGTCGTAGTGCTGGTGTTTCCCGAACTGTTCATGGATGAGTTCGGGATTCTCCTTTATGTTGCCCATGGGTTTGAGCCAGGCATAGGGACAGCAGGAAACGTCTCCCTGTCCGAAGAGTTGCGCGGTGACGGCCGTCGCGTAACACCGCAGCGTACGGACGCCGGTGCTCAGCTGATTCCCGATGTGTTCCACGAAGGCCCGTGGGGGAAGCACCTCGGACAGTTCGTCGTAGCGTTCGAGGAGTGGCGCGAAATGGTCGCCGAGGGGCGGTGCATGGGTGGTCCTGGTCTCGCCGCGCACCGGGAAGAAGTAGAGCATCACGCCGCGCCCGTACCGTTCGAGCAGGAACTCGGCGAAATCCGCCTGGCCGGTGGCGTTGACGTCGCTGATCACCGACTGGATCTCGATGGGGATGCCCAGCTCCACCGCGTGGTCCAGGTGGCGCATGATGACGTCGAAGAGCTTGTGCTGCTTCGGCGGCAGCCGGTGGCTGTTCATCTCCAGGGTGTGGCCGTCGAGGGAGAGGCACAGCTGGACGTTGCCCAGCTCGGCGAGCGCCTCCAGCCGGTGCGGTGTCAGGAAGGCGCCGTTGGTGATGACCTGGACGACCTCGTACTTCTCGCTGCACTCCGCGACGAACTCGGTGGAGCCTTTCAGCCAGAAGAACTCGCCGCCGCTCAGGCGCATGATGGGGCTGTCCACCTGGCGGTGGTAGGCGTCGAGGATCTCGTGCCAGTCCGCCCGGCGGTCGGTGGTCAGGCGCAGGCGGGCGTCCGGAACCGCCATGAGGAGGTTGAAGTCCTCGGTGAGGCAGTAGGAGCACCGCATCTGGCACAGCTGCTCCTCGATGACCATGTCGTTCATCAGGAGTTTGAGACGGTCCTGCCCATCGCGATTCGCGAACATCGCATCACGATATTGACTCTTCAGGGCCATGCCTATCACCGCACCCAGGTCGTATTCGCGCACGACTCTTCCGTTGAGCGACGATCCTAACTTCACCTTCAAGACAGGGGCAATGAACGTTACCGAGGGCGTTGTCGTTCGGCCGGAAGTCGACTTGATCCGGCCCGAGGATGGCTCATATCCGCCTGCTGACTGACTCGTTGCGACCGGGTAACCTTACGCCCCACGTACTCGCCAAATCCGCAGACCTGCACCGGGAGTAAGGACGGCAGTATGCTCGCTCTGGGGCTCGGCGGTTCCAACCACGATTTCTCTGCCTGTCTCGTCGAGAACGGCGAGATCGCCGTCGGTATTGAAGAGGAGCGGCTGAGGCGCCGCAAATACGCGGTCAATGTGAATTCGCTGGCGAACCAGTGCTGGCGATACTGCCTGACGACACACGAGGTGCGTCTCGCCGACGTGGACGCGATCGTCGCGGACGACACCCTGCTGCCCAGCTGTTATTTCCCGTTCCGCAGCCGGACGACGCTCATCCGCCATCACCTGGCGCACGCCGCCAGCGCCTTCCTCCCCTCCCCCTTCCCCGAGGCCGCGGTCCTCGTGGTCGACGGGGCGGGCAGCCTGTTCGAGGGCCAGGGCGTCGAGACCCTGACCATGTCGGTCGGCAACGGCACGGAGATCACCGAGATCTCCAAGGTGTACGGGACCAACTGGAGCACCGACGGGCTGCGGGAGGCCCGGGTCTACCAGGCCGGGGACAGCGACCACTCGCTGGGCTTCATGTACAAGGCGGTCAGCAGGGCCATCGGCTTCACCCTCTACGAGGAGGGCCCCTGGTACCTGACCGAGGACGGCAAGACCATGGGCCTGGCGCCCTACGGGACCGACCGCTACCGGGCGGAATTCCGGCGCCACCTCGCCCTGCTGCCGGAGGGCCGCTTCGAGCTGCACCTCAAGGACGGCGGACTGCTGGACTTCGTCGAGCACGCACTGGACGGCCTTGAGGGGGACGAGCGCTTCGCGCGCGGCGCCGACCTCGCCTGGGCCGCCCAGGACCTGCTGGAGACCGCCGTCCTGCACGCCGCCGGCTGGCTGCACCGGGAGACCGGTCTCACCCGCCTGTGCCTGGCCGGCGGTGTCGTCCTCAACTCGGTCGCCAACGGCAAGATCCTGCGGCACACGCCGTTCACCGACGTCTTCGCCCAGCCCGCAGCGGGCGACAACGGCTGCGCGGTCGGCTGCGCCTACTACGGCTACCACGTCCTCGGCGAACAACCCCGGCAGCGTGGTCCGAAGGCCCCCAGCACAGCCCCCCGGCCGCAGCGCCACACCTACCTCGGCCGCCGGTACACCACCGAGGAGATCCAGCGCGCGCTCGACGCCTCGGGCCTGCCCCACCGCCGGGTGGAACGGCCCGCCCGGCTGGCCGCCGGCCTGCTGCCGCAGGGCGCGCTCATCGGCTGGTTCACCGGGGGCTCGGAGTTCGGGCCGCGCGCCCTCGGCCACCGCAGCATCCTCGCCGACCCGCGCCGCGCGGAGATGAAGGACATCCTCAACAGCAAGGTCAAGCACCGCGAGGCGTTCCGTCCGTTCGCCCCCGCAGTCCTGGCCCACCGGGCCGCCGAGTACTTCGACCTCGCCATCGAGTCGCCGTACATGCTGCTCGTCGCGCCGGTGCGGGACGACAAGCGCCAGGAGGTGCCGGCCATCACCCACGTGGACGGCACGGCGCGGGTCCAGACGCTGACGCCGGAGGCCAACGGCGCCTTCTACGAACTGGTGGAACGGTTCGGCGAACTCACCTCCGTACCCGTGGTGCTCAACACCTCCTTCAACGACCGCGGCGAGCCGATCGTGGAGACCCCCGAGCAGGCGCTCGCCTTCTTCGGGCCGAGCCAGCTCGACTACCTCTTCCTGGAGGACTTCGTGGTGGCGCACAGCGCGACGGACCTCGACACGGTGACGGAGGCGGGCGCGTGACGGACGCCCCGGGGATGCGGTACGAGACCTGGCGGGCCCTCGCCCTGTGGGGCGACGAGGAGGAGGCCGCCGCCCTGGAGGTGATCCGGTCGCGGTCGCTGTTCCGTTACTACGGGCCGGACCTGGGCCACCGGACCGACCGGTTCGAGGCCGCGTTCTCCGAGGCCGCCGGGGTCGCGCACACCGTCGCCGTGTCCTCGGGCACCGCCGCGCTCACCGCCGCGATGATCGGCCTCGGGATACCGGCCGGGGCCGAGGTGATCGTGCCCGCCGTGACCTTCGTCGGCAGCGTCGGCGCCGTCGTCGCCGCCCGCGCCGTCCCCGTCTTCGCCGAGGTCGACGACTCGCTGACCCTGGACCCCACGCTGCTGGAGGAGCGGATCACCGAGCGGACCTGGGGGGTCATGCCGGTGCACCTGGGCAACGTCGCCGCCGACATGGACCCGCTCCTGGAGGTCGCGCGGCGACGCGGACTGCGGGTGATCGAGGACGCGGCCCAGGCCGCCGGCGTCCGGTACCGGGGGCGGCCCGTCGGCAGCCTCGGCGACGCGGGCGCGTTCAGCTTCCAGCTCGACAAGAACATCACCGCCGGCGAGGGCGGCGCGGTCACCACGGCCGACGCCGACGTGTACGACCGGGTGGCCCGGTACCAGGACCAGGGCGGCCAGTTCACCACCTCCAAGGGCGCGACGCGCGGGAGCGGCGACGGCCCGCCGTTCGTCGGCGTCAACCTGCGCATGACCGAGCTGACGGCGGCCGTCCTGTCCGCGCAGCTCCCCCGGCTGGCCCCCATGTGCCGACGGCTGCGGGACGTGGCACGCCGGGTACGCGGCGAGGTCGCCGATCTGCCGGTCCGCTGGCGGCGGCTGCCGGACGAGGAGGGGTCGGGCGGCGACCTCACGCTGTTCCTCGACTCCCGGCTCCAGGCGCGCGCCTTCGTCGCCGACCTGAACGCCGCCGGTGTCCCGGCCCACACGATGTACCAGGGGCAGCCGGTCACGGCCAACCGCGCCGTACGGGAGGGGCGGACGCCCTGGGGTGTGGAGTGGGAGCGCCCTCCGCGCTTCCGGATCAGCGAGGGGCTCCTCGGCCGCTCCGTCACCATCGGGCTGGGCGCCGCCATGACCGACGAGGACGTCGACGCCGTCGTCACCGCCTTCCGCAAGAGCTACCCGGCCGGCTGAACGATCCCGGCCGTCATTGATACGAGCGGAGCGACATGTCCCTGTACAACATCCCCGTCCGCACACTCGCCGGGGAGCCCGGTGATCTGAGCCCCTACCGGGGCAAGGTCCTTCTCGTGGTGAACGTGGCCTCGCGGTGCGGGCGCACACCGCAGTACGCGGCGCTCGAAGAACTGCACCGGCGCTACGGGCCTCGCGGGTTCACTGTCCTGGGTTTCCCCTGCAACCAGTTCGGGCAGCAGGAGCCGGGCACCTCCGAGGAGATCCAGGAGTTCTGCTCGACCACGTACGACGTCACCTTCCCGCTCTTCGAGAAGGTGGACGTGAACGGTGCGCGGCGGCATCCGGTCTACGAGATCCTCACCGCCGCCCACGACGGACGCGGGGTGGGCGGGGACGTCGAGTGGAACTTCGAGAAGTTCCTCGTCTCGGCCGACGGGACGGTGGTCCAGCGCATCGGGTCACGCGTCAAGCCGGACGCCCCTGACGTCATCGCCCGGATCGAAGCGCTGCTGCCGGCCTGACGCCGGAGCCGTCGGACCGGGCTCCGGCGTCAGGGTTCGGTCAGTGCTGGCGGAGGGCCAGGCGGATCGCCCGCTCCACGTGGACGGCGGTGTTGGCGTGTCCCGCTGCGTTGGGGTGGATCATCGTGGCGTGCTTGTCGATGGGAGCGCACTCCACCCCGGTGCCGGGGAACGTGGTGGGCCAGTAGTCGGCGGCGTCGCCGCAGATCCCTTCCATCCACTTGGTGCCCTCGGGCTGACAGACGTCGTGGCCCTCGCTGGACGAGAAGACGTTGACGTAGCGGTCACCGAAGGACGCCGAGGCCCGCTGGAGCGTCTTGTTCAGCGGCTTGAGGACGCCGTCTCGGAGCCAGTCGACGTCGGCGTGGGTGGTCGTGTCGAGTTCGGTGAGGGACCCTCGGTCACAGGCGCTGCCCCGGGTCGGCATGATGGTCGGGTAGCCGATGTTGATCACCTTGGCGTTGGGCGCGGCCCGGTGCACCTCGGCCAGCATCTCGGTGTACTCGCTCTGGACCCGGGCGAGCCTCTCCCCGACGCTCTCCACCCCGGCGGGCGGGTTGGTGAAGTACGCGCGGCAGGACTGGTCGGCCGCGCCCAGTTCGAGGCATTTGGGGAAGATGTCGCCGAAGGGCAGGCTGTTGCCGCCGATGGCGATGGTGACGATGTCGGTCCCGTCGTCGAGCCCGGCCCGCTCGATCTGCGTGTCCACCGCGGGCCAGCCGCCGGGCGGGGTCTCGACCGGGCTGATCGGTGTCTGCTTGACCTTGGCGATGTTCGCGATGACGGCGCTGCTGCACGCGACGTTGGTCAGGCGGACGTGCTTGCCCGGCGGGACCTCGGTGAATCTCCGTTCGACCAGGCTGGGGTAGGAGCCGCTGGTCCTTGCGCAGCCGTCCTGCGCCGGATCACCCAGCGGGGGCTGTGGATCGCCGACGAAGACGCCGGCGGTGAAGGAGTCGCCGAGCGCGGCCCACTCGTATTCGTCGGCCGCTCCGGCGGAGCCAGCAGGTAAGAGCGTGGCCGCGGCGAGTGTGAGCCCTAGGGCCAGGGCTCGTGTGCGCGGGCGGGAGACAGCGTGTCGCATGGATACTCCAGGGTTAGTGGACGCCCGGGTGACGGAACACGACGCCCGGGGCGGAACGCACCTCGATCAAGATTGTCCGGGCCATCGCCGCGCATTGTCCGGCGAAACAGCCCGCCTTCATCCAATGGACCTATTTGGTCGAATCTTTAGCGTCGCCTGCCGACCATTTTGCTAGGATCCCGCGCGCTTGAGCTTCGTAACTCTGCCGGGTGGGCTGGCAGAAGGCTTCGTGGTCGGTGGTGTCGGGGGCGCCCGGGTCAACATGAACCTGCGACGGCGGCTGGACCTCGTCATGATTCTCGCCCCGTTCACGGCGTATCTGCTGGCCGAGTTGATCCACGCCTCGGGCGTCCTCGCGGTCGTGGTGACCCTCGTGGTGCAGGGGCTGCTGCTGCCGGGCGTGGTGCGCTGGGCCCGGCTGCCTCGGGACACGTCCGTCGACGAGGAGCAGATCCTCGCCGGGACGCTGGCGACCGTACGGGCGCGGAGCGCGGGCACGGGCGACAGTCCCGCCCTGCTCCGCAACCGCCACTACACCGACCTCCGCCTCGCCCTCATCGCTACGAAGCGCGCGACCGTCGTCCGACTGAGGGACGAGGCGCGGATCGACGACACCGTGCTCCGCCGGCTCCAAGCGACCCTGGACAACGAAGAAGTCCGGCTGGCCGGAGGCGAACAGGCGGAGTAGCGGACCCCGGCCCACGAGAAGAAAGCTCGCCGCCATGGCCTCTGGCCTCATCGACGTCCACGCCTACCCCGACGGCATGGGCGGCTGGCCGTCGTGGTCCGTGCGCGACCATCTGGAGCTAATGGACCGCAACGGCATCGAGACCGCGATGCTCTCCCTGTCCTCCCCCGGCGTGCACTTCGGTGACGACAAGGCGGCCCGTTTCCTGGCCCGGCGTGTGAACGAGTACACCGCCGACATGGCGCGCGACCACCGGGGCCGCTTCGGCACCTTCGTGTCGCTTCCGCTGCCGGACGTGGACAGCGCACTGGCGGAGATCGCCTACGCCTACGACCAACTGGCCGCCGACGGCGTGGCGTTGCTGACCCACACCCACGGCGTGTACCTGGGCAACGAACGCCTGGAGCCGGTGTTCGCGGAGCTGGACCGCCGGAAGGCCGTGGTCTTCCTGCACCCCACCTCCCCCGTGTGCTGGGAACAGTCCGCACTCGGCAGGCCCCGCCCGATGGTCGAATACATCTTCGACACGGCCCGCACCGTCACGGACCTGGTGATGGCGGGCGTCCTGACCCGGCACCCGAACCTGCGGGTGATCGTCCCGCACTGCGGAGGCGCGCTCCCGGTCCTGGCCGACCGCATCAACGAGTTCATGCACCTCTTCGTGCCGCCGCACGAGGCTCCCCCGCGTGACGCCGTACAACAACTGGGGTCCCTGTACTACGACATGGCGGGTACGGCCTTCCCACGCCAGGTTCCGGCCCTGCTGAAGCTCGTCGGCCCCGACCGCGTACTCTTCGGCAGCGACTACTGCTGGACGCCGGCGCCGCTCGCCGACGCCCACATCTCGACGATCGACACGGCCGCCCCACCGGCCGACGGCACCACGTGGCGCTCACTGACGACGGCGAACGCCCTGCGCCTGTTCCCGCAGACGTAGGGCCCTGGCCCCGGATCCACATGCTTTCCCGGGAACGGATCAGAGGTCCAGGACCAGGCGGTCCCCCTTGGCCCGGGAGACGCAGATCATCATCGTGTCGCCCGCCTCGCGTTCCTCCTCGTTCAGGACCGAGTCTCGGTGGTCGATCTCGCCGGAGAGGACCGTCGTTTCGCAGGTTCCGCAGATGCCTTCCTCGCACGAGGTCATCACCGAGACGCCGGCCCCTGCTACGGCCTCAAGGATGGACATGTCCTCGGAGACCTTCAACGTCCGGCCGCTCTGGGCGAGTTCGACCTCGAAGGTTGTGAGCGGGCCGGTGGTGGCGTCCGTTTTCGGGGCGAAGCGCTCCAGGTGCAGGGCGCCGGTCGGCCACTTCGCGCAGCCGGCCTCGACCGCCGCGAGCAGGGGTTCCGGGCCGCAGGTGTAGACGGCCGTCTTCCGTTGCGGCTTGCCGAGCAGGGCGGGCAGGTCCAGCAGCCCGTGCTCGTCCTGCGGTCGCAGGGTCACCCGGTCTCCGTACGTCTGCCGCAGGGGCTCGGCGAAGGCCATCGACGCTCGGGTTCGGCCGCCGTAGACGAGGCGCCAGTCCGCGCGGGTCGCGTCGACGGCCGCGATCATGGGGAGGATCGGGGTGACGCCGATGCCGCCCGCGATGAACAGGTAGCTCTTGGCCTTCACGAGGGGGAAGTGGTTGCGCGGGCCGCGTACGCGCACCAACTCGCCTTCGGTGAGCACGTCGTGTACGTGGCTCGACCCGCCCCGGCTCTCCGGTTCACGCAGCACCGCGACCTGGAGGCGGGACCGGTCCGCCGGGTCCCCGCACAGTGAGTACTGCCGGACGAGGTCGGCCCGCAGGACCAGGTCGATGTGTGCTCCCGGCTCCCATTCCGGCAGGGGTCGGCCTGCCGGGTCGCGCAGCGTCAGCAGTACGACGCCGTCGGCGATCCCTTCCTTGCGTTCGAGTACGAGGTCGAGTTCGGCTTCGGTGCCGAGAGTGCTCATGACCGGCCCTACTTTCTTGTCTTGGGTTCGAACTGGTCACTCGTAAGATCAGCGGGGCCCGGGGGCTCTGGGTATGGCTGTCATGGCGGCGCCGTGAGATGGCTGGAAAGGCTTGGCCGCCCGGAGCCCCGCGACGACTCGACCGCCGATTGGGAGATGCGACTCGATCGCTGTGTAGGGCAACGTCGGCGAGGTCGTCTGCTGGGCCTTGAACGCGCGACGAGCTGGCGGAGGTGACCGTGCCCCAGATATGGGCCGGAGTGGATATCGGTAAGGAACACCACCACTGCGTGGTGATCAACACGGGCGGCGAACGCCTGCTGTCCCGCCGGGTCCTGAACGACGAGACGGCTTTGCTGGAACTGATCGGGGACGTCCTGGCCCTCGATGCCGACGTGCTGTGGGCGGTCGACCTCAACCACGGCGGAGCCGCCCTGCTGATCGGGTTGCTGCTCAGCCACGACCAGCTGATGGTCTACATCACCGGCCTGACCGTGCACCGCGCTTCGGCCTCCTACCGGGGTGAAGGCAAGACGGACGCCAAGGACGCCTTTGTCATCGCGGACCAGGCCCGCATGCGCCGAGACCTGGGCCTGCTGCGGCCCGGCGACGAGATCGCCGTGGACCTGCGTACCCTGACCGGCCGTCGCACCGATCTGATGTGTGACCGCACTCGCCAGATCAACCGGTTGAGGGCCCAACTGCTGGAAATTTTCCCGGCGTTGGAGCGCGAACTGGAGTTGACGAACAAGGGGCCCGTTGTCCTGCTGACGGGCTATCAGACCCCGGCGGCGATCCGTCGCAGTGGCACGAAGCGCATCGAGACGTGGCTGCGCAACCGCAAGGTCCGCAGCGCCGCGGCCCTCGCCAGGACGGCGGTGGAGGCCGCTGAAGCACAGCACACCGCGCTGCCCGGCGAGAAGCTGGCCGCCGCGATGGTGGTCCGCCTCGCGAAGGGGGTGATGGCCCTTGATGAGGAGATCGCGGAAGTCGATACCCTGATCGAGGCCCGGTTTCGCGAACATCCGCACGCCGAGGTGATCCTCAGCCTGCCCGGCATGGGCAAGCAATTGGGTGCCGTGTTCCTGGCCGCCACCGGCGGTGACATGGACGCCTTCGGCAGCGCCGACCGGCTCGCCGGTTTCGCGGGCCTGGCGCCGACTCCGCGCGACTCCGGCCGCGTCAGCGGCAACCTGCGCCGACCACGTCGCTTCCACCGTGCGCTGCTCAACGCGATGTATCTCTCTGCACTCTCCAGCCTCAAGAGTTGCCCGGCCTCGAAGGCGTACTACCAACGCAAACGCGCTGAGGGGAAGGGCCACAAACAGGCACTGCTGGCACTTGCGCGCCGGCGGGTCAACGTCCTGTGGGCCATGATCCGCGACGGAGCGTGTTACCAAGCCGCACCGCCTGTCACAGCAGCGGCTTGACATCAGCATTGGGAAGCCTTTCGCTTTATCGGGGATGGTTTGTCGATCAGGACGGGAAGCAACGGCCGAATTCGCGCAACAGCCGAGGAGAGCCCTGCAATTTGATCTGGCGCCGGACCAGTGCCCACGCCAGCACGGTCGGTTTGGTGAGAAAGCGCAGCCAAGTGGCCGTGTCGGCGGTGACCTTGAGATCCGCGTCGCCGTGATGCCCGTCGGTGATACCGAGTTCGCGGTCGTGGATGGTCACGGTGATCTGTCGGGACTCGGCGCCGGTGAACGTGAAGTGGTACGTGGTGGACATGTCCTTGGCCTGTTCGCGCTGGAAGATCAGCGGCATGCCTTCCACGAGGCCGTCGATGCTGTTCGCGCGCAGGCTCATCGCGACGTGCTTCGTCCGCTTGTTCGGGAACTGTTTCGCCACGTGCTGCTCGGCGTCGGAGCCGGGGACGACGTAGACGGTCTCTTCCTTGTCCACCAAGGGGCGTACGACCTGGGTCAGATGGGACTTACGGTTCTCCAGCCAGGGACCGATGACGTCCTCGCCGGCCGGGCACACCGACATGCAGTAGGCCGCTTTGTAGTTGGCGCCGAAGGACAGGCTCTGCCACATGGACGCGCTCTCGCTGTCACTCACGCGCGAGCGGTAGTCGTCGGCGGTGCGACTTTCGGCGACCTGTTCCGCCCAGTCGCCGAATCCCCCCATGAATTCGCGGTAGTTGTGGGTGTAGCAGGCGGAGAAGTTGAAGTGGCCGTCGGACGCGATCGCCCCGGTCGGGCAGGCTGTCACGCACAGCTTGCATTCCAGGCAGGGGTTGTAGTCGATGGGCCGGTCGTATTCGCTGACTTCGCTGTCGACGAGGATGGTACCCAGCAGAATGAAATTGCCGAACTGGGGGTGGATGACGTTGCGGTGGATGCCCATCTTGCCGAGTCCAGCCGCGACGGCGACCGGTTTGTGCCCGACGACCCACGTCTTCCGGGGGAACTTGTCCATCTCCATCGGAAAGCCCATCGCGGGGTTGATGGCGCGTACGCCCATCGCCTCCAAATCCCCCACCACGTGCCGCCCGACCTCGTTCGTGTGGTCGCCGGTGTGGTGGAACTCCAGGTTGGCCACCGAGCGCGCCGGGGTGCGGATGTTCTCCCGGTTCATCCGGGTCACGAAGCTGATCAGCGTACGGACACCCGGCAGCGCGGCTTCCAGGTCCGCCCGCTGGTCGGCGATGTCCGGCCGGTCGATCTCGACGAAACCGACGTCATCCGCGCCCGCGTCGAGACACAACTGCCGCAGCCGGACGGCGTCCAGCGGCCCGGCGGGCCGGGTGACACCGTGATCGTTCCGCTGGCGGACTTTCACGACGGTGGGATGGTCGCCGAGCCTGTTCTTACCGGCCATCGGGCATCCTTTCCTGTTGCCTGACGTGGGGTGAGGTACGCGCGACCGCGTCACGCACGTCGGTGGGGGTGGGGTCAACAGGCCGCGTTCAGCGGCGAGTTGAGGCAGAGAGGCCATCCGGACGCCGGGCAGGGCGCACGCGATGCAGGTGGCGCAGATACTCAGATCGGGGTCGAAGCCGTGGCTGAAGACGCATCCGCCGGGTTCTCCGAGGCGGGCGGCGACGGCCGGGAAACAGCATCTGTTCGACGCGGCGGATCAGACCACGCGGGCCGATCTCCCGCGCGTCGAGGACAAGTTGACCGATGAGCCAGCCGCGCGACCTCGCCACCGCCGCGTACCGGTACCGCTCAACGGCTCAGCGCAGCCGCCGACTCCTGGATGCGCGGATGGTTCTCCCGCGCCCACCGCACAGTCTTCGACGGATGCCCGAGCAGAGTCTCCAACTGGGCGGTGGTGCCGCGTTATCCGCCGCCGATCAGCCGGGCCAGGGCCTTCATGTGCTGCGCGGTGTGCGGAAGTTCGGCGAGGCTGCCGTCGACGAAGGTCGCGTTCCAGGTCTCGACGTCCTCGGGAACGTAGGTGACCGGGTGTCCCAGCACGGCCACGAATTCCTCCGCCACGTCGTACCCGGCGACGGGTGCGAGCCGGTGTTCGCCGAAGGGCAGGCGCAGTTCACCCTTGCTCAGCGACTCCAGCGCGCGCCGGGTCAGCAGGGGGTTCTCGACAAACATGGCCCCGCGGATGTTGACGGTGGGCAGGCCCGACCGCTCCAGCACCCGTTCGGTGACCCAGTGGGCCCGCTGCTGCGGCGACCACTCCATGTAGACGCGGCGGCAGCCCTTCAGAGCGCCGGTCACGTCGGCCATGTTCAGCAGGTCGCCGACGAAGACCTCGGCTCCGGCCCGGCGCAGCGAGTCCGCGCGCTCGTCGTCCCGCCGTACGAAGGCTCGTACGGACAGACCCTGTTCGAGGAGCATGTCGACCGTCGTCCGGCTGACGCCCCCGATATGGCCGGCGGCTCCAGTGATCAGGACGGGAGGGGTTTCTAACATCAGGGCGCCTTTTGTCGGGTCGGAGTGGGTCCGGGTGTCGTCGTGCTACTGGTTCAGCTGCGCGTACAACGCTTCCAGGTCCGCGGACAGCTGCGACTTGACCCAGCGCGTGGTGTCGTCGGCGAGGACCTCGTGGGCTCCCGCCTCGATGCCGTCGAGCGCCGCTACGGCGACGTCGCGGGGGTCGGCCTTGGCCGCGTCGAGGCCCGACGTCATGTCGGTGTCCACGTAGGCGACGTGGAGTCCGGTCACCGCGATGCCGCGCGGCTTCAGCTCCAGGCGCAGGGAGTTGGTCTGCGACCACAGGGCGGCTTTCGAGGCGCTGTACGGCGTGCCGTCGGCCAGCCAGGACAGGGCGGAGTGGACGTTGAGGATGTGTCCGCCGCCGTTGCGCTCGATGATCGGCGCGAAGGCGCGGGTGACCAGCAGGGGGCCGTAGAAGTTGGTCTCCAGGTCCCGGCGTACGTCGTCCATCGGGGAGTCGAGATAGGAGGCGCGGACCGAGGCGCCGGCGTTGTTGATCAGGACGGTGACGTCCTGGGCCTGTTCGGCGGCGGCCGTCACGGATGCCGGGTCGGTCACCTCCAGCGCGAGTGCCACGGCGCGGGAGTGCGTCACCGTGCGCGGGTCGCGGGCCGTCGCGTAGACCTTGGCGACGCCGCGCTCGTAGAGATTCTCGACCAGCATCCTGCCGATGCCCCGGCCGCCTCCGGTGACGAGGACGGTGGCGCCTTTGAGTGTTGTCACGACTGCCTCCAGAAATAGGAAACCGATCGGTTTCAGCGACTGTAAACCGATCGGTTTCACGATGCAAGCCTGGCAGGCGGCGACGTCGGCCGAGGGCGGTCACGCCACCGCGTTCACCAAGCCGGCCACCACCTCGGGCCTCTCCAGCGCGATGAAGTGACCCACCCCCGGCACCTGCGTGAACTCGGCGGCGGGCAGCAGCTCCCTGTTGGCTTCCCGGTCCGAGGGCCGGGACCAGTCCTTCTCCCCGTAGACGAGGTGGATCGGGGCCTTGACCTCGGAGTAGCGCGAGCGGGCGGCGATGAGGCTGGGCATGGCCTGGAACACACCCCGGGCAACAGTCGCGTAGCCGGGACGGCGGCCCACCTGGAGGAGTTCGTCCAGATAGTCCTCCCGCAGCGCACTTTTGTCGCCGAGGCCACCCTGCAGGATCGTGCGCATGGCGGGCTTGGGCTGCACCCCCGCGATCACCGTGCCCACCCCGGGGGCGAGGGCACCGCTGACCACGAATCGGGCGAGAAGGCTGGACCGGGCGACCCCGCCACGGAAGTCGTACGCGTTCACCGCGACGACGCGCCGCACCCGCTCCGGGAGATCGGCCGCGGTGGTCAGGGCGAGCACAGCCCCCATGGACTCCCCGACCAGTGTGACGTCGTGGAGGTCGAGTTCGGTCAGGAGCCGCTTGACGCCCGCACGCATGGCCGGCTCGTCGTACGAGGCGCCGGGCACGATCTCGGAGTAGCCCATCCCCGGCAGGTCGAGGGCGTAGACCGTGTAGTGGTCCGAGACCAGCGGAATGAGGTGGCGGTAGTGCTCGGCCTGCGTGCGCACGGTGTGCAGCAGAACCAGGGGCGCACCGCTGCCCGCCTTGAGGTAGCGCAATTCCCCCTCGCGGGGGTGGCGTCCCGCGCGCGGGGCGAGCGTGTGGCTGGTGGTCCCGGGGATGCGGATCGTGGGGTGGGGCATCTCGCCGACTCCTTGCGTGTGTGCTGCGGAAACGTGACTGGCGCGGTCCGGCGGGGCGGACGACCAGCAGGGGACGGTCATGCCCGCACGAGGCGAAACCGATCGGTTCTCGCCAACAGTAAACCGATCGGTTTCCTCGCGCAACCCCAAGCCGCCACCAGCACTTGCATCATGGAAACCGATCTGTTTACCTGAGTGGAAACAGATCGGTTTCCGGCCATTGGCCGGCCCGTGCCCAGCAACCAAGGGGAAGAGTGAGTACCACCTTCGACCGCGAGGCACCCGCCTCCGGAAAAACAGACCCGGGCCGTCGCGGCTCCCACGCCGTGCGCTGGTTGGTGCTCGCCGTACTGGGCACGGCGCAGCTCATGGTCACGCTCGACGCGACCGTGGTGAACATCGCGCTGCCCGCCGCGCAGCACGACCTCGGCTTCAGCGACGGCAGCCGGCAGTGGGTCATCACGGGATACGCCCTGGCGTTCGGCAGCCTGCTCCTGCTCGGCGGCCGGCTCGGTGACCTCTTCGGCCGCCGGACCACCTTCCTGACCGGCCTGATCGGTTTCGCGGGCGCGTCCGTGCTCGGCGGCGCGGCGGGCAGCTTCGAGGTCCTCGTCGCGGCGCGTGTGGCCCAGGGGCTCTTCGCCGCGCTGCTCGCCCCTGCGGCGCTCTCGCTGCTGAGCGTGACCTTCACCGAACCGGCCGAGCGGGCGAAGGCCTTCGGCGTCTTCAGCGCGCTGGCCGGTGCCGGGGGCGCGGTCGGGCTGCTGCTCGGTGGGATGCTCACCGAGTGGGCGTCATGGCGCTGGGTGATGTACGTGAACGTCGTCTTCGCGGCCGTCGCGCTGGCCGGCGCGCTGCTGTGGCTGGCCAAGCCGGAGATCACCAAGCGGCCCCGGATCGATGTTCCCGGCACCGTCGTGGTGAGCGCCGCGCTGTTCGCCGTCGTCTACGGGTTCGCGCACGTCGAATCCACCAGCTGGACCGACCCGGTCGCCCTCGGCTCGATGATCATCGGCGTGGTCCTGCTCGCGGTCTTCGTGTGGCTGGAGTCCAGGGTGGCGCATCCGCTGCTGCCGCTGCGGCTCGTACGGGACCGGACCCGTGGTGGTTCGTTCCTGGCGGTGTTCGTCGTGGGCATGGGGATGTTCTCGATCTTCCTGTTCCTCACCTACTACCTGGAGGCCAGCCTCGGCTACTCGCCGATCAAGACCGGGCTCGCGTTCCTGCCGATGGTCGGGGGGATCGTCGCCGCGGCGACGACGGCGCCCGCGCTGCTGCTGCCCCGGGTCGGCCCGAAGATCGTGGTCAGCGCCAGTTTCCTGGTCGCCGCGACCGGTATGGCCCTGCTGAGCAGGCTTGCGCTGGACAGCACGTACGCCGCCCACATCATGCCCGGCATGATCCTGCTGGGGCTCGGCCTCGGCGGGGTGATGACCACCGCGTTCCAGGGTGCGACCGCCGGTGTGCACCACGAGGACACGGGCGTCGCGTCGGCGCTGATCAACACCGGTCAGCAGGTGGGCGGCTCGATCAGTACGGCGCTGCTGACCACCGTCGCCTCGTCGGCCGCGAGCGACTACCTGTCCTCGCACAAGGCCGGCGCGCTGACCGCCGCGCAGGCCGGGGTCGAGGGGTACACGGCCACTCTGGCGTGGGGTGCCGGGTTCTTCGTGGTCGGCGCGGTGCTCGCGGCGATCCTGATACCGAACACGGCGCTGGCGCCGTCGGAGGGCGAGCCCGTGATCGCCCACTGAGTCCGCATCCCCGCGCGGCGCCGTCCTCATACGGGCGGCGCCGCGCCTGCGACACAGCTCATAAACCGATCGGTTTCCATCTCGGCGGAATCGCGTTAACCTCGCAATATGACCACCGAAGTGAAGCCAAGCCCCAGAGAGCGGCTGCTGGAGGCGGTAGCCACGCTCACCTACCGGGACGGCGTCGGTGTCGGCGTCGACGCGCTGTGCAAGGCGGCGGGGGTGTCGAAGCGCTCCCTGTACCAACTGTTCGAGACCAAGGACGAACTGCTGGCGGCGAGCCTGGAGGAGCGCGCCTCCGCCTTCGTGGCGTCACTCCTGCCCGCCGCCGACGACGGCCGTTCTGCCCGCGAGCGGATCATGCACGTCTTCGAGCAGGTGGAACTCCAGGCGGGCGCGCCCGAGTTCCGCGGCTGCCGGTACCTGGCCGTACAGATCGAGCTGAAGGACCGGGATCACCCCGCCAGCAAGGTGGCCCACCGGATCAAGGGAAACCTGACGTCGTTCTTCCGGTCCGAGTCCGAACGAGGCAGCGCGGGTGACCCCGGTCTGCTGGCCCGCCAACTGATCCTCGTCTTCGACGGCGCCAGCGCCCGTGCGGGCATCGGCGCGGACAGCCTGACCGGGCTCATCACTCCCACGGTCGCGACGCTTCTCGACGCGGCGGGCGTGCGCTGAGGTTTCAGGAGGGGTGGTCGGCGAGCCGTGACATCCCCGCTGTGCGACTGCGACGGGAGAGCGGCGCCGCCGTCTGGGTGCACTCGCTCGACGCGCCCGCTCCGGCCGACGCCGGTGACCAGACGGTGAGCTGCTGGTCGGGGTCCCAGCCGAAGGCGAGTAGGTTCACGAGCCGTGGGTCCCGGGGATTGTCGACGGCCTGCGTGCGCAGGAGTTCGACGCCGATCGCGCGCAGCGTCGCGCCGCCTTCATCTCGCTGGACGTCGTGGCGAGCACGCGGGCCCCCATGGTGCGGGCAAGATTGCCTCCGCCCCGCAGGAACGGCTTATCGATGAAGAGCCGTTACGCGCTCAGGACGCCGGGGGTGTCATGCAGGACGACGCTCTGCTCCAGCGGGACGCGTCCCATGCGGACGCCGTTCACCGGCGCGGTCTCGTCGGCGATACCGGACAGCAGCTTGAGGTCCCCGGGGACGCCCAGGAAGGCGCGGACGGTGTCGGCGTAGAAGCCGAGCATGGCCATCCCCTGGGCGGCGAGGGAGAGCAGGAAGGCACGTACATGCCGATGTCCCCGGCCGCCCGTACGCCGTCGCCGAACGCCGGCATGAAGAGGAAGGCGGCGTGGGATGCGCCGAAGAACTTCAGGCCCTCGCGGGCCGCCGCCTTACGGGCCGCGCGATCCTCCCGCTTCAGGCCCGTGGCCCGGGTGAGGGTCGCGGCGTGGTGGTGCGCGCTGTCGAGGTAGGTGCCCTTGCCGAAGTCGGCGTAGTCGGAGGAGAAGCGGCCCTCGTCGTCGGCCTTGAGGATCTCCCCGCTCAGGGCGTCGCGCCGGAGACGATGTGCACCGTCCACGGCTGGGTGTTGCAGTTCGGCGGGACGGTCCGCGCATCCTCCAGTACCGCCCGGATGTCGGACGGGGGCAGCAGAGTGGGGAGGAAGGTGCGGACGGACCGGCGGGCTCGCACTACGTCGGTGGGAGCATCGAGGTTCCTTCCGGTGTCAGCGATGGGCGGCGCGGTTCATCTCGACGACGTCCTCGTGGGTGAAGGTGTCGCCGAGCGCGGCGAAGCGTTCGGGCAGGCTGTCGCGGACGAGTACGTCCTTGTGCCGGTCGGCGGCGGCGAGGGCGGGGCCGAGTTCGGCGAGGGTGAGTTCGGTGCAGTAGGCAGGGCTCATGGGCTGCTGGCGCCAGGAGTCGGCGAGCGCGCCGGCGTCGTACGGATCGAAACCCGTGTCGTCGACTAGGCGCATCGCCACGCGGCGGGCCTCGTCGGAGTCGGCCGCGACCGGGATCGCGATACGGCCGGGAGTCCCGGCCGGCGCCCCCTTCGCCTGGAGCGTTCCGGCGAGGACGGCGTTCCACGCCTTGGCCACGGGCCGCCCCAGCCGCTCGGCCACCCACAGGCTCTCCACCTGGCCGTCGTCCACCGCCGCGACGGCGCCGTTGAGGTGGGGGTAGTAGTTGGAGGTGTCGATGACCACGGTCTCCTCGGGGACGGCGGAGAGCAGGTCGGCCAGTGCGGGGAGGCGGGCGAAGGGGACGGACAGAATGATCACGTCCCGGTCCCGTACGGCCTCGGCGGCGGTCGCCGCGCTCGCTCCGGACTCCAGCGCGTCGGCCGGGACGGTGTGAGGGCCCCGGGAGTTCGCTACAGCGACGTCGTGCCCGGCCGCGCTGAGCTTGCGGGCGAGCGTCGCGCCGATCGCGCCTGTTCCGACAATGCCGATTCTCATGTCCACTCCGTGTGACGACTAAGTGGCGGGGTCCGCCATTTTCCGTCCGCTACGATAACCACTAAGTGGCGGGCCCCGCCACTTAGAGTGCCGGGAGGTGGTTCATGAGTGCGCAGCGGTCCGACGCCCAGCGCAACTACGCGCGGATCCTCGCCGTCGCCGAGCAGGAGGTCGCCGCGCTCGGCGCGGAGGTGTCGCTCGAACACATCGCCCGGGTGGCCGGGGTCGGGTCCGCCACCGTGCGCCGGCACTTCCCCAGCAAGCGCGCCCTGCTGGACGCGGTCTTCCAGGAAGGCGTCGAGGCCCTGTACGACCGCGCCGTCGAACTCGCCGCCGGCGAGGACGCGCGGGACGCGCTGATCGAGTGGCTCGGCGCCCTCGTGAAGTACTCCACCTCCGCGCGGGGCATGGCCGTGGCGCTGCTGCGGGACGAGACGGCGGCGGACCACGGGCACCCCTGCGACCGCCTCATCGACGGCGGTGAACCGCTGGTGAAGCGGGCGATCGAGGTTGGCGCGGCGCCCGCCGGGGTGACGGCTGCGGACCTGGTGACGCTGGTCACCGGCATCGTTCTGGCGACGGAGCATCACCGGGATTCGGCGGCGGAGGCGGAGCGGCTGTTGGCGATGGCGGTGCGGGGGATCGCGCCGCAGCTGTAGCCGGATCGGCGGTGTGATGCGAGGTGCGTCCGGCATGTGCGTACTCCGACGGGGCCGGTCCGTCAGGACGACGCGGAGCGTTTCGCCGGGGGCTGCCAGCCGCCGGTGACCTCCTTGACCGGCTTGTGGGGGAAGCGGCGTCGGGCGTATTCCTGTGCGTGGGAGCCCGGTAGGACGTACAGCGTCTCCGTCTTGTCCTGGAGGGGGCGCAGCACCGTGTCCATGAAGTTCTTGCGGTCGTCCAGGTAGGGGCCGAGGACGTCCTCGCCGCCGGGGCAGACCGCGAGGCAGTAGCCGGACTTGTAGCCGGGGGGCGAGGAGAGGCTCTGCCACATGGAGGCGCTCTCGGAGTCGGTGACCCGGGAGCGGTAGTCCGCGGCGTCCTCGCTGTCGGCGACGGTCTGCACCCAGTCGGTGAACCCGCTCATGAACTCGCGGTAGTTGTGCGTGGCGCAGGCCAGCGCGTCGAACGCGCCGCCCTTGTCGATCGCGCCGACCGGGCAGACGGCGACGCACAACTTGCAGTCGATGCACGGGTTGTAGTCCAGCTCCCGCCCGTACTCGCCCACTTCCGCGTCGACCAGGACGGTGGCCAGCAGCACGAAGTTGCCGAACTTCGGGTGGATGACGTTGCGGTGCAGCCCCATCACGCCGAGCCCGGCCGCCACCGCGACCGTCTTGTGCGCCACGACCCAGATCCGGCCGGGGAAGCGGTCCATCTCCTGGGGGAACGCGGCCGACGGGTTCAGTGCGCGATGCCCGGCGTCCTGCAATGCCCGCGTGACGGCCCGCGCGGCGTGGTTGGCCTGCTCGTCGGTCTGGTGGAACTCCTGGTTGGCCACGCTCCGCGCCGGGGAGCGGCAGTTGTCGCGGTTCATCCGGAACACCATGGCGATCAGGGTGCGTGTGCCGGGCAGCGCTCCGAGCACGTGCTCCCGCTCGCCGGCCAGGTCCGGGTGGTCCAGGCTCACCGCCGCCGCGTCGTCCGCGCCGGACGCGAGGCACAGCTCCTTCAGCCAGGCGGCGTCGATCACCTTCGGCGGGGTCGGGACGTCACCGGCCTCGCGGCGGGCGAGCAGTGCCTGTACGGAGGGGTGGGAGGCCAGTTTCGCCGGGAGTCTGGGTTCCGTCGGCTCGGTACCGGGTACGGCGGTCATCCGGCGCTCCTTGTCCGCTTCGCGGCTCGCCCGAACAGCGAGAAACCGATCGGTCCGCATCACCGTAAACTGATCGGTTTCCGCACGCAAGGGCCCGCCGCAACCTGAGGCGATGTCAGTGCCCCGCGCCATACTGGCCTCACCGACCAGCAGGGGGAGGCCGGCGTGGCATTCAGGGCCGTACACGCGCAGTGGGGAACCGTCTTCGCGCACCTGCCCGACCTCGGGTGCGGGCGCAGTTGGGAAGCGGTGTGGAAGAGCCGACCGCCCGCGCCGATCACCTGCGACGAGTGCCACCACCCCATGCACGCGAAGACCTCCCGCACCGGCCTACGGTTCTTCGCCCACGCCCCCGGCGCCCCCACCTGCGCGCTCGGCCTGGAATCCGTCGCCCACCACCTCCTCAAGCTCGAACTCGCCACCGCCGCCCGCGACGCCGGCGCCCACGCCGAACTCGAAGTCCCCGGCCCCGACGGCGCCTGGCGGGCCGACGTCCTGGCCACCGACCCCGCCGGGACCTGGAGCACGGCCCTCGAAGCCCAGCTCGCCCCGATCACCGGCACCGACATCGCCGCCCGCACGGCCAGGATGCGCACCGACGGGGTCGCCTCGATCTGGTTCAGCGACCGGCCCCGCCCGCCCTGGCTCGGCACTGTCCCGTCCGTACGCCTGGAGCGGCCCGAGGGGAGCACGGAACTGGCCGCCGCCGAAGGGCTGGTGAAGTTCACCGGCCGGGGCTGGAGAGCCGTTCCGGCCCCGCTCACCCAGTTCCTCGGCTGGGCGTTCACCCACCGGATCGTCACGCACACGCCGCGCGTCCCGCTGCCGTACCCGCACCGGCCCCTCGTCACGGTGTGGACGGCGCCGCAGTACGTCACCGCCGAGGACGTCCATCTCGCCGAGGAAGAGCGCCGCCGTCGTGAGCGCGAGCCCCAACTCGCCGCGCTGCGGGCGGCCCACGACAAGAAGCGGGACGAGATACGCGGCAAGAACGCCGCCTCCCGTGCGAAGGCCCTGAGCGCGGCGACCGCGGCCGAGCAAGCCGCCCGCGCCACCGGGGACGGCCGGCTGCGGGAGGCCGCCGTGCGCTTCCGTCCCGGCATCGACCTGGCCCTGGCGAAACTCGCCGACGAGTACGGCGTCACCGCGACCGTGGGCTTCAGCACCGGCGATCCCCGGTACGCAGGCGGCGTCCCCCTCGTCGACGAGGACGGTGTCACGGCCGCGGTCTTCGACCCGGACCCCAGCCTGGTTTTCGGCCGTTCCTTCCGGCTCCTGGCGGGCCTCCTCCTGATCTTCCCCGGCCGGACCGGCCGACAGCGCTTCCAGAAGGCCACGAGGCGGACCAAGTACACGCCGGTCGACGGCTACCGGACCGACTTCGTCGACGCCCCGCCCGCCGGCCCCGCCCGCTCCCTGCCGCCCACGTCCCCTGCCCCCGCGTGCACCTGCACCACCCCTCAGCTCGTCGCGAGAATCCAGAACGCCGAGTACCCCGCCGAGCCGAGTGCCCAGATGGGCCCCGCCACCGCCCTCTTCCGACCCTGGTGCCGGGCGTGCGGCGGCAGGTACGAGAAACCGTGGCGCCGGACCGGCAACGTCCCCGTCGACCCGGGCAGAGACGCTCGTCGAGGAGCGTAAGCAGGTCGCACGCGAGCGACCTATCGCCGCCGTATCCAAAACCCCATACGCACCGGCAACTTGACGCCGCCTTAGCTGAAGGCATGTCCTACCGCGAACCAGCACGAACGGCGGCCTGCCGCAACCGGTCGCCGGCGCCCCTCTCCTCCACCCCGCCGACGGGAATCACCGCCTACGGATGTGAGCCGGACGAGGCAGCCCTGTTCCGGGAGTTGGCGCCTCGTTTCGGTGTGGCGCCGGTCGTCACTGCGGCAGCGGTGTCCAAGGCCAACGCCGAACTCGCGTCGGGAAACCGGTGCATCAGCATCGGCCACAAGACTCAGGTCCCGAATTCCACGCTCCTGGCGCTCAGGCAGGTCGGCGTGACGTACATCTCCACGCGGAGTATCGGCTGCAACCATATCGACGTGGAGTACGCGGCCGGCCTCGGGATTTCCGTCGAGAATGTCACGTACTCCCCCGACAGCGTCGCCGATTACACCCTGATGCTGATGTTGATGACTGTTCGCCATGCGAAGTCCACCGTTCTCCGTGCGGCCACCCAGGATTTCCGGCTGAACGACATACGGGGGAAGGAGCTGCGCGACCTGACCATCGGGGTCGTCGGAACAGGACGTATCGGCACCGCGGTCATGGACAGGCTACGAGGTTTCGGATGCCGCGTACTCGCCTGCAGAAAATACCCCGAAGCCGATCACGTACCCCTCGGTGAATTACTGAGGCTGAGTGACATCGTGACGCTCCACACGCCACTCACCCCGGAAACGCACCACCTCCTCGATCACAACCGCATCGGGCAGATGAAAGAGGGCGCATTCGTCATCAACACCGGACGCGGTTCCCTCATCGACACCAACGCGCTCATCCCGGCACTGGAAAGCGGCCACGTGGGCGGCGCGGCACTGGATGTTCTCGAAGGGGAGGAAGGCGTCTTCTACACCGACCGCAGAGACAAGCCCATCGAGAACGAATCGCTGCTGCGCCTGCTGAAACTGCCGAACGCGCTGATCAGTCCACACACCGCCTACTACACCGAGCACGCCCTGAGCGACACGATCGAGAATTCCATCGCCAACTGCCTCACCTTCGAAAGCAGGAACCAGCATGGCTGAGTTGAAGGTCGGAATCGTCTTCGGGGGCCGTTCCGAAGAGCACCCCGTCTCCGTCAAGTCCGCGCAGGAGGTCGCGAAGAACCTCGACCTCGCCCGGTACGAACCGCACTACATCGGGATCACGAAAAGCGGTTCCTGGAAGCTCTGTTCCGGCCCAGCGCCGGACTGGGAGAACGGCGCGTGCCGCCCGGTCACGCTGTCGCCGGACAGCGGTGTACGCGGGCTGCTCGTCCTGGAGGACGGGCGGTACGACACGATCGGCCTGGACGTCGTCCTGCCCGTGCTGCACGGCAGACTCGGTGAGGACGGCGCGATACAGGGACTGCTGGAGCTCTCCGGCATCCCTTACGCGGGCTGCGACGTGCAGAGTTCCGCCCTGTGCATGGACAAGTCCCTCACCTACCTCGTGGCCCGCGACGCGGGAATCGCCACGCCGGACTTCCGGACCGTCACGGCGGACGAACCCGTCGACGCCGGCCGGCTCACCTATCCCGTCTTCGTGAAACCGGCCCGCTCGGGGTCGTCCTTCGGTGTCACCAAGGTGTCCCGGGAAGAGGAACTCCCGGCCGCGATCGAAACGGCACGGCAGTACGACGCGAAAGTCCTGGTCGAAGAGGCTGTCGTCGGCAGCGAGGTCGGCTGCGCGATTCTGGGGACCGGCACGGAGTTGATGACCGGTGAGGTCGACCGCATGGATCTTTCCCATGGTTTCTTCCGGATCCATCAGGAGGCGAATCCCGAGAGTGGTTCCGAGAATTCCACGCCCATCGTTCCGGCGGACATTCCGGTGGAGTCCCGCGCACTCGTCCAGGAGACGGCGAAGGCCGTCTATCGCGCCCTGGGATGCCGGGGGTTGGCGCGGGTCGACCTGTTCCTCACGGCCGATGGCACGGTCGTCCTCAACGAGGTGAACACGCTGCCCGGTCTGACCTCGTACAGCCGGTATCCGAGAATGATGGCCGCCGCAGGTCTTCAACTGTCCGATGTCATCGACAAGATGGTGTCGCTGGCGTTGAACGGGAACGGCCGGTGAGGGACGACTTCGTTTTCCTGGACGAGTTCGTCCCCGGCATACGCTGGGACGCCAAGTACGCCACCTGGGACAACTTCACCGGAAAACCGGTGGACGGATATCTGGCGAATCGCGTCGTCGGCACCAGAGCCGTGAGCGCGGCCCTCGACAGAGCGCGGAAAGAGGCCGCGTCCCATGGCTTCGGCCTGCTCCTCTGGGACTGCTACCGTCCGCAACGCGCCGTGGACTGCTTTCTGCGCTGGGCGCGGCAGCCGGAGGACGGCCGGACGAGGTCACGGCATTACCCGAACATCGACCGGGCGGCGATGTTCGACCAAGGGTATGTGGCCGCCAAATCGGGGCACAGCCGGGGCAGCACGGTCGATCTGACGCTCTTTCACCTGCCCACCGGCGATCTCGTTCCCATGGGCGGTGGCCATGACTTGATGGATTCCGTCTCCCATCACGGGGCAGAGGGAATCACGCGGCTCGAAGCGGAAAACCGTGAGCGTCTCCGGTCCGTCATGGAGCGCTGCGGATTCCGGTCCTACGACTGCGAGTGGTGGCATTACACCCTCGTCGACGAACCGTATCCGGACACCTACTTCGACTTTCCCATCACGCCCTATCGTCGGCCTATCGAAAACCGCATACGTGCCGGCAACACCGCGCGGCCTTGACTGGGGACATGACCTACAGCGAATCCCCCGGCACGATCCCGCTCGGCCTCGGCGAGATCGCCGCAGTCGTCGGCGGGACGGCCGTGGGCGACAGCACCGTGACCGCGCCCGCCGTGCTCGACAGCCGACAAGCCCAGCCGGGCAGCCTCTTCGTAGCCTTCGCCGGTGAGCACGTCGACGGTCACGAGTACGCCGTCCAGGCCGGCCGGACCGGCGCGGTCGCGGTGCTCGGCTCGAAGCCCACGCCGCTGCCCACCGTCGTCGTCGAGGACGTGCGAGCCGCGCTCCAGGCGCTCGCCGCCCATGTCGTGGCCCGGCTGCGCGACGGGCTGACCGTCATTGGGGTGACCGGCTCGCAGGGCAAGACCACCACCAAGGACCTGCTGGCGGCCGTCCTGTCGAGCACCGCGCCGACGACCGCGACGACCGGCTCCCTCAACAACGAACTCGGCGTCCCGCTCACCATGCTCCGCGCCGGCGCGGCCACCCGGTTCCTCGTCCTGGAGATGGGAGCCCGCCACCTCGGCGACATCGCCGACCTCACCCGCCTGGTCGCGCCCGACATCGCCGTCGTCCTCAACGTCGGCCAGGCCCACCTCGGCGAGTTCGGCTCGCGCCGGGCCATCGCCGAGACCAAGGGCGAACTGGTACGGGGGCTGGCGCCCGGCGGCACCGCCGTCCTCAACGCCGACGATCCCCGGGTGGCCGCGATGCGCGCCCTCACCGACGGCCCGGTGCTGACCTTCGGCCGGGCGCGGCACGCCGACGTACGCGTGCTCGACCTGACGCTGGACCGGCTCGGCCGCCCCTCCTTCACGCTGCGCACCGCCGACGCCTCGGCCCCCGTCGCGCTGCCGTTCGTGGGCGCCCACCAGGCACTCGACGCGGCGGCGGCAGTGGCGGCCGGACTCGCGGCCGGCGTCCCCCTCGACGTGGCCGCTGCGGCGCTGCCCAGCGCCTCCCTGTCGAAGTGGCGCATGGAGCTGCGTCCCCTCACCGGCGGCACGACGCTCCTCGACGACTCCTACAACGCCAACCCCGACTCGGTCCGCGCCGCCCTGGACGCGCTCGCGGCGATCGAGGGCACACGCCGTATCGCCGTCCTCGGCGAGATGCTCGAACTCGGCGAGACCAGCGAGGCCGAGCACCACGCCGTGGGAGAGTACGCCGCCACCCGCGCCGACATGGTGATCACGATCGGCGAGGCCGCCCGAGCGATCGCCGCCGGCGCGGGAGAGCGGGCCGTGGCGCTGGCCGGCAACGACACGGCCGTCGACTGGCTACGCGCCCACCTCACCGACGGCGACGTGGTCCTCGTCAAGGCCTCACGCGGGGCGCGCCTCGACGAGGTCGCCGCGGCACTCACCTAGCTCGCTGAAAGAGCAAGGCCCCGCTCAGACGCCCTCGACAAGGATGAGGCTGTTGCCGTCCGGGTCTCGCACAGCGAACATCGGCGGCACCCCGAACCCCATCCGTACAACCTCCGCGTCCACATCGACACCCCTTGCGCGCAGATCCGCGTGGTCGGCGTCCGCGTCCCGGGTCGTCAGACGGATGCCGGCCGGGATCCCTTCGGGAACGAGCGCGACCGTCGTCGCCGCTCCAGGCGGGGCCACCTCGATCCAGCGCCCGGCGCCGAAGGGGATGTCCCGGCGTACTTCGAAGCCGAGCTCGTCGACGTAGAACGCGGTCGCCTTCTGCTGGTCGGTGACGCGGATCGCGACCGTGGCCACCTGAGTGATGCTGCCCATCTCGTGCCTCCACTTTCTCGGGGTTCACCAGGTAGGACGGCGGCCGGCGGGCAAACTCATCGCCGGCCGCTAAGAACCCCTCAGCGCGCCGACTCCCCGCCCGCCCAGGTCGTCGAGCGCCACGCCCCGTCCCATGACCGCGAGCAGCAGGGACAGCGCGGGCCCGGTCACCTCCGGGCCGTCGCCGATCGACACCTCCGCGTCGGTCGCCGTGAGGCGGAGCGGGGCCACGAGTTCCTTCGCGCCGCCGAAGGAGACCGGGGTGCGGGCCTGGAGGCGGAGTGCCCTGACGACGGCGTCCTGGGGGTAGTTGCGGGTGAGGCCCAGCGGGCGGCGGATGTCCTCGCCATGGACGATCTCCTCGACGAGCCGGCTGTCGAGGGGCGCCGGAGGGATCGACGTCCGTGTGGCCACCTGCCGGAGCCGGGCCAGCGTCTCCCCCGGTGAGGCGCCGCGCTCGCGTGTCACCCCGTGCGCGTTCTGCCGGTCGAAGTCGAACCGGGCCCGGACGAGGCCGGCCACGAAGCCGAGACGCGTCGTGCGGGCCGAGTCGACCAGGTGGGCGGCGACGTCGTGGACCGTCCATCCCGCGCAGAGCGACGGCCGCTCCCACTGCTCGTCGTCGAGCCCCTCAAGGTCGTGGATCAGTGCCGCGCGTTCCGCGTGCACGATCGTCCAGACGTCTCGCCCTGGATTCCCCGCAGCCATCGGCTCTCCTCTCCTCGTGGAGACACAGACTCACGACAGCCCCGGAACTCATCGCCCGCGCCGCTTCATGTAGAGGTCGAAGGCCCGGTACACCATCGGCCGCAGCGGCAGGTCCCACTCACCGGGGTACCGCACCGCCCGCCCGCCGGTGCCGACCTTGAACTGGATCAGCCCGAGGTGCGGGTCGCCCGCGTCGAGTGTGGGGGTGATGCCGCGCAGGTCGTACACGTCGCAGCCGGCCGCCAGCGAGTCGCGGATCATCGCCCACTGGCAGGCGTTGGAGCCGCGTACCTCGCGTTTCGCGGTGGAGGAGGCGCCGTACGCGTACCAGGCGTGGGCGCCGACGCGGACCAGGACGGCGGCGGCGACCACGTCGCCCTGGTGGCGGGCCAGGTAGAGGCTGATCCGCTCGGGGTCCTCGGCGTTCAGCTCCGCGAACATGGTTTGGAAGTAGCGCAGCGGCCGGGGCGTGAAGCGGTCGCGTTCGGCGGTGTGGACGTACAGGTCGTGGAACGCCTTCAGGTCCGTGCCGACCGTGACGTCTACGCCTTCCCTGGCCGCCTTCTTGATGTTGCGGCGCCAGAGCTGGTTCATGCCCCGCAGGAGGTCGTCCTCGCTCCTGCCGGTCAGCGGGATCTCGTACTTGAACTGCGGGTGCCCGACCCCGAAGCCGTCCTCGGGGCTCTGCGGCAGCCAGCCTCCGTCCCGGAGTGCGCTGGTGACGGCCGGGTCGGACCACTCGGCGGGCAGGTCGGTGAGCCGCTCGACGGCGGGATCGCCGATGCCCTCCTTGACCTGGTCGGCGCTCCAGGTGTCCGTACGGACCGGCGGGCCGAGCCGGACGGCGAACGCGCCCTGTGCCTTGAGGTACGCCGCCAGCGGGTCGAGCCACGCGGCGATGTCGCCCGTCCAGTCGATGACCGGGCCCTCGGGCAGGTAGGCCAGCGTGTAGCGCTCCAGCCTCGGCACCGGGCGGTGCAGGGCGAGCCCGGCGCCGACCAGCCGCCGGCCGTCGTACCAGCCGAGGGACTCGCCGCGCCACTCCGTCTTGACGCGGCCCCAGGCCGGGGTCTGGAGGAAGCTGACCGAGCGCTGGGCCCGGACGAACGCCAGGTGGTCGGCGGCGCTGATCGGGCCGACGGTCAGGTTTCCCCGGAGGGGGGCGGTTCGGGCTGGTTCGCTGTAGGACATTCGTCCAGCCAAGGGCGCGTGGCGTTGTGGGTGCGTATGCGGTTTCCGATATGCCGACGATATGCGGCGGACCGTAGCGTGTGTGTGGTGGTCGTCTCTAGATAGGGAGAACCGTGGACAGGGCGCCCGGACCGAGTGTCCGGCTCAAGCTGACCCTCAGCTATGCCGGATTCCTCATGCTCGCCGGTGCCTTGCTGCTGGGCGCCGTGGGGGTGTTCCTCCTGCGGGAGGGGTGGTTGCGGACCAACGAGAGGGGGGCGTGGCAGGCGACTCCGGGTACCGCGTTCGTCAACGGTTTCGCGCCCATGGCAGCTGCCGTCATGGCGTTCCTGCTGGTGTTCGGGCTGCTGGGGGGATGGTTCCTCGCCGGCCGTATGCTCGCTCCCCTGGCCCGCATCACCGGCGCCACCCGCACGGCGGCCACGGGGTCGCTCTCGCACCGCATCCAACTGCCCGGCCGCCAGGACGAGTTCCGTGAACTCGCCGACGCCTTCGACGCGATGCTCTCGCGGCTCGAAGCGCACGTCGGTGAGCAGCGGAGGTTCGCGGCCAACGCCTCGCACGAGCTGCGCACACCGCTGGCGATCTCCAAGTCGCTGCTCGACGTGGCCCTCGCCGACCCCTCGCACGACACCGGCGAGGTTCTCGGCCGCCTCCAGGCCGTCAACACCCGGGCGATCGCCCTCACGGAGGCACTGCTCCTGCTCGGCCGTGCCGAACGGCGCTCCTTCACCCGCGAACAGGTCGATCTGTCCCTCATGGCGGAGGAGGCCACCGAGACGCTGCTCCCGCTCGCCGAGAAGAGCGGCGTGTCCGTCGAGACCCTCGGCGGTGTCACCCCGACGAGCGGGTCACCGGCGCTTCTGCTGCAACTGACCATGAACCTCGTGCACAACGCGATCGTCCACAACCTGCCCGAGCGGGGCAGCGTGCGGGTCACGACCGGCGTCCGTGCCGGGAGCGCGGTGCTCACGGTCGAGAACACCGGCGCCCAGCTCAGTACGGAACTCGTCTCGACCCTCACGGAACCGTTCCAGCGCGGCACGGAACGCGTCCATGCCGACCACGCGGGCGTCGGTCTCGGTCTGGCCATCGTCAGGACCATCGCCGAGGCACACGAGGGACGGCTCACCCTCACCCCGCGTCCTGCCGGGGGGCTCCGCATCACCGTGGAGTTCCCTCCGCCCTGTTCCTGAGGCGCCGCGCGCGTTTACCACGGGCCTGCGGGGAAAGATCGCCCTCTCCGTCGACCTCTGGAGAGACATGACCGTCGTATTCGTCCACGGTGTACCCGAGACCGGAGCGATCTGGGACCGGCTGCGCCGCCGCCTCGACCGGGAGAGCATCGCTCTGAACCTGCCGGGGTTCGGCACCGGGAGGCCCGCCGGGTTCGCCGGCGGGAAGGACCGTCACGCCGAGTGGCTCGCGGCGCGGCTGCGGGAGGTGGAGGGGCCGGTCGATCTCGTCGGGCACGACTGGGGGGCGCTGCTGACGTACCGGGTGGTCACGGCGTACGACGTACCGCTGCGGAGCTGGGCCGCGGATGTCGCGGGTGTCCTGCACCCGTCGTACGTCTGGCACGCCCTCGCGCAGATCTGGCAGACCCCCGGCGACGGCGAGGCGTGGTTCGACCGCCTGCTCGCGACGCCGCACGACGCTCCCGGCAGCATCGCCGGGGTCCTGCGGGCCCAGGGGGTCCGGGAGGCCGACGCACGGTCCCTCCAGGAGGGGATCGACGAAGTAATGGGCCGCGAGATCGTCGACCTGTACCGGTCGGCGACGCCGAACCTGTACGCCGACTGGGGGGCCGGTCTGCGCGAGACGTCGGCTCCCGGTCTGGCGCTGCATCCGGCCGGGGATCCCTACGACGACCGGGATGCGGGGGCCGAGGTGGCGCGGATGCTCGGTGCGGAGGTGCGGGTTCTCGACGGGGTCGGGCATCAGTGGATGCTCCAGGATCCGGAGCAGGGGGCCGATGCGCTGTGCGGGTTCTGGGACGCGGTGGGGTGACACGCCGTCCTTGACGCCGGTGTGGTGCGGGTCCCGGCGCCGCCGGGGAACAGCCGTCGCCGCTCGTCCTGTCCCTGGAGGACGGCGGCGACTACCGGGCCGGCGTCACCGAACTGCGGGGCGGCGGGCCGCTGGACAAGGTGATCCTCCCCCCGGCGCGTGCCCGTGCCGGACGGCGTCGATCTCGTCGCCACGTACGCCCGAGCGTGAGTACGAGGAGACCTGCGAGAAGCTGCGCAGCGTCGCCCTGCAGGCCCGTCAGCCTGACAGCCGGGCCTTCCAGATCTCGTCGCTCGGCCATTGCCGGGCCCAGTCGGCGGAGACCTCCGGGTAGTCCTGCGCGTCCTGAGGTGCCTGGATCTCGATCAGGTCCTCGACGACGAAGCCGCAGGATCGCAGCAGACGGAGCGTTTCGCCGTGCGGCAGGATGAACTGCGTGTGGTTCCCCTCCTCCAGCCGCGTCAGGCCGAACTGGGGGCGGGACAGGGTGGTGGTTGCGGTTTCCTCGGGCCGTGCGCACAGCGCGAACAGCGGTGAGTACTGCGAGAACACCAGCCGTCCGCCGGGGACGAGGAGCCGGGCCGCCTCCGGGATCCACAGGTGGGGGTCGCACCACAGCGAGGCGCCGAATTCGCTGATCGCCAGGTCGAACGTGTCGTCCTCGTAGGGCACCTGCTCGGCATTGCCCAGGACGAGGGGGAAGTCGATGCCGAACTCCGCCTGCATCGCCCGAGCAGTGGCGAGCTGCTTCTCCGAGAGGTCGATGCCGACGGGGTGAGCGCCTGCTCTGGCCAGCCATGCGGAAACGTAGGCGGTACCGCAGCCCAGTTCGATGGCGCGCATCCCGTCGATGCCGTCGGGAAGCACGCGGGCCTGCGACTCGGGGGTGCCCCACAATCCCCAGGACGGTTCCTTCTGCGCCCAGTGATCCCGCGCGAGGGGACCGTGCCACGCAGCCGCCTCGTCGTCCCAGAACCGCCGGTTCCGCTCCACATGATCTGCCGGGCCGTCATGAGTCATGGAGTCATTCGACCGAAGACGCCACTGTGCCGGCAACGGAATTTCCGCCCCTACGCCACCGCCAGCGCCCGGTTCCTCCGTACCGACGACCAGAACGAACTCCCGATCAGGACGACCCCCACGAGCCCGGTGACGATGTCGTTGATCTCGTACTGGATGGTGACCAGCAGCAGCACCGCGAGCGCGCCGATCGCGTAGTGCGCGCCGTGCTCCAGATAGACGTAGTCGTCGAGCGTGCCCTGCCGGACCAGATAGACCGTCAGCGACCGGACGTACATCGCGCCGATCCCGAGGCCGAGGGCCATCAGGACGATGTCGTTGGTGATGGCGAACGCGCCGATGACGCCGTCGAAGGAGAACGACGCGTCGAGGACTTCGAGGTACAGGAACATGAAGAACGCGGCGCGCCCGGCGAGGGCGAGCGGGGAGCCGGGGGACGGCTGGTCCTCCTCTTCCTCCAGCCGGTTCTCGAAGAAGCCGGAGAGGCCGCCGACGACCAGGTACGTGACGAGCCCGGCGATGCCCGCGACGAGGACCGTCTGTGCCTTGTCCGCGTGGGCGCCCCCGTGCTGGTGGGCGTGGGCGGCGAAGGTCATGGCGGTGATCAGCAGGGCGCCGAGGGCGATGCAGACGGACAGCGCGTCGACCTTGCCGAGTTTGGCGAGGGGGCGTTCCAGCCAGCGCAGCCACTGGATGTCCCGTTCCTCGAAGATGAAGTCGAGGAAGATCATGAGCAGGAACATCCCGCCGAACGCGGCGATCGCCGGATGCGCGTCGGTGACCAGCTGCTGGTACCGGTCCTTGTCGGTCAGGGCGAGGTCGACGGCGTCGTACGGATTCAGCTTGGCGGTCATCGCGACGATGACCACGGGGAACGCGAGCCGCATCCCGAACACCGCGATCAGCACGCCCACCGTGAGGAAGATCTTCTGCCAGAAGGCGTTCATCTTCTTCAGGACCCCGGCGTTGACCACCGCGTTGTCGAACGACAGCGACACCTCCAGCACGGCGAGGATCGCCACCACCCCGAGAGCCGACCACCCCCCGTACAACACGCCCGCGACCAGCCCGAGCACGGTACAAGCGAACGCCCACCGGAAAGTCCTCAGCACCACGGCCACTCACTCCTGTTGTCGACGCCCGTTGTCTATCACGATCACGCCCACTATCTCTGGCCGGAGAGTAGACGCGGAGTGAGGAACCCGAGGCGGGGCGGGTCGGACCTGTGATTCTTCCGAGATCGGTGCCCGTTCCAAGATTTGCGCAAATCCAGTACGCGAGCCGGTAGGGCACCAAGGCCGGGGACAGCGGTTCACCCCATGTCTGCGGAGGTTGGGCTTGGGATCTCCCAGCCCAGAACCGGGCGATCGCCCGCCGCGAGGGGCTCTGTGCGAGCAACTCGCGGACCAGCGCATCGTTTTAGTGATCGACGATTGTCCCAGGGTCTCCTGGATCACGGGCAGGTTTCGCCCTCTTTACCTCTGACGAGCTGGACCGCTTTCCGATGCGAGGTCCACGTGTGGTTCTGTGAGGTTGCCGAACTCCGAACAACAGCAGCAATGTTCACTGCCCGATCTGAGGCGGTTACCTCCGCACGACGGTGTGTACGCAGCTTGTACATCCGTTGCTCGAAGAACCAGGGAGTGGTTGACATGGTGAGGTTGAAGGACACGTCGAAGGTGAAGAACCGTACGAGGAAGGTCGGCGCAGCCGTGACCGCAGTCGCAGCGGTTGCCGGAGGGATGGTCTTCGCGGCCACACCCGCGACCGCCGCAGACTCCGCCACCTTCTCGATCGAGTATGGGGCGAGTTACTACAAAGGTACGGCCACCTGGTCCAACCGGTCGGTTGCCGTCAACGGATCGTTCAAGGCCACTGGGTGTCGGCGGATCTACGCGCGAGCGTTTGCAGGCAGCACCACACTGGACTTCCGGAGCACCAGCACCTGGTGCGACAAAGCCGGGCCTGCGAACTTCACCCTTGCCGCGGACGTCGTCGGTGGGTCCGACAACATCTGGGTCTACATGACCGACGAGAACCAGGTGTACCTCAAAGGGATGACCTGCTACCGCAGCTCCGGCTCCTGCATCGACGGCCTGCACTAGCGCCAGGGCCCGGCGGGGCTGTCCCGCCGGGCGACTTAAGCCGTAATGGGCCCTCTTGCTGGCAGAGAAATGCATGCACCGCCGATCCGTACGACTTCGGGTACTCGCTCGGCGTCTCCCAACGCCCCCGCGATGTCCCGTTGTGGTCGCGGGCTGACAAGGTGTGCCGGGGCCCCGATGGGGTCGGGTAGGACGCTACGGCTTCGCTCCGCTGATCCGCGAGTGGGGGTCCGGTCCTGGCGATGTCGACGAAGCCGGACCTCGTGGAGTACACGCTCGACGCCCGCCGCTCCGGGGAGCGTCCGGTGTTCGTCTTCGACCCGCAGAACATTGCGCCCTCGCTCCCCCGGTTCCGGTGGCAGCCGATCAACGGCGCCGACGACACGCAGACCGCGATGATGCGCGCCAAGGCGCTCGTCGCGGGTTCTCGTACGCCGGGCTCGGCACGGCAGTCGTCCGAGGGCAGCGCCTTCTACCGGGGCCAGGCCGCCAAGGTCCTCGCCGCGCTCCTGCACGCCGCAGCCCTCGACGGCGCCGGCCTGGACCACGTCCTGCGCTGGGCCCGCAAACTCACCGACCCGTCACCGCTGGGCATCCTCACCGCGCACCCCGGCGCGGGTCCCGGCTGGGCCGACATGCTCCGCACCTCCACGACCGGCGACAGCCGCACGGTCGGCAACACCGCCGTCACCCTCGAAGCCGCGCTCGAACCCCTCGTCCACGAAAGCGTCCTCGACGCCCTCCGGGGCAGGAAGGGCGAGGCGCCGACGGACTTCCGGGAGATC
Source organism: Streptomyces acidiscabies (assembly GCF_020010905.1). Classification (GTDB taxonomy): domain Bacteria; phylum Actinomycetota; class Actinomycetes; order Streptomycetales; family Streptomycetaceae; genus Streptomyces; species Streptomyces acidiscabies. Next base: position 5,299,525 of record NZ_JAGJBY010000001.1, on the reverse strand, counting down.
CTCGACGCGGGCGGCACCGTGTACCTCCTCGGCAAGGACTCCGAGGCCAACTCCATCGCACCCCTCACCACGGCGCTCACGGAAGACCTCTTGGACATCGCCGAGACCCACGCCGTCGCCTCCCCGGCGGGCCGCCTCGACCCGCCCCTCCTCGGCGCGCTCGACGAAGCCCCCAACATCGCGCCGATCCCCTCCCTGCGCCAACGCGTCGCCGACGGCCGCGGACGCGGCATCACCGTCATCTACGGCCTCCAGGGCTGGGCCAGCGCCCGCGCCCGCTTCGGCGACGACACCGCCGACGAACTCGCCAGCTTCACCAACCGCGTCATCGTCTTCGGCGGCGCGAAGGACCCCGGCTTCCTCAAGGACATGTCGGAGCTGTGCGGCCAGGTCGAACGAGTCCGCACCACCCGCACCACCACGACCGGCGACCGAGGCGGCGAATCCACCGCTACCCACACCGCGCTCGAAGCCGTCCTGCGCGGCGACGAGATCAAGGCACTCCCCGAGGGCCACGCGCTCCTCCTCGCGGACAACCTCCCGCCGGTCATCACCCGCCTCGACGGGATGTGGACCTGGGACACCTGGGACGGAGATCCAAGGTCACGTCCAGGGGCTGAGGCGGGCGAACGAGGCCGAGCGGCTGAAGCAGGCGGTGGAGAAGGGACGCCGGGCGGCGGCACACGCCAAGGCGTGGCGGTACCGGCAGGACACGGTCGCGTGAGCGCGTTCCCGCCGTTCCCTGAACTCCCCGCCACGGTCGCCGAGTACGCCGCCGCGCGGACCACCGACATCAACTCCCTGAGCACCCCAGCACCGTGGGACCTAAGGACTGTCCCGTAAATGATCTTCGAGCTGTCTCGGGCGTGGTTGGCCGTCGTGCGGGCCGCTCGTCTATCCGGCGAGGGCGAGGTTGTGTATCCGGGCGATGCCGAGCATGGCGTGGTGGACGCCATCGCCTTTGAGGCGGCAGTCGCGGAGGATCTTCCAGGTCTTCATGCGGGCGAAGACGTGCTCGACGCGGGCGCGGACCTGCTTGTGGGACTTGTTGTGTGCTTCCTTCCAGTCCGGAAGGTCTTCGCCCTTGCGCCGGCGGTGGGGCATGACGAGCCCGGTCCCGGGATAGCCGCCGTCGGCGATCGTCATGGTCTTGCCGACAGCGGCTTTGGCGCCGGATTCCTCCCACGCCTTGCAGTCGTTGCGGTTTCCGGCGAGAGGCCGGCCCACCACGACGACCAGGCGGGTGTCGGCGTCGATGACGACCTGATGGTTGGTCGAGTACCGGTAGTTCTTGGACTGCTCCGCGACCGTGTGGTCCCGGGTGGGGACCAGGGTGCCGTCCACGATGAGCACGGTGTCCTTGGCGAACCGCTTGCGGGGCTGGAGCGCGAGCATCGGCCCGAGGTGGTCGATGATGCGGTCGGCTGCCGACTTGGACACCCCGAAGAGCGGGGCGAGCTGGCGCATCGTCAAGTTCGTGCGCCAGTACGCCGCGACCAGCAGAGCCCGGTCCTCCAGCGGGAGGCTCCACGGCCGGCCCTTGCGGACCGCATCCGCACCTTCGCGCCGCAGTACGGTCACCAGCTTGCCGAACAGGCGGGGGCTCAGCCCGGTGAACGGGGCTATCCAGGACGGCTCCGACGCCGTGATCACACCAGACACATCAAGATCATCTCACCCGTGACCAGCAGTTACGGGACAGCCCTTAGGCGCACTCCCCGGCGAAGTGCTCGAACCGGTCCTGGACTGGATAGACGCGGTCTGCCGGTGGCTGAACCAGACGTACGCCTGGCAACCCCACCAGGTCCTCCCGCCCTGCTGGCAACAGCACGAGCAACTGGCCTACGAGATCGCCGCGTTCGCCTTCACTCGCATCGACACCACCACCGACCCTGGCACGGCAATCATCTGGCACGAGCAGTACGACCGCTTCGTCCACCGGCTGAACAACACCCTCGGCAAGGCCGGCGACGACTGCCGCGTAGGACGCCACGAACCACGCCCGGCACGCTTCGCACTCTCTGCCTGGCCTCCGGAAAACAGAGCCGGTGGGCCGACGTGATCCGCCAACTCCCGGGGTACGGTTCGGAAAGTACGTAGTCCCACCTTCCGCCTCAACGACGGAAAACCGACGCCTCTACCACATCTCGCCCGGTGGTCAAGGGAGTTCGGGTCAACTGTCTGTGGACAATCTGTCCTCACACAGCTCTTGCCCGGTGGAATTCTTTTTCCCTCCGAAGCCGTCCCCGAGGTGAGGATGCCGCCATGACACGTCGCGATCCCCAACATCCGACGTACGAATTCGCGATCCCGGCCACCATCGAAGCGGTCCCGACCGCGCGCCGCCGCGTCGTCGCACTGGCCGGACAGCTCGGCCTCGCCCTGTCGGACGATCTACTGAGTACTGTCGAACTCCTGGCCGGCGAGGTCATCGCCAACGCCGTTCTCTACTCGGGCGCCCCGTGCGGCATCGCCGTGACACGCACTCGCAAGAGTCTCCGTGTCGAAGTCACCGACATGATCTCCTTGTTGCCGACCGTCACTGAAGCAGGGCCGGACGACGAAGGGGGCCGTGGCCTCCTCCTCGTAGAGGCACTTGCCGACATCTGGGGAACTCAGACGAACCCGCCGGGAAAGACGACGTGGTTCGAAATCCTGCTGCCAGCTCCGCTCATCCCAACGGGAGACAGTTCCCCAACACGGCACCTACCACGTCTCCGCGCACGCATCTAGCCAAACGCTCCACCCCGCAGGGCAACACGACATCACCAGCAAATATGCGGCGATCGCCACTACCAAGAACCTCAAAAGAGCAGAAACAATCCGCCTGACACTCACCTCCGGACAACGAATATGCCGCCGGTGCCGCTTATTTCCCATCGTCAGTGGATCGATCGCTCAGAGGCCGACTGTGGCATGTGACCGCCGGACAAGTTGGCGCACAGTTCCAAATTGTTGCGATCCTCGGGCGCCCCGGAAGACGACCGCGACCAGGTCGTGCTGTGCCTCGGTAGCCTGGACCGCGCTGTTGCGATCCTCGGTCGTCCTGGAGGACAACCGCCACATCCCGGTCACCGTCGCCACGGTCCGGTTGACGGCGTTGCGATCCCCGGTCGCCCCGAAGGACGACTGCCACCAGGCGTTCGGCTCCCAAGTGGTCCGCCCACGCGGCGTTGCCGAAGAACCGTTCAACGCTCCGGTTGTTGCGATCCTCGGTCGCCCCGGGGGGGGCGAGCGCCACGGTCCGGTACACGACGGTCAGCAACTTCCTGGGGATGTTGCGATCCTCGGTCGCTCCGGGGGCAACCGCCACACCTGGGTAGCGATCCACTCCTCGTAGGTCATCTCGTTGCGATCCTCGGTCACCCCGAAGGGCAACCGCCACACCCCTGGGGCAAGAAGGTGTGAGCGATCGTGCCGGTGTTGCGATCCTCGGTCGCCCTGGAGGGCGACCGACACACGGTGAGGAGGGACTGGCCGCGCACGCTCATCCCGTTGCGATCCTCGGTCACCCCGGAGGGCGACCGCCACCGCCGGGCCGCGCTGACTGCCGTACGGCCCGGCGACGTTGCGATCCTCGGTCACCCCAGAGGGCGACCGCCACCGTCAGCGTCAACCCCGCCCGCGCGCAGGCCGCTTTGTTGCGATCCTCGGGTCACCCCGGAGGGCAACCGCCACTCGGGTCCGTACTCGACGCGGAGGCTACCGATGGCCGTGTTGCGATCCTCGGTCACCCCGGAGGGCGACCGCCACGTAGACGACCAGCGGACGGCGCTCGCTGGCGGCGTCGTTGCGATCCTCGGTCACCCCGGAGGGCGACCGCCACGTCTCTGACACCGGGGCTCCGGTGCAGGTCAGCGCAGGTTGCGATCCTCGGTCACCCCGGAGGGCGACCGCCACACCGGCGTCCGGAAGTCGGCTGCCGCCCCGACCGACATGTTGCGATCCTCGGTCACCCCGGAGGGCGACCGCCACCGCCGAGGCGTGGTTCGCCTGGCTGCGGCGCACGGTGGTTGCGATCCTCGGTCACCCCGGAGGGCGACCGCCACCACGTCGTACTGGCGGAGCGCCGGCACAGACAGATGTTGCGATCCTCGGTCACCCCGGAGGGCGACCGCCACGAGCGCGAGTGCGCCAGGTACGGGCTGCGGTCGCTGTGGTTGCGATCCTCGGTCACCCCGGAGGGCGACCGCCACCCGCCGCACCCCAGCGGCACACACCGACCTGGACCGGTTGCGATCCTCGGTCACCCCGGAGGGCGACCGCCACACGCGCGCACACCGTCTCGACCACGACCTGGTTGTAGTTGCGATCCTCGGTCACCCCGGAGGGCGACCGCCACTGCCGGGCCTCGGTCCCCACGCCACCCGCCCGGTACGGTTGCGATCCTCGGTCACCCCGGAGGGCGACCGCCACTCAGCGCGGTAGTTGGGGTGACCACCCTGTCTGCCGTTGCGATCCTCGGTCACCCCGGAGGGCGACCGCCACGTCCTTCGGGTAGAGGTCGTACGTGGGGGGGTTGGGGTTGCGATCCTCGGTCACCCCGGAGGGCGACCGCCACCCGAGTACGAGCGGCACGCGACCGACCCCAAGCGCGTTGCGATCCTCGGTCACCCCGGAGGGCGACCGCCACCATAGACCCTAGGGTCTAACGTGCTGAGCGAGGGGGTTGCGATCCTCGGTCACCCCGGAGGGCGACCGCCACCCCAGAACGGCCTGCCGTACCAGTGGGCCGGCAACGGGTTGCGATCCTCGGTCACCCCGGAGGGCGACCGCCACCGAGATCCACAAGCCGTACATCCGCAAGTACGGGCTGTTGCGATCCTCGGTCACCCCGGAGGGCGACCGCCACGAGCTGGCCCGCGTTCACGCCGACCGAGGTGCAGCCGTTGCGATCCTCGGTCACCCCGGAGGGCGACCGCCACCGTCGTACGGCAAGTGCGAGGCGTCGTACATCACCGGTTGCGATCCTCGGTCACCCCGGAGGGCGACCGCCACTCGTGGCCCGGGGGTGCAGGGCGCGCACCGGCAGACCGTTGCGATCCTCGGTCACCCCGGAGGGCGACCGCCACGCTGGCTGACCAGCACATTCATCGTATCGAGTGGAGGTGGGAACAAGTCCAGGGCGAAGCAGACACCAACAAAGTGGACATTTTCCTTAGGTGCGTTCCGCGTGTCGCGTGTGCACTAGAGGTTCCGAAGCATGGCGTTCGGTGATTCGACGGCGAGGTGAGGAGCCTAACCGGAACTGAGGGCTTCTTCGCGGGCGTTGTCAGTGAGGGTGTGTACGTTTCGGCCCACCAAGGCTCGGCGAAAGGGCCTGCGTCTTCCGGGAGGGACTGTTGTGGGTGGGTCCGGGGGTGTGCTGATCGCGCACAGCCGTAGCGACGTGTCGGGGCAGCAGCATTCGCTGGAAGCGCATCTGCGGGGTTCAGCGGCTCTGGCTCGGAAGTTCGGGGAGGTGTTCGGGGTAGGGGAGTTGGCCGAGTACCTGGCCTTGGTCCATGACGTGGGAAAAGGCTCGTGTGCGTGGCAGGACGGGCTTCGTGCGGTGGAGCGCCGTGGCGGAGGAAAGGTGGGGGTGAGGCACAAGCATGCCGGCACGGTGCTGGCGAAGCAGTACACACATACGGCGTTCTCCGCGGTGGTGTTCGGTCATCACGGTGGTCTGCCGAGCCTGGAGTCGTTGAAGACGGAGTTGACGAAGACGCAGCGGGGCGGGGAGTACGCCGGGGTCGTGGAGGAAGCGGTCCGGGCGGTGGAGCGGGTGGTCCCGGAGATCCGGCCGCAGTCGCGGCTCGCGGTGCCGGGATGGCTGCGCGGGTTGCCGAAAGCGGATGGTCTGCTGGGGATGGATCTGCTGGTGCGGATGCTGTTCAGCTGCGTGGTGGACGCGGACTTCCTGGACACGGCCGCGCACTTCGGTGACGGAGTGGTGCGACTGCGGGAGCCGGTGGACATGGGGGTTCTGCTGGAACGGTACGAGGCGCGGCGTGCAGAGTTGCTGGCGCGCAGGGCGCCGTCTCCAGTGGATGCGGTGCGGGAGTCGGTGTACGGGCAGGCATGTGCGGCGGCGTCGGGGGAGCCGGGGGTGTACGTGCTGCACGTGCCCACGGGCGGGGCGAAGACGATGGCCGCCGGTGCTTTCGCGCTGCGGCACGCGGCGGCGTACGGGAAGCGGCGGGTGGTGATGGCCGTGCCGTACATCTCCATCACAGAGCAGAACGCCGCCGTCTACCGGCAGTTGCTGGACCCCGAGCCGGGGTCGGGACAGGAGGCGGTGGTGCTGGAGCACCACAGCAGCGTGGACCTGGACCTGAACGAGAAGAGCCTGCTGGACGGGGTGAGCGACAAGGAGCGGGAGGAGTGGGAGCGGCGGGCGCACGCGGCGCGGCTGGCGGCGGAGAACTGGGACGCGCCGTTCGTGGTGACCACGACGGTGCGGCTGTTCGAGTCTCTGTTCTCGCACAAGCCGTCACAGATGCGGCGGCTGCACCATCTGGCCGGGTCGGTGATCGTGCTGGACGAGGTGCAGTCACTGCCGGATGGTCTGCTCGTGCCGATCCTGAGCGTTCTGCGGGGACTGGTCGAACACTTCGGGGTCACCGTGCTGCTGGCGTCGGCCACTCAGCCGTCATTCTGGGATCTGCCCCGCTGGCAGGGTCTTGAGCGCAAGGTGATCGTCGAGGACCCGTCAGCGCTGTTCACCGCGCTGCGCCGGGTGACCTACGAGTGGCGCACCGGGGACGATGTGACGCTGGAGTCCATCGCCACGGAGGCGGCCGGGCACCGGCAGGTCCTGACCGTGGTGGCGACCACGAAGGACGCGGCCCGCTTCCACCGCCACCTCGATGAGCGAGCGGCCGAGGGCGAGGTGCTGCACCTGTCGACGCGGATGACGGGCGCGCACCGGCGTGAAGTCATCGCCAGGATCAAGGAGTTGCTCGCTTCGGGTGAAGCGGTGCAGGTGGTGTCGACGAGTCTGATCGAGGCCGGGGTGGATCTCGACTTCCCGCGGGTGTACCGGGCTTGGGCTCCGGCGGAGTCGATGCAGCAGGCGGCCGGCCGCTGCAACCGCGACGGCCACCTCGACAGCGGCATCGTGGTCATCTTCCGTCCCACGGACGGCCATCAGCCAAAGAGCAGCGAGTACAACGCCGCCGTACAGGCCACCAACAGCTTCTTCGGACCCGACCGGGCCTTCCCCGACGATCTCAAGGCGCTGGAGAAGTACTACCCCGACCGCTACGCCATGCAGGCCGAACTGGGTGAGCAGATCGAGGACTTCCGCTGCAAACTGAACTTCCCGGAGGTCGACCGACTGTTCCAGATGGTCGAGGACGGCCACAGCGTCCCCGTCGTCGTGATCCGCAGGGAAGAGGACCGGGAGAAGATCGAGGCCGCCGTCGCCCAGCTCCAGAACCCGGTGCGTCCGTGCGGGCCGGAGGTTCTGCGGGGTCTACAACAGCACACCGCGTCCCTGCCGCGCGGCGAGGCGGAGCAAGCACTGCGGTCGGGACTTGCCGTGATGGTGACGGCCGACCTGATCCTGTGGCTCGGCGCCTACCACGAGCAGCGCGGTCTCGACCCGGACGAACCCGAGGACCGTACGGCCTTCACCCTCTGAAACCCGGTTCCTCTGAGCCGCCGGTTCGGTGCGTGCCACGATGACGTGGCAGCCTCCGCGTGGGCTGCGTGGCGGCCCGCCAGGCGGATGTCTGTCCTTGGTGAGCCGGGGATCGCAATTGCGGACGTACGTTGCTGTGTTCGACTGACTCGCGTGGGGGTCAAGGGGAGTACTCCTTGGCCCCCGTCCGCTGAGGTCCTCCGCGCTCCGTCGACGGACGTAGATTCTGCCGGTCCTCAGGGAACGCCCGGACGCCCCCTTTCCCACTCGATCACCATCAGTTTCAAGCAAGTACGTCCTCAAAAGGGGATGAGAGTGCGCCTCCTGCCATGCCCTGCGGAGCCGTGTCTTGCTAGCGCCTTTCACGGTCAATGCGCAGGTCAGATGGCGTTGTCAGTGGCTGCCTCTACGGTGTGCAGCCACTGATGTCGCTTCTGCGTAACACCGGTACGTGGAGGGCGACTTGGAGAACTCGGAAGGGAGCGGTGAGCGTGACATCTCGTGCGGCGGCTGCGTCGCGGCTAGCTGAGCGGCGGGGGAACGACGGGTGGGTGTTTCCGGATCTGGTGGTGGAGGTGTCCGGTCCGCTGGCGTGTTTCACTCGGCCGGAGCTGAAGGTGGAACGGGTGTCGTACCCGGTCATGAGCCCTTCGGCAGCTGTGGGGTTACTGGAGACCATCTTCTGGAAGCCGGAGTTCGCGTATGTGGTGCGGGCGATCGAGGTCCTCGCACCGATCGAGTGGATGTCGGTACGCCGCAACGAGGTCAAGTCGGTCATCAGTCCCGGTGAGGTGGCTGCGCTCCGCAAGGATCCGCAGAGGCGGTACGACGTGGAGACGGACCGGGACCAGCGCAACAGCATGTTGCTGCGGGACGTCCACTACCGCATCCGGACACAGGTGGTGCTGACGCAACGCGGCTCGGGTGAACGGGTGGAGAAGTACCGCGAGCAACTGCGGCGCCGGGTGGACAAGGGAGCCTGTTTCGCTCAACCGTTCCTGGGATGCCGAGAGTTCAGCGCCTCCTTCGGCCCTCAGACCGATGCCGTACCGATCGACCGGGACGAGGAGCTCGGCGTGATGCTGCACTCGATCGTCTACCCGGACTCGGGCGGGGAGAAGTACCGATGGTTCCGCGCCCAGTTGCGCCGGGGAATTCTGAAAGTTCCACTCAAGCCGCTGGGTGTGAACGAGGTGGCGATGCCTGCCAGTTCGGCCTGGCGTGCCGACGGTACTCAGGCGGGGTGAAGCAAGGATGCTGCTTCAGAGCCTGACCGAGTACGCCAACCGCGCGGAGAGCGACGGCAAGCTTCCCCCTGCCTACTACCGGGACAAGAAGATCCAGTGGGTGCTGCGGATCGCAGCCGACGGTTCGTTCGTCGCGCTCGACAACCGCCGTCCTCCCAAGGGGTCGAAGGACAAGCCGCTCTCCCTCAACACTCCTTATGCCTACCGGGCAGGCATAACGCCGCCGCCGTATCTGCTGGTCGACACCGCTCAGTACGTACTGGCGGTACCGAAGACCGACAAGGACGGCACCGTCAGCGAAGCCGCCGTGCGGGAGGCAGTGCGCCGCCAGGGTGAGTACACCGACCTGCTGTTGTCCTGGACACAGGAAGCGGCAGACGATCCGTACGCGCAGGCCGTGCACGCTTTCGTCACCGGCGGCGGCCTGACGCGGATTCACCGCCCCGACGACATGACCTCCGCGGACAATGTCGCGCTGATGGGGCCGAACGGGACATGGCTGCACGACCTGCCGTCGGCGTTTTCCTCGTGGGCGGCCACCGTGCGCTCCCGTAAGTCCAACGGCGACGCGCGAGGGTGGTGTCTGGTCTGCGGGGAAGAGGGTGAACTGCTGGCCACGATCCCCGAGAGCATCAAGAGCGGATCGATCCCCACCGGCGGTCAGGCCCGTGACTCCCAGCTGATCAGCGTGAACGCCGCCGCATACGGCCGCGACGGCATGTTGCAGCTGGTGAACACACCGGTGTGCGAGAGGTGCGGAAGCCGGGCCATGGCCGCACTGAACCTGCTGCTGGCCACCGACACCCATCGCCACCGCGGCACGGACGCGGTCACCGTGTGGTGGACCAGGGAACAGACCGACAACTTCCTCGAAGCGCTCGACAGTCCCACCGAAGAGGACGTCGCCGCGCTTCTGGCTGCCTTGAACGCCTGTCCCGACCCGGTCGCGGCTGCTCGTCTGGAACCCGGTTCGTACTACGCGCTGACCCTCGCGCTGAACAACGCCCGCGCGGTCGTGCTGGACTGGCTCGACATTCCGATCGGACGGCTGCGCAACCACCTGGGTGCCTGGTTCGAGGACCACCGGGTCTACGACGGCTGGGAGGACAAGTACCGGTACCTGCCGCTGTGGCACCTGGCGATGTCGACCGGCCGATGGGACGAGAAAGCCAACAGGTACGTCGCCCGGAGCGCTCCCAAGGGACTGGAGAACGAGCTGCTGCACGCCGCGTTCACCCGCGGTCCGCTACCCGCTCGTGTCCTGCCTCACCTGCTCCAGCGCATCCGTGCGGACCGACGGATCGACCGCCCCCGCATCGCCCTGCTCCGCCTCGCCCTGCATCCCAACCGTAAGGACTACCAGGTGACCGGCCCCGCACCCTACCTAAGCATCACCAGCCAGCAACCTGGCTACCTGTGTGGCCGCGCCTTCGCCATCCTCGAAGCTATCCAGCACAAGGCTCTGCCAGACATCAAGGCCACCATCAGGGATCAGTACTTCGGTACCGCAATGACCGCTCCGGCTGCCGTCCTGACCAACCTGCGCAACGGTGCCAACGGTCACCTCAAGCGCCTACGCCGCGACAAACCCGGCACCTATTACGCCTTGGAAGTACGCCTGTCCGACGCATTCGCCGCACTGATGCAGCTCGACGAGGGCATCCCCGTCCTGCTGGACACCCGTCAGAAAGCGTGGTTCGTCCTCGGCTACGACCAGCAGCGTGCCGCCGACAACGCCGCTCGCGCCGCTCACAGGAGGGCGCAGGAAGAAAACGGAGGCGGGGAGGACAGCGGCCCGGACGAGCCGGAGTCCGAGTAGTCCGGCAGCACGCTCGTCACCAGCACCACCGTTTCCACCGCTCGATCTGACGTACCGGCCTTCCGAATCTGGAGAGTTTTCCATGACCGCCCCGCACCTCGACCCGGCCCGCAAGACGGACTTCGTGTTCCTGATCGAAGCCCGTGACAGCAACCCCAACGGCGACCCCGACGCCGGCGGTATGCCTCGCACCGACCCGGTCTCGGGCCAGGGTCTGATCACCGACGTCGCGATCAAGCGCAAGATCCGCGACACCGTCGCGCTCCTCAACGAGGACGAGAAGAAGCCCGGCTACGACATCTACGTCGAGGCCGGTGTCGCTCTCAACTCCCAGCACGAGCGCGCCTACGCTCCCGATGCTCTCGGGGAGAAGGCGAGCCAGTTCGACGCTCAGCAGTGGATGTGTCGAACCTTCTTCGACATCCGCATGTTCGGTGCGGTGATGACCACCGGCAAGAAAGACCGCCAGGCCGGCCGTGTCCGCGGTCCCCTCCAGCTCACGTTCTCCCGCTCCGTCGACCCCATCACCCCCCTGGAGTACGGCATCACCCGCGTCACCCCCACCAAGCAGGAGGACGTGGACAGCGGGAAGGCCACCGAGATGGGTTCCAAGCACATCGTCCCCTACGGCCTCTACCGCGGTGAAGGCCACTTCAGCGCCCCCCTCGCCACGCGCGCCCACGTCACCACCGACGACCTCGCCATGTTCTGGCGGGCCTTCACCCTCATGTTCGACCACGACCGCGCCGCCGCCCGCGGCGAACTCAACCTCCGCGGCCTGTATGTCTTCACCCACGACGACAAGTACGGCGCGACCCCCGCGCGCCAGCTTCTGGACCGCGTCACCGTCAAGGGTCCCGGCGACGCCACCGCGCGCGCCTTCACCGACTACCAGGTCGACGTCGACGGAGCCGACCTGCCCGAGGGAGTCACCCTCACCACCCTCGTCGGATGACCGCACCGTCCCGGCAGTGCGGAGAGGACGACCTGCTCCAGGTTCCCCTCTCCGCGCTGGAGCACTACGCCTACTGTCCTCGCCAGAGCGGGCTGATCCTCCTCGAAGACGCCTTCGCCGACGACGCCGCGACCGTCCGCGGAACTCTGCTGCACGAGCGCGTCGACACCCCCGGCAACCGGGGCCGAGGCACGGTCCGCACCCTGCACGCTCTGCCGGTCTGGCACGACGGACACGGCCTGACCGGCATCTGCGACACCGTCGAACTCCACGCCGACGGCCGCGTCCTGCCGGTGGAACACAAATCAGGCCGCTACCACCCCGGCGGCCCGGCCGACGTACAGGTCGCCGCTCAGGCGATGTGTCTGGAAGCCATGTTCCACCGGCCCGTCCCCGAGGCCGTGATCTACTCCGCCGCCGACCGGCGACGCCACCCCGTCACTGTCGACGAACCCCTGCGCACCCGCGTCCTCGACCTCACCGACCGGGTCCGCGACCTACTCACCACCCACCACCTACCCGCTCCGGTCGCCGACGGACGCTGTCGGCGCTGCTCCATGGCCACCGGCTGCATGCCCCATCTCCTCGCCGACACCCACCGCTACCGCCAAGCACTCACCGACCTCTACCGCCTCGACGACCTCCAGGACACCGACGCGTGACCACCGAACTCCTCAACACCCTCTACATCCAGACCCAAGGCGCCGACCTGCGCCTGGAACATGACACCTTACGCATCCACCTCCCCGACACTCCCGGCCGACGTGTCCTCCCCCTTCGCCGCATCGACGGCATCGTCCTCTACGGCCACATCAACCTCTCCACCGAACTCATCACCCGCTGCGCCCAGGACAACCGGCCCATCACCTGGATGACCCGCGGCGGACGCTACATGGCCCGCCTCGACGGAGCCGTCCACGGCAACGTCCTGCTCCGCCACGCCCAACACCGCCTCCACGACGACCCCGCCGCACGTCTCGACATCGCCCGCAACATCGTCGCCGGGAAGATCCGCAACAGCCGCTGGATCCTGCTGCGCGCCGCCCGTGACGCCGCACCCGCCGCACGCGAGCGCATCCGCACCACCACCGACACCCTCGCCCAAGCCCTCGCCCAGACCGCCGAGGCCGACACCCTCGACATCCTCATGGGGATCGAAGGCAACGCCGCCCGCAACTACTTCACCGCGCTCCCCCAGGCCCAGCGGCCCTCCCCCGACATCCCCGCCTTCACTCACCGCAACCGCAGACCCCCCACCGACCCCGTCAACGCACTCCTCTCCTTCACCTACGGCCTCCTGCGCAGCCTCGTCCACGGCGCGGCCGAACAAGTCGGCCTCGACCCCTACATCGGCTTCCTCCACGGTCTGCGTCCCGGGAAACCCGCCCTCGCCCTAGACCTCATGGAGGAGTTCCGCCCCGTCCTCGCCGACCGCTTCGTCCTCACCCTCCTCAACCGCCGCCAAATACGCGCCGAACACTTCGAACACCTCACCGGCGGCGCCGTACGACTCACCGAAGACGGCCGCAAAACCCTCCTCACCGCCTGGCAGGAATGGAAGACCCAGACCTGGGAACACCCCCTCGCCGGACGCACCGTCCCCGCCGGACTCCTCCCCGCCGTCCAAGCACGCCTCCTCGCCCGCCACCTGCGCGGCGAACTCCCCGGCTACCTCCCCTGGACCGCAACCTGATGCACCTCCTCCTCACCTACGACGTCGACACCACCACCCCCGCAGGACGCCGCCGCCTCCGCCACGTCGCCAAACTCTGCGAAGGCCACGGACTACGCGTCCAGAAGTCCGTTTTCGAGATCGTCGCCGACGACCCCAGCCTCCTACGGCTCCTCCACGAACTCGACAGCATCATCAACGCCGACACCGACAGCATCCGGCTCTACCGTCTACCCCACAACGGCTTCAACGAGGTCCAGACTCTCGGTGTCGCCCAAGTACAACCACACCACGACGACCTCGTCCTATGACCGCCGCCCCGCTCCACTTCGGAACCTCAAGCACACACAACACGCACACCGCACCAAAGCAAAAGATCCGAATTCACCTAACCTGCTCCATCAATACGGCTCTACAGCAACCATCGAATAAAGTGATCTTGCTAGTCAATCGGCGTGGCGGTCACCTTTCGGGGTGACCGAGGATCTCAACGGCCCGATGTACGCCGGACCCTCATCCCTACGCGCGGGCGGCGGTCACCTTTCGGAGTGACCAAGGATTGTGCCTCTCTTCCCGATCAAGTTGTCTATTCTGGCGATCCCCTGAAGCAGACCGCACCCAGCCAAGACCCTGAGCATTGGTCTTCAAGATTTAGCGTCGCTCACCTCCCTGCTCCCCTCCTTCTCGCCACGCCCTCGTTCATCTCTCAGAGGAGAAATCTGTCTCATGTCATGGTCCAAGGTGTCGATGTGCACTGGCAACCCTGGAAAGTTCCGCACAGCTCAAGAGCACCTCGCCCCCTGGGGCATCGAAGTCGAGCAAGTACCCCTGGACCTGGACGAGATCCAGACAACGTCCGTGGCGGAGATCGCGCAGCACAAGGCCCGCCAGGCGTTCGCGCTTCTCGGGCGGCCGTTGTTCGTGGAGGACTCGGGTTTCTACATCGAGGAGTTCGGCGGCTGGCCGGGCCCGATGGTGAAGCAGGCGTTGGAGGCGTTCGGTCCCGACGGGTTCACGCATCTTGCGGACCGTACGGCGACGCGGGCGTGCAGGTTCGCCAGTGCGGCCGTGTACGTTGACGCGGAAGGCGCGCTGCACACGTTCGCCGACGACTCCCGTAAGCCCGGCACCATCGCGAAGGCGCCGGACCGGGGCAGTGGTGAGCGTTCCTGGTCCGACCTGTGGTCGATCTTCGTCCCGGAGGGCGCCACGACGACGCTCGCGGCGCTCCCGGATACCGAGCAGGAGCGGGTGTTCGCCGAGTGGCGGTCGACGTCCGTCGTCGCGGCGCTCGGGGCGTGGCTGGCCGAGAACCCGCCTCTGGCCTGACCAACCCCCGCCCACCGAGGGCTACTTGGTGGCGACCACGTACACGCTGGCCCACTCCCGCTTGGGGTTGGCGATCGTCGGGTCGAACTCCCAGGGCTCGACCGTCGTGAACCCGGCCTCGATGAAGAGCTGAACGAGCTTGTCGTGGTCGTAGGCCCAGTAGTGGGGGTGGTAGACGGGATCGTCGTCCTGGTCGCGGAACACGTAGTTGATCAGGTCGAGGTGGGTGTTGATGTGGTCGTGGCAGTCCCGTTTCCCGTACCACTTCTTGAGCATTGTGCGGGTGTCCGCGTCGCCGGAGGGGTAGCGGGAGAGGACGAAGCCGGCGTCGGGGACGCCGGTGACGACCCTCCCGCCGGGGGCGATGACGCGGTGGGCCTCGCGGGCGTAGTGCTTGGCGGAATTCGGGTAGTCGATGTGTTCCAGGAAGTGTTCGGAGAACAGATCGTGGACGGTGTTGTCGTGGAGGGGTATCCCTTCGCGGACGTCCCACAGAAGGTCGGCCGGCGGGACGGCGTCGATGTTGAAGTAGTCGTCGATGCGGTGGGCGCCCCCGCCGATCTGGACCTTGCGGGGCATGTCGTCGATCCGCCCGTCGGGCCATGCTTTCAGGGCGGCCGTGTGGGTGCGGTGAACGTCGAGTTCCTTGAGTGCGGCGCGCAGGGCGCGAGCGAGTCCGTGGGTGGTCGTCGGCTGTGCGAGCAGCTCGCTGATCTGCTGCGACACGATGTCGGGGGTCATGCCGAGGGTCTCCTTGCAGCTCAAGTCCGGGACAGGCTGCGGCTGTTGCGCATGAGGGTGTGCTTGATGTCGACGAGGCGCGGCGCGATCGTGAGGTCGAGCTGCTGCACGGGGTGGAGGTGTCCGGCGTCGTCCTGTTCCGCCCGCCAGACCCGGTAGGAGAGGTCGGGGTAGGCGGGGTTGATGCCGATCTCCCCTTTGGGAATCGTCCCGTTGAACGGCGTGAGGATGTCCATGTGGTTCCAGTAGTTCCACGCCTGGAGCGCCTTGTGCTGGTCGAAGTAGAAGTAGAAGTGGGGGTAGCGGCCGAAGGTCCGCAGTTCACGGTGGATGAGGTGGCCCAGGAGAGGGCCGAGGTGGGTGGCGAGGCTGTCGAACTCCCAGCGGGTGTGCCGCCATTCCTCGGGGGTCTGGCCGGGGGTGAAGAGGCGGGCGGCGATGAGGTGACTGATGCGTTCGGTGAGGTGACGGCGAGCGTGCCGGGGGTCAAGGGCCGGGTCGACCTGGGCAAGGAGAGTGTCGAACCGTGCGGGCGGGGGACGGAACTTGGCGAGGTCGAAGGTGCCGGCCATGGCCAGCTCGGAGGAGAAGATGAGGTCCTTGTAGAGCTGGTTGTTGAACTCCCCGAGTTCCGCGAGGCGTTGAGTCTCCGCGCTGGTGGAGTACAGCATCAGGTACTCGGCGAGCGCCTCGAAGTACACGTACCCCAGGATCGGCAGGCGCGGGATCGCCGAGTCGAGCAGTTGCAGGAACACCTCGGGGTCGACGGTGGTCTGCCCGTGGGCGATCGCGGAGGCGAGCGCAAGGAACCCGGCGGAGTTCTTCGTACGGCTGGTGATCGTCTCGCGGAGCTGGTGGCGTTCGGTCTTGGAGAGGAGGTATTCGAGGAGGCTGTAGATCCGCAGGTGGATCGCGCCGAGCCGCAGGTAGTCGATGCCGGCGAGTCCGCGGTACGCCTGGTGCGGTACGTCGATCTCGAAGACCAGCGGCGTCGGCGCCGCACCGGCCCGTCCGATGCGTCTCAGGAACGCCGGGGCCTCCCGGTTGAGGACGTACGCGGCGAGGTTGTGCATCCGCAGGCCGTTGCCGGTGGGGGTGAGCGGCGCGCAGTAGATGCTGCCGACCAGACATCCGCCCGAGGGGTAGAGGACCCCGTGTTCGCTGATCTCCTCCAGCGCGTGTGTGACGTGCAGGAGGTGCAGGGTGGTGTTGTCGGTGAGGGCGTCGAAGAGCGCGTTGCTGTGCAGCAGCGCGCCGTTGGGAGCCTCCTCGGCCAGACGCGTCTCCCACCCGACGTTCTCGACGGCGCCGGGGAGGACGGACGCGCCGTAGAACTCGTGGGCGTCCGCCCATAAGTGGTACGCATCAAGGACGTCCATCAGATCAACTCCCGCCGCGCAAACGCCTTCAGGACGGCGGACGTGCTGTCCGTCCCCGCCACGTGATCAGCCTCGGACCACAGCACGAGGTCGAAGGCGACGGCCTTCAACTCCTCGAACGCGTCCGCGCGCACGTGCCGCGCGTCGGGCCACCACTTGAGTTTCGGCAGGCGGTACCGGTCGAGCGCGTCGGCCGCCTTCACCACGTCGGTGACCACCCGAGCCGTCGCGTAGTCCGTCTCGTCGTCCGGCGTGAAGTCCGGGTACGGCACTTCGTGCAGCCGGACCGATACGGCGGCCTGCCGCACGGCGGCCGGGGTCATCTCCAGCCGGAAGCGTCCCCACACGTCCTCGGCGTTCACGGTCAACCAGCGCGCGGCCCGCGCACCGTGCCCCCGGTCGTCCTGGTCGTGAAGACGCCGACAGTCGTGGACGGCGGCGGCGACGATGACCGTGGCCATGTCCACCTCGTCGAGACCGGCAGCCTCCGCGAGCAGCGCCGCGAGCGCGGCCGTACGCATCCCGTGGCGCACACCGTGCAGGGAATCGTGGAGCCGGGGTTCCGCGAGCCACGCCGCCGGCATCGCCGTACGCACCAGGAGCCGACGCGCTACAGGACCCAACCTCGGTGCACCGTCGACGAGTTGGCCCGGCCGGTGTTCCGCGATCCAGTCCACCGTCTCGGCGTCGGTGAACTGGTGCCGGGGAAGCTCCTTGCGCGCCGCCAGCTCCACCAGGCTCGGAGTCGTACGCATCACGACTCGGAGGCGGACCGCGCCGATTCGAACTCGGCCGTGAACTCGGCGAGTTCGCTCTCACTCATCAGTACGACGTCCAGCTCGCGGGCGACCGCCGCGATGCGCTCGTGCGCCGCCACCACCTCGGCCGGGTTCGGCTCGTCGTCGAGGAGCACCTCGAACTCCGCGTGGTAGCCCCACAGGGCTCCGTCAAGTTCCGTGATTGCGTGGAGGGTTGGCGATCAGGCCGGTAGGGGCGGACAGCAGAGCAGGCACGGGGGTTCGTGATCATTGTGGTGTCGAAGCCAGATGATCACGAGGACGTCCCGTGCCTGCTGTTGCATCTTCCCCTATCCCTGCCGTGCTGGAGAAGCTGGGTCCGCTGGATGCGGACCGGATCGCTGACCTGCGTCCCTACCTCGAATCGGTTCCGGATCCGCGCTCGCGCCGGGGCCGGTGGTACTCGCTGACGGCGATCTTGCTGGTGTGTGCCTGCGCGGCCGTCTGCGGAGCGAAGAGCATCGACGAGCTCGCCGAGTTCGGCGAGCGGGCCACGAACTCGCTGCTGGCATCCCTCGGGGTACGCCGTCACCTGCTCGGCTGGCGGCGCAGCCCCAGGCCGGTCACTCTCGGACGCGTTCTTTCGGCACTTGACGGCGACGCCCTGGACCAGGCTGTGGGCGCCTACCTGGCCGACCGGCACCGCATCACCGCGTCCGCGGAAGTGCCCGAGGCCCGATCGCGGCAGGTCATCGCCGTGGACGGCAAGGCCCTCAGGGGCTCAGCCCGCCTGGCCGCGCCGCGCCGTCACCTGCTCTCGGCGGTCACCCACGACCGCGTCGCCACGATTGCCCAGGTCGAGGTCGGTGCGAAGACCAACGAAGTGCGCCACTTCAAGCCCCTGCTGGCGCCACTCGACCTCGCCGGCACCGTCGTCACCTTCGATGCCCTCCACTCGGTGAAGGCCAACATCACCTGGCTGGCCGAGACGAAGAAGGCCCACTACATCGCCGTCATCAAGACCAACCAGCCCACTGCCTACGCCCAGCTCGCCGCTCTGCCCTGGACGTCGATCAAGGTCCAGCACACCACCTCCGCCACCGCCCACGGCCGCCGCGAGTCCCGCTCGATCAAGACCTGCGCCATCGCCGACAACCTCGGCGGCATCGCTTTCCCCCACGCTCACCTCGCCATCCGGGTCCACCGCCGCCGCAAGCCCACCGGTCGGCCCGAAACCCGCGAGAACGTCTACGCGGTCACCAGCCTCGCCGCCCACCAAACCCGCCCCGCCGACCTCGCCACCGCCATTCGCGGGCACTGGGGAATCGAAAATTCCTCCCACTACATCCGAGACGTCACGTTCGCCGAGGACGCCTCGACCATTCACGCCGGCACCACGCCCCGCGCCATGGCCACCATCCGCAACCTCGCCATCGGCACCCTGAAGATCCTCGGAGCCGACAACATCGCCAAGACCACCCGCGCCATCCGCCACGAACCCGAACGAGCACTCGCCATCCTGGGCATCACCAACACCCCGGACACTCACGGAACTTGATCGAGCCCTGGTAGCCCCACGCTTCGCTCCACTTCACGGCGATCTCGACGTCGCCGAAACGGAAGTTGCGGCGCGCGTTGTACGCCTCATGCATCGTGCTCTCGAAGCCAAGCGTGTTGAAGATCCGGACGGCGGCGGGGACGTCGTCGTGCGCGATGGCGATCTCGGTCTCCGGGAAGGCCGAACCCTGGCCTATCTTCCCGTCCTTGAGGGTGATCTTCGCGGTGGTGGCGGTGATGTTGTCGGTGACTTTCAGCAGCCGGTCGGGGAGGACGTAGAAGTAGATGTACTTGTCGTCCTGGCCGAGGTCCTCACCGTCCCGTTCCAGACGCGCGACGAGCCGATCGTGGACTTCCTGACTGAAGCGGGCGCGCATCTCGATCTCGACAGGCACGGAAATCTCCTTGTTTCGGGCATGGGTGACCCGCCCGGACCGGCCAGGGGTGGGGCCTGGAGGTCCGGCGGGTGGCGGTATTCAAATAGAGCGGGGCGGACGAGGGACCGTCAGGCGATGTCGCCGAACCGGTCCCGTACGACGCCGTCGTGCAGGTAGTTCGGGAGCAGCACCCCGCCCACCGACACGCGCCGGGTGGCGACCTGCTCCAGGGAGTCGCTCGGGAACCCCTCCAGCAGGCGCAGGCACTGCTGCACCCACTCACGCGAGGTGTTCCACTCGGCGGCGTCGCGGTAGCGGACAGCCAGCGCGTACGCGGTCTCGGCCGCCGTCCAACGGTCGGTGCCGATCTCCCGCTGGAAGCAGGTCTCCAGCTCCTCGACGGAGGCGACGCGGGTTTCGCCGGTCATGGTGCCCTCTCTCACGTGGTGGTGTTCAACGCGGCGACGGCACGCCGGTGACGCGAACGGCCGTCAGTAGGTGAAGAGTTCGGCGAAGGTGCGGTAGTCGTGCAGCTCGTCCTTCTCGAACCACAGACCCACCTCCATCTCCGCCTCCTTCTTGTTCCCCGAGGCGTGCACGAGGTTGGCGACCGCTTTGCCGGAAGCGGCGCTCGCGGCCCGGCTGTGGTGGGAGAAGTCGCCGCGGATCGTGCCGGCGGGGGCCTCGTTGGGGTACGTGCTGCCGACGATCTTCCGTACGGTGGCCACCGCGTCCGCGCCCTCCAGCACGAGCGCGATGACCGGGCTCTGCTGCATGAACGTCGCGGTGAGGTTGTAGACCTCGGCGCCGAGCCGCTCTTCGAGGTCGAAGTAGTGCTTGCGCGTGAACTCGGCGTCCATCTGCTTCATCTTGACGCCGACGATCTTCAACGCCGCGTCCTCGAACCGGGAAATGATCTTTCCGGCGTATCCACGCACCAACGCGTCCGGCTTCAGCAGTACGAGAGTGCGCTCCACCGGCTGTTCCTGTTCCTGGGTCATCGTTTCCCTTTCGGCTTTCAGGCAAGCGATATGACGGACTTTCAGCTTGTCATCGACCCGGGATCACCGGGGCCGGAACAAGTGCTCCGGAGCGGAAACCGAGAACCCCTGGCTGAGCCCATCAGCCACGCAGGGCCGCGTAGTCCCCAACCGTGCTGCCCTGCGTGGCCGTGCAGTGAGAATCCCACCGGACAACGCCCGTGAACGGACAGATTGTCCGTGTGCTTCTCACTCGACTCCCCACACGAACGACCCTCACGTGATAGAGGGTCAACTTCTTTGACTACCAAGGAAGTTGAATTGGAAATGGTTGAAGTGTGGTCACGCCTCAACACAGTTGAGCGCGTAGCCCTACTCACTTGAGTACACGTACTCAAGGCGAAGCTGCGGCTGGCTCGAAGACTTGGCGCATGAGACAAACCTCTGCCTCGGCGGACACGGCCACCCGCTCCCCGCGCCACCCGCACCTCATGCTTGCGATGGCAGCACTCGCCGCCCTGGCGCTCACCGCCTGCGACACCGAGCAGACAAAGGCCGACCGATCGCAAAGCAGCCCCGCCGCCGTCGCCGAGGCTCGGCCCGCAACGGCCTTCACAGAGATGCTGGGCAAGGTCGCGCAACAGTGTCCTGCGAGCGCTCCGCCGGAGGGTCCGCCAAGCGGTCCGGCGGAGACGTCGGCCACCGTGGAGACACCGCCGAGCGACGCGATCGAACCGATCGCCCCCACGGCGGGACCGGAGGTTGAGCTGAACGCCCGCGACTGGTGCGCGGGCAATCTCCACGAAGAGCGCATCGCCCAAGCGCTCTGGAACCTGGCGGAGCCCACCCCCACCAAAGTCAGGGCGATCCTGAACGACCTCGGCTACATCGACGAACGCATCCACGATCTCAAGCAGTCCGGTACGACCACGCGGTTCTTCCTCGACCTCCGTGACCAAGGCGGACGGCTCTGCCTGGACGGCTCGGCAGCTGGCGAGGAGACCGTCGTCGACAAGTGCGTAGCCTCCGTGACCGGCCCATTCACGCCTGGAGAACGAAAAGGGTGACGCCCGGCTTCAGGCTCCTGAACGACGCCGCCGGGAGGCGTTGTCGCTTCTTATGGGCAAGCTCCTCAAGCGAAACATCACTCCTCTCGACTGGTCAGTGCGCCACACCGGTCTGTCAAGACTCCCCGCGCCCGAACGGTACGGACAACTTGTCCGCGCACCGGCCCTCGCGGGCTGGAAAGGTTCCTGGCCGGCGGGGTGGCGATCTTCCGGGCGGTGCCGCGAGCCGTCCGGAAGGCCGTCACCACGTTCACACCGCCGAGTGCCAGGAGCCCTCACGAGCGGTTCCCGGCACTTCTCTCCGGTCAGACGAAAAGGAGTCCGCGTGCTTTCTGTGGAAACCCCCGTGAGGACTGAGCTGGGCAGGTTCTTCGAGGTCTCGGCCCGGCAGTTCGCCACCGATCAACCTGTACCCGAGATGTTCTCGGCCGCCGTCGACGCGGAGTGGCACCTGCTCCTGAACGCCCCCGGGTACGCGGCGTTCTGCGCCGAGCACGCGGGCCGGCTGGTCGGCCACGTCGAGAACTCCGGCTTCGGCAAGGTCACTTGGGTCGACGCGTACGAGGAGATGTTCGGCCCGCTGCCGCAGGTGTGGTTCACCGACGCCGACGGGGTACTGAACGAGCAGGCGCTCGCGCGCTACCGGGAGACCGGCGAGGTATGGGCGGAGTGGGACTGCACCCCCCTCCCCAGCGACGACGTCGTACCGCCCGTTGCCGGATGACGACCGGCCCACGAACAGGAGCGCCCCGGACCCCCGTCGGGGCGCTCCGCCTCGTCGAGGCCCAGACGACCGAGCCCCGCACCGTGGACATCGCGGGGTACGTGGACGCGGTGTCGGCACACTGCCCCTACCTCGCACCATCCGTACGCCGTGGCCTGACCACCTGGACGGTCTACGAAGTCGCCTGCGACGACCGCGAGTTCGCCGAAGCGGGTCTGTTCCACGCGGGCGTCCAGGCGGCGGAGTGGGTCCGCCCCCTCGCAAGCCGTCCGCACGGCGCGCTGGTGTGCGAGAACGTCGTCCTCCTCGGGGACACGGGCCGTCTTCTGGACTGGCCGCACTGGGCGCTGAAGCACCTGTACGGTCCGGTCGGCCTGATGATCGGCAAGTTCCACCACGGCGAAGAACGGCTCGACCGCGAGGACCTCCCCATCCCTCCTCCGCCGTACTCGTTCCTCCCCGTCCGCCCGGCCGTCCGCGTCCGAGACCCCCGTTTCCTCGCGGACACGCCCGATCTCGCGGACGCCCTCACGGTCGCGGTGGACGATGGACGGGACGTCTTCGCCCAAGCCCAACTCCCTCACGACTGGCAGGCGGTAAAAGCATGGTCGCGTTCCCTCCCTGTCCCGCAGAGGCCCGCGCCGCCGCGCAAACCGCCTGCGGAGGCCCCGTAGAGCTGAAGGAGCTGACGAACAGGCGGGGTTCGGCGGTCTGGAAGGCCACCGGACCCACCGGCGCAGTCGCGGTGAAGACCGGCTACGACGACGGCGTGAGCGTCACGATGAGGGAGGCGGCGATGCTGACGGCCCTGCCCGGCCACAAGGTGACCGCCGGCGGATACGACGGCGGGGCGTGGCTGGTCACCCCCTGGCACGACGGCCCCTCGACCTGGAAGACCTTCACGGCAGTACGAGCGGGCGACGGCGACCGCGCACCGGCCCTCCGTGCGGCAGTCGAGCTGTGCCGGGCCGTCGCCGACCTCCACGCCTCCGGCTGGATCCACGCCGACCTCCAGCCCGCCCACGGCATCCATACCCCCGACGGCATCCGCCTCATCGACTTCGCCTGGTCCCGCCCCGAACCCCACGGCCCGGTCGACGGCTACCGCGGCGGCATCGTCCACCTCATGGCCCCCGAACTCGCCGTCGCCGCCCGCGACAAGCAACCGGTCCTCGCCACCCGGCACAGCGACGTGTACGCACTGGCAGGCGCACTGTGGACCTGCGCATCGGGAGCCTGGCCGCTCGACTACCAAGCCGCAGGCATCGACCGCCAGGCCGTGAGCCAGGACGGCATCCGCGACGCCATCGCCACCGGCCAACTCCCCCTGACCCCACCCACCTGGCCCGCGTTCCACAACGCCCTACACCCCGTACTCACCGCACCTCCCGAACACCGGCCGACAGCAGCCGAGTTGGCGCAGATCCTGTGTGCTGTCCAGGCGTGATCTCTCTCCGCGAGCTGCGCCCGGACGACGCACCTGCCGTCCTGCGCATCTACAGCGAACCGTCCGTACGCCACCTGTCGAGACCGGCCATGACCGCCGCCTCGGCCACCGCATGGCTGACGGCATGCCTGGCCGAACAACGCACGATCCCAAGGACGTTGCACTGCTTCGGCATCGACCGCACCGGCGACCTGATCGGCGTGATCAAACTCCGCACCGAGGGAACGACCGCCGCCCTCAGCTACATCCTCCGTGACGACGCCTGGGGTCACGGCCACGCGACCACGGCGGTGACCCTCGTCCTCGACTTCGCGTTCAGGACCCTCCGCCTGACCTCGGTCAACGCCAAACACCACCCCGACAATCACGCGTCAGCACGAGTCCTGACCAAAACCGGCTTCACCCGCACCGGCCACTGCACCTACATCCGGCCCCTCAGACCGGCCACGGTGCGTAGCTGAATGGGTCTCGTCGGCAGCGAGAACAGACCGGAGATGCACACAATCTGTCCGTAGGAACTTTCCGGGAACCCCTTGACGACCGGCGCGCGAACTCCCCTCAAAACTGACCTATTTCACACGAATAACACCGCTTTAACCTCTTCACGAACACGCGATGCGAGCCCTCGTCCCGGCATCCACAGCCTCCACCGCCACGACGCCCCGCCGTCGATCCCGTTAACGCTCGGCAACCACAGGCGCGGGACAACTCCCTTTCCGTACCCTGATTCGAGTCCTCCATCGCGAAGGGAAAGAACCACCGATGAGTGAAAACCTGACGCTGGGACGCCGACTCCGCACGGCACGCAAGACCCGCCAACTGTCCGCCGCCCAGCTGGCGCAGAAGGTCGCGGTCTCCCCGAGCTACATCCAGAAGCTGGAGTCCGGCGCGCGGAAGGCTTCACCGTCGCTGATCCTGGCGCTCGCCAAGGCGCTGCGCTTCGGCCCGGAGGTACTGACCGGCCAGCCGTACTACGGGGAGCCGGAGGCGGAGGACCGCGTCCACGCCGTCATCCCCGAACTCCGCCGTCTCCTGCTCTGCTACGACAGCCCCGACGACCTGGAGATCGCACCGCGCTCCCTCGCGGTGCTCGCCTCGGAGGTCGATCAGGTGGCGACACTGCGCCGCGATGCGCGGTACGCGCCGATGGGCCCCCTGCTCCCGCCGATCATCACCGAACTCACGCACGTAGCTCTCAACAGCCGGGGCGAGGAGCGCAGCAAGGCGTTCTGGCACCTGGCCCGCGTCTACCGCGCGGTGAACTCCCTCGCGCACAAGATGGGACACCACGACCTGTCGAGTACGGCACTGGAGCGGGTCCGCTGGGCGGCGGACCGTTCCGACGACCCGCTGATGCAGTTCACGGCCGGCTACCTGGTCAGCGGCGCGATGCTCCGCCAGGGCGCCTACACCACCGCGCGCCGCAAACTCCTGCAACTGCGCGGGGAGTTGGAACGCCTCCAGCCGGAACGCTCGTACTCGGACGACGCTCTCGCGATCGACGGCGCGCTGCTGCTGAAGCTGGCGGTCCTGGAGGCACGGGAGAACAACGCGGACCGCGCGGACGCCTACCTGCGGGAGGCCGAGCAGGTGGCGGCGCTCGCAGGGAACCGGGACTCACTGGCGTACGAGATGTCCTTCGGCCCGACGAACATCCGTATCCACGAGGTCCACGCGATGATTGACATGGGCGACACGGAACAGGCGCTCGCCCGCCTCACCGAGTGGTCCCCGGCCTCCGGGAGCGAGTGGGTGCCGCCGGTGACGACCGTCGGGGAGCGGTCGAGTCACCACTTCATCGACGTGGCGTCGGCGAAGCTGGTTGCCGGGGACAGGGCGGGCTCCTTCACCGATCTCAAGCGGGCACGGAAGGTCGCGCCGAACCACACCCGCTTCCACCCGTCCGTCCGGGAGACGACAGCGGCGCTGCTCAGGGTCGAGTCGCACCCATCCAACGAGCTTTCCACGTTCGCGAGTTGGACCGGCCTAAGCTCAACCTGAGCCGTTGTCAAGGCTCTTGAGGAGCGGACCCTACGGACTATCTGTCCGCGCACCGAACTCGCTGAATGGAATGGTCTCTTCACACATAGTGGTGAGGAGGCCATTTTCATGTATGACGTCAATCCCGCGGCCAACTTCCGTCCGCCGCGCTGGATGCCCATCGGGGAAGAGTCCGAGCTGTGCTCGGTGGGCGTGTGGTGGGACGTCGTCCGCGCTGGGGAGGCCGTGGGCCGCCGCGCGATCGAGATCCTCCGCAAGAACCGCGAGCCCCTCGGGCCGGTGATCATGGACTTCGGGGGTGCGGAACCCCGGCTGTACTTCCTGGTCCCCGTCGGTACGGCGGCGGACTGGACAGAACCGGAGACAGTCGCGCTGGGCCCCAACTGCCACGTCGTCGTGCCGTCCGCCGAGACCACGACGCCGCCGGGGATGCACTGGTACGTCCCCGCGAGTGGACCGAGGACGCTGACTCTTCCCGCATCCCTGCGCCGCGCGCTGATCCAGGCCCGCGCCGAACAGCGCGGCCCCGCAGGGGAATCGACCCCCTGATGTCCCTGAGCATCTCCTTCGCGCTGCTCTTCGGGATCCTCGTCTTCGTCCTGATCCGGGGCAAGACAGTGAAGCCCGGCCCCGCGACCGTCTGCGTGCTCTTCGGCTTCTTCCTCGCGAGCACCTCCATGGCCCCGAGCATCAGCCAGCTCGTGACGAGCTTCGCGGACGCGATCAGCAGCCTCCGCCTCTGAACCCCCTCGCACCTCCCCCCCACCCCTGCCCGAGGTCCCCCATGCCACCGACGCTCGATTCCCACCACCCCGCACCGCCGCCCGTTGCACCACGCCGCCCCCGCTGCTCTCATCATGGGAAGGCAGACTGATGCGCCTCGTGTACCACCCGGCCGGCCACGACGACGAACTCCGCGTGGCCCTCGTCGAGTTGGAGGCGGGCCGTTGGAGAACAGCACGGGAGCTGCTGCTCGCCACGGGAACGCACGGCGCGCTGCGGACGTCGCGTACGCAGGCGCTGGCCGTGGCCGCCGCGAGGTCGGACGTGGTCGGCGTATGGCTGCGCGAGGAACCCCACCACTACGACGCGCACCTCATGAACGCGCGGGTGGCCGTCGAACGGGTCCTGCGCGCACACCGCCAACACCACCCCCGTACCTGGGAGTTCGAGGCGGACGCGCGGCGCGAGGTCCTGGCAGCGGCCCGCCGGGCGCCGGACGACCCTGTCCCGTGGGTGTGCCTGCTCGCGCTGGCCCAGGTCGACACGCGCCAGCAGTACTACGAACACCGCGCCCCTGCCCCCGAGTTGATACTCCCGACCGGCCCGTGGGGAATCCTCGACCAGGTCAACCAACGCGACCCCTACAACCGCGAGGCGTACCACCGGATCGTGCAGTTCCTGCTCGCCCGCGACGCCCTGCCCACCGCCTCCCAGGCCGCCGTCTTCGACCTCGGCCGCAGCGTCGTCTCCCAACAACCTCTGGGGTCACCGCTGTTGCTCCTCCCCGCGTACGCACTCGTCGAGCAGCGACGGCGCATCGAGGTGGACCTCCTGTGGCGCAGCCAGTGGCAGAAGGAGCCGTTGGTCGGCTACAGCCTCAACGCGTTCCGCAACTGGTTCCACCGGGCACCCCCCACCCTGCGGTCGGTGGCCGACCTGAGCCTCCTCGCCTACGCGCTGTGGGCCGGCGCCAAGTACCAGGAAGCCGCCGAGGTGTTCGCGGCACTCGGCCCGTACGCCTCCCACGAACCCTGGTCGACCGTGTGCGAACGCACCACAGGACCCGACCCTGGTGAGGCGCTCCTCCTGCGGGCTCGCGCGGAGTCCCTCGGCTACGCACGCCGCGCTGCGCACCGCTTCTGATCTCTATTGGCATGAACCTGACCATCCTGTTCCACGATTCCTGGAGGTGGACCTGTGAGTCCCAACCGCCATGCCGCACAACGAAAATCCGATGACGCCTATCTGCGGGAACTGGGATACGAACCCGTCCTCACCCGCCGGATGGGACCCTTCGGAAACTTCGCCGTCAGCTTCAGCGTGATCAGCGTCCTCAGCGGCTGCATGACCCTGTACGGGTTCGGCATGAACACCGGCGGCCCCGCCGTGATGCTGTGGGGCTGGGTCGCCGTCGGCGCCATGGTCATGTTCGTCGGCGCCGGACTCGCCGAGGTCACCTCCGCTTACCCGACCTCGGGCGCGCTGTACTACCAGGCCGAGCAGCTCGGCGGCCGGAAGTGGGGCTGGTACACCGGCTGGCTGAATTTGCTGGGCCTGCTCGGCGCAATCGCTGGCATCGATTACGGGTGCGCCCTGTTCACTGGGGCGCTCTTGAACCTCCAGTGGGGGTTTGAGCCGACGCCGGGGAAGATCATGCTGATCTTCCTGTGCATCCTCGCCCTGCACCTCACGCTGAACTGGTTCGGGGTGCGCCTGGTAAGCATCCTCAACAGCATCAGCGTCTGGTGGCACGTCGGCGGCGTCCTCGTCATCGTCGGCGCGCTGGCCATCGTCCCCTCCCACCACCAGTCGGCCGGCTTCGTGTTCGGGGAGTTCGTCAACAACACCGGCTGGAGC
The DNA here is from genome assembly GCF_020010905.1 of Streptomyces acidiscabies. GTDB lineage: Bacteria > Actinomycetota > Actinomycetes > Streptomycetales > Streptomycetaceae > Streptomyces > Streptomyces acidiscabies. The sequence continues at coordinate 5,271,286 of NZ_JAGJBY010000001.1, read as the reverse complement.
AGCCCGGTCTACGTCGCGCTCCTCGGCCTGCTGCTCGCGCAGTACACGTTCAGCGGCTACGACGCCTCCGCGCACCTCAGCGAGGAAACCACCGACGCCCAGGTCTCCGCATCGCGCGGCATCATCCACGCGATCGGCTGGTCCTGGCTGGCCGGGGCCGTCCTCCTGGCCGGACTGACCTTCGCGATCCAGGACTACGCAGGAACCGTCGGCACCGAGACGGGGGTCCCTCCGGCTCAGATCTTCCTCGACGCCCTCGGCCTCACAGGGGCAAAGCTGCTGCTCCTGGTCGTGATCGTCGCCCAACTGTGCTGCGGCAACGCCGAGACGGCCGCCGCCTCCCGCATGGTGTTCGCGTTCTCCCGCGACGGCGCACTCCCCGGCTCCGCCCAGTGGCGGCAGCTCGACCCCCGCACCGGCACCCCACGCAAAGCCGTCGCACTCGCCGTCGTCTGCGCCGCGCTCCTCGCGCTGCCCAGCCTCTACAGCCCGGTCGCCTACGCGGCGATCACCAGCATCAACGTCATCGGGATCACGCCCGCGTACGCCATCCCGATCTTCCTGCGCGTCAAGAACCGTCACCGTTTCCGGCCCGGACCGTGGAACCTCGGCAGCTGGGGCGTGATCGTCGGCATGGTCGCCGTCCTGTGGGTCGTCTTCGTGACCGTCCTGTTCTGCCTCCCCCAGACCAACCCGGTCTCCGTCGACACGTTCAGCTACGCGCCGATCGCCCTGCTCGTCGTCCTCGTCCTGGCCTGGGCCTGGTGGCGCAAGCAGGGCAGCTCGTACGAGGTCCCGGCCAGCAGCTCCGACCGCTCGGCGTCGTCCTACGAGAGCGAGATCGTCTGATGACGGCCACCGTGAACAACACCCCCCTCAAGCAGGAGAAGACCCTCCCCCTCGCCGACCTCGTCACGGCGGGGACGATCGACACGGTCCTGCTCGCCCTCCCCGACCTCCAGGGCCGCCTGAAGGGGAAGCGCTACGACGCGGGCCACTTCCTCACCCGCATCGCGGACCACGGCGCCGAGATGTGCGCCTACCTCCTCGCCACCGACGTCGACATGAACCCCGCCGACGGCTTCGCCCTCACCTCGTGGGACACCGGCTACCAGGACCTCCCCGTACGCCCCGACCTGACGACCGCACGCGTCGTCCCGTGGATGCCGCGCACCGCGATCGTCCTGGCCGACGCCATGACCCCTGAGGGAACCCCCGTAGAGATCGCACCCCGCCACATCCTGGACCGCCAACTCACCCGCCTCGCCCACCACGGCCTGCACCCCAAGACCGGCATCGAGACGGAATTCGTCCTCTACAAAGGCACCCACAACCAACCCGGCCACCACCCCCTCCACCCCCTCACCACCGAGAACCTCGACTACGCCCTCGACCACAACCCCACCTCCGACCGCTTCTTCCGCCGCCTCCAACGCGCCCTCGCCAAAGCCGGAATACCCGTCGAAGCGATCAAGACCGAAGCAGGCCCCGGCCAGATCGAAGTGACCTTCCCCTACGGCCCCGCCCGCGACGCCTGCGACAACCACCTCCTCTTCAAACACGCCGTCCGCACCCTCGCCACCCGCTCCGACCTGACCCCCACCTTCATGGCCGCCCCCGAAACCGGCCGCGCCAACGGCCTCCACCTCCACCTCTCCCTCTGGTCCAACAACACCCCCCAACTCAACGCCCCCGACGGCAACCTCTCCGACACCGCCCGCCACGCCATCGCCGGCCTCCTCACCGCCCTCCCCGAACTCGCCCCCTTCTACGCCCCCACCACCAACTCCTACAAACGCTTCACCCCCGACTCCTTCGCCCCCGCCACCTTCAACTGGGGCCACGACAACCGCACCTGCGCCATCCGCGTCATCGGCCACGACGACACCCTCCACCTCGAAATCCGCGTCCCCGGAGCCGACGCCAACCCCTACCTCGCACTCGCCGCAGCCCTCGCCGCCATCACCCACGGCATCGACCACAAACTCGACCCCGGCCCCCCGGAAACCGGCAACTCCTACCGCACCCACCACATCCCCGTCCTCCCCACCCTCGCCGACGCCCTCACCGTCTTCGAGGACAGCACCCTCGCTCGCAACGCCTTCACCACGGACGTCATCGACCACTACGCCCACCTCGCCAAACTCGAACTCGACCACGAACGAACCCACGTCACCGACACCGAACGACTGCGCTGGCTCACCCGCGCCTGACGCAGCACTGTTCATCCAAGTACCTGGCCCTCGCGCTCATTCGCGCGAGAGCCTCAGCGGTGAAACCCTGCGCATCGGTTCGGGAACTCGGCTGACCGTCCGGAGAAGGCCCCGGCGATCTCGCGGACCAGGTCATGTACGCGGCAAGTGCGGTCCGTGAAGGCGAGCCGTCCTGCCGATTCATCGGCGGGACGGCTCTGCTCAGGTGTTGTCGCAGGTCTGGTGGTACGGGATTTCCGGTAGGAATTCTTTCCACTGGGCCGGGGTCAAGTTGCGAGCGACGGCCTGGCAGGTGAGGGCGGTGGTGTGCCGAGGGTCGGTGGTCCACAGGATCACCGAGCGGTCCATGCCGGCGAAGGCGAGCGTGTGGCCGTCCGCGCTGAAGGTGACTGCCATGACCGGCTGGGTGTGGCCGGTGAGGCGGGCCCGCAGGCTCCTTCGGGCGACGTCCCAGAGTTGCACGGTGTGGTCGGCGCCGGTGAGGGCGAGTGCGTGTCCGTCGGGGGCGAAGACGACGCCGTCGATCGCACTGTTGTATCCGGTGAGCAATAGGATCCCCAACCCCTGAAAACATCTCAACCACGCCTGAACGGCAGAGTCCGTGGAGAGCCCGGTACTCGGAGACGAGTACGCCGGGTTCGGCGAGCGGCATGGAGAAACGGACCGGTGGCAACACCGGCACCGCGCTCCGTGCCGACTCAACAGGCACCCCCAAGGGGGGGTCTGACTGCCCGTCATTTTGGGGGTGCCGCGTAACTGGCAAGCGCACCATGCACGCTCCGTGGCGCACCTGTGACACGAGCGCGCCCCATCGCCCATTGGTGACGGGGGCTCGCCGAGATTCGCCCGTAGAACCTACGGGGTCACCCTGTATGCGTGGCAGTCAGCGCAACCCTTGATGTATGCCCACCGGAACTTGCCGTTGGGGCTGGTCCGAGTGATCGACGTCGGGTCGTTGCTCCAGTCGCCCAAGCTGTCGCCCATCATGCGGAGCCAGACGTGGCCAGCGCACCAGGCCGCCCCGTCGAGGGGGTTATCGGTCTTGGTGGCCACAGCCTTCGTGGAGGTGAGGGTGAGCGTGTAGATGTTGTTGCACGAGCGCTCGTACTGGAACTTGCCCGGCTTGTCGATCAGAATCGTGTCGGCGGCGAAGGCGGGCGTGGTAGCCAGTGTGAAGGCCGCGGCTGCGGCTCCGAGGACCGTCGCGGCGCGCTTACGCATGAGGGCTTCTCCTCGTGTTCGGTGGTAGTCGGTCAACCGCCACCAAGGTAGGAGGCCGGACACTCACGGAGTACCTATAACTCTTCAGGGTGCACCGGGAGTTCGCATAGGTCGGCCCGGGGCGCGGTGGGGTGGGGTGGGGTGGGTTCTATTGATCCTCGCAACACCCTGGAGTTCAGGGAGTTGCGAGGATCGTGGATTTTGAGGAGTTGAAGGCGAGGTTCTTCGAGACGTTGGACCGTGAGGACGGCAGTGTCTCCGGTGCTGCGCGGGCGGTCGGGGCGAATCGTCACACGGCGGCTGCGTGGGCGCGGAAAGCCGGTGTCCGTGGTCGTGGTAAACCAGGCGCGAGCGAACATTCCGGTAGGGCGGAGTACGACCGGCTTCGCGTGTCCGGGGTGCGACGGCGGGACGCCGCAGCACAGGCCGGTGTCCACGAACGCACTGCCGAGGACTGGGACCGCGGCATCCGGAAGATCGGCGGCGATGTTCGCGGCGAGCATCCAGCCGCGGTTGACCTCCCACGATTGCGAGGGCAGGTTGTCCAGCCCCATGGCCTTGTTGGTGCGTACCCGGTCTTCGACGCCGGCGTGGGAGCGGTGCAGCACGTCCAGGAACTGGGCGTGGCCCGAGCCGGCGATGCCCCACATGTGACGGATGTTGGTCGCGGTGACGCAGTAGCGCCAGCCCGTCTTCCTTTCGAACTCGGTCAGCTTCTTCAGATGCCGCCGGGCCGGACGGACCCGGCGCACGATCAGCCGCATGCCCTCGGGCCAGCCCTCGCGGGTGTTCAGCCCGGTCAGTTCCGCGACGAAGTAGCCTTCCTGGAGGCTGCCGTCCTGGTGCACGGAGGTCTCCCAGGCCATCCCGGGCAGGCGGGCGATGGCTTTCTCGTCGTCTTCGGTGATCTTCCAGCCGACGGTGTAACGGACCGTGCGCCGTGTGGTGTTCAGTGCTTCGAGATGTTCGAGCAGCCCGTGGGTGGCCCCGGCGCCGTCGACCCGGATGAGGATCTTCGCGGCCGACGATCCGGGGATCTGTGCGAGGGCGTCGGCGAGCACGGTGATGTGGTCGGCCACCGTGTTCGCTCCGGCGTTGCCCGGCCGCAGCAGCATGGCCAGGGACTCCGTGGTGTTCGCGCACCACGCGGCCAGCGGATGAAATCCGTACGTCTTCTTGAAGGTGACCGCTGCCCCGGCCTTCTTCGAGGCGGAGGTGATGACCGTCGCATCGAGGTCGATGACGATCCAGCCGCGCAGCCGCTTGCCCGCCACCGTCAGCCAGGGGAAGCCGCCCGGCCGCAGTTTCAGCAGGCCCCACACGTGCCTGCGCACTCTCGCCCGCGCCTTGGCGATCTTCGCCAGGGTGGCCTCGTCAAGCGCGGCAAGAGCACGGCGGGCCGTCGAGTCCGATGCCTCGGGCCCGGACAGCGGGCGATGGTGAAGCTGGGGCTGCTCGGCCTCCGACAGGTTCGACGCCCCGAGCACGATCGCGACCGCCAGGTGCACCAGCACCTCCGCCCGGCCCCGCCAGCCGGCCACCGTGCTGGACGGCAGCACCTTCGCCAGCGCCCCCGTCAGCCCGGTGCGGTCAGCGCACCCACGCAGTAGCACCGCCCCGGCATGCCCGACCAGCCTCTTCCCGTCAGCCACCACGGACAGCCGACGGTCCCACCCTGCACGCTCAACCACCGGAAAGGTGCCTTGCTCCCGCAGCGGATATGACCTAGACACTCACATCCTTGCAGGTCAACGGCACCTTTCTGCTATCGGGGCGTCAGACAGCCCAATTCCGCTGAATAGCCAGGGCTAAGAGGTTGTCTCACGTGGTGAGTTTCGCGAGCTTCTTGTAGCAGGTCAGGGCGGCTGCGAGGCCGAGGAAGGCGAGGAAGTGCGATCCCTTCCGCTCGTATCGCACGGTGAGGCGGCGGTAGCCGAGCAGCCAGGCGATGGACCGTTCGATCTTCCAGCGGTGCCGGCCGAGTCGCTCGCCGGACTCGATGCCCGGACGTGCGATGCGCGGGACCAGGCCCCGTTCACGGAGCCAGGCCAGGTGGTCGGCGGAGAAGTACGCCTTGTCCGCGCGGATCTTGACGGGACGTCGTCTTCGTGGTCCGCGCCGCGAGCGGACGGCGGGTATCGCCCGGATCAGCGGCTTGAACGCCTGGCTGTCGTGGAGGTTCGCGCCGGACACCGCGAGGGCGAGCGGGATGCCCTGGGCGTCGGACAGGACGTGCAGTTTGCTGCCCTTCTTGCCGCGGTCGACCGGGTTCGGCCCGGTCAGTGATCCCCCCTTTTCGCACGGACGGAGGCCGCGTCGATGATCGCCGAGGTCCAGTCCAGCTCACCCCTGGCGCCGAGTCGGTCGAGCACGGCCCGGTGCAGCCGGCGCCACAGGCCGGCTTCGGTCCAGGCCGTGAACCGGCGGTGCGCTGTCGCCGGGGACGTACCGAACGTCGGCGGCAGGTGCCGCCAGGCACACCCGCTGGTCAGTACGTACACCACCGCCGTGAACACGGCCCGCTCATCACGCGGAGCGGTCCCGCCTCCCTGCGGTCGAGCGACGAACGACGGCAGCAACGGGGCGACCAGCTCCCAGAGTTCATCAGGAACCAGCCGCTTCGACAGATCGGCAGTCACGACCGACATCATGCCGCACGAACATCACGCCACATGAGACAACCTCTAAAGCTTCCGCTGCGTCGATCATCCACCGGGCGGTTAACCTCAAGCACTAAGGCGGAGCACCGGGGTTCAGGCCCTCTCAGGGGAGGTGGTCCCCGCGCCTGCGGGGGTGTTCGCCCCGCGGCGCCCCTTGCGTGACCCCGGCCTATGCGGTCCGCGAGGTACTGCCAGAGCCTCCAACGCTTCCACTTCGGGCGCCGACACGTCGGGAGGACATCCCAGTCGTCGGGGTCCGGCCAGCCCTCCGGCGGGTTCGTGGTGCCACGTGGCCACGGAAGGTTTCAAGTCGTGCAACACCCCCTCCCCCTCAGGCCAACAACAACGCCCCGTCCCACGACGTCGCGGGAACACCCCCGGTCGCGTACGTGTGCAGCGCCAGCGCGACCCCGGCAGCCCCTTCCAGCAGCCCGGGCCGGTCGAGGGGACGGGCGGCGAGGTGATGGTCGTACCGGTAGCCGAACGGTGCCTCGGGATCGAACTCGTCGATCACCCGGGCCGCCAGCCCGTCCGCGAGGCCCAGCAGGTCCGGGTCCTTGCTGTCGTGCGCCATCCGCAGCGTGATCTGGAGCATCCCCGCCCACCCGTGGCACAGCGCCGAGTCGACGGTCAGCTCCTCGCTCGCGGCGTTCACCGCACCGTACAGAGCGGCACATGCCTCGGCACACCAGTCCCCGCGCCCCAGCGCGAGGCCCGCGAGGTGGACGGCGCGGGCCGTGCCGACGGTGCCGTAGCACCAGGAGTCCCGCCCGTGTTCCGAAAGTTCGCCGTCGTCCAGGTGGGCCCGGGTGATCAGGTGCGGCCAGTACCCGTCGGCCGTACGCCACCGCGTGAGCAGCGCCATGATCCGTTCGACGGCTTCGGCGTGCCCCTCCACCCGGACGCCCGCCCGCCAGGCGAGGGCGAGCAGCGCGAGGGGGCCGGAAACCCCGTGCGCGAGGCCGAGGTTGAGGTGTTCGGGGAGTCCGTGGTCGAGTCCTTCGGTGATCCACCAGCCGTTCTCGGCGGTCGCGGCGGCCACGAGGGAGGCGAGGAGTTCGGTGAGCGCGGGGGATGCGTCGCGCCGGGCGAGGAGGTAGCGCCCGGTCCCGGTGGTGCCGCTCAGGACGTCGTACGTGGTCCAGGCGCCCACGGAGTGCCCCGCGCGCAGGCGTTCGCGGTCGGCGTGTGCGCGTCGGCGGGCCTGGTCGACGATGTGCCGGTCGAGCCCGGCGAGGAGGGTGGCGTAGCCGCCGTACGTGTCGGCGGCGGCCCGGGCGGCGAAGGCGAGGGCGGTCATTCCGCTGAACAGGGCCTGGGGTTGCAGGCGCAGTCCGGCCGCGAGGGCGGCGGAGAGGTGGGCGTGGACCTGGGCCGCCGGGCGGTGGAGTTCGGTGTGGAGGAGGGCGATCGCGGGGTGGCCGTCGGAGAGGCTCTGGGGGTGCCAGACGGGCTGGGGGTCGCCGGGGTAGTGCATGAGGTTGTCGGGGGCTGCGGCGACGGCCGCCACCCGTTCGGGGTCCGTGAGCCGGTCGGCGATCTCGGCGGCGATCCGGGCCGCCGCCTCCCGGTCAGTGGAGGTCGACGCGGGTGACGGCACGGATGCTCTCCAGGTCTTCCAGCAGGCGGCGTTCGGACGCGGGCAGACCGTGGACGCGCACGGTCTCCCCCGCCACGAGCCGCTCCACCAGCGCAGGCGCGCTGCCGGTCACGACGTGTCCGCAGGCGGCGATCCGCCCGTGCCCGGTGAGGAGGGGCGCGCAGGCGCGTACGGCGGTGTCGTCGCCCAAAGGGCGGGGTACGGCGGGTGGTTCGGTGGGCCAGAAGCCGCCCGCCGACGCGACGCTCAGGGCGAGGTCGGTGGCGCGGTCGGTGAAGACGTCCTCACGCAGGAGGCCGGCGAAGGCGGTCACGGCGTCGTCGAGGGCTGCGGGGAGGGTGCCGAGGCGTCCGTCCGGGCCCGCGTCGGGGGTGAACAGGGGTGCGGAGGCGGCCGGTCGGGTGCCCCGGAAGAGGTCCTTGACCTCGTAGTACGGCCGGTGTTCGCGGCGCGGGACGCCGACGTTGACGCTGGTCGCGGGGGCGCTGCCGGTGCTCTCGCCGACGTGGTGGTAGCGGGCGGGCCAGTACAGGAGGTCGCCGGGTTCGGCCTCGGCGACGAACGACGAGGCGAGGTAGGGCTGGTAGTCGAGGACCGTGTGCACCGGCTCGGTCCAGGGGCGGCCGTCCCAGAAGCGCATGCGTTTCGTGCCGCGTACGCAGTACAGGAACGTCGAGAAGCGGTCCTGGTGGACGCCGACGGGGCTGTGTTCGTAGGAGCCGTGGAACATGGTCGAGCCGGCGGAGTGCTCGGGGCGGCCGACGCGTTCCCACAGGCCGGCGTAGAAGCGCCGGGCGCGGTCCCACAGGGGGTGGGAGAAGGCGTGGAAGCGGTGGACGACGAGGGCGTAGCGCTGCTGGTCGAGGCGCTGGGCCAGGCGTCGTTCGTACCGGGCGAGGGAGCCGTCGGCGAGGTCGGGGAGGTAGTCGTGGAGCCGGGTCTGCTGGCGGCGCTCCACGAGGAACTGGAGGTTGGTGGGGACGGCGAGGGGGTGCGGGGGGCGGCTGCCGCGCACGGCGGCCCCGAACACCTCGTCCTCGGCGAACGGCCCGTCCTCGACGGCCTTGTACAGCACGGGTGCCCGGTCCCAGTAGCGGTCGACGAAGGTGTCCCAGTCGAAGGACTTCTCGGTGGTCAGGGTCATCGGGCGGGCACCTCGGCCAGGTCGAGGCCGCGCAGCCGGTAGAGCCGCTCCAGCAGCGCGAGCACGTTCTTGTCGTCGCCGAGGGCGTGGCACACCTCGGCGACCCGGGTCCGCTCGCCGCCGCGCAGCGCGCCGTACACGCGGTCGGCGGCTGCGGTGGGGAGGGTGAAGACGTTGCCGTTGACCGCCCACACCTCGTGCCGGGGGCCGTCGGGCATGCGGACGATCTCGCCGGTGAGGCGGATCGGGGTGTCGGGGGCGAGGGGGACGGCGTCGCGGGGCGCGGGGATCGGTTCGAGTCCGGCGGCCGACCGCAGCGCGGCCCAGCGCACACGCAGCGTACGGCGCAGGCGCTCGCCGCCGACGAGGTCGCGCAGGTCGTCGCCGAGGCCGGTGAGGCGGGCCAGGGGTTCGCCGATGTCTGCGCCGAGGGGGAAGTACGGCACGGTCTCGTCGTGTCCTCGCCGGGCGTGCACCTGGTCGGCGAGGAGGTCGCGCAGGGCGGCGAACGGCAGCCGCCGGTCGACGGGCACGCGCAGCCGCAGCGCCGTGCACCGCTCCCGGTAGACGTCGACGTGCCGCCGGTCGCCGGGCCAGTACAGGAGGTCGCCGGGTCCGCCGCTGAGGGTCGGTACGCCGCCGTCGGCGATCTCGGCGGGCGGCGGCCCCTGGGCCTCGTCCCACAGCCGTACGTCCATGCGCCCGCGCAGGATCCAGGTGAACGCCGCGTGCGTGGGCGGCTCGGCGGCGCCGGCGTGCTGGGTGAAGCGGTCGCCGGTGAGGATCTCGGCGGTCAGCGGCAGGTTGGGCCAGCCGACCTCCCGCCACAGGCCCTGGATCGCTTCGCGTACGGCCGCCCAGAGCGCGAAGTCGAGCAGCAGCGGCTGCCGTACGGTCAGCAGGTGGCCGTGTCCGGGTACGGCGGTGTCGAGGCGGTCGTGGTAGGCGTCGGGGGTGGGGTCGTCCGGCAGGAGGGCGCCGGGTGCGCGCAATCGGCCGTCGCCGATGAGGAGTTGGACGTCGGGCGTGACGCCGAAGCGGGTGCCGGCGCGGAAGGGGGCGCTGGCGTGGACGGTGAGTGCGTGGAGGGCCTCGATGGTGGCTGGGGGTGGGGCGGGGAGGCGGGTGGGCTCGCGTTCCCAGTGGTCGTGGGCGAACCGGGGCCAGTCGATGGTCATGGGGTCTGCCTCTCCGGTCGCTTCTTCGGTCTGGGGAAGCGTCGCCGGATGCGGTCCGTGTGGTCCGCGAGGGGCTCCATGCCCAGCTCGGCGCGGCGGTGGTCCACGTTCTCGGGGTCCTCGACGGGGCAGGGTTCGAGCCAGCCTGCCACGGGTTCGAACTTCGTGCCGTAGACCTGGGGTCGGCCCTCGTCGATGCGCAGGGCGTCGGTCAGGTAGGCGACGTCGCGCCAGGGGAGGTCGCCGCCCTCGGCCGCCTGCCGCATCAGGTCGAGGCAGTGCCTGCGGAAGTCGAGGTGGCCGTACGCGTGCTGGACGAGGCGGCTCGCCACGCCTGCCGCCGCGGCGCCGACGAGGGTGCGGCCGGGCCAGCCGTGCTCGGCGACGACCGTGGTCAGCCAGGCGATCCCGGCGTCGGTCAGGGTCCGCAGGCGGTCCTCGGCGGCGGGGTCGGTCATGCCGCCGTCCGCCCACGGGGTGCGGATCGCGCCGTCGAGCCGGTCCAGGCGCAGGAGGCGGCGGCGGATCTCCCCGGCGGGCGCGGGGTCGGGCGCCGGTTCGGGGGCGTCCAGGGGGTCGATGCGCAGGCGGATCGTGTGCCGGTTCCACAGGTAGGTGATGCGGCGGCCCGCTCCCGGCCAGTCGAAGGCGGCCTGTCCCTCGCCGGGGCTGTGCAGGAGCAGCCGTACGCCGTGCGTCTCGTCGGTGACGTCGAGGTCGGTGAGGTCGTCGAAGACGTGCTCGGCGGCGTCCCGGAGGGCCACGCCGAGGCCAGCGAGGGTGAGGTGCGCGGCGTCGAAGTGGTCCGGGTGCGGGGGCCAGCCCGCCTCGGGTTCGGGGTGGGCCGTGACGGGGGACGTCGTGAAGGCGTGCGGTGGGGGTGCGAGGGCGAGGACGGGGCCGCCGTCGAGGGCGCGGAGGAAGTAGGGGACGTCCATACGGCGCAGTTGGGCGAGTTCGGCGCGGTCGAAGCGGACATCCGGGGTCGCGGGGGCGGGGGCCGCGCCGCCGCCGGACAGCCAGCGGGGCATGAGGGCGTCGTAGTAGCGGAACGTGGGCTGACGCAGGACGCGTACGTGGTGGCCGGGGGCGGTGTCCACGAGGAAGCGGCGGATCGCGGGGCGCTGACGGCACATCAGGGTCCAGGCGTCGAACATGCCGCGCAGCATCGCCGGGAGGTAGGGGCCGTATCCGGTGCGGCCGTCGGTGTCCGCCACGACGGTTCGCGTCTCGGTTCTCGTGTGGGCGCGGTGGCGGCGGTGCAGGGCCAGGGCGCCGGACGGGGTGGGGCGCCAGCACACCGGGGGGCCTTCGGGGGCGCACCAGCGGGCGGTGGTCTCCAGGCCGACGTGGTGCTGGGGGGTGTCGGCGGTCGGGTCGTGCAGGAGGCCGGTGTCGTAGAGGCGGGTGACCTTGCAGAAGTAGATCTCCAGGTCGATGGGGTAGAGCAGGGGTTCGGGGTCGCCGGGGCGGGTGCCGGTGACGAGGTTGCCGCCGATCAGGTCGGTGATGCCGAAGGCGAACGCGGCGGCGGTCAGGGAGCCGGTGCGGTGCCAGAAGCGGGCCGCCTCGGGTGGGGTGAGGCGGGTGCCGGTGAGTTGCCAGGGGCCTTCGGTGCGGATCGGGGCCCACTGGGGTGGGGGTTCGATCCACTCCTGCCACAGGTAGCCCTTTTCGGCGCCGGGCCAGCAGGTGAGGAGCGGGAAGTGGACCTCTCCGGAGGCGGGGGGTGCGGCGTCGAGGAGGCCGAACAGGGAGGTGGGCGGGCCGGTCTCCGGCTCTGCCGTGAAGAGGAGTTCGCCCGATGCCGGGCGCGGTTTGTAGGCGATGCGGGCGCCGCCCGCGCACTCCAGGCGCAGGACGCGCTGACGTCCGTTGTGGGTCTCCTCGCCGTGCGTCCACAGTCCGACGACCGGGCCCTGGAATGCCGGATTCCCCGGCCAGCAGGTTGTGGTGTCTCTCTGTAATCTGTCCAGGAAAAGGGTGAGAAACGCCTCGCAGCGCGCCGCCCATTCCGTGACGCGTTCACGTGTGTAGTGCGGTCGTCCGGCCGCGCAGGCGACGAATGCCTCGGAGACGACCGGGCCGAAAACATCGCCGTTCGCGATTTCCAGGACGCTTGCGGAAATGACGGCGGAATAACGCCGGGTGGCGTCCGCGCACCAGTTGTCGAGCCGGTCCAGCAGGGCCAGCAGCGGCTCGAACCGGGGTTCCCTCAGCGCCTGCGCGAGCATCCGCGCGTCGCGCTCGCCGCCGAGGAGGCGTTCCGTCGCGACCGTGCCCTCGGGGCCGTCGGCGACCACGGGAGGGAACAGGGCGCCTGCTCCGCCGGCGCGGATCGCGTCGACCATCTTCCGTGCGGCGTACGGCAGTTCAGCGTGTGTGTCCTTCACGTCCTCGTCAGGGGCCCGCATCTCCCACAGCGGCCCCACGCTCACTCGCGCATCCGGCAAAGCTGCCCTCCCGGCTCGTGCCGTCCGGGTGGCACCGCCGTCGACGGCACCACCCGGCGCGCGTCAACAGCAGTAGATCCTCGAACACGTACCGCACGAGGTACCGCTGCCCGAGTTCATCGGTGACGTGAGCGGTGGAATATCCTGTTCCAGATCGCCGATCACCAGGTCGAATACGTCATCCGCACTCTCTTCCGACCCGATCCGGCCCTTTTCCTCGACAGCCTGCATGAACAGCCTCCTGCCGCGCTGGGTAATGGAACCGTCAATCAGTAGAACGGGGGGAAATAGGCGTGTCAAGGGTGCGGGGATTGCCATCGCATCGCCCCGGCACCGAAATTCCCGCCCGGCGTAGCGGGGGCTCCGGGTGGGAGACTGCCTCCGGTGAGCGCACCACTGGAACCAGCGAACTGGCGGAACTCCCCGTGACCGCATCACTGACGTGCACGAAGGTCCGTTCCCTCGAAGGGGGGTACGTCTACTGCTGGGAGAACGCGGAAGGGGGAACCGGCAGCGTCCTGATCGACCCGGAGGGATCGGTGGTCCGGCCGCAGGGACGGCTGCCCGACCGGGTCACCCGCACCTACTGGTAGCTCCTCCAGCACATCGAGCCCGGCAGATCGTCGGGGGTCTCCCTGCTGCCAGGAATCGGCCGGGGGTTCGCCGTCGGGCCCCGCCGCGACCATGCCGTCCGTGGCGATCCGCTCGCTGGGCCGGACCGGCAGGATGTCGCCGCCCCGGAGTTCACCGGGCGCGATCTCCTGCTCGGCGTCGCCGCGCCGGACGGTCGCGGTGGCCGGGACGAGGTCGGGCAGAGCGCGCGAGCCGTGCCGGGCGCGGGCGACGGCGTACTCCTCCAGGGCCTCGGCTGTGGAGAAGCGGGGAGGCGAGGGGGCGGCCTCGCCGTTCGCGACGGCGGCGACGGTCATCAGCGGGCCCGGCGATTCCGCGAGGGCGGAGGGGTGGGCGGGCGCCTCCAACAGGGTCGGCAGCAGCCGGCGCCGGTTCTCGTCCGCCAGCGCGGTGCCGACCCGGGCCGGCGCCTCGGCGTTCGTGGCGGCTGCGGGGCCGTGTCGGTTCGTCGTCCCCATGAGACCTGCCAGTGCGGCTCGCGCTGAATTCGGTGAAGCCTGGATCAAGCCTCACGACGGCTGCGCGCCAGCCACCGCCCGGTCGGGGTCGTCCCGGCGCGGGCCAGGTCCTCGGGGGTTCCCTCGGCGGCGAGGCGTCCGCCGTCGGGACCCGGTCCGGGGCCGATGTCGAGGACCCAGTCGGCGTTCCAGATCAGATCGGTGTCGTGGTCGATGACGATCACGGTGGCGCCGGTGTCGAGGAGCCGGTCCAGGGTGGTGACGAGGGTGGCGACGTCCTTGGGGTGCAGACCGACGGAGGGTTCGTCGAAGACGTAGACGGTGCCCGGCTTGTCGCTGTGCAGGGCGGTGGACAGGCGCATGCGCTGCGCTTCGCCGCCGGACAGGGAGGGGGTGGGTTCACCGAGGGTGAGGTAGCCGAGGCCGACCTCGCGCAGGGCGCGCAGGGGACGGTGGACCGCGCGCTGGCCGGCGAAGCGGTCGGCGGCCTCGTCGACGGTCAGGCGCAGGACGTCGGCGATGGTCAGTCCGTCGCGGACGACGTCCAGCACGGCGGGGTCGTAGCGTCCGCCGTGGCAGGTGTTGCACGGCATCGGCAGGTCCGGCAGGTACTGGATGTCGATGGACAACTCGCCGAGCCCTTGGCAGCCCGGGCACTGTCCGGCCTTGGTGTTGTAGGAGAAGTGGCCCGCGTTCCAGCCGCGTTCCCGGGCCTCGGGGGTGGCCGCGTAGAGCTTGCGTACGGCGTCCAGGGCTCCGGTGTAGGTGGCGGGGGTGGAGCGGGAGTTGGCGCCGATGGGGGACGCGTCGATGAAGCGCAGGGTACTCAGCGGCTCGTCGCAGGCGAACGTGCCGACGTGGTCCGGCAGCGGGGTGTCGGTGAGGTGGGCGCGCAGGGCGGGCGCGAGGCTGTCGAGGATCAGGGAGGACTTCCCGGAGCCGGAGACGCCGGTGACCAGGGTGAGGCGGTTCAGGGGGAGGGCGACGGACAGGTCGCGCAGGTTGCGCAGTTCGGTGACGTGCAGGCGCAGGCACGGGCCGCCCTCGTCGACGCGTCGGGGCGTGCGGACAGTGAGGGGTGCGGTGCCGGCGAGGTAGGGGCCGGTGACCGAGCGGGGGTCGGCGGCCAGGTCGGCGGTGGTGCCCTGGGAGTCCAGGGTGCCGCCGGCGCGGCCGGCGCCGGGGCCGATCTCGATGAGGTGGTCGGCGGCGCGCATGATCTCCAGGTCGTGGTCGACGACCAGGACGGTGTTGCCGTCGTCGGCGAGCCGGTTCAGCGCGGCGAGCAGGCCGTCGAGGTTGGCGGGGTGCAGTCCGATGCTCGGCTCGTCCAGGACGTACAGGACACCCGCGGTGCCGGCGTGGAGGGTGGCGGCGAGTTGGATGCGCTGGAGTTCGCCGGTGGACAGCGTCGGGCCGGGGCGGTCCAGGGTGAGGTAGGCCAGGCCGAGGTCGATCAGCGGGCGCACCCCCTCGGCGAGGCGGCCGGCGAGGTCGTCGGTGAGCGCCTTCAGGTCGCGCGGGAGCCGCGTCGAGAGGGTCTCGGCCCAGGTCAGGACCGTGTCCAGGGTGAGAGCGGAGGTCTCGGCGACGGTGCGGCCGTCGAGGAGGGTCGCCAGGGTCTCCTCACGCAGCCGGGTGCCGTGACAGGTCGGGCAGGCGCGGGTGGTGGTGAAACGGGCGGCGCCCGCGGTGTCGCGGGCCTCGGTGACGGCACGGCGGGCGCTGACGTACGTCATGTTCAGCCGGAACACGCGGCCGGTCTTCGTGGGGACGGCGATCTCGTGCGCCTCGGGGGGTCCGTCCAGGACGAGGTGGCGCTGTTCGTCCGTGAGTTTCCGGAAGGGTACGTCGGTGGGGACGCCCATCTGGGAGACGACCAGGGGCATCTCCCGCCGTCCGGGCAGCTTCCAGGAGGCGACGGCGCCCTCGTCGAGGGTCAGGGAGTCGTCCGGGACGAGCGTGTGGTCGTCGATGTCGTCGACGGTCCCCAGGCCCGAGCAGGTCGGGCAGGCGCCGAGCGGGGAGTTGAAGGAGAACGACTCGGAGGCGGGCATCTGGAAGTACGCGCCGCACTCTGGGCAGGTCTGCCAGCCGTTCTCGTCGGTGGTGCCGGTGCCGACCTCCTCCAGGGTGGGGGTGGAGAGGTGGCCGTTGGGGCAGCGGTGTTCGCCGACACGTGAGAACAGCAGCCGCAGCAGGTTGTAGACCTCGGTCAGCGTGCCGACGGTGGAGGAGCGGCCCGGCGTCGGCGGACGCTGCCGCAGCGCGACGGCCGAGGGGACATGGGTGACGCGGTCGACCGGCGACGGAGGCGTCTGGCCGACCCGCTTGCGCTGGTAGGCGGTGAGGGCGTCCAGATAACGGCGCGAGCCCTCGGCGTACACCGTGCCGAGCGCCAGAGAGCTCTTGCCCGAGCCGGACACGCCGGTGATCACGGTCAGCGCCCACAGCGGAATGTCGACGTCCAGGCCTTTGAGGTTGTTGTGCCGGGCCCCGCGCACCTCCACGAAGCCGGGCAGGGCGCGGGCGGCGGGGTGGGGTGCGGACATGCCGGGCCTCCAGGGAGCGGGTCGGTACGAATTCACCACGTATTCGACTTCGACGGACGGGACTTTCGATCCGGAATTCGACATCGCCGAGAAATATGCGCAGGCGAGATCAAGCTTTCCGAAAAAGAGCCGCTTACCTCAACGTAACCATTGGGAAGTGTGTCACGGATCACTCCCCCGGGCCTTGTCCAGCCTGCTCAGGCATCGACAGCGCCCAGGTGGCCATGGCGTCGAGCACCTCACGCAGCCCTTCGCCCACGGGGGTGAGGCGGTACTCCACTCGGGGCGGGATCTCCCAGGGCCCCGGCGTTTGCCCGGGTCGTCCGGTTTGATCATGTGATGCCGTAGAGGCTGAGGACGAGGGTGCGTTCGGTGTGGGCTCGGCGGCCGGCGGCGGTGTTGACGTACCCGGCAAGCTTGAGCGCACCGCGGATCAGGTCGCGGACGGCGGCGAGGACTGAGGGCGTGTTGTGGGTCCTGACCTGGGACTTGTCCTCGTTGAAGGTCACATCCCGACACCAGTGGACGGTGTTCTCCACGGTCCAGTGCCCGCGAGCCCATGAAGCGATCTCGGCGGCACTCGCTTCCTCGGCGGGCAGGTCGGTGATGGCGTAGACGGTCTCGCTGGACCACTTCTTCGCTCCGTAGAGACGGCGTCTGCGCTGGATGCGCAGGACCTGGGCCGCGTGGGGAAAGAGCAGGCCGTTGACGGTGACGACCTGGACGAGACGCTGTTCGTGGCGGCCGTGGCCGCGGGCGTCGTCACGGTGGATGACGGGGATCTCCTTCCAGGGCAGGGCGTGGAGCTGACGGGCTTGGCCGCGCTGGTTGTTCTTGATGGTCAGCAGGTAGTGGGCGCCGCGTTCGTGCAGGTAGGTGGCGTGGTCGCGTTGGGCGTGGAGGGCGTCGGCGGTGACGACGGCCCCCTTGAGATCGGCGTCGTCGAGCTGGTCGAGCAGGGGTTGGAACTCGGGGATTTCGTTGGTCTTCGCGCCGATCTCGCGGGAGGCGAGGGTGATGCCGTCGCCGTGCCGGACGGCGGAGAGCACGAAGACGCGGCTGCCGTCCGGGCGCTTCGCACTGCGCAGGCACTTGCCGTCCACCGCGATGGCCCGGCGCCGGGAGCGCACCGGTTCGGCGCGGGCGGCCGCCCGGTGGGCGCGGCGCTGTTCGCGTTCGATGCCGCCGTCGGGCATGAGCGGCTCGGGAGAGTGGGACACCGTGGACAGCAGGGGCCGCAGGTGGTCGTAGCCGGCCGCGCTGACCTCACCGGGATCGAGCCGCCCCAGAACGGTGCGCAAGGTCTTCTCGCTCGGGATCCGGTAGCGGCCGCGCAACGGATGGTAGGGCAGACCGAAAGCGGCCAGTTCCTCAGGCGTCGCACGTCGGCACCACTCCGCCGCCGCGGTGATGGAGTCATGGCCCGCCGGGGTCATCGCACAGACCACCAGGGCCAGCAGCGAGGAGACCCGGTAGCGCACCCCGCACGCCCCGCGAGGATCGGTGACCGACTCGAACTCGGCAACCAGGCCGCGGACTTGGTCTCGCGCGGCATCCGAGCCGAGGGCCTCCAGGCGGGGCGCCGGAGAGACGGGAACGACGGCAGGGGATGATGGAGGAACGAACACGGCACCTTCGTGGATCTTGCAGCGTAGAGAACTCCATGATCCACAGGTGCCGTGTTCATCTGCTTCCGAGGCCCGCCAGCATGATCAACCGGCCCAGGCCGGGGCGATCCGGGCAAACGCCGGGGCCCTGGGGATCTCCGCGTACGCGGTACGGGTGACCAGGCCATGTCGCTCGAACCGGCGCAGTCGGCTGGTGAGCGTGTGGGGGCTGATGCCGGGCAGGGCGTCTCGCAGTTCGGTGAAGCGTCTGGGCCCCGGGAGGAGTTCCCGCACGATCAGCGTGGCCCACGGTCCGTCGAGCAGGGCGAGAAAACGGGCGACACCACATTCGCGTTCGCAGAGCTTGTTCATTTTTCCGAGGCTAGTCAATTAGTGCAGTTGATGTAACCGAGGTGTCCCGTGCACTAATGACGCCATGACTTATGTGATTCACGGCGCCACCGGCGCCCAAGGGGCTCCCGTCGTCGCCGCGCTGTCCGCTGCGGGCAAGTCCGTCGTCGCACTCACCCGTGACGCGTCCGCATCCGTCCCCGGCGCGCGGATCGCGGCCGTCGACTACACCTCTCCCTCCGCCCTCACCGACGTCTACCGGGGCTCGGAGGGCGTCTTCGTCCATCTGCCGGTGGTCCCGGAGGCCGACCGGCTGGTCTACGCCCGCAACGTCGTCGCCGCCGTACGCGAGGCCCGTCCCGGCCGGGTGGTGTTCTCGACCAGCGGGTTCGTCCTGGGCTCCGTCGGCGGTGACGGTTTCGGGAGCGCGGTTGCGCTGCTCGTCGAGGGGCTGGCGGACAGCGGGGTTCCATACGCGGTGATCGAGCCTCGGCTGTACTTCGAGAACCTGCTCCTGCCGTTCGTCGCCGAGGCGGTCCGGGAGGAGGGCGTGCTGCGCTATCCGCTGCCCGCCGGTTTCCGGGTCGCATGGACCTCCCACCTGGACATCGCCGATGCCGCCGTCGCCCTGTTCGACCGCACGGACGTGACCGGTGTGGTCGCCGTCGGGCAGGACCCGGCGATCACCGGGGAGGACATCGCCGCGGCCTTCGCGGCGCGGACGGGCCGGAAGGTCGTCTTCGAACCCCTCTCCCCGGAGGCCTTCCGCACCGC
The DNA here is from genome assembly GCF_020010905.1 of Streptomyces acidiscabies. Lineage (GTDB taxonomy): Bacteria > Actinomycetota > Actinomycetes > Streptomycetales > Streptomycetaceae > Streptomyces > Streptomyces acidiscabies. Next base: position 5,252,442 of record NZ_JAGJBY010000001.1, on the reverse strand, counting down.
CGCCGCGCCCCTGCTGGGCGAGGGTCCGGCCGCGGATGTCGCTGCGGGCTACCGGGCCATGAGCACGCTGCCGCACCACGCGATCCCGGCCGAGCGGTCCGCGCGGAAACTGCTGGGCCTCACCCCGCGGACCGCCGGCCAGTGGCTGGCCGACATCGGCCTGTAGCCGCCGCCCGGCGTGCACCCCCTGACGGCCGCGCACATCCACCCCATCACCTGTGACCTGCGACACATGAACCCATTGGTTACGTTGAGGTGACCGGTTACCGACGGTGACCATAGGAGGGCGGGCGAGGGGTGAACATCCCCGAATTGCGGCCCGCCACCCGTCACCCCCAGCCTGTTGTCAGAGCGCCACACCGCCCGCACCCTCGCGGGCATCAGGAGGAACCGTCATGACCAGCAAGAACGTCGACATCGCCCGCGAGTACTTCACGGCCATCCAGACGGGCGACCTGCGCAAGGTCGGGGAGCTCCTCGGCGAGGACGTCGTCTGGCATCAGCCGGGCGCCAACCGGTTCTCCGGCGAGCACAAAGGGCGTGACGCCGTCTTCGCGATGCTCGGCGGGATGATGGAGGCCAGCCAGGGGACCTTCGCCATCGACACCGTCCACGCCCTGATGGGGAACAGCGACACGGTGGCCGCGAACATCCACTTCGCCGGCCGGCGCGACGGCGCGTCCATGAGCATGGACGGCGTGGACGTCCTGCGCGTCGGCGACGGGAAGATCGTCGAGGTGTGGCTCTTCTCCGCCGACCAGGCCGCCGAGGACGCCTTCTGGGGCGAGTAGGCGGACCTCGCCCGCCGGGGTCCGGAGCCAGTGACAGGCACTCCGGACCCCGGCGGAGGGGGCGTTCCGCGACGAGCGCTTCCGGCTGGGCCGGCGAGAAGGATTGTCATGCCCTCGACATAACCACCCGTACCCGACAGGAGGAACGGTGCGCTTCACCCGCAACGCGATAGGAACCCTCTTCGTGGGCGGCGCTCTCACCATGACGCTCGCCGCGCTCGTCTACCCGTCGATGCTCGGCATCGAGAAGGCATCCACCGGCGGCGAGAGGATCATCGCCGACACCCAGTGGGGTCCCCTGACCGAGGCTGACCGGGACTTCGTCGTCAAGGTCCGCGCCGCCGGACTGTGGGAGTACCCCGTCGGCCAGATGGGCCTCCAGAAGGGCACCAGCAAGGGCGTCGTCAACGCGAGCGAACACCTCATCGACGGCCACGCCGCCCTCGACGTCACCTGCCGCAAGATCGCCCCCCTGCTGAACATCACCCTGCCGAACGTCGCCAGCCCCCAACAGGTCGGCTTCGTCAGCCAGCTGGCCTCCGCGAGCAAGGGCGACCAGTTCGACCGCGAGTACGCCAACATCCTGCGCCAGACGCACGGCTCGATCTTCACCACCGTCGCGAAGATCCGCGCCACCACCAAGAACACGCTGGTGCGCTCCCTCGCCGACCAGGGCAACGACATCGTCCTCGACCACATCGTCCAGATGGAGCAGACCGGTCTCGTCGACATCGACCAGACCCTCTTCCAGCAGACGACCCCGCCCAGGCTCCCGAAGTCCGACCTCACGCCGCCGCCCGGCGTCGCGGGCGGACAGGTCCTCGTCCTGGAGCCGCCGCCGACCGCGACCACCACACCGCTCGACATCGACGCCATCGCCGGCACCGAGGACGGGGTGACCGCCGATCCTGTCGGCGGCTGATCCGCACGACGATGCCGCCGCGAGTTCCGGACTCGCGGCGGCATCGTTCCCGTGTGTACGTCAGGTCCGGGCGTCGTAGTCCTCACGAGCCGCCATCACCTCGGCCATGTGCTCCTCCGCCCAGCGGCCCAGCGCTTCGAGGGGTGCGTGCAGGCTGCGGCCCAGGTCGGTCAGTTCGTACTCGACGCGGGGCGGGACCTCGGTGTAGCTGTGCCGCGTGACGATGCCGTCGCGCTCCAGGTCCCGGAGGGTGTCCGTGAGGACCTTCGCGCTGATGCCGTCCACCGTCGTACGCAGGTCACCGAAGCGCAGCGGGCCTCCGGTGAGGGCGATGACGACCATGGCCGTCCACTTGTTGGCGATGCGGGCGAGCGAGGTCCGGGAGGGACAGGTCGCCGTGAGGATGTCGAAGGCCGGATGCTGTGTCATGCGTGGCACGCCCTTGCTCGTTCACGTGGGACGTACTTGCGGGACTACCATTCGGTATTCCTGGAAGCATGTTCTGTGGAAGATGACTTGTGGCTGATCTCAAGCAGGTGTACCGCGATCTCGTCCAGTTCGAGATCGAGCTGTGGAACGCCGTCGACGCACGGTTGCAGGCCGCGCACGGCCTCCCCCTCACCTCGTTCGAGGTGATGCGCCTCCTCGGGCAGCGCTCCGAGTGCCGCGTCCAGGACGTCGCGGAGGCGTTCGGAATCACGGTCGGGGGCACCAGCAAAGTCGTCGACCGGCTGGAGGCGTCCGGTTACTGCCGCCGCCGCCCGAACCCGAACGACCGGCGCTCCTCCCTCATCGAACTCACCCCCGAGGGACGGCGGTTGACGGACGCGGCGGAGAAGGACTTCGAGGCGGAACTCGACCTGCGGATCGGTTCGGTGCTGTCCGAGGACGAGCTGGAGACTTTCGGCGCCACGCTCAGAACGCTGCGGGCTGCTCGACCCGTGTAACGGCGCCGGGCAGCCCTCCCGCAAAAGTCACCGAGCGGGGACCGCGTACACGCCGAAGTGGTTGCCCGCGGTGTCCTCCAGCCGGGCGAAGCTGAAGCCCGAGGCATCGGTCACCTGCGGCATGAGCACCTTGGCGCCCAGGCCCTCGGCCCTCACGACGGCCTCCCGCACGTCCGGGACGAGGATGTAGAAGATCGCGTAGTTGTCGAACTTGCCCTCGGACTCCCAGACGCCGCCCGCCGGCAGTTCGCCACCGGGCGTCAGGACCGCGTGATAGGTCACGTCGGGCATGTCGGTGTTCAGGGCGTACTTCCACCCGAACATCTCGCCGTAGAACTCCTTGACCTCGTCCGGCCTGTCGGTGCCGAACTCGATCCAGGCGGTGGGGAAGGAAGGACCGGCCATCTTGTTCTCTCCTCAGGGGAAATAGGGGGATTTACGAGCATGCAGCACGACGCACGCCGGCGCACTCCTGCGGTCGCCGGGAGCGGACTCCGGTACGCCGCAGGATTGCCGAGGGCACCACCGTAGACGTATCCATTCCATGGAAGCAACTTCCCGGGATTAATGTTCCGTACTCTCGCCGACCTGCCGTCAGGTCGCGTGGACCTCGACCGTGCGGCCGTCCGGGTCGGTGAGCAGGTGGCGGCCCGGGGACAGTGGCGGTGTGGCTGTCGCGCCGTCGATCGACAGACCCAGCCGGAGGGCGTCGGTCCGGCGGTCCGGGCGGGCGGGGTAGAGCTCGAAGACCGTGCCGTCGCCGAGGACGGCGGCGTAGTGGTCGGGTCCCTGACCATGCCGCTCCGCCGTGAAGCGCAGGCCGAGGTTCTCGTAGAAGCGCCGGCACTCCTCCCGTTGGGGCGAGTACAGCACCAGCAGCGTCACGCGGGCCGAATTCGAGTCGGTCATGAGGTGGTGGGTCCTCTCGCTGGGGGCGGTCGCGATCTGCCTGGTCTCGGCACCGGGATCGACTCCCCCGCACCTCCGAGCCGACGCCATCATGGCCAACGCCCGCCCCCGCCCGGTCCAGACCCCCCTGATCACCACCGCCTACGTCGCCCCTGCGCCTCAGCGCTCGACCCCCGCCGGCGTCAGGCTCAATCGCCTGGCCCACCGGTCCGTGGGATGAGGGCGGCGTTCGACCAGCTCCCTCCTTCAGCTTGTCGATCACGACGACGGCGTTGGAGGGGTCGCAGTTCATCCGCGCGGCCAGTTCGCCGAGGGTCGTCGGAGCTGTCAGCGCGCGCAGGCTGGGGGTGGGCCCCGCCGCTGAACACGTACGGCGTCATCACGGGCGGCGCCCTGCTCGACAACCTCGCCGCGCTCGGCCACGACCCGGCCGGCGTTCACACGTGCCGACTACGTCGTGGCCGAACCCGAGTGGGCGCAGCGTCACGTCCTCGAAGCGCAGGCCCTGGAGCCGCAGGTGCGGACCGTCGCCGAGAGCGAGGAGGCCTTCCCCGGCGCCCGGGTGCGGCTCACTCCCGGCCACACGGTGTACGTCATCGAGGCGGGCGGGAAGCGGGTCGTCTTCGGTGACGCCTTCCACTCCCCTCTCCAGATCACCCGCCCCCCGTGGGAGAACACGATCGGCTTCGCGGTCCACTTCCCCGACCCGTTCGGCATGTCCGCATCGAGAGCCCGGGAGGACGCCCGGCTCTGGTAGCGGGCCCTGTTGGGAGGGACCGCCGCCAGGGCCTCACGTCAGGGGGTGCTTGGGGTAGCGCTCACCTCAGGTCGCGCTCCCTTCGAGCAGCGCCCCCTTCAGGTGGCGGCCGTAGAAGCGGTCCCCGTCCTCCAGCTCGAACCACGGGGTGCCGGTGTGGCCGCCCAGGTTGGCGTGGAGTGTCTTCTGTTCGCTGCCGAACGCGTCGAACAGGTCCAGGGCGCGCTCGCGGGGGTTGCCCTCGTCGTCCCACTGGAGCAGGAGCAGCAGGGGGACGGTGACCTTCCGGGCCTCCTCGCGCTGGGCGTGGGGGATGTAGCCCCCGGCGAAGAAGCCGGCGGCCCGGATGCGGGGGTCGGTCGCCGTGAGGTGGATGCCGAGGGCGGCCCAGCCGGAGTAGCCGACCGGGCCGTCGATGCCGGGGAGGGCGAGGAGGGCGTCCAGGGTGGCCAGCCATTCGGGGGCGGCGCCGGTGACCAGGGGGCCGACGAGGGACTCGAAGGCGTCGTCGGCCGGTTCGCCCGCCCGCATCGCCCGGCGGATCTCGGCGCGGGCCTGTTCGGCGGCGGCCGGCCGGGGGCGGTCGCCGCAGCCGGCGGCGTCGACGGAGGCCACCGCGTAACCGCGGGCCGCCGTGTAGCGGGCCCTCGCCACCAGCCGGTCCTGCTTGCGGGACATGCCGTTGTTGTGGGCCATGAGGATCAGCGGGAGCGGCTGAGCGGAGTCCGGCGTCCACAGGGTGCCGGGGGTCTCGCCGAGGGTGAAGTCACGTTCGAGGACGCCGTCGTCGAGGCGCTGCTCGGAGATGAACTGCATGGGTCGAGCCTTTCGGGAGTACACGACGGCGCTCCCGGACGACCTGTCGCCCGACCGTGACCCCGGAGAGGAGCACCCATGTCGATACAGCGTTCACGGGTACCACCTCCTCGTTCTCTCGCACGGCCACCGGAAACCTAACAGGGGCCGCGCGGTCCGCCAACGGGTTTTCTACAGGTCGAGCACCGCGCGCAGGGCGTTGTCCACGAGCTCCTGCTGTTCGGGGCCGATGTTGCCGTGCGGTGTGCCGGTCTCGAAGCGCGTGGCGGCCAGTTGGAGGAGGTTGACGGCGACGAGGGAGGCGTCGACCGGCGCGGTCAGGCGCACGCTCATCGCCGTATCCGGGTGCTGCGCGGGCGCGTGGAGCACCACGGCGACGACGGCGCCGTACGCCTCGGCGAGGCCGTCGAGGCTGACGACGAGGACGGTGCGGGTGCCTTTGCCGGTGTCGACGTCCCAGACGTCGCCCTTGCGGACGGTCACAGGGTGTCGCCCTCGCCCGTGAGGTCGAGGGGCGCCAGGGAGGCGAGCGTGCGGGCGGCGTCGAGCGTCATCTGGCGGCGTACGGCGCGGACGATGTAGTCGTTCAGCGAGGGGGCACCGGCGGCGGCGTCCCGCAGCTGCTTGTCCATGGCGTCGGGGATGCGCAGGGTGATGGCGGTCATGACACCAAATCTAGTGGCAGAGGTGCCGTCACGGAAGCGGGTCTTCTCCGTCGGCGGCTGCTTGACTCTCCCACTGGGGGAGAGTCGAGGGTGGAGCACATGCGCAAGGACGACGCGTCGGGGCCCACGTGGAGCATCGGGGCCGTGGCACGGCGGACCGGGCTGCCGGTCAAGGTGGTCAGGCACTGGTCCGACGTGGGCATCGTGACCCCGGTTCACCGGACCGCCGGCGGCTACCGCCAGTACGACACCGCCGGCGTGGCCCGGCTCCGGATGGCCCGCACCCTGCGGGACCTGGGGATGGGGCTCGGCGCGATCCGGGCCGCGCTGGACCGCGAGGGCGGGCTCCCGGAGGTGGCCGCGGCCCACGCCGAGGCGCTGGAGGCACAGATCCGCCGGCTGCGGACCCACCAGGCCGTCCTGCGCGCCGTCACCCGCCGTACCACTCACGAAGGGCTTGCTCTGATGACCCGTACCGCCCGCATGTCCCCCGACGAACGCCGCGAGCTGGTCCACGACTTCCTCACCGGCACCCTCGGTGATCTGGACGTGCCCGACTTCCGCGAGGGGCTCCTCGCGGCCGGCTCCGAGCTGCCGGAGGATCCCACCGACGAACAGGTCGAGGCGTGGCTGGAGCTGGGTGAGCTGGTCGCCGGTGACGAACTGCGGGCCGCCATGCGGCGCATGGCCGAGTACGCCGCTCGTCAGGGGCGGGGAGTACGGGACCCCGGCGCGGCGGCGGAGATGCGCGCGCTCACCGACACCTGGACCGCACGCGTCCGCGAAGCGATGCGGACCGGCATCGCGGCGGACTCCCCGGCCGCCGATCCGGTCGTCGCCGGTATCGTCGCCGCCTGGCTGCCCAGCCGCGCGAACACCGGCCCGGCCGTGACCGCCGACGGTCCCGGCGCCCGCGGGCTCCTGCGCGAGCAGCTCACCGCCGCGGCCGAGCCCGCCGTCGAGCGCTTCTGGCATCTGCTGTGCGTCCTCGGTGGCCGGCCCGTGCCCGCCGGGATCGCCGAGGAGGGCCGGTGGCTCGTCACCGCCCTGCTCACCAACCCCGCGCCGGGCGCGCGCGACGCCCGGCTCGAAGCCCTCTACGCCGACGACAGCGACCCCTGGCCGGGGGGTGTGCTGGAGGCTTTCGTCCGCGTCCAGGACACCGTCGGCACGCTCGTGCGCGCGGCGGGGCCGGACCGGTTCGGCCTGCCCACCCCCTGCACGGACTGGACCGTACGGGATCTCCTCGACCACCTGGTGTGGGAGAACCTCGTCTGGGGCGCCCTGGCCCAGGGCACGTCTCCCGCCGTCGGCCACGCCGAGGACCACCTCGGCGACGACCACGTCACCGCCTTCGCGACCGCCGCCGCCACGGCACGCGCCGCCTTCCGGCAGCCCGGCATGTTGACCCGCTCCTTCGGCCCCGCCCCCGGCCGCCGTGTGGTCGAGCAGCTCCTCGTCGAACTCCTCGTGCACGGCTGGGATCTCGCGACCGCCCTCGGCCACGGCCACGATCTGGAGCCCGACATCGCGCGCGCCGCCCTGCCGGTGGTCAGGGAGATCTACGGCGGCCTGCCCCGTACCGCCGGCGGGTCCCTCGCGCCGGCCCGGCCCGCTCCCGAACACGCCCCGGCCCTCGATCAGTTGGCGGCGTTCCTGGGCCGAGCGACCGAACGCGCCTCCTGAGGGCAGGTGCCGTTCCTGGACGCGGTGTCACTCGTAGCGGTACTTCAGGGAGTCCGCCTCCGCCTGCTGGATGTCCGCGATCGTCAGGTCCGGGTTGCGCAGTTGGGCCAGGGTGACCTCCGCCGAGGTGGGCTGCGCGTCCGCCGCGAGCCAGGCGTCCGGCTTCCATGCCGAGCTGCGCAGGAGGGCCTTGGGGCAGTGGGGGTAGACCGCCTCGATGCCGATGACCAGGGCGCCGGCGGGCGGTTTGCCCACGGCGGTGAGCTGGGACAGCAGGTCGGGGCGGGTGGAGACGCAGGCCCGGCCGTTGACCCGGAGGGTCGTGGTGCGCCCGGGGATGATGAACAGGAGCCCGGCGCGGCCGGTGGCGATGACGTTGTGCAGGGTGTCGAGGCGCTTGTTGCCGGTCGCGTCCGGTATCGCGAGGGTCCGGTCGTCCAGGACGGAGACGAACCCGGCGGGGCCGCCGCGCGGCGAGACGTCGCAGTTGCCCTCGGCGTCCGCGCTGGCGATCATCACCAGCGCGGCGCAGCCGATCAACCGCCGGGTCTGCTCGGTGAGTTCGGTCATCTCCTTGCGCCTGGCCGCGTCGCCGGGGTCTTCGTAGGCCAGGCGCAGCGCCTCGGTGTCGCGGACGGCGTCGAGGCTGAGGGAGTCGAAGGCGGTGCCGGTGAGCGATGTCGTCATGCCGTCGACCCTAGGCGGTGCCGGCGATCTTCGCGGAGGGGTTTACGCGGGGCGTTCGCGCAGGGGGTTCACGCGGGAAGTCCACCCCCCGCCAACCGCTCCGGCCGCCGACCACGAACCCCCGCCTACCGCGCCAACCGCCGCCCCCCGAACCCACCCGCCCCGGTCGCCTCCTTCCACCAACTCTCCAGCGCCGCCTGATCGAACGTCCGCCAGTTCGGCGTCTCCGTGACCAGCGCCCGCCCGAGCCGCCGCCCCAGATCGACCATGCCCCGGCCGACAGGAGCGCGGCCCGCGTCGTACGCGGCGAGTCCCTCGGCCCAGGTGTCCGCCGAGGTCAGGGACGTCTCCAGGAGGGTGACGTCCTGGAGTGCCTTGACGGCGCCCGCGCCCGTGTGAGGACGGGCGACCGTGGCCGCGTCGCCGACGAGCAGGGCGCCGTTCACCGCGTAGTGGGGTGCCGTGAAGTCGTAGATGGGCTGGAGGAGCAACTCCTCGGGCGCGGTCTCCTGGACCAGGTCGGCCCAGTAGGGCGGCAGCAACTCGGCGCAGACGTGGGCGAGATGGGCGCTCAGTCCGTCGCCCGCCGTGCCCGGCGGGACGCTCGTGGGCGTCCGCATGCCCTGGTCGAGGCCGGGCGGCGTGGTCGAGTAGAGGACCCAGTTGACGCGGTGCCCACCGGCCCCGTCCGGGATGCGGTACACGACGAGGTGACCGCCGTCGAAGAGGACGTACGCCCCGTCACCGTCGGGCAGGAGTTCCGGATCGCGCAGCCGGCTCTCCGGGTAGGCGCCGCGCCAGGCCAGGTAACCGGCGTACTCGGGACGGACGTCGGCGTACAGAGCCGCGCGCACCGCCGAGCGGTAGCCGTCCGCGCCGACGACCGCGTCGTAGCGCTCGCTGCGCCCGCCCGCGTGCACCACGGCGCCCTCCGGTGTCAGCTCGACCGCCTCGACCGCCGCACCGGTGCGGACGTCCGCCCGCTCGGGCACCCGGCGCCTCAAGTCCTGCCAGAGGGAACCCCAGTTGTAGGTGCGGAAGGAGAAGGGCATGACGGCGACCTCACGGCCGCGCGGGTCCGCCGCGCCGTCGCGGACGTAGAACCGGTTGTGAACGAGCCACCCCGACGGGACGGAGGCGCCGATGTACCCGGCGGACTCCAGTTCCGCGTACCGGTCGCTGTGGACGGCGATCCCGACCCCGCGCTCGGCCATCCGGCCCGAGGCCCGCTCGTACACCGTGATCTCCCCGGCCCCCGCCCGCTCCAGAGCGAGCGCCGCCGCGCACCCCGCGATGCTCCCGCCCACGACCGCAACCCGCCCACCGTGCATTCCGCACCTCCGAACTCGCCACGTATCGCGTCAATTCATCATGTCAGCCGCGTGATTGAAGGGGATCACGCCCCCCGCGCCAGCGGCTGCGCCGCGTACGTGATCCGCACGACGCCGTCCGCGTGCCGTTCCGTCGTCGCGTGGACGCCGAAGACGTCCGCGAGGATCTCCGGGGTGAGGACCTCCAGGACCGGGCCCGCCGCGACGACGACTCCCGCGTTCAGGACCACCACGTGGTCGCAGAGGCGGGCCGCCAGGTCGAGGTCGTGGAGGACCGCGAGGGTGGTGATGCCGGTGGTGCGGATGAGGTCGAGGAGTTCGAACCGGGCGCGGATGTCGAGGTGGTTGGTGAGTTCGTCCAGGACCAGGAGGTCCGGGTTCTGGGTCAACGCCCTTGCCAGGAGGGTTCGTTGGCGTTCACCGCCGGACAGGGAGGGGTAGGGGCGGTCCGCGTACGGGCGTACGCCGCAGCGGTCGATCGCGTCGTCCACGGCTCGTCGGTCCTCGGCGCCGTCGCGGGTCAGCAGGCCGTGGTGGGGGCTGCGGCCGAGGGCGACGATCTCCTTGACCGTCAGGCCGGTCGTGTTGCCCGCGGTGTCCTGGAGGACGGCGGCGGTACGGCGAGCTGCGGCTCGGGGCGTCAGGGACCAGACGTCGTCCTCGCCGACCCTCACCACTCCCCCGGCGGGGCGCAGGGAGCGGTAGACGGTCCGCAACAGGGTTGATTTTCCACTGCCGTTGGGGCCGATCAGGCCGACGATGTCGCCCTTGTGGGCCTCCAGGGTGACGCCGTGGAGGATGGGGGTGCGGTCGAGGGTGACGTGGAGTCCTTCGACGGTGAGTTTCATCGGTCCAGCTCCCGGTTCCATCAGTCCAGCCCCTTGTTCCGCCGCAGCAGCCACAGGAAGAACGGCGCTCCCAGCAGCGCGGTCAGAATCCCCAGCGGCAGTTCGTTCGGCCGGCTCAGCGTGCGGGACAGCAGGTCCACCAGGACCAGGTACACCGCGCCCAGCAGCGCCGTCAGCGGCAGCAGCCTGCGGTGGTCCGCGCCGAGCGTGAGCCGGACCAGGTGCGGGATCATCAGGCCGACGAAGCCGATGCTGCCGGCGACGGCGATGACGGTCCCGGTGAGGAGCGCGCACAGGACCAGGAGGATGGCCCGCAGCCGGTTGACGTCGACGCCGAGCGCCGTGGCGGACTCGTCACCGGCGAGGAGGACGTTCAGGCGGCGGCCGAACAGCGCCAGCAGGACCGTCGTGGCCAGGACGACGACCGCGACCGTGGGCACCTGGTCCCACTCCGCGCCCGCGACGCTGCCCAGCATCCAGAACATCACCGTCCGCAGCTCGGTCGGCGACGCCTGGAGCTGGACGAAGCTGGTCGCGGACAGCAGGACGTACCCGACGGCGACCCCGGCGAGGACCAGCCGGGTCGGGGCGAGGCGCCCTTGTCGCCGGCCGAGCGCGAAGACCACCGCCCCGGCGGCGACCGCCCCGAGGAACGCCGCCCCCGACACCCCGAGCCCGGCGAGCGCGGCACCCCCGCCGAGGGTGATGACGAGCACCGCACCGAGCGTGGCGCCGTAGGAGAAGCCGAGGACGATGGGATCGGCGAGCGGGTTGGAGACGACGGTCTGGAGGACCGCGCCGCAGACGGCGAGCCCGGCACCGACGAGGGCGGCGAGCAGGACGCGCGGGGTACGGAAGGTCCAGACGATCTGGTCGAGGGCCGGGTCGGACGGCGGGGTGCCGGCGCCGGTGACGTGGTGGAGGACGATCGTCCAGACGTCGCCGACGGGGACGGTGACGGCGCCGATGCTGATGCCGAGGATCATCGAGGCAGCCAGCGCGAATGTCAGGAGCGTGCACGCCAGCGCGGCCCGGTGACGTGTCAGAACGCCTCCGGGTGCAGCGCCCTGGCGATCTTCTCCACGGCCAGGTCGTTGCTCGGGCCGAGGTACATCGAGTCGGACAGTGTCACGTACGTCCTGCTGCGCGCGGCCGGCCACTGGGGGAACTCCTTGAGCAGTTTCTCGGCGTAGGCCGCCGGGTTCGGGTCGTTGTAGGCGATGACGACGAGCGCGTCCACGCTGGTCGCGGCGGCCTTCTCCTTGCTGAGGTCGGCGAAGGTGGTCGTGGCGGCGTTCGCGAAGGCGTTGGTGGCGCCGGCCTTGGCGAGGATGTCGTTGAAGATGCCCCGGGAGACGACCGAGCTGAAGTCGTTGGTGCCCATGGACATGTTGGAGAAGAGGACCATGACGTTCGGCTTCTTCGCGGCCTTGGTCTTCGCCGTCACGGACGCGATGTGCGCCTTCGAGGCGGTGATCAACTGCTCGGCCTTGCCGGAGACTCCGAAGACCTTCCCCATGTCGCGCAGGAGCCGATAGCTGTCGGCGACGGTCATCTTCGACGGGTCCTGGTCGCAACCCGCCGGGGAGACATAGCTGTTGGCGCCGACCGTCCTCAACTGGTCGCGCGTGGCGAACCCGTTCTTCTCCTCGAAGCCGTACGAGGTGACGGACAGGACGAGGTCGGGGCGCAGCGCGAGCATCGGCTCGCGGGGGATGTCGTAGGCGTCGTTCGGCTTCACGTTCCCGGTGGGCAGCGCCTTGATCTCGGCGGCCCGGCCCGGGACTTCGGAGGCGCCGTAGCTCTGCTGATTGGCGACGATCCGGTCCTTCAGCCCGAGGGCGAGGAGGGTGGAGACCTCGGCGACGGAGGCACCGTTCATGACGACGACCCGGCGCGGGGACTTCGTGAACGTCACCTCCTGCCCGCAGTTGGTCAGGGTCACCGGGTAGCCGGCTTCCGCCGTACCGCCCGCCCGCTCCTCGGCGGGCGACGCGCCACACGCTGCCGCGAGCAGGCACAGCACGGCGGCGACCGGCCGTTTGATCGACATGGGGGCTCCTTGCTCGATGCGTTCCGGTGCAGTAGTCGGGCGCCAGGGCCGGTCAGTTCCCGCGAACATGTGTCAACTTCCGTGCACGCAAGGTGATTTGCTGTCGACCAGCAAGGCCGAACGGGCGCGGGAGACATGGACAGCAGCCGGGTACGGGCGGAGGCGCGGCTCTGGAAGCGGTGCAGGCTCTCGAAGGCGCGGACGAAGTACTCGGCCGCGCCGGGGTCGCCGCTGCGGGCGGCCAGTGCCCAGGCGGTCACCGCACGTCGCGGGCAGGGAAGAAGCGATCACGTGATGCCCCTCTCGGGTCTCCGGCAGACGGGTACGCCGGACCGGCTCGGCCACGGCGGTGGACGAAGCTCAGCGAAGTTCCGGTGGTTCCGGCCGCCTCAGAGGGCGGCGGCACCCGCCCGCAGCGCGCCGCGTAGGTCACGCCGAAACAATCGAACAGATATAATGTTCGAAACTCGCACTTATAAACATGATTCATGTTCGTTATGGTGGTCGGTATGGATCGTTCGCTCCGTGCCGCTCGCGCGGCGACCTTCGTCTACTTCGTCCTCAACGGCACCCTGATCGGCATGTGGGTGGTCCTGATCCCCGCCGTCGAGGAGCGTGTCGGCATCAGCCACGCGACGCTCGGCGGGTTCCTCGTGCTGCTCGGCTGCGGAGCCTTCGCCGGTATGCAGGTGTCGGGTCGACTGACCGACCGGCTCGGGACACGGACCGTGGTCCCGGCGGCCGGTGTCCTGTGCAGCGCGACGCTGATCCTGCCGGGCCTGGCGGCGGAGCCGTGGTCGCTCGCCGTCGCTCTGGTCGTGTTCGGCTTCTGCAACGGCTGCCTGGACGTCAGCATGAACGCGCACGCCGTACACGTGGAGAAGGCGTACGGCCGGCCCGTCATGTCCGCCTTCCACGCGACGTTCTCCGTCGGCGGGGTCCTCGCCGCGCTCATCAGGGTCGGCGCGGTCGGCGTGGGACTGTCGACGGCCGCGACGCTCGGCGTGGTCGCGGCGCTGGGGGTGGCCACGGCTCTGGTGTCGGCGCGCGCGCTCCTCCCCGCGAGCCCGGCAGAAACAGGAACCGACGACACACCCGCACCCGCCGCGAAGCGCTCCGCACCCACCCGGATCTGGGCGTTGGCCGCCCTCGCCCTCATGATCATGCTGTGCGAAGGTGCCGCCAACGACTGGAGCGCGCTCCACCTCAAGAGCATTCTCGACGCGTCGGAGACGACAGCCGCCTTCGGCTACGGCATCTTCGCCGCCGCGATGACCATCGGCCGCCTCTTCGGCGACCGCCTCACCGCCAGGTTCGGTCCCGTGGCGATCCTGCGCCACGGCTCGGCGACGGCGGCCGTCGGCATCACCGTCGTAGCGCTCTCCCCCTGGGTGTGGACGGTCTTCCTGGGGTGGGCTCTCTTCGGCCTCGGCCTGTCCGGCTGCATCCCCCAGCTCTTCAGCGCGGCCGGCCACGCCGACCCCTCGGCCGCAGGCGCCAACGTCTCCCGCGTCGCCGGTCTCGGCTACCTCGGGATGCTCGCCGGCCCCGGCGTCATCGGCTGGCTGACCCACGCGATGCCGCTGAACGAGGCGTTCCTGCTGATGACGCTGCTGTGCGGGGTCACCGCCGTGGCCTCGGGGATCCTGCGCACCGGCGCCGAGCAGCCGCGCGAGGCCGTACCCAGCGGCCACTGACCGCCTGTGCGGCACGGTCCTGACGCCGTGCCGCACAGGTTCACACCGTCCTGACGACCGTCCCTCCCGCTTCGAGCGCCTCCACCTCGGCGGCGGGTGCGGCGGCGTCCGTGACCAGGGTGTGCAGGAGCGCGGAGGGACCGACGTACGCGTGCGCCGTGTGGCCGAGCTTGCTCGCGTCGGCGGCGGCGATCACCCGGCGTGCGGAGGAGACGCTCGCCTTCTTCACGGCGGCCTCGTCGAGGTCGTACGCGGTCAGCCCTTCGGCCGCGCTGAGGCCGCAGCAGCCGACGACCGCCGTGTCGAAGCGCAGCGCGGACAGCGAGGCGAGGGTGAGGGGACCGATGAGAGCGCCTTCCCCGGCGCGGGGACGGCCGCCGGGGACGAGGAGGGCCGTACGGGTCGGGGGGTCGCTGAGCAAGTGGATCGCCTGGAGCGACAGCGGCATGACCGTGACCGGACGGCCGCGCAGGAGCCGCGCGACCTCCACGCAGGTCGTGCCGCTGTCCAGGAGGACGGTCTCGCCGTCCGCGATCAGCGACGACACCTCCGCCGCGATCCGCTGCTTCGCGTCGACCGCCTCGTGCGACCGCAGTACGAACGGCGGTTCCTCACCGCGCAGCAGCAGCGTGCGCGCACCACCTCGGACCCGCTCCAGGACCCCCTGTGCGGCGAGGACGTCGAGGTCGCGGCGGATCGTCATCTCCGAGGCGCCGGTCAGCTCGGCGAGCACCTGGACCGTGGCACTTCCCGACTCCCTGACGGCCTTCACGATCAGTGTGTGCCGGTCTGCGTTGCTCATACGGTGATTGAACACCACCGAGCGCTCACGCCCGGAACTCCCGGATCACGGTGTCCCGGAACACGGCGGGGCCGCCGATCGTGAACAGCGCGAGCCCCGTGTCGGACGGGTCGGGGAACACCTCGGTCGTGTGCGTGTACCGCCCGTCGCCGATGAACATCTCGACGGACGTCCGGTCGACGAGGATGCGCAGCGAGGCCGTGCCGGTGGACAGGTCGTACGGCGTACGGCTCTCCTGCCAGCGGTCGGAGGGGCTGACGGTGTAGCCCCGGTTGACGAAGGCGTAGGTGCCGTAGACGCCCGCGTCGATGTGCCGCCCGCCGTCCGGGGAGCGCCTCAACTGGATCCCGGCGCCGGTGAGTTGGTCCCCGGTGACCGTGCAGGTCAGTTCGTACGCCGTACCGGTGTAGGGGAGCAGCCGCGAACCGTCGACGGCGAGATCGCCGAGGTCGACCTCACGGGACACGTACCGGTCAAGCGCCGCCACGGGCTGGGACGCCAGGTAGTACGACCCCGACCCGTCCCGCCGCAGCCGCACCTCGCGGACGATGGAGTCGGTCCCGTTGAACCCGTCGCACTCGATCGTGGGCGTCGTGTTGGCGTAGTCCCAGTGGTTCAGCCACCCGATCGCGTGCCGGACCGCCGGATCGAGCACCCCGGCCGCGTCCCGCTTCTCGAAGGTGACCGCCGCGTACCAGTCCCAGCCGTGGTCCAGCCACTGCGGATCGGGCGCGTCGGCGGTGAACGTCGTGCCGTCGAAGGACCCCGTCCAGTACGCGTACGTGCTGGGCAGCCCGGCCCCCTTGCCGTTGGCGCTGACGCCGAGGACCCACTTCCAGGTCCCGTCGTCCGCCCTGATCCGGAACAGGTCGGGGCACTCCAGCACCCCGATGCCGCCCTTGATGAACCCGCCGACGTACGCCCACGACTTGAGGTCGGCCGAGTGGTAGAACCCCACCTTGTCGTTCTCGGCGAGCAGCATCACCCACCGCCCGCGCTCCTCGTCACGGATCACCTTGGGATCGCGGAAGTCCCGTACGCCGGGGTTCGAAAGGACGGGCGCGGTCCCGTAGTTGATGAAATGCCGGCCCCCGTCGGTGGAGTAGTACAGGTACTGCGCCTGCGTGACGTCGTCGGGCGCCATCGTGGCGAGGACGATCACCGCGCCCGCGCCGAACCCCGCCGTGTTCTGCGTGTCGACGACCGCCGAGCCGGACCAGACGTCGCCGTTCGGCGTCGTGTCCTTCGGTACGGCGATGCCCCGGTCGGTGAAGGTGACGAGGTCGGTGCTGGTGGCGAGGCGCCAGGCGGTCCCGGCGGTGGTGCCGCCGGTCGAGTAGTCGGGGTTGTAGAGGTAGTAGTAGTGGTACTCGCCGTCGATCCACAGGGGCCGTTGGGGGTCGTTCATCCACTGGTCGGGGACGGTGAAGTGGTACGCGGCGCGGTAGCTCCCCGCGCACGCGGCGGCCACCGCAGGACCGGGCCGCAGCACAAGTCCTGCGGCCGAGGCCACCAGCAGCGATCGTCTCGACAGATACATCACGCGGCTCCCTCCCCCGACTCCGTCGTCAGGTTGGCCGGAACCCTACCCCTAACTCGTTAAAGGTCAACCCTTCCGGACGCCCGACCACCCACCCGTACACATCCCTTGACAGAGCCTCAGCGCGTTCCCATCATCGGGGAGTCAAGTTGGGCTAACACGAGTTAGGTCCGTCGATGACCCACCCGTTCCTCTCCCGCCGGGACCTGATGCGCTACGGCGCGTACGGCGCCGGTACCGCCGCGCTCGCCGGTGTCGCGGCCAGCTGGGACCGCCTCACCGGCGCCGACATACCCGGCCGCGACGACGGCTCGCTCGTCATCGCCACCCTGGGTTCCGCCTTCGACCCCGCGACGCAGCGCGCCCTGCACGACGGGTTCCGCGCCGTCCACCCCGACATCAGGATCCGCATCAACGCCGTGCAGGCGTACGACTGGTCGGACTTCTTCTCCAAGATCCTCACGCAGATCGCGGCGGGCACCGCGCCGGATCTCGTGTACGTCGCCACCGAGGGCGTGCAGCTCTTCGCGCAGCGCCTCGGGGTCCCGCTGGACGCGTGGGTGAAGCGGGACGCGGCCGAGCTGCGCCCGTACTTCGCCGACGTCCACCCCTCGCTGGTCGAGTCGATGATGTACGAGGGGAGCCTGTACCAGCTGCCGGTCGAGTTCAACGCGGCCGACATGTACTTCAACAACCAGGCGGTGGAGCGCGCGGGTGCGGTCCTTCCCTCGGACGACTGGGACCGCGACGACTTCACGGCGCTGCTGCGGTCGATGAAGCGCGCCAACGGCGACCGGTTCACCCCGTACTTCTGGACGAACCGGCTGTGGGGAGGGGTCGTCCCGTGGCTGTTCGCGAACGACACGAACCTCCTCGCCGAGTCCAAGGCCCCGGGCGGCGACTGGCTCTGGGACGCCTTCTATCCGGAGGCCGAGCGGCGCGGGCGGGGCGGCGGGTACCGGTGGACGACTCCGCAGGCCGACTCCGAGCGGGTCGCGGAGGTGTACGACTACCTCGCCGGGCTCATCCAGGAGGACCTGTGCACGCGGCCCGAGGGGGGTGACGGCCGCAACCTGGTCGGCGTGTTCTCCACGGGCCGGGTCGGGGTGACCCCGGCGGGCGGCTTCTGGGCGGGGGGTCTGCATCTGGCGGGGATGAAGCCGGACGCCTACGACGTCCGGTACTTCCCCCGCTGGCGTACGCAGCGCCACCAGTTCGGCGCGGCCGGGTACGCGCTGCTGCGGACGTCGACGATGCGCGACGAGGCGTGGGAGTTCATCAAGTACACGGCCCGCGAGGACGTCATGACCCGGCTCTTCGCGGCCAACCAGACGACCCCGGCCCGGCGTTCGATGGTGAACGCGGCCCGCTACCGCTCGACGGGGCCGTCCCACTGGCAGACCTTCTACGACACCCTCGACAAGATCCCCTCGACCGGCCCGATCCCGGCTCCGCCGCAGGTCAACGAGGTCGAGCAACTGCTGATCAAGCACACCGGAACCGCGCTGGCGAGCCCCGGCGCGGTACGCCCGGCGCTGCGACGGCTCCAGGGGGACCTGGAGAAGGCCATGGAGCTTGAATCCTCCCCTTCTTAAAGGAAGGGGATTCCTGGCTCACGTTGGCTGTGGACCGGCGGTCCAGCAGCTCTTACACGATCAGCACCAGCCGGGTTGAGACCAGCCCGGACGAGCATCACGTGGGCGGAGTTCTTGTCCCTGGGAGACACGGCTCCGCACGCGGTGCAGGTGTAGGTACGTTCCGAGAGGGGGAGTGCGTGCTTGGTTCTCGCTCCGCACTGGGCGCAGTCCATGGTGGTATGCGCGGGGTTGACGAGGTGGAGTTCACGACCGTGTTTGCGGGCCATGTGGATCAGTGCCCGCTTGGTGGTGCCGATCGCGGCGTCGGCGGCTTTGCGGGCCATCGTGGTCTTGGCAAGGAACTTGGGGCGGAAGTCCTCGACTGCGAGCCTGTCATGGTCGCGGACGACGGCCTTGGCCCACTTGCGACTGGTGTCCTCACGCTGCCGCGCCACTTTCTTGTAGACCTTGGCGGTCTGCCGCTTCGCCTCTCGGTAACCCTTCGAGCCCAACTGTCCCTTCTTCGGCTTCCGGCGGGCTGTTTTGCGTTGGTAGTGGGCAAGCTTCTGCGCGGCCGTCCTGCCGTGCTGGGCGTGCGGAAGATCGTGGGCATCGCTGGTGGTGGTCGCGATTTCTCTGACGCCCCAGTCGATACCGATGTCCCGTCCGGTGGACGGCAGAGTCTCGGTGGTCGCCGGTACGACGAACGAGGCGTACCAGTGGCCGAGGCTGTCACGGTAGATCCGTACCGAAGACGGAGACTGGGGCAGTTCCCGCGACCACACTACGGACACGGCAATGCCGCCGGCCAGATGCAGGCGTCCGTCCCTGAGGCAGAATCCGCGCCGCGTGTAGTTCAGCGACGGGTCGGCGCCGTGCTTCTTCCTGTACCTCGGCATTCCCGCACACCGGCGTTTTGGAAGCCGGGCCTTGATGTCCTTCAGCGCCTTCGCGCGGGACGTGGCGAAGGCGCGAATGGTCTGCTGCTGCGGGACCGAACTACCCTCGCGCAGCCACGCGTTCGCGGCACGGGCCTCGGTCAGCATCCTGTCGAGGCGGGCCGGACCGCACCTCTCGCCGTCCGCATACGCCTTCTTCGACCGTGCGCAGCATTCGTTCCAGACCCACCGGCACCGCGCCCACTCACCGAGCAGGGCGGTGCGGGCGGTCGACGACACCCGAAGCCGGTAGGTGTACCGGGCGTGCCCGGTCCCCCCAGCTTCCTTCAGCGTCACCATGCCACCAATCTACCACTAGTCTAGGGGCATGAATGAAGAAACAAAGATCACTCTCAGACTCCCCGCAGCCCTCCACCAGTGGCTCGCCGCCCAGGCCAAGTCCTCCCGCAGATCTCTCAACTCGGAAATCGTCTACCGCCTGGAGAGCGAGCGCGCCGCCATCGAAACGGACATCGAAACTCCCTGACGAGGCGCCCGCCCGCAACCGAGGCAACCGGCTGCTCGCCGTACTCTTCCTCGCGCCGACCGTCGTCGGGATCGTGGTCTTCACGGTCGTACCGATCGTCGGGTCGGTCGTGCTCAGCTTCTTCCAGTGGGACGTGATCGACGATCCCAAGTGGGCGGGAGGCGCCAACTACCGGGAGATCCTCACCGATTCGACGGTTCTGGTGTCCTTCCGGAACACGCTCGTGTTCATGGTCCTCGCGGTCGCGCTGCAACTGCTGATCGCGCTGGTGCTGGCGATCGCGGTGAACGGGCGGATGCCGGGGTGGCTGCGGTCGGTGTTCCGGTCGGCGTTCTTCTTCCCGCTGGTGCTGTCCGCCGCGTCCATCTCGGTGGTGATGAAGTACCTGTTCAACCAGGACTTCGGCCCGGTGAACTGGCTGCTGGGCACGGTCGGCATCCCCTCGGTCCCCTGGCTGACCTCGGAGCACGGGGCGATGGCGGCCGTCGTCCTGGCGTACGTGTGGCAGCAGTTCGGGTTCTCGTTCCTGCTGTTCGTCGGCGGCCTCAACACCATCCCGAAGGAGGTCCACGAGGCGGCGGCCCTCGACGGCGCGGGCGGCATCCGCAAACACCTCGCCATCACCCTGCCCCTGCTGTCGCCGACGCTCCTGGTGGCGTCCGTGGTCGGGATCATCAACGCGCTCCAGGTCTTCGAGCAGCCGTACGTCCTCACGGCCGGCGGTCCCGGCGACTCGACGCGCACGGTCGTGATGGTCATCTACGAGACGGCGTTCGAGCAGCTCCGCTTCGGCGAGGCGTCCGCCGTGGGGGTCCTGCTCTTCGTGCTGATCATGGCGGTCACCGCCCTCCAGTTCCGGCTCAGCCGGCGTTACGTCCACTACCAGTGAGCCGGGTGAGTCCATTGAGTACGTCCTCCCTTTCCGTGGCGCGGATGCGGCCCTGGGCCCGCGTCGCCGGTCTCGCGGTGTGTGCGCTGCTGACGCTCGGTCCGGTGATCTGGACCGTGTCGACGTCGCTGCGGACCCCGGCGCAGTCCTTCGACCTGCCGCCGAAGATCGTCCCGACCGATCCGACGCTCGACGCCTATCGCGGGGTGTTCGACCAGATCGACGTGTGGCTGTACGCGCTGAACTCGACGCTGGTGACCGGGCTGGTCGCGGTCGGTCAGATGGTCACGGCGGGGCTCGCCGGGTACGCGTTCGCGCGCCTCGAATTCCGGTTCAAGAAGCCGCTGTTCGCGCTGGTCCTCGCGACGATGATGGTGCCGTTGCAGGTCACGATCGTCCCCGTCTTCCTGGAGCTGAAGGAGCTGGGGCTCACCGACACCCTGCTCGGGCTGATCCTCCCGGCGTTCCCGACAGCGTTCGGCACGTTCCTGATGCGCCAGTACTTCCTCGGCATGCCGAAGGACCTCGGCGAGGCCGCGATGATCGACGGCGCGGGTCCGTGGCGGGTCTTCCGGTCCGTGTACGCGCCGCTCGCGGCTCCCGGGCTCGCCGTCGTCGGCGTCCTCGCCTTCAACTACCACTGGAACGAGTTCTTCCGGCCGCTGATCCTGGAGACCTCCTCCGAGAACCTCACGCTGCCGCTCGGCCTGGTCTCCCTCCAGGGCAACCTCGGCACCGGCTCGATCTCCGTCGTCCTCGCCGGGGTCGTCCTGTCCATGCTTCCCGCCGTCGCCGTGTTCGTCGTCGGCCAGCGCCCTCTGCGCGAGGGCATCACGTCCGCAGGAGTCAACCGTTGAGTCACCGTCCGCGCTTCCGGGTCCGTCCGCCGGCCAACTGGATGAACGACCCGAACGGGCCTGTGCGTTGGGGAGGCCTCTACCACCTCTTCTACCAGCACAACCCCGAGGCTCCCGTCCACACGAACGTCCACTGGGGGCACGCCTCCAGCCCCGACCTCGCGCACTGGGACGACCACGGGATCGCGCTGCGGCCTGTTCCCGGCGGGCCCGATGAGGCGGGGTGCTGGTCGGGGTGTGTCGTGGACGACGACGGGGTTCCGACGGCCGTGTACTCCGGCATCCGCCATGACCACAGGGGGTTGAGCGTGATCTGCCTTGCCGTCGCCGAGGACGATGAGCTGCTCGTCTGGAAGCAACTCCCTGTGCCGGTCGTCGCGGAACCGCCGCCCGGCCTGGACGTGACGATGTTCCGCGACCCCTTCGTCTTCCGATTCGGCGGTCGGCGTTGGGCGTTGGTGGGGGCTGGGCACTCCGACGGTACGCCGTCGGTTCTCGTGTACGACTGTGAGGATCTGTACGCGTGGCGGTTCGCCGGGGTGTTGTTGGACGGGCGGGATCCGGTGGCGGCGCGGGTCTTCGGGGCGCGGGCTGTCGGGTGGGAGTGTCCGCAGTTGTGGGAGAGCGGTGGGGGGTGGACGTTGGCGGTGGCTCTGTGGGACGGGGATCCGATGAGTACGGCGTACCTCGCCGGGCAACTGGTGGAGAGTGGCGGGGAGTTGAGGTTCGCTGCGCGTGGGGGTGGTCCGCTGGACCAGGGCCGGGACTTCTACGCCCCCGCCGTTCTCCAGGACGCCGGCCGCACTCTTCTGTGGGGCTGGTCCTGGGAGGCGCGTCCGCTGGAGGAGGTGGAGCGGGCGGGGTGGTCCGGGGTGTTGACGGCGCCTCGGGTGGTGGATCTGCATGAGGACGGTGCGTTGCGTGTCGTGCCGGCGCCGGAGGTCGAACTCCTGCGAGCTGCTGGGCCGTTCAGCGCTGGGGCGTTGCCGCTTGCTTACGATCTGCTGGTGACTGCTCGTTCGGCGGCGACGGTGAGGTTGTTGCGGGGGGCGTCCGGGGCTGAACTCACTGTGCGGATCGATCCGTTGGGCGGGACGGTGACGTTGGATCGGACGGGGTGGCCGCGTCCCGGTGACGAAGTGCCGCTGATCCTGTCGGCCTTGCCTGGTGAGTCTCTCACCGTACGTGTTCTCGTGGACGGTTCCCTGCTCGAACTCTTCGTCGGTGACCGGGCCTCGGCGACCGAGCGTGTGTATCAACGGGCCGACGACGTCGCGGAGTTGGCCGTGTCCGGAACCGACGTCGAGGTCAGTTGCTGGGAGCTGGGCCCACCGAACCCCGTGTGACGACCGGGCACTCCAAGCGGTGGGTGGTGACGGGGGGCGCGGTTCCGGTGGCGAGCGCGTCTAGGAGGAGGCGCACCGCCGTCTCCCCCATCGCCCTGTGCGGCAACGCGACCGTCGTGAGCGGTGGGGTGAGGAACGCGGACATGTGCTCCTGGTCGTCGTAGCCGACGACGGACAGGTCGGCGGGGACGTCGAGGCCGAGGCGTGCGGCGGCGTGCAGGACGCCTGCCGCGACGCGGTCGTTGTAGCAGACGATGCCGGTGGGGCGCAGGTCGGCGGGGACGCCGTCGAGGAGTCGGAGCGCGCCTTCGTATCCGGCGCTGATCTCGCCTCCCGTCCGGGTGATCCACTCCTTCCGCGCGGTCAGTCCGACCGTCCGCAGCGCGTCCCGGAACCCTCGGAGCCGTTCGGCGGTGGCGATGTCGTCGAGGCCGCCGACGAGCGCGATACGGCGGTGGCCCGCGTCGGTCAGGACGCGGGCGGCGCTGCGGCCTCCAGCCCGTTCGGCGGGGATGACGGCCGGCAACGAGCCGTCCTCGGGCAGGCAGTTGGCGAACACGGCGTACGTGCTGTGCAGTCCCTGCGGGACGCGGGCGCGGCGCAGGGACAGGGCGGCGTAGATGATCCCGTCGACCCTGCGGTCGAGGAGTTCGGCGACGGCCGCGTCCTCGGTGGCCGCGTCCTGGCCCGAGTCGACGGTGAGGACGAGGTGGTCGGCGGACCAGGCCGTGTCCATGGCGCCGCGCAGCAGCCGGCCGGCGAAGGGGGAGGTGGCGATCGCGTCCGTGACCAGGCCGATCACAGCGGTACGGCTACGCCGCAGACCTCGGGCAACGGCGTTCGGCCGATACCCGAGCCGGGCCGCCGCCTCGCGGATCTTCTCCTGAGTCTCGGCGGAGAGATTGCCCTCGGCGCGCCCATTGAACACGAACGACACCGCGGTATGGGACACCCCGGCAAGCCGCGCAACGTCCCGCGAGGTCGCCCGCCCGACCTGCACCTTCCCGACCCCGTCCATGCCCGTCCCCACCGACCTCGTCCGACCGGGCCAGCCTACCTGCGGACGGCCTTGACGGGGGCCGCCGAGGGCGGGCCGGCCGACGGGGTACGGGGATCACTGGGGGCTGGGAAGCACAGCTCGCGGGGCCCGGGGGAAGCCACACGGCCCGGCGTTCACAGAGTGCGGGAAGGGCCCGGTTCGCGGGATGCAAGACCACCCGACTCGGCGGGGTCCCTGATGGCCCGGCCCGCAGGATCCGCAGGAGGCCACCGGGCTCAGCGGGGTGCGGGAGGGGCCTGGCTCGCGGAGTGCGAGGCGCCCCGGCCCGGCGGGGTGCCGAGAAGCCCAGCCCAGCGGAGTGCCGGAAGGCCCGGTTCGCGAGGGGCGGGGGAGGCCCCGGTTCAAGAGGGTCAGGGGACTCTGTTCACCGGGGGCCGGGAAGCCCAACCCCCAGCGTCCGGAAAGGGTCCAGTTCACGGGACGCAAGGCCACCCACCCCAGCAAGATCCCGGGTGACCCGGCCCGGTTCACCCGGTGTCAGGAAACCCAGCCCCAGCGTCCAGAAGGGACCCTGTTCGCAGGATGCAAGGCCACCCGACCCGGCGGGATCCCAGATAGCCCGGCCCCCAGGGTCCAAGAGCCGCCCAGTTCGCCGAGTTCCGGAAGCCCCGTTCATCTACACCGCGAGCCACACCGCCTGGTCCGGCGCCAGCGCGTCCCCCTCGATCGGCCCGCTCGTCAGCAAGATCTCGGCGTGTTCCGGCAACTCGTGCGGCTCCCCCGACAGGTTCACCACGCACACGAACCCCGGTTCACGGCGGAACGCCAGAACACCGGCCGGCACCGTGTCGTCCAGCCACGTCAACTCGCCGTCCCCCAGGGCAGGTTGCTCGCGGCGTATCCGCAGAGCCGCCCGGTACAGCTCCAGCATCGAGTCCGCGTCCCCGCTCTGCGCGGCCACCGTACGCGGCGCCCAGTCGTCAGGCTGCGGCAGCCATGGCGCAGCGGCACCCGCAGGGCTGAAGCCGTACGGCGTCCCCGACCCCGACCATGGAATCGGCACCCGGCACCCGTCCCGCCCCCGCTCCGTGTGCCCGGACCTCTCCCACACGGGGTCCTGAAGGACACCCTCGGGAAGGTCCTCCACCTCGGGCAGCCCCAGCTCCTCCCCCTGGTAGACATACGCCCCGCCGGGCAGCGCAAGGGTCAGCAGCGCAGCGGCCCGCGCGCGGCGGGTCCCGAGGGCAAGGTCCGCCGGGCCCGCCGGGACGTACGACTCGTTCGCCACCCACTTCCGCGCGGCCTTGCGCCCGTACCGGCTGGCGTGGCGCATCACGTCATGGTTGGACAGCACCCAGGTGGCCGGAGCCCCCACCGCCCCCAGCGTCGCAAGCGTGTCGTCGATGACCGCGCGCAGGTCCTTCGCGTCCCAATCGGTCATCAGGAAGTCGAAGTTGAAGGCGGTGTGCAGGACGTCGGGTCGGACGTACGCGGCGAGGCGTTCCGGCGTATCCGTCCACGCCTCGGCGACGAAGGCACGGTCGCCGGGGTATTCGTCGGCGAGCCTGCGCCACGCGCGGTAGATGTCGTGGACCTCGTCACGGTCCCAGAAGGGATGGACAACACCCTCGGAAACCTCGGGGAGTTCGGGATCCTTGACCAGACCGTGCGCGACGTCGATACGGAACCCGTCCACGCCCCGGTCGAACCAGAACCGCAGGACGGACTCGAACTCGGCGTGCACGTCCGGGTGTTGCCAGTTCACATCCGGCTGCTGCGGAGTGAAGAGGTGGAGATACCACTCCCCATCGGCGACCCGCGTCCAGGCAGGCCCACCGAACCGGGAGTCCCAGCCATTGGGCGGCAGCGCCCCGTCAGGCCCCCGTCCGGGCCGGAAGATGTACCGCTCGCGTTCCGGACTACCAGGCCCCGCAGCCAACGCCGCCTGGAACCAAGCATGTTGGTCGGAGGAATGGTTCGGCACGATGTCCGGCACGATCCGGATCCCCAACGCATGCGCCTCGTCGATGAGTTGCTCGGCCTCGGCAACCGTCCCGAACAACGGGTCGATCTCACGGTAGTCGGCGACGTCGTAACCATGGTCGGCCATCGGCGACTTGTACCAGGGGTTGATCCACAGCGCGTCCACGCCAAGGGACTTGAGGTACGGCAGCCGGGACCGGATCCCGGCGATATCGCCGACACCGTCCCCGTTCCCGTCGGCGAAACTGCGGATGTAGACCTGGTAGATGACGGCGTCGCGCCACCAGGGAGGAGTGGACACAGCGGGGCTCCTTCGGGCGTCAGGCGAGTGTGTTGTCCGTACGCGGCACGAGGCCGTAGTAGATCCTCGGCGCCCCGTCCAGTGTCAGCGAAGCCTTCCCGTTCGTGACGGGAATCTGCCGGACCTGCCCGACGGCGTCCACCTGCCGGACAGCACCCGGCGCGGCGGCCACGAGGGAGGTCTTGGTGGGCCAGGGATCGGTCCACACCTCGGGGGCGGGGAAGTGCCAATCGGTGCGCTGGCCCGCCGTGTTGAGGAGATAGCCGTCGGCCCGGTTCCACAGGACGACCGCCGGTCCGCCAGGCGTGTCGAACCACAGGCCGAACGTCTTCGGGTCGGCGAAGGTCAACTTCCCCCGAAAGGTGGCCTGGTCGAGCGTGCGGGCGGCGTTCGCGTAGGCGAGGAGCGACGGCTTCGGGCTGAGATCGCGGTTCATGAGGCCGTAGTGGTACTCGACGTTGTCGGGATCGGCGACCTGCGGCATACCGAGGACGCTGTCGTGGAACTGGTACCAGCACACGCACTTGACGCCCTCGGCCTTGGCGAGCGCGAGCGTCAGGAACACGTTCTCGGCGGCATGCCGATACGTGTCGTGCCACCAACTGTTGGGCTTCGTCGGCGCGTACGCCTCGGTGAGCCAGATCTCCTTCTCGCCGTGCTGCGCCATCAGCGCCTTCAGCTGGCGCAGCCCGCCGTAGAAGTTCCAGTACGTGCCGTCGCCCCCGGTGCTCCAACTGTCGCCCGGCGGAATGTAGTCGGGGGTGAAGTTGCCGCGCCCCGGGTGGTAGGCGAAGGCGTCGATGAGGTCCCAGCCACCTGCCGCGATGAAGTTCTCCACCCACGGCTTGTCCATCCCGGCCAGGCCGTTGTTCATCAGCTTCATCGTGGCGCCGGTGGCCGCACGCCGGTCGAAGACGGGGCGCAGCGCCTTGTCGAGGTAACTCTGTGCCGCGTCACCGGTGTTGAAGGGCCGGTTCAGCTCATTGCCGACCTCGAAGTACCCGGCGCCCGCGCCGACGGCGACCGCCAGGTTGTCCGCCGCCCACCCGGCCGCCACGGCATCGGTGACCTCAAGCGACGGCTGGAGTTCGATGTTGTGCCGCATCCCGCGCGCGTCGAAGGCGGCGGGCGGCAGCCCGGGCCCGCCGTCGTACGCGATCCGCACCAGGCTGACGCCCGCCTTCTGCCACAGGTCGAGCACGGCGGTGGCGTTCGGGCGTTGCAGCCAGGGGTAGTTGGCCATGCCGAACATGCTGCCCGCGCCGGCCTGGTAGGTGTACGGCGGCAGCACCGCGAGGTTGGTGCGGGCGAACGCCTCGTCGCCGCCCGATCTGACGGCGACCTCGGCGAGGGCGATACCGGAGGCGGGCGCCCCCAGGGTGAAGGTGTGCCCCCAGGTGGAGTCGGCGGCGACGGTGCCGGTCACGGTCGTCGCGGCGAGCATTACGCCGTCGAAGCTCCTTACCCACAGCTCCAGTTCGACGGTCTTGGCCGCGCCGCCGTTGGCGACGAGGGCGGTGAGCGCGATCTGTTCGCCGGGGGTGTCGTAGAGGTTGAAGTCGCGGTTCGTGGTGAGTTCGAGGCCTAGTTCGCGCCCCCGGCCGATGGTGGCGGTGGCCGAGGGGCGGGTCTCGGAGAAGTAGAAGTCGGCGCGGCTGGTCCAGCCTCCGCCAAAAGCGGCCGTCCCCGGGGCGTGGATCCAGGTCGCGTTCGTCCAGGCCTGGCGGGAGCGGTCGAGGAGGAACAGGCCGTGCAGGGCGGTGCCCCAGGTGGAGGTGTGGGCGACGCCGAGGGTCTCCTCGTACGGGATGCCGCCACCCTCGTCGCGGACCCATTCGGTGACCGGGATGTAGTCGTCGGGTGCGGTCGGCGCCTGGATCGCGCGGCTGAACAGAAAACCGTCGGGGACGAGGGTCGCCGCGCCGGTGACGTGCCATTCCAGGGCGGCGTGCGAGGTGCTGACGCTGAACCAGCCGGTCACGGTGACGGCGGTGTCGAAGGTGTAGTCCATGCGGATCGCCGGAGTGCCGTCCGGGAGCGCGCTCAGGGTCGGGGTGCCGCCGGTCGAGACATGGATGCCGGTGACGCTGTCCTTGACCTGGAACTTCGACCCGGCGGACCGGGTGACTCCGGCGCCGTCGCGGATCGCGAGCCGGCCGCCGGGACTGGCCAGCAGGCTGATGCCCCCGGCGGTCAGCGTGACGTCGCCCGCCGCCGCGTACGCGGTGACGGGGGTGGACTCGGCGACGAGGACGACGCCTGCGGCGAGGGCCGCGCCGAGGAAGCCCCGGCGGTCGAGGTGGGATCGGGAGAAGGTCATCAGCTACTCCAGTGATAATGCCTATCTTCAGATTCGTTAACGACACGTTTCCAGCCGGTCACTCTGCTGTCAACGGGTACTTGTCAGGGGACCTGGCGTGAACTACGGTCATCGCTCAGAGATTGAAGATAGGCATTATCACGATGGAGGAGCGATGGCGTCGAGACCTCGCCGTGTCACGCAACGCGAGATCGCGGAGCTGGCGGGCGTCAGTCAGACCACCGTGTCGGTGGTGCTGAACGACCGCGACGGCTCGAACGTGCGGGTCCCCGAGGCCACCCGGGCGCGGGTCAAGCAGGCCATGGAGCAGCTCGCCTACGTCGCCGACCCCGCCGCCCGCAGGCTCGCCGGTCTCGACAACCAGATCATCGGCGTCTTCACGTACGAGGCGGCGCTCTCCCCGGAGAGCATGGACTTCTACGGCCCGCTCCTGAACGGCATCGAGCGGGCCGCCGAGCAGATCGGCTGGGACCTGCTGTTCTTCACGTCCTCGCCGGTCGAGAACGGCACGCGCAGCCTCTTCCACCGCAAGACGCGCCTCAGGCTCACCGACGGCTGTGTCCTGCTGGGCCAGCAGATGGTCGCCTCCGAGCTGGAGCGGCTGGTAGCCGAGCAGTTCCCGTTCGTGGCGATCGGCCGCCGGGACGAGACGGCCGCCCCCGTGCCGTACGTCGCCATCGACTACACGACCCCGACGGCCGCGCTGATCGACCAGGCCGCAGCCATCGGTCACGAGCAGGCGCTGTACGTCCACCGGGGCCGCGACACGCCGACCGCGCGGGACCGGCGCGACGCCGTCGAGGCCGCCTCGGCGCAGGGGCGGCTGGCGTTCCTGCTGGTCGGCGAGGAGCGGATCGCCGACCTGCCCCGGCTGGCGCGGGCGACCGGGGCCACGCTGATCATCGCGGAGGACGCGTTCCTGGCCGAGGACGTCGCGCACGCGCTGTTCGGGGCCGGGGTCGCCGTACCGGAGGAGATCTCGGTCGCCGCGCTCGGTGAGGTGCGTGGTCATCGGGTGGAGGGGCGGACGCTCGCCGGGTTCCATGTGCCCCGGCAGCGGTTGGCGGCCGAGGCGCTCGACCTGCTCCAGCTCCTGATCTCCACCGACCCGCAGGAGTGGGACGGGCTGGAGAAGGAGCGGTTGCTGGTCGCCGAGGTCGAGCCCGGGGACACCATCGTCGCGCGGACGGAGTCGACGTCATGACCGGCCGGATCACGACCGAGGTGGCGATCGTCGGCGGGGGTCTCGGTGCCATCGCCGCCGCGCTGGCGCTGCTCGAGCGGGGCCGGCGGGTGGTGCTGACCGAGGAGTACGACTGGCTCGGCGGCCAGTTGACCTCGCAGGCCGTGCCGCCCGACGAGCACATCTGGGTCGAGCAGTTCGGCGTCACCGCGCGCTACCGGGCGCTGCGGGAGGACATCCGCCGCTACTACCGCGACCACTACCCCCTGACCGCCGCCGCCCGCGCCGACCGCGAACTCAACCCGGGGCGCGGCCGGGTGAGCAGGCTGTGCCACGAGCCCCGGGTCGCGCACGCGGTGATCACCGCGCTCCTCGCGCCGTACCGCTCGACCGGCCGCCTCACCGTCCTGCAACCGGCGGTCCCGGTCGCCGCCGACGTACGCGACGACGTGGTCCGCAGCGTCACCGTCGCCGATCCGCACACCGGCGCCGAGACCGTGATCGCCGCCGAGTACGTCCTCGACGGCACCGAGACCGGCGATCTGCTGCCGCTGACGGGGACCGCGTACGTCGTCGGGGCCGAGGCGCGGTCCGAGACCGGGGAGCCGAGCGCGCCCGAGACGGCCGATCCCGGGAACGTGCAGTCGATCGCGTGGTGCTTCGTCTTCGACCACGTCGCCGGGGACCACACCATCGAGCGGCCGGACGACTACGAGTACTGGCGGTCCTTCGAACTGCCCTTCTGGGGTGCGCCGATGCTGTCGTTCACGGCGCCGAACCCGCGCACCCTCGTGCCGGAGCAGCGGACGATGAACGTCAACCCGGAGGGGGATGCCACCGGGGATCCCCGGTTCGACGCCGGGGACCGGGATCTGTGGCAGTTCCGGCGGATCGCCGCCCGGCAGAACTTCGCCGACGGGTTCTACGAGAGTGACATCGTGCTGGCCAACTGGCCGCAGCTCGACTACGTGGGCGGCTCGATCATCGACACCGGTGACCGGCAGCTCCATCTGGACGCCGCGAAGGCTCAGTCCCGGGCGTACGTGTACTGGCTCCAGACCGAGGCGCCCCGCCCTGACGGGGGGCGGGGCTGGCCGGGGCTCAGGCTGCGCGGGGACCTGGTCGGTACGGCCGACGGGTTCGCGCAGGCGCCGTACATCCGCGAGTCGCGGCGGATCAGGGCGCTGACGACCGTGCGGGAGCAGGACGTCTCCGTCAAGGTCCGGGGCGACGCCGGGCCCGCGCGGTTCGAGGGGTCGGTGGGGGTCGGGATGTACCGGATCGACCTGCACCCCTCGACCGGCGGCGACAACTACATCGACGTCGAGTGCGCGCCGTTCGAGATACCGCTCGGTGCCCTCGTACCCGTATCCACCCGCAATCTGGTGCCGGCCGCCAAGAACATCGGCACCACCCACATCACCAACGGCGCCTACCGGCTGCACCCGGTCGAGTGGAACGTCGGTGAGTCGGCCGGGGAGCTCGTGGCGTACTGCCTCGACCTCGGCCTGAGCCCTCGGCAGGTGGCGGCGGACGAGCAGCTCGTCGAGCGCCTCCAGGGCCGGTTGACCGGGGCCGGGATCGAACTCCACTGGCCCGAGATCGCCGGGTACTAGCCAACTCCCAGACGAAAGACGCACGCCATGAACAGAACCAGAACGCTGGTCGGCGCCCTCGCGCTGATGGTGACAGCGGCTTGCAGCGCTTCCACCGACGGCTCCGGGTCCACGGACGCCAAGGACGTCAAGCTCCGGATGACGGTCTGGACCTCGAACCAGGACCAGCTCAAGCTGTTCGACTCGATCGCCGCCGCCTACCGCGCGCAGCACCCCGACGTCGCGTCGATCACCTTCGAGAGCCTGCCCTTCGACGCCTACAACACGACCCTCACCACCCAGATCGCCGGCGGCAACGCCCCCGACCTGGTCTGGATGGGCGACCTGTCGCGGGACCTGATCGCCGCCGACGCGCTGGTGGGCCTCACCGACAAGCTGAAGTCGACCGCCGACTGGCAGTACGACGACCTGGAGGCCAGCGCCACCAAGGAGTTCAGCCGGGACGGCACGCTGTACGCGTACCCGTTCTCGACGTCGCCGTTCGCGCTGTACGTCAACACGGACCTGCTGGCGAAGGCCGACCAGAAGGTCGACCCGAAGAACCTGACGTGGGACCGGGTCGCCGCCGCCGGGGCCGCCGTGAACAAGTCGACCGGCAAGGCCGGTTTCGTCGTCCGGGACTTCGACTACAAGGCGTGGAACACCCTCGCCACGGTGTGGACTGGCTTCGGGGCCTCCGCGTGGAGCGAGGACGGCAAGAAGTGCACGTTCACCAGCCCGCAGATGCGGCAGGCGTTCACGTTCCTGCACGACGCGGCGTTCAAGTCGAAGGCGATGCCGGGGCCGGGGACGACGGCCGACTTCTTCGCCGGTGACTCCGCGTTCACCGTCGCCCAGGTCTCTCGCGCCTCGCTACTCACCGGCAAGTTCAAGTACGCCCTGTACCCGCTCCCGGCGGGTCCGGCCGGGCAGCACTCGGTCATCGGCCAGGCCGGGGTGGGCGTCCTGTCCGCGAGCAAGCACAAGACGCAGGCCACGGATTTCCTCGCCTACCTGACCAACCCCGTGAACTCGGCGAAGCTCGCGCGCTTCTTCCCGCCGCCGCGCAAGTCCCTGCTGACCGGCGCGAAGCTCGCCGCCGACAACAAGGTCCTGAGCGCCGAGCAGCTCCAGACGGCCGTGGTCGACCAGCTCCCGGACGCCGTCACCCTCCCCAACCACACCAACCCCGCCGAGATCGCCCAGCGCGGCAAGACGGCGCTGGACGCGATGTGGAAGGCCGACGCGGACGTTCCCGCCGTACTGAAGTCGGTCTGTTCCGCGATCGAACCGGTCCTGGCCAAGTAGCCATGGCCACGCTCACGCCTTCGCGGGTGCAGGCCAAGGCCCCCGGCACCACCGCCAAGCCGCCGTACTGGACGACCCGCCGCCGGGACGTCCTCGCCGGCTACCTGTTCATCGCGCCGCAGCTCGTCGGGGTCCTGCTGTTCGTGCTGATCCCGGTCGGGCTGGCGGTCTGGTACAGCCTCAACGACTGGAACGTCTTCACCGGCGAGCAGACCTTCGTCGGCGCCGACAACTACGCGGCCCTCGCCGACGACCCCCAGCTCCCGTCCGTGCTCGGCGCGACCGCGCTCTTCTGCGGCGGGGTCGTGGTCCTCAACATCGGCCTGGGGCTGCTGCTCGCGGTCCTCCTCAACCGTCGGTTCCGGGGCGCGACGTTCTTCCGGACCCTGTTCTTCTCCCCCGTCGTCGTGTCCGTCGTGGCGTGGACCCTCGTCTGGGGGTTCCTCCTCCAGGACAACGGCGCGATCAACAGCCTCCTCGACAGCGTCGGCATCAGCGGGCCGAACTGGCTCCAGCACGGCGACACCGCGATGGTCTCCGTGATCGTCACGCAGGTGGTCCGCAGCGTCGGCGTCAACATGGTGCTCTTCCTCGCCGCGCTGCAAGGTGTGCCGACGCAGCTGTACGAGGCCGCGCGCATCGACGGCGCGGGGAGCAGGGCGATCTTCACGCGGATCACGCTGCCGCTGATCTCGCCGACGCTGCTGCTGACGGCGATCATCACGGTCGTCGGGGCGCTCCAGTCGTTCGCGCAGATCGCCGTACTGACCGGTGGCGGGCCGGAGTTGAGCACGACCGTGCTCGTCTACTACGTCTTCCAGCAGGCGTTCGAGTTCAACCACATCGGGTACGGCTCGACGCTCGCGCTGATGCTGTTGTCGTTCGTCATGCTGCTGACGCTGGTGCAGTGGCAGTTGCGCCGGAAGTGGGTGTTCCATGAGGAGTAGGCCGAGTCCCGTGCTGCGGCGGGTGCTTCTGGTGGTGGCGCTCGGGGTGCTGGCGATCCCGTTCGTGGTGCCGACGGTGTGGATGGTCGCGGCGTCGGTGAAGCCGCTGCCGGAGATCTTCAAGGCGCCGCCGTC
Source organism: Streptomyces acidiscabies (assembly GCF_020010905.1). Classification (GTDB taxonomy): domain Bacteria; phylum Actinomycetota; class Actinomycetes; order Streptomycetales; family Streptomycetaceae; genus Streptomyces; species Streptomyces acidiscabies. The sequence goes on along the minus strand of NZ_JAGJBY010000001.1, from coordinate 5,219,125 downwards.
GCTGTGGACGTCCGATCCGACGTTCTCCGCGTACCGGGAGGCGTTCAGCTTCCAGCCGTTCGCCCGGCAGTACGCGAACAGTGTCTATATCGGCGTCCTGGTGACGCTGATCACGCTGCTGGTGTCGAGTCTCGCCGGGTACGCGTTCGCGCGGATCAGGTTCCCCGGGGCCAACGCCCTGTTCCTGGTCGTGCTGGCGGGGCTGCTGGTGCCCAGCGAGGTGACGATCGTCCCGTTGTTCCAGATGTTCAAACAGGTCGGGATGATCAACACGCACTGGCCGCTGATCCTGGTCACCGCGCTCGCCGGGCCCTGTGTGCTGGCCACTTTCATCATGCGGCAGTTCTTCATCGCGCTGCCCGCCGAGCTGGAGGAGGCGGGGCGGCTCGACGGGCTCGGGCGGCCGGCGATCTGGTGGCGGATCTTCCTGCCGCTGGCCAGACCGGCGCTGTCGGCGGTCGCGATCCTGACGTTCCTGACGTCGTGGAACCTGTACCTCGAACCGACGGTGTACCTGACCTCGCCCGAGCTGTTCACGCTCCCGCAGGCCCTGACCCGGTTCACGGACTCCTACGGCGGCGAGATGTGGAACACCCAACTGGCCGCCGCCACCATGACCGTGCTGCCGGTGCTGGTCGTCTTCGTCGTCGCTCAGCGGCAGTTCGTGGAGGGGCTGGCGCACTCTGGGCTCAAGTGAGGCCGGTCAGGCCCCACTTGACGCCTCGCCGGTCCGCCAGATCTCCGTGAACCGGCCCAGCAGCCGGGCCGCCGCGCCCACGTCGTCCGTGAGGGGACGGTCGGCGTGTTCGGCGTCGAGGACCTTCTCCGCCAGCGCCAGCGCCCGCGCGACCGGCAGATCCGCTTCGGGGCGCAGGTCACGCAGCCGCAACGCCCGTACGGCGGCGACGAGTTCGCACCCCACGACGAGCCGGTACGCCTCGCCGGCGCGCAGGGCCTGCCGGGCGGCGAGGGACGCGAAGCTGGCCTGTTCCTCGACGCCCCGGGAGAGCACGGCGTGGCCGAGGGAGGCGGGGGCGCAGAAGGCGCGCAGGTCGCCGAGGGCGGCGCCGGCGGCGTACTCCAGGATCATCACGCCGGAGGAGCCGGGCCGGTCCTCGGCGAGGAAGGGGCGCAGGCGGGTGTAGGCGGGTTCGTTGAGGGTGGAGAGGCGGGCGGTGGAGAGGCGGGCGACCTGGACCAGCGATAGCCTGAAGTGGTCCAGGGCGAGGGCGAGTTGGGCCTGGTAGAAGCCGCCGTGGTGGTAGGCGGTCTGGTCCTCGGGGCAGATGAGGGGGTTCTCGGCAGCCGCGTTGATCTCGATGCCGAGGACGGCCTCCAGGGCGTCGGCGGCTTCGTGCGCGGGGCCGTGGATCTGGGGCAGGCAGCGGAAGCCGTAGGGGTCCTGGATGCGCCCGAGGGGCGGTACGGGGCGGTCCTCGGCGCCGATCAACTCCCGCATCCGGCGGGCGACTTCGACGGACCCCCGGTGCGGGCGGGCCGCGTGCACGGGGGCGGCGTACGCCTCGTGGGAGCCGTCCACGGCGAGCAGGGAGAGCGCGGCGACGACCTGGGTGGCCTCCAGCAGTCCGCGCAACTCGGCGACGGCCAGGGCGGCTTGGCCCAGGGTCAGGGCGTTGCTGCTGATGAGGGCCAGCGCGTCGTTGTTGTCGAGGGGCTGGGGTTCGGGTGCGCCGTCGCCGCGCCAGGGGTGTTCGCCGGCCAGCGCGAGTCCGACTTGGGCGAGGGCCGCGAGGTCTCCGGTGCCGACCGATCCGAACTCGTTGACGACCGGATAGGCGCCGCTCTCCAGCGCCTCGCACAGCGCGGTGACGACGTCGGGGCGCAGGCCGGCCCCGCCGGCGAGGATCTGGTTGGCGCGGACGGCGAGCATCGCGCGGACCTGCCGGGCGGGGAGTTCCTCGCCGATGGCTCCGGCGTGGCTGCGCAGGAGGCGGAGGCCATGGGCGGCGGCCTCCTCGGTGGGGACGTCCTCGCCGCGGTTGGCGCCGACGCCGGTGGAGCGGCCGTAGACGCGTCCGGTCGCGGCGATCTGGCGGGCGGCGTCCCAGACGTCGGCGGTGCGGCGCATCGCGTCGGTGCCGGGGACCGGCCGGGCGGTGCCGTCGGCGAGGCGGACGACGTCCGGGACGCCGAGGGCGGTGCCGTCGAGGACGACCACGCCGTTCGCTGTGTCCAGAATCCGAGACGACATTGAAGAGATAACCTCCCAGATGTGGACACTTAGTCCCACTCACCGATCATCCGCCACGATGGATCAGCGCTGAACCGTTGACAAGTTATTCAGTCACGATGAACTCTGCATGACGTTATGCATCCCGGGCAAGGGGCACCACATGATCCAATTCGACGCGGTCCACAAGCGCTTCCCCAACGGCACGACAGCGGTCCACGACCTCACGCTGGACATGCCTGAAGGCGGCGTGACCGTCCTGGTCGGCTCCTCCGGCTGCGGCAAGACCACCACGCTGCGCATGATCAACCGCATGGTGGAGCCGACCTCCGGCACCATCGAGGTCGCGGGCAAGGACGTCACCCGCCAGGACGCGGCCGACCTGCGCCGCTCCATCGGCTACGTCATCCAGCAGTCCGGGCTCTTCCCGCACCGCACGGTCCTCGACAACATCGCGACCGTCCCCCTGCTGCTCGGCCACGGCCGCCGCAAGGCCCGCGCCCGCGCCGGCGACCTCCTGGAGACCGTCGGCCTGACCCCCGAGGTCGGCAAGCGCTACCCCCACCAGCTCTCCGGCGGCCAGCAGCAGCGCGTCGGCGTGGCCCGCGCGCTCGCCGCCGACCCGCCGGTCCTGCTCATGGACGAGCCCTTCGGCGCGGTCGACCCCGTCGTCCGCACCCAGCTCCAGGACGAACTCCTGCGCCTCCAGAAGGAGTTGAGCAAGACCATCGTCTTCGTCACGCACGACATCGACGAGGCCGTCCGGCTCGGCGACAAGATCGCCGTCTTCCGCACCGGCGGCCACCTCGTGCAGTGCGCCTCCCCCGCCGAGCTGCTCGCCCAGCCCGCCGACGACTTCGTGGCCGGGTTCCTCGGCGCCGAGCGCGGCCTGAAGCTGCTGTCGCTGAAGAACCTCGCGGACGTCCCGCAGGGCCAGGCCCCCGAGGGCGGCGACTGGCGACTCGTCCTCGACGCGGCCCGCAGGCCGCAGCACTGGAAGTCCGGCGACGCCGAGCTTCCCGTACGGCCGCTGCGCGACACGGACTCCCTGCTCGCCGCGCTGGACGAGTCCCTCGCCTCCCCCACCGGCCTGGTCGCGCGCGTCGACGCCGACGGCGTCCTCACCGGGGTCAGCTCGCGCGACGACATCCACGACCGCGCGGGCCACGCCCACGCCGAGGCGCGGACGGCGACCCACACGCACGAGGGCGGGGCCGCGTGAGCATCGACTGGTCCTGGATCGCGGACCACACCGACGAGCTCACCACCCTCACGGTCTCCCATCTCCAGGCCGCGCTCACCGCCGTCCTGCTCGGCCTGCTGATCTCGCTGCCGCTGGCCGTGCTCGCGCACCGGGTCCGCGCCCTGCGCGGCGTCCTCCTCGGGCTCTCCAACATCCTGTTCACCATCCCGTCCATCGCGATCTTCGTGCTCCTGCTGCCGGTCAGCGGCCTCACCCGCACCACGACCGTCATCGGCCTGACCGTCTACACCCTGGTCGTCCTGCTGCGGAACACCGTCGAGGGCCTCGACTCGGTGCCCGCGAAGACCAAGGAGGCGGCCGTCGCGATGGGCACCCGCCCGCTGCGCGTCCTGCTCACCGTCGAGCTGCCCCTCGCGCTCCCCGTGATCATGGCCGGGGTCCGGATCGCCACCGTGATGTCGATCTCCCTCGTCTCCGTCGCCACCTACATCGGCGACGGCGGACTCGGCCAGCTCTTCACCGACGGCTTCCAGCGCGACTTCCCGACCCCGGTGATCGCGGGCGTGGTCCTCACGATCCTGCTCGCCGTCGTCGCGGACGCCGCGCTGGTCGCCGTCCAGTACGTCCTCACCCCGTGGAAGAGGCGGCGAGCCTGACATGTACGAACTCTTCAAGAACCTCGGCTCCTGGCTGACCAGCGGCGCCCAGTGGTCCGGCACCGACGGCATCGCCCACCGGCTCGCCGAGCACCTCCAGTACTCGCTGATCGCCACTCTCGTCGCGGCGGCCATCGGCCTCCCGCTGGGCCTGCTCATCGGCCACACCGGCAGGGGCGCCTTCCTCGCGATCAACCTGGCGTCCTTCGGCCGCGCCCTGCCGACCGTCGGCCTCGTCGTCCTGGTCTTCCTGGCGGGCGGCCTGTCGATGCTGCCGGTGTACGTCGCGCTGGTGGCGCTCGCCGTCCCGTCCATCGTGACCAACACGTACGCCGGGATGACGGCCGTCGACCCGGACGTGAAGGACGCGGCGCGCGGCCAGGGGATGCGCGGCCACCAGGTCCTCCTCCAGGTCGAGCTGCCCCTCGCGCTCCCCCTGATCATGACCGGCCTGCGGCTCGCGCTGATCCAGGTCGTCGCCACCGCGACCATCGCCGCGTACGTCTCCTTCGGCGGCCTCGGCCGGTACGTCTTCGACGGGCTCGCCCAGCGCGACCTCGTCCAGGTCCTCGGCGGCGCGGTCCTCGTCGCCGCGGTCGCCGTCGTCCTCGACCTGATGCTCAGCGGCCTCCAGCGCTTCCTCTTCCGCCACCGCACCGCCTAGGGAACCCTCACATGAACCGACGCGCTCTCCTCGGCGGCCTGTTCGCCGCGGCCTCCGTCCCCGCGCTCGCCTCCTGCTCCGGCGGCATCACCTCGCTCGACAACCAGAGCTCGGACACCTCCGGCGGCGGCTCCAGCAAGGGCGGCCTGACCATCGGCACCGCCAACTTCACCGAGAACCAGATCCTCGGCTACCTCTACGCCGCCGTCCTCACCCAGGCCGGCGTCAAGGTCAAGGTCCGGCCCAACCTCGGCACCCGCGAGATCGTCATCCCCGCGCTCCAGGGCGGCGACATCGACCTCCTGCCCGAGTACCAGGGCGCCCTCCTCGACTACCTCGACCACAACGCCACGGCCACCGAGGAGGGCGAGATGCAGAACGCCCTCACCATCGCCCTGCCCGCCGGGCTCCAGGTCCTGCCGTACGGGCTCGCCGAGGACGCCGACGCGTTCGTCGTCACCCGCGAGACCGCCGAGAAGTACGGGCTGACCTCGCTCGCCGACCTGCGCAAGCAGAACGGCAAGCTGGTCATCGGCGCCGCCCCCGAGGTCAAGAAGCGCAAGGTGGGGGTGGTCGGGCTGAAGGAGGTGTACGGGGTCGACTTCAAGGAGTTCAAGTCCCTCGACTCCTCCGGGCCGCTCGTCAAGGGCGCGCTGAAGAAGGGGGACGTCGACGTCGCGAACCTCTTCACCACCGACACCGACATCCTCGCCAACAAGTGGGTCGTCCTGACCGACCCCAAGAACCTCATCCCCGGGCAGCACGTCGTCCCACTCATCGCCGACCGCAAGGCCGACGACACGGTCCGCAAGGCGCTCGCCCGGCTCGGGAACGTCCTCACCACCGACGACCTGACCGAGCTGAACCAGCAGGTCGACGGTGAGAAGAAGGACCCGGACGACGTGGCGAACGCGTACGCGAAGAAGCACGGGCTGCTGAAGTAGCGGACGGTTACACGGTGGCGGGCCTGCCGCACACCTCCACGCAGACCACCGAGACGTCCGGGTTCGGCGCGGTCGCCGGGACCGTCACGGTGATCGTGTCGCCGGTGCGGCGGTAGCGGAGGCTGGTCGTGGGGTCGTTCAGCAGGTACACGCGAGTGATCCTGTTGCGGATCGCCGGGATCTGGAGGGTTCCGGTGGCCGGCCAGGTGAAGACGTGCGCGAACAGCTTGCCGTCCTTCGCGGTGAACTTCCCCCACGCCGGCTCGGTCCGGAAAGGGCTGCCGGTGGTGCCGTAGATGCTGTCGCCGTAGGTGGCCGTCCACGCGCCGAACGCGGTCAGGACCTTCGTCGTGCCTGCGGTGACGGTCCCCGCTCCCGTAGGGCCGATGTTCAGGAGGTAGTTGCCGTCGCGGGAGACGACGGTAACGAACTCCTGGAGGAGGGCGTGGACCGAGCGGTACGAGTTCTCCTTCGCCTCGTTGTAGCCCCAGGCGCCGTTCATGGTCACGCAGGTCTCCCACGGCCGGTCCAGCGGGGCCGGGGGAACCTTCTCCTCCGGACACGCGAAGTCGCCGAGGCCCAGGTCGCGCTTCACGCGTTCGTTGACGACCAGGCTCGGCTTGCGGGCGATCAGCCAGTCGTACAGGTCCCGGCCGTCGGCCTCCACCCACCAGTCGTCCAGCGTCGGCGTCGCCGGGTTCCCGCACCAGTCGCCGTCGAACCACAGGACCGCCGGGTCGTAGCGGTCCAGGAGTTCCTGGAGCTGTGCCTTCATGTCCGCGATGTACGCGGTCCGCGCGGACAGGGAGGACACCGACGAGAAGTTGTTCTGGTTGGCGGTCTGCGAGGAGTGGTTCCAGTCCATGATCGAGTAGTAGAGGCCGAACCGTACGCCGCGCCGCTCGCACTCCCGCTTCAGCTCCGCGAGCAGGTCGGGGCGGTAGCCGCTGTAGTCGTGGAGGTTGTACTCCTTCGTGCCGGTGGTGTCCGTGAAACCGGGGACGTCCGAGTCCCACATCGCGTAGCCCTCGTGGTGCTTCGCGGTGATCACGAGGTACTTCATCCCGGCGTTCGCGGCGAGTTCGGCGATGGCTGCCGCGCTGAACGAGGTCGGCGCGAAGTGGGCGCTGACCTCGTTCTGGTACGGGGCCTTGGCCCAGTTCTCGTTGTAGAACGCCCACTCGCCGTGGCCCAGATACGAGTACGAGCCGAAGTGGATGAACATCCCGAACCTCGCCTGGTACCACCAGTCCATCTTCGAGGGGACGGTGTACGCCTGTGCCGTCCCCGGCAGTCCGAAGGCAACGGTGCCTCCGGCGAGGGCGGCGGCCTTCATGAGCGAACGTCGGCTGAGGCTGGACACGGAGCGACTCCTGGGGGTCCGGGGACAGCGGGGTGATGCGTGACGGGCGTGGGGCCCGGTGTCACACATCGGAGGAATTCTGGAGGGTGGATCACGATCACGTCCAGAGGCGTGCGGCGATGCGTCACTCACCTTCCGAAAGGTCGGACCTCCGGGGGGTATCAAAAAGGGTCAGTTCCTCCTCATCGGGCGCCTGGAACACCTTCACGTACTCCTCAAGCAACTCCCGCCCGACCGGAACGGTCCCTGGCCCACGCCCCCGCGCTTCGAGTCGCCGGGCCAACTCCTCGACAGGCACGGCGAGATACCACAACTCGACGCCGACCCCGAGCGCCCGCGCGACCGTACGCTTCTCGTCCCGCTCGGCCCGCCCCCAGAACCCGAACTCCAGAACCACGGCCTGCCCGAGCCTCAGCAGCTCCTGGGCGTGCCCCCAGAACCGCCGCTCCAGCCGCTCCCGCGCCTCCTCGTCGAACAGGTCGATGCCGAGGTCGTCCATCCACTCGTCCGGACAGAGCCGCACCGCGGGGATCTCGGGTGCGAGCCGTTTGGCGAGGGTTGTCTTGCCTGAGCCGGGGAGTCCGCAGAGGAGGATCAGTACGGGGGTGGGATGGGCGCTCATCCGGCCATGCTCGCGCAGGCGCTCCGGCTGGCGGAAACGGATATCCGCACCGGCGAGGAGGTGGTGCGGGGCCGGGACAAGGAGGCTGGCGGCCGACTGGACGGCTGTCCGGGCCGCCGACCTCCGCTGCGTCCTCCCTCGACTGGACCGTACGGGCCCCTGTACCTGCCGCCGGTGCCCTCGATCGTCGGCTCCCTGGGCCGCGCCGAGGGCCCGCGCGTCGTCGCTGCGGCCACGCTCGCGTTCCTGGACGCCACACCTGCGGCACGAACCCGGTGATCTGGCGGCCTACAGCGACCTCAGCGTCTACCGCTGATCACCTCTGGTCAGGGCCGGGGAACGTTCCGCAGGTTGGCCCGTGCCAGGTCGAGCATCCTGCCCACGCCCCCGTCGAGCACCGTCCGCCCGGCCGCGAACGCGAAGCCCTTCACCTGGGCCGCCGAGATGTGCGGCGGGATGGAGAGCGCGTTGGGGTCGGTGACGAGGTCGACCAGGAACGGGCCGTCGTGGGCGAGGGCCCGCTTGAGGCCTTCGCGGACGTCCTCGGGGCGTTCGATGCGGATCGCCTCGATGCCGGCGCCCCGGGCGATGGCCGCGTAGTCGACGGGCGCGTGGTCGGTCTCGTACTCGGGGAGTCCTTCCACGAGCATCTCCAGCTTCACCATGCCGAGCGAGGAGTTGTTGAAGACGACCGTCTTCACCGGCAGCTCGTGCAGCTTGACGGTGAGCAACTCGCCCATGAGCATGCCGAGTCCGCCGTCCCCGGACATCGAGATCACCTGCCGCCCGGGGTACGCGAACTGCGCGCCGATCGCGTGCGGCAGAGCGTTGGCCATCGTGCCGTGCAGGAACGAACCGATCACCCGGCGCCGCCCGTTGGGGGTGAGGTAGCGGGCGGCCCACACGTTGGACAGCCCCGTGTCGACGGTGAACACCGCGTCGTCGGCGGCGAGTTCGTCGAGGACGGAGGCCGCGTACTCGGGGTGGATGGGAAGGTGCCGCTCGACGTCCCGCGTGTACGCGCCGACGACGGTCTCCAGCGCCTTGGCGTGCTGGTGCAGCATCCGGTTCAGGAAGGACCGGTCACCCTTCGCCTCGATCAGCGGCAGCACGGCCCGCAGCGTCTCGCGTACATCGCCATGCACCCCGAGGTCGAGCACGGTACGCCGCCCGAGGCGCCCGGCGTCGTGGTCGATCTGCACGGTGCGGGCCTGCGGCAGGAAGTCGTTGTACGGGAAGTCGGTGCCGAGCAGGATCACAAGGTCGGCGTCGTGCATCGCGTCGAAGCAGGCGCCGTAGCCGAGGAGTCCGCTCATGCCGACGTCGTACGGGTTGTCGTACTGGATCCACTCCTTGCCGCGCAGGGTGTGGCCGACGGGGGCGGCGGCCTTCTCGGCGAGGGCCATGACCTCGGTGTGGGCGTCGCGGACGCCGGCACCCGCGAAGATCATGACCTTGCGGGCCTCGTCGATCTTCCGGGCCAGCGCCTGGACCTGGGTGTCCGGCGGGACGACGCGGCCCCGCTCGGTGACCAGGTGGCTGGTGCCGGTGGGGTGGGTGGCCTGGGCGTGGGCGACGTCGCCGGGGATGACGAGGACGGAGACGGCGCTGTTGCCGAGGGCTCGTTGCAGGGCGATCCGCAGGACCCGGGGCATCTGCTCGGGGGTGCCGATCATCTCGCAGTAGTCGCTGCACTCGGTGAAGAGGCGCTCGGGGTGGGTCTCCTGGAAGTACCCGGTGCCGATCTGGTTCGACGGGATGTGCGAGGCGAGCGCCAGGACGGGCGCCCCGGAGCGGTGGGCGTCGTACAGGCCCTGGATGAGGTGGGTGTTGCCGGGTCCGCAACTGCCCGCGCACACCGCGAGTTTGCCGGTGAGCTGGGCTTCCGCCGCTGCGGCGAAGGCGGCGGCCTCCTCGTTGCGGACGTGGACCCATTCGATGCCGTCGGTGCGGCGGACCGCGTCGACGACGGAGTTGAGGCTGTCGCCGACGACTCCGTAGATCCGTTCCACGCCCGCCTGCCGCAGGATGTCCACCAGTTGCTGGGCCACGCTCGGGTTCCGCATCGCCGGACCTCTCCTAACTCGTGTCGCTCTTGCCGGACCCAAATCTAGTTGACACGTCAAGCGCATCGGGGGCAGGGTCTCAGTCCAGCTCGATCAGCCCCCGGCGGACGGCCTCGGTCACCGTGCTCGCCCGGTTCTCGGTACCCAGCTTGCGATAGATCCGCACCAGGTGCGTCTTCACCGTCGCCTCGGTCAGGAACAGCGCCCCCGCGATCCCCCGGTTGCTGTGCCCCCGCGCCAGCAGCCGTACGACCTCGGTCTCCCGCCCGGTCAGCGCCGAACCGGGGTCGGCCATGTGCCCGGCCAGCCGCTCGGCGGCCTCGGGTGCGAGCACCGTCCCCCCGGCGACCGCCGTACGCACCGCCCGGAACAGCTCCTCCGGCGGCCCCGCCTTCAAGACGTACCCGCGCGCCCCCGCCTCCATCGCCCGGACGACGTCCCCCTGGCCCTGGTAGCTGGTGAGGACGACGACCCGTACGTCCGGCAGCGCGGCGGCGATCCGGCGGGTCGCCTCGATGCCGTCCTCCCGTTCGCCCACGCCGGGGGCGTCGGTGAGGCGGAGGTCCATGAGGACGACGTCGGGGCGCAGGGCCTCGGCGAGGTGGAGGGCCTCGTACCCGTCGCCGGTCTGGCCGACCACGGCGAAGCCGTCCTCGCCGTCGAGGAGGGCGAAGAGACCGGCGCGGACCACGGCGTGGTCGTCGACCAAGAGGATGCGGACGGTCATCGGGGGGCTCCGGTGACGAGCGCGGGGACGGGCAGGGTCGCGAGGGCTCTGGTGCCGTGTCCGGGGGTGCTGTCGACGGTGAGGGTTCCGTCGCACGCGGCGAGGCGGTCGCGGATGGCGGCGAGGCCGAAGCCGCGTCCGGCGGCGGTCGTTCCCTGTACGTCCCGGTCGAAACCCACCCCGTCGTCGCGGACCTCCACCGCGACCGTGCCGGTCTCCCGGCGGTCCAGGGTCACCCACACGTGCGCCGCGTCCGCGTGCTCGCACGCGTTGGCCAGCAGGCCCTGCGTGATGCGCAGGAGCGCGGCGGCCTGCTCCGGGGGCACCTCGCGGGCCGCCTCGCCGAGCACGCCGAAGGCGATGTGCGGCATCCCCTCGGGGACGCCCTTGTGCGTGCACAACTCCCGTAGCGCCGCCGCGAGATCGCCGCTCGCCAGGGGCGCCGGGGTCAGGTCCCGGATGATGCTGCGCGTGTCCGCGAGGCTCGCGCCGAGAGCCTCCGCGACCGCGTGGACCTGGCGGCGGGCCGACTCGGGGCGGCGGTCCCAGTCCCGTTCGGCGGCCTGGAGGAGCATCCGGTTGCCGGAGAGTTCCTGGGCGAGGGTGTCGTGCAGGTCGCGGGCGATGCGGGAGCGCTCCGCGAGGACCCCGGCCTCCCGCTGCCGGCGCGCCAACTCGTCGCGGGTGCGCCGGAGTTCGTGCACGAGCCACTGCTGGCTGCGGTAGAGGGCGGCGGTGAACCAGACCGCCGCGACGGGCGGGGCCGCGAGGTCCGGTCTGAGCGTCCCCTGCGTACGCAGGATCGCCGCCGCCAGCAGCAGCGTGATCAGAGCTACGGCGGCCGGCGCGGCCCAGCCCCGGAACATCCGCAGGGCCAGCACCGCCAGCGGTACGGCGAGCCAGATGTAGCCGCCCACGAGCCTGACCGGGAGCACCCACGCGACCCACGCCCACAGGCCCAGGAGCAGGGCGAACCAGACGCGCCGGACGCGGGGGCCCATCCGGTCCCACAGGCCGAGGCCCAGGCCGTAGCCCGTCGCCAGGAGGACGACGGGCGGGGCGACCGACCAGCACAGCGCGCTCGGCAGGTACGCGAGCCGGGCCAGGGTGCTCAGGACGACGGCCAGGAGCAGGAGGTGCGGGAGCGACCGCAGCAGCGGCAGGCCCTTGTAGGTGGCAGGCGGCACGGGGCGGTCCTCGGGTCCGATGACGGACCACCGAGTGTAAACCTGCTGCCGATCAAGGGAGTTGACCCGCGAGGGCTCGGCTCAGCGCCCGGGGTGCAGGCCCGGCCAGCCCGGCGTGGGCTCGCCCCTGACCTCGCCGAAGTACAGCGCGAACGTCTGCTTCAGGCGCTCGACCTCGGCGCGGTCCTCCATGAAGCGGGGGAAGCCGTCGAGGTGGGCGTCCGGGTACTCCCAGACCGGCTTCAGGCCCGTGGGCGCGGGGACGTCCGTCCGTACGGACCAGCTCGCCGAGGACTGGCGCTCGGTGGAGATCTGCCAGTTGAGGTAGAGCTTGGCCGCCGTGGGGCGCGGGCTCTGCTTGAGGATCGCGATGCGCTGGCCCCACGCCATGAAGGGGTGGCCCTCGGTCATGCCCATCTTCGTCGGGCTGGTGACGGTCGGGTTGGCGCCCGTGCCGACGCCGATGACCTTCTGCTTGCTGCTGACCGCGACGCCGGGCGAGAAGGAGCCGCGCGCGAACTGCGGCTGCTGCGCGGCGAAGGCGGCGGCCCAGTCCCAGCCGTACTTCTCGACGTACAGGGCGAAGAGGTAGAGGGACGCGTCGTCGTCGTGCGGGTACGTCGAGGCGATGGCGCCCTTCCAGCGCGGGTCGATCAGGTCGAGCGGGGTGCGCGGCGCGTCCGCGCCGGCCGCCGCGACGTCGTACAGGTAGCTGAAGGAGAGGACCGCGCCGGCCACCCAGGCGCCGTCCGGGTCGCGGAACTGCGGGTGCAGCTTGCTGAATCCGGCGGGCTTGTAGCGCAGGAGCTGTCCCTGGCGCTTCCAGCGGGTGAAGTCGTGGAGGGTCTGGAGCTGGACGACGTCGGGGACGAGGGTGCCGGTCGCGAGCTGGTTGTCGATGCGGACGTCGTGGTACTTGCTGTAGTCCACGATCAGCGTCAGGTCGATCTCGGGGAACCGCTGGCGGAACGCGGCGCGGGCGTTGGCTCCGCTGCCGGAGTCGGCGAGGTCGCCGCCCGCGTAGACGACGAGCTTGCCGCCCTCGGCGACGGCGTCCCGGTACAACTCGTCGAGCGTGCGGGTCTCTTCGCGCGGGCCGGTGACCGCCTGCGCGGCTGCGGGCATCGCCGCCGCTCCGACGACGGCACCCGCGCCGACCGTGAGGATCCGTCGCCTGCTGAACTTGCTGGGCATGTGGGGGGTGAGTCCCTTCTCGGCACCAGGACGACCGCCGTCCCGGCGTCTGCCCACCCTGTCCCGGCACCGGCCGCCCGCGCGTCATCCGGAAGCGGGCGATGCGTTCAATCGTTCGGTTGAACAAGGGGGTTGGCCCGCATGCCCGGTGGCGTGCCCGGTTGTGCCGCCTCTGTCAGGGTCTGGCCGGCTCGGGTGCGTGCGTACAGGACCTGTCTGCCTGCGCGGTGGGCGCTCACCAGGCCGGCGTTGCGCAGGGCGGTGAGGTGCTGGGACGTGCCGCCGGGGGTCAGGCCGGTGCGGCGGGCTAGTTCGGTGGTGGACGCGGGGGCGGTCAGCTCGGTCAGGATCATCGCGCGGGAGCGGCCCAGTACCCCGGCCAGGGCGTCGGGGACGGTCGCGGGGCGGGTGTGCCAGAGCGTGCCGACGGCGCGGGGCGGATAGCGCAGCGAGGGCTGCCACGGTTTGTCGAGTACGGAGAAGACGCGTGGCCAGACGAAGGCGGAGGGCACCAGCAGCAGGCCCTGTCCGTCGAGCCGGCGCGCTCCGCGCACGGTGCGGTGATCCAGGTGCAGGGTGCCTTCGGCCCAGGTGACCTGTGGGTCGAGGTCGGTGAACAGGTGCTGTGCGCCGCCGTCGACGAGGCGTCCGGCGCGGTAGCGGATGTCGGCCTCCAGCAGGGTGAGGATGCTCGGCCAGTACGGGGCCAGCGCCAGTTCCCAGTACGCCTCGATCGTGTCCGCCAGCCGTGCTAGTTCGGCGGCCGGGTCGCCGCGCAGTGCCGCCAGCCGCGCCTGCGGCACCCCGGCCGTGGTGCGCAGGAGCGCCGGTGGCATGGCCCGTACCGTGGCGAGTTCCACCTCCAGCGACGGCAGCGGTGTCGTGGGGGCCGGGCAGAGGAACCCCGGGACGCTGCCGGCCCAGGGCGAGCGCGCGGGCAGCGGGACGAGGTCGAACAGGGGGCTCAGGTCGAGACCGGACGCCGCCAGCCGGGGGCGTACCCGGTCCGCCCAGGTGCGGTGCAGGCCGTGTTCGTCCGCCCCTTTGAGCACCCGGACGCTGGCCATCACCTCCCACAGCGGGGAGATCGCGAAGTGGGTGCGGGCCACGTCCTGCATGGTGAATTCGATCTCGATCATTTAGCTCAGCCTAAATCTCTGGAGTGAGCCGTGCGGTGTCCCGCACCGTACGCCGCATGACCGAAGCACCGGATTCCCCGTGGCGCGTGGGCGCCTTCCGCACGCTCTTCGCCGCGAGCGCCCTCAGTCACCTCGGCAGCAACGTCAGTTATGTGGCGATTCCGCTGCTCGCCGTCACCGTGCTCGACGCCGGTCCCGGCCAGGCCGGTGCGCTGGCCGCGCTGTCCACCGCCGCCTTCCTGCTCATCGGGCTGCCCGCGGGCGCGTGGGTGGACCGCTTGTCCGGGCGCCGCGTACTGGTCGCCGCCGACGCCGCTCGCGCGGTGCTGCTCGCCTCGATCCCGCTCGCCTGGTGGCTGGGGGTGCTCTCGCTGCCGCAGCTGTACGCGGTGGTGCTGCTGACGGGCTGTGCCACGGTGTTCTTCGACGTCGGCTCGCAGAGCGTCCTGCCCGAACTGGTCGGCCGCGAGCACCTCGTACCGGCGAACGCGGCCATCGTCAGCCTGATGGCCGGTGCCAACATCGCCGGCCGTGGCGCGGGCGGCTTCATGGTCCAGCTCCTCACGGCGCCCCTGGCGATTCTCGGCGGGGCCCTCGCCTACCTCGCGTCCGCCTGCGGCCTCACCGGTATGGCCCGCCACCACGCCCGCACGAAGCCCTCGGCCGCCGGGCGACGGCTGCGGACCGAGATCGCGGACGGGCTGCGCCATGTCTTCGGCACCCGCGAGCTGCGGGCCCTGGCGCTCACCGCGACCCTCACCAACCTCGGCGCGCAGATGGTCAACGCCATGCTGCCGGTGCTGTTCAGCCGTGAACTGCACCTGTCCGCCGGGGCACTCGGCCTGTACTGGGCGGCCGGCGGCGTGGGCATCCTGCTCGGTGCCCGCCTCGCCCGCCCCCTCGCCGCCCGTCTCGGCCACGGCCGCACCCTGGCCCTGGCCGGGCCGTGGTTCGCGCCCGCCGCAGTGGCTGTCGCCCTGGTCGGCACCGGCCCGTGGCTGTGGGTGGCCGGTGCCGGGTGGCTGGCGATCATGACCAAGACGGGCATCGACAACGTCCTCGGCGTCACCCTGCGCCAGCACCTGACCCCGGACCCGCTGCTCGGCCGCATGAACGCCACCTTCCGCTTCCTGCTCACCGGCGCCCTGGCCGTCGGCTCCGCCCTGGGCGGCCTCATCGGCGAGGTCGCGGACGTACGCGTCGCCGTGTGGGCGGGCGCGGTGTGCCTGGCCGGCGCCTTCCTCCCGGTCTTCCTCTCCCCCGTCCGCGCGCTCCGGGAGCTGCCGGCTCCGGCGACGCCACACCGGACACCGTCGATTAGGCTCGGCTGAACGGCGGAAGTTGCCACGTCAACCATGCCGATCCATTTGACGCATCACTCTCAGGAGGACACGTGACGGTCGAGGTCGTCGACGCACCCGAGGCGCGCCGCTACGAGGCGCGGATCGACGGGGGTTCCGAGGTCGCCGGGTTCGCGGAGTACATCCGTACGGCGGAGCTGATCGTGTTCGTCCACACGGAGGTGGCGCCCGCCCACGAGGGCCGGGGCATCGGCTCCGCCCTGGCCCGGACCTCCCTCGACGAGGCCCGCGCCGCCGGCCTCAGGGTCCTGGCGACCTGCCCCTTCTACTCGGCCTGGATCGACCGCCACCCGGCGTACGCGGACCTCCTCTACCAGAACCGCAGCAGCGTCAGCGACTGAGCGCTGTGGTGAACGCCAGCAGAGAGGCGGCGGTTCGCTGCGGGTCCTCCAGGATGGGTGAGTGGCCGAGGCCGGGCAGGAGTTCGATCCGGGCGCCCGGGACCGTGCCGTAGTCGGCTGCCGACGAGGAACGCCACCTGCGGTCGTCCTCGCCGAAGAGGACCAGCAGCGGCTTGCCGAGGGGGGCCAGCCGGTCGGGGAGGGGGCGTTCGTCGAGGTACGCGCGCGTGGCCTGCATCGTCGCCGTGAGGGTGTGGAGGGTCATGTGGCGGACCTCGTCCAGGAGTTCCGCCGGGATCTCGTAGCCGGGACGGCTGAAGCCGGTGCTCGCGAACCGGCGGATCTCTTCGTCGGTCGGCGGCCACTGGGAGATGCTGGCATCGGACGCGATGTACGCGTACAGGCCGGGACCGGTGTTGATCAGGGCGAGCCCGGTCACCAGGTCGGGGCGTTGTTCCGCGAGGGCTGTGGCGACCGCGCCGCCGCTGGAGTGGCCCACGGCGACGGCGTGTCCGACACCGAGGCGGTCCAGTACGGCGCCGAGGCGGCGCGCCTGGTCGGGGAGGGCGTAGCTGCGGTCGGCGGGTTTGGCCGACCGTCCGTGTCCGAGGAGGTCGGGGCGGACGATGTGGTGGGAGCCGGTGAGGTGGGGGACGAGGGCGTCCCACGAGCGGGCCGAGGAGGCGGAGCCGTGGATGAGGAGGAGTGCGGGGGCGTCGCGGGGGCCGTCCTGGCGTACGTGGAGGTCGCCGTCGTCCAGCGTCGGAGTGTCGGTCATGCGCCCACTGTCGCCGCCGGCGCCCGCCGCCGTATTGGACGAATGTTCCCCTCAAGTAGCCTGCGCCCATGGGGACTTTCCAGCACGGTGCCGCTGTCTGGGACGTCGCCTGCCCCGAGCGGCCCAGCCGCACACCCGGTCTCACCATGGCCGGGTTCCGGGTCCGTGACCTGGACGCGCTGCGCATGGTCCCGCACCCGGCGGTGACGCTGCTGCTGGAGTTCGGGGCGGGAGCGCCGGTGCTCGACAGTGCGGGCGGGCGGCGGCGGGGATGCCTGGTCGCCGGGCCCGGTCTGGGGTCGGGCGGTGCGGCCGTGGTGAGCGGCGAGGACGTCGAGTGCGTACAGGTGCGGCTGTCCCCCGTCGTCGCCCGCGCGGTGCTCGGCGTCTCCCCCGCCGACCTCGACGGCGACGCCGTGCCCCTGGACGCCCTGTGGGGCCGCGAGGCGGGCCGGATCCGGGAGCGGCTCGCCGAAGTGCCGTCGTGGCAGGGGCGGTTCGCGCTGGCGGACGCGTTGCTGGGCCGCCGGTACGAGGCGGGGGCGCCGGTGGACCCGGAGGTCGCGTGGGCGTGGCACCGTATCGGCGTCAGCCGTGGCCTGGTCCGGGTCGACGGGCTCGCGGCGGAGGTCGGCTGGAGCCGCAAGCGCCTGTGGTCCAGGTTCCGTTCCCAGCTCGGGCTGCCGCCGAAGCGCGCCGCGTCCCTGGTCCGTTTCGACCACGCCGCCCATCGCCTGGTCGCGGGCGAGTCCGCGTCCCGGGTCGCGGCGGACGCCGGGTACGCGGATCAGTCGCATCTGCACCGGGAGGTCGCGGCGTACACGGGGGCGACTCCGGCGGCGGTGGCCCGGGAGCCGTTCCTCGCGGTCGACGACTTGGCGTGGCCGGGCCTCATGTCGCCGGGCGCCGCCCGGAGTTGACCCTCGCCGAGATCCTCCGGCTCCGGGCCTGCCCGGTCCGTGCCGGGCAGGCTGACGCGGCAAGTCGGTTCAGCGGACGGCGAGTTGCGTTGCGGGCGCCGACAGAGCCGTACCGTACGGGCACTTCGTCCGTGACCGGGAGATGCCGCTCGGGTCCGCGAGGGACGGGCACAGGAACTGTGTGTAGCGCGTGTCGTTGTCGAGGAAGATCTTCAGCCAGGGGATCGTGCGGCGGGTCACCGCGGAGTTGCCCCAGGTGGGGAAGCCGTGGCCGCCGGTGGTGAGTTCGAGGGCCGCGCCCGGGGTGGCGGCGGGCATGGTCGCGTACAGGTTGTCAACGGACGACGGCGTCACGACGCTGTCGTCCCGCGCGCTCACGATCATCGTCGGGACGCGGAGGGTCGAGAGGTTCTGCGAGGGCGAGAAGGGGGCGAGCGGTACGGCCGCCTTCAGGGCCGGCCGGCGTTCGGCCGCGCTGATCGCGCCGCCGCCTCCCATGGAGTGGCCGAGGACGCCGAGCCGGTTCGGGTCGACGCGGTCGCGTACGGGGCTGCGCTGCGTCAAGTAGTCGAGCGCGGCGAGGAGTTGGGTGCCGCGTGCGGTGTCCCAGTCGAGGGTGCTGTTCGTGTCGATGCCGATGACGACGAACCCGAAGGACGCGAGCCAGGGCCCCATCCAGGCGCCCTCGTTGTCCCAGCGGGCCGTGTAGCCGGGTACGGCCGCGATCGCGGCCCAGGTGCCTTGGCTGGTGTCGGTCGGGTAGTAGATCTTCCCGCCGTTGAACCCGTTGCCCGGCGCGACGGTCAGTTCGGCCGTGGCGAACGTGCCGCGCTGGGCGGCGACGCTGCTCACGGTCGGGTCGGGGCCGCGCTGGTAGGGGTTGGCCTGCGCGGTCGCCGGCGCGGTGGAGACGAGCGCGGCGAGCAGGCCGATCACGGCCGCGATCAGCGCGGCTCGCAGTCGTACTGTCCTGTTCGGGTGCATGCGGTGCGGTCCTCTCTACTGGTGGAGGTCAGGAGGTTCGCGCGGTGCAGGTGGCGGTGGCCGAGGGGGTGCCCGGGGTGCTGGCGATGAAGCCGAAGGAGGCGCTCGCGCCGGGGGCGAGGGCGCCGTTCCAGGACGCGTTCGTGACGGTGGCGGTGCCGTCGGCCGCCGTGCTCAGGGTGCCGTTCCAGGCCTGGGTGATCCGGGCGCCCGTACCCGGTACGACGGTGGCGGTCCAGCCCGTCGCCGGGGAGGTGGAGGTGTTGGTGACCGTGACCTCGCCCTGGTAGCCGCCCTGCCAGGAGGAGACGGCGCGGAAGGTCGCCGCGCAGGCGCCCGGGTCGCCGGGATCGCCGGGGTCGCCCTGGACGAGGAGTGCGGTGAGGGCCGGGTACCAGCGGGCGGCGATCTTCGCGTTACCGGGGTCGGAGGGGTGCACCCCGTCGTACGTGTCCGTCGCCGTGTCGAACCCCGTCCACTGGTCGACGACCGTCACCGGGGAGCGGCTCGTGCTCGTCGCCTGGGCCCAGGCGGGGATGCGGGCGTTCAGGTCGACGGCGCGCTGGGCGCAGGCGGAGCAGTTCGTGGGGGTCATCGGGATGATCTGGGCGACGAGGATCTTCATGTCGGGGTTGGCGGCCCGCATCTGGCCGACGAGTTTCGTGTAGGCGGCGAGGATGCGGTCGGGGGCGATCGCGCTCCACACGTCGTTCGTGCCGAGGTGCATGGCAACGATGTCCGGGCGGGTGGCCGCGAGGCGGGCGGGCATCAGGTCCTGGTCCGCGATGTTGGTCACCAGCTCGCCGCCGTGGCCCTCGTTGTCACCGTCGAACGGCTGGCCGCAGCCCTGCTGTGCGAGGGTGCCGACGAAATCGATGTTCGTGTATCCGGTGCTCTGCAACTGGTTCCACAGGAGCGCCCGCCAGCAGCCCGGGGAGCCGGTGATGGAGTCGCCGAGCGGCATGATGCGGACGGGGGGTGCGGCCGAGGCGGGCGGGGCGAGGGCGATGCCGAGGCTGAACAGGAGCGCTGCGAGAAGGATCCGCAGGAGGGGGGACGGGCCGGGTCTGCGCATGCTGGTCCTCATTCCTTCGCGAACGTGCCTTTGTTCGTTCTCCCGGAACCCATGGACCGCATCACGAGCTTCCCGACGATCTGATGAACTGTCAATCACCCGTCACGCACTATGACTTGTAGTCACTGACGCCCGGCCAGTTACCCGCTGCCCCACCGGCGGTGCCGCCGCCCCGCTCACGCGGACTCCAACTGCTCCGCCAGCCGCCGCAGCCCCTCCCGGATGAGCCGCCCGTACTCGTCGTCCCCCAGCGCCCCGATGGTGTCCCGCGCCCGCTGAAGATGCTCGCGGGCCTGAACAAGATCCCCCAACTTCCGGTGACACTCCCCCACATTGAGATGCAACGACGGATACAGCCCGGCCACCGACAACGTGACCCCGGCCCGCGCCACCCGCTCGTCGGTGACGAGACCGGCGGCGGCGAGTGCCCGCAGGTCCCACTCCAGTTCCTCGCGTACGTCGTCCTGCACATCGGCCATGGCGTGCGCGAGGACGCACACGTACAGCGGGTCCCCCTCCTCGCCGCCGATGTCGGCCCAGATCTCCGTGAACAGGTCGCGCGCGGCTGCCCGTTGGCCTTGGTGGTGGTGCAGTTCCACGGCGTGGCCGATACGGAGGATGGTCGGGTCGGTGATCAACGGCGGCTCCTTCGGCGGGGGTTGGCCGTGCGAGCCTAGGCGCGCGAGCGAGGTGAGAAGCCCCCCAGGCGCCCTGCCGGTTTCAGGGTTTGCGTGCGATGCCCCCGGCGATGCAGCGTTGCGCCACGTTCAGTGGTTTGAGGTGGGGTGTGTCGGGGTGCCAGTCGGCGCAGCGGGTCAGGCCGGGTGGGAGCAGGTCCAGGTCGGCGAAGAGGGATTCGAGTTCGGCCGTGGTGGAGAACGTGCCGCTGCCCATCATGCTGTGCAGGAACATGTGCTCCAACTGCCGGGCGGTGGCGCTGTCTTCGTCCTCCGGGTCGAGGAAGTGGCTGATCGCCACGTAGGAGCCGGACGGCAGCGCGTCGATGTAGGCGCGCATGATGTCCTCGCGGGTGCGTACGGCTTCGGCGTTGTAGTGGTGCAGCGTGCCCAGCTGGAGCAGGGCGATCGGCCGGGTCCAGTCGAGTTCGGAGCGTACGACGGCGTTCCGCAGCAGCGTCTCGGGGTCGAAGATGTCCTCGGCGACGATGACCGTGTTCTCGGTCCCGCTCTCTTCGAGGAGCGCGCGGCCGTGGGCCAGGACCAGCGGGTCGTTGTCGACGTACACGACCCGGGCGTCGGGGGCGCCGCGCCGTACGACGCCGTGGGTGTTCTCGGCGGTCGGCAGGCCGGAGCCGCAGTCCAGGTACTGGGTGACGCCGGCCTCGCCGGCCAGGAAGCGGCAGGCGCGGATCAGGAAGGCGCGGTTCTCGACCGCGAGGTCGGCGGCCTCGGGGGCGGCCCTGCGGACGGCGGCGACGACCTCGCGGTCCACCTCGTAGTTGTCGGTGCCGCCGAGGAAAGCGTCGTACACCCGGGCGATGCTGGGTTTCGTGGGGTCGATGTACGGGGGTGTCGTACCGGACATGGCGCCTCGCAGGAAGTCGGGCGGGTCGGTAGGCCCCGCCCGCTCGTCTCACCCTTTCACCGACCCCTGCAACAACGCCGTCACGAACTGCCGTTGGAACACGAGGAACACGATCAGCGTGGGCGTGAGGATGAGGAGGGAGCCCGCGCAGAGGAGGACCAGGTCCGTGCCCCACTGGCCCTGGAAGGCGCCGAGCGCTCCGGCCATCGTGCGTTTCGCCGGGTCGTCGACCATCACGATGCTCAGGAGGAACTGGTTCCAGGTCCACAGGAACAGGAGGATCGTGAGGGAGGAGATGGCGGGGCGGGCCAGGGGTACGTGGACGCGCCAGAAGAGCTGCCAGGTCGTGGCGCCGTCGACGCGCGCGGCCTCGGACAGCTCCTTCGGCACGTTGAGGAAGTGGGCGCGCATCCAGTAGACCGCGAACGGCATGTAGAGGCCGATCAGCGGGAGGACGATGGCCCAGCGGGTGTTCAGGAGGCCGAGGCCGTCGATCTGGTGGTAGATCGGGGTGATGACGGCCTCGAAGGGCATGGTCAGGCCGAGCAGCAGGACACCCATCGCGATGCCCCCGCCGCGCACCTTGAGGTGGCCGAGTCCGAACCCGGCCATGGTCGCGAGGACGACGGCGGCCGGGACGACGCCGAGGACGATGAGGACGCTGGAGTTCAGCAGCGCACCCATGTTGGCGACGTCGAAGGCGTCGGCGAAGTTCCCCCACTGCGGGTCGGAGGGCCACTCCAGGCCGGAGGGGACGGTCCCCCGGGGCTGGAGCGCGGCGGACAGCATGCTGACGAACGGCAGGAGGGTGACGACCATGAGCAGGACGAGGAAGGCCCGCCCGGTGAGCGCCTCGCGGCGGCTGATGTTCACTTCACTTGCCCTCTCGGGAGAGCCGCTGGATCGGCAGGACGCAGAGCAGGACGAGCAGCATGAGGACGACAGCGAGCGCGGAGGCGAGCCCGACCTGCCGCTGGGCGAACGCGAGCCGGTAGATCTCCAGCCCCGGCACGGTCGTCGAGGTCCCGGGCCCGCCGCTGGTGGAGATGTACACGATGTCGAAGCTGGCGAGCGCGGCGATGACGGTCACCGTGAGGCAGATCCCGATCTCGCGGCGCAGGCTCGGCAGGGTGACGGCGAAGAACTCCCGCACCGACCCGGCCCCGTCGATGCGCGCGGCCTCGTACAGCGACGGGTCGATCTTGCTCATGCCGGTGACGAGGAGGATCGTGCACAGGCCGAGCATTACCCAGGCCCCGATGATCCCGACGGCGGGCAGCGCCGTACCGAACTCGCCGAGCCAGGCGCGCGTGTACCGGCCGAGGCCGATCGCGTCCATGACCTGGTTGACCATGCCGGTCGTACTCAGGACCCAGCTCCAGGCGATGCCCGCGGCGACGAGCGGGATGACCTGCGGGAGGAAGAGGACGGTCCGGGCCGCCGTACCGAGCGCGCCGGTGCTGACGCGGTGGATGAGGCTCGCGACGAACAGGCCGAGGACGACGGGGACGAAGCTGAAGAAGACGATCAGCACGAACGCGTGCCCGATGATCTCCAGGAGGTCCGGATCGGTCAGCACGGTCCGGTAGTTGTCGAGCCCGACCCACTCCGAGGGACCGATGCCGTCCCAGCGGTAGAGGGAGTACTGAAAGGTCGTCAGCAGGGGCTTGAGGACGAAGAACCCGTACACGGCGAGGGCGGGGACGACGAACAGCCAGCCGCTCCAGCGGGTCCCCCGCCGCTTCCTCACGACCTTCCCGGCCGTACGCGACAAGGGTCGCACCTCGGGCAAAGTAGCGGTCACCGCGACAGCTCCTTCGCGTACTCCTTCTGTACGGCCTTCACGTACCCCCCGGGCGTCTGCTGGCCCACGATCAGCTTCTGGAGCTCGGGCGTGATGGCCGACGCGAAGATGGACCCGGTCGCGTTGGCGGTGAAGTCCACCGCCCCGTTCTCGGCGGCGAGTTGCTGCGACGCGGCGAGGGTCGAGGCGAGGACGGTGCCCGCCTTGGCCTGCGGTACGGCGAGATCGGCGGGCCCGCCAGGGCTGGAGCCGCCGACGTCGACGAGGATCTTGCGCGCCTTGGCGTCCGTGTGCAGCCAGTTGAGGAAGTACGCGGCCTCGTTCGGATGCTTCGAGCGGGCCCCGATCCCGAAGGTGTTCGGCGAGGACATCGCGACGTGCCGTCCCCCGGACTTCTCGGCCGGGAAGAGGAAGAAGCCGACGTTGCCGGGCATCTTCGCGTCGAGGTTGGCCGACTCCCAGTCCCCGTTGAACATGAACAGGCCCCGCCCCTTGGTGAAGTCACCGACCATGGTGGTGTAGTCCATGGCGTTGGCGTCCTTGGTGAAGTACCCGGCGCGGGCCCACTTCCCGATGGTCTCGGCGGCCTTGAGGGACGCCGGGGTGTCGAAGGTGGCGCCGGTCTTCTGGAAGATCCAGTCGTTGACGGCGGCCGGGTCGGTGAACTGGTTCTGGAGCGCCTGGTACGGGAAGTTGATGCCGGCGGTGTTCTTGTTGAACTGCACGATCGGCTGGACCCCCGCCTGCTTGGCCCTGCCCAGCAGCGCCTCGAACTCGGCGACGCTCCCCGGCACCCCGCTCATGCCCGCTTTCTTCGCGAGGTCCTTGTTGTAGAAGACACCGGTGACGCTGTACCCGAGCCCGGCGCCGTACAGGGGCCCCGAACCCCGCTGCCCCGCCTTGTCCACCCGGAGCTGCGCGAGCTGGGAGGCGGGGAACTTGTCCCACCCGTACGCCTTGAAATACGGGTCGAGATCCTTGAGCAGGTTGTCCTTGACCAGGTCGACCATGGTCGGCAGCCGCATGATGTCCGGCGCGTTGTCCCCGGCCAGGACACGCGGCGCGTTCTCGACGAGCACCGTGAACTGGTCCTCGCGCACCTTGAAGGTGACGTTCGGATGCTGCCGGGTGAACTCGTCCGCCAGCGCCTTGGCCAGCGGGAACCCGGTCTCGGCGTACATCTGGAGCGTGACCTCGCCGGTGCCGAGCGAGGTGCTCACCGCCGGGTCCCCGGTGGAGGCGGCGGGAGCGCCGGAGCCGGGAGCGCTGCACGCGGCGCCCAGGAGTATGAGGGGGATCATCAGGGCCCGTACCGGCCATGGTTTCGCCGTGCCTTCGTACATGGAGCACTCCTTGCCTGGGTCACGAGGGAGGGATCGGGGAGTCCCGGTCGAGGTCGTGGTGGCGGACACGGTCCGGCGGCTCCGGACGTGCCTGTGGGGAGGCCGTGACAGCCGGTTCCGGTGATCCCGGCACCGTCGGTCCAGACGGTTGCCAAGGCGGCTTTCACCGGTGCTAAATAGATTTAGCAGTGAGCATGAGCCCTGCCTCAGACCCTGTCAAGCACCGTGCGGAGGAACGCATTTGAGCCGACGACGCGTCACGATGACCGACGTCGCCCGCCTGGCCGGGGTGTCGCCGACCACGGCGTCCTTCGTCCTCGCCGGCCGCCGCGACATGCGCATCTCGGGCGACGCCGAGGAGCGTGTACGGCGCGCCGCGCGCGAACTCGGCTACCGGCCCAACCTCACCGCCCGTGGCCTGCGCACGTCGGTGACCAGGACCGTCGCCCTGATCTCGGACACCATCGCGACGACCCAGTTCGCGGGCGAGGTCATCCACGGCGCCCTCGACGCGGCGGGCGCCCGCGAGCACGTCCTGTTCGTCGCGGAGACCGAGGGGGACGCGCAGACGGAGACCCGGCTCGTCGAGGGGATGCTGGACCGGCAGGTCGACGGGTTCGTGTACGCCACGATGTACAGCCGCGAGGTGCGGCTCCCGGCCGCGCTGCGGGACGCCCGGGTGGTGCTGCTCAACTGCTATGAACGGGACGCGCGTTGGCCGAGCGTCCTGCCGGACGAGGTGAACGCGGGCCGCGACGCGGCGCGTGCGCTGCTCGACGCCGGGCACCGGGAGGGTGTGCACGTCATCGGCGGGCGTCACGTGACGGAGGCGACGCCGGACGGGGTGTGGGCGGGGCTGGAGCGGATGCGGGGCATCGAGGAGGTGCTCGCGGGGGCGGGCGTACGGGTCGACGGGGTCGCCGAGTGCGACTGGCAGCCCGAGGACGGGCACCGCGAGGTGGGGCGACTGCTGGCGGCGGGGACCGTGCCGCGCGCGTTGGTCTGCCTCAACGACCGGCTGTCGCTGGGGGCTTACCAGGCGCTCCAGGAGGCGGGGCTACGGGTGCCGGACGACGTGTCGGTGGTGTCGTTCGACGACTCGGACCTCGCGATGTGGGTCCGGCCGCCGCTGACCAGCGTGGCGCTGCCGCACTACCGGCTGGGGCGGCTGGCCGTGGAGACGCTGCTCGACGGCGACACGGAACCGGCCGTCCACCGCGTGCCCATGCCGGTGATGCTGCGGGCGTCCCATGCGCGGCCTCGCGGCTGACGGGGGATCAGCGGAGCCCTTCGGGGGTCCAGTGCACGGGTACGGGGTCCGACAGCTCCCCCACGAACACCCCGTCCCGTTCGTCGACGAACCCGATGAGCTGCCAGGTTCCGTCGGCGCCCTGGACCAGGCGGGGCGCGTAGAGGTCCGGGCCGGGTACGGGAGTTGCCGTAGCCGGGTCCCAGGGGCCCGTGACCGACGCGCCGGGGATCGCCCACAGGCGGCCCTCGTCCGCGCGCGGGTGCGGGGTGTTGGTGCAGAACAGCAGCAGCGGCTGTCCGTCCACGACCGCGACCTGCGGCACCTCCAGGTGTCCGAACCCGGCGGGTTCCGTGAGGGGTGGTTCCACGGTCCAGTCGAGGAGGTCCGCCGAGCGGGCGTGGCCGATGACGCCCCGGCCCGCTGCGGGGCCCTGGCCCGCACGCGCCGTGATCAGCATGTGCCAGCCCTCCCCCGCCGGGTCGGGGAACACCCACGGGTCGCGCCACGCCTCCTCGTGCCAGGTCCCGTCGCCGAGGCGTTCGTACCAGGCCGGGTCGGCCTCGACGAGGGGTTTGTCGCCGTGGCGGTGCCAGGTGTGGAGGTCGTCGGAGACCGCGAGGCCGATGCGCTGGACGAGGCCGTTCTCGGCGCGGCTGACCCCCGTGTAGTACAGGTGCCAGCGGCCGTCGGGGGCCCGGACCACGGAACCCGTCCAGGTGGCGAGGTCGTCCCAGGCGGGGTCGTCGGCGGCGGTCAGCGCGTCGGCGGTGAGGTGCCAGGTGCGCAGGTCGTCGGAGACGGCGTGGCCGACCGAGGCGCGGTGGTGGCGGCGGTCGGGGTCCAGGAGGGCGCGGGACGCTCTGAGGAAGAAGGCGTGGTGGCGGCCTTCGTCGTCCCGCGTGTACCAGCTGTCCCACACCCAGTGATCGGGCAAGCGCAACATCGACGTGCCTCTCGCTCACAGACGTTGCGGGAAAACTAGCAGGCTAAATCGTTTTATCAAACAGTCGGCTCATCCTGCTGGGTGGGCGCCCCGACAGACCCCCGCACTTGGACGGGCATCGGCACCCACCGCACGCCGGGCCGCACCTCCTGGTCGAGCAGGGTCTCCACCGCCAGCCGCCCCATCCGCTCGTGCGGCAGAGCGGCCGTCGTCAGCCCCGGACGCAGCCAGCCCGCGATGGGGTCGTCGTCGAAGGAGACGACGGAGACGTCCCCCGGCACGGACAGCCCCGCCTCGGCCAGCGCCTGGTACGCGCCGAGGGCCAGCCGGTCGTTCATGCAGACGATGCCCCGGGGCGGGGTGCGGCGGCTCAGCAGCTCGCGCATCGCCTCGTACCCGTCGGCGGGCTCCCATTCGTCGGCCCGGCCGCCGGGGGTGAGGCGCAGGCCGTACGGCTCCAGGGCGCGCCGGATGCCGCGCAGGCGGGGGCCTGCGGCGAGGGAGCGGCGGGGGTCGCGTTCGACGGCGTCGGCCCGGCCGATCACGGCGATACGGCGGTGGCCGTGCTCCAGGAGGAGCGTCGCCACGTCGTGGCCCGCGCGTTCGTCGTCCGGGAGGATCGCGGCGACGGGTTCGGCGCTGTCGGCGTTGAGGAGGACCGTGGGGCGGCTCGCCATCGCCGGGGGCACGGTCAGGCGGCGGCATGCCATGGCCGCGTACACGAAACCGTCGATCTGGCGGTCCAACATCGCCTCGACCGCCTGCCGTTCGGCCTCCGGGTCGCCCTGGGTCTCGGCGATGAGGAGGACGTGGTCGCGTTCGCGGGCCGCTTCGAGGGCGCCGCGGATCATGTCGCCGGCGAAGCGGGTGGTGGCGACGGCGTCCGAGACGAAGGCGAGCGTCGCGGTCTTGCGGGTACGGAGGCTGCGGGCGGCGACGTTGGGCCGGTAGCCGAGTTCCTCGGCGGCGGCGAAGACCCTGGCGCGGGCCTCCTCCGAGATCCGGGTGCCGGGGCGGCGGTTGAGCACCAGGGACGCCGCTGTCACCGACAGCCCCGCGTGCCGTGCCACGTCGGCCAGGGTCACTCTGCCCATGTGTCGCTCCTCCCGCGCGGGGCCATCTTCGCCCATCGCGCGGGCACGCCCGGCCACCCGGTCCCGTCGCCGAAGGGAGCACGCACGACAGCCCCTGCACGCCGTCGGTGCGTTTTCCGCACGCTCGCGTCACAACACGGCAAAGAGATGGGGAAATCGGACCGATCGAGCGAACCTCGCGGTGCCGAAGTGCCTATGGGGAAGTGTGAGGAACACTCCGTCGCCCCCGCACCCAAGGATCTCCCGTTGACCACCCATGACGTCGCCGCGCCGACGATCAGCCAGCTGCCCGACCGCCCCGCCGTGGCCCGCGTCCCTCTGCCGAAAGGTTCACTGCCCTCGCTCACCGGTATGCGCTGGGCCGCCGCGCTGCTCGTCTTCCTGCATCACATCCGGAACTTCGGTTACTTCGGCGGTGAGAGCGGGCGGCTGGTGGACTGGGCGGCCGGGCCCGGTGCCGTAGGGGTGTCGTTCTTCTTCGTGCTCTCCGGGTTCGTGCTGGCCTGGTCGGCGCGGGACGGCGACAGCGCCCACCGGTTCTGGCGGCGCCGGCTCGCCCGGATCTACCCCGTCCACCTGGTCACGGCGCTGCTCACGCTGGTCCTCGCCGCGACCCTCATACCCGGCCTGCGACCCAGCGGCACCGGCGAGACCGTGGCGAACCTGTTGCTGGTCAGCTCGTGGAAGCGGGACTGGTGGCAGGCGGTCAACCCGGTGAGCTGGTCGTTGACCTGCGAGGCGTTCTTCTACGCGGTCTTCCCGCTGCTCCATGTGTTCCTGCGCCGGTTGGGGTCCCGCGCACTCGTCGGCGTGATGGCCGCCGCCGCCCTGCTCGTGCTCCTGCTCCCGTGGGCGAACCTCCACTACTCCCTGGACTGGACCCTGACCAGCAACCCCGCCGCCCGCCTCCCGGAGTTCGTCCTCGGAGCCGCCGCCGGTTGCCTGGTCCGGCTCGGCGCGTGGCGCGGCCCCGGGCTGGACGTGTCCCTCGCGCTCACGGTCGTCGGCTACTTCCTCACGCATCAACTCCCCAACGGCTACTCGACGTCCGCGTGCACGGTCATCGGCCTGGCCCTACTGATCCCGGCAGCGGCGATGGCCGACCTACGGGGCCTGCCCTCCTTCTGGCGCCGACGCCGGCTGGTGGTGCTGGGCGAGTGGTCCTTCGCGTTCTACATGGTCCACGTCCTGGTACTACGCCTGGGGGAACAACTCCTCCCCCTACGCCACCTCCCGACGGCACTGGCACTCACGGTCACCGGCGCCGCCCTCCTCGTATCGCTCGGACTGGCATGGGCACTGTACGAGGGCGTGGAACGCCCCGGCCGACGCCTACTCCTGCCCCGAACCGGACGGTGACCGGCGAACACGACGCTCACCGACCTGTCAGGACAACCACGTACCCCTGGCCTCGCGGTTCAGGAAGTCGATCAGCCGGGTCTCAGAACGGGCGATACGTTCGCGTCGGTCCTCCGGAAGCGCGGCCAAGGCGTCGGTGAGGGTTCGTTGCCGGGGGACGTGCACCAGGTCGGCGGTGTAGGTACGGCAGTCCGGGCACCACGCGAGACCGACGCACCGCTCGTACAGGGGGGATTCCGGCGGGTGGCAGCGGTACTGGTACGAGCGGACGGGCGTCCGGCAGGCCGCGCAGGCGTATCGGTCTCCGTCGGGGACCGTGTCCAGCGCGCCGACCTTCGTCCATCGCCATCGCGCGGCCGGTGCTCTTCAAGTCGTCATGCCGGGCATTCTCTCCCGACGCTTCCGGGTGGTCAGTGCGGCACCGATCTGCTGCTTCGAGCCGACGGTCCGGCCGGCAGCCACGTAGTTCTTGTTGCCGAAGTGTCACCTCATGACCACCAGGTGACCGCTGCTCGCCAGGCGATTTACCGAAGCCCGGGGAATGCTGGGGAGCGTCACCGCGAGCGATCAGCCGCGCGAAACACCCGAACCGCATCGGAAGGAATCTCACGCCATGACCGCGACTGCGCCCAAGGCTCCCACCGCACCAGGGGTGCGGTCCTGGTGGGGAATCCCGTACGCCACCGCCGAGCGATACCGCCGCCCCGTGGTCGCGGACTTCGACCCGGACCTCCCCTACGACCGCAAGGGCGTCGTCTCCGTCCAGCCCGACAGCGGGGACTGGCTCGAAGCCGACAGCGGGACCGGCGAGGACTGTCTGAACCTGAACGTGTGGGCCCCCGAGCAGCCGGCCGGCACGGCGCTGCCCGTGGCCGTGTACATCCACGGCGGCGGATTCGAGTACGGCGCGAACACGCAGATCACCTCGAACGCCGCCGGCCTCGCCGCGTCGGGCCGCGTGGTGGGTGTGTCGGTCAACTACCGGCTCGGCGCCCTGGGCGCGGTCTCGCTGTCGCAGTACGGCGGGCGGCTCGCCGAGGCGAGCAACCTCTGCCTTCAGGACGTCATCGCCGCGCTGACCTGGATCAAGGGGAACATCGCCCACTTCGGCGGCGACCCCGACAACGTCACCGTCTACGGCCACAGCGGCGGCGCCTACTCCACCTTCGGCCTGCTGGGCGCCGCCTCCGCCGACGGCCTGTACCGGCGGCTGGCCGGGTTCTCCGCCGGGCCCTCTCGGCTCCAGCCGGCCTGGTGGGCCGAGGAGCTCGCCCACCTGTTCGTCACCGAACTCGGCGTCGCGGACAACCCCGAGAAGCTGCTCGACCTCGACACGGCGTCCCTGGTGGCCGCCCTGCACAAGGTCACCCCGACGGACCTCGGAGTCCGTGGCGGGATGGACAGCAAGAGCCTCGGCGTCGTCCTGGACACCGGACAGCCCGGCGCGGTGCTGCACGCCCACCCCATGGACGTACTCGCCTCGGGCACACACCGTGATGTCGACGTGCTGCTGAGCATGGCCAGCGACGACATGGGCTGGTGGGTGGCGAACGACCTCGACCGGTTCGACCCGCACACCGTCGACCGCATCGTCGACGAGATCGCGGGCTGGCGCATTCCCCGCTCCCGCGCCAAGAAGATCGTCGACGCCTACGACCAGGACGGCCGTACCCCTGCCGAGGTCCGCGCCGCACTCCTGACGGACTACCTCTTCGGGCTCCCCGCAGCGCGTGGCGCCCTGACCCACGCCGCCGCCGGCGGCAACGCCCACCTCCTCCTGATCGGCCCCGCCGAGGGCACACCCGCCGTACACGGCACAGAGATGTACGCCCTGGTCGGCCAGGAACAGCCGGGCCGCAGCGCGGAACAGGCCGAGCGCGACACACGTATCCGCGACCTCGTCCTCGACTTCGCCACCGGCGAGCAGACCCGCCTGTGGCCCGCCGTCACGGACAAGCCCACCTCGGAAACCGTCGGCAACCCTCCCTTCGAGGCCACCGCCCACTACCGGCAGGCCCTCGACCTGTGGGAGGGCATCGACCGCCCCTGACAGCGATCCGGAACAGCGCAGAACAGAGTAAGGAACTCGGCATGAGCCAATCGATGCGGGCCGTCGTCGTCACCCGGCCCGGCGGCCTCGACGCACTGGAGATCAAGGACGTCCCGGTGCCCGTCCGCAAACCCGGCTGGGTACGGATCAGGGTGAAGGCGTTCGGCGTCAACGAGTCCGAGGTCACCACCCGCAAGGGTGAGTCGGACGCGGAGGTCACCTACCCCCGTGTTCCCGGCATCGAGGGCGTCGGCGTGGTCGACGAGGCCGACGAGGACAGCGGCCTGCGGCCGGGCCAGCAGGTGGCCACGATGATGGGCGGCATGGGCCGCTCCTACGACGGCACGTACGCCCAGTACGTGACCGTCCCCGCGGCACAGGTCATCCCGTTCGGGACCAGCCTGCCGTGGGAGGTCGTCGGCGCGCTGCCGCAGATGTTCCAGACCGCTTACGGGTCCCTGACCCGCGGCCTGGACCTCCAGGCCGGGCAGACACTGCTGATCCGCGGCGGCACCTCCACGGTCGGGCTCTGCGCGGCCACGATCGCGAAGGACCTCGGAGCGACCGTGCTGTCCACCACCCGCAGCGAGTCGAGGTCAGGGGAACTGCGGGCCGCGGGCGTCGACCATCCCCTCGTCGACAACGGCACGATCGCCGACCAGGTGCGCGAGCTGATCCCGGACGGCGTCGACGCCGCCCTGGAAATGGTCGGCTGCTCGGTCCTCCCCGACACCCTGCGCACCGTCCGCCGCCACGGCACGGTCTGCTTCATCGGCGCCCTGGCGGGCCAGTGGACGATCCCCGACTTCAGCCCGTTCATGATCCCGGGCGGGGTGCGGCTGACCTCCTACGACGGTGAGGCCGCCGACCTCCCGGCCGACGTCCTCGCCCACCAGCTCCAGGCCATCGCCGCCGGACGTCTCAACGTCCCGGTCGCGAAGGTTTACCACGGCCTGGAACAAGTCCGCGACGCCCAGGCCAACCTCGAATCCGGCGCCACACCGGGCAAGCACGTCGTCGTCCTGGACGACTGAGAACTCGTCACCTATGCGAAAGCCCAGCCCCATGGACCACAGCGAAGCGCTCCCCCTGTTCGACGACGATCCCGGCCCCGACACCACCGCACCGGCCGTCGAAGACCTCTCGCGTCCACTCGCCGACCGGCTGCGCCCGCGCACCCTCGGCCAGGTGGTCGGCCAGGAGCATCTGTTGGGCGACGAGGCACCGATCGGGCGGATGGTCGAGCGGCAGCACCTGGTGTCGATGGTCCTGTGGGGGCCGCCCGGCTGCGGGAAGACCACCATCGCCCGGCTCCTCGCCGATGCCGCCGGTCTGGTCTTCGCCCCGCTGTCGGCGACCTTCTCCGGGGTCGCCGACCTGCGCCGGGTGTTCCGCGACGCCGAGCAGCGCCGGGCGCGGGGGCGGGGGACGCTCTTGTTCGTCGACGAGATCCACCGCTTCAACCGCGCCCAGCAGGACAGCTTCCTGCCCTACGTGGAGGACGGCACGGTCGTCCTGGTCGGCGCGACCACCGAGAACCCGAGCTTCGAACTGAACGGCGCGCTGCTCTCGCGCAGCCAGGTCTTCGTCCTCAAACGCCTCGACGAACAGGCTCTGCGAACCCTCACGGCCCGCGCCGAGGAGCTGACCGGACGCCGGCTGCCGCTGACCGACGAGGCCCGTCAGGCCCTGCTCGCCCTGGCCGACGGGGACGGCCGCTACCTGCTCAACATGGCCGAACAGCTCCAGGCCCTCCCCACCGGCACCGGCCCGCTGGACGTGGCCGGGCTGGCGCGGCAGGTGCAGCAGCGGGCCCCGCTGTACGACAAGGCCCAGGAGGGTCACTACAACCTGATCTCCGCGCTGCACAAGTCGATGCGCGGCTGCGACCCGGACGCCGCCCTGTACTGGCTGGCCCGGATGCTGGAGGGCGGCGAGGACCCGCTGTTCATCGCCCGCCGGCTGGTCCGCTTCGCGGGCGAGGACGTCGGCATGGCCGACCCGAGCGCCGTCCAGCAGACCCTTGCCGCGTGGGACGTGTACGAGCGGCTCGGCTCGCCCGAGGGGGAACTCGCCCTCGCCCAGGCCGTCGTCTACCTGGCCACCGCCCCGAAGTCCGTCGCCGTCTACCGAGGTTTCGGCGCCGCGACCAAAAGCGCCCGCCGTACCGGCTCCCTCATGCCGCCGCCGCACATCCTCAACGCACCCACCCGGCTGATGAAGAACCTCGGCTACGGCAAGGGCTACCAGTACGACCCGGACTCCCCCGACGGCTTCTCCGGCGCCGACTACTTCCCCGAGGACATGGACCGCGAGACCTACTACCGGCCCACCGAACACGGCCACGAGGCCGAGATCGGCGACCGCCTGAAGCACTGGTCCCGACTGCGTACCCAGCGACGCCACCCGGACTCCGGCTGAGCCAGGATCAGCCGCTCACGGCCCACATCCCCTGGGTGAAGCTTGAATTGTTCGCTGCACCAGGCCACGGATGCCGTGCGGCGCAGGCCGCTTCCGTCGGGCTCTACCTGGGCGTCGAAGCCTGATCCTTTGTGCCCTGCCCCACGCTGAGCCCGTCCAGCAGAAG
This sequence comes from Streptomyces acidiscabies, assembly GCF_020010905.1. Lineage (GTDB taxonomy): Bacteria > Actinomycetota > Actinomycetes > Streptomycetales > Streptomycetaceae > Streptomyces > Streptomyces acidiscabies. The sequence continues at coordinate 5,185,732 of NZ_JAGJBY010000001.1, read as the reverse complement.
GTCGCCGAGTTCGGAGAAGGCGTCGCCTGCGGTCAGGCCGGTCCTCTCCAGGAGGGCCCCCGACTGGACCGCGTCGATGGTGACCGCCACGACGTGGGCGGCGAAGTGGCCGTTGAGCGCGCGGAAGACGCCGGTCCGTACGCCCTCCTCGATCAGTTCGTGGACCCGGTGTGCTGCGGCGGCGGAGTTCTTGCGGTAGATCTGCGCCGTCGGTTCGTAGCCGACCATGTCGTCGTAGAAGGCGTGGGAGTGGCGGCGCATGGCCGTGCCGACGCCGGTGAGGTAGACGCGGATGCGCTGCCTGGGGTCCGGCTCGGCCTGCACCGCCTGTTCGATCTCGGCTGTCGCGTCCCGGAAGAAGGTGCGGGTCACCGCCAGTACCAGCTGTTCCTTCGTGGAGGCGAGGCTGTACAGCGTCGCCTTGGAGCACTCGAGCCGTTGGGCGAGCTCGTCCATGGTCACCGCGGTGAAGCCTTCGGCCAGGATGATCGTCTCGGCCTGGAGCAGCAGTTCGTCCCGTCGGCGCGTGTCGACGACCCGCTTGCGCGCGGTTCGGCGCGGGCGTCGGTCACGCGAGTCGGTCTGGGCCGTCACCGTGGCAGTCCCCCTGAAGATCTCCGCCGGAAGCGGCGAGTGGTCGTCCGGGCCGGAAGGCCGACCCCTGGCAAATGGGTACCAGCGTACCTCCAAACGTACCCACGGGGACAAGGCTGTCGGTCACCGGATCGAGGAGCCGATGGAGATGCCGCCGTCCACATCCAGGACGACCCCGGTGATGTAACCGGCGGCCTCGCTGGCAAGGAACGCCGCAGCTTCGGCGATGTCCTCGGGGCGGCCGGTGCGGCGCATGGGGACCTTGGCGGTGAGTTTGTCGCGGGCCGGGCCGTTCATGGAGGCGAGCATGGGGGTCTCGATCAGCCCGGGGGCGATGGCGTTGGCGGTGATGCCGTAACGGGCGCCCTCCAGCGCGAGGGTGCGGGTCATGCCGACGATCCCCGCCTTGGCGGCCACGTAGTTGGTCTGGCCGAAGTTCCCGCGCCACGACATGGAGGAGAAGCTGACGATACGGCCGTAGCCCTGGCGTTTCATGGGCCCGAACGCGGCGCGGGCGCAGTGGAAGCCGCCGGTCAGGCTGACGCCGATGACCGCGTGCCAGTCGTCGTCGGTGATGTCCTCCACGCGGTTGTCACGGATGATGCCGGCGTTGTTGACCAGCACGTCTAGGCGCCCGACACCATCGATCCAGGCGTTGACCTGGGCCGAGTCGGTCACGTCCACCACGTCGGTGCGGAGTTTCGCGTCATGGGCCTCGGCGATGGTCCCGGCGGCTTCAGTGAGGGCCTGTTCGTTGACGTCGGCCAGGGCGACCATGGCACCCTCCGCCGCGAACCGGGTCGCCATGGCGAGGCCGAGCCCCTGCGCGGCGCCGGTGATGGCGACGACCCGTCCCTGGTAGCGATTCACTGGTTGCCCGCTTTCGTGGTGGAGGGAGCGAGGAAGGCTCGCAGAGCATCGGCCACGGAACTGGCCGACCAGTTGTCCGCGAAGGTGGCCAACTCCTCGCGCAGGGCCTGTTCGGGAGCCATGCCGTCGATCCGGTGCAGGAGTGTCTTGAGGTGTTCCTGGGCGGGACTGTGACGGTCCGCCAACTGCTGGCAGATGCGGGTAGCGGTGGCGTCGAGGTCGCCCTCGGGCACGATCGCGCGGATCCAGCCGGTGCTCTCGAACGCGGTCGCGGGCAGCAGTTCGCCGGTGAGCAGGAGCCAGCGGGACAGTCCCCGCCCGACCGCACCGGGCAGCCGAACGCTCGACCCGCCGGCCGGTACCAGACGCTGCTTCAAGTGCCCGTCACCGATGAGCGTGGTGTCGGCCGCGACAACAACATCGCAGGCCAACGCGAGTTCGAGGCCCCCGGCGACAGCGTGACCGTGCAACACGGCCACCCATGGCTTCGGGCTGGCCGCGATACGGCTGAAGCAGGCCGATACGTCGGTCAGGAAGTCGACCGGGTTGTGGCCGGCGTCGTCCAGCTCCAGGAACTGGTGGAAGTCCCCGCCGGCGCAGAAGCTCGGCCCCTTCCCCGCCACCGCGACGACCGCCGTACCGGGATCGGCCTCGGCGCTGGTGATCTGCTGGTCCAGGGCTGCTACGAGGGTGACGTCGAGGGCGTTGCGGCGCTCGGGGCGGTTGAGCGACAGCCATCGGACGGGGCCGCGTTGCTCGACGAGCAGCGGTTCCATGCCGGTCAACGTGACTCCTCGGTGCGTCGGCGCTCGCGCAGCAGGTAGCGCTGCGTCTTGCCGCTGGGCGTCTTGGGCAGGGCGTCGATGAAATGGACCTGACGCGGGTAGGCGTGCGCGGCGTACCGGGTCTTGACCAACTGCTGGAGCTCGGTGGCCAGTTCCGGTGAGCCGTCGACGCCGTCGCGCAGGACGACGTACGCCTCGATGACCTCGCCGCGGACGTCGTCGGGGGCGCCGATGACGCTGCACTCGGCGACCGCGGGATGCTGGGCGAGGACGCTCTCGATCTCGAACGGCCCGATCCGGTAGCCGGCCATGATGATGACGTCGTCGTCGCGGGAGGAGAAGAAGAAGTCCCCGTCGGCGTCGACCCGCCCGGCGTCGCCCGTGAGGTACCAGCGGCCGTCGGGGGTGAACTTGGAAGCGCTCTGCCCGGGGATCTGGTAGTCGCGGAAGGTCATCAGCGGGCTCGCCGCGACGTCGATCGCGACCCGGCCGAGCACGCCTTCTCCGGCCGGCTCGTCCTTCTCGTCGGCCAGGACGGTGAGGCTCCAGCCGGGCAGCGGACGGCCCATCGATCCCGGCTTGAGCGGACGGGCGAGTTCGGGATGGTGGTGGTTGGCCAGGGGCATGCCGACCTCGGTCTGGCCGAAGTGGTCGTGCACGGCAAGGCCCAGCGCGGTGGCGGCCCACTCGTTGACCTCGGGGGTCAGGGGTTCGCCCGCGCTGGACGCCCGCTCCAGCCGCAGCCCCTCGGGCACCGGTACCGACGAGGAGCGCAGCCCTCGGTACACGGTCGGGGCGGCGGTGAAGTCGGTGATCCGGTGCTCGGCGAGGGTGCGCCAGGTCGTCTCGGCGGAGAACCCGCCGGACAGCAGCAGGCTGGGGATGCCGGCGGCCATCGGGGCGACGACGGCCGCGTACAGCCCGTAGGCCCAGCCCGGGTCGGCGGCGCACCAGTAGCTGCTGTCCCCGGTGACGCCCAGGGCGTACTCCAGGTAGATCTGCCATCCGGCGATGTAGGAGACGGGGTGGATGACGCCCTTGGGCTTGCCGGTGGTGCCGGAGGTGAACATGTGGACGAGGGGGCCGTCCCCGCTCATGGTGGTCGCGGGTACCGGCTCGGGTGACGCGGCGGCGACGAGGTCGGTCAGCGACAGGTCACCGCCCGACGTGGCCGTTCCGGTGACGACGACGCGGCGCTCGGGGTCGTCCGGCATGTCGGGGCCCGGGTCGAGTTTGTGGCGCTGGTCGGGGTCGACGACCACGACGTGTGCACCCGCGCCCTCCAGGCGCAGGGCGATGGCCTGGGGTGCGAACGCGGTGAACAGCGGGACGTAGACCGCGCCGAGCCGCCAGGTCGCGAGGATGACGGTCACGAGGTCGGTGCTCTTGCCCATCAGGGTCGCCACCCGGTCGCCCGGCCCGACGCCGAGCTCCTGCAACGCCCGCGCACAGCGGTGGGAATCCGCCGCGAGCTGCCCGAAGGTCAGGACGGACGCCTCGCCGGCGGCATCGACGACGGTGAACGCCACCCTGTCGGCGGGATGCCGGTCGCACAGCAGCCACGCCACATCCGCCTCGGAGAACTCGGAGAACTCGGAGAAAAGGGATCTCGCGACCCGGTCGGCGGCGCTCACGACTGGTCCTCGCGGTCGATGACCGGCAGGACCAGACGGCTGGGGTGGTCCGGTCCGTGGTGGATGTGGTTGACCGCGGGGATCATCTGCTCCTCGCTCTCACGGGCGATGACGCCGCCGGTGTTGGTGTTGCGGTCGTAGCGGGGGAAGTTGCTGCTGGAGACGTCCACGCGGATGCGGTGACCGGGGAGGAACACGTTGGACGTGGCGGTCATGTCGACGGTGATCTCGTAGACCGAGCCGGGCTCCATCAGTTCTTCCGTGGCCAGGCCGCCCCGGTAGCGGGCGCGCAGGATCCCGTCGCACAGGTTGATCGCCCTGCCGTCGGGGAAGACGTCGACGAGCTTGGCGGTGAAGTCGGTGTCCACGGCCGACGAGGAGACGAACAGGGTCAGGCTGACCGGACCGGTGACCTCGACGGGCTCCTCCAGCACCGGCCCGGCGAAGCACAGGACGTCTTCGCGGGCGGCGACGGTCCGCTGATCGACCGGGCCGCAGAGTTCCCGTGTCACCGGCATGGTCGCCCCGCCCGCCGTGGGAACCGGGCGGCGCGGGTCGTAGAGGTAGGTGTCGTGCCCGGCGCCGGTCGGCGGCTCGGTCGTCAGCGCGCCGTCGCCGCCCGCTGTGTTGGCGTGGCCGGCGCTCGTGAGGTGGAAGTCGGTCCACCTCGTGTCGGGCAGCGGCCAGTCCTGCTCGTCGCGCCACTGGTCGATGCCCATCACGAAGATCTTCACCGGCGCCACGCCGTCCAGAGCGGTGGTGTCGCCCCGGAGCCAGCGGTCGAAGAACTTCACGTGCAGGCCGGTCAGGCCCAGCATCTGCGCACTGGCGAGCGGACCGAAGGAGCGGTCGGCATAGACACCGGTCGAGGAGATGTGATCCCACGGGCCGATGATCAGCCGCTGCCCCTCACGGGCCTGCGCACTGCCCGCCTGCTGACGGGCGGTGGTGTACGTGCGCACCGTCTGCCCGATGTAGAGGTCGTACCAGCCGCCTATGTTGAGCGCCGGAACGGTGACGTTCTTGAGCTCGGGCGTGAGCTCCATGGCGTCCCAGTACGCGTCGTGGGAGGGGTGGGCCAGCCAGTCGTCCCACCACTTGCCGTACTCCGCCAGGACCGGGACCTCGGCCGTGGGCAGCACGTCGTTCAGCGGCTCCGGGTACAGCGCCGCCCGGCCGAGCCGCTGCACCTGGGACACGGAGCCCTCGCCGGCCGCCAGGGACCGCTGGGCGTCGGCCATGTACATCATGGCGTTCCACACGGTGACCAGGCTCAGTGAGAGCGCGCCGCCCGGGCCGTACCAGGGCGCTTCGTAGTTGTCGGTCGAGGTGACGGACGGGGCGATCGCCTTGAGGGCGGGGGCTCCGGTGACGGCGGTCTCCCACTGGACCATCCCGAGATAGGACCCGCCGTACATGCCCACCGTGCCGTCGGACCAGGGCTGCTCGGCGATCCAGGCGACGGTGTCCTCGCCGTCGTCGCGGTCGGCCAGGTGCGGAACGAACTCGCCCTCCGAGCGGTGGGTGCCCCGGCAGTCCTGCACGACCACCGCGTAGCCCGCCTCCAGCAGAGGCATGAGGTCGGGCATGACCCCGCCCAGGCTGACGCCGAACACGTCCTTGCCGTAGGGCATGCGCACGAGCAGCGTCGGAGCCTGCCCCTGGACCGGATGCCACACGTTGGCGGCGAGGGCCACTCCGTCGCGCATCGGGACCCGGACGTCTATCTCGTACAGGTGCTGCATCGGTGCTCCTCTTTGAGCCGACGGTGGTGCTCCCGGATGCCGGGTACGTTAGGAGGTACGTTCGTACCCTGTCAATTACCGTACGGTGGGTCCGGCCTCCCCTTATCCGCCGTTCGCGCGGGCCGCGAAGGCCGCCGGGGTGAGGCCAGTGCGGTCGCGGAAGAAGCGGCCGAAGTTCGCGGGGTCGGTGAAGCCGAGGTGGACGGCCACGGCGCGGGCGTCCCACCGGGCGGCTGCCAGCAGGCGCCGGGCTTCGAGGAGGCGCCGGTCGTCGATGAGTTCGCGTACTCCTTTGCCGGTGGCGTCGCGGGCGGCGCGGCTGAGGGTGCGGACCGAGCAGCCGAGCAGCTCGGCGTAGTCCGCGGCCTGGTGCAGTTCGCGGAAGTGCAGCTCCAGGGCGTCCAGGAAGTGCCGGTAGCGGTCGGCGCGTGCGGTGTCGGCCGTGGCTGTGCCGGCGATGCCCGGGGAGTTGGCCAGGCGCAGGAGCAGCGATTCGAGCAGGCTGCGGCGCAGGGCGTGGTGGACGGTGAGGGGGCGGCGGCCCAGTGCGCGGTGTTCGTCCAGGAGTTGGAGCGCCGTCTGCTGGAGCCAGGCGGTGTCGTCGGGGTGGGGGCTGAGCACGGGAGGGGCCTCGTGCGCGGTGAGCGGGGCCAGCAGGCGGGCGATGTCGGGGCGCAGTACGTCGGGTTCGAACAGGATGAACGGGCCGCGGGCCGCGCCGGGCGGATGCCAGCACTGGGCGTGTCCGGGGCGTACCCACAGCCACTGGCCGGGGGTGACGGTCCGCGTGACGTGGTCGACGTCGTGCCGCAACTCCCCTTCGGTGACGGCGATGAGGTAGTGGAAGGTGGCACGGCCCGGACGGGGCGGGTTCCACGGCCAGTCGTCGTGCTGGGCGAAGAAGTCCTCGACGGTACTCACCTCAAGGCCGTAGGGGGTACCGACCGGGGGCTGGAAGCCGTAGAGCCGAACCTCAGCCGGTCCGACCGGGGTTCCGCTCAGCTGGAAGTGTCGCTTGTCGACCATCATGTGTCCGCAACTTACAGCCCTTCCGGTCGGCTTCGACGGAAGGATGGGGCGCCCCCCGGAACCGCGTGTCGGCCACTTCTACGGCGCGGCCCCGATGGTAAGTGGATCGACTTGCCTTACGGACGGCGCGGGAGTTACCTTCATAAGGTGAGTCAATCGACTTACCTTATGTCTCGGCAAGGAACCATGACCATGAATCGTCTTGCGGGCAAGCGCGCCCTCGTCACCGGCGGCACGAGCGGGATCGGTCTGGAGACCGCCCAGCGTTTTATTGCGGAGGGGGCCGACGTGCTGGTCACCGGCGTCACCCCGGCCAGCATCGACAGGGCGCGGCAGGTCCTCGGGGACAAGGTGCCGGTGGTGCAGGCAGATGCCCGCGATCTCGATGCTCAGCGCGGGCTGGCGGAGCGGGTGCGTGAGCATTTCGGGGAGCTGGACGTGGCGTTCCTGAACGCCGGTGTCTCGGACTGGCGGCCGTTCGAGGACCACACGGAGGACAGTTTCGACCGGCTCTTCGACATCAACGTCAAGAGCGTCTTCTTCCTCACGCAGGCCCTGGTGCCCGTGCTGGCCAACCCGTCCTCGGTCATCCTCAACGCGTCCAACAGCGCGCACGGCGGCTACGGGAACTCGAACGCCTACGCCGCGACGAAGGCGGCCCTCGGCTCCCTGATGCGGTCGTGGAACGCGGACCTGCTCAGGTCGCACGGCATCCGGTTCAACGCGGTCAGCCCCGGCCCGGTGGACACCCCGCTGTACGCCAAGCTCGGGATCGAGGACCCCGCGCAGCAGGCGGCGGTGCTGGAGGGGATCAGCGCCGGCATCCCGCTGGGTCGCATGGGTCTGCCCGCGGAGGTCGCGGAGGCCGTCGTGTACCTGGCCTCCGACGCCTCCGCTTTCGCGGTGGGCCAGGACCTTATCCTGGACGGTGGCCAGACCGTCCTCTGACAGCGGGGACGCGGCCGGGAGACGGGCGAGGGGCGTGGGTATGGCGGTGGCGGAGACCGGTGGCGATACGTGCCAGGCCGGGTATCACGCGCAGATCAAGGAGGAGAACCGCGCGCGCATCATCCGTGCCGCCCGCGACCTCTTCCTCGACCGGGGATACGACAAGGCCTCCCTCGCCCAGATCGCGAAGAAGGCCGGCGTCTCCACCGGCACCCTCTTCAAGCGGTACCCCTCCAAGGCCGCCCTGTTCGCGGCCGTCACCGCCGAACAGTGGCAGCTGGACGTGGAGTACGCCGAAGCACCCCCGCCCGGTGATCCCCGGTACGGTCTGGACCACATCGGCCGCGACTACGCCTGCCTGGTCTCACGGCCCGGCACGGCCGCGCTGTGCCGCCTCATCATCACCGAACTCCCCCAGATGCCGGAACTCGCCGACATCGTCGGCACCGGCTTCGCCATCGACCGCGGACCCTTCTTCGACCGGCTCCGCAACTACCTGGACACCGAGGCACAGGCCGGCACCCTCGACTTCCGCTCGGCCGACGGACAGCCACAGTCGGCAGCCACCGTCGCCGAACAGTTCCTCGGCATGATCTGCAGCCAGTTCCTGTGGCCCCAACTCGTACGCACCGACTTCGTCCCGCCCAACCCCACCGACGCCGCCATCGTGGACGAGGCCGTCGCGCTGATGCTCACCCGCTACAGCACCGAATCCTGAACCCGAGCGCTCGGGGTTCAGGATCTACGGCGTCCCAAGGACCCGGCTCGCCCGGAGATCGCCGCCCCTCCTCACGCTCCCGGAACCGCGCCTTCCCCTCCTCCAGCGCAACCGTCTCCACCACCGGCCGCACCCCGGTCGTGACAGCGAACCGCATCGCCTGTTCCGTATCGGCCGGACTCCCCGTCAGATGCCCGGCGACCGTCGGCGCCCCCATCACCAGCTTCCCCAGCGGCAGTTGGAGCGGCATCCCGTCGAAGCCGACGACGGTGAGCCGCCCATGCGGGGCGAGGCCGTCGACCAGTTCCGCAAGGGGCTTCGTGCCGGCGGCCGTGGACAGGATCAGCCGCGCGCCACCCAACTCGGCGAGCGCGGCCCCGGGCTGCTGCCGCTCGGCGTCGATGTAGTGCCGCGCGCCCAGCTCCTCGGCGAGCCCCCGCTTCCCCTCCCCCGCCCGATCGCGACGGTCTCGAACCCCCTCGGGAATCCGGGCGAGGGTGGCAGCGGGAACGGTGATCGTGCCCGCAGCTCCCGCCGAACCACCCGACGGTCACCCGCTCCCCCACCGCCCACCCGGCGACGTCCGGCCCCAACTCGGCGACGACACCGGCGACTTCGTGCCCCGGGGTGACGGGGAAGCCGGTCGTCGGGGCGGGGTCGCGGAACGTGCCGATGTCGGCGCCGCAGATGCCGGTGGCCTGCACGTCGATCCGCACCTCGCCGCTCCCAGGTGCCCGCGCCTCACTCGGGGCCGCTCCTGAAGGACGCCCTGGCGTGCCGGACGAAGGGCCGGATGTCGACGGCGTCACGGTCCCGCGACCAGACCAGGCGCAGCGGTACGGGCGGGAGGTCCGTGACGGGGATGGTGACGGTGCCCTCGGGTTCGCTGCCCCGTTGCTGAGGGATGCCGAGGGCGCAGGCCTGTCCGAGCCGGACGACGGCCAGCATCTGGAGTCCGTCGCTGACCTCGGGTCCGGGCCGGCCGGGCGGTCCGGCGGGCCACAGGTCGGGGTCGGCCAGCGGCGTACCCACCCCCGTCCACCGGATGAACGTCTCCTCGGCGAGGTCGGCCACGCTGACGGCGTCCTTGCCGGCCAGCCGGTGCCGGGTGCTGACGAGGATCTGGCACGGCTCGTGCCGGACGACGACGCCGGCCAGCCCGGTGTCACGCGGGTCGGCGCGGCACAGGGCGAGGTCGGCGCGGCCCGAGCGGACCCGTTCGAGCTGGTCCTCGGGGGTGCCGACGGTCGCGCGGGCGGGGCAGGGTGGGGCCGTGTCGTTGTACGACCTGACGAGCCGGTCCAGGAGCAGGGCGTCGCACCCGGCACTGGCGACGGTGACGGTGTCGTACCGCTCGGCGGCCCGGCGGACCCGGGCGGTCAGGTCGGCGGCGCGGGCGAGGAGGGCGCGGCCCTCGTCGAGCATGACCTCGCCGACCGGGGTGAGGGCGACGCCCTGCGGGGTGCGGTCGAGGAGCGGGGCGCCGAGGTCGCGTTCGAGGGCGCGGATGGCGCGGGACAGGGCGGGCTGGGTCATGGTGAGGCGCTGGGCGGCGCGGGTGAAGTTGCGTTCCTCCGCGACCGCGACGAAGTACTGGACCTGCCGGATCTCCATGCGGGCACTCTCCCACGTGCGGCCATGCCGCGAGGGCATCGCGCCATGCCGAAGCGGACCTTCCGCGCACGGCTCCCGGACGGTGAGGTGGAGGACGTATCAACACGATCGCAAGGAGCAGCAATGTCGAAGAAGGCAGTGGTCACGGGCGGTACCGGCGGGATCGGTCTGGAGACGGCCGCGGGGCTGGCCGCCGAGGGGTGGGACGTCACTGTCGTGGGCCGCGACGCCGTACGGGGTGAGGCGGCGGTGGCCCGCATGCGCGGGGCGGGGCGTTTCCTCGCCGCCGACCTGTCCTCCCTCGCACAGACCCGCGAGCTGGGCCGCCGCCTCGCCGCCGAGGGCCCCCTGGACCTGCTGGTGAACAACGCGGGCGGCATGTGGGTGACGCGCCGCGTGACCCCGGAGGGCATCGAGGCCAGCGTCGCCCTCAACCACCTCTCGCCGTACGTCCTCACCGAGGCGCTGCTGGACGCGCTGGCGGCCGGGTCCCCGAGCCGGATCGTGAACGTCACGTCGTCCTCGGTCACCGCAGCGCAGGCGGTGTACGACGAGGTCGAGCCGCCCGGCCCGTACTACGGTCTGGCGGCCACCGGGCGGGCCAAGCTGGCGCATCTCGTGCACACCCTGGACCTCGCCGAGCGCGTGCAGCCGTACGGTGTGTCGGTGTTCGCGGCCGATCCCGGCGCCGCCGCCACCCCGAACGCGGCGGAGATGACCGTCGAGATCCTCCCGCCCGAGCTGCGCCCGCACTGGGAGATGATCCAGCAGGCCGTCTCCGCCCCGGTGGCCGACGCGGCGCGCTCCCCGTTGGCGGCGGCGACCGATGCCGCGCTGGAGGGGAGCACCGGCGTCGTCCTGGGCCCGGACGGGCAGCCGGACGGCAAAATTCTGGCAATCATCACGCCGGAGATCGCGGACGCCGTACGGGTCTGGACGGCCAAACTCCTTGCCACATACGGCAGTTGATCCAGTAGTCGCTTCCAGACCCAGGCTAACCGGACCCCAGGGTTCGGTTAGCCTGGCGGGCAAACGGACCCTTGGGTCCACTTGACCTTCCTGGAAGACGGAATCCATGGCAGACACGAACGGGGCGAGAACCGCGCCCATAGGCCGGAGCATGGCCATCCTGGGGCTCGCCGCGCTGGCCTTCTCGCTCGCGCAGACCTCGCTGGCGCCCGCGCTGAGCGACATGGCGGCCTCACTGCACACCAGCCCGCAGAACACGGCGTGGGCGCTCACCGGTTACCTCGTGGCCGCCGCCGTGCTGACGCCGGTGTTCGGGCGGCTCGGGGACATGTTCGGGAAGCGGCGGCTGCTGGTCGCCTCGCTGGTGCTGTTCGCGATCGGCGGGGCGTGGGCCGCGCTCGGCGACAGCCTCACCGTGGTGGTGATCGGACGCGTCGTGATGGGGGCGGGCGGCGGCATCTTCCCGCTGTGCTTCGGCATCATCCGCGACGAGTTCCCGGCGCACCGCCGGGCCGGCGCGGTCGGTCTCGTCTCCGCCATCGCCGGGCTCGGCGGCGGGCTCGGCCTCCTGATGGGCGGACTGCTGGTCGACCACGCCTCGTACCGCTGGATCTTCTGGGCCGGCACGATGATGGCCGCGGTCGCCGCGGTCGCCGCGCACTTCCTGCTCCCGGAGTCCCCGGTCCGCACCCCCGGCAAGGTCGACTTCGCCGGTACGGCCCTGCTGGGCGCGGGCATCACCGCTCCCCTGATCGCCATCAGCCAGGCGTCCACGTGGGGGTGGACCAGCGGGCGCACCCTCGGTCTGATCGCCGCCGGTCTGGTCGTCCTCGCGGTGTTCGTGCTGGTGGAGCGGCGCACCGCCGAGCCCCTCGTCGACATGGGCGTCCTGGTCCAGCGCCCGGTGCTGATGACCAACGTGGCGACGCTGCTGATCGGCTTCGGCATGTTCGGTGTGTTCCTGCTGGTCCCGCAGCTCGTGCAGACGCCCGAGGCGAGCGGGTACGGCTTCGGCGGCGACGCCACCCGGGCCGGGCTGCTGATGCTCCCCGGCTGTCTGATGATGCTGGTCGCCGGGCCCCTCTCCGGGGTCCTCACCGCACGTTTCGGCGGGAAGGTGCCGCTCTCGCTGGGCGGGGTCGTCACCGCCGCCGGGCTCGCGCTGCTCGCGGTGGCGCACGGTTCGCAGGGTGCCGTCCTCGGGTTCACCATGGTCGTCTTCACCGGCATCGGGCTCGCCTTCGCCGCGATGCCGAACCTGATCGTGGACGCCGTCGACCCGGCCAGGACCGGCGAGGCGACCGGGGTCAACGCCCTGGTGCGGTCCGTGGGTTCGTCGCTCGGCAGCCAGGTCATCGCGAGCATCCTCGCGAACAGCGCGACCGCGTCGAACCCGCTGCCCACCGAGCACGCGTACACGGTGTCGTTCCTCGTCGGCGGCGCGGGCGCGCTGGTCGCCGCCGTCGTCACGCTCCTCATCCCCCGGGCGCGCCCCCGCCGGCAGGCCGAGAGTTCCGGGCCGCTCCCCGAACCGGCGCTGGCCGTCGAGGACGGCAAAAACCGTCACACTTGAGCCCATGGACACGACGAAAGCGACCGAGAACTGGTCCGAGCGCCGTACCGACGCCCGCCGCAACCACGAGCGGATCGTCGCGGCGGCCTTCCAGGTCTTCGCGGAACGCGGCCTGGACGGCACCGTTCCCGAGGTCGCCGCGCGTGCGGGGGTCGGCAAGGCGACCGTCTACCGCAGCTACCCCACCAAGGACGACCTGGTGCAGGCCGTCGTCCGGCACCGCTTCACGCGGCTGGAGGACCGCACCGCCGAGGCCCTCGCGGAGCCGGACGCGGGCCGGGCGCTCGCGGCGCTGCTGCCGGACGTCTTCGAGATGATGTCCGCCGACCGGCTCCTCGCCGACGTCATCCACGAGCAGCAGTGCCCCGAACTCCTCGACATGATCGCCTCGCTCATCGACGCGGCGAAGGAGCAGGGGACAGTCCGCCCCGACGCCACCGGGACCGACCTGAGGATCCTCGCGGGCGGCTGCGCGAAACAGCTCGTCCGGCTGGGCATCACCGATCCCGCGCAGTGGCGGCGCTTCGGGGACCTGGCGGTGGCGGCGCTGCGGACCGGGTGAGCCGACGGGGTCAGTGTTCGTGCGGCCCCGCCCGGTGCACCGGTCCGTGCGCGTCGTCGCAGTGGTCCCCGGCCCGCTCGTCCGGCGGCGTGATCGTCAGAATGTCGTCGGGGGTCTCCTCGCCCACATGGTCGACCTGGAGGGTCGCGTGGGTGATCGCGTGGTCGGTGCGGAGGAGGCGTTGGAGGTCGCGGCGCACCGCGTGGCAGTCGCCGCCGGGGGCCACCAACACGTGCGCCGAGAGGGCCGGTTCGCCCGAGGTGATGGTCCAGAGGTGGAGGTCGTGGATCTCCACCACCGAGGGGCGGGACGCCAGTTCGTCGCCGATGGCGTCCGGGTCCAGGCCGACGGGGGCCGCTTCCAGGAAGATGCGGCCCGAGTCGCGGACCAGGCCGTAGCCCGCCTTGACCATCAGGGCGACCACCACCAGCGTCGCGATCGCGTCGGCGCGGGCGAACCCCGTGAGGACGACGACCAGCGCCGCGATCGCCGTGCCGATGAACGCGAACAGGTCGTTGAGGATGTGCTGGTAGGCGCCCTCGACGTTGAGGGAACTGCGGTTGGCCCGGGAGATGCACCAGGTCGCGGCGATGTTCACGACGATCCCGGCGAGGGCGGTCGCCAGCATGAGGCCGCCCTCCACCTCGGGCGGGTCGATCAGGCGCCGGACCGCTTCGTACGCCAGCCAGGCGCCCAGCAGGAGCAGGGTCAGCCCGTTGGCCTGGGCGGAGAGGATCTCGGCGCGCTTGAGGCCGTACGTGAAGCCGCCCCGCGCGGGCCGCGCCGACAGCCGCATCGCGACGAGCGCGAGGACGATGGACACGGCGTCGGTGAGCATGTGCGCGGCGTCGGAGATCAGCGCCAGCGAACTCGCCATGATCCCGACGACGACCTCGGCCGCCATGAACACCGTGATCAGGGTGAGGGCGATGCCGAGCCAGCGCCGGTCCGCGTCGGCGCTCACGCCGTGGGAGTGCCCGGCGTGGTCTGCGGTGTCGTGATGACTCATGGCGAACGCTTTCCTCGTACCGGTTTCCGAAAGCAGTGAAACGTACACCGGGCGCCTGCGCCTGCGTAAACGCGGCCGGCGGGCCGGCGGCGCTAGGCGCACGTCTCCTCCATGCGGGTGAGCGCGTCGTCGAAGTGTCCGGGGAGCGCGTCGAGCCCGGGGACGCCGGTGTCGGCCAGGAAAGTCACGCGCAGGTGCCCCCGGTGCACGGTCCAGGCCACGAAGAGGGGCTGTCCCGGCACGGAGGGCGGGACGAGGAACGCGGCGTGGGCGCGGCGCCCCTGCCACGCCGGCTCGGTGCGCAGCCGTACGTCGGCGAGGGCGAGGGGGACGCGGCGGGGGTCGATGGTGCGGCTGAGGCCGAGGCGGGCGCACCAGTAGGGCAGGTGGTCGAAGAGGACGGTGTGCCGGCCGGCGAGTTCGGCGAGCCGTTCGGGGGACGCCTCGGTGCGCAGGGCCGCCAACTGCGCGGCGGGCGACGGCTCGTGGCACGGAAGCGGGAGGACGGCGACGGCTCCCCGGTTGCCGAGCAGCCTGTGGGGGTCGTCGGCGGCGCGGACGCTGACGGCGAAGGTCGCCCCGAGCGGCGCGGAGGCGGCGTGCCAGGTGTCGGGGTGCCAGGCGCGCAGGGCGCCGGTGAGGGCGGCGAGCGTGATGTGGCTGAGTCCGGCGCGGGTGGCGCGGACGACGGTGTGCAGGCGGCGTACGTCGTAGGTGCCGAGGGCGGCGCGGCGGGCGGCGCCCGTCATGTGCTCGGCGGGCGGCCAGGGTGCCGGGCGGCGGCGGGGTGCGGGGAGCAGGTCCTTGAGGAGCGCGGCGCTTTTCGCGGAGCCGGTGATCGTGCCGGTGCCCCGGTGGGCCGTACTCGGTCCGAAGAGCCGGTCGACGGTCTCGGCCACGGCCCGGCCGTCCTGGAAGGCGTGGTGGGCGCGGTAGGCGAGGGCGAAGCCGTCGCCCGTGGCGGGGGTGCAGATCCACAGGCCCCACAGGGGTCGGCCGGGGTCGAGCGGCAGGTCGAGGACGGCGTTCAGGGCGGGCGCGGGGTCTTCGAGGACGTCGCCGGGGACGGTGAGGGTGTGGATGTGGGCGCGGGGGTCGTAGCCGGAGTCCGGAATCCAGTGGCGTCGTTCGGGGTCGGCCTTGAAGGTGAGTTCGGGCAGGCGGCCCCGGATGTGGTCGGCGAGTTGTTCCGGGGTGGGCGGTGGGCCGGGGAAGGTGAGGAGGGCGCCGAGGTGGAGGCGCGGGTCGGGGCCGTGGGCGGCGATCTCCAGGATCAGGCGGTCCCGGGTGGACAGGGGCAGGGTCATGGGGCGCGGTCCTAGGCGGGGGCGAGGACGAGGACGGCGTTGTGTCCGCCGAACCCGGCGGAGACGGAGAGCGCCGCGCGGGCCGTGTGGGGGCGCGGGGCGGTCGGCAGGTCCAGGTCGATGTCGGGTGAGGGGCGGTCGAGGTTGGTGTTGGGCGGGAGCAGGCCGTGGCCGAGGGCGAGCGCGGTGAGGGCCGCCTCGACGGTTCCGGCCGCGCCGAACAGGTGGCCGGTGACGCCCTTGGTGGAGGAGACGGGCGGCCGGTGCGGCAGCAGCCGGGCCAGGGCCTGCGCCTCGACGGTGTCGCCGAGGGGGGTGCCGGTGGCGTGGGCGTTGACGTACCCGATGTCGGCGGCGGTGATCCCGGCGTCGGTGAGGGCCGCACGGACGGCGGTCGCGATGCCGTGTCCGTCGGCGCGGGGGCGTACGGCGTTGTGGGCGTCGCTGGAGGAGCCGTGGCCCAGGAGCCGGGCGTGGACGCGGGCGCCCCGGGCGGCGGCGTGGTCGACGCGTTCGAGGACGAGGGCGCCGGCCCCCTCGGCGGCGACGAACCCGTCCCGGCCGGCGTCGAAGGGCCTGCTGGCGGCGGCCGGGTCTTCGCAGCGGTGCGAGAGGGCGCCGATCCGGTCGAACCCGGCGAGGTGGAAGGGCGTCAGGATGGCCTCGGCGCCGACGACCACGGCGGTGTCGCAGCGCCCCAGGCGCAGCAGGTCGGCGGCGAGGCCGAGCGCGCTCGCGCCGGACGCGCAGGCGGTGTTGACCGTCGTACTGGGGCCGCCCGCGCCGAGCGTGATGGAGAGTTGCGCGGCGATCGAGTTGGGCAGGGAGGAGGGGACGGCGAACGGCGACACCCGGTCCGCGCCTGCCGTGCGCAGCGTCTCGTGGTGGCTGTCGTAGGCGGTGACGCAGCCGGCGCCGGTGCCGACGAGGACGGCGGTGCGGTCGGGGTCGAGGGTGAACTCGGGGGTCTGGAGGGCGGTATGGCTCGGGGCGGCGCTCAACCCGGCGTCCGGGATGGCGATATGGCCCGGGGCCGCGCTCAACCCCGCACCCCGGACGGCAATATGCCCCGAGGCGGCGCTCAACCCCGCATCCCGAACCGCCTCGACAACCGCAAGGTGCGCGAACTGCGCGCTGCGGTCGAGCCGTCGGAAGCGTGCGGCACCCAGCCGCTCCGGCGCGAAAGGGGGAGCCGGACAGGTGAGGTACTCACGCCCGTCGACCTGTGTGAGCGTCGCGGCCGACAGCCCTTTCAGGACCCGTTCCCAGGTCGCGTCCGTCCCGTCCCCGGCCGGGGTGAACAGGCCGATGCCGGTGATCGCGAGGGCACTCACCGGGCCGCCTTCGCCGCACCGGCGAGCGCCAGCAGGTCCCCGATGGTCACGGTCTCCTGAAGCTCCCCGTCGGACACCTCCAGCCCATGCCCCTCGCGCAGCACCTCCGCGAGTTCGGCGAGCCCCAGCGAATCGAGCCCCACCTCTTCCCGGAGGGTGTCCTCATGAAGCTCGGCATCCGTGCCGAGGGCGGCGAGAACGGTCTTGAGTTCGTCGAGAGTCATGCGGTCACGTGGCTTTCTGTACGAGGGGTGAGGGTGACCCGGGAGTCCGTGAGGGTCAGCGAGAACGCGGCCACCGGCTTCGGCGGCACGGCGGCGCTCGCGCGCAGTTCCCAGCGGGCGGCGACGGAGGCGAGCACGATGGCCATCTCGGTCCAGGCGAAGGACTCGCCCAGGCACCCGTGCGCACCGAGCCCGAAGGGCAGGAAGGCGGGGCAGGCCCCTTCCGCGAAGGCGGCCCAGCGGTCGGGCCGGAACGCGGCGGGCTCGGGGAAGTGCCGGGGATCCCGCTGGAGGGCGTAGTAGGAGAACATCACCATCGTCCCGGCGGGAACGGCGATCCCGTCGCCGAGCAGGGTGTCCCGGGTGGCGGTACGGGAGATGAGGTAACCCGGCGGGTAGAGCCGCAGAACCTCGGTGAGAATCCGCCGGGTCAGCGGCAGATGGGGCAGATCGGCGGCGGTCGCCGGACGCCCCGCCAGCCTGCCGTCCACCTCCGCGTGGAGCGCGGCGCGGACCTCGGGATGGGCGGACAGTTCGTGGACGGCCCAGGTCAGGGTGCGGGAGACGGACTCGACGGCCGCGATGAGGAACGTCATGATCTCGTCGTGCACCTGCTGGTCCGGCAGCGGCTCCCCGGTGTCCGGGTCCCGGGCGGCCAGCAGGGCGCCGAGCAGATCGTCCTCGGGCGCGTCCCGGCGGCGGGCGACGAGGGACGTGACGAGCGCGGTCAGGTCCGACATCCCGCGCCGGAAACGCCGGTTGAGCGGCAGCGGGAGCCGGGCGAGGAGCCCGGTGGGGTCGGTGCCGTGGGTGCCGGCCCAGGCCATCAGGTCGGGCAGCGCGGCGACGACCAGGTCGAGTTCGCGTCCGGTGACGCCCGCACCGAGCAGGCAGCGGACGACGGTCTCGGTGGCGAGGTGGGTGAACTCCCGGTCCACGTCGAGCTGTTGGCCCGGCCGCCAGCGGGCGAGGCGCTGCTCGGTGAGGGCGCTCATGGCGTCGGCGTACCCGGGCATCCGGGACTGGGCGAGCACCGGCAGCATGATCTTGCGCTGCCGCCGGTGGAAGGGTCCGTCGGTGGCGAGGAGGCCGTTGCCGATGATGCGTTTCATCACCCGGAAGTGCGGGCTGAGGCCGAAGTCCCCGGCCCGCCGGGTGAGGAGTTCGCGCACGGGCCGGTGGTCGTTCAGCACGAGCACCCGCTGGCGTCCGAGCCGGATCCAGACCGCCGGCCCGTGGTCGCGCAGCTCTTCGAGGTACCCGAGGCGGTCGCGCAGCAGCCACGGCGCGTGCCCGGCCAGCGGCAGCCCGCCGGGAGCGGGAGAAACGTTCATGTCGGTCACCGTTCGAGGGCGTGGCCGAGGCCGAGCAGCACGCACACGTCGGCGAGCGCCGGGGTGTCGTACAGCAGGGGCCGGGGCCCGGCCTGGTCGGGTACGGAGGTGAAGCCGCCGTCGGGGCGCTGGCGGGCCACGAGGAAGTCGACGGCCCGGCCCAGGGCAGCTGAACGATTCGGCAGGTGGGCCAGCGCGATCGCCGCGTAGGCGGTGCTGATGGGGTCGCTCGGGTCCGCCTCGCGGTGCCCGAACCCGCCGTCGGCACGCTGTCCGGCGGTGAGGTGGCCGAGCGTCGAGCGGCGCAGCGCGTCGGCTCCCGCCCCGGTGCCGGGGTCTGCCGCGCGGCAGGCGAGGACGGTCCGGAAGGCCGCGTTGGTGGTGTTGCGGCTCCAGCTGCTCTCGGGCGGCAGGGTGAGCCGGTCGGGGTGGGCGAGGTGGTGCAGGGCGCCGGTGACGGCGTGGCGGCAACGGGGGCTGGGGGCCAGGGCGTTGACGGCGGCGGCGGTCATGGCCCGCTCGGAGGCGACGCCGTGGGCGAAGGTGGGGAACCCGCCGTCGTCGTTGCGCTGGGCGAGGAGGAAGTCCTCGGCCCGGCGGACGGTGCGCGCGTGCCGGGTGGGGGCGGTGGCGCGGAGGAACTCCAGGCAGTACGCGGTGTCGTCGGTGTCGCTCTGCCGTACGCCCCGGGTGAAGCCGAAGCCGCCGTCGTCGTGCTGGAGGGCGGCGAGCGCGTCGGCGGCGCCGGGGAGCGCGGGGTGGCGGGCCTGTCCGGCGGCGATGAGGGCGAGTCCGGCGAGGGCGGTGGTGAAGACGTCCATGCCGGTGATGAAGGGCAGTCCGCCGTCGGGGCGCAGGTGGCGCAGGGTGTCTTCGGTGCCGCGTACGGCTGCCGCGCGCCGGGTGGGGTGGTGGCGCAGGGCGAGGAGCGCGAGGAGGCGGGCGAGGTGGTTGCCCTCCCAGATCCGTCCGCCGTGGACGGTCTCTTCGAGGGTGGCCCACTCGGTGTCGCCGACCTGGTCGGGGCGTTTCCGGCCGTGGGCGGCGATCGCCTTGAGGGCGGTCATCTGGCGGACCAGCCAGGACTGTTCACCGGGGGCCGCGTACGCCTCCCAGGGAATCCGAGGGTAGGGGGCGGCGCCGAGGGCGGCGAGCAGAGTGTGGAACATGAGGCGTTTGCGGCCGGCCGTGAAGTGGGCGAAGCGGTCCAGTTCGGCGTCCGCCGCGTGGGCCGCCGTGACGCCGTCGTCCAGGGCGGCGCGGGCGACGGCGGTCTGGAGGGGGTCGGGCGGGGCGGTGTCCAGAGTGTGCTTGAGGTAGCGGGCGAGGCGGTCGTGGGCGGGGTGGCCGGGGAGGAGGTCCGCGACGAGGGCCAGCAGGAGGGCGGATTCCAGGACGCGGCTCTCGACGGGGGCGGGGAGTAATCCGTCGGCGCCGAAGAGGTTCCCGACCCGCAGGGCGAGGCGGTCACGGCAGCGGCGCTGCCGCGTGGTCGCGGGCAGGGGGGAGAGGGCGGCCGGGATGCCGGCGGTGATCATGTGTTCCTTCGGTCGGGGCCGGCTGTCACGAGCCCGGCGATACGTTCCAGCGCCGCGAGCCCCGTGGGGTTGAAGGGCTGCGGGGGCCGGGTGAGCAGGTCGGTGAGCGGTATCAGCGCGTGCCAGGCGATCTCCCCCTCCAGGGCGGCGAGTTGAGCGTCGGCGGGCAGGCGCCCGTGGTGGACGGCGAGCCAGCAGGGCCCGTCGGGCGAGTCGTGCCGTTCACGCCACACCTCGTACGGGTCGGCGGTGACCGCGAACTCCTCGGCCAGCTCCCGTACGGCGGCGGCGAGGTAGCTCTCCCCGGCGCGCACCGAGCCGCCCACGAGGACGTCGTGGTGGCCGGGCAGGATCCGGGCCGTGGCGGGGCGCCGGTAGACGAGGACGCGGCCGTGGCCGTCGTCCACGACGGTGGCCGCGATCCGGTGCAGCAGGCCGTCGGGCGCGAGGTGTCCGCGCGTCCCGGTGGCGAGGGGGCGGTCCGCGCCGTCGACCAGGTCAACTAGCTCACGGGCAACAGGATTTGTCACTCGGCGTATCGAATAGGATGCGTTGAGTAATGTCAAAGGCGGCCCCCGGAGCGTCCCGTGTCCGACAGCACTCTCATCGACCTCCTCCGCTCCGCGCAGCGCGCCGGGCCGGTGACCGGCCTCGAACTCGACGGGCAGCAGGTCGTGCTGGTCACCGGCGCCGAGCAGGTCCGCGCGCTGCTCGTGGACGGGTCGGCGCGGTTCACCAAGCGCTCGCACCGGGCGCGCGCCCTGCTCGGCGACGGCCTGATCTCCGCCTCGGGCGAGCCGTGGAAGCGCCAACGCCGCCGCCTCCAGGGCTACTTCACCGGCGTGGGGCTGCGCGCGTGCGCCCCGCACATCCGGGCTGCGGCCCGGCGGACGGCCGCCAGGTGGGCGGACCTGGCGGCCCGGGACGACGCGACCACGGACGTCGGCGAGGACATGCGGTTCTTCGCCCTGGACGCGATCTGGCGCGTCCTGACCGGCCGGGAACTCGACGAGGCGACCTCCCGCAGACTGGCCACGATCGACGACGTGGTCGCCGCCCTCCCGACCATGGGCACCGACCCGGACACGGACGCCCAACTCGCCCAGCAACTCGCCGGTATCGAGGAGGTCGCCCGCGAGGTCATCGCGGCGGCCCGCGAGACCCCCGGCGCCGCCCGGGGCATCCTGCACGACCTCCTCGACCCCGCCCTCGCCGACGCGTCCGGCCCCTACCCCGAGGACCTGGTCCGCGACGAACTGGTCACCCTGGTCGTCGCCGGGTACGAGACCACGGCGACCGCCCTGACCTGGCTGCACCTCCTCCTGGACGCCCACCCGCAGTGGCGCGCCTGGGCGCTGGCCGGCGGCGCGCCGGGCACCCCGCAGCGCCACCGTGCCCTCCAGGCGCTGATCTCGGAGACGCTGCGCCTGTACCCGCCGGTGTGGCTCCTCCCCCGGCACGCGGAGACGGGCGGCCCGCTCGGTGCGTACGCCGTCGAGCCCGGCACCCGCGTCCTGGCCTGCCCGTACCTCACCCAGCGCGACGCGGACCGCGTCCCCGATCCGGACGCCTTCGACCCGACGCGTTTCACGGGCGGCGAGCGGCCCGCGCACGACACGCACCTCCCGTTCGGGCTGGGCCCCCGGGTCTGTCTGGGCCGGCAGTTCGCGCTGCTGGAGATGGAGACGCTGCTGGCGGCGCTCCTCCCCCATCACGTCCCTGACTTCGGGGTTCCTGTCTCCGGCGCCGTCTTCGCGGCCACCCTCCGTCCGCGCGGTCCCCTCACGGCGGTGATCCGCTCGGCCGATACTGACAGGATCTTTACGCGCACTGACGGTTAAGGTTCGTGTCCATGCGGGCCGCATCGATCAGCCGGGACACCCGCTCCGCCTTACGGGCCGGAGCGGTGCTGGCGCTTGCGCTGATCACGCTCCTGCACGTCCTGTGCTGCGCCCACGGCCCCACGGCGGCCGAGCCGTTACGCACGGACACCCTCACCGTCGCGTCGTCCGTCGCGTGCGATCCCCACCGCACCGGCCACGGACCCCACGGCTCCTCGCACTGCGTGGACGCGGACGAACCGACCGTCCAGCCGACCCGCGACCACCCGACCGGCCCGCTCGCCCCGGTCACGGCCGTACCCGCCGTCCTCCACCCGGTGGCGACCCCCCTCCCGCACCTCTCCGGCGCGCCTCCCCCGCCCCTCCCGCCCGGCAACGACCGGGCCCGGCTCGGCGTGTGGCGGACCTGATCGGACCGGCGTCCGATCACGATCCGTCTCTTCCCCCGACCCACGGCCGGCAGTGCCCGGCCGCAGGAGAAGCACGCCATGACACATACCCCCCACGCTCCGGTGTCCCAGTTGCTGGCCGACGCCAAGCACCCCCTCAACACGCCCGCCGGACTGGTCGGCGACACGCCCGTCCTGTGGATCGGCGAGCCCTTCACGGCCGCCGGACGCGGCTTCTGGGCCAAGCTGGAGGGCCACAACCCCGGCGGCATCAAGGACCGCACCGCCCTGTACATGGTCCGCGCGGCCCGCGAACGCGGCCAGCTGCGGCCCGGCGCCCGCATCGTCGAGTCGACGTCAGGCACCCTCGGCCTCGGCCTGGTCCTGGCCGGCGCGACGTACGGCCACCCCGTCACCGTCGTCACCGACCCCGGCATGGAACCCCTCATGACCGGGCTCCTCACGGCGTACGGCGCCGAGGTCGACCTCGTCACCACCCCGCACCCGGAGGGCGGCTGGCAGGAGGCGCGGCGGCGCCGGGTCGAGGAGCACCTCGCGCGGGACCCGGAAGCCTGGTGCCCCGACCAGTACAACAACCCCGACAACGTGGCCGCGTACGCCCCGCTCGCCACCGAACTCGTCGCCCAGCTCGGCCGGATCGACACGCTGGTCGTCTCCGTCGGCACCGGCGGGCACTCCGCCGGGATCGCGTCCGTGCTGCGCGGCTGGTTCCCGCGCCTGAAGGTCGTCGGCGTCGACACGACCGGTTCGACGATCTTCGGGCAGCCCGCCGGGACGCGGCTGATGCGGGGGCTCGGCTCCAGCATCTACCCGCGCAACGTGGCGTACGACCTGTTCGACGAGGTCCACTGGGTCGCCGCCCCCGAGTCGGTGTGGGCGGCCCGCCACCTCGCCCGCAGCCACTACGCCACCGGCGGCTGGAGCGTCGGCGCGGTCGCGCTGGTCGCGCGCTGGCTGGCGCGGACGCTGCCCGCCGAGAACCGGATCGCCGCCGTCTTCCCGGACGGGCCGCAGCGGTACGTCGGGACGGTGTTCGACGACGAGTACTGCCGGAGCCACGACCTGATCGGGCGTTTGCCCGCCGACGACCCGGACGAGATCGCCGCGAGCCACGAGCGGACGGTCACCCGCTGGACCCGCTGCACGCACGTCGTCGACCCCCTCGCGGTGACCGGGGCGACCCGGTGAGGGGTCTGTGGCGGCAGACCCGCTCCTTCCCGCCGGCCGTCCGGCTGTTGATGGTCAACCAGTTCGCGATCAATCTCGCGTTCTACATGCTCATGCCCTACCTCGCCGCGCATCTCTCGGACGGGCTCGGGCTCGCCGCCTGGGCCGTCGGGCTGGTCCTCGGGGTGCGGAACTTCTCGCAGCAGGGGATGTTCCTGATCGGCGGGACGATCGCCGACCGGTTCGGGTACAAGGCGCCGATCATGGCGGGGTGTCTGCTGCGGACCGTCGGGTTCGGGCTGCTCGGCTGGGTGGACAGCCTGCCCGCGCTGATCGCCGCGTCGGCCGCGACCGGGTTCGCGGGGGCACTGTTCAACCCGGCGGTGCGCGCGTATCTCGCCGCCGAGTCGGGTGAGCGGCGCGTGGACGCGTTCGCGACGTTCAACGTGTACTACCAGGCGGGGATGTTGCTCGGTCCGCTGGTCGGACTCGCGCTGCTGGCCGCCGACTTCAAGCTGGTGTGTGCTCTCGCGGCGGCTATTTTCGCGGGGTTGAGCCTGCTCCAGTGGCGGGCGCTGCCCGTCCGTCGCGGGGTCGCTTCCCAGAGCGGCGAAAGTGTGCTCGCGCAGTGGCGGACGGTCGTCGCCAACCGGCCGTTCCTGCTGTTCTCCGCCGCGATGATCGGCTCGTACGTGCTGACGTTCCAGGTGTATCTGGCGTTGCCGCTCGCCGCCGAGGACGCGCTCGGGGAGCGGGGGACGGCGGTCACCAGCGGGCTGTTCGTGGTGTCCGCCGCCGTCGCCGTGGTGGGCCAACTGCGGCTCACCGGCTGGGCGAAGGGGCGGTGGCGTCCCGACGAGGCGCTCGTGCGGGGGCTCGCGGCGATGGGGGTGGCGTTCCTGCCGCTGGCGCTGCTCCCGCGCGGGTCGTCGTACGCCGTGCTCGTCGGGCTGGTGCTGGCCGTGGTGCTGCTCGCGGTGGGGTCGGCGGTCGTCTACCCCTTCGAGATGGACACGGTCGTCGCGCTCTCCGGGGAGCGGCTCGTGGCCACGCACTACGGGCTGTACAACACCGTCTCCGGGCTGGGCATCACCCTCGGCAACCTCGTCACGGGGGCGCTGTGGGACTTCGCCCGGCGGCACGACGCCCTGTGGCTGACGTGGGTGACGCTCACCGTGACGGGTCTGGCGTGCGCGGCCTCGGTCGCCGCGCTGGCCCGGGGCGGGCGGCTGCTGAAACCGGTCACGGTGTGACGCGGTAGAGCGCCGTCAGCAGCTCCACCACCTGCTGGGTGGCGGGATGCGGGTCGTCCCGCCACCAGGCGAGGCGTACGGCGATCGGCTCGGCGTCGCGTACCGGGGGGTACGCGACGCCGGGTCTCGGGTACTGGTGGGCCGTGGACTCGGCGGTCATGCCGATGCTGCGGCCCCCGGCGATCGCGGTCAGCCAGTCGTCGACGTCGTGCGTCTCCTCCACCGCCGGGCGCGCGCCGGGCGGCCACAGGTCCGGGGTCGTCGTCCCGGTCCTGCGGTCCACCACCAGCGTGTGTCCGGCTGCGGCGAGGTCCGCGAGGCGTACGGCGTCGTACGAGGCGAGGGGGTCGTCGGCGGGTACGGCGGCAACGCGGCGCTCCAGGCCGACGATCACCGAGTCGAGGCGGCGGTCCGTCAACGGGCGGCGTACGACGGCCAGTTCGCAGGTGCCCTCGGCGAGGCCGCCGGTCGCGGAGTTGTGGCGGATCAGGTGCAGGTCCGTGGCCGGGTGGGTCTCGGCCCAGCGGCGCTGGAAGAGCGGTGTGCACCTGCCGAGCGCCGACCAGGCGTAGCCGATACGCAGGCCGGCGTGGCCGGAGGCCGCCTCGTGGACCAGGGCGTCGACCTCGGCGAGGACGCGGCGGGCGTGCGCGAGGGCGCGGGTGCCCGCTGCCGTCGGGGTGACCTCGCGCGACGTACGCCTCAACAGCCGTACGCCCAGCGCCCGTTCGAGGGAGGCGAGGGCTCGGGAGACCGCTGCCTGGGAGACGCCTAGGGTGATCGCGGCGTCGGTGAAGGTGCCCTCGTCGACGATGGCGACGAGGCAGCGCAGGTGCCGTAGCTCCACATCCATGCGTGCAGCGTATAGATCTCGCGGTGGACGCATTGTGCGTATCCGGGCAGGCCAACGAGGCTTGTGTCATGTCCGTCACCAAGGATCGGTCCTTCGTCGCCGGGGTCGCCACGATGGTCGGGAGCGGTCTGTCGAATCAGACCGGTGCCGCGATCGGGTCCCTCGCGTTTCCCGTCATCGGCCCGGTGGGGGTCGTCGCGGTCCGGCAGTACGTCGCGGCGGCCGTCCTCGGTGCCGTCGCGCGGCCGGGGCTGCGGAGTCTGACCTGGTTCCAGTGGCGGCCCGTTCTCGCGCTCGCCGTGGTGTTCGGGACGATGAACCTCTCCCTCTACACCGCCATCGACCGCGTCGGCCTCGGGCTCGCGGTGACGCTGGAGTTCCTCGGCCCCCTCGCCATCGCCCTCGCGGGGGCGCGGCGGCGGATCGACGCGGGGTGCGCGGTCGTCGCGGCGGCGGGGGCGGTGACGCTGATGCGGCCCCGGCCGTCGACGGACTACCTCGGCATCGGGCTCGGGGTGCTCGCCGCGTGCTGCTGGGCCTCGTACATCCTGCTCAACCGGGCCGTCGGGGAACGGGTCCCCGGCGCCCGGGGGTCGGCCGCCGCCGCATTGGTCTCCGCCGTGCTGTTCCTGCCGGTCGGGGTGGTCGTCGCGCTGCGGCAGCCGCCGACGGTGAGCGCGCTGGGGTGCGCGGTCGCCGCCGGGGTGCTGTCCTCCGCCGTGCCCTATCTCGCCGACCTGATCACCCTGCGGCGGGTGCCCGCGCAGGCGTTCGGCCTGTTCATGAGCGTCAATCCGCTGCTCGCGGCCGTCGTGGGCCGGGTGGGGCTCGGGCAGCGGCTCGGGTGGCCGGAGTGGGCGGCCATCGGCGCCGTCGTGGGCGCCAACGCCGTCAGCATGATGACGCGGTCCGGCGCCGCCGCCACACCAGCGTCACGCCCAGCACGGTCAGCACCACGAGGGCCAGCGCGGGCCCGCCGAGGGTGAGCAGCCGTACGAGGGACTCCGCAGCCGCGTAGCCGACCCCGGCCTCGGCACCCGCCCACACGCACGCGGCGACCGCGCTGTACGGAGCGATCCGGCGGTACGGGAGGCCGGTCGCGCCCGCGAGGTACGGGGTGATCGTACGGAGCACCGGGAGGAACCGGCACAGGAGTACGGCCCTGCCGCCGAAGCGGGTCATCAGGGACTCGGCGCGGCGGCGGGCGGTCTGCGGGACGTTGCTCATCCGGGGGCCGAGGAAACGGCCCGTGCGGTGGGCGAGGAAGTCGCCGGTGACGACCGCGCCGGCCGCGACGGCGATGACGACGGGGAGGCTGAGGTGGCCGGTGCGGGACAGGGCACCGGCCGTCAGCATCAGGGTGAGGGTGGGGACGAACGCGCCGATCACCAGGACCGATTCGGCGAGGACGGCCAGGGCGAGCAGGGGGTAGGCCAGGGAGGGGGCGAGGTCGAGGTTCACCGCAGCGTCCCGTCCGTGCCCAGCGGGCTCCTGAGGTGCCACGCGTACGCCGGGGGCAGGTTCGCCCATACCGTCCAGCGGCCCACCGCGTACCGGCGCTGGTAGGCCGCCATCACCTCGTCCACCTCCGCGTGGCGGCGGGCCTCCGCGCGGGAGGCCGTGAGGGTGCGGACCCTGCGGGTGCCCAGGTAGGCGAAGTACGTCAACGTGCCGCCGGGGTGCAGGAGTTCGAGGAGGCGGGCCATGATCTTCTCGACGTCCCCCGGGGCGAAGTTGGTCAGGGGGAGGCCGGAGACGATGACGTCGTAGCGGGCGTCGGTGGCCAGGTCCTCGACGCGCTGCTCGTGGACGGTCGCCCGGGAGGCGAGGTCGCGGAGGCGGGCGGCGAAGCGGGGGTTGGCCTCGACGATGTCCAGGGTGCTGCCGCGCGGGAGGTCGGGGAGCAGGACCCGGGTCACCGCTCCGGTGCCCGCGCCGACCTCCAGGACCGCGAGGGGGCTCGGCGCCTGGGCGCGGACCGGTTCGGTCAGGGCGCGGGCGAGGGCCTTGCCGCTGGGGGCGATCGCTCCGGTGGTGCGCAGGTCGCGGGCCGCTTCACGGAGGAAGGCCCAGCGGTCGTGGTCGTTCATGGAATCGACGCTAGGAATCGGCGGCGGTCTTCGAATCGGTCGTTGTGCGACGCTCACCCCCGACTTTCGTAGGGGGTGCGGTGGGGCGGGCGCGCCTAGGATGGGCGGCGTGAGCGGGACAGGGAGCCGCAGGTGGACCACCGTCGGGCGGGTCGTCCTGGTGATCGGGTGCGCGGTGACGTCGCCGATCGGCACGGACCGGGCGTTCGTGATCCCGGTGACCGTGGCCGGGCTGGTGTGCGGAGCGGTGCTGCTCGTGCCCCGGCTGCGGTGGCCCGTCGCGCCGGTCGTCGTCTCGCTGGCCACGGCGTGGTGGGGGCTGCCGCTGATGCCGCTGCTGGTGGTCGCCGTGTTCGGGGTGGCCGTGGATCTGCGGTGGCGGGCGGCGCTGGGGTGCGTGGCGGTGGCGCTCGCCGGGAACCTGCTCAGTTACCGGGAGACCGCGCTGTGGACGAGCGCGACGTACGCCTCCGTGGTGCTGCTGCCCGGCCTCGCCGTCGTCGGCGGGCTGTGGCTCGGCAACCGGCGGCGGCTCCTCGACGCCCTCACCGCCGACCTCGGGCATCTGCGGGTCGCGGCGCGGCTCCGCGAGGACGCCGCCCGCGCGGCCGAACGGTCCCGGATCGCCGCCGAGATGCACGACGTCCTCGCCCACCGGCTCAGCCTCATCGCCCTGCACACCGGGGTCCTCACCACGAAGGGCGACCTGCCCGCGCCGGTGACCGAACGTCTCGCGCTGCTGCGGGAGACCTCCGTGGAGGCGCTCACCGATCTGCGCGAGGTGCTGGGCGCGCTGCGCGACACCGAGTCGCACGCGCTGCGGCCCCCGGTGCGGGACGTACGGGAGCTGGTCGAGGAGGCGCGGGGCGCCGGGCAGCAGGTCGTGCTCGTCTCCGACGGGACGCCCTCGCTGGCGCCGACCACGCACCGGCTGGCCGCGTACCGGCTCGTGCAGGAGGCGCTGACCAACGCCCGCAAGCACGCCGACGGGGCGCCCGTCACCGTACGCGTCTCCTACGACCCGCCGGACACGCTCGTCGAGGTCACCAACCCATCCGGCACCTCCCGTACGGACGCGGACGGTTCCGGCTACGGGCTGGTCGGCCTGCGTGAGCGGGTCGGCGCGCTCGGCGGCGAGTTCAGCGCCGGGCCCGCGGGCGCGGGCGTCTGGCGGCTCGCCGCGCGTCTCCCCCACCCCTCCGCCACCCCGGGACAGCCATGATCCGCGCCATGATCGTCGACGACGACGCCCTGGTCCGCCTCGGTCTCACCGACCTCCTGACCGGCGACCCCGGCATCACGGTCACCGCCCAGGCGGCCGACGGCCTCCAGGCGATCTCCCTGGCCACGGCCCACACCATCGACGTCGCCCTCGTCGACGTACGCATGCCGCGCATGGACGGCATCACCGCCACGACCCGCCTGCGCGCGCTCCCCCACGCCCCGAAGGTCATCATCCTGACCACCTTCGACCTCGACGAGTACGTCTACGACGCGCTCGCCGCCGGCGCGGACGGGTTCCTCCTCAAGGACACGGACCCGGCGGAGATCCTGCGGGCGGTGCACCTCGTCGCGGCGGGCTCGGCGATGCTGCACCCTGCGGCGGCGCGGAAGTTGATCGACCGCTACCACGCGAGCAGCGGCCCCCGCACGTCCGCCGCCCGCTCCCTGGTCGAACGCCTCACACCCCGCGAGCGCGATGTACTCGCGCTGCTGGCCGAGGGGGAGACCAACGCGGACATCGCCGGGCGGCTGAACATGCGGGAGAGCACGGTGAAGGCGCACGTCAGCCGGATTCTCACGGGGCTGGAGGTGACGAACCGGGTGCAGGCGGCGTTGGTGGCGCGGGATGCGGGACTGAGCGGTTGACGGACGGTTCGACGCGGTCGGGGTCCGCCGGGAAGCCGTGAGCGCCGGACACGGCCTCCCGGTGGACCGGTTCAGCGAGACTCTTGCGAGGAACCCCAGGCGTTGACGCCTGGGAGGAATCGCATCGTGTGGTGGCGGCGCGGAGCGTCGTAGTGTCCCGGGGTTCGGGTGCGGAGCGCCTGCGGGGCTGTCCGGCGGAGCCGGAGAGTGTCCCTGTCTCAGTCGGGGCGTTTCTGGTTCTCGATGTACTCCTCGACCACGGAGAGCGGTGCTCCGCCGGCGGAGGCGGCGAAGTAGGAGGGGGACCAGAAGTGGTCGCCCGACAGGAAACGGTGGATGTGATCGGGGAACTCCTGGCGCAGGCGGCGGGCCGAGACGCCCTTGAGTGAGCCGACCAGCCGGGAGAGGGCGATCTTGGGCGGGTAGTGCACCAGCAGGTGCACATGGTCCGGCTCACCGTTGAACTCGGTGAGTTCGGCGTCGAAGTCGGCGCAGACGTCCCGCATGACTTCTTCGCAGCGGGCGAGGAGGTCGTCGGTGAAGACTCCGCAGCGGTACTTCGGGGTGAAGACCAAGTGCGCGTGCAGGGTGTGAACGACGCTGCGTCCCCTGCGTATATCGGGGTTTGGTTCCCATCTCGGTGACACAGGTCAATGTTAGGCGCTAGCCTGGCCGGGTGAAAATGGTGGTGCAGGTGAAGCTGCTGCCGACGCCTGTGCAGGCGTCGGCACTTGAGGCCACCTTGCGTGCCTGCAACGAGGCGGCGACCTGGGCGTCCGAAGTGTCGTTCGTCAAGGACGTGAAGCGGAACTTCCCGCTGCGTGAGCACACCTACGCCGAGATCAAGCAGCGATGGGGGCTGGGCGCGCAGGCGGCCCAGCACGTCATCAAGAAGACCTGTGACGCCTACACCACCCTGAAGTCGAACCTGAGGGCCGGGAACCTGGGCAAGCCGTGGTCCAAGCGCTACCGGCGGGCGGTGGAGAAGCCGGTCGTCTTCCGCCCGGAGGGTGCGCAGCCCTATGACGACCGGATGCTGTCCTGGCAGATCCCGGACCGCACCGTTTCCATCTGGACCCTGTCGGGACGGGTGAAGGGCGTGGCGTTCACTGCTTCCCCGGAACACTTGGCCCGCCTGGCCCTGTACCGCAAGGGCGAGTCCGACCTGCTGTACCGGGACGGCATGTGGTTTCTGAACGCCACCTGTGAGATCCCCGAAGCCGTGCCGAACACCGCACCGGACGGCTTCCTCGGCATCGATCTGGGCATCGTGAACATCGCCACCACCTCGGACGGCCAGATCATGGCCGGGCGCGCCCTGAACCGGGGACGGCTGCGCGAGCGCACGCTGCGCACCAAGCTGCGGAAGAAGAACACCCCGTCCGCCAAGCGCCGGCTGAAGAAACGCGGGCGCAAGGAAGCGCGGCGGGCCAGGGACATCAACCACAAGATCGCGAAACATGTGGTGGCCGAGGCAGAACGCACCGGTCGCGGGATCGCCCTCGAAGAACTGACGGGCATCCGTGAACGGGTACGGCTTCGCAAGCCCCAACGGGCCACCCACTCCAGCTGGAGCTTCGCTCAGCTGGGGCAGTTCATCGCGTACAAAGCCCGTCGGGCGGGCGTGCCGGTGGTGTACGTCGATCCGGCGTACACCTCCCGCACCTGCGCCGAATGCGGCCACATCGACAAGGCGAACCGCGTCTCCCAGGCCTGGTTCGTATGCCGGTCCTGCGGATTCGTTGATCACGCGGATCGGAACAGCTCCCGCAACATCCGCCATCGGGCGGAAGAGTTGTGGCGACGCGGGGCGCAGTCAACCGCCCCAGACCCGCCCCCGAAACCGGGGCGCGGGACAGGACGCAAGCGCAGCACCACAACCAGTGGCGCCCGCTCTGCAAGCCCGTCGCTCTAGCGACGGGTCGTTGACGTCAGCGCAGGCGGGTGGTCACCCGGTAGCGGCCCGAGGTGAGGCGGTAGGAGGAGGTGCCGTTCTTGTGGGTGAGGAAGTGGGCGCCGTCCGCTTCGGAGAGGGGGGTGCGGCCTTCTTGGACTGCGTTGGGGGACAGTGCGGGGAGGTGGAGGGTGGCTTCCGTGTTGGGCGGGACCGCCGCCTCGTACGTGAGGGTGTCGCCCGTCGTCGTCCATGCGCTGTGGATCTCGCCGTACGGGGAGTCGTGGGTGGCCGCCACGTGGGTGATGCGGCCGGTGGGGTCGAGGTGGGGGGCGAGGGTGAAGCGGCGGAAGCCGGGGTGCGCCGGGTCGCGGGCTATGCCGGCCATGTACGCGTACATCCACTCCACGATCGCCCCGTACGCGTAGTGGTTGAAGGAGTTCATGGAGACGGGGCCGAAGCCGTCGGTGCGGGAGTAGGAGTTCCAGCGCTCCCAGACCGTGGTGGCGCCGCCTCGGACCGAGAACAGCCAGGAGGGCAGGGCGTCTTGGTGGAGGAGGGCGTAGGCGAGGTCGGAGCGGCCCTCGTCGCTGAGGACGGGGGCGAGGACGTTCACGCCCAAGAAGCCTACGGAGAGGGTGTTCTCGGCGTAGCGGACGCGGGCGCTGTCGGGGTGGGCGGCCTTGTACGCGGCGTCGTTGCGGATGTTGTCCGCCAAGTGGCCGACGAGGGTGCGGCGTTGGGCCTCGGTCTCGTAGAAGCCGAGTTTCAGCACCCACAGGAGCGCGCTCTGGGTGTTGTCCTCGGTCTTCTGGTTGGGGTCGGCGCCGGGTTCGATGGGGGACGCCGGTCCGAGACTGGACTTGACGACGACTGAACTGCCCTCGCCCGCAAGGTACTTGGTGATGAACGCCTGCCGGATGCGGGCGAACAGGTCGGCGTACGTGCGGCCTTCGGCGGCGCGGCCGATCGCGGGGGCCATCTGGGCCATGAGGTGGGCGACGTAGCCGTAGTAGACGTCGCTCATGAGCTGGGCGCTGGTCTTCTGGGGGGCGAGCCAGTCGCCGGTGAGGGAGCCCTGTCCGGCGTAGGTGTCGCCGGTCTGCTGCCGGATCCAGTCCAGGTAGCGGACCATGGCCGGCCAGTTGTCGCGGACGATCGTGTCGTCGCCGGTCATCTGCCAGACCGTCCAGGGCAGGACGACCCCGCAGTCGGCCCAACCGCTGCCGCCGCCGGGGAAGTTGTAGCGCCCGCCGGGGGCGACGCCGGTGAACTGGAGCTTGTCCTCGCCGTAGAGGGCGGCGGAGTCGACGACGGTGTCCTGGAACTGGGTGAGGAAGGCGCCCGCGTCGGCGTTGTAGAGCCCGGTGGTGGCGAAGACCTGGGTGTCGCCGGTCCAGCCGAGGCGTTCGTCGCGCTGGGGGCAGTCGGTGGGGACCCAGAGGTAGTTGCCACGCTGTCCCCAACGGACGTTGCTGATCAGCTGGTTGGTGTCGGCGTCGTCGGTGGTGATCGTGCCGGTCTCGCGGATCGCGGAGGTGGCGACCTTCCCGGTGAGCCCGGTGAGGGTGACCGTGTCGGAGGCGGTGACGGACACGTACCGGAAGCCGTAGAAGGTGAGCGAGTCCTGATGGGTCTCCCCGCTGCGCTCGCCCTTGAGGACGTACGTGCTGGTGGCCTTCGCGCTGCGGAGGTTGGCGCGGTAGACGGAGCCCTCGGGGCCGTCGGCGCCCGCGCTGTCGTCGTTGAGCATCTCCGCGAACCGGAACTCGACGCGGGCGCCCGCCGGTCCGCGCAGGGTGTAGCGGGCGACGCCGACCATGTTCTGGCCGAGGTCGTACACGGCGGTCTCGCCGGCGCCGATCGTGACGTGCGCGGTGGCGGCTCGGGCGGGGTCGGTGACCGTGCGGGCGGGGTCGACGACGATACGGCCCTTGCCCTCGCCGGTCACCCCGGTGTACACGGTGACCGACTGGGGACGGCGGTCCCAACGGGGCATCAGGCGCGCCGAGTCGGCGGGGTAGGCGAGCAACCGGGCGCCGGGGTACCGGGTTTCGTACGGGACCTGCTCGACGTCCCCCCAACCGCCCACAGGGTAGCCGGACTTGGTCCAGCCCGGCAGTTCCTGGCGGGCGTCGTAGGTCTCGCCGTCGTAGATGTCGTCGGCGCGCCAGGGGCCGGTGTCGGTGGCCTTCCAACCGGGGCCGGTGACAACGGACTCGGTGGTGCCGTCGGTGTAGCGGACGAGGAGTTTCGCCTTGAGGGCGAGGGGGTTGCCGTCCTTCGACCAGTAGGTGCTGCCGTCGGAGATGCGGCCGTTGTACCAGCCGTTGCCGAGGACGGCGGCGAGGGTCACCGTCCGCTCACCGGCGACGAGTCGGGTGACGTCGTAGGTCAGGTAGCTGGCGCGGACGTCGTAGTTGGTCCAGCCCGGGGGCAGGAGTTCACGGGTGGGGGTGCCGTCCTGGAGGACGGTGAGGGGGCGGCCGTTGACGTAGGCGTCGTAGACGCCGAGGGCGGCGACGTACAGGCGGGCCTCGCGGACCTTCGCTTTCAGGGGGACCTCGGTGCGCAGGAGGGGGGCGCCCGCGCTGTGGGGGGTCTTGCCCTTCATGCCGATCCACTGGGCGCCGTCCCAGCCGGTGACGCCGTCGGTGGACAGGAGGCCGGTCTCGAAGAAGGCGACGGGGGCGGTGCCGACGGTGCGGCCCTGGGTGTCCCAGACGGTGACGGTCCAGTGGTAGCGGGTCGAGGGGCGCAGGGCGGGGCCCGCGTAGCGGACGGCGACCGAGTCGGCCGAGGTGACGCGTCCGCTGTTCCAGACGTCGGCGCGGGTCGCGGTGAGGCGGTCGGGGGAGGTCGCGACGAGGATCTGGTAGGCGCCCTGGGCTCTGCCCCGGGCGGTGGAGCGGGTGCGCCAGCCGAAGCGGGGGGCGGTGGCGTCGGTGCCGAGGGGGTCGACGCGGTGTTCGACGGTGAGGCCGGTCACCTCGCCGTCCCGGGTGCGAGGGGCTGCCGCAGCGGGTGTCGCCGGTATCGCGCCGACGGCGACCGCTCCTGCGGTGGCGGCGAGGACGGTCCGGCGAGGGAGGCCCTGGTCGGGTCCATGGTTCACACCGTTTTCCTTACGTCGTAGGTGGGGGGGGTGGGGTGGTCAGCGGGCTGCCCGGTAGTCGTCGTCCATCTCCTTGAGGAGCTCGGCGGGGGTGGACTGGCCGCTGAAGATCTCCTGGAGGCCGCTGAGCATCGTCTGCTGGACCTTGGCGTCGGGCCAGAGCTGGTCCATGAAGGGGACGGTGCGGCCGGCGCCGATGAACGTGGAGAGTTCGGCGAGCGCGGGGTCGGCTTTACTGCCGGTGCCGGGGAGGGTGGGGAGGCTGCCCTGTTTGGCAGTGAAGAGGTTCATGCCCTCGGGG
The DNA here is from genome assembly GCF_020010905.1 of Streptomyces acidiscabies. GTDB lineage: Bacteria > Actinomycetota > Actinomycetes > Streptomycetales > Streptomycetaceae > Streptomyces > Streptomyces acidiscabies. Next base: position 5,151,152 of record NZ_JAGJBY010000001.1, on the reverse strand, counting down.
GACATGACGAAGTCGACGAACTTGAGGGCGAGTTGCTCGTGTTTCGTCTTGGCGTTCACGCCGTACCCGGCCCCTGCGGCGGCGGGGACGAGGGTCTGCTTCGGGTCGTCGGTGGCGGGGAGCGCCGTGAAGGTGAAGGTGCCCTGCGGGTTCTTGCCCTTGAGGAGGGCGATCACCCAGTTGCCCTGGACGAGGCCCAACGTCTTTCCGGTGGCGGCAAGTTGCTGGCTGGCCTCGTAGCTGGTGCCGAGGGGGTTCTTCTGGAAGCAGCCCGTCTTGCGCATCGTGAGGTACTTGTCGACGGCGGTGGTCCACTGCGAGGTCGCGAAGGTGGCCTGCCCCGCCTGCATCTTCCGGTCGAAGGCGCGGTCGGGGCCGTAGACGGTGGTGGCGACCAGGGCGTACTGGACGAGTTGGGTGACCCAGTTGTCCTGGAGGCCGAGCGCGAAGGCGGGGGTGCCCTTGGCCTGGGCGGCGCGACAGAACGCGAGGAGGCCGGTCCAGGTGTCGGGCGGGGTCAACCCGGCTCTGTCCAGGGCCTGTTGGTTGTAGATGGCGCCGATGCCGTTCTGGCCGAAGATCGCCGTGTACGTCTTGCCGTCGTCCTGGGCGACGCTCTTGATCGGGGCCGGCAGCTTGCCCGCCCAGGGCCGGTCGGAGAGGTCGCGGAGGTAGCCCGGCCGGGCGAGGACGTGGGTCGCGGCCGGGTTGCCGTTGCCGGGCCACACCGACATCACGTCGGGCGCGGTGCCCGAGGAGAGCTGGGTGCGGATCTGCTGCTGGTACTGGTCGGCGCCGCTGGTGGTGAAGCGGACGTCGACGCCGGGGTTGGCCTTCTCGAACGCCGCGACGACGTCCTCGACCGAGCCCTGGTCGACGGAGGCGAGGGTCAGGGTCCGCGCGCCTCCGCCCGAGCCGCCCGCGTTGGTGCCGCCGCTGCACGCGGTGAGCAGGATCAGGAGCGCTGCGGGCACAGCGTGTTTCTTCATGGCGTTTCTCCCTCGGAGAGGTCTCATCCCCGCAGCCCTCCGGCGAAGCCGTTGATGATGCTGCGCTGGAGGACGAAGTACACGGCGAGGACCGGCAGGACGCTGATCACCAGGGCCGCGAAGACGAGGTTCCAGTCGGTGACGTACTGGCCGACGAACCCGGCGATCGCGACCGGCATGGTCTGCCGGGAGCTGCCGCTGAGGTACAGCAGGGGGGTGAAGAAGTCGTTCCAGACCGCGACCGTGTTGAGGACCAGCGCGGTGACCGTGACGGGTTTGAGCATCGGCAGGACGACGTACCGGAAGCCCTTGAGCGGGGTGCAGCCGTCGATCAGCGCGGCGTCCTCGAAGTCCCGGGGCAGGGCGCGCAGGAACCCGGTGTAGAGGAAGACGGTGAACGGCACCTGGAGCCCCGCGTAGTAGAGGACCAGCGCCCACGGCGTGCCCAGCAGACCGAGGTCCCGCATCGTCTGGTACAGCGGCAGCGCGCCCAGCTGGAAGGGGAGGACGAGGCCGAGGAGGACCAGCAGATACGTGCCGCGCGACCAGCGGGCGGTGACGCGGGCCAGCGGGTAGGCGGCGAGCGAGGAGACGGCGAGGACGATCGCGACGCTGCACGCGGTGACGAGGACGCTGTTGCCCAACGCGCCGCCGAGCGCGCCCTGTTGCCAGGCCTGGCGGAAGTTGTCCAGCGTCGGGGAGGACGTCGGGGCGAGCGGCGAGGAGGTGTCGGAGGCGGGGCGTACGGCCAGGTTGACGAGGACGTAGATCGGGAACGCGACGAACAGCGCGGCGGCCGTCATGGCGAGTTCGAGGACGAGGGTGCGGGGCCGGTAGCGGGTCATGACGCGGACCTCTCGTTCCGGGCCAGGAGCGCGTACTGACCGGTGGAGACGACCGCCACGACGATCGTGAGGACGACGGCGAGGGCGATGCTGTAGCCGAACTCGCCGAGGGTGAAGGCGTCCTTGTAGATCAGCGTCGAGATGGTGTCGGTGGCGTGGCCGGGTCCGCCGCCGGTCAGCGCGTAGACCTGGTCGAAGAGCTTGATGCCGCCGATGACCGAGAGCATCAGGTTGATGGTGAGGGCGGGGGCGAGCAGCGGCCGGGTGACGGACCAGAACCGCCGGACCGGGCCCGCGCCGTCGAGCTGTGCGGCCTCGTGGATCTCCTGCGGTACGGACTGGAGTCCGGCGAGGAAGATGACCATCGAGTAGCCCGCGAACTGCCAGACGACGACGCCGACGACGGACCACAGGGCGAGGTCGGGGTCACCGAGCCAGTCCTGGCCCCCGCCGAGCGCGCTGTTGACCGCGCCGTCGGGGCCGAGGAGGTTGCGCCACAGGTAGGCGGTGACGATCGGGGTGATGACCGCCGGCGCGAACAGCAGGACGCGCAGGAGGTTGCGGGACTTGATCGCCGAGTTGACGCCGAGGGCGAGCAGCAGGCCCAGGCCGTTCTGGACGACGGTGACGGAGACGGCGATCAGGAGGGTGTGGCGGACGGCGGCGAGCGCGTCGGGGTCGTCGAGCATGTCCGCGAAGTTTCCGAGGCCGACGAAGGAGAAGCTCGGGTCGAGGCCGTCCCAGTCGGTGAAGGCGTAGTAGACGCCCCGGGCGCCGGGGACCAGCACGACGAAGGCGAACAGGAGCAGAGCGGGGAGGGCGAACCACCAGGGCGGGGTGGTTCTGGGGCGGGCTGTTCTGGGGCGGGTGGTCACGGCCCACCTCTTCCATGGAACGTTTCAATGAGCGGTTCGGCTCGGGGGCGGCTCGGTGCGGGTAGTGGAGTGGGTAACGTTTCCCAAGGGGTGTTGCCAGACCCTAAGGACCGAGGTGGGGGACGTCAAGACACTGCGCAGTACACTTCCGGGCAACGTTTCCCACTCCGACCGGAGGCCCCCGGGATGACCCCGTCCACGCCGCCCACCCCGCCGCGCCGCGTCACGATCGTCGACGTCGCACGGCACGCCCAGGTGTCGACGACGGCGGTGTCCAAGGTGCTGCGCAACGCGTACGGCGCGAGCCCCGAGATGCGGGCGCGGGTCCGGCGCGCCATCGAGGAGTTGGGGTATCGGCCGCTCGCCGCCGCGCGGGGGCTGCGGGGGCGGACGTACACGATCGGGGTCATGCTGCCCGACATCCGCAACCCCTTCTTCCCCGAGATCCTCGACGGGATCACCGGGCGCCTCGCGGACACCGACTACCAGGTGTTCCTGGGCCCCGGCTGCAACGACGAGGAGGCGGAGCGGCGGGTCACGGAGGCGATGGTCGACCGGGGCATGGACGGGCTGGTCCTCATCGCACCCGCCTCCTCGCGGACCCACCTCGAACAGCTCGCGTCCACCGTGCCGACGGTCGTCGTCGGGCGGCACGGGCACTCCGCCGCGTACGACACCGTCGTGGACGACGACGTCGCGGGCGCCGGGCTCGTCGTCGAGCATCTCGTGGGGCTCGGGCACCGCCGCATCGCCCATATCGAGCACCACGACACCGACCCGACGCGGCTCGCGGAGATGCCCAACTCGCAGCGGGCGGACGGGTATCGGCGGGCGATGCGGGACCGGGGGCTGGTGGACGACGTGGTGTCGACGAGCTACACACACCGGGGCGGGTACGAGGGGGCGCGGCAACTGCTGGCCCGACCTGAACGTCCCACGGCGATCTTCGCGGGCGCGGACATCGTCGCGATGGGCGCCCTGGAGGCCCTCGCCGAGGCCGGTCTCACCGCCCCCGGCGACATCTCGCTCGCCGGGTACGACAACACGGTGTTCGCGTCCCTCGCGCCCATCTCCCTGACCAGCGTCGACCAGGCCGGACGGGAGATCGGGGACAACGCGGCGCGGCTGCTGCTGGAGCGGATCGAGGACCGGGGGAAGGCTCCGGCGCAGGTGAAGCTGTCGCCGACGCTGGTGGTGCGGGGCAGTACGGGGGTTCCCTCGGCGGGCCGCTGAGACTTGATAAGCGGACAACAGTCCGGTACGTTTTCCGAGTACCGGACAATAGTCCGTTTACGTCCCGTGTCGCGTCCCCTCAGCGGTGAACCCGGGACTCCCCCTCACGGAAGGCCCCCGCCATGAACCTGCTCGTCCTCGGCGCCACCGGACCCACCGGCCGCCACCTCGTCGACCTCGCGCTCAAGAACGGCGACCAGGTCACCGCCCTGGCCCGCAGGCCGGAGGCGCTCGATGAACTCGCCGGTCGGATCACGGTGGTCGCGGGCGACGCGACCTCTCAGAGCGACGTCGCGAAAGCCATGGTCGGGCAGGACGTCGTCGTATCGGCCCTCGGCCGGAGCAGGTCCATCCGCGCCGACGGGCTGTTCACCCGCGCCACCGCCGCCGTGCTCGGCGCGGCCCACGAGACGGGGGTCACCCGGCTCGTGTGGCTGTCGTCGTTCGGCGTCGGCGCCACCTACCGGGCGGCGAGCACCACGCAGAAGGCCATCTACAGCACCCTCCTGCGCAACATCTACGCCGACAAGGACGCCGCCGAGCGGGCGCTGCGCTCCAGCGGGCTGAACTGGACGCTGGTCTACCCGACGATGCTCACCGACGGGCCCGCCAAGGGGACGTACCTCGCCGGCGAGCGCCTGCCGATGAAGGGCAATCCGACGATCAGCCGCGCGGACGTCGCCGACTTCCTGCACAAGGCGGCCCACTCCCCCGAGTGGATCCACCGCGACGCCGTCGTCACCGACTGACGGGTGTCACCGACTGACGGGCGCCCCCGTGCGCAGGCCGTCCATCACGACGTCCAGGAGCACGGCCGCCTGGGTCCGCCAGTCGCCGCCGGAGTCGAGCTGCCAGATCCCGGCGATGAGCAGGATGAAGTCGGCGAACGTCACGCCCGGTCTGATCGTGCCGGCCTCGTGGTTCGCCGTCAGCAGCGTGCCGACCGTCTCGGCCACGACCGCGTACCCCGGCTGGGCCTGGGCGTCCGCCGAGCCGACGATCCGGCTCATCGTGTCCGACAGGCCCGTCTTGGCGACGGCGAAGCGGGCGAGCTGGTCCAGCCACTCGCGCAACGCCTGGTCCGGGGGGAGGGTGGCGAGGAGGTGGGTCGCGGCGTCGGTGAGGAGGTGCACCTCGTGGCGGTAGACCTCCAGGACGAGGGCCTCGCGGTTGGGGAAGTTGCGGTAGAACGTGCCCTGTCCGACGCCGGCCTTCCTCGCGATCCGGCTCAGCGGGACGTCCGGCTCACGGGACAGCTCCGCGAGTGCGACCTCCAGGATCCGCTCCCGGTTGCGCTGCGCGTCCGCGCGGTGCGGGCCGTCGCTCCTGGGGTCCACGTCCCCCTCCTTCCCAGCTCGCGCCCGTGTTCCGGACACGCATCCGTTTAGGGTGCCACCTTAACGCCGGTCACGCGGGGTCCGTCGCCGCGACCAGGGCCGCGAGGTCGTCCTCGTACGTCAGGTAGCGGCCCGTCAGCGCGTCCGCCTCGCCGCCGATCAGGCGCAGGAGGTTGCCGAGCGCGTCGGGGAGCGCGGCGTAGCGGCCCGCCCTGCGCTGTGCCGCGAGCCAGGAGTCGACCCGGCGTTGCCAGGGGTTCTCGGTCTCCTCCGTGGGGGCGGCTCCGATGCCGACGTCCAGGAGGCCGGGGTGGTAGGCGAACGCGGCGATGTCGTGCGGGAGGAGTTCGATCGCCAGGTTCTCGGTGAGCTTGTTGACCGCCGCCTTCGACACCGAGTACGCGCTGACGTACGGCCAGCGGGTGTGCCCGGCGTGACTGGAGATCGTGACGACCCGGCCCCGGCCGCGCTCGATCATGCCGGGGATGACCGCGCGGCAGGCCGCGAGTGTGCCGCCGAGGTTGACGTCCATCACGCGCTGCCACAGCGCCGGGTCGCTCTCCCAGACGGGGCCCGTGGGGCCGGGGACACCGGCGTTGTTGACCAGCACGTCGATGCCGCCCAGCCGGTCGGTGGCGAGCTTCACCGCTGCGGCGAGCTCGGCGTCGTTGGTGACATCGGCGACGGCGGTGACGACGCGGGGCCCCTGCTCAAGCCCCGCTGCGGCAACGCCCTGCGACTCCGGGGTCCGCGTGGTGAGCACAAGGTCACCCCCGGCGGCGTGCACAGCCTCGGCAACGGCCCGCCCCAGGCCGCCGGCCGCGCCGGTGACAAGGACCCGTAGACCGGTCAGATCGGGGCTTTGCGACATCAGAACCTCCAGCACAAGCAAGTACGTTTCCGATAATCCGACCATGATCGGATCTGGTGGGGGTGGGTGGGGTGGCCTGGGGGGATGGGGGCGGCGGGGTGGATCGGGTCCGGCACGGGCGGTCCGGCACGGGCGGTCCGGCACGGGCGGTCCGGCACGGGCGGTCCGGCACGGGCGGTCCGGCACGGGCGGTCCGGCACGGGCGGTCCGGCACGGGCGGTCCGGCACGGGCGGTCCGGCACGGGCGGTCCGGCACGGGCGGTCCGGCACGGGCGGTCCGGCACGGGCGGTCCGGCACGGGCGGTCCGGCACGGGCGGTCCGGCACGGGCGGTCCGGCACGGGCGGTCCGGCACGGGCGGTCCGGCACGGGCGGTCCGGCACGGGCGGTCCGGCACGGGCGGTCCGGGCTGACCGCCCTTCCGCCCCCATCCCGCGCCGTCCCGGCCCACCACGTCCCCCGGCGTCCCCCGGCGTCCCGTTCCCATCCGCGCCGCCGGCCCGCCCCCCCCCAGCCCGCCGCTCTACACCTCAGCCTCCATCGCAGCCGTCAGCTCGCCGTCCAGGTGTTCCGCCAGCCCCCTCAGCGCCGAGTGGTCGAACACCAGCGTCGCCGGGAGGCGTAGGGCCGTCAGGGTGCTCAGCCTGTTGCGGAGTTCCACCGCTGTCAGGGAGTCGAGGCCAAACTCGTGCAGGCTGCGGTCCAGTGAGATCGCCTCCGCGTCCGCGTGGCCCAGCAACTCCGCCGCGATCGCTCGGACTTCGGTCAGCAACTGGGCCGCTCGCTCAGTTGGGGGCAGGTCCCGGAGGGCTACCGTCGGTGCGGTGGCCGGCCTCGCGGGCGCCAGCCCTCGCAGCAGGCCCGGCGCACCCCGCGTACGCAGCTTCGCGAGGTCGAACTTCGCCAGGGTCAGCGCCGCCTCGTCCTGGCGCAGTGCCTCGTCGAACAGGGCCAGGGCGAACGGCGTCGGCAGGGGCAGCGTGCCGTCCGGGAAGTCCCGGTCGCGGACCGCCGACGTCATGCCGGAGATCTCCTCCCAGAAGCTCCACGCCTGGGACTGGACCGGCAGCCCCTCGGCCCTGCGGTGTTCCGCGAAGGCGTCCAGGAACGCGTTGGCGGCGGCGTAGTTGCCCTGCCCCGGGCTGCCGAGGACCCCGGCGACCGAGGAGAACAGGACGAACGCGGCGAGGTCGGCGTCCTTGGTCAGCTCGTGGAGGTTGAGGACGCCGTCGACCTTGGGCCGCAGCACCTCTTCGACCTGGTCGGCGGTCATCCCGGTGACGACCCCGTCCGCGAGGACCCCGGCCGCGTGGACGATGCCGACGAGGGGGTGCGAGGCGGGTACGAGGCTCAGCGCACCGGCGAGCGCCTCCCGGTCGGCGGCGTCGCAAGCGGCCACGACGGCCGACGCCCCCAAGCCGCGCAGCTCCTCGACGAGGGCCTCCCCTCCCCCGCTACGGCTGGTCAGCAGCAGACTCCGTACCCCGTACTCGCTCACCAGATGCCGCGCGAGCAACGACCCGAGCGTCCCGGTCCCCCCGGTGATGAGGACGGTCCCCGCCGCCAGCGAAGGCCGCTCCCCCCGACCCGGCGCGACCCGCGCCAACTCCGGCCGCTGCAACCGCCCCGCATCGACCCGCACATGCGGCTCCCCAGCACCCACCGCATCCCCGATCCGCGCCGAGGACCGGGCGTCCCCGTCCGTCTCCACCACCACGAACCGCCCCGGATGCTCCGCCTGAGCCGACCGCACCAGCCCCCGAGCCGCCGCATGGGCGAGATCCCCGCTCTGGGTCACGACGGCGAGGGGAGCGTCCTGCTCCCCCTCCAGCCACTGCTGAAGCCGGGCCAGCGTGTCCAGCACGGCCTTCCGCACATCACCGGCCGGCGGCGCGAAAACGACCGGCTCGACGCCCGACTCCCCGACGGGCCCGGCGAGTTCGGCCCACCGCATCCGGTACACGGAGTCGGTGGGAACAGCCCCGGTCAGCTCCCGCAGCGCGACGGCCCGCATCCCGAGGGTCCCCCGGAACATCGGCTCCCCCGCGACGGTGAAGATGCTCACGCCGACGTCCGACGCCCCGCTCGGCACCAGGTGGACGTACGCCTCGGTCTCCTGCCGCTCCCCCGCCCACACATCACGCCAGACGAACGGCAACCGCACCTCCCCTTCGGCCGAGTCATCGGTGAACACGAGGGCGTGCAGAGCGGCGTCACCGAGAACGGGATGCAGCCCGACCCCGCCGAGCCCACCCGGCGACTCTTCCGGCAACCGGAGTTCCGCGAAGAGTTCCGCACCCCGCCGCCACACACGCCGTACCCCGCGGAAGGCGGGCCCGTACTCGTACCCCAGCGAGGTGAGCGCCGAGTAGTCCACGTGGACCTTCACCGCATCGGACGGCACCAGATCAGCGACCCCGGAAGGCTCAACTCCCCCTGCGCACAGGGTCCCTTGCGCATGCCGCCGCCACCGCGCACCCGCCTGGTCCGGCCGCGAGTACACCTCGACCGTACGCCGCTCGCCGTCCACGACGACCTGAAGCTCGGTCACTCCCTGCCGCGACAGCACCAGCGGCGCCTCGATGATCAGCTCGTCAATACCACCGCCTCCGGCCCGCAGCGCGAGGTCCAGCAGAGCGGTCCCCGGCAACAGGCACGTCCCGTTCACCGCGTGATCCGCCAGCCACGGCAGATCGACCGGCGAGATCCGGCTGGTCGCCACCGACTCCCCGCTGCGCGCGGACTCGACGACCGCCCCGAGCAACGGATGCCCGCTCCTCGTACGCGCCGCCCCACCGGTCGTCAGCCAGAACCGGCGCCGCCGGAACGGAGTGGTCGGCAACGGCAGGGCGACCGCCCGCCCGGCAGGGGGCGTGAGCCGCACTCCGTCCACGCCACGGACGTACAACTCCGCGGCGGAGGACAGGAACCGCGCAGGGCCGCCGTCGTCGCGCCGCAGGGTCCCGGTGACCACGGCGTTCACGCCGACGCCGTCCAGCGTCTCTTCGACGGCGGAGGTCAGCACGGGATGCCCGCTGGACTCGACGAAGACCCGGAACCCGTCCTCGGCGAGCCGCTCGACGGCAGGCTGGAACCGCACGGGTTCACGGAGGTTGCGGTACCAGTACTCGGCGTCCAGGGCACCGGAGCCGACCCACTCCAGGTCGACCGTGGAGTACATCGGCACCGAAGGCGTACCCGCCCGCACCGACCCCAACTGTTCCAGCAACTCTTCCCGCAGATCCTCCATCCGGGGCGAGTGCGAGGCGTACCCGATGCGCACGCGCCGCGCCCGCACCCCGTCGAGCGCGCACTCGGCGAGCAGCCCCTTGAGCGCGATCTCGTCCCCGGCGACGGCGGTCGCGGACGGCCCGTTGAGCCCGGCCACCCACAACTGGTCCGGCCACCGCTCCACCAGCCAGTCCACCTGCTCGCGCGGCGCCGGCACGGCGACCATCCCGGTGCCGCCGCCGAGCCCGGCGATGGCCTGCCCCCGCACGGCGACGACCCGCGCGGCCTCCTCCAGGTCGAGCGCCCCGGCGACGTACGCGGCGGCCACCTCCCCCACGGAGTGCCCGAGGACGGCATCGGGCTCGACCCCGTGGGCCCGCCACAGCGCGGCGAGCGACACCGTCACCGCGAACAGCGCGGGCTGCACGACGTCCACCCGGTCCAGCCGCTCGGGGTCGGCGAGCACCTCGGTGAGCGACCAGTCGACGTACGGCGCGAGGGCCCGCTCGCAGGCGAGGATCGACTCCGCGAACACGGACTCGCCCATGAGCCCGGCGGCCATGCCGACCCACTGGGAGCCGTGTCCGGGGAACACGAACACGACTTTCCCGTCCACGTCGGCCGTCCCGCTGACGACGTTCGCGGCGGACTTCCCGTAGGCCAACGCCCGTATGCCGGAGGCGAGTTCACCTCCGACGACGACGGCCCGGTGGGAGAAGCGACTGCGCCCGGCGAGGGCGTGCGCGAGGTCCCCCGGCGACGCGGTCTCGACGACCGGCAGCAGCCGGGCGGCCCAGTCCCGGAGGCGTTCGGGCGACTTGCCGGACAGGGTGAGGGCGACGACCTCCGACTCCGGGACGGCCTGCGGCGCGGGTTCCTGCGGCGGCTCCTCCAGGATCATGTGCGCGTTGGTGCCGCTGATCCCGAACGACGACACGGCGGCCCGTGCGGGCCGCCCCCGCTCCGGCCACGGCATGCTCTCGGTCAGCAGCCGCACGTCCCCCGCCGCCCAGTCGACATGCGGTGTCGGCGCGTCCACGTGCAGCGTCTTCGGCAGGGTCCGGTGCCGCATGGCCTGGACGACCTTGATAACTCCGCCGACCCCGGCGGCGGCCTGCGTGTGCCCGACGTTGGACTTGAGCGAGCCCAGCCACAGCGGCGCGCTGCGCCCCTGCCCGTACGTCGCGAGCAGCGCCCCGGCCTCGATGGGGTCCCCGAGGCGCGTCCCGGTGCCGTGCGCCTCGACGGCGTCGACGTCGTCCGGTCCGAGCCCGGCGTCCTGGAGGGCGAGCCGGATCACCTCGCGCTGGGCGGTGCCGCTGGGCGCGGTGAGCCCGTTGGAGGCGCCGTCCTGGTTGACGGCGGAGCCCCGGATCACGGCGAGCACGGGATGCCCGGCGCGGCGCGCGCTGGAGAGCCGCTCCAGTACGGCCATCCCGGCGCCCTCGGCCCACCCGGTGCCGTCGGCCCCGGCGGCGAACGGCTTGCACCGCCCGTCCTCGGCCAGCGCCCCCTGCTTGCTGAACTCCAGGAAGCCTTGCGGCGTTCCCATCACGGCGACCCCGCCGGCGAGCGCGAGGTCGCACTCCCCGCGCCGGATCGCCTGGGCGGCGAGGTGCATCGCGACCAGCGAGGACGAGCAGGCGGTGTCGACGGTGAGGGCGGGGCCGCGCAGCCCCAGCGTGTAGGCGATCCGCCCGGAGGCGACCCCGCCCTGCACGCCGGTGGCGAGGTAGCCCTCCAGCTCCCGGGGCACCCGCTCCATGTCGCTGATGTAGTCGTGGAGCATCAGCCCGGCGTACACGCCGACCCGTTCGCCCCGCAGTGCCGTCGGATCGACCCCGGCGCGCTCCAGCGCCTCCCAGGCGGTCTCCAGGAGCAGCCGGTGCTGCGGGTCGGTGGCAAGGGCCTCGCGCGGGGAGATCCCGAAGAACTCGGCGTCGAACTCGGCCGCGTCGTGCAGGAATCCGCCGCGCCGGGTGGCGGAGGTGGCGAAGAGCCGCTCCAGGTCCCAGCCCCGGTCGTCGGGGAAGCCGGAGATCGCGTCGGCCTCGTCGGCGACGAGCCGCCACAGCTCGTCGGGGGTGGTGACGCCGCCGGGGTAGCGGCAGGCGAGCCCGACGAGGACGACCGGATCGTCATCGGCCGCCGCGTGTACGGCAGTCGGGGCCAGGGTCTCGGTGGAGCCGGTGAGTTCACCGCGTACGTAGGCGGCGATGGCCCGTACCGAGGGGTGGTCGAAGACGAGGGTGGTGGGCAGGCGCAGGCCGACGGCGGCGGCGACCCGGTCACGCAGGCGGACGGCATCGGCGGAGGTGAGGCCGTACTCGCGCAGGGCGCGGTCGGGTTCGATGCCGACGGGGTCGCCCAGGACGTGGGTGACCTCGCGGGTGATGACGTCGACGAGGGAGGTGCCGGTCAGGTCCGCCTTTTCGGGGAGGCGTTCGGGGGCGGCGGACCGGACGGCGGTGACGAGGGTGGCACCGGGGTGCCCGAGGGCGACGTCGAGGGCGTCGAGGACGCGGCGGTCGGTGAGCCCGTCCGCGAGGACCAGGGTCGTCCCGGCGACGGTGACGGTGGTGCCGGTGACGGTGACCGCCAGGTCGTACTGGTCGCCGGTGACGCGCCGGGCTCCGTGCCCCTCGACCAGGTGCCCGGCGATGAGGTCGGCGAGCCGTCCGCCGGTCACGGTGACCTCGCGGCCGGCGAGGGACGGCAGCGGTTCGGTGCCCGACAGGGACGTCAACTCGCCGCCGGTACCGACGAGTTGGAGCCCTTCGTGGACGCCGGAGACGCCGAGGAGGCGGCCCGGCAGGTCGGGCAGCAGTCTGCGGATCACCTTCCCGGTGGCGGTCTTGGGCAGTTCGCGTACCGCCCGCACCTCCACCGGCACCTTGAAGTAGGCGAGTTCGCGGCGGCAGCGGGCGAACAGGTCGGCGCAGTCCACGCCGTCGGGCCCCGGTACCACCAGTGCGACCGGGACCTGCCCGAACTCCTCGTCCGGGACGCCGATGGCGGCGGCCTCGCGGACGCCGGGGACCTTGAAGAGGACGGCCTCGATCTCGGTGGGGTGGACGTTCTCGCCGCCCCGGATGATGACGTTGTTGCGGCGGCCGGTGATGTAGAGGTAGCCGTCGTCGTCGCGGCGGGCGAGGTCGCCGGTGTGGTACCAGCCGCCCTTGAGGGCCTCGGCGGTCGCGTCGGGCCGGTTGTGGTAACCCAGCATGACGTTGGGGGACTTGACCCAGATCTCGCCCTCGGCGCCGGTCGGCACGTCGGTGCCGGTCTCGGGGTCGACGACGCGCAGGTCGAGTCCGGGCAGCGGCAGCCCGCAGGAGCCGGGGCGCGGTTCGCCGCCCGGCCGCATGGTGGCCATCGGGCCGCTGGTCTCGGTGCAGCCGTAGTTGTCGGTGAGCCGCACGCCGAAGGCGGCCTCGAACGACGCGGCGAGCTGCGGGGTGGTGACCGCGCCGGCCACGAAGCAGACGCGCAGCGCGGGGAGTTGGAGCCCTTCGGTGCCGGCCGCGTGGACGAGGTTGTGGTACATGGTGGGCACGCCGACGAGGAAGCTGTAGGGGCGGGCGCGCAGTTCGTCGAGGACCTCGGCGGCGGAGAAGCCGGGCACCAGGTGCGCGGAGGCGCCGACGGCGGTCACGGCCATCACGCACAGGTTGTGGCCGAGGGAGTGGAACAGCGGCAGCGGCCACAGCATCGTGTCGTCCGGGGACAGTTCGATGATCGGCGTGTAGCAGGTGGTGACGTTCCACAGGACGGCGCGCAGCGTCGACAGGACGCCCTTGGGGAGGCCGGTGGTGCCGGAGGTGTAGAGCAGGAACGCGGGTTCGTCGAGGCCGAGGTCGTCGCGGGGCCCGGTGGCGGGGTCGCGGGTGACGAGGTCCTCGTACGACTCGTCGACGACGATCACGTGCCGCTCGCCCGGCGGCAGGGCCGTGCGGACCTGGGCGGCGTGGGCGGTGTCGGTGATGACGGCGAGGGCGTCGCTGTCGGTGAGGACGTGGGTGAGTTCGGCGTCGGAGGAGTGCGGGTTGACGGGGACGCCGACGCAGCCCGCCCGGTTGACGCCGAGGTAGCTCTCCACGATCTCCACGCGGTTGCCGAGGAGGATCGCGACCCGGGAGCCCCTGGGCAGGCCGAGCGCGGCGAGGTGGCCGCCGAGGCGCGCGGTGCGCAGGTCGAGGTCCGCGAAGGTGAGCGACGTACGGGTGTCGGAGAACGCGACCTTCGTACCGCGCGACTCGGCGTGTCCGCGCAGCAGTTCGGGCAGCGGTCGGACCAGGTCGCTGGGTGTCGCGGGCATCTGTGTCTCTTCTCGCGGTGCGGTCATGGTGTGGGTTCCCCTCGCTGTTTCGGCCACCACGATGTCATCGCCGGACCGACCGGGCCCGGCCGTGTCGACGGCGGCCGGGCCATGTCCATCGTGGGGCCCCGGGCTCAGGACCTCGGCGTCAGGTGGAAGATGCAGCTGTGGGGGATGTCCAGTCCGGTGCGGTCGTCGAGGTGCCACGGGGAGCGGGCGAAGGCGTCCTCCCACTCGGCGGTGTCGGGGATGTACTGGTCCATCAGGGCGTGGGTGTACTCGAAGCCGAGGGAGAAGACGGGCGCGGCGGGGTCGTTGCTGAGGTCGGAGCGGTAGGTGTCGCTGAGCAGCAGGCGCCGTACGTCGGGGAACGCCTCGCGCAGCCGGCCGAGGGAGGCGACGCAGTCCTCCAGGGGCCACAGGTCGTGGCCGAGGAAGAAGGAGAAGACGAGGTCGACGCCGGGGTGGCGGCCCTTCTCCAGGCGGGAGATGTCGCCGTGGACGATCTCGACGCGGTCGGAGAGTCCGGCGTCGGCGACGGCCTTGGTGGCGACCTCGATCGCGCCCGCGTCGATGTCGATGCCGACGAACCGCTTGCCGGGGTGGCGCAGGGCGAGCTGGATGATCCGGCGTCCGCTGCCGCAGCCGAGGTCGGCGGCGCAGGTGAAGTCGAGTCCTGCGGTGACGCTCTCGAAGACGGGGTCGACGTGGAAGTGGCCGTAGTCGCGGCCGGCGCGGGCGATGGCGGCGCCGTCGCGCAGCCGCATGGCGTCCTTGCCGCGTCCGGTGCGGGCGAGGTCGTCGGCCTGGGCGAGGATCGGGGCGTATCCCTTGACGAGCCACACGAAGTAGCCCTTGTTCTCCCAGAGTTCGGTGAAGCGGGGGCCGGGGACGAGGGTGACGCCGTCGCCGACGGTGGCGACCGCGTCGGCGCTCTCCAGGGCGTCCACGATGAGCCGCAGCGCGCGCGGGCTCAGGTCGTGTTCGCGGGCGAAGGCGTCGAGGGCGCAGGTGCGGTGCTCGTCGAGGACGTCGAGGAGGCCGAGTTCGGCGGCGGCGGTGACGGCGGAGGCGAGGACGGTGCCGTTGAACGCCTGGCGCATGGAGAGGGGGGCTGCGGTGGTCATCGGATGGCCTCCTGGGTGAGAGCGGCTTCGAGGCGGCGGACGAAGGTGAGGATCTCGGCGGGGGTGCCGACGGAGACGCGGATCCAGCCGGGCATGCCGAGGTCGGTGGTGTCGCGGACGAAGGTGTCGTCGGCGAGGAGCTGCCGGGTCACCTCGGGAGCGGTGCCCGGCAGGTGGAGGGTGACGAAGTTGGTCTGCGAGGGCAGGTGGGCGACGCCGAGGCGGTCCAGGCAGGCGCACAGGGTCATGCGAGCGGTGGCCGTACGGGTCCTGGTCTGCTCCAGGAACGCCTGGTCGGCCAGCGCCGCGCGGGCGGCGGCCTGGGCGAGCCGGTTGACGTGGAACGGCATCGCGTCCTGGACGGCGGCGGTGCGGGCGACGACGCCGGGGTCGCCGAGGAGGGCACCGACGCGCAGGGAGGCCAGGCCGTACGCCTTGGAGAAGGTCCGCAGGACGCTGACGTTGCCCTGTTCGCGGGCCCAGGGCAGGGCGGAGGTGAAGGAGTCGTCGGCGAACTCGGCGTACGCCTCGTCGAAGATCACGTGCGAGCCGGTGGCGCGGGCGGCGTCGCACAGGTCGTGCACGGCTCCCGCGTCCAGGACGGAGCCGGTGGGGTTGTGCGGGTTGCAGACGAAGACGAGGGCCGGGGCCTTCTTCATCTCCGCGATCAGGGCGGCCGGGTCGACGCGGTAGCGGTCGAGGGGCGTGCTGGTGACCGTGAGACCGATCGCCTCCAGGGACTTGGGGTAGCCCTGGAAGGTGGCCTCGGTGACGACGGCGCGCCCCAGGTCGCGCAGGGCGAGGGCCACCATGAGGACGACCTCGTCGAGGCCGTTGCCGACGACGATCCGGTCCGTGGCGGTGCGGTGGTGCGCGGCGAGGGCGTCGATGAGCGCGGTGTGGCTGGGGTCGGGGTAGCGGTTGACGCGCAGGAGTTCGGCGCGGGCCGCCTCCACGGCCCGGGGGCTCGCGCCCCACGGGTTCTCGCTGCGGTGCAGCAGGAGCGGGGCGGCCGTCGCGGTGTGGGCGGCGGGGGCCCGGGTCTGCGGGCTCACGCCAGCGCTCCCGCGACGGACTCGACGGCGGTGACGACGGCGCCGGAGGCGACCAGGGCGACGGCGTCCTCGATCTCCGGCGCCAGATAGCGGTCCGGTCCTGGGCCGGGTACGCCGCGGTCCCTGAGCAGCGTGACGACCGCCCCCGTCGCGGGGGACGGTTTCAGCGGGGCGCGCAGGTCCAGGGCGCGGGCGGCGGTGAGGATCTCCACGGCGACGACCCGGGTGAGGCCGTCGACGGCGCGGCGCAGCTTGCGGGCGGCGCCCCAGCCCATGGAGACGTGGTCCTCGACCATCGCGCTGGTCGGGATGGAGTCGACGGACGCGGGCGCCGCGAGCCGCTTCAGCTCGGAGACGATCGCGGCCTGCGTGTACTGGGCGATCATGTAGCCGCTGTCGACGCCGGGGTCGTCGGCGAGGAAGCCGGGCAGTCCGCTGCTGCGGGCGACGTCCAGGAACCGGTCCGTACGGCGTTCGCTGATCGAGGCGGCGTCCGCGATCGCGATGGCGAGGAAGTCGAGGACGTAACCGACGGGCGCGCCGTGGAAGTTGCCGTTGGAGCTGACGCGTCCGTCGTCGAGGACGGCCGGGCTGTCGACGGCGGCGGCGAGTTCCCGGCCGGCGACGGTCGCGGCGTGTTCGACGGTGTCGCGGACCGCGCCGTGGACCTGCGGGGTGCAGCGCAGGGAGTAGGCGTCCTGGACGCGGGTGCAGCCGGAGGCGGGGTCCCGGTGGGAGGCGAGGACGCCGGAGCCGTCGAGGAGGGCGACGATGTTGGCGCCCGCGAGGGACTGGCCCGGGTGGGGGCGCAGGGACAGCAGTTCGGGGGCGAAGGCGCGGTCGGTGCCGAGGAGTGCCTCGACGGACATGGCGGCGGCGATGTCCATCGTCTTCAGCAGGCGGTCCAGGTCGGTGAGAGCGAGGACGAGGTGGGCGAGCATGCCCTCGACGCCGTTGAGGAGGGACACGCCCTCCTTCTCGCGCAGGTCGACCGGGGTGAGTCCGGCGGCGGCGAGCGCGTCGGCGGCCGGCATGAGGGTGCCGGAGGCGTCGCGGACCTCGCCCTCGCCCATCAGGGCCAGCGCGCACTGGGCGAGCGGGGCGAGGTCGCCGGAGCAGCCGAGGGAGCCGTACTCGCGGATCACCGGGGTGATGCCGGCCGACAAGGCGGCGGCGAGGAGTTCGGCGGTGCCGGGGCGGATGCCGGTGTAGCCGGTGGCGAGCGTGGACAGGCGCAGCAGCATCGTGCCGCGGACGATCTCACGCTCGACCTCGGGGCCGGTGCCCGCCGCGTGCGAGCGGACCAGCGACTTCTGGAGCTGGGCGCGTTGCGCGGGCGGGATGCGCTCGGTGGCCAGGCCCCCGAAGCCGGTGGAGACGCCGTACACCGCGTCCGGTCCGACGAGGATCTCCTCGACCCGGGCGCGGCCCTTCTCCAGGGCCGACAGGGCGTCGTCGCCGAGGCGGACGCTCGCGCCCTCGCGGGCCACGGCGACGACGTCCGCGAAGGAGACCGGGCCGGTCCCGACGGTGACGGTCCTCATCGGGCCACCGCCCGCTCCGGTCGGGGTGAGGCCCACTCAGGGTGTCCGTTCACGACGTTCCTTCCTGTCGAACCGGTGTTGTGGGGGGACACCGCCGATGGGGGGCACGCGGGAGGGCCGCGTGTCGGCGGTGGTGGGCCCTGCCGCGCCGCGCGGGGGCGGGCGGGCCTGGTACTGGAGCCGGGCTACGGCTTCTCGCCCGTGGCGGGGGTCGACGACGTGGTGTGCGCGTCGGACATCACGTTCCGCATCAGATCTCCCGCCGCCTTTGGTCGGAGAACTCGTTACCGGGCTGCTCCCAGCAAAGACCTTGAACATTTGGCGGTCACGCGGTCGTGCCGCACTGTGGCACGGCGGTGGCGGAGCGTGGGCGCGTACGGGGTGGCCGATCAGCCCCGGGACAGGTCCAGGGCGATGTCCACGATCATGTCCTCCTGGCCGCCGACCAGGCCCCGCCGGCCGACCTCCAGGAGCAGGGTCCGGGCGTCGACCCCGTAGCGTCCGGCGGCGTTCTCCGCGTGCCGCAGGAAGGACGAGTAGGCGCCCGCGTAGCCGAGGGTGAGGGTCTCGCGGTCGACCTGGACCGGGCGGTCGCGCAGGGGCCGTACGAGGTCGTCGGCGGCGTCCTGGAGGGCGAACAGGTCGCAACCGTGCTTCCAGTCCTGCAAGTTGGCGACCGCCACGAACGCCTCGATGGGGCAGTTCCCGGCGCCCGCGCCCTGTCCGGCGAGGGAGGCGTCGACCCGGGTCACGCCCTCCTCGACGGCGACGATGCTGTTGGCGACGGAGAGGGAGAGGTTCTCGTGGGCGTGGATGCCGATCTGAGTGCTCTCGTCGAGTACGTCGCGGTAGGCGCGGACCCGGTCGCGGACGCCGTCCAGGGTGAGCCGGCCGCCGGAGTCGGTGACGTAGACGCACTGGGCGCCGTAGGACTCCATGAGCTTTGCCTGCGCGGCGAGTTGGGGCGCCTCGGCCATGTGGCTCATCATCAGGAACCCGGAGACGTCCATGCCCAGCTCGCGCGCCTTCGCGATGTGCTGGGCGGCGATGTCGGCCTCGGTGCAGTGCGTGGCGACGCGCACCGAGCGCACCCCGAGGGCGTGGGCCTGTTCGAGTTCGGCGATGGTGCCGATGCCGGGGAGGAGGAGCGTGGTGAGGACAGCGTTGTCGATCGCGTCGGCGGCGGCCTCGATCCACTCCCAGTCGGTGTGGCTGCCGGGCCCGTAGGTGAGGGAGCCGCCCGCGAGCCCGTCCCCGTGGGCGACCTCGATCGCGTCGACCCCGGCCGCGTCGAGGGCGCCCGCGATGCGGGCCACGTCGGCGGGCTCGATGCGGTGGCGGATGGCGTGCATGCCGTCCCGCAGGGTGACGTCCTGGATGTACAGCTCGGTGCTCATCGGCCGGCCTTCGCTATCGTCTCGGCGACGCGCAGGGCGGCCGACGTCATGATGTCCAGGTTCCCGGCGTACGCGGGCAGGTAGTGGGCGGCGCCCTCGACTTCGAGGAACACCGAGACGCGGGTGGTGACGGGCCCGGCGTCCTCGGGGAGGAGGGTGTGGACGGGTTCGTCGGGCGCGACCGGGGTGAACTGCACCTCCTGCTTGAGCCGGTAGCCGGGCACGTACTGCGCGACGCGCTCGGCCATCTCCTTCACGGACGCCCGGATCGCGTCGTGGTCGGCGTCGCCGGTCAGGCACAGCACCGTGTCCCGCATGATCATGGGCGGCTCGGCGGGGTTGAGGACGATGACCGCCTTGCCGCGCGCGGCCCCGCCGACCGTCTCGATCGCGCGCGAGGTCGTCTCGGTGAACTCGTCGATGTTGGCGCGGGTGCCGGGCCCGGCGGACTTCGACGCGATGGACGCGACGATCTCGCCGTAGTGGACCGGGGTCACGGCGGCCACGGCGGCGACCATCGGGATGGTGGCCTGTCCGCCGCAGGTGACCATGTTGACGTTGGCCGCGTCGAGTTGGTCCTCCAGGTTGACCGGGGGCACCACGAACGGGCCGATGGCGGCGGGCGTCAGGTCGATGAGTTTCTTGCCGTACGGCGCGAGCTTCTCCGCGTTGGCGAGGTGCGCCTTCGCCGATGTCGCGTCGAACACGATCTCGATCTCGTCGAACCCCGGCATCGCGATCAGCCCGTCCACGCCCTCGTGCGTGGTGGGCACCTTGAGGCGGGCGGCGCGGGCGAGGCCGTCGGAGGCCGGGTCGATGCCGACCATGGCGGCGACTTCCAGACTGTCCGACAGCCGCAGGATCTTGATCATCAGGTCGGTGCCGATGTTGCCCGAGCCGATGATGGCGACCTTGGTCATACGTCCCTCTTCTCCGAGAACACGGCCGACACCTCGCCCAACTCCCCCACCTCCGCGCGGATCCGGGTCCCCGGCGGCGCCGGCACCATCGGCCCGAGCGCCCCCGACAGCACGACCTGCCCGGCCCGCAGCGGCTCCCCGAACTCCAGCGCCGTACGCGCCAGCCACGCCAGCGCGTTCAGCGGGTCGCCCAGACACGCGGCGCCCGACCCCTCGGAGACGAGGACGTCGTCGGCGTACAGCCGCATCGGCGCGTCCCGGGGCTCGAACTCGTCGAGCGTGAGCCGGTGTTCGGCCAGCACGTACAGTCCGCTGGACGCGTTGTCGGCGACCGTGTCCGCGAGGGAGATGTCCCAGTCGGCGATCCGGCTGTCGACGATCTCCAGCGCGGCGACCGCGTAGGAGACGGCGTCGCGGACCCGCGCGGCGTCGGTGACGTCCGCCTTGAGGACGAACGCGATCTCCGCCTCCGCCTTGGGCTGGAGGAGCCGCTCCGAGGGCACCTCGGCCAGCGCGGAGACGTCCATGTCGGCGAAGAGGACACCGAAGTCGGGCTGGTCCACGCCCAGTTGGGCCTGGACGGCGGGCGAGGTCAGCCCGATCTTGCGCCCGACGACCACCGCACCCTCGGCGAGCCGCCGCCGGGTCAGCTCCTGCTGCACGGCGTACGCGGCGCCGAGGTCACCCGTGCCGATGAGGTCCCGCACGGGGGCGACGGGCCGGGCCTCCACCGTGGCTCTCGCCAGTCGTTCCGCAGCTTCCTGGACCGCAGTCACACCGCTCACCTTCCTTGCGCCGTCGCGACGGCGAACCCGGCGATCCACTCGGGGACCGGCTCGTAGAAACGGGACGTCATGTCGTAGCCCCCGGTCGCGGCGAGCGAGGCGAACGCCGCGATCCAGGCCCGCACCTCGTGCGCGGACCCCCCGCCCTCGGCAGCCATCCCGGCCACCGTCCAGGCGTCGAACGCGCTCAACTCCCCCTTCTCCAGGTGATCGAGGAGCCGGTTGTCCCACTCCGGGTTGATCGGCACCATCGCCGACGACCCGGCCGCGTAGTCCCGGCCCGCCTGCACGACGCGCTGCTCGCCCCGCTCGCGCTGTTCCGGTGTCGGGGGGCGGCCCTCGATGAGGGCGTCGGCGACGCGGGGCGGGGCGCCGTCGAGGACGGGGACCGGCGGGTCGTGGGAGAGGCCGCCGGACGCGAGGAACAGGACCCGCCGGTCGAGACCGGCCGCCGCCTCGCCGATCGCCGTGCCCAGGGCGCGGATACGGCTGACCGGGCCGAGGGGGGTGGCGACGCCGTTCACGAAGACCGGGACGACGGGGACGCGGTCGATACCATCGAAGAGGACTTCGAGGGGCTGGGCGAAACCGTGGTCGACGGTCATGCGGGCGGAGACGGTGAGGTCGATGCCCCGGTCCAGGACGCCCTGGGCGAGGGCCTTCGCTGCGGCCGTGTCGACCGAGAGGGGGCCCGCCTGGGTGCCGAAGTCGCCCACCGCGTGGGCCTCGGTGGCCAGGCAGAAGGGGGGCATCTCCTTGTAGAAGAAGCCGTTGTAGTGGTCGGGTGCGTAGAGCACGACGAGGTCGGGGGCGAAGTCCCGGATGAAGCGCCGTGCTTCCTCCACGGCCGTCTCGACGCGGACGAGGACGTCGGGGGACGGGTCGTTCTTCCCGATGAGCGGCGAGTGGGACAACCCCACGGCGGCAGCGGTCATGACAGTGGTTCCTCTTGACGGGGGATGCCTCAGGGGTGGACGACGAGCTTGCCGGTGAGTTCGCCGTCGATCATGAGCTGGAAGCCCTTGTGGATGTCCGAGAGCGGCAGCGCGCGGTCGATGACCGGCCGGGTCCCCGTCGCCTCCATCATCCGCAGCATCGCGACGAGTTCGGAGCGCGTGGCGCCGGTGGAGCCGAGGATGCGCTGCTGGAGGTAGAAGATCCGGCCGAGGTCGGCGGGGGGATTCGTCCCGCTCGTGGCGCCCGCGATGACGACCGTCCCGCCGGGCCGCAGCGCCTTGAGGGAGTGCGACCAGGTGGCCTCGCCGACGGTCTCGATGACGACGTCGACCCGTTCCGGGAGCCGTTCGCCGGTGCCGAGCGCCGCGCGGGCGCCCCAGGCGAGGGCCTCGGCGCGTTTGGCCTCGCTGCGGCTCGTGGCGTACACGACGGCCCCGGCGGCGACGGCGAGCCGGATCGCGGCGGAGGCGACCCCGCCGCCCGCGCCCTGCACGAGGACCCGGTCCCCCGCGGTGATGCGGGCCTGCGTGAACAGCATGCGGTAGGCGGTGGTCCAGGCGACGGGCAGGCAGGCGGCCTCGTCGAAGGAGAGCCAGGCCGGTTTCGGCACGAGGTTGCGGGTCGGGACGGTCAGGTACTCGGCGAAGGCCCCGTCGTGCCGCTCGGACAGCAGGGCCCGGTCCGGGTCGAGGGTCTCGTCGCCGCGCCCCGCGTCCGGGTCGCCGAGCACCGGGTGGACGATGACCTCGTTGCCGTCCTCGTCGTACCCGGCCGCGTCGCAGCCGAGGACGATCGGGAGCCGCTCCGGCGGGTGGCCCACGCCGCGCAGGGTCCACAGGTCGTGCATGTTGAGCGAGGAGGCCACGACGCGGACCCGGGACCAGCCGGGCGCGGGTTCGGGCACGGGGGCGTCGCGCAGGACCAGGCCCGACAGGGGGTCGGTGGCGCTCTGGGAGATGGCGGTTGCAGCTAGCACGTACTCACCGTGGACCGTACCGGGCGGTCGGCCCCAGTCGGTGTTCCGCTGGGCAGCACACGAGTCGCTCCAGCCGTCTGCCTGGTGGCGAGGCGTGTCTACAGTGGTCGCGTGTCCTCAGAGAACGCCATGGTGGCCCACAACATCCGGCTGCTCAGGGAGCGGCGCGGCCTCTCCCTGGCCGAGCTGGCGCGGCGGGCCGGGCTGGCGAAGCAGACGCTGTCGCGGCTGGAGCAGGGGTCGGGCAACCCGACGGTGGACACGCTGTTCGCGATCGCGGAGGCGCTGCGGGTGCCGGTGACCCGGCTGGTGGCGGAGCGGCGTCCGTCGGTCACCGTGCAGCGGGGCGACGAGGTGGAGTGGGAGTGCGGCGCCGGCTTCGAGTCGCGGGCGCTCGGCCTGGTGTACGGCTCGGGGGTCGTCGAGAACTACCTGCTGCGGGTCGGCCGGCGCGCGGGCGGGGCGTCCGAGGCGCACCCGGTGGGGACGCTGGAGCATCTGTACGTGGTGAGCGGGCGGGTGCGGGTGGGTCCGGCCGAGAACCCGGTGGAACTGTCGGCGGGCGACTCCGTCCGCTATCCCGGCGACCGGCCGCACGTGTACGAGTCGCTGGACGGCGAGAGCGTCGTCCACGTCGTGGTGAGCGTGCCGTACGGCGGTTCGCGGCGCTGAAGGAAGGGATCTTGCCCCATGTCTGCCCTCCTGGGCCTGGACCTGGGGTGATGGCGGCCGGTACGAAAGAGAGGCCCTTGTCTGAACGTTGGACGGAGACAGCCATGCACGCCCACGAGAGTCCGGACCGCAAGGCCGCCAAGCCGCCGCGCCGAGCGCAGGGACCGGACGTCGAGGCGGCGGACCCCCGGGTGCGGCTGCTCACGGCGAGCGTGCTCGGTGCGTTGCAGCGCAGCATCGGCAACGCGGCGGTGAGCCGGATGGTCTCCGGTGAGGGCGAGGAGGCTCCGGTCCAGCGGTCGTCGGCGCACAACGTGCTGCGCTCGTCCGGCAAGCCCCTCGACGAGCCGGTGCGGGCCGACATGGAGTCCCGCCTCGGCCACGACTTCTCGGACGTACGGCTGCACACCGGCGCGGCGGCTCAGCGCTCGGCGGCGGAACTCGGCGCGCGCGCCTGGACGTCGGGGAACCATGTCGTCATCGGCAAGGGCGGCGGGGACTCCCACACGCTGGCGCACGAGCTGACGCACGTCGTGCAGCAGCGGCAGGGGCCGGTCTCCGGTACGGACAACGGGTCGGGGCTGTCGGTCTCCGACCCGTCGGACCGGTTCGAGCGGGAGGCCGAGTCGACGGCCCGGCGGGTGATGTCCCGTCCGGCGGGTGAAGCGGCGTCGGCGCAGACCGCGCCCGCTCATCACGGGCACAGTCACGGGGCGTCCGTGCAGCGTATGGAGGGGTTCGAGACCGAGGTCGACAAGCGGGTCAGGGGCAGCGGCGGCGAGAAGCTGCCCGGTGACACGAATCTCGCGACCGGCTCGGAGGGTGCCTTCACGGTCGTCTCCGACAGCAGGTCGCTGGCCGACCGGTCCGGCTCGTACTCCAACATCGAGTTCGTCTCGGGCGCCGTCCAGGTGGTGGGGACGAAGAAGGACGCCGGTCCGGACGAACTCGACCGGATCGTCGACGAGATGAAGCGCGTCCGCGACGCCTTCTACAGCGCGGTCGACGGGACGCCGCTGGCGGACGCCGCCGTGGGCCTGGAACTCCTGCCGGACGCAGAGGGCGTGACGCTCAGCAGCCAGGGGTACGTGGAGACGGCCGGACAGCAGGGCCGGGGCGACGGGCTCTACGTCCAGTACACGATCGGTGTGCCGCTGGCCGGGATCCCGCTGGTGTTCGACCACTACCGGGAAGAGGCTCCGGCCGTCGCGGACGCGCCCCTGCCGCGTGCGCTGTTCCGGCTGAACCAGGCCAAGCCGTTCGCGGCGGCCGAACTGGAGAAGTTCGACAGTTCGGCGGCGGGGAAGAAGCGCAGCCGGGGCGAGTCCGAGACGGACTCCCTGAACGGTTTCCTCCAGCTCTACTTCACCCAGGTCGCCGCGATGGCCGACTACGTCGCGCAGCCGCAGGACCAGGGCCAGATCAAGAACCTGACGATCTTCCTGTCCCGTTCGAACCTCACCGACACCTACCGGCTGCTCCCCAAGGACGTGCAGACCTATCTGCGCGCCAACAACGAGGCCATCGTCGGCCGGCTCGCCGACTTCCAGGAGAAGACGGAGGTGGAGGGGGAGGCCCTGTCCTTCTACGACGAGAGCACCCGGCAGCTGAACGGGCTCGCCGAGGTCAGCCTGGAGACCTACGCGAAGTCGGCGCTGACGGGCAAGCCGCAGGTGTCCCAGCAGCAGGTGTTCGGCGGGATGAACGAGATCGCCCCGCACGACGTCGAGGGCACGAAGGTGATCCCGATGGAGATCCGCGCGATCGGCAACTACTTCAAGACCTGGGACGAGCTCAAGGCCGAACTCCGCAAGATCGCGGGCTGGGCGCAGGAGGGCTTCGAGCTGGACCAGGAACTCGGCGGCTCGGGCGCCAGCAAGCGCTGACGGCTCCCCCGGTCAGGCGGCGGGCCGTGCGCCGAGGACGCGGGCCGCCGCGTACGCCACCCTTCGCAACGCGGGGGCGTAGCGGGCGGGGTCGAAGCGGTGGTCGGCGCCGGCTACGGAGAGCGCGGCGACCGGTCGACCGCCGGGTCCCATGATGGGGACGGCTACGCAGGTCAGGCCCAGCGCGACCTCCTGGCGGTCGTAGGCGATGCCGTCGCGCCGGATGCGGCCGAGGTCGGCGCGCAGCAGGTCGGGGTCGGTGAGGGTGTACTCGGTGTGCGCGGGCAGTCCGGCCGCGACGGCTGCCTCGGCGGCGTCGTGGTCGAAGGCGAGGAGGGCCTTGCCGACGCCGGTGCAGTACGCGGGCAGGCGGGCGCCGATGCGGGAGGGTGAGCGGGTGACGCGGTGGCCGTGGATCTTGTTGACGTACACGATCTCGGTGCCGCGCAGGACCGCCAGGTGAACCGTTTCGTGGGTCAGCTCGTACAGGTCGGCGAGGTAGGGCAGGAGCCGTTCCTGGAGGAGCTGGGGGGTGGGGCCGTAGACGCGGTTGCCCATGTCGTAGAGCTGGGTGCCGAGGCGGTAGTTGCTGCCGACCCGCTCCACGAGTTCGTTGCGCTGGAGGATGCCGAGCAGCCGGAAGGCCGTGGACTTGGTGAGGCGGGCCCGGCGGGCCAGTTCGCTCACCCCGATGTCCCCGTCCTCCTCGGCGAGGGACTTCAGGAGCACCAGCGCCTTGTCGACCGCGGTCTGCTGGTCGGGCGCGGGCTCAGGATGGACGGCAAAGGACGGCACAGGCATGGGGGACTCCAGGGGAAGAAGCACCTGACGACCATTGAAGTGGACGCCCGTCCAACCTATGAGACACACGTGGCGGTTGTAAACGTCTTGTGCGGATGGCCGCAATCCGCGCCCCTCACACGGTAGTTGCCGCAGGCAGGGGCCTTTTTCACTGAGTGAAAAGGTGGGCCGCCGAAACGGTTCGCCACGGTGCTCCCGAAGCCGTGTGCCGCACCACGGAACGGCCGCTGGGCCGCCCGGAGCCCCGTGGCGTCTGCTGGGGTCATGCAGCAATACGACACCGCCCGGCGGCCGGGGGAAGCGGCCCTCGACGTCAGCGGGTACTTCGATCTCGACCGCGGACTCGTCGACCGCCGGATCTTCGCCGACCCCGCCGTGCACCGGCAGGAGCTGCGCCGCGTCTTCGCGCCGAGCTGGCTGTTCCTCGCGCACGAGAGCCAGTTCGTGAAGCCGGGCGACTTCTTCACGACGTACATGGGCGAGGACCCGGTGATCGTCGCGCTGGGCCGGGACCGGAAGCTGCGGGCGTTCCTCAACGCGTGCCGGCACCGCGGGATGCGGGTGTGCCGGGCGGACGCGGGCGCCACGAAGGCGTTCACGTGCAGCTACCACGGCTGGTCGTACGACATGTCCGGCAAGCTGGTCAACGTCCCCAACGAGGAGGACTACCCGGCCCACTTCGACCGCGAGCAGTGGGGGTTGGTGGAGGTCGCGCAGGTCGAGACGTACAAGGGGCTGGTGTTCGGGACGTGGAACCCCGAAGCGCCGCCGCTGGCCGAGGCGTTGGGCGGGATGACCTGGTACCTGGACGCGATGCTGGACCGCGATCCGGAGGGCACGGAGGTCGTCGGCGGGGTCCACAAGTGGGTGCTTGAGGGCAACTGGAAGCTCGCCGCCGAGCAGTTCGCGTCCGACTGGTACCACGTCAACATCTCGCACGCGTCCGCGCTGATGGTCATGTCGCCCACCGGCAAGGGCCCGAAGACGGAGATCGTGCAGACGCCGGGCCGCCAGTTCTCCGACCCGCTCGGGCACGGCGCGGGTTTCCCCACGCATCCGAAGAGCCGGTTCGACGACCGGGTCGTGCACGACTGGTACGACTACGACGCGCTGCGCGCCCGCCTCGGTGACACCCGCGTCGAGGGGCCGATGACGACCGGTCACGCGACGGTCTTCCCGAACTTCTCCTACCTCCCCGTCAACGGCTCCATCCGCGTCTGGCACCCCAAGGGCCCGGACAAGATGGAGGTCTGGGCCTGGACGGTCGTCGACAGGTCGATGCCGGACGAGGTGAAGGACGCCCAACGCCTGTACAACCTGCGGACGTTCGGGCCCACCGGGATCTTCGAGCAGGACGACGGCGAGAACTGGAGCGAGGTCCAGGCGACCGCGCACGGCTTCGTCTCCGGCGCCCTGACCCTCAACTACCAGATGGGCCTGGGACTTGAGTCGCAGGACGGTATCCACCCCGGTACGACGGGCCGCCTCTACAGCGACGGCGCCGCGCGCGGCTTCTACGCCCGCTGGCGCGACCTGATGAACACGCCCGCGTGGCACGAGCAGAAGGACACGCGATGAGCACGACGAGCACCGATATCCGCGTCGCCGAGGCAGGCGGCATCGAGGACGGCGAGGCGCTGCGGGTGCCCGCCGAGGAGACCGGCCACGGCGACGCGATCGCCGTCTTCCACGACGACGGCACGTACTACGCCCTCGACGACACCTGCACACACGGTCAGGCGTCGCTCTCCGAGGGCTGGATCGAGAACGGCGAGGTGGAGTGCCCGCTGCACAGCGCCCGCTTCTGCCTGCGCTCGGGCGAGCCGCAGTGCATGCCGGCGACGCTCGCGCAGCGCACGCACCGCGTCGAGGTGCGGGACGGCGGCATCTGGCTGCATGCCGGGGTCGACGCATGAAACGGATCGCCGTGGTCGGCGCTGGCCTCGCGGCCGTCTCCACCTGCGCGGCGCTGCGGGCGGAGGGGTACGACGGCCGACTCACCCTGTACTCCGCCGAGTCGGGGCTCCCGTACGACCGTCCCCCGCTGAGCAAGGACGTCCTCCTCGGCAAGGCCGGCCGTACGGACGTGCTGCTGCGACCGGCGTCCTGGTACGAGGCTCAGCGCGTCGACCTGCGCGAGGCGACGCCGGTCCGGGCGGTGCGTCCCGGCGAGGGGGCACTCGAACTCGCCGACGGGACGCGGGAGTTCGCCGACCGGGTCGTTCTCGCGACCGGCGGTACGCCGCGCACGCTGCCCGGCGCGCGGGTGCTGCGCGACTGGGAGGACGCGGAGCGTCTGCGCTCGCGGCTGCTGCCGGGGGCCAGGGTGGTGGTGATCGGAGCGGGGCTGATCGGGGCGGAAACGGCGGCTGCGGCACGGGCGTTGGGCTGCGAGGTGACGATCGTCGATCCGGTGCCGGTGCCGCTCGCGGCCGTGGTCGGGGACGCCGTCGCGGGCGCTCTGCACGCGCGGCACAGCGTCGAGGGCATCGCGGTCGTCACGGCGGGGGTGGACCATGTCTCGGACTCGGCCGTGGTGACAACGGACGGCCGCCGGATCGCCGCCGACACCGTCGTGGCCGGCATCGGCATCCGCCCAGCCACTCAACTCGCCTCCGATGCGGGCCTGTTGGTGGACAACGGCATCGTGGTGAACGCCGGCCAGGTCACCTCGCACCCTCACGTGTACGCCGTCGGCGACGTGGCCCGGCAGAACGGCCACACGATCCGGCACGAACACTGGGAGGCCGCCCAGCGGGACGGCGAGGCCGCAGCGCACGGCATCCTGGGCGGCCCCGTGCCCACTGCGGGCGCCCCCTGGTTCTGGTCCGACCGCCACGGTTCCCGCCTAGAAGCGGTAGGCACGATGACGAACGCCTCCCGAATCGTCCTGCGCGGCACGCCCGCCTCCGGCACCTTCACGGCGTTCGGCGTGCACGCCGGGCGCTTGGTCGCGGCGGCGGCGATCGACAGGGGCCGGGACATCAAGGCGGCGCGGCGGATCGTGGACCGGGGGATCGAGGTCGACGCCGGTCAACTGGCTGACGAGGGGTGCGACTTGAGGACGTTGCTGAGGGGGTGAGGCAACGCGCCGGAACACGGCGGCTTCCCGGCCACGGCGTCCGCCGTCCCCCGTCCGGCGGCGTCCACGCCCGGGACCTCGCCCCGCGCACTCCCGCTCCGGGCTCATACCTTCGCCCGCTCGCCCCACCCCCGTGCCACCCCTCGGCACACGCGCTCCCCGAACCATCTTCGCCGCGCTGGAATGACCCCCACGCGGCTCGCAGGAGGACCCCCCGATGAGCATTCACCCCCCGGAAGCCCCGGAGACCCCGGCTGCCCCGGCACACGTCTCCGACGCCGAGGTTCGCCTCCACGTCGAGGTCCAGCGGCTGTACGCCGTCGAGGCCCGTCTTCTCGACCAGCACCGCTACGCCGACTGGCTGGAGCTGTTCGCCGAGGATCTGCACTACTGGGCGCCGGTCCGTACCAACCGGCTGCGGCGTCAGCAGAGCATGGCCGACGGGGCGCCCGGTGAGGTCGCCGTCTTCGACGAGACCAAGGCCAGCCTGGCCTGGCGTATCCGTCGGTTCGACTCCGGCATGGCGTGGGCCGAGGATCCGCCGTCCCGTACCCGGCATCTCGTCACCAACGTCCTCGTCGAACCCGGCGAGGAGCCCGGCACCTACACGGCGACCTCGGACTTCCTCTGCTACCGCAACCGGCTCGAACGCGAGGTCGACCTGTACGCGGGCGGCCGTACGGACACCCTGCGCCGCACCGGCGACGGCGGACTGCTGATCGCCCGCCGCACGATCCTGCTCGACCAGAACGTCCTGCTCGCCAAGAACATCAGCACCTTCCTGTGAACCGGAGCCGCTCGTGACCACTGAAGACAGCACAGAGGTGAAGCTCGTCGAGCACACCGTGTCCACCTCGCTGGGGACCGTCGCGGTCAGCGAGGCGGGGGCGGGCCCGGCGCTGGTGATGCTGCACGGCGGTGGTCCCGGCGCGAGCGCGGTGGCCAACTACGCGCAGAACCTCCCGGCGTTGGCCGGCCGTTTCCGGGTGATCCTCCCCGACCAGCCCGGCTTCGGCGGCAGTTACCGCCCGACGGAGGCCGACCTCGACGCCCGCAGCATCACCGAGATCACCGTCGACGCCCTGCTCCAGACCCTGGACTCGCTCGGTGTGGACCGCTTCCACCTCCTCGGCAACAGCCTCGGCGGCGCCGCCGCGATAGCGACCGCCCTCGAAGTCCCGGACCGCGTCGAGAGGTTGGTGCTGATGGCGCCCGGCGGCGGCTGGCTCCCGTTCGGCCCCACGCCGACCGAGGGCCAGAAGGCGATGTTCCGCTACTACAACGGCGAGGGCCCGACGCTGAAGAAGATGCGGGACTTCATCGGCGTGATGACGGCCGAGCCGAAGCGCTGGACGGACACCGCGCAGGCCCGCTACGAGGCGTCCCTCGACGAGTCCCACATCGCCTTCTACCACCGCTACAACGCCGCGTTCGCGAAGCGCCACGGCATGGACCCGCTCTGGCAGCGCGTGCACAGGATCAAGGCGCCGACCCTCCTGCTGTGGGGCCGCGACGACCGCACGATCACCCTGGACGGCGCCCAGTTGATGCTGAAGCAGATCCGGGACGTCCAGCTGCACGTGTTCGGAGGCTGCGGCCACTGGGTCCAGCTGGAGCGGCAGGCCGAGTTCGAGCGGCTGGTCGCCGACTTCCTCGCGGAGGGCTGAGCGATGGGCTGGCTGGACAGCGACGTCGCCCTGATCACCGGCGGCGGTTCGGGCATCGGGCGCGCGGTGGCGCTGCGGTTCCTCGACGAGGGCGCGCGGGTCGCCGTCTTCGGACGCGACGAGGAGCAGTTGAAGGAGGTCGTCGAGGAGGCGGGCGACCTCGGGGAACGGATGCTGACCATCACCGGGGACGTCCGGGAGCCGGACGATCTGCACCGCGCGGTGCGGGCGACGGTGGAGCGGTTCGGGCGGCTCGACGTGCTCGTGCCGAACGCCGGGATCTGGGACTACCACCGCAGCCTGACCCGCCTGGACGGCAAGCAACTCTCCGATGCCTTCGACGAGTTGTTCGCGGTGAACGTCAAGGGGTACGCCCTCACCGTCGAGGCGGCCTGGCGTGAACTCGTCGCGAGCAACGGCTGCATCGTGATGACGCTGTCCAACGCGTCCTTCCACACCGACGGCGGCGGCTCCCTCTACACCGCCAGCAAGCACGCCTGCCTGGGCCTGCTGCGCCAGTTCGCCTACGAGCTGGCGCCGAAGGTCCGCGTCAACGGCGTCGCCGTCGGCGGGATGCGCACCCAGTTGCGCGGCCCGGAGAGCCTGGGCCTCCAGGGCCGTACACTGGCCGACTCCTTCGCCCGCAACGAGGCGTCCGGCGCCGAACAGCCACCGCTGATCCCGCTGTACGGCTCCAGCGTCGAGCCGGAGGACTTCACCGGCCCGTACGTCCTGCTCGCCTCCCGCGTCAACAGCTCCACCGTGACCGGCGCCGTGATCCCCGCCGACGGCGGCATCGCCGTACGCGGCTTCCGCAACGCGGCCGGCGGCGCCGGGCTGTAGAGACCCGGCCCGGAGGCGGGCCCGCAGCACCCCGCCGTCGCCCGCCGACAGGCACTCCCCCGTTTCCCGTACGACCCGTTCCCGCACGCCCCGCCCACCGAAGGAGCCGACGCCATGGTCGCCGTCGACATCAGTCCCGCCACGGCGCTCTGTCGCAGAGCCCAGTCACCGACCCCCGCCGCCCTCGTCTACGAGGGCCGCGAGATCTCCGCCGCCGAACTCAGCCGTACGGCGGCCGAGTTGGCGGCGGGGCTCGCCGAGCACGGGGTGCGGCGGGGTGACCGGGTCGCCTACCTGGGCCTCAACAGCGTGACCTTCTTCGAGACGTTCCTCGCGGCGGCGCACCTCGGCGCGGTGTTCGTGCCGGTGAACTTCCGGCTCGCGGCGGACGAGGTCCAGCACATCCTGGTCGACAGCGGGGCGCACACGCTGGTCGTGGAGGAGGGGCACCGGGAGGTCGTGGAGTCGGTCCTGGACGGCGTACCGGCCCGCCGCCACCTCCTCGTCGACACCGACCCGGCCTGCCCTCCGACGCCCGAACCCGCCGCCGTATGGACCCCGTTGTCGGAGCTGCTCGGCGCCGGGCGCCCGGCGCGGGAGCGGAGCGTGCTGCACGAGGGCGACCTCGCGATCCTGATGTACACGTCCGGGACGACCGGGCGCCCCAAGGGCGTGATGCTGACGCACGGCAACGTGTGGTGGAACGCCGTCAACGTGGACAGCGTCGTCGACACCCGCGCCGACGACATGAACCTCGCCGTCGCCCCGCTCTTCCACATCGGCGGCCTCAACGCCCTGACGCTGCGCACCCTGTTGCGGGGCGGCACGGTCGTCCTGCGCCGCGCCTTCGACCCCGCCCAGTGCCTGGCCGACCTGGTCGAACACCGGGCGACCAGCTTCTTCGGGGTCCCGGCGATGTACGCGGCCCTCACCCGCGTACCCGGCTTCGACCAGGCCGACCTCGGGGCGCTGCGCTCGGCGATCGTGGCGGGGGCGCCGGTGCCGCCGCAGCTCATCACGGAGTACGGCGAGCGGGGGGTGCTGCTCCAGCAGGCCTGGGGGCTGACCGAGACGGCGCCCTTCGCGACGTACCTCCCGGCGGGTCTTACGCTGGAGAAGACCGGTTCCGCGGGGACGCCGATGCCGTACACGGAGGTCTGTATCACCCATCCCGGTACGGGAGTTCGCGTCGACGAGGCCGATGCGCGCGGCGAGATCTGTGTGCGCGGGCCCAATGTGACGCCGGGGTACTGGAACGACCCGGACGCGACGCGGGCGGCGTTCGACGACGCGGGGTGGTTCCACACGGGGGACATCGCGCACCGGGACGCGGACGGGCACTACTACATCGTCGACCGCCTCAAGGACATGATCATCTCGGGCGGGGAGAACGTGTACCCGGCGGAGGTGGAGCGCGTCCTGCACTCCTACCCCGGCGTCCTGGAGGCGGCCGTCATCGGCGTCCCCGACCCGAAGTGGGGCGAGACCGTCCTCGCGGTCCTGACCTGCGCACCGGGGACGTCGCCGACGCTGGACGACGTACGCGATTTCACGGGCCGTCACCTCGCCCGCTACAAGCTGCCCACCCGCGTCCTCATCGCCGAGCAGCTCCCCCGCAACGCCAGCGGGAAGCTCGCCAAGGCCGAACTGCGGCGCTGGGTCGACAACACCAGGGAAAAGGCACGCTCTTGACGATCCATCAGATATCCCGGCATCCCGTGCGTGCCTGCTACCCCTACGGCGCTCACGATCTGCTGGTCGAACCTCCCTTCCCCAGTTCGCTTCCCGCTGTCTTCGCCGCCCACCCCCGCTGCCGCCGGCTCGTCGCCGCGCCCGCCGAGGACGACACCTCGGCTCAACTCGCCCTGGAGTCCGCCGGGTTCCGCCGGATCACCGAAGCCGACCTGCCCACCGGGACCGTCGTCCTGTACGTCGCCGAGCCGCCGGAGGTCATGGGGGTTTCGACGGCCCTGGACGACATGCCGCATTGAGGGGACTCGACGTAGGTTCTGCGGATTCGGGGTGCGCGGGGCGGGGGATGCCATAGAGTGCGGCCACTGTTTTCGGGGATGACGGGGGAACCCCAATGTCGGTGTCTCCAAGGCGAGTTACGGGTGGGTCGAAGTCTGGCCGCCTGATCATGCTGGTGCTGCTGGTCGGCGTGGGCGGCCCATGGATGCAGAGCCCGCTGAACGACTACTTCGTCGAGCACTATCACGAAGGCGGCTTCCAGAGGTGGCTCGCCATGGCGGCGTACGCGCCGTCGTGGCAGGTCGATCCCGACGACATCGGCGGCACGGGCTACCTGGTCTCCAACAACCTGCTGACCCTGCTGATGTTCCTGGGAATCCTGCTGCTCCCGGCGCGGCTGCCCGCGCGCCTGCCGGGCTGGCTGCGCTGCCTCGTCGGCAGTGTTCTGGCCGTGGAGCTGATGTACCTGGCCCTGTGGCTCGTGCCCGAACTGTTCGCCGCGAACTCTTCGGACAACAGGTTCAACGAGACGGTGCTGAAGGACTTCGCGCGCTCGGGCCTCATCTTCGGCCTCGCCGCAGGCATCGTCCTCGCACTGCTGACCAAGGGGTCACCCGGAACACGTACGGCCGTGTCCGCCAGGAGGGTGAGGGCGTTGTCGAGTCTGAGGACCAGACAGGGGGTCGGAGTGAGAAACGCCGTACCGATGAGCATGCCGCTGGGGCGGACGAAGGGTGACGTCACCCGGTATCTGTGCGCGGCGGCCTACACGGACGAGAACTTCGCCCGCCGGGTGGTCGACGAGGTCCTCGCGGACGAGGCGAGCGCGGTCGCGCCGTCGCCGGACGTGGACCTGGTCGCGGTGTCGCTGCACTGCCTGCACGCCGAGAAGCTGCGGCACGCGCGTGATCTGCGGCTGTCCGTGGCGTTCGGGGCCATCGCGCTGGTCGCGCCGCTGTGGCTGATCCCGGCCGGGATGTACCTGGGGCTCGTGCAGCGTCCGGTGCAGCCGAGTCTGTCGACGCGTGGCCGGCACCATCCCGACAGCAAGGTGCTGTGGGCGGCCGTGGTCTCGGCGGGGGTCATCGCGCTGGTCACCCTCTACTTCGCCGTCCTGCTGTCCTCGGCGCCGCTGCCGGGGTTCTTCGCCTGGCTGCTCGGCGCCTACGCCGGCGGCGTCCCGGCGGCGCTGGTGTCGTTCGGCGCGGCGGCGTCCGCGTACGCGATCGTCGTGCAGCACGAGACGCAGATCGACCAGCTGCTGCGCTCGACGATGACGCGCCAGACGTTCGGCAGCGCGCCGCCGCCCGCGCCGCCCCGCAAGGACTGGGTCACGCGGCGGCTCGCGGCGATCGGCGAGGCGCAGAACGGGAACGTGACGATCTACAGCGGGTACGCGCCCTGGATGGGGTACGCGGCGACCGTCTCCAAGTACCCGTTGACCGTACCGCTGTTGGCCGCCGACGACCCGACGGGTACGGGGCGTCCGCTGGAGACGACGCCGTTCACGGTGACCGAGCTGATCGCCCATGTGCGCCGCCGGATCCAGGCGACCGCCGGTGAGGAGGCGCTGGGGTCGCTGACGATCGAGGACCGGGTCTTCGTCAACGGGACGACGCTGACGGACGACGAGCGGTTCATGCGGGCCAACACGCTGGTGCCGGTGACGCGGCTGTCGGCGGAGGAGGTCGAGCAGATCATGCTGCGGCCGACCGGGCACGTCCGACACTATCTCGCGGTCCATGTGCCGCTGTGGGGCGGGGACGTCGTACCGAGTGTGCTGCTGCACTTCTCGACGGCCAGCCAGACGCTCCAACTGCACATCGACAACCACGTCATGAGCCCGGTGTTCGCCTCGTACCACGCGGTGGACCGGCTGCGCGGCGCCGGGCTCGGGGCCGACGCGCGGCGCGGGGTGCTGGTGAACGCCATCGGGCGGACGGGCGGCGCGCTGCTGGCGGCGCCGTCGCGGGCCCGGCACCACGCACAGTTCGAGAAGCTGCACTCGCGGCGGATGGACGACGAACTGAAGGCGATGGAGCAGGACCCCGGGTACGACTACGGGGCGCGGGTCAGCGTGCGGGAGATGGCGCTCGACCCGCAGTACCAGAACTACTTCCAGGTGCTGGACGCGGAGCGGGTCACCGCGCTGATCCAGCGTCATACCTTCGCGGCGATCCGGGAGTTCCTCGACGCGCACGGGTACGACACGACCGACTTCCGGGCGCAGCAGCAGACCATCCTCAACCAGGGTGTCATCCAGCAGGGCGGGACGAGCATCGTCGGCAACCAGGCGGTCGGGCCCAACGCGACCGCGCTGCAAGGCATTCCGAAGCAGCAGTCGGGCGGGGCGGCGGCGCCGAGTCCGGCGCGCGGCGCGGCCAAGTAGAGGGGGAAGCATGAGCGACGAAGGCCGTCAGGGCCCGGGGGTCAACCAGGGTGTCGTCCAGTACGGCGGCACGAGCAACGTCGGCAACCAGGCGATCGGTCCGGGCGCGACGGCGTACTCGGGCACGGTGTCCTTCCAGTCCTTCGACGCGGGGCGTACGGCGGAACTCCTCGCCCGCGTGGAGGAGTTGCTGGCGCTGCACCAGGCTCAGCTCACCGACCCGGAGTCCACGAGCCGGGAACTCAGGCGGCTGCGCGAGGAGTTGGCCGAGCCCGAGCCGGAACCCGGCGTCGTCCGGCGGGCGTTGACCCGCCTCAACGACTTCGTGCAGCCGGTGACACCGCTCGTGGTGGCGGTGGGCCAACTCGCGGCTTCGATGCAGGGGCTGCCGGGGTTCTGAACTCCGTTCCATGAAAGGGCCGTTCCCTGTGGGGCGGCCCTTTTCGGGATTCTCCGGACCTCCGGGCCGTCCTCGGTCTACGGTACGAGCACGAGGTGTCGCCCACCGTGACCGTCCGAGGAGGCTTCCGTGCCCGCGCCCTGCGATCCCGCGTACGCACCGATCGGTGACGTCAGCACCGCGCTCATGATGATCGACTCCCGGCTCAAGACGCTGTACTCGGGCCGGACCACCACGGATCCCGAGCAGCAGGAGCTGATCGACCAGTACACGGCGTCGATCTCCGCGCAGGGGGCGCGGGACGTCCTCGACGGGGCCTGCACGCTCATCTACATGTACATGAAGTGGCTGCGACTGGCGCACGCGGAACACGACCGGGACGTCATCGAGTACGTCGTACCGAGCCTCGTCGCCACCCTGCGCCAGATGACCCAGAACGTCCGCCCCGAAGCCATCCCCACCATGGTCGGCCTCGTCATCTCCTCCGCCATGGAACTCAGCCCCAGCCTGTGGCGCCAGCAGTACGGCCAGTGGACCCAGGCGGAGATGGTGGCCCTGGAGGCGACGGTGATGCTGCTGGCCGAACACATCAACCGGGTGACCGACGACCGCGACTTCGCCACCCGGCTGATCACGGACGCGTTGTCGCGGGCGGAGGAGGGGGAGTTGTACGAGGAGGAGGACGAGGATTAGCAGGTGTGCGCCATGTCCTTCGCGATCACGTTGTACAGGGTGGCGGTGTCCGGTGTGGTGGGATCGGGGACGACGAAGGTGTAGTCGACATCCTTGGGGTACTCCCCTACGACGACGGTGAGTTGGTCGGTGAGCGAGGCGTACGTTCGCAAGTCCCACTCCACCTCCGCCTCGGCGAGCATCTCCTTCAGCTCCCCGAACGTGACCTCCGAGGCGAGGTTCACCATCTCCCCCGGCTGCCCGGTCGGCACGTCCACCGTTCCGGTCCAGGTGCTCAGGGCGACCTGAAAGATCTCCCGGCAGCCGCAGACTTCGAGGCGTACGTCGCCATAGGCGAAGGTCCGGGGCCAAGTGCCCTTCGGATTGGGGAAGTAGTCGGCCTCCACCGGCGGTCCGAGTACCTCGGTGACGGCGTCCAGCCCGGCCCCTGGTCGCAGGACGCCGACGCCGCCCGTCGTCGCGTAATCCATCAGCACGTCTCCCATGTCCATGCCGGAAATGATCGCAGGCTTCTTCGAGGGCGCGGCGGAGTCAGTCGAGGGCGCGGGCCCGTCTGAAGCGTGCGAGGGCGAAAGGGAGGTCGACGATCGGGTTCGGGTAGTCGGCGGCCGGCGCACGGTCGAGGCCCTGGAGGCGCCAGGGTTCGTGTACCAACCGGCCCTTCGTATCGGCTAGTTCGGGGATCCAGCGGCGGATGTACGCCCCCTCGGGGTCGTATCGCTTTGCCTGAGTCACCGGGTTCAGGACCCTGTTGGGGCGGGAGTCCGTGCCGGTGCCTGCCGTCCATTGCCAGTTGAGTTGGTTGTTCGCCACGTCGCCGTCCACCAGGAGCGACAGGAAGTGTGCGGCGCCTACTCGCCAGTCGATGTACAGGGTTTTTGTGAGGAAGCTCGCCGTCAGCAGGCGTCCCCGGTTGTGCATCCAGCCCTCGGTCAGGAGTTGGCGCATCGCCGCGTCGACGATGGGGTATCCGGTGCGGCCCTCCTTCCATGCCGCGATGTCCTCCCGCGCGTCCTTCCCGGTCCGCCAACGGTCGTGTTTCGTACGGTAGTCGGCGTGCTCGGCGTCGGGTCGGGCGGCGAGGACCTGCCGGTGGAAGTCGCGCCACGCCACCTGCCGGAGGAACGCCTCGGCCCCCGGTCCGGGCACGGTCCGCGCCCGGTGGACCATTTCGACGGGCGAGAGCGTTCCGAAGTGCACGTGCGGGGAGAGCTTCGAGGTCGCGTCGCCCGCGAGATCGTCGTGCCGCTCCTCGTACGCGTTCACCCCCGTACGCAGCCAGTCCGCGAGCCGCGCCCGTCCGGCCGTCTCACCCCCCGGCCCCGCAGCCCGTGGCAGCGTCTCGGACGCGACCCCCTCGGGGACCCGCACCGTGCGCGGCGCGGCGAGCGGTTCGCGCAGCGGGGTGCGGGCCCAGTGCCGGTAGTACGGCGTGAACACGGCGAAGTGGTCCGACCCGGCGGGGAGTACGGCACCGGGGGCGACGGCCGCGTTCACCGCGTCGTGGACGTGCAGCCGTCCCCCCAGCTCCCGGCGCAGCCGCTCCTCCCGGCGCTGCGCGAACCCACTCACGTCGGCCGCCATGTGCACCGCCCCGGCACCCGTCTCACGAACGACCCGGCACACCTCCTCGACGACGTCCCCGCTGCGGACGACCAGCCGCCCGCCCCGCTCCCGCAGCCCGGCGTCCAGATCGCGGAGGCAGTCCGCGAGGAACGCCAGCCGGTTGGCCGCCGTGAACCGGGGCTCGCGGACGAACAGGGGGACGACCTCGCGGGCCCCGGCGAGGGCCGCCGCCAGCGGGGGATGGTCGTGCAGGCGCAGGTCCGAGGTGAACAGGACGACCGAGACGTTCACAGGTGCGTGACTCCGGGATCGGGACGAGATGTATTCCACGGATCACTTCCGCGTCGGGGCAACGTCCGGATGCTCCGAAAGGTCACGCATTCCACGAGGTCGGCAGGAGGTCCGCCGGCAGCGGGTCGGGGCTGCCGGCGGGGTCGACGAGGTGCGCCACGAGCGCCGTCGTCGTCCGCTGCCAGACGCGGTACCGCCGGAGCATCGCGTGATCGCCGCCCGTGACGAGGGCGAGGTCGGCGCGTACGGCGATGCCCTGGGCCCGCCGGATCAGCTCGGCGGTCTCGGTCGCCGACGTGATGTGGTCCCGGTCGCCGTGCAGCGCGACGACCCGCCGCCCGGCGAGTTGGTCGACGGGCTCGCCGGGCGGCCACCACGGAGCGAGCCCCACCACGGCGTGGACCAGCGGATGCCCGGCGGCGTGCAACGCGGCCCGCCCGCCCATGGAGTGCCCGACGAGGACGGTGGGGACGTCCCCGTACCGCTCGGCGAGGTCGTCGAGCGTGCCGAGCGTGTCGCGTACGGGGTCGGCCTGGACGCCGTTCCACCCGCGCACCCGGTACCGCACGCGCGTGACCAGCACGTCCTCCCCCACCGCCGCACCCAGCGCCCGCGCCACGGGCCTCATCCGCAGCGCGGCGAGCTGCCGGTCCCGGCTGGGCCGGACGTCGTTCACCGCACCACCGTGCAGCACCACCACCGCCGCACGCACCTGGCCGGACACAGGCCTCACCTCCACCCCCGATCTTCCCCCGCCGTCCGGTTCCGATACACGCGGGGGCGTCAGGAGCCGACCGGTTCGTACGTGCACCAGTCGAAGTGGACGGTTCCTTCGGCGGCGTACATGCCGATGACCCGGCCCGTGAAGCCGCCCGCGACCTCCGTGGAGAGGTAACGGCCGTCCAGGGCGGCGAGTTGAACGTACGTGCCGTCGGGGTTCTCGATGCCGAGCGTGACGGTGTCGGGGCCGGTGCGGGCGCCTCGGGGCTCGGGGGTGGTCGTCTCGATGCGGAGGACCACGGGGCCGGGCGGGGTGGGGTGGGTGGCCACGATGGGGTTCAACGGGCCGATGCGGGCGCGGACTTGGACCTCGCCGGGGGTGGCCTCGATGGAGTAGTGGTGCTGTTCGTCGAGGCGGACGGCGAGGCCGCCGCGGCCTTCGGAGGGGTCGATGAGGGTGCGGGTGCGGGAGTGGGGGTGTTGCTGGCGGCGGCCGGTGAAGATGACGTCCGTGGCGTCGAGGGAGGTGCCTCGGGTGCGGAGGGTGAGCCAGCCGGGGCGGTCCTTGGTGGTGCAGTGTGTGGTGGGGCGGTCGCGGAGGGAGATCCAGTGGGGGGCGAGGTCGGCGAGGTCGAAGTCGTCGTGGGGCGGGTCGAGTTGGGGGAAGGGAGGCGCGGAAGCGTGGGGCGTTTCCGAGGTGAACTCGCCTTCGGCTGCCCCGAGTTCGCCGACCACCGGCCACCCCTCCACCCACTCCACCGGCGCCAAGAACGTCTCGCGCCCCAGGACGTGCCACCCCGGAGTGCCCCCGCCCGGGCGTACCCCGAGGAACAGCATCCACCAACTGCCGTCACGCGCCTGGACCAGATCCGCGTGCCCCGTGTTCTGGACCGGCTCGTCGGTGCCCCGGTGCGTGAGGACCGGGTTCGTGGGGCACGGCTCGAAGGGGCCCTCGGGGGCGGAGCTCCGGGCGATGGAGACGGCGTGGCCGCGTTCCGTGCCGCCCTCGGCGATGAGGAGGTACCAGAAGTCGCCGATGTGGTAGAGGTGCGGCGCCTCGGGCGCTTTCGCGCCGGGTGCGCCGGACCAGATGCGGCGGGCGGGGCCGAGGGTCTCGTCAGTGCGGGGGTCGATGCGGTACTGGCTGACACCGGCGACCGTGCACCAGCAGGTGCCGTCGCCGTCCCAGGCGAGGTCGGGGTCGATGCCGTGGACGCCGGTCAGGAGGACCGGCTCGGACCAGGGGCCCGCCGGGTCGGTGGCGGTGACGAGGAGGTTCCCGTCGCCGCTGACGTTCGTGACGATCAGCCAGAAGCGGCCGTCGTGGTGGCGGAGCGTGGGCGCGTAGATGCCGCCGGAGGACGGAGAGTCCAGGGGAAGCCGCAACTGGGTGGGCCGGTCGAGGGCGTTGCCGATCCGGGTCCAGTTCCGCAGGTCCCGGCTGTGGAAGAGCGGTACGCCGGGGAAGTACTCGAAACTGGAGCAGGCGAGGTAGTAGTCGTCACCGACCCGGCAGACGCTGGGGTCGGGGTGAAAGCCGGGGAGGACGGGGTGGGCGACCATGAGGATCACGATCCCTGGGGGCGCCCGGAGTTGGCAAGTGTCGTGGCGAGAAGAAGAAAGTTTCGCGCTCAGGCGCCGGATCACTTTCTCGGCGGCGCCGTACTCTCCCGCACCGTCAGCCGCGTAGCGATCTCCACCCCCACCTGCGGCGCCTCCTCCCCGCGCCCCAGCAACAGCGCCAACTCCGTTGCCGCCACCGCCATTTCGGTCAGCGGCTGGTGGACCGTCGTCAGCGGCGGATCGACCCACCCGACGACCGGCAGATCGTCGAACCCCACGACGCTCAGGTCCGCCGGAATCCGCAGCCCCGCTTCCCGCGCCGCCTGGTAGACGCCCAGCGCCTGGAGGTCGTTGGCGGTGAAGATCGCCGTGGGCCGGTCGGGCAGCGCCAGCAGCGCGCGGGCGGCTTCGCAGCCGTCCTCTCGGGTGAGCTGCGTATGGACGATCAGGTCGGGGTCGTCCGGGAGTCCGGCGGAGCGCAGAGCGGAGCGGTGGCCGTCCAGCCGTGCGGCGCAGCAGAGTTGGTCGCGGGGGCCGCCGATCATGGCGATCCGGCGGTGTCCGAGGCCGGTGAGGTGGCGGGTGGCCGCGCGTCCGCCGGACCAGTTGGTGGCGCCGACGAACGGGACGTCGTCGGGGAGTTCGACGATGGGGTCGAAGACGACGAACGGGATGCCCTTGGCGGTGAGTTGGGCGCGTTCGGCCTCGGAGAGCTGAGCCACGGACAGGACGCAGTTGGGGCGCCGGGCGACCGTGTCGTCCCAGCCGGGCGCGGAGTCGTGCAGGCCGAAGCGGGAGACCATGAGGCCGACGCCGTTGCGCCGGGCGACCTCCTCGACGCCGCGGATGATCTCGACCGCCCACATGTCCTTGAGCTCGCGGAAGACGAGTTCGACGACGTTGCTGCGGCTCGCGCCTGCGGGTTTGCGGTAGCGGTACTTGTCGACCAGCGCTTCGACGCGGGCCCGGGTGTCCGCGGAGACGCCGGACTTGCCGTTGATCACCTTGGAGACGGTCGGGACGGAGACGCCGGCCGACTCGGCGATGTAGGCGATGGTGACGGGCCGGCTGGTGTCGGGGGCCCGACCGCTCGCGTGATCGGCCGTCCGGTCCGTTGCGTGATCCTCCAAGGTCGCCTTCCTCGTCGTCGGTACCGGCATTCTCGCACCGGCTCTGGCCCCTTGTAGATCCCCGTGTTAATTTCTCCGCCGCGTAGAGCGAAAGTTTTCCCGCACAGCCCGAGTTTCCGGAAGGTGCACATGGCGAACTTCCTCCGCCGGCGAACCCTGTCACGGCTCGCGGCCCTCCTGCTGGCCCTCCTCCTGCTCCCCCTGCTGCCGGCCACCACCGCGCACGCCGCCGATCCACCCCCGCCCGCCTCCGCCGCCGCCCGCAGCGCGGTCGCGGCGATGCAGCCGGGCTGGAACCTCGGCAACACGTACGACGCGATCCCCGACGAGACGTCCTGGGGCAACCCGCCCGTCACCCGGGCCCTTCTCCAGCAGGTCAAGTCGCAGGGGTTCCGCAGCATCAGACTCCCCGTCACCTGGAGCGGCCACCAGGGCGGCGCCCCCGGCTACACCATCGACCCCGTCTGGCTGGGCAAGGTCCGGCAGGTCGTCGACTGGGCGCTCGACGAGAACCTGTACGTCCTGCTGAACCTGCACCACGACTCGTGGATGTGGCTCAACACGCTGCCCACCGACCACGACAACGTCCTCGCCCGCTACACCGCGACCTGGACGCAGATCGCCGCCGCGTTCCGTGACCGCTCCCCCAAGCTGGCGTTCGAGAGTGTCAACGAGCCCACGTTCACCGACACTTCGGGCGACGAGCAGAGTTACCGTCTCCTCGCCGAGCTGAACCGCGCCTTCCACACGGCCGTCCGCGCGTCCGGCGGCGGCAACACGAACCGGCTGCTCGTCCTGCCGACCCTCTACACCAACTCCGACCAGGGCCGCCTGGACGCGCTCACCGCCGAACTCACCGCCCTGCGCGACCCGATGATCGCCACCACCATCCACTTCTACGGCTGGTGGCCGTTCAGCGTGAACATCGCCGGGTACACGCGCTTCGACGCGACCTCCGAGCAGGACCTCACCGGTTCGTTCGACCGCGCGTACAACGCGTTCACCGCGCACGGCGTGCCCGTCATCGTCGGCGAGTACGCGCTCCTCGCGTACGACCACACCCGGCCCGGGATCATCGAACGCGGAGAGGTGCGCAAGTACTTCGAGTACCTCGGCAACTACGCGCGCGAACGCCGGCTGACGACGATGCTGTGGGACGCGGGCCAGTTCCTCAACCGGAACACCCTTCAGTGGCGCGACCCCGAACTCTTCGCCCAGATCAAGTCGAGCTGGACGACCCGCTCGGGCACCGCCTCCACCGACCAGGTCTTCCTTCCCAAGTCGGCCCAGATCACGGCCCAAACAATCACCCTGAACCCCAACACGACCACCTTCCAGGGCCTGCGCGCCGGTTCCCGCAACCTCCTCCAGGGCCGCGACTACACCCTCTCCGGCAACCAACTCACGCTCACGGCAACCGCCTTGACGGAACTCGCGGGCAACCGCGCGTACGGCCTCAATGCGACCCTCCAGGCACGCTTCTCGCGAGGCGTCCCCTGGCGGATCGACATCGTCACGTACGACACCCCGGTGCTCTCCAACTCCTCGGGAAACACCAGCGGTTTGAGCATCCCCACCCAATTCCGCGGCGACCAGCTAGCCACGATGGAGGCCCGCTACGACGACGGCACCAACGCGGGCCCGGCGAACTGGACTCCGTACCAGCAGTGGGACAGCGCCTTCACGGCGTACACCGCCGACTCGATCAAACTCACCGCGGACTTCACCAACTCCCTGCGGGACAACGCCCGGGCGACACTGACGTTCCACTTCTGGAGCGGGACGACGGTCACGTACCACGTCGTCAAGACGGGTGGGGTGGTGACCGGAACCGTCTAACACGAACCACCTGCCCGTGACGCGCCGCCGTACGCGTCACGGGCAGGTTCAAAGTTCCGGCAGCCGCTTCGTGGACCCAGGAGCCCGGCGTTCGTCGAGCCGGAAGAGGTAGAGCCGGAGATCCAGGGCCAACTCCCCGTCGAGATAAGCGGCGTACTCACGAACGGCAGCTGCCACCCCCTGCCCAGCCCTCTCGTCGTCGGCCTCCCAGGCATCGCCGTGCCGCGCGAGATACTCACGAACCCGCCCCCGCTCCGCCCACCACTCCCGCACGGCCGCGGGCGTCCAGTGCTCGTCCCCGTCGCAGCCGTAGCCGGCGAAGGGGTCGTTCTCGGCGGCGGTGACGAGCCGGCGCAGCTCCTCCGGGGTGCGGGGCTGGCGGTAGACGTACTCGGTGAAATGCTCGGCCTCGTAGAGGACATGGCCGGGAGCGTGCAGGCGTCCGGTGCCGCAGTTGTCCGTGTCGGCGCCGTAGAAGGGGCCCGGTACGTTCAGCCATTTCCGGTCGGGCCACTGGCCACGGAAGGCCGCGCGGGTGTCACCGAGGAGGGGTACGGGGTCGAAGTAGCGCTGCACGTCAGAAGGGTAGGCCCCCTTTTCCCCCGGGGGGCTGTCACGAGTCCGCCCCCTGCCTTGTCATAGAACTGAGGCGGCATCGTCTCGTCCCGTCCGAGGAGGGTTTCGTGGAGCAGCAGGCGGTGTACGTGCTTGATCCCACAGGTGCGGCGCGTGAGGTTGAGCATCGGGTGTTACGGGAGCGGGGGCCGGTGACTCGGGTGGACGTTCTTGGGGTGGA
Organism: Streptomyces acidiscabies; assembly: GCF_020010905.1. Taxonomy (GTDB): domain Bacteria; phylum Actinomycetota; class Actinomycetes; order Streptomycetales; family Streptomycetaceae; genus Streptomyces; species Streptomyces acidiscabies. The sequence continues at coordinate 5,106,384 of NZ_JAGJBY010000001.1, read as the reverse complement.
GGTGTGGGCCGTGTCCGAGCCTGCCTTGCTCAAGGAGTTGTTGACCAATCCCGACGTGTCCAAGGACGCCCGGGCGCACTGGCCTGAGTTCGGTGAGGTCGTGACCCGGTGGCCGCTCGCGTTGTGGGTGGCCGTCGAGAACATGTTCACGGCGTACGGGGGGAACCATCGGCGGCTGCGGCAGATGGTCACGCCGTCGTTCACGGGGCATCGGATCAAGGCACTGGTGCCGACGGTCGAGCGGATGGTCGCCGGGCTCCTCGATGAACTGCCGTCGGGGCAAGGCGTCGTGGATCTGCGCGAGCACCTCGCGTACCCGTTGCCCATCGCCGTCATCAGTCACCTGCTGGGCGTGCCGCAGGACCGGGCGAACGGCTTCCGCGAGGTCGTCGACGGCGTCTTCGACACGACGCTCACCCCCGCACAGGCCCAGGCCAACACCGCGCTGCTGTACGAGAAACTCGCCCAGTTGATCCGTACGAAGCGGGACGCCCCCGGCGACGATCTGACCTCCCAGTTCATCGCGGCCCGTGACGACGACGGCACCGGTTTCACCGAGGACGAGCTGCTCGGGACGATGGTGCTGATGCTGAGCGCGGGGTACGAGACGACGGTGAACGTCATCGACCAGGCGATCACGCTGCTGCTGACGCACCCCGATCAGCTGGACCTGGTCCGCACCGAGCGGTACGGCTGGAAGGACGTCGTCGAGGAGACGCTCCGGCTCGAACCGGCGGTCACGCACCTGCCGTTGCGCTACGCCCTCAAGGACATCGCGCTGCCCGACGGCACGACGATCGCGAAGGGCGAGCCGATCCTCGCCTCGTACGGCGCCGCGAACCGGCACGGCGCGGACGCGGACGTCTTCGACATCACCCGCGTCGACAAGGAGCACCTGACGTTCGGCCACGGCGTCCACTTCTGCCTGGGCGCACCGCTGGCCCGCCTGGAAGTGACGGAGGTGCTGCGGCAGTTGTTCGCACGGTTCCCGGACGTCCGCCTGGCGGTCCCGCCGGACCACCTCCGCCCGCTGGCCTCCCTGATCAGCAACGGCCACCAGGAACTCCCGGTGCATCTCGGGACAGCCCCGTGAAGGTGTGGTCCCGCCAGAGCCGGCGTGACGTCTCCTCCGGGTAGGCGGTCACGGCCGGTTCGGCGGCCAGGATGCGGGTGAGGCGGTCCCCGGGGGTGTACGCGGGCCACCCGGGATCACCGGTCGCGGCGAAGGACGTCCACGCCCGGCGCAGGTGCGCCGAGACCGCCTCCGCCTCGGGGGTCGGCCCGGGCCCGATGAGGAGGCGCGCGAGGAACCCCTCGTACACACCGAAGGTCAGCGGCACGTCCAGCGCGTGGCAGGCGCCCGAGGACCAGGTCAGTTCGTACAGATGCGCCCGGCCGCCACCGGCCGTATGCGCCTCGGCGAGGTGCAGCGACGGCATCCGGAAGAAGCGGTCGGACTGGACGAGTTCGTACAGCCGCTCCGGCGACGCGTCCGGATACGCGGCGCGGTAGTCGGGCCCCGGCCCGAAGTACGTCAGCGCCTCCGCCGCCATCGCCTCGTCGACCTTCCCGATCAGCCCTCCCATCAGCAGGAACAGCCGGAACTCGTCCCGGTTGTGCCCGACGACCAGCTCCACGTCCGCCGCGCCCCCACCGGCGAGCGCCTCCCAGGGTGCGCACGGCAGGACCTCCCCGTCGACGACGGGCGCGTACGGCGTCGTCGTCAGCGCGGTAGCCCCCCACCGGTCCAGATGGTCCCGCATCCGCAGCCTCGCCCCGGCTTCGGGCAGCCTGCGGGGGTGTACGGCGGAGAGGTCGCCGACGGTCGGCCGCAGCCCGATTCCGGCGGCGAGGGCGCGGGCGATGTCCCGGGCGAGCGGAACGGTGAAGAAGCCGCCGGGGACGCTCTGGGCGATGGCCCGCCGGAACAGTCCCCGTGCGCACGGCATCGTCATGAGCGCGGCGATCGAGCCCGCGCCCGCCGACTGCCCGAAGACGGTGACGCGCCCGGGATCGCCGCCGAACCCGGCGACGCAGTCGCGCACCCACTCCAGCGCGGCGACCTGGTCGAGGAGCCCCCGGTTGGCGGGAGCGCCCTCGATGAGCGCGAACCCCTCGACGCCGACACGGTAGTTGAGGGTCACGACGACCACTCCGCCCTCGCGCGCCAGCCGCCCGGCGTCGTACCCGGGGTCGGCGGCGTCGCCGAACTTGTAGCCGCCGCCGTACAGCCAGACCATGACGGGCAGCCGGGCGGCGGGGTCCGGGGTCCAGATGTTGACGGTGAGCCAGTCGTCGCCGCCCGTCGAGCCGCCCTCCTGCGGGACCGGCGGCCCGAAGGCGAGGGCGTCGCGGACGCCGTCCCAGGGCTCGGGCGGGCGCGGGGCCGCGAACCGCAGCTCCCCCACCGGGGGCCTCGCGTAGGGGATGCCCCGGAAGACGGCGAGGCCGTTCTCCCTGCTTCCTCGGACCGTGCCCGCGGGCGTGCGCACCTTCGTCATCCCCGCATCGTCACACCGGGACGGACTGGTGACATTTCCTTCTTCGGAAGGTCTGTCGGACGTCACCCGGAACCAGCACAATCGGGCCATGACGATCACCAAGAGCGCGGCGCCGCCTCAGCACGACACGCCGTTGGAGCTCGTCCGGGGGGTGCTGACCGGCGGGGTGATCGGGGTGTCGCTGGCCGCGTTCGTCGTCGGGATCGTCGTCGAGCGGGTGCCGCTGATCGTCGGCGGGCTGGTGCTGCCGACCGTGTACGGGCTGCTGGTGCTGCTCGCCGGTGCGCCGGCCCGGGCCCGGGAGCGGGCCGTGGCGCCGCGTACGGCGCTCGCGATGATCGAGAGCGTGGAGGCCGTCGGGGGCGAGATCAGCGATGTGCCGGTGCAGTTCGAGGTGACGGTCGCGCCGGACGAGGCGTACGCCTACCGGGTGCGGTTCCGGCAGTCCATCAACCTCGCCGACCTGCCCGACTACCGGCCGCGCGACGTCGTGGTGGTGTCGTATCCGCCGGACGAGCCGTGGAAGGTGCGGATCGTGAAGCGGCCGACGCCGGAGTGGGAGGAGCGGGCGGCGGACGCGCGTCTGGACTCGGTGCCGGGGCCGGTCATGGAGAGCGGTCCGACGAAGGGGTGCGCGACCGGGTTCGTCACGATGGTCGCGCTGCTGCTGGGGGCGGCGGCCGTGGTGTACGGGTTCCGGGGCGAGCTGTTCGACTCCGACTCCCCCGCGAAGCCGTCGGCGTCCTCGTCGTCGTCGACCACGTCCATCACCTCGACCGTCACTTCGTCCACCGGAACCACCACCCTCGGCCCGAACCAGTCGATGCTCGACCCCGGTGTGCTGCGCCGGTCGGTCGAGTCGTTGGATCAGGGGAACCACCGGAAGGCGATCACCGTCGTCGTACAGGAACGGCTGCTGACGGTCGTCTTCTCCCCCGATGACGGTGCCACCGGGTTCGATCCCCGGTCCCTGCCCTTCGACCGCGTCCCCGCGCTGGTCGAGGAGGCCGGGTCCGGGCTCGGCGCGCCGCGCACCTGGCAGCTCACCGCCGACGGCGCCGCGCTCAAGGTCACGGTGACCGGGCGGGGCGGCACGAAGTCGCTGGAGGCGGACGGGGCGGGCAAGGTCGTACGTCGAGGGTGAGGGAGGGCCGCATGGAGGTGTACCTCGCGTTGTGGTGCGCGGTGCTGGGGGTGGCCGCGCTGGCCGGGTACGGCAGGTCGCTGTCCGGGATGACCAAGGCGCAGCGGACGGTGCGGGCGCCCGGGCGGATCGAGCAGGTGCGGCAGCCGAAGCACGGGGGGTCGCGCCGGGACGGGGTGTCCGTGGTGGTCTCCTACGTCGAACCGGAGACCGGGCAGCGGGTCACCGTCACGAACGAGGGCGAGCGCGGCGAGATGATCACGGCGGCATGGACGGGCCGGGAGATCGAGGTCAGCCATCCGCGCGGCCGGCCGCACGCCTACGAGTTCGACACCGCTCCCGTGGAACCCGGCCGGGGGCTCGGCTGGCCGAACTTCGCGGTGTTCCTGATCTACGCCGGGGTCGTGGTGTATCTCGCGGTCGAGTACGCCTGGCCGTGGGCGCTGGTCGGGTTCTGCGGCCCGTGGGCCGTGATCGGCGTGCTCTACCTGCCCGAGAACGTCCGGGAGAGCCGGGTCCGCAAGGAGCGGCTGGCCTCGATGGTCGCCGTGCCGGGGAAGGTGATCGCGGTCCTCAAGGACGTCAGCAAGGACTCCGAGGGCGGCACCACGACCACCATCACACCGGTCGTCGCCTTCACGACCGCCGACGGTACGGCCGTCACGGCGCACTGCCGGTCCGGCATCCCGAAGCCTGCCGACGCGTACGGCCGTGACGTCACCGTCCACCACGACCCCGCCGACCCCTCCCGCTTCGTCCTCGACCCGGCCGCCGCACGCCGCTCCGAGAACCGGGAGGTGCCGTTCGTCGCCCTCGTGGTGGCGGTGCTGGCGGGAGCGGCGGTGGCGGGGGCGGTCCTGCTGGTCTGAGGTACGTTCACCGGCATGGAACCGCTGACGTTCGACTACGACTACCTGCACTTCCGCGTGGACCGGGGGGTGTTCGAGCAGTTCAGTCTGGCGGCTCCCGCCCAGGGCTTCCGGATTCCGCTGCGCTGGCTCGGGGCCACCATCCACTACAAGAAGCCGGGCAGGCCGGGGAAGCTGTACGTCGGTTCCGTCCGCGACCCCGGCGCCGCGCTCTACGGCACCGACCGGCTCGCCTTCTCGTACTCGTCCTCCCCGTCCTTCGAGATACCTCCCGTCGACGAGGCGTTGTTCCGGGCGTACTTCACGGAGGTCGCGGCGCTCGCGGACCGGCGGGTCGCCGCGTTGTGAGCACCGGCCCTTCTCAGCGCTGATTCCCCGGGTTAGCGTTCCTCCCGTGGATCAAGAGCGGCGTTTCGACCACTGTCCCTGGCTGTTCCCCGGCGAGGCCACCGACGAGGAGCGTGCCGCTCAGCGGGAGCGGCAGGCCGGTATCGGCGGGGACAGCGTGGTCGGTGAGCGGTGTTACGTCGCCGGGTCGGCGGCCGTCTTTCCGGACCGGCTGCGGCTCGGGGACGACTCGTACATCGCCGCGCATGCCTATGTCACCGGGGAGTTGACGACCGGGACCGACTGCACGGTGAATCCGTACGCGACGGTGCGGGGGACTGTCGTCCTCGGGAACGGGGTGCGGATCGGGGCGCATACCTCGCTGCTCGGGTTCAACCACTCCATGGCGCCTGAACGGCCGGTGTTCCAGCAGCCGTTGACCAGTCGGGGGATCACTGTCGGGGACGACGTGTGGATCGGGTCGCATGTGGTTGTGGTGGATGGGGTGTCCATCGGGGACCACTGTGTGATCGGGGCGGGGGCGGTGGTGACGAAGGATCTTCCGGCGTGGACGGTGGCGGCGGGGAATCCGGCGCGGCCGTTGCGGGATCGGCGGGAGGGGAGGGCGGTGGTGCAGGGGGGTGCGGGGGTAGTGGCGGCTGTGGCGGGAGTTGTGCACCCCGACCCGCTCGCCCGGTTCGCCGAGACCGTCCGTGCGCAGGCCGCCGACGTCATCGGCCGTTGCTGGGACGGCGATCGGTACGTCGACCGGCCCGGCGCCGCGCCCACGCTGCGCGCGCACTGTGACGCCGTCGAGATCGCGGATCTGCTTCTCGGTGCCGTGCCGGAGCAGTTGACGGCTGACGAGCATGTGAAGCGGCTCGCCGGTGCGCAGGACCCGGGGACGGGGCTCGTGCCGGAGTTCGGTGAGGCGGTGCCGGTGCCTGAGGGGGACGGGTTCATCGGGGACGGTTCCGCGCTGTATCACGTGCTGTCCGTGGGGTACGCGCTCGACCTGCTGGGGTCCGCCTTCCCTCAACCGGTGCGCGGCGTCCGGGACATGACGGCCGGTCAACTCACCGCGCGGCTCGACGCGTTGCCGTGGCGGGACGGCGCGTGGGGCGCCGGGGCGTGGATCGACGCGTGGGCGACGGCCGCGCACTGGAACATACGGCGGCAGGGCGACGTACGTCAGGAAGGCGACGTCCGGCAGCCCGGCGGCGTACAACCCGGCGCCCTGGAAGCCCTGTTCGGCTGGCTGCTCACCCGCACCGACCCGTGGACCGGCATGTGGGGCACCCCCTCCCCCGACGCCGGACGCCTCCAGGTCGTGAACGGGTACTACCGCCTCACCCGGGGCTCGTTCGCCCAGTTCGGCCTCCCGGTCCCGCACCCCGAGCGGGTCGTGGACGCGGTGCTCGACCACGCCCGCGACCCCCGCCACTTCGGCCCCGGCCGGGACAACGCGTGCAACGTCCTGGACGTCGCGCACCCCCTGTGGCTGTGCGGACGCCAACTCGACGGCTACCGCTCGGCGGACGTACGGGCCTGGGCGGAGAGGCAGCTCGCCGCGCTCCTCCCCCGCTGGCAGGACGGCCGGGGTTTCGCCTTCGCCACCGGTGAACCCGGCTTGCAGGGTACGGAGATGTGGCTCGCCATCATCTGGTACCTGGCCGACCTCGCCGGCCGCGCCGACACCCTCGGTCACCGCCCACGCGGCGTCCACCGACCCGAACCCGCCGGAGCCCTCCGATGAACCGAGAAGCCGAGAACGTACGGCGAGCCTGGGCCCGCGTCACCGAGTGGCTCGACCAGAACGCTCCGAGAAACGCGGCCTCCCTCTGCGCCCCCGCCCGCCCGAAGGAGATCAGCGACGCCGAGGAGTCGCTCGGCGTGAGCTTCCCGCAGGAGCTGTGGACCTGGCTGCTGACCAACGACGGCGTCCGCATGGCGGACGAGCATTTCGCCGAACCGGACAGCCACTTCCTGCCGCCCGGCTGGCATCTCCTGTCGGTGGAGCAGATCGTGAAGGTCTACCGGACGCGTTCCGGGTACGAGGTGATGGAACCGTCCCCCGACCCGGACCCGGCGACCCTGGCCTGGCACCCCGACTGGATCCCCTTCGCCGTCGAGACGGACTGGCTCTACGGCCGGTTCCTCGACACCGCGACCGGCGAGGTGGGCGGGTGGAGCGACGGCGACCTGAACAGGTTCGGCGTCCACGACTCGCTGGCCGCCTACTTCCACTACCTCGCGGACGAGATGCGCGAGTACGGCAAGGTCGAGGACGGCCGCCTCAGGTGGTGACGTCAGCTGTAGAAGTTCTTCTCCCAGCGGTGCTTCGCGAGGACCGCCAACTGTTCGGCGGTCAGCGGGGGTTCGTCGGAGAGTGCCGCGTTGCGCTCGACGTTCGCCAGTGACCGCATCCCGACGATGACCGTGGACACCGCCTGCCCGGCGAGCGCGAACCGCAGGGCGACGGAGGGGAGTTCGGCGGGCTCGATCCCCAACTCGGCGACCAGCGCGTCCACTCGGCTCGCGACCTGCGCCGGACGCTCCTCGCGGAAGTACCAGTTGCGCCAGTCGCCCTCGGGGAAGGTGACGCCGGGACGGATCGTGCCGGTGAGCGCGCCCTCGTCCAGGGCGACCCGGACGATGACGCCGACGCCGTACTCCTCGCAGGCGGGCAACAGGGCGTCCGCCGGGGCCTGTTCGAAGATGTTGTGGATGACCTGGACGGTGTCGAGGACGCCGGTGCGCAGGACGGTCAGCACGTTCTCGGGCTGGTGGTCCTTGACGGAGATGCCGAAGTACCGGATCTTTCCCTCTTGTTTGAGCGCGGCGACCGTCTCCAGGAGGTCACCCCGGCCGGTCCACTCGTCCTCCCAGGTGTGGAGCTGGAGCAAGTCGACGTGATCGCGGCCGAGTTCACGCAGGCTCGTCTCCAGGCTCGCCCGCAGGTGCGCGCCGGGGAAGGTCTCCAGGGGGTCGAGTCCGCTGGCCGCGAGGGACACCGGCACCTTCGGACCGACCTTGGTCGCCACGAACACGCTGTCACCGGGGCGCTCCCGCAGCGCGCGTCCGACGACGCGTTCGCTGCGGTCGTACGCCCTGGCCGTGTCGATGAAGGTGACGCCCAGGTCGAGCGCGCAGTGCAGGGCGCGCACGCCGGAGTCGTCGTCGGCACCGACCCAGGCGCCCTGGCCCAGTCCCCAGGCGCCGTAGCCGATCTCCGACACGGTCGAGCCGGTGCGGCCCAGTTCGCGGTTGCGCATGTGCTGTCCCCTGTACGAACGGTCCCGGTGATCTTCGACGACGGTACCGGCGGCGCGGCCGTTCTGGGAACCCTCGTCACCAGCCGTGCGTGAGGACGTCGTCGAGCGCCGCGACGAACACGTCCGCGTCGTCCCGGGTCAGACAGAGCGGCGGCTTGATCTTCAGCACGCACTGCCGGTCCGACGTCGGCTGCATGATCACACCGAGTTCGCGGAGGCGTTCGCAGATCGCGGCGGTCTCCTCGGTGGCCGGTTCCAGCGTCGTACGGTCGCGGACGAACTCCACGCCGAGGTAGAGGCCGGAGCCGTGGACGGCGCCGATCAGCTCGTGCCGGTCGGCGAGTTGCCGGAGCTGCTCCTTCAAGTACCCGCCGACTTCAAGGGCGTTGGCCTGGAGGCCCTCGTCCCTCATTGCGTCCAGGACCGCGAGGCCGACCACCGAGCTGACGGGGCTGCCGCCCGCCGAGGAGAAGAAGTAGCCCTGCGTGCGGTAGGCGTCGGCGATCTCGCGGCGCGTGACGACCGCGCCGAGGGGGTGTCCGTTGCCCATCGCCTTCGCGACGGTGACGATGTCGGGGACCACGCCCTGCTGCTCGAACCCCCAGAAGTGGGTGCCGAGCCGGCCGTAGCCGACCTGGACCTCGTCGGCGATGCAGAGGCCACCGGCCTCGCGGACCGCCGCGTAGACCTGCTCCAAGTAGCCGTCGGGCAGGGGCATTCCGCCCGCGTTGCCGTAGAAGGGTTCACAGATGAACGCGCCGGGGCGTACGGCGGCGATGCGCGCTGCGGCCTCCGGGGCGTACCGGTGGGCGTCCTCGCCCCGGTGGCGGCCCCGGTAGGAGTTGGGGGCCGCGACCGTGTGGACCCAACTCGGGCGTGAGGTCAGGGCGTTGGGGTTGTCGGCGATCGAGGTGGAGACGGCGTCGCCGGCGAACGTCCAGCCGTGGTACGCCTCTTCGACGGCGACGGTGTCCTGTCTGCCGGTTGCCGCCCAGGCGAGCCTCAGCGCCAGGTCGACCGCTTCCGATCCGCTGTTCACGAGGAACACGGTGTCGAGTTCCTCGGGGAGCAACTCCGTGAGGCGTTCGGAGAGTTCGACGACCGAGGCGTAGTGGAAGCGGGAGTTGGTGTTGAGCTTGCGCCACTGCTGGTGGACCGCGTCGCCGAGGGCGGGGTGGCCGTGGCCCAGGATGGTGACGTTGTTGAGCATGTCGAGGTAGGGGCGGGCTTCGGTGTCGAAGAGGTGGTGGCGCCAGCCTCGTTCTATGCGGGGCGGGGTTGTGTAGTAGTGCTCCTGGACGGGGGCGAAGGCTTGGGTGCGGCGGGTCAGGAGGGGGGTCTCGGGTTGTCCGGGGTGGGGGGTGGTGAGGAGGAGGGAGGTGGGGTCTGGGCACAACTTCAGCCAGGCGGGGGCCAGTTCGGCGGGGGCGAAGCGAGGCGGGTGGGGGCTGTCGGGGTGGGTGCCTTCAGAAAGGGCAGCTTCGGGGAGGGTGCAGAGCTGGACGTGGAGGTGGCCGGAGGCGGTGCCGAGGAGGTCTCCGGCTCCGACCGGACCCGGTACGCAGTCGACGCCGCCCAGGAAGAGGGCGGGACCGTCGCCAGTGAGCTTGACGCCGTCCGCCGTGCGCGTGACCGTTCCAGCCCAGGGCGCCCGCACCTCCAACTCCCCTTCCCCGTACACCTCGACACCGAGCGCGCACGTGTCCCCGCCCGCCCGCGTCAACCTGAACTCCCCGTGCCGGGTCACCGCCGCCCCGTACCCCTCGGCGAGCCCCGCCTCGATGCCGGATTCGCGCCAGCGCCCGCTGTGCAGGTCGTCGCTGTGCACGGAGAGGTCGAGCACAGGGACGTCGTCCGGCAACCCCGGCAGCAGCCGATGCCCGCGCACGGCCCCAACTGCCGTACCCTCCGCCAGCAGTGCCGTCATCACCTCCACCGGCACCGACACCGCCGCCTCGAACATCGCCCACTCCCGTTCGAGCGCGTCCGACGCGTACGTGTTCCCCGGGTCCAGCGAAGCGTCGTACTGTCCGCTGACCACCAACACCCCGGCCCGCAGCACCACGAGCGGCCACAGGACCGTCGACTCGGCGTCGGACAGCGGCCGTTGCGCGCGGAACGCCTCCACGGCGGGGAGTACCGACACCGGCCCCGCGCCATGGTGGTGCAGCACCGACGTACAGGCGACCGCCAGCTCCGACACCGCCCAACCGGGCCCCAGATCACCGAAGTCGATGACTCCGACCGGCATCGGGCGGCCGTCCGCCCCCGTGTCGCAGACGACGTTGTTGTCCGTGAGGTCGCCGTGGATCACCTGCACCGGCAGGCTCTCGGCGTACGGCTCGACCGCCGCCCAGGCGGCCCGCGCGGCGGCGGTCACCCGTGCGGCGCGTTCCTGGTCGGCCATGCGCGGGGCCAGCGCCTCGATCACCTCGGCGGCGTACGACAGGTCCCACAGCCGTCCCGCCTCCGGCTCGACCGGCTCGGCGGTGGCCAGCGCCGTCACCACGCGGCCCGCGAGTTCGCCGAGGCGGGCGACGACCGGCGGGGCGAGGTAGCGGCTGTCCATGATGGGCTCGCCGGGGACGTATTCGAGGAGCCGGCAGGCGAGTTGCTCCTCCCCCACCGGCAGCCACTGGATGACGTCCCCGTCGATCCCGGCGCGCGCCCGGGGCAGCCGTACGTCCGGCAGCGCCTGCGCGAGCCGTTCGGTCACCGCGCACTGGGCGCGCAGCGCGCCGACCGCCGTCGCCGGGTTCGCGATCTTCAGGACGTACGCGCCGACCCGGTAGTTGCGGTCCTGCTGGCTGCCGAGGTCCTTCAAGTCCCCCTGGACACCGAACCGTTCGGCGAGCAGTGCGGTGACCGCCGTCTCGTCGATCACCGGCATGGGCCGGACCAGCCACTCCTCGTCGGGGAGGGTCATGAAGTGCTCCGCTCTGTGCGCGGCCCGACGGCGGGACGTCGGATCGGCTGGTTCCTGTCGAGGCCAGTATCAACCGTGATCGGCCGAGGCGGTCAGCGCCCTCCGGGTCTCGACGAGGACCGTGTCACGGTCGGCCATGGGCCAGCCGTTGGCCAGGGCGGCGGTGCGGAGTTGGGGGTCCGGTTCGAAGGCGACGGGGTGACCGGCGAGGGCGAGGACCTCGATGTCGGAGGCGGAGTCGCCCAGCGCGAAGGAATGCGCCCAGTCGACCGGAGTGGCCGCCTCCACCCGTCGCAGCACAGCACGCTTGGCTCCGCGCAGGCCGAGGGCCGGTCCGGTGCCGGTGGCGAAGGTCATTCCCCAGGCCCGGTCGGGGTCGATACCGAGATCGGTGGCGGCCTGCCGGACGGCCTGGTGAGGGCTGCCCGACAGCAGGCACACGGTGAGGCCACGCGCCCGCAGCAACGCGATCAAGTCGCGTACGAAAGGGTGGAGTTCACGCCCCACCTGCTCCCACGCGAGCCGGCCGGCACGGTCCAGGGCCTGCGGGGGCACGCCCCGTACCGTCGCCGCGTATCCGGCGTGGAAACGGCGAGCGCACTCCTCGTGGTCGATCTCGCGGGCCTGATAGCTGTGGATCGCGGCGATCGCCGCACGCGCGGCAGCCGGGTCCGCGCCCGGGACGTCCAGCAGCGCCTCGGTCATCGCCAGCGCCGCGAAGCCGGGAACGAGAGTGCCGTCCAGATCCAGTACCGCCAACCGGAGCATGTTCCAGGTGTCCTTCATCAGTTGGCCGAAAGGTGCCTCCGTTGACTGCCCCGGCCTCACGCGCCGCATCCCGCCGTCGCCGTCCCTCGCGGGTGCACTGGTGTGCCGAAGTCCGCGACGTGAGCGCCGGTAGCACTCGTCACGGCCGGTGAGCGCCCAGCGCACGGCCCCTGTGGTCGAGGCGTCGGTGTGCGCGCCGGTTGGGGCGCCGCACGATGCGGGGTCGCCTGTGCGGGTCGGTCCACGACAGCTGACGTGTCAGTTCTGGTCCCGGGAGTCCGTCGAGACGGCCCAGAAGCGCAGGAGCAGCGCGAGTACGCCGGTCAGGACCAGCAGCGATACGTTCCAGCCGACGGTTCGGCGGCTTGCCGCGTCGTTCAGCATGGCGATGACCACGAAGCCCATGAAGCCCAGTGCCGCGTAGAAGCAGATCCGGATGGCCTTCGCGGACCGGCGGCGCAGCCGGTAGAGCAGCAGCAGTCTGCTGACCGAGACGTAGGGTTCCTCGCCGGTGGGGGGCTGCTCGGCCGCGGAGACCCGTGCGGCTGCCTCGTCCAGCCAGCGGTTCGCCACCGTGGCCGGGTCGTGGAGTGCTTCCGGTGTGGAGGCGGTCAGCTGCTTGGCCTTCAGCCACTCGGCCGCGAAGGCCACCTGTCGCGTCGCGTCCTCGAAGGCCAGCCGACGACGGCCGTCCCGCGACCGGCGCACCCGCCGGTCCTGCGCCAGCAGACTCACCACGCCCGCGATCGCGGTCACGACGGGAACCAGCACGGCGGCGGCGATCGTCACCGCGTCTTGCGCCCTCATCGGCAGACCCCCACGATGCGTCCTGGTCCGCCAGCATCGCACCCCGGCGGGTGCCGGGACCCCTAACTCCGGTCCCGCGCCCCCCTACCTTCCGCCGGGAGTCCCCCACGGCCGTCGGCGGGATGGTGCACTTCCTCGCAGGTTCCGACGACGGAAGGTGGCATCCATGGTGACTCAGGAGCCCAATGCCCTCCTGACCGGCGGTCCGGAGTTCCTCCCCGACACGGAGCGGCTGCGGTATCTGCCGGACACCGGCAGGAAGTTCCGGCTGCTGAACGGGAACCGCTGGGAGCACTTCGAGCCGACCGCCCGCCGGGTGCGTGAGCAGGGGCGGGAGTTGGTGGTGTTCATCTGGAGCCGGCACACGTACGTGGCCGAGTAGCGGGAACAGGAAACCCCACTGTCAATTAGGGGTGCACCCCCGCGTTTTAGGGGCAGACGCTCCAGTGCCCCGTTCCTAGGCTCGACGCGTCGAAAGGATGACCAGATGAGGGTGGCGTTGCTGTTCCCCGGCCAAGGGTCGTACCTCCCGGGCGTGTTCGCCGGTCTCGGCGCGGACACCGACCTGATCTCGGATCAGGTGGCGGAGATCGACGAGGCCGCGGCGGAGTACGGGGTCAAACCCGTCCGGCCCCTGTTGTTCTCCCCGAACGCCCCCTCCCTGGGGGTGCTGCTCAAGTCCGACCCCGACCGGATGGACGTCGCCACTGTGGCGACGTCCCTCGCGCTGGCGGCGCTCCTGGAGTCCCGGTACGGGCTGACGGCCGACCATGTCGTCGGGCACAGCCTGGGCGAGTTCGCCGCCCTGTCCGTCGCCGGTGTCCTCACACCGGGCGACGCGGTGCGGGCCGTGTGCGAACGGCATACCGCGCTGCGGGAGGCGCCCCCGCCGGCGGGCGGCATGGTCGCGGTCGAGGCCGATCCGGAGCGGGCCGAGGAGCTGATCGCCTCGGTGCACGCCTCGACGGTCGCGGTGTCGTCCGTGAACGCGCCGGGCCAGTCGGTGGTCAGCGGCGCCGAGGGGGACCTGATCCGTGTGTGGGACGCGGCGCGGGCCGCGGGTCTGCGTACCTCCCGGCTGAAGGTCGTCCTCCCCTTCCACGTCCCGGTGCTGGCGAAGGCGAGCGCCGCCTACGCGCAGAGGCTGCCCAGCGTCCCGATGGCGGCGCCCCGCGAGCGGTTCTGCTACTCCCACGGGCTCGGCCGCTTCCTGACCGGTGAGGACGACGTCGTCGCGCTCATGGTCGACGACATGACGCGCCCGGTGCGCTTCCACGACGCCGTGCGCGCCCTGGACGCCGAGGGGGTCACGGCGTACGTGGAGTGCGGCGCGCTGGACGTCCTGACCCGGCTGGTCTCCGGGACGCTGCCCGCCGCGCTCACCGTGGCCCCGCTGCGCGAGGCGCTGACGGCACCCGATCTGTCGGGCCGGCTCGACTCCCTGGGCCCGGCGGCGACGGCGGCGTCCATGGCGACGGCGGCCGACCCCGAGGTCCTCGAAACGGTCCGCGCCGTCTGTGCCGAGCTCCTGGAGTACCCGTTGGAGACGCTCACCGACGACGCCCACTTCCAGGCCGATCTGGGGGTCGACTCCCTCGGCATGACCGAGCTCCTGGAGCGCTCCTTGCGCCGCTACGGCCTCCAGCACCTGTTCCACGTCGCCGACAACGGCGACTACGACACGGTCGCCGACCTGGCCGCGCTCGTGACCGGCCTGCTGCGCGACGAGACGCTCTCCGCTCCCGAGCGGCGGTGACCGGCCATGACGGCAGGCGTCGCCGTGGTGGGCATGGGCATCGCCGTCCCGGGGGCCGGTGACCCGGACGAGCTGTGGAAGCTGCTGCGCGGCGGCCGGCCCGTGTTCGGGGAACCGGCGGACCGCTATCCGCTGGACGCCTTCTGGTCGGCCGACCCGGCCGCCGAGGACCGCTGCTACACCCGTACCTCGGGTTTCCTGCACGACTTCCGGCCGCATCCCGTGCTCGCCGGGGAGATCGCGGCCGGTGTCCACGACGAGGCCGACCGCACCGCGCTGTGGCTGCGGCACTGCCTCCTCCAGGCGCGTACGGACGTCGCCGTCCGCGCCACCGACCGGTACGCCTACTACGTCGGCACCAGTTCCCTCATCGGCGACCGCGCCGAGCGCGCGGTCCTCGCCGAGGCGGTCGCCGGCCGGCACACCGACCCGAAGGCCGCGGACCGGCTGCGGTCCCTGGTGTACGGCGGTGGTCCGCCGCGCGACACCCTGCCGGACCGGATCGCGCGCAGCGCCGCGTCCGGACTGCTGCCCGCCGACTGCGAGTTCGCGGTCGTCGACGCCGCGTGCTCGTCGTCGCTGTACACGATCGGCCTCGGTGTCCTGGGGCTCCTCGACGGCTCCTGCGACCTCGCCGTCTGCGGCGGTGTGTCGGCGGTGACGCCCCGCTACAACGTGACCTTCGCGAAGCTGCGCGGGCTCAGTCCCGGGGAGGACGTCCGTGTCTTCGACGAGCGCGCCGACGGCACCCTGTTCTCCGACGGCGCGGGCGTCGTCGTCCTCAAGCTCCTGGAGCGGGCCGTCGAGGACGGTGATCCGGTGCTGGGGGTGCTGCTCGGGTTCGGCGGGTCGTCGGACGGCCGGGGTACGGCGATCTACGCGCCGAACCCGGTGGGGCAGAGCCGGTGTCTGGAGCGGGCCCGGCGGGCTGCGGGGGTGTCCGCCGACGACGTGGACTGGGTGCTCGCGCACGGGACGGGGACCTCGGTCGGGGACGCGGTCGAGCTGCGGACGCTGGCCGGCGCCACGGGCGCGGGCGGGGTGTGGTGCGGGTCGAACAAGTCGCTGCTGGGGCACAGCGCCTGGAGTTCCGGGGTGGTCTCGGTGATCGAGGCGCTGACGGCGCTGTGGGAGGGCGCGATCCCGGCGCAGGCCCGGTTCACCTCGTTCGGTGCGAGTGCGCCGTACGCGGACCGGGTGCGGGTGCCGGTCACCGACGTCCCGTGGCCCGAGGACCGGCGCAGGGCCCGTGTCGTGGGGGTCTCCGCCTTCGGGTTCGGGGGGACCAACGGGCATCTCCTGATCGCCGACCGGGCCGAGGTGCCTACGTCGCGTCCGGTGCCGGACGCCGATCCGGTGGTCGTGCTCGCCTGGACCGCGCATCTTCCCGGTGATCCGGGGCCCGGGGAGGTGGCGCGATGGCTGCGCGGTGGTGTGCTGCCGGGTCCGCGGACGTTCGGCGACCGGTATCCGGCGCCGCCGTTCCCGGACGTCCGGCTGCCGCCGCCGACCGTGCGGGCCACCGACGCGGGCCAGCTGATGGCGTTGCGGGTGACGGCGCTGTTCGGCGCCGAGCACGGCGAGCTGTGGGATCCGGTGCGGGCCACGACCGGGGTGGTCGCGGCGGCGTCCGGCCCTCAGCCGTCCGCGTCGGACAACCTCGTGCGCTGCCACGCCGCCGAGCTGGACGCGCTGCTGGAGGGCGCCGACCGGGCGGCGTTCGCCGAGTACGTCGCCGGGCTGCGGGCGGTGACCCCGCCGACGACGAAGGACACACTGCCGGGGATCCTGCCGAACGTCGTCGCGGCCCGTATCGCCAACCGGTACGACCTGGGCGGGGTCACGATGCTGGTGGACAGCGGGTTCACCGCCGTCCATGTCGCGGCCCGGCAACTGGCCCACGGTGAGCTGGACATGGCGCTCGTGCTGGGTGTCAGTGCCAACAGCCGCCCGGAGTTCGCGCGTTTCATGGGGCTCGGGGACGTCGCCGAGGGGGCGTTCCTGCTGGCGCTGGCCCGGGAGTCCGTGGCCCGTGCGCACGGCCTCGTTCCCCTCACCCGCCTCGGCAGTGCCTGGCAGCGCGCGCCCCGTCGGGCGCCTGTGGCCGGGGAGACGTTCGCCGCCGCCGACGGTGTCCTCGCGGTGCTGCGCGCCCTGCACGCGGACGCGGCCGAGACCTCGGTGGGACCGGCGGACGGCGAGCCGGGACCCGTGATCACCCTCCGCCGGCAGACAAGGAGCAGCCGATGAGCCGACTGCGTGCCGCCGCGGCGGCGGACGACCCCTTCGCCGTCGCCGCGTGCGACGTCCCGGACAGCTACCGGGCCGCCGTGACCCTCGCCGCCGACCAGCGCGCCCTCGCCCGTACGCCCGTCGAGCAGCGCGACCCCCGCAGGACGATCCATGTGCAGGAGGTCGCGACCCCTGAACTCGCGTACGACGAGGTGCTCGTCGCGACGATGGCCAGCTCGATCAACTACAACACCGTGTGGTCGGCGCTGTTCGCGCCCGTCCCGACCTTCCGGTTCCTGCGCACCCTCGGCAAGCTCTCGCCGGAGGGCGCGCGGCACGATCTGCCGTACCACGTCCTGGGCTCCGACCTGTCGGGGATCGTGCTGCGCACCGGGGCGGGGGTGCGGGAGTGGAAGCCGGGGGACGAGGTCGTCGCGCACTGTCTCCAGCCGGATCTCCAGACGCCGGGCGGGCACGACGACACGCTCCTCGATCCGGGGCAGCGGGTGTGGGGGTACGAGACGAACTTCGGCGGGCTCGCGGAGATCTCCCTCGTCAAGGCGAACCAGCTGATGCCGAAGCCGGGGCACCTCACGTGGGAGGAGGCGGCGTCGCTGGGGGTCGGACTGTCCACCGCGTACCGGCAGTTGGTGTCCCATCACGGGGCGGCGATGAAGCAGGGGCAGCGGGTGCTGATCTGGGGTGCGGCGGGCGGTGTCGGCGCGTACGCGACGCAGCTGGCCCTGAACGGCGGGGCGATCCCCGTCTGTGTCGTGTCGTCGCCGGCGAAGGCGGAGCTGTGCCGCCGGATGGGGGCCGAGCTGGTCGTGGACCGGGCGGCGGAGGACTTCGTGTTCTGGGACGAGGAGGAGCGGCCCCGGCTCAGCGAGTGGAGCCGGTTCCGGGGCGCGGTGCGCAAGCTGGCGGGGGACGACCCGGACATCGTCGTCGAGCATCCCGGGCGGGACACCTTCGGGGTGAGCGTCATGGTCGCGGCGCGCGGCGGGTGCGTGGTGACCTGTGCGTCGACGAGCGGCTACCAGCACACCTACGACAACCGTCACCTGTGGATGCACGTCAAGCGGATCGTCGGCTCGCACATGGCGAACTACAGCGAGGCGTGGGCCGCCAACGAGCTGGTCGTGCGCGGCAGTATTCACCCGGTGCTGTCGCGGACGTATCCCCTGGACGGCGTGGGGGAGGCGACGCACGCGGTCTCGTCGAACGTGCATCAGGGAAAGGTGGGTGTGCTCTGTCTGGCCGACCGGCCCGGGCTGGGGGTGCGTGATCCGGATCTGCGGGCCCGGAAACGGGAGCGGATAGATCTTTTCCAGGAGAGCGCGGTGCTCTGACGGCGTTTTCCGGGCCGGTCCGGAATTCGCCGTCGGCGTTATCGGTGTCGTAGGAGAAAATCCCGCGAGGCCTCTTGCCGGGTTTTCGTATTCTCGTTGTCGGAGGTTCGTGTGCGGTTTATCCCGGCGGTCGGCCGTCTCGCGGCTGCGATCCTGTCCTTGGCTGTTTTCTCGACGCCCGTCGCGCGCGCGGACAGCGATCTGTCACCGCCTCTGGAAACGCCGGTGGCCGAACTCGCGGCGGCGCTGCACTGTGAACCCGATGGCGGCGACGGTCCCACCGTCCTGTTTGTTCCGGCCACCGGCCTCACAGGGTACGAGAACTTCGCCTGGAACTATGCGGCCGAGCTGAAAAGGGCCGGGCATCCGTCATGTTGGGTCGATCCGCCGGGGCGTGGTCTGCGGGACATGCAGGAGTCCGTCGAGTACGTGGTGTACGCGGTGCGGGTGATCGAGGAGCGCACGGGCCGCAAGGTCGACCTGGTCGGGCACAGTCAGGGCGGGCTGCTGGTGGCGTGGGCGCTGCGGTTCTGGCCCGATCTGGCGGGGAAGGTGGACGACGCGGTGACGCTGGGTGCTCCGTTCCAGGGGACCCGGCTCGCGAGTGGATGTCTGCCGCTGGGCGGGGTGACGGGGTGTCCGGCGTCGGTGTTCCAGTTCGCGCGTGACTCGAACTGGTCGAGGGCGCTGACCGCGAACGGCACGCCGATGCCCGCCGGTCCCTCGTACACCACGGTCTATTCGACGGCGGACGAGTCGGTGGTGGCCGACGGAGGTCCCCCGGTGCTGCCGGGTGCCACGCGGATCGGGGTCCAGGACGTGTGTCCCGGGCGGCCGTGGCCGGGCCATGTCGCCATGGCGGTCGATCAGGTGAGCTACGACCTGGTCGCCGACGCGATCGGGCATCCGGGTCCGGCGGATGCGGCCCGGGTCGGTTCCGCGGACTGTGCGCGGCTGGTCATGCCGTTGAACACGGCGGAGGCGGTGGCGGCGCTGCCGGGTTTCCTGGCGTTCCCCGTCGAGATCCTGGTGCGCAGCAGGCCGTGGGCGGCCGAGGAGCCGCCGTTGCGGCCGTACGCGAGGTGAGCGGGGTCAGTCCAGGGGGACGACCGTGCGGTACTTGCCGCCGGGGGTCTGGTGGGGTGGTTCGTCGGCGCGTTCCACGGTGACGTCGTCGAGGCGGTTGTCGGCGAGGAGGCGGGTCAGCTCGTCGCGGGAGGTCCGCCAGACGGTGTCCGCGTCGGCGCCGGGGGCCGTCTCCAGGCGGACGCGCAGGGTGGTCGGGGCGGTCTGTTCGACCTGGAAGAGCTCGATGCCGGGGACCCGGTCGAAGAGGCTGCTCAGGGCGAGGGGGGAGAGGCGTACGTCGGCTCCCCGGCCGGTGGGGAAGGTGAGGATGTCGCCGGAGCGGCCTCGGACGCGGAGCGCGGGCAGGGGGCTGCCGCAGGGGCAGGGGTCGGGGCGGAGCATGACGCTGTCGCCGAGGTCGTAGCGGATGACCGGCTGGACGCGGTTGGCGAGGTTGGTGAGCAGCACGGTGTGGGAGAACTCGCCGGGCGGGGTGGGGCGGTGGTCGGCGTCGACGGGTTCGAGGACGGCCCAGTCGGCGTTGAGGTGGTACCAGCCGTCGGCGCAGGTGTAGCTGAGGTAGATGCACTCGGTGGCGCTGTACGCCATGTGTACGGGGGCGTGGAAGGCCCGGGCGATGCGGTCGGTGTCGGCGGTGGACAGGGTCTCGCCGGCGGGCTGGACGAGGACCGGGTCGAGGTGGAGGCGGCCGGCTTCCTGTTCGGCGGCGAGCAGCATGATCGTGCCGGCGGCGCCGATGACGAAGGCGGGCCGGTAGGCGTCGAGTTCGGCGGCCAGGCGCTCGGTCGGTTCGTGGACGGAGAAGGCGCGGACGAGTTTGCCGCGCAGGCCGCCTTCCCTGCGGGTGCGGGAGTAGCTCGCGTATCCGACGTAGTGGCCCTCGGTGGCGACGAGCTGGGCGAAACGGCCGCGGCGCAGGGCGGCCCTGGCGAGGTCGCGGGGGCCCAGCCAGGAGGTGAGGGCGGCGGAGAGGACCGCGGAGCCGACGTGCAGGCAGCGGTCGTCGAGGACGAACACGCCGCGTCGGCCGCTGGTGCCCGAGGTGGTGGCGACCAGGTAGCGGCCGAGGAAGCGGCGGCCGATCCGGTCGGGGTCGTCGGTGAAGGCGCGGACCTTGTCGGCGGTGATCTCGCGGTCGGTGGCCCAGTCGTCGAAGTGTTCGGTCAGCTCCTGTTTGCCGGTGACGGGGAGTGCTCGTGTGGTGGCGACGTGCTCGGGCAGGTGGCGGTACAGCTCGCGGTAGTACGGCGACGCGGAGCGGGCGTGGGCCACGGTCCGCGCCAGCCGTTCGCGCTGCCGGCGGGCGATGGCGTCCGGGCCCTGCCCGCGTGCCCGGCGGGCGTCCAGATCCAGCCACAGGGTGTTCTCTGTCATCGTCTCTCGCTCCTTCCCTGTTCCTTCGGGGAGTGGCGGGTACCCCTGCGGGGCGGCGGCGCACTGAACGGATCCGGCCACTTCCCACCCCTCCCATCCTTCACAGAACCTTCACACCCGGTCAGGCCGGGAGACGAACGCATCGCCATTCCCTCAATTCGACCCGGATCAATAGGCCAGAAAAGCCGACCGGTCACACGTCATTTATGACGGAAGGCCACTGGAATGTCTTATTCCGCCCAGTAGGACCCGGCACCTCGTTGCCGTTTGAACTGTGACCCTGCATGATGGTCGGTGCTTATTCGGCACCTGCCGCAACTGGTCGACGATGATCGACATGTGGCGGTTCCCTTGTCACTTATCCGGAGAAGGGAATAGTCTTGCCTGCCCCCTCGCCAAAAGATCTCCCGGACCTATGGATACGACGCTTCCGGCCGCACCCGGAACCCGAGGTACGCCTGGTCTGTTTCCCCCACGCCGGCGGTTCCGCCAGCTATTACCACGCCTTCGCACAGTCCCCCGCGCTCACCCCCGCGACGGAAATCCTCGCCGTCCAGTACCCCGGACGACAGGACCGGCGCAGAGAGCCCCTCATCGACAACGTCCCCGAACTCGCCGACCGCGTCACCACCGCGCTCGCCCCCTACCTCGACCGTCCGCTCGCCCTCTTCGGACACAGCATGGGCGCCGCCCTCGCCTTCGAGGTCGCCCACCGGATCCCCGCACCCGACCGGCTCTTCGTGTCCGGACGCCGCGCACCGTCCCGCTTCCACCCCGGCACCGTCCACCTCCTCGACGACACCGGCCTCGCCGCCGAACTCCGCCGCGCCGGCGGCACCAACCCGGTCTTCCTCGACGACGAGGAACTCCTCGCCGACATCCTCCCGATCGTCCGCAACGACTACCGGGCGACCGAGACGTATCGGTGGACCCCCTCACCACCGCTCCGCTGCCCGGTCACCGCCCTCGTCGGCGACAGCGACCCCCAGGCCCCCCGCGACGACGTCGCCGCCTGGCGCGAGCACACCACGGGACCCTTCGACCTCAGGGTCCTGCCCGGCGGCCACTTCTACCTCGACAGCCGCCGCCACGAGGTGACCGACATCGTCGCGAAGGCCCTCACCCGTTCCGAAGCCGTGAGGGGGAGCCGCCAGTGAGGTACGAGATCCTGGGCCCCCTCCGCATCGTCGACGACAACAAGTACTCCACGATCAACGCGCGCAAGGTCGAGATCGTGCTCTCCGTCCTCCTCATCAGAGCCGACCAGGTCGTCTCCCTGGACCAGCTCATGCTGGAGCTGTGGGGCGAGGACCTGCCCCGGCGCGCCACCGCCGGACTGCACGTGTACATCTCCCAGCTCCGCAAGCTCCTCCGGTCCCGGTGCAGCGGAGACAGTCACGTCGAGACCCGCGCGCCGGGCTACGTCCTGCGCACGGGGCACGACGAGATCGACGCCCACCTCTTCCCTCAACTCGTCGACAGAGGAAGGTCGTTGCTCCGGGAGGAACGCCTCGACCGGGCCGCCGCCCAGTTCGAGACGGCGCTCGGCCTGTGGCGCGGACCGGCCCTCGGGCACGGCGGCAGCGGACCCGCGGCCAACGGCCCCATCATCGACGGGTTCACCACCTGGCTGGCCGAAGTCCGGCTGGAGTGCCAGGAGATGCTCGCCGAATGCCGGCTCCGGCTCGGCCGCCACCGCGAGGCCGTGGGCATGCTCTACGCCCTCACCGCCGAGAACCCCATGCGTGAATCGTTCTACCGCCAGCTCATGCTGGCCCTCTACCGCTCCGAGCGGCAGGCCGACGCCCTCAAGGTCTACCAGTCGGTCCGCAAGACCCTCAACGACGAACTGGGCCTGGAGCCAGGACGCCCGCTCCAGGACCTCCAGCGCGCCATCCTCGCCGGAGACCGGCGCCTCATGGCGACGCCGGTCGTGTCCGGTCGCTGACCGCGGCTCCGCACATCACGCGCCGCGCGGTGTGCGGAGCCGCGGCACGCTCAGAACGCGCACCTGACCTGCTTGATGCCCTCGATGAAGCTGGAGTCCAGGCGGTGCGGCTGCCCCACGGCGCGGATCTCCGGCAGCGCGGCGAGCAGTTCCCGGTACAGCACCGTGATCTCCAGCCGGGCGAGGTGGGCGCCGAGACAGACGTGCGGGCCGACCGCGCCGAACGTCAGGTGCGCGTTCGATCCGCGCGTGATGTCGAAGCGGTACGGGTCGGGGAAGACGCTCGCGTCCCGGTTCGCCGACCAGTAGAACAGGAAGAGCCGGTCGCCCTTGCGGAACCGGTGCCCGTTCATCTCGCAGTCCCGGGCCGCGACCCGCCGCATCCAGTTGATGGGCGTGGAGACCCTGAGGACCTCCTCCACCGCTCCCTTCGCGTACCGGTCGAAGTCCGCGAGGAGCAGCCGCCGTTGCTCAGGGTGCTCGGTCAGCAGGACCAGCGCGTGCGAGATCGCGTTGCGGGTGGTCTCCATGCCGGCGATGACGAGCAGGATGAAGAACGACACGAGTTCCTGCCGGTTCAGGTACTCGCCGTCCGCCTGCACCCGCACCAGCTTCGTGATCACGTCGGCGCGCGGGTGGGCGAGCCGGTCCTCACGGAGCTGGGCGATGTAGTCGCCCAGCCGGCGCGACGCCTCGACGACCGCTTCCCCGCCGGCGGGTTCCACGATCTTGTTGGACAGGTCGAAGAGGAGGTCGTGGTCCTCCTCGGGCAGGCCCATCATGTCGCCGAGCACGGCGATCGGCATCTCCGCGGCGACGGGCCGTACGAAGTCACCCGGCCCGCGCTCCACCAGGTCACGGATGATGCCGCGGGCGATCCGGGTGGCCCGCGCCTCCAGTTCGGGGACCGTCGCGCGGCCGAAGGAGGCGGAGACGATACGCCGGAGCCGGGCGTGCTCCGGATTGTCCATGTTGATCATCGAGCCGTAGTACTCGTCCAGCTCCGGCGGCATCCCCACGATGCTGGTCGCACCCTGCGAGGAGAAGTCCTGCGGGCGTCGGCTCACCTCGACGATGTCGGCGTACTTCACCAGCGCCCGGTAGCCGAGCGCCCACGGCACCCCGGGCAACTGCTGCCGGACGAACGCCGGCTGCGGCAGCGCCCGCAACTCCTCGAACAGCGCCACGCGTTCGTCGTAGGGCCGGGCCCAGAACGAGGGGTCGACCAGGTCGGGCACCGTGGCCGCCGACGTGCTCTCCGTGAGGGACATCGCGTCTCGTCTCCCATCGTCCGAACCGACCACCGCACCCTCACACCGACCGCTTAAGCGCCGCTAAGACACCGCGCGCCGGACGACAGCCGGGTTTTACGAGTCTTAGAGGCGCTTTAGCGGCGTCGACAACTCTGCCGTCAGACAGGCCCCACCTGCCCTGAGCAGAGGATCGGGATGGCGCACACCGAAGAGAAGCTCCTGGAGTACCTCAAGCGGGTCACAGCCGACCTGCGGCGTACGGAACACCGGCTGCACGACCTCGAAGCGGCGGGCCACGAGCCGATCGCGGTCATCGGCATGGCCTGCCGACTGCCGGGCGGCATCCGCTCCCCCGAGGACCTGTGGGACCTGGTCGCCACGGGCGGGGACGCCGTCACTCCCCTGCCCGGCGACCGCGACTGGGACCTCGACGCGCTCTACGACCCCGACCCCGAGTCCACCGGCACCAGCTACGTCCGTGAAGGCGGCTTCGTCCAGGACGTCGGCGGCTTCGACGCGGCGTTCTTCGGCATCGGCCCCAGCGAGGCCCTCACCATGGCCCCCCAGCAGCGGCTCGCCCTGGAGACGGCGTGGGAGGCCATCGAACGCGCCGGCATCGACCCGCTGACCCTGCGCGGCAGCGACACGAGCACCTTCATCGGCTGCGACGGCCTCGACTACGCGTTCGGCGACGTCGAGGTCCCCGACGGCACGACCGGCTACCTCACCATCGGCAACTCCGGCAGCGTCACCTCCGGACGCGTCGCCTACACCCTCGGCCTCGAAGGCCCGGCGGTCACGGTCGACACCGCGTGCTCGTCCTCGCTCGTCTCCCTTCACCTCGCCGTACGGTCGCTGCGCACCGAGGAATGCGCGCTGGCCCTCGCGGGCGGCACGTACGTCATGGCCACACCCGCGCCGCTGATCGGCTTCAGCGAACTGCGCGGCCTCGCACCCGACGGACGGTGCAAACCGTTCTCCGCGCACAGCGACGGCATGGGGATGGCCGAGGGAACCGGCGTACTCCTCCTCGAACGCCTCTCCGACGCCCGGCGCAACGGGCACGACGTCCTCGCCGTGATCCGGGGATCGGCGGTGAACCAGGACGGCGCCTCGAACGGGCTCACCGCACCCAACGGGCCCTCCCAGGAACGCGTCATCCGGGCGGCGCTGGCCGATGCCGGGCTGTCTCCCGAGGACATCGACGCCGTCGAGGCACACGGCACCGGGACCGTCCTCGGCGACCCCATCGAGGCGGGGGCTCTCATCGCCGCCTACGGACGGGGGCGGCCTGCCGAACGGCCCCTGTGGGTCGGTGCCGTGAAGTCCAACATCGGGCATACGCAGATCGCGGCGGGGGTTGCCGGGGTGATCAAGACGGTGCTGGCGCTTCAGCACGAGGTGCTGCCGCCGATCCTCCATGTCGGGGTGCCTTCGGGGCATGTGGAGTGGGACGGGAGTGGGGTGCGGTTGCTCACGGAGGGGGTGGAGTGGGGGCGTGGGGAGCGGGTTCGACGGGCTGGGGTGTCGTCGTTCGGGTTCTCGGGGACTAATGCGCATCTGATTCTTGAGGAGGCGCCTTCGGTTGAGGGGGCGGGGGTGTCGGGTGGTGAGGTGTCGGGGGTGGTGCCGTGGGTGGTGTCGGCGCGGAGTTCGGGGGCGTTGGGTGCAGGTGCGGCGGGTGGGGGAGTTGGAGGCTTCGGCGGTCGAAGTGGGGTGGTCGCTGGTTACGGCGCGGTCGGTGTTCGAGCACCGGGCCGTGATCGTGGACGGGGACATGGTGTCGGGGGTGGCCGGGGACATTGGCCCCGGGCCGGTGCTGGTGTTTCCCGGGCAGGGGTCGCAGTGGGTGGGGATGGGGGCCCAACTCCTGGACGAGTCGCCGGTGTTCGCAGATCGGATCGCGGAGTGCGAGCAGGCCCTTGCGCCTCATGTGGGCTGGTCGCTGACTGAAGTGCTGCGGGACGGCAGGGAGTTGGACCGCGTCGATGTGGTTCAGCCGGTCCTCTGGGCGGTGATGGTCTCCCTTGCCGCCGTCTGGGAGGGTTATGGCGTTCGTCCTGCCGCAGTGATTGGGCATTCACAGGGTGAGATAGCAGCCGCCTGTGTTGCGGGGGTGCTGTCGCTCCAGGACGCGGCGAGGATCGTCG
Organism: Streptomyces acidiscabies; assembly: GCF_020010905.1. Classification (GTDB taxonomy): domain Bacteria; phylum Actinomycetota; class Actinomycetes; order Streptomycetales; family Streptomycetaceae; genus Streptomyces; species Streptomyces acidiscabies. Next base: position 5,080,613 of record NZ_JAGJBY010000001.1, on the reverse strand, counting down.
CCGTCCGCAGTGATGCGCTCCGGCAGCTCCAGGGCCGGGGAGACATGGCCTCGATCGGCACCGGCCCGGACGAGGTGCGTGCGCTCATCGGCGACGAGCGGCCCGGCGTGTCCGTCGCCGTCGTCAACAGTGCCTCCTCGACGGTGATCTCGGGGCCGCCCGCCGAGGTGGCGGCGGTGGTGTCCGAGGCTGAGGCGCGCGGACTGAGGGCACGCCTCATCGACGTCGGCTACGCCTCTCACAATGCTCAAATAGACGAACTCGCAGGACAGTTGGAGGAACGGCTCTCCGGCGTCCGCCCGGTCGCGGTCTCCGACGTGGCGTTCTACTCGACCGTCACCGCAGGCCGTATCGACACCGATGCTCTGACTGCGGAGTACTGGGTGACCAACCTCCGTGAACAGGTGCGTTTCGCCGAGACGCTGGAGGCGCTCCAGGCCGACGGCTACCACCTGTTCATCGAGGCCAGCCCCCACCCGGTCCTGGTCCTGCCGATGGAGGAGACCATCGAGGCCGGGACCGTCGTCCCGACCCTCCGCCGCGATCAAGGGGGTACGAAACAACTCACCCTCGCCGCAGCCCAGGCCTTCACCGCAGGCGCCGACATCAACTGGCGACGCTGGTTCCCCACACCACAACACCCCATCGACCTCCCCACCTACCCCTTTCAACACCACCACTACTGGCTCAAGCGCACCCGCCCCCACCCACCAACCCCCGGCGCCCAACCCACCGCCTCCGAAGCTCAGTTGTGGCGCGCTGTCGAGGAGCGGGATCTCGGACTGCTCTCTCAGACCCTGGGACCCGAGGAAGGCAGTGAGGAAGCCGTCCAGGCTCTGGCACCCGCGTTGCCCGTGCTCGGGAGCTGGCGTCGTCGGCATCAGGAGCAGGCGACCATCGACTCGTGGCGCTACCACGTGACGTGGACGCACGTCCCGGACAGCGGTTCGCCCGAACTCGGCGGTGACTGGCTGCTGTTCGTGTCCGCCGGGCAGGCCGAGCACCCGGCGGTGCAGGCTGTCTTCGACGCGTTGACGAAACACGGCGCGGCCGACGTACGGCTCTGCTCCGTCGAGCCTCGTACGGATCTCGCGCCGGTGCGGACAGACGGGCTCGCCGGGATCGTCAACCTGCTTGCCCTGGACGAGGATCCGCACCCCGACCATCCAGCCGTACCCTCCGGGCTCGCCGCGACCATCGCTCTCGTCCAGGCGCTCGGCGATACGGGCGTCCCCCTGTACACCGTCACCCAGGGTGCCGTCTCGACGAGTGCCGCCGATCCGCTCGGTCGCCCCGTGCAGGCTCAGGTCTGGGGGCTCGGGCGGGTTGCCGCGTTGGAGTATCCGCGCCTGTGGGGTGGGCTCGTGGATCTGCCGGCACGGATCGACCACCGGACGTTGCCCCGGCTCGCCGCCGCTCTGTCGCCGCAGGACGAGGACCAGATCGCGGTCCGCTCCGACGGTGTCCACGTACGCCGGCTCGCTCACGCCGACCCGGTTGGGATCGAGGCGAGTTGGCGGCCCGAGGGCACGACTCTCATCACCGGTGGCACGGGCGGCATCGGCGCCGTGCTGGCCCGCTGGCTCGCCCACCAAGGCGCACCCCACCTCCACCTCACCAGCAGGCGAGGCCCCGACGCCCCCGGCGCCCACCAACTCACCACCGAACTCACCGACTTGGGCACCCACGTCACCGTAACCGCCTGCGACGTCAGCAACCGCCAACAACTCCGCGACCTCATCGACACCCACCCACCCACCGCGATCATCCACGCCGCCGGGGCCGCTGATCTCACTCCCATCGGGGAGTTGACGGCCGCGCATCTGGGGGGCGTGCTCGGGGCGAAAGCTCATGCGGCCTGGAATCTGCATGAGTTGACTCGGGGGCTGGATCTCTCGGCGTTCGTGATGTTCTCGTCGGGGGCTGCTGTGTGGGGCAGTGGGCAGCAGGGGGCGTACGGTGCCGCCAATCATTTCCTCGACGCGCTCGCCGAGCATCGGCGTGCGCAGGGGCTGGCGGCCACTTCTGTCGCGTGGGGGCCTTGGGCGGAGGCCGGGATGTCGGCGGGTGAGGAGTCGTTGGCGTACTTCAAGCGGTTCGGGCTGTTGCCGCTCGGTTCGGAGTTGTGCGTCAAGGCGCTGCATCAGGCGATCAGTTCGGGGCGGCCCACGCTGACCGTCGCCGACTTCGACTGGGCGCGGTTCACCCCGACGTTCACCGCGCAGCGGCCCAGTCCCTTCCTCGCCGATCTGCCGGAGAACCGGCGGGCGGCCGAGGGGGGCGGGTCCGATGCCGAACTCAGCGCGTTCCGGGCCGAGTTGGAGAAGACGCCTGCGGCTCAGCGGCAGGACTTCCTGGTGCGGCAGGTGCGGGCGTACGCGGCGGCGACGCTCGGGCGGGCGGTGGAGGAGGTGCCCGCGGTCAAGCCGTTCCAGGAGCTGGGGTTCGATTCGCTGACCGCCGTGCAGTTGCGCAACCAGCTCAACTCCGCGACCGGGCTGGCGCTGCCGCCCACGGTCGTCTTCGACCATCCGACGTCCGAGGCGCTCGCGACGTATCTGCGCGAGCAGCTCGGCGTGGAGGGCGAGGCCGGTGAGGGGCAGGTGCTCACCGCGCTCGACAAGTGGGCCACGGCGTACGACGCGGCCGGGTTGGACGAGGCGGCCCGGCGGCGGGTCGTGGGCCGGTTGCGGGCGCTCGTCTCGAAGTGGAGCCCCGCAGCAGACGGGTCCGAGAACGGCGGCCACGACGACCTGGAGAAGGCGAGCGCGGACGACATCTTCGACCTCATCTCCAGCGAGTTCGGGAAGTCCTGAGCACTTTTCCACCACCAAGCAGCCTCAAGGAGCGGGGTCGGATGTCGAACGAGGAGAAGCTTCTCGATCACCTCAAGTGGGTCACCGCGGAACTCCGCGAGACCCGTCGCCGACTCCACGACAAGGAATCGACCGAGCCGGTCGCCATCGTGGGCATGGGCTGCCGCTACCCCGGCGGCGCCGGTTCCGCCGAGGAGCTGTGGCGCCTGGTGCGCAACGGGGGCGACGCGGTCTCGGCGTTCCCCGACAACCGGGGCTGGGACCTGGAGTCCCTCTACCACCCGGACCCCGAACACCCGGGCACCAGCTATGTCCGCGACGGCGCCTTCCTGTACGACGCGGGCGGCTTCGACGCCGAGTTCTTCGGCATCAGCCCCCGCGAGGCCGTCGCCATGGACCCCCAGCAACGGCTACTCCTGGAGACCGCCTGGGAGGCCGTCGAACACGCCGGTCTCGACCCGAAGTCCCTCCAGGGCAGCGACACGGGCGTCTTCACGGGGGTGAGCGCGCACGACTACCAGATGCTGCTCAACGAGACCGCCAGCGAGGTGGAGGGGTACATCGGGACCGGCAACCTCGGCAGCGTCGTGTCGGGGCGGATCTCCTACACGCTGGGGCTCGAAGGTCCTGCGGTGACGGTCGACACGGCCTGCTCGTCGTCTCTCGTGGCGATCCACCTGGCGGCGCAGGCGCTGCGGCGGGGCGAGTGCTCCCTCGCGCTGGCCGGGGGCGCGACCGTCATGGCCACGGCCGGGCCGTTCACCGAGTTCTCCCGGCAGCGGGGGCTGGCGCCCGACGGGCGGTGCAAGCCGTTCGCCGCAGCCGCCGACGGGACCGGGTGGGGTGAGGGTTCCGGGGTGGTCGTCCTCGAACTCCTCTCCGAGGCACAGCGCCATGGGCATCGGGTCCTTGCCGTGCTGCGGGGGTCCGCCGTCAACCAGGACGGGACGAGCAACGGGCTCACGGCGCCGAACGGGCCGTCGCAGGAGCGGGTCATCCGGGCGGCGTTGGCTGATGCGCGGCTGTCTCCCGAGGACGTCGATGTTGTCGAGGCGCATGGGACGGGGACTGTTCTTGGTGACCCCATCGAGGCGGGGGCGTTGCTTGCTGTTTATGGGCAAGGGCGGGCTGCGGAGCGGGCGTTGTGGCTCGGGTCGGTGAAGTCGAACATCGGGCATACGCAGGCGGCGGCGGGGGTCGCCGGGGTCATCAAGATGGTCCAGGCGCTGCGGTATGGGGAGTTGCCTGCTTCGTTGCATATCGATGCGCCTACGCCGCATGTGCAGTGGGAGTTGGGTGGGGTGCGGTTGCTGGGTGAGGGGGTGGGGTGGTCTCGGGGGGAGCGGGTTCGGCGGGCGGGGGTGTCGGCGTTTGGGATCTCGGGGACTAATGCGCATCTGATTTTGGAGGAGGCGCCGGGGGTTGAGGGGGCGTCGGGGGTTGTGGATGCGCCTTCGGCTGAGGGGGCCGGGGTGTCGGGTGGTGAGGTGCCGTGGGTGGTGTCGGCGCGGAGTTCGGGGGCGTTGGAGGAACAGGTGCGGCGGGTGGGGGAGTTGGAGGCGTCGGCGGTGGAGGTGGGGTGGTCGTTGGTTGCGACGCGGTCGGTGTTCGAGCACCGGGCGGTGGTCGTGGGTGGGGACGTGGTGTCGGGGGTGGCCGGGGACATTGGGCCCGGGCCGGTGCTGGTGTTTCCGGGGCAGGGGTCGCAGTGGGTGGGGATGGGTGCGCAACTCCTGGACGAGTCGCCGGTGTTCGCGGCGCGGATCGCGGAGTGTGAGCAGGCTCTTGCGCCTCATGTGGGGTGGTCGTTGGCTGAAGTGTTGCGGGGCGGCGGGGAGTTGGACCGTGTCGACGTCGTGCAGCCGGTGCTGTGGGCGGTGATGGTTTCCCTCGCCGCCGTTTGGGAGGGTTACGGTGTTCGTCCTGCCGCAGTGATTGGGCATTCACAGGGTGAGATAGCAGCAGCCTGCATTGCGGGGGTGCTGTCGCTCCAGGACGCGGCGAGGATCGTTGCCGTTCGTAGTGATGCGCTCCGGCAGTTGCAGGGCCGGGGTGACATGGCCTCCCTCGGCGTCGGCACCGACCAGGCGGCCGAACTGATCGGCGACAGGCCCGGCGTGTCCGTCGCCGTCGTCAACAGCGCCTCCTCGACGGTGATTTCAGGGCCGCCCGGCGAGGTAGCGGCGGTGGTGTCCGAGGCTGAGGCGCGCGGACTGAGGGCACGCCTCATCGACGTCGGCTACGCCTCCCATCATGCTCAAATTGACGAACTCCGCGAGGAGTTGGAGGAACGGCTCTCCGGAGTCCACCCGGGTGCGGTCTCCGACGTCGCCTTCTACTCCACCGTCACCGCAAGCCGTATCGACACGGCCACTCTCGACACCGGCTACTGGGTCACCAACCTCCGCGAACAAGTCCGCTTCGCCGAGACCATCGAAGCTCTCCAGGCCGACGGCTACCGCCTGTTCATCGAGGCCAGCCCCCACCCGGTCCTGGTCCTGCCGATGGAGGAGACCATCGAGACCGGGACCGTCGTCCCGACCCTCCGCCGAGACCACGGGGGTACGGAACAACTCACCCTCGCCGCAGCCCAGGCATTCGTAGCTGGCGCCGACATCAACTGGCACCACTGGTTCCCCACCCCGCCCCACCCCATCGACCTCCCCACCTACCCCTTCCAACACCACCACTACTGGCTCAAACCCCCATCCGCACCCCCCTTCACCACCACCTCCGCCGACCCCATAGAAGCCCAAGTCTGGCAAGCCATCGAGGACTTGGACATCGAGGCCCTCACCGGCAGCCTGGAGATCGAAGGCCGGCCGGAGACAGTCGGCGTGCTGGAACCGGCCCTGCCCGTCCTCTCCGCCTGGCGCCGCCGCCACCGAGAGCGGACCACCCTCAACTCCTGGCGCTACCGCATCACATGGAAACGCCTCCCCGACACAACAGCACCGCACGTCACCGGCACCTGGCTCCTGCTGGCCCCCACCACGCACCCGGACCACCTCGCCGTCCGAGCGACCGCACAGGCCCTGACCGCACACGGCGCCGAAGTCCGGCAGCACCTGATCGACACCCGGTCCAGCGAGCCACCGGAGCTGGACACCTCCGGCCTCACCGGAATCGTCAACCTGCTCGCCCTGGACGAGGACCCGCACCCCGACCATCCAGCCGTACCCGCCGGGCTCGCCGCGACCACCGCCCTCATCCAGGTACTCGCCGCCACAGAGACCCCCCTCCACACCATCACCCAGGGCGCCGTCGGCGACACCCTCACGAACCCGATCCAGGCCCAGGTCTGGGGATTTGGCCGAGTCGCCGCCCTGGAGTACCCCCGCCTGTGGGCCGGCCTCGTCGACCTCCCTGCGCGGGTCGACCACCAGACACTCCCCCGCCTCGCCGCCGCACTCCTGCGCCAGGACGAGGACCAGATCGCCCTGCGCCCGACCGGGACGTACGCCCGGCGGCTCGTCCACGCACCGGCCGACCGTGGCACCGCGCCGAGTTGGCGGCCCGAGGGCACCGTCCTGATCACCGGTGGCACGGGCGGCATCGGCGCCGTGCTGGCCCGCTGGCTCGCCCACCAAGGCGCACCCCACCTCCACCTCATCAGCAGGCGAGGCCCCGACGCCCCCGGCGCCCACCAACTCACCACCGAACTCACCGACTTGGGCACCCACGTCACCGTAACCGCCTGCGACGTCAGCGACCGCGACCAACTCCGCGACCTCATCGACACCCACCCGCCCACCGCGATCATCCACGCGGCGGGCGTGCCGAACTACATCGGGATCGCCGAGTTGTCGGGCGCGGCTCTGGACGAGGTGCTGCGGCCGAAGGCGCTTGCCGCGCTTCATCTCCATGAGCTGACGCGGGAGTTGAACCTTTCGGCGTTCGTGATGTTCTCGTCGGGGGCGGCTGTGTGGGGCAGTGGGCAGCAGGCGGCGTACGGTGCCGCCAATCATTTCCTCGACGCGCTCGCCGAGCACCGGCATGCGCTGGGGCTGCCCGCGACGTCCGTGGCGTGGGGGCCGTGGGCCGATGCCGGGATGGCCGCCGATCAGGCGACGCTGACGTTCTTCTCCCGGTTCGGGTTGCAGCCGCTCGCGGCGGAGTTGTGCGTCAAGGCGCTGCATCAGGCGATCAGTTCGGGGGAACCCACCCTGACCGTCGCGGACTTCGACTGGGCGCGGTTCACCCCGACGTTCACCGCTCAGCGGCCCAGTCCGCTGCTCGCGGATCTGCCGGAGAACCGGCGGGAGAGCGCGCCCGCCGAGCAGGAGTCCGGTGCTGCGGCGGGTTCGTCGCAGGAGCTTCAGCGGGAGTTGGCCTCGGCGAACCCGGTCCAGCAGCGGCAGTTGCTGCTTCAGCACGTGCGGGAGCAGGCGGCGGCGACGCTGGGGCACGCGGACGTGGACTCCGTACCCGCCTCGAAGCCGTTCCAGGAGCTGGGGTTCGACTCGTTGACCGCGGTCGAACTGCGGAACCGGCTCAACAAGAGCACCGGTCTGACGTTGCCGACGACGGTCGTGTTCGACCATCCGACGCCGGACGCCCTCGCGGGCGTGCTGCGTGCCGAGTTGTCGGGGGAAGCGGCGGCCGTGGACGTGGCGCGTGCGGCCGTCGCGGTCGCGGACGACGAGCCGATCGCGATCATCGGAATGGCCTGCCGGTATCCGGGCGGGGTGCGTTCCGCCGAGGACCTGTGGGAGCTGGTCGCGGACGGCCGGGACGCCATGGGCGGCTTCCCCGACGACCGGGGCTGGGACCTGGAGAAGCTGTACGACCCGGATCCGGAGAGCCGGGGGACCAGCTATGTCCGCGAGGGCGGATTCCTGTACGACGCGGGGGACTTCGACGCCGAGTTCTTCGGGATCAGTCCGCGTGAGGCCGTCGCCATGGACCCCCAGCAACGGCTGCTCCTGGAGACCGCCTGGGAGGCGGTCGAGCGCGCGGGGCTGGACCGGGGGACGCTCAAGGGGAGTGACACGGGGGTGTTCGCGGGGCTGACCATCTTCGACTACCTCGCGCTGGTCGGTGAGCAGTCCACCGAGGTGGAGGGGTACATCGGCACCGGCAACCTCGGCTGTGTCGCGTCCGGCCGGGTGTCGTACGTACTCGGTCTCGAAGGTCCGGCGATGACGCTGGACACCGGGTGTTCGTCGTCGCTGGTCGCAATCCATCAGGCGGCGCACGCACTGCGGCAGGGCGAGTGTTCGCTCGCGCTCGCGGGCGGGGCGACGGTGATGGCGACGCCGGGCGCGTTCATCGAGTTCTCCCTCCAGCGGGGGCTGGCGCGGGACGGCCGGTGCAAGCCGTTCGCCGCGGCGGCCGACGGCACGGGCTGGGCCGAGGGGGTCGGGCTGGTCGTCCTGGAGCGGCTCTCCGAGGCACGCCGCAACGGCCACCGCGTCCTCGCGCTGATCCGGGGCTCGGCCATCAACCAGGACGGCACGAGCAACGGCCTCACCGCGCCCAACGGGCAGGCCCAGCAGCGGGTGATCCGGCAGGCCCTCGCCAACTCCCGGCTCTCCGGCGAGGACGTCGACGCCGTCGAGGCGCACGGCACCGGCACGATGCTGGGCGACCCGATCGAGGCGAACGCCCTCCTGGCCACGTACGGCCAGGACCGGCCCGGCGACCGGCCGTTGTGGCTGGGTTCGGTGAAGTCGAACATCGGGCACGCGCAGGCGTCGGCCGGGGTCGCCGGGGTCATCAAGACGGTGATGGCGATGCGGAACGAGTTGCTTCCGCGTTCCCTGCACATCGATGAGCCGACCCCGCATGTGCGGTGGGACGGCAGCGGGGTGCAGCTCCTGTCGGAGGCGGTGCCGTGGACGCGCGGGGAACGTCCGCGCCGGGCCGGGGTGTCGGCGTTCGGGATCTCGGGGACGAACGCACACGTGATCCTGGAGGAGGCGCCGCCGTCCGAGGAGGCTACTTCGGCCAAGGAGCCTGAGCTGGTGCCGTGGGTCGTCTCCGCGCGGAGTGAGGCGGCGCTCGGTGAACAGGTGCGGCAGCTGGGCGAGTTGGAGGCTTCGGCGACCGAAGTGGGGTGGTCGCTGGTCACAACACGGTCGGTGTTCGAGCACCGGTCCGTGATCGTGGGTGAGGACACGGTGTCGGGGGTGGCCGGGGACATCGGTCCCGGGCCGGTGCTGGTGTTCCCCGGCCAGGGGTCGCAGTGGGTGGGAATGGGCGCTCAACTCCTCGACGAATCACCCGTGTTCGCGGAACGCATCGCGGAGTGCGAGAGGGCTCTCGCGCCTCACGTCGACTGGTCACTGACCGAAGTGCTGCGCAGCGCCTCCGAGTTGACGCGAGTCGACGTCGTACAGCCGGTCCTGTGGGCGGTGATGGTCTCCCTTGCCGCCGTCTGGGAGGACCACGGCGTGCGGCCCGCCGCAGTGGTAGGTCATTCGCAGGGTGAGATAGCAGCGGCCTGCGTTGCGGGAGCACTGTCGCTCCAGGACGCGGCGAGGATCGTCGCCGTCCGCAGCGACGCACTCCGGCAGTTGCAGGGCCGGGGAGACATGGCCTCCCTCGGCACCAGCGCCGCCCAGGCGACCGAACTGATCGGTGACAGGCCCGGTGTGTCCATCGCCGCCGTCAACAGCGCCTCCTCGACGGTCATTTCAGGGACGCCCGCCGAGGTGGCAGCGGTGATCGCGGAGGCCGAGGCACGCGGACTGAGGGCACGCCTCATCGACGTCGGCTACGCCTCCCACCATGCCCAAATAGACGAACTCCGCGAGGAGTTGACCCAACGGCTCTCCGACGTCCACCCCGGCACCCCCTCCGACATCGCCTTCTACTCCACCGTCACCGCCAGCCGTATCGACACCACCACCCTCGACACCGACTACTGGGTCACCAACCTCCGCGAACAGGTCCGGTTCGCCGAGACCATCAAAATCCTCCACCAAGACGGCTACCGCCTCTTCATCGAGGCCAGCCCCCACCCGGTCCTGGTCCTGCCGATGGAGGAGAGCATCGACACCGGGACCATCGTCCCGACCCTGCGCCGAGACCACGGCACCACCCACCAACTCACCCTCGCCGCAGCCCAGGCCTTCACCGCGGGCGCCGACATCAACTGGCGGCGCTGGTTCCCCGCCGTCCCGCCCCCGCGAGTCGTGGACCTGCCGACGTACGCGTTCCAGCATCAGCGGTACTGGCTGGACGGCCCCAGGGGTGTCGCCGGTGACCCTGCGGGCTTCGGGCTCGTCCCGGCGGGGCATCCGCTGCTCGGCGCGGTCGTGGAGCTCGCCGACGGGGACAGTCGGCTGCTGACGGGCCGGCTCGCCGCGCGGGATCAGGCGTGGCTGGCCGAACACCAGGTCATGGACCGGGTGTTGCTCCCGGGGTCGGCGTTCGTGGAGCTGGCGTTGCAGGCCGCTGTGCGGAGCGGCTGCGACGAGGTGTCGGAGTTGACGCTTCACACGCCGCTCGTCTTCGGGGACGAGGGTGCGGTCGACCTCCAGGTCGTGGTCGGCGTCGCGGAGGAGGACGGTCGGCGCTCTGTGGCCGTGCACGCGCGGCCCGTCGGTGAGCCCGCGTGGACCCGGCATGCCGCGGGTGCCGTCGCCCGGGCCGGTACGGACGCCGTGGAGCCGGAGTTCGGCGGGGTCTGGCCGCCGCCCGGTGCCGTGCCGGTCGGTGGGGACGATCCGTACGGGGAACTCTCGTCGTACGGCTATGAGTTCGGGGACGCGTCGCGGGGGCTCGTGGGGGTGTGGCGGGTCGGGGACGACTTGTTCGCCGAGGTGGCGTTGGGTGAGGTGCAGGGGGGCGAGGCCGGCCGGTATCAGGTGCATCCGGTGTTGTTCGACTCCGTGTTGCATGCCGTGGTGCTGGATGCGGTGGGGTCGTCCGCCGCGTCGGGTGATGTGTTGTTGCCGTTCGACTGGAGCGGGTTGCGGGTGTTCGTGCCGGGGGCCGAGCGGCTGCGGGTGCGGGTGGTGCGGGTGGCGGCGGACCGGTTGGCGTTGTCGGCCGTGGACGAACTGGGGGTGCCGGTGCTGGCGTTGGAGTCGTTGACGGTGCGGCCGGTGGCCGCGCGGCAGATCGTGGGGGCTCGTGCGGAGCGCGATGCGTTGTTCCGGTCGGTGTGGCGGGAGGCGGAGATCTCCGGTGGTGCGGTGCGTGCCGGGGTGGTCGCGGCCGGTGGTTCGTCGGTGCTGGCCGGGGTGCCGGTGTGCGGGAGCCTGGACGGGTTGCGGGACGACGTGCCCGATGTCGTGGTCGTGGAGTGTGCGGCGTCCGGGGTAGGTGCGTCGGGGGCGGTGGTGGAGTTGTTGGGGGTGCTCAAGGAGTGGGTCGACGATCCGGTGTTCGCGGCGAGCCGGCTGGTCGTCGTGACGCGGGGTGCGGTGGTCGCGCGGCCGGGTGAGGGGGGTGGGGAGCCGGCCGGTGCCGCGTTGTGGGGGTTGGTGCGGAGTGCTCAGGCCGAGAATCCGGGCCGGCTGACGCTGGTCGACGTGGATGAGGATGCGGACTCGTTGGCGGCTCTGCCGGGCGTACTCGCCTGTGAGGAGCCGGAGTTGGCGGTGCGGGCGGGGCGGGTGCTGGTGCCTCGGTTCGTCCGGGACGACGCGTCCGGGCGGTTGGTGGCGCCGGTCGGGTCGTCGTGGCGGCTGGAGTGGTCCGGCGGGCAGTGGGGGGTGGTCGACGCGCCCGAGTGCGGGCGGGAGGTGGCGGCGGGTGAGGTGCGGGTCGCGGTGCGGGCGGCCGGTGTCGCGGGTGCCGGTGTGGTGACGGAGGTCGGTGCAGGGGTCGGTGGGATCGCTGTGGGTGACCGGGTGATGGGGGGCTTCGGTGTGGTGGGGCCGGTGGCGGTCGTCGGGGCCGGGGCGGTGGCGCCGGTGCCGGAGGGGTGGAGCTGGGCGCGGGCCGCCGGGGCGGTGGAGGTGTGGGACGTACGGCAGGCTCCCGTCGCTCCGCCGTCCGCCGTGTTCGTGCTGCCGGTGCCGTTCGATCCTGAGGGGACCGTGCTGATCACCGGGGGTACGGGGGCGTTGGGCGCCCTGACGGCCCGGCATCTGGTGAGCCGGTACGGCGCCCGGCATCTGCTGCTGTGCAGCAGGCGGGGTGCTGACGCGCCGGGGGCGCTGGAGCTGGGGGCCGAGTTGTCGGCGCTCGGGGCGCGGGTGTCGTTCGCGGCCTGTGATCCGGGGTACCGGGAGGCCGCCGAGGCGCTGGTGGCGTCGGTTCCCGCGGAGCATCCGCTGACGGCCGTCTTCCACTGCGCGGGCACGGTGAGCGACGCGGTGGTGCAGAACCTCACGGCCGAGCAGGTCGAGGAGGTCATGCGGGTGAAGGCGCGGGCCGCGTGGCATCTGCACGAGCTGACGCGGGACATGGACCTGTCCGCGTTCGTCCTGTATTCGTCGGTCGCGGGGCTGCTCGGCGGTCCCGGTCAGGGGAGTTACTCGGCCGCGAACGCGTTCCTGGACGCGCTGGCCGTCCACCGGTACGCGGGTGGCGCGCACGCCGTGTCGCTCGCCTGGGGTTACTGGGATCTGCCGGACGGCATGTCGGGCCGGCTCACGGACGCCGACCGGGCACGGCACGCCCGCGCGGGTGTCGTGGGGCTCGGCGCCGAGGAGGGGCTGGCGCTGCTGGACGCCGCGTGGGCGAGCGGCCTTCCGCTGCTCGCGCCGGTCCGGCTGGACCTGGGCAGGCTGCGGCGGGAGGCGGGGAGCCGCCTTGTACCGGCGCTCCTGCGGGACCTGGTGCGGCCTACGAAGGCGGGCGGCGGGGTCTCGGCGGGTGCGGCGGCGCTGCGGAAGGCGCTCGGTACGGCGTCGGAGGCGGAGCGGGAGCGGATGCTGCTCGATCTGGTGTGTACGCAGGTCGCGGCGGTGCTCGGCCACGACGCGGCGGCCTCGGTCAACGCGTCGCAGGGGCTGCGTGACCTGGGCTTCGACTCGTTGACGGCGGTGGAGTTGCGCAACCGGCTGTCGGCGGCGACGGGGCTGAAGCTGCCGGCGACGTTCGTGTTCGACCATCCGGACCCGGCGGCGCTGGCCGCGCGGCTCGGTGCGGAGCTGGCGCCGCGCGCGGTGGATCCGCTGGCCGGTGTGCTCGCGGAGTTCGAGCGGCTGGAGGGCTCGCTGCTGGCGGTGTCGTCGCGGGACGGCGGCGCGCGGCTGGAGCTGGCCGGGCGGCTGCGCGCGACGCTGGCCCGCCTGGACGTGCCGTCGGGCGCGGCGGACGGGTCGGCGGTGGCGGCGCGGATCCAGGACGCGTCGGCGGAGGAGATCCTCGCGTTCGTCGACCGGGATCTCGGCAGGGACAGCGGCAACGGACGGACCGTGGAGGGTCAGCGATGAACGAGGTCGCCCGTAAGAAGCGGGCCCTGGAGTACAACCGGCGGGTCAACGCCGGGGATCTGGACGCGATCGTCGAGCTGTACGCGCCGGACGCGGTCGTCGAGGATCCGGTGGGCCCCGAGCCGGTCGCCGGGCACGACGCCGTGCGCGCGCACTACGCGTTGCTGCTGTCGGCGCGGGTGCGTGAGGAGGCGGCGGAGCCGGTCGCCGGCCAGGACGCGCTGCACGTGCTGATGCAGGTGACGTCCGTCATGGACTATCTGCCGGTCGGCGCGCTGTATGCGGAGCGCGGCTGGCTGGCGGTTCCCGGGGTTCCGGAGCGGGCGCGGGTGCGGCGGGCGTCGATGCAGCTCATCCGTATCGACGGGTCCGGTCTGATCACGAGCCTGAAGTCGTACTGGGGTACATCCGATCTCGCGGTCCTCGGCTGATCCGGCGCGGAACCGCTCTCTCTTCCTGGAGGTGCTATGCCTGACGAGGCCGCGTGCAAGAGGATGGTCGTCGACTACGCCGAGCGCATCAACGCCGGTGACATCGAGGGTGTCCTGGACCTGTTCACGGACGACGTCGTCTTCGCGGATCCGGTGGGCCGGCCGCCGATGGTGGGCAAGGGCGATCTGCGCAGGCATCTGGAGCTGGCGGTGGAGTGCGGTACGCACGAGGTGCCGGGGCCTCCGGTGTCGTCGATGGACGAGCGGTTCGTGGCGGTGTACAGCACGATCACGGTCCAGCGGCCGAAGCCGATGACGTTCCGGGTGATCGGCATCGTCGAGCTGGACGAGAACGGGCTCGGCGTCAAGGTCGACGCGTACTGGGGGGTCACGGACGTGACCATCGAGGAGTTCGCCACCGTCACCGGCCCGGAAGGGGTGCGCGCATGAGCGGCATCCGGCCCGCGCACGTCGTCGTGGTGGGCGCCAGCATGGCGGGCACGCTGGCGGCGCATGTCCTGGCCCGGCACGCGGAGGCCGTGACCGTCGTGGAGCGTGACGCGCTCCCCGAGGCGCCGGAGCACCGCAAGGGGGTGCCGCAGGGGCGGCACGCGCATCTGCTGTGGTCGAACGGGGCCCGGCTGATCGAGAAGATGCTTCCCGGTACGACCGATCGGCTGCTGGCTGCGGGGGCGCGGCGGCTGGGGTTCCCCGAGGATCTGCTGACGCTGACCGCGCAGGGCTGGCAGTACCGGTTCCCCGAGACGCAGTTCGCGATCGTCGCCACGCGTCCCCTGCTCGACCTGACCGTGCGCCGGGAGGCGCTCGCCGCCGGGAACATCACGGTGCGGGAGCGGACGGAGGCCGTCGAACTCCTCGGTGACGCGGGGCGGGTGAGCGGTGTCGTCGTCCGTGACGTCGAGACCGGTCGTACGGAGCGGCTGGTGGCCGATCTCGTGGTCGACGCGGGGGGTCGCGCGTCGCGGCTGCGGCCGTGGCTGGCGGCGCTCGGGGTGCCGCCGCTGGAGGAGGACGTCGTGGACGCGGGGGTCGCGTACGCGACGCGGCTGTTCCGGGCGCCGCCGGGGGCGACGCTGCGGTTTCCCGCCGTGAACGTGGCCAGTGACGAGAAGCGGGGGGAGCCGGGGCGGTTCGGGGTGGTCTATCCGGTGGAGGGCGGCCGGTGGCTGGCCACGATGTCCTGCACGCGTGGGGCCCAACTCCCCAGCCGGGAAGAGGAGTTCGTCGGGTTCGCGCAGGGGTTGAGCCATCCGATCATCGCGGATCTGCTGCGGGACGCCGAGCCGCTGACCCCGCTGTTCGGTTCGCGGTCCGGGGCGAACCGCCGTATCTATCCGGAGCGGTCGGCGGGGTGGCCCGAGGGGCTGGTCGTGGTCGGGGACTCGTTGAGCGCGTTCAACCCGGTCTACGGGCACGGCATGAGTTCGGCGGCGCGCTGCGCGGACACCCTCGACCGGGAGCTCGGCAGGGGGGTGGGGTCGGCGCACGCGCTTCAGCGGGCGGTCAGTGCGGCGGTGGACGATCCGTGGATCCTGGCGGCGACGAAGGACATCGACTACGTCGGCTGCCGTGTCGACGCGTCGGACGCCCGGCTGTACGGGGTGGACGCGGAGCAGCGGCTGCGGTTCGCGGAGGCGATCACGACGGCGTCGTTGCGGTCGGCGAAGGCGTCGGCGATCGTGACGGAGGTGATGAGCCTCAACGCGCCGCAGAGCGACCTGGGTTCGAACCGGATGCTGATGGCGATGCGGGCCGGTGAGCGGCTCCCGGAGCTGACGGCTCCGCCGCTGAGTGCGCAGGAGCTGGCGGTGGTGAACCTCGACGCGGCGACGGTCGCGCCGTCCTGACGCGTCCTGATGCAGCGCGCGTGGTGGAGGCGGCTCCTGCCGGGGCCGCCTCTCTCTTTCAGCGCCTCTTTCAGCGCAGGACCACTTGGAGGTCGAGGCGCTTGACGTTGAGCTTGCGGTAGATCCGGGTCAGGTGCTGTTCGACGGTGCTGATCGTGACGTACAGCTTCCGGGAGATCTCGCGGTTGGTGTAGCCGTCGGCGGCGAGTTCGGCCACGCGGCGTTCCGCGCTGGTGAGTTGGGTCTCGGGGACGTCCTCGGGCGGGGTGTCGGCCGGCGTCGGCAGGGGGGTGCCGCTGGTCCAGCGGCGGGCGAGGAGCTGGGCCTTGCGGTCGAGGTGGCGGGCGCGTTCGGGGTCTCCGGCGGCGCGGACGGCGGCGCTCTGGTCGGCGACGGCGCGCGCGAGTTCGTAGGCGTCACCGCTGTCGTGGAGGGCGGCGACGGCTTCGGCGAGGAGTTCCGTCCGGCGGGGTGCGGGGGAGGCCGCCGCCAGCAGGCGCAAGGTCATGCCCCGGGTGCGGCCTCGGGCCGGGGTGGGCAACGCCAGCTGCTCCCCGATGAGTTGACGAGCCATCAGGGCATCGCCGAGGGCCAGGTGGGCTTCGGCGGCGCCGAGGCGCCACGGTTCGAGGGCGGGGAGGTCGACGCCCCAGCCACTCATGCGTTTCCCGCAGGCGTAGAAGTCGCTCAGGGCGGCGTAGTAGCAGCCGGTGGCGAGGTGGTAGCGGCCTCGTGCGGCGAGGTAGTGCAGGCCGGTGCGGGTCTGGAACATGGCCTGGGGGACGGGCCGTTCGAGGAGGGCGGCGGCACGGTCGACGTCGCCGAGGGCGGTCTCGGCCTGGACGGCGACCGCCAGCGGGAGGCCGACCGCCGCGCCCCAGCTCTTGGGGCCGAGGAGGTCGAGGGCGGTCTGTGCGCGGCGCGCGGCGGCGGCCGGGTCGCCCTGCCGCAGGTGGATCAGGGCCCGCCACGCGGTGAACAGGGCTTGCCAGGTGGGGCTGTTGCGCTCCCGGGCCTGCGCCACGAACCCCTCGCACCAGGCGGCGGCCCGGTACGGCCGGTCGCGGTAGGTGAGGGCGGCGAGGGCCGCCGACTGGACCGCGACGGTCCGCGGGCCGAGCCGGTAGCGGTTGAGGGCGCGTTCGGCGGCCTCGGTGGCGTCGTGTTCGTCGCCGTGCAGGAGGTCGTTCAACAGGGTTCCCGCGCCCTGGAGTTCGGGCGTGAGCGCGGGCGGCGCGGCGGCGCGCTGCGGGGGTACGGCGCCGGCGCCGAGGCGCTCCTTGACGTGGCCGGGGTAGAGGAAGGCGCCCCACAGCCACGGCGTGTCCAGGTCGGCGGTGTTGACGGGGGCCGCGCCGATCGCGTCGAGGCCCTCGTCGACACGG
Source organism: Streptomyces acidiscabies (assembly GCF_020010905.1). GTDB lineage: Bacteria > Actinomycetota > Actinomycetes > Streptomycetales > Streptomycetaceae > Streptomyces > Streptomyces acidiscabies. The sequence continues at coordinate 5,063,776 of NZ_JAGJBY010000001.1, read as the reverse complement.
CCGTGCCACAGCAGGTGGGTGGGCAGGGACGGCGGGCTGTCAGGGCTGTCAGGGCTGTCCGGGGTCGCGGGTTCGGAGAGGTGGCGCAGGACCTTCGCCGGGTCCAGGCGCCATTCGGCGTCGGCGAGCGCGCCGACGACGGCGGCCCGCTGCTCGGGGCTGCGGCAGCGGCGGTGGGCGGCGCGCAGGTAGCCGATGCCGGTCTCCACCTGGTCGTCGTCCAGGACGAGCCGGGCCGCCTCCTGGAAGACGGGGACCGCCCACGGGGCGTCCGACCGGTCGGCGGCGGCGAGGTGGGCGGCGACCTCGGTCGCGGGCGCGCCCTCCTCGTACAGCAGGGCCGCGACCCTGCGGTGCAGCGCGCGGCGCTCGTCCGTCGGCATCCCGTCCAGCACGGCCGCCTCGAACGCCGGATGGCACAGGCGGCCGTCGTGCAGGACCTCCGCGACGGTGAGCTGGTGCACGGCCCGGCCCACGGACGCCACGTCCAGGTCGAGGAGCCGCCCCACCAGCATCGGCCCCGCGTGCCCCCGCAGCATGGCGACGGCGCGTGCGACCTGCGTGAACGGCTCCTCGTGCCGGTACAGGAAGCTCAGCACCGCCCGGCCGTACGCCTCCCCGGGGCCGCCGGTGGCGCGGTGGTCCTCGATGAGCGCCTGGACGAGGAGGGGGTAGCCGGCGGTCATGCCGTGGACGGCCGGGGTGAGGTCCTGCGCGGTCCGCTCGTCCAGGTGCTGCGCGAGGAGGGCCTCGACGCCGGCCTTCGACAGCGGCTCCAGGCGGATCCGGCGCAGGCTGGGTTCGCGCAGGAACTCGCTGCCCAGCAGGGCGTTGGCGACCTTCCACTGGGCGTGCTCGGTGAAGATCACCTGGAGCCGCGCCGACCGCAGCCGCCGGACCAGGTACAGCAGGAAGTGCAGCGACGCCGTGTCCGCGTGGTGCGCGTCGTCGACGGCGATCACGACGGGCCGTACGGCGGCCATGGCCCGCAGTTCCTCGCACAGTCCGCGCAGGGCGGGCGCGGTCAGGGTGCCGCCGCTGTCGGCTCCGGCCCCGTCGAGCCAGGCCAGCGTGCGCGCGGTGGTCGGGGCGGGCAGGCCGGGGCTGCGCAGGAGCTGTTCCAGGACGCCCAGGGCGAGAGCGCGTTCGGCCCGGCAGGCGGTGGCGGTCAGCACCAGGGCGCCGCCGCGGCTCAGCCGGTCCGTCCAGGCCCGCAGCAGCGCGGTCTTGCCGGTGGCGACGGCTCCGCTGAGCACCACCAGTCTGCCGCGGACGTAGGGGGAGCAGTCGAAGACGCCGTGCAAGGCGGCCAGTTCGTCGGTCCGTTCCACCAGGTTCACCGCTCACCTCGTTTCCGTGGTCACCTGTAGTCCCGTGCGGCGTACGTCATCGTGCGCCCCACTCGCGGTCGATCAGCGCGAACATGTGGTCGGCGTCCGCGTCGGACAGGTCGTCCGGCTCGGACCGGCCGTCCGGCTCCGCCGCGTCGGACTCCTTGCGCAGCAGGGCCCGCAACCGCCGGACCAGTTCCCTGCGGCGCGGATCGTCGGGCGGGAGTCCGTCGAGGGCCGCCGCCACCTCGTCCAGCCGCGTGACCGGGGGGAGCGCTCCGTCGGGCATGACCCGTTCGAGGAGGTGCTCCGCGAGGGCGCGGGGGGTGGGGTGGTCGTACACCAGCGTCGCGGGCAGCCGCAGCCCGGTGGCGGCACGCAGCCGGTTACGCAGCTCCACCGCCACGAGGGAGTCGAACCCCAGGTCCTTGAACGCCCGCTCCGCCCGCACCGTCCGCCCCGGTTCGTAGCGCAGGACGCCCGCGACCTGGGTGCGTACGAGGTCCAGGAGCACGCCGACGCGGTCACGCGCGGGGAGCGCGGCCAGGTCACGCCGCAGCGCCGAGGACGTCTCCGTGTTCTCCGGGGAGGCTTCCAGGACGGATACGGCTGCGGGGATCGCGTCGAAGAGGCGGGTGGGGCGGGCCAGGGTGAACAGGGGGGTGAGGCGTTCCCACTCGATGTCGGCGACGAGGGTGTGACCCGGGGGGCCTGCGAGGGCGGTGCGGAGTGCTTTGAGGGCGAGGTGGGGGGAGAGCGGGGGGAGGCCTTGACGACGGGAGAGGGAGGCGGGGGTCGTGACGTCGGGGGCGTCCGTGGCGTCCGTGGCGTCCGTGGCGTCCGGCAGATCCCACACCCCCCACCCGACCGACACCGTACGGGGACCCTCGTGCCGCTGGGCCAGCGCGTCGAGGCAGGCGTTGGCAGCGGCGTACACGCCGTGGCCGCTGCCGCCGAGCGTGGCCGCAGCGGAGGAGAAGAACAGCACGGTCTCCGCGGACCGCTCCCCCAGCGTCAGGGCCGCCGCGACAGCCTCGCCGAGGGCCTGGGGAGTGACCTCGGCCAAGGGCGCGAGCGCGCCGGGCAGCGAGGTGTGGACGACCGTCCGCACGGGAACGTCGGCCTCTACGACGGGCTCGGCGCCGATCTCGTCCAGCCACCGCGTGACGTGGTCGACGAGCGGGGCGACCATACCGGTGACCAGGACGGGCCCGGCGGGCTGCCAGTCGTCGGAAAGCTCGTCGCCGGGCGACTCCGCGACCAGCCGCCGCCCGAAGACCCCGCCCTCGCGCAAGGCGACCTGGTCCTCACCACCGCCGCCGCACAGCACCCCGTACAGAGCACCCGAGTCGAGCACCTCCGCCCTGGAGGGCAGATCCACCAGCCCACCCCACAGCTGCGGATGCTCCAGAGCCGCAACCCTGCCGAGCCCCCAGACAGCGGCCTGAGCCGGAGACACCACCGGATCGGCACCACCACAGGACACGGCCCCCCGGGTGACACACCACAGGGACGTATCAAGACCCGAATCCAGAAGCCCGTGCAGCAACGTCAGGGTGGAGGACGCCCCACCGCCCGGTGCGAGAGCGAGGAGCGAAAGCACCCCGGCGAGGGGCGGACCGTCACCACTCACCGAGCGCAGAAGCGCAGCCGTCTCCGCACGATCGGAACCGACCCCGACGACGGTCACCGCGCCCCCGGCGGCCTCCAACTCCTGGACGACCACCCGAGTCCAGCCCTCACGATCGGGCGCCACGACCACCCAGGCCCCCGGAGCATCGGACGCGGAAAGCTCAACGCGCCGCCAATCGACCCGATAACGCCACCCGTCGACGACCTGCCGCTCACTCCGTTCCCGCCGCCACTCCGCCAGCACCGGAAACACGGTCCCCAAAGCCGACCGCTGCACGTCGTTCTTGAGATGAAGGGTGTCGCACAACGCCTCGACGTCACCGCCTTCAACAGCCGCCCAGAACCCCACTTCGTCGGCCTGGGCCGCGACTTCGGGTTCCTTGAGGTCAGCTAGCCAGAAGCGTTGGCGTTGGAAGGGGTAGGTGGGGAGGTCGACGATCTGGGGCGCGGGGTCGGTGGGGAAGAACACGGACCAGTCGACGGAGTACCCGGCGGTGTAGAGACGTCCCATCGCCTGCATGAACGCGACATCGTCCGGCCAGCCTTCGGCGAGCGAAGCCGTAAGCACAGGTTCGGTGGTCAGGGTGTGCTGAGCGGCCGTGATCAGCACCGGACCGGGCCCGATCTCCACGAACACCCCAGCCCTGTCAGCGACTTCAGCAATCGCGGGCTGGAAGAGAACCGGCTGACGAACGTGCCGCACCCAGTATTCCGGGGTCGCGATCTCCGCCCCCGCGAGCGTGCCGGACACATTGCTCAGCAGCGGAAGAGACGGCTCCTTGAAGGCGACGCCGCCCAAGACTTCGGCGAAGTCGTCGAGCATCGGCTCCATGAGTGCCGAGTGGAAAGCATGGCTCACCTGAAGCCGCTTCACCCTCCTGCCACGCTCACGCCACATCGCCGCAACCCGCTCAACCTCGCCGACGGAACCGGAAATCACCGTGGAGTCACCCGAGTTCACGGCGGCAATACTCACGCCAGCCTCTTCAACCTCCCCCCGCGTGGCCTCAATTGCACACATCGCCCCACCCTCAGGAAGAGCACCCATCAAACGAGCCCGCGCACCCACGACCCTGCACGCATCCGCGAGATCGAACACCCCGGCGACGTACGCCGCCGCAATCTCGCCCACCGAATGCCCGATCACCACATCCGGCTTAACCCCCACCGACTCCCAAAGCCTGGCCAAAGCCACCTGCACCGCAAACAACCCGACCTGAGCCCACTCCGTACGATCCAACAACTCCTGCGGCCCCCGGAAAACCGTCTCCCTCAGCGACCCCCCTAAGAGGTCACACACCTCGTCAAACGCCTCGGCAAACACCGGGAACCGCTCATACAACCCGGCCCCCATCCCCACGACTTGACTCCCCTGCCCACTGAACAACCACACCACCTCCCCCCTACGAGCCACCTCCCCCTCAGCCAAAACCTCCGCCCCACCCCCCAACACAACCCCCCGCCACTCCTGCACCGCCCGCCCCCTCAACAACGACCACCCCACATCAACGTGAGACCCCCGCACCCCACCCAACCGCCCCACCTGCTCCCGCAACGCCGCCGCACTCCGAGCCGACACCACCCACGGCACCACACCCCCCTCACACCGCTCGACAACCCCCTCCTCCTCAGGCGTCTGCTCCAGAATCAAGTGCGCGTTCGTCCCACTGATCCCGAACGAGGAAACCCCCGCACGACGAGGCCGATCCCCCCGGGGCCAAGGAGCGGATTCGGTGAGAACCCGGACGCCTTCCCACTCGACATGAGACGTGGGCCGATCGATGTGCAGGGACGCGGGCAGAAGCCCATGCCGAAGCGCCATCACCATCTTGATGACCCCGGCGACCCCGGCAGCGGCCTGCGTATGCCCGATGTTCGACTTCACCGACCCCAGGAGGAGCGGAACCTCACGCCCCTGCCCGTACGTGGCGACCAGCGCCCCCGCCTCGATCGGATCCCCGAGCGTGGTCCCCGTACCGTGCGCCTCGACGGCGTCCACGGTGTCCGGCGTGACCCGGGCGTTGGCCAGGGCCTGCCGGATGACCCGCTCCTGGGCGACGTCATTGGGCGCGGTGAGCCCGTTGCTCGCCCCGTCCTGGTTGACGGCGGACCCCCGTACGACCGCGAGAACCCGATGCCCGTTGCGCCGCGCGTCGGAGAGGCGTTCGAGGAGGACGAGCCCGGCCCCTTCGGAGAACCCCGTACCGTCCGCGGCCTCGGCGAACGCCTTGCACCGCCCGTCCGGCGCCAGCCCCCGCTGGCGGGCGAACTCGACGAACGCGGTGGGCGTGGACAGCACGGTGACGCCCCCGGCGAGAGCGAGCGAGCACTCCCCCTGCCGGAGCGCCTGGCAGGCGAGGTGGATCGCGACGAGGGAGGCCGAGCAGGCGGTGTCGAGGGTGACGGCCGGCCCCGTGAGGCCGAAGGTGTAGGCGATACGCCCGGAGATGACGCTGGAGAGGGTGCCGGTGGTGGCGTACCCGGCGACGGCCTTCGGCACTCCGGAGCCGGACATGTAGTCCTGGCTGGAGACACCCGCGTACACGCCGGTGGGCGTGTCCTTGAGGGTGGCGGGGTCGATGCCGGCGCGTTCGAAGAGTTCCCAGGCCACTTCGAGGAGCGTGCGCTGCTGGGGGTCGGTGGCGAGGGCCTCGCGGGGGTTGATGCCGAAGAAGTCCGCGTCGAAGTCCGTGGCGTGGCGCAGGAATCCGGCTTCGCGGACGTAGGTGGTGCCCTGGTGGTCGGGGTCGGGGTGGTAGAGGCCGCCCAGGTCCCAGCCACGGTCGGTGGGGAACTCCTCGATGGCGTCGCGGCCCGAGGCGACGAGGTCCCACAGCTCCTCGGGGGAGGTCACCCCACCGGGGTAACGGCAGGCCATCGCGACGACGGCCACCGGTTCCCGGCCGCGTTCCTCTATGTCGCGCAGCCGCTGGCGGGTCTGGCCGAGGTCTGCCGTGACCCGTTTCAAATAGTGGCGAAGCTTGTCCTCCGTGCCCGGCATGTCTGCTCCACTCCTGGTCAGGACGGAAGGTCTCGGTCGATCAGCTCGAACAGCTCGTCGTCGGACGCGGAGTCGAGGTGCCCGTTGTCGGCGGCGACGGCGCCCGCCGGTGTGTCGTCGCCCGCCGGGGTGTCGTCCAGACGCCACAGCAGGCTCTGGAGGCGCGCCGCGAGCCGCCCGCGCGTCTGCGCGTCGTACGGATGCCCCACGAGGACCGTCTCCAGCCGGTCCAGCTCGCCGAAGAGCGGGGCCGACGGGTCGCTCGCCGCAGGACACAGCCGCTCCCGCAGCTCTCCCGCGATCGCGGTCGGCGTGGGATGGCGGAAGACGAACGTGGAGGGCAGCCTCAGCCCGGTGACGGCGGCCAGCCTGTTGCGCAGTTCGACGGCGGTGAGGGAGTCGAACCCGAGGTCCTGGAAGGGGACTTCGGCCCGCACGGCGTCGGCACCGGCATGCCCGAGAACCGCTGCGGCGTGCGTACGGACGAGGTCGAGGAGGGTGCGGTGCTGCTCCTCCTCGGTCAACAGGGCGAGCCTCCCGACGAGGTCGGTGTCCTGCCGGGCGACGGACGCGGCAGGCCGCCCGGAACCCCGCCCGCTGTCCCGGGCCGGAAGCAGCGGGGACTTCCCCGCGAGGGCGCGCGTGTCGAGGTCGGCGGCGATCAGGTGGGGCCGGCCGTGCCGGTACGCGGCGTCGAACAGGGCGAGCCCCTTCTCGGCACTCATCGCCCTGACGCCACCGCGCCGCATCCGCGCCAGGTCGGTGTCACCGAGCCCGGCGGTCATGCCGCTCTGCCACATGCCCCAGCCGATGGAGAGGCCGGGGAGCCCTTCGGCCCGGCGGTGTTGCATCAGGGCGTCGCAATAGGCGTTGGCCGCCGCGTAGTTGGCCTGGCCGGGACTGCCGAGGGTGGCGGCGGCCGAGGAGAACACCACGAACAGGTCGAGCCCCAAGTCCCGTGTCGCCTCGTGGAGATGACGCGCACCGGCCGCCTTGACGGCCCACACTTTCGCCAGGCTCTCCGGCGTCTGAGCGGTGACAACGGCATCGTCCAGGACACCAGCGGCATGAATGACGCCGGTCAACCCCTCAATGGACGCGACGAGTTCGGCCACGGCATCCGCATCGGTGACGTCCAAGGCCGCGAACGACACATCGGCGTCCAGCCCCTCCGCGGCACCCTCGCCGCCCCCGCTCCGACTCGCCAGCACCAACCGCCGCACACCCCACTCGTTCACCAGATGCTCGGCGATGGCCTGTCCCAACGCCCCCGTCCCTCCGGTGATCAGCACCGTCCCCTCGGGGTCGAGGGCATGGGGCACATCGAGCACCAGCTTCCCGGTGTGCTGCGCCTGACTCATGAACCGGAACGCCTCACGGGCCTGCCCAACCGGCCAGGCACGCACAGGAAGCGGCGCGAGCCGACCGGAGTCGAACAGCGCACCGAGTTCGCCGAACATCCGGCTGATGAGATCGGGCCCGGCATCGGTGACCAGGTCGTACACCGTGTACGCGATGCCCGGGTACGCATCGGGGTCCCGGAGATCGGTCTTCCCCATCTCCAGGAACCGCCCACCCGCACCGAGGAGTTGGAAAGACTCGTCGATCAAGTCACCGGTGAGGCTGTTGAGTACGACGTCCACGCGCCCGAACTTCTCCGCGAACCCCAACTCCCGCGAAGACGCCCGATGCGCCTCGTCGATCCCCAACTCCTCCAGCACAGCATGCTTGGCGGGACTCGCGGTCGCGAACACCTCGGCGCCCAGATGTCGGGCGATCTGCACGGCCGCCATCCCGACCCCGCCCGTCGCGGCGTGGATCAACACCCGCTCGCCCAGCTGGAGTTGGGCCACTTCCACCAGCCCGTACCAGGCCGTCAGGTACGCGACCGGCACGGCCGCCGCCTGCCGCGCGCTCCACCCTTCGGGAACCGGAGCGATCATGCGCGTGTCCGTGACGGCCAACGGGCCGAAGGAGCCGCGCAGTACGCCCATCACGGGGTCACCGACCGCGAGATGGGTGACGCCGGGCCCCACCTCCGTCACGACACCGGCTCCCTCACCGCCCAGCCCGATCTGTCCCGGGACCATGCCCAACGCGACCAGCACGTCACGGAAGTTGATACCGGCGGCGTGGATGCCGAGGCGGACCTCGCCGGGGGCGAGGGGTGCGGTGACCTCGGGGTAGGGGATCGGGGCGATGGTCTCCAGGGTGTCGTCGGCGCCCTTGTCGAGCCGCCAGGCCCGGTCGGGGGGCAGGGAACGGGTGGGGACGAGGCGGGGGGCGTAGAACGTGCCGTCACGCAGGGCGAGTTGGGGTTCGTCGAGGGCGGGAGCGGTCCGGGGGATGTCGGCGTCCGTGTCCAGGAGGAGGAGACGTCCCGGGTGCTCCGACTGCGCGCTGCGGACCAGGCCCCAGACGGCTGCGGCTGTCGGATCCACGTCGGCACCGTCGGGGGACACCGCACGCCGGGTCACGATCAGCAGGGGGCGGGGTTCGTCGGGGGCGGCGAGGTACGCCTGTATCTCGGCCAGCACTCGGTCGACGGCGGGGAGTTCAGCGCCGTCGGCGATCAGGACGACGGGGTCCTCGGCGTCCGCTTCCGGGGTCGGGAGGGGTGCCCACTCCACCGTGAACAGGCCCTCGTCGTGGGTTCGCAACTGGGTGACGTCGACGGGGCGGAGGGTGACCGAGCCGACGGTCAGGACGTTCGTTCCGGCGGTGTCGGTGGCGTGGAGGTGGATCTCGCGTTGGTGTTCGTCTGGTTCACCTGGTTCACCCGAGGAAAGGTGCACTCGAACAGTTCTGGCGTTCTCCGCTCGCAAGGAGACGTTGTTCCAGCTGAAGGGAAGCCAGATCTCGCCGTCACCTTCGGGCCGGGTGAGGAGGAGGGCCGCGTGGAGGGTGGCATCCAGGAGGGCGGGGTGGATGCCGTACCCGTCCGGGGAGCCGGCGGCTTCGGGGAGGGTGACCTCCGCGTAGAGGTCGTCGCCGTGGCGCCAGGCCACGTGCAGGCCCTGGAAGGCGGGGCCGTAGGCGTAACCGAGGGAGGCGGTGCGGGTGTAGAAGTCGGTCACGTCGATGGGGTCGGCGCCGGGCGGGGGCCAGGAGGTTGCCGTAGGAGGTTCGGGAGGCTCCGGAGCCAGAACGCCGGTTGCGTGGCACGTCCATTCGTCGTCGGAACGGCCGTAGACACGCACCTCGCGACGCCCGTCACCATCACCCTCGTCCACCACGACCTGAACACGAAGAGCCGAGTCCGACGGCACAACCATGGGCGCCTGCAAGGCCAGTTCCTCCACCACAGCACACCCCACCTCGTCCCCGGCCCTGAGCGCCCACTCCACCAACGCAGCCCCCGGCACCAACACCACACCCCCCACCTCGTGATCCACCAACCACGGCGCTCCCGACCGGGACACGCGCCCCGTCAACACGCGGGAACTGCGGTCGGCCAGGTCTACTGCCGTGTCCAGGAGGGGGTGGCCGAGTTCTCCCGGGGCCGTCTTCTTGGGGGTCAGCCAGAAGCGTTGGCGTTGGAAGGGGTAGGTGGGGAGGTCGACGATCTGGGGCGCGGGGTCGGTGGGGAAGAAGGGCGACCAATCGACGGAATATCCAGCGGTGTAGAGACGCCCCATCGCCTGCATGAAAGCAACGTCGTCCGGACGGCCTTCGGCAAGGGACGCGGTGAGAACCGGAGTTGTAGTCAGCGTGTGCTGAGCAGCCGTGATCAGCACCGGACCGGGCCCGATCTCCACGAACACACCAGCCCTGTCAGCGACTTCAGCAATCGCGGGCTGAAAGAGAACCGGCTGACGAACGTGCCGCACCCAGTATTCCGGGGTCGCGATCTCCGCCCCCGCGAGCGTGCCGGACACATTGCTCAGCAGCGGAAGAGACGGCTCTTTGAAGGCGACGCCGCTCAGGACCTCAGCGAAGTCGTCGAGCATCGGCTCCATCAACGCGGAATGGAAAGCATGGCTCACCTGAAGCCGCTTCGTACGGCGCCCTTTCCGCCGCCACGCCTCCGCAACCCGCTCCACCTCGCCGACGGAACCGGAAATCACCGTGGAGTCACCCGAGTTCACGGCCGCAATACTCACACCAGCCTCTTCAACCTCCCCCCGCGTGGCCTCAATTGCACACATCGCCCCGCCCTCAGGAAGAGCACCCATCAAACGAGCCCGCGCACTCACGACCTTGCACGCATCCGCGAGATCGAACACCCCGGCGACGTACGCCGCCGCAATCTCGCCCACCGAATGCCCGATCACCACATCCGGCTTCACACCAACGGACTCCCAGAGCCGAGCCAGAGCCACCTGTACCGCAAACAACCCGGTCTGAGCCCACTCCGTACGATCCAACAACTCCTGCGGCCCCCGGAAAACCGTCTCCCTCAGCGAGCCCCCTAAGAGGTCACACACCTCATCGAACACCTCGGCAAACACAGGAAACCGCTCATACAACCCGGCCCCCATCCCGACGACCTGACTCCCCTGCCCACTGAACAACCAGACCGTCTCCCCCTTCTGCGTCACCTCCCCCTCAGCCAAAACCTCCGCCCCACCCCCCAACACAACCCCCCGCCACTCCTGCACCGCCCGCCCCCTCAACAACGACCAACCAATGTCGGCAGAAGACCCACCCCACCCGACCAGCCGCCCCACCAACGCACGCATCGCCCCCTCACTCCGAGCGGACACAACCCACGGCACCACACCCCCCTCACGCCGCTCGACAGCCCCCTCCTCCTCCGGCACCTGCTCCACAACCAGATGCGCATTCGTCCCCGAAGCCCCGAACGACGACACCCCAGCCCGCCGCACCCGCCCCACCTCAGGCCACGCCTCGTTCTCCCCCACCACCCGCACAGCACCCAACTCCCACTCAACGAACGGCGAAGGAGCATCCACATGCAAACTCCCCGGCACCACCCCCCGACGCAAAGCCATCACCATCTTGATAACCCCGGCGACCCCAGCAGCCGCCTGCGTATGCCCGATATTCGACTTCACCGACCCCAGAAGAAGCGGAACCTCACGCCCCTGCCCATACGTAGCGAGAAGCGCCCCCGCCTCGATCGGATCCCCGAGCGTGGTCCCCGTCCCATGCCCCTCCACCACATCCACGTCCCCGGTCGAGAGCCCCCCACTGGCCAACGCCGCCAGAATCACCCGCTCCTGCGAAGGCCCATTAGGCGCGGTCAACCCATTCGAAGCCCCGTCCTGATTGACGGCCGACCCCCGCACCACCGCCAACACCCGATGCCCATTCCGCCGAGCATCCGACAACCGCTCCAACAGCACGAGCCCAACCCCCTCCCCCCACCCCGTCCCATCAGCCGCAGCAGCGAACGACTTGCATCGCCCATCGGGAGCCATCCCCCGCTGCCGCGAGAACCCGACGAACACCTCGGGCGTAGCCATGACGGTGACACCCCCGGCGAGAGCGAGATCGCACTCCCCCTGCCGCAAAGCCTGCGAGGCCAGATGAATAGCGACCAGCGACGAGGAACACGCCGTATCGACGGTCATCGTCGGCCCTTCCAGACCGAGCGTGTAGGCCACCCGCCCCGACACCACACTCCCGGCCCCGGCCAACATGGCGTACCCGTCCCCATCCGTGAGTCCGGCCGCGTAGTCGTGATACATCACCCCCGCATAGGTCCCGGTCCGGCTCCCCTTCAGCGACGTCGGATCGATCCCCGCCCGCTCCAGCACCTCCCACGACGTCTCCAGCAACAACCGCTGCTGCGGATCCATCGCCAACGCCTCACGCGGATTGATCCCGAAGAACCCCGCATCGAAATCCCCCGCATCGGGCAGGAAGGCGCCTTCGTCGGCGTAACTGGTCCCGGGATGATCGGGATCGGGATGGAAGAGGTTCTCCAGGTCCCACCCCCGGTCGGTGGGGAACGCGCCCATCGCGTCGACACCCCCGACGACCAACTCCCACAACTCTTCCGGTGAGTTCACGCCCCCGGGGAAGCGGCAGGCCATGGAGACGATGGCGATCGGATCGTCGCCGGTCGACACGGGAACCGCGACGGGCGCGGCCGACACCCGACCCCCGAGCCGGGTGTCGAGGTACGCGGCAAGCCCCCGGGGCGTCGGATGATCGAAGACGATCGTCGCGGGCAACCGCACCCCGCTGACCGCCGACAGCCGGTTACGCAGTTGCACGGCCGTGAGCGAATCGAAGCCGAGGTCCTTGAAGTTCGCCTCGACACGTACGTCGTCCGCCGAGCGGTACCCGAGGATCTCGGCGACAGACTCGCGTACGACGTCGGTGACGACGCGCAGCCTTCCGTCCTCGTCCAATCCGGCGAGCCGGGTCTCCAGTTCGGCACGGTCCGCGGCGGAGCCGACCGCGGCCCGGCGCCGGATGCGCCCCGCCACGTTCCGCAGGATCGGCGGCACGCTGTCGGCGGTGAGCGCGCGGACGTCGACCCCTGCGGCGACGACCATGGGCGTGTCGTCAGCGGTGGCGCGGGCCGCGTCGAGGAGGGCGAGCCCTTGGTCGTCGAGGAGAGGTTTGAGGCCGCCCGCGCGCAGGCGGGCCAGGTCGGTGTCGTCGAGGTGCCGGGTCATGGCGCTGCCGCGTGCCCACAGTCCCCAGGCGATGGAGAGGCCGGGCAGACCGGTGGCGCGGCGGTGGGTGACGAGGGCGTCGACGAAGGCGTTGGCGGCGGCGTACCCGGCCTGACCGGCGTTGCCGAGGACGCCGGCGGCGGAGGAGAAGGTGAGGAACAGGGCCAGGGGAAGGTGCGCGGTGGCCGCGTCGAGGTGCGCGGCGACGCTCGCTTTCGCCGCCCAGACCGTCGCCAGCCGGTCGGAGTTCTGGGCGGTGACGACGGCGTCGTCCAGCACCCCGGCGGCATGGATCACCCCGGTCAACCGGTCGACGGAGGCGACCAGTTCGGCGGTTGCCTGCGCGTCCGCGAGGTCGGCGGAGACGATCCGGACGTCCGCGCCGAGTCCGGTGAGCCGCTCGGCGAGTTCGCGGGCACCGGGGGCGTCGGGGCCTTGCCGCCCGGCGAGCACGAGACGCCGTACCGACCAGGCGCGGACCAGGTGTTCGGCGACCAGCGCACCCATCATGCCGGTGCCGCCCGCGATCAGCACGGCGCCGTCGGGGTCCAGGACGGGACCGGTGCTCGCGGGGAGGGTGGCGCGGGTGAGGCGGGGGACCAGCGGACGGCCTTCGCGTACGGCGAGTTGCGGCTCGCCGGTGGCGAGGGCGCGCGCCAGGGTCGTACGGTCCCCACCGGGATCTGTGCCTGCATCCGTGCCCGTGCCCGTGCCCGTGTCCAACAGGACGAACTGACCGGGGTGTTCGGCCTGCGCGCTGCGGATCAGCCCCCATACGGCGGCGGCCGGGGCGTCGACGGACTCGGTGTTCTGCACCGCCACCGCCTGACGGGTGATCAGTACGAGCCTGGCGTCGGCGAGGCGCGGTTCGGCTAGCCAGTCCTGGATCAGGCGGAGGGTGTACTCGGTGACCGCGCGCCCCCGTTCGTCCACGGTCCCCTCGGACGGTACGCCGACCTCGACGAGGACCGTCGCGGGGATCCTCCCCTCCGAGAGCGCTGCCAGATCCGGTACGTCGCGACCGAGCGTCACGCAGTCGAGGTCCTCAACTGCCGTACCGGACACGGACGTCCACTCCACGGTGAACAGCCCGTCGACCCCTGTTCGAGCCGCCGAGCGCAGCCGCTCGGGGTCGACGGGGAGCAGCGCCAGGGAGTCCACGCCCAGCACGGGCGTTCCGGCGGAGTCGGCCACCGTCACCCGCAACGTGTCGCCGTGCGGGGAGAGTCGTACCCGCGCGGCAGTGGCACCGGTGGCCCACAAGGACACCCCGGTCCATGCGAACGGCAGCCGGAGTTCCTGCCCGTCGGGGTCCTCGGGGTCGAGCAGCAGAGCGGGGTGCAGGGCGGCGTCCAGAAGCGCGGGATGGATACCGAACCCGTCGTCCGCGCCCGTCCGTCCGGGCAACTCCACCTCGGCCAGCAGGTCTTGGCCGTGCCGCCACACGGCGCGCACGCCCTGGAACGCCGGGCCGTAGGTGTAGCCGGCCGAGGCCGCCCGCTCGTACAGGTCACCGATGTCCACCGCCTCGGCCCCCGCCGGGGGCCACGGCCCGCTCAACTCGTCCGGTGCGTCCCCGGGTTCGGGAGTCAGGACGCCGACCGCGTGGCAGGTCCAGCTCTCGTCGTGGCCCGACTCCGGGCGGGAGAAGACGCTCAGTTCCCGGCGCCCGTCCTGTTCGTCGGCGGCACCGACGGCGACCTGGACCTGTAGCCCCCCGGATTCCGGGAGCACCAGGGGCGCCTGGAGGGTGAGTTCCTCAAGGCCCGCGCAGCCGGATTCGTCGGCCGCGCGCAACGCCCACTCCACCAGGGCGGCGCCGGGGACGAGTGCCGTACCGGCGACCGCGTGCTCGGCGAGCCAGCCGCTGGACGCCGCGAGCCGACCGGTGAGGACGAGTGCGCCGTCGGCGAGGCTGAGGATGGCGGGCAGGAGGGGGTGCTCCAGTCGTCGTAGCCCCATGGATCGGGCGTCGCCCTGGGTGTCTACCTCTAGCCAGTAGTGGTGGTGGTGGTGGAAGGGGTAGGTGGGGAGGTCGATGGGGTGTGGGGGTGTGGGGAACCAGTGGTGCCAGTTGATGTCGGCGCCTGCGGTGAAGGCTTGGGCTGCGGCGAGGGTGAGTTGGTGGGTGGTGCCGTGGTCTCGGCGCAGGGTCGGGACGATGGTCCCGGTGTCGATGGTCTCCTCCATGGGGAGGACGAGGACGGGGTGGGGGCTGGCCTCGATGAACAGGCGGTAGCCGTCGGCCTGGAGTGCCTTGATGGTCTCGGCGAAGCGGACTTGTTCGCGGAGGTTGGTGACCCAGTAGCCGGTGTCGAGAGTGGCCGTGTCGATACGGGCTGCGGTGACGGTCGAGTAGAACGCCACGTCGGACACCGCGACCGGGTGGACGTCGGAGAGCCGTCGGGTCAACTCCTCGCGGAGTTCGTCTATTTGAGCATTGTGGGAGGCGTAGCCGACGTCGATGAGGCGTGCCCTCAGTCCGCGCGCCTCAGCCTCGGACACCACCGCCGCTATGTCGCCGGGCGGCCCTGAAATGACCGTCGAGGAGGCGCTGTTGACAACGGCGACGGACACGCCCGGCCGATGATCGCCGATGAGCGCACGCACCTCGTCCGGGCCGGTGCCGATCGAGGCCATGTCACCCCGGCCCTGCAACTGCCGGAGCGCATCACTACGAACGGCAACAATCCTCGCCGCGTCCTGGAGCGACAGCACCCCCGCAACACAGGCAGCTGCTATCTCACCCTGTGAATGCCCAATCACTGCGGCAGGACGAACGCCATAGCCCTCCCAAACGGCGGCAAGGGAGACCATCACCGCCCAGAGGACCGGCTGAACCACATCAACACGGTCCAACTCCCCGCCGCCCCGCAGCACTTCAGTGAGCGACCAGCCCACATGAGGCGCAAGGGCCTGTTCGCACTCCGCGATCCGATCTGCGAACACCGGTGATTCGTCGAGGAGTTGGGCGCCCATTCCCACCCACTGCGACCCCTGGCCAGGGAACACCAGCACCGGACCCGGACCCACATCCCCTGCCACACCCGACACCACGTCCCCGTCCACGATCACGGCCCGGTGCTCGAACACCGACCGCGTCGTAACCAGCGACCACCCCACCTCGACCGCCGACGCCTCCAACTCCCGCACCCGCCGCACCTGTTCCTCCAGTGCAGCTTCACTCCGCGCGGAAACAACCCACGGCACCAGCTCAGGCTCCTCAACCGAAGAAACCTCCCCCGCCAAAGAAGCCTCATCAGACAGCGGCGCCTCCTCCAGAATCACGTGCGCGTTCGTCCCCGAGATCCCGAACGACGACACCCCGGCCCGCCGAACCCGCTCCCCCCGCTCCCACTCCACCGCCTCGGTGAGCAACCGCACCCCACCCCCGTCCCACTGCACATGCGGAGTCGGCTCATCGACGTTGAGGGTGACGGGGAGCAGCTCGTGCCGCAGTGCCATCACCATCTTGATGACCCCGGCGACCCCCGCCGCCGCCTGCGTGTGCCCGATGTTCGACTTCACCGACCCGAGCCACAACGGCCGGTCGTCCTCGCGGTCCTTGCCGTACGTCGCGATGAGGGCCTCGGCCTCGATGGGGTCACCGAGCCGGGTCCCGGTGCCGTGCGCCTCGACGGCGTCGATCTCGGACGTGGAGAGGTGGGCGCTCGCCAACGCCTGTCGTATGACGCGGCGTTGGGACGGTCCGTTGGGTGCGGTGAAGCCGTTGGAGGCGCCGTCCTGGTTGACGGCCGAGCCCCGGAGCAGCGCGAGGACGCGGTGGCCGTTGCGCCGGGCCGAGGAGAGGCGTTCGAGGACGAGGAGTCCCGCGCCCTCGCCCCAGCCCGTGCCGTCGGCCGCCGCCGCGAAGGGTTTGCAGCGGCCGTCGGGGGCGAGTCCGCGTTGACGGGCGAAGCCGGTGAACACTTCGGGTGTCGAGGTGACGGTGACGCCGCCCGCGAGGGCGAGTTCGCACTCGCCCTGTCGCAGTGCCTGTGCCGCGAGGTGCATGGCGACCAGCGAGGAGGAGCACGCGGTCTCGACGGTGACGGCGGGTCCCTCCAGGCCGAGGTTGAAGGAGATACGGCCGGACAGGACGCTGGGTGCGGTGCCCGCGTACCCCTCGCTGGACTTGCCTTCGAGGTCTCCCTGGGTCTGGTTGCCGGTGGTCCCGGAGCCGATGTAGACGCCGGTCCGGCTGCCTTTGAGGGAGGTGGGGGCGATCCCCGCGCGTTCGAGGGCTTCCCATGCCGTTTCCAGGAGGATGCGGAGCTGGGGGCTGCTGGCGAGTGCTTCGCGGGGGCTGAAGCCGAAGAACTCGGCGTCGAAGCGGTCCGCTCCGGCGAGGAAGCCGCCTTCGCGGACGTAGCAGGTTCCGGGGTTCTCGGGGTCGGGGTGGTAGATGCGCTCCAGGTCCCAGCCCCGGTCGGTGGGGAAGGGTTC
Organism: Streptomyces acidiscabies; assembly: GCF_020010905.1. GTDB lineage: Bacteria > Actinomycetota > Actinomycetes > Streptomycetales > Streptomycetaceae > Streptomyces > Streptomyces acidiscabies. The sequence continues at coordinate 5,046,773 of NZ_JAGJBY010000001.1, read as the reverse complement.
GATCGCGTCGGCGCCGGCCGCGACGAGGTCCCACAGGTCCTCGGGGGTCTCGACGCCGCCGGGGAAGTGGCAGGCCATGCCGACGACGGCCACCGGTTCCTGGTGGCGTTCCTCCAGCTCGCGCAGCCGCTGCCGGGTGTCGTGCAGCTCGGCGGCGACCCGCTTGAGGTAGTCGACCAGTTGCTCTTCACTCGCCATGAGAGTTCACCCAGCCTTCGGCACGGTCGGTCACACACCCAGTTCTTTGTCGATGAAGTCGAGGACCTGGTCGGCTGTCGCGACCTGGAGCTGTTCCTTGGTTCCCCGCGTCCCGTCGGGGGCGCCGGCCGTCTTCCACTTCGCGAGGAGCGTCTCCAGCCGGGCGGTGACCGCGTCGGTGTCGAGGTGCTCGACGGACGCGGAGGACAGTGCGCGCTCCAGCCGCGCGACCTCGCGCAGGATCGGGTCGGTGGCCTCCTGTCCGGTGGATACGGCGGTGTCGGGGGCGAGTTGGCCCGCGAGGTGTGCGGCCAGGGTGTCGGCGTCGGGGTAGTCGAAGACGAGGCCGGCGGGCAGGCGCAGTCCGGTCGCGGCGGACAGGGTGTTGCGCAGTTCGACAGCGGTGAGGGAGTCGAAGCCGAGTTCTTTGAAGGTTCCGCTCTGAACTGCGCTGTCCGTGTGGTGTCCGAGTACGGCGGCGGCCCGCTCCTTGACGAGCTTGACCAGTGTGTGGTGCCGGTCGGCGGGCGAGAGGGCGGCGAGTCGGGCCGCGAGGTCGGCGGGGTGTGCGCCCGCCGACGCGGTGCGCCTGCCGGTGGTGGTCGCGGCGAGGCCGCGCAGGAGGGCGGGCCGGGCGTCGGCGGGGAGCGCGGCCAGGGTGCGCGGGTCGAAGTCGCAGGCCACGACGTGGGCGTGGCCGTGGTGGTGTGCGGCGTCGAGGAGGGCCAGCCCGTGGTCCGCGGTCATCGCGCGGACGCCGACGCGTGCGAGCCGGGCCATGTCGGTGTCGCCGAGTCCGCCCGCCATGCCTCCTTCGGTCCGCCACATGCCCCAGCCGACGGACAGACCGGCCCGGCCCGTGGCCCGGCGGTGTTGCGCCAGCGCGTCGCAATAGGCGTTGGCCGACGCGTAGTTGGCCTGTCCGGGGCTGCCGAGGGTGGCGGCGACCGAGGAGAACACGGCGAACAGGCCGAGCCGCACGTCCCGGGTCGCCCGGTGGAGGTTCGCGGCGGCGGTGGCCTTCGCCGCCCACACCGTCGCCAGCCGCTCGGGGGTCTGGGCGGTCACCACCGCGTCGTCCAGGACACCCGCGGAGTGGATGACGCCGGTCAGCCGGTCGGTGGACGCGACCAGTCGGGCCACTGCGTCGGGGTCGCTCACGTCGAGGGCGACGACAGTGGCTTCGGCGCCCAACTCGCCGAGTTTCGCCACGAGTTCGTCGGCACCGGGAGCCTGCGCGCCACGCCGTCCGGCCAGGATCAGACGCCGTACGCCGTATGCGCGCACGAGGTGTTCGGCGGTGACCTGCCCGAGCATCCCCATGCCGCCGGTGATCAGTACGGTGCCTTCGGGGTCGAGGGCGGGTGGGATGTCGAGGACGAGTTTCCCGGTGTGTTTCGCCTGACTCATGAACCGCAACGCCTCCCCCGTATCGGCCAGCGGCCAGGAACGTATCGGGAGCGGCTTAAGCCGTTCTGAGGCGAACAGCGCACCCAGTCCGTCGAAGATCTCCCCGATCCGCTCGGGCTCGGCGTCCACGCTCGCGTCGTACACCGCGTACATGACGCCGGGGTGCGCCTCGGGGTCCCGGAGATCGGTCTTCCCCATCTCCAGGAACCGCCCACCCGCGCCGAGGAGTTGGAAAGACTCGTCGATCAAGTCACCGGTAAGGCTGTTTAGTACGACGTCCACGCGCCCGAACTTCCCCGCGAACCCCAGCTCCCGCGAAGAGGCCCGATGCGCCTCGTCGATCCCCAGCTCCTCCAGCACAGCGTGCTTGACGGGGCTCGCGGTCGCGAACACCTCGGCGCCCAGATGCCGGGCGACCTGCACGGCCGCCATCCCCACCCCGCCCGTCGCGGCGTGGATCAACACCCTTTCACCGGCCCGGAGTTCAGCCAGTTCGACCAGCCCGTACCAGGCCGTGAGGAACGCTGCGGGCGCCCCGGCGGCCTGACGCATGTCCCATCCGTCGGGGACCCGCGTCATCAACTGCTCATCAGCGACCGCCACCGGCCCGAAGGCCCCCTCGAACACGCCCATCACGCGATCGCCGACCGACACCCGGGTGACACCGGGACCGACCTCCGTCACGACACCGGCACCCTCGCCGCCCATCGCCCCGTACGCCGGAACCATCCCCAACGCGACCAGTACGTCACGGAAGTTGATGCCGGCGGCGTGTACGGAGACCCGGACCCGGCCCGGCGCCAAGGGCGCGAGGACCTCGGGGCACGGGACCGCCGTCAGGGCGTCGAGCGAGCCACCGCCCGCCATGCGCAGCCGCCACGCGGGTTCACCCGGGGGTGGCGAGAGGGAGGGGCGGCGAGCGGGGATCAGCCGGGGTATGTACAGCTTGCCTTCGCGCAGGGCCAGTTGGGGTTCGTCGAGGGCGTGCAGGACATGCGGGAGGTCGCCGCCGTCGGTGTCGAGCAGGACGAAGCGGCCAGGGTGCTCCGTCTGAGCGCTGCGGACAAGACCCCAGACGGCTCCGGCAGTTGGATCGGCGTCACCGCCGACGACGGAGACCGCCCGCCGGGTGACCACCGTCAGACGGGAGTCGTCGGCCGAGGCCAAGGTTTCCTGAACCCTGGCCAACACCCGCTCGACGGCGGGCAGTTCATCACCGTCGACCACCAGCACGGCCGCGTCGTCCACGTCCGCCTCCGGCACCTCGACCGGCGTCCACTCGACCGTGAACAGGCCCCGCAGATCGCGCTGTCGGGCGGCGGAGAGCTGGGCCGGGTCGATCGGGCGGGTACGGAGAGAGCCGACACGCAGGACAGGTCCGCCTGTCGCATCGGTGACGGTCACCCCCACTCCGCGCTCGGACGGGGTGAGGTGAACGCGCACGGTCGTGGCCCCCACCGCGCTCAGCGACACGCCGGTCCACTCGAAGGGGACGTGCGTCTCGTCGCCCTGGAGGTGCGCGGCGAGGAGGGGGTGGAGGGTGGCGTCGAGGAGGGCGGGGTGGATGCCGTACCCGTCCGGGGAGCCGGCGGCTTCGGGGAGGGTGACCTCCGCGTAGAGGCCGTCGCCGTGGCGCCAAACTGCGTCCAGGCCCTGGAACGCGGGGCCGTATCGGTAGCCGTCGTCCGTCGCGGAGCGGGCGTAGAAGTCCGTCACGTCAATGGGCTCGGCGCCGGGTGGGGGCCAGGGGGTTGCCGCGAGGGCTTCTTCGGCGGGTTCGGGAAGTCGTGGTGCCAGGACGCCGATCGCGTGGCACGTCCATTCGTCGTCGGAACGGGTGTAGATACGCACCTCGCGACGCCCGTCACCATCCCCCTCGTCCACCACGACCTGAACACGAAGAGCCGAGTCCGACGGCACAACCATGGGCGCCTGCAAGGTCAGTTCTTCCACCACAGCGCACCCCACTTCGTCCCCGGCCCTGAGCGCCCACTCCACCAACGCCGCCCCCGGCACCAACACCACACCCCCCACCTCGTGATCCACCAACCACGGCGCTCCCGACCGGGACACGCGCCCCGTCAGAAGACAGCCGCCTCGATCGGCGAACTCAACTGCCGCGCCCAGGACCGGATGCCCGGCCGCCACGAGACCAAGACCCCCTGGATCGCCGCCAGTTCGACCGCTCGACAGCCAGAAACGTTGGCGTTGGAAGGGGTAGGTGGGGAGGTCGACGATCTGGGGCGCGGGGTCGGTGGGGAAGAAGAGCGACCAGTCGACGGAGTACCCAGCGGTGTAGAGACGCCCCATCGCCTGCATGAACGCCACATCGTCCGGACGACCTTCGGCAAGGGAGGCGGTGAGAACCGGAGTTGTAGTCAGCGTGTGCTGAGCAGCCGTGATCAGCACCGGACCGGGCCCGATCTCCACGAACACACCAGCCCTGTCAGCGACTTCAGCAATCGCAGGCTGAAAGAGAACCGGCTGACGAACGTGCCGCACCCAGTATTCCGGGGTCGCGATCTCCGCCCCCGCGAGCGTGCCGGACACATTACTCAGCAGCGGAAGAGACGGCTCCTTGAAGGCGACGCCGCCCAGCACCTCAGCGAAGTCGTCCAGCATCGGCTCCATGAGCGCCGAGTGGAAAGCATGGCTCACCTGAAGCCGCTTCGTACGACGCCCTTTCCGCCGCCACGCCTCCGCAACCCGCTCCACCTCACCGACAGACCCGGAAATCACCGTCGAGTCACCCGAGTTCACGGCCGCAATACTCACGCCAGCCTCTTCAACCTCCCCCCGCGTGGCCTCAATTGCACACATTGCCCCGCCTTCGGGAAGAGCACCCATCAATCGAGCCCGCGCACCCACGACCCTGCACGCATCCGCGAGATCGAACACCCCCGCGACATACGCAGCCGCAATCTCCCCGACGGAATGCCCGATCACTACATCCGGCTTAACCCCCACCGACTCCCAAAGCCTGGCCAGAGCCACCTGCACCGCAAACAACCCGACCTGAGCCCACTCCGTACGATCCAACAACTCCTGCGGCCCCTGGAAAACCGTTTCCCTCAGCGAGCCCCCCAGCAGATCGCAGACCTCATCGAACGCCTCGGCAAACACCGGGAACCGCTCATACAACCCGGCCCCCATCCCGACGACCTGACTCCCCTGCCCACTGAACAACCACACCACCTCCCCCGCCGAAGACGCCAACGCGGGCCCGACCAAATCGGCATGCCCCTCACCTTTGGCCAGCGCTTCCGCCGCATCTCGCAAAAAAACAGCTCGCCATTCGTGAACCGATCGGCCCCTCCAAAACGACCAACCTATGTCAGCAGAAGATCCGCCCCACCCGACCAACCGACCGGCCAACGCACGCAACGCCTCTTCACTCCGAGCCGACACAACCCACGGCACCACACGCTCCTGACCACCCCTCGCAACCTCAACCTCAGGCACCTGCTCCACGATCAGATGCGCATTCGTCCCCGAAGCCCCGAACGACGACACCCCAGCCCGCCGCACCCGCCCCACCTCAGGCCACCCCACCGACTCCCCCACCACCCGCACAGCACCCGACTCCCACTCAACGAACGGCGAAGGAGCATCCACATGCAAACTCCCCGGCACAACCCCCCGACGCAAAGCCATCACCATCTTGATGACCCCGGCGACCCCAGCAGCCGCCTGCGTATGCCCGATATTCGACTTCACCGACCCCAAGAGGAGCGGAGTCTCACGCCCCTGCCCATACGTCGCAAGAAGCGCATGAGCCTCGATCGGATCCCCCAACCGAGTCCCGGTCCCATGCCCCTCCACCACATCCACATCCCCGGCCGAGAGCCCCCCACTGGCCAACGCCTGCCGAATCACCCGCTCCTGCGAGGGCCCACTCGGCGCGGTCAACCCATTCGAGGCCCCGTCCTGATTGACGGCCGACCCCCGCACCACCGCCAACACCCGATGCCCATTGCGCCGAGCATCCGACAACCGCTCCAGCACCAGCAGCCCCACCCCCTCCGCGAGTCCCACCCCGTCCGCAGCAGCCGCGTACGCCTTGCATCGCCCGTCCGGCGCCAGCCCCCGCTGCCGGGCGTACCCGGCGAACATGTCCGGATCGGCCATGACGGTGACGCCTCCGGCGAGAGCGAGATCGCACTCCCCCTGCCGCAAGGCCTGCGCGGCGAGATGAATAGCGACCAGCGACGAGGAACACGCCGTGTCGACGCTCACGGCGGGCCCTTCGAGGCCGAGTGTGTAAGCCACCCGCCCCGACACCACGCTCCCGGTACTGGCCAGGAAGGCGTACCCCTCCAGATCGGCGTGCCGCCCTCCGGCGTAGTCGTGGTACATCACCCCCACGTACGTCCCGGTCCGGCTCCCCTTCAACGAGGCCGGATCGATGCCGGCCCGCTCCAGCACCTCCCACGACGTCTCCAGCAACAACCGCTGCTGCGGATCCATCGCCAACGCCTCACGCGGATTGATCCCGAAGAACCCCGCATCGAAATCCCCCGCGTCAGGCAGGAATCCCCCCTGGTCGGTGTAGGTGGTGCCGGGATGGTCGGGATCGGGGTGGAAGAGGTTCTCCAGGTCCCACCCCCGGTCGGCGGGAAAGGCGCCCACCGCGTCGACACCCCCGACGACCAACTCCCACAGCTCTTCCGGCGAGGTGACGCCGCCCGGGTAGCGGCAGGCCATGGAGACGATCGCGATCGGTTCGTCGGTGGCGCCCGTCGGCAGGGCGACGGGGAGGGCGGGTGTCTGGGCGGGACCGCCGAGGCGGCTGCTCAGGTAGGCGGCGAGGGCCCGGGGTGTGGGGTGGTCGAAGGCCATCGTCGCGGGCAGCCGCACCCCGCCCGCCACCGCGAGCCGATTGCGGAGTTCCACCGCTGTCAGCGAGTCGAGGCCGAGGTCTTTGAATGCGGTCGTGGCGCCGACGCGCTCCACGGAACCGTGGCCCAGGACAGCGGCGACGTGCTCGCGGACGGCGTCGGTGAGGACGCGGATGCGGTCGTCCGCGTCGAGTCCGGTCAGGCGTGCGGTAAGGGCGGCTTGGTCGTCGGCGCCCGAGGCGACGCGGCGTCGCAGGGTGGTCGCGGTGAGGGTGCGCAGGAGCGGGGAGAGGCCGTCGGAGGTGCCGCGTGGATCGAGGTCGGCCGCGACGACGTACGGGTGGTCGAGGGCGCGGGCCCTGTCGAAGAGGGCCAGGCCGGCTTCGTCGGTGAGGGGGGAGAAGCCGGTGCGGCGCATCCGGGCGAGGTCGGTCGGGGTGAGCCCCGCGGTCGACTCCCACAGGCCCCAGGCGAGGGAGATTCCGGGGATGCCTTCGGTACGGCGGTGTCGGACGAGGGCGTCGCAGTAGGCGTTGGCCGCCGCGTAGTTGGCCTGTCCGGGGCTGCCGAGCGAGGCCGCGGCCGAGGAGAAGACGGCGAACAGGTCGAGGTCCAGGTCGCGTGTCGCCTCGTGGAGGTGGTGTGCGCCGGCCGCTTTCGTCGCCCACACGCGGGCCAGGCGCTCGGGGCTCTGGGCGGTCACGACGGCGTCGTCCAGGACGCCCGCCGCGTGGATGACGCCGGTCAACCGGTCGATGGACGCGACCAGTTCGGCCACCGCCTCCGCGTCGCCCACGTCGAGGGCCGTGACCGTCACGTCGGCGTCGAGGCCCGCGCGGAACTCCGCGATGCCGGGGGTCTCGGGTCCGCGCCGGCCGGCCAGGACCAGCCGCCGTACTCCCTGTTCCCGCACGAGGTGGCCGGCCACCAGCCGGCCGAGGACTCCGGTGCCGCCGGTGATGAGGACGGTGCCGTCCGGGTCGAGCGGCTCGGTGGTGTCGGGGTCGGTGGCGGCCCGGACGAGTCGGGGTACGCGGATCTCGCCGTGGTGCAGGGCGAGTTGGGGTTCGTCGGGGGGCGCCGCCGCCATGGCCTCGGCGAGTGTGTCGTCCGGGCCGAGGTCGATGAGGGTGAAGCGGTCGGGGTGTTCGGACTGGGCGCTGCGGACGAGCCCCCAGACGGCGGCTGCCGCCGGGTTCACGGGGCTGCCGTCGAAGGTTACGGCGCCCCTGGTGGCGAGGGTCAGGCGGGAGTCGGGCAGGGGTGCGGCGAGCCAGGTCCGGACGAGGTCGAGGGCGTGGGTGGTCAGGGCCAGCGCGTCGTCACTGCCCTCACCGGCGCTTTCGAGAAGCACTGCCGCTGCTTGTGGCGCCTCCGCACCCCCCGCGACCTCCTCCACCAGCTCCTCGACCCCGTGTTCCAACGCCGTCCACGGCACCGGGCCCGCCGCCTTCTCCGCCGTGACCCACTCCAGGTCGAACAGGGCGTGCCGGTCCCGGGCCCCTCGGCCGATCTCCGCGAGCCGGTCGGCGTCGACGGGGCGGGAGCGCAGGTCTCGTACCGTCAGCACCGGTGCGCCCACGGCGTCCGTGACGGTGATCCGCAGTCCGTCGCCGATTCCGTCGCCGAGCGGGGTGAGGCGTACGCGGGCCGTGGTGGCGCGTACGGCGTGCAGGGTCGTGTCGTTCCAGGTGAAGGGGAGCCAGGTGCGGCCGGTGTCGGTGGGGGGCAGGAGGAGGGCGGCGGGCTGGAGGGCGGCGTCGAGGAGGGCGGGGTGGATGCCGTACCCGTCCGGGTCGCCCGCTTCTTCGGGGAGGGTGATCTCGGCGAGGACGTCCGTGCCGTGGCGCCAGAGTTTGCGGATGCCCCGGAAGGCGGGTCCGTAGCCGTACCCGTTCCGGTCGGCTCGGGTGTAGAGGTGTTCGATGTCGGCGGGTTGGGCGTCGGGCGGGGGCCAGGGGGTGCCGTCCGGGGTGTCGTCCGTCGTGCCGGGGCCGAGGACGCCTGTCGCGTGGCAGGTCCAGGGGTGGGTGTCATCGTCGTCGGGCCGGGAGAAGACCTGGACGTCGCGTCGCCCGTCCGCGTCGGCGGCGTCCACGACGACCTGGATCCGCAGGCTGCCGGTGTCGGGCAGGACGAGGGGGGTCTCCAGGGTGAGTTCCTGTACGGCGGGGCAGCCGGTGTCGTCGGCGGCGCGCAGGATCCACTCCAGTTGGGCGGCGCCGGGTACGAGGGGGTGGCCGGCCACGGTGTGGTCGTCGAGCCAGGGGGCGGAGCGTCGGGAGACACGGCCGCTCAGCAGGTGTACGTCCCGGTCGGCGAGGCCGACGCAGGCGCGCAGGAGGGGGTGTCCCGAGGCGGTGAGCCCGAGTCCGGCGGGGTCGCCGGGGCGTTGGGCGGGAGGTGCCGTCCAGAAGCGTTCGTGCTGGAAGGGGTAGGTGGGCAGGGCGACGGTGCGGGGCGTGGGGTCGGCGGGGAACCAGGGGCGCCAGTCGACGTCACCGCCGGCCGTGAACGTCTGGGCGGCGGCGCGGGTGAGCTGTTTCGTGTCGCCCCGGCCGCCGCGCAGGGTGGGGACGACCGTGGCGGGGACGTCCGCGCGTTCGATGATGCCGGCCATCGCGAGGTTGAGGACGGGCTGCGGGCTGACCTCGATGAAGAGGCGGTGGCCCGCCGCGAGGAGGGCGTCGACGGTGTCCTCGAACCGGACGGGGCTGCGGACGTTGGCCACCCAGTACGCGGTGTCGAGGGTGGCGGGGTCGGTGGGGGCGGCGGTGACGGTGGAGTAGAAGGCGACGTCGGAGGCGGTGGGCCGGATGCCGGTGAGGCGGGTGGTGAGTTCGCCGGTGATCTCGTCGATGTGGGGGCCGTGGCCGGCGATGTCGGAGTCGACGGGGCGGACGCGTACGTCGCGGGCGCGGGCGGCCTCGACTATGGCGGCGATGTCGGCGGGCGGGCCGGAGACGACGGTGGAGTAGGGGCCGTTGACGGCCGCGACGACGACGTCCGGGCGTCCGTCGATCAGTTCGGTGGCCTGGTCGCGGCTCATGCCGAGGGCGGTCATGGCGCCGCGCCCGGACAGGGTGCGCAGGAGGGTGGCGCGGGTGGTCACGATGCGGGCGCCGTCGGCGAGCGAGAGCGCTCCGATGACGCAGGCGGCGGCGATCTCGCCCTGCGAGTGCCCGACGACGGCGGCGGGTTCGATGCCGTGGTGGGCCCACACCGCGGCGAGCGCGACCATGACGGCCCACATCACGGGCTGGCCGACGTCGATCCGGGACAGTTCGGCGCCGTCGCCGCGCAGGACGTCGGTGAGGGACCAGTTGGCGTAGGGCGCGAGGGCGCGTTCGCATTCGGTGATCCGGGCGGCGAACACCGGGGATTCCGCGAGGAGCCGGGCGCCCATGCCGGCCCACTGGCCGCCGTGTCCGGGGAACATCAGGACCGGTCCGGGGCCGGTGGCGGCGGCGGTCCCGGTGATCACGCTCATCGACTCCTCGCCCGCCGCGAGGGAGCGCAGTCCGGTGAGGAGGGTGTCGCGGTCGGGGCCGATGACGACGGCGCGGTGTTCGAAGGCCGAGCGGGTGGTGGCGAGGGACCAGCCGACGTCGACGGGCGGGATCGGGGTCGTAGCGGCCTCGACGGTCTCGGCCAGTCGTCGGGCCTGTTCCCGCAGCGCCTTCTCGGTCCGGGCGGAGAGGACCCAGGGCACCACTGCGCCCGGCGCCGCGCCGGAGGGCTCCTCCTGGGTAACCGGCTCGGGTGCCTCTTCCAGGATCACGTGCGCGTTGGTCCCCGACATGCCGAACGCCGACACCCCGGCCCGGCGCGGGCGTTCGCCGCGCGGCCACGCCACCGGCGAGGTCAGCAGCTCGACGGCCCCGGAGGACCAGTCGACGTGCGGGGTCGGCTCGTCGGCGTACAGGGTCGCGGGCAGTTCCTCGTACCGCAGCGCCATCACCATCTTGATGACGCCCGCGACGCCGGCGGCGCCCTGTGGATGGCCGAGGTTGGACTTCACCGAGCCGAGCCGCAGCGGCCGGCCGTCGGCGCGGTCGCGGCCGTACGTGGCGAGCAGGGCGCCGGCCTCGATGGGGTCGCCGAGCCGGGTGCCGGTGCCGTGTGCCTCGACGGCGTCGATCTCGGCGGCTCCCAGGCCCGCGTTGGCGAGGGCGGCGCGGATGACGCGTTCCTGGGAAGGGCCGTGGGGGGCGGTGAGGCCGTTGGAGGCGCCGTCCTGGTTGACGGCCGAGCCCCGCAGCAGGGCGAGAACTTCATGGCCTCGGGCGCGGGCGTCGGAGAGGCGTTCGAGGAGCAGCAGCCCCGCGCCCTCGGAGAAGCCGGTGCCGTCGGCGGTGGCCGAGAACGCCTTGGAGCGGCCGTCGGGGGCCAGCGCGCCCTGCCGGGAGAACTCGGCGAACGCGGCGGGGGTGGGCATGACGGTCACGCCGCCGGCCAGCGCGAGGTCGCACTCGCCCTGCCGCAGCGCCTGCACGGCGAGGTGCATGGCCACGAGGGAGGAGGAGCAGGCCGTGTCGACGCTGACCGACGGTCCTTCGAGGCCGAGGCTGAAGGAGATACGGCCGGACAGGACGCTCAGGGCGTTGCCGGTCAGGAGGTGCCCTTCGACCGCCTTGTCGGGCTGCGCGCCGCCGAAGCCGAGGACGCCCGCGCCGACGTAGACGCCGGTGGGGCTCAGTTTCAGGGTGGCGGGGTCGATGCCGGCGCGTTCGAGGAGCTCCCAGGCCGTCTCCATGAGGACGCGTTGCTGGGGGTCCATGGCGAGGGCCTCGCGGGGGCTGATCCCGAAGAACGCGGCGTCGAAGCCGGGCGCGTCGGCCAGGAAGCCCCCCTTGATGTCCGGCGTCTCCCAGCCCCGGTCCGCGGGGACCTCGCCGATGGCGTCGCGGCCTTCGGCGACCAGGTCCCAGAGCGCTTCGGGGGTGCGGACGTCGCCGGGGAAGCGGCAGGCCATGGAGACGACGGCGATCGGTTCCTGGGCGCGCTCCTCCACCTCGCGCAGCCGCTTGCGCGCCTGGCCGAGGTCCGCTGTGACCCGCTTGAGGTAGTGGCGAAGCTTTTCCTCGTTGCTCGGCATCGGACGTCACTTCTCCATCGGCGTGTGGGTGGTCGGGGCGCGCGGGGTTCACAGCTCCCGGTCGATCAGCTCGAACATCTCGTCGTCGGAGACCGTGTCGAGCGCTTCGAGATCCGGTGCGCCGTTCAGCTTCGTCAGCAGGGTGGTGAGGCGTCGGGTGATCCGGCCGCGCGCCTCGTCGTCGAGGGCGAGCGTGGTCAGGGAGGACTCGATCCGGCCGAGTTCGCCGAGCAGCGGTCCCACGGGGTCCTTGGGGGGAGCCGGGGTGCCGTCGAGCCGTTCCAGGAGGTGTCCGGCGAGGGCGGACGACTCCGGGTGGTCGAAGACGAGTGCGGCGGGCAGCTTGAGTCCGGTGGCCGCCGCGAGCCGGTTGCGCAGTTCCACGGCGGTCAGCGAGTCGAAGCCCAGTTCCTTGAACGACGTGTCCGGGCGGATCGCGTCGTGGTCGGCGTGCCCGAGCACCCCGGCGGCGTGGGACCGGACGAGGTCCAGGAGCAGCCGGTGCCGTCCGGCGGGCGGCAGGGCGGCGAGCCGGTCGGCGAACCCGTCCACGGCGGCGGTGCCCGTCGCGGCGGTGCGCCTGGCGGTGACGGCCTTCGTGGCGAGGGCGCGCAGGAGAGGGGGCGGCGGTGCGGCGACGGCGCGTACGTCGAGGTCGACGGCGATGACGTGCGGTCGCTCCTGCGCGCGGGCGGCGTCGAGGAGGGCCAGGCCGTGTTCGGTGGTGAGCGGGGTGAAGCCGGTGCGTTTCATGCGGGCGAGGTCGGTGTCGTTCAGGTGACCGGTCATGCCGCTGGCGGTCCGCCACAGCCCCCAGCCGATGGAGAGGCCGGGGAGCCCTTCGGCCCGGCGGTGTTGCATCAGGGCGTCGCAATAGGCGTTGGCCGCAGCGTAGTTGGCCTGACCGGGACTGCCGAGGGTGGCGGCGGCCGAGGAGAACACCACGAACAGGTCGAGCCCCAAGTCCCGTGTCGCCTCGTGGAGATGACGCGCGCCGGCCGCCTTGACGGCCCACACCTTCGCCAGACTCTCCGGCGTCTGAGCAGTCACGACGGCATCGTCCAGGACACCGGCGGCATGAACGACGCCGGTCAACCCCTCAATGCACGCGACAAGTTCGGCCACGGCATCCGCATCGGTGACATCCACGGCCGCGAACGACACATCGGCGTCCAGCCCCTCCACGACACCCTCGCCACCCCCGCTCCGACTCGCCAGCACCAATCGCCGCACACCCCACTCCCGTACGAGGTGTTCGGCAACGGCCGTACCCAGTACGCCTGTTCCGCCGGTGATCAGGACCGTGCCGTCCGGGTCGAGGGCGGGAGGGATGTCGAGCACCAGCTTCCCGGTGTGCTGCGCCTGGCTCATGAACCGGAACGCCTCACGGGCCCGCCCCACAGGCCAGGACCGTACGGGCAGGGGAGTCAGCGCACCGGAGGCGAACAACTCCCCCAGTTCCGCCAGCATCTCCCCGATCCGCACGGGCCCGGCATCGGGCACGAGATCGAAGGCCCGGTACGGGACTCCCCCGTACTCGGCGGCGACGCGCCCGGCATCCCGCTTGTCGGTCTTCCCCATGTCCACCATCCGCCCGCGCCCGGCGAGCAGTCGCAGGGACGCGTCGGTGAACTCCCCGGCCAGGCTGTTGAGCACGAGGTCCACGCGCCCCCGGAACTTCTCCGCGAACCCAAGATCCCGCGAGGAGGCCCGGTGCGCCTCGTCGATCCCCAACTCCGCCAGCACGGCGTGTTTGGCGGGGCTCGCGGTCGCGTACACCTCGGCGCCCAGATGCCGGGCGATCTGCACGGCGGCCATCCCGACCCCACCGGTCCCGGCGTGCACGAGCAACGACTCCCCCGCACCCAGCCCGCCCAGCTCCACGAGTCCGTACCAGGCCGTCAGGAACACGACGGGTACGGCGGCGGCCTCCCGCAGGCTCATCCCCTCCGGAACCGGGACGATCATCCGGGCATCCGCGACCACCAGGGTCCCGAACGCGCCCTCGAACAGGCCCATCACCCGGTCGCCGGCCTTCAGATGCGCGACACCGGGCCCGACCTCCGTCACCCGGCCGGCGCCCTCGCTCCCGCCGAACGTGCCCTCGTCGGGGTACATGCCCAAGGCGATGAGCACGTCACGGAAGTTCACGCCGGCTGCCTGTACGGAGATCCGCACCTGCCCGGGAGCCAGCGGGGCGAGGGCTTCCGGGGCCTCGGTCATCGCCAGGGCGTCCAAGGTGGCGGGGCCTGTGGTGGTGAGGCGCCAGGCGGAGGTGTCGGGCGGCGGGAGGAGGTCGTCGGGAGGTGTCACGGGCGTCAGCCTGGGGACGTACAACGCGCCGTCCCTCAAGGCGAGTTGGGGTTCACCGCCGGGCAGCCGGGGCAGTTCGCCGCCGTCCGTGTCCAGCAGGGCGAGACGGCCCGGGTGCTCTGTCTGGGCGCTGCGGACCAGGCCCCATACGGCGGCTGCCGAAGGGTCCACGTCGCCGCCGTCGACGGCCACCGCGCCCCGGGTCACGACCGTCAGACGGGACTCCTCGGAGGAGTCGAGGAACTCCTGCACTTCGGCCAACACCTTTGCCACGGACGGCAGTTCCTCACCGTCCACGGCCAACACGAGGGTCTCCTCGCCCTCGTCGTGCGGTGCCGTGAGCGGGGTCCACTCGACGGCATAGAGCCCCTCGACGCCGGCCGCCAACTGGCCGGGGGCGACCGCGCGCAGGGTCAGCGCGTCCGTGGTGAGGACGGGGGCGCCGGTGCTGTCGGTGATGGTGACTCCGACGGTCTCGCCGCGAGGGGTCAGTCGTACGCGGACGCTGGTCGCGCCGGTCGCGCTCAGGGTCACGCCGGTCCAGGCGAACGGGAGCCACAGGCGGCCGTTTCCGGGTGGGTCGAGGAGCATCAAGGGGTGCAGGGCGGCGTCCAGCAGGGCGGGGTGGATGCCGAAACCGTCGTGGGGGCCCGCCTGTTCGGGGAGGGTGATCTCCGCGAACAGGTCGGGGCCGTGTCGCCACAGCTTTCGCAAGCCCTGGAAGGCCGGGCCGTAGGTGTAGCCGGTCTGCGCGGCGCGCGGGTAGAAGTCCTCGACGTCGACGGGGTCGGCGTCGACAGGGGGCCATTCGGGGGCCAACTCGGCGGCCGGTACAGGGGGTTCGGGGCTCGCCACGCCGGTGGCATGGCACACCCACGCGGTGTCGCGTCGCGCGTACACACGGACCTCGCGTCGGCCCTCGTCGTCCGCCGCGCCCACGGTTATCTGGAGCTGGGTGGTTCCCGAATCGGGGAACGGGAGTGGTGCCGTCAGCGTGACCTCGTCCAGGGTGGGGCAGCCCGCTTCGTCGGCGGCCCTGAGCAGCCACTCGATCAGAGCGGAGCCGGGGACCAGGGGGGTCGCGGCGACGACGTGTTCGGCCAGCCAGGGGGAGGTTTCGTGGGTGAGGCGGCCGGTGAGCAAGTAGGCGTCGGAGGCGGGGAGTTCGGTGGTGGCGGTGAGGTGGGGGTGGTCGAGGGGGGTCATGCCCAGGTCGGTGGCGTCGGTGGGGGTGGTGGGGGGTGCTAGCCAGTAGTGGTGGTGTTGGAAGGGGTAGGTGGGGAGGTCGATGGTGTGGGGCGGGGTGGGGAACCAGCGGTGCCAGTTGATGTCGGCGCCTGCGGTGAAGGCCTGGGCTGCGGCGAGGGTGAGTTGTTTCGTACCCCCGTGGTCGCGGCGGAGGGTCGGGACGACGGTCCCGGTGTCGATGGTCTCCTCCATGGGGAGGACGAGGACGGGGTGGGGACTGGCCTCGATGAACAGGCGGTAGCCGTCGGCCTGGAGAGCTGCGATGGTCTCGGCGAAACGGACTTGTTCACGGAGGTTGGTGACCCAGTACTCGGTGTCGAGGGCAGTTGTGTCGATGCGGCCAGCGGTGACGGTCGAGTAGAAGGCGACGTCGGACACCGCACTCGGCCGGACGTCGGAGAGCCGTCGGGTCAACTCCTCGCGGAGTTCGTCTATTTGAGCATTATGAGAGGCGTAGCCCACGTCGATGAGGCGTGCCCTCAGTCCGCGCGCCTCAGCCTCGGACACCACCGCAGCCACCTCGGCGGGCGGCCCTGAAATCACTGTGGAGGAGGCGCTGTTGACGACGGCGACGGACACGCCGGGCCGATGATCGCCGATCAGCGCACGCACCTCGTCCGGGCCGGTGCCGATCGAGGCCATGTCTCCCCGGCCCTGGAGCTGCCGGAGTGCGTCACTGCGGACGGCGACGATCCGCGCCGCGTCCTGGAGCGACAGTGCTCCCGCAACGCAGGCTGCTGCTATCTCACCCTGTGAATGCCCAATCACTGCGGCGGGCACAACGCCATAACCCTCCCAGATGGCGGCGAGGGAAACCATCACCGCCCACAACACCGGCTGAACCACATCAACACGGTCCAACTCCCTGCCGCCCCGCAGCACTTCAGTCAGCGACCAGTCCACATGAGGCGCAAGGGCCTGCTCGCACTCCGCGATCCGATCTGCGAACACCGGCGACTCGTCGAGGAGTTGGGCCCCCATCCCCACCCACTGCGACCCCTGACCCGGGAACACCAGCACCGGCCCGGGCCCAATGTCCCCGGCCACCCCCGACACCACGTCTCCATCCACAATCACGGCCCGGTGCTCGAACACCGACCGCGTCGCAACCAGCGACCACCCCACCTCGACCGCCGAAGCCTCCAACTCCCGCACCCGCCGCACCTGTTCCTCCAACGCCCCCGAACTCCGCGCCGACACCACCCACGGCACCACCTCAGGCTCCTCAACAGAAGCCCCCTCCTCACCCCCCGGCGCCTCCTCAAGAATCAGATGCGCATTAGTCCCCGAAATCCCGAACGACGACACCCCGGCCCGCCGAACCCGCTCCCCCCGAGGCCACCCCACCGCCTCGGAAAGCAACCGCACCCCACCCCCGTCCCACTCCACATGCCCCGAAGGCACCTCGGCATGGAGGCTGACGGGAAGCACCTCATGCCGCAGCGCCATCACCATCTTGATCACCCCGGCCACCCCCGCCGCCGCCTGCGTGTGCCCGATGTTCGACTTCACCGACCCGAGCCACAACGGCCGCTCCACAGCCCGCCCCTGCCCATAGACGGCAAGCAACGCCCCCGCCTCGATGGGATCGCCGAGGACGGTCCCCGTACCGTGCGCCTCCACCGCGTCCACATCCGCCGCCCGCTGCCCCGCCCCGGCGAGCGCCGCCCGGATCACCCGCTCCTGCGACGGCCCGTTGGGTGCGGTGAGCCCGTTCGAGGCGCCGTCCTGGTTCACGGCGGACCCCCGCAGCAGCGCCAGCACCTTGTGTCCGCGACGCCGCGCGTCGGAGAGCCGCTCCAGGACGACCAATCCGGCCCCCTCGCCCCAGCCGGTGCCGTCGGCGGCGGCCGAGAACGGCTTGCACCGACCGTCGGGCGCCAGCCCCCGCTGCCGGGAGAACTCCACGAACGTGTTCGGCGTGGCCATCACGGTCACGCCCCCCGCGAGCGCCAGCTCGCACTCCCCCTGCCGAAGTGCCTGTGCCGCCAGGTGGATCGCGACCGACGACGACGAGCAGGCGGTGTCGACGGTGATCGCGGGCCCTTCGAGCCCGAAGGTGTAGGCAACCCGTCCGGAGGCCACACTCGGTGTGCTCCCGGTCATGATCCGCCCCTCGAACCCCTCGGGTTTGCGCGCGAGGAACCGTGAGCCGTAGTCGTCGTACATGATCCCGGTGATCACCCCGCACGACGTTCCGCGCAGGGTCGCCGGGTCGATCCCGGCGTCCTCGAAGGCGTGCCAGGCGGTCTCCAGGAGGAGCCGTTGCTGAGGGTCCATCGCCAGCGCCTCGCGGGGGCTGATGCCGAAGAACTCGGCGTCGAACTCGCCCGCGTCATAGAGGAATCCGCCCTCCCGGGTGTAGCTGTGGCCGACCTGGTCGGGGTCGGGGTCGAAGAGTTCGGCGGTGTTCCAGCCCCGGTTCTCGGGGAAGGGCCCGATGGCGTCACCCCCGTCGCGCACCAGGCGCCAGAGGTCCTCGGGGGAGGTGACCCCGCCGGGGTAGCGGCAGGCCATGCCGACGATCGCGATGGGGTCGTCGTCCGTGGCCGCCCGTACGGTCGTGGCCTCGATCGCCTTTGCCGCACCCGCACCCGCACCCGGGAGTTGGGCGCGCAGGTGGTTCACCAGTGCCTTGGCGGTGGGGTGGTCGAAGACGAGGGTCGCGGGGAGCCGGATGCCGGTCGCGGTGGACAGCCGGTTGCGCAGTTCCAGCGAGGTCAGCGAGTCGAAGCCCAACTCGTGGAAGGCGCGGTCCAGTTCGATGGCGCCGGGCGTGGGGTGCGCGAGCACGATCGCGACCTGTTCACGGACCAGTTCGGTCAGCGCGCGTTCCCGGTCGGTGTCCGGCAGCGCGGCCACGTGTGCGGCCCAGGTGGTCTCCTCCTCGCGGGTCACCGGGGCCGGGCGGGGTGTGCGGACGAGGCCGCGCAGGACGGGCGACATCATGTCGTCGCGCAGGACCGCCCGGTCGAACCGGGAGGCGAGCACGGCGGGCCGGGCGGCGGTCAGTGCCGCGTCGAAGAGTCCGAGCGCCTGCTCGTCGGTCAGCGCGGCGACACCCGTACGGCGGATGCGCGCGCGGTCGGTGTCGTCGAGCCGTGCGGCCATCCCGCCGGCTGCGGACTCCCACAGCCCCCACGCGATGGAGGTCGCGGCGAGGCCCTCGGCGCGGCGGTGTTCGGCGAGGGCGTCGAGGAACGCGTTGGCGGTGGCGTAGTTGGCCTGTCCTGCGGCCCCGAGGACGGATCCGGCGGAGGAGAACAGCACGAACGCCGCGAGGTCCATGTCCTGGGTGAGGCGGTGGAGTTGCCAGGCCGCGTCGGCCTTCGGGGTGAGGACGGCGTCGAGTTGGTCCGGGGTCATCGCCGTGACGAGGCTGTCGTCGACGATCCCGGCCAGGTGGACGACGGCGGTCAGCGCGCGGGAGCCGACGAGTTCGGCGAGCGCTTCGGGGTCGGTGACGTCGCAGGCCACCGCCTCCACCTCGACGCCCAACTCCGCGAGGTCGTCGCGGAGTTCGGCGACGCCTTCCGCGTCAGGACCCCGGCGGCCGGCGAGGAGCAGGT
This sequence comes from Streptomyces acidiscabies, assembly GCF_020010905.1. Classification (GTDB taxonomy): domain Bacteria; phylum Actinomycetota; class Actinomycetes; order Streptomycetales; family Streptomycetaceae; genus Streptomyces; species Streptomyces acidiscabies. The sequence continues at coordinate 5,028,099 of NZ_JAGJBY010000001.1, read as the reverse complement.
GGCGGGCTCCGTGCGCGGCGGCGAGATGGCGGGCGACCGTCTGCCCGAGCCCTCCGGTGCCGCCGGTGATCAGGACGGCGCGCTCGGGGTCCAACTCCGGTGCGGTCGCCTCGGATTGACCGACGGCGGCGAGTCGTGGCACCAGGGCCGTTCCGTCGCGCAGGGCGAGCTGTGTCTCGTTGCGGGCCGTGGCGGCGGCGAGTGCGGCGGACTGTGCCGCACGCGATGCGGGGTCCTGGTCCGTGTCCAGCAGCAGGATACGGCCGGGCTGTTCGGCCTGCGCGGCGCGGACCAGGCCCCACAGGGGGGCGGTGGCCAGGTCGGGCGGCGGGTCGTCCGGGCGGGCGGTCACCGCGCCCTCGGTGACGACGACGAGTCGCGCCTCGGTGTCGGTGGCGAGCCAGTCGGACACCAGGCGCAGGGCTTGGTGGGCGTGGGTCCGCGCCTGCGCCGGGTCGTCCCCGGCGGGGAAGGCGGCGAACACGAAGTCGCTCTCGGCCTCCGATGCCTCGCCGGAGAAGGAGAAGGGGAGTTGCTGCCACTCCAGGTGGTGCAGGGGAATGCTCGTACGCCAGTGGCCGGTGGCGATCCGGCGCAGGCGGAGTGTGTCGATGGTGGCGACCGGGGCGCCGTCGGTGTCGGTGAGGTCGAGGCGGAGCCGGTCGTCGGCCAGGGCGGTGAGGTGGGCGCGGAGCGTGGTCGCGCCGGTCGTGTACTGGCGGACGCCGGTGAAGGAGAACGGCAGGCGGACCTGCCGGTCGTCGTGCGGGTAGAGGGTGTCCACGGCGTGCAGCGCGGCGTCGAGCAGGACGGGGTGGAGGGTGAACCCGTCGGCTGGCTCGGTGAGGTGGACGTCGGCGTACAGGTCGTCGCCGTGTCGCCAGGCGGCTCGGACGGCTCGGAAGGCGGGGCCGTAGGCGTAGCCCTGTTCGTCGAGGCGGGTGTACAGGGCGTCGACGTCGACGGGGGTGGCGTCGGTGGGTGGCCAGGTCGTGGGGGTCGGCGGGTGGGTGTCGGTGCTCGCCGTGAGGGTTCCGGTGGCGTGGCGGTGCCACTCGTCGTCGGTGCGGGCGTGGACGGCCAGGGTGCGGCGGCCGGTGGAGTCCGGTGCGGCGAGGGTGAGTTGGAGGCTGACGGTGCCGTTGTCGTCGAGGAGCAGCGGGGTTTCGAGGGTGAGGTCGTCGATGGTGTCGCACTGGGTGAACCGGGCTGCGGACAGGGCGAGTTCGAGGAAGGCGGTGCCGGGGAACGGGACGGCGCCGCCGATGGTGTGGTCCGCGAGCCAGGGGTGTGTGCGTGGGGAGAGGCGTCCGGCGAACAGGAGTCCGCCGTCGGCTTGTTGGACCGCGACCGGCAGGAGCGGGTGGCCGGTGTCGTCCAGGTCGACGGCGCTGGTGGGGGTGTGGGGGGCCGAGCGCCAGTAGCGGCGGCGCTGGAAGGGGTAGGTGGGCAGGTGGGGGTGGTCGGTGCCGGGCGGGACGAGGGGGGTGAAGTCGACGGGCTGGCCGTCGGTGTGGAGGGTGGCCAGGGCGCTGAGCAGGGTGCGTGTCTCGTCGTGTCCGGTGCGCAGGGCGGTGGTCACGACGGGTTCGGTGGACGGCAGGCAGTCCCGCACCATCGTGGTCAGGACCGGGTCCGGCCCCAGCTCCAGGTACCGGACCACTTTCTGGGCGTCGAGCGCGCGCACCCCGTCGAAGAACCGCACCGGCCGGCGGACGTGCCGTACCCAGTACTCGGGGTCGGCCAGCGTCTGCGCGTCGGCGAGGGCTCCGGTGAGGTTGGAGACGATGGGGAGGGTCGGCGGGTGGAAGGTCAACTCGCGGACGACGGCGCGGAATTCGTCCAGCATGGGGTCGAGGAGCGGTGAGTGGAAGGCGTGGCTCACGTTGAGGCGTTTGGTGCGCAGTCCGCGTGCGCGCAGGGTGTGTTCCAGCGTGGCCGCTTGGGTGGCGTCGCCGGAGATCACCACGGAGGTGGGTCCGTTGACCGCCGCGAGCGCGAGGCGGTCCGTGAGGAGGGGGAGTACGTCGGTCTCGGTGGCCTGGACGGCGAGCATGGCGCCGCCCGGTGGCAGGGCCTGCATGAGGCGTCCGCGTGCGGCGACGAGGGTGCAGGCGTCCGGCAGGTCGAGGACTCCGGCCGCGTGGGCGGCGGCGATCTCGCCCACCGAGTGTCCGGTGAGGTGGCTGGGGGTGACGCCGAAGGAGGTGACGAGCCGGTAGAGGGCCGTTTCGAGGGCGAACAGGGCTGTCTGGGTGGTGCCGGTCTCGTTCAGTGCGGCGGCTTCGGCGCTGTCGGGCGGGGCGAACAGGGTGCGCTTCAGGGCCGGGTCCAGGTGGGCGCAGACGTCGTCCAGGGCTTCGGCGAAGGCGGGGAAGGCGGCGTACAACTCCTGTCCCATGCCGGGGCGTTGGCTGCCCTGGCCGGTGAAGAGGAACGCGGTGGTGCCAGTGCGGGCCGCGCCCGGGGGGCGTACGAGGGCCGGGTGCGGACGGCCTTCGGCGAGGGCGGCGAGGGCTTGTGCGCGTTCCTCGCGGTCGGTGCCGAGCACCACGGCGCGGTGTTCGAAGAGGGTGCGGTGGGACAGGGTGGCGGCGACTGCCGCCGTGGGGTCGTCCAGGTGCGGGGCGAGTGCTCCGGCGTGGGCGCGCAGGGCGGGGACGGTGCGGGCGGACAGCAGCCATGGCAGGTCCGGGCGCCCCCCGGGGTCTCGCCGTACCGGTTCGTCCGCTGGTTCTTCTGGCGGTGCCTCCTCCAGGATCACGTGCGCGTTGGTCCCGGAGATCCCGAACGACGACACCCCGGCCCGCCGGGTGCGCTCCCCGCGCGGCCAGGGCACCGCCTCGGTGAGCAGCCGTACGTCTCCCGACGCCCAATCGGCTTGTGCGGTCGGGGAGTTCACGTGCAGGGTCGCCGGGAGGGTCTCGTGCCGCAGTCCGAGGACCATCTTGATGAGTCCAGCGGCCCCGGCGGCGCCCTGGGTGTGTCCCAGGTTGGACTTGACCGACCCGAGCCACAGCGGTTTCTCGTCGTGGCGTTCCTGTCCGTACGTGGCGAGCAGGGCGTCCGCCTCGATGGGGTCGCCGAGGCGGGTGCCGGTGCCGTGTGCCTCGACCGCGTCGATCTCGGCGGGTGAGAGGCGAGCCCCGGCCAGCGCTGCGCGGATCACGCGCTGCTGGGCGAGGCCGTTGGGCGCGGTGAGCCCATTGCTTGCGCCGTCCTGGTTGACGGCTGAACCCCGGATCACCGCGAGGATCGGGTGTCCGGCCCGGCGGGCGTCGGTGAGCCGCTCCAGTACGAGCAGGCCGGCGCCCTCGGAGAACGCGGTGCCGTCGGCGGCGTCCGCGAACGGCTTGCAGCGCCCGTCGGCGGCTAGGCCGCGCTGGCGGGAGAACTCGGTGAACACGTACGGCGTGGTCATCACCGTGACCCCGCCCGCGAGCGCGAGGTCGCACTCGCGCTGCCGCAGGGCGTGGGCCGCGAGGTGGACGGCGACGAGCGAGGAGGAGCAGGCCGTGTCGATGGTGACGGCCGGGCCCTCGAAGCCGAAGGTGTAGGCGAGGCGGCCGGACAGGACGCTGGGCGCGCTGCCGGTGACGAGGTGTCCCTCGGCCTCGGCGTCGAGGTGCGGGGTCCCGAAGCCGGGCAGGGCGGCACCCGCGTACACGCCGGTGCGGCTGCCATGCAGGGACCTCGGATCGAGGCCGGCGCGTTCCAGCGCCTCCCACGCGCACTCCAGGAGCAGGCGCTGCTGGGGGTCGAGGGCCTGTGCCTCGCGGGGGCTGATGCCGAAGAACTCGGGGTCGAACAGGTCGGCGTCGTGGACGAATCCGCCTTCGCGGGCGTACGTGGTGCCGGGGTGGTCGGGGTCGGGGTGGAAGAGGGCCGCGAGGTCCCAGCCCCGGTTCTCGGGGAACGGGCCGAGCGCGTGGCGGCCGGTGGCGACCAGGTCCCAGAGCGCTTCGGGGGTGCGGATCCCGCCGGGGTAGCGGCAGGCCATCTCGACGACGGCGATGGGTTCCTGGGCGCGTTCCTCCGCCTCGCGCAGCCGCTGCCGTGTGGTGTGCAGGTCGGCGGAGACGCGTTTGAGGTAGTCGACGAGTTTCTCCTCGCTCACCATGCGCACTCCCCGTGTTCGGTGGGCACCCGGCTCACACCCCGAGTTCGTTGTCGATGAAGTCCAGTACCTGCTGCGCCGTGGCCGTCTCCAGCCGGTCGACGCCGTCACCGTCGCCGGTGTCCAGGACCTTGGCGAGCAGCGCCTCCAGCCGCGCGGCGACCGCCGCCCGGTCCAGGCTCTGTACGACGGCTGCGGACAGGCCGTGTTCGACGCGGGCGACCTCGCGCAGCACCTGCGCCGTCGCGTCCCCCGCCGGTGCGGGCTCGGCGTCGGGGACGAGCCGTTCGGCCAGGTGGGCGGCGAGCGCGCGGGGCCGGGGATGGTCGAACACCAGGGCGGCGGGCAGCTTGAGCCCGGTCGCGGCGGCGAGCCGGTTGCGCAGCTCGACGGCCGTCAGCGAGTCGAACCCCAGCTCCTTGAACTGCGTGTCCACCCGTACCGCGTCCGCGTCGGCGTGCCCGAGCACTCCGGCCGCGTGCGCGCGCACCAGCCCGGTCATCAGGTCCACGCGTTCCTCGCCGGTCAGTGCGGCGAGCCTGACCGGCCAGTCCGCCACCGCGCCGGCCGAGGCGGCGACGGGCCGTGCGGCGGGCGCCGTCAACCCCCGCAGCACGGTGGGCACTTGACCGGCGTCCGGGGTGCGGACGTCCAGGTCGAGGGCGAGGAGATCGGGGCGTCCGTGCCGCCGCGCCGCGTCCAGCAGCGCGCATCCCCGGGCCGCGCCGGTCGGTTTGATCCCGTACCGGTCGATACGGGCCCGGTCGGCGGCGGACAGGGTCCCGGTCAGTCCGCTGGTGGCCTCCCACAGGCCCCACGCGACCGAGAGCCCCGCGAGCCCCTGGGCCCGGCGCGACACCGCCAGCGCGTCGCAATAGGCGTTGGCCGCCGCGTAGTTGGCCTGGCCGGGGGTGCCCAGCGTGGCGGCGAAGGAGGAGAACATCACGAACATTCCCAGCCTCTTCGCACGGGTCGCCTCGTGGAGTTGGCGCGCGGCACCGGCTTTGACGGCCCACACCCGGGCGAGCCGGTCGGGGTCCTGGGCATCGACGAGGGCGTTGTCGAGGACTCCGGCGGCGTGGACGACGCCGGTCAGCGGGTGGGCCGGGTCGATGCCAGCGATCAGCGAGGCCACGGCGCCGGGTTCGCTCACGTCGGCGGCGACAACGTCGACGTGGGCGCCCAAGTCCCGTAGCCGGGCCACGAGTTCGTCCGCCCTGCCGCGTCGGCCGACCAGCAGGAGCCGGGCCGTCTCCCCCGTACGCACCAGGTGTTCGGCCACGGCGCCGCCGAGGGTCCCGGTGCCGCCGGTGATGAGGACGGTCCCCCCGGGATCGACCGGTGCCGGTACGTCGAGCACCAGTTTCCCGGTGTGCTCGGCCCGGCTCATGAACCGCAGGGCGTCCCGTACCCGCCCCAACGGCCAGGCCCGCACGGGCAGCGCCCCGGAGGCGAACACCTCGCCGAGCCGCCCCAGCATCTCCCCGAGCTTCCCGGGCCCCGCGTCGGCGACCAGGTCGACCGCCGTGTACGCGACCCCGTCCGGCTCCCTGACATCGGTCTTCCCCAGCTCGACGAACCGCCCGCCCGCGCCCAGGAGTTGGAGAGAGGCGTCGATGAACTCGCCGGTGAGGCTGTTGAGTACGACGTCCACGCGCCCGAACTTCTCGGCGAAGGCGAGGTCCCGCGAGGAGGCACGGTGCGCCTCGTCGATCCCCAGCTCCTCCAGCACGGCGTGCTTGCCGGGGCCGGCGGTCGCGAACACCTCGGCGCCGAGCCGCCGCGCCACCCGGACGGCGGCCATCCCCACCCCGCCCGTCGCGGCATGGATCAACACCCGCTCACCGGCGCGGAGTTCGGCCACTTCGACCAGCCCGTACCAGGCCGTGAGGAACGCTGCGGGAGCCCCGGCGGCCTGCCGCATGTCCCACCCGTCCGGAACGGGAGCCACCATCCGCGCGTCGGCGACGGCCCACGGCCCGAACCCGCCCTCGACCATCCCCATGACCCGCTCCCCCACCACCGGCCACGTCACCCCGGGCCCGACCTCCGCCACCACCCCGGCAACCTCGGTCCCCATGACGGCGTCCGGGTCCGGATACATGCCCAACGCGATCAGCACGTCACGGAAGTTGACGCCCGCCGCATGCACGCCGATCCGCACCTGCCCCGCAGCGAGCGCCTCTTCCTCGCAGGCCACCGCCGACACCGCGTCGAAGGTCCCGGCCGCCCCGCTCACCACCCGCCAGACACGCGCACCGGAAGGCCCGGCCACCTCGTCCGACACCCCGGCCCGCGCCCACCGGGGCATCACCAACCGCCCTGCTCGCAGGGCCACTTGAGACTCGTCCACCGCGAGGGCCCGCCGCACGGCGTCCACGACGACGGCAGCCTCCTCCCCCTCCGTGTCGACGAGCACGAACCGCCCCGGATGCTCAGACTGCGCACTGCGCACGAGCCCCCACACAGCGGCACCCGCGAGATCGCCCTCAGCACCCCGCGTCACGACCACGAGCCGCGACCGCTCCAGCCCAGGGGCGGCCAGGAACTCCTGGACGGTCGACAACACGCCCTCGGTGACGGCGAGTTCGTCGGCGCCGCCCGTGTCGACGGTGGTCAGGACCAGGTCGGGCGGGGAGGCGTCCTGCGTCAGCTCCTCCAGCGCGGCCCAGGTGAGTCGATCGTCCACGGCCGTCACCGGCAGCGGATACCAGCGCAGTTCGTAGAGCCCGTCCGCCCCGACGGCAGCCCGGACCTGCTCGGCGCCGGTCGGCCGCAACCGCAACTCCGCCACGTCCAGCACCGGCCCACCCGCAGGATCGGTCACCGTCACCCGTACGGCGTCCTCGCGCAGGTGGACGATGCGTACGCGTACGGCGGTCGCTTCCGAAGCCCACAGGGACACACCGCTCCAGACGAACGGCAGCAGCACCCCGTCCCGGTCCCACCCGGCGAGCAGCGGATGCAGGGCGGCGTCCAGCAGCGCCGGATGAATGCCGAACCCTGCCGCCGGACCGGCCGGTCGGGGCAGTTCCACCTCCGCGACGAGATCCTCGCCGACCCGCCACACCCCGCGCAGCCCCTGGAAGGCGGGACCGTACGCGTACCCGGCGTCCGCGACGCGCTCGTAGAACCCGCTCAGGTCCACGGCCTCCGCACCTGCCGGTGGCCACTGCCCGGCGTCCCGCGCCGGAGGGGCGACCGCCTCACCCCCCACCTCCCCGACGGCGTGACACACCCAGACGTCTCCCTGCTCCGGGCGCGCGTACACGTGCACGTCCCGCCGCCCCCGCTCCCCCGCCGCCCCCACGACGACCTGCACCCGCACCCCGGCCTCCGCCAGCACCAGCGGCGCCTGCATCGTCAGCTCCTCCACCGCCGCGCACCCTGCCTCGTCGGCGGCCCGCAACACCCACTCCACGAACGCGGCACCCGGCACGAGGGGGGTCCCGGCGACGACGTGCCCCTTCAGCCCGTCGGCCCGGCCGTCCAGGACCACGCCTCCGTCGGCGAGGGTGACGGCGGTGGAGAGGTGGGGGTGTCCGGAGCTGGTGGCGTGGGTGCCTCGGGGGGCGGTGTCGGGGAGCCAGTAGCGGTGGCGTTGGAAGGGGTAGGTGGGGAGGTCGATGGGGTGGGGCGGGGTGGGGAACCAGTGGTGCCAGTTGATGTCGGCGCCTGCGGTGAAGGCCTGGGCTGCGGCGAGGGTGAGTTGTTTCGTACCCCCTTGATCGCGGCGCAGGGTGGGGACGACGATCCCGGCCTCGATGGTCTCCTCCATCGGGAGAACCAGGACCGGGTGGGGGCTGGCCTCGATGAACAGGCGGTAGCCGTCGGCCTGGAGAGCCTCCAGCGTCTCGGCGAAGCGGACCTGCTCACGGAGGTTGGTCACCCAGTACTCGGTGTCGAGGGCAGTTGTGTCGATACGGCCTGCGGTGACGGTCGAGTAGAACGCGACGTCGGACACCGCACTCGGGTGGACGTCGGAGAGCCGTCGGGTCAACTCCTCGCGGAGTTCGTCTATTTGAGCATTGTGAGAGGCGTAGCCGACGTCGATGAGGCGTGCCCTCAGTCCGCGCGCCTCAGCCTCGGACACCACCGCCGCTATGTCGCCGGGCGGCCCCGAAATCACCGTCGAGGAGGCGCTGTTGACGACGGCGACGGACACGCCCGGCCTGTCGCCGATCAGTTCGGCCGCCTGGTCGGTACCGACGCCGAGGGAGGCCATGTCACCCCGGCCCTGCAACTGCCGGAGCGCATCACTACGAACGGCCACGATCCTCGCCGCGTCCTGGAGCGACAGCACCCCCGCAACACAGGCCGCTGCTATCTCACCCTGTGAATGCCCAATCACTGCGGCAGGACGGACGCCGTAACCCTCCCAGACGGCGGCGAGAGAAACCATCACCGCCCACAGCACCGGCTGCACGACGTCGACACGGTCCAACTCCCTGCCACCCCGCAGCACTTCAGCCAACGACCACCCCACATGAGGCGCAAGAGCCTGCTCACACTCCGCGATCCGCGCCGCGAACACCGGTGATTCATCCAGGAGTTGCGCCCCCATCCCCACCCACTGCGACCCCTGCCCCGGAAACACCAGCACCGGCCCGGGCCCAATGTCCCCGGCCACACCCGACACCACGTCCCCACCCACGACCACCGCACGGTGCTCGAACACCGACCGCGTCGCAACCAACGACCACCCCACCTCCACCGCCGAAGCCTCCAACTCCCCCACCCGCCGCACCTGTTCCTCCAACGCCCCCGAACTCCGCGCCGACACCACCCACGGCACAACCTCAGGCTCCTCAACAGAAGCCCCCTCCTCACCTCCCGGCACCTCCTCAAGAATCAGATGCGCATTAGTCCCCGAAATCCCAAAGGAAGACACCCCCACCCTCCGAACCCGCCCACTCTCCGGCCACCCCCGAGGCTCGGTAACAACCTCCACCGCCCCCCACTCAACATGCGGACTCAACTCCTCCACATTCAACGTCGCAGGCAACACCCCATGCCGCAGAGCCATCACACTCTTGATGACCCCGGCAACCCCAGCAGTCGCATGCGTATGCCCGATGTTCGACTTCAACGACCCCACCAGAAGCGGCCGTTCCCGCCCACCACCCCCGTACGCCGCGATCAACGCCTGCGCCTCGATCGGATCCCCCAACCGCGTCCCCGTCCCATGCGCCTCGACCGCGTCGACCTCGTCGGCGGTCAGCCGCGCGTCGGCCAGCGCGGCGCGGATGACCCGCTCCTGGGCCGCGTCGTTGGGCGCGCTGAGCCCGTTCGAGGCGCCGTCCTGGTTCACGGCCGAACCCCGGATCACGGCAAGGACGTTGTGCCCGTTGCGCCGGGCGTCGGAGAGTCGTTCGAGAAGGATCAGACCGACCCCCTCGGAGAACCCGGTCCCGTCGGCGGCGGCGGCGAACGGCTTGCAGCGTCCGTCGGGCGCCAGCCCCCGCTGCCGGGAGAACTCGGTGAACATGAGCGGGCTCGACAGGACGAGGACGCCGCCCGCGACCGCGAGTTCGCATTCGCGTCGCCGCAGGGCCTGCCCGGCGAGGTGGACGGCGACGAGGGAGGCGGAGCAGGCGGTGTCGACGGTGATCGCGGGACCTTCGAGTCCGTAGGTGTAGGCGACCCGCCCGGAGATGACGCTGGTGAGGCTTCCCGTGGTGGCGTGTCCCTCGAACCCTTCGGGGATGCGGGCCAGTTGGGACATGTAGTCCTCACTGGAGACCCCGGCGTAGACGCCCGTGCGGCTTCCCTTGAGGGTGTGGGGATCGATGCCGGCGCGTTCGAACAGCTCCCACGAGGTCTCCAGCATCAGGCGCTGCTGGGGGTCCATCGCCAGGGCCTCGCGGGGGCTGATGCCGAAGAACTCGGCGTCGAAGTCGGTGGCGTGGTCGACGAAGCCGCCGTGGCGTACGTAGCTCGTGCCGTAGTGCGCGGGGTCGGGGTGGTAGAGGGTGTCCAGGTCCCAGCCCCGGTCGGTGGGGAAGTCCTCGATGGCGTCCTTTCCGGCGGCGACGAGGTCCCAGAGTTCCTCCGGCGAGCAGACGCCGCCCGGGAAGCGGCAGGCCATGCCGACGATCGCGATCGGTTCCCGATCCCTTTCCTGATGGTCCGTCAACTGCTGCCGTGTGTCCTGGAGTTCGGTCGTCACTCGGCGCAGGTACTCGACCAGTTGCTCTTCGCTCGCCATGGAGTCACCCGGCCTTCGGAGTGGGGGTCTCGTGCCTGACACCGAGTTCGTTGTCGATGAAGTCGAGGAGCTGGTCGGCTGACGCGGCCTTGAGCCGGTGCGCGGACTCCGTGCTGTTCGCGCTCCGCCTGCGGGTGAGGAGTGCCTCCAGGCGGGCGGTGATCTCGTGCGTGTCGTGATGGCCGTTGTCGGCCAAGGAGTTCTCCAGCCGGGTCAGGTCGGCCAGAACCGTGTCGGCGGCGCGCGGTGGTGGTGCCCCCGTCAGGCGGTTCCGGAGGTGGGTGGCGACGGCCGTCGGGGTCGGGTGGCGGTAGACGAGCGCCGTGGGCAGGCGCAGTCCGGTGTCCGCGGCGAGCCGGTTGCGGAGTTCGACCGCCGTCATCGAGTCGAGGCCGAGCTGTTTGAACGTGGCGTCGCCGCGCAGGGTTTCGGGGTCGTCGCGTCCGAGGACCGCTGCCGCGTGGGTGCGTACGGCGTCCACCAGGGCACGGAGTTGTTCGGCGGCGGAGAGGGGGGCGAGCCGGGTGGACCAGTCCGTGGGGGGCTTGTCGGTGGCGGCGGTGCGGCGGGCGGGGGGTTGCGGGCGGGTCGACGTGCGCAGATAAGCGGGCGGGGTGCCGTGGGTCGCGACCAGGAGCGAGCCGCCGTACGCCCGTGCGGTGTCGAGCAGTTCGGGTACGTGGTCGGGTGTGTCGTACGTCAGGGCCAGTCCCCGGCGCAGTGCCACCGCCTCGCAGGCTGCGTCGGCCGCCGAGCGTGGGATGCCGTAGCCGTCCCGGTCGGGGCGCAGGACGGCGAACAGGGCGAGGGGGAGGTGGGCGGTCGCGGTGTCCAGGGTCGCCACGGTTCCGGCGTCCGGGTGGGTGCCGGAGGCGTAGACGACCGCGGTGAGCTGGAGGTCGTCCAGGGGCGGGATGCCGTTCTCGGGGAGGAGCAGCGTCCGGGCGACCTGTCCGGTGCGGGTGAAGTGGTCGCCGATCGCGGTGAGGAGGTCCGTGTCCGGGCCCGCGAGCAGGAGGGTGCCGTCCGGGTCGAGGCGCGGTGGTTCGGTGGGCGCGGGTACGGGGGTGAGGCGGGGGATCAGTACGGTGCCGTCGCGCAGGGCGAGTTGGGGTTCGTCGTCGGCGACCGCGTCGGACAGACCGACGGCCTCTTGTACGACGGGCGGTACGGTCTCCCCGGCATCGAGGGCCGTCTCCACCGGCGTCCACCGCAGCGCGTACAGCGCCGGTCCGGCCCTCAACTGCCCTGCCTCGGCCGCGACAAGGACAAGGCTCTCGCACGTCAGCACCTCCTCCCCCGCCGGGTCGCTGACCACGACCCGCCAGGTCTTCTCCCCGCCGAGCGGGGTGAGGCGGACGCGTACGGTGGACGCGCCCGTGGCCCGCAGCCGTACCCCGTCGAAGGTGAACGGCAGCCACACCGCACCGGCTCCGGGCGGGTCCGTGCCGAGGGTCGCAGGGTGGAGCGCGGCATCGAGCAGGGCCGGATGGATGCCGTAACCGTCGGTGCCGCGCGCCTCCTCGGGCAGCACGGCCTCGGCGTACAGCTCCCCGCCCCTGCGCCAGAGCGAGCGCAACCCCCTGAACACGGGCCCGTATCGCACGTCGTCCCGCTCGTAGAACCCGCTCAGCTCGACGGGTTCGGCCCCCGGCGGCGGCCACGCCTCGTCCCCGATCGCGGTCTCCGCACCGGCCTCCGACGCGAGCTGTCCCTCGGCATGGCAGGTCCAGGCCGCCGTGCCGTCGGGGCGGGCGTGGACGCGCAGTTCGCCCTTCCCGGCCACGATCTGCACCTGGAGCCCGCCGCTGTCGGGCAGCACCAGCGGCACCGTGAACGTCAGGTCGTCGACCCCCGCGTACCCCGCCTCGTCGGCGGCCCGCAACGCCCACTCGACGACGGCCGACGCGGGCACGACGGTGTTGCCGAGGAGCGTGTGCTGGGCGAGCCAGGGCTGGCCGTCCCGGCTGATCCGCCCGGTGAGCAACCACCCGTCCCCGTCGGCGAGTTCGACGGCCGTCCCCAGCACCGCGTGCCCGGACGTGTCCGTGACCCCGCTCGGGGCGTCCAGCCAGTACCGGCACCGCTGGAAGGGGTAGGTGGGCAGCTCCACCATGGGCAGCCCCGCTCCGGCCGGGAACCACTTCTCCCACCGCACGTCGCACCCGGCGACGAACGCGTGCGCCAGCGACTGCGCCACCCGGTACGGCCCGTCGTCGTGACGGCGCAGCGTCGGTACGGCGACGGCGTCCGTATCGGCCTCCTCGAAGGACTCCGCCAGCGCCGGGACGAGCACGGGATGGCTGCTGGCCTCGATGAACACCCGGTGTCCGGCGCCCAGCAGAGCGCTCACGGCATCGGCGAACCGCACCGGCCGCCGCAGGTTGGTGACCCAGTACCCGGCGTCGAGGCTCGCGGTGTCGATCCGGGTCCCCGTCACGGCGGAGTAGAACGCCACCGGGGCCGACGAGGGTGCAACTCCCGCCAGGACTCCGGCGAGTTCGTCCGCGATGGCGTCGACCTGAGGACTGTGCGAGGCGTAGTCCACGTCGATGAGCCGCCCGCGCAGCCCTCGCGCCTCCGTGTCGGCGACGACGGCCGCGACCTCGGCGGGCGGTCCCGAGATCACCGTGGACGACGGCCCGTTGACGGCGGCGACCCCCACCCCTTCGTACGGGCCGACGAGTTCGGCGGCCTCCGCCCGCCCCACCCCGAGCGAGGCCATCGCGCCGGACCCGGCGAGCTTGCGCAGCGCGCGGCTGCGCAGGGCCACGACCTTCGCGCCGTCCTCCAGCGTGAGCGCTCCGGCGACGCAGGCGGCGGCGATCTCCCCTTGCGAGTGGCCGACGACGGCGGCGGGCCGGACGCCGTACTCGGCCCACACGGCGGCGAGGGAGACCATCACCGCCCACAGCACCGGCTGTACGACGTCGACCCTCGTCAACTCCTGGCCGTCGCCGCGCAGTACGCCGGTGAGCGACCAGTCGACGTACGGCGAGAGCGCGGTCTCGCACGCGGCGACGCGGGCGGCGAACACCGGTGACGTGTCGAGGAGCCGGGCTCCCATTCCGGCCCACTGGGAGCCTTGGCCCGGGAACACCAGCACCGGTCCGGGGCCGATGTCGGCGGCCACGGCGGACACGGTCTCGTGTCCGAGCAGGACGGCCCGGTGCTCGAACACGGTGCGGGTCGTGGCGAGTGCCCGGCCCACCTCTGTGGGGGAGGCATCGGTCAACTCGCCCAGTCGGCGCACCTGTTCGGCCAGGGCCGGCGCGCTGCGCGCGGAGACGGCCCAGGGCGCGACCTCCAGCTCCTCGGCGGGGGGTGTCTCGGCGGAGGGCGGTGCCTCCTCCAGGACGACGTGCGCGTTGGTCCCCGAGATCCCGAACGACGACACCCCCGCCCTGCGCACCCGCGCGCCCCGGGTCCACGGCACGGCCTCGGTGAGCAGCCGTACCGCTCCCGCCGACCAGTCCACGTGCCGGCTCGGCTCGTCGACGTGGAGGGTGGCGGGGAGATGTTCGTGCCTCAGTGCCATGACCGTCTTGATCACTCCGGCGATGCCCGCCGCCGCCTGGGTGTGTCCGATGTTCGACTTCAGCGAGCCGAGCCACAGCGGTTCGGTCCGGTCCTGGCCGTACGTCGCGATGAGGGCCTGGGCCTCGATCGGGTCGCCGAGGGTGGTGCCGGTGCCGTGGGCCTCCACGGCGTCGATGTCGGCGGCCGTGAGCCGGGCGTCGGTGAGGGCGGCGCGGATGACGCGTTGCTGCGCGGGGCCGTTGGGGGCGGTGAGTCCGTTGCTGGCGCCGTCCTGGTTGACGGCCGAGCCGCGGACGACGGCCAGGACGCGGTGGCCGGAACGCCTCGCCTCGGAGAGGCGTTCCAGGAGGACGAGCCCGACGCCCTCGGCCCACCCCGTGCCGTCGGCCGCCGCAGCGAACGGTTTGCAGCGGCCGTCGGGGGCCAGACCGCGCTGGCGGGAGAACTCGGTGAACATGCCCGGGGTGGCGAGGACGGTGGCTCCCCCGGCGAGGGCGAGCCGGCACTCGCCGCGCCGCAGGGCCTGGGCGGCGAGGTGGAGGGTGACCAGGGACGACGAGCAGGCGGTGTCGACGGTCAGCGCCGGTCCTTCGAGGCCGAAGGTGAACGCGAGGCGGCCCGAGGCGACGCTCGGGGTGCTGCCGGTCAGGAGGTAGCCGTCGGTGGCCGGGGCGGGTTCGTGCAGGCGGGGGCCGTAGTCCTGGCCGGTCATGCCGATGAACACGCCGGTGGAACTGCCTTTGAGGGAACGGGGGTCGAGGCCCGCCCGCTCGAACGCCTCCCAGGCGCACTCCAGGAGCAGCCGTTGCTGCGGGTCGACGGCGAGCGCCTCGCGGGGGCTGATGCCGAAGAACTCGGCGTCGAAGCCGGCCGCGTCGTAGAGGAATCCGCCGTGGCGGGTGTGGCTGGTGCCGGGCCGGTCGGGGTCGGGGTGGAAGAGGTGTTCCAGGTTCCAGCCCCGGTCGGTGGGGAAGTCGCCGATCGCGTCGGTGCCGTCGGCGAGCAGCCGCCAGAGCGCTTCGGGGGAGTCGGCGCCGCCGGGGTAGCGGCAGCTCATGGCGACGACGGCGATCGGGTCGTCGTCCGGCGCCACGGGGACCGGGGTGGGTGCGGGGTCGGGGGGTGTGCCGGTGAGCAGACCGGTCAGGTGGCCGGCGACGGCGTCCGGGGTGGGGTGGTCGAAGGTGAGGGTGGCGGTGAGGCCGAGGCCGGTCGCGGTGCGCAGGCGTTCGCCGAGTTCGGCGGCGGCGGCCGAGTCGAAGCCCAGTTGTTTGAAGGTGTGGGTGGGGTGGACGGCGGCGGGGGTGGCGCCGAGTACGGCCGCGACGTGTTCGCGGACGAGCGCGAGGGCGTCGGGCCTCTCCAGTACCGGCGCCTTCGGAGGCACCGCGCCTTGCGGAGGCACCGCGTCCTGCGGGGGCTCTTGCGGCACCGCCCCCGGCCAGTACCGCTCCCGCTGGAAGGCGTAGGTGGGCAACTCCACCCGGGCGCCCCGCCCTTGAGCACCCCGCCCTTGACCGCCTCGCCCTTCAGCACCCCGCCCTTCAGCACCGCAGCCTTGAGCGAAGTCGACCTCCCCACCCCGCACATACGCCTGCGCGAGCGCTGCAATGAACGTGCTGACCTCATCCCTCCCCCGCCGCCCCACCGGCACCACCACAGGCCGCCGCCGCACCCCCTCCGGGAAGCACTCCCGCGCCATCGCCGTCAGTTGTGCGTCCGGCCCGAGTTCGAGAAACGTGGTCACTCCCCGCGCACACATCCCCCGCACCCCCGCCAGGAACTGCACAGGCTCGCGCGCATGCCGGGCCCAGTACTCCGGATCGGCGAGCCCGTCCCCGATCAGCTCACCGGTCACGCCGGAGACGATGGGCACGACCGGCTCCCGGAAGGTCAACCCGGCGGCGACGGCGCGCAGTTCGTCGAGCACGGCGTCCATGTGCGGCGAGTGGAACGCGTGGCTGACCTTCAGCCGGCTGACTTTCCGCCCCCGTTCCCGCCACCCGGCCGTCAGCGCCTCCACGGTCTCGCGGTCCCCGGAAATCACCACGGCCGTCGGCCCGTTGACGGCGGCCACAGCGACCCGCTCTTCGTGCCCGGCGAGCATCTCCCGCGCCTCCTGGGCGCTCGCCTGCCACGCGGCCATCGCGCCCGTCGCCGTCACCCCCTGCATGAGCCGTCCGCGCGCGGCCACCAGGGCGCTCGCGTCGTCCAGGGAGAGGACTCCGGCGACGTGCGCGGCGGCGATCTCCCCCACCGAGTGGCCCAGCAGGCAGTGGGCGGTCAGTCCGAAGGACTCGGCGAGGCGGTACAGGCTCGTCTCGACGGCGAAGAGGGCGGGCTGGGTGTAGCCGGTACGGTCGAGCGGCTCGCGGTCGTCACCGAGGACGATGTCCCGCAGCGGCCGGTCGAGGTGGGCGTCGAGCGCCGCGCACGCCGTGTCGAGGGCGTCGGCGAAGACGGGGAAGGCGGCGTACAACTCGCGGCCCATGCCGGGGCGTTGAGCGCCCTGGCCGCTGAAGAGGAACGCCCGCTCGCCCTCGGGGTCCACCTCGCCCCGTACGACGGACGCGCTCTGGCCGCCCTTCGCGAGCACGTCGAGGGCGTCGAGGAGTTCCCCGGTGTCCTGGCCGAGGAGGACCGCGCGGTGGGCGAGGGCGGTTCGGGTGGTGGACAGGGCGCGGCTCACCCGGACGGCGTCCGGTTCGGTCAAGTGGCCTCGCAGGCGGGCGGCTTGGGCCTGGAGGGCGGGAGCGGTGTGGGCGCTGACTGTCCAAGTCACCGGCCCGGTCCAGGAGTTGGGGCCGACCGCCGGAGGGGGCGGTGCGGCATCCAGGATCAGGTGGGCGTTGGTGCCGCCCATCCCGAAGGACGAGACTCCGGCGATCGGTGCGCGTTCCGGGCACGGCCAACTGCCGTGTTCGGTACGGACGGTGAGGCCGAGGTCGGCCAGCGGGAGCGCGGCGGCGGTGAAGTGGAGGCTCGGGGCGAGTTCGCGGTGGTGGATGCTGAGCGCCGTCTTGAGGAGGCCGACGATTCCGGCGGCGGCTTCGAGGTGGCCGACGTTCGTCTTCGCGGAGCCGACGGCCAGCGGTTCGGTGCGGGCCTCGTCCTGACCGAGGGCGGCGCCGAGCGCGGCGGCCTCGATGGGGTCGCCCACGGGGGTGCCGGTGCCGTGGAGTTCGACGTACTGCACCTCGTGCGGCCGTATCCCGGCGTTCGCGCAGGCGAGCCGTACGACGTCGCGCTGGGCCTGTTCGCTGGGGCGGGTGAGGCCGTCGGTGGCGCCGTCGCTGTTGACGGCCGAGCCCCGGATCAGGCAGTAGATGGGGTCGCCGTCGCGCAGGGCGGCCGTGAGGGTCTTGAGGACGACGAGGCCGCCGCCCTCGCCGCGGACGAACCCGTCGGCGTCCGCGTCGAAGGTGCGGCAGCGGCCGTGGGCGGAGAGACCGCCGAAGCGGGCGTCGGCGAGCCGGGTGGTGTGCGGGGAGCAGATGAGGCTGGCGCCGCCCGCGAGGGCGAGCGTGCAGTCGCCGTGCCTCAGGCTCTCGCAGGCGAGGTGGACGGCGACGAGGGAGGAGGACTGGGCGGTGTCGACCGTGAGGCTCGGGCCGGTCAGGTCGTAGGTGTAGGAGAGGCGGTTGGCGAGGGCGCTGCGGTGGACGCCGGTCATGGTGTGGCGGGTGAGGGGCTGGCCGGGGACGCGGGAGTAGTCGTCCCACAGGGCGCTGACGAACACGCCGGTGCGGCTGCGGGCCAGGGTGGGCGGGCGGATGCCGGCGTCCTCCAGGGCCTCCCAGCCGAGTTCGAGGAGCAGGCGTTGCTGGGGGTCCGTCGCCGTCGCCTCGGCGGGGGCGATGTGGAAGAAGGCCGCGTCGAAGGTGTCGATGCGGTCCAGGTAGCCGCCGGGGCCCTCCAGCGCCGAGTCGGTGCGGCGCTGTTCGGGGGGTGTGTCGGTGACCGCGTCGCGGCCCTCGCACAGGAGGGCCCACCAGGAGGCGGGGTCGGGTGCGCCGGGCAGGCGGCAGGCCATGCCGACGACGGCGATCGGTTCGGGGACCGTGGTCCTCGTATCAGCCGTGGCCGTCGGGGGGACGACCGGCTGCCGTTTGACGTCCATGGCGCTCCCGGTCCGAAATCGGAGATCACTACCGGTACGCGGCTCATCCTGGGCGGGTGTTCTAAAGGGGACCCAAACCCCGGCTTTGCCGTACGTCCCTTTAGCCCGGCGCTATGCGGTGGGGTCAGGGTCGGTCGCACGCAGGGCGAGGAGGGAGAGGCGATGGGCGGGGTGTGGCTGCGCCGGTACCACGAGGCGGCGCACGGTGCGGTACGGCTGGTGTGTTTCCCGTTCGCGGGCGGCTCGGCGAACTATTTCCTGGGCCTGTCGCGGCTGCTCGCGCCGGACGTCCAGGTCCTGGCGGTGCAGTACCCGGGGCGGCAGGACCGGCGGCACGAGCCGTGCGTGGAGTCGGTCCCGGCGCTGGCGGACGGCGTCGTCGGCGAGCTTCCTGCGGACGGGGACGGTGCTGACATCGCCCTGTTCGGGCACAGCATGGGCGCGCTCGTCGCGTTCGAGACGGCGCTGCGCCGCGCCCCGGCCCACCTGTTCGTGTCCGGCGCCGTGGCGCGCCCGTACCGTCCGGGTCGCCCGGTCACCGAGGAGGACGTCCTGGCCCATCTGCGGGAGATGGGCGGCACCGATGCCCGTCTCTTCGCGAACCCGGAGTTGCAGCGCCTGGTCCTGCCCGTGCTGCGGGCGGACTACCAGGCGGTGGCCGCGTACGATCCGCCGGGCGCGGTCCGGCTGCCCTGTCCGGTCACGGCGTTGATCGGCGACCGGGATCCCCGGACGACTCCGCTGGAGGCGGCCACCTGGCGAGGCCGTACGGATGCCGCTTTCGACCTCCAGGTGCTGCCGGGCGGGCATTTCTATCTGGACGCGTGCCAGGAGCGCGTGGCGGGCATCGTCACCGGGGCTCTGGCGCGCCGCTGACGCCAGAGTGCGCGAAAAGGCCCCGGAGCGCGCGAAGACCCCGCGCGTCCCGCCGGGGGATTTATCCGGGGCGCGCGGGGTCGTCCGGGTGGGCCCGGGTCAGGGGCGCAGGTCCTCCAGGCAGTGCAGGGCTTCGTCGAGGGCGGTCGGGAAGTCCATGTCGGGGTCGTTCGCCCACTCCAGGGAGACGTGGAGCATGACGCCGAACACGGCTCCGGCGTAGGCGCGGACCGCTGCCTCGGTGGTCTCGCGGCCGGTGCGCTTGGCGACCTGTTCGGCCATGACCTGCATGGACCGGCTGATGCTGCCGAGTCCGGCGCCCCACAGCTCGGGTTCGGAGACGATGAGTATCCACCGCTCGCGCTGGAGGGCGAGTTCCTCCGCGGTGACGTCGTCGAGCATGGTCCTGATCGCCTGGCGTTCCGCCTTGATGAGCGGGAGGTCGGGCGACTGGGCCTGGAACATCATCGCGAAGGGCAGGTCGTAGTCGCGGGTGAAGACGAGGTCCTGTTTGGTCGGGAAGTAGCGGAAGACGGTGCTGGGAGCGACTTCGGCGGCTTCGGCGATCTGCTCGACCGTCGTACCGGAGTAGCCCTGTTCTCTGAACAGCCGCACCGCCTCGCGCTGGATCGCGGCCTTGGTCCTGGCTTTCTTGCGTTCCCTGAGGCCGGGCCCGGTCTTCTTGGCCTGGTCAGGCGGCGTCTGCGGCATCATGCTCAGATTCTGGGGCCTTGGCCGTGCTCTGCCCAACCTCGCGCGGCAGCCATACGACGGCGATGAGGACGCCGAGGAGTCCGAGGAAGCCGGAGACGACGAGCACGATGTCGAGTGCGCTGACGAACGAGTTCCGTACGGAGTCCGCGAAGGAGGAGGAGCTGATGGAGCGGGCGACGGCCAGGCCGCCGAAGACGGAGTCCTTGGCCGCTTCCTGCGCCGCCGCCGGTACGCCGCCGAGGTCGAGGTCGCCGCGGTAGTTGCTGTTGAGGATGGAGCCGAGGATCGCGGCGCCGAAGCTGCCGCCGACGGTGCGGATGGACTGGTTCACGGCGGCGCCGACGCCGGCGCTGTCGTCGGAGAGGGCGCCGAGGGCGGCGTCCATGACGGTGGGCAGGGCGAGGCCGAGGCCGAGGCCGTAGGCGGCGGTCCAGGCGGCGGCGAGCCCGGTGCCGCTGCCGACGTCGGTGGTGCCGCCGTAGAAGAGCGCGGCGCCCAGGAGCGCGAAGCCGATGCCGACGGAGGTCTTCGGGCCGAGCGCCTTGGCCACCTTGTTGGCGACGGTGACGCCGACGAGGAGGCCGCCGACCATCGGCAGGAGCCGGAAGCCGCTGCCCATGGCGTCGGTGCCGAGGATGGCCTGGTAGTACTGCGGCATCGTGAACAGCACGCCGAACATGGTGAAGTTGATGACCGTGCCGAGCATGGTGCCGGAGTTGAAGCGGGCGGACTTGAACAGGGAGAGGTCGACGAGGGGGTCGAGGGTGCGCTTCTCCCACATCACGAAGGCGACGAGGGCGACGAGTCCGGCGACCATCGAGGCGAGCGTGGTGGCGTCGGTCCAGCCCGCGTCGCCGCCCCGGATGACGCCGTAGGTGAGGGCGGTGAGGCCGAGGCTGGACAGGAGCAGGCCGCCGAGGTCGAAGGGCTTGGCCTCCTTGGCCTTGGACTCGGGGAGCCAGGCGGACACGGCGAGGTAGGCGACGATCACGACGGGGACGTTGATCAGGAAGACCGAGCCCCACCAGAAGTGGTTGAGGAGGTAGCCGCCGAGGATGGGGCCCAGCGGGTAGGCGAGCATCGCGGCGCCCGCGACGGCGCCGATCGCCTTGGGCCGTTCCTCGTCGTCGAACATCACCGGCAGCAGGGCCAGGATCGTCGGCATGATCAGGGCGCCGCCGAGGCCGAGGACGGCCCGCGCGCCGATGAAGACGCCGGAGGACGTGGCGTAGGCGCAGGCCAGCGAGCTGATCCCGAAGATGACCAGCGCGACCAGCAGCACCTTCTTGCGGCCGAAGCGGTCACCGAGCATCCCGGCGGGGATCATGCCGGCCGCGAACACGAGCGTGTACGAGGTGACGAACCACTGGAGCTCGGCGTTGTTCGCGCCCAGGTCCTCGGCCATCGCCGGCAAGGCGAGGCTCAGGATCGTGACGTCGAAGCCGACGGCCATCGACGCGAGCACGAGAGCTGCGACAGCCCACCACCTGCGCGCACCCAGTTCTTTCACGGGAGTCAACCTTCCAATGCGAGCGGAACTTCTAGTCGGAGCCTACTCTCATTTTCTCTCCGTGGGCACCACCGCGTCACCTCTCTTAGGGGTGAACGCCCGGCAGCCCTAGGGGGTCTTGAGGGGCGGCGCTGGGGTTGTCCCCGGCGCCGCCGCGCCGTGACGCTGAGCGACGTGACCAAGAACGCGACGCCCAAGAAGCCGCCGACGGTGAACAGGACCGTCGCCCCGCAGCCCCGCCGCGTCGGGGACTACTACGACCACAAGGTCTTCGACCTGATGACCCAGCTCGGGGACGGGAACCTGCACTACGGCTACTGGCACGACGACAGCGACCGGGCCACGTTCGACGAGGCCATGGTCCAGATGACCGACGAGATGATCCGCCGCCTCGACCCGGCCCCCGGCGACCGGGTCCTCGACGTCGGCTGCGGCAACGGCACCCCCGCGCTCCAGCTCGCCCGCGCCCGCGACGTCCACGTCGTCGGGATCTCCGTCAGCGCCCGCCAGGTCGAGCGCGGCAACCGGCGCGCCCAGGAGGCGGGACTCGCGGACCGGGTCCGGTTCGAGCAGATCAACGCGATGGACCTGCCCTTCGAGGACGGCTCCTTCGACCGCGCCTGGGCCCTGGAGTCGATGCTGCACATGCCGGACAAGCGGCAGGTCCTCGCCGAGATGTGCCGCGTGGTGCGCCCCGGCGCGCGCATCCCCATCGCCGACATGGTGTACCTCGGGCCCGAGGCCGGCCGCGGTCCCTCCGTCACCGTCAGCGACACCCACATCTACGCCTCGCTCACCGACATCGAGGACTACCCCGACGTGATCCGCGCGGCCGGCCTGTCCGTCCTCGAACTCACCGACATCACCCACGAGACCGCCCGCACGAACGACGGCTACCTCGACTGGATCCGCGCCCACCGGGACGAGTACGTCGACATCATCGGCGTCGAGGGGTACGAACTCATCGTGCACAACCAGCAGGCCCTGGGCCGGATGCCGGAGCTGGGCTACATCTTCGCGACCGCGCAACGCCCCGGCCCGTGAGGAAACTGCGCGTCCCGGTGTCGCCGTCGGTGTCCCTGAACGTCCGGCACCGGGACCCCTCGGGCCCCACCGCCCCGCGCCGCCCCTTCGTCCTCCTGCACGGCATGCTGTCCAACGCCCGCATGTGGGACGAGGTCGCCGACCTGCTGGCCGCCGCCGGACACCCGGTGTACGCCGTCGACCAGCGCGGGCACGGCGAGTCGGACGCACCGCCGGACGGCTACGAGCACGCGGCCGTCGTCGCCGACGTGGCGAGGGCGACCAGCGCCCTGGGCCTGAGGGACGTCCTGCTGGCGGGCCACTCCTGGGGCGGCCACCTCGGTCTGCGGCTCACCGCCGAGCACCCGGGGCTCGTCCGCGCCCTGGCCCTGGTGGACGGCGGCTGGTACGAGTTCGACGGGCCGGTGATGCGGTCCTTCTGGGAGCGCACCGCCGAGGTCGTCCGGCGCGCCCAGAACGGCACCACCACCGCCGCCGACATGCGCGCCTACCTGGAAACCACGCACCCCGCCTGGTCCCCGGCCGCCGTCGAGGCCCGCCTCGCTGACTACCGCGTCGGACCCGGCGGCCTGCTCACCCCCCGGCTGAGCGCCGAGCAGGTCATGTCGATCGTCGGGAGCCTCCAGCGCGAACGGCCCGCCGACTGGTACCCGAAGGTGACGGTCCCGGTGCTGCTCCTGCCGGTCGTCCCGGCGCTGCCCGGCCTCGCCGATCAGGTGCGCGACTGGGTGGCCGCCGCCGAGGCCGCCCTGGAGCGGGTGCGGGTGCGCTGGTACCCGGGCACGGACCACGACGTGCACGCCGACGCGCCCGGCGAGGTCGCCGCCGACCTCCTCGCGCTGGCCCGCGAGGCGGACCGGCAGGAGCGAGGAGGGAGTCAGCAAGGAGGGAGTTAGCACCGCTTAAGCCACCGCGGCGACCCTGACGGCGTCGTCTGCCGGGCCCCGTGCCGTACAGGAAGGCTGGCCATTCCCGTGCCGAACGAAGAGCAGCTCGTCGAGTACCTGAAGTGGACGGCCGCGGAACTGCACCAGGCGCGGCAGCGGCTGGCCGACCTCACGGCGGCCCTGCACGAGCCGATCGCCGTCGTGTCCATGGCCTGCCGGCTCCCCGGCAAGGTCAACTCCCCCGAGGACCTGTGGGAGTTGGTGGCCTCGGGGCGCGACGCCGTCACCGGGTTCCCCGACGACCGGGCCTGGACGTTCCCCGCGGAACCCCCGTACGCGCGACTCGGCGGCTTCGTCGACGACCCGGCCGGGTTCGACGCGGGCTTCTTCGGCGTCGGCCCCGACGAGGCGCTGGCCACCGAGCCCCTCCAGCGCATCGTGCTCCAGCTCGCGTGGGAGGCCGTCGAGCGCGCCCGGATCGCCCCGCACACCCTGCGCTCCACCCCCACCGGCGTGTACGTCGGCGCCACCAACCACGACTACGCGACGAACCTCCAGTCCGTCCCCGAACAGCTCCTGCCGTACCTCGGCGGCGGCACCTCCGGGAGCCTGGTGTCCGGCCGGATCGCCTACGCCCTCGGCCTCGAAGGCCCCGCGATCAGCGTCGACACGGCCTGCTCGTCGTCCCTCGTCGCGATCCACCTGGCCTGCCAGGCGCTGCGCCGCGACGAGTGCGGGATCGCGCTCGCCGGGGGCGGCACCGTCATGGCCACCCCGCACACCTTCCACGGTTTCGCCCACCAGAAGTCCCTGGCCCCCGACGGCCGGTGCAAGCCGTTCGCGGCGGCGGCCGACGGCATGGGACTCGCGGAGGGCGTCGCACTGGTCCTGCTGGAGCGGCTCGGCGACGCCCGGCGCGCGGGCCATCCCGTGCTCGCCGTCATCCGGGGCTCGGCGCTCAACCAGGACGGCGCCGGATACGGCCTCGCCGCCCCCAACGGCCCTTCCCAGCAAGGGGTGATCCGGGCCGCGCTGGCCGATGCCGGGCTCGCCGCCGACGACGTCGACGCGGTCGAGGCGCACGGCACGGGGACCCCCATCGGGGACGCCATCGAGGCGCAGGCCCTCCTCGCCACGTACGGGGCACGCCGGTCGCCCGAACGGCCGCTGTGGCTCGGGTCCGTCAAGTCCAACACGGGGCACACGCAGGGGGCGGCCGGTGCCGCCGCGCTGATCAAGATGGTCCAGGCGCTGCGGCACGACACCCTGCCGGCGAGCCTGCACATCGACCGGCCGACGCCGCTGGCGACCTGGAAGAAGGGCGCGGTCCGGCTCCTCACGGACCCGGTGCCCTGGCCGCGCCGCGACACACCCCGGCGGGCCGGGGTCTCCGCGTTCGCGACGTCCGGGACGAACGCCCACCTGATCCTCGAAGAAGCGCCGCCGCCCGGCCCGGCGGCCGACACCGGCGTACCCGGGCGGCCGGTCGCCTGGCCGCTGTCGGCCCGTACCCCCGAGGCGCTGCGCGCGCTGGCGCGGGCGCTGGTGGCGCATCTCGCGGCGGCCGATCCGCCGCCGTCCCCGGCGCAGGTCGCGTACTCGCTCGCGGCCACCCGGACCCCCTTCGAACACCGGGCGGTCGCCGTCGGCGACGGCCTGCCGGACCTGCTGTCCGCGGTGTCCGCGCTGGCCGACGGCGCCGAACACCCCTGGCTGGTCCGGGACCCCGGCCCCGAGGAGGAGACGCCCCCGCCCGTCGTGGCCGCCCACGCCGCCGGTGCGCTCGGCCGCGACGACGTGTGCCGGCTGGTCGGCGCGGGGGACGCGTACGAGTCCGTCCTGGGCGAAGTCGCCCTGGCGGCCGGTGACATCGACTGGCGCCGGCGGCTGAGCTCGCCGCCGTCCCCGGACGACGTACGCGCGACCCTCGCCGCTCTCGCCCGGCTGTACGTCTCCGGCAGCACCGTCGACTGGTCCCTCACCGTCCGGGCCGGGGCCGTCGACCTTCCCGTCTACCCCTTCCGGACCACCCGTTACTGGCTGCACGACCACACCACTCACCCAGGAGCACACATGACCAGCACGCCCGACACCCCCGAGCAGGAGACGACCGCCCTGGAGCGGCAACTCGCCGCGGCCACACCCGAGGAACGGGAACGGCTCCTGGTCGACACGATCCGCAGCGAGGCGAGCACACTGCTCAACACCGACCTCGCCGACGACAGCAACTTCCTGGAGAACGGCCTCAACTCCCTCATGGCCCTGGAACTCACCAAGACCCTCATGGCGCTGACGGGCCTGGAGATAGCCATGGTCGCGATCGTCGAGAACCCCAGCCCCGCCGAACTCGCCCGCCACCTGGGCCAGGAGCTGGCGGAGACCAGCGCCTAGGGCCCTTGGCCCGCACGGGCATCGCGATATAGCGTTAGTCTGCCAGCCTCGGGACACCGCTCAAGAGGACGGGGACGGAAGCGATGCCGGAAGAGATCACGGCCACCGGGAAGCTGCGGGCCTCCCACGCCGACCGGGACCACGTGGTGGACGTCCTGCGCATCTCGGCCGGCGACGGCCGCCTCACCTCGGCCGAGCTGGACGAGCGCATCGAACTCGCCCTGTCCGCCCGCACGATGGACGACCTCACCGTCCTCACCGCCGACCTGCCCCCGGTCTCCACGTCCTCCGGCACGGCCGTCGCCGAGGTCAAGGACGTCCTGCGCATCGAGCAGACGTTCAGCAAGGTCGAGCGGGTGGGCCGCTGGGTCGTACCGCGCCGCCTGGAGCTGGCGACGCAGTGGTGCGACGTGACGCTCGACTTCACGCAGGCGGAGATCACTCAGCCCACGCTGCACATCGACATGGCGGTGTACGGCAAGACCCTGACCCTGATCACCCGCCCCGGCATCGTCGTGGACGCGGACGCCCTCCGTGTCCAGCACGCGAAGGTCAAGTACCGCCGGCGCGACGACTCCACCCCCACGGCCCTCCGCATCGAACTCACCGGCGACAAGGCGTTCGGCCGCGTGATGATCCGTCCGGCGCGGAGGTCGCTGGGGCAGTGGCTGCTGCGCAGGTCGCCGGGCCGCTGAGGCCGGAGCGAGCTGTGTCCCCCGTACACCTCCGGCCTCAGCGGATGACTCCATCGTCGGGGCACCGCGCGCGTCGGCCCAGCCGCTTGGACGGTGTTCGAAGAGTGCAGGTCAGCCGTCCGCGAGGTGCGCGCCGAGAGGTGTGGGGAAGTGGTGGGCGTGGGGGCCCTCGCGCCGGGTGGTGATGAGGCCGGCGTCGCGCAGCAGGGTCGTGTGGTGGGAGACGGTGGCCGGGGAGACCTCGGCGCGGCGGGCGAGTTCGGCGCTGGTGACGCCGTGTCCGGCGACGACGGCGCGCAGGACGGCGGCGCGGGTGGGACCGAGGAGGGCGCCGAGCGCGTGCGGGCCGGGCCGGTGGCCGGGGGTCCAGAGCGGGCCGTGGGCGAGGGGGTAGAACAGGACGAGGGGCTCTTCGGGGGCGTACTGGATCGACACCTCCCGGCCGCCGAACAGGGACGGCACCAGGTGCAGGCCGTGGCCCTTGAGGGGGATGTCGATGTCGTGGTGGGTGGTGGCGATCTCCAGGACCGGGGCTCTCCAGGTGACCGTGGGGTGCAGGCCGCCGAGCAGCGTGTCGAGGCCCTGGGCGAGCAGGGTGCGGGCCAGCGCCGACCGGGTCTCCTCGGCTCGGCCGCGCAGGTGCGCGGTCATCGGTTCGATCGCCGCCTCGTGCCAGTCCCGTACGGCCCGCGCGACCGCGTCGAGGGCGCGCGGGGACCCGGCGGCCAGGTCGTCGGCCCACGACGGCAGGCGGGCGCCGGTGAGGCGGGCGAAGTCTTCGAGGTCCGCGCGCAGGACCCGCCCGGGCGTGTGCAGCAGCGCGTCGAGGCCCTCGTCGAGGCCCAGGCCGCCGGCGGGGGTGAGGAAGTCGGGGATCGCCCGCTTCAGCGTCACCAGCGGGCGCAGCGCGTGGACCGAGGGCGGCACCCGCTGCCGGGCCCAGCGCTGCCAGGGCCCCAACATCGGTCCCGGCCTGCGCTGTTGGAGGACGCGCAGGCTGGTCACGGTCTCGGTGAGGAGCGCGGGACCGTCCGCGAGAGTCACCCGGAGCAGGTCGTCGTGCGTCAAGTGGATCCGGAAAGCCACCGTTTCCCCTCTCAGGCCGTGGCGTGCACACACCAGGTATCCCGGGAGAGGGGGTACGGCCACAAGTGGATCACCGGCCATGTACGGGGTTGGTGCGGGCGTCGGCGCCCGGGCCGGTGCTCGCGCCCGCCCCGTCAGTCGCCCGCCCGCCGCGCGTACGCCTCCGCCAGCAGCAGATACGCCGACGCCGTCCACGTGTACGCCCGGTCCCGCAGCCCCGTCCCCGTCAACGCGTCGAAGTTCTCCGCGAAACCGTGCGTCTCGCACAGCGCCCGGAACCGTGCGTTGATGTCGTCCGCGAGACGTTCGTGGCCCGCGCGGCGCAGGCCGTCCTCGACAAGGATCGTGGCCGGTGCCCAGATGGGCCCGCGCCAGTAGCCGTCGGGCAAGTAGTGCGGGGAGTCGGTGAGTTCGGTCGCGAGGCCGTACGGCGTGAGGTGGGCCTTGATGCGGTCGGCGAGGGTGCCGGCGATGTCCGCGGGAAGGTGCTCGCCGAGGGCGATCGGCATGAGGTCGAGGAGTCCGGCGCTGGTCCAGGTGGCACCGGTGGTGGCGGAGCGGGCGGCGAAGCGGTCACCGGTCCAGAGCTGGTCGAGAAGCGCCGCCTGGGTCCGCGAGGCCAGCTCCGCCCAGCGATCCACGTCGGACGGCCTCTCCAGCTCCCGCGCCAGGTCGGCGAGTTCATGCAGCTGAAGGATCAGGAACGCGGCGAGGTCGGCGGTGACGACCACCCGCTCGGGGTCGAAGGTCGTCGCGTTGTCCCAGCCGCTGTCGTTGCCGTGCTCGTAGTACGGCAGGTCGGCGCCGGGTGCGCGGCGCGCGGTGAGCCAGAAGCCGGTCCAGCGCTCCAACCGCTCGTAGGCTTCGGTGAGTTCGTCCCGCGCAGGGGGTGTGGCGAGCCGGCGGCGCAGGTGACCGAACGCCCAGCCGTGGATGGGCGGCTTGACGAAGTTGCGCAGCACCTCGGAGTGCGTGACCGAGTCGGGCAGCGCACCGCTCGCGTCCTGGTGGTCGAAGGGCAGCGCGAACTGGTCCCACGCCAGGGAGGGGCAACCCGGCGCGAGGGCAAGGGCGTTGAAGCAGTGGTCCCAGCTCCACACCTTGTCCATCCAGTGCTTGGACATGAGGACGCCGGGCCGGGTGACGAGCCCGGTGGGCCGTACGGTCGCCGACCACAGGACGTACGCGGCGAGTTCGGCGGCCGGCGTGTCGTCGGACCGCCAGGGCGCCACGGCGTCGACGAACGCCGCGAACGCCTCCCGCGCCCCCCGCACGACGTCGTCGAAGGACGCCGAGGACGTGTACGCCGGACGCGCGGTGTCGATCTCCTCGACGGCGATCTCCCACTCCCCCGCGACGACGACCCCGCGCTCGGCGCCGCCCAGCGCCTGCGCGCCGAGGACGTCGGCGAGGGTGCCGGACAGGACGGTGACGCGGTAGCGCCGCCCGGTCTCGTACGACGTGAAGACGTGGGCGCCGGTCGCCGGGTCGGGGAAGAAGTACGTCCCGCTGAACGGCGTCAGCGTCGGCGCGGCGGCGTAGACCCCGAGGCCGAGGCCGTTCCCGCGCAGCCGCAGCGTGTCCGGCGTCTCGTAGGCGAGTTCGACGCGCCCGCCCGCACCGGCCCAGCTCAGCAGGGCGGGCGTGGCCTCGATACGGGTCTCGGCGCGCGTGCCGGTCGCCGGGTCGAGGGGGACGAGGCGCAGGACGCCGTGCATGCCGTTCTGGTGCGAGACGAGGTGGAGGTCGTCGGCGTACGTCTTCTCCGCGACGACGGGCGACACGTCGAACCAGGAGCCGGAGAAGCTGAACGGAATGTCGTGGACGGAGAAGGCCGGACCGGAGGGGACGGCGGTCATGGGGGGAGACTCGTTTCTGGAGCAGTTGCAGAGGGGTTTTCAGTCCTTGACCGCACCGGCGGTCACACCGGCGGCGACATAACGCTGAGCGAGGACGAGAATCACGGCGGCGGGGAGCGACGCGACGACCGCGGTGGCCATGACCGCGTTCCATTCCTGGTTGTTGTTGCCGATGTAGTGATAGATCCCGAGCGTGATCGGCTCGTGCGCGCCGCCGTTCACGAGCGTGCTCGCGAACACGAAGTCGGACCAGGACCACAGGAAAGCGAACAGGGAAACGGTGACCACGGCGTTACGGCTCATCGGCAGCACGACGGACCAGAAAGTCCGCAGCGTCCCGGCCCCGTCGGTCTTCGCGGCCTGGAGGAGTTCCCCGGGAATCCCGGACATGAACGCCGTGAAGATGAGCACCCCGAAGGGAACGGCGAGCGTGGAGTCCGCGACGATCAGCCCGGGCACGGATTGCAGCACCCCGAGTTGCAGATAGATCGCGTAGAACCCCATCGCCATGATGATCCCGGGAATCATCTGCGCGGCCAGCAGCACGAAACTCAGCACACCCCCGCCCCTGGGCCGCAGCTTGGCGAGCGCGTACCCGGCGGGAGCCGACAGCGCGACGGTCAGGGCCACCGTCCCGAGCCCGATCAGAAAGCTCGTCCCGAGATAGGGCAGCTGGTCGTCGAGAACCGTCCGGTATCCGTCGAGCGTGCCGTGCAGCGGCAGCAGATCCGGCGGGCTCTTGCGCATGTCCTGGTCCCGGGTGAACGAGACGTTGACCATCCAGTAGACCGGAAAGAGCATCACTCCGGTCAGCATCAGCCCGATTCCGGTCTTCCAGCCCTTTCTCACGACATCGCCTGCTTCCGCTGAACTCTCAGATAGACGAACCCGAAGACCAGCGCGGCGGCGACGAGCAGATTCCCGACGGCCGCGCCGGGCCCGAACGCGGGCAGCAGATTGCCGAATCCGAGCTGATAGGACCAGGTCGCGAACGTGGTGGACGAATCCGCCGGACCACCCTTGGTCATGATCCAGATGATGTCGAACACCTTGAGCGTGTAGATGAGCCCGAGCAGCAGCGTGATCGCGGAAACCGGCCGCAGCAGGGGAAAGGTGATCGACCAGAACCGCTGCCAGGAATTCGCCCCGTCGAGCGAGGCCGCCTCATAAAGGTTCGCGGGAATGGACTGGAGCCCGCTGTAGAGCACGACCAGGTTGAACGGGACGCCGATCCAGATGTTCGCGACGATCACCGAGACCAGCGACCAGGACGGCGACGTCAGCCAGTTGACCGAGCCGAGCCCGACGGCCTTCAGCGCGGCGTTCACGATCCCGGAGTCGCTGTTGAGCATCCAGGACCAGGTGGACGCGGACACGATGAGCGGCAGCAGCCAGGGGACGAGGAAGAGGGCGCGCAGGGTCGCGGAGAGCCGGAAGTGCTGGTTGAAGAAGACGGCGAGGGCGAGCCCGATGGCGTACTGGAAGACGAGGCTCACGGCGGTGAAGAGCACCGTGTGGACGAGCGCGGGCATGAACGTCGGGTCGTCGAGGACGGTCCGGTAGTTGTCGAGCCCGGTGAAGGGCGCGTCGCCGTTCACGAAGGAGCGGACGGTGTAGTGCCTGAGGCTCAGATCGAGGTTGCGGTAGAGGGGATAGGCGTAGAAGAGGACGAGGTAGAGGGTGACCGGCGTGAGGAAGGCCCACGCCGCCCACTGGGAGGAGCGTGGCCGACGGCTCTGGGTCACCTTCCTCACGGACACCTGGTCCCGGGCCATCTGCAACGTCACTTGACCGCGCCCTGCGCCGAAGAGAGCGCGTCCTTGGGCGACTTGGAGCCGCTCAGCGCGGACTGCACGGCCTTCCACAACTGCTCGGAGATCTTCGGGTACTTGGTGCCCAGGTCGTCACTCGTACGCCCCTTGGCCGACTTGACCGCGTCGACCCACGGCTTCAGCGCCGGGGTCGCGGCGACCTGCTTGGCCTGGACGGCGGCGGTGGGGGCGACGTAGGAGAGCGCGGTGTCCGTGTCGTACAGGCCCTGTTCGCTGGTCAGGCAGGTCGCGAGCTTCTGCGAGGTGTCGTAGCGGCCGGTGTCGTCCTGGACAGGGAGGGTGACGAACTCGCCGCCGGTGGGGGCGGGCGCCGTCGCGGCCGAGGCGCCGGGGATCGGGAGGACGCCGTACTCGAAGCCCGCCTTCGCGGCGTTCGCGAGCTGCCAGGTGCCGTTCTCGGCGAAGGCGTAGTCGCCGGTCGCGAACTCCTGCCAGCTCGTGGTCTGGGTGTTGTTGAGGACGGAGTTGGGGGCGTAGCCGTTCTTCAGCCAGTCCTTCCAGAGGGTGAGCGCCGACTCGGCCTGGGTGGAGTCGAGTTGGGTGAGCTGGGCGCCGGATCCCCAGTACCAGGGCAGGAATTGGAAGCTGCCTTCCTCGGTGCCGATCGCGGAGAAGGTGATGCCCTTCTTGCCGGCCTTCTTGACCTTGTCGAGGGCGGCGGTCAGGGAGGGCCAGTCCTTGATGGTGGCGACGTCGACGCCGGCGGCCTTCAGGACGGTCTTGTTGTAGTAGAGGGCGAGGGTGTTGGCGCCGATCGG
The DNA here is from genome assembly GCF_020010905.1 of Streptomyces acidiscabies. Lineage (GTDB taxonomy): Bacteria > Actinomycetota > Actinomycetes > Streptomycetales > Streptomycetaceae > Streptomyces > Streptomyces acidiscabies. The sequence goes on along the minus strand of NZ_JAGJBY010000001.1, from coordinate 4,996,462 downwards.
GGTGCCGTACGTCTTGCCGCCCGCTTGCCCTGCGGCGAGGAGGTTCGGGTCGACCTTGGAGGTGTCGAGCTTGTTCTCGGCGGTCGTGGTGAGGACGCCGGCCTCGGCGAGGGTGGAGACGACCGGGTTGTCGACGACGAGGACGTCCGGGGAGTTGCCCTGCTGGGCCGCGAGGAGCGTCTTGTTGGCGAGGTCGCTGGTGTCGAAGCCGGTGCGCTTCACCTTGACGCCGGCCTCGGTGCCGCAGCGGTCGAGGAGCTTCACCCACGCCGAGTCCTTGGCGAACTGGGGGTAGGGGTCCCAGACGGTGTAGGTGCCGCCGCCGTCGGAGCTCTTGCTGTCGCCGCTGCCCGAGTCGGAGGAGCAGGCGGTGGCAGCCGTGGCGACGGCGAGGGTGGTCAACACGGCGGCGGTCAGACGGCGTTGTCTGGAGGAGCTGTTCATCGCGGGGTTCCTTCGGTGAATTGGGTGTGCCTGGCGCTACGGCATCGCCAAAGTTGCGGGCCCGGTGCTGGCCCGCAGCGAGATCGGCGGCGTCAACAGGTGGTGCCGAGGGGGCGTACCGGGCTGGTCCAGCCGTTCGACGAGCAGATCGACGGCCCGCCGCCCCATCTCCTCGGCGGGCACGTCCGCCGCCGTGAGCTGCGGCGTCACCGTCTCCGCCCAGCGCGCGGCGACGACCCCGGTGACGGAGAAGTCGCGCGGGACATGGCGTCCGGACTGCGCGAGGCCCCGGTAGATCCCGCCCAGGGACGCCTCGTTGAGCGTGACGAGCCCGGTCGTGTCGGGGTCGTCGTACAGCATCCGCTCCACGCACGCCTGCCCCGCCGCCGCGTCGTCCCCGCAGGTGTACGCCCGTACGGCGAGCCCGCGTTCGGCGGCGGCCTTGGTGAAGCCGTCGAGCCCTCGGTGCGCCGACTCGTAGCCGGCGCGCAGGAGTTGGGAGGGGCGGTTGACCAGGGCGATGCGGCGGTGGCCGAGGTCGGCGAGGTGGTGGACGCAGGCCGCCGCGAGCGCGGTGTGGTCGACGCCGACCCACCAGGTCGTCTCGGGGCGTGCGACACGGCCGATGGTGACGGCCGGGAAGTCGAGGGCGGCGAGGTGGTCGACCCGGTCGTCCTGGAGGCGGATCTCCATCAGGATGGCGCCGTCGACGCGGCGTTCTCCCAGCAGGCGCTGGAAGGAGCGGTCGCTGTCGACGCCGCTGGGGGACAGCAGGACGTCGTAGTCGTAGGAGGCCGCCGCTTCGACGACGCTGCCGATGAAATCGAGCTGCATGCCGGTGTAGTGGTCGCCTGCGGGCGGGAAGACCAGGCCGATGGTGTTGGTCCGGCCGTTGGCCAGTGCTCGTGCGCTCGCGTTGGGGCGGTAGCCGAGTTCGTCGATGACGCGCTGGATCTTGCGGCGGGTGTCGTCGGAGACGGGGCGTTTGCCGCTGAGGGCGTACGAGACGGTGCTCCGGGAGACACCGGCCCGGTGGGCGATCTCACCGATGTTCACGGGTCTCCTTCGGGTGGGTCGAACCGGTTCGGTAACGGACCGGAAGTTGTCGAACCGGTTCGCGTGAAGTGAAGGTAGGGAGCGGCCGAGCGGGTGTCAACACCTCTGACAGGACTTCGCGGATGCCGGAAACAAGCCGTGTCGAGGGGATTGCCGGGCACTCGCGCCGGTGCTAGCTTCCCGAACCGGTTCGATGAACTGATCCTTCCGCGCCCCCGACACCCCCTGCCCTCTCCGCTCCAGGTCAGCGACTCGAACCGGTTCGACAACCCCAAGGATTGAGGACGCGATCCATGCCATCCCCTGAGAGATCACCCCGGCGCCGCGCCCCCGCCGCCGTGGCACTCGCCCTCGGTGCGGGCCTCCTGGCCTCACCCGCCGTACCCGCCCAGGCTGCCGACACCCCCGCCCCCGTCGCCCACTACACCTTCGACCAGGACGACACCGCCTCCGGCCGGATCACCGACACCTCCGGCAACAACCTCACGGCGACCCTCGTCAACCCCTCGACCGCCCAGTCCGTCACCGGCGCCGACGGCGGCAAGGCCCTCGCCCTGCCCGGCGGCGCGCCCACCTCGACCGGCGCGTACGTCCGTCTCCCTCGCGAAATCCTCGGCGACGCCGCCGACTTGACGGTCTCGGCCCGCGTGAAGTGGGGCACCGACGCCTCGCCCTGGCAGCGCGTCTTCGACCTCGGCACCGACACGTCGACGTACCTGTTCACGACCCCCTCGAACGGCAGCGTCCTGCGAACGGCCGTGAGCACGGGCGGCGGTGGCGGCGAGGCGCAGGTCTCCGGGTACGCCCCGCTCCCCGCCGACCAGTGGCGGACCCTCACCGTCACCCTCGACACGGCCGCCGGCCGCGTCACCACCTACCTCGACGGCGTCGCCGTCTCCTCGGCGCCGACGAGCGTCAAGGCGAAGGATCTGCTGGCGAGTTCGGCGACGGCCGCCGGCTACATCGGCAAGTCCTTCTACCCGGACCCGCTCCTCAAGGGCGCGATCGACGACTTCACCGTCTGGCACACGGCCCTCACACCCGCGCAGGTGGCGGGCCAGATCGGCACACTTCCCACCATGACGCAGCTCTCGCAGACCGCCTTCACCGTCCGTACGACGACCGGCAAGGCCCCGGCGCTCCCGCCCGCCGCCCGCGCCTCCTTCTCCGACGGCTACGACCGCGACGCCCCGATCACCTGGGACGCCGTCCCCGCCGACAAGTACGCCGGCCCCGGCACCTTCACGGTGGCCGGAACCGCCGCCGGACGTGCCGTCACGGCGACCGTCACGGTCGTACGCGAAGGCGAGTTGACCGTGGACCTCGCCTCGGACACGGGCGCGTTCCACGGCGGTGCCTCGGGGACGCTGTACGGGGTGTACGGCCCGGACGTCCCGACCAACAACCTCATCGAGGGCATGGGGCTGCGGACCGTCTCGACCAAGGCGCAGGACGGGCCCCAGCATCCGGGCGCCGACGCGCTGGAGGTCGTGAAGCCGCTCGCCGACTCCACGGACGGCGACGTCTACATCTACATGACCGACATCCACCGCGGCTTCCCCTACCAGTGGCCCGGCAGCACGCCCGCCGAGAAGGTGAAGCTGTACGAGGAGAAGCTCGCCAAACAGGTCGACCAGGTCCTCCAACTCCCGGAGAAATACCGGGACAACATCGTCTTCGTGCCGTTCAACGAGCCCGAGGGCAACATGTTCGGGACCGGTGAGTGGAGCTACAACAAGGTCAGTTGGCTGACGGACCCGGCCGACTACTTCGCCGCGTGGGACTCCGCGTACAAGCTCATCAAGGGCAAGCTGCCGGACGCGCGGATCGCGGGCCCCAACACCAGCATCCTGTACGACCAGGTGAAGGGTTTCCTCACGCACGCGAAGGCCGCCGGGACGCTGCCCGACGTCGTCACCTGGCACGAGCTGAGCCATCCGGAGGCGGTGCGGCAGAGTGTCGCCAAGTACCGTGTCTGGGAGAAGGAGTTGGGGATCGGTCCGCTGCCGATCAACATCAACGAGTACGCCTTCAACTACCACACCTCGGTGCCCGGGCAGATGATCCAGTGGGTGTCCGCGATCGAGGAGTCCAAGGTCGACGCGGACATCGCGTACTGGAACATCGACGGCAACCTCTCCGACTCCGCCGTGCAGTCCAACCGGGGCAACGGGCAGTGGTGGCTGCTGAATTCGTACGCCTCGATGAGCGGGCACACCGTCGCCGTGAACCCGCCCTTCCCGGGCCAGAACTACACGATGCAGGGGGTCGCCACGCTCGACGCGGCCAAGAAGCAGGCGCGGCTCATCTTCGGCGGGTCCAGCGGCAAGGGGCACATCACGTTCGCCGGCGTTCCGCGCAAGGTGTTCGGCTCCCAAGTGCACGCCTGGGTACGGGAGATCGAGTGGAGCGGGCAGATCGGGGACAACTCCGGGCCGAAGCTGATCGGTGAGCAGAACCTGAAGGTCGCGGCCGACGGGACGGTCTCCGTCGACTTCGGCGCGCTCAAGGAGTCCTCGGCGTACGAGATCGTCCTCACCCCGGCCGGCAACGCGCGCGGCGTCCAGTCCGCGCCGGTGCGCTGGCAGGGGTCGTACGAGGCGGAGGACGCCGCACACACGGGTACCGGCTGGACGAAGAACGGGCCCGAGGGGTCGACGAGCGACGTCTCGAAGTTCTACACGTCCGGCGGGTACGACGTCGGCGGGCTGCGCACCGGCTCCGACCTCGCCCTGGACTTCACGGTCGACGTGCCCGAGGACGGCTCGTACGACCTCAGCGTCTTCGCCAACTCCCTCAACACGTACGACAAAGTCCAGGAACAGGGCCCCACGAACGTCTTCCTGCGGGTCGACGGCGCCGCCGAACAGGAGCTCCACCTCCCCCTCGGCTACAAGTGGGTCGTCTGGGACCACACCGACACGAAGGTCCACCTCACCAAGGGCCGCCACACCCTGACCCTCGCCGCGAAGAGCCTCGACGGCAAGCGCGCGACGAAGGGCGACGCGATCGTCGACCGCCTGACGCTGGCCCTGCCGTCGGCTTCCGCCAACACCCAGGTGTACGAGGGTGAGTTGGCTTGGCTGAGCGGTGGCGCCCGGCCGGTGTACGGGCCCGCGCTCACCGGGTCCGGCGGCGCCCAGGTCGGGCGGGGGCAGACGGCCACGTTCTGGGTCTACTCCCCCGCCGACCGCGAGGCCACGCTCACCGTCGACTCCCTCGGCGGCGCCGGTGCGCGGCTGTCCGTCAACGGCAACGACGTCCTGCGCCTCACCCCGGGCAGGCGGGCCGTCGCGGTGTCCCTCTCCGGGGGCGTCAACAAGGTGACGGTGACGGGGAGTTCGGTCCCGACGCTGGTGGACCGCCTGACGGTGACGGCGACCGAGGGCCGGTTGCCGGTCCGTACGTACGAGGCGCAGAGCGCCACTCTCGCGGGTTCGGCGAACCTCGTCTCCCTGCCGCTCGCGAGTGCGGGAACGGCGATCACCGGGGTCGGCGGCGATCCGGGCAACGCCAACACGGCGACGTTCAGCGTCAGCGCGGACAAGCCCGGCCTGTACGCCCTCCGCATCCGCTACTCCAACCCGGAACAGTCCCCGGCGACCCACTACAACCCCGACCCCCTGGTCCGCCACGCGGACATTTCCATCAACGGCGGCCCCATCCGCCGCGTGACCTTCCCGCACACCTTCCACCAGGACAACTTCTGGGAGTTGACGGTTGCGGTCCAGCTGAAGAAGGGGGCGAACAAGGTGTCCTTCCGCTCGGAGGAACTCCCCAACTTCGACGGGACGACGTACGCCTCTGACACCTTCCCGGGCGTGCTGCTCCGCTCCCGGTACGCGCCGCTGATCGACCGGATCACGGTCGCGCCCTACGCCCGAGAGGTGAACTGACCCTGGGCCGGGGGCGTGCCCTGTCGGCACACCCCCGGCCCTTGACAGTGCTCGATCACCGATGTTTACCTGAGGAGTCAGAGATTCACCTCTAAAGCCAATGGCTCAGAGTCTCCCACGGAGGACGCCGACCATGCCCGAAGCCCCCGGCACCGAGTTCTGGCAGACCCTCAAACCGATCGAGAACTCCCTCAAGCCCGATGCCCTGCCCGAGGTCTACCTCTCCCAGGTGGCCACCGACGACGACCGCTACTACGTCCCGTTCACGGAGACCGTGGGGTCGCGCCCCCTGTGGATCAACGTCAAGGACAACTCGTGGGCGGACATTCTGCGGGCGAAGGAAGCCGGGCTGGTCAACCGGCACTATCACCCGCACGAGGTGTTCGCGTTCACCCTCTCCGGCAAGTGGGGGTATCTGGAACGGCCTTGGACGGCGAGCGCCGGGGACTTCGTGTACGAGTCCCCCGGGGAGGGGCACACACTGGTCGCCTATGAGAGCGATGAGCCGATGAAGGCGTTCTTCATCGTCAAGGGACCACTGATCTGGCTCGACGAGGACGGCAACCCCGACGGGTACTTCGACGTCCACGACTACCTCGCGATGTGCCGTGAGCACTACGAGAAGGTCGGGATCGGCGCCGACTACGTGGACTCGCTGCTGCGCTGACCCACGGCGATCGTGCACAGCCGTTTCGTCGCCCGCGTCAGACCCACGTACAGATCCCGCTCCCCGCTGACCCGCGCCGCCTCGATCCCCTCGGGGTCGAGGACGATGACGCCGTCGAACTCCAGGCCGCGCGCCTGGGACGCGGGGATCAGGTGGGCCCAGTGGGTGACGCCGGCGGTGTGCAGTTCCTCGGTACGGGTGTCCGCGCAGATCACGCCGAGCAACTCGCCGGGGTGCTTGGCGTGTTGGTCCTGGAGCTCCGTCAGCAAGGCCGCCGTCAAATCGTCCGGGGTGGTGGTGAGGGTGCGGGGGATCTCGCCGCTCCGGATGGCGCTGCTGGGTTTCTGGCCGGGGGCGATGCGGGTCAGGAGGTCGTGGGTGGTGGCCAGGATCTCGACCGTCGTGCGGTAGCTGACCGTGAGAGTGTGCAGCTCGAAGCGCGGGCCGACGTGCGGAGTCAGCGCCTCGTCCCAGCCACGGGCCGTCGTCGCCGGTCCCGCCTGCGCGAAGTCCCCGACGAGTGTCATCGACCGCGCCGGACACCGCCGGACGACCATCCGCCACTGCATCGCGGTGAGTTCCTGCGCCTCGTCGACGACGACATGTCCGTACGTCCGTGAGGGCGGCCCGTCGACGAGGCTCCCGGCTTCGTCCAGGAGCGGGACGTCCGCGTCGGACCAGGCAGCGCCGGACGACCCGGCCAGCAACGCCCGCTCCTCGTCGCCCAGTTGAGGCATCTCCGACGCGAACAGGGCCCGTACGACGCCCTCGGCCGTGAGCGTCGGCCACAACTCCTCGACCGCCCGCTCGACTTGGGGGTCGTCCAGCAGGCCCTCCCGTACCGCGTCCGCGTCGAACTCGTCGGCGGCGCTGCTCGTGACCTCGTCGTCGTACCCCAGTTTCCGCAGGTCAGCGGCGGCGGCACGGTCGAGATCGAGCCCCGTGGCCTCGGCCACCTCGGCGTCGATGCGTTCCAGTGTCTCCAGGGCGTCCCGCTCCAGCGCGTCGGTGACCTCGTCGACGAGGAACTCCTTGAACACCTGCCGGGCGCGATTGTGCCCAAGTCCCGTCCCCACAGCGGCGTTCCGGGCCCGCGCGACCTCCCGCTCCCCGAGCCGCATGCCCTGGACGGCGAACTCGCCGCGCACCGCCTGCCGTTCGCGGACCACCTCGGCCAGCGCGTCCGCCAGCACCGAACTCCCCTTGATCCGCGCCGACTCGGCCGGTTCCGTCCCCGACGGGACGACCCCGGCGAGTTCCTCGCACGTCGCGAGGACGACGTCGTTCTCACCGAGGGAGGGCAGCACCTGGGAGACGTAGTCGAGGAACCGGGCGTTGGGCCCGAGGACCAGCACCCCGCGTTCGGCGGCGCGCGGGAACGCGTACAGCGCGTACGCCGCCCGGTGCAGCGCGACGACCGTCTTGCCGGTGCCTGGCCCGCCCTGGACGACGGTGACGCCCCGGTGGGGTGAGCGGACGATGGCATGCTGCTCGGCCTGGAGCGTGGCAACCGCCGTACCCATACGGCCGGTTCGCCGCGCCTGGAGGACCTCCGTGAGGGGGTTGTCGCCCACGATGTCGTCGGGCGTGGCCTCGGAGCCGTCGAGGAGTTCGTCGTTCACGGCGCTCACCGTGCGGCCCTCAAGACGGAGGTGGCGCCGGCGGCGCAGGCCCATCGGGTCGACGGCGGTGGCCTCGTAGAAGGGCCGGGCCGCCTCCGCGCGCCAGTCGACGAGGAGCGGCAGGTCGAGGTCGTCGGGGTGCAGGCCGAGGCGTCCGATGTGCAGGGCGGTGCCGTCGGCGGCGTCGGTCCGGCCGAAGACCATGCCGCTCTCGGCGGCCTCGAAACGCCGGATCTCCCCGGCGAGCCGAGCGGCGGCGAGATCACGCTCGTACACCTCACGCCCACCGTCGGCCGGAGCCTTGACGACAGCCGCGAGCTGCGCCCGAACCTGCGCCACCCTCTCGTCGAACAGCCCGTACATGGTCGATACACAAGCCTGCTGCGCCTTCACCTGACGCGCGGGACCGTCGCTGATCTGCGACAACGGGGGGCCTCCTCTGGGTGCGGCTCACCACTATGGGGGTGGCGGCGCCCAAAGGTAAGTCTTGATTTACCCGCCTGGCGGATGCCCTCGGCCACAGCGCACCACGACGACCGGCAAGTCCCGGCCCGGCACGCCCAGTTGAGGCACACCGAACCGGCACCGGATACACGCTCACCCTCCCGTCACATCCGGCGCCCGCAGCAGCCGCAGAAACGCCTTCACCCCCGCGATGATCTCCTTGTTGTCGGTGAGCCGGTTCACCGTCGCCTCGAACTCCCGCCCCAGCGCGGTGAGCCGGCGGTCGGTCTCCTCGGCCCGTTCGTACGTGACCATCGTCAACGCGTCGACCGTGCGCCGGAGTTCGGCGAGGGCCCGGTACTGTTCCTCCGCCTTGTCCTCCAGGACCTTGTGCGCGGCCTCGGTGCGGGCGAGGCGGGTGCGGAGGTCGACGACGTCGTCGCGGGGGTGGGTGACTTCCCGCAGGAGGGTCCGCAGGCGGCGCCGGAGCTGGCCGAAGTACGCCCCGGCGGGCCGGAAGAGGGTGCTGAGCAGGAAGAACCCGGCGAACCAGTACCCCGTGAAGCCGCCGGTGGCCCAGGTGACCGCGAGGACGACCGCCGCCGTCAGGAGGTGACCGGCGACGGCCGTGCGCAGCATCAGCCGGGCGATGCGCGCGGCCTCGGCGTCGCGGGCCGGGGAGACCTCGATGCCCTTCTCCCGGCTGACGGCGATCTCGGCGAGGACGGTGTGGGCGCGGAAGTACAGGTTCCACGGCAGGGTCAGCAGGAGCGTGAGCCACAGCAGGCTCAGCACGCCCGCGCCGACGGCGAACACCACCGCGCTCGGCGCTCCCGCCACATAGGCGAAGACCAGCGCCGCCACCGCCGCGACGACCGCCGCCACCGCACCCAGAAATCTGCCCATGCCCTCGGACTCCCCCGCTCACGCCGTCTTTCGTTCATCGTCCTCGGCGCGGCACGGGTCGGCATGAGTAGCCGTACTCACCTACGAGTCGACCCGTTTCGCTCGCACACCGATCCCGGGTCAACGGTCCATCCACTCCCGGATCAGCCGTAGCGTGCGCGCCGGTTGCTCCTCGTGCACGTAATGCCCGACGCCGGGCCAGTGCTCGACCCGCGAGCGCTGGGTTCCCTCCTCCCACGCGGCGGCCTCCGCCAACGTCCAGACGGTCAACGCCGGTTGCGTGCGCAGCCGGAGGAACGCCTCGGTCAGCGGGCGCACGCCGATCGCGTCGGGGCCGACGTACATCCCCGCGTACGCCTGGGAGATGACGTGGTCCGGCGTGCCCAGCATCGTGCGGAGGTGGGCGGTGCGCAGGCCGGTGGGAGCCTGTGGGGAGAAGGCGCCGGACATGAACTCGGCTGCGGCGCGGGAGCCTTGGGCCTCGAAGTGCGCTGATCTGGCCGGGATGGCGTCGACTTCGGCGCCTGTCGCGCCGTGCGCCGGGTCGAGGGCGACGACCGAGTGGACGAGGTGGGGGTGGTGGACGGCGAGGAGGTTGACGATCTGGACTCCCATGGAGTGACCGACGGCGGTCACCGGGTCCTGGACGAGCGTCGCCAGGTCGTCCGCCATCTCCCGGGGTGTGTACCCCGTGTCCGGGACCGGCGAGCGGCCGTGGCCGCGCAGGTCGGGGACGATCACCCGGTACCGCTGCGCCAGCTCCTCGGCGTGGTACGACCATTCGCGCCCGTCGCCGCCCCAGCCGTGCACGAACAGCACGGTCGGAGCGTCGGCGGGACCGAGGGTGGTGGAGAAGAGCATCGTGTGTCAGCTCCTGTGGAGTACGAGGGTGCTGCGGGGGCCGATGCGGGGACACTGACCCGCACCGATCATTTGTGTCCAGCCGACGAGTTCGGGGTCCTTGAACGCGGCGGCGGACATGACGCCGACGTACCCGAGTTCACGGGTCAGACCGGCGCGGCTTACGTCTAGCACACGTGGGGGCGGGGTGCTGCTGAGTCAACGGGTACGGTCGGGGTGTTCGTCCGTCCTCAGGAGTGCTTCCGTTGCCTTCCCTCTCTGCCCTGGTCACCGGCATGGAACGTCACCAAGTCGCCTTGTACGTCGGGGCGCTGGCCGTCGGGGCGGTGATCGGCTGGGGCGCGCCCGGTGCGGGGCCCGGACTTGAGCACGCGATCAACCCTGTGCTCGCCGCGCTCCTGTACGTGACGTTCCTCCAGGTGCCCGCCGCCGAACTGGTCCGCTCCGCGCGGGCGGGCCGGTTTCTGGGGGCGGCGCTGGTGGTGAACTTCGTCGTCGTACCCCTTGTGGTCGCCGCGATGTTCGCGTTCCTCCCCGGTGATCAGGCTGTCCGGCTCGGTGTGCTGCTCGTTCTGCTCGCTCCTTGTGTCGACTACGTCATCGTCTTCAGTGGGCTGGCGGGTGGCAGCAGTGAACGGCTTCTCGCTGCTACGCCGTTGCTGCTTCTTGCGCAGATGGTTCTTCTGCCGGGATACCTGTTTCTCTTCATGGGGCCCGATCTCTCGGATGTCGTCGATGCCGGGCCGTTTCTTGAGGCGTTCGTTGTGCTGATCGTCGTGCCGTTGGTGTTGGCGTGGCTCACGCAGGCGTGGGGGGCGCGGCGTGTGGTCGGGCGGCGGTTCGTGGAGGGGGCGGGGGTGACGATGGTGCCGTTGATGGTTGCCGTTCTGCTTACCGTCGTTGCCTCTCAGGTGCCCAAGGTGGGTGACGGGTCGGGGTGGTTGGGGAATGTCGCGCGTGTTGTGCCGTTCTACGTCGTCTTCCTGGTGGTGATGCCGTTCGCGGCGTTGGGGGTTGTGCGGCTGTTTCGGCTGGGGGCTCGGGATGGGCGGGCGATCGTGTTCACGGGAGCTACGCGGAATTCGCTGGTTGTGTTGCCGTTGGCGTTGGCTCTGCCGGAGGGGTTGGCTGTGGCGGGGGTGGTTGTGGTGACGCAGACGTTGGTGGAGGTGGTGGGGATGGTGGTTTATGTGCGGGTGGTGCCTCGGTTGTTGCCCTGAGGTGGGGGGTGGCTTGAGGCGGCCGTCTTCGCTGGTCAGGGGGCGTTGTCAGTGCCGGGTGTCACGATGCGGGTATGAGGAATTCCGACTGGCGTCCCTTTCTCACCCGGTGGAGCGAGGAGTGGGCCGACGCCTCCGATGAGCCGTCGCCGGAGCTGGACGCGCGGTGGCTGGGGTTCGCCGGGGCCTCCGAGGAGCGGATCTCCGCGCTGGAGGAGCGGCTCGGGTGTCGGCTGCCGCCTTCGTACCGTGGCTTCCTCGCCGTGAGTGACGGGTGGCTGCACGCGGGGAGTTTCGTGTGGCGGCTCGCCGGGGTCGACGAGGTGGGGCCGTACTCCGATGACGCGGGGTTGGGCGAGATGTACCGGGGCGAGTTGGACGAGCGGTCCACGCCGGAGGAGGTACTGGAGGCCGGGATGTGGGAGCGGGCGCTTCAGCTGGAGACCGAGTCGGACCTGACGAACGTCCTGCTGGACCCCGGCGACGTCGACTCGGACGGCGAGTGGGCCTGCTACGACTACGCGAGTTGGCGAGGAGAAGGCCCAGTGCGGTACGGGTCCTTCGCGGGGTTCATGGAAGCGATGTACCGGCAGTTCCACAGCATGTCCGCGCACTCCTTGGGCCCGGAGTTCGTCAACTCCACGACTCTGGCGCAGGATGCGGCGGTCTCGGGGGCGCGTGTCGACGCGTTGCGGGGGCGGTACGAGGAGGCGCGGGCGGCTCTCGACGAGGCATACGAGTACGGCAGACCGCTGGCGACGGAGTTGCGCGACCAGCTCAAGTACCTGTCGGGAGAGACGTACACGGTGTCGTTCGGCACCCTCGCCGCCGACCCCCTCTACCAGCCGGAGGTCCGGCCCGCGCTCGCCGCCGAGCGACTCCGTATGGGGCACCGGCGAACCGACGACGACCTCCGCTACACGGCGCCCGGCCCTTTCGGCGAGGCCGTCGAGGAGGCCCGCGAGTCGGCCCGCTGGGGCGACACGGACGCGGCTTGGCGCATCCTGCGCGCGGCGCTCCCCGAGTGGCGCCCCGTAGGCCCCGACCTCCTCGCGCCGCTGGGCCTCCTCGCCGACCCGGTCCTCGGCCCGGTGTGCACCCCGGAGCGGTGCCGCGAACTCCTCGCCACCCCCAGGGCCGGCGAGACCGGCGAGGTCCCGTCTCCCACGCCCGACCTCGATCCGCCGGGCCTGTCCTGGCTGGCGGACCCGGACTCCGCCGACCGCCTGTCGTCGTACCGACTGATTCTGGTCGAGGGGGTCGACCCCACGGACCTCCCCGCACGAATCGGTGGCGCCGCTCTCGGTGAACCGATGACGTACTGGGAGGCTCACCTCGACGAGCCCCGCTCCGCCGTCGGGCGCGCCGGTCCGGACTGGAGCTTCGCCTTCGAGGCCGCCCCGCACCAACGCTTCTACGAACCCCGCTTCGTCTCCCCGGCCCCGGCGGCTTCCGCCGGCACCCGTGCCATCGCCCTCTGGCGCGAGTCCGACGACAGCCCCCTGTTCCACCTCTCCGTGGCGGAGAACGGCGAGGAGCGGTACGCGTTCACGGTCCGGGGCGACGAGGTGCACCGCACCGGGCCGATACCGCCGTCCCTGAACCCCGAACCCCTGGACGAGCGGCGTGTGTTGGAGTTCCTTGGGGCCGAGTTCGGCGTCCAGCTCCCCCGCCAAGCCCTCTTCCACGGCCGCCTCCACACCCTCGTCCCCCGCCCCTGGAGCCGCCCGGCGGGACCCGGCGAGGGCTATGCCGACGTCACCCGCGGCACGCTACCGCCGAGGCATCTCTCGCAGGAATGAGCACGGCACGCCCGGAAACCCGGTCGAACCGGACCGCGTGGATTCGCTAGAAAGTCGGTATGTCTCCTCAACGCCCCCTCCTCCCCCGTTCGACACCGGCCGCGTCCGGGATCTCGTCCCGTTCGATCTCCCTGCTGCTGGACCAGCTCGAAGCGCGGGCCGTCGAGTGTCACTCGCTCATGGTCGTCCACCGGGGCCACGTCGTCGCCGAGGGCTGGTGGGCGCCGTACTCGGCCGACCGTCCGCACCTGCTGTACTCGCTGACCAAGTCGTTCACGTCGATCGCGGTGGGGCTCGCGATCGCCGACGGGCTGCTCGCGCTGGACGATCGTGTGGTGGACGTGCTGCCGGACCACGTCCCGGCCGACATCTCGGAGCAGGGCAGCCGCATCACCGTCCACCATCTGCTGTCCATGACGGCCGGGCATCCCGTGGACAGCCTCACCGAGGCATGGGAGCTGGAGCCGGACGACTTGGTGAGGGGCTTCCTGCGCCTGCCGTTCACGGCGGTCGGAACGCGGCACACCTACGACAACGCGACCACCTTCGTCCTGGCCCGGATGGTGGAACGGGTCACGGGCCTCGACCTTCCGCAGTTCCTCGACGACCGCCTCTTCAGGCCGATGGGCATCGACCACGCCGAGTGGGACCGCGTGGCCAGTGGCGCCGCCTTCGGCTTCCACGGACTCCACCTGACGACCGAGTCCGTCGCCGCCTTCGGCGAACTGCTGCTGCGCGGAGGCAGGTGGGGCGACGAGCAGCTCGTCCCGAGCGAGTGGATCGACCTCGCGACCACACGCCACATCGACACCCTCCCGACCGAAGACGGACCGAACAACGCCGACTTCACCTGCGGCTACGGCTACCAGTTCTGGATGTCCCGCCACGGCTACCACGGCCACGGCGCCTTCGGCCAGCAGTGCGTGGTGGTCCCGTCCCACGACCTCGTGATCGCGGTGACCGCCCAGGCAGAGACCCAGGACATCTTCGACGCCCTCTGGGAGCACCTGCTCCCCGCCATGGACCACGGCCCAAGCGCCCAGGACGACGAACTCCTAGCCGATCGCCTACGACACCTGTCGCTACCACCGATACCGGGCTCGCCCAACCCTCAACACCTGGTCACCGCAACCCTGGACGCCTCCGCCGAGGGCTCGGCACTCCCCGACGGCACGACAGTGACCGTCGCCCCCACCGACGGCGGCTGGCTACTACGGTTCGATCCGCTCCCGAACATCAAGGTGGGCCACACCGACTGGCACGAAAGCGCTCCCCTCGGCCGCCCCATCCTCGCAACCGGAGCATGGCAGGACACCCACTTCACAGCCGACCTGTACGTCATCACCACCCCGCACCGCGTCCGCGTAACCATCGACACCGGCACGGGGATCGCCACGGCCCGGTGGAGCACCACGCCTCTCACCGGCCCCAGCCTGGAACTCCACGTACGGTCACCCCTGATGACACGACCGGACGTCGCGTAGGACAGCCGCCCCTTCCACCTGCCGAAGCGTGCGCTCGAACACCCACACCACAAGCCCGAGCCCACTGAACACCGCCCCCAGCACACAGACGGCGCCCCAGCCTCCGACCGCGTACAAGGAGGTCGCGGCGAGGGCGCCGGCGCCGCTGCCGATCGAGTAGAAGATCATGTATCCCCCGATCACCCGGCTGCCCGCGTCCGGGTGCGACGCGTAGATCAACGTCTGGTTGGTGACGTGCACCGCCTGCACAGCCAGATCGAGAAGCACGACCCCAACGGCCAAGGCCCACAAGGAACTTCGAGTGAAGGCCAACGGCAGCCACGAGACGACGAGCAGCGCCAGCGCGATGCCCGTGGTCCACCGGGACAGCCCGCGATCGTTCAACCGCCCCGCGACACCGGCCGCGAGCGCACCCACGACCCCGACCAGCCCCAACGCCCCGACCGCGCTGTGCGACAGGGAGCTGAGCGGGAGCGCGACGCTGCTCCACAGGGTGCTGAAGGCGGCGAAGATCAGCAGCCCGTACAACGCGCGGACCCGCAGCAGCCGTTCCCGCGCGAACAGGGACACCGTGGAGCGCAGGAGCTGTCCGTACGGCAGGCCCGGAGCGCCATCGCCGCTCGGCAGTACCCGATACAGCACCAGGGCGAGCACAGCGACGCACCCCGCCGAAACGACGTACACGGACCGCCACCCCGCGAGATCGGCCATGACGCCGGACACCGTACGCGCGAGCAGAATCCCGACGACCACTCCGCCGGTGACCAGCCCGACGACCCGCCCACGCCCATCGGCGGGAGCCAGTGACGCCGCGAAGGCCACCAACGTCTGTGTCACCACGGCGAACAGCCCCGTCGCGGCCATCCCGACGAGCAGGACCACCGCCGTACGCGCCGTGGCCACCACCCCCAACGCCACGACGAGCAAGCCCAGTTGCCCCACGATCAGCCGCCGCCGGTCGGTCACGTCGCCCAGCGGCACGAGGAAGAACAGCCCGAGCGCGTACCCGACATGCGTGAGGGTCACGACGCTCCCGATCGCCCCGGGGCTCATATCGAGGTCGTGCCCCATGGTCACCAACAGCGGCTGCGAGAAGTAGACGTTGGCGACCGAGGCTCCGCAGGCGACGGCGAACAGCAGGACGACGCGGCGGGACAGCACGAAAGCGCGCTGCTCCATGGTGTCTGGCATCCAACCCCCAAGGTTCGGTTTCAACTTGCAACCGATGGGGACGATAGCCAGCACTGGTAGCATGTTGCAACCACCTAGGGAGCGAGGGACGACATGGTCACCAGAACCCGGTTCGACGACAGCGACTGCCCCGTCGCCCGTTCCGTCGATGCCATCGGCGACTGGTGGTCCCTGCTGATCGTCCGTGACGCCTTCGACGGGAGTCGGCGCTTCGGTGAGTTTCAGCGCAGCCTCGGGGTCGCGAAGAACATCCTCACCGCCCGATTGCGGGCTCTCGTCGCCGGTGGGGTTCTCGAAAGCGTCCCAGCGTCGGACGGGAGCGCCTATCGGGAGTACGTCCTGACGCCCAAGGGCAGGGACCTGTTTCCGGTGATCGTGGCGCTGCGGCAGTGGGGCGAACAGCACTTCTTCGAACCCGGCGAGCCGCACTCGGAGTTGCTGGACAGGCGGCATGAACAGCCGCTGCGCCCGCTGGAGGTGTTCTCGGTGGACGGACGGCGGTTGGACTCCGAGGGCGCCGCCGTCCGTAAGGTTTCCTGAGTCGGTGGGGTCAGAAGCGGCCGGTGATCTTTGTTGGGGTTACGCGGACGATGACGCGGTCGCCGTCCTCCTTCGATGCCGGGTTGAACGTGGCGTAGTCCTGGCCGGTGTATTTGAGGGAGAGTTCGTTGGGGAGGGCGCGGTCCGGGTCTGGGGTGATGGTGGCGGTGCCTCGGATTTCCGCGTAGGTGTAGGGGTTCTCCGGGGGGCTGATCATGATCGTGACTCGGGGGTCGCGGGCCAGGTTCTTGCCCTGGGCGCGGTCCGCCGTCGTGGAGAAGACGAGGTCGTCGCCGTCTCGTTTGATCCAGACGACGGTCAAGTGGGGGTGGCCGCCGGCCGTGAGGGTGGCGACGGTGGCGAAGACCTTGGTGTCGTCGAGGTGCTGCTTCAGGGCGTCGGAAAGTTCTGCTGCCATGGTTCAGGGTCCTTTGTGAGAACGCTCGGTCTGTTCAGGGAACGCGTCGGCGCCGTGGAATCATCCGGTGAGCCAGGTTCTGATGCGGTCGGATTGTGCGCGGATCTGGGAGAGGGCGTTCGTGGGGGCGCCTTCGAGCCTCGACTGGAGCGTGGTGCCCTCGTCGAGCGTGCGGAGGGCGTCGTCGTGGCGGCCGAGGGTGTCGTACAGGACGGCGAGGTTGTTGAGAGTGATCACGTGATCGGCCGAGGCACGTCCGTCGTAGCTGCGTACGGCTGACAAGAACGCGTCCAGGGCCTCTTCCCTGCGGCCCAGTTCACTCAGCCGGTTGCCGAGGGTCGTGGACGCCCTGGCCAAGTCCTCGTAGGTCCCGACCACGATGGCTCCTTCGGCCGCCGCGAGGGCTTCCTCTCTCCGGCCCACCGCCGCAAGGCAGTTGGACAGGTTGTTGAGGACCATCGCGAGACCGGGGACGCCGCCCAGCGCCTCGTACGCCTCCCTCGCCTCGAAAGCAGCGGCGAGACTCTCCTCGGCACGGCCCGACTCCCCCAGCCGTACGGACAGGTTGTTGAGGGCGGCGCCCAAGCTAGTGGTGTGCTCCAGCGGAGCCTCTGCGGCCAACTCGCGGCAGACGCTCACGGCTTCCTCCGCCTGAGCGAGTGATTCCTCGTGCCGTCCCAGGTTCGCCAGGTGGTTGGAGAACGTCATCAGGCGGCCGACGAGAGCGGCTCCATGCCTCATCAAGTCCCGTCGGGCCAGAGGCTCCAGCCGCTGGATGTCGTCGAACAGGCGGTCAAGTACCGTCGTTTCAGCGCCAGTTGCCCCGGACAACACGGAGATGAATGCCTCTACCAGCTCCCTGGCGGACGGTCTGGCGGCAGGCTCGGCCTCCAGGCAGTACCGGAGTGTCACGAGGAGCGCCGGATCGATTCGAGAGTCCAGGCCCGCCCTGGGGTGCTCCCACTTCCCGGCGGCAAATGCCAGAAGCAGCGCGCCAGCAGCGTACACATCACCCTCGGGAGAGACCTCACCCCCGCCCAAGTAAGCCTCGGTGAGGGGCAGAAGGTCACGGTGCGGACTGTCGACCCCGTCCATGGTCGCGGTCATCCACCCGATCAGCCGGATACCGTCATCAGTCTGGAGAACCGCCCTCGGCGCGACGGAACCATGTACGAGGCCGCGTTGGTGGGCGTAGACGAGGGCCCAGGAAAGACTCAAGCCGATCTCCAGGAAAACGTCCTGAGGGACCACTCCCCCATAGTCAGCGAGGACGTCGCGAAGGTTGGGCGCCGGAGCACCCCCGAGTTCGATCAACTCTGAGGCGATCCAGGGAAGTTCATCAACGCTGTCAGCCTGCACATCCACCAGAGCGGGCGCATAGAAGCCGTCCATCCTGCCCAGGCACTCCGCCTCCGTCCGAACAAGCTCCACCGCAGCCACCGGATCATCGGCGTACAGCGACACAGGCGCCCGCACAGTGACCAGGTTCCCGTCCCGCCCCAGCGCCAAGTACATCGTGATGTGCGGCCAGCCCCGGGTGCTACGCCACAACAACCGGAACCAGCCCAGCCGTTGAGGATCATCCGGCGTCAAAGCACTCCACCCCGGCGGCGCCGGATCAACTTCCCCGCCCGACACCCCGAGCCGCACCAGAAGTTGCTCCCGCAGCCACCCGAACGACCGCCCCGTGTCATCCACGACAGCCGTCCCATCCGGATGCCCCACCCACGCCGGAAACACCGGCGCCCGCCCCACCGCATCCTCGATATCCCGAGCCACCACATCAGCCGTACGCAACAACTCCCCCGCCGACACCGCACTGAGCAACGCCCGCCGAGCCTCCCCCGAGAAGTCGAACCGCCGGTGCTGCGGCAGCCGTTCGGACGCGTCGACCTCGTGCATGAGCCCCCCGAGGAACACCTCCATGAGATGCCCGGCATCCACAGGCTCACCCAACGCCGTCTGCACCAACCGCATCACCGGCGGCGTAACAGGAGCAACAGCCGCGACATGCGCCGCGAGCCGATACGCCTCGGCGGACGCGGCCTCCCGAAAACGCAGGACGGCGTCACCCTCCGGCACCTCAACCACCGTACGCATCACATCAGTTCGCCCCTCCCACAGCGGGAGAAGTGCCGTACCCCCCGGCGATGCGAGGAGCCGCGACCACTCACCAACCCCCCAGGCCGTCGGTGTGAGGACCGGTACCGGGACGGAGTCGAAGTGGGCGAGGCCGAGCGGCAGGTCGGGGTCGGACACCTGCCAGGCGTGGGTGGGCCCGCCGCGCCGGTGGGACGTGACCCGCGCGGGCCGTACGTCGATCCCCGTCCCCGCCCAGAGCCGCCCCGGCAGCGCGTGGACGATCGCGACGGGCCCGCAGCGCCCCCACCGGTCCAGCACTCCACGCATCCCGCCGTCCCGCCACCCGGACCCCACCCCGTCGCTGATGACGAGAACGAGCGTGTTCCCGCTCGGATCGCACAGGGCCTTGGGCGAAAAAGAGCGCCCGCGCCGGTAGGGGCTGGTGCGCAGGACGGGGACGGCGGCGCGCGTGTCGAGCCCGTAGACGCGTACGTCCCGGAAGGCGCCCGCGCGTTCCATCAGCCGGCGGACGTCGGCCGCGAGCCGCTGCCACAGCACCATGGACACGCCGTCGTCGATGACGAGGGCGAGGGAGAGCCAGCGGGTGCGGGCCGGGCGGGTGACGGTCTCGGGGATGCCGGTGTCGGCGATGGCGGCGACCGTGCGGGCGAGGTCGAGTTCGGGGCGGCGCCGGTCGGGGAAGCGTTGGCGCAGGGGGCGCAGGGCTTTGCCGAGGTGGAGTTGGCCGGTGGGGCGGGGTTCGGGGGTGCGGACGGGGAGCGCGGGGGACGGGGTCGTGGCGGTGGGCGCCTTCGGGGTGTCGTCCGTGGCGGTGATGGGGCGCGCGGGTTCCTTCGGCGGCGGGGGCGCTGCCGTCGGGGTGGGGCGTGGGGTGGGCGCCGGGGGCTCCTGCGGGACCGGGGCCGGGGGTGTCTCGGGTACGCCGGTGGCGCGGGCCAGCGGCGTCGGGCCTCGGCGCATCGCGAGCCACAGGGCGTCGAGGAGTTCCTCGTGGGACAGCTCGGCCCCGCTCTCGGCGAGGATCTTCGTCACGCGGGAGAGCATCGCGTCACACGGCTCCGCCGAGGCGGTGCAGTACAGCGTCCAGAAGGGCGCCCGCGTCGAGGTGGACGCCGCCCTTGCGCAGGAAGACGGCGTTCAGGAGCTGGTCGGTGGCGAGTTCGCCGGTCGCGCGGCGGCCGAGGAACTCGCGCAGGAGGTCGTCCACGCCGTCGAGGGCGTCGGAGCCGAGGTGCGCGGCGACGATCTGCCGCAGCCGTTGTTCGTCGGGGTCGGGGAGGTCGAGGCGTACGCAGCGGCGCAGGAAGGCGGGCGGGAAGTCGCGTTCGCCGTTGCTGGTGATGACGACGACGGGGAACTCGGCGCAGCGGACGCGGCCCTTGGTGACGGGCGCGGTCCCGTCGGGGTCGTCGGTGAGGACGTGCACGGGGACGTCGTCGTCGCGCAGGCGGCTGAGTTCGGGGATCGCGAACTCGCCTTCCTCGAAGACGGTGAGGAGGTCGTTGGGGAGGTCGACGTCGCCCTTGTCGAGTTCGTCGATGAGCAGGACGCGGGGGCGGGTGCGCGGGACGAGGGCGCTGCCGAGGGGGCCGAGGCGGAGGTACTGGCCGATGTCCGGCTCGGCGTCGCGGCGCAGGGTCGCTTCGCGCAGGCGGCCGACGGCGTCGTACTGGTACAGGGCGTCCTGGAGGGTGGAGCGGCTGTTGACGGGCCACTGGAGGACGCGGCCGAGGCCGAGTTCGTGCGCGACGGCGTGGGCGAGGGAGGACTTGCCGGTGCCGGGCTGGCCGGTGACGAGGAGGGGGCGGCGGAGGTGGAGGGCGGCGTTGACGACGTCGGTGGCGTCGTCGTCGATGAGGTAGGGGCGGGGGGTTTCGGTGCCGGGTTCGGGGCGGTCGAAGCGGCGCCAGGGCGGGGCGGCGGGGAAGGGGGTGTCGCGGGGTTCGCCGTCGCCGTGGAAGAGGCGCCAGTCGGTGGTCATGAGGCGTTGGTTCCTCTCGCGGGGTCCGCCAGCAGCAGCGACTCGCTTCTCGGGTGCCGCTCTTCCGGCTCCCAGACGAGCGAGGGCCGCGCCCGGCGCTCGCCCCATCGGGCGGCCGTGTCGCTCCTGAAGTGCCGTACGCGTTCGGGGAGTCCGTCCAGATCACCCGCAGGGGCGAGGCCGACCAGCCGTACGGCGTCCTCGTGGCCGCCCGCGTCCCGGTCCCACAGGACGACCGGGGCGCCGAGGGCGAGGGTGGCGAGGAGCCAGGGTTTTTGCTGGTCGGCGGGGCCGTGGAGGACGACGCGGGCGGTGTCGCGGTGGTCGGTGCGCAGGAGGTGTACGAGGCGGTGCACGCTGTCGCACGCGGGGTCGACGACGAGGGTGACCTGCCGCCCGTGCCGCCACCGGCGCTTCTGGTCGTCCTCGCTGCGCCTGCGGAACTCGGGGCAGCTCAGGGAGACGCGGTAGTCCGCGCCGATCGGGCGGGCGGGGAGGATGTCGTCGACCGCGCCGGGCACCCATTCGTCGACGGCCCGCTGAAGCCCGTCCCGGTCGACCTCGACCGTCACCCATGGCACGGTGTCGCCCTGGCCGGGTTCCTCGCGTACGGCGAAGACGGCCTCGCTCAGGCAACTCGCCACTTCCTGCGGGGTCTTGGACACCGACTCCACCTCCTTCAGCACCCGGTGCGTCCCGTCGTCCCGGACGAGCAGGATCCGGCACCGGTACCGCTCCTCCCCCGCCGCTTCGTCACGCTCCAGGCTCATCACGACCCGCGACACGGGGGACGCGGGCCGCTTCGCCCACCGCTCGGCTTCCGCGCGGTGCTCGGCCAGTACGTCCTGGTGGACACCGAGGCGGTCGGCGACCGCTTTCGACCAGGTACGGAGGTCGTCGCGCTGTTCGGTGGCCGCCGCGATGTACTCGACGACCTTGAGCAGCGCGGGCGCGCCCTTGTCGGACAGGTTCTCCAACTCCGCGATCGCGTCGGCGAGTTGAGCCTCGTCCAGGCGTGGCTGGTTGAGGGCCTCGGGGAGCACGGCGTAGCGCAGCGCCTCGCGAGCTGCTCGGGGTATCAGGGTCGGGTCGTTGTCGCGGCTGCGGAGGAGGGTGAGCAGGTCGTCGTACTCGTTCAGGGAGAGGAGGGCGCCGTAGGCGAGGGTTCTGGTCGTGGTCAAGAGGGTGGTGAGGGCGGTGCGGTTCGTCGCGTTCTGCTTCTGCGCGAGGGTTTCGGAGAGGGTCGCGAGGGCGCGGGGGTGGGTGAGGGCGAGGGTGACGAGGTCTGCCGCGCACGGGGCGTATCCGGCTGTGTCGTAGCCGAGTTGGTGGGCCAGTTCCTTGCCGTGTTCGGTGCGGGTCGCCGCGTCCGGGAACAGGGGGCGGAGGAGTTTCTCCAACTCCCGCTCGGCGGGGGTGCGTTCGGCGCCGGGTTCCGCCTTGGGCAACGGGGCGCCGATCGGGGCCAGTTGGGGGCGGGCGCCGATGTGGGCCGTGAAGGTGTCGTCCGTGGCGAAGGAGGAGACGGGTACGGCGATGAGTCGGCGCGCTCCGTATGCCTGGTCCTCCTCGGTGACGACGCATACGAGGTGGTCACCGCAGAAGATCGCCGCGCCCGAGGCTCCTCCCCACGCGTTGCCGCCGACGCGGGGAGCGGGGGCCGGGGTCTGGTCCAGGACGTAGCGGTCCTTGCCGCCGGAGAGGACGGGGAGGAAGCCGCGGAGGTGTTCGGGGGCGCGGAGTTGGCCGTTCTTGGACGCCCAGGGGTAGCCGAGGCCCTCGTACGGGAGGGGGGCGCGGCCTTCGGGGCGGCCCCAGCGGACGGGGTCCGGGAGGTCGATCTCCTCGGCGAGTTGGAGGAGGGCGATGTCCAGGCCGGAGGGGTGTTCCCAGAGGCGTTGTGCCGAGGTCTTGATCTGCTCGCCGTCGCGCTCGTGGCCGACGTACACGTTGATCTTCGGCCAGAACTTGGTGGTGGCCCGGTCGATGAGTACGTGACGTGCCGTCAGCACCAGCCGTGGGGCGATCAGATACCCGGAACCTACGGTGTGACGCTCCGCGTCCCCGCTGCGGATCAGGGCCAGTCTGCGCGGGTCCATCTCAGTCCTCGTCCGGTGACCCGGTCTCGTCGTCCCCGACCTCGGGGCTGGTGCCGCCTGCGGCCCTGTCCTTGACGGAGAGTTTGAGGGTCAACTTGTGGGTACGGACGGAGGCTTGCTCCCCGCCACCACCGACGGCGACCACACCGAAGCTGAGCTTGCCGTCGCCCTTGGCGGACTTGCGCAGCTCCAACTGGAGCTCCAGTTGGGCTTCTTCGACACCGAAGGCGAACTGCTGGTCGGCGCCGAGGCGTTGGGCTTCGTACAGCTCCTGACGGAGCTCTTCTATGGCTGCGGCCAGGCCGATCGTCGGCATTTGGTGCGCCCCCCGGGTCAAGAACAGTGCGTTGTCGGTACGTTACAGCGCTGGCGGGAGGGAGTGAGGTCTAGCGTGGAAGAATCCGGGCGGGGGTGATCGCCACATGCTGCAAGAGGAGTTCCGAGACGCGCTGTGGGAGGCCGTCGACGAACTGCGGGGGTCTGTCGACACGGCTCTGTACAAGGAGTTGGTGCTCGGCCTGGTCGTCCTGAGGTATCTCTCCGCCTCTTATGACGCACGCCGAAACGAACTCGTCGACGAACTCACCGGGCAATGGGAACCCGAGTACCGGATCGGCTCGATCCTGGACGATCCAGAGGAATACACTTTCTGGCTACCGGAGCACGCTCGCTGGTCCTGGATCGCGGCCAACGCGAGGAACGAGAACACGGGCAGAGTCCTCGATGCGGCGATGGACGCGATCATGCGGGCGAATCCCTCCTTGGCCGGTGCCCTCCCGACGGTCTTCGAGCGCGCCGGCATCGACCAGAACCAACTGGCCAGCCTGGTCCGCCTCTTCCAGCACACCTCGGCGTGGAGCGGCGAGGTCTACGAGTACCTGCTCGACGCCTTCGCCCGCAGGGAAGGCAAACGAGGCGGCGAATTCCACACCCCACAGTCCGTGACCCAGCTCGTTCTGGACATGCTGGAGCCGTACCAGGGACGGGTGTACGACCCGGTGTGCGGCTCCGCCAACATGCTCGTCCAAGCAGCCTCGTTCCAGAGGAACCATCCCTCCGTATACGGCCAGGAAGCCAACGAGCGCACCTGGCGCCTGGCCAGGATGAACCTCCTCATCCACGGCATCGACGCCGACCTCTCCGACCGCTGGGCCGACACCCTCACCGCCGACCAACACCCACGCCTCCAGGCCGACTTCGTACTGGCCCACCCCCCGTTCAACATCAGCGACTGGCCACGGGACGCATCCGACCCCCGCTGGGTATACGGCGTCCCCCCTGCCCATAATGCAAACTACGCCTGGCTCCAGCACGTGATCTCGAAACTAACCCCCACTGGAACCGCCGCAGTCATCCTGGCCAACGGCTCCCTGCACTCACGCCACAAGGCCGAGGCCGAGATCCGCCGAGCCATGCTGGAAGCCGACCTCGTCTCCTGCATCGTCGCCTTGCCACCTCGTCTCTTCCCCTCGACGGACATCCCGGCCTGCCTCTGGATCCTCGACAAGGACAAGTCGTCCCGCCGCAACCAGATCCTGTTCATCGACGCTCACGAAATGGGCGAGATGGTCCGCAAGGCCGAACGCGTACTGACGGACGCCGACCTCGCGAACATCTCCGGCGCCTACCGCGCCTGGCGCGGATCAGAGCAGCCGTACACAAACCAGCCCGAGTTCTGCTACTCAGCCACCCTCGAAGCCGTACGCGACAACGACTACGCCCTGATCCCCGGCCTCTACGTAACCCCGGCCCCACCCCCACCGAACCTCATGCAGGACCTCTACGCCATCTTCGACGGCCCCGACTTCCCCCCTCAAAGCACCGCCGACACCACCCCATCAAACGAATCGGCAATCACCAGCGCCCCCGACTCCAACAACTGATCAGCGCTGGCCACCCCGTACGAAACCCCAACCGAAGCCATCCCAGCAGCAGAAGCCATCTCGATGTCCCCCACCGCGTCCCCGACGACAACACACCGCTCGGCAGGCAGCCCCAGCTTCTCCGCGACGAACAACGCCATATCCGGCGCCGGCTTCCCCCGCCCCACCGAATCATGCCCGGCAACAACAGCGAACCGATCAAGAATCCCCGTAGCCCGCAGCGTCCGCACAGCAGCCTCATGCGTCTTGGACGTAGCAATGGCCAACGTATGCCCGAGATCCAGCAACTTGCTGAGCCCCTCCGCAACCCCGGGATACAGCATCCGCTCCCGCTGCTCCTCAAGATGCTCCCCGAACCCGGCCCGATAAGCGGCCATGGCCTCAGCCACCTGGGGATGATCGACAGGCAGCTCAAGCAACCCGGCGAAGTTCTGGTCGAGCGGCTTCCCCACGGTGGCCCGCACGGCGGCGTCGTCCACCGAGCGCCCCAACTCCCGCAGCACCTTCACGGTGATGGAAACGATCGCCCCGGGAGTATCCGCGAGCGTCCCGTCGAGGTCGAAGACAATCCCCTGGTAGCGCACCACGTCAGCGCTCCTCTCGCGTAGCCGCGAGCGCGACGGCGAACTCGCCGGCGACGCGGGCCGTGGACAACAACACCGCACGGGTGGCGGCGGCACTACGCCCGGCCGTGACGGACGTGAGCGCCCGCATCAGGAACGGACTGATCGCATTCCCCCGCACTCCAGCCGCATCGGCCTCGGCGAGCGCGGCGGCGATCGCAGCCTCGATCTCGTCCCCGTCAAGAGCGTCCTGCTCATCGATGGGAGCCGTCAACAACACGGACCGATCCCCGTTGACCTCCCAATGCAGCCAGGTGGCCCGAGCAGCGACCGCAAGATCATCGACCCGGCTCACCGGAACGTCGGACTCACGGACGTAGAACGCGGGCAAGGTCCCGGTCCGATACCCGAGAACCGGCACCCCCGCAGTCTCCAAGTACTCGGCGGTGAGCCCGAGATCAAGAATCGACTTGGCCCCCGCACACACCACGGCGACCCGGCTCCGCGTGAACTGCTGAAGGTCGGCGGACACGTCGAACGTCTCCTGGGCCCGCCGGTGCACCCCGCCGATCCCGGCGGTGGAGAACACCCCTATCCCGGCGCGCGCGGCGGGAACGACCGTACCGGCAACGGTGGTTGCCCCGAGCCCCCCACCGGCGAGGACGGCCCCGAGGTCCCGGGCGCTGACCTTCGGCACCCCCTTGCTGGAGGCGAACCGCTCGATGAGATCGGCGTCCATGCCGACGACGAACTTCCCGTCGACGATCCCGATGGTCGCGGGGACGGCTCCCCGGTCCCGTACCGCCTTCTCGATCTCCAGCCCGAGTTCCGTATTGGCGGGATAGGCAGGCCCGTTGACGATGAGCGAGGACTCCAGCGCGACGACGGGACGGTGCTCGTCGAGGGCGGCACGCACCTCTTCACTGACGGCGAGAAGCGAATCCATGGGGCCGGCTGCCTTTCCGTGGGCGTCGATACGCCGCACACCCTGCCGGTCGGCACGAGGGTCCGCATCACGTGAAGACGTGATGTCCGCAGGGCGCGCGGCGGGGAGGATGACTCAGGCCATGAAAAACAAGCTCAGGAGTCGGACTCGTGCTGAAGCGCGTGCCGCACGAGCTGAACCCGGCTGCGGATGGCCAACTTCGCGTAGACGTGCCGCAGATGCGTGTCCACGGTGTGCGGCGAGACGACGAGCCGCTCGGCGACGGCGCGATTGCTGAGGCCGGTGGCGACGAGCCGGGCCACCCGCAGCTCCGCACAGGTGAGGCTGTGCCAGCCGGTGACCGGACGCGTCCGGGAGGTTTCGGTCGGTGACATGCGAGCGAGCCTCACGCAGTGCGGCCGGGCGGGTCAACGCCGCTCGGCAGAGATCGTCAGGTGCCCGGGAAGTGTGTCAGGTCGAGGCTCGCCGGCATCGCGCGTGAGCAACAGCGCGAACAGTGCGACGAGGCAGCACCCGGTCATGCCGGTGAAGAGCGGTACGGCGGTGTCGTCGCCGCCCAGCCCGATGAGCGGCGCGGCGACCGCCCCGAGGACGCCCTGGAGGGTGCCGAGGACGGCGGAGCCGGTACCGGCGGCGTACGGAACGCGTTCGATCGCCAGCGCCGTAGCCGTACCGAAGACCTGACCGAGCCCGAGGAACGTGACGGCGATCAGCCCGAGCGCGAGGACGCGGTCCAGGTGCCCGGCGAGGGTGACCACGAGGGCGACGGCGCTCGCGGCGAACATGGTGAACAGGCCGATTTTCAGGAGCAGTCGGGGTGGGTAGTGGCCGACGAGTCTCGTGTTGGCGGTGCTGGAGAGGGTCGCGGTGAGGGCGCCGAGGGAGAACGCGACGGACGCCTGTCCGACCGTGAAGCCGAGGACGTTCTGGAGGAGGAACGCGGAGCCGGAGATGTACGAGAAGAGGGCGCCGCAGGCGAAGACGAAGGCCAGCGTGTAGCCGACGTACACGCGGTCGGCGAGGACGGAGCGCGCGGTCTGGAGGGTGGCCGCGACCCCGCCCGCGCGGCGGCGCTCCGCCGGGAGGCTCTCGGGGATGAAGAACAGCGCGGCGAGCATCATCAGCAGGGTGATCGCGGCGAGGACCCAGAAGACGCCGCGCCAGCCTCCGGCGTGGGTGACGACGGCGCCTCCGGCGAGGGGGGCGACGATCGGGGCGATGCCGCCGAGGGCGATCAGGACGCCGAACAGCTTCGCCGCGACGGCGCCGGTCGCGACGTCGGAGACGACCGCGCGGCCCACGACGAGCCCGGCGGCGCCGCTGAAGCCGGTGACGAAGCGCAGGGCGATGAGGGTGGCGAGGTTCGGGGAGAGCGCGCACAGGGCGGTGGCGAGCGCGCACACCGCCGCGCCGACGAGGATGGGCCGGCGGCGGCCGTGCCGGTCGGAGAGGGGGCCGAAGACGAGCTGGCCCGCCGCCTGGCCCAACAGGAAGGCGGTGAGGGTGAGTTGGACGCCGGAGGCGTCGGTGCCGAGGTCGTCGGCCATCTTCGGGAAGGCCGGAAGGTACATGTCCGTGGCGAGCGGCATGCCGAAGGAGAGGAGGGCGAGGGTCGCGGCGAGGAGAGCGGCGGGCCGGGGTGGCGAGGACATCTCGGGCTCCAGAGAGGTGACGTACGGCGTGAACAGCTCGTCGTGGATAGCTATAGATATATAAGCATTGTTAGGGTGGCCGCATGGACGCGAAGGCCGACGCCGAACTCCTGCGCGAGGCGCGGGAGTTGGCCCCCGTGCTGCACACCCTGGGCCGTGTCCTGCGCCTGCGCGGCACCGCCGAGGCCGGGCTCCCCGCACTGCCCCCGGCCGAACTGGACGTGCTCCGGCAGCTCCTGGACTCCCCCGGCAGCGGAGTCGGCGTGCTCGCGCAGGAGTTGGGGATGCACGCGAGCAACGTCAGTACGACCGTGCGCGGACTGGTCGCCCAGGGGCTGGTGCGCCGGGAGCCGGACCCGGCGGACCGGCGTGCCGTACGGCTCTTCCCGACCATGGCCGCCGTCCAGGGCATGGCGATGATCGAGCAGGAGTGGGCACGGCTGTTCGCGGAGTCCCTGGGGGCGCTGACGCCGGACGAGCGGACGGCGCTGTCGGGGGCGGCCCCCGCGCTGCGCTCGCTCGCCGAGTCGCTGAGGGCCCGCCGTACGGACGACGGGCCCCGGCCGGTCACAGCTCGACGCGTACCCCGTACGACCTGACCCACCGGTCGAACTCGACGAGCCGTTCCAGGACCGCCCGCGCGCTCCAGGGGCCGCCCATCGCGTAGCTGCCGTCGGGGACGTCCAGCAGGCGGCGGATCTCCTCGCGGGAGGCGAGGAGCAGGACGGGTGCACCGTCGGCAGCGATCACCGTCTCCAGGCGCTCGCGCAGGGCCTGTTCGTACCCCTTGTCCTGGGTGGACGGGTAGGGGGTCTTCTTGCGGTCGAGGACCGACTCCGGGAGGACGCCGCGCATCGCGGCGCGCAGGAGGCTCTTCTCCCGGCCGTCGAAACTCTTCATCGCCCAGGGGACGTTGTAGACGTACTCGACGAGCCGGTGGTCGGTGAAGGGGACGCGCACTTCGAGGGCCGTGGCCATCGAGATGCGGTCCTTGCGGTCGAGGAGGAAGTTCTCCCAGCGGGTGAGGTTGAGGTACGTCAACTCCCGCATGCGCGCCTCGTGTCCGCTCTCCCCGGCGAGCCGGGGCACCTCCTCCAGGGCCTCGGTGTAGCGCTGTTTGACGTACTCGGTCAGCCCGAGCCTGCTCCACAGGCCCAGCGTGCGCAGCGCCCCGATGCCGCCCGCCTTCTCGAAGGGGTGGTGCCAGGGGAAGGTGTCGCCCTCGACGGCGGCGGGGTCGTGGAACCAGGTGTAGCCGCCGAAGAGTTCGTCCGCCGCCTCACCGGACAGGGCGACGGTCATGCGCTCCTTCAGCGCGCGGCACAGCAGCAGGAGCGAGTACTCCATGTCGCCCGTCGACACGGGCAAGTCCTGGGCGCGCAGGACCTGTTCGCGTACGTCGTCGTCGAGGACGTCGGCGTTGTCGAGTTCGACGATGACGTGCTCGGCGCCGACGTGCCGGGCGACCTCCACGGCGAACGGGGTGTCGGGGTCGGACCATTGGACGTTCGCCTCGAACTGTTCGCCGAGGCCCTTGTAGTCGACGGAGAACGCGAGGACGGGCTTGTCGCTGGAGCGGGTCGCGAGTGCGGTGACGGCGCTGGAGTCGAGGCCGCCGGACAGGAGCGTGCCCACGGGGACGTCGGCGACGAGCTGGCTCGCGACGATCTCCTCAAGGAGCGTACGGACGTGGGCGATTGTCGTGTCGAGGTCGTCGGTGTGCTCGTGCGCGGCGAGGCGCCAGTAGCGGATCTCCTCGCTCCCCGAGCGCGTGAACCGCAGCACCGTACCCGGCAGGACCTCCCGCATCCCCTTGAACACGGCGTGGCCCGGCGTCTTCACGATGCCGAAGACCTCCCGCAGGCCCTCGGCGTCCACGACGGCCTCGGTGTCGGGGTGCGCGAGGATCGCCTTGGGTTCGGAGCCGAAGATCACGCCGTCCGGAGTGGGCCAGTAGTAGAGGGGTTTGACGCCCATCCGGTCGCGGACCAGGAGGAGTTCCTCGGTGCGCGGGTCCCACAGGGCGAGGGCGTAGATGCCGGTCAGGCGCTCGGCGAAGCCGGTTCCCCACTCCTCGTAGGCCCGCAGGACCACCTCGGTGTCGGAGTCGGTCCTGAAGGCGTGCCCGAGCGCCCTCAACTCCTCGCGCAGTTCGCGGTAGTTGTACGTCTCGCCGGTGTACGTGAGGACCGGTCCGGCCTCCGCCTCCATCGGCTGCCGGCCGCCTTCGAGGTCGATGACGGCCAGCCTCCGGTGGGCCAGCAGCGCACGGGGTGAGGTCCACACCCCGTGCGAGTCCGGCCCCCGGCACTCCAGTGTTCCGTTCATGGCCTCGGCGACAGATGTGTCCCCGCTCAGATCACGCTCGTACCCGATCCAACCGGCAAGTCCGCACACGGCGAACCCCTCTCCTCGTCAGGACATCCGCCCGAGCCTGCCGAGGAGAGAGGGAAGGGGGCAACGCGGTGATCACGACTCCGTCAGGTGGACGGGGTTCACCAGGTCACGGGCAGCTGCTCCACGCCGTGCACCGCGCGTCCGGCGAACGCGAACTCCTCCGGTTCCTTCGCCAGTTTCAGGCCCGGCAGGCGCTCGAACAGCATCGGCAGCGCGATCTGGAGTTCCGCGCGGGCCAGGGACTGGCCGAGGCAGTGGTGCAGGCCGTGGCCAAAGGCGAGGTGGCGGTCCAGCTCGCGGGTGAGGTCGAAGGTGTCGGGGTTCTCGAAGGCCGCGGGGTCGCGGTTGGCCGCCTGGAGGGCCACGACGACACCCTCACCGGCGCGGATGGTGACCCCGGCGATCTCGATGTCCTCGGTGGCGATCCGCCGCATGCCGATGTGGACGATCGTCAGGTAGCGCAGGAGTTCCTCGATCGCGCCGGGTACGAGACTGTCGTCGGCCCGCAGCGCGGCGAGCTGGTCGGGGTGGCGCAGGAGGGCGATCGTGCCCAGCGAGAGCATGCTGGCCGTCGTCTCGTGCCCGGCGATGAGGATCTGTACGAGGAGCCCGGCGGCTTCGGCGGCGGTGGCCTCGCCGGTGGCGACGCGCTCGGTGGCGAGGCGGCTCATCAGGTCGTCGGAGGGGGCGGCGGCCTTCACCGCGAGGAGTTCCTGGAGGTAGCCGAAGAGGGCACCCCAGCCGGCGCGCATCGCCTCGGGACCGGCCGAGACCGTGGCGAACGCGGCGGCCTGGCGGTGGATGAACTCCCGGTCGGAGTACGGAACTCCGAGGAGTTCGCAGATCACCAGGAGCGGCAGCGGGAGGGTGAAGTGTTCGACGAGGTCCGCCGAACGCCCTTGTGCCTCAAGGCCGTCGATGAGTTCGGCGGTGATCCGCCCGATCGCCGGGCGGAGTTGCTCCACCCGGCGGAACGTGAACTCGGGTATCAGCATGCGGCGCAGCCGGGTGTGGTCCGGCGGGTCCATCGCGAACAGCTGGCCCGGGGTGCGCGGGGGCGTCGTCGGCTGAAGCCCCGGGAAGCCGGGCCGGAAGTTCTCGGAGCTGAACCGGGCGTCGCTGAGGACGGCCCGCGCGTCGTCGTACCGGGTGACCAGCCACGGGTTCAGGTCGCCCCAGAGGGTGATGCGGTCCAGGGGGCGTTCGGTGATCCAGCTCCGGTACTCGGCGGCGGGATCGAGGAGGGGGCGTTCGGCGGGGAGCGAGGGCGGAGTGGGGGGCATGTGAGCACTCTTTCCGTCGTTCGTTCAGGACGTCTCCAACGCGCCCGGCTCTGCCGCGAAGCGGACGAGTTTCACCAGGTCAGACCGGGGAAACCGGGATCGAGCCGGGCCTGCTGGGATCGTAGGCGAGTTACTTCAGCTTTCACACACCCCCCGACCGCCACTCACGTGAAGAAATCATGTGGGTCGGTCACTTCGTGGCTTGTCGCTGTTTGTACGGCGGTTCAGTGCACCAGGAGGTCGACGACCCCCGTCAGGCTCTCCTCACCGCCGCCCTCGGCGAGACGACGGCGCATCAACGCGAAGTACGGGGCGAGCAGTTCGGTGCTGACGCCCTGCTGTTCGGCGGTGTTCAGGAAGGTCGGCGTACCGGCCGTCTGCATGGCGAGGGACGAGACGACGCCCTCGGTGTAGTCGCCGGTCCGCAGCTGGTCGGCGGTCTGGTGCACCGCCGGGGCCATCGCCGTGAGCCAGTCGGCGAGCAGCGGGGCGAGCGCCGTGGGGTCGATGCCCTCCTTGCGGATCAGGGCGAAGGCGTGCGCGGCCCCGGCGAACATCCCGTACATCGCGCTGAGCAGTGCCACGTCGTACAGGGCCGCGAAACCCGCGTCGTCGCCGACATAGGTGGTGGCGACCGGGGCGGCCAAGGTCTCCCGGTGCTGCTCGAACAGCTCCCGCGAGCCGCTGTAGAAGACGTATCCGCCGGCTTCGGGTACGCCGATCATCGGGGGGACGGCCATGATCCCGCCGTCCAGGTAGCGGGCGCCGCGCTCGCGGGCCCACTGCGCGCGGGCGCGGGCCTGGGCGGGGGTACTGGTGGTCAGGTTCACCAGGTCGCGGCCCGTCAAGTCGGTGTCGGACAGCGCCTTTTCGACCGTATCGTCGTCCAACAGGCAGACGACGACCAGGGAGTTCGCGGCGACCGCCTCGGCGGCGGTGTCCGCGACGTGCGCTCCTTCGGCCGCGAGGGCGGCGGCGCGGGACGGGGTGCGGTTCCAGACGGTGAGCGGGTGACCGGCGGAGAGCCAGGCGCGGGCCAGTTCGGTGCCCATCGCGCCGAGGCCGAGCAGGGTGAGTGAGGTCTTCTCAACTGCGTTCTGTGTCATGCCGATCAGGCTCGTCGCGGGCCCTGAGATGATCAAGTACGCACTTCGGAGTGGGTGGTTACCCCGGGGTGAGCGAGCACGTCGGAAGGGTGCGGGATGACGACACTGAACCGGCCGGGCGGACCGGACGGACACGCCTGCGGCATCGACACGGCGATGGAGGTGATCGGCGGCAAGTGGAAGGTGCTGATCCTGTGGGCCCTGCACGAACACCCCTGCCGGCGCTTCGGTGAGCTGCGGCGTCTGCTGCCGGGGGTCACCGAGAAGGTCCTCGCCTCCCATCTGCGGGAGATGGAGACGGACGGGGTGGTGCTGCGCGTCTCGTACGACGAGGTGCCGCCTCGGGTCGAGTACTCGCTGACCGAGGACGGGGTGCGGCTGAACGAGGCGCTGGGGCCGTTGGCCGCGTGGGGGCGGGGGCGGGCCGGGGTGAGGGGCTGAGGTGGGGGGCTGATCGCCCGGCCACCGTTCAGCCTCGTGCTTCCCGGCGTCACTTCCGCAGCGCGGACAGCGGCCTCGCGATGTCCTCCAGGGACCGGCGTTCGGCCGAGACCGCCAGCACCACGGCCACCAGACCCGCCGCGCACATCAGACCCGCGCCGATCGAGAAGGCCAGCACCGTGTCGGCCACGCGGCCCGTCTCCGTGAGGTCCGCGAAGAGGAGAGGGCCGCTGATGCCGCCCGCCGCTGTGCCGAGGGCGTAGAAGAAGGCGATCGACATGGCGCGGGTCTCCATGGGGAAGATCTCGGAGACCGTGAGGTACGCGCTGGAGGCACCGGCCGAGGCGAAGAAGAGGACGGCGCACCAGCAGGCCGTCAACGTGCCCGCGTCCAGGGCGCCTTGGCCGAAGAGCCAGGCCGTCGCGAACAGGAGGGCGCCCGAGAGGAGGTAGGTGCCGGAGATCATCACGCGGCGGCCGACCGTGTCGAAGAGCCTGCCCAGCAGCAGGGGGCCACAGAAGTTGCCGGCCGCGATGACGGCGAAGTAGTAGCCCGTGCGGTCGGCCGGGATGTCGTAGAACGTGGTGAGGATGGCCCCGAAGCCGAAGGTGATGGCGTTGTAGAGGAACGCCTGGCCGATGAAGAGGGAGAAGCCGAGGACGGCGCGCCTGCGGTAGCGGCCGAAGACGGTGCGGGCGATCTCCAGGAAGGTCACGGCGTCGCGCTGCCGGATCTCCAACTCGCCGTCGGGCGCGGGCAGTTCGACCCCGGTCTCGGCCTCCACCCGCCGCTCGATCCCCGCGACGATCTCCTCCGCCTCCCGCTCCCGCCCATGGATCAGCAGCCACCGTGGACTCTCGGGAACATGCCGGCGCACGAGCAGGATCACCAGCGCGAGGACGGCGCCCAGCGCGAACGTCAGCCGCCAGCCGACGTCCCTGGGCAGGAGCCCGGTGTCGAGGGCGACGACGGACAGCAGCGAACCCCCGACCGCGCCGAGCCAGAAACTCCCGTTGATGACGAGGTCGACCCGGCCCCGGTAGTCCGCCGGGATCAGTTCGTCGATCGCGGAGTTGATGGCCGCGTACTCGCCCCCGATGCCGAACCCGGTGAGGAACCGGAACAGGAAGAACCACCAGGCCTCCCAGGCGACCGCCGTCAACGCGGTGGCCGCGAGGTACACCGCGAGGGTGACCATGAAGAGCCGGCGCCGCCCGAACCGGTCGGTGAGCCGCCCCCAGAACAGGGCGCCGAAACACGCCCCGGCGACGTACAGCGCGGCGGCCAGCCCCGTGATCTGCCCGGAGGTGATCGCGAGGCCGCTCCCGTCCTCGGCGAGCCGTCCCGCGATGTTCCCGACGACGGTGACCTCAAGCCCGTCGAGCACCCACACGGTCCCGAGCCCGATCACGACGGTCCAGTGCCACCGCGACCAGGGCAGCCGGTCCAGCCGGGCGGGAATGTCCGTGACGATCGTCGTTCCACTGTCCTCGACCACGCTCATGACATCCTCCCGAGCCCCGAGTGCCCAGATCCCCCGGGCCGGAACTCATCTGCGGGCGAGTCGTCCCGCGAGGGTGTCCGCGAACTCCTGCGCCCGGTCCAACTGCGTGCGCAGGTCCGCCACCCGGTGCTGCGCGGCCCGCTCCACGCCCCGGATGCGGTCGAGGAGGCGGGCGCGTTCGCGGGGCATGAGGTGGATGCCGGAGTCCAGGCGGTCCATGGCCTCCAGGAGGGCCCGCGTCTCGTCCAGGGTGAAGCCGAGGGGCGCCATGCGGCGGATGACCATGAGGCGGGCCACGTCGGACTCGGTGTAGAGGCGGAAGCCGCCCTGGGAGCGGGCGGAGGGGGTGACGAGGCCGGCGTCCTCGTAGGTGCGGATCGTGCGCAGCGACAGTTCGGTGCGTGCGGCGACCTCGCCGATCTGCATGTGCTCGCTGCTCACGCGGGGTGTGCCCTTCTCTCTGTCGTGCCGTACGGCGCTCTTTCATAGCGCGTCGCCGTAGACGCCCGCTCATTTCCCGCCACCGCGGGCACCCGGCGCCGTGCGCATTCCCGGTCGGCCGAAAGGTTCACCCCATCTCCCCGCTTCGACCTGCCGGTTCACACATGGACCGAGCGGTGGCGTCCTAAACCCGATCCTCGCTAAAGATCTCGAAACACTCCGGACACGAGCCCATAACACTGGCAGGTCGGCGGACATACAACTCCGAGTCCGGGCAGGCGCCCCGGCACGACGAAAACGTTTGCTCGATCAGAGGACCACTTGATGCTCAGCCAGACCGTCCTGACCCGCCGCCGGCTCCTCGGCCTTGCCTCGGCCGGGGCCCTCGCGGGGGTCGCAGCATGCAGCAAGACCGAGAGCGGGGGCGCGAACGACGCGGATCTGCTCGCAAGCCTCAGGAAGCGGGGGTACGTCAAAGTCGCATATGCGAACGAGGCGCCGTACGGATTCGAGGAGGGCGGCGACCTCAAGGGGGAGGCGCCCGCGCTGCACGCCGAGGTGTTCAAGGCGCTCGGCGTGCCGGAGCTGCGGCCGGTGTTCTCGGAGTGGGACGGGCTGATCCCGGGTCTTCTGGCGGGCAAGTACGAGGTGATCAGCGCCGGCATGGCGATCCTCCCCGACCGCTGCGAGAAGGCCGCCTTCTCGGAGCCGGAGTTCATCTCGCCGACCGCGATGATGGTCCCGGCGGGCAACCCGAAGAAGCTCACGGACCTGGAGTCGGCGAAGCGGGCCGGGGTCACCCTCGGGGTGATGTCGGGAGCCGCCGAGAAGGGGTACGTGGAGGCGGCCGGGATCTCGTCCGGCAAGGTCAAGACGCTCACGAAGCCGCAGGACGGCGCGGACGCCGTGAAGAACGGGCGGATCGACGCCTTCGTCCTCACCGGCATCTCGCTGCGCTGGCTGGCGAGGACGAACAAGGGACTCCAGGTCACCGAGCCGTTCGTACCGATGGTCGGCGGGGTCAAGCAGTACAGTCCGGGCGGCGCCGTCTTCCGCAAGAGCGCGACCTCGCTGCGGGACGCCTTCAACACCGAGCTGCGGAAGGTCACTTCGGACCGCGCCCGGTACGTGAGGCTGCTCTCCCCGTACGGATTCACCGCCGCCGAACTGCCGCCCGCGAACCTGACGACCGCGCACCTGTGCGCCGCGTGACGCGGAGGTACGGCCATGGGTGACTTCCTGTCCGTCTTCTTCTCCGAACTCCCCTCGGTCGGCTCGGGGTTGTGGGTGACCGTCAAAGCGACCGCGCTCGGCGCGCTGCTCGCCGTCGCCGTCGCGTTCGCGTGCGGCCTGGCCGCCGAGGCCCGCCCGCGCGCCCTGCGCTGGACGTCGCGGATCGTCGTCGAGTTCTTCCGGGGCACGTCCCTGTACATCCAACTCTTCTGGCTGTACTACGCGTTCCCGCTGCTGACGGGGTACGAGTTCGGCCCGCTGGTCTGCGGGGTCCTCGCGTTCGGCCTGAACTACGGGGCGTACGGCTCCGAGGTCGTCCGGGGCGCGCTCGCCGCCGTGCCCGGCCCGCAGCGTGAGGCCGCCGTGGCGCTCAACTTCACTCCGCTGCAACGGCTTTACCGCATCGTGCTGCCGCAGGCGTGGCCGCAGATGATCCCGCCGTTCACGAACCTCCTGATCCAGATGCTGAAGGCGACGCCGCTGCTGTGGCTGATCTCGGTGGCGGATCTGACGACGGTGGTCCAGACGCTGCGTGACCGTACGGGCGAGACGGTGCCCGCGTATCTGATGCTGCTGGTCCTGTACTTCGTGCTGGCGTGGCTGCTCACGGCCGGGATGCGGGTGCTGGAGCGGCACGCCGCCGCCCGCCTCGGACGAACCTCGATGGCTATGAGCGGGGGTCGCTCGTGAACTATCAATGGGACTGGGAGGCCGCCCGCGAGGCGCTCCCCCTGCTGCTCGAAGGCTTCAAGACCACTGTCCTGGCAACGGTGTTGGGCACTCTCGTCGCCGCCGTCCTCGGCCTCGCGCTGGCCATCGGCGGGCGTGCGCCCAGCCGCCTGGTGACGTTCCCCCTGAAGGCGGTCCTGGAGTTCGTGCGCTCCACCCCACTGCTGGTCCAACTCGTGGGCGCGTACGCGGTGTTCACCTCCGTCTCGCCGCTGACGATCGGTGTCGCGGTGCTCGGCATCCACTACTCCGCATACCTCGCCGAGGTGTACCGCGCCGGCATCGACGCCGTACCGAAGGGCCAGTGGGAGGCCGCGCGGGCCCTGTCGCTGTCGCCGGCGCGGACCTGGCGGGACGTCGTCCTGCCGCAGGCGGTCCGTACGGTGCTGCCGGCGCTCGGCAACTACGCGATCGCCATGTTCAAGGAGACCCCGTTCCTCGCCGTGATCACGGTGTCGGAGATGGTCGCGCAGGCCCGCGAGTACGGCGCCGACCACTTCGCCTACCCCGAAGCCTTCACCCTCGCCGGACTGGTCTTCCTGCTGGCGAGCTACCCCACCTCGCTCGCCCTGCGGAAACTGGAGCAACGCCTTGGCCACTGACATCGCACCCCAGCCCCATGAAGATCCGGACAGTGCTGTGACCGTGCCGCCGATGATCCGCTTCGAACGGGTCGTCAAGCGCTACGGCGAGCACACCGTCCTCGACGAGCTGGACTTCCGTGTCGAACGCGGCCGGCACATCACGCTGATCGGCCCGTCCGGCTCCGGCAAGACCACCATCCTGCGGCTGCTGATGACGCTGGAGCGGGTGTCGGACGGCGTGATCTGGGTGGACGGCGAACCGCTGTCGCACCGGCGCGCGGACGACGGCTCCCTGAAACCCGCCGACGAGAAGCACCTGCGGCAGGTCCGGCGAAGGATCGGCATGGTGTTCCAGCACTTCAACCTGTTCCCGCACATGAACGTCCTGCGCAACATCACCGAGGCCCCCGTACGCGCTCTCGGCCGGCCCAAGGAGCAGGCCGAGGAACGGGCGCGGGAACTCCTCGACATGGTCGGCCTCGCGGACAAGGCGCTGGAGCATCCGACGCGGCTGTCCGGCGGGCAGCAGCAACGCGTCGCCATCGCACGGGCGTTGGCCATGGAGCCGGAGATCCTGCTGCTCGACGAGGTGACCTCGGCGCTGGACCCCGAACTCGTCTCCGGTGTCCTCGACCTGCTGCGGGAGATCGCGTCCACGACCGACATCACACTGCTGTGCGTCACCCACGAGATGGGGTTCGCGCGGGACGTCTCCGACGAGGTCCTGATGTTCGACGCGGGCCGGGTCGTGGAGGCGGGGAGCCCCGAGCAGCTCTTCAACGCGCCGAGCCACCGCCGTACGCGGGAATTCCTGAGCGCCGTGCTGTGAACTCCCGTACGCCGGCGCGCAGTCCGCCGTACCGCTCCCCCGCTCGTGCCCCCGTTCCCGACCCTAGGGACTCATGCCCTTTCAGCCTGCCCTGACCATCGACCGACCGACCGTGGACGACGGTGCCGCGCTGTGGCGCATCGCCCGTGACTCCCGGGTTCTCGACCTCAACTCCCCCTACAGCTACCTCCTTTGGTGCCGTGACTTCGCGGACACCTCGGCCGTCGCGCGGCACGAGGGTGAACCGGTCGCGTTCGTCACCGGCTATCTGCGGCCCGACCGGCCCGGCACCCTCTTCGTCTGGCAGATCGCCGTGGACGACACCCACCAGGGCCGGGGCCTCGCCGGCGCCCTGCTCGACGCGCTGACCGTACGGGTCGCCGCGTCTTCCGTGGAAACCACCATCACGCCGGACAACGCGGCCTCGCGCGCGCTCTTCGCGTCGTACGCGAAGCGGCACGGGGCCGGTGTCGAGGAGACCGTCCTCTTCGACGACGAGCTGTTCCCCGGCGACGGGCACAGGCCCGAGGTGCTGCACCGCATCGGCCCCCTTCGCTGAACCACCCTTTCCCCCACACCTTTGTCTGGAGTACCCGCATGACCACCATCGAGACGCCCTTGAGCACGTTCGAACTGCTGGAGTCCGAGGTCCGCAGCTACTGCCGGGGCTGGCCCGTGGTCTTCGACCAGGCCCGGGGCAGCCATCTGTGGTCCGAGGACGGTCGCCGCTACCTGGACTTCTTCGCCGGTGCCGGTTCCCTCAACTACGGCCACAACAACCCCGTACTCAAACGCGCGTTGCTCGACTACCTGGAGAACGACGGCATCACGCACGGCCTGGACATGGCGACCACCGCCAAGCGGGCCTTCCTCGAAAGCTTCCACGACCTCGTCCTCAAGCCGCGCGGCCTGCCGTACAAGGTGATGTTCCCGGGGCCGACGGGGACCAACGCGGTGGAGTCCGCGCTGAAGCTGGCGCGCAAGGCGAAGGGGCGGGAGTCCGTCGTCTCGTTCACCAACGCCTTCCACGGGATGACGCTGGGGTCGCTCGCGGTCACCGGGAACGCGTTCAAGCGGGCCGGGGCCGGGATTCCGCTGGTCCACGGGACGCCGATGCCGTTCGACGACTACCTCGACGGGCAGGTCCCGGACTTCCTGTGGTTCGAGCGGCTCCTCGCGGACACCGGGTCCGGGCTGAACCATCCGGCGGCCGTCATCGTCGAGACCGTGCAGGGCGAGGGCGGGATCAACGTCGCCCGGCCCGAGTGGCTGCGCGGGCTCGCGGCGCTGTGCGAGCGGCACGACATGCTGCTCATCGTCGACGACATCCAGATGGGGTGCGGTCGTACGGGGTCGTTCTTCTCCTTCGAGGAGGCGGGGATCACGCCGGACATCGTCACCGTGTCGAAGTCCATCAGCGGGTACGGGCTGCCGATGGCGCTCACGCTGTTCAAGCCGGAGCTCGACCTGTGGGAGCCGGGCGAGCACAACGGGACGTTCCGGGGGAACAACCCCGCGTTCGTGACGGCGACCGCCGCGCTGCACACGTACTGGGCCGACAAGGAGACGGAGTTGCGTACGGCGCGGCTCGGTGAACAGGTCGAACAGCGGCTGCTCGCGCTGTGCGCGGAGAACGCCGGGGCGTCCTGCCGGGGGCGGGGGCTGGTGTGGGGGGTCGAGTTCGAGGACCCGGAGCGGGCGTCCGAGGTGTGTGCGCGGGCCTTCGAGCGGGGGTTGCTGCTGGAGACGTCGGGGCCGCAGGGGGGGGTCGTGAAGCTGCTGCCGGCTCTGACGGTGAGTGAGGCGGAGCTGGACGAGGGGCTGGACATTCTCGAACGGGCTGTGCGGGCGTCGGGCTGAGCGGAGGCGCGGACACGGCACACCGGCACGGCATACAAAAAGATTGGCGTAAACATGATCATCAGATCCCTCGCGGAGATCGAGAACACCGACCGTCACGTCCGGTCCAAGTCCGGCACCTGGGAGAGCAAACGCATCGTCCTCGCCCGCGAGAAGGTCGGGTTCTCGCTGCACGAGACGGTGTTGTACGCCGGGACCGAGACCAGCATGTGGTACGCGAACCACGTCGAAGCGGTCCTGTGCGTCGAGGGCGAGGCGGAGCTCACCGACGACGAGACCGGCCTCACCCACCTCATCTCCCCCGGCACGATGTACCTCCTCGACGGCCACGAGCGGCACACCCTGCGGCCAAAGACCGACTTCCGGTGCGTGTGCGTGTTCAACCCGCCCGTCACCGGCCGTGAGGACCACGACGAGAACGGCGTCTATCCCCTGCTCCTGGAGGACTGATCCCATGACCACGCTCACCGACCTCTACCCGAGCCGTGGCCCCCGCGAAGTCACGACCCCCCGTCAGGACCCGGTCGTCTGGTCGCCCCCCGGCACCCCCGGACCGATCACCCCGGCCGACCTCGCCTCCTACGACGAGGACGGCTTCCTCGCGGTCGACCGGCTCATCGAACCGGCCGAAGTGACCCGCTACCGCGCCGAGTTGGACCGCCTCCTGACCGACCCCTCGGTCCGCGCCGACGAACGCGCCATCGTCGAACCCCGCTCCGGCGAGGTCCGTTCGGTCTTCGAGGTGCACCGGATCAGCGAGGTCTTCGCCGACCTCGTCCGTGACGAACGCGTCGCGGGCCGGGCCCGTCAGATCCTCGGCTCCGACGTGTACGTCCACCAGTCCCGCATCAACGTCAAGCCCGGTTTCGGCGCGTCCGGCTTCTACTGGCACTCGGACTTCGAGACGTGGCACGCGGAGGACGGCCTCCCTCGTATGCGCACGGTGTCGGTGTCGATCGCGCTCACCCCCAACCTGGACACCAACGGCGGCCTCATGATCATGCCGGGCTCGCACCGGACGTTCCTGGGGTGTGCCGGGGAGACTCCGCGCGACAACTACAAGCGGTCCCTCCAGATGCAGGACGCGGGCACCCCGTCCCACCAGGCCCTGACCGAACTGTCCGACGCCCACGGCATCCGCCTCTTCACCGGCCCCGCCGGATCGGCGGTCTGGTTCGACTGCAACGCGATGCACGGCTCCGGCGACAACATCACCCCCTACCCCCGCTCCAACCTGTTCGTCGTCTTCAACAGCGTGGACAACGAGGCGGTGGAGCCGTTCGCGGCGCCGGTCCGCCGGCCCGAGTTCATCGGCGCGCGGGACTTCACACCGGTCAAGTAGCGGGTCTCTCCCCCGAAGTGATGAGGCGGGTTCCCTCACTTCGGGGGAGGTGGGCGGCGGGGGAATCCGCTCCCTGCTGTCGATCCTGTTCGGGGTCGGCATGGCCATCCGGTTCGACTCCGCGATGCGGCGCGGGTACCGGTGGCCGTGGCGGTACGAGTGGCGTTCGGGTACCTGGGGCTGATCCTGGTGCTGCTGCGACGCGGTGGCGGACGCGGGTTCCTGGCGCGGCAGTTGGCGGGGGTGGGCCGTACGGCGTTGTCGTGCTACATGCTCCAGAACGTGCTCGCGATGGTCGCGTTCAGTGCGTGGGGCCTCGGGCTCGGTCCGCTGGGTGCGGTGGGGACGGTGATCGCGTGGACGGGGTTCGTGCTGCTGCCCGAGCCGAGGCTGTTGCCGACGATGGCGCAGGCCGCCGTATGGGTCGTCGTCTTCGGGCAGATCGCGGAGGGTACGGACCGGATGCGGGTCGCCGCCGTCGGCGTGCTCGGCGGGTGCGTCGCGGCGTTCGCGGTGCGCGGGCGGCTCCAGTTGGCCACGGCTCGGGCCGCGCAGGCCGAGCGGCTGCGGGAGTTGGACGCGCGGTCCGCCGCACACGACGAACGGGTGCGGCTGGCGCGGGAGTTGCACGATGTGGTCGCCAACCGGCTGAGCGCGGTGGCGATGCGGATCACCGCGCCGGGGCATGTGCGGCGCAGTGCGGTGACGCCGGAGGGAGGTGCTCGACGGCTCCGCCGCCCTCGCTGGCGCACGTCGAGGAGTTGGCCCGGCGGTCCGGCGCCGAGGTGGAGGTCGTTGTGGAGGGGGTGCCGGTGCGGTTGCCGAGTGTGGTGGACCTCGCGGCGTACCGGATTCTTCAGGAGGCGCTGGCCAACGTGAACCGCCATGCCTGGTCGGCGCGGGCGGGCGGCGCTGTGCGGTGGGCGGGCCCGTGCGGGGGTGCGGGAGGGAGGGGGTGGACCGTGGAAGCGTTGCTGCCTCTGCCGCAGAGCACGCCCCTGACCGGGCCGTCTCCGTACTCCTCGCCGACGACCAGGACATGGTGCGCACCAGCATGCGCATCATGATCGACGCGGAGCGACTGCGTCCCGACGTCGTCGTGATGGACGTCCGGATGCCGCACACGGACGGCACAGAGGCCACCCGCCGGATCACGGCCCGCCCCGGCGCGCCGGCCGTCCTCTCGCTGACGACCTTCGACCTGGACGAGTACCTCTTCGGCGTCCTGCGCGCGGGCGCGGCCGGTTTCGTCCTCAAGCACGATCCGGCGACGACGCTCCTGGAGGGCATCCGCGCGGTGGCCCGGGGCGAGGGCTTCGTCTCCCCCGGCCCCACGCTCCGCCTG
This sequence comes from Streptomyces acidiscabies, assembly GCF_020010905.1. Classification (GTDB taxonomy): domain Bacteria; phylum Actinomycetota; class Actinomycetes; order Streptomycetales; family Streptomycetaceae; genus Streptomyces; species Streptomyces acidiscabies. The sequence goes on along the minus strand of NZ_JAGJBY010000001.1, from coordinate 4,953,590 downwards.
ATCACCCGCGTCGCCCACGAGGACCCCGTCCCCCTCCCCACCGGCCTGACGCCCCGCGAGCGCGACGTCCTCGCGCTCCTCGGCCGCGCGATGACCAACACGCAGATCGCCCGGCACCTGCACATCGAGGAGAGCACGGCCAAGACGCACGTCCAGAGCGTGCTGTCCGAACTGGGCGTGCACACGCGGGTAGAGGCAGCGCTCATGGCGAGCCGCGCGGGGCCGTGACGCCGTCCTGATGAGCCTGGCCGTCATCGGCGACCTGGTAAGTTATAGGTCGACCACTAATGTAGGAGTGAAGATGGCAGCCACGAAAGACGACGCCGCCCGCCGCGCCGCCGCCCAGCACACCCTGGCCGAGCACCTGCGCCTCACCGCCGCAGGACGGGTCGACGCATGGGTGGAGCTGTTCGCCCCGGACGCGGTGCTCGAGTTCCCGTACGCGCCGGCCGGCGTGCCCCAGCGGGTGACGGGGCGCGACGCACTGGTCGCGCACATGAGCAACTTTCCCGAGACCTTCGACGTCGAGTTCGTCGACCTGGTCTTCCACGACACCGTCGACCCGAGTCTGGTGATCGCCGAGTTCCGTTCGAAGGGCACGGCGCTACCGACCGGCAAGCCGTACGAGCAGACGTGCATCTCCGTCGTCCGGACCGATGACGACGCGCGCATCACCCACTACCTGGACTACTGGAACCCGTTGGTGGCGATCGAGGCGCTCACGCCCGACGACGTGCCGTCCGATTCTGACCTCAGCGTGACTTTTGGCGGCTGAGGGAAGCCGTGTTTGACTGACGCCCATGCCTGCCGCCGGTACCAGCACGAAGAGCGACGAACGCCGTCGGACCATCATGGCCGCCGCGGTCGGCTGCTTCGCACAAAAGGGCTTCTACGGTACGACGACGCACGAGATCGCGGAGTGGGTCGGCATCTCCCAGCCGTATCTCTACCGCCTGTACCCGAACAAGGAAGCACTGTTCGCGGCGGTGGTCGACCACGTCTCCGTCGTCATGACCGACACGCTGCTCGCTCACGCACCGGCCTCGGACGGGGCGCCCGAAGCGGCGTCGGATGCCGCGCGCGGCGCCTACGCCGCACTCGTCGCGGACCGGAACATCCTGCGTTTCCTGATGCACGCGAACTGCGCCGTCGGCGAGCCGCTGGTGGCGCAGGCCGTACGCCGGTGCTACGCCAAGCAGGTCGACACCGTCCGCCAACTGCTGGGCGACGACGAGGCCGTACGGCGCTGGTTCGGCGCGGGGATGCTGGACAACGTGGTCGCCGTGCTGGGCCTGGCCGACGTCGACGAGCCGTGGGCACACGTCCTCACGACTCGCTGACCCGGCACCGGCAGTTCGACGACGACCAGCATCAGGACGTCACCACTGGTCCCCGCGAGCGGCCGGCTGGAGGACTTCGCCGCGACCCTGCCCGGCCTCGTCAGCGCCGATCCCGACCTACAGGCGTTCCAGTACGAGCTGAAGCTCGAAGCGGCCCGCAGCCCCGAACTGCGGCGCCATGCCGACGCGCTCTACGAGACCTACCGCGATGCCGTCCGGGAGGCGCTGGTCTGCTTCGACCTGTCCGAGGACCTGGTCGACATCGTCTTCGCGGCCTTGGAAGGACTCGTGTTCCAGCAGGTCACCTCCGGTGATCCCCGGCGCACCGAGGAGGGGTGTCCGGGCGCTGCGCCGCCTGCTGGAGGCGCAGCGCTCACAGGCTGGAGGGGACCGACGTCCGGTCGGCCGCCGACCGTCTGATCAGCGCCTCCGAGCACATGCCGTGCAGCAGCACGCTGCCCAGGACGGACAGCACGGTCGCCTGGAGAACGGTGTCGGCGGGAGTGCCGTCGGGGAGGCTGTTGTAGGCGATCAGGCCGAAGACGATCGTGGTGGTGCCCCGGGGGCCGAGGAGACCGAGGAGCACCCGGTCCTTGCGGCCGAGGGGTGATCCGGCGAGGGCGATCAGGACGGGGACGACGCGTACGACGGTGAGGGCGGCCAGGCAGAACAGGACCGCCTGCCAGGTCACGCCGAGCTCGACCGTCACGACCGCCGCGAGGCCGACGACGAACCACATGGTCATCGTCATGAGGGTGGTGACGTCCTCCAGGAGGACGACCTCGTGGCTGCCGAGGGACGAGCGGTGGGCCTGGCGGCGGGCGACGAGGACCCGGTGGACGTACCGGAACGCGATCCCGCAGACGAACGAGGTGACGAAGCCGTTGCCGCCGATCTCGACGCCGGCCGTGTAGGCGATCAGCGGCGTGACCAGGATGGCGATCCGGCGCGACTGGGCGGTCGTCCACTCGGCGCGGCCGGCCCTGTGCAGGAGCCAGGCGACGAGGCTGCCGATGACGAGCCCGGCGATGACGGCCTTCACGGCCTGCCCGGCGGCGCTGGTCAGCGCCTCGGTGGGCGTGTGGAGGGTGCTGCTCCCGCCGGCCAGCAGCAGCCCGAACAGGAAGAGCGGCGAGACGATGCCGTCGTTGTAGCCGCTCTCGACGTTCAGCACGCTGCGTACGCGGGACGACAGCCGCCCGTCCCGTACGACGCCTTCGCTGGGCGCGAAGTCGATGGGGACGACGACGCAGGCGATGACCAGCATCAGCGCCCAGGACAGGCCGGGGAAGACCAGTTTGCCGAGCAGCATCGCGGCGCCGAGGCTCAGCGGGAGCGCGATGAGCAGGACGCGGGCGACGAGGCGGGGCGAGTTGCCCCAGAGGCGTCCGCCGCGGATCTCGGTGGCGTCGACGAACAACAGGAACGCGAGGATGATCTCGGCGACGTGCTGGGCGACCTCGGTGTTGAGCGCGGCGGCGACGGAGTCCTCGACGCTGAGCCCGACCAGGGCACCGGCCAGGACCATGGTCGCGGGTGCGCCGAGGTGCCAGCGCTGGAGGCGGAGCGCGGCGAGGGAGCGGATCAGGGCCATCAGCGCGGCGGCGAGGACGGTGGGGATCACTGGGGGCGGGCTTCCAGGGGTGGGTGGGGACGGGGCGTTCGGGGACAGAAGGGGACGTGTTGACAGTGAGAGTAACTGTCGGGTGGGGATAGGGCAGGCGGGGGGCGGTCAGAGGGGGGCGGCTGGAGTGAAGGGGTCAGCGGGCCGTCACACCGGCCCGGCGTACTGCGGATCGGCCCGGACGGGCTCAGTGCGCCTGCCCCGTCACCGCCATCGCCGCCCCCTCCACCAGCCCTCCGTACAGATCCGGCCGGATCACCGCGAGCACCGCGAACGTCGCCGCGAGGATCAGCACGATGCCCTCCCACCGGCCCGCGAGCGAGCGGCGCTTCTTCTGCTGTCCGTGTCGTTCCATGGCTCCAGCTTCGGCGCCGGGCGGCCGGTGGCACATCCGGCAGATGTCCGGTGCACCCCCGCCGGTCGGCGGGGTGGCATCCGCCGGGAGGAGGACGGCTCGCTCGACAGCTAGGGCTACTTTTTGGCATAGGACAAAGCTGTTAGGGTCGGCGGCGGAGGTGATCGTGTGCCCATCACGGGAACGACGGCGGCGGAGATCGCCGGAAGCGTGCGTGACCTGGTCGCGTCGGGAGCACTCCCGCCGGGGACCCTGCTGCCGCCGGTGCGGGCGCTCGGCGCGGAGCTGGGGGTCAACCGGAACACGGTGGCGCTCGCCTATCGGCGGCTCGTCGAGGCGGGGGTCGCGGAGACCCGGGGGCGCGGCGGGACCGTCGTCGCCGCCGTACCGCAGCTCGCGCGCGAAGGCGTCGGCGTCAGCGGGGAGGCCGTCGACCTGGCCAGCGGGAACCCGGACCCGGAGCTGCTGCCGGACATCCTGACGGCGGCGCGCAGGGGGCAGTACCTGTACGGGGTGCCCGCCGTCGACCCGGCGCTCGCGGCCTGGGCGGACGCCGACTTCGGCGAGGACGTCGACCAGCCGTTCCGGACGCTGGTGACACACGGGGCGGTCGACGCGACCGAGCGCCTCCTCAACGCGCACCTCACGCGCGGCGACCTGGTCGCGATCGAGGACCCCTGCTTCCTCGCGAGCATCGGCACGCTCCAGCTGAACGGCTACCGCAGCGCACCGGTCCCGGTCGACGCGGCCGGGATGCTCCCCGACGCCCTGCGGGCCGCCCTCGACGGCGGCGCCCGCGCGGTGGTGAACACGCCCCGCGCGCACAACCCGACCGGCGCGAGCCTGACTCCGGAGCGGGCGGCGGAGTTGCGCGCGGTCCTCGCCGACCACCCTCAGGTGCTGGTCATCGAGGACGACCACTTCTCGGCGGTGTCGGCGCGGCCGTACCTGCGCATCACCCCGCCGGGTACGGCGCGTTGGGCGCTCGTGCGGTCCGTGTCCAAGTTCCTCGGCCCGGATCTGCGGGTCGCGCTGGTCGCAGCCGACACCGAGAGCGCGGCACGGCTGGAGGCGCGGCTCAGCGCGGGGATGACGTGGGTGAGCCGGCTGCTCCAGCACACGGTCCACGAGTTGCTGCTCGACCCCGCCGTGCACGACCTCAACGAGCGGGCCCGCGAGAGCTACGCCCAACGCGCCGACCTCCTCGTACGGCACCTGCGCGCGCACGGCATCGACGTCCCGCCCGGGGCCGACGGGCTGAACGTGTGGATCGAACTCGGCGTGGACGACCGGTCGGTGACCGACGCCCTCGCGCGGCGGGGCTGGGCGGTGCGCCCCGGTCACCTCTTCCGCCACGACACCTCCCGGCGCGGCGCGATCCGCGTCACCACCTCCACGCTCACCGCACCGCAGGCCGAGGCGTTCGCCGCCGAACTGGCCGCCGTCGTCACCGAGTTGAGCTGACACTTCCGAGGAGCCCTCCATGTTCCATGGCCTCAGCGCCTTCCCCCTCACCCCGACCGACGAGCACGGCGTCGACACCACCGCGTACGCCGCGCTGGTCGCCCGGCTCGCCGACGCCCGGGTCGACTCCATCGGCGCGCTCGGCTCGACCGGCGGGTACGCCTACCTCACGCGCGAACAGCGCGCCCACGCCGCGAAGATCGCCGTCGAGTCGGCGGACGGCGTCCCCGTGATGGTCGGCATCGGCGCGCTGCGCACCGCGCACGTCCTCGCGCTGGCCGAGGACGCGCAGAACGCCGGCGCCTCGGCGGTGCTGCTCGCGCCGATGACGTACCAACCCCTCACCGACGACGAGGTGTTCGGGCTGTACGAGGACGTCACGCGCGAACTGTCCGTGCCGCTCTGCGTGTACGACAACCTGGCGACCACGCACGTCCGGTTCAGCGACGAACTCCTCGGGCGGATCGGGCAGTTGCCCAACGTCGGGTCCGTGAAGATCCCCGGCGAGGGGGCCGGAGCGCGGATCGGGGCGCTGCGGGCGCTGTTGCCCTCGTCGGTCACGGTCGGGGTGAGTGGGGACTGGACGGCCGCTCGGGGGCTGAACTCCGGGGCGGACGTGTGGTATTCGGTGCTCGGTGGGTTGTTCCCGCGTACGGCGCTGGCGATCGCGCGGGAGCCGGCGGGTGAGGTGTCCGGTCGGCTGGAGCCGTTGTGGGCGTTGTTCCGGCGGCACGGGAGTCTGCGGGTGGTGTCGGCTGCGGCGTCTCATCTGGGGCTCGTGCGGGAGCCCAACCTTCCTCGTCCGCTGCGGGAGTTGGGGGCGGTGGACCGGCGTGAGGTGGTCGCCGTGCTGGACTCGCTCGGGCTCGACGGCTGATGGGGCGACAGCGAGATGCCGTGCGCCCCATAGCCAACTCCCCTTCTTTTAAAGGCTCTTTCACAGGCTCCCGCAAAGGCGGCCTCGCGCGGTACGTCCTCGCCGCCGCGCTCGCCCGGACCGCCGACGGGGGTGCCGTCGTCGCCGTCGTGCTGCTCGTCGACGCGTCGGGGGGTTCGGGGGCGCTCGCGGGGACGCTCGCCGCGTGTCTGACGGCGCCGCATCTCCTCGGGCCGTTCGTGGCACGGCCGTTGGACGTCGTGCGGGACGGGCGGCGGGTGCTTGCGGTGGCATGCCTGGTGTACGCCGTCGCGCTGGGCGCGGGGGTGGTGACGTACGGGCGGGTGCCCGCCGTCGCGACCGGCGCGCTGCTCGTCGTCGCCGGGACCTGCGGTCCGCTGCTCACCGGCGGGATCAGCAGTCGGCTCGCCGCGATCGTGGGGCCCGAGCTGCGGTCCCAACGCCGGGCGCAGGGCTGGGACGTGGCGACGTACGGCATCGGCAACACCGTCGGGCCCTCGCTGGTGGCGGCGCTGTCGGGCGGGACGTCGCCGTCGGTGGCCGCGTTGGCGCTGGCGGGTGGGGCGGGGGTCGCGGCGGGGTGCGTACTGCTGCTGCCTCACGCGCCAACTGGCCCGCAGGGGACGGCTGTTCTCCGCCCCGGGCCGACGCTGCTGCTCATCGCGCGGGACCCGCGACTGCGGCCCACCCTCTATCTGACGATGGTCGTGGCGGTCAGCGTGTCGGCGTTGCCGGTCGTCGCCGTGGAGATGACGGGGGTCCTCGGGGTCGGGGCGTCCACGGCGGCGGCCTTGACGGCGGCGTACGGTCTGGGCAACCTCCTGGGCTCCATCACGGTCATGATCGCCCCACCGACCGGCGACCCAGGACGCCTCATGCGGCGACTCGCACTGGGCGTCGTCGCCGCTCTGTGCGTGGTCACGGCAAGCCGTGACCTCGGCCTCTCGATCACCGCATTCGCCCTGACCGGCATCCTCAACGCCCTCTTCTTCACCGCAACACTGGCCGCCCGCACGGAGTACGCGCCCGCCGGGGCCCGAGGACAGGTGTTCATCTGGGTAGCAGCACTGAAAATCACAGCGGGCTCAGCGGGGACGGCGCTCGCGGGGGGACTGTCGGGGGTGGATGTACGGCTGCCGCTGGTGCTGGGCGTCGTCGGAATCGCGGGGGCGGTGGGGGTGGCGACGCTGGAACAGAGGAACCGACCGCTTCAGGCCCACGGCTGACGCTGACGCTGAGCCTTGCCGGGATCGCGGGGGCCGTGGGGGGCGGCAGCGCTGGAGCAACCGACCCCACCTCACACCCACAGCCACCGCTGACACTGAGCCTTGCCGGGACCACGGAGACGGCGGGAGCGGCGACGCTGGAGCAGAGAAACCGACCACCTCACACCCACAGCCGCCCTAATGCTCGGCATACCCGAGATCGCAGCGGCGGGACGGACCGGCCCAAGCCCACGGCCGGTGCTGGCGCTCGGCATCGCCAGGGCCGCGCGCGACCGTCCGGCCGGCAACGCTGGAGCGGCCGGACCGATTGCCCCCACACCCGCGACCGCCGCTGGTGCTCGGCCTCGCCGGGACCACAGCAGCGGGACGGACGCGCCTGCACCCACAAGTGGCGCCAGCACTCAGCACCGCCCGGACCACACCCAACGATCCGGGCGGCAACCCTGGACCAGCCGGACTGATTGGCCCACACCCGCATCCACGACCGCCGCCGGCGCTCGGCACCGCCCGGACCGCGCACGACCGTCAGGGTGGCAATGCCGGAACAGCCGAACCGATGGGCCCACACCCACGACCGCCGCTGGTGCTCGGCCTTGCCGGGACGACAGCAGCGGAACGGACGGGCCCGCACCCGCATGTGGTGCTAACACCCAGCACGACCCGGACCACGCGCAACGGTCCGGGTGGCAACGTTGGAACAGCCGGACCGATGGGCCCACGCCCACACCCACCGCCACCGCCACCGCCACCGCCACCGCCACCGCCGATGCTCAATCCCGCCGGGGCCACGGCGGCGGTGCCGAAGCAGCGGAACCGATGGGCTCCCGCCCACGGCCGGCGCTCGGCGTCGCCCGGTCCGCGCGCGAGTGTCAGGGGGCGATGCCGACGCAGCCAGACCCGTCGCCCGCGTCCGCAACTGCCGCCGACACCCCACCTCGTCCAGCCCCCGGCGGCAGCCGGCCCGCAGCGTTGAACCACCGACACAGATTCGCCCACGCCGGTCGGTTCGCTGTACAGTTCAGTCGTTCCATTGACCATCGAGGCTGGCCCCAGCCCACCGGATCGGACCCGCGCATGACTGCCCTCCACATCAGCCCCGCCGTCGCCGAAGCGTTCCCCGGTGCGCTCATCGCCGTCGTCACCGCCTCCGGTCTGCGCGGTCACGAGAGCTGGCCCGATACGGTCGCCGCCCTCGCGGAGCTGGAGCGGCAGCTCGCGGACGGGACCTGGGCACCGGCCGACGAGACCGACCCCCGCATCGAGGCGTGGCACACGGCGTACCGCTCCTTCGGCACGAACCCGCGCCGCATCCGCCCCAGCGTGGACGCCCTCGGGCGGCGCATGGCGAAGAAGGGTTCGCTGCCCCGGATCAACCCGGCGGTGGACTCGTACAACGCGGTGTCCGTACGGCACGGACTGCCCGCCGGCGCCTTCGACCTCGACCACGTCACCGGCGACATCGAGATCCGGTACGCGGAGGGCACCGAGACGTTCACGCCCCTCGGCGAGCCGGACGTCGTCGAGACGCCCAAGGCGGGCGAGGTGATCTACGTCGACGGCACGGACGTCCTGACGCGGCACTGGAACCACCGCGACGCCCACCGCACACGGGTCACGGAGGACTCGGCGCGGGTGGCGTTCGTCCTGGAGACCCTGCACGCCGACCGGGACGGCCACCTGGTGAAACTCGCGGCGGACGAACTCCAGGGCCTGCTGGCACCGCACGCCGGACAGACGGCCGTGGAGTACCTCAGCGCCGACTGAGAGCGCCGGGGGCTTCGGGCGGCAGATGCACGGTCATGAGCAGCCGGCACGTCTCCGCCCCCGCCCCCCGATACGCATGCGGCACATCCCCGTCGAACGTCGCCGTCCGCCCCGCCCCGACCGCGTACTCCGTACCGTCCACCACCAGCACCATCCGCCCCGCCAGCACACTGACCGTCTCCACCACCCCCGCCTGATGCGGGCCGCTGGCGTACTCCTCCCCCGGCTCCAGCCGCCACCGCCACACCTCGACCGGCGCGGCCCCGCCCGTGGTCAGCATCAGCCGCGCCTCACCACCCCGCTCCCCCTCCCACAGCGGGCTAACGTCCTCGGCGGCGACGATACGGACGCGCCCCTCCGCCGGCCCCTGCATCAACGCGGACACGGAGATACCGAGCGTGTCGGCGAGCCGGACGAGGGTCGCCAGATTCGGATTCCCCTGCGCCTTCTCCAGCGCCACGAGCGCCCCCTTGCTGACCTGCGCGCGCCGGCTCAACTCGTCCAGAGAGAGCCCGGCCCGCGTACGGGCGGCCCGCACATTGCCCGCGACCGCCCGCAACGCCGCACCCGCCTCGGCCACCAGGCCCACCATCCCCACGGTCGTTCTGCTACGCGATCCGGTCGGTCGACCCGATTCTAGGCGACCGACGCCGCACGGCGCCCCCTACGAAAGTAGGGGCTGGGTGTCGCCGATCGTCGAGGGGCGACCGGCAGGCGCCTGCCTAGGATGACGACGGTGAACACCAGCAAGATCCAGGCCGGGGTGACAGCCGTCGGGCGCGGCGCGACCGTGACGTTCTTCGCCGGCGTCACCGCAGTGAACGGCGCGCGGTTGGTCAGCGAGGGCCGGTACATGGTCCCCATCGGTGCCTCGGCCGTGGCGTGCGCGGTGGTGCTGCTGGTGCCCCGGCTGCGCCGGACCGCGCCCGTCGTGGTCACCGCGGTCACCGCGTGGTGGGGGTGGCTCGGCACGCTGCTGCTGACTGTCGTCCTGTACGACCTGGCCACGGCCCGCCGGAGAAAGGCCGCGCTCCTCTGCGTCGCCATCGCGCTGGGCGCCAACCTCCTCGGCTATCCACCGACCCGGCTGTGGAACGAGCAGCAGTACGTCACCGCGCTGGCCCTGTGGCTCGTCGCGTACGCCGTCGGCATGTGGGTCGCCGTCCGCCGGCGTCTGGTGCGCGCGCTGGCCGCCGATGTGGAACACCTGCGCGTCGAGGCGCAGTTGCGCGAGGAGGCCGCGCGGATCGCGGAGCGGTCCCGGATCGCGGCGGAGATGCACGACGTCCTCGCCCACCGGCTCAGCCTGATCGCCCTGCACACCGGTGTGCTGGCCACTCGCGGCGACACCCTGCCCGCGCCGCTCGCCGAACGGCTGGCCCTGCTGCGGGGCGCCTCCACGGAAGCGCTCTCCGACCTGCGGGACGTACTCGGTGTGCTGCGTGCTCCCGGCGTCGAACCGCACGGTGCCGTGTCCACGCCGCTTCCCGGAGACGTCCGGCAGCTGGTGGACGACGCCCGCGCCGCCGCCCAGCCCGTCGCCCTGACGATCCACGGCCGGCCTCAGGACGCGCCCACCACCCATCGCCTGGCCGTGTACCGCATCGCGCAGGAAGCCCTGACCAACGCCCGCAAGCACGCCGACGGCGCTCCGGTGACCCTGACGGTCGACTACCGGTCGCCGGCCACCCGGGTGGAGGTCACCAACCCCGCCGGCCGCCCCGGGCCGACGGCCGCCGACGGCTCCGGCTACGGGCTCGTCGGCCTGCGTGAACGCGTCAGCGCCCTCGGCGGTCGCCTGGACGCGGGCCCGGCGGGCGCGGGCTCCTGGCGTCTGGCCGCCCGCATTCCCCACCCGGCGGACACGGACGGGAAGGACACTCCCACCTGATCGTGGGTTCCTAACGGCGCAGCCCCAGCGCCGCCGCCCCCGCGTACCGCGCCTGCGCCCCCAACTCCTCCTCGATCCGCACGAGTTGGTTGTACTTCGCGGTCCGGTCCGCCCGGGAGAGGGAGCCGGTCTTGATCTGGCCGCAGCCCGTCGCGACGGCGAGGTCGGCGATCGTCGTGTCCTCGGTCTCGCCGGAGCGGTGGGACATGACGACGGTGTAGCCGGCGCGGTGGGCCGTGGACACCGTGGCGAGGGTCTCCGTGAGGGTGCCGATCTGGTTGACCTTCACCAGGATCGAGTTGGCGATGCCGTCACGGATACCGGCGCTCAGGAGGGTCTCGTTCGTGCAGAAGACGTCGTCGCCGGTGAGCTGGCAGCGGTCCCCGAGGCTCGCGGTCAGCTCGCGCCAGCCCTCGTGGTCGTCCTCGCCCATCGGATCCTCGATGGAGGCGACGGGGTAACGCTCGACGAGCCCGGCGAGGTACTCGGCGTGTTCCCTGGGCGTCCGTCGCACGCCTTCACCGGCGTAGTCGTACACCCCGTCCCGGAAGAACTCCGAGGCGGCCGGGTCCATGACGAGGGTGATGTCGGTGCCGGGTTTGTAGCCGCTGCGCTCGATGGCCTGGACGACGAAGTCGAGCGCCTCGTCGGCCGTACGCAGATCCGGCGCGAACCCGCCCTCGTCCCCGACGTTGACGCTGTGCCCGGCGGCGAGAAGGCTCCCGCGCAGGGTGTGGAAGACCTCGGACCCCATGCGTACGGCCTCGGCGAAGGTCGCCGCGCCGATGGGGGCGATCATGAACTCCTGGAAGTCGAGCGGGTTGTCGGCGTGGGCGCCGCCGTTGACGATGTTCATCATCGGCACGGGCAGGAGCCGCGCGTCGACGCCGCCGACGTAGCGGTAGAGCGGCAGCCGGTGGGCGGCGGCAGCGGCCTTCGCGGTGGCGAGCGAGACGCCGAGCAGGGCGTTGGCGCCGAGGCGTGACTTGGTGGGCGTGCCGTCCAGCTCGATCATCGTGCGGTCGACGGTCGCCTGGTCCTCGGCGTCGAGGCCGACGACCGCGTCCGCGATCGACTCGTTCACGGCGTCGACCGCGCGGCGGACTCCCTTGCCGTGGAAGCGGTTCGGGTCGCCGTCCCGCAGTTCGACCGCCTCCCGGGCGCCGGTCGAGGCACCCGACGGGACGGCGGCGCGGCCGAGGGAGCCGTCCTTCAGTTCCACGTCCACCTCGACGGTGGGGTTGCCCCGGCTGTCGATGATCTCCCGGGCGACGACCCTGCTGATCGCGGTCACGACATGTCTCCTCACGCTGGGCGGGCTTTAAGTTCCGACTGGAAACAAAGTGAGTCTTGAAAAGGAACTTACTATGGGTCCATGAGGATGCACAACGCCGACGAGACCTGCGGCATCGCGCAGGCCGCTCTCGTCCTGGGCGACTGGTGGAACGTACTCGTACTGCGCGAAGTCGCCCGCGGCCACGTCCGCTTCGACGCGCTCGCGGCAGAGATCGGCATGTCCCGCAAGGTCCTCACGGAGCGGCTCGGGCGGCTGGTCGCACAGGGGGTACTGCGGCGGAGCATGTACCAACGGCGGCCCGTGCGGTACGAGTACGTGTTCACCGACGCCGGTGCGGCGCTGTTGCCGGTGCTGGTCGCGATGCAGGACTGGGGGGACCGGTGGGTGCTGGGGGACGGGGAGTTGACGGCGTCCACCACTGATGACGGCGCCGAGCAGACTCGCGTACGGGGGTTGGTGGGGGCGCGGCTTCCCTCGGCGCTGGTGTCGCCGGGGGCCGCCGCGATCGTGGTGTTCGCGTACCCCGGTACGGGTGTCGAGTGGGGGGAGATCCCGGGTGCGGCGGGATGCACACTGGAGCACCGACTCTTCCGGGAGGCGTGGCCGTCGTTCCAACGTGCAGGGGTGTCGGTGTGCGGCCTCAGCACCCAACTCCCCGAGGAACAGGCTGAGTTCGCGCGGGGTGAGGGGATTCCGTATCCGCTGGTGTCGGACGCGGGGCACGAGGTGGCTGCGGCGCTGCGTCTTCCGATGTTCCGGGGGGTGGGGCGGCTGCGGCACAAGCGGTTGATTCTTGTCGCGGATGCGGAGGGGGTTGTGCGGCATACGTTGTTTCCGGTGGTGGATATTCCGTACGCGGTGGGGGAAAGCTTGCGGCTGGCTGGGGGGTGATGGGGGCGAGGCTTCGGGGGGTGGGTGCCGCTTCCGGGGAGGGCGGGTGCCGGTTCGGGGGTTCAGATGCCGCGAGTTGTCCCGGATGCCAGGCACCATCCCGGGCGCCAGTGCCGTACGCCGTTTCGGGTGCCGCGCCCCCTCAGCCCTGCATCGCCACCCTGCACAACTCCCCCAACGCCCCGTCGATGGCGTGCGGTTGCGGTCTGCCGGAGGTGTCGAGCCGGTTCCACCGCTGGAGGTTGACCGCGACCGCCAGTTGCCGTTCGCCGTCCGCGCGGGTCATGGCCAGCGTTCCGCCGCCCCAGACGGTGCCGCCGTGTCCCCAGTACGTGGCACCGGGGACCTCCGTCGGGTGCAGGCCGAGGCCGTACTCGATGACCTTCCCCTCCTGGGAGACGACCGGCACGGTCCGCCGCATCTCCGCCAGCGACGCCGGGGTGACGATCTCTCCGGCCAGGAGCTTGCCGTAGAAGCGGTTGAGGTCCGAGACGGTCGATATCAGCGAGGCCGACGGGCCCACCCAGGACATGTCGAAGACGTTGTAGTCGCGGGGCGGGTCGATCATGCCGAACCAGGACTCGTAGAGCTGCGAGTGCGGGCCGTCGATGTGCGGGCCGGTGGGGAACCCCGTGTCCCGGAGCCCGGCGCGTTCGATGACGTGCCGGGTGATGTACGCCTCGGCCGTAGCCCCCGTCACGTGCTCCAACAGCTGTGCCAGCAGCAGGTAGTTGGTGTTGGAGTACACCCCCGGCGTACCACCCGGCGCACAGACGGCGGGTGCGGCGACACCCATCGCGATCAGATCGAGGGGGTCGAAGCCGGTGAACCGGTGGTCGTCCAGACTCTTCGGGCTGGTGTCCGCGAGGACGGGGTACGCCCGGAGGGACGGGTACGCGTACGGAAGGTACTCCGCGAGGCCACTCGTGTGGTTGACCAGCATCCGTACGGTGATGGCGTCACCCCGCTCCCCCGGGACCAGCTTCGGGAGGTAACGGCCGATCGGGGCGTCCAACTCGACTTCCCCGCACTCGACTTGCAGAAGTACCGCCGCCGCGGTGAACGTCTTCGTGGTGCTGCCGACACGGTGCCGCATACCGGGGACGACGGGCCGGCCGGTGACGACGTCGGCGACTCCGGCGGCACCGCGCCAGACCTGGCCACCGGCGCGCACCTCGGCGAAGAGGCCGGGCACGCCGGCGCGGTGGACGGAGTCGAGGGCCGCGTCCAACTCGGCTGAATTCACTGGGTTCTTCACGTCAAGGGTCCTCTCGCATGCCTCGTCTTATCGAGGGGGCGGACTGGCGCCAACACAATGCACGCGGCGCTCGCAACACCAAGTGCATAGGCTAAGGTGCCATAACGCAAGGGGTTGACGAGAGGGGCACGATGGCAGGCCGGAAGCGTTGGTCGACCGACGAGATCCTGGACGTGGCGGCGGAGTTGCTGCGCACGAGCGACCCGGACTCCTTCAGCCTGCGCAAACTGGCCGCGACCCTCGGCACCGACTCCTCCAGCCTCTACCGGCATTTCCGCAACAAGACAGAACTGCTGCGCGCGGTCGCCGACCGGATCCTCCTCGCCGCGATGGACGACCACCGCGCGGAGGGCGACTGGAAGCAGCGCCTCACGGCGCTCGCGCTGCGGCTGCGGGACGCCTTCGGGAGCCAGCCCGAACTCGCCGCGGTCTGGGGGCGGTATGCGTCGAGCGGTACCGGATCCCGGCTGGTCATGGAGGAGGTGCTCCAGGCGCTGCGCGCGTCCGGTCTCCCCGACGAGGAGATCCCGGCGCGCTACCACCGGCTCGCCGTCCTCATCGCCTCGCTGATCGCCTCCGAGGCCGGCGCGGCGACCCCCGAGGAGCGGGAACAGGGCCTGGAACTGTTCCGGGTCGCGGTCCTCGGCGCGGACCCCGCACGCTTCCCCGCCCTCTCCCACTTCGCCCGCGACATCCGCCCCCTCGGCACGGACCGCGCTGCCGCGTTCGAGGAGATCCTCGCGGCGCATCTGGCGCAGATCGAGGCGGCAGTAGCCTGATCCGCCGAGCCTGAACCGCCCATCGCGGGGAGGGACGCCCCCGCCGCCGACCATGCCCCCCGAAGTCCGGATCGCGCTGCTGGGCGGCCTCAGCGCAATCCGCTCCGCTTGATCTCCTTCACCCTGTACCCGGGGCCGCTTGCTTCTCCTAGTCGCCTGCCAGGAAGTCGGTGACCCGGCGGTTCGTCCGGGCGGGCACCGCGGTGGGCATGGCGAAGTGGGTGAGTTCGGCGAGGGTCTCGATCCGGGCGTCCGGTACGGCCTTGCGGGCCCGGGCTGCGACGTTCGCGGCGTCGTGGGTGCCACTGCGGCCGGCGAGAAGGACCAGGAGCGGGACGTTCAGCGCCGTGGGGTCCGGGCGGCGGCCGACGACCAGCTTCCGGTTCGTGAAGCCCGAGACCGCCAAGGCATAGAGCCGCTTCCAGCCCGGGTCGGTGTCGGTCCCCGCGGTCTCACGGTCCAGGTAGGCGCGCGCACGGGCTTCCGTCGGGCGCAGCAGGATCGGCAGCGAACGCAGCAGGAAACTGGGGCGGAAGCCGGCGAAGCACTGGGTCGGGTCGAGCAGTACCAGCCGGTCGACCCGCCGCGCGGCGTGCAGGGCGTAGGTCAGAGCGATCCAGCCGCCGTAGGAGTGGCCCAGCAGGTGCGTGCGGGACACGGCGAGGCCGTCGAGCAGCGCGTCAAGCCAGGCCATCAGGTCGGCCGTTGTGCGCAGCGGGCGCCCGCCGGGGATGCTGCGTCCGGCATCGCCGAGGATGTCGACGGCCAGCACCCGGTGGTGCGTGCCGAGTGCCGGGGCATTGGCGAACCAGACCGCGCCGGTGGAGCCGCCGCCGTGCAGAAGGAGGACCGGGGTGGCGTCGGCAGGGCCGTAGGCGTGGACACGGGTGGTGCCGTACGGGGTGGGAATGTCGATCTCGGTGGTACCGGTCGGCCAGCGGGCGAGGAGTGCGTCGTAGGCGGCGAAGAAATCCTGGGATGAGGACACGGTGAAACCCCCCGGGGAATCGTCTCGTCGACCAAGTATCTCGCTCGGCGAGATACTAGCCCGGTGAGTGATGACATCGACCCCGCGATGCGGCTGGTCCACCTGCTGCGCGCGGTAACCGTGGAACTCGACCTGCGCGGCGCCGAGTTCGCCGCGCGAAACGGCCTGCACCCGACCGATCTGCGGGCCCTCATCCACCTGCTCGACGCCGACCGGGCGGGCACCGACGTCACCCCGGGACGACTCGGTACGGCGCTGCGGCTCAACTCGGCCGGCACCACCGCCCTGCTCGACCGGCTGGAGCGCCTGGGGCTCGTCCGTCGCAGGCGCGACGAGAACGACCGACGGCGCGTCGTGCTGACGGTGGAACAGAAAGCCGTGGAGCTGGGCCGGTCCTTCTTCGGCCCGCTCATCGCCAACCTGGTCGAGGCGGCCGAGGACTTCACTCCGGGCGAACTGGACATCGTCCACCGCTACCTGACCACCGCCCTTCAAGCAGCCGCTCCCGACCAGGACACGTCGACGCCCGCCGCCACGAATCTCCTCACCGAGGAGCTGACCTGACCGGCAGGTACGAGCGGCTACGCGCCGTCGGCCCCGAGCGCTCAGCCCTCCCCCTCCACCGGCGTGATCACCGTCCGCATGAACACCTCCAGCAGCCGCAGCGGATCGACGGACGGGTCGAGAAGCACCTGGACGCGCAAGCCATCCAGCATGGCGAGGACGAGGACGGCCTTCTCCTCGACGGAGAGTTCCGGGCCGGGGTGAGCCGTTCGCAGGGCGCCGCTGCGGAGGCGGTTGCGCAGGCGTTCGCCGCGGTGTGTGAAGTACTCGTGGGCCGGATGCGCGGGGTTGGTCGCGGCGACGGCGAGGGCGAGCCAGTTGCGCAGGTGGTCGGGGTCGGCGAACTCGTCGGCGAGGAGTTCGCCGAGGACGGCGGCGCCCTCGGTGCCGGAGGCGAGGATACGGTCGGCCTGCTCCTCGTCGTACGCGTCGCGCTGGGCCAGCGCCGCGACGAGGAGGTCCTCCTTGCCGGAGAAGTGGTGCAGGAGCGCGGCATGGGTGACGCCCGCGCGGGCGGCGATGTCGCGCAGGGAGGCCCGTTCGAAGCCGTGCTCGGCGAAGCTCGCGAGGGCGGCGCGGACGATCTGTGTCCGGCGGGCCGGGGTGGTGGCGTACGGCCCTCGGGGGCCGGTCTTCTCGCGCAACGTGCTTCCTCCGTACGACCGCTTGCCTCAAGCTCCGGCCGGGAGTTTAATCGCGTCGAACTCTAACCACCATGGTTAGATTCCATCGCGTTCCACAGGAGTGCCCATGCCGGACAGCACGCCGTTCCTGTGGGGAGCCGCCAGTTCCCCGCATCAGACCGAGGGCAACAACGTCAACAGCGACTGGTGGGTCCGGGAGGGGCAGATCCCCGGCCTGGAGCGCAGCGGCGACGCGACCGACAGCTACCACCGGTACGGCGAGGACATGCGCCTCCTCGCGGACGCCGGCCTCACCGCGTACCGCTTCGGCGTCGAGTGGGCCCGCGTCGAACCCGTACCCGGACACTTCTCCCGCGCCGTGCTCGCCCACTACCGGCGGATGATCGACACCGCGCTCTCCCTCGGCCTGACCCCCGTCATCACGCTGCACCACTTCTCCAGCCCGCGCTGGTTCACGGAGGAGGGCGGGTGGCTCGGCGAGCGGGCGGTCGCCCGGTTCACCCGGTACGTCGAGGCCGTCGCCCCCATCCTGGACGGCGTCCCCTGGGTCGCCACCCTCAACGAGCCCAACATGCTCGCGATGATGATGACGGTCGAGCGCCGGCACCTCACCGCCCAGGGCCTGGCCGGCGCCGACACGACCCGCCCTCGACTCCCGGCCCCCGACCCGAAGATCGGCGCCGCCCTCATCGAGGCCCACCAGGCGGCCCGCGCGGTCCTCCACGCCCACACCGACGCGGGCGTCGGCTGGACCATCGCGAACCGAGCCTTCACCGCCCGCCCCGGAGCGGAAGCGAAGCTCCGCGAGATCGAGTACGTCTGGGAGAACCTCTACCTGGAAGCCTCCCGCGACGACGACTTCGTAGGCGTCCAGTCCTACTCCAGCGAATGGGTCACCCCCACCGGCCTCGAACCCCACACCCCCCACCCCGACGACACCATGACCGGCAAGCCCTACCGCCCCGACGCCCTCGCCCTGGCCGTCCGCCACACCGCGCAGATCACCGGCAACACCCCCATCCTCGTCACGGAGAACGGCATAGCCACCCCGGACGACACCCGCCGCATCGCCTACACGAAGGCGGCCCTGACCGGCCTCTTCTCCGCGATCGACGACGGCATAGACGTCCGCGCCTACTTCCACTGGAGCGCCCTCGACAACTACCGCTGGGGAGACTGGACCCCCACCCTGGGCCTCATCGCGGTAGACCGCGAAACTTTCACCCGGCACCCGAAACCAAGCTTGGCCTGGCTGGGCGAGGTAGCCCGCCGGGGACGTCCGTGACCACCTCCCTGTTCATGCCTCTATGCGCAACCAGGCGTCGCCCGCGCGGAGCCAGAGGGAACCGTCACGGCCCTGACCACAGCCCATGACGACCCGGCCGGGCACCCGCAGCTCGCGGCGGCTGGTCACCGCCCAGGTGACGCCGTCGAACTCGGCACGCGTGAGTTCGACGGACCGCTTGTTGTGGTCGCGGCGGGTGAGTACGGCTCTGCTGCCGGAGACCGCGAATCCGTCCGGGTTGCGCACGGGGCTGGGGTGGCTGACGACGTCTCCGGTGGACGGCGTGATCCGCGTGAGGAACGTACCGTCTCTGCCGGAGTCCCAGACGAGCCACACCTGCCCGTTCTCGGTCGCGGCGGTGGAGCCTTGCAGCGGCCGGTCGGGCAGCCGGCCCCGGGGAATCCAGGAGTTCCGGCCCTGGGAGTCCCAGCCCGCGAGGCCCGTTCTCGACTCGGGGTGACCGCCGTAGATGCCCTCGTCACCGTAGGCCGTCCAGATTCCTCCGTCGGTGTCGGTGACCAGGGCGGAGATGTCGTCACCGACGCAGAACTCGGACTCGGGGGTGCCGGAGGGGTCAAGGACCATGGCGTTCGGCGCCCAATATCCCTCGGAAACCTCGAATCGGGCAGCAGGGCCAGGTGACTGGGCCAGAACCGAACGTCCTTTACCGGGATACGCCGCTCTTCCTGTCCCGCGACGATGACCAACTCCCCGGCGAACGGGGCCTTCGGCCTCCAGCCTTTGATGTACGGGATGCGTTCCAGGTATCGCCGGTGAACCAGCAGGACCGCAAGCGGTCCGGCGGGCCCGGCGCTGGTTGCCTCTGGGACTCCGGAGCCGAAGGGCCCGAAGAGCGCCACGTTACCGGCCTCAGGCGCATGCTCAATCCCCGTCCGGGAGAAGTGCGCGATCGTGGGCCCGCCGCCGCGAGTCGAGCCCCGTTCACCCCGCCTGTTTGCCGCTGCCGCGTTCTCTGTGTGACTGCCAGACTGGCAAGCATGCATCGCACTGGATCCGGTGATCGTGCACGCGAACTGGAAGAGGGCCTGTACCGGAAATTGATTCAGGCGTTCCATGACGGCCGTCTGGTGATCTATCGCTTGCGCTCCCCGCAGCAAACGCCTTGCGCACTGGGAGAGAGCCATGAAGTAAACGGTGCCTGGCAGTCCGCAACGCTCATCTACGGCCCGTGGGACACGAATCAGGAACACACACACGTCACCACTTGGCGCGAGCTTCCCGGTCAAGCATTCCGCCCTGACACCCCCCCGGACGTCCAGTCCGCTCCCTCGCAGAACCTCGAAGTCCGGGTCGATGACCTGCCCGTCCTCGGCACGCTTCATCGTGGCCCGGAGACATGGCAGTTGGGGGTGGCCGTCGAGGATCACAAGATCCTGGTGACCGGTCGCGGGGCGATCGGAAACCTGGCCCTTGAGACGGTCGACGACATCGTTCCCCTCATTGATGCGCGGCGTGCCCATATAGAGAACTACCGGCGGCAGCGCTGACGTTGAAGCTGATGGTGCAGCGCTCCAAGCACCGCCGACACGGGGTGAACGTGCAGGTGGTCACCGACCTCCGTGGCGAGGTGCTGTGGCTGTCTCCGCCCCTGCCGGGGCGCTGCCAGGACCTGACCGCGCCCCCAGGCGGGCCGCCGGCTCAGGCTGGCGTCAGCTGCCATTGCTGGTTGGCGCCGTTGTTGGCGGTCCACTGCACGACGGCGGCTCCGTCGTTCTTCGACTGGCCGTTCACATCGGCCGCCAGGCCGCTGTCGTGGCTGACGATGGTGAAGTGCCCGTCGCCGGTGGGCCGCAGGTACCACTGCTGGTTGGTGCCGCCGGTGACGGTCCACTGCTGGAGCTGGAGACCTGCGGTCGAGGAGAAGCCGTTGACGTCGAGCACCTTGCCGGTGGGGTTGTAGCGCAGGGTGAAGGCGCTGCCCGAGGCGCTGAGGGTCCAGGTCCCGCCGCCGGTCTGCTGGACGGCCTTGGCGCCGTCGGCGGTGGAGTTGCCGGCGATGGCCAGCGGCTTGCCGCTGTTCCGGTTGACGATCCGGTAGGTGCCCGGCGCGGGGCTCGTGGAGCTGCCCAGGGTGAAGTACTCGACCGCGTCGCTGAACACGGTCGTCCCGGCTTTGCTGGTGGACAGGACGAGGTAGACCCGTGAGCCGCTGGACGGCGCGGTGAACGACACGGTCTGCGTCGCCTTCGAGCCGAGCGGGACGGTGAGGGTGGTGTTCCCGGAGGCGACCACCGGGCCGGTGGCGCTGTCGAGGTGGGCGCTCCAGGCGAAGTCCACGGCGGTGCCGGTGAAGTCGTCGTTGAACACCGAGATCGTACGGTTCACGGTGCTGTTGGCGGCGTATCCGGGGACCGCTTGCGGGAGCGGGAAGATGCCGTTGGAGTCCGACACACCGGAGGCCGACCAGTAGGGCAGGTCGATCGCGGCCACGGGGTTGAACGCGGCCTGCACCCGCTGGAACTGCGGATTGCTCCACGGGTCGGAGAGGTTGTCGGCGCCGTAGACGGGATGGCCGCCCTCTTCGGGGGTGAAGTCGGTGGTGCGCACGCCGGGTATGACGCCCGCCCAGGCGGACAGCAGGGTGTAGGGGCGCAAGTCGCTGGCGTCCTTGGCGCGCTTGGCCACCATCGTGGTGGCGAACCACTCGAAGCCCTGCTTGGTGTTGCACTTGGGCCAGATGTACTCGCCCTCGCCATCGGGCCGGCCGGCCACCGGCACGACCTTCTCGCCGTATTGGCCGAATCCGTCCAAGTAGTGCCCGAAGACATCGAAGTTGGAGTACGTCATGGTGGGGTAGGGGTTGGCCGGGGCGCCGACCCACGCGTCGACGCTTACCGGCCGGGTGCCGTCGTTGCCGTTCATCGCCGCGTACAGGTCCTTCTCGAACTGCTCCGAGTCGTCACCGCTGCTGCCGGGCTCGTTGCTCTGGCTCCAGCGGATCACGGCCGGGTGGTTACGGTCGCGCAGGGTCAGCGCGCGGGCGTGGTCGACCATGTTGTCGTGCCCGGCGACGAAGTCCTGAAGGCTGTTGGAGCCACGGATGCCGGTCTCGTCGATGATCATCAGGCCCATCTCGTCGGCCACGTCGAGCATGTAGGGGCTGGCCGGCTCCTGGTGAATGCGGACCACGTTGTAGTTCAGCCGCTGGTAGTTGTCGACCGCCTGCGGCCAGCCGCCGTTGCCCGAGGAGGGCGCGAGGAAGCCGGGCAGGGTGTCGTAGGCGTCGCCTTTGCCGCCGTTGTCGACCCGGTCGTAGTCGGCGCCCTGGAGGTTGTCGCCGCGGAAGTTCACCCGCACGCCGTTGAGGTAGTAGTACTCGCCGTTCTGGCTGCTCTCCCGGAAGCCGAAGCGGTAGGTCGCGTCGCTGGTGTGTCCGTCGTCGGTCGCCGCGTGGACGGTCAGGCGGTGCAGTTGGGCGCGATACCCCTGCCGGTAGGGGACGTTGGGCCACCAGTACGAGGAGGAGCCCAAGTTCCACGCCACCGGCCCGACCGTCACCTTGACGGTCGAGTGGGCGGCCACGGTCACCGTGCTGCTCGGCAGCGCCGGGTAGCTGAACGACGTGCCGTTGTCCGATGCGAGCGAACCGGTCAGCGTCACCGTCCGCGCGGCGCCGGAGGTGTTGGTCACCGACGCGTCGTAGGTGAGGGTCTGATTGGCCACGGACGTGCGGATGAACGTGTCACTGACGTACACCGCCGGATACACGCGCAGGAACGCCGAACGGAAGATCCCCTGTGGTACCGCCTCGGCCCAGTCGGCCGCGTCGGGCACCAGATACCTGCCGTTCGCGGGGTTCTTCAGGGCGCCTCTGCCCTTCACGTCGACCGTGATGGTGTGCGTGGTACCCGGTGCCGCGTACGCGCTGATGTCGAAGTTCGACGGTGTGAAGGCGGTGGTCCTGGTCGCCACCGTCCGCCCGTCGACCGACAGGGTCGCCTGGTGGTTCACCGCGCCGAACTCGATCCACGTGGACTGCGACTGCCCGGAGTCCGGCACGGTGATGGTGCGGGAGTACACCGCCTCGTTCACATCGGTGAAGCCCTGCTTGTACCAGCCGCCGCCCGGCACGGTGATCGACGTCGCCGACCGGCCCGCCGGGGTGAACCCCCACGTGCCGGCCAGGTCGGTCGAGGTGATCGCGGCGTTGCCCGCGGTGAAGCCGTTGACGTCCGCCGCCGACGCGGCGGGGACGGCCGCCGTGGACGCCGTGGGTCGCGGACCTGCCGCCGTGGCCGGGTGCATGCCCACTACAGCGGTGAGCAGCACCGCGGCGGCCGCTGCCACCGGCATGAAGCGTCGACGGCTCCGCAGCCGAATGTGTTGTCGCATGACGCGAGCTCCTTCGTTGAAGGGTGGGGGGATCACGCTGCTTTCTTCGTGCTGTTCGCGGTGCGACCTGGTCTAGGTGCGCGCCCGAGGTCGATGAGGGTGTTGTCGGAGTCCGGGACGTCGCACGGCACGGGGCAGGCGGTCGGCGTCGAGCATTCAGGGAACCTTGACCCGCCAGGTGACCCGACCACGGGGTGACCTGATGGCCACCGGAAGAAACGTGGTCGGCGATGGCGTTGGGCCGGCCGGGGAGCAGGGTCCGGCCGGCCGTGGGGCTGTCGGGCCACGGGGTCATCGGTGCGACCGAGGTGCGGCTGCCAGGGGCGGCGAAGGTATCCATCAGCACACGGGCCGCCGCCGGCGATACGACACGCCCGCGGCCCCGACACCATCCCGCCACACCGAACCGCCGTCGCCTGCCATCAGCTGCTCCACTACGTTGTGGCGCCCGCCGACCGGAGGTGGACGAGCTGGTGGCTCATGATGTGTCTGACTCATCAGTGGGACCGGTCTGGCCGTTCAAGCGTCAGGCGACAACGCAAGCCGGTTTCAACCCCCATAGCCCTGCGGCCATTCCGAATCCCCATGACAGCGCTCGGCCGTGCTCGACGTCAAGGGCAATGAATCTGCCTATTTCAAGATGTTCGCCGCTGCAGACCCATCGGAGTCCAGGCGGCGGCTGATTTGCCTTGAATGACCAACGGAGGCGCCTGATGAGTAAGACTCATCGCCGCTTGATGCTCGCTCATCGGCATGAACGGACGTTGCTGTCGGTCTGAGAGGGCGAGATCTGTGGTTCGGGGCGTGGGTCGATACCAGGTGCCGGGCGATGGGACTCAGCGGGCGGGAGCCGGCTCGGACGACGGCAGCCACTCTCGCCTGAGCAGCCCGTAGACCCACGAGTCAGAGACCTCGCCGTTGACAACGCAGTCTTCCCGCAACGTCCCCTCACGCACGAAGCCGAGCTTCTCCAGCACGCGGGCAGAAGCCACGTTGCGCGTATCGGCCTCAGCCTGGACGCGATTCAGGTCCAGCGTGTCGAATGCCCACCGCAGCAAAGCGCGCGGCCTCGGTCGCATAACCGTGGCCCCACGCCGCATCGTCGAAGCAGTAGCCCAGCGACGCGCTGCGGAAGTCCGGATTCCACCTGCTCAGGGTGCACCAGCCGATGAACGCCCCGTCGGAGACACGATCCACGGCCAGCCGCGCCCCGGTGCCTTCCTTCTCCATCTCTTGGCAACGGGTGATGAACTTCTCGGCGCGCGCGTTCGGTCCACGGTGGATCGTCCCAGTAGCGCAACACGTAAGCGTTGCTCTGCAGCGCGAACAGGTCGTTCGCGTCCGCGTCTTCGAAGGCACGCAGTCACAGGCGAGCAGTGTGTAACGAGGGGGTTGGCAGAACGACGTGAGTGGGCCAGTGGCGTGTTTTCAGTTTGATGCGGACGTTGTTGATGTTGTTCGGCACGAGGTCCAGGTCCATCGCCTCGCACACGTTCCTCGCCCGTAGCGGAGCGTCGGCTTCGGCGAACACGGCCATGATCTGCTGGTAGGCGGGGCCGTCCGGCAGGGCCGGAGTCGGTGTGGCCGGTGCCGAGGGCGTTTCGTCGGGCAGTTCCAGGAGCGTCTTGCGGGTGATCGTGATGTGCTCGGCGGCCTGGGCGAGTCCGTCCAGCAGTGCGGTCAGCTGCGCGATCTGCTCGTGAGCGGCCTCCGCTTCCACAGCGATCTGCCGCTCGCGGACCTCCAGACGTGCCAGCAGGGCACCGAGGGTCTGCTGTGGGTCGCCGCTCACGCGCCGCGCCAGGACGGGGTGGAGGTCCCCGCGGCGACCTTGTCCAGCAACGCGGTACCGAAGGCGTTGTCGCGCACGGTCGTGACCGCGGGCGGCATGCAGACTCGGGGTGTTGAGCACCACCAGGCTCGGGTCGGCTAGGGCCTGTCCTGCGGATCATCGTTTGCCTCTGACCCGAGTTGGTCAACGGTATCGTCGGGCCATGAGGGGGACTGATGACTGCTAGGACGACGAATACCGCCGGCGCGGCCAACGCTTTTAGCATTGGAGGTGATTACCCAGTACGTCGGCTTGGGTTCGGCGCCATGCGCCTGCCCACCACGCCGGGACCGGACCGGGAAGGCTCCATCACGCTGGCCCGGCATGCTGTGGAACTCGGTGTCACGCTGATCGACACCGCCCACCTGTATGGGTGGGGTGCCAATGAGGAACTGCTGGCCGAGGCCCTGCATCCGTATCCCGAAGACCTGCTGATCGCCACCAAGGTCGGCGTTACCAGGTCCGGGCCGGACGGGTGGGCGCATGATGCACGGCCCGAGAGCCTGCGCCGACAGGTAGAGCAGGGGTTGCGCCGCTTGCGGACCGAGCACATCGGCCTGTTGCAACTGCACCGGATCGACCCCAACGTACCCGTCGCCGAACAGGTGGGCACGCTCCACTCGCTCCAACTGGAAGGCAAGATAGGCCATATCGGGCTGTCCGAGGTGTCGGTTGCCCACTTGCACGAGGCCCGGCAGACCGCTGAGATCGCGAGCGTGCAGAACCGCTTCAGCCTCCTGGACCGGTACCATGAGCCCGTGCTGGAGGCATGCGAGGCCGCCGGTATCGCATTCCTGCCCTGGCGCCCCGTCGCCGCGGCCACGGACTCCCGAGCGGCATCCGAACTCACCGCAGTCGCCGACAGCCTCGGCGCCACCGTCCCTCAGATCCTGCTCGCCTGGCTGCTGGCCCGATCGTCGGTCATCCTGCCGATTCCCGGAACCGCCTCGCGCGCCCACTTGGAGGAGAACCTGGCGGCAGCAGACCTCCAGCTCACCGATTCCCACCGGCAGCTGCTGGAACGTGCGGCCAGATCCGCGGCCCCGACCGGCGGATCATGAGCGAAGCCACAGCCGGATCGCGGCGATGGTAACGGTGCCGTGAAAGATGTAGGCGCGCTTGTCATACCTCGTGGCCACGGCCCGGGAGTGCTTAGGGCCTGTCCGGCGGATCTTGTGACCGCTACAGGGCCACTTGTTGGCATGCATATGGCGCACGGGGCTGACATGTGAGGAATGGTCATGCCAACGAGCCGACGCTGGGACGGTCACATGATCCGCCGGACAGGCCCTAATCGTCCCCGGCTCTCACGCACCTGCCGGCGCAGCAGGTCATGGATGACCTCGTCGGTGCCGTCGTCGTGCCATTTGTAGAAGTAGTACTTCACCGCGCCAGGCAGTGGCAGGTCGTGGGGCAGGTAATCCCATTGGCAGCCGGTCCGGGACTGGTACAGGAGCGCGTTGACAATCTCTCGCATCTCGTAGTTGCCCTGGTGGCCACTGACGGACGGATGTTTCGCCTTCCATGCAGTGGTCACCGGCTCGATCAGCGCCCAGCGTTCCTCGGATAAATCGCTCTTGCAGGGCTTGCGGTCGCTCACCCCGTCACTCCAGCACGGCCAAGCCCATCAACCGGCCGGGAGTCCCCGCACCCACACGATCAGGCGATACCGAACCGGACATCAGGTCACGTACCGCCCTCTCCCAGATCCCGGTGCAGTCCGAATCGAATGACGCCAATCGCCGCAGCTGTCCTCGCCCTGGAGCGGCAACGCTGAAAAACCTCCGTGAGATCCATGTGCCGAGAATCGCCCGGCACAGCCGTCCGGCGCCTCAACCCACGGGTGGGAGCGGGGTGGATTTCGATCTCCACCCGGAGGTGGAGGGCGTGTTCAGGAAGCGGTGCAATGAGGCGGTCGAGCGACGCGAGATCGACGTACTCGGTGTCCGCGTGAGCGCCCTCGCCACCAACTCCGGAGAGGAAACCGGGGGTTCAGGCCCAGTCAAGCAGCGCACAGTCCGTCCAGAAGCGTCGATCACCGGTGGGATCCCTCCGTGTTGAGCAGGACGGTCACAGAGTCCGGCCCGAGGTCCGGGAGCAGGTGCCGGGCCGCGCGCAGGCCGGCTAGTGGGGCCGCTCCGCAGGGGCCCGAGTCGACTCCCAGGGCGGCTAGTTCGGCGGCAGCCCGGGCGCTCGCCTCGTCCGTTACCGCGATCGCCGCGTCCAAGCCGCCGTGCAGGTACGGCCAGGCGATGCTCGACGGGGTGCCGCAGTTCAGGCCCGCCATCGTCGTACGGCCCGTGGTGACGCTGACGAGTTCGCCGTGTCTGAGGCTCTCCAGGACGCAGGCCGCGCTGTCCGGTTCCACCGACATCAGCGCGGGGGCGTTCGGGCGGCTGCGGTAGTGGGTGATCACGGCCTGGGCGAGCGAGCCGACGCCGACGGGTACGACGATCAAGTCCGGTTCCGCCGGGAGCTGTTCGTCGATCTCCGCGCACAGGGTGTCGTAGCCCTCGACGATCCACGCCGGGATCTCCTCGTAGCCCGGCCAGGCGGTGTCCTGGATCAGGAGGGCGTCCGGTGTCTCGGCCGCGTGGCGTACGGCTGTGTCGTAGTCGCCGTCGACCTCGGTGACCTTGGCACCCTCGGCGGCGATCGGGGCGGGGTCGACGCCCTGGGGGATGAACACGTGGGCCTGCATGCCGAGTTGGCGTGCGGTGCGGGCGACCGCGCGGCCGTGGTTGCCGTCGGTGGCGGTGACCAGGGTCGTGGTGTGCGGGGCATCGGCGAGGGCGCGGTGGATGGCCCAGGTGGCGCCGAGTGCTTTGAACGCGGGGAGGCCGAGGCGGGAGGACTCGTCCTTGACGAAGACGCGTCCTAGGTTCAACTCCCTTGCCAGAGTGGGGAGTTCGGTGAGGGGGGTAGGGGCGTAGTCGGGGAGGGTGCGGTGGAAGGCGCGTACGGCGGTGGGGGGTGGAGGGCAGCGCCAGGTGCGGGCTGCGGGGCGGGCCAGCCAGGGGATTTCGGTCACGTTCTCAGGGTCCAACACCCAGCGATCGTGGCACGCCGGGACGCCTTGCAGGCGGCGGTAGCCGACCAGTACAAGTGACGTCCCGGCCACGACACCCCTCAGGGCACCTCCGGCCCCCCGAACTCCTCCATCGCGTCGATCAGCCACCGCCCCAGATAGTCCGCGAACGACGCGCGCGGGAGCAGACGGTACGTCGGCGCATCGTCCACCTGCCACAGCAGAACCGGTATCGGACCCACCGTCGTCAACACCGCGCGTCCGGGGCCGAATTCGCGGGGGTGGAGGTCCAGGGGACAGCCCTTTTCCAGGACCGCACGGGCGCTCGGGCCGGTGAGCTGGAGAGTCGTGCGGTTCGCGGAGAGGTCGACGATCGAGCCGGGGTCCGTACCCAGGGACTCCTTCAAGTCAGCGGTGAGCGGGGCCGGTTCGCTGCTGGAGATGACGAGCCATTCGTCCGGACCCGACCAAGTGGCCGTGTGGGGACCGGATGTTGCCGTACGGCCGGATTCCCTGGGGAGGGAGACGCCCAGCGTCTTCTCCATCCGCGCCGCCGCCTCCGAGGCCGGGTTCACGCGGACGTTCACCATCGTGAGGAACGGGAGTTCCGTCAAGGAGACACCTCGGGGGCCCGTCACCGTCGCCGCCGACAGGGCTTCCTTCAGGTGGGCCAGCGGGCTGACCGCGAGTTGTTCAGCCATCTCGGCGGGTCCCTTCGGGGTCGTAGAGGACGAAGTCGGTGACCTCGACGGGGATCAGGTCGTCGCCGACGGGGGCGAGGAGGGTTTCGCCGTGCCGGGAACGGCCGCCGGACACCAGCGCGAGGGCGAAGGGGCGGCCGAGGGCCGGGCTGTGGTAGCTGGAGGTGACGTGGCCGAGCATGGGAACCGGGATCGTGTCCAAGTCGACGTCCGGGGAGAGGAGTTGGGTGCCCTCGGGGAGCCGGGTCGTACGGTCCGCCGGCAGCAGGCCGACCAGGTGCTTGCGGTCGGCGCGGACCGTGTCGGGCCGGGAGTACGACCGCTTGCCGACGAAGTCCTTCTGCTTCGACACCACCCACGCCATCCCCGCGTCCTGCGGAGTGACCGTCCCGTCCGTGTCCTGCCCGACGATGATGTACCCCTTCTCGGCGCGCAGGACGTGCATGGTCTCGGTGCCGTAGGGGGTGATCCCGTACGGCTGCCCGGCGGCGTGCACCTGCTCCCAGACCGAACGCCCGTACCACGCGGCCACGTTGATCTCGTAGGCGAGTTCACCGGAGAACGAGATCCGGCAGATCCGGGCCGGTATCCCGGAGGCGAGCGTGGTCTCGCGGAAGGCCATGAAGGGGAACGCCTCGTTGGAGAGGTCGACGTCCGGCGCCAACTGCCCCACGACGTCACGGGACTTGGGCCCGACGACCGCGATGGTCGACCACTGCTCGGTCACCGACGTGCAGTACACGTCGAGTTCGGGCCACTCCGTCTGGAGCCACTCCTCCAGCCAGTCGAGGACTTTGGCGGCGCCACCGGTCGTGGTGGTCAGGAAGTACCGCTCGTCGTCGAGGCGCAGGGTCACCCCGTCGTCGAAGATCATGCCGTCGGGCTTGCACATCACGCCGTAACGGGCGTTGCCGGGCTTCAGTTTCTTGAACGCGTTGGTGTAGATCCGGTTGAGGAACTCCCCCGCGTCGGCGCCACGGATCTCGATCTTCCCGAGGGTAGAGGCGTCCATGAACCCGACCCCCTCGCGGGCGGCCCGGCACTCGCGGGCGACGGCGGCGTCCATGTCCTCCCCGTCCAACGGGTAGTACCGGGGCCGCTTCCACTGCCCGACGTCCTCGAACACGGCACCGTGCTCGACATGCCAGTGATGCACGGACGTCATCCGCTCCGGGTCGAACAACTCCCCCCGCTCACGCCCCGCGAGAGCCGCGAACGCGACCGGCATGTACGGCGCCCGATAGGCCGTCGTCCCAATCTCCCCCGGCTCACCCCCGAGCACCGACGCGATCACCCCGATCGCGTTGACCCCGGACGTCTTCCCCTGATCGTTGGCGGTCCCGAGCGAGGTGTACCGCTTGACGTGCTCAACTCCCCGCATCCCGGCGCCGGTCGACCGCAGCACATCGGCGACGGACACATCCCGCTGGAGATCGACGAAGTGATCGTCGTACGACTCGGCGGGCACGGTCCACAACGCCCGTACGGACGAGGCTGGTTGCCGGAAAACCCGAGAAGACACCGACGGCACCGGCACCGCGAACCCTGCTTCGGCAGCGGCCACCGCCCCGGCCCGAGCCCCCTCGGCGACACAGTCGTCCGTGTCGTACGTCCCCCGAGCCGCCCCCACCACCTGCTGCCCCCGCACCACCCCGTCCGGCACGAACGCGGCCAGTTCCTCGTCCCAGCGCACCTTTCCCTGCCGCTGGCTGTGCAGATGAACGACAGGACTCCAGCCCCCGGAGACGGCGAGCAGATCACACGCGAAAGTCTCCAAGCCCTCCTGCCCATCAAGCCCTTGGACGGTGACCCCGGTCAACCGCCCTTCCCCGGACGCCGATACGACCGCGCTCCCCGTCAACACCCGCACGGCATCCGCCAGAACAGCGGCCCGAGCCGACAACTCCGCACGCGCGTCCACCACAGCCACGACCTCGACCCCCGCAGCCCGCAACGCGTCCACGGTGTCGTACGCACTGTCATTGGTCGTACTCACCACAACCCGCGAACCCGGCGTCACCCCGTACCTGTCGAGGTACGTCCGCACAGCCCCGGCAAGCATCACCCCGGGCCGGTCGTTCCCGGCGAAGACCAGCGGCCGTTCATGCGCACCGGTGGCCAGCACGACCTGCCGGGCCCGGATGTGCCACAGCCGTTGCCGCGAGACCCCCTTCAACGACAGGTCCTCGGTGCGCCGTTGGAGCGCGAGGACGTAGTTGTCGTCGTAGGACCCGAAGGCGGTCGTCCGGTGGAGTACGACGGTCTCGGGCGCGGCGTCGAGGCGCGCGCGCAGGTCCGTGACCCACTCGGAGCGGTCGAGGAGCGAGCCGCCCGGCTCCGGCTGGTCGTCGATGAGGAGGACGCGGGCGCCGGAGTCGCTGGCGGCGACGGCCGCGGCGAGCCCGGCGGGGCCCGCGCCGACGACCAGGACGTCCGTGTGGACGTACTTCTTGTCGTAGGCGGCCGGGTCGTCGGACGGATCGAGGCGGCCCTTGCCGGAGAGGGTGCGGGCGCTAAGGCCGTCGTACAGCTCGATCGTCGTGGCGGGGAGCATGCCCTCCGAGTAGGAACTGTCCAGCTGCACCAGGGCGTTGGGCTCTTCGACGCCCGCCGAGACGATGCCTCGCGGGCGGCCCCGGTAGAGGGACGGGGCGACCTCTATGACCCCGTTCGCGAGCATCGCGGAGGCGAGGGTGTCGCCGGGATGGCCGGTCAACTCCCGTCCGTCGACGGTGAATCGGAGGACGGTGTCGCGGTCGATACGGCCGCCGTGCGGAAGCCGGAAGGGCTGGTCGGTCATCGGGTTCCTTCCGGGCGGGGCTCGTCGAGGCGGTAGACGGCGAGGACCTGATAACTGGCGGTGTCACGCAGGACGTTGAACCAGCGGCGGCAGCCCGTGCTGTGCACCCAGCGCTCGGCGAAGGGGCCCTTGGGGTTGTCGCGGTAGAAGACGTACTCGGCCCACTGCTCGTCGGTGAGGTCGCCGGCGTTCTCGGGGTAGGGGACGTGGGCCTGGCCGCCGTAGTGGTACTCGGTCTCGTCGCGCGGGCCGCAGTAGGGGCAGTCGATCAGCAGCACGGTGCCTCCTCAGTGGGCCACGGCCGCGGCGCCGTGTTCGTCGATCAGGGCGCCCGTCGTGAAGCGGTCGAGCGCGAACGGGGCGTTGAGGGCGTGGGGTTCGCCGGTGGCGATGGTGTGCGCGAAGGTCCAGCCGGCCGCCGGGGTGGCCTTGAAACCGCCGGTTCCCCAGCCGCAGTTGACGTACAGGTTCTCGACCGGGGTGGTGCCGATGACCGGGGAGGCGTCGGGGGTGACGTCGACGATGCCGCCCCAGGTGCGCAGGACGTGCGCGCGGGCGAAGGCGGGGAACAGCTCGACGGCGGCGGCCATTTGCTGCTCGATCACATGGAACGAGCCGCGCTGGCCGTACCCGTTGTAGGAGTCGACGCCCGCGCCCATCACCAACTCGCCCTTGTGGGCCTGCGATACGTACACGTGGACGTGGTTCGACATCACCACGGTCGGGTGGACCGTCTCGTGCAGCTCGGAGACGAGGGCCTGGAGCGGGTGCGACTGGACGGGGAGGCGGACCCCGGCGAGTTCCGCCAGGACGCTGCTGTGTCCGGCCGCCGCGAGGCCGACGCGTCCGGCGAGGATGCGGCCCCGGTTCGTCTCGACGCCGACGACCCGGTTCCCGTCCTTGACGAAGCCGGTGACCTCGCAGCCCTGGATCAGGTCGATGCCGTACGCGTCGGCGCTGCGGGCCAACGCCCAGGCCACGTGGTCGTGTTTGGCGATCCCGGCGCGGGGCTGGAAGGTCGCGCCGAGCACCGGGTAGCGGGTGTTCGAGGAGACGTTGACGATCGGGCAGACCTCGGCGACCTCGTCCGGCTCCAGCCATTCGGCGTCAACACCGTTGAGGCGGTTGGCGTTCACGCGCCGGACGCCCTCGCGGACGTCCTGGAGGGTGTGCGCGAGGTTGAGGACGCCGCGCTGGCTGAACAGGAAGTCGTAGTCCAGCTCCTCGGGGAGCCGCTCCCACAGTTTGAGGGCGTGCTCGTAGATCGCCGCGCTCTCGTCCCACAGGTAGTTGGAGCGGATGATCGTCGTGTTGCGGGCCATGTTGCCGCCCGCGAGCCAGCCCTTCTCCAGGACGGCGACGTTCGTGATGCCGTGGTTGACGGCGAGGTAGTGGGCGGTCGCCAGGCCGTGCCCGCCGCCGCCGACGATGACGACGTCGTACGAACGCTTCGGGTCGGGGTTGCGCCAGAGGAAGTCGGGGTGCTCGGGGAGAGGGGCTTCGGTCATGCGAGGTCTCCGTACAGGGGGAAGGCGTTCGCCAACTTGGTCACCCGGTCCCGGAGTTCACCCTCGGGCACCTCGCCCTTGAGCGTCTCCGCCACGATGTCGGCGACCTCCCGGAACTCCGGCCTGCCGAAGCCGCGCGTGGCGAGTGCCGGGGTCCCGATGCGCAGCCCGGACGACACCATCGGCGGGCGCGGGTCGAAGGGGACGGCGTTGCGGTTGACGGTGATGCCGACCCGGTGGAGCCGGTCCTCGGCCTGCTTGCCGTCCAACTCCGAGTTGCGCAGGTCGACCAGGACGAGGTGGACCTCGGTGCCGCCGGTCAGGACGGTGATCCCGGCCTCGGCGACGTCGTCGGACAGCAGCCGTCCGGCGAGCACCCGGGCCCCCTCCAGCGTCCGCCGCTGCCGGTCCCTGAAGTCCTCGCTCGCGGCGACCTTGAAGGCAACTGCCTTGGCGGCGATGACGTGTTCGAGCGGGCCGCCCTGCTGGCCGGGGAAGACCGCCGAGTCGATCTTCTTCGCGAGACCGGCCCGCGTGAGGATCACGCCGCCGCGCGGTCCCCCGAGGGTCTTGTGCGTGGTCGTCGTGACAACATCCGCGTACGGCACCGGATTCGGGTGCAGCCCGGCCGCGACCAGCCCGGCGAAGTGCGCCATGTCGACCATCAGGTACGCGCCGACCGCGTCGGCGATCCGCCGGAACTCCGCGAAGTCGAGCTGGCGCGGGTACGCCGACCAGCCCGCGACGATCAGCTTCGGCCGGTGTTCCAGGGCGAGTTGCTCGACCTCGTCCATGTCGATCCGCAGGTCGGACGCGCGGACGTGGTACGGCACGACGTTGTACAGCTTGCCCGAGTAGTTGAGGCGCATGCCGTGCGTCAGGTGGCCGCCGTGCGCGAGGTCGAGGCCGAGGATCGTGTCGCCGGGCTTCAACAGGGCGAACATCGCCGCCGCGTTGGCCTGGGCGCCCGAGTGGGGCTGGACGTTGGCGTGTTCGGCGCCGAACAGGGCCTTGACCCGGTCGATCGCCAACTGCTCGATGACGTCGGTATGTTCGCAGCCGCCGTAGTAGCGGCGGCCGGGGTAGCCCTCGGCGTACTTGTTCGTGAGCACCGAGCCCTGGGCCTCCAGGACCGCGACGGGCGCGAAGTTCTCGGAGGCGATCATCTCCAGCGTCGACTGCTGGCGGTGCAGTTCGGCCGCGACGGCGGCGGACACGTCCGGGTCGAGTGCGGCGAGCGGGAGGGACAGGGTCATCTGTTCACCATCCTGGGAACCGGCTGATACGCGACTGATATATCAAGCTGTGCGGTAACGTATGGGAGCTCACCGCACGCGTCAAGGGGGCGTCCATGCAGCAGACGGCGGCCGAGGAGCTGTCCCTCGCCGAACAGGCGTACCGCGCCGTACGCGACCAGCTCGTCCTGCTCGCGATCCGGCCCGGCGCGCCCATCAACGAGGAGCAGTTGGCGCAGTCCCTCGGGGTCGGCCGCACGCCGCTGCGCGAGGCGCTCAAGCGGCTCCAGTACGAGCGGCTCATCACGACGTACCCCCGGCGCGGGACCTTCGCCACGGACGTCAACATCACCGACCTCGCGCACGTCTCCGAGGTCCGCCAGGAACTGGAACCCCTCGCCGCCGCGCAGGCCGCACGCCGGGCCACCCCCGCCGACCGGGCCGTACTCACCGGGCTGCGGGGCGAGTTGGAGAGCGCGGACACCCGCCGCCAGGGCGCGACCGCCCTGCTCCGCCTCGACCTCCAGGTGCACCGCGCCGTCTACGCCGCGACCGGCAACCCCTACCTGGAGGACACCCTCGTCCAGTACGACAACCTCGCGACCCGCATCTGGTGCCTCTTCATCGACCGCCTCCCCGACATGGCGGGCCACGTCGTCGAACACGGACCACTGATCGAGGCGATCGTGACGGGCGAGCCGGACCGGGCACAGGAGCTGGCGCGCAGGCATGTGGAGGGGTTCGAGAAGGCGGTGCGGGGGGTGATCTGAGCGGGCCTCGCCTTCAGCGGCCTCGCGGATGCGGGGGTGGTCGTCCTCGCCGTACTGACCGCCTGGTTGGGGGTGACCGCCGTGCGGGTCACCCCCGTACAGGATCACGTCGTCCGTGGCGCCGGCGGTCTCGTGATCGCCGTCAGGACCACCGCCGCGAGCGTCACCACGCCGACCGTGACGAACGCCGTGGTGTAGCCGTCACTCGCGAGGTGAGCGGTGGTCAGGGGGCCGATGACGCCGGCCAGGCTCCAGGAGACGAGCATCGGACCGTAGACGGCGCCGATGTGGGCAACACCGAAGAAGTCACCGGCAGTTGCGGGCATCGTCCCGAACCCGCCGCCGTTCGCGAGGCTGACCGCGCAGACGAGGACGGCGAAGAGGGCGGGGTCGTGGGCCCAGGGCAGGGCGAGGAGCGCGAGGCCCTGGACGACGAGGAGGACGGCGAACGTCCGCATCCGGCCCGCCCGTTCGGAGATCGCGCCGGCCAGCGGGCGGCCCACGCCGTTGAAGACCCCGGCCGCCGCGGTGAGCGCCGCCGCGGACCCGGCGTCGTACCCGGAGATGGCGTGCGCGGCGGGGGCCAGCACGCTGACGAGGCTGATGCCCGCGAGCGCGCTGGCGAACAGGATCGTCGCGAGGAGGTACCACTCGCGGCTGCGCAGCGCCTCACGCCCGGTGAAGGAGGGCCGTACGCTGCGGCCGACCACGACGGAGGCGGACGCGGACGCGGGCGGGTTCACGAACAGCCACGCCGCCGGCAGGGTCATCGCCGCGCAGAGCAGGCCCATCGGCAGGAACGCCTGGGTGGGTACGGTCTCGTAGCGGTGGACGAGGGCCGCCAGCACCGGCGCGCTGAGCACCGGCCCGAGGCCGAAGCCGCCGACGCTGATGCCGGTGATCAGCCCCCGCTTGTCGGGGAACCAGCGCTGGAGCAGGGCGGTCGGGACGATGTACCCGATGCCGAGCCCGACTCCGGAGACGACGCCGTAGCAGAGGATCAGGACCCACAGGTCGGCCGCGTCCCGGGCGGCCGAGCAGGCGATGATCCCGGCCGAGTAGATCCCCGCGCCGATCATCGCCGTGACCCGGGAACCGTGCCGCTCCTGGAGCCGGCCGCCGCACCAGGTCCCGACGAACACCATCCCGACGGCGACGCTGAACGGCAGCGTGGCGCGCGTCGCGTCGAACGCGAACGTCGAGCCGGGTTCCCTCAGCGCCCGCGCGAACACGCTCCACGAATAGACGGACCCCAGGGCGAGTTGGAACACCACCGCCGCCACGGCGACCCAGATCCGGTGCCTCCCCCGGGTACGGCGCATCAGCACCGGCATCGACACGGAGACCACCACACGCCGGGCGGCGTCCGGCCGTACGTACCTCTGCCCCTCACGGGACCTGTCGATTACAGACTTCACAACCAGCCACCTCGGCATAGCGGACGAACGTTTCGGCTCCGCAGTCGATCACCGGGGGTGGCGCGTGTTCGGCACGGCACACGGGGAGTTCACTCAACGGGGTCGCGGTCCGGGCATCCGGCAGGAGGTGTCGTAACCGGTGGGCGGGAGTGTCGTTCGTGCAGCGGAGGTTCACTGTCGGGTGCTGAGGAGCGAGGAGCGGGGAGGGAGCGTGTGGTTCGTTACTGTGTACGGGTTCACGCACCCCCTCACCCTCAGATTTCTCAAAAGATTGCCAACCGGCTTGAAATGCGATAAAAGCGCCATCAGCCGCGAACCGCTGATCGACTGGAGGACCAGGTTTGTTAGAGGCGGTCGGCTTGTTCGGTAGTCAGCCGCTTCGTGTGCCTGTGGGGCCCGACGCCCACCGCTGGATCACCTTCCGAGGCGAGCGCACGCTCATCGTCGCCGCCCGTACTTTCACCTCGACCGTGCGCGTCCTGGAAACGCTGCCCGCGCTTCTGCGTGACGACCCCCGCGTGACCGTCGTCTTCGCGCACGACCCCACCTCCGCGTTCAACGACGGCGTGCTCGACCTCCTGCGCACCGCCGGGTGCCGGGTCGCCCCCTGGGAACAGGTGGGCCGTATCTCCCCCGACCTGATCCTGTCGGCCAGCGAGAACATCGACGTGCCGGAGGGCGACTGCCCCGTGCTGGTGCTGCCGCACGGCGTCGGCTTCCAGAAGCTCGTACCGGACTCCCGCAGTCACCGCGAGCGGCTCTCCGGCGTCGTACCGGACTCCTTGCTGGAATCGGGACGCGCCTGGCTGGCGATCTCGCACCCGGCGCAGGAGGAGCAGTTGCTCGCCGCTCACCCGAAGGCGGCGGGGCACACACTGCTGGTGGGTGACCCGTGCTTCGACGAACTGGCCGAGAGCCGGGACCACAGGGCGGCGTACCGCGAGGCGCTGGGCGTCGCGGAGGACCAACGTCTGGTCATGGTCAGTTCGACCTGGGGGCCGACCTCCCTCCTGGGCAGCCGTCCGGACCTGCTCCCCCGGCTCCTCGCGCACCTTCCCCTCGACGCGTACCGGGTCGGCGCGATCGTGCACCCCAACGTGTGGTCGGCGCACGGCGCCTGGCAGATCCGTACCCTTCAGGCCGCCGCCCTGGAGGCAGGGCTGCTGCTGATGCCGGCCGCCCACGCCTGGCGCCCCGCGCTGGTCGCCGCCGACGTCGTGATCGGCGATCACGGTTCCGTGACGCTGTACGGGGCGGCTGCGGGAACGCCCCTGCTGCTGGCCGCCTTCGGCAGCGACGCGGTGCCGGGGACGGCCGCCCACCGCCTGGCGTCCCTCGCGCCCCGGCTCGACACGCGGGGAGACCTGCGCCGACAGGTGGAGGACGCCGTACGGGAGCACACGCCCGACCGGTACACCGAGGTCGCCACGCATGCCTTCGCCGAGCCGGGGCACGCGCTCGCCCGGCTGCGCACCGCCCTCTACGACCTGCTGAGACTCCCGGAACCCTCCTCCGCTCCCCCGGCCCCCGCGACGCTGCCCGTCCCGGACCCGCCCGCCGCACCGGTCACCTCGTGGCAGGTGACCACCGGCGTCACCGGCGGGGCGACGCCGACGGTCACCGTGCGCCGCTTCCCGGCGGCCGTGACCGCGTACGGCGATCCCCTCCCCGACTCCGACGCCCTCTTCACCCACCTGGCCTGCGCGGACGACGAGCGCGACCGCCGGCTGACCGAGAGCGCCTCTGTCCTGGTCCGACGCCACCGCGCACCGACGCCGGTCGCGGCACTGCGCTGGATCGAGGACACCCTCGCCCGGTTCCCCGGCAGTCTCCTCGCGGCGTCGGCGGTGCGCGGAGGCGGCTATCTGGCCGGGCTCAGGGACGGCCGCGTCGTGGAGGCCGGGGTCACGGGACCGGTGCCGGACCCGGGCCTGCCGGCGGCGGTCGTCTACGCCTGTCTGCGCGCGGGGCTCGCGCTGGACGACGCGCAGGTGACGCTGTACGTCGACGGGGTGCGGGACGAGGACGTCGTCCTGCGTCTTCGTCTCGGATAGGGCTCAGCCTCCGAAGTCCCCCAGGCGGCGCCGCAGTTCCTCTTCCCGGCGGCTGTCGCCGAGCGCCTCGTAGATGGCGGCGGCGCGGCTCAGGCACTCGCGCACCAGCTCCTCGTGACCGCCGGCCTCTTCGGCGATATCGGCGAGCCGGACCCGGGCCTGTGCCTCGTACTGCATCCCGTCCGCCACCCCGGCCAGCTCCCCGATCGCCTCCCGCAGGTCGTGCATCGCCTGCGCGGTGTCGCCGAGACGGCCGTGTACGACGCCGATGGCGGCCTTCGCCCGCGCCGCCATCCGCAGGTCGGGCTCGGCGCGGTCCGTCAGCTCCTGGTGCGCCCGGCGCAGCAGGGTCAGGGCCTCCGCGTGCTCGCCCTGGGCGTCCAGCGCGCAGCCGAGGAAGAAGGTGACGAGGGCGGCGCCGCGCGTCTCCCCCGCCTGCTCGTTGAGCTGGAGGGAGCGCCGGTACGCATCGGCCGCCCGGGGCGGGTCGACGACGTCCAGGTACCGGCCGAGGAACTCGTGGACGGATGCCTTCAGCGCGAGGCGGTCGGTCGTCTCGGCCAGGGCGACGGCCCGCTCCAGTTGTTCTCCCGCGCGGTCGTTCTCGCCGAGGTCGAGCAGCGGACGCGACAGCAGGCTGCGCAGCCTGGCACCGGTCGCCCGGGCCTCCTCGTCGGGCTCCCCCTTCTCGGCCGCCTCGATGCCCAGCTCCAGTACCTCCACCCAGGTCCTGAGGTAGCGGTGGTAGAGGAACAGCACCGAGAACGACTCGGCCAGCCTGCGGGCCAGGGGGTACAGCTCGTGCCGGACGGCCTCGCGCAGGACCGCGAGGACGGTGGTGTGCTCGGCGTCCAGCCACTCCAGCGGCGGCGGACCGCCGGCCGTGGCGAAGGGGTCGGCGGCGCCGCGCAGCAGGTGCGAGAGGTCGGCGGCCCGCAGCCGTTCCTTCCTGAGCGCCCGGTCCGCGAACGCGCAGAGCACGAGGTAGTGCGTGCCCACGCGCTCGATCAGCGCCGTCTGCTCGGTCGCCGGCTCCTCCTCGGCCGCGCGCTCACGGGCGTGCAGCCGGATCAGGTCGTGCATGCGGTACCGGTCGTCGTGCGCCTTCTCCACCAGGCCGTCCTTCACCAGGACGAGCAGCAGGCTCTTGGCGCGTTCCGGGGTGACCTCGGCGGCGACGGCGGCCACGCCCGCGTCGAAGCGGCCTACCGGCAGCAGGCCGAGCAGCCGGTAGAGCCGGGCCGCTTCGGGCGGCAGCAGCCGGTACGTGGGACCCAGGACAGTGGACACGACGGACTCCTCCCCATCCAGTGCGAGACCGGCCAGCCGGCCGGCCTCGTCGTCGAGTTCGGCGGCCAGTTCCGCCATGCTCAGGCACTCGTCGTTCAGCCGTGCCGCCACCACCAGCAATGCCACGGGCAGCCCGTCGCACAGCTCCACCAGGCGCTTCGCGGCCTCCGGTTCGGCTTCGACCACCTCCCTGCAGCACCGGTCCCGCAACAGCTCCAGCCCGCCGTGCGTGTCCAGCGTCTCGACGCGGACGAACCGGGCGCTGCCCCCGACGGCCAGCTCACCGATCCGGCGCTGGCTCGTGGCCAGTACGGCGCTGCCCGGCCCCTTGGGGATGAGGGCACGGACCTGTGCGGCCTGGTCGACGTCGTCGAGGACGAGCAGGATCCGCAGGTCGGCCGTGCGCGAGCGGAACAGGTTGGTGCGGTCGTGGAGCGAGTCCGGGATGCCGAGTTCTCCTCCCGGCAGCGACCTCAGGCACATGGCCAGGGCCTCGGAGACGTCCCCGCCGGGGCCGGGCAGAGGGGCGGATCCGTCGCGCAGGGCCGCGAAATCCACGTACAGCTGGCCGTCCGGGAAATGGGCCTTGGTCTTCTCCGCGCACCGCCAGGCCATGGCCGACTTGCCGACGCCGGGAGGGCCGAACAGGACGTCCACGCCCACGGCTGCGCCCGCTCTCGCGCCGAGCCTCGTCTCCAGGGTTCCGAGTTCGGCCTCCCGGTTGCTGAACGGCATGGTCAGGGCGGGGACTTGGTCAGGTCTGACCCGGCGGTCCGGGGCGGGTGAGGGTGCTGCCGGGACGTGGAAATGGATGTTCCCGTGGACGGGTGAACCCTGGAGCACCAGGCCGTGGTTCACGCCCGCGCCGACCAGCTCGACGTAGCCGCGTGACGCGTCCGGGGCCAGGTCGGACAGCAGGCGTGCCAGTTCGGCCGCGGCGCCGGAGTCCTCCTGGAACACCTCCTCCAGGCGGTGGCGCAGGCGGTCCTGGACAGCTGCCCGAGCGCCGGTGTCGCCCGCCCCGCCCAACTCCTCGTGTGCAGCTGCCAGTTCCTCCTCGGCGCCCTCGCCCGAGGCCCGTCGTCCGAAGAACCGGGTCAGTCCGCTCTTCGCCCGCTCGAACCCCTCGGAGACGATCAGCCCGACCAGCGCCGTCGCCCCCGACGCGGCAAGACCCGCCAACTCGGCCTCCACACAGCCCCCTTCACTCGTTCCAGCCCCGCAGAGCACGGTCGGACACCCACCGTAGCGTCCTCGACCGTGTGCGATACGTCGTGCCTCGCCTAGCTTGGCCCCATGGAGAACGCGAACCCGCTGCGGCGGGTCCCCCTCGACCGGCTCCGGCGTCGTACGAGCATGAAGTGGCGGACGTATCCGCAGGACGTCCTGCCCCTGTGGGTCGCCGAGATGGACGTCGATCTCGCGGAGCCGGTCGCGCGGGCCCTCGTGGACGCGGTCGCGCTCGGGGACACCGGGTACCCGGCGGGGACGGCGTACGCCGAGGCGCTGGCCGGGTTCGCGGGCAAGCGGTGGGGGTGGGAAGGGCTCGCGGTGGAGCGTACGGCGATCGTGCCGGACGTGATGCTGGGGGTCGTCGAGATGCTGAAGCTGGTGTCGGGTCCGGGGGACCGAGTCGTCGTCAACTCCCCTGTGTACACGCCGTTCTACCAGTTCATCAGCAACATGGACCGGGTGGTCGTCGAGGCCCCGCTCGGCGCGGACGGCCGGATGGACCTCGCCGTGCTGGAGGAGACGTTCGGCCGGGTCGCGGCGGAGGGCGGCCGGCCCGCGTTCCTGCTGTGCAGCCCGCACAACCCGACGGGTACGTTGCACACGGCCGAGGAGCTGGCCGCGGTGGCGGCGCTGGCGTCGCGGTACGGCGTGCGGGTCGTGGCGGACGAGATCCACGCGCCGGTCGTCGCGGCGGGCGCGGCGTTCGTGCCGTACCTCAGTGTCCCCGGCGCGGAGAGCGGGCTGTCGCTGATGTCCGCGTCGAAGGCGTGGAACCTGGCCGGGCTCAAGGCGGCCGTCGCCGTCGCCGGACCTGACGCGGGGGACGATCTCGCGCGGCTCCCGGAGGAGGTCGGCCACGGTCCCAGCCACCTCGGCGTCATCGCGCACACCGCCGCGCTGCGGGACGGCGGGGACTGGCTCGACGCGGTCCTCGCGGGGCTCGACGAGAACCGGCGCCTCGTCGCCGGGCTCCTGGCACAGCACCTTCCCGCCGTGCGGTACACCCCGGCGCAGGCGACGTACCTGGCCTGGCTGGACTGCCGCGCGCTGGACCTCGGCGACGACCCGGCGGACGTCTTCCTCCAACGCGGACGGGTGGCCCTCAACTCCGGCCCCTCCTTCGGCACCGGCGGCGCGGGCTTCGTCCGGATGAACCTGGCGACGTCCCCGGAGAACGTGGCGGAGGGGGTACGGAGGATGGCGGCGGCACTCGACTGACCGACGGGACCAGTGGGACCAGTGGGACCGGCGTTCCCCGTC
This sequence comes from Streptomyces acidiscabies, assembly GCF_020010905.1. Taxonomy (GTDB): domain Bacteria; phylum Actinomycetota; class Actinomycetes; order Streptomycetales; family Streptomycetaceae; genus Streptomyces; species Streptomyces acidiscabies. The sequence continues at coordinate 4,911,841 of NZ_JAGJBY010000001.1, read as the reverse complement.
CGCCCCACAGAAAACACACAGGCTTGGCCTGTTCGCGCGTGCCGCGTGCTCATCCCGCTGTGCTGAGGTGACCCCCGTACGGGATTCGACTTGTGCGACATGGACCGACCCCAGCGACAAACGGACCGACCCCAGCGACAAGGAGAGCACATGCCCCGCACCGGACGCTGGGCCGCGGTGACCGCCGCGGCCTTCGCCACCGCTCTGGCCTTCACGCCCTCGGCGAGCGCCGACACCCCCTCGACGAGCGCGGCGCCCCCGTCCCGGCCCGTCCACTGGACCGCTCCCGCCCCGGGCCTGACCGCCCCGGCCCTGAAGAAGGTCCTCGACCTGCCCGTGCGCATCACCAACGACTTCGCGAACCGTCCCACCACCCAGTGCCTGGACGTCGACGCGAACGGCGGCGGCAACGGCACCGTCGTCCAGGTCTGGCAGTGCAACGGCACGACCCAGCAGCGCTGGTACCTGTGGAACAACGGCGCGCTGGAGAGCTACCGCTTCCCCGGCAAGTGCCTGGACGCCGACACCAACGGCGGCGGCGCCAACGGCACCAAGGTCCAGATCTGGGACTGCAACAACACCGCGCAGCAGAGCTGGTCCCACCCGTCCGGCGACCGCGCGATCTACAACGCCCTCTTCTACGGCGGCGGCAACATCGTCCTGGACCGCGACGCCAACGTCTGGGGCAACGGCGCCCGCGTCCAGCTCTGGCAGAAGAACTTCCAGTCGCAGCAGTGGTGGGACGTCTGGGCGGACTGACAGCGAACGGGCCGGCGGAAAACCGACAACACCGGCACCCCCGGGAAATGTCCGGAAACCGACGGCCCCACGCCCCAACCTTTCCCCCACCCCCGTGGTCCCACCTGGCACGGACACCCGCCCGAGAGGAGCCACCCACCCATGAAACGCTGGGCCACCGCCCTGGCCACGACCACGCTGGTGCTCACGGGAACCGCCCTCGCCCCGGCCGCCGTCGCCGCTCCGCGCACCGCCGCTGTCTGCGCGACGGGCTGGGGCAGCGACACGAAGGCCGCGCCGGGCTCGATCGCGACGGTCGGATCCCTCACGGACGTACGGACGGGCCGCCACGACTGCTACGACCGGATCGTTCTCGACATCCCCGGGATGACGACCGCCGATCCCGCCGCGTACTGGGTCCAGTACGTCCCGAGCTTCTCCCATCCCCCGTCCCAGACCGGCATTCCGGTCACCGGCGGGGCCATCATCGAGGTCGAGTTCACGGCGCCGGTCGACACGGCCCGCTATCCCGTGCGCCTCGCGGCCCCGCTCCCCGGCCTCGACCTCACCTCTTACCGCACCTTCCGCGACGCCAAGTTCGGCGGCACGTACGACAACGGGACCCATATCGGCCTCGGGGTCCGCGCCCGGCTGCCGTTCAGAGTGCTGGTCCTGCCCGACCGGCTCGTGGTGGATGTCGCTCATACCTGGTGATCGTTCCGAGTGCCGGAAACGGTTCACACCAATTTCGGATCACACCTTTTCCGGCACCCGCCACGCCCCTGACACCCACCACGCCCCCGGCGCTCACCACGACCCTCAAGGTTGACACGTCACCCGCTGAACTTCCCCGCATTCTCCGCCAGCCACGCGTCAAAGCTCCGCAGCTCCGGATTGATCTCCCGCAGCCGCACCAGATCCCGCGCCCCCGTGAACTCCCGGTCGAAGTCGCCGTAGTACTGGAACATGTTGCCGATCTCGTCCCCAGCAGGGACCCCGAGAGAGCGGAACACGTCGTACGGCACCGACTGGAACCGCACCGGCTCGCCGTACGCGCCGGACAGCTTCTCGGCGTACTGCGCGCCCGTGAGGTGGTCGCCCGCAAGGCCGACCGTCTCGCCGATGTACTGCTCACCGCCCTTGATCAGCGCGAACCCGGTGCGGCCGATGTCCTCGGCGTCGACGCCGGACAGGAGCTTGCCGTCCTCCAGCGGGAGGGTCAGGGTCAGGACGCCGTCGTCGCCGCGCTGGGGGGCGAACTGGCCGAGGAAACCCTGGAAGTAGAACGTGGCGTTGAGGAACGTCGTCGGCACGCCCGCCTCCGTGAAGAGCCGGTTGCTCTCACCCTTCGCGTCGAAGTGCGGGACGTTGTAGGAACCCTGGAGGACCGGCATCCGTTCATCCGTCAGCGGCAGCAGCTCGCGGGTGTCCTCCAGCGTCGACCAGACGACGTGCCGCAACCCCGCGGCCTGCGCGGACCGGACCAGCACCTCGATCTCGGCGGTCTCCTTCTCCGCCGACATGTGCGCCCAGAAGTTGGTGACCAGGAACGCGCCGTACGCGCCCTCGAACGCCGCGCGGACGCTCGCCTCGTCGGTGAAGTCCGCCCGTACGACCTCGGCGCCCAGTCCGGCGAGTTCCCGGGCGGCGGGCGCTTCGGGGTCACGGGTGAGCGCGCGGACGGTGAAGCCGGACTCCGGGTCCGCGAGGACCGCGCGGGCGAACCCGCCGCCCTGCGCACCCGTGGCTCCGGCGACCGCGATGACCTTCTTGCCGTTCATGGTGCTCCTCCGAAAGGCCGTGGTTGACGCTTCAACCAGAAGCCTAGGACCATCAAGATGACACGTCAACCAGATCGAGGGCGTAGGAAAACCCCCGACACCTGGTCGGGCAACCCTCAGCGGTTGCGGGACGCCCCCGGAAGCGGCGCCTGAAGATCCGCGAGAAGCTCCGCCTGCCCCGCGAGAACACCGGAGAGAATCGCGCGGGCGACCCGCAGCAGCTCGGCGATGCGCGGATCCGTCAGCGAGTAATGAACGGTCGACCCCTCTTTACGGGTCACCACGAGATTCGCCCGCCGCAACACAGCGAGCTGCTGGGACAGATGCGCGGGCTCGATCCCGACCTCGGGAAGCATCTCCGCGACAGAGTGCTCACGCTGGCTGAGGAGTTCGAGCACGCGGATCCGGGCGGGATGCCCGAGCGTCTTGAAGAACTCGGCCTTCAGCTGGTACAGCGGCGTACTCACCGTCCCGCCACCTCTCGCATCCGCCCGTTCGCCACGAACCTGCATGGTAACAACCTCGAAGGCCACCGAATCCGGCGAACGCCGAGGACGACAGGAGATCACCGATGACATGGCCACGGGTCGACGGGATGCGGACACTGGAGCTGGGCACCCCGGGCGACATGCGGGTACGGCTCAACTCCCTGGCCCTGTCCGGCCGCAAGACCACGACGACGGGCCTGGCGGGGCACCGCGGCTACTGGGAGCGCGCGGGTACGCCGGTCGACGACGGAACGCGCGTCGTGTGCCTGGCCTTCCGGCTGGTGGACGCTCCGCAAGACACCCCTCCGACATCGGCCTCAAAATAATTCCGGCACCGATGTCGAGAACCCGTACCCCGCTCCGTCCCAGTAGTGAACGCGGCCACAACGGGCCGCATAAGTCGAGGAGAACGTCATGGCCAAGTACCTGTTGCTCAAGCACTACCGGGGCGCGCCGGCGGCGGTCAACGATGTGCCGATGGAGCGGTGGACGCCCGAGGAGGTCTCGGCGCACATGCAGTACATGCGGGACTTCGCGGAGCGGCTGGTGGAGAGCGGGGAGTACGTCGACGGGCAGGCGCTGGCGCCCGAGGGGACGTGGGTGCAGTACGGCGGGGAGGGGCAGGCGCCCGTGACGGACGGGCCGTTCGCCGAGACCAAGGATCTGATCGCCGGGTGGATGGTGATCGACGTGGACACGTACGAGCGGGCCGTCGAGCTCGCCGGGGAGTTGTCCGCGGCGCCCGGCGCCGGGGGGAAGCCGATTCACGAGTGGCTGGAGCTGCGGCCCTTCCTCTCCGCGGCGCCGAACGTCACGGACTGCCACGCCGGTGGATGACGCGCTGCTCAGGGGCCTCACCCCGGGTGTCCTGACGGTCCTCGTCCGCCGCGGAGCAGACTTCGCGGCGGCCGAGGACGCCGTCCAGGACGCCCTCGTGGAGGCGGTCCGCGTGTGGCCCGGGGAGCCGCCGAGGGACCCGAAGGGCTGGCTGGTCACCGTGGCCTGGCGGAAGTTCCTCGACCAGTCCCGCGCGGACACGGCACGCCGCCGCCGCGAGGACCGCGTCGAGGAGGAACCCCAGCCCGGCCCCACCCCGGCCGTGGACGACACGCTCCAGCTGTACTTCCTGTGCGCGCACCCCTCGCTGACCCCGTCCTCGGCGGTCGCGCTCACCCTGCGCGCGGTCGGCGGGCTGACCACCCGGCAGATCGCCCAGGCGTACCTCGTCCCCGAGGCGACGATGGCGCAGCGGATCAGCCGGGCCAAGCGCACGGTCTCGGACGTCCGGTTCGACCGGCCCGGCGACGTCGCGACGGTCCTGCGCGTCCTGTACCTCGTCTTCAACGAGGGCTACACCGGCGACGTCGACCTCGCCGCCGAGGCGATCCGCCTCACCCGGCAGCTCGCCACCGCGATCGACCACCCCGAGGTCGCGGGCCTGCTCGCCCTGATGCTGCTGCACCACGCCCGCCGTACGGCCCGTACGGCCCCGGACGGCAGCCTGGTCCCGCTCGCCGAACAGGACCGGACGCGCTGGGACACCGCCCTCATCGCCGAGGGCGTCGACATCCTCCAAAAAGCCCTGGCCCGCGACAAGTTGGGCGAGTTCCAGGCGCAGGCGGCCATCGCGGCGCTGCACGCCGACGCGCCCACCGCCGGGGAGACGGACTGGGTGCAGATCGTGGAGTGGTACGACGAACTCGCGGGCCTCACGGACAGTCCCGTCGTCCGTCTCAACCGGGCGGTGGCGGTCGGCGAGGCGGACGGGCCCCGCGCGGGTCTGGCCGCCCTCGCGGCCGTGGATGCCTCGCTCCCCCGTCATACGGCGGTGGCGGCCCACCTGCACGAACGCGCGGGCGACCTGGCGACGGCGGCGCGCCTGTACGCGGAGGCTGCCCACAAGGCCCCGAACCTCGCGGAGCGCGACCACCTGACCCGCCAGGCGGCCCGCCTCAACACGCGCGGCGCGAACTGAACAGACTCAGTCCCTCAACACCAGGTCGAGGAGCCCGGGAAACTGCGCGTCGAACTCCTCCCGCCGCAGCCGGTTGACCCGCCGGGGCCCCTCGTCCCGCTGCTCGACGAGCCCCGCCGCGCGCAGCACGGAGAAGTGGTGGCTGAGCGCGGCCTTGCCGACGGGTACGTCGAAGCTGCCGCAACTGCGCGTCCAGACAGGGGAACCGGCAAGTTCACGCAGGAGCCGGATGCGGACGGGGTCGGCCACGGCAGACAGGGCCGTGAGCACGGGGACGTCCTCGGGGTGCGTGTGGACGGGCGCGGCGCGGTGGCTCGCGCCCGGGGGCTGGTCGGGCATGTGCCTCCTGTCGGCGGGGGTCCCGGCCGGTTGCCGAGTGTTCGACGGATATCTTACAGTCCGAGTGTTCGCTTCCAATTGAACACTCGCCCGGACCGAGCCCCGTCACCCTGCCCCGTCACCTGCCCCGAAGGACGTGTCACCCATGCGCGCAATCGAGTTCCACGAGACCGGCGCCCCCGAGGTCCTGAAGCTCGTCGACGCCGAGACCCCCGAACCGGCCCCCGGCCAGGTCACCATCGACGTCGCCTATGCCGGTGTGAACTTCGCCGACGTCAAGGCCCGCGCCGAGGGCTACCGCGTCGAGACCCTGCCCTTCCGTCCCGGCCTCGAAGTCTCCGGCCGTATCCGCACGGTCGGCGAGGGCGTCACCGGCCTCACCCCGGGCCAGGAGGTCGCCGCGTTCCTCCCTGGCGGCGGCTACGCCGAGGTCGTCCGCGCCGAGGCCACCGCCACGGTCCCGCTCCCCGAAGGCCTCGACCTGCGCACAGCGGCGACGCTCCCCACCGTCCTGCCCACCGCGCACGCCCTCCTCCACGAGGTCGGCCGCCTGCGCACCGGCGAGACGGTCCTCGTGCACGGCGCGGCGGGCGGCGTCGGCACGGTCGTGGGCCTGCTCGCGCGGGCGGCGGGCGCGGGCGCGGTGTACGGCGTGGCCTCGACCCCGGCGAAGGCGGAGTACGCGCTGAAGCACGGGTACGACGAGGTGTTCACGCCGGACGCGTTCGCGGCGGACGTCCGCCGTGCCACCGGCGGCAAGGGCGTCGACCTGATCCTCGACCCGGTCGGCGGCGAGACCCTCCGGCTCGGCCTCGACGCCCTCGCGCTGTACGGCCGCCTGGTCTCCTACGGCAACGCGTCCGGCGCCGCGCCCTGGCAGGCCGGCGCACCCGAACTGGGCGCGCAGGGGCGTTCCGTGTCGGCGTTCACGCTCCTCGGCCTCGCCCAGTCCGCGCCGGACGAGCTGCGCGCGCTCACGGAACGGGCGTACGCGAAGGTGCTCGACGGCACGGTGTCCCTGCCGGTGACCGCCGAGTTCCCGCTGACGGAGGCGGCCGAGGCGCACCGGCTGCTGGGCGGGCGGACGTCGACGGGGAAGCTGCTGCTGCGGGTGGCGGACTGAGGGCACGCCCCCCCGCACTCGCCAGAGCCTCAGCCCCCGTACCGCGCAGCCGCCGTCAGCAGCGCGTCGACCTCACCCTCCGTCGTCGCAAAGGACGTGACGAGCCGTACGACCCCCTGGCCCCACCGGTCGTGGTAGAAGGCGAACCCGTCCGCGAGGAGTCCGTCGAGCACCACTTGGGGCAGTCGGGCGAAGAGGATGTTCGCGTCGGCCGCCCCGAGCAGTTCGACTCCCGGGATCGCCTTGAGCCCCTCCTGGAGGCGGGCGGCCATCGCGTTGGCGTGGGCCGCGTTGCGCAGCCAGAGGCCGTCGGCGAGGTAGGCGTCCAACTGGGCTGCCTGGAAGCGCATCTTGGCGGTGAGCTGTCCGGCGCGCTTGCCCCGGAAGGAGAGTTCGGGGGTGAGGGAGCGGTCGAACACCACGATCGCGTCGGCCGTCATCGTGCCGTTCTTCGTGGCGCCGAAGGACAGGACGTCGACCCCGGCCCGCCAAGTCAGCTCGGCGGGCGTGCAGTTGAGGGAGGCGACGGCGCCGGCGAACCTGGCGCCGTCCATGTGCACCCGCAGCCCGGCGTCCTTGGCGATGGCCCCCAACTCCCGTACCTCGTCGAGGGTGTAGACCGCCCCGGACTCGGTGGCCTGCGTGATGCTGACGACGGACGGCTCGACGCTGTGCACGTCACCCGTCTTGTGGCGGACGGCCGTTCGCAGTTCGGCGGGGTCGATCTTGGCGTCGGCGCCGCCGAGGGGCACGAGCTTGGCGCCCGCCGTGTAGAACTCGGGCGCCCCGCACTCGTCGTTGTTGATGTGGCTCTCGCGGTGGCACAGGACACTGCCCCAGGGCGGGGTGAGCGTGGCGAGGCTCAGCGCGTTGGCGGCGGTGCCGGTGGAGACGAACAGGACGTCGACGTCGTGCTCGAAGAGGTCGGCGAGCCGGCTCCGTACGGACGCGGAGTGGTCGTCGGCGCCGTACGGGAGAGCGGAGCCGGAGGCGGCTCGGATCATCGCCTCGACTATCTCGGGCGGGGCGGCGGCGGTGTTGTCGCTGCTGAAGATCATGGGCGGGGCTCCTTGACGGCGTGGATCAGACGGCGGAGGGCGTCGAGGTAGACGTCGTGGTCGGTGACGGCGGGGACGATCTCGGCCAGATGGGCGGTGAGGACGGGGAACGCCTCGGGGTCGAGCGCGGCCAGCGCGCGGCGGGTGGTGGCGCGGGCGGCAGCGGGGTCGCGGTGGTCGACGAAGCCGGCGCTGCCGAGGGTGAGGAGGTACAGGGACCGGTACGCCGTGATCGCCTCGGTGGGGGTCATCCCGGCGGCGAGGCTGTCGGCGAGCTGGGGTTCGGTGAGGCGGGCCAGCAGGTTCGGGCCGAGCCAGGGGCGGGTGCCGCGCAGGGCGAGGAGGCCGGGGTGGGCGACGAGGAGGCGGTAGAGGGCGGTGAACCGGGTCTCGGTCACGCTCTCCCAGTCGCCCGTCGCCTCCGGGAGCTGGGCCGCGAGGTGGTCGAGGCACAGGTCGAGGAGTCCGGCGAGGTCGGTGCAGCGGCGCTGGAGGGAGGCGAGCGAGATGTCGAGCCGGGCGGCGAGGGCCCGGAAGGTGAGCGCCTCGGGTCCGCCCTCGTCGACCAGCCGGAGGGCGGTCTCGGCGATGCGGGCCGGGGTCGCGCGGTCCAGGGAGGGGGAGGTGCGAGGCATGCGGGTCAGCGTACGGTACGGCGTATCGCCAGGACAAGCACACCCCACCCGGAACAGGCACACCCCGCCCCGGAAGGTCTCAGCCCTCCGCGGACCGCACCCCGTTCAGGAACAGGTCCAGGAACCGGTCCCGCATCCCCGTCGCGCTCACTCCCCGCCTGTGCGAGATGTGCGAGCTGAAGTTCGTCAGCGCGGCGGCGAAGGACTCCGCGGCGACCGAGCGGTCGAGCCCCGGCCGCAGCTCACCGCGCTGCTCGGCGCCGTACAGCACGTCCTCGATGACCGCGAGCGGCTGGTCCACGCAGTCGCGCAGGAAGCCCGCGTACAGCTCGGGGAAGTCGGGGAACTCGAAGGAGCACCGGAAGACGATGAGCCACTGGGGGCTCTCCAGGGTCTCGGCCATCTTGTCGTACAGGATGCCCAGGTCCCGTTCGAGGCTGCCGGTGCGGGGCGGGTGGATGCAGCCGGAGAGGCTGCTGAGCGCCGCGAGGACCAGGTCGTCGCGCTCCGGCCAGCGGGAGTAGAGCGTGCGCTTGGCGACCTTCGCGCGGGAGGCCACGGAGTTGGTGCGGAAGCCCGCGACGCCGGCCTCGGCGAGTTCGTCGACGGCCGCTTGCAGGATGCGTTCGTCGGCGCCGGGGTCACGGGGCCGGCCCGGTCTCGCGGCGGGCGGTGACGTGGTGGCCATGGGTACCCCTTCCGGCGGTGCTCGGTTCCAGTCTTACAGGTGGCATGTTTCACGACCGAAACGGTTTCGTATTCATCCATGTCCGCGATAGCGTGGAGGCCGGGACACCAAGTGAGGGGACGGTGGCCATGACCGGACACCCGACGACCGCAGCGCAGCGCTCACGCCGCAGCCGGATCAGCCCGGAGCGCGAGGCCGAGTTGTACGACGCCGTGCTGGACCTCCTGCGCGAGGTCGGGTACGAGGGGCTCACGATGGAGGCGGTCGCCACCCGCACCCGGTGCAGCAAGGCGACCCTCTACCGCCAGTGGGCGGGCAAGCCGGAGCTGGTCGCGAAGGCGCTGCGCCACCAGAAGCCGGTCTCCTTCGACCGCATCGACACCGGTTCCCTGCGCGGCGACCTCATGACCCTCGTCGACCAGCTCGACGACCATCGCATGGCCGAGGACACCGCGCTGATCCGGGGCCTGTCGTGCGCGGTGCACGCGTACCCGGAGCTCCGGGTGGCGTTGCGCCGTCTGCTGGTCGACCCCGAGGTGTCCGGCCTCGACACGCTGCTCGGCAGGGCGGTCGAGCGCGGGGAGGTCCACCCGGACACCCCCGCCCTCGCCTACGTCGCGCACATGATGGTGGGCGCGCTGATCACCCACTCCCTGATCGAGGGGACCCCGGCGGACGCGGCCTTCCTGCGCCGGTACATCGACTCGGCACTGTTCCCCGCGCTGGGGGTGTGACTCAGCCGAGCTTCTCGTTGAGCAGCGCGGCGAGCGGCGCGGAGGACGCCGGGTTCTGCCCGGTCAGGACGTTGCGGTCGGTCACGGTGTACGGCGCCCACGGCGCACCGGACTCGACCCGCAGCCCCGCCTCGGTGAGCCGGTCCACCAGCAGCCACTTCGCCTTGTCGGCGAACCCGCCGATGCGCTCCTCCTCGTTGGTGAAGGCGGCGACCCGGTACCCGGCGAACGCGTTCGTGCCGTCGCCCTTCACGGCCGCGAGCAGCGCCGCCGGACCGTGGCAGACGACGGCGACCGGCATCCCGCTGCCGACCGCGCGGGTGAGCAGCGCGCCGGAGTCGGCGTCGACGGCGAGGTCCTCCATCGGACCGTGCCCGCCGGGGACGTACACGGCGTCGTAGTCCTCCAGGCGTACGTCGGTGAGGGCGATGGGCTCGCGCAGGCCGGTCGCCTTCTCCAGGCCCTCCTTGATCTCGTCGGAGTCGAGGCTGTTCCGGTCGACCGGGGAGACGGCGCCGCCGGGGGTGGCGACGGTGACCTCGTGGCCGGCGGCCTGGAACGCCTCGTAGGGGACGACCGCTTCCTCGGCCCAGAAGCCGGTGGGGTGGGTCGTGCCGTCGGCCAGGGTCCACTGGTCGGCGGCGGTCATCAGGAACAGGATCTTCGCCATGGTGCGCTCCTCGGCGTGGGGGATGTACCGACGAGACTAGTTGCAATCACCACCGATGCACCAACGGAGCCGTTGTCCGTGAGGTCACCCCCGTGCGTTGCGGCACATGTCCTCGGTGAGCGGGCGCCCGGTGGGCCAGGCGGTCGCCTGGAACGCGAGGGTTCCCTTTCCGGCCTTCCCGGCGGCGGGCGGGACGAGGCGGACGACGGCGACCGCCTTGTCGTACGGCGTCCCGTCGCTCTTCAGGCAGATCCAGCCGCTCGCGCCCTCCACCTTGGACTGGCCGCGCAGCCGCCGCCAGGTCTCCTTGATGTCGGCGAGCGCCGGGACCGTGCCCTTCTCGTCGACGCGGTCGGCGATGCCGGTGACAGCGGTGGTGGCCGCGTCGAACATGGTGATCGTGCGGCCGTCGGTGAGGTCGACGGCCCCGATCTGCTTCTGCTTGTCGATCACGCCGGTGAGTTTGGCGAGGTCGTCGGGGGAACCGCCGGTCGCGGGGCGCCCCTTGGTGCCGGCCTTCCACGCGTCGGGGTGGGTGATGGTCGCGTACTCGACGGTCAGGCCCGCGCCCCGGGTGAAGGCGCCCCAGTCGAGGTTGGGGTCGAGGGTGATCGTCGAGGCGCCGGAGACGGTGACGACGCGGATCGGGCGTTCCGTGCAGCCCCGGTCGCCGAGGGCCTTGATGAGGTTGGCGAGGGCGGGGGGCCGTCCGGCGAAGTAGACGGTGGTGGCCTTCGAGTCGCAGACGTTGCCGACCATCTGCCGGAAGTCCCGGTAGAGCACCTTCTCCGCGTCGTACGTCTCGGGGCCGCCCGCCGCGCCCTTGGTGACCTCCTGGAACGCGTCGCGCAGGGACCGGGAGTACAGGTCGTCGCTGTTCTCGTCCTGGATCAGGAAGGTCCGGGACGAGTCGCCGCCGAGGTAGTGGCTGAGGGCCTGGGCCTGGTCGCGGTTGGAGGGGACGACCTTGACGAGGCCGGGGTAGTGACCGGCGTCGTCGTTCGCGAGGTCGGTCGCGGTGATCGGGCCGCCCACCACGGGGATGCCCTTGTCCTTGGTCAAGTAGCCGATGGTGTCGGCGTTCTGACGGACACTCAGGTTGAAGCCGAAGACGACCCGGAGCCGGTCCCGCGTCTTGGTCATCTCCCCCAGCCAGTCGGCGACTTGTCTGCCGTGGTCCATCGCGCGCCCCGGGTTGGCGAGGACGAGGCGGACGCCGATGTCGGAGTCGTCGACCTTGTTGGCCCGGTACTGGGCGAGGTAGGCGCCCTGCACCTCGCGCAGGATCTGGTCCCGGTCGGCCTTGCTGTCGGCGGCCGGGGTCATGGGGATCATCAACGCGACTGTGGTGTACGGCTTCTGAGTATTCGTCACCTCGTCGTTGAGGTCCTTGATCGCCTTCGACACCTTGTCCAGCTCGCTGATGTAGACGTGGCCGCCGTCGCTGACGCCGACGCACTGCCCGCCCTCCTTCACCAGCCGTTCGTTGCCGCTCTGGCAGTAGTCGGGCAGCCCGGCGGCCCACACGACCACGGTGACCGCGCCGAACGCGAGCAGCGCGCACGCCCCGAGGAGGACGCCGCGCACGACGGGGACGAAGTGGGCCCGCAGCACCAGCCAGACGCCGGCGCCGAGGACGAGGAGGAGGACGATCGGCCCGCCGATCAGTACCGGCGTCGGCCAGAACTCGGGTGCCACGTCAGTGTTCCCTTCTGGCGGTGGGGAGTTCGGGGACCCGCCGCCCCTGGGCGAGCAGGACGGGCCAGCGGCGGGCGGCGTCGGCGGTGGCGAGCTCCTGGTCGCCCCGGTCGTCGTACGCGACGTCGAAGCCGTTGAGCAGTTGCCGCAACCGGTTGTCGGGGCTCTCCGGGTCGTCCGTGTAGAGGGAGGAGAGCGTCGAGACTCCCCACAGCAGGTCGAGGAGGCGGCCGATCGCGCGGTGGCGGTCGTCGTGGTGGGGTCCACATGCTGTGCAGAGCGCGGCCGGCTGCGGGTGCTGTCCGGCGTACCCGTCGGGCGGGTGCGGGGCCGCGCACACGGTCTGTACGGTGGCCAGCCAGCCGGGGCGGCCGGTGGCACCGAACGCCGTGTGCAGCCCGGCGACGGCCTCCTCGCGGCGGCCGAGAGCCAGGGTGTGGTGCAGGTGGGGTGCGCTGCCGGGGGCGTACCGGTCGCGGGCGGCGGTGTGCAGCGCGGTCCAGCGGGCGGGGTCCGCCTCGGTGCGCAGGTGGTGCAGGAGGAGTTCGCGCAGGGTGCGGTCGCCGATCGCGGGGTGGGCGGCGTCCGGCCAGGCCGCGCGGTGCCAGTGGTCCTCCTTGAGGAGGTCGCGGACGCGGTGGTGCTGGTCGGGGTCGTGTCCCGGCAGGTGCGGTACGTCCTCCGCGCGCAGCGCCACCGCCCACGGGAGGAGGGCGTCGATCAGGTCGCGGTCGGGGACGAGGTAGCGCAGCAGCGCGGCGGTGACGGTGCCGTCCTGGTCGGTGCCCGCCGGAGGCAGGCTCAGCAGGGCGGGGCCGAGGGCCTGGGGTTCGGCGCGCAGGAGGGTGGCCCGGCGGCCGGTGCGCAGGGTCTCGCGGGCGGCCTCGATCAGCGGGTGCGCGCAGCCCGCCCGGCCGGCGCTGAGCTGCTCGACGAGGTTGGGCAGTCCGCGCGGGCAGGGGGCGCCGAGGGCGGTGGCGATGCTGTCGGCGCCGAGGGCCGGCGCCTGGAGCCACACCTGCCAGGCTTCGCGGGCGTCGCTGCGGGGGCTGTGCCAGACGAGGGTGCCGAACTGCGGGACGCCGAGCGGGTGGGGGTGCTTGGGGGTGGCGGCCCGGGGCCTGGCGGAGAGTTGGGTGGCAACGATCACCGGGCGGGTGACCTGGTCGCCCCGCGTGTTCTCGGGGCCCGCCGCTCTCGCGTAGGCGGTCAGCAGGAGGTCCAGGAGGCGGCGTCCTGTGGGGGTGTGCGTGTTGTCGAGGAGGATCAGCGGCAGGGGCCGCACGCGCCAGTGTCTTCGCCGGTAGTGGGCGTCGATGTCGGCGAGGAACGCGGCGCTCAGGCGGCTCTCCAGGTCGCGGCGGGCCTGGGCGGGGACCTGGAGGCGCAGGCTCAGGAACACCCAGTCGAGGAGCTTCCTGATGCCGGAGCCCGAGATCGCGAGGAGTTCCTCGTCCCACCATTTCAGGGCCGCCTGGTCGAGTCTGGCGCCGCCGCGCTCCCCCGCCTGTCCGATGATCCGCTGGAGGAGTTCCTCGACCGGGCCGAGTCCCGGCGCGAACGCCGTGACCAGGGGGATCGCCGCCGACACCCAGGCCGCGAGCGTGTCCCACAGGGGGCGTTCGCCGGCCAGGGCCTCCTCCAGTGCGCGCAGGCGGTGTTCGAGGCGCTGGAGGTCCGCCAGCGCGGGGCCGTCCGCGTGGTCGGTGTCGAGGGGTTCGTACAGGGTGGTGGCCGCCATCAGGCCGTACGTGAAGCGGGGGAAGTCGATGTGGCCGAACTTCGGGACGTCCACGCTGAGTTCGCGCACCAGCCAGCCGAGCGCCGCGAGCGGGCGTGAGGTCAGGGGGCTGGCCTGGTCGGGGGGCGGGGCCATGCCGACCGGCTGGGCGCCGGGCATCGGCCACTTCGCGACATGCAGGCGGCCCACATGGGCGTCGTGCAGCTGCTCGCAGACGGCCGTCCTGCCCGTGCCACGTCCGCCGTACACGGTGATCACCGGGGCGCCGCGCGGGTATCCGGACGCGGCTCCCGTACCGCGCGGCCCCAGGCCCACGGCCTCCGGGACGAACGTGTCGACGAGTTGCTCGTACCCGTGGAGTACACGGTGCGCCATCCATACCCCCGTTGAGATGTGCGCGCTGTGGGGTGACCCCTGAGATCACGTCAATTCTCCCCCAATACGGGGATGTTGGCGCCGGTGTTGCTTGACTGGGGTGGTTACGAACAGGTGAAAGGGGATGACGTGTACGACCTCACGGAGTCGATCGAGTCGATGGAGCAACTCGCCTCGGGCTGGCGGACGTTGACACTCGACCGCAATCCGGACTCCGACGTCCGCGACCTGCCGGGGATCGCCGTGCGGTGGGCCGACAGCCGGTTCCTCTTCTGGAACTGCGTCACGCTCACCGAGACCGATGTCCGACCCGCGCTCCTGGAGCGGCGGTTGGGCGAGGCGGCGGACGTCATGCGGGCCAAGAAGCAGGGCGGGTTCCTGTGGGTCTTCGAGGACCTGCTGTCCCCCGAGGCCCGTACGGCGCTCGCCCCGGCCGCCGGACGGGCGGGCCTCGCCCACGCGTTCCCCGGCACCGGGATGGCCGGTGACCTGCTGCCGCTCCCCGAACCCGCCCACCCGGAGCTGACGTTCGTCCGGGTGCGCGACGACGAGCAGCTGACGGCGTACGCGGACCTCAACTCCCGTGCGTACGGCTTCGATCCGGACGACGGGCGGGACGGTCTGGTCGGGTCCGCGCTGTGGAAGAGCGGCGTGCACGCCTACCTGGGGCTGCGCGACGGGGTCCCGGTGAGCTGCGCGGCGACCGTCGAGACGGACGGGCGGCTGTTCGTCGTCCTCGTCGCGACCGACCCCGCCTGGGAGCGGCGGGGGTACGGGGAGGCGGTGACGCGGAAGGCGCTGTACGAGGGCGGCCGGGCCACGGGGCTGACCCGGGCCACCCTGCACGCGACGGCGGCGGGGGCGCCGGTGTATCCGAGGATCGGGTTCCGGGCGAACTCGCCCATCTCGTTCTGGGCGCTCAGTTCAGGCTGAGTTCCGGGCGGTACATCTCCAGCCAGAGGGCCAGGTCGAGGGCGCGTTCCAGGCCGCGTCGCCCGGCCTGGCTGTTCACCTGGGTGGTGCGGTGGGCGATCTCGTGAAGGTGGGTCCTGTCGACGAGGTCGAAGACCGGGTGGGAGGGGTTCGTGAGGAGGTCCTTGGCCTGGGCGCGCAGGGCGGTGGCGTACGCCGGGTCCTGGGTGGAGGGGTAGGGGCTCTTGACCCTGTCGTACACGGACTTGGGCAGGAGGTCGGCGGTCGCCTCGCGCAGGAGGCTCTTCTCGCGGCCGTCGAAGGACTTGAGGGACCAGGGGGTGTTGTAGGCGTACTCGACGAGGCGGTGGTCGCAGAACGGGACGCGGACCTCCAGGCCGACGGCCATGCTCGCGCGGTCCTTGCGGTCGAGGAGGATGCGGACGAACCGGGTGAGGTGGAGGTGGGACATGCGGCGCATGCCGTACTCGAAGTCGCTCTCGCCGTCGAGGCGTTGGATGTCCTTGACGGCTCCCCGGTGGCTGTCGGCCACGTAGCCGTCGAGGTCGAGGGCGGTGAGCAGGGCGGGGTCCAGGGTCTCGGCGTCCTGGCCGAAGTGGCGGCCGAAGCCGGCCAGCCAGGGGAAGGTGGTGCCCTTGCGGGCCTCCTCGTCGAAGAACTGGAGGTAGCCGCCGAAGACTTCGTCCGCCGACTCGCCGGAGAGGGCCACCGTGGACTCGCGGCGGATCGCCTTAAACAGCAGGTACAGGGAGGCGTCCATGTCACCGAACCCTGCGGGCAGGTCGCGGGCCCTGATGCCCTTCGCGCGGACCTCCGGGTCGGCGAGGGACTGCGGGTCCAGGACGATGTCCTGGTGCTCGGTGTGCGCGGTGCGGGCGACGTCGTGCACGAAGGGGGTGTCGGGGGTGCCGCGCAGGTCGTCCGCGATGAAGTGGTCCGTCTGGCCGACGAAGTCGACGGCGAAACTGCGCACCTTCTCGCCGTGCTCGCCGAGTTGGCGTGCCGCGAGCGCCGTCATCGCGGAGGAGTCGAGGCCGCCGGAGAGGAGCG
This sequence comes from Streptomyces acidiscabies, assembly GCF_020010905.1. Taxonomy (GTDB): domain Bacteria; phylum Actinomycetota; class Actinomycetes; order Streptomycetales; family Streptomycetaceae; genus Streptomyces; species Streptomyces acidiscabies. Next base: position 4,895,815 of record NZ_JAGJBY010000001.1, on the reverse strand, counting down.
TGCAGCGGGGGACGTCGGCGACGAGCTGGCGGCGGACGATGTCGTCGAGGAGTTCCCTGACCGTCGCGATCGTCGTCGCCTTGTCGTCGGTGTGCTCCTTCGTCTCCAACTCCCAGTACACGCGCCGGTGCAGGCCCTCGCGGTCCACGGTGACGACGGTTCCCGGCTCCACCTCCGCCATGCCGTCCCACACCGCGTGGCCCGGCGTCTTCACCATCGTCAGCAGTTCCCGCATGCCGTCGAGCGTGACGCGGCGGCGGGCCAGGGGGTTCGCGAGGATCGCCTTGGGTTCCGAGCCGAAGAGGACGCCGTCCGGGGTGGGGTAGTAGTAGAAGGGCTTGATGCCCATGCGGTCCCTGATCATCACGAGCTTGCTGCGGCGGCCGTCCCAGACGGCGAACGCGTACATGCCGTTGAGGCGTTCGGCGACCTCGTCGCCCCACTCCAGGTAGCCGTGCAGGACGACTTCGGTGTCCGAGTCGGTCGTGAACCGGTGCCCCCTGGCCTCCAGTTCGCGGCGCAGCTCGGTGAAGTTGTACGCCTCGCCGGAGTACACCATCGCGACGGTCCCGTGCGCCGTCGGAAAGGTCATCGGCTGCCGTCCACCGGGCAGGTCGATGATGGCGAGCCTGCGGTGCCCCAGCCCTGCGGGGCCCTCCGCCCACGCTCCCCTGTCGTCCGGTCCCCGGCACTCCATCGTCTCCGTCATCGCATCCAATACGGCGCCCTCGTCCCGCAGTTCACGGTCGAAGGAGACCCAGCCGGCGATGCCACACATAACGTCCTCCACTCCGCGTCCCCTTCCGGGAACCCCGTCTCACCAGCGCAGACGCACGCCGGAAGCACACCCGTCGGGGGAACAAGTTGTAACCACCACTCACTTCCGAGCGTGCGCCGTGCGTGACCGTCGGTCAACATGGCCGTAACAAAGGAACCTTGAGCAACCACCTGCTTTCGGACGGACTTTGCCGGGGATAGACCTGCGACTCGGCGCACCGCCTTGGCCACACCCACCGGGAACCGGCCACAAGCAAAAACTTCCCCACCGGGAGAGGGATCCGCCATGGATTGAGGAGGAAACCGGGCGAGCATCATCAAGGCCCAGCACTTTGGAACACATGGGGGTGGATCCGATGCCCGACCAGTCCGACAGATCATCAGAAAGTGCCGGTGAGAGTACTGGTACGCCGGGGACATCAGGCCGCTGGGGAAAGCTGATCGCCGCAGTCGCCGCACTCGGAGGGTTCGGCGGTCTCGCTCTGTTCCTGCCCGCGCTGGGAGACACGTTCGGCTGGGGTGCCGATGGCGGGCAGCCCAAAGAGACGGTCGCGACGTCGGGGCCGAGCAGTTCATCTGCCACCACGCGCGGCGGGCCGCCGGATTCCTCCACCAAGATCGAATATCCCGCAGCCCATGGGGACGAACCGATCGAGATCGGCCTCTGCCAGGAGTTCAGGGGAAGCTCGCGACTGACTGACGGCTACAGGTTATGGATCGCCGGACGAGCCGCGGGCGAAGACGACTACGTCCTCTTCGGCGAGGCAACCGTGTCCGCCACCACCGGCGACTGGACCCACACCATTCAAGCGGGCGCCAAAGAACAGAAGGGTCTGGTATTCGAGATCTTCACGGTCCCGGTACCGGAAACAGTCTCCGACTACCTGCTCGACGCCACCGACTACCAGGGACGCCACCTGGCCCCCCACGGTGACGGATCTCCGGAAGTCGGCCTGCGCAACACGGCTTTCCCACCGGACTCCGACACACTTCACATCGACAGCATCAAGGTGCGGCGGAACAACGATTCCCGTCCGTGCTGAGCCATGGTCGGCCCGCGCGATCAGCATCGCGGCCCCACCCGAACCCCAGCCCTGAGCCCCTGGAGTCCCGTGCCTCTCTCCCTCGAAGACCGCCTCGCCATCCACGAGTTGATCGCGCTGCACGGCCACCTCGTCGACGACGGTGACCTCCACCGTCTCGACGAGCTGCTCACCCCCGACGCCGTGTACGACCTCAGCGACTTCGGCCGTCCTCCCCTGATCGGTATCGACGCCTTCCGCGAAGCCGCCCTCGCGCTGGGGGCGGCCAATCCGGTTGCCCATCACGTCACCAACGTCGTCATCGTCGCCTCGGACGCCGACAGCGCCCAGGTCCGTTCGAAGGGCCTGGGCGTGATGGTCGACGGGTCCTGTGGGTCGGTGAGTTATGACGACACGGTGGTTCGTACGCCGGGTGGCTGGCGGATCAGCCGGCGGCTGATGGCGGTTCGCCGGGTTCCACTGAACGGTGCCGGGTGACAGCTCACGCCGCGTTTCTCTCCGCCGCCTCCACCACGTTCGCCAGCAGCATCGCCCGCGTCATCGGCCCCACTCCCCCGGGCATCGGCGCGAGCCAACCCGCCGTGCGGGCGCAGTCCGGGTGGACGTCACCCACCAGGCCCGAGTCCGTGCGCGTGATGCCGACGTCCAGGACCGCCGCGCCGGGGCGGAGCATGTCGGGGGTGACCAGGCCGGGGACGCCCGCCGCCGCTATGACGATGTCGGCCTCGCGGACGTGCCAGGCCAGGCCCTTCGTGCCGGTGTGGCAGAGGGTGACCGTGGCGTTCTCGGAGCGGCGGGTGAGGAGGAGGCCGATGGGGCGGCCGACCGTCACGCCTCGGCCGATCACGCAGACGCGGGCACCGGCCAGCGGGACTTCGTGGCGGCGGAGGAGTTCGACCACTCCCCGTGGGGTGCAGGGAAGCGGTGCCTCGACGCCCAGGACCAGGCGGCCGAGGTTCACGGGGTGGAGGCCGTCCGCGTCCTTCGAGGGGTCCATGCGTTCCAGTACCGCGTTCGCGTCCAGGTGCGCGGGCAACGGGAGTTGGACGATGTAACCCGTGCACGCGGGGTCCGCGTTGAGCCGGTCCACCGCCTCCTCGACCTGCGCCTGCGTCGCGTCCGCCGGAAGGTCGACGCGGATCGACGCGATGCCGACCTGGGCGCAGTCCCGGTGCTTGCCGGCGACGTACGCCCGGCTGCCGGGATCGTCGCCGACGAGGACCGTGCCGAGGCCGGGCGGCGGAGCGCCGGTGGCGGTCAACTTGGCCACGCGGTCGGCGAGTTCGCTGCGGAGTGCGGCGGCGGTCGCCTTGCCGTCGAGCAGTCGCGCGGTCATCGCGTTCCCCCTCAGCCCCGCAACCGGGACATGGTCGGGTCGAACAACGGCTCCTCGGCGACCACGGCCTCCACCCGCCGGTCGAAGTAGCCGATACGCAACTCCGTGCCGGGCACGGCGAGTTCGGCGGGGAGCCAGGCGTACGCGATGCCCTTGCCGATCGTGTAGCCGTACGCGGCGCTGGTCACGTACCCGACAGCGCGCTCCCCGTCGTACACGGGCTCCTTGCCGAGGACGACGTCGTACGGGTCATCGATGGTCAGGCAGGTCAACTTCCGTCGCACAGAGGTCTTCCGGCGTTCCAGCGCCGCCTTGCCGATGAAGTCGCCCTTGTCGAGCTTCACGGCGAAGCCGACGCCCGCCTCGTAGGGGTCGTGCTCGTAGGTCATGTCGGTGCCGAAGGAGCGGTAACCCTTCTCCAGGCGGAGGCTGTTGAAGGCGCCGCGGCCCGCGATGACGCCGCCGAGGGGTTCGGCCGCGCGGCGCAGCGTGTCCCAGAGTTTCAGGCCGAGGTCGGCGGTCGTGTAGATCTCCCAGCCGAGTTCGCCGACGTAGGACAGGCGCATGGCGGTCACCGGGACGCTGCCGATGTGGGCCTGCTTCGCGCGGAAGTACTTGAGGCCGTCGTTGCTGAAGTCGTCGTCGGTGAGCGGCTGGAGGACCTTGCGGGCGAGGGGTCCCCACAGGCCGATGCAGCAGGTCCCGGCGGTGATGTCGCGGACCTGGACGGTGCCGTCGGCGGGGAGGTGGCGGGTGAGCCAGTCGAGGTCGAGGTTGCCGTTGGCGCCGATCTGGAAGCGGCCCTGGGCGAGGCGGGCCACGGTGACGTCGCTGCGGATGCCCCCGTCGTGGTCCAGCAGCAGCGTGTACGTCACCGAGCCGACCGACTTGGCGACCTTGCTGGTGGTCAGCGTCTCCAGGAAGGCGCCCGCGCCGGGGCCGGTGACCTCAAGCCGCTTGAGCGCGGTCATGTCGTACATCGCGACGGTCTCGCGCGTGGCCTGCGCCTCGGCGCCGACGATCGGGGACCAGTACTGGGCCGCCCAGTCGTTGGGGACGGGGATGGAACGGCCGTCCAGGAGCGCGGAGTTGGCCTCGTACCAGTGAGGGCGTTCCCAGCCGTTCGCCTCCAGGAAGAACGCGCCGTGCTCCTGCTGCCTTTCATGGAACGGGCTGGTCCGGATCGGGCGCGGGTCACCGGAGGGCTGGAGCGGGTGCAGGATGTCGTACACCTCGACGAAGTTCTGGCAGTCGCGCGCGAGGACGTACTCCGGGGTGAGCTGGTGCGGCTCGAAGCGGTTGACGTCGCACTCGTGGAGGTCGAACGAGGAGCAGTACCCGTCGACGAGCCACTCGGCCATCGCGCGGCCGATGCCCGCCGAGTGCGTCACCCACACCGCCTCGGCGACCCAGAACCCCTTGACGTCCCGCGATTCGCCGAGGAGGGGGAAGTTGTCGGTGGTGAAGGAGAACAGGCCGTTGATGCCCTCGTCGACCTTGGCGTCCTTCGTCGCGGGCAGCAGCGATTGCGTCTCGGTCCAGGCGTCGGCGAAGTCGTCCTCGGTGAACTCCAGGACGGACGGCATGGGTTGGTCGTCGCCGAAGGTGAGGATGTCGTCGGCGGAGACCGGCATGGGGCGGTGGCCGTAGTAGCCGATGCCGATGGCGTCGTACCGGTCGCGGTAGTAGAGGTCGGCGTCCTGGTGGCGCAGGATCGGCCGGACGGCCTCCTCGGTCTGCCCGGCGAGCGCGGGGACGGGGCCGGTCCAGGCGAGTTGGTGGGCGAGCGGGGTGAGGGGGAGGTTCATGCCGGCCATGCGGGCGATCTTCGGGCCCCAGATGCCGGCGCAGCACACGACGATGTCGGCGTCGAGGTCGCCGTGGTCGGTGCGGACGCCGGTGACGCGGCCGGCGTCCTGGAGGATGTCGAGCACCTCGTGGCGGGGCAGGAAGTCGACGCCGTTCTCGGTGGCCCGGCGGATCTGGGCCTCGACGGCGAGGACGGCCTTGGCGAGGCCGTCGGTGGGGACGAAGAGGCCGCCGAGGACCCGGGAGCGGTCCAGCAGGGGGTGCTTGGCGACGCACGCGTCCGCGTCGATCAGCTCGGCCTCCACGCCCCACGCGGTGATCCAGCCGTGCCGGCGCTCCAGTTCGGTGAGGCGCTCGGGGGTGGTGGCGACTTCGAGGCCGCCGACCTGGAGGAAGCAGGGCTTGCCGTCCACGTCCAGGGAGCAGAACTTGTCCACCGTGTAGCGCGCCAACTCGGTCATCGCCTTGGAGGAGTTGGTCTGGAAGACCAGCCCCGGGGCGTGCGAGCTGGAGCCTCCGGTGGCCGGGAGCGGACCCTGGTCGACCACCGTCACATCGGTCCAGCCGCGCTGCGCGATCTCGTCCGCGAGCGCGGCGCCGACGACGCCTGCTCCGATGATGACCACTCGGGGTCCCGTCATCGCCGCACCTCCGCTTGAGTTGCTTCGTACGCAACGCACTTCAGGTTGCGCAACTCAATGTGCCCGGCGCACAGGGGGGTGTCAAGAGGGCCGGGGATGCCGGAGAACACCCCTTTTCCACAACAGGAAAAACACGAACGCCCGGCAGGCGGAGCGCACTTGGGCACTCCGCCTGCCGGGCCTCACAGCGAGGTCACTTGAGCCAGGCGTCGACCTTCCCCCGGTTCGCCTCGACCCACTTCTTCGCCGCCGCCTCCGGTGTCATCCGGTCCACCGCGATGTACTTGGCGACGATGTTCTGGTCGTCGTTGGTCCAGGTGAAGTTCTTCACCAGGTCGTAGGCGGGGGACCCGGACTTCTCGAACCGCACGCTGACGATCTTGTCGAGGTCGTACACGGGGTAGTCGCAGGCGATTTTCTCGGCGTTCGCGTCACAACCGGTCTTGTACGCGGGGAGGTTGACCTTCACCAAGGGGACTTCCGTCAGGAACCACTGCGGCTCGTAGAAGTAGCCGATCACCCATTCCTTGTTCTTCTCGGCCTTGCGGTACGCCTGGATGAGCGCGGTCTCGCTGCCCGCGTACACCACCTTGAAGTCCAGCTTGAGGTTCTTCACGAGCGCCTCGTCGTTGGTGACGTACGACGGGTCCCCGTCGAGGAGTTGGCCCTTGCCGCCCGACTCCGAGGTCTTGAAGTTGGCCGCGTACTTGTTGAGGTTCCGCCAGTTGGTGATGTCGGGGTGGGCCTTGGCGAGCCACGGCGGGACGTACCAGCCGATGACGCCCTTGTTGCCGGCGGAGCCCGCCGAGACGGCCGTCTTCTGGCCACCGATGTACTTCGCCTTGAGGTCGTCGTGCCCCCAGTTCTCCAGGACGGCGTCCACCTCACCGGTCCCGAAGCCCTGCCAGGCGATCTCCTCCTTGAGGTCCTTCTGGACGACCTTGCAACCCAAGTCGTTGGCCGCGACGTACGCGACCACCGCCGCGTCGGCCTGGTAGCCGACCCAGGGGTTGACCGCGAGGTTGAAGGTGCCGCACGTGCCGTGGGCGCCCGCAGCGGGCGCCATGTCGCTGACCTTCGCCCAGCCGCACCCGGCGGTGAGGGTGAGGGAGAGCGCCAGCGCGCCGAGGCCGGCTCGCCTGTGAAGTGTCATCGGGTCGTCCTTTGCGCGGCGGCCTGCGTGATCCGGTCGAACATGACGCCGAGCAGCACGATCGCGAGCCCGGCGGCGAGCCCCTTGCCGTACAACTGGCCCTGCGAGAACCCGGCGACGACGTCGTACCCGAGCGCGCCCGCGCCGACCAGGCCGCCGACGACGACCATCGACAGGACGTAGATCAGCCCCTGGTTGGTGGCGAGGGTCAACGCGCCGCGTGCCATGGGGAGTTGAACCTTGGTGACGAGCTGCCAGGTGCCGGCGCCGGCCGAGGTCGCCGCCTCCACGGTGGTCTCCGGGACGTTCCGTACGCCGTCCGCGATGATCTTGATGGCGACGGGGGCGGCGTACACCACGGCGGCGACGATCGCCGTGAACCGGGTCGCGCCGAACAGCGCGAGGAACGGCACCAGGTAGACGAACGGGGGCATGACCTGCGCCGCGTCCAGGGTCGGCCGCAGGACGCGGTCGACCGTGCGGCTGCGGCCCATCCACACGCCGAAGACGATGCCGAGGAGCATCACCATGACGGTGGCGAAGGCGGTCGAGGCGAGCGTCGTCATCGCGTCGGACCACAGGCCCGTACCGATCAGGAGTCCGACGCAGATCGCCGCCGTGATCCCGGCGCGTACGCCGCCGAGGACCGTGCCGATCCCGGCGAGGACAAGGCCGACGAGCCACCACGGGGAGTCGGTGAGGAGGGTCTGGAAGGGGTTGAGGAGGCCGGTGGTGACGGCGTCGCGGAAGCCGTTGGTCAGGCCGGAGAGGTGGTCCTGCGCCCAGGTCGTCGCCGAGTCGGCGGCGCTCGCGATCTTCTCGCCGGTCTGTCCGCTGCCGGGGAACTGCGCGGCCCAGACGTAGACGTGGGAGAGGTAGATCATGACGGCGACGCCCGCCGCGCCGGCCGCGAGGAGGTGGGGGCGCCATTTGAAGGTCGTCCGGCCCCGTTCGGCGGCGGCCGTGGTGACGCGGTCCAGGACGATCGCGAGGACGACGATCGCGAGGCCCGCGTTGAACGCCGTGCCGACGTCGAGGGACTGGAGTGCCTGGACGACGGTCTTGCCGAGGCCGGGCGCGTCGATGAGGGCGGCGATGGTGGCCATGGCGAGCGCGGCCATGATGGTCTGGTTGACGCCCATCACGACCGTGCGGCGGGACATCGGGAGCAGGACCTTGCGCAGGGCCTGTCCCCTGGTCGCGCCGAGGGATTCGGCGGCCTCGACGGTCGTCGCGGGGACCGCGCGGATGGCGTGGGCGGTGATGCGGATCGCGGGCGGGGCCGCGTAGATGAGGGTGGCGATGGTCGCGGAGGCCGGGCCGATCAGGAAGAACAGGGTCAGCGGGGCCAGGTAGACGAAGGTCGGCATCGTCTGCATGAAGTCGAGGAACGGCGTCAGGATCCGGTTCACCCGGTCGGAGACGCCCGCCCACACGCCCAGCGGGATGCCGATCAGCAGGGCGAGGAGGACCGCCGAGAGGGTGAGCGCGAAGGTGTCCATGCTCTCCTGCCACAGGCCTTGCAGCCCGAGGAAGGTGAAGCCGGCCGTCGCGAGGAGCGCGACGCGCCAGTTCCCGAAGGCCCAGGAGACGAGGGCGACGATCCCGACGACCCCGAACCAGCCGATCTGCGGGACGGGCCGGCCGTCCGGCGGCTGGGCGATCAACTCCTGGACGAACACGCCGAGATGGTCGATCGCCGTGCGGATGTCGTTGAAGAAGTACTCGAAGAGCGGGTTGGAGTCGCGGTTCGCGCCGATCGAGTCGTTGACGTCGTTGAACCAGCGGTGCAGGTCGGTGAGATCGGCCGCCGCGAGCGACAGGGTCTGCTTGCCCTTGAGGACGGCGAACAGGAGCAGCCACGCCGCGAGAATGGCCGCCACCAGCCGGGGCCGGGTGATCCTGCTGGCTGACGGTTCGTCAACTACCGGTGGCTCGGCGGACTCTGTGGGTTTCTCCAGGACTGTCGTCATCGCCCGGCCACCACCGCGAGGATCTCCTCGTCCCCGACGATCCCGAGCAACTGCCCGTTCTCGACGACCTTCACGGGCTTCTCGGCGGCGAGCACGGCCCGCGTCGCCTCGCGTACGACGACGTCGGGGCCGAGTTCGGGGCCGTCGAGGGCGTCGTCGTCCCGCGCGGGGCGCATGATCCAGCGCAGGGTGAGGACGTCCCCGCGCGGCACGTCCCGCACGAACTCCTTGACGTAGTCGTCGGCCGGGGCGCCCACGAGTTCGTCGCCGGTGCCGCACTGGACCATCTTGCCGTCGCGCATGATGAGGATGCGGTCGCCGAGTTTGAGGGCCTCGGAGAGGTCGTGGGTGATGAACACCATGGTCTTGCCGACCTCGTGGTGCAGGCGGACGACCTCGCTCTGCATGTCGCGGCGGATGAGGGGGTCGAGCGCGGAGAAGGGTTCGTCGAAGAAGAGGACCTCGGGGTCGCCCGCCAACGCCCGTGCGAGGCCCACGCGTTGCTGCATGCCGCCGGACAACTGGTCGGGGTAGGAGTTCTCGTAGCCGGAGAGGCCGACCAACTCGACGACCTCCAGGGCGCGTTTCATCCGCTCGGCGCGTCCGGCGCCCCGGATCTCCAGGCCGAAGGCGACGTTGTCGACGACCTTGCGGTGCGGGAGGAGGCCGAAGTGCTGGAAGACCATGGAGAACTTGCGGCGGCGCAGCTCGCGCAGCCGGGCGGGGTCGGCGTCGCGGATGTTCTCGCCCTCGAAGACGATCTCGCCCGAGGTGGGTTCGATCAGCCGGGTGAGACAGCGCACCAGGGTGGACTTGCCGGAGCCGGACAGGCCCATGACGACGAAGACCTCGCCCGGGGCCACCTCGAAGCCGACGTCGCGCACGGCGGCCGTACAGCCGGTACGGTCCATGAGTTCACGGCGGCCGAGGCCGCTCAGTTCCTCGGAGCCGGGGACCTTGTCGGCCTTCGGTCCGAACACCTTCCACAGGTCGCGCACGGAGATGACCGGCGTACCGTCCGAGTCCTTGGGTGTGCCGCGCCGCTGGGGCACCTCGGTCTGTGTGGGGAGCACAGTCGGACCTCTTTTCAGGTGTCCCGGCCTCAGCCGCTGAACCAGCGCTGAGGCCGGGGTCGGATGTTCTGCCAGATGTGTTTGGGCTCCCGGTATTCGTCCAGGCCGGTCGGTCCCAACTCCCGGCCCACTCCCGAGCGCCCGAAGCCACCCCATTCCGCTTGCGGCACATAGGGGTGGTAGTCGTTGATCCACACGGTGCCGTGCCGCAGCCGCCGGGCGACCCGCTGGGCCTTCCCCGCGTCCTCGGTCCACACGGCTCCCGCGAGGCCGTACTCCGTGTCGTTCGCGATGCGTACGGCGTCGTCCTCGTCCGTGAACCGCTCCACGGTCAGGACGGGTCCGAAGGACTCCTCGTGCACGACGCGCATGTCCTGCGTGCAGGCGTCCAGGACGGTCGGCGGGTAGTAGAAGCCGTCCGCCAGCGCGGGGTCGGCGGGGCGCTCGCCGCCGCAGCGCAGTACGGCGCCCTCGGCAATGCCGGCCGCGACGTACGCCTCGACCTTCGCGAGGTGCGCTGCGGAGATCAGCGGGCCGGTCTCGGCGGCGGCGTCGAACGGGCCGCCCAGGCGGATGAGTCGGGCCCTGCGGACGACCTCGTCGACGAAGCGGTCGTGCAGGGAGTCCTCGACGATGAGGCGGGCTCCTGCCGAGCAGACCTGGCCGGAGTGGAGGAAGACGGCGGTGAGCGCGAAGTCGACGGCCGCCTCGAAGTCGGCGTCGGCGAAGACCACGTTGGGGTTCTTGCCGCCGAGTTCCAGGGCCGTCTTCTTGACGGTGGCGGCGGCGCTCGCCATCACGCGCTTGCCGGTCTCCACGCCGCCGGTGAAGGAGACGAGGTCGACGTCGGGGTGGTCGGCGAGGGGGGCGCCCGCCTCGGCTCCGGCGCCCAGGACGAGGTTCGCGACGCCCGGCGGGAGGCCGGCCTCTTCGAGGGCCCGCATGAGGAGGATCGCGGTGGAGGGGGTGAGTTCGCTGGGCTTCAGGACGAACGTGTTGCCCGCGACGAGCGCCGGGGCGACCTTCCAACTCGCCTGGAGCAGCGGGTAGTTCCACGGGGTGATCAGTCCGCAGACCCCTACCGGGGCGTACTCGACGCGGCTGATCGCGTCGTCGCGGCCGGTGTCGATGACGCGGCCCGCGGAGGTGCCGGCGAGGCCGCCGTAGTAGCGCAGACAGGAGACGACGTCCGCGATGTCGTACTCGCTCTCCACGAGGCGCTTGCCCGTGTCGAGGGACTCCGCGCGGGCGAATTCCTTCGTGTCGCGCTCGATCAGGTCCGCCGTGCGCAGCAGGACCGCGCCCCGGTCGCGTTCGGGGGTGCGGGGCCAGGGGCCGGTGTCGAAGGCTCGGCGGGCCGCCGCTATCGCCGCTTCCGTGTCCTCGCGGGCCGCCTCCGCGACCGTCGCGACGAGGGTGCCGTCGGCGGGACATCGGATCTCGCGGCGCCCTTCGGCGGCCGAATCCCGCCACTCGCCGTCCACGTACAGGTCTGCCACGCGCCGTGCCCTTCCGGAAGAAAATGCCCCGTATCGAGATTCGTTGCGCATAGTGCATCTGATTGCTTGTGGTGGAACACAGTGACGAACCGACAGAGCGTCGTCAAGGGGTTCGCCGGTGACGATTTCGCCAACGGGGCAGTTGACCCGGTGGCCTTGACCTCCCCCCAGCATCGCCCGACCATGTTGCGTATCGCTCACCGCGTTGTGTCATGCGCATCAACGGAGGCCAGCATGTCCCCTCGTACACGATCCGGCCGTGAGTTCGTGCTCACCCTCTCCTGCCCCGACAGCGTCGGGCTGGTGCACGCCGTGAGCGGGTTCCTCGTCCGCAACTCCGGGAACATCCTGGAGAGTCAGCAGTTCGACGACCGGCTGACCGGGCGGTTCTTCATGCGGGTCCACTTCGATGTGACCGACCCCGCCTGCGAGTTGGAGTCCCTGCGGCTGCGGTTCGGGCCCGTCGCCCAGGCGTACAACATCACCTGGACGCTGCGGGACGCCGCCACGCCGACCCGGACCCTCATCATGGTCTCCAAGTTCGGGCACTGCCTCAACGACCTGCTGTTCAGGGGGCGTTCGGGCGCGCTCAACATCGAGATCCCGGCGATCGTCTCCAACCACCGGGACTTCGAGGGGCTCGCCGAGAGTTACGGGGTGCCCTTCCACCACATCCCGGTCACCAAGGACACCAAGCCCGAGGCCGAGGCGCGGCTGTTGGAGCTGGTGCGTGATCTCGATGTCGATCTCGTGGTACTCGCGCGTTACATGCAGGTCCTGTCGGACGACCTGTGCAAGCAGCTCGAAGGGCGGGCCATCAACATCCACCACTCCTTCCTGCCGAGCTTCAAGGGGGCCCGGCCTTACGACCAGGCGCATCTGCGGGGGGTGAAGCTGGTGGGGGCGACCGCGCACTACGTGACACCCGACCTCGACGAGGGACAGATCATCGAGCAGGACGTGACGCGGGTGGACCACTCGCTGGCGCCGGGGGATCTGGTGACGGTGGGGCGGGACGTGGAGGCGCAGGTGCTGGCGCATGCGGTGAAGTGGCACAGCGAGAGCCGGGTGATGGTGGACGGGAACCGGACGGTGGTGTTCCGGTGAACCGTCGCCCACTACCGCCGGGTTGACGGCTCTCGTATGGTGGAGAGGAAACGCATCGGCGCCCGCCTGATTTGACGCGCGGGCCGGACGGGGGAAGAAGGGTGCGTGCCCGGTGTCGGTCGGGCTCCTCTCCAGCATCGCCGCCGTGTTCTACGGCTGCACTGTCTCGCTCATCGCTCTCACCGCCACGTTCTCCCGCAGCCATGCTCTGCGGCGTGAAGCGCGCAGCACACTCGCCGTGTTGGTGCCGGGGAGCCGGGAGGGTGCCGACAGCTGAAACGGTGGGTGGAGCCGGCAGCCCGGCTCCACCCACCGTCGTATACGGCTAACCCGCCTGCTTCTGCGCGTCCCTGTGGCGGTAGTACTCCGCCTCCGACGCCGGGAGCGGGGTCTTGCCCAGGATCAGGTCCGCCGCCTTCTCAGCGATCATCATGACCGGGGCGTAGATGTTGCCGTTGGTGACGTACGGCATCACCGAGGCGTCGACCACGCGCAGGCCCTCCACGCCGTGGACCCGCATCGACTCGGGGTCGACCACCGACATCTCGTCCGTGCCCATCTTGCAGGTGCAGGACGGGTGGAGGGCCGTCTCGCCCTCCTTGGCGACCCACGCGAGGATCTCCTCGTCGGAGGCGACGGACGGGCCCGGGGAGATCTCGCCGTCGTTGTAGGGGGCCATCGCCGGTTGGCTCAGGAGGTTGCGGGCCACCCGGATCGCCTCCACCCACTCGCGGCGATCCTGTTCCGTGGAGAGGTAGTTGAAGCGCAGGGCGGGGTGGACCCGGGGGTCCTTGGTCTTTATCTTCACCGAGCCGATCGCGTCGGAGTACATGGGGCCCACATGGACCTGGTAGCCGTGCCCCCCGGCCGGTGACGAGCCGTCGTAGCGGACCGCGATCGGGAGGAAGTGGAACATCAGGTTGGGGTAGTCGACGTCGTCGTTGCTGCGCGCGAAGCCCCCCGCCTCGAAGTGGTTCGTGGCGGCGGGACCCTTGCGGAAGAGCCACTGGAGGCCGATGAAGGGGGCCCGCCACTTCGCCATGTACGGCTGCATGGAGACGGGTTGTTTGCAGGCGTACTGGACGTACACCTCCAGGTGGTCCTGGAGGTTCTCGCCGACGCCGGGCAGGTCGTGGACGACGTCGATGCCGAGGGCGCTCAGTTCCTCGGCGTTGCCTATGCCCGAGACCTGGAGGAGCTGCGGGGAGTTGATGGCGCCGCCGCACAGGATGACCTCGCCGGCGCGGACCTGCTGGGCGGCTCCGGGGCCGCGTTCGTACTCGACGCCGACCGCGCGTTTGCCCTCGAAAAGAACCCGGGTGACGAACGCCCGTGTCTTCACGGTGAGGTTGGGGCGTTTGCGGACGGGCTTGAGGTAGGCCTTGGACGCGGACAGGCGCCGCCCGCGGTGCACGTTGCGGTCGAACGCGGCGAAGCCCTCCTGCCGGAATCCGTTGACGTCGGACGTGGGCGCGTACCCGGCCTCCTCGGTGGCTTTGAGGAACGCGCCGAACAACGGGTTGGAGGCGGGCCCGCGTTCGAGGACGAGGGGCCCGTCGTGCCCCCGGAAGGGGTCGTCGGGGTCGGCGGCGAGACAGTTCTCCATGCGCCGGAAGTAGGGCAGGCAGTGCGCGTAGTCCCAGGTCTCCATGCCGGGGTCGGCGGCCCAGCGCTCGTAGTCCATGGGGTTGCCGCGCTGGAAGATCATGCCGTTGATGCTGGAGGAGCCGCCGAGAACCTTGCCGCGCGCGTGGTAGACGCGCCGCCCGCCCATGTGGGGCTCGGGCTCGGACTCGTACTTCCAGTCGTAGAAGCGGCTGCCGATGGGGTAGGTGAGTGCGGCGGGCATGTGGATGAAGACGTCCCAGGGGTGGTCGCTGCGCCCCGCCTCCAGGACCAGGACCCGGTTCGCCGGATTCGCGGAGAGGCGGTTCGCCAGTGCGCTGCCTGCCGAGCCGCCGCCGACGATGACGAAGTCGTAGTGGGGTGTTGCCATGGTGCCTCGTCTCCCTCGCGCCATTGGTACGCCGGGAATGCTAGTGCTGAGCGCGCTATGCGCACCAGGTTGCGGTAAGCGCAACTTGGAACGAGTTTGCTACGGACGTGTTGCTTGCGGTCGCGTTGTTTACCGCGCGTATAGTTTCACTGTGAGCAACTACACGCCTGATACCGAGACGTCCACTTCCCAGGCCGGCGGGGTCCAGTCGGTCGATCGTGCGATCAGCGTCATGGAGATCCTCGCCCAGCGCGGCGAAGCGGGGGTCAGCGAGGTGGCGGCGGAGATCGAGGTTCACAAATCCACCGCGTTCCGCCTGCTCGGCGCGCTGGAGGCGCGCGGACTGGTCGAACAGGCCGGTGAACGCGGCAAGTACCGGCTGGGGTTCGGCATCGTCCGGCTCGCGGGCGCGGTGACCGGACGGATAGACATCACCCAGCAGGCGCGGCCCATCTGCGAGCGGCTCGCCGAGGAGATCGGCGAGACCGTCAACATCGCGGTGCTCCAGGAGCAGTACGCGATCAACCTGTACCAGGTACGGGGTCCCGGAGCCGTCGCCGTACACAACTGGGTCGGCCAGCTCACGCCGTTGCACGCGACGTCCAGCGGCAAGGTGCTGCTCGCGTCGCTCGCGGCGACCGACCGGGCCGCGCTGCTGGCCGAGACCGGGCTCAAGAAGCTCACGCCGCGCACGATCACGGCGAAGACGAAGCTGGAGAAGAACCTCGCCGAGTCGCTGGAGCGCGGCTACGCCTACACGCTGGAGGAGTTGGAGGTCGGGCTGCACGCGATGGCGGCGCCGGTCCGGGGCCGGGACGGCGAGGTGATCGCGGCGCTGAGCGCGTCGGGACCGGCGTACCGCTTCACGGAGAACCGGCTGCACGAGTTCGCGCCGGTGCTGCTGAAGGGGGCGGAGGAGATCAGCCGCCGGATGGGGCATCTGGGCTGAGGCCAGGGGCTGTTGGGTTCACCCCATGGCCCGTTGAGTTCACCTGGGCTCCCCCAGCCGCTCCAGCACCCAGTCGTGGAACTCCCCGATGTGGTGCTCGCTCGGCACCAGCACGCCCCCCTTCGCGTACATCCGCGAGTGCATGCCGGGCTGGGTCCGCTCGCACGCGTCGAAGTCCTGCTGGTTGACGCGGTGGAAGAGTTCCACGGACCGGCTGACGTCCTTGCCGGACTCGACGACGTGCGGCAGGTACAGCCAGTCGCACTCGACGACCGTGCGGTCGGCGGCCATCGGGTACATCCGGTGGAGGATCACGTGGTCGGGCACCAGGTTGATGAACACCTGCGGTTTGACGGTGATCGCGTAGTACCGCCGGTCCTGGTCCTCGGCGACCCCGGGGATGCGGTCGAGCCCCTCGGAGCCGTCGACGGTGAACCCCTGGACGTCGTCACCGAACTCGGCGCCGTGCCCGACGTAGTACTGGGCGGCGTACCCGTCGGCGAACTCCGGGAGCACCTCGGTCAGTTCGGGGTGGATCGTCGCGCAGTGGTAGCACTCCATGAAGTTCTCGATGATGAGCTTCCAGTTGGCCTTGACGTCGTACACGATCCGCTTGCCGAGCGACAGGTTCGCCATGTCGTAGTGGTCGATGGACTCGGTGTCCCCGAGTCTCTCGACGACCGCGCCCATCACGTCGTCCTCGAAGGACGGCGGGTTCTCGGCGAGGCACACCCACACATAGCCGAGCCACTCGCGCACGTGCACGCTCACGAGGCCGTACTCGGTCCGCCCGACGTCGGGCATCTTCGTGAGGTTGGGCGCGGCGACGAGCTTGCCGGTGAGGTCGTACGTCCAGGCGTGGTACGGGCATTGGAACGCGCGCTTGACCTCGCCGGCCTCCTCCGTGCACAGCTTGGCGCCGCGGTGCCGACAGACGTTGAAGTAGGCGCGGACCGAGTTGTCGCGGGCGCGGGTGACGAGGATGGACTCTCGGCCCACGTCGACGGTGCGGAACGCCCCCGGTTTGGGGAGGTCCGCCGCGCGCACGGCGCAGAACCACATGGTCTCGAAGATGCGCTCCTGCTCCTGCGCGAAGATCCCGGGATCGGTGTAGGAGGAGCCGGGGAGGGTGGCGATGAGGCTGTCCGGCAGGCCGGTCGAGGTCACGGGGCACTCCTCGGGTTGCGTCGGGGGAAAGTCGTTCAGGCGGCGGCGAGTTGCTTGCGCCAGCGGGTGAACAGGCGGGGCTGGTTCATCCCGAGGACGGCGACGGGTGTCTCCCCGCGCCGGTAGACGGCGAGGACGTCGCGCGCGTCGGCGCTGCCCGCCTCGACGGTGACACGGTCGGCACCGGCCGCGTGTCCGGCGAACTGGATGCGTACGCCGTACTGGTCGGACCAGAAGTACGGGGGGCGCGGGGTCCCCGGCGGCGCGGCGCCGTCCCCCGCGAGCAGCGCCGCGACGGCGGCGGCCGGGCGTTCCAGCGCGCCGGTCCAGTGCTCCACGCGCCGGTGGCCGCCCGTGCGCGGGTCGTACCAGTTCGCGCAGTCGCCGACCGCGACCACGCCGGGTACGCCGGTCCGGCCGTCGGCGCCGCACTTGACGCCGTTGTCGAGCGGGACGCCCGAGCCGGCGAGCCACTCCACGCAGGGCCGGGCGCCCACGCCGACGACGACGATGTCGGCGGGAAGTGTGCGCCCGTCCTCCAACAGCACGGCGTCCACGCGGCGTTCGCCGCTGAGCCCCTTGACGCCGACCCCGCACAGGAGCCGTACGCCGTGGTCGGTGTGGAGGCCGGAGACGACCGCGCCCATGTCGGCGCCGAGGGGTCCGGCGAGCGGTGTGGGGGCGGCCTCGACGACGGTCGCATCCAGGCCGAGTGCCTGCGCGGTGGAGGCGACCTCGGCGCCGATGAAGCCGCCGCCGATCACCACGAGCCGTCCACCGGCGGCGAGTTCGGCCTTGAGGGCGCGGGCGTCGTCGAGGGTACGGAGGGTGTGCACCCCGGCGAGGTTCTCGGAGCCGGGGAGGGTGCGGGCGGCGGCGCCGGTGGCGACGACGAAGCCGTCCGCGCTGATCCGGCGGCCGTCCGCGAGCCTCAACTCGCGGGCGCCCGCGTCGAGTCCGGCGGCGCGGGTCCCGAGCAGCCATTCGGCGCCGAGGTCCTCGTCGTCCGTCTCCAGGGCGAGTTCGGCCTCGCCGTACGTGCCGGCGAGGAACTCCTTGGAGAGCGGGGGCCGGTCGTAGGGGCGGTGGATCTCGTCGCCCACGACGATCAGCCGGCCGTCGTACCCCTGGGCGCGCAGGGCGCGGGCCGCCGAGAGCCCGGCCAGCGACGCGCCGATCACGGCGACCGTTCTCACGCGGTCTCCCTCGCGAGCCGGGACGCCATGCAGGGCGGCAGGTTGGGGGCCTCGGTGGACACCTTCACGTGGATCATGCCGTCCTCGACGACCACCTCGTGGGTACGGACCGGGAGTTTGGCGGGCGGGGAGTCCACCGCGCCGGTCCTCAGGTCGAACTTCGAGGCGTGCAGCGGGCATTCCACCTCGCAGCCCTCCAGCCAGCCGTCCGCGAGTGAGGCGTCCTGGTGGGTGCAGGTGTCGTCGATGGCGAAGACCTCGCCGTCGTCGGTGTGGAACACCGAGACGGGCGGGTCGATGTCGAGCCGATATGCCTCGCCTCGCGGCAGGTCCGCGAGACGGCACGCGGGAATCATCATGACACCTCGGTGCGTATAGCGAAACGGATTGCGGTAAGCGCAACGCCAGTGTGGAGCCGCCCCGAACCGTTGTCAAGGAGTCCAAAGACGGGGTTTCCCGGACAGCCGGACGCGCCCGCCCCACCCGCGTGAGCAGGTGGAACAGGCGCGTCCGGCAATAGATTTGACAGATCGTCAGAACACGACAACCGACCGGAGAACGTCCCCCTGACGCATCCGGTCGAACGCCTTCTCCACCTCGTCGAGCTGAATCGTCTCGGTGACGAACGCGTCGAGCGGCAGCCGCCCCTGGAGATAGAGGTCGATCAGCATCGGGAAGTCCCGGGACGGCAGACAGTCCCCGTACCAGGACGATTTGAGCGAGCCGCCCCGCCCGAACACGTCCAGCAACGGGAGTTCGAGCTTCATCTCGGGCGTGGGCACGCCGACGAGGACGACCGTCCCGGCCAAGTCCCGTCCGTAGAAAGCCTGTTTGTACGTCTCCGGCCTGCCGACCGCCTCGATCACCACGTCCGCACCGAAGCCGCCGGTCAGCTCCTGGATCGCCGTGACCGCGTCCGTGCCACGGGAGTTGACCGTGTGGGTGGCGCCCAGTTTCGCCGCCGTCTCCAGCTTGGCGTCGTCGATGTCGACGGCGATGACCTTCGCCGCGCCCGCGAGCGAGGCCCCGACGACGGCCGCCGCGCCGACGCCGCCGCAGCCGATGACGGCGACCGTGTCACCGCGTCCGACGTTCCCGGTGTTGATGGCGGCGCCGATCCCGGCCATCACGCCGCAGCCCAGGAGCCCGGCGGCGGCCGGGGAGGCGGCGCGGTCGACCTTGGTGCACTGGCCGGCGGCGACGAGGGTCTTCTCGGCGAAGGCGCCGATGCCGAGGGCCGGGGCGAGTTCGGTGCCGTCGAGGAGGGTCATCTTCTGCTCGGCGTTGTGGGTGTTGAAGCAGTACTGCGGGCGCCCGCGCAGACAGGCCCGGCAATTCCCGCACACGGCACGCCAGTTGAGGATCACGAAGTCGCCGGGAGCGACGTCCGTGACCCCCTCCCCGACCGCCTCGACGACGCCCGCCGCCTCGTGCCCGAGGAGGAAGGGGAACTCGTCGTTGATGCCGCCCTCGCGGTAGTGCAGGTCGGTGTGGCAGACCCCGCACGCCTCGACCTTCACCAGGGCCTCCCCCGGGCCCGGGTCCGGCACGACGATCGTCTCCAGGGAGACGGGGGCGCCCTTTCCTCGCGCGACGACAGCACGGACCTGGTGAGCCATGGCCACTCCCGAGTTCGACGTTGCTCATTGCGGTACGCATCTCAAGTTACGCAACACAGCATCGGGGAGTGGCCGGGCGCGGTCAAGAAGCGGGACTCAGTGCGTGGTCGTCATCTCCCGAGCCGGGAGACGCGGGCGCCCGCCTCGGCGACGGTCCGGCGCAGCCAGATGTGCGCGGGGTCGCGCTCGTGCCGGGAGTGCCACCACAGGGACTCCACCAGGCGGCCGGGGCCGAAGGGGAGGTCCACGGTGGTCAGTCCGTGACCGGGCGGGAAGAGGGCGATCGCGCGGCCGGGGAGCACGGCGAGGCGGTCGGTGCCGGCGATCAGGTGGGAGACGGGGAGGAAGTTCTCCACGGCGATCTCGACGCGGGGCTCGATGCCGTGGACGCGCAGCCGGTGGACCAGGGAGAAATTCAGCCACGGGAAGTGGAACGGGACCACCCAGGGGCGGGCGGACAGCTCCTCGACCGTCGGGGGTCCGGCGGCGACGGAGTGCGCGGAGGCGACGCAGGCCCACTCGTCCTCGTACAGCTCGATCGCCGAGGCGTCCGCGAGCAGGCCCTGCGGCAGGATCACGCCGTCGACCTCGCCGAGGCGGTGCGCCACGTGGTTGATCAGGTCCGGGGTGTTCGCCTGGAACCGCAGCCGTACGCCGGGGGCCCGCTCGCTCACCAGCGCGGCCAGCTCCCGGCCCAGCGTCGCCACGTGCACGTCGGCGCCGACCAGCGTGAACTCGCGCCGCGTGTGGGCGGGGTCGAAGCCGGAGCGGGGCCGGAAGACGCGGTCCGCCGAGGACAGGGCCGTCATCACCTGTTCCGTGAGCTGTTCCGCCAGCGGGGTCAGCTCGTAGGTGTTGCCCACCCGGGTGAGCAGTTCGTCGCCGAAGTGCCGTCGCAGGCGCGCGAGCGAGGCGCTCACCGTCGGCTGACTGAGGCCCAGCCGCGCCGCCGCCTTCGTCACGCTGCGTTCCCGCAGGAGCGCGTCCAACGGCACGAGAAGGTTCAGGTCCAGGGCCACGAGGTCGTGCCTCCGCAGGGTGTCGGGCCGGGTCCCGGGCGAGCCTAGATCACCTGGGTAAAGCGGAGTTCCGGTCCTGGGCACCCCGCGTCAAACCTCGGCAAAACCGGTTGTCACCGGAACCTGCGGCCACCGGCCTTCCCCGTCAGTAGAGTTCGGGCATGCCCGCGCGAGACGAACTCCTCATCGACCTGATCGACCACACCGAGAGGGAGGGCGCCGGCCCGCGACTCACCGTGATCACCCACGGCGTCGTCCTCACCGGCCGCCTCACCACCCACCGCACCTGGGCCGTCTCCGTCGCCGACCTCCTCGACGACGACAGCGCACCGGACGAACACTTCGGCGAGGCGTTCCGCCGCGAGGCCGCCGAACCCCTCGCCCACCCGCCGGTGTTCCTGCATCTGCACGGCTGCCGGCTGATCTCCGGGGCGAGCAGCTTGCCTGCGGCGGTGGGCGAATATTTCCGGGTGCCGTTGGATTCGGTGACGGCTTGGAGTGTGCGGTGAGGTGGAGTGGGCGCCTGGCTGGGCGAGGCGTCCGGGGGTGGGATCATGAACGGGTCGTTACTACATAGCTGTAGAGGAGATGTCGGGTGTTCGAGGGGCTGAAGAACCTCAAGGGGCTCAAGGACAAGGTCGAGGACCTCGCCGGGGAGCACGGGGACAAGATCTCCGCCGGGCTGGAGAAGGCGGGGGACTTCATCGACGACAGGACCGGCGGGAAGCACGGCGACAAGATCGACACGGCGGTCGACAAGGCGCAGGAGTACATCGGGAAGCTGGGCGAGAAGAAGGACTGACGGTCCGTCAGCATGGCGCCCCCACCGGGTTGTTGGCGGTGGGGGCGTTGCGGGTTCAGGCGGGGGTGTCGCTGTCCAGGATCTTCGCGAGGGTCTCCAGTGTGGGGTGGATCTCGCGCTGGAGGCGGGGCACGTCGAGGCCGTCGTCGCCGACGACCGTGAGCAGGGCGCGGTCGTTGACCGCGAGGACGACGATGTGCCGGTCGGCGCTGCGGGTGGTGACGTCCCGCAGGCCGGTGCCGCCAGCCTCCTGGGCCATGCGGCGGGCCAGGCTGTAGCTCGCGGCGGTGAGCGCGGCCACGGACTCCGCGTGCACGGCGTCGACGTCGGCGGCGACCAGGAGGCCGTCGACGGTGGAGATCACCGTCTCGCTGACACCCATCACCCCTTCACGCAGCGCGGCGAGCACCTCGACGAGCGGTTCGGACTGGTGGACTTCGGACATCGGCGATCCCTGCTGGTGAGCGGACGAGCGGGCGTGCGGGGAGTGAGAGCCTGTGTCACATCCCTGGTCGGATCAGCGCGCGTCGTCTGGTGCGTGCGATCGCAAGGCGCCGGAGCGCCCGCGTGGCGGAGTCACGTGGGCGTTTCGGCAACGCGGCGAGCGTGCGTGCCAGGCGGCGGGCGCCCGGCCGGGGATGTGACACAGGCTCTCAGGGCAAAGAGGCGAGACGGTCGCGTACCCGGTGGAGGAGGGACGTGTCAGGCTGGTGCTCCTCAAGGTCCGTGGGGACGGGGCGGCCGGCCGATGTGCCGGGGCGGCGTACGGGGAGTGGCGGCGGGATGTCGGCGGGCTGGTCGAGCCTGCGTCGCCGGGCGAGCGTGAGGTAGCGCTGTCGGGACTTCCTGCGCCGGCGCGGGTTCACACGGTATCCGATCGGTGGGGGTGGTGTGTTCCCGGTGTGCGCGTCGGGAGCGGGGTGCTCCGGGCCGGGGGGCGGGATGCGTCGGCGCGTGCTCCCGGGACGCGAAGTGCCGTGCTGGGGCGGCCCGTTGGCGTCACGTCGGGGTGGATCAGGCCCAGCGTGCGCAGGTGGGCGAGGTCCATCATCACCGCGTACGTGCCCCGGCCGAGGGTGAAGGCGAGGTCGCGCGGGGTGCGGCGGCCGTTCACCGCGTCCAGGAGTGCCGTGTGGCGGGCGCCGAGGACTTCGGGGCGGGGCGTGTCCGTCGTACGGAGTCTGGTGCGGGCCAACTCGCTGGGGGAGCCCCAGAGTTCGGTGAGGGCGGTGAGGCGGCGGGTGGTCTCGGCGGCGACGAGGTGCGGGGCGAAGGCGCGGGCGGCGACGACTCCGGGGGCGGGGTCGCGGACCTCCCAGACGGCGCCGGGGCCCAGGGCCAGCGCGAAGGCGCCGTCGAACAGGGCTGCCGTGCACGCGACTTCGAACTCCTGCGGGGTCAACACGCCGCGTTCCTTGAGCTGTTGGGCGAGGTCGCCGTGCGCCGCGCGGGCCGCCGCCCAGGAACTGTCGTCCACGCGGCCCGACTTGAGGAGGATCGACTCCGCGCTCGGGGCGCCGGGGGTGTCGACGGCGACGACCAGTCCGGCGTGTACGTGAATCGTGCCACCAGGGGTGCCCGAGACGGTGACCGCCGCGTCGCGGCCCTCGTCGTGCAACGCGGCCAGCAGGGCGGGGAGGTTGCGCGGGGTCGCCGCGGAGGTCATGCGGTCACCTCTGCCGCGTACAGGCCCAAGTGGTGCAGGACCAGGGCGAGATTGGCCTGGCCGCGCTCCAGTGCGGCCGTCAGGAGCAGGGGGTCGCCCTGGCGCGGTACGGTCGCCACGACCAGCTGGCGGTTGGCGCCCGTGATGACGATGCTCTCCAACTCCCCTTGCGCGCCAGCCGCGTTGAGGCCGCTCTCGACGGACGCGGCGAGGCGGCTGCACTCGACGGGGTCCGAGCCGCCCTCCCCCGCGTCGCCGTACGTCAGTCCCGTGACCGCGTCGATGAGCGAGACACCTGTGACGCCCGGTAGATCCAGGAGGCGACTCAGGGAGGCTTCGACTGATGACAACGGGACTCCCCTTCACTTTTGCTTCACATCACAACTGAAGGCACAGTAGTTTAATCCGAAAGGTTCAGGACAGGGCGTCCGTCGCTCATTTTCTGACCCATCGTCACATCGCCGTACCGCACAGAGTGAACAGAGCGAAGGGCAGCACATGAACATCGAGACAGCGCTCAAGGAAGCGATGACGATCGACGGCGCCCTGGGTGTCGCTCTCGTGGACTACGAGAGCGGAATGTCGCTCGGCGTCCTCGGCGGCGGCCCCGGTCTCGACCTGGAGGTCGCCGCCGCCGGCAACACGGAGGTCGTCCGCGCCAAGACCCGCACCCTCGAACTCCTCGGCATGGAGGACGCGGTCGAGGACATCCTCATCACCCTCGGCGCCCAGTACCACCTGATCCGCCCCCTAGGCAGCAGCAGCGGCACCCTGTTCCTGTACCTGGCGCTGGACCGGGGCCGGGGAAACCTGGCGCTGGCGCGGCATGCACTGAAGCGGATCGAGAAGGACCTGGAGATCTAGTCCTTCCGGATCCGCCTCAACTCGGCGTCACAGGACCGGCGTTCCACTCCCGGGGCAGCGGCGCGTCGCAGAAGACGCACACGAAGTCCCCTTCGCGCACGACGTTCACCTCCCGGCAGGCGACGCACCGCCGGAAGACCACCTCGTGCGTGAACCCGCCGGGGTGTCCAAGCCCGGCCCGCTCCAGGGAACGCGCGACCGCGTCCCAGGACGTGACGTCCGGGCAGTAGCCGGTGGACAGGTTGGTGATCTCGGCCACCGTCCACCGGCCCGCATCCCGGTCGAACGTGATCTCTCCCGCGCCGAGCACCGGTTCCCCGGACGCGCACACGACGTGTTCACTGCGCCGGGGCGCCAGGCGCAGCCGCGTCTGCCGGTCGACCACGTAGGTGAACGGCGCCGCCAGGTCCTCCGGAGACTGGGCCGAGGCCCAACTCTCCATGTCGGACGGCGTGTTGATGCAGGCGCCGCCGCTTTCCGGGTGTGCGAGGGCGGTCAGTTCGGCGGGGCCCGTGTAGGCGTACATCACCTCGATCGCGCCGCCGCCGGAAAACACGGCGAGGGCGGAGCCGTTGTGGCCCCGCCCTCGTGCGCGTTCGGTCCTAGCGGCCCCACGCCCACTTCAGGCGGTCCGCGCCCGACGTGTTCGTCGTGGCCAGCCAGGGGTTCGCCGCCGGGCCCGTCAGGGTCTGGAGGGAGTACGTGTCGCCCGTGCGCAGGCCCGGCCAGTAGACCGAGCCCATGTGGAGCTGGCGGAAGACGTCCGTGTCGGCCTGGATGAAGGAGATCTCGTTGTTGCCGACGTTGGAGCCGTTGTAGTCGAGGCCGCTCGTCATCGTCGCGCCGAACTCGTCCGCCACCGTGCGGTACGCGCAGTCGCCGAGGCGGGTCTTGAGGTCGGTGACCCACTCGTCGTAGGTGCGGTTGCCCCAGAAGCCGTAGTGGTGCAGGGAGAGGTACGTACCCTTGAGGCGGGGGTCCGCGCAGACGGAGACGACGCTGTCGTTGTAGCCGCTGCCGCTGACGAAGATCCGGTTCTTCGGGATCTTCGGGAACGTGCCGATCCACTTCGCGGCGAGGTCGGCCCACTCGGTCGGCGTGTAGCCGTGCGGCTCGTTCATCGGCTCGAAGTACACGAGGCTGTTGTGCCGGAACGCGCTGGTGACCGTCTTCCACATCGGCCAGTACGTCGCCGTGTCGTCGATGAACCCGTCCTTCTGGGCGCCGGAGCCCTCCCAGTAGGAGACGATGACCTTGAAGCCCTGGCGGGTCGCCGCGTCGATGACCGCGCGGTAGGAGTGCCAGTAACTGCCGTTCACCGTGTACGGGTTGATCGGGATGCGTACGGTGTTGGCGCCGAGGTTGGCCCGGAACGCGGAGATGATGCGCGTCGCCTTGTGGTACGTCTGCGCGTACGTGTCCGACAGCGACAGACCCGACAGCACGACCTCGTCGTTGGCGTAGTTGTCGCGCGGGTCCGCCCAGTTGACGCCCTTGAACTGGCTGGTGTTCGGCGCGGGCGCGGCGTGCCGGTCGGCGGCGGACGCCGGGACACCGGCACCGAGCGCGGCGACACCGGCGAGGGCCACGGCGGTGGCGATCAGCGAACGCGTGCGGGGGCGCCGGGAGTTACGGGAGCGCAGGGGCACGGCAGTACCTTCTTACGGGATGAACGCGGCTCGGCGTCAGGCTTGACCTGGGGTGATCAACGCGGTGTGAGTCTGGGGCGGGGTGCGCGAGGTTGTCAAGGACGTTGCGGGGAGATTTCGGAAAGCGCTTACCCTCCGGTGGTGGAGCCGTTGTCGGTGGTCGCTGCCGGCGTTCGCGACGTGACGGAAAGGGAGCGGCGGGTCGCCCTCGACCATGTCCGACGCTCGTCGCGGAGGCACCGCTGCGCGGGAGCATGACGATGCCGGTGTGGGCGGGGACGCGGCGCGCACGCCGGGGGACCTCGACCGGGTCGCCCTGGAGGACGATGTGGGCGTCGATCCCCTCGACCCGTACCCGTGCGCCCGGCTCTTCAAGGGAGTTGGAGTCTCGTCTCTGAATTGACGCACCGTCACGCGAACGTGGGGGTGAGGGAGGCGGTGACGAGTTCCGTGCGGGAGCGTGTGCCGGTTCTGGCGAAGAGGCGGGAGAGGCGGCGGGACGCCGCGTTCTCGGTGAGGTGGAGGACTCGGGCGATCTGGCGGGTGGTGAGCTGTTCGGTGAGGAGCGTGGTGAGGAGGTGGTCGTTCTCGGTGGTGGCCTGTCTGCGGCCGGGGACGGCAAGTCCGGCTTCTCGTAGGGCAGTTCTCGTGTGGAAGCGCCACAGGGACGCGCCGGTCCGGCCGAACACTTCGTACGCCTCGTGCAGCACCGTCGCCGGGACCGCGCCCGCCGTGGCGGCGGTCATCAGGGTGGTCGCCGTCTCGAACGGCAGCCCCCGGCGGCGGGCGAGGTCCACGGCCTCGCGCAGGTCGCGGTGGGCGGTCGCTTCGTCGCGCAGGACTCGGGCCGAAGTCAGCAAGTACAGCAGGCGGGTTCGGTCGGTGCCGGTCTGCCGGACAAGGTGCTCCAGGCGCCGTAGGCAGTCCGCCGCCTCGCGGTCGCGTCCCGCCCGTGATGTCAACTGAGCCAGCAGGGACCACAGTTCGTCCGTGCCGTGGGCCTGGTCGTGCGCCCGGGCCCGGTCCAGGCCGGTGCGCAGGGTCCGCTCCGCCCCGTCCAAGTCGCCGAGAGCCATGAGGAGTTCGGCTTCCGACGCATGCAAGGCGCCGTGCGGCGGGGTGCCTTCAGGGCCGTGGGCGTCCCGTACCAGGTGGAGGGCGGTGGTGACGCGGCCCTGGGCGAGGAGGATGGCCGCCGTCCGCGCGGGGAGCAGGGTGCTGTCCGCGACCGGGGTGGACTGGATCTCGCGCCCGGCCAGGAGCCGGCGGGCCGATTCCAGGGCCTGGTCCCACCGGCCCGTGAGGTGGTCGTGAAGGAACCGGGTGAGCGGCGGCAGCACGGGCACGGTCAGGCCGGTGGTCGTCAGCAGGGCGGTCGTGCCGACGAGGTCGTAGCGGCTGAGGAGGTTGTCGACCATGCCGCCGGCCAGCGAGTACACCTTGCCCGGGGGGAGTTGGGGGGCGTCGTCGAAGGCCAGTGCGCGCCGGTAGGGTTCCGGGCGGCCGAGGCCGAGTTCGGCCGTGGCGAGGCAGACGACGGGTACGGCGCGGGCGCGGGGGTCGGTGTTCCACACCGTCTCGGTCGTACGGAGCAGGTCCTCCGTCTGCCGCCACCGCGAGAGGTGGCACAGGGCGAGGGCCCGGCCCGTCACCTTCGCGAGGGCGGGGATCGGCAGGACGTCCCACCAGTGGGCGGTCCCGAGGCGGGACATCGCGGACCAGTCGCGCTGGTTGGCCGTGACCGCCACGATCAGGCAGGCGGCCTCCTGGAGGTCGAGGTCGCTCAGCGTCGGTCCCGGGTCGCGCAGCAGGGATTCGGCGGCGGTCCGGGCGGCGGGGTAGTCGCAGGCCAGGTAGGCGGTGATGCCGTACTGCTGGAGGACGAGGTCGCGGGCGTCGGCGTGTTCGGTCAGGTCACGGGCGGCCCGCAGCCAGCGCAGGACCCGGCCGTCGTCGGTGCCGGGCCGTATCTGCCGGGCGGCGTCGGTGAGTTCGGCGACGGCGCGTTCTCGGTCGACCAGGCTGCCGGCGTCTGCGCGGTAGGTCTGGACGGCCGTGCCGTCTAGGAGGGTGCCCGCGTTCGCGTGGTGGGCCGGGGTGTCCGTGGGGTCGCGGAGGCTGGGCTCTGCGCGGTGGGCCGAGGTGTCCGTGCCGCCAACGGGGCCGGGCCCGGCGTCCTCGCGGTGCGCCGAGGTGCCGGGCTCCGGGTCCGCGCAGTGAGCCGGGGTATCGCCAGGGCCAGGCTCCGCGTCCGCGCGGTGCGCCGAGGTCTCGCCAGGCTCCGATGCGCCGTCGTTCCAGAGGACCTCCACCGCGACCGCGGACAGCCTGCTGCGGCGTACCGGGCTCATCCGCTCGCGGACGGAGTGCGCCGTCAGCGGGAGGCGGAAGGGCCTGCCCGGGGCCTCGTCGACTATGCCCGCCTCGGCCAGGCTGCGGGCACCCTCGTGGACCGCCTCGATGGACAAGCCTGTGCACTCCGCGGTCAGTTGAAGGGCCTGCTCGCCGAGTGGTCCCAGGATGCTCAGCGCCGCGGCCACCGTGCGCGCGGGCTCGCCGAGCCGGTCCAGGGCCGTGAGGAAACGGTCGTCGTCCGGCAGCACCGGCACCGTCGCCCTGGAGGGGACGAAGGCGTGGCCGTCGGCGACCCGGATCACGTCCCGGCGCGTCCACGCGGTGAGCAGGGCCTCGACCGCTCCCGGGAGGCCGCGCGTCAACTCGCCGATCTGCCGGGACAGTTGGGTGTCCGCTTCGGCCTGTAGCCAGCGCGCGACCAGGGCGTGGGTGTCGTGGGGGCTCAGCGGGTGCAGGACCATCACGTCGGCCGAGGGCCCGTCGAGCAGCGGCGCGTTCCCGTCGGCGGGCGCGGAGGTGTCGGGTCTCGCGCCGTCCCAGCTGGCCGCCGACGCCATCAACCACACGCCGGGAACCGCACCGTCCCGACTGGCCCCCGACGCCACCAGCCGCACACCGGGAACCGCGCCGTCCAGGCAGGTCGCCGACGCCACCAACCCCTCGCCGTCCCGGCCGACTTCCGACGCCACCAACCCCGCCCCGTCCAGGCACGCTCCCGACACCACCAGCCGCACACCAGGAACGTCGACCCGCCCCAACGCAGCCAGAGAGCCCGAATCGGCGTACTGAACGTCGTCGACAAGCACCGTCACCGGCGCACACCGAGCAAGGTCCGCCCGCAACAACGCCTCCATCCCCGCCCGATCCCCCCGGTCCACAGCCGTCAACGCCTCCGCGACCGGCCCCCGCCCCCGCACCGCCATGACCACCCGCAACGCCAGCAACAACGGCCGGTCGGCATCGCCGGGAACGCAGTCCACCGCGTACACCGCACCCCCGCGCGCCCGCAGCCGCTCACCCGCCGCCCGCAGGAACGCGCTGCGCCCCACGCCGTGTTCACCCCGTACGAGGACGAAACGCGGGCCGTCGGAGTCGCCGAGCAGACCGTCGAGCCGCTCCAACTCCCGTTCGCGGCCGAGCAGACGGGCGTCGGTGCGGTCCATACGGGCGGGCCTGCCCCAGCGGGCCAGTTCGTCGGTGTGCGACCCCACTTGTCACCCTCCGGTTTCCGAGATGTGGCTCCGACCCTACGAGCCGCGCCGGAGAGATGATCTTCATCCGGGCAGCGGGAACGGAGTACGGCGAGGTGTCGTCTTCCCCCGGGGGCGACCACGAGGAACGGGATGGCAGGGTGCGGGAGCGGCGTGGGGCGGTCGTCGGCAGGGACGGCGAGATCCGGACACTGACGGACGCACTTCGGGCCACCGGCGGAGCGGCGCGTGTCCTGCTCGTCACCGCCGGGGCCGGGATGGGCAGGACGACCGTCCTGGAGGAGGCGCGGCGTACGGCGGCCCGGGCCGGGACGGCGGTGGTGGGGGTCGGTCCGGCGGGCGAGGGCGACGCGGCATGCGGCCTGGTCCTCACGAACCCGGACGACCGTCTGGCCGGACTGCCGGGAGCCGTGAGGTCGCGGTTGCGGGCGGCGGGGCGGGTCGGCGGGGTGGAGGGGCTGTCCGCGCTGTCCGGGGCGCTGGCCTCGGCGGCGCGCCGGGTGCCGCTCGCGCTGGTCGTCGACGACGTCGACCGTCTACCGCCGTACGCCGCCGACGCGTTGGGGCTGCTGCTGCGGGTCTTCCGCCCGTACGGCGTACCTGTGGTGATGACCGCCGGTCACGCGCGGCCCCCGGCCGACCACGTCCTCGAACTTCCCCCGCTGCGCCCGGCCGACGTCGCCGGGCTGGTCGACCTCCACGTCACCCGGCGGTTCGGCCGCCCGGCCGATCCCGCGCTGGCGGACGCGGTGTCCCTGGCCCTGGGCTCACTGGCGGGCAACCCGCGCGCCGTCCTGTCCGTCCTCGGCACCCTGGACGAGCGGGAACTGCTGGAACTCGACGGCCTGATGTGCCTCGCCCGCCCTGCGAGTTGCCTGCGGCTGGCCGTCGAGGACGCGTTCCCTCTCGGGTTCGGCCGGTCCCACGAGCCGCCGTACTCCGGGACCGTCGAGGCCGCGATCGTCACCGCACGTGTGCTGGACCACGCCGAGGTGCATGTCGACGACGCGTTCCGGATGACGCCGTCGGCCGGTGCCCGGGCCCTCGAACGCAGGCTGGACCGCCTGATCACGGACGGGGTGCTGGCCGCCGACGCCCGGGGCCGCCTGTCGTTCGCCGTCCCGGCCCTCGCGGCGACTCTGCGGGCCTTGCCCTTCGCCCGCGACGTCCAGGCCAACTCCGCCCGGTACGTCACCTCGCTGGCGGAGCGGATCGGTGCCGAGGCCACCGGGCGCGGCCATCCCCGGCTGGCCGACCGCGTCGCGGAGTCGGGCACGCGCGTACCGAACTCCGTCGCCGTACCCCTGCTGCTAGCGGCGGCCCGCGAGGAGGCCAGGACAGACTGGCACCGCTCGGCCCGCGCGTACGCCGCCGCACTCACCCGACTCGCACCGGACGATCCGCGTACGCCGGGTGTGCTCAGGGAGGCGAGCGGCCTGAGCCTGCGGCACGGGGACCACGAGGGGTTGCTCACGCTCGGAAAGCCGCTGTACGCCGTCCTGGACGCGTCACCCACGCCGGGCCTGGAGGGCGTCGCCGCCGCGCGGGCGTGGGCGGCGCTCCACCAACACCGCATGCCCGACGACGAGTTCCCCGCCGCAGGCGAACTGGCGGCGCTCGGCGGCCTGTACGGCATCGGCCCACTCACGTCCGGACGGGTGCGGGTTGCCGACCAGACGTCGGAGGCCGGGGCCGGGCGCTGGCTGACGGCCGCCGACCACACGCCGGAAGCCGTGAAGGGGCGCCCCCTCACAGCCGCCAGCCACACACCGGGCACCGACCCCGAGCACCCCCTCACACCCCGGCACCACACCCCGGAGTCCGTTCCCGAGCACCCCCTAACCCCCTCCGCCAACCACCCCCCACACCCCCTCACCCCCCTCCCCTCCCCCACCGAACTCCGCCTAGTCGCCGCCGCGTTAGGCAGCCGTACCGAACTGGACCGAGCCCGGCGCCAGTTGCCCGTCGATGCCCTCGACGCCGGGAGTCTGGAGCGGCTGCGGCAAGCCGCCGCCCATGCCGATCTGTCCGGCGCGTTCGCCGCCGTCCTCGGTGATCGGTATGTCACCGCGGCGGACAGTGTCGCCGCCCAGTACCGGGGCATGGTGCGTGACCATCTCGCGGGGGACTGGGACGCCGCGCTCGCGACAGCCCGCCGTATCGAGGTGCGCAACACTGCCGGCACCCCCTACCCCGCGCGGGCGCTGGCCGCGGAGATCCACTGTGCGCGCGGGAACCTCGTACACGCCCGTACGTGGCTCGGTCTGGTCCCCGACAGCCTCACCCACCCCCTGGCGGGCCGGGCGCGGCTGGCCGTGCGGTACTGGTCCGGCGGGGCGGAGGAGGCGTTGGAGGGGGCCTGGTACGACGCGCGGCGGGCGCGGAAGGACGGGCAGCTCGCCGGGGTCGAGCGGCTGCTGCTGGGGATTCTGTCGCTTGCCGCCCTCGACGACCGACCGTACCTGGTCCAGCAGGTCGTGGAGGAACTGGAGACCCTGCACGAGGAGGCGGACGCGCCGCTGACCCACGAGGCGCTCCTCCTGGCACGCGGCCTCGCCCACCACGACACGGACAGCGCGCTGGCCGCCCACCGGATGATCGAGCGGCGGGGCGACGCCGACCTGCGCGTCCTGTGCTGCATGTGCCTGACGCACATCGCCGACGACCCACAGCCCTGGCTGGCGGATGCCGTACGCGAGGCCCGCCGCCTCGGTCTCGGGGGCCCGTTCCGCACCGCCGCCCACCGCGCCGCGCGCGTACGCGGCATCCCTCTCCCGCGTCTGCGCCGCGCCGACGAGAAGCTGAGCGACGCCGACGCCAGGCTGTTGCGCATGGTCAGCGACGGCGCGACCAACCGGCGGATCGCCGCGGAACTCGCGTGCAGCCACAAGACCGTGGAGCAGCGCCTGGCGCGGCTGTTCCAGCGCACGGGCTGCCGCTCCCGGACGGAGCTGGCCGCCTTCTGGCTGAACGAGAACCTCACGCAGCCCCGGACGGCCGCCGACCCGACGGACACCGGCCGGTGATCCCGGACCGGTCCGCACGGACACTGTTCGGGCACCGTCGGCCCGTCTCGCTCGGCGGCGTACGCGTACTGGTCATCGGGTACGGGCAGGTCACGTACCCGGCACACCCCGTTCCCCCGCGAAACCCCCGTTCCCCCTCACAAGAACGCCGATCCGGACCCCCCGTCGGGAGAGTACGGCCGACGCCCGAGCGGACCCGCGCCGATCGGTGGGGCCTGGATGATGCGGGCCAGATCGCGCTGTATCCCCTCCGCCTCGGCTCGGACCTGGGCCGGTATGTCCCCGCGCTCGGCGACGAGGCGGTCGAAGATGGGGGTGTAACTGAACACGTCGAGTCTGTTTTCCTGCCTGGTAGGCCCAGAGCACACAACTGGGCGGTGTGGCGCATACGGTGCTGAGCCTACGGGGTGGATCACGGCCCGCGCCCGCCGCCCTGATCATGTCTACGTCACCCCCACACGCCGGGAGAGCCTGTGACACCCCGTCACCCGGCGGGAACCGCGAACCCCTCACGCCTCCCGCAGCATCCGCCACCCCGGCGCATAGTTGCCGTGCAGCACCAGCGACGCCGCCCCCACCGCGCCCACCGTCTCCCCGATCACGCTCGCCTCGACCGTGATCCCCCGGATCGTCCGCGCGACGGACGTCCGGTTGACCGCCGCCTCGATCTCCTCCCGCATCAGCCCCTCGATCCCCCGCAGCGCCTCGCCCCCGAGGACGATCCGCCCCACGTCCAGCAGGCTCGTGGCGCCCCGCGCCGCCTGTCCGATACGCCGCGCCGCGCGCCGTACGACGTCGAGGGCCGCGTCGTCGCCGGAGCGGGCGGCCTTGCGCAGGGCCTTCCAGTCGAGGTGGACGGAGTCGGGGCCGCCGATGAGGCCGAGACCGGCGGCGGTGTCGGGGCCGTGGCGCTCGAAGAGGTCCTCGATGATCGCGGCGGGGCTGCAATAGGGGCCGAGGCAGTCGTTCGCGCCGCACTGGCAGACCCGGTCCCCCGGCTCGACCGGCATGTGCCCGAACTCCCCCGCGTTCCCCGAGTCCCCGTGCAGCACGGTGTTGTCGAGGACGATCCCGGCCCCGATCCCGGTCCCGAGGTAGACGAAGAGGAAGCTCCCGGCCCGCTGGGCGCCCCCGATCCACCGCTCCCCTATGGCCGCGGCGGTCGCGTCGTTGTCGAGGGCGACCGGCAGCCCGGTGGCCGCCGCGAACATCTCGGTGAGCGGCACCCGCCCCCACCCGGGAAAGTTGGGCGGCGAGACGACGGCCCCGGTGCTCCCGTCGAGGGGCCCGGGCGCCGCGATGCCGAGCCCGAGGAGCCGCTCGCGGTCGACGCCGGAGCGCTCGACGAGCCGTAGGGCGGCGCGGGACACCCGGTCCACGATGCCGGCCGGGTCCCCGGGGTCGGTGAGTCTGAGCCGCCTGCTCCCCACGACCTGCCCCGCGAGATCGACGACGACGATGACGGCGACGTCCGGATCGAGGTGCACACCGACCGCGTACGCCCCGTCCGCCCGCAGCGACAGCAACGTACGCCGTTTGCCCCCGTTGGACGGCGCCTGCCCGGACTCGACGACGAGCCCGGCGTCGAGGAGCTTGCGGACGACGTTGGAGACGGTCTGGTTGGTGAGGCCGGTCAGCGCGGCGAGCTCGACGCGGCTGATCTCCCCGCCCGTACGGACGGCGTCGAGGACGACCGCCTGGTTGTAGCCACCGACGCGCGGCAGGTTCGTCCCGCTCGGCGTCGACACCGGACTCCCCTGGGGCACGCCCGCCCCGTCCGTCACACTCTGTGCCCGCGTCTGCTGCGTCACCCGTACCACCTGGACCCCTCACCTCGGCCGGCCGCTCCCCCAGAGCGCGCCGCAGGCCGAAAGTTTACACACCGGAAGCATTGACTTAATCCATCAATTGGATTTAGCTGACGCCCATCAAATCCGGTCGCATGGTCCGGGTGATGTGGCGCCGAGGCCAGGTCAGAGCGGCGCACCCACTCGCCCCTGTGGCCGGAAAGAGCCGTAGAACATCTCGTCATTCCCCAGGTTTCGCGCTCCGGAGGAACCACTGTGCGCACGAGAATCGTCACCGCCGCGGCGTTCACCGCCGCCACCGCACTGGCTGTCACCGCCTGTGGTTCGGGTTCGTCAGGCAGCTCGTCCAAGACCGTCAAGGTCGTCTACTGGCAGAACCTGAACAGCACGGTCAAGCTCCAGGCGAACTTCCTCGCCTCCGCCGTGAAGGAGTTCCAGGCCGCCAACCCCGGCACCAAGGTCCAGCTGGTCCCGGTCACCGCCTCCGAGAACGACTACTACACGAAGATCCAGCTCATGATGCGGTCCCCCTCGACCGCTCCGGACCTCATCTACGAGGACACCGCGCTGATCAACTCCGACATCGCGGGCGGCTACCTCAAGCCCCTCGACACCTACACCGCGCAGTGGGCCGACTGGTCCCAGTACGCGGCGGCGGCGAAGGGCGCGGTCACGGGCGCCGCCGACGGCAAGGTGTACGGCGTCCCGGACAACACCGACACGCGCGGCATCTGGTACAACAAGCAGCTCTTCCAGAAGGCCGGCATCGCCGTCCCGTGGCAGCCGAAGACCTGGGCCGACGTCCTGACGGCCGCGCGCACGATCAAGGCGAAGCTCCCCGGCGTCACCCCGCTCAACCTCTACACCGGCCAGGCGGGCGGCGAGGCGTCCTCGATGCAGGGCTTCGAGATGCTCCTGTACGGCACGCAGGCCGCCGGGAACTCGCTGTACGACGGGGCACAGAAGAAGTGGGTCGTCGGCAGCCAGGGCTTCAAGGACTCCCTCGACTTCGTGCACACCGTCTACAACGACGGCCTCGGCCCGGCCAAGGAGCAGGCGCTCGGCGCCAACTTCGGCACCACGGTCGGCACGGAACTCATCCCCCAGGGCAAGCTCGCGATCGACATCGACGGCTCGTGGATGCCGAACAACTGGGGGACGACGAGCCCGACGCCGTGGAAGGAGTGGAACTCGGTGATGGGGACGGCCGCGATGCCGACCCAGAACGGCCAGGCGCCCGGCGCGACCAGCATGTCCGGCGGCTGGGCCTGGTCGATCCCGGCGAAGGCCAAGAACGCCGACCTCGCCTGGAAGTTCCTCTCCGGGACGCTCCAGACGAAGGCCAACTCCACGAAGTGGAACGTCCTCAACGCGACGATCGCCGTGCGCAACGACGTCGCCGCCGACCCCGAGTACCTGAAGGCCGTCCCGACCAACAAGTTCTTCACCGGACTGGTCGCCGACACCCACTACCGCCCCGGTCTGCCCGAGTACAACCAGGTCTCGACGGCGATCCAGAAGGCGATGGAGTCGGTGACGACGGGACAGGCGTCCGCCGACAAGGCCGCAGCCACGTACGACAACGATGTCAAGTCGGCGGTCGGCGGTGACCACACGGTCGAGGGCACCAAGTGACCGCCGTCTCCCCCCTGGCGCCCCGCGAGAAGCGCTCTCGCGGGGCCGCCCCCTCGCCCGTCGTCCGCTCGCTGCTGCGCGGGCTGCCGACCGTCCCTGCGGTGATCCTGCTCGCCGTGTTCCTCGCCGGTCCGATCGCGTACTGCGTCTACTACGCCTTCACGGACATGCAGTTGACCGGCACGTCCGGCACGGACTTCGTCGGTTTCGACAACTTCACCCGCGCGTTCAAGGACGACGACTTCCTCAACGCCGTGAAGCTGACGCTCGTGTTCGTCGTCGGCTCGGCCGTGGTCGGGCAGAACACGCTGGGCCTCGCGCTCGCGCTGATGATGCAGAAGGCCAGCAAGCCGGTCCGTTCCCTGATCAGTGGCGTCGTGATCGCGGCCTGGGTGCTGCCCGAGGTCGTCGCCGGGTACCTGATGTACGCCTTCTTCTTCGACCAGGGCTCGCTGAACTCGCTGCTCGACGCGATCGGCCTGCCCACGCAGAACTGGCTGTACACGATGCCGATCCTGGCGGTGTGTCTGGCCAACGTGTGGCGCGGTACGGCCTTCTCGCTGATGGTGTTCACCGCCGCCATCAACGACGTACCGGCCGAACTCACCGAGGCCGCCGAGATGGACGGCGCGAACGCCTGGCAGCGGCTGTGGCGGGTGACCCTTCCGGTGATCAGGCCGACGATCCTGACGAACCTGATGCTGATCACCCTCCAGACCCTGTCGGTCTTCGGGCTCATTTACACGATGACGCGCGGCGGTCCCGGCAACAAGAGCGAGACGCTGCCGATCTTCATGTACCAACAGGCCTTCCAGAACAGCCTGATCGGCTACGGCACGGCGATCGCGCTGGTGCTGCTCGTGGTCGGCGCGCTGTTCTCGATCGTGTACATCCGCCTGCTCAAGATGGAGGACGACTGATGGCCGCCCTCGCCACTCCGCCCGCCGCGACCGTCAACAAGGCTCCTGCTGTCAGGAGTTCGCCCCGACGGCGCTTCAAGCTCGGCAAGCTGTCGGTGAACGTCGTCCTGCTCGCGGTGTCGGTCCTGTACGTCCTGCCGCTGCTGTGGATGCTCCTCGCCTCCGTCAGCGACCTCAACACCTTCCAGCTAAAGCTCCCCGGCTCCCTCACGCTGGACAACTTCGACGCGGTCCTCAACGTCGACACGACCTTCCGCCCGATGCTCAACAGCCTTCTGCTGTGCGGTTTCGGTACGGCGATCACGGTCGCGGCGTCGATCCTGTGCGCGTACCCGCTCTCGCGGTACCGGTCGCGGGTGCGGCGACCGTTCCTGTACACGATCCTGTTCTCGACGGGGCTGCCCATCACCGCCGTGATGATCCCCGTCTACAGCATGTTCGTGCAGGTCAACCTGATCGACTCGATGCCGGGGACGACGCTGTTCCTGGCCGCGTCCTCGCTGCCGTTCGGGATCTGGCTGATGAAGAACTTCATGGACGGCGTGCCGATCGTCCTGGAGGAGGCGGCCAGGATCGACGGCGCGAACACGATGCAGGTGCTGTGGCGGGTGGTGCTGCCGCTGATGCGGCCCGGGGTCGTCGTGGTCACCATCTTCACGTTCATCGGCATGTGGGGGAACTTCTTCGTCCCCTTCATCCTGCTGCTGTCGCCGGAGAAACTCCCCGCGTCCGTCAGCGTGTTCACGTTCCTCAGCGCTCATGACCAGACGCAGTACGGGCAGTTGTCGGCGTTCTCGATCATCTACTCGCTGCCGGTCGTGATGTTGTATCTGCTGCTGGCCCGCAAGCTGGGCGGCGGGTTCGCGCTCGGCGGCGCGCTCAAGGGCTGAACTCCCTCCGGCTTCACAGGTTTTCGGCTCAGGCCGCCCCCCCACTTCTTGCGACGGAGATCCACATGCACAACGACCGTGACGTCACCGAACAGCGGCTGCGCCGGGTGCTGGAGGAACGCATCCGGCCCGCCGTCCACGCCAGAGCGGTACCCCTCTCGGTCGAGGCGTGGGATGTGCCGGGTGAACCGGTGCCGGTCGGCGAGGGGTTGGCCGCGCCCTTCCGTCCGGTGAAGGTCGGCGACCCGTGGGGACCCGCCTGGACGACGAGTTGGTTCAAGGTGACCGGGACCGTACCGGCCGAGTGGGCGGGCCTGCCGGTGGAGGCGGTGCTCGACCTCGGGTTCGGCACGCACTCGGCCGGCTTCTCCGCCGAGGGCCTCGTCTACCGCGCCGACGGCACCGCCGTGAAGGCCCTCAACCCGCGCAACACCTGGCTCCCGGTCACCGAACAGGCGGAAGGCGGCGAGGAGTTCACGGTCTTCATCGAGGCCGCCGCCAACCCGGTCGTCATGCACACCGGCCAGGACCAGGTGACGTTCACCCCGGTCACGGTCGGCGGCCCGGCCCCCTGGCTCGGCGACCCGGCGGCCGACCCGGGCGCCCCGGTCTACCGCCTGCGCCGCATGGACCTGGCCGTCGTCGACCGCGAAGTCCACGAACTCACGCAGGACTTGGACGTCCTCGGCCAGCTCATGCACGAGCTCTCCCCGGCCGACCCGCGCCGCTGGCAGATCCTGCGCGCGGTCGAACTCGCCCTGGACGCCATCGACTTGCGGGACATCAGCGGTACGGCTCCGAAGGCCCGGGAAGCCCTCCGACCGGCTTTGGACTCCCCCGCGCACGCGGGCGCCCACCGCGTCACCGCCGTCGGCCACGCGCACATCGACACGGCGTGGCTGTGGCCGCTGCGCGAGACGGTCCGCAAGGTGGCCCGCACGGTCTCCAACGTCACTCAACTCATGGACGACCACCCCGAGTTCAAGTTCGTCATGTCCCAGGCCCAGCAGCTCGCCTGGCTCAAGGAGCACCGGCCCGAGGTGTACGCGCGCGCCCAGGAGAAGGCGAAGACCGGGCAGTTCCTGCCGACCGGCAGCCTCTGGGTGGAGCCGGACACCAACATCAGCGGCGGCGAGGCGCTGGTGCGGCAGTTCGTGCACGGAAAGCGGTTCTATCTCGACGAGTTCGGCGTCGAGACCGAGGACATGTGGCTGCCGGACACCTTCGGCTACAACGCGGCCCTCCCCCAGATCATGAAGCTGGCCGGGGTGAAGTGGTTCCTCACGCAGAAGATCTCGTGGAACACGACGAACAAGTTCCCGCACCACACGTTCTGGTGGGAGGGCATCGACGGCACCCGTATCTTCAGCCACTTCCCGCCGGTCGACTCCTACAACGGCGACCTCTCCGGCGCCCAAGTCGCCCACAGCGTCCGGAACTTCCAGGACAAGGCGCGCGCCAACCACTCCCTGATCCCCTTCGGCTACGGCGACGGCGGCGGCGGTCCCACCCGGGAGATGCTGTCCCGCGCCGAGCGCATGAAGGACCTGGAGGGCGCGCCGCGCGTCGAGATGGACGGCCCGCTGGAGTTCTTCCGCAAGGCGCACGCCGAGTACGAGGCGAACGGGGGCGCCCCCGTCTGGTCCGGCGAGCTGTACCTGGAGTTCCACCGGGGCACGCTCACCAGCCAGTTGGCCACGAAGCAGGGGAACCGGCGCAGCGAACACCTGTTGCGTGAGGCCGAGTTGTGGGCGGCGACGGCGGCGGTGCGGGAGGGGACGCCGTATCCGTACGAGGAGTTGGACCGACTGTGGAAGACGGTGCTGCTGCATCAGTTCCACGACATCCTGCCGGGGACGTCGATCGCATGGGTGCACCGGGAGGCGGAGGAGACGTACGCGCGGGTCGCGGGGGAGCTGAACGGGGTGATCGGGGTGGCGCTGGGGGCGCTGGCCGGGGAAGGGGAGGGGACGGTCGTCTTCAATGCGGCTCCGCATGCGCGGGGTGGGGTGGCGGCGTTCGGGGCGGTGGTTCGGGAGGGGCGGCCGGAGGCGCCGGTGGCACCACAGCCGGGGTCGGTGGCCGGGTCCGGTGAAGTGCGGTCCGATAATCCGACCTTCGTCCTCGACAACGGCATCGTCCGCGTCACCATCGACTCCCGCGGCCTCGTCACCTCCGCCTACGACCTCGAAGCCGACCGCGAGGCCCTCGCCCCCGGTACTGTCGGCAACCTCCTCCAGCTCCACCAGGACTTCCCGAACCAGTGGGACGCCTGGGACCTGGACGTCTTCTACCGCAACACCGTCCGCGACCTCACCGAGGCCGAGTCGGTCACGGCGACCGAGGACGGCGTCCACGTGGTCCGCGTGTTCGGCGACTCGCGGATCGAGCAGACGCTGACCCTGCCCGCCGGTTCACGCCGCCTGTCGGTCGACACGGTCGTCGACTGGCACGAGCGGGAGAAGGTCCTCAAGGCCGCGTTCCCGCTGGACGTCCGCGCCGCGCACTCGACCGCCGAGATCCCCTTCGGTCACGTCGAGCGCCCCACGCACACCAACACCACCTGGGACGCAGCCAAGTTCGAGATCTGCGCGCACCGCTACCTGCACGTCGGCGAGCGCGACTGGGGCGCGGCCCTGGTCAACGACTCCTCGTACGGCCACGACGTCACCCGCGACGTCCGCGCCGACGGCGGCACGACCACCACGGTCCGCCTCACCCTGCTGCGCGCGGCCCTCTTCCCGGACCCCGACCAGGACCAGGGCACGCACCGCCTGTCCTACGGCCTGCTGATCGGCGCCCAGGTCCCGGACGCGGTGCGCGAGGGGTACCGGTTCAACCTGCGCGAGCGGGTCGTCGCCGGTTCCGCGACGGTCGCCCCGCTGGTCGCCGTCGACGACGACGGCGTCGTGATCGAGGCGGTCAAGCTCGCCGACGACCGCAGCGGCGACGTGATCGTCCGCCTCTTCGAGTCCCGGGGCACCCGCGCCCGCGCCACCCTCACGGCCGGCTTCCCGCTCGCCTCCGCCACCGTGACCGACCTGCTGGAACGCCCGCTGGAGGGCGAGTCGGTGGAGCACGGCGGCAACGAAGTGCGGTTCTCCCTGCGGCCGTTCCAGATCCTCACGCTACGGCTGGGCCGCTAGCGGTATCCGCTCCAGGACCCCTCCCGCGAACACGTCGTACAGCGGGAGGGTCTCCAGGTGCACGTACCCGATGTGGCAGTCGCACACGGCGAGCGGGCACGCGCGCGGCTGCAACGCGGCCCGGTAGGAGCCGTCGTAGAGGTTGCCGAGTTCGGCGCGGACGAAGTGGCAGCGCCGTACGGTCCCCTCGCCGTCCACCGAGATCACCGACTCGCCGGTGCGGCACGGGAGTCCTGCGCTGGGGTGCGGGCGGCGGCTGTACGGGAACAGCGGGTCGAGGCCGGTCCAGTCGGCGGCGGAGGCGTCGTCGTACGTGTGGCCCTCGGCGGCGTTCACCCACAGGTAGACGTGGCCGGGGAGGTCGGCGCGCAACTGTCGTGCCGCGTCGAGGTGTTCGGGCAGGCCGACGATGCCGACGCTGTACCGGATCCCCTTCGCCGCGAGGTCGTGGCACTTCGCGAGGAAGCGGTCGTACGGGGTCTGGCCGGGGTGGTAAGTGCACCACAGGGCAAGGGTGTCGGGCTCTGCCTCGGTCAACCAGTCGGTGCGGCAGCTGAGGTTGGTCTGGATGGCGACGCGGCGGACGTGCGGGAGGTGGGACAGGCCGACCAGCGCGCGGCGGTACCAGGAGCGGGTCAGGCCCTCGCCCCAGGGGGTGAAGAGGATCGACAGGCGGTCGTCGGTCTGGGCGTGCGCCCACTCCGTGAAGCGGTCCAACGCGGCGCGGTCCGCCCGGAGTCGGTCCGTGCTGTCGCGGCGCTTCGCGAACGGGCAGTAGGGGCAGTCGTAGTCGCAGGAGGCGAGCGGGCCCCGGTAGAGCAGGGTGAGATCCATCGCGGCGGCTACTTCCTCTCGTACGCGGCCATGCGGCGGCGCACCACCGGGGAGAAGAGTTCGGGCCCGATCGCGTCGGAGTGCGCGAGGCCCTCCGGGGTGAGCTTGAGCCGGCCGTCCGTCTCCTCCAGCCAGCCGCGCTCGGCCAGGCGCGCCAACTCGGGCCCGAAGTGCTCCCGTTGGCCGTCCTCGGGCAACCCCTCGGCCTGGAGCAGGGATTGGAGGAGATACCGGCGGCGCCGCTCGTCGTCGCCCATCTCGAAGCCGATCTCCGCGTGCGCGAAGTCCTCGGTGGTCACGTAGTCGTCGATGATCCCGCGTATCTCGCTCATCCCCACCGCGTAGTCGAAGGAGTAGTGCACCTCCCTCGTGTACGACCGCGCCCCGCACCCCAGTCCGACCATCCCGTCCGTCTGGCACGCGTAGTCGTCCGCGCCCTGGTCCGGGGCGTCCGCACGGCGGAACATCCGCATCGAGTGCTGGACGTACCCCTGCGCGAGGAGATGGTCGCGGCCCAACCGGTAGAGCCGCAGCCGCTGTTGGTCCCAGGCCGGGTCGGGGGCGTCGGACGCGCGTCGGCCCAGTCCCGTGCCGGGGCGGACGTACAGGGGGTAGAGGTACAGCTCCTCGGGGTCCCAGGCGAGCGCCGCGTCGAGGGAGTTGAGCCAGCTCGCGTCCGTCTGGCCGTCGATGCCGTAGATGAGGTCGATGTTGAGGACCGGGATGCGTACGTCCCTGATCCTGCCGAGCGCCGCCTCGACGTCCGCGCGTTTCTGCGGGCGTACGGCGGCTCGCGCCTCGGTGTCGTCGAAGCTCTGGACGCCGAGGCTGAGACGGGTGGTGCCCCGGTCGGCGAGGACCTGGAGCCGGTCGGCGGTGGCGGTCGCGGGAGATGCCTCGACGGAGAGGGGGATCGCCTTCAGGTCGGCGCCCATGCGCAGTTCGGCGAGGTCGCAGAGGCGGTCGAGTTCGGCGGCGGTGAGGAAGGTGGGGGTGCCGCCGCCGAACGCCGCTGTGGCGAAACGGGGTTCGGTGAGGGCTTCGCGGGCCGCTGTCGCCTGGCGTTCGAGGGCGTCCAGGTAGGCGGTGGTGAGGCCGTCGGGGGCGCCGATGCGGGTGAAGAGGTTGCAGAAGCCGCAGCGGACTTCGCAGAACGGAATGTGGAAGTAGAGGGAGAGGGCGTTCGTCGGTTCGTCCGCCCAGAGCTTGGTGAGCGGCGGGCGGTCGTCGAGTTTCCGGTACGCCGTCTTGTGAGGGTAGGCGTACACGTACGACTGGTAGGGGCTCGTGGTCACGCTGTCTCCCCCTGGTTCAGGACGAATTGGGCGTACGGCACCGTCCATACCGAGGGGTGGCCCAGGCGGTGGCCGGTGTAGCCGTCGTCGCCGTAGGCCGTGCCGTGGTCGGAGCAGACGATCGTGAAGCAGGGGCGGCGGCTGCTCGCGGCGGCGAAGAGGCGGCCGATGTGGCGGTCGACGTACTCCAGGGCGGCGGCATGGGTGGCGCGGGTGTCTCCGGCCTCGCGGGTGGCGCCGGGGAGGTGGAACCAGTTGGGCTGGTGCAGGGCCGAGACGTTCACGAAGAGGAACAGGCGCTGGTCCTGCGGGAGTTCGGCGACGACCTGTTCGGCGCGGGCGACCTGGTTCTCGAAGGAGTGGGGTGAGGTGACGCCGAACTCCGGTTCCCAGTGGGCCTCTTGGAAGAGGCCGGGGAGGACCGTGCCGAGCGGGCCCTGGCGGTTGAAGAAGCCGACGCCGCCGATGCAGACCGTGCGGTAGCCCTCCTTCGCCAGGCCGGAGACCAGGTCGGGGGTGTCGTACACGAACGTGCCGTCGGCCGTCGTCTCGCTGCCCGCGAAGCGTGCGGCGAAGAGGCGTGGGTGGGGTCCCGGGGTGGCCGGTGTCGGCAAGAATCCCGCGAAGATCGCCTGGTGGGAGGCGTACGTGAAGCTGCCGGGGGCGTGCCGTTCCTCCCAGCGGCCGTCGGGGAGGTGGCGGGCGAGGTTCGGGATGCGGCCCTCGGCGGCGAGTTCGACGGCGACGTCGTACCTCAGGGTGTCGAGGGTGACGAGGAGGAGGTCGTGACTGCCGACGATCCTCGCCATGTCAGGCGTGTGCATGGGTGGTTCTTCCGTGGTTCGGGGCGGCGTGGCGCCGGGCGTGTTCCGGTGCGGCGCGTATCTGGGCGGCGTACGTGTCGAGTCCCTCCGCGCCGCTGCCCGGCAGGCCCGTGAGGCCGGGGAGGAGGTCGCCGAAGGCGTTGACCTCGCCGACCACGGCCGCGCGCCAGCCGACCGCCGGCAGCAGGTCGACGCCGACGCACAGCGTGCGCGGGAAGCAGGCGGCGGCCCGCTCGGCCACCCCGAGGACGTCGGACCAGCGCGCCCCCGCCTCCTCGACCGCCGCGCGCGCCTCGTCGAGGTCGCCTCTACGGCCGCCGAGGTGCAGGTTGGTGAGCGGGGAGCCGCTGGTGCGGACCACCGCGTGCGTGGCTCGTCCGGCGACGACCACGACCCGCAGGTCCGCCGCGCGGGCCCGCTGGGACGCCTTCGGGAACCAGCGCTCCAGGTGGAGGTGGTCCGGGGCGAGCCTGTCGACGATCGCGGCGATCTCGCGTTCGCTGTCGTAGCGGCGGACCTTGAGGGAGTTGAACAGCCGCCCGTCCGGGGCGCGTTCGACGGACGTCGTCGCGCGGATACGCCCGCCGCCCGCCGTCTCGACCGCGAGTACGCCGGACGCGGAGGAGCCGTGCGCGGGCTTCACGAAGAGCCTCGGCATGCGGTGCTCGCGCATCAGGGCGCGGACGTCGTCCCAGCCGGTGACCTCGGCGGCGGGCGAGTACGGGACGGGGACACCCGCTGCCGTCAGGCGTGCGTGGCAGCGGCGTTTGTCGAACAGGGTCGCCAGGTCGTCCGGGTCGTCGAGGCGGGTGCCGCCGCGCAGGGTGGCCAGGGTCGCGAGGAACGCGTCGTACCAGCGGGCGGAGCCTTCGACCCGGGTGGGGTCGTCGGCGGCGCGCAGGACGCGGTCCACCTCGGGGTTCTCGCCGGGCGAGTCGAGGCGGACGATCTCGTCGGGGGTGAAGTCGGCGCCGCCCGCCGCGAGGACGTCCGCCCAGGCCAGGACGCGCGGGGCCGGGAGACCGGCCGCGCGG
Organism: Streptomyces acidiscabies; assembly: GCF_020010905.1. Lineage (GTDB taxonomy): Bacteria > Actinomycetota > Actinomycetes > Streptomycetales > Streptomycetaceae > Streptomyces > Streptomyces acidiscabies. Next base: position 4,851,499 of record NZ_JAGJBY010000001.1, on the reverse strand, counting down.
GCGGCGTCGGTGAAGAGGGTCACGCGGCGGTTCTCGGGGTTGCCGACGACCGTGAACGCGGGCGTACGGCACACCTCCTCGGGAGCGGGCGGCATCGGTGTCACTCCCCCACGGCCACGTAACGCCACACCGTGCCGTCGTCCTCTTCGTCGTCCTCCGCGTCGTCGCGGTCGAGGAAGAGGTCGACGCCCGCCGGGGTCAGGGTGTCGGTGAGGCGCTCGCGCACGGGGGCGGTCAGGTAGTTGTAGTGCAGGTCGAGCGTCTTCAGGTGGGTGAGGGGCTGGCCGGTGAGGAGGGCGGCGGCGCCGTCGTCGGTGAGGATGCCCATCGACAGGTCGAGGGACTCCAGGCGGGCGACGACCGGTGCGGCGGCGACGGCTGCGGCGACCTGGTCCTGCATCTCGCTGTTGTGCAGCGCGAGGTGACGCAGGCTCGGCAGGCGGGCGCCGGACAGGATCGGCGCCAGGTCGCCGATCTCGGCGTCGCCGCCGTAGTCGGGCGTGCCGAGCCACAGGTCGAGGTGTTCCAGGGCCGGGAAGTCGCACGCGGCGACCCCGCGCACCACGCTCGCGGGCAGGCCGCCGGACTCCATCGTCAGGCGGCGCAGCGCGGTGTGCGTGACGCTGTCGATCGCCAGGTCCTGGCCGCCGCGCGTGCCCAGCTCCTCCAGCTCCGGGAAGGCCGTCAGCAGCGGGGTGACGTCCGTCTGCTGGATCCAGGAGATCTCACACTCCTCCGACGTCATGTCCCCGAGGAACAGCGCGCGCAGCGCGGGCAGCCGGTCCTTGGCGGCGACGATCGCCTCGATCACGGCCGCCGGGTCCGTCTCGTACGCCTCCTCCCAGGCGCCGACCACGATCGCCTTCACCTGCGCGCTGTCGACGGTGTCGAGGAAGCGGGCGAAGACGGCCGTCCACTCCTCGCCGGAGTCGTACACCTCGCTTGCGATGCGCCAGGCGCAGGCGTCCGCGTCGGGCTGCGGCCTGTTGTCCTTCGGGTGCGGGATCGCGCGGACCGGCAGCCGGTGGAAGGTCTTCAGGTGCTCGTGGACGGTCATGCGACGGCTCCATGCTCGCGGCGGTTGTGGCCTGTTGCCGCAAGTTGTACCAACCGCCACTGACAACGCGGTGCCGGGGGCGGGGTTCGGGGGCGTTGTCAGTGGTGGGTCGTACGGTCGTGGTCATGAGGGCGGCGCGAGGTGCGCCGCGGTCGAGTTGGAGGGGGTGTGTCCATGTACCGGCAGGGAGACGTACTGATCGTGTCCGTCGCCGAAGAGGCCGTTCCGGCGCATGTGGAGCGGGCGCCGAGAGAGGCGCGGGACGGGCGGGGGCGGCTGGTGCTGGCGCTGGGCGAGGTGACCGGGCACGCGCATGCGGTGGTGGGTCCGGGGGACCTCGTGCGGGAGTCGGGGCCGTTCGGGCCGATGCTGCTGCATGTGCCCAAGGGCGGGCGGGTGGTTCACGAGGAGCACGCGACGATCGTGCTCCCGGCGGGGTGGTACCGGGTGATCCGGCAGCGGGAGTACGTGCCCGGGTCGGTGCGGATCGTGGCGGACTGAGGGGTCTTGACGATGAACGTGAACGAGTGGCGTGCCTGTGCGGCGTCGGCGGTTCCGGCGGACCGGGCGCGGGCCGAGGCGGGCGTCCGGCTCGCGTACCGGCGGGCGGGGCTGGCCGAGCCGGAGCGGGTCCTGTGGGCGGGCTCGCCCCTGGAGGGCGTGGCCGTGGTCGGCGGGCTGGCCGCTCCCGGGGCGAGTGTCCGCGAGGCCGTGCGCAGTGAGCCGTGGGCGGTCGAACGACGGCGGCTGCACGGCGAGTTGGGGCCGGAGGGGTGGTCCGCGCACTGGTCCGCGACCGGCGGCCGGCTGTGGGAGCTGACCCAGTCGCTGGTCGAGCGGATCCGGGAGGGCGTGCTGGAGGAGGTCGGCAGGCAGCGGGCGGGACAGGCTCGGCTGATTCTGCTGGACGCGATGCTGGGGCAGCATGACGCGCCGTGGCTGGCGGCGTTCGCGGGTGGCTCGGCATCCGGTGACGCGGGGCTGCCGGACGACGGCACCACGCCGCTTCCGGCGCGCGGGAGCCTGACTGAACAGCCTGGTGCCGAGGGGCCGTTGGACGGGCTCGCCGAGGTCTGTCGCAGCGCCGGGTGGTGGTGGGCCTTCGAGAAGGTCGCCGTGATCTGCGAGCGGCCCACCGAACTGCACCGTGACGAGGCGGGGCGGCTCGACCGGGGGGACGGTCCGGCGCTGGCGTTCCCCGACGGGTTCGCGCTGTGCGCGTGGCGCGGAATGCCGGTGCCGCCGGACTTCCTCGACGAGCTGCGCACGCTGGTGCCGCAGCGCATCCAGGCCGAGGAGAACGCCGAACTGCGGCGCGTGATGCTGGAGTTCTACGGGTACGAGCGGTACCTCGCCGACTCGGGCGCGCAGCCGGTCCACCGGGACGGGACCGGCGTCCTGTGGCGGATCGAGATGGGCATCGACGAGCCCGTGGTGATGGTCGAGGTCGTCAACTCCACGCCGGAGCCGGACGGTTCACGGAACGTGTACTGGCTGCGGGTGCCGCCGCGTACGCGCACCGCGCGAGAGGGGGTGGCCTGGACGTTCGGCCTGAGCGCCGACGCGTACGCGCCGCTCCAGGAGACCTGACCGCCCCCTGCGCCGGGTCAGCTCAGACCGAGGTCCGACAGTGCTGTCGTCCAGTCCGAGGCGATCGCGTTCTGCGCGTCGGTCAGGTTGACCTGGCCCGCGCAGACGGCCTTCTTGAGCTTGTTCTCGACGGTGTCCTTGTTACCGGCGGTCTTGTCGCCGTACTCGGGCTCCGGCCACAGGTTCAGGGGGTCCTTGGGGGCGCCGCCGAGTTCGAGGGGGATGAAGTGGTCCTCCTCGTAGTCGGCGGTGCTGGTGTCGCTGTAGCCGTACTCGACTATCTGCTGCTTCTTCAGGGCGGTCGTGTACGAGCTGGAGGGACGGACGGTCGCGGTCCACCCGGAGACGCAGATGGTGGAGCCGATGGTGTCCTGAGTGACATCGGGGTTGAGGGCGCCGGGCTGGCAGGAGGGGTCGGGGAGGGGAAGGTACGACTGGCTGCACGACTGCGCGTGAGCCGTACCCGCCGTGAACGTGAGTCCGGCGGCGGCGAGGGCGAAGGCGGAGAGGGCGGTCACCACGGGACGGGTGGTACGGGACATGGGGGGTCTCCCGAGAAGGCCCGGCAACAGTCCGGGCGGTCGCGCACATGACAGCATCCCGGGGTTCTACGCGGATAGACGTCTTTGCCGAAGGAGGTGACAGCTTGAGGCACGGATTGCCGGAGGCCGGGAGTGGGGTGGCAAGTGCATTGCCGGACCTTGGAGTTCGGGGAGCGGACCACCCTCACGCCCGCCCGCGCCCCGCCCTCCGGGCCTAGCTCGGGTAGGCGGTGTCGCGGGCCGTCTTCTCCCAGGCGGTGACATCGGAGCGGACGGCGTCGAGGTGGGCGAGGACCGCGTCGACCGCGTCGCCGCCCAGGGGCAGATGCAGCGGGGTCTGCTCGGCGTCCAGGGCCGCCAGGATCGCCGCCGCAGCCTTGGCCGGGTCGCCCGGTTCCGTGCCGCCGGCAGTCTGGGTCATCCGCCGGGTGGGGCCGACCGTCCCGGCGTAGTCGGCGATCTCCTCACTGACGCTGATATTGCCCATCAAGCTGGTACGGAAGGCACCGGGCTCCACGATCAGCACCTTGATACCGAGCGGACGCACCTCCTCGACCAGCGCCTCCGAGAACCCTTCCAGCGCGAACTTGGTCCCGCTGTAGGCCGAGAACCCGGAGAAGGACATCTGACCGCCCATGCTGCTCATCTGGACGATCGCGCCACTGCGCCGGGCACGCATGTGCGGCAGCACGGCCCGAACCAGCGCGGCGGGCCCGAAGAAGTGCAGGTCGAACAGGGACCGCAGCTCGGCGTCGCTGGTCTCCTCAGCAGCACCCACATGACTACGCCCGGCATTGTTGACCAGAACGTCGATCCGCCCGTGCCGATCCGTCACATCCCGCACGACAACCTCGATCCCCGCACTGTCGGTCACATCGAGCGCCAGCGCCTCCACCTGCCCGGGATGCGCGGCAACCAGCCCCGCCAGCGCATCGACACGGCGCGCGGTCGCCACGACCACGTCCCCGGCAGCAACCGCCGCCTCGGCGATCGCCCGGCCGAACCCGCTGCTCGCCCCGGTCACCAGCCACACCTTGCTCATCGGACGTCCCTCCCGTAAGTACTGCGGATCTCTCAGGCCCCACCCTGCCGCCAGCCGCGTTCACCCGTCCAAGACCCCTTGTGATAACCCATGGCTATGGACGTGCACGGAAGAGACCTTCGCTACTTCGCCGCCGTCGCGGACGAACTGCACTTCACACGCGCCGCCGAGCGGCTGTTCATCTCCCAGCCCGCGCTGAGCAAACAGATCCGGATGCCGGAACGGCAGCTAGGCGCACCGCTGTTCGAGCGCGACCGGCGAGAGGTCCGGCTCACCCCGGTGGGCGCCGCGCTGCTCCCCCACGCCCGCGAGATACTGGCCGCCTGGGACACCGCGCACAAGGCGGTCGAGGCCGCCAAAGCCGGTCAGCGCACAACTCTCGTCATAGGGATGAGCACCAGCCCGGGCCGCGGCGGCCTGCTCCCCGCGATCAGATCCCGGTTCACCGACCTCCACCCCGACGCCACCGTGAAACTGCGCCAGATCAGCTGGGAGGACCCGACCGCAGGCCTCACCGACGCCTCCAGCGACCTCGCCTTCGTCTGGCTCCCCCTGCCCGACCCCGACCGCTACACCTGGCTCGTGGTCGCCGAGGAACCACGCCTGGTCGCCCTCCCCCAGAACCACCCGCTGGCCGCCCGGGACACCGTCGACTTCACCGACCTCCTCGACGAACCCTTCCTCGCACTGCCGAAGAGCGCCGGAATACTCCGGGACCACTGGCTCGCACTGGACGCCCGCAACGGCAGACCACCCCGCATCGGAGCCGAAATAGCCGGCACCGAGGAAACGTACGAAGCCCTCGTGGACGGACGCGGCATCTGCCTGCTGGCCAGCGGAAACGCACCACTGATCGCCCTCGACGGCGTCACCACCCGCCCGGTGCACGGCCTCTCCCCCAGCCGCCTCGCACTCGCCTGGCGCACCGACGACCACCGCCCCCTGGTGAAGGACTACATACACGCCTGCCACCAGGCGACCGGACGGGCCTGACCGCACGCGAAGCCGACCGCACCGAAATTCGTTTGCGACCCCCGCCCCACCCCCCCGACCCTGACACCATGCCGTACCTCATACGCCCGGCCACCCTCGAAGACGCCCCCGAGATCACCGCCCTCCTCAACGCGATCGACGTGATCGAGGTCGGCCGCCCCGAAACGGACCAGCACACCGTCGAGGCCGACCTCAAACACCCCGACACCGACCTGGCCCACGACTCATGGCTCGCCTTCGACGGTGAACTCCTCGTCGTCTACGGCCTGTTGTGGGACGAGTCGGAGGGCGAGCGGATCGACATCGACCACTATGTCCTCCCCGAGCCCCAGGAGGCCGGCCGGAGTGTCCTGGCCGCGATGGAGACGAGGGCCCTGGAGAAGGCCCGGTCGAACGGGGCCGAGCGAGCTGTCGTCCACCTCTACCTCAACGTCCGCGCGACGCTCGACCAGGAAGTGCTGACGGCTCGCGGCTGGGACGTCGTCCGCAGATACCACGTACTGCACAGGCCGGTCGATCCCGAGCAGGACCACCCCGTCCAACTCCCCGACGGCGTACGGCTGCGAGCCTGCGTCACCGAGGAGGACCGCCGCCTGGTCCACGCCCTCTACCAGGCCACGTTCGCCGAGCACTTCGACTTCCAGCCGCGTACGTACGAGCAGTGGTTCCACGACGTCGACGGCGACCGGATCGACTGGTCGCTGGTGTGGATCGCCGGCACCGGTCAAAAACAAGACGTCGGCTTCCTCCTCGCCCGCAACGACCGTACGGCGATGGGCTGGATCCGCAGCATCGGCGTCCTGCGCGAAGCGCGCGGCCAGGGGCTCGCGGGCCTGCTCCTGCGGCACGCGTTCGCGACGTTCGCCGAACTGGGCCGCGACACGGTGGGCCTTGGCGTGGACACCGACAACACGACGGGCGCACCGGCGCTGTACGCACGCCACGGGATGACGGTGCACTTCGCGGTGGACACCTGGGAGGTCACCCTCACCTGAGCCCGCCCCCCTCTGCCTCAACCCACCGCACACCAGCACGCCCGGCCCCTCCGAAGAGAGACCGGGCGTACCGAACGATCAGAGCGTCACGGTGTGATCTGCCACCGCTGGATGTACCCGACGTCGATCGAAGCCTGGTCCTGGACCCGCAGCTTCCAGGTCCCGTTGACCGCTTCGGACGACGCGTTGACGGTGAACGTCTGGTCGACGTTGTCCGCGGAGCCGCCGGCGCGGTTCAGCAGCGAGTAAACCGTCCCGTCGGGCGCGACCAGGTCGACCTTCAGGTCGCCCCGGTAGGTGTGGACGATGTTGACGTACACCTCGGTGGTCGCGGAGGCGTTGCCCGCGCGGCCGGTGATGGTGATGGGCGACTCGACGGCGGCCCCGTTGTCGGGGATGTCGACGCGGGTGGAGCTGGCGTAGATGTTGGCGACCCGCCAGTTGAAGGTCAGCGAGACGGACGCGCCGGTGGCGTCGGTGACCTTGACGGTGACGTCGCCGGCCCCGAGGGTCGTCGGAACGCCGGAGATGAGGCCGGTGGGGCTGATGGAGAGACCGGCGGGCAGCCCGGTGGCCTCGTAGGTCAGACCGGCACCGGTGTTGGTGGTGTACGCGTCGACCTGGAGGGAGACGCTCTGCCCGACGCCGGAGACCTGCGCGGGGATCGGCGCGACGTTGACGCCGAGGGCGATGCGGTTGCCGACGTTGATCCCGGCCCACGCGTCGGCGACGGCGAGGTAGGTCGGGCTGTAGGCGCCGAAGAGGTCGGTGGCGGCCGACAGCGTGGCGACGCGCGCGCCCGCGTAGTCGGTGGAGGACGTCATGTACGTCGTCAGCGCCCGGTACCAGATCTTCGCGGCGTTCTGGATGCCGATGCCGGTGACCGGCTTGCCGTCGGAGGTCGGGCTGTCGTAGGCGACGCCGTTGACGGTCTTGGCGCCGCTGCCCTCGCTCAGCAGGTAGAAGAAGTGGTTGGCGGGACCGGAGGAGTAGTGGACGTCGACGCCGCCGAGGGAGGAGCTCCAGCTGTCGTACGAGGCGCCGTCCTTGGAGGGCTTGTCCATGTACCGCAGCGGCGTGCCGTCGCCGTTGATGTCGATCTTCTCGCCGACGAAGTAGTCACCGGGGTCGGCGGGGGTGTTCTCGTAGAACTCGACGGCGGCGGCGAAGATGTCGGACGTCGCCTCGTTGAGGCCGCCGGACTCGCCGGAGTAGTCGAGGTTCGCCGTCGCGGCGGTGACGCCGTGTGTCATCTCGTGCGCGGCGACGTCGAGGGAGGTGAGCGGGTTGTTGTTGCCGGAGCCGTCGCCGTACGTCATGCAGAAGCAGGAGTCCTGCCAGAACGCGTTGACGTAGGAGCTGCCGTAGTGGGCGCGGCTGTAGGCGGCGACGCCGTCGTTGCGGATGCCGTTGCGGCCGAAGACGTTCTTGTAGTAGTCCCAGGTGGCCGCCGCGCCGAACGCGACGTCGACGCCGGCGGTCTGCCGGTTGCTCTGCAGGCCGTTGCCCCAGACGTCGTCGGCGTCGGTGAAGAGGGTGCCGGTGCCGGAGGTGCCCTGGTTGAGGTCGTAGGTGCGGTGGCCCGCGCGGTCGCCGTCGACGAGCTGGTACGTCGATCCCGACAGCGTCGAGCCGACCGGGACCGCGCCGTTGTACTGGCCGGTGCCGGTGCCGGTGTGGACGCCTTCCTCGGCGAGGAGCTGCTTGCCGGAGGCCGCGTCGCTGACGACGCGCAGCTCGCTCGGGGTGCCGTCGGCCTGCGTGCCGTGGACGGTGGTCTCCCAGGCGAGGACCGGCTTGCCCTCCCCGGCCCACACGACGAGACGGGGCGCCTTCTCGGCCTCGCCCTTGGCGACGTCGGCGTTCTTCGCGGCGCCGAGCGCCTTGCCCGACGCGGTGGCGGCGGAGATCTTCGGGGTGAGCGAGGGGACGGCGAGCTTCGCCTCGTACGCCTTGGACGTCGTCGTACGGCCGCTGGTCGCGGTGTGCACGACGAGGTCGCCGCCGAGGACGGGCAGACCGGCGTAGGTGCGCTCGTAGCGGGTGTGGACGGTGCCGTCGGCGTCCTTGATGACGTCGCGGGCGACGAGTTTCTCCTGGGTGCCGAGGGCGAGGCTGCGGGCGGTGGTCGCGGCCGAGGCGGTGGCGCTCTTGAGGAGGCTCGTGCGCTGAGCGGGCGTCAGGGTGAGCTGGGCTGCGCCTGCGCGGGGTATCGCACTGATCTTCTTGCCCGCGCCGGCACCGGCGTCGGGCGCGGCCGTGGCGCCGCCGGTCTGGGTGCCGACGGCCAGCAGGGCGCCGGCTGCGGTGAGGGCGAGGAGCGTAGCGCGTCTGCGCCGGGGGAGAAGGCGGGGTCGCCGGGGCAAAGGGGTCTCCTTCTGCGGACGGCTTCTGGTCAAGAGGCCGTGGCGGACGGAACGCAGGTGGGGGGTGTCGCCTGATGCGTACGTGAAGAAAAGGTGAACGTGAGACAGAAGAGTGACACCGAGTGCCGCCTATTGTCATGAGTGCATCAAGTCAACGGCTTGAACTAGCCCTTATTTACTGGGAGTTCAGACTTTCAAGAGCGAGTTTTCGGACTCACCGAACTCTCACCGCGCTCTCACCACAGCCCCCGCCACACCTTCACCGAACCCCAGGGAGATCCCCCCGCCACTCCAGCCGCCGCCCCTCCCCCACGTACACCGACCGCCCTCCCGCCCCGTACCGCCCTATCTCCGTGGCCAGCACCACTTCTTCCCCGGCCCCGGCCGCCCGTTCCGTCACGTCCAGCAGCAGACCGTCCAGCGGGCCGCCCACCAGTTCGGCGTAACGCCTGCCCTGTCGAGGCCCCGCGTCCTCGTGGTCCGCGCCGTACACCCTGCCGCGCATGAACTCCGTCTCGTCCATGGTCAACAGCCTGCCACCCGGCACTGACAACGCCCCTGCGGCGACCTCCCGGTGACGGTCACTCCGATGCCCGAATCCCGATGTCCGAATTGATCATATTTGACCTTTATGTGCCTATATAGGGTGAGTGGTTCTCCATGAGACGAGGAGCAGCATGCGCAAGGAAACTCTGCGGAGACGGGTACGACGGCGGATCGCCGTCGGCCTCGTGCTGGCCGTGTGCGCGGCCGGCGCGCCCGTCGCCCAGGCAGCCTCGGCCCCCGGGCCCGCGAAGGGCAAGGGCTCCGGCGACGGCACGGTGACCGTACGGGTCGTCACCGAGGTGAACGCCGACGGCGCGTACGACAGCGCCCTGGAGCCCGGGATGGCGGGCGTGACCGTCACCCTGACGGACGACGCGGGCCAGAAGCTGACCGCGACGACCGACGCGGACGGGCTCGCGACCTTCACCCCGGCGTCCTCGGCGCTGACCGGCGGCAAGTACCGGATCGAGGTGAAGAACCCCGACACGGCCACCTACCAGCCGGCGATCGCGGGCCTCGGCACGGGCGCCGACGTGATCCGCTCCAACACCGGCTTCGTCGACGTCTCGGGCGGCACGGCCGCCACGTACACCACCGGCTTCTGGGAGCCGGACGTCTACTACCCGGAGAACCCGACGCTGGTCACGGCGGGCCTCGCCAAGGGTGACGCGCCCGCCATGCAGGGCCTGCTCCAGTTCGACGGGAACCTGACGACCACCCCGCCCGGCGACGCGGTCACCCAGCTCACCGAGAACACCGCCCAGCAGGCCGTCTTCGGCATCGGCACCGACCGCACCGGCAACGTCTTCATGGGTACGTCGGTCAAGCGGCACACCGAGTACGGCCCGGCCGGTCCGGTCAACGCGATCTACCGCTACAACGGCACCAGCAAGGCGGTGACGACGTTCACCACCCTGCCGGGCGACCTCACCAAGCACGACGCGACCGGCAACTACCTCCACGACGACGCCATCTACAGCAAGGTCGGCCGCGAGGGTCTCGGTGACGTCGACGTCTCCGGGGACGGCAAGACGCTGTACGCCGTCAACCTCAACGACTCCAAGCTGTACAAGGTGCCCATCGACGGCACCGGCGACGGCGTCACGGCGGGCACGCAGGCGTCGTACGCCATCCCGAAGCCGGCGTCCTGCGAGGGCGAGTGGCACCCGTACGGCATCGGCGTGCGCGGGAAGCGCGTGCTGGTCGGCGGGGTGTGTGGGGCGGAGACGACCGTCAGCGACACCGCGGCGTGGGGCGATCCCTCCAAGCTGAGCGCGCACGTCTCCGAGTTCAAGGGCGGTTCGTTCAGCGAACTGACCTCGTACGCGCTGGACTTCGGGCGCGGCTGCGCCTACCGGTTCACCGGGACGCCCGACACGGCCTACCGCTGCGACGACGCGACGACCGTCGGCGCGCAGATGAGTGGGGACTGGGAGGCGTGGAACGAGCGGGTGCCGGTGCGTGAGGAGCACTCGTTCGTCTCCGCGCCGCAGCCGATGCTGTCCAACATCGAGATCGCCGACAACGGCGACCTGATCATGGGCTTCCGCGACCGTTTCGGGGACATGCAGGGCAACCAGACCTACTCCTTCGGCTCGACGACGACCCAGGTCTCGGCGGTGGCCGCCGGTGACGTGCTGCGGTCGTGCGTGTCGGGGACGACGTACACACTGGAAAGCAATGGCTCCTGCGGTTCGTTCACGGGCGCGAACCCGGGCAACAAGCAGGGGCCGGGCGGCGGTGAGTTCTACGACGACACGACCGTCCTGTCCGACGCCAGCCACGACCAGATCACCGAGGGCGGGCTCGCGCTCCAGCCGTACCGCAAGAAGCTGTGGACCAACGCCTTCGACCCGTGGACGAACCAGGCGTACGAGCAGGGTGCGCGCGAGTGGGTCGCCGACGGTTCCGTGCCCACGCGCAAGCGGGCCGACCAGAGCGGCACGATCATCGGCAACCTGCGGATCAAGTCGACGTGGAGCGACGGCGCGAACCTCTTCGGCAAGGGCAACGGCCTCGCCGACCTGGAGCTGATCTCCACCCCGCCGCCGGTCCAGGTAGGCAACCGGGTCTGGTACGACGCGAACGGTGACGGCATCCAGGATCCGTCCGAGCCGCCGATCCCGGGCGTCGTCGTCACCCTGACGGCCCCCGACGGCACGAAGCTCACCGCGACGACCGACGCGAACGGCGAGTACTACATCGGCACCACGCAGGGCCTGGAGCCGAACACGACGTACGACGTCGCCTTCGACCCCGCCGGCGCCGACACCTCGGGCTTGCCCGGCACCCCCGCCCCCAAGGACCTCCAGTTCACCAAGGCGAACGCGGGCAGCGACACCCACCTCAACTCCAAGCCCGACAGCGCGGGCAAGACGACGGTGGCCGTCGGTGACCCCGGCTACACCAACCACGACGTCGACGCGGGTCTGACGCCGCTCAACAAGCTGGGCGACTACGTCTGGTACGACGAGAACGGCGACGGCATCCAGGACCCGACGGAGAAGCCGGCTCCCGGAATCACCGTCAAGCTGATCGACCCGGCGACCGGTCAGACCATCAAGACCACAACGACCGGCACGGACGGCAAGTACCTCTTCGAGGACCTGCCCGACGGCAAGTACAAGGTCTGCTTCGACAAACCGGCCAACTACCAGTGGACCAAGCAGAACGCCGGAGCCAGCGGAAACGACTCCGTCGTGGACCCGTCGACCGGCTGCTCCGCCGAGGTCACCCTGGGCCCGACCAACCGCGCGGACCTCACCCAGGACGCCGGTCTCACGCCGCTCAACAAGGTCGGCGACTACGTCTGGTACGACGACAACGGCAACGGCATCCAGGACCCGACGGAGAAGCCGGCGTCCGGGATCCCGGTCAAGCTGATCGACCCGGCCACCGGTCAGACCATCAAGACCACGACCACCGGCACGGACGGCAAGTACCTCTTCGACGACCTGCCCGACGGCAAGTACAAGGTCTGCTTCGACAAGCCAGCCGGCTACCAGTGGACCAAGCAGAACGCCGGAGCCAGCGGAAACGACTCCGTCGTCGACCCCGCCACCGGCTGCTCCGCCGAGATCACCCTCGGCCCGACCAACCGCGCCGACCTCACCCAGGACGCCGGACTCACGCCGCTCAACAAGGTCGGCGACTACGTCTGGTACGACGAGAACGACAACGGCATCCAGGACCCGAGCGAGAAGCCCGCATCCGGGATCCCGGTCAAGCTGATCGACCCGGCCACCGGCAATACGGTCAAGACGACGACGACCGGCACCGACGGCAAGTACCTCTTCGACGACCTGCCCGACGGCTCGTACAAGGTCTGCTTCACGGCTCCGGCCGGCTACCAGTTCACGAAGCAGAACGCGGGCGCCTCCGGCAACGACTCGGTCGTGGACCCGAAGACGGGGTGCTCGGCGCCGGTCACGCTGGGTCCGTCCAACCGGACCGATCTCACGCTGGACGCGGGACTCGTACCGCTCAACAAGCTGGGCGACTACGTCTGGTACGACGACAACGCGAACGGGATCCAGGACAAGGGCGAGAAGCCCACCCCCGGGGTCACCGTGAAGCTGATCGACCCGGCCACCGGCAAGACGCTGAAGACGACCAAGACGGACGCGCAGGGGAAGTACCTCTTCGACAACCTCCCCGACGGCAAGTACAAGGTCTGCTTCGACAAGCCGAACGGCTACCAGTGGACCAAGCCCAACGCGGGCGGGGTCGGCAACGACTCGGTCGTGAACCAGAAGAGCGGCTGCTCGAACCCGGTCACGCTGGGCCCCGGTCACCGTTCGGACCTCACCCTGGACGCCGGTCTGGTCAAGGAGTTGGGGGTGACGGTCCTGACGACCGACGCCAAGACCGGTACGCCGCTGGGCAGTACGGTCGTCCAGCTGTGGCGCAGCGTCAACGGCAAGAAGACGCTCGTCGGTGAGTGCTCGACGCCGGTCAACGGCAAGTGCGCCTTCGGGAAGCTGCCGCCCGGCACGTACTACGCGGTCGTCAAGGACGTCCCCGAGGGCTACGACCTGCCGAAGAACCCGACGACCAAGACGTACCAACTCACCGTGAAGAACAACGGGTTGATCATCAAGATCCCGATCCCGCGCGGGGAGCCGTGCAAGGGGAAGAAGTGCTGATCCCCTGACCGTGCTGATCGGCTGACCGTGCCGGTCCGCCGAACGTGAAAGGGCCGCGTACCCCACCGGGTGCGCGGCCCTTTCCGATGCGTCAACTATCCGCTGTAGACGCCGACTTCGTTGAGCGAGTAGCCCCACTCGGTTCCCCGCTGCACACCCTGTACGCGGACGTACCGCGCCGGGGTCGCCGTGAAGCGGGCCGTGTCGAGGCCGCCGTCACCGGCCGTCGTCGACCAGGCGGTACGCCAGTTGCTGCCGTCCGAGGAGACCTCGATGCGGTACGACTTGCCGTACGCCCGCTCCCAGTCCAGCGTCACCCGGCCCACCAGCTGCGTGGCGCCGAGGTCGACCTGCCAGGACTGCGCGTCGTTCCAATCGCTGGCCCAGCGCGTGGAGTTGTCGCCGTCGATGGCCCGGCCCGGCTGGTAGCTGGTGAACGGGTTGGACTCCGAGGTGCTGGCGCTCGCGGTGCCGGTGCGGGCGAGGTCGACGCCGGCCCGGTGGTCCTCGGTGGCGCCCCAGGTGCCGAGGTAGGACTCGGCGCCCCGGAAGAGGTCGCCGACCGCGTCCTGGCCGCCGACCTTGCGGATGTCCTCGATCCAGTCGGGGATGAGACCCGCGTGCGCGCCGCCGTCGGTGTTGATGTCGAACGTGCGCTGTCCGCTGGTCTGCCGGTCGATGACCGAGCCGCCGTCGACGCTGGTGAAGGGGTACGTCACCTTCGTCGCCGTCTCGCCGCGCGGGCCGGGGTGGTCGCCGACGCCGTTGAAGTCGGTGCCGAATCCGTAGCCGACGCCGTACTTCTCACGCAGCGCGTCCGTGCGGGCGGCCTCCTTCACGAACGCCTCGGAGCCGTGCATGTACTGCGCGACGAAACCGCCCACCGAGTAGACCCGCTCGGTCCAGTTGAGGTCCATCCAGCTGTGCGAGGAGATCACGCCCGGGTAGGACGCGGCCTCGAACATGTCGAGCACCCGGCCGGTGGCCTTGACGCTCATGTGGTCGATCTCCAGCATCATCTTGCGCTGCATCATGCCGCGTACGGCGTACTCACCGAGTTCGGTCAACCCCCGTTTGTTGCACTGGGCGTTGTCCTCGTAGGCGGGCACCTCGACGCCGTCCGGCAGCTCCTTCTCAGCCGTGGAGGCGGCGCCGCCGATGGGGTTGTCGTGCATCGCGGTGGTGCACTTCTCGGTCTGCCAGAACGTGCCGGTCGACAGGAACTGGCCGACGTTGATGGCGGTGCCGAGGCCGCCCTCGTCGAAGCGGACGCCGCACAGCGCGTTGTCGAACTTGTGGCACAGGAACATGGAGCGCACGCCGAGCCCGTACAGCTCGTCGAGACCCTTGTCGATGTCGGCCTTGGAGCACTGCGCGATGTCGAGGACCTGCTTGCAGCCGAACGGCTCGGACGTCTCGACGCCCAGGATCACCGCCAGCTTGCCCTGTTCGATGACCTGCCGCGCCTGCTCACTGTCGGTGACGATGCGGAACCAGCCCTTGCCGGTGCCGCCGTACTGCCGGTCGATGAATGCCTGGAGGTCGTACGTCAGCTTCGCCTGGAGGCGGATCGACGTCATCTCGTCGCAGGAGCGGTCCTTGAAGAAGTAGACCGAGCAGATCACGCCGTTGGTGACGAGGTCGTTGACCAGGACGCGCTGGCCGCCGCGCCAGGCGCGCTCGATCCAGGCGTAGTAGTTGGCCTGGTGCGTCATCGAGTCGTACGCGGGCCAGTCCTTGAAGGTCGGCCAGCCGGTCGGGTCGTGCTTGCCGTCGCCGCCGTGGGTGATGTAGTCGAAGATCGCGAGGGTGCCGTCGGGGTAGTGCTCCGGACAGTCCTTCAGCGCGTCCGCGACGCCGGCCTCCGAGAAGACCTTGCCGCAGATCAGCCGGCCGCCGAACGCCTCGTTGGAGAAGAGGTGGTTGTGGGCGTCGACGAAGCCGCGTACCTCTCCGGCCGCGTTCGTGCCGGTGAAGGGGGCGCCGGTGACGTTGATCTGGGAGTCGGGGGTGGCGCGCGCGGTGGGGTTCCACCAGTCCGTGGCGGCCGAACTGGGGGTCGGAACCAGGGCAGTTGTGAGGAGGAGCAGGAGGAGCGCGAGCAGGGTGACGCGTCTGCGTCTGACCGTGGTCATGTGGCGGTCCCTCGGGTCGGCGGGGGCGCGGTCGATGAGCCGGAGTGTGCGGCGTTCCCCTCACCGTTCCACGGGAGTTCCATGGGGTTGTCATGACCGTCGCAAGATCTTCATGGATGAGGATCGGGGTGGAGTCGGCGCGCAGTCAAGACTTAGGAAAGACCGACCGGTCGGAATCGGCCCCGGCTTGCGGGAGTTGAGGGGTGCTGGGGTGGCGGACGCCGGGGTGGCGGGCGCTACCCTCGGTAACTCCGCAGCTTTCTATACAGAGTTGCCCGTCCGATGCCCAGCGCCGACGCCGCTCGCGCCTTGTTGCCGCCGTGCCGTTTCAACGCCTGGAGGATCGCTGTGCGTTCCGCGTCCTCCATCGGGCTGAGGGGGCGGTGGGCGGGGCCTTCCCGTACCGCGTCGGGGAGTTCGGCCTTGCGGACCGGGCCCGTGAGGCGGCGGCCCTGCACCAACGCGTGGACGACGTGCGCGAGTTCGGTGAGGTTGCCCGGCCAGGGGTGGCGTTCCAGCGCCCGCAGGGCGTCCAGGGACCAGGTGAGCGGGGGGTGTCCCGCGGGGGGCTTCGGGGCGAGCGTCTTCAGCAACTCCGCGATGTCCTCCGGGCGTTCACGGAGGGCGGGGAGGGTGATCGTGCGGGCCGCCAGGACGTCGAGGAGGCGTTGGAGGCAGGGGCCCGGGGGTGTGCCGGGGGTGTACGTGACGTACAGCGGGGCCGTGGGGTGGGTGTCCAGGAGGGAGTTGAGGGTGGCGGTGTCGGGTGGGGTGAGGCGTTCCGCGTGGCGGAGGATCAGGGGGTGACCCGTCGTCAGGTGGTCGACCGCGTCGCCGAGTTCGGACTCTGCCGCGTCCACCGTCCTTGCGTGCGGGGCGAGTTCGCGGGCGAGGGTGGTCTTGCCGGTGCCTCGTTCGCCGGTGATGAGCAGCGGGGGTCGGGTACGGCAGGGTTCGGCGCCGCTCCGGACGGGGGCCGGGTTCAGGACGGCGACCACTCCGACGGTCGCCTCGCCCTGGCGTACGGGGGTGAGGTCGACGCTCCGTCCGGCCACGGTGAGCTGCCGGGCCTCGGGGTCCTTGAGCGCGGCCCGTTCGAGGCGGTGGAGGTCCTCGGGGGTGAGGGCGCGGGCCGCCAGCTCGTCGACGAGCCTGCTGTGCCCACCGAACGCCGCGACCGGGCGGTCGCCGGTGCGGGCGGAGAGGTAGGCGTCCAGGAGGAGGCGTTCGGGGGTGGCGGAGCGGGCTAGGAGCTCGGCTTCGAGGGCTGCGGCGGTGGCTTCGGCGAGGGCGGCGGAGGGGTGGGGGGTGGCGGAGTGGGGGGCGGCGGAGGGGTGGGGGGTGGCGGAGTGGGACGGGGCAGGGTGGGCTGCGGAGGGGTGGGTGTCCGGGAGGTGAGTGTCTGCGAGGTGGGCCGCAGGGAGGTGGGCGGGGGCAGGGGCGGCGGCGAGGCGAGGCGGGGCGGACTCGACGCCGGGCAGCTGAGCCGGAGCGGAGTCGACCCCGGCGAGGCGGACCGGCCAGAGGTGGGCGTCAGGCAGGTGTGCCGGCGAGGTGGCGACGTCGGGAAGCTGGGCCGTGCAGCCCTCGCACAGCCGGGTCACGACGGTGACCGTACCGATCGGGCGCGTGGCACCCGGCGCGCGGACGGGGGCGCTGACGGCGGACGTGTCCTGCCAGTCGTCCAGGAAGTGTTCGGGCCCATGGACCTCGGCACGGCGCCCGGTCCGCAGCGCGATGGCGGCGCTGTTGGGGCCCACGCGCTCCTCGGAAAGGTCCGCGTACGGATGGTCGTGCGGATGAACGCCTCTGCTCCACAGCACCCGCAGCCGCGCGTCGGTGAACACCAGCGCCGACCGCCCGTCCAGCGCGGAAGCGAGCCGCTCCAGCACCGGCCGGGCCGCCTCCAGCACCGGCGCCGCTCCCACGACCGGCGGCGCGTCCCCGCCCGCATCGCGCCGCACCCCGTGGAACCGGGCCCGCCGCCAGGCCGACACGACCTCCTCCGGTACCCCCTCGGGCACCGGCCCACCCGCCAGGAACCGCTCCCGGGCATGCCGAAGTCGGGTAAGGGCCGGAAGCTGCTCTGCGGTCGTCATGACACCCCTCACCGTACCTGGAACGGTTGAAGGGGCAACGAACAGGACTGTCACGGAGTGCCACCGCTCTCACTTCCCCCGGATGGGCTCCCCCGGCGCCGGAGGAGCCCATGTCACCCGGCCGTCACTCCGGAGGCGTCGGCATGTCCGGTGACCGGTACATCGCCTGGACGTCCAACTCCAGCTGGACCGTCGGGCCGACCACCGCGATGCCCCGGGCCAGCATCGAGCGCCAGTTGAGGGTGTAGTCCTCGCGGTGGAGTTCGGCTGTCGCGAGGGCGGCGCAGCGGAGTTCCTCGCCGTAGCCGCCGTTCACCGTGCCCAGGTACGTCGTGTCGAGGGACACCGAGCGGCTCACGCCGTGCATCGTGAGCGTGCCCTGGAGGGTCCACTTGCTGCCGCCCCGGTAGGCGAACCGGGTGCTCTGGAAGTCGATGTACGGGAACCGCTCGACGTCGAGGAAGTCCGCCGAACGCAGGTGGTTGTCACGGGTGTTGTTGCCCGTGGTGATGCTGGCGGCGTGGATGCGGACATGGACGCTGGAGTCGCTCATGTCCGGCGTGACGCGTATCGCGCCCTCGAACCGTTCGAACCGGCCGTGCACGTGCGCCATGCCGACATGCTTGGCGATGAAGCGGATCGCGGTGTGCGGCGGGTCGAACGCCCAGCCGCCGGGCGGCGGGAGCGGGAGCTGGCGGGCCGGCTGGAGCCGGACCAGACCGGGCGCCGGGCTGTGGCCGCCGAGCACGTCGACGGTCTCCCGGTGCGGGGTCAGCCCCTCCGCGATCGCCAGCATGCTGTACCGGCCGGGCGGCAGGACGGCGACGAAGAACCCGTACGGGTCCGTGATGCCGCGCGCGGCCACCTGGTGCGTGTCGAGGGCGGTGATCGTCACCTCGACCGCGCCCATCGGCTGGTCCACGGGGTCGACGATCGTCCACCCGGCCGAGCCCGCGCCCGCGGGCAGCGCCAGCCGCAGCCCGGTATCGGCCGCCGCGCCCTTGTCCCGTCGGCGCCGGAGCAGTCCGAGGGCCATGTTGTGTCACCTTCCTGAATTCCTGAATAGAGTCCGCGAGCACCGGTACGGCACTCACGGTCGAGGGAGTGAGGCTCCTGAACCGGACCAACTCCGGTTCCCTGTACGGCTGTTGAGGCATTCCCCGATGCCCGCGCCGCAAGCCTCCTCACCGCCCCCGGGGTTCCCGCCCCTCGAACGCGTCGCGCAGCACCCCCAGCACGCCGTCCGCCGTGACCTCGCGCGGATTCGGATAGGCCGTCCCCACGGCCAGCTCCACCGCACGCGTCAAGTCCCCCTCGGTCAGCCCGAGTTCACCCAGCGATCGGGGTGCCCCGAGCCGCCCGCACAGCTCCCGCAGCGCCCCCACCGGATCGTCCGAGCCCATCGCCCGCCCGAGCCGCGCCAACGCGTCCGGCGCGGCAGGGGAGTTGAAGGCCAGGACGTACGGCAGCAGCACCGTGTGCGTCTCGGCGTGCGGCAGCCCGAAGCTGCCGCCCAGCACATGCGCCAGCTTGTGATGCAGGCCCATGACGGTCGACCCCAGCACCGCCCCGCACAGCCAGGCCCCGTACAGAGCCCGGCCGCGAGCCGCCAAGTCCCCCGGCGCCGACGCCAGTTCGGGCAGCGCGCCGACCATCGCCCGCGCCCCCTCCTCCGCCATCAGCTGGAGCAGCGGCGACACCCCCGGCGAGTACAGCCCCTCGGCGGCATGCGCGATCGCGTTGACGCCGCTCGTCACCGACAGGTCCACCGGCATGCCGACGGTCAGGTCGGGGTCGTACACCACGCTGCGCGGCAGCACCGCCGGATCACGGCCCGTACGCTTCACCCCGTTCTCGGTGAGCCCCCACACGGGCGTCATCTCCGAGCCGGAGTACGTCGTCGGTACGGCGATCAGCGGCAGCCCGGCGCGCAGGGCGAGCGCCTTGCCGAGCCCGATGGCAGAGCCGCCGCCCACGGCGACGCAGCCGTCGGCCTTCAGTGAGGACGCCAACTCCACGGCCCGCTCGGCGACTTCGACCGGAACGTGCATCCGGGCCGCCGCGTGCACCCCCACGCACACCGCCCCGAGCGCCCGCGCGACTTTCTCCGCGACGTCCGCCCCGCGCGCGCCGCTCACCACCAACACCCGCTCCAGGCCCAGCCGTTCCACCTCCCCCGGCACAGCGCTCGTCGACGCGCCGGACCGCAGGACCACCCGCGACCCCGGCACGTCGTGCACGAACTCCACGCCGGTCACCGTGAGTTGAGGACGAGGTCGAAGCGGGCGTGCCGGAAGGGGTTCGCGACGCCGAACTCCCCTGCCAGGGCAGGGTCGTCGGTCGTGGCGAAGTCCTGCACGAGGCTCTCCTTCACCGCGAACACCGCGTCGGAGTCTAGGTATCGGCCGCCCGCGACGAAGATGTGCGTGGTGACCGGCGTGTGCCCCGGCGCGGACGCGATGAAGTGGATGTGCGCGGGCCGGTACGGGTGGCGTCCGGTCGCCCGCAGCAGGTCGCCGACGGGGCCGTCCGTGGGGATCGGGTACGCGTCCGGCACGCACGTCCGGAACCAGAACCGTCCCTCGCCGTCGGCGGTGAACAACCCGCGCCCGTTGCCCGGGGGTTGGACGTCGGGCTGCTGGACGTCGTAGAAGCCCTCGGCGTCGGCCTGCCACACGTCGAGGACCGCGCCCGGCAGGGGAGTTCCGTCGCCGGACAGCACCCGCCCGCTCACCACGCACGGCTCGCCGGTGCCCAACAGGTCGATGTCCGCGCCGAGTTCACGCACCGGCGACTCGGTCATGTGGAACGGCCCGAGGACCGTCGACTCGGTGCCGGGCCCGGTGTCGCCGTTCACGGTCTCGACCAGCATCGACACGCCGAGCACGTCGGACAGGAGGATGAACTCCTGCCGGGTGTCGGTGCACGTCTGCCCGGTCGCGGTGAGGAAGCCGATCGCCCGCTCCCACTCCTCACCGGTCAGCCGGGTCTCACGGACGAAGTCGTGCAGATGCCGGGTGAGAGAGCCGAGCAGCTCGCGCAGCCGGGGATCGGCCGTACCGGCGAAGCTCTCGACGACCGCGCCGGTCAGCTCATCGGAAGAACCGCCCGGCTGCCCGCCCAGCCCTCCGCCCGGCTCCCCCGCCGGCCTCGCGCTCGTCCCGGCCGCTTCGGCAGACCCCGCGCTCATGGATTCCGTACTCATACGACTCCCTCAGCCCCGCCCGAGCACCCGCCCGAGCGCCTCCGACAACCGCCGTCCAGCATCCTCCGGCGCCCCCGCGTACCGGAACGCGACATACCCGTCCGGCCGGACGAGGAGCACGCCCGCGTCCGGTACCTCCCGCAGCCGGGCCCAGTCGCCGTACGGGTCGTCGTACTCCTGACCAGGGCCGATGACCACGGACGTCAGGCCGAGCGCGTCCGCCGCGCGGACCCAGTCCTCGCCGCCGATGCCGGTCAGGACCGTGAAGCGGCCCTTGCCGACCGTGTCCAGCGTGGACAGGGTGCGCGCCCCGGAGGTGATCCAGGCGTGCGGGAGCTTCGCGCCGGGGCGGGACGACGGCTGGTGGTACAGCTCCGGGTCGCGGTCGAAGCCGGGGTCGGGCGTGCCGTCCGGGACGACCGCGTCGGACGCGTACCGCTGGTTCAGGTCGACGCCGTGCGCGTTGAACTCGTACGCCTTGAACGCGATCGCCTCCCGCAGCCGCTCCCGGCGCTTCTCCGCCGCCGCGCCGGCGTCCTTGCGGCCCTCGATGTTGGCGCGCAGTTGCGCGGGGGTCTGCGGGGCGAGCAGGTCGAGGGCCTCGAAGACGGGAGCCGTCTCGCCGATCGACTGGTTGGCACGGGTGACGATCCGCCGCCCGACCGGCGCGCGTTCGGCGCTGTACGTGTCGAGCAGCTTCGGGCTCGCCGTCCCTTCCAGGACCAGCTTCAGCTTCCACGCCAGGTTGTACGCGTCCTGGATCGACGTGTTGGAGCCGAGGCCGTTGGACGGCGGGTGGCGGTGCACGGCGTCCCCGGCGCAGAAGACACGCCCGTTGGAGTAGGTCTCGGCGTACAGGTCGTTGACGGTCCACGCGGACGACGACTTGATGGTGACCGGGATCTCGTCGTCGCCGATCAGCTTCCGTACGACCGACTCCGCGTACTCCGTGGTCAGGTCGGGTGCGCCCGCGTCCACGTCGTACCCCCACACGATCATCCACTCGTGCCAGGGCCGTACGCACCGCACCAGCCCCGCCCCGATGCCGCCGACGGTCGCGCCCGGCGTGAGGACCCAGTACAGGGTGGACGGGCGGTGCGCGGTGTACTTGGTGAGGTCCGCGTCGAAGACGATGTTGATGCTGCCGGCCACGCCCATGCGGCCGACCGTCGGCAGCCCGGCGTCCTGCGCGACCTGCGAACGGCCGCCGTCCGCGCCGATCAGGTACTTCGCGCGGATCGTGTACTCGTCGCCGCGCACCCGGTCCTCGACGGTCACCGTCACGCCGAACTCGTCCTGCACGAACGACTTGTAGACCGTGCTGTACCGGAACACCGTGCCGCGCGCGATCGCCGCGTCCACCAGGACCGGTTCCATCAGGTGCTGCGGCATGTCGCACATCCGCGTGGGGCTCGCGAGGTCGTGCTCGGCCTGGACGCGGGGGTCGTTGCCCCACGACCGCAGCCGGCCCAACTCTTCCCCGGCGAGGCTGGTGCAGAAAGTCGTGTTCCCCATGAGGTGTTGGGGCGTCGCCTGCGCGACGACCTCGTCCTCGACGCCGAGGTCCCGCAGCACCTCCATCGTCCGCTGGTTCGTGATGTGCGCACGCGGCGTGTCCGCGAGGCTCCCGTACCGGGTGACGACCATGTTCGCCACCCCGTACGTACTCAACGCCAACGCCGCCGAGGCACCTGCGGGGCCACTGCCAACAATAAGGACGTCGGTCACGACATCGGGCTCGACGCTGTGCACGGGAACGCTCCGGGGAAGTGAGGGGGATCTTCCAAGATCATGAACCGGAGGGGGCGGGGGCGGGTGTCTCAGTTCGAGACAGTGGGGAGGGTTTGGGGCCGCCTGTCTACGTCAGTGATTTGCGCACGGCGTCGACCAAGGAGGCCGCACGCGTGTCGCCCGCTCCTCCGACGAGGTTGTTCATCACGTAGCCGAAAGCGATGCCGGACTCCGGGTCGGCGAAGCCGAGCGAGCACCGCGCCCGGTGTGCCCGAAGGAACTCGCCCCGAGCATCGGGGTGCTCTCCGTGAGCAGACGTACGCCGTCCACCCTGCCGATCAGCGCGGCGTACATACGGGCCAGCGCGTGCGCGGTGCCGATGCCGTTGGAGGCGGGGAGTTCGGCGGCCTGGACCTCGGAAGAGTTGAAGTCGATCTCGGCGGGGTCGGTGACTGCGTACGCCCGGTTGCTGAACGACTCCGGGTCCTGCCAGGCGGCGACGAGTTCTCGGAGTTCCTCGGGGACCGGCTCAGTCGTGAGGTCCAGCGCTGGTTACTGGTGCACCATGCGGCTGACCCGGCTGACCCGGCTGACCCGGCTGCGTCGGTCCGCCGGCAGTCCGATGCAGAAGTCGCGCCCGAGGGGAGCGGCGATCTCCTCGGCGACGAACCAGCCCGGCGTCCGCCCGGACACCCAGCGGATCACTTCGCCGACCAGCCAGCCCCAGGTCCGCCTGTGGTACCCGTGCGCCGTACCCGGAACCCACAAGGGGCGCTGCGCCGCCAGCGCGGCCACGATCGGGTGCCAGGCCAACGCGTCCTTCAACGGGACCGGGCGGTCCAGCGTGATCAACCCCGCCTGGTGGGACAGCAGTTGACGTACCGTGATGTCCGCCTTGCCGTTCACGGCGAACTCCGGCCAGTACGTCGCCACGGGCGCACCGAGGTCCAGCGCGCCACGCTCGACCAGCATGTGCGCTGCGGTCGCGATGGCTCCCTTGGTCGCTGAGTAGACGAGTTGCAGGTTCTCCCGTGTCCATGGGCGGCCGGTCCCTGGGTCGGCGATACCTCCCCAGAGGTCCACCATCGGTCGGCCGTGCCGGTACACGCATACCGCTGCGCCGATGTCTCCGTGCTGGGAGAAGTTCGCGGCGAACGCCTCCCGCACGGGTTCGAACCCGGCCTCGACCTCACCGTGGATCATTGTCATGCCGTCCGTCCTACCGGGCTGCGGTGTGCAGCCCAAGGAGGCACGTCGCTGAACCCCACCCGCTACTAGTGACTGCCGCAACGGGCAGGATCGGGGCATGAGGATTCTTGTGCTGGGTGGGACATGGTTCTTGGGCCGGGCTGTTGCTCAGGTGGCTCTGGGCCAGGGTTGGGAGGTCACGGCGTTCAACCGGGGACGCTCCGGGACGGCTCCGGAGGGGGTGGCCGAGGTTCATGGGGACCGTACGGTTCCGGGGGACGTAGCGAAGCTTGCCGGTCATGGGCCGTGGGACGCGGTGGTCGACACCTCGGCTTCGGAGCTTGCTCCGCGTGACGTGCTCGCGGGGGCGCGGGCGTTGGAGTCGGTGGCGGGCCGGTACGTCTACGTATCCACGGTGAACGCTTATCGGGGCTGGCCCGACGAGCCGTTGACGGAGACCTCGGAGCTGCTGGACGGTCCTGCGGATGCGGACATCGACTACGGCAGGTTGCCTGCGGACTGGGACGGTCCCGACTGGTACTACGGGCGCCAGAAGGCCGGTGCCGAGCGGGCGGCGATCACGGCGTTCGGCGCCGAGCGGGTGTCGGTGCTACGCCCCGGGGTGATTCTGGGACCGGGGGAGTACGTCGGCCGTCTGCCGTGGTGGCTGCGTCGGGCGGAGAAGGGCGGCGCGATTCTGGCGCCCGGCGATCCGGCGAAGAGCATTCAGCCCGTGGACGTCCGTGATGTGGCCGCGTTCGCGCTGGACCAGGCGCAGGCTGTCGGCGGTGGTGCCTACAACGTCACGGCTCCGCTCAGCCGCGAGACGATGGGTGGCTTCCTCGACGCGTGCCTTGAGGTGACCGGCCGCGTCGGGCATCTGGTATGGGCTTCCGACGACCTGCTGATCGGTCATGGGGTGCAGCAGTGGACGGAGTTGCCGCTCTGGCGTACCCACGCCGGGGTGTGGAGCATCGACTCCGCGCTGGCGCAGGCGGCGGGTCTGCGGTGCCGGCCGCTGGCCGAGACCGTTGCCGACACGTGGGAGTGGCTGCGTGCGGGAGGTCTGCCGGTCGAGCATCCGCGGTGGGCGGAGCACGGGATCGCGGCGGCGAAGGAGGCGGAGATCCTGGCCGTACTGAGCGGCTGACATCAGCCTTCGAGCGCCGACGGGGCGCCGGAGCCGAGTCTTTGTGCTGTGGCGGCGGCGGTGAACTCCTCGATCCGCTCCCCCAGTGAGTTCGCCTCCGCCGCGCCGGTGAAGTCCGGGTGGCAGAGTTCGGCGCGGACCGCTGAGATCCGTTCCAGGGTTCCGGCTCCCCGCCATTCGGTGGGGATGGCGAAGACGGGGTCGAGGGCCTCGTGCGTTCCGTCGAGTTCCCGGCGCAGGAGGCGAGCCCGCGCGAGGTCCACCGATGCCTGGGAGACGACGAGGAGCGGACGTTGGTCCTCGGGCCGCGCGGACAGGAGAGTCAGGGCGGAGGACGCCGCCTCTTCCGCGCCGTCCGCGTTGCGCAGCAGGAGGTGCGTCGTGGCGTTGCTCATGGCGACGCGGTGGGCGGGGAATCCGAACTCCCCCGCGATGTCGTCGTGGAGTTCGTCGCGTGTCCCCGTGTCGTGGTCCAGGGCCTCACGCATGGCCTGCTCCGAAGCCGCCCGATTCCCCAAGTGGGCGTAGGCGCGGCCCTCGATGACGGACAGACGGGTACGGGCGGTGTCGCCGAGTCCGCCGAACCGCTGTGCCTTGTGGACGAGCCGAAGGGATTCGGAGGGTCGGCCGCCCCAGTAGGCGAAGAGAGCCAACGCGCCGTGTGCGTACGCCTGGAGAGGACCGTGCTCGATGACCTGTCCGTAGAGCGCGGCGGTGCGTGACAGCGATACCGCGGGTGCCAGGGATCCCAGGTCGAAGCAGATGGCGGAGAGCAGCGCCGCCGACTGGCCGGAGGCGAGGTAGGCGCGGGTCTTCTGCCGGGGTACCTCGGTCCTTTCCAGCAGGGACTGGGAGAGCGCGAGCAGTTCCTTCGCACGCCGGTACACCTCGACCGGTGACGTGCGGTTGTAGTCCTGTGCCAGAGCCATGACGTCGTCGTCGAGCTGGTCGAGCGTGATGTCCGGAACACTGAGGGAGGCGGCATCGCTTGCGTGTGCCGCCGCGTCCCGAGCGGTCATTGCGAGTTCACTTTCATCGAGCGTGAATACGTGCTGGTGGGGCTGGAGGAGAGGCGTCTTCGGGACAGGGCCGAGGAGTTCGCGTACCGGATAGCCGAAGATGCGCTCCAGCACCTGCGGAGCGGGCTGGTTCGGCAGACCCTTCACACGGCCTGACGTCCACCGCCGGAACGTCTGCTCCTCCACGGTCGCGGTGGAACAGGATTCGCCTGTGGCTGCCGCGAGTTCGCGGGCGGCTCGCTCGTACGCCTTCCTGAAGACCTCGTACGTCCATCCCCGCTCCTGGAGCAGGAATTGGAACAGCGTCCTCGCTTCCCGCGTCATGAATTTCCTCCCCGGCGACTCGATCACAAGGGGCGTGTTGAAGGGGGAGCCCCACAGCCACTATCGCCCAATCCGCCACGGTCGACGCGATCTTGGGGCCAGGTGCGGTCCAAATGACATGTCTGTGATATCCGCATCACCCGACCGAGCGCCAGGTGATACCCGGCGTGACATGGTGCGGCCCGCCGGGCGGCGCAACTCTTGATCTCCCCCCACCGTCCCGAGGCCAGGCCCCTGGCCAGTGCCTCGGGACGGGGCCCTTCACGGGGCTCAAGGACAGGCGCTGGAGGAGCCCATGGCCGTCACGGCATACGTAGGCACGCGGCACTACCGACAGGAGCTGACCGTCGACTCGAAGAGTCTCGGCAGGACCCGCCGGATCGTCGCCGCGTTCATGCGGTACTGGGGTCTGGGCAAGTTAGTGGACCCCGCGGTCGTGTGCGTCACGGAGCTGCTGGCCAACGTGAGCAGACACGCCGGCTCCACATGCGTTCTCGTTGTCCGGGCGACGGATTCCGGCGTACGCATCGTCGTCAGCGACGGCAGCACGCGGCATCCGGTCGTCCGTGAGCCGGACTGGTCCGACGAGAGCGGGCGGGGCATGGTGCTCATCAGCACGCTCGCCTCCTCCTGGGGTGTCACGCCGACCGACACGGGCAAGGACGTCTGGGTCGAGCTGCGTACAGCAGCCTCCGAGGAGGCCGCCTGATGTGCGCCATCAAACCCTCCCTGCCCGTACGCGACAGCGAAGCGGCTCCTGCGAGGCCGACGTCGTCGCGGACGCTGGGCGATCTGCTGGACGCCCTCCAGTCCTCCTTCGTTCTCGACGGGGTCGACGAGTACTTGGAGCGGGTCCTCGGCTGGGGTGCTTCGCCGCTGAGTCCCGCGGAGACCAGGACGATCGCGCCTCGGCTGTACGGCAGCCTGTGGTGGCTGGTGACCGAGATCCTGCGTCGTGTGAACGGCCGTCCGGACGGGGCGCAGAAGGAACTCATCGGCCGCGCGGTCCGCCTGCGTGAGGACGAGACGGCTGACGAGGTTGGTGTCCGCCGTCTCGCGGTGCTGGTCTCGGCCCTGCTGGACGAGATTGCCGACGACGACGCTCACGGGCCGCTGCCGTACTTCGGTGATGAGCGGGACGTCAGGTGGTCGGCGTGAGTGGTCAGCCGCTTCCGCGTACGTACTGGTGCCACGCGGATTACGCAGGGTCGGGGCCGGTCGGCGTGATCCCTCTGAGCGCCGTGACCACGTCTCCGGCGCAGGCCGTGGAGTGGGTGCGCGACGCCGTACGCAACACCGCCTTCGTGCTCGACCGCCGGACGTTCGGGGCCGTGTGGGGCTGGCTGGGTGATCACCAGGCGGTGGATGCCGCCGTTATCGGTCTGCGCCGGGGGCGGTCGTACGTGTACAGCGTGCCGACCCCCACGGGGTGCTGGAAGTGGACCGTCTACCCGGTCTCCGTGCTCCCGATGGCGGGAAGGCGCGGGTCGCCGTCGCACGGCATCACCGGAGGGCCCCGTGCGGGGTGTTCCGGAGGCGTTCAAGTCCCTTGCGAACTTCCGTTGTTCGGAGACCCCTATGACCTCCACTGATTCCCTCGCGGGCCTGGGCCGTCCCACGGTCGCCGAGGCGGCATCCGAACTGACCCGTGCCTGCCAGGCCGCGGGTCTGAAGATCCAGGTGTCGTCTTCGCCGTCGAAGGCGGGGTTCGGCCGGTACCTCGTCCTCGGTGAAGTGACTCCTCAAACGGCCGTGAGGCTCGCGGAGTTGATCGAGGAGCAGCTGACGGAGGCGCACCAGGCCGCCGAGGAGTTGTGGAACACCTTCCAGGCGTGCGGGCTGACGACGCCCACCCCGTACGTCGTCGGCTCCCGGATCGACCTCGGTGACGTCTCCGTCGAAACGGCCGAGCAACTCGCCGTCCTGCTCGGTGCGCCGCCTCGGCCGGACTCCTCGGCGCCGGTCGTCGACTGGGTGGTGGGCCAGGAGGCCGCGGACCGGCCCGCCTCCGCTTTCGCAGAGGTGACCGGCGGTGGACTGCTGGACGCCTACTTCCACCCCGACTGCCTGCGCTGTGACGAGGGCTCGGCGGTGAGTCTGAAGTCCGTCTCCGTCGAGCACGCACAACTCCTCGGCGAGGCCCTCCAGTTCGGAGTTCCGTCATGACCGAGCCTCAGCGATCCGACCTCGCCCGCGACCTGATCGCACGCGCTCGGCAGGCGCGGGAGTACCACGCGCAGCGGGCACGGGGTCTGCTGCGCGAGTTCGAGACCGACCTGGGCCGTCACCTCGACCACGCCAACGCCCGGGTACTCCAGCGGATCACCACCCAGCACGGCTGGCCCGGCAGGACCCTGGTGGGGGAGGAAGCCGCCGAAGCGACGTGGCAGCTCGCGCTGCACGTCGACCACCTACCCGACCTCCAGCGGACCCTGCTGGATCTGCTGGACGTGGCGGTGAAGCTGGGCGAAGCCTCGCGCCGCCAGTGGGCGCATCTCTTCGACCGGTGTGCCGTCAACGCGGGACAGCCTCAGCTCTACGGCACCCAGTACCACCTCGGCCCAGACGGTGTGGAACCGCTGCCGATCTGGGACCCGGAACACCTCGACGCCCGCCGCGCCAGGGTCGGCCTGCCTCCGCACGGGCCCGTCCACGCACTGGTGCGGCGACGGCACAGCTATGGACCCCAGCCTCAGCAGTCCGAGCCGGACGGGGAGTCCGAGCGGACGGTCCTCCTCGGGAGCGCGGCATGACCCAGACCGGGCGGGGAGCATCCCGTGGCCCTCCCCGCCACCTGACACCTCGTTCCCCCGATCCGCCCGAATCCGACCGGAGGCCGTCCGTTGGAGAAAAAACCGCAGTTGGCACAGGAGTTGGCCGAGACCGTCAAGATCCTGTCCTGGAACATACGCAAGGGCGAGCACGCCGACGCCGCCTGCGCGTGGATCAACGAGCAGCAGCCCGATGTCGTGTTCTGGCAGGAGATGCAGGCCGCCGACCTCGAACGCGTCACCAACCAGCTGGGGATGCTCGCCTTCCCGGCCGCACGCACGGCCTCGGGTAACGGCAACGACAACGTCATCTTCGTGCGTTCCGATGGTCCGTTCGTCGTGGAGGACGTGTACGGGCACGAGTGGGCCGGATGGCATGCGCCGGCGAACGTCTCCGTGCGGCTCGCACTGGCGGACGGCGGTGTCAGTGCGCGGGCGCTGAGTCTGGTCTGCGAGCACTCCTGTTACTGGTCGTCCGAGCGCCGCTGGGACGAGGCGCGCTGGTACGCGACGCTCGCCAAGCCGGGGTGGCTCACCGTCGCCGGCGGGGACTGGAACTCCTACCCGACCGGCGAGGGGCCCAGCGCCGAGGAGTGGGAGACGGTCCAGGACCGCGCGTTCTACATGAACCGCACCTACATCGCCGCCGACGGCACGCGGGTCAGCGACGATCGCGCCGACGGGATCATGCGCGGCGCGAAGTACGTCGACGTGGCTCGTTGGGTCGCCGACCACACCGAGTGGGCCGCTGCGGTCCGGCCGACAGCCGGGTACGGGCCGGAGAAGGCGCTCCAGGGTGGGCCCGAGCGCATCGACCGGACCTACGCCGTGAAGGAACTCGCCCGCGCGATCGCCCGCTACGAGACCTTCGACATCGGGAAGCTCCGCTCGATCTCCGACCACCTGCCGGGCATGACCACGTTCTACCGGCGGGTCCTGGCGGAGATCATGTGCGCCCCCGTCGACAGCCTCGGCCGTCCGGCCGCGATACCGGGCTGACAGGGGGTGTGCTGATGGGCAGGTGGGTGAGTCTCGGCCAGGCGTTCGGGGGTTTCTCTGAGTCGCTGGTGCTGGAGCCGCAGCCGAAGCCGAGGACGGAACCGGTGCCCCGCAGGGCCGTCGAGGAGGAGTCCAAGGAGGCCAGGGCTGCGGCGGACACCATGCGCGCCGCCGGATACGAACCCGAGGAGCCGTATCCCGGACGCCGTTCCTCCCCCTGGCGGGTCCGGTGTACGACCTGCAAGAAGCCGCGCCGTCCGACCCTGCACCAGGTCGCCTGCGGCCTGCGCTGCAAGCACGGCGGACGCCCCAAATCCTGACGTTCCGGATCACCGGAACGTCGCCTCGACCCCCGGCGTGGGAGCGCCCGATCGGACTCCCCCGCCCGAGAAGCACTTCCACGCCGGGCCGTGCCCCTTGCCGTGAGATATCCACGCCTCGCGGCAAGGGGAATCAGAAAAAGAATGGTGGTCATGCCCAGATTTCGGATCGGCGCGATAGTGAAGAGCAGTAACAAGCCCTCGAAGGGGGCGAATGTCTGGGTCGACGCCAAAGGCAAAGAGGAAGCCGAAGGGAAGGGGAAGCGGAAAATCCAGAAGGAGAACCCGAACGGGCACGTCGAAGTGGCGAAGGTTGAGGAAGTGCCCCCCTCCGGAGCCGCCCAAGTTCCGCTGGTGGTAGGCAGTTTCAGCGTCCTGCGTCTCAACTCAAGGAGGGGAAGCATGCTCAGGAATTTTTCCTACGACGGCATCGAGGGCGCCTACCTCGATGCGTTACGGCTGGCAATCGAATATCCCGAACATCAGATCTCTGCTCGCGGAAATCGCGCGCGGGAGGTCATCGGCGTCAGCTTCAGGCTGAGCGACCCCCGCCAGCGCTTCCCGTATTTGGTGCAGCGCAAGGCCAACCCCGTATTTCAGATCGCGGAGTCGCTCTGGTATCTCGCGGGCCGCCGCGACCTGGAGATGATCGGGTACTACGCCCCGTCCATGAGGGCGAGTTCCCCGGACGGCATCCACCTGGGCGGGTCCGCCTATGGCCATACCCTGTTCACACCGGGAGCCGACGGTGTGTCGCCGTTCGACCGGGTGCTGGACCTGCTGCGCACCGAGACGGACTCGAAGCGGGGCTATCTGCCCGTCTTCTCCTCCGACGAACTCGCCGTCGACGACAACCCCGACGTGGCCTGCCTCGCGGGGCTGCACCTCCTCGCGCGCGGCAACGCGTTGCACATGGTGTGCACCATGCGCGCCAACGACCTCGACTGCGGCCTGCTGAGCGACGTCTTCAGCTTCACCATGATCCAGGAGTACGCGGCCGTCCAACTCCGCCTGGACCTGGGTACGTACACCCACTTCATCGGCTCGGCCCACGTCAACGGCTGCAACGCCGACCGGGTCAAGCGGGTCCTGGCCGAGGCGGACGGCCTTGCGGAACCCCGGCTCTTCCCGTTCCCGGCGATGCCGCGCACCACCACCGCGGCGACCGTTGCCCGTGTCCTGGAGCACGAAGAGGCCCTGCGCACCAACAGGGTCCGCTACAGCGCCCGCGACATCCTCGGCCTGGACCTGGAGGTGTACTGGCAGCAGATGCTCCTGCTGTTCGAGGTCTACCGCCAGATCCAGCACGACCGCCCCGACACCGTCTCCGACGACGTCCTGTCCGCGCTGATCCCCGGGCTGCGGTGGCTGGTCGGACACCGCTGGCCCCAGTACGCCGCCTCGGCCCTGAACGGCGTCGCGCGGTGAGCCGCAAGCCGGCGAGCGGCGCCGTGGTGGACGGCATCGACTTCGACCGCCGGGCCGTCGTCCTGTGCAAGCCCGACGCGGTCGAGCGCGGTCTCGTCGAGCGGGTGCTCGCGCGGATCACCGAGGCGGGTTTCACGGTCGTCGGGCGCCGGGACGTCGTGGTCCAGCCGTGGCAGGCGCACGTCGCGTACCGCGACCTCCTCACCGGACCCCGGAACCCCGGCGCCGACGTCCCCGCCCTTCTCGACCAGGCGTTCACCGGCCGTCCCGTGGCGGTGGCCCTCGCCCACGGCACCCCGGACATCCATTCCCGGTTGCGTCGGCTCATCGGGCACACGGACCCGGCTGCCGCCGTGGCGGGCACGATCCGCAGTGACCTCGGCGCCGACAGCCTCGAAGCCGCCGCTCTTCAAAAGCGCCTCGTGCGCAACCTCGTCCACACCAGCGACGATCCCGCCGCCGCGCGCCGCGAGTTCGGCGTCTGGTTCGCCGAGCGTGAGGTGCCGGACTTCGCCGAGTGCTCCGTGATCCTGTGCAAGCCGGACGCGGTCGAACGCGGCCTGGTCGCGGAGGTCCTGGACCGCGTCCGGGCAGCCGGGTTCACGGTCTCGGACCCGGTGGACGTCATCGTGCGGCCGTGGCAGATCCACGTCCACTACTGGGATCTCCTTGTCGACGCCGACTGGTTCCCCGACCGTGACATCCCCGCCTGCCTCGACGCCGAGTACGCCGGCAGACACGTCAGTGTCGCTCTCGCGCACGCGGAACCCGGCTGCCACGGCCGGCTGCGCCAACTCCTCGGCCACTTCGACCCGATGTACGCCGCACCGGGCACGATCCGCGGCGACCTCGGCGCCGACAGCCTCGAAATCGCCTCTCTGCAGAAGCGCCTCGTGCGCAACCTCGTCCACACCAGCGACGACGCCGACGCCGCGCGCCGTGACTTCGGCACCTGGTTCGGAGCCGGCCGCCGCGCTCTGCTCACGTCCTTGTCCGTACCGGCCCAGCCCACGTCCGCCGACCACTGACCCCGGATCCGGAGGCCACCATGACGAACCTCCCCGAACCGACCGCGCTTCTCCGCCGCCCGCTGCCGATCCTGACCGACAGGCAGATCGGCGCGCTGAAGCCGGAACTGTCCGACGTGATCGAGTACCGCAAGTCCGGCCTGTCGCTGAACTGGATCGTCGGCTGCCCGCTGAAGTGCGGCTACTGCGTACGGCACCTGTTCGACAACTTCGGGATGAAGGCCCCGAAACGGCTGATGAGCGACGAGGCTGCCGTTGCTGCCCTCGTCGGCCACCCGTACTTCCGCCCCCACCGCACACCGGTCCAACTCCTCAACCGGGCCACCGACTCGATGCTCCCCGTCGTCAAGCCGCACCTGTTCTCCGTGCTGCGGAGCCTGGACGATCAGGGCCTGACCAACCACGTCCTGGTCATCACCCGCTGGCGGGTCCACCCGGAGGACTGCGCCGTCCTCAACTCCTTCAGGAACCTGCGCCTGACCCTGCTCGTCACCCACTCTGGGATCGACCACCCCGGCATCGAACCGGTCGACTCCGCCATCGCCGCCGACAGCCTGCGCACCCTGTACGCGCACGCCGAGAACTACCGCACCATCCTGTACTGGAGGCCGATCGTCCCCGGCCTCAACGACAGCCCCGCACACCTCACCCGGGCCCGCGAGCTGTCCCGGCACGCGCACGCCACCGTCTTCACCGGCCTGTTCTTCCGCGCCGAGATCAAGGCGTACTACGAGGCCAACGGCCTGCCTGCACCGTACGACGACACAGCCCGCCGCAAGATCCTGCCGGAGACCACCGAGCAGCGGATCCTCGACGCCTTCCCCGCAACACCGGGTGTCCTGTTCCGCAAGACGAGTTGCGGTATCGCCTACGCCTGGGGCGAGCCCGATTACAACGGCCACTACGGCATCCGTGAGTTGTGCGACATCTGCCCGCCCGAGCAGATCGCGCTGTGCCGGGACGCCTGGGTCAAGCCGGACCTGCCCGACGTCACCCGTGAGGCGCGCGTCCTCGGCGCGATCGGCGAGGTCGAGGTCAACGGCCGTGCCATCGTCGTCGAGGGACTGGACGAGCCGCCCCGCTACTTCCTCCAGCACGGATACGGCTACCAGTGCCACGACCGCCGCAAACCGCACCACTACCGCCAGCACGGCCGGGCTGCCATCGGCTGGCCGGCGGAGAACGGACCTTCCCCGTCATGAACTTCGGCTCCTGGCCCCGTCTGCTCGTCGTCGACGTCGAAGGCAACGGCACCAACCCTCCCGACCTCGTCGAGGTCGCCGCACTCCCCATCGACAATGGCCACCCCGACAAGGCGACCGCGCGGGCGTGGCTGACCCGGCCGCAGCGCCCGGTCACCTCGTTCGCCACCCGCGTGCACGGCCTGACCAACCAGGACCTGGCCGACCAGCCCGCCTGGGCGGAGATCGCCGGCACGGTCCAGGAGTTCCTCGGCACGGCGTGGATCTGCGCCCACAACGCGCACATCGACCACCGGGTCCTCGCAGCCCACCTGCCCGGATGGGAACCCACCGGGGTCCTGGACACCCTGCGCCTCGCCCGCGTCACCCTTCCCGGCCTGCCCGGCTACAGCCTGGACGCGCTCATCAAGGCCGTACAGCCCGATCTGCGCGAAGCCCCCGCCCAGCGCCACCGGGCCACGTACGACGCCTACGCCACCGCCCAGATCCTCATCACCCTGGCCGGTCACTACGGCACCTGGGACGACCTCGTCGCCGCCGCCGTACCCCCCGGCCTCCCCGGAGCCCCCGAACCAGAAAAGGACCCGACCCTGTGGTGACCCCTCAACCGCCCGTCCGGATCGGGGTGCTGGGCACACACTCCACCGGCAAGACGACCCTCCTGAAACGGATCGAGATGGAACTGCGCGGCCACGGCGTGACCGTGGCCCGCACCGGCCGCTTCGCCAAGCGGGCCGCCGCACTGGGCCTGCCCAAGATGCAGCACCACACCGTGGCCTCCACCGAGTGGATCATCACCCAGGGCATCGCCGACGAGATCGCCGCCACCGCCACGGGCGCCGACGTCGTCCTTCTCGACTGCGCCTCCTACGACGCCCTCGCCTACTGGCGGGCCGCCCTCGAATTCCGCGGCGAGACGGCACACCGGACCGACACCGAACGCCTGCTGGCGCTCGCGGCGACCCAGGCAGTGAAGTACGACCTGCTGTTCGCCACCGTGCTGGACCCGCACACCGCCACCGGCGACGACGCCCTCTTCCGCCGCCTCGTCGACCGCCACGCCCACGCCCTCCTCGCCGAGGAGCACATCCACCACCAACGCGTCACCGACGAGGACCACAACCGCACGGCAGCCATCGAGCGAGCCCTCCACCTGTCCCTGAAGGAGCCACGGACATGACCACCGTCACCCCGCCCGCAGGCACCATCACCATCGCCGGCAAGACCGTCTCCCGCCTCGGCTTCGGCACCATGCGCCTGACCGGCCCCGGCACCTGGGGCCACCCCGACGACCACGACACCGCCATCACCGTCCTCCGCCAGGCCGTCCACACCCACGGCATCACCCACATCGACACCGCGGACGCCTACGGCCCTCACACCTGCGAGACCCTCGTCCGCCACGCCCTCTACCCTTACCCGCCCGACGTCCTCATCGCGACCAAGACCGGCATGCTCCGCCCCGGCCCCGACCAGTGGGTACCCCACGGCCACCCCGCTTACCTCAGGTCCTGCGCCGAAGCGAGCCTGCGCCGCCTCGGTGTCGAACGCCTCGACCTCTGCTACCTCCACCGCATCGACCGCGAGATCCCCGCCGACGACCAGTTCGGCGTGATGAAGGCACTCCAGGACGAGGGAAAGGTCGGCCACATCGGCCTGTCGAAGGTCACCCCCGACGACATCCGGGACGCCGGGAAGCACTTCGAGATCGCGGCGGTCCAGAACGTCCTCAACGTCATCGACCACTACGACCCCTCCCTCGAAACCTGCCGGGAACTCGGCATCCCGTACGTGGCCTACCGCCCCCTCGACGCCGGTGCCCTCACGAAGACACGGGGTGTCGCCGAGTCCCTGGCCTGGCTCCTCGACAAAGGACCCCACGTCGCCCCGATCCCCGGCACCAGCAACCCCCGGCACCTCGCGGAGATCGCCGAGGCCGTCAAGGGCCGGACGTGACGCCGTCGGCCGTGGCTCCCACGCCGACGAACACGAAGACCCCGTACACGAACTGGCGGCCTCCACTCATCGGGGTGTCGCTGTTCGTCCCCGTCGACGGCGACGCCCTCCTCGTCGCCAAGACCATGGGAGGCATCGTCCTTCCCGTCGGAGGCGTACGAGAGGGACAGACGGTCGAACACGCCGCGCGGGAGGTGCTGCCCGGGGGAGAACTTCCCCACCTCCGGCGGGTCTTCACCGACCGGAGACAGATGCGCCGCCGGGCAGTCGTCACCCACGTCCTGGCCACGGCCGCCATGTCCCAGGACGAGACGCTCCCCTTCGCCTACCGGGACCCGCGAGGGATGTTACTCATCCTCACGATCCGTGAGGCCATCTCGCGCATGCCTCCCCGGACACGGTCGAGGGTCGAACTTGCCGCGCTGACGCTCGCAGGTGGCACCGTACGACTTCCGTTTCCCACACCGAAATAGGACAACGCCAGCTCGCTGCCGTCGCTGAGGGCAGCGGTCGCCATGCCTTCATGAGATGCCCCGGACCCGTTGCTCTGCCACTGCACGAAGCTCCCCTCCGACATCACGAACCGCCCGTCTGGATCTCCGTCTCCGCGTGTGCCAAGAAGTCGCTCACCATCCGGCCGAACAGTGCCGCGAGCCGCTCCCGGTCCTCCGGGGACCACTCCGCGAGGGCCTGGGCGATGCTGCGGCGGCTCACCTCGCGGACGCGCTGTGCTGCGGAGAGGCCCGCCTCCGTGAGGTGGATGCGTTGGGCTCGGCGGTCGTCGGGGTCGGGGGTGCGGATGAGGTAGCCGGCTTTTTCCAGCTGGCCGAGTTGGCGGGTCACGTGCGACGCCTCGACCGAGAGGCGCGCGGCGAGGACGCCGGGGCGTTGGGGGGACGGGTCGCTGGAGAGGTGGCGGAGGATGCTGACGGCGGCCCGGTCCAGGGTGACACCGCTCGCGGCCATGAGCTGTTCGTGTCGACGCATCCGCCCCGAGTGCATCGTGAGGCGGTTGAAGTGACGCTCGATCTCCGTGACCTCTCCGGAGGCCGGTGACAGGGGGCTGGGCGGCGTTGGGGTCATGATCCCAGCCTACCCGTTAGTTGCGTAACTTAAGTAACTCGAATCCGACCGCTGCGGGGCGCACCGCGAGCTCCGACCCCAAGCCCGGCCGCAAGGGCGTGATCACAGGGGTACGGCAACAACGGCTTGGCCGCACGGGGCTCGGCCTGACGGAACCGCCCCGCAAGCCGAGCCTTACGGGGCTCGACTTCACACCCCTCACCCATGGAGAAGACCTCGCGATCTCGGCTTCACGGACCCAACCTCACGAGGGCCGACCTCACGGGCTCGACCCAACAGGCCCCCGGGCCCACCCCCACGCACCCGATCACGAAGCCCCGGCCACAAGGCGCCGACCATCCCCAGCCTTCGCAGCACCACCGCCCTCCCCACAAGGCCCCAGCAGCAAGGAGCCGACCAAGCACAATCACCACCCCCTCCCCATAAGACCCCAGCCCCAAGACCCCTGACCACAAGGCCTCCGCCACAAAGCCCCGCCCTCACCCCGCCCCTAAAACCTCCCCCACAAGGGCCAGTTCACCCCCTTGCCCCGCGTGCCCCCATTGAATGATCCATTCAACCTCACTACCATGCGCCGATGGATTCATTCACCCATGCGCTACGCAGGCGACTCCCCCTCGCCCTGCTGCTGGCCCTCGGGCTGACTCTTCCCACCTCTCCCCCCGCCTCCGCCGCCCCGGCGACCCCTCTCCCCCAGGTCTGGCCCACCCCGCAGCACATGACGGCGGGTCGAGGCTCGGTCGCCGTACCGAGCCGGGTCGTGGAGGTGGTCGGCGCGAAGACCGACCCCGCCGCCCGCAAGGTCGTCGAGACGGCGCTGCGCAACGCCGGCGCCGACCACATCGTCACCGTCACGGCAGGACACCTCCCCCCACCGGCAGCACTCACCGTCTACGTGGGTGGCCCGACCGAGAACCCCGACACGGCCCGCGCCCTGCGCAAACTGCACGCCCCGGCCCCCACCGCCCTCCCCGCAGAGGGCTACGTCCTCGCCTCGGGCAAGCGCACCCTCGCCCTCGCAGGCGTCGACACCACCGGCACCTTCTACGCCGCCCAGACCCTCCGCCAACTCCTGACGGGACGTCAACTCCCGGACGTCACGGTGAAGGACTGGCCCACGGCCAAGCTCAGAGGCGTGATCGAGGGCTTCTACGGCACCCCCTGGTCGCACGCGGCACGCCTCGCCCAACTCGACTTCTACGGCCGCACGAAGCAGAACGTGTACGTCTACTCCCCCAAGAACGACGCCTACTTGAGGGCACGCTGGCGGGACGAGTACCCGCCGGCGGCGCTCGCGACCATCAAGGAACTGGTCGACAGATCGGCGGAGAACCACGTCCGCTTCACGTACGCCCTCTCCCCGGGGCTGTCGGTCTGCTACTCCTCGCAGGACGACATCGCGGCCCTGGTACGGAAGTTCGCCTCGCTGTACGACATCGGCGTGCGCTCGTTCGCGATCCCGCTGGACGACATCAGCTACACG
The DNA here is from genome assembly GCF_020010905.1 of Streptomyces acidiscabies. Lineage (GTDB taxonomy): Bacteria > Actinomycetota > Actinomycetes > Streptomycetales > Streptomycetaceae > Streptomyces > Streptomyces acidiscabies. The sequence continues at coordinate 4,813,102 of NZ_JAGJBY010000001.1, read as the reverse complement.
AAGTGGAACTGCGCGGCGGACGGGACGAAGTTCGGCACGGGCGGCGCCGCGGCCGGTGAAGCCCAGTCGTACCTGCTGAACGAGGCGTGGAAGGCGTTCTCCCAAGGCCGGTCAGGACTGGGCCCGTTGGAGATGGTCCCCACGGAGTACTCCGACCTCGCCGACAGTCCGTACAAGACGGCACTGCGTGAGCAGCTCGGCAAGGACGTCGTCGTGGAGTGGACCGGCACCGCCACGATTCCCCCGGTGATCACCACCGCCCAGACCGAGCAAGCCCGCGAGGTGTACGGGCATCCCGTCCTGATCTGGGACAACTACCCGGTGAACGACTACGTCACCAGCCGTCTCCTCCTCGGCCCCTACAACGGTCGCGAACCCGGCGTGCCGACCGCCGCCGTCGGCGTGACCGCCAACCCGATGGTGCAGGCGGAGGCCAGCAAACTGGCCCTGTTCACCTCGGCCGACTACCTCTGGAACCCCCACGCGTACGACCCCCACAAAGCGTTCCTCGCCTCGGTCCGCGACCTCGCGGGCCCGGCGGCGGAGCACTGGCTGCGGATCTTCGCGGAGAACCAGTACTCCTCGGCACTGAACACCACCGAGTCCCCCACCCTGACGAAGCTGATCGCGGACTTCCGCGACGGATACGGCGAGCGGGCCACGGCAGCCCTGCGCGCCTACTTCACCGACATGGCGGCAACGCCCGCCCAGTTGCGCGCCCACCTCGCCAACCCCGGTTTCCTCAAGGAGAGTTCGGCCTGGCTGGACAAGCTGGGCGCGTACGGCAGTGCCGGACTCACCGCCGTGGACCTGCTGTTGGCGCACCGCCAGGGCGACACGGAAGCCGTGTCCCGCCTCTGGAACCGCCTCCAGTCCGAACGCAAGGCCCTCGACGCGGTCCCCCAGCAGATCTCCCCCGGCGTCATGGACCAGTTCCTGTTCCGCACGTCCCTGGAGAACGCCCCCGCCCCCGGCCCCGACGCCACCTTCACCCCGACGTCCGTCTCCCTGAAACCCGGCGAGAAGGCGACGGTCAAACTCAGCTTCTCCCAACCGGGCCCGGCACAATGGCAGTTGACCGTCCCCGAGGGCCTCACAGCAACCCCGTCCACCGGCACCGCCACCACGGCAACGATCACCCTGACGGCCGACGCGAACGCGAAACCCGGCGTACGGTCCGTCAACGTCACCGGCGCCCTCCCCCGCACTCTCCCCGTCCAAATCACCCCCGGCGACGGCACCTTGCGCGCCCTCACCGCCAACTTCAGCGGCGCCTCGGTCAGTTCGATCGACCTCGCGTCCGGCACCAGCACCGAGATCAAGACCGGCGCCAACCCCGGTGACGTAACAACGAGTTCGGACGGCCGTACGGCGTACGCGGCGAACCAGGGCGCCAACACGGTCAGCGTCATCGACGTGTCCACGAGTACGGTCACGGCGACGGTCCCCGTCGGCAAGGTCCCGGCGGGCCTCGCGCTGACGCCCGACGGGAAGACCCTCTGGGTCGCGAACTACACGGACGGCACGGTCCAGCCGATCGACACGGCGACACTCAAGCCGGGTGCGCCGGTCAAGGTCGGCAAGGGCCCCGAGAACCTGACGATCACGCCGGACGGCAAGACCCTGTACGTCCCGAACATCAGCGGCAACACGGTCACGCCGGTGGACCTGGCCACGAACAAGGCGGGCAAGGCGATCCCGGTCGGCCCCCGCCCCTTCAACGTGGTCGCCGCTCCCGACAGCAGGACGGTGTACGTCTCCAACTCGGGCGGCTCGACGATTACCCCGATCGACACGGCGACGAACGCCACGAAGCCGACGTACCTGGTCACGGGCCAGGCGTACGGCCTGACGATCACCCCGGACGGCCGCACCCTCTGGGTCACCGCCAGCACGGGCAGCACGGCGACGCCGATCGACACGGTGACGGGCGCCCCGGGAACCCCGGTGACGGTGGGCAGGTCGGCGTTCGACGCGGCTCCGGACTGGAACGGCGCCACGGTCTACGTGACGACGGCCGACGAGAACCACCTCGTGCCGCTGAACACGGCGACCGGCAAGCTCGGAACGCCGCTGCCGACGGGGGCGTACCCGTTGGCGGCGACGGTGACGGGGGTGCCGGTGAAGTAGAAGAAGGGGTTGCCGCCTCGGAGGAGACGGCAACCCCTTCTTTTTTCGCTACGTCAGCTCGCGGTGCGGCGGATGCGTCCCTCGTACCGCTTCTCCAGCTCCAGGTTCCCCTCGAACCCTCCCGGCACATTCGCCGACACGTACACCGGCGGCCGGTCCCCCGACTCGATCAGCTGACCCGCCGCCTCGGCCACAGCCATCTGCACCAGCATCACCCCGGTCAGCGTGGACAGCGCGCACACCGCCCCACCCCCCGGCAGCGGCAGCAGCGCGTCCCCGCGGGGCGCCGCGTTGTCCAGCACCACGTCCGCCAGATCCGCCAGCTTCTTCCCGCTCGGGTGCTTGGCCGGAACGGCACGCGTGTGCGCGAGGGACGTGATCGCGAGGAGCTTGTGCCCGTGTTCCTTCGCCTGGATCGCCATCTCGACGATCACGTTGTTGACGCCGGAGTTGGAGACGACGACGAAGAGGTCCTGCGGCCGGGGCGCCGCGAGGTCGTACAGCCGGGCGGCGACACCGGGCTCGCGTTCGAGGAGCGGGTCGTCGAGGGCGCTGGGCGCGTCGCCGCCGAAGAGGACGAGGTCGGGGACCTGGAGCCGGTTGGTGGGCACGAACCCGCCCGCGCGGCCCGCGAGTTCGAGGACGAGGGCCTGCGAGTGGCCGGTGCCGAACGCCTGGATGACCCCGTCGTCGCGGACGCACTGCGCGATGAGGGCGGCGGCCCGGGACACGTCGTCCCGGCATGTCTCGACGAGGTGCGAGAGGACGTCGAGTCCCTCTTTGGCGAAGCGTTCCGCGTTGACGGACTCGTTGGCGGACTCGACGGTCACCTGGGACTCCCCACTGATCGATGGCTCAAACCACCATGCTAAAGAGAACAGGTGAATCAATAAATCACACACACCGGTCCACCGGCAATGAGGCAGGCATCCCGCACATATCCGGTCCTGGTATTCACCCGACCAGTCAGTCGGTGGCTGGTACCTTCTCCTCATGCCCACGACCGACGTCACCACACTGATCCGCACCGAGTTGCCGAGGCTGGCCGGCTCCCTGAGGAAGGTCGGGGAGCTGATCCTGGAGGACCCGGCCGCCGTCACCCACTGTTCGGCGGCGGAGCTGGGCCGACGTACCGGCACCTCGCAGGCGACGGTGACCCGTTTCTGCCGGGCGATCGGCCTGGACTCCTACCAGCACCTGCTGATCGAGCTGGCGCAGGAGCGCGGCCGGGGCGAGGCGTCGGACTGGGGCACGGCGGAGATCGGCCCGGACATCTCGCCGGACGACAGCCTGGAGCGGGTCGTGCAGGTCGTCGGCAGCGCGGACCTGCGGGCGATCCAGCAGACGGTGGACCGGATCGACCTGGACGCCCTGGAGCGCGGCGCGCAGGCGCTGGCCAGGGCCCGCAGGATCGACGTGTACGGCGTCGGCGGCAGCGGCGCGGTCGCGCAGGAGACGGAGACGCGGCTGTTCCGGATCGGCTGCGCGGTGCGCGGCTGGACGGAGGTGCACGGCGCGGCGACCTCGGCGGCGCTGCTGACCCCGGCGGACGTGGCGATCGGCATCTCGCACTCGGGGTCGACGCGGGAGACGCTGGAGCCGTTCGAGATGGCGAAGGAGCGGGGCGCGACGACGATCGCGCTGACCACGGACCCGCGTTCGCCACTGGCCCGCGCGGCCGACGTACGGCTGATCTCGGCCACCTCGGAGACCAGCTTCCGCACCGGCTCGATCGGCGGCCGGCACTCGGTCCTGATGATCGTGGACTGCCTGTACGTGCGGGTCGCGCAGCTCTCCTACCAGCGGGCCAGCGCCTCCCTCGCGCTGACCGACCACATCACCCCGCAGCACGCGGTGAAGGCACGCCGCGCACGCTGATCATGCATGGTTCAACCAACCTCGATACCCAGGAGTGGTTGATTGAACCACCGCTCGATGCCACTATGAGGCTCCCTCGACCTCCCGTAGGAGCCCCATGCGTGTCATCTCCGTCGAGTCGACCGAGCTGTTCACCGGCGCCGCCGAGCATCCGTACCAGGTGGTGGCCGTCGAGATCGGGCACGACCCCGGCCGACAGGTCCGGCTGACGCTCACGGGCGACGGCGTCCACGGCGTCGACGAGCCGCTCGTCACGATCGGCGAGGACGGCACCGTACGCGCCGAGATATCCGTGACGTCCGAGGGGCTCGCGCCCGGCGACAAGCGCGAGATCACGGTCACCGCCGAGGACGCTTCCCAAAAAGAGACCGTTCACCACACCGCCGAGTTCACCGCCGCCGAGCCCGGCTGGACGATGTTCATGGTGAGCCACTTCCACTACGACCCCGTCTGGTGGAACACACAGGCCGCCTACACGGAGACCTGGGACGTCGCCGACGACGCGTCCAGCGGCCTCCCGGCCCGCACCTTCGACTCGCGCGGCCAGTCCGGCATGAGCCTGGTCCGCGCGCACTGCGACCTCGCGCGGCGCGACCCGGCGTACACGTTCGTCCTCGCGGAGGTCGACTACCTCAAGCCGTACTGGGACTCCTTCCCCGAAGAGCGGGCGTTCCTGCGGGAGTTGATCCGCACCGGGCGCATCGAGATCATGGGCGGCACCTACAACGAGCCCAACACGAACCTCACCGGCGCCGAGGCGACCATCCGCAACGCGCTGTACGGCGACGGGTTCCAGCGCGGGATCATGGGCGCGGAGCCGGACACCGCCTGGCAGTTGGACGCGTTCGGCCACGACCCGCAGTTCCCGGGCCTGATGGCGGACGCGGACATCTCCACCAGCTCCTGGGCGCGCGGCCCCTTCCACCAGTGGGGCCCGACGCTGTCGGTGTTCGGCGAGGAGCCCCGCGACCCCCAACGCATGCAGTTCCAGGCCGAGTTCAACTGGATCGCCCCCTCCGGGCGTGGCCTGCTGACGGCGTACATGGTGAACCACTACGGCGCCGGGTGGGCCATCGACAACGCGCCCACCCTCCCCGAGGCCGAACAGGCCGCGCTGAAGCTCTTCAAGGGGCTGAAGAAGGTCGCGCTCACGAAGAACGTGATGCTGCCGGTCGGCGGTGACTACGCGCCGCCGTGCCGCTGGGTGATGGGCATCCACCGGGACTGGAACGCCCGTTACGTCTGGCCGAGGTTCGTCAGCGCGATCCCCCGCGACTTCTTCGCCGCCGTACGCGCCGAGCTGGAGACCGAGGGCCGCGTCGCCTCGCCGCAGACCCGGGACATGAACCCGATCTACACCGGCAAGGACGTGTCGTACATCGACACCAAACAGGCCCAGCGGTACGGCGAGTCGCTGCTGTCCGACGCCGAGTCCTGGGCGACGCTGGCCTCGCTGGTGACCGGGCACCCGTACCCGGACGCGGCGCTCGACAAGGCGTGGCGCCAGCTCATCTACGGCGCCCACCACGACGCGATCACCGGTTCCGAGTCGGACCAGGTGTACGTCGATCTCCTCACCGGCTGGCGGGAGTTGTACGACCTGGCGCGCGACGTCCACGCGGACGCGACCGACGCGCTCGCCTCCCACGTCGTCTCGCTCCCCGGCGGCACCCCGGACCTGGTCGTGTTCAACTCGGCGACCTGGCAACGGCGTGACACCCTCACGGTCGACGACCCGGGCCTCGTCCCGCTGGACGTCACCGGCCTGCCGCTGCCCGCCGTACGCGAGGACGGTCAACTCACCGTCGTCGTACCGGAGGTGCCCGGCATGGGCCTCAAGGCCCTTTCCCTCGCGGAGGGTTCGGTGCCGGGGTGGACGCGCGGCGACGGGGCGACGATCCGCAACGCGTACTACGAGGTCACCGTCGATCCCGCGCGCGGCGGCGCCGTCAGCAGTCTGCGCGCGCTCGACGAGAACGCCCAGGGCCGGGAGTTGCTGCGGGACGGCGACATCGGCAACGAGCTTGTCGTGCAGGAGGAGTTCGCCCGCCACCCGCGCTTCGGCGAGGGCCCCTGGCACCTCACGCCGACCGGAACCACCGCCGCACGCAGCGGACTTGTCGCCGCCGACATCGATGTCGAGCACTCCCCCGCCGGGTCCCGCATCACCGTGCGCGGCGACCTCGGGCTCTTCCGGTACACGCAGCGCATCACCCTGTGGGCGGGTGTCGACCGGCTCGACGTGTCGACGACCCTCGACGGGTACGACGGCGCCGACCGGCTGATCCGGGTGCGGTGGCCGTCGGACGTGCGGGGCGGGCTGCCGGTGCACGAGGTCGCGGACGCGGTGATCGGGCGCGGGTTCGGGTTCGTGGAGGTGGACAGCGAGCGGTTCCCGTGGACGCTGGACAACCCGGCCAACACGTGGTTCGGGCTCGGGTCCACGGCACGGGTCGCCGTGCACGGCACGGACGGGGCGCTGCTGGGTGAACGAGCCATCGGCGTCGCCGAGTTGATCTACCCCGACTGGGGCAGCGCCGGCGAGCTGGGGACTCCGCTCGCCGCAGCCCTCGTACGCGTCGGGGTCACGGCGACCTCGACGATCACGGGCGGGCAGCGGTACGGCGATCTGGAGGTCGACTCCAATCTGCCGGACATCCGGATCGCCGTCGGCGGGCCCGAGCGCAACGCGCTGGTCGCCGAGGCGCTCGGCTGGGACCCGGCCGCCGCGCGTGAACTCCGCAGGCAGCTCACCGAGTCGGGCCTCGCGGCCGTGTGGGTCGCGCCGCGTGCCTCGCTGCGCGAGGAGTGGGTGCCCGGCGCGGACCTGCGGGACCTGGAGCGGCTACCGCTGCTGGTCGTCGCGGGCGTGGACGCCGAGCAGGACGCGAAGGCCGTCGACGCGCTGATCACGGACCTGGAGGACGCCGTCGTCCACGCCACCGCCGCAGGGGGCGGGGAGGCGCTGCCGCCCGGGGACGCGTGGGACGGACAGAGCTTCGCCGTCCTGAACCGGGGCACGCCCGGGTGTGTCGTCACCGCCTCGGGCGACCTCTACATGTCGCTGATGCGGTCCTGCACGGGGTGGCCGTCCGGGATCTGGGTCGACCCGCCGCGCCGGACCGCGCCCGACGGGTCCGGGTTCCAGCTCCAGCACTGGTCGCACACGTTCGAGTACGCGGTTCTCGCGGGCGCCGGGGACTGGCGCGAGCAGCGGCTCCCGCAGGCCGGGCACGCGTTCAACCGGCCGCTGACCGGGCGCGTTCGTACGGGAGTTGAGGTCGTCACCGGGTTGCCCCGGGCGGCGACGCTGTTCGCCGTCGAGCCGGAGGGGCGGGTGGTGGTGGACGCGCTGAAGGCCGCCGGTTCGCCGCTGGCCCGGGGTGGGTCGGAGGCCGTCGATCCGGGGCGGGGTGTGGTCGTGCGGGTGCACGAGGTGGAGGGACGTTCCGTGCGGGCCCGGGTGACGGGGCCCGTCGCGTGGGAGTCCGCCGTCCGGTCCGACGTGCTGGAGCGGGCCGGGGAGGAACTTGACGTCGACGGGGGTGCGGGGTTCGGACTGGGCGGGTTCGAGGTGGGGACGGTGCTGGGGGTGCCGGGCGCAACTGCCGTACCGTGCACGGATGTTGAGCCTGTCGCCGGGTACGAGCCCGCGCAGCCCGTCTATACGCGGTACTGGCTCCACAACTCCGGCCCCGCGCCGCGCGGCAACTTCCCCGTCGCCCTCTATCTCTCCCCCACGGCCCTCACCGTCTCCGGCCCGGTCACGACGACGGTCCGCGTCTCCTCGGAACTGACCGACGCGGCGGCCTCCGGCTCCGTACGGCTGCTGGTGCCGGACGGCTGGACCGCGTCGCCGCCCGTCGTCCCGTACGACCTGGCGCCGGGCGGCTTCAGCCTCGCCGAGGTCACCGTCGTACCGCCACCGGACGCGGCTCCCGGCCGGCGCTGGCTCGCCGGGCGACTGTCGTACGGCGGGCAGGTGTACGAGGACGTCGTCGCCCTCGACGTACCGGGCGAGGTGCCTTCCGGCGAGCCCGACGGGCGGACCGGGCCGACGCTGGTCACGTCCCTCGGGGTGGAGCGGGTTCGGGTGCGGCGGGGTGAGCGGGTGACCGTGCCGGTGCGGCTGCGCAATACGACGCGGGGGACCGTGAACGGGCAGTTGTGGGCGGTGTCGGCGTGGGGGACGTGGGCGGGGGTGTCGCCGGGGTTGCAGGGGTTCGCGGTGCCTGCCGGGGAGAGCATCGAGGCGGGGATCGAGGTGGACGCGTCCGTGGTCGCGCCGGGGGCGTACTGGCTGATGGCCAAGGTGGGGTGGCACGGGTGTGTGGCGTACACCGAGGCGGTTGTGGTGGAGGTGACGGAGTGAGCGGGCAGGGTGTGTCGGCGGGGGCGGAAGGCGGTGCGCGGAGTGTCGTACCGCCCTCGGGCGCCCCGGCCGTCACGCCACCCCAGCCCCACACGCCGCACCCGCACAACCACCACCCACCCCTCGCCGCCACCATCGCCGGAAGCGCCGTTCCGGCCTCCCGCGTGGACGCCGTTCTCGACTCCGTCCCCGCCCGTGACCGGGCCACCCGGCCCGAGGGGCTGGCCCGGGACGAGCGGCAGCGCAGGCGGTGGGCGACTCAGGTGGTCGTCGTCGACGAGCTGGCCCGGCGGGCCTGTGTCGCGCGGGGGCTGGCGCCGCCGCCCGAGCTGGTGCCGGGGCGGGTGCTCGGGGTGTCCGGGACGGATGTCGCGGACCTGGGGAGCATCGTCGCCGTGGCGCTCGCGCACTCCGCCGCCGCCCGGGCGCTGCTGGCGGCGCTGGAGGGGGAGCAGCGGGTCGGGGAGGCGGACGTGCGGGAGTACTACGAGCGCAATCCGGACCGTTTCCTGACGCCGGAGGCGCTGCGGCGGGGTGTCGACCCGTTCCGGGGTGCGAAGGCGCGGGATCTCGTGCCGTACGCGCGCGTGCGGGACGGCGTCGAGGGCGAGTTGCGGCGTGCGCGGGGGCGGCAGGCGTTCTTCGACTGGCTGGACCGGGAGCGGGCCGGTGTGCGGTACACGCACGGTCACGAGCACCCCGGCGATCCCGGACATCCGGACCACGAACACCGGCATTAGCACGGGTGCGGTCACCTCACAGTGACCGCCCCGGTAACGCACGGAACCGAAACGCAACACGCAAACCATTGACCTCCGATGAATTCTGGTCCACCTTTTCATCATTCGGAGTCCAACTTGGTGATTTGAACCAGCAGGAAGGCCCAGGCATGCGCGCGAGAACACTGACTGGAACCATGGCGGGCGTCATCGTCCTGGCCCTGACGGCGGCGGGCTGCGGCCTCTCCGGCGGCGGCTCGGACGACGGCGGCGCCAAGGCGGGCGGCTGTAGCGTCGACAAGGCGAACGTCGGTTCCGGGAAGCTCACCGGGGACGTGAAGGGCGACATCACCTTCCAGACGACGAACCTGAAGAAGGACTTCTCGAAGTACTTCGACGGCGTGATCGCGGCCTTCGAGAAGGCCAACCCCGGCGCGAAGGTCAAGTGGATCGACGACCCGGGCGACTCGACGTTCACCCAGCGGCTCGTGTCGGACGCGCAGGCGTGCACGCTCCCGGACGTCGTCAACATCAACGTCAACACGGCCGAGGCGCTCACCAAGACGGGTTACCTGCTGAACCTGGACCAGAAGGCCCCGGACGCCGGCAAGCCCTTCGTCCCCGGCCTGTGGGACTCCAGCACGTACGCCGACGCGGCCGGCCAGAAGGTGCACAGCGTCCTGCCCTGGTACTCCGGCGGCATCGTGCAGACCTTCAACACCGAGCTGATGAAGAAGGCCGGCCTCGATCCGGCGAAACCTCCGACGACCGTCCTCGGCATGTTCGCCGACGCGGAGAAGATCGCGAAGGCGTCGGACGGCGACTACTACGCCTTCCTCGCCAACCCGCAGCTCCGTATCCCCGCCGACTGGCAGCAGATGGGCGTCAAGATCTTCGCCGCCGACGGCAAGAAGTTCACGTTCGCCGACGACCCGAAGACCGTCCAGTGGGTCGAGGGGATGACGAAGCTCTACAAGGACGGCGCGATGCCGCGCGACTCGATCTCCTCGAACCAGGACCCGTCCACGGTCTACGGCCAGGGCAAGCTCGTGTACGGCGCGTCGAACCCGAACTACCTGCGGTTCATCGAGCAGAACAACCCGACCGTCTACAAGAAGACCGGCGTGGCCCGCTACATGCTGGACAGCCTCGGCCACACGGTCGGCGCCCCGCAGTACGTCGGCGTCGCCTCCACCAGCAAGCACGCGGCGACCGCGCTGGCCTTCGCCCAGTTCCTGACGAACGCGCAGAACCAGCTCACCTGGGCGAAGGACCCCAACGTCGTCATCTTCCCCTCGACGACCGCCTCCCTGGACGACCCGTTCTTCCAGTCGGTCACCGGTGACGACCCGTTCTCGCAGGCCCGCAAGATCGTCGCCAGCGACCGCAAGACCGCCACGGCCGACGAAGTCGCCCTCACCCCGGGCGAGTTGAACGCGGCGACCGCACAGGTGCAGCTCGCGATGCAGGGCAAGAAGAGCGCCCAGGACGCCCTGAACGACGCACAGAAGAAGATGAACGAGCTGATCGCGCAGGGCAGTTGAGCATGGCGTCCAAGACCCTGACCCCGGTGCCCGTCGCGGCACCGGGCCGTCCGGCCCCCGAACAGCCCTCCGGCGTACGGCGGTTGCTGCGGTGGCTGAAGCCCGGTCCGACCGCCGAGGCGGGCGGCGCCGCGCTGTACCGCCGCTGGTGGCTGCCGTGGCTGTGGATGTCCCCGGCGATCGTCGGCGTCACCGTGTTCGGCGTGTACCCGTTCCTGAACACGCTGCTGCTGTCCTTCACGGACGCCAAGCCCCTCGGCGGCGCGGCGAACTTCGTGGGCCTGGACAACTACACGCGGATGCTGGACGACCCGGACTTCTGGCTCGCCACCCGCAACAGCCTGCTCTACGCGATCGTCGTCGTACCGCTGATGGTGCTGCTGCCGCTGATGCTGGCCGTCCTGGTGGAGAAGAACCTCCCCGGCATCGGCTTCTTCCGGTCCGCGTTCTACACCCCGGTCCTCGCCTCCAGCGTGGTCGTCGGCCTGAGTTGGCAGTGGCTGCTGTCCGATCAGGGCCTGGTGAACACGTGGTTGGAGAAGGGCCACCTCATCAAGTCGGCGATCCCGTTCCTGTCCGACTCGTGGCTGATCCTGTTCTCCGCTATGGGCCTGACGATCTGGAAGGGGCTCGGCTGGTACATGATCTTCTACCTGGCCGCGCTCGGGAACGTGCCGAAGGAACTGCACGAAGCGGCCTCCGTGGACGGCGCGGGCGCGATCCGCCGGTTCTGGAACGTCACCGTGCCGGGCGTACGCACCTCGATGATGCTCGTCGGCACGCTCACCGGTATCGGCTCGCTGCGGGTGTTCACCGAGATCTACATGCTCGGCGGCTCGACCGGCGGTCCCGGCGGCGCCGACCGCACGCTCCCCTTCTACATCCGGGACGTCGCCCTCGACCCGCTCACCGGCAACGCCGGGTACGGGTCGGCCGTCAGCGTCGCCCTGTTCGTACTGACCCTGGGCCTCACGCTGCTGTCGCAGCGCCTGACGAAGGAGGACGAGTCATGACGACGGCCGTCTCTCAGACTCCCGCTTCCGGGGCTGCCAAGCGCCGCCGTCTGATGCCGCGCTGGCGCGACTACGGCCGCCCGCGCGAACTCATCGTCCGCTACCTGCTGTTGCTGTTCGTCCTCGCCATCACCATCGGCCCCCTCGTGTGGCAGTTGCTGTCGTCCCTGAAGGGCGCGGGCGAGGACGTCTTCGGCGCGGGTGCCTCCCTCATCCCCCGGCATCCGACGCTCAACGCCTACAAGCAGGTCTTCGACCAGGTCCCCGTGTGGACGTACATCCGCAACAGCCTGATCATCGTGGTCCTGTCGGTCGGCAGCCAGCTGCTGTTCTCCACCATCGCCGGCTACATGCTCTCCAAGCCGGGCTGGAAGGGCAGCAAGCTGGTGTGGATCCTGCTGATGGCGTCCATGATGTTCCCCTTCGAGTCCATCATGGTGTCGCTGTTCCTGAGCATCCGCGACCTCGGACTGATCGACAACCTCGTCGGCGTGTGGCTGCCCGGCTTCGTCGGCGCGATCAACGTCCTCATCATGCGCGCCGCGTTCCTCGCGGTGCCGCGCGAGATCGAGGACGCGGCGATGCTGGACGGCGCGGGCGAGTGGAAGCGGTTCCGGCACCTGTACCTGCCGTCCGCGTACGGCGCGATCCTCGTCGTCGCCATCAACACGTTCATCAGCGCCTGGGACGACTTCCTGTGGCCGTTGATCGTGCTGCGCACCGAGGACCACTTCACGCTGACGCTCGGTCTGTCCCGGCTCCAGTCCTCGTCGTTCGGGTACGACCAGCGGCTGGTGATGGCGGGGTCCGTGATCTCCGTGGTCCCGGTGCTGGTGCTGTTCGTCATCACCCAGCGCTGGTTCTACAAGGGGGTCTCGTCGGGGGCGGTCAAGCTCTGACCTTCAGGGTCAGGGGTACGGCCGCCAGCGCGTGGCGGGCCGACTCCCCGACCCGCACCTCGATCTCGTCCGGTACGAACGCCTCCAAGTCGGCGCCGATCAGCTTCAGTTGGTCGGCGCCGAGGTGTATCGAGACGGTGCGGGTCTCGCCGGGGGCCAGGTCCACGCCCTGGAACGCCCGGAGTTCGAGGGTGCGCGGCCAGACGGGGGTGCGTACGGGGCGGATGTAGAGCTGGGCCACCGAACGGCCTTGTCTGGCGCCGGTGTTGGTGATGTCCACGTCGATGGTGTCGCCGTCGCGCCTCGGGGGGCCGTACGCGAACGTCGTGTACGCCAGTCCGTGGCCGAAGGCGTACAGCGGGTCCGCCTCCTCGTCGACGTATCTGCCGTACTCCGTCTCCTTGTGGTTGTAGTAGACGGGGAGTTGGGCCGCCGAGCGGGGGACCGAGACCGGGAGGCGGCCTCGGGGGTCGGTGTGGCCGAGGAGGACTTCGGCGATGGCGTCGCCTCCCCAGGGACCCGGGTACCAGGCGGTGAGGACGGCGCCGGCTCGGTCCGCTTCCGGTACCGCGTGGGGGCGGCCCTGGATCAGGACCACCGCTGTGGGGGTGCCGGTGGCGATCACCGCGTCCAGCAGGGCGTGTTGGGCCGGGCCGAGGCGGAGCGTCGCGAGGTCGGCTCCCTCTCCGCACGTCATGTCGTCCCGCGTGGACAGGGCCGCGCCGTTCGCGTCGAACTCCGTGTCCTGGGTGCGGGCGCTGCTGCCGCCCAGGACGAGGACGGCGAGGTCGGCGGCGGCTGCTGTGGCCACTGCCTCGGGGATGTGCTTTCTGTCGTCGCCGGTCAGGGCGCAGCCCCGTGCGTGGCGGATGTCCGTGGTGGGCGGGGTCAGTCTGCGGAGGGCGTCCAGGACTGTGGTGCCCTCGCGTTGGGGGGCTGTGTAGTCGCCGAGTTGGTGGGTCGTGGTGGCTGCGTGGGGGCCGATGACCGCGATCCTGCGGGTGGCCGGCGGTACCGGGAGGACGTCGTCGTTGCGCAGGAGGGTGATCGAGGCTCGGGCCAACTCCGTGCTGAGGTCCCGGCCTTCGGGGAGGGGGTTCCTCCTCGTGTACGGGTTCTCGAAGAGGCCCAGACGGAACTTCAGGGTCAACACCCTTGCCACGGCGCTGTCCAGGGTGGCCTCGGTGACCAGTCCCCGCTCCACCGCCTCCTCCAGGTGCGTGAAGCCCTCGTCCCAAAGGCTCATGTCCACACCGGCGTTGAGGGCGAGGGCCCCTGCGGTGAGTTTGTCGCCGGTGATGCGGGCGAGGCGGTCCACGGCCAGGCCGTCCGCCATGACGAGGCCGCCGAATCCCCACGCCTCCCTCAACAGGCCGGTGAGCAAAGGCCTGTTGCCGGTGCAGGGGAGGCCGTTCACCTCGTTGTACGCGGACATCACCGCTGCCGCGCCCGCGTTGACGCCCGCTCGTGCCGCCGGCAGGTGGATCTCGTGGAGTTCTCTCGGGCCCAGCTCTGTCTCGGCGGAGTTTCTGCCGCCTGTGGTGGCGCCCTGGCCTGCGAAGTGCTTGAGGACTACGGGGGCTTGATCCGCCGTGAAGTGTTCTGCCGGGGTGCCCTGCATTCCGTGGACCAGTGCTTCGGTGAGGCGGGCCGCCAGGTGGGGGTCCTCTCCGAAGCATTCTTCCGTGCGGCCCCATCTCGGGTCCCTGGCGATGTCCAACGCCGACACCAGGGCCACGTGGCCGCCCCTGGCCCGGAGTTCCGCCGCCGCGTGCGTCGCTGCTCGCTCGTACAACTCCGGGTCCCAGGTGGCTCCTACGCCCAGGTTCACCGGGAAGACCGTGCCGTCCAGGGCCATATGACCGTGGGGGACCTCTTCAACGAACAGCGTGGGGATACCCAGCCGGCTCTTCGCGAGGACATGCCGCTGCACCATGTCCGCCAGGTCCGCACTGGTCCTCGCGTCCGGACCGTTGCCGTGGGTCACGCCCGACCAGGGGTCGGCCCGCATCAGCCCGTACAGCGCGCCCAGCCCTTGCCAGCGGGTGGTCTCTTCGTCCAATGCCTCTGTGAGGGCGAAGTCCCCGACGGGGGTCCGGGTGTAGGCGTGCCAGCCGTACATCCGCTGGTTGAGCTGCCCGACTTTCTCTCGCAGGGTCATGCGGGAGAGGAGGTCGGCCACTCGGGAGGGGGTGGGGGCGGTGGGGTCTTGGTAGAGGGGGGTGGGCATGGGGGTCCTTTGGGTGGGTGGGGGTTTGGGGGTTGGTGCGGGGCGGATGGGGTGGCGGGTGGGTTTGTGCATTCCCCCTCCGGGGGGGGTGGGCTTGGGTTGGGGTTCAGCTGTCTGGGGCTGGGGGGTGCGGTTCGGGCTGGGTGGGTGGTTCGGGTGGGGTGTCCGGCGAACGGAGGGGGTGGGTGTGGTCCGACGGGTCTGCGTGGCTCAGGCCGCGTGCGCGGCTCCGGGGTCCGGGTGGGGTGTCCGACGGACGGAGGGGGTGAGTGTGGCCCGACGGGTCTGCGTGGTTCAGGCCGCGCGCGCGGCTCCGGGGTTCGGATGGGGCGTCCGACGGACGGAGGGGTGGGTACGGCCCGACGGATCTGCGCGGTCCGGGCCGCGCGCGGCTTCGGGGTCCGGGTGAAGTGTCCGACGGACGGAGGAGGTGGGTGTGCCGACGGGTCGGCGCGACTCGGGCTGGGTGCGTGGCTTCGGGGTTCGGACGGGGTGTCTGGCGGACGGAAGGGGTGAGCGTGGCCCGACGGGTCTACGTGGTTCAGGCCGCGCGCGGCTTCGGGGTCCGGGTGAGGTGTCCGACGGACGGAGGAGGTGGGTGTGCCGACGGGTCGGCGTGACTCGGGCTGGGTGCGTGGCTTCGGGGTTCGGACGGGGCGTCCGACGGACGGAGGGAGTGGGTACGGCCCGACGGGTCTGCGTGGTTCGGGCCGCGCGCGGCTTCGGGGTTCGGACAGGGTGTCCGGCGAACGGAAGGGGGTGGGTACGGTCTCCGACCGATCGGCGCGATCCGGGCCGCGCGCGGCTTCGGGGGTTTCGGTGCATCGTCCGGCGAACGGTCGTGTGGTTCAGGTCAGTGGGCGAGTGCGGATTGGGGCGGCGGGCGTGCGTGGTTCGGTCGGTGGGGGTGGGTTCGGTTGTCCTCGTACGTCGTCCGGCGGCCCCGTCTTCTTCGTGGCCGGGCCGCCGGGTTCGTACGCCGTTCAGCGAGCCACCGCGATCCGCGCCAGCGCCACCGCACCGGCCGAGCCGTCCACCACCGGGGAGATCGTGAGGCCAAGGGGGGTGAGGTGTTCGGTGAGTGGTGCGAGGAGGGGACCGTTGGGGGCGAGTAGGCCACCGGTCACGACCAGGGGTTCACCGGGGCGTGGAGAGAGAGCGGCAACCGTCTCGACCAGCGCGGCAGCAGCTTCCTGAAGGATCTGCCGGGCTACCTCGTCCCCTTCGTCAGCGGCCCGGGTGACCAAGGGTGCGTGCGCGGCCAGGTCCGTGGGTCGGCGTTCCATGACTGCGGGGAGGAGATAAGCACGGTACGCGGCTCGCTGAGCCAGACTCCAGCGGTACGGGTCTGGCGCGGACGTTCCTGCCGGGCGCTCGGCGTCGCCGTCCACACCGTCGCAGCTACGGGACGGCGACTGCGCACCGGCCCCCCGCTCCTCCGACGCAAGAACATCGCGCCGCACGCCCACTGCCTCGGACCTCGCCCCCTGCCCACGCCGCTCACCCGCAGCTCCCGCCGCCCCCGGCGGGAGAATGCTCTCTTCTCGCACGCCAGCCACCGACAAACTCGGCCCAACCCCGGAACTCCCTGACGGAACGCCCTGCGCACCCTCCGCCCCCAGCCCAGTCGCCGCAGCCTCCCGCCCGACCTCGCCCCGCACAGCACCCACCTGACCTGCACCCGGCGCCTCAGCTCCCCGCCCAGCCTCGCCCACCTCTGCACCGGCCGACAGCACCTCCCGCGCAGCCCCCACCGGGCCCGCACCCGCCGGGCCCGCACCCGACGCCTCACCCTCCCGCCCGGCCTCACCCCGCTCAGCACCAGTCGACGGCACGTCCCGCACAGCACCCACCTCGTCCGTACCCGCCGCCACCCACCCCGGCGCCTCAGCCTCACCCCTCTCGGGACCACCCGGCGAAACACCCACCCCCGAGCCTCTCACCTGGGCTTCCTGCCCAACCTCGCCCCTCTCAGGACCACCCAGCGGTACGTCCCGCACAGCACCCGGCCCCTGCCCACTCGCCTCCTCCGAACCTGCCTCTCCGACTCGCCGCCCCAGCTCATCCCCCTCCGAGGCCGAGTCAACGTCCCCCGCCCCCGACACCTGCACACCGGGCCCAGGCCGCACGCCCGTCTCCCCCGCTGACGGCAGCACCCCACCCACTCCCCCGTCCGCCGACGGCACCCGCTCCCACCCCCTCGGCGGCAACACCCCCTCCGGAACACCGAGTGCTCGGCCGACCGCCGCCACCAGCGACGTCGGTCGACCCCGGCCGTCCGCTGCCCTCAACGCCGCGCGAACCGCCCTCCGCCCGATCCAGAAGCCACTGCCGTCGTCACCGAGGAGCCAGCCGTCCCCACCGGAGGTCGCCACAAGGACGCGGTCCTGGACACGGGCCGCGACCGAACCGGTACCCGCGATCAGAGCGAGACCGGCGGCAGGGTGCCCGGGCGCTCCGGCGAACGCTGCCTCGATATCGCTGTGGATGGTGATCGCGGGGAGGGGGATACCAAGGCGTTCGAGCGCAGCGGTGAGGGCGGCACGGGCACGGAGCCGACCGGGTTCCTCATCCGCACCGCTCCCGTCTACCGCCGTCCCACCGGACTCCCCCAGTGCACCGCCCCCAACCTCCGACGTCCCGCTAGACCTCCCCTCCCCACCATCGCCGCCCGCCGACGCCCCGCCGGACCCCCTCACCACATCGTTCCCACCCTCCGAGGCCCCGCCGGACTCCTCTCCTACGCCCTTCCCACGCCCCGACGCCCCGCCGAGTTCCTCCTCCGCGCCACTGCCCCGAACCGACACCCCACGCGATTCACCCTCCACGCCACTCCCACGCACCGACCCCCGGCCCTCACCCCCCACCCCATCCACCCGCACACTCGCCGCCCCCGCAAACCCACCCGCCACCGCAACCACCCTCCCCGGCGCAACCCCCCGCACCGCCTCCCCGATCGCCTCCACCAGATGCTCGGTAACCACCGAGACCGGCACGGTCAACGCATTGCCGGGACCAGACACGCCTTCCCCGAGGACACGCCCGTCCGACGCGTCCGCCAAGACCGCACGCGTACGCGTACCCCCCGCATCGACGCCAAGGACGTACGCAGGGCCGTCACAGACCAAGGTTTGGTTCAAATCACTATTCATCGGTACCCATGGTGGTTGATACATTCGCCGCAGACAAGGTCCGAAGTGGATCCGCGACCCGAGGAGAACGCCATCAGCACGCCCCCGCCCGCTCCGGAACTCCGCTTCGGCGTCAACTACACCCCACGCCGGGGCTGGTTCCACGCCTGGCACGACTTCGACGCGCAGAACACCCGCGAAGACCTCGCCCAGATCGCCGCACTGGGCCTGGACCACGTCCGCGTCTTCCACCTGTGGCCCCTCCTCCAGCCGAACCGCACGTACATCCGCCCGGCAGCAGTGGACCAACTGGTCCGCCTGGTGGACCTCGCGGCGGAAGTGGACCTCGACGTCATGGTGGACGGCGTACAGGGCCACCTGTCGAGCTTCGACTTCTACCCGGAGTGGACCCGCAGCTGGCACCACCGCAACGTCTTCACCGACCCGGAGGCCATCGAGGCCCAGGCGAACCTCCTGCGCACCCTCGGCAAGGCCCTGGCCGACCGCCCCAACCTCATCGGCCTCCAGCTCGGCAACGAACTGAACAACCTGGTCGAGCACAACCCGGTCACGGCGACCGAGGTCGACCACTACCTCGACACCCTCCTCACGGCATCCCGCGAAGGCCTGGGCCCCGCCGGCCTGGTCACGCACTCCGCGTACGACGCGGCCTGGTACGGCGACGACCACCCGTTCACCCCTGAGGCGTCCGCCCGCAAGGGCGACCTGACGACGGTCCACCCCTGGGTCTTCTCCGGCGACTGCGCCCGCCGCTACGGCCCGCGCTCGACCCAGGTCCACCACTTGGCGGAGTACGGCACGGAACTGGCCAAGGCTTACGCGACGGACCCCACCCGCAAGGTCTGGGTCCAGGAAACGGGCGCCCCCGAACCCCACATCCCCGCCCCGGACGCCCCCCTCTTCGCCCGCGAAACCCTCCTCAACGCGGCAAGCTGCACGAACCTCTGGGGCGTCACATGGTGGTGCTCCCACGACGTGGACCGCAGCCTGGCGGACTACCCCGAACTGGAGTACACCCTGGGCCTGTTCGACTCGAAGGGCACCCCCAAACCGATCGCGGAGGCGATCGAGGAAACAATCACAGAACTCCGCACGCTCCCCTTGGCACCGTCCCCCAGAGAAACGGCGCTGGTCCTGGATTGCACCCCGTCCACTCGCTCGACATCGGGTCCAGGAGGCGCGTTCTTCGAAACATGGATGAACATGCGAGCGGAAGGCGCCCGCCCGGCAATAGTCCTGGCTGAACGCGCCGGTGACGCCACCTACTTGGCGACCCGTGGAGTAACAGAACTAATCACCCCAGGGTGAGTTGTCGTCTTTAGGGGCGCGGGGAACTGCGCGAGCAACCACATACAAACCCGCACTCGCCACACTCCCCGCACCACCCCACCCTTACCGCGCCCCCACCACAACCTCCGCCACAGCCCGAAGATTCACCCTCCCCCGCCCATAAGACAGCACAGCCCCCTCATCCCCCACCCCAGGCAACCCGGTAGCAACAGAAACCGCATCCGGCCGAGCAGCCAACAACGCCCCCCGCACCCACTCCTGCCAGGGATACAACTCCGCATCACAAGCGGCAACCACCAAGGCCCGCCCCTCAGCCGCCTTCAACGCTTCCGCAACCACCACCTCCCAATCCTCCGGCTCCCCAGCAACAACCACCCCATCAGCCGACGGATCAACCTCCCGCACCGCACTCACCAAACTCTCCCCACCCCAGTTCAAAGCGGGATGAGGCCGAGGAAACAGATCCACGACATACGCCCCCGCACCCCCGCCCGACCCCAACTCCCCCTTCCCCACGGCCCGCCGAGCAGCCACCATCCCCGCATCCCACGTGGAAATCTCCCCCGGCACAACAGGCACCCCATACCGCGAAACAAGCCCCCGCACCCGCAACGCAGCCTCAAAGACCCGCTCTTCACTCAACGACCCGTCGCGCAACGCCCCCAGAACGGCATCCCGACAAGCAAGGGTCGTAGCCAATTCCGGCACAGCAACGATGACTTGATCCGCCCCGGCAGCAAGCGCAAGCCGAGCCCCCGCAGCCTCCCCGTACCGATCAGCGATGGCCTTCATCTCCAGCGCATCACTGACGAGCACCCCCTCGAACCCAAGCTCCCCCCGCAGCAACTCCCCCAGCACATAAGGACTCAGAGTCGCAGGCAGCGCAGCGTCCAGCGCGGGGAAAACGACATGCGCGCTCATCAACATCGGCACCCCCGCCTCGATGGCGGCCCGAAACGGCGCGAGATCCAACTCTTCGTAAGCCCGAGGATCGACGGCAAGTTCATAGTGACTGTCGGTGACGGTTCCTCCATGCCCAGGGAAGTGCTTCGCACAGGAAGCCACCCCCCGAGCCTCGGTCGCGGAGATCCAGGCCCGCAGATGCCGGGAGACCAGGTCGGGATCGCCCCCGAAGGCCCGCGTACGGACGATGGGATTCTCCCCGCGATGCTGAAGATCGGCGACGGGCCCGTACGACGCGCTGATCCCGAGACTCGCGAGGTGCGCGGCGAGCGCGTCCGCGCAGGCGGCGGTGAGCGAGGGATCGTCGACGACGCCAAGGGCGTAGTTCCCGGGCACCTCGGGCGCCCCGGCGGTGACGAGGTGCCCGATCCCCCCGCCTTCGTTGTCGATACCGATCAGCAGATCGTCCCGCAGCGCGCGCAGCGCGGACGTCAGCGCCCGCACCTGCTCGGCGTCCCGGATGTTGCGGGTGAACAGGATGACCCCGCCGAGCCCGCGCTCGATCAGCTTCTTGAGGTCGTCGGGCACGGTGTCCGTACCGGCGAATCCGGCGACGAGGCAGCGATGGGCGGCCTCGTCGAGGGCGGCGGGGAGAGCGGGGCTCGCAAGAGGGTTCACCCCCGGAATCCTCTGGCTCACAGAACCGAAAGTCAACAGAGGGCCGGATTTACTCATTCATACGGCGGCTCTACTACGTACAGAAAGGGGGCCCCTCCGCAGACCAGCCGGAGAGGCCCCCTCACGTCACCTCACGCGCCTACTGGGCCGCGCCCTTCTTCTTAGACCGGTTCGCGAAGAACACCGCACCCGCCCCGATCACGACGACGGCGGCAGCGCCGCCCGCGATCGGCCCGACCGGCGTGCTCGCCCCGGTCTCGGCCAGCGGCGGCGTCGACTCGCTCGGCGACGGCGACGGGGTCGGCGTGCTCGGCGGCGGCGTGGTCATCGGCGGCACGTCCGGCGTGGTCGGCGGCGTCTCCGAGACCGGCGTGGTCGGCGGCGCGGCCGGCGGAGTCGTCTCCGTGGCGGGCGGCGGCGTGGTCTCGCCGGCCGGCGGCGTGGCGGGAGGCGTGCTCGGCGGCGTGCTCGGCTCGGACGGCGGCGTCGCCGGCGTGCACTCCTTGTCACCGCCGTTCCACGCGGCTATCAGGTGGTTCGGCGTGACGACGTTCCCGGGCTGGTAGGGCGCGGGGCCGTGGCCCTCGCCGGTGCCGCCGTCGTAGCTGACGTCGTCGCCGTAGAGGTCGATCTGGCCGTAGCAGTCCGGCGTCTCGACGTTCAGCTTCTGCCAGGTGCGGCCGGAGTCGTCCTTGCCGACGACGTCGTCCTTGCCGAGGTAGACGGTGGCCTTCTGGACGAGGGTCTGCTTGCCGGACGTCGGCCAGCTCGGGCCTTCCGTCGTGTACTTGGCGAGCGAGACGGGGTACTTGCAGTCCGCGCCGACCTGCTGGTCGGGCGCGAGCCGGACCTCGACCTTGTCGAGACCGGAGTTCCAGGTGCGGAAGCCGCCGGTGGAGGTCCAGTCGCCGCCTTCGAGGCGGTACTGGATGGTGGCGGAGGAGCAGCCGGCGCCGGTCGTGGCGGCTGCCGGAGTGGCCGCGAGGAGGAGGGGCGCGGCGGAGGCTGCGAAGGCGGTCGCTGCGAGCAGCGCCAGGCTTCTGGAGTACTGCGTACGGGACAAGTTGAGCCTCTGTGCAGTCGTCGTGTGGGAGGTGACTCTCGATGCGAGTGCTCGACGCAGGCGGTGACGTCCGCGGACATGCGGGGAGGGGGTACTCGCAAGGCCCCACCCGCTGCTACGAGCGCGGTGAGGTTGGTTGAATAATGATTCACCTTTACAACTTCAGTCAATTCAGCACCGGTTTCCCCCACGTAAAATGGGGGCCAACTCCCAGCTCACCAACTCCCCCGGCCGCCCGGGGGAGTTGACACGCCTCGTCAGCTCACGGCGGGCAACCCCGGCCCGACGCACCGGACATCGGCCGGGGGCACGTCCCCGTCGAGGAGGTACGCGGCCACGGTCCCGTCGACGCACGCGTTGCCCCGGCTCGCGAACACGCCGTGCGAGTAGTCGTCGTCGAGGGTGACGATACGCGAGCCCGGCAGGAGGCGGCGCAGCGCATGGGCACCCTCGGCCGGGGTGACCGGGTCGTGCGCGGAGGCGACGAGCAGCAGCGGCGGTGCGTCGGGGCTGCCGAGCGGTGTGCGGTGGGCGGGGCGGTGGTGCCAGTACGCGCAGGCCGCCGCTTCCATGCCGGTGAGGACGGGGGCGGGGGCGAGGCGGTGCAGGTGGTGCCGGTCGGCGAGGATCCGCGCGGGTGTGGGGGCGGGTCCGTCGGCGCACTTCACGATGCGGTTGGCGGCTTCGTAGGTGCGTGACGCGGGGCTGTCGAAGGGGGCGGGGAGGCGCAGACCGTCGGTGGAGCCGTCGCGGAGGTAGGCGCGGAGGCCGTCGGCGAGGGGGGCCCAGCGTTCGGTGCGGCCGAGGGCGCGGTAGACGACACGGTCGAAGTCGGCGGGGCCGAGGGCCGGTTGGGCGGAACCCCCGGCACCCTTTACGCCCCCGGGATCAGCGCTGGCCCGCCTGTCGGAGCCAGTGCGCCCGCCCGTGCCGGAGGCCCCAGCGCTGTCCGCCCCGCCAGACCCGTACCCCTCGAACCCTTCCCGCACCCGCAGATACGCCCGCCGGACCTCCTCCGCCGTATCCCCCAGCCCGAACCGTTCGTCATGCCCCGCGGCCCACCCGAAGAACGTCTCCCGCTGCCGCAGCAGCGCCCGTGCCTGGAGTACGTCGAAGTCGTACCAGTCCCACGGCCCGACCACGCTGTCCAGCACCATCCGCCCGGTCCGCGCGGGGAACAGCGCGGTGTACGCGGCGCCCAGGTAGCTCCCGTACGACACCCCGAGGAAGTTCGTCACCGGCTCGCCCAGCGCGGAGCGGATCGCGTCCATGTCGTACGCGGTCTCCTCGGTGGAGAGGTACGGCAGGGCGTTGCCGGCGCAGTCGTCGGCGAGGGCCTTCAGGGACGCCAGGTACGCGCGGCCTTCGAGGTCGGGGGCCGGGGTCTTGAACAGGCCGCCCATCTCGCCGCAGTCGGCGGGCGCGCTGGCGCCCACGCCGCGCGGGTCGAAGCCGATGACGTCGTAGGCGCGGCGAACGCTCTCGGGGAGCTTGGCCCGCTTGGTGACGGCGTACGGCAGTCCGGAGCCGCCGGGGCCGCCGGGGTTGACGAGCAGGATCCCCCGGCGCTCCCCCGAGGCGGGGACGCGGGAAACGGCTATGTCGATATGGGGACCGTCGGGGCGGCGGTGGTCGAGGGGCACGCTCAGGTGCCCGCACTCGACGCGGTCGGGCGCGGGCGGCGCGGGGACGGAGTCGGGGCAGGGGCCGAAGCGCAGCGGCTCGGCGGCGGACGCGGACGGGAGCGGCAGGTGCAGGAGCGCGGTGGCGGCGAGGAGCACCACGCAGCGCGGCAGGAAGGTCAAGGGATTCCCTTCGGTTGACCATGGACAGCCAGATGACAATGAAAATGATTATCGATAAGGTCGCCACATCACAACCGGGGCCGCCTTCCGCGAAGGCGCGCTCCGGCCTGCGCCGAGAACTCAACTCCTGTCCCTGAAAGGGGAGTCGTGGCTCATCTGTTGGTGGTCGAGAGCTGGGTCGGTTCGATGAGCAGACTGCTGCCGAGGGCGATCCGCGAGAGCGGGCACACGTTCACGTTCCTCACCCGTGATCTGCACCACTACCTGCGCTCGGCGCCCGAGGGCACGGCACACCCGCTGCTCGGAGCGAGCAATGTCGTCACCGCCGACACGAACGACACGGACACTCTGCTGCCCCGAGTGGTCGCGCTGCACGGCGTGTTCGGCTTCGACGGCGTCGTCACGTCCTGCGACTACTACCTCCCGACGGTCGCCCGCATCGCCGCCCACCTGGACCTCCCGGGCCCGGGCGCGCAGGCCGTAGAGGACGCGTGCCGCAAGGACGCCACCCGCCGCGTCCTCACCGAGGCGGGAGTCCCCGGCCCGCGTTTCGCCGTCCGCACCGAATGGTCCGAACTCGCCGACGCGGCACGGGAGATCGGCTACCCGCTGGTCGTGAAGCCGGTCGACCTGTGCGCCGGGATGCTCGTACGACGTGTCGACGACGAGGCCCAACTGGCGGACGCCTTCCGCGCGTTGACGGCGTTCCCGGTCAACGCCCGTGGCCAGCGCCGCGATCCGGCCGTCCTCCTCGAAGAGCTGCTGGACGGCCCCGAGGTGAGCGTGGAGACGGTGTCGCACGCGGGCGCGGTCCACGTGATCGGCGTGACGGACAAGAGCATCGGCGGGGAACCGGCGTTCATCGAGACGGGCCACATGTTCCCGGCCGCCCTCTCCCCGGCGGACACCGAGGCCGCCGAGCACACCGCGCTGGCCGCCCTGAAGGCGCTGGGCCTGGTGGACGGCGTCGTCGCGCACACCGAGGTCAAGCTCACCTCGTCCGGCCCCCGCATCGTCGAGGTGAACCCGCGTCCGGCGGGCAACCGCATCACCGAACTGGTCCGCCACGTCACCGGAATCGACCTCGCCGCCGCCTTCGTGGACGTCGCCCTCGGCCTCGCCCCCGACCTGGCCCGCAAGGACACCGGCCTGACCAGCGCGGCGATCGGCTTCGTCGTCCCCGACACCTCGGGCACCCTCGAAGCCCTGGACGGCACCGGCCTCCCCGGCGACCTCCTGGAACTCCAACTCGCCGAGCCGGGACGGCAGGTGAAGGCGGCCGGCAGCAACAACGAGTATCTCGGCCACGTCATGGCGGGCGACCCGGACGGCCTCGGCGCCCGCGACCGCGTCGAGTCGGCGCTGTCGACGCTGCGCGCCGGGCTGGTGATCCGGTGACCGCCCTGACGGAGACCTCCTTCGACGCGCTCCTGCACCAGGCCCTCGACGGCGCCCTCGGCCCCGACCCGGCGGCCGTACGCGTCGCCGTCGCCTTCCGCACCCAGCAGGCCGTACGGCACGACGGGCGCGGCACCGGCTACCGCAACGAGGTGCTGAGCCTGCGCATCGGCGAGGCGGTCGGCTCCTGCGCGGTCGAACCCGGCGCGCTCCCCGAGGAGGCGCTGGACGACTGTGTCGGCGCCGACGTCGCCCAGCTGCTCCAACACCCCTTGCTCCCGGTGCGAGTTGCCGCGCTCGACGCCTACCTCATGCACGCCGTCCCGCACGGCGGCGAGCCGGTCGCGCTGCCCGCCGGGACGTCCCTGGAGAAGTCGCGGGTGCGCGCACGGGCCGTCGTCGAGCTGCTCGACGTGCCCGAGGGGTCGACGGTCCTGGTCGTCGGGGTCGTCAACTCCCTTCTGGAGGCGCTGCGTTCGCGCGGGCTGCGGTATGTGGCGTGCGATCTGAAGGGCGGTAAGACGGAGTGGGGCGAGCCGGTCGCGGTCGACGCGCTCGCGGCCGTGGACGGGTGTGACGCGCTGCTGGTGTCCGGGATGACGCTGGGCAACGGCACGTTCGACGCGCTGCGGGAGCGGGCAGGCGGGCGTCCGCTCGTGATGTTCGCCCAGACCGGCAGCGCGGTCCTGCCGCACTTCCTCGGGCACGGGGTGAGCGCGGTGTGCGCGGAGCCGTACCCGTTCTTCTGGCTGGACGGCGGTCCCGGGACCGTTCACCGCTACCGTGCCGGAGGCGTGCGATGACCACGACCGCCGAACGCGCCGTCGCCCGGCCGGAGTTGCTCGAACTCCTCGGCCGCACGCCCGTCGTACGGATCACCGCCGGACTGCCCGGACCGCAGCCCGGATTCTGGGCGAAGCTGGAAGGGCTCGCGGCCGGTGGGATGAAGGCGCGGGCGGCCGTGTCGATGCTGCTCGGAGCCCGGGAGCGGGGCGAACTCCGGCCCGGCGCACCAGTAGTTGAGTCCACCTCGGGCACGCTCGGGATCGGGCTCGCGTTCGCCGGGCAGGCGCTCGGGCATCCGGTGGTCCTCGTCGGGGACAGCGAACTGGAGCCGTCCATGCGGCAGTTGCTGCGTGCGCACGGTGTCCGGCTCGACCTCGTCGACCGTCCGGCGCCGGTCGGCGGCTGGCAGGCGGCCCGACTCGCCCGACTGCGCGAGCTGTTGGCCGTCCTGCCGGACGCGTACTGGCCCGACCAGTACAACAACCCCGACAACACGGCCGGTTACGCCTCTCTGGCCGCCGAACTCGCCGCCCAGATCGACCACTTGGACATCCTGGTGTGCAGCGTCGGCACGGGCGGGCACAGCGCCGGTGTGATCGGGCCGCTGCGCCGTCACTGGCCTCAACTGCGCCTGATCGGCGTGGACTCGACGGGTTCCACGATCTTCGGCCAGCCCGCCCGGCCCCGCCTGATGCGCGGCCTCGGCAGCAGCATCCACCCGCGCAACGTCGCCTACGACGCGTTCGACGAGGTCCACTGGATCGGCCCCGCCGAGGCCGTGGACGCCTGCCGCAGGCTGGCCCGGGAGAGCTTCGTCAGCGGCGGCTGGAGTACGGGCGCGGTCGCGCGCGTCGCCGCCTGGGCGGCCCGCGTCCACCCGGGCGCGGTCGTCGCGACCGTCTTCCCCGACGGCCCCCACCGCTACCTGAACTCCGTCTTCGACGACGACTTCACCGCCGCGCACGGCCTCTCCCCCGCCACGGCGGCCACCCGCCCGGTGGAGATCCCGCACCCCACCGCCGCCGAGGCCACCGGCTGGGCCCGCTGCACCCGCGTCACCGACCCCCTGTTGGAAAGGACCCCGTGAAGGCCACCCTGCGCACCGTCCGCCTCGACCTCACCGAGCCGCTGCGCATCTCCCGCTCCACCATGTCCGCCCGCGACGCCGTCTGGCTCACGATCGAGGACCCCGACGGCACCCGAGGCCACGGCGAGGCCGTCAGCAGCGTGTACTACGACCTGGACGCCGAGACCCTGAACCGGCACCTGTCGTCCGTCGACCTGACCCGCTACCCGGACCCCGAAACGGCCCTGTGCGACGGTGAGTTGACCGGCGCCGACATGCCCCCGGCCGTCACGGCGGCCGTCGAGTCGGCGCTGTTGGACCTCGTCGGCAAGCGGGCCGGGAAGCCGGTGCACGCCCTGCTGGGCTCCCCCGCCACGCCGTTCGCGGCGACCGCGCGGACCATCGGCATCACCTCGCTCGCGAAGGCCGCCGCCGAGGCGCGGAGACTCTCGGCCTGCGGTTTCCGTGTCATCAAGGTCAAGGCCGGTGCGGCCGAGGAGGCCGTGGAGCGCGTCCGCGTCATCCACGACGCGGCGCCCGATGCCCGGCTCCTGCTCGACCCCAACGGGGCCTGGAGCATGGCGGAGGCGCGTCAGCTGCTCCCCCGGTTCGCCGAACTCGGCGTCGAGGCCGTGGAACAGCCGGTGGCGCCCGGCGACCCCGAGGGGCTCGCGGCGCTTGCCGCTGAATCGCCGGTGCCGGTGATCGCCGACGAGGACGCCGTACGGATCGAGGACGTACGTCGCCTCGCCGGACGCGTACAGGGTGTCAACGTCAAGCTCGCCAAGTGCGGCGGCGTCCACAACGCCCTGCGCATCGCGGAGTTGATCGAGGGCAGCGGGACCTCGCTGATGCTGGGGTGCCTGACCGCGAGCAGTCTCGGGATCGCGCCCGCCGTCCATCTCGCCGACCGGGCGCGGTGGGTGGACCTGGACGGGCATCTGCTGCTGGCGCGCGATCCGTGGTCGGGGATCGGGGGCGACGACGGGTACGTGCGGACGAGCGGGCTGCCCGGGCTCGGGGTGCGGTTCGGGGGTGTGTCGCGTGCGCACGTGGCGTGAGATGCGGCAATTCCCGCTCGCCGTACAGCTGTTGCTGGTCAACCAGTTCGGCGTCAACACCGGGTTCTATCTGCTGATCCCCTATCTCGCGACGCACCTCGGGGAGAACCTGGGGCTGTCGGCCGCCGTGGTCGGGGTCGTCCTCGGGGTGCGGAACCTCAGTCAGCAGGGGCTGTTCATCATCGGCGGGTCCGCGTCCGACCGGCTCGGGGCGCGCGGGGTCATCATCGCCGGGTGCGCGCTGCGGACCGTCGGGTTCGCGCTGTTCGCGCTCGGGGACAGCCTGGTGGTGCTGCTGGCCGCGTCGGTGCTGAGCGGGTTCGCGGGGGCGTTGTTCAACCCGGCCGTGCGGGCGTACGTCTCGCAGGAGTCGGGGGAGCGCAAGGCGGAGGCGTTCGCGCTGTTCAACGTGTTCGCGACGGCCGGGGCGCTGGTCGGGCCGCTGCTGGGGAGTGCGCTGCTGCTGGTGGACTTCCGGACGTCGGCGCTGACCGCCGCCGCGATCTTCGCGGTCCTGACGGTCGCCCAGGCGCTCGTGCTGCCGGCCCGCAAGGTCGCGCCGAGCAAGAGCACGGTCCTCGGGGACTGGCGCGAAGTGCTGGGTCAACGTGCCTTCCTGGCCTTCGCGTTGGCGATGGTCGGCATGTTCACCCTGGAGAACCAGCTCTACCTGCTGCTCCCCGACGGGGCACGCCGGGCCACCGGCTGGGACGGGGCCGCCGGGATCGTCTTCCTCGTCGGCACGCTCGCGAACCTCGCGCTGCAACTGCGGATCACCGCCGCGCTCAAGGAGCGGGGGAACAGGGCGCGTTGGATCGCCGTCGGGCTCGGTGTGATGGCGGTCGGCTTCCTTCCACCGGCTGTCGTCGCCGGGGTCTCCGACGGACCAACTGCCTTGCGGGTGCTGCCCGTTCTCGTCGGGACGCTGCTGCTGTACCTCGGTGTGATGGTCGCCCAGCCGTTCGTCATGGAGCTCATCCCCCGGTTCGGCAGGCCCGAGTTGACCGGCACGTACTTCGGGATCTTCTACGTCGTGTCCGGTATCGCGGCGGCCGTCGGCAACGCGGTCGTCGGGTGGGCGATGGACACCGGCGAGCGCGGGGACGTGGCCTGGCTGCCGTGGGTGTGCTGCGCGGGGTTCGGACTGGTGTCGGCGGCGGGGGTGGCGTGGCTGCATCGGCTGGGGTCGCTGCCGTCCGAGGCGCGGGCTGTCGCTGTGGCGGGGGTGTGAGGGTGACGACTGAACCGACTTCTGCTGGGCCAACTTCCGCTGAACCGACCTCAGTTGAGCTGACCTCGACTGAGCCAACTTCCGCTGTGCGCAACCTCCTTACGGACAACCCCGCCCTGTACGAGGCCCGCTTCCCCGACGCCGAGCGGCTCGCCGGGCGCTGGGCCGAGGACTGCCTCCGTCGATACGACGCCGGCGCCCGCGTCCTCGACCTGGGCTGCGGCACCGGGCGCGACGCCGCGTACCTGCACGGCACCGGCCGTACCGTCACCGGGGCCGACCTGTCGGAGGCGATGCTGGCGCACGCGCGGGCCGTCCACCCCGGGCCCTCGTACGTCACGGCCGACCTGCACGAATTCGACCTGGGCGCGGGTGAGTTCGACGCCGTGCTCTGTCTGGACAGCGCGCTGCTGTACTGCCACACCGACGACCAGCTCGACGCCTGTCTGCGCTCGGTACGGCGGGCGCTCGCGCCGGGTGGGCTGCTGGTCGCGGAGATGCGCAACGGGGCGTATTTCCTGGGCCGGACCGACCTGTTGGCCGCGCCGAGCCTGAACTCCTTTGTCTGGCAGGGAGTTTCGTACCGGTCGACGACCACGCTCACCGTGGACCGCACGGCTCAGCTCCTGCGCCGGACGCGGGTCTGGGAGACCGAGGGCGGTGCGGTCGAACAGCGGTCGGCGTGGCGGCTGTTGTTCCCGCTGGAGCTGCGGCACCGGCTGGCGGCGCACGGGTTCGAGGTGCTGGAGCTGCACGACGGACCCGGGCCGCGTACCGAACCTCCTTGGCGGGAGGGCTCGTTGCCGGGTTCTGCGGCGGATGCCGACCGGCTGCATGTGATCGCTCGTCTCACTACTTCTTCTTGAGGATGTCTGATGCGTTTTCCTTTGGGTCGCCGGGGTTTTCTGGCGGCGGGGGCGGCTTCGCTGGGTGCTTTGGCGGTCAACGGCTGCGGCGACTCCGGTGGTGGCGAGCCTCGGAGTGATCGGAGTGACACGCCCGTGCGCGGGGGACGGCTCCGGGCCGCCTTCGCCGGTGGCGGTGCCAGCGAGAACCTCGATCCGCACCTCGCGAACCTCTTCGGTGACGTCGCCCGCGCCAAGGCGCAGTACGACAAGCTCGCCGACTACGGCCCGAACCTCGCCGCCGTACCCCGGCTCGCGGCGAAGTGGGAGCCGAACAAGACCCTCGACCGGTGGCAAGTCACCCTGCGCGAGGCCGAGTTCCACGACGGAAGGCCCGTCACCGCGCAGGACGTGCTGTACAGCTACCGCCGGATCGCCGACCCGGCGAAGGCGTTCCGCGCCAAGGCGTCCCTGGAGCCCATCGACCTCGCCGTGAGCCGGGCGACGGGGACGCGGACGATCGAGTTCGTGCTGAAGCGGCCGACCGCCGAATTCGCCAACGTGCTGGCCGCGTTCGGCGCGTACATCGTGCCCGACAAGGCGACCGACTTCGACAAGAAGCCCGTCGGGTCGGGGCCGTTCAGGTTCGTGTCGTTCGCGCCGGGGCGTTCGGCGGTCTTCCGGCGCAACGACTCCTACTGGGAGGGCGCCCCGCACCTGGACGAGCTGGAGTTCGTCGTCGCGAACGAGGAATCGGCGCGCGTCAACGCCCTGTTGGGCGGTCAGATCGAGTATGCGCACGAGCTGAACCCGACGACCGCCCGCGCGCACGAGGGACGCGGTCAGATCGAGATCGTGCGGCTGCGCGGCAGCGCCATGCAGGCGTTCGCGATGAAGACCGACCGGCCGCCGTTCGACGACCCGCGCGTCCGGCAGGCGTTCTTCCTCATCGCCGACCGGCAGGAACTCGTGGACGGCGCGCTGTCGGGCGCGGGTGTCGTCGGCAACGACCTGTTCGGCAAGGGGTACGAGTACTACGCGGCCGATCTCCCGCAGCGCGCCCAGGACTTGGCGAAGGCGCGGGCGCTGCTGAAGGCGGCCGGGGCCTCGGACCTCAAGGTCACGCTGGACACCTCGGAGGTCGCCGCCGGGTTCACGGAGGCCGCCGGGATCTTCCGCGACCAGGCCAAGAAGGCGGGCGTCACCGTCGAAGTGCGGGTCGGCAGCAAGGACTCGTACTGGAGCGACATCCTCGACTCCGGTGTCCTCGCCTGCTACCGCTCGGGCGCGATGCCGATCGAGGCGCACATCTCACAGCGGCTGCTGACCGACTCGACGACCAACGCGACGCACTGGCGGCACAAGGACTTCGACGCGCTGTACCGGCAGGCGCAGTCGACGTCCGACGCGACCGAACGGGCCGCCGTATACGGGCGGATGCAGCGGCGGCTGTACACCGAGGGCGGGTTCCTGGTGTGGGGGTTCGCGGACTGGATCATCGGAACGGGCCGCCAGGTCAAGGGCGTTGAGAAGGCCGCGCCGGCCAACACGCTGGGCTGGGCGCGGTTCGACAAGGTGTGGCTCGCGTGAGTTTTCTCGGCTCGTTCGTCGTCCGGCGGCTGCTGCTCGGCGTCGTGCAGACCGTGGCTGTGGTGCTGCTGGTCTTCGCGCTCGCCGAGGCGCTGCCCGGTGACGCGGCGGTCGCCCTCGCGGGCGATCAGCCCGACCCGGCGCGGATCGCGGCGATCCGGGAGGCGATGCACCTCGACCAGCCCGCCGGGGAACGGCTGTTGAGCTGGGCGGGTGGACTGCTGCACGGGGATCTGGGCACGTCCCTGGTCTCCGGGCGGCCGGTCTCCCTGTACCTCTCCGACGGCTTCGGGCCGACGCTGCTGCTCGCCTCGCTGACGTTGCTGTTGCTGGTCCCGGCGGGGTTCGGGCTGGGGGTGCTGATGGCCCGTCATGAAGGCGGCTGGATTGATCGGTTGGCCAGTGCGGTGACTCTCGGGGTGTACGCCGTACCGGAGTTCGCACTCGGGGTGCTGCTCGTGACGGTGTTCGCGCTGCGGCTCGACTGGCTGCCGCCGACCGCTGTCGGGTACGGGACCGAACTCCTCGCGCATCCAGCCGTGTTAGTGCTGCCGGTGCTCGTTCTCCTCGCCCGGCCGGTGTGTTCGCTGTCGCGGCTGGTGCGGGCCGGGATGGTCGAGGCGCTGGCCTCGCCGTACGTGGCGCAGGCCCGGCGGTACGGGGTGGCGAAGGCGCGGGTGCGGTATCTGCACGCGCTGCCGAACGCGCTCGCGCCGGCTG
Source organism: Streptomyces acidiscabies (assembly GCF_020010905.1). GTDB lineage: Bacteria > Actinomycetota > Actinomycetes > Streptomycetales > Streptomycetaceae > Streptomyces > Streptomyces acidiscabies. The sequence goes on along the minus strand of NZ_JAGJBY010000001.1, from coordinate 4,780,729 downwards.
TGCAGCAACTGGCGCGCACTGTCGACTGGTTGCTGTGCGGGGTGATCGTCGTGGAGGCGTTGTTCGTGATTCCGGGGCTGGGGACGGTGTTGCTGAACGCGGTGTCCGAGCGGGATGTGCCGGTCGTGCAGGGGCTCGCTGTGGTGTTCGGGGTGCTGACGGTCGTACTGAATCTGGGGGCTGATCTGGTGGCGCACCGGTTCGCGCCTCGGGCGGAGGTGGCGGCGTGAAGGGGCGGTTCGCGTTGGGGGTGGTGATCGTCGCGGTGCCTCTCCTGCTGGCACTGCTCGGGCCGGTGTTCGCGGGTCAACCCGGGCCCCGGGGAACCTCGTTCACGCTCGGGGGCGGGCACTGGCTCGGGACCGACTTCGTGGGGCGGGACGTCGTCCAGCAGATCCTGCACGGGGGTCGGCCGGTGGTCGTGACCGCGCTCGCGGCGACCGTACTGGCGTATCTCGTCGCGCTGCCCGTCGGGTTGTGCTGTGCGCTGACGCATCGGCGGTGGCTGGAGGAGGTGTTGATGCGTCCGCTGGACGTACTCCTCGCGGTGCCTTCGCTGTTGCTGATCCTGCTCGTCGCTGCGGTGTTCTCGCCGGGGGCGGTGGGGCTCGCGCTGCTGGTGGCGGCGGTGAACGTGCCGGACGCCGCACGGATCGTACGGGCCGCAGCCGGGGAAGCGGCGTCGCGTCCGGCCGTCGAGGCGCTGCGGATGCAGGGCGAGGGGTGGTGGCGGATCGCCGTCGGAACCGTCGCGCGCTCGGGCGTACGGACGTTGGCCGCCGACGCGGGGACGCGGCTCACCGGGGTGCTGTACCTGGTGGCCACCGCCGCGTTCCTCGGCGTCGGCGTCGAGCCGGACGCGGCGGACTGGGCGGTGATGGTCGACCGGAACCGGACGGGGCTGTTCGTGCAGCCGTGGGCGGTGGTGGTACCGGCGCTGCTGATCGTGGCGCTGACGACGGGGACGAATCTGCTGTTCGACGCGGCGTTGGGCCGTAAGAAGGGGACAACGGTCTCATGAGTGGTGCGGGTGGCAGCGGCGGGCCTGTTGCGGACGGGGCTGGTGGGGCTGCCCGGGTTCCGGGCGCGAGTGGCGGAGCCTCGCGGGGTCCGGGCGGAGATGCTGGGCTCGGGCGCGTTCCCGACATAGACGGCGGAATCTTCCACACTCCCGACGGCGGCGGAGCCGAACGTCCCCTCAGCGGGCGTAGCAAGGCTGGGCGGGTCCCCGACGGAGGTGGCGGGCTCGCGCGCGTCCCAGCCGGAGGCGACAGGACCCGGCGTATGCCGAAGAGAGCTGCTGAGCCCCCACGCGTCCCAGCCGGAGACAGTGCGGCCGAGACCGCCCCGAGTGAGCGCGTCGTCGCCGAACTCCGTGATCTCCGCGTCGAGATCGGCGGCCGGGCCATCGTCGACGGCGTCAGCCTCCGCGTGACCGCCGGTCGCGTCACCGCGCTGGTGGGCGCGTCGGGGAGCGGCAAGACCACGACCGGGCTCGCGTTGCTCGGCGAGTTCCCGCCCGGCGCCGCCGTGACCGGCGAGGTCCGTGCCGCCGACCGGGTCGGGTACGTCCCTCAGCATCCGGCCGCCGTCCTCAACCCCGCCCGCCGGGTCTCGGCGCTGCTGACGGACATCGCCCGTACCCGGCCTCGTACGGAACGCCGGGGACTGTTGGCGGGCGCCCTCGCCGACGCCCAGGTCCCTGAACCCCTGCTGCGCCGCTTCCCCCACCAGCTCTCCGGCGGCCAGCAGCAGCGCATCACCCTCGCTCAGGCCCTCCTCCTCGGTGCCCAGGTCGTCGTGGCCGACGAACCCACCACCGGGCAGGACGCGTTGACGAAGAGCCGGGTGGTCGACGAACTCTCCGCCCTGGCCGCGCGCGGCATCGCGGTGGTCCTCCTCAGCCATGACCTGGACGTCGTCCGGGCCCTCGCCGACGAGGTCCACGTCATGCGTGCGGGCCGCGTCGTCGAGTCGGGCCCCGTGGACCGCCTCCGTCTCACTCCGCAGCACCCGTGGACCCGCGAACTCTTCGATGCGGCAAGGCCGTTCACGTCACCGGACACGACACCGGGCGAACAGGTCCTGGGCATCGAGAACTTGACGGCTCGTCACCGCCGTACCCCGGTCGTCCACATCCCCCGCCTCACCCTCCACCAGGGCGAATGCCTTGCCGTGGTGGGCCGTTCGGGCAGCGGCAAGACGACCCTGGCCCGCACCCTGGCCGGCCTGCACCGCACGTACGACGGCGAGGTCACCCTCGACGGCACCCCTCTCCCCCGCAGCCTCCGCGACCGGACCCGCGCCCAACTCGCCGCCGTGCAGTACGTGTTCCAGGACGCGCGCTCGGCGTTCGACGAGCACCGCACGATCCTGGACCAGGTCTCCCGCACGGCGATCCGCCTGCGCGGCCTGACCACGCCGGCCGCTCAGGACGAGGCCCGCGACACCCTGACGAGCCTCGGTCTCACCGAGTCCCTGTGGGCCCGTCTCCCCGCCGCCCTCTCCGGCGGCGAACTCCAACGCGCCGCCCTGGCCCGCGCGTTGCTCGCCCGCCCGCGTGTCCTGCTGTGCGACGAGATCACCTCGGCCCTGGACCCGGTGACCCGCCGCACGATCCTCGACACCCTCACCGCACTCCTGCACACCCGCCCCGACCTGACCCTCGTCCTGATCACCCACGACCTCGACACGGCCGCCCTGGCTCACCGCATTGTGGTCCTGGACGCCGGCGAACTGGTCGAGACGGGCCCGGCGGAGGAGATCCTGACCCGCCCGGCCCACCCCTTCACGGCCGCGCTGACCCGGACGACGGCTCGGTTGCAGGGGACTTGAGACTCACCCCAACACCCCGGCCGGATCACCGGCGTTGCGGATCAGCCGCCGGAGTACCTTGACGGTCGTGACGTAGTCGGCGTCGTCGATGCCCTCGTGCATCCTCTCGCGTACGGCGGGAGCGTGCCGCTTGACCGCCGTACGCGCCTCCTCGCCCGCCTCCGTGATCCACAGCCGGTCGTCGCCGTCGCGGCTGATCCAGCCCTTGGCCAGGAGGCTCTCCGCCTCGGCGGCCAGGTCGTCCTCGGGGCGGAGGTAGGTGGTCATGGCGTCCCTCAGCTCCACGACCGTCCTGCCGTGGCCGTCGGGCGAGAGGTCGTGGCGGGAGAGGTTGCGCAGGATCCAGAACTGCGGCTGGGAGGTGCCGAGTTCGGCCATGTGCGCGCGGATGTGGGCGATGGTCGCCTCGTACGCGACGCCGGTCCAGTACGCGACGGGCTGCGCGGCGAGGTCGGCGTCGGTGAGGTTCTCGGTGGTCATGCGGGGTTCCCCCTGGGTGTGGTCGGTGTGACACCCAGGACCGTAGAACCTGGACTTAAGTTGAGGTCAAGGGCCGGGTCTCCCCGCACCTGCGAGGTCCCGTTCGAGGTCGTCCAGGGCCTGGCGGGCCGCGCTGATGCGGGCCCGCAGGAGGTCGTCCTCCATGGGGGCGCCCGGGGAAGCCGGTTCTCGGCGCGCAGGGGGTTCCTGGCTCTCCCGCGCCGCCTCCCGCGCCGCCTCCCGTTCCATCTCCCGCGCCTCGTCCAGCGACGTGATCACCACCCCGATCAGCACGTTGACCAGCACGAACGAGGCCAGCAGCACGTACGAGGCGTAGTAGACCAGGCTCCAGCGGGAGATCTCCAGGCCGCTGTGGACCGCGTCCCCGATGCCGTCCAGCGTCATGAGCAGGAACAGCGTGAGGACGGCCCGCCCGATGGAGCCGTAGTGCTGCGGGTCCTCGCGGCTGAAGAAGACCCAGCCGACCATCGCGTACACGTACAGCAGCAGCGCCCCGACCAGCAGGAAGCTCAGCGTGCCCGGCAGGCTGCGGACCACCGCGACCAGCATGACCCGCAGTTGCGGCAGGAACCGCGCGCTGCGCAGGACCCGGGCGAGGCGCAGCAGACGCAGGATCGTGGTGTTCTCGCGGACCACCGGGAGGAAAGTCGTGAGGATGACCGCGAGGTCGAAAAGGTTCCAGGGGTCCTTGAAGAAGTCCCGGGGCCGGTCGGCGTGCGCGCCGAGGCGGACGAGGAGTTCGGCGGTGAAGACGGCGAGGCAGAGGTGTTCGGCGAACCGTAACCCCGTGTGCCAGCGGGCGACGAGACCGGTGTAGGTCTCCACGCCGAGCAGCGCCGCGTTGAGGAGGATCACCGCGAAGACGGTGAGGGCGAACCACCGGGACTCGGTGACCGCGCGGCAGCGGTCGGCCAGTTCCTGGCGGGCGGGGTTCATCGGCGCCACCTCGATCGCCGGGTCGTGCATGTGCGGCATCCTGCTGTCCTGGCTCCTTCGTCACGCGTGCGAGCGGGCACACCGGTCAACCCGCCCTGGGCGAGGGCGGGTTGAGTGATCACCCCGGGATACTTCTACAGGACAGAACTTCTACAGGACAGTAGAGAGGCGTCGCCTCGACAACCGCAGACCTCGACGACCGCGAGCCTCAGCGCGCCGCCAGCCTCTTGAGGAAGTCCGTCGGCGGTACGAAGAACAGCGTGCCGGTGACCGCCTCCGAGAAGTCCAGGATCGGATCGGGCCCGGTGTCCTGCGTACCGAGGAACATCCGCCGCAGCATGGTCTCCGGGATCTCGGGGTCGCCCGCGTAGGCGATGAAGTACGTCCCGAACTCGCCGTGTCCGGGCCGCCCGAACGGCAGCGCGGCGCGCAGGATCCGCCGCTCCTCGCCGTCGTCCCCGGTCAGCGTGTTCACGTCGACGTGCGAACCGGGCCGCTCCAGCTCGATGTTGGTCGCCTTGGTCCGCCCGATCACGCCCTCCTGCTCCTCGGTGGCGAGCTTCTCCCACGCCTCGACGTCGTGCAGGTACTTCTGGACGATCGCGTACGACCCGCCCGCGAACGCCGGGTCCTCGGCGCCGACGAGCGCGGTCTCTGCGGCGATCCGGCCGACCGGGTTCTCCGTGCCGTCCACGAAGCCGAGGAGGTTGCGGGCGTCGAAGTAGGAGAACGCGTGCACCTCGTCCTGGAGGACGGCGACCCCGCGCAGCCGCTTCACGATCTCCGTGGCGAGCGCGAAGCACAGGTCGGGGCGGGTGGCGCGGAGGTGGAACAGGAGGTCGCCCGGCGTGGCGACAGCCCGGTGCCGGGGGCCTTCGAGGGGCCGGAACGGGTGCAGGGCGGCGGGGCGTTCACCGGCCCCGCAGATCCGGTCCCAGCCCTCGGCGCCGACGCCCGCGACGCACGACAGCTGCCCCTCGGGGTGCCCGAAGCCGATCGACCTGACCAGTCCGGCGAGCCCGGCGAGCAGGTCCCTGGCCACGGGTTCGCCGCCGGGTTCGACGGTGAACACCAGGAAGACGGCGGCGGAGGCCGGTGCCCTGACGACAGGCTGTGCCCGCTCCTCATCCGGCCGGTGTTCCGAAGCAGACCAGGACGACGACATGGCTCCCCTCCCTGCGGATCCCTGCCGGATCCTGTGACGCGTATAGGTACTGATGGGCCCCGGTGCCTTCGACTGGGCGGACCGCCCCCGTGACCATGCCCGGCGGACCGGCCCTCGAAGCACGGTTCCGGAGTGACGGCTTCCACCCTCCGCCCCGGCGCGGCTCGCTCACTCCTTCCAGTAGTCCCGCTCCGGCAGTCGCACCCACCTGTCCGGCTGTCCCGTGAACGCCTTCCCGTCGACCGGCCGCAGGCCCGCCCACGCGCAGGCGTACGCCATCGGCTTCAGCGAGTAGAGGTAGCCCATGAGCACCTCGTCGGCGCTCTGTCCGACGTCCGTCCCTCCGCCGGGGTGCAGGTCCCATCCCTCCACCACGCCGTCCCGGACGACGCACCCCTGGTTGCCGCTCTTGGGGTTGGCGTACACCCCGTACCCCCGCGTCCCGACGGTGAGCCGCTTCATCACGCCGGGCGTCTGCGGCCCGTACCCCCACGGCTGGGCGACGACGCACCCGCCGGGCACCGTCGTCACGCCGACGATCAGCAGGCTCTCGTCCATATCGAAGTCGTACGGCGCCTCCAGCAGCTCCGCGAGGTCCTCGGGGTCGACCTCGCCCGCCTCCAGGCGCCGTACGGCCTCGTCGGCGTCGATGCCCGCGACGCAGGCGACGCCCATGCCGTCGTAGTAGAACTCCCCGAGGGCGCCCAGCAGCCGGGCCGCCTCCTCGGCGACCAGGCGTTCCGCATCGGTCAACCCGGGCTGCCCTTCGGGCCGTTCGAAGAGGTCCGGCGTCGGTCCCGCGAGGGCGAGGCGGCCCGGGGACCAGCCGCCAAGCTGGGGCAGCCAGGGGTCCGCACCAGCGGCGACGAGAGCCCGCGCGTGCTCGACGTGGCGGGACTCGACCGCCTCCCACAGCGCGGTCCTCCCCTCCCACAGGGCGTCCACATCGGCGACCCGGCCGGCGAGTTCGGTGACGACCTCGGGCGAGCCGGAGACGACTGCCCGGTGCAGGGGCAGTCCGCCGCTCCACTCCTCGGGATCCGCACCCGCGTCGAGCCGCGCACGGACGTCCCCGTGATCCGTCCAGTCCCACCCCATGCCCACCCAGTTCCCGCCGCTCATCTCCCCGTCCCTCCCTCGCCGATCACCACTGCCCCCACCATCGCAGACGCCACTGACAACGCCCCCTACTCCCGCAGGAACCCCGCCACGACCTGCGAGAACTCCTCGGGCCCATCCATCCAGGGGAAGTGCCCGGCCCCTCCCTGCACCACCACCTCCGCCTCCGGGAACAACCCCGCGAACTCCCCCACCACCTCGGGCGGAGCCCCCACGTCGACCTGCCCCGCGACCACCAGCACCGGCCCCCCGACCCGGCCGAGCGCCTTACGCGTGCGCGCGGGGTCGTACGCCCCGTCACCCCCGTACGCCGCGAGGATCACCGGATCCAGCGACTCCCCCGCGTGATGCGCACGCGCCCGCGCGTCCCAGCGTCCGTACGAGAACGGCGTGACGGCCTCCCACGCATCGGCGTCGCCCCGGCCCGCGACGATCGACGACAGGGCCGCGTACGCCGTCGGGAACCAGGGTTCGGCGTGCCGCAGCCGTGCGGTGGCCAGCCGTTGCTCCCCGGTGATGTCCAGCCCGACGGCCCTGGTGCTGGGGGTGATGAGGGCGAGCCGCGCGACCCGTTCCGGGTGGCGTTCGGCGTACAGGGCCGCGAGGTTCGCGCCCGCGCAGTGGGCCAGCAGATTCACCCTTTCGAGGCCCAGGTGGACACGGAGCGCCTCGACGTCGTCGACCATGCGGTCGCAGCGGTACGAGGCGGGGTCGGCCGGGGTGGCCGAGCGGCCGGTGCCCCTGAGGTCGAGGCGGATCAGCCGGTACCGGTCGGCGAGGCCGCCGAGGTCGCCCAGGTAGGCGGAGTCGGTGGGGCCGCCGGGGAGGCAGACGAGGGGGTCGCCGGTGCCGGTGGAGTGGAGGGCGAGGAGAGTGCCGTCGAGGGCGGGGAAAACGTCGTACGCCATGAGGTTCGAGCCTTTCGGGGTGCCGTATCAAGGCACTCCGAACGCTTGACCTGGGTCAGCCGCGTCGTCCGGACTCGTCCGGGGTGAGTGCCCTGCCTGCTCCTGCGGTGATGGGACTCACCTCCTCGGTCGATGTCGACAGGCGCGAAGAACCACGCCTGCGGTGAGATTATCAGCCCGCTCAGGCCTCCATACCGGGCCCCGCACCCACCACGCCTTCCCGCCCCCGCACCCCCGCCGACCTCCGATACACACTCGGACTCACCCCGTACGCCCTCTTGAACGCCCCGCTGAACCCGAACGCGTCCGCGTACCCCACCTTCCGCGCCACCGACCCCACCGTCTCCCGCGACCCGGTCAGCAGGTCCGCCGCGAGGTTCATCCGCCAGGACGTCAGATAGGTCAGCGGCGGAGTCCCGACCAGGCGTGTGAACCGGTCGGCGAGCGTCGTACGGGACACGCCCGCCTCGGCGGCGAGCCCGACGAGTGTCCAGGCCCGTTCGGGAGCCGCGTGCATCACCCGCAGCACCGGTCCGACCACCTCGTCCCCGAGCGCCCCGAACCACCCCGGCGGCAGGTTCCCCGGCCGGTCGAACCAGCCCCGCAGCGTGCACACCAGCAGCCAGTCCAACAGCCGGTCCTGTACGACGAGTCGGCCGCCGTCGCCCGACCCCGCGAGGAAGTCCAGCAGCGGCGTGCACCCCTCGTCACCCGGCACCAGCATCACCTCGGGCAGCACGCCGGCCAGCCGCCGCCCGACGGCGCCCCGGGCCTCGTACACACCCATGAGCAGGACGGCGGGCTCCGCGTCGGACAGCAGCCGTACGGCACCGGGCCCGCGGACGACGACGGTGTCACCGGCGCGCACCGGATCTCCCCGGTCCAGGGTCCCCTCGCCGCTCAACACCGCGCACAGCGTCAGGGAGTTGTCGTCGCCCAGCGGTACCGACCAGGGCGGTGTGAGGTCGGTGCGGCGGAGCCCGGCACCGTCCGCGCGCACGCCCTGTAGCAAGTCGTCGAACGGATCCATGCCGACACCCTAGTGGCCCGGACGATCACGCAATTGCGCCGGACGATCAGCCATGTCACCCGGTTTGACAGCCCAGTTGACTGCGTGGCATGACGACATACACGGACGCGGTACTGGTGCTGGGCGCGACGGGGAAGGTGGGCCGACGGCTCGTTCCGGCGTTGCGGGCGGCCGGACGACAGGTGAAGGCGGTCTCGCGGACCGGCGCGGAGCGGTTCGACTGGGCCGAACAGGGCACGTGGGCGGGGGCGTTGGCCGGTGTCGGCGCCGTACACCTGCTCGCGCCGGAGGACCCCGGGCTCGCCGGGCCCTTCGTGGAGCAGGCGGTCGGCGCCGGGGTGCGCCGGTTCGTGGCGCTCTCGGGGCGTGGCATGGACGGGGTTGCGCCGGACACGTTCCAGGGAATGGCCGCCGCCGAGAAGGCCGTTCGGGAGTCCGGGGTCGAGTGGACGGTCCTGCGGCCCAACAACTTCCACCAGAACTTCGACGAGGACCTGTGGCAGGCCCCGCTGCGCGCCGGGTACCTCGCCCTGCCCGCCGGTGACGTCCCCGAACCCTTCGTGGACGTACGGGACATCGCGGAGGTGGCCGCCGCGCTGCTGACGTCCGACGGGCTCCAGGGTGAGGTGTACGACCTGTCGGGTTCGCGTGCGCTGACGTTCGCCGAGGCGGTCGCGGAGATCTCCCGCGTCGCCGAACACCCCATTGCTTACAAGGAGTTGACGCCGGAGGAGTACCGTTCCGAGTTGCTGGACCAGGGGTTCCCGGAGGAGGCGGCGCATGAGCTGAACGCCTTGTTCGCGGCGATGCGCGCGGGGCACTTCGCCGTGCCGACGGACACGGTGGCACGGGTTCTCGGGCGGGAGCCGGTCTCCTTCACGGAGTACGCCGAGCGTGCGGCGGCGGCCGGCGCCTGGAGGTAGCGCGCCGGTCCGGCGGCTCCCGGCCTGGTGGGAGCCGCCAATTCCAACTCCCGTATCCCGTATTCCAGTTGTGGAGACCCGTGAAGATTGAAAGGTGGACTTCCGCATAGGATCGGAGATCTCGTGGAGAGGGACCAGGCGTGAGCGAACACAACGGCAGGGCGGCGTTCGGGGGCGAGGACGGATCGGCCCGGGGACCCGCCCCGGCATCCGGCCCGGAGTCCGCCGTGGAATCGACCCTGGAGTACCCCTCGGGCCTCGTCCCGCAGTCCGACGGGACCCCGGGCACGCCCACCGCCGCACCTCCCGGCCAGGTCCCGTCGTACGACTTCATGCCCGCCCCCGGCCCGGGCCCCGACCTCTTCCCGGAACCGGAACCCGGTCCGGACGACCACCCCGACCCCGAACTCGGCCTGGACACCGACGAGAAGGCCCCCGCCAAGCGCAGCCGCATAGCCATCGTCACCGTCACCGCGGCCACCTTCGCCGTGACGGCCGGCGTCCTCGTCGGCGTCTCGATGTACCAGGCCCCGACCCGCGGCGACCACCTCCAGGACGACCTGCGCGCGGGCGTCCCCGACCAGGTCTCGGCCAGCGCGGAGCGGTCCCCCGGCGCCTCCGCGAGCACCTCGGCCTCCGCGAGCGCCTCCACCTCGGCATCGCCCTCGGAGAGCACCAGCGCCTCCCCGACCGGCTCGCCGACCGCCTCGCCCACGGCGTCCCCGACGAAGGGCCCGGCCACCTCCCCCACGACCGCCCCGGACCCCACCCCCACCCAGGGCGGCGCCGAGGCCTCCCGCGTCCTGCGCCTCGGCGACACGGGCCCCCAGGTGCGGGAACTCCAGCTCCGCCTCAAGCAGATCGGCCGGTACGACGGCGAGGCGACCGGCGTGTACGACGAGAGCGTCCAAAGCGCCGTACGCACCTACCAGTTCACCCGTCTGATCCTGTCGGACGACTCCGGCGTGTACGGCGCGGCGACCCGCCAGTCCCTGGAGTCGGAGACGCAGAAGCCCTAGGAGACGGTCTTGAGGTACGCGGCGAGCCGCGCGATCGCCGACGGGTTGCGCGGGCTCTCGACGAGGTCGACGTAGTCGAGGACGAAGATCCGCTTGTTCTTCACCGCCGCGACGTTCCTCAACGGCGCGTACGACAGCAGGAAGTTGCGCTTCTGCTCGGCGCTGACGTCCCCGTAGTCGCAGATCACGATGGCGTCGGGGTTGCGCGCGACGACGGTCTCCCAGCCGACGGTCGTCCAGGAGTCGTCGACGTCGTGCGTGACGTTCTCGCCCCCGGCCGCGCTGATGATCTGGTCGGGCGCGGCGTACTTCCCGGAGGTGAACGGCGCGTCCTGGCCGCTGTCGTACAGGAACACCCTGGGCCGCTTGGCAGGGGCCTTGACCTGGGCTATCTCCTTCTTGAAGGAGGCGATCAGGGTGGCCGCGCGCTGCTCGACGCCGAAGAGCTGCCCGAGGGTGGTGAGGTCGGTGTAGAGCGCCTCCAGCGGCGGCATGATGCCGCGCGAGGTCCCGGTACGGCCGTTGCGGCACGACTCGGTGAGGATGTACGACGGGACGCCGAGCTTGGCGAGGGCGTCGGGGGTGAAGCCGCTGTCCTCGCGGAAGCCGTAGTTCCACCCGGCGAAGACCATATCGGCGCGCGCGTCGAGGACGTTCTCCTTCGTCAGCTGGTTCTTGGAGAGCCACTTGACCTTCTGGTACCCGTCCTTCCACGGCACGCCGGTCAGGTCCCCCTTGTCGTCGGGCATCGCGAACCCGGCCATGCGGTCCTCCAGGCCCAGCGCGAACATCAGCTCGGTGATCCCGACGTCGTTGGTGACGACGCGTTCGGGGACATGGTCGAAGGTCACCTTCTTCCCGCAGTTGGTGATGGTGACCGCCTTGTCGGCGGGGGACGACGCGGTCTTCTCCACGGAGGCCCCGCAGCCGGTGACGGTCAAGCACAGGGCGACGGCGGCGAGTTGACGCAGGGAGGGCACAGAAGGTTCCTTACAGGCGGTCGAAGAGGAGTTGTACGGCGCCGGTGACGGGGTGGCGCAGGGGGTGGGCCCGGACGCCGAACACCTCGGCGAGCAGGGCGGGTTGGAGGACGTCCTCCGGAGTGCCGGACGCGACGACGCGGCCCGCGTCGAGGACGTACAGCCGATCGCAGTACGCCGCCGCGAGGTTGAGGTCGTGCAGTGCGGCGAGGACGGTGAGCCCGGCGTCGCGGACGAGGGTCAGGACGTCCAACTGGTGGGCGATGTCGAGGTGGTTGGTGGGTTCGTCGAGGACCAGGACCCGGGGTTGCTGGGCCAACGCCCGCGCGATCAGGACGCGTTGGCGTTCGCCGCCGGACAGCGCGAGGAAGCCCCGGTCGGCGAGGTGGCCGACGCCGGTCGCCGCCATGGCCTCGGCGCAGATCTCCAAGTCCTCGGCCGCGCCCCGCCGTTCGTGCGGGAGGCGGCCCATCCGGACAACCTCGGTGACGGTGAAGTCGAACTCGGCGCCGGACTCCTGCGGGAGCGCGGCCAGCACCCGGGCGGCGGCGCGCGGGGCCATCGTCCGCATGTCCTCGCCGTCGAGCCGTACGGTTCCGGCGGCAGGCCGCAGCGCCTGGTAGACGCACCTCAACAGGGTTGATTTCCCACTGCCGTTGGGGCCGACGAGGCCGACGACCGCGCCGGGTGCGGCGGTGAGCCGTATGTCGTCCACGAGGCGGGCGCCCGCCGCCTCGACGCTCACGCCGTCCACGTCGAGCCGCATGCCGGTCACCACTTTCCGCCGAACGCGTGGCCGCCGCGCCGCATCAGCAGCAGGAACGCGGGGACCCCGACGACGGCCGTGATCACGCCGACGGGGAGTTCGGCGGGTGCGAGGAGGAGGCGGGACAGGATGTCCGCCCAGACGAGGAGGACGGCCCCGGCGAGCGGGGCGAGCGCGAGGACGCGGCGGTGGTCGGCGCCGACGGCCATCCGCACGAGGTGCGGGACCATGAGCCCGACGAACCCGATCGCACCGCTGACGGCGACGAGGGTGCCGGTCACGGCGGCCGTCACAAGGAACAGCTCCCGCCGCAGCCGCTCCGGCCGCACCCCGAGGGAGGCCGCCGTCTCGTCGCCCATCGCGATCGCGTTCAGCGCCCCGGCCCGGCGCCTGAGCCACGCCCACCCGGCCACGACGGTGACGGCGGCGATCGGCACCTGCGCCCACGTCGCCCCGCCGAGGCTCCCGAGCAGCCACATCATCGCCGAGCGCGCCGCCTCGCCCCGGGCGGCGCTGAACACCATCACGGTCGTGATCGCCTCGAACCCGTACGCCAGCGCCGTACCCGTCAGGATCAGGCGCAGCGGGGTGAGGCCGCGCGGGGTGCGGGCGACGGCGTAGACGAGGACCATCGCGGCGAGCGCCGAGCCGAACGCGGAGACCGACAGGGCCCAGACGCCGAGCCCGGCGAAGGCTCCCATGAGGATGACGGCGTTGGCGCCGACGGCCGCGCCGGAGGAGATGCCGAGGACGAAGGGGTCGGCGAGGGCGTTGCGGACCATGGCCTGGACGGCGACGCCGACGGAGGCGAGTCCGGCGCCGGCGACCGCGCCGAGGACGACGCGGGGCAGGCGTATCTCCCAGACGATGGTGTAGTCGGCGGCGTCCTGTGCGGAAACGGTTCCGCCGGTGAGTCCGGCCCACAGGAGCTTCAGCGAGTCGGCGGCGGGGATGCCGGAGGCGCCGAGCATGACTCCGGCGAGCAGGGACAGCAGCAGGAGCAGGGCGAGGGCAACGGTCAGCAGGGCGAGGGGGGTTCGGCGCACCGGCGGTCCTTCGGCTGAGGCCGCCGGACGGACGTCACGCGGGAGACACGGCTTGCGGTCCCCTCTCGCAGTCCACGGCGAGCGGTCGTACGGGTCGCGTGCCGGCCGTGGGCGATCGGGCTCGCGCGGAAGCGTTTCCGCTTGTCGCGCATACCGTTGCGGGTCAGCGCCGGATTCTCACCGGACTTCCCCCGCGGGAGGCATGCGGAGCCTAACAAACCGGTTCGGCGTCTCCGTAAGAGGCCGCCGCCCCTCAGTCGAGGTAGTCCCGCAGCACCTGTGACCTGGAGGGGTGGCGCAGCTTCGACATCGTCTTCGACTCGATCTGCCGGATCCGTTCGCGCGTCACTCCGTACACGAGCCCGATCTCCTCCAGCGTGCGCGGCCGGCCGCCGAACAGGCCGTAGCGCAGCGAGATGATCCCTGCCTCGCGGGCGGTCATCTCCGCGAGCATCGCGCGCAGGGTCTCCTGGAGGAGGCCGAAGGTGACCTGTTCGACCGGGGAGGGGCTGTCCGCGTCGACGATCAGGTCGCCGAACTCGGTGCCGGAGTCGTCCGCGAGCGCGGTGTCGAGAGAGACGGGTTCCCTTGTGTAGCCGTCGAGTTCGGCGAGGCGTTCCACCGGTACGTCGGCTTTCTCGGCGAGTTGCTCGGGGGTGGGGTCGAGGCCGGTGTCGTGGATGATCTCGCGGCGGACTCGGGCGATGCGGTTGATGATCTCCACTGCGTGGACGGGTACGCGGATGGTGCGGCCTTGGTCGGCCAAGGCCCGGCTCACGGCCTGCTTGATCCACCAGGTGGCGTACGTGGAGAACTTGAAGCCCTTCGTGTAGTCGAACTTCTCCACGGCCCGGATGAGGCCGGTGTTGCCCTCCTGGATCAGGTCGAGGAAGGCCAGGCCGCGGTTGATGTAGCGCTTGGCGACGGAGACGACGAGGCGGAGGTTGGCTTCGACGAGATGCCCCTTGGCCCGGCGGCCGTCTTCGGCAAGGAGGGCCAACTCCCTTGTGTCATAGGCGGTTTCCGCTGTCAGCAACCTCTCCGCATACAGTCCCGCTTCGATGCGTTTCGCGAGGTCGACCTCCTGTTCGGCGGTGAGGAGGCGGACGCGGGCGATGAGGCGGAGGTAGTCCTTGACGGGGTCGTCGGAGGCGCCGGCGGTGGTGAGGCGAGGTGCGGGGGCGTCGTCGTCCTCTTCCTCCACGGCCGGGAGGGGTTGTTCCAGGTCGAGCAGGGTCATGACGCCTCCGGGAGGGGGTGCGGGGACCGGTCGGCGGGGTGGGTGGGGACGGGTTCCAGGGTGGCCTTGAGGAGGACGTCCGTATCCGGCTTCGTCAACTGCCTCGCACACGCCGACAACGACTCCGCATAACGCCGCTGCCTCTCAGCGAAAATAGTATCGACGGCCAGACTCGATTTCCCCGACCCGGAAACCCTCGTGAACACCGTCAGCGCATTATTGGACAGCTCCACGAAAACATCCCGAAGATTGTTCTGCCGGGCACCTTTGACGACGAGACGATTCCGCACAGGTCAACGGTAACACCGGCGGAGTACGGGGTCCGGGCCGCATTTCGGGGGCTCCGAGTGTGGGATAAATCGCGCTTGACAAAAGTTTGGGAACTGTGAGCAACGAATTCAAAATATCGCCGTCGCGACACTTGCCAAACACCGAGAACCGTGACCCTTGACACCGACATGCGAAGCTGCACCACATGATCTCCGCCGACCCGGAACTGAACGCCTTCCTCGAATCCCTCACCCCCGGCCAACACCTCACCGGCCGCATCGCCTCCATCGAGCCCTTCGGCGTCTTCGTGACCCTCGACGACGGCCCTGCACATCCCACGTTCCCCGGCGTCGGCTTCATCACCCACCCCGACCTCTCCTGACACCGCTTCGACTCACTCTCGACACCGCTGTGACCTGCGAGTTCCTCCACCACGACACCTAAGCGGGTCAGCTTTCCCGGTGCGGGCGGGACCGTACGCGTCAGCGGACAGGGACAACCCAGGTGAGTACGGCACAGCCGACGCCCTCACCCCACACGCACACCCCTGCGGATACCCTCACCAGCCTTCGCGCACCGCCGCACCGCCGCACCGCCGCACCGCCGCACCGCCGCACCGCCGCACCGCCGCACCGCCGCACCGCCGCACCGCCGCACCGCCGCACCGCCGCACCGCCGCACCGCCGCACCGCCGCACCGCCGCACCGCCGCACCGCCGCACCGAGAACACCCACTCACCCCACCTCCCCCAACCGCACACTCACCTGCTCCCCCACCTCCCGAAACCCCACCTTCCCCGCCACCCTCCGCGACGCCCCCACCCGCGCCCTCCACTGCGGCAGCAACCCCGCCGACAACGCATGCCGCACCGCCGCGCCAGCCACCTCGGTGGCCAGGCCCCGGCCACGGGCTTCCGGTGCCGTGAGGACGCAGACATGGGCAGTCGATGCAGGCCAGACCTCGTACCCGGCAGCGGCGAGGACTCTAGGGCCGTCGTGGACAGCGAACACAGGCGAGTCGATGTCGGCGAGGCCGCTCTCGCCCGCATCCTCGTCCCCCACGGCGTCCAGGAGCGCTCGGACCGCTTCCGGTGAGGCGACTGTCGTGGACCCGGTCGCGGTGACCCGGAGACCGCCGGGCGGCAAGTAGCCGAGGGCCGCCGGGCCCAGCACCTCCCCCGCCGACCTCAGCGCGTCGAAGTCACGCGGTACCCGCCTCGCCGTCCCCTCATCCGGCGCCGTGATCAGCACCGCACCCCCGATCCACACCGCCCCGACCCAGCCCGGCGGACACAGCCTCGACCCCGGCGAGACGACCACCCGTGTCCCGCCGGCAGGCGGAAAGCGTGCCCCCGCCAACTCCTCCCACAACCCCCGAACCCGTCCCAGCAGCGCGTCTTCAGGCATCCCCGGACCGTACCCACTCCACCACAGCGGCAGCAGCGACCCTCGCCCCTCCGCTCCCGAAGCGATCCAGCAGCCCGACCGCCCGCCCCGCCCCCATCCCGGCGACGGCCTCAGCCACCCGGCGGGCGAACCGGCCGCCGGAGTCCCCGCTCAACTCCCGCAGCGCGGACGTCAGTACGCCCGCCATCTCCGGCTCCCCGTCCCCGAAGTCGACGGTGAGCCCGAAGTCGGACCAGTCGACGAGCCCGTCACAGCAACCGTGCGCGGCGACAACTTCCGCCTGCCGGGCCTGGCTTGCGTTGGTGGCCGGAAGGAGCACCGTGGGAACCCCGGTCGCGGCGGCGTCATAGATGTTGCCGAGCCCGGGCGTCATGAAGGCGTACGGCGCGACGCGCAGGAGGTCGAGGACGTCGCTGCGCCGATACGTCCCGACGGTCACCCCGCGTACGGAGGACCCGAGTTCACGCGCGATGCCCTCACTGGTCACGACGAGCACGGAGCACGATTCCGGCACAGCATCCCGAACCCCCGCGACGACGAGCCGCGCATACGCCTCGACTTCAGCGGCCTCCCAGAACGGATTGCACAACCCCCCGAGATTCACGACGACTTGATCCCCACCGCCGACCCACCCACCGCCGGGCTCCACCAACGGCGGCACCACAACGCTCCGCGCCCCCGCCAACTCCGGCTCCCCGGCGACCCGTTCACGCACCCCGAAGAAATCCTGCGCAAGATACAGCACGCTCTCGTCCCGCACGACGGGCCACACCCAAGGCCAGAACCAGGTCAACGCGTCGTACACGGCGACCCGGAACCCCGCTTGACGGGCCGTCAGCCCGAACGCGAAGTCCATGGAGGTGAGAACCGCGTCGTACTCCCCGGCGAGCCCCCGCAGCCGGTCGAGGCAAGCCGCTTCGGAGAGGCCCGTGACATCATGCACGGCCGTATACGGCGGCCGGTGCTGAAGATCGAGCGTGTGCCCACCCCCGACGTACCCCAACTCGGCGCCACACGCCAGGAGTTCCTCCGCGAGTACCGCCGAAGCCGCAGCCGGCCCGAAGCCGAACGCCTCGGCGTTGAGAAGGATGCGCGGTCCGTCGCCCATCAGGTCCCCCTACCTCATCACGCACGCCACCCGTACGCTGAGTACGCGTTCAGTAACTGTACGTCGAGTGACGGCACTTCACTGGGGGAGTCGATGAATTCACCCGCCCGAGCAGGCACCCTCCCGGCCCCGGGAGCGACCCTCTACTACGAGGTACGCGGCACCGAAGGCCCACCGCTCCTCCTGCTCGCGGGCGGCAACTCGGACGCGGCGGTGTTCACGGACCTCGCGGACGAACTGGCAACGGACCACCGGGTCATCTCCTGCGACCCGCGCGGCAATTCACGCAGCGTCCTCACCGGCCCACCGGTGGACCAGCGGATCGAGGAGCACGGCGAGGACATCGCCCGGCTCCTCGACCACCTCGTACCGGAGGACGAACCGGCACGGATCTTCGGCAGCTGCTCGGGCTCGCTCGCGGCCCTGCACTTCGCCTCCCTGCACCCGCACCGCATCGCGGCCCTGATCGTCCACGAACCGCCCTCGGTACGGCTGTTGCCGGACGCGGACGACTTCCTCGCCCTGATCGACAGGACCCAAAAGACGCTCCACGAACAGGGCGAGGCCGCCGCGATGGAGACCCTGTCCGCCCTATTCGGCGGACGCCCGGCCCCCGACCTCCCGGAGGCGCACGACAACACGTACTTCTTCCTCGCCCACATGCTGCACCCCTCCTCCACCCACCTCCCCGACCTCACCGCGACCGCCCCGCTCACCGGCCGCCTGGCGATCGCGGGCGGCGAGGGCTCCCGCGACCAGACCATCCACCGCCCGGCCCTGGAACTCGCGGCGCAACTCGGCCTGGATCTCGTCGAGTTCCCGGGCGGCCACGTCGGATACGCCAGGTATCCCCGGGAGTTCGCGGACCGCCTGAGGTCGCTCATGACGGACCTCAGCGGCTGAGCAGCATCTCCAACTCCCGTGCGGTGTCGGGGTGTCGGCCCAGCAGTGCCGATCCCCGTACCTCCTCCGCCCGCCACGGATCGTCGCACCCCAGCAGCCCGGCCAGCGCGTCACAGGTCACCGGGTGCGCGGCGAGGAGCGTCGACGCCGCCGCCCGTGCCGACGGCACCGCCTGCTCCTCCCGCCACGGCGGCGTCCACGCGTCCAGCGCCGGCAGCCGCGCCGGGAAGATCCGGTCGGCCTCGCGGATGAGCAGCGGGGCGAGTTCGGCGCCGCTCGCGCGCAGGGTCGTCACCAGTGTCGGCAGCCACGGCAGCAGCACCGCGTCGGGGAGCCGCCCGAACGCGTTGGACACGGCCTCGACGACGAAGTCCGCGAGCTGCGGTACCGGTTCGAGGGCGTGCAGGAAGCCGCTGAGGTAGCGCGGGTAGGCGGGGACGACGAGCGGGCTGGAGAGCAACGTGTCGCAGCGGGCGGAGAGTTCGGCGCGCGGGAGGGTGCCGAGGTGGGTCTGGGCCGCCCACAGCAGGGCCGTCTTCGCGGTGTCCTCGGGGTGCGACTGCCCGACGGCGAGTTCGAGTTGCGTACGGTCGCAGCCGAGGGACAGCGCGAGGCTCTCCATGCTGAACAGGAAGCCCAGCATCGCGGCGACCTGCCGTACGGTCGCGTCCTCGTCGGTGAACGCGGTCGGCAGCAGCGTGCAGTAGTGCGCGTAACCGGTCTTGACGAACGACTCGATCCACCCGGGCAGCGTCGGTTCGCTGGTCCGGTAGTACGCGAGCAGGCGGCGTACCCGGCGCAGCACCTCCGGCGCGCCGTCGACCCCGCGCTCCCGGGAGAGCACCTCCAGCGCGTGGGTGCCGAGTTCGTCGGCGAGGCGGCGGCTGCGCAGGTAGAGCGTGGCGTCCTCGACGGCTTCGAGGACGGTCGCGGCGGTGGCCTGCGGGGCGTACGCGGTGCGGCGCAGCCGCTGTTCCAGGACCTGTTCGACGCTGACGCCCTCGTACCCCAGCTCGATCAGCTCACGCTGGTGCGTGCCGAGCGCGAGGTCCCAGGACTCCTGGATCGACCGCTCGCCGAGCGCGCGCTCCCCCATGATCGGCCGCGCGGCACCCTGCGGGAGCAGCTTGCGCAGGATCCACAGCACGTCGGAGCAGGCGGCCAGTTCAGGCTGTCCGGCGATGTCCAACAGGGCGCGCTGTACGCCGCGTTGCTGGAGTTTCAGGTTGAGCGGTACGAGCCTGTCGTGGACGTCGCGCGCGAGCGGCGGCAGCGCGTTGTACCCGACCTGCCCGATCCGGTCGCCGCCCATCATGATCTCGACGAGCCTGCCGACGTCCCGCCGCCCCGGCACCGAGTCCTTCTCGATGCAGGTGACGGCCGCGTCCTGGAAGTCGTACGGCGTCGGCTTGGCGCGGTCGCGCATCCCCGCGAGGAGGATCGACGTCTCGAACACGGCGATGGCGTCGGCGGTCGAGGCGAGGTACCCGTTGCGCCGGGCTGCGTGGACGATGTCGACGGACCAGCCGAGGAGTTCGGCTTCGTCGAGCGAGTCGAGGACCGGGGGGCGCTGGAGGAAGCCGGTGAGACGGTCGGGGGCGGTGGCGGCCGAGGCGGCGGGTGCGGGAGCGGAGCCGGGCAGCGGGGCGGGGAGCTGTACGCCCGTGGCTCCCGGCGTGGGCCCCAGGGCGCCGGGCGGCGCCGGGGCGGGGGTGGCGGGCGCCGAGGTGGCAGACACTGGTGGCGAGGCGGCGCCGGCGGGCGCACTCGGCGCCACGACCACCGCCGCCTGCGCCGAGCCGACTGCCTCGGCCAGAGCCACAGGCTGTCCTGCGGACGCGCTCGCCGTGGCCACGTCGGCGGGCGCCGAGCCGTCGGCCCCTGGCAGCACCTGGCCCGGCAGGGCCGTCGCCGCCTCGGGCACCAGGTCCTCCCGCCTCACGCCCGGCGCCGAAGCGGAGCCGGCCGGTACCGGTCCGGTCGCCTCGGGGGCCGTCGGCAGGGTGACACCGCCCGCGACCGCGGCCGTTCCCGGGGCGCCCGCCGTCACCGCCGCAGCCGCAGGTCCCGTCGCCGTCACAGCCGTCCCGGAAGGGCTCGTCGCCCCGGTCTTCTTGCCCCGGCCCTTCCCCGTCCCCGCCTGCCCCTCCAGCCGGTACGGCTTCACGCGGCTGCGTTTGAGGTTCTTCGTCCACTCCGTCGCCGCGATGGACACCGACCCGGACGCGAGCCCGAACTGTGCCTCGATCGCCGTGTTGCTGGACGGGATCAGGCCGTGCCGCCACCGCGTGCCGCTGGGCGGCGTGATGGTGAACGTGTCGCTGCCGGCGATCCCGAACTCGGCGACGCGGCTGGCCGCGTGGAACGCCCCGCACACGTACAGGCAGTCGGCGGGGTCGGCGCCGCTCGCCGCGAGGTGTTCGCGCATCCGCGTCCACATGTACCGCTCGCGGTCCTCGTCGATCTCGACGCGCCGCGTGTCGCCGGGGGCGAGGCGGCGGAAGAGGCTGCCGATGAGGAGCATGACCTGACGGTAGGTGTCGTGGTCGCCGTCGCCGAGGGGCACTTCGACGTACTGGTGCCACCACTCGGACCAGTGCCGTACCCGCCCGTGCCGCAGCAGGTGTTCCTCCAACTCGCCGAACCGGGGCCGCAGATCGCCGATCTCGACGCCGACGGCGTCACCGTGCAGGGCGGACTCCTCGTCGCCCGGCGCGGGTTCGGCGCCGCGCGGGGTCTCCCACTGGAAGACGTGGTCGGAGGAGCGGTCGACGAGGACGAGTTCGACGCCGGGTGTGTCGAGCGCGTAGGCGATGGCCTGGTACTCGGCGGACGCCTCGGTGATCGGGGCGACGACGGACAGGGGCGCCCAGTCGACGGGGAAGCCCTCGACCTCGCCGGCGAAGGCCTGGACGGCGACGGGGAGGCGGCAGTTGCGCAGCTCGGTGAGGAGCGGCGCCATGTCCTCGCACAACTCCAGGTAGATCACCCGGGGTTGCTTCTCGCGCAGGCGGCGGGCCATGGCGAGCGCGGAGGCCGGGGAGTGGTGGCAGACGGGGAAGATCTCCAGGGGTTCGCGTATCGCGCGGTCGACGTCGTCGACGATGCCCCGCAGGATGCCTTCGAGGGCGTCGGGGCCGTCCGCGAACGTCTGGGCGGCGTCGTCGAGTTGGGCGCGCAGCGCGCCGAAGGGCCCGCTCATGACAGCGTCGCGATCGCCGCACGGCCGCCTTCGAGGAACTCCGGCCAACAGCCGCCCTCTTCCTTGCCGCGCGGCTCGACGACACCGTGCAGGTACTTGTTGAGGATCGCGAGGTCCTCGGGCGCGCGCCGGGCGAGGGAGCCGACGAGGGACGAGGCCAACGTGTGGGCGGTGAGGGCCTGTTGGCCGAAGAAGTTGCTGTGCAGGATCGCGTCCTCCAGGACGCCGATCTGCTCGGCGGTGGACAGCGCGGACTCCAGCTTCTCGTCGTCGCTGCCTGCGGCGGCCGAGGAGGCGCGCAGGTCGGCGAAGCTCTGGAGCAGGACGTCCAACAGGGTGGGCGGGACGTCGAGTTCGATCTGATGGCGCCGGAGGAGTTCCTCCGTACGGAAGCGGACGATCTCCGCCTCGCTCTTCTTGTTCGTGACGACCGGGATGCGCACGAAGTTGAAGCGCCGCTTCAGCGCGGAGGAGAGGTCGTTGACGCCCCGGTCGCGGCTGTTGGCGGTGGCGATGACCGAGAAACCGGGTTTCGCGAACACGATGTTGTCGCTGTCGAGTTCGGGGACGGAGATGTACTTCTCGGAGAGGATCGAGATCAGCGCGTCCTGGACGTCGCTCGTGGAGCGGGTCAGCTCCTCGACGCGCCCGATCGCGCCGGCCTCCATCGCGGTCATGATCGGCGAGGGGATCATCGACTCGCGGGACTGGCCCTTGGCGATGACCTGGGAGACGTTCCACGAGTACTTGATGTGGTCCTCGGTGGTCCCGGCGGTGCCCTGGACGACGAGGGTGGAGTTGCGGCAGATCGCGGCGGCGAGGAGTTCGGCGAGCCAGCTCTTGCCGGTGCCGGGGTCGCCGATGAGCAGGAGCCCGCGGTCGGAGGCGAGGGTGACGATCGCGCGCTCGACGATGGCGCGGTCGCCGAACCACTTCTGGGAGATCTCGCGGTCCAGTCCGTCGGCCCGCTCGGAGCCGAGGACGAACAGGCGGATCATCTTGGGCGACAGGCGCCAGGTGAACGGCTTGGTGCCGTCGTCGGCCGACTCCAGCCAGTCCAGTTCCTCGGCGTACTTGAGCTCGGCGGGGGCGCGCAGCAGGTCGGACATGTGAGGCCTTTCTGGCTGGTCAGGTGAGGAAGTTCTTGAGCTCGTGGACGAGCTTCGTGATGTGGCCGGAGAGCACCGGCGTGCCCTGGTCCTTGAACTTGTCGCGGAACCAGGGGTTGACGCTGCCGCGCCCGGAGCTGGTCACCGAGCCGACGGGGATGAACTTGACGCCGGAGCGGTGCAGGGCGGCCATGCTCGCGAAGAGGGGTTCCTGGCGCCATTCGTAGAAGTCGGAGATCCACACGACGACCGTGTTGCGGGGTTCGGCGATCTTCGGCTGGGCGAGCGCCATCGCGACCGTGCCGTCGGTGCCGCCGCCGAGCTTCGTGCGCAGCAGCGTCTCGAACGGGTCGTGCACCCACGGGGTGAGGTCGAGGGCCTGCGTGTCGTACGCGACGAGGTGGACGTCGACCTTCGGCAGCCCGGCGAAGATCGAGGCGAGGATGGTGCAGTTGACCATCGAGTCGACCATGGAGCCCGACTGGTCCACGACGACGATGAGGCGCTGCGGCGTCGTCTTGCGGGCCGTCTGCCGGTAGTAGAGGCGGTCGACGTAGAGCCGCTCCTCCTCGGGGCTGTAGTTGGTGAGGTTCTTCCAGATCGTGCGGTCGAGGTCGAGGTTGCGGAAGACGCGCTTGGGCGGGACCGAGCGGTCGATCGCGCCGACGGTCGCCTTCTCGACCTGCGTGCGCAGCACTTCGGCGACCTCGTCGACGAACCGCCGGATCAGCGCCTTCGCGTTGGCGAGGGCGACGCCGTCGAGGTTGTTCTTGTCCCGCAGGAGCTGCTCGATCAGCGACATGCTGGGGGTGAGCTGCGAGGCGAGCTTCGGGTCGGCGAGGACTTCGCGCAGGTGCATACGGCTGACCAGGTCGGCCTCCAGCGCGCCGAGTTCGGGGCCGATGGGCGGGACGAGCCGGCTCAGGTCGGGGTCGGGGCCGCCGAACCCCGTACCGGTCGGGCTGACGCCTCGGCGTCCCCCGCGCAGGTCGCCGGGGTTGCAGCCGAAGGCGCGCTCCAGCCATCCGGCGTCCGCCTGCCAGCGCGCCAGCTGCCCGGCGTCGACGGCTCCGGAGCCGGTCGCGAACACGTTCAGCAGGATCTTCGACACCAGCGCCGCGCGCCGTACCTCGGCCGCCCGGTCGCGCTCGCCGTCGGGCTCGTCGGCGAGCATCAGGCCGTCGAACTCCTCGGCCAGCGCGGGGTGCCGCTGCACGACCGAGTCGACCGAGGCGCGCGGGTCCAGGAGCGCGGGCGGCAGTCCGATGTCCTCGACGACGGCGAGGCTCGCGGACTCCAGCGCGGGTCGCTCCTCGGGGTCGAAGAGCCTCGCGAGCAGCCGCCAGTACAGGACCTGCCGCCGGTTGTCGTACGCCTCTTCGGCGATCTCCGCGCTCATTTCCTCAGCAGCCTTCCCGCGCGCTCGCGCAGCACGGCCACGGCGTCGGTCGCCGCCTTCTCCGCCTTCACGCCCGCCTTGTCGGTGGTCCCCCCGGCCCACGCGCCCGCGTGCAGCGCGACGGGCTTCTTCCGTACGAGGGTCTCGACGGCCAGCGGCTGCACGGCGAACCGTCCGCCGTCCCACCGCAGCAGCCCGATGCAGGCGCCCGACGCGGCCACGGCGCCCGGGGTCAGCGGGCCCGCGACGGGGATGCGGTCGGCGTCGACGGCGAGCGGCTGTCCGGCGAGGACGAACACGTCCTGTCGGACGGTGTAGCCCTCCAGGAGGACGGGTACGGCGAGCTGCGCCGGGTGCCGGTCGAGGGGTGCCGTCGGGGCGGTCAGCGCCGTGGGCAGGGCGACCCGCGCGGTGGTGAACGCGTCCGCCGGCTCCCCCACGCGCGCGTGGGCGTCGTCCCAGAGGAGGTCGCCCTCGCCGGTGACCGGCATCCCGTCCAGCTCCATCGCCCGGCCCTCGCCGAGCGCCGCCAGCAGCGCCATGTGCGGTCGCAGCAACTGCCACACGCCCGCGCCGACGACCGTGTCGGGCTTCGGCGCGGAGACGCTCGCGCGGACCAGTCGGGGCGCTCCGCCGTCGGCCGGTTCGAACACCGCGTGCACCTGCGCCTGTACGGCGGTGGCGTGCTCGTGGAGGTCGACGCCGAGCGGCAGCAGGCGCCCGGTGGCCGTGCCGGGCGGCGTGACCTGCGCGTCGGCGCCGGGGACGCTGAGGAGCATCCCGCGCGCCCACAGGTCGCCCCAGCGCCGCGCCGGGACCCTCTCCAGCGCCGTACCCGGGCAGGAGGCGGCGAGTTCGGCGGTGAACCCGTCGAGGAGGGCGGCGAGCCGACGCACGGCCGGTTCCGCGAGGAGCGCGGAGACGACCGGGGCGGCACCGGCGATCAGCTCGTGGTCGATGCCCTGCCAGCCGGCGCGGGCGAGGTCGGTGAGCCAAGCACGGGCGGCGGCGCGGAGGTTGGCGGTGTCGGGTGCCGGCTCGTGCGCGGGGGTCGGCTCGTCGCCGGTGTGCCCGCGCGCGGGACCCGCCTCGCCGTCAACGGCCGTCCGCCCCGCGCCGGTTGCGTCGGTCGGCCGTCCCACCGCCTCGGCGATCCGTCCCGCCAGCGCGTCATGTGCCGCCCCCAGCAGGGCCGTCCGGGCTGCCGCGAGGGCGAGGAAGTGGTCCTCGGCTGCGGTGCCCGCGGCGGCCTTCTCGGTGGCTTCGGCGACGCGGGTGGCGAGGGGACTGGCAGCGAGCGCGTCCGCGAGGACGGTCAGGTCGGCGGCCTGGGCGGGGCGGGGCCGCAGGAGGCCCGCCGTGAGGGCGCGGTCGAGGGCGTCGACGGCGGCCAGGGCCTCGTCCAGGCCCTCGACCGGTTCGGCCAGGGTGTCGGCTCGCATCAGGCGGCCTCCGCCCGGGTCGGCGGGAACCACTGCATCTCCGGCAACGGGGCGGTGGTCGGGGCGAGTTCGAGGTAGGCGAGGTGGCGCAGGAAGCGGCTGAACACGGCTGCGGCGGCCTTGGCCGGGTCCGGCGCGGGGTTCGTGCCAGTCATGACGGCCGTCAGCGCGCCCGCGTCGGCGGCGCCGTCGGCGTCCACGCGCAGGTAGCGGGCGACGCGCCCGGCGCCGTACTGGAGCACCGCTTCAGTCACCAGCGCGCGGATGTGGTTGCAGAACGAGCCCCGCGCGCCGCCGCAGGGGCGGTTGTTGTTGGTGCTGCACCCGTACGCGTACGTCCCCGCCGCGATCGACGAGACGTAGACCCGGCCGATGTCCGAGCCGCTGGAGACGACGCCCTGGAGGCGGCCGTCGGCCAGTTCGACGAAGGGGACCTTGGCCAGCTTCCGGGGCCGGGCGGGTGCGAGTACCCGGGCGGTGCTCGACCGCTCCCATACCGGGACGTTCTCCGAATCCGACGACACATCAGCTCCTTCGCAGCACAAGGGATGTCTTCCGCCAGATCGGCGTGACATCGATCAAGCTATCGGCCGCCACTGACAACGCCCCCCGGATCGGGGGGCGTCGCAGGTCAGGAGCTTGTGCGGGGGGGGTCAGCCTCGGGTTCGCGTACGGGTCGTCCAGAGGCCCACTGCGAGGAGCCCCGCCACGGCCACCGCAGCCGTCGTACGGCGCTGCGAGCGCCACGCGAGGACCTCGCCCGTGGAGTTCGCGGACAGGGCCGAGCCGACGCTCAGCCAGGAGCCTGCGGACAGGACGGACGCGGAGGAGCCGATGGAGCCGACCGAGAGGAAACTCCCGACGGATCCGATGGACAGCGCGCTGCCCACGGACCCGATCGAGAGGAACGAGTTCACCGAGCCGATCGACAGGGCCGAGTTCTTCGACCGGAACGAGTGCCAGGAGCCGTCTGCGGGGTCACGGGTCGTCATGAGGTGATCCTGTCAGAGGAGTCGGCTCCCGGAGAGCGGCTCGGAGTCAGCTCTTCGGCCAGTCCCGGTAGGCGATGCGGGACAGGTCGCGGATCTCGCCCAGCAGGCCCCATTCGTCGCGGCCGAGTCGGGCCAGGGGGCGGAGTCGGCGGATGTCCGGGTGGCCGTCGACCAGCACCGATTCGTCGACGGCAGCGTGGACGACCTCGCCCAGGACGAGGGTGGAGTTGCCGATGCCGAGGGTCGTGTGGAGGCGGCACTCCAGGGCGACCGGGGAGGCCGCGACACGGGGTGGTTTGACCTTGAGGGACGGCTCCTGCTCGATGCCGACCGCGTCGAACTCGCCCTCCCCGGACGGGAAGTCGGTCGCGGTGCCGTTGATCTGCTCGAAGAGCGGTTCCGGGGCGAGGTTCACGACGAACTCGCGGATCGCCTCGACGTTGCGGAGGGTGTCCTTGCGGCCCACCGAGGTGAACTGGACGACCGGCGGGTCGGTGGAGGCGACGCTGAAGAACGAGTGCGGGGCCAGGTTGGCCGTAGTACCGTCCGCCGTCAGGGTCGAGACCCAGGCGATCGGCCGGGGGACGACGACGGCGGTGAGCAGCCGGTAGAAGGCCGCGGTGCCCAGGGAGCCGGGCGAGTAGTCGACACGCATGACAGCCAGTTGTATCCCGCAAGCATCGGGAAGCACGCATCCTGTTCCCCAAGAGTCGGCAACTCACTCCCCACTTGAGGGCGTTACCGCCGGTCACCCGCCCGAAAGAGACGAAGGTCACGACTCCGTATCGGACATTTAACGCTTCAATCTTCACGCCAGTCACACAAGTTGGTTAAGTTGACCGCCGGGCCGCACGACCGACTCCGGCGAAACCGCCGGGCCGCGCGGCCTCCGTCGAATCCGGGGTGACCCGGCGAGGCGGGGCCGGCCGTCTGGCGGCAGGCTGTGCACGGAAGGAGTACGTCCTCCATGGCGACGGACCGAGGCCAGGGCCCCGCGGGTGCAGGACTTCCCGGACAACGCTCCGACTCCGCCCGCCTCCAGGACGGGCCCGCGCCCAGCAAGTCCGAGATCCAACAGGTCGTCACCTCGCTCTACAACCGCGCCGAGACCGACAGCGGCACGTTCAACGCGACCCGCGCTATGTCGCTGCGCAGCGGTCGCAGCGGCGGTTCGGGAGCGCCTCGCGGGGGCGCGCGCAGGGCCTCGGCCCCCGAGACGGACGCGGTCGCCCGGCAGCTCTTCGACGTCGCCCGCAACTCGATCGGCCCGACCGTCCCCGCCGTCCTCCCGCGCGACCGCGCGAACGGCCGTCCAGGGCGCCCCGGGAAGCCGGACGGCATGCCGACCATCCAGGATCTCGAAGCGGTCCTGGAGCGCAAGCAGGAGCTCGCTGCGGGCCGTTCGGCGCCCGCGCTGCCGCCGGGCCAGTCCACGCAGGGCGCCCCCGCGCTCCCCCCGGCCGCCACGGCGGCGCTCCCGCCGTCGCCCCTCGCCGCCCTGCCCCCGGCCCCCGCGACCGCCCAGATGCCCGGCTTCACGGCCACCGGACCGATCCCGGTCGTCCCGTCCTCCATGGCCCAGACGGCGGTCCTGCCGCCCGTGCGGATGTCTCCCGACCCGACGGCCACGGGCCAGTTCCCGACGGTCTCCCCGGCCATGGTCCAGACAGCCGTCATGTCGCCCGATCCGACGGCGACCGGGCAGATCCCCATGGTCCCCTCGGCCATGGCGCAGACGGCCGTGATGGCGCCCCTCGCCGCGCAGATGTCCCCGGACCCCACGGCCACCGGGCAGATACCGGTCATGCCGTCACCCGCCGCGCAGATGCCGGCCTCGCCGACGGCCACCGGGCCGATTCCCGTCGTGCAGGCGCCCGACTCCCGTCCCCCGGCGCAGAGTTGGGACTCCGGCTCGCTGCCGATGTACAACCCCGCCGATCCGACACGTGACACCGGCGCCCTCCCTTCCGTCCCGTCGTGGGAGACCGGCACGTTCCCCGCGTACGCCTCTCCGGCCGCTCAGCCCGGTGGCGCGTTCCCGGCCACGGCCGCCGCGCAGTCCGCGCCCGCAGCCGCCGCCGGGAACACCGGCTCCCTCCCGATGTACAACCCCGCGGAGGCCACCCGGGACACGGGCGCGTTCCCGTCGGTTCCGACGTGGGAGACGGGCGCCTTCGCCGCGTACGACCCTTCCGGTACGTCGACCTGGCAGACCCAGCAGGCCCAGGCCGCCGCCGAACCCGCCCTGACCTCGACGGTCATGTCACCGTCGGCACCGGCCGCCGAACCGGCGTACGCGTCAAGCGTGATGGCCCCTTCGGCGCCCGAACCGGCCCTGACGTCAACGCCGATGAGCCCGCCGGCCGCCGAACCCGCGTTCACGTCAACGGTGATGACGCCGACCGCCGCGCCCGCTGAACCGGCGTACGCATCGGCCGCCATGCCCCCGGCCGAGTCGGGCTTCACGTCGACGGTCATGTCCCCGTCGGCTCCGGCGCCCGCGTTCATGTCGCCGTCCACACCCGAACCGGGCTTCGCCTCAACGGTGATGGCTCCTTCGGCGCCCGAACCGGCGTACGCGTCAAGCGTGATGGCACCCCCGGCCGCGTCAGCAGCGCCCGCCGCGCCCGCCTTCACGTCGACCGTCATGGCCCCGTCGGCCACCCCGGCTCCCGCCGAACCGGCGTACACCGCAACCCTGATGGCCCCGCCGACCGCTGCGGCGACCCCCGCGTACGCCGCGCCCATGCCGTCCCCCGCGCCCGAACCCGGCTTCACCGCAACGCTGATGTCGCCCCCGGTGGCCCAGCAGATGGCAACCGCCGCGCCTGCCATGCCTGTTGACCCCGGGTTCACCGCAACGCTCATGGCACCGCAGACGGCACAGGCAGCGATGCCCCAGGCGCCTGCCGACCCGGCGTTCACGGCGACCCTGATGGCACCGCCCTCCACGGGGGCGCCTGCTGCGCCGATGATGCAGCAGATGCCTGCGCAGGCCATGGCGGCACAGGGCATGCCCGCGCCTGCACAGCCGATGCCTGCCCAGTCCGTCCCCATGCAGCCCGCGCAGCCGATGCCCCCGCAGGCCGTAGCCCCCATGCCCATGCAGGCATCCCCCGGCGCGCCGATGGCAGGCCAGCAGATGGCGAACGCCGATCTCGGATTCACCGCTGCCGCCATGGCTCCGCAGACGATGGCAGCACCCAGCCAGCCTTTCGCCGCACCGGCCGCCCCCATAGCACCGCAGACCATGGCCGCACCGGCCATGCAGGCACCGGCCCCGCCCATGGCACCCGCGCTCGCGCAGACCCCCACCGCCCCCACCTCCGCATACGCCGCCCCCGCCCCCGCCACACCCACCGCCCCCCTGCCACAGCCCACCGCCGCCCCGCTCCCCCCACAGGCCCCGGCCGCCGCGGCCTCCCCCACCGCCAAGGCCGAGAAAGCCGTCGCCTTCGCGCGTGCGCAGATCGGCAAGCCCTGTGTGTGGGGCGCGAAGGGGCCGGGGTCGTACGACAACGCGGGGCTCACGCAGGCCACATGGACGGCGGCGGGGGTCCCGTTGCCGAGGACGGCGGCCGAACAGGCGCAGGCCGGTACGGCGGTGGACGTCACCACGCTGCAACCCGGCGACCTGGTCTTCTTCTTCGACGGCCTGAGCCACACGGGTGTTTACACGGGTAACGGCATGATGATCCACGCACCGGGGCCCGGCGCCTTCATCCGCGAGGAGTCGATCGCGCACGCGGGCGAGTCGGCGCTGCGGTGGGCGATCCGTCCCGCGTGAGGCTCACGCGGTCTCGGAGAGCCGTTTCCTCACGAGTCTGACCTGCTCCTGGCTCAACCGACGCAGCTCCCAGAGGAGTTCCGCCGCGTCGGTCAGGTCGGGGTGGTGGGAAGGTTCCTCGGCAGGGAGTTCGGCGTCGACGAGTACGGCGAGCCGGCCCGCGGGGATGCCCAGCGGCACTCCAAGACCGAGGGCGTACCCGCCGAACTCCTTCAGAGGGCCGCAGCACAGGAACCGGCCCCCGCGTCCAAGGGGTTCAACTCCTCGGGTACATCAAGACCCGCGAGGACGAACACATCGGGCACCCGCACCCTCACGCCCGTACAGGAGTTCCCGCGCCGGCACGGCAACCCCCAACCGTGCCACCCGCGCGCGGAACCCCTCCCAGGTCACTTCTGCCGCGCCCCCGCAACCGCCAGCACAGTCGCCGCAGCCCCCGTCCCCAGGACGGCCCCGGCGATGACGTCCCCCGGATAGTGCACCCCCGTGTGCACGCGCGAGTACCCGACGGCACAGGCCAGCAGCCCCAGCGGGACGGTCGTCACCGGCAGCGCGGTGCTCACGGCTGCGGCGAAGGCGACGGCCGACGCCGTGTGCCCGGACGGGAAGGACGCCGAGTCCGGCATGGGCACGTGCCGTCCGGGGAACGGCGAGTCCTCCGCGCGGTGCGGGCGGGGCCGTCGTACGAGCTTCTTGCCCGCGAGGTTGGCCGTGGCCGAGGCGAGCCCGACGGCCGCGACCCCGAGCAGCGCGGCCCGGCGCGTCTTGCCCGGCCGCAGGGCCAGCAGGGCCGCTGCCGCGAACGAGATCTTCGAGTGGTTGGCGGCCGTGGACAGCCGGCGCAACGCGGTGTCCAGCGTGGGCGTCTTGGTGACGGTCACCGCCTCGTACAGGGCTTGGTCGAGGGCTGCGAGATCGCGCACCAGGCTGATGGCGTCGAGACGGCTGCGGGGGTCGGGCATGGTCGTTTCTCCGGACGGCGGTTTCGGGGCCGGGACGCAACGCGCGGGCGCACGCCGGGGCCAGGACAGGGAGGAAGGTTCCGGGAGGCGGGAGGAACAGCGCGCGCGGGAGACAGCGTTCCCAGCGCGCACGCGCTACAGGCCGAGCCCCCACCCGCACGCACGCGTACCCGCCCCACCCTCACTCATCCCCCTCCCCCATGTCCCCCACCGGCCGATCCAGCGCGAGGCGCACGATCCTGCGCCAGTCGACGTTCGGCGGGGAGTACGTCGCGCCAGGTCTGCGGCGCGGTACGCGTACGCGCAGGGCGCCCTGGCGGAGGGTGCAGACGACGGGGACCGGGAGGACGAGGGCCTCGCCGTCGATGGCGACGGGGATGTGGGGGCGGTCGGCGGAGACCTCCACGCGGGCGGACTTCGTGGAGGTGATGCCACCGGCGCGCTCGCCGCGCAGGACGACTTCCGCGGCCTGCGCGGCGCCCTCGACCTTGATGCCGATGACACCGAGGTTGCCGGAGTCGAGGCGGGGGCGCCGGCCGCCGCCGAAGGGATCCGCGCGCGCGTAGGGGTTGTTGCTGACGAGGACGGCCTGCGGCGCGTGCAGGCGGGTGCCGTCGGCGTGGACGCCGAGGGTCGCACCGGCCTCGCCCATGAGGAGGTCGGGAAGGAGGTCGAAGGCGGTGAACGCCTTGGCGTCGCGGTACTCGGGGCTCTGGACTATCTCCGCGTACGCCCCGAAGGAGACCGTGTTGACGAACGCGCGCCCGTCGACGTCCCCGAGGTCGACGCGGAACTCGACGCCGTCGGTGAGGGCTTCGAGGGAGGTGACGGGGTCGGTGCGGTCGAGCCCGAGGTCCATGGCGAAGTGGTTGCGCGTGCCGGCGGCGATGACGAGGAACGGCACGTCGTGCTCGGCGGCGACGGCGGCGACCAGCGCCTGCGTGCCGTCGCCGCCCGCGACGCCGAGCAGGTCGGCGCCCTCGGCGAGCGCGCGCCGGGCCTCGGCCTCGGGGTCGGTGGTGCCGTCCGGGGCGATGAGGATCACGCGGGCGCCGAGGGCCTCGGCGCGGCGGGCGAGGTCGAAGCGTTCGACCTTCCCGCCCCCGGAGCGCGGGTTCATGATGAACACCGGCCGGCTGGGCGGCGGGGTCTTGCGTCCGCGCCTGCGGCGTTTGGCGTGCGGCTGGCGGACGCTGCGCAGCGCGGACCGCGCGCTGGCGAGGGCGGCGGTCCACAGGGCGATGGCGGAGACGGCGACGATCCACAGCCCGGAGGAGGCGTAGAGGGCGAGGACGCCGAACGGCACGAGGACCGCCAGGAGCGCCCCCAGGAGCCGGGTCCAGCCTCGGTGCGCCAGAGCCCACCACAGGCCCGCTCCGGCCAGCGAGAGGCCTCCTACGCCGCTCAGGAGGACGAGCCAGCCGTCCGATCCGGCGCCCGCGACGACCGTGAAGGCCGCGCAGGCGGCGAGGAGGAGGGCGAGCCGGGCCCAGTCGCGTGCGCGCCGGGCGTCGAGGTCCCGCGCGAAGGCGCTTCGCGCGCGTGTGTCGTTCACCGTGTGCCCGCCATGCTGTGTGCTCCCCCTGGGGTCCCGAGGCTCGTTGCCA
The DNA here is from genome assembly GCF_020010905.1 of Streptomyces acidiscabies. Lineage (GTDB taxonomy): Bacteria > Actinomycetota > Actinomycetes > Streptomycetales > Streptomycetaceae > Streptomyces > Streptomyces acidiscabies. The sequence goes on along the minus strand of NZ_JAGJBY010000001.1, from coordinate 4,748,074 downwards.
TGATCGTGATTACCACATCGTGGCGTACCACGGTGGTCGGCAACGCTACCCGGGACCCGTAACGGGCTCAGCGGGCGGCCGAGTTGGCGCGTGCCTGCTCTCGGCGGGCGTTGTTGTACACGCGCATGAGGTGTTTCGAGACGGCGCAGGGCACCGTGTCGAAGTGGCACTGGCGGCAGGTGCGCGCGTGCTCTTCATAGGCGGCGCGTGCTTGCTGGAGCGCGTCCTCGGAAAAGGGCATGACGGTCCTCCGACGGGATGGAGTGGGGGGTGAGCCGGACACCGCAGTGTTCGTAAGGTTCACTTAAAGTCAGAGTGGATCATGTTACTTCCGGTACGGGAAAGCGGGCGCTCAGAGGGCTTCGTCACAGCAGCCGCGGCCCGTGCTCCGCCCCCGGCAGAAGCAGGACGACTCGACGGGTACGTCGGCCACCGCGCGGGCCAGGGTGAGCTGTTGGCCGATCAGCGCGGCCTCGCCGTGCTTCCCGAGCCGTACGAGGCACTCGTGCAGGCCGTGCAGGGCCCAGACGTTGCCGGGGTGCTGGAGCGCGCGCGGGAGCGTCGGGTCGAGGCCGAGGTCCGCGCGGTAGACCGCCTCGGCCTCGGTGACGCGGCCCTGTTCGAGCAGGAGCGCGCCGTACGCGTGCCGGGTGGGCTGCATCCAGCCCCAGGGCTCGTCGTAGGGCAGGTTGTCGCTCAGCTCGACCGAGCGTTCCAGGGCGGCGAAGGCGCGGTCGAAGGCGCCCTTGCGGTACTCCAGTTCGCCGTCGAGCATCGCGGCGGCGATCGTCAGGATGTCCTGGCAGGTGTTGTTGAACAGGGTCCGGGAGTCGGGGACGCGGGCCACGGCGGCGTGGAACAGGGCGCGTTCGGCCTCCGCCTCGGGGACGCGCCCGGTGGCGGAGAACGCGACCCCGCGCGCGTAGTGGTGCATCGCGGTGGTGACGCGGTACAGATCCGGGTCGGCGGGCCGGGGCAGGGCGAGGACGTCGGACCAGCGCCCGAAGCGGATCAGGACGTGGACGCGCATCGCGAGGAACCCCTCCAGCCAGTCGGCCATGGGCGGGCTCTCGACCCTGAGGAGTTCCTCGGGGATGCACTCCTCCAGGCTCCGGGCGGCCTCCAGGGCGGTCTTCGAGGCGCCGAGGAACATCGCGCCGTAGATCCGGAAGTGGTGGTTGTGCGCGCGGTACAGCGTGTAGAAGTTCATCGCTCCCCCGCGCGCGTGCGCCTTCGCGTCGGCGGTGATCGCGGCGGTGTTGTCGGCGACCGCCCTGCGGTAGTCGCCGCAGAGGACCTCCAGGTGCGAGGGCATGTGCAGGAGGTGCCCGGCGTCGGGGACGAGGCCGCGCAGCCGGTCGGCGACCGTGAGGGCGGCCTCCGGAGTGGGCGACATCTCCATCAGATGGACGTACAGGTGCGGCAGGCCCGGGTGGGCGCCCTCGGGGTCGGCCGCCAGGGCGCGCTCCAGGACGTCCCGGGCCTCCCGCGTGCGCGCGCCGTGAGCGGGTTCGCCCGTCCTCAGGTCCCACAGCTGCCAGGGGGTGAGGTTCATGAGGGCCTCGGCGTACAGGGCCGCGACGTCGAGGTCGTCCGGCGCGAGGGCGTACACGGCCTCCATGGCGTCCGCGTAGGCGTGGTTCCACACCGAGCAGTCCTCGGCGGCCTGCGCGCGCGGGTAGCGGGCCCTGAGGGCGCCGATCAGGGCGCGCTCGACGGGCCGGGACCGGGCGGCGCGCTCGACGGCCCGCTCGACGGCCTCATGGGTGCGCCGCACGGTCCGCGCGAGGTCCTGGTCGTCGAAGAACTCCCAGGGTTTGTTGTAGTTCGGGCCGAGCGCGTAGGCGATGCCCCAGTGGGCCATCGCGCACTCCGGGTCGGCGCGCACGGCCTCCTCGAAGCAGGCGACGGCCTCCTCGTGGTGGAACGCGTACGTCCACACCAGGCCCCGGTCGAACCACTTCTGCGCCTCGGCGGACGAGGTGGTGACGATCCGGCCGTAGCTCCCGAGGTCGTAGTACTCCATGCGCGCTCCCCTGCTCGCGGCCACCCCTCAGCGGCGGCCCCCGAGCGACATATACCGCCCGGCGAAGGAGCTGCGGGCCCGGGTCGTCTCGTCCTTCCCTACGACCGGGAACCGTCGTCCCGGAAGGACAGCCCTGTCACCGTATTCGCCCGCACTCCTGGGCCGTCTCCCCGCGCACGCGTACGGCGGGCACCTCGGCCTTCTTCGGCGCGGCCCCCTCCAGCGGCGCGACCTCGGCCGACGCCGTCTGCGTACGCACCGCCTTCGGCCGGGGCACCCACGTCGGGAGCAGTGTCCGTACGCGCTCGCCCTGGCCGTGCAGGAGCCCCATGACGACCGCCGCCGCGACGGCGATGAGGTGTTCGCGGCCCGCGAGGTTGGGCTTGGCGATCGACTCGACGACCATCGAACCACCCGTGAGGGTGAACACGATCGGGGCCCGGCGGACGACGGACATGTACGTGAAGAGGCCCACGACGGCCGCCGAGGGGCCCGTGTCGAGGACCTTGCCGAACTCCGGGGACAGCCCGCCCCAGTGGTCGGGGCCCAGGGCGAGCATCACGCGGACGGTGAGCGTGCCCGAGAGGGTGGACGCGTAGGCGATGAACAGGGTCCGCGCGCGGCCGAGGGCGACCTCGGCGAGGGCGAAGGCCAGGAACAGCTGCGTGATGCCCGCCCAGACGGGCAGGTCGAGGGCCGGGACGTACAGCGAGACCGGCGTGCGCAGCAGGGCCTTCCACAGCGGGAGGTCGCCCTGGACGCCGCCGACCTCACGGACGATCTTCTCGCCCAGGTCGTTCTGGGCGATCGCGTGGAAGAAGATCACGCCCGCGCAGGCGACGATGGCGAGGGAGAGGGCGGAGGGGCCCCTGCGCCACAGTTCGCGCACGGGGTCGACGATGATGCCCTGGAGTTCGCCCCACAGGGTGCGCCCCAGGAACGCGACGCCCCTGTAGAGCGGCGATCTCCGCCGGATCCCCGCCTTCTCGTCCACTTCTGGCCCCACCGTCGTCCCCACTGGTCACCCGCACACACATTCGGAAGATCGAATCTAACTCCTGAGACGCCCGGAATCGACATTCAGGTTGATTTCGGTACCGGATGCGCGAGGCGCACGCAACCGACACCACGACCCACGCACTCACAACGACGGCTGTTCGCGGCTCTTGGTTTAGTCGGCACGGGAACGAAGTGACTATCGCCACACCCTGCCAGGGGCGTTGTCAGTGGCCTCGATTACAGTCCGTTGTCAGATACGCACGAGAGGGGAACGCAGGGTGGGGAACATGCGACGGGGGCTGTCGGCGGTGCTGATGGCAGGCGTGCTGGCCGGGTGCGGGACGTCCGGGGGCGACACGGGGAGCGACACCCAGAACACGACGAGCGACACCCAAAAGGGGTCACCGACGCCCTCGGCGTCGGCCCCTTCGGCCGCCTCCGGCGGGACGCTGGGCGCGAAGGGGTCCGCCTGCGAGCTGCCGGTGACCTTCGAGACCGCCGCGAAGTGGAAGGCCGAGTCCATAACGGCCCCCAAGGGCGCCTCCGACGACCTCCTCGACGGCCTCCTGCGCCAGGGCCCCGTCACCGGCGTCTGCGAGATCGACGCGAAGCCCGCGGGCCACATCGGCTTCATCCGCGTCTACCAGGGCGAGCCGGGCAACGCGGACGCGCGCACGGTCCTCAAGGGCTTCCTGGCCGCCGAGAAGGGCGTGAGCGAGGAGAAGTACGAGACGTTCACGGCGGGCGGCGCGTCCGGCGTGGAGGTCTCGTACCGCGTCCACGTCGAGCTCCTGGACGAGACCAAGACGGAACACGCCCTCGCCGTCACCACCCCCGAAGGCCCCGTGGTGATCCACCTGGGAGGCATCGACGACGAGGAGCACAAGGCGATGCTCCCGGCCCTCGACCTCGCCAAGCGCACCCTGCGCGTCACCGCCTGAGATCTCTCGGAGAACCCCGGACGGCGACGCACAGCCCGCCCGCTACACCTGCGGCCGACGCCCCCGCTCCTGCCGCGGAAACGTCTGGTCCGCCCCCGGCAGCGTCGGCTTCGGCAACGTTGCCACCTCCTCCTTCGCCTTCTCCAGCTGCTCGGCAGTGTCGTCGGGGAGGCGAGGGGGACGAGGGCTGGAGTCGGAGAAGCGGAACGCGGACGTGAAGTCGCCGAAGGTCTCGCGGCGCCAGGCGGTCACGTTCGGTTCCTCGACGCCCGTGAACCGCTCCAGGAACCGCAGCGCCGAGGTGTGGTCGAAGGCTTCCGTCGCCACCCAGCCGCCCACCGTCCAGGGCGAGATGATGATCGCCGGGACCCGGAAGCCGCCCCCGATCGGGAGGCCCTTGATGAACTCGCCCGGCGTGCCTGCGGGAGGCGTCGGCGGGGTGACGTGGTCGAACAGGCCGTCGTTCTCGTCGTAGTTGAGGACGAAGGCCGTCTTGCGCCACACCTTGGGGTTCGCGGCGATCGCCTCGATCTTGGAGGCGACGAAGTCGGCACCGGCGGCGGGCAGGTAGTCGGGGTGCTCCGACTGGTAGCTCGTCGGCATGATCCAGGACACGGCGGGGAGCCGGTCGCCCCGGGCATCGTCCTCGAACGTGCCCTCCGGCTGCCGCCGCACCCCGCGCTCGTACAGCTCGGAGCCGGGCTTCGCGTTCCTGAACGTCGCGAACTGCTCCAGCATGTTGCAGCCGTAGTTGTCGTCCTCCTGGTACACCTTCCAGCTCACCCCGGCCGCCTGGAGGCGCTCCGCGTACGTCGTCCAGCGGTAGGGCGCGGGCGCGCGGTTGCTGGTGACCGGACCGCCGTGCGTGCCGTCGGGGTCGATCGAACCGGTCATCCACATCAGGCGGTTGGGCCAGGTGGGTCCGAAGACCGAGCAGAAGTAGTTGTCGCAGACGGTGAACGTCTCCGCCAGCGCGAACTGGAAGGGGATGTCGCGACGGGTGTAGTAGCCCATGACGTACGGCCCGTTGACCCCGTCGGCCTTGCGGTGGGCCGGCAGCCAGCGGTCCATCCTGCCGTTGTTCCACGCCTCGTGCTGCACCGACCAGGCGTGGCTGGTGGACGGGATGGCCTGGGCGCTGGAGGAGTGCGTGTCGAGGTGGAAGGGCAGCAGGTACCCCTTCGGGTTCTCGGCGTCCGGCTGGTAGAAGACGGAGCGCCCGGTGTCCAGGAGTCTGCGTCGGGTCAACTCGGCCGTCTCTCTCCTTACATGGGAGTCCCGGCTTTCAGGCCGGAAGGGAAACGCGTCCTGAGTACCGGAGCCCCGAAGCGGCGTAGTACGCTCCACTCCTGCTTCGGCAGCGGTCAGGGCTTGGCCGTCTGCCGACTCCCTGGAGTCGGTGGAGAAGCCGCCCCGTTCACGGGGTGGAGGAGTCACGAAAGCCCCTTGATGAGCGAGTGACGGACGGATCGCCGCCCCTCTTCTCCCCGAGCATCGGGGGCGTCAGGGACACCGGGTGAAATCCACCCCAACGTGTCGGGGGGAGTTGGCCAAGCCATGACGTACGTCACCTCCCCCTCACCCGGCCGCCGCCGGCCCGTGAACTTCCGCACGGAATCCGCCGGTTCCCTGAACCCCGCACGCCGCTCACTCAAACCCCGCCCACCCCAACGCGCCCCCCTTTCAAGCCCCCACCTCCACCCCCGCCCCCGCGTGCGCCGCATCACCCTCCGTTACGCCTCTCGCCTCCCGGGGCCCGGCAGTGTAGACATGGGCCCATGGCCCGTCGTCCCCGTGGACCACACGCACCGCGTCCGTCCGTCTCAGCCCGCCGCGCACGGGAGCGGCGGATCCCCGTCGCGCCCCGCCGGGCACTGGGCCGGCGGAGTCTGGCCACCCAGGTGTTCGTGCTCCAGGTGGCCGTCGTCCTGCTGCTGGTCGTCGCGGCGGTGGTCGCGCTGGTGCTCCAGGTCCGGCACGACGGCACGGAGGAGGCCCGCAACCGCTCGCTGGCGGTCGCGGAGTCGTTCGCGAACTCCCCGGGGATGGTGGAGGCGCTGGCGTCCCCGGACCCGACGGCGGTGCTCCAGCCGCGCGCGGAGGCCGCCCGCAAGGCCGCCGACATGGACTTCATCGTCGTCATGAGCCCGGACGGCATCCGGTACACGCACCCGAAGCCGGACCGCATAGGCAAGAGGTTCGTCGGGACGCTCGCGCCCGCGCAGCAGGGCGGCACGGTCGTCGAGGACATCGACGGCACGATCGGCCGCCTGGTGCAGGCCGTCGTCCCCGTGAAGGCGCCGGACGGCCGAGTCGTCGGCCTGGTGTCGGCCGGGATCACGACGGAGTCCGTCGGCGGGACCGTCGACCGCCAGCTCCCCCTCGTCCTGGTCACCGCGGGCGCCGCGCTGCTGCTCGCGACGAGCGGTACGGCCCTGGTCAGCCGCCGTCTGCTGCGGCAGACGCACGGTCTGGGCCCGCGCGAGATGACCCGCATGTACGAGCACCACGACGCGGTGCTGCACGCCGTGCGCGAGGGCGTCCTGATCGTGGACGGCGACGGCCGCCTGATGCTCGCGAACGACGAGGCGCACCGCCTCCTGGACCTCCCGGAGAACGCGGAGGGCCGGTACGTCATGAGCCTGGGCCTGGACACGGTGACGGCCGAGCTGCTGGCGTCCGGCACGGTCGTGACGGACGAGGTGCGCCTGGTCGGCGACAAGCTGCTGGCGATCAGCCAGCGCCCCACCCAGCTCGCCGGCGGCCCCTCGGGCAGCGTCGCGACCCTGCGCGACTCCACGGAGCTGCGCGCCCTCTCCGGCCGCGCGGACGAGGCCCGCGAGCGGCTGGACATCCTGTACGCGGCCGGCGTCGGCATCGGCACGGACCTGGACGTGACGCGCACGGCGGAGGAGCTGGCCGAGCTGGCGATGCCCCGGTTCGCGGACTTCGTGACCGTCGACCTGTTCGACTCGGTACTCAAGGGCGAGGAGCCGGAGCCGGGTTCGGCGCTGCGGCGCACGGCGTCGACGGGCGTGCGCAAGGGCGCTCCGCTGTACGCGGTGGGCGAGCCCCTGAAGTTCGTGGACTCGACGCCGCAGGGCCGCAGCCTCACGGAGGGCCGGGCGGTCCTCGAAGCGCGGCTGGAGGCGTCGCCGGCGTGGCGGGCGCAGGATCTGGAACGTACCGAGCAGGTCGTCGAGTTCGGCATCCACTCGCTGATCACGGTCCCCGTACGCGCGGGCGCGCTGATGCTGGGCGTGGTGAGTTTCTGGCGTTCGGAGCGGCCCGAGCCGTTCGACACGGACGAGGTAGCGCTGGCGGAGGAGCTGGTGGCGCGGGCGGCGGTCACCATCGACAACGCACGCCGCTACACCCGCGAGCACAAGATGGCGGAAACGCTTCAGCGCAGCCTGCTGCCGCGCACGCTGCCCGCGCAGAGCGCCCTGGACATCGCGTACCGCTACCTGCCCGCACAGGCCGGGGTGGGCGGCGACTGGTTCGATGTCCTGCCCCTGTCGGGGGCGCGGGTCGCGCTGGTGGTCGGGGACGTCGTCGGGCACGGGCTGCTCGCGGCGGCGACGATGGGCCGGCTGCGGACGGCCGTGCACAACTTCTCGGCGCTGGATCTCGCGCCGGAGGAACTGCTCGGCCTGCTGGACGAGTTGGTGAACCGGATCGACCAGGAGGACGAGTCGGCGGCCCCGGTGACCGGCGCGACCTGCCTGTACGCGATCTACGACCCGGTGTCGCGGCGCTGCACGATGGCGCGGGCCGGGCATCCGCCGCCGGCGATCGTGCACCCGGACGGACGGGTGGAGTTCGCGGACGTGCCGCCGGGGCTGCCGCTGGGCCTGGGCGGGCTGCCGTCGTTCGAGACGGTGGAGCTGGAACTGCCCGAGGGCAGCCGTCTGGTGCTGTACACGGACGGTCTGGTGGAGTCCCGGGACCGGGACATCGACAGCGGCCTCGACCTGCTCAGCGAGGCCCTCGCGGGCGCGCCGAGCGCGCCGGAGCCGACCTGTGTGGCGGTCCTGGACGCGCTGCTGCCGGCCCGCCAGAACGACGACATCGCGCTGATCGTCGCCCGTACGCGCGCGCTGGGCCCGGACCGGGTCGCGGAGTGGGAGGTGCCGGTGGACCCGGCGGAGGTCGCGCGCGTGCGTGCGGCGGTCGCCCGGCGCCTGGTGGAGTGGGACCTGGAGGACCTGTCGTTCACGACCGAGCTGATCCTGAGCGAGCTGGTCACCAACGCGATCCGCTACGGCGGCGCCCCGGTGCGGGTCCGGCTGCTGCGCGACCGGTCGCTGATCTGCGAGGTCTCCGACGCGAGCAGCACGTCACCGCACCTGCGGTACGCGGCGATGACGGACGAGGGCGGACGGGGCCTGTTCCTGGTGGCGCAGCTCGCGGAGCGGTGGGGAACGCGGTACTCGTCCGTGGGGAAGGTCATCTGGGCGGAACAGCCACTACCAGCAGACCGATAAAGTGCTGGTAGCACCCGACGTCGGGAGAACTCATAAGACCGGTTTATGAGCTCATAGACCGGACCCGCGTACCGGGTTAGGCTTGCCTTAGTTTAGGCTTCCCGTCGAGTCGATCAACTGCCGCTCGAAGGGAACCTGATCATGCCCCGCCCCCTGCGGGTAGCCATCGTCGGAGCCGGCCCCGCCGGGATCTACGCCGCCGACGCGCTGCTCAAGTCCGATGTGGCCGCCGACCCCGGTGTCTCCATCGACCTCTTCGAGCGGATGCCGGCCCCGTTCGGACTGATCCGGTACGGCGTGGCCCCGGACCACCCCCGCATCAAGGGCATCATCACCGCCCTGCACCAGGTCCTGGACAAGCCGCAGATCCGCCTCTTCGGCAACGTCGACTACCCCACCGACATCAGCCTCGACGACCTGCGCGCCTTCTACGACGCCGTGATCTTCTCGACCGGCGCGATGGCCGACCGCGAACTCGCGATCCCGGGCATCGAGCTGGACGGCTCCTACGGCGCGGCCGACTTCGTCTCCTGGTACGACGGCCACCCGGACGTCCCGCGCACCTGGCCGCTTGAGGCCGAGAAGGTCGCCGTCCTCGGCGTCGGCAACGTCGCCCTCGACGTGGCCCGCATCCTCGCGAAGACGGCGGACGAGCTGCTGCCGACGGAGATCCCGGCCAACGTGTACGACGGCCTGAAGGCCAACAAGGCGCTGGAGGTCCACGTCTTCGGGCGCCGCGGCCCCGCGCAGGCCAAGTTCTCCCCGATGGAGCTGCGGGAGCTGGACCACTCCCCGAACATCGAGGTCATCGTCGACCCCGAGGACATCGACTACGACGACGGCTCGATCGCGACCCGGCGCGGCAACAAGCAGGCCGACATGGTCGCCAAGACGCTGGAGAACTGGGCGATCCGCGACGTCGGGGACCGCCCGCACAAGCTGTTCCTGCACTTCTTCGAGTCCCCCACCGAGATCCTCGGCGAAGACGGCAAGGTCACCGGGCTGCGCACCGAGCGCACGGAGCTGGACGGCACGGGCAACGTCAAGGGCACCGGCAAGTTCACGGACTGGGACCTGGGCGCCGTCTACCGCGCCGTCGGCTACCTCTCCGAGAAGCTGCCGAAGCTCCCCTGGGACCTCGACTCGGGCACCGTCCCGGACGAGGGCGGCCGGGTCATCGAGGAGAGCGGCAGCCACCTGACGTCGGTGTACGTCACCGGCTGGATCCGGCGCGGCCCGGTCGGCCTCATCGGCCACACCAAGGGCGACGCGAACGAGACGGTCTCCAACCTCCTGGCCGACCACGCGAACGGCCGCCTCCAGGAGCCGACGTCCCCGCAGCCCGAGTCCGTCGACGCCTTCCTGACCGAGCGCGAGGTCCGCTTCACCACCTGGGAGGGCTGGCACCGGCTCGACGCCGCCGAGAAGGCCCTCGGCGAGCCCCAGGGCCGCGAGCGCGTCAAGCTCGTCGAGCGCGAGGACATGCTCCGCGAGAGCGGCGCCTGACCCCGACCGATCCGGCGCGGGGTGGACCGTACAGAATTTCCTGTACGGTCCACCCCGCGCCGTTGTTATGGTCCCCCGATGTTCTCCCTCCCCGAACCTCCCCTCTTCGCCCGCCTGCGCGACGCGCGCCGTGTCCTGATCGCCGGTGCGGGCGGCGGATTCGACGTGTACGCCGGGCTGCCGCTGGCGTTCGCGCTGCGGGCGGCCGGCAAGGAGGTGCACCTCGCCAACCTGTCGTTCGCGGACCTGTACGGGCTGCCGTCCGAGGTGTGGATCGAGCCGGACGTCGCCGCCGTACGGCCCGACACCCCCGTACGCGGCGACTACTTCCCGGAACGCGCCCTCGCGCGGTGGCTCGACGGGCGGGGGCTGCCGTCCACGGTGTACGCCTTCGCGCGCACCGGGGTCGCGCCGCTGCTGGACGCCTACCGGGCGCTCCTCGACCATCTCGGCGGCGTCGACGCGATCGTCCTGGTCGACGGCGGGACCGACATCCTGATGCGCGGGGACGAGCACGGTCTGGGGACGCCGGAGGAGGACATGGCGAGCCTCGCGGCGGTGGCCCGACTCGACGTCGCGGAGCGGCTGGTGGTGTGTCTCGGGTTCGGGGTGGACGCCTATCACGGCGTCAACCACGCGCTGGTGCTGGAGAATCTGGCCGCGCTGGACCGGGAGGGCGGCTATCTGGGCGCCTTCTCGATCCCCCGGGAGAGCCAGGAGGGGGCCGCGTACCTGGACGCCGTCGCGCACGCGCAGGAGGCGACGGCGAGCCACCCGAGCATCGTGCAGGGGTCGGTCGCCGCCGCCGTACGCGGGGAGTTCGGGGACGTGCGGTTCACGGAGCGGACCAAGGGGGGTGAGCTGTTCGTGAATCCGCTGATGGCGATGTACTTCTGCGTGGACGCCGCCGCGCTCGCCCGGCGCCATCTCTACCTGGACCGGCTGACGGAGACCGTGCTGATGCGGCAGATCAGCTCACGGATCGAGGAGTTCAGGGACGGACTGCCCCGGCTACGGGCACCCCGCGCGTTCCCGCACTGAGCGGGCCGCTACGACGGTGAGGGCGGCGGTCAGCAGGAGCAGGCCCGCCGCCTGGCCGACCGAGCCGAAGCGGGCGACGGCCGGGAGGACGTCGTACCAGTGGTAGAGGGTCGTCACGCGCAGGGCGAGCAGGAGGGCGCCGAGGGCCGCGAGTGCGAAGGCGGTGTCCGGGGTGCGGGGGCGCCAGGCCGGCCAGGCGAGGCCCGCGAGGAGGACCGCCGTGGAGGGGGCCCAGACGGAGTCGGTGGCCAGGGGGAGGACGGTCTGGGAGGCGCCCATGGTCACGCAGGCGGCGAGGTAGGCGAGGCCGGGGGTGCCGGCGGGGAGGGCGGCGGGCGGGGCGTCGTGGTGGTAGGCCGCGTACACCGCGAGGACGGTCAGCCAGGCGAGCAGGCCGCCCGCGGTGGCGTAGGGCAGGTCCGGCGGGTAGGCGTCGGTGACGAACGGGGCGACGAACACCCAGAGTTCGGGCAGCGCCGCCACGGCCGCGGCGATCCCGGCGAGGCGCCTGCGGTCACGCAGGAGCGCGAAGTAGGCGACCGTCCACAGCAGCGGAAGCGCCCACTCCAGGGCGGCGACCGGCACGCTGTTCCCCGGACCCCGGCCGTTGAAACGGGTCAGGAACAGGTCCCACTGCGCCGAACCGTGCGTACTCCCCCACGTCAGTTCGAGCACCCGGTCCACGAGCGCCGAGGCGGCCTGGAGGAGGAGCGCGAACAGGGCGAACCGCCGTACGGACGCGCCGAACAGGGCGTACCGGCGCGGCGCGGCGGCCGTACCGAGGCGGGTGCGGACGGCGAGCGCGGCGATGCTCGCGACCTCGCCGAGCGTGGGGCGGGTCTGGTCCTGGGTGTCCTGGTCGACGTCCCACAGGTACGTCTCGACCATCTCCTCCTCGCGCTCGCGCCGGTAGTAGGCGGGCAGCAGGCGCAGGACGGTCCGGTAGCGGGATTCCAGCAGCGTGGTCATGCGACTCCTCCGGCGAGTCCCGGGCCCGTCACGGGCGGTACGACGGGTGCGGCCGGGGTGCGTCCGCCTTCGGCCATACGGCGCTTGGCCGCGCTCGCGCCCGCCGCCATGCGCTCCGCCTCGGCGTCCAGCGCGGCGACGCCCTCGTCGGTGAGGCGGTAGTACCGGCGCAGCCTGCCCTGCTGGACCTCCTCGCGGTCCAGGACGATCAGCGCGTCGGCGGTGAGTCTGTCGAGGACGCCGTAGAGCGTGCCGACCCTGAGCCGGACCTCGCCGCCGGAGAGGTCCTCGACCTCGCGCAGGATGCCGTACCCGTGCCGGGGCTGGTCGGCGAGGGCCGTCAGCACGAAGAAGGCGGCCTGTGTCATGGACTTCGTTCCCATGGAACCGAATATATCGGCTGCCGATATATTTCGCACGCCGGAACACCGATCGCGCGGACATCGACACGAGGACACGGGCGCGCCGCCGGGCCGCGCGTCCCCGTCGCAAGGAGAAGGCTTCGGCATGCTGTGAACCGCCCTCGACCCGGGTAGTTCTCCCTGTGCGCACCTTCGCGCAGCACTCTCGACAACAAAAGGACACATGGCCTTGGCACTCGCGTACCCTGACGCACCATCAACTCGTCGCCCGGGACGGTCGTGGACGATCCGCGTGACGGGGCGCCGCGACCGGACCGCCTCCGTCACCTGCTCCTCCAACTGCCCGATGCCGGCACGTTCCCGCGATGTCGCGGCCCTGCGCCGCTTCGCGGAAGCGCACGCCGCCGCGCACGCGCGCGCGGCGACCGTCCGGCCCGATGCCGCGTGCGGCTGTCGCCAGCTGAAGTGCGCGGCCCACGAAGGCACGCGCGCCTCCTGCGCGGGGGCCGTCGTCCTGGTCCTGCGCCACGACCCCGCCGTCGGGCAGGTCTGGACCCTCATGGAGGTCTGCTCCGCCTGCGCGCCGCTGATGTCCCACACGCGGGTCGTCGCGCGGGCCGCTCCGCGCGCCCGGCAGGGGGGTGATGCGCCGCCGGTTCCCGCGCCGGTCACTTCTGTGGAGGCTCCTCCGGCCCAGTCCTCCCGTGCCGTGCCGGGCGGGTTCAGCGCGCCCGCGCGCGAGGGCGGGGAGCTGGCGGAGGCCGTACCTCGCCGACGGCGGGGACGGACGGGGGGTGAGGGGAGGAGGGACTGAGGCGGGCGCGCGTGGGTTCCCGTGCGGACAGGGCCCGCCCCGACGCGGATGACGGACCGGCCCTGTCCGCCCCGATGATTGTCGTCAGGGCGGAGGGGGTGGGGGTACGGGTGTGCGGGGGTCGTGTGGGGTGCGGAGTGTGTGCCCCGGGTGTGTCGCCCGTACGGGGTGTGTGGCCCCCTCTTGATCAGATGTGGGGGTGAGCGACGATACTGGGACGTCCGTACCCGTTCTCCGCTTATCAGATGGACCCATGTCGAGCTCCAGCGCCGCCCATCCGTCCACCCCGTCCACCGTGTGGCTGACCCGGGGGCTGCACACCGGTTCCGCGCCGGGGGAGGTGGTGCGCGGGTATCTTCAGCGGCTCAAGGAGACCGAGGAGATCGTCGATTTCCTGGAGCTGGGCGAGGATGTGCGGCCCCCGGGGCTGCTCGTGTTCGAGGCCCGGTGGACGGTGGCCGAGGAGGTGACCGTCCGGGCCCGGCTGGAGATCGCCGAGGACGCCGAGCGGGGCGCGGCCCGTCCGTGGGCGCTCGTCGCCGAGGCCGAGGAGCCCTGGAACCGGCGCTGGCCCTCCCCCGCGACCCGGTTCTGGTCCGAGGAGCCCTGGGAGATCGACGGGCAGTGGGATCACTCCCAGGTCGCCGGGCTGCGGTTCCGGGAGGCCAACGCGCTGCCCTCCGACGACAAGGATCTGCGGCGCGTCCTGAAGAGCGCGATGCGTGACGACTGGTCCATCCATGTCGTCGTCCACGAGGCCATGACGCCGGACGCGCGAGGGCGGCTGCCGTTGAGCCGGTTCCTCACGGAGGGGGTGCGCGACCGGGTCGTCGAGCACCGGGCCTCGCCACAGCAACTCCGTGCGGTCAACTGGGTGTTGAAGGAGTCTCGGGCCGAACTTCCCCGGGGCGGTGCGGTGATCCTTCCCCACGGTGACGTCGATCCCTCCGACTTCGCCGTCCGTACGGTCTTTCTCGACGGGTCCGAGCCGTCCGAACTCGTCGAGGCCATCACCCGGTTCACGACGGTGCCCCAGCAACTTCCCGACGATGCGGATGCGTTGCTCACGGCCCTTCGGGAGGACTGGCATCTCCTCACGTTGCGGGAGGAGTTGGAGCGGGAGCGGCAGCTTGTCGCGATGTATGCGGATGCGTTGGATGCGATGACCAAGTCCCGTGATCTGTATCGGGAGGCTGCCGAGCGGGCGCACGAGGCGTTGGAGGTTTTTCGGGAGTCGGCGGGGGTGGTGGACAGTGTGTCGGAGCCGACTCCGGCGCGTCCTGCCGTATCGCCGTTTCAGCAGATCACTCGGACGTTTGAGCGGTTCAAGCTGCCTAAGAAACCGGGTGATTGAGGTTGTTCGGCGGGTGCGGGTTCGTTGTGGCTTGTCGCGCCCACGCGGCGGTAGCCGCAAATCGACACAGCCCCGCGCCCCTAAAAGATGTGGCCCGCACCGGAACATCAGTGCGGGCCGCATCTCGCCAACTACCGGTTACCTACCCTGCGTCGGCTGCGCCGCCAGCAACAACGTCGTCAATGACGCCAGTGCCGCGCACGCTGCCACGCCTCCTGCCAGCCAGCCTGGGGCCGCTGTCAGGTCCATCGCCCTGGTGAGGGAGGCTGGGCCCATTCGTCCGTGTAGCAACTGGCCGGCTGCCAGTGCTGCGGGGACCAGGAGGGTCAGGGCCAGGGTCGGGACCGCTGGGCGGATCGTCAGGAGTACTCCCAGGATCGTGCAGGCCAGGGCCGCGCCCAGGACCAGGCCGTAGATCTGGGGGGACTCGCCGTCGCGGTGGAGGGGGAGGGTCGCCGCGCCCGTTCCGAGGAGCAGGAGTGCCGTGAGGCGGGCTGCCCTGCGGGTCGAGCGGTCGGGGGCCCGTCGGTGTGCCGCCGTGGCTAGGCGGGCCGTCTCCTCGTCGTCGTACGCCGTCCCCGTACGGGAACTCCCGATCGGCACCGCGCGCGGCAGCTCGCCGTGTACGGCCATCCCGCGCGGCGACTTGGCACGTGCACCGGCGTGCGCGCCCCCTTCGGGCGCGGGGTCGGTGCTTCCGCGCTTCCAGCGGCGGGGGCGCCTGGGTCCGGGCTCCTCCGGGGCGGGGGCGTCGGATCGGTACGCCCGGTGTGCGGGGCCGGTTTCCCCGGCCGGCGAGGACCGCCGTCCGCCGAAGCGGGAACCGGCGTCGGGGCCGGAGCCTGGGCGGAAGCGGGAGCCGGTGCCGGAGTCGGTACCGGTGCCGGAGTCGGAGCCCGGGCGGACGCCCGAACCTGAGCCCGGGCGGACACCGGAGTCGGTCGTCGGGGCGGCCGTGGGGTCGTAGTCCGGTGGCGGTGCCGTGCCGACGACCGTGCGGTCCGGGGCCGTGCGCGCCGCCCGCTCCGCCTCGCTCAACCTGTCGATCAGCTCGGCGAGTTCCTCCACGGGGCGGCGGGTCGCGGCGGTGCGCAGGGCCTCCTCCTCGCAGTGGGGTTCGAGGGGGGTCCGGTGCAGGAGCGCCATCAGGTGGGTGACGTCCTCGACGGGCCGGCGTTCGGCCGCCGCGCGGATGATTTCGTCGGCGCCCTCGGCGGGGCGGGGCGGGCGGGTGAGGAGGGTGACGAGGCGGGTGACGTCCTCGACGGAGCGGTCGACCCCGGCGGTGCGCAGTGCGTCGGAGGCGGCCCGGGCCGAGGCGGGCGACTGCTCCAGGAGGGTGATGAGTTCGGCCAGTTCCTCCAGGGGCCGGTCGGCGACTGCGGCGCGGACCAGGCCGTCCACGGCGGTGCCGGGCGGAGGGGTGTCGGGGGGTACGGAGTCGGCGGGGTGCGCTTCTCCCCCGGGTATGGCGGTCGGGTTCGGACGGATGGACGGAGAACGGGTGGTCATGCTGTCTCCATGAAATGGGTGCGGCCGCTTCTGCGCCCCCGAGTACGGCACGCGGCTACCCTGCTCATTAGGGACACCCGTACGGCTTCGCGCCACTCGGGTGAGCCGGTGGAGTGAGCCAAGCCTCTCCAAACCCGCCCGTCCGGGAACCTGCGAGGCGATACGAACGTCTTGTGCGGGTACTCCGAAAAGTAGGAGCCGCGCCGTGCGGCACCCTCGGACCCCCGGGAGGGGACACGTGGACACGACCACGACGGTGATCGTCGTCGCAGCTCTCCTCGCGGCCCTCGTGCTCGCCGCCGCCGTCGCCGTGGCCGTACGGCTCGTGCGGACGCGGCGGGAGCTGCGGCGGGCCGGGCTGCCGACCGGGCCCCGCTGGATCTTCTGGGGCGCGGTCCTCTACTTCGTGCTGCCGACCGACCTGTTGCCCGACCCGGTGTACCTGGACGACATCGGGGTGCTGCTCCTCGCGCTCCGTTCCCTCCGTACCTCGTCCAAAGACCTCGTCTGAACCGGATCAACCTTTTCGTCCCCCCGCGTGGTCTCCAGAGCTGGGCGCCGAGCGCGCGATGATCACGCAGCGTAAGGAAACCAATCACCCGTTCGATTCGTATAAGTCAATGGAAGCCCAAGGGAATCACCGGGCGACGCGACGACGCGGCAGACGACGGCTCGGTCGGCGCAGCACGGAAGAGGAGAGACGATGCAACCGTTCGCGCTCAACTACGCACGCCCTGCGGCGGAGCCGGAGACCACGACTCCGTACGCCTATGACCCAGGAATGCAGTTGAACGTCACCTCGGACGGGAGGATCGCCGCGGCGGACCTCGCTCTGCTCAGGGAACTCGGTACGACGACATCGACGGCGGGTTCCAAGACGCACTTCGACGACTGAGATGACTGTCCTCATCCTCACCTGCGAGGAGGACGTGACGGCGGACATGGTCGTCGTGCACCTCAACGCGACCGGGGTGCCGGTGGTCCGGCTCGACCCCGCCGACCTGACGGGCGGGGTCGCGCTCTCCGGCGAGTACGTGCACGGCGGCTTCCGCGGCCATCTCTGGTCAGCCGGACGCCTGTTGAGCATGGACGGGCTGCGGTCGGTGTGGGTACGGCGGCCCGGCGTGCCCGCGGCGCGGAGCGCGGAGCCGTCCGAGTGGCTGACGGAGGAGTCCTCGCAGGCGCTGTACGGGATGCTGCGCTCGACGGGCGCGCGCTGGATGAACCATCCGGACGCCGCTCGCCGGGCCCGGCACAAGCCGTGGCAGCTGCGGGTCGCGCAGCAGAGCGGGCTGGCGGTGCCGGCCACGCTGATCACGACGTTTCCGCAGGCCGCGCGGGAGTTCGCGGAGCGGTTCCCGGATCTCGTGGTCAAGCCGGTGTCCGGGGCGCATCCGCAGGAGCCGCCGCGTGCGGTGCCGACGAGCAGGGTCGCGCCGGACGCGGACTTCTCGGCGGTGGCGTTCGGGCCGACGCTGCTGCAACGCCGGGTTCCCAAGCGGGCGGACGTGCGGCTCACCGTCGTCGGTGAGCGGATGCTGGCCGCGCGCAAGGAGGTGGCGGGCGACGCGGATCCCGACGAGATCGACGTCCGGTTCGCGTCCCCGGCGATGCCCTGGGTGCCGGCCGAGGTGCCGGCCCGGGTCGCCGAAGGGGTGCTCGCGTATCTCCGGGCGGCCGAACTCGCTTACGGTGCCTTCGACTTCGCGGAGGACTCGGACGGGACCTGGTGGTTCCTGGAGTGCAACCAGTCGGGGCAGTTCGGGTTCGTCGAGGTGGAGACGGGGCAGCCGATCGCCCGGACGATCGCGGAGTGGCTGGCGGCGCCGGGGGCGGGGGAACGGGAGTCGTGCGACGGGAGTGATTCGGTGGTGCCTTAGGGGTTCCCTGGGCGGACGTTGAAGGGGAAACGATTCAGCAACCGGAGGGAACGGTTCGGCTCTGTGCTGCGTCCTGTAATGCCCTCGTCCCGGCCGAGTCCGGCCCGGCAGATCGCCGGGCCGGACCAGGTGCCGTCAGGCGGGCTCGGGCGGTGCCACCGAGAAGCCCACCTCTCCGCCGGGTTCCTCACTGAGCGTGTCCGGGAGTCCGCCGAGCGCGCGGCACAGGTGCTCGGCCATGCCCCGGGTCAACGGGCCGTCCGGCGGCGGGACTTGGCGTGTGCTGTCCGCGTCGATCTCGCTGCGCGAACGCGCGTACTCGGCGCCCCAGTCGGCGTACCGGGGCAGCGCCAGCTTCCCGCCGTCCTCCAGGAACCCCTTCGCGGCGGCAGCCACGACGACCCGGACCCGCCGCTCGAAGCTCTCCGGCACGATCTCGGTGAACACGGTGACCCGGACGAGCCCGTTCCCGTCGTCCATCCCCCACGGCAGGGTCCACTCCAACGCCCCCGGCACGGGTTCCTCCCTCGGCTTCCCGGCCCGCGCGACCAACACCGCGAGCACGGGCCCCAGTTCACGTGCGACGTACTCGTGCCACACGTCGACGGCCATGCGCATTCCCCCTCTTCAGGACACTGTTGCGTCTGCCATCGACCTTAGAGGTCGAGGTAGCGCAAGGTCTCGGGCGCCGGCGTACTGTGCAGGTCCCCGTCCCGGATCTGCCACTGGCTCGCGCCCTCCACCTCGTGGGTCGCGAGGAAGAAGCCGGTGACCCGGTCGCCGTCCGCGTCGGAGGCGGGGAGCTCGGCGATCTGTCTCAACTGGTCGAGCAGCCACGGGATTTCGGCGGCGCGCAGGTCGGCGCCGAAGAAGGCGTAGCGGGTCCAGTTGATGGGGGCCGGGAAGCTCCAGCCGCCGCTGTAGAAGCCCTCGTCGGCGGCGCGGACGATGTCGTGGACGGCCGCGAGTTGCCGGTCGTCGCACTCCAGCCAGCCCCGGACGCTGACGAACACTCCCATCTCACGCCACCTGTCCGGCGTGCAGCGCCGTGTACGCCCCACCTCTGCGCAGGAGTTCGTCGTGGGTGCCCACTTCTCGGATGCGGCCGTCGTCCATGACCACGATTCTGTCAGCGCCTCGGACCGTGGAGAGGCGGTGGGCGGCGACGAAGGTGGTGCGGCCCTGGAGGAGGCGGGCCAGGGCCTGTTGGACCAGGGCCTCGGAGCGGGTGTCCAGGGCCGAGGTCGCTTCGTCGAGGACCAGGACCTTCGGGTCGCGGATCAACGCCCTTGCTATCGCGAGGCGTTGGCGTTGGCCGCCGGAGAGGCGGGCGCGACGTCGAGGGTGAAGCCGCGGACGGCGGCCCGGCCGGTGTCGTACTCGTGGTCGACCTGACGGAACGTCACCGGCGGTCACGCCCCAGGTGCGTAAGTACGAGACGAGCGCGGCGCCCGTCAGGACCAGCACGCCGACGACGTTGAGGACGACCCAGGCCGGCGAGCCGAAGCGGCCGTTGACGAGGTCGAGTCTGAGGCCCGAGTCGAGGAGGTGAACACGACGACGGCGCCGACCGGCGGCGAGCGCTTTCTGCCGGTCGGCAGAAGTACATCAGGGATTGGGGGGTCCGTGGGGGTGTCCGGCCGGTGAGATCGGCTTCGTGAAGGCTTGCGTGTACGCCCCGGGCGTGGGGAAAGTGGCGTCATGCGCATCGGACTGCTCGGTACGGGGCCGTGGGCCCGGATCGCCTACGCTCCCGCCCTCTCGGGGCATCCCTCCCTCGAATTCGTCGGGGTGTGGGGGCGGCGAGGGGAGGCCGCGAAGGAGATCGCCGGGGAGTACGGGGTGCGGGCGTACGACGATGTCGACGCGCTCATCTCCGATGTGGACGCGGTTGCCGTTGCTCTGCCGCCGGATGTCCAGGTCGCGTTGGCCACGCGGGCGGCTCTTGCCGGGCGGCATCTGCTGCTGGACAAGCCACTCGCCCTGTCCTCCCTCGACGGGCGTCGGCTGGTCGAGGCCGCTCGGGAGAACGGGGTGTCGTCCGTCGTGTTCTTCACGGCTCGGTTCGATCCCGTGATCTCCTCCTGGATCCGTGAACAGGGCGCCGTTGATGGGTGGTTCACCGGGCGGGCCGAGTGGCTGGGGTCCGTGTTCGCGTCGCCCGGCAGTCCCTTCGCGGAGTCGGCCTGGCGGCGGGAGAAGGGGGCGTTGTGGGATGTGGGGCCGCATGCCTTGTCCGTGTTGCTGCCGGTGTTGGGGGATGTGACGAAGGTGGGGGCGGCTGTGCACGGGCCTGGGGACACGGTGCACCTCGTCTTCGACCATGCGGGTGGGGCGTCCAGCACGGTGACGTTGAGTCTTACGGCTCCGGCTGCGGCTTCGGGGAACGCGGTGGAGCTTCGCGGTGAGGCGGGGGTGGTTGTTCTGCCGGAGGGGGTGAGTGATGCGGTGAGTGCGCTGAGCGGGGCGGCCGACGCGTTGCTGGAGGCGGTTGCTTCTGGCCGGCCGCACGCTTGTGATGCGGGGTTCGCTTTGCGGGTGACGGAGATTCTGGAGGCGGCGGAGGGGGTTTTGGGGGCGGGGGAGTAAGCGCGGTTACTGGATGCCGCTTGGGGTTGTGTGGCGGGTGCGGCTCCGTTGCGGCTGATCGCGCCCGCGCGGCGGCAGCCGCATATTGATACAGCCCCGCGCCCCTAAAAAGGGCGCTACGCGCCCATCAACCCTCGCCCCACGCGTAAGGTCTCCGCCCCGCCCGCCGAAGTACCGCGGCAGGCCGGATGGCAACTGCGGCACCACAAGGGCTGGTCGCGTCTGTGCGGCAGCAGCCGTACGTCAGATACAGACCCACACCCCTGAAGCGCGCTACGCGCCCCGCGCGTGAGGTCTCCGCTCCGCCCGTCAAAGTGCCACAGCAGGCCGGATGGCAACTGCACCGCCACAGGGGCTGAGCGCGCCCACGCGGCGGTAACCGCACATCAGATACAGCCCCCGCCCCTGAAGAGGCGCCACCTGCCTCATCGGGACGCGGTCCCACGCGTGAGGGTTCCGACCCGCCCGCCAAGCTCGCCCGTCAGGGCGCCACGGCAGGCCGGATGGCGGCTGCGGCGCCACAGGGGCTGAGCGCGCCCGCGCGGCGGCAGCCGCACATCAGATACAGGCCCACGCCCCTAGAAGGGCGCTGCGCGTCCATCAAACTCCGCCTCACGCATGAGAATTCCGACCCGCCCGCCAAGCCTCGCCCGCCGAAGTGCCACAGCAGACCGGAAGGCGACTACAGCACCGCGGGGGCTGCTCGCGTCCGCGCGGCGACAGCCGTACGTCAGATACAGCCCGGCACCCCTGAAGGGCGCTGCGCGTTCCGCGCGTGGGGATTTCGGTCCGCCCGTCGAGGCTCGCCCATCAGAGTGCCGCAACGAGATGGAAGGCGGCTGCGGCGCCGCGGGGCTGAGCGCGTCCGGTGCGGCGGCAGCCGTACGTCAGATACAGGCCCTTGCCCCGTCACGATGCGCCCCGCCCGTCAAGGTTCCGGCCCCGCCCTTTGGAGTTCCGGTTCGGGGTCCGTCCGCTTCGGGCTGCCCCGTGTGAAGGGGGCAGCCCGTCTCCCCGGTCCGGGCTCTCCTCAGCCGAACATTCCCGGCTGGTAGTCGCCCGCCGGCTGGCGGATGATCACGTTGGCTCGGTTGTACGCGTTGATGATTGCGATCAAGGACACCAGTGCCGCCAGTTGTTCCTCGTCGTAGTACTTCGTCGCGTTCTGCCACGTCTCGTCCGAGACGCCGCCGGCCGCGTCGGCGATGCGGGTGCCCTCCTCGGTCAGGGCCAGCGCCGCGCGTTCCGCGTCGGTGAAGACCGTGGCCTCGCGCCAGGCGGCGATCAGGTTGAGGCGGGTCGCCTCCTCGCCGGCGGCGGTGGCGTCTTTCGTGTGCATGTCCGTGCAGAAGCCGCAGCCGTTGATCTGGCTGGCTCGGATCTTCACCAGCTCCTGGGTGGCCGCCGGGAGGGTGGAGTCCGAGACGGCCTTGCCGGCCGAGTTGACGTGCCGGAGGACCTTGCCGAAGACCTGGCTGCCGAAGAGGTTGAGGCGGGCTTCCATCGTGTTCTCCCTGTTCCGTTCCGCTGGGTACACCACTTAGACAGCGCGGAGAGCCCGAGTGTGACAGCCCTGGATGTGACGCCTGTCACATCCCCTCGAACGGTTCGTCGCTCCACCGGAACCACGCCCGCCCCCCCTCGATGTGCAGCAGGAACTCCGGCACGGGCCCGTCCGGGGAGGACAGTGAGACGCGGCTCGTGATCGCGTCGTACGCGGACTCCCACTCCTCGGTCCACCCCTCGTTCAGCAGCGCCAGCTCACGGGTGAACAGGGGTTCGACGGCCGCGTACGCCGGGCCGGGCGTGAAGCGGCCCGAGAGCCACGGGAAGTCGGCGTCGTCGATCGTGACCGTACCGACCTCCTCGTCCCCGCACCGCACCCGCCAGATCTCACCGTCGAACCCCATGCCCTCTCCCGCCTGTCAGTCCGTCTTACCCCACCTTGTCACCCCCCACTGACAACGCCCTCGTAAGCGAAGTTCACCCGCTCCCGCACCACGGGATACCCGGCCTTCGTGAAGTGCGCGGCCATCGGAAAGTTCCCCTGGTCGGTCGCCGCGGCGATGAACCGCGCACCCCGTTCGGCGAGGTAGTGCGTGCACTCGGCGAGCAGGTCGTACGCGTACCCGTGCCCGCGCTGCTCCGGCACGACGCCGATGAACCCGATACAGGGCCCGCCCGGGTTGTGGGCCGGGATGTGGATGCCGGCCAGCTCCCCCTCGGGCGTACGCGCGACCTGCCACCACTCGCGCGGCGACGGGCACCAGCGGAAGAAGTCGATCTCCTCCTGCGCGGCCTGGTCGAGGCCGCCCTCCTCGATGGCCTTGCGCGCGTGCGCGTCGAGGGTGACCGAGTGGATACGGCGCAGCGCGTCGAAGAAGACGGCGTCGTCGGGTTCGGGGCCGAAGGAGAGGCGCCCGGGGCGGTCGGGGAGGCCGCAGTCGGGGGTCCAGCGGTAGATGTAGCGCTCGACGAGGAGGCGCTGTCCGGCGCGCCGGGCCACGTCGATACGGGCCTCGGCGGCGGCCTTCGTCGCGGGGTCGTCGCGCCAGCCGCCGGGGAGGTTCAGCTCCAGGCCGACCTTCCAGGGGGCCGTACGCAGCAGCTCCACGCCGGTCTCTTCCTCGCCGTCGGCGAAGTCGAGCCACTGCGAGGTGAGGGGTTCGGCGTCGTCGGGGCCGCCCCACCAGACGGCGCGGGCCACGACGCGGCCGTCGCGCAGGGCGACGCGCTTCCAGTCGGGGCGGTGGGTGACATGGCCCAGGGCCTCGGCGGCGCGCAGCGGGTCGGGCAGGGTGTCGAACAGGTGGACGTCGCTCTCGTCGAGCGCGCGGATGACCAGGTCGGTCACGGATTCCTCCGGGTAGCGGAAATGCGGTGCGCTCCCGGGCAGGTCAGACGTGGCACGCGACGGCGGCGGGGAGGGAGCGCGGGGTCGTGGTGGACTGCATGGCGCTCGCCTCCTTCCGTTCGTCTCGGGCGTGCGGTCAGACGATATGACAGCCGTCTCGGGGGCGTCCAGGAGTTTTCCGGCGACGAGTTTTCCGGCGATCTCCGTGGGCACGCGCACATGCGAGCCGCGCGATGAGTGGCGATAGTGGATTTGTCGACCTAGCCGGTCGACCACACCAGAGGAGTCCATCCCATGACGAGCCCCTCCGAGGACCGTGCCACCCCCGACGCCCTGCTCCACACCCGCACGGGGACCGAGGTGACCCCCGAGGACATCGTCCTCGCCGCCGGCCGCGACCTCACCCCCGAGAACCTCGCCTGGGCCGAACGCAAACTGGCGGCGGAGGGAGACGCGGCGATCGAGAAGCTGCTGCCGTAGGACCGACGCACCCTTCCGGAAACCCTCACCCCCTGCCACACTCCGACCGTGCCCGATTTCGACATGCTCGTGCTCGGATCCGGTCCCGGCGGCCAGAAAGCCGCCATCGCCGCGGCCAAACTCGGCCGCAGAGTCGCTGTCGTCGACCGAGGTGACATGGTCGGCGGTGTCTCGCTGCACACCGGCACCATCCCGTCGAAGACCCTGCGCGAGGCGGTGCTGTACCTGACCGGTCTCACCCAACGGGACCTGTACGGCCAGAGCTACCGCCTGAAAGAGAACATCACCGTCGCCGACCTCACCGCCCGCACGCAGCATGTCGTGAACCGCGAAATAGAGGTCATCCGCAGCCAGCTCTCCCGCAACCAGGTCCCGTTGTTCGCGGGAACCGGCCGCTTCCTGGACCCGCACACCGTCGCCCTGACCGAAGTCACCGGCCACGAGCGGGTGTTGACGGCGGAGCACATCGTCATCGCGACCGGCACCCGCCCCGCGCGCCCGGAAACCGTGGAGTTCGACGGCCGGACGATCCTCGACTCGGACAACGTGCTGACGATCGAACGCGTCCCGAGGTCGATGGTGATCGTCGGCGCGGGCGTGATCGGCATGGAGTACGCGAGCATGTTCGCGGCGCTCGGCAGCAAGGTGACCGTCGTCGAACGCCGCCCGGTCATGCTGGACATGTGCGACGTGGAGATCGTCGAGGCGCTCAAGTACCAGCTGCGGGACCTGGCCGTGACGTTCCGGTTCGGGGAGACGGTCGCGGCGGTGGAGCGGCACCAGCACAGCGCGCTGACGGTGCTGGAGAGCGGCAAGAAGATCCCGGCGGACGCGGTGATGTACTCGGCGGGCAGGCAGGGCCTGACGGACGAACTCGCCCTGGAGAACGCGGGGTTGACGGCGGACGCGCGCGGCCGGATCGCGGTGGACGAGCACTACCGTACGCAGGTCCCGCACATCTACGCGGTCGGCGACGTGATCGGCTATCCGGCGCTCGCGGCGACGGCGATGGAGCAGGGCCGGGCGGCGGCGTACCACGCGTTCGGGGAGCCGGTGGGCGGGATGGACGCGCTCCAGCCGATCGGCATCTACACGATCCCGGAGATCAGCTTCGTCGGCCGTACGGAGGATCAACTCACCGAGGAGTGCGTGCCGTTCGAGGTCGGGGTGGCCCGGTACCGGGAGCTGGCGCGGGGTCAGATCATCGGGGACGCGCACGGGATGCTGAAGCTGCTGGTGTCGCCGGTGGACCGCAAGCTGCTCGGGGTGCACTGCTTCGGGAGCGGGGCGACGGAGCTCATCCACATCGGCCAGTCGGTGATGGGATGCGGGGGCACCGTCGACTACTTGGTGGACGCGGTCTTCAACTACCCGACGCTGGCCGAGTCCTACAAGGTCGCGGCGCTGGACGCGACGAACCGGCTGCGCCAGCTGGACCGGATCGGCGACTGAACCCTCGTACGCCGCAAGGGAGTTCGAGAAAACCGGTCGTAGAGGTTACCCGACGGTCAATCTTGAAAGGTAAACCGTTGGGACTATCATCACTCGCATACTCGGTGTGACCGGCCGCCGACGGAGCGGTGGTGCGACAGGTCCCGCACGCAGGTTCCGTACGGCCTTTTTCCCGCCGCCGTCCCAGGTCGCCCCTGGACGCGCCGGCGGTGCGACCCCCAATCCCCCACCTCCACCCCCCACCCCCCACGCGCCGCCGGGCAGTTGACGCCGCGCGGTGTGCACGACGGAAAGCAGCGCACCATGAGCAACAGCAGTGGTCGAGGGCTTCAGGCGAACGTCCTCGGCACGTTCGACACGGTGGTGATGGCTCTCGCGGGCAGCGCTCCCGCGTACTCGATCGCGGCGACAACCGCCGTACTGGTAGGGGCAGTTGGGCTGGCCAGTCCGGCGGCCCTGCTGTACTGCGCGCTGCCGATGGCGGGCATCGCGCTCGCCTACCGGCACCTGGGCCGCATCGACGCGAACGCGGGCGCGGCGTACTCGTGGGTGGGGCGCACGCTCCACCCGTTCCTCGGGTTCCTCAGCGGGTGGGCGCTGGTGGTGTCGACGACCCTCTTCATGGTCGCCGGGTCGCTGCCCGCCGGGTCGCTGACGCTCTCCCTGTTCGACGAGGGGCTCGCGGGCTCCACGGGCTGGTCGACGGTCGTCGGCGCGGGCTGGCTGATCCTGATGCTGGGCATCGTGCTCGGCGGGGCGCGGCTCACCGCGCGGGCCCAACTCGTCATGTCCGGGATCGAGTTGGCGATCCTCGCGGTCTTCGCCGTGCTGGCGTTCCTGCACGCGGACAACGCGCGGGCCTTCGACTGGGCCTGGTTCGGGCCCGGGCAGTTCGACGGGGTCGGCGGGTTCGCGGCGGGGGCGCTGGTCGCCGCGTTCTACTACTGGGGCTGGGACGTCACGAGCAACCTCAGCGAGGAGACGCGCGACAGCCGCCGGACCACCGGGCTCGCCGGGCTGATCGGGCTCGGGGTCGTGTTCCTGCTGTTCGAGATCTACACGGTCGCCGTCAATGTGGTGCTGACGCGGGACGAGATCGACCGGGACGCGGCGAACGTGCTGGGCGCGCTCGGGGAGGCCGTGTGGCCCGGGTGGGGCGGGAAACTGCTGGTCGTGGCGGTGATGCTGTCCACGATCGCGACGCTGGAGACCACGCTCATCCAGGTCACGCGGTCGCTGTTCGCGATGGGGCGCGACCGTACGATGCCGGCCGCGTTCGGGCGCGTGCACCGGCGCTGGAATACTCCGTGGGTGGCGGTCGCCGTCGTCGGCGCGGTCGCGCTCACGCTGCTCGTCGCGTCCAACGCGCTCGGGTCCGTCGGCGAGATCCTCTCGGACGCGATCTCCGCGATAGGCCTCCAGATCGCCCTGTACTACGGCCTCACCGGGCTCGCCGCGGTCGTCGCCTACCGCAGGCTCCTCCTGCGCTCCCCGGCGACGTTCCTCCTCGGCGGGGTCTGGCCCCTGTGCGGCGCCCTCTTCATGTTCTGGATCTTCGCCGAAGCCCTCGGTTCCCTGAGCACCCCCGCGATCACGATCGGCCTCGGCGGCCTGGCCCTCGGCCTGATCCCCCTGCTCCGGTACCGCGCCAAGGGCAGCGACTACTACCGCCCCACCCGCCTGGACGCCTCCCACACGATCACGTCACACGCGGTACCGGCGGGCAGAGGCGCGTACGAGGGCGTACCGACGGACTTCTGAGACGCGGGGCACGGACTACGACGGGTACGAGGCTGTCGCGCCGATTCCTGGGGGCGCGCGGGGCGGTTACGGAACGCACGACACGCCCCGCCCTCGCTTCTCCCCCTCAGTCACCCGCCCTCACCCCACCCCCTGACACTCCCCGAGCCCCGACCCGAGGCAGGTTCCATGGTGCGTGATCGTTTCTCGCTCGACTTCGATCCCGACTGCGGGGACGAGGCGCTGACCGTGACGCGGCCGGATCTGGTGATCGGGAGATGGCACGGGCTGCGGGAGTTGCTGCGGGCGACGGGGCCGGACTGGGCGGCGCGGGGGCATCGGGTGCGGCGGCTGGCGGAGGTGTGTGCGGGCGGGTCCACCGTGGAGTCGTGGCTGGCGGCCGAGCCGCGTGACCCGGACGCGCTGGTGCTGCGCGCGGCGACGGAGACGACGCGGGCGTTCAACCTGGCGATCGAGGCGGGCCGGGGTGCGCCGATCGACCCCCGTCGGATGGACGCGGCGGTGTCGGCGTGCCTGGCGGCGACGGAGGCGTACCCGGTGGACCCGACGCCGTGGGTGTCGCTGATCTCGGTCGCGCGGCTGTACCCGGCGGGGGTGCGGCGGCAGGAACTCGCCCGCTGGTGGGACGAGTTGCACCACCGGGACCCGTACAGCATGGAGGGCCACCTCCAGGTGCTGCACTACTACTCGGCCCGCTGGCACGGCACGCACGGCCTGATGTACGACTTCGCCCGCGACGCCGCCGGGGTCTCCCCGCCGGGGTGTCCGCTGCCGGTGCTGGTGCAGTACGCGCGGGTCGAGGAGTACCGGCACACCCTGGACCTCACCCGCGACCGCCCGACCACCGTCGGCATCGCCCAGCACTGGACGAACGACGGCGCGATCAGCGACGTACGCCGCACCTGGGACCGCTGGCTGTCCCCCCGCCCCGACCACTTCCCCGTCTCCCCCGCCGAACTCCGCGACCTCAACCACCTGGCCCACGCGGCCTGCCGGGCGGGCGAGCAGGAGATCGCCGGCATCCTCCTCGACCTCATGGGCCGCCGCGCCACACCAACTCCCTGGACCTGCACGGGAGATCCCTCCCAACAAATCACCCGCTACCGCAAGGACCTGACGAAAAGGTGAGGACACCTGCGCCCGCGTTCACGCAGACTGCGCGCATGACCGACATCGACGCCGGACTCGTACAGGCCCTGATCGCCGAGCAGTTCCCCGCGTGGGCGGACCTTCCCGTGCGGCCGGTACCTCGACAGGGCTGGGACAACCGGACGTTCCGGCTCGGCGAGGAGTTGTCGGTACGGCTGCCCAGCGCGGAGGGGTACGTCGCGGCGGTCACCAAGGAGGACCGCTGGCTGCCTTTCCTGGCAGGGGAGTTGACGACACCGGTACCCGCGCCGGTGGCCGTGGGGCGCCCGGCGTCGGTGTACCCGTTCCCCTGGTCCGTACGGCGCTGGCTCCCCGGGGACACGGTCGAGTCCGGCGCCGTGGACCGCGTCCAACTCGCGCGGGATCTCGGCGAGTTCCTACGCCGCCTGCGCGAAGTTCCCGCCGAGGGCGGGCCGGTGGCGGGGCGGCACTCGTGGTACCGGGGATGCCATCCGAGTGTGTACGGGGATCAAGTCGCCGAGTCGCTGGTGACGTTGGCGGACGCGGTGGACGTGAGCGCGTGCCGGGAGGTGTGGAGCGAGGCGGTGGGGTCGGTGTGGGGATCGGCGCCGGTGTGGTTCCACGGGGACGTGTCCGCCGGCAACCTCCTTGTCCGGGACGGGAAGTTGGCCGCCGTCATCGACTTCGGGACGTGCGGGACGGGGGACCCGGCGTGTGACCTCGTGATCGCGTGGACGTACTTCGAGGGGGTCGAGCGGGAGGTGTTCCGGGAGGCCGTGGGGTTGCCGGACGAGGTGTGGCGGCGGGCTCGGGGGTGGGCGTTGTGGAAGGCGTTGGCGGTGCTGGCCGGGTTGTCGAGTCCTGATGTGGACGGGGTTCAGAGGCGGGTGCTGGAGACCGTGTTGGCGGAATCCGGCTGATCCGTCACCGGCTGGGGATTTACTCCCCACTTCTCCTCGATCCGTCCCACCTTCCACACGATCAGCGCGATCCCCCACGCCGCGACGAACATCCCGGTCACCACGAACCCGAGTGTGTTGAGGTCGAGGCCCGATACCCAGTCCCAGAACGCTCCGTGCAGGTCGAGCTTCTCCGCGGCCAGGCCCAGGAGTTCGGCTGTGCCGATGAGGAGGGCTACCGCTACGGAGAGGCCGGTCACCGTCAGGTTGTAGTAGACCTTGCGGACCGGCTGCGAGAACGCCCAGCCGTACGCGAAGTTCATGAACGAGCCGTCGATGGTGTCGAGGAGGGACATGCCGGCAGCGAAGAGGACGGGGAGGCAGAGGATCGCGTACCAGGGCAGGCCCGAGGCCGCGCCGGAGCCGGCGAGGACCAGGAGGGCTACTTCCGTGGCCGTGTCGAAACCGAGGCCGAAGAGGAGGCCCAGCGGGTACATCTGCCAGGGCTTGGTGATGGAGTTCATGACCCGGCCCAGGAGGCGGTTCATGAAGCCCCGGTTGTTGAGGTGCTCCTCCAGCTCCGCCTCGTCGAACTCACCCGTCCGCATCCGCCGGAACACCTTCCAGATCCCGGCGAGGATGACGAGGTTGAGGATGGCGATGACGTAGAGGAAGGTGCCCGAGACGGCCGTACCGATCAGGCCGGTGACGTCATGGAGGCTGGAGTTGTCGTCGCGCAGCGGGCCCGCGAGGGTCTTGACGCCGAAGGAGAGCAGGAGCGCGAGGGCGAAGACGACGCTGGAGTGGCCGAGGGAGAACCAGAAGCCCACGGAGAGCGGGCGTTGACCCTCGCTCATCAGCTTGCGGGTCGTGTTGTCGATCGCGGCGATGTGGTCGGCGTCGAAGGCGTGGCGCATGCCGAGCGTATAGGCGGTGACGCCGATGCCGATGCCGAAGGTCTTCTCGCCGATGCTGTAGTGGTGCGGGGCGACGATCGCGACGAGCGTGAACCAGCCCACGACGTGCAGGGCGAGGATGAACGCGGCCATTCCGGCGACGCGAGTCCATTCCTGCCGGGTCATCGTCATGGGGGTGGTGCCTTTCGTCGCAGAGGTCGAGCACCCGCCATACTCTCCTAGTTGCACATCATGTGCAGTAAAGCCCGCGACAGATCTTCACCATGGCTTGACCAAGGGTTTTACAGCGCCCGGCGCCTGATCAGCGCCACCAGCACCACCAACCCCGGCACCAGCGGCAACCACACCGTCAGCAACCGGTACCCCAGCACAGCGGAAGCAGCCGCCACAGCCGGCGCCCCCGTAGCCGCCAGCGACAACGCCAGCACCGCGTCCAGCGACCCGATCCCACCCGGCGTCGGCAACAGCGCGGCGGCACTGCTCGCCGCGAGATACAGCAGCGCGACGTGAACCGGCGACAGCGCGAGCCCGATCGCACGAGTAACCGCGATCAGCACGCACGCGTGCAGCACGGCGAACGCGAAGGACCCGCCCCACAGCGCCGCCGCCCGGCACGGCCGCGCATGGACGGCCCGGATATCGGCCACGACCGCCGACAGCGCCCGCCGGCACCGCGCCCACAGCAGCAGCCCCGGAAGCAGCGCCACCACACCGACGACGGCCACGACGACCCCCGCCGGCGCCTCGGGGACCTGGAGGACACCGGGAGCCAGCGGCGCGAGCATCGCGATCAGCGTGACGCGGGCGACACAGGACGCGGTCGCCTTCACCCCGAGGGCCGTCGCGGAGCGCGTCGCGGACAGGCCGCAGCGCATCAGGAACCGCAGATTGACCGCGCTCGCGCCGAGCCCGGCGGGCAGGAGGTGGTTGGCGGCGGACGCAGCGAACTGTGCGGCGACCAGCTTCCCGCGCGGCAGGCTCGGCGGTACGGCGCCCTGCTGGGCGAGCGCCGCGCACCCCCACGTACCCACCGTCGCGAACGCGCCGCACAGCAGCCAGCCCTGGTCCGCGACGGCGAGGCGGCCGGCGCCGTCGGAGACCACCGACCAGTGCCGGCGGGCCAGCCAGACCACGCCCAGCAGGACGGCGAACGAGCCCAGCAGGGGCCAGGGGACCCGGCGTCGTACGGGAGCGGCGACCGCGACACACGGCTCGGAAGTCATGCGCGCTGCCTCTCTCCACGGTCGACGACTGTCACTGGGGGCCTCGCCAACGTAACCCTCCGCGAGGCGATCCGGCGTCTCCGGTTCCCCCGGGCGGCGGACCCCGGCCGTACGCTCACCCCTGCCCTCAGTCGTGCGGAAACGAATGGTGTTCGTGGGCGATCACCCACTCCCCCCGCTCCTTGACCAGCCCGAACGTCAGCCGCAGCCGCAGTTCCGGCCGCTCGGCCAGTTCCTGGGCCGTCCCGCAGAGCACCAGCGCGTGCGCGTACGCGACGTCCGTGCCGGCCGTCACCTCCAGCGTCTCGATGTCGAAGCGGGCGCCGAGCGCCTGCCACGCGAACAGGGGCGGCCAGATGACGCGGTACGCGGCGCGGGAGCGGATCCCCTCGTACGGCGGGGCGACGTTGAACATCGACAGCGCCTCGGCATGCCGCGCGAGCACCCCGTCGATGTCACCCCGGTGCACGGACTGTGCCCAGCGGGCGATCAGCACACGGATGCGCGCCTCGTCGTCGACGGCGGTGGAGACCTGGGTCGGACACACGGCGGACGCTCCTTTCCTCTCCCCCTCTCTCACGGATACGAGAGTGATCCGTCTTCCTGTGAGGAGGTTGAACCTTGCCTAGGTGCACCCCTTCCAACGATTCACTCCTGTACATCCGTTCCCTGCCGATTGCGTGGATTCGCTCAGGCGTCCGGCGCTGTGGCCCTGATCCCCGCGAGGACCACGCCGACGACGCGTTCCGCATCCGTACGAGTGAACGGGCGCATGCCACGATTGACGATCAGGTGTACCGGGCCGGAGATCATCTCGCCGAGGAATCCGCTGTCGATCGGAGGGAGTTCGCCCCGCTCCACGGCGGTGTCGACCCGGCGCCGCATCGCGGCCACGCGCTGGTCGAGGACCCTGGTCAGCGCCTCGACGGTGCCGCTCTGCCGGGCCGGTGAGATGGCCTTTTCGAGGGACTGTCCGAACGGTGTCTCCAGGACACCGGCGAGCGCGATCACGAAATCCACGAGGTCCCGGTGGATATCACCGGTGTCGGCCACCGAGGCCAGCTCCTCGGCGTACGTGAGCAGCGCCTCGGCGACCAGTTCCTCACGGTCGGGCCAGTTCCGGTAGACGCTCGCCTTGTGCACGCCGGCCGTCTCGGCGACCTCCTCGTAACGGAACCCGGCGATGCCGTCGCGGGCCACGAGTTCGACGGTCGCCGCGAGGATCCGCTCCCGCACCCGCGCGGTACGGCCCCCGGGGCGCCGCGCGGCCTGCCGGTCAGTGGTTCCGTCGGCCGTCACCGCGCTCACCTCACGTTCTGTGCTCGGACGGCGATTCTCGCCAGGCACGCCGTTGCGGTGCAAGCGGGCGGCACGTACGCTCGATTAAAGCGACAGCTTGTCGCTTTAAGTTCGAGTCACTTGGAGCACCTACGTGAAGATCCTCGTCTCCGGAGCCGGAATCGCCGGTCTGGCCTGCGCACTTGAGTTAGGCAGGCGCGGTCATGACGTCTCCGTCGTCGAGTACGCCGACCGACTCCGCCTCGCCGGCACCCCCATCGACATCCGCGGCGACGCGGTCGACGCCGTGGACCGGACGGGCCTGCTCCCGGCGATCCTGCGACGCCGGATCGACATGTCCGAGCGCACCCGATTCGTCGACAGCCAGGGCCAGTCGATCGCCCCGCTCCCCCTCGCGGAGATCAACGACTCCGCCCGCGACATCGAACTCCTGCGCGGCGACCTCGTCCGCGTCCTCGCCGACGCCCTGCCCGGCACGGCGACCGTCCGCTTCGGCGACTCGGTCGAGACGCTGACGGCCGACGGCGACGTACGGTTCGCCTCCGGCCGAACTGAGCGCTATGACGTGGTAGTTGGCGCCGACGGCCAGCATTCAGGCGTACGGGAGCTGGTGTTCGGGCCCGAGGAGCAGCATCTCCGGCATCTGGGCGTGTACTTCGCGCTCGCCGCGCTGCCGGGGGAGGCTTCGGCGGAGGGGCCCAACTCGATCTACAACGTGCCGGGTCGGATGGCGGGGGTCTTCCGGTACGGGGGTGGGGCCGTCGCCGTGTTCCAGTTCCGGTCGGCGCCGCTCGACCACGACCACCGTGATCCGGACGCGCAGAAGAAACTGCTCGTCGACGCCTTCGCGGGTCAACGGTCGTGGCGGATACCGGAGTTGCTCGATGCGGCGCTCGCGGACCCCGGGTTCTACTTCACCTCCGCGAGCCAGATCCGGATGCCGTCCTGGCACCGGGGGCGGGTCGTGCTGGTCGGGGACGCGGGGTACAGCCCGGCGTTCCTGTCCGGGCGGGGTACGTCGCTCGCGCTGACGGGGGCGCGGTTCCTCGCGGAGGAACTCCAAGTCGGGGACCTCGGCGCCGGGTTCGCGCGGTACGAGGCGCGGCAGCGGCCGTACGTCGTCGCCGCGCAGGAGCGGGTTCACGGGGGCCGGGAGCGGATGCTGCCGGAGACGTGGGGGGCCATCGCGGCGCGGAACGAGGCGCTGCGGGCCGCTGAGGGGAACGCGCGGTGACCGACACCCTGGAGAAGCCCGTCCCCGTCCTGCGCGAGCACCGCTGGAGCAAGCGGCTCGTCCTCTGGGCCCTCGTGCTCACCCTCGCCAACGTCCTCGCGGACATGGCCGTCGGCTCGCCCATGATGGTGCTGCCGCAACTCCTCGACCACTTCGACACCGACCAGGCCGCGTGGCTGAACATGAGTGCGCTGCTCGCCGGGGCGCTGTGGTCGCCGCTGCTCGCGAAGGGGTCGGACGTCCTGGGCAAGCGCAAGGTGCTCGTCGGGACGCTGCTCCTCGCGTGCGGGGGTGCGCTGGTCTGTCTCGTCGCGCCGAACGTCTGGGTCTTCCTGGCGGGGCGTTTCCTCCAAGGGGCCGCGTTCGCGGCCGTGTTCCTCACCGTGGCCCTCGCGCGGCAGATCTGTACGCCCAGGGTGGCGATGGCCCTGATCGGGCTCGTTACGTCCGGGTCGTCGGTCGTCGGGATCGTCGAGCCGTACGTGATGCGGCCGGTGATCGACGTGTTCGGCTACCGCAGCGTGTTCTTCGTGGCGGCGGTGCTCGCGGCGGTGGCCGCCCTGTGTGTACGGACCCTCATCCCGGAGTCGCCGGTCCGGGGCACCGGCAGGGTCGACCTGAAGGGGGCGCTCCTGCTGGGCGGCGGGATCGGCTCGGTGCTGGCGTACGTCAGCCTCGGGGGCGACCAGGGCTGGCTGTCCGGGGGCATGCTCGCGCTCCTCGTGGGCGGCGGCGCCGCGCTGACCGGCTGGGTGCTGCTCGCGCTGCGGACCGAGGAACCCGTCGTCGATCTGCGGGGGTTGAGCCGTCCGATCCTGCTGACGCTGCTCGCGCTGGTCCTCGCGGCGGGTTCCTTCCGGAGCATGCTGCAACTGACGAGCATCGTCGCCCAGGTCCCCGCCGACCTGGGACTCGGCTACGGCCTCGGCGAGGGAGAGGCAGTGGCGGTCCTGCTCTCCGCGCCCAACCTCGGCATCGTGATCGGCGGCACGCTCGCAGGTTGGCTGGCGGGCCGACACGGCCCGGCCCTCCCCCTCCTCGGCGGCATCGCCCTGGGCGCGGCGGCGACCTTCGCCATGCTGGCCGGCGTCGCCGCCCTCCCCCTGGCCATCGCCTGCGGCACCCTCGCAGGCATAGCCGCCGGCGCGATCAGCGCCTCCGGCTACAACCTCGCCACCAGCCTCGAAACCCCCGAACACCAGGGCACGGTCGCCGGGTTGGTCTCGGTGATCCTCGCCCTGGGCTCGGTCGTCTTCACCTTCACCGGCGGCGAGATCCTCAAGGCCACGGAGATAGCCGGACTCTCCGCGGACGGCGCCCCGGTGAGCACGGCGACGGGGGTGCACCTGTACGCCGGAATGACGGGGGTGCTGTTCCTGCTCGCGGCGGTACCGGCGCTGGTGCTGGCACGCGGAAGGACCCCGATACCGTCGTCCTCATGACCGACGGCATCACCTGGCTCAAGGACTACGACGGCTGGCTCACGGCCCTGCTCTTCGCGAAGGGTGTCTCCCCCGAGGAACTGGCGGCACGCATGGGAGGCGCGCTTCTCCCCGAGCCGGCCACGGAGTTGGGAGTGGACGACCTGGATGAGGAGGATGCCGTGATCCGGGTGGGGACGTACGGGAGGTGGACCCTGGCCGTCGAGTACGGCGACTCCCCGGCCGGCGATCTCCTCCCCGAACTCTCCCGCGACGGCGTCGAGTTGGTCAGGTACTCCCCCGCGCAGGAACACCCGCCCACCCTCTTCGACCACGCCCGCGACGGCGTCCACCTCTGCGGCCACGGCCTCACCGAGGAGTTGTGGCGCTGGGGCGACCAACCCGACCTGCTCGTCCCCGAGTTGACCGCCGCCGGGATCCTCGCGGACGACGGAGCGACGTACCTCCCGGCGGACGACAAGAAACACGGCAGGGAACACAGCGAGGAACAGCGAAGCCTGGCGTTCCTGGAGCGGAGGTTCGGATTGTCCCTCTCCCCCGCGTATCTCCTGGACGCCAGGCTCCCTGTCTACGCGCTGCGCCGCCTCAGCGGCTGAGCCTCAACTCAGGTTCGGCAGCCGCGTCGAGACCCCCGAGGACCGCCGTGAACACGTCCGTGCGGAGCGCGAGGCCGTTCGAGGTCCACTCTGCGCTCAGCTTCAGTGGTGTTGGGTCGCCGTAGCGGACGGCGAAGACGTGCAGGTCGTCGGGGGCGTCCGGGATGGGGCCCGCCTCCAGTGCTGTGGAGCTGACCAGGTGGTGCCAGCCCTCGTCGGGGTTGCCGTAGCCGCGTGGGTCGGCGGCCAGGGTGAACGCCGCCTGTTCCTGCGTGAGTTCGGACCGTGCGTCGAAGTGGTCCGGGCCCTCGGTCTGCGGGTGAGTGAGGCGTAGCTCCCCTGCCGAGGCGACCCCGGGCGCCGATGACGTACGCGCCACGCGTCCCTCGTCGTCAGCCGCGTACGGCAGCCCCGCCAGCAAGTACGGCTCCCCGTCGAAGCGTTCGACCGCGACAGTCGTCCACAGGGACGTGCCGTCGGTGACGTACAGGGACCGGACGCTGCGCAGGACGTGGTCGCGGCCGACTACCGGCTTGGTCACCAACTTCGCGGTGAGTCCGTCGACTTGGAGGTCGCGGACCCGCACCTCGCCCATCGGGCGCGTGAACAGGAACCCGTCCAGGACAGGGCCGAAGCCGTGCTGGCGGTTCGTCGCGGCCGGCAGGTAGTACGTGCCGCCCGCCTCGACCAGCGCGGGCGTCATCTTGGAGTCGAACGCCACCGACACGGTCCCGGCGCGGAGTTGGTGCCTCACCGGCACCCCGGAAGGCTTCCGGTGCCAGACACTGTCGTCCTGGATCTGCCAGACCAGCATCCACGCGAAGTGCCCGTCGACCCCGCCGTCCAGCTTGACCGCGTGCCGTCCCCACCGGGTGTCCCCCCGGTAGCGCCCGATGTCGGCGCCGATGCGCGCGCCGAAGTACCGCAGCCCCAGCACGGATTCGAACCCGGAGTGCTGCTCGCTGTAGCGCGGACCGCCGTTGTCGAAGCCGCCGACCGTGAGGCGGGCGTCGATGTAGCGGGCCAGCGCCGCACCGTCCTCGGCGAACATCTCCTCGCCGGAGACCCGGTGGGCCTGGGCGAGGAACGAGAGGGAGATCGGGCCGTAGTTGTTGTCGTAGGCGCCGCCGTGCTCGGGAGGCAGCAGCGCGCCCCGGTCGTACACACGGTGCGCGCGGATCTTCGTCCGGTACAGCTCCAGGGCCGTGGCGCGGACCGACTCCCCTTGCGCGGACGGGAGTTGCTTCGCCAGCGTCAGGCCGCCGACGATGCAGCCGATGGCCTGGTTGCCGGCCTCCTGCGGGTTGAAGAACGTCGCCTCGGTGAGCCAGCGCCAGTAGCCCTGGGCCACGTCGAGGAGCCGCGCCCGCTGGTCCTCGGGGACCAACCCGTCCGACAACTCAAGGACGTTGAGCGCCTGGAGCAGCGCCCACACCGTGCTCGGCCAGTCCCCGATGGGGTGCGCGCCGGAGGCGAGGACGTAACGGGCGTACGGGAACCCGGAGCCCCGGACCCGAAGGTTCGGGTAGCCGGGGTTGTCCTCGGTGTAGACGCGCTGGTCGAGGTGGAAGGCGAGGCTGCGGCGGACGGCGTCGGGGAGCCGCTCGTCGCCGGACCGCTGCCAGGCGAGCGCCAGCAGCGAGGTCATGCCGAGGGACGTGTCGCCGATGTCGTCGTCGCAGTCGGGGTGTTCGAGGTTGCCCTCGGGGGTCAGGCGGGCGAGGGCCTGCTCGACGACGTCGGCGAGGACGGCGTCGTACGCCTCGGGGCTGTCGGGAAGGTCGTGCAGGGGGCCGCGTTGGTGGAGGAGGTGCACGCGGGTCAGCCCTTCATGCCGGAGGTGGCCATGCCTTCGACCAGCCTCTTCTGGAAGATGAGGAAGCAGATCAGGGTGGGCGCGAGGGCAATCGTCGACATCGCGAACATGGCGCCGTACGAGGAGCCGCTGGTCTGGTCCATGAAGAGGGTGAGTCCGAGGGGGACGGTGAACTTGTCGTTCTGCTGGAGGTAGACGAGCTGGTGCAGGAAGTCGTCGTAGGTCCAGATGAACGTGAAGATCGTGGTGGTGACCAGCGCCGGCTTCATCAGCGGCAGGATGATCTTCCAGTAGATCTGCCAGGGGTTGGCGCCGTCCATCATGGCCGCCTGGTCCAGCTCGCGCGGGATGGAGCGGATGAACTGGACCATCAGGAAGATGAAGAAGGCGTCCACCGCGAGGAACTTGGGCACGATGAGCGGCAGGTAGGTGTTGATCCAGGTCAGGTTGTAGAAGATCGTGTACTGCGGGATCAG
The DNA here is from genome assembly GCF_020010905.1 of Streptomyces acidiscabies. GTDB lineage: Bacteria > Actinomycetota > Actinomycetes > Streptomycetales > Streptomycetaceae > Streptomyces > Streptomyces acidiscabies. Next base: position 4,710,035 of record NZ_JAGJBY010000001.1, on the reverse strand, counting down.
CACCGCCTGCGTCGGCAGCATCAGCGTGCCGAGCATCAGGCCGAACCAGAGCTTCTTCCAGCGGAACTCGAAGCGCGCGAAGGCGTAGGCGGCCAGCGAGCAGGAGATGATGTTGCCGATGACCGCGCCGATCGTGACGATCAGCGAGTTGGTGATGTACAGCGAGAAGGAGTTGCCGGAGCCGCTCCAGCCCTTGCTGTAGTTCTCGGGGTTGAGCTTGTCGGGGATCAGCCCGGGGTGGGTGAAGATCTCCGTGTCGGGCTTCAGGGAGCTGCTGAGCATCCACATCAGCGGGTAGAGCATGACGATCGCGACACCGATGAGGACGGTGTGGATGAAGATACGGCGGGCGCCGGTGGCGGAGCGAAGCCTCTGCAACGGCGACGGGGTGATGGCGGACATCGAAGCTTTCCTCAATCGTCAGACGGCGTCAGGCATTAGTCGTCGTAATGAACCCAATAGCGGCTGGCGATGAAGTTGACCGCCGTGAAGCCCGCGATGACCAGGAAGAGCACCCAGGCCAGCGCCGAGGCGTACCCCATCTGAAGGTCGGTGAAGCCCTTCTTGTAGAGGTACAGGGAGTAGAGCATCGTCGAGTTGAGCGGCCCGCCCGAGCCGTTGCTGATGACGAACGCGGGGGTGAAGGTCTTGAACGCGTCGATGATCTGGAGGACGACGTTGAAGAAGACGATCGGGGTGAGCAGCGGCAGGGTGATCTTGAAGAACCGGGTCGCCGGGCCGGCGCCGTCGATCTCGGCGGCCTCGTAGACGTCCCTGGGGAGCTGCTTGAGTCCGGCCAGGAAGATGACCATCGGGGTGCCGAACTGCCAGACGGCGAGCAGGATCAGCGTGTAGAGCGCGGTGTCGGGGCTGGAGATCCAGTCCTGGCCCTTGATGCCGAACCAGCCGAGGAAGTCGTTGAACAGGCCGTCCCCGCCGAAGACTTGCCGCCACACGATGGCGACGGCGACCGCGCCGCCGAGCAGCGAGGGCAGGTAGAACGCGGCCCGGTAGAAGCCGATGCCCTTGATGTCCCGGTTGAGGAGCATGGCCACGCCGAGCGCGAGGCCGAGCTTGAGCGGGACGGAGACGACGACATACAGCAGGGTCGCGTGGACCGAGTCCCAGAAGACCGGGTCGTCGGTGAACATCCGCTCGTAGTTGGCGGTGCCGACCCACTTCTCCGGGGTGAGCAGGTCGAAGTCGGTGAACGACAGGTACAGCGAGTCGAGCATCGGATAGATCGTCAGCCCGAACAGGCCCACGAACCATGGGGCCAGGAAGAGGTACGGCCACCAGCCGCCGCCTCGCTTCCTCGCGAGGCGGCGCCGCTGCCGGTCGCGCTCCCGCTGGTCGGAGGGGGTCGCCGCAGGCGACTCCTTCACGACCTCGTCGGTCTTCGCGGTGGTCATACTCATCTCCCTGGCCCTCTTTTTCGTACGTAGGCCCGCTCAGGCGGACAGAATGCCTGCCGCCTGATCGAAGAACTTGCCCGACTGCGACTTGATGGTGGCCTTGCCGAAGGCCACGGCGAGGTTCGACTGGAACAGCAGGTCCCAGATCTGGTCGGCGCCCTGCGGCGGCGGCACCGGGTTGGGCAGCACGTTGGCGGCCTTGCCGACCCGCTGGGAGATGTAGTCGGCGCTCGCCATGTTCAGCTTGTCGGTCGCGGTGAGGCCGGAGGCGATCAGGTTGCGGGCCTTCTCCGTCGGCGGGATGCCGCGCAGCAGCTGCATGTCCTTGATCGCGGAGTCGTTCTGCGCGAAGAAGGAGATGATCTTGACGGAGTCGGCGATCCGCTTGCTGGTCTTGGTGGCGCTCAGCAGCACACCGCCGTTGACGTAGTTGCCTTCCCGCGCGCCGGACCAGTTGCCCTGCGGGGTGGGCAGGAAGTCGAGCTGCGCGTCGGTGATCGAGCCGCCCGCGCCGTAGACGCCGGAGTCGAAGGTGAACAGCGCCTTGCCGATGACGACCGCGTTCTTCGTGAGGTCGTTGTGGGCGGCCGACGTGATCGCGGCCGGCGGGCAGGCGTTGGTCTTGCGCATCTCGGCCCAGAACTCCCACCACTCCTGGAGGGTGTCCGGGGTGAAGCCGATCTTCTTGCCGTCGTCCGAGAAGAACTGCTGGCCCTTCTCGCGGGCGAAGATCTCGAAGCACTGGAGGGTCCCGCCGCCGCCGTCGTCGACGCCGTACGTCTTGCCGCCGCTCTTCTTGTAGATCTCCTGGCTGATCGCCTTGAGGTCGTTCCAGGTCCACTCGCGGTCCGGGAGCTTCAGGCCGAGCTTCTCCAGCGCGCTGCGGTTGACGGTGAGCTGGTTGACGCCGATGCCGGAGGGGACGCCGTAGAGCTTGCCGTCGACGGTGCCGGCGGCCAGGAGCGTCTTGGAGAAGCCGGTGAGGTCCAGGGACTTGCCGACGTACTCGTCGATCGGCGCGAGGACGCCCTTGCGTGCGTACTGCGCGACGAGCGCGGTGTCCATCTGCATCAGGTCGGGGGCGGAACCGCCCGCGACGTTGGTGTTGAACTTGTCGAAGTATCCGTCGTACCCCTGGTAGGTCTCCTGGATCTCGATCTTCGAGTTGTCCTTCTGGAAGGTAGCAAGCGCTTTCTTGTACGCCGCGTGACGCTGGTCGCTGCCCCACCAGGTCATCGTCAGCTTGGAGTTGCTGCTGCCCGCTCCCGTGCCGCCGCCGCAGGCGGTCAGCGTGGTGCCGAGCGCCGTCGCGACGGTGATGCCGCTCGCGGCGCGGAAGATGGTTCTGCGCGAGATCTGGTGACCCACCGGGTCCCTCCCTGGATGTGCGTGACGGAATCTTCCGGCCGGTGAGGCGGCTCGGGGTCCTGTTACTGGAGTGCGCTCATGGTCCGCGACCTCGCCCGGTCGCGCCACCTCGACGAGCGGGATCCGCCCACGAACACGCCCTCGTGGGTCCGTACGGTCCGTACGGCCGGATTCGCCGCTCTGTGCCGGGGTCCCGCCCGGCTAGAAAGCGCTTGTCCGGACATTGGCAGAAGCTGACGGAGTCCGTCAATGCCTCTTGTCCGACCCCTCGGTCACGGTTTGGATTCCCCGGGCCACCGCGAGGCGCGCCGCGCCGGCCACCGTGGCGTCCTCACCGACCTCGCTGCCGACCACCTCGGTGGGCCAGCTCAGCCGCGCGAGTTCGGCCCGGACACCCGGCAGGAGCTGCGGGTTCGCGCCGATCCCGCCGCCCAGCACGATCAGGCCCGGGTCCAGTACGGCGACGGCGGCAGCCGCCAGCCTGCCCACCTCCCGGGCGTGTCCGGCGACGAACCGTGCCGCCGCCTCGTGCCCGTTTCCGGCCAGCGCGAAGAGTTCGGCGGCGCCCTCCGGTACGCAACCCTCCGTCCACCCCTCGCGCACTCTGCGCATCAGCGAGCCCGCGCCGACGTACGCCTCCATGCCCTCCAGCACGGACTCCCGGTCCGGCAGCCACGGGTACGGCAGCCGCGCGATCTCCCCGGCGGCGCCACCGGCTCCCCGCAGCACGTGTCCGCCGACGACGATCCCGAGGCCGATGCCGTAGCCGACCTGGAGGTACCCGAAGGTGTGCCGCCCCTTGGCCGCGCCCTCGTGGAGTTCGGCGAGGGCGGCGCAGTTGACGTTGTTCTCGATGTGGACGGGGAGGTGGGAGGGGAGGGCCAGGGCGTCTATGGCTGCGGCGATGGAAGGGGTGGCGGGGTAAGGGCGGGACGGGGGGTGGGTGTCGGAGGCCGGGTCGGCGCCGGAGGCTGGGCGGGCGCCGGAGGCGGGGCGGGGGTCAGCGGCGAGGCGATCATCGTCTTGTATGCCCGCACCTCGCCCGCCCGCACCCGGCCCGCTCACCCCCCGTACGCCACCCCCAAGCCGCACCACATCCGGTACCGCCACCACCACCCCCCGCACCGGCCCCAGCTCCTCCCGCGCCAACCCCCACAACACCCCCCGCACAACCTCCGCCGGATTCCCCTCCTCACGCGCCGTGTGCGACGCGACGACCGTCCCGTCCAGCGTGCACGCGCGAACCGCCGTATGCGTGGAGCCGAGGTCCACCGCGAGGACCGTTCCGGCGGCGGGGCCGATGCGGTAGACGGCGGCCGAGCGGCCGGTCGTGCCGCTCGTCGTGCCCGTGCGCGCGGCCAGGCCCGCCGACTCCAGTTCGGCCACCGCGCTGGAGACCGTCGGCTTGGACAGGCCCGCGAGCTGGGCCAGCCGGGGCCGGGTGACGTCGCCCGCCTCCGCGAGGACGGTGAAGACCGCGCCCGCGCTCTCACTCAGGTGCTGCACAGCTCCCCCAACAGAAAAGGTCGGCGAGCACTCCGGCGCATTGTGTCGCCGGAGTTACGAATGATTGAATGTCTGGACAGCCAGCGACCGACATCCGCCGTATGACAACGGTGTCGCCTCCCATACGCAGGCAGAACGGGTCACCCACCCGTCACCTGCGGAACGCGGCTCTCACAGGGTGCACAACAACCTCTTGACGCACCCTACTTCGTTAGTTAGCTTCCTAACGAAATCCCTACGGTACTCGCCTGCCGTGTCCGACCGAAGCCCGTCCCGGGGCTTCCCGAGAAAGTTCAAGATCCGTTCACACTCCGCACGGTTCGCCCGCCGTCGCAGCTCAGCGCACACGCCCGGCGCTGTTGATGTCTCGACGAAGGAAGAACCCGTGCAGGACGCACCCCCCTCACGCCCGCTCCTGGTCGGCATCGACGTGGGCGGCACCAAGACGCACCTCCGCGCGCTCGCGGGGGACGAGACGGTCGCCGACCACGTCCGTGCCAGCAGCGGCTGGCGCCCGCACGACACCGACGCCGCCGCCCGCTGGCTCGCCGACCTCGTGAGCGAGGCGCTGCCGCCGGGCGCGCGTCCGTCCGCCGTCGCGGTGGGCGCGCACGCCTGCGAGACGCCGCGCCAGTGCGCGGACATCCGTACCGCCCTGCAAGAACTTCTCGGCGTCCCCGCGTCGATCGTCGGGGACGCCGAACTCCTCGTGCCCGCCGCCGGGCTGAACCAAGGGGTCGGGCTCGTCGCCGGCACCGGCTCGGTCGCGGTGGGCCGGCTCGCGGACGGCTCGGCGGTCCAGGTCGGCGGCTGGGGCGCGGTCCTCGGCGACGAGGGCGGCGCCGCCGGTCTGGTCCGCGAGGCGGCGCGCGCCTCCTGGGCCGCGCACGACCGGGGGGAGGCCCCCGACTCCCTGGCCCAAGGGCTCGTCGAGGCGCTCGGCGTGCCCGAAGTCCCGGCGCTGGGCGCGGCGTTGGAGAGCGCGGCCAACGCCTCCTCCGACTGGGGGCGGCACGCGCCGGTCGTCTTCTCCGCCGCCGCCTCCGGCTCCCCCGTCGCCCACGCCGTCATCGCCGAGGCCGGCCAGGCCCTCGCGGCGCTCGTCGCCCGGCTCGCCGCGCGCGGGGTGCCGGTGGACGACGTGGTGGTGGCGGGCGGGACCGTCCTCGGCCAGCCGGTGCTGTACGACGCGTTCACGGCGGGCCTCGCCGAGGCCGTACCCGGCGCGAAGGCACGGCCGCTCACGGTGGCGCCGGTCGAGGGGGCGGTGGCGCTGGCCCGCGCGCTCCTGTAGAACTCTCTCTCCTTATATATGTGCACGGCGTCGGCCGAACTGCCCGTTCACCCACGGGACATGATCCGGTTACCGTTCCCACCCGGAACGGTCACGACTCCGCCGTAGATCTTCGCTGGTACGCATCACCCGGCTCAGTCGACGGCAGTTGCCTCCGAGCCGCACCCGATCGCACGATCCTTGTCGCTTCCAGAGAGGCACCCGCATGTCGTCCCCCGTCGCAGTGAACAGAAGGCGTTTCCTCAAGACCTCCGTGGGCGGTTCGGCCGCGCTGGTGGCCGCGCCGACGCTCGTGTCGTGGCTCGGCGCCGCCGACGCCAAGGCCGCGACCCCGGCTCCGGCGGCGTTCGTCGACGACTACAAGACGAACATCCCCGCGAACCTCACGCCCGAGACGAACGCCGTGGTGCGCGTCCTCGGCGGGATGACGAAGGTCTGGAAGACCGGCGACGCCTGGAACACCGGCACCGTCCTGGACCGCGAGGTGCTGCGCGCCAACGTGCGCTACAGCATCCAGCTCACGCACGCGCGCACCGAGGCCCAGGGCAAGGAGGCGTTCGTCTACGACCGCCAGCACCAGAGCTACGCGACGATCGGCGGCCTCGGCCCGCTGGCCCCGCTGTACCGCTCCGGCGCCAAGGCGGTCACCTCGATCACCGCCGCGCCCGACGGCGTCCCGGCGACGAAGATCGACGACGCCGTCCCGGCCGACGCGCCCGCCGGTTCCGCGCTCGGCGCCGGTTCGCACGACTCGGACCTCGGTCTGGTCGCCACGCTCGTCGACACCCTGCGCGGCAACTACGCGTCCGGCAACCAGGGCAAGTACGCCTACCAGTACCCGCGCCCGTGGCGCATGAACGAGGACAGCCAGGTCGTCGACACCGGCAAGACCGACGATCTCGGCTTCCCGGTCTACGACTCGAAGGTCGTCGTCGTCCCGCAGCTGCTGCGCCAGCGCAACATGTCGCCCAAGGACGACGGCGGCTACCCGAGCGGCCACACCAACGCCTTCCACCTGGCCTCGCTCGCCTACGCGTACGCCGTCCCGGAGCGCTTCCAGGAGCTGGTGACCCGGGGCATCGAGCTGAGCCACACCCGGATCATGTCCGGCATGCACTCCACGGTCGACGTGATCGGCGGCCGGATCATGGCCACCGCGCTCGCCGCCGCGACCCTCGCCGACCCGGCGAACGCCGAGCTGAAGGCCGCCGCGCGCGCCCAGGCGCTGGCGTACTTCACGGCGAAGACCGGCACGAACGCGAACACCCTGTACGCGTACGCCCACTCGGACGCCTCCGACAGGTACGCCCACCGCGAGGCCAACGCCCACCTGGTCGAGCCGAAGCTGACGTACGTCCTGCCCCGCAGGGGCCGCAAGACCCCGCTGACCGTCCCGAAGGGCGCCGAGGTCCTCCTGGAGACCCGCCAGCCGTACCTGACGGCCGCACAGCGCCGCGCGGTGCTGCGGACGACCGCGCTGGAGTCCGGGTACGTCCTGCTGGACGGCTTCGAGCAGTGGGGCCGCCTGAACCTGTTCGCGGCGGCGGACGGCTACGGCTCCTTCGAGTCGAATGTCACGGTCACCATGGACGCGGCCAAGCACGGCTTCCACGCGGCCGACGCCTGGCGCAACGACATCGACGGCCCCGGCGGTCTGATCAAGAAGGGCTCCGGCACGCTCACCCTCACCGGCCACAACCGCTACCACGGCGGCACGGCTCTCAAGGAGGGCACGCTCGTGGCCGGTCACGCCAACGCGCTGGGCGAGGGCCATGTCACCCTCACGGGCGGCACCCTCAGCGCCGCGCTGCCGGTGCGGGTGCGCGGCCCCTGGACGCAGGGCGCCGCGACGCTCGACCTGACGGTCGCCAAGGGCCACGGCACCCTGCTCACCGTCTCCGGCCGGGCCCGTCTGGAGAAGGGCGCCACGCTGGTGCTGAACCTCGACGCCAAGCACCCGCCGGCCGCCGGGACGGTCGTCCACGTCCTGCACGCCACCCAGCTGCGCGGCCAGTTCGACAAGGTGAAGCTGAACTCGGCCCACCTGCGCGCCGTACCCCACTACACGGCGGACGGTCTGTCGGTACGACTCGTGAAGCGGTGACGTAACCGAGGGGTGGGAGCGGCCTAATCTGGGCAGAACGGGCGCTCCCGCCCCGTACGGTCACCTAGGGCGGACGATGGCGAGCACAGCACTCCTGCGAGACCCCCCGGCACTCGTCCGGGCCCGTCAACGCCCTTGGCTGGTCCCCCTGTTGGTGTTCCTGCTGCTGGCCCAGATGGCGGCGGCCATGGTGACGACGGCCGTCCAGCAGACGCCGACGATCGACGAGCCGGTGTACGTCGGGACGGCGGCCGACTACCTGCACGCGCACGAGGTCCGCTACAATCCCGAGCACCCGCCGCTGGGGAAGCTGATCGTGGCCCTCGGCGTGGCCGTCGCCGATCCGCACGTCGACGATCAATTCACCGGCAACCAGGGCGCGTTGGGCCGTCACCTGCTGTACGAGTCCGGCAACGACCCCTGGGACGTGATGTTCTGGGCCCGGTTGCCCGTCATCGCCCTGACGCTGCTGTTCGGCCTGGTCGTCTTCTTCTTCGCGCGGGACGTCGCCGGGCGCGCGGCGGCCTTCGTCGCGCTCGCGCTGTACGCGTTCTCGCCGGACGTCATCGCACACGGTTCGCTGGCCACGCTGGACGTCCCGGCGGCTGGGTTCCTGCTGACGTCGGCGTGGCTGCTGTGGCGGGCGGACCGGAATCCCCGGCTGTATCTCGCCCTGGCCGGGCTGGCGTTGGGGGCGGCGCTGGCGACGAAGATGAGCACGCTGACGGCCGTACCGGTGTTCGCGGGGCTGGCGGTGGTGTCGCTCTGGCGGGCAGGTTGGCGCAAGGCGCTGTTGGGTGCGTGCGGGGTCGTGGTGGCGGCGTTCGTCGTCGTGTGGGTGTCGTATCTCGTCGTCGATCCCCGGTTGCGGTGGAGTCCGGCGCCGGGTGAGGTTCCGTCAATTCATGGTCTGCGGGGGCTGGTTGTGGATCTGCTGCCGGTGCCGGAGTCGTACCGGGACGGGATGCGGGTGCAGTTCAGGTTCGAGAACCAGCAGTGGCAGGGGTTCCTGTTCGGGCAGGTCTACAGCGGGTCGCGGTGGTACTACCTGCCGGCCGCGCTGCTGGTGAAGACGCCGCTGGGGATGATCGCGCTGTGGGTGGCGGGCGTGGTGGCGATGCTGTCGGTGCCGAGGCTGCGGCGCGCCGCTGTGTATGTGCTGGTGCCGACAGGGGTGTTGCTGGCGTCGGCGATGACGGGGGCGCGGGATCTGGGGACGCGGTACGCGGTGTTCGTGCCCATGTTCCTTGCCGTGGCTGCGGGTTGTGCGCTGGCGCTGCGGCGGGTGTGGGTGGTGTGGGCGCTGGTGGCGTTCGTCGCGGTGAGTTCGCTGCGGACGTTTCCCTACTATCTGCCGTACTCCAACGAGGCGTTCGGGGGTCCGTCCCGTACGCATCTGCGGCTGCACGACTCCAACGTGGACTGGGGGCAGGATCTCGGGCGGCTCGCGGAGGAGTACCGGGGTGAGCCGATGTGGCTCGTGTACAAGGGGGCCGGGGTGCCGTCGTACTACGGCGTCGAGGCGAGCGATCCGCTGACCGTGCCGATCGAGCGGGTCCGGGGGCTGCTGGTCGTGTCGGACTCGGCGGCGGCGAAGGCGAAGGGGCGGCTCGCCGAGCTGCTGCGGACCAGCCGGGCGGTGGACGAGGTGGGGTACTCGATCACCGTCTACCGGCGGTGATCCTGGGTTATGTTGAGGCGCGTGGGAGACACAGGAGGAGGCTCCGGGCCCTCGGAGCAGCAGGCACGGGCGCAGGCGTCGGCGATCACCTCGGGGAAGGCCGTACCGGAGACGGAGCTGTCCCCGGCCTCGCAGCTGCGGGCCCTGTTCGACGGTCCGCACCTCTCCCCCGGCCAGCGGCGCATCGCGCAGTACCTGATCGAGCACCTCACCGAGGCGTCCCTCCTGTCGATCACCGACCTCGCCGAGCGCGTCGGGGTGAGCCAGCCCTCGGTGACCCGGTTCGCGGCGGCCGTCGGCTTCAGCGGCTACCCGGCGCTCAGGGAGCGGCTCCAGGCGCTGGCGCTCGGGGCGCACGGCACGGCCGAGGTGAACCGGGGCAACGAACTCCAGGCGGCGGTGGACGCCGAGATCCGCAACCTGGAGAACCTGCGCCGTGACTTCGCCGACCCGGACCAGGTCATCGAGGTGGGCCGGGGTCTGTCGGAGTCGACGCCGCTGACCGTGCTGGGCCTGAGGATCTCGGCGTCGCTCGCCGAGTACTTCACGTACGCGGCGCGCCGGGTCCACCCGGACGTGCGGCCGGTGACGCGCGGCGGGAGCGTCGCCTACGACGCGCTGCTCCAGGCCCGGGCGGCGGGCGGGACGTGGGTGCTGGCGTTCTCGATGCCCCGGCACGCGCACGAGACGCTGACGGCGGTGCGGGTGGCGCGCGGGGCGGGCCTGAAGGTGGCGCTGATCACGGACCTGGCGCTGGGCCCGCTGGCCGACGAGGCGGACGCGGTGTTCGCGACGGGGACCGGGTCGCGGCTGGTGTTCGACTCGTACGCGGCGCCGGGCGTGATGGCGGCGGCGCTGCTCCAGGCCATGACGGACGCGGGCCCGGAGCGGACGCAGGCGCGGCTGGAGGAGTACGAGCAGGTGGCCGACCGCCACCACTTCTTCCTGCCTGACTGACTGACTGCCTGACTGCCTGATGCCGCTTACGCGCCGGTAACCGGAGCGTGGAGTTCCCCTGGCGAGGCGGTGAATGTTTCCATACGTCTTGCAAAGGCGACGGCATATATAAATACTGCTCCGGTCGCACTGCCGCACATCGGAAGCCATGCTCATGAGTCTCACGACGACGCGCCTCAGCCCGGACTGGCCCCGCCACGTCAAGACGCCCGGCAGTTACGACTGGGAGCGTTCGGCCGTCAAATGGCTGCGCGACCTGGTGCCCGCGCGCTACGCGGGCTATCCGGCGCTGCTGCGCCACCCGGTCCTGCTCGCCCGGCACGCGCACCTCCAGGTCCAGCAGGAGGTCCGGGTGGCCCGCACGGCGCTCCAGACGGCCCGCGCCGACCTGCCGGCCCTCGGCCTGCACGAGGCGGCGATCGAGCACACGATCAAGATGTACGCCGCCGAGCTGACACAGCTCCAGCACCTGGCGCGCGGCGTGCGGGCGGTCGCGGAGGCGCTGGCGGCTCAGTCGTCCCCCTTGCGGCGCTGACGCCAGTACCAGACCAGCCCCGCCAGCAGGGCCACCAGGAAGATCACGGGCAGGACGAGGCCCGGGACGCGCGAGACGGACATGGCACGGCTTTCGGCTCGGTGGGCCGGAGTGCCGGACGCCCACCGGCCCACTGTGCATAGTGACATGGGACACAGTCACCGAGCCCCGTGTGTCAGGAGGTGCGCGACTCCAGGTCGTGGCGCGTGTTGTCGCCGTACACCCCGGACTCGTCGCCCCGGATGCCGTACCAGACCTGGAAACGGGCCACGGCCTCGGTGAGTGTCGCGTCGTACTCGCCGTCGGTGGCGCCGTGGTCGTACACGTTCGGGATGCGGCGCAGGCGCTCCTGGAGGGTGACGACCTCGGGGCCGGTGGCGCCCTCGCGCAGGACGCCGGTGGTGTCGGGGGCCTCGCCGGGCTCCTCGGCGGGGGCGCTCGGGGTCGGGGTCGGTGCCGGGTTCTGCTGGGCGGGGGCGCTGCTGACCGGGGGCCGGGCCGCCGCCGCGTCGCTCTGGCGGCCGGGCAGCAGGAGGATCGCGGCGGCGAAGCCGACCAGGGCGGCGGCGGAGATCGCGATGACCCCGGCCGCTCTGCGCACGCCCTTGCCGGTGGCGGGCGGCGGCGGTGGCGGGGCCGTGCGGCGGCGCGGGGGCAGGGGCGGGAGCGGCGGGATGCGCTGGGTCTGCGGCTCCTTGGAGACGGTCACCGCCTCGTAGGCGCGGGTCTTCTCCTGGTCCGGCGGGTCGTCGACGCTCAGCTCGGTCAGTTCGCGGAACAGGTCCGCGAGCGCGTCGGTGCGGCGTGGTCGGAGCACCACGATGGGTTCCAGGACCTCACGCTCGAACGGTTCGCCACTGGTCTCCGGTGTCGGCACGCCGGTCTCCCCTCTCCTGTGATCCCTCCGGAGAGATACGGGTGGGTGGCGGGAGTGGTTCAGTGACGTGGGCGGCCGGTGATTTTCGTACGACCGCACAATCCGTCCGGCGCGGGGTACCCCACTCGGGCGACGTACGATGGAGTGACGGGGGCCGAGGACGTCACCGGCCTCCCGACCGGCGTCTTCGTCCCGAAGGGTTTTCTCCTCCCGTGACCACCGCGACACTTCTCGACGGCAAGGCCGCTGCGGCCGACATCAAGACCGAGCTGGCCCAGCGGGTGAGTGCGCTCAAGGAGCGCGGGATCACCCCCGGCCTCGGCACCATCCTGGTCGGCGAGGACCCGGGCAGCCGCTCCTACGTCGGCGGCAAGCACCGCGACTGCGCGCAGGTCGGCATCGCCTCCATCCGCGTCGAACTCCCCGCCGACGCCTCGCAGGCGGACGTGGAGGCGGCGGTCCTGCGCCTCAACGAGGACCCGGCCTGCACCGGCTTCATCGTCCAGCTCCCGCTGCCCGCGCACATCGACACGCACGCGGTCCTCGAAATGATCGACCCCCGCAAGGACGCGGACGGCCTGCACCCCACCAACCTCGGCCGGCTGGTCCTCGGCATCCCGGGCCCGCTGCCCTGCACCCCGCGCGGCATCATCGACCTGCTGCGCCGCAACAACGTGGCCATCACCGGCCAGCAGTTCTGCGTCATCGGCTGCGGCATCACCGTCGGCCGTCCGCTGGGCCTGATGCTGACGCGCTCCACCGAGCACGCCACGGTGACGCTGTGTCACGAGGCCACGCAGGACGTCGCCGCGCACGCCCGGGTCGCCGACGTGGTGGTGGCCGCCGCCGGTGTCGCCCACCTCGTCACCCCGGACTGGATCAAGCCCGGCGCGACCGTCCTGTCCGTCGGCCTGACCCGCACGGTCGAGGGCATCCTCGGCGACGTCCACCCGGACGTGAGCGACGTCGCGGGCTCGTACTCGCCGCCGGTCGGCGGGGTGGGTCCGATGACGCGGGCGATGCTGCTGACGAACGTGGTCGAGGCGGCGGAGCGGCAGTAGCACTCAGTACCTCCGTGGCAGGGAACTGAGTGCCATCGCGTGCTACGTTCCCTGCCATGAGCAAGCCCTCCATGCGGGACGCGCTGGTCGCGGCGGCCTTCCGGCTGTTTCTGGAGCGCGGGTACGAGCAGACCACGGTGGACGACATCGTGGCGCTCGCCGGGGTCGGACGGCGGTCCTTCTTCCGGTACTTCCCCTCCAAGGAGGACGTGGTCTTCCCCGACCACGAGCGGTGCCTCGCCGACATGACCGCGTTCCTCGCCGAGGACGACACGGGGTTCGAGCCGGTGCGGCGGGTCTGCGACGCGGCCCGCCTCGTCCTGCGGATGTACGCCGAGAACCCCTCCTTCTCCGTCCAGCGCTACCGGCTCACCAAACGCGTCCCGGGGCTGCGGGCCTACGAGTTGTCGGTCGTGTGGCGGTACGAGCGGGCGCTGGCCGAGTATCTGCGCCAGCGGTTCGCCGGGCTCCCGGACGGGATCCTGCGCGCGGACGTCATCGCCGCCGCCGTGGTCGCGGCGCACAACAACGCGCTGCGGTCGTGGCTGCGTTCGGACGGTGCGGGGGACGCGAGCGCGATGGTGGACCACGCGCTGGAGTACGTCCAGTCGACCTACAGCTCCCCCTCTCCCGCGCCGGTGGCCGAACACCCCGAGGACGTCGTCGTGGTCGTCTCCCGGCGGGGTGCGCCGCTGTGGCGGGTGGTCCAGGAGATCGAGACGACACTCGGCCGAAGCTGAGGAGCCCTGATTTCCGGGGTACGCAGTGCCTTTACGACTGGCACTGAGTGCCATACGCTGCTCGTGTGCACGGTGGCACACGCGAGCGCCCCGTGCCGTTCCGTCCGGGCGAGCGCAGGGAGATCAGCGTGTACCACCACACGAACGCCACGCAGCGGGCGGCCGGCGGGGCCGCCGTACTCGACCGGCGCACCGTCGACCACGAGGCGATCCTCTTCCAGCGCTGCAACTACTGCGGTACGGCGATGTACCACCGGCTGCTGTGCCCGGTGTGCCGGGGCAGCGACCTGCGTACGGAGCGCGCCGAGGGCACCGGCACCGTCCGGCACACGACGGTCGTGCACCGCAACACCCCGGCCGCGCGGAACGTGTCGATGGTCGAGATGGCCGAGGGGTTCGTCGTACGCGGCCGGGTCATCGGACCGGCGATCGGGATCCACAGCGGGGACCGGGTGCGGCTGACGACCGCCCAGGACCCGGTGCGGGGCGAGCCGGTGTTCCAGCTGCTCGAAGAGCCGTACCGGTCCTGGTAGTCGGCCGGGTTACCGGTCGGGCATCTTCTTGAAAGTTTCAGAACTGGCTGAAAAACGTTGGCCGTTGATCCGAACAGAGATCCCACAGCCAACCCATAGGACATGCTTCGCATCCTCAGTGACGTGCGAGGCACCCGGTTCCGACGGGACGCCCGCACTCCATGTGCGAGGAGGCAACTCCCTTGTCCCGTTCCCGGCGAATAGGTGTCACCGCTGTGGCCGCGCTCGCGGTCCTGGCGGGTTCACCGGGGTTGGCCACGGCGCAGGAAGCGCCGTCGGCAGCGAACATGCTTCCGCCCGGCTGGCGAATATCCGGCCATGATCTGCTGTGGCGCGCGCCGCAGCCCGTGCCCATGGGCGACGCGCGTGTGGAGTTCCACGCGAACGGCCGTCTCCTGGGCCTCCCCGAACAGGCCGCCGACGGCCGTACGTTCACTCTTCCCCTCGACGACGCCGCGCAGGCCGAGCAGCTCACGCGGCTCCAAGTGCAGTCGAGCGGGCGCCGGTTGGACGCCGAGGAGTCCGGGGCCCGGTCCTCCCTCGCCGCTCCGCAGGCCGCTCCCGCGCTGCCGGTCAACCCGGTCGATCCCGGCAAGCCGGGCCCGTACCGCACGACGCGCGGCGAGTACTCCCTGCCCTCCGTGAAACTCCCCGGCTTCAAGGTGCCCGTGGAGATGCGGGGTCTGGTGATCGCGCCGAAGGGTGCCGCCGGGAAGCGTCCCGTGGCGCTGTTCCTGCACGGCCGCCACTCGACGTGCTTCAAGCCGGGCGGCGGTGACGACTCCGCCACCGGCGACTGGCCGTGCGCCAAGGGCTTCAAGGAGATCCCCAGCTACCAGGGGTACGTGAAGGACCAGCAACTCCTCGCGTCCCAGGGCTATGTGACGGTCTCCATCTCAGCGAACGGCATCAACGGCCAGGACTGGGAGGCCGAGGACGCGGGCGCCCAGGCCCGTTCCTCGCTGGTCCGCCGTCACCTGGCCGACTGGGCGGACTGGGCCGCGAAGCCGTCGTCCGCACCCGCGGTCGTCCGCAGCGCGCCGAAGACGGACCTGTCGAAGGTGCTGCTCGTCGGGCACTCGCGCGGCGGTGAGGGTGTCAACCGCGCGGCGATGGACAGCCTCTACCCGCCGCCGGCCGCCGAGGACGGCGCGCCCGGCAAGGCGCGCTGGCACGTCAGCGGCACCGTCCTGATCGGGCCGACGATCTTCGGCCAGAATCCGGTGGCCGACGTCCCGTCCGCGACGATCCTCCCGGGCTGCGACGGCGACGTCTCCGACCTCCAGGGCGAGGTGTACGTCGACGGCACGCGCGGCGTCAGCAACGGCAAGGCGCTGCACAGCGCGGTGTACGTGGTCGGCGCCAACCACAACTACTTCAACACGGAGTGGACGCCGGGCAAGGCTCAGGCCCCCGCCTGGGACGACTTCGGCAGCGACCCCGACCACCCCGACCCGATCTGCACCCCCGGCAAGGCGACCCGCCTGACCGCCGACCAGCAGCACCAGGTCGGCTCCGTCTACATCGCCGCCGCCGCGCGCCTGTTCGTCGCCGGCGACGACCGGGTCCGCCCGCTCCTCGACGGTACGTCCGTGCGCGCCGCCTCCGCCGGGAAGGCGCAGGTCCTCACGCACGCCGTGGGCGCGAACCGGGGTGCCGGGTTCCTGCCGGACGGCGCGGTGAGCGTGTCCGGCGCCCGCCTGTGCGACGAGGTCAACGCCGACGAGAAGAAGGGCTGCGGACTCGACCGGGCCAAGGGCTCCTCACCGCACTTCGCGCAGTGGGACACCCAGCGGGAGAGCGGCCGTCGCGCGGTCGCCGTCTCCTGGACCAAGCCGGGTACGGCCGCGCGGATCACCCCCGCGAAGGCGCTCTCGCTGGCCGGTTCCTCCTCCGTCGCCCTGCGCCTCTTCGTCCCGCCGAACACCAGGGGCACGCAGTTCGACGTCACGCTCGTCGACTCCGCGAACCGGCGCGCGGGGCTCGGTCGGGTCACCGTGGACGGGCTGCCCGGCTCCGCGCAGACCGCCTCCTACTGGGCGCGTGAGGTCCGGGTCCCGCTGAAGACGGCGCGGACGTTCGACCTCAAGCGCGTCAAGTCCCTTGAGATCACGCCGCGTTCGAAGTCGGGCAAGGCGTGGCTGATCGACGCGTGGGGCTGGCGTGCCGGTACCCCCGCCGCGCAGGCCGCCGCGCTGCCGCGTGTCGACGTCGGCCGGCTCACGGTCCTGGAGGGCTCCTCCGGGACGCGTACCTACCGGATACCGGTGAAGGTGTCCGGGAAGGGCAGCGGGCAGGTCCGCTACTACGTCCTGGACCCCAAGTCCGGGACGGCCACGGACAAGGTGGTGACCGTCCGGCCGGGCGCGAACGCCATCGACGTACCGGTGATGGTCAAGGGCGACACCCGGTTCGGGTACGACCTCCAGCAGGACATCGTCGTGAAGGCGGTGCACGGCGCGGTCGTCGGCAAGTACCGGGGCGGGGTCACCGCGAAGAACGACGACCCGGAGCCCAAGGCGACGCTCGTACCGGTGGCCGACAAGGTGACCGAGGGCGGGACGCTGCTGTGGCGGGTCACGCAGTCGGAGACCGCGGACGTCGACATCTGGCACCCGATCCGGCTCGTCCCGGTGACCGAGGGGGCCGAGCTGTCCACGAAGGACGTCGATCCGAAGTGGCTGGAGGACAACTCGGGCCAGAAGCCGGACCCGGAGCGCCCGCTGTCCCAGGCGGACGTCTGGGTGTGGGTGGTCGTCGAGGCCGGGAAGACCACGGCGGACTTCGACGTGCGGACCGTCAAGGACTCGGTGACCGAGCCGGTGGAGTCGGTACGCGCTGTGCTGACCGACCAGGACGGCAAGGAGATTCCGGGGACGGGCGTCACGGGAACGGTGACGGACGCGTCGTAAGGTCGGCGTGAGGTCGGCGTGAGGTCGGCGTGAGGTCGGTGCGAGGTCGGTGCGATTTTAGGATCGTACGACTGGAGGGGTACGAGCCGCAGGTGGCTCGTACCCCTCTCTCATGTCAGCTTTCATGTCAGCGTGATGCGGATGCCGACGGTCCCGTCCAGCCCGCGCCGCAGCTTGCTCCCGAACAGCGTGAGCCGGCCGATGATCCCGTACTTCCGGGCGATCAGCGTCCGGTACCGGGCCGTCGTCTCCGCGTCGCAGATCTCCGCCGTCCCCGGAACCGGCTCCCCCTTCGGGTTGCCCCGGGCGTCGCAGGGACCGACCAGCACGTCCCCGCGCGCCCTGATCCGCTTGACCTTCCAGGAGCCGGACGCCGTCCACGCGCCCAGCGCGTCACCGTCGGGCACCACCCACACCGGCGTCGCAACACCGGTCCCGTTCTTGCGGTAGCTGGTGATGAGCAGATACTTTCCCGCAGCCAGATCCTGTGTCATGCCCGCAGTCTAGGGACCTACCAGCGCGGAAGCTTCAGCTCGTACTCGGGCTGGAAGTTCTGGATGTAGCCGGTGTCGTCGCGACCGCGCATCCCGGAGTCGAGATAGCGGCGGTGCAGGCGCTCCAGGACGTCGTGGTCGAGGTCGACGCCGAGGCCAGGTCCGGTCGGGACCTTCACCTCGCCGCCCTCGATCTTCAACGGCCCCCCGACGATGACCTCGTCGCCGCTGTTCCACGGGTAGTGCGTGTCGCAGGAGTGGTCGAGGTTGGGGATCGCGGCGGCGACGTGGGTCATCGCGGCGAGGCTGATGCCGAGGTGCGAGTTGGAGTGCATGGACAGCTTGATGCCGAACGCCTCGCAGACGGCGGCGAGTTCACGGGTGCGGCGCAGGCCGCCCCAGTAGTGATGGTCCGTCAGCAGGACCTGGATCGCGTTCTGTTCGATCGCCGGCTTGAGGTGTTCCCAGGCGATGACGCACATGTTGGTGGCGAGCGGCATCGGCGCGGTCCTGGCGACCTCGGCCATGCCCTCGATGCCCCGGGTCGGGTCCTCCAAGTACTCCAGGACGCCGTCGAGTTGCTCGGCGACGTACCGCGAAGTCTCCACGGTCCAGGCGACGTTGGGGTCCAGGCGCAGGGGCCGGCCGGGGAACGCCTCGGCCAGGGCGCGGATCGCGGCGATCTCCTCGTCGGGCGGGAAGACGCCGCCCTTCAGCTTGAACGACGTGAACCCGTACCGCTCCTGCATGAGCCGGGCCTGCTCGACGATCCCGGCGGGGTCGAGGGCGGCGCCCCAGTCGTCGGTGATCGCGGGACGGCCGTCCAGCTCGGGGTGTTCGGCCCACTTGTAGAAGAGGTACGCCGCGAACGGCACCGCGTCGCGGACCTTGCCGCCGAGGAGGTCGCTGACCGGGCGGCCGAGGAGCTTGCCCTGCGCGTCGAGGCAGGCGACCTCGACGGCGGAGTGGGTCCAGCCGCGCTCGTGGGAACTCGGAACGGTCGGCCGGAGCGCCTTGTCGATGGCGGCGCCGATCGCGGTCGCGTCGAAGACGTCCATGCCGACGACCGTCTTCGCGGCGATCTCAAGTCGCTCCAGGCGCGCGGCGCCGCCGGGGGACTCGCCGAGGCCCACCGTGCCGTCCTCCAGGACGAGTTGGAGGATGATCCGCAGGGCGAGGGGCTCGTGGCAGCCGTTGGAGTTGAGGAGCGGCGGGTCGGAGAACGCGATCGGGGTGATGATCAGTTCGCGGATGCGGGTGGCGCTCATGCGGCGACGGTCTCCAGTCCATGGTCGAGGAGTTTCGCGAGCCTGTCGAGGTGGTCCGGGCTCGGGTCGACGAGGGGGGCGCGGACGCCGCCGACGTCCAGGCCGCGCAGCGTGACCCCGGCCTTGACCAGGGCGACAGCGTATCCGGGGACCTCGTCGCGCAGGGCGACGAGGGGGGCGTAGAACTCGTCGAGGAGGGTGGCGACGAGGGCCGTGTCCCCCTCGGCGAGCGCCCGGTGGAAGGCGAGGGCGATCTCGGGGGCGAAGGCGAAGACGGCCGAGGAGTAGAGGTCGACGCCGATGCCCTGGTAGGCGGGGGCGGTCATCTCTGCGGTGGGCAGGCCGTTGAAGAACTGGAACTCCGGCTGCCGCGCGCGCACCCGGCGCACGATGCGGTGCAGGCGCTCCAGGTCGCCGAGGCCGTCCTTGAGGCCGACGACGTTCGGCAGGGCGGCGATCTCGGCGGCCGTGTCCTCGGTGAGGCGGGCCGTCCCGCGCTGGTAGAAGATCGCCGGGAGACCGGTGGCGGCGGTGACCTCGGCTGCGTACCGGACCAGGCCCTGCTGGGGCGCGGTGACCAGGTACGGCGGGAGCAGCAGGATGCCGTCGGCTCCGGCGCGGGCGGCGCGTACGGCGTGGTCGCGGGCGACCGGGGTGGGCCCGCCGGCCGCCGCGAGGACCGGGACGCGTCCGGCGGTCGTCTCGACGGCGACCCGGGTGGCGCGCTCGACCTCGTCCGGGGTGAGGGCGTGGAACTCGCCGGTCCCGCAGGCGACGAAGACGCCGCCCGCGCCCGCCGCGACACCGCCCTCGATGTGCTGGGCAAGGCGGTCCTCGTCGAGGCCGCCGTCCCTGTCGAAGGGGGTGACCGGGAAGAACAGCACTCCGTGGAACTTCATGTCTTCTCTCAACTGGGAGTGTTTCAGCCCTTGGTGGCACCGGCCGCGATGCCGGTGACCAGCGAGCGCTGGAGGAGCAGGTAGACGATCAGGCTGGGGACCAGGGCGATGACCGCGCCGGCCAGCAGCACCCCGGAGCCGACCTCGGGGTCCGTACGCAGGACCGACAGGGCGACGGTGACCGTGTAGTCGCTGGGGTCCTTGGAGGCGATGAGGGGCAGCAGGTACTGGTCCCAGATCATCACGAAGCCGAGGACACCCGCGACGCCGAGGGCCGGCTTGCACAGCGGGAGGACGACCTGCCACAGCATGCGGAACTCGCCGACGCCGTCCAGGCGGGCCGCTTCCTCGATCTCGATGGGGATGTCCTTCATGAACTCCGTCAGCAGCATGATCGAGAAGCCCCAGGCGCCGAGCGGCAGGATGACGCCGAACGCGGTGCCCTTCAGGTCGATGCCGAGGACGGGTACGTGGCCGAGGACCAGGGAGAGCGGGATCGCGATGACCTCCTCGGGCAGCATCATCGTCAGCATGAACAGCGTGAGGACGAGGGCCTGGCCCCGGAATTTGTGCCGGGCGAGCGCGTAGGCGGCCAGCACCGAGACGGCGAGCTGGAGCAGGAGGGCGCCGCCCGCGATGACCAGGGAGTTCGTGAAGTAGTCCCAGATGCTGCGCTCGTTCGCGACCTTGAAGTTGAGCAGCGTGGGGTGGTGCGGGAGGAACGACAGGTCGGAGCCGCTGGGGTTCTTCGAGAACGCTCCCGCGAAGATCGTCAGGAAGGGCGCGGCGAAGACGCCGAGCGCGATCAGGCAGAGCAGGATCCGCAGCGCCCAGGCGACGCCGGGGCGGTCGTTCCAGCCGAGGGCGGTGTCGAAGCGGGCCGGGGTGGTGCGGGCGGCCTTGGCGGTACGGCCGCGCGCGGGGGCCTGCGGCGCGCTGACGGGGTCGATGACAGGTGCGCTCATCGGGCGTCTCCCCTCTTGCGGAAGTAGTTGACCGTGACGGTCAGCAGGAGCGTCACGCACAGGAGGACCACGGAGGCCGCCGAGGCGCCGCCGATGTCGTTGCGGGTGAAGCCGAGCGTGTAGGCGCGGGTCATCCAGACCTCGGTGGAACCGGCCGGGCCGCCGCCGGTGAGGACGTACACCTCGGTGAAGACACGCAGGCCACGGATGGCGGCGAGGGTGAGGACGATGCCGATCGCCGGGCGGATCGCGGGGATCGTGATGTACCGCAGGCGCTGCCACAGGGAGACGCCGTCCATCGCGGCGGCCTCGTACTGCGAGCGGTCGACGCCCGCGAGGCCGGCCAGGATGATCACCATGTTGTAGGGGGCGGCCATCCAGATGCCCATGGCCATCGTCGACCACAGCGCGGTGCCGGGGTTGTCGAGGAACTGGGTCGGGCCGAGGCCGAGGAAGCCCAGGCCGTGGTTGAGGAGGCCGTCCGAGGTCGGGTAGTACATCAGCCGCCACAGCTCGCCGACGACCGCGGTCGCGGTGACGACCGGCAGGAAGACAGCCGTACGGACGATCTTCAGCGAGCGACTCTGGCCCTCCAGGAGCAGGGCGAGCGCGAAGCCGACGAGGATGCCGCCGACGGACTGGCCGAGGCCGAGGGTCAGGGTGTGTCCTACGGCGTCCTGGAAGCGGTGGTCGCTCAGGACGCGGGTGTAGTTGTCCAGGCCCACCCACTGGTCGCCTAGGAACGGGCGCACCTTGAAGAAGCTGAGCCAGATGCCCTTGGCCATCGGCCAGAACTTGAAGACGAGGGCGAGGAGCAGGCCGGGGGCGAGGAACACCCAGGGCAGGACGCTCCTCTTGCTGATCCCCCGGGCGCGGCGCACCGGGGTCGGGGTGGTCGCGGTCATTTCAGCAGGTCCTGGTCCTTGAGGTCACCGGCGAGGGTGTCGTTCAGCTCCTTGAGACCGGAGCGGACGTTCCCTCCGCAGTAGGTGAAGATCGAGTTCAGCGCGTCGGCGGTGTCCTGGCGGAAGGGGGCCCAGTCGAGGGCGTTCGGGAACTGCACGGAGGCGTCCTCGTACGCCTTCTGTACGACGCCCCAGCGCGGGTCGTCGTGCACGGTCGCCGC
This sequence comes from Streptomyces acidiscabies, assembly GCF_020010905.1. Classification (GTDB taxonomy): domain Bacteria; phylum Actinomycetota; class Actinomycetes; order Streptomycetales; family Streptomycetaceae; genus Streptomyces; species Streptomyces acidiscabies. Next base: position 4,688,300 of record NZ_JAGJBY010000001.1, on the reverse strand, counting down.
GTTCAGCATGGAGTTCACGGGGATGCGGACGACGGGCTGGTGGTCGCCGGTCATCGCGAGCTTCTGCCCTTCCGGTGAGACCAGGAACGCGGCGAGGGCCTGTTCCTGCTTGTCCTTGCCGGTCTCGGCGCCGAAGTAGACGTTCTCGCCGTCCGCCAGGACGTCGTTGTTGCCGGCGGGCCCCGCCGGGGCCTGGACGACCTCGAACTTGTCCTTGCCGAGCACCGTGTCGAACGTGGCGATGTTGTACGGGCCGGTGAGGTACATACCGGCGTTGCCGTCCTGGAAGTTGGTGGCGTTGCTCGTCATCGCGGTGATCGCGCCGGGCTGGATGACAGCGTTGTCTTCGGTGCAGAACAGGTTCTTCTTCAGCCAGGTGACCGCGTTCACCGCCGCGTCCGAGTCCATGACCGGCCGGTAGCCGCCGGCCTTCGTGGGCTCGATGATCCGCGCGCCCGACTGCCACAGGTAGCTCGCGCCCCACCAGGCGACGTAGCCGTTCTGGGCGCTGCCCGGGACGACCATCCCGTACGTGTCCTTCTTGCCGTCGCCGTCCGGGTCCTTGTCCGCGAACGCCTTCGCCAGGGTCAGCATCTCGGCCCACGTCCTCGGGACGGGCAGGCCGAGTTTCTCGCGCCAGTCCTTCCTGATGAACAGGGTGAACGCCTGGCGGGAGTACGGGACGCCGTAGTGCCCGCCGTCCAGGCCGACCGTCGTGGCCCAGGTCTTGGCGTCGATCTGGCCGCCGCCCGCGATCGTCGCCGGGTCGATCCGCTTCAGGAGGCCCTGGCTCTGGTAACTGCCCATCAGCGCCGTGTCGTTGATCATCACGTCCGGGAGGTCCTTGGTGGACGCGCGCGCCTGGAGCTGCTGGTCGAAGTTGACGACCGGCTGGTAGTCGACCTTGATGCCGGTCTTCTTCGTGAACGCGGCGAACACGCGTTTGTACGTCTCCGCGGGGTCCGGGTTGCTGCGGGTCCAGACCTCCAGGGTGTTCGGGTCGCCACTGTTCGCTCCGCTGGATCCGCCGCCGCACGCGGCGACCCCGAACATCAGCGCCGCGGCACCGAGACCGGCGGCCAGGCGGCGACTTCGTCGGCGATCCACCATGGGCACTCTCCGTTCATATCCGTGAACTCGCTTCACGAATCTAAATTAGGGGCTCAAGCTACGAACGGTTTCGGCCGCATGTCAAGACATTGCGGGAACGTTGCACCGGTTGGGCCGGGCGGCCAACGGGAGGGGTGGGGTGGTCTGGCGCCGGGTGCGGGTGCGGATGCCGCGCTCGCCGCGCTCGCCGCGCTCGCCGCGCTTGCCCTGCTTGCCCTGCTTGCCCTGCGGAAAACTTCTGGTTCGGGTGGGCCCCGGGGAGCAAGATGGGGGCGTGATCGAGATCGGGTGCGACGAGTCCGGGGCCGATGGGGAGAATCTCGTCGGGGGGAACACTTTGTTTTTTGCTCACGGCAGCGTTGGGGTTTCTGTTGAGGTTGCCGGGGCTGTGATATCCGAGATTCGGGAGCGGATTCGGTCGCCTGCCGAGGAGTACAAGGCGAATCATCTGTTGCGGGAGAAGCATCGGGCCGTATTGGAGTGGTTCCTTCGGACATTGCGCGGGAGCGCTCATGTCGAGTTGGTCAGGAAGGAGTCGTTCCTGGTGGGGCGGGTGGTGGAGGTGTTGGGTGGGGAGGCCGGTGATGCCGAGGTGTTGTTGCGGGAGGGGTTTTCGGGGGGAGCCTGGGAGGATTTTCTGGTGAGCGGGAATCGGCTGCTACGAATGCGGGCCGAGGTCGATGGTGAAGTTCTCGTCCGGGAATTCCTCGGCAGCCTCCATGCGCTGCGGAGTGTCGCCGTGGGGGCTGCGGCGAGGGAAATTCTCGGCACGCTCGCCGGGCAGCAGGACAGGGCCCTCGCTTATCGCGCCTCGATACCGGCCCTGATCCCCGTCCTCGACCCCCTCTTCCCCACCGTCGTCGACACCGCCGCCCACTGGTCCTCCCCCGGCACGCCCGTCCACCTCGTCCACGACCGCCAGACCCTCCTCACCCCGGCCCGTATCGAGTGGATCCGGCAGCGGGCGGAGGAGCGCGGTGTCGCGCTGGCCGGTATGCGCCTCGTGCAGGCCCGTTCGGATCCTCGCGTTCAGCTCGCGGACTTCCTCGCCGGTATCGCACGGAAGATCGCCGGGGACGAGGTGAGCGGGGTCGGGGATCCGGTGCTCGGTGAGCTGCTGCGGCCGTATCTCGGGAGCAGCGGGCTACCTCAGAGGCAACCCGCTGAAGAACCCGGTCACTTGAGGTGAACACCCGTACGGCCGCGTTCGTATGAACAGTGGGCGCTCCTCCACGACCACGGCGCCCCGCGGCGCCCCGCGTCGCGTGTTCGGGTTCGGGAGCCAGGTATGAGGCACGTACGACGACGCACCGTCCGGCGAGTGACACGGCTGGCGGCCGTCGGCGGGGTCCTCCTGGGAGGCGTCATGGTCGCGCAGGCGGCGATGGCGGGCGAGACGCCGAACTCGTCGTCGCTGGTGAGGAGTTCGGCGGATACGGCGGGCCAGACCGGGACCGAGCTGACGAAGAGGCTCGGCACCGCGCGGACGGCGGGCAGTTGGATCGGCGCGGACGGCAAACCCGTCGTCGCGGTCACCGACGACACCGCCGCGGACGAGGTCCGCAAGGCCGGCGCCCAGCCGAAGATGGTCGGCCACAGCATGAACGAACTCAAGGCGGCCACCACGACGTTGAAGGACGCGCCGAGGGTTGCGGGCACGGCGTGGTCGGTGGACTACCGCACGAACAAGGTGGTCGTCCAGGCGGACAGCACGGTGTCGGCGGACGACTGGTCGCGGATGACGAAGGTCGCGTCCGGCATCGGCAGCTTCGTACAAATGGAGCGCACGAAGGGCAAGTTCACCACCCGGGTCAACGGTGCGCTGCCCATCCTCTCGACGAGCGGCCGGTGTTCGGCCGGGTTCAACGTCACCAACGGGCAGCAGGACTTCATCCTGACCGCCGGGCACTGCGGGCCGAACGGTTCGATCTGGTTCGGGAACGACCAGGCGTCGCAGGAGATCGGGCAGACGGTCGACTCCTCGTTCCCGGGCGGCGACTACTCGGTGATCCAGTACGCGAACGGCAAGGCGGGCGAGGGCGCGGACATCGTCGCGATCGGCAACGGGAACGGCGTGAAGATCACGGGCTTCGGTGACCCGGTCGTGGGCCAGCGCGTGTTCCGCAGCGGGAGTACGACGGGGCTGCGCGACGGCCAGGTCACCGCGCTGAACTCGACCGTCAACTACCCGGAGGGCACGGTCACCGGGCTGATCGAGACGAACGTGTGCGCGGAGCCCGGCGACAGCGGCGGCCCGATGTTCTCGGAGGGCATCGCGCTCGGCGTCACCTCGGGCGGCAGCGGGGACTGTACGGCGGGGGGTACGACGTTCTTCCAGCCGGTGACCACGGCGCTCGCGTCGACGAAGCTGAAGCTGATCGTGGCCGCGCGAGCGGACGGCGCGCAGCAGGGCGGCGCGGCGCCGAGCCCCTCCCCCACGCAGGCGGCGATCGCGCCGGGTTCGGCGGCGCCGGGATCGACGACTCCGGTGAACGGCACGTCGCTGGCCTCGAAGCTGACGAATCCGCTGGCGATCGGGCCGGGGCTGCTGATCATCGCGGCGAGCATGGGGGCGTTGTTCTTCACTCGGTATCTGCGCGAGGAGCGGGACCGTAAGGAGTACCAGCGGTATTACGCGGCGAACTGGAGCTGAGGGGGCGGGGCGCGCAAAAGGGCACCCACCGCGTCGGTAGGTGCCCAAGAGGTAAGGGAGGCCGGGGAGTTCAGGCCACGCGGTCCGTCCGGTGCGAGACCGCGGCCCACTCCGTCACCAGCCGCTGATACTCCTCGCGCTGGTCCCCGCGCAAAATCCCGCCCGACCGGAGCCACAGGGCCCTGATCTCCTCGTTGACCTCCGCGGCCGATCGCTCGGTAAGGGGTTCAACAGTGATGGACATGGTGTGAATCTTACGGCGCCGGGGGTGAAGACCGCGTGAGTTAATAGGTTTCATTCCGGGCATATCGGACCGTGTTACTGATCACGTCAACTGCCCGGAACAAAAAGGCGATCCGGCCTCAAAGGGGACCCCTGTCAGGTGCCCGGCTTACGGCCGTAGACGAAGACGTCGTCCCCGTTCCGCAGCAGTGACCAGTACTTCTTCGCCGCCGTGGTCGTCATGTTGACGCACCCGTGCGACCCCGGCGGGTTCCACACGCTGATCCCCACGGAGTGGAACGCCTGGCCGCCGTCGAAGAACTGGCTGTACGGCATGGGCACGTTGTAGATCGTCGACACGTGGTCGATGTGCCGCCAGTAGATCTTCTTCAGCCCCGTACGCGTCTCGAACCCGTCCCGCCCACTGCGCACCGGCACCGGCCCGTACACCAGCTTCTTGCCGTCCTGGATCCAGCTCAGCTGGAGCGTCAGGTTCACACAGGCGATCCGGCCCTTGTTCGTCGGGCACTTGCCGTCCTTGTTGGGATTGCTCCCCACGGCCTTCTGCTTGTTCATGAGATCCATCACGCCCCACGTGACGGACCCCGCGTACCCGATGTTCGGGCTGATCCCGTGCTTGTTCTGGAACGCCCGGATCGCCTTGCAGTCCGCACTGGACTGCTTCCCATCAACCGGCCGCCCCAAAAACTTCTCGACCTGCTTCTGGTACGGCCCCGCCGAGGTCGTACAACTAGCCGCCTGAGCCGTCCCGGCCCCGAGCGCAATCGTGAGCGGCGCCACAAGCCCCGTCACTCCGGCCACGATCGCCGCTCGTCTACGTATGTCCCCCATGCCCTGCCTCCCTCAAGATGTTCCTCGCCTGTCTAGACCCTTCACCGGACACGTCGGTTGTACCCCACATGGGCCTGTGACAGAACAGTGAACTTTCCCTCAGTCGGCAACGGGATCACCGATAGCCGGACACATCCGCCGGTTTCCCCGCGTCCTGGACTTCCACCAGGTAGCGCCATGCGTCGGGGCGGCTTCCGTCGAGGTCGGTGAAGTTGTATTTCTGGGCGAGGGCTCCGCCGGAGAGGGACTGGCCGTTGTAGCGGGAGACGTCGGGGTCGGCCGCTAGGGCGGCGACCGCGCGGCCTACGTAGCGGGGGGTCTCGGAGATCGCGAAGTGGGGGACCTTTTCCAGGGCGTCGCGCCAGTTGTCCTCGCGGACGCCGTAGTGCTCCAGCATGAGTTCGGAGCGCATCCAGCCGGGGGTGAGGACTAGGGCGGTCGCGCCGCGTGGGGCGAGTTCGTGGCCGAGGGCGAATCCCATGCGCAGGACGGCGGACTTGGCTAGGTCGTAGAAGTAGTTGAGGCGGTAGTTGTCGCGGTTGTACTCCGCGGTGCCGTCGGTCATCTCGACGACCAGGCCACCGGGGTGGCGCAGCAGGAGCGGGAGGGCGTGGTGGGAGGTGATGGCGTGCGTGTCGATCGCCAGCCTCAGCGTCCGCAGCCCCTTCTCCAGGTCGTGCTCCCAGACCGGCGCGTCCCACTCGACGAGGTTCTCGGCGCCCCAGATGTCGTTCACCAGGACGTCGAGGCGGCCCTGTTCGGCGTCGATGCGTTCGACGAGGGCCTTGACCTGGTCGGGCTCCAGGTGGTCGGTGGGTACGGCGATCCCCTGGCCGCCCGCTTCGGTGACGAGGTCGGCGGTGTCCTCGATGGTCTCGGGGCGGTCGTACTCGGAGCGCTTCTGCCGGGTGCTGCGGCCGGTGACGTACACGGTGGCTCCGGCGGCGCCGAGTTCTACGGCGATCCCGCGCCCGGCGCCGCGCGTGGCACCGGCGACGAGGGCGACCTTGCCGTGGAGGGGGGTGTCCGGGTTCTCGTTCTGGCTCATGTGTACGAGGGTTCCCGAGAATCCGGACACCTTCTGTCGCCTATTCAAGCGATCTCGCGCTTTTCAGTGCCCCCGCGCGATCCACTCCTCCAGGTGCGGCGCCTCCGCCCCGATCGTCGTCTCGTCCCCGTGCCCGGTCAACACCCGCGTCTCCGCGGGGAGTTCGAGCAACCGGCCCCGGATCGAGTCGATGATCGTCGGGAAGTGGCTGTACGAGCGCCCCGTCGCCCCGGGCCCGCCCGCGAACAGCGTGTCGCCCGTGAAGACGGCACCCAGCGCGGGGTCGTACAGGCACACCGCGCCCGGCGCGTGCCCCGGCGTGTGGATGACCCGCAGGTCCGCGCCGGCCGCCTCGATGACCTGCCCGTCGGCGAGGTGCTCGTCGGGGTCCCGGTCGGGATGCGCGAGCTTCCACAGCGGAAGGTCCTCGGGGTGCAGCCAGATCCGCGCGCCGGTCAACTCCGCGAGCGCGGGAGCCGCGTTGACGTGGTCGTTGTGGGCGTGGGTGCAGATGATCGCCGTCAGCCGCCGATCCCCGACCGCGTCGGCGATGGCCTGCGCGTCGTGCGCGGCGTCGATGACGATGACCTCGTGGTCGTCGCCGACGATCCAGACGTTGTTGTCGACGTCCCAGGTCCCCCCGTCGAGGGTGAACTGGCCGGACGTGACGAGCCGTTCGATGCGCGCGGCCATCAGAGGACCACCACCGAACGCAGCACGTCGCCCTGGTGCATCCGGTCGAACGCCTTCTCCACCTCGTCGAGTTGGATGGTCTCGGTGACGAACGCGTCGAGCGGCAGCCGCCCTTGGAGATGCAGGTCGATCAGCATCGGGAAGTCCCGCGAGGGCAGACAGTCCCCGTACCAGGACGACTTGAGCGACCCACCGCGCCCGAACACGTCCAGCAAGGGGAGTTCGAGCTTCATCTCGGGCGTGGGCACGCCGACGAGGACGACGGTCCCGGCCAAGTCCCGCGCGTAGAAAGCCTGCTTGTACGTCTCCGGATGGCCGACCGCGTCGATCACGACGTCCGCCCCGAACCCGCCGGTCAGCTCCTGGATCGCGGTAACGGCGTCGGTCTCGCGGGAGTTGACGGTGTGCGTCGCCCCCAGCTCGCGCGCCTTGGCGAGCTTGCGCTCGTCGATGTCGACGGCGATGATCCGCCCGGCACCGGCGAGGCGGGCCCCGGCGATGGCCGCGTCCCCGACGCCGCCGCACCCGATGACGGCGACGCTGTCACCGCGTCCGACGCCCCCGGTGTTGATGGCGGCACCGATCCCGGCCATCACGCCGCACCCGAGGAGCCCGGCGACGGCCGGGGACACCGACGGGTCGACCTTGGTGCACTGCCCGGCGGCGACGAGGGTCTTCTCGGCGAACGCCCCGATCCCGAGCGCCGGCGACAGCTCCTGCCCCGTCGAGGCGAGGGTCATCTTCTGCTCGGCGTTGTGGGTGTTGAAGCAGTACTGCGGGCGCCCACGCAGACAGGCCCGGCAGTTCCCGCACACGGCACGCCAGTTGAGGATCACGAAGTCGCCGGGGGCGACGTCGGTCACCCCCTCGCCGACGGACTCGACGACACCGGCCGCCTCGTGCCCGAGGAGGAACGGGAACTCGTCGTTGATGCCGCCCTGCTTGTAGTGCAGGTCGGTGTGACACACCCCGCACGCCTGGATCTGGACGACGGCCTCACCGGGACCGGGGTCCGGGACGACGATCGTCTCGACCCGTACCGGTTCGTCCTTCCCCGGTGCGATGACTCCGCGTACTTCCTGTGCCATGTGCTGACCCTTTCTTTACGTCCCGCCTCCGACCCTACGCGGAAGTGATCACGCCCGGTATCACATCCGGCCGACCGTAGGCTGGTGATGTGTCCGACGAACCGAGGAGAGACGTGCAGCAGACCACTCCCCCCTGGCGCCTGCTCCTCGGGTACGTCCGGCCGCACCGCCGGGCCATGCTCGGCGGAGCGATTCTCTCGCTGCTGACCGGCGCTGCGGGACTGCTCCTCCCCTTGGTGGCACGGGAGTTGATAGCCGACCTGTCCAACGACCGGGCGATCAGCGGGGCGTTGGCTCTGATGACGGGCCTGGTGCTCCTCAACGCCGTGCTGGGCGGCCTGGGTTCGTTCGTCCTGCGCCGCACCGCCGAGTCGGTCGTGCTCGGCGCGCGCAAGGCGCTGTCGTCGTACCTCCTGCGCCTGCGGATCACGGCGGTCGACCGCACCGAGCCGGGTGACCTGATGGCCCGGATCACGTCCGACACGACGCTGTTGCGGGAGGTGACGACGGACTCGCTGGTCGGGCTCGGGACGGGCGGGCTGACGCTGGTGGCGACCGTCGTGGCGATGGGGTTCGTGGACGTGGTGCTGCTGGCGGTGACGCTGGGCGTGGTGGCGTGCACGGCGCTGGTGATCGGCCTGATCGTGCCGCGCATCAACCGCGCGAGCCGCAGGGCGCAGGACGCGGTCGGGGTGATGGGTGCCTCGCTGGAGCGGGTGCTGGGCGCGCTGCGGACGGTGAAGGCGTCGGGCGCCGAGCACCGTGAGGAGAAGGCGCTGCACGCGGCGGCCGAGGAGTCGTGGCGGCAGAGCGTGCGCGCGGCGATGTGGTCGGCGGCGGCCGGGAACACGGCGGGGCTCGCGATCCAGGTGGCGTTCATCACGGTCCTCGCGGTGGGCGGGGCGCGGGTGGCGACGGGCGCGATCGGGATCGGCACGCTGGTGGCGTTCCTGCTGTACGTCTTCTATCTGATGTCGCCGATCCAGGAGTTGGTGGGCGCGGTCGCCCAGTACCAGACGGGCTCGGCGGCGCTGACCCGGATCCAGGAGGCGCTGGACCTCCCCGCCGAGCCGTCGACCCACCCGGCGCCTCTCCCCGCGTCGGACGCCGAACCGGCCTCGGTCACCTTCACGGACGTCCGCTTCCGGTACGCCGACGACCTGCCGTTCGTCCACCACGGGGTGACGTTCTCCGTGCCGCCCCGGGGTATGACGGCGTTCGTGGGCCCGTCGGGCGCGGGCAAGACGACGGTGTTCTCGCTGATCGAGCGGTTCTACGACCCCGAGGAGGGCGTCGTCACGGTCGACGGCCGCCCGCTCGACGACTGGGACCTGTCCGAACTCCGGTCGGCCATCGGGTACGTGGAGCAGGACGCGCCGGTCCTGTCGGGCTCCCTGCTGGACAACCTCCTGCTCGGCAACCCGGACGCGGACGAGGCCGCCGTCCAACGCGTCCTGAAGACAACGAGGTTGGACGACCTGATCGAGCGACTCCCCCAGGGCCTGGAGACGTTGGTCGGTCACCGGGGTACGAAGCTGTCGGGCGGCGAGCGCCAACGAGTGGCGATCGCGCGGGCGTTGCTGCGTCGGCCCAGGCTGTTGATGCTGGACGAGGCGACGTCCCAACTGGACGCGGTGAACGAGGCGGCTCTGAGGGACACGGTCGCGGACGTGGCGCGGTCGACGACGGTTCTGGTCGTGGCGCACCGGCTGTCGACGGTGACGATGGCGGACCGGATCGTCGTGATGGACGCGGGGAAGGTACGCGCGGTGGGCACGCACCGTGAACTCGTTGGCGGGGACCCGCTGTACGCGGAGTTGGCGGCGACGCAGTTCCTGGCGGCGGGGGATTCACCGCCGCAACCGGTGAACTAGCCGAGCCTGCGCAGGCGTTCGGCGTCGGAGGTGCGCGGGCAAGTACCGCACGCCTCGGCCGGGCGTACCGCGTAGAACATGCAGCATCCGGCGCGGGTGCGGGTCGGGTGGCAACTGCCGTCTGCGGCCGTCAAGTTGCGGAATCCGGCGCCTGTCGGGAAGCGGCCGGTCGGGCCGGGGAGGATCTCGCTCGCGGCGCGTATGCCGTCGTCCTCGCGGTCCAACACCCGTCCCAGGTACCAGAGTCCGGAGACGAGGTCGTCGCCGACCATGCCCCACAGTGCTCGTGATCCGCGCCGGGTGAGCGGTGCGAATGCGTCCAGTACGGGTTCCATGTGGGCGGTGAGGGCGTCAAGGAGGTCGTCGGCGAGAGCTTCGGTCGGCCGTACCTCGTAAGACGCCGTCGCGAGGTCGACACGGATGTCCTGAGGCCGGATCAGCGGCACCCGGCGTTCCAGGAACCACGGTCCGCTCATCAGCAGCGCCGCTGACCAGGCGTAGTCGTGGAGGGCGCGGGAGGCGGCGACGTGGCGGGGGACGGTGACGTCGTAGCGCTCGCGGATGCGGTCCGCCTCGGCGTCGACGAACGCGGCGGTGTCGGTGAGGAGGTCGGCGCCGAGGGGTTCCTCGGCCGTCACCCGGACGTCGAGGACGTCGCACAGGGCGGTGACGCGGTGCAGGACGTCGGTGACGGGCATGGGGTGCTCCACACGGGACAAGGTTTCCAGCTCGGGGGTGTTCCCAACCGCGATGTACCGTGTGAAGATCGCAAGAAAGATCACAGTGATTCCACAGCGGTTGAAAACTAAAGGAAGCCTAACCTAAGCTCACCGCTCGTGACTGCGACTCATCGGGACACACCACCTCCAGGTGTGTCCTCCCGTGCCTTTCGGCACATGTCCCTGTTCCTGCTGGGAACCGCCGCGTTGGTGCTGTGCACCGCGCTGAGCCTCGCGCTCGGCGCCCGTTCCGTCCCTCTGTCGACGGTGGCGGACGCGCTGTTCGGCGACGCGCACGGCCGTGACGCGCTGGTCGTGACGGGCCTGCGCCTGCCGCGCACGGTGATCGGCCTCTTCGTCGGCGCCGCGCTCGGCGTCGCCGGTGCGGTCGCGCAGGGCGTCACCCGCAACCCGCTCGCCTCGCCGACGACCCTCGGCATCAACGCGGGCGCGGGGTTCGCGGTCGTGGTCGCGATCTACGCGCTCGGGCTCGACAATCCGGTGGAGTACGTCTGGTTCGCGTTCGCCGGCGCGGCGGCAGCCGCCCTCTTCGCGCAGGCCCTGGCCCGCCGCTCGGGCGACATCGACCCCGTACGCCTGGCACTTGGCGGCACGGTCCTCCAACTGGTGCTGATCTCCTGGACGTCGGCGGTGATGCTCCTCAACCAGCGCACGCTGGACGAGGCCCGCTTCTGGCTGGCCGGCTCGCTCGCGGAGCGTCCGCTGTCCGCGCTGTGGCAGGTGCTGCCGACGCTGGTCCTCGGCCTGGTCGTCGCCCTCGCGGTCTCCCCCGCGCTCAACACCCTTGCGCTGGGCGACGATTCGGCGGCGGCGCTCGGCGTCCCGGTCGGGAAGGTACGGCTCGCGGGCGGTATCGCGGTCGTCCTGCTCGCGGGGTCCTCGGTCGCCGTCGCGGGTCCGGTCGCGTTCATCGGACTGGCCGCGCCGCACCTCGTACGCCCCTTCCTGGGCAGCGACCACCGGCTCCTCGTACCCGGCTGCCTCCTCGCGGGCCCGATCCTGCTGCTCTCCGCCGACGTCCTGGGCCGGCTGGTGATCCGCCCCTCGGAGCTCGAAGTCGGCATCGTCACCGCCTTCTTGGGCGCCCCGCTGCTGGCTCTCCTCGCGCGGAAGGTGACCCGATGAACGCCTACCGCAGGCGCGTCCTGCTCTTCGCGGGGACCGGCCTCGTCGCCCTCATCGTCCTGCTGGCCGTGTCGCTGGCGACCGGCACGATGTCCATCCCGGCCGGTACGGCGCTGCGCGCGCTGGTCGGGCTCGGGGACTCCGGTGACGTCCTGGTCGTCCAGGAGTTCCGCGCGCCCCGGGCGTTCGCGGCGATCGTCGCGGGTGCCGGGCTCGGCGCGGCCGGGTGCGTGCTGCAACGCCTGTTCCGCAACCCGCTCGCCTCGCCGGACGTCATGGGCGTCACCGGCGGCGCGTCCCTCGGCGCGGTGTCGCTGCTCGCGGCCGGTGCCTCGCAGACCCTGATCCCGCTCGGCGCGCTCGGCGGCGGCCTCCTCGCGGCGCTGCTGCTGGGCGTCTTCAGCTGGGGTTCCGGGCTCTCGGTCACCCGCCTGGTCCTCACCGGCCTCGCCGTGCAGGCGGCGCTCGCGGCGGCCGTCAACCTGATGATCGTCCGCTTCCCGGCGGAGCTGGCCGGATCGGCGCTCCAGTGGACGACGGGTTCGGTGTACGGGCGGACGTGGACCGAGGTGTGGGGCGGTACGGCGGCGATGGTGCTCGCGCTCGCCGTGGCGCTGGTGATGAACCGGCGGCTCGCGGTACTCGACCTCGGGGACGACTCGGCGGGCGCGCTCGGCCTCAACACGTCCCGCACGCGACTCCAACTCCTCGTCCTGGCCGTCGTGTTGGCGTCCCTCGCCGCCGCGCTCGCCGGGCCCGTGACGTTCGTCGCGCTCGCCGTGCCACACATCGTGCGGTTCCTGACGGGACCTCCTACGGCCGTGACGCTCGCGCTGGCCGCGCTCACCGGCGCCGTCCTGCTGCTCGGCTCCGACCTCGTCGTCCAGCACCTCCTGCCGGTCGAGGGGCTGCCCGTCGGCGCGGTCACCGCGACCCTCGGGGCGCCCTGGCTGCTGGTGCTCATGCTCCGCCAGTCCTCGCCCGTGAACGTGAAGAGGAACTCCTGATGACCAACCAGCTCACCACCGAGGGCCTCGCACTGCGTTACGGCGACCGGACGATCGTCGACGGCCTCGACCTCACGATCCCCGGCGGGGCGGTCACGGCGATCGTTGGGCCCAACGCGTGCGGAAAATCAACCCTGTTGAGGGGCCTGAGCCGCCTCCTCGCACCGGCCGCCGGGACCGTCACGCTCGACGGCTCCGACATCCACCGCATGGACGCGCGGACCCTGGCCCGCCGGATGGGGCTGCTGCCCCAGCAGCCGGTGACCCCCGAGGCGATCACCGTCGAGGCGCTCGTACGGCTCGGCCGCTACCCGCATCAGCGGCTGCTGAGCCCCTGGTCGGCCGCCGACCAGAAGGCTGTGGACGAGGCTCTGGAGCGGACCGGCACGACGCCGCTGCGTGACCAGCCCGTCGACCGGCTCTCCGGCGGGCAGCGTCAACGCGCCTGGATCGCGCTCGCGTTGGCCCAGGACACGGAGCTGCTTCTGCTGGACGAGCCGACGACCTTCCTCGACCTGCGTCATCAACTCGACGTCCTCGACCTGGTGTCCGCCCTGCACGCGGACGCCGGGCGGACCGTCGTCATGGTCCTCCACGACCTCGGGCAGGCCGCGCGGTACGCCGACCACATGGTCGTCCTCAAGGACGGCCGACTCGCCGCCGCCGGGGCGCCGTCCGAGGTGCTCGACGCGGAGCTCGTGAAGTCCGTGTTCGACGTCGACTGTCGGATCGTTCCCGATCCGGAGACCGGCACGCCGCTGGTCATCCCGAAAAGCAGCGCGGCGCGGCATACGGCCGCTTCGCGCGACTGAACTCATCTCCCCTACAAGAAAGTTCACCCCCCATGTTCACCATGCGTTCCTCCCTGCGCGGAATCGGCCGTCTCAAGGCCGTTCCGGTCGCTGTCGCCCTCGGTGCGGTCGTGCTGACCGGTTGCGGCAGCAGTGACAGCGGAAACGATTCCCCCAAGGCCGACGCCTCGGCCGCCGGCGACTCCGCCGGGTTCCCCCGGACCGTCAAGACCGCCATGGGCGACGTCAAGATCCCGGCCAAGCCCAAGAGAGTCGTCGTGCTCGATACGGGTGAGCTGGACGACGTGACCCTCCTCGGCATCGATCCCGTCGGTGCCGTGCCTCCCCACTTCAAGACCGAGGGCGGGTTCCCGACGTACCTCAAGGGCGAGTTGGGCGGGACCCAGGATGTCGGGCCGCTGCTTGAGCCCAACCTGGAGAAGATCGCCTCGCTGAAGCCCGACCTCATCCTGTCGTCCAAGGTTCGGCACGAGAAGATTTATGACAAGTTGAGTGCTATTGCGCCGACCGTCTTCACGGAGACGACCGGTGGGGTGTGGAAGCAGAATCTCTCCGTTCACGCGCAGGCGTTGGGGTTGGAGTCGGAAGCCGCCGCCGCGCTGAAGAAGTACGAGACTCAGGCCGCTGCCCTCGGGGCCGAGATCAAGAAGAAGGACGGGGGGAAGATGCCCGTCGCTTCTGTCGTGCGGTTCATCGCCGGTCCTACCCGGCTCTACCAGACCAACTCCTACAGCGGGATCGTGCTCAACGACATCGGTTTCCGGCGGCCCGCTTCCCAGACGTCCACCGACCCCACGGTGACGATGAAGGACGTCAGCCCCGAGCAGATCGATCAGGCCGATGCGGATCTGATCTTCGTGACAACCGCCGACACCCCGGACAAGACCCAGGAGAAGCAGGTCACGTCCAACCCCGTGTGGAAGGACCTGCCGGCGGTCAAGGCGGGCAAGGTGTTCAACGTCCCGGACGAGACGTGGATGTCCGGGATCGGCGTCCAGGCCGCCGAGCAGATGCTGAAGGACGTGGCGAAGGCCACGGGGGTCACGCTGCCCGCCGCGCAGTAACCACCCCACCGCACCCCCCACTTCAGCGGAAGCCCCCCACCTATGCGTCTGTATCTCCTCGCCCTCAACCCCACCGATTCCGTCACCGACGGATTCCTTCCCGCCGCCGCCCGGCTCGGGATCGAGGTGACCGTTCTGACCGATCGGCCCGACTCCTACGCCGGGCTGGATGTGCTGGCCTGTGATGTGCGGGACTTCCGGGACGTCGTCTCCCGGATCTCCCGGCATCACCGGCCCGACGGGATCTTCACCAACAGCGATCACCTCCAGACCCAAGCCGCCCTCGCCGCCTCCTACTTCGGGCTTCCCGGGAAGGACTGGCGGGCCGCGTTGCGGTGCAAGGACAAGGCCGAGATGCGGCGGCAGTTGGCTGCCAGTGGGCTCGATGCCGTCTGGTCCGCCGAGATTTCCTCGCCTGTCGCCCTGGACGCGCCTTACCCCTGTGTGGTCAAGCCGCGTGAAGGGGTCGCCAGTGAAGATGTCGTTCTGGTGGGCGGGCCGGAAGAGTTGGTGGCTCGGTCCGAGGAGATCTTCGCCCGGCGGCCCGGGAGTGTGCTCGTCGTCGAGGAGTATCTGCCCGGCGAGCTGTACACGCTGGAGACTCTTGGGGACGGGCACATCCTGCACGTGCTGGGCGGGTTCCATACCGAAGTGTCGCCGCCGCCCTTCTTCATCGAGGAGCGGATGACGTTCGTTCCGGCGCATCCCGAACCGGTCGTCGAGCAGGTGCTGGCTCAACTGGACGCCCTGGGCGTCGGGTTCGGGATCTGTCACACCGAGTTCGTCGTGCACGAGGGGCGGGCTCGGATCATCGAGGTCAATTACCGGGCCATCGGCGATCAGTGCGATCTGTTGCTGGCCCGGTTGTTGGGTGTGCCTCTCTTCGAGCACGTCCTTCAGGTGCACTTGGGGGCTCGCCTGCCCGGTGACCTCGGCGTCCGGCGTGACGGTGCCGCACGGCTCGACTACCCCTGCGCCGATCGGGAGGGCACGCTCGTCTCGGCTCCCGAGGCCATCGAACTCGACGTGGACGGCGTGCACTTGACGTACCGTCCGCTGCGGCCGGTCGGTACGACGCACCCCCTCTATCGAACCAACCGTGACTACCTGGGAGTTCTCCGGGCCACCGGCACCGACCAGGCGACCGTGGACCGTGTCTCGGCGGAGTTCCTGGCCGCACGGCGCTGGGAGATCGAGGCGTGAGCGGGGACTTGGGGCGAGGAGCGCCTGCGGGCGCGGAGTTGTTGCTGCGGGTCCTGTCCGCGTTCCTCCGCGAGGACGTCGTGGGGCTGCGGACCCACGGCACCCTGGAGGAGCACCCCGACGGTCTCTGGCTCCGCCGCGCCGGGCTGTCGCTCCCGGTCGAGACCGACGGCTTCCAGAGCGACCACGCCGCCCGGCTCCCCCTGCTCGTACGGGACGGCGGCGCCCGACTGACCTCCTACGACACCGTCCTCGCCGCCCTGCGCGACCTCGCCGACCCCGAGGACCGGGCCGGGTTCGACGCGTTCGCGGAGGAATACCGGCAGACGGCGGAGACGGTCCGGCTGCACGAAGAGACGCGGGCCCCGGTACTGGCCTCGCTCGCCGAGCGGTACGGCGCCGATCCCGCCGACTGGCCCACGCTCGCCCTCGACACGCTCGCCGCCCGTCTCGACCACCCGGTGTATCCGACGGCACGGGGACGCGCGGGCCTCTCCCCCGAGCAACTCCGGCTGTACGCCCCCGAGTTCCACCCCCGCTTCACCCTGAGGTGGGTCGCGGTCCCCCGCGGGACGGTCACCCTCAGCGGCACGCTCCCCGGGGTCTGGCCGACGCTCGCCGCGCTGGGGCTGCCAGAGTTGACGGACACTCATATCGCGTTCCCGGTCCACCCGTTGACCGTGGACGCCATCCCGCCGGAAACCGGCGCGGTCCTCTCCGACATCCCGTACCTGGACGTCGTCCCCACCCTCTCCATGCGTACCGTCGCCGTCCTCGACGATCCCTCCCTCCACCTCAAACTCCCGCTGGCCACCTCGACGTTGGGGCTGCGCAACAAGCGCTCGATCAAACCGGGCACGCTGGTGGACGGCGCTGCGGGACAGCGGCTCGTGGAGTCGGTGCTGGAGCGTGAACCCCGGTTCCGGGACAGCGTGTTGCACGCCGACGAGACGACGTACGCGCACGCCGGGCACGAGTTGCTGGCGGTGCTGTGCCGTCGGCAGCCGAGCGAGACGGCCGTACCGCTCGCCGCGCTGCTTGCGGAGGCGCCGGGTGGGCGGCTGGTGGTCGACCATCTCGCGGAGCGGTACTTCGGGGGTGACCGACTCGCCTTCTTCGACGCGCTGTTGACCCTGCTGTTCGACTGGCACACCACCCTCTTCGGGTACGGCGTCGCCCTGGAGTCGCACCAGCAGAACGTGTCGGTGGTGCTCGAACCGGGGCGGATGAAGCTGCTGTTCAAGGACAACGACGGGCCGCGCGTCAACACCGGGCGACTCTTCGAGGTGCCGGCCTTCGACGACCCTCGTACCTTCACCACGGACGACGGGCCGATCGCCGACGTCTTCACGACCATCACCCTCCATCTCTGCGCGGGCGCCTACGCGTTCGGGCTCGACGACCCCGATCTCCTCGACCTGGTCCGGGAGCGGCTCGCCGAGGCCGTCGAGCGGCTGGGCGGGGACGCGGGTGCCGTGCTGCGGAAGCGGGTTCTGGAGGCTCCCCGGCTGCCGGTGAAGGCGATGGTGTCCGCCGGGACGCTGCTCGCCAAGGAGCGGTCCGGGGCGGCCGACGTGAACAAGCACTACACCGACGGGCCCAACTACCTTGTGGGGAAGGGCTCATGAGCGCCGGGTTCGGGCGGGCTCAGGTGTACGCGGTGGCGGGGTGTTACTTCGTCGCGTCGTTCGCCGCGCTGGGGCTGCCGCCGTATCTCACCGAGATTCTCCCGGAGTTGGGGGATCACGAGGCTCGCTGGGCCGGGGTGCTGTATGTCGTGCCGACGGTGTTCGGTGCGCTGGGGGCGCCCTTGTGGGGGCGGCTCGCCGACCGGTTCGGGCGTAAACGGCTGTTGCTGCGGGCCCAGTTGGGGCTCACGCTGTCGTTCCTGCTCGCCGGGTGGGCGGACTCGCTGCTCACGTTCACGCTGGCGCTCGTCCTCCAGGGCATCCTGGGCGGGACGTTCGCCGCGTCCAACGGCTATCTGGGCGCGGCACTTGAGGGGCCCGCGCTGTCGCGGGCGCTCACGCTGATGCAGGGCAGTGCGCGGGCCGCGCTGGTCGTGGCGCCGATCGTGGTCGGTTCGCTGTCGGGGTGGCTGTCGCCGCACCGGCAGTACGCGCTGCTGGCCGTGCTGCCGCTGACGGCCGCCGTGCTGCTGGCGCTGCTGCCGGAGCCCGAGCCGGGTCAACAGGCCGTGCGCCGGGCCGAGTCGGCCGTCGAGCACACGCCGGTCGTGTCCCTGCGGGTGCTGTACACGCTGGAGTGCGCGTTCGTGTTCTCCACCGTCATCTCCTTCCCCTATCTGATCTCCCTGGTCGACGAGCGGGTGCCGGGGACGTCGTCGGCGCTGTCCGGCGTGCTGTTCGCGCTGCCCCATCTCTGTTATCTGGTCGCGGCGTTGCCGGTGCACTCGGCGTTCCGGGACCGGCCGCTCGGCGGGCTCGCGCTGGGGTTCGTGCTGATCGCGCTGGGGCTGGCCGGGCACGGGGTGGCGGGGTCGCTGACCACGTTGATCCTGGTGCGGCTCGTGCTCGGCGCGGGGCTCACCCTCGGGCTCGTCTGTCTCTCCGTCCTCGCCGCCGACTGCGCCCACGGGCGGGCGCCCGGCGGGATGTTCGGGTCGCTGGAGTTCTTCTCCAAGGCCGGCGCGGTCGCCGCCGGTGTCGCCGCCGCCGTGGGCAGCGCCCGCTACGGTCCGGCGGCCCCCGTCCTCACCGGTGGCGCCGCTGCGGCTGTCACCGCGCTCGCGGTCCTCTTCCTCGCACCACGTACTCGCTGGAGCCGTTGATGCACTCCCTCACAGCCTCCACCCCCGTCGAACTCCCCACCGCCGACCGGGCCGTGGCCCACACCCTCCTCAACTGCCTGCTGCGCGAGGTGTCCGGGCCCGAGCACCAGAGCGTCGTCGACGACGGTCATCTACTGCTGCGCCTGCCTCGCCGGGGTGCTCTCCTCCGCGTCGCCCTGCGCCGGACCTCTCTCCTCGGCGCCCACCGGTTCGCCGGGCCCGTCGCCGAGCAGCAGGGGGACGGGTGGGCGGAGATCGACTGGCGTCGGCTCGCCCAACTCACGCACGACGAGCTGTCGCTCAGGACCGGCGTACGGAACGAGGAGTTTCTCGCACAGGTCGTGTCCAGTCACGACGCGATCGAGTCGGCGCTGACAGACGTACACGGCAAGGGCGTTGACGATCCTTACCTCGCCTCCGAGCAGTCGTTGTTCTTCGGGCATCGGTTCCATCCGACTCCCAAGGCGCGGACCGGGGACGCTCGTGACTGGGCCGCGTTCGCGCCGGAGGCCAGTGCCGTGTTCCCGCTCCGCTACCTCGCCGTACGGCCGGAGTTGATCGCCGGGGACAGCGCGGAGGCGTGGGCCACCGAGGCGTTGGACGGGCTGCGGGAGGTGCCCGAGGGGTACCGGCTGCTGCCGGTGCACCCTTGGCAGTACGAGTATCTGCGGGAACACCCCTTGCTGCTGGCCGCGTTGGAGCGCGGTGACGTGGTCGACCTCGGTACCGGGGGCCGGGAGTTCGCGGCGACGGCGTCCGTGCGGACCCTGTACGACGGGGAGACGTTCCTCAAGTTCAGCCTGAACGTGCGGATCACCAACTGCCTGCGCAAGAACAGCAGTTACGAGCTGACCGGGGCCGTCGAGCTGACCCGGATGCTCGCGCCCGCGCTCGCCGACCTCGCGGAGCGGTTCCCCGGGGCCGCCGTGCTGCGTGAACCCGCCTACCGTTCCCTCGCGTTGCCCGGCCCCGACGGTGCGCCCGACCGCGATCTCCTTGAGGGCTTCGGGGTGATCGTCCGTGAGGGGCTGCCCCGGCGGCTGGCTCCCGGGACCACCGCGCTCCTCGCGGCGGCCGTCGCCGACGAGTTCCCCACGAGCGGCGCGCAGATCTCGCGGCTCCTGCCCGACGGGGCGCCCGCCACGGCCCTCGCCTGGTGGTCGGCGTACCTCGATCTGCTGCTCCCGCCCGTCCTCGCCGCGTACTTCGACCACGGGCTCGTCCTGGAACCCCACCTCCAGAACGTCCTCGTCTGCGTCGACGCGACCGGGATGCCCGCGCAGGTCCTCTTCCGCGATCTGGAGGGCACGAAGCTGCTCCCCGAGCACCACTCCGACACCCTCGCCGCGCTCCCGTCGGACGTCGCGGGGCCCATGACGTACGACGCGCTGCGCGGCTGGGACCGGGTCGTGTACTGCCTGTTCGTCAACCACGTCGCCGAGCTGCTCGCCGCCCTCGCCGATCTCCACCCGTCCCTGGAGGGCGAGTTGTGGGCGCGGGTGCGGGGCGCGATCGAGGGGTACGCCACGCGGCACGGCTGTCCGCCGAGGCTCGCCGCGCTCCTTGCCGGGGTGCCGTTGCCCGCGAAGGCGAATCTCCTCACGCGGTGGGAGCGGAAGGCGGACCGGGAGGCGGGGTATGTGCGGTTGGCCTCGCCGTTGGCGGAGTCGATCCTCGCGGGGAGTGTGGGCCGGTGAATCGGGTGCATGAGTACGCGTTGGGCCTTTCTGCCGGGGAACTCCCTTCGTACGTCTACGACTTGGCCGCTTTGCGCGAGCATGCCGCCGCCGTCCGGGATGCGTTGCCCTCTCGGGTCGAGGTGTACTACGCCGCCAAGGCCAATCCCGAGGCGGAGATCCTGGCCGCGTTGGGGGCGTACGTCGACGGGTACGAGGTGTCGTCCGGGGGTGAACTCGCCCATGTGGCGCGGGCGGTGCCCGGTCGGGCCTTGGCGTTCGGCGGGCCCGGGAAGACGCCGGACGAGGTGCGGGCCGCGCTGGACGCCGGGGTCGAGCGGTTCCATGTCGAGAGTGAGTACGAGCTGGCGATGCTGGCCGCGTTGGCGGGCGGGCGGCGGGTTTCGGTGCTGCCTCGGGTCAATCTGGCTGTGCCGGACGGGGCGTTGACGGGCAGTCAGCTCGCGATGGGTGGGCGGCCTACGCCGTTCGGCATGGATCCCTCGCGGGCGGCGGCCGTCGCGCGGGGGCTCGCCTCAGGGGCGTACGGGAATCTCGAACTCGTCGGCGTGCACGCGCACTTGGCCAGTGGGCTCGACGCCGAGGCTCAGGTCGCCGTCGCCGGGGCCGTCGTGGAGTGGGCCACCGGGATCGGGGTTCCGCTGACCGAGGTCAATGTGGGTGGGGGGATGGCCGTCGACTACAGGGACCCTGAGAGTCGGTTCGACTGGGTGGCGTACGGGAAGGGGCTGGGCGAAATCGCCGACGCTCACCCCGAGTTGACGTTGCGGATCGAGCCGGGGCGGGCGCTCACCGCGTACTGCGGGTGGTACGTCACCGAGGTGCTGGACGTGAAGCGCAGTCACGGGGAGGAGTTCGCGGTCGTGCGTGGGGGGACCCATCATCTGCGGACGCCTGCGACGAAGGGGCACGATCAGCCGTGCGTGGTGTTGCCGGTGGAGGAGTGGGCGTATCCGTGGCCTCGTGCCGCTGCTTCCGGTGAACTGGTCACGCTGGCGGGGCAGTTGTGTACGCCGAAGGATCTGCTGGCGCGGGGTGTTCCGGCGGGTGGGGTGCGGGCCGGGGATCGGGTGGCGTTCTCGATGGCCGGGGCGTATGCGTGGAACATCTCTCACCACGAGTTCCTGATGCATCCGCGGCCGGGGTTCCACTTTTTGCGCTGAACTCTCTGCGTTGAACTTCCGCGTCGGGCATGGCGCGAGGGCCGCCCGGAGGTCTCTCCGGACGGCCCTCGTCGCGTAGCCGTTCAGCCCTCGATGGCCGGGACCATACCCGTCACCGGGGCGGCGAGGTCGGTGAGCTGGTGCAGCTGGCCCAGCTCGTTCGGGATGCCGCCCAGCTTCTTCACCTCGCTGACCTGGCTGGACACGCGCGGCATCTCGTCCCGGTGTTCGGCGGGGATGTCACTCATGGCGAGGTCGTCGAGCATGGCGATCGGGTTGAGCTTGCCGTCGTCCGGAACAACGTCCGCGGCGTTCGCCATCGGGGCGGCGAAGCCGGCGACACCGGCGGCGAGAGCGGCGGCGGCAAGCATGCGTCGAGTCGAGATCATGCCCTCCCCAACGCGCCGGGCACCCGGCCGGTAACGGGTGGTGACCGGCGCTCACCCGACAGGCTGAGCGGTTGCCGGGAGCCGCGGTGCGGAGGACGCTCGTAAGGGTGGGGGCCCTACGGCCCGTCCCCGTCTCGGCCCGCGGCCCTCCCAGGAGGTCATCACCATGGGCACCACCTTCGACACCGACACCCTGCGCCGGGGCATCGAGGAGTCGACCAGCTCCGAGACGCTGTTGTCGCTGTACGCGGACGACGCGGAGATCCACGTGATCGACCACAACACCCAACCCAGCCACCCCCTCGTCCTGCACGGCCGCACCGAGATCGCCGCGATGCTCAACGACGTCTACAGCCGCGACATGACCCACAAACTCGAACACTGCGTCGTCCAGGGCGACGAACTCGCCTACACAGAATCCTGCCGCTACGCCGACGGCACCCGCGTCCTCGCGGAGTCGGCGGTCTCCCTCCGGGACGGCAAGATCGTCCGCCAGACGATGATCCAGGCATGGGACGAGGAGAACACCGGCTGAGCCTCGGCACTCCGGTCACCGGACGGCGGGGGCGGCGCGAGTGCGGGTGCGTTGTGGCTGATCGCGCAGTTCCCCGCGCCCCTTAGGTACGTTGCCGACTCTGCGTGCACTGCACCCCCGTCCCCGGTGGAGTGGGGAGCGCCTCCTGTTCGGTGGCAGAGGCGCCCCCCCCAACTCACCTAGTTACGCGTCCACTTCTGATTCTCCTGCCCGTTGCAGGTCCACAGGACCATCTGCGTACCGTTGGCCGTGCCCGCTGTGTTCGCGTCGAGGCACAGGCCCGCGTTGACGTTCGTGATCGTGCCGTCCGCGTTGACGTTCCACTTCTGGTTGTTCTGGCCGTTGCAGTCCCAGATGACTACCTTCGTGCCGTTGGTCGTGCCGAGGTTGTATGCGTCCAGGCATTTCGTGCCGTACAGGACGAGTTCCTTGCGGGAGGTGTATGTCCAGGTCTGGTTCTGGCCTGCGTTGCAGTCCCAGAGTTGGGCTTGGGTGCCGTTGGTGATCGTGTTGTCGTTGATGTCCAGGCAGCGGGTGGACTGGGTGCCGATGATTTCCGTGCCGGTCGTTCCCGGTAGGGGGCGGACCGTGATGTCGGCCAGTGTCGGTGCGCCTGTGAAGGTCAAGGAGTTGGCCGAGCCCTTCGCCAGGGATGCCTGGAGGCTGATCGTGCCCTGCGACGCTCCCGTCGGCGGGAAGGAAACCGCCGTCGTGTGCTGGCCGTTGACGCTGAGCGTGGCCGTGCGGGCGGACGACGTGTTGTTGACGTACGCGACGTCTACGACCTTCACGCCCCCGGACCCGGCCGCGACTCCGGAGAAGGACGACGTACCCGTGTAGACGCTGGACGCAGCCTCGGTGCCGCCGGTGACGGTGAGCATGACGGAACCGCCCGCCGGGACGTTCGCGGTGTAACTGCCGCTGTAACTACCGATGTTGGAGCGCGTCCACAGGTCACGCACCGTCGCCGACGCGTCCGTGAGGCCCAGGTCGGACCAGCGGACGGTGATGTTCGCGGCGGCGGACGTGCGGTTGAGGAGGACGGCGGCGCGGTTGCCGGTGCCGGCGAGGACCTTGCCGTACGCCTGGAGTCCGGTCGTGTCCTCGGCGACCTTGACGCCCTGGAGGCCGCGCGGGTCCTGGTCGACGGCGATGACCTCGGGGTTCTTGAGGATCGCGGCCGTCTCGGACGTCATCGTCGCTAGGTTGTTGCCCGCGAGGAGGGGTGCGCCGGAGATCGCCCAGAGGTTCATGTGCGTGCGGTTCTGGGCCGCGGTGAAGCCGTCCATGCCGGTCATCAGCATGTCGGGGTCGTTGTAGTAGCCGGTGTGCTGCGCGGTGGGGTGCAGGTTCCGGTCGAAGTTGGTGAGCAGGTTCGTCATGGACGGCTGGTTGCCGTAGAAAATGATGTCGTCGTTGGTGCGCCACATCGCGCCCTGCCCGGGCGCCCAGTTCCAGGGGTTCTGGCGGCCCCAGTTGCACAGCGACAGCGTCAGCGGGCGGCCGGTGGTGGCGGTCGCGCGGGTGATCGCGTCGCTGATGGATTGGTACGTCGTGGCTGGGTCGAGGCCCTCCGCGTCGCCGCCGCACCAGTCGACCTTCACGAAGTCGAAGCCCCACTTCGAGAACTGGAGCATGTCCTGGTCGTAGTGGCCCTCGCTGCCGGAGCCGGGCGCGGCGGGGCGGCCGGTCGGGTAGTAGTACCCGCAGCCGTCCTTCCCCGCGTCGGTGTAGATCCCGGCCTTGAGGCCCTTGCTGTGGATGTAGTCGGCGATCGCGGCCATGCCGCCGGGCCACTCGGACTCGTCGACGGTGATGTTCCCGGCCGCGTCCCGCGTGCCCTGCCACCAGCCCTCGTCGATGTTGACGTACGTGTACCCGGCCTCCGACAGCCCGGCCGCCACGAACGCGTCGGTCTGCTGCTTGATGACGCCGGAGTCGATCTTCGCGGCGAAGCTGTTCCAGGAGGCCCAGCCCATCGGCGCGCTCGGTACGGCGATCTGGCGCGAGGTCGCGGCCTGGGCGGGGACCGGCTGGACGAACAGGAGAGCCGCCGCCGCGGACAGGGCGAGGGCGGCGACGGATCTGCATCGGCGCAGGAGAGGGGGGTACATGCGGCTCCGTAAGGGTCGGGGGGAAGCGACAGCCCGTCCGGGATCTCGAACAGAGATCGACGAACCGAACATGCCGCGCGCCGAAAGTAGAACCGGCGAGTGGCGAAGTCAACGGCTGGGACAGGAGTGAACTGGCTCTTTTCCCAGGGTCGTTCACCCCGTACCGGGGCCCGCGCCGCCATACTGTCGCTCGTGCGAGTCGCGATCATGACGGCGGGTTCCCGGGGTGACGTGGCCCCCTTCACCGGGGTCGGTCACGCCCTGGCGAACGCCGGACACGAAGTCACCCTGGTCACCCACGCCCGCTTCGAACCCCTAGTCGCCGGTTCCGGCGTCGCCTTCCACGCGCTGCCGGTCGACCCCCGCGCCGAGCTGGAGTCCGCGCGCGGCCGGAGCCTGCACCGCAGCGGCAGCGGCCTCGGGAAGCTGGCCCGCGTGGTGGGGCTGGCCCGGTCGCTGGTCGGCGAGATGGCGTACGACGTCGTCGCGGCGGCCCGCAAGAGCGACGCGCTGCTGCTGTCGGCGTCCCTGTCCCCGCTGGGCCATGTCGTCGCCGAGGCGCTGGACCTCCCCGCGCTGGATCTCCCGCTCCAACCCATCACCGCGACAAGGGAGTTCGCGCCGCCGATGCTCGGAGCGGGCTCCTACGGCTCGCTGCTCAACCTCCTCGCGGGCCATGTCGTGGACCGCTCGGTGGACCACGTCTTCGCCCCCGCACTCCCTTCGGTCCGCGCGGAGTTGGGGGTACCACGCCCCCCGCGCCGCGTACGCCGCCCCCGCCGCCCGATGCTGCACGGCTTCAGCCCCTCGGTCGTCCCCCGCCCCACGGACTGGCGCCCCGGCCTGGAGGTCACGGGCTACTGGTGGCCGTACGACACGACAACCCAACTCCCACCTCGCCTAAGGGACTTCCTGAACGCCGGTCCACCCCCGGTCTTCATCGGCCTGGGCAGCGCAACGGTCCCCGACCCGGCGGCACTGAGCACGCAGATCGTCCACGCGCTCCGCATGGCCGGCCTCCGAGGCGTGATCCAACGCGGCTGGGCGGACCTGGCGGCGGAGGGGGACGACATCCTGACGATCGAGGACGTACCGCACGCGCTGCTGTTCCCCCGGATGGCGGCGGTGGTCCACCACTGCGGAGCGGGGACAACGGCGGCCGGTATCCGCGCGGGGGTGCCATCGATCCCGGTCCCGATCCAGTTCGACGAGGGATTCTGGGCGAGACGACTGGTCACGCTGGGAGTGGCACCGGAGGCGATCCCGCTGCGCAGGCTGACGACGGAACGGCTCGCGGGGGCGCTGCGGCGGGCGACGGGGGAGGCGGAATTCAGGGAGCGGGCACGGGAGTTAGGGGAACACGTGCGCAGGGAGGACGGGGTGGCGAGGGTGGTGGAGGCGGTGGGACAGCTCGGGTGAAGCTCCGAAGCGGGCGCGACAACGTGACAACACGGGCGACGGGCGACGGGCGACGGGCGACGGGCGACGGGCGACGGGCGACGGGCGACGGGCGACGGGCGACGGGCGACGGGCGATCATGCCCCTCACCTCTGGAGGCAGCAACACCGCGCCGGGCTCCACACTTGCTACGCAACGCCCCGCGCCCGACCTCCCAGGCCCACTCCACGTCTTTTAGGGGCGCGGGGAACTGCGCGACCAGCCACAACGAGCCCGCACCCGACCACCCCCCTCTACACCCCTCCCCCTCCCTCCCACCCCCGAACCGGCCACTCCCCCACCGGCCGCAAGATACCCAGCAACTGCCGCACCAACTCCTCCACCACCTCATCCAACCCCGCCTCCACCCACCCCGCACTCCAGTCATGCAGCAACCCGTTCACGCTCCCGATGAACGCCGTAGCCGCCAGCCGATAGTCCCGCTCAACCGCCTCCCCCCGAAGCGCCGCAGAAGAAGCCTCCGCCACGATGAGGTCGATCCACCGAGCCCGCCGCGCAAGACGCTGAGACTCCAGTCGAGGACTGACCCCCACGATCTCCACGAACGTGATCCGAATCCGCCGAGGATCAGTCGTCACGTTGCGCGCATACGCCCGGAAGATCTCGGTCACCCGCTCCACCAACGGTAGATCATCCACCGCCGCGAACGTATCGAGCACCGCCTCCTCAGCCCACTCGTTCACCTGAAGATGCAGCGCCGCCAGCACATCCTCCAGCGCCCGGAACTCCTCGTAGAACTGCCGAGTGGACAACCCCGCAGCCTCACTGAGCGCGGCGACCGTCGTACTCCGGTACCCGGGCGACCCCCCGAACAGCTCCAGCGCAGCCGCGAGGAACCGCCGACGCCGCTCCGCCTGCCGTTCTTCCGCGCTTTTGCCACCGTACCGACCGGTCGGCCCTTTGAGCCTGCCCGTCAATGACCCTCCTCGTTCGTTCCCGCGGCCAATTTTGTCGTGTCCGGAGTCTTGTGGCGAAGGCCACCCCCTACTTACTTTCCAGTAAGTCAGATCTGGAACCGCACGTCTTCAGATCCGGCGAGCCGCGTTACCTCATGTCACCGCCCTCGGATGGAGGCAACACCCCCCATGCCTGCTGTCAGATCCAGGCACCTGTGCACGCTTGCCGCCGCTCTCACCCTGACTCTCGCCGCACCCGCCGCCTCGCACGCCGCCCCGGACGCGGCGGCGCTGCGGGAGGTGCTGTTCGTCGGGAACAACTGGGACGGCACCGCCGACGTCATCAAGTCGACCGGCGACTACGCGAAGATCGGCCGCATCAACGTCATCCCGGACAAGGACCAGCGGATGGCGGAGATCAACGCCAACCCGATCAAGTGGATCTACTTCATGGCGATCCGCAACGGCGTCGGTGAGGGCCACGACCAGTTCGTGGACGACATGTACACCACACCCGACGGGTCGTCGGTGGTCGTCTCCCGCCCGAGCTTCGCCGACGTCGTGTCCATCAACCTGGCCACCGGAGCGATCAACTGGCGCTTCCCGGTGTCGGGTTACCGCTCCGACCACATGGCGGTCTCCCCCGACGGCACCCGCGTCGCGGTCTCCGCCTCGATCTCGAACACCGTGCACGTGCTGGACATCAACACGGGCAACCAGATCGGCAAGTTCGCCACCGGCGACAAGCCGCACGAGAACATCTTCACCAAGGACGGCAAGTACATCTACAACATGGCGATCGGGGACGTGAACACGGCCCTCGACGCGCCCTGGCAGGACTGGACGAAGGGCGACCGGCGCATCACGGTCGTCGACGCGACCACGTTCCAGCAGGTCAAGGTCATCGACATGCGGCCGAAGCTGGACGCGATCGGCCTGACCGACTACTCGGACGCGGTCCGCCCGGCGGTGTTCTCGCCGGACGAGTCGAAGCTGTACTTCCAGGTGTCGTTCTTCAACGGCTTCTTCGAGTACGACGTCGCGACCGACCGCATCACCCGGACGAAGACCCTGCCGAAGAACGCGACGACCAGCGACGACCGCACGACGTTCGTCAACGACTCGCGCCACCACGGGATTTCGATGAGCCCGGACGGCAGCAAGCTGTGTGTCGCGGGCACGATGGACGACTACGCGACCGTCGTGAACCGCACGACGCTCCAGGAAGGCCCGCTGGTCACCGCCTCGAAGCCGTACTGGGCGACGGTCAGCGGCGACGGCAAGGCGTGCGTCATCTCGGAGAGCGGCGCCGACCAGGTCACCGCGATCGACTTCGCGACCGGCCAGAAGGTGACGTCGGTGCCGGTGGGCGACCACCCGCAGCGCGTACGGCTGGGGCATGTCGCGACCACATGGACAAGCCCGTCCTGACCAAAGCTCAAAAGCACTGCCCCTCGGGTGAGTTCCCGAGGGGCAGCGCCCAATTTCCGTACAGTCAGCTGAACTTCTGCGCGACCCAGCCCGCCAGCTCCGTACGAGCCGCAGCCAGCACCGAACTCGACGGCGCCGAAGCCCCGTTGGTGACCAGCGCGTAGTGCAGGGTCCCCGAGTCGGAGGTGCTCAGCAGCAGTCGCCGGCTCCCGGTCCCACCCGGCTCGGCAGCGGCGCCGATCTTCGTGGACGCCGAGTACGCGCCGGGCCCGTACACCGCCCCGAGGTCGGAGACGACGGTCGTAGTAGCCGTCGGGAACGTCGCCGGAAGGTGCAACTCGGTAGGCGCGGAGCCCCCGTTGGAGCGCCACACGAGCACGCTGTACTGCCCGGAACCGACGAGCGAGGACACGTTCGGCAGCGAACTCGGCACCGGGTTCCAGCTCAGGACGGTCGAGCCGTCACGCGAGCGGTCCTCGTAGGTGAAGGCCAGTGTCGTACCGGCCGTGGCGCTCGGGTAGACCCGGTCGAGGAGCCGTCCGTCCTGGCGCAGCACCGGCGTTCCGGAGTCGTCGAGGCGTACGGCGGAGAGGTCCTCGTCGTTCCAGGCGTCGCCTGCGGTGAGGAGTTTGTCGGGGTTGGCGTTCATGTATTCGTGGTGGCGTCCGTTGTAGATGTCCCACTGCCACTGCGAGCCGGACAGGACGGGTCCCGAACTCGCGGGCGTGGACCACCAGTTGGCGCCCTTCACGCGGGAGTCGAGGGCCTGGTACATGGCCTTGAGGACGGTCGGGGCCTTGCCGGCGGTGGCGCCGTTCAGGGGGTGGCCGAACTCGCTGACGATGGCCGTCGTGCCCGTCGCCGTGGCGCGGTCGCGGACGGTGCCGAAGTCGGTGACGTACTGGCCGTCGGAGGCGTTGCCCCACATGAGGATGCCGGAGATAGCCTTCTGGTCGTAGAAGTGGGTGTTGAAGACGTAGCGGGAGCCGAGGGTGCCGGCGTCGAGGAGGCCGCCCTCCTCCTTGCTGACGTTGCCGTTCCAGAAGAGGTTGGGTTCGATCATCGCGGGCTTGTCCTGCCAGCCCGCCGCGTCCATGCGGGCGCGGAACTTCACGTAGAACGGCCAGAGCAGGTTCTGCTCCCAACTCCGGCTCTTCTGGCCGGAGTCGTAGGTGCCTGCGTAGGGCTCGTTGTAGGGGTCGAAGCCGATGATCCCGGCGAACTGGTCCGACGTCAGGTTCTGCTTGAGGTAGGCCATGACGTTCTGGGCGGTCGTCAGGAAGCTGTCCTGGATGCCGTGGTTGTTGTGCCAGAAGTCGTACTGGCCTGCCTTCACCGCGTTGTTCTGGGTGATGTTCTGGCCCCACATGATGCAGATGCCGCACGACTCCTGCGGGTAACCCCCCAGGTCCACGGCCCACTTGGGGGCGCCGTCGCCGCTGTACCAGCTGCCGGAGTTGAAGAGGTAGCGGGAGTACAGGTCCTGGTGGAAGTCGGGGTAGACCCGGATCCCGGCGTCCAGGAAGGCGCCGATCTGGGCGGTCGCCGCCGAGATGTACGCGGCGTCGAGCTTGCCGCGTACGGGTTCGGCGTAGGCCCAGGAGAGGAGGAAGCGTACGGAGTTTCCGCCGCCGAGGGCGCGCAGCGCGGCGGCGGACTTCTTGGCGTCGGCGACCGAGGCGAAGGGCAGGCCCTTGTTCTCGTCGAGCTTGGTCTCGCCGGAGACGTTGTAGCCGCGCAGCACGACCTCGCGGCCGGTGGCGTCGACGAAGCGGCCGTTCGCGACGGTGAGGGCGGTGCCGTCGAACGACAGGGAGTCGGGGACAGAGGCGGCGGCACCGGCCTGTGGGACCAGCGTCGCCAGGAATCCGCAGAGGACAACCAGAACAGCGAGCAGACGCACCCGGATATTCGGCATGTCCATTACAGTCGGTTGATTTCCGGACAGCGTCAATACTTCTGACTCATGAGTAAGTTTCTGCTCTTGTATCCCACCAGCGGTTGGCGTTCCGGTCGGGAAGATCCTTGACTGTTCCATGGCCAACAGGAACGGCTCATGTCCCGTCTCTTCGGTACAGAAGTAGCAAAAGTTGTCCGGTAAGGATCAGGAGGTGGTCATGTCGCTGACAGGTACGGCGTTCTTCGTCGTTCTCGTGGCGGTGACCGCGCTGGCGGTGGTGGCGACCATCGCTTTGTGGGCGAGGGTTCGGGGACCGCGTGTGGTGCGGTGGGCGGTACAGGCGGTGCTGATCGGCGTGTGCCAGCTGACCGCGATCTCCGTGGTGGCCGTGTGGATCAACAACAGTTACGGCTTGTACGCCTCGTGGGACGACCTGATGGGCACGGACAACACGACCGCCATGACCATGCCGGGGCCGCCGGTCGACCGGGCCAAGTTCAGCAAGGGCACGCAGGGCGGGGTCCTCGACACCTACTTCCGGGGGAAGAAGTCGCTGCTCTCCGGGCAGGTGCTGGTGTGGACGCCGCCGCAGTACGACGAGGCCGCGTATCGCACGAAGCACTTCCCCGTGCTGATGCTGCTGCACGGGGTGCCGGGGTCGCCGCAGTCCTGGCTGGAGCACGGCGGGATGCCGGGCGACTTCGCCGACCTGCTGGCGCAGCGCGCCGTACACCCCTTCATCCTGGTGATGCCGGTCGTGAACCCCGGCAGCGTCGACACGGACTGCAGCGACCTGCCGGGCCACAAGGTCGCGACCTGGCTGTCCGCCGATGTGCCCGACCTGATCCGGACGAAGTTCCGGACGATCAACGGGCCCGGCGGGTGGGGGGTCGCCGGGTACTCCACGGGCGGGTTCTGCGCGGTGAAGCTGCCGCTCCAGTTCCCCAAGGTGTTCGGCGCGGGCGCGGCGCTCGACCCCGATCCGCTGACCGGCGACACGTCGGTGCTGACCGACCCCGCCGTACGCCGCCGCAACGCCCCCACCCACATGGTCAAGGGGACCAAGGCGCGGGTGAGCCTCTTCCTCGCGACGTCCCGGCAGGACCGGCTGAGCCCGGCGTCCTCCATCGAGCAGTTCGTGGCGGCTGCGGCGGGGACGCAGGTGGAGATCCGTACGCAGCTGCTGAGCAGCGGCGGGCACAACTACAACACGTGGAAGGCGGAGTACCCGGAGGCGTTCACGCTGCTGAGCCAGTGGCTGCGGGCGCCGCGCTGAGAGCGGGGGCTGCGGCCGGCGTGACTAGGCGTCCAGCCGCAGCTCGCACCACACCTGCTTCCCCCCGCTGACCGGCACCGTCCCCCAGGCCTCCGACATGGCCTCCACCAGCAGGATCCCGCGCCCTCCGGTCGCCTCCCACCCCAGCCCCGTCGGCTTCACCGGGGTCCGGGGCGAGGTGTCGGTGACCGCGAGGCGCAGCCGGCGGCCCAGCAGGGTCATGTCCAGCCGCACCTGCCCCTCCGTGTGGACCAGCGCGTTCGTGACCAGCTCGGACACGGCCAGCAGCGCCCCGTCCATGGCCTCCTCCTCGATGCCCCAGTCCTTCAGCGTGCGCCGGGTGAAGCGACGGGCGTGCCGGGACGCCTCGGGGACCCGCCAGACGGTCCACCCCTCGCGCAGGGGCCGCGTCTCCATGCCGTCGTAGCGCAGGAGCAGCAGCGCGATGTCGTCGCCCCGGTGCGCCTCCGCGAGGAGGCTGTCGGCGACGAGGTCCAGGTGGGCGGGGTCGGCGGCGCTGAGCCCCGTACAGAGCCGTTCGAAGCCGTCGTCCATGGAGGAGCTGGCGGACTCGACGAGGCCGTCCGTGGTGAGCGCGACCACCGTCCCGGCCTGTAGCCGCAGCGGCACCAGCGGGAACTCCGCCTGGGCGACGACGCCGAGCGGCGGCCCCCCGTCCTCGTCGGCGACCTCCGTGGAGCCGTCCGGGTGACGCAGGGCCGGTGGAGGGTGGCCGGCGCGGACGCACCAGGCCGTGCCGGACTCCATGTCGACGTCGACGTACACGCAGGTGACGAAGAGGTCCGTCTCCAGTTCGAGGAGGAGGCGGTTGGCGTGGGCGACGACGACGTCCGGCGGGTGGCCCTCGGTGGAGTAGGCGCGCAGGGCCGTCCGCATCTGGCCCATGAGGGTCGCGGCGGCGGTGCTGTGGCCCTGGACGTCGCCGATGACGAGGGCGACGTGGTTGTCGGGGAGGGGGATCACGTCGTACCAGTCGCCGCCCACCTCCAGGCCGGCCGTCGCGGGCAGGTACCGGGCGACGGCGACGCCGCCGGGCAGGCGCGGCAGGCTGCGGGGCAGGAGCTGGCGTTGCAGCATGCCGACGAGTTCGTGCTCGGCGTCGAAGGCATGGGCGCGGGTGAGGGCCTGTCCGGCGAGCCCGGCGGAGGCGGTGAGGAGGGCGCGCTCGTCGGGGCCGAAGTCGTGCGGGGCATTCCAGCCGACCAGGCAGACGCCGACCGTACGGCCCGCGGCGGCCAGCGGCAGCACGGCGAGGCCCCCGGGGCCCAGCTCCCCCAGCGCCGGTTCCAGGGCTGTTCCGGCTCCCCAGATCCGTACCCGGCCCTCGCGCAGCACGGCGGCCAGCGTCGGCAGGGACCGCATCGGCGCGTCGGGCCATTCGCCGCGCCACTCCAGGCGCCACAGCTCGGGCCAGGACTCGGGGTAGGGCGGGTCGAGGACGGTCACGACGAGCCGCTCGCCCTCCAGCTCGGCGAGGGCGATGCGGTCGGCGCGCAGGGGGCCGCGCAGGGCGGAGACGACGGCGTGGCTGACGTCGCGGACGGTCCCGGCGGTGGAGAGCGCGGCGGCGAGCCGCTGGACGCGGGCGACGTCGGTGACCTCGCCCCGTACGGCGGCGGCGTCGGCGACCGTGCCGACGAGCCGTACGGGGCGGCCCGCCTCGGCCTGGGCGAGCCGTCCGCTCAGCCGCAGCCAGCGGGGCGTGCCGCTGGGGCCGATGACCCGGAACTCCAGCTCGCGGTCGCCGAGGGACATGTGGTCGGCCTCGACGACCGACATCAGCGCGGGGAGGTCCTCGGGGACGGCGAGGCCGAGGAGGGTCTCCACGCGGCCGTCGAACCGCTCACGGGCGAGGCCGAACAGCTCCAGGAGCCGGTCGCCGACCTCGACGCGGCCGGTGTCCATGGCGAGCGCGAAGCCGTCGCCGCCGACCTCGTCGGGCGGGCCGGTACGGGACTCGGGCCAGACGAGGGCGTCGGCGACGAGGTCGAGGCACTCGCGGTCGTCGGCGTCGAAGGCCCGCTCCCCGACGGCGACCAGGCAGCCGCCGCCGGCCGGCAGGGCGGTCAGGTGGACCTCTCCGGCGGCCATCCGGCGGGATTCCGCGCAGTCGGCGAGGTCGCCGGGGCCGAGCCGGACGGGGCGTCCGGTGCGGACGGCGAGGGCGACCGGGGAGTTCCCGTCGGGCGGGTAGGTCTCGCGCAGGCCGAAGAGGGTGCGCGGGACGCCCGCGGAGTCGACGAGGCACAGCAGGCCGTCGGCGCCGGGCGCGTATCCGGCGGCGCAGGAGGCGCCCGCGAAGACGAGCGCCTGCTCCAGCGTCCGCCTCACCCGTTCGGGCGAATGCTGATCCGCGCCGACGGTCTTGAGGGCCACTTCGGCACGCGGCGCCCGCCCTCCCTGCCGCGCACCACCCTCAGTCACCACGTCCGTATTACAGCGCTTGCGCCGCGTTCGCGCAGCCCCTGGGAGCGTTCCGGGGTTCCGGGAGGTGCGGAAGGGCGCACTCCGGCGGACGGCGCGGATCGAAACATCCCGAACATGTCTTTACCCGTGCGTTCTGCATGTCCATCTCATGACAGGCGTGACTGTCGGCGGCTCCCGCGCCCTGGAAATCTCAGTGCCGGCCCACGGAGGGGGACGCATGGACAAGCGGTACGAGGTCTACGCGCTGGCGGACGCGCACTTCTACGAGACGCCGGACCGGCTGGGCGCCGGCCGGGACGAGTCCGCGGGGTGGTTCGCGACGGCGCGCAGGCCGGTGCCGGAGGGCTGGGAG
Source organism: Streptomyces acidiscabies (assembly GCF_020010905.1). Classification (GTDB taxonomy): domain Bacteria; phylum Actinomycetota; class Actinomycetes; order Streptomycetales; family Streptomycetaceae; genus Streptomyces; species Streptomyces acidiscabies. The sequence continues at coordinate 4,654,359 of NZ_JAGJBY010000001.1, read as the reverse complement.
TCGGCGCGCGTCGGCGACTGGCTGAACCTGACCCCGCCGCACGCGGAGGGCCCCGAGCAGGGGTGGAAGATCCACGCCTCGGCCACCCGCGAGAACGCCGACCGGATCGCGGCGATCGTGTGGGACTACTGCGTGCCGCGCCGCATCCCGTTCAAGTTCGTGCCGGGCCCGCACCTGCTGCACCTGCGCAACACGAAGTACGCGGGCCGCGACGGCAGCGGCAAGTTCGTCACCGTCTACCCGGCGGACGAGGACCAGCTCCACGAGGTGCTGCGCGAGCTGGGAGCGCTCCTGGAGGGCTTCGAGGGGCCGTACATCCTGACCGACCTGCGCTGGTACGACGGCCCGCTGTACGTCCGCTACGGCGCGTTCGCGCGGCGGTTCGTGGTCGACGAGCGGGGCTCGCTGGTGCCGGCGGTGCGGGACGGCTCGGGGACGCTGGTCCCGGACCGCCGCCAGCCCTCGTTCCAGGTGCCGGAGTGGGTGACGCTGCCCGCGTTCCTCGCCCCGCAGCTCGCGGCGCGCAACACGACGACGGTCGGCGAGCTGCCGTACACGATCGAGAAGGCGCTGCACTTCTCCAACGGCGGCGGCGTCTACCAGGGCGTCGACACGCGGACCGGGGAGAAGGTCGTCCTCAAGGAGGGGCGTCCGCACGCGGGGCTCGCGTCCGACGGGGCCGACGCGATCACCCGGCTGGAGCGGGAGATGGAGGCGCTGAAGGCCGTCGCCGGTACGGGGGTCGTGCCCGAGGTGCGGGACTGGTTCGAGCTGGGCGGGCACCGGTTCCTCGTCATGGACTTCCTGGAGGGCAAGCCCCTCAACTCGTTCTTCGCCGAGCGGCATCCGCTGCTGGTGCCCGACCCGGACCCGGCGGCCGTCGCCGCGTACACCGAGTGGGCCGTACGCATCCACGGCAAGGTGGAGCGGGCGGTGGCCGCCGTGCACGCGCGCGGGATCGCCTTCAACGACCTGCACGTCTTCAACATCATGGTCGCGCCCGACGAGTCGGTGAGCCTGCTCGACTTCGAGGCGGCGGCGCCGCTGAGCGAGAACGGCCGGCAGGTCGTCGCGCACCCCGGGTTCTTCGCGCCGCCGGAGCGCAGAGGCGTCGACGTCGACCTGTACGCCCTCGCCTGTCTGCGGCTCGCCCTGTTCCTGCCGGTGACGACGCTGTTCGTGGTCGACCGGGGCAAGGCGGCACACCTCGCCGAGGTGATCGGGGAGCAGTTCCCCGACGTACCGCGCGAGTTCCTGGACGAGGCGGTCGCGGAGATCGTCCGCGAGCCCTCGTACGGCGCGCCGGCCCCGGCAGGGGACGGGGTCGGCGCGCGCGCCTCCTGGCCGGCTCCCGCCGACTGGCCGCGCAGCCGGGACTCCATGGTCGAGGCGGTCCTCGCGTCGGCGACGCCGGACCGCGACGACCGGCTCTTCCCCGGCGACGTCGCCCAGTTCTCGGACGGCGGCGGCCTCGGGGTCGCGCACGGCGCGGCGGGGGTCCTGTACGCGCTGCGCGCCGCCGGCGCCGACCGCTACGAGGAGGGCGAGCGCTGGCTCCTCGACCACACGGACCCGCCGCCCCCGGGCACGCCGCTGGGTCTGTACGACGGACTCGCGGGCGTCGCGTACGTCCTCGCGCTCCTCGGACACCGCGAGCGCGCCCTCGACCTCGTCTCCGGCATCCTGCGCGAGCGCTGGCAGAAGCTGTCGTCCGACCTGCAAGGGGGCCTCGCGGGCCTGGGCCTCGTGCTGGGCGGACTCGCGGACCTCACGGGCGAGTCGTCCCTGGACGCGTACGCCGCTGACAGCGCCGACATCCTCGTACAGCGCCTCGCCGAGCCGCGTCCCGCGAAGCCCCGGCCCCGGGCGGGGTTGATGCGGGGCGCGACCGGGCCCGCGCTCCTGCTGCTGCGGCAGTACGAACGCACCGGCGACAAGGCGCTGTTGGAGGCCGCCGGGACCGCGTTGCGGCGGGACCTCGAAGCGTGCGTCGTCCAGCAGGGCGGGTCGCTCGAAGTCGACGAGGGGTGGCGGACGATGCCGTACCTCGGGGACGGCAGCGCGGGGATCGGGCTGGTCCTGGACGACTACCTCACCCACGCCCCCGACGACGGTTTCGAGCAGGCCCGCACCGGCATCTTCACGGCCGCCACCTGCCGCTTCTACGCGCAGCCCGGACTTCTTCAGGGGCGCGCCGGGATGATCCTGCACCTGGCGCGTACGACGATGCCGGGCGCCGCGGGGTCCCGGCTCACCGCGCAGATCGACGCGCTGGACTGGCTGGCGATGCCCTATCAGGGCCAACTCGCCTTCCCCGGCCACCAGATGATGCGTCTCTCCATGGACCTCGCCACCGGAACGGCCGGCTGTCTGCTGGCGCTCGCCTCGGCACTCGCCGAGGAACGCGGCGCCGCGCACCTGCCGTTCCTCCCGCCGCCTTCCCGGCGGCCCCAGAGCACGGCTCCGACGGAGTCGTGAACCACCCCCGTCCCCACGGGAATTGACGGGACAACCCGAAAAGGAGCACACCATGGCACTGCTCGACCTGCAGACGCTGGAGTCCGAGGAGTACACGGGCGGCCAGAGCACCCTCAGCCTCCTGTCCTGCATCAGCGCCGCGAGCGTCCTGCTCTGTCTCTGATCAGGGAGACGACGCCGCTCTGTCGTCGCTAGCGCGTAGCTCTGGGGGTCGGTCCCTTACGGGGTCGGCCCCCGGGGTCGTGCGCTCAGGAAAGGGGATCCGGTGAGTGACGACCCGGTGGGGGTCCGGACACGGGGGCTGCTCAGGGACGCCCTGCGGCACAGCGGGGTTCGGTGTGCCGGGCTGGCTGTGGTGAGTGTGGGGGCCACGGGGGCCGGGCTGGCGTTGCCCGCCGTGCTGGGGCGGGCGCTCGATCTGCTGCTGCGGGGGGAGGAGGCCGGGGTCTGGGTGGGGTGGTGTGTGGGGCTCGTGGTGGTGGGGGTGGTGCTGGACGGGTTCGTGAGTGTGCTGGCGGGGACCGTCGACGCCCGTACGGCCGCCTTCCTGCGGCGGGGGGTCGTGCGGCAGGTGCTCGCGCTGGGGCCACGGGGGCGGTTCGAGGCGGGGGATCTGGTGGCCCGGGTCGTGGGGAGCGGGGCTCAGGCGGGGGCGTCGCCCGCTGCACGGGCCGCGCTGGCCGCGTCGGTGGCCGGGCCGGTGGGGGGTGTGGTGGCGCTGGGGGTGCTCGATCCCTGGCTCGCCGTCGTCTTTCTCGCCGGGGCACCGGTGCTGGCGCTGCTGCTGCGGGTGCTCGCGCGTGATACGTCCGAGTGCGTCGTGCGGTACCAGAACGTTCAGGGGCGGATCGCCGCGGCGCTCTCCGAGGCGGTCGAGGGGGCCCGTACGATCCAGGCGGCCGGCTCCGCCGAGCGTGACGCCGCGCGCGTCCTGCGGCCCCTGCCCGAACTCTCCGACGCCGGGCGGCGGATGTGGCACGTGCAGGGGCGTGCCGCCGCGCAGGCCGTCGCGGTCGCGCCGTTGCTGCAACTCGGTGTGGTCGCAGTCGCCGGGTTCCTGCTCGCCCGGCACCGGCTGTCGGCGGGGGATGTCCTCGCGGCGTCTCGGTACGCGGTCCTCGCGACCGGAGTGGGCGTGCTGACGGGGCAGTTGGCGGGGCTCGTCCGCGCGCGGGCCGGGGCGCGGCGGCTGGCGGAGGTTCATGTGCGGGAGGCGCCGTCCTTCGGGGGACGCCGGTTGCCTTCTGGGCCTGGGCGGTTGGAGTTGCGGGGGGTGCGGGCTGTGCGGGGGGACCGGGTCGTTCTCGACGGGGTCGATCTGATCGTGCCGGGGGGGACGACCCTTGCGGTTGTGGGGCGCAGTGGTTCGGGGAAGTCGCTGTTGGCGGCTATCGCGGCGCGGCTGGCGGATCCTGCTGAGGGGGAGGTGTTGCTCGACGGGGTTCCCCTTCACACGCTCGCCCATGACGAGTTGCGTGCGTCTGTGGCCTGTGCCTTCGAGCGGCCTGTGCTGTTGGGTACGACCATCGCGGACACGATCGCCCTGGGCCTGCGGGGGTCCATCGACGTCGAGCGGGCGGCTCGCAAGGCCCAGGCCCACGACTTCATCACGCGCCTGCCTCAGGGGTATGCCACGCCCTGCGCGGACGCGCCCCGCTCCGGTGGTGAGTCCCAACGCCTTGGCCTGGCGCGGGCGTTCGCTCGTCCTGCTCGTCTTCTGGTCCTCGATGATGCGCTGTCCAGCCTTGACACGATCACGGAACACCGGATCACGGAGATGGTGTTCTCGTCGGCGGATTCGACGACTCGGGTTGTGGTGGCGCATCGGGCTGCTACTGCTGCTCGGGCGGATGCGGTTGCTTGGGTGGAGGGGGGGCGGGTTCGGGCGGTGGGGGGGCATGGGGAGTTGTGGGGGGTGGCGGAGTATCGGGGGTTGTTTGGGGAGGGGGGTGTTGGTGAGGCAGGTTCGGGCGGGGTGGGGGCGGGGGTTGGGCGGGGCGTTTGTGGTGGGGATGAGGGGCGTGTGGGGGGTGGGGGGCGTTCTGGGGGTGGTGGGGATGGGCTTGCTGGAGTTGGTGTGGGGGTGGGATTTGAGCATGTAGACCTGGGGGGAGGGGGTGTTGGGGAGGGTGGGGTTTCTGGTTGCTCGGGTTCCGGCGTTGGAGTGGGGGCGGGTGGGGAGGGGCTGGGAGAGGGGGGTGTCGGCTCGGAGGGGGCTGTGGGGGTGTGGGCACCGGAAGTTGGTGGGGGGTCGGTGAGAGGCGGGTCGGAGAGGGGTGGGTCGAATGGAGGCGGGTCGGTGAGAGGCGGGGTGGATCGGGGCGAGGTGCATCGGGGCGGGTCGGAGAGAGGCGAGTCGAATCGAGGCGGGTCGGAGAGAGGCGAGGTGGATCAGGGCGGGTCGAATCGGGGCGGGTCGGAAAGGGGCGAGTCGAATCGAGGCAGGTCGGAAAGGGGCGGGTCGGAAAGGGGCGAGGTGGATCAGGGCGGGTCGGATCGGGGGCGTACGGCTGGTGAGGTTGGCGGGGAGGGGGCGCGGTGAGTCGTGAAGGGCGTTCCCTGCCTCGGACCGGCGCCGACGCAGACACCACACGCGCCGCTCCCCACTCCAACTCGGCCTCCAGCACCCCCACTTCCGCCCCCGGCCCCCATTCCGACATCGCCCCCACCCCGGTCTCCACCTTCACCCCCGACACCTTCACCTCCGACACCCTCGACTCCAACTCCGGCATCACCTCCGACGCCCCCGGCCCCAACTCCGACATCGCCCGCGACGCCCTCAACTCCAGCCCCGACTCCGCCCCCCACCTCGAACCCGCCCTCACCACAACGCCGGTACCCGAGCAAAAGGAAACCCGAACCTCCCCGACGCCCCCTCTCCCCACGTCTACATGCTCAAATCCCACCCCCACATCAACTCCAGCACGAACACTCCCACCGCCCACCAAACCCACCCCCCCACCCGCACCCAACTCCGACCCCGCCCCCAACTCCCTCCTCCCCCGCGCCCTCCACTACCTCCTCTCCCACCGAACCGTCCTCCTCCGCCTCACCCTCTGGTCCCTCCTCGAAGCCGGCCAGACCTTCCTGCTCGGATACGCATTGGCCAAGGCCCTGGACGAGGGGTTCCTCGCCGGGCGGGTCGGAGTGGGGATGGGGTGGCTCGGGGTCGCCGGGGCCGGGGTGATTGCGGGCACCGTAGGGACCGGCCGGGTGTACAGGTGCGTCGCCGATCTCGTAGAGCCCCTGCGGGACCGGCTGGTCACAGGGGTGGTCCGGCGAGGCGTACGGGACGCCGATCGGGGTGCCCTCTCCGGGCTCACCCAGCAAGTCGAGATCGCGCGAGACACCTTCGCCGGACTCGTCATGGTCTCCCGCTCCTTCGTGTTCACGTCCGTCGGCGCCCTCGTCGGCCTCTTCTCCCTCGCCCCGGCCCTGCTGATCGTCGTCCTACCGCCCCTCGCCGCAGGCGTCGCCCTCTTCGCCCTCACCCTCCGCCCCCTGGCCCGACGCCAGGAGGCGTACCTCCGTGCGGACGAGGCCTTGGCTGCGCATCTCGGCACGGTCTGTCCAGGGCTGAGGGACATCACCGCGGCGGGTGCGGAGCGGGACGTCGAGCAGAGCACCGCACGTCTCATCGACGCGGAGTTCCGAGCGTCCCGCGCGCTGGCCCGCTGGAGCGTCACCCGGGTCATCGCGCTGGCGATCGGGGGCGAACTCCCCGTCGTCCTGCTCCTGTTGACCACCCCTTGGCTGCTGACCCACGACGTCACCCCCGGCGCCCTGCTAGGCGCGTTCGCGTACGTCACCCAGTCCCTGCTCCCCGCTCTGAACGCCTTGGTCCACGGCCTCGGCACAAGCGGCTCACGCCTGACGGTGGTCCTACGCCGCCTCACGGCAAACACGCCACCTGCGCCGGACCCCACTCCCGCCCCGGCACCCCTCGACGCCCCTCACCGAACCCCACCCCGACCGCCCGGCACCGCCGCCCACAAGGACCTGCCTCGATTCGACTCGCCTCTCTCCGACCCGCCCCGATCCACCCCGCCCCTCACCGACCCACCCCGATCCGACCCGCCTCGATTCGACCCACCCCTCTCCGACCCGCCCCGATCCACCTCGCCCCTCTCCACCCTGCCTCTCACCGACCCGCCCCTCCCCAACCCCCCACCAACTTCCGGTGCCCACACCCCCACAGCCCCCTCCGACCCGACACCCCCCTCTCCCAGCCCCTCCGAACCCACCCCCACTCCAACGCCGGAACCCGAGCAACCAGAAACCCCACCCTCCCCAACGCCCCCTCCCTCCAGGTCTACATGCTCAATCCCCACCCCCACACCAACTCCAGCAAGCCCATCCCCACCACCCCCAGAACGCCCCCCACCCCCCACACACCCCTCACCCCCACCACAAACGTCCCGCCCAACTCCCGCCCCCACCCTGACCCTCACCAACCTCACCTTCGCCTACGGCCCCGCCTCCACCCCCGTCCTAGACCACCTCTCCCTCACCCTCCCCCCCGGCGCCCACCTCACCGTCGTAGGCCCCAGCGGCATCGGCAAATCCACCCTCACCGCCCTGATCGCAGCGACCCTCACCCCGACCGAGGGCGAGATAAAGATCGGCGGCAGAGCGGCCCCCGACGCAAAGGCGCACCGCGTCCTCATCCCCCAAGAGGCGTACGTGTTCACCGGCACCCTCGCCGAAAACCTGACGCACCTGTGCCCGGACCCCGTACCGGAGGACGAGCTGTGGGCCGGCGCCGAGGCCGTCGGAATGGCCGGCCTGATGCGTACCCTGGGCGGCCCGCACGCCCCCGTGGACCCCGCCGCCCTCTCCACCGGCGAGCGCCAGCTCATCGCCCTGACCCGCGCCTACCTCTCCCCCGCCCCCCTCGCCCTCCTGGACGAGGCGACCTCGCACCTGGACCCGGCGGCCGAGGAGAGAGCCGAGCGCGCGTTCGCCGAGCGCCCCGGCACGCTGATCGTCGTCGCGCACCGCATCGCCTCGGCCCGCCGGGCGGACCGCGTCCTGGTCATGGACGGCGCGAACACCGCGTACGGCACGCACGGGGAACTCCTGGAGAGCTCACCCCTGTACCGCGACCTCGTGGGCCGCTGGTCAGCATCCTCATAACCACCCCTGCCCCTGCGAGATCCGTATCGCGTCGATCCGGTTGCGCGCCCCCGTCTTGCGGGTGATCGCCGCCATGTAGTTCCGCACGGTCCCGTGCGACAGATGCAGCCGCCCCGCGATCTCCGCCATGGACACCCCCTCCGCGGCGAGCGTCAGCACGCTCAGCTCCCGCCGGGTCAGCGGCATCTCGGCCGCCTTGAGGAATCCGAACCCGAGGGAGTCGTTGATGAAACGTTCCCCCTGAGCGACGGTCCGGATCCCGTCGAGTAACTGCTCGGGCGGCCCCGCCTTGTCGACGTAGCCGAGCGCCCCCGCTTCGAGGGCACGTTTCAGCAGGCCAGGGCGGTTCGCGCTGGCGAGGACCAGCAGGCGGGGGGCGATGCGGTCGCCGCCGGGGTCGCAGAGTTCGCCCAGCGGGGGGATGCCGTAGCTGTCCGCGCAGTCGAGGTCGGCCACGCACACGAGGGGCCCTACGCCGCGTATTCGTGCGGACGCGCCGCGCCACGGCGTGTCGTGCACCCGCAGGTCGCCCTCCCGGGCCAGCCATCTCGCCAGCACCGTACGCACCAGTCCCTCGTCGTGCACCAGAAGTACCCGGATCACTTACGTCCCTTCGGCTCGCCCGCCCACCGGCTCGTCATTTGATGCGTGCCCCATTCTTGGCGCCTGCCTCAGTTTCGGAGCGCGAAGAACCGGCCAGGGCGATGCGCGGGGGCGCACGTACGGCGCCCGGATGCCGTCCCGCGCTTCGATTCGGGTGCCTATGAACGGTTCGAGGGGGTACGGGAACCCGTTCTGGACGCCGCTCCCCGCCGCTCCCGCCGCTCCTCGCCGTGCGCTCCGCGCCGTATCGGGAGAGATTTGTTCCCGACCGCACCGCCGGGCGAGGAGGTGGTCGTGGTGGAGGTGCCGCCGGCCGCGGGGCCGCCGCTGTCGCAGGGGCTGACCTCGATGATGGACGCCGTGGGCGCCCTCTCGGGGGCCGTGTACCTGCTGTCGGAGGAGGAGCCCGTCCTGGAGATGGCGGTGATGGCGGGGCTGCCCCGCGCCTTCGCCGCACCCTGGGAGCGGGTCGGGCTGAGCGCGCCCCTGCCGGTCGCCGAGGCGGTGCGCGACCGGCGGCTCGTGTGGGTCGCCGACGAGGTGGAGATGGCCCGCCGCTTCCCGCGGATCGCGGTCGTCCTGCCGTACCCCTTCGCGCTCGCGGCCCTGCCGGTCGCGACGCCTTCGACTGTCTACGGCGCCGTCTTCGTGACCTGGCCGGGCGGGCGCCCCGCCGAGCTGTCCGAGGAGGAGCGGCGCCGACTCACCGGCGGCTGCCGGCGGCTCGCGCTGCGGCTGGAGCGGGCGGACGCGGTCGGCGCGGAGCGGGACGTCGTCGAGCTGGGGACGGGTACGGCGCCGGAGGCCGCGCGGCTGGTGGCGCGGCTGCCGTACGGCCTGTGCTCGCTGGACCTGCACGGGCGCGTCGACTTCGCGAACGCCGCCGCCGCGCGGCTGCTCGGCGTGCCGGTCGCCCGGCTGACGGGGACCCGGCTGTGGGCGTCGGTGCCGTGGCTGGACGACCCGGGGTACGAGGAGCGGTACCGGGCCGCGCTGATCGGCCAGATCCCGACGTCGTTCGTGGCGCTGAAGCCGCCGGCGGAGTGGCTGTCGTTCCGGCTGTACCCGGGGACGGACGGGCTGAGCGTACGGATCGGGCGGGCCCGCGCCGAGGCCGGGGAGCCGAGCGCTCAGTCCCCGCCACTGGTCACGCTCTCGCAGGCGCTGAGCCTGTCGGGCGCGCTGACGGAGACGGTGAGCGTCGCCGACGTCGTACGCCTCGTCGCGCGGGAGATCGCGCCGGCCGTGGGGTGTCAGGCGCTCGTGCTGCTGGGGTCGCAGGCGGGGCGGCTGCACGTGCTGGGGCAGCACGGGTATCCGGACCCGGCGACCGTGGACCGCTGGGACGGCCTCCCGCTCACCGACCGCACGCCCGGCACGCACGCGCTGGCGACCGGGCTGCCCGCGTTCTTCGCCTCCCGGCGGCAGCTCGAACACCTCTACCCGGACCGGCACGCGACCCCGGACGGCTTCGCGGCCTGGGCCTATCTGCCGCTGATCGCCTCCGGCCGCCCGGTCGGCGCGTGCGTCCTCGCGTACGCCGAGCCGCACGACTTCCCCACCCACGAGCGGGCCGTCCTCACGAGCCTCGCGGGGCTGATCGCGCAGGCCCTGGACCGGGCGCTGCTGTACGACGCGAAGAACCGGCTCGCGCACGGGCTCCAGGCCGCGCTCCTGCCCCACTCGCTGCCTGAGCTGCCGGGGCTGTGCGCGACCGCCCGCTATCTGCCGGCCACCCGGGGCATGGAGATCGGCGGCGACTTCTACGACCTGGTGCCCTCCAAGCCGTACGCGGCGGCCGTCATCGGGGATGTGCAGGGGCACAACGTGACGGCGGCGGGGCTGATGGGGCAGCTCAGGACGGCCGTACGGGCGTACACGACCGTCGGGCAGGAGCCCGGGGAGGTGATGCGGGGGACGAACCGGCTGCTGCTGGACCTCGGGGCGGAGCTGTTCGCGAGCTGCCTGTATCTGCGGCTCGATCCGGCGCGGGGGCGGGTGGTGATGGCCCGGGCCGGGCATCCGCCGCCGTTGCTGCGCAGGGCGGACGGGCGGGTGCGGGTGCTCGATCTCGCCGGGGGGCCGCTGCTCGGGATCGACGCGGGGGCCTCGTATCCGACGACCGAGGTGGCGTTGGAGCCGGGGGCGGTGCTGGCGCTGTACACCGACGGGCTGGTGGAGATTCCGGGGGTGGACATCGAGGAGGGGGTGGCGGGGCTGGCGCGGCGGCTGGGCGAGCACGGGGGGCGGTCGCTGGAGGAGGTGGCGGACGCGCTGGTGGGGAGGTATGCGGCGGCGGAGGACCGGTTGGACGACGTGGCGTTGCTGTTGCTGCGGGCGGAGGAGATGTGACGAGTCCGGCCCTCCAGTGGGGGGAGAGGGCCGGACTCCTGTCAGCGGTGGATCAGTTGTTCTGGCCGCTCTGCTGGTTCTGCTTCTGGTTGTTGTTCTGGTTCTGGTTGTTGTCGACGCCCTGGTTGTTGTTCTGGTTGTTGTTCAGGCCGTCGCCGCCTTCGAGGCCGCTGTTGTCGGCTTCCTGGCCGACGCCGTTACCGGCTTCCTGGCCCGCGCCGTTGTCTGCGCCGTTGTCACCGACGCCGTTGCCGGCCTCCTGACCTGCGCCGTTACCGGCCTGGTCGCCCGCGCCGTTCCCGGCCTGGTCATCGGCACCGCCGCCCGCCTGGTCACCGGCACCGGCGCCCGCGCCGTTCAGCGTCGCGCCCGTCGCCTGGAGGGCCGTCGTCACCGGCTGGAAGAACGTCTCGCCGCCGACCGTGCAGTCACCGCTGCCGCCGGAGGTGAGGCCGATCGCGCTGCCGTCCTGCGTGAAGAGGGAGCCGCCGCTGTCGCCGGGCTCGGCGCAGACGTTGGTCTGGATGAGGCCGGTGACGGTGCCCTCGGGGTAGTTGACGGTCGCGTCGAGGCCGACGACCTGGCCGTCGTTGAGGCCGGTGGTCGAGCCCATCCGGAAGACCTGCGTACCCACGGTCGCGTCGGCGGCCTGGAGGATCTGGACGTTCTGGCCGCCGCCGATGTTGACGTCGCTCGGCGCCTGCGTGGTCGCGTCGTCGTACTTCACGAGCGCGAAGTCGCCGTCGCCGGGGAAGACGGCCTGGTCGACGGTGGCGATCGGCTGGCCGTTGGCAGCGTCGGCCCACTTCTCCTCGGCGACACCGCAGTGCCCGGCGGTGAGGAAGGCGGGCGAGCCGTCGCCGGCCGTGACGTTGAAGCCGGCCGAACAGCGGGCGTCGCCACCGAAGATGGCGTCACCGCCCGAGAGGAACGTCTTGAAGGTGCCGGCCGACTTCTTGACGGTGGCGACGTTCGAGCCGAGCGCGTTCACGGTCGATTCGAGCTGGTTCCACTTGGAGCCGGTGACCGTGGAGTCGGCGGTGACGAGAACCTTGTTCGTTCTGGGGTCGACGGCCCACGACGTGCCGGGGATGGTCGCCTGCGCCTTCAGCGTCTGCGCGGCCGACTTCAGCTTCGCGGCGCTGTTGGCGACCTCGCGGACCTTCGCGCCGGCCTTCTCCGCCTGCTCGACGGCGTTGTTCTGGTCGCCGGAGACGTTCACGACGTTGACGACCAGCTGGCTGGCGTCGGCGTCGTAGTACGAGCCGGCGAACGCGTCGCCGAGCATCTTCGAGAGCTGGGAGGCGAGGCCGGAGACGTCACCGGAGGACTTCAGCGTCTTCGGCGCGACGGAGGAGGCGTTCGTGTCACCGTCCTGCGAAGCGTTCGCGTTGGGCAGCAGGAGTGCCGCCGCTCCGAGCGCGGCCACACCGCCCACGGCTATCGCTGCCTTGCGCTTCGGGATTCGCTTGTGACTCAACTTCTTCGACCTCCTGAGGGGACGGGGTCTGTGCTGCCTCGTCGGCAGCTCCGTACAGCGGCGCCTTGGTTGGCCATGAGTACGCGGGTCCCTGGGAGGGCGTTCAAACGGGTTTCCCGTTTCTTTGCGAACGGCCGGGCGGCGACGGGTAATCGGCCAACCCCCCATATGCCGCTGACCGGCACCGAAACTGACAGAACCGGTCCGGGCAACTCGCCCACCAGAAGAGGAAGGACGCCCTCCTGTACGTCCGCGCCGGTCACGCCGGTGTCTCAATACCGCCGGTCCTGGCGGGAACCCCCGGCACCGAACCCCAGAGTGACCGTTCAGTAACATTCCGCCGACAATTCTCGGGCGAATCCCCGGTGCGAGGAATCTGCACATCGATTGCTCATCGGAGTCACCTCGGGCGCGCTTCCTGCACAACTCGGCAAAGGCGTCGCAACGTTTGGCGCGGGAGTGCCGGATTCGCCGCGACAGCGCACCACGCTCATCCGAGCGATCAAGTGCCTTCGTGTGAAGAACTCGGCGGCGCGCTGTGGACGTGCCTGCACGCTTCCGCACTCATCGGGCCCCAACTGCCCTCAGGTGACCGTCGGTTGATTGGAAGCCCGGGTGCGGGACTGCTTTGATCCAGTCGTCCCCCCGAGGGGGCCCGCTCCTCCGGCCTACGGAGGTCACCCCCTCAAGAACACCATCAGGAAGGGAAGTTCCATCATGGACTCCATCCAGACCGTTGAGATCTCCGACGCCGAGCTCGACAACGTCTCCGGCGGCCTGACCCTCAACGCGCTGGGCACCGTCACCAACCTGGTCGACGGCATCGTGCCGGTCTCCGGTGTTCTCAACACCGCCGTCAGCACGGTCGAGGGTGTCACCGGCCTGAGCGTGGCCCCGGTCACGAACCTGGTCGCCGGTCTCTGATCGACGCCTCACAGTCGCTGAGCTCCGGAGCCGTGACCCGGCTCCGGGGCTCTTCGCTGCTTTCCGCCAGCTGCTCTCCGCCCGTCCAGTGAAGGTCGTATGCAGTTCCGCCAACAGGCCCTGACCAAGCTCCAGTCGCCGGAGGATCTCGACCTGCCGGTGCGTTTCGCGCGTCCGCAGGGCTGGCTGGTGCTGGCGGTGACGGTCGTCGCGCTGGCCGCCGGGTCCGTGTGGGCGGTCACCGGCTCGGTCGCCTCCACGGTGAGCGCGCCCGCCGTCCTCACCCACGGCGAGGGCAGCTACATCCTCCAGAGCCCGGCGGCGGGACAGGTCACCGCCGTCCTCGCGCAGGAGGGCCAACGGCTCGGCGCGAACGCCCCGTTGCTCCAGGTGCGGACGGCGCAGGGCGACGCGGTCGTCCGTACGGTCGCCGCCGGACGCGTCACCGCGCTCGCCGCGACGATCGGCCAGATCATCTCGACCGGCGCGAACGTCGCCGCGATCGAGAAGGTCGCGAAGGCCGGCGACCCGTTGTACGCGACCGTCTACGTCCCCGCGCAGAACGCGGCCACGATCCCCGAGAACGCCGCCGTCGACCTCACCGTCCAGACGGTCCCGACCCAGCAGTACGGCGTACTGCGCGGCCACGTGAAGTCGGTGGACCGCGCGGCCCAGTCGGCGCAGCAGATCGCCGCGTTCCTCGGTGACCAGCAGCTCGGCGAGCAGTTCACGAGCAAGGGACGGCCGGTCGCGGTGCTCGTCCAGCTCGACAAGTCCGCGCGGACCAAGAGCGGTTACCGCTGGTCGTCGGCCGAGGGGCCGCCGTACGGGCTCGACTCCATGACGCTGGCCAGCGGTTCGATCAAGCTGGCCGATCAGCGGCCCGTCGACTGGCTGTTGCCGTGAGCGCCGTGAAGACGGTCCGTACGCCGACCGTGCTCCAGATGGAGGCCGTCGAGTGCGGGGCCGCCTCCTTGTCGATGGTCCTCGCGCACCACGGCCGGCACGTCCCGCTGGAGGAGCTGCGCATCGCGTGCGGCGTCTCGCGGGACGGCTCGCGCGCGAGCAACCTCCTGAAGGCGGCCCGCAGTTACGGCTTCACCGCCAAGGGCATGCAGATGGACCTGGCGGCCCTGGAGGGCGTCCAGACCCCGGCGATCCTGTTCTGGGAGTTCAACCACTACGTCGTCTACGACGGTATCGGCCGCCGCTTCGGCCGCCGCGGCGTCTTCATCAACGACCCTGCCAAGGGGCGCCGGTTCGTCCCGATGGAGGACTTCGACGGCAGCTTCACGGGCGTCGTCCTGGTCCTGGAACCCGGCGAGGAGTTCGAGCGGGGTGGCCGCAAGGCGGGTGTCCTCGGCGCGATGCCCGCACGCCTGCGCGGTACGGCGGGTACGCTCCCGGCGGCCGTCCTCGCGAGCCTCCTCCTCGTCCTGGTCGGCGCGGCGGTCCCGGCGCTGAGCCGCCAGTACATCGACATGTTCCTCATCGGCGGCCAAACCTCTTTGCTGGGCGTCCTGTTCACGTCCATGGCGGCCTGCGTCCTGCTGACCATCGCGCTGACCTGGCTCCAGCAGGCCAACCTCCACCACGGCCGCATCATCTCCTCGACCCTCTCCAGCGCCCGCTTCCTGCGCCACCTGCTGCGGCTGCCGGTGACGTTCTTCTCCCAGCGCAGCCCGGCCGACCTGGTGCAGCGCCTCCAGTCGAACGACGCGGTCGCCGAGACCCTGGCCCGCGACCTCGCCTCGGCGGGCGTGGACGCGGTGGTCGTCGTCCTGTACGCCGTACTGCTCTACACATACGACCCCCAACTCACCTTCGTAGGTATAGGCGTTGCCCTCCTGAACATTGTCGCGATGCGGGTCGTGATCCGGCTGCGCGCGACGCGTACGGCCAAACTCCGCGCGGACAACGCCCGGTTGACCAACACGGCATACACCGGGCTCCAGTTGATCGAGACGATGAAGGCGACCGGCGGCGAGGACGGCTACTTCCGCAAGTGGGCCGGGCAGCACGCGACGACCCTGGAGGAGCAGCAGCGGCTCGGCGTCCCGAGCGCCTGGCTCGGTGTGGTCGCGCCGACGCTCGCGACCCTCAACAGCGCGCTCATCCTGTGGATCGGCGGGATGCGGGCGATCGAGGGGCACATCTCGGTGGGTCTGCTGGTCGCCTTCCAGGCGCTGGTGGCCCGTTTCACGGCCCCGCTGACCCGCCTGAACGGCGTCGCGGGCCGGATCCAGGACTTCGCGGCGGACGTGGCCCGGCTGAAGGACGTGGAGAACTTCCGCGCCGACCCGCTGTACGACCGTCCCGGCGGCGCCGACTCGACGCGGCGGCTGCGCGGACACGTCGAACTCCAGAACATCACCTTCGGGTACAGCCCCCTCGACAAGCCGTTGCTGTCCGGTTTCGACCTCACCGTCGGCCCGGGTCAGCAGGTCGCGCTGGTCGGCGGCTCGGGGAGCGGCAAGTCGACGGTGTCCCGCCTGCTCTCCGGCCTCTACTCCCCCTGGGAGGGCGTGATCCGCATCGACGGACAGCGCCTGGACGACATCCCGCGCGGCGCGCTCGCCGCGTCGGTGTCCTTCGTCGACCAGGAGGTGTTCCTCTTCGAGGGGTCGGTCCGCGACAACGTGGCGCTGTGGGACCCGTCGATCACGGACGAGGCGGTGACCGAGGCGCTGCGGGACGCGGCGCTGTACGACGTGGTGACGCGCAGGCCGGGCGGTATCCAGAGCAAGGTCGAGCAGGACGGCCGGAACTTCTCCGGCGGCCAGCGTCAACGCCTGGAGATCGCGCGGGCGTTGGTGCGCAAGCCGAGCGTGCTGATCCTCGACGAGGTGACCAGCGCGCTCGACGCGGAGACCGAGCTGGTCGTCATGGACAACCTGCGGCGGCGCGGCTGCGCCTGCGTGGTGATCGCGCACCGGCTCAGCACGGTCCGCGACAGCGACGAGATCGTCGTCCTCCAGCACGGCACGATCGTGGAGCGCGGACGGCACGAGGAGCTGGTGGCGCGCGGTGGCGCGTACGCGGCGCTGGTGAGGGAGCGGTGACGGTGCAGGAAGGCGACCTGGTTCTCGGTGCGCTCGGGCAGTCGGGCACACGGTTCGACTGCGCGGGCTCCGCGCGGCTGGACCTGGAGGGGCCGCAGGTGCTGTGGCTCGTCGCGTCGGGCGCGCTCGACCTGTTCGCGGTGGACGCGGGGCAGGAGGGGCACTGGCACCATCTCGGCCGCCTGGAGACGGGTTCGCTGCTGCTGGGTCCGGTGGCGGGGGCGCAGCACACGCTGGTGGCGCGGCCGGTGCGGGACTGTGCGGTGCACCGGATCAACCTGCGGGAGCTGTATCAGCCGGTCGCTCAGGAGGTGTGGTCGTACGACGAGTACGGCAATCCGCAGTACGCGCCGCTGACGACCAGTCCGCTGGAGTACGCCCTATCCCTGGGCGTCGGCCGCAGCCTCTCCATCCTCTTCCAGGCCCCCATGGGTGCGGCCGAGGTCACCGACGAGGACGTCTTCTGGATGCAGGTGCCGCCCGGCAGCGTCCAGTACGGCACCTTGTACGGCCAGGAGGCCGCCGCCGACCTGCTGATGGACCCGGCCGTCTGGCAGAGCATGGTCGACCAGCAGTACCGGCTCCTCACCACCCTCGACCGCTGGATCGAGCAGCTCGAACGCACCCACGAGACGCGTGCCGCCGCCGGGATCAAGGCCGGTGAGGCGGTCCGCGTCCAGGCCGACCGGACGCTGCTGGCGTCCATCGGGAAGCCGTCGGCGTCCCGGCGTACGACGTCCGCCGACGCGGATGCCACGTTCGCCGCGTGCAAGCTGGCCGCCCAGGCCGCCGGGATCGCGCTGACCGAGCCCGCGCGGATGGGCGCCGTCAACGACCGGCTCGACCCCGTCGAACAGGTCGCCCTCGCCTCCCGTGTGCGCGTGCGCGCCATCCGGCTCGACGGGCGCTGGTGGCGGGACGACGTGGGGCCTCTCGTGGGGCACCGGGCGCTGTCCGGGTCGCCGGTCGCGCTGCTGTGGCGGCGTGGCGGGTACGTCGCCGTGCATCCCGGGACCGGGCGGGAGACACCGGTCGAGAAGGCGAACGCGAGCGAGTTCGAGGCGCGCGCGGTGATGTTCTACCGGCCGCTGCCCGACCGGCCGATGGGTCCGCTGGGTCTGCTGCGGTTCAGCATGCGCGGGACCCGGGGCGACCTCTCGGTGCTCCTGCTGAGCGGGCTGGTGACCGTCGCGATCGGGGCGCTGGTGCCGATCGCGACCGGCAAGGTGCTCGGGGAGTTCGTGCCGCGCGCGCAGGAGGGGCTGATCGTCCAGGTGTGTCTGGCGGTGATGCTCAGCAGTGTCGTCGCCGCCGCGTTCATCCTGTTGCAGAACCTGACGATCCTGCGGCTCGAAGGGCGGATCGAGTCGACGCTCCAACCTGCCGTGTGGGACCGGCTGTTGAGGCTGCCGACCAAGTTCTTCTCGGCCCGCTCCACCGGGGAACTCGCCAGTGCGGCGATGGGGATCAGCGCGATCCGGCGGCTGATGGCGGGGCTCGGGCCGTCCGTCGCGCAGTCGTTGACCGTCGGTGCGATGAACCTCGGGCTGCTGCTCTGGTACAGCGTGCCGATGGCGATGGCCGCGATCGGGATGCTCGTCGTCATCGGCGCCGTCTTCCTCGGGCTCGGGCTGTGGCAGGTGCGGTGGCAGCGGCGGCTCGTCGTCCTGTCCAACAAGCTGAACAACCAGGCGTTCCAGACGCTGCGGGGGCTGCCGAAGCTGCGGGTCGCCGCCGCCGAGAACTACGCGTACGCCGCCTGGGCGTCCGAGTTCGCCCGCAGCCGTGAGCTCCAGCACCGGCTCGGGCGGATCAAGAACCTCAACGCCGTGCTCGGCGCGGTGTATCTGCCGGTGTGCACGCTGGTGATGTTCATGCTGCTCGCGGGGCCCGCGCGCGGGAGCATGTCCGCGTCCGCGTTCCTCACCTTCAACACGTCGGTGACGATGCTGCTGACCTCGGTGACGTCTCTGACCGGGGCGTTCGTCTCCGCCGTCGCCGCGCTGCCGCTGTTCGAGGAGATCCGGCCCGTGCTGGAGGCGACGCCGGAGGTTCGGGGCGCGGCGACCCGGCCGGGGCCGCTGACCGGGGCGATCGAGGCTCGCCGGCTGTCCTTCCGGTACTCCGACGACGGGCCGCTCGTCCTCGACGACGTGTCCTTCGAGGTGCGGCCCGGTGAGTTCGTCGCGGTCGTGGGGCCCAGCGGGTGCGGCAAGTCGACTCTGCTGCGGCTGCTGATCGGCTTCGACCGTCCGGTGTCCGGGAGTGTCCTGTACGACGGACAGGACCTCTCCGCGCTGGACCAGTCCGCCGTCCGGCGGCAGTGCGGGGTGGTCCTCCAGCACGCCCAGCCGTTCAGCGGTTCCCTCCTCGACGTCATCTGCGGGACCGAGTCGTACACACCGGAGGAGGCGATGGCCGCCGCCGAACTCGCCGGGCTCGCGGACGACATCAAGCGGATGCCGATGGGTCTGCACACGATCGTCTCCGGCGCCGGGGCCATCTCCGGGGGCCAGCGGCAACGCCTGATGATCGCCCAGGCCCTGATCCGCCGCCCCCGCATCCTCTTCTTCGACGAGGCGACCAGCGCGCTGGACAACGAGACACAGCGGGTGGTCATCGAGTCGACACGCAAGCTGAACGCCACGCGGGTGGTGATCGCGCATCGGCTGTCGACGGTGATGGACGCGGACCGGGTGGTGGTGATGGAGAACGGGAAGATCGCTCAGCAGGGGGCGCCGGGGGAACTGTTGGCGGATGTCGGGGGGCGGTTGCACGAGCTGGTGCGGAGGCAGTTGGCGTAGGGGGTGGGGGGCCGGGTTCGTGATCGGTGTCCTGGTGGTCGAGGACAAGGAGTTCGCGTCGCGGGCACCGGCGTGCCGGACGGTCGCGCTGACGTCGCGGAGCGGCAGGGATGGATCTAGGGGTGGCGTGACCGTCGGCCAGTTCACCTCCACCCGCCAGGAGACACCGCGCCCTGACCGCCCTCTCCCGACACCGACCCCAGGGAAGACGATGCCCCGGACCAGGCCCACCCTCCGAGGCAGACCGCGCCTCAAGGACTTCCTGTTGGTGCGAGCGGCGGCCCCGCATGTCCGCCTCCTGCCCACGTCCCCGGACTGGCACCCGGAGTCAATCCCCGGCGGGGATATTCACCAGGTCGAGTGAACTAGATCTTGCGGAGTGCTGTGAAGGGATGGTTCGCGGTGGTGCGGGGTAGCTTCCGGGACCGGAGCGAGACCCCTGCCGAGGTGGAACAGGACATGACGCCACCGGCCAATCCGTACGCGCGGACCAGATCCAGCGGCCGGTTCACCGTGGTCGAGGTGACCGGGGAGATCGACATGGCGACCGCGAACCTGCTGGCGGAGCATCTCGACGCGGCCACCGCGAAGGGCGTACCGGATGTCCTCGTGGACCTGCGGCTGGTGGAGTTCTTCGACTGCTCGGGCCTGCGGGCACTGTGCCGCGCGGAGGACCGGGCACGGCGGAGCGGCGGCAGGCTGCGGCTGGTCGTCGGCGGGTCTGCCGTACGGCGGCTGCTGATGGCCGCGCGGCTGACGGACCGTTTCCCGCCGCTGACGGAAATCCCCGGCGAGGAACCGGAGTTCGAGGATCGACCCTCGGGGCCGGGGAGTTGACCCTCAAGGGTGAACCCCGGGAACCGGCGGCGGCCCCACCCCGCCTTTCCGGTCCCCGGGGTCCTAGGAGTCACAGGCTCTCCCGTGTCCAGGACTCGCACTCCCCAGTAACGAGCCTCTCGTGGCGTCCACAGGGACCCCGCGACTCCGGTCTGGATGGCAGCGGTCAGAACCCGAACACGCTGCTGGCGCCCGCGTTCTTGACGCACTCGTTGGCGAACGTCCGCTCGTAGGCGACGCGTTTGCCCTGCCAGACGCCGTCGACAGTCACGACGACCGGGTCGTACTGCTTGGTGCAGGGCCCGCTCGCCCGCATCGTGAGCGCCTCGAAGTCGCCGCCGACGGCGCGGAGTTCGGCGCAGGCGAGGGCGGCGGCCGGGTGGGTCCCGGAGGCGGTGGGCGCGCAGTTCAGGGTGACGGCGCGGGCCGGCGTGGTACCGGCCGCGCGTTCGCCGTGCCCGACGGTCAGCACGAGGGCCGACGGCGCGTACAGGGATGCCTGGCCTGCGGACGGGGCTGCGGATGCGGACCCGGTGAGGGGCCCGCACACGGCGACGGCCGCGAGGCCGCCGATCACTGCCCAGCGCGCGGTGTTCTGCATTGTGTGCTTCCTTCCGCTCGGTTGGAGTCTGTGCCGCCGGTCACCGGGTGGGTGCCGTGCGGCGGACGCCACTCTGCCGGGTCCGGCGCCGGACTTCACATCGACACCACAGGTTTCAGTAACCTTGCGTATTCAATCAGTGGCGTGAAGCGACAGGATTCGAACGCGAGAACGCCGCAGGCAAGCGCTTCATGATCCGCTTCCCGGCCCGGATGGCCGGTTCTCGTAGGTTCGGCAATCGACCTGAAACATTCCCTTCACACTCCCCTGACACTCTCCGGCCCAAGCAATGGTCGAACCATCCACTTCAGCCGCAGACTGTGGACGAATCAACCTCTGGCAGGCGCCCGCGCGCGAGCCGTACGGTCACCGCACCCCCCAGAACCAGCCTCCGCCGCCGCCCAGTTGGAGTCCCCATGACGTCCCAGCACCCCCCGTCCCTGACCGAGGTAGAGCCGTACGGCGTGGAGCGCATCCCCGACGCCGACCGCACCGCGCGCCCGCTGGACCTGTTCCGGCTGGCGTTCGGCGGCGCCAACACGTTCTCCACGTGCGTGCTGGGCGCGTTCCCGATCCTGTTCGGCCTCTCCTTCTGGCAGGGCCTCGCGGCGACGCTCCTGGGGGTCGTCGTCGGCGCCCTGATCCTGTGCCCGATGGCCGTGTTCGGCCCGGTCAACGGCACGAACAACGCGGTCTCCTCCTCCGCGCACCTGGGCGTGCACGGCAGGATCGTCGGCTCGTTCCTCTCGCTGCTGACGGCCGTCGCGTTCTTCTCGATCTCCGTGTGGAGCAGCGGCGACGCGCTGGTGGGCGGCGCGCACCGCCTGCTGGACCTCCCGCGCGGGGACGCGTCGTACGCCGTCGCGTACGCGCTGTTCGCCGGTCTGGTGCTCACCGTGTGCGTGTACGGCTTCCGGTTCATGCTGTTCGTCAACAAGGTCGCCGTGCCGACCGCGACGGTCCTGTTCCTGGTCGGCGTGTTCGCGTTCGCCGGGGACTTCGACCCCTCGTACGCGGGCGCGTTCTCGTCGACGTCGGACGCGGCGTTCTGGCCCGCGTTCATCGGCGCGGCGCTGATCGTGCTGTCGAACCCGGTGTCGTTCGGGGCGTTCCTCGGGGACTGGTCGCGGTACATCCCGGCGAACGCCCCGCGCGGCCGGGTGGTGGGCGCGGCGTTCCTGTCGCAGCTCGCGACGCTCCTGCCGTTCGTGTTCGGCCTCGGGACGGCCAGCATCATCGCGGCGCGGGCGCCGAAGTACGTCGATCCGGCGGCCCCGGACTTCGTCGGCGGCCTGCTGGCGATCTCGCCGGGCTGGTTCTTCCTGCCGGTGTGCCTGCTCGCGCTGATCGGCGGCATGGCGACGGGTACGACGGCCCTGTACGGCACCGGCCTGGACTTCTCGTCCGTGTTCCCGCGCCTGAGCCGGGTCCAAGCCACGTTGCTGGTCGGCGGGTTGGCGATCGCGTTCATCTTCGTGGGCCGGTTCGCGCTGGACGTCGTGCAGTCGATCTCGACGTTCGCGACGATGATCGTGACGTGCACGACACCGTGGATGGTCGTGCTGATGCTGGGCTTCTGGACGCGGCGCGGCTGGTACGACGCGGACGCCCTCCAGGTCTTCAACCGGCGTCAACGCGGCGGGCGTTACTGGTTCGCGCACGGCTGGAACTGGCGCGGGATGACCGCGTGGTGGGTGGCGGCGCTGATCGGTGTGCTGTTCACGAACATCCCCGGCCAGTTCGTCGGCCCGCTCGGCGGTCTGGCGAACGGCGTCGACATCAGCCTGCCGCTGTCGCTGGCCGTCTCGGCGGTGCTGTTCCTGTCGCTGCTGCGGATCTTCCCCGAGCCGCGTGCGGTGTACGGGCCTGAGGGCGCGCGGTTCGCGAAGACCGTGGACGTACCCGTGCCGGCGATCACCGATAGCGGTGTTCTGCCTGGTCAGGACGGATTGTCAGAGCCGTCGGCTACCTTGCGGACATGACCGGATTCGTGTTGGTGGCGGGAGCTTGGCTCGGGGCGTGGGCGTGGGACGAGGTGGCGGCGGAGTTGCCGTCGGCCCATCCGCTCACGCTGTCGGGGCTCGCGGAGAAGCGGGATCTGCCGGCGGGGCAGCAGACGCACGTGCGGGACATCGTCGAGGAGATCGAGCGGCTCGATCTGCGGGACGTGGTGCTGGTGGGGCACAGCTACTCGGGCGTGCCGGTGGGGCAGGCCGCCGAGCGGATCGGGGAGCGGCTGCGGCGGGTCGTGTTCGTCGACGCGAACGTGCCGGTGGACGGGAAGGGGGACCTGGACGGCTGGGACAGCGACTGGGTGCGGGAGGCGCTCGCGGCGCACGGCGGGGTCTGGCCCGCGCCGCCCGTCGAGCAGTTCGTGGAGCTGGGCCTGACGCCCGAGCAGGCGGCCCGGATCGTCGCGGGCGCGACCCCGCACCCGGGCGCGACCCTCACCGAGCCGGCCGCCCTCACCGGCGCGCTGCCCGACCTCCCGGCGACGTACATCAAGTGCCTGCTCGACGGCGAGGAACCGCTCCCGGCGGTCACGGAGTTGCTCAAGAATCCGTCCTGGGACCTGGTCCGTATGGACAGCGGGCACTGGCCGATGTTCTCTCAGCCTCGTGAACTCGCCCGCGTCCTGCGGGAGATCGCGGAGTAAGGGAGCGACATGGGGCAGCACTTGGCGGACTTCCAGTACGAGATCTATCTCGACGGCCTGACGGGCGCGGTGCCCCGGCTGCCCACGGATCTCACGGCGCTGGAGGAGATGGCCGGGCGGCGCCTCGGCCCCGGGCCCTTCGGGTACGTCGCGGGGAGCGCCGGGGACGGCAGTACGGCGCGGGCGAACCGGGCGGCCCTGGAGCGGCGCCGGATCGTGCCGCGCATGCTGCGGGACGTCGCCGAGCGGGATCTGTCCGTCGAGGTGCTGGGGCGTACGCTGCGCGCGCCGCTGGCGCTGGCTCCGATCGGGGTGCTGTCGATCCTGCACCCCGGCGCGGAACCGGCGGCGGCGCGGGCCGCTGCCGCGCAGGGCGTGCCGTACGTGCTGTCGTCGGCGTCCAGCACGCCCCTGGAGGACGTCGCCTCGGCGATGGGGGACGCCGAGCGGTGGTTCCAGCTGTACTGGTCCAAGGACCGCGAGGTGACCCGGAGTTTCCTCGGGCGGGCGCGGGCCGCCGGGTTCTCCGTCCTCGTCGTCACGCTGGACACGCCGCTGCTCGCGTGGCGTCCGCGCGATCTGGACCAGGCGTATCTGCCGTTCCTGCGCGGGGTGGGCACGGCCAACTACTTCACCGACCCGGCGTTCCTGGCGGGCCTCGCGAAGTCACCGCAGGAGGACCTGAACTCGGCGGTCCTCCGCTTCGTGAGCCTCTTCTCCGACCCCGGCAAGACCTGGCCCGACCTCGCGTTCCTCCGCGAGAACTGGCCCGGCCCGATCGTCCTCAAGGGCATCCTCCACCCCGACGACGCGCGCCTCGCCGCCGATGCCGGGATGGACGGGGTGGTGGTCTCCAACCACGGCGGACGACAGGTCGCCGGTTCCATCGCGGCTGCGGACGCGCTGCCCCGGGTCGCCGAGGCGGTCGGGGACCGGCTGACGGTGCTGTTCGACAGCGGGGTGCGGACGGGCGCGGACGTGTTCAAGGCGCTCGCCCTCGGGGCGCGGGCGGTGCTGCTGGGGCGGCCGTACGCGTACGGTCTGGGGCTCGACGGACAGCCCGGGGTCGAGCACGTGATCCGGTGTCTGCTGGCGGAGTTCGATCTCACGTTGGCGTTGTCGGGGCATGCGGGGGTGGGGACGGTGGGGGTGGACGCGCTGGCGGAGGCGCCGGTTTGATGAGGCTCCGGCCTGGGCGGGCGCATGCTGCGGGAGTGGGCCGCTCGGGGAGCCGCCGTGTCGGGCGGTGCCGCTCGGACCACCGGCGCACGCCGTGCGGTGGTGCGAGCGGCTCGGGTGGATGCCTTGGTGTGCAGCCGACGTTCGGGCTCAGGCCTGCTGTGGTGACGGGCCGGTCGAGCCGTTCACCGAGAACGAGCTCGGGGTCGGGCGGGGTGCGTCCGTCAGCCAGCGCTGGGACGGTGAGCCGTCGCGGACCTTGACGGCGACGTTCGCGCCGGGGTCGTCACCCACGGCCGCCAGCGGGAGGCGTTCGTCCCAGCGGGGCAGCAACTCGCCCTGGACGGTGAGGTCGTAGCGGACGTCGTCGGCACGAGGGCTGTCCGCGTCCGCGCAGGTGTTGGCGATGACGACGCCGGCGTCCGCGTGCGAGTCCACGCACAGGGCGGGCTCGGCGACGCTGCGCAGGAGGCCGTCGTCCTCGTACGACCACTGCTGGGCCCAGTTGGAGGAGCACACCTCCAGCGCGAGGGCGATACCGGCACGGGCGCCGACCGGGACCTCCAGGCACAGGTCGGCGTCGGCGTTGCGCAGCCGCGTCTGCTGGGGGCCGCCGGACATGCCGACGCTGCCCTGCGTGGGCGTGGGCGACAGGGAGTCGGCGCCGGGCAGGGCGCCCCCACCGCTGACGCTGGTGGACGAGGCCGGGTCGGACCCCTCGTCGGACCACATCCCGGCGGCGAGGAACGTCGTCAGCACCCCGGCGGATGCGATCCCGACCCCGGCGATGAGCGCCCGGGGCGACCGCTTCCCGACTTGCCGCACGGCACGCCGGGTCCCTTGAGCCCCCCGAACCCCACGCACCCGAGCCCGCCCGGCGGCCCGCCGGGACCGAGGCCGCCCGTCGGCACCGGCATCGCCGCCGCCCGACTCACCGTCGGGGTCAGCGAAGCCCTCGTACGCGAAGTCGGTTCCCGGACGACCGGCCCCAGCGCCGAACGCGTGGCCCCCGACCCCGTCGAACTCCCCGTCGACACCAGGGAATCCCGCTGCGGAACTCCGCCGCGAGCCCGGTCCGGCCGCACCACTCGGCATCACCCCACCGAACTCGGAAAACGCCCGCCCGCCCTCACCCGGCACCACACCACCAGGACCACCGAACGCCTGACCACCCTCGGCCGACCCCGCACAGTCAGGACCGGCGAACGCCTGGCCTCCCCCGCCCGACACCGCTCCACCGGGACCGCCCAACGCCTGGCCTTCCCCGCCCGACACCGAACCGTCAGGACCGGCGAACGCCCGCCCACCCCCACCCGGCACCACACCATCGGGACCACCGAGCGCCTGGCCACCCTCGGCCGACACCGCACCGCCAGAGCCTGCGAACGTCTGACCGACCCCACCCGACACCACACCATCAGGATCGGGAAACGCTCCTTCGCCCACGCCCGGCACCGCCTCCGACCCGGCCCCAACGCCGCGCCCCCGCCACCCCGGCCGCCCAGCACGCCGTACACCCCCGCCGAACACCCCCACCCCCTGCGCCCCACCCGGC
This sequence comes from Streptomyces acidiscabies, assembly GCF_020010905.1. Classification (GTDB taxonomy): domain Bacteria; phylum Actinomycetota; class Actinomycetes; order Streptomycetales; family Streptomycetaceae; genus Streptomyces; species Streptomyces acidiscabies. Next base: position 4,628,692 of record NZ_JAGJBY010000001.1, on the reverse strand, counting down.
GGAATATCCCCGGGAAGCACCTCAGCGGCTCCCTGCGTGTCACCCCCGCTCCCCCACGCACCGAACACCCGCCCCCGACCGGACTCCTCCCGGCGCGCAGGCGACGGCATCCGGTCGAGGAGCCTCCGACCCGCCCCCCTCTTCACAGCCCCCCGCACCCGAACCGGCTCCTCGCGCCCCCGGTCCGGCCGGGAGTCGTGGTACCGCCGAGCCCCCCACCCCAGCACCGCCTCCGCGAGCATGAGCCCCACCCACCCCGCGCCCTGGGCGAGTTGCTCGGCGGCGGCGCGGCAGTAGCGGCACGCGTCGAGGTGCCGGCGAACGTCCGGCAGCAGGTCACCCCCGCGCCGCAACGGCACCTCCAGGAGCCGGTTGTAGAAGCGGCACTCCTTGCTCGGCGCCAGCTCCCGGTGCGCGCGGACGATCCCCTCGCGGAGCTTGTCGCGGGCGCCCTCCAGCGCGGCGGCGGCCATGGACGTGTCGACGCCGAGCAGCGCGGCGGGCACACTGACCGGCTCGCCCTCGACCTCGACGTGCCACAGGAGGCACCGTTCGGTCGCCGGAAGCGCGTGATAGGCGTACTCCGAGAGGATCCGGTTGTCCGGCGTCATCCCCTTCGCCGCCCGCATCCCGCGCGCCCCGGCGGGCTTGCGCAGCTCGGGCAGGACGGCGGAGACGCGCTCGGCGGAGGCCCACAGCCGGACGGTCTCGCGGACGGCGAGCAGCAGCCGGGGCCGCAGATCGGTCCCGGACTCGCCGAGCTTGAGCCGGTCGAAGACCTGGTGGAAGGCGGTCCCCGTGGCCATCGACGCGACCGGCCCGGACCCGGCGAGGCAGATCACCGCGTAGTCGTGGGCGGGTCTCCAGTGCCGCGCGATCAGCAGCGCGGTGGCCTCGGCGACCTCGCCGTCCGTCCCGCCGCGCACCCCTGCCGCGAGCGCGTCGTCGGACTCCCCGGGATCCCCGCCGGGCGGCGGGTACGGGGGACGCGGAGGGTAGGCGGAGGGCACTGTGCGGATCCTTCGGTGCGGAACTGTGCGACCGGCCGAACCTCGGCGCACGGATAGTTCACCATTGCACAACTTAGTCGCACACAACAAGGCAAGAGGAACGGCGCCCATCACTTTTCGACGAAAGGTGAAACGCCCTCAACTCCGGCCCGTAAAGCGGGATTTCAACCCACCGTTGAAGCAGACCCACGCGCCACACCCCGTGTGAATCAAGCGCCCGCACCCCACCTCCCACACACACTCCCGCCGCCCCGGGACACGCGCTCAACTGGAAAACGGCCCTCCTCGGGGCCCTCGCGTCGGATGGCGGCTCTCCTGCGCGAGTCGGCCGCCGGCTCGGCCCTTCCCGCACCGGCCGGCGGCCCAAAACTCATATCTGCCACGACCGCAACCGATCCGCGGCCCCGTACACATCCGCCTTCCCGGACATCAAGTCCCGGGCGAGATCCACTAACGCCCCGTACGGCGGATCGATCCCGGCGCCGCTGACGTACATGTACGACACGGCCGTCGCGCAGGCGAACCGCGCATTGGCCGCCGGCAGCGGCTTGAGAACCGCGAGCGTGTGCAGCAGGGCCGCCGCCCGCCACGCCGGGTCCGAGTCGACGCCGAGGCGCGGCGGGTCGACGCGGTGCCGGGCGACGGCCGCGACGAGCGCGGAGAAGTCGTCGACGGTCGGCTGGTCCGGGAGGACCTCCTCGTGGCGCTGGAGCAGCCACGGTACGTCGATATGGATGGCGGTCGTCACCGGCGGACCGACCTGCCCCTCGCCCGGGCGGGGCTCTCGTCGTCGGGGAAGGCCGCCGCGAATTCGTCGGCGTGGGCGGCGAAGAACGTCCGGAACGCCGCCGCGCCTTCCTGAAGTGCCCGATGCCGGGCGATGTCGGCGGCGGCGGCCTCGCGGACGAGCGCCTTCATCGACGTCCCGCGCTCCTTGGCGATCTGCCGCAGGTCCTCCAGCTCGCGTTCGCTGAACTCCACATTGAGGGCTGGCATACCCCTCACGGTACCGCTCGGGTACTTACCCGTAAATATCCCCAGGTCATGTAGGTGACCGAGCGGTACCGGAGGCGTACAGGCGTTCCCCTGCTACCCCTGGTCGGCGACGAAGGACGCGAGCCGGGTCAGCGCCGCGTTCCAGTTGACGGCCGTCTCGTTCGTCGACCAGGACTGGATGTCGTCGATGTAGCAGAACTGGCCGACGCAGCCCTGGAGTTTGCTCTGCGCGTACGGGTCCTGGATCGACGAGTTGGGACCGCCGGCCAGCGTCCCGGCGGGCGGCGACGGCAGCTTCGGGTCGAGCTGGTTCGCGTACCAACGGCTGTGCTGGTGATGGGCGTTGGCCTCGCCGTAGCCGGTGACGTACGACATGTTCAGCGCGTTGCGGCCGAGCACGTAGTCCATGCTCTGCACGGCCCCGTCGCGGTACTTGGAGGCGCCGGTGATGTCGTACGCGCTCGCGACGACGACCGCGTTGTTGAGTATCTGGTGCGCTGAACCCCAGTCGTACAGGTTGTTGTTGGGCGCGTACGGCATCCCGTACGACTGACCCGCGAGCGTGGTGAGGTAGCCGTCCGCGCCCTTCACGACGGACGCGCGGACCTTGTCGCGGCCGGAGAGCCTGCTGGGGACGAGGGCGAGGTCGAGGCGTCCGGCCGCCGCCGTGCCGCCCCAGTCGAAGCTGACGGGGCCGAAGACATCCGCCGTGTGGAGCGGGGAGTTGAGGACGGAGTCCGCGAACTGCTTCTCGCCGGTGGTGAGATACAGCTCGGCGGCGGCCCAGTAGAACTCGTCGGTGACGTTGTTGTCGTTGTAAGCCCCGCCGCCGGTACCGTCGTTGGGGTCGGCGTAGACCGCCGGGTGCGCCTGCGCGGCCGTCCACGCCTTGCGGGCCGCGGTCAGCGCCTTCGCGGCGAACGCCTTGTCGTACGGCTTGTAGAGGCGGGCCGCCTGGGCGGCTGTTGCCGCGAGGTTGAGGGTGGCGGCGGTGGACGGCGGGTGCAGTTCGCGCTTCTGCGGGTCGTCGCTCGGCAGCAGGGGCAGGCCGGTCCAGTTCTGGTCGTGGATCTTGTGGTGGGCCATCCCGGCGAGGGGCTGCCCGTCCGGGACCTGCATCTTCAGCATGAACTCCAGTTCCCAGCGCGCCTCGTCGAGGACGTCGGGGACCTTGTTGCCGCTCTCGGGAAGCGCGAGCTGACCGTCGCCGAGGCGGGCCGGGGTGCCGGTGCGGGCGTGCAGGGAACGCTCGTAGGTGCTGAGCACCTCCCACGTCGCGATGCCGCCGTTCACCACGTACTTGCCGTGGTCCCCGGCGTCGTACCAGCCGCCGCTGACGTCCAACGCGTAGTCGCAGACGCCGGGTTGGCAGGGTACGGAGGTGTCGCCCTGGTTGGGCGCGGTGCCGGTGTGGCCCGCCGCCCTGCCGTAGCCGGGCCGCAGGTCGTCGCGGATCGCGATGCCGCTGCGCTGCGTGTAGTAGTACTTCACGGCGTCGCGGCTGAGCTTCTCGTAGGCGGCCTTGCCGATGTCGAACGGGCGGCTGGTCTCGCCGTCGGCGGTGAGCGTGTAGCCGGTGCCGGCCTTGCGGTAGGCGCCGAAGTCGACGGTGTGGACGTTCTGCGCGGAGGACACGTCCGTGCCGCGCGGTACGGTCCAGCCGTGCGCGACCGTCTTGCCGGCCGCGTTCTTCAGCTGCCACGGCAGGCGGGTCGTCGCGGCGGTCACGAGGGTCGCGTTCTTCGGCCCGGCGGGCAGGTAGGCGACCTGGTTGACGCGCACGCGCGGCCCGGTGTCCGGCTCGTACACCTCCGGCGGCACCCCGCCGAGCAGCGAGACGTCGTCCACGCAGAACCGCCACGGGTCCGCGCTCCCGCCGACCTGGAAGGAGACCTGCGCCTGCGCGGTGTCGACGGGCGAGGTGAAGGTGTAGGAGTACGAGCCGTCGGCCTCGGTCAGGACCGGGCTCGCCTCCTGCCAGGTGTCGTACGGGGAGACGGCGAGGCCGACGATCGCGCGGACCACGTGCCCCTCGGGGACGCCGGACGCCTTGAAGGAGAAGCGGTACGACTCGCCCTTGACGAGGGTGAGGTCGTTCTGGCCGATCCCGGAGTCCCAGCGGTTGGCGGTGCCGCCGGGGACGTCGGCGCACAGGCGTCCGTCGGCGGGGACGGTGGTGACGTTGCTGGTCCACCAGGGGGCGGTCCCGGTGTCGAAGCCGCCGTTCTTGACCTGCTCGACCTCGTCGGCCCCGGCGGGGGTCGCGGGCAGCGCCACGAGGGCGCCGCCCAGTAGGGCGGCCAGGGTCAGTGCGGCCGTTCTGCGTCGTTTCACGTCTGGCTCCTCGTGGGTGCGGCTCCGGGCGTGGCTCTTCAGCACCGCGACTCCATGGGAGCGCTCCCACGCGCGGCGCACGACGACCATGCTTGTTCCCGCCATGACATCCCGTCAACGGTTCGGACAGGACGGCTTCCCGCCCGTCCCGTCCGAACCTCCGCGCAGGAGCTACGCGTCCAACTTGCTCACCCTGACTGCGCCTTGGGTCTCACCCGGATACGCGCTGGTGAACGTGAGCCTCACCCGGCTCCCCCGCAGCGCCCCGAACGTGATCACGGACGGCGCGTCGGAGGCGGTGGCCCACTCGACGCCAACTCCCGTGGCGGGTACGTACGTTCGCCCGTCCCACACCTCGATCCCGACGCTCTTCGGGAGGCTGTGCCCGGCGTCGACGGTGAACGACACCTCCACCCGGTCGAAGTCCCGCACCCTGCCGTAGTCCACCGCGACCCAGTCCGCCGCCCGCGACCCGGCGTGCGCGGGCAGCAGCGCGGTGGCCGACTTGAGGAACCCGTTGGACCAGCCGGTCGCGGGGTTCCCGTCGAGCACGGCGGCCGGGAGGGTGTCGGGCCGGCCGGAGTAACTGGCGTCGGCGTACGGGTAGTCGGGCACCTCGGGGTGTTCCGGCGCGAACGCGGGCGCCGGAGTCGCGGACGCCGAGCGCGCCCAGGTCGTCCGTACGGAGACCGTGCCCTTCTTCAGCCCCTCCCCCGTCGCCGTCACCTTCAGCGTCCCGGGTTCGCCGCCCGAGCGCACGATGGCAAGTGCCTTGCCGTGGAAGGCGGTTCGGGTGCTTGCCTGGTACTTCTCGGCGCTCTCCTGGCGCCCGTTGTCGAGCCCGGCGAGGGAGCCGCCGTCGACGGTGAACGTCAACAGGTGCTCGGCATCGGGGACGACGGTCCCGCGCGCGTCGACCACCTCGGCGGTGACGAAGACGTGTGAACGGCCGTCGGCGGCAAGGGACTTGCGGTCGGCGGTGAGACGTACGGCGGACGGGGCACCGGCCGTGCGCAGGACGTCGGTCGCGACGACCTTGCCGCCCCGCCGGGCGACCGCCTTCAACTCACCCTCCTGGAAGGGGACTTTCCACGTCAGGTGCAGTTTGCCCGCGCTGCCGTTGGGACTTGTGTAACTCCCGGGATACGGGCCGTCGGTGAACGTCTTGTCGTCGCCGGTCGCCTCGGTCGTCTCCAGGTACTCGCGGCCGTCCACGGTCTTCTTCACGTCGAACGACCGCACCCCCAACGACCTACCGTTCAGGAAGAGTTCGACCTCGGGGACGTTCGCGTAGGCCCACACCTCGACGGTCTCCCCCGCCGCGTGGTTCCAGCTCATCGGCAGCAGGTGGACCATGGGCTCGCTCACCCACTGGCTGCGGAAGAGGTGGTACATGTCCTTGGGGAACCCGGCGGTGTCGACCGCGCCGAAGAACGACGCCTTCACCGGGAACACGTCGTACGGGGTGGGTTCGCCGATGTAGTCGATGCCGGACCACAGGAACTGTCCGGCGAACCACTTCCGGTCGCGGTCCTTCTTGTGGCCGTACTCGCCGCTCATCGTCCAGGAGGCGAGGTTGTTGTCGTAGGAGGAGGTCGCGCGCTTGCCGGGGGTGTAGTTCTCGCCGGTGTTGAGGTGCTCAGGTTCCTGATAGGCGCCGCGAGTTGACGTCTCCGACGAGGATTCCGACTCGAAGAGGAACAGGTGCGGGTAGCGGGCGTGGAGGGCGTCGACCGACTTCGCGGTGTTGTAGTTGAGGCCGAGGCCGTCGAGCTTGGCGAGGATCAGGTCGGCCGGGGTGCCGGGGGCGGGGACGCTGCGGTGGCGGTGGGAGCCGATGACGACCGGGCGCGTCGTGTCGTACGCCTTGATGCCGGCGATGAGGCGGTCGGCGATCGTCAGGCCCGCCGTGGAGGTGAACTCGGTGATCTCGTTGCCGATCGACCACATCACGACGGCCGGGGAGTTGCGGGCCGCGAGAACCATCTCGGCGATGTCGCGGTCCGACCACTCGTCGAAGAAACGGCCGTAGTCGTAACGGGTCTTGGGGGTCTTCCAGCAGTCGAACGCCTCCACCAGCATCACGATCCCGAGCTCCTCGCAGATGCGGATCATCTCCGTGGAGGGCGGGTTGTGGGAGGTGCGGAAGGCGTTCACGCCCATCGACTTCATGATGGTCATCTGCCGCCGGATCGCGTCCGCGCTGACGGCCGCGCCGAGCGCGCCGAGGTCGTGGTGGAGGTCGACGCCCTTCAACTTGGCGTGTTTGCCGTTGAGTTCGAAGCCGTCGTCGGGGTCCAGGCGGAAGGTGCGGATGCCGAAGACCGTGCCGTAGGTGTCGACCACCGTGCCCTGGATACGGAGTTCGGTCTCCAGGCGGTAGCGGTGCGGGTCCGTGAAGTCCCAGCGCTCCGGGTCGGGGACGACGGCGGTGTGGGCCTCGGTCGCGGTGTCGGCGACGGTCACCGTGGACGTCGTACGAGCGACCGTGCGGCCGTTCGGGGCGACGATCCGGGAGGTGATCTCGACGTCCTGCGGGGTACCGGAGGTGTTGGCGACCGCCGTGCGGATGTCTACGGTCGCGCGGTCGGCGGTGATCTCCGGGGTGGTGACGTGCGTGCCCCAGCGGGGGACGTGGACCGGGTCCATGACGATGAGGCGGGCCTCGCGGTAGATGCCGCTGCCGGAGTACCAGCGGCTGCTGGGGAGGCGGTTGCGGACGCGGACGGCGAGGACGTTCTCCGTTGCGCCGTCGGTGTGGAGCCGGCCGGTGAGGTCGTAGGCGAAGCCGGTGTAGCCGTAGGGGTGGGTGCCGAGTTCCGTGCCGTTCACGAAGACCGTGGAGTCCATGTAGACGCCGTCGAACTCGACGGAGACGCGCTTCCCGGCGTAGGTGCTCGGCACGGTGAAGGAGAGCCGGTACCAGCCGAGGCCTCCGGGGAAGAAGCCGGTGCCGCTGGTGGTGCCGTTCTCGGTGGTGGGGGCCAGTTCGATGGACCAGTCGTGGGGGACGGCGACCTCGCGCCAGGCCGCGTCGTCGTACGCGGGGTCGGCGGCGTGGTCGTAGGCGCCGGTCGGGTCGGTGATCCCGCCCGGGTTGACCAGCGCGAAGCGCCAGCCGTCGCGCAGGGGGAGGGTGTGGCGGGCCGGGGCTGCGGCGTGGGCGGTGGTGGAGACGGAGGTGGACAGGAGGGCGCCGGCTGCGGGGGCGGCGGCGGAGGCGAGGAGGACCGATCTGCGGCTGAACGTCATGGCGGCTCTTCCAAACAGGCGTCGGGAACCAGAACTACTCACAACTGATCGTCAAACAACAGAATGTGACGCCGGTCCGCGCACACCCGTCAAGGGCGCGGGTCGGGTGCTCGCCATTCCCTCGTCCGCACTCCCCGTTCGCTCTGCGGCCGGACGGTCTAGGCTGGGGCGGAAGTGGCTGGTCTGTTCACTGTGAGTGTCCGCGATGGAGTGGCGAGCATGAGCCCGGTCTATCCGTTCGACGATGCCGAGACGGCACGGGTGGTCGTCGCGGACGACGGTGCCCTCGTCGAGTGGAACGGCGGTGCTCACGCGCTGCTCGGCTGGGAATCCGACGAGGTCGTGGGCGGCCCGGCGGCGGCCCTGCTCGCGGACGGCACGCTGCCGGTCCCGACGGCGGCCCGCTGGGACGGCACCGTCGCGCTGCGTCACCGCGACGGGTACGTCGTACGGGTCTGGCTGCTCGCCCACCACCGGCGCCCCCGCGACGGCGGGCCCGGGTCCTGGCTGGTCGTGACGCCGCTGACCGGCAGCGGCCCGCGCGCCCCCGACGACCCGCTCGCGCTGCCCGCGCTGGCCCAGTCGCCGTGTGCCCTGGCCGTGTACGACGCCCGGCTGAGGCTGCGGCTGGTCAACGACGCCATGGCGGCGTCGATCGGGCTGCCCGAGGAACGCATCCGGGGCCTGAGACTGGCCGAGATCGGCGGGCGGCCCCAGAGCGAGGAGCTGGAGGAGCACATGGCCGACGTGCTCGCCACCGGCCTCGCCAAGGACGTACAGACCTACACGCGCACCGGCGGCGAGGAGCACGCGCACGCCTGGCTGGCCAGGCTCGCGCCGGTCACCGACGAGGAGGGGCGGATCCTCGGCGTCGCCCTGTCGGCCCACGACTTCACCGAGAACTACCTCGCCAGGGAACGGCTGCAACTGGTCAACGAAGCGAGCGTCCGGATCGGTTCCACCCTCGACGTCACTCGTACGGCTCAGGAGCTGGCGGACGTCTGTGTGCCCGCGCTCGCCGATTTCGTGAGCGTCGACCTGCTGGACCCGCCGGACGGCACGGAACTCCCGGCGCGGTTCGTGTCGCCGACGCCGCTGCGGCGGGCCGCGCACCAGTCCGTGAACCCGGGCAGCCCGGAAGCCGTGGCCAAGCCGGGCGAGGTCCAGACGTACCCGGCGGGTTCCCCGCAGGCGGACTCGCTGGAGGCGGGGCGCACGATCGTCGCGACCGTGCCCGGCGGGGAGCTGGACCAGTGGCTGGCCTGGGACGCCGCGCGCGGGGCGCGCGTACGGGAGGTCGGCATCCACTCGATCATGTCGGTGCCCCTGCGCGCGCGGGGGGCGACCCTCGGGGTGGCGGTGCTGACCCGGTTCCGCCGCCCCGACCCGTTCACCCCGGACGACGTGCTGCTCGCGGAGGAGGTCACCGCGCGGGCCGCCGTCTGCGTCGACAACGCGCGCCGCTACTCGCGCGAGCGCGACACCGCGATCGCCCTCCAGCGCAGCCTCCTGCCGCGCTCCCTGCCGCGTACGGCCGCCGTCGACGCCGCCTCCCGCTACCTGCCCGCCGCGCGCGCGGGCGTGGGCGGCGACTGGTTCGACGTGATCCCGCTGTCGGGGACGCGGGTCGCGATGGTCGTCGGGGACGTCGTCGGACACGGCATCCAGGCGTCCGCGACGATGGGACGGCTGCGTACCGCCGTCCGCACCCTCGCCGACATCGACCTCACCCCGGACGAGCTGCTCACCCACCTGGACGACCTCGTCGTACGGCTCTCCGAGGAGGCCGGCAGCGAGGGGAGTCCCGGGGAGGTGGGGGCGACGTGTCTGTACGCGGTGTACGACCCGGTGACGCGGCGGTGCACGATGGCGCGCGCCGGGCATCCGCCGCCGGTCGTGGTGCCGCCGGGCGGCCGGCCGCGCCGGGTGGACCTGCCGGCGGGGCCGCCGCTGGGGCTCGGCGGGCTGCCGTTCGAGTCGGTCGAGATCCAGCTCGCCGAGGGCAGCGTCCTCGCGCTGTACACGGACGGGCTGATCGAGTCCCGCGCGCGGGACGTCGATTCCGGGTTCCGCGCGCTGTGCGCGGCGCTCGACGGGTACGCCGACTCCCTCGACGAGACCTGCGACCGCGTCCTGCACGAGTTGCTCCCGCCGGGCGGCTCCGCCGACGACGTGGCGCTGCTCCTCGCGCGTACGCGCGCGCTGCCCGCCGACCACATCGCGACCTGGGACGTCCCGCCCGACCCCTCCCTCGTCGCGAGCGTCCGCAAGCAGGTCGCCGAGCGGCTCGTCGCCTGGGGGATCGACGCGGTGTCCTTCACGGCGGAACTGGTGGTCAGCGAGCTGGTCACCAACGCGATCCGGTACGGCTCGCACCCGATCCGGCTGCGGCTGATCCATGACGCGGCGACGCTGATCTGCGAGGTGTCCGACACGAGCCACACCGCGCCGCATCTGCGGCGGGCGAAGACGTGGGACGAGGGCGGGCGGGGGTTGCTGCTGGTGGCGCAGTTGACGGACCGGTGGGGGACGCGGCACACGTCGGAGGGGAAGACGATCTGGGCGGAGTTGGGGCTGCTCGGGGAGGAGTGAGGGGGCTGGGGGCGGCTCTCTTACCGGCTCCTGTTTTCATGGGGGGCTGCTCGTCGTCGTACGTCCCGTAAGGATCCGCCCTGAACACCGCGCTCGCCGTCTCCCTGTCGTCCGTGCTGCTCGCCGTCTCGCTCGGGTGGGCCGTGCTGCGGCCCTCCGGAAAGTCGGAGGCGCTGGTGGCGGTGCCCGCCGCCGTGCTGGTGGTGGCGCTGGGGGCGATCTCCGCCGGGGACGCGTGGGAGGAGGCGGAGCGGCTCGGGCCTGTCGTCGGGTTCCTCGCGGCCGTACTCGTGCTGGCGCACTTCTGCGCGGTGGAGGGTCTGTTCACGGCGTGCGGGGCGTGGCTGGCGCGGCGTGCTGCGGGGCGGCCCCGGCGGCTGCTGTCCTCGGTGTTCGTGCTGGCGTCGGTCATCACGGCCGTACTGAGTCTGGACGCCACGGTCGTGCTGCTGACGCCTGTCGTGTTCGCGACGGCGACCCGGCTGAAGGTGCGGGCGAGGCCGCATGTCTATGCCTGCGCGCATCTGTCCAATACGGCGTCCTTGCTGCTGCCCGTCTCGAACCTGACCAACCTGCTGGCGTTCACGGCGAGCGGGCTGAGCTTCACGCGGTTCGCGGCGTTGATGGTGGTGCCGTGGGTGGTGGCGATCGGGGCGGAGTACCTGGTCATGCGGCGGTTCTTCGCCGCCGATCTGCCGGAGCTGGAGGCCGTCGAGGACGACGGGCCCGCGCCGGATGTGCCGATGTTCGCGCTGGTGACGGTCGCGGCGACGCTCGCCGGGTTCGTGGTCGCGTCGGCGGTGGGGGTCGAGCCCGCGTGGGTGGCGTTCGCGGGGGCGCTCGTGCTGGCGGTGCGGGCGCTGGTGCGGCGGCAGGCCGGGCCGGTCGAGGTGGTGCGGGCGGCGGCTCCCGGGTTCCTGGCGTTCGTGCTGGCCCTGGGGATCGTCGTACGCGGTGTCGTCGACAACGGGCTCGGGGACGTGCTCGGGCATGTGCTGCCTGGCGGGTCGGGGCTGCTCGCGCTGCTGGGGTTCGCGGCGGTGGCCGCGCTGCTCGCGAACCTGATCAACAACCTGCCGGCCGTCCTGGCACTGGCGCCGCTGGCCGCCCCGGTGGGGCCCGGGGCGGTGCTCGCGGTGCTGCTCGGGGTGAACATCGGGCCGAACCTGACGTACGCCGGGTCCCTCGCGACGCTGTTGTGGCGGCGGGTGGTGCACGGGCACGAGGAGCGGGTGGACGTGGGTGAGTTCACGCGGCTGGGGCTGCTGACGGTGCCGGTGGCGCTGGTGGGGTCGGTGGTGGCGTTGTGGGGGGCGCTTCAGGTCGTGTGACCGGGTCAGCGCCGGGCTCGGGGGCGTCGGCGTTGACGGGGGGCCGGGGGTGGCCTGGGGGTCAGCGGCCGTAGCCGCCGTACCCGTAGCCTCCCCAGCCGTAGGGGTAACCGCCGTAGCCGGGGCCTCCGCCGTAGCCGTTTCCGTTGCCGTACCAGTCGCAGGCGTACGGGTTGTTGTACGAGCACTGGGACTGCGGCGGCGGGTTCGACGCGGGCGGGGTCGGGGTGGGTGCGGGCTTCGGGGTGGGCTTCTTGGGCGGTGCCGGGGTGGGGGTGGGCTTCGGTGCGGCCTTCTTGGGGGTGGCCGGGGTCTTGCTGGGGGTCTGGGCGGTGTCCCAGTTGACGATCTGCATCTGGAGGTCGGGCTTGGACGTGTCGATGACCCAGCGCTGGGCGGCACTGTCCGCGCGGGTCTTCGCGACGAGCGCGCCGGAGCCGTCGGTCGCGGCGGGGGCGAGCGCGAGGTCCTGGCTCCAGCGGGGGACGAGGGTGCCCTGGAGGGTGAAGTCGTAGCGGACGCTGGTCTCCTGGGTGCCGGCGTCCGTGCAGGGGGTCAGGCGGACCGCGTAGCCGAGGTGCGAGTCGAGGCACAGGTTCTGGGCGAGGCCGTTGCGCAGGAGGCCGTTCGTCTCGTACGACCACTGCTGCGAGGCGACCGAGGAGCAGGTCGCGAGGACGGCTTCGGCGCCCTCGACGGCCTTGCCGCCCTCGATGCCGATGCACTGTCCGGAGAACACGTTGTGCAGGCGCCCGCGCAGGGTGCCCTGGACGGAGCCGCCCGAGTCGACCCAGGAGGGGCCGTTGCCCGGCGTGTCCTTGCCGGGGCTCGGTGACTCGACGCTCTCTCCGGCCTGGTTGCCGCTGTCGCCAGAGCCCGTCGCGGACCACACGGCGAGCGGGAGGACGACGAGGCCGCTGACGGTGAGGACGGCCGCGGCGAGGTTGCGGCGGCGGGCGCGGCGGCGGGCCTTGCGGATCGCGCGCACGGAGCCGCCGCCGGGGGCGACGACGAGGTCGGTGCTCGGGGCGTGGAAGTCCTCGCCGGGGAGGGGCAGTCGCTGTGTCTCTTCTTGCCGTGTCTCTTCTTGCTGTGGTTCCTCAGGCGTGCCCGCGCGGGCGTCCTGGTAGGCGTGTGCGGCCCAGCCGAGGGTGCCTTCGGCGAGGGCGGTGCCGAGGGCGGGGCCTTCGGTGAAGCAGGCGAGCTGGTCGGCGGTGTAGGCGCAGTGGCGGCAGCGGTCGAGGTGGCCGCGCAGGTCGGCGTCCATGCCGTCGCCTCGGCGGCTGGTGACGTCCAGGAGGCGGTCGTAGCGGTGGCACTCCTCCTCGACGGCGAGTTCGCGGTGCGACTGGAGGAGTTCCTCGCGCAGGCGGTCGCGGGAGCGGCGCAGTTCGACGCGGGCGCCCTCGGTGTCGAGGCCCAGCAGGGAGGCGGGGGCCTCGAAGGGTTCGGACTCGACCTCGATGTGCCACAGGAGGCAGCGGGAGGTCGGGGAGAGGCGCTGGAACGATCTCGACAGCAGCCGTCTGTTCAACGGCGGCAGGAGGCGGGCCGCGAGGACGTCGGCGTCCTCGACGCGCAGGGCGGGGTGGAGGAGGTCGCGGCGGCCGTCGGTGTACCACTCGGAGGCTATTCGGCGGACGGTGACCAGGAGGTGGGGGCGCCAGGCGGCGGTGGGGCCGTCGTGGCGCAGGGACTCGCCGAAGAGGCGGGTGAAGGCCGCGGTGGTGAGCATCCCTGCGGCGCGGTCGCCGTCGGCGCACAGGCGCGCGTAGGTGAAGGCCGCTTCCCAGTGCCGGTCGAGGAGTTCGCCCACGGGGTGCAGTGCGGGCCCCGCTCCTTCCCAGCTTTTCAGTTCGGCGCTCAGCATTTCGTCCGTCGCCTTCGAACGCCGAGCCGAAGTCGGGGAATTCGGCTGACCCGCTTCTGTCACAGTTGGATTCCTCCCGGCAAAGCTGCACGGAACCGGCCGTCTCGAACGTCCGCCGGGGCAGCTCTCGTGAAGCGTGGGGGGAGGACGGGAGGGGCCTTCGCGCGTACGTGGAGAACGTGTCGGCGCGTTGACAGGCACACCTTTGCATAGGCCGTGGAGATGGAACAAGGGATCTAGCCGAATGGTGAGCGTTCTGTGGCCGCTCCCTGTGAAGTGCTTTTATTTTCAAGATGATTGGGGTCGGACTTCGCTGTTTGATTCCAGCCGTGATGCCGGATTCAGGGGGCCGTGTATAGGGGTGGGCGTATCGGCCGAAAGGTCTAGGAGGCGTCAACTTCGGTCGCGGGATTTGCTACTTGTGGTGGTAGGGGATGGCCGATCGGCCGATGTGGAGGGGTGGGGTGGGGCAGGAGAGTGGAGGCGGGTTCAGCTCGGCGGGTCGGGTTCGGGAGGCGGGACAGGGATGGTGCGTACGTGGGGCAGGGCGGGCGGGGTGGCGGTGCTCGTGCTGGCGGTCCTGGCGGCGGTGCTGGCCGTACCGGCTCAAGCTGCCGTCTCCGCCGTGCAGTTGTACGTGGCTCCGTGGGGCAAGGACTCCTGGCCGGGCACCTTCCGGCAGCCTTTCGCTACGCCGGGGCGGGCGCAGCGGGAGGCGCGGGGGCGGGCCGGGGCGGTGGTGAATCTGCGGGGCGGTACGTATGCGCTCAAGGCGCCGTTGCGGTTGACCGGGGCGGACTCCGGGGTGGTGTATCAGGCGTACGGGTACGGGAGTTCGCGGGCTGAGCGGGTGACGTTCAGCGGGGGGCGGGTCGTTTCCGGGTGGCGGCCCGACGGGCGGTCGAAGGGGGCGTGGCGGGCCGAGGTGGGGGCGTTGGAGACGCGGCAGTTGTATGTGGAGGGGCGGCGGGCGGAGCGGTTCGCCGGGGGCGCTGGGGGGAAGCTGACGGTGACGAGGACCGGGTACGTGACGGGGAGTTCGGCGCCTTCGCGGTGGCGGCGGGCGGGGGATGTCGAGTTCGTGTACCGGTCGGGGTATGTCGAGGGGCGGTGCGGGGTCGCGGGGGTCGCGCGGGGTGCGGGTAAGGGTGCCGCTCGGGGGTCCGTGATCACGATGGACGAGCCGTGCTGGTCGCTGGTCCGGGAGCTGTACGCGTCGGACGAGTTGCTGGCGGCGCCGGTGGCGGTGGAGAACTCGCCCAGTTTCCGTGCCCGGCCCGGGAGTTGGTACCTGGACCGGTCGCGGCCGGGGCGGCACGCGTTGCTGTACGTGCCGCGTGCCGGGGAGGACATGCGGCGGGCGCGGGTGGTCGCGCCGGTGCTGGAGTCGCTGGTCTCGGGGGTGGGGGTGCGTGATGTCGCGTTCCGGGGGCTGACGTTCGCGTACGCCACGTGGCTGGCGCCGAGTTCACCGGCCGGGTTCCCGGCGGCGTGGAGCATGTATCTGCGGCCGGACGGGAAGCTGCTCACGGTGCCGGGGGCGGTGTCGTTCCGGGGCGTCGAGCGGGTGGCTCTGACGGGGAACCGGTTCGCTCATCTCGGGGCGCAGGCCGTGGAGTTGAGGGACAGTTCGGGCAGCTCGGTCGTCGGGAACGTCATCAGCGACACGTCGGACGGCGGGATCGCGCTGGGGGTGCTGCCGCCCGAGGAGAAGGGCGTCAACCGGGGGAACCGGGTCACGGACAACTGGATCCACCACACCGGCCGGGAGTACCGCGCGTCGTCCGCGATCTGGGACTCGGCGACCCGGGAGACGGTGCTCGCGCACAACCAGGTCAACGACGTGCCCTACACCGGCATCCTCTCCGGTCCCAGCGAGGATCTGCGCGGCATCATGCGGGGCAACCGGATCGTCGGCAACCGGGTCTTCGCGACGAACCGGGTGCTCGTCGACGGGGGCGGGATCTATCTCCGGGGCGAGCAGGGCCGCTCGTTCGCGGACGGGGCGGTGATCAGCGGCAACGCGGTGACGGGGAGCCGGTACGGGATCTGGAACGTCGGGATCTACACGGACGACAGCACGAACTGGGTGACGGTGGCGGACAACGCCGTGTACGACTACGTGGCGTCGATCGGCGGGTGCAGCGAGGAGTGGGGCGGGCGGCCGGTGCGCAACGTCCGCTACCGGGGCAACTTCTGGGACGACACGGTGCCGGACTGGGTCCCCCGGCGCTCCTACCCCGGCGCCTGGCCACCGGCCGACACGACCACCCCGGAGGAGGGCTGCGGAGACCCACACGGACTGACGTTCACGGCGAACACCCTGCTGCCGACGACAGCACCGGGACGGGCCTGTGCGGCAGACCACCGGTGCGCGGCGGTGGTGGCTCAGGCGGGGCCCCGGCCGGGGTGGCGGCGGGGGCTGGGGCTGCGATGAGGGCGACGGTTGGGGTGAGCGCCGGGAGGGTCCGGGACCTGGCGGGCCTGCCGGGGCCTTGGTATGCCTTGTCCGCCCAGCATGTGAGTCCCGCATCGGCGAGGGCTTCGATGATGCCGTGCTGATCACGGCACCCAGCAGTCCCCGGGTGCGCTGACCGGTCAGGACTTCGTCCGCGTCGTCACCTCGTGCCGCCGAAGGAACGCGTCGACAAGCCCGTCGGTGAATTCGCGGCCGATCGGTTCGTCGGTCACCAGCACGCGGTAGTAGAGAGGGCCTACGAGCTGGTCCGTCTCGGCCGCCATGTCGAGGTCCGCAGGCAGCTGACCCCTGTCCACGGCCCGCTCCAACAGCAGGCGGTCGCGGCAGCGTTGCCCGTCGAGGTATCGGGACCGGAAGTCCTGGGCGAACACCGGATCATGCTGCGCCTGGGCAATCAGCGCCTTGAAGACGGCGCCGGAGTCGGACTCGCCGAGGAACCACGCCAGTTGGCGCAGATAGTCGCGCAGGTCGAGGGCGATGTCGCCGGAATCGGGAGCCGTGAGGTCCTCGGTCGCGTCCTGGAGGAAGGCGTCCATCAGGACGTCGGTCTTGCTCTTCCACCAGCGGTAGATGGTCTGCTTGGCCACACCGGCCCGTGCGGCGATGCCCTCCATCGTGACGCCCGCGAAACCCTTCTCGGCGAGCAGGTCGTCGGCCACCTGCAGTACTGCCAGCCGGGCCTGTTCGCTGCGTCCGTGCCGGTTGCCGTGGTGACGCCGCCCCGATCCGCCGGTGCCGCCCGCCTCGACGGCGTTTGCCGCAGGTGCCATTTCGCCTCCCGGCGGTCAGGATATCGCCCCTAGAAATGACGCAACGTTGCGTCTACTCTAACTCTCATGACACACACCCACACGCTTGCCGACCCCCGCATCGAGGCAGCCCTCAGCCTGATGTTCGAGCGAGCCGAGCAGGACGAAACCACTGCCGCACGCGTCAGCGCACAGCTGCCCGGCGGGTTCGCGCCGCTGACACCCCAGGAGCGGGCCGACGCCGTCGCGGAGGTCTACATGCCGATCTCCGCCAGAGGCGGGCAACTGCTGTACAACCTGGTCCGAGCCGTCTGCCCGGCCACGGTCGTCGAGTTCGGCATGTCCTTCGGGATCTCCACGCTCTACTTGGCCGCAGCCGTACGGGACAACGGCACCGGACGCGTCATCACCACGGAACTCAGCAAGGACAAGATCGCCGCAGCCCGCCGGACCTTCACCGAGACCGGCCTGGACGACCTGATCACCACGCTGGAGGGGGACGCCCGCGACACCCTCCACAGCCTCGACGCCCCCGCGGACTTCGTCCTGCTGGACGGCTGGAAAGAGCTGTGCCTGCCCGTCCTGCGGCTTCTCGAACCGCGCCTGCGGCCCGGCACGCTCGTCGTGGCCGACGACGTCGACCTGAACAGTCTGCGGCCGTACCTCGACTACGTACGCGACCCGGCGAACGGATACCAGAGCGTGACGTTCCCCGTCGAGGACGGCATGGAGATCAGCTGCCGCCTCTGAACGGCACGGCGAATCCAGACCAGTCGGCGGGACCAGTGCCCGACCAGTCCGGGCCGGGGTGGGGACCGAGGCGGCCCGGGGTGGGGGTGCCCTGGGCCTCGCCTATGTAGAGGGTGATTTGTTGGCGGAGGCGTTCGGCTGTGGTGCGGTTGGCCATGAAAGTGGGGAAGGTGTCGAGGTTCGCGTTCGGGTACTGCCAGACGGGGGTCAGGCCGGGCGGTGGGGCTACGTCGGTGCGGACGGACCAGGCGTCGGTGGTCTGGCGTTCCTTGGAGAGTTGCCAGTTGAGGAAGAGTTTCGCTGTGGCGGGGTGGCGGGCCGATTTGAGGATCGCTTCTCGCTGGCCCCAGGCCACGAACGGGTCGGTCGTGTTCGGGATCATGCTGCCCTCGGCGCCGGGAGTGACCCAGCCGCCCAGGCCGACGGCCTTCTTGCCCTCGGCCATGAGGGTGCCGGCGGCGTCGGAGCCGCGCAGGAACCGGGTGTTGCGGGCCATGCCGTCGAGCCACTTCCAGCCGTACGCCTGCACGTACCGGCTGTAGAGGAAGAGGGTCGCGTCGTCGTCGTTGGGGTAGGCGGAGGCGACCTTGCCCTTCCAGCGCGCGGCGGCGAGGTCGCGGACGCTCCGGGGTGCGTCGGCGCCGACGGCCTGCCGGTTGTAGGCGGCGCCGAAGGCGAACACGTCGGTGGCGATCCAGGCGCCGTCGGGGTCCTTGAACGCGCTGTGCACTTTGTCGAACCCGGCGGGCTTGTAGGGCAGCAGAACGCCCTGCCCCTTCCAGCGGTCGAAGTCCTGGAGGGTCTGGAGCTGGACGACGTCGGGGACGAGGCTCTTCGTCGCGATGATGGTCGATACGGGCGTCGTGGTACTTGCTGTAGTCGACGACCATGTCGACGGTGACACCGGGGAAGCGCTGCTCGAACGCCTTCTTCGTGTCGTCCTGCTGGTCCTTCCAGTCACCGCCCGCGTAGACGACGAGCTTGCCGCCCTCGGCCTTGGCGGCGGCGTACAGCTGGTCGAGGGTCTTCGTCTCCTCGGCGGAGGGCCCGGCGTCGGAGCGGGTGGCGGCGCCGAAGGCGAGGCCGACGGCGGCGACGGTCGTCGCGAGGACCGCGGCGACCAGGGTGCCGCGCAGGGGGGTCGGTTCCTGGGGCTTGGCCAGGGGGTTGAACAGCATGAGCGGCCTCCGGGCAGGCGGTCAGCGGACGAGTTCGGCGGGCTTGGCGGCCTTGCCGAGCAGCCACTCCAGGGGCCCGCGCCGGAAGTACCGGGCCCACAGGGCGGCGAACACGGTGACGGCGACGATGAACCCGAGCAGGACGTGCAGCGGCGAGCCGGGAAGTTCCTCGATGCCGAGGACGTGGATGCCGGCGATGTGGAAGACGTACGCGGTCAGGGACATCGAGCCGACGGCGATGACGGGCTTCGCGAGCCGGTGGAAGCGGGGAAAGGCGTCGACGGCGGCGAGGCAGCCGACCAGGACGAGGAGCGCGACACCGGTGTTGCCGAGGACGGACAGGGTGGTCTCGCTGTGCGGGGAGGCGACGAGCAGGCCGTAAGGGGTGTCGCCGGCCGGGAAACCCCAGGTGTCCGACCACCAGGCCGACGCCGCCGAGCCGCCCCCGCCCGTGCCCATGCCCATGCCCGCGCCGCCCTTGTCCCAGCCGCCCCAGTCACTCTCCGCCAGCCGCGTCAGGGCGCCGGGCACGAGGTGCAGGGCGAGCCAGGAGCCGCCGTATCCGAGGACGGCGAGCGCGGCGCCGGTGAGGGCGAGGCGGGTGCGGACGACGGTGGCGGCCAGGTCGAGGCGGGCCACGGCCATACCGGCGATGACGAACGGGATCCAGGTCAGGGCCGGGTAGCTGCCGGAGAACAGGAGGGAGACGACGCCGCCCGTCTCGGCGGGCCAGGTCCACAGGCCGCCGGGCTCGTGGTTCGCCAGGAAGTGCTGGACGACGTAGAGGACCTGCGGCAGGACCAGGGCACTCGACGCCGCGATGACCGCCAGGGGCAGGGCGCGCAACCGGTACAGCGGGAGGACGAGGAGGAAGTACAGGCCGTAGAAGGCGAGGATGACCTCGACGGGGGTGCCGCTCATCGTCAGCAGCGTGCCCAGGACCAGCAGGACCACCGCGCGGATCACGACCTTGGCGACCGCCTGGCGCCCGGCCCGGCCGGTCTTCGGGGTGCGGCGGCCGGTGATCAGCATGATCGAGAACCCGGCGAGGAAGGCGAAGAGCGCGGAGGCCCGGCCGTGCGCCAGCTCCATCACGTGGCCGACGAAGCCGCCCTGCGCGGGGTCGGGGCCGACGTGGGCGGCGTACATGCCGAAGACGGCGAGACCGCGCGCGAGGTCCACGCCGATCAGACGGCCGGTGGAGGGCCGTGCGGGCTGCTCGGCCGATCCCGGAGCCGGGTCGGCGGCCCGGTCCGTCAGCGCCGTCCGGTCTGCGTTCTGCGTCATGGATCCAGGCTGTTGCGCGGGCCGCCGCCGCAGTATCCGGCAGTCGTCCGGACACCCCCCGCCGGTCGGGGGGAGCGGACCCGCCGACCGGCGACCCCCCGGGCGGCTGGTCCGCTCCCCCCGACCGGCGGGACTGCGCCCCGTACCCTCTGCCACGAGGGGTTTCGCCCTCTACGGTCGGATGTGACGGCGCAGACGATCGGTGACGATCACAACCCAGAACGACGAGGCGGGACGCACGTGATCCGTGTCATGGTGGTGGACGACGAGGCCCTGGTGCGGTCCGGTTTCCGGCTCATCCTCAACGCGGCCGAGGACATCGAGGTCGTCGCGACGGCGACCGGCGCGGAGGCCGTGGCCACGGTCCGGCGCGAGCGGCCGGACGTGGTGCTGCTGGACATCCGGATGCCGGACGTCGACGGGCTGACCGTCCTCGGCCAGGTACGGGCGCTGCCCGAGCCGCCGGTCGTGGCGATGCTGACGACGTTCGACGCGGACGAATACGTCGTGACCGCCCTCAAGTCCGGCGCGGCCGGGTTCCTGCTGAAGGACACCGAGCCGGACCAGCTCGCGCAGCTCGTACGGACGCTCGCGGCGGGCGGCGTCGTGATGTCGCCGAAGGCGTCGCACGCGGTGTGGCGGGGGCGGCCCGTCTCCGCCGCCGACGACGAGGAGGCGGGGCGTGTCGGGCGGCTCAGCGAGCGGGAGCGCGAGGTGCTCGTGCTGGTCGCGGAGGGGCTGTCCAACGCGGAGGTCGGGGCACGGATCCATCTCAGCGCCGGGACCGTCAAGGACCACGTCAGCGCGATCCTCACGAAGCTGCGCGTCGGCAGCCGCGTACAGGCCGCGCTGCTCGCCCAGCGGGCGGGGCTGCTGGACTCGCGTGAGGGCGGGCCGGGGCGATGAGGTGGCGGCCGTCCGAGCGTGTTCTCGACGCGCTGGTCGTCGCCATCGCCGTCGCGGACGTGTGGATCAACCTGGCGGACGACAGCGCGTTCGTCCTGGTGGCCGCCTCGGTCGCCTGTGCGGCGCTGGTGCTGCGGCGGCGGTTTCCGCTCGCCGTGTTCCTGCTGACGATCCCCGCGACCGCCATGCAGGACTTCGTGTTCGCGCCGTTCGCCGCGCTGTTCACCCTCTCCGAGCGGTCCCGGGACCGGCGGCTGCTCGGGCTGTGCGCGGTGCTGTTCGCCGTCGTGTCCGCCCTGCCGTGGCCGTTCGACGGGCTGTCCCAGAACGAGCGTACGTGGACCGTCGTCTACTTCTTCTACACGCTCGCCACCGCCGCCGCGCCCGTCCTCCTCGGGCAGCTCCTCCAGGCCCGGCGTGATCTCGCCCGGCGGCTCGTCGAGATCGAAGAGGCCCGGGAGCACGAGCGGTTGCTGCACTCCCAGGCCGTACTCGCGCGGGAGCGGGCCCAGTTGGCCCGTGAGATGCACGACGTCGTCTCGCATCAGGTGAGTCTCATCGCCGTTCAGGCCGGGGCCCTGCAGGTCGCCGCGAAAGATCCCGAGTTCCGGGAAGGGGTGCGGGCCATTCGGTCGCTCAGTGTCGACACGCTCGATGAACTCCGGCACATGGTCACTCTGTTGCGGGCGTCCGGGGGGCGGGCCACGGAGTTGACTCCTCAGCCGACGCTGACGGATCTTCAGCGGTTGGTGTCCGGGAGCGGGATCGAGACGGAGTTGGTCGGGGAGTTGCCGGTGCAGGTGAGTACGACCGCTCAGCGGGCCGTGTACCGCACGGTGCAGGAGGCTCTGACCAATGTGCGCAAGCATGCGCCGGGGGCTCGGGCGACGGTTCGGTTGTGGCATGACGCGTCGGGGTTCGGGGTGACGGTGCGGAATACGCCTGCGACTCGGGCGTCCTTGCCGTTGCCGGGGGCGCATCAGGGGTTGATCGGGTTGGGGGAGCGGGCGGAGTTGTTGGGTGGGACGTTTGCTGCGGGGCCTACCGAGGAGGGTGGGTTTGAGGTGCGCATGAGCGCTCCCCTGTAGGTGCCGCTGACGGTTGTGGGGCGGGTGCGGCTTCGTTGTGACTGGTCGCGCCCACGCGGCGGTAGCCGCATATCAGATACAGCCCCGCGCCCCTAAAAGAGCTAGCGAACCGTACCCGCTTTGGTCACAGCGTGGCCCGCACCGTGGCCCTCCGCCCGGTGAGTGATCCGACCGTCAAAGATGCGTACGACTGTCTCCGTGTAGTCATCGACTGCCGCAGCGTCGAGCGCTTCCACGATCGCTCCCTCCTCGTCCAGGACAATCCGGACACGAGGCAGGTCCGTGGGTGCGAACACGCGGCGCAGGCATGCCACGAGGTCTGTGATCCGTAGTCGGACCAAGCGGCCTGTCTCTGCGGGGTCTGCGGTCACCACCACGAACGTCGTCCCCTCCCCCGCCGCTTCCCTCACCCCCCCCAGCCGCGCAGCGCCCAGTACGACCACCACTCCGTCGTCCCGCAGGTCGACCGGTTCGCCGGTGATCTCGTCTCGCAAACCGGTGGGCGGCGTCCATGCCTCCCGTGTCTCTCGCGCCGGGGCTGTGAACGCCAAGTGCGGTGCTGGTTCGTCAGGGGCGAGCGGCAGGTCCGCCATGTGTTCCGCCGCCCTCGCCACGTCGAACGGGTCCCCCGCACCCGGCGCGTTCTCCGCCAGCCCCGTCGCCCCGTGCAGCAGCGTCAACGCGAGGTCCGCCACCCGTACCGGTGGGCTCTCCGCGTTCAGGGACAGGGCCAGCAACAGCGCCTCCAGGCGCAGGAGTTGTGCCAGTGCCGCTCGCATCGGAGCCGTGTCGGCCACGCCCGACAGTGAGCGGAGTTGGAGGTGGCCGCTCGCCGGGGTGTCGCCGGCCAGGGGGAGGCGTTCCAGCCAGACGCGGGCGAACGCACCCAGCGCCTCGCCTGCCGACTCCGGGGATTTCAGGGGCGGTCGGGCAGCCGACCGCACGGTCTCCGCGTCGGCCGCCAGCACCGCCAGGTACAGCGCGCGCTTCCCCGCGAAGTTGGAGTACACCGCGCCCCGCGTGAGGTCCGCGCGTTCCGCGATGCGGTCGATCTTGGCGTCGGTGAAGCCGTGCTCGGTGAACTCGGCGCGGGCGGCGGTGAGTACGGCGGCGCGGGTGCGGTGCTGCTGTTCGGCGCGGGTGAGTCTCGCCATGGTGTCCCCTTCGGTTCGGGCTGTGCCATGATACCGGGACCATCCAGATGTTGACGTCATCTGAAAACATCGAACATCCAAGAGGCCCTCATGCCCCTCCCCGTCCTGCACGCCCTCCGCTGTGCCGGTGCCGCGAGCCCCACCCGTATCGGCGCCTTCACCGGCCTCACCGAACCGGACGTCGAGTCCGCGCTCATCGACCTCGGTGTCGAGGGGTTCGTGACGCGCTCGTACGACGCCTGGAGCCTCACGGACGCGGGGCGCGCGGAGAACGTCCGGCGGGTCACCGCCGAACTCGACGCGGCCGGTGCCCGGGACTCGTTGCGGGCGGCGTTGCAGCGGTTCCTGGTGCTCAACCCCGAGTTGCTCGACCTGTGCACGGCGTGGCAACTGCGGCCGGAGCACGGCACGTTCAGCGTCAACGACCACACCGACCCGGCGTACGACGCGCGCGTCCTGGACCGATTCGCCGACCTGGACCGGCGGTTCGCCCCCGTCGGTGACGAACTCGCCGCCGCGCTCCCCCGGTTGGGCCGCTACCGGGTCCGGCTGTCCGGGGCGCTGGAGCGTGCGGTGGGCGGTGAGCGGCAGTTCGTGACGGACAGTACGGCGTCGTACCACACGATCTGGGCGGAGCTGCACGAGGATCTGCTCGTCACGCTGGGGCTGCCGCGATGAGGTGGGTGCACCCGGTCTCGGCCGAACTCGCCGGGGACAGAGCGGAGTTGGGCGGCAAGGCGCTCGGACTCGCGCTGCTGCACCGGCTCGGGCTGCGGGTGCCGCCCGCGTTCGTGGTGTCGGCGGAGGCATGCCGGGTCTTTCTCAGCGAGAAACGGCTCCCGGACGGGCTCCGCGAGGAGCTGGCCGAGGGGATCGCCGGGCTCGAACGCGCCACCGGCCGCGTCTTCGGCGGTCCCGGCAGGCCGCTCGCGGTGTCCGTACGGTCCGGGGCGGGGGTGTCGATGCCGGGGATGATGGACACGGTGCTCGGCCTGGGGCTGACGGCCGCGGCGACGGCGGGTCTTGCCGCCGAGACCGGCGACGAGGGGTTCGCGCGGGACTCCCGGGCGCGCTTCCTCGCGAGCTTCGCGGCGGCGACGCCGGTCCCCGTACCGGACGACGCCCCGACTCAGCTCGCCCTGGCCGTAGAAGCCGTCCTCGCCTCCTGGCGCTCCCCCCGCGCCCACACCTACCGCACCCTCCACACCATCCCCCACGACCTCGGCACGGCCGTCATCGTCCAGGCCATGGTCTTCGGCAACCGCGACCCCCGCAGCGGCACCGGCGTCGCCTTCAGCCGTGACCCCAACACCGGCGAGAACACCCCGTACGGCGACGTCCTGTTCCGTACGCAGGGCGAGGATGTCGTGTCCGGCGCGCACCCGACCCGCCCGCTGCGTGAACTCGCCGACCGGGAACCGGCGTTGTGGGCGGAGCTGCTCAACGCCCTGCGCCGCGTGGAGAGTCACTACCGGGACGCCTGCTACACCGAATTCACGTTCCAGTCCGGGGAGTTGTGGCTGCTCCAGGTCAGGCCGGGCCGGTTCACGAACGCGGCGGCGGTCCGTACGGCGGTGGAGCTGGCCGAGGCGGGTGCCATCGACCGGCACGAGGCGCTGCGCCGGGTCCGCAGCCTCGCCCACGTCCGCACGCCCCGCATCGCCGAGCCGAAGGACGTCGTGGCCCGGGGAGTCGGCGCGTGTCCCGGCGTGGCGGTCGGCCGGGTCGCGACGACGACGGAGGCGGCGGTCCGCATGGCCCGGGACTCCCCCGTCGTCCTGTTCCGCCCCGAGACCTCCCCGAACGACCTGCGCGGGATCGCGGCGGCGGCCGGAATCGTCACGGAGCGGGGCGGCCCGTCGAGCCACGCGGCGGTGGTGGCACGGGCGTTGAACAAACCGGCGGTGGTCGGAGCGCAGGGCTCCGCCCTCCCCGAAGGCACCCTCGTCACCATCGACGGCACCACCGGCGAGGTCGCCCTCGGCACCCCCCGCATCCTCACCGGCGCCCCCGACCACCACGTACACCGCCTGCTCGCCTGGGCCGACGACCTCTCCGGGAACCACACACCCCGCGACGACGTCCAGCGCCTCGAAGACGCCCACCGAACGCTAGGAGTCCTCTGACATGCCCACCCGCCACCTCCACGTCGTCCGCCACGGCGAGGCCGATGCCTTCGGGCACCTCACCCAAACCGGCGACCGCCAGGTCGAGTTGCTCGGCCGGCGGCTGTCCGCGCTGCCGGTCGACGCGGTCTGGCACTCGCCCCTCCCCCGCGCGGAGCGCTCCGCACAGCTCCTCGGCGTCCACCTCCCGGACACCCCCGTGAAGGAGGCACCCGAGCTGACCGACCACGTGCCGTACGTCCCGGACGACATGCCGCCCGCGTACGCCGGTTTCTTCGACGGGTTCGGCGGCGAGGAGGCGGCCGAGGGGCGGCGGCTGGCGGACGCGCTGATCGCGAGGTTCGCGCGCCCCGCCGAGCGGGAGACCCACGAGGTGCTCGTCACCCACGCCTTCCAGGTCGCCTGGCTCCTACGGCACGCCCTGGAGGCGCCGCCCGCCCGCTGGATCGGCCTGAACTGCGGAAACACCTCGCTGACGACGATCCAGTACCGGGACGGCCTCCCCCCGGCGATCGTGCTCTTCAACGACATGGGCCACCTCCCGGCGGACCTGCGCTGGACGGGCTTCAGCGCCGGGGTACGCCCCTGAGGGACCCACCCCTCAGCCCCGCCCCACCCGATACTCCCCCGGCGGCACCCCGTACCGCCCCCTGAACGCCCGGCTGAAGTGGAACGCGCTCGCGAACCCCGAAGCCGCCGCCACCCGTTCAGCCGTCAGCGCCGTGCTCTCCAGCAACCGCGCCGCATGCCGCAGCCGAGCCTCCCGCAGGGCCCGCATCGGCGACACCCCGAGCTGCTCGGTGAACAGGTGCGCGAACCGGGACGGCGACAAGGCGACGGCCGAGGCGAGCGAGGCGACCGTGTGAGGGGCGCCGGGGTCGGCGGCGATCAGCGTCTGTGCTCGCCGGATCCGCTCATCGGCCCCCGGTGGTACGGGACTCGGCGAGGCGGCGGCCAGCAGAACCGCCTCCTCCAGTGCGCACAGGGCGAGTTCACGCGCGAGAGCGCTGTGCGCGACGGCCACCTCCTCGGCCGGCCGGACCGGTTCCCCGCCGGTCCAGCGGGCGTCGTCCAGCATCCGCCGGAACGCCGACTCGACGCGCCCGCGCAGCACTTCGGGCACGGGTCCCGTCGTATGGACGCCGTCGCCGACGTCGTACGGCCGGATCCAGGGCAGCCAGGACGGTCTCAACGGGCAGTGGGCCCACCAGAATTGCCACGCAGACGCGCCGGGCCGGACGGCGTACCGCTGGGGGACGCCCGGGGCGAGCAGGACGAAGTCACCGGCGGCCACGGGGAGTTCGGTACGCCCCTGCCCGACCAGGCCCGCACCTCCCGTGGTCCACAGGATCAGCCAACTGTCCGACCCGGACGGCCGGTTGACCGCGTACCCCGCCGCCTGGTCGAACCGCCCGACCACCACGAGCCCCGGCGGCGGCGACGGGTCCGCAGCAGTCTCGGTCAACTCCTCAGCACGCACGGGCATCCTCCTCCGCTGATTTCCGGCCTAGTTTCCTGTGCCATGACAGTCACAGGCATTCTGGACCGGTTCCGGCAGGACGGCTACGCGGTCGTGCGGGGTCTCTTCTCGTACGACGAGGTCGAGCGCGTCCGTGGTGAGTTCGCGGCGTTGCAGGCGGCGGGGCGGGAGGTGCCGGGGCACTTCCGGCCGCGTGCCGGGGACGATCCGCTGGACGCGTACCCGCGGGTGATGCAGCCGCACGAGATCAGCGAGGTCGCCCGGAAGATGCTGCTGGACGCCCGACTGCGGGGCGTGCTGGAGGAGTTGCTCGGCGAGGAGGTGCTCGCGGCGCAAAGCATGTTCTACTTCAAGCCGCCGGGGGCGCGGGGGCAGGCGCTGCACCAGGACAACTTCTATCTGCGGGTCGAGCCGGGGACGTGCGTCGCCGCGTGGGTGGCCTGCGACGACATCGACCGGGAGAACGGCGGGCTCGAAGTCGTCCCGGGCACCCACCTGTTGGACCTGTTCTGCCCCGAAGTGGCCGACGAGTCCGTGTCGTTCGCCCGCGAGTACGTCGCGCCGCCGCCCGGTCTGTCCGCCGTACCCGTCGACATGGCCCCCGGCGACGTCCTGTTCTTCAACGGCAGCCTCGTGCACGGGTCGCAGCCGAACCGGACCGGCGAGCGGTTCAGGCGGTCGTTCATCGGGCACTACGTGGGGCGGTCGACCGAGCGGATCGGGGCGTACTACCGGACGATCGAGATGGACGGGGAGCGGGTGGTGCTGGCGGAGAGCGAGGGGGCGGGCCCCTGCGGCACGGAGTTCGCGGCGCAGGGGCCCCACTGACTCAGTGACCGGCGATGGGGTGCGGGGTGTAGGGAGTCTCCAGCTCCTCGATCTCCTTGTCGGTCAGCTCCAACTCGACCGCCGCGACCGCGTCTTCGAGGTGTTTCGGCTTGGACGCGCCGATGATCGGGGCCGTGACCGTGTCCTGGTGGAGGAGCCAGGCGAGGGCGACCTGGGCCCTCGGCACGTTCCTGGCCTCGGCGATGCGGGTCACGGCCTCGACGATCGCGCGGTCGCCTTCCTGGTAGAGGGTGGCGCCGAAGTTGTCGGTGGCGCTGCGGTCGGTGGCCGCGTCCCAGTCGCGGGTGAGGCGGCCCCGGGCGAGCGGGCTCCACGGGATGACGCCCACGCCCTGGTCGGCGCAGAGGGGGAGCATCTCGCGCTCCTCCTCGCGGTAGATCAGGTTGTAGTGGTTCTGCATCGACACGAACCGCGTCCAGCCGTTGCGTTCCGCCGCGTGCTGCATCTTCGCGAACTGCCACGCGTACATCGAACTCGCCCCGATGTAGCGGGCCTTGCCCGCCTTCACCACGTCGTGCAGCGCCTCCATCGTCTCCTCGACCGGGGTGTGCGGGTCGAAGCGGTGGATCTGGTACAGGTCGACGTAGTCGGTACCGAGGCGGGACAGGCTGTGGTCGATCTCCGTGAGGATCGCCTTGCGGGAGAGGCCGCCGCCGTTGGGTCCGGGGCGCATCCGGCCGTGCACCTTCGTGGCGAGGACGATCTCGTCGCGGACCGCGAAGTCGGCCAGCGCCTTGCCGACGATCTCCTCGCTGGTGCCGTCGGAGTAGACGTTCGCGGTGTCGAAGAAGGTGATCCCGGCGTCCAGGGCCTGCCGGATCAGCGGGCGGGACGCCTCCTCGTCGAGGGTCCACTCGTGCGTGCCGCGGTCCGGGAGGCCGTACGTCATGCAGCCGAGACAGATCCGGGAGACGTCCAGGCCGGTCGAACCGAGCTTCACGTACTGCATCGTTGCTGCTCCTGCCGTCGGAGTGGGTGACAGAGGGAGCGTACGTCCGGGTCGTCGCCGCTCCGCAAGGCATTTCAGGTGACGGCCCGGCGTGGGAGCGGCACGGGCCCGGAACGCCGTGCGCATCCTCGGACCGGGCGACCGGCACGGGCTGGTCCGCGAGGTACGGGAGGCATCGATGCGGGTACGTCGGATCGGGTTCGGGGCGTTGGCGGCGGGGGCGTTGCTGGTGCCGGGGTTGTGGGGCGCGGCGGCGTGGGGGCAGAGCCCGGAGACGCGTACGGCCCCGGCGGTGTACGAGGCCTCCCGGGCCCCCGAACCCCCCGCCACCCTCTGCTCCCCCGCCGGTACCCTCCGCGGGCCCGGCGGGCAGTTCGCTCGCGTCAGTCTCTGCGCGGGTACCGGCACCCCGATCACCGCGATCTCCGCCCCCGCCACCTGCCGCCGCCCCGGCACCCGCCCCGCATGCCTCACCTCCGGCACCTGGACCGCGACCCGCGACGGCGTGCCGGTCGCCTCGGGAACGCTGCCCGGCTCGACCCCGTACCCCGGGCCCGGCACCTACGAGGTAACGGCGACGGTCAAGGTCCGTTCCACGCCCGCCGGTGTCGATCTCGCGGGCACCGTCCGCGCGCGGCTCACCTTCACCGCGCCCGCCCCGAAGCCGACGCACCGTATCGAGGTGGACCGGCGCACGCTCGCCCCGAACGCGGTGACGACCCTGACGTACACGGTCTCCCGGGACAGCGAACTCGGCGACGGCAGCGGGAGGTTCGGGGTGATCGGCGTGGAAGGGACGACCCTCACCACGGACGACCCCCGCTGCGTGAACCCCCTGGTCGGCCGGTACCCGGAGCAGGCGCGGACCGCGTACGCCCTGGACTGCGCCCTGACCGACCTCCAGCCCGGCAACCCGTCGACGGTCGTCGTCGAGGCCACCGTCGGGGAGCACTGTTCGGCCGTCGTCTCGAAGCTGGGGTACTGGATGCCGCGCGGCCAGGCCCTCTACACAGGAGGCATGCTGGAAGGCCCGGCCGTCGGGTGCGCTAGCCGACGGTGATCGCGGAGACCGGGCACGCGCGGGCCGCCTCGCGGATCAGGGGGTCGGTGAGGTGGTCCGTGTGGTCGTCGGTCAGGGTCGAGAAGCCGTCGTCGTCCTGGGTGAAGACCTTGGGTGCGGTGAGGGCGCACTGTCCGGCGCCGATGCAGACGTCCGTGTCGATGTCGATGTGCATGTCCGGAGCCTCTA
Organism: Streptomyces acidiscabies; assembly: GCF_020010905.1. Taxonomy (GTDB): domain Bacteria; phylum Actinomycetota; class Actinomycetes; order Streptomycetales; family Streptomycetaceae; genus Streptomyces; species Streptomyces acidiscabies. Next base: position 4,599,063 of record NZ_JAGJBY010000001.1, on the reverse strand, counting down.
CCAGGTCACGGGGAGTTCCAGCATCCCCTGGATCGTGTCGCCGGGTTTGAAGGGGATCGTGTCGGCGGGGACGGCAAGGCGCAGGCCGGGCAGCCGGGTGAAGAGGGTGTGCAGGGCGATCTCCAACTCGGCGCGGGCGAGGTTCTGGCCGAGGCACTGGTGGATGCCGAAGCCGAAGGAGACGTGGTGGCGGGTGGGCCGGTGGAAGTCGAGGGCGTCGGGGTCGTCGTAGGTGGCGGCGTCACGGTTGACGACGGAGGTGGCGAAGACGACGCCCTCGCCCGCCTTGATCGTCGTACCGTCGACGTCGATGTCCTCCAGGGCGATGCGCAGCAGTCCGTCGACGATGGACAGCATCCGCATCAGCTCCTCGACGGCGTCCGGCAACAGGCCGGGATCGGCGCGGAGTTCGGCGAGGCGGTCGGGGTGGCCGAGGAGGGTGTAGGTGCCGAGCGAGATCATGTTGGCGGTGGTCTCGTGGCCGGCGACGAGGAGGATGAACGCCATGTCGAGGACGTCGTCGCGGGCGAGTTCGCCGCCTTGGAGGCGGTGGTGGACGAGCATGTCGAGGACGCCGTCGCCGGGTCGCCCGGCCTGTTTGCGGTCGACGAGGTCGCTCAGATAGCTCCGCAGGCGATCGCGGGCGGCGCGCGCCTCGGCCTCGTCGCGGCTGCGCAGGATGCGTCCGGACTGTTCCTCGAAGAACTCGTGGTCGGCGTAGGGGACGCCGAGCAGGGCGCAGATCACCATCGAGGGGACGGGCAGCGCGAACAGGGAGACGAGGTCGGCGGGCGGTCCCTGGGCGAGGAGGGCGTCGATGCGGTCGTCCACGATCCGCTGGATGGCGGGGCGCAGTGCCTCGGCGCGGCGGAGGGTGAAGTCGGCGAGGAGCATGCGGCGTTGGGTGCGGTGCTCGGGGTCGTCGACGCCGAGGATCGGGATCGGGCGGTCGCTCAGCGCCTTGACGCGGGGGGTGACGCCGGGGAATCCGGGCCGGGTGCGGTCGGAGGAGAGGCGGGGGTCGGCGAGGAGGGTGCGGGCGAGGGTGTGGCCGGTGACGAGCCAGGTGGTGGTGCCGTCGTAGAGGGTGGCGCGGGTGAGGGGGCGGTCGGTGCGGAGTGTGTCGTAGCCCGTGGGGGGCTGGTAGGGGCAGGTGCGGTCCTGGGGGAAGGCGAGGGGGGCCGGTCGCGTCATGGAGACCTCGCAGAGAGTGGATTGCGACGTACCTGTCCCCATTAGATGCCCCAAGCATCTACATTTGCGACGTCGACTTCGGCCAGATGGGCGCGGCCGGCGATCTGGCCGGAACTCTGCGCTCCAGACGCTGCGGCGACCGGTGTGACCTGTGAGGATGATTCCGAGGGAGACGCGCGTTCCCTGGGACACGTGAGCACGCCGTACGACGTGAGAAGAGGATGGTTGCCATGCCGCTCGAAGGCGAGTACGAGCCCAGCCCGGCGCAGTGGGTGCGGGATCAGGTGGAGTTGTACGAGAAGTCCGGCGGGACCGAGGGGACGACGCTGATGGACACCGGGCTGCCGGTGATCCTGCTGACGACCCGGGGCGCGAAGAGCGGCAAGCTCCGCAAGACGCCGCTGATGCGGGTCGAGCACGAGGGCCGGTACGCGCTGGTCGCCTCGCAGGGCGGCGCCCCGAAGCACCCGGTCTGGTACCACAACGTCACGGCCGATCCGCATGTCGAGCTCCAGGACGGGCCCGCCAAGCAGGACATGACGGCTCGCGAGGTCACCGGCGAGGAGAAGGCCGCGTGGTGGGAGCGGGCCGTCGCCGCCTACCCGTCGTACGCCGAGTACCAGCTCAAGACGGACCGGGAGATCCCCGTCTTCGTGCTGGAGCCGCAGGCGTAGAAATCGGCGTTCCCGGCAGGTGTGAAACCCCGCCCGCCGGGAACGCGGATGTACGGGCCCCGCCGCGCTCCCCCGTCGCGGCGGGGCCCTCTTTCATGCCCCGATTCGACTTCTTGGACACCTGTCCAGCTATAGTGGACAGGTGTCCAAGAAGTTCTGAGCCGAGGGAGCCGAAAAAGTCATGGAAACGGTCGCGAACGTACTGGTGGCGCTGATCGCCCTGCTGCACGCGTACATCCTGGTGCTGGAGATGTTCCTGTGGCAGAAGCCGCCGGGCCGCCGTTTCCACGGCTTCGACCCGGAGTTCGCCGCGGCGACCGCGAAGCTCGCGGCCAACCAGGGCCTCTACAACGGTTTCCTCGCGGCGGGCCTGGTCTGGGGCCTGATCGCCGCCGACCCGACCGGCTTCCGCGCGCAGGTCTTCTTCCTGTCCTGCGTGATCGTCGCGGGGGTGTACGGCGCGGCGACCGCGAACCGGCGCATCCTGTTCGCGCAGGCCGTGCCCGGCGCGATCGCCCTGGCCGCCGTCCTGATCGCACAGTGACCCGCGCCGCGCCCGAGGACCCGCGGGCCGCCCGCACCCGGGCGAGGCTGCGGTCCGCGCTGCTCGCGGAGTGCGCGGAGCGTCCGCTGGAGGAGGTGAGCGTGGCCGCGCTGGTCCGGCGGGCCGGTACCGGGCGGGCCACGTTCTACGTCCACTACACCGACCTCGAAGACCTCGCGGTCGACGCGTGCGCGGACGTCGTACGGGAGGCGGTGGAGGCGCTGCACGCCTGGCAGGGACGGCCCGATCCGGTCCGCGCACCGGCCGCGCTGCCGGAGTTCTTCGCCTCCCTCACTCCTCATCTCGCCCTGTACCGGCGGCTGTTGACGCCCGGTGGGGGCGGGCCGCTGGGGTTGGTGCTGCACCGGGATCTGCGCGCGTACAGCCTGCGCGAGCGGGAGCGGGCGGGGGCCGCCGACGCCGCGCTAGTGGCGTCGGCGGTGGCGGCGACGTTCGCGGGGGTGCTGGGGGACTGGCTGCACGGGCTGTTGGAGGGGACGCCCCGTCAAATAGCCGACGAGGTGTGGCAGTTGCTGGTGGCGCTGCACGCCAGCCGGTGAACTGCCTGCCAGGTTGTGCGGGGTCGCGTCAGAAGAGCAGGACGGGTTTGACGGTCCGGCCTTCGGTCATGTCCTTCACCGCCTGCCCGATGTCCTCGAAGCCGTACGTCCCGATCAGCTTCTCCAGCGGCAGCCGCCCCGCCTTGACCAGGCCGACCAGCGTCGGGACGAGGCTCTGCGTCTCGCTGTCCCCGAGCGTGAGGCCCACGACCCGCTTGCCGGTGAGCAACCCGTTGACGTCCAGGGCGACTTCGGTCCCGAAGGGCGGAGCCCCCACGACGACGAGGGTGCCGCGCGCGGCGAGCGCGTCCACACCGGCGCGCAGGACGGCCGTACTGCCGGTCGTCTCCACGACACCGTCGGCGCCCTGTTGGAGTTCGTGTACGTCGGTGAGGGTGCGGGTCGCTCCCAACTCCCGTGCCAGGTCGAGCCGTTCTGGCACCCGGTCGACGGCGACGACCTCGGTGGCCGGGGAGAGCGCGGCGGCCATCACCGCCGAGAGTCCGACGGCACCGGCGCCGAGGACGACGACCGTGCTGCCCGGCTCCGGCTTGAGGACGTTCCAGACGGCGCCGACGCCGGTCTGAACTCCGCAGCCCAGCGGGGCAATTGAAGCGAGCGGCACCTCCGGGTCGACCTTGACGAGACTGCGCTCGTCCACCAACGCCCGCTCGGCGAAGGAGGACTGGCCGAAGAAGTGGCCGCCGAGGTCCTCGCCGTCGCGGGTGATGGTGGCGGTGCCGTCGGCCCGGCGGCCCCCGAGGAGGTTCAGGGGGAGCCAGTCGGCGCAGTAGGCGGGGTGGCCTCCGTTGCAGTTGCGGCACGCGCCGCAGGAGGTGAAGGAGAGGACGACGTGGTCGCCGGGTCGCACGGAGGTGACGGCCGCGCCGACGGCTTCGACGACTCCGGCGCCTTCGTGGCCGAGGACTCCGGGGAGGGGGAAGGGGAGGCCGCCGGACGCGACGCCGAGGTCGGTGTGGCAGAGGCCGGCGGCGACCATGCGGACGACGGCCTCGTACGGGCCCGGGTCGTCGAGGGTGACGTCCGTGAAGGTGAAGGGGGCGCCGCCCGTCTCGACGACGGCGGCTCTGGTGGTGCGGGGCATGGGGGTGAACTCCTGGGCGTCGAGAGAGGGTTGGGGGACTCGCGGAGTGGGGAGGGCGGTCAGTCCAGCGACACGACCACCGACTTCGTCTTCAGGTACGAGGCCAGCGCCTCCGGCCCGTACTCCCGCCCGAACCCCGAGTCCTTCACTCCCCCGAACGGCACCGCAGGGTCCAGCATCGCCCAGTCGTTGATCCAGACGATGCCCGCCTGGAGGCGGTCGGCGACGCGGTGGGCGCGGGCGAGGCTGCCGGTCTGGATGCCCGAAGCCAGGCCGTACGGCGTGGAGTTGGCGAGGGCGACCGCCTCGTCCTCGTCGTCGAAGGGCTGGACCGTGAGGACGGGGCCGAAGATCTCCTCCTGGACGACGCGGGAGTCGTTGGGGAGGTCGGCGATGACGGTCGGCCTGTAGTAGTAGCCGCCGTCCAGGTCGAGGCGCTCGCCGCCGCAGACGATCCGGCCGCCGTCCTTGCGGGCGAGGTCGACGTACTCCTCGACCTTGCGCAGATGCCGCTCCCCCGTCAGCGGGCCGACGACGGTCGCCGGGTCGCGCGGGTCGCCGACCGGGATGCCGGGGACCGCCTCGGCGAGGATGTTCAGCAGCGTCGTACGGACCGAGCGGGCGACCAGGAGGCGGGGGCCGCCCATGCAGAACTGGCCGGTGTTGAAGACGAATCCCTTGATGATCGCGCCGACGGCCTTCTCCAGGTCGGCGTCCTCGAAGACCAGGTGGGGCGCGTTTCCGCCCAGTTCGACGGTGACCGGTTTCAGCGCCTGTCCGGCGATCGCGGCGGCGTGCCGTCCGATGTTCGTGGAGCCGGTGAAGGCGACCTTGTCGATGCCGGGGTGGCGCAGGAGGGCTTCCCCGGCGACGGGGCCGGTTCCGGTGACGACGTTGACGACGCCGTCGGGGACGCCCGCGCGCTGGAGGAGGTCCGCCATGTACAGGGCGCTGAGCGGGGTTTCGTCGGCCGGTTTGTGAACGACCGTGTTCCCGGCGGCGAGTGCGGGCGCGAGTTTCGAACCAGCCAGTATCAGCGGGAAGTTGAACGGCGTGATCGCGGCGACGACGCCGAGCGGGCCGCGTCTCGTGTAGGCGTGGGCGTTGTGCTGGGTCTCGCGGGTGGCGCCGTCGAGCTGGAAGGCGAGGGTGGCGTAGTACTCGTAGTCGTTGGCGGCGTTGGTGACGTCGACGGCGCGGGCCAGCGTGATCGGCTTGCCGACGTCGAGGCTCTCCAACTCGGCGATGCTGTCGGCCTCTTGGCGGATCAGCTCGGCGACGCGCAGCAGGACGCGGCCCCGTTCGCGGCCGGTGGAACGGGACCAGGGGCCGGTCTCGTACGCCTCGCGGGCGGCGCGTACGGCGGCGTCGACGTCGGCGGGTCCGGCCTCGGCGACCGTGGTGACCGTGCGGCCCCGGGAGGGGTCGATCACCTCGGTGCGCGCTCCGTCGGCGGCTTCCCGCCATTGGCCCCCGATGAAGAGCTGCCCGGGGTCGATCTGGAAGGCGGTCATCGCCACTCCTCGGGTCTGCGGCGCCGTCGCCGCGTCGTCAACCGACAGGTTTCCTGGTGGTTCGCAGTCTCTTTACAGACAGGTTTCCTGTCAATGGTTTACGCTCGGTCCATGGCCGGAAGCGCACCCCCCTCTCTCCTCTACATGGTCAAGCAGCTCGAACTCGCCGTCCGCTCCCGGCTGGACGAGCTGGTCAGGCCGTCGGGCATCACCGCCCTCCAGTACACGGCGCTGACGGTCCTGGAGCGCCATGACGGCCTGTCCGCCGCCCAGTTGGCGCGGGACTCGTTCGTCACCGCGCAGTCGGTCGCCGACCTGGTGCGGGCCCTGGAGAGCCGGGGTCTTGTGTGCCGGGAGCCGAATCCGCACAGCAGGCGGGAGCTGAGGATTCTGCTGACCGACGCGGGGCGGGAGCTGCTCGCGCGGCACGAGGGGCCGGTGCGGGAGCTGGAGGGCCGCATGATCAACGCGCTGACGGAACATCAGACGGATCAGTTCCGGCAGTCGCTCTCCCGGGCCTGGCAGGCACTGTCGTAGGACCCCGGGCCGGGCTTTCACACGTCGTCGCGAACTGGCCGACTATGAGCGGTCCATTTTCGAAGACATATGTCAATCGAACATGCTGAAATTCACTCCATCGGGGGTAACTTGCTGAGGCGGGCTCCGCCGAGCGCTGCTCAGCGTCCGATTTCATCCCATCCGCCGGCCCGTGCTGGAGGCAATGCCATGGTGCCGCAGGAACCCCTGGTCGACACCCCTCACCTGCGTATACGTGAGGAACAGGGGTACGTCGTGCTGGAGTTCCACGGCGAGATCGACATCGTCGCGGCGATGGAGATCCTGCCGCACATCGACGACCGCGTGGCGGGACAGGCGCCGCGCGTGCTCATCGACCTCACTCCGGTCGAGTTCTTCGACTGCTCGGGGCTGCGGCTGCTCTACCGCGCCCGCGCCCGGGCCCTGGAGCGCGACGGGGAACTGCGCCTGGTCTGCGTCCACCCGCTGACCCTGCGGGTGCTGCGGGCGACGGGTCTCTCGAAGCTCCTGCCGCCCGCGCCGAGCGTGGAGGCCGCCCTCGGCAAGCCCGGGGAGACCTTATGAACCCGGGTTCCGCCCCGGCTATTCGCTCCCGGGCGCGTCGAACAGGGCGCTGACGGACTCGCCGTTGTGAATACGGCGCACGGCTTCCGCGAGCGCGGGGGCGATCGACAGGACGCGCAGCTTGTCCGTGTGCTCCTCCTCCGGGACCGGCACGGTGTTCGTACACACGATCTCCAGTACGTCCGGCTGCTCGCTCAGCCGCTTCAGCGCGCCGGACGCGAACAGGCCGTGCGTACAGGCCACCCTGATCGACCTCGGCTTCAACTCCCTGAGTTTCTCCAGGAGTTCGAGGACCGTGCTGCCCTTCGCGATCTCGTCGTCCAGCACGATGACGTCCCGGCCCGTCACCTCGCCGATCACCGCGCTGATGCTGACCCGGTCGTCCGCGAACCGCTGCTTCGCGCCCGCCGCGACCTGCGCGCCGATCAGCCTCGCGAACGCCGCGGCCTCCTTCGCGTTCCCGAGGTCCGGGGAGACCACCGTCGTCCGGGCCAGGTCGTACCGGCGGAAGTGCGCGGCCAGTTCGCGCAGCGCGTGCAGGTGGTCGACCGGGACCGAGAAGAAGCCGTGCACCTGCGGAGAGTGCAGCGTCATCGCCAGGACCCTGCTCGCTCCGGCCGACACCATCAGGTCCGCGACCAGGCGTCCGCCCATCGAGATGCGGGGGGCGTCCTTCTTGTCCGAGCGGGCGTACGAGTAGTGCGGCAGCACGACGGTGATCCGCCGCGCCGAGGCGCCCCTTGCCGCGTCGCACATCAACAGCAGCTCCACGAGGTGTTCTTGAACCGGTTTGACGAGCGGCTGCACCAGAAACACGTCCCGTTCCCGGCAGTTGGCCTGGAGCTGCACCTCCAGACAGTCGTTCGCGAACCGGCTGACCTGGGTGGGGCGCAGGGGGATTCCGAGGTGGGCACAGACTTCTGCGGCGAGTTCGGGGTGGGCGCTGCCGGAGAAGACGGCTATGTCTCGCACGATCGGCTCCTAGGGGGCTCTGATGATCATGTCGGGGGCTCTCATGGTAGGGGGATGGAGGGGGCGGAACTTGTGGGCGGGTCGGGGGAGTTGGAAGGGGCCGGGTCGAGAGGGCTCGGCGGCGGCCCTTTGCTGTGGCTTCAGTTCGTCAGGAAGTTCGTCACCGCTTGCCTGTACTCCTGCGGTTTCTCCATGTCCACCAAGTGGCCCGCGTCCATGGCCATCAGGAAGGTCGCGTAAGGAGGCTGCACACGGTGGTGTTCGCGTCGATCACGGCTTGGTGAGGCCAGGCGGCCAGGACACACGCCCCCGTATCGCCCTCGCCGATGAGCTGGAGGAGCCGGAGGACCGAGGTACGGGTGTCGGGGTTCATGACGGGACCTCTCTGCGTAAAAGCGGGACGTGTGAACTCGCCCTGTCCGACGGATTGTTGCCGCCCCGCAGCCCTCTCCGCGATTACCTCCCAGGTAGGCACCTCTCCTGTCACAGCTTGCCTACAAGGCGGTGCGGAGTGCCGTTCGGAGGGAATCCGTATGGCGGGAACACCAGTACGGGTATCCCGCGCCAGCGGGAACCGCAGGAAGGACCGCCATGACGACGACTCCCCCCGACACCGTCACGACTCCCCAGAAGCGGATGCCCCAGCGCATGCCGGTGTGGGCGAAGGTGCTCACCTCGGTCGTAGTGGTGCTGGCCGTCATGTTCGCGGGTATCCGGCTGAGCCTCCTGCCGGGCCTGCGCGACTTCTTCGGAACGGAGACGCAGGACCGTACGGGTCCGGCGCTCCTCCAGTCGATCCAGGACATGAGCCGCTACGAGGGCGCTTCGGGCAACTTCCAGGTCGTCGTCGACCTGGAGAAGGACGCGAAGTTCCTGCCGGACGCGATCCGCGGGACCCGGACCCTGTACGTGGGGGCGGGCACGGTGGACGCGTACGTGGACCTCGGAAAGGTGGCCGACAAGGACGTCACGGTCGACAAGGACCGTACGACGGCGACCCTGCGCCTGCCGCACGCGCAGCTCGCGACACCGGCGCTCGACCCCGACCGTTCGTACGCCGTGTCCAAGCAGCGCGGCCTGCTGGACCGGCTCGGCGACCTGTTCTCCGGCAACCCGAACAGCGAGCAGGCGGTGCAGAAGCTCGCCGTGAAGCACATCGGCGAGGCCGCACAGCAGAGCGAGCTGACGGCGCGCGCGGAGACCAACACGACCGGCATGCTCAAGGGCCTGCTGCGGTCCCTCAGCTTCAAGGAGGTCACCGTCTCGTACATCGCCTGACCGGGTGGCGGCCGGGGGTGCGCGGATCGGCATCCCCGGGCGTTTCCTGGGTAACAGCCTTAGGACGCTGGGAAGTTGAAGCCTGGAGGACCGCAGATGGCCCGTGCAGCCTCACGTCCGCCTACCACGAAGGCCAAGGCCGTACCCACCCCCGCGAAACCGGAGCCCGCCCCGAGAGGGGTGAAGGCGTTCACGAAGCGGCTGACGGCCGTACGGACGCGGACCCCGAAGAAACCGGCGAAACCAGCGCCCCCCGCTGCCGCCAAGGGCAAGAAACCCGCCGCCAAGGACTCCCCCACCGGCCCCCGTCCCCTCCCCCTCTACCTCCGCATCCCCGCGATGGCCGTCGGCTTCGCCGTGCTCGTCGGCTTCGGCGCGGTCCTCGCCCGGCTCACCCTCGAACCGTCCCCCGCCTCGGTCCCCCTGATCCACACGAACCTCCGCCCCGGCCACTCCATCGAGGCGTACCTGGACCAGCCCGCGCTGCGGGACGCGGTGCGGCAGATCGGCGGGAACATCCTGCTGGGGGTCCCGTTCGGCATCCTCGTCCCGGTGGTCGCCCCGAAGGCGCGCGGCATCATCAAGGTGCTGTTCCTGACGGCCCTGGTGATGCTCGCGGTCGAGTTCGCCCAGGGCGCGCTGGTCACCGGCCGCGCCTTCGACATCGACGACGTCATCCTCAACACGACGGGCGCCCTGATCGGCTACCTGCTCCTGGGCCGGCGACTGGGCCGCGGCGTGCACGCCAGGCGCGGCTAGCGCGGTCTCCAGGTGTACCGGTCGCCGCCGACCCAGCGGACCGCGTCGGGGTCGTCGAGGTCGTGGATGGTGATGCCGTAGAGGGCCGCGGTGTCGAGGACCTCGGTGACGGCGTGGGCGGAGCCGACGACCCGGCCGTCGATCTCCATGATGCGGAACGGGGGTGTGCCCGGCTGGACCCCGAGCACCATGACCCGCGGGTGGGAGATGTAGGGGCTCGCTATCTCGGTCATGTAATCGAGGGTAGAACGACTCCGCCCCACCGCTACCTGACACAAACCCCGACGGGCGAACCGCCCGCCCCTGCGCAACCCTGGTGACATGCTCCCCGTCGAGGCCCTGGAGCGGATCGCGTTCCTGCTGGAGCGTTCCCTCGCCCCGCCGTACCGCGTCAAGGCGTTCCGTACGGCGGCCCGCGTGCTGTCGGCGCTGCCGGAGGCGGAGGTCGCGGACCGGGCGGCGGCGGGGACGCTGGAGTCGCTCAAGGGGGTCGGCCCGAAGACGGCGCAGGTGGTGCGGGAGGCCCTGGCCGGCCGTACCCCGGCGTACCTGGAGCGCGTGGCGGCCGAGCAGCCCCCGCCTCCGGAGGGCGGCGCGGGCCTGCGGGCCCTGCTGAAGGGGGACTGCCACCTGCACTCCGACTGGTCGGACGGCGGCAGCCCGATCGAGGAGATGGCCCGTACGGCGGCGGCGCTGGGCCACGAGTGGGCGGTGCTGACGGACCACTCGCCGCGCCTGACGGTGGCCCGGGGTCTCACGGCGGACCGCCTGCGCGCCCAGCTCGACCTGGTCGCGGAGCTGAACGCGACGTGGGCCCCGTTCCGCCTGCTCACCGGCATCGAGTGCGACATCCTCGACGACGGCTCCCTGGACCAGGACCCGGAGCTGTTGGCCCGCCTGGACGTGGTCGTCGTGTCGGTGCACTCCAAGCTGCGGATGGACGCGCGCTCGATGACCCGCCGGATGGTGGCCGCCGTCCGCAACCCGCACGCGGACATTCTGGGCCACTGCACGGGCCGGCTGATCGCGGGCAAGCAGCGGCCGGAGTCGGAGTTCGACGCGGCGGCGGTGTTCGCGGCGTGCGCGGAATCGGGAACGGCGGTGGAGATCAACAGCCGCCCCGAACGGCTGGACCCGCCCCGACGGCTGCTGCGGCAGGCCGTGGACGCGGGGGTGCTGTTCTCGGTCGACACGGACGCGCACGCGCCGGGGCAGCTGGACTGGCAGGTGCTGGGGTGCGCGCGGGCGCAGGAGTGCGGGGTTCCGGCGGAACGGGTGGTGACGACATGGTCGTACGACGAACTGATGGACTGGGCGGGCGCGCGCGTTTGACTTCGAGAGCACTCCAATTCGTACGGTCATGGTCATGAGCAACAGCGACACTCCTCAAGTCAAGATCGGTTCGGGTTTCGGCGCCCGGAGCACCGCCGACGACGTCCTCGCGGGACGCGACCTCACGGGCACGCTGGCCCTAGTGACCGGGGGCTACTCGGGCCTCGGTCTGGAGACGACGCGGGCGCTGACCAAGGCGGGCGCGCGGGTGGTCGTACCGGCGCGGCGGGTGGACGCGGCGCGCGAGGCGCTCGCGGGGATCGACGGGGTCGAGGTGGACGAGCTGGACCTGGGCGATCTGGAGAGCGTCCGGGCGTTCGCGGACCGGTTCCTCGCCTCCGGCCGCACCATCGACCACGTGATCAACAACGCGGGGATCATGGCCTGCCCCGAGACGCGCGTGGGTCCCGGCTGGGAGACCCAGTTCGCGACCAACCACCTCGGTCACTTCGCGCTGGTCAACCGGCTGTGGCCGGCGATCGAGCCGGGTGGCGCGCGCGTCGTGTCCGTCTCGTCGCGCGGCCATCACTTCTCCGGTGTCCGCTGGGACGACGTCGACTGGCGTCAGGGCTACGACAAGTGGCAGGCGTACGGCCAGGCGAAGACCTCGAACGCCCTGTTCGCCCTCCACCTCGACAAGCTGGGCCGCGCCTCGGGCGTGCGGGCGTTCTCCCTGCACCCGGGCGGCATCCTCACGCCCCTCCAGCGCCACCTGGCCAAGGAGGAGATGGTCGAGCGCGGCTGGATCGACGAGAACGGCGAGCTGGCGATGCCGGAGCTGTTCAAGACGCCCGAGCAGGGCGCGGCGACGCAGGTGTGGGCGGCGACGTCGACGCAGCTCGACGGCCTCGGCGGGGTGTACCTGGAGGACTGCGAGGTGTCCGAGGCGGTGTCCGCCGAGGACATCGCGTCCGGGGCGGTGACCGCCGGTGTCGCGCCGTGGGCGAGGGACGCGGAGCAGGCGGAGCGGCTGTGGGCGCTGTCGGCGGAGCGGACGGGTGTGAACGCGTTCGCGGGCTGACCGTCTGGTGTGAGGCGCTGGCCTCTCTATGGGGCCAGCGCCTCGGTCTTATGGGGCCAGCGCCTTGTCCTTATGGGGCCAGCGCCTCGATCTCCCCCAGCGCGCCCAGCAGTTGGGGCACCACGGCCTCCTGTGCCCACTGCCGGTGCCCCTCGTCGGCCTTCCTCGGGACCTGTTCCGTCAACATGATCAGGTAGAGGTAGGTGCGGTAGAGGGCGTACCGCTGCCGGGCGGAGTCATCGAACTCCGCCTTTCCGCCCGCCTTTTGATAGGCCGTCAGGAAGGTCTCGTCCTCCTGGATGTCCGCGAGCAGCGCGAGGGAGACGAAGTCCGCCAGCGGGTCGCCCCAGAACATGCGTTCGCCGTCGATGAGTCCGGTGACGCGGGGTGCGGCGGGGTCGATGAGGATGTTGCCGGGCCACAGGTCGAAGTGGACGAGGCACGGGGTCGTGACCTCGTCCAGCGCGTCGTACGCCTTACGTACGGTCGCCCTGATCTCGCTTGTCCTGAGCGGGAGTTGAGCCACGTAGTGGTCGGCGTCGGCGAGGACCGCGTCGAGCATGCCGGTGAACGCGGTACGCCAGTCCGGGGCGAGCGGGCCGAGGGCGCCGGAGGGATATCCGTAGCCCGGCCCGGTGATCCGGTGGAGGCGGGCGACCTGCTCGGCCAACTCGGCACGCAGGGTGTCGTGTTGGGGCGCGGGCAGCTCGGACCACTGTTCGCCGGGTACGGCGGTCATCAGGAGGTGGCCGTCGCCCTGGACCACGACCTTCGGGGCGGGTACGTCGGCCAGCGCCGCGCCCTCGTAGAACTGGGCCTCCGCCACGAGGAGTTGCTTCTCGTGGCGGAGGCCCTCGTCCAGTGGGGCGACCTTGAGGACGTACCGGGTGCCGTCGTCGAGGCGGAGTTCCTCCACGGCGTTGTAGGTGCCGCCGCTCAAGGGGGTGACGTGGGTGAGGCGTTCGGGCTCAAGAGCAGCCTCTTCGAGGACGTGCCGCGCTCGTTCCCAAGAGTCCGTAGAGTCCATCCCCCGCGCCCTTCCGGTCAGTTCGCGGCGTACACGTCCTCGACGTAACGCCCGTTCACCATCAGCTCGTTGAGCCAGGTCTCGGCCGCCGCCTCGTCGGCGTCCGGCGTGTGATCCCGGTACAGCGTACGGAACGCGTCCCGCACTCCGGGAGCCATGCGCGACCCGTCGCCGCAGACGTAGACGCGAGCGCCTTCGGTCAGCAGCTTCCAGACCTCCTCGCCCTCGGCGGCGATCCGGTGCTGGACGAACCGGCCGTCGGGTCCGGCGCTGAAGGCGGGCCGGATCGAGACGGCTCCGGCGGCGCTGGCGGCGTTGAGTTCCTCGGCGTGCAGGTAGTCGGCGTCGGGGGCGTCGCAGCCGAAGTAGCAGAGGGCGGGCGGGAGTTGTCCGGTCGCGTTGACGCGGTCGGCGATCGCGCCGCGGAAGGGGGCGAGGCCGGTACCGGCCGCGACCATGATCACGGGGGTGGTGTGGTCGATGCGGAAGGCCTCGCGGCAGGGCTGGATACGGGCGTACACGGTGTCGCCGGGGGCGAGACCGGCGAGGTGGCCCGAACCGGTGCCCCGGTAGCGGCCGTTGCCCGAGCGGGCGGGGGCGTCGAGGAGGGAGACCATCAGGTCGACGTGGCCGGGGTCGGTGGCGGGCGAGGAGGAGATGGAGTAGTGGCGGGGGCGCAACGGCGTGAGCAGATCGAGGAGCCCCGGCCAGTCGAGGACTCCGCGCAGCGCCGGGTTCGCCTCGATCAGCTCGGTCAGGGTGCGCGGGTCGTCGTCGGTGAGGGCGACGAGGGCGGCTCGTTCGGGCGGGCAGGGGTTGGCTGCGGCGAGCGCGGCGCGCTGGGCGGCGGTCGGGCGGTCCTGCAACTCGACGTAGTGGGTGAGGAGTTGACGCGCCGTCACCGGGCGGTCGACGGCGAGGCCGTCGCGGCGGGTGGGGCGGACGTCGAGGAGGGTGTCCGGGTCGAGGCCGAGGGCGGTGAGCGTACGGTCCACCAGCGCCGGGGAGTTGGCGGGGAGGACGGTGAGGTGGTCGGCCGTGCGGTACGTGGTGCCCTCGGGGAGGGCGACGCGCAGGAAGCACTTGCGGCGCGGGTGGCCGGGGTCGGTGAGGTCGTGCGCCTCGGTGACCGTCATCGGGACCAGGCCGTGGCGTTCGGCGAGGGTGTCGAGGGGGCCGCCGGTCAGGACGCGGACGGTGTAGGCGTTCCCCGGGGTCTCGCTGTCCGCCGAGGTCGCCTCGGGATCGCCGTAGCGCTCAAGCAGTGCGGTGCGCAGGGTGCGGGTGAACTCCCGTACGGTGCCGGTGAGATCGCCGGAGGCGTCGGCCGCCGTGCGGTCGGTGAGGCGGGTCGCGCCGAGTTCGGCGAGGCGCTCGTCGATGCGGGTCGGGACGTGCTGGTAGGTGGCGGCCCAGTTGCGGTCGCCGACGCCGAGGACGGCGTAGGTGACGCCGGTGAGGTCGTGGTCCTCCTCCAGCCAGGCGGCGAAGGCGGTGGCGTCGTCGGTGGGGCGGCCGTTGTAGGAGGCGGCGGCGATGACGACGGGGCGGTCGGTGGGCAGGCCGTCGGCGTACGCGTCGAGGGGTGCCGTCCGTGTCGTACAGCCGATGTCGCTTGCCTCGTCGGCGAGTTGGGCGGCGAAGTCGCGGCAGGTGCCGTAGTTGCTGCCGTGCAGGAAGAGCGCGGAGGTGCCAGGGAGGACGCGGGCGGGGAGGGTCGCGGTGTCCGTGCGGGCCGGTTCGGTGGCCGTGACTCCCGGGAGGGGGGCGTGCGTTCGGTCGGCGGGGGTGCGCGGGGTGAGGGTGAGGGTGAAGCCGTCGGGCTTGAGGGTGAGGGTCTCCTTGATGGTGAGCCGGTAGTCGGCGTGGTCGTGGAGGCGGTAGCGGTGGACCAGCATCGCCAGGAGCATCGTCGCCTCGTGGAGCGCGAACTGCCGTCCGATACAGGCGCGTTCACCGGTGCCGAACGGTTTGAAGGCGTACGGCGAGCGGGCCGCCTCCGCCGCCGGGGTGAACCGCTCCGGGTCGAACAGCTCGGGGTTGTCGCCCCACACGGGCTGCCGGTGCAGCATCGGCGCGAGGACACTCACCCCCTGTCCGGCGCGCAGCGGGATCCGTCCGCCGAGCAGCGTGTCCTCCAGCGCCTGCCTGCTGGACGCGGCGGCCGTCGGCCACAACCGCAGGGCCTCGTTGAGGACTTGGCGTGTGTAGGTGAGCCGTCCGACCTCGTCGTACGTCGGCTCCGGGTCCGCCTGGTCGCCCCACAGGGCGTCGACCTCGCGGCGTACGAGGTTCAGGACCTCGGGGTGCTTGGCGAGGTAGTAGAGGGCGAACGACAAGGAACCGGAGGTGGTTTCGTGTCCGGCTATGAGGAACGTGATGACCTGGTTGCGGATGTTCGCGTGGTCGAGGGTGGTGCCGTCGGACGGGTGGACGGTGGTGAGCATGAGGCCGAGGAGGTCGGTGGCGGCCGACTGGTCGGTGCCGGTGCGGGCGGCGATGACCTCGTCGACGACCCGCGCGAGATAGTCGGCGTCGGCGCGGAACGCGGCGTCGGCAGCCGCGTAGTCACCGCCGGGGACGCGGGCGAGGCGGGTCATGCTCCACTCCAGGCCGCGGACCATCGCCTCGACGAAGGGGTGCGGTTCGGGGCGTTCGAAGGAGCCGAAGTCGTAGGCGAATCCGGCGAGTCCGATGGTGTCCAGCGTCATGCGGGTCATGTCGTCCGGCACGTTCACCGGCCGCCCGGCGCGGGCCGCGCCGTCCCAGGAGTCGATGAGGCGGCGGGCCACCTTCAGCATCACGGGGTGATAGGTGTGCATCGAGCCGAGCGCGAACGCGGGCATCAGGATGTCGTGCGCCTTCGCCCAGTTGGGCTCGTCGTTGTACGCGGTGAACAGGCCGTCGGAGGTGAGTTCCCGGACGTTCTCCAGGGCCGGGCCGACGTACTTGGCGAAGCGGCGCTCGTCCGCCAGCTCGGTCACCAGGTCCAGGTCCGCGACGAAGAGGGTGTCCCGCCCGTGCAACCGCCGTACCAGGACCGGCCCGTGCTCCCGCATGAGGCCCATCACCTGCTGGATCGGCGTGCGGCCGGGTCCGGTGGCGCTGATGTCGACGACGGGGACGGACGTGAGTTCTGCTTGCGGCGCGGTGGGGGACATGGCGCTCGGCTTCCTCTCGCTGGACGGCGGGTACGTCGTCCAGCGTTGTGCACGGGCGGGGGCGGGCCGGGCGGGAGGACTACACGATCGTGCAGTCAAGAATTCGCAATGGCCCTTGTGCAAAGCGTGTTCGAGGCTCACGGCTAGGCTGATCGGATGTCTGTCTCCGTGATCGCGCTCGACGAGACCACCGATCCCCCGTTGCGTCCGCTGCCCGCGCGAGCCGTCGAGCTGCTGACGGCCGTGTCGGCGCCGCCGAGGCTGGTCGCCCATCTGCGGCTGGTGCACGACGTCGCGGCCCAACTCCTCGACGTCGTCGCCGGGTTCGGGCTCGCCGTGGACCGGGAGGCGGTGCTGTTCGGGGCCGCGACGCACGACATCGGCAAGGCCCTGCATCCCGCCGAGCTGTCCGGGCCCGGGGCTCAACACGAGGAGGCGGGGCGGGAGTTGCTGCTGGCGCGTCAAGTCCCCGCCCCGCTCGCCCGGTTCGCCGGTACGCACGCGTCCTGGCAGTCCCCCGAGGCCGATCCCGAGGACCTCCTCGTGAGCCTCGCCGACAAGATCTGGAAGAACAAGCGCGTCACCGACCTGGAGGACCTCGTCGTCGCCGAACTCTCCCGCGCGTCCGGGCGGCCCGTCTGGGAGGTCTTCCTCAACCTGGACGAGACCCTGACCCGCATCGGCGAGAGTGCCGACGCCCGCCTCGCGTGGCAGGCCGCGCACCCCGTTCACGCCGGTCGATAGGGGGCGTTGCATGCGAGAACCGGACGCTGACGCCGCCGTCGTCTGGCGCAACCGTGCGCTCACCCTCTTCGACCGGGTGTCCGCCCCGGTCGCCGTGTGCGACGTGTACGGCGCCGTGCTGCTCGCGAATCCGGCGATGGCCGCCGAGTGCGGGTCCACGCCGGGGCGGGTGAAGGGGCTGGGCGTACTCGACCTGTTCCGGCCCGTCGAGGCGGTACAGGTCGAACGCATCGCCCAGGCGCTGCGCCTGCGGCACCGGTCCCGCTACCAGGTCTCCGTACGGTGGGACGCGCCCGGCGGCCGGATCCGGCACGGCGAACTCACCGCCGACCCCGTCAGCGACGGCGTCGGCATGACCCCGGCGCTGCTGGTCATGCTGCGGGTCCTCGGCGAGGAGACACCCGCGTGCACGGCCCCCTCCGAGGCGGTGACCCCCGTCGAGGCCCGCATCCTCGCGCTGCTCGCCGGGGGCGCGACCACGGCACGCGCGGCGCGGGAGACGGGGCTGACGCCGGACGGGGTGAGCTATCACCTGCGGCGGCTGTCGGCGCGGTGGGGGGCGGCGAATCGTACGGAGCTGGTGGCTCGGGCTTATGCGGAGGGGGTGTTGGCGGCGGGGGTGTGGCCGCCGGTGGGGAGGGGGGTTTAGGGGGTGGGGAGGGCGCGGAGGGTGGCGCAGGGGAGGAGGCGGGAAGGGGGCGGGGCGGATCTCGGGCGTGCGGGGTTGAGGCGCCGAGGGGGAGGGGGCGAGGACGGGTGGGGCTTGGCGAGCGTGGGTCTTAGGCGGGGCGGGTTTCGGCGGGTACGGGGCTTGGCGGGTACGGGTCTTAGCCGGCGCGGGTTTCGGCGGATGCGGGCCGCAGCCAGCACGGGGCTTGGCGAGTGCGGGGCTTGGCGGGGCCGGCCTCGGTGCACACGGGCCTCGGCGGGTGGCGACTATGGCGAGCACGAGCCTCGGCGGATGCGGGGCTTGGCAGGCAGGGGCCTCGGCGGGTGTGGGTCTTAGCCGACACGGGCCCCGGCGGGTGCAGGGCCCGGCGGTGCCGACCTCAATACGCACAGGCCTCAGCAGGTGGCCGCCATGGCAAACGCGGGCCACGGCGGATGCGGAGCTTGGCAGGCACGGGCCCCGGCGGGTGCGGGTCTTAGCCGACACGGGCCCCGACAGGTGCAGGGCCCGGCGGTGCCGACCTCAATACGCACAGGCCTCAGCAGGTGGCCGCCACGGCAAACGCGGGCCACGGCGGATGCGGAGCTTGGCAGGCACGGGCCCCGGCGGGTGCGGGTCTTAGCCGGCACAGGCCCCGGCGAGTGCGGGGCCCGGCGGTGCCGACCTCAATGCACACGGGCCTCAGCAGGTGGCCGCCACGGCAAACGCGCGCCACGGCGAGCGAGCCTCCGCGGGTGCGGGCCTCCGCAGTAGGTTCGCCGTCTCAGGGCGTTCGCCGCCTCACGACCCGGGAGCCACTGCGCCCGCCGGTTCCGTGTCCGTCGTCGGTGTTTTCGTTCGCGCCGTTCCCGCTCCCTCCGGTGCTCCGAAGCGGGCCAGTGTGTGCCAGATCATCTTGAGATCCTGGAGTTCGTACCGGCCCGTGCGCGCCGCGTCGCCGATCACTCGGGGGTCGATGTGGCCGCCGGACGCGATCTCCTCGCCCAGAGCGGCGTACTCGGCGCCCCGGTAGTCCGCGTGGGCGTGGAGTTCCGCGACGGTGAGGCGGTAGCCGGGGTGCCATTCGACGGGGCACGGGAGGAGGCGGGCGTCGGCCTCCACCTGCGTACCTCGATAGCAGGCGTCCAGGACGACCGCCTCGACGTCCCGCGCGAGGTCGACTCCGCCGTGCACCTGGGTCTCGATGTAGTCGTTGAGGGCGTCCTGTTCATCGGATTCGGCGAGGGCGATCAAAGAAGAAGACGCGGCGACACCGAAATGGGTTGGCTCGGCAGCGCTGTCGGGATAGCAGAACGTCGAGCGGGCGAGCGCGTCGGCGGTGAGGCGGAAGTGGGAGGAGCCGAAGCGCGGGGCGGCGCCGACGACCTGGCGGCGGAAGTCGAGCGCGCCGTAGACGGGCCGTTCGTGCGGGGCGGCGTCGTCGTACGCGCCGCCGAAGATCCGGCTCTCCCAGCGCCAGCGGTCGCCCCCGGGGTGCGCGGTGAGGCCGCCGTTGCTGGAGCCGGTGACGAACTGGGAGTGGTAGGCGCCGTCCCGGGAGAGGGCCAGCAGAATCGGTTCTCCGCGTGTCGTGCGGTCGGGATGGAAATTCAGGGTGATCCGCAGGTTTACCGAGACAGCGGGCCCGTACGCGCGGGTGGTGACATGGGCGATGGCGGCACGCACGCGCGGGGACGCGAAATCCACTGGAACCTCCTGACGACGGCTGCTTACTCTAGCCTTGAACCTAGGATCACTAGGTTCAAGATTCGAACTCCCTGGAGGCTAACCGTGCGCGCGCTCACCGAGCACGAGATCCGCAACTCCTTCGTGAACTGTTCAAAAGGTGAGGCCAAGCGGCTCGCGATCCCGCGTGACCTGGACGAACGCCCCTGGGACGACCTCGACTTCCTCGGCTGGCGCGACCCCGGGGCGCCCGACCGCAGCTACCTGGTCACCGAACACGCGGGCCGCCTCGTCGGCGTGACCCTGCGCTTCCCGTCGTCCCAGCGGGGCTTCCTGCACCGCAGCATGTGCTCCCTGTGCCTCACGACCCACCGGGGCGGCGGCGTCTCCCTGATGACCGCGCGCAAGGCCGGCGCGGCGGGCCGCGAGGGCAACTCCGTCGGCGTCTACATGTGCACGGACCTCGCCTGTTCGCTGTACGTACGGGGCCGCAAGGTCCCCGACTCGGGCAGCCGGTTCGAGGAGAGCCTGACCGTGGAGGAGCAGATCGCCCGTACGACAGGGCTGCTGGCGGGGTTCCTGGACAAGCTCGCCGTCTGACTCACTCCGCGCGCAGGCGGGCCGCTGTCACCCGGTGGAGGTGGATCAGCACGTCGTGCGCGCGGGCGAGGGCGACGTCCGAGGGGCCCTCGTCCGGGTAGGCCGTGCCGATGCTGCGCGTGGGGCGTGCCGTACGGAGCCACTCCCGCGCGGGCGCGCGTACGGTGCGCAGGTCCAGGACGTAGTTCCGGTACCGGACGCGGTCGAGGGTCGCCTCGTTGCTGCCGGGCTCCGGCGGGCCGACCGTCCACCGCCTGACGGCCGTCCCGTCGGCGTCAGTGGCCATGAACGAGCCGCGTCCGAACGTCACCCCGACGCTGACGTACCCGTCCCCGAGGCGGTCCCTCAGGAACGCGCCCTGCATCTTCGGGTAGTTGACCGGGTCCACCGGTACGTACCCGATGTGCGCGTCGTGCGCCGACAGGAGGATCTTGGTTCCGGTGTGCTGGGCCCACCACGCGACGTTCGCCGCCATCGCCTCGTCGCGGTAGCCCATCCCTGCCGAGATCTCCGGCTGTCCGCGCTCGAACTCGAACGCGTACTGGCCCGCCGTACGGTCGATGGCCGTGGCGTTCTGGACGGCCATGTCGTATCCGGCGCCGGACGGTTTCTCCTTGATCAGCTTCAGCGCCTGGGCGGTTCGTTCCGCGCGTTCCTTGCGTATCCCGTACGGGGTGGCGAGGTACTCCTCGATGTACGCGCCCGTCTGCCGGGTCGGGCGCAGGCCCGCGTACAGCTCGGCGAGCCTCGTGCTCAGTTCCGGGCGGTGTTCGGCTACGTACCGCTCGACCTCGTCGTACACCTCGGGGCCCGTCCAGGCGATGTCGTCGCCGAGGAAACGTACGGGGTCGTCGGGGTGGTGGATGTTGTACGTCCGCATCCACTTGACCAGGGCCAGGTAGTCGGTGTTGTTCCACCAGCTGTAGTCCCGCTGGAACTCCTCCCTGAAGATCTGCTCCGGGTTGCCCTGGCCGTGGACCACGTATGCGTCCAGGCGGCGGCCGGTGCTCCAGGGGGTTTCCAGGGCGAAGGTGCGGAAGCCCTGTTTCTCGACGAGGTGGCGGAAGACTCGGGCTTTGAGGGCGAAGAAGTCGTGCGAGCCGTGGGTGGCTTCGCCCAGACCGACGATCCGCGCGTCGCCGATCGCTTGGTCCAGGGGGTGGAGGTCTTGGGTGTTGCCGCCTGGTTCTGGGGTGCGGAGGGGGTGGGCGGAGTGGTTGAGGGTGGTGGTAATCGGGTCGGGGGTGGGGGTTGCGGTGGCGGGGGTTGTGGTGAGGGTGAGGGCGAGGAGGGTGGCGGTGGTGGTTGCGGTTGCGGCGGCTGCTAAGCGGGGGTGGTTCATGGTTGGAGGGTGGCTTGGGAGGGGGGTGGGGGGATATACGGCTGGCCGCCGTTTTGGGGTGGGGGTAGCTGGAAGGTGGGGGCGGAGCCGGAGGTGGGAGCCGGGGTCGCGGGCCGGAGGCCAGGACCGGGGACCGGGGACCGGGGACCGGGGACCGGGGACCGGAGCTTGGGCCGAGGGCCAGGGCTGGGGCCAGGGCTGGGCCGGGACTAGGACCGGGACCGAAGGCCGGGGCCAGGGATGGGGCCGGGATCGGAGCCGGAGCCAGGGCCGGAGGCCCGGGCCCGGAGCTTGGGCCGAGGGCCGGGCCCCGGAGCTTGGGCCGGGACCGGGGCCCGGAACTTGTGCCAGAGGCCGAGGCCAGGGCCGGGACCGGGGCCCGGAACTTGTGCCAGAGGCCGAGGCCGAGGCCAGGGCCGGGGCCGGGACCGGGGCCCGGAGCTTGGGCCAGAGGCCGAGGCCAGGGCCGAGGGCCGGGGCCCGGAGCTTGAGCCGAGGGCCGGGCCCCGGAGCTTGGGCCGGGGACCGGAGCTTGGGCCAGAGGCCGAGGCCAGAGTCGGGGCCAGGGCCCGGAGCTTGAGCCAGAGGCCGAGGCCAGAGTCGAGGGCCGGGACCAGAGTCCGAGGGCCGAAGGCCGGGGCCGGGGCGAGCGTCTCCGTCGCCTTCCTGGACGCGGTGTCCTGTCGGTTCGCCGAGGTGGGGGAGGCCGTCGACGCCGTCGTCAAGGAGCTGCTCGCCAGTGACCGGACGTCGACCTGGGAAGGGTGGGGCGCCGTCGAGCGGATCAGTGAGGAGTACGGCGTCCATGACGTCAACCTCGTGAAGCCGGGGGTGGGGGAGACGACGCGGGTGCTGTTGCGGCGGGTGTCGGGGCCAGGGCCGGAGGCCAGGGGTGGGGGGTTCGGAATGGGGTTGACCCGAACGGGTGATCGAGTGAGGGTGGGGAACTGGGTGGGGAGGGCCGGGCGTTCAGTGGGCAACTGGGGACGGCTCGGGGCGGGACGGCGGCGGAAGGAGCGGGGGCATGGCGAAGGCTAGGGTTCGGATCGATGGGGACACAGTGCGGATGCCCGGTGGGGTGGCCGTGCGGTTCATGCGGACGCTGCGGCTGCCCGAGACGGGGACGCATCCGTTGCCTCCGGGGCTCGGGGAGTTTCCGGTGCGGCGGATCGCCGACTATCCCGACACCGCGCCCGCGCACTGGCTCGCCCGGGGCGGGGTGATGCTGCCGATGTACCTGCGCGAGGCGATGTGGCTGAACTTCACGGAGACGCAGAAACCGGGCGCGCTCCAGGTCGGAGTGGGAAAGGTGTGCGCGGTCTCGGGGAAGCCGTGGAGCGACCACCTCACCCGGGGCCCCCAGAACTACGTCGTCCTCCCCCGCCAGCCCTGGCTCGACGGCATCAACTCCGGGAAGGGCACCGTCCGCCAGTTCGTCGCCGTTCCGCTGGGGCTCGGGGCGACGGTCGAGGGACAGGTCACCGGCGAGGAGACCTGGGGCGGGGTCCAGCTCCAGTCGTTCACGCTGACCGAGGAGCGGCTCCATGCCTGGCGTGAGGGCCAGCGCCGGCACTCGAAGCGGCTCGGGCCGACCGGTTTCCTCGCGGAGGGCACCACCGCGAGTCCGATGCGTGCGATGGCCGCCGCGCCTCGTGCGGGTGCGGCGATGGGGCTCGGTGTCGGCGGTTCCATGCGGCAGGAGGTCTACCGCGACGACCGCCCGCTCACGGACTGGTCCCCCACCCCGGCGGCCCGCCTCTTCGTCCACCTCGTCACACCCCCGGAATGGCACCGCATCACCGGCGAGGCTCCCCCGCCGTCCCCGGTGGACCGCGCGGCGTACACGCAGGCCGGGTTGCCGTGGTTCGACTACTACGACGAGGAGGCGACGGACCTGCCACCGAGCGGGACGCTGGGCGGGGTGAAGCCGGTGGGCGACTGGATCGGGGACGACCTGGAGGCATGGCAGGAGCCGGGGGCGGGGCAGGTGACGCCGTTGAAGGATGCGCGGGAGAAGGGGGTGGAGGACGGGGAGTGGTGAGGCGAGGCATCACCGGGACGGGGAGGGGCTGGGGGGAGGGCGCTGCTGGTGACGGGGGCCTGGGAACGGCAGTCGCCGGTACAGGCATCCAGACACTCCGGATGGCAGGTGCCGGGAACGGTGGGCGTGGTCTGGTGGACGACCGGCCGCATCCAGCGTTCGATCGCCGTGCCGCTGACGGACGTGGATGCGGTGGCCGGGTATGGGCCCCGTGATGCTGGGCGGCGACGCCCGTGGGCCAGCCGTTGATCAGGACGCGGCCGGCAAGGGGAGTCACCTCCGCGAGGAGGTCGGTGCCGCGTCCCTCTCCGGCGGCCTCCGCCTCCGACAGTTGGACAGTGACGGTGAGGGGCGCGTGCGGAGGGGCGGGGGTTCCGGAGCTGAGAGGCGGGCGGCAGGCAGCGGACAGCAGGGGCAGGGGCAGGGGCAGGGGCAGGGGCAGGGGCAGGGGCAGGCCACGATATAGAGACTCTCCCCCTCAATGTCGAACAGGACCCCACCGAGCAGGGCCGCAGGGCCGCAGGGCCGCAGGGCCGCAGGGCCGCAGGGCCGCAGGGCCGCAGGGCCGCAGGGCCGCAGGGCCGCAGGGCCGCAGGGCCGCAGGGCCGCAGGGGCCGCAGGGCCGCAGGGCCGCAGGGCCGCAGGGCCGCAGGGCCGCAGGGCCGCAGGGCCGCAGGGCCGCAGGGGCCGCAGGGCCGCAGGGCCGCAGGGCCGCAGGGCCGCAGGGCCGCAGGGCCGCAGGGCCGCAGGGCCGCAGGGCCGCAGGGCCGCAGGGCCGCAGGGCCGCAGGGCCAGGGCCGCAGGGCCGCAGGGCCGCAGGGCCGCAGGGCCGCAGGGCCGCAGGGCCGCAGGGCCGCAGGGCCGCAGGGCACGATTGGAGGCTCTCCCCCTCGATGTCAAGCAGGACCCCGCCGAGCATGGCGGCGGGAAACAGTTCTCTCGGGGGGCCCGTTTTGCGTCCTTGGGCCCCGGCGGGTCATGGTGGCTGATGGCATTGGTGGCGAGGATGTGAGGTGCGGGATGGGTGGCGGGTGGAGTAGGCGGCGGTTCGCCGGGGTTTTCGGGGCTGTGGTGGGGGGTGGGGTTGTCGGGTGTGCTGGTGAGGGGCAGGAGGCTTTGGCCGAGGGGGTGGCGGGGAAAACCGGTTCGGTGGGGGGTTCCGGCTCGGGTGGGACCAGTGTGGCCAGTACGCCGAGTGGTTCCCCGAGTCCTGCGGCTGAGGGGCCCCGGCCTCTTTACGTCGGCACCTATACCTCCCAGGACGGTGGCGGGGAGGGTATCGGGTTCGCGTCGTATCACCCGGTGACCGGGGAGATCACGTCCGGCAGGACGGTGACCGGCGTTCCGGACCCCTCGTTTCTGGCCGTGCATCCGGACGGGCGGACCCTGTACGCGGTGAACGAGCAGGAGCAAGGCGCGGTGACCGCTGTGCGGATCGCGGACGGGCAGGTGTTGGGGAGCCGTGGGACAGGGGGGCGGCATCCCTGTCATCTGTCGGTGCATCCGAGTGGGAAGTGGCTGCTCAGTGCGGATTACGGGTCGGGGAGTGTGGCCGTGCACCCGATCGGGGACGGCGGTGAGCTGGGGGAACGTACCCAGTCGGTGACGCACGACTCGCCCGCGCCGGGGCCCGGTCAGGAGGGGCCGCACGCGCATCAGATCGTGACCACGCCGGACGGGCGGCATGTGCTGGCGGTGGATCTGGGTACCGACACGGTCTACACGTACCGGCTCGACGCCACGGCAGGGACGCTCACCGAGGTCTCCCGCGCGCAGACCCGTTCGGGAGCGGGACCCCGGCATCTCGTGTTCCACCCCGGGGGCCGGTACGCGTATCTGGCGAACGAGTTGGACGACACCATCGCGGTGTGTGCGTACGACGTGGAGTCGGGTCGCCTGACGATCGGGGAGCCGCAGTCGACGGGCTCGAAGACGCGACCCACCTACCCGTCCCAGCCGGTGGTGACACCGGACGGGTCGTACGTGTATCTCGCGAACCGGGGTGACAACACGTTGGCGAGGTACGGCGTGGAGGCGGACGGCGCGAGGCTGCGGCTGCTGGACACGGTGAAGGTGGGCGGCGACTTCCCCCGCCACGTCTCCCTCTCCCCCGACGGCCGCCTACTGTTCGCGTCGAACCAGCGCTCCGGCAGCATCACGGTCTTCCACGTGAACCCGACGACCGGCACCCTCACCCCGACCACCACCCCGTACGCCTCACCGATACCGGTCTGCGCACTGCCTCTCTGACCCCGCCCGCCGCGAGGCGCCCTCACCCCTCCTCCCGCTGCCTCTGCAACGTCCGGGGGCACGATGCCGCGCTCGCCCGGGTCAGCAACGCGTGCATCCGTTCCGTCAGTTGGGACACATCGTCGGCCGGGGCGTGGAATGCCAGCCGGACGTCCCCGTGCGTACGGGCCCGCTCGACGCGGAGTGTCAGCCCGTGGCGGTCCACGGCGAGGGGGTGGACGCGGACGGCGCCGTGGAGGGTGTCGCGGCCGACCAGGCGGGTGAGGCGTTCGACCGCGTCGGGGTGTGCGTCCGCGAGGTGGGTGAGGAGTTGGGCCTCGGCCCCGGCAAGGGGGTCGGGTGCGGCGGTGGCGAACTCGTCGCGGTCCACCACGACCGCTCCCGTGGGCTGCTTCAGCACGATGCGCGTGGCGTGGAAGCCGAGCACCCCGTCCTCGGGAGCGAACCAGCCGGCGAGCCAGAGACGGGAGCGGATGCGGCCCCGGACGGGGACGGGGGCGACGTCGGCGAACTCCAGGACCGCGGAGGGCTCGCCGCGCGGCGCGCAGATCGCGGCGGTGACGAGGGCACTGTCGTCGGGCACGCACAGCAGGACGCGGCCGTCGTCGGTGACGGTGTGGGCGCCGATGAACTCCTCGCGTCCACCGTCCGCGGTGACCCCGCAGGACCAGGCGGTCGCGAGGATCGACCGGGCGCGTTGCGCCGCGGAAGGCGCGGCAGTCCAGCTCGGGTTGTCATCCATCCGAAGACCTCCTTAGGTAAGGCTCGCCTAACTTACCGAAGATCGAAGCGCACGCCAACCACCGGTCCACGCCAACCACCCGCCCCCGGCGGCGCACAGCTCACACCAGCCACAGCCCACACCGGTCCACCGAGCCACGCAGCCCACGCCGGTTCACCCAGCCCCACACCTCACACCAGGACCCCGAGCAACGCCCGCGCACACAACTCCCGCACCTGCTCCCGCGACAACTCACCCCCACGCAGCCACTCCAGAGACACGGACGTCATGAACGCGAGCCACCCCCGCACCGCGAGCCGCACCTCCGCACGCTCCCCGAAGAGCGGCCCGAACTCCGGGTCGGCGGCGAGCGCGGCGAGGATCTGCCGCTCCTGCGCGGCGAGCGCCCGCTGATAGACGCGCCGTACGGCCTGGTCACCGGCGGAGTCGGCGCGGTGGAAGGCACGGAAACCGTGGGCATGCTCCTCGACGTACCCGAGGAACACATCGAGCCCGGCGGAGAGTTGCTCACGGACCGGTACGCCGGGCACCGCCGCCGTCAGCCGCAGCATCCGCACACTCTCGCGCTCGACGACCGCCGCGAAGAAGTCCCGTTTCGTCGGAAAGTAGTGGTACAGCAGCCCGCGAGAGACCCCGGCGATCTCGGCGACCTGCTCGATCCACACCTCGTCGTACGGACTCTCGGAGAACAACGCGGCGCCGACCGACAGCAGTTGCTCGCGCCGCTCCTGCGTACTGAGCCGGCGCCGCACCCTCTCCCTGTGCTCTGCTGCCATGCCGGAACCTTACTTGACGCGAGTTCAATAGGCGGATCAGACTGGAACCCGTTATTGAACCCACGTACAACACCGCTCAACGTGCCGCAGGACCAAGGGAGATCGCGTCATGACGGAGACGACGACAGGCACCGGCACCGGCCTGCCCAGGGGCTTCCGCGACGCCGCGCAGGGCTGGCCCGAACTGCACCGGATACCGCACCCGAAGGGCCGGTTGCCGCTGCTCGGCGACGTACGCGGCGTGAACCGCAGGACCCCGCTCCAGGACACGATGCGCATAGGCGCCGAACTCGGCCCGATCTTCCGCCGCAAAGCGTTCGGCAACGAGTTCGTGTTCATCGGCGGCGCACGGCTCGCGGCCGACCTCGCGGACGAGTCGCGGTTCGCCAAGCACGTGGGACTCGGCATCGCGAACCTCCGCCCGATCGCCGGGGACGGCCTGTTCACGGCACACAACCACGAGCCCAACTGGCAGCTCGCGCATGACGTGTTGGCGCCGGGGTTCAGCCGGGAGGCGATGGCCGCGTACCACCCGATGATGCTGGAGGTGGCGGCCCGCCTCACCGCCGGCTGGGACCGGGCGGCGGCGCAGGGGGCCACCGTGGACGTCCCCGGGGACATGACGAAACTGACCCTGGAGACGATCTCCCGCACCGGCTTCGGCCACGACTTCGGCTCCTTCGAACGGACCCGCCCGCACCCCTTCGTCACCGCGATGGTCGGCGCCCTCAGCTACGCCCAGCGCCTCAACGGCCTGCCGATTCCCGCCCTGTTGAGGCGCGCGGCCAAACGCAACGAGACCGACATCGCGTTCCTCAACGACACCGTCGACGACCTCGTACGCGCCCGGAGGGTGAGCGGCAGCGGGGACGGCGACCTGCTCGACCGGATGCTGGAGACGGCCCACCCGGAGACGGGCGAGCGGCTGTCCGCCGAGAATGTGCGCCGACAGGTGATCACCTTCCTGGTCGCCGGGCACGAGACGACGTCCGGGGCGCTCTCCTTCGCCCTGCACTACCTCTCCCTGCACCCCGAGATCGCCGCCCGCGCCCGCGCGGAGGTGGACCGGGTGTGGGGCGACAGCGAGGTGCCGGGGTACGAGCAGGTCGCCAAACTCCGTTACGTACGGCGGGTGTTGGACGAGACGCTGCGGCTGTGGCCGACGGCGCCCGCGTTCTCGCGGGAGGCACTGGAGGACACCGTGCTCGCCGGGGAGCACCCGATGCGGCGCGGCGCCTGGGCGCTCGTCCTGATCTCGATGCTGCACCGCGACCCCGAGGCGTGGGGCCCGGACGCCGAGCGCTTCGACCCGGACCGCTTCGACGCGGCGGCGGTCCGCGCGAGGCCCGCACACACCTTCAAGCCGTGGGGTACGGGCGCACGCGCCTGCATCGGACGCCAGTTCGCGCTGCACGAGGCGACGCTGGTCCTCGGACTCCTGCTACGCCGCTACGAGTTGAGGGCCGACCCCGCGTACCAACTCCAGGTGACGGAACGCCTGACGCTGATGCCGGAGGGCCTGCGCCTGGGCCTCGAACACCGAACAGGCGTACCGCACAAGGCAGTTGACGAGACGACGACGCCCCCCGCGCCCCCGGCCCACGAAGACGCCAGCCCCGCAACCACCGGCCCCGCAGACACCGACGCCGCAAACACCGCCCCCGCCTCAGCCCCCGGCTGCCCAGTGCACCGGCCTACCGACTGACCCCGGCAACCGCGTCCCCGCACTCCCCCGCGCCGCATCGACCTGCGGCTGAAGCAGAAACAGCGCGCCGCTCAGATCCGCGTCACTGAGGTCCGCATCCCGCAGATCCGCCCCGATCAGATCCGCACCCCGCAGATCCGCCCCCGTCAGATCAGCGGCAATCAAATAGGCCCCCCTGAGGTCGGCCCCCCGCAGATCCGCCCCCCTCAACCGCGCCCCCATCAAATCCGCCCCCCGCCGCCGCTTCTTCTTCCCCGACACCGGCACCCCGGCCCGCGCCAACTCACTGGCCTCGGACAGCAGTTGAGCCACAGACTGCCGATGAGCGGCGACATCCAGCGCGAGCAACTCGTCCGGCGTCCCCCGCGTCAGCGCGTCCGTACGCGACAGCGCCTCGCGCAGCCCGGCATGCACGGGACGCGCGGCGGGCAGCGCGAGCGCTTCCGTGAGGTACACCAGGAGTTCGTGCAACTGCCGTACCACCGGGAAGACTTCATGCATACGGCGGCCCGCGTCGCGGCCCTCGAAGACGACCTGGGAGACCTTCTGGCCGGCGCCGAGGCAGTCGTACACCGTGCAGCCGTTGAAGCCCCGCTGCCTCAGCTGGTCGTGGATGCCGCAGGTGTGGTCCGCGAGGAGGTTGCGGCAGGGCGTGCCGGCGGGCTTGTCGAAGGCGAAGTCCGCCGAACGCGTGAAGGGCAGCGCCACACAGCACAGCCCGAAACAGCTACCGCAGTCGCCGCGCAGGTCAGTGGGCGCGGGCTTCGTCTCTTCCATCCCGCCACCCTACTGACCTGCGCACTTTTCCCGCGAACCCGTTACCCGACGATCCCCTCCGGCAGGTCGAGCCGCGCGACGCGCTCCGGGTCGGCCAGGATGTGCAGGGCCACGATCCGGTCGTCCACGACCGTGACGCCCATGACCGAACGGGCCGTCCCCTCCACCACGTTGACGATCCCGACCTCGCCGCCGACCAGAGCGAACCGCCCGAACGGGGCGAACTCGCGGAACAGCAGCGCCTGTTCGGCGACCCGCACGGCACCCCGGACCAGCTTCGACGCGGCCCGGCCAGCCACCAGGGCGCCGGAGTCGGCGCGCAGGACGACGTCCGGGTCCAGGACGGCGAGCAGGGCGTCGAAGTCACCGATCCGAGCGGCCGTCAAGAACGCTTCCACGACCCGGTGTTGACGCGCCTGGTCCGGCGGCGCGGACGGGGTGGCGCCCTGCACCTTGCGACGCGCCCGGCTCGCAAGCTGGCGAGTAGTCGCCGGGGGGCGTTCCACGATCTCCGCGATGTCGTCGAAGGGCACCGCGAACATGTCGTGCAGCACGAACGCGAGGCGCTCCGCCGGGTCCAGGGTGTCCAGGACGATCAGCATCGCCAGGCCGACCGAGTCCGCGTGCACGGCCTCCGCCTCGGGGTCCTCCCTGGTCAGGGGCGTGATCACCGGGTCCGGGACGAACGTCTCGTCGATCGGCTGCTCCCTGCGGGACGTCCTCGCGTTCAGCAGGTCCAGGCAGATGCGGCCCGTCACCGTGGTCAGCCAGGCCGGCAGGCTGCGGATCTCCGCCGGGTCCTGGCGGGACAGTCTCAGCCAGGTCTCCTGGACCGCGTCCTCCGCCTCGCTCAGCGAGCCGAGCATCCGGTAGGCGACCGACCTGAGGTGGGACCGCTGCTCCTCGAAGCGGGCCGCGAGCGTGTCGGGCATGTCTTCCCCCGTACCTTCCGTCATCGTGCGAAGAGTTCGAACGCCACCGCCGGGCGACCGCCGAAGCGTTCGCCGACCGACTTGGCCACGTCCGTCAGGAACGTCCGCGCGTACGTCTCCGGGTCCTCGTCCGTCAGTGCCTCTATGTACGTACGGTGTGCCACCAGCGACGCGACCGCCCGGTCCAGGCCCGTCGTCGCGTCCATCGCGTGCGTCGGCGTCGACGAGCCCGCCACCGCGACCCAGCGGACGCCGTTCCAGGGTTCCAGGTCCAGGTCCGGGAAGATCCAGCGGTTGCCCGCGTCCGCCGCGGCGTCGAGCGTTGCTCTGCCCACGGCCACGTGGTCGGGGGTGTTCCAGGCGATGTCCCCCCACGTGTCGCGGTAGTTGAGGGTGATCACCAGGTCGGGGCGGTGGGTTCTGATGGCCGCGGCGATGTCCCGCCTGAGGAGTGGGCCGTATTCGATCACGCCGTCTTCGTGGTTCAGGAACTCCACGGTGGTGACGCCTACTTCTGCCGCGCTCGCGCGTTGTTCCCGTTCGCGGAGGGGGGCGCACTCGGCTGGGGACAGGGTGTCGATGCCGGCTTCGCCTCGGGTGGCTAGGAGGTAGGTGACCTCTTTGCCGGCGTCCGTCCAGGCGGCGACTGCGGCTGAGCAGCCGTATTCGAGGTCGTCGGGGTGGGCCACGACGGCTAGCGCCTTCTGCCAGTTGTCGGGCATGGGTTGCAAGGGGGTGGTCATGTTTGTTCTCCGGCTGCGGGTCCGATGTGGTTGTTCGCGCTCACGCGGCGGTAGCCGCAAATTAATACAGCCCCGCGCCCCTAAAAGATCACACCTCGTCCCGCGTTAGCGCTAGAAGTCGGTCCAGTACCCTCGGGCCGCCTGCCCGCACACCGTCGTGTTCGAACTCGTCCGTCACCCATGTCCGCAAACCCTTGATCGACCTTGCTGTCTCCAAGGAGTGCGCTGTGTGGACGTACAAGTCGTCGTGGTAGATCGCCGCTGCCACCGGGACCTCGTTCCTCGCCAGGCGTTCCCTGTCGTACAGCGGGGTCCAGTCCGTGCGGGTCGCCAAAAGATTCGCCGTTTCCTTCAGCGGTCGTAGGGACGGGTCCGTGTCGAACATCCATGGGTGGATCGTCTCGCCCGTGAACAGGAACGGGTCCGTTCCGGTGAACTGCGGGAATTCGGCTCGGATTCTGTCCGCCGACCATGCCGTCGGGCGGTCGTCCTGGCCGTAGATCGACTCGTGGACCAGCGCGTAGAGCGGGTTCTTCGCGTACGACAGGTGGTCCTGGAGGTTTTCCTGGAACTCGTCGGAGAGGGTTCGTCCCGCGAGTGTCGGGACGAACGCGTGTTCCAGGAGGTGGTGGAGGCGGTGGCTGCCTTCGCTGCCGCCCAGGAGGATGCCCAGGGTGCGGAAGCCGTCGACCGTGAGGAGGCCGCCGTTCGGCAGGGTCAGCGGGTTGTCCGCCAGATATGCGGCGATACGGCGGGCTCGCTCCGCGTCCTGCGGGTAGCGGGCGTAGTGCGCGGCGGCCTTGCGTTCCATGCGGGGGTAGGCCGCGCGGTACACGTCGTCCGCGTGGGCGTCCAGGGAGGGGAGGCCGCCGGTGATGACGGCGGCGGCGAGGCCCTCGGGGGCGAACGACAGGTACGTGACCGTGCAGAAGCCGCCGTAGCTCTGGCCGAGGACCGTCCAAGGAGCGTCGCCGGTCAGTTCGCGGCGGATCAGTTCGCAGTCGCGGACGATGGAGTCGGCGCGGAAGTGGGTGAGGTACGCGGCCTGTTCGCCGGGTCCGCCGCGCAGCGGGAGTGTCTGCCGGGTCGCCGGTGTCGAGTGTCCGGTGCCCCGCTGGTCCAGCATCAGCACCCGGTACTCCCGCAGCGCCCTCGCCAGCCAGCCGGGCCGCCCGACGCTGCGCTCCGCGCCGAACCCCGGCCCGCCCTGGAGGTACAGCAGCGACGGCAGCTCCTGCCCGGCCTTCTCACTGGCGACGACCTCACGGGCGTACAGGGAGATGGTCTCCCCGGAGGGGTCGGCGTGGTCCAGCGGCACGGTGAAGCGGTGGTCGGTGAGGACGACGCCGGGCTGGCGGTAGTGCGTGTCGGTCACGGTTGCTCCCGGGGTGAAGGCGGACAGCCCCCATGATCACTCACCGAGCCGACAGACTCGACCTCCGCACCACCAGCTCCGGCTGGAGCACCACCCTCCGGTGCTCGTGCGCCCGCTTCGGCGTCTCCTCGTCCGTCTCCTCCAGGAGCAGTTCCGCCGCCAACGCCCCCATCGTCACCGCCGGTTGGCGGACGGACGTCAGCGGTACCGCAGCCGCCGCCGCGAACTCGATGTCGTCGTAGCCGACGATCGCGAGGTCGTCGGGGACGTTGACGCCGGCCGCGTACATGGCCTGGAGGACACCCAGCGCCAGCAGATCGTTCGCGCAGAACACCGCCGTCGGCCGGTCCGCGAGGCCCAGCAGCCGCGCCCCCGCGTCGCGCCCGGCGGCAACGTCGAGGCGCTCGGTCGGCAGCTCACGGAGGCGTTCGGGGCCGAGCCCCGCCTCGGCCAGCGCCTGGAGCGCGCCCGTACGGCGGTCGCGGACCTGGTTGAAGCCGGGCGGGCCGCTGACGTACGCGATGGAGCGGTGGCCCGCGTCGATGAGGTGGCGTACAGCGAGCGCGCCGCCGGCGACGTCGTCGACGGAGACCGAGCACTCGGTCGTACCGTCCGAGACGCGGTCGACGAGGACGAAGGGGATGCCGTGGCGGCGGAACGACTCTATGTTCCGCCCCGTCGCGTCGGCGGGGGTGAACAGGACGCCCCGCACCCGCTGTTCGGCGAAGAGGGAGAGGTAGTCGGCCTCTTCGGAGACGCTCTCGGCGCTGTTGCAGACCATCACGCCGAGCCCGGCGTTCCGCGCGGCGCGCTCGGCTCCCCGGGCGACGTCGACGAAGAAGGGGTTGCCCATGTCGAGGACGAGCAGCCCCATGATCCGGCTGTGCCCGGCGCGCAGCTGGCGCGCCGACTCGCTGCGGACGTACCCGAGACGGTCGATCGCGGACAGCACCCGGGCCCGGGTCTCGGTCGCGACCGTGTCCGGACGGTTGATGACGTTGGAGACCGTGCCGACGGAGACTCCGGCGGCGCGGGCCACGTCCTTGATCCCCACCGACTGAGCCATCGGACGGATACCTCCAGGTGAGCGGGGTACGGCGGGCGGAACTTCACAGTACCGTCCCGGCCGTACCCCTGACGGATCAGGCGGGCAGCGCGAAGTCGACGACGTGCAGCGCCGACGGCGTCGTACCGCTGGACTTCTCCTGGTACATGAAGGACAGGACGTTGTCGGCGGCGACCCTCGACTCGTCGATGACGACCTCGCCGAAGGCGTTGAGTCCGGAGCCGTCGTAGAGGACCGTCCAGTCGGTGTAGCCGGACGCCTTGGAGGCGGCGGCGATCCGGCCGAAGGGGAAGATCGCGTAGGCGTTGCCGTACTTGTCCAGGAGCAGCTTGGTGCGCTGGCTGGAGTTCAGCGGGACCGGGATCTCGGTCTTCTGCCAAGCGCCGGAGCTGTTCTTGCGCAGGTGGAAGGCGCGTCCGTTGGCGGTGCGGTCGGTGACGTAGTTCGTCGTGCACTGGCCGAAGCGGCCGGGGACGTAGGAGATGATCGCGTGCGGCAGGCCGGACGCGTCGGTGGTCTGGCTCTCCTGGTTCATCAGGGAGTGGTCGGGGTTGAGCGCGTCCACCACGAGCCCGCTGTCGGTGACGGCGACCTTGTCGGAGCCGCCGGTGGTGCCGACGACGGTGCCCGCGTCGTTGCGCCAGGTGCGGCCCCGGTCGTCGGAGTAGACGTAGCCGGTGTCGTGGTTGGTGATGCCGCCCGAGGAGCACATGACCGCGCCGTTCTGCTCCCGCCAGGTGAAGAAGGAGTGCAGGCGGCCGTTCTTGTCGTAGTCGATGCCGTGGAGGTACATGTTGCGGGCCGTCGAGGAGCCGTGCTCGCTCGTGTACGTCCCCGTCGAGCTGGACCACTCCCCGAGCGCCGTCCAGCTCGAACTGTCGTACTCCGCAAGGGCGTTGCGGCCGTTGCCGGAGATCGCGACCCGGTAGCTGAGCTGCAACTTGCCTTCGGGCGTGGCGATGAACTGGGGGTAGGTGAACTGGGTCGTCGGTGCCAGTCCGTCCAGGGTGGTCTGTACGGCGCCGAACGCGGCCGACGTCCACGCCGTGGTACCGGGGTTGTCCATCAGCCCGGCGACCGACTTGACGTAGAAGAAGCCGTCGCTGTGGGAGTCCATGTTGAGGTGGAGGCGGCCGTCCACCTTGGAGACGCCCATGGAGATGACGTTGTGGGAGTCGCTCGCCTTGAGCTGGTGGGAGAGGGTGACCGTGGACCAGGCCGAGGCGTTCAGGGCGCGGCGGGCGACGACCGCGTTGCGGGCGGCCGTGTACCAGACGGCGTACTGGTAGCCCTTGTAGGTCAACAGGCCGTTCTTCTGGAACGAGTTGTTGTTGACCAGGCCGTCGTAGGAGACGAAGAAGACGGCCTGGGCGTCGAGTTGGGTGTTCTGGCGGAGGCTGACGGAGGGACCGGGGTCGGCCGCTCGCGCTGTGCCCGCTATGCCTGGCGTGCTCACGGCGGCAAGTATCGCTGTCGTGAGGACGGTACGTCTTTTCATGCGGCTCCTACAGGGTCACGCGAGGTGGAAGACCTCGGTGAGCGGTTTCATGGCCTCGTCCGGCCGGGCGCCGTCCAGCGACTCGAAGAACGGCGCCATCTCGGCCTGCCAGCGGGCGTTGACGTCGGTGGCCTCCATGCCGGCCTGCGCGGCGGCGAAGTCGTCGGTCTCCAAGTAGCCGACCAGGAGCCCGTCTTCGCGCAGGAACAGCGAGTAGTTGCGCCAGCCGGTGGCGCTGAGCGCGTCCAGCATCTCCGGCCACACCTCGGCGTGGCGCTCGCGGTACTCGTCGAGCCGGTCCGCGCGGACCTTCAGCAGAAAGCAGACGCGCTGCATCAACGCCCCCTGAATTTTAGAGAACTGACGGTCGATCAGAAGTTGAACTGGTCGATGTTCTTCGCGTCGAACACGGTCGGCTTACCCAGCGTGATCACGCCGTTCGCGCCGATCGTGTACGTCGTCGCCCCCGCCTTGAAGGTCTCGCCCTCCTTGCCGGTGATCTGCCCCGAGGACAGCGCGACGGCCGTACGCGCCGCGAGGTCACCGAGCTTCGCCGGGTCCCACAGCTCGAACGCCTCGACGGTGCCGTTCTTGACGTAGTTGCGCATGTCGTTCGGCGTACCGAGGCCGGTGAGCTTGACCTTGCCCTTGTACTTGGAGCCGGAGAGGTACTGGGCGGCGGCCTTGATGCCGACGGTGGTCGGGGAGATGATCCCCTTCAGGTTCGGGTACTCCTGGAGGAGGCCCTGGGTCTGCTGGAAGGACTGCTGCGCGTCGTCGTTGCCGTAGGCGATCTTGACGAGCTTGATGTCCTTGTACTTCGGGTCCTTCAACTCCTGCTTCATGAAGTCGATCCACGCGTTCTGGTTGGTCGCGGTCTGCGCGGCCGACAGGATCGCGATCTCGCCCTTGTAGCCGATCTGTTCGGCGAGGAGCTGCACCTCGGTGCGGCCGAGGTCCTCGCCGCTGGCCTGCGAGATGAACGCGTTGCGGCACTCGGGGTTGGTGTCCGAGTCGTAGGTGACGACCTTGATGCCGTTGCCCATGGCGGTCTTCAGCGCCGGGCACAGCGCGCCCGGGTCCTGCGCGGAGACGGCGATCGCGTCGACCTGCTGCTGGGTGAGCGTGTTGACGTAACTCACCTGGCCGGAGGTGTCGGTGGCGCTGGACGGGCCGACTTCCTTGTAGCTGGAGCCGAGTTCCTTCAGCGCGGTCTCGCCGCCCTTGTCGGCGGAGGTGAAGTAGGGGTTGTTGACCTGCTTCGGCAGGAAGCCGACGGTCAGCCCCTTCTTGGTCGCGGCGTTCGGGTCGGCCTTGCCGCCGGTGCTGGCGGCTCCGCTGTTCTCGGTCTTGACGTCTTCCTTCGTGGTGCCGCCGCACGCGGTGGCGGTGAGGGCGAGGGAGGAGACGGCGGCGAGGGTGACGCAGGCGCGGCGGAGGGTGGTCTTGCGCATGGCGGGTTTCCTTTACGAGAGCGGGAGTTACGACGTCGGTGTCGAGGCGGCTCGTCTGCCCGCCCTCGCGACGGAGATCTGGCGTGCGACCCGGGGGCCGAGCACCGAGATGACCAGCAGGACGCCGGTGACGACGATCTGCGACTGTGCGGAGACGTCCTGGAGGCTCATGACGTTCTGCGCGGTGCCGAGCAGGAACACCCCGGCGATGGCGCCCCCCAGGGTCCCCTTGCCCCCGTCGAAGTCGATGCCGCCGAGCAACACGGCGGCGATGACGGAGAGTTCGAGGCCGGTGGCGTTGTCGTAGCGGGCGCTGGAGTAGTGCAGCGCCCAGAAGATGCCGGTCAGCGAGGCCATCAGACCGGTGACGACGAACAGGATCAGCTTGCCCCGCTTGACCCGGATGCCGGCGAACCGCGCGGCCTCCTCGCTGGCGCCGATCGCGAACACGGACCGCCCGAAGGGGGTGGCGTGCAGGACGACGACCGCGATGGCCAGCAGCACGACGAACGGCAGGAACGCCTGCGGCAGGAAGCTGTCCCCGACCCGCCCGGCCGCGAAGTCGAGGTACTGGGACGGGAAGTCGGTGACCGCGTCGGAGCCGAGGACGATCTGGGCGATCCCCCGGTAGGCGGCGAGCGTCCCGATGGTGACGGCAAGGGACGGCAGGCCCAGGCGAGTGACGAGCAGCCCGTTGATCAGCCCGCACACCACGCCGAGCGCGAGGCAGATGGGGATGATCGTCTCGATCGTCATCCCCTCGTTCCACAGCCGCCCCATGACGGCCCCGGACAGCCCGGCGGTCGAGGCGACGGACAGGTCGATCTCGCCGGACACGACGAGCATCGTCATCGGCAGCGCGATGAGCGCGATCGGCAGCGTGTTCCCCAGCAGGAACGACAGGTTGAGCGCGTTGCCGAACCCGTCCACGGTGGTGAAGGAGAGCAGCAGCAGGACGACCAGCAGGCCACCGACGACGGTGTCCCAACGGACGGCCCTGGTCAGGGACTCAGGCACGGGGATCACCCTTCTTCTGTACGCCGTTGGCGGCGATCCGCGCCGCCCCCGCCTTCTTCTTCAGCGAGGCCGCGACCCGCACCGCGACCACCCGGTCCACGGCGATGGCGAGCAGCAGCAGGACCCCGTTGATGGCGAGCACCCACACGGAGCTGACCCCGAGCGCGGGCAGCACGCTGTTGACGGACGTCAGCAGCAGCGCGCCGAGCGCGGCGCCGTACACGCTCCCGGAGCCGCCGGTGAAGACGACCCCGCCGACCACGACGGCGCTGACGACGGTGAGTTCGTAGCCGTTGCCGGTCCCGGAGTCGACGTTCCCGAACCGCGCCAGGTACAGCGCGCCCGCGAGCCCGGCGAGGGCCCCGCAGAACGTGTACGCGGCGAGGATCCGCTTGCGGACGGGGATACCGGCGAGCCGGGCGGCCTCGGGGTTGGAGCCGAGTGCGTACAGCTCGCGTCCGCTGCCGAAGTGCTTGAGGTAGTAGGCGGTCGCGACGAGCACGGCCAGCGCGATGAGCGCGAGGTAGGGGACGGCGGAGATGCCGCCGGAGCCGAAGTCGACGAAGGAGCCGGGGAGGTTGGCGGCGGTGATCTGGCGGGAGCCGACCCAGATGGAGTCGATGCCCCGGATGATGTAAAGGGTGCCGAGGGTGACGACGAGCGCGGGGACCTGGCCGAGGCTGACGAGCAGCCCGTTCAGGAGCCCGAACCCGATCCCCAGAAGCACCGCCAGGACGATCGCGATCACCGGGTTGCCGCCGCCGTGCAGGTACGTACCGGCGGCGAAGGCGCTGATGCCGAGTGTGGAGCCGACGGACAGGTCGACGTTCCTCGTGATGACGACCAGCGACTGGCCGGTGGCGACCAGGACCAGGATCGTCGCGTTGAGCAGCAGGTCCTTGATGCCCTGCTCGGAGAGGAACTCGCTGTTGCCGGCCTGGGTGATGGCGATCATCACCAGGAAGACGACCAGGATGGCGAGTTCACGCATCTTGACGACACGGTCGACGAGCCGGGTCCCGGAGGACTTCGGCACCTCGACGGGCAGGGCGCTCATGCGGCCCTCCCGGTGGCTGCGGCCATCACGGTTTCCTCGGTGGCGTCGGAACGGGAGATCTCGGCGGCGATCCGGCCCTCGTGCATGACGAGGACGCGGTCGGCCATGCCGAGGATCTCGGGCAGGTCGGAGGAGATCATCAGGACGGCGACCCCGTCGGCGGCGAGTTCGCTCAGCAGGCGGTGCACCTCGGCCTTCGTACCGACGTCGATCCCCCGGGTGGGCTCGTCGACGATCAGCACCTGGGGGCCGGTGGCCAGCCATTTCGCGAGGACGACCTTCTGCTGGTTTCCACCCGAAAGAGTGTTGACGGTGTCGGCCAGCCGGGCGTACTTGACCTGGAGCTTGACGGCCCAGTCGAGGGAGCGGCTGCGCTCGGCGCCCCGGTCCATGAGGCCGGCCTTCACGGTCGTACGAAGGCCCGTGAGGCCGATGTTGCGCTCGATGGACATGTCCATCACGAGGCCCTGGGCGCGCCGGTCCTCGGGGACCAGGGCGAGCCCGGCGGCCATCGCGACGGACGGGGCGCCGTTGGTGAGGTGCCTGCCGTCCACGACGACCTCGCCGCCGTCCCAGCGGTCGATGCCGAACACGGCCCGCGCGACCTCGGTACGGCCGGCGCCGACGAGCCCGGCGAGGCCGACGATCTCGCCGCGCCGTACGTCGAAGGAGACGTCGGTGAAGACGCCCTCGCGGGTCAGGCGGCGCACGCTCAGGGCGACGGCGCCGGGGGTGACGTCCTGCTTCGGGTACAGCTCGTCCAGGTCACGGCCGACCATGCGGCGCACCAGGTCGTCCTCGGTCATGCCGTCGATCGGCTCGCTGGCGATCCAGGCGCCGTCGCGCAGCGTCGTCACCCGCTGGCAGATCTCGAAGATCTCCTCCAGCCGGTGCGAGATGAACAGCACCGCCGCGCCCTGTTCGCGCAGGGTGCGGACGACGCCGAAGAGGCGGGCGACCTCGCTGCCGGTGAGGGCGGCGGTCGGCTCGTCCATGATCAGGACCCGGGCGTCGAAGGAGAGCGCCTTCGCGATCTCGACGATCTGCTGGTCGGCGATGGACAGGCCGCGCGCCGGGCGGTCGGGGTCCAGGGCGACGCCCAGGCGGGTCATCAGGGCCGCCGTCGCCTCGTGGGTGGCCTTGTGGTCGATACGGCCGAGGGCGCGGCGCGGCTGGCGGCCCATGAAGATGTTCTCGGCGATCGACAGGTCGGGGAAGAGCGTCGGCTCCTGGTAGATCACGGCGATTCCGGCGTCGCGGGCGTCGCCGGGGCCGTGGAAGACGACCGGTGCGCCGTCCAGCAGCACCTGGCCGGCGTCCGGCCTGTGCACCCCGGCGAGCGTCTTGATCAGCGTCGACTTGCCCGCGCCGTTCTCCCCGGCGAGCGCGTGCACCTCTCCGGGGTACAGCTCCAGGGAGACGCCGCGCAGGGCGCGGACGGCGCCGAAGGACTTGGCGACGTCCGTGAGCGCCAGCACCGGGGCGGGTCCCGGGTCGGACGGGTGGGTCATGGGGACTCCTCGACGACGACGCCGGCGGTGAGCCCCACGACGTCGTGAAAGGTTTCAACTGGATTGCCGGGACCGTAGGCACCACGGGCATGTCACGTCAATGGGTCCGTCTCGAAAAAATTTCGATAGTTGAAGGTCACGCGACGGTCACGGAGAACCCGCCCGGCCGGAGGGGTTGACACTCCCCCGGCTCGCTCATAGCTTCCCTTTCTGAATCGTTTCATCCGACGCCTGCCTCTGGAGCCCGAAGTGACCGATCTCGCCGCGGTGAAGACCGCACTGAAGAACCAGGCCGTCGAGACGCCGTCGTGGGCGTACGGGAACTCGGGCACTCGCTTCAAGGTGTTCGCCCAGCAGGGGGTTCCGCGTACGCCGTGGGAGAAGCTGGACGACGCCGCCCAGGTCCACGCGTTCACCGGCGTGGCCCCTACCGTCGCCCTCCACATTCCGTGGGACAAGGTCGAGGACTACTCGGCACTTGCGAAACATGCGGAGGAGCGGGGGCTCAAGCTGGGCGCCATCAACTCCAACACGTTTCAGGACGACGACTTCAAGCTCGGGAGTGTCTGCCACGCGGACGCCGCTGTGCGGCGCAAGGCCGTCGGGCATCTGCTTGAGTGCATCGACATCATGGACGCCACCGGGTCCCGGGATCTGAAGCTCTGGTTCGCCGACGGGACCAACTATCCGGGGCAGGACGACATCGTTGCCCGGCAGGAGCGGCTGGGTGAAGCGCTCGCCGAGGTGTATGCGCGGCTCGGTGACGAGCAGCGGATGCTGCTGGAGTACAAGTTCTTCGAGCCCGCGTTCTATGCGACCGATGTGCCGGACTGGGGGACCGCCTACGCGCACTGTCTCAAGCTCGGGCCCAAGGCTCAGGTCGTCGTCGACACGGGGCATCATGCGCCGGGGACCAACATCGAGTTCATCGTCGCGTTGTTGCTGCGGGAGGGGAAGCTCGGGGGGTTCGACTTCAACTCCCGGTTCTACGCGGACGATGACCTCATGGTGGGGGCCGCTGATCCGTTCCAGTTGTTCCGGATCATGTATGAGGTGTCTCGGGGTGGGGGGTTCTCTTCCGAGGTGGCGTTCATGCTGGATCAGTGTCACAACCTTGAGGCGAAGATTCCGGCGATCATTCGGTCGGTGATGAATGTTCAGGAGGCGACGGCGAAGGCGCTGCTGGTCGACCGGGAGGCGTTGGGGGTGGCTCAGGTCGCTGGGGATGTGCTGGCTGCTAACGCGGTGATGATGGATGCGTTCAACACTGACGTGCGGCCGTTGTTGCGGGAGGTTCGGGAGGAGATGGGGTTGGACGGGGATCCCATCGCTGCGTATGCCCGGTCCGGGTGGGGCGAGAAGATCGTGGCTGAGCGTGTGGGTGGGCAGCAGGCTGGGTGGGGTGCGTAAGCGTCTGCCTGGTTCCGATTCGTTGCGGGGTGCGGGCCGTATGTGGTTGCTCGCGCAGTTCCCCGCGCCCCTAAAAGAACTCGATCCAGCCGTCTCTCTAGAAAGCTAAGGAAAGATCATGTCCACCCATCCCGAGGCCGCTGCCCTTATCGCTCGGTCGCGTCGGCTTGGTGCCGATCCTCGTAACACCAACTATGCCGGGGGGAATGCGTCCGCCAAGGGGGACGCCGTCGATCCTGTTACCGGGGGCGATGTGCCGTTGATGTGGGTCAAGGGGTCCGGGGGTGATCTTGGGACTCTTACCGAGGCCGGGCTTGCTGTGTTGCGGCTTGATCGGTTGCGGTCGCTTGTTGGTGTGTATCCCGGTGTTGAGCGCGAGGACGAGATGGTTGCCGCGTTTGATTACTGCCTGCATGGGAAAGGAGGGGCCGCTCCTTCCATCGATACCGCCATGCATGGGCTTGTCGATGCCGCGCACGTCGATCATCTGCATCCCGACTCCGGGATCGCGCTCGCCTGTGCCGCCGATGGGGAGAAGTTGACCGCCGAGTGTTTCGGGGACACGGTCGCTTGGGTGCCCTGGCGGCGGCCCGGTTTCCAGCTCGGGCTGGACATCGCCGCCATCAAGGAGGCCAATCCGCAGGCCATCGGCGTGGTTCTGGGCGGGCATGGGATCACCGCGTGGGGGGACACCGCCGAGGAGTGTGAGCGGAACTCGCTGCACATCATCCGGACCGCCGAGGAGTTCCTTGCCGCGCGTGGGAAGGCCGAGCCGTTCGGTGCGGTGATCGAGGGGTACGAGGCTCTGCCGGACGCCGAGCGGCTGGAGCGGGCCGCTGCTCTCGCGCCGTACGTCCGTGCGCTCGCGTCTCAGGACAAGGCGCAGGTCGGGCACTTCAACGACTCGGCGCCGGTGCTGGAGTTCCTTGCGCGTGCCGAGCACCCTCGGCTGGCCGCGCTGGGGACGTCCTGCCCCGACCACTTCCTGCGGACCAAGGTCCGGCCGCTCGTCCTCGACCTGCCGCCGGCCGCTCCGCTGGAGGACGCGGTGGCGCGGCTGAAGGAGCTGCACGCCGAGTACCGCGAGGAGTACGCCGCTTACTACGCGCGGCACGCTTCGGAGGACTCGCCCGCTCTGCGCGGCGCCGACCCGGCGATCGTGCTGATTCCCGGTGTCGGGATGTTCTCCTTCGGCAAGGACAAGCAGACCGCGCGGGTCGCCGGGGAGTTCTACGTCAACGCGATCAACGTGATGCGCGGGGCCGAGGCGGTCTCGTCGTACGCGCCGATCGAGGAGTCGGAGAAGTTCCGGATCGAGTACTGGGCGCTGGAGGAGGCCAAGCTCCAGCGGATGCCGAAGCCCAAGGCGCTCGCGACCCGGGTGGCGTTGGTGACCGGTGCCGGGAGCGGGATCGGGAAGGCGATCGCTCAGCGGCTGGTGGCCGAGGGGGCGTGTGTCGTCGTCGCGGACCTCAACGCCGACAACGCGGCTGCTGTGGCCGAGGAGTTGGGCGGCTCGGACAAGGCGGTCGCCGTCACGGTCGATGTGACGTCCGAGGAGCAGATCGTTTCGGCCTTCAAGGCCGCCGTGCTCGCCTTCGGTGGTGTGGATCTGGTCGTGAACAACGCCGGGATCTCCATCTCCAAGCCGCTCCTCGAGACTTCGGCGAAGGACTGGGACCTCCAGCACGACATCATGGCGCGCGGGTCGTTCCTCGTGTCGCGGGAGGCCGCGCGGGTGATGACCGCGCAGGGGATCGGCGGGGACATCGTCTACATCGCCTCCAAGAACTCCGTCTTCGCCGGTCCGAACAACATCGCGTACTCCGCGACCAAGGCCGACCAGGCGCACCAAGTCAGGCTGCTGGCCGCCGAGTTGGGCGAGCACGGGATCAGGGTCAACGGGGTCAACCCCGACGGGGTCGTGCGCGGGTCCGGGATCTTCGCCGGGGGCTGGGGTGCCCAGCGGGCGGCGACCTATGGGATCGAGGAGGAGAAGCTGGGCGAGTTCTACGCGCAGCGGACCATCCTCAAGCGCGAGGTGCTGCCCGAGCATGTCGCGAACGCCGTGTTCGCGCTGACGGGCGGGGAGTTGACGCACACCACGGGGCTGCATGTGCCGGTCGACGCGGGTGTGGCCGCCGCGTTCCTGCGGTGAGCGGGCGTCAGAAGGCTTACGCGGCCGTCGACTTGGGCGCGTCCAGTGGACGTGTGATGGCCGGCCGCGTGAGCCCCGACTCGCTGGAGCTGACGGAGGTGCACCGGTTCGCCAACCGGCCGGTGCGGCTTCCGGAGGGGCTGCGGTGGGACGTACTCGCCCTGTACGCCGGGGTGTTGGACGGGCTGCGCACGGTCGGTCAGGTCGACTCCGTCGGCATCGACAGCTGGGCCGTGGACTACGGGCTGCTGGACGCCGACGGGGTGCTGCTCGGCAACCCCGTGCACTACCGGGACTCCCGTACGGAGGGGGTCGCGGAGAAGGTGTGGGCGTCGGTTCCGGCGGCGGAGCTGTATGCGGCGACCGGGTTGCAGTACGCGCCCTTCAACACGCTGTACCAGCTTGCCGCCGAGCGACTCCGAGGCGCTGAACGCCTGTTGCTCATCCCCGACCTGCTGACGTACTGGCTGACCGGCGAGCAGGGCACCGAGCTGACCAACGCGTCGACGACCCAGCTGATCGATCCCCGGACCCGGGGCTGGTCTCGCGAGGTCGCCGAACGCGTCGGCATCGACCTGGAGTTGTTCGCGCCGCTGCGGCAACCCGGCGACCGTGCCGGGGAGTTGCTGCCCGCCGTGCTGGAGGAGACGGGGCTCACCGGCCCCGTCCCGGTGACGGCCGTCGCCTCGCACGACACCGCCTCCGCCGTGGCCGCCGTCCCCGCCGGGAGCGAGCGGTTCGCGTACATCAGCACGGGGACCTGGTCGCTGGCCGGTCTGGAGCTGGACGCGCCGGTCCTCACGGAGGAGAGCCGGGCCGCGAACTTCACCAACGAGCTGGGGATCGACGGCACGGTCCGCTACC
The DNA here is from genome assembly GCF_020010905.1 of Streptomyces acidiscabies. Lineage (GTDB taxonomy): Bacteria > Actinomycetota > Actinomycetes > Streptomycetales > Streptomycetaceae > Streptomyces > Streptomyces acidiscabies. The sequence goes on along the minus strand of NZ_JAGJBY010000001.1, from coordinate 4,554,424 downwards.
TGCGCAACATCATGGGGCTGTGGCTGCTCCAGGAGTGCGTACGGGCCTGGGGCGAGCCGGACTTGGGGCTCCTTCTGCGGGAGGCCGCCGCCGCGCCGGCGCTGCGGTCGGTGGTGGACGCGGGAGACGCGGCGTTCCTCGCGCCGGGGCGGATGCCGGAGCGGATCGCCGAGGCGTGCCGGGCGTCGGGGCAGCCGGTTCCTCAGGCGCGGGGCGAGATCACCCGGTGCATCCTCGACTCCCTGGCCCTCGCCCATCGCCGGGCGATCGAGGACGCCCAGCGGCTCGCCGATCACCCCGTCGACGTCGTCCACATCGTGGGCGGCGGGACGCGTAACGCGCTGCTGTGCCAACTGACCGCCGACGCCTGCGGGTTGCCGGTCGTGGCGGGGCCGACCGAGGCCGCCGCGCTGGGGAACGTGCTGGTGCAGGCGCGGGCGCACGGCCTGGTCGGCGACCGGGCCGACATGCGGCGCCTGCTGGTCCAGAGCCTGCCGCTCACCCGGTACGAGCCCCAGGGGGGAACGGACCGGTGGCGCGAGGCGCAGGAGCGGCTCGGGGGGCGGTGAGGGGCACTCCCGCAGACCGGGTGGGGTGCGCATCCTCAGGACCGCACCCCACCCCTTCTCCCCTCCCGCCCCGTCTCCGACTACCCTGCACTCATCCGATGACTGACCCCGAGGAGCTGCGATGCGTGTCGCTCTGTTCCTGACCTGTGTCAACGACACGCTGTATCCGGACACCGGCCGGGCCGTGGTGAAGCTCCTGTCCAGGCTGGGCGTCGACGTGGACTTCCCGATGGCGCAGACGTGCTGCGGGCAGGCCCACTACAACACCGGGTACCGGCATCAGGCGGAACCGCTGGCCCGGAAGTTCTCCGATGTCTTCGGGGGGTACGACGCGATCGTCACCCCGTCCGGGTCGTGCGGGGCGATGGTGCGGGAGCTGTATCCCCGGATGGGCGAGCGGGCGCGGGCGGAGGGCCGGGGCGACTCGCTGGCCACCGTGCTCGCGCCGGTCGTGCCGAAGACGTACGAGCTGACGGAGTTCCTGGTGGACGTGCTGGGGGTGACCGACGTGGGGGCCTACTACCCGCACACGGTGACCTACCACCCGACCTGCCACGGGCTGCGCAGCCTCGGGCTCGGCGGGCGGCCGTACCAACTCCTCAAGGCCGTCAAGGGACTTGAGCTGGTGGAGCTGCCGGGGGCGGAGGAGTGCTGCGGGTTCGGGGGGACCTTCGCGATGAAGAACTCCGACGTCTCGGCGGCGATGGGCGCGGACAAGGTCCGCAACGCCGCGTCGACCGGCGCGGAGGTGCTGTGCGCCGCCGACAACTCGTGTCTCATGCACATCGGGGGGACGATGACCCGGCTGAAGACCGGCATGCGGCCGGTGCACATCGCGGAGATCCTGGCGAGCACGGAGGAGGAACCCGCCGTATGAGTGGAACGTTCGTAGGGATGCCGGCGTTCCCGGTGGCCGCGAAGGAGGCCGTCGGCAACGCGACCCTGCGCGGGAACCTGCGCCACGCCACGCACACGATCCGCGCCAAGCGCGCCAAGGCCGTCGCCGAGGTGTCGGACTGGGCCGAGCTGCGCGAGGCGGGCAAGCAGATCAAGGACCACACGCTGCGCCATCTCGACCGGTATCTCGTCCAGTTGGAGGAGTCGGTCCAGGCTGCGGGTGGCACCGTGCACTGGGCGGCCGACGCCGACGAGGCGAACCGGATCGTCACCCAACTGGTCAAGGAGACCGGCGAGTCGGAGGTCGTCAAGGTCAAGTCGATGGCCACGCAGGAGATCGGCCTCAACGAGGCGCTCGAAGCGGAGGGCATCCACGCGTACGAGACCGATCTCGCCGAGCTGATCGTCCAGTTGGGCAAGGACCGGCCCTCGCACATCCTCGTCCCGGCGATCCACCGCAACCGGGGTGAGATCCGGGACATCTTCCGCGCCGAGATGAGCGAGTGGGGCCGCCCGGCGCCCGAGGGCCTCACCGACACGCCCGCCGAACTCGCCGAGGCGGCCCGGCTGCACCTGCGGGAGAAGTTCCTGCGGGCCAAGGTCGGCGTCTCCGGCGCGAACTTCATGGTCGCCGACACCGGCACTCTCGTCGTCGTCGAGTCCGAGGGCAACGGCCGGATGTGCCTGACCCTCCCCGAGACGCTGATCTCGGTCGTCGGCATCGAGAAGATCGTCCCGACCTGGCAGGACCTGGAGGTCTTCCTCCAGACCCTGCCGCGTTCGTCGACGGCCGAGCGCATGAACCCGTACACGAGTACCTGGACGGGTACGACGGACGGCGACGGGCCGCGCGTCTTCCACCTCGTCCTGCTGGACAACGGGCGCAGCGACACCCTCGCCGACGAGGTCGGACGGCAGGCGCTGCGGTGCATCCGCTGCTCGGCGTGCCTGAACGTGTGCCCGGTGTACGAGCGGGCCGGGGGGCACGCCTACGGCTCGGTGTATCCGGGGCCGATCGGCGCGATCCTCAGTCCCCAACTCCGGGGCACGGCAAGCGAGATCGACGCCTCGCTGCCGTACGCGTCGTCGTTGTGCGGGGCCTGTTACGAGGTGTGCCCGGTCGCCATCGACATCCCCGAGGTGCTGGTGCATCTGCGGGAGCGGGTCGTGCAGGGCGGGCCGGTCGTGCGGGAGGGGAACCGGGTCGTGCTGAAGCCCGCGAAGGGGCATGCCGCCGAGCGGGCCGCGATGCGGGCGGCGGGGTGGGCCTTCGGGCGGGCCGGTGCGCTGCGGGCGGGGCAGCGGGTCGCTTCGCGGAGCCGGCGGTTCCATCCCCGGACGCTGCCCGGGCCCGGCAAGGCGTGGAGCGGGACGCGGGATCTGCCGACGGTTCCCGTCGAGCCGTTCCGTGACTGGTGGCAGCGGACCCGAGGGGGCGCGAAGTGAGCAGCAGGGAACGGGTGTTGGGGCGAGTGCGTCGCGCACTGGCGGATGTGCCGCGTGACGATGCGCCGGTGGAGCGGGGGTATCTGCGGGAGCACGGGGGGCTGAGTCCGGCGGAGTGTGTCGAGCTGCTGGCGGAGAATCTGGCGGATTATCGGGCGATCGTGCACCGGACGGAAGAGCAAGAACTCGACGATCTGATCATGCGACTGCTCTCCGCGCGGGGTTCCGAACATGTCCTGGTGCCTCCCGGCCTGCCTCCGCACTGGCTGGCCTCCGCCGACCCGGTACGCATCCACGATCGCGCCGCCAACACGCCTGCCTACCTCGACAAGATCGAGAGCGTGATCACCGGCTGCGCTCTCGCCATCGCCGAGACCGGCACGATCGTCCTGGACGGCAGTCCTGGCCAGGGACGACGCCGGATCACCCTCATCCCCGACCACCACATCTGCGTCGTCCGCGTGCCGGATCAGGTCGTGTCCTCCGTACCGCAGGCACTCGAACGGCTGGACCCCTTGCGGCCGTTGACCTGGATCTCGGGTCCGTCGGCGACGAGTGACATCGAGCTGGACCGGGTCGAGGGTGTGCACGGGCCCCGGACGCTGGAAGTGATCCTGGTAAGCAGTGACAACGGTGGTGAACAAGCGCTTAGATAGGAGCGTCCGTGCCGCCTCTCCTGCCGGAGGCCCCCTTGTTCACGTCCGTCGACGACGTCTCCGCCCGCCTCGCCGAGGCCGGGTACCTCGCCTCCCCGGCGATCGCCACGACCGTCTTCCTCGCCGACCGCCTCGGCAAGCCGCTGCTCGTCGAGGGTCCGGCCGGGGTCGGGAAGACGGAGCTGGCGAAGGCGGTCGCGGCGGTGGGCGGCGCCGAACTGGTCCGGCTCCAGTGCTACGAGGGGATCGACGAGTCCCGCGCGCTGTACGAGTGGAACCACGCGAAGCAGTTGCTGCGGATCAGCGCCGGGCGCGACCAGACGTGGGACGAGGCGCGGACCGACATCTTCAGCGAGGAGTTCCTCCTCCCCCGGCCTCTGCTGGCGGCGATCCGCGGGGACGCGCGCAAGGTGCTGCTGATCGACGAGACCGACAAGGCGGACGTCGAGGTGGAGGGGCTGCTCCTGGAGGTGCTCAGCGACTTCCAGGTCACCGTCCCGGAGCTGGGGACCGTCACCGCGACGCACCGGCCGTTCGTCGTCCTCACCTCCAACGCCAGCCGTGAGCTGTCCGAGGCGCTGCGGCGGCGCTGCCTGTTCCTCCATATCGGGTTCCCGGAGGAGGATCTGGAGCGGCGGATCGTCCGGCTGAAGGTGCCCGGCGTGGAGGAGGCGCTGGCCGCGTCCGTGGTGCGGGTCGTGGGGGCGCTGCGGGCGATGGACCTGCGCAAGGCGCCCTCGGTCGCGGAGACCGTCGACTGGGCGCGCACGCTGCTCGCGCTCGGCGCGGACACGCTGGACGAGACCGTCGTGCGCGAGACCCTCGGGGTCGTCCTCAAGCACCAGGACGACATCCTGAAGGCCGCCGCCAAGCTCGACCTGGACGCGGTGTGAACGACGTCGCCGCTCGGCTCGCCGGGTTCGTCGGCGTGCTGCGCGAGCACGGGGTGTCCGTCGGGACCGGCGAGACCGTCGACGCGGCCGAGGCGCTGGCCGTGCTCGGCTTCGACGACCGCGAGGTGCTGCGGGAGGGGCTCGCGGCGACCCTGCTGCACACGGCGGGGCAACGGGCTGTGTTCGACGCCGTCTTCGACCTGTACTTCCCGCGCTCCGTCGGGGCGCCGGGGCAGGCGCCGGGCGACCGGGAGTCGCTGCGGGAGCGGCTCGCGGAGGCCCTCGCGGACAACGACGACGCGGCGCTGGGGCAGTTGGCCGTCGAGGCGGTCGACGCCCTTGGCGGGTACGGGCGTTCGCCGGGGTCGGACGGGTGGTCGGCGCACCAGACCCTCGAACGGCTGCGTCCCCAGACCCTGTTGGCGCGGGTCCGCGACGACGTGCGCTCGCGGGGTGCCGGTACGGGGTTCGCCGACCGGCTCCTCGAAGACGAACTCCGGCGGCGCATCGAGGAGTTCCGCGCACTGGTGGCCGCCGAGGCGCGGCGCCGGGTGGCCGAGCGGCGGGGGCGGGAGATGATCGCGCGGCGCGCGGTGGCGCCCAGCGCGGACCGGGTGGACTTTCTGTACGCCGGGCGCGATCGGCTCGCCGAACTGCGGCGTACGGTGCAGCCGTTGGCGCGCAAGCTCGCGACGCGGCTGGCGGCTCGGCGGCGGCGTGCTTCGCGGGGGACGATCGATCTGCGGCGTACGCTGCGGGCCTCGCTGTCCACGGGCGGGGTTCCCGTACGTCCGGTGCTGCGCCGGCGGCGGTCCGTCCGGCCCGAACTGGTCCTGCTCTGCGATGTGTCGGGGTCCGTGTCCGGGTTCTCCGACTTCACGATGCTGCTCGTGCAGGCCCTCCACGACCAGTTCTCGAAGGTCCGTGTCTTCGCGTTCGTCAACCGGATCGACGAGGTGACCGGCCTCCTGCGGCACGGGGCCGCCGACCCGGCGGGGCTCGGTGCGGTCATCCGGGCCGAGGCCGACCTCACGCGGTGGCACGGCAGCAGCGACTACGGCGCCGCGCTGGGCGAGTTCGCCGAGCGGTACGGCCTCACGCTGACCCCGCGCACCACCGTCTTCGTCCTCGGCGACGCCCGCACCAACATGAGCGACCCGAACCTCGCGGCGGTCCGCGAGATCGCCGGACGCGCGCGGCGCGTGCACTGGCTGAACCCCGAGCCCCGTTCGCTGTGGGGTACGGGGGACTCGGCCGCCCCCGAGTACGCCGAGCTGGTCGCGATGCACGAGTGCCGCACCGCCCGCCAACTCGGCGACCTGGTGAGCCGGTTGCTCCCGGTCTGACCTCCCTCTGCGCTCCCTCTGCTAGTCCGCCTTCGCGTACTCCTTCGCCATCGAGCCCGCGAAGTCGTACACGATGACCTGGTCGTCGCCCACCACCCACGCGTCGTGCCCGGGCGGGCAGACGAACACGTCACCGGGGCCGACCTCGCCCTCGCCGCCGTCGTCCATCCGGATGTGCATGCGGCCCTGGACGACGTAACCGTTGTGGTGGATCTCGCAGCTGTCCGTGCCCGCGAGGGGTGCCACCGACTCGGACCAGCGCCAGCCCGGCTCGAACGTCGCCACGGCGAAGTCGAGCCCCGTGAGGTGGACGGCTTCGAGGTGACCGCGCGGGAAATCGCGCCGTTCGTCGGGCTTGTCGAGCGTCTTCATCTCCAGCATGACGCTCCTCCCTTCCGGCCTTACGTCTTCATGGTCCGCCTGTCCAGTGGGGGCCGCCATTCGGGGGAACGGAGGGGGGTACAAATAGGGTGCGTCACCAACGCGAACGTCCCTTCACGCCCCTCCCCCGCACAACCCCGCGAACCTCTCCGCATCCACATTCCCGCCCGACACGATCACCCCGACCCTCCCGGACGCCCCCTCCACCCGCCCCGCGAGCAGCGCCGCCAGCGGAGTCGCCCCGCTCGGTTCCACCACGATCTTCAGCCGCTCGAACGCGAACCGCATCGCCGTCCTGATCTCGTCGTCCGAGACGAGTTCCACGGCGTCCACCAAGCGCTGGATCACCGCGAACGTCAGATCCCCCGGCGTGTCCAGTGCCTGTCCGTCGGCGATCGTGCGCGGGATCGGGACGCTGACACGGTGGCCGGCCTCCAGGGACCGCTTCGTGTCGTCGCTGGCCTCGGGTTCGACGCCGATCACCCGGGTGTCCGGGGAGAGCCCCTTCACCGCGGTGGCGCACCCGGCGATCAGTCCGCCGCCGCCGACCGGCACGAGGAGGGCGTCCAGCTCGCCGACCTCTTCGAGGAGTTCGAGCGCGGCCGTGCCCTGGCCCGCCATCACGTGGGGGTGGTTGTAGGGCGGGATCAGGGTCAGGCCACGCTCCGCCGCGAGGGCCTCGCTGATGGCCTCGCGGTCGCCGGTGTACCGGTCGTACGTGACGATCTCGGCGCCGTACCCGGCCGTCGCCTCCATCTTGGAGCGCGGCGCGTCCTCCGGCATGAGGATCACGGCTGTCGTACCGAGTTCACGCGCGGCGAGGGCGACCGCCTGGGCGTGGTTGCCGGAGGAGTACGCGGCGAGCCCCCGCTCCAGCTGCTCCGGCGTCAGCCGGGACGCCGCGTTGTAGGCGCCCCGGAACTTGAACGCGCCGATCCGCTGGAAGTTCTCGCACTTCAGGTACACCTCGGCACCGACCAGCTCGTCCAGCGTCCGCGAACGCAGGACAGGGGTCCGGTGCGCGACCCCTTTGAGACGGGCAGCCGCCTCACGGACGTCGTCGAAGCTGATCGGCAGGTCTGTGGTCGTCATGGGTGCTCCACCTCTCAAGTCGTTCCCGCGCATTCAGTGAGACGCTTCCGCTCGCGCCTGGGACAGATAGCTGTACGCCGAGGCCCGCGAGATCCCGAGCCGGGACGCGACCTGCTCCACGGAGTGCCGGACGGCGAACACCCCCCGCGCGTCGAGGCTCCGGAACAGCTCCAGCCGGCGCGGGCGGTCGAGGTCGGACCAGGTGCCCTCGCGGGCGGGAAGATGCGTGTCGACCAGGACGTCGACGACCGAGTCGATGTCGTGCTCGAACGTCGTCACCGGCGTCTCGGGCACCGACACGGCCGGTCCGGCGAGCGCGCCGAGCAGGTTCTGCACCTTGGCGACCTCGGTGATGTCCACGTTCACGCACAGCGCGCCGAAGACCGTACCCCCCGAGTCCCGCAGCACCATCGTGGACGACTTCACCAGCTTCCCCCCGACCGTGCGCGTCACGTAGTTCAGGTCGTCCGACGCCTCGTCGCCCCCGGCGAGCACCCGCAGCCCGATCTCGCTCATCGCGGCCCCCACCACGCGCCCGGTCACCTCACCGGCGACGGCCACGACCGAGTGCTCGGGCCGCCGGTAGTCGTGCAGCACCGCTTCGCACACCGGCCCGAACGTCGCCACGAGCCCGACCACGACCGGTCTCAGCGCCGCGAGAATCGCGTCCCGCTCGGCATCCCTGCTCCCGCTTCCCATCGTCCGCCTCCCTCGCCTCTGCCATCCAGACTACACATCCAGCTACTGGACGAATAGTCCACTTTCGGGTGACACACCACTCCGCACGCCGACCGCACCCCCTCTGAGGGAACCCCGCCCGAACCCCTGGCGCCCCCGATTCCCGCTTCCCTACGATGAGTTCGCCTCCGCGCCCCGGCGGAGCAGGACTGGGGGGACACGCATGCGGCCCGGTGAACGGCTCTCCATGGACATCGACGCGGCGGTACCCACCGCGGCCCGGATGTACGACCACTACCTGGGCGGCAAGGACAACTACGCGGCGGACCGGACGGCCTGCGAGCAGCTCGACAAGGTCGTCCCGAGCACGCGCGCGCTCGCGCTGAACAACCGCCGCTTCCTCCAGCGGGTGGTCCGCACGCTCGCGCGGGAGTACGGCGTCCGCCAGTTCCTGGACCACGGCTCGGGCCTGCCGACGCAGGACAACGTCCACCAGGTCGCCCAGCGCGTCGACCCGGCGGCGCACGTCGTGTACGTCGACAACGACCCGATGGTCCTCGTGCACGGCCGCGCGCTGCTGGAGGAGGACGAGCGCACGGCCGTGATCCACGCGGACATGCGGCGCACGGAGGAGATCTTCGCGCACCCCGACACCGAGCGCCTGATCGACTTCTCGCGGCCGGTGGCCGTGCTGTTCAACTCGGTGTTCCACTGCATCCCGGACGACGGGGCGGACGGCCCCGAGGCCGTCGTACGGAGGGTCGTCGAGCGGCTCGCGCCCGGCAGCTTCCTGGTGATGTGCCAGCTCGTCAGCGAGGACGCGGAGGTGCGGAAGTTCGTCACGGACTTCATGGACCAGGCGACGCAGGGGCATTGGGGCCGGGTGCGGCAGGAGCGGGACGTCGCCGCGTGGTTCGCGGGGCTGGAGATCCTGGAGCCGGGTCTGGTGGAGGTCTCCGGCTGGCGCCCGGACACGGAGGTCGCGCCGCGTCAACAGACCCTGGAGTGGATCGAGTTCGGCGGCCTGGCGCGGGTCCCCGGCTGAGCCCGGCCGGCTACCGCGGGTACCGCTCCTCCATCACCTGCTTCAACAGGGCCAGCGATTCACGGGGGTTGAGCGCCTGGTCGGCCAACCGGTCGAGCGACACCCGGTACTCCTCGGTCTCCTCCTGCGCCTCGACGAACACCGCTCCGGCGAGGTGCTCCAGGTAGACGACGTCGGGCAGGTCGACGCCGCCGAAGCGCAGGTAGGTCACCGGCAGGGGCGGCGCGGAGGCGACCGCGCCGTCCAACGGGACGATCTGGAGGGTGACATGGGGCCGCCCGGCCATCTCGACGAGGTGGGCCAGCTCCTCCCGCATCACGTCCCGCCCGCCGAGCACCCGCAGCAGCACGGACTCGTCGACGATCGCCCACAGCGCGGGCGCGTCGGCGCGGTGCAGGAGCCGGGCGCGCCGCATGCGCAGGTCGACGCGGCGCTCGACCTCGCGCGAGGGGGCGCGGGGCAGTCCGCGTTCGACGACGGCACGGGCGTACGCGGGGGTCTGCAACAGGCCCGGCACGTACTGGATCTCGAAGGTGCGGATCGCGGTCGCGCCCTCCTGGAGGCCGACGAGCCGGTCGAACCACTCGGGCACGAGCCGCTTGTCGTACCGCTGCCACCAGCCGGGTTCGCCTGCTCTGCGCAGGAGTTGGAGCAGGACGGACGCCTCGTACGCGTCAGTGCCGTAGAGCCGCAGCAGGAGCAGCACGTCGGTCTCGGCGGGCGGTCTGCGGCCCTTGCCGGACTCGATGCGGGAGAGCTTCGCGGGGCTGAACCCGGCGGCGCGGGCGGCCTCCTCCTGAGCGAGGCCCAAGTCCTCGCGGATACCGGCGAGTTGCAGGCCGACCAGGGTCTTCAGCAGGGTCGGCGCGGGGCCTTGCCGGTTCAGATACGGCTCTAGACGGGAGACGCGAGGTGACTCCGCGGGCATCCTGAACTCCTCAGGGCCGGGCACATGACGGGACGGCACTTTCCCGACCGGATTATCCCATCTCCGGGCCGTGTGGCACATGCCCCTGGAACATGCGCGTCACAGGAGGTGGTCGAACTCCCCGTCCTTCACGCCCGCGAGGAACGCCGCGATCTCGTCCGGCGTGTAGACCAGCGCGGGACCGTCGGGGTCGCGGGAATTGCGCAGGGCGACGGAACCGCCGGGCAGGGCGGCGACCTCCACACAGTTGCCGGTCGCGTTGCTGTGGCGGCTCTTGGTCCAGCGGGCGTCCAGCGAGCTCGCCCGTACTCCGTTCTCCACCGGCACGGCTGCCTCCTAGGCGGTGAGGGCAATTTCCCGTGAAATTGCACGGGGCCTTCGACACCGTGGATAATAAACAGGCCGACAACCGGTGTGCCAGAGCCCTGTTCTGACGTCGTACCAGGGAGAAGCCGTGCCGCCACGCGCCCCGTTCCCCGCCGCGAAGTCCGCGACCCTGGATCTCACGGGCAGCCGGGAGGGCTTCGCCGAGGCCCGCGACTTCACCCACCGCACGCTGGACGACTGGGAGTTGGAGCACTGCCTGGACGACGCGGTCGCGGTCGTCACCGAACTCGCCGCCAACGCCGTGCTGCACGCCCTCCCGCACGCGGATACGTGCGACGTACGGGTCAGGCTCACCCTGCGCCGTACACACCTGATGTGCGCCGTCACCGACCGCAGCGACGACGTGCCCGTGTACCCGTCGGCCGTCGACCCGTTGCTCGAACACGGCCGGGGGCTCAGGATCGTCGAGGCGCTGTCGCAGCACTGGGGGTGGACGAAACGCACGCCTGTGGGCAAGACCGTCTGGGCCATGCTCCCGACCCGCTCCCCGGCCTGATCCGATCCCCGCAATCACCGGCGTCACCTGCCGGTACTGGGCTAGCCTCGTACTTCCCGTCCGAGACGAACTGACGTACGGCGAACATCACTTCGGGGTTGATCTGTGTCAGACCAGCGACCGGTCCCACCTGGCCCGGTGACGAACGAGGCCGGCGCCCTCCGGCTGACCGGCGCGCAGCCGCTGCGGCTCGGCGACCCGGACCGCGTCGGTCCGTACGCGACGCTCGCGCTGCTCGGCAGCGGCGGCATGGGTCGGGTGTACCTGGGGCGCTCCGCGGACGACGGGCCCGGGCTGTTCGCGGTGAAGGTGATCAGGCCCGAGTACGCCGAAGACCCCCGTTTCCGCCGCCGGTTCGAGCGCGAGGCCCTGGTCCACGACCGGATCCGCACCGCCCGCGCGCCGCGCTTACGGGGCACCGGCTTCGAGGCCGAACTGCTGTGGATGGCGACGGAGTACATCCCGTCGCTGGACCTCGCCGACGCGGTCCGGGAGGACGGCGCGCTCACAACTCCCGCCGTGTGGCGGCTCGTTGCCGAACTCGGCGAGGCGCTCGGCGTGTTGGCCGAGGCGCACGTCGTGCACCGCGACCTGAAGCCGTCCAACGTGCTGCTCTCCGACCGGGGTACGCACGTCATCGACTTCGGCATCGCCAAGGCGGTCGACGTCAGCGCGATCACCGGTACGGGCAACCGGGTCGGCACGCCCGCGTACATGTCCCCGGAGTATCTGCGCACCGGCCACTGCGACACCGCGTCCGACGTGTTCTCGCTCGCCGGGACGCTGATCTACGCGGCCGTGGGCCGGGCGCCGTTCGGGGACGGCACGGGCGTGGACGTCATGCACCGCGTGGCGTTCGAGGAGCCCGACGCGGAGGTCCTCGCGCAGGTGACGGCCGCCGACCCCGGCCTCGGCGCGCTGCTGGCGTCTTGCCTCGCCAAGGACCCCGCCGAGCGCCCCACCCCGGCCGCGCTCACGGAGTCCGCCGCAGCGCACCTCACCTCGCCCGACTGGCCCGAGCCGCTGGGCACCCGGGTGCGTGAACTGCGCCAGGCCTACGACGTGTTGCACGACATGCCGGTGGCGCTGGTCCCCCACCTTCGCCCACGCGGCCACCGCCCGCCTCTCGGCTCGACTCCCCCACCGGGCCCGCTGAGCCGCCCGGCACCCGACGCCGTCATGATCCCGCCGATCGCGGACAGCGGGGTGGCGCAGACGCCGGGGTCACTGGCGTACGGGGCTGCGGAACCCGGGGAGTTGGCGGGATCGCAGGGAACGGGCTCGGCGGCGGACCCCAACTCCCGGGAAAACACCGGCTCTTCGGAGGCAGCCGGGCCCGCAGGAGACTCCGGCTCTCCAGGTAACGCCAACTCACCTGACACCGCCGGGAGTTCAAGCGGCTCCCGCCCCCTCCTCCCCGGTCCCGGCCGCCGTCGCCGCAAGCGGCTCATCATCGCCACCACCGGTGTCTCCCTGTGCGCGGTCGCGGCCGGTACGTTCGTCCTGACCCGCCCCGGCACCCCCGCCTCCGCCGCCCCGCCGAGGAACAGCGTCGTGACCACCGGCGGCACCGCCCCGAGTCCCGGCGCGTCGGGCTCGCGCGAGCCGAGCGGCACGAAGACCATCTCCGGCGACCGCTCGGCCTCGGACCCCGCCGACGCCCCGGGCGGCAGCCCCAGCGCGCCCACGCCCGACGGATCGGCCGACGAGGGCACCGTATCGACGGGCCCCACCCCCTCGGCGGGCCCGAGCGCCGGGGCGAGCGACCCCGGCACCACCCCGGGCGCCGAGTCCCCGTCCACCGACCCCGAGCCCCCGCCGGCGAGTTGCTCCTACTACGCGGGCAACGGCCCCGTCGGGCCCGGCGACAGCGGCAAGAAGGTCCAGCAGGCACAGTGCCTGCTGGTCGCGCACGGATACGACATCGGCGGCGAGAGCGGCAGTTACGGGGCGGGCACGGAGGCGGCGGTACGGAGTTTCCAGAGCTCGGCGGGGCTGAACGCGACGGGCTCCGTGGACCGTTCGACGTGGGGAGCGCTGCGTTCCGGTTAGCGGACCGGCGGCGTGACGCAGGTCGTGAAGATCGACCGGGTTGTGTGAAACTTGGACGGCTTGGGCCGAACGATGAACATCGACGATCGCTCGATGCTAAGAATTGGCCAGATCAGATCGAGCCCCGCCCCACCCTGCCCGGACGCGTGACGGCTCGGAACCGAATGGGACGCACTTGCCGAACACCTCAGCCGACGCCCCGGCGGCCGAGCCCCGGAGAGGGCCGGCGGAAAAGCCCGCGCGGACGTCACTCACCCGCAACTGGCCGGTGGCCAGGCGCCTGCGGGCCGTGCTGCTGCTCCCGGTGCTGGTGACCCTGGTCCTCGGCGGGATCCGGGTGCGGGACTCGCTGGACACCTGGCGGGCCGCCGACGACGCGGTCCGGGTCGCCGAACTCGTGGGCGTGGCCAGCCGGTACGCGAGCGACGCGATCAACGAACGGGACGTCTCCGTCGTCCCGTTGCTGAGCGGTCAGCGGGACGCGGCGGTCGTCGCCGAGGCACGCAGGGTGACCGACGCGGACGCGAAGGCGTTCGCCGAGGCGGTCGAACGGATGCCGCAGGAAACCCGGTTGATCCGCCGGGTCGCTCTGGTGCGGGCCGGGGAGCGGCAGTTGCCGCAGGTGCGGACCGCCGCGTTCACCGCGCGGACGACGGGCGTGCAGACCGAGGAGAGTTACTACGCCGTCCAGCACCCCTTGATGGAGATCTCCAACGAGTTGGGCTACGGCCGCTCCAACCAGTCGAGTTTCGGCCGTTCCCTGTACGCGATCTCCCTCACCCAGGCCGCCGAGTCGCTGATCCGGTCCATCGGCACCCACCTCCTCGTCGGCGACCGCGACAAGCTCGCGCAGAACGAACTCGCCGTCCAGCTCACCGCGTTCAGGTCGTACGCCTATCTCGAACAGGTCGCACTGCGCGAGTACGCGGCGGCCGGTACCCCCGACGACACGACCCGTCTCCAGCAGGCCCTCGCTGTGGCGCAGACGCGCGGGCAGGAGCGCAACGCGCAGGCCGCCGCCGAGGCGCGGGCCGCCGGGCGGACGTACGTGCCGCCGCCGACGATCGCGACGATGGTCGAGCGGATCTCCTCGGGGGCGTCGATCGGGGAACTCGCCGGGGAGGGCATCACCGCCGAGTCGTTCTTCGCGTCGTCCACACTCGGTTTCGACGCCTACCGCAGCGTCCAGGTGCAGCTGGTGGACAGCGCGCTCATCAACGCCCGTGCCATCGCGGACGATTCGCGCGACGACGCGATCGTGACCGGCGCGGCGGTGCTGGCGGCGATCCTGCTGGCGTTCCTGTTCGCGGCCTGGATGGCCCGCCTCACCAGCCAGGGCATGCGCAGCCTGAGCGCCTCCGCGATCGACATCGCCGAGCACCAACTCCCCGAGCTGATCGGCCGGTTGTCGCAGAACGACCCGCACACCGTCGACCCCCGGGTGCGGCCGATCCCGATCACCTCCACGGACGAGATCGGGGAGGTCGCCCGCGCCTTCGACCACGTCCACAGCGAGGCGGCCCGACTCGCCGCCGTCCAGGCCCGGTTGCGGGGACAGGTGAACGCCATCTTCACCAACCTCTCGCGCCGCAACCAGTCCCTGATCGAGCGTCAGCTCGCGCTGATCGGCGAGCTGGAGGACCACGAGACCGACCCGCAGCAGCTGGAGAACCTCTTCCGCCTCGACCACCTCGCCACCCGGGTACGGCGCAACGGGGAGAACCTCCTCGTCCTCGGCGGGGAGCGGCCCGGCCAGCTGTGGGACCGGCCGCTGCCCCTGGTGGACGTGGTGCGGGCGGCCTCCTCCGAGGTGGAGAGCTACGAGCGCATCGAGCTGGCGGGCGTCCCGGACGTCGGGATCGGCGGCCCGGCCGTCACCGACCTGGTGCACCTGCTGGCCGAACTCCTGGAGAACGCCACGTCGTTCTCGTCCGCGAAGGCGCCGGTGCGGGTCCTCGCGACGCGGCTGCCGGACGGCGGGGTCATGGTCGAGATCCACGACCAGGGCATCGGGCTGCGCCCCGAGGACTTCGCGACGATCAACCGCAAGCTCGCCGATCCGCCGGCCGCCGACGAGACCGCCTCCCAGCACATGGGCCTCTTCGTGGTGAGCCGGCTGGCCCACCGCCACGGCATCCGCGTCCAACTGCGGCCGTCCGCCGCCCGGTCGGGCGCGACGTCCCTCGTCATGCTCCCCGCGACGATCACCGATCAGGCGCTCCCCGACTCCGACACGCTGACCCTGCGCCGCGCGAACCCGGCGGGGCAAGCCGCTGACGACCCGTTCGCCGAGTACGAGTCGTGGAGCGACCACACGCCCTCCGACGACGCCTCGGAGAAGGTGGAACGCTCTCTGCTCAGGCCGCGCTGGGGCCGTAAGAAGACCCCGGCGGAGAAGGACGCCGCGAAGAAGAAGGCGTCCGCGAAGGACTGACCCGGGCGGGCCGGGGCGTTCCGCGCTCGCCCCGGCCCTTCATGAGGGTCCGTCAACTCTTGGCGCAGGTCGTGCCGTTGAGGGTGAAGGTGGCCGGTGCGCTGTTCGTGGCCCCCTTGTTGGCGATGAATCCGACGGTCACCGAGCCCGCCGCCGGGATGGTGGCCGTGTAGCTGGCCGGTTTCACGGTCACGGCGCCCCCGGACTGGGTGGCCGTGCCGCCCCACATGTTGCTGACGGTCTGCCCGTCGGCGAAGGAGAACCCGAGGGTCCAGCCGTTGATGACGGTCGTGGAGGTGTTCTTGATGACGATCTCGCCCTGGAATCCGCCGGACCACTCCCCCACCGCCCGGTAGCCGACGGCGCAGGACTGGCCGGGGGCGGGCGGGCCCGTGGTCACGTTCACGGTCCCGGAGCGGGTGGAGCGGTTCCCGGCCGCGTCACGGGCGTACACCGCGAACGTGTACGCCGTCGAGGCCGAAAGCCCGGTCACGGTCGCCGAGTTGGTGGTGGACGCGGCGGCGGCCGTCTCCGTCGTGCCGCTCACCCGGACGACGTCGTACGCGCTCACGCCAACGTTGTCGGAGGATGCGGCCCAGGTCAGGGTCGCCGAACTCCCGGTCACCGCCGAGGCGGTGGGCGTGCCGGGGGCGGTCGGCGCCTGGGTGTCGCCGCCGGGGCCGCCACCGCCGAAGATGGTCGCCTCCTTCGACGTACTGACGATGCCGTTGGGGCCGTTGAAGATCCGCTGGCCCCACGAACTCAGGTTCTTCGCGTCGAAGTTGAGGGCGAGGTCGAGGATCGGGTCGGTGTTGCCGCTCCAGCTCCAGGCCAGGTAGCCCAGCTTGAGCTGCTGCGCGCTCGCCATCATCGTGTCCTCGTCGGGGTCGCCGTACTGGTCGGCGGGGCCGCCGAACTCTCCTATCAACAAAGGGAGTTTCGCGGTGACGAAGGCGTTGAGGTAGTCGGTGATCTCGGCGGCGGTGTCGAACACGCTGTACATGTGGATGGAGAAGATGAGGTTGCCGGTGGGGTCGGCGGCGTACACGGACTGGGCGTTGGCGCGCATGACGCCCTGCCAGTCCTGGCCCCAGTTGGGGGCGTCGACCATGAGGAGGTGCTGGAGTCCGGCGGCGCGGAGTTTCTTGACCGCGGCGATGGTGGGGGCGGTCCAGCCGTCGGGGTTGGTGTTGCCCCAGGGCTCGTTGCCGATGTTGATGGCGATGTAGTCCTCTTGTCCGGCGAGGACGCTCTTGAGATTGATCCAGTAGTCGGCGGCCTGGTCGAGGGTGCCGGCGGCGGACTCCTCGCCGTAGCCGGTGGTGTCGTGGACTTCGAGGACGCAGATGACGCGGTTGGCCTTGCACTGGGCGATGACGTCTCCGACGTCGGCGGCGGTGTTGGCGGTCCAGCGGTGGCCGTCGGCGAGGACGACACGGACGGTATTGGCCCCGAACGCCTTGATATCGGCGAGGGACTGGTTCAGGCGGGTCGGGTACCAGGTGTGCGCGTGGTTGACGCCGCGCATCACGAAATCGTTCCCGTTGGACTCCAGCAGGCGGCCGTTGCTGATGTGCAGGCCGGTCGCCTTGATGCGCGGTGCCGCCGCTGCCTGGACGGCGGCCGGTGCCAGCGCGCCGAGCAGGAGGGCTCCAAGGAGAGCGGCCAGCACTTTCCGGAAGAGGGCTCTGGGTGTTCTCACTGCGGCTCCAGTAAGTGAGCGCCAAGAGGTTCAGGCTAGGGACAGAAGATGGGAGCGCTCCCATAAACCCACTTGGCCAAGTACACGTCAAGAGAGACGGCGCATGCTCATCGGTGCGTGCCCCCCTACCTGCACACATTCGTTCCGGCCCATCGGCATATTCCGGCCGCCAGATGGGGATGACCGGCCCCAAGAAGGTCAACACGCCCGAGCGCACGGGACGCGAACCGGACCGTGCTGCGGGGGACGAGGAGGCGGACGTGAAGAGGATCCAGTTGAACAGGCATCCCCGTGGACCCCGCCGACCGGAGCCGCAGGACCTGCGGACGCCGTCGGGTCGGCAGCTTCCCTACTGACGGCCTTTCTGCACAGCGCGCTTTCCGTACGCGGCGGCGCGACCGGGTCGACTCCCCGGCCGCGCCGCTTTGTTGTGTCCGTACGGTCCAACTCCCCCGCAGGTCAGGGTGGTTGGACCCCGTCCCGGTGACGGTCAGGGCGGAGCACGTCGGTCGGGTGCTCCGGCCGTCATGTCACGTCACCGGGACGGGAGCCTGTCGCCGCGCCCCAGCGGCACCCGCGTCGCGCCGTGGTGCGCGCCGGTGGCCAGGGCGTGGGCTTCGAGGTGGGCCTCGATGTACGGGACGGCGACGAGCGGGAGTTCGCCGTCCACGAAGGCGGGCTGCACGTTGACCTCGAAGACGACGCCGCCGTTCTCCACCGCGAGGTCGACCCCGGCGAACGGCAGTCCCACCGAGGCGGTCGCCGCGATCGCCAGTTCGGCGAGGCGGGGCGGCAGTCCGTGCGCCCCCAGGTGCACCGGGGTCGCGCCCCGGCAGGTGTTGCACGGCGTGTCGTCCTCGGGCTGGAGGTGCTCGCGGGCGTGCACGATCCGCGAGCCGAGGACGAAGACGCGGAACTGGTGGCGCAGGCCGTCGGCGGTGACGTTCCCCGCGTCGCGCGACAGCAGCCAGTCGGTGTCCTGCCCGGCGTAGTAGGCGGCGGCCTCGGCTAGCCGCTCCAGGCTGTTGACGTGGAAGGTGTCGTTGCCGCCGGTCCCCACGACCGGGCGGGCCCAGGTGTCGCCGCCCAACTCCTCGTAGGCGTCCCGGGCTTCGTCCCGGGTCGGCCGGGACAGGACGACCGTGTCCATCTGGGCGACGCCGTCGCGCCGGAAGCGCTCGACGGTCAGGTTCTTCTCGGTGGCGGTGCGCCAGGCGTCCGGGCCGGTGCCGAGGGTGACGACGTCGCACTCCTCCAGCAGCCGCTGGAAACCGGCGAGTTCGGCGCGTCGGTGCGGCGGGATCTCGTAGAGGACGACGACGTCGGGGACGAGGTCGAGGCCCTCCTCGGGAACCCGCAGCCGTAACCGGCCGCCGTCGCGGACGGCGCGGCCCGCGCCGCCGGTCGCGAAGTGCCGTGAGTCGACGCGGACGGGCGGGGTTCCGGTGAGCAGTTCGACGGCCTCGGCGAGGTAGTCCCGGCAGCCTTCGGGCGACGTGGGGTCGGCGATCAGGGCGATGCGGGGTCGGGACACAGCGGCCTCCAGATGCTCTCGACGCGCGCTCGCGGCGTGGGACGGCCGGCGCCGCCTCGCGTGCGGTGTCACGGGTGGTGCCTTGTCGCGCGGGTGCCCGTGTCCCGTAGGCCGGTGGCCGTGGACCCGGTGTGTACGGGCCCGGCCGGTCGGGGCGGCTTGCCGGGGCTCCGGGGCTCGTGCGGGGTGCCCCGCCGGTCCCGCGCCGCAGGGCTGTGGCGCCACAGTAGGCGCCCGGTGCCGGACCGGGCCAGGGCGCACGCGCCCCGGCGCCCTGCCCCTGCCTCTGCGCCGGACGCCCCGGCCGTGCGCCCCGCGTCGACTCCGGATGCCGTGCGGTGACCCCTGAGCCCCGTCCGGCCCCAACTGCCCCTTGCTGTGCGGCTCTTCGGGTGCATCGATGCGTCGCCGGGTCTCCAGGAATTCGTCTGCCCGCTCTGAGTAGGAACACTCATGCCCGTGTTCATGTCGTCCGGTTACGGTGATCGTGTGACGGATGTCAGGGTGCGGGTGCTGGAAGGCCCGCTGCGTACGGAGTGGTTCATCGGGGTGACCGTGTTCAGCTGGGTCGCCATGACCGTCGCCGGGGTGAGCGGCCTGTTCGGGGCGGATCCGGTGGGACCGGCGGTCGCGGGCAGCCTGGGGCTGCCGTTCCTCCTGCACTTCGCGCTGCGCGGGCGGTTCGCGGTGCGGTACGACGAGGCCGGGGTGACCGTGCTGCGGCCCTGGTCGCGGCGGCGTGCCGCGTGGGGCGAGGTGACCGGGGTGGGGTTCCGGCGGCTGCCGCTCGCCGAGGACGGCACCGAGCGGTGGGCCGTGTCGGTCCTCGCCGGGGACCGGTCGCTGCCGCTGGTGACCGTCGAGGACGCGGTCGACGCGGACCGGCCGTCGCGGGACCTCCTCGAACGCCACGGGCGCCTCTTCGCCCCGCTCGCGAACCGGGGCCTGCGACCCGAACAGCCCGCGGAACGCCGCTACTTCGACCGCGCGGTGGGGTCGTTGTCAGTGGGCTGACCCATACTGGGCGGCATGGAATTCGTCGTCTTCATGACCCTGCCGGGGCTGGTCCTCATCCTGACCGCGATCGCCTTCACCGATCAGCTCCTGCTGCGCGCGGGCCGCGCCGGATTCCTCCCCTGGCGCAACTCCGCCCGCCAGGGCCAGATCTCGGCGACCGGCTTCGAGCAGCTCCACGCGGCGCTGTCGCCGGGGAAGCAGAGCGAGCTGAAGGAACGCCAGTCGTCGCTGGTCCTGCGGGACGACGAGGGGGACGGCGCGCCGCCGCACCGTACGACGGTCGATCTGGACGGGGGCCGGGCGGTCGTGCGAATACGTCCCTGAGGTCAGCGCCGGTCGAGCCGTGCCACGTGCTCGACGTTCCCCCGGTCCTCGGCGTCCTCGCTGGCCTCGGCCGTGAACCAGGCGTCCAGGATCTCCTTGAGGAGCGGTTCGGAGGTGAGGCGCAGGCTCAGGGCGAGGGTGTTGGCGTCGTTCCAGCGGCGGGCGCCGTCGGCGGTGTACGCGTCGGTGCACAGGGCGGCGCGCACCCCGGGGACCTTGTTCGCGGCGATGGAGGCGCCGGTGCCGGTCCAGCAGCAGACGACGGCCTGGTCGGCGCGTCCCTCGGCGACGTCCCGCGCGGCGGCCTCGGAGCAGACCGCCCACTGGGGGTCGGCGCCTTCCCGCAGCGCGCCGTACGGGGTCACGTCGTGGCCGCGTCCCCGCAGCTCGGCGACGAGGGCGCGGGCGACAGGTTCGTCCATGTCGGAGGAGACGGAGATGCGCATGGGGTCAGCGTACTGAGCGGACGAGGGGTGCTTACCAGTCGTCGCCGAACGGCAGTTTGTCCAGGTCACCGTCGAAATCCGCGAACTCGGGGAGTATCTCGGCGTCGGCGAACCCGGGGAGGACCCCCGAGCCGTCGACGGGCTGCTCCGTCCAGATGCACTTGCCGGTCGCCGTGTACCGCGTCCCCCACCGGTGCGCGAGCGCCGAGACGAGCTGGAGTCCCCGGCCCCCCTCGTCGGTGTCGGTGGCCCGCCGGATGCGCGGCATGGTGAGGCTCCCGTCGAAGACCTCGCAGACGAGGTCGGTGCCGTGCAGGAGGCGCAGCCGGGCGGGGCCGCGCGCGTGCCGTACGACGTTGCCGACGAGTTCGCTGACGAGGAGTTCGGTGGTGGGGATGAGGTCGTCGAGGTGCCAGGCGGTGAGCTGGTCGCGGACGTAGCCGCGAGCTTGTCCGGCGGCGCGGGGGTCGTCGGGCAGCGACCAGGACGCGATCTTCTCCGCGGGCAGCGCGTGCAGCCGGGCGACGAGGAACGCGGCGTCGTCGGCGGCCTGTTGGTCGGCGGGAAGGAGTTCGGCGGTGAGGCGGTCGCAGAGCGCTTCGAGGTCGGCGGCGGTGCCGTCGCGGTGCGCGGTGCGCAGGAGCTGTCCGAGGTCGGCCATGCCCTGGTCGACCTCGCGGGTCGCGGACTCGACGAGGCCGTCGGTGTACAGGACGAGCAAGCTGCCTTCGGGGACGGCGAGTTCGACGGTCTCGAAGGGCGGCCTCGCGGCGCCGAGCGGCGGGTCGACGACCTCGTCCGGGAAGTGGACGGTGCCGTCCGGGTGGACCAGCGCGGGCGGCGGGTGCCCGGCGCGGACGATGGAACAGGTCTGGGTGGTGGAGTCGTACAGGGCGTACAGGCAGGTGACGTACGACCGTTCGCCCATCGCGCCGACGATGTCGTTGAGGTGGCCCATGATCTCGTCGGGCGGGAGTTCCAGGTCGGCGAGGGTGTGGACGGCTGTCCGGAGCCGTCCCATGGTGACCGCCTCGGACAGGCCGTGGCCCATGACGTCGCCGACGACGAGGGCGACCTGGCCGCCGGAGAGCGGGATGATGTCGTACCAGTCGCCGCCGACGTCCATGCCCTGGCCGGCGGGGAGGTAGCGGGCGGCGGCGGTGCAGGCGGGCAGGGCGGGCAGGGCGTCCGGCAGGAGGCTGCGCTGGAGTTCGCGGGACCGGGTGTGCTCGGCGTCGTAGAGGCGGGCGCGCTCCAGGGCCTGGGCGACGAGCGCGCTGATGGTGGCCAGCAGGGTGCGTTCCTCGTCGGTGAGGCGGCGCGGCCGGTCGAAGGCGACGACGCAGATCCCGAAGGTCTTGCCGGAGGCGGTGAGCGGCAGGAACGCCCACGCCGCTTTCCCGGCGCGCTCGGGCATGCCCGCCAACTGGGGTGAGCGCTCGACGAGTTCGCGGGCGGTGGACAGGAACAGGGGGGTGCCGTGGGTGACGGCGTCCCAGGAGGGGTCGCGCGGGGCGCGGCGGCGGCCTTCGACCTCGGCGAGGAACGTGTCGGGGTAGCCGACGGCGCCGACGTTGTGCAGCCGGTCGTCCTCGATGACCTGGACGAGCAGTCCGGAGGCGGCGAACGGCGGCAGCACCCGGCGCGCGACCGCCTCGACGACGTCGGCGGAGGTGGTCGCCTTGGCGAGGGCGGCCGTCAACTCGGCGATGCGCGCGGCGCGTTGGGAGGCGGCGCGCTCGCCCGCGCGGCGTTCGTCGGCGAGGCGGCGCTTCTCCGTGACGTCGGTGAAGTACAGCGTGCGCCCGTCGGGTCCGGGGACGAGGCGCAGGTGGAAGCGGCGACACGTGTCGCTGGGGTGGATGTCGAACTCGGTGGGTCTCTCCTCGGCGGCGGCCTTGCGGCAGCGCTGTTCGAGGCCGGGGACGTACCGGACGGCGGGGACGTCCCACAGGGTGCGGCCGAAGAGTTCCTCCTCGGTGAGGCCGAGGGTGCGCTCGGCCTCCAGGTTGGCGAAGGTGATCCGCCAGTCGTCGTCGACGGCGAGGAAGCCGTCGCTCATGTGCCGCAGGGCGCGGCCGAGGGCGTCGCGGCCGGGCCGGGAGTCGTCGCTGTCCCAGGCCATGCCGATGAGCCGGTGCGGCTCGCCGTCCGCGTGGTACGTCGCCTTGCCGCGCGTACGGGTCCAGCTCCAGCCGCCGTCCAGGGCGCGCACCCGGTACTCGGCCTCGAACACGGCGTGGTCGCGGACCGCGCGTTCGGCGAGGGTGAGGGTGGGGGCGAGGTCGTCGGGGTGGACGACGCGGATCCAGCTGTCGATGTGGCCGGTGAAGTCGGCGGGGCGCGTGCCGTACAGCTCCATCGCCGCCTCGTCCCAGCTCAGCGCGCCGCTGGTGAGGTCCCAGTCCCAGGCGCCGACCCGGGCCTCCTTGAGGGCCTGGCGCAGCCGAGCGTGCTGTTCGCCGCGCGGGCGGTGGGTGAGCGCCGGGGCCTGGCCCATGCGTTCCTCGGCCCAGGAGACGAGGGAGCGCAGGTACGACCACTGCGCGGCCGTGGGCTGGCCAAAGTCGCCGGTGAGGAGGGTGAGGGCGCCGATGCTGTGCTCGCCCCGGTACAGCGGGAGGGCGGCGAGGCCGGTGCCGGGCCAGGCGGGGTCGGTGGCGTCGCCGGGGAGCGGGTCCCAGACGCCGCTGCCCCGGTGCAGGGCTCGGGCGGGGGCCAGCGGGCCGTTGTGGTCGATGATCTCCCAGGTCCGGGTGAGGGCGGTCGGCAGGCCGGTCGAGGAGACCAGGCGCAGCGGGGACTTGAGGCCGCGCAGGTGGATCGTGCCACCGAGGGCGCCCAGCTCGGCCACGGCGTGCTGGAGGGCCAGTCGGAAGACTTCGCTCTCCGGGATGCCGGGACCTACCGTGCCGAGCAAAGCCAACCGCGCGTTCATGCTGGGAACCTTATCGTTCACGTCTCGGACGGAAGCGTGCTTCGCAGAATTCTCACCGGTCACGGGGGGTTGGCGCTATGCGGAGGGCAACCCCGTTTCGTTCTCTGGGACTTCGGGCAGGGACTTCGGGCGGTGCCTTTCAGAGGGTGCCTTCGTACAGGCGCCGTTCGATCGGTGTACGGAAGCTGGCGCGGATCCGGGTGTCGCCGAACCAGTCCTTGAGGCGCTCGGCCTCCGCCGTGACCGCCGCCGCGCTGATCCCCTGCTCGAACAGGTGGGTCGCGATCTCGCCGTCCGCGCGCTGGGACCAGACGCCGACGACCCTGCCGTCCCACCAGACCGTCGGGCCGATGTTGCCGTTGTTGTCGAACAGGTCGGTGGTCAGGGCGGGTTGGAGGTACCAGTCGCGGTGTCGCCAGCCCATCGGGGTGGGGTCGAGGGCGGGCAGGAGGGCGATGCCGGGGGCCACGGGCTCGGGGGTCTCCAGGTCGGCGGGGAGGGCGTGGCCCTCGCCGTGGTCCAGGGCGACCGGGATCGCGCCGGTCTCCGCGAGGGCCTTGCGGGTGTCGGTGAGGTTCCAGCCCGTCCACCATTTGACGTCCTCGGTGGTGGCCGGGCCGAACACCTCCAGGTAGCGGGTGACCAGCGCCGCCCTCGCCTCGGGCGCCGACAGCTCCGGGTGCGGTTCGACGAGCCGCCAGCGGAACTGTGACGACGCCCAACTCCCCAGCGGGCGCCCGCGCCTGATCCGGTTCTCCGCCGCCATCACGCCGAGGAACCGGTTCGCGATCTTCGGCCGCGCCTCGTACGTCTTGCCGGGTGACTGCACGATCCGCTCGCTCAACTCCGGTACGGCGTCGGAGAGCTGACTCGCCGTCGCCTCGCCGAGGCGGGTGAGCGCGGCCACGACCTCGCGTTCGACGGCCGTGAACCTGTCCTCGTCGTAGCCGAGTTGCTCGGCCAGCACCTTGAGCAGATCCCGGCGCAGTCGTGCCGCGACCGGGCGGGCAGCCGCCGCGTCGACGACCGGGGCGAGGTCACGGGGCACCACGAACACCGTGCGCCTCATGCACAACATCCGCACCAGGGTGCCGTCTTCGTACTGGGCCCGCTCCAACTCTCCAACGGACGGGTTCTCCTGACGCGCGGCCACCGAGAGATACACACTCGCCGGGTCCGTCGCATGCAGACACAGCACCGACTCGACGACCTCCTCCGGAGTTGCCGCGCGCAAGGAGGGGGCGAGCCGATGCCGGGTGACGAGGAGGGCGCGGCGGTGGGCGTCGGTGAGTCTGGGGAGGGGGGTGGTCATGGCGCCGGAGGATACCGGGTGGGGGGCAATCTGGTCGGACGGGTGCGGGTTCGATGTGGCTGGTCGCGCTCACGCGACGGTAGCCGCAAATCAATACAGCCCCGCGCCCCTAAAAAACCGGGCTGGGCTGCGTGGGCCAGTGCGGGCGGGCGACGCGGACGGGGCGGCGGGCGGGTGCGGCACGACTGCGCGCCGGAGGGTACCGGGTCGCGGGGCGGCTACCGGCGAATCGACCGAAGCCGGTCGGCCTGGGGACAGCGGAAGGTCGACGCCCGGACGAGGCGACCGGCGAACGCTGCTCGACCGCACGCCGGAAGGTACCGGATCGCGGGGGGCTACCGGCGAGTCGGTCGGGGCGAGTTGGTCTGGGGGTAGTGGCTGATCGCCGCAGACGGAACGGCGGGCGAACGCTGCTCGACCGCACGCCGGAGGGCACCGGGTCGCGAGTCGGCTACCGGCGAGTCGGCCGAGGCCGGTCGGCTTGAGGACAGCAGCAGGCCGACGCGGACAGGACGGCGGGCGGACGCTGCCCGGCCGCGCACCGGAGGGCACCGGGGCGCGGGGGCGGCTACCGGCGAGGCTGGTCGGCGCGGACGGAGCGGCGGCGAGCGCTACTCGGTCAGCGGACGCTGCTGGGTCGCCGACCACCGGCAAGCGCATCCCGCCCAGCAGCCACCAACCAGCCGACACACACCGCTCGGCAGCAGCCCCGAGCGCTGCCCGGCCGCACGCCGGAAGGCACCGGGTCGCGAGGGGGCCACCGGCGAGCCGGCCGAGGCCCATCGGCCCGGGAACAGCGACAGGCCGACACGGACAGGACAACCGGCAGACGCTGCTCAGCTGGTGGCCACCGGCAAGCATGTCCCGCCCGGCGGCCACCAGCCAGCCGATACACACCGCTCGGCAGCAGCCCCGATCAAGCGCAGGTCGGCCGGCAGCCGTCAGTGCGTCCGCGCGCTCACTCCGCCCTGCGGCCACCGGAGCCTCGCCGAGTGCCGGTCTCCCCTCAGCGGATGCCTCCCACCCGTACCGCCGCCCCCAGCGCCGCCACGCTCAGCAGGGCCGTACTCAGGAGGTAGTACCCGGGAGCTACCCCCGACCCCGTCGTCTGGATCAGGGCCGCCGCGATCGTCGGGGTGAAGCCGCCGAAGATCGCGACGGTCGTGTTGTAGCTGAAGGAGAGGCCGGTGGCGCGGGCGTGGGGCGGGAACGTGTCGGCCATCACCGAGGGGAGCGTGCCGAAGTAGACGGACTTCAGCAGGCCGAGGATGGTCGTGCACAGGGCGAGCGTCAGGAACGTCGGGGACGCCGTGAGCCACAGGAACAGGGGGACCGCCGAGACGCCGAGGAGCAGCGCGGCCGGGACCATGAGGCGCAGCCGGCCGTACCGGTCGCCGAGCAGGCCGACGACGGGCGTGACGAACGTGAGGACCACCCCGGCGATGAGGAGCGCGGTGAAGGAGAGCGAGTCGTCGAGGCCGAGTTCGTCGATCCCGTACGTCGGGAGGTACTGGAGCATGAAGTTCACGGCGGTCGACACGACCAGGAGGCCCCCGGCGATCAGCAGTCCCCGCCAGTGGTCGCGGAACACCGTCACCATCGGCGACTTGGCCTGCGGCTCGCGCACGACGGCCGGCGAGTCCTCGACGTACCGCCGCACGAAATACCCGACGGGCCCGATCAACAGGCCGAAGACGAAGGGGACTCGCCACCCCCACGCGTCCATCTGCCCGGTGCTCAGTACGGCGGTGAGCCCCGCCGCGAACCCGGCCGCCATCAGCGTCGACAGCCCCTGACTCGCGAACTGGAAGCTGCCGAGGAAACTCTTGCGGCGCTCGTCCTGCTCGACGAGGAACGAGGTCGCCGCCCCGAACTCCCCGCCC
This sequence comes from Streptomyces acidiscabies, assembly GCF_020010905.1. Classification (GTDB taxonomy): domain Bacteria; phylum Actinomycetota; class Actinomycetes; order Streptomycetales; family Streptomycetaceae; genus Streptomyces; species Streptomyces acidiscabies. The sequence continues at coordinate 4,527,968 of NZ_JAGJBY010000001.1, read as the reverse complement.
GCCGCGAACCCTTGGAAGAGCCGGGCGACGACGACGCCGACGGTCGCGGCGATGCCGAGCGTGTCGTAGCCCGGCATGACCGCGAGCATCAGCGTGCCGAGGACCATCAGCCGGATCGACAGCATCAGGGCCTTCTTGCGGCCGTGCCGGTCGGCATACGCGCCGAGCAGGAGCCCGCCGAGGGGCCGGATCAGGTAGGTGACCCCGAACACGGCGTACGCCTGGACGAGTTGGACGCCGGGGTCACCGCCGGGGAAGAACGTGCGCCCGATGTGCGCGGCCATCAGCGCGTACACCGCGAGGTCGAACCATTCGAGGGCGTTGCCGATGGTCGCCGCCGCGATGGCCCTGGTGGCGCTCCGGCGGACGGGGGCGGCGGTATGGGTGGACTGCGGGGAGGGAGCGGTCACGGGGAGGGGTCCTTCCGGCGGGCCGAGGCGGGGAGGGGGACGGGAGGGGTGCGGGAGCCGGAGGTACTACGGGTATGGGGTACTACGGGTATGACGGGTCCGCCCGGTGGGAGTGCCATGGCCCCACCGGGTACTACACGGGGACTACCTGAGGACTACGCGCGGCAGCACTACACGCGGACCGGCAGCGGATGCTCCACCGTCGGATTCCCCAGCGCATGCAGCAGCCCCACGGTCAGCACCAGCCCCTCCCGCGCGATCAACGCGGGAAGGTGTTCGTCGGTGGCGTGCTGCCGACAGCCGGGGTAGGAGTGCGGGAGCCAGAGCGTGGACAGGCCGAGTACGTCCGTGAAGACCGCGTTCGGCAGACCGCCACCGATGTTGGGGAGGACGGCGACGGGCCGCCCGGCGGCGCGGTCGAGGACGGGCCGCGCCCACCGCACCCACGGATCGTCGAGCGGCGTACGACTCGCGGGGTACGCGCCGAGGGTGCTGACGTCGATCATCGAGTAACCGTGGGAAGCCAGGTGCGCGGCGACAGCAGCGGCGACCCCCTCGATCTCCGTGCCGACGACGTGCCGGAGTTGCAGCACCGCGCGAGCCCGCCCGGGGATCGCGTTGACGGGTTGCTCGGCGTCCCCGGCGGAGAAGGCGATGACTTCGAGGGTGTTCCAGGCGTAGAGCCGTTCGGCGGGGGTGAGTTCGGGCTCCCCCCAGTACGAATCGGCGTCGACCTCGACCCCGGCGAGCGCCTCCCGCACCTCGGGGCTCACCGGCGGCGGCAGCAACTCGGGGACGAGGATGCGGCCGTGTCCGTCGACGAGCGTCGCGATGGCCCCGGCGAGGGTGGTCGCCGGGTTGCGCAGGACGCCGCCCCGGTTGCCGGAGTGGTGGGAGCCGGGCCGCAGATCGGCGTCGAGGAGCAGCTGTACGGCGCCCCGCGCACCGAGGAACAGCGTCGGCGTCGTCTCGTCGAGGCGGGGCCCGTCGGAGGCGAGCAGGACGTCTGCCGCGAGCAACTCCCGGTTGGAGGCGGCGAATTCGGCGAGCCCGGGGGAACCGATCTCCTCGCCGGGGTCGAAGAGGAACGTCAAGTTGAAGCCGAGGCGGTCCTGTTCGGCGAGCAGCAGCCGCAATGCGGCGAGGTTGACGAGGTGTTGGCCCTTGTTGTCGGCGGCGCCGCGCCCGTACCAGCGGTCGCCGTCGGCGGTGAGGGTCCACGGGTCGCGGTCCTCGCTCCACCGTCCGGCCATGCCCTCGACGACGTCGGCGTGGCCGTAGCACAGGACGGTCGGCAGCGCGGGGTCCTCGACGCGTCGTCCGACCAGGAAGGGACCGGCCGCCGGTGAGGGGTTCTCGTGCCGGGTGACGGTGCAGCCGAGGTCGGTCAGCGCGGGGGTCAGGATCTCGCCGAGGTATGCCTCCAGGGCAAGGCGGCCCTCGGGGAGCGCACTCTCCGTGGGGTACGCGACCATCGTCGCGAGCTCGGCGAAGAAGGCACCGGAGTCGACGAACTCCTCGGCCGCGCGGGCGAGTTTCTCGGGGGTCACGGGTGCTCTCTCCAAGGTTCCGGGGAGGTGTGGCATCAGCAGAGTAGGGCGGTTCGCGGTCTGCGACCATTGCCGTTTGTGACGTCCCGCGTTCTCTTTTCGGCAACCCTCCGGAGGTTTTGGTGCAGATGCTGCCGGTGAACCTGGCGTATTTCCTCGAAGTGGCCCGCGCGGGTTCGGTGACGGAGGCAGCGCAGGGTCTGAACGTCGCGCCGTCGGCGGTCAGCCGGCAGATCGCCAAGCTGGAGTCGAGCCTCGGGATGCCGCTGTTCGTCCGGCATCCGCGCGGCATGACACCGACCGAGGCGGGCCTCCGTCTGCTGTCCCACGCGCGCCGCACGGAGGCCGAATCGGCGGCGCTGGTCGAGGAGTTGAGGAGCGGCGGGGGTGCTGCGGCGCGCACGGTCGCCGTCGCCTGCTCGGAGGGGTTCGCGCAGCGCCTCGTCCCGCTCGCGGTCGCCGAGCTGCGCCGCGACCATCCCGACGTGTCGTTCCGCATCGACGTCGTGCAGCGTCAGGAGGCGACGCGCCGGGTGGTGGAGGGGCTCGCGGACGTCGCGGTGACCTATGCGATGGGGCCGCAGGCCGACGTACGCGTCGAGTGCTCGGTGGTGGTGCCGGTGACCGCGCTCGTCCCGTACGGCCATCCGCTCGCCGGGCGCGACCGGGTGGGCCTCGCCGAACTCTGCGGGTATCCCCTGGCGTTGGCCAACCCGGGGACCAGCCAGCGCGAGCTGTTCGACATCGGCGTACGCCTCGAAGGGCTGAGCGTGCGCCCGGCGCTGGTGTGCGACGCGCTCGCCCCGCAGTACGCGTTCGTCCGCGCGGGCGGCGGCATCGCCCTGGTCGGCGACCTGGGCGACCTCGACGACACGGGCCTCGCGCACGTCCGCGTGGACCATCCGGTGTTCCGCCAGCGGGAGGCACAGGTGCAGACGGCGGCGGTACGGAGACTGCCGTGGGCGGCGACGAGGTGCGCGGAGCTGTTGACGGAGGCGCTGCTGAGGGCGCCGGGGGCCTAGTCCCATCCGCCTACCCCCTCTCGGTCCCAAGGTCCTTACCGGTGCGGACCCGCGTCGTTAGCCTGAGCAGTTCATCCCCCCTCCCCGAGGAGAACGATGGACGGCGCCTCCGACGCCGCGCGCTCGGACGCCGCCCGCAACCGGGAGCGCATCCTGGACGCCGCGCGCCGCCTGGTCGTCGCGTACGGTCCCGGGCACGTCACGATGCAGGAGGTCGCGGCCGAGGCCGGCGTCGGCAAGGGCACCCTGTTCCGGCGGTTCGGCGACCGGGACGGCCTGCTCGCCGCGCTCCTCGACGAGGCCGACGCGGACTTCCTGGAGGCGTGCACGTCCGGCCCCCCGCCGCTGGGACCGGGTGCGCCGCCCGTCGACCGGCTCACCGCGTTCGGCCACGCCCTCCTGGACCGGACGACCGTCGAGGGCGACCTCGGCCCCGCCCTCGCCCGCGTCCTCCAGCCGCAGCACCGCGACGCCTCCGTTCCGGGCCGCGCCTTCCAGACCCACGTCACGGGGCTGCTGCGCGAGGCGGGCATCGCGGGCGACCACGAGCTCCTCGCCCGCGCGTTGATGTCCTTCCTGAGCTGGGAGACGATCGACTACCTCGACCGGCGCGCGCTCCCGACGGCCCGCCTGTACGCGGCATGGGCGGACCTGGTCCGGCGCGTGCTGTGCCTGCCCGGGGGCTGACGGTTCCGCCCCCTCACGGCGGAGTGCGCCGCGCCCGCTCCAGCACGCCCGCCGCCGCCCGGTTGCGGGCGTGCGGGCGCAGCCGGGCCAGCAGGGTGCGCAGCCGGGTGTCCGCCCGGTCGCTGGCGATCACCGGATATGTGTCGAGGAAGGTGTGCGCCGCCGCGCAGGCCCGGTCGAGGTGGCCGATGTCCAGGTGGGTCAGGGCCAGGTCGGCGAGCGTGATGGCCGTGGACCGCCGTTCGTCCGGCGGCCGGTGGCGCAGCGAGGTCTCCAACGCCCGTACGGCCGACCGGTGGTCGCCTCGTGCCCTGTGTACGTACGCCTGTTGCAGGGCGAGCGCGCCGGGGTGGAACGCGCCGGTCGGCAACTCGCCCGCGCCGCCCGCGCGTTCGAGGCAGCGTTCGGTCTGGGTCAGTCTTGCGAGGCAGGTGGCGTCGCCGGTGGCGGCCTCCGCTACCGCCAACTGGCCGAGGAAGAAGGCGTGTTGGCGGGGCGGGGCATGCCGGACGCCGATCCGGGCGGCGCCCCACGCCAGCGCCCTTGCCTCGTCGGCGTGGCCCAATTGGTGGGCCTGGACGCTGAGTCCGCGCAGGGCGATTGCGTGTCCGACGCGGTCCCCGACCTCGTCCGCCAGCCTCGCGGCGGCCCAGTACATGCGCTGCGCCAGTGCGTGCCGGCCGCCGTCGTACGCGACGAAGCCGCACAGGTACGCCAACTGGGCGGCGACCTCGAAGAGTTCGCGCCGGATGCCGGGTGGGGCGGAGCCTCGCAGCCAGGGGAGCAGGGTCGTGCCGAGGAACCTGCGGAGGGGCTCGCGGACCGCGCCGGAGCCGAAGACGTCGTCGCTGCGGGAGAGGACGATGAGGAGGTGGCGGGCGGATTCGACGTGGGGGGTGCCGATCGTGGTCGCCGGGTGCCGTGGTGGGTGGGACAGGTCGAATTCGGCTGCGGTGGTGGTGAGTTGAGAGGCCGCCGTCTCACTTACCCCGTGGAGTTCCCCCACCGCGTACACCTCCCGCCGGTCGACCAGCCCCAACGCCCCGTCCAGCAGGGCCACTCCGCTCTCGCCCGCCTCGGGGTCCCCGGTCTCCGCGAGTCCGGTGTCGGTGGCCCGTAACCGTCTGCCGAGTCTCGTCGACAGTGCCTGTGCCACCAACTGTGGTGCGGGCGGGCGGGGTTGGGTTCCCGACAGCCAGTGCGACACCGTCGTACGGTCGTAGGTCAGCGTGAACCCCTGTGCCGCCCCTAGCGAGTTGACCTCCAGGGCCAGGCGCGCGCCCGACCAGCCGGACTCGGTGAGGAGTGCGCGCAGGGTTCGGTTCGGTGGTCTCAGTCGTCGCACGGTCACCCCCGACGGACGTTCAACGTCCGCTCGTGTTCAACACACCGGTCAGCGGTACGGGCGCCGGGTGCGGCCGGTGTCGTACAGGCTCAGGGTGCGTCCGTACGGGCGGTCGCGCGCAGTGCGCATCGGCGGCGCGTGCGGCTGCCGCGCACGCCGTCCGCCGGGGTGCGGGCGGCTCGTGGGGCGCCGTTCCGCTTCCGTTTTCCGAGAGGACTCCCCCATGGCCTCGTCCCTTGAACTCTTCCGACTCGAAGGTGCCCGCGCCCTCGTCACCGGCGCCTCGCGCGGCATAGGCAAGGCGGTCGCCGAGGCGCTCGCGGACGCGGGGTGCGATCTGGTGGTGACCGCGCGGACGGCTGCCGCGCTGGAGGAGACCGTGCGGGAGGTGGAGGAGCGGGGGCGGAAGGTGACGGCCCTCGCCGGGGACCTCGGAGAGGCGGGGGTCGCGGCGGGGCTCGTGGAGCGGGCCGCCGAGGCGCTCGGGGGGCTCGACGTCGTCGTCCACAACGCGGGGGTGACGGCTGCCGACGCGGACGGCGGGATGCTGCTCGTCCAGCTCCAGGACCTGCCCGAGGCCGCCTGGAACCGGGTCGTCTCGGTCAACCTCGACGCGACCGCAGCGCTGTGCCGGACCGCGTACCCGTACCTCGCCGAGTCCGCGCGGGCGAGCCTGGTCCTGATGTCCTCGACGGCGGCCCTCCTCGGCGCCCCGCTCCTCGACTCGTACGCGGCGACGAAGGCGGCGCAGGTGTCGCTGGCGAAGAGCCTGGCGGTGGGGTGGGCGCGGCAGGGCATCCGCGTCAACGCGGTGTGCCCGGGGTGGACCCTCACCGACATGACGACGTTCGCGAGCGAGACGGACGCGCTGTCGGAGTGGCTGATGGGCCACGTGCCCATGGGCCGCTGGGCGACGGTCGAGGAGATCACCGGGTCGGTACTGTTCCTCGCGTCACCGGCGTCGTCGTACGTGACGGGGCACGTGCTGGTGGTGGACGGCGGGGTGTCGGTGCCGGACGGGGGGTTGGCGGGGTACCCGAAGCCGGCATCGCCGTTGGCGGGTGGCTGAGTCGGGGTGCTGGGCAGTACCGGTTACCGGGTGCCGTCGGGCTGCTGAAGGGGTTGCAGGGGTCCGCCGACCGCCCTCAACAGAAACGGCAGCAACCTGTCCGCCGTCCCCTCCGCATCAGCCGCCTCCGTAGGCCGTGCCGTGAGCAGCAAGCGGCTGACCATCGGGCCGATGACGAAGTCCGCGACCAGGTCGGCGTCCTCGACGGGGGCGATCTCGCCCCGGTCGACGGCCCGGCGGACGACCTCCTCGACGCGGTCGCGTACCGGCGTCATGAACGCGGCGGTGAGGGCCTCGGCGAGGGTGACGTTGTGGGCGGCCTCGCCGATCAGTGCGCGCATCAGGCGGCCGTTCTCGCCGGTCAGGCCGGTGGCCTTGTCGCGCAGGAGGAGACGGAGGTCGCCCTCCAGGCTGCCGGTGTCGGGCCGCTGCTCCAGATCCGCGGTGAAGGCGGCAGCCGCGGCGAGGACCATCTCCTCCTTGGAGGACCAGCGCCGGTAGAGCGTCGCGGTGGAGACACCCGCGCGGGCGGCGACGGCGGCGGTGGTCAGCCCGCCGTACCCGCTCTCGGCGAGAACGGCGAGGGTGGCGGCGAGGAGAGCACGGTCGCGAGCGGCATCACGGGGACGCCCTCGGCGGGCAGGGGCGGGAGCAGCACCGGACGCCCTCACCTCGTCCCCACAAGACACCCCCGCCGCGCTCCCGCCAGGCTCAGCCTCGGACACCGGTCAACCCCGGCAGATGCTCCGCAAGGTGGTACGCGTGCAGGCGGGCGTACTCGTCATGCGTGCACGGACCGTACGCCGGGTGCGGAGCGTGCGGGCCCGTGTGGGTCGTGAAGCGGGCCACCGCCTCCGCGAGGTCCGCCGCCGCCTCCGAGAGAGGGAGGTCGGGGTCCAGGGGCGGGGCGCCGTCGATCTCGGCCGTCAGGGAGTGCTTCATCGCGCCCCGGCTCAGGAAGACCTTCTTGGCGAGGGCGCCCGCCGTCGCGCGGAACACCGGTGATTTCAGGCGCGGGTAGCCCGTGACCGAGTAGCGGACGGTCTGGGCGCAGTGCTGGAGCGTCTGGGAGAGGTTCCAGGCCGTGTCCGTCTCCAGGAGGTCGCCCTCGGGGCGGTGGAGCTGTTCCAGGACGCGGTCGGTGAGGTCGGGCAGAGCGGGGGTCATACGTACGAGAATACACATACGAAACGAAACATTTTCGTTTCATATACCCTGGACCGCATGTCCCTCGACACCCGCACCACCCTCGACGCCGCGGCGACCGTCTCCCGCCTGAACGCCACCTTCGCGACCGGCCGCACCCGCCCCGCGAGCTGGCGCAAGGAGCAACTCCGCGCCCTGCGCGCCCTGTTGATCGACCGCCAGACCGAGCTGTCGGACGCGCTCCACGCCGACCTCGGCAAGAGCCCCCTGGAGTCGTACCTCACGGAACTCGGCTTCGTGGTCAACGAGATCGACCACACCCTGCGCCACCTGAACCGCTGGATGCGCCCGCGCCGCGTCGGCGTACCGATCTCGCTGGCCCCGGCCCGCGCGCGGACGGTACGCGAACCGCTGGGCACGGTCCTGATCGTCAGCCCCTGGAACTACCCCCTCCAGCTGGCGCTGGCCCCCCTCGTCGGCGCGCTCGCCGCAGGCAACTGCGCGGTCGTGAAGCCGAGCGAACTCGCCCCGGCGACCTCGGCGGCGCTCGCGCACTGGCTGCCGAAGGTCCTCGACCCGGACGCGGTGGCCGTCGTGGAGGGTGGCGTGCCGGAGACGACGGAGCTCCTGGAGCAGCGTTTCGACCACATCTTCTACACCGGCAACGGCGCGGTGGGCCGGATCGTGATGACCGCCGCCGCCCGCCATCTCACGCCGGTCACCCTGGAGTTGGGCGGCAAGTCCCCCGCAGTCGTCGAGCCCGGCGCCGACCTCAGGGCCGCCGCGCGGCGGATCGCGTGGGGCAAGTTCATGAACGCCGGTCAGACCTGTGTCGCCCCGGACTACGTCCTCGCGGTCGGGGACGCGGCGACCGAGATCGAGGAGCATCTCGCGGCGGCCGTACGGGAGATGTACGGGGAGCGGCCCGCCGAGAGCGCGGACTACGGGCGGATCGTGAACGACCATCACTTCGAGCGGCTCACCGGCCTGCTCGGCGACGGCCGTACGGTCGTGGGCGGCGAGCACGACAAGGAGACGCGGTTCATCGCGCCGACCGTCCTCGCGGACGTGTCCCCCGAGTCGGCGGTCATGCGGGAGGAGATCTTCGGTCCGGTCCTGCCGATCGTGCGCGTGTCCGACCTGGACGCGGCGATCTCGTTCATCACCGCGCGGGACAAGCCGCTCGCGCTGTACGCGTTCGTCGGGTCGGGCCGCTCCAAGAAGCGGCTGGAGGCGGAGACGTCGTCCGGGGCGCTCGCGTTCGGGGTGCCCAACGCGCACCTCACCGTCCCTGGACTGCCGTTCGGCGGGGTCGGGGAGAGCGGGGTCGGCCGCTACCACGGGTCCCACTCCATCGACACGTTCAGTCACCACAAGGCGGTCCTGGACAAGCCGCTCCTGCTGGACCCGCTGCGGGTGGCGTACCCGCCGTTCACGCAGGTCAAGGAGCGGATCCTGCGCAAGCTGGTGTGACACCGCCGCGCCGTTGTCAGTGAGCCGCGTTACGGTGCGAAGCAACCGCACTTCTGGAGGCTCGCATGGCTTCTCGGCTCAACCCCTACCTCACGTTCACCGGCGAGGCCCGGCAGGCGCTGGAGTTCTACGAGCAGGTCTTCGGCGGCACGCTGTCGCTGAACACGTACGGCTCCTTCGGCCAGGCGGGCCCCGACTTCGCCGACAAGATCATGCACGGCATGCTGGAGACCCCGGCCGGGTTCACCCTGATGTGCGCCGACAACCCGCCCGGCATGGCGCCGCCCGCCGAGCACCGGTACTCGATCAGCCTCAGCGGTGACGACGACACCGAGCTGCGCGGCTGGTGGGAGAAGCTCTCCGCCGGCGGCTCGGTGTCGGTGCCGCTGGACAAGCAGATGTGGGGTGACGTCTTCGGCATGTGTACGGACCGCTTCGGCGTCCCGTGGATGGTCAACATAACCGCGCCGCCGAGCTAGTCGAGGCAGAACTCGTTGCCCTCGGGGTCGGCCATGACCAGGAACCCGGCGCTGAGCGGAGGCTCCGGCTCGTGTCGGCGCAGCAGGGTCGCGCCGAGAGCGAGGAGGCTCGTGCACTTGGCCTCCAGCGCGGCCATCCGGGCGTCGCCCTCCAGCCCGGGGGCCGCGCGGACGTCGAGGTGGACGCGGTTCTTGGCGGTCTTGCCCTCGGGCACGCGCTGGAAGAACAGCCGGGGTCCGCGTCCCTCCGGGTCCACGAGGGCCGACTTGTCGTTCCACTCCGCCTCGGGCACACCGACCTTCGCGAGAAACTCGTCCCACGCGGCCAACGCATCGGCCCCGTCCGGGAGTTGCACGCCGGGCGGAGCGGGATACACGTACCCGAGAACCTCCCGCCAGAACCCGGAGAGGGCGCGGGGGTCGTGCGCGTCGAAGGTGACCTGGACGTCGAGACTCAACGGCGTACTCCGTTCGGTGCGACTGATCGGCTCGACGGCCACTCTGACACCGATCTGGGCCAGATCCCGGTCTACTTCGCGGACGCGTCGCGGTCGGCGGCCCCGACCTGATCACCCGCATCCTCCACCAACTGCCCACCGGCTACGCGCTGCTGTTCGGCCGCGCCGAACTCACCCCGGCCGCGTCAAGGGGTACCCGGGTCAGCCCCCAGCCGCCTCCGCCTCCACCGGAACCCCGCCCCAGACCCCCGCCCTCTGGTGCGTCTCCCGCGCCCACTCCGCGCACCGTGCCGCCACCGGGCAGCGGCGGCATACACGGCGGGCCTCCTCCACCTGGTCGGCGCCAGGGCCGTTGAGGCTGATGGGGAAGAACAGGTCCGGGTCGGCGGCGTCGGCGCAGGCCGCGTCGCGTTGCCAGTCCATCCGGTTGTGCCCGCCGGTCTCGACGTACCGTGCTCCGGGCTTGGCCCTCATGGGGTCCGTCCTCCTCACAGATCGTGCCGGACAGATACAGGTCGTCACGGGTTCGGCTTCCCAGGCCGGTCCCCGCCATGCGTGTCGCCGGCTCTCCCCCGCGCCCACAGCGGCAGCAGGAGCCAGCAGAGCGCGAGCCACCCGGCCGTCGGGACGGTCAGCCAGGCGGCGAGGGTGTCGTCGACGACCGCGCGCAGGACGAGCAGGAGGGCGGACGTCATCGTGCCGAGCAGCAGGCCGAGGCCGAGGACGGTGAGGCGCGCGGCCCAGTCCACGGTCTGCGGCTTGGCCTGCCGGCCGGTGAGGATGCGGTGCAGGGCGACGGGCCCGATGAGCGCGCCGGTGGTGGCCGCCGCGAGGACGACCGTCACGACGTACAGCGCGCGGTCGGTGTCGGAGACGTCCGCGAACCTCGGCTGGAAGACGACGGCGAGCAGGAACGCGAAGAGGACCTGTACGCCGGTGAGGGCGACCCGCACCTCCTGGAGCAGGTCGTTCCAGCGTCGGTCGGCCCGCTCGGCGGGGGTCTCCCGGCGGCCGTCGCTCATCGCAAGTCCTTCGCTCGCCCCGCTCCCCTCAGGAGACAACGGCCCGCCCCGTCAGCAGCATCACCGTCGCCGCGATGGCCTCCGCGTCGATCCCGGCCGCCCGCACCTGTTCTTCGAGTGTCGCCGACCCCGGCATGTCCCGCACCGCGAGCCGGACCAGCCTCGGCTGGGGTCGTCCGTCGGCGAAGGTGGCGGCTACGGCGTCACCGAGGCCGCCCTCGGGGCGGTGGTCCTCGACGGTCAGCAGGCACCCGGTCGCCTCGGCCGCCGCCCTGAGCGCGACCTCGTCGACGGGCTTCACGGAGTACAGGTCGATCACTCGCACCGGAATCCCGACGGACTCCAGCAACTCCCCGGCGCGCAGGGCCTGGTGGACGGTCGTCCCCGCGCCGATCACCGTCACCCGGTCGTCGGGCCCGGACCGCAGCACCTTGGACCCGCCGACGGGGAACTCCTCGTCGGGGCCGTAGATCACCGGCATCGGGGAGCGGCAGGTCCGCAGGTAGCCGATGCCGGGCAGGTCGGCCATCTCCCGTACCAGGTACGCGGTTTGGTGGGCGTCGCAGGGGTGCAGGACGGTCGAGCCGTGCACGGCCCGCATCATCGCGAGGTCTTCGAGGCCCATCTGGGAGGGGCCGTCCTCGCCGATGGAGACGCCCGCGTGCGAGCCGCAGAGCTGGATCGCGAGCCCGCTGACGGCGGCCATGCGGATGAAGTCGTGGGCCCGCGTGAGGAACGCGGCGAACGTCACCGCGTACGGCACATAGCCGCGCGCCCTCAACCCGACGGCCCCGGCGACGAGTTGCTGCTCGGCGATGTAGCACTCGAAGTACCGCTCGGGGTGGGCCTCCCCGAACACGCCCGCCTTGGTGGAGTCCCCGACCTCGCCGTCCAGCACGACGACGTCGTCCCGTTCGGAGCCGAGCGCGGCGAGGGCGTCCCCGAACGCGGCGCGCGTGGCGACCTGCTCGCCCAACTCGTAGCGGGGCCAGGAGACTTGCTCCGGCTTGGGCCGCTCGGGGCGACGGCTCCCGACGGGCAGGGCGACGCCGATCCGCGCGGACCGCGCCCCGCCGAGTTCCTCGATGGCCCGCTCGGCGTCGGGCAGCGGCTTCCCGTGCTGCCCCTCCTCGTCCTCGACCCCGGCGACGCCCTTGCCCTTGAGGGTGCGGGCCAGAACTGCCGTGGGCCGCCCCTCGGTTGAGGCCGCCTCGCGGTACGCGGCGTCCACGGCGGCGACGTCGTGCCCGTCCACGGCGACCGTGTGCCACCCGAACGCGGCCAGCCGTGCGGCGTACGCGTCGAGGTCCCAGCCCAGGCGCGTCGGGCCGCGCTGGCCGAGGCGGTTGACGTCGACGATCAGGGTGAGGTTGTCGAGGCGCTCGTGCCCGGCGTGCTCGACGGCCTCCCACACCGAGCCTTCCGCCAGCTCGCTGTCCCCGCACAACACCCAGACCCGGTATGGGAGTTGGTCGAGGCGCTGACCAGCGAGGGCCATGCCGACGCCGACCGGCAGGCCCTGGCCGAGGGAGCCGGTCGCGACGTCGACCCACGGCAGGCGGGGCGTCGGATGGCCCTCAAGTCGGCTGCCCTTGCGGCGGAATGTGAGGAGTTCGGCCTCGTCCACCACTCCGGCCGCGCGGTACAGCGCGTACAGCAGGGGTGAGGCGTGGCCCTTGGAGAGGATCAGCCGGTCGTTGCCGGGGTGCGCGGGGTGCGCGAAGTCGTAGCGCAGGTGATGGGCGAGCAGGACCGCGCCGAGATCCGCCGCCGACATCGACGAGGTCGGGTGTCCCGAGCCCGCCGCCTGCGCGGCGCGTACCGCGTCCACCCTCAACTGCTGTCCCAGTTCGGCCAGTTCGTCGTACCGCATGTGAAGTCCTCACTCGTACGGGTGCGGGCCGCGGTCGTCCATGACCGGGGTCGTCGGCGGGACGATCACCCGCCTGCGGCGCGCGATGCTCGCGAAGGTGAACGTGCCGATCACGCCGACCGCCATGAGGATCACGCCGATCAGATCGAGGTTGGCTCCTTCCACATCCCAGTCCGTCGCGAACGTGAGGATCGCTCCCACGGCGATCAGGCCGAGGCACCCTCCCAGTCCCATGAGTCCTGCTCCTTCCCTCCGGTACGCATCACCGGATCCGGGCCGGGTACCCGCCACGCGGCCACCGACACCGAGGAGTTGATCCCCGTGAACATCGCCTTCCTGACGGCCCCCGAGGGCACCGAGCAGATCGAGCTGACCGAGCCGTGGCAGGCGGTGCTGGCCACCGGGGACCGGCCGTCCCTGCTGTCCACCCGGCCCGGCACCGTCCAGGCGTTCCACCATCTCGACCGGGGCGACCTGTTCCCGGTGGACGGCACGGTCGCCGAGGCGGACCCTGGGGAGTACGGGGCGCTCGTGCTGCCCGGCGGGGTCGCGAACCCCGACGCGCTGCGCCTCGACGCGGACGCGGTCGCGTTCACCCGGTCGTTCTTCGAGGCGGGCAAGCCGGTCGCCGCGATCTGTCACGCGCCGTGGCTGCTGGTCGAGGCGGGTGTCGTGGACGGGCGGGTCCTCACGTCCTGGCCCAGCCTGCGGACCGACCTGCGCAACGCGGGCGCGACCTGGGTCGACGTACCCGTACAGGTCTGCGGCCAGGGGCCGAACCTGCTGGTCACGAGCCGCAGGCCGGACGATCTGCCGGAGTTCACGCACACGTTCACCGAGGTGTTCGCGAAAGCCTGAAAAGTCTGAGATCTGAGAGGAGTGGGCTGTCATGCCCCGAGGATCGAGCAGCAAGCGGGAACGCCAGTACGAGCACATCAAGGCGTCCGCCAAGAAGCGCGGCGAGTCCACCGCACGCGCCGAGGAGATCGCCGCGCGGACCGTCAACAAGGAGCGGGCGCGGGCCGGGGAGTCGAAGACCGCGAGCCGTACGTCGCTGAAGGACCCCAAGTCGGCTTCGCAGCGGGGTGGGGAGCGGTCGCACAAGGGGGCGGGCGGGCCTACGCGGGATCAGCTGTACGAGGAGGCTCGCCGGCGGGGGATCGAGGGGAGGTCGGGGATGAACAAGGCGGAACTGGCACGGGCGTTGGGGAAGTAGGGGGAGACAGAGCCCGGGGTGGGTGAGGTCGGGAATCGCCTCATCCGCCCCGGGCTCTCTGCCCTCCGGTCGTAGTCCTCAGGTAGTCCCCGGGTAGTACTCAGTGCTTGCCACTCAGTGCTTGCCGCGGCCCGTCAGTGCGTCCCTGATGCGGTCCACCATCCCCGTGCCGGGGGCCAGGAGCTTGTTGGCCGGCGGGGTGTTCGGGGCCGAGGGGTGGGGGCGGGTCGGGGCCGTGGACTTCGCGTGGCGGACCTGGTCGCCGAGTTTGGCCAGGTCGTCGGGGGTGGTGACCTCGCGCAGGCGGGGGAAGAGGGTCTCCTCCTCGTCGCGGAGGTGCGAGCGGACCGACGCGATCAGCTCGCGGATCAGGCGGTCGAACTCCGGCTTGTCGGCGCCGAGGCCCTCCAGGGTCTTCATCGTGCGCTCGGCCTCGGAGTGGTCGGCGATCTCCTTGTCGGCGACCCGGTCGCCGTCGGGGAGGGCGGTGCGGACGGCCGGGTAGAGGTACATCTCCTCGGCCACCGAGTGCCGGACCAGCTCGATCACGGCCTTGTCGGCGAGGTCGCGGCGCCGTGCGTCCCCCGGCGGGAGCGCCTCGATACGGGCGAACAGTTCCTCCACTTCCCGGTGGTCGGTGGTGAGTTCGACGATGACGTCTCCGCCGTGGCCCATGGCCGGTTCTCCTTACGTACGGGGGTGTACAGGTCCTGCCGTCGCGCTCCCCCGGGTTCCCGGCTGCGTGCGAGCGGGGACAGGGAGGTGCTGCGCCCATGCGGGAGGCGTCCCGATGAGGTCGCCCGGCCCGCCCTCCGGGGGGCGACGGCAAGGCCTCGGACGCCCGCCGGGTACCCCGCCGCCCCCGTACGAACCGTCGCGTTACGCGCCGCCGCCGAGGGGTACCCGGCCGCCATGAAACGCATGGACCATCTCGAACATCTCGACAAACATCTGGTCGAGGAGTTGACGGAGGTCGCCCGGGAGACGATCCGCGAGGAGCTGCGCGAGCAGACGCGCAGGCAGCGGCGCCGGGCCACCCTGTACGCCGCGTCGGGCGCGGTCGCCCTGTACGCGGGCGCGGCGCTGGCCCTCACGGTGGGCCTGGCCCTGGACACGGCCCTCCCGGGCTGGGCGGCGGCACTGATCATGGCGGCGATCCTGGGAGTGGCGGCGTACGCCCTGCGGGGAGCGGCCCGCCCGCACACCTCGCCCCACGAACCCCCGTCGGACCCGGAGGCCCAACTCCGCGCCCAGCTCCGCGAGGACGCGCTCCGGGGCCCGATGCCGACGGGCGGCCCGGGAGTCCCGTACCCACCGGCGGCACCACCGCAGCCGGAACCCCGACAGCGACCCATCTGAGGAGCGAGGGCCGCGTGGGCCCGGCCCGCTTGAACAGCCCGGGCCCGGCTCACACGCCCCGCCTGGACAGGCCGGGCCCGACCCACACGCCCCGCCTGAACAGCCCAGGTCCGACCCACACGCCCCGCCTAAACAGCCCAGGTCCGACCCACACGGCCCATCTGAACAGCCCAGGTCCGACCCACGCGGCCCATCTGAACAGCGCAGGCCCAACCCACACGACCCGTCTGGACACCCGGGCCCAACCCACGCAGCCCATCTGAACAGCGCAGAACCGGCCCACACGACCCATCTGAGCAACCCGGGCCCAACCCACACGGCCCGCCTGAATAACGCAGGGCCGACCCACGCAACCCATCCAAACAGCCCAGGCCCAACCCACACGACCCGCCTGAACAGCACAGGGCCGACCCACACAGCCCATCCGAACAGCCCAGGCCCGCCGGGGGCTGGTCGCGCCCACGTGGCGGAGCCGCAAAGCGATACAGCCCCGCGCCCCTCAAAGACGAACGGTGACCGTGGCTTTTTCAGGGGCGCGGGGAACTGCGCGAGCAACCACGACGCACCCCGCAGCCGCCCACCCTCCGGCACCCCCCACCCCCTCCCACCACCCCAGGAGCCCCCATGAGCCGCCCCCGCATCCTCATCGTCGGAGCCGGCTTCGCCGGATACCGTGCCGCTCGGCAGCTCGCGCGAGCGGCGCGAGGGCGGGCCGAGATCACCGTGCTCAATCCGACCGACCACTTCCTGTACCTCCCCCTGCTGCCGCAGGTCGCGACCGGCGTCCTGGAGCCGCGCAGGGTCGCCGTCTCTCTGCCCGGCACCCTGCGGGACGTACGGATCGTGCTCGGGGAAGCCGACCGGGTGGACCTCGATCACCGGGCCGTGCACTACCGGGGACCGGAGGGCGGTACCGGCTCGCTGCCGTACGACCGTCTCGTGCTCGCCGTCGGCAGCGTGAACAAGCTGCTGCCCGTCCCCGGCGTCACCGAGTACGCGCACGGCTTCCGGGGCCTCCCCGAGGCGCTGTACCTGAGGGATCACATCACCCGGCAGATGGAACTCGCCGCGACGGAGGACGACCCGGCGGCGCGCTGTACGTTCGTGGTCGTCGGCGCGGGCTACACCGGCACCGAAGTCGCCGCCCAGGGCCGCCTGTTCACGGACGCGTTGCAGCGAACCCGGCCGCGCCACGAGGCCCTCACGACCCGCTGGCTCCTCCTGGACACGGCCCCGCGCATCCTCCCGGAGCTGGACGAACGCCTCTCGCGCACGGCGACACGCGTACTGGGCGAGCGGGGCGTGGAAGTGCGGACGGGGACGTCCGTGAAGGAGGCGAGGAAGGACGGCGTCCTGCTGACGGACGGCGAGTCGGTCCCCACCCGGACGCTCGTGTGGTGCGTGGGCGTACGCCCCGACCCGCTCGCCGAGTCGCTGGGCCTCCCGTTGGAGCGGGGCCGCATCCTCGTCGAGCCGACCCTCCAAGTACCGGGCAGGCCCGAGGTGTTCGCATGCGGCGACGTCGCCGCGGTCCCGGACACCGACAGGCCGGGCGAGTTCACGGCGATGACGGCACAACACGCGTGGCGGCAAGGCAAGTTGGTGGCAGAGAACGTCGCAGCCTCCCTCACCGGCCGCGCCCAACGCCCGTACCACCACAAGGACTTGGGCTTCGTGGTCGACCTCGGCGGCGGCGAGGCGGCGGCCGACCCGCTGGGCCTCCCCCTCTCCGGCCTCCCCGCCGGCCTCGTCACCCGCGGCTACCACCTCGCCGCGCTCCCCGGCAACCGCGTCCGGGTCGCGGCGGACTGGCTCCTGGACGCCGTACTCCCGCGCCAGAACGTCCAGTTGGGCCTGGTACGCGCCTGGTCGGTGCCGTTGGACACGGCCTCGCCGGAGCTGCCGCGCACGCCGGGCGGCGAGCCGGAGAACGCGTCGCCGATCGTCGCGCCGACCCCGAAGCACGCCAAGGACTGAACCCGCCACGAGCCCGCGCCGCCAACTGAAGGTTTGACAGCGGGAGTTGGGGCCACTCGACACTCGAAGGGCACAAGCCCTTCACAACTCGACACCGGACAACGGGCGGCGATCATGACGGACGGCGGCTTACCCGAGCCCATGGAAGTGCTGAACCGGGCCCGCGAACAGCTCACGGAGCTGACCGGAACCGCCGCAGAGACCGTGTCGTCCTTCGAACGCACCGACGACGGCTGGTCGTTGGAGATCGAGGTGCTCGAACTCGCCCGGGTGCCCGACACGATGAGCCTGATGGCGGGATACCGGGTCGACCTCGACCCGCAGGGCCGGGTCACGGCCTACCGGCGCGTCCGCCGCTACGAGCGCGGGCGCGCCGACCCGCACTGAGCGGCCGGCCCGCACCGAAACCGAACGTTCCCCCACCATGCGAGGAGGCATGGCCGACATGACCGTCGTCCCGGCACAGACCGGCGGTGGAGGCGGTACCAGTGGTCTCTACGACGTCCTGGAACTCATCCTCGACCGGGGACTCGTGATCGACGTGTTCGTCCGCGTCTCCCTGGTCGGGATCGAGATCCTCAAGATCGACGTACGGGTCGTCGTGGCCAGCGTCGACACGTATCTGCGGTTCGCCGAGGCGTGCAACCGCCTGGACCTGGAGGCGGGGCCGCACCGCGACCCCGGGCTGCCCGAACTCGTGGGCGAGATCACCGAGTCGGGGGCGCGCGGCAAGTCGAAGGGCGCGCTGTCCGGCGCGGCCGAGACGGTCGCCGGCGCCTTCCGGCAGGCCCGCGACGAGCAGGAGTCCGACGGCGACGGGCAGCCGAAGCCGCGCCGCAGGAGCACGACCGCGCGCCGGAGGGAGGAGTCGGAGTGAGTACGTACGTCTACGGCATCGCCGCGAGTTCGCACCCGGCCCTGCCCGAAGGCGGCAAGGGCGTGGGCGATCCGCCGACAACCGTGCGCGTGCTGCGGGCGGGCCCGCTGGCGGCGCTGGTCAGCGACGCGCCCGCGGGGCTGCGGCCCAAGCGGCGCGACCTGCTCGCCCACCAGGAGGTGCTGGCCGAAGCGGGGGCGCGGGGCTGTGTGCTGCCCATGCGGTTCGGCAGCGTCGCCCCCGACGACTCCGCCGTCACCGAGGTGCTGGCCGAGCGCGCCGAGCACTACCGGGAGCGGCTGCGGGCGCTGGACGACAAGGTCGAGTACAACGTCAAGGCCAGCCATCTGGAGGAGGCGGTCCTGCACCGGGTGCTCGCCGACACCGCGGAGCTGCGCGCCCTCGCCGAGGCCAACCGGCGGGACGGCGGAGGGAGTTACGAGCGGAAGCTGCGGTTCGGCGAGATGGTCGCCGGCGCCGTGCGGGCCCGCGAGGCGGAGGACGCCGCCGCCGTGCGGAGCGCGCTGGAGCCGCTCGCCGTCGCCGTCGAACCGGGGCCCGAGTCCACGGGCTGGCTCGCCAACGTCTCCTTCCTGGTCGAGCGGGACGCCTCGGCGGCGTTCGCGGAGGCCGTGGAGGCGTTCCGCAAGACCCACGCGCACCTTGAGGTCCGCCTCGCCGGGCCGCTGCCGCCGTACAGCTTCGTGGAGCCCGGGCCGGAGTGACGGATGGGACTCATCGGGGAAGTACTGCTGCTGCCGTTCGCTCCGGTGCGCGGCAGTGCGTGGGTGATCGGGCAGGTGCTGCGGGAGGCGGAGCGGATCTACTACGACCCCGCCGCGATCCGCGCCGAACTCGCCCGTCTGGAACGGCTCCTGACGGATGGCGAGATCACGGCGGAGGAGTTCGACCGGGCCGAGGACCAGCTCCTCGACCGGCTGGAGACGAGTACGCGAACAGGCGACGGGACGACACGATGAACCGAACGGCACTGGGCCTCGCGATCGGGGCCGGCTATCTCCTGGGCCGCACACGGAAGTTGAAACTGGCGCTGGCCGTCGGCTCCGTGGTGGCGGGCAAGCGGCTGAACCTCACGCCGAGGGGAGTCGCCGATCTGGTCTCCCAACAGCTCCAGAACAACCCGCAGTTCAAGGAGATCGGGGATCAACTCCGGGAGGATCTGCGGGGAGTGGGGCGGGCGGCGACGGGGGCGGTCGTTGAACGCCAACTGGACTCGCTGGCAGGACGGTTGCACGGGCGTACGGCGGAGGTGCGGGGGCGGTTGGACGGGGTGGTCCCGGGGGTGGGGGGCGACCGGGAAGAGGGCCTCGACGACATCGGTGCCGAGGCGAGCACTGATGCCGAGGCGGACACCGATGCCGAGGCGGACGCCGGGCAGGGGCGCGCCAAGGCCGATCGTCCGAGCAGGCCCCGGAAGAAGACGTCCGGCGCCAAGCAAGCCACCACCACCGCCGCCGCCGCCGCCGCCAAGAAGACCGCCTCCCCGGACCGCGTCGTCAAAAAGGCCGCTCCCCGCACGGCCAAGAAGTCCCCGGCACGCTCCCCGAAGCGGGGTGACGAGCGGTGACCGACACCCTCTCCGGCATGGCCCGCAGCGAAGCCGCCGACCGGCTCAAGGCGGAGGTACGCGACTACGTCGCCGCCCAGGCACAGCGCCTCCTGGTCGGCGCCGGCCACAAACTCGGCGAGACCACCGTCAAGTTGAACGACATCGCGTCCGGCGAGAGCCCCGGCTTCGCCCGCCTCGCGCTGGACGGCGGACGCAAACTCGCCGAGGGCAAGGGGCCGTTGCGCACAGCCCTCGAAGTCGGCGCGGTCCGCGCGAAGGACAACGTCAAGGAGGCGCTCAAGGGCCTCGGCAAAAAGGGCAAGAAGAGCAAGAGCGCCGCCGGCAAGAAGCCGACGGTCGTCATGGAACACGTCGACGTCGGCGTCCCGCTGCGCACCGCCTACGACCAGTGGACCCGCTTCCAGGACTTCGGCTCCTTCGCGAAGGGCGTCAAGAGCGCCGACCGCGCGGACGACACGCGTTCCGACTGGCGCCTCAAGGTCTTCTGGTCCAGCCGGAGTTGGCAGGCGATGACCACGCAGCAGGTCCCGGACGAGCGGATCGCGTGGACCTCGCAGGGCGCCAAGGGGACCACGAAGGGCGCGGTCACCTTCCACCGCCTCGCCGACAACCTGACCCGCGTCCTGCTGGTCATCGAGTACTACCCCGCGGGCCTCTTCGAACGCACCGGCAACCTCTGGCGCGCCCAGGGCCGCCGCACCCGCCTCGACCTCAAGAACTACGCCCGCTTCATCACCCTCAAGGGCGAGTCGGAGGAGGGCTGGCGGGGCGAGATCCACGACGGCAAGGTCGTGCTGAGCCACGAGGACGCGATGGCCGAAGAAGACGTCCAGGACACCGAGGACGGCGAGGAGTTGGAGGCCGAGTACGAGGAGGAGGCCGCGCCCCCCGACGAGTACGAGGACGAAGAGGCGGACGCCGAAGAGTTGGAGTACGACGAGGAGGAACCGGAGGCCGACGAGGAGCCCGACGACACCCTCGACACCGAGGAGGACGCCCCCGAGCAGCCCACCGACACCCCCGCCCGCATCCACCGCGCCCCCCGGAGCCGGCGTTGACCATGCCCAGCCGCCTCCCCGACCCCTACAACGGCACCGGCGGCGCCAACCTCGCCGACATCCTGGAGCGCGTCCTCGACAAGGGCATCGTCATCGCGGGCGACATCCGCATCAACCTCCTCGACATCGAACTCCTCACCGTCAAGCTCCGCCTGGTCGTCGTCTCCGTCGACAAGGCGAAGGAGATGGGCATCGACTGGTGGGAGGACGACCCGGCACTGTCCACGAAGGCACGAAGGGACCAACTCACCCGCGAGAACACCGAGTTACGGGCCCGCCTCCAAACCCTGGAAGCGCTGGAGGAGCCCCGGTGACCGCCCTGCGCTACGTCTACGCCGTCTGCCCCCCGTTCGAGACGCCGCTCCCGGCGGATCTCACCGGCGTCGTGGGCGAGCCACCCGCCCGGCTCGCCCACGGCCACCTCGTCGCGGTCGTCAGCCGCGTCCCCGAGCACGACTTCGCCGAGGAACCCTTGCGGCGACGCCTGGAGGACCTGGACTGGCTGACCGAAACAGCCCACGCCCACGAGCGGGTCGTCGACGCGCTCACCACCGTCACGACCCCGCTGCCGCTGCGGCTCGCCACCGTCTTCCGCGACGACAGCGGCGTACGGACGATGCTGGAGCAGGGCGAGGCCCGCTTCCGGCACGTCCTGGAGCGGATCGCGGGGCGGGTGGAGTGGGGCGTGAAGGTGTACGTCAGCCGGGCGGCGCCCCGGGAGGTCCCCACCCCGGTGTCGGGCCGGGACTATCTGCGGCAGCGGCGCCGCGCGGCCCTCTCGGACGAGGAGTCCTGGCACCGCGCGGAACTGTTCTCCGAAAAGCTCCACAGCGCGTTGTGTTCACACGCCGACGCGGTACGCCTGCGCCCGCCGCAGAATTCCCCGGCCTCCCCCGCAGGACAGAACGTCTTCAACGCGGCTTTTCTCGTACCCCGGGAACTCTCCGCGAGTTTCGTGGAAATCACGGACGGCGTCCAGGACGCGGAAAACGGAATCCGGGTAGAACTCACCGGCCCTTGGGCAGCGTATTCCTTCTGTTCCGACGAGGTGGATCCGTGACCGCCCTCGAACGCCGCGAGGTCTCCCTCGTGGACCTCCTCGACCGTCTCCTCTCCGGTGGTGTCGTCATCACCGGCGACATCACGTTGCGGATCGCGGACGTGGACCTCGTCCGGATCGACCTGAACGCCCTGATCAGCTCGGTGACGGCGCAGGTGCCGTCACCGTGGGAGGGACCCCGATGACCAACCACACCCCGATGACCAACCGCCTGGACCTCGAACCGGACACCGTGGAGCGCGATCTGATCAAACTCGTTCTCACGGTGATCGAACTGCTCCGCCAGCTCATGGAACGGCAGGCCGTCCGCCGCTTCGACCAGGGCGATCTCACCGAGGAGCAGGAGGAGCGCGTCGGCCTGACGCTGATGCTCCTCGACGACCGGATGACCGAGCTGCGCGAGCGGTACGGGCTGCGGCCCGAGGACCTGAATCTGGACCTCGGGCCGCTCGGACCGCTGCTCCCGCGAACGCGAAGCTGACTGCTGACTACTGCCTCACCAGCGGTACCAGCGCCCCCTGCTGCCGGTCGCCGACGTCCCGCGCACCAGGAATCCCAGCAGCCAGACGACGAGGACGACGAGCGCTATCCACCAGAGAATCTTCACGGCGAATCCGACGCCGAACAGAAGCAGCGCCAGAAGCAGGACGAGAATAATCGGAACCATGGTGTGAACCTCCTGTGCTCCGGGTTTCCCGGACTCCACGTTTCATTCACGGCACGTCTTATTCACGGTAGATTTTATTCGCAGGCCGGCGATTCCCGTAACGGCTCCGCGGCCCCGCTCACGCTCGCGACGGCCTCGGTGAGGTGCTGGCGGACGGGGTCCGGGAGGGGTTCGCCCCGGACCGTGGTCACCACCGTCGACGCGAGGCGGTGCAGCTTCGTGTTGGTGTTCTGGGACGCCTTCACCAGGACGTCCCACGATTCGTCGGGACTCAGTCCGAAAGACGCCATCAGGATGCCCCGAGCCAGGTCGATCTCCGGCCGGGTCCGCATGGCGCGGCGCAGCTGGACGACCTCGCCGCGCAGGGCCTCCTCCTCGGTGACGTGCCCCTCGACGAGCAGGGGGCAGGTGCCCGTGAGCGCCAGCAGGCGCTCCGCGACGGGGCTCGCGGCGGTGACGGCGAGCGACTTGCCCGCGGCCACCGCGTACCGGCGGATCTCCAGCAGGACGTTCAGCGCCGAGCAGTCCCAGAACTCCAGTGCGCCCAGGTCGAGTTCGACGCGGCGGGCGGGTTCGCGCAGGGCCGCGCGCAGGGTGCGTTCCAGCAGCGCGCTGTCGTCCAGGCACAGTTCGCCGCCCACCGTGACGACGACCCGGTCACCGTCTCGGCGCGTCCGCACCGACGGCGCGACGGAGTGTGGTCGCGCTTCTCCGGGAGGATTGGGCATGGCTGCCTCTCTGTGGGTACTCGCCTACTGGTCCTCTGTTCCAGAGTCGCCCCGACCTCCGGTACGCGTCAAGAGATACCGGAATTTGAGTTCGCGCTTTTGGACACGTGAACGACCAGTCGTAGGATCTCCTCATGGTCGGAGTGGATGGAGTGCCCGAGTCGCATGCCGGGTGGACGTTTCTCACCAACCACGCGCGTGTCCTCGCCACCATCGCCGACAACCACAACGCCCGGATCCGGGACATCGCCGCCCGCTGCCGGCTCACCGAGCGCGCGGTCCAGAAGATCATCGCCGACCTCGAACAGGACGGTTACCTCTCGCACACGCGCGTGGGCCGGGGCAACGACTACGAGATCGACCCCACGAAGATCCTCCGCCACCCCGCCGAGGCGGGCCTCACGGTCGCCTCACTGCTGACGATGCTGGTCCAGGACGAGGCGGAACGGCACGGGAGGGCGAGCGAGGCGCTGCACGAGGGCGCACCCCGACACGACGGCTCCCCCTTCCAC
Source organism: Streptomyces acidiscabies (assembly GCF_020010905.1). Lineage (GTDB taxonomy): Bacteria > Actinomycetota > Actinomycetes > Streptomycetales > Streptomycetaceae > Streptomyces > Streptomyces acidiscabies. The sequence goes on along the minus strand of NZ_JAGJBY010000001.1, from coordinate 4,504,389 downwards.
GAGGGCTGACCCCTCGACGCGCACCCCCCGCCCCACCCCACCTCACTCCCCCACCGGCAACCTCAACTCCGCCTCCGCCCCACCCCCCGGATGATTCCGGAACGTCAGCTGCGCCCCCAGCAACCGCGCCTGCCCCGTAGCGATGGTCAGCCCCAGCCCCGTACCCCCCGTCCGCCCCCCGGTCCTGAACCGCTGCGGCCCGGAAGCGTGCAGGATCGCCAGCAGGTCCGCCGGAAACCCGTCCCCCCGGTCCCGCACCCGGATCACCGCCCCCTCCACCGTCACCAGGACCGGCGCGCGCCCGTGCCGCAGCGCGTTCGCGGCGAGGTTGGTGAGGATCCGCTCCACGCGCCGGGGATCGGTCGCGACGGCCGCGTCCGTCACGATCTCGACCGTCACCCCCGCGAGCCCCGCCACCGCCCGCCGCGCCATCGCGCTGACCTCCCGCTGCTCCTTCTCCACCGCCGCGACCTGCGCATCCATCCGCGCGACCTCCAGCACGTCCTCCACCAGCCCCCGCAGCCTGCCCACGCTGTCCGCGATCAGCTCGGACGGCCGCCCCGGCGGCAGCAGCCCCACGGCCGTGGACATCCCGGCGACGGGCGTACGCAGCTCGTGCGCGATGTCCGCGGTCACCCGGCGTTCCGCTTCGAGGCGGGCGCCGAGCGCGTCGGCCATGGTGTTGACGGCGGCGGCGAGGCGGGCGATCTCGTCGTGGCCGCGCGGATGGACCCGCGCGTCGAGGTCGCCCTCGGCGATCCGCTCGGCGGTGCGCGCGGCGGCGGTGGCCCGGCGCCCCATGCGCATGCCGAGCAGCAGTCCGGCCAGCGACACGGCGACGGTCGCGGCAGCGCCGGTCGCCAGCAGGGTCCGGTCGAGCGTGGACAGGGCCTCCTCCTCGGGGCGGTACGACCGTCTCAGGGAGAGGACCTTGCCGCCGGCGACCGGTGTCGCCGCCCACAGGACGCCGTCGTGGAGATAGGTGACGCGGACCTTGTTCCGTACGGCGTGGACGACCGGCGCGGGCAGGCCGGGCCGGTCCACGCGGGCCTGGTTGCGCCGGCCGGCGGCGTGGTCGTACGCGGCGGTGACCATGTCCCGGTCGAAGGCGGCGCGGGCCGTCTTGAGCTGGTCCTCGGCGGTGAGGCGGTGGACGAGGACGCCGACGGCGCTCGCGACGCAGGTCGCGGCGGCGGCGACGGCGAGCGCCACCTTCGTACCGAGGCTCGAACCGGGCCGTCTCATGTGCGCAGCTTGTAGCCGAAGCCGCGTACGGTCTCGATGCGCTCCCGGCCGATCTTGGCGCGCAGCCGCTGTACGTGGACGTCGACCACGCGGGTGTCGCCGGACCAGGCGTAGTCCCAGACGCGCTCCAGGAGCAGGTCCCGGGACAGGACGCTGCCCGGCGCCGCCGCGAACTCCCCGAACAGCTTCAGCTCGGTCGCGGTGAGCGCGAGCGGTTCGCCGTCGCGCTCGACGGTCAGGGACTCCGGGCAGAACTCCAGGTCCCCGAAGCGCAGCCGCGCGTCCGAGTCCTCGGTACGCGCGTGAGGCACCGCGCGCCGCAGCAGTGACCGGATCCGGGCTACCAGCACCGGCCCGTCGAACGGCTTGGTGACGTAGTCGTCCGCGCCCGCCTCCAGGCCCATCACGACGTCTATCGGGTCGTTGCGCGCCGAGATCAGCAGCACCGGCACCCGCGACTCCTCCCGGATCCGCCCGGCGAGGCTCACGCCGTTGAGGCCCGGCAGCATGATGTCCAGTACGGCGACGTCGGGCCGCCGCTCCCGGAACAGCGCGAGCCCGGTCACCCCGTCGGCGGCGGTCCGCACCCGGTAGCCGCGCGCCTCCAGCGTCAGCTGCGTCGCCTCCCGGATCAGGTCGTCGTCCTCGACCAGCAGCACCTCAGGCAAGGTGGTCCCTCTCAATCGCCCGGCACATCCAGGATCGTGTCTTCGTTGCCCTCGGCCCAGAACGGGGCGGGCGGTTTCAGCGGGGTGATGGCGGCATGGCCGTAGTAGGCGACGTCCCCGCGCCGGGTCAGCCCGCTGAGGACGACCTTCACGCGGTACTCGGACGTCTTCCCGTCGATGCACCCGGCCAGGCACCCGGTGTCCTGCGCGACCCCGGTGGCCGCCGGCCGCGAGGTCCCCCACCCCGTCCAGCGCAGCCCCTCCAGATAGACGTTCTCGCCCACGGCGACCTCGGTGGGATGCCGCCAGGCCCGCCCGTACACATCACTGATGTACGTCGGCCCCGACCACTCCACAGCCGTCACCGCGGGCCCCTCGACCTTCACCCCACCGTCCACGCGCCCGCAAGCGGCAAGGCAGCCGACGGCCACGACACAGCCTCCGACCTGCCAAAACCGCATCACGACTCCTTCTCGACCACGGGAACGGCCACATCGTACGGAGAGACCCGGCCGCCCCTTGTAACAACTGTCCGGCGATCCCTCATCAGCGTGTTTCACCGGTGGCGGCGAGGGCGTGCAGGAGTTCGTGGGCGACCGGGACCAGGCGGCAGCCTCGGTGGTGGCGGTTGGCCAGGGCTACGACAGCCGTGCCGGAGGACGGGTGGAAGCCGGCGTACGCCTGTTGGCCGAAGGTCGCGCCGCTGTGGAAGAGGAGCGGGCCGTGGTCCGTTTCGTGCTGGAACCAGGTCAGGGTGTGGGTCTCCCGGTGCCGTCCGCGCCGCAGTTGGGGTACGGCCACCTGGCGCAGGGCGTCGCCCAGCACGCCCCGGGGGTCGAGGTGTGCCTCGGCGTACGTCAGCAGGTCACCCGGCGTCGCCCGCACCGACGCGGCCGGTGCGAACGCCCCCATCGGGGTGGACGGCACGCGGGTCGTCCCGTCCTTGCGGTAGCCGACGATGTCCGTGGCGGCCGGTGTCGCGCTGGTCCGTTCCATGCCCAGCGGCGTGAGGACCCGCTCGGCGAGGAGCTGGGGATACGGCGTCCCGGTCGTCCGGCTCAGCGCCTGCCCGAGGAGCGCGACGCCGAAGTTGGAGTACCCCCAGTGCTCACCGGGCGCGTGCCGAGGGCGAGTTCGGGCGAACGCCGCGAGCAACCGGTCCGTGTCGTACGCCGTGTAGGGGTTGCGGTGGGGATGCAGCAGCGCGCCCGGGAGGAGGTCGTACGGGAGGCGGGGCAGCCCCGAGGTGTGCGTGGCGAGGTGGCGCAGGGTGATCGGCGTGGGCCGTACGGGCAGGTGCGCGGCGAGCGGGTCGTCGAGCCCGATCACCCCCTCGTCGGCGAGCCGCGCGGCGAGGAGCACGGTGAACGTCTTGGTGAGGGAGCCGAGTTCGTACCGGAGCTGCCGTACCGCGCCGACGACGGTCCGCCGCCCGTGCCGGGAGACACCCACGACGGCGTCGGGCGCGTCGATGTGGTGGAGCGCCTCGGTGAGGCGGGTGTCGGGCATCAGCCGAGCGCCCGGGAGACGGCCATCGCGGAGGCGAACGCGGCGACGAGCGTGGGGTGGTGGACGAGGTCGAAGACGTCTCCGTCGGGCATCTCCCCGTGGACGGGGAACGCGCCGGACGCGTCCTGGGCCGCCGCGTACCGCTCCCACAGTTCGGCGTCCAGCGCCGGCCGGGGCAAGCAGGCGTCCACGACGAGGAGTTCACCGAGGAGGTCCCAGTGTTCGAGGTCGGCCCAGGTCTCCAGCCAGGCGGGGAGGTAGCGGTCGAGATAGTCGGCGATGTCGGGCGGCAACGCGTGCGGTTTCTCGCCCCAGTTGGTGACGTGGAAGACGGTGTGGGTGATGTCGTAGGCGATGTGCAGTTGGACGGTCCACGGTTCGGGGAGCTGCCCGAGCCAGGTCCGGCGCAGGGTCTCGTCGAAGTCGGCGCTGGGCGTGAGGCCGATCCGGCGTTCGGCGCTGAGCAGGGCGAGTTGCCGGTTGGGGGGCCGTTCGACGGCGGCCCAGCTCCGGGTGAGCCGGGACACCGCGAGCATCTCCTCCAGGCCCGGGTGCCGGTAGCCGCTCTCGTGGAACGGTACGTAGACCTCCAACGGCACCGGCGAGTGCGGCTCTTGCCGCTGGAGCGCCGCCAACACCTGGCCGCCGTCGAGGAGTTCACGCCAGGCGAAGTCGAGGAGCGCGCCGCACCGCTCCCGCTGCCGGGAGCCGACGACGCCCTCGCGGAACAACACCCGCATGTTGACGCCGAGTTCGCCGACGGGTTTGAGGCGTTCGCCGAGGGCGAGTCCGGAGGCGTGGTCCTCGGGGGTGAGCCGGAAGCGGTCCCGGTGGGTGTCGAGCCAGTCGAGCGCCCGCTCCCCCACCCGGTGCAGCAGGGCCGGTGAGGCTGCCGTCACGGTCATGACGCGGAGTCCCTTCCGAAGAGCGCCAGCGTCGCCGCGAAGGCCGTGGCCAGCGTCGAGTGGTAGCAGGCCCGGAACGAGTCCCGGGGGAACGCCTCCTGCTCCGGGACCGCTCCGTCGGCCGACTGCGCCCGCGCCAGCCGCGCCCAGGCGTCGTCGTACGGATCGGCGTCCGGCAGGCACGCGCCCACCGCGAGCAGTTCGGCGACGAGGTCCCACTCCCCCTGCGCGAGCCGGTCGTCGAGCCAGGCGGGCAGCCACAGCCGCAGGTAGTCGGCGGCCTCGGGGTCGAGCGCGGTGCGGTCGGCGCCCCAGTCGGTGACGTGGAAGACGTCGTGGGTGAGGCCGTAGGCGGTCCGCAGGTCCAGCGCCCAGGGTTCGGGGCGTACGCCGAGCCAGGTGCAGGCGAGTTCGGCGGCCGGGTCGGCGTGCGGGGCGAGGCCGATGCGGCGTTCGGCCATCAGGACGCCGAGGGTCCGGGTCGGGGTGTCGAGGGCGACGGCCCGGGACCTCAACCGCCCGCTGACGGCGGTGAGTTCGTCGGCGGCGGGGTGGCGAAGACCGGCCTGCGCGAAGACGGCGTAGATCTCGACCGGGTAGGTGGCGTGGGGTTCGCGGTGGACGAGGTCGGCGAAGAGCGCGCCCTCGCGGGTCTCGGCCCAGGCGAACGCGAAGAGGTCCCCGGCCTCGGCGCGCAGGTCCGGGTCGGGGTGGAGGGTGGCGATCCGGCCGGTGAGCTGGGCGAGTTCGCCGAGCGGCTTCCAGGTGAGGTCGCGGTCGGCGTCGGTCGTCGCGTCGGCGGGCAGCCGGAAGGCGTCGCGGTGCGCGGTCAGCCAGCCGAGCGCGCGGGCGGCGACCAGGGCAGTCACCGACCGGTCCCGAAGAGCCGGCGTGCCGCCTCCACCTGGAGGACGACCCGGGGGTCGGCCGCGCCCCACCGGCCCACGAAGACGAGGCCCGCCGCGAGCCCCAGCGAGTCGGGGACGCCGGGCAGCCGGGCCAGCCAGCGTCCGACGCCGGCGGCCTGGAGCCAGTCGCGCCGCCGTACGGCGCGGACGAACCCGCGCGACAGGTCGACGGTCCGTCCGGCGAGCCGCTCCTCCAAGCCGGGCGCGAGTCCGGGCACGGCGAGGGCGGCGAGCTGGGAGACCTGGTGGGAGAGGCGGGGCCAGGGCTCGTGCTCGGTCCAGCCGGTGTCGGGGTCCCCGGCGGCGGGCCAGGACCCGGGCAGCAGGGTGCGCGCCGACTCGGCCAGCCCGTGGTGGCTCCACGCGGACACGGCGGAGCCCGCCGTCGGCGGGTAGGCGGCGAGGGCCTGTCGTACGAGGGGTACGTCGCCGTCGGCGGCGTGGCCGCTCACGGCGTACGGCACGAGGACGTCCGCGCCGAGGACCCGGACGGCGGCCGGGGTGAGGGGGTCTTCGGGGCGCAGGACGCGGGACACGGCGTAAGGGTCACCCTCGCGCAAGGCGAGGATGACCCCGGTCGCCGCGTCGGCCACAGCGGTGTGCAGCTCAGCCAACGCGGCTCTCCTCTAGCTCTTCGCCGGCTTCGTCGGACGCGGGGTCGGCGGCGAGAGCAGCAGCGCGGCGCCGACGAGCAGGAGGGCCGCGCATTCGGCGCTGTCCTGATAGACGCCTTCCTGTTCGGGTGCGTCGATCAGGTGGTCCACCTGGACGGTGAGTTCGGTCGGCAACGTGCGTTCCATGCCCATGGAAATCAACTCCTGTGAGAAGGGGTGACATCCCAAAGCCTATATTCCGGACAAAACACCGCAAGTTGACCATCGAAGTTCACCCCTCCGACGCCCAACTCCCGTCCGCCAGCGCCGTCAAGACCTCCCGCTTCAGCTCGGCCCGCCGGGGGCTGGAGACCAGCTCCTCGGGCAGGACGCCGTCCCGCTCCTCGAAGGGGCGCAGCGCGCCGAGGACGTAGGCGTACTCCCCGGGGTATCGCTCGACGAGGAGCGCGGAGGCGCCCGCCTTCGCCTCGGCCGCCGCCAGGACGTACGGGTTCTCGCGGGCCCGCTCGCGCAGCACCTGGGTGAGCTGACGGACGTACCGCTTGTACTCCAGGCGCCGTTGCTGGACGGCGGCGAGGAAGCGGCGGGCGTTGAGGACGCCGGTCGCCTCCGGGCCCGGCAGCGTGTAGAAGTCGTCCGGCAGGACGCCGAGCGCGTGCGGCGTCTCGGCGCGGGCCCGCACCGCCGTCGTCCGGCCCAGTTCGCGCAGCGCGTTCTCCCACCGCCCGAGCACCAGCGGATGCCGCAGCGCGGTGTTGCGCCCCTCCTGGTCCTTGGCGTCCTCGGCCGCCGTGTCGCGTACGACGGTGTCGGCGGCGGCCAGCAGCCCCTCGACCTCGGGGGTGCGGGGCGCGGTGAGCCAGCCGTGGGCGCAGGCGTACGCGATCTGCTCGTGGACGTCGCGGAACGAGGGTTCCCCGGCGGCCTCGGCGACGTTCAGCCGCGCCCGCTCCCCGGTGAGGAGAGCGGCGTACTCCTGCGGGAACGCGACCCGCAGCCAACCCTGCGCGGTGAGGCGGGAGTCGGTGCCCGTCCTGCGCTCGACGCTGTTGTGGAAGTCGTGCCGGCGCAACTGCTTCACCAGCACGCTCGCCTCGTTGCGGCGCACCCGCACCCGGCGCAGTCGGCGTTCGGTCGTGCCCAGTCTCGGGTCGCCGGTGTAGCGCATCCGTTCCGTCGCGACCTGGAGTTCCCCGTCTGCGCACAGCAGCGCGTCCTGCCAGTCCTGCCGCCACTCCGGCCCGCGCAGCAGGCGGCGGGTGCGCTGCGGGACGTACCCGCTGACGGCCTCCGCCACCGCGACGGTGACCAGGTTGTCGAACCGGTCGCTGATCAGGGACACCAGGTCGTCCGGCGGTACGTGCTCGACGTCCGCGAGACGGATCTTCTCCACCACGCCGAGGGAGCCTACCGAGAACTGCGGCTGCGCACAGGGACGTTGACAAAGGGATGACCGGCAGGGACACCCCTGCCGGCCGGCGAGGAGCCCCCTTCACCACCGCAGCCCCCCGCTCACCTCCAGCACATGCCCGTTCACGTACCGGCTCTCCGCCCCCGCCAGGAACACCGCCGCGTCCGCCACCTCCTCCGGCCTGCCCATCCGCCCCATCGCGAGCTTCGCCTCGTAGTGCGGCCAGATCTTCTCGTTGCTCGGCAGGAGGCTGCCCATGCCGGCGTCGATGAGCCCCGGGGAGAGGCAGTTGACGGTGATGCCCCGGGGCGCGAGTTCGGCGGCGCAGACGCGGGTGAAGGCCTCGACGGCGGCCTTGGAGGAGCTGTAGACCGACGCGCCGGGGGTGACCTGGCCGGCGAGGGCCGAGGACATGGTGATGACGCGGGCGTGGTCGCTGTGCACCAGGTAGGGGACGGCCGACTGGACGCAGCGGAAGACGCCCGTGAGGTTCGTGCCGATGACCTCGTCCCAGGCGTCCTCCGGAAGGGTCGCGGCGGGGCCGGGCCGGCTGACGCCCGCGTTGGCGACGACGATGTCGATGCCGCCGAGCTGGGTGTCGGCGTACGCCATGAGCGTGTCGACGGAGGCCCGGTCCTGCACGTCGACGGGGTGGAAGTGGTACTTGCCGGGCCCGAAGGCCAGCTCCCACTCCGCGTGGTCGGCGCTGCGGGCCGCCGCGACGACGTCGCAGCCCTCGCGCAGGAACGCCTGGGTGATGGCCCTGCCGAGCCCTTTGGTGCCGCCGGTGACCACGGCCCTGCGGCCGGCCAGCCTCGTGGTGGGCACGTCGCCCTCCCCTTCGTCGTCGTATCCGAATCCGTGTCCGTACTGCGGCAAGGGCTCGTACATCAGCCCGCGCTGGACGAGGCCCTGGACGAGCCCCCACTGGACGAGGTCGCCCATGCCGAGGGCCCTCATGAGAAGCGGGGCAGGACGTGTTCGGCGAAGAGTTCGAGGGTTCGGACGGACTCCTCGAACGGCATGTTCCCGGAGACGATCTGGAGGCTGATGGTGGCCTCCCCGTACAGCTCGCGGATGAGGTCCACGCGGTCGGCGACCTCCTGCGGGTCGCCCACGAGGACCTTGTTGTCCCTCAGTTGCTTGCCGAAGTCGCTGCTGTTGACCCGGGCCACGATCCGCTCGTACCCGGCGTAGTCGGCGCTGCGCGTGTGCGACCAGGAGGCGACCGCCGCGGCCATCACCTGGTGGTTGCGCTCGGAGTAGAGCTGTCCGAGGCGGTGCGCCTTGTCCCGGTCCTCGGCGAGGTAGCAGTTGTAGCTGAAGTGGACGTCCTCGTCGGTCGAGGCGAGACCGGCCTCGGTGCGGGTGTCGCGGTAGCGGGCGAGCATCTCCTGGAGCTTTTCCTGCTTGTTGATGGACGGGACCATCATCACGCCGTACCCGTCCCGGCCGGCGGCCTCGCCGGACTCGGGGGTGATGGCGGTGGCGACCAGGACCCGGGGGTGCGGGGACTGGAAGGGACGCGGCAGCAGGGTGACCGGGCCGAAGGAGTGGAAGCGGCCCTCGAAGGTGGTCTCCCCCTCGGTCCACAGCTGCTGACACGCCCGTACCCCTTCGGCGAAGCGTGCCTTGCTCTCGTCCATCGGGACCTCGTACGCCCAGAACTCCTCCGGCAGGAAGCCCCGGCCGAAGCCGACGTCGAGGCGGCCGTGGGAGAGGTGGTCCAGCATGGCGAGCTTGCCGGCCAGCTTGACGGGGTGGCTGAACGCGGGCAGGACGGCGCCGGTGATGAGCCGGACGCGCTCGGTGCGGGCGGCGGCAGCGGCGAGGAAGGTGACCGGGTCGGGGCTGTAGCCGCCGTACGCGGAGAAGTAGTGCTCGACGGTCTTCACGTGGTGGTAGCCGAGCTGTTCGGCGCGCTCCGCGAGGGCGAGGGCCTCCTCGAAGTAGCGGACCGCGCTCTTGTCGTCGGGGCCGACGGTGGGGAAGAGATTGATGCCGAATTTCACGACGCGGTCCTCTCGGGAAGAAGCTTCAGGTACGAGCGGCGGTGGTAGAGCAGGGCGCCCCGGTCGTGGGCCTCGCCGCCCAGGACCCGGCCGAGGAGGATCCAGTGGTCCCCGGCCTCGATCCGGGACTCGGTGGCGCACTCCAGGTGGGCGACGGAGTCGGCGTGCAGGACGGGCGCGTGCCCGGCCCGCGCCGAGGGGCGGTGGGTGACTCCCGCGAACTTGTCGGCGGTCTTCGAGGCGAACTGCCGGGAGACGTGTTCGGCCTCCTCGGCGAGGAAGTTGACGACGAAGCCGGCCGAGCCGAGGAGCGCGGGCAGGGTGCGGGAGGACTTGTCGACGCAGACCAGCAGCAGCGGCGGGTCCATCGACACGGCGCTCACGGCGGTGCTGGTGAGCCCCTTGGGGATGCCCCGGTCGTCGGTGGTGGTGATCACCGCGACCGGTGCGGGCAGGGCGGCGAAGGCGTCCCGGAAGACGGTGGCGTCGATCGGGTCCGTGGTGCGGACGGGCATGGTGCCCTCCTTCGGTGCGGTTCGGGTCAGGACGCGAGCACGCGCTCCAGCAGCCGGGTCGCGTTGTCGTGCAGCGGGATGCCGCCGCCGAGCAGTCCGGTCACCCGGGCGGTGATGAGGCAGAAGCGCAGCGCCGCGAACACCTCGTGGTACTCCAGGTGGAGCAGCCGGGTGCCGGTGAGCCGCTCGTAGCGGCGTACGGTCGCCGCCCGGTCCGGCAGCCCGGCCAGCCGGGGTACGCCGATGCCCTCGCTGAGGTGCCGGTCGAGGTGGAGGAACCAGGCGACGTCGCTCTCGGGCGGGCCGAGGTCGGCCAGGTCCCAGTCGAGTACGGCGGAGGGCGTGAGCCCCTGGAAGAGGAGGTTGCCGAGCCGGGCGTCCCCCCACAGCGGCCGTACGGGTCCCGGCTCGGGCGGCAGGTTGGCACGCAGCCAGGCCAGGGCGCGGCGCGCCACGGGCGGTTCGTGCGGGGCGTAGAAGGTGAAGTGGCGTTCGTAGTGGTCAAGTTGGCGGTGGAGGTACGGGCGCGGGTCGCCGTCCGTGAGGAAGCCGAGGCCGAGCCGGCCGGGGTCGAGGGCGTGCAGCCGGGCCAGGATGCCGAGCCCGGCGTCCCAGAGGGCGGCACGCCCGGCCGGGGCGAGGTCGGCGACCCAGCCGGAGCGGTGGTACGAGGGGACGTCGGCGGGGACCTCGCCGTACGCCCGTTCCATGATCATGAACGGGGCGCCGAGGACCGAGGGGTCCTCCTCGTGCCACAGGACGGGCGGTACGGGCAGGTCGGTGGCGTCGGCGAGGATGCGCTGGAGGCGTACCTGGGCGGCGAACCGGCTGTCGGGGTGCACCTGGTGGCGGGTGGGCGCGATCCGCAGGACGACCGAGCGGGTGCCCGGCGGGTCCCGCCAGGTCAGGTCGAGCGTCAGGGTCTCGTTGGTGAAGCCGGCGCCGGCCGGGGTGTCCAGGCCGGACACGGTGAGGCCGGTGGCGCCGGGCAGGCGGGCGGCGAACCAGGCCGTCAGCCGCCGTACGGTGTCCGGGGTGTCGCGGTGCAGGGTGACCGGCTCGGGCATCGCGTCACGCCTCCGCCGCGCGCAGCACCATCGCCGCGTTGAACCCGCCGTAGCCGCGGGCCAGGACGAGCGCGGTCCGCAGCCGGGTGCGGCGCGGCCTCGCGACGACCAGGTCGAGCTGGTAGTGGGCGGGGACGTCGGCGGTGTGCACGGTCGGGGGGATCACGCCCTCGCGCAGGGCCATGAACGCCCAGGCGAGGTCGAGGGCGCCGCCGCCCGCGTACAGGCGTCCCGTCATGGTCTTCGGGGCGGTGACCGGGACGCCGTACGGCCCGAACAGCGCGCGCAGGGCCTCGGCCTCGGCGCGGTCGAGGTCGGGGACGCCGGCCGCGTCGGCGAAGACGACGTCGACGGCACCGGCGCTCAGGCCCGCGTCGGCGAGGGCCTGTTCGGCGGCGCGGCGCAGGCCCGGTTCGCCGCCGGTGCCGGGCCGGGGGTCGAAGGTGGCCGCGTATCCGGCGACCGTGCCGTAGGGCCGGGCGCCCCGGGCGCGGGCGGCGTCGGCGTCCTCCAGGATCAGCAGGGCGCCGCCCTCGCCGGGGACGTAGCCGCAGGCGTCCCGGTCGAAGGGGAGGTAGGCGCGGCGGAGGTCGCTGCGTGCGCTGATCCGGCGGGTGGCGAGCTGGCCGGTCCAGCCCCAGGGGCACAGGGAGCCGTCGACGCCGCCGGAGACCAGCAGGGTGACGCCGGAGCGCAGTTGGCGGCGGGCCTGGGCGACGGCGTCGATGCCGCCCGCCTGTTCGGAGACGACGACGCCGCTGGGTCCGCGCAGGCCGTGCCGGATGGAGATCTGGCCGGTGTTGACGGCGTAGAACCAGGCGAACGACTGGTACGCGCTGACGTGCGAGCCGCCGTCGCGCCACAGGGCGGCGAGTTCGCGCTGGCCGAACTCGAAGCCTCCGGCGGAGCTGGCGGTGATCACGCCGGCCGCGTACTCGGGCAGTTCGGCCGGGTCGACGCCGCTGTCGGCGAGGGCCTCCTCGGCGGCGACCAGGGCGAGCCGGGTCATGTGGTCGGTCTGCGGCAGGAGGCGGCTCGGGATGCGCTCGGCGGCGTCGAAGTCCGGTACCTCTCCGGCGAGGTGGGCGGGGTACGTGGCCGGGTCGAACCGCTGGACGGGGGCGATCCCGGAGACGCCGTCGAGACTGGCTCGCCACCATGCCTCCCGGCCGAGGCCGTTGGGGGCGGCGATGCCGAGGCCGGTGACGACGGCGGTGGTGGACCGGGCTCCCGGGACGGTCCCGGTGACGGCTGCGGCGGCAAGGGGTGCGGTGCTCATGCCACCTCCCCGAGCCGGGCCGGCGTGCGGGCTCCTCCGGGCCGGGTCGGCGTCGCCGTACCCCTCCCGCCGCCTGCGAACCGTGCAGACATCCTCGTACTCACGCTGCCTCCTTCGGCCGGGCCAGGACCATCGCGCTCTGGAACCCGCCGAAGCCGCTGCCGACCGTGAGGACCGTGTCGATGCGGCGTTCGCGGGCGGTGAGCGGGGTGTAGTCGAGGTCGCACTCGGGGTCGGGTTCGTGGAGGTTGGCCGTCGGCGGGACCAGGCCGTTCTCGATGGCGAGGACGGAGGCGGCGATCTCCAGGGAGCCGATGGCGCCCAGCGAGTGGCCGATCATCGACTTGATGGAGCTGACCGGGGTCGCGTGGGCGTGCGCGCCGAGGGCCCGTTTGAACGCGGCGGTCTCGTGGCGGTCGTTCTGCTTGGTGCCGGAGCCGTGCGCGTTGATGTAGTCGACGGCGGTCGGGTCGGTGCGCGCCTCGTCGAGGGCGAGCCGGATCGCCTCGGCCATCTCCTTGCCGTCGGGGCGCAGCCCGGTCATGTGGTACGCGTTGCAGCGGGAGGCGAAGCCGGTGATCTCGGCGTGGATGTGCGCGCCGCGCGCCAGGGCGTGGTCCAGGGACTCGATGACGAAGAAGGCGCAGCCCTCGCCGAGGACGAAGCCGTTGCGGCTGCGGTCGAAGGGGCGGGAGGCGTGCTCGGGGTCGTCGTTGCGGGGCGAGGTCGCCTTGATCGCGTCGAAGCAGGCGACGGTGATGGGGGAGATCGGCGCCTCGGTGGAGCCGGCGATCATCACGTCGGCGGCGCCCTCGCGGATCAGGGAGACGGCGTGCCCGACGGAGTCCAGGCCGGAGGTGCAGCCGGTGGAGACGACGGTCACCGGGCCCTGCGCGCCGACGTCCCAGGCGACCTCGGCGGAGATGGAGCTGGGGACCATGTAGTCGTAGAGGTGGGGGACGGCGTAGGTGTGGTCGACGGCCCACCGCTCGCCGCCGTCGCTGACGACCCGGTACTCGGTGTCGAGGCTCATGGTGCAGCCGACGGCGGTGCCGACGGTCACGCCGGTGCGGTGCGGGTCGAGCCGGTCGCTCTCCAGGCCGCTCCCGGCGACCGCCTCGCGGGCGGCGACCAGCGCGAACTGGGCGGCGCGGTCCATGCGCCGGGTCTGCTGGGGGGTGAGTCCGTGGGCGGCGGCGTCGAAGTCGCACTCGGCGGCGATCCGGGAGCGGAACGCCGAGGCGTCGAACAGCGAGATGGTGCGGGTGGCGGTGCGCCCTTCGGAGATCAGCTGCCAGAAGGACTTGGTGCCGATGCCCTGCGGGGCCACCACCCCGATGCCGGTGATCACCGCGCGGCGGCTCATCCGGCGCTCCTGAGTTGTGTCACGTGCATGTCGCATCCTTCGTACGGTGTCGAAGAGAGGTCGGTGTCGAGGAGAGGTCGGCGTCGAAGAGAGGTCAGCGGAAGTCGGCCGCGTGGTCGGCGGCCCACTGTGCGAAGGTCCGCGCGGGCCTGCCGGTGACACGGGCGACCGTGTCCTCGACGGGGGCGGGGTGCCCCACCCCGGCGGCGAGATAGGCGAGCACGGTGTCCGCGAAGTCCGCCGGCATGGCGGCCCGCAGCTCCTCGCGCGCGGTCTCGGGCGGCACGTCCTCGTACCGCACGCCGCGTCCCACGGCCGCCCCGAGGATCTCGGCCTGCCGGCGCCGGGTGAGGGACTCGGGCCCGGTGACGACGTACGCCCGCCCGGCGTGAGCGGCGTCGGTGAGGGCGGCGACCGCGACCGCCGCGACGTCGGCCTCGTGCACGGGCGCCGTCGCGGAGTCGCCGTAGGGGGCGCGGACCACCCCGGTGCGCAGGTGGGAGGCCCAGGCCAGGGTGCCGGTGGCCAGCGTGCCCGCCCGGACGAAGGTCCACGGCAGTCCGCAGGCGGCGACCGTCTCCTCGACGCGGGCGTGGTACGCGGCGATGGGTCCCCCGGGCGGGTCCCCGGCGACGACGGACGCCGAGGACAGCACGGTGAGCCGGCCCACCCCGGCGGCGACGGCCGCCCGGGTGAACGCCTCGATCCCCCGGGGTTCGCAGTACAGGAAGACGCCGTCGACGCCGTCCAGCGCGGGCGCGAAGGTGTCCGGCTCCGTGAGGTCGAGGGGCAGCACCTCGGTGCCGTCCGGCAGGCCCTTGACGGCGGCCGGGGTGCGGCTGCCCGCCCGCACCTCGACGCCGCGTGCCGTCAGGGCGTGGGCGACGTGCCGGGCGAGGGTGCCGCCGGCGCCGGTGACCAGGACGCGCACGGTGCTCACCGGACGTCCGTGAAGGCGGGCGCGACGTGCTCGGCGAAGAGCCTGAGGCCGTGCTCGACGGTGGCGCGGGGTACCTGCCCGGAGTGGACGGACAGGCCGACGGAGATGCCGTCGCCGTACCAGTCGGCGATCTCGGCGAGCTGGGCGCGTACGTCGTCGGGGGTGCCGGCGAGGATCTTGTTCTGCTTGACGCGCTCGTCGAAGGCGGCGCCGCCGCCGAGCGCCGCGGCGGCCATCCGGTCGTAGCCGGGGTACTGGTCGCTCCTGACGGTGGCCCAGGCGCTGACGGCGGCGCCCATCTTCTCGCTCAGCTTCCGTTCCACGTGCTCGCCGAGGCGGTAGGCGGCCTCGCGGTCCTCGTCGACGAAGCAGGGGAAGGTGAGGTCGATGCGCTCGGTGCCGGGGGCGTACCCGGCGGCGGCGCGGGCGCCCCGGTAGACGGCCAGGGCCTCCTGGACCTTCTCGCGGGTGGCGACCGCGGCGATGAGCTGGAGGTGGTGGCCCTGTTCCCCGGCGGCGCGGCAGGAGTCGAGGCTGCCGGTGCTGGCGACGAAGACCGGCGGGTGGGGCTGCTGGGCGGGCTTGGGGAGCATGGTGAGGGGCCCGAACTTGTGGAAGGAGCCCTCCCAGCTCAGGTCGTCCTCGGTCCACAGCCGTACGCAGGCCTCGACGCCCTCCTCGAAGCGGGCACGGCTCTCGTCGAGGGGGATGCCGAACGCGGCGAACTCGTCGGGCAGGAAGGCCCGTCCGAAGCCGACGTCGAGCCGTCCGCCGGAGATGTTGTCGAGCATGGCGAGCTGGCCGGCCAGCTTGACGGGGTGGGTGAAGGCGGGGATGACGGCGCCGGTGGCGACCCGCAGCCGGCTGGTGCGGGCAGCGACCGCCGCGAGGAACGTGATCGGGTCGGGGCTGTAGCCGCCGTAGTCGAAGAAGTAGTGCTCGACCAGCTTGACCTGGTGGTAGCCGAGTTGCTCGGCGAGCTGCGCGAGGTAGAGGCCGTCGTCGTAGTACTGGGTGGCGGTGGGTTCGCCGCCCGAACCGCCGACGGTCGGGAAGAACACGATGCCGAATTCCATGGGGGTGCTGCCTTCCCGGCGGTTCAGGCCGCCGACGCGTCGAATTCCAGCTGGAGCTCGTACAGGGCGGGGCTGACCTCGGTGAGGGCGAGGATCTCGGGGTAGAAGGCGGTGTGGGCGTCCATCTTCATGAACTCCCGGTACTCCTCGACGCTCTCCCAGCGGGCCACGTTGAGGTAGCGGGTGGGGTCGTCCTGGTCGCGGACGAAGGTGTGGTCGAGGTAGCCGGGGTGGTCGAGCGCGAGGTCGGACACCTTGTCGAAGAGGGCCTCGAACCGCTCGGCGGTGGTGCCGGGGCGCAGGGTGAACCGGTTGATCATGACGATCATGGGGGCTCCAGGTGGGGTTCGGTGGGGTCAGCGGACGTTGTCGTGGGAGACCAGGCGGTGGCGGACCTTGAGGCCCTCGGGGGTGCGCACGAGGACGTCGTCGACGGCGGTGCTCAGGTAGACCTGGGGCGAGCCGTTCTCGACGGTGGAGTAGATGGCCGCGTAGTAGTGGGTGGTGACGGTCTCCTCGTCGTACGACACGAGGTCGACCATGCCGAGCCAGTGCCGGCGCTGGAGGCCCTCGCCGGCGATGCGGTCGAGGCCGGTGCGCATCCGCTCGCGGATCTGGGCGCGGCCGATCCAGGGCTCGGGGCGGGCGTTCTGCACGAACTCGCCGTCCTCGGTGAAGGTGTCGGCCCAGCGTTCGGCCTGGCCGGAGTCGAGGAGGTGGGCCTGGCGGGCGTAGAACCGGACGACCTCGGTGTACAGGAGCAGGTCGGTGGCACTGCCGGCCTTGTCGGTGAGCTGCTGGACGGTCATGGTGGCCTCCTTCTGGAGCCGGGCACGGGTGGTGGCCCGCAGGGCGGTGATCGTGGCGCCCTCGCCGGGGGCGAGGACCGCGCGGCGGCGGACGGTGAGCCGGACGCCGGCCGCGGTGGGGGTGAGGTCGAGGACCGAGGCGTCGAGGGTCAGCGCGGGGTCGGCGGTGAAGTGCCGTTCGGCGACGCGGCGGCCCAGGACGCCGACCCGGACGGTCGTGGCGTCCGGCACGGCTGCGTCCAGGAGCTCGTACAACTCCTCGGCGCTCAGCGGGAGTTCGGTGGCGCTCTCGGCCGTGACCGTGAGGGGTCCAGTGCGGTGGTCGTGCTCGGCGGCGTCGCGCAGGTGGCCGAGTTCGAGGTCGCTGTTGCGGTCGATCAGCGCGTCCACCGCGAGCCGGTCGGACTCGTCGAGGAGCTGGTAGGCGTGGGTGAGGACGATCCGGGTGCGGTCCGTGCCGAGGGGTTCGACGCGCCAGGTGCCGCTCATCGCGGCGAGCGGCGCCGGGGACTTCTCCTGGCGGAACGTCATCGTGCGGCGCCGCGCGTCCAGGGCGACCCGTGACACCCAGGTCCTGGTCCCGCCGGCGGGCCCTTCCGGGGCGCGCCAGACCTGGATGCGCAGCTCGTCGCCGTCGGTGCCGAGCGGCTCGATGTGGACGGTGCCGGGGAAGAAGCGGGGCCACTGGGCGAAGTTGCTGAGGATGCCGAAGACGGTGTCGGCGGGTGCCTGGACGGTGACGTCGTGCTCGGCGCGGTGGACCGGGGGCGCCTGGGTGTCAGCCGGCACGGTGCGCCGTCCGCGTGGAGTGCTTGACCGACAGGACGGTGGTGCTGGTGTCGCCGATGTGCCGGGCCGCCCCGCCGAGCTTGCCGATCACGTCCTGGAACTCGGCCTTGGCGGCCATCTGCCGGACCGCCTCGTCGTTCTCCCAGTAGCTGACGGAGAGCTGGGTCAGCGGGTCGTCGAGCGCGGTCACCAGCTGATGCCGCAGATATCCGGGCTGGGCGCGGAAGAATTCAGCGGTCTGCGCGAAGACGTCCCGGAATCCACCGGATTCCGATTCCGTCCGGAACTCGCTGAGCAGTACGACCATTTTCGGGCCTCCCGGTGAAGGGGAATCGAATCGAATACATCGAACTTTATGGTCGGCGGTCTCGGTGATCACTCGGAAGCACCTCGGAGATCCCCTGAGAGAGAATTGAGAAAAACCCTCCGAGCGGCTTCCGAGTGCGCGCCGACCGTGCACCGAGGAGCGGGATTCCATTCTTTTTCCAGCGCATCGCTCAACCCACGGACCGCTATTTGAGGACGGACGACATGACCGCCATCTTCGCGAACACGCTCACGCTCAAGGACCCGCAGGACGCCGGGGCCGCCAAGGACCTGGAGGAGACCATCACCGAGGCCGGCGCCTTCATGCGCCGCCAGCCGGGCTTCCGCTGCTTCCGCCTGGTCCGCTCCGTGAAGAACCCGGAGAGCTACCTGATCTACGCCGAGTGGGACGACGTCGAGGTGCTGGAGACCGCGATCGCCCAGCCCGACGTGCGGACCCGGGCGGCCCACGTCCGTACCCTGACGCAGGGCGCGCCGAAGATCTACGAGGTCGTCTCCGCGGCGGACCTGACCACGTGACAGGACGGCTGACGGAGGTCGCCGACCGCGTCTTCGCGTTCGTGCAGCCCGACGGCGGCTGGTGCCTGAACAACGCGGGGATCGTCGTGGGCGCCGACCGGGCCTGCGTCGTCGACACGGCCGCCACCGAGCGCAGGGCCCGCGCGCTGTACGCCGCCGTCGAGCGGGTCGCCGGCCGGCCGCCGGGGTTCCTGGTGAACACCCATCACCACGGCGACCACACCTTCGGCAACTCCCTGTTCCCGCCCGGCACGACGGTCGTCTCCCACGATCTCGCGCGCACCGAGATGGCCGACAAGGCGCTCTCCCTGTGCCAGGTGTGGCCGGACGTCGACTGGGGCCGCCTCGCCCTGCGCCTGCCGGACCTCACGTTCTCCGACCGGCTCACCCTGCACCTGGGCGACGAGCGGGCCGAGCTGCTGTACGTCGGTCCCGCGCACTCGACCAACGACGTCGCCGTCTGGCTGCCGGAGCGCGGGTGCCTGTTCGCCGGGGACGTCCTGATGTCCGGCTGCACTCCGTTCTGCCTGATGGGGTCGCTGGAGGGCAGCCTGCGGGCGGTGGCCCGGCTGCGCGCCCTCGGCGCCGAGACCGTCGTCTGCGGACACGGTCCGGTGTGCGGCCCCGAGGTCTTCGACGCCACCGAGCGCTACCTGCTGTGGGTGCGCCGGCTGGCGAAGGAGGGGATCGCGGCCGGCCTCGACCCGCTGACCACGGCCCGCGAGAGCGCGCTCGGCGAGTACGCCGACCTCGTCGACCCGGAGCGGCTGGTCGCCAACCTGCACCGGGCGTACGCGGAGGAACGCGGCGCGCGGCCGGGCGAGTACCTCCCCTCAGGTCCGGTGTTCCGCGAGATGACCGACTTCAACGGCGGCCGTCCCCTGCGCTGCCTGGCCTGAGCACCACACACAACGAGAGGAGCACACCGTGAAACTGTCGGTGGTCGAGCAGGCCCCCGTGGTGGAAGGACTCACCCCGGCCGACTCGCTGCGGCACAGCATCGAACTGGCCCGCCTCGCGGACCGCCTGGGCTACGAACGCTTCTGGGTCGCCGAGCACCACGCCGAGATCTTCACCGCGGTCCCCGCCCCGGAGATCCTCGTCGCCCGGATCGCGGCGGAGACCTCCGGCATCCGCGTCGGCTCCGGCGGGGTGCTGCTGTCCCTGTACAGCCCGCTGAAGGTCGCCGAGGTGTTCCGCACCCTGCACGCCCTGTACCCCGGCCGGATCGACCTGGGCATCGGCCGCGCCAACCGGGTCAGGCCGCCGGTGTTCGCGGCGCTGCGCGACGACGGCGCCTCCCAGGAGCCGTCCTCGGACGACCTGTGGCGGCGCCTCGCCGAGCTGCGCGGCTACCTGGACCCGGCCGGCGAGCGCCCGTTCCCGGTCTCCCCCGCGATGCCGGGCGGCCCGGACCTGTGGCTGCTGGGGGCGAGCGTGTCCAGCGCCGAGGCGGCGGCCCGGCTCGGACTGCCGTACGCGTACGCGCACTTCATCGCACCGGCGTTCACCCGGGAGGCGCTGGACGCCTACCGGACCGCGTTCGTGCCGGGCCCCGACGCCGCCGCGCCCGCGCCGATCCTGTCGGTGGTGGTGTGCTGCGCGGAGACCGACGCCGAGGCGGAGCGGGTGTACGCGACGCACCGGCTGTTCCACCGCCGGATGTCGCAGGGCGACGTACGGCTGCTGCCGCCGGCGGACCTGTCCGTCGCGGAGATGGACCGGCCGGGGCCCGACCCGCTGGCCGAGGAGTCCTTCGAGTGGCCGCGCTACGTGGTCGGCTCCCCCGACCGGGTCCGTGACCAGCTCACCAAGATGGCCGACGCCACCGGCGCGGAGGAGCTGGGCGTCGTGTCGATGATCCACGACCAGCACGACCGGCTGCGCTCGTACCGGCTGCTCGCCGAGGCCTTCGAGCTGACCCCCCGGCACTGAACAGACCGGCACTGACAGACCGGCACTGACAGAGAGGCAACCCCCGTGCGTGTCATCCGCTACCACTCCTACGGCGGCCCCGAGGTCCTGTCCGTCGAGGAGGCCCCGATCCCCGAGCCGGGCCCGGCCGAGGTACTCATCGAGGCCGAGGCGATCGGCGTCAACTTCGTCGAGACCCAGCGCCGGCAGGGCACCGCGCCCTTCCCCACCCCGCTGCCCAACGCCCCGCACGGCGACGTCGTCGGCACGGTCGTCGCCGCCGGGGCCGAGGTGACCACCGTCGAGGTCGGCGACCGCGTGGCAGCCCCGGTCGCGGGCGAGGCGTACGCCGACTACGCCGTCCACGACGCCACGTTCCTCATGCCGATCCCGGCGGACCTCGGCCTCGCCGAGGCGAGCGTGCTGGCCTCCCCCGCGCAGACCGCGCTGTGCACCCTCAAGACCGCGCGCGTCGAACCCGGCGACACGGTCCTCGTGCACGCCGCGTCCGGCTCCATCGGACACCTGGCCCTCCAGATCGCCAGGCTCCTCGGCGCGGGCACGGTCATCGGTACGGCGGGCTCGGCCCACAAGCTCGACTTCGCCCGCGCGTACGGCGCCGACGTCGCCGTCGACTACTCGGCGCCCGACTGGGCCGACCAGGTCCGCGAGGCGACGGGCGGGCGCGGGGTCGACGCGATCGTCGACAGCGTCGGCGGGGACGTCCTGCGCCAGGGCATCGGCCTGCTCGCCCCCTTCGGCCGCCTCGTGTTCTACGGCGCGGCCAGCGGCGAGGTGCCGTCGGTCTCCCCGATGGAGCTGATCGGCCTCCAGTACGTGACCGGGTCGAGCCTGTGGGCGTGGTGGCGGCACCGGCCCGACGAGGTGCGCGCCGGACTCGGCCGGCTCGCCGGGCTGCTCGCCGCCGGCGAGCTGCGGGTGTCGCTCGGCACCACGCTGCCGCTCACCGAGGCGGCGAAGGCGCACCAGCTGATCGAGGAGCGCGGGCACCTCGGTCGCGTCCTGCTCATCCCGTGAAACCTGCCCCGCCGGACGACGGGGGAGCCGACCACTGTCCGAGGAGTCATCGCCGTATGGATCTGAACCTGGCCGGAAAGACGGCCGTCGTCACCGGTGGCAGCCGGGGTATCGGCCTCGCCATCGCGCGCGCCCTGGCCGACGAGGGGGCCCGGGTCGTGTGCGGAGCCCGCAGTCCCCTGCCCGAGCCGACCCGCCCCGGCCTGCTGGCCCTGGCGGTGGACCTGTCGACTCCCGAAGGGCCCCAGCGTCTGGCCGACCACGCGCTGGAGCAGCTCGGTGGCATCGATGTGCTGGTCAACAACCTCGGGGGCGACGGCTCCACCCCGGACCGGCCCTTCCCCGAGATGGACGACACGTTCTGGTACGACGCGCTCAAGGTGAGTTTCCTGAGCACGATGCGGATGACGCGGGCGGCGCTGCCCAGCCTGCTGGAGCGCCGGGGCAGCGTCATCCACATCAGCTCCGTCGCCGCGCGCACGCCCGACCCCGCGCACATGCCGTACAGCGCCGCGAAGAGCGCCGCCCTCAACTTCACCGCCGCGGTGGCACGGCAGTTCGCCGGCCGCGGTCTGCGGGTCAACACCATCGCTCCCGGTGTCGTGAACACCAGCCTCTGGACGTCTCCGGGTGGCGCGGGTGAGCGGCTCGCGAAGGATCTGGGCATTCCGCTGGCCGAGGTCATCAAGGAGGTCCCGAAGCTGGCCGGGATCCCCACCGGGCGGGTCACGGAACAGGGGGAGGTCGCCGCGCTCGCGCTGCTGCTCGCCTCGGATCTGGTGCCCAACGTGACCGGCGCGGAGTTCGTGGTGGACGGCGGTATGACATCGGCGCGCATCTGACGCGCGTCCGGCTTTCCGGAAGACACACACAAGGAGAAGGAGACAGCGGCATGACCAAGAAGGTGTTCAGCATCGACGACCTGAAGCGCATCCTCCTCGACGGAGCCGGTGAGCCGGAGGGCCCCGGGGTGGCGGCGGCGACCGTCGACCTCGGCTTCCAGGAGCTGGGCTACGACTCGCTGGCGGTCCTGGAGACCTGCACCCGCATCGAGCGCGAGTTCGGCGTCGCCCTCGACGAGGAGGTCCTCGGCGAGGCCGGCACTCCGCGCGCTCTCGTCGACATCGTCAACAACCATCTGTCCGTCGCCCATCTGTCCTGAACGGAAGGGGAGCACACCATGTCCGACAGGGACGCACGCACCGCCCTCGTCACCGGCGCGACCAGCGGCATCGGCCTCGCGGTGACCCGGAGCCTGGCCCGCGAGGGCTACCGCGTCTACTTCTGCGCCCGCACCGAGGACTCGGTGGCGGCGACGGTCAAGACCCTGCGCGACGAGGGCCTCGACGTCGACGGGAGGGCGTGCGACGTACGGTCCGGCGACGACGTACGCGCCGTCGTGGCCGCCGCCGTCGAGCGGTACGGCGCGATCGACACGCTCGTGAACAACGCCGGGCGCAGCGGCGGCGGAGTGACCGCGGAAATCCCCGACGAGCTGTGGGCGGATGTCCTGGACACCAACCTGACCAGCGTGTTCCGGATGACCCGCGAGGTGCTGACCACCGGCGGGATGCGGGGACGGGCCCGGGGCCGGGTGGTCAACATCGCGTCCACTGCGGGCAAGCAGGGCGTCGTCCTGGGCGCCCCCTACTCCGCCTCCAAGCACGGCGTCGTGGGCTTCACGAAGGCGCTCGGCAACGAGCTGGCGCCGACCGGGATCACCGTCAACGCGGTGTGCCCGGGGTACGTGGAGACGCCGATGGCGGAGCGGGTGCGGCAGGGGTACGCGCAGGCCTGGGACACCTCGGAGGGCACGGTCCTGGAGAAGTTCCAGGCGAAGATCCCGCTGGGCCGCTACTCGACCCCCGAGGAGGTGGCGGGCCTGGTCACCTACCTGACCTCGGACACGGCCGCCTCGATCACGGCCCAGGCCATCAACGTCTGCGGCGGCCTGGGCAATTTCTGAAACGCCGTACAGAAATACCGAACGGAAAGGCCGTGCGGAAATCCCGCACAGGAAGGGAGAGGGACCGGATGAGCGCGTCGGCACCGCGTGAGGTCGAGCACGAGATCACGGTGAAGGCTCCGGCGGCCACGGTGTACGGGCTGGTCGAGTCCGTCACGAGCTGGCCTCAAGTCTTCCCGCCCACAATCCATGTGGAACGGCTGGAGTACACGCAGAGCAGCGAGCGGATACGGATCTGGGCGACGGCCCGCGGCGAGGTGAAGACCTGGACCTCGCGCAGGGAGCTGGATCCGCAGGGCCTGCGGATCGGTTTCCGCCAGGAGGTGTCCGCGCCTCCGGTCGCGTCGATGGGAGGTGCCTGGGTGATCGAGCCACTGGCGGACGACGCCTGCCGGGTCCGTCTGCTGCACGACTACCGCGCGCTCGACGACTCCCCGCAGGGGCTGGCCTGGATCGACGAGGCGGTCGACCGCAACAGCCGCTCGGAGCTCGCGGCCCTGCGCGACGGCGCCGAACGGGCGAGCGGCGCGGGCGAGTTGCTGCTGACCTTCGACGACACCGTGCACGTCGACGGCTCGGCGCGGGACGTGTACGACTTCCTGAACGCGGCCGACCGCTGGCACGAGCGCCTGCCGCACGTCGACCGGGTGGAGCTGCGCGAGAGCGAGCCCGGCCTTCAGCTGCTGACCATGGACACGCTGACGAAGGACGGCTCCAAGCACACGACGCAGTCGGTGCGGGTGTGCTTCCCGGCCTCCCGGATCGTCTACAAGCAGACCCGGGTGCCCGCGCTGATGACCGTGCACACCGGCCGGTGGAGCCTGGCCGAGGAGTCCGGCGGGGTGGCGGTGACCTCGCGGCACACCGTGGTGCTGAATCCGGGGACCGTCCGTCAGGTACTGGGCGAGAGCGCCGGGATCGAGGACGCGCGGAAGTTCGTCCGCGGCGCCCTGAGCGCGAACAGTCTCGCCACCCTCGGATACGCGAAGGAATATGCCGAACGCAAAGCCTGACCGGAATTGCCCCGCGGCGGCGTGCTCGTCGCGGGGCGCCCGGGAATCAGGCACCCCCTACCCACCCCCCTATCCAGCCCCGGATGCGCGATGACGCAGCGTCCGGAGATTCGTTCACCGTGACCACCATAGGGGTTGGTAGCCCACCGGGCCCCACTTAAGATCATCGTCACATCCTTTCCGTAGTTCGACAGAAAAAGGACGTGGACCATGGTGGAAGTGAAGATACTGGGGTCGCTCGAATTCGCCGTGGGAGGGAATTCAGTGGTTCCCTCCGCACCGAAACTCCGGCAGATCATCGCCCTGCTGGCCATCCGCTCCAACGCCGTGGTGACCGTCTCCGATTTCACCGACGAGATGTGGGGCGACACACCGCCACGCAGTCTTTCCACGACGCTCCAGACCTACATCCTCCAGATCCGGAAGATCCTGAAGAAAGCGGAGCAGGAGGCCGTCGAGCGCAATCAGCCGGTCAGTTCGATCGTCACCCACCCGGGGGGCTATGTGCTCCAGACCCCGGAGTCGACGACCAAGGACTTCGAGGACTTCAACGCGGCCGTCGACAACGGCCACCGGAAGATGCAGGCCGGCCACTACGGCGAGGCCGTCGCCTTACTCACCGAGGCACTGAGTCTGTGGCGCGGTTCCGCCCTGGTCGACGTCCACCGCGGTTCCCTGCTGGACAGCTACGCCATGAAGCTGGAGGAGGCGCGGCTGGCCGCGCAGGTCCTGCGGGTGGACGCGTGTCTGGGCCAGGGCTGCGACCATCAGCTCCTGCCCGACCTGAACTCGCTGGCCGCGCTGCATCCGCTCAACGAGAAGCTCCAGTACCAGCGGATGCTGGCGCTGTACCGGTCGGGCCAGGTCGCCGACTCGCTCCAGAGCTACCGGGGTTTCTACTCCGCGCTGATGGACCAGGTAGGTATCGAGCCCTCGCCGCAACTGCGGGAGCTCCAGGAGGCGATCCTCCTGTCCCAGCCCGCCCTGTCCCAGCCCTTGCCTTCGGAGGAGACCCGGAAAGTGGTCTCCGAGCTGATCCGGCGCAGCCCGTGACGGTGTGACGTACGAGGAGAACCCGATGCCCTTACCGCAGCCGGCCGCAGGCATACGCCGGATCACGCTCGACGCCTCGGGTGTCGGGCTGTCCGCGCTGCTGAGCGAGCCCGCCGGTCCGCCGCGCGCTGTCGTCGTGGCGCTGCACGGCGGCGGAATGAACGCCGACTATTTCGCCGCCCCGGCCGACCCCTCGCTGTCCCTGCTGTCCTACGGCTGCGCCCTGGGGTTCACGGTCCTCGCCCTGGACCGCCCCGGCTACCGGGCCTCCGCCGCCCGGCTGCCGGACGGTCTGGGCCCCCGGGACCAGGCGCCGCTGATCACGGCGGCCCTGGCCGACTTCGCCGCCCGGCACCCGACGGGCGCCGGCTTCTTCCTGCTGGGGCACTCCTACGGCGGCAAGGTCGCGCTGGTCACCGCCGCCGAGCAGCCGCCGCCGGACCTGCTCGGCGTGGACGTCTCGGGCTGCGGGTACGCGTACGCGCTGGACCCCGCCGAGGTGGCGCGGGCGATGGAGCGCGGCCGGTCCTCGAAGAGCTGGGGTCCGCTGCGGTTCTACCCGCCGGGCACGTTCACCGCGATGCGGGACGTGGTCGAGCCCATGCCCCACGCGGAGCGGGAGGGGCTGGCGCGCTGGCCGGAGCTGCTGCGGGCGACGGCGCCCGAGGTGCGGGCGCCGGTGCGGTTCACGTTCGCCGAGCACGAGGCGCTGTGGCTGCACGACCCGGCGGCGCTGGCCGAGCTGACGGCCCTGTTCGGCGCCGACGCGCACATAGCCGTCGACCGGCAGGCCCAGGCCGGTCACAACATCGGCCTGGGCCGCTCGGCCCGCGCGTACCACCTGCGGGCCCTGGCCTTCCTGGAGAACTGCCTCGTCACCGCGCCCGTCCCGGTGCGGCCGTGAGCCCGGGCCGGGGCGTGTTCCGTTCCCTGAAGGTCAGGAACTTCCGGCTCTTCGCGACCGGCCAGATCCTGTCGGTGACCGGCACCTGGATGATGGTCACCGCACAGGACTGGCTGGTGCTGGGCCTGACCGACGACTCGGGGCTCGCCCTCGGCCTGGTCACCGCCGCCCAGTTCGGCCCGATGCTGCTGTTCACGCTGTACGGCGGGACACTCGCCGACCGGCACGACAAACGCATGCTGCTCACCGTGTGCAACACCGCTTCGGCCGCCGGGGCGCTCGGCCTGACGCTGCTGGTGTCCCTCGGCGCGGTACGGCTGTGGCACGTGTTCGCGTTCGCCCTCTTCCTCGGCGTCGTCAACTCGCTGGAGGTGCCGACGCGGATGTCGTTCGTCGGGGAGCTGGTCGGCGGTGACCTGCTGCCGAACGCGTCCGCGCTCAGCGCCGCCTACTTCAACCTCGCCCGCGTCGCGGGTCCCGCGCTGGCGGGGCTGGTGATCTCCGTGTTCGGGGTCGGTCCGGTGATGGCGTTCAACGCGGCGAGCTACACCGCCGTACTGCTGTGTCTGCGGCTGATGCGTACGGCCGAGATGCGGGCCCCCGTGGCGCGGCGGCGCGGGGGGATCCGGGACGGGCTGCGGCATGTGCGGGAGCGGCCGGATCTGGCGGCGCCGCTGCTGCTGGTGCTCGTCGTGAGCGTGTTCGCGCTGAACTTCCAGCTGACGCTGCCGCTGCTGGCGAAGGATGTCTTCAACACAGACGCCCGGTCGTTCGGGCTGCTCACGGCGGCGTTCTCGTTCGGTTCCCTGTGCGCGGCGCTGGCCACCGCGACGCGGACAGGGCGCCCGTCGGGCCGTACGGTCGTCGTGGCGGCGGCGGCCCTCGGGGTGCTGGAGACGGTCACGGGCTTCTCCCCCGGCTTCCTGGCCGGGATGCTGCTGCTGGCGGCGACCGGGTGCGCGTCGGTCTACTTCGGGCAGGCCGCCAACCACCGGGTGCAGCTGGGCGCGGAGCCCGGCTACCGGGGGCGGGTGCTGGCCGTGTACACGCTGATCATGCAGGGGTCCACGCCGGTGGGGGCGCTGCTGACGGGGTGGGTGATCTCGGGGCACGGGGTGCGGGTGAGCCTGTGGCTCGGGGGCGCGGTGGCGCTGCTCGCGGCGGTGGCGGCGGCTGCCCTGGAGCGGGCCCGGACCAGGGGCGTCAAAGAGTCATCCCGTCCGGCGGGATCGGGAACGCCAGCAGCAGATCGGCACGCTGCTTCAGACCCAGCTTCCGGTAGATCTTCGTGAGGTGCTGCTCGACCGTGCTCACCGTGACGCACAGGCGGTCGGCCATCTCCCGGTTGCTGTGGCCGATGCCGGCGAGCCACGCCACCCGCCGCTCGGCGGCGCTGAGGCCGTCGGCGCCGAGGATTCCCTCGGGCTCCTCCCAGAAGTCGTCGGCGAGGTCGGGGCCGCCGAAGGGCGCTCCTGGATCGTCCTGAGCCTGGGCGCTGAGGGCCAGCAAGAGGGGTTCGAACCCACCGTACCTGGCCATGCTCCAGGCCCGGCGCACGAGCACCCGTCCCACCTTCGTGTTGCCGAGGGCGTGCTGGGTGCGGCCGAGTTCGTAGAGGCCCAGCGCGAGGCCCGCCCGGTACGGCGTGTCCTCCAGGAGTCCGACCACGTCCCGCAGGAGGTCGGCCCTGCGGTCGATCGGCCGGGCCAGCGCGAGGACCCGCAGCGCGGTCGCCCTCCCCCAGGGGGCACCGGGCTCGGCGACCACGGCCTCGGCGGTCCGCACCGCCTCGTCCCTGCGGCCCAGCCGGAAGTGGGCCATCGCGGCCCACGCCTGCCAGGGGCAGACCGGCGAGGCGGGGACACCGAGGCGGCGCTCGATCTCGCCGCACCCGAGGAAGTCGCCCAGTGCCGAGGAGAGCATGCCGGTCACCAGCCGGTACACGCCGCGCATGTGCAGGTACAGGCGGCCGAACTCCGACGTGAAGAGGCTGTCGGGCACGGGGATGCGCAGCGTCGCCTTGGCCTCCTCGAACTTGCCTTGGTAGATCTGGGCCATGATCAGGACGCTGAGCGGGAGGCCGACGTAGATGCCCCAGTCGGCGGGGTCGGCGAGCGCGCTGCGTGCCTCCTCCTCGGCCTCGGCGGGGCGGCTGGCGTTCAGCGCGTTGACCGACTGGAGGCAGTGCAGGATCAGGCGCCGGAAGGGGCTCATGGTGTCGCGGCCCTCCTCGGCGAGGCCGTCGCAGGGCGTGGTCGGCATGAAGAGGCAGACGTGGTGCAGGAGCCGGCTCGTGAAGCGGCCGACGTCCATGATCCAGGCGGACTGGTCGGCGTCCAGGAAGTAGGAGCGGATGATCTCCCGGCTCACGCCGGACACGTCGGCCCGCTCCGCCCGTTCGTCGTGGCCGTCGTGGGCATCGTGGCCGTCGTGGGCGTCGCCCCACCACAGGCGGAAGGGCCCGTCGGTGTGCGGTGCCACCGGCCGCCGATCGCAGGCGGGGAACTCCAGCAGGCCGCAGGCCCGGTCGTACTCCTCACGGTCCCGGTCGCTCAGGAGGTCCAGGATCTCGTGGGCGACGGCGCGCTGACCGGCCCAGGCGAGCATCTCGGAGACCACGACGACGCCCTGGGACGGCAGCCGCCCCCGCCGGGCGTGGTCGACCAGGTCCGGCAGGTCGCTGAGGGCCGCCGAGACGTCCACCCGCCATTTCGCGCAGGCCAGTTCCATGAGGGTCTGAGCCTGTTCGTCCGTGCCGGAGGCGAAGTCGTACGCGAGTTCCAGGCAGCGCACCGCCTCGGCCCACTTCCCCTCGGCCTGGGCGTGCCGGGCCGCTTCCCGCAGCACCCCGCGCTCCCAGGCGTGCGCCGCGACGCCGGCCGTCTCCAGGCAGCGCGCCACGGCGCGGACCGGGGCGCCCTGCCGGTGCATCAGGCGCGCCGCCGAGCGGTGGAACTCCACACGGTCCGTGAAGTCGGGGTCCTCCAGGACCGCCGCGCGGATCGCCGGGTGCCGGAAGACGCCCCCGGCCGTCAGCCCCATCGCGTCCATCAGGTCCAGGGCGCTCCTCGTCTCGACGGCCCCCACTCCGCTCACGGCGCTGACCAGGGCCTGCGATCCGTCGGTGTCCACGACGGCGAGGGCGCGGGCGACCCGTTCGAGTCCGTCCACGAGCCCGCCCCCCAGCAGCAGCCGTACGGAGAGGGAGATCCGGAAGGACGACTGCCCGCGCGTCAGCTGGTCCGTGAGGTGCGGAAACGACTTGCTCTCCCTGCCGATGGCCGCCAGCAGCCGGACGTTGCCCCCGGTGAGTTCCATGGCCTTCCTCAGGAAAGCCACGCCGGGCCGTATCCCCGTCAGCTCCCTGAGGAACTGGGCGCTTTCGGGGAACCCGAGGGGCGACAGGCTGATCACCAGCAGCGAGGAGTGCTTGCCGACGGCGAACTGGAAGTCCCGGTACTGCCGGGTCGGGGACAGGCACCCGCCGGACACGACCAGGAGGACGGGCAGCTTGTGGAGCCGGTCCAGCAGGGAGCGCAGCACCCACAGCGAGGCGGAGTCGGCGAGGTGCGGGTCGTCCACGACGAGGACGACCCGGCCCGCGCCGGCGGCGGAGCGCAGGAACCGTTCGGCCATCGGCTGCGCGCGGGTCGCCAGGGACTGGCAGGGCGCGCACAGGCGGGACGCCGAGGAGTCACAGGAGTGTGCCGGTGCGGGGCCGGTGTCGCTCACCGGTACGTCGTCGCCGAAGAGCTGGTCGACCAGCCCCAGCGGGACGTCCTGGCCGGTCTGTGTCCCGGCGGCCTGGCGGACGACGGCTCCCTCGGCGCGCGCCTTGCGCGCGAACCGCTCGACGAGGTACGTCTTCCCGACTCCCGGCGGCCCCTGGACGGCGGCGACCCTGCCGCCCTCCTCGACCGGTGTCCGCATGACCTCCCACAAGGCGGACATCGCCGCTTCCCGGCTGGCCACCGGCATCTCACGCACTCCCTACGACGGACACAGAATCGTTCCTCCCCAGGACTCCAGGTACTTGAAACCCTAAGGTTCCCAGGTATCGGACAAAGGTCACCGCTGTTGCGCACGAACGCCCCCGCGCCGGCCGCTGGTTCAGGGCGGTCGGCGCGGGGGCGTGCGTACGGCGGCTGGTCAGCCGACGGGCCTGTGCCCTACACGGGGCGGCACTCGACGACGAAGACACCGGACGCGGTGGGAGAGACGGAGGTGACAGCGAGGCCCGCCGTCTCCGCCAGCCGCCCGTACTCGGACAGGGAACGCTCCTTGCCGCCGAAGAGCATCAGCATGAGGACGTCGATCTGGGCGAGGAGCCGCTGGTCGTCGAGGACGCCACCGCTCCCGCCGCCGGCCTCGCCGGCCTCCTCCGAGGGGAGCCCTTCGAGGACGAGCACCCGCCCCTGCGGTCCGACCGCCTCCGCGCACCGCCGCAGGATGCGGGCCGCCGCCTCGTCGTCCCAGTTGACGAGGACGTTGTGCAGGACGACCGTGTCGGCGCCCGCCGGGAGCGCGTCGAAGAAGCTGCCGGCCACCACGGAGACGGGGGCACCGCTGTCGGCGAGTTCCCGCACCGCTTCCTCGGCCGTGCCGGGCAGTTCCAGCAGGGTCCCGCGCACGCCGGGCATCCGCTCCAGGAGCGCGGCCAGCAGGGTGCCCCAGCCGCCGCCGACGTCCAGCACATGCCGTACGCCGCTCCAGTCGTAGCCCTCGGCGATCGAGGGGGCCAGCAGCGTCGTCTTGCGGCTCATCCACTCCTGGAAGGACGCCGAGAACGCCGGCTCGGCGGCGAAGTCCTCCCACATCGGCAGCCCGAACAGACGCTCGTACACCGGCTCCCCGGTACGCACCGAGTGCAGGATCCCCCGGGACACCTCGTCGATCCGCGCCTGCGCACTGCCCAGGTCCAGCGACGACGCCAGCCCCGACGCGTGCCCCTCCCGGAGCGCCTCGGACAACTCGGTCCCCCGGAACCTGCCGTCGGCGGTCTCCACGAGAACACCGTGCCGGGCCAGCAGCCTGAGCAACCGGTGCAACGCATCCGCATCGGCCCCCACCCGCTCCGCCGCCTCCACCGCGGACAACGCCGCGCCGGCCAGCAGATCGGGCAGCCGCAACGTCACCGCGGCGCGGATCGCCCACGGGGTGACGGTGTCGGTCCGGGCCAGCACCCGCGACACGAGCGCCTCGGCCGACACCTCCCGGAACTCGACGGCCACGCCGTACGGCCCGACGGCCCGCGCCCCCTCGGTCACCGCCACCCCCGCGGCCTCCGCCTCCGCCACAACCCGCCCCACGTCCCCGACCGGCACGGCCAGCACCCCGACGTCCAGCGGCACGCTCACCGAAACGCCCTCCGCCGACACCACGTACACCCCCGCCTCGGGCCGGAACACCACCTCCCCCGGCACATACCGCTCCCAGAACGAAGAGACGCCCCACGCCGTCTCCTCCGCCCCGAACTCCACGACGCAGTCCCTCGTGATCGACATGCCACTCCTCCCAGATCCCACGCCACGACCGCCCCGCCCACTACGGAGACAGGCCCTCGAACCAACACGTCGATCATGTGGCGGAACCCCTCAGAACCAACTCGGAGAGCACTCGGAACACGCCCTTCCACCACTTCCGGACACCGGGTGTCCCGGACTCGCCGGGCTGCTGGTGGGGTGCCCGCGCGCAGGCGCTCGGCTACGTCGCACTCGCGGTTCCGGCGGGGTTGCTGGATCTGACGCCGTGGCGACCGTGACTTACGGCTCCTGTCCTCCCCTTGCGGGAGGGCGGGGGCCGCTTCGTCATGCCCCGGACTGGACAGCGCGGCGGGCTCGCGCGATCACGGCGTGTGCATCTGCCCCGTAGACCGCCGACTCACGGAGCGTTCGCCAGATTCGCAGATAGGTGGCAAGGGAGTCAGCATCGTTCAGCCACACCTCGGCGTGCCAGTCCTCGGTGATCACCAGCCGCTCGTCGAAGATCCAGAAACCGTTGGCGGCTGGGATCTTCAGGGAGGCGCTGAGTGGAATGATCCCCAGCTCCACCGTGTCCATACCGATCACTCCCACCAGGCGGTCGAGTTGCGCGACCATGACGGAGGGCGAGCAGATCAGCGCGTGGAGGGCCGCTTCCCAGACCAGGACGTGCAGCCGATGCCGACCGTCGTACAGCCACCTTTGACGCAGATCCCGGGCGCGTACGGCTTCCTCGGTGTCACGTGTCGACCCGGAGAGATCGGCGTAGCGAATGAAGATCGCGCGGGCGTAGTCGGGGGTCTGGAGCATGCCGGGGATGACGGCTTCTTCCCAGGCATGGATGACGGCGGACCGGTCGACTTCCAGGTTCCAGGAGTCCTGTACCGGGCGGTGGCCTTCCGCCAGCTGGCGCCGCCAGGACCGGATGTGCAGCTCGAAGCCTCGTAGCTGAGTTTCCAGCTCGTCGTAGGCGTGCGGGGTTTCAACGGCGTCCGCCCAGGCGCGGAGGTCACTGGCGGACGCCGTCTGCTTACCGTTCTCCAGCTTGTAGATCTTCGAGTGCGGCCACCCGAGTCGTTGGGCGAGCTGCGGGCCGGTGAGCCGGCCTCCAGGCGCTGACAGCCGTAGTTCCCTGAGGCGGATGCCGAGGGCTTCCCGGGCCAGCTGGAAGTCGGTGCTCACCGGCGTGGCCTACCCCTTCGTGTGGAGCTGGGACCCGAACTCGTCGTACGGGATGGACGCGTGGACCGCAGCGTCACGGACCTGGCAGTACCGCAGCACCTCGGCAGGTTCGGTGATCACCTCGACGTGGAGGAGGACATCGTCGTCGTCCGGAAGGTGGACCCGGGCAGCGTCGTCGCGCCAGACGTTCCGAACGTCCTCGCCGGTCGCCGCGTTGCATTCCGCGTAGCTGAGCAGGAACAACTGCCCCTTGGTGGGCGGGCTGTCGACGACGCGAACGCGGCCGATGTACTTGCCCTGCGAAGTCTGTTCCCGGATGTTCACGCACCACTCGCTGTCCAGATCCATCGGAGCGGTGCCGGTCTCCAGGAAGACCTCGTAGGAGGAGTCCTCGCGGTCGGACGCGTATCCGCGCCGGGTCTCCAGGTGCCACGCCGAGTGCTCGATGTGGTGGAACAGCCGGCCGAACTCTTCGAGGTCGATGAGCTCGGGCACGCGGTCCATCTCCTTGGGGCCGTGATTGACCAGGAGCTCCCGAGGAACGACCACTGCCATTTCTCCGGGGCTGAAGTGCTGGAGCTGGGCGATGTCGTCGGGGTCCGTGAGGGGCTGGCCTTGTACGACGACCTCCTTCGAGTCGAGGTCCTCATGCACGGCAGGGCATCCGCCGTGCTTGCTGTCGGTCCCGTTGAACCGCAAGCGTCGGGCCATGTGATGCCTCCCTGAGCGTAGTTGGAGTTCCCGCGCCTTCAGCATGACCCCCGTAGCGGGGCAGTCATGCAGAGTTACGTCTCCTGCCTGAGACCATTCGGGAACATCCGGCTGCTCGTCGAGAACATTCGAGAACATCACGTGGTGCCCGTCAACAGGCGCTCCGTACGGTGCCGTTCATGGTCTCTGCTCCTGCGACTACGCCCATCGTCGACCCGGACCCGTTCTTGGCCATGGAGGTACTTCGCACGGCCAAGAACGCGCTGGGATCGTGCTGCCGTCGCTCGGAGTAGACCCCGCCTCGCCGAGTCTCGGGCTCGTGGACCTCGGCCGTGTCCGGTCGGACGTGGCCCTACGACTCGCGCACGCACTCCAGCAAGGGGAGTCCGCAGCATGACCGACACTTCCAACCCGCCACCCGACACACCCGCCACTGGCGTCATGATCTCCGCCGCCCCCGGGCTCCTCCCGGCCTCCGCCATCGGTGCCGACCGGGACCGCGAGCGGGCGATCCGGGGGGGCTCGCGAGCGCTCACGCCGAAACCGATCAGGCACACGCCGACTGGGCGAATCAGGGGGTTTCCCTTCTTCCCCTCGGCCGCCCGTTCTCCGCCGTACGCATCCCCGGAAGCCTCATCCATCTCGTCAGCGGCAGCACGGACCACAAGCCCGTGTCCGCCCTCCTGGCGAAGGAGTTGCGCGGTCCCGTCGTCCACGACCGGCACGAGATCGGGGTGTCGTACTACGCCCTCGTCCCGGCCGAGCCTCTCAAGTGGCCCTACCCCGACGAAGCCCCGTACCTCACGAGCGACACGAGTGACTCCTGGCTGGGGGTGCCGGACATCAGCCGCACCCGGCCTCCGGGGAGCCACTGGACGGTGCCGCCGCGCTTCGTCGGCGACCTCTGCCGGATGGAACGCCTCGCCGGCTTCATCCTCCGGAGCCTTCCCGTCCTCCGCGCCCACGAGGAAACCCTGGAGAAGGCCCGCGAGGAAGAAGGCGGGAAACAGTGAGGACGCCCGAGACGACGTGTTCCCCTGAGCCGTTCGACCTGTCGGTGTGGGGCCCGAAGTCGGACCCTGTGCCCGGCTGCGACCGCTGCGCCGAGCTGGACGGGTTGCGCACTCAGGCCCGCCGGGCAGGTGACGGGTCGCTGGTGTCGGACTACGCCGTGATGATCCGCACCCACGACACCGGCCACAACGGCACCCCCAGTACCCCGTGACCCCCCGCTCCCGGCCTGACACCGACGGCCGCCCGCACGCCCCCACGGCGAGGCGGCCGGGCCCGCCGCGCGTACCCCCACGCCGGCGGCGGGTCACTCGACTCACCCCTCTCCCCAACCCCCACGCGGACCAAGAGCTCCGCCCCACCCAGGCGCGGAACTCCCGCTAGGTTTGCCCCCATGAGCAACCTAGATCGGGCCCCGGCCCCCGCCGCCTGCGGCGGCCTGGGGTTCGTCGTAGCGGAACCGGTACGCGAACTCCTCACCCCCCGCCGGGTCCAGCTCGGAGGGTCCACCGAGGTACGCCGCCTGCTGCCGAACCTGGGCAGGAGGATGGTCGGCGCCTGGTGCTTCGTAGATCATTACGGCCCGGACGACATCGCCGACGAACCCGGCATGCAGGTCCCCCCGCACCCCCACATGGGTCTCCAGACCGTCAGTTGGCTGCACGAGGGCGAGGTCCTGCACCGCGACTCCATCGGCAGCCTCCAGACGATCCGCCCGCGTGAACTGGGCCTGATGACCTCGGGCCGGGCGATCAGCCACTCCGAGGAGAGCCCCCGCGACCACGCCCGCCTCCTGCACGGCGCCCAGCTCTGGGTCGCCCTCCCGGACGCGCACCGCCACACGGAACCGGCGTTCGAGCACCACGCGACGCTCCCCGAGGTGACGGCCCCCGGCCTCACCGCGACCCTGATCCTCGGCACCCTCGACGGCGCCACCTCCCCGGGCACCGCCTACACCCCGATCACCGGCGCGGACCTCACGCTGGCCGAGGGCACGGACGTACGCCTCCCCCTGGACCCCGACTTCGAGTACGCGGTCCTCGCGATGTCCGGCGAGACCCACGTGGACGGCGTCCCCGTCCTCCCCGGCTCGATGCTCTACCTCGGCTGCGGACGTACCGAACTCCCGCTGCGGGCGGGCTCGGACGCGAGCGTGATGCTCCTGGGCGGCGAGCCGTTCGAGGAGGAGCTGGTCATGTTCTGGAACTGGATCGGGCGGTCCCAGGAGGAGATCGCACAGGCGCGCGCCGACTGGGCGACCGGCACCCGCTTCGGCGACGTCAAGGGATACGACGGCGACCGCCTGCCCGCCCCTGAACTCCCCGCGACCCCGCTGAAACCCCGGGGCCGCGTGCGCTAGCCCACAACCCACAGCACAGCCGCCCCTACCTGAACGTCGCAGGTAGGGGCGTCTGTGCTGTGGACCAGTGGTCGACCGTCCGGCAACCCCGCCGAAACAGTAGCCATGGACATAGTAGCCATGTACAGTATCGATCCATGAGCACCGGGAACGAGAAGGCGACGCACGGCTCGCTGGTCTGGCGCCTCGCCAACAAGTGGCGGGTCGCGGTGGACCGCGCGCTGGCCCCGCTGGGTCTTACGCACGCGCAGTACGTCGTCCTCGCCTCGCTGCACGGAATGCGGCGGGCGGGGGTACAGCCGCCCAGTCAGCGCCGGCTCGCCGATCAGACGGGGCTCGAAGCGCTGTACGTCTCCAAGCTGGCGCGGGCGCTGGAGTCCGCGGGGTTCCTCGTACGGGAGAAGGACCCCCGGGATCCGCGCGCCATGCGGCTCACCCTCACGGAGGAGGGGAGTGCGGTGACCCGGCGGGCGATCGGGGTCGTACAGGGGCTGCTGGACCAGATGCTGGCACCGCTCGGGGGGCAGGACAGCGCACGGGCGGCGGCTTTCGCGGACGAGCTGCGGCTGCTGCTGGAGACACCACTCACGCTGCCCGGCGACGCCGGTTCCGTCGAGGCCAGTTCCACCGAGGCCGGGGGCTCACCCCGGCCCGACGACATCACTCGGGAGACGTCATGACCACTGTCGACGGCCGCATCATCGGCCTCGCCCACTACGCCGGACGCGCGGTCGTCGAGCAGGTTCTCGACCGGCACCGGCTCGGCTTCCTCGACCACCTCGCGCTGCGCGCCTCGCTCGCCGTCGGCGGCCCCTTCAGGCCGGACGACGTCGCGGACAAGCTCACCGCGGACCTCAAGAACGACTTCGCCGTGTCGAAGGAGGCGGTGACCAACCTCGCCGCGCGGGGGTACCTGGAGTTCTTCGACGGGCCTCACCTCCTGCGGCCCACCGACGCCGGGCGCGCGCTCTTCGCGGCGGCGAGTGCGGAGATCGCGGAGGTGTCGGCGCGGATCTACGCCGGGCTCACGGAGGAGGAGCTGACGGTCGCGGGGCGGGTGCTGGAGGTGGTGGCGGAGCGCGCCAACGCCGAACTCGTGGAGCAGGACGCGTAGTTGATCAACGCAGGGCCCGGTTCCGCGCGTGGAACCGGGCCCGTATCGTCAGACGGCCGCCTTCTTCTTGCGGTGCGCGATCTCCCCCAGCACCACGTCCACCACGATGAACCCGGCCAGCGGAATCCCCAGCAGCGGGACGAAGTAGCCCAGCGCCGCGACCAGCGCCATCCCGGGTACGAGGAGATACGGCGGGACCTCCGCCCACGCACCCCTCGGGACCGGCCGCCCGAACGCCCTGCCCCGCCCTCGCTGCCACCACATCCGGTAGCCCAGCAGGATCATCGCGACCAGCGCGAGCGCCAGCAGCGCCAGCGCGATCTGGTTGACCAGGCCGAAGAGGATGCCGGTGTGCAGGTCGATGCCCCAGCGGGTCAGCTTCGCCAGCACCGGGTAGTCCGCGAACCTCACCGTGTCCGTGACCTCGCCGCTCCCCGGGTCCACGGCCACCGCGTCCTGCTTCTCCGGCCAGCTCCGCTGGATCTGCCGGACCACGTACGCCGACTCCGCGTCGACCGGCGGCACGATCTCGACGGGGTCGCCGAGGCCCTTCGCCCGCGCCGCCGCGAGGACCTTGTCCAGGCCCACGCCGTGCTCGCCCGTACCGCCGGTCGCCGAGGCGGAACCGTGTCCGGCGTGCTCGCCGCCCGACGCCGCCGACGACACCGACGGGGTCGTCTGGCCGAGGGAGGTGCGCAGTTGCGTGACGCTCTCGCCCGCGTACTTGGACCAGGTGAGGCCCGTCGCGGACAGGAACACGAAGCCCAGCGCCACCCAGACGCCCAGCGCGCCGTGCAGGCCCAGGGTGCGGCGGCGGCCACTCGTGCCGCGTACCTTCCGCAGGGCCCTGCGCCGCGAGAACCACAGCGCGATGCCGCCCAGCGCGATGACCCACAGCCAGCTCGCCCCGAACTCGCTGTACAGGCGGCCGTTGTCGCCCAGTTTCAGGTCCCGGTGGAACTCGCTGAGCCACGTGCGGAGGGGGAGGGCGCCGGTCGAGCCGTACTGCTCCAGGTCGCCCTTCACCTGCGCCGTGTACGGGTCCACGAAGACGGCGAGCGTGTGGGTGGCCTCGACCCCCTTCACTCCGGACAGCAGTACGCGGGTCGTCGCGTCGTCCTCCGGCGAGACCCTGATCGCCGAGACCGTACCTTCCGGGTGCGCTTTCCTCGCCGCTGCGACCTGCTCCGATATCGGGAGCTTCGACTCGCCCACCGGGACGGTGAGTTCATCGGCGTACACGATCTTCTCCACCTGGAACGAGGCGGCGTAGACCAGGCCGGTGAGCGCGGAGACCAGCAGGAACGGGGCGATCAGGATTCCGGCGTAGAAGTGCAGCCGCAGGACGAGCGGACGCAGCGGCGCCCACGGACCCCGCTTCTTCGGCGCCGGGTCCGCCTTCGGGGCGTCGTCCGTGGTGATCGGGGGAGCAGTGGACATCGGCGGGGCTCTCCGGGGGCTGGGGACGGCTGTTGCGGTCCAGTAGTCGGAGGGAGGGGCGCGGAAGTTCCCGCCGATTTCAGTGACCTACGTCACACCCCGTCGCCCGCGTGGCATCCTGACCCGATGACACCCCCGAACACCCACCTCACGGACCGGATCGAACAACTCCTCTCCACGGAGGGCCCGTTGCCGATCGTCGCGGCGGGCGACCCGGTCCTTCGCGCGAGCACTCCCCGGTACGAGGGCCAGCTCGCCCCCACCCTGCTGGCCCGCTTCATCGAGGCCCTCCGCGTCACGATGCACGCGGCTCCCGGCGTGGGCCTCGCCGCCCCCCAGGTCGGCGTCCCCCTGCGCATCGCGGTGATCGAGGACCCGGCGACGGTCCCGGAGGAGATCAAGGCGGCGCGGAGCCGCGCCCCGCAGCCGTTCCGGGTCCTGATCAACCCCTCGTACGAAGGAGTGGGCCCCGGACGGGCCGCGTTCTACGAGGGCTGCCTGAGCGTCCCCGGCTACCAGGCGGTCGTGGCCCGCCACGCCGAGGTCCGTCTCAAGGGCGAGGACGAGACGGGCCGCATCCTCGACGAGGTGTTCTCGGGCTGGGCCGCGCGGATCGTCCAGCACGAGACGGACCACCTGGACGGGGGGCTGTACCTGGACCGGGCGGAGCTGAGGTCGCTGGCGGCGAGCGAGGTGCTGGCGGAGAGGTGGGGGCAGGGGACGCCGAGGGAGGCGGCGGAGGGGTTGGGGTTCGCGCTGCCCTAGGGACTGCCCTAAGGACTGCCCTAAGAGCTGTCCCAAGGGCTGCCCCAGGGGGCCGCCGCGAACCCCAGGGCCCTGCCTACCGATCCCGGTACGCCTCCAGCAGCCGCAACCACACCTCACTGACCGTCGGATAAGCCGGCACCGCATGCCACAGCCGGTCCACCGGCACGCGCCCGGCGACGGCGATCGTCGCCGCGTGGATCAGCTCCCCCACCCCGGGCCCCACGAAGGTCACCCCCCTGACGATCTCCTCCTCCAGGTCCACCACCATGCGCGCCCGCCCCCGGTACCCCTCGGCGTACAGCCCCGCCCCCGCCACCGACGAGAACTCCACGTCCACCGCGCGGACCCGGTGCCCCGCGGACTCCGCCTCCGCCAGGGTCAGCCCCGCCGAGGCCGCCTCCGGGTCCGTGAAGACCACCTGCGGGACCGCGTCATGGTCGGCGGTCGCGTGGTGGGCAGCGCCCAGCGGATCGCCCGACACCCTGGCCGCGATCGCCGCGCCCGCGATACGGGCCTGGTACTTGCCCTGGTGCGTCAGGAGCGCCCGGTGGTTCGCGTCGCCCACCGCGTAGAGCCAGTCCACGCCCGTCACCTGGAGCGTGTCGTCCACCTCCAGCCACGTACCCGGCGTCAGGCCGACCGTCTCCAGGCCCAGGTCGTCCGTACGCGGCGCACGCCCCGTCGCGAAGAGGATCTCGTCCGCCTCGATCACGTCACCGCTGTCCAGACCCACCCGCACCGCGCCGCCCTCGTCCCGCCGGACCGACGCGACGTTCACCCCCGTACGGATCTCCGCCCCCGCCTCCGTCAACGCCTCGGCGACCAGCTCCCCGGCGAACGGCTCCATCCTCGGCAGCAGCCCCCCGCTCCCCCGCACCAGCACCGTCACCCGGGACCCCAGCGCCTGATACGCCGTGGCCATCTCGACCGCGACCACTCCCCCACCGACGACGACCAGCCGCCCCGGCACACTCTGCGAACTCGTCGCCTCCCGGCTGGTCCAGGGCCGGACCTCGGCAAGCCCCTCCAGCCCGGGCAAGGCGGCCCGCGACCCCGTCGCGACGACCACCGCGTGCCGAGCGGTCAGCACCTGCCCGCCGACCGTCACCGTCCGCTCGCCGGAGATGCGCCCGTGCCCCCGGTACAGGTCCGCCCCGATCCCCTCGATCCACCCGACCTGCCCGTCGTCCTTCCAGTGGGACGTGAAGGAGTCCCGGTTGGCGAGAACGGCGGGAACGTCGAGGGGCCCGGCGACGGCGTCCCGCAGCCCCGGCACCCGGCGCGCGTCCGCACGCGCGATGACCGGCCGGAGCAGCGCCTTGCTCGGCATACAGGCCCAGTAGGAACACTCGCCCCCGACGAGCTCGCTCTCGACGATCGCGGTGCTGAGCCCCGCGGCCCGCGTACGGTCGGCGACATTCTCACCAACAGGCCCTGCGCCAATGACGATCACGTCGTAGATATCAGTCATGGGCCCAGTCTGGTGGGTGGCG
The DNA here is from genome assembly GCF_020010905.1 of Streptomyces acidiscabies. Classification (GTDB taxonomy): domain Bacteria; phylum Actinomycetota; class Actinomycetes; order Streptomycetales; family Streptomycetaceae; genus Streptomyces; species Streptomyces acidiscabies. The sequence continues at coordinate 4,463,983 of NZ_JAGJBY010000001.1, read as the reverse complement.
TACGCGGGGGCCACAGGGGTAAGGGCCCGGAATACCCACGTCCCGGGCCGTGTTTGCCGGGACGGATGCCCACGAGATCCCCACGGAAGAGGTTGGACAGCATGAGCAGCACGGTGGAGCTCACCAAGGAGAACTTCGACACGACGGTCACCGAGAACGAGTTCGTGCTGATCGACTTCTGGGCGGCGTGGTGCGGCCCGTGCCGTTCGTTCGCGCCGGTCTACGAGAAGGCGGCGGAGGCGAACCCGGATCTGGTGTTCGGGAAGATCGACACGGAGGCCCAGCCGGAGCTGGCGGCGGCGTTCGGGATCCAGTCGATCCCGACGCTGATGATCGTCCGTGACCAGGTCGCGGTGTTCTCGCAGCCGGGCGCGCTGCCCGAGGCGGCCCTGGCGGACGTCATCGGACAGGCGCGCAAGCTGGACATGGACGAGGTCCGCAAGTCGATCGCGGAGCAGCAGAAGCAGGAGCAGGACAAGCCCGCCGAGAGCTAGAACGGGTACTGCGCCGCGTCCCCCCGTACGGTCGTCCACCGCAGGTCGGTGAACGCGTCGAGGTTCGCCTCGCCCCCGAACCGCGCCCCGTTCCCGGACGCGGCGAGCCCGCCGAAGGGCGCGACGGCCTCGTCGTTCACGGTCTGGTCGTTGATGTGGACGATGCCGGTGGGGATGCGGGAGGCGAGGTCGAGGCCCCGGCCGACGTCGGGGGTGACGATGCCGAGGGAGAGGCCGTATGTGCTCGCTGAGGCGAGGGCGACGGCCTCTTCGGCGGTGTCGAAGGGGCGTACGGGGGCGACGGGCCCGAAGACCTCCTCGGCGTACGCGGGGGTGTCGTCGGTGACGTCGGCGAGGACGGTGGGCCGGTAGTAGCGCCCTTCGTGGGTGCCGCCGGCGGCGACCTTGGCCCCGGCGGAGACGCTCGCGGTGACGAGCCCGTGGACCTTGGCGAGCTGCCCGTCGTCGATGAGCGGCCCGAGGTGGACCTGTTCGCGGTGGGGGTCGCCGACGGCGAGGGAGTCGGCCTTGGCGGCGAGCCGCGCGACGTACTCCTCGTAGAGCGAGCGGTGGACGAGGTGGCGGCCGGTGGTCATGCAGATCTGGCCCTGGTGGAAGAAGGACCCCCAGGCGGCGGTGGAGATGACGGTGTCGAGGTCGGCGTCGTCGAGGACGATCAGCGCGGAGTTCCCGCCGAGTTCGAGGTGGACCCGCTTGAGGTGGCGCCCGGCGAGTTCGCCGACGGCGCGTCCGGCGCCGGTGGACCCGGTGAACGACAGGACGGGCACCCGGGGGTCGGCGACGAGCGCGGCCCCGGTCTCGGCGCCGCCCGGCAGCACGTGCAGCAGCCCGTCCGGGAGCCCCGCCTCGGCGAATATCGCCGCGAGCGCGTGTCCCCCGCAGACGGCGGTACGCGGATCGGGCTTCAGCACGACGGCGTTCCCGAGCGCGAGCGCGGGGGCGACGGACCGGATGGAGAGGATCAGCGGCGCGTTGAAGGGCGCGATGACGCCGACGACGCCGACGGGCACCCGGCGGGTGTAGGAGAGCCGGGGCTGTTCGCTGGGCAGGAGCTGTCCCGTGGGCCGGGAGGCGAGGGCGGCGGCCTCGTAGCACTCCTGGGCGGCGACGTGGAGTTCGAAGTCGGCCTTGCCGGGGATCGAACCGGCCTCGCGGACGAGCCAGTCGCGGAGTTCGGGGGCGTGCGCGGTGAACAGGTCCCCTGCCTTGCGCAGGACGGCGGCGCGGACGAAGTGGGGTGCGGCGGCCCAGTCGCGCTGGGCGGCGTGGGCGGCCTCGGTGGCGGCGGCGACGTCCTCGGGCGCGGCGAGGGTGACACCGGCGAGCCGTTCACCGGTGGCGGCCTCGACGACGGGGTGTTCGCCGCCCGGGTGGGTCAGCCAGGTCGAGGGGTCGAGCAGCGGCATGTCGGCTCTCCGTTCGGCGGCTCTGTACGGCGGCCCGCGGGGATGGAGAGCGCGAGCCCCAATTGGTTGAGCGCGCAACAGCTTAGTCACGTCGAACAGAATTGCGACGGCCCTCGGCGCACATTCACAGCACCGAATTCACCGCACCGGATTCAGCTGGACTCCCGCGTCACCAGAGCGACTTGGATCGCGTCCGCGTACTCGGCCTCGGTCCCGGGCGCGTGCACCGCGCGGTCGACGAGGTCGGCGAGGTCGGGCCCGCCGGGAATCCGGATCGCGACGGAGGTGAGACGGGGCCGGGACAGCCGCGCGATGAGGAGGTCGTCGGCGCCGACGAGCGAGACGTCCTCGGGAACGCGGACTCCCGTGTCCTGGAGGGCGCGCAGCAGCGGAAGGGCGTACTCGTCGTTGTAGGCGAACACCCCGTCGAGCCCGAAGTCCGGCCAGCGGGCGGCGAGTTCGACGGCGGACTCCTCGGTGTGGGCCATCCGCAGCTCGGTGACCTCGGCGCCGGTCCCGGCCAACTCCGCGCGTACTCCGGCCAGTCGGGGCGTGGAGAACATGTCCATCCCTCGTTCGACGGGGACGACGACACCGATCCGGCGCCGCCCTCGCTCGTACAGGTGCCGGGCGGCGAGGCGGCCGACGTCGCTGTGGTCGAGGATCAACGTGTGGGCGCCCGGGACGTGTTCGGCGGCGAGAGCGACAACGGCCTTGGCCCCGGCGCGTTTCAGGACGGCGACGCCCTCCGCGCTGATGCCGTTGCCCGGCACCAGGACGGCGACCGGCCGCAGTTCGGCCCAGGCACGTACGGCTTCCTGGCCGCTCATGCCGCTGGCGCCGTACTGGACGACGGTGTAGCCGAGGTGGCTGAGCGACTGCTGGAGGTCGTGCACGAACTGGCTGTAGAGGGGGCCGGCGGCGACGGTCGGGGAGGGCATCAGCACCATGCGGCTGTGCCCGGCGCGCAGGCTGCGGGCGGCGGCGTGCGGGACGTACCCCAGTTCGCGGGCGGCCTCGTGGACGCGGTGGCGGGTGGGTTCGCTGATCCGGACGGCACTGGTGTTGTTCAGGACGTAGGAGACGGTCGCCCGGGAGACTCCGGCGAGGCGGGCGACATCGGCGCTGGTGGGCACGGACCGCGGCGCGGGCGGCACGGGCGTTCTGGGTATCTGCACCATGACGTACGGCATCTTGGCAGATGCGGGGCGCAGGACGGCCGGAGGGGGGCAAGGGGAATTCAGGACGACGTCTTTCCGGCTGGTCCAGACCCCTTGTGACCAGGGTCGCGGGAGGGTGACGAGACCTTCGTCACACAGCGTGCTCCCGGCCTCGGACGACACCCGCCTCAGGGGTCACAGGGGGTTCGCGTCACCCGGTCCACTAGGTCGCTCCACCCGGCTTCGAGCCGCTCCATGGGCTCGCCGCACTGGCGGACCATGTGGTTGACGAACGGCGGGCTCAGATAGCCCATGAGGGCGTGGGCCAGCAGGACGTGATCGGCGTCGGGGACGCACTGGCGCAGCAGCATCGCGACGTGGCTGTGCAGGAAGCGGCCCGCGCCGACGGCGTAGCGGCGGTCGGCCGCGGGTTCGGCGGCGAGCTGGAGGTCCATGTGGTCGACGGTGGTGCGCAGCAGTTCGTGCCCGAAGGCGTGCAGCCGCTCGACCGGCGGGGCGCCGGGCCCCAGCGGCGGGGGACCTGACATGAACGCGGTCTGGAACTTGTGCGCGGAGTGGTCGAGGAGTGCGGTGAGGAGGCCGGTGCGGTCGCCGAAGCGGCGGAAGACGGTGCCCTTCCCGACGTTCGCCTCGACGGCGACGGCCTCCATCGTGACACCGGCGGCGCCGTGCTCGGCGACGAGTCTGGCCGCGGCGTCGAGCAGCCGGGCGCGGTTGCGCGCGGCGTCCGCCCGCAGGCACGGCTCGTCGTCCGGCTGTTCGAGCTGGAGGAGTTCGGGGCCGGCGGAGGGGCCGGTGAAGGAGTCGTCCGAAGGGTTCACGAAGGGGGGCAGAAGGGCGGACATGAACTCAGCGTAAAGCACCGGGAATGAAACTGGACCGTGGTCCGGTTGTGGTGGTAGAACCTTAAACGGACCTCGGTCCGGATCCCCATACAGCTTTGTTCCGCACTCCTGGGAGTACCCATGTCTGTCCGTATCCTGGCGCTCGTAGGCAGCCTCCGCGCCGGCTCGACCAACCGTCAGCTCGCCGAGGCCGCTGTCAAGGTCGCTCCCGAGGGCGCCGAGGTCGTGCTGTTCGAGGGCCTCGGCGACGTGCCGTTCTACAACGAGGACATCGACGTCGAGGGCAGCGTCCCGGCCGCCGCCGCGAAGCTGCGCGAGGCCGCCGGCTCCGCCGACGCCTTCCTGCTCTTCTCCCCCGAGTACAACGGCACGATCCCGGCCGTCCTGAAGAACGCCATCGACTGGCTGTCCCGCCCGTACGGCGCCGGCGCCTTCACCGGCAAGCCCGCCGCCGTGGTCGGCACCGCCTTCGGCCAGTTCGGCGGCGTCTGGGCGCAGGACGAGGCCCGCAAGGCCGTCGGCATCGCCGGTGGCAAGGTCCTGGAGGACGCCAAGCTCTCCGTCCCCGGCTCCCTGACCCGCTTCGCCGAGACCCACCCGTCGGACGACGCCGAGGTCGCCGCGCAGCTGGCCGAGGTCGTCAACGCCCTGCACGGCCAGGCGACGGAGCCCGCCGCCGCCTGAGGCGCGCAGCAGCCGTACCAGGGCCGGAGCCTTTGAAGACCCCCGGCCCGTAAGTGGGGCCGGAGCTTTCCGGAAGAAGCTCCGGCCCCTCTCGCGTGCCCGCGCTCAGTCCAGCTCCGCCAGCCTCGGCGCGACCTGCCCCACGAACCCCTCGATCCACCCGGCCGGGTTCCCGACCGTCGGCCCGAGGATCACCGTCTCGATGCCGAGCTTGCCGTACCCGGCGATGTCCGCGAGGAACGCCTCGACGTCGCCTTCCCCGGCCGCGCCGCCCATGTACGTCATCGTCTTGGTGATCGTGTCGTAGTCCCGGCCCTCCGTCTCGCAGTGCCCGCGCAGCACCTCCAGCTTGTGGCGCACGGACTCCGGGGACGAGGCGAAGAGGTTGCAGGCGTCGCCGTACCGGGCCACCAGCCGCAGCGTCTTCTTCTCGCCCTCGCCGCCGATGAGGATCTCGGGGTGCGGGGCGCTGACCGGCGCCGGGACGCAGAGGGTCTCGGCGAGCTGGTAGTGCCGTCCCTCGAAGGGGCCGTTGTTCTCCGGGTCCCACATCTGGAGGGTGATCCGCAGCGTCTCCTCCAGCCGCTCGAAGCGCTCGGCGACCGCCGGGTACGGCACGCCGAGGCCCGCGTGCTCGCGGTCGTACCAGGCCGCGCCGATCCCGAGCCAGGCCCGGCCGCCGGAGAGGACGTCGAGGGTGGTGACGATCTTCGCGAGGAGGCCGGGGTGGCGGTAGGTGACGCCGGTGACGAGCGCGCCCAGCTTGACCGTGGAGGTGTTCGCCGCAAGGAAGCCGAGCGTCGTGTAGGCCTCCAGCATCGGGTCCTCGGCGCCGCCGTTGAACTCCATCTGGAAGTAGTGGTCCATCACCGACAGGCGGCTGACCCCGGCCGCTTCCGCCGCGGCCCCGGCGGCGGCGAGTTCGGCGCCGAGCGCGCCCCCGCCCTCGGGATGGTTGAACCGATTGATGTGCACACCGACGTGCATGGCCCGTCTCCGCTCACCGGACGATCACTGACACGTCCGACGCTATGACTTCGAGCGCTCTCGAAGTCAAGAGAGAAGTGAGGGCAGCAAAAAGGCAAGGAGCCGAACGGCTTTCCTTGCCATGCTCAAGTTATAACGCATGGGGGGCCTTGCGGCAAGGCCCCCTCCGTCCCGCACAATCACCGACCTGACCTGTTCCACCTGCGTAAATGGGGGCTGTGGGAATGCGTGTGCTGTTGATGTCGTACGGATCGCGCGGAGACGTCGAGCCGCTCGCCGCTCTTGCCGCGCGGCTGCGGGCGCGCGGCGCCGAGGTCCGCGTGTGTGTACCGCCGGACGAGGAGTTCGCGCGGCTGCTCGAAGCGGTCGGCGCGGAGGTCGTGCCGTTCGGGATGTCGGTGCGGGCGCTGGTGTCGGGTGCCACCAGGCCGGACCCTTTCGCGACGGCGAAGGCGCTGGTCGCCGAGCACTTCGAGACGGTCGGCGCGGCGGCCGAGGGCTGTGACGTGCTGCTCGCGACGGGGCTGCTGCCCGCCGGGGCGCGGTCGGTGGCCGGTCTGCTCGGGATCCCGTACGTGTTCGCGCTGTTCCAGCCGACCTCGATCCCGTCGCCGGACTACCCGCCGCTGTCGCGTCCGGGCAAGCCGTTCCCGCCGGACGAGAAGGACAACATGGTCCTGTGGGGCCTGGACGGCGAGAAGGTCGACGCCCTGTACGGCGAGGCCCTGAACACCCACCGCGCCAAGCGCGGCCTGCCGCCCCTGACGAACGTCCGCGACCACGTCTTCACCGACCGCCCCTGGCTCGCCGCCGACGAGACGCTCGCGCCGACGGACCGCGACGTCGTCCACACCGGCGCGTGGATCCTCCCCGACAGCCGCCCGCTGCCGGATGACGTGACGGCGTTCCTGGAGGCCGGGGAGCCGCCCGTGTACGTCGGTTTCGGCAGCATGGCCCTGAAGGACGCGTCCGCCGAGGTCGCCCGCGCGGCCATCGACGCGGTACGTTCCCAGGGCCGCCGGGTGCTGCTCGCGCGCGGCTGGGCCGAGCTGGCGCCGGTCGACGACCAGCCGGACTGCCACGTCGTCGGCGAGATCAACCACCAGGCCCTGTTCCGCCGGGTCGCCGCCGTCGTCCACCACGGGGGCGCCGGTACGACCACGACGGCCACGCTCGCCGGGGTGCCGCAGGTCGTCGTCCCGCAGATCGTGGACCAGCCCTACTGGGGGTCCCGGGTCGCGGCGCTGGGGATCGGGGTCGCGCACGACGGTCCCGTACCGACGTACGAGTCGCTGTCCGCGGCGCTCGCGGTGGCGCTCGCGCCGGAGACGGCCGTACGTGCGAAGGCCGTCGCCCCGACCGTGCGGGCGGACGGGGCGGACGTGGCTGCGAAACTGCTGATCGATGTGGCGGGCTGAGCCACGGAACGTACGGAGCTTTTGATGAACCCCCTGACCAGCAGCGCCTTCGCCCTGCCGGAGCGGCTGGCCGCGAAGGCGGACCCGGCGCTGATCGCCGAGGACGAGCGGCATTTCGCCGCCGTCGCCGAGAGCCTGAAGGCGTCGATCGCGGAGACCTCGCGGCTGCTCGACGCCGAGCTGAAGGCGCCCGGCGGGAGCGGGCAGGCCGCCATGGACCGGGACATCGAGGTGCACCGGCTCGGCGGACGGCTGCGCACGCTGCGCCGGTTCGGGCTCGACCTGTGCCTCGGGCGGATGGTCACCGACGAGGGGAACGTGTACGTCGGGCGGCTCGGGCTGACCGGCGAGGACGGGCAGCGGCTGCTGATCGACTGGCGCTCCCCCGCCGCCGAACCGTTCTTCGCGGCGACCCACGCGAACCCGATGGGCCTGGTCTCGCGGCGCCGCTACCGCTGGCACGGCGGGCGGGTCGGCGACTACTGGGACGAGGTGTTCACCAGCGACGGCCTCGAACAGGGCGTCGCGCTCGACGACCAGTCCGCGTTCGTCGCGAGCCTCGGCACCAACCGCTCGGAGCGGATGCGGGACGTCCTCGCGACGATCCAGGCCGACCAGGACGCGATCATCCGCGCCGGTTCGCGCGGCGCGCTCGTCGTGGACGGCGGTCCCGGCACCGGCAAGACCGTCGTCGCCCTGCACCGCACGGCGCACCTGCTGTACGCCGACCCCCGGCTCGGGCACCGGCGCGGCGGCGTCCTGTTCGTCGGCCCGCACCGGCCGTACCTGGACTACGTCTCCGACGTGCTGCCGAGCCTCGGCGAGGAGGGCGTGCAGACGTGCATCGTGCGCGACCTGGTCGCCGAGGGCGCCGCCGCGAAGCCCGAGGGCGACCCGGAGGTGGCCCGCCTCAAGGAGTCGGCGCGGCTGGTGAAGGCCGTCGAGCGGGCGGTGCGGTTCTACGAGGAGCCGCCCGCCGAGGGCATGACCCTCGCCCTCGATCGCGTCCTGCTGCCACTGACCGCCGCCGACTGGGCGGAGGCGTTCGACGCGCCCGAGCCCGGCACCCCGCACAACGAGGGCCGCGAGGAGGTCTGGGCGAAGCTCGTCGAGATCCTCTGGGACAAGTACGAGGGCGACCTCACGCCCCAGCTGTTCCAGCGGCTGCTGCGCCAGATCGAGCCGCTGACCTCGGCGCTCTCGCAGGCGTGGCCGCTGATCGAGGCGGCCGAGCTGGTCGGCGACCTGTGGACGGTCCCGGCGTACCTGCGGCTGGCCGCGCCCTGGCTCGCCCCCGACGACGTACGGCGCCTCCAGCGCGCGGACGCGCACGCGTGGACCGTGTCCGACCTGCCGTACCTCGACGCCGCCCGGCAGCGGCTCGGCGACCCGGGTGCCTCCCGGCGCAGGCGGCGTCAGGAGGCGGAGGCCGCCGCCGAGCGGGAGTACCGGGCGCAGGTCACCGAGAACCTCCAGCGCGGCGACGACGACTGGGAGGGGATGCTGATGTCCATGCTCACCGGCCAGGACCTCCAGAACTCCCTGGCCACCCCGCAGGCGCCGGTCGTCGAACCCGACCTGCTCGCCGGGCCCTTCGCGCACATCGTCGTCGACGAGGCGCAGGAACTCACCGACGCCGAGTGGCAGATGCTGCTCCTGCGGTGCCCGTCGCGCAGCTTCACCATCGTCGGGGACCGGGCGCAGACGCGGCGCGGGTTCACCGAGTCGTGGCAGGAGCGTCTTGAGCGGGTCGGGTTCGACCGGGTCGCGCTGGCCTCCCTCAGCGTCAACTACCGGACGCCGGAGGAGATCATGGCGGAGGCCGAGCCCGTGATCCGCGCGGTGCTGCCGGACGCGAACGTGCCGACGTCCGTGCGGAGTTCGGGGGTGCCGGTCGCGTACGGGCCGGTGTCCGAGCTGGAGTCGGTGGTCGGCGGGTGGCTCGCCGCGTACGACGAGGGGACGGCCTGCGTCATCGGGGCTCCCTCGTACGCCGGGGACGGCGGGCGGGTGCGGTCGCTGTCGCCGGAGCTGGTGAAGGGGCTGGAGTTCGACCTCGTCGTCCTCGTGGACCCCGAGCGGTTCGGGGCGGTCGACCACTACGTGGCGATGACGCGGGCGACCCGTCAGCTCGTCGTCCTCACTGGGTCGTCGTCTGATCCCGGGTCGCTCGCAGGCTCGTGAACGTCGTCACCGCGAGGACCAGGACGATGAACCCGAGGGAGAACGGGATGCTGATCTCGGGGACGTGGACGCCGGACTCGTGCAGCGCGTGCAGGAACAGCTTCACGCCGATGAAGCCGAGGATGATCGACAGGCCGTAGCTGAGGTGCACCAGCTTCTTCAGCAGGCCGCCGATCAGGAAGTACAGCTGGCGCAGGCCCATCAGCGCGAACGCGTTGGCGGTGAACACGATGTACGGGTCGTCGGTCAGGCCGTAGATCGCGGGGATGGAGTCGAGGGCGAACAGGATGTCCGTCGAGCCGATGGCGAGCATCACGACCAGCATCGGGGTCATGACCTTCTTGCCGTTCTGCTCGATCCACAGCTTGGTGCCGTGGTAGCGGTCGGCGACGCCGAAGCGCTCCTCGACCATCTTGAGCATCTTGCTCTCCTCGTACTCCCCCTCCCCGGGCTCCCCGTGCCCGCCCTTGCGGGCGTCCTGCACGAGCTTCCACGCGGTCCAGATCAGGAAGGCGCCGAAGATGTAGAAGACCCACGAGAACGCGGAGATGATCGCCGCGCCGGCCGCGATGAAGCCGGCGCGCAGGACCAGGGCGACCAGGACGCCGACCATCAGGACGCGTTGCTGGTACTGCGGCGGCACCGCGAACTTGGACATGATCAGGACGAAGACGAAGAGGTTGTCGACGCTGAGGGACTTCTCGGTGATGTATCCGGCGAAGAACTCGCCCGCGGACTGGCCGCCGCCGTAGATCCAGACGCCGACGCCGAACAGGATCGCGAGCACCACCCAGACGATCGTCCAGGTCCCGGCCTCCTTGAGGGAGACCTCGTGCGGCTTTCTGCCGATGAAGAAGTCGACGGCGACCAGGACGCACAGGGCGGCCACGGTCACCAGCCAGACGGTCAGGGTGACGTTCACGGGTTCGGTACTCCTGTTTGCCTGTGGGGGGTTGTGGGGGTCATGGGGGTTGTGGGGATTCGCCATGATCCTTCAACGGCTGGATTCTTTCCACTTCGGTTCGGTGAACAGAGGGTCACGGCGCGGCAATAAGGCCAGTTCAGGGTGGTTCCACCCGCCGGTCGGCGGGCAGGATCCGCCGTACGGCGGTGAGCCGGCAGGGTCCCGGTGGCCGGAACATGGCTCCAGCCCATCCACTTCAGGAGTAGCCATGACGACGATGTCACCGCCGCCCTTCGACCCCGAGCTGTCCGCCGCGCTGGAGGTGATCAAGGACGTCATCGGGCCCAGCATCACGATCGAGGACGTCCGGGCGCTGCGGCGGGGGGAACTGCCCGCGGTCCTGGTCCCGACCGACCTCACCCTCGGCGGCGCGTTCACCGTCGAGGACCGGGTGGTGCCCGGGCCCGAGGGCGCCCCGTCGATCTCACTCCTGATCTGTACGCCGACGACTCCCCCGCCGGCCCGGCCCCGCGCGGTGATCTACCACACGCACGGCGGCGGCATGGTCCTCGGCGACAATCGGACGGGGGTGGACGGGGTGCTGGAGTGGGCGCGTGAGCTGGACCTGGTCGTGGTCTCGGTGGAGTACCGCCTGGCTCCCGAGCATCCTCACCCGGCGCCGATCGAGGACGTCTACGCCGGGCTCCTGTGGACGGTGTCCAACGCGGAGGACCTGTACGTGGACCCCGAGCGCGTGGTGATCGCGGGCGCGAGCGCGGGCGGCGGCCTGACGGCGGCGCTGGCCCTCCTCCTCCGCGACCGCGAGGGCCCGCGCCCTCTCGGCCAGCTCCTCCTCTGCCCCATGCTGGACGACCGCAACGACACGCCGTCGGCGTACCAGATGGAGGGCCGGGGAGTCTGGGACCGCACATCGAACGACACGGGCTGGACGGCATTGCTGGGCCCCACCCGAGGCACCCCGTCCGTCTCCCCCTACGCCGCCCCGTCCCGCGCCACCGACCTCTCCGACCTCCCCCCGGCCTTCATCGACGTCGGCTCCGCCGAGACCTTCCGCGACGAGGACGTCACGTATGCGACGCGGATCTGGCAGGCGGGGGGTGTGGCGGAGCTCCACGTCTGGCCGGGAGGTTTCCACGGGTTCGACGGAATGGCACCACAGGCTGCGCTGTCGCAGGCGGCGAAGGGGGCGCAGGTGGGGTGGTTGCGGAGGTTGTTGGCGGAGTAGGGGGTGTGGGTGGGGTGGTTGCGGAGTAGGGGGCGTTGGGGTGGGCGGGGTGGGGGTGGCTGCGCGGGCTGCCGCCGGAGCGGGCGGTCGAGCGCATGGGCGCCCCGTCTTCCCGGGGACCGGTTCGCAGGGTTCCCCGCCGGCCCGGCGGGGCGTTGGGGTGGGCGAGGTGGGACGGCTGCGCGGGCTGCCGCCGGAGCGGGCGGTCGAGCGCGCGGGCTCCCTGTCTTCCCCGGAGCCGGTTCACGGGGTTCCCCGCCGGCCCAGCGGGGCGTTGGGGTGAGCGGGACGGGACGTCCGCGCGAGCTGCCGCCGGACGCGCGGGCTCCCCGTCTTCCCCGGAGCCAGTTCGCGGAGTTCCCCGCCGGCCCGGCAGGGCGTTGGGGTGGGCGAGGTGGGACGGCTGCGCGAGCTGCCGCCGGAGCGGGTAGTCGAACGCGCGGGCTCCCCGTCTTCCCAGAAGCCAGTTCACGGGGTTCCCCGCCGGCCCAGCGGGGCGTTGGGGTAGGCGGGGTGGAACAGCCGCGCGGACCGCCGCCGGAGCGGGTGGTCGAGCACGCGGGCTCCCCGTCTTCCCCTGAGCCGGTTCGCAGGGTTCCCCGCCGGCCCGGCGCCGCTCAGCCACGGCTGGGGGCGCGGTGCGCTCTGTTCCTCCCTTGAGGTGGGTGGGTCGTGAAGGGCGTACGGCTCTGCCGGTCCTCGGAGGGGTGGCGCATCATGGGCGTATGAAAGAGCTGGCCGGGCGGTTGAGTGCGGTGGATCCGGTGGCGGGGGCCGCTGTGGGGGTGATCGCGTACTTCGACCGGTTGGCGGAGGCTCGGGCAGGGGTGGAGGCGTTGGTGCGGGGGGCGGCCGTGTTGGCGGGGGTGCCGGTGCGGTTGGTGGACGAGGAGCGGCGGGTCCGGGTGCGGGTGGAGGCGGACGGGGTCCGCCGGGACGACGACACACCGCCCGACCCGGCCTGGCCCAGCGCTCCGCTTACGCCGGGCGGCCGTCCTGCGTTGTGGCTGGAGCGCGGGGGCGGTCCGCCTGGAGGTGGTACGGGCGGCCTGCCGGACGTCGGCGCAAACGGCTCGCCCGGTGTCGGCAACGCCCCGCCCGGCGCTGGTATGAGCGGCCTCCCCTGCGCCAGCGCAAGCGTCCTGCCGGGCACCGACGCAAACAGCTCACCCGCCGTCGACCACACCCCGTCCAACGCTGACACGAGCAGCCTCCCCGGCACCGGCACAAGCAGCCTGCCGAGCGCCGACGCGAACAGCTCACCCGGCGCCAGCGCAAGCAGCCTGCCGGGCACCGGCACGAACGGCTCGCCCGATATCGGCAACGCCCCGCCTGGCGCTGGCACCAACGGCTCACCCGACGCTGACACGACCAGTTCGCCCCGCGTCGGCGCGAACGACTCGCCCGGTAACCCCACCGCCGCCCCGTCCAGCGTCGTCGACGCCGTCATCCTGGAGCGTGCGGCAGGTGCCGTAAGTCGAGTTCTGGACCGTACCCGTGGCCGTGCCCCCTCCGACGATCCCGCCCTCGTGGAGACCCTTCTCGACGCCGGCGCCCCCGAGCAGGCCCGCCTGCACGCGGCCCGCAGGCTGGGGCTGGCCCCGGGTGTGCGGGCCCGTGTGGTCGTCCCGTTGGACGGTGCGCCGTATGTGGTCCCGGTGCCGGCCAGTCAGGAGAGCCGCCCCGCCCTTGTCTCCCGGGCCGGTGAAGGTCCCGCGCCGGTCCGGGCCGGTGAGAGCACCGCAGGTATCCGCACCGCAGGTGTCCGCGCCGGTGTCGGGCCCGCCCTCCCCCTCCTCTCCCTCCCCAACTCCTGCGCCGCCGCCCGTACCGCCCTGCGGTTCACCGCCGAGGGCACCTCAGCGGACCCTGGCCCGCGGGTCGTGTACACCGACGACCTCGGCGGCGTCGCGCTGCTCGCGGAGACGGTCGTGCCGGGGGGTGAACCGCCGCCGGACGTCAGGGCGTTGGAGCGTGCGGCGGTCGAGGCACCCTGGATGCTGGCGACGTTGCACGCGGTCGCGTTCACGCAGAGCCTGCGCGCCGCAGCGACCGAACTGACCGTTCATCATTCGACGTTGCAGGACAGGCTGGCGCACACGGAACAGTCCCTGGGCTGGCCGGTCCGCACCCCGCAGGGCCGCTTCAGACTCCAACTGGCACTGACGATGCGAAGGTTGGTGAGGCCGTGACCGTACCCGTCCGCTGACAGCCAGAACTCACAGGGCCCCTACAGCTGCCCGCTAGACTCGGCGCCCCTCCTCCACCGGATCAAGGGGTCTCCGTGTCCGACCACCATCCCCCCGCCCCCCGCCGGTCCCTGGACCACCTCTCGCACGGCGCGCTCGCGCTCATCGTCGTCGCGGGGCTGGTCCGAGCCGCCACGTACGGGGGCCCACTGTGCCGCGACATCGTGGTGCTCAGCACGCTGCTGGCGCTGGTGTACGGGGGTGGACTGGCGACCGGCGGCCGATGGGGCACGGCGGCGCGCCGCACCTGGGTGGCCGCGCTGGTCACACTGTGGACGGCGCTCGTGCTGCGCGCCCCGGTGACGCTGACCGACGCGTACGTGTGGGCGGCGATCCCACTGGCCTGCGCGGCGCTGCGGGCGCTGGACCGACGGGCGGCGAGCCTCGCCGTGGGCGTGGTCACCGTCTCGCTCGTCGGCCAACTGGTGCGCGGCAGCGGCGATTTCACGCCGGAGCTGCTGGTGCCCGTGGCGGCGGTGTGGGGGACGGTCGCGCTGTACGGCACGTTGCAGCGCGAGGCACACCGACGGCGGCTGCTGGTCGAGGAGTTGCGCGCCACGCGCGAGGAACTCGCCCAACAACAGCGCCAGGCCGGGGTGTTGACCGAGCGGGAGCGCATCGCGCGGGACCTGCACGACACGCTGGCGCAGGAACTCGCGGGCGGCGTCATGCTGTTGCAGGCGGCCGAGCGGGACTGGGAGGAGCGTCCGGACGTCGCGCTGACACGTGTCCGGGCGGCGGCGGACGGCCTGCACGCCAACCTCGCGGAGACCCGCCGCATCATCAGCGACCTCACGCCGTCGGCGGTCGCGGAGGCCGGACTCGCGGGCGCGCTGCGGCTGTTGTGCGAGCGCGCGGAGACGGAGGGCGCGGCGGCACGGGTCCGGTTCCGGACAACGGGCGCCGAGCGTACGGCACTTGACCAACAGGGCGCGGCGACCCTGTTCCGGGTCGCACAGGGCACCCTGGCGAACATCCGCGAGCACGCCCGCGCGGTGAACGTCCACGTCACGCTCCACCAGCGGCCGGACGGCGCGGAGTTGGAGATCCACGACGACGGCAGGGGGTTCTCACAGCTCCCCGACTGCCCCGGCCCGTCCCGGGGTTTCGGCCTGCCGGCGGCCCGTGCGCGACTGCGGGAGTGCGGGGGTTTCCTGGACGTGCACAGCGCGCCGGGCCACGGGACGCGGGTGTGCGCGTCGATCCCCGCTCCGACCGGGAAGGTTCTCGACGAGGTGGCCGGGTGACCGCACTGCGTCTGCTGCTCGCCGACGACCACACCGTCGTCCGGGCGGGCCTGCGTGCCCTGTTGGAGGGGGAGGCCGATCTCGTCGTCGCCGGGGAGGCGGAGAGCGGCGAGGAAGCGGTGCGGCTGGCCGCCGAGTTGGCGCCGGACGTGGCACTGATGGACCTGCGGTTCGCGGGGGCCGCCGGGATCGACGGGGTGGAGGCCGTACGCCGGTTGCGGGCGGCGGCTCCCGAGGTGGCCGTGGTGATGCTGACGAGTTACTCCGGACGCGCCGACGTCGTACGGGCGTTGGAGGCGGGGGCCCGTGGGTACGTCCTCAAGGCCGGGCCGCCGCAGGACCTGTTCCGGGCGGTGCGCGGCGCTGCCGCCGGGGCGCTGGGGCTCGCGCCGGAGCTGGTGGGGGCGCTCGTCGGGGAAGAGCCGGACAGGGAACGGGAGTTGACGGCGCGTGAGATCGGCGTCGTACGGCTGCTGGCGGAGGGGCGCGGGAACCGGGGGATCGCGGAGGCGCTGTTCCTGAGCGAGGCGACGGTGAAGACGCACCTGGTGCGGATCTACCGGAAGCTGGGCGTCGACAACCGGGCGTCGGCGGTGTCGGAGGCGGTACGGCGGGGTGTGCTGGACCTGACGTGAAGGTCACCCAGCACCAAAGTGGTTGAACACAAAGGTGGTTGAACACACCCCGCCGTCCGTGAATCAGACGCGGGCCTCTTCCGGCTCCTCCGCCGGGTCCGTCTTCTCCGTGTCGTCCGCCAGCGGCTTCGCCGCCGGGATGGCTGCCGCGATGCCGGCCGAGACGAGGGCGAGGGCGCCGCCGACCAGCAGCGCCGTACGGAAGCCGTCCTCGGAGGCGAAGGTGAAGCCGCCCAGCGTCGTCGTCATCTGGGAGAGGATCACGCCGATGACGGCCGAGCCGATCGAGGTGCCGAGAGCGCGCATCAGGGTGTTGAAGCCGTTCGCGGCGGCCGTCTCCGATGCCGGGACGCTGCTCATGATGAGCGCGGGCATCGCGCCGTAGGCGAGGCCGACGCCGCTGCTGGTGATGATCGTGACGACCATCAGGCCCGCCGCCGAACCCATCAGCGCGAGCGAGGCACCGTACCCGGCCGCGAGGACGAGCGCGCCGCAGACCAGCGTGAACTTGGGGCCGCGCGCGTTCGTGAGCTTTCCGCCGAGCGGCGAGACCAGCATCATCATGACGCCGCCGGGCGCCATCCACAGGCCCGCCGCCAGCATCGACTGGCCGAGCCCGTACCCGGTCTCCTTCGGGAACTGGAGGAGCTGCGGCAGGACCAGCATCGATGCGTACATGCCGAAGCCGATGAAGACGGACGCGGCGTTGGTGAGCAGGACGCGGGGGCGGGCCGTCGTCCGGAGGTCGACCAGCGGGTCCTTCGTACGGATCTCCCAGAAACCCCACGCGCCCAGCGCGACGACCGCCGCGGCGAACAGGCCGAGCACCGAACCGGAACTCCAGCCCCAGTCGCCGCCCTTCGAGACCGCGAGCAGCAGCGCGACGAGGCCGACGCCGAGGCCGATCGCGCCGGGCGCGTCGAAGCGCTGGCCCTTCGCGCCCGCCGGGACGTCCGGGATCAGGAACCAGATCAGTACGGCCACGGCCGCCGCCAGCGTCGCCGAGCCCCAGAACAGGACGCGCCAGCTCGCGTACTCCGCGACCGCAGCGGCGATCGGCAGACCGAGCGCGCCGCCGATCCCCATCGACGCGCTGACCAGGGCTATCGAGCCGCTCAGCTTCTCCGTCGGGACGACGTCCCGCAGCAGCGCGATGCCGAGGGGGACCACGCCCATGCCCATGCCCTGGAGGCCCCGGCCGACGATCATCGTGACCACGTCGGAGGCCAGCGCGCACACGATCGAGCCGACGACCAGCGGGATCGAGCAGGCCAGCAGCATCGGGCGTTTGCCGACGAGGTCGCCCAGGCGGCCGACCACCGGGACGCACACCGCCGAGACCAGCAGGGTGACCGTGATCACCCACGCCGCGTTCGACGACGTCGTGTCCAGGATCTTCGGCAGCTCCGCGATCAGCGGGGTGACCAGCGTCTGCATGATCGCCGCGGTCGTGCCGGCGAAGGCGAGTGTGGCGATCACGGCGCCCGAGCGGGCCGTGGGCCGGGCCTTGGGCTGGGCCGTGGGCTGGGGGGCGTCCATTCAGGACTCCGCTTTCTCTCAGGGGTGTCAGGGGTGAAGGATGTGCATCGTACATGTCGTATGTATCAAGCATGTGATCCGTTGTTCGCCGTGTGCCAGGATTGATCCATGGAGACGCCCACTCATCAGGTCGAGTACGAGCAGATGCTGCTCAGCCGCCACTCGTTCATGAGCAAGCGGGGTGGGCGGCGGACCGATGGGGTGATGGAGCGCAGCGCGTACATCATGCTGAGCCGGATCCGGATGCAGGGGCCCATGTCGATCGGGGAGTTGAGCGAGGCGTTCGCCTTGGACGCGTCGACGTTGAACCGGCAGACGGCTGCGGCGTCCCGTGCGGGGCTGTTGGAGCGGATTCCTGATCCGGCCGGGGGGATGGCTCGGAAGTTCCGGCTCACGGAGGAGGGTGAGCGACTGTTGGATCAGGAACGTGGGGGGATTGTCGAGGTGTTGGATCGGGTGATGGGGGATTGGTCGGATGAGGATATTGCTGCGTTCGCGGGGTATTTGAGGCGGTTCAACAACGGGATCGAGGCGATCGGGGGACGACCGTGGCCTCGGGAGGGGTAGTTCTTCGGCTGCGGGTCCGATGTGGCTGGTCGCGCAGTTCCCCGCGCCCCTGGAAAAACGGCGCAAGCGCCAGTTTTTCAGCACAACGCCCCGTGCTCCTGGGCGTGCAATAGATACAGCCCGCCCCCGGAAAAGACCGGCGCTCGCGCCGTCTTTTAGGGGCGCGGGGAACTGCGCGACCAGCCACATCGGACCCGCAGCCGGCCTCCTACATTGCCGCCGCTGCCGCCTTCCCCGCCTGGCGGCCCGAGAACAGGCAGCCTCCTAGGAACGTGCCCTCCAGTGAGCGGTAGCCGTGGACGCCGCCTCCGCCGAAGCCTGCTACCTCACCCGCCGCGTACAGGCCGGGAATTGGGGATCCGGCCGCGTTCAGGACCCGGCCCGAGAGGTCCGTCTGGAGGCCGCCCAGCGTCTTGCGCGTCAGGATGTTCAAGTGGACCGCGATCAGCGGACCCGCCGACGAGTCCAGGATCTTGTGCGCCGACGCCGTACGACTGAGGCTGTCCCCCGGGTAGTTGAGCGCGTTGCGGATGCCCATCACCTGGACGTCCTTCGTGTACGGGTTGTCGATCTCCCGGTCACGTGCCTCGATCTGGCGCTTCAGGTCCGCGAGGTCGATCAGGTTCTCGCCGGTCAACTTGTTCATCCCAGCGACCAGTTCGGGCAACGTCGACGCGACCACGAAGTCCGCCCCCTTCTCCTTGAACCGCTCGATCGGCTCGGGAGACTGCCAGATACGGGAGAGGAGTTTCCACACGTCCTTGTTCGTGAGGTCGGGATTCTGCTCCGAACCCGAGAGCGCGAACTCCTTCGCCAGGATCTTCTGCGTCGTCACGAACCAGGAGTAGTCGTACCCGGAGTCGGTGATGGACTTGAGCGTGTGGAGGGTGTCGTACCCGGGGATATCGGGCGTATCGAAACGCCGCCCCTTCGCGTCGAACCACATCGAGGACGGCCCGGGAAGGATACGGATACCGTGGCCGGGCCAGATGGGCGCGTAGTTGCGGAGCCCTTCCGTGTAGTGCCACATGCGGTCGGGATTGACGATGCGGCCCCCGGCCTTCTGGGTGATCCCGAGCATGCGGCCGTCGACGTGCGCGGGCACCCCCGTGATCATCGACTTCGGCGGATTCCCCATCCGCGTAGGCCAGTTGGCCCGTACGAGGTCATGATTCGCGCCGATCCCACCGGACGTGACGACGACAACAGGCGCACGCAGCTCGAAATCCCCGACGACGGTACGCGAACTGGCCGTCCCCCGGGCCGCGTTGGAGGGTTCCAGGAGAGCCCCTCGCACCCCGGTGACCGTACCGTTCGTGACGACGAGTTCATCGACCCGGTGCCGGAACTTGAACGTGACCTTCCCGGCGGAGACCCCCGCGCGGACCTTCTTCTCGAAGGGTTCGACGACGGCGGGCCCGGTACCCCACGTGACGTGGAAGCGGGGTACGGAGTTCCCGTGGCCGGTCGCGAGACCGCCCCCGCGTTCGGCCCACCCGACGATGGGGAACCACTGGACGCCGAGCCCGGCGAGCCAGGACCGCTTCTCGCCGGACGCGAAGTCCACGTACGCCTCGGCCCACTTGTACGCCCAGTGGTCCTGCCCGGCGGGGTCGGTGATCCCCCGGTCGAACCCGGCCGTACCGAGCCAGTCCTGCCACGCGAGATCGCGGCTGTCCTTGATGCCCATCAGCCGCTGTTCGTCGGAGTCGACGAGGAACAGCCCGCCGAACGACCAGAACGCCTGACCGCCGAGGCTCGCCTCGGGCTCCTGGTCGAGCAGCAGCACCTTCCGCCCGGCGGCGACGAGTTCGGACGTGGCGACGAGACCGGCGAGACCGTGCCCGACGACGATCGCGTCCGCGTCCTGCGCCTCGGCGGCGAACGACGGCGCGGCGAGGGACTGCGCGAGGGCGGCACCGGCGACGACACCGCCGGCCACGGTCATCACGCGACGGCGGGAGGGGTGCTCCACAGGCTCCATGTGCTTCCTTCCGGGTACGGCTCGCGGTGGGGGCGAGACGTGCGGGGACGGGGAGGGGTGCTGCGGGGTACGGCGGGTGCGGCTGGGGTGCCGCAGTGAGGGTGTTGCGGCCCGACCCACCCCTGTTACCTTCAGTAGCCCACAGGAAATCAAGTCGTCACCCTGATCCGGTAGTGGCCGGGCGGCAACAGGAACTCCCCTTCGTTGTGGCCCGGACACAGCGTCCGAACGAGCGAAGGGGGCCCATGAGCGTCCGCCACGGACCCGAACCGGTCGCCGGGATCCTGCGCGGCATGGCCGACGACACGGACGTATGCCGTGAACTCGTCACGGCGGCCCGCAGACGCTCCCCCGAACTGGCGCGCCTCACCGAGGAGGAGACCCGCTCGCACGCGACGGCGATGCTGCGGGCGGCGGGGGCGTGGTTCGCGGCGCTGGAACACCCGGACCCGCTCACGGCATCCGGCGCCCCCAACTCCCCTGGCTCGCCCGGCTCCTCAGGCTCCCCCGCGCCCTTCGACTCCCCCGACCCCTTCAGCTCACCCGGCCCCCTCGGTTCCTTCGATTTCCCCGACTCCCTCGATGAACAGGACTTCACCGCCGCCCTGTTGCTCGGCGCCGACCGTGCCGCCCAGGGTGTCCCGATGACCGTCGTCCTGCGCGGCGTCCAGGCGGCCCTCACGCGCGCGGCCGAGATCACCGTCGACCGCTGCCGCTCGGCCGGCATCCCGGACCGGGCCCAACTCCACGTCGTACTACGCCTGAAGGAGTACGGCGACGCGGTGGAACGCCAGGTCATCAACGGCTACCGCGCAGCCGAACGCGAGACTCCGCGCGGAACCGGCGCCGCCCGTACACGCCTCCTGCGCCAGGTGTTGCTGGGCGGCGCGCTCCCCCCGCTCTCCGAACTGACCCGTGCCGGTATACGACCCGGCGCCGACGGCCTCTACCACTGCCTGGCCGCGGACCACACCGCCCTCCCCGGTGTCCCCGCGGCAACAGCCCTCCTGGACGGCCGACTTGCCGCCCTCTCCCCCCTCCCCCCGACTCCGGACCAGCTCGAACCCGGCGCCTTGGTCGTCGTATCCCCGGCCGCCCCTCTGGCAGACCTCCCCGAGCTGTACCGCTTGTGCGTCAGGGCAGTTGACCTGCTCCGCCAGCAGAGCCGACCCGGCCTCCACGAACTCACCGACCTGGCAGCGGAGTTGGCCCTCTCCGAACAACCCCTGCTGGGCGCCTATGTGACGACCCGCCTCCTGGGCGCCCTCGACCCCACCGACGACTTCCACCGCCAACTCGCCCTGACCGCGCTGACGTTCCTGGATCTGGGCCGCCGCCTCGACCAGACCGCCGCCGCACTCTTCACCCACCCCAACACGATCCGCTACCGCCTGGCCCGCCTCCAGCAGATCACGGGAAGCTCCCTGGGCAGCGGACCGGGCGGCCACACGGAAACGCTGCACTGGTGGTGGGCGTTGACGACGTGGCTGGGCGAGGAGCAGACGGTGGACGCGTCGTACGAGGACGCCGGTTAGCTCAGCGGCGCTCCCACTCCCAATCCCACAGGGCGCTCCGGCGGTGGTCGATGTCGAAATCCTCGCCGAGCGGTCCGACGCGTTCGATCGCCTCGGGGATACGGGGTCGCCGTGCCGCAGGAGTCCGTAGGCGGCCTCCAACCGGACGTTGACGTCGTCGTCGCCGAGCAGGGTCCACAGGGCGGCGATGACGGCAGGGGAGGTGTCCTTCAGAGAGCCGAGCTGTTCAGCCGCCGTGCCGTGCATGGCGATGTCAGGAAGGACCAGCGCCTCCGTAGTCGGCGAGGACGTCGGGGACCGCTCGGCGTACGCGGACGTCGGGGTGGTCGGCGTAACTCAGCGCCATCAGGCCGTGGTTGGGGTCCGTGTACTCGCCGAAGGCCCTCACCACCTCGGCGAGTATCCCGTGATCCGTCTCCTCCGCCGCCCAGGCGGTCAGCAGAGCGAGGGTCTCCGGCACAGGGCCTGAGTCACTGATCCCGCGCGACCACAAGTGGTAGGCCACGAACCGGCGGTGGACCGGGTCCGGGTGGCGGTGGTGAGCCGCGAGAGCGGACCAGGTCTCCAGGTCGGGGCGGTTACGCAGGTGCCAGTTCACCGCCGTCCAGTCCACGTGGTCCTCGTCCGCGACCGCCACGGCGCGTGCGACCAGTTCGTCCACCGGGGTCGGTATCAGGAAGGCCCACTCCAGCAGCGTCAGCACCGCGCCGTGCCCCGCGCGTACGACGTGCTCACCGAGGCGGATCTCCTCGACCCAGTCGTACTCGTCGTCCAGCACCCGCACCGACTCGGCCGCCCCCGACTCCCCTGTCCTGCGCCGGAGTTCCTCCTCCGCGCCGGTCTCGTACCAGTGCCTGGCCAGGGTGAGGAGGCGGGTGCGTTCGGGTTCGGGGAGGTTCTCCTCGCGCAGCAGGGCCAGAACCAGCGCCGGGGAACCACTGTCGACGGCCCCCGACAACGGGCTGGTGCCGTCCGCGAGCACGAGGCGCGGATCGGCCCCCTCGTCCAGCAGTTTCCCGACGGCTTCCGTGTCGTACGCGGCGATGGCCGTACCCAGATCCATGGTGTGCGTCCCCCTACGATCAGGGTCCGACGATAGGACAGGAGACGGGACGGGTGAACGGGATTTCGGCGGAGCCGATCCGCACCGCGCGGCTGGACCTGCTGCCGCTGCGGGTCGAGTACGCCGAGGAGATGGCGGAGGTGCTGGCCGATCCGGCGTTGCACGCGTTCATCGGCGGGGCGCCGCAGACGGTGGACGAACTGCGGGCGCGGTACCGGCGGTTGGTCACGGGCTCTCCCGAGCCGGACGTCTCCTGGCTGAACTGGGTGATCCGGCTCCGGGAGGAAGGGTGTCTGGCGGGAACGGTTCAGGCAACGGTCACGAACTCCGCCGAAGGACTTCTCGCCGAGGTCGCGTGGGTCGTGGGGACGCCGTGGCAGGGACGGGGGATCGCGGGTGAGGCGGCTCGGGGGCTGGTGGGGTGGCTCGGTGGGGTGTCGGTGCGTACGGTCGTCGCGCATGTCCATCCCGAACACGCCGCGTCCGCGGCCGTCGCGGCGGGGGCGGGGCTCGTGGCCACCGGGGAGTGGCACGAGGGGGAGTTGCGGTGGCGGCGGAGGATGCCGGCCTAGGGGGATGCGTGAGCTGGAGTCCGTCGATCTATCGGTTCGCCGAGGGCGGGGACATACCCGTTCCGCCTGATCCGGCTGTCGTACGGGATGTGCTTGGGCCGTACGCGGTGGTGGAGCCCTCGGATGACGAGTACTGGGTGCGCGCGGAGGACGGCAGCGAGGCCGAGTTCTTCGTCGGCGAGTACGGAGTCACGGTGGGAGCGATCATCATCGAGATGACCGGGCCGGAGCTCCAAACCGCCCTCACCGGCGCCTGAGGAAAACCAGAAGCGCCGGTCACTCCCCAGGAGTTACGTTCCTCCGATGACCACCCTCACCACCGACCGCCTCCACCTCCGCCTCTTCACCCCGGACGACCTCGACGACCTGTACGCGTACCAAGGGCTGCCCGAGGTCGCGCGTTATCTGTACCGGCCTCCGCTCAGCCGGGAGCAGTGCGTCGAGAGCCTCGCCCGCCGTGCCAAGGGGTCGTCCTGGAGCGAGGACGGCGACAGTCTGGTCCTGGCGGTGTGCCGGCGGGGCGAACCCGGGGTCGTGGGGGAGATCGTGCTCAAGCTGGCGAGTGCGCGTGCCCGGCAGACCGAGATCGGCTGGGTCTTCAACCCCGTGCACAGCGGCCGGGGTTACGCCACGGAGGCGGCCCGCGCGGGAGCCGGCCTGGCCTTCGACGAGTTGCGCACCCACCGTCTGTACGCCCGCATGGACACCCTCAACACCGGTTCCGCACGCATCGCCGAACGCCTCGGCATGCGCCGCGAGGCCCACTTGATCGAGAACGACCTCAACGGGGAGAGCTGGGGCAGCGAGTACGTGTACGCGATGCTGGCGAGGGAGTGGGACTGAGCCCAGCGTGATAACTTCCCAAGGCCAGTCGAACCCACGTGCGTCCACGTGAACGCACAAGGTCAGGGAATCCGGTGGAACTCCGGAGCTGACGCGCAGCGGTGAGGGTGACGGGCGGGGCAGCAAGGCCACTGGACGGTTCGTCCGGGAAGGCGTCCCGGCTGGACGATCCCGAGTCCGAAGACCTGCTGGCGGCCTCCGGCCGGAGACGCGGTCGGGGGTGCGACCGTACGACCGGGCTTCGCGTACGAGCCCTCGACGCCGAAGGAAGCTCTGTGCGACTCGCACGTCCCGCCGTACTGGCTCTCGTGTCCACTGTTCTCATCGCCGGGTGCGGAACCTCCCCCTCCGACGAGAAAGCCTCGACAGCCGACGCCGTCACCCTCACCAACTGCGGCCGGAAGGTCACCGTCGACAGCCCGCCGAAGCGCGCGGTCTCCCTCAACCAGGGCACCACGGAGATCATGCTCTCCCTCGGCCTCGCGGACCGCATGGCCGGCACGGCGACCTGGACGGACCCGGTGTCCAAGGGCCTGGAGAAGGAGAACGCGAAGGTCGAGCGCCTCGCGGACAACGCCCCTGCACTGGAGACGGTCCTCGACGCGGAACCGGACTTCGTGGCGGCCTCGTTCGCGTCGACGCTCGGCAAGGGTGGCGTGGCCCCGAGGGACCAGTTCGAGAAGCTGGGCGTACCGACGTACCTGTCCCCCTCGGACTGCGTCGGCAAGGACAACGACAGGGACGGCGACGGCGCCCGCACGCAGCCGCTGTCGATCGACACGGTCTACGGCGAAGTCCTGGACCTGGCAAGGATCTTCGGCGTCGAGGAGCGCGGCGAGAAGCTGGTCGCGGACCTCAAGGCACGTGTACGGACGGCGACTTCGGGCCTGAAGGCCCAAGACGTCACCCTGCTCTACTGGTTCGCGAACTCCCAGTCCCCCTACCTCGCGGGCTGCTGCGGAGCCCCCGGCGTCATCACCCGCGCGCTGGGCGCGAAGAACGTCTTCGACGACACCAAGGACGAATGGCCGCAGGTGAGTTGGGAGACGGTGGCGGACCGCGACCCGGCGGTCCTGGTGATCGGCGACCTCACCCGCAAGCAGCAGACGGCGGAGACGGCCGCGAAGAAGATCGAGTTCCTGGAGTCGAACCCGGCGACGAAGAACATGACGGCGGTGAAGGAGAAGCGCTACGTCCTGCTGTCGGGCCAGGCCATGAACCCCACGATCCGTACGGTCGAGGGCATCGAGAAGGCCGCGGCGGCGCTGCGGACGTACGGCCTCGACAAGTGACCCGGGGTCTCCTGCTGGGCGCGGGCGGCCTGGCGCTGCTGGCCGCGTCGGTCGCGCTGGCGATCACGATCGGCCCGGCGGACATCGCGGTCGCGGACGTGTGGGCGTCGGTCGCGTCCCATCTCGGCTGGGGCCACACGGAGTTGAGCCCTCTGCGGGACGGCATCGTGTGGAACCTGCGCCTCCCGCGCACGCTCCTCGCGGCGGTGTGCGGCGCCGGGCTCGCGGTGTGCGGCGCGGTGATGCAGTCGCTGCTGCGCAACCCGCTCGCGGACCCCTTCGTCCTCGGCGTCTCCTCGGGCGCGTCGACGGGCGCGGTCGTCATCGTCGTCCTCGGCGCGGGCGGCGGCCTGATCTCGGTGTCGGGCGGCGCGTTCATCGGCGCGGTGCTGTCGTTCGGCCTGGTCCTGCTGCTGAGCCACACGCTGGGCGGTACGACGGACCGGGTGGTCCTCGCGGGGGTCGCGGCGATGCAGCTCTTCTCGGCGCTGACGTCGTTCATCGTGATGACGGCGGCGGACGCGGAGACCACACGGGGCATCCTGTTCTGGCTGCTGGGCTCGCTGAGCGGCGCGGACTGGACGGACGTCGCCGTCGGTACGGCGATCCTCGCGGCGGCGCTGCTGATCTGCGTCGGCCAGGCCCGCACGCTGGACGCGTTCGCGTTCGGCCAGGACGCGGCGATGTCGCTGGGCGTCTCGGTGGCCCGTACCCGCCTGATCCTGCTCTGTACGACGGCCCTGCTGACGGCGGCGCTGGTCAGCTCGGCGGGTGCGATCGGCTTCGTCGGCCTGGTCCTCCCGCACGCGACCCGCGCGCTCACCGGCCCCGGCCACACCCGCCTCCTCCCGGCGACGGCGCTGGCGGGCGCGGTGTTCCTGGTCTGGGTGGACACGCTGGCCCGCACGGTGCTGGCCCCGCAGGAGGTCCCGGTGGGGGTCGTGACGTCCCTGATCGGGGTCCCGGCGTTCGTGGCGGTGCTGTACCGGACGAAGGGCGCGCGATGAGCAACTCGGCGACGGACAAGGCGACTTACGACGGCCTGCGCGCCGACCGCGTGACCCGTACGGCCTCCGGCACCCTCATCCTCGACGGCGTCACCCTCACCCCCCGCCCCGGCCGGGTCACCGGTCTCCTCGGCCCGAACGGCTCCGGCAAGTCCACGCTCCTGCGCATCCTCGCGGGCGTCCTCACCCCCGACACCGGCACGGTCACCCTGGACGGCCGCGCCCTCGCCGAGGTGGGCCGCCGGCAGGTCGCCCGCCGGGTCGCCGTCGTCGAGCAACAGGCGGACACGCAGGTCGCGTTGACGGTCGTGGACGTCGTACGGCTCGGCCGGATCCCGCACCGCCGCGCGTGGACCCCGGCCGCGCCGGGCGACGAGGACGCGGTCCGTACGGCGCTGGAGCGCACCGGCCTCACCGACAAGGCGGACCGGCCGTGGCACTCCCTGTCGGGAGGCGAGCGCCAGCGGGTGCACATCGCCCGCGCGCTCGCGCAGGAACCTCGCGAACTCCTCCTCGACGAACCCACCAACCACCTGGACATCCAGCACCAGTTGGCCCTGATGTCCCTGATCACGGAGCTGAAGGTCACGACAATCGTCGCCCTGCACGACCTCAACCTCGCGGCGATGTACTGCGACCGCCTCGCCGTCCTCAAACAGGGCCGCGTCATCGCGACCGGCACCCCTCGCGAGGTCCTGACGGAGTCGCTCGTGGCGGACGTGTACGGGGTGCGCGCGGCGGTCACCGACGAGGCGCCGGACGGACGGCCGCACATCCGGTTCCTCGGGCCGGTGTGAACAGGGCCGGTGTGAACGGGTCTGTGTGAGCGGGGCGCACGCGCTGCGACCTTCGTGAAGTCCGGCGTGCGCGCCCTCGTCGCTCCCCTGTGCCGCCGCGCGCTCTGCCACCGCCGGGCGGCGCTGTGCTGAGGTCTCTCAGTGACACAGTCGGCCGAGTTGGGAGTCGCCGTGGTGAGCGATCGGATGGTGGTCCACGCCTTCGCCGGGCAGGGGGATTTCACGCTGGCGCCGCTGCTCAGAGCGCTGGACGCGCAGGACGTCGTGGAGGAGGCGCTGGAGGAGGTCGCCGCCGAAGGCGACCCGGTGGCCGGGGAGTTCGGGGTCGCGCCGGTCGTCTCCCGGCTGCTGAGCGGGGAGTTGAGGAGTTCGCGGGAACTGGCGGACGGCCCGGTGGGGACGCCGCAGTACGCGCTGTTCGCGTGCTCGGTCGCCGTACACAGGGCGCTGTGCCGTTCGGGTCTCGCGCCGGACCGGGTCGTCGGGATGAGCTTCGGCGACATCGCGGCCTGCGTCGCGGCGGGCATCCTGGACATCGCGGACGGCACGCGCGTCGCCTGCCTGGTGGCCCGCGCCCTGACCGGTCACCCCGGCGGCATGCTCCTGGTCGAACCCCCGGTGACGGACGGCGACCTGGAGGCCGAGGCGCACCGCCTCCTGGCCGCCCTCGACCTCCCCGGTCTGACGCTGGCCTGCGTCAACGACGACCGCCGCGTCATCCTCACCGGCCCCTCGGACGCGGTCGGCCTCGCCGAGCAACTCCTCCTCGGCCTCGCCCTGCCGGCCGTCCGGCTCCGGCTGCCGTTCCTGTGCCACCATCCCGAACTGGAGGACGACGCCCGGCAGTTCGTCGACGCCATCCGGGACGTCCGGGTCGAGATGGCTCAACTCCCCGTCTACTCGTCCCTGTTGGGCAGGGCGTACCGCCCGGACGACGACGTGCGCGAGGTCCTGTCGTACGGCCTGACGCGGCCCGCCCGGCTGCCGGGGGTGCTGCGGCAGTCGGTGGACGGCGGTCCGGCGATGCTGCTGGAGGCCGGTACGGGGAGCGCGCTCACCCGCAGCGCGCGGGAGTTGTTCGCGGAGGAGGACGTGGCGACGGTGGACGGGTTCGCGTGGGTCACGGGGGTGCCGCATGGCCGGTGAACATGACGTGGCATCAGCTCTGTTGCGGCGCGCGGCGGTTCTGGGCGATGCCGGGCAACTCCTGGGCGACATCGACCGGTTGGCCGAGGTCCAGGCCGAGGCGGCGGTCCGACAGCCCGCGCTGTACATGGCGTTGGTCAACCACTACGTCCTCTGCCTCAACGCGGTCGTCAGCTTCGGCATGGACGACGCCTGCCTCAAGCCGTACCGGGCTGCGCTGGAGGGGGGCGTGGCCAAGGGCGTGTTCCTGGTGACGGAGGTGGGCCGCGCCGGCAGTCACCTCGGGGCCCGGACGACCGCCGAATTCGACGTCACGACACGGGAGTTCGTGCTGGACACCCCGGACGCGGACGCCCTCAAGTTCTCCAGCGTCACGCCCGACGGGCCACCGACGTACGGGGCCGTCATCGCGCGGGCCCTCGTCGAGGGGGTGGACCGGGGGACGTTCGCGTTCCTCGTCGACCTCACCGACGGCGAGCGGGCGGCGCCGGGCGTGGAGATCTCGGGGCCGCTGACGGCGAGCGCGCTGCCGCTGGCGTACGGGCTGATCCGGTTCCGGAACTGCCGGGTGCCGTACGGGCGTTGGCTGTCCGACGGGGCGTGGATCGACCCGGACGGACGGTTCACCGACCCGGTGGGCTCACCCGGCGCGCGGCTGCGGCGGACCATGTCCGTCGGGCAGGCGCTGTGGGCGACGGTGCCCTCCGCGATGGCCGCGATGTCCCGGCGGGCGGCGGTCACCGCACTCCGGTTCGCGGAGCGCCGTACGACGCCGTCGGGGGCGGCGCTGCTGGACCATCTCACGCATCAGCGGGCCCTGTTGGGGGCGTTGTCGGGGGCGTACGCGCTGTCGTGCGCGGCGGACGCGGCGCTGACGGCGTGGCGGCGGAAGGCGTCGGGCTCCGCCGCGCCGGAGGCCGCGCTCTCGCCGTGGGTCGCCGTGGACGCGTCGCTCGCGCTGCTGAAGGCCGGGGCGACGGAGGAGGCCGTACGGGTCGTCGAGGTGTGCCGGCGGCACTGCGGACTCGCCGGGTTCCTCGACGTCAACCTGTTGGAGGGGTATCTCGGGGCCGCGCAGGCGTTCACCGTGGCGGGCGGGGACAACGCGCTGATCTTCGTGGACACGGGGCGGGCCGGGCTCGGCGGGGGTCGTGAAGAGCCGGTGATTCCAACGGAGTTGACCGACCCGGGGTGGTGGCCGAGTGTGGCCCGCGCGCAGGAACTCCGGCTCGCGGCCGACGCCGCACCCGGCGACCTCCCCCGCCTCAAGGACCTCGGCGAGGCGGCGGCGGCTTCGCTGCTGGCACGCGCGCTCACCGGTCACCCCCTCGCCGTCCTGTACGGCCTCCTCCAGGCCGACCGCACGGCGGGCCGCCTCGTCGCGACCGGCGTTCTCGGCCCGGACGACGTACGCGCGCTCCCGAAGGCGATCGACCGGCTCTGCGAGGAGCTGATGCCTCAACTACCCGCGCTGATCGACGAGTTCGACACCCAGCCCACCGAAGGTCCCCCGCTCGGCGCCCCCGACTACGCCACCGCCCTCTGGGATCACTTCGCGAACTCGTTGGCCCGAGGCTCCCGCACCACCACGTCGCACGGGAACTCCACCCTGAGCAGCACCTCCTTCAGCCGCCGCGTCACCTGATCCCGGATCGTCTGGCTGGCCTCGCGCGCGGTGACGTGCAGCCGGTACCGCTGCCGTCCGATCCCCCCACGGCCGGTGTCGGTCTGCACGATCTCGGTCCGCACGTGCAGCACCCCCGGCAGCGCGCCCACCAACTCCCGTACCCAGCGCAGGGATACGCGGTCCCCGTTGATGACGACGAAGTCGGCGATGCGTCCGCAGAAGAACAGGTGTCCGCTCTCGTCGACCCGGAAGACGTCCCCCGTGGCGACCGTGTCGGCCGCGACCAGCCCCCGCCGCCCGGCGGCCCCGTGGCCCACGCGTCGGACCATCGCGCTCGGCGTCGTGACCAGGAGTTCGCCCCTGACGCCCTCGCCGCGCACGGCGACCTCGACGCCGGGCAGGGGGAGGCCGACGGAGGTGTAGCGCTCGGGGGGTGCGCGGTGCGCGGCGAGAGTGGAGACGCGCGGGCCCGCCTCGGTGAGGCCGTACGTGAGGTACAGCTCGCCGCCCCGGTGCCGGGCCAGGAGTTCCTTGACGTGGGTGGCCTCCAGGGAGTCGCCGCCGACGGTCAACACACGTAAGGAGGAAGGGAGTTCGTAGGTGTCGTCGAGGAACGAGCGGACCAGGGACGGGGACAGCGAGGACACGGTCACGCCGTGCCTGCGCAGGCCCTCGCGGTAGGCGCCGGGCGCGAACGGGGGCCCGCTGAGCACGAGCCGCGCACCGGTCGCGATCCCGGCGAGGGCCTGCGCGACCAGTGCGAAGGAGTAGTGCATCGGCAGGTTGAGCCAGACGGTGTCGGTGCCGCGCAGCCCGATCGCGTCCGCGTGCCGGCGCGCGTTGTCGAACAGCGCGGCGACCCGGTGCAGACAGCCGCCGGCCGTCCCGGAGGTCGCGGAGGTCATGACGATCGCCTGGCCGGGTTCGTAGGCGTGGGGGTGGGCGGTGGCGATGCGGCGTACGACGAGGTCGGGGGTGGTCGTGGCGAGCGCGGCGGCGCCGAGCGCGTCGGCGATGATGCGGCGCCGGTGCTCGGGGCAGGCGCGGGGCAGCAGGACGGGCACGAGGCCCGCGTAGTGGGCGGCGAGGAACGCGGTGAGCTGGGTGTGCGGGTCGGGGACGGCGATGAGGACCGGGCTGCCGGGCGGGAGCGCGGCGGCCACGAACGCCTCCCGCACGTCCGTGAGCCGCCGCCGGCGCACCGGCTGCCCGGCGTCGGTGTCGACCCGGTCGCTGAGATAGTCGGCCACCTGGTCCTCGGGCGGGACGAGCATGAGGGTGCTCAACGTCAACTGCCTTTCGTGGTCGGCATGGTGAGACGCAGCAGTCGTACGCGGGTGACGCGTCCGCCGGGAACGCCTGGGACCGCCCGACGGGCAGGAGAGAGGTGGGGGAAGAAGAGGAGGTGGGGGAAGAAGAGATCGTCCCCAAGTCAAACCACCTGCTCGCCGCATGTAAAGGACGCACGGTCGGCATTGCGGCGCGCGCGGACGCCCCTGCGACCTCGGCCTCTGCGGGCGCCCCCGTCGGTGCGCCCTCGGCGCGTGGAGCAGGTGAAGTGAGCCGTACTGCTTCGCGTGTGCCTCGCCCGCCGTCGGGGTGCTGTGCGAGAACGAGGGGGCGGCGCCGGGCGGGTCGCCCCACCGACTCCCCGGCACCGTTCGCAAGGGGCCTGTCCGCGAGGCCCTGCTCCCGTTCGGCAAGCCCCCTCTTCGGAAGGCTGAATGATGAACGCCCCCATAGGCATCATCGGCACCGGCTCCTACCTCCCCGCCCGGCGCCGCACGAACGCCGAGGTCGCCGAGCTGGCCGGAGTCTCGGCGGAGTGGATCGCCGGCAGAACGGGCGTGCTCGCCCGGCACGCCGCCGCCCCGGACGAGGCCGCGTCGGACCTGGGCGCGGCGGCCCTCAAGTCGGCCCTCGCAGCGGCCGACCTGGAGGCCGAGCAGCTCGATGTGATCGTCGTCGCGACCTCCACGCCGGACGAGCTGGGCCCCGCGACGGCCTGCCGGGTGCAGGCCCTCACCGGCGCCCGGCACGCGGTCGCGCTGGACGTCACGGCGGCCTGTTCGGGCTGGCTGTTCGGAGCCCGGGTGGCCCGCGACTGGCTCACCTGCGACAGCTCGGCCAGGTACGCGGCGGTCGTCGGCGTGGAGGCGTACTCCAAGTTCGTCGACCCCACCGACCGCGCCACCGCCTCCCTGTTCGGGGACGGCGCGGCGGCGACGCTCCTCGGCCCAGTCGCCGAGGGCCAGGGTTTCGGCGCGTTCACGCTCGGCTCGGACGGCCGGTACGCGGACCACGCGATGATCGCGGCGGGCGGCAGCCGGCTTCCCGCGCCCCTGGAATCCCAGTACATCACCATGAACGGCAAGGGAGTTCGCGACTTCATCCTCGACGTGTTCCCCCGCATGCTCGCGCACGCGCTGGGCCAGGGCCGGGTCACCCTGGACGACGTCGCCCTCGTCGTCACCCACCAGCCGAACCCGGTCCTGCTCCAACAGGCGGCCCGCGACATGGGGGTGACGGATCGTCAACTCGTCGTCGTGGGGCACGAGGTGGGCAACATCGGCGCGGCGAACATCCCTTACGCGCTGGCGAAGGCGGCGTCCGAAGGGCGGCTGCACATCGGTGACTTGGTCGTCATCATCGCGTTCGGCGGCGGGGTGACGTGGGGGACGACGCTCCTGCGCTGGACGGGAGCGTCGGCCGTACGGGTCGCGCCGACCGTCAGTCGGGTTGTCCTGTCCCCGCCTGCGGCGTCGGCGCCGGGTGGGCGCGGCTGAGGGCCTCGCCCTCCACGTCGAGGTGCGGGAGGAGGCGGTCGAGCCACTTCGGCAGCCAGGCGACCCTGTCGCCGAGGAGGGCGAGGACGCCGGGGACGAAGGCCATGCGGACCACGAACGCGTCGAAGAGGACGGCGACGGCCAGCCCGAAGCCGATCATCTTGATCATGGACTCGTCGGCGGTGATGAACCCGGCGAACACCGAGATCATGATGAGCGCGGCGGCGGCCACGACCCGGGCGCTGTAGCGGAACCCGGTCGTGATGGACTCGCCGGCGCCCTGGCCGTGGACGTACGCCTCGCGGATGCGGGAGACGAGGAACACCTCGTAGTCCATGGCCAGGCCGAAGACGATGCCGACAAGGAAGATCGGCGTCATGCTCATGATCGGGCCGGTGGACTCGACGCCGAGGAGCGAGGCGCCCCAGCCCCACTGGAAGACGGCGACGACGCAGCCGAGCGCGGCGAGCACCGAGAGCAGGAAGCCCACCGCCGCCTTCAGCGGGATGAAGATCGACCGGAAGACCATCAGCAGCAGGAGGACCGCGAGCCCGACCACGACGACCAGGTACGGGATCAGGGCGCGCTGGACCTTCTGCGCGACGTCGATGTTGAGCGCGGTCGAGCCGGTGACCTCGAAGGTCGCGCCGGTCCCGGCGACCGCCTGCGAGCGGTGGTCGCGGATGGTGTGGACGAGGTCCTCGGTCTTCTTGTCGGTCGGCGACCAGGCGGAGACGGCGGAGAAGACGGCGGTGTCACCGGCCTTGTTGAAGCGCGGCTCGGTGACCGAGACGACACCCTTCGTCGCCTTGACCCGGTTCTCGATCGTCGTGACGGCGGTCTTCGCGTCGCTCGCCTTCTTCGCGTCGACGACGATCGTCAGCGGGCCGTTGAAGCCGGGGCCGAAGCCCCTGGCGAGGTCGTCGTAGGCGCGGCGTTCGCTGGTCGCGGTCGACTTGACCTCGTCGCCGGGCATCCCGAGCTGGAGGCTCAGCACGGGGATCGCCAGCACGATCAGGCTGACCATCGCGGTGAACCGGACCGGGAAGGGGTGGCGCTGCACGAACTCCGCCCACCGGCTGCCCCGGTTGCCGAACACGCCCTGCACGCGCCGCCCGGTGAGCCGGTAGCGCCGCGAGAGCACGGCGCGCGGCCAGAACCCGATCAGCGCCGGGGTCATCGTCAGGCAGACGAGGACGGCGAGGACGACCGCGCCCGCCGCGCACAGGCCCATCTTGGTGAGCATCGGGATGCCGACGACGGACAGGCCGGCCAGGGCGATGACGACGGTGAGGCCCGCGAAGACGACGGCGGAACCGGCGGTGCCGACGGCGAGTCCGGCCGCGTCCTGTTCGGTGTGGCCGTTGGCGCGTTCCTCGCGGTAGCGGGACAGGACGAACAGGGCGTAGTCGATGCCGCAGGCCAGGCCCAGCATCGTGGCGAGCGTGCTGCTCGTCGAGGTGAGGCCGAAGGGGCTGGCCAGGGTGGTGATCGCGGTCGCGCTGATCCCGACGCCGAGCACCGCCGTGAGCAGCGGGAGACCGGCGGCGGCCAGCGAGCCGAAGGTGACGAGCAGGACGACGGCGGCTACGACGATGCCGATGACCTCGCCGACGCCGCCCGGGCTCGGGGAGTCCGCGAGCGCCGTGCCGCCGGTCTCGACGGTCAAGCCCGCGTCCCTCGCGCCCTTCGCGGCGTTCCTGAGGGTGTCCTTCGCGGCGTCCGTGAGGTCCTCGGGGGTGACCGTGTAGGTGACCGTCGCGTACGCCGTCGAGCCGTCCTTGCTGACGGCTCCCGCCTGGAAGGGGCCCACCGCCGAGGCGACCTGCTGTCCGGCCGCCGCCCGGGTGACGGCCTTGTCGATCGCCGCCCTGTTCTCCTGCGACGTGACCTTCTCGCCCTTGGGCGCCACGAAGACGACGCGTGCGGTCGCGCCGTTCGCCTGGGCGCCGGGGAACCTCTTGTCCATCAGGTCGAAGGCGCGCTGCGCCTCGATGCCGGGGGCGGAGAAGGCGGTGTTCGGGGCCTCGGGTGCCTGCGCGGACGCCGCGCCGAGGCCCACCAGCACCAGGATCCAGAGCAGCGCCACGTACCAGCGCCGCCGGAATGCCAGTCTGCCCAGGCGGTAGAGCAACGAGGCCATGCGGAACGCTCCTCACGTGGGGCCCCCGGGCTCACAGTGTCGGGCAGCCCCCCGTGCCCCGCATGTCGTGATCCGGGGGTCGGTGTGCCGGTGCGCCGCACGTGGCGGGCAGGATGGGCGCATGAGCGTAGTCAAGATCAATGTACTGACGGTCCCGGCGGAACAGCGCGAGACCCTGGAGAAGCGCTTCGCGGGCCGCGCGCACGCGGTGGAGAACTCCGACGGCTTTGAGTGGTTCGAACTCCTGCGCCCGCTGGAGGGCACGGAGGAGTACCTCGTCTACACCCGCTGGCGGGACGAGGAGTCCTTCCAGGCGTGGATGGAGGGCCCGATGAAGCAGGCCCACCAGGGCGGGGCGGGCGCCGAACGCCCGAAGCCGGCGTCGTCGGCGTCGACGCTGTGGTCTTTCGAGGTGGTGCAGCAGGCGGGGCCGAAGGGCGAGTGATTCCGGGGGCCGGGGGCGCTTTTCGGGCGCCTCCGGTTCAAGGGTGGGGGCGCGGCGGACTCCGTTCAGGGCCGCGCGTGCGGTGACTCGGCCGTCTCCAGCATGATGTCCCGCATCGACCCCATCCCGTACTTGTCGACGCGGCTCGACATCTCGGCGACCTCCCTGAGCATCGGCTCCATCGCCACCCCGGCCTCGCGCGCCTCCCGGCACAGGGCCCACAGCGTGAGCAACTCGTCGCGGGTGTCCTCGCCGTGGTCCACGAGGGAGAGGTGCAGCAGCCGACGCCGGAACCCCTCGGGCGTACGGTCCCGGGGCAAGGTCGTGGCCCAACGGAACGCTCGATGCCGGTCCAGCAGGGCGCGCAGCGCGGCGCGCGTCCCGGCGTCACCCGTGTCGTACCGGTCGAGAACCTCCACGAGGACCGCGTCCGCGTCGTCCCAAGGCCCCAGGTCCTGACCGAGTTTCGACGCCCAGTCGGGGTCGTCGAAGTCCACCGGCTGCTCGGCGATGGGGCGCAACGCGGCGTCCATCAGGGCGACCCGTTCCTCCAACTCCCTCATGCCTTCCAGGTATTACCGGCAACGGAGGCCGCACACAAGGGGGTTGACCCCCGGGTGGATCGGCGGGATCGCCGGAGTGTTCGGGCTGTTCGCGGCCTCTAGCGTGAGGTCGCGTGACAACTTTTGCCGTACGAACCCGAGTTGCCCTCTGTTCCGCACTTGCCCTCGCCGCGCTTCCCCTGACCGCGTCGGCCGCCACCGACGCTCTGGCCCGCTTCCATGAGCAGCGGCTCGACTGGAAGAGCTGTGTGACGGGCCCGGACGACACCACCGGGAAGGAGTTGGAGCAGGCCGGGGCCAAGTGTGCTGATGTCACTGTGCCGTTGGACTACGCGAACCCCGGCGGGCGGACCATCACCGTCGCGATATCGCGTATCCGGGGCACCGACACCGCCCACCGCATCGGCCCGTTGCTGCTGAACGGCGGCGGTCCGGGCGGGTCCACGATCGGTGACGCGCCGTGGATCCACGGGGAGTTGAAGGAGGTCGCCGGTCGGTACGACGTCGTCGGCGTCGACCCCCGTTTCGTCGGCCGCAGTACGCCGCTGGACTGCAAGTGGCCAACGAGCACGTCCATTTGGAGCGCCCCGGCGACGTTCGACGCCGGCTTCGCGCGCAACCTCGCCGTCCTGTGCCACCAGAACGCCGGCGACGTCCTGCCGTACGCGACGACCCGCAACACCGCCCGCGACATGGACGTGATCCGCGCGGCGCTGGGCGAGCGCAAGGTCTCGTACTTGGGCTACTCGTACGGCAGTTACCTGGGCGAGGTGTACGCGACGATGTTCCCGGCCCGCGTCGACCGCATGGTCCTGGACGGCGTCATCGACCCGGCCCGCTACTCCCCGCGCCTCCTGCGCGTGGCCGAGCCGGAGAACCGGGCCGCGCTGAGGGACTGGGCGAAGTGGACGGCGACCCGGCACGCGACGTACGGACTGGGCGCCACAACCGACGCCGTACTCAGGACAGTTGACCGCATCCAGGCAGCGGCGACCCACAAGCCGCTGACCGTGGGCCCGTACCAGGTCGACGAACGTGTCGTCCCGATGATCCTGCTCACCGGCCTCTCCCAGGACAACGACCAGGCGTACGGCCAACTCGCGCGATCCGTACGGGACTTGACCCCGCAGGGCAACCCGGCCGACCCGTCCCCGGCGCTGCTGGAGACGCTGAAGTTCATCCTGACCGGCGACGAGTCGTCGTACGGAAGCGTCCAGTCGGCGATCCTCTGCGGCGACGTCCCCACGGAACGCGACCCGGAGGCGTACCGGCGCGACATCGAGCGCGGCCGGCTGACGGACCCCCTCTTCGCCCCCATGACCCGCAACATCGGCCCCTGCGCCTTCTGGCCCGCCCCGCGCGAGACCCCGACGGCGGTCCGGGACGACTTCCCGGCGCTCCTGGTGAACGCGACCGGCGACCCGCGCACCACGTACGCGGGCGCGGTGGCCCAGCGCCGCAACTGGCCGTCGTCGCGGCTGATCACGCTGGCCGGCCCGGCGCAGCACGCGGTGTTCGGGGTGTACGGGAACGCCTGCGCGGACGACGGGGTGCGCGCGTACCTGTCAAGCGGACGCCTCCCGGCCGGGGACGCGACCTGCCGCGCCTGACAACGAACAAGGGCCTCACTTCTGTTGAGAAGCGAGGCCCTTTCCAGAGCGCCGTCCAGGACTTTTCCCCCCACGCCCGAATGCCCTCACATCTCCTTCACTCCTACTTGAAGGTACAAGCTCCTTCGGCTGCTACTTTTCGGCCAGATCCATCCACTCCCCCCGCTAGGACCCCCACATGTCGAGCACCCCCCTCTCCGGCGCGCGTGGGCGTCACCGCAAGCCCCGCGAGATAAACCCGGCGGTCCGCCGCGCACTCCTGGTCGCGGCGGTGGCCCCGGTCGCCGGCACGATCCTGGCCGGCCCCTCCGCATTCGCCGCCGAGAAGGCCACCGCGACGAAGGCCGGCGCGACGGAACTCGACCCCGCCGAGCAGCAGATCGCGGACAACCTCAACACCCGCGTCCAGGACGCCCGCCTCGGCACGACGTTCAGCGGTGTCGTCATCGACGCCAAGTCCGACAAACAGGTCTGGGGCCACGACGCGGAGACCGCCCTCATGCCCGCGTCCAACGCGAAGCTCGCGACCTCGACCGCCGCCCTCACGGTCCTCGGCCCCAGCCACCGCTTCACCACGAAGGTCGTGTACGGCGACGGCGCGCTCACCCTCGTCGGCGGCGGCGACCGCACGCTGACCTCGGCCGACCTCCAGGAGCTGGCGAAGACCGCGGCGGCCGGCGTCAAGGCGGCGGGCCTGACCTCCGTCAAGGTCCACGTCGACGACAGCCTCTTCCCCGAGCCGTCCCTCGCGACCGGCTGGAACGACGGCTACTACCCGGACAACATCGCGCCCGTCCGCGCGCTGGTCGTCGACGGCCACGGCGTCATGGACACCTCGCTCGACGCCGGGCAGGTCTTCGCGAAGCTCCTCACCGAGCAGGGCGTCACCGTCGACGGCGACGTCGCGCACGCCACCGCCGCCCCCACGGACGTACCCGTCGCCCGCCACACCTCCGGCAAGCTGTCGGAGATCGTCAAGACGATGCTGAAGACCAGCGACAACAACATCGCCGAGACGCTGCTGCGCATGACCGCGCTCGGCGCCGGGCGCCCGGCGACCTTCGAGGACGGTACGGCCGTCGTCCGCGACGTCCTCGGCTACCGGTACGGCGTCTCCCTGGAGAACTTCGAGATCCACGACGGCAGCGGGCTCTCCCGCGCCGACCGGATCCCGGCGCAGACCCTCGCGGACATCCTCGACCTCACGACGGACCCGCGGTACAGCCACACGCTGAAGTACATCAAGGACGGGCTGCCGGTCGCCGGTGAGGCCGGCGCCACGCTCGGTCCCGAGTGGGGGCGCTTCGACACGCCCGACTCGTCGTGCGCCGTGGGCAAGGTGATGGCCAAGACGGGGACGCTGACCGGGGCCATCGCGCTGAGCGGGTTCACGCAGGCGCAGGACGGACGATGGAAGGTGTTCTCGTTCGTCGAGAACAACTCGACCGCCGCGCCGGGGGACATCAAGGACGCGATGGACGGGCTGGCGGCGACTGTGAACGGGTGCTGGGCGTAAGGGAGTTGCCCCTCCAAGAGGGCCCACCGGCGCCGGGTGATCTTTCGGCTCGGCGCCGGGGTGGGTACGCTCCGACGCGGTGTTTTTCGTACGTCGGAACGGAGACCCCGCATGTCCAGTGTTCCTCGCCGCCGCGTCGCCGTCGTCGGACTCGGCTCCCGCGCCCGGCTGTTCGTGAACGCGCTCGCCGGGCCCTACGCGGACCGGTACGAACTCGCCGGGTTCTGCGACACCAACTCCCGCCGGATGGCCGTCCACAACGAGTGGCTCGGCGGTGGGACACCCGTACCGGCCTACCCCGCCGGGGAGTTCGGCGAGATGCTGCGCCGCGAGCGGATCGACCTCGTCGTGGTGTGCAGCGTCGACCGGACCCACGACGAGTACATCGTGCGGGCGCTGGACGCCGGGTGCGACGTCGTCACCGAGAAGCCGATGACGACCGACGCGGACAAGGCCCGCCGCATCCTCGCGGCCCGCGAACGCACCGGGCGGGACGTCCGCGTCGCCTTCAACTACCGCTACAACCCGGCCCATTCGGCCGTACGGGAGCTGCTCGCGGACGGCGCGATCGGCGAGGTCGGGTCCGTGCACTTCGAGTGGCTGCTCGACCTGCGGCACGGCGCGGACTACTTCCGCCGCTGGCACCGGGAGAAGGCCAACTCCGGTGGCCTGATGGTCCACAAGGCCACGCACCACTTCGACCTGGTGAACTGGTGGCTGGACAGCTCACCCGAACTCGTCTACGCACAGGGCACGTTGTTCTTCTACGGCTCTGAAGCGGGCCAACGCCGAGGGTTGGCCCGGGAGTACGACCGCGCGCACGGCCGGCCCGCCGCCTCGGACGACCCCTTCGCCCTCCACCTCGCCGACGACCCCGACCTCACGTCCCTCTACCTGGACGCCGAGTCGGAGGACGGCTACCACCGCGACCAGAACGTCTTCGCGCCCGGCGTGACCATCGAGGACGACATGGCGGTCCTCGTCCGGTACGCCTCGGGCGCCTCCCTGACGTACCACCTCACCGCGTACTCCCCCTGGGAGGGGTACCGGATCGCCTTCAACGGCAGCGAGGGGCGGCTGGAGCTGCTCGTCGAGGAGACGACCTGGACCCCGCCCCGGGTGAGCGCCGCTTCGACCCACGGCGCCGAGGCGAACACCGGCCGTACGGAACTGCTGCTGCGCCGGTCCTGGGAGCGGCCCCGGGAGATCAAGGTGGCGAGCGGGGAGGGCGGGCACGGGGGTGGGGACGTGCGGATGCTGGAGGACTTGTTCGGGACGCGCGTGCCTGATCCGCTGGGGCGGGCGGCGGATGCGGTGGACGGGGCGCGGTCGTTGGTGACGGGGTTGGCGGCCAACCGGTCGTTCGAGACGGGGGCGGTGGTGCGGACGCGGGATGTGCTGGACCTCTGAGGCACGCGGCCTTCAGATAGGCGTGTCCGGGAGGGGGCGGTACGGCAATCTGCCTGTACGGCGTTGTCACCCCTTGCCCGGCAGCCTCATCGCCAGCCCGTCCAGCACCACGTCCAACCCGTACCGGAACTTGGCCTCCCTCGCCTCCTCCGGCCCCTGCTCCTCCGGCGCCCGGTACCCGTCCGCGAGGTGCGTGTACCCGGCCGCCGCCTCTTCCGCCGCCGGCATCAGGCGGGCCACGAACCCGGCCTCCGTGTCCCCGGACCGCGCGACCGTCCCGAGCCACGCGGCCTCCGTCGCGCTCATGCCGGTGACGTACGACAGGAGCGCGGAGATCGCGTTGCCGGGGTCGGGGAAACCGGCGCGGACGAAGAGCGCGGCCAGACTCTCCGTGCGGGACATGAGGTTGGGACCCAGATAGGCGAGGCCCGCCTGTCCGAGGACGGAGGCCAGCCACGGGTGGCGCAGGATCGTCGCCCGGAACGAGAACGCCGCGTCCGCCACGGCGCCCCGCCAGTCGTCACTGTCCGCCGGGGGTACGGCGATCTCGCCGAAGACCTCGTCGGCGGCCAGCTCCATCAGCTCGTCCTTGGTGGCGACGTGCCGGTACAACGAGGTCGCCCCCGCGTTCAGCCGCGCCCCCAACTTCCGCATGCTGAGCGCCTCGACACCCTCCGCGTCCAGCATCGCGACCGCCTCGCGCACGATCGCGGCCCGGCTGAGCGCGGGTTGGTCCGGTTCGCGCCGGGGGCGGGCCCATACCGAGGGGATCGGGTTCCGCTTGGCCGTCATGACGCTCCTGTTCCTCGCCGGTGCGTGAGTCCTGGCCAGCATACCCTGCGATGCGCACACCGTTCCCCTCGTGCGCACATTGTTCCCCAGACGCCCGGGGTGCTGCTCGCGGGGCGTACGCCGTCGGACGGGAGCGGTGGGTCGACGCACGAGTCCTCGTCGACTCCCGCGACCGTCCGGCGCGGTCGGTCGCGCGGCTCCCCGCACCCCCGGAAGGCGGCCCCTCACCGTCACACCACCGGCGGGTTCAGGCGGGCGAACCCCTCCTGGCGCTGGTACGGGAAGTGCGGGTACGGGCCGGTCCGGGCACTCACCCCGTCCAGGCGCGCCATCTGCTCGGGCGTCAGTTCCCAGCCCAACGCCCCCAGGTTCTCCCGGAGTTGACGTTCGTCCCTGGCGCCGATGATGACCGAGGACACCGTGGGGCGCCGGAGCAGCCAGTTGATGGCCACCTGGGGGATCGTCCGGCCGGTTTCCTGGGCCGTTTCGTCGAGCGCGTCCACCACGCGGTAGAGGT
The DNA here is from genome assembly GCF_020010905.1 of Streptomyces acidiscabies. Lineage (GTDB taxonomy): Bacteria > Actinomycetota > Actinomycetes > Streptomycetales > Streptomycetaceae > Streptomyces > Streptomyces acidiscabies. Next base: position 4,422,728 of record NZ_JAGJBY010000001.1, on the reverse strand, counting down.
GCTCGTCCTCCACCGGGGGACCGTAGTCGGCCGTCCGGTGCAAGCGGCTCTGCTGCGGCAGGGGGCGGCCCCGGCGGACCTTTCCCGTGAGGCGGCCCCAGCCCAACGGGCTCCAGACCATCGCACCCAGCCCCTGGTCCAGGCCCAGCGGCATCAGGTCCCACTCGTAGTCGCGGCCGATCAGCGAGTAGTACACCTGCTGGGCCACGTACCGGGTCCGCCCGTGCCGGTCCGCCGCCGCCAGCGACTTCATCGTCTGCCAGCCGGAGAAGTTGGAGACGCCGAGGTAACGGATCTTCCCCGCCCGCACGAGGTCGTCGAGCGCCGCCACGACCTCCTCCACCGGCGTCGCGGCATCGAACGCGTGCAGTTGGAACAGGTCGATGTGGTCGGTGCCGAGTCTGCGCAGCGCGTTCTCGCAGGCGGCAATGAGGCGGGCGCGGGAGGTGCCGGCGTCGGCGGGCCCCTCGCCGGTCGGCAGGCCCGCCTTGGTCGAGACGAGCACCCGGTCCCTGCGGCCCTTGATCGCCTCGCCGAGCGTTTCCTCGGAGGCGCCGTCCGAGTAGACGTCCGCCGTGTCGAACATCGTGATCCCCACGTCGAGGCAGATGTCGACCAGCCGCCGCGCCTCCCGTACGTCCGTGCTGCCCCACTCGCCGAACAGCGGTCCCCGCCCGCCGAAGGTTCCGGCGCCGAAGCTCAGCGCGGGGACCTTGAGGCCGGACGCGCCCAGTTGCCTGTACTCCATGACCACTCCCCCTTAACGGGTCCTGCGTTCCCTTAAGATGTCCTCACCCTAACAAGCATCGACCGACTAACGGAACAGGAGTCCCGTTATGGAGACCGAGGGTGCCGACCCCGGAACCCTCCGGCCCGGTGGACGTACGGCCCGGGTCCGAGCCGCCGTCCTGCGAGCCGCCGGAGACGTCCTCGCCGAGGAGGGCTTCACCCACCTCGACCTCGCCGACGTCGCCCGCCGCGCCGAGGTCGGCAAGACCACCGTCTACCGGCGCTGGGGCACGGTCACCGGCCTGGTGGCCGACCTCCTCACCGACATGGCCGACCAGTCCCTCCCCCGCACCGACACCGGCTCCCTCCTCGGCGACCTCAAGGCCAACGCCCGACTCGTCCAACGCACCCTCACCGATCCTCGCCAGGGCGCCCTCTTCAAGGCCGTCATCGCCGCCGCCACCTGCGACCCCCGAACCGCCGAGGCCCTCCACCGCTTCTACGCCGTCCGCGTCGAGGAGTGGGCCCCCTGCGTCCGCCAGGCCGTCACCCGAGGCGAACTCCCGGCCGGCACCGACCCCCACGAGGTGATCCGCGCCGTCTCCGCTCCCCTCTACTACCGCCTCCTCACCACCCCCTCGCCCCTCACGGAATCCGACGCGGACCACGCGGCGGAAGCGGCGGCGACGTCCGCACGGGCGGGGGTGTTCGTGCGGGGCACGATCACACCCCCGTGACGCTCCTTATCCAGCTCCGGTGCGACGCCACACTGCTGTACTCGTTCGGGCCGAACAGCACCCCCACCTGCTTGCCCTTGTAGAACGCCGGGCCTCCCGAGTCGCCCGGCTCGCTGTCTCCCGTCAGTTTCTTCGTCCAGATCGCGCGGCCGATGATGTCGTCGTGCTTGACGGAGGTCACGCGGTTCGTGGCCTTGCGGAGATTCTTCGGGTGGGGGCCGAAGCTGCCGTAACCGTAGATGCCGACGACCGCTCCCTTGGGCGGGTCCGTCTTCGCCAGCTGTATGTGCGGCGCCTTGACCGGCTTCGCGAGGTGGAAGAGGGCCACGTCGTCCAGGCCGTCCGTGTCGGCCAGGTACCGGATGGCGGTGACTTCCGCTTTCGTGCCGTGGCCGATACGGGTGTCTCCGACGCGGACCGTCATCTTTCCCGGCTCGTCGTTGTAGCAGTGGTATGCGGTGAGCACCCAACGGTCCGTCAGCATCGTTCCGGTACAAGCGAACCGTCCGTTGCTGTAGACCTGCACGGCCCACGGCGCGGACGAGGCCTCCCTACCTCCGCTGATCGCGTGAGCGGAACCGGCGGGGATGGCGCAGGCCGCGGCGAGGCCAATGCCGGCGGCGAGGGCGAGCCGTTGGTTGTGTCGCATGAGAGGTGCTCCTCCACTGGTTCCGGCGTGGCCTCTGTCGGCCCTGCCGTCGTGGATCAACCTTCGCGGAAACCGGGCCGCCGCCGCCTCGGCCGTTCGGCCAGTACTCCCACCGCAAAAACCGCCCCGTCACCCGAACGGGGTCGGCCGTTCGGCCGAGGCGGCGGAGCGGAGAGCCGGGCCAGAATGGGGGCAAGCCGCCGACGAGGCCGAGGCCCAGCAACCGCAGAACCACCCCGCCCCATCAACTCGCCCCTCACTCCCCCAACTCACCCGCCGCTCAGCCCCTCACCCCTCGACCTCACCCACCACTCAGCCCCTCTGGCCCCCCAACCTCACCCACCTCAATCCCGCACCGCAACCACCTTCTCCGTACGAGCCGCGACCACCATCACCCCAAGCCCCACCATCACAATCCCCGCCCCCACAAAGAGAGGTGACCGATAGCCCAAGCCGACCGAGATCGCCACACCCCCCAGCCAAGCCCCCAACGCGTTCCCCACATTGGAGGCCGACACATTCGCACTCGCGGCCAGCGCCGCCCCGCCCGCCTGATCCGTGACCCGGGTGATCATCCCCGGCACGCTCGCGAACCCGGTCACCCCCATCAGGAACACCAGCACCACCGAGGCCCCCTCGCTCCCCGCCAGCGCCCCGAACACCGCCAACGTCACCGCGAGTCCCGCCAGCGCCCACACCAACGCCCGGTCCCGATCCCGGTCGGCCGCGCGACCGCCCACCAGATTCCCGACGACCAGACCGACCCCGTACACCATGAGCAGCCAGGCGACGTCCGCCGAGGAGAAGCCGCCGACCTCGGTGAAGGTGTACGCGATATAGCTGAACGCGCCGAACATGCCGCCGTAGCTCAGCGCGGTGGCGGCCAGAGTGAGCCAGACCTGAGAGGAGCGGAACGCGAGGAACTGTTCACGCAGACCCTGTGAAGCGGTCGGCGACGCCGTGGCCGGGACGAGGGCGGCGATGCCGGCCAGCGCGAGGACGCCGATCACGGTGACCGCCCAGAACGCGGCGCGCCAGCCCCACCGTTCACCGACGAGCGCCCCGAACGGCACGCCGAGCACGTTGGCGACGGTGAGACCGGCGAACATCACCGCGACGGCCTGGGACTTCTTCTCCGGTACGACGAGGGCGGTGGCGACGAGCGAACCGATGCCGAAGAAGGAACCGTGGCACAGGGCCGCGACGATGCGGCCCAGCATCATCACCCAGTAGTCGGAAGCTACAGCGGAGAGGAGATTGCCGATGACGAACAGGGCCACCAGGCCGACGAGGACCTGTTTGCGGGGGAGCCGGGCCGTAGCCGCGGTCAACGCGATCGCCCCGACCGCGACGCTCAGCGCGTACCCGGAGATCAGCCGGCCGGCAGCGGCCTCGGACACCGCGAAGTCGGCCGCGACCTGTGGCAGCAGTCCCGCGATGAGGAACTCGGTGAGCCCGATGCCGAACCCGCCGAGGGCCAGCGCGACTAGTCCGATCGGCATCCGTGACTCTCCGCTCGCGCGCCGGGACATCAACACCGGGAGATCACTATGCCATCCCTCGGTCGAGGAGCTTCTCCAATTCCGTTGCCGGCGGCGCCGGTTGCTCCTCGACGGTCACGTGACGAGCTGCCCGCCGAACATCTCGCGGGGCGGCGGGAAGTCGACGAGCTGCCTGTCGGCGTCGGCCGTCAGGTCCACGGCGAGCAGCGGCAGCGCGGACCGCAACCGCCCCACCCGCCACGCGACCCCCGCCCGCCGGGCACCCGGCGCCGGGACGATGAAGTCGAGCACGGGATGCGCGGACGGCACCGCGCCGAGCAGCCACGGATCGGCGGTGGCCCACCCCCGTGCGGTCGTGACGGCGGACAGCCGCCGCAGCCGGCGCCGGGACGCGGCGCCCACGATGCCGAGCGCGAGGGGCAAGCCCGTGGGACATGGGTCCGACCCAGAAGCCCTAACGGTCGTGACGGCGAGCAGCCACCACAGCCGGCGCCGGGACGCAGCGTCCGCGATGTCGAGCGCAAGGGGCAAGCCTGCGGGACATGGGTTCCGCCCAGAGGTCCTACTCCAGCGGCTGGAGGACGCCGGGCAGGGGCTCGGTGACCGGTCCGGGGTCCAGGAGTCGCGCGCCGGGGGCGGGCCGGGCGGCTGTCGCGGTGATCGGTCGGGCCTGGAGCAGCCACAGCTTCCCGTGGGCGTCGAACCCGAACTCCATGTCCTGCGGCCCGCCGAAGACCCGCTCGGCCTTCTTCGCGAGCTGCACGAGCCGGGCCCGCTGCCGGTGGGAGAGGATCCGCTCGCCAGGTGGTTCGGTACGGACGAGGCGGGCCATGCGGGTCAGCCGGTAGCGCACGCGCTGGGTGTTGCCGTCGACAAGTTGGTCGGGGCCGCCGCGTACGGCGCTGACGAGGATGTGGTCGGTACGTCCCTCGACGGGGTCGGCGCCGGACAGCACTCCGCCGACGGACGAGGTCAGCATGGGTTGCACGAGGACGGCTATCCCGTCGCCCTCCGGTGGCTGCGGGGGCCGTACTCCGCGCGCGGAGTCGAGGACGGTGCCGACGGCGGCCTTGAACTGCTCCCAGCCTCGGACGTCGGGCACGGACTCGATGCGGTCGGCCAGGGAGGAGTCCTCGGTGTCCTCGTACGCGGAGGACGACCGGACGACCAGGGGGATCCGGTCACCGCGGAGTTCGTGCCAGAGGGCTCGTACGGAGTACTCGCCGATCGGTGCGTCGGGTGCGCGGTCGACCGGTACGAGGACGAACCCCGGCAGCGTGGGGAGGCCCGCGGCGGCAGCCCGTGCCAGGTCGGCGGCCTTCACGCCCGTGACGGCCGGGTGCCGCGCCTGTTCGGAGTCGAGCGGTACGACGGCCAGTTCCGTGCCTTCGAATCCCATGGGTGTCCCCTCCAGCGAATGCGAATGAACGAATGCGGATGTACGAACATCGGTCTGCGCGCCAAGCCGGGTGGTCGCCCGCCCAACAGCACGCCCAGCAGCCCTCTCATTCGGCCCGCCCAGCAGCACGCTCAGGCGGCCATCTCAGCCAGGTCGCACAGCAACCCGCCGGGCAGCCCGCTGCACAGCCCTGAGCAGGCAGCCCGTTCAGCCGGATCGGCGCAGCGGCACGCTTCCGGTCAGTGCCCAGGCCGCGCCGGGCAGTGCCACGGCGAGGAGGGCGACGAGGAGGTGGTCGTCGGCCGTGAGGACAGCTCCGCCGCCGACGACCGCCGCGCCGAGCAGCGCTCCAGCGCGCGTCAGGGAGTGTTTCGCCCCGCCCGCCAGGGCCAGCGCCATGAGGACGTACCAGCTCGCGGCGGTGCCGGGGAGGTCCAGGTAGTCCTGGACGAGGGAGGTCTCGTGGGCGGGTACGCCGTGCCGGGCGACGAGGACGGCGAAGCCGCCGGCGCCGGTCAGCAGGAGGGCGACGGCGCCGCGTGCGTAGCGGTTCTGGTCGTGGCGGGCCAGCCACAGGAGGGTCAGCGCGGTCGCGGGCCAGCGGACGAAACCATCGGCGTCGGAGGCGAGGCGTACCGCGTCGTCGTGGAGTGCGAGGGCGGCGTACGTGGCGGCGGTGGCGAGGGCCGTACCGCCGGCGACGAGGCGCCAGTCGAGGTGGTGGCCGCGTATGGCCGGTGTGCTCACCGGACCGTTCCCTCGGCCATGGTGCCGGGACAGTCGTCCTTCACGGCAGTCTCCTGTTCCCACCGGCCGTACTGCGGTGTCCGGCCGTCCGGAGCTGTTGACACATCAACCGCCTTCCATCTCGCCCCCTTGAGATGTCAACAAGCCCCGGCGCGGAACATTCCCCGCCGGGCAACGCAGAAAGCGGGGGCGCCCGCAGCACCGCCACGGACACCCCCGCCCCTACGTCCCCTCACCCGCTCACGCGTCCTGCGGGAACTCCCCCGAGAACGCCCCGGCCATTCGCAGCCACGGCGCCGCCTCGGCCTCCCGGCCCTGCCGTTCCAGCGTGCGGCCCAGCATGAGGTGGGCGTAGTGCTCGACCGGGTCGCGCTCCACGACGATCCGCAACTGCTCCTCGGCTCGGCCGAGTTGGGCGGAGTGGTAGTAGGCGCGCGCCAGCAGCAGGCGGGGCGCGGTCTGCTCCGGGAACTCCTCGGTCACGCGGGCCAGGAGCTTCGCGGCGCCGATGTAGTCCTTCGCCTCGAAGAGCAGCCCGGCCCGCTCCCACAGTTCGCCGGGGGTCTCCTCGCGGACGGCGCCGGGGCCGTCGTCGAAGAGGTGCAGGGCGCTGGCCCAGCGGTCGGGGGCGACGCCGGCGTTGAACTCGGCGGTCATGGTGGTCTCCTTATCGGATCTGCGTCAGCGGGTCGCGAGCGGCGAACCGTGGGTGGGCGGCGCGTCCGGCACCCCCGCCGGGCGCCGGGCGGCGAACTCTTCGCGGAGTACGGGTACGACCAGTTCCCCGAGCATCTCGACCTGTTCCAGCGCGGTCTCCAGGGGGATGCCGCCGCCGTCCACGTTGAACAGCTGGCGCTGGTAGTCCCCGGCGTACTCCCGGAAGGTGAGCGTCTTCTCGATCACCTGGTCCGGCGTACCGACGGTCAGCGGTGTCTGCGCCATGTAGTCCTCCAGCGGGAGCCCGCCGCCCATGACCGGCGAGTGGTCGAACACGGGCCGGAACTCCCGGATCGCGTCCTGGGAGTTGGCCCGCATGTAGACCTGTCCGCCGAGTCCGACGATCGCCTGTTCCGGCGTGCCGTGTCCGTAGTGGGCGTACCGCTGCCGGTACAGGTCGACCATCCGTTTGGTGTGGTCGGCCGGCCAGAAGATGTTGTTGTGGAAGAACCCGTCACCGTAGTACGCGGCCTGCTCGGCGATCTCCGGCGACCGGATGGAGCCGTGCCAGACAAACAGGGGTACGCCGTCGAGCGGGCGCGGGGTGGAGGTGAAACCCTGGAGCGGCGTACGGAACCTGCCCTCCCAGTCGACGGTGTCCTCGCGCCACAGGCGGCGCAGCAGGGCGTAGTTCTCGATCGCGAGGTCGATGCCGTCGCGGATGTCCTTGCCGAACCAGGGGTAGACGGGCCCGGTGTTGCCGCGGCCCATCATGAGGTCGACGCGGCCGTCCGCGAGGTGCTGGAGCATCGCGTAGTCCTCGGCGATCTTCACCGGGTCGTTGGTGGTGATCAGCGTGGTGGAGGTGGAGAGGATCAGCCGCTCGGTGCGCGCGGCGATGTAGCCGAGCAGGGTGGTCGGCGAGGACGGGACGAAGGGCCGGTTGTGGTGCTCGCCGGTCGCGAAGACGTCGAGTCCGACCTCCTCGGCCTTGAGCGCCAGGGCGGTCATCGCCTTGATCCGCTCGTGCTCGGTCGGGGTGCGTCCCGTGGCCGGGTCCGTGCTCACGTCGCCGACGGTGAAGATGCCGAACTGCATCGCCCTCGGCCTCCCATCTGGTTGATGTGTCAACTCCGACGGGAAGAACGCACCCCGGCCGCGCCCTATTCCGGCGCCCCGGCAGCGCTCCATTCCGGCACCTTGGCCGCGCCCTATTCCGGCACCCCGGCCGCGCACCCCGCCCCGGCCCTCGCGGCCCTACTCCGCCCCGCTCCCGAGCCGCTCCTTCAGCCACCCCCGCACCTCGGGCGTCACGGGATCGACGAGGTCCGCGAACCCGTCGTGCCGCTCCAGATACCCCGCGACGTACGGGCAGATCGGCACGATCCGCTTCCCCGAGGCGCGTACGTCGGTGAGGGCGTCCAGCACGAGCCGCGCCGCCAGCCCCTGCCCGCCGTACTCCTCGCCCACCTCGGTGTGGAAGAAGACGCGCTGCTCGCCCCGGTCGCGGTAGGCGGTGAGACCGGCGCGCCGGCCGTCCACCACGATCTCGTACAGCTCCTCGGCGTCGACGCGCCTGACCAGCGGGGACTCACTCATCTCGGGGCCTTTCGTGGGGTTGCCGCGCGGGCGGATGACGGCGTTGGGCAGGGCGGGGGCGGGGAGGCGGGCGCCGGGGTAGCCGGTCACGGCACCGAAGCGGTCGCCCTCGGCCTCCCACTCCTCGCGGGCGCGGACGATGTCCTCGTGGGAGCGGCCGACGAAGTTCCACCACATGACGATCTCCTCCCCGAAGGGGGTGCCGCCGAGGAGGATCGTGCGGGCCGGTTCGCCGGACTCGTTGGCCAGCGTCAGGGTCCCGGCACCGCAGGGGACGTACCCGAGTTCCGCGCGCCGCAAGGTGGTCGTGGCGAGGCGGACGGTCCCGGTGTCGACCAGGACGCCGTGCTCGAAGGACGGGTCGACGGCCAAGGTGACCTCGGCGTGCGGGGCGAGGACGAGTTCCGCGCCGAGGAGCGGAGTGAAGGTGCGCACCGGGGAGGCGCTGCCGGCGAGGGTGCCGAGGAAGACGCGGAGTTCGGCGCCGTCGAGGTGGACCGGGTCGGGGACGTGGTGCTGGAAGTCCCGGGCGGCCGAGCGGTGTTCACCGGGCAGCGCGAGCCAGAGCTGGACGCCGTGCACGAGGGTGGTCGCCGGGGTGGTGACCTCCGAGTGGCAGATGCCATGGCCGCCGGTCATGAGGTTCAGCTCGCCGGGGCGGATCAGGGCGTGGGTGCCGAGGCTGTCGCGGTGCTCGATCTCGCCGCTGAACAGCCAGCTCACGGTCTGGAGGCCGGTGTGGGGGTGCGGGGCGACGTCCATGCCGCCGCGCCCGGCGACCTCGGTGGGGCCGTAGTGGTCGGCGAAGCAGAAGGCGCCGATCAGGGTGCGGGCGCGCTGCGGGAGCGTGCGCCGTACGGAGAGGGAGCGGGGGCCGCCCAGGGGGACCTCGCGGGGTGTCAGGACGTCGACGGTGTCCGGTGGGGAGTCGCCGCCGCACTTCAGCGCCTCGGGGTCGGTCTCGACGTTGCTCACCGGGGCCACCTCCCACAAGCTTTAGTTGGCATGTCAACTATCATGCCACGAGGGTGCCGCGCGGGACAGCGCCGCCCGAGCCTCAGTCCGCCTCCGCGGTGGGGCACTCCGGCGCCTCGTCGATCTTCCTCACGACCCGTTCCGACACCTCGGCGATCACCCGCAGCTCGGCCGGTGTCACATGGTCGAGGAACAGCCCGCGCACCGCCTCCACGTGCCGGGGAGCGGCGGCCTCGATCATCCGGCGCCCCTCGTCCGTGATCACCACGAACGCGCCCCGCCCGTCTTCGAGGCACTCGTCGCGCATCACGAGCCCGCGTTTGACCATGCGCGCGATGTGGTGGGACATCCGGCTCTTCTCCCACTCCAGCGCGCGGGCGAGGTCCAGGATGCGCCGACGCCCGTCGGGAAGGTCGGTCAGTTCGACGAGGACCGAGAAGTCGGCGGCCGAGACGTTCGCCTCCGTCTGGAGCTGGCGCGTCAGGTGCCCCCGGAGCCGGTCCTGGAGGCGGATGAAGCCGCGCCACGCCTGCTGCTCTTCCGCCGTCAACCACCGCACCTCTTGTTCCATGGGGGGAAGTGTAGACGTGGTTGATACTTCACCGACTGCTCAGCCCAGCACCCCGGGCACCCCCCTGACCACAGCCCCGTGCCCTGAAACCGCCGTGAAACCCCGCTGAACCCGCCCCGCCGCATCCTCTGCCGCATGACGACAGAACACATGCCGGCAGAACAACGGCTCGCCATCGCGGCGTACGGGCTGCGCAAGGCGTACGGCGACAAGACCGTGCTGGACGGCATCGACTTCGAGGTGCCGACGGGCACGGTGTTCTCCCTGCTGGGACCCAACGGCGCGGGCAAGACCACGGCCGTCGGCATCCTCTCCACCCTGCTGACGGCGGACGCCGGGGACGGGAAGGTCGGCGGGTACGGACTCCGTGCGCAGGCGCACGCCGTACGGACCGCGATCGGGGTCACCGGGCAGTTCTCGGCGGTGGACGGGCTGATCACCGGCGAGGAGAACATGCTCCTGATGGCCGACCTGAACCACCTGGCCAAGGACGAGGGCCGCAGGGTCGCCGCCGAGCTGCTGGAGCGGTTCGAGCTGACGGACGCCGCGAAGAAGCCCGCGTCCACGTACTCCGGCGGCATGAGGCGGCGTCTCGACCTCGCGATGACGCTGGTCGGCGGCCCGCGCATCATCTTCCTCGACGAGCCCACGACCGGCCTGGACCCCCGTTCCCGGCACACGATGTGGGGCATCGTCCGTGAACTGGTCGCCGCCGGGACGACCGTCTTCCTCACCACCCAGTACCTGGACGAGGCCGACGAACTCGCCGACCGCATCGCGGTCCTGGACGGCGGCCGGATCGTCGCGGAGGGCACCCCGGCGGAGCTGAAACGCCTGGTTCCGGGCGGCCACGTACGCCTGCGCTTCACGGACCCGACGGCGTACGAACACGCCGCGGCGACGCTGCGCGAGACGACGCGCGACGACGAGACCCTCACCCTCCAGATCCCGAGCACCGGCAGCCAGCGCGAACTCCGTGCAGTCCTGGACTGGCTGGACTCGGCCGGCATCGAGGCGGACGAACTCTCCGTGCACACACCGGACTTGGACGACGTGTTCTTCGCGCTGACTGCACAGCCAACGGCCACCACACCCGATACCACCATCAAGCCTGCCGTCACCGAGGAGCACGCCCGATGACCACCCCAGCCCCCACCCTCTCCCCCGCCCACGCCCTCCGCGACAACCTCACCATGCTCCGCCGCAACCTCCTCCACGCCCGCCGCTACCCCTCCCTCACCCTCAACATCCTCCTCACCCCCGTCATCCTCCTGCTCCTGTTCGTCTACCTCTTCGGCGACGTCATGAGCGCGGGCATCACCGGCGGCCCCGCAGACCGCTCCGCGTACGTCGCGTACATCGTCCCCGGCATCCTCCTGATGACGATCGGCGGCACGGCGCTCGGTACGGCGGTCGCGGTGTCGATGGACATGACGGAAGGGATCATGGCGAGATTCCGCACGCTGGCGATCTCCAGGGCGTCGGTCCTGACCGGCCACGTCCTCGGCAGCGTCCTGCAAACCCTCTTCGCGCTGGCCGCCCTGCTCCTGATCGGCGTCGCCATCGGCTTCCGCCCGAACGCGACCCCCCTGGAGTGGCTCGCGGCGGCCGGTCTCCTCACCCTGTTCAGCCTCGCCCTGATCTGGTTCGCGGTCGGCATCGGCCTCGCCTCCCCGAACCCGGAGGGCGCGAGCAACCTCGGCCTGCCGCTGATGATGCTGCCGATGGTGTCGAGCGCGTTCGTCCCGGTGGACGACATGCCGGGCTGGTTCCGCTGGTTCGCGGAGTACCAGCCGTTCTCCCCGGCGATCGAGACCCTGCGCGGCCTGCTGCTGGGCACGGCGATCGGTACGGCGAACGCGCTGCTGACGCTCGGCTGGGCGGTGGGCCTGTCGGTGCTGGGCTACGTCTGGTCGAAGGCGCTGTTCGTGAGGGAACCCAGGCACTGAAGCGCGGCGTCGCGCCCCAACTCCCCGTACTCGGCCCGCGCCCTCGCGTACCCCGCCGCGTCGACCCGCTCGGCGGCCTCACGGGCCCGGACGGAGGACAGTGCGGGGAAGTCCCGGGCCACCGGCACGAGTTCGCTCAACGCGACCAGCCGCACAGCCCCGGCATCCCCCTCGGCGAGCCCCGCCAGCGCGACGGCGAGCAGCACCGCCCCGTACGTGGAACCCGGCGGAAGGCCGGGCAGCAGCCCCCGCAACTCCCGCACCAGCCCGGCGACTTGGTCCACCCGCCCGTTCAGGGCGTGCGCCGCCACCGCCCCCGCGCGCACCTCCAGCGACCACTTCGCCATGAACGGGTCGGCGTCGCTCGGCCGCACCTCCTCGGCCGTCCGCCGCCACAGCCGCAGCCCCGCTTCAACTCGCCCGCGCGCCAGCGCGATCTCCGCGCGGGCGCCGAGGTCGGAGCTCAACGCCTCGACGGTCTCCGGGCGTTGGTCGAGGCTGGCGAGTCCGTACCAGTACTCGGCCTCGTCGACGCGGCCCAGTTGGAGGCAGGCGAGGGTCAGCGCCCAGCGCACGCCGACGGGGTCGAACCAGTCGTTGTGGGAGCTGCCGTACTCGCCGAGCGTGTCGTGGGCGGCGCGCAGATGCTCGTACGCCTCCTGGCCCCGCTCGGTGCGCAGACACAGTTCACTGATGCGGCCGTGGGCGAGCATCCGCAGGGCGGGGTTGCCGGAGGGCGCGAGCGAGGCGAGCATCCGGCGGGCGTGTTCGAGGGCGCGCTCGGTGTCCTGCGCGGCGTCCCACACATAGCTCGCGACGGTCGACGCGGTCCCGGCGAGCATCGGCTCGTCCGCCTCGCAGAGTTCCGTCAGCCGCTCGTACCCGGGCGGGTGGATGTCCGGCATGGCGCCCAGGACGACGGCGAGGGCGCGCGGCACGGTGTCCGGCGGGGCGGGCGGCAGCCGGCGCAGGGTCGCCAACTGGCGTACGGCGTGCGGGCCGTGGGCCATGAAGAGGGTGCCGGTGGCGACGACGGAGGCGCTGCGGAGGGTCTCGATGTCGCGGGGGTCGCCCGGGTGGTGGTGGGAGAGGGGGCCGCCGGTCTCCTCGATGAGCGCTGCGAGGCGGGCGTAGTGGGACTCGGTGGCCCACAGGGAGCCGAGGACGGCGGTGACGGCGGCGGTCGTGTCGCCGTCGGAGCGGGCCAGGGCGTGGCGCAGGGCGAGGACGAGGTTGTCCTGTTCGGCGCGGACGAGGTCCCAGGCGGGGACGGGGGCCGTACCGAACAGGACGTCGTGGTGGGTGCGGCCGAAGTCGCGGGCCCAGGTGAGGAACCGGCCGGTGACGGCCTCGTCCTCGGCCGCCTCGGCGCGGCGGGCGGCGCCGAACTCGCGGAGGGTCTCCAGCATCCGGAAGCGGGTGCCGTGGGGGGTGTCGGCGACCTTGAGGAGGGACTGTCCGGTGAGCTGTTCCAGCAGGTCGAGCGGGTCGGCGGGGGTGTCGAGGACGTACCCGGCGGCCTCGGCGTCGAAGCCGCCGGGAAACACCGACAGGGCGCGCAGGGCGGCGCGGCCGTCCGGGCCGAGGAGGTTCCAGCTCCAGTCGACGACGGCCCGCAGGGTGCGGTGGCGCTCAGGCGCGTCGCGGGCGCCGCCGGAGAGCAGGGCGAAGCGGTCGCGCAGGCGGCGGGAGACGTCAGCGACCGACAGGACGCGGACGCGGGCGGCGGCGAGTTCGACGGCGAGGGGGAGGCCGTCGAGGTGGGCGCAGATCTCGGCGACGGTGTCGGGCGGCAGGTCCACGCCGGGGCGGGCGGCGCGGGCGCGCTGGACGAAGAGTTCGGCGGCGGCCCGGTCGCCGAGTTCGGGCAGCGCGTACACGGACTCCGAGGTCAGGCCGAGCGGGGCGCGGCTGGTGGCGAGGATCCGCAGCTCCTTGAAGCGGGCGACGAGGGTCTGTACGAGGTCGGCGACGCCGGTGACGACGTGCTCGCAGTTGTCCAGCACCAGCAGCGTGGGCCGGGTGCCGAGCGCCACGAGAAGGGCGTCCGGCATGCCCGTGCCGACGGCCGCTGCGACCTCGGCCGCGACCTCGTCGTCCGTGGTGACCCCGGCGAGCGGCACGAAGTGCACGACCGGCTGTTCGGCGGCGTGGCTCACGGCGTGCGAGAGGCGCGTCTTGCCGAGCCCGCCGGGGCCTACGACGGTGACGACCCGCGCGGTGCGCAGCAGCCCGGCGACCGCGGCGACGTCGGCGTCCCGGCCGAGCAGGGGGTTGGGTTCGTACGGCACGCCGTGGCGGACGCGCGGCGTGTCGGCGCTCAGCAACTCCTCGTGCACGTCCCGCAGTTCGGGTCCCGGGTCGATGCCGAGGGTGTCGCGCAGGTCGCGCCGGTAGGCGTCGTACCGGGTCAGCGCGGCGGCGGCGCCCTCGCAGCGCAGGAGTTCCGCGAGCGCCTCCTCGTCCCGGGGAGCCTCCCTGACGACCTCGGCGAGCGGGGAGAGCGCCTCCTCACGACGGCCGAGCCTCGCGAGGGCGAGCGCGCGGGCCCGGACCAGCGCACGCCGGGTATGGGCGCGGTCGGCGCGCAGGGCGCCCAGCGGGTCGTACGGCGTCTCCTCGGCGCCGCCCTCCCACAGTGCGAGCCCGGCCTCGGCCCGCGCGAGCGCGCCCGCGTGGTCCCCGGTCCGCGCGCACCGCGTACTCGCCGCCTCGTGCAGGAGCAGCGCGGAGCTGTCCACCTGGGCGGGCTCGAAGGCGAGCCGGTAACCCGTCGGCGTACTGACGACCACCTCGGCGCCGAGTTGCGCCCGCAGCCGGGAGACGAGGATCTGTACGGCCTTCGCGGGGTGCTCCGGCAGCTCCTCCGGCCACAGCCCCTCGACGATCCGGGCCGTCCCGCAGCCGGTGGCCAGCTCCTCGGCGAGCAGGGCGAGGAGGCCGCGCAGCCGGGGCGCGGTGATCTCCCGGCCCCGGCAGGAGACTCGGGGCAGGAGGGTCAACTCGGTCGTCACTCCGGCAGGTTAGGTCACTTGTTGCCGAGCAGGACGTGCAGCTCTCGTTCCTGGTCGCCGGAGGACGTCGTCAGGTCGCGGACCGTGAACAGGGAGTCGAGGGTCGTGCGGAGGCGGTCGATCGCCCAGTAGCCGCCCTGGGCGTCGGCCTCGACCGTGGCGGAGAGGTGGGCCGGGGGCGGGCAGGTGTGGGTCTCGGCGACCTCGAAGGTGCCGAGCCAGACGGCGGGGCGCGTCTCGTGCAGCCGCTGGGGGACGTCGGCGGCCGTACGGTCGGACGCGTAGCAGGCACGCAGCGTGTCGAACACGATCCGGGCGTCGTCCTGGTGGCAGCCGCCGATCTCGACGGAGACGGATTCCTCACGCATCGCGATCACCTCCTGGGGGTGTGGAGTGGCTCGCGTACCACGCCACACCTCCAGGAAACCACCGATCGGATCGCTAGCTGCGGGTGAAGCGGTACGTCTTGCTGTCCGTGAGTACGCAGAAGCCCGGCGAGATCACGATCACCCGCAGGACGCCGCTGCGGCGGTCGTAGTCGATGCCCTCCGTCTCGAAGCTGCCGGTGCAGCCGCTGCGCAGGGGGAGCTGGCGCAGGGCGGTGACGTGTCCGGAGACGTTCGACGTGCCGTTCGGCTTCGCCGCGAGGTCGACTTGGAGGAGGGGCTTCGTGATGCCGAAGAGTGTGCCGGCCGGGTCGTCCGAGGAGCACAGGAGGGTCGTGGGGCCGGAGAAGTCGCAGCCCTGGACGTCCCGGACCGGGTGGTCGAGGGTGATCGTCGTGACCCAGGGGAGGTTGGTGCCCGGGGAGGTGGCCGGGTTGACGCCGGGGGTCGGGAAGACGAGGAAGCGGGTCATCGTGCCCCACTCCCCCGCGAGCATCCACTGACCGTCCGGCGAGATCGCCACCCACGAGTTGTTGAGGGCCTCGCCGGAGCCGAGCGCGTGCACGTACTCGGACCAGGCGCCGTTCGGGGACTGGACGCGGAACATCTTCGAGGTGCCCGCGTCCTGCTGGTACGGCTCGATGTACGTCCCGTCGGACGCGGCGTCCGGGTCCCCGACATGGTTCCAGCCCCGGATGCTGACACCGACCGGAATCGTCCCGATCCCGGTGTACCGGTTCGGACTGTTCGCCGGCACCTCCACGGACGTGAGCCCTTGGCTCTCGGTCAGCGGGTCGGCGCGGTCGGAGCCGACCTCGGTCCAGGTGTCGGCGGCCGAAGCGGGCGGCGCGGCCGAGAACGCGACGGCCGCGGCGGTGGCGAGGGTCACCAGGGCAGCACGGAGCCGACGGGTGGGGCGCAGAGGCATGGGGGCCTACTCCTCGGTAGGGAGGGGATCGGCGGAACAGTCTGTCGGGTGGTGCGGGACGTGTACAGCCCATGTACGGGGGCGAGTTGGGGAACGGGGGGCAACTCTTGGGGGCTCGGTGGGGGCGCCGGAAGAGGGGGCACCGGAGGTCAAGCGCCGAAAGCTGGCCGCCGCAGGCGGAGGGGGCGCCGCAGGCGGAGGGGGCGCCGCAGGCGGAGGGGGCGCCGCAGGCGGAGGGGGCGCCGCAGGCGGAGGGGGCGCCGCAGGCGGAGGGGGCGCCGCAGGCGGAGGGGGCGCCGCAGGCGGAGGGGGCGCCGCAGGCGGAGGGGGCGCCGCAGGCGGAGGGGGCGCCGCAGGCGGAGGGGGCGCCGCAGGCGGAGGGGGCGCCGCAGGCGGAGGGGGCGCGGTGCCCCGCACCGTCAGGCGGCCCGGCCTGACGGCGCGGGGCACCGGCGCCCGTCAGGCCTCCCGGCCCGGTCCTCTTATGCCGAGGACGACATGCGCGTACAGGTCCTCGTCATACTCCAGGCGCGGCGTCAGACCGCCCGCCGCAAAAGCGTCCAGCGCCCTCCGTGCCTGGTGTTCGCTCGTCTCCACGAGGAGGCAGCCGCCCGGGGCGAGCCAGTGGGTGGCCTCGGCGGCGACCCTGCGCAGGACGTCCAGGCCGTCGGTGCCGCCGTCGAGGGCGACGAGGGGTTCGTGGTCGCGGGCCTCGGTGGGGAGGAGGGCGACCTCGCCGGTGGGGACGTAGGGGACGTTCGCGGCGAGGATGTCGACGCGTCCGCGCAGGGTGTCCGGCAGGGCCGCGTACAGGTCGCCCTCGTGGACCCGGCCGCCGTACGGGGTGAGGTTGGTGCGGGCGCAGGCCACGGCGGCGGGGTCGACGTCGGCGGCGTGCAGTTCCGGCGGGGTCAGGGACGCGGCGAGGGCCGCGCCGACCGCGCCGGAGCCGCAGCACAGGTCGACGACGACCTTCGCGTGCGGGGCGGTGGCGAGGGCGCGGTCGACCAGGTACTCGGTGCGGCGGCGAGGGACGAAGACGCCGGGGGCGACGGCTATCCGCAGACCGGCGAACTCGGCCCAGCCGACGACCACTTCGAGGGGTTCACCGGCCGCCCGGCGGGCCACCAGGGCGGCGAGTTCGGCTTCCGTACGGGCCACGGAGAGGATCAGATCCGCCTCGTCCTCGGCGAAGACGCAGCCCGCTGTACGCAGGGCGATGATGACGGCAGGACGGGCGGAAAACAGGGGATTCATGGAGGTTTCGAGCACTTTCGGGGTGACGAAGGGCGCTCGTACGGTCGCCTACGGCCGGCGGTCCGCGCCGATACGGAGGGGGAGCACCCGTGCTGACACAGCGGTGATGGGTCCCACCTCCTCGTCTCCAGATCATCGCGGCTGTCGCGACCGGGCGTCACCCTACCCCACGGGTCCGACGAGACCGCCCCCCGTATCCGGTTGTACTCTGCAACCAGAGGCGCGGAGGGAGGTCCGGCATGGATTCCGAGGCCGTGGAGACCATCCAGCGGGAGATGACCGCGTTCGCCCGGCGGGCCAGGGCGAGCGCCGGACGGCTGCATCCCGAGCTGACGCTCGTGTCGTACACGCTGCTGGGATACCTGGAGGAGGCCGAGGGCGTACGGGCGACCGATCTCGCCGCGCACCACGGGCTCGACAAGTCGACGATCAGCCGCCAGGTGACGGCGCTGGAGCGGGCCGGGCTGATCGAGCGGCGCCCCGACCCCGCGGACCTGCGGGTGCAGGGGCTGTATCTCACCGACGCCGGGCGGCAGATCCTCGCGCAGGTCACCGAGAGCCGGCGCGAGGCGTTCCGGGAGCGGCTCGACGGGTGGGCTGTGGAGGATCTGGAGCGGTTCGCCGGGTATCTGGTGCGGTACAACGCTGCGGGCGAATCCTCCGTACGATGATCTGATTGCACCATCCCCACGCCTCTCGCCTCGCTGGAGTCCCCGTTGGCCCGCACCATCGACCACCCCGATCTGGCCGACGTCCCGCTCCAGCAGTTCCTGGAGGCCCTCGCCGATCCGGTACGGCGTGACATCGTCGCCCAACTCGCCCGCGCCGCAGAGGACTTGAGCTGCGGGACGTTCGTCACGCCGGTGTCGCTGTCCACGCGTACCCATCACTTCAACGTGCTGCGCGAGGCCGGGGTCATCCGGCAGTACTACGTGGGGACGACCAAGCTCAACTCCCTGCGCGCCGACGACGCCGACGGGCGCTTCCCCGGTCTCCTCGCCGCGCTGCTCGGCGCGCAGGAGCGGGAAGCCAACCCGGCGCCCCGGCAGTAGCGCCAACTGCCGTTCGCCGTAAGGGTCGTCGGGGCATGCTCGTGGCAACGCGCACCCGGCCGCCGGCAGCGAAGGGGAACGGAGATGGACCTGTGGACGCAGGAGGAGTTCGGGGAGTCCCACGGAGGGTACGCGGGGGCCGTGCTCGCGGACGGGAGTGAACCCAAGCCCGTCTACCTCGACTTCGGCTCCAGCGCCGCGAGCATCGTCCAGACGCGGGAGTGGTGGGCCTACGACGGGCGCCTGAACCGGCCGCTGACCGCCGGGTTCCGGGCCGCGTGCACGTGCGGGTGGCGGGGCACCACGTATCCCGTCGACCGCGCGTCGATGTCCTACGACGACCTCGCCGACGTCGACATCCTGTCCGCGTACGAGGACTGGGGCGAGCACATCGACGCCGTCGAGCGGCGCGCGATACCCGTGCCGGAGGACCTCGCCGACGCCATCGACCACCTCCATCTACGCCTCGCCCACCTCGCCGACCAGGCGCCGGTCGCCGCGCTGCGTGCGGTGGGGGCGCTGGAGCGGATGACCCGGGGGGTCGCCCGCGACGCGGCGTACTCGGTGAAGGACGAGGAGCCGGAGTGGGAGGTGATCGGGGTGGCGCTGGGGGTGGACGCGGAGCAGGCGCGGAGGCTGACGCTGCACTACCTGCTGCGGTCGTAGCTCAGGAGGGGACCCCTGCTTCTTGAGAGGCGCTCCTCCACTGCCGCAGCAGGCTGTTGACGGCCTGGCGGCCCGCCCGGTTGGACCCGACCGTGGACTGCGACGGCCCGAACCCGACCAGATGCACGCGTGGTTCGCCGGACGGCTGGGTGCCGACCAGGGTGATCCCGCCGGACTCGTTGCGCAGGTGCAGGGGGTCCAGATGCGCCAGCGCGGCCTTGAAGCCGGTGGCCCACAGGATCACGTCCACGGTCGTGAAGGAGCCGTCGGCCTCCCGGACCCCGTGCGGTTCGACGGCCGTGAACATGGGCCGGCGCTCCAGCGCCCCGCGCGCCTTGGCCGCCAGGGCGTACGGGGTCCAGGCGAGGCCCGTGTACGAGACGACGCTCCCGGTCGGCCGCCCCGCCTCGACGTCGGCGGCGACCTTGGAGATGATCTCGCGGCCCTCGACCTCCGGGTTGAACCCGCCGTCCCGGAAGACGGGTTCGCGGCGGGTGTACCAGAGCGTGGTGGCGACCCGGGAGATCTCCTCCAGCTGCTGGAGCGCGGAGATGCCGCCGCCGACGACGGCGACGCGCTGCCCGGTGAACCGCTCGGCGGAGACGTAGTCACGGGTGTGGAGCTGGACGCCGGTGAACGTCTCCTGGCCGGGGTAGTGCGGCAGGACGGGGTTGGTCCAGGTGCCGGTGGCGTTGATGACGGCGCGGGTGGTCCAGGTCCCGGCGCTGGACTCGACGGCCAGCTCGCCGTCGGGCCGGGCGTCCAGGGGGCGTACGGCGGTGACGGTCACCGGCCGCAGGATCGGCAGCGCCGTCGCCGCCTCGAACCCGGCGAAGTAGCGGGGGACCGCCGTACGGCTCGGCTCCTCGGGGTCGACCGGCGGTTGCGGGAAGTCGGGGAGGTCGAAGATGCCGTTGACGGTATTCATCCGCAGGGACTCCCAGCGGTGCCGCCAGGCTCCGCCGGGGGCGGGTTCGGCGTCCAGGACCACGAAGGTGCGTTCGCCGTCGGGGTCGGTGAGGGCGCTGGTGAAGCCGCGTCGCTTGAGGTGGTGCCCGGCGGAGAGGCCGGACTGTCCGCCGCCGATGACGACGACGCTCGCGCGGCGGGTACCGGCGGAGGGGGCCGTCGACGGGGTCGGGGGGCGCGTGTTCATGGGGTGTTCCTGCGGTGGGCGGTGGTGGCATGGCGTCGCATGCAGGTTCAACAGCATGACCGCGCACGCATTCCCCCGGGGCGGCGGGCAGGCCGGTGATCCACATCACCCCCTCCGGGCCGCCCGGGTTCGTCCGCCGTTCCTACTGCGCGTCCAGCGGGTGCACTCCCGTCCACCAGTTGCCCGGGGCCTCGGGGTCCCGGCTCGTCCAGTACTCCACGATCGCCGTGGTGAACTCCTCGCGGGACAGGGTGCCGTTGGAGTCCCGGTCCAGGCGGGCGAAGGCGCTGTCGGCCGTGGCGCGGTCGAGGGTGGGGAAGTGGCCGATCTGGAAGGCGTAGAACTCGTCGGGGTCGACGACGCCGTTGCCGTCCGTGTCGGCGATGGCCAGGAAGGCTTCGGCGAGGCGGCCGAGGGTGGCGGACGCGGCGTCGGGGTCGTCGGCGAGGCTGCGGGTCGAGGCGATGAAGTCGTCCCGGTCGATGGCGTCGGCGCCGCCCGCGAACGGCTGGTGCAGGTCGCGCCAGATCCCGACGTACGCGTCGACGACCGAGTCCTCGGCGGCGGAACCCTCCTCGTGCCCGAGGGCTCGGGCGGAACGCCGGCCCATGAGGACGTGGTCGTGTTCGGTGAGGCGGCCGTCGCCGTCGGCGTCGAGCTGGTCGAAGCCGCGGGCGATCTTGCGGGTGAGGAGGTCGTCGGCCACTGAAGTCCCCTTGTCCGTGCGGGCGTTGTGTGCGGGCTCTGTCAGGATCGCCCTGGCGGTGGGGGTCGCGCGGGGGTCTTGGGGGCGCGTCACCCCCGGGGAACGGGTGTGCGGGTGCGTTGCACAGGGGGGTGCGGGCGCTCGCGCGGCAGGCGTTCGGGAAGCGGCTCGACGCACTCGGCGCGAAGAGGGCGCTGTGCGTCGTGCGGTCACAGGGGCAGGCCGGGGAGTTGACGTACGCCGCCCTTACCCGCGCGGCTTCCCCGTCGTCCCCCGTACCACCAGCTTGGGGTCCACCACGGCCTCCCTGGGCTCCAGTTGCTCGTCCTCCAGCCGTTCCACCGCGAACCGCACCGCGTACTCCGCGAGCAGCAGCGCGTCCTGACGGACCGTCGTCAGCCCGAGCGGCATCAGGTGGGAGAGGTGGCTGTCGTCGTACCCGACGATCGAGACGTCGCGCGGAATGTCCAGCCCGCCCCGCGCGAGGGACATCATCAGCCCCATCGCGCACCGGTCGTTGCCCGCGAGGACGGCCGTGGGAAGCGGACGCCCCTCGCCGCGTTCGGCGAGGAGCAGCCGACCCGCCTCGATGCCGGACTGCTCCGTGTGGTCACCGGCGATGATCCGCGCCTCGGGCTGGAGGGAGTGCCGGCGCATCGCGGCCCGGTACGCGCGACGGCGTTCCGCGGAGCCGGGGCCCTTCCCCCCGTCGATGTGGACGATGTCGCGATGCCCGAGCTCGACGAGGTGGTCCATGGCGAGCCGGACCCCCTTGCCCTCGGCGGTGTGGACGCTGTCGACGCGGGCGTGCGGGACGCGCCGCCCGACGGAGACGGCGACGGTGCGGCGGCCGAGGGCGTCGAGGTCGGCGGGTTCGGCGTCGGAGCCGAAGAGGATGACGGCCTCGCAGCGGTGCGCGAGGAGCGCCTCGACGGCCTTGTCCTCGCCGCGTCCCCGCGCGGTCGCGGAGAGCAGGACGTCGTACCCGAGCCGCTCGGCCTCGGGGTAGATGCCCTCGATGAGGTCGGCGTGGAAGGGCTGGTGCGCGGCGATGAGGACGCCGATCGTGCGGCTGCGCCCGCGCGCGAGCAGGCGCGCGGCGTTGTCGAGCCGGTACCCGATCTCCCCGGCGACGCGCAGGACCCGTTCGCGGGTCTCCTGGCTCGCGCCGGGCTGATTGCGGAAGACGATCGACACGAGCGCCCGGGAGACCCCGGCGCGCTCGGCGACGTCCTCCATCGTCGGCCGCTTTCCCACCGTCACGTCCACCACCCTTCGCGGCCCACTGTACGTGGGGCCGGGAACCCCCAGACATCTCTTCGTAACGACCTATTGACATGACATTTGCACAGGCCCGATCGTACTCACATAGAGCGCTCCAGTAGAGCGCTCCAGGCCATCCGGAAGGACACGTCATGGCAAAGGCGCCTGCCTCCCTCCGCGCTACCGACGAACTGGCGGAGGCGGGCTACCAGTGGCTCGAACTCGGTCCGTACGGCTATCTCCCCACCGATCCACAGAAGTTGAGGGCGGAGCTGGAGGCGCGCGGCGCGTTCACGGAGCCCCCGGGGACACGGAGGCCGGTCGATGGCCGTTGAGACAGAGGGGGTCGGGGCTTCTCCCGGGGTCGCGCGGCGGCTGCGGGTCGTCACCGTCGTCGCCACGTTCGGCGGGCTGCTCTTCGGCTACGACACCGGCGTGATCAACGGCGCCCTGCCGTACATGAAGGACGACCTCGGGCTGACGCCGTTCACCGAGGGCATGGTCACCAGTTCGCTGCTGCTCGGCGCTGCGCTGGGCGCGGTCGTGGGCGGGCGGCTGTCCGACGCGCGCGGCAGGCGCCGGACGATCCTGGCGCTCGCGGTGCTGTTCTTCGTCGGCGCACTCGGGGCGACGCTCGCGCCGGACACGGCGTCGATGGTCGTGGCCCGGTTCGTGCTGGGGCTCGCGGTCGGCGGGGCGTCGGTGACCGTGCCGGTGTACCTCGCGGAGATCTCGCCCGCCGAGCGGCGCGGGGCGCTGGTCACCCGTAACGAACTGATGATCGTCAGCGGGCAGTTGCTGGCGTTCACGTCCAACGCGGTGATCGCCGACGTCGGGGACGAGTCGGGCGGCGTGTGGCGGTGGATGCTGGTCGTCGCGACGCTGCCGGCGGTCGTGCTGTGGTTCGGGATGCTCGTCATGCCGGAGAGCCCCCGGTGGCTCGCCTCGCGGACACGGTTCGCCGAGGCGCTCGACGTGCTGCGCCAAGTCCGGTCCCGGGAACGGGCCGAGAGCGAACTCGCCGAGGTGTCGGCGCTCGCCGTGAAAGACGCCGAGCAGCGGCTCGGGGGGTGGCGGGACGTCAAGTCCACGCCGTGGCTGCGGAAGTTGATGGTCGTCGGGTTCGGGATCGCGATCGTGCAGCAGATCACCGGGGTCAACACGATCATGTACTACGGGACGCAGATCCTCACCGACGCCGGGTTCGCCTCGGACAGCGCGCTCACCGCGAACATCGCCAACGGGGTGATCTCCGTGCTGGCGACGTTCGTCGGGATCTGGCTGCTGGGGCGGGTGCCGCGGCGGCCGATGCTGATGACCGGTCAAGTGGGCACGATCGTCGCGCTGTTCCTCATCGGGGTGTTCTCGCTGACGCTGCCCGCCGGGGACGGGCGCGCGTACGCCGTCCTCGCCATGACCGTCACCTTCCTCGCCTTCCAGCAGGGCGCGATCTCGCCGGTCACCTGGCTGATGCTGTCCGAGATCTTCCCGATGCGGATGCGCGGGTTCGGGATGGGCATCGCGGCCGTCGTGCTGTGGCTGACCAACTTCGTGATCGGGCTGGTCTTCCCGTCCCTCGTCGACGGGATCGGCGTCTCGGCCACCTTCTTCCTGTTCGTCGTCGCGGGCTTCTTCTCGCTCGCGTTCGTGAAGCGGTACGTCCCCGAGACCAAGGGGCGCACGCTCGAAACGCTGGAGGCGGAGCTTCGCGCCCGCTACTCCCGACCCTGATCGGAGCTGTTGGAATGACTGTACGCATCGGTGTCGTCGGCGCCGGGTGGATCGGCAAGGAACACATACGGCGGCTCACGCACACGGTGACGGGGGCGCGGGTCACCGCTGTCACCGACATCGATCCGGCGCGTGCCGCCGAGGCGGCGGGTCTTGTGGGGGCGCGGGTGCTGCCGGACGGCGCGGCTGTGATCGCCTTGGGTGACGTCGACGCCGTCCTCGTCACCTCCTGGGGGCCCACCCACGCCGAGCACGTCCTGAACGCGGTCGCCGCCGGGAAGCCCGTGTTCTGCGAGAAGCCTCTCGCCACCAGCGCCGAGGACTGTCTGCGCATCGTCGAGGCCGAACAGGCTTATGGGCGGCGGCTCGTGCAGGTCGGGTTCATGCGGCGGTACGACGCCGGGTACCGGCAGATGAAGGAGGTCATCGACGCCGGGCGGATCGGTGCGCCGCTCATCGTGCACTGCGCGCACCGCAATCCCGGTGTGCCGGACTCGTACACCTCCGACATGGCCGCGCTCGACACGGCCGTCCACGAAGTCGACGTCCTGCGCTGGCTGTTGGACGACGAGATCGTCTCCGCGCAGGTCGTCACGCCGCGTGCCACGCGGTATCGGGCCGCGCATCTCAAGGACCCGCAGATCATGCTGTTCGAGACGGCGAAGGGGGTGCGGATCGATCTGGAGGTCTTCGTCAACTGCCGGTACGGGTACGACATCCAGTGCGAGGCGGTCGGCGAGGAGGGGGTCGTGCGGCTGCCGGAGCCTTCCTCGGTGGCCCTGCGTGGTGCCGGTCAGCGTACGTCCGCCGTGCTCACGGACTGGGTGGAGCGGTTCCGGGGCGCGTTCGACACGGAGTTCCGGGAGTGGGTTGCGGGGGTCGGCGCCGGTTCCGCCCCTACCGGGCCCTCCGCGTGGGACGGGTACGCCGCGACCGTCATCACCTCGGCGACCGTCCAGGCCCTGGAGTCCGGCCTCGTCGTCCCGACCGACCTGAAGCCTCGTCCGGCTTTTTACGGAGGTGCTGCGTGAAGATCGCCCTCGACCCTTATATGTTCCGTGCGCTGTCGATCGACGCGATGGTCCGGACGGTGGCCGAACTCGGTTATGAGTACATCGAGTTGTCGCCGCGCGATGACTTCATGCCGTTCTTCGTGCACCCGCGTGCGGATGACGAGCGGATCGCGGAACTGAAGAACTCCCTTCGTACGCACGGGGTTCAGTTGTCCTCGGTGTTGCCGCTGTACAAGTGGTCGTCGCCGGACGAGTCCGAGCGGCAGGCCGCTGTGCGGTACTGGAAGCGGATGATCGAGATCACGGCCGAGCTCGAATGCCCGTTGATGAACAGCGAGTTCAACGGGCGTCCCGAGCGGGCCGCCGAGAGTGAGGCCGCGTTCTGGCGTTCGCTGGAGGAGCTGCTCCCCCTGTTCGAGCGGGAAGGCATCGCGCTGAATCTGGAGGCGCACCCGGACGACTTCTGCGAAGAGAACACGCCCGCGGTCGACTTGGTCCGCGCGATCAACAAACCGTGGGTGAACTACCTGTACTGCGCGCCGCACACGTTCCACCTGTCGGGCGCCGCAGAGGTAGGCGCCGACATCGCGCAAATGCTCCGCTACGCCGGCGACAAACTCCAACACGTCCACATAGCAGACTCGTTCAACCACAAAGGCTCGTCGGGCCTCCGCTACATCACAAACCCACCCGGCACCCCGACCCGCATCCACCAACACCTGGACATCGACCAGGGCGAGGTCGACTGGCCCACGTTCTTCACCACTCTCCGCAACCTGAACTTCGACGGCGTGGCAACGGCGTGCGTGTTCGCGTGGGAGGAACGGGCACGGGAGTCGTCGGCGCTCATGCTGGACCGCATCCGCAAGGAGCTGACGGCGTAGGCGTTGCCCGGGGCTGGGTCCTGTGTCGTCCTCCGGGAGGGCGGGCCAGCGGCAATGGGGAGCACCCCCGGCCCGGGGACGTCGGCGACCGCCGGGAACCTCGCTGGGCCCGGCGCCTGAGGGAACGCGTGACAGTCGTCGCCCGGCGGGCAAGAGCGTGACGGTGGGCCCCAGATCCGTGACAGGCCTCGCTCCGACCACGGGCGGGGCTCGTCACGGTTCGCGCAGGTCCGCAGTGCGGGGACAGGCGGTCTCGGGTATCGCCGGTCCTGAACCCGGCAAGCGTGCCCGGCACTTGTCGCCGGCCACGGCGCCGCGAGCCCCGACGCCAGCCCCTGCGGCACGGTAGGCGCTGACGTCCCCCTCGGCTCATCCCCCCGGCTCACAACTCCCCCACAGATCACCCCCGTTCGTGTCAGAACCATTGACCTCCCTTCCCCCACCCCCTACCTTCTGATCGATTTCCCGAACCTCGTTCGGGATTTCGGACGGCCAACTCCCCCCGCACCGGAGATCAGACGATGAGCGAACTGCCCCACCTTTCGCGCCGTGGGCTTCTTGCCATGGGTGCTGCTGTGCCTGCCGCGTTGATGCTGGGAGGTGGTACCGCGTACGCGGCGGATTCGGCGTACGCGATGTGTTACTTCACCGAGTCGACCAATCTCGGGGACGGTACGGATTACGGGCTGCATCTGGCCGTCAGTCCGGACGGGTTGAACTGGACGCCGCTCAACCAGAACAACCCCCTCGTCACGCCGACGGCGGGCGCGCTCGGGCTGCGGGACCCGTTCATCATGCGGAAGCAGAACGGGGCGTTCGTCGTGCTGGCGACGGATCTCAAGGGGACGGACTGGAGTTACAACAGCCAGTACATCCACGTGTGGGACTCGGCGGATCTGCGGAGTTTCACCGGGTACCGGCGGCTCAAGCTGCACGACATGACCACGCACAGCTGGGCCCCGGAGGCGTTCTGGGACGCGGGGCGGCAGCAGTACGCCGTGATCTACTCGGCCGTCAACTCCAGCGGCCACAACGTCATCATGGTCAACTACACGACGGACTTCGTGACGGCGTCGGCGCCACAGGTGTTCTTCGACCCCGGCTACGACGTGATCGACGGCGACATGGCCGTAGGGGTGAACGGCTACAACTACCTGTACTTCAAGAAGAACCAGACGTTGGTGAGCGCCCGCTCGACGACCCTGGACCCGGGCAGCTTCACGGAGTACAGCGCGGGCGTGGCCCACGGCGGCACGGAAGCCCCGACGATCGTCAAGTCCCTGACGAACAGCGGCCTTTGGTGGCTGTGGGGAGACACGTACACCCCCAACGGCGTGTTCTACGCCTGGCAGTCGACCAGCCCCGCGACCGGCACCTGGACCGCCCTCGACCAGAAGACGTACACCCAGCCGGTCAACTCCAAGCACTGCGGCATCGTCCCGATCACGACGGCGGAGTACGACAACCTCCTCGCGAGGTGGGGCGCACCCGCCTGGAACAGGCTCAAGTCGTACAACTTCCCGGCGCGTTACGTCCGCCACGCGAACTACGCGGGCCGGATCGACGAGTACCCGATCGAGCCGTACAAGGACTCGCTGTGGACCCTGGTCCCGGGCCTCGCGGACAGCTCGGGCGTCTCGCTGCGCTCCGTCAACTACCCGGACCGGTACCTGCGCCACTCCGACTACGTCCTCCAACTGGACGTGAACGACGGGACGTCGGCGTTCGCCGGGGACGCGACGTTCTACCGTACGGCGGGCCTCGCGGACGCGAGCTGGGCGTCGTTCCGGTCGTACAACAACCCGACCCGGTACATCCGGCACTACGACTACGCGCTGCGCATCGACCCGGTCTCGACGGCGACGGAGCGGCAGGACGCGACGTTCCGCGTGGGCTACTGAGGGCCGGGGCGGTGAGGGCCACGACAGGCGCGGTCCTCACCGACCGGTCAGGTCACCAGGTGTAGACGCCGTCCAGCGAGGCAGGGGCCGTCCCCGCGAGCGGCGAGAGCACGGTCAGGGGGCGGGACGTGCCGGAGACATGGCCGGAGACGTCGCCGGGCCACCAGCGGGCGGCGCCGGAGGAGTCGACGGCCGCGAAGTCGGTACGGCCGTCGGAGTCCACGTCACCTGTGAAGAAGCGGCTGTACGCGGCGAAGGACGTACCGGGCGCGAGCTCCTGGGCGGCGGACAGGCCCCCCTTGCCGTCGCCCTTCCACCACCAGAGGGTGCCGCCCGCGTCGACGGCGGAGACATCCGTGTTGCCGTTGTTGTCGAAGTCCCCGGTGGGGACGCCGGAGTAGCCGGAGAAGGCGGTGCCGGGGAACAGCTCCTGGCGGGCGCCGAAGGTACGGTCGCCGTTCCCGGGCCACCACCACAGGTGACCGTCGAAGCCCAGCCCGACGACGTCGGTGAGGCCGTCGGCGTTGAAGTCGCCGCCGGAGACCGCCTTGACGGTGCTGAACGAGGTGCCGGACATCAAGACCGTGGGGGCGGACAGGATGCCGTCGCCCTGTCCCAGCCAGAAGTTCAGCTGTCCCTGGCTGTTGATGGCGATGAGGTCGCCGAGGCCGTCGTTGTTGAAGTCGCCCCGGGCGGGGTGGAAGGACGAGCCGAAGGTGCCGCCGATCAGGGTGCGGTTCTCCAGGTGCCGTTCGCCGGTGGTGGCGTCGCCGAAGCCCCCGAAGTACCAGAGGTTGCCGTCATTGGTGCGGTTGAAGACGTCCATCTGCCCGTCGCCGTCGGTGTCGTCCCAGGCACGGGTGTCGGCCTCGCCGGTCTCGAAGGGCAGGCGGAGCAGCAGGGCGGCACCACCGGAGTAGGTGTCGTTGGTGGCCGCGGCGGAGATCTCCTGGGAGCTGAGCGCCCGGTTGTAGAGCACCACGCTGTCGATCGAACCGGCGAAGGGCTGCGCGCCGTCGAGCCGGTTGCCGACCTCGAGCGGCTGGGGGCGGGCCGGGGAGACGGCGCCGGCCGGCGCGGTGCCACTGTCGGCCTTGGCACCGTCGATCCACAGACTCAGTTCCTGGCCGGCGCGCACCAGAGCCACGTGGTGCCAGGCGTTGTCGTTGTAACTGGACGCCGAGACCAGGTTCTTGCTGCCGGAGGCCGTGGTGGCGTTGGCCACGATCCGGTTCTGCTCGGGTTCCGCGCGTATCCACAGCTGCGGCAGGCCCGCGCCGACGCCGAAGCCCCAGAGGATGGCCCGCAGCCCGGTGGTGGAGTTGTACTTGAAGTCGGCGGCGGCCGTGAAGTCACCGCTGAGACCGGCGTACGCGGGACTCGGTGTGACGTCGACGAAGCCCGCCGAGGTGTCCGGGGCGAGGGTCAGCGCACGGCCGAACTTGCCGGCGGTCAGCCGGGCGCTGCCGCGCAGGACGGCCGCGTTGCCTCCGGCGATGTCCGGGGTACGGGCGCCGGTCACCGGTCCGGTGATGACGGTCTGGCCGGCGGAGACGACGGTGAAGCGGACCGAGGTGCGGTCGTACAGGGTGGCGGGGTTCTGCCACGGGTCGGGCCCGGCCTCGTAGATCACTCCGAGACCGCCGGACGCGGTGCGGGTGAGGTCGGAGTAGCCGGCGCCGGCCTTGGCGATGGTCAGGCCCTGGGCGGGCGTCTGCCAGGTGGCGCCGTCGTCGAAGGAGGAGCGGAGTCTGAGGGTGCCCTGGAGCTTCGGACTCGCCGGGTCGTGGTAGACGGGTTCGGTGATCACCAGCTGGTTGAAGCTGTCTCCGCGCAGGACGTTGTTGAGGGACAGCACCGGGGCGAAGACCGTCGCGCCGGGCAGGTTGGCCTTGGTCGCCGGGTGCCAGTTCTCGCCGCCGTCGTCGCTGAAGGCCGTGGAGCGGTTGGTGCCCGCCGTGGCGGCGGCGTCGGTGTCGGCATCGTTGTTGCGGGAGGTCATGTAGAGCCGGCCGGTGGACAGTTGCGCGATGCTGGCCTCACCCACGGACAGGGCTGTGGCTGCGGGGTTGCTGTCGCTGATGATGGTGCTGTTGCTGGTTCTGTCGCCTCGATGCCAGGTGGCTCCGTGGTCGTCGGTGTAGATGGCGGAGGCGTGGTGTCCGTCGTTCACCCACGATCCGTTGTCCGCGATGCTGCCGTTCTGGTACGCGGGCGCCAGCAGCCGGCCGTCGTCGACGGCCGAGATCGGTCTCAACTGGATGCCGTGTCCCGGGCCGGGCTGGAGGAAGCGCATGCCCTGCAACTCGGCGGCGGGCTGGTTGTTCTGCCGGGGGTTCACCTGGTCGGTGATGTCCGTCCGGTTCACCCAGGTCTGGCCGTTGTCACGGCTGTACATGGCGAACGTCTGGATACGGTTCGCCTGGCCGTCCGGACCCGTGACTCCCCCGTTGGTGACCAGCCGCACGCTGTAGAGCAGCACCACCTGGCCTTCGACCTGTCCCGTGGCCGGGTTCTTGTAGGTGGCGTCGACGATCGGGGTGGGTTGAGCGTTGATGGCCGCCACACCCGGGTTCGCGGGGTCGCTGGTCAGACCGCGAGCGATGATCCGGGGTGCGGTCCAGGTGGCGCCGCCGTCCGTCGAGACCCGGCTCACGATGTCCATCTCCTGGGTGTCCAGGCAGGTGGCACCCAGCCGTGCTTCGGCGAAGGCGAGCAGCGTCCCGTTTCCGGTGCGGACCACCGAGGGGACCCGGAAGCAGGTGTAGGTCCGGCCGCCGATGGCCGTGTTGGAGGTGAACAGGGTCGTCTGGCTGGGCAGTTGTGGTGGCTGCGCGGTGATGACGGGTGCCGCGGCGGCGGGTGGCGGGGCCACCAGTGCGGCGGCGGCGATCAGCGGCAGCAGCAGACCCCGGACGACGGACGAGAGATTCATGGGGGGAAGCTAGGCGAGTGCGGGGGCAGGGTCCACCGAAATGTCGACCTGGACGCCGGTTCGCGTCGCGGATCTGTGCGGAACCCCTCTCGGATGTCGGATTTCCGGCGCCTGCCCCGCTGCGACTCGGTCTCTCCCGCTCGCGGGGCGGAAAGTTGCCCCCAGCGACAACAGGGCAAGGAGAGATCCCGTGAACGTCTCGACCACGACGGACACCCCGCGCGAGCGGCGGGCGGCGACGCTCGTGATGGCTTGTGTGGGGGTGTTCGTCGCCTATCTGCCGGTGACCACCGTGTCGGTGAGCCTCCCGGCGATCCAGCGGGCGCTGCACGCGTCGACGGCTGAACTGTCGTGGGTGAGCGACGCGTTCGTGCTGCCGATGGCGGCGCTGATCCTGACGGCGGGGGTGTTCGGCGACGTACACGGCCGTAAGAAAGTGTTCCTCGCCGGGCTCCTGTTCAGCGCGGTCGGCGCGGCGATCGCCCTGTCGGCGGGGTCGATAGAGGTGCTGTGGGCGGGGCAGGCGGTGTCCGGCCTCGGTGCGGCGGCGCTCCTGCCGACGACGCTCGCGCTGATCAGCCACGCGGTGCCGGATCCCCGGGAGCGCGGCAAGTTCGTCGGGCTGTGGGCGACGTCCCTGATGGGCGCGCTCGCGCTGGGGCCGGTGATCGCGGGGCTGATCCTGGAGCACTTCGCGTGGCGCTGGATCTACCTGCTGCCGATCCCGGCGTCGCTGCTCGCCCTGGTCATGGTGGCCCGCCTGGTCTCCGACTCCCGCGCGCCCGGCACCCGCCGCCTGGACTGGCCGGGCCAGATCAGCGCGGCGGTGACGATCACGGCGCTGGTGTACGGCGTCATCGAGGGCGGCGCGGGCTCGTTCGCGGAGGCGGAAGTCGTCGTCGCGCTGGTGCTGGCGGCGATCGGTGCCGTCGTCTTCGTGGTCGCCGAGCGGCGCAGCGAGAGCCCGATGCTGGACCTGAAGCTGTTCCGCTCCCCCGCGTTCACGGCGACGACGCTGGTCGCGATGATCAGCTTCCTCGGCCTGATCGGCTTCTTCTTCGCGCTGAGCCTGTACTTCGGGATGGTCCAGCAGCTGACGACGCTGGAGTCTGCGGGCCGGATGATCCTGGTGACGCTCGCGGCGATCGTCGTATCGCAACCGGCGTCGCGGCTGATGCACCGCTGGTCGCCGCGCGTCCTGATCACGGGCGGCCTGCTGGTGACGTCGGGTGCGCTGCTGTCCCTGACGTCGGTCGGCGTGGACACGTCGTACGGCTCGCTGTCCTGGCGGCTGATCCTGCTGGGCGTCGGCCTCGGCTTCGTCATCACGCCGATGACGGCCACGGCGGTCGCGTCGGTCCCGCATCAGCTCGCCGGCATGGCGGCGGCCGGAAACAACGCGTTCCGGCAGGTAGGCGGCGCACTGGGCCCCGCGGTACTGGGCGCGGTCCTGAGCACAAAGGCGACGAACGCCCTGCCGGGCCACCTCGCGGACGCGGGCATCTCGGCGACGGCCACGCGGCGGATCGGCGAGGCGGTGAACGAGGGCGGCCTAGGCGCGGTGGCCCGCCTCGACCTGGGCCCGGAACAGGGCCGGGCACTGGGCGCGATGTCGGAGGCGTTCCTGGACGGGCTGCACTTGTGCCTGGTGATCGCGGCGGGGTTGGCAGCGGTGGCGGCACTGGTGGCGGCGGTATTGCTGCGCAGGCCGCAGGGGGTGCCGGGGCCGACGAGGATCGCGGGGTCGGAGACGGGGTCCGCAGCGGAGTCCGAGGCGCGATCCGCAGCGGGCTCAAAGGCGGGGTCCGAGGCAGGCTCGGCGACGAGGGCCGCGGGCTCTACGGCCGGGGCTGAAGCGGGCTCTGTGGCCGGGGCCAAGGCGGGCGTCCCGGCGCAGCCCCCCGCGCAAACCTCAACGACCACCTGACCGACCCCCGGCAGACCGGTCGGGCCCAGCTGACCACCACCCGACCGGCCCCGGCGGGGCGCAGACCCCCGTACAGACCTCCGCAACCACCTGACCAACCGCCACCGGCAGACCGATTGGCCCGGCTGACCACCACCCGACCGGCCCCGGCGGGGCGCAGACCCCCGTACAGACCTCCGCGACCACCTGACGACCGACCACCTGACCAACCGGCCACCGGCAGACCGGTTGGCCCGGCTGACCACCGCCCGACGGGCCCCGCCCAGGCGCAGGGGCCCGTCACCGACCGGTCGTCGCCCCGCCGAACCTCGACCCACCATGCCCACCACGGACCAGCCGCCGGGGCAGCCCGTCACCAACCGGCCGCCGCCCCACCGAACCCCAACCCACCAAGCCCACCACCGGCCCACCGCCCCGACCGACCCCCGCCCCGGCACAGCCCGTCACCAACCAGCCGCCCCGACCAGCCCCGGCCCAAGGCAGCCCACCACGGACCAGCCGCCAGGGCAGCCCGTCACCAACCGGCCGCCGCCCCACCGAACCCCAACCCACCAAGCCCACCACCGACCAGCCGCCCCGGCCAGCCCCCACCCCGACACAGCCCACCACCGACCAGCCATCGACCCGCCGAACCCCCACCCGCCGGGCCCGTCCCCAAACGTCCGTCGGCCCACCGCCCCCCAACCCGCCGGCCCCGTCCCCGAACGCCCCTCGGCCGGCCACCCCCGACCAGCAGCCCCCTCCCCCACCCGCCCACAACAACGCACCCCCACACCACCCCCGTACCCTCCCCGCATGAGCCCCCACCCATCCCCCCGAAAAGCCCCCATGCCCCCACCCACATTCGACCCCCTCGACCTCAAACTCCTCCAAGCCCTCCAACTGGACGGCCGCGCCCCCTACACCCGCATCGCAGAAGTCCTCGGCGTCTCCGACCAGACCGTCGCCCGGCGGCTGCGCAAGCTGCGTCGCTCCACCCGGATGCGCGTCCTGGGCATCGTGGACGAGAACCGCCTGGGCCGCAGTGGCTGGATCGTGCGGATGCGGTGTACCCCGGACGCGGCGGAGCGCCTCGCGGAGGCGTTGGCGCGGCGGCCGGACACCGCGTACGTGGCGTTGGAGTCCGGCGGCACGGAGGTCGTCGCCTCGATGCGACCGCGCAGCCGCGAGGACCGTAACGAGCTGCTGCTCAACCAGTTGCAGCGCACCCCGCGCCTGCTGTCGGTGAGCGCGCACTGCATCCTGAACCACTTCTACGGCGGCGCCGCCGGCTGGCTCAGCAAGCTCCAGGCGCTCACCCCGGCGGAGGAAGAGGCCCTGCGCCCACCGCCGGTCACCCCGGAACCCGGCGTCGTACACATCGACGACACCGACGAGAACCTCCTCGCGGTCCTGCGCCAGGACGGCCGCGCCTCGCTCGGTGAACTCCAGTCCGCCACAGGCCAGTCGGAGTCGGTGGTCCGGCGCCGCCTGGAGCGGCTGCGCTCGTCCGGCGTCCTCTACTACGACGTGCAGTACGACCCCGAAGCGCTGGGCGGCACGGTCGACGCGATGCTGTGGCTCACCGTCGCACCGTCCGCACTGGCGTCGATCGGGCGGGCCCTCGCCGCACACCCGGAAGTGGCGTTCGCCGCGGCGATCACCGGCCCCGCGAACATCGTCGCCGCGACCCTGCACCGCAGCAGCGCTGACCTGTACACGTACCTCTCCGACAAGATCGGGGTGCTGGAAGGCGTCCACTCGGTGGAGACGGCGCTGACGCTGCGCCAGGTGAAGCAGCTCAACTACGAGCCGGTGCGCTGAACGTGCTGGTCAGGGACTCATCGGCCGCACATCTCGCGCTGCTAGGGTGCACCGCATGCAACCCCGCTGGCTCTCCGCGCAGGAGCAGCGCACCTGGCGCTCGTTCTCCGATCTCAGCCTCGTCATGGAGGACGCCCTCGACCAGCAGCTACGGCACGACTCGGGGATGAGCCACCTCAACTACTCGGTGCTGGTGATCCTCTCCGAACTGCCCGAACAACGGCTGCGGATGACGGACCTCGCGGAGAAGCTGCGGATCGCGAGGACCCGGCTGTCGTACACCATCGCCCGGATGGAGGAGGAGGGCTGGGTACGGCGCGAGGACTCCCCCGGCGACAAGCGGGCGCAGCTCGCGGTGCTGACGGAGGCGGGGGTGACCGCGCTGGCGGAGGCGGCGCCGGGCCATGTCGCCCTCGTACGGGCGACGGTCTTCGACCGGCTGACGCCGGAGCAGACGCGGGCGTTCGGGGAGGCGTGCGCGATCATCCTCGCGGGGATGACGGGCCCGGAGCGTCCGGCGCTCCCGGTGGACCTGCCCTGGCGACGCTGACCATCAAGCGCTGACCAAACAGGCCCTGACCAGGAACGATTCACTCGACTTCGATCACCGTCGAGCCAAGCCGCAGCCACATCTTGCAGATTTGCAACATCTCCGGCTATGGTCAAGGACAGTTGAAGCCTCAAGCAAGGAGCTGTCATGCGGATCTCCCGTACGGCCTGGGCCGGCGCCATCGCCCTGGGCGTCCTCGCCACAAGCGGCGCGGCAGTCGCGAACGCCGGTACAAAGCCGACGAGCGAGGACGCGCAATTGCAGAAGCTGTACGCACAGGCCGTGGCCGAGGGCGGCCGGCTCGTCGTCTACGCCGGCGGCGACAAGCCCGGCCAGGCCGACTACCTCAAGGACGCGTTCGTCAAGAAGTTCCCCAAGATGAAGGTCGACATCATCGTCGACTTCAGCAAGAACCACGACGCCCGCGTCGACAACCAGATAGACGAGCGGCACGTCGTCGCCGACGTCGTACACCTCCAGACCGTCGACGACTTCCCGCGCTGGAAGAAGGAAGGCGTGCTGGAGAAGTACAAGCCGGTCGGCTGGAACGCCGTGGACAAGCGCGTCAAGGACAAGGACGGCTACTACACGGGCCTGTTCTACTTCGCCTTCGCCAACGTCACCGCGACGAAGCTCGGTTCGAAGGCCCCGGTCGAGGCGAAGGACTTCCTGAAGCCGGAGTTCAAGAACAAGCTCGTCTTCACGTACCCGAACGACGACGACGCGGTCCTCTACTACTTCAAGCAGCTCACGGACGCGTACGGCTTCGACTACCTGAAGAAGCTGATGGCGCAGAACCCGAAGTTCGTGCGCGGCACCCAGGACTCCTCCGACCTCGTCGGCACCGGCGACTACGTCGCGAACTTCGGCAGCGGCGGCAGCGCGAACGGCGTCTCCCAGGTGACGCTCCCGAAGCAGTCGCCGTGGGTGGCGTGGCCGCAGACCGGCGCGATCCTGAAGAACGCCCCGCACAAGGCGGCGGCCAAGCTGTACCTGAGCTGGATCCTGTCGAAGAACGCCCAGACGAACGACATCGGCACGTGGAGCGCCCGTACGGACGTCCCCGCCCCGGCCGGCCGCAAGGGCATCTACGACTACAAGAACATGAACCCGCTGGGCCTCGGCGCGTTCATGAGCGACCGCACGGCGCTGGACCGCTACAAGGCGCGGATCAGCCTGTACGTCGGTGACGTCCAGGGCGTGAACCCGTCGGACCCGCAGGGCGTACTGGGCCTGCACCCGGTGAGCCAGAGCGGCAAGCAGGGCTGAGCGCCCGGTGGGGGTTCGATGTGCGGCGCGCCCGTACCCGTGCTGACCTGGTAACCATGACGCCCGAACCCCCACCCCCGGCCCGCCCGGTCCGTGCGTTCTCGCTGATCCGGCACCCGAAGCTGTGGATCCTGCCGACGCTGCTGAGCACGGTCCTCGCGTTCCTGCTCTCCCTGCTGTACATGGGCGGCATCGTCAGCCCGAACAAGCACCTGCACGACCTGCCGATCGCCCTGGTCAACATGGACCAGGGCAAGCCCCCGGCCGGGCAGCGGGCCAACCTGGGCACGCAGGTGGCCGAGGCGATCAGGAAGGCCCCCGGCGACCAGGCCGAATGGCGCCTACGCACCCGCGCGCAAGCACAGGACGAGCTGGACAGCGGCAAGGTCTATGGCGCCCTCGTGATCCCCGCCGACTTCACGGCCCGCACCCTCGCCCTCACCACCCAGGGCGCGACCACCCGCCCGACCCTGACGGTCCTGACGAACCCCGGCAAGGGCAGCCTCGGCTCCAGCCTCGCGAGCAGGATCTCGACGACGGCGGCGCAACAGGCGTCGAAGACGATCGGCGAGCAGCTGACGAAGGCCGACCCGGCGGCGACGGCAACCACGAAACTCCTGCTGGCGGACCCCGTACAGATCGCGACCGCGGTAGGCCACCCGATCGGCAACAACAGCGGCATCGGCCTGACCGCGTTCTACTACGCCCTCCTCCTGGTCCTGGCCGGTTTCATGGGCGGCAACGTCATCCACTCCGGCGTGGACGGCGCGCTCGGCTACGCGGACATCGAGATGGGCCCCCTGCACACCCGCCGCCCCACGATCGACGTCAACCGCACGCAGACCCTGCTCCTAAAAATGCTGATGACAGCGGGCATCACCCTGATCAGCTCGTCCCTAGTGATGCTGGCCTGCGTAACGATCCTCGGCATCGACGCCACCCACCTCCCCCTCCTATGGCTGTTCTCGTACTGCGCGACACTCGCCGTCGGCCTAGGAGTCCAAGCGATCAACGCGGCATTCGGCGGCATCGGCCAGCTCATCGCGATGTTCGTATTCATCGTGCTGGGCCTCCCATCATCCGGAACAACGGTCCCGTTGCAGGCGGTCCCCGGCTTCTACCGCTTCCTCTCCCACTTCGAGCCGATGCGCCAACTGGGCGACGGCGTCCGCGCGATCCTCTACTTCGACGCACGAGGCGACGCGGGCCTGACCCGAGCCTGGCTGATGATCGCGGTCGGCTTCGCACTCTCGCTGCTGTTCGGCTTCGCGATGACTCGCTACTACGACCGCAAGGGCCACAAACGCTTCACTCCACAACCCCCACTCGGTTCCTGAATTCCGTACGGCGGTAAGGGCACCGCCGACCTCACTGAACGGCATCCGCCTCACGGCGGCGCAGTCGGTCCGGTGCCCGAGAGGAACCGCCACTCCATGACACCGCCGCCTCACGCCAGGGCCTTCGTACCCGCGCGACCGCTGTCAGTGGGCGGTGCGAGACTCTGCGGCATGACTCGTAATGACCCCAAAGATGATCTGCACCGGTACCTCAAGGCGGCCCGTGAAGCTGTCGTATGGAAGCTCGATGGCCTGTCCGAGTACGACATCCGGCGGCCTCTCACGCCGACCGGTACCAATCTTCTCGGGCTCGTGAAGCATCTCGCCGGTGTCGAACTCGGGTACTTCGGGCCGACGTTCGGGCGGGCGCACGGTGAGGACCTCCCCTGGGAGGAGGAGGGGGCCGAGGCCAACGCGGACATGTGGGCGCGCGCCGACGAGTCGCGTGCGGAGGTGCTCGGGCTCTATCACCGCGCGTGGGCGCACACGGACGCGACCATCGGGGCGCTGCCGCTCGACGCGAAGGGCCACGTCGAGTGGTGGGGCGACAACGGTGACGTGACGCTCCAGTTGATCATGCTGCACGTGACGGCCGAGACGCACCGTCACGCCGGGCACGCCGACATCGTCCGCGAACTGATCGACGGCAAGGTCGGCATGCGGGAGACCAACAGCAACATGGACGGCGGCGACGAGTCCTGGTACGAGGAGTACCGGAACAAGCTGGAGGCGTCCGCCAAGGAGGCACAGGCCGACGCGGGCTGAACGGAGTCCGTTCGGGGCGGGCGGAACGTGTCAAGCATGGAAGCGGAATGTCCGCAGGCTGATCCTGACCTGCGGCTAATTGACCAGGAACGACACATCACTGCCATCCATCGAGCGAGACCTCTGGGCCTCCGTTCAGATACCGGGTCAGAGCACTGGCAGTGGTGTCGACAAAAGCTTCAGGGACGGCGTCGGCGTCGACCCAGCGGACCTGTGAGTGCTTGCGGGGTTCGCGGTTCTCGGGGTCGCCGGTCCATTCGTGGGTGGCGAAGACGACCGTGAGGAAGCCGTTGGGGGCTTCGACGCCCCGGGCGCCGTGGATGATGTGGGCGACCTTGAGGGACTCGGGCTTCACCGTGAGGCCCGTCTCCTCATACAGCTCGCGGACGGCTGTCTCCGTGATGGGCTCGCCCGGTTCGCTCTTGCCGACAGGGAGGTCCCACATGCCCTGGGCGAACTTCGCGTTCTCGCTGCGCTGGAGGAGGACGACGCGGTTGGTGGACTTGTCGTGGACGATGACGGCGGCGACCAGCAGAGTCATCGACTCGAGGGCGGGCGGCAGGGCTTTGGGCTGGTCGTCGGTTGTCCGCTGAGCCACGGCGTAAGTCCCTTCGTCGGCCGGATGGTGGCAGCTTAGGCCAGTGCTTCCCGTGCGCGGCGGGCGAGTTCGGCGGCTCCGGGAACACGGCGGCGCCGGTAGACCGCGAGCGTGGAGCGGATGGAGACGATCGCCTTGCGGGTGCGGTCGGAGGTCATGCCTTCCATGAGGACCAGGGCCTGGGTCCAGGCGGCGACGGCTTCGTCAGCGCGGGCCTGGGCGGCGAGGCTGTCGCCGAGGTCGGCGTGGGTGAGGGCGTGGACGCGCTTGTATTTCTCCGGGTCCCAGCGGGTGAGGGCGTCGCGGTGTTGTTGTTCGGTGCCGATGTGGTCGGCGAGGTCGGTCAGGGTGCGGGCGGTGTGGCTGGCCACGGTGCCTGCGGCCGGTCCGCTGACGCGGGAGTAGCTGGGTTGGGGGCTGTCGTCCCGGAGGAGGGCGTCTTCGGCGGCGAGCAGGGCGCGCGCGGCCAAAGGGTGCTCTTTCACGGCTGCGTAGGCGCGGGCGTGAGCGATGTGGAGGAGGGCTTCGGTCTGGCCGTCGACGTGGCCGAGGCCGCATCGCAGGGCGCCTTCGACAAGGTCGACGCAGTGGTGGGGCTGTTTGAGGCTCAACGCTTGGTGGGCGAGGGCGCGCATCATCCAGGCGGCGTGGCCGTGGGGGTCGGATTCGCAGGCGAGTTGGTAGCCGACCTGGTAGTAGCGCTGGGCGGCCCCCTCCTGGCCGAGGTCGTGGTGCTTCCAGCCCGCGAGGTAGGCGAGTTCGGCGACGGCGCCGAAGGCGGCCCGGCGTAAGGCTTCGCTGGGGAAGCGTCCGCGCAGCATGGGGGCGGCTGTGTCGGCGAGGTACGCGGTGACGGTGGTCAGGCCGTGGCCGCCGCCGAGGCGCTCGTCGGCGGCGCTGAAGGCTGCGGTGATCTGCCGTACGACGTCCATGTCCTCCGCGCCGACCAGGGACGTGCCGGTGCGGGCGCGGAGCATGCGGGCGGTGGCCTCGTGGTCGTGGGCGAGTGGCATGGCGACGCCAGCCGTGGTGAAGGCGGCCACAGCGAGGAAGCGGCGGCGCTCAACGTCTGCCCGGCCGAGGTCAGTTGCGGCGAGAACGGGATCCCCTTCGGCTGGCTCCTCGCCGTCAGGCGCGCGTAGGCCGATCTCGGTCTGGGTGATGATGCGGCCCGTTCGGCGTGACAGGGCTTCGGCGAGGTACTGGCCGGTCCGGCCGGTGGGCCGGCGGGTGCCGTTGGCCCAGTGGGAGACGGCCGACTTGTTGGTCTGGAGGATTTCGCCGTTCTCGGCCGCGATACGTCGTACGTCCCTGGCGAGGGCCTCGTAGGTACAGCCGGTCGCGGCAATGACGTCGCGCAGGCGGGAGTTGGGGTCTCTCGGCGCTGCCACGCTCTCCTCCGCTCCGGGGCTGTAAACCTCGTATACCGCTTCAACTCCCTCTCACCGTACCCACTGTGCGTGACGGAGGGTTCACTAATCATCAGCCGCCCGGCCCCGGTCCGACACCGCGACCAGGTTCCCCCTTCGGCCGGGCGGTCCCCGAAGTTCCCTGCGCCTACACCGGGTTCGGGCATTCCTGCGCCTTTGGACCTGGCCGATCAGAGACGGAGACACGGTGACCACCATCGACACCACGGCCATCACGGTCGTACTGCCCGAGGCGTTCGACCCGCGCTGGAGCCGCCTGCCCGGCATCCGCGTCGACGGCCCGCGCATCACCATCGACCCGGCCGAGTACTTCTTCCGCTTCGAGTCGAACACCTGGCTCGTCGCCGACTGGGAGCTGGTCAAGGCTCAGCTCCTGGACGTGGACGAGACCACCGAGAGCGCGGTCGAGCAGCTCGCGCTGGACTTCATCAAGGCCCACGCCGAGTCCACCCCGGACGCCGCCCGCGTCCTGGCCACCGCGTACGAGGTGTACGCGTACCTGTTCCGCGACGAGCACCTCGTCGGCCTCGGTCTGCCGCAGATCACCGGCGAGCACCTGCGGATGCTGCGCGAGGCGGCGACGCTGATGGCGCTCAACAAGGTCGAGCTGGACGGGCACATCTCCAACGTCGGTCCCTGCTGGTTCTTCCCCGCCGCCACCTCCGTCGTCTTCGACCTGGACGACGAGACGGGCGGGATGCTCGACGAGGTCTACCACGGCGGCTGGTTCAACGAGCACCGCCGCATCGAGTCCGTCAAGGCCCACGCCGCGCTCGGCGGACGGCTCGTGCACGGCTGCCAGTCCGTGCCGGACCAGACCGGCGGCGTGGTCGCGCCCTACGGTGCCTCGATGGCCGACTTCCGTGACGACCTCGCCGCGTTCAAGGCGGGCTGGATCGAGCAGGTCCACGCCCACCGCGTGAACCCCGCCGCGTAACCCCCCGCCCGATCAGGCTCCGGGGCAGGCCGGCATCCCCCGCCCGCCCCGGACGCCACCACTTCCCCGGAGACCTCACGTGACCACGAACCCCAGCGCCGAACTCCTGAACAACCTGCTCACCATGGTCGGCCAAGCCACCGGCACCCGGGAGGAGGTACGCGTATGGTCCATGTCCGGCGTCGAGCGCGTCACCTTCCCCGACAACACGACGGCCGTCTTCAAGTACGCCAAGAAGCCCTTCGACACCGAGGACCAGGCCCTGCGCCTGGCCCGCACCCTCGGCGTCCCCGTCCCCCAGGTCCACGCCTCCGCCGTCCTGGACGGCTGGCTCGGCATGCTCATGGAGGACCTCGGACCGTCCACCCGCGAGGCCGACGACCTCGACGGCACCGCTGCGGCCGTGGTCCTGCACAGCACACGTACGGCCGCCTCCCTGCCCGTCCTCGACCAGGAACGGCTGCGCATGCGCCCGGCCAGGGCACTGGAGCACCTCGAACGGCTCCGCAAGGCCGACCGGTGGCAGGACGCCGACGACGTCGAGGACGCGCTCGGCAGGATCGCCCGGGCCGCCGACGCCCGCTCGGCCGGAGCGACCCTGGAACCGTTCGGCTGGGTGCACTCCGAGTTCCACCCCACCAGCATCCACATCGGCCAACACGGCTGGCGGCTGCTCG
The DNA here is from genome assembly GCF_020010905.1 of Streptomyces acidiscabies. Taxonomy (GTDB): domain Bacteria; phylum Actinomycetota; class Actinomycetes; order Streptomycetales; family Streptomycetaceae; genus Streptomyces; species Streptomyces acidiscabies. The sequence continues at coordinate 4,381,029 of NZ_JAGJBY010000001.1, read as the reverse complement.
ACTTCGCCCGCGCCTTCACCGGCCCCGGCCTGCTCGACCTCGCCAGCTGGCACGGCACCCTCGACACCCCCGACCCCGTACGCCTGCGGGTCCTCCTGGAGCAGTACGTCACCGGCGGCGGGACCCCCGATGTCCTCACCGCGCGCGGCGGACTCACCGCCGAGAACTGGGCGTTGGGCTGGCAGCGCATGTGGGCCGTCGAGTGGTTCATGGAACAGGCCGTCCGCTGGATCGACGATCCAGCCACCGACCCCGCCTACACCAAGGCCGTACGCCGCCACCTCACCGACGTACTCCGCCTCCTGGAGATCTGACGTGCACGGCCAGGCATCCCCGTGGCACGCCCACGCACTCCAGCGCACCGCCACCGGCCCTCTCGCCGTACCTGCCCGGATGGAATGGACCACGAAGCCCGGCAGCGGACCCGGCGCCGAGATCCTCGGCCCCAGCCTGCACGGCAAGCGGCTGCTGGAACTCGGCTGCGGCCCCGGCCACAACGCCGCCCACCTCGCCTCCCGCCACGGCGCACACGTCACCGGCATCGACCTGGCCTGGCTCCAGATCCACCGCGCCCGCTCCCACTACGGACAGCTGGACAACCTCACCTTCATCACTGGTCACGCCCTGCACCAACTGCACGCCACCCACGTGCAGTTCGACGCGATCTACTCCGTCTTCGGCGCCGTCGGCCTCGTCGCCCCCGAACTCCTGCTCCCGGCCGTCGCCCAACACCTCGCGCCCGGCCGCCTGTTCGTCTTCTCCGTCCCCCACCCGCAACGCGACGGCCGAAACCCCGCCGACGACGACCGTCCCCGCCACGACCACGTCACCCTCCCCGACCACACCCAACTCCCCATCGAACGCTGGGACTTCGATGCCGACCGCTGGGACAGGCACCTCGGTGATGAGGGTCTCCTGCTCACCTCGGCCCAGGAGTTCCACGCCACCCTGCTCATCACCGCGTGCAAGTCCTGACACCAGGGAGAATCCCGTGCGTCTGCCTTACTTGCTCCTCGACATCGACGGTGTCCTCATTCCCTTTCCCCAGGCCAACGGCACCACTCCGGCCACCCACACACGCCACGACGTAGTCCCGACAGGCCGAACCTCCGACACCCCTGTCAGCATCTGGCTCAACCCCGCGCACGGTCCCTTGCTCACGCAAGTGCTCCGATCCGGCCTGATCACCCCTGTCTGGTGCACCAGTTGGCGCCAGGATGCCGCGACCCTCATCGGACCGCTCCCCGGTCTCCCGAACCTGCCACACATCGACCTCCCGCGCCCCCGGATCACCACCAGCCACCCCAACGGCTACCTCTGGAAACGCGACCACGTCGACACCTGGCTCGGCGACGCCCCCGCCGTCTGGATCGACGACGACTTCACCAGCCTTGACCACGACTGGGCCACAGAGCGCACAGCCAAGGGACCATCAACCCTCCTCGTTCAGCCCGACCCCCGTGCCGGGCTCCAAGCGGAACACCTGGCCGCAGCCTTGGAATGGGCGGCGTCATTGTTCTCTGCGGGGACCGCAAAGGCCGTCTGAGCCGGATCGCCACAGGTCAGACGGCTCTTCGCCGCACGTACTACGCGTTGAAGCGGTACTCCCCCGCCCGCACCCGGAAGACCTGGTACTCGGCGCCTCCGGAACTGTCCTTGCGAGCCGGTTTCAGGCCCTTCGGGGCGGTGACCGGCTTGCCTTGGGTCGGTATCCAGATCTCCGCGTCCGTGTTGAACGGGACCGTCGCCGTGAGGGCGATGCGGGCGTCGGGGAGTCGGTGCCATTCCGAAGTGACCTTGCCTCGGACCGTGTTGATGGTCGCGCTGACGTGGTCGAGGGGGGTGGGTGACAGGTCGATGTCGTCAACGTTCTCAGGGACTCGGCTGTTGACCGGAGTTGAGGGGATGTAGGGGCGGATGCGCAGGGTTTCGTACGCAGTTGAGGTCGGGCGGATACCTGCGAGGCTCTGGTAGAACCAGGTCGCCACGTTGGAGCGGTAGTGGTGGTTGACCGAGAGGCGGTCGGTCCACTGCTCCCAGAGGGAGGTGGCGCCCTTGGCGATCTGGTAGACGTAGCCGGGTGCGCCGGTTTGAGTGACGGCCTTGAGGGCGGTGTCCGTGTAGCCGTACTCGCTGAGGATGTTGAACTCGTAGCGGGAACCGTACATGTCGTTCTGGAGGTGGCCGCCGGATGCGGTGATGCGGTCGGCGAGGAGTTTGACCAGGGCTTTCTTGTTCTCCGCCTGGGGCTTCGTGTTCTTCAGGTAGCGGGGGTCGCTCGGCGGCAGGTCGGAGCCGGGGACGAGGTCGAAGGCGACGGCCATCGTGTTCTCGCTGGAGATGCTGCCCTTGGTGAACTGGGCCCCGTCCCAGTAGTTGGCGATGAACGCCTTGCGCAGGGTGCGGACCAACTCGCGGTAGTACGCGGCCCGTTGGCGGCGGCCGAGGAGGTCACCGACCTGGGTCATGTAGTCGCAGAAGTGGATGTAGAAGGCGAGGCTGATGACGGCGTTGCTGCCAGGGGCTTCAGCGCCGGAGTAGGCGCCGAGGGACGCCTCGAAGACGTAGTCGTTCGCCGGGGTGAACAGGGTCTCGTAGTACGCGAGAAGCCGGTCCTGGTGGTCGAACAGCTCCGCGAAGAGGCTGCTGTTGCCGTAGTACGTGTACAGCTCCCACGGCATCACGAAGTACGCGGAGTCCCAGGCGGGCACGGCCTTCCAGGCGGCGTTCCAGCCGGGTGTGCGGTCGTAGCCGTAGCCGCCCTTGGCGACGGGGACGATCATCGGGAGCTGGCCGGTGGAGATCTGGTTGTCGGGGAAGTGGCGCAGGAAGGTCGTGAAGACGCCGTTGACGTCCCAGGTCAGGGACTGGGACTCGGAGCTGGCCATGGCGTCGCCGGTCCAGCCGTTCTTCTCGCGGGAGGGCGTGTCGGTGGGCTTCTGGACGAGATTGTTCTGCTCGGCCCACTCCAGGTTGCGCTGAAGGCGGTTGAGGAGGGCGTTGCCGGTGGTGAAGGTGCCGGTGCGGGCGAAGCCGGTACGGGCGACGGATACGGTGAACAGGCCCTCATCCATAGGGAGTTGAGGAGTACGGCCGAGGACCGCTTCGAGGTTCCGCACCTCCAGGTAGCGGAAGCCGAAGTGGCTGAACTGCTGCTCCCACGTCTGCTCGGGGCGGGCGCCGACCGTGTAGTAGTGGGTCTGGAGGTTGGCGTCGTGCTGGAAGTTCTCCTCCTCGACCGTGCCGTCGGTGACGCGGTTGCCGCCCCGGATGCGCAGGGCGAGGCCCGCCTTGCCGGGGGTGACGCCGGTGAGGTGGACGCGGACGAAGCCGGTGAGGATCTGCCCGTAGTCGACGATCCAGGTTCCCGGGGTGCCCGGCGTGAGGGCGACGGGCTTCAACACCTCGCTGACCAGGACGGGTTCGGACTCGTGGGCGCGCAGGACGGCGGGCTTGAAGCCGGGCGGGGTCTTCGTCGCGGGGAGTCTGCCATGGGACTTGGGGTGAGGGCTGGAGCAACTGCCCGGTGGGATCAGATGAGTTGCGGACCGCCAGTCCGGTCCGGTGCGGTAGCCGCTCGTCCGCCACTCCCCCAGCTTCTCCGCACGCCGGGCGTCGTACTTCTCGCCGGAGTAGACGGAGTCGAAGGTGGTCGGACCGTCGGCGGTGAGCCAACTGCCGTCGGTGACCAGGGTGGTTGAGGTGCCGTCGGTGTAGGTGACGGCGAGTTTCGCGAGGAGGCGGGGCTGGCCGGAGTAGGGGGCGAGCTGCCAGTACCACTCCTGAGGGGTCGTCAACCCGTAGAAACCCCGGCCCAGTTCGGCGGCGAGGACGTTCTCGCGGCCGGGGCGCAGGAGGGCGGTGACGTCGAAGGTGTCGTAGAGGACCGTACGGTCGTAGGTGCTGTGGTCGGTGAGGAGGCGGGGCGTCCGGGTGCCGTCGACGGTGAGGGGGTCGCCGTTGACGGTGAAGGTGACGTTGCCCGCCGCGCCGAGGTGGAGGCGGGCCTTGGCGATACGGCGGTTGCCGCCCAGCTTGAAGGCGCGGCGCAGGAGGGGGGCCGGAGCGGCGATCGGGAGGACGCTGCCCCGGCCCGGGATGTACGGGTTCTTCGGCGGGAAGGTGAGGCCGTCGAGGGTGCCGATGCCGGCCTCGAAGGGGTTCGCGCCGGTGGTGAGGTCGGCGGCGAAGTCCCGGGCGCCGGTGCCCTTTACGGTGACGCTGCGGATGGTCGCCGAGGTGACGCCACCGAAGCCGAAGCTGCCGTGGCGCCGGATCTGGTCGCCGGTGAGGGTACGGGTGTCGACGTGGACGCCGTTCACGGTGGTCACGACGGTGAGGCCACGCACCTCGACGGCCACCGTGTGGTCGCGACTTGCCCAGGTACCCGGCGTGAGGCCGGTGGACACCGGCAGGGCGACCGTGCCGACGGGGACGCGGCGTGTGCCGGAGGTCGTGGGGTTGGTCTCACTCTGCGGGTCGTAGTGGTCGACACCCCAGTCCGGCTCCGAAGTGCCGTCGTCTATCCAGGTGTTGCCCGCATAGTGACTCGTCGCCATCACAAGTTGCATCGCGTCGCCGGAACGCTTCAGCGTCCAGTCCAGGGCCTCGCCCCAGGTCTTGCCGATGGGCTCGGCGCGCAGGAGCAGGGAGAGCCCGCTGTCGGGGTCGGCACCGCCCCGGAAGACGACGGTCGCGGTCAAGTCCCGCCAGTCGTGGTCCTGTTCGGTACGTCCGCCGATCCAGCGCGCGCCGGACCAGTCGCCGTCGAAGGGGCCGGTCTCCCAGGTCGCGGGCTTGCTCCAGGCGCCGGGGCGGCCCCGCTCGTCCCAGGAGCGGACCTGCCAGTGATAGGCGCGGTCGGCCTTCAACGCGCGGCCCTTGTAGGGGACTTCGACGGTGGCGGTGCTCTCGACGCGTCCGCTGGTCCAGATGTCGGCGGCGCCGGGGCGGGTCCCTACGCGGATCTCGTACGCGGACTGGCGGTCGACCGGGGGGATCCAGCTGAAGGAGGGGGTGGTCTGGGTGCCGAGGGGGGCGGTGCGGGAGTTGATCTGGAGGGCGTACGGCTGGCCCGTTTTGTGCGCGGCGGACGAGACGACTGCCGAGGCGGCGGCGTCAGGTGCGGACAGGGCAGTCCCCGCCGCCGTCGCCGTCATGATGCCGAGCAGGTGTCGGCGGCTCAACGTGCTCATGTGCTCAGGTTCCTTCGATCTCGCTGGTCAGCCGGGCCAGGTAGGCCTCGATGTCCGCGCCCTTCTCGCGCAGTTCGTCCGCCACGGCGGGGACGGTCAGGATGAGGAAGCGGTCCTCGGCGATGCCGTCGGCGACGAGTTCGCCGACCTGATCCGCTTCCAGGACAGGGGTGTTGGGGCCGCGCGGCGCGGACACCTCGCCGTAGAAGGCGACTTGTTCGGCGATGTTGGTGACGACCATCCCGGGGCACAGGCAGGAGACGCCGATCCCGCGCGGACGCAGGTAGAGGGCGAGGGACTCGGAGAGCCCGACGACCGCGTGTTTGCTTGCCGTGTACGGGAGTTGCTCGTACCCGTAGGGCATCAGGCCCGCGTTGGAGGCCGTGTTGACGATGTGTCCGCTGCCGCGTTCCAGCAGGTGCGGCAGGAAGACGAGGTTGCTGCGGACGACGCCGAGGAGGTTGACGTCGATGACCTTCTGCCAGGCGTCGAGGGGGATCGCCTCGACGGGGCCGACGGCGAGGACACCGGCGTTGTTCATGACGATGTCGACCCGGCCGTACGTGGTGAGCGCGAGGTCTCGTACCGCTTCCAGGTCGTCGAGGCTGGTGACGTCGCAGCGGGCGGCGACCGCCTGGCCGCCGAGTTCCCCGGCGACCGTGTCGGCGCGGGCGGCGTCGCGGTCGGTGACGACGACGAGGGCGCCCCGGCGGGCGAGGGAGTGGGCGGCGGCCCGGCCGATGCCGCTGCCCGCGCCGGTGACGACGGCTACGGCACCCTTCATTTCCACGGTCATCGCGACGCCGACCCTTCCTCCGTGGACGGCTTCTTGTGTCCCAACTCCAGCCACCGGGACCGGAGTTCGTACACGGCCGCCTTGGGTCGGCGGTCGCGCGTGAAGACGCCCTTGCGGTTGCCGTCGACGCGGTGGATGCCGTGGGAGGTCTGGAAGTCGGCGAAGTTCCAGATGTGTTCGCCGATGACCTCGGGGATGCGGTCGAAGGTGCGGTGGTGCAGGGCGAGAAGGTCGGCCTGGTACTCCTCGGTCCACGGCTGGTCCCACACCGAGTGCAGACCGGGGAGGGTGTCCGCGCCGTACTCGCTCATGAGGAGCGGCTTGCCGAACTTCGCGGCCCAGGCGCGCAGGTCGCCTTCCAAGTAGCGTGCTGCGGTGAGGAGATCGCCGGTCGCGACGTACCAGCCGTAGTAGCGGTTCACGCAGATCACGTCGAAGAGGTCGGCGATCCGGTCGTTCTCGGAGGTCGCGAACATCACGGCCGAGTAGGTGACCGGGCGGGTGGGGTCGAGCTTGCGGGTCAACTCGACCAGGGGCTCGAAGTATTCACGGGCGCCCTCCTCGTTGGAGGCGGGTTCGTTGGCGATGGACCACATGACGACGCTGGGGTGGTTCTTGTCGCGGGCGATCAGTTCGCGGATCGCCTGGGCGTGGGCGGCGCGGGTGGTGTCGTTGACGGTGTCCGGGGAGAAGGTCGGGCGGGGCGGGGTGCCCAACAGGCCCGCTTCCACAGCGAGGTTGAGGCCGACGGCGGCCGTCTCGTCGATGACGACGATGCCGTGCCGGTCGGCGAAGTCGAGCACCTCTTCGGCGTACGGGTAGTGGGACGTGCGGAAGGAGTTGGCGCCGACCCACTCCATGAGCTGGAAGTCGTGGACGAGGTAGGCGTTGTCGTGGCCCTTGCCGCGTACGGGGGTGTCCTCGTGCTTGCCGAAGCCGGTGAAGTAGAACTCCTCGCCGTTGATGAGGAATTGGCCTCCGCCGACCTCGACCGTGCGGACGCCGAAGGGTTGTTGGTAGACGTCCGTGCCGGGGATCTCGGCGACGAGGTCGTACAGGTATGCGGCGCCGGGTCGCCAGAGGGTGACGTCCGGGATCCGCAGCGTGCCGGTCGCGCCGTCGGCGGCGGCGACCTCCGTGCCGTCCGCGTCCAGGACACGGACCCTGACCTCGGCGGATTCGCTGGTGCTCACTTCGTAGGCGACCGTGCCGTCGAGGCCGGTGACGACGGTGACGTCCGTGATGTGGGTGGCGGGGACGCTGTGCAGCCACACCGAGCGGGCAAGGCCGGCGTAGTTGTAGAAGTCGTGCAGGTACGTCTGTCTGCGGGTGCCGTCGTGGTCGACGGTGATGCGGCCGGGCGGGACGGTGGTGTTGGTGAGTTCGTTGTTCACGCCGATCGTGAGGCGGAACTCGGCGCCGGGGGTGGCGTGTTGGGTGATGTCGGCTTCGAACGGGGTGTAGCCGCCGATGTGTTCGGCCACGAGGACGTCGTCGACGTACACGCAGCCCTCGTGCGTGGCCGCGTCGACGCGCACGAGCACCCGCTCGCCGGACCAGCCTCGCGGGACGCGGACCGTGCGCTGGTACCAGACCCAGCCGACGTGGTCGCGGATCGCGGGGTCGGTGAAGAGGTCGTTGTAGCTGGCGGGGACGGCTGCTTCGAGGCCGGTGTCGAGGGGGGCCGACCAGGGGGTGGGGCCCGCCTCGGCGTCGAGGGCGAACTTCCAGACGCCGTCGAGGTTCACCAGCTCTCGGGTGGCGGATGGACGGGGTTTCAGCATGGGGGTCCTCTCAGGTCAGGGAGCAGCTCACGCAAGGGCGCTTCGGGTCAGGTCAGCCGATTCCGGGTCGGCTCAAGAAGTTCGGCTCAGGCACTTCCGGCAGCCTTCTCCCGCCGCCGCGCCTCACGCCGGGCGCGCTGCTTCACCGGGTCGGCAACCGGCGCCGCCAGCAACAGGCGGCGCGTGTAGGGGTGTTCGGGAGTGGAGGTGACGTGTCCTGCGGGGCCCGTCTCGACGATGTCGCCGTGGTGAACGACCGCGACACGGTGGCTGACATGCCGGATGACGGCGAGGTCGTGCGAGACGAAAAGATAGGCGACACCGGTACGGCGCTGGATATCGACGAACAGATCGAGGACGCGGGCCTGCGTGGAGAGGTCCAGCGCGGAGACCGGTTCGTCGCAGACGATCAGCTTGGGGCCGGGCGCCAATGCCCGTGCGATGGCGACGCGTTGACGCTGGCCGCCACTGAACTCGCGGGGCAGCCGGTCGTACGCGTCCGCCGGAAGACCGACCTGGTCGAGAAGATCCAGCACCCGGGTCCGGGCGCCCTTCGGGGTCGCGCCCTGGACGACAAGGGGTTCACTGAGAATGTCGCCGACGGTCAGGGCGGGGTTGAGGGAGGTGTAGGGGTCCTGGAAGACGACCTGGAGATCACGGGCAAGCCCCCGGCGTTCCTTGGGAGTTGCGTGGGTGATGTCCTGGCCCAGGAAACGGATGCCACCACCGGCCGCTTTGACGAGACCGAGGACGGCACGGCCGATGGTGGTCTTGCCGGACCCTGACTCGCCGACGACACCGAGGGTCTCGCCTTTGCCGACGGTCAGGGAGACACCGTGGAGGACTTCCTTGGGGCGGGCCCGGAAGCCACGGCCGGGGTAGGTGACGCGAAGGCCGGAGACGTCGAGAAGAGGGTTCGTCATCGGGTCTCCCGAGAATCAACAGCCTGGCTGTCCTCCGCGCGGACCGTGTCCTCGTCGAGGATCGAGTCCAACAACATGCGCGTGTACGGGTGTTGAGGCGCCGCGAACAGCCCCTCCACCTCCCCCGTCTCGACGATCCGCCCCTCCCGCATGACCGCAACCCGGTCGCAAATGTCGGCTACGACACCGAAGTTGTGCGTCACCAGCAACACCGCCATGTCCAACTCCGCCTGAAGATCCCGGAGCAGATCGAGGATCTCCGCCTGCACCGTCACATCGAGCGCGGTGGTCGGCTCGTCGGCGATGAGCAGCGCGGGGCGAGTAGCAACAGCCCCTGCGATCAGAACGCGTTGGGCCATGCCCCCGGAGATCTGGTGAGGGTAGGAGGCGTAGGTACGGGCAGGGTCGGGGATGCCGACGCGGGTCAGCAGGGCCAGCGCCCGCGCTCGCGCTTCCTTACGGGGCAAGGGAGTTGCCGCGCGGATCGCCTCGACGAGCTGCGCGCCCACGGTCCAGTTGGGGTCCAGGTTGGACATCGGCTCCTGAGGGACGTACGCGATCGCCCGCCCCCGCACCTTCCTCAACTCCCCTTCACCCAGCCCGAGCAGCTCACGCCCGTCGAGCCGCACCGACCCCCGAACGACCACGGCCTCCGCAGGCAGCACCCCCAGCACCGCGAACGCGGTCTGTGTCTTGCCGGACCCCGACTCCCCCACGAGCCCGAGGGTCTCCCCGGCCTCCAGCGTGAGGCTCACCCCGGAGACGACCTCCCTCAACTCCCCGTCGGAGGTGGGGTAGGCGAGGGCGAGATCGTCGACGACGAGCAGTCCCGAAGAAGCGCTGTACGAGGAAGGCACCTGGAGTCGAGGTGTCGAGACAATGCGGGCCGGCTTGGGCCGCCCCCCTTCCAGCGCGTCCCGCAGCGAGTTGCCGAGCAGCACCAGACACGCCGTGATGAGCCCCAACGTCAGGCTGGGCCACACGAATTGGAGAGGTTCCTCGTAGAGGTTCGTGAACCCCTCGGAGATCATCGCCCCGAAGCTCGGCACCGCGCTGGACCCGAGTCCGAGGAACGCCAGCCCGGACTGTACGGAGATGGAGGACCCGGCGAGGAAGGCGGTGGCGATGATCACCGGCCCCCGGACGACGGTGAGGACGTGGCGGCGCAGGATCCGCAGGTCGGGCAGCCCGGAGACGCGCGCGGCGTCGACGTACAGCTCGTTCTTGACCCCGAGGACGAGGTTGCGGACGAGCCGGTAGATGCCCGGCGAGAGGAGGAACCCGAAGATGAGCATGGTCGCCCGGTAGTCGCCGCCGGTGACGGGCAGCAGGACGATGAGGAGCAGGAGTCCGGGGAACGTCATGACGAGGCTGAACACCCATTCGGTGACGCCCCGTACCCGTCGCCCGAAGTACCCGCCGATCAGCCCGAAGGTGACGCCGACGGCGAGGGCGATGCTGGTGCCGATGAGGGCGGAGACCATGCTGGTGTTGATGGACGCGAGGAGCCGGGCGAGGATGTCGCGCCCGCTCTTGTCGCCGCCGAGGAGGTAGCCGTCGGTGCCGGGCGCGGCGTTGACGGCGTCCAACGAGGCGTGGTTCGGGCCGTGTTCGCGGACGAGCGGGGAGATCAGGCCGAGCAGGACGATGGCCAGCAGCAGCCCCGCGCTGATGACGGCCTGCGGGTCGCGCAGCAGTCGGCGTACAGAGGGTGTGGTCAACTCAGCACTCTCGCCTTCGGGTTGAGCCAGCCGCCCACCAGGTCGACGGCGAGGTTGACGCCGATCACGAGGAGTACGCCGAAGAGGCTGATGCCCATGATGATCGGGACGTCTCCCTGGAGGGACGCGTTGAAGGCGTACTGTCCGTAGCCGGGGAGCGCGAAGACCTGCTCGATGACGAGCGCGCCGCCGAGCATCTGGACGAACTCCAGGGAGAGCACGGTGAGTGCGGGCCCGGCGGCGCCGCGCAGGGCGTGCCGCAGGACGACGGAGCGGGTCGGGACGCCTCGGGTGCGCAGCGTACGGACGTAGTCCTTGCGGAGTTCGCCGATCATCGCGCCTCTGATCTGGGCGGTGAGGTTCGCGACGCCGCCCATCATGAGCGCGGCGACGGGGATGGCGATGGTGGAGGCCCAGCCCGCCGGGTCCTCGGCGAGGGGCGTGTAGCCGGTGGCGGGGAACCAGCCGAGTTTCACGGCGAGTACGTAGGTGAGGGCGATCGCGATCAGCAGGTTGGGGACGAGGTGGCCGACCATGGAGACGCCTTGGGCGATGCGGTCGACGGCGCCGCCGCGTGCTGCGGCGAGGACGCCGAGGGTGACGCTGATCAGGGTGGTGAGGAGGAGGGCGGTGACGACGAGGGAGAGGGTGACGCCGAGGCGGGCGGTGACGGCGGCGCGGACGGGTTCGCTGGTGAACCAGGACAGGCCGAGGTCGCCGCGTACGGCGTGGCCGAGCCAGTCGCCGTACTGGACGAACAGGGGGCGGTCGAGGCCGAGTTGGGCTTTCTGCTGGTGGATCTGGTCGGGGGTGGCTCCGGTGCCGACGATGCTGCTGGCGACGTCGTCGAAAGAGGTGCTGAGGAGGAGGAAGGTGAGGAGGGTGACGAGAACGGCGAGGACCAGACCGGTGCCGAGGCGGCGCACCACGTAGAGGATCATGGGATGTTCCTAGGCGGTGGCGCCGAACTGGCGGACGGTGGCGAGAGTTGACGATCCGTCACCGAGGTAGGTGATGCCCTTCTTGGTGACCCAGTCGCTGCCGATCTGGAAGACGGGGCTGTACCAGGCGTTGTCGACGCCGAACTTGTTGATCTGCCGGTAGATTCCGGCGGCCTTGCCGGGGTCGAGTTCGCGGTCGGCCCGGTCGAGGAGTGAAGTGAGCGCCGGGTCGGTGGAGTTGAAGACGTTGCGGTAGCCGGTGGGGCTGTAGAAGTTGCGGGTCTCGGTGGGGGTGGCGGTGAGGCCGTCCACGACGAGGAACAGGGGGTACTTCTTGGACGCGAGCGCGGAGACGGCCTGTTGGGGCGGTACGGGCTGCCAGGTGACCTTGACGCCGATGTCGCCGAGGGCCTGGGTGAGGGTGGGCTCGAAGGTCTTGGTGAAGACGAGGCTCGGCATCGTGACGGAGAACCCGTTCGGGTAACCGGCTTCCGCGAGCAGGCGTTTGGCGCCTTGAGGGTCGTAACCGTAGGTCTGGTTCAGGGAGTTGTCGTACGCCGTGCCCTTGGGGTTGTAGATCTGGGTGGTGGGGCTGCCGGAGCCGCGCAGGAGCTGTTTGACCATCTTGGCGCGGTCGAAGGCCATGTTGATCGCCTTGCGGACCCGCAAGTCGCCCAGCGGCTTGAGGACTTGGCCCTCGCGGTCGGCGAGGACGAGGGTGGCTCCGGCGGTTGCGTCGACGTGCTTGTGCTCGAAGGCGGGGGCGGGGAAGCCGGAGAGCTGGGAGATGTCGACGGTTCCGGCGTTGGTCTGGCCGGCCTTGAGGGCGTTGGCGGCGGCCGTGGGGTCGGAGATGACGCGGACCTTGACCGTGGCGAAGGGGTAGGCGGCTTTGTTCCAGTAGTCGGCGCGGCGCTTGAGGACGTACACCGAGCCGTTGACGGTCTGACCCTTGTCGAGGGTGTAGGGGCCGGAGCCGACCGGTTCGAGGGCGGCGCTCCTGGTGGTCATGGTCTTCGGGTCGCCGATCACTCCGGCGGCCTGCGAGAGCGCGGTGAGCAGGGAGCCGTCCGGGCGCTTGAGGCGGACGACGACGGTGGTCGCGTCGGGGGCCTCGACGGCGGCGAGGGAGGCGAGCATGCCTTGGGAGGGGCCCGAGGTGGTGCGGATGCGGTCGAGGGTGGCGCGGACGGCGGCGGAGTCGACGGGTGAGCCGTCGCTGAACTTCATGCCGGTGCGCAGCTTGAGGGTCAGGGTGCGGGCGTCGGTGGAGTACTGCCAGCTCTGCGCGGCGCCCGGCTGGAGGCGGCCCTCGTTGTCCTGGAGGAGCAGGGTGTCGTAGACGGAGTCCCAGACGTACATCTGCTGGCCCTCCAACAGCTGTGTCGGGTCGAAGGAGTTGGGCGTCCCGAAGATCGAGAGGGCGAGGGTCGACGGGGAGGCGGAGGTGCTCGCCGGCCGGCTGTCGCAGGCCGCCGAGGCGAACAGCACCGCGCCGACGCCCAGGGCGGTGAGGGCTTGTCTGCGGGTGCGCGGATGGGGGTGTCGTATGCGCATGGCTGGATTCCTTCGTCCGGGAACCGTCCCCCTGGTCGGCTCTCCGGGGGAGCGATCACGCCACCACTTACCACGTGGTCTGTTTTCGGTGGGACGTTATGGGTCTGTGGCAAGCTCGTGAAGACGGCGATCACATTTCGTTATGCACTTGTTATCCAATCCAGCGCCCAGCGCTGGACGATTCCCGACCGGGCGGCATAATTTCGAGCTCCCACCGACCCCGTCGAGGAGAGTGAGCGGCACGTGGAGCAGTCGAAGGCGCGGGGCAGCTACGCGAAATCGCTGGCCCGCAGGGCGGAGATCGTGCAGGCCGCGCGCGAGAGCTTCGTCGAACACGGCTTCGCGAAGGCGTCGTTGCGCGATATCGCCGAGCGGGCCGGGATCACCCACACCGGGCTGCTCCACCACTTCCACAACAAGGACGAGATCCTCGCGGCCGTCCTCGCGGAGCGCGACGCCGAGGAGTGGCGCCAGGGCGCGGACTTCATCGAGAGCGCCGACCAACTCGGGCCGTACTTCGAGCAGTTGCTCCGCCACCACCAGCAGGCGCCCGAACTCATGCGCCTGTGGATCGAGTTGGCGGCAGCCGCGTCCCGCCCCGACCACTCCGCGCACGCGTACTTCGTCGAGCGCTACGAACGCTCGCGGGCCACCTTCACCGAGGGCGTCCACGAGGGCAGCACCGGCGTCGCGCTGCGCCTCGGCGTCAGCCCCGAGAGCGCCTCGATGCTCCTCAACGCGGTGCTGCACGGATTGCAGTTGCAGTGGCTGCTGGACCCGAGCCTCGACATCACCCGGCCCGTGCGGGACTTTGTGCGGCTACTGCTGGAAGAGGAGTGAGATATCGGCTTTTGCGGGCGCGGGCCGGGCGTCGGGCGGACAATGGACGCGAGCCGGTCCCGTACACCGTGACCGCCGACCGCTCCGGGAGGCTCCCATGCCCGACCGCCCCTTCGTCATCTGGAAAGGTCACGGCGCCGACCAGGGGATCTACTCCGCGCGCTGCGATCAGGGGACCGAGTTCCACGACGTCCGCAAGGTGAGCTGGTTCGCCAGCAGCCGGGGTCTCGCGGCGGTCGTCGTCCCCGGCGGGAACGGCATCCGGGCCGCCTGGCGCGGCGCCGGCGACGACAGCCGGCTGTGGACCGCCGCCGGGCACTTCACCGGCGACAGCTGGGACGACCAGGCGCTCCCGCCCGACGTACCGCGTACGGAGGACCGCCCGGCGCTCGGCGTCCTCGGCACCCAACCGGTCCTGGCCTGGCGCGGCGCGGGCGCCGACGAGCACATCTGGTACTCGGTCCTCGGCCCGCACGGCTGGACCCCGCAGCAGGTCACCAGCGACGGCACGGCGAGTTCCAGCCACGGCCCGGCGCTCGCTGAGCACAAGGGCCGCCTGTTCATGGCGTGGAAAGGGTCGGGAGGCAACCAGAACCTGTACTGGTGCGTGTACGACGGCTATTCGTGGACCCAGCCGACGGCCTTCCCCGGCGGCTCGACCCACGGACCGGCGCTCGCGTCGAACGGCTTCACCCTGACGATGGCCTGGAAGGGCTCCGGCAACGACGACTCCCTGTGGCGCGCCGCCTACGGCGACAACGGCTGGTCGGCGCAGCGGCTCGCCATCGGCCGCTCCAGCCACGGGCCGGCGCTGAGCCGCGTCGACAACCGGATCACCATGGTGTGGAAGGGCGCGGGCGGCGACGAACGCCTGTGGTGGACGCCGGACAACTTCGCCTCCCAGCGCCCACTCGGCGACGGACTCACCACCAGCGACACACCGGCGGTGATCCCGCTCAACTTCTCCGACCTGTGAGCCTCCACTCCTGAGAACCGTCAGCAACCGTTTTCTGCAACGTCAGCGGCGCACCCGCGCTCGCGCCCGTCAGATACAGCTCCGGGTTCTTGACGGACTGCAAGCGGTAGTAACCGTTTGTGGTGGCGACCAGGTTCCAGCTTCCCTTCGGGCTGTCGTCGACCCACTGCCCGATCCGCTGGCCCTCGGTCGCGTTGCCGGTCCAGACGGCGGCGGCCCGCCCGCCGGACCGGTTCAGGAGGGTTGTCCCGCCCTGCGGCTCGGTCACGACGTGCCAGTACTGCGTGTCCGGATTGCTCGCGGAGCCCACGGCTTCGAGGCGTACGTCGGGGACGTCGCCGTTGCCGAGGTTCGCGTCGTTGGTCCTGCCGCCCGTGCCGATGACCTGGCCCGTCGCGCGGTTCTGCAAACGGTAGTAAGCGCCTGCTGAACGCCCCAGGTCGACCTCCGCGTACGCGAGTGTCGACGTGCCCTGGTTGCGCAGGATCACGACCCGCCCGGTGTCCGCGTCGTACTGGAGATTACGGCTGTACCCGGCGCCCAGCGTCGTCTGGTACTCCTTCCACACTCCGTCGCTGCGCCCGCTCTCGTTGACCCACACGTCCCCGCTCCCGGCCGCGTTGTAGACGAGCCGCCCGTCGGGCAGGCGGATCAGTACGGGGCTCCCGCCCATCGCGAGCGGATGCGAACCGGCGTCCACGGGAAGGGAGTTGACGCCCTCGCCGACCGGCGAGCCCTTGAAGAACTCCAGCGGGCTGTCCGCAACGCGGTACCTCGTGTTGGCGCCGCCGCCCCAGTATTCGTACGTCAGCAGCCACTTGCCGTCGGTCGTGGGGACGACGTTCGTCATGCCGGGGCGTCCGCCGCCGATGCCCTGCGCTCCCGAGAGTCCGGCGATGTCGACGACCGGCTTCTCCCACGCCGCCGAACGGCCGTCCCACGTACGGTGGACAAGAATCTGGCCGTGTGCGTCCGGCGCCGTGTCGTTGGCGGGGTCGAGGGCCGGTACGCCGGTCGCCGGGTCGAAGCCGGTGTAGTCGTTCTCGTCGGAGTAGAAGCACACCAGCTTGCCCTGATGCACCATCAGGTACGGCTCCCAGAGCGGGTCCACCTGGCGGTGCGTGTTCGCGGCGGCGACGTTCTGGCCGACGGCGCCCGCGCTGCCGCCCTGCCAGCCGCCGGTGGCGATGATGTTGATGACCCGCCAGGTCACGCCGTCGTCGTTGCTGGCGTACAGGGCAATCGCCAGGTCGCTGCGGTCACCGTCGTTGGAGGGCGTCCAGTCGGGGTCGGCGGCCTTGTGCTCCTTGTAGTACGCGTCGTCGCCGGAGACGACGGTCGCCATGAGGAGGGTGCCGCGCTTCAGGGCGCCGACGTTCTGCGGGAGGACGTAGAGGTAGGGGTTGGTCCAATTGCTGGTGTACTTCGGGTAGTTGCCGAGGTACGCCGGGGCCTTCACCTCGGACAGGGGCTGCCAGGTCGTGCCGTGGTCGTCGCTCTTGTAGACGGGGATGGTCTGGCCGTCCGCGCTGCCGGACTTCGCGACGACGGTGGACTTCTCGAAGGCGGCGACCAGTCTGCCGCTGGGGAGTTGGGCCGACTTGGGGTAGATGGCGCAGTTGCCCCGGCCCTTGAGGCAGGGTTCCGAGCCGAGTTGGTAGAGGATGCCGCCGGTGGGGTTGTAGGCGTGGGCGGTGGCGGTCGGGATGGCGAGGAGGGCGGTGGCTGCTCCCAGGACGCCGAGTCTCTTCAGCATGGCTTGTCCTCCGCGAACACGCGGACGTCCCAGGCGTTCAAGTGGGCTTCCCGGCCGAGGGGTTCGCCGCTGAGGACGTCCGTCAGACCGGCGGGCGCTCGCAGACTCGCCTGCTCCCAGGACCAGTTGTGGACAACGTACACGCGTCGGCCGTCCGCCGAGGTGCCGCTCGTCACCGTCACCGACTCGGGCAACTCGCCCCAGCCGTGCCGGGGTTCGGGGGCGAGCCATTCGGCGAGGGCGCGGGCCAGCGTCTGGCCGGGGACGGTGCCGACGCAGGTGACGCGGCCTTCGCCGTGACGGCGGGTGGTGATGGCGGGCCAGCGGCCGAAGTGGGGGTGGTCGTAGCGGGCGAGGATCTCCACGGCGTCTGCCGCCGCGCCGCCGCCTTGCTCAACGCACTTTGAGACAGGGCCTGTTGATGTGCCGCCCGTTGCCGCGCCGCCGGCCACGGTCAGCCCGTCCGCCCACCGCGTCGCCGTCGCCCCCTCCGGAACACCGAGCGGCCCCCCGCCCGTGACCGGCACCTCCGCGACGAGGTTGCTGAACTCGTCGTACGAAACCCCCGCCGCCTCCGCCAGCCTCGCGGGCGCGCGGTCGGTGCGGGCGCGGGCCTCCTGGTCGGCGTACCCGGTGCGGGGGCCGAGGACGAGGTGGCCGCCCGCGTGGGCGTACGCGGCGAGCCACTCCAGGGTGGAGTCGGCGGCGAGGTAGAGCGCGGGGACGACCAGGACCGGGTGGGTCCGGGCCGCCGACTCCGGCTCCAGGCCCTCGCGTTCACCGGTCGGGTCGTGCAACTGGCGGGCGTGGACGATGCGTACCTGGCGGCGGGCCTCGAACGCGCCCCGGTAGAAGGGGTCGAGGATGCCGTGGTAGGCGGCCGGGTCGGGTTCGCCGTCCGGGGTCGCGAGGGGCGGGTACTTCTGCATGAGCCACTTGCTGGGCGTCGAGTAGACGATCGTGACGTCCGCGTCGGGTTCGAGTCCGGCGACGAGTTCCCCGGCCGTGTCGAACTCGGCGCCGAGGCGGGCGAGTTCGGCGTACGTGCGGCCGGGTCTGCCGGTGTGCGGGAGGACGCCGCCCCAGTAGGTCTCGGCGCCGAAGTGCAGGGTGTGCCAGTGCCAGTACTCGATCATGCGGGCACCCCGGGACACCAACGCCCAGGCGGCCTGGCGCCATTGGCCGTCGTACGCGGGACGGTTGTCCCAGGGGAAGCCGATCGAGGAGGCATTGGTCTCGGTGACGAGGAACGGGGACTGGCGGGAGGAGAACATCCAGTCGGCGGTCTGGTAGAGGGACCAGACACCGGCGGTCTGCCACTTCTGGGGACGGTCGACGGGGTCCGGGAGGGCCAGACCGTCCTGCATCGCGTAGTACGGGTTCCCGGAGGCGATGTCGAGGCGGTCGGTCAGCTCGTCGTCCTCGACCGCCGGGCGGGTGTAGGAGATACAGGTGGTGACGAACTGGTCGTCGCGCGCGTACTCGCGGACGATGTCGGCCTGCCAGCCGATGAACTCGGTGACCTGGCGGGCCTGGAACTCCCGCCAGGCGACGTCGTACTGAGGCTGGACGTTGCCGTCGGGGGTCCACAGGTCGGCCCACGTCGAGAGGCGGTGCGACCAGTAGACCAGGCCCCACTCGCGGTTGAGGGTCTCGACGTCGCCGTACTTCTGCCGGAGATGGTCGGTGAACCGCTCGAACACGCCCCGGTTGTGCAGGAGTTCGTTGCCGGGTTCGTTGTCGACCTGGAAGCCGATGACGGCCGGGTGGCTCGCGTAGCGGGCGGTGATACGGCGGATCACGCGCTCGGCGTGGAAGCGGAACGCCGGGTGGGTGAAGTCGACTTCCTGGCGGGCGCCCCAGCCGATGCGCTCGCCGGTCCTCCGCTCGCCGGTGATCTCGGGGTACTGGCGGGCGAGCCACGGGGGGACGGCGTAGGTGGGGGTGCCGAGGACGACGGAGATGCCGCGTTCGTGGGCGCCGTCCAGGACCGGCTGGAGCCAGTCGAGGTCGAAGACGTCGTTCTCCGGCTCCCAGGTGGACCAGACGGACTCGCCGACGCGGATGACGGTGAAGTGCGCCTCGGACATGAGGTCGAGGTCGGTCTTGAGGCGGTTCTCGGAGCGGGGGTAGGGCTGGTACTCGTGGTAGTAGGCGGCGCCGAACAGGACGCGGGCGGGGAGTTCCGCCATGAAATAGCCTCCAGACAAAGGGATTTACTGCTTGACGCCGCCGGTGGCCAGTCCGCTCTGCCAGTACCGCTGGAGCAGGAGGAAGGCCACGACGAGGGGCAGGATGGAGAGCAGGGAGCCGGTCACGACCAGCGCGAGCATGTCGCTGCTCGCGCCCGCGCCGCCGTTCTGCGCCTGCGCGGCCCAGGACGAGAGGCCGACGGTGACCGGGTAGAGATCGGGGTCGTTCAGCATGATCAGCGGCAGGAAGTAGTTGTTCCAGGTCGCGACGAGCGTGAACAGCAGGACGGTGACAAGGCCGGGGCCGAGCAGTCTGAGCGCGATGCGGAAGAAGATCCGCACCTCGCCGGCGCCGTCGATGCGGGCGGCCTCCAGGAGGCTGTCCGGGATCGCGTCGGCGGCGTAGATCCGCATCAGGTACAGGCCGAACGGGTTGACCAGCGAGGGCAGGATGATCGCCCACGGCGTGTTCACCAGGCCCGCCTTGGCGAACAGCAGGTACGTCGGGATCGCCAGCGCCGTCGTCGGGACCATCACCGCGCCGAGCACCAGGTTGAAGGCGGCGCGGTCACCCCGGAAGCGGAACTTCGCGAAGCCGTAGCCTCCGGCGGCGGCGAGGACGGCGGCGCCGATGGCGCTGACGCCCGCGTACAGCACGGTGTTGAGGAGCCAGGTGACGAAGACGCCGTCGTCCTGCGTGAACGTGTCCTTGATGTTGGTGAGGAGTTGGGGCGCGTCGGAGAACCAAAGGCCGAAGCTGTCGATCAGGTCGTGCGCGGACTTGGTGGACGCGATGAGGAGCCAGAGCAGCGGCAGCAGGAAGTAGGCGAGGGCCGCGAGCATGGCGATGGTGAGGGGCGTGCTGCGGCGGGGCCGCTTCGCCTTGCTAACTCCGGTGTGCTGTGCGGCCGTCGGCCTGTCGAGAAGGGTCGTCACGGGGTCCTCCTGCGGTTCGCGGTCAGCAGGACGGCGTAGGAGGCGATGACGATCACGAGGCCGAGGAGGAACGACACCGTCGCCGCGTAGTTGACCTGCTGGCCGGTGAACGCGAGGGAGTAGGCGTAGAGGTTGGCGGTGTAGTCGCTGGTGATGACGTCGGGGGCGATCTTCATCAGCAGGTTGGGTTCGTTGAAGAGCTGGAAGCTGCCGATCACCGAGAAGAGCAGGCAGAGCAGCAACGCGGGCCGCAGCGCGGGGAGTTTGACCGACCAGGCGGTCCGCCAGGCGCCCGCGCCGTCCATCGCGGCGGCCTCGTACAGCTCCGTCGGGATGGTACGCAGCGCCGCGTACAGGATGATCATGTTGTAGCCGGTGAACTCCCACGTGACGATGTTGGCGAGGCTGCCGAGCATCCAGGTTCCGCTGAGGAAGTCCGGTACGGGCAGGCTGAGTTCACGCGCGAACTGGGCGAACGGGCCGAAGTCCGGGCCGTACAGGTAGCCCCACATGAGTGCGGCGACGACGCTGGGGACGGCGTACGGCACGAAGACGCCGAGCCGGATGATCCGGGCGAGCCGCAGGAGGCCGCTGTCCAGGGCGAGGGCGAAGAGGAGCGCCAGGGCCAGCATGATCGGCACCTGGATGACGAAGAAGAGCGCCACCCTCCCTACTCCGTGCAGGAGTTGGGAGTCCTTGACGGCCTGGACGTAGTTGTCGAAGCCGACGAAGGCGGTGCCGCCGATCAGGCGTTCCTGGAAGAGGCTGAGGTAGGCGGCGTAGCCGAGAGGGGTGAGGAAGAGGAGGAGGAACAGGATCATGAAGGGGGCGACGAAGAGGGGTCCCGCCGACCTCCGGCGCGGTGCGGCCATCTCAGTTCCCCTCGACCGTGAAGCCCTGACCCTTGGCGTACGACGTGAGCCGTGACTGCCAACTCCCCAGCGCGGACACGGTGTCTGCGTGGTCGGCGAGGGACTTGCCGACGGTCTCGGTCCAGTCGGTGGCGGCCTGGTCGAGGAACGGCGGCCACTGGAAGTCGGCGTCGACGGTCGAACTGACGCCCGCGAACACCTCGTTGACCTTCTGGCCGCCATAGAAGGCGGGCGCGTCGCCGGTGAACGACGGGTCGGCGAGGAGGGCCTTGGTCGCCGGGAAGAAGAACTGCTCGGTGGCGAACATCTTCGCGCTGGCGGGGTCGCTGTTGAGGAACTGTGCGAACACGGCGGCCTGGACGGCGTTCTTGGTGCCCCGGATGACGGCGGTGGTGGAGCCGCCCCAGTTCCCGGAGGACGGCTTCGCGGCGTCCCACTGCGGGAGCGGGGCCGCGCGCCAGTTCCCGGCGGTGTCCTTCGCGGAGCCGGAGAGGAACGCGGGGGCCCAGGCGGCGGTCAGCCAGGTCGCGTACTTGCCCTTGTTGAGGGCCGCGTACCAGCCGTCGGTGAAGTCGGGTTCGACACCGATGACGCCTTCCTTCGCGAGGCCGCCCCAGTACGCGCCGAGCTTCTTCGACACGGCGTCGTCGACGCTGATCGCGATCTCGCCCTTGCTCCGGCTGACGTACGGCTTGCTTCCCGCCTGCCACAACAGGCCGTGCCAGGCGGCGGGTTGGTTCGCGGCGAGGTTGGTGAGGTAGACGTCCGGGTCGGCCTGGTGGAGCTTGCGGGCGGCTGCCGCGAACTCGTCCCACGTCCCCGGTACTTGGATGCCGTGCTTGTCGAAGATGTCCTTGCGGTACAGCATGCCCATCGGGCCGGTGTCCTGCGGGATCGCCCAGACCTCGCCGCCGGTGCCGGTGACCTGGCCCCAAGTCCACTCCACGAACGTCGACTTGAGAGCCTCGGCGCCGTACGGGCGCAGGTCCAGCAGGTTGTTGGTGATGGTGAAGGTGGGGATCGCCTGGTACTCCATCTGCACCAGGTCGGGGGCGCCGCTGCCGGCCTTCAACGCCGTGCGCAGCTTGGTGTACTGGGGGGTGCCCTGGCCGGCGTTGACGATCTTCACCTTGACCGCCGGGTACTTCTTCTCGAAGAGGGCGATCTCCTTGGCGATGTTCGGGACCCAGGTCCAGAAGGTGAGTTCGGTCGGCGTCTTCATCGCCTTGTCGATGTCGGCCTGGCTGACCGGCTGGGTCGCGGACTGGGACTTCCCCGAGTCACCGCCGCCGCAGGCGGTGAGGGCGGCGCCCAGGGAGAGGGCTCCGGTCGTCGTGAGGAAGAGGCGGCGGCTCAGGGAAGCGGACGTGATGATGTTTTTGGGCATGGTGGACTCCCGCCGGAAGCGAAGAGGGGTGCGGGGACGCCGAGGGGGTGAACGTCCGCCGGAGACAAGGGGGTCGAAGACCCGGGGCACGCCTCGGAGCGAGGCGGCATGAGGGGGGGTACGCGGCTCGGTGAAAGGGGCGCGGCGCGGTGGGGAGGCGCGCGGGCGCGATGGTTCGGTCAGTCGCGGGCGGGCCCACCTCCGCCCGGGGAGGCCGGGGAGGCCGGGGAAGCCGGGACGGCCCGCGCCGGACCCGTCGAGTCCCGTACGACCAGGTCCACCGGCGGCTGACCCGACGGCAGCGGGTCCGCGCCGGGGTTCTCGATCACGTGCACGAGCCTCTTGAGCCCCTCCTGGGCCACGGTGTCGAAGGGTTGGCGCACCGTGGTCAGCGGAGGTGTCACGTACGCGGCGACCGGGATGTCGTCGAACCCGACGACGCTGACGTCCTCGGGCACCCGGCGTCCGGCGTCCGCCAGCGCCCGGATCAGCCCGATCGCCATGTCGTCGTTCGCGGCGAACACGGCGGTGACGTCGCCCAGTTGGGCCAGCTCCCGGCCCGCCCGGTACCCCGAGGCCGCCGACCAGTCGCCTTCGACGACGGGCGGCACCCGCCTGCCGTGCTCGGTCAACGCGGCCCGCCAGCCCACGAGTCGGTCCCGGGCGGCGAACCAGCGCTGGGGGCCAGCGAGGTGATGGACCGTCACATGGCCCAGTTCCAGGAGGTGTTCGACCGCCGTACGCGCCATGAGGTCGGCGCCGTCGCCTGCGGACAGCACCGTCGGCGAGGTCACCGGCGAGGGTGCGCCGATCACCAGCACCGGCACGTCCACCCGCAGCGGCACCCCGCTCGGTTCGTCGATCGGCTCCGACACGACGATGCCGTCCACGCCCTGGTCGAGCAGCGAGTCGACGGCTCCGGCGATGCCCGCCGGGTCGCCTTCGACGGTGTTGACGACCCGCAGCGCGTACCCCGTGTCCCGGACGACCTTCTCGACGCCCATCAGCAGCGAGGCCGGCCCGTACAGCGCGGTGCCCAGTGTGACGACGCCGATCGACCTGGTGCGGCCCGAGGCGAGCGCGCGGGCGGCGTTGTTGCGCCGGTACCCGAGCTGCTCGGCGGCGTCGAGGACCCTGCGCCGCACGTCCGCCGAGACGTACGGCTCGTCGTTGAAAACGCGGGAAACCGTTTTCTGCGACACCCCGGCGAGGCGTGCGACGTCCACGCTGCGCGGCGCCGCCGTTCCGGCGTTCCGCCCGGCTGCTCGTGTCACGGCACCTCCCGGTCGACAGTTACGACGTGTCCATGATCCCAGACGCTGACCCGCATGACTGCGTAGTCATGTCTGCGCTGTCATGTCTACGCAGTCAGAAGGATGGCGTCAATACTTCGGACGACAATCGGGACGGGGGCTGGGCCGGAGCCTCAGACGACGCCTTCGCTCCGCAGCGCCCCGATCTCCGCCTCCCCGTACCCCAGCTCCGCGAGCACGGCGTCCGTGTGCTCCCCCACACCGGGCACCGGGTCCATCCGGGGCGCCACGCCGGCCAGGTCGACGGGCGGGATCAGGGCGGGTACGGCGACGCCGCCGGGCAGCGTCACGTCCCGCCACCGGTCCCGTTGCGCGAGGACCGGGTGGGCGACGAACTCCGCGACGTCGTTCACGCCCGCGTTCGCGATGCCCGCCGCGTCCAGTTCGCGCGTCACCTCCGCGCTGTCCAGCTCCGCGAATCTGCGGGCCACGATCGCGTTCAACTCCTCGCGGTGGACGACGCGTTCGGTGCCGGTGGCGAAGCGGGGGTCGGTCGCGGGTGCCGGGTCCTTCAGGAACCGGCCGCACAGGGACGCCCATTCGCGTTCGTTCTGGATCGAGAACAGGACGTCTTTCCCGTCCGCGCACCGGTACGCCCCGTACGGCGCGATCGTCGCGTGCTGCGTGCCCACCCTCGGGGGCTGACTCCCCCCGAACCGCGTGTAGTTGGCGGGCTGGCCCATCCACTCCGCGAGCGCCTCGAACAACGAGACCTCGACGGGGCGTACGACGCCCGAGGTGGCCCGCGCGAACAGCGCCGTCAGGATGCCGGAGTACGCGTACATGCCGGCGGCGATGTCGGCGACCGAGATCCCGACGCGGGCGGGTTCCTCGGGGCCGCCTGTCAGTGAGACCAGGCCGGTCTGGCACTGGACGAGGAGGTCGTACGCCTTGCGGTCCGCCCAGGGGCCCGTGCTGCCGTACCCGGTGATCGCGCACGGGATCAGCGAGGGGTACCGCTCCCTCAGCGCGTCCGCCCCGAACCCCATCCGCGCTGCCGCGCCCGGCGCGAGGTTCTGGACGAACACGTCCGCGCGGCCCGCGAGTTGGCCCAGGATGCGCCGCCCCGCCGCCGTCTTCAGGTCCAACGTCACCGATTCCTTGGACCTGTTGAGCCACACGAAGTAACTCGACTCCCCGTGCACCGTTCCGTCGTAGCGCCGCGCGAAGTCGCCGCCGCCCGGTCGCTCCACCTTGATCACCCTCGCGCCGAGGTCGGCGAGTTGGCGGGTGGCGTAGGGGGCGGCCACGGCTTGTTCGACGCTGACGACGGTGATGCCGGCGAGGGGGAGGTCATGGGGCATGGCGGGTCCCTTTCGGAGGTTTCCTGCTGAGAGCCTGCGTCATGCGCCGAGGCCCAACTCCTCCTCCCCCAGGGGCGTGAAGTACCCGGCCACGTCCGCCTCGGAGACGTCCGGCAGAGTCGCCGGGGACCAGCGGGGGTTGCGGTCCTTGTCGATGATCTGCGCGCGGACGCCCTCCACGAGGTCGTGGGTCGTGAGGGCGTGGCAGGAGACGCGGTACTCCTGGTCGAGGGCCTGTTCCAGGGTGAGCCGGCGTGCGCTGCGCAGGGCGCGGAGGGTGACCTTGAGGGTCGTCGGGGAGCGGGTGAGGAGGGTTTCGGCGGCGCCCTTGGCACGGGGATCGTCGTACGCGGAGAGCCTGTCGACGATCTCCTCGACCGTGTCGGCGGCGTAGCAGGCGTCGATCCAGTGCCGGTCGCCCGGCAACTCCGCGAGGGGAGGCCGCTGTTCGTGGCGGGCGAGGGCCTCGGTCACCGGGAGGGTGGCCAGGTCGGCGAGGAGGGCGGGGAGTTCGGAGGAGGGGACGTAGTGGTCGGCGAGGCCGCACAACAGGGCGTCGGCGGCGCCGATCTGAGTACCCGTCAGGCCGAGGTGGGTGCCGAGTTCGCCGGGTGCGTGGGAGAGCAGATAGGTCCCCCCGACGTCCGGCACGAACCCGATCCCGGTCTCGGGCATGGCGACGCGGGAGCGTTCGGTGACGATCCGGACGTCCCCGTGGGCCGAGATCCCGACGCCCCCGCCCATCGCGATGCCGTCCATGACGGCGACGTACGGCTTCGGGTACCGCGCGATCCGCGCGTTCAGCCGGTACTCGTCCCGCCAGAAGGCGGCCGAGGCGCGCCCGTCGCCGTCCCGCGCGTCGTCGTGCACGGCGCGGATGTCCCCACCGGCGCACAGCCCGCGCTCCCCCGCGCCGGTGACGACGACGGCCGTGACCGAGGGGTCGTGCTCCCACTCGGTGAGGGCCGCGTCGATCCGCAGGACCATGGCGTGGTTGAGGGCATTGAGCGCCTTGGGCCGATCAAGCACGACCCGCCCGACCAGACCGTCCCGCCAGCACTGGACGCCGGTCACAGAACCACCCCGCCCGGGGTCACTTTGGTGCACATGAGCTGCCGCTTCCTTCCGCATCCGCCGTACGCGTCGTGGACGATCTTCCCGCGTCCATGGTCGCAAAGCGCACCGCGTCGGCAAACCAGGCAGGTCAGCGGTCAGACTTCAGGAAGCCCCAGCAGCCTTCAGCGCCGCCGCCCCCACCGCGTCCTCCACCGGTCCGGCGTGGGGATCGGCTCCTTGCGGTCCGTCTGGACCTGGATCTCCACGTGGGATGCGTACGACGTCGCCCGGAACGCCTCCTCGTACGAGGCCAGCGCCGCGCTCAGCGCTCCGCCCGCGAGGCCCCTGCGGCGGATACGGCGGGCGAGGAGCGCGAACAGGCCGAGGACGGCGGCGATGCACAGCAGCGGCAGGATGGCACCCATGCTCCGAGCGTACGTCAGAGGGTGAGGAGCTCCTCGTAGAAGCCGCCGAACTCCCGTTCCTGGTCCACGAGATGGATCTCCAGGATCCAGTGGCAGCGGCGGCCCGCGCGGTCGGTGCGGCGCAACTGCGTCGTGTTCTCGGGGGCGATGTACGACTCGACGTCCGCGCCGTCGATCCGTTCGTGCGGGAACTCGCCGACCAGGTGGCCCGCGTGCCAGCCGCCCAGTCCCCAACCCGCCTTCTCCGCCAGGCGGTTGATCTCCGCGTGGAGTTGTTCGCCGGTGATGCCGGGGGTGTCCTCGAAGAAGCGCCGGCCCGCCCGGAAGACCTCGGGGAGGTCGTCGCACAGGCGGTGCTTCACGGGGTCGTCGCCGAGGACGAACGTGCGGCCGAAGTCCGCCTCGTACTCCTCGAAGATGGGCCCGAAGTCGGCGAACACGATGTCGTCGGCGGCGATCGGCCGGTCCGGCGGGTTCTCGCGGTACGGCTTGAGGGTGTTGGGGCCCGAGCGGACGATCCGCTTGTGCCAGTGCCGGGTGGTGCCGAAGAGTTCGTTGGCGAGGTCGCGGACGCGGTCGCTGACCGCGCGTTCGCCCTCGCCCGGCGCGATCAGCCCGCGCCGGGAGATCTCCGCGAAGAGTTCCTCCGCCTTGGCTTGCGCGCTCAACAGCCGTGCGGCGCGCGTGGATTCATCGTCCGACATGGGGCGAACGTAACGCCGGGAGATCGTTTTCCGCAACGGCGTTCAGTACGTCTCAAGCCCCGCCCCCCTCACACGCTTGACCTGCCCTTGACTCGGGTAGCCCTCATCTGCAACTCATATGCAATAACGACCCACCAGCAACAGAGGGAGCCCGATGACCCCCCGCACACGAGCCACCGCCCTGACGGCGGCGCTGCTCACCGTCACGGCCGCCTGCTCGGCACCCAGCGAGAGCGGGGCGGGGGAGGCCGACTCGGTCGTCATCGGGGTCCCCTCCGAACCGGCCACCCTGAGCCCCCTGTTGGGCTACGGCAAGGACGGCAACTCGAAGATCTTCGACGGCCTCCTCGCCCACGACGCCGACCTCACCCTGAAGCCCGCCCTCGCGAAGTCCCTCCCCGAGGTCAGCGCCGACGGCCTCACCTACACGTACACGCTGCGCGAGGGCGTGAAGTTCAGCGACGGGAAGCAACTCACCGCCGCCGACGTGGTGTTCACGTACAACACCGTCCTGAACCCGAGGACCAACAACACCTCGCGGGTCGAACTCGACGCGGTGAAAGGGGTGAAGGCCGACGGCGACAAGGTCGTCTTCAGCCTCAAGTACCCCTACGCGCCCTTCGCCGCGCGCACCACCCTGCCGATCGTCCCCGAGCACCTCGCGGGCGGCCAGGACCCCAACACCGGTTCCTTCAACACGAATCCGGTCGGTACGGGCCCGTACGTCCTCGCGGACTGGCGCAAGGGCGAGAAGCTCACGTTCAAGGCGAACCCCGAGTACTGGGGCGGCGCCCCGCGCGTCGCCAAGGTGACGATGGCGATCGTCCCCGACGACAACGTCCGCGCCACCCGCCTGCGCGCCGGCGACCTCGACGGCGCGATCCTGCCGCCGAACCTCGCGGCGGCGTTCGCGCGGGACGGCAGCCGCAAGCGGTACGACGCGACGACGTACGACGTCCGGCTCGTGTCGCTGCCCTCGGGGAACCCGGTCGCCGGGGACACCGCGATCCGGCGGGCCCTCGACTTGGCCGTGGACCGGGACGCGATGGTCGCGAAGATCCTGGACGGCGCGGGGAGCCCGGCGTACGGGCCGCTGCCGGTGGGCTCGCCGTGGTTCACGAAGGGCATCGAGCGCAGGCAGGACCTCGCCGAGGCGGGGCGCGTCCTCGACCGGGCCGGGTGGAAGGCCTCCGGCGGCGGGGTCCGTGCCAAGGACGGGCGCCGCGCCTCGTTCACGCTGTACTACCCGGCCGGTGACAAGGTCCGCCAGGACCACGCCCTCGCGTACGCCTCCGACGCGAAGAAGGCCGGCGTCGAGGTCGAGGTGCAGAGCGCGACGTGGGAGGTCATCGAGCCGCGCATGGCCCAGGACGCCGTCCTCGCGGGCTTCGGCTCCACCGGCGACCCCGACTTCGGCCTCTACACGATGCTGTACTCCACCCTCGCCGGCGACGGCTTCAACAACATGGGCCACTACACGAACCCGACGGTCGACAAGGCCCTCGACGCGGGCCGCCGCACCAGCGAACCGGCGGCGCGCAAGGCGGCATACGACACGCTCCAGCGCGCCCTCGTCGCCGACCCCGGGTACACGTTCCTCACGCACATCGACCACGTGTACGTCCTCGCCGACCGCTGGGACGGCCTCACGACCCAGGTCGAGCCGCACGAGCACGGGTTCGCGAGCGGGCCGTGGTGGAACCTGGAGACGTGGAAGCCGAAGCAGGCGACGCAGTGAACCGGCCGCCCGCAGAAGGGACTTCGCCGAAACAGCCGCTGCGGAGACCGGCGTCCCTGCCCCGCCTCCCCTGGGCCGCGATGGCCCGCCTCACCGCCCGCCGTCTCCTCCTCGCCGTCCCCGTCCTCCTCCTCGTCACCTTCGGCGTCTTCGCGATCGCCGCCGCCTCTCCCTTCGACCCCGTGAAGGCGTACGCCGGTACGGCCGCGTTCGGCGCCGACGCCGAGACGCTTGCCCGGCTGCGCGAAAACCTCGGCGTGGAGCGGCCGTTCGCGGTGCGCTGGTGGGAGTGGCTGACGTCCGCGCTCGGCGGGGACCTCGGTCAGTCGAGCGTGCTGCGGCAACCGGTCGCCGAGGTGATCGGTGAACGCCTGCTGTGGTCCAGCCTGTTGTGCGCGGCGGCGTTCGTCATCGCCGTAACCACCGGAACCGTGCTGGGAGTTCTGGCCGCCCGGCGCCCGGGTTCGCCGCTCGACCGTACGGTCACCTCGCTGGCGTACGCGCTGGAGGCGGCGCCCGTCTTCTGGCTCGCGCTGCTCGCCGTCTGGGTGTTCGCGCTCCAGTGGGGCGTGCTGCCCGCCGGGGGACTCACGGACACCGCCAGCGAGGTCGTGACGGTGGACCAGGTCGTCCGGCATCTCGCGCTGCCCGCCGGGGTGCTCGCCGTGTCCCAACTCCCCTGGTTCACCTTGTACGTTCGCCAGGGCGTCGGGGACGCGCTCGTCGAGGACCCCGTACGGGGCGCCCGCGCGCGGGGGTTGAGCGAGCGGACCGTCCTGCTCTGGCACGCCCTGCGCTCGGGGCTGCTGCCGGTGCTGACGCTCGTCGGGTCGCGGGTGCCCGAACTCATCACCGGGGCCCTGCTGGTGGAGACCGTGTTCAGCTGGCCCGGCATCGCGGCGGCGACCGTCGAGGCGGCGACCTCCGTCGACTTCCCGCTCCTCGCGGCGCTGGCCACGCTCGCCACGGCCGCCGTGCTCGCCGGGAACCTCCTGGCCGACCTGCTGTACGGCCTCTTCGACCCGAGGGTGGGATTCAGTGACATGTGAGGCACCCGGCTGGCGGACGTACGGACCAAGTCGCCGCTCCACGCGGACGGTTCGGGTCAGAGTCTCGGCAACGATCATCGCGGCGACCGCACTTGCCGTCCTGCTCGTCCCGCCCCTCGTCCAACTCGACCAGCAGTCGGTCGACTTGGCGTCCAAGCTGCTCCCGCCGAGCTGGTCCCACCCCTTCGGCACCGACGACCTCGGCCGTGACCTCCTGCTGCGCTGCGTGTACGGGCTGCGCGTCTCGCTCCTCGTCGGCCTCGCCGCCGCGCTCACCGCGACCGTGCTCGGCACGGCGGTCGGCGCGCTCGCCGGGACGTTCGGCGGGTGGGTGGACCGGGTCGTGATGCGGGCGGTGGACACCGTGTCGTCCGTACCGCACCTGCTGCTCGGCATCTTCGTCGTCGCGATGTTCCGGCCCGGCGTGTGGCCGGTGATCGTCTCCGTCGGCGTCACGCACTGGCTGTCCACGGCCCGCATCGTCCGCGCCGAGGTGCTGTCGCTGCGGTCCCGGGCGTTCGTCGACGCGGCGATCTCCGGCGGGGCGTCGCGCAGACGCGTCACCGTACGGCACCTGCTCCCCGGCGTCCTCCCCCAAGCCGGCCTCGCCGCCGTCCTGATGGTCCCGCACGCCATGTGGCACGAGTCCGCCCTCTCCTTCCTCGGTCTCGGCCTCCCCTCGCACATGGCCAGCCTGGGCGGCCTCGTCCAGTCGGCCCGCGGCTCACTGCTGGCCGGGCAGTGGTGGCCGACGCTGTTCCCCGGCCTGTTCATCATCGTGCCGACGCTGGCGATCGCCGGGGCGGCGGGGGCCTGGCGGGAGCGGATCAATCCGCGCAGGAGATCGGAGTTGATGCTGTGACCACGGCCGACAAAGAAGAAGCCGACAGAGAAGAAGCCGACGGAGAGGAGCCCGTCCTCTCCGTACGCGGGCTCTCCGTCCGTTTCCTGCTGCCCGGTGGGCGTCAGGTGCCCGCTGTCACCGACGTCGGGTTCGAGGTGGCCGCCGGGGAGTGTCTCGCGCTGATCGGGGAGAGCGGCTGCGGCAAGTCGGTGCTGGCGTCTGCCTTGTTGGGGCTGCTGCCCGCCAACGCGCAGGCGCGCGGGGAGGCTTGGGTGCGGGGGATCGAGCTGGTCGGGGCCGACGAGGGGACGCTGGTGCGGCGGGTGCGGGGGCGGCTCGTGGGGCTGGTGCCGCAGAGTCCGGTGGCGCATCTCACGCCCGTACGTACGGTGCGATCCCAACTCGCGGAGACGATACGGGCGTTGACGTCCTCCAAGGACCCCGGCGCCGTCGAGAAGGCCGCCCGGCGGGCCGCGTTCCCGCTCGACCACCTCGACCGCCACCCGCACGAACTGTCCGGCGGGCTCGCCCAACGCGCCGCCACCGCCCTCGCGTTGGTCGGCGAGGCGCCGTTGCTGCTGGCCGACGAGCCGACGACCGGCCTGGACCGGGACCTGGTGGACCACACGGTCGACGAGCTGCGCCGGCACGTGGACGCCGGGGAGGACAGGGCGCTGCTGATGATCACGCACGATCTCGCGGCGGCGGAGCGCATCGCGGACCGGGTGGCCGTGATGTACGCGGGCCGGATCGTCGAACTCGCCGACGCCAAAAGCTTCTTCGGTGACCCCGGCCCCCGCCACCCGTACAGCCGGGGCCTCCTGGACGCCCTCCCCGACCGCGCGTTCCTCCCCATCCCCGGCATGCCCCCGGAACTCGGCGCGCTCCCCGAGGGCTGCGCGTTCGCGCCCCGCTGCCCGCGCGCGACGCCAACGTGCACGGTGCTCCCGGCGCCGACGGACGGAACCGCCTGCCACCACCCGCACCTCGTGACTCCTCCACCCCGTGAACGGGGCGGCTTCTCCACCGACTCCAGGAAGTCGGCAGACGGCCAAGCCCTGACCGCTGCCGAAGCAGGAGTGGAGCGTACTACGCCGCTTCACGGCTCCGGTACTCCGGATACGTTTCCCTCCCGGCCTGGCCTCCGGGATTCCCGCCCAAGGAGAGAGATAGGGGACCTCCGTGCTTGAACTGCGCGCCATCACCGCCGGGTACGACAGGAAGTCCCCGACGGTGCGCGGTGTGTCGCTGACGATCGCGCCCGGCGAGTCCGTCGGCCTCCTCGGCCCGAGCGGCTGCGGCAAGTCGACGCTGGCGAAGGTGGCGGCCCTGCTGCACCGCCCCGACGCGGGCACGCTCACGCTGGACGGCACGCGCATCCACCGCTGGCGCCACCGCGCCCCCAGGGCCCAACGCACCTCTGTGGGCGTCGTGTTCCAGCAGCCCCGGCTCTCGGCGGACCCCCACCTGTCCCTCGCGGACCTCATCGCCGAGCCCCTCCGCGCGAACGGCCGCGCACCCGACGTCGACGCCCTCGCCGCGTCCGTCGGCCTCACCCCCGACCTACTCACCCGGCGTCCCCACGAGGTCAGCGACGGCCAGCTCCAACGCGCCTGCCTGGCCCGCGCGTTGTCCCTGCGGCCCCGCTGGCTGATCTGCGACGAGATGACGGCGATGCTGGACGCGTCGACAACGGCCGCACTGGTGCGGGCAGTTGAGGAGTACCGGGCGTCATCAGGGGCCGGTCTCCTGGCTGTTGGGCACGACCGGGTGCTGCTGCGGCGGTGGTGCGAGCGGCTCGTCCACTGGGACGAGATCAGCGCATGACCTACCCATGCAGTTCCCGGTACGCCGCCACCGCCCCCGCGTGCAACGGCACCTCCCCCGTGGAGATCAGACTCCGCACGTCCAGGAACTGCGTGCCCAGCGCCGACGCCGGGACCAGCCGGGTCGCGCGGCCGACGAGTACGTGGGTGAGGACGGCGGCGAGCGGCGGGGGCAGGTCGGGGCGGCACAGGAGCAGGTTGGCGACGCCGATCGTGGCGACCTCGGCCGTACCCTCGTACGCGCCGGCCGGGACCGTGACCGCCTCCACCCCCGCGCCGCCGCTCTCCCGCACCCGGGGCAGCAGCCCGGCGAGCGGCAGGAGGCGGATGCCGGGGTCGTGCGCGAGACCGGCGAGGACGGGCATGGGTACGCCCCCGGCGAGGAGGACCGCGTCGACCGCACCCGCCCGCATCGCCCCCGTGACCTGGGACATCAGCAGATGGCGGACCCGGACGTCCGCCCCCGGCCTGAGCCCCGCCGCCCGCAGCAGCCGGTCCCCCAGCACCGCGCCGCCGGACGCGGGAGCACCCACCGACACGGTCCGGCCCGCGAGGTCGGCCACGCTCCGGGCCGTCGACCCGGCCCGTACGGCGAGCTGCGCGTAGTTCTCGTACACCCGGCCCACCGCCCGCAACGGCACCGGCGCGGCGAAGGGTCCGCTCCCGGCGTACGCGGACCACGCGATGTCGGCGAGGGCGAGCGCCACGTCGGCGCGGCGCGCGTGCAGCAGCCGTACGTTGGCCACGCTGCCCTCGCTGCCGACGACTTCGCAGGTCAGGCGGGGGTACACGGCGGTCACCTGCTGGGCGAGGAGCTGTCCGAAGGCGGCGTAGAAGCCGTCGCTCTCGCCGGTGGCGATGCGCAGCGTGCCGGTGGGGCCCCGGTCGGCGAGCCGGGCGTCGCCGCCGAGCGCCGCGACTCCGGTGACTCCGAGGGCGGCGCACAGGATCGTGCGGCGGCTGTTCACGGCGTACGGCTTCCTGGCGTACGGGGCTGCGGCGTACGGCTTTCCTGCTGCGGGAGCACCGCGCGTACCGCCAGCCCCCTGGGCACCCCCGCCTCGAACTCGATGCGTCCACCGTGCCCGGCGACCAGACGTTCCGCGATGGCCAGCCCCAACCCGCTCCCCCGTACGTCCCGATGCCGCTCCGCGCGCCAGAACCGCGTTCCCGCGCAGGCGAGTTCACCGGCGGACAGTCCGGGCCCGTCGTCCCGCACCTCGATCACCACCTCGGTGCCCGTCGCCCTGGAGGACACCTCGACGCGACCGCCCCCGTACTTGATCGCGTTGTCGACGAGGATGTCCACCACCTGGGCCAACTCGTCGGCGGTACACGCCACTACGCCCTCCCCCACCCGGCTCAGCACTAGCGCGCCTTCCGCGACCGGCCGCCACACCTCCACCTGTGCCTCGATCACCGGCCGCACCTCGCAGCCCACCCCCTGGCGGTCCGTCACTGCCATCTCCCCGGCCCGGTGTTCGGCGTCGGCGAGGGTCATGAGGTCGTCCAACAGCCGTTCCATGCGCTCCAGTTCAGCGGTCACCCCGGTGTACGTACGCGTCGCCGCCTGAGGCAGCCGGGGCTGGAGCGAGTCGATGCGCAGTCTCAACGCGGCCAGCGGGTTGCGGAGTTGGTGCGAGGTGTCGGCGACGAGGCGGCGTTGCTGTTCGAGGGCGGTGGTGACGGTGTCGGCCATGCGGTTGAACCCCTCGACGACCTGCCGGAGTTCGGGCGGTCCCCCGGCACGGACGACCCGCTCGGGCGGGAGCCCCGCCGCCAACTCCCCCACCGCGCGGTCGAGTCGGTGCAGCGGCCGTACGACCCACTGGGTGGCCCGGCGCGCGAGCAGCACGCAGGCCGCCGCGAACACTCCGGCTCCGGCGAGGACGAGGGCCCAGCGCAGGGCGACGTCGTCGGCGGCGGCCCGGACGGACGCGCGCAGGACGACCGCGCCGGAGACGCGGGTGCCGGTGCC
Source organism: Streptomyces acidiscabies (assembly GCF_020010905.1). Lineage (GTDB taxonomy): Bacteria > Actinomycetota > Actinomycetes > Streptomycetales > Streptomycetaceae > Streptomyces > Streptomyces acidiscabies. Next base: position 4,346,916 of record NZ_JAGJBY010000001.1, on the reverse strand, counting down.
GACGGGGCGGGCGAGCAGGACGTCGGCTCGGGACCAGGGGCGCAACGTCCCTTCGGGGTAGCGGAGTTGGCTGCGCAGGGCGGCGTCCACGAGGCGGGCCACGGCGGGGTCGGCGGCGTGCAGGCCGCCGGTCTGGACGACGGGCGCGCGGCGGGCGTCGACGACCACGACGGCCTCGCCGTACAGCTCGGTGTAGCGGTCGACCTCGGCGGTCAGGGTGGTCGAGTCGCCGCTCTCCGCTGCCTGTTCGGCGAGGGTGGCGAAGCGGTCGAGGTCGGCGGCGCGGGCGGCGACGAGCTGTTGGGTGCGCTGGACGGCCGTCAGCGTGAGGAGGGGTCCGGCGAACCCGGCGACGGCGAGGAGGGCGAAGGCCAGGACGACCGTGAGGACTCGTGCGCGCATCCCCCTCACCCGCCGAAGCGGTATCCGAACCCCCGGATGGTGGTGAGGAGTTCGGGGCGGCCGAGTTTCGCGCGGAGCTGGGTGATGTGGACGTCGAGGGAGCGGGACACGGCGAGGTAGGCGTCGCCCCACACCTCGTCGAGGAGTTGCTGGCGGCTCACGGCGGCCCCCGCGCGGGAGGCGAGCGCGGCGAGGATCGCGAACTCCTTGGTGGTGAGCCGGACTTCGGCGTCGCCGACCTGTACACGCCGGGCGTCCAGGTCGACTTCGACGTCCCCGGCGCGCACGGTGCGCTGGGCCGGGGCGGCGAGGGCGGCGGCGCGGCGGGCCACCGCCTCGATGCGGGCGAGGAGTTCGGCGAGGCGGACCGGTTTGACGAGGTAGTCGTCGGCGCCGAGTCTGAGGCCCCGGACGACGGAGCGTTCGTCGCCGCGCGCGGTGAGGATCAGTACCGGGAGGGCGCTGACCGCGCGGAGTTTGCGCAGGACGTCGAGGCCGTCGAGGTCGGGCAGGCCGAGGTCGAGGAGGAGCAGGTCGGCCTGCCGGTGCCGGGTGAGGACCTCCTCGCCCCGGCGGGCGCGGGCGGGTTCGTGCCCGGCGTCGTACAGGGCCTCGGTGAGGGCGCCCGCGACCCCGTCGTCGTCCTCGGCCAGCAGCACCCGCACGCGCCTATCCCTTCCGGTCGTCCAGCGGCGAGCCCTCGGACGTCTCGCGCATCCGAATGTAGACGAGCAGCGAGGTCAGGACGCAGGCGGTGACGTAGTAGAAGTACCAGCCCTCGTGGCCGATGTCCTTGAACCACAGGGCGATGTACTCGGCGGTGCCGCCGAAGATCGCGACGGTCAGCGCGTACGGCAGGCCAACTCCCAGCGCGCGGATGGCCGTTGGGAACAGCTCTGCCTTCACGACCGCGCTGATCGACGTGTACAGCGAGCTGATCGCGAGCGGGACGACCATCAGCACGAAGGCGTAGTACGGGTTGTCGGTGTGCGACAGCAGTGTCAGCGAGGGGACGACGACGAGCGCGCCGAGCACCCCGAACCCGATCAGCAGCGGCCGCCGTCCCACCCTGTCGGAGAGGCGGCCCATCACCGGTTGCAGCACCACGAACACCAGCAGGGCGCAGAAGTTGATCCACGCGGCGGTCGGTTTGGCGATGCCGCTGGTGTTGACCATGAACTTCTGGAGGTAGGTCGTGTACGTGTAGAAGAAGAGCGTGCCGCCCATGGTCAGACCGACGACGACCAGGCACTGACGCGGGTACGACAGCAGCATCCTGAGGCTCCCCCGGTCCCCGTCCGCCTGCCCCTGCTCGAAGCTCTCCGACTCGTCCATCCCGCGCCGCAGCCACAGCACGACGACCGCGCCGGCGGCCCCCACGACGAACGCGATCCGCCACCCCCACGACTCCATCTGCCCGTCGCTCAGCACCGACTGGAGGATGATCTGGAGTCCCAGCGCCGTCAACTGCCCGGCGATCAGCGTCACATACTGAAAGCTGGAGTAGTACCCGCGCTTCCCTGGCGTCGCCACCTCGGACATGTACGTCGCCGAGGTCGAGTACTCCCCGCCGACCGAAATCCCTTGCAGCAGCCGGGCGGTGACGAGCAGCACCGGCGCGGCGACGCCGATCGTGTCGTACGACGGGGTCAACGCCACGATCAGCGAACCGGCCGCCATCAACGTCACGGACAGGCTGAGCGCCGAGCGCCTCCCCCGCCGGTCCGCGTACCTCCCCAACACCCACCCCCCGATGGGCCGCATCAGGAACCCGACCGCGAACACGGCGGCGGTGTTGAGGAGTTGAGCGGTCTGATCCCCGGAAGGAAAGAACGCGGCGGCGAAGTACACACTGAACGCGGTGTACGCGTACCAGTCGTACCACTCGATCAGATTCCCGACCGACCCGCGCACGATGTTCTTCGCGACCCTGCGCTCATCGTGCCGCGCGCCCCTCTCGTGGACGGCGGTGTCCTGTGCGGCCATCACAACTCCCTCGTCAGCGGCCTGGAGCAGCCAGAATCCGGGGGCCGAGAGGGCCGGACAAGATCACGCGCGAAGTCCTAACACTCCCTTAGGACTCGGCACGGCCGATCAGAGAGGGCGGGCGGTGGTCGTTCTACGACTGGTGGTACGTGAAGGTGCGGCCGTTCTTGGACTTCGGGACGTACACCTGGTGCCAGTTCCAGCCGGCCGGCGGACGCACGTAGTGGAGCTCGACCGAGCTGTTCGTCTGCCACCAGTAGTTCCAGGCCGTGGTGCAGCCGTTGGCCGGGACGTCCCAGAACCGGGAGTTGACCCAGTCGCCCTGGTCGTTGTAGCCGACGAGGAAGAACTTCAGGGCCGAGCCCTTGTCGTTGCAGATCTGGATCTGCACGTTGGCGGTGGCGGCGCTGGCCGTCGCGGGCGCCGCGAGGACGCCTGCGGCGGAGGCCACGGCGAGCGCGGCGAGGGTGAGCTTTCTGCGGAGTCGACTCATGTCGCTGGTGCCTTTCGGAGGAAGGGGTGGGGGTGCTCAGCCGAGCAGGCCGCCCGACCGCAGCCAGGCCCGCGCCGTGCCGGACGGGGATGCCCCGCCGTCGACGGAGGCGGCCAGTGCGGCCAGCTGCGCTGTGGTCAGCCGAGCGTTGAGGCGGGCCAGGGCCTTGCTTGCGGACAGGCCCGCGTAGGGGGCGCCGATGAGCGGGAAGACATGCTCGGGAGGCAGGGCGTTCTTCGGATCGGTCAGCACGACCAGGCCGTCCCGGGTGATGACGGGGTCGGTGCCGCGCAGGACCAGCACGTCGGCGGTGGCCGTGGTGCCGGTCTCGGTGAGGTGGGTGCCGTAGACCTTCCGCAGTGAGGCGGCCGACGGGGCGTCGGGGTCGCCGGCGGCGGGGCCGCCGAGGGTGAGACGGCCGGTCTTCGCGAGGGCGGTGAGGGTGCGCAGGCCGTGTGTGCGGGCGGTGGCCCGGGTGACCGCGAGGACGACGCCGTTCTGTGCCCGCGCGGGTGGCAGGGCGTCGATGCCCGGGGGCAGAGCCATGCTGAGGGTGGCGGCCATGTTGCCGGGCAGGGTCTGGCCGGCGGGCAGGGCGCGCAGCGTGGTGGTCTCGTAGGCGGGCGCGAGGGAGATCCGGCCCTCCACCACGGCACGGGTGGTGTCGGCGGGCGAGGCGTAACGGGTGCTCGCCATACGCACCTCCACCCCCGCGTCGGTCAGCAGTTCGCCGTACAGGGCCGCCACGACCCGGCTCTCGGCGGAACCGTCGGCGCCGATCACCGTCGGCCCCGCACCGTCCGCGTAGGCGGTCGCGCCGTCCCCCTTCGCCGCACCGCCGCAGCCCGCGAGGAACAGCAGAGAGCAGAGGGCAGCCGCCACAGCGGCACGTGGACGAACACGGCTGTCTGGCATCACGGAACACCACTTCTCGGTGGGAGCGGGCGGCCCGTTGCCCGGCGCCGCCCGCTGTCCTGGGGGACGGTTCAGCCGCAGTGCGCGGCGCGCTCGCCGGACGTCATCTGCGCGTCCTTGAAGTTGACGTAGCCGTTCTGCGGGTGGTCCTGGTCCCAGCCGGCCGCCTGGTAGTTGTTGATGTACCAGATGTAGTGGCCGTAGTAGCGCTTGCCGAAGTGGAGCTCGTACCAGCCCTTGGCCTTCTGCTTGGCGGTGCCGCGCTGGAGCCAGCCCTTGTATCCGGGGCGGACGTTGAGCGTCTTGGTCTCGGAGTCGGTGTGCGAGGTCGTCCAGGAGTGGGAGTACGAGACCTCGACGGAGACCTTGTAGACCTTCCAGAACTCCACGCTCGCCTCGATCGCGACGCCGACCGAGTTCGTGGCGGAGGTCGTGTCGAACCAGGTGACGGTGTGCTGGTTGATCTCGTGGCCGCAGTTGTACGCGGTGGAGCCCACCTGGTGCGCCGGGCCGGTGTACGCGGTGTAGCTCTGCGGGTGGAACTTGCACACGTCGGCCGAGCCGCATTGCTGGAGGAGCTGCGCGACGGAGGGGCTGTCGGCGGCGTAGGACTGCGGGGCCGCCATGAGGGAGGCGCCCAGGGCGAGGGCGGCGACGGCACCGGCGCTGCGGGCGACGCGGCGTGAGGGGGCGGTGGCGCGGAGCGCGAATCGCATCGAATACTCCAGGGGAAGTCGGTTTCCCGCTGCGGGGAAGCGCGGCTGATGAAAATCCGGGGGCTGCACGTGCGCTTGTTGTTCTGCCGGCCCTCGGGGGTGTGAGGGCCGGCACCGGTGACCGCGCCGCCGTCGTACCGGGGGGTCACCGGCGGCGGAGCGGGCCGTTCGACAATCACTCTCGGGGCCTCGGAATTGTTGATCAACCCAGGTCAGAGGGGTAAACAACGCGATCGGCCGGCATACCGCCGGGTACGGCACGCCTGTATGACGGCCGTCTCCGCAGACGGGGTCGGCGCGTTTCGTCTGTGTTTCCGCGTGAGCGGGCTACGGGGACCCGTCGTCCGGCCGCAGCCCGTCGCAGACCCGCCGGTAGGGCACGCCGGGGAGGTAGCGCCGCCACTCGGCGACGGTCAGGGACCGCCCCGCGCGGGCACAGAGCCGGGCGGCGGCCTGTGCGGGGCCGACGGGGTAGGCCTGGACGGAGACGTGCGGGCCGGCGGCGTAGAGGTAGCCGTCGGGGCCGAAGGCCAGTGAGTCGATCACGTCGCCCGAGGTGGCCGGGCTGCCGCCCAGGGGCAGGTTCAGCGCGAGGTCCCACAGCCGCAGGGCGCCCGAGCCGTAGGCGATGGCGAGGGTGGTGCCGTCGGGGCTGAAGGCCAGGGCGGTGACCCGCGTACAGGCGGCGCAGTCGGCGATATCGGGGAGCGCGGGGATCGTGGCCTTCGGATGGATGTCCGCCTCGGTGTCCCACACGGTGACGGAGCCGAAGGCCCCGCCCGTCGCGAGGTGCGTGTCGTCGGCGCTGAGCGCGAGGTGGTACGGCTGTCGTCCCAAGGTCTCCAAGTCGTCCGCCCGCGCCGACGGGATCCCGTGCGCGGTGTCCCACGTCTGTCCGACGAGCGAGCCCGCGGGCGTACTCCAGCCGACCAGCAGCTTCTGGCCGCGCGCGGTGAGGAAGATTCCGCGGGCCGTGGCCTCGGAGGGACCCGTCACGTCGAACGAGGTGCTCTTCCGGCCGGTCGGCGACACGTCCCGTACCGCGAACCGGACGGTGGGCAGGGGCCCGGACGCCACGGTGGTGCCGTAGGCGATGCTGCGGCTGTCCGGGCTGAAGGCCAGCAGCGGGCGGGCGGCCCCGGCGGGGCCGGTGGCCCGGCGGGGGAAGGGCAGTTCGGCGACGACGCGGGCGGAACGGGTCTCCTGGAGACGGAGGAGGTAGCCGGCCGGGGTCCGCTCCGAGACGGCGAGCAGCCGGCCGTCCGGGCTGAGCAGTACGGCGTCCACGGGCCGGTCGCGCCACGGGGAGGCCAGGGCGGCGTCGAGGTCGAGGGAGTGCACGGCGCTGCCCGCCAGATAGCGCAGGGTCCGCTCGACGGGGTCCCAGGCGAGGGCGGTGACGGGGCTGCCCGGCACCGGCCGGCGCAGCACCGGCAGCCGCGGCGACGCGATCCGCCAGACCGTCACGCCGTCGGGACCGGACGCCGCCAGGAACGCTCCGTCCGGCGTGAAGGCGAGGTGCTGGGCAGCCGGCCCGGCGAGGTCCGCGAGTTGTCGCCCGGTGGCCGTGTCCCAGACGAGGACGCCGGTGTCCGTGGCCACGGCGAGCCGTGCGCCGCCCGCGCCGAAGACGACGGTCGCCGACGAGCACCCCGCCGCACGGAATGTCCCCCAGGCGCCCGGCCGGCCGAAGTCGCGGGCGGTGTCCCACACCTCCAGTGGTCCGTCCGGCCGGCAAACGGCCACCAGCCTGTCGTCCGGCGAGGGAACGGGATACGCGTCACCCGCCGCCTCGAACAACGTTCTGTCGCCGTCGACCGCGCGCAGCCGTACCCCGGGCCGCGGTCCAGGATCCCGTACGACATAGCTGTGCCCGTCGGCCCCGAAGCCGAGGACGCGGCCACTCGCCCCGGGCCGACCGGCACCCGAGGCCAGGTGCCACAGGCGCCTGCCGCCGGTCAGCAGCAGGGTCCGGCCCGCCGGGTCGGCCTCGGCCACCTGACCGTCCGGCAGCGGGCCCGATCCGGTGCGGCGGTGCGCCTGCACGTTCCAGGAGGACCAGGTGCCGGCTCCCGCCACCAGCAGGGTGCGGCCGGAGTCGGCGAGGAAGGCGCGACCTCCGGCACCGGGCTCCGGCCCGGTCAGGACGTCTTCCTCGGGCTCGGTGAGCGCGCTGATCAGTGCCGCGCGGCTGACCGGGGAGGGTGCGAGCCGCCAGGCGGCGACGCTGAGCAGTGCGGCGGTACGGGGATCGTCCGGCTGCGTCCGGGCGGCGAGGGCGGCGGCCTTCAGGGCCGCGGCGCGGATGTGCTCCTGGTCGGCCGCGTGGCTGCGCTGCCAGGCGAGTTGCCCGGCGACGAGCGCGCCCACCACGACGACGGTGAACGCGGCGGCCAGTGACCGCATCCGCCGCCGTGTCCGCCCCGCTGTCCAGCGCTCCATGCGGTCGGCGACCCGGGATGCGCTGAGGAAGGCCCGCTCCCGCCCGGTGAGGTCGTCGTCGGTGTCCCGGCCGAACAGCAGGTCGGCGACGGCGAGATGGGTTCCCCGGTAGAGGTTGCCGGGGTCGCGGTCGCGCTCCTGCCAGATCCGCGCGGCCTCGCTGAGGCGCCGGTGCTCGCGCAGTCGTTCCCGGTTCGCCTCGATCCACGCATCGAGCCTCGGCCAGTGGGTGATCAGGGCCTCGTGGGCGAGTTCGATGTGCTCCTCGTCCAGGATGACGAGCCGGGCGCGGGCGAGCCGGTCGAGGACGACGGGCAGTTCGGGGTCGGGCCATTCGCGCAGATCGGCGCGGCTGACCGGACGGCGGGTGACGGCGCTGCCCTCGCCGGGGGTGACGAGTCCCAGCAACAGCCGCCGGGCGGTGGCGGCCTGGGCGGGTGAGAGGCAGCCGTAGACCTCCTCGGCGGCAGCGGCGATCGCGCCGTGGATACCGCCCGCCGCCTCGTACGCGGCCAGGGTGAGCACGCCGCTGCTCCGTCTTCGCCAGGTCTCCCGCAGGGCCTGCGACAGCATCGGCAGTGCGCCGGGCCGGTCCGCGGCCTCCTCGACGATCCGCGCGGTGAGTTCCCGCTCCACCCGCAGCCCCGCCGCCGTGGCCGGCTTGACCACCGCCTCCTGCAGTTCTGCCCGCGTCATGGGCCGGACGGCCAGGGAGTTGTGCCGCAGCGCGACGGCCAGACCGTCGTACTGGGCGCACCGCGCGCGGAAGCCGCCGCCCACCGCGACGACCACGCGCAACCGGCTCGTCGGTTCGCCGGCGGCCAGGAGCCGGTCCACGAACCGCCGGCGGTCGGCCCGGTCCCGGCACAGCGTGAAGATCTCCTCGAACTGGTCCACCACCACGAGCCGTTCCGGCCCGTCCGGCGGCGCGTCGAGCAGCCGCTCGTGGGTGGCGGCGGGCCGGGCCCCCGGCGTGATCAGCCGCAGTTCCATGCCGCGGTCCCGCTCCCGGATCAGGGCGTCGATACGGGGCAGCAGCCCGGCCCGCAGGAGTGAGGACTTCCCGCTGCCCGAGGCGCCGTGCAGCACCGCGAACCGATGAGCCGCCACCAGTTTCAGCGCGTCCTCGACCAACCGGTCCCGGCCGAAGAAGAGGTCCCGGTCGCCCAGCTCGAACCTCGTCAGCCCCTGATAGGGCGAGTTCCCCTCCTCCGCACCCTGCGGCCCGGCCTCCTCGGCGACGGCCTGCCGACGGCGCTCCCACTCGTCGGGGTCCGCTCCACATGCCTGCGCGTACGCCCGCACCACCGCGGCCGACGCCAGCCGCTCGCCGGACGCGGCCCGCGACAGGGCGGTCACGGAGAGGCCGGTGCGCTGGGCCATCGTCCGGTACGACGGCGATCCGCCGTTTCCGCGCAGCGACCGCAGCTCGTACGCGAAGCGCTGCAAGGGCCCGGCGTCGGGGTCCACCGGTCGTTCGGGACGGCCCAAGGTGTCACCTCACCTCGGTGTGTGTACATGCCCTGCATATCAAGTGCTTGCACTTTAAAGTATCCGAGCGGGGAACTCAAGATCGCCCGGAGTCCACGGGAGCGGGACGGCGCAGTGGCCGACGCGCCTCGCGGAGCGGGATACTTGGGACTTCGCTCAACGTGACGACCAGGGAGCTGATCAGTGAACTCTGCGGCAGGGACGGGGCGACGGCACGCGGTGGTCGTGGGTGGGAGTCTTGCGGGGCTGCTCGCCGCGCGGGTGCTCGCCGGGCACGCCGAGCGGGTGACCGTCGTCGAGCGGGACCGGTTCCCGGAGGGGGGCGGGGCGCGGTCGGGTGTGCCGCAGGGACGGCATCCGCACGTGCTGTTGCAGGGCGGGCAGACGGCGATGGAGTCGCTGTTGCCGGGATTCCTGGAGGAGTTGAGGGCGGCGGGGGCGCCCTGGGTGGGCATGCCGTCGGACATGGCGCTGTGGCAACACGGGCGCTGGTTCCGCCGGTTCCCCGCGACGACGCACATCTACACCGGTTCCCGGGGGCAGTTGGAGGAGATCGTACGGCGGCGGGTGCTCGCCGATCCGCTGATCACCGTGCTGGAGGGGACCGACGTCGTCGGGCTGCTCGGGGACGCCGCGCGGGTGCGGGGCGTTCAGGTGCGGGACCGCTCCCAGGACGCCGAACTCCGGGACATCGAGGCCGACTTGGTCGTCGACGCGTCCGGCAGCGGGACCAAGGCGGGGAAGTGGCTCGCGGAGATCGGCGCCGGCGCCGTACCGGAGGAGACCATCGACACCGGGCTCGCGTACGCGTCCCGCGTCTACCGGGGCAAGGGGGGTGCCGTCCTCGACGACGGGGGGACCCTCGGGTACTACGTGTACCCCAACCCCGAACAGGTCCACGCCGGGGGCGCATTGCCGTTGGAGGACGGCACGCATCTGGTGATCGTGTCGGGGCTGCGCGGGGACGAACCGCCCACGGACGAGGCCGCGTTCGAGGCGTACACCAAGCGGCTGGCGCACCCGCTGCTCGACCGGTGGATGGAGGAGGCCGAGCCGCTGACCGCGCCGTTCGGGTTCCGGCGTACGGCGAACATCCGGCGCCGGTACGACCTGCCGGGGACCCCCGCCGGGTTCCTCGCGACCGGGGACGCGCTGTGCACGTTCAACCCGATCTACGGCCAGGGCATGGCCATCGCCGCGATGAGCGCGGTCGCGCTGCGGGACGCGCTCGCCGGCCGGCGCCGTACGCCGACGACCCGGCGCGTGCAGGAAGCGCTGCTCGCCGCGTCGCGGCAGGCGTGGGACATCTCCGCCGGGGCGGACCGGCAGATGCCGGGGGCGACCGGGACGGCCGTCGCCACCAAGCCCGCCGACCGGGTCGCGGGATGGTATCTGCGCCGGGTCACCGAGCGGTCCCCCGGTGACCCCGTCGTCGGGACCGCCTTCCGCGCCGTACTGACCCTGTCCGCGCCGGTCACGGCCCTGTTCGCACCCGCCGTCGCCAAGGCCGTGCTGTTCGGCCCGCCCGCCCCGACCTCGGACGGTCCGCCGCCGGTCCGCGAGGAGACCGACACGGCCGTCTGACTGCCCGCCCGGGTACCCTACTTGCATGGAAGCGCAAGTAGGGTCCTGGGACGAGCACCAGGCCGACCAGGCGGTCGCCGTCCTCAAGGCGGTCGCCGACCCGTCCCGCTACCGCCTGCTGTGGGCGCTCACGGACCGCGAACTCCCGGTCAGTAAGCTCGCGGAGATCATCGGCGCGCACGTCGCGGCGACGTCCCAGCACCTGGCCCGCCTGCGCGGCGCCGGCCTGGTCGACTCGCGCCGCGAGGGAACCCGCATCTTCTACCGCGCCGCCGGCCCCCGGGTACGGGCCCTGCTGGAGGGCGCGGTCCTGGCGGCCGACGAGGCGGGCGCACAGGAGGAGGCTGCCGGGGAGGTCACGCGTACGGCGCCGGAGACGGCGCGGGCCCGCGCCACACGCCCCGCCACCGCGCACTGACGGCTCAGCCCTGCCGGAGGTAGAGGTCGCGCAGCAAGGCGATCTCGGCGCCGTGATGGATCAGCTCCCGGTTGACGTGCAGGACCCTGTTCTCCAGCGGATACCGCTCGGGACCCACCGACGGCGGACTGTCCAGATCGGCGTCCGAGAGCCCGCGAACCCCCGCGTTCCACCGCCCGTATATCTCGTCGAGCTGCTTCAACGCCTCGTCGGCGGTCCCCGCGTACGCGAACGTCTCGGAGTCGACCTCCGGCCCGCCGAAGTACCACCCGGTCCGGTAGCCCAGGCACGAGACGACGATGTGCGCCAGCCGCCAGGCGATCGTGGTCACCGGCGCCGGTACCGGGGCGGGGGACGCGAAGTCCGGCGTCCATCTCCCCGCGCCCGGCCGGACGTTCCAGCAGTCCCCCACCGGCTCCCAGAAGTACTCGTCGTCGGTGAGCCCGTCCAGCCGTGGCCGCAGGTTCGTCCGCCAGTACCAGTCCAACTGCTCCGCGAGCCGCTCGCTTCTCGTCATTTCCGCACAGTACCTACCGCACCCCGGCCTCCTCCGCCCGGTACTCCTGCGGCTCCGCGTCGTACGCGTACAGCTCCGCGTACCTCCCCCAGTCCGTCGCCGTCTCCAGCTGCCGCGTCACCTGCTCGCTCGTGAAGTGGTGGGCCAGCAGGTCCCGGAAGAAGCCCGCGCGCAGCGTGCCCTTGGGGTTCTGGCCGAGGCTGGTCGTGATCAGCCGCACCAGCGGGGCCTGTACGGCGGCCTGGGCGAAGATCCGCTTCGAGTCCTGGACGTCCGCGTCCGCGAAGGCCGTACCCATCGGAGTGAGGAGCAGGTCGTCGCCGGTGACCGTGCCGAAGCCGAGCAGGTCGAGGGCGTCGACCTGGGGCAGCAGGTCGTCGATCTCCAGGCCGAGGTCGTCCGCGAGGTCCGCGAGGTCGCAGGCGCCGCCCCGGCTGAGGACGAGTTCCGCGAGGCCGGAGAGTCCGTCGACGCTGGCCGGGGGCAGGGGCGTGTTCGCGGGGGTGCGCTTGTCGAGTTCGGGGGTCTCGTGGCGGCCGGGGACGCGGCCCTCCTTCTGGCGGCCGGTCATCGTGCGGTACACCCGGTCGATGAGGTCCTCGAACGCGGCCGAGTCCCGGTCGCGGGGCCGGTCCATGCCGACCTCGAAGACCTCGCGGATCGTGCCGTACGGCCGCGCGCCGAGGACGACGATCCGGTCCGCCATCAGCACGGCCTCCTCGATGTTGTGGGTGACGAGGACGATCGCCCGGGTCGGGAAGCGTCCCGACTCCCACAGCTCCATCAGCTCGCCGCGCAGGTTCTCGGCGGTGAGGACGTCCAGCGCGGAGAACGGCTCGTCCATCATGAGTACGTCGGGCTCGACGACCAACGCCCGTGCGAAACCCACGCGTTGGCGCATCCCGCCGGACAACTCCTTGGGGTACGCGGACTCGAAGCCGTCGAGGCCGATCAGCTCGATGGCCTGCCTCGCGGCCTCGGCACGCTCGACGGGACCAACTCCCTTGGCTTCCAGGCCGAGTTCGACGTTCTGCTGGACCGTGAGCCACGGGAGCAGCGCGAACGTCTGGAACACCATGGCGGTACCGGGGTTGGCCCCGGTCAGCGGCGTCCCCTTGTACGTGACGGTGCCGGAGCTGGCCGGGACGAGCCCGGCGAGGCAGCGCAGCAGCGTCGACTTGCCGGACCCCGACTTGCCGAGCAGCGCGACGACTTCACCGGCGCGGACCTGGAGGTCGATGCCGGACAGGACGGGGAGTTCGCCGTCGGCACCGGCGTAGGACTTGGTGAGGCCGACGGTTTCGAGGAGGAGGTCGTTGGTCATGACGTTGCTCCAAAGCACGTGAGAATCAAGCAAGTTGAGGGGGAGGCGGGGCGCTCTCAGAGCGAGTAGCGCGTCTCCGCCAGCCGGTACAGCCGCCGCCACAGCACCCGGTTCAGCAGCACGACGTACAGACTCATCACCGCGACCCCGGCCAGCAGATGCGGGTTGTCGCCCTTCGCCGTGGCCTGCGCGATGTACGCCCCGAGCCCGGTCGCCGTCAGTGTCGTACCGCCGAAGGTCACGACCTCGGAGACGATGGACGCGTTCCAGGCACCCCCGGACGCGGTGATCCCGCCGGTGACGTACGAGGGGAAGATCCCCGGCAGGATCAGCCGCTTCCACCGCTGCCGGCCGACGACGCCCAGGTCGTCCATCGCCTCGCGCAGATCCGTCGGGATGGCCATCGCCCCGGCGATGGTGTTGAAGAGGATGTACCACTGCGCGCCGAGCGCCATGAGCAGCGTGCCGCCGATATTGATGGACAGCCCGGTCTTCAGGAAGAACCAAACAGCCAGCGGGAAGAGGAAGTTGGCCGGGAAGGAGGCCAGCACCTGCACTATCGGCTGGGCGATCCGCGTCAGCCGGGGCGAGAACCCGATCTTCACTCCGACCGGCACCCAGACGACGGTGGCGAGCGCGACCAGCACGATCACGCGGACGAACGTCGCGAGCCCGAGGAGGAGCGGTTCGCCGAAGACGCCGAGCCCGGTGCGGTCGTACAGATAGCGGCCGAGGTCGGCGAGCCCCCAGAGGATCAGCCCGCCCGCGACGACGGTGAAGACGACATCGCCGGTGCGCTGCTTGGCGCGGTCGACGGTCAGCCGCTGGTCGTCGCGGCCGAACACCCGCCCCGCCCTGCTCAGCGCGTGCCCGACGGGCCGCAGCGCCCTGCCGAGGAGCCGGGGCCAGTGGGAGCGGCGCAGCAGGTCGAGGACGACGGACTTCTGGACCTCGCCCGCCTCGGACTGCTCGTTCTTGAAGCGTTCGGCCCAGGCCGTGAGGGGGCGCCAGAAGAGGAAGTTGACGCCGATGACCATGACGGCCATGGCGAGGATGGCCCAGCCGACCTTGCCGAGGTCGCCGGCGGCGATCGCGGCGCCCGCGTAGGAGCCGATGCCGGGAAGCGCGTACTGCTTGTTGTTGACGCTGATCGCCTCGGACGCGACGAGGAAGAACCAGCCGCCGCCGAAGCTCATCATGCCGTTCCAGACGAGGCCGATCATCCCTGAGGGGAGTTCGACCTTCCAGAACCGCATCCAGCGGGTGAACCCGAACGACCGTGACAGCTCGTCGAGTTCGCGTGGGAGGGAGGTCAGGGAGGAGTAGAAGCCGAAGGTCATGTTCCACGCCTGCGAGGTGAAGATCGCGAAGATCGACGCGAACTCCAGGCCGAGCAGCGAGCCGGGGAACAGCGCGATGAACCCGGTCACGGCGACGGTCAGGAACCCGAGCACGGGGACCGACTGGAGGATGTCGAGCGCCGGGATCAGCACCCGTTCCAGCCTGCGGCTCTTGGCCGCCGCGTAGGCGTAGACGAACGTGAACACGACCGACGCGGCGAGCGCCGCGAACATCCGCAGCAGGGAGCGGGCCGCGTCGTACGGGAGGCGCGCGGGGTCGGTGTCGACGTGGAGGGTGGTGTGGGTGTTGAAGGCGACGGTGGTGCCCTGGCCGACGCGCAGGACGGTGTAGAGCAGGACGAGGACGGCGGCGGCGACGGCCGCGTCCACCCAGGAGAAGCGGGAGAGCAGGGGTCGTTTGACAGCACGGATCAGCATCACGGAGCCTCCGCCCACACTCTGCGCACGGCGAGGCGCCCCGGCCGGCGGCGGCGCGCCGACGGCGGGGCGGGGTCACCCGGGGAGCACGGAGAGCGTGGGGAGTGAAGAAGAGAAAGGGGGGTTCAGCGAGCGCCCTGGGGGCGGCTCGGACTGGGAGGTTCTGCGCCCATGGCCGCCTCCGTTCCGCGATGTGACTGCACCCGTGACGGGTCCGACAGGCCGAGTCTGCACCTTCTTGCGTCCAGACGCAAATAACGGCGGAGGCTCTTGCCCGCCTCTCACCTGCGGACATGCGAACGGGCCCGGTGTCTCCCCAGACACCGGGCCCGTTCGCCCGCACCCTCCGCTCAGAGTGCGGTCACCACATGTCGCTCACATGTGGACCGTGGGGGCCGCGTTCTCGTCGGCCTTCGGGACGCCGCTGCGGTAGAGCAGCAGGGTGAGGACGGCGCCGACCGCGAAGAACCCGGCCGACCACCAGTACGCGGTGGAGTACGACTCCAGCGCGGCGTGCGCCTGGACGAGCTTGTCGCCCGCGTTCCTGCCGTCCAGGTAGTTGGTCGCGGCGCTCGCCGCGAGGGTGTTCAGCAGTGCCGTGCCGATGGAGCCGCCGATCTGCTGCATCGTGTTGACGGCGGCCGAGGCGACCCCGGCGTCGTGCGCGGCGACCCCGCTGGTGGCCAGGGACATCGCGGGCGCCATGACCAGGCCGATGCCGAGGCCGGTGAGGATCAGCGGCGGCATGACGTGGGTGACGTACGTGCTGTCCAGGCCGAGGTCCGTCATCCAGACCAGGCCGACCGCGCCGAGGGCCATGCCGAGCGGGACGATGATCTTCGGGCCGATCCGGGGGACGAGGAAGCTGGTCGCCAGGGTGGCCGCGACCATCAGCCCGCCGACCATCGGCAGGAACGCGAGCCCGGTCTTGACGGCGGAGAAACCGAGGCTGAGCTGGAGGTAGTAGGTCAGGAAGAGGAAGACACCGAACATCCCGGCGCTGGAGATCAGCATCACGGCGAAGGAGGCGCCGCGGTCGCGGTCGAGCAGGACGCGCAGCGGGAGCAGCGGGTGGGACGCCTTCGTCTGCCACCAGGTGAACGCGGCGAGCAGGATGCCGCCGACGGTCAGGAAGCCCCAGGAGCGCGGGGAGGACCAGTCGTGGGACTCGGCCATCGAGAAGCCGTAGACGACGGCGAAGAGGCCGGTGGTGACGAGGAGGGTGCCTGGGATGTCGAGCTTCGCGCCGGGTTCGCGGGCCGTGCGCTTGAGCAGGATCCAGCCGCCGACCAGGGGGATCACGGCGAGGGCGAGGTTGACGTAGAGGGTCCAGCGCCAGTCGAGGTACTCGGTGAGGACGCCGCCGAGCAGCAGGCCGACGGCCGCACCGGAGCCGGCGATGGCACCGTAGATGCCGAAGGCGCGGGCGCGCTCCTTGGCGTCGGTGAACGTCGTGGTCAGCAGCGAGAGCGCGGCCGGTGCGAGGAGCGCGCCGAACAGGCCCTGGAGGGTGCGCCCTACGACGAGGACCTCGAAGTTCGTGGCGGCGCCGGCCAGCGCGGAGGCCGCCGCGAAGCCGCCGACGCCGACCAGGAAGGCGACCTTGCGGCCGAAGAGGTCCGCGATCCGGCCGCCGAGGAGCAGGAGGCTGCCGAAGGCGAGGGAGTAGGCGGTGACGATCCAGGTCCGGTCGCCGTCGGAGAACCCGAGGTCGGCCTGGGCGGACGGCATCGCGATGTTCACGATCGTCGCGTCCAGCGTGACCATCAGCTGGGCTATGCCGATCATCGCGAGAACCCACCAGCGGTGACGGGACGCGGGTTCCTCGGCTGTCTTGGTGAGTGACGTCGTGTCCGGCGTCTCGGTGGTCTGTGACATAAGGGGCCTGCTCCGATGAGATGATCGGCGTCTCGCGAACGAAACGGTTTCGTACTCCAATGACGCTACACACCTGGCTAGCGAAACTCAACCGTTTCGATAGTGAGACCGGCGTCACAGGCGGATCCGCGGCTCCCGTGTCCCGAAACGCTTGCCCGTACGGCGACTTCGCCCCGTAAGCTGATCGACGCAGCCGGTTCGCCCCGTCAGCCAGACGGGCCGCGTCGCAAGAGGGAACCCGGTGGGAATCCGGGACTGCCCCGCAGCGGTGAGCGGGAACGACCGCCGTCATACGCACTGGGTCCGCACGGACCTGGGAAGCGACGGCCAGTAGGTGCCTCGTCTACGTACGAGGCGTGCCCGTGAGTCCGAAGACCTGCCGACTGCCCGTGCGTGAGCTGTTCGCGCGCGGAGTTCCGGTGACCTCGCGGGTGGGTCGGCGCACAGAAGGCCGTACGGCGCTGCCGTCCGGCCGGTGGGTCCTTCACGCCCTCGTCCCGTCGCCGGGACCTCAGGGAATCATCTCGTGAAGGAGATCTCCGTGACCACGAAGTCCGCAGCCGCGGCAACCCTGTACGGCTACCCCCGGCAGGGTGAGAACCGGGAACTGAAGAAGGCCGTCGAGGGCTACTGGAAGGGCCGCGTCACCGCAGGCCAACTCCGCTCGACCGCCGCCGACCTGCGCGCCACGACCTGGCGGCGGCTCGCCGACGCCGGGATCGACGAGGTGCCGACCGGTGACTTCTCGCTGTACGACCATGTCCTCGACACCAGCGTGATGGTCGGGGCGATTCCCGTACGCCACGCGGGAATCGAGGACCCCCTGGACCGCTACTTCGCCATGGCGCGCGGCACGCAGGACGCGCCGCCGCTGGAGATGACCAAGTGGTTCGACACCAACTACCACTACCTGGTGCCCGAGTTGGGCCCGGACACCGTCTTCCGCGCCGAACCTTCCCAGCAGGTCGGCGAGTTGACGGAGGCCCTCGCGCTCGGCCTCACGGCACGCCCGGTCCTCGTCGGCCCGGTCACCTACCTGCTGCTGGCCAAGCCCGCCCCCGGTGTCGACGCCGGTTTCGACCCGCTCACCCTCCTCGACCGGCTCCTCCCGGTGTACGCCGAGATCCTCGCCGAGCTGCGCGCGGCCGGCGCCGGGTGGGTGCAGCTCGACGAGCCCGCCCTCGTCCAGGACCGCACCCCGGCCGAGCTGAACGCCGCCGCCCGCGCGTACCGGGACCTCGGCGCACTCGGCGACCGGCCCAGGCTGCTGGTCGCGACCTACTTCGACCGGCCCGGCGAGGCCCTGCCGGTGCTGGCGAAGGCGCCCGTCGAGGGGCTCGCCCTCGACTTCACGCGGCCCGGCACGCTGGAGGACCTCGCGTCCGTCGGCGGGCTGCCCGGCAAGCGGCTGGTCGCGGGGGTGGTGGACGGCCGCAACGTCTGGGTGAACGACCTCGCCGGGTCGCTCACCGTCCTCGGCACCCTCCTCGGACTCGCCGACCGCGTCGACGTCGCCGCCTCCTGCTCCCTCCTGCACGTCCCCCTCGACACCGCCCTCGAACGCGACACCGACCCGCAGATCCTGCGCTGGCTCGCCTTCGCCCGGCAGAAGACCGCCGAGGTCGTCACGCTGGCCCGCGGTCTGACCAGCGGCACCAGCGCGATCGCCGCCGAACTCGCGGCGAACCACGCCGACTTGGCGTCCCGCGCGGGATCGCCGATCACCCGTGACCCCGGGGTGCGCGCCCGCGCCGCCGCGGTCACCCCGGCCGACACGCGCCGCGAACAGCCGTACGCCGAACGAGTCTTGGCGCAGCGCGCGCATCTCGGGCTGCCCACGCTGCCGACGACCACGATCGGTTCGTTCCCCCAGACCGGCGAACTGCGGGCCGCCCGCGCGGACTTGCGGGCCGGACGGATCGGCCTCGACGGCTACGAGGACCGCATCCGCGCCGAGATCCGGGAGGTGATCGCCTTCCAGGAGAAGGCCGGGATCGACGTGCTGGTCCACGGCGAACCCGAACGCAACGACATGGTGCAGTACTTCGCCGAACAGCTCACGGGCTACCTCGCCACGCAGCACGGCTGGGTCCAGTCGTACGGCACCCGGTACGTCCGTCCGCCGATCCTCGCCGGGGACACCTCCCGCCCCGACCCGATGACAGTCCGCTGGACGTCGTACGCCCAGTCCCTCACGTCCCGCCCGGTCAAGGGGATGCTGACGGGGCCGGTGACGATGCTGGCGTGGTCCTTCGTACGGGACGACCAGCCGCTCGCGGAGACCGCCCGCCAAGTCGCCCTTGCCCTGCGGGACGAGGTCAACGACCTTGAGGCGGCGGGGAGTTCGGTGATCCAGGTGGACGAACCCGCGCTGCGGGAAACCCTGCCGCTGCGGCGCGCGGACCACGCGGCGTACCTGGAATGGGCGACGGAGGCGTTCCGCCTGGCGACGTCCGGCGTACGCGCGCGGACCCAGATCCATACGCACATGTGCTACGCCGAGTTCGGGGACGTCGTGCAGGCGATCGACGACCTGGACGCGGACGTGATCAGCCTCGAAGCGGCCCGCTCCCACATGCAGGTGGCCCGCGAACTGGCGGCGCACGGGTACCCGAGGGAGGCGGGCCCGGGGGTGTACGACATCCACTCACCGCGCGTCCCGAGCGCGGAGGAGGCATCGGCGCTGCTCCGGGCGGGCCTTGAGGCGATCCCGCCGGACCGCCTGTGGGTGAACCCGGACTGCGGCCTGAAGACGAGGGGCTGGCCGGAGACGAGGGAGTCACTGGAGAACCTGGTGACGGCGGCGAGGAGGGTACGGGCCGAACTGTACTGAGCCAGGGGGTGAAGTCCCCGGGGACTCCCGGGGACTTCATTCGTACACCGAAACACCTCCTTCATACAGGAAGTATTTAGGGGTAACACCCTCTGCCTACCGTCTCCGTGCTCCCGCAAGCCACGCCGCGGGGCACCCGTCCCCGCCCCCGCCGCAAGGAGACGTAGTGAGCGTCGAGCCGCAGACAGACGTACGCACCGGCCCATCCCCGACCACCGACCAGGCCACGAAGGAGACCCTGGAGGACTACACCCTCCGCTTCGCGCCCCGCAGTTACCGCCGCTGGACCCCGATGGTCGTGGCGACGACCGCGCTGGGCGGCATCGCGTACATGGCGGACTTCTCGATCGGCGCCGGCATCGGCCTCGCGCACGGCACCGGCAACGCGCTCGTGGCGATCGCCGTGGCCGCCGTGGTCATCTTCGTGACGGGGTTCCCGCTGGCGTACTACGGCGCGCGGTACAACATCGACCTGGACCTGATCACGCGGGGCTCGGGGTTCGGGTACTACGGCTCGGTGCTGACGAGCGTCATCTTCGCGAGTTTCACGTTCATCTTCTTCGCGCTCGAAGGGTCGATCATGGCCCAGGGGCTCAAGCTGGGCCTCGGACTCCCCCTGTGGCTCGGCTACTTGGTCTCCACGCTGATGGTCATCCCGCTCGTGATCTACGGCATGAAGGCGCTGAGCAAGCTCCAGGTGTGGACGACGCCGGTCTGGCTGCTGCTGATGGTGGGGCCGCTGGTGTACCTGGTCTCCACGGACCCCGGCACGGTCGACAAGTTCCTCAACTACGCGGGTACGGACGGCGAGGGCGGCATCAACACGGCGTCCGTGCTGCTGGGTGCCGGCGTGTGTCTCTCCCTCATCGCGCAGATCGGTGAGCAGATCGACTACCTGCGGTTCATGCCGCCCAAGACCGAGGAGAACAAGCGGAGTTGGTGGACGGCCGTGATCATGGCCGGTCCCGGGTGGGTGGTCCTCGGCGCGCTGAAGCAGGCGATCGGCGTGTTCCTCGCGGTGTACATCATCGCGAAGGTCGGGGCGGACGCGGCTCCCGAGCCGATCCAGCAGTTCCGGGGCGCGTTCGACGCGATGATGCCGTCCTGGCTGGTCGTTCCGCTCGCCGTCGTCCTCGTCGTGATCAGCCAGATCAAGATCAACGTGACGAACGCGTACTCCGGTTCGCTGGCCTGGACGAACTCGTTCACGCGGGTGACCAAGCGCTACCCGGGCCGCATGGTGTTCGTGCTGGTCAACCTCTCCTTCGCGCTGATCCTGATGGAGGCCGACATGTTCAGCTTCCTCAACACCATCCTCGGCTTCTACTCCAACTGTGCGATCGCGTGGGTCGTGACGGTCGCGACGGACATCGGCGTCAACAAGTACCTGCTGAAGATCTCGCCGCTCCAGCCGGAGTTCCGCCGGGGCATGCTGTACGCGGTGAACCCGGTGGGCGTGGTCTCCTTCGTGGCGGCCTCGGGCCTCTCGATCGCGATGTACTTCCACGCGCTGGGCGACACGCTCCAGCCGTACTCCCCGGTGGCGGCGGCGGTCCTGGCCTTCGTCCTCACCCCGGTGATGGCGATCACGACCAAGGGCAAGTACTACCTCCGCCGCACGGACGACGGCATAGCGGAACCCCTCCTGGACCCGGAGGGCAACCCCAGCGCCACGACGTACGACTGCCACGTCTGCCACCAGCCGTACGAACGCCCCGACCTCACGGCCTGCGCGACCCACGACGCGACGGTGTGCTCCCTGTGCCTGAGCACGGACACGGTGGGCGACCACGTCCTCCCGGCGACGGTGTAACCCCCTTCATCACCCCACGAGAACGGGGATGACGACCTCACGACCGAGGGAGTCATCCCCGTTCTCCGTGTCGCCGTTGTGGCGGAGTGGCCAGTTCCGGTCGGTCTTTCTTGTGAGGCAAAGGGTAAGTAATGTGACTGCATGGTCACATTGGGTGAGTGTTTCGGGGCGGAGTTCTGGGCTGATCCGCATGGTGCGTACGCGGTGTTGCGGCGGGAGCAGCCTGTGCGGGTCGTTGTCACCCCGGACGGGCTGCGGGTGTGGGTGGTCAGTCGGTACGGCGATGTGCGGGAGGTGCTGGCGGACTCCCGGTTCGGCAAGGACGCTGAGGCCGTCGGGGAGCTGTTCCGGCGGAACACCGTGCCGGGGCGGGCGCCCCGGGTCGTGGCGCGGAAGACCGCCGGGCACATGCTGAACAGCGATCCGCCCGCCCACACCCGGCTGCGGAGCCTCGTGTCGAAGGCGTTCACCCCCGGCCGCATCGCCGCCCTCCTCCCCCGCACCGAGGCCCTCTCCGCGTCCCTCCTGGACGGGCTCGCTGACCGGCCCGAGATCGACCTGATCAGCGATTACGCGTTCCCCCTCTCCATCACCGTGATGTGCGAACTCCTGGGCCTCCCCGAGGGCGAGCGGGACGCGTTCGGCCGCTGGACCCAGGACTACAACGCGACCGGCGCGCCGGAGACGGTGAGCGCGGCGGCCGGACACATCACGGCGTACCTCACCGACCTGATCGCCGCGAAGCGGCGGACACTCGGTGACGACCTCCTCTCCGCGCTGATCGACGACGACCGCCTCTCCGGCGAGGAGCTCGTCGCGATGGTGTTCCTCCTGCTCAGCGCGGGCCACGAGACGACGGTCAACCTCGTGGCGAACGGCATGCGGGCCCTGCTCACGCACCCGGCCGAACTGAAGCGCCTCCGCGAAGACCCCGCGCTGATCCCGACGGCCGTGGAGGAGTTCCTCAGGTACGACGGCCCGGTGAACCTCTCGACGTACCGGTACACGAAGGAACCGGTCACCGTCGGGTCCGTCGAGATCCCCGCCGGTGAACTGGTCCTCGCCGCCGTCACCTCCGCCAACCGCGACGCCGCGCACTTCACCGACCCCGACCGCCTGGACGTCACCCGCACCCCCAACCGGCACGTCTCCTTCGGCGTCGGCATCCACTACTGCCTCGGCGCACCGCTGGCCCGCCAGGAGGCCCGGGTAGCCTTCCGCGACCTCCTGGACCGCTACGCCGGCATCGAACCGGCCGTCCCGATCGCCGAGTTGACGTACCGCCAGAGCCTGCTGATGCGCGGCCCGGAGTCACTGCCGCTGCGCGTACGAGGCACCGTGTGACCGACAACCAGAAGTCACCCATGCCCAGTTGGAAAGGAACCACCCGCCGCCAGGCCCTGACAGGAGCCGCCGCCCTCGGCGCGACAAACCTCACCGCACCCCAAGCCCAAGCCGCCCCCGACGACGTGCTGGAGTACGCGGCGCGAGGGCGCTCGGCCTCGGCTCCCTGATCGGCTCGGGCACCGTCGGCAAGCGCGGCGGCTGGCGGCGGAGTCGTTCGGGTATCTGCGGTCGCGGATACCGGACGCGGAATGGGAAGCCGCGATGAAGGTCACGTGAACGAATGCGTGAGCCACGATGAGCGCTCGGCGGCCTCCTGCGCATAACTCGCTGTCGAGTCCGTCAGGTTGTTGCGAAAAGTTCGCGTCAAGAACGACCGCACTTCGGGGCCGTACCCGTCTTCGGGACCGGCCCCGAACTGCGGGAATGCTGGATTCCGCTAACCAATCCCCCGCTCCGGGTGAACTGGATCACACTTGACCCACGGTCGCTCGGCGATCAGCCTCGGTGTCGCACGTCGTACCGATATGCGTTTACGGGGGTTCCATGTACGACCGCCGCATGCCCGACAACCGTCTCAGCGGCCGGATATCAGCAGCACCCAGCGATTTGCTCCACCGGGAAATCCTGGAACCTCAGTTCCGGTACGAGGCAGAGCATCTTCTGCCCTGGTACGTGGCCATCGAGAAAGTCCTGGCCCTCGAATACAGCCGGATGAATCTGATCGAGAAGGACGACGCCCGGCGTATCGGTTCCCTTCTGGACGAGATCAGCACGGAAGGGCTCCAGGCGGACCCCGAGGCGAATTACTCGGACATCGCCTTCGCCGTGGAGCGCCACGTCGAACAGCGCCTCGACCCGGCCGTACCCCGCTGGCACGTGGACCGCAGCCGCAACGACCTCCAGGCGTGCGCCCAGCTCCTGTTCGGCCGGAGCCAGGTGCTGCGGGCCGCCGGGGCGCTCACCGCGTTCGGGCGGGCGGCGCACCGGCTCGCGGCGGCGCACACCGACACCCCGATGCCCGGGTACACGCACCTCCAGTCCGCCCAGATCATCACGCCGGGGTTCTATCTGGCGGCCCTGACGGACCGGGTGATCCACGCGCTGGAACGATTCCTCACGACGTACCGGGGCATCGACCTGTGTCCGCTGGGCGCCGGGGCGATGGCGGGCCAGGAGATCCCCTGGGACCGCGCGGAGATGGCGCGGCTGCTCGGCTTCCGCGCGGCGAACCCGCACGCCCTGACGTCGGTCGCGTCGCGGGACTGGGTCGTCGAGGTCACCGCCGAACTGTCGCTGCTCGCCACCTGGCTGGGGCGGTTCTGCACCGACCTGATGGCCTGGGGCAGCTCCGAGTACGGCCTGATCGAGCTGCCCGACGAGCTGTCCGGGATCTCCTCGGCGATGCCGCAGAAGAAGAACTACCCGGTGCTGGAACGCATCCGGGGCAGGACGGCCCACCTGGTCTCGCTGCACCTGGACGCCGTGCTGGGGCAGCGCAACACCTCGTACTCGAACAGCGTCGAAGTGTCGAAGGAGGCCGGGGCGCACGTCCTGGGCTCGTTCGACACGCTGTGCTCCACGCTGGGCCTGTTCACCACGGTCCTGGAGCACCTGCGGTTCCGGGAGGAGCGGGCGCTGGCCCTGTGCGAGCGGGAGTACCTGGGCGGCTTCTCGCTGGCCAACCTGCTCACCCTCGAAGAGGGCGTGCCGTGGCGCCGGGCGCAGGTCGTCGCGGGCCAGTTCATCACGGCCTGCGTGGAGAAGGGGCTGCCTCCCGCGCAGGCCGACCCCGAGCTGCTGCGGGCCGTCGCCGTGCAGAACGGCTTCGAGCTGAGCCGGCCCGAGCACCTGGTCGCCGAGTCCTTCGACGTCCGGCGGGGGCTGCTGCGCAAGAGCTCGCCGGGGTCCGCGCACCCGGACGCGGTGCGCGCGCTGCTGGCCGAGCAGGCGCAGCGGCTCGACGAGCTGGACAAGGAGTGGGCAGCGTGCGCCGGGACGGTGGACGCCGCCCTCGCGCGCACCGACGGCCTGCTGGGCATCGGCGCGGCGAAGAACGGGGACGACGCCCGGTGACCGCCGACGAGACGACCCTGGAGTACGCGACCGCGACCGGCACCGGCCACGCCCACGGCACCTTCGGCGAGCTGCTCCAAGGCGTCCTCGACGAGAACCGCCTCGACTTCCTCGTCACCTTCCCCGTCTCCCTCACCTCCCGCGCCGACTTCCAACTGGTCGGCGGCGCACGGGAGATCACGGTCAGGCCCGCGCACAAGCACAAGGCCCGCCGCCTCGCCCAGCGCATCCTGCGCGACCACGGCATCGAGGGCGGCGGCCTGCTGACGCTGATCAGCTCGATCCCCGAGGGGAAGGGCCTGGCCAGCTCGTCCGCCGACCTGGTGGCCACCGCGCACGCCGTGGGCGACGCGCTCGGCGTCCGGTTCACGGAGAGCGAGATCGAGACGCTGCTGCGGGACGTCGAGCCCTCGGACGGCGTCATGTACCAGGGCGTCGTGGCCTTCTACCACCGCCAGGTCCGCCTGAAGGAGCGGCTCGGCTTCCTGCCGCCGCTGACGATCGTCGCGCACGACATCGGCGGAACGGTCGACACGGTCCTCTTCAACCGCTCCCCCAAGCCTTTCGACGCGGCCGACCGCAGGGAATACAGCGCGCTCCTCGACGAATTGCGCGAGGCCCTGCGCCACGGCGACCTGGAGACGGTCGGCAGAGTTTCCACCCGCAGCGCCCGGAAGAACACGAAACTCGTCGCCCGGGACTGTTTCGACGACCTCCTGCGCATTTGCCACGAGGTCGAAGGGCTCGGTCTCGTGCTGGCGCACAGCGGGACGAATCTCGGCATTCTGCTGCGCGACGACGTCCCTGATCACACGGACCGGCTGGCCCATGCCCAGAAGTCCTGCGCGGCGCTTCCCGGCTCCGTCTCGCTCTACCGGTCGATGGGACCGGACAGTTACCGCACCGGCGGCGAATGAACCGGCCGACAAGCCGGCCGAACATACCGAACGCGATATTGCTCGGGGGATTTTCCTGTGAAGTTCGACAGCATGGTCGACGCCGTCGGCCGTACTCCTCTGGTGCGCCTGCGCAGCGCCGCGCCCGGAGTCGAGGTCTACGCGAAGCTGGAGCTCCAGAACCTGTTCGCGATGAAGGACCGGGTCGCCCGGAGCATGCTCCTGGAGGCCCGGCGGACCGGCGTGCTGCGTGAGGGCGCGCCGATCGTGGAGAGTTCCTCCGGCACGATGGCGCTCGGTGTGGCGCTGGTGGGGACGGCGCTGGGGCATCCGGTGCACATCGTCACCGATCCCCGGATCGACGCCATCACCCTGGCGAAGCTGCGGGCGCTGGGCTGTGAGGTGCACGTCGTGGCGGCCATGACGAGCCACGGCTGGCAGAGCGCCCGGCTGGAGGAGCTGGAGCGGCTGATGGCCGGTCTGCCCGGCGCGTTCTGGCCCCAGCAGTACAGCAACCCCGACAACCCGGGCGCCTACCGGCTGCTGGCCGAGGAGATCGAGGAGGACCTCGGCGCGGTGGACGTGCTGGTCGGCTCGGTCGGCAGCGGCGGTTCGCTGTGCGGGACGGCTCGTGCGCTGCGGCGCGCGTATCCGCAGCTGCGGGTGGTGGGCGTCGACTCGGTCGGCAGCGTGCTGTTCGGGCAGCCGGACGTGCCGGGGCGCCTCCAGAGCGGGCTCGGCAACAGCCTCCTGCCGAAGAACCTGGACCGCAGGGTCGTCGACGAGGTGCACTGGCTCAACGACCGCGAGGCGTTCGAATCGACGCGCGCCCTCGCCCGCGAGCAGCAGGTCTTCGCCGGAAACACCTCCGGCTCGGTGTACCGGGTACTCATGCACGTGGCGTCGCAGGCCGCGCCGGGCACCCGGATCGTGGGCATCCTGCCCGACCGGGGCGACCGGTACGTGGACACGGTGTACGACGACGAGTTCTGGGCCCGCAAGGAGCTGGCCTCGCTGGAGGCGCGCGAGGCCCCGGAGGCCGTACCGCTCGACCGTGTCGTACGCGGCTGGTCGGTGGCGGCGCTGCGCGAGCACCCCGAACCGCCGGGCGGGCACCTGCTGTTCGTGGAGTCCAACACCACCGGCACGGGCATGCTGGCGCTGTCCGTGGCCCGGCGGCTGGGCTTCGAGCCGGTGCTGCTGA
Source organism: Streptomyces acidiscabies (assembly GCF_020010905.1). GTDB lineage: Bacteria > Actinomycetota > Actinomycetes > Streptomycetales > Streptomycetaceae > Streptomyces > Streptomyces acidiscabies. The sequence goes on along the minus strand of NZ_JAGJBY010000001.1, from coordinate 4,320,806 downwards.
CCGGTTCCCCGGCCCGGTACGCGGGGCTCGACGAGACCGGGTGCCGGGTGATCGTCTGCGACACCAACTCCCAGGCGGAGCTGCGCCGGACGGTCCAGGACGCGTTCCGGCGCGACGAGCTGGCCGGGGTGACGACCACCAGCGACTTCTACGTCCCCGCCGTCGCCGAGCTGACGACCTGGCTGGGGATGCCCGGGAACCGGGCCGACGCGGTCGCCGTGTGCCGGAACAAGGCGCTGCTGCGGGAGCGGCTGCGCGAACACGGCGTGCCGCAGCCGGAGTTCGTCGCCGTCACCGACGTCGCCGAGGTGCCTGCCGCGCTGGCGTCGGTGGGGCTGCCGTGCGTCGTCAAGCCCGCCGACGACTCCGGGTCCAACAACGTGCTGCTGTGCCACAGCGAGGAGGAGGCCCTCGCGCAGGCCCGCGCGATCCTCGGTATCCGCTTCAACATGCGGGACCTGCCGACGGCCGGGACCGTGCTGATCGAGGAGTACGTCGACGCGCCCGAGTTCAGCGTCGAGATGTTCACCTGGGACGGGGAGACCCGCTGCGTCGGGATCACCGAGAAGAGCGTCACCGGGCTGCCGCACTTCGTGGAGTACCGGCACGTGTTCCCCGCCCCGCTCTCCCCCGCCCGCGCCGCCGCCGTCGAGGGCTCCGTACGCCGGGCCGTGACGGCGGCCGGGATCACGCTGGGCGCCACCCACACCGAGGTGCGGCTCACCGCGGACGGGCCGGTGATCATCGAGATCAACCCGCGGCTCGCGGGCGGGATGATCCCCGAGCTGATCCAGCTCGCCACCGGCGTACAGCTCCTCGACCAGCAGGTACGGGTCGCGGCGGGCCTGCCCCCCGAGCCGCTGCGCGAGCCGGTCCGGCACGCGGGCATCCACTTCCTGCTGACCGACCGGACCGGGAAGCTCGCCGAACTGTCCGGCACCGGCCAGGCGCGCGCCATCGACGGCGTCGACCGGGTGACCGTCACCGCCCGGCCGGGCGCGGAGGTCCGCCCGCCCCGCAACGCCTACGACCGCCTGGGCCACGTCATCGCCCACGGCGACACCCATGAGCAGGTCACCAAGATCCTGGCCGAGGCAGTCGGCCGCACGGCCGTCGTCCTGGAGGGCGACGAAGCGACAGAGGGGCACGCACAGTGATCGAGCTGCGCAGCGACACATTCACCCTGCCGACCCCGGAGATGCGCCGGGCGATGGGCGAGGCACCCCTCGGGGACGACGTCTACGGCGAGGACCCCACCACCAACCGCCTGGAGGAGCTGGCCGCCGCCACCCTCGGCAAGGAGGCGGCCTGCTTCCTGCCGAGCGGCACCATGGCCAACCTCGCCTCGATCATGGCGCACGCCCCGCGCGGCACGAAGGTGCTGGTCGGCGACGAGAGCGACATCTACATCTACGAGGCCGGCGGCGCCTCCGTCGCCGGTGGCATCGTCTACGAGCCGGTCCCCACCCAGCCGGACGGCCGGCTGCTGCTCACCGACCTCGCGAAGGGGTTCCCCGACGACCCCGACGACCCGCAGTTCGCGCTGCCCGCGCTGATCTGCCTGGAGAACACCCACAACCGCTCCGGCGGCAGCGTCCTGCCGCTGGACTACCTCGCCGACGTACGCCGGTTCGCCGACGAGCGCGGCGTGCCGGTCCACCTCGACGGCGCCCGGCTCTTCAACGCGGCCGTCGGCGCGGGCGTCCCCGTCGCGGACATCGCCCGGTACGCCGACTCCGTCCAGTTCTGCCTCTCCAAGGGGCTGTCCGCGCCCATCGGTTCGCTGGCCGTCGGGACGGCGGACTTCGTCGGGCGGGTACGCCGGATCAGGAAGCTGCTCGGCGGCGGGATGCGGCAGACCGGGGTGATCGCGGCGGCGGGCATCCTCGCCATCGAGAACGCCGGGCGGCTGGCCGAGGACCACCGCAACGCGGAGCGGCTCGCCGCCGGGCTCGCGGGGCTCGAGGGCATCGACGTCCTTCCCGCCGAGCACCGGACCAACATCGTCATGTTCCGGGTCACCGATCCCCGGTTCACGTGGCAGACGTTCGCCGAGGCCGCCTCTCAACACGGGCTGGCCGTCGCGGAGTTGGGGCACGGACGGCTGCGGGCGGTCACGCATCGCGGGGTGGGCGAGAAGGACATCGACGAGGCGATCGAGGTCGTCGCGCGCGTCCTGGCGAGCGTTCCGGTGGAAGCGGGTGCCGGTCACCGTGCCTGAGTTCCCCACCCTCCCCGCCGCCCTCTCCCACTGGGCCGCCGTCCGACCCGACGACACCGCGTACGTCTTCGCCTCCCCGCAGGGCGACGCCGACCGCACCGTCAGCTACCGGGAGCTGGAGCAATCCGCGCTCACCGTCGCCGCGTTCCTGCGCACGACCGCGCGACCCGGTGACCGCGTCCTGCTCCTGCTGCCGCCCGGCCTCGACTACCTGACCGCGTTCCTCGGCTGCCTGTACGCCGGGACGGTGGCCGTGCCGCTGTACCCGCCGCGCCCCGGGGCGAAACTGGACCGGATCGAGGCGGTCGTCCAGGACTGCCGTCCCACCCACGCGCTCACCGTCGATCTGCTGCTCGACCACCTCCGGTCCGCCGCCGACGGGCTGCGCCTGCACAGCGTCGAGGAGATCAGGGCGGCCGGGCACTCCGCGTCGCTCCCCCTGCCGCGCGCCGGCGACCTCGCGTTCCTCCAGTACACCTCCGGCTCGACCGGCACCCCCAAGGGCGTCATGGTCGGGCACGGCAACCTCGCCGAGAACGACCGCGCCATCGCGGCCGGATTCGGGGTCCGCGCGGACGACGTCATCCTCAGCTGGCTGCCGCTCTACCACGACATGGGGCTCATCGGTACGGCGCTGCTGCCGCTGTACCTGGGCGTACGGGCGGTACTGCTCGACACGTTCGCGTTCATCCACGACCCGCTGAGCTGGCCGGAGGCGGTCTCGCGGTACGGGGCGACCTGTTCCGGCGGGCCCAACTTCGCGTACCAGCTCCTCGCCGACCGCCACGATCCCGAGCGCCTCGCGGGCCTCGACCTCTCGTCCTGGCGCATCGCCTTCAACGGGGCCGAGCCGATCATCCCGGCGACGCTGGAGCGTTTCGCGGACCTGTACGGCCGTCACGGCTTCGACCGGGGTGCGCTGTACCCGTGTTACGGGCTGGCGGAGGCCACGCTGTTCGTGTCCGGTGCGGAGCCCATGGCCGGGTACGAGGCGCTGTCGCTGAGCCGGCGCGCGGTGGAGAGCGGCCGACTGGAGGACGCACCCCCGGACGACGCCGACCGTCTGGACGTCGTCTCCTGCGGGCGGGCCGCCGTCGACACGGAGATCGTGATCCGCTCGGCGGACGGGCGCGCCCTGCCGGACGGGGAGATCGGCGAGATCTGCGTACGCGGGCCCGGAGTCGCGGGCGGCTACTGGGAACGCCCCGAGGCGTCCGAGGACACCTTCCGCGCGCGCGTCGAGGGCCGGGACGGGACCTTCCTGCGCACCGGTGACCTGGGCGCGCTGCGCGACGGCCGGCTCTATCCGGTCGGCCGCAGCAAGGACCTGATCATCGTCGCCGGGCGCAACTTCTACCCGTACGACGTCGAGAACCTCGCGTCCGCCGCCTCCGACGACCTGCGGCGGGGCTGCGCGGCGGCGTTCCAGCCGGAGCTGGCGGAGCCGCGCGTGGTGCTCGTCGCGGAGGCCGCGCGGGGTGCGGTGGCGCGGCTGCGGTCGGACACGGCGGCGGTGGCGGAGCTGGGTGCGGCGGTACGGCGCCGGGTGGGGGCCGAGTGCGGTCTCGACCTGGCCGACGTGGTGCTCGTCTACCCCGGGTCGATCCCCAAGACGTCCAGCGGGAAGATACGGCGGGCCGAGACGCGGAAGCGGTTCCTGGAGGGCGGGTTGAGGCTGCTCGGCACGTCGAGCACCGGGAACCCGACGACGCAGGGCGAGACCGGGTCCTCCGCTCTCCCGGCGCGGGGTGGGACCGAATCCTCCGCTCTCCCGGCGCGGGGCCAGGCCGGGGCGCCCGCTCTCCTGGCACCGAGCCCAGCAGGCTCCCCCGCCGCCTCCGCCCCGGGCGCGGGCCCCGAGGCTCTCCGCGCCATGCTCGCCCGCCTCGTCGCGGCCCACGCGGGCGCCGAACCCGGCGCCGAGGACTTCGCGCTGCCGCTGGCGGCCCTGGGGCTGGACTCGCTGAAGCTGGTCGCCCTGCGCGGCGGCATCGAGCGGCAGTCCGGGCGGCGCCTGGACACGGAGTTGTTCTACGGCGACCGCTCGCTCGACGACATCGCCGAGGCACTCGGCCGTACGCCGGAACCGGACGCCGGGGAGCCGGGCGCCGGCCTCACCGACCCCGTCGGCCGCGCCGCCGGAGCCGATCGCACCAACCCCGCCGACCCCGCCAGCCTCTCCGGCGGAGCCGACCTCGGTGTCCACCCCGCGACCGAAGGCCAGGTGCAGTTCCAGTTCCGCCACGAGTTGCTCTCCGAGGACACCGCGCACAACCTCCCCGTCGCCCTGCGCATCGGCCACCGCCTCGACCCGGCCCGCATCCGCGCCGCGCTCACCGCCGTCACCGCCCGGCACGCGGCGCTGCGGACGACGCTGGGTGAGCCGGGGACGGCGACGCAGGTCGTGCACGAACCCGGCGCCCTGCCGCTGGACTTCACGCACTGGGAGGCCGACGGCACCCGCCCCGGCGGCACGCCCCTCGAAAACCCCGTCCCCGGCGACGCCCTCCCCGACCGAGCCCGCCTCAAAAGCATCGCCCACCGCCGCTTCGACCTCACCCGAGGCCCCCTCGTCCGCGCAGCCGCGATCACCTCCCCCGACGCCACCACCCTCCTCCTCACCGCCCACCACACAGTCGTCGACTACTGGTCCCTCCGCATCGTCCTCGCCGACCTCCTCGCCGACCTCCTGGGCATCGACCTCCCCACCCCCACCGAACCCCCCACCGCCGCCGAGTGGCTCCGCCACCGCACCCCCGCCACCGAGGCCCAACTCGCCGAAGTCGCCGAGAAGTGGCGCCCCTTGCGCGACCACCTCCTCTTCCCGGCGGCCTCCGCCACCCCCCGTCGCCGCACCCCCGCCTCCCTCCTCGACTTCGCGACGGACGCGGCCGAGGTCTACGAGGACGCGAAGGCCCACGGCCAGACCCCCTTCGTGCTCCTGGCCACCGCCTGGCTCCGCGCGCTCCACGAAGTGACCGGCGAGGAGCGCATCGTCATCGGCACCCCGTACCACCACCGGGACGACTGGCGTTTCGCGGGAACCGTCGGCTGTCTGGTCGACATGGTCCCGCTGCTGAGCGACTTCCGAGCCGACCCGCAGGACCTGCGCGCCCGCACCGCGCAGGAGGTCCGCGCGGCCCAGCGGAGCGCGGCCGTACCGTTCGCCCGGCTGGTCCGCGAGCTGGAACCCCCGAGGCACGGCCAGAACCCCTTGTTCCAGGCGATATTGACGTTCCAGCAGTCCGCCGACGGCCTGCTCGGCGACGGTTTCGCGATCCCTTGGTCCCAGGCCCACCAGACCCTGGACGGCGTCGAGGTCCGAGCCGTCGACGTCCCGCCGCGCGACACCGCGTTCGCGGTGAGCCTGTACGGCGCGCGGGACGGCGACCGTCTCGTGTTCCGCCTCGAACACCAGGAACACCTCGTCCCGGCCACGACCGCCGCCCGCCTGCGCGACGCGTTCCGGGCGGCCCTGGCCGAGCTGACCGCACCCCTGGCCCGTACCGGAACCACCGGAGGCTGACAATGAAGGAGAAGACTGTGCCGACCTCGCCTCTGGCCGGAGTGGACAGCCTCGCCGAGGGCTTCGCCGCCGCCGTCCGCGCGCACGGCGACCGCACCGCCGTACGCTGCGGCGCCGAGACGCTCACGTACCGCGAACTCGACGCGCGGGCCCGTACGTTGGCCGCCGCGATCACCGCCCACGACGCCGACCCCGAGCGCCCGGTCGGCATCCTCCTGGACCGCTCCGCCGACATGGTGGCAGCGGCCCTAGCCGCCCTGTGGACGGGCGCGTCGTACGTCCCGCTGGACCCGGCGACCCCGACGGCCCGCCTGGAGCTGATCCTCGAAGACGCGGCCCCGTCGGTCGTCGTCACCACCCGGGAACTGGCGGCCCGCCTGCCCGGCGGAGTGACCGCCGTACCCGTGGACGGCCCGCTGCCGGAGCCCCTGACCGGCGGCCCGGCGCCGGCGCACCGCGAGACCCGCGCGTACGTCATCTTCACGTCCGGCACCACCGGCCGCCCCAAGGGCGTGGAGGTCTCGCACGGCAACGTCCTGCGCCTGTTCACCACCACCGAACCCCTCTACGGCTTCGGCCCCGAGGACGTGTGGACGCTGTTCCACTCGTTCGCCTTCGACTTCTCCGTCTGGGAGATGTGGGGCCCGCTCCTGTACGGCGGCACCCTGGTCGTCGTCCCCCGCGAGGCCGCCCAAGACCCGCGCGCGCTACGGCAGTTGCTCGCCGACGAACGGGTCACCGTCCTCAACCAGACCCCGACGGCCTTCCGCCAGCTCATCGCCGAGGACGCCCGGCACGAGGACCGACTCCCGCTGCGGCACGTCGTGTTCGGCGGCGAGGCCCTGCACTTCTCGGACCTCGCACGCTGGACGGACAAGTACGGCGACGAGAGCCCGGCCCTGGTGAACATGTACGGCATCACCGAGACGACCGTGCACGCCTCCCACCGCCGGGTCCGCGCCACCGACCTCAAGGACAGCCGCTCACTGATCGGCCGCCCGCTGCCGGACCTGGACTTCACGCTGGTGGACGACGACCTCGAATCCGTCGCGGCGACAGAGACCGGCGAGATCCTGGTGACCGGCCCCGGCGTCGCGCTCGGCTACCTCGGCCGCCCCGACCTGACCCGGGAGCGGTTCGTGGAGCTGCCCGGCGTCGGCCGCGCCTACCGCTCCGGCGACCTCGCCCGGCTCACCGAGGACGGGGAGTACGCCTACGAGGGCCGCAAGGACGACCAGGTCAAGATCCGGGGCTTCCGCATCGAACTGGGCGAGATCCAGGCGGTGTTGAACGACGTGCCGGGTGTCCGGCAGGCGACGGTGCTGGTGACCGCGCCGAAGGCGAGCGCCGGTCCCGTGGTCAAGGAGGAAGAGCTGTCGCTGCGGATCACCGACGTCCGGGACCTCGTGCGCGGCGGCTCCCGCGAGCGGGTGAGCCGGGACGACGTGGCGCGCATCGTGGCGTACGTCGTACCCGGCGAGGAACTCGACGCCGACGACCTCTTCGCACAGCTCCGGCGGCGCCTCCCCGCGTACATGATCCCGGCGTTCGTGGTGCCGGTCGACGCGATCCCCCTCAACCACAACGGCAAGGTGGACCGGGCGCAGTTGCCCGCGCCGGGAGCGGGCAACCGGCTCCGCGAGTCGGCGCCGGACGACACACCGCAGACCGCCACCGAGCCCGAGTCGGAGGCCATCGCCGCCGTCTACAGCGACGTACTCGGCGTGAGCGGCGTCGGCCCCGACGACTCCTTCTTCAGCGTCGGCGGCGACTCGATCCTCGCCCTGAAGCTGCGCGCGGAAGCGCTCAAGCGCGGGATCTCCCTGGAACTCGGCGACATCTACGCCCTCCAGACGCCCCGCGCCCTCGCGGCCGTCGCCGAGCGGGCCACGGAGAGCGAACAGCAGCCGCCGACCGTGCCGTTCAGCCTGCTCGACCCGGCCGACCGCGAGGCCGTACGCGCGCTGGACGTCGAGGACGCGTACCCGGTGGGCACGCTCCAGGCGGGGTTGCTGTTCCACAGCGCGTACGAGACCGACGTGAACATGTACTGCGACATCTTCATGTTCCGGCTGCGCGGCGTCCCCTACGACGGCGAGGCGATGCGGCGTGCCGTGGCGCGGGTCGTGGAGCGCCACGACATCCTGCGGACCTCGTTCCACTTCTCCGGCTACACCCAGCCCCTCCAGCTCGTGCACCGCACGGCCGCCGCGCCCCTCACCGTGACCGACCTGCGCGATCTGCCGGCACGGGAGCAGGAGGCGCGGCTGGACGCCTGGCAGCAGGGCGAGCGGCTCGTCCCGTACGACTGGTCGCAGCCGCCGCTGATCCGGTTCGCCGTGCATCTGCTGGACGAGGGCGAGTTCCTGTTCGCGATGAGCTTCCACGACGCGCTGCTCGACGGCTGGAGCGAGTCGTCGCTGATCACGGAGGTGCTCTCCGACTACTGGGCGCTGCGCGAGAACCCGGCCCTGCCGCCCGCCCCGCGCACCGCGCGCCGGTACGCCGACTACATCGCGCTGGAGCGGCAGGCGCTCGACGACAGCACGGTCAGTGACTTCTGGACGAAGGAACTCGCCGACCCCGAGCCGACGTTGCTGCCGCGCCTGGCCGACGGTCCCTCGGACACGCACGAGGGGACGATGGGTTTCCTCGCCGTCCCGGTCGACCCGGACCTGTCGGACGCGCTGGACGACCTGGCCCGCGCCCACAGCGTCTCCCTGAAGCACGTCCTGCTGGCCGTGCACGCGCGCGTCCTGTCCGTCCTGACCGCGCGCGACCGGGTGCTCCTCGGCGTCGAGTCCAACGGCCGCTTCGAGGGCGAGGGCGGCGCCGATGTCCTGGGCGTCCATCTCAACGTGGTGCCCTACCTGTTGACCGGCCGTGGCCTCGCGTGGCGGGATCTGATCCGGGCGGCCTTCGACAAGGAGAGCGAACTCCTGCCGGTGCGCCGCTACCCGTACGCGGAACTCCAACGGCTCGCCGGAGCCCGCGAGTTGACGGACATCAGCTTCAACTACACGCACTTCCACAGCTACGAGAAGCTCGCCGAGGCGACCCGCTTCGAGGTGCTGGACGCCAAGGCGTACATCCAGACGCACTTCACGCTGCGCACCGAGTTCAACAAGGACCCGTTCACGAAGCTCCTCTCGCTGGACCTGGAGGCGAACGTCCAGCGGGTCACCGAGGACCAGTTGCGCGCGATCGGCGTGCTGTACCGCAACGCGCTGGCCCATGTCGCCGCGCACCCGCACGCGGTCCCCACGCGGCGGGAGCTGCTGGGCGAGGAGCAGTGGACGCGGCTCGTGGCGGGGGCCGGGCAGCCGGCGGCGCTGTCGGCGCCGGGGGTGCTGACCCGGTTCGCGGAGGCGGCGGAGCGGCACTCCGGTGACGTCGCCGTGCGGTACGGGCAAGAGGCCCTGAGCTACCGGGAGTTGGCGGCGCGGGCGAGCGCCCTCGCCGGGCACCTGCACGGGCTGGGGGTGCGGCCCGGCGAGGTGGTGGCGCTGGGTGCCGTACGCGGTATCGACCATCTGACGGCCGTCCTCGCGGTGCTGCGCGTGGGCGCCGTGTACCTGCCGCTGCCGGAGGGTCCCGTACGCCGGGTGGCGTCCGTGCTGCGCACCAGCGGCGCCAGGACCGTGCTGTGCGACGCCACTTACCGGGCTGTCGTCGAGGGAGAGGTGCTGGATCTCGCGCAGGTTCTCGCCGACGCGGAGGGGGCGGCGCCGTACGACGGTCCCGTGCCCGGTGGCCGGGACGCGGCGTACGTGATCTTCACGTCGGGGTCGACCGGGGAGCCCAAGGGGGCCCTCCTGCGCCACGACGGCATGCTGAACCACATCGAGGCGAAACTCGACGACCTGGGGATCGGCCCCGGCGACCGGGTGTCCCAGGACGCGGCGGCCACCTTCGACATCTCGGTGTGGCAGCTCCTGGCGCCTCTCCTGGTCGGCGCGACGACCGTCATCTACCCGGACTCCGTCAGCCAGGACCCGCCCCGACTCCTGCGCGCGGTCGCCGAGGACGGCATCACCGTCCTGGAGGTGTCGCCGTCCGTGCTGAGTGTCTTCAGCTCCGAACTCGCCTACCACGGCCCGGAGTCGTTCCCCCCGTTCGCGCTGCGCTGGGTCGTCTCCAGCGGCGAGACCCTGACCCCGCGCTGCGCGAACGCCTTCCGCCGCGAACTGCCCGCCGTGCGCCTGCTGAACATGTGGGGCGCGACCGAAGTCTCCGACGACTGCACCCACTTCGAGCTGGTCGGCGAGGCCGACGAGCGGACGGCGTCGGTGCCTGTGGGCCGGCCGATCCGGGGCGCGAAGGTGTACGTCCTCGACGCGGACCGCGAGCCGGTGCCGGTCGGCACACCGGGCGAGCTGTACGTCGGGGGGCTGTGCGTGGGCGGCGGTTACGTGAACGACCCGGAGCGTACGGCGGCGGCGTTCGTCCCCGACCCCTTCGCGGACGACGCCGAGGTACTGGCCTACCGCACCGGCGACTGGGGCCGTCAACTCGCCGACGGGACCTTCGAGTTCATCGGCCGTATCGACAGCCAGCTGAAGATCCGGGGCCACCGGATCGAACTCGGCGAGGTGCGGCGCGCGTTCGCGGGTCTCGGGGAGTTGCAGGAGAGCGCGGTGATCGTCCGGGAGTCGGAGAGCGACGGCAAGCAGCTCGTCGGCTTCTTCGTGCCCAGGGCGGCGGAGAACGCGGGCGGAGAGGGGACGGAGGTCGCTGCGGGCGCCGAAAACTCGCAGGTCCGCCGCATCGACGTCACCCTGTCGGCCCTCCGCGACCGCCTCGCCGAGGTACTCCCCCGCTACGCCGTCCCCGACCACCTCGTCCGCCTCGACGGCCTGCCCCGCACCCCGCACGGCAAGGTCGACACGAAGGCGCTGGCCGCCTGGGACCTGACGGCCGCGTCCGAGAGCGGCGAGGACGCCGGTGAACCCGCGACGCCCACCGAGCGGACGGTCGTCGAGGTCTGGGCGAGCGTACTGAGCCGCACCCCCTCCCCCACGACTCACTTCTTCGAGGCGGGCGGCCACTCCCTGCACGCGACCCAGGTCATGGCACGGCTCCGGGACCGCCTCGGCCAGGACCTGCCCCTGCGGCTCCTGTTCGAGAACCCGACCCCGCGCGCACTCGCCGCCCACCTCGACGGACTGGCCGAACGCAGCCCGTCCGCCCCCGAGGAGACCCTGAGCATCCCGCCCCGCCCGGCAGGCACGCTCGCCTTCCCCCTCACCGCCGGTCAGGCCAGCCTCTGGTTCCTGCACCAGGTCGACCCGGACGACCGGGCCTACGACAACACCTCCCTGCTGCGCCTGTCGGGCCCCCTCGACGTGGACGCGCTGCGCGCAGCCGTGGACGTACTGGCCGGGCGGCACGAGATCCTCTCCGTCCGCTTCGGCTCCCGCGACGGCGTACCCCACCAGACGCCGGACCCGTCGGCGCGCATCCGGCTGGAGGTCGAGGAGGTCGACGGGCTCGACGACCCCGGGGCCCGCGAGGAGCACGTCAAGCGCGAGGCCCTGGCCCAGCGCTTCGACCTGACACGCGGCCCCCTGGTCGTGGCCCGCCTGTACCGCTTCTCCCCCACCGAGCACATCCTGCGCTGGAGCAGCCACCACACCGTCTCCGACGGCTGGTCCACGGACGTCGCGGTCCGGGAGATCACCGAGGCGTACCTCGCCACGACCGAGGGCCGTACCCCGGAGCTGCCCGAACTGCCGGTGCAGTACGGCGACTTCGCGCTGTGGCAGCGGGACTTCCTCGCGAGGCGCGCGGCCGGTGAAGTGGCGTTCTGGCGGGCCTACTTGGACGGCTGCGCGGGTGAACTCGCGCTGACGACCGACGTGGAGCGCGCCGAGGGCCGTTCGCGGGAGGCCGGGCACCTGACGGCGTCCTGGGGTGCGGAAACGGCGGCGCTGGTACGGGAGTTCGCCGCCGCGCACGGCAGTACGCCGTTCATGGTGTTCCACACGGCGGTCGCGGCCGTCATGGCGCGGTTCACGCAGCAGCCGGACCTGGTGCTGGGCGCGGCGGTAGCCGGGCGCGATCTGCCGCGTACGGAGCACCTGATCGGGTTCTTCGCCAACACCCTGCCGTTCCGCTACCGCGTCGAACAGGGCCTGACGACGGGCGAGTTGCTGCGGGAGGTGACCGCGAGCGCGCTGGAGGCGCTGGAGCACCAGCACCTGCCGTTCCAGGAGATCGTGCGGGTCTCCGGCGCCGAGCGGCGGCCCGGCACCTCGCCGCTGGTCCAGGTCCTGGTGACCGTGGACAACTTCCCCCTCGACCTGGACCGGGTCCCTGGCCTGGTCGGCTCGCTGGCCCAAGTGCCGCCCTCGACCGCCCAGTTCGACCTGTCGTTCCGGTTCACCGAGGACGGCGGTCTGACGCTCCAGTACGACGCCTCCCTGTTCACCGGCGCCACGGCGGCCCGGCTGCTGCGGGCCGTGGAGTCGATGCTGGCGGGCCTGCTGGCGGGCCCGGACGGCGACCCGCACCGCATCCCCCTGACCGACCCCGCCGACCGGGAAGAGCTCGCCCGGATCTGGCACCGAGTCAGCGGTGAGCGCCTCGACTTCGCCGACCCGGACGAGGCCGCGCAAGTGGCCGGTTCCCCGCACTGGGAGGAGTTCCTCGGCCGGCTGGACGACGCCGGTCTGCTCCCGGCCCTTCTGCTCGCCTTCTGACGGACCCGGAGACACCGATGAACAAGGACCGTGTGGAACAACTGCGCCGCCGGGTCGCCCTACGTACAACTCCCGTACGGGAGCCGTCCGGTGTGGCGCGCGCCGGGTCGCTGACCGAGGCGTTCGCCGCCGCCGTGCAGGCGTACGGCGACCGGGTGGCCGTCCGCTGCGGGCGCCAGTCGCTGACGTACCGGCAGTTGGACGAGCGGGCGGCTGAACTCGCGGGCGCGCTCCAGGCGTTGGGCGTCGATCCGGCGCGTCCGGTGGGCATCCTGCTGGAGCGGTCGGCGGACATGGTGGCCGCCGCCCTCGCCGTGCTGCGCGTCGGCTGCTGCTACGTGCCGCTGGACCCGGCGACGCCGCGCGCCCGGCTCGACGTGATCCTCCAGGACGCGGACCCGGCCGTGGTGATCACGTCCGGGGAGCTGGCCGCCCTGCCCGGCGAACGGGCCATCCTGCGCGTGGACGTGTCGCTGCCTGCCGGGGAGTTGGGCACCTCACCCGCCGGCCGGGACAGCCGGGCGTACGTCATCTTCACCTCGGGCACCACCGGCCGCCCCAAGGGTGTGCAGGTCACCCACGGGAACGTGCTGCGGCTGTTCAGCAGCAGCGAGGAGCACTACGGGTTCGGGCCCGAGGACGTCTGGTCGCTGTTCCACTCCTTCGCGTTCGACGTGTCGGTGTGGGAGATGTGGGGCGCCCTGCTGTACGGCGGCACGCTCGTCGTCGTCCCCAAGGCGACCGCGCAGGACCCGGTGGCGTTCCGCGCACTGCTGCGCGAGGAGCGGGTGACGGTGCTCAGCCAGACCCCCACCGCCTTCAACCAGCTCGCCGCCGAGGACGTCCGCCACCCCGAGCGACTCCCCCTGCGCTGGGTGGTGTTCGGCGGCGAGGCCCTGCACTTCTCCGACCTGAAACGCTGGGCGGACAAGTACGGCGACGACGCGCCGGCCCTGGTGAACATGTACGGCATCACCGAGACGACCGTCCACGCCTCCTTCCGGCGGGTACGGCGCGCCGACCTGGACCGGGGGCTGTCGCTGATCGGGCGCCCGCTGCCGGACCTGGAGTTCCTGCTCCTGGACGAGGACCTGGCGCCGGTGCCGGCCGGGGAGACCGGCGAGATCGTGGTGACCGGCCCCGGCGTGGCCCTCGGCTACCTCGGGCGGCCCGACCTGACCCGGGAGCGGTTCGTGGAGCTGCCCGGCGGACGGGGGCGTGGCTACCGGTCGGGTGACCTGGCCCGGCTCCTGCCGGACGGGGAGTTCGCCTATCACGGCCGCAGGGACGACCAGGTCAAGATCCGGGGCTTCCGCATCGAACTCGGCGAGGTGGAGGGCGCGTTGCGCGCGCTGGAGGGGGTGACCGAGGCGGCGGTCGTCGCCCGCGAGCTGCCCAGGCTGGGCCGGGCGCTCGTGGCGTACGTCGTCCCGGACGGGCCCGGCGCCGCGCCCGCCGACCTGCGGGGGCGCCTCTCCGAGGTGCTCCCCGAGTACATGCTGCCCAGCGTGTTCGTCCCCCTCGACGCGCTCCCCCTCACCCACAACGGCAAGCTCGACCGCCGCGCCCTGCCGGACCCGACGCCGGACGACCACACGGCCCCGGCCGACGCCACGGACCGCGACCCGGTGGTGGCCCGGATCGTCGCCGCCATGTCCGACCTGCTGCCCGGCGGCCGGATCACCCCCACCGACGGCTTCTTCGACCTCGGCGGCCACTCCCTGCTGGCGACCCGCCTGCTGGCCCGCGTCCGCACCGACTTCGGGGTGAGCGTCGCCCTGCGCGACTTCCTGCGCGAGCCGACCGCGCGGGCGCTGGCCGCCGCCGTACGCGAACGGGAGCCGGACGGCGGGCCGGTCATGCCGCTCCTGCGGGCGCCCGACCAGGAGCGGCGGCCGGCGACGTCGGCTCAGCAGCGGCTGTACTTCCTGTCGCGGATGGAGCCGGACAGCTCCGCGTACAACCTGCACATGTCCCTGCTCCTGGAGGGCGAGTTGGACGTGGCCGCGCTGGAGCGGTCCTTCGTCGCGCTCGCCGAACGGCATGTCCCGCTGCGCAGCCTGCTGCGGCTGGAGGACGGCGAGGTCGTCGCCGTCGCACTGCCCGCCGAACGGGTGCGGGTGTCGGTGGAGGAGGCGCCCGGAGGTGAAGTCCGCCGGGTGATCGAGGAGTTGGCGGAGGAGGAGGTCGCCCGGCCCTTCGACCTGGAGCGGGATCTGCCGCTGCGGGTACGGGTGGTGGCGTTCGGGGAGCGGGTGCACGGGCTGCTGGTGACGCTGCACCACGTGGCCGGGGACGGGTGGTCCAACGCCGTCCTCGGGCGTGAACTCGGCGTGCTGTACGCCCACTTCGCCCAGCGGACCGAGGGCGACCCGCTGCCTGCGCTCGCCGCGACGTACGCCGACTACGCCCACAGCATGCGGGAGTGGCTCGGTACGCCCGCCGCGCGGGACGACGTCGACTACTGGGAGGGGCGGCTCGCGGATCTGCCCGCCGAGCACTCGCTGCCGTTGGACCGGGTCCGGCCGGAGCGGATGACGTACCACGGGGACACCGTGACCCGCCGGGCGGGCGGCGCCCTCAAGGGGGCGGCACGGTCGGCTGACGTGACCGTGTTCATGCTGCTCCAGGCGGCCTTCGCGCTGTTCGTCGCCCGGCGGGGCAAGGACGCGGACGTCGTGGTCGGTACGCCGGTCGCCAACCGGCCGTCCACCGACTTCGACGACGTCATCGGGATGTTCGTCAACACGGTGGTGCTGCGGACGCGGGTCCCCGGGACCGGGAGCGTCGGCGATCTGCTGGCCCAGGTCCGCGACCAGACGCTCCGCGACCTGGAGCGGCAGCACGTCCCCTTCGAGGAGCTGGTCAGGCGGCTCAACCCCGAGCGCACCGCGCGCCACTCCCCCCTGTTCCAGCTGATGCTGGTGGTCCAGAACAACGAGACCGTGCCGCTGAGCCTGGACGGCCTGACGGTGACGGCGGTACGGCTGCCGGTGCAGGAGGCGAAGACGGACCTGGTGCTCGACATCACCGAGGACCAGGACGGCTTCCGGCTCAACTGGCGTTACAACACGGACCTGTTCGACCGGGGGACGGTCGAGGGAATGGCGGCGGAGTTCGCGGAACTGCTGGACCGGATCACGGGCGATCCGCACACGCCGCTCGGCGAACTGCTCACGCCCCCGGCACGGGAGGTACCGCATGTCCTCCTCCCCCTCCGCTCCCGCCCCGACGGCCCGCCCCCCGTCTTCGCCTTCCCCGGCATCCTGGGCCTGGCCCCCTCGTACGCGCAGCTCTCCGCCCACTTCCCGGAGCGCTCCTTCCACGCCCTGTCCACCGGGGAGTTGGTCCGCGCGCACGGCGACGGCCTGACCGTCCCCGTGCTGGCGGAAGCCTGCGCCCAGGCCATCGCGGCCGAGGCGTCGGGCCGCCCGGTCCACCTCGTGGGCCACTCCTTCGGCGGCGCCCTCGCCTACGAGGTCGCCCGGCGTCTGGACGGCGGCCAGGTCCTGTCCCTCGTCCTGCTGGACGCCCTCGCCCCGAAGTCCCTGCGTACCGAGCTGTCCGAGCCCCGCGAGAAACTGCTCGCGTACTTCCTCGGCAGCCTCTCGGCGGCGTTCCCCGCCGTCGGCCAGGAACACGCGGCGGCCGTACGGGAGGAGCTGGCCGCCCTCCCGGAGGCCGAGGTCCTGGACCGGGCCGAGCGGCGGATGGGCGAGGCGGCCGAGCTGCTCGGCGGCCCCCTGCGGGAGGCGTTCGCGGACTACGTACGGCTGGCCGCCCTGGACTGGCCGGCGTCCGGCGACCTCAGCGGCGTACCCGTCCTGCTGGTGGAGGCGACGCGGAACACCGGGCGGGGCGACTTGACGGCCGACTGGGCAGCCGTTTTGAACACAAGTATTAGGTGCGAGAGCATCGCAACTGATCACGAGGGGTTGTTGCGGGGGCCGGCCGCCGAGACGCTGTCCGAGCTGATGCACCGGTTCCACACCCCCCACGACGCCGTGAAGGGACACCGTCCACGATGACGCGCACCACCGCCTCGCCCCCGTTCATCGCGAGGCTGCTGATCGTCGGTTCGGGGATCATGAGCCTGGCGAACTCCTTCACGGTCCCGTTCCTCGCGGTGTTCCTGCGCCGGGAGCTGGGCCTCGACCCCTCGATGGTCGGTCTGATCGTCGGTTCGTCGGTGTTCTTCTCGGTGCTCGCGGGGTTCGTCGGCGGCTCGCTCTCGGACATCCTGGGCCGGCCCCGGCTGCTGCTGCTCTCCCTGCTCGGCGTCGTCGCGTCGTTCCTCGGCTTCTACGTCAGCCACCACATCCTGGCGGTGTTCGCGTGCAACGCGGCGCTGTCGATGAGCGCGGCGTCGTTCGGGCCGGTCGGCAAGGCGATGCTCAGCGACGTGCTGCCGGACGAGAAGCGGGTCAAGTGGTTCTCGTACCAGTACCTCGCGCTGAACGTCGGCTTCGCCGTGGGGCCGCTGGTCGGCGGGTTCGCGGGCCTGTCCGGCGGGCGGACGGCGTTCCTGATCTCGGCCGCCGTGTACACCGGCTACCTCGCGCTGCTCGGGCTGACGCTGCTGTTCAACCCGGGTGCGCGGACGGTGAAGGCCGCCGAGGGTGAGCGGCTCGGCTCCGTCCTGCGCGGGCTGCGCGACAGTGCGCGGGTCGTGGCGACGGACCGGCGGCTGCTGTGGTTCATCGTCGCCGGGCTGCTCCTGGAGTCCGTGCACGGGAAGATCTCGGCGCTGCTCGCCCAGCACCTCGCGATCGGCTTCCACGACGGGACGACGATCCTCGGCTACCTGCTGACGACCAACGCCGTGACCGTCGTCGGCTTCCAGATGATCGCCTCGCGCTTCTCGGGCAAGCGGGACCCGGTGACGTCGATCATCCTCGGGGGGCTGCTGCTGTTCGTGGGAATGGTCGGGTTCGCCGCCTCGCGGGAGACCTGGCAGTTCGTGGTGGCGATGGTGGTCTTCTCGGTCGGCGAGACGTTCATCGTGCCCGCCGAGTTCGCGATCATCGACCGGATCGCGCCCGGCACCAACCGGGGCAGCTACTTCGGCGCCCAGACCTTCGCCCAGTTCGGCGGGTTCGTCGGCCCGTCGGCGGGCGGTCTGCTGCTGACCGGCTTCGGCGGGACGGCGATGTTCCTCGGGGTGGGGTCCCTGGCGCTGGTCAGCGTCGCCATCTACGTACTCGTCGGCCGCCGCATCCCCGGCATCGCGACGCCCGCACACCAGGAGGAGACGCGTGAACCGGCGTGAACGCCTGATCGGCCGTGCGCTGTCGGCGGCGGCCCTGCCCAGCCGCTGGGCCCACCTCGACGAGGGGACGCTGAGCCTGCCCGGGCTGGCGCGGGGCGCGGAGATCCGGCGCGACCTGCGCGGGGTGCCGTGGGTGCGGGCCCGCGACGAGGGCGACCTGTACTTCGCCGCCGGGTTCGCGCAGGCCCAGGACCGGCTCTGGCAGATGGACATCCTGCGCCGCCGGGCGCGGGGGCGGCTGTCCGAGCTGTTCGGCGCGGTGACGGTCCAGGAGGACGTCCGGGCGCGGGGGCTCGCGCTGACCCGGGTCGCCCGGCGCTCCGAACGGCTCCTGGAGCCCCGCCACCGGGCCGCCCTCGACGCCTTCAGCGCCGGGGTGAACGCGGCCGTCCACCGCATGCGGCGGCGCGGCGGCCTCCCCGTCGAGTTCACGCTCCTGCGCTACCGGCCCGAGCCGTGGACGCCGCTGGACTCCGTCCTCATCGTCAAACACCTGGGCTTCGACCTCGCGGTCAACATCAAGAACGAGACGTTCCGGGCCCGGCTGGCCGCCGAACGCCCTGAGTACGTGGGCGCGTTCGGGGAACCCCGGTATCCGGTGGACGGGGCGGTGACTGTGCGGAGCGGCGGGGGCGACATGAGCGCGACAGCCCGCGCGTACGTCCCTCCCCCGGCCTCCGCCGCCCTCCCGGCCGCCTCCCGCCGCTGGCTCGACGGCCTCCTCGACGGCGAGCACCCCATCGGCTCGAACGCCTGGGCCGTCTCCGGCGCCCTCACCGCCTCGGGCCACCCGATCCTCGCCAACGACCCGCACATCCCCTTCACCCAGCCGAGCATGTGGTACCAGACGGGCCTGTCCCTCAGCGGCGGGGACGGGGACGACGAGTACGGCTACGGCGTCACCGTCCCCGGCGTCCCCGGCCTCATCGCCGGTGCCAACCGCCGGCTCGCCTGGGGCATCACCAACGCCACCGTCGACACCCAGGACCTGTGCACCCTGCCCCCCGAGCCGCCCCGCTGGCAGGAGGACAGCACGATCACGGTCCGGGGCGACGCCCCGGTCACCGTCCGGGCGGCGGGCGGAGACGGGTACGTCGAACTGGACCCGCCCGGCACCGACACCCGCTACGGCCTGTACTGGAGCGGCTTCGAACCCTCCGTGGAGATCGCCGCCTGCCAGTCGATGTGGCGCGCGACGGCCCCCGGCGAGTTCCGCGACGCCCTGAGGTCCTTCGGCGTACCCGTCCTCAACGTCGTCTGGGCCTGCCAGGACGGCACGATCTCCGTGAGGACGGCGGGCCGCGTCCCCGCCCGCCTCCCCGGCAGCGGCCGTACCCCCGACGGGCACGACCGGGTCGCCGCGTCCTGGAAGGGCTTCCTGGACTTCGACGACCTCCCCGAGGACACCGACCCCGAACGGGGCCACGTCGTCTCCGCCAACCACAAGATGCTCCCCGACGACGACCCCCGGGACGTCGGCGCCGACTGGGTCGCCCCCTACCGGGCCGAGCGCATCGAGGAGTTGATCACCACGGCGCCCCGGATCACCCCGGAGACCTGCGCCGCCTGGCAGAACGACACCGCCGACGGCCGGGCCCGCCGTATCCTGCCCGTCCTGCTCGCGGCCCTCGCCGACGCACCCCCCGCCGAGCCGCTCCCGGCGGCCTGCCACCGCCTCCTCGCGGACTGGGACGGCCACGCCCGCCCCGGCGAGGCCGCGCCGCTGGTCTTCTTCCGCCTCCTCCAGAAGCTCACCGACCACTGGGTGTACGACCGGCTCGGCGCGGACCTGGCCGCCGCGATGCCCGACGTCACCCTCCAGGTCGACCACCTCCTCACCTCCCCCGGGGCCCGGGCCCGCCTGGGCGACGGCACGCCGCTCCCGGTGAGCGTGGGCCGCGCGCTGGCCGAGGCCGCCGCGTGGATCGCCGAGGAGCAGGGGGCCGATCCCGCGCGGTGGCGCCACGACCGGATCCACCGCATCCGGGACCGGCACGCGCTGGCCAAGGCGGTGCCGGTGCTGTTCGGCGGGGTCACCACGCCGGTCGGGGGGAGCGGGCACTCGGTGGGGCTGATGACGCCCGACCGGCAGGGGACGGTGGTGGAGGGGGCGCCCTGGCGGTTCGTCGCCGAGCTGCGGCCGGACGGGCCCCGGCTGTGGGACGTGCTGCGGCACGGCAGTTCGGGGCATCCGCGCTCACCCCATTACGAGGACCAGACGCCGCTGCACGCGGCGGGGCGGCTGTACCCGGTGCCGCTGAAGGGGCCGCCGGACCGTACGGCCCGTGTCCTGACGCTGCGGAGGCCGTCGTGACCCTGTCCCATCTGGAGTGCGTGCGGTGCGCGGCCCGTTTCCCGGTCGCGGACCATCCCCGGGGCTGCCCGGACTGCGATACGGCCGGGCGGAACCCCAACCTGTTCTGCGTGTACGACGACACGACGGCCCCGACCGAGCGGCTGCCGTACGTCACGGCGCCCGCCCTGGGCGAGGGCGACACGCCGCTGCTGCGACTCCCTTGGCTGGAGGGCGCGTCCGTCAAGAACGAGGCCGCGAATCCCACCGGCTCGCACAAGGACCGGTTCGCGGCGATGGTCGTCGCGCACGCCGCCGCGTCCGGATACGAGCGCGTCGCCATCAGCTCCTCGGGCAACGCCGGTCTCGCGCTCGCCGCGTACGCCGCAGCGGCCGGGCTGCGCTGCACGGTCGCCGGGTACACGCGGCTCCCGGAGCCGGTGCGCGAGCGGCTCGCCGACCTCGGGGCGGACCTCCACCTGTTCGCCACGGACGCCGAACGCGTCGGCCTGATCCGCGAGTTGGCCGCCCGGCCGGACACGCTGGCCGTCTCCAACATCGCCGAGCCCTTCGTCGGCTGCCATCCGATCGGCATCGAGGGCTACAAGCGGATCGCCTGGGAGATCGCCGGGCAGGCGGCCGAGGAGGTCCGGCACGTCGTCGTCCCCACCAGCCGGGGCGACCTCGCGTGGGGCATCCACCGGGGCTTCGCGGAACTGCCGGGCACGACGCCGCCCCGGCTGCACCTCGTGGAGCCCTTCCCCCGCCTCGCCGCCGTCCTCGCCGGGGCGCCCGTCGGCGGCCACTTCCCCGGCGACAGCGGGCGGTTGTCGTCGATCGCCGGCCACACGACGACCGTCCAGGCACACCGGGCCGTGATGCTCTCGGGCGGCTCCGCGATGGTGGTCTCTTCCGACACGGCCGACGAGTGGTACGCCCGGCTGTGCGGCCGGGGTCATGTGTGGGAGCGGAGCAGCGTGACCGTGTTCGCGGCGTACGAGCGACTGCGGGCGGAGGGGACGATCGGGGCGGGCGAGCACGCGGTGCTCGTGGCGACGTCGCACTTCTTCAAGGGGCTGTGAGCCGCTACGGCCTGTGACCCCCGCCCGCCTGCTGGCGGCGGACCTGTTCGACCAGGCCCGTCTCGTAGGCGATCACGACCAGTTGGGCGCGGTCGTGGGCGTCCAGCTTGCTGAACAGGCGGCTGACGTGGGTCTTGACGGTCGCGACGCTGATGTGGAGCCGGCCGCTGATGTCCGCGTTGGAGTGTCCGGCCGCGACGTGGACGAGGACCTCCAGCTCGCGTTCCGTGAGCGGTTCGAGCAGGGCCGGTGAGATGCCGGCGTCGAGGGCGGGCCGGTTGACGAAGTCGCGGATCAGGCGCCGGGTCACGCTCGGCGCGAGGAGGGCCTCGCCCGCGGCGACCGTACGGATCCCGGCGAGGAGCTTCTCCGGCGGCGTGTCCTTGAGGAGGAAGCCACTGGCACCGGCCTTGAGCGCGGCGAACACGTACTCGTCGAGGTCGAAGGTCGTGAGGATGACGACCCGGATGGACTCGGTGGCCGGATCGTCCAGCAGTTGCCGGGTCGCCTCGATGCCGTCCATGTCGGGCATCCGTACGTCCATCAGGACGATGTCGGGAAGGTGCGCGCGGCCGGCCGCCACGGTGTCGCGGCCGGTGCTGGTCTCGGCGACGACCTCCATGTCCGCCGAGGCGTTCACGAGCACGCTGAAACCGGCGCGTACGAGGGTGTGGTCGTCGGCCACGACCACCCGGATCGTCATGGCCGGCCTCCGGATACGGACGTCGGAAAAGGCATCACGGGAACCCACCGTACAAGGCCGTACGCGCGCTGCCCGCCGAACCGGAGGACTGCCACCCGGCCGAGGGTCACGTCCGCTCAGGGTCGTACCCGCGTGTACATCCAGCGCTGTACGCGGACGGCCCGTACCCCCCTGGCGGGACACGGGGATCGGACCGGGACCCGACGACACCGGGGGCTGCCCGGAGGGAGGCTGTGAGCTGCGGGAAGGTCTGCCGGACAGAGACAGGCGGACCGTGCGGCGCGGAGCGCCGAGCCCGACCTACGTCACGAAAGCAGAGTTGTGCTCCCTTTCGACAACCATCGGATCGAGCTCCCGGGCGGTCATCGATGAACGGCATCGCGCGGTGGTGCTTCCGGCACCGTTTCATCGTCATCGGCGGGTGGCTGCTGCTCCTGGCGATCCTGGTGGGCGGCGTGAGCGCCGCGGGCGGGTCCTCCTTCTCGGAGGAGTACACCCTGCCCGGCACCGAATCGACCAAGGCCATCGAGCTGATGGAGAGCCAGTTCCAGCGCACCTCGGGCGACACGAGCACCATCGTGCTGCACTCGAAGAGCGGCCAGGTCACCGATCCGGCCGTCGAGGCCGAGGTGGACCGGATGCTGGCGCAGGTCGCCGAGGTGCCCGAGGTCGGCGCGGTGACGAGCCCGTTCGGCCCGCAGGGCGCGGCGCAGATCAGCGGCGACGGCCGGACCGCCTACGCGACGGTCACCTTCACGAAGCAGAGCCAGAGCCTGGACACGGACAACATCCAGAAGGTCGTGGACCTGGGCTCGAAGCTGCGCAGCGACACGCTGCGGGTGGAGTTCGGCGGGGCGGCGGTCGGTCAGCTGGACAAGCCGTCGACGTCGTTCAGTGAGCTGATCGGCCTGCTGGCGGCGGCGATCGTCATGCTGTTCGCGTTCGGGTCGTTCGTGGCGATGGCGATCCCGCTGCTCGCGGCGGTCCTCGCGCTGGGCAGCGCGATCTTCTCGATCGACCTGCTCACCCGGGTGATGAGCGTGCCCAGCACCGCGCCGATCATCGCCGCGTTCATCGGTCTCGGCGTCGGCATCGACTACGCGCTGTTCATCGTGGCCCGCTACCGCACCGGCATCCGGGCGGGGCTCAGCCCCGAGGACGCGGCGGCGACGTCCCTGAACACCTCGGGGCGGGCGGTCATCTTCGCGGGCGGCACGGTCGCGGTCGCGATGCTCGGCCTGCTCATGCTGGGCTTCAGCATCCTGTCCGGGATCGGGCTGTCGGCGGCGATCATGGTGGTGTTCGCGGTGGCGATCGCGGTGACGCTGCTGCCGGCCCTGTTCGGGCTGTTCGGGATGCGGGTGCTCAGCCGCCGCCAGCGCGAGCGGCTCAGGACCGAGGGGCCGGCCGACGCGCAGGTCTCCAACCGGTGGTCGCGCTGGGCCGGGTTCGTGCAGAAGCGGCCGGTGCCGCTGACGATCGCCGCGACCGTGGCGATGCTGGTGCTGGTGATCCCGTTCTTCTCGATGCGGCTCGGTTCCTCCGACGCGGGCAACAACCCGACGAGCACCACCACACGGCAGGCGTACGACCTGCTCGCCGACGGCTTCGGCCCCGGTCACAACGGCCCGCTGCAACTCGTCGCGAAGGTCCCGACCGCGCAGGCCGGCGACGACTTCGCCCAGCTGGGGCAGAAGATCGAGACCGTCAAGGGCGTCGTGTCCGTCAAGATCCCGCCGGCCGAGCCGGGCGCGACGGTGCGGGTCATGCAGGTCATCCCCACGGACTCCCCGCAGTCCGAACAGACCTCGAAACTCATCGACACGCTGCGTGACCACGTGATTCCCGCGTACGAGAAGAACGGTCTCGGCGTGTACGTCGGCGGGCTGACCGCCGTGCACAAGGACTTCGCGGCGGCGCTGGCCGGGAAGATGCCGCTCTTCGTGACCATCGTCGTCGTCCTGGGCTGTCTGCTGCTGATGCTGGCGTTCCGCAGTGTGGTCATCCCGCTCACGGCGGCGATCATGAACCTGCTCTCGGCGGGCGCCGGGTTCGGCGTCGCGGTCGCGGTCTTCCAGTGGGGCTGGGGTTCGTCCGCCATCGGCGCGGGTCCGGCGGGGCCGGTGGAGTCGTTCCTGCCACCGATGATGCTGGCCGTGCTGTTCGGTCTGTCGATGGACTACGAGGTGTTCCTGGTGAGCCGCATCCACGAGGAGTGGCTCCACACCGGGGACAACAACCTCGCGGTGCGGCGCGGGCAGGCCGCCACCGGGCAGATCATCACGGCCGTCGCGATCATCATGATCTGTGTGTTCACGGCCTTCGTGTTCGCCGGGATGCGCATCATCGCGGAGTTCGGGCTCGGGGTGGCCGCGGCCATCCTGCTGGACGCCCTGGTGGTGCGGACGATCCTGGTCCCGGCGGCCATGCAGCTGTTCGGGAAGTGGAACTGGTACCTGCCCCGGTGGCTGGACCGGATCCTGCCCCACGTCTCCGTCGAGGGACCGTCCGGCGGCCCGGTCACCGGTGGCCAGGACCGCACGCCGGACGACGACCAGGGCCCGGTGCTGACGGTCCTCACCGACAAGAAGCACGGTTCCTGACGCCAATGCCCTCCTTCCCGCTGCGTCTTCAGTTGCGGGCCTGCGCCGCAGGTCTGTGCATCGCGGGCGCGGCGGGTCTGGTCGTGGTCGGCCAGACGACGAGGTGGGCGGAGGACACCCTCCTGTCCACCTCGGGGTTCGTGGCGGCGCTGGCGCCGGTGCCCGACGATCCGGCGGTCGGGAAGCTGATCGGGGAGCAGGCTCAGCGACAGCTGTTCGACGCGGCCGACCTGTCCCTTCCTTTCGGCGAGGCACAGGTCCGGCGCATGGTGGCCGACGCGACCCCGTCCCTCGTGGACAGTGCCGCCTTCCGGTGGTCCTGGAAGGCGGCACTGCGCACCAGCCACGCGCAGCTCGTCAAGGTCTTGCGGGACGACTCCCTGATCGGCCTGTCGCGCGACGGGCTGGACATCACCGTCCACGTCGCCGTCAAGGAGGCGGGGGTGCCCGGCCCGCTGGCGGCGCTCCTGCCTCCCGACCTGGACCTGTCGTTCACACTGATCCGCAAGCCCGCCCTGCACCGTGCCGCCCAGGCCGTGGAGGTGACCGACGCGCTGTCCGGCGTGCTGGTCCCCGCCGCCGTCGGGCTGGGGATCGCGGGCCTGCTCCTCGCCCGCCGCCGCGTCCGGACCCTGGTCGTCGCCCTCGCGGCCATCGCCTTCGTCACCGGCGCGGTCCGGCTGGTCATCGCCGTGGCCCAGTCGGCCGGGCCGTCGCGCCCGGCGGTCGCGGACGCGGCCGTACGCGGGCTCACGGAGCCTCTCGCGGACGGCCTCGTCACGGTCATGGCGGTCAGCGCGTTCCTGTGCGCCGGGCTCGCGGCGGTGCACGTCGCCCTGTCCCGGCGCGGCGGGAAAACTACCGGGTGAGCGTGTCGATGTGGCTCGTGGTGTGCGCCGCCGTACGGAACGCGGGCGAGTCGATCAGCTCGTCGAGGAAGTCGACGGTCGTGTGCATACCGGCGCCGCGTACGACCGTCTCGCCGAGCGCCCGTCGCATGCGGGCGATCGCGGTGTCCCGGTCGGGGGCCCAGGCGATGATCTTCGCGATCATCGAGTCGTACTCCGGCGCGATCAGGCAGCCGGGGTGGACGTGGGTGTCGACGCGCACGAACGGGCCTGCGGGCAGGCTCAGTTCGGTGATGGTGCCGGGCGCGGGGGCGAAGCCTCGGCGCGGGTCCTCGGCGTTGATGCGGCACTCGATCGCGGCGCCGTTCAGGACGACGTCCTGCTGGCGCAGGCTCAGGGGTTCGCCCGCCGCGACCCGGATCTGCTCGGCGACCAGGTCGATGCCGGTGACCATCTCCGTCACCGGATGCTCCACCTGGATCCGGCAGTTGACCTCCATGAAGTAGAAGTCCTCGGTGCCTTCGACCAGGAACTCGAAGGTCCCCGCCCCCTGGTACCCGGCGGCCCGCGCGCCGGTGACCGCCGCCGCGCGGATCCGGGCGACGAAGTCCTCCGGCAGCGCGGGTGCGGGCGACTCCTCGATGAGCTTCTGGTGGCGGCGCTGCATCGAGCAGTCGCGCTCCCCCAGGTGGACGACGTTCCCGTGCCGGTCGGCGAGGATCTGCACCTCGACGTGCCGGGCGCGGTGCAGGTACCGCTCCGCGTAGACCCGGGCGTCGCCGAACAGGGTGGCGGCGGTGGCCTGCGTCGTACGGAAGACCTCCGCCAGCTCGCCGGCGTCCCGGGCCACGCCCATGCCGCGCCCGCCGCCCCCCGCCGCCGCCTTGATCAGCAGCGGGTACCCGATGCGCCCGGCGAGGTCGCGGGCGGCGGCGAGGTCGAGCGGTTCGGTGGCGCCCGGCAGCAGCGGGAGCCCGCTGCGGGACATGAGCCTGCGGGCGCTCACCTTGCTGCCCAGCTCGGCCATCACCTCCGGCGGCGGGCCGATCAGGACGACCCCGGCCGACCGGCAGGCCTCGGCGAAGTCGGCGTCCTCGGAGAGGAAGCCGTAGCCGGGGTGGACGGCCTGCGCGCCGGTGTTCAGGGCGGCCTGGAGGATCACGGCGGCGTTCAGGTAGCTCTGTTTCGCCGGGGGCGGCCCGATGCAGACCGTCTCGTCGGCGAGCCGCGCGGGCAGGCTGTCCGTGTCGCGGGTGGAGTGCGCGAGCACGCTGCGGATGCCGAGCTCCTTGCAGGCCCGGATCTCCCGCAGCGCGATCTCGCCCCGGTTGGCGATGAGGATCGTGTCGAACATGCTCAGCTCACCGGACCGAGCGCGAACAGGGGCTGGCCGTACTCGACGGACTGCCCGTCGTCGACGAGCACCTCGGTGATCACCGCGTCGCGGTCGGCCTCGACCGGGATCATCAGCTTCATCACCTCGATGATCGCCACCTGCTGACCGCCCTTCACCTGGTCCCCGACCTGCACGAAGGGGTCCGCGCCGGGTTCGGGGCTGCGGAAGAAGGTGCCTACGGTGGACGCGGTGATGCTCATGCCGCCCGGCGGGTTCAGGACGGGTACGGGGGCTGGCGCCGGGCCGCCTTGAACGGGTACGGGCACGGGCACGGGCGCCGGGGGCGCGACCGGCCAGTCCAGCTCCAGTTCGACGCCCCCGGCCCGGACCCGCAGCCGTGCCGGGGTGCCGGGCAGTCCGGCGAGCAGCACGGCGACGGCGTCCCGGACCCGCTCCAGCAGGTCGTCGCCCTCTCCCCCGACTACGGCCTCTCCCTCGACAGCGGCGGTACGCAGGGCCGTCACGGCGCTGTCCCTTCCGGTTCGAGGTCCGTGGCCGGTGGCGAGGTGACGTACTCCGCGCCGTACCGGGCGAACCGGGCGTGGCGGTCGGTGCGCAGCTTGTCGCCCTGGAGCCCTTCGAGGTCGTCGAGGCTGGAGCGGATCGCGACCCCGAGCCGGTGGGCCGCCGCCACGGGGTCGGCGTCGACACCCCCGGCCGGTTCCAGCAACACGCCGTCGACCACGCCGAGTTCCAGCAGGTCCCGGGCGCGCAGCCGGAGTGCGGCGGCGGCGCGGCCCGCCTGGGCCGGGTCCTGCCAGAGGATCGCCGAGCAGCCCTCGGGGCTGATGACCGAGTAGATCGCGTCCTGCCACATCAGGACCCGGTTGGCGACGGCCAGGGCGAGGGCGCCGCCGCTGCCGCCCTCCCCGGTGACCACGGCGACCACCGGGACCGGCAGCTCGGCCATGAGCTTGAGGTTCTCGGCGATCGCGATGGCCTGCCCCTGTTCCTCGGCCTGCCGGCCGGGGAACGCGCCGGGCGTGTCGATGAGGGTGATCACCGGGAGGCCCAGCTTGGCGGCGAGCCGCATGAGGCGGGCCGCCTTGCGGTACCCGGCGGGGCTCGGCATACCGAAGTTGCGGCGGGCCAGCTCGGCCGGATCGTGTCCTTTCTGGTGGCCGATCATGACGACGGGGCGTCCGTCGAGCCGTCCCAGGCCGCCGACGATGGCGGGGCACTCCCCGGACAGCCGGTCGCCCGCCAGTTCGCGGAAGTCGTCCAGCAGCAGGGCGGCGTAGTCGAGGGTGGTGGGCCGGCTGATGCGCCGCGCCCGCCGGACCACGCCGTGCGGGTCGTCGTGGCCGAGCCGCGCCGGGTCCCGTACGACGACCTCGTCCGCCGTGTCGCGGTCGCCCGTGGGGGTGCGGCGCCCGGGGAGGGCCGTACGCAGCAGTTTCCCCAGTTCCGTGCGGTGCCGGTCGCGCGGGGAGATGACGTCGATGAAGCCGCGCTCGTACAGGAACTCCGCCGTCTGGAAGTTCGGCGGGAGGGTTTCCTTGATGGTCTGCTCGACGACGCGGCGCCCGGCGAACCCGAGGCGGGCGCGGGGTTCGGCGATCGTGACGTCGCACAGGGTGGCGAACGAGGCGGCCACCCCGCCGAACGTCGGGTCGGTGACCAGCGAGACCGTCAGGATTCCGGCCTCGTCGAGCCGGGCGAGCATCGCGCTGGTCTTGGCCATCTGCATCAGCGACAGCGCGCCCTCCTGCATGCGGGCGCCCCCGGAGGCGGTGACCAGCAGCAGCGGCGTACGGCGGGCGAGGGCGGTGTCGCCGATCCGGGTGATGATCTCGCCGACGACCGAGCCGAGGCTGCCGCCGAGGAACCGGAAGTCCATGCAGGCGACGACCACCGGGGCGCCGTCGATCTCCCCGGCGGCGCCCACCACGGCCTCGTCGAGCCCGGTCCTGGCTCTGGCCTCGGCGAGGCGGCGGGGGTAGGGCTTGCTGTCGGTGAAGCCGAGCGGGTCGGCCGGTGTCACGGTGAAGGGCAGGAGTTCGAGGGAGCCCGGGTCCAGCAGGAGGCGTAGGCGTTCCCACGCCGTGAGCGCGCCGTGGTGGCCGCACTCGGGGCAGCAGTGGAGGCTTCGGCGCCAGCGATTGCCGTAGACCAGGGTCCCGCAGCCGGCGCACCTCACCCAGTCCGGGGCTGTTTCCTCCGGCGGGGTGGCGGGGTGGGCCACGGCCGGGCGCGTTCCGAGGATGCCGCTCATGTCGAGGGTGCCGCCTCCAGGAGATGCAGGTACGAGTTCACGGGCCGCATGTCGACCACGCGCAGGTCCGCCTTGCGGACGACGGCGGTGATGGTGTCGGTCGTGTGCTTCCTGCCGTCGGAGTTGAGCAGGAAGAGGAGGTCCGTCCCGGTCGTGAACTTGATCTCGGGGCTGCCGTCGATCATGTTGGTGATGATGAAGAACCTGCTGTCGGGCCGGCCCGCGCGGGCGGCGTTCCGCAGGGCGGTCACCGATTTCTCGTCGGCCCATTCGAGGATGTTCTTGAAGAGGTAGGCGTCGGATTCCACCGGTATCCCCTCCAGGCAGCTCCCGCCGACGATCCGGGCCCGGGAGGCCAGTGCTCCGCCGGGGCGCAGCCTGCTGTCGGCCTCGGCGACGACGGGCGGCAGGTCGAACAGCACGCCGTTGAGCTCGGTGTTCTTCTCCAGCAGGGTGGCCAGGGTGTATCCGTGGCCGCCGGCGACGTCGACGAGCGTGCCGACTCCGCGCAGGTCGAGCGCTGCGGCCACCGCGTGGGTGGCGAGCCGGCTCAGCTCGGTCTGCGCCTTGTTGAAGACCTCGGCCGACTGTGGCCACGTGCTGTGCAGGTAGGAGAAGAAGTCGGTGCCGTACCGCTCCTCGAACCCGCCGCGCCCGTTGCGCACGGCGTCTTCGAGGTGGGGCCACAGTTCCCAGGTCCAGGGCTCGGTGACCCACAGGACGTAGTACTTGAGGCTGTTGGGGTCGTTCTCCTTGAGCAGCCGGGACGTCGCGGTGTGCGCGTACCCGTTCTCGGTCTCGGTGAAGACGCCGTGCTGGGCGAGCGCCCGCAGCAGCCTGCCGAGCATCTCGGTGTCGACGCCGAGCACGGCGGCCAGCTCCCCCGGTGTCCGGGGCGAGTCGCCGAGTTCCTCGGCGACCCCGACGCGTACGGCGGCGCGCAACGCTGCCGCTCCCGCGGCGTTGAGCGCGAGTTCCCGCACCCCGATGATCGCACCGTGATCGGTGATGTCCTTTTCCTGGATCGTCATCGCCTGCTCCGTTCGCAACCTTTGTTTTTCCGGCCTGCGCGAAATCAAAGATAGTGATCCGGCTCTCAAGAATCGGTTGAGAAATCTTTGAACGAATGGCGGGCACCCGCCCCGGAAGTTCAAGGAGACCTCGACATCGATTCAAGGGATGCGGCGGACGATGGTGCTCTCATCCTGGAGGTAGAGATGGCACAGGAAAACGCCCGGGCAGCTCTTGTCACGGGTGCCACGAGCGGTATCGGACTGGCCACGGCGAACCGCCTGGCCCGTACCGGCCACAAAGTGTTCATCTGTAGCCGTGACGGCGCCGCGGTCAAGGACACGGTGGAAAGGCTGCGGAAAGACGGCCACGAGGCCGACGGCGCGGCGTGCGACGTGACGGACGTCGCGCAGATCGAGCAGTTGGTGGCAGCGGCGGCGAAATGTTTCGGACCGATCTCCGTCCTGGTCAACAACGCCGGCCGCAGTGGCGGCGGTGAGACCGCGGGCATTCCGGACGAGCTGTGGCTCGATGTGGTCAACACCAACCTGAACAGCGTCTTCCTGATGACGAAACGCGTCCTGACGACCGGCGGAATGCTCGGTCTGGCGCGCGGGCGCATCGTCAACATCGCCTCGACCGGAGGCAAGCAGGGCGTCGTCCTGGGCGCCCCCTACACGGCGTCGAAGCACGGTGTCGTCGGCTTCACCAAGGCGCTCGGCCTGGAGCTCGCGAAGACGGGGATCACGGTCAACGCGGTCTGCCCCGGCTATGTGGAGACCCCCATGGCGCAGCGGGTGCGCGAGATCTACGCGGGTATCTGGGACATCTCGGAGGACGAGGTGCTCGCGAAGTTCAACACGAAGATCCCCATGGGGCGTTACGTCGATCCGGAGGAGGTCGCCGCGATGGTCGGCTACCTGGTGAGCGACGAGGCGGCCGTGGTGACGGCCCAGGCGATGAACGTGTGCGGGGGGCTGGGCAACTACTAGCCGCGGGCCGCCCTGGCCCGGTGGGTCCGGACCAGGGCGGCGGGGCACGTCGTCCGCTGCGGCCGGACGGCGCTCAGGCCCCGCGGGCGGTGACTCCGTCGAGGGCGGGGTCCCCGTCCAGGACGGCGTGGTGGAGCCGCTGGAGGCGGGGGGAGGGGTCGAGGCCCAGCTCGTCCCGCATCCACTTGTGGAAGCTCCGGTACTTCTCCAGGGCCTTGCCCCGGTAGCCGGACCGGTACAGGGCCAGCATGTACAGGGCGTGGAGGTTCTCGTTGTCGTCGTAGCGCGCGGTCAGGGAGGCCAGTTCGCCGAGGGACTGGCGATGGCGTCCGCGCCGCAGTTCGATCTCCAGCCGGCACTCCATGACCGTCAGGCGGGACTGTTCGAGGCGGGCGACCTCGGGCTCCAGCATCCGCCCGGCCTCGACGTCGGCGAGCGCGTTGCCCCGCCACAGGGCCAGGGCCTGGTCGAAGGTGCGGACCGCGCTCTCGTCGTCCCCTTCCTCGAAGGCGGTCATTCCGGCCTGTTCCAGCGACCTGAAGCGGTACAGGTCGAAATCCGCGTCGCGCAATATCAGCGTGTAGCCGCCGTTCCGGGTGAGGAGCACATTTCTGGCGACCTTTCCGACGGGAATCTGAAGGGCCTCCGAAAGGAGTTTGCGCACCTGCACCACATAGGTCTGGAGCGTGGTCTGTACACTCCTCGGCGGTCGCGTGTCCCAGATCTCGCTGATGAGCGATTCCGTCGACACGACCCGGTCCTCGTTCAGCAGCAGGAGCGAGATGAGCTGTTTCGGTTTGCGCGCCGACGGTGTCGCGTCGCGACCGTGCTCCGATAACGACAACGACCCGAGTATATGAATGTCCACCCGTGTTCTCCCGATCTTTTTCGGAATTTGAACCATTCAGACAGGAGGGCGGTACGACGATGACCGCAAACACTGAACCCCCGGCACGGGTCTTGGCAACCCCCTGTTTTCGGTCAGCGGTGCGTGACGATCTCATTCCCCTGATCGTCTTTGCCGTGCGGGCGACGACCTGATGCCAACGTATCCCCGTTCCTGGCGGCGGGCGTGACATTGACGTTGCATCGAAACATATTCCCCGGGTCGTGCACAGCCTTGAGCTCGGACAGCCGGTGATAAGCGACCGCTCCGTAGCATTCCCGGGTCTGTTCGGGGGCCCGCTCGTCGCCCTGGACGAAGTTGGGCGAGCGGCCGAGCGTCCAGGGCGCCGTGGTCCGGGTCACGGCCTGGGCCACGTCGTGGGCCGGGTCGTGGCCGGGGCCCTGCGGGAGGGTCACCACGCGCAGCACGTGGGAGGCGCTGCGGTGGCCCACCGCGTTGTCCACCTCGGGCGGCCGGGCCAGCGCCGCGCCCAGGTGGTTGAACTGCACCACCGCGAAGCTGCCGGCGCCGGGGCCGACCAGGTCGAGGACGGCGTCCGGGACCGACGGCGCGAACTCGCTCAGCATCGCGTTGGCGCAGTAGAAGTTCCGTGGCTGCTTCGGTTCGTTGTGGATGGTCCCGGAGGCGGTGAAGGGCATCTCGCCGAGGGTGTCCACGAGCCGCGGTCCCAGCGCCCGCAGGGGCGCGACCAGCTGTTCTCCGCTCTCGACGGTGCCGAGGTGGGCGATGCGGACGTGGGCGAGGTGCCGGCCGCGCAGGGGCGCGGGGACGCCGGGCACGTCCGGCATCGGGATGAGCCCGATGCTGGAGGACATCGCCTCCGGCACGGTTTCGGTCCATTCCCGGTAGGTCTTGAGGACGGCCGGTATGTGCGGTGCGTCGAAGTACAGGCCGCCGCCGAAAAACCGGTCGACCGGGAACAGCGCGAACTCCAGCCCGGTCACGACGCCGAAGTTCCCGCCGCCGCCCCGCACCGCCCAGAACAGGTCCTCGCCGGGGGTCAGGGTCCTCAGGTCGCCGTCGGCGGTGACCAGGTCCACCCGGCGTACGTGGTCGGCGGCGTAGCCGAAGCTGCGGCCCATCAGTCCGAGGCCGCCACTGAGCGTGTAGCCGACGACGCCGACGTCCGGCGAGGAGCCGCTGAGCGGTGCGAGGCCGTGCTCTGCGGCGGCGGTGATGACCTGCTCCCAGCGGGTGCCGGCCGCCGCCCAGGCGGTGCGCGAGACCGGGTCGATACGGACCTCGGCCATCGGTGTCGTGTCGATCAGGACGCCGCCCTCGGTGGGGACGTTGAGGCCGTGGCCGGTGGCCTGGACGGCGACCGGGAGTCCGTGCCGGGCGGCGCGCCGGACCGCGAGCTGTACGTCGGCCGGGCGGCCGGCGCGCACGATCACCGACGGCCGGTGCAGGTAGGTGCGCTGGACGCCGCTGCGGGCCTCGTCGTAGCCGGGGTCCCCGGGGCCCAGCACGGCCCCGCCCAGGCTGCCTCGCAGGGACGTCATGTGCCGCTCCCCCGCTGCGCGACCGCGAGGAGGTCGTCGCGGGTGACGGTGCGGTGGCGGACGAACAGGCCGTTGTCGGAGCTGACCAGTTCGTCGCGCATGACGGTGCTCGTGGTGAGGGTGGTGACGCCGTCGACGGTGTCGAAGACCGGTACGTAGCACGTCGTGCGCAGGATTCCCGCCGGGAGCGGTTCGACGATGACGTTGAACACGAAGTGCCGTCGGATGGCGCCCCTCTTGTCGAGGCGGGCCACGGAGTCGTTGCCCAGCGCCGTGAGACCGTCCCGGCCCTCGACCGGGTCCGGCAGTCCGTTGGAGACGAAGACGCCGTCCGCGGTGAAGGTGTCCACCCACGCGGGGATGTCGCCGTCGTCCAGCGCCTGCATCTGGATCGCGTAGAACTGGTCGATGCGGGAGCACACTTCGGCCGGAGCGGTTCCTTTGCCGGTGGTGACCGTGTTGTCCATGACTCCTTCTCTCAACCTAGGGGAACGCTCTGTTTTCCGGTGTCCAGGCGGCCGAGGTCGTCGCGTTCGATCTCGCGGGAGATGACGCGCCAGGTGTCGCCGTGGCGGCGCAGGACGTCGGAGATCATCGCGGCGGACTGGAGGCAGGCGCCCCGTTCGGCGTCGACGACCAGGAAGAGGCCGTAGAACCGGGAGACGACCAGGCCGTCGCGGTGGGTGAAGGTGAATCCCTGGACGCAGTGGCGGCGCTGGATGCCCTTCTCGTGGAAGGAGGCGTCGAGCTTCCAGACCTCGGGCTCGAACTCCGACTTGGGTACCGTCGAGCCGTCGCCGAGCACTTTCGTCGTGATCGTCGCGTCGTCGTCGAAGACCGCGAGCCATTCCTCGGTCAGGCCCCGGTCGCGGGCGTCGAGCTGGTCCAGGTAGAACCTGCGCAGCTCGTAGAAGGTCTCGGGGGACACCGTTGTCCCCTCGGCCGGCATCGTCATCCGTCCTCCTCTAGGCCAGGCACGTCGGCAGGCGGCCGTCGTTGAACTGGACCATCTCGTCGAACACCGCCGGGACGTCCATCTGCGTCCCGAGCGCCAGGTCGGGCCGCCGGATCTCCAGGAAGGCCCGGTGCAGGTTCCCGACCAGCCGCTCGGGGTCGACCAGCCCGCCGAAGTCGCCGGGGCCGTGCAGGCGGGCGGTCTCCAGGGGCGTGAGCCCCGCGGCGACCCCCTCGGCGGCGAGGCCGAGGATCCACCGCAGGTAGCTCTCCATCTGGTCGAAGACCTCGGGCCCGCTGACCTCGCCGTGCCCGCCGACCACGGTCCGCGCCCCGAAGGCGCGCAGCCGGCCGAGCGCCGCGAGGGAGCCGCGTACGGAGCCCATCAGGCAGAACGGGGTGCAGCCGGGGAGCGCCACGTCGCCGGCGAACAGGACGCGCGCGTCCGGTAGCCAGACGACGACGTCGTTGGTGCTGTGCGCGGGGCCGACGTGGTGCAGTTCGACCGGCCGGTCGCCGACCAGCAGGGTCAGGCTCCGCGCGAAGGTGATGGTGGGCTCGGTGAGGGTCAGCTCGCCCCAGTCGACGTCCGGCCACAGCCCTTGCAGCGCCGTCCCGGTGGCCCGGATCTCCGGCCCGGTCAGCTCGTGGGCGACGACCTCGGCGGGCGGCGCGAAGACGCAGTTGCCGAAGACGTGGTCGCCGTGGCTGTGGGTGTTGACCACGGTCCGTACGGGTCCGTGGCCGAGCCCCTCGGCCGCCGCCCGCAGCGCCTCGGCGCGCGTCCTGGTGGCGGCCGTGTCGATCAGGACCAGACCGTCGGGTCCGGCGATCACGCCGGCGTTGCTGAGGCACCAGCCGCCCGGGGGCTGGAGGAACGCGTGGACGCCGTCCGCCAGTTCGCGCAGGCGGCCGAGCGGTGCGCGTACCTCGGTGCTCACGGGGCACCGACCGACGCGGAGTACCGGTCCGCGTGCTGCATCGTGATCCGGCTGTTGGCCGCCAGCGCGGTGCGGACGCGCTGCGCCGCCTCCGGGGCCGGGACGTCGGGGCCGTACACGTCCGCCGCCCCGGCCGGGTCGAGCAGGAAGGTGTGGGTGGAGGTGATCGTGCTGCTGCCCGAGGGGTCGGTGTCGAAGGACCAGCGTCCGCTGTGTCCGAGGAGGGCGCGGGGTGGCCGGGTCTGCTTGTAGACGATCGATCCGTCGGGCAGCAGCAGGCGCAGCGAGCGGGTGGTGTGGACCGTGCCGTCGGGTGCGCGGGTGCGCATCGTCATGTCCTGGGCGCCGCCCGGCTGTTCGAGGAGGTCGAGGCCGGCGACGTGGGGCAGGCGCTCGGGCCATCGGTCGGCGTCCCAGATGAAGGCGCGGGCGGCGTCCGCCGTACCGGTCAGGCCGATGGTCTCGGTGAACGTCACCAGCCAGGCGCCGAGGCCCCCGGGGAGGGTCGACGCGGTGCGCAGCGCCTCCAGTTCGGCGGCGCCGTTGGCGTCGAGGGTCCGGGCGATCCGCTCGCGGGCGTCGGCCTGGTCCGGGGGTGGGACGAAGCTGTGTTCGAGGACCACCCCGGTCCGGCCGCCGGCCAGCGGGAGGCAGCTCCAGCCGCCTCCCATGAGCCCGAACAGCGGGTTGTCGTGGTCCTGCCGGAAGGTGACCCGGCGGGCGGCGGCGTCGAAGGTGCGGCGCGAGCGCCAGGTGCTCACCTCGCCGCCGGCCACGGTCGCCCAGATCTGGAACCGGTCGCCCTGTGGCGTGCGCTCCAGGACCTCGGTGTGGACGGTGGGGCGAAAGATCACCGGCCACAGCGAGACGTCGGTGATCAGGTCGTACACGGTCGACGGCGGGGAGTCGATCTCGGTCTCGTGGCGCGCGTGGATCTCGGGCGTGTTCATCGTGCCTCCAGTCCGGTTCGCCCTTGTGCTCAGGTCGCCTTTCTCAGGTCGCCTTTCTCAGGTCGCCGCGGAGATCGAGGAGTTCACCCGGTCCAGGATGGTGCGGAAGGTGCGCAGCTCGGTGACCTCCTCGTCGGGGATGTCGACCCCGTACCGCTGCTGGATGCGCGCGCCCACCTCGATCAGCGCGAGCGAGTCGTAGCCGACGTCGTAGAGGTCGCTGTCGATGATGTCCTGGCTCATCAGGTCCACCCCCTCGGCCGAGCCGGCGGCCTCGACGAGGATCAACCGCAGATCGTCGTAGCTCATTGGGGTACTCATGGTTTCCTCTGCTCGTTTCGTCACTGGGCCGGGGCGGCGATGACCACGCTCGACGGCGCGTTCAGGCCGACCGTGCCGGTCAGCCGCAGGTCGGCCTTCTCGAAGACCTCGGCGAACTCGGCCTCCGTGCGGTCCCGGCCCTCGCTGAGCGCCATCATGGTGATGTCCATGAACTTTCCGGTGTGCGGTACGTCGCCCTCGGGGATGACCGGGTCGATGATCAGGACCTGCCCGGCCGGGTCCATGGCGCGGCGGACGTTCGTCAGGACGGTGATCGCCTCGGCGTCGGACAGCTGGTGCAGCACGTGGGAGATGACGTAGGTGTCGCCGCCCGCGGGCACCGACTCCAGGTAGCTGCCGCCGACGAGTTCGGCGCGGTCGAGGACCCCGGCCTCGTCCAGCACGCGTTCCGCGCCGGGCACCACGTGCGGCTGGTCGAAGACCACGCCCCGCATGGCGGGGTACCGGGAGAGGATCGACGCGAGCAGGTGGCCGTGGGCGCCGCCGACGTCGACGAGCTTGCGCACGCCGGTGAGGTCGTACGTCTGGACGGCCGACTTCTGGGTCTGTCCGGCCGCGTTCCCCATGGCACCGCTGAACAGTTCGTTCATCTCCGGGTGCCGGGAGAGGTAGCTGAAGAGTCCCTCGCCGTTGACGTGGTCGAAGGCGGGGCGGCCGGTGCGGATGGAGTAGCCGATCTCCGCGTAGGCGTTGCGCATGAAGTGCTTGCCCTGGAGGCGGAACACGTCGCGCAGGGAGTCCGCGGTGTCGGAGCGCAGGATCTCCGCGAGCGGGGTGAGGCCGAAGACGCGGCGGGAGGTCTCGGTGAAGACTCCCTTGCTCGCCATGGCCCGCAGGACGCGGTAGAGGCCGTCCGGGTCGTTGCCGGTGCGTTTCGCCAGTTCGTCCACGGAGAGCGGACCGTCCACGAGCTGGTCGGCGATGCCGATCTCCGCTATCGCGGAGAGCATGAATCCCATGCGCAGACCGCTGTGGAAGTCCCACATCGTACTCAGCACGGCTTCATCGCGACCGCTGTCGGCCGGGGCACCCGCTGTCTGATCGGTCATGGTCGATCCCTCCACTCCCGCTGGATGTCGTGATTGCTTCTCGGTTCTCGGCTGCGTGCAAAGGAGGTTCAGGCCGGTTCCGCGATGACCACGCTCGACGGGAGCGCCCGCCCGATCGTGTCCACCAGCCGCAGCCCCGCCTGCCGCAGGACGTCGTCGAACTCCGCCTCGGTACGGTCCCGGTTGCGGCCCAGGACGAGCATGGTGCTGTCCAGGATCTTCGTCGGGTGCGGTACGTCGCCCTCGGGGATGACCGCGTTGACGATCAGGACCCGGCTGTCGTCGGCCATCACCTGGCGGATGTTCTTCAGCACCTTGACCGTGTCGTCGTCGCGCAGTTGCTGGAACAGGTGGGAGACGAGGTAGACGTCGCCGCCCGCGGGCACCGACTCCAGGTAGTCCCCGCCGGCGAACTCCACGGAGTCGAGGACCCCGGCCTGGCGCAGCACGGCTTCCGCGGCCGGTGCCATGCGGGGGCCGTCGACGTACACGCCGCGCATCCCGGGGTACCGGGTGAGGATCTCCGCGAGGACGTGCCCTTGGGCGCCGCCGACGGCGACGAGTGTCTTGACGCCGGTCAGGTCGTACGTCTCCACGGCGGCCAGCTGGATCTGCCGGTTGGCCTTGCCCATGGACCTGCCGAACAGCTGCTGGAGTTCGGGCCGCTGTGACACGTACTGGAACAGCGGCATGCCGTTCACGTGCTCGAAGGCGGGTTCGCCGGTGCGGATCGTGTGCCCGATCCCGACGTAGGCGTCGTGCATGAAGGTCTGGCCGTGCATCTGGAAGGCGTCGCGCAGGGAGTTCGGGTGGTCGGAGCGCAGTACCTCGGCCAGCGTGGTGAGGCCGAAGGTGCGGCGGGACACCTCGGTGAAGACGCCCTTGCCGGCCAGTGCCCGCAGCACCCGGTACAGGGCGTCCGCGTCGCTGTCCGTCCTTTCCGCGAGTACGTCGACCCCCAAAGGGCCTTCGGCGAGCTGGTCGGCAATTCCGAGTTCGGCGACCGCTTGCAGCATGTAGGTGATCCGTACGCCGCTGTGCAGCTCGATCATGGTGCTCAACGGTGAATCGCTGTGCAGTTCCTTCATGTAGCTGACGTCTGTTCCCTGGCTCATGCCGGCCCCTTTCCGGGCAGTCGTGCCAATTACTCGGTACGTTTCGCAGCGGTTACCGGCCGATGACGACGGCCGAATTGAATCCGCCCCGCCCGCGAGCCGTCACCAGAGCGACCTCGAGTTTCGCCTCACGCGGCTGTGTCACCATGTCGATGGCGTACTCGTCGGGAATGGCGCGGGAATGCGGCGTCGGCGGAATGACGCCGTCCCGAAGGCTCAGCAGCGCGGTCACCACGTCCAGCGGCCCGGCGCCCGCGAGCAGCCGGCCGACGCCGGCCTTGGGCACCGTGACCGGGACCTTCCGGGGCCCGAAGACCTCCGCGATGCTCGCCGCCTCGCTCCGGTCCCGCTCGGGGACCCCGGCGCCGTCGGCGAAGACCACGTCCACCTGGTCGGGCCTGACCCCGGCGTCGTCGAGCGCGAGCCGTACGGCACGGGCCAGGTTGGAGGGGCGCCCGCTGCCCGGCGGCGGGTCGAACGTCGCGGCGTATCCGGCGACCACGCCGTAGCGGCGCGGGGGCGGACGTTCCGTGTCGGCGTGTTCCAGCACCAGCATGGCGCCGCCCTCGCCGGGCACGTAGCCGCCGGCGGCGGCGTCGAAGGGGAGGTAGGCGCGGGACGCGTCCTCGGCGGTGCTGACCTCGCCGCTCGCGAGGTGCGAGAGCCAGCCCCACGGGTCGAAGGCGGAGTCGAGGCCGCCCGCGACCATGAGTTTGGCCCCCCGGCGCAGGTTGCGCCGGGCCTGCCCGATCGCGTCGAGCCCGCCCGCCTGGTCGGCCACCAGCACCCCGCCGGCGGCGCGCATGCCGTTGCGGATGGAGATCTGGCCGGTGTTGGCGGCGTAGAACCAGGCGAACGACTCGTACACGCTCACCTTGCGCGGTCCCTGCGTCCACAGCTTCTGGAACTCGCGGTGCGTGAACTCCCAGCCCGCGGACGCGTTGGAGGTGACGACGCCCATGTCGAACGGGCCGTAGTCGCGGTCCGCGACCCCCGCGTCGGCGAGGGCCTCGTCACCGGCGACCAGCGCCAGTTGCGTGACCCGGTCCGTCTGCGGGATGAGCCGGCTGGGCAGGTGCCGCGTGACGTCGAAGCCGGCGATCTGCCCGGCCAGCCGGGCGCTGTAGCGGGAGGCGTCGTACCGCTGGATCGGCTGGATCCAGGAGCGCCCTTCGAGCACGGACCTCCAGTGCCCCTCGACGCCCGCCCCGTCGCCCACCATGGTGCCGATCCCGGTCACGACCGGCGGCATGTTCATTCCGCACGCTCCGGGGCGCGCAGCAGCACGGCGCTCTGGAAGCCCCCGAAACCGCTGCCGACCGACAGGACGGTGTCCACCTGGACCTCGCGCGCCTCGTTCGGCACGTAGTCCAGGTCGCACTCGGGGTCCCGCTCGTGCAGGTTGGCCGTCGGCGGAACCACGTTGTTCTCGATGGCCAGGGCGCACGCGGCCAGCTCGATCGAGCCGATGGCGCCGAGCGAGTGGCCGATCATGGACTTGATCGAGCTGACCGGCACCCCGTAGGCGTGCGACCCGAGCGCGTCCTTGAAGGCCGCGGTCTCGTGGCGGTCGTTCTGCCGGGTGCCCGAACCGTGCGCGTTGACGTAGTCGACGGACTCGGGCGCGCACCGGGCGTCCGCCAGGGCGTGGCGGATCGCCTCCGCCATCTCGCGGCCGTCCGGCCTGAGGCCCGTCATGTGGTACGCGTTGCAGCGGGTGGCGTGGCTCGCGACCTCGGCGTAGATGTGCGCGCCGCGCGCCCGGGCGTGCTCCCGCTCCTCCAGCACCATGACCGCCGCGCCCTCCGCGAGGACGAACCCGTTGCGCGTCGCGTCGAAGGGGCGCGAGGCGTGGGCCGGGTCGTCGTTGCGCGGGGTGGTCGCCTTGATCGCGTCGAAGCAGGCGACCACGATCGGGGAGACCGGCGCGTCGGTGGCACCGGCGAACATCACGTCGGCGGTGCCGTCCATGATCGCCTCATGGGCCCGCCCCACCGCGTCCAGACCTGCGGTGCAGCCCGTCGCGACCATCGCGACCGGCCCCTCGGCGCCGGTGCGCCAGGCCACCTCGGCGGCGGCGGCGCTCGGCACCATGTAGTCGTACATATGAGGGGAGAGGTGCCCCTCGTCCATGAGCCACTCGCGCCCGCTGTCCGACAGCACGAGGTACTCGCGCTCGATGCTCGTCGTCGCGCCGACCGCGCTGCCCAGGCTCACTCCGACCCGGGACGGGTCGAGGGTCTCGACGTCGAGACCGCTGTCGACGAGGGCCTCCCGGGCACAGGTCACGGCGAGCTGGGTCGCGCGGTCCATACGGCGGATCTCGCGCGGCAGCAGGCCCATTGCCGCCGGATTGAAATCACATTCTCCGGCCACCCTCGATCGGAAAGGGCCGGGATCGAAGAAGGTTATTCCTCTGGTCGCCGTGCGACCCGCGGTGAGGAGATTCCAGAACTCTTTCCTTCCCAGCCCTCCTGGCGCAATCACATCGATACCGGTGATTACCACGGCCCGGTCCACAAGCACTCCTTTGGAGTCCGCCAGCCACCGCCTTTTCTGACGGCCATACTTCAACGGCGGGCTTGAGTGAACCTCAAACAAATCTCGACCGGTCCAGACTAAAGCTGATCTTCGTTAATGTCGGCGCAGGTCACGGGCCCGGGTACCACAACGCCGGTCAGGAAGAACCGGATTCTCCGGTGCGCAGCAGTGCCTGTACCCGGAAACCACTGCCGTGCGGGCCCGCGCGCAGATAGCCGTCGAACAGGGCCGCCCGCTCGCGCATGCCGATCAGCCCGTGCCCGGCCGAGGAGGAGTGCGGGACGGGGTCCTTGCGGCGCTGCGGCGGGGCGGGCCCGCTGTCGGTGACCTCGATGACCACGTCCTCGGGGCGGTACTCGATCCGCAGGGTCGCCCGGGTCGGCCCGGCGTGGCGGACGACGTTGGTGAGGGCCTCCTGGGCGATGCGGTACGCCGACAGGTCCACGGCGGCGGGCAGCGGACGGGCCGTACCGCCGACGTCGAGGCGTACGTCGACGCCGGCACTCCTTATCTGGTGGGCCAGCGCGGCCGTGTCGGCCAGCCCCGGGGTGGGGGTCAGCGCGGGGTCGACGGCGTGCTCGTGGCGCAGCACCTCGACGAGCAGCCGCATCTCGTGCAGGGCCTGGCGGGTGGTGGTCTCGACGATGCCGAGGGTCTCCGCCACCTGGGCCGGATCGCTGTCCATGACCACGCGCGCGACACCGGCACGCAGCGCGATGAGGCTCATCGAGTGCGCGACGATGTCGTGCAGTTCACGGGCGATGACGAGGCGTTCGTCGATGGCGGCCTGGCGGATGAGGGCGGCGTGCCGGCGTTCGCGCTCGGCCTCCTGCTCGGCCGTGGCGATCAGCCTGTTGCGGTGCTCCCGGGTGGCGAGGCCCGCGAACCAGCCGACGCAGATGATCGCGACGTTCGCGGCGAGGATGGCCAGCCAGCCCGAGGCGACCTGCCCAATGCCGACGCCGACGGCCATCAGCAGGCCGGAGACCCCGGGGCGGACCCACCAGAACGCGTACTCCGCCGTCACCGCCGAGGTGTACGCGGTGAGGGCGACGCAGACCGAGACCTGCGGCGCGCCGCTGAGCGCGGCGACCACGAAGGCGCACAGCGACGCCGCCGCGAACGACGCCCGGGGCCAGCGCCTGCGGGCGGCGACGGCGAGCGCGGCGACGACGATGCCGACGGTCCGCAGCACATGCTCGATGTCGGCGACGCTGTGGACGCCGCTGCGCGCGTCCGCCCACAGCAGGCCGACGCACAGCAGGGCGGCGAGCGCGATGTCGAGGAGGACCAGGGGGTGCGGTCTCCTGGTGAGGAACCGCTGGATCTGCCGTACGGGAACGATGCCGGACACAAGGTCAGGCTACTCAGGGAAGCCGGGGCGGGGCGTCAGGCCGGAGTCGGGTCCGGCGTGTGCATCGCCGGGTGTACGCGGGCGGGGCGTACACCCCTGGTCGTACCCGAGGGGTGTACGTCGTGCCCTCGGCGTCACTTCTTCCCGTTGCCCGGCGCCGACGTCACCCCGTCCTCGCTGCCCGCGATCCGGTCGATGTCGACCGGGCTGGCGCTCGGGTTCGGGGGCGGGGTGAGGACGGCCAGCTGCTGGCCCGCGATACCGGGGGGCGGGGTCAGGTCGGAGTCGGGCAGGTCGGGTGCGGTGGTCTGCTGGGCGAGGACCTGGTCGATGTCGACGAGGCCG
This sequence comes from Streptomyces acidiscabies, assembly GCF_020010905.1. Classification (GTDB taxonomy): domain Bacteria; phylum Actinomycetota; class Actinomycetes; order Streptomycetales; family Streptomycetaceae; genus Streptomyces; species Streptomyces acidiscabies. Next base: position 4,277,946 of record NZ_JAGJBY010000001.1, on the reverse strand, counting down.
GTCTGTTCGAGGGCCGCGATGTGGTTCATGAAGATGTGGTCGGCCTGCTCGGCGAGCGCGCGCACCAGCGTGTTCTTCGTGGTGGAGCGGATCTGGGCGACCGTGGTGAAGAACGAGCCGTCCGTCTGCCGCAGGATGTTCGCGAAGTCCCGGTCGAACTGCTCGCCCTTGCTGTCCGTGGTCAACCGGCTGACGAAGCCGGTCTGTTGGGGGCTCGCCAGGTTCGGCAGCGTGATGTCCAGCAGCGGGGCGATCTTGCGGACGGTGGTGTCGAGGGCGGCATGGCCGTCGACCAGGGTCCGCCCGGCGGTGACGACCCGTCTGTCGGTGCCCTTCTCCACGCCCATCCGTGCGACCGGGTGCTCCCACAGGCCGGCCGCCCGCACCTTGACCACGAAGTCCCGGTCGCCCTCGGTCAGGGGACCCCACTGGGTGTCGGCGATGACCCTGGACGCCGCCGCCGAGACCGTTCTGACCCCCAGTAACGACGGGTAGACGAGAGCGGCGAGCGTCAGGCTCAGCGCACCGCCCACGAACAGCGTCCCCATCGCGTTGCGAGAAACCCGCACCCTGCCTCCTGCCTCGTCGGGACGTCACACGCCCAGGAGTACGCACACGATCGTCACTCCATTCACTGAAGCGACCGAGAAAATTTCCGCCGGGGCGCGGGAAAGTGCCGCCCAGGGGGCACTTCGGCGTTCACCGGGCCCTCTTTTGGCGTCCGGGCCGTGCACGCGAGAGGGCGACTGGCCGTAAATGTCCCTGATTAAGCAACCCTTGGCATCGAGTGCAGCATCTAACCAATTGCAAAATTCAGCAATTGCCATGCCGAGCCCTACCCCAGGTAAGCAGCCTGGAAGCCACATCAGAGCCAATCAAATATGTTCACCTATGCAAATGTCGGCATGGAGGTGACGGAACCAGAGGAGTCGAGTCTTGTTCTTCGGTGTTGGTGGGGAGGGCTACCGAGACCGAAGGGAGCGGCATGTCGAACAACGTGCTGATCGGGGCGGCGCTGCACGGCACCGACCGGTTACGGGCCGGACAGGTGCCGACCGATCTGGAGCGCCTGCTGCTGGACGTCCTGCGGACCGTCCTGTCGGAGGAGGAGATACGCGACTGGGTGCGGGCCCACCGCGAGACCGTCGCGGAACGTCCGGTGACGGCCGGATACGGCTTCGCGGATCTGCGCGCCTGCGCGCGGGAGCTGGCCGAGGAGGCGGTCGCCCGCCCGAACGTGTCGTTCCTCAGCACCGAGGCGCTGGCGGAGGGCGCGCCGCTGTGGTCGGCGGAGTTCGCCGCCGGGGTACGGGAGTCGGGCTTCGGCGTCATCGGCTTCGCCGGTGTCTCCCACGGCAGCGGAACCGGCGACGGGGCGGAACCGGGAGCGTTCCGGGCGACATGGCACCTCGATCACGGCCCCTCGTCCAGGGTGCTCTTCGACGGCCCCGTCACCGACCGCGTCTCGTTCGGAACCGGAACGGAACCTCACGACGACCTCACCCGCGCCTGTAACGCAGCGGTCGCCGACCTGGACACCGGACCCCCTGGACAGATCTTCGTCGGCATCGCCTGGGAGATCCTGAAACTGTCCGTCTCCCTCAGGCCGCACCGGGACAAGACCCCCCTGCGCTTCGTCCTCGGCCGCGCCGACACCACCGTCCTCTTCCACCGCCGCACCCTGGAACTGACCCGCGAGAGCGACGGCACCGCGCTGCGCCTCAGGTACGGCGGAGAGCGGCCCCCCTTCCCCTCCGGCGCCCTGGAGTACGCCACCTACCGCGCCACCGAGCGGCCGTCCCCCTGGAGCGCCCCCGTCCCCCTGGCCCTGCGGAGCGTCACCGCGCCGTCCCTGGTCTCCTACCGGGGCGACCTCCACGCCGTCTTCGCCCGCCCCGGCGACCAACGGCTGATGTGGAGCAGGCTGCGCGACGGCACCTGGAGCGCCCCCGTGCCGATCGGCGGCTCGGGAAGCCGTCAGCGCGCGGCGCTCACCGTGCACGGGGACCGGCTGTACTCCTTCCACACCACGCCGGACGGCCGGGTCCTGTGGAACCGCTTCGACGGCTCCGCGTGGACCCGGGAAGCGCGGATGGACGGCTGGGACAGCCCCGTGTCGCCCGACGTCGCCTCGCACGGCGGACACCTCTGGGTCGCCCGCCGCGACCACGACAAGCGGATGCACCTCGACCGGCTCGACACGGACCTCGGGAGCGACTACACCCACTGTTTCGCCGACTCGGCGAGCGACAGCGCCCCCGCGCTCGTCTCCACGGGCGACGCCCTGTGGCTCGCCCACCGGGGCCTCGACGACAAGGTCCACGTCCGCTACAGCGACGCCCCGTCGGACCCGGCCGGCTGGCGGACCCACGCCCCCGCGCACGACCTGCTGACCGAGCGCAGCCCGACCCTCGTCGACCACCCCGGCCTCGGCCTGCACCTCTTGGCGCGCGACACCGACGGCCGGTTGCGCCTGGGCGCCCGCGCCGACGGCGGCGGCTGGGCCGAGCCCGCCGCTCCGGCCCACGACGGGGGCTTCCCCGCGCTGGACGCCGGGGGCGCGGCCTTCCACGACGGCAGGCTGTACGTGATGTACCGCCGGTGAACGTCTCCCGCCCCTCCCCCGATCACCCCGCAGAAGGGCACGATGTGTTCATGCCGATCTCCCATGTGAACAGCCGCTTGGCACAGGCCGGTACGTCGATCTTCGCCGAGATGTCCGGACTCGCCGCCGAGACCGGTTCGATCAACCTGGGCCAGGGCTTCCCCGACACCGACGGCCCCGCCGAGATCGCCCGCGCCGCCGCCGACGCCGTCCTTGCCGGCCGCGGGAACCAGTACCCGCCAGGCCGGGGCGTCCCCGAGCTGCGCGAGGCCGTCGCCCACCACCAGAAGCGGTTCCACGGCATCACCCTGGACCCCGGCTCCGAGGTGCTCGTCACCGCCGGCGCGACGGAGGCGATCGCCGCGTCCCTGCTCTCCCTGCTCGAACCCGGCGACGAGGTGATCACCTTCGAGCCCACCTACGACACCTACGCGGCGTGCATCGCGATGGCGGGCGGCACCCACGTCCCGGTCCCCCTGCGCCCGCCGTCCTTCCGCCCCGACCTGGACGCGCTGCGGGCCGCCGTCACCCCGCGCACCCGCATCCTGCTGCTCAACTCCCCCCACAACCCGACCGGAACGGTCCTCACCCGCGAGGAGCTGGCGTCCGTCGCCGAACTCGCCGTGGAGCGGGACCTGCTGGTGATCTCCGACGAGGTGTACGAACACCTCGTGTACGACGTCGAGCACATCCCGGTGTCCACGTTCCCGGGCATGCGGGAGCGCACCCTCACGATCAGCTCGGGCGGCAAGACCTTCTCCTTCACCGGCTGGAAGGTCGGCTGGGTCAGCGGGCCCGCCGCCCTGGTCTCGGCGGTCCTCACCGCGAAGCAGTACCTCACGTACGTGTCCAGCGGGCCGTTCCAGTACGCGATCGCCGAGGCGCTCCGGCTCCCCGACGACTACTTCGACGAGCTGCGGCAGGAGCTACGGGCCAAGCGCGACCTGCTGGCCGACGGTCTTCGGTCCGCCGGGTTCACGGTCCACCCGCCGGACGGCACGTACTTCATCACCACGAGCATCAGGGGGCTCAGCGACAAGGACGGCCTGGAGTTCTGCCGGGCGCTGCCCAGGCTGTGCGGGGTGGCGGCCATCCCCAACCAGGTGTTCTACCGGAACCCGGGGGCGGAGGCCCTGGGCCTGGTCCGGTTCGCCTTCTGCAAGAAGACCGGCCTGCTGACGGAGGCGGTGGAGCGGCTCGGCTCCCTGGCCGACGGCGCGGCGCGGCCACGCCCTTGAGGACATGGCCGCGCCGGTGTCAGTGGGTGTGGCCCTCGGTGAGCCACGCCGGTGCGTCGCCCCGGACGAACTTCAGGTAGTGGTCGGTCGATTCCTTCAGGACCCGCTGGGCGTCCCGGCGGATCGCCGGGGCCCACCAGTGGGCGTACATGCGGTCGAAGGAATACGGCTGGACGGCCTCGACGACGCCGTGCACGCCGCGTTCGGGCAGCGGGAGGCGGTTGGGGGCGCTGTAGAGGAACGCCACCCGGTCCTCGCCGGGGGAGATGTTGATGGTGTCCCCGGTCAGCAGCACCCCGAGGCCGTCGGCGCCCTGGGCCCAGTGCAGGACGGCGCTGCCGGGGAAGTGCCCGCCGCACTGGACCAGGGTCACGCCGTCGGCCAGCGTGACCTTGTCCGACCAGGTCTGGACGAGGGGTTCGGCCGAGGCGGGGCGCGCGAGCCAGTGGAGGTCCACCTCGGGCAGCAGGATCCGCGCGCCGAAGATCCGGGCCCACTCGACGATCGCGCCGTAGAAGTGCGGGTGGCTCGCGGTGACGACGCTGAGGCCGCCGGCCTGCCGGACGGCGTCGACGGCGGCTTCGTCGAGGTACGGCGAGGGGTCCCACATGACGTTGCCCGCGCTGGTGCGCAGGACCAGCCCGCGCTGGCCGATGCCGATCATCGGCTCGGCGCCGACCCCTAAGAGGCCGGGCTCCACCTCGCGCACCACGGAGTAGTAACCGCCGGCGGCCATCGCGTCGAGGGTGGTCCAGCGCTGGCCGCCGGCGGGCACCCACTGGCGGTCGTCCTCGCAGATCACGCACGCGTCGGGAGGCGTGGCCCCCTCGGGGTAGTCGTGGTTCCCGCACGTCTCACATACCCACGGCTTGGTGGTCATCTTCGTCTCCTCAGCCGGTCTCAGACGAGTTCGAGCAGCAGTTCCGCCAGCTCTTCGGGCCTGTTGCTGGGGATCATGTGGTTGGTGGCGATCTCCCGGTAGCGCCAGGCCGGGGACTTCGAGACCCGGTCGGCGGCGGTCCAGAAGGGGCCGGGGGGCTCGGGGCGGGGGTCCCCGGTGGCCTTGATGAAGGTCCGGGTGAAGGGGTGGTCCTCCAGCGGGCGCGTCAGCCGTACGGGTTCGGTGAACGTGCCGATGGGCTGCGGGGTGCGCCGTGCGGTGATCCAGGCGCCGGTCTCGGGGTCGTCGAACTCCCGGACGGGGGCGGGCAGTTGCCAGGAGTCGCCGAGGTCCGTGACGCGAGGGGCGCTGGCCCCGCCGGGCAGGCCCGCGGCCTCGCCGTCGTCGGGCACGAAGGCGTCGAGGTAGACGAGGTGGCGTACGCGGTCCGCGATGTATTCGAGCGCGCCGGTGATGACGCAGCCGCCGTAGGAGAAGCCGAGGAGGACGATCTCGTCGAGGTCCTCGTAGCGGACGCAGTTGACCACGTCGGCGATGTGCGTGGTCAGGCCGACCTGGGGACTCGCGAGGTGCACCCGCTCACCGACGCCGGTCAGGCTCGGGGTGAAGACCTCGTGGCCCGCGGCGCGCAGCGGGCCACGGACCTTGCGGAAGTCGTGGGCGCCGCTCCAGGCGCCGTGGACCAGGACGAAGGTTGCCATCTGGTTCTCGATCCGTTCTTCCCGTGGGATGGGGCGTTGGCGAAGCGGCCGTCAGGTCCCCGGTGGGGTGACCACCAGGTAGTCGGGGGCCGGCTGGACCCGTGTCAGGTCCGCTTCCAGCAGGGTCGCGTCCCCGTTCTTGCCGACCTCCTGGAAGCCCGCGAAGCGGTAGGTCACGAACATCATGCGGTTGCGTCCGGTCTCGACGAACTCCGCCTGGAGCGCCGCGCCGTGGTCGCGGGCGAGGGTCATGACGTGGTTGAGCAGGACCGCGCCGACCCCGCGCGACATCACCCGGCAGGACATCAGCAGCAGTTTCAGCTTCCAGACCGGTCCGCTGGTCTCGACCAGGGCGAGGCCGATCTTGCCGTACTGCCCGAAGCGGTCCTCCAGGTCGGCGACGAGGAGGCGGTGGTCGGGGGACGCGCCCAGCTCCTTGAGTTCGTCGTAGGAATAGGTCTGGCCGGTGGAGTTCAGCTGGTTGGTGCGTACGGTCAGTTCCTCGGCCCGGCGCAGGTCCTCCTCGGCGGCGTCGCTGATGGTGAAGACCATGCCGAGGGTGGCGAGGAAGTCCTCCCCGGTGGTCTTCGCCTCCTCCTCCGCCTGGTCCCGTTCGATGGCGCTGCGGTACATCGAGCGGCGGTTGCGGGACTCGTCGGTGATGAACCGGGGCCGGAACTCCTCCCAGCCGTAGACCGCCTGGCCCATCTCGGCCGCCGCGACGCACAGCACCTGCGGGTGCCGGAAGGCGACCTCCTCCAGTTCGAACTCCTGGTCGTCGACGAACGCGAGGGAGTCGACGCCGATGTTGAGGGCCGTGGCGATGGCGGCCACGGAGTCGGACTTGGGCCCCCAGCCGATGCGGGGGTGGAGGAAGTAGTCGGCGAGCCCGAAGGCCGCCAGCCGCTCCATGGCCGCGTCGTGGTCGTTCTTGCTGGCCACCGACTGGAGGATGCCGCGCGCGTCGAGTTCCTCGATCAGCTCCACGACCGCCGGCCGCAGGGCGACCTCGCCGTCCTCCAGGAGGACGCCGTCCCAGAGCGTCTCGTCCAAGTCCCACACCACGCACTTGATCCGGCCCCGGCGCGGCTTGTCCCTGGGGGTCTCGCGCCGTCCTCCGGGGACGGCCGGTGCGCTTACCTGGCTGTCCACCTGTACGCCTCCTCAGCGATCTTGATCTGCTGGATCTGGGTGCTGCCCTCGATGATCTCCATGACCTTGGCGTCGCGGTAGTACCGCTGCACGGGATGGTCCGGGGAGCAGCCGACGGCCCCGTGGATCTGTACGGCGTCGCTCGCGGCGCAGGCGGCGGCGGTCGAGGCGAAGTACTTGGCGATCCAGGTGGCCATGATGGTCTGCGGGTCCTGCCGGTCCTTCAGCTCCCCGGCCTGCCGGCACAGCAGCCGGGCCGCGCTGACGTCGGTGACCATCTGCGTCAGCATCTGCCGGATGAGCTGGTGCTCGCTGAGCGCCTGCGTGCGTCCGCCCCGCTCGGCGGTGAACCGCGCCCCGGCCTCCAGGCAGGCCTGGAGGATGCCGACGCAGCCGCAGGCGACGCTGTAGCGGCCGATGTCGAGGACGCCGGTGACGACGGTGGCGAGCGCGAAGCCGTCGGGGCCGAGGAGGGCTTCGGGTCCGAGCCGGCAGTCCCGGAAGTCGATCTCGGCGAGCATGCTGCCCCGGGTGCCGAGCATGTCGTGGACGGGCCGGACCTCGACGCCCGGGGTGTCGCGTTCGACGAGGAACGCCGAGATGCCGCGCCCGGTGCGGGCGAACACCAGGAGGAGACCCGCGATCTGGCCGCCGGTCGTCCAGCGTTTGGCGCCGTCGAGGACGAAGCCGCCGTCGTCCTGGCGGACGGCGGTGGCCGCGATGGTGGCGACGTCGCTGCCCGCCTCCCGCTCGGTCAGGCAGAAGGCGCCGATGGTCTCGCCGCGCGCCAGCCGGGGCAGCCAGCGGGTCCGCTGTTCCTCGCTGCCCCAGCGGGAGACCGCGTACGCCACCATCGAGTGGACGGTGAGCAGGCTGCGGACCGAGGAGCAGCCCCGGCCGACCTCCTCGTGCAGCTCCCCCAGGGTCACCATGTCCAGGCCCGAGCCGCCCACCTCGGCCGGCAGGATCGCCCCCCACCAGCCCAGCTCGCCCATGTGGTCCAGGACGTCCCGGGGGATGGCCTGGTCGCGGTCGAACCGGGCCGCTCGGGGCGCTATCCCGGCGTCGACGGCGGCCCGGAACTCCTCCCTGCCGTGGGGGCGGTCAGACATCCGACCGCGCCTGTGTCAGCCGCTCGACCAGCTTGGTCATGGCCGTGACGGTCCGGAAGTTGTCCAGTTCGAGGTCCTCGTTGGGGATCTGCACCCCGAAGCGCTTCTCGACGAACATGATGAGCTGGATGGTGAACAGCGAGTTGGCGATGCCCCCTTCGAAGAGGTCCTCGTCGTCGCCGATCTCCAGGTTCGGGAAACTGCCGGCCAGGAACTTCGCTATCTCCGGTCCCACCGCTGCCGTCATGTCAGACCTCCAAGGCGTAGGAGAAGAACCCCTGCCCGGTCTTACGGCCGTGGAGACCGGCGTCGACCATCTTCTTGAGCAGGGGGCACGGTCGGTACTTGCTGTCGCCGAAGCTCTCGTGGAGTACTTCGATGCTGTAGAGGATCGTGTCGAGCCCGATCAGGTCCGCCGTCGCCAGCGGCCCCATGGGGTGGCCGAAGCAGGACGTGAAGACCTTGTCGACGTCCTGAGGTGTGGCCACGTTCTCGTGCACGAGGAACGCGGCCTCGTTGACGGTGAGCATCAGGACCCGGTTCGACACGAAGCCCGGTGAGTCGTTCACCACGATGCCCGTCTTGCCCATGCTCGCCAGGAGTGCCTGGGCCGTGCCGACCGACTCCTTCGAGGTGTGGTGGCCGGGGATCAGCTCGACGACGGGCTTGCGGGGCACCGGGTTCATGAAGTGGATGCCCAGGACGTTCGCGGGGCGCCCGGTCAGCGAGGCGATCCTGGTGATGGGGATGGCGGAGGTGTTGGCCGCGAACACCGCACGCTCCGGGCACACCTCGTCGAGCACCGGATACACCCGCGCCTTGATGTCCCAGCGCTCGGTGACGTTCTCGACCACGAAGTCGACGTCGCCGAGGGCCCCGTAGTCGGTGGTGAAGGTGATCGCCTCCTGTGCGCGGGCGGCGTCCACGACCGTCCCGGCCGCCGTGCCGAGCAGCCTGCTGAAGCGCAGGTCGTCGCGGATCCGCTCGGCGCAGCGGTCCAGTACCTCCTTGCTGACGTCGATCAGAACCACTTCGTGCCCGGCGGTCGCCAGGTTCTGGGCCACCCCGCCGCCCATGACTCCCGCGCCCACCACACCGACCCGGCTCACGCCTGTCTCCCGTTCTGTTGGTCCTGCTGCTGAGTTGGCCCGTCCGGAAGCTGCGCCGCGACGACCGCGGCGAGTTCGGCGACGGTGAGGTTGTCGAAGAGGGACTGCAGGGCGACCTGGACGTGCAGGGTGTCCCGCAGGCGGGCCAGGAGTTTGATGCCGAGCAGTGAATGGCCCCCGAGTTCGTAGAAGTTGTCGTGGACGCCGACCCCGGCGACGCCGATCTGGTCCTGCCACAGCTCGGCGAGCGCCTGCTCCAGTGCGTCGCGCGGGGCGACGTACGCCGTGGCGAGCGCGGGCCTGGGGTGGGCCGGGACGGGGGTGCGCGCCTCGTCCGGCTCGTCGGGGCCGGAGCCGAGGGCGCCGACGTTCTCGACGATCGCCGCGAGGTCCTTGGTCGCGACGGCCACCTGGGGCGACAGTTCCCGGGCCAGCAGGCGTTCGAAGGCGGTCGCGCCCTCGGCCGGCAGGATGCCGGTCTCCAGGTGGGCGAGGAAGGCGTTCTCGTCGTCCCTGCGGATCTCCGGGTAGGTGTAGGTGCCGACCTCGTCGGAGCGGCCGTCGCGCAGGGCCGGCAGTTTCGTGTCCAGGGCGCGGGCCGTCTTCATGACGAACTCCTCGGCCCGCAGCAGGACGTGGCCGTCCTCGTCGAACAGGGTCACGTCGAAGGAGAGGGTCTCCCGGGAGGTGCGTCCGGGCTCGCCCCGGTAGGTGAGGAGGCTGTGGATGCGCGCGGGGAGCGGGCCGAGGACGTCGATGGCCCGGTAGCGCAGCGGCATGAGGTAGTCGCGTTCGAGGTAGAGGCTGGCGAACCCGGTGGCGATGTCCAGGAGGAAGGGGTGCAGGCCGAGCGCGGCCACCTCCTCGCCGTAGCGTGCCGGGACCGACAGCCGGGCCAGGGCCACGCCCTCGCCCGTCCAGACGGCCTCCACGCACTGCGAGCGCGGCCCGAAGGTCATCGGCCCGTCGTGGCTCACCTCTCCCGCGTCCCGCAGGCCGTACCGCTCCACCAACTCGGAGGCCACGTGGGGTGGTTGGGTGTCCGGGTCCGGCAGGGGCAGGACGCGGCCGGTCACGTGCTCGCTCCAGCGCTCGCCGTCCGCGCTGACGACCGAGAACCGGTGGTCGTCCGCCGCCTTCTCCAGGACCACGCGGACTTCGCGCTCCTGGTCCTCGCCCAGCACGACCGGCGCCAGGAACAGGACGTCCTCGAACCGGACCGCGCCGCCGAGGCCCCGGTCGGCCGCTGCCGCCCGCACCATCTCCAGGTACGCGGTGCCGGGGATGACGGAGATGCCGAGCATCCGGTGCTCGTCCACGAGCCAGTCCCGGGGCGTGCTGAACCGCGCCGCGTAGACCGCGAGGGCCGGGGTGTCCACCAGGCAGGTGTGGAGCAGGGGGTTGCCGAGGGCGCGCGGGTCCGGGGTGCGGCCGACGACCTTCGCGGCCATGCCGACCTCCTGCCAGGCGTCCCAGTTCACCGACACGGTGTACGGGCCGCCCGCGGCGGACCGGTGCTGGGCGTAGGCGTCGAGGTAGGCGTTCGCGGCGCAGTAGTCGACCTGGCCGAGGCCCCCGCTGAAGGCGATGGTGGAGGAGCACAGCAGCAGGAAGTCGAGCGGTGCGTCGCCGAGGACCGCGTCCAGGACGAGGGCTCCGCGCACCTTCGGTGCCAGGACGGCGGCGACCGCGTCCGGGGTCTTGAGCTGCATCACGCCGCCGCCGGGGACCCCGGCGGCGTGGATCACGCCGTGCAGGGGGCCGAACCGGGCGGTGGCCGTTTCGACGGCGGCCCGCATCCGGTCCTCGTCGGTGACCTCCGCCGCGAGGACCAGCACCTCGGCGCCCAGTTCCTCCAGGGCCATGACCTTGCGTATCCGCGCGGCGGTCTCGTCGTCCCCGGCGCGCAGGTCCGCCCACTCCTCGCGCGCGGGCAGGGGTGAGCGCCCGACCAGGACCAGGCGGGCCCGTGCGGTGCGCGCGAGGTGGTCGGCCAGGGTCAGCCCGATGCCGCCGAGCCCGCCGGTGATCAGGTAGACGCCGCGCTCGCGGATGCGGGCGGGGGGCCGCTCGGGCTGCTCCAGCCGTACGGGTTCCCAGCGCGGCGTCCAGCGGCCCCGGCCCCGATGGGCGACGACGGGGTCGGCGGGCCGCCGTACGAGTTCGGTGAGGAGGCGGTCGGCGTCCGGGGCGGTGCGCGCGATGTCGATGCTCTGCGCGGTGAGGCCGGGGTGTTCCTGCGGTGCCACGGTGACGGGTCCGGTGACCGTCGCCTTGGCGGGGGTGACCACCTCGCCGTCGGTGACCTGGCGCAGGCCGTCCGAGACGACGGCCAGGTGCAGGGGGGCGTCGTCGCCCCGGGCGCCCCGGGCCTGGACGAGGAACAGCAGGCTGTCGAAACCGCGCTGCTGGAGTCCGTCGAACGTCTCCGGGTCCTCGCCGGTCACGGTCCACAGGTGGACGACCGTCTGCGGCGGGGTGGCGAGCGCGCCCAGCAGCGCGTCGTAGTCCTCCCGGCGGCCGGGCGCCAGGGCGAAACGCCCTTCGGCGAGCCGCTGGAAGCGTTCGCCCCGGACCACCGTGGTGACGTCGTGCCCGGCCCGGACCAGCCGGTCGGCGATCCGCTGCCCGGTGCCGTGGTCGTCGAGGAACAGCAGCCAGCGCCGGGGTTCGGCCGCCAACTCCTCGTCCCGCACGGGGTCGAGGGGCGCGGTGGAGGCCCAGGAGGGGACGGAGAACCAGGTCGCCAGGTCCTCCCGCCTGGCCATCGACGGGGCCTCGGCCCGGGGCGGTCGCGGGGTGGTGACGTCGTCGATCCAGTACCGGCGGCGTTCGAAGGGGTACGTGGGCAGGGGGACGCGCCCCGGTGTCTCGCCCGCGTGGACGCGGTCCCAGTCGGGCTCCACGCCGGCCAGCCAGAGACGGCCCAGCGAGGTGAGCAGGAACCGGGCGGCGGGGGTGCTGTCGTGGGCGGCGGGCAGCGAGGACAGGGACATGCGGTCGCCGGCCGTGTTCTCCGGGGTCTCGGGGTTCTCGGGCAGCAGTTGCAGCGCGAGGCTGCTGTACGCCTGCCCGGGGCCGACCTCCAGGAGGACGCGGCCGGGGGTGCGCCACAGCTCCTCGACGGCGCCCGCGAAACGGACGGTCTCGCACATGTGGCGCGCCCAGTACGCGGGGTCGGTGGCCTGGTCGTCGGTGATCCAGGTGCCGGTGACGTTGGACAGGTAGGGGATCGTGGGCGGGTTCAGGGTCACGGTGCGGGTCAGTTCCGCGAGCGGGGCCCGGCCCGGTTCCATCAGGTGCGAGTGGAAGGCGTGCGTGGTCTGGAGGCGGCGGGCGGCGACGCCGTCGCGGGTGAGGCGGTCCTCCAGGTCGGCGACCGCGTCCACGGCTCCGGCGAGCACGGTCAGCGCGGGGCCGTTGACGGCGGCGACGGAGAGCCGGTCGTCGAGCGGGGCCGCCTCGTGCTCGGGCAGGGCGACGGCGAGCATCGCGCCGCCCGGCATCTCCTCGATCAGGCGCGCGCGGGCGGCGACCAGGAGGCAGGCGTCCTCCAGGCTCAGGACCCCGGCGACGCAGGCCGCCACGTACTCGCCGATGCTGTAGCCGAGCATGGCCTGCGGGCGGATGCCCCAGTCCGTCCACAGCCGGGCCAGCGCCCACTCCACCAGGAAGGTGGCGGGCTGCGCGTACAGGGTGCGGTCGAGTTCGGCGGCGGGGGCCGCGCCCCGGCCGAGCATGGCGCGCAGGTCGATGCCGCCGGTGGCCGGGGCGGCTCCTGGCGCGGGGTCGGGGTAGAGGAGGGTGCGCAGGTCGATGCCGAGGTGCGGGCGGAACAGCTCCGCGCACCGGTCGGCCTCGGCGCGGAAGACCGGCTCGGACTCGTAGAGTTCCCGCCCCATGCCCGGGTACTGGTCGCCGAGGCCGGAGAACATGAACGCGACGGGGCGCTCGCCGGTCTGACGGACGGTCTGCCGCAGGAGCCGGCGCGGTGCCCGGCTCTCCAGGGCCTCGGCGGCGTCGGCTGCGTCCGCGCACACCAGCGCCTGGCGGTGGGCGAACCGCGCCCGCCCGACCTGGAGGGTGTACGCGACGTCGGCCAGCGGGCGGCCGTCGGCGTCGCGCAGGTGCGCGGCGAGGCGGTCGGTGGCCGTCTCCAGGGCGGACTCCGTGTGGGCCGACAGCGGCAGCAGCCGCCAGGGCCGGCGGGAGGGCGCCTCGGGGCGGGCGGGGGCCTCCTCCAGGACGGCGTGGGCGTTGGTGCCGCCGGTGCCGAAGGAGCTGACCCCGGCGAGCCGGGGGGCGCCGTCCGTCTTCCACTCGGTGAGTTCGGTGACGACGTGGAAGGGGGAGCGCGCGAAGTCGATGTCCGGGTTGGGCTGCCGGTGGTCGAGGCTCGGCGGGATCTGCTGGTGGCGCAGGGCCAGGGCCGTCTTGATGAGACCGGCGACGCCCGAGGCGGCGTGGGTGTGCCCGATGTTCGTCTTGACGGAGCCGATGGGACGCGAACCCGAGACAGCGCGGAACGCCCGGGTGAGCCCCTCGACCTCGATCGGGTCGCCCAGCGAGGTGCCGCTCCCGTGGGCCTCGACGTAGCCGATCGCGGCGGGGTCGACCTCGGCCATCAGGTGGGCCGCACGGATCGCGCGGGCCTGTCCGGTGACGCTGGGGGCGCTGAACCCGACCTTGGCGGCCCCGTCGTTGTTGACGGCGGTGCCCCTGATGACGGCGTACACGGTGTCCCGGTCGCGCAGCGCGTCCTCCAGCCGCTTCAGGACGACGACCCCGACGCCGCTGGAGGAGACGGTGCCCCGGGCGTCCGCGTCGAAGGCGCGGGTGTGGCCGTCGGGCGAGAGGATGCCCTCCGGTTCGAACAGGTAGCCCTCGGTCTGCCGGGCCCGGACCGTGCTGCCGCCGGCGAGCGCGAGGTCGCAGTCGCCGCTCAGCAGCGCCTGTCCGGCGAGGTGGACGGCGACCAGGGAGGTCGAGCAGGCGGTCTGGACGGTCAGCGCGGGGCCGCGCAGGTCCAGCTTGTAGGAGGTCCGGGTGGCCAGGTAGTCCCGCTCGCCGCTGAGGTGGGTCAGCAGCCAGCCGGCGGATTCGACCGTCTCGGGGTCGGCGAGGACGTGGCGGCGGTAGGTGTTCTCGTAGGCGCCCGCGTAGACGCCGGTGGCGGTGGGGCGGCGGGTGCCCGCGTATCCGCTGTCCTCCAGGGCCTCCCAGGCGCATTCGAGGAAGAGCCGGTGCTGCGGGTCCATCAGCTCGGCCTCGCGCGGCGGGATGGTGAAGAACTCCGCGTCGAAGAGGTCGTGGCCCTCGACGACCCCTCTCGCCCGTACGTAGTCCGGGTCGCGCAGGAGGTGTCGGGGGACGCCCGCCGCGAGGAGTTCGTCCTCGTCGAAGCGGGTGATGCAGTCGACGCCGTCGCGCAGGTTCGTCCAGAACTCCCTCGGGTTCGCGGCTCCGGGATAGCGGCAGGCCATCCCGACGACGGCTATCTCCAGGCCCGTTGTCATATCTCGTCTTCCGTCTGCTGTCGGCGCCGGCCGCGCTGTTGCGCCAGCCGTCGGTTTCCTTCCGCCCGTCCCCGGCCCTCGTCCGGCTCGTCCGCCGCGTCGGTGGTGGCGAGGTGGGCGGCGAGCGCTTCGACGGTGGGGTGGGCGAACAGCTCCACGACGGGTACGTCCCGGCCGGTGGTCTCCCGGATGCGGACCTGTACCTGCCGGATGAGCAGGGAGTTGCCGCCCAGGTCGAAGAAGTGGTCGCGGGTGCCGACCTGTTCGAGCCCCAGCAGTTCGCCCCAGATGCCGGCGACGGCGCTCTCCAGGGCGGTGCCGGGCGCGGCCCGGCGTGCCGTGTCGGGCCGGTCGAGGCGGGCGGCCAGTCCGGAGCGCTGGATCTTGCCGGTCGAGGTGCGGGGGATCCGCTCGACGCGGAAGAGCCGCCGGGGGATCTTCGGCTCCGCGAGGCGGGCGGCGAGGAAGTCGTGCAGGGCCTCGTCGGTGGGGTCCGCTCCGGGTGCGAGGACGATCGCCGCCGCGACCTCCTCGCCGAGGGTGGCGTGCGGGAGGGGGAAGGCGGCGGCCTCCGCGATGCCGGGGTGGGCGAGGAGGACCTCGTCGACCTCGACGGGCGAGACCTTGGTGCCGCCCCGGTTGATGATCTCCTTGAGCCGGCCGGTGAGGAACAGGTAGCCGTCCTCGTCCAGGTAGCCGCTGTCGCCGGTCCCGAACCAGCCGTCGGTGAAGGCCTTCGCGTCGGCGTCGGGGTTGTCGTCGTAGCGGCTGATGACGGTCTCGCCGCGCAGCACGATCTCGCCCTCCTCGCCGGGGGCGAGGAACTTGCCGCCCTCTCCCCGTACGGCGAGTTCGTTGCCGATGGAGACGCCGACGGACCCGGGCCTGCGTTCGCGGGGCGGCAGCGGGTTGCTGGTGATGATCGAGCAGGCCTCGGTCATGCCGTAGGAGTCGATGACCACGGCTCCGGTGGCCTCCTCCAGGGACTCCCGCAGGCGTTGCGGGAGCGGGGCGGACGCCGAGCGCACGAAGCGCAGGGTGGTGGGTTCGCCGGTGAGGACGCCCGCGACGGCCTGGTGGATGGCCGGTACGGCGGTGTACCAGGTCGGTTCGTAGGTCCTGAGCCAGCCCGGGAAGGCGCCGGCGTCGAAGGCGGGCGGGCAGACGACGCTCGCGCCGGCCCACAGGGTGGCGAGCAGGGGGCTCATGAGTCCGTGCCCGTGGAAGAGCGGCAGGACGTTGAGGCACCGGTCCCGTTCGCCGAGGCCGAGGCTGGCCGCGATGTTGCGGGCCGAGGCGCAGACCAGGTCGTGGCTCTGGGGGACGAGTTTGGGGCGGCCGGTCGTGCCGGAGGTGTGCATGAGGAACGCGGTGTCGGCCGGTTCGCCGTCCGTGTCCCCCGCCGCCGCGCGGGAGGCGGTGTCGGGGACGAGGTCGAACTCGCCAGCGGCTCCCCTCGGCACCAGCTCGATGACCAGGCGGCCCTGGGCCCGCGCGACGGCCGCCGCGTGGGTGTCGGTGCCGCGCTGGACGACGACCGCCGTCACGCCCATGTCGGTGAACAGGGCGTCGAACTCCCGGGCCCGGCCCCCGGGGTCGAGGGGGGCGGCGGTGGCCGCGCAGGCCACGGCGACGAGGGCGCTCGCCGTGGTGGGGCCGCCCGGCAGCGCGATCGCGACGCGGTCGGTGCGGGCGACACCCGCCTCGGACAGGGCCTGCGCCGTGCGGTCGGCCTGCCGGCGCAGCGCGCGGTAGGTCAGGGCGGGCAGGCCGGGGGAGAGTATCGCCGGGGCCTCGGGGCGGCGTTCGTCCTGCTCGCGCAGGAGCTGCCCGAGGTGGCGGATCGTGGTGGTGCCGGGCTCGTGTGGCGTCGCAGATGTCATCACTGTTCCTCTCCCGCGAGCGGGGTACCGGGGTGTCAGCGGACGGCCCGTGGCCGTACGGGTTCGTGCCGGTACGCGGGGTCGCGCAGCCGTGTGGTGATGCGGGCCAGCCGGTCGCCCTGGAAGGTCGCCGCGGCCACGGTCTCGGGGCCCGGCAGCGGGCCGTGGGCCGTGGTGTGGGAGATCCCGTACGGGTTTCCGCCCGCGCTGGTGATCGACGGGTCCGTGTAGCCGGGTGGCACGATGACCGCTCCCCAGTGGTGCAGGGCGTTGTAGAGGGCGAGCAGCGCGGATTCGCTGCCGCTGTGCGGATGCGGGGCCGTGACGAACCCGGTCGCCGCTTTGCCGTCGAGCCGCCCCGCCGTGCGCAGCGGCTCGCAGTCGGCGAGGAACCGCAGGAGGGTCGGGGAGACGCCGCCGAGGAACGCGGGGGCGCCGAGGGCGACCGCGTCCGCCCACTCCACGTCGGCCGGTACGGCGTCACCGACGTCGAGGAGCCGTACCTCGGCGCCCGCTTTCCCGGCGCCCGTCGCCATCGCGGACGCCAGCGCGCGGATGCCGGGTTCGGCGGGGTCGCAGACGACGGCGACCCTGCTGCTCTCCCGGCACGCCGGTCCGGTCATGCGGGCGCAGGTCCGGCTGAGCCGGACCCCGAGGGCGTGCGCCGCCCGCTGGTGCGCGGCGCCGACCAGGCCGTCCGGGTCGGAGGGGGCGGCGACGCCGTAGGGGTTGCCGCCCGCCGCTGTGAACGCCCCTTCCGTGGTGCCGGCCGGCAGGATCAGCGCGCCCCAGTGGTACATGCTCTGGTAGAGGGCGAGCAGGGTCGTCTCGCGTCCGCCGTGCGGGCTGTTGGAGCTGGTGAGGCCGGTGACCACCAGGTCGGCGAGCACGCCTTCGCTCCACAGTCCCGAGGCCGACTCGATGAACCGCTTGAGCGGGGAGGCGATGTTCCCGAAGTAGGTCGGGGTGGCGAGCACGACGCCGTCCGCCCAGCGCAGGTCCCCGTGACCGGCCACCGGTCCCCCGCCGTGTTCTCCTTCCCCTGCCACGCGGAGCAGGCGTACGTGTGCGCCGTCCGCCTCCGCTCCTGCGGCTGCCGCCCGCGCGAGTGCGTGGACGGTGCCGTTCCTGCTGTAGTGGATGACCGCGACCCGGGGCGTCCTGTGCATGCGTCCGCCCTAGGGAGATTCCGCGAGCCGGAACCCGACGGCGTAGTGGGACCGGTCGTACAGGCCGTGCCGGCGCCGGGAGCGCGCCAGGTCGCCGCCCCGGGTGAAGCTGCCGCCCCGGACGATCCGGTACGTGCTGAAGGAGCGCAGCCTCGCGTCGCCGGACCTCATGCCGCCCGGGTAGGGGACGAGGTCGTCGGCGATCAACTCGCCGCCCGGGTAGGGGCCGTAGTCGTCCGCCGTGTACTCCTCCACGTTCCCGGCCAGGTCGAGGACGCCGAAGGGGGAGGCGCCCGCCGGGTAGATCCCGACCGGGGTGGTGGACAGGGGACCCGCCTCGGAGGTGTTCGCGGCGTGCTCGTCGAAGGTGTCGCCCCAGGGGTACTCGCGGCTGTCGCCGCCGGTCGCCGCGTACTCCCACTCGGCCTCGGTCGGCAGCCGGAACGCGCGGCCGGTGCGGTCGGCGAGCCACTCCGCGTAGGCGTCGGCGGCCTGCGCCGGGACCGTCCACACGGGGTGGTTGCCCAGTTGGTCGGGGTAGCAGCCGAACTGCCAGGAGGTGGGCAGCCAGCGGGCTCCCGTGTCCTCCAGGAAACGCCGGTACTCCAGGTTGGTGACCGGGTAGCGCATGATGCGGAACGCGGCGGTCTCCACGTCGTGGGCCGGGCACTCCTTGCGGAGGTAGGCCTCCTTGAGCCCGGCGTCCGGCCAGCGTTCGAGGATCGCGGGGATGCGCGCCTCGTCGAGGCCGACGCGCACCCGGGCGGCGGGGATGTCCGCCATGGCCGGGTCGTCGGGCCGTACCCGGGGGTCGCCGACGAGGCCGCAGAGGGTGGCCGCCATGTACCGCCGCTCGAAGGGCGCCGCGGGGTCCTCCGCGATCCGGGCGAGGGCGCCGGGGTACTCCCCCAGCAGCCGGGCCGTGTGCTCGCCGAGGAGGTCGGGGTCGCAGCGTCCCGTGAACTGCGGGGGCAGCCGCATGGCCTGCCGGTCGCCGATCACGTCCAGGTTGACGGCCATGGTGTGGCCGCTCGCGAGGGTCACAGCGCCCCCTCCTCGACCAGCCGGAACCCGATCGCGTAGATCCTGCGGTCGAACCAGCCGTGGCGCCGCGCGCAGCGGGCCAGGTCGCCGAAGCGGGTGAAGCTGCCGCCCCGCGCGACCCGGTAGCTGCCGCCGGTCGTGAGGTCGTCGGCGACCTCGTCGCCGCCCGGGTAGGCGGTGTAGTCGTCCGCGACGAACTCCTCCACGTTCCCGGCCATGTCGTCGGCGCCGAACACGCTGCGGCCCGCCGGGTAGATGCCGACCGGGGTGGTGGTCAGCGGTCCTTCCTCGACGGTGTTGGCGTGGTCGCCGCGGAAGTCGGGTCCCCAGGGGAACTCCCGCTCGGTGTCGCCCCCGCCGGCCGCGTACTCCCACTCGGCCTCGGTCGGCAGCCGGAACGCGCGGCCGGTGCGGTCGGCGAGCCAGGCCGCGTAGGCGTCGGCGTGTTCCGGGCGCACCGTCCAGACCGGGTGGTTCGCGCGGTGGACGGGGTAGCTGCCGAGTTCCCAGGAGGTGGGCAGGGCGTCGAGGCCGGTGTCGTCGAGGAACAGCCGGTACTCCAGGTTCGTGACCGGGTACCGCATGATCCGGAACGCCTCGATGTCGACGTGGTGGCGGGGGGCCTCCTTGCGGATCCAGGAGTCCAGGACGCCGACGTCGGCCCACTGGCGCACCACCTCGCCGACGCGCTCGGGCGGGATGCCGATCGCGCACCGCGCCGCCGGGACGGGGACGGTCTCCGGGTCGTCGGGCCTGATCCGGGGGTCGCCCGTCAGTGCCAGCAGCGACCCCGCGGCGTACCGGCGGGCGAACGGCTGGTGCTCGTCGGAGCAGATGCCGGCGAGGTCGCGGGGCTTCATCCCGAACAGGTCAGGGTGGCCCGCGAACACGTCGTGCGGGAGCCGCTCCACGAGCGATCCGGGCAGTCCCATCGCGCCCCGGTCGTCGAGCCGGTTGGGGTCCTTCACGATCGGCAGGGGCCTCCCGGGCCGAGCGGTCACGCGGACTCCCCCGGTATCTCGTAGACCGCGCTGTCGTAGGAACCGGCCAGGAACACCCTGCGGTCCTCGTCGTAGGCGAGCGAGGAGATCCCGGACGTCGTCGGCCTGTCCTCGACGACCCACGTCGCGCGTTCCCGGTCGTAGATCATGACGTGGCCGTGGTACGAGCCCGTCGCGATCAGGCGTCCGGTGGGGTCGGCGGCGATGCACTTGATGGAGTTGGGGTGCGCCGTGGGGACCACCTCGGAGCTGAAGTCCGGTGCCCACAGCCGTAGTTTGAGGTCGCGTCCGACGCTGGCGAAGTGTCCTTCGCTGAGGCCCACGCAGCCGTTGGCGATCCGGTCGTGCGCGCTCTCGATGCGGTGCACGAGCTTCAGCGTCCGGGCGTCGTGCCAGGCCACGCCGGTGTCGGCGCACACGGAGAAGAGCAGGTCGCCCGAGGCGGCGACGCCTTTCACGGCGTTCTCGTGCAGCGGCAGGTCGGTCACGTGGCGCAGTTCGCCGTCGGGGTCGAGCCGGAACACCAGGCCCTCTCCCGTGTACGCGCCGATCAGCACATGGGCGACGCCGTCCACCTCGAAGCGGGCCCCGCAGTTGAGGGGCGAGCGGTGCTGGCGCAGGACCCGGCCGGTGGCGGCGTCCATCACCTTGCCGAGCTGGCCGCCCGTCACCGTCAGCTCGCGGCTCACCGGCGTCAGGAAGTTGCAGAGGCTTCCCGTCCGGGCCTGTTCGGCGCCGTCGCGCACGACGATGCCGGCGTCGCCGACGGTGTAGACGCTGCCCGCGTGGGCGACGACCGCGTTGACGCCCGGGGTGGGGGCGACCTCGCCGGTGCTCCACGCGCCGGTGGCGTAGTCGAAGGAGCGGTAGGAGGCCCCGAAGGTGCCGAAGACCAGGGTGGTGCCGGCCGCGAAGGCGCAGGACCGGGGCCAGACGTCGTCGGGGATGCCGGACTCGCCGACCTGCCGCAGCTCGCCGCCGGAGGTCTGCCACAGCAGCAGTTTGCGGTCGTAGCTGAGGCTCACCAGCAGGTTCCGGTCCGCGCCGAGGACGAGGCGCTTGATCCCGGCGTCGTGGCCCTGGACCGTCGAGCGCCGCTCGCCGCGGATGACGATGATCTGGCCCTCGTCGTTGCCCGCGTAGATGGTGCCGTCGCGGTCGATGACGATCGTGTCGGTCTCGACGCCGCCGAGGTCGATGTCCTCCAGCAGCTCCCCGGTGGCGGAGGACCAGCGCTTGACGGTGCCGTCGTCGCTGGAGGTGACCAGCTCCGATCCGTCCGCCGACCAGTCGACGGAGATGACGTCGGCGGTGTGGCCGGCGCAGGAGTGGACGAGGTTCCCGTTGAAGTCGTAGACGCGCAGGCGGTGGTCGCGGGAGGCGGTGGCCACCAGTTCCCTGGACGGGTGGAACGCCGACATCTCGACGTCGTCGGCCTGGTCGTTCAGGACCGCGAGCAGCCGCAGTTCGGGGACGGACCACAGGCGGGCGGTGTAGTCGCTGGACGACGTCACCAGCAGGGTTCCGTCGGGGCTGAAGGCGCACTGGTTCGCGAGGTGGTCGTGCAGGACGCGGTTCACCGGGCGGTCCGTGCTCTGGTCCCAGAGGATGACCTGGTTGTCGTAGCCGGCGCTGGCGATGTACTTGTCCGCGTAGGCGGCGATTCCGCTGATCGGACTCCTGTGCTCGATCACGATCCAGACTCCTCGTCAGTCGATGTCGATGGAATGGCCGGCGTGCACGACTTTCGCTTTCAGGTACTCGCGATTCGAATCGGTGACATGGACACCCGTGAGTCGCTGACCTTGGACCAGAACACCGTTCTCGCGCAGCTGACGGATCTTTTCCGGATTGTTCGAGAGGATCTCCACCTCTTTGAGACCCAGGGTCACCAGCATCTGCGCCGCAGAGGTATAGGTCCGCTGGTCGTCCAGGAAATTCAGCGCCCGGTTGGCTTCGAACGTGTCCATTCCGGTGTCTTGCAGCGCATAGGCGTCGAGCTTGTTGTAGAGCCCGATATCGCGGCCCTCCTGACGGAGGTAGAGCAGGATGCCGCCGCGTCTGTGCATCAGCGTCATCGCCTCCCGCAGCTGCGGGCCGCAGTCGCAGCGGGTGGATCCGAGCACATCGCCGGTCAGACACTCGGAGTGCAGCCGGACGATCGGAACGGGCTGCTCCAGGGCGTCGCCGAACACCACGACGAGGTGTTCGCGGCCGTCGTCGAGGCCCTCGAAGGTGATGACTTCGGTCGCCGCGAACTCTCCGCCGGCGACTTCGAGCGGAACACTCACTCTCGTACGTATTCGGGGAGTCCCCGACTTGCTTTGCATTTCATTGAGCGAGTAGGCAGAACGGTTCTCTAATGACATTCCCCGTCACCCTCAAGTCGGCTCTACACGTCCAGCCGGGACCGTCTCGCCACTGTTGCCGCATTCTGAATGCAGCAGGCCCCGACTTGATCCTCCGTCACGGTCCCGCACCGATTTGCTCCTGTCAAGGGAGTGCCCCATAGTCTCTGAGGTTGCGGTCGCGGCACCGGAAATAATCTTGGTGACCGAAGCGATCGTTCCTGTTTATTCGGCACGCCGAACAGGGATGTTCCGACAACAGCTGTGAGGAAGCAAAGGATCCGGAAAACAAACTCTGTACGGACACACGAAAAACCGCTCCGGCACGCCACACTGGGTGGCGTGCGAGCGGGAACAAGGGGGAACTGGCGAGCTAGTCGCTCCGGCCCGTCGCGGCGACGGTGACGCCGAGGGCGATCATGGAGAGGCCGCCGAGCCCTCCGACGAGGGAGAGTCGTTTCGGCGAGCGGGCGAACCACTGGCGCGCGGTGGCGGCGGCGAGGCCCCATACGGAGTCGGACGCCACGGCGATGATGTTGAAGACGAGACCGAGCAGCAGCATCTGGAGGGCCACGTGTCCCTGGTCCCGGTCGACGAACTGCGGCAGGACGGCGGCGAAGAACACGATCGTCTTGGGGTTGGCCACCCCGACCGCGAACCCCTCCCACAGCGTGCGCATACCGCCGTAGACGGGCCCGTCGCCCGTGAAGGAGTTCTGCAGCGCGCCCCGCTGGCGGTACGCCTTGACGCCGAGGTACACGAGGTACCCCGCCCCGAGGAGCTTCAGCGCGGTGAAGACGACGACCGAGCGCTCGACCAGGGAACCGACCCCGAGCGCGACGGCGATGACGAGCAGATAGGCGCCGATCGTATTACCCGCGACCGTGGTCAGCGCGGCCCGGCGACCCTGCGCCAGCGCCCGCCCGATCACGAACAGCACGCTCGGCCCGGGTATCACGATCAACAGGAAGGACATGGCCGAGAACGCCAGTAACCGGTCTGTGGACAGCATGATTCCCATGTAACCATGGTCGTCTCCGGGGCCACAAGGCACGCGTCACCTGGGCGGAAAGCCCTCACAGCCGCGTCACCTCCGCACCCCCTCCCCTGTTGAGCCTGCGCAGGACAAGCGTCGGCCCCGCCCCGAGCGGGGAGCGTTATGGACATCGGCCACCGATGGGGAGTGAGGACCAGCGATGCGCGTTCCGATGACGATCGCGGACTTCCTGGACCGCGCGGAGCAGGGCTTCGCCGCGAGTCCGGGGGTGATCGACGAGCCGGACCAGCCGGCGGCGCCGGTCACGGAGAACACGTACGGCGGACTCGCGGAGCGCGTGCGCGCGTGGCAGGCGGGGTTCGACCGGCTCGGCGTGGGTGAGGGCGAGCGCGTGGCGGTGGTGAGCCACAACTCCGCGCGGCTGCTGGAGCTTCTGTTCGCCGTGCCGATGAGCGGACGGATCTGCGTACCCGTCAACTTCCGCCTGAAGCACGAGGAGATCGCGTACGTCGTCGAGCAGAGCGGCGCCTCGGTGCTGCTGTTCGACGCCGAGCTGGCGGACGCCGTCGCCGGCATCCCCGTACCGCACCGCTTCGTCCTCGGCGAGGAGACGGACACGGCGCTGATGCGGTTCGGGGTGGAGCCGCGGCCGTGGGCCGAGCCGGACGAGGACGCCACCGCGACGATCAACTACACGTCGGGAACGACCGCGCGCCCCAAGGGAGTTCAGCTCACGCACCGCAACATCTGGGTCAACGGCCTGACGTTCGGCCTGCACACGCGCGCCTGGGAGCGGGACGTCTACCTGCACACCCTGCCGATGTTCCACTGCAACGGCTGGGGGATGCCGTTCGTGATGGCCGGACTCGGCGCGAAGCAGGTCGTGCTGCGCAAGGTCGACGGGGCGGAGATCCTGCGCCGCGTGGACGAGCACGGCGTGACGCTGATGTGCGGGGCGCCGGCGGTGTGGGGCGCCGTGCTGAACGCGGCGGCGATCTGGGAGGGCGAGATCCCGGGCCGGGACCGCGTACGGCTGGTGTGCGCGGGGGCGCCGCCGCCGAGCCGGCTGATCCAGCGGGTGGAGGAGGAGCTGGGCTGGGAGTTCACGCAGATCTACGGCCTGACCGAGACCTCGCCCCTGCTGACGTTCAACCGCACCCGCCCCGAGGACACGGCCCTGCCCGCACGCGAACGCGCCCGCAAACTCTCCCGCGCCGGGGTTCCCGCCCTCGGTGTCAGGCTCCAGGTCTCCGACGCGGGCGAGGTGCTGGCCCGTTCCAACGTCGTGCTGGACGGCTACTGGGAGAAACCGGAGGAGACGGCCGACGCGCTCGCGGGCGGCTGGTTCCACACCGGCGACGGCGGCTCCCTCGACTCGGCCGACGGCCATCTGACGATCTCCGACCGCAAGAAGGACGTCATCATCACCGGCGGTGAGAACGTCTCGTCGATCGAGGTCGAGGACACCCTCTTCGGTCACCCGGCGGTCGCCGAGGTCGCCGTCATCGGTGTGCCGGACGACTCGAAGTGGGGTGAGACCGTCAAGGCGCTGGTGGTCCTCGCGGAGGGCGCCGAGGTGGGCGAGGCGGAGCTGATCGCGTACTGCAAGGAACACCTCGCGGGGTTCAAGGCGCCCACGAGTGTCGAGTTCCGCGCGTCGATCCCGCGCACGGCGACGGGGAAGATCCAGAAGTTCCGGCTGCGGGCGCCGTACTGGGAGGGGCGGGAGCACCGGGTCAACTAGGGGGAGCATCGGTCGATCAGGGGGGATCATCCGGAAAAGTTCGCCCACGGTCCACTTTGACCGTGGGCTGACAACGTTATGATCCCGTGCGCACGTTTCCGGCCGACCGGGGGTCGGCTTTCAGCCACCGGAGGCGTGCATCCTCTTGACCAAGGAATTGAAGATGACCCGACATGTCGCACGGGCTCCGGGACGCCCGCACTCTATGTGGCAGCGCGCCCTGACCGTCGCCGCCGGTCTGATCCTGACGATCGGCACCCTGCTGTTCACCGGCACCACCGCCGCCCGCGCGGACGACGCGCACGAGCTGACGTACACCCTGGCCTCCGTCGACAAGGGCTCCGCCGAACCCGCGGCCTGGCAGGTCGCCGCGATGGCCGAGTGGCGGTTCGCCCAGTACTTCGCGTTCGACACCGACTGCACGGGTCCGCTCAAGCCCGGCGCCAAGTGCATGCTCTCGTACCTCGGCACCTCGAACCCGGTCCAGGCGACCGACGTGTACACCACGGGGTTCCGGCTGGTGTCGCTCCCGGGCCACTCCGAGGGCGCGGGCCGCACCATCGTGTTCTCCATCGAGCGCACGGACAGCGCGCTCCTGCTGCACGTCCGGGCCGACGGGCCGTGGAGCCTGAGCGAGTGGCTCACCTACACCTCCCCCGTCGGCGACATCATCTGGGACCAGTACGCCAAGAACCTGTCGTACGGAATCGTCCACGGCGAATGGCACCAGTGGGCCTACCCCGACGGCTTCCTCGACCACCTCGACACGCAGTGCCGCTACCCCGTCGACCTGTCGCGGAACGCCTACATCCCCTGCGAGATGGGGCACATCTACTGGCCGTGGCAGTACGGCGCGCCGGACGGGCAGAACACCTGGGGGTGTGCGGCGCACGGTACGGCGGTCTCGCCGGCCGCGAACCGGGCGATCGACGCCGCCTGTTCGCAGGTCGCGGCGGGCACCTGGTACAGCTGGGGCGGCGGGCACGGCGGCTCGCCCGGTGCCTCGTACGGCTTCGTCGACCAGACGGACCCCGTGCGCAGCAAGAACGACCCGTACCGCAAGGGCTTCGACTGCTCCGGGCTGGTGCGGTGGGCCTGGTCGCAGGCGACCGGGTACGACGTCATGGGCAACACCACGGCCGCCGGCATCTTCAGCCTGCCGGGACAGCGGCTGGGCACCGACACCTCGGCACTCAGCCCCGGTGACCTGGTGTTCTTCGGCAAGCGGTCGGTGCACCACGTGGCCATCTACCTGGGCGCGGGGAAGATCGTCGAGGCGCGCGAGTCCGACACCCATGTGATGGTCTCCGACCTCAACAGCCATGACATGACCGACTACGCGGGCGGGCTGCGGTTCATGGGCGGCATGGGCTCGGGCAACCACATGACGTGGGGCACCGGGATCAACGTACGCTCCGCAGCGGCGCGTTCGGCCTCGGTGGTCACCACCTTCCCCGGGCCGACGGCCGTCAATATCGACTGCCAGAAGCACGCCGAGTCGGTCACCGCCGAGGGCATCACCAACGACGCGTGGTCGCACCTGCCCGACCTGGGCGGCTGGATCAGCAACATCTACGTCAAGGGCGGCTACTGGCTGGACGGCGTCCCCGACTGCGGCGGCTCCACGGGCTCCGGGGAGCACTCGACCTGGGGCACCAGCGTCAACGTACGCTCCACGCCGTCCCGTTCCGGCTCGCTGGTCACCACGTTCTCCGCGCCCACCGCGATCCACATCGACTGCCAGAAGCACGCGGAGCCGGTGACGGCGGAGGGCATCACCAACGACGCCTGGTCGCACCTGCCCGACGTGGGCGGCTGGGTGAGCAACATCTTCGTCAAGGGCGCGGCCTGGCTGGACGGCGTACCGGACTGCGGGGGCGGCACCTCGACGGGCTCCAACAGCACCTGGGGCACCGACGTGAACACTCACGCGCACCCCAACACCACCTCGGACGTGAAGAACACCTTCAGCGGCCCCACCCAGGTGAAGATCGGCTGCCAGAAGCACGCCCAGTCCGTCACCGCCGAGGGCGTCACCAACGACGCGTGGTCCTACCTGCCCGACTACGGCGCCTGGATCAGCAACATCTACCTCAAGGGCCCGGCCTGGCTGGACGGCGTGATGGACTGCACCAGGCCGCCGGCCCTGGACCCCGACACCGGTACGGGCGGGGGCACCAGCGCGGGCGCCGACGGCATGTTCAGCACGTGGGGCACCGGGGTGAACACGCACTCGCACCCCAACACCACGTCAGACGTGAAGAGCACCTTCAGCGGCCCCACCCAGGTCAGGATCGGCTGCCAGAAGCACGCCCAGTCGATCACCGCCGAGGGCGTCACCAACGACGTCTGGTCCTACCTGCCGGACTACAAGGCATGGATCAGCAACATCTACCTGAAGGGCCCGGCCTGGCTGGACCGGGTCATCGACTGCACCAGGCCCCCGGCCCTGGACCCGGAGACCCGGGCCTGACGACGCCCGGGCGCCCGCCTCTTCCGGGGAGCGGACGCCCGGGCTTCTCCGTGGCACCGGAGTTCAGAACGCGAGGGGGGCTCTCCCCGCGGTGTCGTCATCGATGGCGACGTCGTCGGCCTGCTCGGTCGGCTTGTCCCTCGGCTGGGCCGGGAGGATGCCGGGCCGGAGCCGTCGCCCATCGGAGCCGTGGCGTCGGTGATCCCATTGCCTGCGGTGGCAAGCGCTGACATGCCGCCGGTCCCGACCCCCCACGGCCCCCCCTCGACGACGCGGCCTGTACCAACGGCTTCGCCAGGGACGACACCTGGTACCCGTCCTTCGACGACCGTGATCCAGAGCTGCCTTCTCCAGCCCGTGGCCCTCGGCGATTAGTTCCAGGCGTAGGCGACGGCGCCTTCCTTGGACGGACAGCGGCTCCTGGGGCGGATGACGCGAGGAGCACGGGTGTAACCGGCCCTCCTGAAGTCTCTCCTCGCGTTCTTGCCTCTTCGATACCGGGATAGCCCGTCGCTTGAACCAGATGCTCTTCGTCTGCTTGTGCGGGTGGCGTCCTCGCCTACTAGGGTTCTCGACCGCAACGCTTGAACGAGATCCGAACAAGCGAACGCAGGGCGGCAAGAAGGGCTCACGGGGATGGGTTACACGATTCCGGGTTGGCTGGATGAGGTTCTGGACTTCATCGGGATCAAGTTCCCGAACGTGGATGAGGACGATTACCGCGAGATGGCCACGGCGATGCGGGAGTTCGCGGAGAACTTCGAGGGGCATGGCGCGGACGCGCATCTGGCGTTCGCGCGGATCCTGTCGTCGTCCGAGGGCTGGGCCGTGGACGCGATGGAGCGGCACTGGGGCCAGGTGAAGGCCGGTCATCTGGAGAAACTCCCCGAGCTGGCGCGGCTGTTCGCGGACGCGTGCGATGTCCTGGCGGACATTGTCTTCGGGATGAAGACGAAGGCGGAGGCCGAACTCGCGATCATGGCGGGGTCGGTGGGCCTGTCCATCGGGCTGGCGTGGGTGACGGGGGGTCTGTCGGCGGTGCTGGGCGCGGCGGAGATCGCGGCGATGCGGCAGGTGGTCAAGCGGATCGTCGACGAGGCGGTGGACCGGATCGTCGACGAGGTGATCGCGAAGGTGACGGAGCCGGTCAACGCGAAGCTGGAGGCGATGGTCGAGGACATGGTGCTCGATCTGGCGGAGGGCGCGTTCTCGATGCCGGACAGCGCCGGCGGGCACGGCGGTATGCAGATCGCCTCGGCCGGAGGCGGCAGTGGCGGAGGCGGTGCGGAGAAGGTCACCCGGATCGATCACACCGAGTTCGAGGGCGGTGCGGGGAAAGTCGCGTGGCACGGTGGGGAGTTGCGGGTGGCGGCGTCCTCGCCGCTGGGGCGGGCCAGGGGTGCGTTCGGGCGGAGCAAGGGCCGGGACCCGTTCACGCAGGCGTTCGACAGTGTGCTGCACGGCGGGTTGAAGGGTACGGAGAAGGCCCTCGACAAGGTCGCCAAGCACATCACGGAGACGATCCCGGAGCGCAC
Source organism: Streptomyces acidiscabies (assembly GCF_020010905.1). GTDB lineage: Bacteria > Actinomycetota > Actinomycetes > Streptomycetales > Streptomycetaceae > Streptomyces > Streptomyces acidiscabies. The sequence goes on along the minus strand of NZ_JAGJBY010000001.1, from coordinate 4,249,418 downwards.
GCGTGCGGCTTCGCGGCTGCACAAGAACACCGACCTCGGCGTCGCCGACCGGGCGAGGAGCGTCGATGTCGGCAAGCACAACGGCAAGGGGGATGGCTCGGAGGGGCACGGGGGCATTCCCGCCTCCGGCCGCAAGAGTGACGACGGTCTGAAGATCGACCAGGTGAAGCTCTCCCGCCAGTCCCACGCTCTCGACAACAGGGAATGGTGCGGCGATCCGATCGACATGGCCAGCGGCCAGATGATGCTCACGCAGACCGATGCGGACCTGCCGGGTGTCCTTCCGCTGACCCTGCGCCGCACCCACCTCAGCGACTACCGGGCGGGACGCTTCTTCGGCCCCTCGTGGGCGTCCACCCTGGACGAACGGCTGGTCGACAACAAGACGTCGGGCAGGATCTGGTGGTACCGGGAGGACGGCTCGGTCCTGGTCTATCCCCGCCGCCCGGATCTCCCCGGCGACCGGGTCCTCCCCGTCGTCGGCACACCCCTGCCCCTGACCTACGTCACGCACGGCACCTCGTACATCCTGTCCGTGGAGAATCCTTTCACCGGTCTGACCCGTCACTTCGAACCCGCCACCACGGACTCGGACATCTGGTGGCTGGCAGCGATCGAGGACCGCAACCACAACGTCATCGCCGTCGAGCGAGGCGAGAACGACGCCCCGCTCGCCGTCACCCACACCGGCGGCTACCGCCTCCGGATCACCACCGCCACCACGGCCGATCAGATCCGAATAACCGCCCTGCACGCCCTCACCGAGGACTCTCCCACCGCTCTGCGCACGTTCGCCTACGACGAGACCAGCGCCGACCTCACCGAGGTCCGCAACGCCGTCGACGCCCCGCTGCACCTGACCTACGACGGCGAACACCGGATCACCGGCTGGTGCGACTCCAACGGCACGACGTTCGCCTACGAGTACGACGTACAGGGCCGGGTGACCGCCACCCGGGGCACCGACGGCATCCTCAACTCGACCATCGCGTACACAGGTCCGGACAACAGCGGCGTCACCACCGCCACCTACACCGACTCCCTCGGCCGCACCACCCGCTACCTCGCCAACCCGCACGGCCAGATCATCGCGATCACCGACCCCCTCGGCAACACCACCACCCAGACCTGGGACAACCGCGACCACCTCCTCACCCGTACCGATCCCCTGGGCCGCACCACTCGCTGGGAATGGACCGGCGGGGATCTGACCCACGTCACCGAGCCCGGCGGGGCAGGAACCCGCATCGCGTACAACGATCTGCACCTGCCGGTGGAACTGACCGGCCCCGACGGCGCACGTGTCCTCCAGCGCTTCGACTCCCGCGGAAACCGCACCGCCCTCATCAACGCGGACGGGGCGACCCACACGTTCACCCACGACGCGGCAGGCGCCGTGACGCAGGTGACCGACCCACTCGGCGCGACGACGACCGTACAAAGGAATCCAGCAGGTCTGCCCACCGAGATCCGCGATCCCCGGCAGTCGACGACCACCGCCCGGTACGACGCCTTGGGACGCGCCGTCGAACTCACCGACCCACTCGGCCACGCCACCACGCTGGTCTGGGACGACGAAGGGCGCCTGGTCCAGCGCACCACCGCCGACGGGAGCACCGAGCAATGGGCCTGGGACGGCGAAGGCAACCGCACCAGCCACCGCGACCCCCTCGGCGCCTGCACCCTCTTCTCCTACGGTCCCTTCGACCTGCCGCTGTCACGGACTGCTCCGGACGGCACCGGGCACCGCTTTCACCACGACACAGAACAGCGCCTCACTCAGGTCACCAACTCCCTCGGACAGACGTGGAGTTACGTCTACGACGCGGTCGGCCACCTGATCGCCGAGACCGACTTCGACGGCCGCACCAGCCGCTGCGCCTACGACGCGGCAGGTCGGCCCACGACCCGTACGAACGCGGCGGGCGAGACCCTCACGTACACCTTCGACGAGGCCGGTCGCCTGACCGGCAAGACTGCACCCGGCATCCGTACCTCCTACGCGTACGACGCCGCCTCACGTCTCACCCGCGCCACCACCCAGGACACCGTCCTGGAGTTCGCCTACGACACCGTCGGCCGCCCGACCACCCAGACCGTGGACGGCGCCGAACTGCACCTGACCTACGACAGCACCGGCCGACGCCGGACACGAACCACCCCGTCAGGAGCGGTCACCGCCTGGGAGCATGACACCGTCAACCCGGTCCGCATGACGGTGTCCGGACGGACTGTCGGCTTCACCCACGACCCGGCGGGACGCGAACTCGTCCGCGACATCGGCCAGTTCACGACCGTGACGAGCAGCTACGGCGTCTCGGGCCTGCTCACCGGCCAGACCGTCACCGCCGGCAGCGACCGACGACTGGTCCAGCGCAGGACGTACACACATCGCGCGGACGGCCACCTCACCAGTGCCGAGGACCTGCACACCGGTCTCCGGCAGTTCGACCTGGACCCGGCCGGACGCGTCACCGCCGTCCACGGCACACACTGGAACGAGAGCTACAACTACGACGCGACGGGCAACCAGACCACCGCAGCCTGGCCGACCCGACACCCCGGGCAGGACGCGACCGGCCCACGTGCCTACGACGGAACCCGCATCACCCGCGCCGGCCACGTCCGCTACGAGCACGACGCACTGGGACGGATCGTCCTGCGCCAGAAGACCCGCCTGTCCCGGAAACCCGACACCTGGCGCTACGAGTGGAACGCCGAGGACCAGCTCGTCGCCGTCACCACCCCCGACGGCACCCTCTGGCACTACACCTACGACGCACTCGGCCGACGGACCGCGAAACTCCGCATGGCCGACGACGGCACGACCGTCCTCGAACGCACCTCCTTCACCTGGGACGGCGCCACCCTCTGCGAACAGACCACCAGCACACCCGACGCCCCCGAACAGCTCACCCTCACCTGGGACCACGACGGTCGCACCCCGATCACCCAGACCGAGACCAAAGCGCTCGTCCACGCACCCCAAGACGTCATCGACCAGCGGTTCTTCGCGATCGTCACCGATCAGATCGGAACGCTGACCGAACTGGTCGACGAGACCGGCACCGTCGCCTGGCGCACCCGGGCCACGCTCTGGGGCACCACCACCTGGAACAAGGACGCCAGCGCCTACACCCCCCTGCGATTCCCGGGCCAGTACTACGACCCCGAAACCGGACTGCACTACAACTACCACCGCCACTACGACCCGGAATCCGCCCGCTACCTCACGCCGGACCCCCTGGGCCTGCTCCCCTCCCCCAACCCCCTGGCCTACGTCGACAACCCCCACTCCCTCAGCGACCCCCTGGGCCTCACCCCGTGCGACGAGAACGACGTCACCTGGGGCGACCGGGTCCAGTACGGCGCGCTCGGCCCCCACAACCGGGCCACGTCCATGCACGCCACCATCACCGGCGACATGCTCGGCGGGAAGACCAACCCCAGCGTGGACCCCGCCGGATGGGCCTCAGGGCAGGGATACAACCGCGCGCACCTGCTCGCCGCGATGATCGGTGGCTCCAACAAGGACCCGCGGAACTTCGTCACCATGCACAGCTACGCCAACTCACCCGTCATGCGGCAGGTCGAACTCCAGATCCGCAACGCCGTGAAGAACGACAACGAGATCATCCAGTACAGCGTGACTCCGATCTACGCCGACCACCATGCGAAGATCCCCCTCGGCGTGACCATCGAGGCCCACGGCAGCAACGGCTTCCAGATGCACCCGCACGGCAGCAACGCCGACGGAACCAACATCTTCACGATCTGGAACCGGAAACGGTGAAGAAAGGACCCCTCCCCCGATGACCCCCGACCTGACCCGCCTCACCGAACTACTCCCCCTCCCCTCCACCGACGGCCGGACCCTCGCCTGGGACACCGCCGAAACCACCCTGCGCACCACGCTGCCCGCGGACTACAAAGAACTCATCGCCGCCTACGGCGGAGGAGCCATCGACAACTACCTGCTGCTCCTCGAACCCGGCTGCCCCAACGACGTCTACGACCAGCTCAAGATCTCCGCGGAGCGGGAGGAGGCCAACGCCTCCCTGTGGCAGTACGACGACAAGCCCGCCGAGATGGAACCCGACGGCAACCGCCTCGTCTGCTGGGCGACCACCGACAACGGGGAGTACCTCTACTGGCTCGTCCAGCCCGGCGACGACCCCGACAGCCGCCCCATCCTCATCAACGGCGACTCCGACTGGGAGCGCTACGACATGACCGTCACCCGCTTCCTCGCCTCCGCCCTGGACGGAGACATCACCTCCGAGGTCCTCTGGAGCCAGTTCCCCCAGCCCCAGCACGAGTTCCGCCCGGCCCGAGAGATGTAGGCGCCCGGCGCAATGGCGCCATGACGTCGGTGAACGACTCTGAAGCTTCTACAGATCGTCAAGCCGTAGAAGCTTAGAGCCCAGCTAACGGGACGTTCCTTCATTCGTCAGGGCCGTGTTGGTCGTGCAGGCCCGCGTCAGCCAGGGGTGCGGCGGCGCAGGCCGATGAGGAGTCGACGGAGGCGATGCCGGAGAGGATCACGCGGCCGGGCCGGCACCGGACCAGGTCACCGTCGCGGACACCGCGTACGCCTCACCCGGCCGACGTACGGTACGTGTAACCGCAGTCTGGGGGCGGACTCTTCGGGTCCACGCTCGCGTCGTACGGCGTCCAAGGGCCGCCGCACGTCACCGTGTCGCCGTCGCCCAGATTCCACACGACCGAGATCGGCCTCGCCACTGCCGTCACCGACACCCCTGAACCGACAGCGTCGCCAACACCTGCCGGTCCAGCCACAACCAGGTCGGCAGCTGCACCAACTGCTCAACCACCGGACTCGCCTCGATCCGCGGCGACGGCAACCGGAGCTGCTCACGCGCGACTTGAGCGAGCTGCGCCGGGGACGGCTGCGAGGCCCCGCCGTCCTGCTGCTGCCCATCCCGCCGTCGTACGACGTCCGCACCACGTCCGTCGGCCGTTCCGTCCGGACCGGTAGCCTCTCGCCTCTTCTTGGGCGGTTCGCTCTGGCCGCACTGGACCGACCCCCACCAGTCGCCGCCCACGGCAGGAGTCGCGGTCACCGCCACGGCGGCAAGGGACACGCCCACGACTGCGGCTGTCCGCCTCACACGTCCCCACCGCCTCAACTGCGAACCGCGCCACCTTCCAGCCGCCCGCCCCCTTCGTCACCAGGCCATTGCGATGATCCGCGTACATGCCGCCCCCCTACCCCGCTCCCACTGCAAGGTGCGAACAGCGCCCGCCATGCTCCAACTTCAAAGAGGGAACAGGGATTTGAGCACATATTCACTCAATTCGGCCGACTATTCGTTTTCGCCACAACGTCAACATGGGCACACTGATACAACGCGTAGCCGACCCGGCTGCCGGTGTCGGCGACGTACCGCACTCGCGGCCGGCGCCGCCCACAGGTCCGACACAGGACGTCACGCCCCTTGACGAGGTCCCCCAGCGCCCGCAACTACGCCTCCCGGCTGACCCTCACTCGGCGGTGAGGACGGTCTCCCCGTGCAGCCCCTTGCCGTCCACCCCCGTGAACAGGCTGAGCCGCCCATCACTCCAGCGGACGAGGACGTCGTCCGGGGGCTCCCGGTGAAGGAACCGGTGTGGTGAGCTGGCCGGCGTGGGGCCAGACGGCGTTCGTGGGGGTGATCTGCGTCTGCTTCCCCAGCCCGTTCGCGGCCAGGTCGGTGAAGAGAGAGACGTGACCGTCCTTGAAGGTGACGAGGAGGTCGTCGCGGTTGCCGCCCGGCATGAAGCGTCCGCCGGTCATCAGGCGAGCGTCGTCACACCTCAGCGCGCTGCCGGGCGTGGCGAGTTGCTGCTCCCGCCCTGGTAGAGGGTGACCTCACCGTCGCCCCACCGCACGATCAGATCCATGTGACGGGAGCCTCCGGGAGAACCCCCGTGTAGTAGCCGGCGGCCATACCCACCGCGTGTTTCCAGGTGGTGGGGGTGAGGTCGAGCGTCGGCGGCCGGTACGGCGGCCTCGGGCTCACCGTGCGGTGCGCGGCAGCGTCGTCGAAGAGGGCCTTGGCGTCCTTGCCGAAGAGCGGCGCGTAGCTCACCCAGTGGTCATTGGTGTCGTTGCCGCCGCCGTTGTAGCCACCGGTGACGCCTATGACCCTGCCGGTCCCGCGGACGGGGTCGTAGCCCTCGATCCAGGGTCCGCCGGAGACGCCGCCGTAGAAGCCGGTGCAGGCCATGCTCAGCTGCCCGTACCCCGCCAGCCGCGTGGTGACGACGGGGCAACGGATCGGCGCGTGCTGTGGGTTGACGCTGTCGGCGCCGGGATAGCCGAGGACAGCGACCTTGCGCGCGTATCCGGTGGACGGGGTGAACGTCAACGCCCCCGTGACGTCCTCCACCTTCCGGCCCCGGCCGTCGGAACCCGCCTGCACGAACGCCAGATCGAGGTCGGAGACGGGCTTCTTGGTGTTCGCCTCGTACCGGGGGTCGATGTACAGCCGCGTCACCGGGAAAACCCCGTAAGGCTGCGCGGCTGCCGGCTTACCGCTGACGTACTTCGGCACGAAGATCCGGTGCGTGGCCTTCACCATGCCCAGCGCACAGTGCCCTGCGGTCAGCACGATGTCCTTGGCCGCCGTGTGGACGACACTCCCCGTGCAGAAGGTGCTCCTGCCGCCAAGTGGCTTGCTGTCGAAGAAGAACGTCCCGACCGTCGAATGCCCCGCGAAGTGCTCGGGGTTGGGGGTACCGGCCGGGGCCGTCCGACCGGCGGTCCTGCCGTCGAGGGTGTGCGGCACGGCGTGAGCTGCGGGCGGTGCGGCCTCGGCGGGGACGGCGTCGACCATGCGGTCCGCCGTCCAGTACCGCTCCTCCTCACGCAGGTTCGGTCCGGGGGCGGCGGATGCCTACCAGCACCCAGCGCGCCCACGCTCAACCCGAGCACCAGAGCCGACAGCCATCCATGTCTGAAACGCAAGGGGGACCGTCTTCTCACCTCAAGCAGGACACCGAACGGCAAACGCCGCGACGTTATCCGCCCAACCTTCGATTCCGGTCAGCCTTCGCCATGAAAACGGTAAATCACCGTGAGTTGAGACGGCATCAGCAGTAAGGGCCCCTCAAATCGGGCCATGCGCCACAACGCCTCGGCTCAAGTATGAGATTTATCTGTGCTTTCCATGAACTTACCGTGATTGTCGTCATGTTTCTTCACCTCGCAAGGATGTTCTAGCGTCTCCTTCGACCACTTTTTGCTTTACATCTGTGTATGGGGGGGCCGTAGATGTGCCGTCACCCATGCCCGAAAGGAACTCGGGTGACTCCTGGACTACGCAGGACGCTTCCGCTCGCGGGGATCGCCGCAGGGCCCCGGCGTTTGCCCGGGTCGTCCGGTTTGATCATGTGATGCCGTAGAGGCTGAGGACGAGGGTGCGTTCGGTGTGGGCTCGGCGGCCGGCGGCGGTGTTGACGTACCCGGCAAGCTTGAGCGCACCGCGGATCAGGTCGCGGACGGCGGCGAGGACTGAGGGCGTGTTGTGGGTCCTGACCTGGGACTTGTCCTCGTTGAAGGTCACATCCCGACACCAGTGGACGGTGTTCTCCACGGTCCAGTGCCCGCGAGCCCATGAAGCGATCTCGGCGGCACTCGCTTCCTCGGCGGGCAGGTCGGTGATGGCGTAGACGGTCTCGCTGGACCACTTCTTCGCTCCGTAGAGACGGCGTCTGCGCTGGATGCGCAGGACCTGGGCCGCGTGGGGAAAGAGCAGGCCGTTGACGGTGACGACCTGGACGAGACGCTGTTCGTGGCGGCCGTGGCCGCGGGCGTCGTCACGGTGGATGACGGGGATCTCCTTCCAGGGCAGGGCGTGGAGCTGACGGGCTTGGCCGCGCTGGTTGTTCTTGATGGTCAGCAGGTAGTGGGCGCCGCGTTCGTGCAGGTAGGTGGCGTGGTCGCGTTGGGCGTGGAGGGCGTCGGCGGTGACGACGGCCCCCTTGAGATCGGCGTCGTCGAGCTGGTCGAGCAGGGGTTGGAACTCGGGGATTTCGTTGGTCTTCGCGCCGATCTCGCGGGAGGCGAGGGTGATGCCGTCGCCGTGCCGGACGGCGGAGAGCACGAAGACGCGGCTGCCGTCCGGGCGCTTCGCACTGCGCAGGCACTTGCCGTCCACCGCGATGGCCCGGCGCCGGGAGCGCACCGGTTCGGCGCGGGCGGCCGCCCGGTGGGCGCGGCGCTGTTCGCGTTCGATGCCGCCGTCGGGCATGAGCGGCTCGGGAGAGTGGGACACCGTGGACAGCAGGGGCCGCAGGTGGTCGTAGCCGGCCGCGCTGACCTCACCGGGATCGAGCCGCCCCAGAACGGTGCGCAAGGTCTTCTCGCTCGGGATCCGGTAGCGGCCGCGCAACGGATGGTAGGGCAGACCGAAAGCGGCCAGTTCCTCAGGCGTCGCACGTCGGCACCACTCCGCCGCCGCGGTGATGGAGTCATGGCCCGCCGGGGTCATCGCACAGACCACCAGGGCCAGCAGCGAGGAGACCCGGTAGCGCACCCCGCACGCCCCGCGAGGATCGGTGACCGACTCGAACTCGGCAACCAGGCCGCGGACTTGGTCTCGCGCGGCATCCGAGCCGAGGGCCTCCAGGCGGGGCGCCGGAGAGACGGGAACGACGGCAGGGGATGATGGAGGAACGAACACGGCACCTTCGTGGATCTTGCAGCGTAGAGAACTCCATGATCCACAGGTGCCGTGTTCATCTGCTTCCGAGGCCCGCCAGCATGATCAACCGGCCCAGGCCGGGGCGATCCGGGCAAACGCCGGGGCCCTGGGGATCGCCGCCCTCGTGGCACTCGTCGGTGTTCCGGTACTTGCGAGTGCCGACCCGCAACCGACAGGGGGAACCACTGAGGCCACCCCGCCATCCGCGGTGGAGGACTTCTCCTACCCGAACGCGGACCAGATCCAGCGGGAGAAGGGCATCAAGCTGATCAGGGGCGACGGGCACATCACCCTCGCCGCTTGTGACAGCGCAAGCTCACAGATCAGGGTCCAGACCGTGCAGGGCTCCGATGGAAGCTCCCAGGGCACGTACTGCTTCAAGGTCACCGCGAAGAGCGGCTACCTCGATCTCGAACTCCCGCGCATCTTCGCGCTGGAGACCGCCGATCACCCCATCAGCGCCGACCTCAAGCCCCAGGACGATCCCTCGGCGCCGACCAAGACCGTGGCCGTGGCCAAGAACAGCTTCCAGAGCGTGGGTGAGGGGGTGGCCGGCGGTACACCCGCCGTGCTGCTGAAACTGCGGGTCACCGGCTGATCCGCCGTCACCTGCCCGGATCCCCTTCACTTCCGCACCTTTTCCGAGGAACCTCATGCCCGGCTCTCGTCCCCGCGCCGCGTGGACCGGCGGCCTTCTCGCCGTCACCTCCCTGGCTACCGTCCTGGCCTGCACTCCCGCAGGAGCCGTTTCAGGCCCTGCGGCCCCTGACACCGTGTCGGTCGCGACCGCACGACTTGACATCGGCGACGGGCGCGGCTGCTCCGCCACCCTTGTCTCCCCCCAGTGGCTACTGACCGCCGCAAGCTGTTTCACCGACGCCTCCGGCTCCGCGCTCACCGCCGGCGCCCCGAAGGCGAAGACCACCGCCACCATCGGCGGCAGCACCCAGCAAGTGGTGAACCTGGTGCCCCGCGCCGACCGTGACGTGGTGATGGCTCAACTCGCCGCACCGGTCACCGGCGTCACTCCCCTCCCGGTGACCGGCACCGCGCCGGTTGCCGGAGACGAGGTCCAGGCCGCGGGATTCGGCCGCACACACGACGAGTGGGTGCCCGGCCAGGTGCACGCCGCCGCGTTCAGCCTGGAGAACATCACGGCCACCACGGTGGGCTTGGCGGGCAAACCGGACAGCGGCGCGATCTGCAAGGGCGACACCGGTGGCCCGATCGTGAGCAGCGCGGGCGGCCACACGGCAGTCAGTGCGGTCAGCAGCCTCTCCTGGCAAGGAGGTTGCCTGGGTACCGATCCGGCCGAGACCCGTACCGGAGCCGTGGCGGCCCGGGTGGACGACCTTGCCGGCTGGGTACAGCAGATCGTCTACCACCCCGCTTTCGCCGGTGCGCCGTGGAAGCATGCGGTAGGGATGACGGCGGGTTACTTCACCGGCGGTTCTCCCGGCGGCTCCCGTCACATGGATCTGATCGTGCGGTGGGACGACGGCGAGGTCACCCTCTACCAGGGCGGGAGCAGTAACGATCCCGCGCATCCTTTCGCCGCGGAGTACCGGCTCGCGGCGAGCAAGAGCATCTGGGCCAAGGCCGTCTCGATGACCGCGGTCGACACCGGCGGGACGGCCGAAGGGCTGGTTGTGCGCTGGATCGACGGCGAGATGACCCTCTACACGAACGTCGACGCCAAGGGTTTCCACGGAGAGAAGCAGCTCGCCGCGCCGGGTACCGCTCTGTGGCGCGACCAGGCCCGGCTGATGGCCGGGGGGCACTTCACTGCCGGTACCGACCGGGACGATCTCCTCGTCACCTTCGACGACGGTCATGTCTCCCTCTTCACCCACCTCACCGCGAACGGCCTGCGCAAGCAGACCCAGATCACTCCCAAGAACACGGTCTGGCCCCATGCCGGCCAGCTCACCGCGGGCTCCTTCACCAGCAGTGCCACCGACGACGTGATCGTGCGCTGGAGCGACGGCGAGACCACCCTCTACCCCGGCCTCACCGCCGGTGGCCTTCCTCACGAGACCCGGCTGCGTCCCGCGAACTCCCCTTGGAAGGACGCCGTTCTCGTCACCGCGGGCGCGTTCACCGCCAACACCAGCGCCGACGACGTTCTCGTCCGCTGGAGCGACGGCCGTCTCAGCCTCTTCCCCGGTGTCGATGCCAACGGCCTCCACGCCGAAACACCCCTCACCACCGGCTGACGTCACCCGTACAGCTTTCGAGGAGACGGCCCTGCCTACGGCCTCTCCCCTCGCACATCCCACCGCGCCGGGTCCACGAGCGCTGACCACGCTCGCGGACCCGGCGCGGTGCGCATCTCCAAGCATTCCCCCATCTCATGAAGAGAGTTGGCAGTGATACATCCACGACGCTCACGGGGAGCCATGGCGAAAGGCCATCGGCGTGCGTTGCGCGCGCTGTGTCTGGGCCTGCTGCCCGGCGCACTCGTGCTGGGTCTGCTGGGCCCCGCCCCCAGCCCCGCCAGCGCCGACAGCCCCACACCGGGCAGCGGTGACAGCAGCCCTCTTCCGGACACCGACCGGGCCAAGGTCGTACGCCTGTGGGAGTCGGGCGGTCCGGGCGTGAAGGCTGCTGCGGAGGTGGCCCTCATCGGAGGCGACGCCGACGTCAGGACATTCCTGGCCCAGGCTTCCGATCTCCAGTTCCAGGACGACCGCGTCGCGACCGCCCAGGTCGCGAGCATCGGTGGCCTCAGCCTCCAGGACGCCGCAGCCAAGGCCCTCGACAGCAACTCGCCGGACACCCTGAAGGCGTTCCTCACGGACGGCTGGAAGGCTCCGCTGCTCCAGGACCAGCGGGTGCGTATCGCGCAGATCATCGACGCGGGCGGCCCCGAGGTCCAGAAGGCGGGCCAGGCCGCGCTCGACAGCGACTCCCCCGCAAAAATCAGCGCCTTCCTCTCCGACGGGCAGTTCGACCGGCGCGAGCAGGACGAGCGCGTCCAGGTCGCGCAGATCCTCAGCGGGGCCGGCTCGAACGTGGTGGCGGCGGGCAGGATCGCGCTGGACGGCTCGCCGGACGACATCCACGAGTTCCTCCAGGTCGGCCAGTACGTGGCCCGCGCCCATGACCAGGAACACGCCACGATCGCCCAGCTCGCCGACCAGGCGGCGAAGGCCGGCAAGCTGGCCGGGCAGCAGACCCGGGCCGCCAAGGACGCCTCCGCCCGCGCGGTGAAGGCGGCCAAGCTCGCCAAGGCAGCCGCGCAGACGGCCGCCGCGCAGACCCAGGCGGCGCAGAAGGACACCCAGCACGCGGCGGCTGCCGCGGCCCGAGCCGCATCAGCGGCCCAGCAGGCCGCCGACGCGGCACAGACAGCCATCACCGCCGCTCAGGCCGCCACCGACGCCGCCCACGTCGCCGCGAACGCCGCCTCGGCAGCAGCCTCAGCGGCGTCCGGCGCCGCCGAGGCGGCCTCCCGCGCCCGGGACGCCGCCGCGAACGCGGCCATCAACGCCGGCCAGGCAGCCACCGCCCGCAAGGCGGCCCAGGACGCGCGGGACGCCGCCGCAGGTGCCCGTGCCGCCGCCACGGCCGCCGACTCGGCTCACACCGCCGCGGCTTCGGCCGCCGACGCCGCGAAGGACGCAAGCGGCGCCGGCAGTGACGCCGACGCCGCCGCGGACGCGGCCGACCAGGCGAACACCCTTGCCGACCAGGCCGGTGTCCACTCCGCCCAGGCACAGAACGCCGCCGCTGCCGCGCACCGGCACGCCCGCGAGGCGACCCGTGCGGCGGACGCAGCCGTCTCCTTGGCCAACGAAGCGGCGTCCGACGCCGCGGACGCCCGCGACGCCGCGAACGGCGCGGCCACCCACGCGGAGAACGCTGCCAAGGCGGCCGACGACGCCGCGGCCCACGCCGGACAGGCGGCGACCGCGGCCCAGCAGTCCGCAGCTCATGCCAAGGAAGCGAAGAAGGCCGCCGACGCCGCGAGCGCGGCCGTCTCCCAGGCCCAGAAGATCCACGGCCTTGCCGTCCGGATCGACGCCGCGCAGCTGACCGCGCGGACCAACGAGTCCATCGCCCGGGCCGAGGACCTCAAGACCCAGGAGGACCAGCGCGTCGCAGCGCAGCAAGCCGCCGTCCAGCAGGCCAAGGACCTCCAGGCCCAGGCGGACAAGCTCGCCGACCAGGCCGCTCAACCGGGCGCGGACCCGGCAAAAATCGCACCCGAGGCCCGGAAGGTGGCCCTGGCGACCGCCAAGACCGGCCGCCCGTGGAGCCAGTCCGCAGCCCTCGTGGCCCTGGCCGACTCCGACGACGACATCACCGCGTACATCCGCACCGACCGCACCGACGCCGCCGGCCAGGACGACCGCGAGGACGTCGAGAACCTCGCTCTGCTCGCCGGTTCCGTGGACGTACGCGCTGCCGCCGCCAAGGCTCTGGACGGCGACGACGCGACAGTGAGCGCGTTCCTGGCAGCGGGTCAGTACGAGGCCATGAAGCAGGGCATGCGCGTCGCCGTCGCGCAGACTGTCGCGAACGCCGGTCCGATCGAGCAGCAGGCCGGCCGTACCGTCCTGGACGCCGACACCCCCGATGCGTTGCGCCAGTTCCTCACCTCAGGTGACACACAGGCCCGTACCCAGGACGAACGTGTCCGCGCCGCCCAGCTCGTGGACCCCGGCAACCAGAGCACCGGCCCGGAGCTGAAGGCCGCAGCGCACATCGCCCTCGAAGGCCCCTCCGGCCTGCTCCATGCCTTCATCACCGTCGGCCAGTACAAGGCGCGGCGCCAGGACCAGCTCACCGCCGTCCACGAGGCCCAGATCCAGCGGTTGATCGCCCAGGCGGCAGGCACAGCCTCGACCGCGCAGAAGAACGCGGCCGAGGCGGGCAAAGCCGCCGCCACCGCAGCCAAGGCCTCGACCGAAGCCGCCGGATACGCGAAGCAAGCCGACCAGTCCGCCAAAGACGCCCAGAAGTACGCCACCCAGGCCGAGACCTACGCCACCCAGGCCGACCAGTCCGCCAAGGACGCCGCCACCTCGGCCAACACCGCCCGCAACGCCCAACTGAACGCCGAGAACGCGGCAGCGTCGGCCGTCACCTCCGCCACGTCCGCGCAGTACTCGGCCAGTTCGGCACGTGACTCCGCCGACGCCGCCTGGACGGCGTCCCAGAACGCCCGGATCTCGGCCACGGCAGCAGGCAAGGACTCAGTCACCGCACGCAAAGCGGCCACCGAGGCGTACCACAGCGCGGTCCTCAAGCAGCAGGAGGCGGCGAAGCAGTGGCAGCAGTGGTACGAGGAGCAGAAGAAGCAGCAGGGCCAGCAGAACGACGACAGCGGCTGGATACCGGGCTGGCTCAAGGACACCGCCAACACTGTCGGCGACTACACCGCCGCGATCCTCGGCAACCCGGATGTCTGGGCGGGCATGGGGGAGACCGGACTCAGCCTCCTGAGCATCGGTGTCGGTGCCGGTGGTGACCTCGGCGGCGGCGCACTGTGCATCACCGGGATCGGCTGCCTGGCCGGCGCCCCGGCCATCGCCGCCAGCACAACACTGGTGGTTGGAGGAGCCTACGGTGTCGCCGACGGCATCGACCGCTTCAGCGACGGCCTCGGACAGGCCCTCCGTGAGGCCGACGACGCGTCACGCGGTACAGGCGCCTCCAGGGGCGCAGAGGCGGGAGCCCTGGGGAAGCAGAGAGAAGAGTACGTGGCAGACCTGATCGGCGGCAGGGTCGCCAAGGACGCCAAGGGCCAGGACATCAAGATCGTCATGCCCAATGTAGGCTCCAGCGGCCTGGATGTCATAGGTCCGAACGGCGAATACGTCTACGTGGGCGGAGGGGCCAAAGCAGCCAACCCCTCGAAATTCGGACAGGCACTGAAAATCAACAAGTACGCCGCCGACGAGGCCGGAGTGCAGGCCGTCTACTACTTGGACGCGTCCAACACGCCCGAGACAGCGATCAACCAGGCCCGCAAGATCTTCGGTAACGACAATGTCCATCTGTTCAACATGCCGAAGGGGTAAAAGTGGGAGACGGATTCATTCGCTGGTACCGGGAGAGGGGCGCCGAGTCGGTCCTTTCCGACCAGGTGGCCGTTTTCGGTCGACACAGCGTCACCCTGGCGCACCCCGCCACCAAGGCCCCGAGCGTGATCAACGTCGACGGCGATAACGTTCCCCTCGACTTCGAGGTACTCGACCTGATCATCGGACTCAGACTTCCGTCCGTCAGCATCAACTGGTGGCTCTCGGCTGACGTCAATGTCGTCGACTCGTACGCGTACGAACCGCTCGGCTGCGAAGTCCAGACATTCTGGCTGGACGGCTTGAACGCCGAAGAAGCCCAGACGTTCACCTCTGCCGTCATTTCGACCGTGCTTGAGGTGTCGACACCCACCCTCGCACTCGTGTGCGACTACCGGGGCATCACCGACGCCGACGACTGGGATTCGCTCGCGCTGTACGGCGGTACGGAAATTCCAGGGAATGTCGACCCACTGCTTCTGAACGAAGAGCTGTCAAGAAAGGTCATGTCGAATTCGACACGCCTTCAGGGGGAAACGGCAGGAAAGAATCTGACACGAGTGACCGCGACCTGAAGCACCACACCCTCGACAGCGCCTCCCACCAGCCTCGTCGGCGGGAGGCGCTGGCACTACAGCCTCAGAAGCCGTATCTGAACCGAACCTGATCGCTTGATTTCCGCTGGTCAGGCATGCTCTAACAACGGCTGACACGATGAGGTGGATCGGCGCTGATGGCCGTGTCCGGGGCGGGGGTTGAGCGTTCGGCCTGGCGTGGGGACATCGCCGTGGATCGTGTCGGATGACCTGTGGGACCGTCTGGAGCCGCTGCTGCCGCAGCGCGAACGGCGCTTCGGGTACCCGGGCCGCAAGGCGTTACCGGACCGGGAGGTGCTGTGCGGGATCCTCTACGTGCTGCACACCGGCATCCAGTGGGAGTACCTCCCGAAAGAACTGGGCTTCGGTTCGGGCACGACCTGCTGGCGTCGCCTGCGGGACTGGAACGAGGCCGGCGTGTGGCAGCGGCTCCACGAGATTCCGCTCGCCGAACTGAACGCAGCCTCACGCCTGGACCGGTCCCGCTGCGTGGTCGACTCCTCCCACGTCAGAGCCCTGAAAGGGGGCACCACACGGGCCCCTCGCCGGTCGACCGCAGCCGGGCCGGCTCGAAACACCACCTCATCACCGACGGACACGGCACCCCGCTCGCCGTCCTGCCGACCGGCGGCAACGACCACGACATCGACCGCGACCAGGTCCGCGAACGCGGCATCGTGCGGGCCATCGCCCGCCGCGGAACACGACACGGCACCGGACTGGGCACCTACCGGTGGGTGGTCGAGAAACACCGAGCCGACATCCACGAAGCAGTCCTCAAACTCGCCTGCTGCCTGATCACCCACCGACAACTCAGCTCATTGTGTTAGCCGTTGTAACTGCGAGGTAGACCTCAACTCAACCCTGTTGATACACCCTCTGGGGACTTCTGAACAGATCACGTATCTCTGATGAGAGCGACCAGTTGCCGGGCGCGTCCTGCCCCGATATGCAGCTCCGTGCGCAAGGTCTCAGCGGAAATCGGACGTCGGTGAACTTCTCGATGGCGGACGTCAAGTATCCGTGCCCGACCCAACAGCGAACCATGGACGAGAAGTTCCACCGAGAACAGCAGCGCAGTCGGCGGCCACGAGGGCACACAGCGGCCGGACCCACGCATCAACCCGAAATCCACGCCTCCCGAAGGCCCTCCGCTCGGTCCCTTCAGCCAGTGCCCTCACTGACACCACCGCCCTGCAACCGGCCGTGCCGGTACCCACCGCGCGCGTCCTTCCCCGCCAGCTCCTGAGAGTCGGCAAGTCGATGGGGAAAGCGCCGTGACTGGCCTATGCGCCCAGGCCAAGGCTCCGATGCCGGACCGACCAAGCCGTACACCCCACCGAGCGGCCTCAACGACCGCCCCCGCCCGGCCTGGTGCACATTTATTGCACACCAGGCCGGGAACTCCCGGGAAAACGAGGGAAGTAGCGGGCAGTCCTCCACACCCTCCGACGCCGCTTCCCAGGTCAGGGGAGGTACAGGTCAGCCCCAGGCCGTCACCGGGACGAACGAGCTGTCCTGTCTGAAGACGTCCGTGCCGTCCGTCGGGTCCACGCGGAGTTGGTAGTCCCAGTGGCGCAGGTAGTAGCCGGGGTAGTTGTACGACTCGAAGCGCACCGCGCCCGACGTACTGCCCGTGCGCGCGACGAACGTCGCGTCGCGGGCGAACGTCGACGTTCCGTCGTTCGTGTCGAACCGGCCCCGGAAGTCCCAGTGCCGCAGGTACTTGCCGGACGCGTCGCGCAGCGAGTAGCCGTTAGAGTCGGCCAGTCCGGCGACGACCGTGAAGGTCGCGGCCTGTTTGTCGGCGGTGGCGCTGGAGCCGGTGATCACCGGGAGGTTGAGCAGAGCGGACTGCTGCTCCCAGTACCGGGTGGGGTAGTTGACGGACTGGAAGGACCGCGTCGCGTTCCGCGTGATCGCCGGGCCGCCGGAGACGGTCTCCTTGATGACCGTGAAGTGGCGTGCCGTACCGGAGATCCCGGGCAGGGCCTTCGGCGCGGACCAGGTCGCGAAGGTGTCGTAGCTGTCGCTGTAGTAGTACTTGCCGTCGCCGTAGCCGTCGAAGTAGATCCGCCAGGCGCCGTTGTCGAGCTGGATCACCGAGGGGCCCTCGCGGTAGCTGCCCCAGCCGGCCCAGTCGCCCGTCTTCGAGATCGTGTAGGGGCCGTTGAGGGAGGACGCGGTGGCGTACTCGATGTACTTGGTCGTCTCGTTCTTCGTGAACGCGTGATAGGTCGAACCGGTCTTCACGATGTACGTGTCGATGTGGTTGGCGCCGATGCCGGACAGGGCGACCGGTGAACTCCACGCGGTCAGCGCCGAGTTCGTGGCCCTGAGGCGGTACGGCGTGAAGATCCACTCGTCGCTGGTGAGCGAGCAGGAGACGATGACGTTGACGCTGCCGTCGCTGTCGACGAACCACTCCGGCGCCCAGGCACGGGACAGGTTCGCGATCGGCACCGTGTAGTCGTACAGGAACGTCCAGTTGACCCGGTCGGAGCTGCGCGCGAACCCGATCGTCGTGCTGACGTCCTGCCAGGTGTGCGTGGTGTACGTCAGGTAGTAGTTGCCGTCCGTGTGCTTGAAGACACTCGCGTCCCGGATGCGGTTGCTCGGCGGCGTGTACGCGGAGGACTTCGCGAGCCGGAAGTCGGTGCCGTCGTCGGACGTGTAGACGTTCACCGTCCCGTCGTCGCTGTTGAGGAACGGGACGATGGTGTACCGGGTCGCGGAACCGCTGGCGGGCGCGGCGGCCAGCGCGCTCCCCAGCAGTCCGGGGGCCTCGCCGAGGACGAGGGCGGCGGCGGGAACGATCGCGAGCGCGCGCAGCAGGCTGCGGCGGGACGGCGTGGGGGGATGGGGGTGTGTGGTCATGGCGGCTCTCCCTGACACTCTGTGGGGTTCGACCCGCCGAACAAGGTTCGGAAAGTCGATCAGAAGGTAGGGGTGTGAATGAGACACGTCAATGGGTTGGGCACTGGCCTAACCTGTGAAGATGGACGATGTGTCGATGGTCGGGCTCATGGGGCGGGTCACGGGGGCGATCGGGCCCGGGCTCGTCGGGGAGGTCATCGTCCGGGTGCGGGGCGGGGCGGAGCACTTCCTCGCGTATCCGGCGAACAACGGGGAACGGTTCGCGACGGGGACGGTGGTGATGGTGGTGGAGCACCTGCCGCCGAGGACCGTGTACGTGACGGCCGCGTACGACAGTTGAGCGTACGAAGTCCCAGGTGAGAGAGATGTTCGTCAAGGTTGTGACAAAGATCGGGCGGTCTCTTCTCCTGGGGCGCGCGCGGGCGCACACTCCCTTTCGTTCGGTGCCGAAAGGGCACCATCACAAGGGGGCGTATGCCGATGGTCATCGGCGTCGTTGCGGGTGTGACGGTTGTCGCCGTGCTCGCCGTGATCGGTTTGTTCAAGATGATGTGGCGGGTGGCGGAGCCCAACGAGGCGCTGGTCATCTCGGGTTCGAACCATCGGACCGAGGGTCTCGAAGCGGGGATGGGGTTCCGGATCGTCACGGGGCGCGGCACGCTGGTGATGCCGGGCGTGCAGGCGGTGCGCAAGCTGTCGCTCGACCTCAACGAGACCGAGTTGCAGGTGGATTGCGTCACGCACCAGGGGATTCCGCTGAAGGTGCGCGGAGTTGTCATCTTCAAGGTGGGTGACGACTTCGTGTCGATCGCCAACGCGGCCCGCCGGTTCCTGGACCAGCAGCGGCTGATGTCGGAGCGCGTGCACAACGTGTTCGCCGGTCATCTGCGGTCCATCGTGGGCGGGTTGACGGTCGAGGACATGATCCGCGACCGGGAGAAACTGACCGGGCAGACCCGGGCGGCGTGCGGGACCGAGATGGAGAAACTCGGGCTGATCGTCGACTCGTTGCAGATCCACGAGATCGAGGACCCGACCGGGTACATCCAGAACCTGGCGATGCCGCACGCTGCGGCCGTCCAGCGGGACGCGCGCATCGCGCAGGCCGAGGCCAACCGGCTCGCCACCGAGGCGGAGCAGCAGGCGGCGGCGCGGATGTCGGAGGCGACGCGCGACAGCGAGATCCTCCAGGCCGGTTACCAGGCCGAGCGCGACCACGCTGCGGCAAAGGCCCGGCAGGCGGGGCCACTTGCCGAGGCGGGGGCGCGGCAAGAAGTCGTCGTGCAGGAGACCCGCGTCGCCGAACTGGAGGCGCAGCGGCGCGAGCAGCAGCTCCAGGCGGACGTCCGTAAACCGGCCGACGCTCAAGCGTACGAGAAGCGCACCCTCGCGGAGGCCGAGCGCGACGCGCGGATCTCGGCGGCGCAGGCCAAGGCGAAGGAGACCGAACTCGCCGCCGCGGCCGAGGCGTCCAGGGTCAAGCAGGCGGCCGGTGCGGAGGCCGAGGCGACGAAGGCGCGGGGTACGGCGTCGGCCGCGTCGACCCGCGCGACCGGTGAGGCGGAGGCTGCCGCCGCTCAGGCCAAGGGGCTCGCCGCCGCCGAGTCGACCCGGGCGAAGGGGCTCGCCGAGGCCGAGGCGATCAAGGCGCGGGCCGCTGCCCTCGCCGAGAACCAGGAGGCCGTCGTCGCGCAGCAACTCGCCGAGAAGTGGCCGGAGATCGTCCAGGCGGGGGCGTCCGCGTTCGGCAACGTCGACAACATGGTGTTGCTCAACGGGGCCGAGGGGATGGGGGAGTTGTTCGCGAAGGCGCTGACGATGGGCGGTACGGGCCTTGGCCTGGCACGCCAGTTGCTGGCGTCGATGAGCCCTGATGGGCAGGCGGCGGTCGCTCCGGCCGTGTCGCCGGTGGCGTCTCCCGTGGCTCAGAAGGTCGCGGTCGACAAGGAGTAACTCGCTTAATACGTACGCGAGTCGAGGCGAGCCCCACGCGGGGCTCGCCTCACACTCGTACTCGTCTCACTCACCGACCTCTAGGCTGCATGTCGTGAGTACGTTCACCGATGACGACGTCCCGGGCCGCTTCGGCGCCACCGCGACCACCGAGGCCGACCCCCGTGAGGTCGGCCGTGTCCGCACCGAGTACGCGCCCGAGCACGACGGCGACCCCGATCCCGGCGAGATCGTCTGGACCTGGGTCCCCTTCGAGGAGAACGACGGCCGGGGCAAGGACCGCCCCGTCCTGGTCGTGGCCCGCGAACCCCGGGGCACCCTGCTCGCGGTCCAGCTCTCCAGCAAACGCCACGACGCCGACCGCGAGTGGGTCCCCATCGGCAACGGCCCGTGGGACAAGTCGGGCCGCGACTCGTGGGTGGACGTGGACAGGGTGCTGCGCCTGCACGAGGACGGCATGCGCCGCGAGGCGTGCGCGCTGGACCGGGGCCGCTTCAATCTCGTACGGCAGCGGCTGCACGAGCGGTACGGCTGGACATAGACGATGAGTGAGGGCCGCGGAAAGCGGCCCTTACGCGAACGCCTCGGAGAAAGCCCCCCGGACCACCGCACCCGGCGTCCGGTCCAGCACCCCGAAAACCACCCTCTCGAACGCCCCGGAAAACCTCCCGTCCAGCAATTCCCGAAACACCCCGGCCACCTGGACCGGATCGTTCTGGAACACCCCGCACCCCCAGGCGCCGAGCACCACGCGCCGGTACCCGAACGCGACGGCGGTCTCCAACACCCGCTCGGCACGCACCGCCAGGGCCCCCGGCACCTCGTCGACACGCTCCGGCAAGGTCCGCCGGATCACCCCGGCGTTGGGCGCGGCAGCGGTCAGGAAACCGGCGTGAAAAGGTTCGTCGAGGAGGCGACCTCGGTCGTCCCGGAAAACAGGAACCCCGGGTGAATGAATGACCCGGTCGCTGTAAAAGGGGTCCCGATGGGACCGGTGATATGCGAAGAATTCGGGCGCCTCAAGCAGACACGCATATAGCGCGGAAGCCCGGCACAAAGCCTCTTCCTGAGCCTGCGCGCCGTTCAGAAAACCCCCGCCGGGATTCCGCGCGGAGGCGAAATTGAGGACGGCGACAGGCTGGTCGGCGAGGCGGCGGGCCGCTTCGAGACTGCTCTCGCCGGTGACGTCGATGACGGTGCCGGTCACGGGGACCGGCGTGCAGGGAACGGCCTCCGGTCCCACCATCCGCGTACCCGCCCGCGCCGCTTCGACGGCCGCGCCGAAGGACACCCCCCGGTAGCCCCCCGCCGAGACGATCTGGACCGTCTCCTTGGCGATCCCCCTGAGCCGCGCGCTCATGGCGTCACCCCCGTGGACGCCATGAACGCGACGCCCTCCCCTGTCGTGCTCATGCAACCATCGTCCGCGACCCGGGACGCACCCCGCAACGGATTTTCCCGCCCCGAATACGTCCCGGATACGCCCCGGATACGCCCGCGGGACGCCGGCACGACGACAGCGTGACGTGCGGAGGAACCCCGAGAAGAAAGCCGTTACACCCCGTTTCGCCCCCTTGTGGGATCCGCCCCGAGGGCTTTGGGTGGGACGAGTGATCCCGGCCGGGCGCCCGTCCGAGCCGGACCGATGGCATGGTGGAACCCCAGGAGGATCCCGAATGTCCGACTCTGTGAGTGACGGCGGCGACTGTACGGACGTCCGTACAGCCGTGACGGAGGCTGAGGTGGAAGCCCTGGTCAGGGGCATCTGCTTCAAGACCGGCCCGCCCCGGACGGTCGGCGTGGAGGTCGAGTGGCTCGTCCACGAGCTGACCGAACCCCGCCGCCCGGTGACCCGTACCCGACTGGAAACGGCCTACGAGGCCCTCAGAAACATCCCGCTGGACTCCGCGCTCACCGTGGAACCCGGCGGACAGCTGGAGCTCAGCTCCCGCCCGGCCGCCTCCCTGACGGAGTGCGTGAACACGGTCTCGGCGGACCTCACCGCCGTACGCGCCGCACTGGCCCCGCTGGGCCTCGCGCTCGCCGGTATCGGCACCGACCCCTGGCACGGCCCCCGCCGCTACCTGCGCGAGCCCCGGTACGACGCGATGGAGGCGTATCTCGACCGGACGGGCCCGGCGGGCAGGGCGATGATGTGCACCTCGGCGTCGGTGCAGGTGTGCCTGGACGCCGGGTTCGAGGAGCCGGGGCCGCTGGGGCTCGGCCGGCGCTGGTGGCTGGCGCACCACCTGGGCGCCGTCCTGGTCGCGGCGTTCGCGAACTCCCCGCTGCTCGGCGCGGAACCCACCGGCTGGCGTTCGACGCGGCAGCTCCTGTGGCTGGAGATCGGCACAGGCCGCGCGGGCGGCCCCGACCTCGCGCACGCCCCGCGCGACGCGTGGTCGCGGCTGGTCCTGGACGCGCCGGTGATGTGCGTACGGCGCGACAGCGGGCCGTGGGACGTGCCGGAGGACCTGACCTTCCGGGAGTGGATCCGCACCGGCACCCCGACCCGCGCGGACCTCGACTACCACATCTCGACCCTGTTCCCGCCGGTGCGCCCGCGCGGTCACCTGGAGCTGCGGATGATCGACGCGCAGCCCGGCGAGGACGGCTGGATCGTCCCGCTCGCGGTGACGACGGCCCTGTTCGACGACCCGGAGGCCGCCGAGCGCGCCTACCGCGCGGTGAAACCGCTGGTGGAACGCACGCGGTCGCAACCGGCCCCGCACAACCCGCTGTGGATCACGGCCGCCCGCGAGGGCCTCGGCGATCCGGAGCTGCACGAGATCGCGCAGGCGTGCTTCGCGGCGGCCCTGGAGGCCCTGCCCCGCCTGGGCGCGTCCCCGGCGGTGATCGACGCGGTAACCGATTACTACGACCGTTACGTCGTCCCGGGCCGCTGTCCGGCGGACGACCTGCTCGACAGCCTGTACGGCGAGGAGATCCACCGATGACCACCGACCCCGAGTCCATACGGCAGCGGGCGCTGGACACCCTGACCACGGCCCGCGCCCGCACCGACCTCCTCACCTCCTGCGTCGAGGACCCCGACCTCACCGCCCAGCACTCCCCGCTGATGTCGCCGCTCGTGTGGGACCTCGCGCACATCGGCAACCAGGAGGAGCTGTGGCTCCTGCGCACGGTCGGCGGCGGTGATCCGATGCGGCCGGAGATCGACAGCCTCTACGACGCGTTCGAGCACCCCCGCTCCGCGCGCCCGACGCTGCCGCTGCTGCCGCCCGCCGAGGCGCGCGCGTACGCGGCCGAAGTCCGGGGCAGAGTCATGGACTTGCTGGAGAAGTCCGACTTCCAGGGCACCCGGCTCACCGAGGCGGGGTTCGCCTTCGGGATGATCGCGCAGCACGAACAGCAGCACGACGAGACGATGCTGATCACCCATCAGCTCCGCAAGGGCCCGCAGGTTCTGACCGCGCCGGACCCCGGCCCGGTGGGCCCGTTCACCGGACCGGCCGAAGTCCTCGTCCCCGGCGGGGAGTTCACGATGGGCACGGACTCCGAACCGTGGGCGCTGGACAACGAACGCCCCGCGCACCGCCGTGAGGTGGCCGCCTTTTACCTCGACACGACGCCGGTCACGAACGGCGCGTATCTGCGCTTCATCGAGGACGGCGGCTACGACGAGCCCCGCTGGTGGCACCCGGCCGGCTGGGCGCACATCCGCCAACACGCCATCCGTGCGCCCCAGTTCTGGCACAGCGACGGCGGCCAGTGGCTGCGCCGCCGGTTCGGGGTGACGGAGGTGGTTCCGCCGGACGAGCCCGTCGTGCACGTCTGCTGGTACGAGGCCGACGCGTACGCCCGCTGGGCCGGACGCCGGCTGCCGACGGAGGCGGAGTGGGAGAAGGCCGCCCGCCACGACCCGGCGACGGAGACGTCCCGCCGCTACCCGTGGGGCGACGCGACGCCCTCGCCCGAGCACGCCAACCTCGGCCAGCGCCATCTGCGCCCGGCCCCTGCGGGGAGCTACCCGGCCGGTGAATCCCCGCACGGTGTACGGCAGTTGATCGGCGACGTGTGGGAGTGGACGGCGAGCGACTTCCTGCCCTATCCGGGGTTCAGGGCGTTCCCGTACAAGGAGTACTCCGAGGTGTTCTACGGGCCCGAGTACAAAGTCCTGCGCGGCGGTTCGTTCGCCGTGGACGAGGTCGCCTGCCGGGGCACGTTCCGCAACTGGGACTATCCGATCCGCCGCCAGATCTTCTCCGGGTTCCGTACGGCCCGCTCGGAGGCTGTCTGATGTGCCGTCACCTCGCCTATGTGGGCGACCCGTTGCCGCTGGGACGGCTCCTGTCGGACCCCGCGCACAGCCTGGTACGCCAGTCCTGGGAGCCGCTGCACCAGCGTTCGGGGACGGTCAACGCGGATGGTTTCGGGGTGGGTTGGTACGCGGACGGCGACCCGGCCCCGGCCCGCTACCGCCGAACGGGCCCGATCTGGGCCGACCTCACATTCCCCGACCTGGCCCGAGTGGTCCGAACCCACGCCCTCCTGGCCGCCGTACGCGACGCGACGCTCCCAGGCGCGGACGGAGAAGCGGCGGCGGCCCCGTTCGCCTCGGGCGGGTGGCTGTTCAGCCACAACGGGGCGGTGAAGGGCTGGCCGGGTTCCATGGCCCCCCTGACCGGAACGCTCCCGGCGGCGGACCTGCTGTCGTTGGAGGCGCGCACGGACTCGGCGTTCGTGTGGGCGCTGGTGCTGGCGCGGCTCCAAAAGATGTCACTGAGTGACGCGCTGGCCCTCACCGTCGTCGAGGTCGCCGAAGCCGCCCCCGGCTCCCGGCTCAATCTCCTTGCCACGGACGGTACTTCGATCGCGGCGACCGCCTGGGGCGACAGTCTCTGGTACCTCCTCGATCCCGGGCGCGGGGTGGTCGTCGCCTCCGAGCCGTACGACGGCGACTCCGCCTGGCGGGAGGTCCCCGACGCCACTCTCCTGACCGCTACCCGCACGGAGGTCCTACTGAGCCCCCTCAAGGACCTCGACGCACCGAAGGAGCCCCGTCCGTGAGCCCGTTCCGTCTCACCCGCACCCTGCCCGAGGGCGCCACCGACGCGGCCCTGCGTGCTGACGTTCTGCGTGGGCTTACCTCGAACCCCAAGTGGCTTCCGCCGAAGTGGTTCTACGACGCTCGTGGCAGCGAACTCTTCGACCAGATCACCGAGTTGCCCGAGTACTACCCGACCCGCGCCGAACGGGAGATCCTCCTGACCCGCGCCCCCGAGATCGCCGGGGCCTCCAACGCCCGTACGCTGGTGGAGCTGGGCTCGGGCTCCTCCGACAAGACGCGTCATCTCCTCGCGGAACTAAGGGACTTGGACACGTACGTCCCCGTGGACGTGAGCGAGAGCGCCCTCACCCAGGCCGGGGAGGCGCTCCTCGTGGAGCACCCCGGCCTGACCATCCACGCCCTGATCGCGGACTTCACGAACGGCCTGCGTCTCCCCGAGACCCCGGGCCCGAGGCTGCTCGCCTTCCTCGGCGGCACGATCGGCAACCTCGTACCCGCCGAACGCACCGCGTTCCTCGCCGCCGTCCGTACGCTCCTCTCCCCCGGCGACACGTTTCTCCTGGGGACGGACCTGGTGAAGGACGAGGAGACGCTGGTCCGGGCGTACGACGACTCCGCCGGGGTGACCGCCGCGTTCAACAAGAACGTCCTCAGCGTCGTCGACCGCGAACTCGGCGCCGACTTCCACCCGGACGCCTTCGACCACGTCGCCCTGTGGGACGCGGACCACGAGTGGATCGAGATGCGGCTGCGGTCCAAGGCCGCGCAGACGGTCAAGGTGCCCGCGCTCGACCTGGCCGTGGACTTCGCGGCGGGCGAGGAGCTGCGTACGGAGGTCTCCGCGAAGTTCCGGGAGGAGGGGATCAGGACGGAGCTGGCCGCGGCCGGTCTGGACCTCACCCACTGGTGGACCGACGCGGCGGGCCGCTTCGCCCTGTCCCTGTCCACCGCCCGCTGACCGCCCACGCCTCGCGCCATCCCCTGGCGTGAGGCACGGTGGACGTATGTCGAACCACACATACCGGGTCACCGAGATCGTCGGCACGTCCCCCGAGAGCGTGGACCAGGCCGTCCGCAACGGCGTCGCCCGCGCGTCCCGGACCCTGCGCAACCTCGACTGGTTCGAGGTGACGCAGGTCAGGGGGCAGATCGAGAACGGGGAGGTCGCGCACTGGCAGGTGGGGCTGAAGGTCGGGTTCAGGCTGGACGAGGAGAGCTGAGGCGTCTCTCGCGTTCAGCTGCGCGGCGTACGCGTCGGGGTGGTCCTGCCGCGCCTTGTCGAGCCGTGCGCGACTCCGCCCGTTCACGTACGCCCCTCCCCCTCCTGTGCCTCCCGCAGCGCCTCCGACGGTGTCGTCCACCTCGCCACCACCACCTTGAACCCGGCCTTCTCCGCGTCCGCGCACACGAGTTCGTCGTCGTCCACCAGGACCCGGACCTCTCTGCCCCGCGCGAACTTCCGCAGGAGTTCCAGCTTGGTCTGCCGTGCCGGGCGGCGGTCGTCGTTGCGGCGCATGTGGACGCGGCCCTCGGGGAGGCCGTGGCGTTCGAGCCACTCCAGGGTGTCGCGGCGGCAGCGCTCGGGGCGTCCGGTGAGGTAGACGACCTCGCACTCCTCGGCGCTGGAGACGGCGAGGGCGATACCCTCGGCGAGCGGTGGGTCTTCGGGGGCGGCGGCGAAGAAGGCGGCCCAGTCACGCTGGGCACCCTGGAGGAACCGCTGACGGTGGGCCGTATCGGCAAGGGTGTTGTCGAGGTCGAAGACGGCGAGGGGTCGGCTGTCGGTCACGGGATCAACAGTAGGCGGCACCACTGACAACGCCCCTTGATGCCGGCCCCCGGCCCGACTCCCACCCCAATTGTTAATGGGAACCATTTTCAGCTAACCTCCTCCACGCGGAGCCCGACCCCACGGGCCCACCCCCGCGCACCCACCCCACCCCGAGGAGCCCCCATGGCCGTCCCCAAACGCAAGATGTCCCGCAGCAACACCCGCCACCGCCGCGCCCAGTGGAAAGCGACCGTCCCCGCCCTGGTCCCCGTAACCATCGACGGCGTCCAGCACCTCGTCCCCCAGAACCTGGTCAAGGCGTACGAACGCGGCCTCCTCCACCCCGAAGGCTGACCGTGACACACGACCGCCTCCCGGTGACCGTCCTCTCCGGATTCCTCGGCGCGGGCAAGACGACCCTCCTCAACCACGTCCTGAACAACCGCGAGGGCCTCAAAGTCGCGGTGATCGTGAACGACATGAGCGAGGTGAACATCGACGCGGCCCTGGTGAGGGGCGGCGAGGCGGCGCTCTCGCGGACCGAGGAACGCCTCGTCGAGATGACGAACGGCTGCATCTGCTGCACGCTCAGGGACGACCTGCTGGAAGAAGTGGACCGCCTCGCGCGGGAGGGCCGTTTCGATCACCTTCTGATCGAATCAAGCGGAATTTCGGAACCGCTTCCTGTCGCCGCGACGTTCGCGTTCGCGCGCGACGACGGCGCCACCCTCGGCGACGTGGCCCGCCTCGACACGATGGTCACCGTCGTCGACGCGGCGAACTTCCTCACGGAGCTGGACACCGGGGACGAACTCGCCGAGCGCGGCCTGGCCCCCTTCGAGGACGACGAGCGCACGGTGAGCGACCTCCTGATCGACCAGGTCGAGTTCGCGGACGTCATCGTCCTCAACAAGCTGGACCTGGTCGACACCCCCACCGCCGACCACCTCCACGCGACGCTCACCCGCCTCAACCCGACGGCGAGGATCGTCACGGCGACCCAGAGCCACGTCCCTCTCCACGAGGTCCTGGACACGAACCGCTTCGACCTGGAGCGGGCCCAGCAAGCCCCGGGCTGGGTGAAGGAGTTGAACGGCGACCACGTCCCGGAGACGGAGGAGTACGGCATCTCGTCGACCGTGTTCCGCTCCGAACTCCCCTTCCACCCCGGCAGGTTGTGGACGTTCGTCACGGAGCGCCTGGACAGCGGGAGTTACGGCAAGATCCTGCGCTCGAAGGGCTTCTTCACCCTCTCGACCCGCCCCCACGTCACCGGCCTGTGGTCGCAGGCGGGCACGGTCGCCCGCTTCGAACCTTCGGCGGCCCGCGACGACGAGGCGCCGTACGCGCAGGAACTGGTGTTCATCGGCACGCACTTGAAAGCAGCAGACCTCCAACTCGCCCTGTCGGACTGCCTCCTGACACCGGGCGAGCAAGTCGACGACGACCCGTTCCCCCTGTGGGAGACCCACGGAATCGACGACACCTGCGAGCACGAACAAGCAGCCTGAAAAGGTGACGTCAGGGCCCACCACCCCGTCTAGTAACGTCGACCCCCGTGACCAGGGAAAAGCAACGGCCCAGCACGATCAGGGACGTCGCCGCGCGCGCGGGCGTATCGGTGGCCACCGTCTCCCGGACCCTCGCGGGCGACTACCCGGTGTCGGAGGACACCCGCAGACGCGTGCTGAACGCCGTCGAGGCGCTGCACTACGTCGTGAACGTGCACGCCAAGGCCCTGTCCGGCCAGGTCGCGGGCCCGATCGCGCTGGTCGTGAAGGACATCACCGGCCCGTCGCTGGCGCATGTCGCCGCCGGGGTCGAGCAGGAGGCCGCCGACCGGGGCCGGCTCAGCCTGGTGTGCGCGACGCGCGACGACCCGGCCCGCGAGGACGCGCTGGTCCAGCTCGCCCGCCAGCAGCACGCGGCGGCGGTCCTGCTGGTCGGGGGCGCGTTCCTGGACGAGGCGTACCGGCGCCGTACGGCCGGGTACGCGCGGGCGCTGGACGCGGCCGGTTCGCGGCTCGTGCTGGTCGGCCGTCCCCCGCTGGCGGCCGGGATCCCGGCGTCGGTCGTCGAGTACGACAACCGCGCGGGCGCCTTCCAGGCAGCGTCGCACCTGCTGATCGCCGGGCACCGCCGCATCCTGTTCCTCGGCGGGGAGCGGCGTTTCAGTACGGCCGAGCAGCGCCGGGCGGGTTTCGAGGAGGCGTTGCGCGGGCACAGTGTCGCGCCGGACGCCGACCTCGACGTACCGGGCCCCTTCACCCGCTCCTCCGGCTACCTCCGCACCCGGGACGCGCTGCGCGCGGGCGTACGCTTCACGGCCGTCTTCGCGGGCACGGACACGGTCGCCGTCGGCGCGCTGGCCGCCCTGAAGGAGGCGGAACTGAGGGTCCCGGAGGACGTCTCGGTGATCGGTTTCGACGACGTCCCCTTCGCCGCCGACCTCACGCCGGGTCTGACGACCGTGCGGGTGCCGTACGAGGAACTGGGGCGTACGGCGGTGCGGCTGGCGTTGCGCCCGGCGGAGGAACGGGGGCTGGACGACCATGTCGTACTCGGCACACAGCTGGTCGTACGCCGCTCAGTGGCACCCCTAATCTAAACAGGCCAGGAATCTCCCGCGCCCCACAGCGTTGAACCCTGTGTGACCTCACTGCTCGCAGCAACGCGTTTCTCCGTCCTCGACCGCTCCCGCACCCGCGAGGGCCACTCCCCCGCCGAGGCCCTGCGGGACACGGTCCGGTTCGCGCGGGACGCCGAAGCGCTGGGCTACCACCGCTTCTGGGTGTCGGAGCACCACGGCGTACCCGGCGTAGCCGGTTCCGCACCGACCGTGCTCGCGGCGGCCGTCGCCGGGGCGACGCGCACGATCCGGGTCGGCACGGGCGGCGTGATGCTCCCGAACCACCGCCCGCTGATCGTCGCCGAGCAGTTCGGGGTGCTGGAGTCGCTGTACCCGGGGCGCATCGACATGGGCCTCGGCCGCTCGGTGGGCTTCACGGACGGCGTCCGCAAGGCGCTGGGGCACGACAAGGACGCCGCCGAGGACTTCGCCGCGCAGATCGAGGAGCTGCTCGGCTGGTTCGCGGGCACCTCCCCGACCGGCGTCCGCGCCCGCCCCTCGGAGGGCCTCACCGTGCCGCCGTTCGTGCTGGCGATGGGCGAGGGCGCCGACATCGCCGCGCGCCTCGGCCTCCCGATGGTCATCGGCGACCTGCGCAGCCGCGACAAGATGCTGTCGGGCATCGACCGCTACCGGACGGCGTTCCGCCCCTCCCCCTGGGCGGCCGAGCCGTACGTCGTGATCTCGGGCACGATCGCCGTAGCCGCCACCCCCGAGGCCGCTCACCGCATCCTGGTCCCGGAGGCCTGGTCGTCGGCGTACTCCCGCACGCACGGCGCCTTCCCGCCCCTGCCGCCCGCCGAGGAGATCGAGCGCCGCGAGATGACCGCCAAGCAGCGGGGTTTCTACGCCGACGCCCTGACCGGCCACCTCGCCGGCACCGAGGAGCAGGTCGCCGAGGGCCTGGAGCGGCTGGTCAAGGAGACGGGGGCGCAGGAGGTGCTGGTGACGACGAGTACGTACGACCGTGCGGCCCTGCTCGACTCCTACCGTCGGCTGGCGGACGTCATCCACGACCGGTAGTGGTCGACCAGCGTCTCCTCGACCGGCCGGTACCTGATCCCCAACTCCTCGGTGCTGCGCCGGTTGTCGACGGTGAACCGGATGCCGAGGTGCTTACGGATGTAGTCCTGGGTCAGCCCGAACGCGGGCCCGAGGATGCGAACGGGCCAGTGCGGCAAGGCGGTTCGGGGCAGCCGCCAGTTCTTGTGGTGCCGTCGGATCGCCGTCGCCATCTGGTGGAACGACGTCATCTCCTTCTCGGCGAGGATGTACCGCCCGTGCGCGTCGGGGTTCTCGGCGGCGGCGATGTGCGCGAGGGCGACGTCGCGGACGTCGACCGTGGTGAAGCTGAAGTCCGGTGCGCCGTACCAGAAGTAGCCCTTGAACAGCTCATCGAGCAGGAAGAGGCTGCCGGAGTCGGAGGCCGGGGTGAGGGAGGGCCCGAGGATCAGCCCGGGGTTGACGGCGACCATGGACCACCGGCCCTGAGCGCCGTGCGCGTCCCAAGCGGCCTGTTCCGCAACGGTCTTGGCGTAGTGGTACGGGTTGTTGGCCACGGTGCTGCTGGAGTTGACGTACTTCTCGGTCAACTCGCCGCCCATGTCGGTGAGTACGTCGGAGTAGTCGCCGAAGATCGCGCCGACCGTGGACGTGAAGACGAGCCTGCGGACA
The DNA here is from genome assembly GCF_020010905.1 of Streptomyces acidiscabies. Lineage (GTDB taxonomy): Bacteria > Actinomycetota > Actinomycetes > Streptomycetales > Streptomycetaceae > Streptomyces > Streptomyces acidiscabies. The sequence continues at coordinate 4,218,149 of NZ_JAGJBY010000001.1, read as the reverse complement.
CTCTCCGCACGCTCAACCGCCCCCAGGACATTGCGTGTTCCGGTGAGCGCGGGGTCGACGACGTCCCGCTGACCGTCCTTGATCTTCTCCGGCATGAGGAAGGGCGAGGCGACGTGGAAGACGACGGAGCAGCCCCGCGCCACCTCGTCGAAGGAGCCGTCCTCCATCAGGTCGGCCTCGAACAGCCTTAGCGCGCCGGGGTGTTGCTCGCCGAGTGCCGTGAGCGGGGCGACCTTCGCGGTGGCCGTGAGGCTGCGGACCGTGGCGTGCACCCGGTAGCCCCGCTCCAGCAACTCCCGTACCAGATGGGCCGCGACGAATCCGCTGCCGCCCGTGACCAGGACCGTATCCACCCGCTCATGATCCCACTTCGGCGGCGCGGGCGAGAGACCTGCGGTCGGGATATTTCGCGGGGTCGACGACCGGGAGCACCTCGACCTCGGCGACGAGCCGCCGCGCGGTGACGACCCGCCACACGGACGCGAGGAGGGAGTCGTCGCCGATGAAGGCGGGCGCGGTGCTCTCGCGGCCGTCGGCGGTCCGGTACCGGATGCGTACCGGCTGCACGGGCGTCCCGGCGTCCAGCGCGGCCTGGAACACCGCGCGCCGGAACCGGCCGTGCTCGCGTCCGCACCAGGTGGAGCCCTCGGGGAACACGGCGACCGCCCGGCCCCCGCGCAGCGCGCCGGCGATCGTCGCGACCGTGCCGGGCAGGGCCCGCAGCCGGTCCCGGTCGATGAACAGCGCGGCGCGCGCGGCGATCGGGCCCGCGACCGGCCACTGCCGGATCTCCCGCTTGGCCAGCATCCTCGCGGGCCGCACGGCCGCGAGCAGCGGCACGTCCAGCCACGAGATGTGGTTCGCGACGACCAGCAGCCCGCCGTCCGGGGGTGCGGCCCCGGTGATCCGGACCCGTACGCCGCAGGCGCGTACGACGCTCCGCGCCCAGGTCCGCACCAGCGCGCCCGGCAGCCACCGGACGACGAAGGAACCCGCGACCCCGGCGAGGATCAGCGCCACCACGGCCAGCAGCCTCGGCGCACCCCATACGCGCGCGCAGCGACCCGGCTCGATGCACGCCCTGGGGGTGCAGGGCGCGGTCGGCAGCCAGACGCTCATCAGGCCGGGGCGAGGGAGAGGAAGTGGCGCAGGTAGCGGGAGTTGACCTTGCGCATCGACAGCAGCACGTACAGGTCGGCGACCCCGAAGTCCGGGTCGTGCGCGGGCTCCCCGCACACCCAGGCGCCGAGCCGCAGGTAGCCGCGCAGCAGGGCGGGCAGTTCGGTGCGCTCCGCCGGGGCGGGCTCCTTCGGCACCCACGGCAGCAGCGGGCGTACCCGGAACTCCTCCGGCGCGAGGTTCTTCGCCTGGACGCGGTCCCAGGTCGCGGCGGCGAGCTTCCCGCCGTCGGCGAGCGGTATCGAGCAGCAGCCGGCCAGCCACTCGTGGCCCCGGTCGACCATGTAGCGGGCGATGCCGGCCCAGATCAGCGAGATGACGGCGCCGTCGCGGTGCTCGGGGTGCACGCAGGAGCGGCCGACCTCGACGAGGTTCGGGCGGATCGCGTCGAGGGGCGTGAGGTCGAACTCGCCCTCGGAGTACAGGCGTCCGGCGACGGCGGCGCGCTCCGGGGGCAGCAGCCGGTACGTTCCGACGACCTCGCCGGTCTCCGTGTCGCGGACGAGCAGGTGGTCGCAGTAGGCGTCGAAGGAGTCGACGTCGAGGCCCGGTTGCGGGCCGCCGAGCAGGGCCCCCATCTCCCCCGCGAACACCTCGTACCGCAGCCGCTGCGCGGCCCGTACATCCTCCTCACTACGCGCCAGGCTCACTGCGTAGCGCATCGGCGCCACGTTCTGCTGAGGACGGTCGAGCGTGGAAACGCCGGTCATGACTCTCTCCCGAGTAACAGGCGAACGGCGGCGAGCGGTGCCGCACGTCCCTGTTCTCCCGACGCCGGTTGGCGTGTACGTGACCAGTTCCGAGAACTTTGATGTGGAGAGGCTGAACGGCTCGGGGCGGGTGTCCGGGGGGTCCGGTTCCGGGGGCGGGGCGGTGGACGGGAGGCGACCCCGAGGGGTATTGGCCGGTTACCGCCTTGGCGGGACCGGAATGAGCACCACTCCGGCCCCGCCCGTCCGCACCTTGTCGGCGAACGTCTTGTGGCGGGTTACCGCTTCCCCGCCTTGCGCGTGGCCCGGAGCCACTCCTTGTTCATGCCGGTGATGGAGACCAGGGGGATGCCCTTGGGGCAGGCCGTCGCGCACTCGCCCGTCAGCGTGCAGCCGCCGAAGCCCTCCTCGTCCATCTGCGCCACCATGTCCAGGACCCGCGTCTCGCGTTCCGGCGCCCCCTGCGGCAGGACGTTCAAGTGGTTGACCTTGGCCGAAGTGAACAGCATCGCCGCCCCGTTGGGACACGCGGCGACACAGGCCCCGCAGCCGATGCACTCCGCGTGCTCGAAGGCGAAGTCGGCGTCGGGCTTCGGTACCGGTGTCGCGTGGGCCTCGGGAGCCGCGCCCGTGGGGGCGGTGATGTAGCCGCCCGCCTGGATGATCCGGTCGAAGGCGGACCGGTCGACGACCAGGTCCTTGATCACCGGGAACGCGGACGCCCGCCACGGCTCCACGTCGATCGTGTCGCCGTCCTTGAAGGACCGCATGTGGAGCTGGCAGGTCGTCGTCCGCTCCGGCCCGTGCGCGTCGCCGTTGATGACCAACGAGCAGACCCCGCAGATCCCTTCACGGCAGTCGTGGTCGAAGGCGACCGGCTCCTCGCCCTTCAGGATCAGTTCCTCGTTGAGCGTGTCAAGCATCTCCAGGAACGACATGTCGGGCGAGATCCCGTCGACCTCGTACGTCGACATGGCCCCGTCGGCCTCGGTGTCGCGCTGGCGCCAGACGCGCAGGGTGAGCCTCATGCGTAGCTCCGCTGGGTGGGGTGGACGTACTCGAAGACGAGGTCTTCCTTGTGGAGCGTGGGCGCCTCGCCGGTGCCGGTGAACTCCCAGGCCGCCGCATAGGCGAACTCCTCGTCGTGGCGGGCGGCTTCGCCGTCCGGCGTCTGGGACTCCTCGCGGAAGTGCCCGCCGCAGGACTCGGCGCGGTGCAGCGCGTCGAGGCACATCAGCTCGGCGAGTTCGAGGTAGTCGACGATCCGATTCGCCTTCTCCAGCGACTGGTTGAACTCCTCGCCGGTGCCGGGGACCTTGATGCGGCGCCAGAACTCCTCGCGGATCTGCGGGATACGCTCCAACGCCTTGCGCAACCCGGCGTCCGTACGGGCCATCCCGCAGAACTCCCACATCAGTTCCCCGAGTTCACGGTGGAAGGAGTCGGGCGTCCGGTCCCCGTCGACCGACAGCAGCAGGTGGAGCCGGTCCTCGGTCTCCGCCAACACCTCCTGGACGACGGGGTGTTCAGCCGTCACCTCGCTCTGGCGCGGGTTGCGCGCGAGGTAGTCGTTGATGGTGGCCGGCAGCACGAAGTACCCGTCCGCGAGCCCCTGCATCAACGCGGACGCGCCGAGCCGATTCGCGCCGTGGTCGGAGAAGTTGGCCTCGCCGATCGCGAACAGCCCGGGGACGGTGGTCTGGAGGTCGTAGTCGACCCACAGCCCGCCCATCGTGTAGTGCACGGCCGGATAGATCCGCATCGGCACCTCGTACGGATCCTCGTCGGTGATCCGCTGGTACATGTCGAAGAGGTTCCCGTACTTGGCCTCAACCGCCTTGCGCCCCATGCGTTTTACGGCGTCCGCGAAGTCCAGGTACACCCCCTGTCCGCCGGGCCCGACGCCCCGTCCCTCGTCGCACACGTTCTTCGCGGCGCGGGAGGCGATGTCGCGCGGGACGAGGTTGCCGAAGGAGGGGTAGATCCGCTCCAGGTAGTAGTCCCGCTCGTCCTCGGGGATCTGGTGCGCGGGCCGCGTGTCCCCCTTCGCCTTCGGCACCCAGATCCGCCCGTCGTTGCGCAACGACTCGCTCATCAGCGTGAGTTTCGACTGATGCTCGCCGGTGCGCGGGATGCACGTGGGATGGATCTGCGTGAAGCAGGGGTTCGCGAAGTACGCGCCCCGCCGGTGCGCCCGCCACACGGCCGTCGCGTTGGAGTTCATCGCGTTCGTCGACAGGTAGAAAACGTTGCCGTAACCGCCGCTGGCGAGGACGACAGCGTCCGCGAAGTATGCCTCGACGCGCCCGGTGATGAGATCCCGCGCGACGATCCCCCGCGCCTTCCCGTCGACGACGATCAGGTCGAGCATCTCGGTGCGCGGGTGCATCTCGACGTTCCCGGCGGCGATCTGCCGCGACAGCGCCTGGTAGGCGCCCAGCAGGAGTTGCTGACCGGTCTGCCCGCGTGCGTAGAACGTACGGGAGACCTGGACGCCGCCGAAGGACCGCGTGTCGAGGAGCCCGCCGTACTCCCGCGCGAACGGCACGCCCTGCGCCACGCACTGGTCGATGATCTCGACCGAGATCTGCGCCAGGCGATGGACGTTGGACTCGCGCGCCCTGAAGTCGCCGCCCTTGACGGTGTCGTAGAACAGCCGGTGGATCGAGTCGCCGTCGTTGCGGTAGTTCTTCGCCGCGTTGATGCCGCCCTGCGCGGCGATGGAGTGGGCGCGGCGCGGGGAGTCCTGGAAGCAGAACTGGACGACGTGGTAGCCCTGTTCGGCAAGCGTCGCCCCGGCCGAACCCCCGGCGAGCCCGGTCCCGACGACGATCACCGTGTGCCTGCGCCGGTTGGCCGGGTTGACGAGCTTCGCCTCGAAGCGTCGGGTGTCCCAGCGCTCGGCGATCGCGCCCGAGGGCGCTTTGGTGTCGGCGACCGGCGCACCGGTCGCGTACTCGGCGTAAGAGGTCATGTCAGCTCACCACTCCGGTCATGACGCCCACGGGTACGGCGATGAAACCGGCCGTGAGCAGCAGCGCGAGAACGTTTGCCGTGGTCCTGAGGGCCCGGTCGCGGGTCCGGCTCCCGGCGCCGAGGGTCTGCGCGGCGGCCCAGAACCCGTGCCTCACGTGCAGGCCGAGCGCGAGCATCGCCGTGATGTAGATGACGTTGCCGTACCAGGTGGAGAAGGTGTCCACGACGTTCTGGTACGGCCTGCCCTCCTGGAAGCCGCCGCTGTGGACGGTGCCGGTGGTCAGGTCGAGGATGTGCCAGACGATGAACAGGGCGAGGATGATCCCGCCCCAGCGCATGGTGCGCGTCGCGTAGCTCGCACGCCGTTTGACGTGCACGTACTTGCTGGGCCGCGCCTTGAGGTCGCGGCGGCTGAGCTGGTACGCGGAGACCGCGTGGGCGACCACGGCGATCACCAGCACCACGCGGATCACCCAGAGCGTCCACTCGTAGTGCATGAACGGCTCGCCGATCGTGCGCAGCCAGTGGGCGTAGTGGTTGAACTCGCCGGCCCCGAAGAAGATCTTCAGGTTGCCGAGCATGTGGACGACGAGGTAGCCGAGCATGATCAGGCCGCTGACGGCCATCACGGTCTTCTTGCCGACGGAGGAGTCCCACACGGTGCGCGCCATCGACGGCCGTCGGTCCGTCCGCGTTGCCAGAGCCATGGATCGGAACGCTAGACGCGTTCCGGCCCATCGGTCCAAGACATGGTCCGGCTTGATTCGATAGCTGGAGCCTATGGTGGGACCATGCAGTTCCAGCAGCTTCAGTACTTCGTCGCCGTCGCGGAGACCCGCCACTTCACCCGGGCCGCCGAGGTCGTGCACGTCGCACAGCCTTCGCTGTCGCAACAGATCAAGGCGCTGGAGCGGGAGCTGGGGGCGGATCTGTTCCTGCGGGCCCGGGGCAACATCACGCTCACGGACGCCGGCGAGGCGCTCCTCCCGCTGGCCCGGCGCATCCTCGCGGACGCGGAGACCGCGCGGTACGAGGTGCGGGAACTGGTCCAGTTGAGGGGCGGGCGGGTACGGCTGGGGGCGACGCCGAGTCTGTGCACGGGGCTGCTGCCCGACGTGCTGCGGGCGTTCCACGACCGGTATCCCGGCGTGCAGCTCCTCATCGAGGAGGGCGGTTCGCACGATCTCATCCGCGAACTCGCCCGGGGTGCGCTGGACCTCGCGCTGGTCGTCCTGCCCCTGCCCGCGCCGGCCCCCGCGCTCACGACCGTCGAGCTGCTGCGGGAGGACCTCGTCGTGGTCTCGTCCCCCGACGTGCCCCGCCCCGGCGGCGGGCGGCGCACCGTCCGGGTCGCCGACCTCGCCGGGGAGCGGCTCGTGATGTTCCGCCACGGCTACGACCTGCGGGAACTCACCGTCGCCGCGTGCCGGTCCGCCGGGTTCGAGCCGGAGTTCGCCGTCGAGGGCGGGGAGATGGACGCGGTGCTCGGGTTCGTGCGGGCGGGGCTCGGTGTCGCCGTCGTACCGCGCATGGTCGCCGCGCGGTCCGGGCACGGGCTGCGGGTGACGCCGCTGGCCCGGCCGGGGTTGCATCGGACGATTGCGCTCGCCCATCGGAGTGATGTGGCTCCGCCGAGGGCCGCTCGGGAGCTTCAGCGGATGCTGCTCGAAAGGTGAGCCCTGGACCACTCGCGGAGGCTGGTGGGGGCGGTCGTCGGGGTGCTCGGCGCTGAACTGCCGTAGAAACCCTGTTCGTTCTGGGCTCGGGTCATTTCCGTCATGCCCTGGATCCAGCCTTCGGGGACGCCGCCTCGGCGCATGGCCTCGGACTGTTGGGCCGACGTTGTCCGTTCGAAGGTGACTTCACGGCCGAGCACCTCCCCCAGGACGGCTGCCATCTCGTCCGGGGTCAGGGCGTCGGGGCCGACGACCGGGACGTCCTCCTGTCCCGACCATGCCTCGTCGAGCAGGAGGCGTGCGGAGGTCGTGGCGACGTCGGCGACCGCGCAGGTTCGCAACACCTGGTCCCTCTCCAGGGCCAGCCGTAGTACGCCGGTGTCGCGGATCGCGTCCGCCTGGCGCAGGAGGTTCTCCATCAGGAACGGGGGGCATACGGCGCGGTGCGCGACGCCGGTCGCGCGGATCGCGTCGTCCAGGTCGAGGGTGGCGGAGATGAGACCGGCGTCGCGTGCGATGCCCCGGCCCAGGGTGGAGACGGTGACGACCCGGCGTATGCGGTGGGCGGTGAGGGCCTTCACCAACGGGGTGGTGAAGGCGTCGAAGTGCGCGCGGTACGTGGCGGCGGACGGGGTCGGGGGGACCAGCCAGAACACCTGGTCGGCTCCCGTGAACGCCTTGTCGAGGACGTCCGGGTCGGCGTGCGAGCCGGGGACGACGTCCACGGCGCTGCGGACGGCCGGGGTGAGGCGGTCGGGGTCGCGGGCGATGACGCGGAGGTCGGCGCGGGCTGCCATCAGGGCGGCGAGCAGGAGGTGGCCGATCTGGCCGGTCGGGGTGGTGAGGACGATCACGGGAGGCTCCTGGGGAAGGTCTCGGCTGGGCTGCCCCGAGCCTCTCCCGGCCGTCCCGGCAACTGAAGTTCCGCTCAGGACAGGGTTGTTACCCTCGGAGCAACACCACGAGGGGGGCCGCATGGATTCCCGTGCCCTGCGCTATTTCGTCGCCGTAGCCGAGGAACTCAACTTCACCCGCGCCGCAGCCCGGCTGGGCATCTCCGCGCCCCCGTTGTCCCGGGCGATCGCGAAACTGGAACGCGACATGGGCGTACCCCTCTTCGAACGCACCACCCACCACGTCACCCTCACCCCGGCGGGCACGGTCCTCCTGCCCGAGGCCCGCTTCACCCTGGACGCGCTCGAAGCGGCGATACGACGCACCCGCCGCGCCGGAGACTCCGCCCCGAACCTGGTCCTCGCGGTGAAGGCGGACGGCGACGCGGGCCTCCTGGCACCCCTCCTGACCCGGTACGCCACCACCCCGGCGGCCCTCCCGGTCACGGTCCGCCTCTGCGCCTGGCACGAACAACCCCGCCTCCTGCGCCGGGGCGAGGCGGACGTGGCCCTGATCCACGAGCCGTACGACCGCACGGGCCTGGACACGGAGACCCTCCTCCTGGAGCCCCGCGTGGCCGCACTCGCCGCGACCCACCCGTTGGCGGCCCACGACCACGTGACCCTCGCGGACCTGAACCTGAACGCCGGTGACCTGAACCACTTCCTGGACCGGGTCCGGGCCCCCGGCCGCGACCTGGCCCAACTCCTCGCCCTGATCGCCCTCGGCGACCTGTTCACCCTGTTCCCGGCGTCGGTGGCGACCCGCTATCCCCGTCCCGGGGTGGTGTACCGCCCGGTCACCGACGCGCCGCCGTCGGCACTGGCGGTCGCCTGGCCCCAGCGGTCCCGGTCCACGGCGGTGGCGGCGCTGGTGCGGGTGGCGGAGGAGGTCGCGGCGTCGGTGGTCGCACAGGAATCCCGTACGACCACCCCCATCAGCTGAGGCTCACCTCGTCGCGTCCGCCAGCACCAGCTCGTTCAGCTTCTCCGGCGGCCCCGGCCTCGCGTAGTACCAGCCCTGGGCCGTATCGCAGCCCAGGAGCCGGAGTTGATCCGCCTGCGCCCCCGTCTCGACCCCCTCGACCGTCACCGCGAGGTCCAGGCTGTGGGCCATCGTGACGATGCCCTCGACGAGCTTCAAGTCGACCGGGTCCGCCGGGAATTGCTGCATCCCCTGCGTGAACGAGCGGTCCAGTTTGAGGACGTTGACCGGGAGGCGGCGGAGGTTGGCGAGGTTGGAGTAGCCGGTGCCGAAGTCGTCCAGGGCGATGTCCACGCCCATTTCCGCCAGTTGACGCAACGGCTTCAGGAGGTCGTCGTCCGCGCCGATCAGCGCCGACTCCGTCACCTCCAGGCAGAGCGCCTCGGGGCCGACGCCCTCGCGTTCCAGGATGTCCACCGTGTCCTGGACCAGGCCCGGGTGGCTGAGCTGGACCGGGGAGAGGTTGACGTTGATGCGGAGGGACCAGGTCTCGGAGCAGCGGTCCCGCCAGGCCCGTACCTGACGTACCGACTGTTCGAGGACCCAGCGGCCCAACGGGACGATGAGGCCGGTGTGTTCGGCGAGAGGGATGAAGCGGTCGGGGCCCAGGACCCCGTGCTGGGGGTGGTGCCAGCGGACGAGGGCCTCGGCGCCGCGCACGCTGCCGTCCTCCAGGCGGACGATCGGCTGGTACTCCATGAAGAACTCGTCGCGCTCCAGGGCGGCGGGCAGCGCGGTCGTGAGACTGTGCCGGGTGATGGCGCGGGCGTCGGCCTCCGCGTCGGCGAGTTCGAAGCGGTTGCCGCCCGCCGACTTGGCCCGGTACATCGTGATGTCGGCGCTGCGCAGCACTTCGGCGGCGCTGCGCTCCCCCGCCTGCCCCTCGACGATGCCGATGGAGCCGCGCACGGTGAGTTCACGTCCCTCGATGCGGACGGGTGCGACGAGCGCGTTCATGATGCGGGAGGCGAGTTCGTCGACCTCGTGCGGGGAGTCGGGCCCGGTGGTGAGCGCCACGAACTCGTCGCCGCCGAGCCGCGCGACCATCTCGCCGGGCGCGGTCGCGCAGGACTGGAGGCGGTCGGCGATCTCGACGAGGAGCCGGTCGCCGGCGGCGTGCCCGAGGCTGTCGTTGATGGTCTTGAAGCCGTCGAGGTCGAGGTAGCACAGCCCGTAGCGGCGCCCGTCCCCGGCGGCGACGATCTTCTCCAGGCGTTCGAAGAACAGCGTCCGGTTGGGCAGCCCGGTGAGCGCGTCGTGGGTGGCCTCGTAGCGCAGCCGCAGGTTGAGGAGGCGGCGCTCGGTGGTGTCCTCCATGAGGGCGAGCTGATAGCGGGGCGCGCCGTCGGCGTCGCGCAGCAGGGAGACGGTCAGGTTGGTCCACAGGACCGTTCCGTCGGGCCGGTAGAACGCCTTCTCGGTGTGGTAGTGCTCCCGGTCGCCGCGCACCAGCTCCTCGTGCAGCTTCCACACCTGGGGCGCGTCCTCGGCGTGCGTCCACTCCTTGACGTTACGGCTGCGTACGGCCTGCTCGGAGCCGCCGAACATGCGGGTGAGGGCGTCGTTGACCTCCAGAACCTGGCCGTCGAGGTCGGCGATCCAGATGCCTATGGCGGCGCCCTCGAAGACCGCCCGGAAGCGGGCCTCGCTGGCGTGCAGGGCCTGCGCGACGACGCCCTGGGCCTGGAGCGCGGCCTGCGCGATGGCCTCCTGCTCGGCGAGGGTGCGCTCGCGCAGGGCGTGCGCGTACCCGGCGGCGATGGCGTGCTGGAGGCGGGAGGAGCGGTTGCGGAGCTTCTCCGGGGGCGAGTCGTCGCCGCAGTAGAGCACCAGGTAGGCGTCCACGCACTCCAGGGCCTGCGCGAGCGCCTCGGGGTCGGTGCAGTGCGCGGCGACCAGGGCCGCGCCGACCGCCTTGGGTTCGGCGGCGTCGAAGGAGCGGGCGAGGAGCGCCGTACGCAGGCGTCGTGCGAGCGGGCGGAGGAGTTCCTCGAACTCGGTGCGGGCGAGGGGGGTGGAGGTGGCCGGGTAGACGGCTCTGCTCCAGATCGTCGCGAACCGGCGCAGTCGGTCCTCCGGTCCGTCCTGCACGGCCGTCACGCCGTGGTCCCCACGCCGGCGAAACCGCAGAACGCATAGGGATCCTCGTCCTCCGGGGCCGTCTCCGGCCGCCACAGCGGCATCGGCACCAGTCCAGGTTCCACCATGTCGTACCCCTCGAAGAACCGCGCGATCTCGCTTTGTGGGCGCATGATCAGCGGGTTGCGGATGTCCTTGTACACGTCGACCGCACCCCCGGCTCGTTCCGGCGGGAGCGGGATTCCCTCGAACGAGGCATGGGTGAGGACGAGCAGGCTGCCGGGCGCGAGCGCGTCGCGCAGCCGGGCCACCGCCCCGTACGGGTCGTCCTCGTCGTCCACGAAGTGCAGTATCGCAATCAGCAGGACGGCCACCGGCCGCCCGAGGTCCAGCAGCTGCCGTACCTGAGGGCTGCTCAGGATGGTCTCCGGGTCGCGGAGATCGGCGGCGACGGCGTCGGCGTGGGGGTCGCTCGCGAGTGCGGTCCGGGTGTGCTCGACGGCCACGGCGTCGTGGTCGACGTGCACGACGCGGGCCTCGGGAACCGCCCTGCGGGCCACGTCGTGGACGTTGCCGGAGGTCGGCAGGCCCGAGCCGATGTCGAGGAACTGGGTGATCCCCTCGGCCGCCGCGTAGTGGACCGCGCGGCGCATGAACGCCCGGGTGGCCTGCATGATCTTCGGCAGCCCCGGCACGAACTCCATCGCCCTGCGGGCCGCCTCCCGGTCCGCCTCGAAGTTGTGCGAACCGCCCAGGAAGTAGTCGTTGATGCGCGCCACGCTGGGCATCGAGATGTCGATGCTCCTCGGGGCCCAGGCGGGACGCTGCATCAGTACTCCAAGGCTTCCGACGTTCCAGTGTTCGAGCTGAGGCTACTGATCGCCCGCCAAAAGAACGAGCGGAAACGGAAATTGACCGTCCGTTCCCGGTCAGGACGTGTGGGTTTCCGGTAGGTTCTGTCGACTCCCGGAGCGCCTGCCGGGTGCGTGAAACAGCAACAGGCCCGCCCCCTCCGTACGGCGTGGAGGGGGCGGACCGGCGGGAACGGCTCGGCTACTTGTTGGGAGCGCCGACCAGCTTGCCGTCGGGGCGCACCGCGAACCAGGTGCCGCCGACGCCCTGCCCGTTGATGTCACCGGGCTTCTTGTCGTTGATGAAGGTGTAGATGGGCGAGCAGTTGAGGGTCTGCTGCTCCTCGTTGTTGTCGGGGCGCGTGAACTTCATGTACCCCTTCTCGGGGATGTTCTTGGTGTCCTTGAAGTCGACCGGCGCGACGACCGGCCACTTCTCCAGGCACGCGCCCTTGCAGTTCGAGACGGGCTTGGGCCACGCCTTGTCCTTGAGGAAGCGGTAGACCGTCATGCCGTTCTTGTCGACGACGATCTCGCCGAGGTTCGGGTCGTTGCGCGTCGACAGGCCCGCTTCGTCGGAGACCTGGGCGCTGCCGCCGCCCTCACTGCCGCCGCCCGCCTTGGCCTTCTTGCCGTCGGGGGCCAGCGCGAACCACTTGTTGCCGACGTTCTGGCCCTTGGTGTCGCCCGGGTTGGCGTCCTTCTGGTAGTAGTACGCCGGCCAGCCGTCGATCGTGAGCTGCTTCTTGCCGTCCGCGCGGGTGACCTCACCGAGCAGCGACTTGTCGATGCCGTCGCCGGCCGAGACGTCGTCCGGGGCGACCGGGGGCCACGCCGTCGCACAGGCGTCGTTGCAGTTCGACTTCGGGGGCTCGGCGGTGTCCGAGTCGAAGCGGTAGAGGGTACGGCCGGTGCTGTCGGTGACGATCTTGCCGAGGTCGGCGTTGGTGGCGACCTCCAGCTGACCGGCGCCGTTCGTCTGCGTGCCGGTGTCCGAACCGCCGGCGCTGGGGCTGGCGCCCGCGCCCACTCCGGTGCCGACACCGCCGTAGCCGCCACTGCCGACGCTGCCCAGGCCGCCGGTGCCCGCCGGCGCCGTGGCGCCCACGTTCTGGCTGCCCGTCGAGCCACCGCTTTCCTGACCGCACGCCGTCGTCAGCGCCAGCACGGCCACAGCGCTCGCCACGAGAGAGGCGCTCCGCCAGGAGGTGTTCATTGTCAACTCCCCGATCTTCACAAGCGTGTTGCAGCGCCCTGCTGCGCCGCCGCTCGGGATTGGTTACGCATGGGGGCGGTCGTTGTGTTCAACGGCGTCAGAAAAATCTTTTGGCCGGCTGTGTTTGGGGGGTCGGGGAAGGGGGTGGGTGGTGCTGTTCAGGCCGGGTGCGGTTCGCTGTGGCTGGTCGCGCCCGCGCCCCTGGGGCGTTTGGGCTGGCGGAGTGGAAATGGGCCGCCGTTTCGGTGTTGTGGGGGTGAGTCCAGGTGTCCGGGGGTGACTGATGCTTCATGAAGAAAGATCAGGTGTTTACTCGGCGTCGGGTTCTGTGGGGTGCGGGCGTTGCCACCCTCGGGGGTGCCGGGGCCGTTGCTTTGGGGGTGAGCGGGGAAGAGGAAGCCGTTCCCGTTCGCGCCGCCGGGGCTCCCGCCCAGCGCGTTCCCCTCAAGCCCTCCGCCTACCGCCTTCAGCCCATTACCGGGTTCGGTCCCCCCGCCTCTGGCGCCCGGCTCTCCGTGCGGCGTAAGCCCATCCTCGAAGTCTCCGGGCGTGGGAACACCATGGTGCTCACCTTCGACGACGGGCCCGATCCCCGGTACACGCCCGCCATCCTCGACACCCTCGGCGAGTACGGCGTGCACGCGATGTTCTTCGTGTGCGGGGAAATGGCCGTCGACAACCAGGAGTTGCTGGCGCGGATGGCCGACGAGGGGCATGTCGTCGGGAACCACACCTGGTCGCATCCGCTGCTGACGAAGCTCAGGAGGAGCCGGATCCGGTCCGAGATGGAGCGGACGTCCGAGGTGATCGAGGACGCGTACGGGGAGAAGCCGCGCTGGTTCCGGGCACCGTACGGCGCATGGAACCGGGCCGCGTTCCAGATCGGCGCCGACCTCGGGATGGAGCCCCTCGCGTGGACCGTGGACACGCTGGACTGGACGACGCCGGGGACGGGGACCATCGTCAGCCGGGTCGCGGGAGGCGCGGCGCCGGGTGTGGTCGTGCTGTCGCACGACGCCGGGGGTGACCGGACGCAGAGTGTGCGGGCCCTCAGGCGGTACCTGCCCCGCCTGCTGGACTCCGGCTACCACATCACCGTCCCCCGCAGGCGCCCCGCCTGAGGGGGCGCCCGCCCGCCCGGCCGGGGCCGCTCAGCGGACCTCGGTCAGGCGGGCGAAGACGACGACGTTCCCGGCGTACCCGTGGGCCTTGGAGAAGCCGCCGCCGCAGGTGATGACCCGGAGTTCGGGGGTGCCCTTGGAGGCGTACACCCGGTCGCCGGGGAAGTTCTTCTTCTCGAAGACCTCGATGCCGTAGATCTCGAACACCGCGGTCTTCCCGTCCTTGCGGGACACCTCGACCTTGTTGCCCTTCTTGAGGGCGCCGAGCCCGTAGAAGACGGCGGGACCGAGCTTGTTGTCGACGTGGCCGACGACCACGGCCGTGCCCTTCTCCCCGGGCGAGACCCCGCCGGTGAACCACCCCGCGAGGTTCGGGTCCTCCGGTGGCGGCGCGTCGACCCACCCCGCCGCGTCGAGCCCGACCGGCATCACCGGCGCGTTGACACGGATCGCCGGGACACTGACCCGCTCCGGCACCGAGTACGCCAGCGGACCAGGCGTCTTGTCGAAGACGCTCCCGGTCAGCCCGCCCGTGCGGCCGTCCGCGGCGGCTGCGGCAGCCGGCTGCGGCGGACCGGCGTCGAACTCGCCCGAACCGTTGCGGATGAGCGCGAGGCCGGTCAGCAGGACCAGCGCTATCACGCCCCACGGCGCGCGCTTCTTCGGCCGCTCCTCTTCCTCGGCCTCGGACAGCTCGTAACCCGACATTCGCCAGCCCCTTCCGACACAGCCGTCGCCGCGTCCCTTAAGGGCCCTTCTGATGGATCTCCGCGGCGTCGCGACGCCCGGCACGCACTCTCGCCGCACCGCGCGAAAGCCCCCGTAGCTCCGCTACGAAGACTTCCACGCGGCACGCCGAGAGCACGCACCGAACGCCGCTCCTTCTCCCGCGGATATCCATCAGAAGGGCCCTAGCGCCTGCCGGAAACGCTAGGACGGTCCCCGCCGACCGGCGACAAGAGCGCGGCGAACGGGTGGCCGCCGGACGGGCAGTGCGCCATCCGAGTCGACGGCCGCAGGAAATTTCTGACGGTCCGTGACCTGCGGCTATGGGCGATTGTGCGGAGGTCGAACGGCGTGTCGGCTCACCAGGACGGACCATTCCCGAAATGCGGGCGCCCGCACGGCATCTGAGGGTCGGTCCGGGAGGCGTTCTCTCGCCGACAGACCGGGGACGTGCCCCGGGGCGCCTTCCGCGGAGGAACCATGCGTACCACTCGTGCCCTGGCGGCTTCGGCCGCCGCGTGCGCCGTCCTGGGCCTCGCCGCCCCGACGGCATCGGCCTGGACCGACCCCACGTCGGTCATCTCGGCGCCCAGCGTGATCGCCCGCGGGGGGCAGCTCGTGCTCACCGTCAACGGCGGCGGGAACAACGCCTGCACCACGCCGGGCAGCACCGTCAGCTCCAGCGCCTTCCCGACCACCACCCTGACGTCGATGGGCGGCAACACGGCCAGCGCCACCGTCCGCGTCAACTCCTTCGCCAGCGCGGGGGCGTACACCGTCACGACCACCTGTGAGGGCCGCACCCGCACCTTCCCCGGCGTCTTCACCGTCCTCGGCGGGGTCCGGGGCGGGCTCGGGGGCAGCTCCACCACCGGGGCCACACCGACCGACATGGCGATCGGCGGCGGGCTCGTCGCGGCGGCGGTCGTCGGCGGCGGGGTGTTCTGGATGCGGCGGCGCGCGGAGCGCCGTATCTGAGAACCCTCATCGGAAACACGCTTTCGGCCCGGCCCTCTCAGGAGGGACCGGGCCGAAAGCGTGGCGCCTGGAGCGTGCTCAGCCGCCGTCCTCGCCCGTGCGGCGACGGGAGAAGTGGTACGCCGCGCCGACCGACCCGACGATGAGCAGCGTGCCGAGCCCCAGCTCCTTGAGGTCGAAGCCGCCGACCGTGCCGCCCTCACCGGCGTGCACACCCCGGTTCGGGGGATAGAGCGGGTACGGCTGCTGCGTGGGCGTCCGGCCGCCCGCGATCGTGAGCTGGGCGGTGCCGCTGTCGCCGCCGTTGCAGGTGAACGTCACCCGGTAGGCGGCGCCGGGACGGGCGTCCCAGTCGACGGTCGCCGAGGACTGCGAGCGGTCCGGTGGGATGCGGACCGTGTCGAAGACGCCGGACGACACGATCACCGTCCCGCCGCAGTTGCCGTTGCCCCGGTCCACCGAGAGCGTGACCTGGCCGCCCGCCGCGATCGTCGACGGCATCACGCTGAAGCCGAACGCGTTGTTGTCACCCGCCGCCGCTGTCGGTGCGGTGAAGGCCAGGGCACCCGCGCCCAGCAGTGCGGCCGAGGCGACGCGTATCGCGCGCATGGTCAATCCTCCGGTCCCCGAGGAGCAGCTCGCGGACCTCTTCCGCTCGCGCCTGGAATGCACCTCGATGACCGAAACGCTAGGAACAGGTGTGCGTACGCGCGATCGGTGTCGTGCGAATGGGGCATCTGTGTGGGCCGGTCAGGGGACCCCGGCGGCGTGTCGGGTGAGACATCGTCAGCCCTGCACGTCAGCCCTTGGCGTCCGGGAAGAAGTGCAGGAAGGGTTCCACCGACGCCGTGATGCCCCGGCTGTAGGGAGCGTCGAAGTCCCAGATCAGGAACAGCAGGAAGGCGATCAGCGCGGAGAACAGGCCCGCCAGGACCAGCTCCCTCGGGGTGCGGCGGATCTGGAGCGCGAAGACCATGCCGATCGTGACGATCCCGCCGCCCAGCAGACCGCCCCACACCACGCCCGGCATCGTCGGGTCGATCGAGTCGGCGCGGGCCGTGCGCGACTGGTCGGCCGCCGCGATCTGGTCCAGCAGCGGCTGGTACTGCTGCGCCTGGAAGTCCGTCGTCGGCTGGTAGTCCGTCACGTCCGCGCGCAGCTTGCCGAGGAGTTCGTCACCCTTGCCGCTGATCTCGCCCTCGTCCTTCATCGTCTTCCACTCGACGTCGACGATGTGCTTGACGTACGCGTTCACGTCCGCGCGGATCTTGTCCCGGACGTCCGGCGGGTACACCCGCACCCGCTCCGAGATCTCGTGCAGCGACTGTGCCTCCGCCTGGACGTGGTCCTGGGCGGCGCTCCTCGCCTCCCACACGCCCGCGATGGCCAGGCCCAGCACGATGGCGTACACCACGCCGATCCACATCGTCATGTACTCGATGACGTCGGGCGTCTCCGAGGGGTCCTCGTCCTCCGGGGCGGTGCGCTGGCGCAGGAACGCGACGACGATGACCACGGCGACGGCGGCGACCATCGCGAGGGTGAGAACAAGCCATTCGGGCAAGGGGGCCTCCTTGGTGGCGGGCAGGTGGGGCGGGCGGGGTGACGCGTGCGGCGTGAAGTGACCGTCAGCGCGGGCGCAGCGCGGCGACGGCGATCACCGCGGGGGCCGTGATCAGGAGGACGTACGTGACCGGGGACGTGGTGCCGTGGGCGGGGCGCTTGCGGGTCGTCGTCTGGTGGTACGCCGGATACGTCACAGGGGCCGCGCTCGCCGTGGGGCCGGGGGCGGGCGTCGGTTTCGGGGACGGGGTGGGTGTGGGGGTCGGTGTGGGAGTGGGGGGTGGTGGTGCGGGCCTCGGGATCGGGGCTGCCCGGGGTGGGGCGGGCCGGGGTGCGGGCGCCGGTTTCGGGGGTGGCTCGGGGGAAGGTTTCGGCGTCGGCTTCGGCGTGGGTTTGGGCGTGGGCGTCGGCTTGGGGGTCGGCGTCGGTTTCGGGGTGGGTGTGGGGGTCGGCGTCGGAGTGGGGGTGGGCGTCGGGGTCGGGGTGGGCGTCGGCTCCGGGCAGGGCGGCGGCGGGGGCTTCGGGCGGCAGGGCGGCGGAGTGAGCCAGCCGGGCCACGGCGAGTGCCCCGCCACGGCCACGACCTCCAGGCCGCCCGGCCCCACGGACGCGTACGCGCAGGCGTCGGCGGACGCGACCCCGGCCGGCGCGCCCACCAGAATCCACGCAGCGGTCATCACGCCCAACACCCGTACGGTGAGGGCGGTTCGGGTCGGTTCGGGTCCATGCACGACGCAGATCATCAGCCCTCACGCCCCGGCGTACGCCCCTGATCGGCACAGATTGCCCCGAACGGGCGAACTTCACCCCCGAAGGGTTTAACGGGGAGTCGACCGAATGTCTGGACGTACGTACACGTATCCGGTGAATGTCCAACGCCGGTCGCCTGGTGGTCCGACCGAACGCGAAAGCCCCGTCCGTGGGCCATGGGGATCAACTCACGGGCGGGGCGGTCTGGTGCTCAGTGCGAGGCGTGCGCCGAGGCGTCCTCTTCTCTCAGCGCGGCCAGCCGTCGTTGGTAGAGAGGTCCGGCGGCATGGGCGCCTCGTGCCTCACTCGGTGTGTACTGCTCGATCAGGTGATGCGCCACGGCCTTGAGGTGCGCCGACCATGCCAGTACGTGTTGCTGAGCGGTACGGCCGCATTCCTTCGGTTCCCCGGGGAGACACACCGGAAGACTCGGGCCGACCTTGTTCGCCGCTTGCCTGATGTAGCGGGCGATCGTGGCCCATTCCTCTTCGGTCCGCCGTACGGCGGTGCTTGCGCTTTCCCAACCCCACGGCCCGAAGTCGTCCCCGTGATCATCCATTCTTCGCACTCCTGATCATCGCGACGGATTAAACCGGCGCGTCGATGCTAGCGGGGCTGTCCGACTCGCGGGGGTCACAGTGCCCCACGGACGGAACGCAGGGGCCGCAGGGTTCGCACATGGGCAGGAATTGAGGGGGCGTACAAGACTGAGCCCCGTCCCCCAGAACGGCGCGGATATCGGCCAGCACCTCGCCCATACGGACTCCGCTCCAGACCTCGGCCAGCGGGGTTTCCCGCACGTTCCCGATGTTCAGGAACCGTCCGAGAACGCAAGGCCACACGTTGCCGTCCGGGCCGATCGCGCACTTCTCGTCGGCGCAGTGCCCGCAGAGATCAGCGATGGTCGGTTCCGCTCCATCGCTTCCTCGGCCGAAAGCACGGATACGGTCTCCGCCGACGTGTCCGACGCCGAGGCTCAACAGATCCTGTGCCGCTTCGAACGCGCGTTGCCCGGACCGTACGGCGACGACTCCACCCCGGATCGGGACACCGAGAGTGAGGGCCTTTTCGATGTTGGCCCGCGTGCGCTTGTGGGAGCCGCGGAGGTTGGTCACGGCGTCGTGCTTCTCGGCGCTGTCGGAGTAGTAGGAGGTGGCGAGTTTCACGCCGCATTCGCTGATCACGTCCCACAGTTCAGGGCGAATGTGGGTCATGTTCGAGAAAATCTCGATGGACAGGCCGGACGTGTGCGCGTGCCGGATCAGCGCGGGCAGGTAGGGGTACAGCGTTGGTTCCCCACCGATGAACTGGACGTCTCGCGCACCCATTTCGGCGAGTTCCGAGATGACTCGCACCCAGTCGCGGACCGACATGGTGCCGTGCGTTCCCTTGGGTGAAGAGTCCGCGTAACAATGGCCGCAGAACTCGTTGCAGAGTCCTGTCACCTCTAACCATGCGAAATTGAGCGGGCTTTGGGCGGTGTTCACCTGTGTTCTCCTTTCGACTTGGCTGCGATTGGAGTTCCTACTCGGGGTTGCGGATCTCCCACGAGTGCTTGGCGGGATGGGTGATGATCAGGTAGCACGCTTGGGGGTCGGCGTCCTGCGATGCCGCTTCGCATGCGAGCGCGGATTCAAACCGCCCGGCACCGTTCGTCAGCCAGCGCCACCACAAGTTGCCCGACGCGTCGTCCCACTCCTTCACCTGCACGCAATGCGTCCCGTCAAGCTCATGGCCTGTGGCGAGTTCGCAGCACACAGGAGCACAGTGCGTGTCTCGGTCTTTGTCTGACAGAGTCTCGCCGTGGGCTTCCAGAACTTCCCGGAGTTCCGGCAGAGGAACGAAGGTAATCGCCCCACACATCGGCACCGTCACCGCATGATCCTTTCTATTGAACAAAGACCCCGCCCGCCGGTCATCGGGGGAACGGACACAGCGGGCGGGGCCGATCGAGGGTGGTTCAGGCGGCGAAGCGGGCCAGAGTCGACGCTGCAACCCAAATCCATACGGCCACAGCGAGAACAACCACGACGGTGCACACGGCCCTCATGCGGATTGCTCCGCCTCTTCTACAGCGACCAGCGCGGACGGCTGCACGTCCCACTCGACACCCCCGCCGTCCGGCCGCACCCATGCCCGCCCCATCCAGACGGATTGGAGAACTCCCTTGCGCCTTCCGTCCGTCACTTCCTGGCCGAGGTGCTTGGTGGTGATCATCATCGTGCGCTCTCACAGTCGGGGCAGTCCTCGAAGGGGCAGACGGGGTAGGGCGGTACCGGGAGTTCGATCTCACCGGTTTGAACGTTGAGGACGCCGCCGTATGCCGTGCGCCAGTCCGTCAGCGGCGCCTCTGCGGCCTCTTCCGTGCCGTCCAGGAGCCGGACGAGCTGAGGCTCACCAAGGGCGCTCACCCGGGCGTTGGGCCACTTCACGGGGCTACCTCGCTGTGCACCTCAGTCACGTGCCGCTTCCACAACACGGCCGCGTCGCTCGCCGCCGACGGGTCGCAGTCCTTGTTCAGCTCGCCGTTCTTCGTGGTCTTGGCCATGCGCTTGATCCACTCGCCCACGTACGTCTTGCAGTCGGCACAGTTACCGATGATCTTGGGCATGATGAACGGCTCGGAGGGGTACTGCTGTTCGGGCTTTTCGCTTGTACCGTTGGGCACTGTCGTCAACCTCCTACCGGTTGGTGACCACGCCCCCGGACGCTCGAACGTCGCGGGGGTCCCCCGTTCCCTACGACGGGTGGTCAGTTCTCGCTCTAGGCAACCGACTTGCTACGCAGAGCGGTACCGTTGTGACAGCAGGCGTTTTTAAGAGCTTTAAGTGCCCGGCCGGCGGGAGGAGTTGAGCGCAGGTGAAGACACCGGAACCGAACACGAGGCTGGAACGGCTCTACCGCGAAACCGGCTGGACGTTGCGTCAGTTCGCCCAAGAGGTCAACCGCATCGGGACCGAACGGCGAACACCCATGAAGTATCGGGAACCGTCCGTACACCAGTGGCTCAAGGGTCACCTGCCGAGAGAAGTCACCCGTCCCCTGATTCTGGAAGCTCTGACACGGAAGCTTCGCCGCCCGATCACACACAGCGAGGCAAGTTTCCCATCTCCTTCAGGCCAATCAAATATCCATCCAAGCACCGTGGATGGGCTGGTTGATCTAGGAACAGCAGACATGGACCCATCCCGCCGTAGCGTTATAGGAGCAGGCCTGTTTTCCGTCGCACTCGCTGTCCCTAATTGGAGGGACGTCGTAGGTCGCATGGAGGCAATTCGGTCCGGAAAAATACAACGCATTGGCATGCCTGAAGTAGATTCCGTAACCGCCATGACGGGTCGCCTTTCGGAACTCGATGATGAATTTGGAGGCCGTTACGCGCGGCCCATGGCTGCCGCCTTCCTGGTCAATATTGTCGCTCCATATTTGAAAGCAGACGCACCGACTGAAGTACGCAGAGAAATGATGTCCTCTGCATCCTTCTTGTGCTACCTCACCGGTTGGATGGCAGTCGATGAGGGGTTGCATGGAAGCGCCCAGCAGTACTACGTGAAGGGCCTGGAACTCGCCGGCGCCAGCGACGACCACTTGACTTACTGCCACATTCTCCGGGGAATGTCCGTCCAGTCTGTCGACTTGGGCCACGGTTCGACAGCGGTGACTTGGGCCAACGCGGCAAGTGAAGCCTCCCCCACGGCCGGGCCAAGGATGAAAGCTTTCATGGCAGGGCAACAGGCTCATTCCTATGCCGTCGCAGGAGACCGGTACAACGCGCTCCAAAGCATCCGGGAAACCGAAGCCGCCATGAGCAAAGCAGAAAGCAGGCATCAAACCTTCGGCGGATACAGTCCTGCCACATTGACATATCACACTGCACAGGTCAGGTATGCGATGGGGGATGTAGCTGGAAGCGTTGACCATCTTCAGCTTCACTTCCGCTTGCGGGAGCCAGCGAACGAATCCACTCGCAGCGGAATGCGGTTCAGCGGGATGCTGGCCGAACATCAGCTGGAGATGGGGTACTTGGATGAAGCCTGCGCCACGTGGAGCAAAGTGCTGGACGGCTATCCCGCGATTCAATCCGGACAGGTCGACAAACACGTCAAGGAGATGTCTCGACTAATTCGACCACACCTCAAAAATAGCACCGCTCGGGACCTTTACGAACGAGCTCGACTAAGGGCTGTCCCGTAACTGCTGGTCACGGGTGAGATGATCTTGATGTGTCTGGTGTGATCACGGCGTCGGAGCCGTCCTGGATAGCCCCGTTCACCGGGCTGAGCCCCCGCCTGTTCGGCAAGCTGGTGACCGTACTGCGGCGCGAAGGTGCGGATGCGGTCCGCAAGGGCCGGCCGTGGAGCCTCCCGCTGGAGGACCGGGCTCTGCTGGTCGCGGCGTACTGGCGCACGAACTTGACGATGCGCCAGCTCGCCCCGCTCTTCGGGGTGTCCAAGTCGGCAGCCGACCGCATCATCGACCACCTCGGGCCGATGCTCGCGCTCCAGCCCCGCAAGCGGTTCGCCAAGGACACCGTGCTCATCGTGGACGGCACCCTGGTCCCCACCCGGGACCACACGGTCGCGGAGCAGTCCAAGAACTACCGGTACTCGACCAACCATCAGGTCGTCATCGACGCCGACACCCGCCTGGTCGTCGTGGTGGGCCGGCCTCTCGCCGGAAACCGCAACGACTGCAAGGCGTGGGAGGAATCCGGCGCCAAAGCCGCTGTCGGCAAGACCATGACGATCGCCGACGGCGGCTATCCCGGGACCGGGCTCGTCATGCCCCACCGCCGGCGCAAGGGCGAAGACCTTCCGGACTGGAAGGAAGCACACAACAAGTCCCACAAGCAGGTCCGCGCCCGCGTCGAGCACGTCTTCGCCCGCATGAAGACCTGGAAGATCCTCCGCGACTGCCGCCTCAAAGGCGATGGCGTCCACCACGCCATGCTCGGCATCGCCCGGATACACAACCTCGCCCTCGCCGGATAGACGAGCGGCCCGCACGACGGCCAACCACGCCCGAGACAGCTCGAAGATCATTTACGGGACAGTCCTTAGTCGCACCTAACGCACTGGCAGCCTAAGAGGTCGTTTTATCCCTCCGTTTCATCCCTGAATGAGGTGTTGATCCTGCTTTAGTGGGTCACGCCAGGAGATGGTCGCTTCGCCGGTGAGGCGGCGGGCCATGAGGTCGGTCATGGCGAGATGGATCATGGCCTCGGAGCGGGCGGGGAGGGTTCGTAGTCGCGGGTCAGGCGGCGGTGGAGCATGAGCCAGCCGTAGGTCCGCTCCACCGCCCAGCGTTTCGGGATGGGGGTGAATCCCCTGGCCCCGGGGGCGCGTTGGACGATTTCGAGGTCGATGCCGAGGGTGGCCGCGTGCTCGACGAAGTGTTTGCGGTAGCCGCCGTCGACCCAGACCTTGCGCAGGCCGGGATGGTCGGCGGCGGCCTGTTCCAGGAGGGCGCGGCCGGCTGTGGAGTCCTGGACGCTGGCTGCGGTGACCAGCACGGCCAGCAGCAGGCCGAGGGTATCGGTGATGATGCTTCGCTTGCGGCCTGCGATCTTTTTGCCCGCGTCGATGCCCTGACTTCGCGCGGGGACGCTGGTGGAGGTCTTGACGCTCTGCGCGTCGATCACGCCGGCGGACGGGGTGGCTCCGTGGCCTTCCTGTCGGCGGACCAGCTCCCGCAGGAGGCCGTTGAGGTGGGCGAAGACGCCGTCCTTCTGCCACATGGCGAAGTAGCCGTAGACGCTCTGATGCGGCGGGAAGTCGTGCGGGAGGTAGGCCCACTGCACGCCGGTGCGGTCCACGTACAGGATCGCGTTCATGATCTCGCGCAGGTCGTGCCGTGGTGGTCGGCCGAAGTCCAGGGCCCGGCCCCGGCGTTCGAAGCGCCAGGCGGACAGCACCGGCTCGATCAACTCCCAGCGGGCGTCGGACAGGTCACTCGGGTACGCGCGGCGTTCCGTCATGATCCGGGCATACCGCTGCCCGGAGGCGTGCGCCCAGGCGTGCGTCCTGCCGCGCCGAAGCACGGAACAGAACCAGGCATCCTGGAATGAGACAGGCGCACGTGTGCCCTCACCCCGTCCGTCACACCATCCGCCCCACCAAGAAGAGCCGTCTCCACCGACTCACCAGCAGCACACCAAGCGGCTGGATAAACCGCCACGGAGTGCCGCAGTTAAGAGAAAAACGACCTCTGAGAGGTCATCTCGTTTGGAACTATCCCCTGCCGGTGACTACCAGCGCCTCACATGCCGCGGTCTGGGCCGTACCAAGGCTCGGGACGTTCGCTGGCAGACATGGGGAGATGCTGAAGTTTCACAGGGCCTGGATAGAAAGCTGAGCTGTTGGGGCCGGTCATGTCTTCGCCGACCAGGTAGCGATAGAGCCATTCGGTGAAGCCCATGCGGTGCTCTGCCCAGGTTTCGTCATAGTTGACCACGAGCATGGTGGCATCGGCGACCGTACCAAGGAAGATCGTCTCTCCTCGGTCGGTGCTCGCGATCGGCCACAGACCGTTACGAGTGCCGAAGCTCAACTCCTCGAGTCCGAAGAGCTGGCGGGGATCCTCGTCCGCATCGAGGTCGAGTTCGTCCCAGGGCACTTCTGACCAAGCCCGAATGGTGTCCCGGATCCACTGGACCAGGTTCCAGCGGTCGGTCGCGGGGTGGGACAAGTACAGGTGGCCGTTGAGTTGGATCGGGGCGTATGCGTCGACGATCACCTGGTAGTCGGGCGGCAGCCGTATGCCGAGGTCGGCGTGGAGGCGGTCCCATGCCGACGGGTCTGCATAGCGGTTCTGTACCGGTCCGAGCATCGCCATGGTGGCGGCCAGGTAATCGGTCATGGGATACCTCGTTGGTATGGATCGACGCTGAGCAACGGGCCAGCGGCAGGGCGGGATCGTCCGAATGCGTTACGGATCATGCCAGCCTGCCGTCCTCGCCGGTCAGGCCACCATCCTGCGGTAGCAGATCAGGGCGGCGGCGATCCCGGCGAAGGCCAGGAAATGGTCGGTTCGTAGCGCCGGTGCAGGCGGCGACACCCGGTCAGCCACGCCACCGTCCACTCCGCAGTCCAACGATGGCGGCCCAGCCGTTGGGAGGACTCGACGCCCTTGCGAGCGATACGAGGGACGACGCGTCGGGTGCGGAGCCATCGGCGCAGGTGGTCGTAGTCATAGCCCTTGTCGGCGTGGAGCGGACAGTGGCGTGGCTGGTATCACGGCCGTCAGCCTAGTGATCGAGCCAGTTGAGACGATCTACAAAAAGAAATCCCCGCAGTCCACTGCCAGGGGAACCGCCCCTCACCTCCTCCGAACCAACGGAAACGGCAAGGTCTCCCGAATACTCAGTCCCGTGACGAACATGACCAGTCGGTCCACCCCGATACCCAATCCCCCGGTGGGTGGCATCGCATAAGCCAGTGCCTCCAGGAACTCTTCATCCAGTTCCATCGCCTCAGGATCACCCCCCGCCGCTTTCAACGACTGCTCCGTCAACCGTCTCCGCTGCTCCACCGGATCAGTCAATTCGGAATACGCCGTACCCAGTTCCGTCCCGAACGCAACGAGGTCCCAGCGCTCGGCGAGCCGGGGATCCGCACGGTGTTGCCGGGTCAGCGGGGAGACGTCCGTGGGGAAGTCCTTGTAGAACGTCGGCAACAGCGTCCGCTCCTCGACCAGCCGCTCGTACATCTCCAGCACCACATCCCCCCGCCCGTCCCCATCCCCGTACGGCACCCCGGCCCGATCGCACAGCCGCCGCAGCACGGACAACTCCATATCCGCCCCCACCTCTTCCCCGAGCGCCTCGGAAATGGCCCCGTACACGGTCTTGACGGGCCACTCCCCGGAAATGTCGAACTCCTCGCCCCCCTTACGGACGACGGGAGTACCGAAGGCGGCCCGAGCGGCACCCTGGATCAGCTCGCGGGTCAGGTCGAGCATGACGTCGTAGTCGGCGTAGGCCTGATACGCCTCCAGCATCGTGAACTCGGGATTGTGTTTCGGCGAGACCCCCTCATTACGGAAGGTCCGCCCCATCTCGAACACCTTCTCCAGACCGCCCACGCAGAGCCGTTTGAGATACAGCTCGGGGGCGATCCGGAGATACAGGTCGAGGTCGTACGCGTTGATGTGTGTCGTGAACGGACGTGCGTTCGCGCCGCCATGGATCTGCTGGAGCATGGGCGTCTCGACTTCGAGGTACCCCCGTTCGAGGAGCCCGCCCCGCAGCGCCTGGACGACGGCGGCCCGCGCGCGGATCGTGTCGCGGGCGGCGGGGCTGGTGACGAGGTCGAGGGCACGGAGCCGGACCTTCGCCTCGGGGTCGGTGAGGCCGCGCCGCTTGTCGGGGAGGGGCCGCAGGCACTTGCCGGTGAGCTGCCAGCCGTGGACGAAGACGGTCGGCTCGCCCTTGTCGCTGCGCCCGGCGGACCCCGTACAGCTCACGAGGTCACCGAGGTCGACGTCGGCGCGGAAACGGTGCGCGTCGGTCAGCGCGAGCTGGTGGTCGCCGGACCAGTCCCGCAGGGTGACGAAGACGATCCCCCCGAAGTCGCGGACGCGCAGGACCCGCCCGGCGACGGTGACCTCGTCCCCGTCACGGACGTCCGCGAGGGCGTGGGTGGGCGCGGGGACACCCACCGGGTAGGGGTCCGTGCCGTCGTCGTACAGCCGCTGGAGCCGTTCCTGACGGACGCGGACCTGGTCGGAGGGGCCCTTCTCCCGGGGTGACAGGGGCTCTGCCAGCTCTTCCAGGGGCGGCAGGTCGCCGGAGGAGGACGCGGGGCGTACCTCGTGCTTCAGGCGGTGCCTGCGCAGGGACGGTACGGCGACGAAGCCCTCGGCGATCCCGGAGGCGAGGCCGACGCGGGCCAGGGCGCCGGTGTCGCCGTAGCAGAGGAAGCGGGGGTACCACAGGGGCCGGTACTTGGCGTTGGAGCGGTAGAGGGCCTCCAGCTGCCACCACTTGGAGAAGAACAGGAGCAGCCGGCGCCACAGCCGCAGGACCGGTCCGGCGCCGATGCGGGCGCCCTCCTCGAACACCGAGCGGAACACGGCGAAGTTGAGGGAGATCCGGCGGATGCCCACCTTCGGCGCGGCGGCGCAGACTTCCGCGACCATGAACTCCATGACGCCGTTGGGGGCGCCCCGGTCGCGGCGCATGAGGTCGAGGGAGATGCCGTCGGGGCCCCAGGGGACGAAGGAGAGCAGCGCGAGGAGGCGGCCGTCGTCGGCGACGGTCTCGACGAGGAGGCAGTCGCCGTCGGCGGGGTCGCCGAGGCGGTCGAGGGCCATGGAGAAGCCGCGTTCGGTCTCGGTGTCGCGCCAGGCGTCGGCGCGGTCGACGACCTCCTCCATCTCCTCGGGGGTGAGAGCGGAGTGGCGGCGTACCCGGCAGGTCGCGCCGGTGCGGCGGACGCGGTTGACGGCCTGGCGGGTGACGCGCATGTCGCGTCCGCCGAGGTCGAAGGAGGGGATGTCGAGGATCGCCTCGTCGCCGAGCTGGAGCGCGTTGAGACCGGCGCGGGCGAAGGCTTTGGCGCCGTCCTCGGAGGCGCCCATGACGGCGGGGGTCCAGCCGTGGCGGCGTGCGGTGTCCTGCCAGGCGGCGATGGCGTGCGGCCAGGCCTCGCGGTCGCCGACGGGGTCGCCGCTGGCGAGGCAGACGGCGGCTTCGACGCGGTAGGTGACGGCCGCCTTGCCGCTGGGCGAGAAGACGACGGCCTTGTCGCGGCGGGTGGCGAAGTAGCCGAGGGAGTCGTGGGCGCCGTACCGCTTGAGGAGGGCGCGGATGCGGGCCTCCTCGTCGCCGTGCAGGGCGGCTTCCATGCGCTGGCTGCGGAACAGGGTGGCGGCGGCGTTCAGGAGCGCGAGGGCGCCGAAGAGGCCGAGGAGGAAGAAGAGGGCGCGCGGCGGGCGGCCGTCGAAGCTGCGGGCGGAGACGAGGCCGCCGAGCACCCGGTCGGCGGCCCACGCGAACCGCTCCCCGCGCGGGAGGTCGCCGTGGAACAGCTCGACGAGCCCCCAGCCGGCGAGGATCGCGAGCCCGAGGCCGACCAGCAGCACGAGGACGGCCCGGCGGACGGCGCCGTGCCGGGACGCGGCGTAGAACTCGCGGCGCGCGAAGAGCAGGACGACGAGGGCGAGGCCGCAGACGACCAGCGACGGCAGCGACTCGGTGTAGTCGCCGAACGCGACGCCGAGGCTGTCGCCGAGCACGAGCAGGCCCAGGTAGACGACGACCAGCCACCAGGCGACCTTCTTGCGCGCGGCCGTCGCCCCGGCCAGCAGGAACAGGAAGACGGCGTAGGCGAGGTTCGCGCTGACCGGGATGATCAGCAGGTCGAGCAGGTCGACGGCCGGGCGCAGCAGGCGGCGCAGCGGCGGCACGAAGGCGAGGACGACACACAGCACGCCGATGGCCCCGAAGAACCCGCCGAACGCCTCGGGCACACGGCTGAGGAAGCGGGGACGCCCGCCCTCCTTCTCCGGCTGCTTCTCCGGCCGCTCGGCGGCGGTGGTCGCGGTTCCGGCTGCGCTCATGGCTTCGACTGTAGGAAGTAGGCGGGCCGGGCGCCCGTCGAGAAGGGGGAAGCGGGGATTCCGATAGCCTCGGCGCGTGACGGAACAGCATGAACGCAAGCCTTCGCAGGGGTTCGAGCGGGGGACCGACGGTCCTAAGGTCATCGTGGTCGGGGTGGACGGCTCCGACTCGTCCATGCGGGCCGCCGCGTACGCCGCGGGGCTCGCGCGGCGGCAGCGGGCGCTGCTGGCGATCGTGTACATCCAGCCGGTGATGGCGGCGGGGGCCGCGATGGGGGTGCCGGTCGCGGAGACCACGGATCAGATCGCCGAGGATCTCGTCGCGCAGATCCGCAGCGAGACCGAGCGGCTCAAGGGGATATTCGACGTCCGCTGGGAGTTCCACACGTTCCGCGGGGACCCCTACGCCGGGCTCGTCACCGCCGCCGACGACCTGAAGGCGGACGCGGTGGTCGTCGGCGCGTCGGAGCAGGCGGGGCACCGGATCGTGGGGTCGGTGGCGGTGCGGCTGGTGAAGGCGGGGCGGTGGCCGGTGACGGTCGTGCCGTAAGCGTTTCTACGGCCGTCCCGCAGCCGTTCTTGAAAAGGTCAGTCCGCCATGACCAGCCCGTCCTTCGCCGCGCCCCGGCTGAGGACGACCTCGCGGATGCGGTCGCGGACACCGCGTACGTCGGCCCCTTGGGCGAGGGCCTGGTTCAGGTCGAGGACGCGTCCCGCGTCGATGTCGAACATCTGCGGGACGAACTCGGCCTTGCTGACGTTCCACCGGGCGCCCGGGTGCTCCGGCGGGGTGAAGGTGAAGCGGGCGATGGTGGACTGGTTGCCGCGCGGGTCCTGCTGTCCCTGGTGGTTGAACATCTCCCCGGCGATCTGGTCGCCCATGCCGTAGACGACCCACGTCCCGTTGACCTTCTCGTACGCCTGCGGGATGTGGGCGTGCGTCCCGAGGATCAGGTCGATGTCGGGGCGTCCGGCGTTGCCCGACGACGTGAGGGTGCGGGCCAGCGTGAGCTGCTGCTCGTCGGGGGCGTCCTGCCACTCCGTGCCCCAGTGCAGGGAGACGACCACGACATCGGCGCCGGCCTGCCGTGCGGCGCGGGCGTCGGCGAGGATCTTCGCCGGGTCGATGACGTTGACGGCCCAGGGCTGCTCCGGCGGAAGGGGGTAGCCGTTGGTGCCGTAGGTGTAGGCGAGGTGGGCGACGGTGGCGCGGCCGGCGCGCAGGAGGGTCGGGGTGGTGGCCTCCTGCGGGGTGCGGGCGGTGCCCGCGTGGCGTACGCCCGCGCCGTCGAGGGCGTCGAGCGTGCGCCGTACGCCTGCCGGGCCGTCGTCGAGGCTGTGGTTGGAGGCGGTGGAGCAGCCGTCGTACCCGGTCGTCGCGAGGGCCTCGGCGATCTCCGGCGGGGATTTGAACGCGGGGTAGCCGGTGTAGTCGCCGTTCGCGCCGTAGACCGTCTCCATGTGGCACAGGGCGAGGTCGGCGCGGGAGACGAGGGGGCGGACGCCGTCGAGCATGGGGCGGAAGTCGTAGCCCTGGCCGCCGGCGTCGAAGCGGGCGCGTTCGATGATGGAGGTGTGGGGGAGGACGTCGCCGGTGGCGACGAGGGTGAAGCCGGTGGCGGGGGCGGCTGAGGCCGAGGGGGCGGGTCTGCCGGGGGTGGGCGGTTTCTCCTCGCGCGCCTCCTGGGCCTGGCAGGCGGCCACCGCGAGGAGGACGGTCGCGGCGAGGGCCACCGGTCGTCTGCGTACCATCACCGCAACCACTCCATTCCGATCTGATTGTCGTACTTACGGCGCACGTCCACACTCCTAGCGCACACCCCGGCCCGCCCGGTGGAGCCGCTCCGGAGGATGCGCGCGATCGGCGTAGCGGGGCCGATTCGAACCCGTATCCCGGCTCCGAACCGGAACTCTCCGCACCGCCGTTCACCGACCGTTCGTCGAACCGTTCGTCGACGCGATCGACCGTCCGTCGCAGATGTTTGTACGCGCCCTGTCGCTGAGTGACGACGCCGGTGTGCCATAACGGCCATGACCGCCACACTCACGCAGCCGAAGACGACCGCTGAGCATGAACTCGCCGCGCTCCAGCGGGAACACGGGCGGCCCCTCTTCGCGCTGCTGCTGCGGCTGAGCGACGGTGACCGGCAGCGCGCCGAGGACCTCGTCCAGGAGACGCTGGTGCGGGCGTGGCAGCACCCCGAGGCGCTGCGCGCGGACGACTTCGACTCGGTGCGGCCCTGGCTGATGACGGTCGGGCGGCGGCTCGCGATCGACGCTCGGCGCGCGCGGCAGGCGCGGCCTGCGGAGGTCGGGGACGCGATACTCGAACACGCGCCCGTCTGCGCGGACCACGCGGAGCGCGCGGCGGCGGCGCTGGACGTCCGCGAGGCTGTGAAGACTCTCACTCCCGAACACCGTGAAGTCCTGGTGCTGGTGTACTTCCAGGGTGCGAGTGTGGCGGAGGCCGCCGGAGTACTCGGGATCCCGCCCGGTACGGTGAAGTCCCGCGCGTTCTACGCGCTGCGTGCCCTGCGCCGGGTCCTTCCGGGTTATGCGGCCGACCTGCGCTGAAACCGATCGCAGAGTCAAACCTCCGTAAAGCGCCTTGCCTGAGACCCCGGTTGAGTAATCGGCTGTTCCCATCCGTGTTCCGGACTGGGGGCCCGGCGACGGGCGACGGCACACCGGAGGGAAGGCTGCGAGGGATGCTGGACAGAGATCATCACGGCACGGACGGGTCCGACGACGGTGAACTGACCGTCCCCATGGCCTGGTTGTACGCCGAGTACATCGCCGACGAACTGCTGCGCACCGGCGACCTGATGCCGCCGACGTCGTTCGAGTTCCGCGCCGGGCGCGACGCGCTGGCGCTCACCATCTTCCTGTCGGACACCGACGGGGAACTCCCCGGCATCCGGGTCGTGACGCAGCTGGAGACGTGGCTCTCGCTGACCGCGTACGACCAGCCGTGGCAGGACTGGGTGGGCGAACGGATGTCCCAACTCACCGCGCGCGTCGTGCAGTCGGGGCTGGACTCGCCTGACCTGCGGCTCGCCGAGGACGCGTGGCGGTGGCTGGAGGAGACGGAGCTCCTCGCGCCGGACCTCAACGCGGTGCCGGGCGGCGGTGCGGTGGCCGGGATCGGGGAGGACGAAGGGCCGAAGGTGTGGACTCCGGCGTGGCAACTCGGCTTGCCGCTGGGTCACTTGGCGATCCACCTTTTCTAGCCGGGCCGGGCCCCTCGCAAAAAACTTTCCGATCCGACCAATCCGCCCGCGCGACGGCTCCGAACATCTGGGTCACGATTCTGTACACCCCTTGAGTGATTCCGGAGCCGGGTGCGTACCGGTGGGAGCAAGGAGTAACCCCAACCGCACCCAACGGCACGAGGATTCGGCGATGAGGTCCCTGGAACAGCATGTGGACGTCGGCGCGTACGCGCTCGGTGTCCTGGACGAAGCGGAAGCCTTCCGCTTCGAGGACCACCTCATGGAGTGTCCTCGGTGCGCGGCTCAGGTCACGGAATTCGGTCCGGCGACACGGCAGTTGATGCTGTACCGGCGCGCTACCCCGCGCTCGGTGCACCCCTTCGCCGGTCCCGGGCCCCGGCTCCTGGACAAGCTCCTCGACCAGGTCATCACCCGGCGCCGGGCGATGCGCCGCCGGTTCCTGTACGGGCTGGCCGCGTCCGTCGTCGTCGCGCTGACCGGGCCCGCGCTGATGATGGCGGTCGGCGGCAGGGGCAGCGAGGAGGCCGTGGCGAGCAGCGAGGTGCGGATCGCCGCGACCGACCAGAAGTCCGGGGTGTGGGCGCAGGTGACGGCCGCCGACAAGACGTGGGGCGCGGACATCGAGCTCCAGGTGAAGGACGGGTCGGGGCCGCGCCACTGCCGGCTCGTCATCGTCGGGCGGGACGGCAGCGAGGAGACGGCGACCGGGTGGATGGTCCCCGATCACGACGCGCGGCCCAACACGATGCACGGGGGTACGGCGATGCACACGCAGGACGTCGCGTTCTACGACGTGCGCAGCGACGACAACAAGACGCTGCTGCGGATCCCGGCCGGGAAGTGAGCCGCGGCTACTTGAGGAGCCGGGACATCCTGCGGTCGGCCAGGGGCTTGCCGCCCGTCTGGCAGGTCGGGCAGTACTGGAGCGAGGAGTCGCTGAAGGAGACCTCGCGGATCGTGTCCCCGCACACCGGGCACGGCTCGCCGGTCCTGCCGTGCACGCGTAGGCCGCTCTTCTTCTCCGCCTTGAGCCGCCCGGCGGCCACACCGTGTGAGCGCTCCACGGCGTCGGTCAGGGTGGTGCGCAGCGCCTCGTACAGCACGTGCGTCTCCCCCGGCGTGAGCGAGGCCGCCAGTTTGAACGGGGACATGCGGGCCACGTGCAGGATCTCGTCGCTGTAGGCGTTGCCGACGCCCGCGATGAGGCTCTGGTCGCGCAACGCGCCCTTGAGCTGCCGCCGCTCCCCCGCCAGCAGCGCCGCGAGACGCGCCTCGTCGAAGTCGTCCGCGAGCGGGTCGGGGCCGAGGCGTGCGATACCGGGTACGTCCTGGGGGTCGCGTACGACGTACACCGCGAGTTTCTTCTGGGTGCCGGCCTCGGTGAGGTCGAACCCGGCGCCCGTCTCCAGGGCGACCCTGAGCGCGAGCGGGCCCTTTCCGGGGCGGGGCATGCCGTCGGGGAGCCGGTCCTTCCAGTGCAGCCAGCCGGCGCGGGCGAGGTGGGTGACGAGATGCGGGCCGCCCGCCGTCTCGACGTCCAGGAACTTCCCGTACCGCCGTACCGCGACGACCTCGTGGCCCTCGACGTCGGTCAGGGGTGGGGCGTACGTCTTCAGCACGCTGATCGCGACGGGGAGCACCCGGACGATCTCGTGACCGACCAGGTGCTCGGTGAGGAAGTCCTTGAGGGCTTCGACCTCGGGCAGCTCGGGCATGGGTCCAGGGTGCCACCGGGGGGTGCGGGTGGCACGGCGAGGGGCGTCCGGTCACCCCGGCTCCGGCAGTGCGAACTCGCACCACACGCACTTGCCGCCGCCCCGCGCCTCCACCCCCCACGCGTCCGCGAGCAGGTCGACCAGCAGCAGGCCCCTGCCCGTCACGCCCGCCTCCCCCGCCTCCCTGCGGCGCGGGAGTGCGCTGGACGTGTCCTCCACCTCGACCCGCAGCCGGCGTGACGGGTCGGCCAGCACCACCCGCAGCGTGACGACCGCCGCGCCTTCCGTGTGCATCAGGGCGTTGGTGATCAGTTCGTCGGCCGTGAGTTCCACGTCGTCGGCGCGGGTGTGGGCGCCCCAGGCGTGGACGGCGGCGCGAATCATGTGGCGGGCCTGCACGAGGGCGTCGGGGTCGCCGGGCGCGACGTGCTGCTGGAGGCGGCCCCCCGCGCGGGGCGTGTCGAGGCAGCGGCGGCGCAGGAGCAGGAGCGCCACGTCGTCGTCCCCTTCCCGGTCCTCGGCGACCTCGATGAGGCGGTCGGCGAGGGCGCGGACGTCGTCGGGGCCGTCGGCGACCAGGGCCGTCAGGATGCGCATGCCGTCGTCGAGGTCGATGCCGGGCTGTTCGACGAGGCCGTCCGTGCACAGGAGGAGCAGGTCGCCGGGGTCGAGTTCCAGCGTGCTGACGGGGTACGCGAGGCCGCCGAACTCCGCCGAGAGGCCGAGCGGCAGGCCACCCGGGACGGAGAGGCGGCGGCACGTGCCGTCGGCGGCGCGCAGCAGGGGGTCGATGTGGCCCGCGCGGACGACCTGGACGACGCCGGTGACGAGGTCGGTCTCGGCGTACAGGCAGGTCGCGAAGCGGTCGGTGTCGAGGTCGTGGAGGAACAGCGAGGCGCGGGCCATGACGGTGGCCGGGGGGTGGCCCTCGGAGGCGTACGCCTTGAGGACGATGCGGAGCTGGCCCATCACCGCCGCCGCGTGCGTGTCGTGGCCCTGGACGTCGCCGATGACCGCGCCGACCTTGCCCCCGGGCAGCGGGATCAGGTCGTACCAGTCGCCGCCGATGTCGCGGCCGAGGGAGCCGCCGATGGTCGCGGCGCGGTAGCGGACGGCGATCTCGGCGCCGGGGACGCTGGGGATCGTACGCGGCAGCATGGCCTGCTGGAGGCCCTGCGCGATGTCCTTCTCCTGCTCGTAGAACATGGCGCGCTGGAGGCTCTGCGCGATGCTGGAGCCGAGTGCGACGAGGATGTTGCGCTCCTCGGGGGTGAAGCCGTGCCGGTCGCTGTAGAGCAGGCCCATCGCGCCGATCGGGCGGGCCTGGACGATCAGCGGGAGGTAGGCGGCGGAGGTGATCCGCAGGTCGCGCAGGTGCGGCCACAGGACGGGGTAGCTGGTCGCGAACTCCTCCGGGGACTCGATGAAACGCGGGGTGAGCGTGCGGACGACCTCGCTCATCGGGTACGGCTCGTCGATGCGGGTGACGAGCGTGCCGGGGACGAAGCTGCCCTCGGGGCCCTCCGCGACCAGCCGGATGCGGCCCGCCTCGACGAGGCCCATGACGAGGCTGGTGGCGCCCAGATGGGTGAGGCCCTGGGTGTCCTTGAGGACGTCGATGACGTCCTGCACGGTCCGCGCGTGCGCGAGCGCGGCCGTGGTGAGCTGGACGACGTTGGTCTGCTCCCGGCGCGCGTCGTCCCGCGCGGTCTCCTCCCAGCGGCGCGCGAGGTCGTCCAGCTCCTGGGTGGCGTCGCGGACGATGCCGACGATGCGGCGGGGGCGGCCCGTGTCGTCGCGGCTGATGTGGCCCTGCGTGTGGGTCCAGCACAGGGTGCCGTCGCGGCGCTGCAACCGGAAGTAGCAGCCGTAGTTCTCGCTGCCGTCCTTGATGGCCTGCGCGACCAGCGCGTCCAGCCGCTCGCCCTCCGCCCTCGGCACCCGCACGACCAGCGACGCCGGGTTCCCGTCGTATTCGTCGGGCCGCAGGTCGAAAATCTCGTGGGCCCGCGCGTCCATGAGGAACCGCCCGGAGTCCAGGTCCCACTCGAAGCTGCCCATACGGTTGAGCGCCAGGACCCGGTCCGGGCGCGCGGGCCAGTCGTCCGGCATGCGCCCACTGTGACAGGATTTAGGGGGTTTCACGACTGGGAGAGCGACAAGAGTCGCACAAGCGGATAAATCCACCACCGAGAGTCACGGTCATGGACTGGTTCACCTCGGACGCCGCCTGGCTGAGCCGTCTCCTCTTCCAGCGCGCCCTCGCCTGCGTCTACCTGTTCGCGTTCCTCACCGCCGCCCTCCAGTTCCGCGCCCTGCTGGGGACACGCGGCCTGCTCCCCATCCCCCGCTTCACCGCCCGCGTCCCGTTCCGCAGGGCCCCGAGCCTCTTCCAACTCCACTACTCGGACCGGTACTTCGGGGCCTGCGCCTGGGCGGGCTGCGCGCTGTCGGCCGCCCTACTGACCGGCGTGGACTCGCTGCTCCCCCTGTGGGCGGCGATGCTGCTGTGGCTGCTCCCCTGGGCCCTGTACCTCTCGATCGTGAACGTCGGCCAGACCTGGTACGGCTTCGGCTGGGAGTCCTTGCTCCTGGAGACCGGGTTCCTCGCGGTGTTCCTCGGCAACGACGACGTCGCCCCGCCCGTACCGGTGCTGCTCCTGCTGCGCTGGCTGCTGCTGCGCGTCGAGTTCGGGGCGGGCCTGATCAAGCTGCGCGGCGACGCGTGCTGGCGGAAGCTGACGTGCCTGGACTTCCACCACGAGACCCAGCCGATGCCGGGCCCGTTGAGCTGGTTCTTCCACCACCTCCCGCGCCCGGTCCACCGCGTGGAGGCGGCGGCGAACCACCTCACCCAACTCGCCGTCCCGTTCCTCCTGTTCACACCGCAGCCGGTGGCGACGGCGGCGGCCTCGCTGATGATCCTGACGCAGCTCTGGCTGGTCCTGTCGGGCAACTTCGCCTGGCTGAACTGGCTGACGATCACCCTGGCCCTGTCGGTGATCGAACCCCCCTCGGATCACCGGGAGTTCCCCGCGCCACCCCTCTGGTACGAGGCCCTGGTACTCACCGTCGCCGCCCTGCTCCTGTTCCTGAGCCGCCACCCCGTCCGCAACATGCTCTCCCGCCGCCAGGTCATGAACCGCTCCTTCGACCCCCTGCACCTGGTCAACTCCTACGGCGCCTTCGGCAGCGTCAGCCGCACCCGGTACGAGGTGGTGATCGAGGGCACGCTCGACGAGGTCCCCCACGAGCAACAGGGCTGGCGGGAGTACGAGTTCAAGGGCAAGCCGGGCCATCCGACACGCTGGCCCCGCCAGTTCGCGCCCTACCACCTGCGCCTGGACTGGATGCTGTGGTTCGTCGGCCTGTCCCCGGCGTACGCGGGCACCTGGTTCACGGTCCTGGTCGAACGCCTCCTGGAGGGCGACCCGGCGACGCTGAAGCTCCTGCGCCGGGCCCCCTTCGACCGGCCGCCGCGCTATGTCCGCGCCCGTATCTTCCGCTACCGCTACACGGACTGGCGGGAGTTGAGACGGACGCGGGCCTGCTGGCACCGCACCTACGTCCGCGAGTTCCTCCCGCCGACCCGCCTGGATCAGAGGCCGTAGACCCGGAAGGCGTTCTCCTCGAAGATCGCGTCCCGGTCCCCCGGGTCGGTCAACTCCTCGGCCACCGCGAGGACTTGCGCATAGCTCGCGACCTCCGTGCACACCGGCCAGTCCGACCCGAACATCAGCCGGTCGACGCCGAAGGACTCCAGCGCGACATCGACGTACGGCCGCAGATCGGCCGCCTGCCACCCCGCACCGGCCTCGGTGACCAGCCCGGAGAGCTTGCCGACCGTGTTGGGGTGGTAGCCGAAGGCGCGGATGTCGCACTCCCAGGTGCCCCGGACGCCGGAGGCTACGGCGGGCTTGCCGAGGTGGTCGAGGACGAAGACCAGGTCCTCGTGCTCGCCGACGGCCCTGACGCAGGAGGGGAGTTGGTGCGGGACGACCACCAGGTCGTACACGAGCCCGGCCTCGGCGACCGCGCGCAGGCCGCGCCGGACGTCGGGGCGCTGGAGCCAGCCCGGGTCGGACTCGCTCTGGACCTGGTGCCGGATGCCCTTCAGGTAGGCCCCGCCCGGCAGTTCGCGCAGCCGCGCCAGCTCCTCGGCGATGCCGGGGTGGGTGAGGTCGGTCCAGCCGACGACGCCCGCGACGAGGTCGTGCGCGTCGGCCAGGGCGAGGAACTCGGGGGTCTCCTCGGCGACGGTGACCGTCTGGACGAGCACCGTCCGGTCGACCTCCGCCGCCCGCGCCTCGGGGGCGAGGTCGGCGAGGGTGAAGTCCCGTCTCAGGGGGCTGTGTTCGGGGATCCAGTCCTGGTCGCGCACCGAGAGGTCCCACACGTGGTGGTGGGCGTCGACAATCACAGAGCCTCCAGGTCAATGCCGATGCTCACGGCAGCTCCCAGACGACCGGCAGCCCCGCGTCCGCCCCCTCGTCCGAGTAGTCGTGGACGACGTCGAGCAGCTCCGCCATCCGCGCCTGCCACGCCACATTGACCGGCAGCTTCTCCAGCTCGGCGAGCAGGCGCCCGTAGTCCTCGCACTCCAGGACGTGGAAGAGGTCGGTGCCGCTGCGCCAGATCGTCCAGGAACTGGCCCCGGCGGCACGGATGGCGTCCGTGAGTTCGACGGGAACCTCCCGGTGCGCGGCGTCGTACTCCGCGACCCGGTCGGCACGGACCGTGGTGTGCAGGGCGATCCTCACAGCCCGGCCTCCTTCCAGAAGGCGTCCGGCACCGGAGCCGCGAACTGGTCGGCCCCGTCGACGACTTCGGCCGCCGACCGCGCGCCGACGAGCACGCTCGCGACCGCCGGATGCGCGGCGCAGAACGCGAGCGCGGCGGCCCGCAGCGTGATCCCGTGCCGGTCGGCGACCGCCTTGAGGCGCAGTGCCTCGTCCAGCAACTCCTGGGGCGCGGCGGTGTAGTTGTAGGTGGCGCCGGGCTTCGGGTCCGCCAGCAGACCGGAGTTGAAGGCACCGCCGATCACCACGGACACGCCTCGCTCCTCGGCGGCCGGAAGGAGGTCGGTGAGGGCGCTGCGGTCGAGGAGCGTGTAACGCCCCGCGCACAGCACGACGTCGACGTCCGTCTCCCGCACGAACCGGGTGAGCATCGCCGTCTGGTTCATACCGGCGCCGATCGCTCCCACGACCCCTTCGGAGCGGAGCTTCTCCAGCGCCGGGTACCCCTCGTGGAACGCCTGGTCGGCGTGGTCGTCCGGGTCATGGAGGTAGACGACGTCCACGTGGTCGAGGCTGAGGCGTTCGAGGCTGGACTCCAGGGAGCGGCGTACGCCGTCGGCGCTGAAGTCCCAGACGCGGCGGTGGGAGCCCGGGACCGCGAAGCCGTCGGCGAGGTCGTCGCCGGTTGCCTCGGCGGGCTCCAGGAGGCGGCCGACCTTCGTCGAGATCGTGAACTCGGCGCGCGGGCGGTCGCGCAGGGCCAGGCCGAGGCGGCGTTCCGAGAGCCCGAGGCCGTAGTGGGGGGCCGTGTCGAAGTAGCGGATTCCCTTGTCCCAGGCGGCGGTTACCGCCTCGGTGGCCTGCTCGTCGGTGAGTGGCGCGAAGAGGTTGCCGATGCCTGCGGCGCCGAAGCCGAGGCCGGTGACCTCGGTGTCGGTGCGGCCCAGGCGGTTCGTCCCGGGCCGGTCGGCGCCCGACGGCCGAGGGACTCCCCCGCTCACTGCTGCACCGGCCGTAGCCGCAGCCCCTGCATCCCGCCGTCCACCGCGAGGGACGTGCCGGTCGTCGCGCCCGCGAGCGGGCTCGCCAAGTAGGCGATGGCGGCGGCGACTTCGGCCGCGCTGACCAGTCGCCCGGACGGCTGGCGGGCCTCCAGGGCGGCGCGTTCGGCGGCCGGGTCGTCGGCGGCGTCGAGGAGGCGGCCGACCCAAGGGGTGTCCGCCGTACCGGGGTTGACGCAGTTGACGCGGATACCCTCGCGGAGGTGGTCGGCGGCCATCGCGAGGGTGAGCGACAGCACCGCGCCCTTCGTCGCGCTGTACAGGGCCCGTTGGGGCAGTCCGGCGGTCGCGGCGACCGAGCAGGTGTTGACGATCGCCGCGTGGGCGGAGGCGCGCAGGTGTGGGAGGGCGGCGCGGGTCACGCGGACCATGCCGACGACGTTGACGTCCCAGACGCGGTGCCACTCGGTGTCGTCGTTGTCCTCGACGGTGCCCTGGGCGCCGATGCCCGCGTTGTTGACGAGGATGTCGAGGCCGCCGAGGTCGGTGACGGCGGCCTCTATCGCCGCGCGCACGGAGGCGTCGTCGGAGACGTCGGCCTGGTGGCCGAGCAGGGGTTTGTCGACGCCGGACGGGTCGAGGTCGAGCACGGCGACGCGTGCGCCGCGCTCCGCCAGCAGGTCGGCGGTGGCCCGGCCGATGCCGGAGGCGCCGCCCGTGACCAGTGCCGTGAGCCCCTCGAAGTCGTTCATGCCGCCTCGTTCTCCTTCAGGTCCGCGAGCCAGAAGGCACCGTCCGGGAACCGGTAGCGCGCGAGGGACTCCGGCCGCATGGCGGCGGAGAAGCCCGGCGTGGTCGGTGCCATGTAGTGACCTTCCCTGATGACCACCGGATCAAGGAAGTGGGCATGCAAATGATCCACATACTCGATGACCCGGTCGTCGGTCGTCCCCGACAGCGCGACGAAGTCGAACATCGAGAGGTGCTGGACGAGTTCGCACAGTCCGACGCCGCCCGCGTGCGGGCAGACGGGGACGCCGAACTTGGCCGCGAGCAGCAGGATCGCGAGGTTCTCGTTGACCCCGCCGACGCGGGCCGCGTCGAGCTGGAGGACGTCGAGGGAGCCGGCCTGGAGGAGCTGCTTGAAGACGATCCGGTTCTGGACGTGCTCGCCGGTGGCGACCTTCACGGGCGCGACGCCGCGCCGTACGGCCGCGTGGCCGAGGATGTCGTCGGGGCTGGTCGGCTCCTCGATCCAGTACGGGTCGAAGGGGGCGAGCGCGTTGGTCCAGCGGATCGCCTCCTCGACGTCCCAGCGCTGGTTGGCGTCGACGGCGATCCGGATGCCGGGGCCGACCACGTCGCGGGCGACCCGGCAGCGGCGTACGTCGTCGTCGAGGTCGGCGCCGACCTTCAGCTTGATCTGCGTGAACCCGTCCGCGACGGCCTCGGCGGCGAGCCGCGCGAGCTTCTCGTCGCCGTACCCGAGCCACCCGGCGGACGTCGTGTACGCGGGATAGCCGCGCTCCAGCAGCCGCGTACGGCGCTCCTCGGCGCCCTCCTTGCCCCGGCGCAGCAGGTCGAGGGCCTCGGCGGGGGTGAGGGCGTCGGTGAGGTAGCGGAAGTCGATCTGGGCGACGAGCCACTCGGGTTCGGCGTCGGCGAGGAGCTGCCACAGGGGCTTGGCGGCGCGTTTGGCGGCGAGGTCCCAGACGGCGTTGACGACCGCGCCGATCGCCATGTGCATCACGCCCTTCTCCGGTCCCAGCCAGCGGAGCTGGCTGTCGCCGATCAGGGCGCGGCTGACGCTTCCGGGGTCCGCGCAGACCTCGGCGACGTCCCGGCCGACGACGTGCGCGCGCAGGGCGTCGATCGCGGCGACCTGGACCTCGTTGCCCCGGCCGATGGTGAACGTGAAGCCGTGTCCCTCGTGGCCGTCCCCGGCGTCCGTGCGCAGGACGACGTATGCGGCGGAGTAGTCCGGGTCCGGGTTCATCGCGTCGGAGCCGTCCAGCTCCCGCGAGGTGGGGAAGCGGATGTCATGGGTGTCGACGGCGGTGATGCGTGGGCTCACGGGACCCCTTTCGGGCGGGCGCGCGCGATGCGCCGGGTGCAGTGACCCTGCATATTTATCAGACCAATTTCGGTTCCGAACACCCCTTGAAGCGGTTCAGTCCGGATTTTCTCGCAGAGTGGTCCGACCACTTCGGTCGCTAGACTCCCCGCACGGCTTCGGGAGGACGACGGTGGACGAGAGTACGGGGACCGCCCCGCGGCAGGGCACGGTGACGCAGCGCGCCATCGAGCGGATCAAGGCGATGATCGCGGAGGGGCTCCTGGAGCCGGGCCAGCGGCTGCCGACCGAACGGGACCTCGCCGCGCAGCTCGGGATGTCCCGCAGCTCGATGCGGGAGGCGATCCGGGCGCTCACCGTCCTCGGGGTGCTGGAGGCGCGGCACGGGTCCGGGATCTATGTCACCGCACTGGACGCCGGGGACCTGCTGGAGACGTTCGGTGTCGTCGCCGACCTCTCGCGGGGGGCGCGTCTCGTGGAACTCCTCGAAGTGCGGCGGGTGTTGGAGTCGACGGCGACGGCCCTTGCGGCGGCGCGCATCAGCGACGCCCAACTCGCCGAGGTCGAGGAGCACTTGGCGGCGATGAACGCGACCGACGACCCCGAGGTGATCCTCGCGCACGACCTCGCCTTCCACCGGGCGATCGCGGTCGCCGCCGGGAACGAGACGATGGCCGCGATCCTGGAGGGCCTGTCCTCGCGCACGTTCCGCGCCCGCGTCTGGCGCGGCTACGAGGAAGAGGGCGCCTTCGACCGCACCCGGCGTGAACACGCCGCGATCCACCGGGCGTTGAAGGCGCGGGACCCGGAGGCGGCGCGGGCGGCTGCCGCCGCGCACGTGGGTGAGGTGGAGCAGTGGCTGCGGGCACAGTTGGGGG
The DNA here is from genome assembly GCF_020010905.1 of Streptomyces acidiscabies. Lineage (GTDB taxonomy): Bacteria > Actinomycetota > Actinomycetes > Streptomycetales > Streptomycetaceae > Streptomyces > Streptomyces acidiscabies. The sequence continues at coordinate 4,176,246 of NZ_JAGJBY010000001.1, read as the reverse complement.
CCTGAGGGAACGACCTCGGGGGAACATTCGGCAGGCCGGTTTCCGAAAGCGGTTGCCGTAAGGGAGAGGTGCCGCTCCGCAACGCGGGGCCCGTCCACCCCGTTTCCGGCTCCGCATTCCGGCGTATTCCCGGACCCCCCGTTCTCTGCTTAGCTGCGTCTTGACAGCCGACGGCCGCCCGAGGGGCGCCGTACAGACTTCAGGGGCTGTCATCGCATTCGGGGGTTCGGCTGTGCAAGCCAACACGAGAACGCACAGACACTGACGCGGAATCGAGCCGCGAGTCATCGATCTGTCGAGGCGCACGTGCCCGCCTCTCTCCTTCCGGCACGACATCCTGACGAACCGTCACCGAGGCGCGTCCATATGCCGCTTCGTGCTTCCCGGTTCGTGTTCCACAGCAGCAAGGAGGCTCCACCATGCCTGTCAACGACCCGCTCGACCTCGGCCACCTCAGGTCGGTGCTCGACGACGCGGGCAACCCGTGGCGCATGGCCGTCACCAGCATGACCTCCCTCACCGAGGGCCAGCGGGTGATCCGCCTCGGTGTCCCCGTCCAGGAGCACGAGGCCGCCGCCGCCGAGAGTGCCCGGCAGAGCGACCGCGCCGCCGCCCTCGCCGCGACCGCCGACTCGGTCGGCGCGCCCAGCGCCTTCGACCTGCGCAATGTCGGCGGCGCGAACTACACGACGCCGGTGAAGGACCAGGGCGGATGCGGTTCCTGCGTGGCCTTCGGGTCCGTCGGGACGCTGGAGCACGTCACCCGGTACACGAACCGCACGCCGAACCTCGCCGTCGACCTCTCCGAGGCGCAGGCGTACTACTGCTACGGCCGTGCGGCGGGCGCCACCTGCGCCTCCGGCTGGCTGCCGGAGCCCCTCGCCGACAAGGCGCGCGACTCGGGCGTCACGATCGACGCGTACTTCCCGTACACGGCCGCCGACCAGGACTGCTCGAAGCTCAACGCGGACTGGCCGAACCGGCTGGTCAAGGCGCGTTCCTGGCAGCAGGCGAACAACCCGGCGACGATGAAGGAGCTGATCTCGACCTACGGTTCCGTGGTCGCCTGCTTCTACGTCTACCAGGACTTCTTCTCCTACGCGGGCGGCGTCTACCGCCACAAGACGGGCACCCTGGCCGGCGGCCACTGCGTCACCCTCGTCGGCTACGACGACGCCCAGCAGTGCTGGATCGCCAAGAACAGCTGGGGCCCCGGCTGGGGCGAGCAGGGCTTCTTCCGCATCGGGTACGGCGAGTGCTCGATCGAGTCCTGGCACACCCTCGGCTTCCTCGGCACCGTCATCCGCGACTGGCTGCCCGACCAGCGCATCCTCGCGCTGTGGAGCAACGAGGCCGACGCAAACGTGTGGGCGTACGGCGAACTGCGCGGCTGGCTCAGCCTCAACGGCGCGGTGGGCGCGACCGACGCCGCGATGCTCGCGGAACTCGCCGCGTCCAAGGCGAACGGCGCGAAGGTCGGCCTCTACGAGGACAGCGGCACCGTCCAGCAGATCTACGCCTGGTGAGCCAGGCGCGACAGGAAACGGAGGGACGACGATGAGCCCGCAACGACAGGACACGCAGGCCGCGCCGAAGCAGCAGCCCGCGACGCAGAAGGTCCGCTCCTCGGCCGCCCAGGACGAGGCCGGGCGGCCCGCCCTGCTCCCGCCCGGCGTCGACGTCGGCCAGGCCGGCGGCGCGTCCGCCGGGTCCGGCAAGCCCGCCGGGGACGCCATGATCCAGCGGTTCGAGCAGACCGCCGCCGGTGAGGCACGGCCCACGGTCACACCCGAACTCCACGGCGACCTGCGGGCGTTCACGGCGGCGCAGGCCGCGACCGCGGTCACCGGGACCTGGACGCAGAACGTCGTCGTCGACGGCCTGTGGTCCATCAACCAGACCCGCAACGTCTACTTCCACGTCAAGGGCGGTGGCTGGAAGAAGATCTTCAACGCCACGGACTGGGCGTTCACGGCGCTGACGACCCTGGCGTCCCAGGCTCGCCAGACCAACCACGCGATCTCGTTCCGCGAGGAGGCGGACGGGATGGTGCACGAGATCTATCTCTGGTAGCGGGACGGGTCGAGCGCGGGTGGTACGCCCGGGTCGCCCGTCACACCACGGTGACCCGTAGCGCGTACTGCCCCGCGTTCTCCCCCTCCGCCTCCCACGACCGCCGGTACACCAGCTCCAGCCGCCCCTCCCCCGCCTTCTCGGCGCGCAGCCTGAGGACGCGGCTCCCCCCGGCCCCGACCAGCCCGGTCGGGGCCGACGCATGGTCGTCCCCGGTCACCTCAAGACCCTCGATGCCGGTGATCTCCCAGAGGTAGCCGGTCGACGGGTTCTCGGGCAGTTCCACGACGATGTCGTCACCGGCCCGCACCTGTACGAGGGAGTCCCGCGCCGACACCCGCACCTCACCCATGGGACCTCCCCAGCTCAGACCGCCGACCGGTACAGCCGGAACTCCGCGACCCGCACCGCCGCGACTCGCGCCCCCGTCACGCGGACCCGCCACTGCCGGGCCCGCACCGGCGCGGACAGCCGCAGGATACGGCTCGCCCCCATCGTCCCCGCCCGCGCGACCTGCGTCCACACGCCCCCGCGCAACGCCTCCACGACGAACGCCTCGACCTGCTGCCCCTCGCGGATGTCCTCGGCGAGCCTGATGCGGTCGACGTCGGTATCGGCGGGGAGTTCGACGGTGACCTGGTTCGGTGCGGATGTCGTACGGCCGTCCAGGGCCAGGTCGTACGGGAGTTCGCGGTCGGTCCGCTCGCGGAACTCGCGCAGCCGGGTGACGTCGGACGCGTGGAGCAGCCCCTCCGTGTCCGGCGGGACGTTGAGGAGCAGGACCGCTCCCCGGCCCACCGAGCCGAACCAGATCTCCGTCAGGTCGGCGACGGACTTGGGCTGTTGGTCCGCGTGGTAGAACCAGCCGTCACGGATCGACACGTCGCACTCGGCGGGCCACCACTGGAGGAAGCCGGTGTTCGGGCGGGCCCGCACCAGCGCGGTCCGGCTGCCCTGGTCGGCGGTGTCGTAGGAGAGGGCCCAGTCGGTGCGGCCGTACTGGTTCTCCTTGACCGGGATGACGTTCCACTCGTTCTCGCGGGCGAGCCCGGACTCGTTGCCGACCCAGCGGACGTCGGGGCCGGTGACGGCGATCGTCGCGTCCGGGGCCAGGTCGCGGACCAGGGTGTACCAGCTGTCCCAGTCGTAGCTCTCGACCTTGTCGGACGGGATGCGGCCCTGCGCGCCGTCGAACCAGACCTCGTCGACGGGGCCGTACTCGGTGAGCACTTCGTACAGGGTGTTGAGCATGTGGGCGCCGTAGTCGGTGGCGGGGAGCGTCCAGAAACGGGCGGGGGTGCGGTCGTCGTCGGCCGTGAGGGTCGGGATCGTGCGCGCGGTGCGGACACTGCCGTTGGCGTAGACGCCGTGGAGGTACTGGTTCTCGTCGGCGGGCGAGAGGTAGACGCCGACCTTGAGGCCGTACCGGCGCATGGAGTCGGCGAAGGAGCGCAGGACGTCGCCCCGGCCGCCCTGCCAACTGCTCGATGCCACCGAGTGGTTGGTGTAGCGGGACGGGTAGAGGACGAAGCCGTCGTGGTGCTTGACGGTGAGGATGGCGAGCTTGAAGCCGCCGTCTCTGAGCGCTCTGGCCCACTGGTCGGTGTCGAGGCGGGTGGGCTGGAAGACGTTCGGGTCCTCGTCGCCCGTCCCCCACTCCAGGCCGGTGAAGGTGTTCACGCCGAAGTGCAGGAACGCGGTCCGCTCCAGGCTCTGCCAGGCGATCTGCCGTGCGGTGGGGCGGAGTTGGGAGGCTTTGCGGACGAGGTCGGCTTCGGTGTCGGTGGGGAGGACGGGGATGCGGGAGAGGTCGGCGCGGAGGGGAGGGGCGGGGGAAGCGGGGGTCGCCGCGTTGGCTCCTGACGGCACCCCCGCCGCCACGACCGCGACGGCCGACGCGACGAACACACGGCGTGAGACAGGCATCGGCTCTCCTCAGCTCAACTGCCATACGGTGGGCGGCTGTTGGTCCGGCGGGTACTGCGCGAGGCGTCCGTCGGACGTCGCGCTGATCGTCATCCGGGTGATCGCGTTGACCAGCAGATAGCCGCCGGGGACGGGCTGGAGTTCCCAGCGCTGCACGGTGCTGCTCGCGTCGCAGGCCGCGCGGGTCGCGACAACTCCGGGCTGGAGCGGGGTGTTGAGGGTGAGCCTGCCGCCCCGGATGTCGAGGCAGCCGTCGGAGGCGCGGAGGGTGACGTATCCGTCGGCGGTGCGTGCGATGTCGTACGTCCCGTACGAGCGTCCGCCCGCGCCCAGCGTGTAGCGGCCGTTCGCGACCGGTACGCGCGTCAGGTCCCGCCGGCCGGGCGCGTGCCCAACTGCCGTGCCGCGTGCGGTGAATTGGTCGTACGTGGCGTCGGGGTGGGGGTCGCCCCACGTGGCCTGCGCGAGGTGGCGCAGGGCGGGCCAGAGGCCGGTGGCGACCTCGTTCTCCGTCTCGCCGCGTCCGTTGTCGGGCCAGAGGCTGATCTTCGCGCCGACGATGCCGTTGCTCGACGCGACCTTCTCGCCCTCGAAGCTGCGCGGGTCCCAACTCTGGTCGTAGAGACCGGCGGTGTCGGAGTGGAAGCCGCCGCGGATCAGGTAGAGGGCGTAGGCGGCGTTCAGCAACGGGTAGCCCTGGGCGATGAGTTGGCTCGGTTTCACGGCGACGTTCAGCCAGTGCTCGACCGTTGTGCCGGGGGCGACCGGGACGGTGTTCGCGCCGGTGAGGCCGTCGTTCCAGATGCGGAGCTGCTTGCCCTTGGTGGCGGCGTACGCCTGGACGCGGTTCACGAAGTCGACGAAGGCGTCCTGGGGCGTGGCGTTCGCGCCGTACTTCTGGCGGGCGTAGGCCAGGATCTGCGGGTACTTGGCGAAGTCGGAGCCGAGCATGTACTCGTCGGCGCCCATGTGCCAGGCGTGGGCGGGGAAGACCTCGGCGTACTCGTCGATCAGGCTCGTGTAGTAGGTGAACGCCGCCTGCTGGGTGACGTCGAGGCGGGCGGGCTGCTTCACGCCGCTGGAGTCGGTGAGCTGGAGGTCGGGGCGGTTCTCGATCCAAGGGTCCATGTGGCCCGGGGAGTTGATCTCCGGGATGATCTCGACGTGGTAGCGCTCACCAAGGGCGACCAGGCGCCGGATCTCGTCCTTGGAGTAGTAGCCCCAGGTGTTGGCCTCGGGGTGCGCGTCGCTCTTCACCTTGATTTCCAGGAGGAGTTGGTTGAGCTTGTGGTAGCTCATCTCCCGGATGAGGTTCTCCAGCCAGGGCAGGGAGATGTGGATGTAGCAGGCGCAGACGCCGACCCCGCGCTCCGGGTAGCGGGGTGTGTCGACGGTCCGGCCGCCGGGCAACTGGTCGCCCTGCGCGAGGAGTTGGAGGATTGTTCGGGTGCCGTGGAAGGCGCCGGTCTCGGTGGCGCCGGTCACCGCGAGGGTGTCGCCGGAGCGCAGCTCGTAGCCCTCGGCGCCGAGAGCCGTACGGGCCGGGTCGACGTCGATGACGACATCCCCGGCGTGCGCCGCACCGTCGACGACCGGGACGGTGCCGTGTCCGGCGTCGCGCAGGTCGTCGGCGAGGACGGTGGCGACGCGGTGTTCGGCCGGGGTGTCGGCGATCAGGCGGGTGGCGGTGCCGTAGGTGTAACTCCCGGGCTCCGGCGTCCAGTTGGTGAGCGCCGGCACGGTGGCCGGTGGCTGTGCGGCGGTCGACGCCGTTGCCGGGAGCGGCGCCGCGAAGAGGAGGAGGGCCGCGGTCGCGGCACCAAGGATCTGACGACAAGCCCGCATGCAAGGCCCCCAGGTCATCGGATGTATCGAATGGTCGGGCCGCGAGAGTTGGCTGTCAATGGGGCAGGAGGTGCCCGATTGATCGGATGGGACGTGAGCTGCTCCGGAGGCGGTTCCGAGCCGGTTCCGGGAAGATCTCGACGTGCACGCATCACGGGAGGCAGAGTTCTCCCACACCCCGCACCCCGAGGAGCGCCCGTGACCAGTTGGGTCGGCCGGACCGCCGCAGAGATCGCCGCCGCCGTCCGTGAGAAGCGGGCCACCCCGCGTGAGGTCGTCGCCGAGCATCTGGACCGGATCGAGCGGCTCGACGGGGCTGTGGGGGCGTTCCGGGTCGTCCGCAAGGAGGCCGCGCTCACCGAGGCGCATGAGCTTGCGGCGCGCGGGGATCTGGCCGAACTGCCGCTCGCCGGTGTGCCGTTGGCCGTCAAGGACAACCTTGCTGTGCGGGGTGAGTCCATGCGGGTCGGGTCTGCCGCCACGCCCGATACGCCGTCCGCCGAGGACCATGTCACCGTCGCTCGGCTGCGGGCCGCCGGGGCGATCGTGGTGGGGCTCACCAATGTGCCCGAGCTGTGTGTCTTCGGTACTACCGAGGGGGTGCACGGGGTCTCCCGCAACCCCTGGGATCTCTCCCGTACCGCCGGTGGGTCCTCCGGGGGGAGTGCCGCCGCTGTTGCCGCCGGGATGGTGCCGATCGCCCTTGGCAATGACGGCATGGGGTCTCTGCGGATTCCGGCCGCGAACTGTGGGCTCGTCACCATCAAGCCTGGGCACGGGCTCGTTCCCGCCGGTATCGGGGACGGGGACTGGTTCGGGCTTTCCGAGAACGGGCCCCTTGCGACCACGGTCGGCGATGCTCGGCTCATGTTGTCCGTCCTCGCCGATGAGGAGGTTGCTCGGCCCGAGTCTCCTGGGTTTCTGCGGGTTGCCGTGTCTGTGCGGAGTCCTGTTGCCGGTACGCCTGTCAGTGAGCCGTACGTTGTCGCTGCGCGGGAGGCTGCTCGGGCGTTGAGCGGGGCGGGGCATCGGGTGCGGCGTGCTGATCCGCCGTATCCGGTGTCGTTGGCTACGACCTCTTTGGCTTACTGGACCGCCGGGACCGCTGTTGATGCGCAGCCGCTTGATCCTCGGTTGTTGGTTCGGCGGACTCGGGTTCATGCGGCTGTGGGGCGGCGGTTTCTGGGTTCCGTTCGTAAGGGGGTGGCTCGGGAGGCGTTGCGGGGGCGGTTCGAGCCGTTCTTTGCCGAGTACGACGTGTTGGTGACCCCCGCGCTTGCTCGGCGCGCGCCCAAGTCTGTGGCCTGGCATGAGCGGGGGTGGGTGCGGAATCTCCTCGTCAACTCCAGTTACTCGCCGTTTACGCCGGCCTGGAATTTGGCGGGGTGGCCTGCGATGGCTGTGCCGTTGGGAACGCATCCCTCCGGGGTGCCGACCGGGGTTCAACTGGTCGGCAAGCCGGGGAGTGAGGGGCAGTTGTTGCGGCTGGCGGAGCAGTTGGAGGAGTTGAGGCCTTGGCCTCGGACTGCGCCTATGGAATAGGGGGGTGCTGTGGTGGGGCGGGTGCGGGCTCGTTGGAGCTGGTCGCGCCCACGCGGCGGCAGCCGCAAATCAAACACAGCCCCGCGCCCCTAAAAGACGAGCGTCTCGCCGTTTAGATCGACAGGAACTCGTCCTTTCCCAGAGCTAGAGATCTTTAATGGCTGAGGTTACGGCGGTTGGGGGTCGAGGCCGGTCTTGGCGATGAGGCCGTCGATGAGACCGGGTCGGTACTGCATCTGTTTGAGTCGGCTCTTCACCAGCGTGGTGAGCTGTTCGAGGCTGTGTCTGGTGAGGTTGGCCAGGGACCTCTTCAGGTGCGACCACACGCCTTCGACCGGGTTGAACTCCGGGGCATAGGGCGGCAGCTGGTAGACGGTCAGCCATGACCGTGCGGCGATGAGTCGTCGCATGGTGTGGCTGACGTGCGTGTTCAAATTGTCCCAGACCAAGACGATGGGGCCGCCGAGCTGCTGGTGCGCGGCATCCAGCAGCCGGGCGTAGTCGGTCTCGGTGAAGCCCTTGCGCCGGCCTTTGGCAGGGCCGTGGTCCAGGTGGATGCGGTAGATCAGCCGTGGCCGACGGCCGTCTTTGGTGCAGATCAGCGCCGCGATCGAGACCCGTTTGGTGCCCGCGGCGGTGACCTTCACGACCGGGGTGCGGCCTCGACGGCCCCATGTGCGGCCTTTGGGCGGCCTCAGGCCCTGTCCTGCCTCGTCCTCGAAACAGAGCCAGGCGCCCAGGTCCGCCGCCTTCTTTTTATGACGGGCCACTGCTCGTCCTTCCAGGCGGCGATCCTCGGTTCGTCCCGCTCGGCGGCTCTGCGGGCCGGGATCTGCACGCTCCAGCCGATCCGGTGCAGCAGCAGGTCGAGCCCGGCCAGGGTGTACTCGGCACCGAACCGGCGGCGCACGATCTCGGCGATCCTCGCCAGCGTCCAGCACTGGTCACTCCAGCCGTACGCGGCCGGACCGGCTTCCAGCACCGTCTCCAGGGCCCGTAACTGACCGGTATCCAGCTTGCAGCGGGCACCACCCGGCCCCTTGGAGACCAGGGCCTGGCGACCGCCCGCGGCCAGTGCCCGCCGCCAGCGGTTCGCCGACATCCGCGTCACCCTGAACCGTCGGGCCACCTCCCCGTCACCAGCTCCCGCCTCGATCAGATCGGCTGCCGCGAGCCGGACTTGCTCGCGTCGAGCCCGCTCCTCGGCCGTCAGCCCACCGCCATCGGAATACCTCATCCCTCCGGCATAGCGCAGCCCACGGCAGACGTCACGACCCGACGTAACCCCCACCATTAAAGATCTCTAGTTCGGCGAAGCGTTCGCCCATCCTCCTGTGCGTCTCCGTGTCCGGGTGCAGGTCGTCCGGTAGGGGCAAGTCCTTGTCCTGTGGGCCGTATAGCTCTCGGCCGTCCAGGTACGCCAACTTGTCGTCCTCCTGCGCCCGTTCGCCTACTATCCGCTCCAGTGCCTCCCTCATCGTCACCAGTGTCAAGCGGCCCCTTGCCGCCTCCTCCGGGTCTCCCGTTGCCAGGAACTTCAGTTTGCCCTCCGCGAACGCCTTCGTGTCCAGGGCTCCTGGGCCCGGGGTTGTTTCGTGGATGGGGCAGTGGATCGGGGAGATCACCAGGAGCGGCGTGTTGGGGTGGCCGTCTCTGATTGTGTCCAGGAAGCCGTGGACCGCTGGGCCGAAGGCTCGCATGCGCATCGCGTCCACGTTTGCGATGTTGATGCCGATCTTCAGGGTGATCAGGTCGGCGGGGGTGTCTCGGATTGCTCGGGCCGTGAATTGGTCCAGCATCGCGCTGCCGCCGAAGCCGAGGTTGAGGAGGTCGATGTTGCCGAGGCGGGCTGCTACTGCGGGCCAGATCGCCGTGGGGCTCGCCGCGTCTGTGCCGTGGCTGATCGAGCTGCCGTGGTGGAGCCAGAGTTTGCGGGTGGAGGGGGTCGCCGGTTCGATGGGGGCGTTCGTGCGGAGGGTGCGGAGTTCGGTTTTCTGGGCGTACGGGAGCCAGATCTCGATGTTCTTGGGGCGGTCGGGGAGGTCCGTGAAGCGGACGGTTCCTGGTGGGCCCTCGGTGAATTCCGTGGCGCCGGTGACCATGTCGATCGTTAGTGTGTGGCCGCCGGTCGCGGCTGCCTGAGCCGTCAACTCGCCGTCCACGACGAGGTCGTAGCGCGCGGGCGGGCGGGGCGGGGCGGCGGCGTACACCCGGTTCGTGGGGACGACCTCCAGCTCGATCTCGGTCGCGCTCGTGCGGAACACGACGCGTACGCCGGAGGGTTGGACCTCTACGGCCGCGAGCTGGGGGTCGGTGTTCTGGGCGCGGGCCCGGGGCGGCAGGCGGTGCGGGATCAGGCCGCCGTCCGGGGTGGGTTCGAGGTCGAGGGCGCCGCGTATCAGGTCGGCGGTGACGGGGGTTTCGTACTGCGGCACGGTCAACCTTCTTCGCGGGTGGGTCGGTTGGGGCGGCGTGGTCTATCGCCGCTGCCGGTCGGCCAGTTGAGGCGGTACGGCGGCATGGCCGGTCTCCGTCGCCGGTCTGTCGGCTGTGTCAGCACAGCGGTGCGGTCGATCGCCGCTGCCGGTCGGCCAGTTGAGGCGGTACGGCGGCATGGGCGATCCTCGCTGCCAGGCGGCCAGCCGTATCGGCACAGCAGCGTGGTCGATCGCCGCTGCCAGGCGGCCAGTTGGGGCGGCGCAGCGGCATGGTCGGGCAACTTCGCCGGTCAGGCGGGCGTGTTGGTGCAGTCATCCGCTCAACCGCCCTCGCCGCTCGGCCAGTTGCGCAGCAGCGCGTCCAGGCCGTCGAGGATGCGGAGCCAGCTCGTCTCGCCGTCGGGCTGGCTGTGGGCGAATCCGCCGGCCTCCTCCAGGCTGACGTATCCGTGCATGACGCTGCCGATGAGGCGTACGGCGTGGGTCTCGTCGGGTTCCGTGAGGGCGTAGCCGCGCAGGATCGCTCGGGTCATCCGGGAGTGCCGTACGCCGGCGCTCGCGGCGGCCGTCTCGGGGTCCAGGCGGAAGCGCGCGGCGGTGTAGCGGCCGGGGTGGGCGCGGGCGTAGTCGCGGTACACGTTCGCGAACGCGACGAGCGCGTCCTTGCCGGAGCGGCCCGCTAGGGCGTCGGCGGCTCGGTCGGCGAGTTCCTCCAGGGCGAGCAGGGCGATGCCTGTCTTCAGGTCCTGGGAGTTCTTGACGTGCGCGTACAGGCTCGCGACCCGTACGTCGAAGTGGCGGGCGAGCGCGGAGAGGGTGACGTTCTCGAAGCCGGCCTCGTCGGCGAGGTCCGCGCCCGCGAGGATCAGCCGGTCGGGGGTGAGTCCCACGCGCGCCATCGTCGTACCCCTTCTGCACCTGGCATGCCTGGAGCAGCACGCCTGAAGGGATTATGGGCTTGCCTAAAGCCTTTAGGCAAGTGACGAAGGGGACCCTCGTACTACAGGGGGAGCATGGGCGTGAAGGGGGGCACGCCCATGCGGTCGTATCAGTCGACGCTGGGGAGGATGTGCGGCTCGGCCAGGTCGTCCTCGTAGCCCGCGAGACGGATGGGGGCCGAGTGCGCCCACACGTCCAGGCTGCCGAGTTCTCCGGGCCTGCGGCCCGAGCTCTCCGTACGTTCCTTCGGGGGCTGTTCGAGGTTCGTCTTCTCCGGTGTCACCGCGCACTCCTTATGTGTCGGGTCACCCTCGGGGCGTGCCGACCACTGTACGGTCCGGCGTCTGACGCACCCTCGGGTCTTGCTCGAATGCAGCTCGGACGCGGTGGCGCCGGCAACTCCTGGGAGAGCGGGCCGTGATGACCGGCCAGCCCCACGGCGGACGATGGGATCCCGGTACTGCTGTCCGCCGAGCCCTAGAGTAACCAAATGAGCGGGGGTCCGCTCGATAGCGCTGAAAATTTGACGTAACGATGGGACGTCACCCCGATGTCATCCCTCGTCGGTTGACGCCGGGAAGCTCTTCGCAGTTCACCCGTTCGGCGTACCCCGCAGGTCTCGCCGCGCAGTTCAGGTGCCGTTGGCTCGGGCGCAAGGTCGCCATGCTGTGCTGGCTCGCGCACCGGCTGTCTCGCGGGAGGACCGACGGATGGAGCTGCGCAGCGTGGAGGAGCTGATGGATCTGCTGTACGCCTGCAAAGGGGTGCGGGAGACCGGGAGTACGCGCATCAGGGACGCCGGTGTCGATCTCCACGACCACGCCCTGCGGACCGCCGCGCTGCTGCGCCGCACCCGCCCCGCCGACAAGGAACTCCAGCTCGCGGGCCTGGTCCAGCCGGTCGGCCGCCTCCTGCGCCCCACCGACCCCGCACACCGCGCCGCCGACGCCGTACGCCCCCTGCTCGGCCCGCGCGTCGCCGCGCTCCTGCGCCACCACCCCTGGACCGGCCACCACACGGACGACGACCTCGCACGCCTCTCGCATGCCGCGGAGGAGGCGCGGTCCGCCGGGTTCGACGCGGGGGTGTTGGAGGACTGGCGGACGGTTCTGCACCTTGTCGCCGGGCGCAACTCGCCGTTGGGGGCGGTGGATTGAGGGGTGGCGCTGACGCGGGAGCGGGGCGACGCGGGAGCGGGGCGACGCGGGAGCGGGGCGACGCGGGAGCGGGGCGACGCGGGAGCGGGGCGACGCGGGAGCGGGGCGACGCGGGAGCGGGGCGACGCGGGAGCGGGGCGACGCGGGAGCGGGGCGACGCGGGAGCGGGGCGACGCGGGAGCGGGGCGACGCGGGTTGTCGGCCGGTCGTGTGGCGCCGACTTGTTCCGGCGTCGGACGTAACTTCCCTCCGGAGGACGCCGGTTGGCCGGACAGGGGCGGCCCGGGTCCGGCATCGCCTGGTGCCGGTGGCCTGTGTCGCGGCTCCCGCTTAGTCCCGTGTCCAGCTCAACTCCCCGTCAAGCACTGTTAACTGATGGTCCATCATGAGACTGTGCGGCGATGCCCTCCTCTCCCTCCCCCGGCCGCGTCGCCCTCGTCACCGGTGCCACCCGCGGCATCGGGCTCGCCGTCGCCCGTGCGCTCGCTGCGTCCGGTGCGCGGGTCTGTGTCACCGCCCGCGACCCCGCCGAGGTCCGCCTTACCGCCGACTCCCTCGACGCGGTCGGTCTCCCCGGCGATCTCGCCGACCCCGGTCTCCCCGCGCGGCTGGTCTCCCTCGCCCTGCGCGAGTACGGGCGCCTCGACGTCCTCGTCAACAACGCCGCCACCAACCAGCCCCTCGGCCCCCTCATGAACGCCGACCCCGCGCAGTGGGCCCGTGCCTTCGCCGTCAACGTCGAAGCGCCCTTGCGGCTCACGCAGTGCGCCTGGCGGGAGTGGATGCGCGAGCACGGCGGCACCGTCGTCAACATCTGCACGGAGGGCGCGACCCACGTGGGGGCCGGCGTCGGGGCGTACAGCGTCAGCAAGGCTGCGCTCCTGCGGCTGACCCAGCAACTCGCGGGCGAACTGGGGCCGGGGGTACGGGTGAACTCCGTCTCCCCCGGCCTGACCCGCACCGAGATGGCACGGTTCGCCTGGGAGAAGGGGACGGCGGAGGGGCTCCCGCTGGGCCGCTTCGGGGAGCCCGAGGACGTCGCGAAGGCGGTGATGTGGCTGGTGTCGGAGGAGGCGGGGTGGGTCACGGGGGCGGATCTGGTGGTGGACGGGGGGACACGGGTACGGAGGGCGCGGACGTCCTGATGGGGCCGGGCGCGGGGGCATGGGGTTCCTCGCGGGCTCGGACACGAAAGCACGGGGCTCCCTGACGGGCTGGAGGACGGAGACCTCTTGACGGGAGCACGGGGCTCCTGACGGGCTCGGGCATGAAAGCACGGGGCTCCTGACCGGCCGGAGGGCGGAGACCTCTTGACCGGCGCGAGGCCCTCGCGGACTCGGGGCAGGCGGCCAGGAATCCCCTGACGGCGCGTGGGCAACTCCGGCAGCGGCGAGGCGAGTTCGCGTCGGGCGTCGGGCGTCGGGCGTCGGGCGTCGGGCGTCGGGCGTCGGGCGTCGGGCGTCGGGGCAGCCATACCCCGTCCGGCGCCGCCGTGCTCTTCGGCCGAAGCCCCTCTACCCACCCCCACCCCCGGCCCGGCACACTGAGGACGCCGCGCCACGCACGTCCTCAGGGAGCCTCCCGTGATCCGAGCACAGCGCTTCGCCGTCCGACGTACGTGGTTACTCGCCTCCGTGCTGAGCCTGTTCGCGGTGACCGGCCTCGGGGTGACGAACGCGGGCGCGGCCACCAGCTCCGTACCCGGCACGGCCACCGCTCCCCCGGCCCACGCCACCAGCTCCGCACCCAGCACAGCCACCGCTTCCCCCGTCCGCGCCGCCTCCGCCATATCCGGCACAGCCGCCGCTTCCCCCGCCCGCGCCACCACCGCCATACCCGGCACAGCCGCCACTACCCCGGCCCACGCCACCACCACCGTCCAGGCCCTCGACGTAGCCGGTACCGCCTGGGTCCCCGATCCCCGTACCGGACAGCTCCACGTCCTCGCCGACCCCACCGTCACCGCCCCGGACCTGGCCCGCATCCAGCGCGCCACCGGCCGTTCCGCGAGCGTCGAGCGGCTCGGCGGGCCGCTGCGGACGCTCCTGTCCGGCGGCGACGGCATCTACACGTCCGCCTGGCGCTGCTCGGTGGGTGTCAACGTGCAGGCAGGGACCGCGTACTACTTCATCACCGCAGGTCACTGCACCGACGGCACATCCACCTGGTACACCGACGCCGCCGGAAGCACCGTGGCCGGCACCACCGTCAGCACCCGCTTCCCCGTCGACGACTTCGGCATCGTCCGCTACACGAACACGTCCGTCCCCCACCCCGGCACCATCGGCACCGTCGACATCACCGGCGCCGCGACCGCGTACGTCGGCGAGAGCGTCTGCCACCGGGGAGGCGTCAGCGGCGTGCACTGCGGCCGGGTCACCGGGCTGAACGCGACCGTCAACTACGGCAGCGGCGACGTCGTGTCCGGCCTGATCCAGACCAACATCTGCGCCGAGCCCGGCGACAGCGGCGGCCCGCTCTACGCCGGCGACAAGGTCCTCGGGATCATCTCCGGCGGCTCGGGGAACTGCACCTCGGGAGGAACGACGTACTACCAGCCGATCCAGGAGGCGTTGAACGCGTACGGGGTGTCGGTCTACTGAGGGGACACCGCACCGGAAAGCCGTAACCGCGCCCGGCGACCCAGGCGTTCCCGCCCCCTCTTGTCGCCGCCCTCTTGCCGCCACCCCCTTGCCTCCCCCCTGTCGCCGTCCCTGGCCGCCGCCTCCTTACCGCCGCGCCTTGCCGTTCCCCCCCTCGCCGCCACCCCCTCGCCGCCACCCCCTTGCCACCGCGCCTCCTTGTCGCCGCCCTTGCCGCCACCCCCTTGTCGCCGCCCCCTGTCGCCACCCCTTGTCTCCACCCCCTTGCCGCTACCCCTTGTCTCCATCCCCTTGCCGCCACCCCGCCGCCAGGTGCCCCGGCATACAGCCGATCAGCAGCCCGGCCGCCCCTCAGCCCCTGCGAACCGCCCCCAGCTGAGCCCTGTCCAGATCCGGCGCCGTAAACCTCTGCGCCACCGCCCGCAGCACCCGAGCCATCGCCTGAGCCGGCGGCGTCGCCGGACGGGCCCTCGCGCGGGCCAGGAGGATACGGCGGGTCGGCGCCGGGGCATCCGCCGCGAGCGGCAGGAGCCGTACGTCGCTGCGGCGGCTCGTCAGCGCCAGGCGCGGCGCGAGCGCGATGCCGAGACCGGCCGCGACCATCGCCTGGGCCTCCTGATAGTCGTGCGAGGAGTAGGCGATACGCGGCTCGAACCCCGCCCGGCGGCAACTGCGGCGCAGGACGTCCGCGACGGGATGGTTGTCGGCGCGGATGATCCACTCCTGGTCGGCGAGGTCGGCGAGGCGTACCGAGGGGTGGGTGCGCAAGGGGGAATCCGCGGGGACGACCAGCACCGTCGGATCGTCCAGCAGGTGCGTGAGGGCCAGCGCCGGATCGTCGAGGCGGTTCCACTCGTAGTCCCACAGCAGCCCCTGCTCGACCTCGCCGGTGTGCAGCATCTCCCGCAGCTCCGCGAGGACACCCGCACGCACCTCGATGCGGATACCGGCGTGGCGGCGGCGGAAGCGGGTGAGCGCCAGCGGCAGCAGGGACGCGCTCGCCGTGGGGAACGAACCGAGCCGCAGGGTGCCTTGGTCGAGGGCCGTGAAGGAGTCCAAGTCGGCCTGCGCGGCGCGGAGTTCGCGGCGGATGGCCCGGCCCCGCTCGGCGAGGGCGGCACCCGCCGGAGTGGGCCGGATCCCGCGCGGCAGCCGCTCGACGAGGGGCTGGCCCGCCTCCTGCTCCAGCAAGGACATCTGCTGGGAGGCGGCGGAGGTCGTCATCCCGAGGGCCTCCGCCGCAGCGGTGAGCGAACCGCGCTCGGCGGCCTCGGCGAGGAGCAGCAGGCGGCGCACGTTGAGCATGCCGACGACTTTAGCTGAGCTAAACCCTGGTGAAGCGAACTGCGATTGTTCCGAAGTCGTCCCTCTGCGAAGGTCTCCGCAATCGCCGAGCGGTTCACCGGCACGCAACACCGCCGTAACCGCCGCCGCGATCCCCTTCCCTCCCTCCACCGCTTCAGGAAGAGTCTCCGACGTGCACATTCCCGCGACCCTGGTGCGTGGCGGCACGAGCAAGTGCTGGCTGTTCAACCAGGTCGACGTCCCCGCCGACCGCGCCGACCTCGAACGGCTGCTGGTCTCCGCGTACGGCGCCACCGACCCCGTCGAGCTGGACGGGGTGGGCGGGGCGACCCCCACCACGTCGAAGGCCGCCGTGGTCGGCGTCTCGCCCGAGCCCGGCGTCGACGTCGACTACCTGTTCGCCCAGGTCGGGATCGGGACGGGCACGGTGGAGTGGACGAGCAACTGCGGCAACTGCGCCACCGGCGTCGCCCTGTACGCGGTGAGCAAGGGACTGGTTCCGGTCACCGGCGATCAGACGCGCGTGGTGATGCGCAACACCAACACGGGCGCGGTCCTCGAAGGGCTCGTCGACACCCTCGGGGGCGTCGTGCACCACTTCGGCCGCCAGACGGTGCCCGGCACCCGGGCCGGCGGGGTCGCGGTCGGCCTCACCTTCCGCGATCCGGCAGGCGCGCTGCTGCCCACCGGGCACGCCGTCCAGGATCTGCCGGTCGGCGAGGAGCCGGTGCGCGTGAGCATGGTGACGGCGGGCGCGCCGGTCGTCCTCGTCGACGCCGTACGGGCCGGGCGCACCGGCGCCGAGTCGCTGGAGCGGGTGGGCGCGGACGTGCCCTGGCTGCGGGCCGTCCGTCATGCCGCCGCGCCGCTGATGGGGCTGCTCGCGCCGGGTGCGGAACCCGGGGACGCGGTGCCCAAGGTGGGGCTGGTCGGGCCGCCGGTGCCGTACACGACGACCCTCGGGGACGCGGTCGGTGCCGGGAAGTACGACGTGTCGGTGCGGATGCTCAGCATGAACGCGCCGCACCCCGCGATCGGGCTGACCTCCGCCGTCGCCGTCGCGGCGGCCGGGCTGCTCGACGGGTCCGTGGTCTCGGGGGTCACCGGCGGACCTACCTCCGAGTGGCTGCGGCTCGGCACGCCCGCCGGTGTCGTCGCGGTGCGCTGCACCGACGTACAGCAGGACGGCGTGCCGCGCCGGATCACCGTGCAGCGGGCGGCGCGGCTGCTCGCCGACGCGCGCATCTACGTACCGGACACCGGCCGCTCCCGAGCTGCCTGAGCCGCCACGAACGTCACCTCGGTCGGGCCGGTCCCCAGCGGCCCGTACCTCGACACCCGCATGTCCCGTTCCCCACCGCACCAAGGACAAAGATGTCTGCTGAAGTGATCTCCGTAGGAGCCCTGCTGGTGATGTTCGTGGTCGGCACCGTGCTGCCGATCAACCTGGGCATCCTCGCCTTCGTCGCCACCTTCACGGTCGGGACGGCCTCGCTCGGCCTCACCGAGGACGAGATCTTCGACGGGTTCCCGGCGAAGCTCTTCGTCACCATCGTCGGTGTCACCTATCTGTTCTCCGTCGCCCGCCGCAACGGCACCATCGACTGGCTCGTCGCGGCCGGGGTACGGCTGGTGCGGGGCAAGGTGCAGCTCATCCCCTGGGTGCTGTTCCTGGTGGCCGCGCTGCTGACGGCGTTCGGCACGTTCACGCCGGCCGCGGTCGCGATCCTCGCGCCGATCGGCATGAACTTCGCCCACCGCTACCGGCTCAACCCGCTGGTCGTCGGGATGATGGTGATCAGCGGCGGGCACGCGGGCGCGTTCTCCCCGCTGGCCGTCTCCGGGGCGCTGGTCCTCGGCCTCGTCGACAAGACCGAACTGCACGTCTCCGCCGTGACGTTGTTCGGCGCGAGCTTCGCCATCAACCTGGTGCTGGCGATCCTCACCTATGTGCTGCTCGCCAAGCGTCCGGCGCCGCTGCTCGAAGAGGACGCGGAGCACGCCGGTGACGAGGATCTCGACATATCCGCCAGACCGGACTGGCGGCAGTGGCTCACCCTCGCCTCGCTGGCCGGACTCGTCATCGGCGCGCTCGGCTTCCACCTGGAGATCGGCTTCCTCGCGCTGGCCGCCGGCACGCTGCTCGCCCTCGTGGACATGAAGCGGCAGGAGAAGGCCGTGGACGGGATCAGCTGGTCCACGCTGCTGCTGGTCGCGGGCATGATGACGTACATCGCGATGCTGGAGAAGGCCGGCGTCATCGACAACATCTCCGAGCACGCCGCGAATCTGGGGGCGCCGCTCCTCGTCGCGCTGCTGCTGTGCTTCACCGTCGCCATCACCTCCGCGTTCGCCTCCTCGACGGCGATCCTGACCGCGATCATCCCCATCGCCGTCCCGCTGCTGCTCTCCAGCCACCTCAGCGCCGCCGGGCTGATCGCCGCGCTCGCCGTCTCCACGACGATCGTCGACACGTCCCCCTTCTCCACCAACGGGGCGCTCGTCCTCAGCAACGCGCGCGGCGTGGACCCCCGGCGCTTCTACCGGCAGGTCATCAGCTACACCGGGGCGATCGTCGCCTTCGGGCCCATCGTGGCCTGGGGTGCGCTGGTGCTGCCCTGGTCGTAGTCCTCAGGCGCTCAGACCAGGAGTCCGGCGAGCCGGGCCATCTCTGCGGGCGGGTCGATCACCGGCTGGATCAACAGGTCGGTGACGCCCGCCCGTTCGAGCGCGGTGATACGGGTACGGAGGTCGTCGCGGGTGCCGACCAGGGCCAGCGTGTTCATCAGTTCCGGGAGGATCAGGTCCCGGTCCTGCGGGGCGATGCGGCCGAGGTAGCCCGGGTACAGCTTGGTGTACCGGTCCGGCGCGGTGGCTGTGGTGCCGCGCCGGTCGAGGAGTTTCCGTACCGCTTCGCGTACTTCGGGGCCGAGTCGGTCCGCCATCGCCGGGGTGTCGGCGGCGAAGTCCAGCAGGGACAGGACGAGGTGCCCGGTCGCGTCCCGGGCGGCGTCGCTGTCGGGGGCCTCGCCGTCGGTCAGCAGGTGGAGGGCAGTGACGGCGTACGCGTGGGGGGTGTCCGGCGTGGGGTGGGCCGCTCGGCTGCGGGCCTCGTGCAGGGCGTGCCAGCCGGCGGGGTCGAGCAGGCCGAAGGAGATGAGCCCCGCGCCACGGCGTCCGGCGACGGCGGCGGCTTTCGGGCCGTGCAGGGCGGCGACGGCGAACTCGATGGCGTCGGCGGTGTTCACCTGCTGCCCGGCGTGCAGGAACCGGATCTCGCGGACCCGGTCGCCCTCGCGGTACGTGGTCGGGCGTCCGGCGCACAGCTCTTGCAGAGCGGCGGTGAAGTCCTCCAGTACGGCCGCCGTCGTGGGCGGCATCCCCAGCGTCCGCCGGGCCGTGTTCCCCGTGCCGACCCCGCAGATGATCCGGCCCGGGGCGAGGGCGTTGAGACTGGCGAAGGCGCTGGCCGAGGCGGGCGCCGACCGCAGGGCCGGGGAGGTCACGCCGACACCGAGCCGGATCCGCCGGGTGGCCTTCGCACACAGGGCCAGGGCGACGAAGGGGTCCCCGTGCACCATCGGCGTATCGTTCACCCAGAAACTGCGCAGCCCCAACTCCTCGGCCCGCACGGCAAGTTCCTCCACACCGGCCTGAGCGGCAACCACGACACCTGCACGCACAGAACCTCCAGAACACGGGAACCGAGCCGGACGCACCCATCCTGTCAGGCCGACGAATGCCCCGCCTCGACTCCCTCCCGTAGGGGACGGGGGCGGCCCACCGGAGAACACCGGTGAGCCGCCCTGACGGCCTTCCCCTTACTTCTTACTTCCCGAACCCCGCCGTCATCCCCCCGATGAGCTGCCGGCGCCCCACCACATACAGGGCGAGGATCGGCAGTGTGGAGAGGACCACCGCCGCCAGGACCGCCGGGACGTTGATCGTGAATTCGCCCTGGAAGCTCCAGACGAAGAGCGGGAGGACTCGTTTGTCGGGGCTCTGGGTGAGGATCAGGGGGAAGAGGAAGCCGTTCCAGACGTTGAGCGCGTCGTAGATGGTGACGGTGATGAGAGCCGGGCGGGACAGCGGCAGGGCCAGGCTCCACAGCATGCGCCAGTGCCCGGCCCCGTCGGCGCGCATCGACTCGTACAGCTCGTCGGGTATGTCCCGCAGGAAGTTGACGAGGATGACCACCGTGAGGGGGATCGCGAAGGCCGCCGAGGGGAGGGCGATCGCGGGCAGGGTGTCGTACATGTTCGCCTTGGCGATCAGGTAGTACACGGGGATGATCGTCGCCTGGAGGGGGATCGCGAGGCCGAGCAGGAAGACGCTGAACGCCCAGCGCAGGGCGCGTCCGGTGCCGCGCACGATGGCGTAGGCGGCGAGGAAGGACACCGACAGTGTGAGCGCGGTGGCGCCGGTCGTGACGAGGACGCTGTTGAGGAGGTAGTGGGTGAAGCCGTTGTCGAGGACCTGGCGGTAGTTGTCCAGGGTCGGGTCCGTCGGGACGGCGAGGGGGTTGGCCTCGAAGAAGCCTTCGCGGGTGCGCAGGCTGGTGACGACGACCCAGTACACGGGGACGAGGACGACGACCAGCCAGAGCAGACCGCCCAGCGCGCCCAGCGGGTTGGTGCGGCGCAGCCGGGAGAAGCGGCCCGGCGGCGGCCCGGCGGAGATCTTCACAGAAGACGGAGCATCGGTGAGGAGAGTCATCACGCACCTGCCTGCTGGCTGCGCATCCGGCTGAAGCCGGAGAACCGGACGAGGGCGAGGGAGAGCAGGAGGCCGGCCGCGACGAGGACCACGGAGACGGCGCTGGCGAGGCCCATGTCGTTGCTCTGGAAGCCGGTGATGTACATGTCGAGCGGGAGGAGCCGGGTCGCGTAGCCGGGGCCGCCGCCGGTGAGCACGAACACGAGGTCGAAGTAGGTGAGCGAGCCGACGGTCATGAGCGTCGAGGACGTGACGACGGTGTAGCGCAGCTGGGGCAGGGTGATGTGCCAAAACTGCTTGACGCGCCCGGCGCCGTCGATCGAGGCGGCCTCGTACAGCGAGGCGGGGATCTGGCGGGCCCCGGCCTGGTAGAGCAGCGTGTGGAACGGCACGAACTGCCAGCTGATGGCGAACACCACGGCGTAGAAGGCGAGTTCGGGGTCGCCCAGCCAGTTCTGGTCGAGCAGGGACAGGCCGAGGGAGGCGCCGAGGCCGAAGTTGGGGTCGAGGAGGTTCTTGAAGATGACGGCGATGGCGGCCGTGGAGATGAGCATCGGGACGAAGTAGAAGACGGCGAGCAGGGCCCGGTAGCGCTGTTTCCCGGCGACGAAGACGCCGAGCAGGAGGCTGATCGGGGTCTGTACGGCCCAGCTGATCACCATCATCTTGAGGGTGAGCCACAGCGCGTGGCGGGTGACGTCGCTGGTGAGGGCCGTGTGCCAGTTGTCGAGGCCGGTCCAGGCGGGGGTGCCGAGGCCGTCCCAGCGGGTGAAGCTGAGGTAGACGACGATCGCCATCGGCGCGAGGGCGAACAGCGTGAACAGGAGCAGCGCGGGCAGCGCCATCGCGAACGGCGGTCCGCCGTCCCGCCGGGTGGCCGTGGTGCTCACTTCGCCGCCGCCTCGTCCATGGCGGCGCAGAACTTCCGCGCGTCGAGCTGGCCCAGGAAGAGCTGGTCGAGGCGGGTGAGGAGTTCGTTGCCGAGTTCCGGGGACAGCGCCTGGTCCCAGGAGAGCTGGAAGTTCTTCGCGTCGCGGGTGAGGCCGTAGACGTACGACACCCAGTCCGCGTTGTCGGCGGTCTTGAGCTTGGCGTCGAGGTCCTTGACGGGCGGGACGTCGCCGTTCTTGAGGAGGCTGTCTATGTAGGTGTCGTTGTAGACGCCGTCCTTGAGGTACGCCACGGCGGTCTTCTTCTCCTTGGCGTCGGCCTGCGCGGACACGGAGAAGAAGTTGGCCGGGTTGCCGACGATGTTCGTGGCGTCGCCCTTGCCGCCGGTGACGGCGGGGAAGGCCGTCCAGCCGAGGTGGCCCTCGGAGACGAACTTCGGCGAGCCGGTGTTCATGGTGCCGAAGGCCCAGCTGCCCTGGAGGATCATCGCGGCCTTGCCGGTGTAGAGCTGGGCCTCGGCCTGTCCGGTGTCGGCGGTGACGGAGGTGAAGCCCTTGGCGAAGCCGCCCGCGTCCACCAGGTCCCTGATCAGCTGCGCGGCTTTGAGGACCGCCGGCTGGGACCAGGCGCCCTTCTTCCCGGCGGCGATGTCCGCGAAGGCCTCGGGGCCGCCGACGCGGTCGACGAGGTACTCCAGCCACATCAGGTCGGGCCATTTGGAGGCGCCGCCCATGGCGAGGGGGGCGATGCCCTGCGCCTTGAGCTTCGCGACGGCGGTCAGCAGGTCGTCCCAGGTCTTCGGGGGCTGTACGCCGGCCTTCGCGAACAGCTGCTTGTTGTAGTAGAGGACCACGGGCTGGACGCCGTTGACGGGGACGCCGTAGGTCTTGCCGTCGAAGGTGGTGGACTTCAGGACGGTGGGGAAGAGGCGGTCCTTCCACGCCGGGTTCTGGTCCAGGTCGGGGGTGAGGTCGGCGACCTTGCCCGCGTCCACGTAGTTCTTGAGGACGCCGCCGCCCCAGTTCTCAAACAGGACAGGGCCGTTGCCGGCGCCGACGGCCGTACGCAGTTTCTGCTTGTAGGGGTCGTTCTGGAAGAACTGGTAGTCGACCTTGCTGTCGGGGTGGGTCTTGTTCCACTCGGTGGCGGAGGCCCGGAAGGTCGTCTCGGAGCCCTGGGTCAGCGCCCAGGCGAGGGCGCCGCCGCCGGAGCCGCCGGCTGTGGTCCGGCCGCCGCTGCCGCAGGCGGAGACGGTCAGGGCCAGGGCCGCCGTGGTCACGGCCAGGGTGGTGCGGAGAGTTCGGACGGTCATCGTTGAGCTCCTTCGGCTCTCCAGGGGGCCCGAGCGAAACTTTTCGAAACCCCTGCGCTGCATCGCCGATAAATTAGGGGGGCGTTTTCGCCGGGTCAAGGTGTCGGCGTCGTAAATATTCATGCGGAGGACACCTCTGGACCGGGCCGAAAGCTTGCGCTAACGTCCCCGTAAGTCTTCGAAAGGACCAGCATGGCGAAGAGAGCCGTCGAGCGGAGCCGGACCACGCTGACCGGCGTCGCCGAAGCGGCCGGGGTGTCGGTGGCCACCGTGTCGAAGGTGGTCAACGGCCGTAGCGACGTGTCGCCGGAGACCCGCGCGCGCGTCGAGCGGCTCCTCGTCGAGCACGACTACGTCGCCCGGGGGCCCGGCGGGGCGCAGTCCCCCGTCCGGATCGTCGACCTCACCTTCGACCGGCTGGTCAACCCCAACAACCTGGTGATCACCCAGGGGGTCACCGAGGCGGCTGCTGAGGCGGGTGTCGACGTCGTGATCGGTACGGCGCCCGACGACCCGCTCGGCGCCGCCTGGGCCCGGCGGATCACGGGCGCGGGCCGGGAGGGCGTCATCCTCGTGACGTCCGAACTGACCGCGCGGCAGCGGGCCCAGTTCGCGCAGGCGGAGATCCCGCTGGTGCTGATCGACCCGATGAACGTCCCCGACGACAGCGTGCCGAGCATCGGCGCCAGTAACTTCAGCGGCGGCATGGCCGCCACCGAGCACCTGCTGAAGCTCGGCCACCGACGTATCGCGATGATCGAGGGCACGCACGACGCCCTGTGCAACACCGCACGCCTGCACGGCTACCAGGCCGCCCTCACCGGCGCCGGCCTCACCCCGGACCCCGCCCTCATCAAGCGGGGCGACTTCCGCTTCGCCCCCGCCCACCAGGCGGCGCTGGAGCTGTTCGCGCTGCCCGACCCGCCGACGGCCGTGTTCGCCGCCAACGACCTCGCGGCGTTCGGCGTCATCGAGGCCGCCCGTGTCCACGGCCTGCGCGTGCCGCAGGACGTCAGCGTCGTCGGCTTCGACGACACCGCCGCCGCCTCGACCTCGGCGCCGCCCCTCACCACCGTCCGCCAGCCCTTCGCCGAGATCGGGCGGGCCGCCCTGCGCACCCTGCTGCGGCTGGCGGCCGGTGAACCTCTCGACAGCCACCGCGTGGAGCTGGCCACCCAGCTCGTCGTGCGGTCCTCCACAGCGCCGCCGCCCGTCCGCTCCTGAACTCCCACCTCAAGGACGCACCCATGACCACTCCTTGGGCCGATCCGGCCTGCCCGCGTGACGACAGGGTCGAGGCCCTCCTCGCGGAGATGACCCTGGAGGAGAAGCTCGCCCAGCTCGGCAGTGCCTGGCCCGGCGTCGAGCACGTCAGCGGCAATGTCGCCCCGATGCAGGACGTCTTCGCCCGCCACACCGACTTCGCCGACGCCCGCAAGAACGGCCTCGGCCACCTCACCCGCCCGTTCGGCACCAAGCCGGTGGAACCGGCCGAGGGCGCCCGCCTGCTCGCCGCCACGCAGCGGGAGCTGATGGCGGGCACCCGGCTCGGCATCCCCGCCCTCGCGCACGAGGAGTGCCTGACCGGGTTCACCACCTACCGCGCCACCGTCTTCCCGGCCGCCCTCGCCTGGGCCGCCGCCTTCGACCCCGCCCTCGTCGAGCGCATGGCCCGCGCCATCGGCACGAGCATGCGGCGCGTCGGCGTCCACCAGGGCCTCTCCCCCGTCCTGGACGTCGTGCGCGACTACCGCTGGGGCCGCGTGGAGGAGACCCTCGGTGAGGACCCGTACCTCGTCGCGACGACCGGCACCGCCTACGTACGCGGTCTGGAGTCCGCCGGGATCATCGCCACCCTCAAGCACTTCGCCGGGTACTCGGCGTCCAAGGCCGCCCGCAACCACGCCCCCGTCTCGATGGGCCCGCGCGAGTTCGCCGACGTGATCCTGCCGCCGTTCGAGACCGCGCTCCGCGAGGGCGGCGCCCGCTCGGTGATGAACTCCTACGCCGACGTCGACGGCATGCCCGCCGGCGCCGACGCCGGGCTGCTCACCGGACTCCTGCGCGAGGAGTGGGGGTTCGAGGGAACGGTCGTCTCCGACTACTGGTCGGTGGCGTTCCTCCGGACGACGCACCACATCGCGGCCACCGACGGCGAGGCAGGCGCCCGCGCCCTGGCCGCCGGCATCGACGTCGAACTCCCGGACACCCTCTGCTACGGCGATCCCCTCGCCGACCTCGTCCGCTCCGGCGCCGTCCCCGAGGACCTCGTCGACCGCGCCGTACGCCGCGTCCTGCGGCAGAAGGCCGACCTCGGGCTCCTCGACGCCGGGTACACGCCGGACGTCGGCCTCGACGAACCCATCGACCTCGACCCGCCCGCGCACCGCGCGCTCGCCCGCCAACTCGCCGAGCGGAGCGTCGTCCTGCTCGACAACCATGACGGCCTGCTGCCCCTGGCCCCCGGCACCGCGTCCGTCGCCCTGGTCGGGCCGAGCGCCGACGACCCCAACGCGTTCTTCGGCTGCTACTCCTTCCCCAACCACGTCCTGCCCCACCACCCCGGCCACGGCAACGGCATCGAGACGCCGACCCTGCTGGACGCCCTCGCCCGCGAACTGCCCACCGTCCGCATCGCGTACGAACAGGGCTGCCCGGTCAAGGACATCGACCGCACGGGCATAGCGGCGGCCGTCGAGCAGGCCGAGCGGGCGGACGTCTGCATTGCCGTCGTCGGCGACCTCGCCGGGCTCTTCGGCCGGGGGACGTCCGGCGAGGGCTGCGACGTGGAGGATCTCGCGCTCCCCGGCGTCCAGGGCGAACTCGTCGAGGCGCTCCTGGCCACCGGCACGCCCGTCGTCCTCCTCGTCGTCTCCGGGCGGCCCTACGCGCTCGGCGCGTACACCGGCCGCGCGGCGGCGATCGTGCAGGCGTTCTTCCCCGGCGAGGAGGGCGGGCCCGCCCTCGCGGGCGTCCTCTCCGGCCGCGTCACCCCGTCGGGCAAGCTTCCCGTGCAGGTGCCGCGTACGGCGGGCGGCCAGCCCGGCACCTATCTGCACGCGCCCCTCGGCGGCAACAGCCGGGGCGTCAGCAACCTCGATCCCACGCCCGCCTACCCCTTCGGGCACGGGCTGTCGTACACGGAGTTCGCCTACGCGGGACTCACCCTCGGCGCCGCCGAGATACCGACCGACGGCGAGGTCGAGATCAGCTGCCTCGTCCGCAACACCGGCGACCTTGAGGGGACCGAAGTGGTCCAGCTCTACACCGCCGACCCGGTCGCCCAACTCCCCCGGCCCGTCACCCAGTTGACCGGCTTCGCCCGCGTCGCCCTCGCGCCCGGCCAGGAACGCCGGGTCACCTTCCGCCTGCACACCGACCGCCTCGCCTACACCGGCCCCGCCATGCACCGCATCGTGGAACCCGGCGAGATCACCGTCATGCTGGGCGCCTCCAGCGCCGACATCCGCCTCACCGGAACCCTCCGGCTCACCGGGCCCGTACGCCGCGCCGGTCACGACCGGGTGCTCAGCACACCAGCCACGATCGGCTGAGCGAGGCGTCCGGCCCCGCCGCACGGGCGGCGGGGCCGGACCCCGTTCACGAGGTGACGGTCAGCAGGGTCCTGCCGACGGGAGCGGTGCCGTTCCCGTAGCCGACCAGGCCGAGGTAGGTACGGCCGGGCGGGAGGTCCTGCCAGGAGACGGCGACCTCGGCGGAGGTCCCCAGGGTCACGGGCTGTTGGGCCGGAGTGACCGTGGCGGCGTGGTCGGGCTCGGTGCCCTTGCCGATCAGCCAGGTGCGCAGGGTGTACGGCTGGCCGGTCGCGCCCGCCGGGAGGGCGTACTGGTTGAGGTACACCACGTAGGTGCCCGGCGTGGTGAGGTCGACGTGCTCGTCGTTGCCGGCGACGAGGTCGACGAGGTTGTTCCCGTTCTTGTCGAGGACCCACAGGTCCAGGTCGCTGCCGTCGAGGTGGTCGGCGGACTGGATCGCGATACGGGCCAGTTCGGTGCCCTCGGGGACGGTGATCTCGGTCTTGACCGTGGCGGCCGGCAGCGGCGACTGGCCGGGGGCGAAGTCCGGGTTGGTGCCGGTGAGCGTGCCCGTCTTGGTGGTGCTCCCGTAGAGGCCGTTCACCGTGGTGGTGAGGGTGCCGTCCCAGCCGGGCTTCGGGGTGAGGGTGACCGATCCGGTGGCGCCCGCGCCGGTCGCGGTGTCCGCCGCGGCAAGGGGTGTGGCGCGCAGGGCGACGGCGCTGCGGACCTGGTGGTAGTGCTGGTCGCTCCAGGTGACCGAGCCGAACGCCCAGTCCCCGTACGCGGCGTCGGTGCGGGTGAAGGTGACCCGGTACGTCGCCGACGCGCCGGGCTCGACGACCAGTTCCCTCGGCGACACCTCGGCCCGGTAGCCCTGCGGCGCGCGCAGCTCGGCGGTGTAGACGCCGGTCGTGCCGCTGACGTTGGTGACGGTACGGGTGACGGTCTGCTTCCCGGCGAGGGAACCGACCGAGATCGTCGGGTAGTTGAGGTCGCTGGGCTCGATCTTTCGAGCGGTGGCGCAGGAGTCGCCCGGGGTCACCGGGCTGCCCACCACGGCGCAGTTGTACGCCGTCCAGTCGGCCGAGGTGGAGTCGTAGACCAGGCCGGGGTCGTCGGCGAGGTTCGGTACGACCTGTCCGGCGCCGTAGTCGAGGGGCGTGGCCGGGGTGTCGGCGCCGGTGCGCCGGATCGGGTCGCCCGCGCGGTCCGTGGTGGTCGCCGTGGTCATCAGGGCCGACCTGACCTCCATGGGGGACCAGTCGGGGTGCCGTGAGCGCAGCAGCAGGGCGAGGCCGGCGATGTGCGGGGTGGACATCGAGGTGCCCGACTCGAAACCCTGCTCGCCCTTGAAACCGCCGTTGTCCCCGCCCGGGGTGGTACCGGCGACGATGTCCAGGCCGGGGGCCGCGATGTCAGGCTTGAGCAGGTCGTCAGTGACAGGGTTCGGGCCGCCGGACGAGAACGCGGTGATCTGCGGGGCCCGCTGCTCGACGGCCCGCGCCGCGCTCAGCCGGACGGTGGCGCCGGGCCCGTCGGCGTACGCCTTCACGGCGGCACCGGCGACGTTGTCGAGGTGCACGCGCGGGAGGGGGTAGCTGTACGTCAGCCGGTCCTGGACCGGCCTCGGGTTGTACAGCACGATGCCGACGCCGCCCGCCGACTCGACCTCGATGCTGGTGTCCGTGCTGACGGACTGACCGCGCTCGCACAGCACGACGGCGCCCTTGGCCTTGGCCGGGTCGAGGGTGCCCGGCTGGCACAGTTCGGCCTGGGCGGGGTCGGCACCGGCCTTGGCGGCGTCGACCGCGTCGACCAGCGGCGCGGACGGTACGGCGCGGTCGCTGATGCCGGACCCTTCGTACTCCTTGCCGTTGCCGAGGGTGACGGTGATGCGGTACCCGGTGTCGTGGGTGGACGCGGCCACCGTGGTCACCCAGGGCACGTTGTTGCGGACGGTGCCGGGGCCGGAGTTGGACGCGGAGGCGGCGACGAAGACGCCCGCCTTGGCGGCGTTGTACATCGCCGTGTACTCCGGGGTGGCGGCCAGGGCGTTGCTGCCGATGGAGTAGTTGATGACGTCCACCCCGTCGGACACGGCCTTGTCGAAGGCTGCGACGGTGTCGACGGTCGTGCAGCCGACGCTCCAGCAGACCTTGTACACCGCGATCCGCGCGGCCGGGGCGATCCCGGAGATACGGCCCGAGATGGCGGTGTCGGGCACGTGCGCGAGCACGTCCATGTCGCCGGCGGCGGTGGTCGCGGTGTGCGTGCCGTGCGAGTCGGAGTCCCTCGGGGACGCCCAGTCGGCCGACGTCGGGTTCGGGACGCCCTCCCTGAAGTACCGGGCGCCGATCACCTTGTTGTTGCAGGTGACCTGGTGCGCGGTGTCGGCGCCCCGGTCGCAGGCGCCCTTCCACTTCTTGGCGATGATCCCGGCGTCGGGGCGGGGCTCGGAGAGGGCGCGCAGCGACGGGTTCTCGGTGTCGATCCCGGAGTCGAGGACACCGATGATCGTGCCCTCGCCCGCGTTGCGCTGCCCGCCGGGGGTCTTCGCGTACAGGCCGGCGGGGTCCTTCAGGCCCAGGAAACGCGCGGTGTCGGGGACGGGGAGGGTGGTGCCACGAGGTTTGGCGGCACGGGCTTCGGTTCGAGCGCGCTCCCCGGCCACAGCCTTCGACACGGCCGCCGTGTCGCCGTCGGCCACCTGCCGTATCTCGTTGCGCGTCAGCGACAACACGCCCGGCGTGCGGGCCAGTTCGGTCGCCTGGCGGGCCGTCAGCTCGGCGGCGAACCCGTTCAGCACGTACTGGTACGTGTACAGCGGCTCGACGCCGCGCACCTCGTCCAGCACCTTGTCGCGTTCCTGGTTGAGGTGGCCGACGTAGTCGCGTGCCGCCTGCGACCGCGTGTCCAGCCGCTCGCCCTGGGCGGGCGCGGTCCTGGAGTACGTGGCCACGGGCCGGTCGGTGAGCTGGACGAGGTACGCGCCGGCGGGATACGCCTGCGGGTCGGCGTCCGTCGGTGCGGCCTGGACTGCCGGGCCAAAGGCGAGGATCAGGGCCCCGGCGAGCGCCGGGGCGAGCAGGGAAGCCGCTCTGCCGCCGGGGCGGCGGCGGGTGGGGGGATGCTGGGACAAGTCGGTGCCTTCCCACTGCGCACACGTGGTCAGGCGCGTGCGCATGATGATCATTCTGTTGCTCAAGATCCTGTTCCTCCCACAGCCGCCCGAGAAGAGCAAAGAGCTTGAAGCCTGGAGAGTTTCACCGCTTCTTCACGAAGTTTCCCTGGGGGACGGCTACTTCCCGGTAGGGGAACGTGAACTCTCAACAACCACCGGGGAGTTGTGCCACACTGCCGATCATCCGGACGCTCGTACCGGACCGTGGAAGCCCCACGTTCTCTTCCGCACCAGGGATCACGCATGCCCACCCCCCACCTGGCCCCGATACCGGGCGCGCGCCGCGCTGCCCGTATCGCCGTGGCCGCGAGCCTGGTCACCGCTTTCGCCGCGACCGGCCCCCTGCCCGCAGCCTTCGCCACACCCGCACCCAACTCCCCCCACAGCAAGTTCAGTTCGCACGACGCCCACCTGCTCGCGCAGGCCGAGGCGCACCGCGAGAAGAACGTCACGATGATGATCGCCACCGCCCCGGGGCAGACCGAACAGGTCGCCGAACAGCTGGACGCGGTCCAGGGCGGCTCCGTCGGCCGCACCTACGACAAGCTCGGGTACGTCCGCGCGACCGTCCCGACGAGCCGCGCGCGGGCGGCCGTCACCGCCGCCGCGCAGCTCGGCTCCGTCCAGGCCATCGACCTCCGGGACACGATCCCCCAGGAGGAACCGGCCCCCGAGCACGGCGGCAACTCCCGTGCCTCCTCGACCACTTACCCCGGTCCGGGCAAGGACACCCCGGCGCAGAACCCGTACCTGCCGACCTTCGAGACGGGCGCCGTCGACTTCGTGCGCCAGCACCCGAAGGCGGACGGCCGGGGGGTGACCATCGGCCTCCTCGACACGGGCGTCGACCTCGACACCCCCGCGCTCCAGAGGACGACGACCGGTGAGCGCAAGATCGTCGACTGGGTGACCGCCACGGACCCGATCATCGACGGCGACGGCACCTGGCTGCCGATGACCGCCCCGGTCACCGGGCCGTCGTTCACCTACGGCGGGAAGACCTGGAAGGCCCCCGCGGGCTCCTACCGGATCGGCGTCTTCCACGAGTCCGCCACCGCACAGGGCAGCGCCGCCGAGGGCGAGTCCGACGGCGACGTGAACCGCGACGGCGACACGACCGACGAGTTCGGCGTCCTGTACGACCCGGCCGCGGGCACGGTCACCGTCGACGTGGACGAGAACGGCGACTTCACCGACGACACGCCGATGAAGCCGTACAAGGACGGCTACCGGATCGGCCACTTCGGCACCGACGACCCGGCCACGCCCATCGCGGAACGCCAGGCGTTCGTCGTGCAGATCCGCAAGGACGTGCCGATGGACCCGATGGGCGGCGACTGGGCCGGCAAGAAGGCCGACTTCGTCGACATCGGCCTCGTCGCCGGTTCGCACGGCACCCACGTGGCCGGGATCATGGCCGGCGACGCCCTGTTCGGCGGCAGGATGAACGGCGCCGCCCCCGGCGCGAAGATCGTCTCGTCGCGGGGCTGCGCCTTCCTGACCGCCTGCACCAACACGGCCATCACCGAGGGCATGATCGACCTCGTCGTCGACCGTGGCGTCGACATGGTCGAGATGACCATCAACGGCGCGGCGGCGCTCAACGACGGCAACGACGTCTTCTCCACGCTGTACGACCGCCTGGTCGCCCAGTACCACATCCCGATCGTCGTCCCCTCCGACAACGCCGGCCCCGGCGCCAACAGCACCGGGGACCTCAGCACCGGCGACGGGGTCATCTCCGTGGGCGCGAGCGTCTCCCGCGCGACCTACGCCGCCAACCACGGCGCCGCCGTGGCCCGTCCCGCCCAGGTGTTCAACTTCTCCGGACGCGGCCCCGCCGAGGACGGCGGCGACTCGCCTGCCCTCGTGGCTCCCGGCTCGGCGGTCAGCACGATCCCGGCCTGGATGCCCGGCTCGTCCGTCGCCGAGTCGGGGTGGAAGCTGCCGCCCGGCTATGCGATGTACAACGGCACCTCGATGTCGTCCCCGCAGGCGGCGGGCGCGAGCGCGCTGCTGCTGAGCGCCGCGAAGGAGAAGGGCATCGCGATGACGGCCGGGAAGCTGCGCACGGCGCTGACCTCGACCGCCCGGCACATCGCGGGCGCCCAGGCGTACGAGGAGGGCGCCGGCCTCATCGATGCGGTCGGCGCGTGGAAGGTCGTCGCGGCGGGTGCCGACGCCCACGACTACACGGTGAAGGCCCCGGTCTCCACCGTGCTCGCCGGGAAGCTGAGGACGCCGGGCTTCGGCCGGGGCGTCTACGACCGCGAGGGCGGCCTGAAGGCGGGACAGAAGAAGACGTACGCCATCACCCTCACCCGCACGTCCGGGCCGTCCGGCTCACTCCCCCACGTCCTGCGCCTGGTCAACGACAAGGACCGCACCTTCTCGGTCGTCGGCCCGCAGCGGGTGAACCTGCCGCTCGGCAAGCCGGTCACCGTGAAACTCCGGGCCACCCCGAAGAGCGCGGGCATCAAGAGCGTGCTCCTGGACGTCGACGACCCCCGCACACCGGGCGTCGACAAGCAGATCCTCGACACGGTCGTGGTCTCCACGCCGCTGCACTACACCTTCAGTGCCCCGGGCTCGGTGCAGCGCGCCTCGTACACCTCCTCCTTCGTGACCGTCCCGCCGGGCACGAAGTCGCTGGAGATCGCGCTCAGCGGGCTGAAGGAGGGCAGCCAGACGTTCTTCACCGCCGTCGACC
Organism: Streptomyces acidiscabies; assembly: GCF_020010905.1. Classification (GTDB taxonomy): domain Bacteria; phylum Actinomycetota; class Actinomycetes; order Streptomycetales; family Streptomycetaceae; genus Streptomyces; species Streptomyces acidiscabies. The sequence continues at coordinate 4,144,069 of NZ_JAGJBY010000001.1, read as the reverse complement.
CGACCGGCATCGCGGTCGCGGACGACCAACCGCTCACGGACCTCCCCGCCGCCGCCGATCCGGTGCCCGGCGTCTGGGAGATCACGGTCGCCTCGCTGCGCACGTCGGCCTCGCTGGACAACCCCTACCGGCTGACCGTGTCCGCGCTGGCCGCCTCCTTCGCCCCCTCTCCGCTGACCGTGCCGGAGGCCGGAATCGGCAAGCCGGTCGGCACCTCCTGGACACTGACCAACCGGATGGCGGCGGTCGACGGCCGGCTGGAGAGCGGCCCGCTCGGCTCGTCGAGGACCGCGCGGCCGGTCATCGCGGACGGCGCCACCCAGCGCAGCACGGTCGAGGTACCCGAGGGGACCACGTCGCTGGACGTCTCCATCGGGGGCGCCGCCGACCAGGCGGCCGACCTCGACCTGACGGTCCTCGACGCGCAGGGCAAGGTCGTCGGCCAGTCCGGGAGCCCCACCGCCGACGAGTCCGTCTCCCTGGCGAACCCGGCGGCCGGCACGTACACCGTCGAGGTCCACGCCTACCGCGTCCCGTCCGGCTCGACCGCGTACGACTACCACGACGTGTTCGTCTCCTCCGTGCTCGGCAAGGTCACCGTCGACTCCGCGACGCCGGTGAAGCTCGGCACGGGCGGCTCGACGAAGGTACCGGCGACCGTCACGGTGGCGGCCCCGGCGGCCGAGGGCCGCGAACTCGTCGGCACGGTACGGCTGGTGAACACCCGGGGCACGACCGTGGGCACGGGCGAGGTGACCGTGGAGAAGGTCACGCCGTAAGCCTTACGGCACGACAGGGGCGGGTGTCCGGTACCTCGGGCACCCGCCTCAGCCGCACAGCCGGCGGTAGGGGGCGTCGGGGATGTACGTCTGCCAGCGCTCCGGTGTCAGGTCCGCTCCGCCCGCTCGTGCGCAGACCGTGCGGACGGCCGTGCGCGGGTCGACGGTGTAGTGCTGGAGGGGGACGTGTGCGCTGCCCGCGTACAGGGTGGTGCCGTCGGCGCTGAAGGACAGGGTCCGCACCGCCTCGCCCGGGGTGGTGAGGGGGGCGCCGAGCGGCTGTTGGGTGCGGGCGTCCCAGAGCTGGAGGGTGCCCGCGCTGCCGCCGACGGCGAGGGTGTCGCCGTCGGGGCTGAGGGCGAGCGCGCTGACGGATTCCGGGGTGCTGCCGAGCGAGGGCGGGAAGACGTTGCGCAGGATGCCCGCGCGCTGCCACAGCCGCCCGTCCCACAGGGCGACGCGACCGGTCCCGGCGCCCGCGGCGAGCCGGGTGCCGTCGGTGCCGAAGGCGAGGGCGGTGACCTCCTCGCCGAGGACGAGGTCGCGTTCGGTCGGGGGGTCGGCCGGCAGGACGGTCACCTGGTTGTCGCCGACGAGGAGCCCGCCGTCGGGGCTGACGGCCAGGGCGGGGCCGGGGAGGCCAGGGAGGACGCGGGTGCGGCGGCCGGTCGCCGTGTCCCAGGTCTCGGCCTGGAGGGTGCCGGACGGCTCGATGCGCACGGCGTGGACGGTGCGCCCTGCGGGGCCCAGGGCGAGGGTGACGACGGGTTCGGCGGGGGTGGGCGCGAGGTCGAGCGCGCGGCGGACGCGGCCCTGCCGGGTGTCCCACACCGTCAGGCGCTGGCCGGTGGTGTCCGCGCCGTGGGCGGCGACCCCGTAGGCGAAGGCCGTGCCGTGCGCGTCGAACGCCATCAGGGGAACGTCATCGGTGGAGCCGGTGGAGTCGGCGGGGACCGGGAGCGGCGGGGAGGGGAGGGTGCGGGCGCTGCCGCCCCGGGTGGAGGCGAGGCGGAAGGTGTAGTGGGCGCCGGTGTGTTCGGCGGTGGCGACGGTGGTGCCGTCGGGGCTCAGCAGGACCTGGTCGAGCGGGTGGGCGCGCCAGTCGGGGGTGACGGCTCCCGTGACGTCCAGGGTGTGGACGGTGCCGCCCTCCAGGTAGCGCAGGGCGGGGCGGGCGGGGTCCCAGACCGGGCCGTCGTAGGGGTTCTGGTTGTCGAGGCCGTGCCGCAGCACCGGGGCGTCGGGGTCGGACAGCCGCCATACGCGCAGTTCGCCGGAGTCGGTGGTGGCGAGGAAGGCGCCGTCGGCGCTGAGGGAGGCGTACGAGACGCCGTTGTCGGCGACGGTGGCGAGGACGCGGCCGGTACGGACGTCCCAGACGTGGACGGCGTCGGCGGTCAGGGCGAGGAGGCGGCCGTGGTCCAGGCTCAGGGTGGTGGGTATGTGCCCGTCGGAGTCGGGGTCGCACAGGCCGGTGGCGTGGTCCCAGGCGCCGGGGAGTCTGCGGCGGGCGGTGGTGTCCCAGACCTGAGGGGTGCCGTGCTCCGGGCAGACCGCCGCCGTGCGGTCGTCGGCGCCGAGGACCGGGTCGGCGACGCCGGGTGAGGGGATCTGGAGCAGGATGCGCCCGTCGGTGGCGGAGCGCAGCCGGACCCGGCCGTCCTCGGTGTCCCTGACCAGCGCGTTGTCGTGGCCGAGCTGTATGTCCGTCCAGTCCGGCATGGGGTTCGGGGCGCCGGTCCAGCGGCTCGCGCGGGTGTCCCACAGTCGGATGCCCTCGGGGCGGTCGAGGGCGATGACGCGGCCGTCGCCGCCTGCGTCGCGTGCCTCGCCGGTGGGCAGCGCGCCGTTCCGTCTCCTGGTGTGGGTGGCGACGTCCCAGGCGGTCCAGTGGCCGTCGGCGACGCTGAGCAGGGTGCGGCCGGAGTCGAGGAGGAAGCGGCGGGGGGTGGTGCCGGGGGTGGGGTCGGTGAAGGCGTCGTCCTCGGGCTGGGTGAGCGAGCCGAGCAGGGCGCGGCGGCTCTCGGGCAGATGGGAGACGCGCCAGGCGGCGACGCCCAGCAGGAGCGCGGTGCGCGGGTCGGTGGTGCGTAGCGCGTCGGCGACGTCGGCCACACGGCGGGCGGCGATGGCGGTGCGCTGCCGCTCGTCGTAGCGGTGCTGGGACCAGGCGACGGCCGTGACGGCGAGGGCGGTGGCGAGGACGGCGGACAGGGTGGTGAGGAGCCTGCGGTGGCGGCGGGTGGCGCGGGTGGCGGCCCGCTGTTCGGCGTCGCGGGCGTCGAGGGCCGCCGTGAGGAAGTCGTGTTCGGTGCGGGTCAGCAGGTCGTGGTCGGGGAAGAGTTCCTCGGCGCGGGCGAGGGCGGCGCCCCGGTAGAGGGCGCCGGGGTCGCGGCCGTGGTCGTGCCAGGCGCGGGCGACCTCGGCGAGCCGGGAGCGGTGGCGCAGCCGTTCGCGGTCCTCCTCGACCCAGCCGGACAGGCGGGGCCAGCGGGAGATGAGGGCCTCGTGGGCGAGCTGGACGCCGTCCTGGTCGGCGGTGAGCAGGCGGGCGCGGGTGAGCCGGTCCAGGACGAGCGGGAGGTCCGGGTTGGTGTGCTCGGCGAGTTCGGCGCACGGCAGCGGGCGGCGGGTGTCGGGGGTGCCGAGGCCGGGCTCCACCATGCGCAGCAGCAGGTGCCGGGCGATGCGGGCCTGGGCCGGGGTGAGCTGCCGGTACAGGTCCTCGGCGGTCGCGGCGACGGCGCCGCGCACTCCCCCGGCCGCCTCGTAGGCGGCGAGGGTCAGGGCCCGGCCCCGGCAGCGCCGCCAGGTCTCCAGGAGGGCGTGGGAGAGCATGGGCAGCACTTCGGGCCGGCCGCTGGCCTCCTCGACGAGGCGTGCGGTGAGTTCGCGTTCCACGAGCAGTCCGGCCTGCTGCGCGGGGCGGACGATCACCTCGCGCAGTTCGTCGGCGGTCAGCGGCCCGAGCATCAGCCCGGCGCCGCACAGCTCGTCGGCCAGGCGCCGGTGTTCGCCGCAGCGGGCGTAGAAGTCGGCGCGTACGGCGAGCAGGACGCGCAGCCGGCTGTCCGGGTCCCGGGCGGTCAGCAGCAGGTCGATGAACCGGGTGCGTTCGGCGGTGTCCCGGCAGAGGGTGAAGACCTCTTCGAACTGGTCGACGACGACCCAGCTGTCCGGTTCGCCGTCTGCGGGGGTGAGGAGGTGGGCGTAGGTGGTGGCCGGCCGGGGTCCCGGTGTGAGGACCCTGAGGACGGCGGGCCGGCCGTGCCTGGCGGCCTCGTCGCGCAGGTGGGGGATGAGGCCGGCGCGCAGCAGGGAGGACTTGCCGCTGCCGGAGGCGCCGAACAGGACGGCGAGGCGCTGTTCGCAGACGAGCCGTTTGAGTTCGGCGGTGGCGCGCTCCCGGCCGAAGAAGAGGTGCCGGTCGTCGGTCTCGTAGCGGGTCAGTCCCCGGTAGGGGGCGGGCGCGTCTCCGTCGGGTTCGCGTGCGGCGTGGCTCTGTTCCTGCGCGGCCTTCCACAGGGGTTCCAGGAGTGCGGGGTCGCCGCCGCAGGCGCGGGCGTAGCCCTCGACGACCGGCCAGGAGGGGAGGCGTTCGCCGGAGGCCGCCTGGGAGAGGGTGCTCGCGGCGCAGCCCGCCCGCTCGGCCATGGCCCGGTAGGCCGGTCCGCCGGCGGACCGCCGCAGTTCACGCAGGGCGTGGGCGAGCCGCTGGACGGGACCGGCCTCGGGGTCCACGGGGAGTTCGGGGCGGCCTGCCACATGTCCTGCCTACGTCAGAGCTGTACGGGAAAGAGGCTCTTGCCCGGGTAGTGGCCCTGATGCGTATGACCTCCCCGCAGACGGTGCGGGGCGGACATGTCGGGTGTGTGACGCGATGGCAAACCTGGAGCAAAGGTGCCCCGGCCGTCAGTTGGTCGAGTAGGTCCAGGTGTTGCCGTCGGACTGGCTGGGGATGTACACGAACTTGGTGTGCCAGCCGATGTCGGAGCGCTCGTAGTGCAGTTCCACCGAGCGGTTGTTCTGCCACCAGTAGTTCCAGGCGGTGGTGCAGTTGTTCGCCGGGACGTCCCAGAAGCGAGAGCCGGTCCAGTCGTGGAACTGGTTGTAGCCGACGAAGAAGAACCGCATCGGGCGCGGGTTGTTGTTGCAGACCTGGATCTGGACGCTGTCGACCTCGCCGGCGCTGGCGGTGGTGGGCAGGGCCAGCCCGACGCACAGGGCGCCGAGCGCGAGCGCCGGAACGGTGACCTTGTTGAGGAGAGTACGCATGGAGGGGGTCCCTTTCTGCTGTTCGGGTTCGGGCGGGCGGTCCTCAGCGGAGGAGCCCGGTGGAGCGCAGCCACGCCCCGGCGGCCTCGGCGGGTGCCTGGCCTGCCTCGACGCGGGCCGTGAGCGCGGCCAGTTCGGGGGTGGTCAGCCGGGTGCCGAGCCGGGCGAGCGTGTCCCGGGCGGTCCGGTCCGCGCTCGCGGCGTCGGCGAGCGGGACGACGTGCTCGGGCGGGACGACGGCTGCGGGGTCGGCCAGCACCACGAGGTCGCGGCGGGCGATCACGGGGTCCGTGCCGCGCAGGACCAGGACGTCGGGGGTGGTGCCCTTCGGCGCCGTCGTGAAGGTGACGCCGTACGCCTTGGTCAGTGCCGCCGGCGTGGGGGCGTCCGGGTCGCCGGCGGCGGGGCCGCCCAGGGTGAGGCGGGTGCCCGCGCGGCGCAGGTCGGGCAGGGTGTGCAGGGTGTGGTGGCCGGCCAGGGCCTTGGTGACGGCCAGGACCACGCCGCGTTCGGCGCGGGCCGGGGACAGGGCGACGACGCCGGGCGGCAGAGCCATGCTGAGCGCCAACGTCATGTTGTCGGTCCGGGGGCCGCTGCGGGGCATGGCCCGCAGGAGGGTGGTCTCGTAGGCGGGGGTGAGCCCGATCTCGCCCCGTACGACGGCCCGTGCGCTGTCGGCGGGGCCGGCGAAGGGGGTGAGTGCCGTGGTCACATGCTCCCCGGCGGCGGTCAGGAGCTGTTCGTAGAGCGCGGCCACGATCCGGCTCTCCGTCGAGTTGTCGCTGCCGATCACCAGCGGGCCCTGCTGGTCGCCCGACGACACCGTCGCGCCGTTCGTCGCCGTGCCGCCACAGCCGGTGAGGAGCAGGAGCGAGCCGAGGGCGAGGGCGGCGGTGCGCAGGGGGCGTCGGGTCATCGGTCGGGCCACTTCTGTTCGGTCGGATTCAGCTCTGCCGGAGAGCCGGGGAGCCGGAGAGGTCGGGGGGCAGGGGGTGGGAGGCACGCGGCTCCGCGCGCCTCCCACCGCGCGCGAAGCCGTGTGCCGGAACAGGGGCCGGGTCAGCGGCAGTGCTGGTTGCGCTCCCACGACGCCATCGGGGCGTCCTTCTGGTTGACGTAGCCCAGGCGCCAGTTGTCCCCGTAGAAGCCGGACGACTGGTAGTCGTGGACGTACCAGATGTAGTGGCCGTAGTAGCGGGAGCCGAAGTGGATCTCGTACCAGCCGGTGGCCTGCTGCTTGGGGGTGCCGCGCTCGATCCAGCCCTTGTGGCCCGGCGGGACGTTGACCGTGTCGGTCTCGCCGTCGGTGTGCGACGCCTGCCAGGAGTGGCCGTAGTTGGCGGAGATCTCGGCCTCGAAGACCTCGAAGAACTTCACGCCGCTGCTGACCGAGACACCGACCGAGTTGGTGGTGCCGGTCGTGTCGGACCAGTTGATGCTGTGCTGGTTGGTCTGGCTGCCGCAGTTGTAGGCCGTGCTGCCGACCTGGTGGGCGGGGCCGGTGTACGTCCAGTAGCTCTGCGGGTGGAACTCGCAGAGGTCGGCCCAGCTGCACGCGTCCAGCAGCTGCCGGGTGCTGGGCGTGTCCTCGGCCATGGCCTGCGGGGCGGCGAGCAGGGAGGCGCCGAAGGCGAGCGCCGCGACCGCGCTCGCGGCCTTGCCGAAGCGCTTGAGGGGCTTGGTTGCGCTCTGTGCGCGCATGGATACATCTCCTGGGGAAGAGGTGTGACTGGCATGAGGAGCCCCCGACGGCACTGGGGGAGGCACCGCCGGGGGGTCCACCCGTCCGCTTCTTGTGGAGCGGGCCGGGCGATCACCACTGTCACGGGCGCCGGATTGATCAGCACCCCCCTCTGATCAGCCGAATCAATGGACTGCGGGGGCGTGGCCGAAAGAAGGACCTTGATCCCCCACCCCCAGCCGCAAACAATGCGCATGACAACACCAGGGGCGGCCGGAAGGTTTCCCGCCGCCTTGCCCGAAGGGGACCCCACACGTGAGAAAGCCTCTCGCCGCCGCGCTCTTCGTCCTGGCCACCGCCGGGACGGGCATATCGCCCGCGCACGCGGCACCCGACGCCGTCGGCCTCGCCGGCACCGTCGTGCTCAGCAACTGTTCCGGCTCGCTCGTCCGCTTCCCGGCCTCCGCGGACACCGACCCGGCGCTGGTGCTCTCCAACGGTCATTGCAGCAGCCTGTTCGACCCGGGGGTGGTCGTCACCGACCGGCCGAACAGCCGCACCTTCGGCCTGCTCGACGCCTCGGGCACCCAGGTCGCCACCCTGACGGCCGGGAAGCTCGCGTACGCGACGATGACCGACACGGACGTCGCGATCTACCAGCTCACCACCACCTACGCGGCGATCAAGGACGCGTACGGGGTGTCCCCGCTGACCGTCCGGGACACGCACCCGGCCGCCGGCACCGCCGTCACCGTGGCGTCCGGCGCCTGGAAGCAGCTCTTCGACTGCGACATCGACGGGTTCGTGTACCGCCTCAAGGAGGACAAGTGGACCTGGAAGGACTCGGTCCGCTACACCCCCGCCTGCCAGACCGCCGGCGGCACCTCCGGCTCACCGGTGCTCGACCGGGCAACCGGTGAGATCGTCGCCGTCCACAACACCGGCAACGAGAACGGCGCCTCCTGCACCCGGGACAACCCCTGCGAGGTCGACCCGGGCGGGAACATCACCGTCCGCGCGGGGATCAACTACGGCCAGCAGACCTACCAGATCCCGGCCTGCTTCACGACCGGCAACCAGTTGGACCTGAACGCACCGGGCTGCGCGCTGCCCAAGCCGTAGCGGGCAGCCCGGGAACGGTGGCGGCGCTCAGTTCACATTGACGGCGCTCCAGGCCGCCGCCACCGTGGCGTACTCCGTGCCGCCCGCGCCGTAGAGGTCCCGGGCCGCGTTCAGGGTGGCCGCCCTGGCTCCGGCGTAGTTCGTCGTGGACGTCATGTAGACGGTCAGGGCGCGGTACCAGATCGCGCCGAGCCTGTCGCGGCCGATGCCGGTGATCGTGGAGCCGTCGGACGTCGGGGAGTCGTACGCGACCCCGTTGACCGTCCGGGCTCCGCTGCCCTCGGCGAGGAGGTAGGCAAAGTGGTTGGCGACGCCGGAGGAGTAGTGGACGCTGAGCTTGGCGAGCGAACCGCTCCAGTAGTCGGCGGAGCCGCCGTCCCTGCTCGGCCGGTCCATGTAGCGCAGGGCGTCCTGCTTCAGACCGGGGCGGACGATCTTCTCGCCGATCAGGTAGTCGCCGGGGTCCTGCGGGTTCGCCGCGTAGAACTCGACCAGTGTTCCCAGGATGTCGGAGGTCGCCTCGTTGAGGCCGCCGGACTCTCCCGTGTAGACCAGTCCGGCCGTCCTCGACGTGACGCCGTGCGTCATTTCGTGCGCTGTCACGTCCAGTCCGGTCATCGGACCGAAGTTGGTGCCGTCGCCGTCGCCGTACGTCATGCAGAAGCAGGCGTCGTTCCAGTAGGCGTTGGCGAGCTTGTTGCCGTAGTGGACGCGGTTGTAGGAGCCCTTGCCGTCGTCGGCGATGCCGTTGCGGCCGTGGACGTCCTTGAAGTAGTCCCAGGTCGTGGCGCTGCCGTACTGGGCGTCGACGGCGGCGGTGGAGGGGTCGTCGGTGGTGCCGGTGCCCCAGTGGTTGTCGTCGTCCGTGAGCGGGGACGTGCCGGACGCGTCGCGGGTGTAGGTGTCGCCGCGCGTGGGGTCCTTGAGCTGGTACGCCGACCCGGAGGGGGTCGTCTCCAGCGCGACCGTGCCGCTGTACAGGGACCGGCCGTCCCCGGTGACCGCCTCCAGGGTGTCCCACGCGTCGATCCGGGCGCCGGTGCGGGCGTCGGTCAGCACCGTGCGGGCGACCGGGTTGCCGAGCGGGTCCAGGGCGGCGGCCTCGGTGCGCCAGGCCAGGCGCGGGGCACCGTGCAGGGCGTCGACGACGAGTTGGGGCTCGGCCGTGACCTGCGTCAGCGTGTCGCCGGGGTGGGCCGCGCGCAGCGCGTCGGCGGCGACGCCGGCCGCCTCGGGGGCCGGGACCTCCGGAGTGATGCCGGGCAGCGAGATCGCCGACTTCGTCGCCCGGTCCGCGCCCCGGTAGGTGCCGTCCGGGGTCAGGTGGACGACGAAGTCGCCGCCGAGGACGGGGAGTTCGCGATAGGTGCGGTCGTACCGGACGTGCCGGGAGCCGTCCTTGTCGACGATCACGTCACGCACGTACGTATCCTGCTCGGCCGCGTCGGCGGCCGGGGAGAGCCCTGCGGCCAGCAGCAGGGCGGTGATGCCGGCGGTGGCGAGGCGGGCATGTCGGGCGTACTGCCCTGTCCGGTTCATGAGTGGCTTCGGTCTCCTGTGAGAAGGGATCATCAGGCTGTCATGTTCACACCCGAATAACGGCCGGAATCAGCCAAGTCCCTTACGGACAGGGGATGTTGCGTGCGCCGGGGTGGAGCCGGAACGGTCCCGGCTCCACCCCGGACTTCGGACGAGGTGCGCCCTCAGAACTGCGAGAAGAACCTCCAGATCTCCGCCTTGCTCCAGGTCGTGGCGCCGTTGTCGCCGCCGGTGCCGTCGACGGGGGCGGGTGCGTGGCCGCCGTCGAACGCGGCCCACTGGACCGGGTATCCGGCACGGCAGCCGGAGTAGGTGGTCGTGACGTGGGTACGGCTGCCCGGCGCGGGCTCGCGCGGGTTCTGGGCGGCGCAGCCGTTGTTGCGGACGAACCGGTCGCGCAGGGAGCGTCCTTGCGAGATGTTCAGGACGGAGTCGCTGACGCCGTGGAGGCCGAAGTAGGCGACGGGCTGGGTGCCGCCGCTGCACCCGCTGATCTCGGCGCCGGAGATGACCGCGACGGCCCGGAAGGAGTTGGCCCGCCCGCAGGCGAGCGCGTAGCTCATGCCGCCGCCCCAGCTGAACCCGGTGGCGAACCGCTGGGCCGTGTTCACGCAGAGGCCGCCCTCGATGCGCCGGATCATGTCGTCGACGAAGACGCTGTCCTCACCGTTCGAGTTGCCCCAGCCGTTGCCGAGCCCCTGGGGGGCGACGAGGATCGCGGAGTTGTTCGACAGTTGCTGCTGGCCGTAGTAGGCCCAGGTGCTCCCGCTCGAACCGCCCGAGGCGACGTCGTTCGCGGTGCCGCCGCGCCAGTGGAAGGCGAAGATCAGCCGGTAGCGGTGGTTGTTGTCGTAGTTGGCGGGGACCTTCAGGATGAAGCTGCGGTTCTTGCCGCCGCTCTGGATCGTGTAGGTGCCGCTGGTCAGCGTCGGTGCGCTGCCGCATCCCGCCAGAGCCGGCGCCGCGTCGGAGGGCGCGGGGGCCACCCCGGTGAGCAGGCCGGCCGCGAGGGTCGCCGTCGCCAGGGCGGCGATCCGGGACCACCAGCGCCGCCGTAAGGGAAGGGTTTCGTACGTGGTCATCGGTTCGCCCTTCAGGTCCGGGTCCAGCGTTGGCTGGAGGCGCAGGAGTTGAGCTGGATCAGGGTGCCGTTGGCGGTGCCGCCCGCGACGGTGTCGAGGCAGAGGCCGGACTGGACGCCGGTGATGGTGCCGTCGGAGTTGAGGCGCCACTTCTGGTTGTCGGCGCCCCAGCAGCTGTAGATCTGGACCCTGGTGCCGACTCCGGTGCCTCCGGCGTCCAGGCACTTGTTGCCGTACACCGTCAGCTCACCGGCGGCGGTGGATGCCCACTGCTGGTTGGCGTTGGTGTGGCAGTCATAGATCTGAAGCTGGGTGCCGTCGGTGGTGCTGGAGCCCGGCACGTCCAGACAGCGGCCCGAACTGACGCCCTTGATCGTCCCGCCTCCGGTGGGGGGCGGCGTGGTGGTGCCGCCGTTGAGCGCGCCCAGGACCGAGGTGTAGGCGGCCTTCTTGCTGCCGTCGTTGTTGAACAGCAGCGGTGTCTGCTGCGCTCGCCAGGAGTCGCTGTCGCGTACGCCCCAGACGGTCATGCCGAGGCAGCGCGGGACGGCCAGGCAGTCGTTGGTCACGTTGGCGTAGGTCGTGGCCGAGGCGCCCTGGATGTCGAGTTCGGTGATGGCCACGTCGACGCCGAGGGCGGCGAAGCTCGACAGGGTGGTGCGGAAGTTGCTGTTGTACGGGCTCTCGTTGTTGAAGTGGGACTGGAAGCCGACGCAGTCGATCGGCACGCCGCGCTGCTTGAAGTCCTTGACCATGTTGTAGACGCCCTGCGTCTTGGCCCAGGTCCAGTTGTCGGTGTTGTAGTCGTTGTAGCAGAGCTTGGCGGCGGGGTCGGCGGCACGCGCGGTGCGGAAGGCGACCTCGATCCAGTCGTTGCCGGTGCGCTGGAGGTTGGAGTCGCGCCGGCCTCCTGAATTGCCGTCGGCGTACGCCTCGTTGACGACGTCCCACTGGGCGATCTTGCCCTTGTAGTGGGCCATGACGCCGTTGATGTGGTTGATCATCGCCTGGCGCAGGCTGCTGCCGCTGAGGTTCTGCATCCAGCCGGGCTGCTGGGAGTACCAGGCCAGGGTGTGGCCGCGCACCTGTTTGCCGTTCTGCACCGCCCAGTTGTAGACGCGGTCGCCGGCGGTGAAGTCGAACCGGCCCTGCTGCGGCTCGGTGGCGTCGATCTTCATCTCGTTCTCGGGCGTCACCATGTTGAACTCGCGGCTCGCGATCGAGGTGTACGCCGAGTCGCCCAGCCGGCCCGAGGCGATGGCGGTGCCGAAGTAACGGCCGCTCTGCTTCGCCGCGGCGCCGAGCGTGCTCTCGGCTGCGTGCGCGGCCGGCGCCGCCGTCAGTGCGGGCAGCGCGCCGAGGGCGCCGACGAGCAGCGCCAGCAGCGGGCCCCGGACTCTCCGGCGGACTGCGGGTTCAGGTCGGGCGTACGAGCCCATGGCTGTGCCTCCTCAGGGGACATCACGGGATGTCTGGGGGTACGGAGGGGCCCGGCGTCGTACACCTCTGGGGGGTGTGCGAAGCATCAGGACGCGCAGGGGCGGACCTCTCCGGAACGGGGTGGCGCTGGAGTTCGGTGCGCGGATCTGCTGTGCGGCTCGGTGCTCAGGGCCGACGCCGTTCGGCATCTCGAACTGGAGTCGGCCGCTCCGAGAAGGATGATTGAAGGATTGACCGCGACTCGTCAACACTCCTGACGAAGAAACTTTCAGTTTCCGCTTCGAAACATTCGATCCGCCGAACAGCGCAGTGCACAAGGTTTCACCGTGCCGCGCACAAGGTTTTATGGACAGATCGGTTCGAGACCTTGACCGAAGGGTTCTGCGTTCCTACCTTGTGGCGTCAAGGTTCGGGAAACTCTTCGAATGTTTCGAAGTGTCTCTGCTCTTGGTACGGCCGCTCCGCAGTTCACCGGTGTCACCTCCCCCACGGCCAAGGAGGCCCTCTGATGCGGTTCCGACCCCTGTCCTCGATCCGCTCGAAACGCCTGACCGCAGTCCTCGCGCCGCTGGCGCTCGTGGCCGCCGCTCTCGGCGCCAACACCGCGGCGAGCGCCGCCCCCGCAGCGTGCGATCTCCCGTCGTCCTACAGCTGGTCGTCGACGGGCGCGCTGGCCCAGCCCAAGTCGGGCTGGGTCTCCCTCAAGGACTTCACGGTCGCCCCGTACAACGGGCAGCAGCTCGTCTACGCGACGACGCACGACAACGGCAACCGCTGGGGTTCGATGAACTTCAACCTGTTCGGCAGCTGGTCGCAGATGGCCTCGGCGGGCCAGAACGCGATGACGAACGCGGCCGTCGCGCCCTCGCTCTTCTACTTCGCGCCGAAGAACATCTGGGTGCTGACCTACCAGTGGGGCGGGACCGCCTTCACCTACCGGACGTCGAGCAACCCCACCAACCCGAACGGCTGGTCGGCTCCGCAGACGCTGTTCACCGGAAGCATCTCCGGCTCCGGCACAGGACCCATCGACCAGACGCTCATCGGCGACAGCCAGAACATGTACCTGTTCTTCGCCGGTGACAACGGCAAGATCTACCGGGCGAGCATGCCGATCGGGAACTTCCCGGGCAACTTCGGCTCGTCGTACACGACGGTCATGAGCGACACGGTGAAGAACCTGTTCGAGGCGCCGCAGGTCTACAAGCTGAAGGACCAGAACCGCTACCTCATGATCGTCGAGGCCCGGGGCGCCAGTGAGCGGCGCTTCTTCCGCTCGTTCACGGCCACCAGCCTGAACGGCTCGTGGACACCCCAGGCCGCGACCGAGAACAACCCCTTCGCCGGCAAGGCCAACAGCGGCGCCGGCTGGACCAACGACATCAGCCACGGAGAGCTGCTGCGCACCAACGCCGACCAGACCATGACCGTCGACCCCTGCAACCTCCAGTTGCTCTACCAGGGGCGCAGCCCCAGCTCGGACGGCGTCGACTACGGCCTGTTGCCCTACCGTCCGGGGCTGCTGACCCGGCGCTGACGGCACACCGCTGAAAGAAATCGCTGAAAGAAGCTGAAAGAAAGTTTCTGGATCATGGCAACCCTTCACGGGGGCCGTGACCACAAGGAGGCGGATCCGCCGGTTCGGCCGGCGGATCCGAGATTCTCTGCCGCACGGTATGCAAGGAGAGCACCTCCCCCATGAACAACCCCACGAACGGCGGGCGCCGCGGGCGTCACCGCCGTCGCTGGACCGCCACCGCCATCCTGCTCGGCACGCCGCTGGCCGTCGTGCCCTACCTGCTGTTCACGCAGGACGACTCGCAGGCCGCGACGATCGACACCAACGCCTACTACCGGCTGGCCTCCGTGAGCAGCGGCAAGGTGCTGGACGTCAACGGCTTCTCCACCGCCGACGGCACCCGCATCCAGCAGTGGACCGACCAGAACAGCGCGAACCAGCAGTGGAAGCTGAAGCCCGTCGGGGGCGGCTACTACGAGCTGGTGAACCGTAACAGCGGCAAGGTCCTGGGCATCGCGAGCCGGTCGGCCGCCGCGGAGCAGCAGACCGACAGCTCGTCCGCCGCCCAGGAGTGGAAGATCAAGGAGGTGGGCGGTTCCGACGCCGTCACCTTCGTCTCCCGCGCCGGCGGCCAGGTCCTGGACGTCACCGGGAGCTCGAAGGCCGACGGCGCGGCGGTCATCCAGTACGCCGACCGGGGCAGCGCCAACCAGCAGTGGAAGCTGGTGAAGGTGGCCGAGACCCAGACGGCCAGGACCGGACCGTACGTGTGGAAGAACGCCCAGGTGGTGGGCGGCGGTTACGTCACCGGGCTGGTGTTCAACCCGCGGCAGAAGGGGCTGCTGTACGCGCGCACCGACATGGGCGGCGCCTACCGCTGGGACGCGGGCGCCGAGCAGTGGATCCCGCTCACCGACTGGCTCGGCGAGAAGGACTGGAACCTGCTCGGCATCGACTCGCTGGCCACCGACCCCGTCGACCCGAACCGGCTCTACCTCGGGACGGGGACCTACACCAACGGCTGGGCCGGCAACGGCGCGATCCTGCGCTCCACGGACCAGGGACGCACCTTCAAGCGCACCGACCTCCCGTTCAAGCTCGGCGGCAACGAGGACGGCCGCGGAGCGGGCGAACGCCTGGTGGTCGACCCCCAGAACCACGGCACGCTGCTGCTGGGCACCCGCAAGAACGGCCTGTGGCGGAGCACCGACTACGGCGTCACCTGGAGCCAGGTCTCCTCCTTCCCGGTCAAGGACGGGGCGAGCAGCGGCGGCGGCATCTCCTTCGTGACGTACGGCCCGGCCGGGACGGTGTACGCCGGGGTCGCCGACAAGTCGACGTCCCTGTACCGCTCGACCGACAGCGGCGCGACCTGGCAGGCGGTCCCCGGGCAGCCGAGCGGCCTGCTTCCGCAGCACGGCGTGATCGCGGGCGACGGCTCGCTGTACCTGACGTACACCGACGCCCTGGGGCCCAACGGCGTGACGGGCGGCGCGGTGTGGAAGTACACGCCGGCCGGCGGGGCGTGGCGGAACATCTCGCCGTCCAAGGGCGGGTACGGGTTCTCCGGGCTGGCCGTCGACCCGCGCAAGCCGTCGACGGTGATGGTCACCACCCTCGACCGCTGGTGGCCCGAGGACGAGGTCTACCGCACCACCGACGGGGGAAGCACCTGGAAGGCGCTGGCCGACAAGTCCGTGCGGGACGCCTCCGCCGCGCCGTACGTCGGGACCGGGATCGGGCACTGGATGACCGCCCTGGCCATCGACCCGTTCGACTCCGGGCACGTGCTGTACGGCACCGGCAACGGCATCTGGCGCAGCAAGGACGGCGACGCCTCCGACAGCGGCCGGACCAGCCACTGGACGCCGGGGGCCCGGGGACTGGAGGAGACCGCGCTGGCGGACGCGATCGCCCCGCCCGGTGGCGCCACCCTCATCACCTCCATGGGCGACCAGGGCGGTTTCCGCTACGGCGCCTCCCTGACCAGCGTGCCTGCGGGGCGGCTGAAGAACCCGCTGATGAGCAGCAGCACCAGCATCGACTTCGCCGAGTCCAAGCCTTCGGCGATGGTCCGCGTGGGCCGGGGCGGGGCGCAGGACGGCGCCTATTCCACTGACGGCGGGGCCAGTTGGAAGGGCTTCGGGGCCGAGCCGGTGGGCGGCGCCGAGAGCGGGCATGTCGCGCTCTCGTCGGACGGGTCGACCGTCGTGTGGACCCCGGCCGGTCAGGCCCCCTACCGCTCGTCCGACATGGGGGCGAGCTGGACGCGGGCCGGCGGCCTGGGCGCCGATGCCGTGGTCGTCGCCGACCGCGCCTCGGCCGGGACGTTCTACTCCCTGTCCGGCGGCACGCTGTACGCCAGCACCGACGGCGGCCGTACCTTCGGCGCCCGCGCCACGGGTCTGCCGTCCGGCCGGCTCGCCGCCGTTCCCGGTGCTGCCGGGGACCTGTGGATCTCCGGCAACGACCGGGGGCTGCTGCACTCCACCGACGGCGGCCGTACCTTCGCCGCCCTCGGCACGGTGAAGGCCGCCTCCGCCCTCGGCTTCGGCAAGGCCGCGCCCGGCGCCTCGTACCAGGCGCTGTACCTGATCGGCACGGTGAAGGACGTCACCGGGGTGTTCCGCTCCACCGACAAGGGCGCCACCTGGCTCCGTGTCAACGACGACGCCCACCAGTGGGGCGCCATCGGCTCCATCGGCATCATCACCGGCGACCCCGACACCTTCGGCCGGGTCTACGTCGGTACCAACGGCCGCGGCCTCCAGTACGGCGACCCGTCCTGATCCAGGGTCCGGGCGGGGCCCGGCGCACCTGATCAGGTGTGCCGGGCCCCGCGCTCGGTCCTCGCCCGGACCATGTCGATGACCGCCTGGACGGCCGTCACGAAGTTCTGCGGGTCGTCGAGTTCCACGAACTGCGGCGCGGTCCGGGCGATGTTGGGGTACGTGTCGGCCGGCAGCCTGAGGTAGTCCGACTTCCAGGCGTGCAGGTCGGCGTCCCGCAGGTCCGGGGCGAGGATGGCGAGGCTCGCGTCCATGGCGCTGTAGGCCAGCACCAGGTCGGCGAAGACCCGGTAGTACCGGGCGGCTTCGGCGCCGTCGAGCCCGGCCCGGCGCATGCAGTCGAGTTTGCGCTCCACGGACCGGAACTCGTTCTCCCGGCGTGCGGTGCGCGCGGCGGCCAGGGCCCCCACCCGGGGGTGGCGCAGGAACGCCGCGTGGGTGTGGACCGCGATCTGCATGAGGTCGTGGGCCCAGTCGTCGGTGGGCGGCGGGGTGGCGGCGAGCGCCTCCTCGTGCAGGGCGTCGATGAGGGCGAGGAGCAGTTCGTCCTTGCTGCGGAAGTGCCGGTAGATCGCCGTCGGGTGGGCGGACAGCTCCCGGCCGAGGGCCTGGAACGTCAGTTTCTCCACCCCGGTGGAGTCCGCGACCCGCAGTGCCGCCCGGACGATCAGCTCCTGGCTCAGGGTGCCGCGCGGCAGCCGGCTCCGGCTCGCTCTGCCGGTTCGCCCGGTGCCTTTGCCCGTCATGGGTCCTTCCCCCTCACGTCGGTGGTGCCTCCCATGGTCGCGCACCCTGGCGCGGTGTCAGCCCGCGACCGCGGAACCGTCCGCGCGCGGGTCGGCCGCGGCCGTCAGGTGCGGCCCGCCGGATGTGGGCACCAGCCGGACCAGTTGCCCGTGGCCCACCTCGTCGTCGTGGGCGCCGAGCGGCCGGGTGGTGAATCCGGCCTCCTCGATCGCGCGGCCGGCCTCGGCGGGGACGCCGTGTTCGACGGCCACGACGCCCGCGCCGGTCGTCACCCCCGCCTCCATGGCGCCGAGGGCCCAGCGCGGCGCCGCCACCGCGTGCCCGGGGGAGGAACCGGCGGCGAGCTGAAGGGCCAGGTGGGTGTGGACCTGGGGCTGCGCGCGTCCGCCCATGGCGCCGTGCGCGCCGACGAGTTCGCCGCCCGCGCGGACCAGGACCGGCATGAGCGTGTGCAGCGGGCGCTTCCCGCCGGCCGCCCGGTTGGGCGAGGCGGGGTCGAGGGAGAACGAGGCGCCCCGGTTGTGCAGGACGATCCCGGTCGCGGGGTCGAGCAAGGCGGCGCCGAAGCCGTGGAAGACGCTCTGGATCAGGGAGACCCAGGTGCCGTCGGCGTCGGCCACCACCACCGCGACGGTGTCGCCGGACGCCTTGCGCGCGGGAAGCACGCCGGTCGCCGTGCCCGCCATCGCGTGTTCGGCGATGCGCAGCGCGTACGCGTCGGACAGCAGGTGTTCGGCCGGTGTGCCGCTGTGCTCCGGGTCGGCGCAGTACCGGTCGCGGTCGCCGGCGGCCCACGCGAGGACGGCGGCCACCAGGCCGGCGTCCCGGCCGAGGGGGTCGAGCGGTCCCCGGGCGGCGCGGACCGCGTCGAGCGCCTTGAGGCCCTGGAGGAAGTAGCGGCCCTGGGAGTTGGCGCCGGACGAGAGGTACTCGACGCCGTCGTACTCGGCGGCGAGCGCCGGGGAGAGCTCCACGGTGTGCGCGGCGAAGTCCTCGTCGGTCATCGCGGAGCCCTGCGCGGCGAGCAGCTTCACCAGGCTCGCGCCCACCTCTCCGCCGTACATCGCGGCGGGGCCCTCGGCGCCGAGCAGGGCGAGGGAGCGGGCGAGGTGGGGCTGGCGCAGGGTCTGTCCGGCCGTCAGGACCTCGCCGTCGGCGAAGAACACGCCCCGCATGCCGGGGTCCCGCGCCAGCTGGGCGCTCTCCCGGGCGAGGTCGCGGGCCAGGCCGGGGGCCACGGGCACCCCGTCGCGGGCGGCGGCCTCGGCGGGGGCGAGCGCGGCGGCGAGCGGCCGGGTGCCCCAGGTCTCGGCGAGCGCCCCCCAGCCCGCGACCGCGCCGGGCACGGTGACCGGCAGGGCGCCGAGGACGGGCATCGTGTCGTACGCCGCCGTCAGCGCCGGTACGTCGAGGGCGCGCGGGGCGCGGCCACTGGCGTTGACGACGCGGATGTCGCCGTCGCGGGTGCCCACCAGGGCCAGCAGGTCGCCGCCGACGGAGCACTGGTTGGGGTAGACCACGGTGAGCATGGCGGCGGCGGCGAGTGCCGCGTCGACCGCGTTGCCGCCGCCGCGCAGGACGTCGGCCGCCGTGTCACCGGCGGTGGCGTGCGGGGTGGCGACGGCCCAGTTCCCGCCGTCTGCGACCAGTGGACGTTCGGTGAGTGCGGACATCGTTCCCTTTCCGGGTGCACCGGAGGCCGCCTGTGACGCGGCCTCTTTAACCGCTGCGTTACACGGAACTTCTTGACAGTCCGAGAGTGGCGAACCTAGCTTCCCTGTCATAGTCAACGTCATCGACTATGACACTGACTTTTGGCGTCGCGCAACAGCGCGATCTCGCAAAGGGGTTCGGAAATGGCCTGGTCGCTCTCCTTCTCCCGTCGATCGCTGCCCCTACTGACCGCCGTGGCCGCCCTGGCCCTCACCGGCTGCGGCGCGGACTCGGGCGGCGCCGCCACCGCCGCGAAGCCCGCGTCCGTCAAGCTCCCGGCGGGCGCGCTCATGAAGGACGGTCAGATCACCTACTGCTCGGACATCAGCGCGCCGCCGCTGGCCTACTACGACGTCGCGCAGAAGCCGACGGGCGCCGAGGTCGAACTCGGGGACGCGCTGGCCGCCGCGTTCGGGGTCCGGGCGAACTGGGCCAACACCAGCTTCAACGGGATCATCCCGGCGCTGCGGGCCAAGCAGTGCGACGTGATCATCAGTCAGCTCTACATCAAGCCCGAGCGGGAGAAGGTCGTCGACTTCGTCCCCTACATGTACGCCTCCAACACCCTCGTCGTGGCCGAGAAGGACGCGGGCGCTGTCAAGGGGGCCGACGACCTGTGCGGCAAGAAGGCGGCCGGGCAGACGGGCACGACCGTCGTCCAGTACCTCACCGACCGGTCCGCGCAGTGCGCGGCGGCGGGAAAGCCGAAGATCGACATCCGGCAGTTCACCAAGGACAGCGACGCCCTCCAGCAACTGCGCATCGGACTCGTCGACGCCTACGGCACGACGCTGGAGACCGCCGCGTACGTCCTCAAGCAGCAGCCGGACACCTTCGCGCTCGTCGGGCAGCCGTTCAACCGCATCAAGGTGGGAGCCGCGACCCGCAAGGGCGACACGGCCCTGCACGACGGGCTCACCAAGGCGCTGGCCACGGTGCGGGGGGACGGCACCTACGGGTCGATCCTCACCAAGTGGAACCTGACCGGCGACGACATCTCCCGCTGACGACGGGCCGGCACGCAGAGGGAGACCCCCGTGACCCACGCAACCCCGCTCGCCGACGCCGGGCAGTCGGCCGGCTTCGACTGGCCGTTCTTCTGGCACTACCTGCTCTCACCGTCCGACGCGTTCCTCGACGGCCTGTGGCGCACCGTCTACATCTCCGTGGTGGCCCAACTCCTCGGTGTGGTCCTCGGGTTCGCCGTCGCCCTGGCCCGGCGCAGCCGGTTCGCCCCGGTGCGCTGGTGCGCCCGCACCTACGTCTGGCTGATCCGCGGCACGCCCCTGCTCGTCCAGCTCGTCCTCGTCTACAACGGCCTCGCCGCGGCGGGCGTCTACCGGTTCGGCGACCTCCAGGTCGGCGGGCTCGTGCTGCTCGGCGTGGTGCAGGCGGCCACGCTGACGCTCGCCCTGAACGAGGCCGCGTACATGGCGGAGATCTTCCGCTCGGCGTTCGACGCCATCGACCCGGGGCAGTCGGAGGCCGCTCAGGCGCTGGGCATGACCCCGGCGACGACCATGCGGGTCGTGCTGCTGCCCCAGGCGCTGCGGATCATCGTTCCGCCGCTGGGCAACGAGTTCAACCTGATGATGAAGTCGACGTCCCTCCTGTCGGTCATCGGTCTCCAGGAGATGTTCCTGACCGCGCAGTCCATCAACTCGGCGACGTTCAAGACCTTCGAGATCTTCCTCGTCGCCGCCTGCTACTACCTCGCGCTGACCACGGTGTGGTCGGTCGTCCAGCGGTTCATCGAGCGCGCACTCGCCGATCCCGGCCGGGTGATCGCCACCCCCTCGCTGCGGGAGCGGCTCATGGGCGGCGGGCTCGCGAGCAAGGAGGCCCACTGACATGGAGCCCGTCACGCGGCAGGCGGTGATGTCCGCCCGGGGAGTGGTCAAGCGCTTCGGCGACGCCCGGGTGCTGAACGGTGTCTGTCTGGACGTCCAAGAGCGCGAGGTCGTGGTCGTGGTGGGGCCGTCCGGCTCCGGCAAGACCACCTTCCTGCGCTGCCTCAACCACCTGGAGCGCATCGACGAGGGCGAGATCCTCGTGCACGGCCGCCCGGTGGGCTACCGGTCCTCTCGCGGGCGGCCCGTGGAGGAACGGCCGACGGTGATCGCCGAACGCCGCCGCAACATCGGCTTCGTCTTCCAGCGCTTCAACCTCTTCCCCCACCTGAGCGCCCTCGACAACGTGGCCGTCGCTCCGGCGAAGGTCCTCGGCGTGCCGAAGGCCGAGGCCAGGGAGCGGGCGCGGGCACTCCTGGAGCGGGTGGGGCTCGGCGACAAGGCATCGGTACGGCCGTCGGCGCTCTCCGGCGGCCAGCAGCAGCGGGTCGCCATCGCCCGCGCGCTCGCGATGCAGCCGGAGCTGATGCTCTTCGACGAGCCGACGAGCGCCCTGGACCCGGAGATGGTCGGCGAGGTGATCGCCGTGATGAAGGAACTTGTCGACGACGGCATGACGATGATCGTCGTCACGCACGAGATGGGTTTCGCGCGCTCGGCGGCGGACCGGCTGGTCATGTTCGACCAGGGAACCGTCCTGGAGGACGGCCCGCCCGAGCAGCTCATGACCGACCCCGCCCACGAACGCACCCGCCTCTTCCTGCGCCGCATCCACAACTCCGGCTGACCGCCCCCGGCTTCGACTCTAAAAGCCAGGACACGATCCGTGTCGGGGATCTTGTCAAAGGTTGAACGGAGTCCTACATTCCGGTCATGACGAGGAGCGAGGAATCGTTCCCCCTCTCCCCCCATGTCATCCGAGCAATGGAGCCGTGATGTCGTCGGTACTTGTCAGACCGGGACGCCTGATAGCCGTCGCCCTGGCGACGCTTTCCCTGTTTCTCCTGGGCCAGCCCCACGCCGACGCGGCGTCCTGGGGTTCCCCTCAGACGGTCAACTCCTGGAACACCATCAACGCCCGGTGGACCGCCAACAACGAGTTGGAGACCTACACGCCGAACAACGTCTGGTACGAGGGCAACACCCTCGTCATCAAGACCAACCGGTCGGGCGGCACGTACTACTCGGGCCGGGTGGAGTCGAAGGCGCTCTACGGCTACGGCACCTACAGCTTCACCGCGAACATGCCCAGCGGCCGGGGCCTGTTGCCCGCGGTCTGGGCGGCCTACCTGAACCCGTGGCTGCCGGAGTTCGACGCCGCCGAGATCGTCGGCCAGAACCCGGGCACCGTCTACCAGACGTCCCACGACGTCAACAACGCCCAGACCCAGTTCTCGAAGACGAACTCCTCGGGCTGGACCAACGCGTACCACACGTACTCGTTCACCTGGTGGCCCGACCACATCGACTTCGCGGTGGACGGCACCATCACCGGCACCAAGTGGTACACCACGCCCCAGGGTGTGGGGATGCGCTTCATCGTCAACACCGCGGTGGGCGGCGACTGGCCGGGCAACCCCGACGAATCGACCTGGGCCACGGCGGACGGCGCGAGGTACCTGAGGGTCTCCTCGATCACGTACACCCCCTACACCCCCTGACCTGCCGTCGGAAAGGCTAGGTCGCGAGGACCTTGGCCTTGCCCGTCACCGTGGCCGCAGCGGGGAGCCGCAGGCTCTTGAGCACCACGGTGACGAGGGCGGTGATCACGACCCCGCCGGCGACCGCGAGCAGGAAGAGGAGGGGCCGGCCGGTCTCGCCGAGGCCGAAGGCACCGCCGTACGGGCTCTTGCTGGTCGGGCCGAGGATCATGACGAGGGCGCCGGTCACCGCGCCGCCCGCCATGGACGCCGGGATCACCCGCAGCGGATCGGCGAGGGCGAACGGCACCGCGCCCTCGGGCAGGAAGGCCGCCCCGAGCAGCCAGCCCGCCTTGGCGTAGCCGCGCTCCCCGTCGCTGAACAGGCCGCGCCGCACCAGCGTGGCCAGCGGCAGGGCGAGGGCGGGGACCATGCCGGCCGCGATGACGGCGGCCATCATCGTCATGTTGAGGGTGCTGAACCGCGTCGGGTCGCCGCCGCTCAGCTCCACCGCGCCGTAGCCGATGGCCGTCCGGGTGACCAGCCCGCCGAGGTCGGCGCAGGCCATGGCGCCGAGGACGAGGCCGGTGGCGACGGCGTTCTCGAACTGGAGGTAGGCCAGTTCGTCGTGCAGCCGGCCGCTCAGGGAGTTGAGCAGTTCCCCGACGACCCCGAGGACCAGGAACGCGGTGACCACGGTCGTCACCAGGGGGAACAGCCATGCCGAGGCGGCGCCGCGCCACCGGGCGGGAACCGGCGCACGTCCGAGCGCGAGGGTGACGAAACCGGCGCACACCCCCGCGGCCAGCCCGGCGAGGACCCCGGCCTGCACACCGGCGGCGGTCAGACCGCCCACGGCCGCCGGCACCACTGCGGGCCGCCCGGCCAGGCTGTGGGCGACAAGTCCGGCGACCGCCACGGGGAGGAAGACCAGCGCGGTGAGGCCGGTCTTGAGCAGCAGCGCCGCCCAGGTGCGCAACTGGCTCCAGTCGCCGGTGAACAGGAGCTGGGAGGCGCTGTCCGAGAGGTGCGGGCCGCCGATGGCGAGCGCGAGGACGACCATGACGCCGGGTATCGCGACGAGCGGTCCGAGCTGGGGGGCGTAGCCGGTCAGCAGGGTGGCGAGCCGGTGGACGGACGGGATGCGACGGGGCATGGGAGGCTCCTGGGGAAAGGGCGGGGAGGTGCGGGGCGGCGGGCCCCGGAGGGTGCCGGACACCCGCGGGCCACGGGGTGTCCGGCACTTGCGGGCCACGAGTACGGCCCGGGCCGACGGGCTGTCAACTCGTCGTGATCAGGTCGGAGCCGAACTTCGCGAGGATGTCGTCCAGCTTCACCCCGACCATGTGGATCGTGCGCCGGCCGCAGCAGTTGTCCCAGACGGCGCCCGCGTTCAGGCCCACGATGTAGGCCGCGATGCCGCTGCGGTCGGTGATGTAGATGGGGGCTCCGGAGTCTCCGGGCTTGGTCTCAAGACCGTTGTTGTAGTTCGGGAAGTTGGTGCCGCCCTTCTCGAAGACGAAGCCGGTGTTGTTCTTGATGCAGACGTCCGTGCCCGACCAGCAGATGTTGAACTGGCCGTTGGAGATCGGGTGTCCGCAGTGGTTGAAGCTGACCGCGCCGCTCACGCACACCTGAAGGCCGAAGTAGACCGGTTGCTTGCCGAAGACCCTGACGTGGCTGCCGCTGATCGCGCTGCCCCCGGTGTAGATGATCGGGGCGTAGTCGGTGCCGCTGAGCTCCTCGGCGTCGACGTCCGTGTCCCGCTTGTACACCTTGCCCACATAGCTGTTGCTGTTGGCGCCCCCGCTGTAGTTGCGGTTGTAGACGTTGACCCACCAGCCGTAGCAGTGCGCGGAGGTCAGCAGCTTGTCGCCGCCGGGCCAGTCCTTGACCGCGACCCCGCCGGTGCACTGGCCTCCGCCGGTCGCGCCGATCAGCGCGTTCCCGCCCCAGAAGGGCGACCAGTCGGCGAAGCGGGTGTTCTGGGGCTCCATTCGGGACTGGGACGTCTCCAGCTGCCCCGGGTGGGCGTCGCTCAGCTGTTGCAGTGCCGAGTCCGGGGCGTCGCTGCGGACCCGGAGCTTGTCGCTCTGGGCGTCGTACTCCGTGGAGACGGCGTAGGTGCCCGCCTCGGGCGCCCACTGGCGGTCCGTGACCGTCTTGCCGAGGCTGTCCAGGTCGGCCTGGGTGAACTGGCTGGCCTTGACGGTGGCGTGCGCGTCGGCCGGGACCTGCGCGGTGACCTGGGCCTGCTCGTCGGCGGAGGTGCCGGCCGGCAGGACCAGGACCGGGGCGGAGGCGTCACCGAAGACGCCCAGGGCCGCGTGGTCCTGGGCGATCGTGTCGAGCTGCTGCGTGGGCTGCTCCTCGGAGGTCGGCGCGGGCGGGGCGTGGTCGGTCGTGGACTCGGGGACGGATTCCTTGGGCGCGTCGCTCGCGCCGTCCGAAGGCTGCGCGGAGGGGTCCGCGGGCGCGTCGGAGGGGGCGTCGGAGGGGGCCGCCGACGGCTGTGCGGAGGCAGCCGGTGCGGCGGGCGGATCGCCCCCGTCGGCGTGGGCCGCCGTCGCGGGCCCCGCGAACAGGGCCGCGGCGACGGCGGCCACCGCGACGGCCTTCCGCACGCGCGCCGCTTCCGTTCTGATTCTCACGTGTTGCTCTCATTCTCGAAGCGGGCGGCCGGTGCCCGCGCGAGGCACGGAGCCACCGCGGTCCGCCCGGGGAGCCGAAGCTGTTCGAGCCGGTGCCGGGCGGGCCGGCCCGGTCGGCGCGGGGACGGACCCTTCGCGCAGAGCACGATCATGGGTGCGGGGTTCGGCGCGGGCATGCGCGGTTCTACCCATTTCCGCTGTCCGCTGTCCGCACGGCGCGGGAAGGCTCACGTAGCGGGTCGCTGTGCCCACCAGACGGCGATCTGGGAGCGGCGGCGCAGGCCCAGCTTGGTCAGGATGTTCTCGACGTGCCGGTCGGCGGTCCTCGGGGAGAGGCTGAGTTCCGCCGCGATCAGCCGGTTGGTGAGGCCCTGGGCAACCAGCGCGGCCACTTCCCGCTCACGCCTGGTCAGGGACGGCGCAGTGTCCTCCCGCAGCGCGAGAGCGAGGGCCTGGGCCGGAGTGTCGTACCGGCTGCCCTCCGCGAGAGCCGCCCCGTACGCCTCCGGGCCCAGCGCCGCAGCGACCGCTTCCGCGCAGCGCGCGTGGTGGGCGCCGAACTCGGCGCCTGCGGGGAGGCTGACGCTGCGGGCCAGCGCGCTCGCGGCGCCGAGCAGCAGCGCGGAGCGCTCGTGGGCGCCGGCCGACGGCTCGGCGGCGGCGATCCAGGCGAGCAGGTCCAGTGCCCGCGCGCTCGCCACGAAATCGTCGAAGTCGCGCAGGATCTCCAGGGCCGCCCGGATGTGCGCCAGGGCCTGCTCGTGGTCGCCGCGTGCCCGCAGCTCGTAGCCCAGCGCGAGCAGGGCGTAGGAGCGGCAGTGCCGTTCGCCGTGCGCCTCGGCGAGGGCCACCGCGCGTCGGCCGGTGTCGAGGGCGCGCGGGTCGGCCAGCCGGCTCTGGGCGATGGTCAGCTGGAAGAGCCAGAACAGCGGCTGCGCGCTCTCACCGGCCCCGTGGTGGGTGGCGAGCGCCTCCTCGAAGTGGGCGAGGGCCTGTGCGGGCCGGTCCAGCAGGAGCGCCGAGGTGCCGTGCAGCCCCTGGACGGAGGCCAGGACGGACGGGCTGTGCAGCAGGTGGCCCAGTCGCTCGGCCTCCGCCAGCCGCTGCCGGGCCGCTTCGTGGTCGCCCTGGAGGAGGGCCAGGTAGGCGGTGGCGGACAGGGCACGCGCGCGGGGCAGGGTGGGTTCGGGTGCGGCGTCGAGCGCCCGGTCGAGGCGGCGGCGCCCTTCGCCGAGCAGGCCGCCCGCGCTCCAGTGGAAGCGGAGCGCGGCGGCCAGGGCGAGTCCGGCCCGGGGGTCGCCGTCACGGTGGTCCAGGGCCGTACGCAGGTTGGCGTGTTCGGCGCGCAGCCGGGCCAGGGCCTCCGGCTGGCCGGGGCCGTACCAGCGCAGCGCGAGGCCTTCGGCGAGGGTGAGGAAGAAGTCGCGGTGCCGCCGCGACAGGTCCCGCCGCTCCGGTTCGGTGAGCCGCGCGTACGCGTACGCGCGCAGGATCTCCGGGAGGTGGTGGCGGCCGTCGCGGGCGACCACGACGGACTGGGCGACCAGCCGGGCGAGGAGGCCGGGCACCTCGGCGGCGGTGATGCCGTCGCCCGAGCAGACGTCCTCGGCGGCGTCCGGGCCGAAGCCGTCGCGGAAGACGGCCAGCCGCTTCCACAGCAACTGCTCGGCGGGGGTGCACAGTTCGTAGCCCCACTCGACCATGCCGCGCAGGCTGTGCTGGCGCGGCGGCGCGGTGCGGCAGCCGCCGGTCAGCAGCGCGAACCGGTCCGTCAGCCGTTCCACGGCCACGTCGAGGGTGAGGCTGCGCAGCCGGGCCGCCGCCAGTTCGATGGCCAGCGGGAGCCCGTCCAGCTCCGTGCACAGCCGGACGGCCTGGGCCCGGTTGGCGTCGGTGATCCGGAAGCCGGGCCGGACGGCGGCGGCCCGGTCCTGGAGCAGTTCGACGGCCTCGCCGTCGGCGGGCAGCGGCGCGAGGGTGTGGACGTGTTCGCCGGGGACGGCCAGGGCCCGGCGGCCGGTGGCCAGGAGGCCGAGTCCGGGGCAGGCCCCGAGCAGCGCCGTGGCCAGGGCCGCGCTCCCGTCGGGGAGGTGCTCGCAGTTGTCGAGTACGACGAGGGCCCGGTGGCGGGCCAGCTGGTAGGTGAGCGTCTCCAGGGCGGGCCGGGTGCCGAGGTCGGGGAGGCGGAAGGCCGCCAGTGCCGTCGCGGCCACCGTCGCGGGGTCGCGCACCGGGGCCAGGTCGACCAGCCAGACACCGTCCGGGTAGGCGGCGCGGGAGAGGGCGGCCACGTGCAGCGCCAGCCGGGTCTTGCCCACTCCGCCCGGTCCGGTCAGCGTCACCAGCCGTACGGTGCGCAGCAGTCGGCGGACCTCGGCCACGTCGCGCCGCCTGCCCACGAAGCTGGTCAGGGGGGCCGGCAGGTTGCCTGCGATGGGAGTCGGACCGGTCAACGCTTCACCTCGTGCGTCACGGACGTCCCACGAGCGTATCGCCCGGTGGAGAACCGAACGCGCGTGACCTGCGTGATAGCGGAGAACGCAGACACGAGCGGGGGGACGCGAGTGGGAACTTCAGCACGCGCGAGAACGGCGGCACTGGCCGCCGTGGTGGCCGGGATCCTGGTCACGGGAGCGGCGCCGGCCACCGGCTCCGGCACACACCACACGGCGGACCCGGCCTCGGCCGTCACCCTGATCACCGGGGACCGCGTGACCGTAGGCGCCGACGGCCGGGTCGCCTCGCTCGTCCGCGCGGAAGGCCGCGAGCGGATCGGCTTCTCGGTACGGCGCGAGCGCGGCCACACCTACGTGATCCCGCAGGACGCCCTGCGCCTGGTCGCCGACGGGGTGCTCGACCGGCGCCTCTTCGACGTCGCGCGCCTGACGGCGGACGGCTACGGCGACACGCTGCCGCTGATCGTCGGCTACCGGAAGAACAGCGCCCCGACGGCGGCCCGCGTCCGCGACCCGTTCGCCGGGGTGGCCGTCCGGGAGCGGCGTGCGCTGCCCGCCGTCGACGGCGAGGCGTTCGCGGTGCCCGAGGCCGGGGTCCGGGACCTGTGGGCGGCCGTCACCGGCCGTACCTCGGCCCGTGCGGCGGACGCGCGGCCCGTCGCCCACGTCTGGCTGGACGCCAAGGTCCGGGCCTCCCTCGCCGAGAGCGTCCCGCAGATCGGCGCCCCGGCCATGTGGAAGTCCGGCTACACCGGCAAGGGCGTCACGGTGGCGGTCCTGGACTCGGGCGTGGACGAGACCCACCCGGACCTCAAGGGGGTGGAGATCGCGCAGAAGAACTTCAGCGGCGCCCCGGACGTCGAGGACCACTACGGGCACGGCACCCACGTGGCGTCCATCCTCGCCGGGAGCGGCGCGCGGTCCGGCGGGCGCTACCGGGGCGTGGCGCCCGGCGTGCGGCTGCTGGACGGCAAGGTCCTGGCCGACGACGGTTTCGGCGACACCTCGGGCATCGTGGCCGGGATGCAGTGGGCCGTCGACCAGGGCGCGCGGGTGGTCAACATGAGCCTGGGCTCCCCCGACTCCCCCGGCGTCGACCCGCTGGAGGCGGCCGTCGCCCGGCTGTCCGGCAAGGCCCTGTTCGTGGTGGCCGCCGGCAACGACGGCGACCGGCCCGGCACGATCGCGACGCCCGGCAGCTCCCCCGCCGCGCTCACCGTGGGTTCCGTGGACAAGCGGGACCGGATCGCCGACGACTCCAGCCGTGGCCCGAACCTCGACGGCACGCCCAAGCCCGACCTCACCGGCCCCGGCGTCGACATCACCGCCGCCCAGACCACGCAGGGCGACGCGCCCGCCGGTGACGGTTACGCCGTGCACAGCGGGACGTCGATGGCCGCCCCGCACGTCGCGGGCGCCGCAGCGCTGGTGCTCCAGCAGCACCCGGACCTCACCGGGGCCCGGCTGAAGGCGCTGCTGACCGGCTCGGCGAAGCCGAACCCGCAGCTGAACGCCCATCAGCAGGGCGCGGGCCGGGTGGATCTGGAGCGCGCGGCCACCGCGCAGGTCGTCTCCGAGCCGGGTTCGCTCGGTTTCGGCACGCAGGCGTGGCCGCACGCCGACGACAAGCCGCTCGCCAAGGCCCTCACCTACCGCAACCTCGGCACCCGCCCGGTCACCCTCCGGCTGAGCACCGCGGGTGCCGCCCCGGCCGGGATGTTCACCGTGAAGGACGCCCAGCTCACCGTCCCGGCCGGCGGCACCGCGAAGACCTCCGTCGTCGCCGACACCAGCAAGGGCACCCGGGACGGCGTCTTCGGCGGCACCGTCCTCGCGTCGGGCGACGGGCAGCAGGTGCGTACGGGGCTCGTGGTCGAGCGCGAGGCGGAGTCCTACGACGTCACGGTGCGGCACATCGACGCCGACGGGGCGAAGCCGGCCGCGTACACGACGACGATCGCCTCCCGGAGTGTGGGCGGCGGGTCCGTGGAGCTGCCGTCCCGGGCGGACGGCACGGTGGTGCAGCGGCTGCGCAAGGGGACCTACCAGCTGGACAGCATCGTCTTCGCGGCGGACAACGAGCCGGGCTTCTTCGTCCAGCCGGTGCTGGAGGTGAACAAGAACGTCACGGTCACTCTCGACTCCCGCAAGGCGAAGCCGTTCACGGTGAAGGCCCCGGATCCGGCCGCGAAGCCCGTCACCTCCGTCGTCGGCTACTTCGACCCGGGCATCGGCACGGGCAACTCCTGGTCGTCCGGCGGGGCGCCGCCGGTCCGCACCCTGGCGCTCGGCCCGGCCTCCCCCACGATGAAGGCACAGTTCAACGGCGTGTGGCAGAAGCCGGGGGCGAACGTCGACTACCGGTTCGCGTTCCACCGCAAGGGCAGCTTCTTCACCGGCCTGACCCGCACCCTCACCCGGGCCGAGGTCGCCGAGGTGAAGCTCGGCTTCGGCGCCTCCGCCGCCGGCGCGAAGGGGCAGGTCCACATCAGGCCGCTGGACGAGCAGGGCGACAGCGTCGGCATCGCCGAACCGCCGGAGCGGAAGCTGCCGCTGTCCACCACGCACTTCCTCAACACGGACGGGGTGCGCTGGTCCTGGACGGCCGCACAGGTCGACGGCCGGGGCGAGGTGCGCACGCTGTACACGCAGGACGCGGTGGCGTACAAGGCGGGCTCCCGTCAGACGCTGCTGTTCAACACCGGTGTCATCGGCCCCGACCTCGCGGCGAAGGGTTCACCGGGTGCCGAGCGGACCGGTGACCGGATCAGCGCGCGGGTCGCGCTGTTCGTCGACGGTGGCGGGCATGCCGGGTCACCGGTCGTCGCCAAGGGGTTCGCCCGGCTGGAGTCCGGCGGGCGGGTCCTCGCCGAAGGGGCCGCGACGGACTGGCTGAGCACCGAGGTGCCGGGTGGCTCCGCCGCGTACCGCCTGACCGTCGAGGCGGGGCGCGCGGCCGTGGACACCGCCACCAGCACGAAGGTGACGGGGGTGTGGACGTTCACCTCGGCCCGGCCGGCCTCGGGCGGTACGGCGCGGTTGCCGCTGTCGACGGTGCGGCTCGCCCCGCAGCTCAGTCTGCGCGGTACGGCTCCGGCGGGCGGCACCCTCGCGGTCCCGCTCCGGCTCGCCGGCCCGGCCGCCGGGTCCGGGCAGGTCGCCGCTCTCACGGTGGCCGTGTCCTTCGACGCCGGGCGCACCTGGAAGCCGCTCGCCGTCGCCACCGATGCCAAGGGCGCCCGCTCGGTGACCGTCAAGCATCCGGCCGGCGCCAAGGCCGCGTCCTTCCGGGTCGACCTGAGGGACAAGGGCGGCAACACGGTCCGCGAGACGATCACCAGCGCGTACCTGCTCGCGCCCTGAAGGTCTGAGGGTCTGAGGGTCGTACCACTTTCGGATGGCCGGGATCAGCCTGTCGGCGGGGGCGACCCCGCCGGTCGGCGGAGTGAATGCCTCAGGGGAGCGCGATGGAATAACGGTGCAGATCACACCGTCCACGCGCACCCAGGAGACCCCCGTGAACTACCGCAAGACCTTGCCCTGGCTCGCTGCCGTGGCCTGCTTCGCGACCGCCTGCGGCACCGGGTCCTCGACCGGCCCGCGCACCCTGCCGGCGGCGCCCTCCTCCAGCGCCGCCCGCGCGTCCTCGGCCTCCGCCTCGGAGGAAGCCGACAAGGCGCTCGTGCTGCGGCTGTACACGGAGGCGTTCGCCAAGAACGACATGGACGTGGTGAAGAAGCTCGCCGGCTCCGGCGACGTGGCCGAGGGCCAGATCAAGGAGTTCGAGAACGTCAAGGCGAAGATCCCCGGCGCGGTGGCGACCGTCAAGCACGTGGCGGCCGACGGCGACCTGGTGGCCGTGCACTGGCACGCGTCGGCCACTCCGGCGAACGAGGCGACCGGCCAGGCGAAGGTCGACCTCTACCGGGTCCGCGACGGCAAGCTGACCGAGCACTGGGGCATCACGCAGACCGTCCCGGCGAAGACGGCCAGCGGGAACTCCCTGTTCAACGACGTGTACCGGTATCCGAAGGGGGCACCGGCCCTCTCGGAGTCGCAGGAGGAGGCGAACCAGAATCTCGCGGTCACCGCGTACCGCAAGCTCTCCGACGGCGACGCGACGGTGATCGACAAGAGCTGGGATCCGCGCTACTACCAGCACAATCCGATGATCGCGAACGGCACGGGCCCGCTGAAGCAGCTGATGCAGGGCGCCACCGTCCCCACCCCGACCGGGGGCACCACCCGCTTCGGCAACACCCTCGCCGACGGGGACCTGGTGTGGGTCTTCAGCTCCGACTACGCGGTCGCGGACCTCTTCCGCGTGGTCGACGGAAAGATCATCGAGCACTGGGACGTGGTCCAGGACGGCCAGTAGCCCCGACCGAACGGCCACGCCGGGACTGTCGCCCTAAGCCGCAGTCCCCGGCCCGGCCTCCCCCGGATCACACGTCGTGGTGGAGCCTGGCGCCCCGACGGCTCAGCGTCTGCCGGCCTTGACCGTGGTCGTCGCCTGCATGGGTTCGGTGCGTGCGTCGCCGCTGAACACCGCGGTGAACGTCGTGTTCTTGGTGATTCTGTACGCGACGACGAGCTTGCCGTCACGGTTCACCACGGCAGACCGCACCAACTTCTTCGCGCCGCCCGCCGGTTGCGCGTAGACCGAGACCTTGCGCTCCTTCCACGTCCTGCCGAGCTTGGCGGTCAGCGTGGCGTTCTTCCCCGCCGTGACGGTCTTGGCGTTCCCGGTCAGGGCCAGCGTCGTCCTGTTGCGCGGGACGACGACCGTGGCGGTGGCGGTCGCGGGAGCGTGGGCGGCGTCGCCGGGGTAGCGAAGGGTGTAGGTGACCTTGCCGCCCGCCGCCGGGGTGTCCTCGATCCCGAACACACGGTCGCGCGACAGCCACACCGTACGGGTCCCGAGCGGCTTGCCCTTGGGCGAGGCGAGGTCGGTCCGCGTCACCTCGACCGGCAGGGAGCCGGGAAGGTCGGGCAGGGCGAAGCCGAACGTACCGGTCAGGGTCAGTTTCCTGTCCAGCGGGGCCTTCGCGGGCGCGCTGACGCTCAGCCTGGTCACCGCCTTGGAGGCGTCGTCGACCGACCGCAGGACGAGGTTCTTCCCGCTCGCACCGTCGCTGGTGAGGAGGAACAACTTGCTGCCGTCGGGCGCCCAGGCAAGGCCGTGCGGCTGCACGGTGTTGTAGTCGCCGGTGTCGACGACCCGGACCGGCAGATTGTCCCCCGGCCGGTAGACGTAGGTGTCCCCGCTCCTGCCGTACCAGACCCCCACGGCCAGCGCGCCGTTCGACGCGTACTGGACGGAGTTCGGCTGGCCCTGGATCTGCAGGCGCCTGCTGCTCTTGTCGCCGAAGAGGTCGGGGTGGAGGTTCGTCACGAAGTCCTCGACGCCGTCCGCGCTGACGATCTCGTTCCCGTCCGGCGAGACGGCCAGGTCCTCCTGGCCCCCGAGGCTCTCGGGCATGATCTCCTTGCGGTAGGCGCGCCTCTGCGCCGTGCCGGAGGAGACGTCGTAGACGGCGAGTTCCTCCGGGGAGCGGTCCTTGCTCCCCGCGACGAGGACTCCCCGGTCGCCCCCGGGGGTGGTGGTCAGCTGGGGCGCCGACTCCCAGGGCACCCCGCCCGACTGGTCCAGCGTGACGACGGGGACGGCGCCGGAGAGGTCGAGGGAGCCGATGTTGCCGCCCTCCCGGGCGTACTCGCCGTAGCCGAACCAGAGCTTGCCGCCGGCGAGGGCCAGGTCCAGCGGGGCGGTGTGCGCGCCGGTGGCGTAGCGGGCGGTCACCTTGAACGTGACCGTGTCGACGGCGGAGATCGCGTCGGCGCCGGGCAGGGCGACGTAGAGCGTGCCGGAGTCCTGACTCAACACCATCCCGTCACCACCGGTCTCACCGACGATCCGCCCCACGGCCTTGCCCGTGTAGTCGGCGACGACCACGGAATCGGTCTTCGGATCGCTGATGAAGACATGCCGATGAACACCGTCCACGACCATCTCCCCCCGCGGCCAGTCCGCCGAGATGGGCAGCGTCCCCTGGCTGTCCGCAGCGGCAGACCCGCTGAGACAGACACACCCCAACAGAACGACGACCGCCGAGGTCGCCGTAACAGCGGTCCGAGAAGTGGCATGACGAACACGCATGGTGTTGCCCCCCGTTCACAAATATGCCCGGCCGGTTCTGCAATGGCCGGGCTCAGTCTTCGCCAAGGGTATGCCACGCCTCGCACATGAGTACGACCGCATCCCGGGACGGCGAAGAGCACGACCCCCGCCGCCCGCACGTGCTGCGACGAGCGCCTTCTCCACGAACTCCCCGCAGGGGTGGTGCGGAAGCGCAGGTAGAGGTCTTGCCCGCTGTCCGCGCTGCCGTCACCGGGGACCACCAGGTAGGAGGCGTCCCGTACATCAGCCGGCATCGCGAGCCGAAAGGTCTTCTGGAGCCCGGCACCGGGGATACCTCGCTTCTCGGCCGAGACCCCAGGCGGGGACGCGGGGGCTGCGGAGTGATGGACGCCATCGGCCAGACCACCGCCGCAACGGCGGCCAGCAGCAGCGGGACGGCGGGTCCCCGCGAGGTGCGCTTCTGGCGCGCGGTGTCCGGTGTCACGGCTTCTCCCTCACCTTGGACGTGCCCCGGACGTCATAGTCCCGGGCGGGCCCGGACCCCTCGCGCCCTCCCGCCGACTACTCCCCAGGGACTAATCCGCACCCCCTGTCGCCCCCGGGAGTACCCGTCACCTCGCCCTCCCGCCCGACGAAAGCCGTGGTTCCCACCGGAAGTCTGGGGACCGAAGCAGACGTCACCGGAGGGAGATCGGTCAATGAGGGCCGGAGAGACAACCACGTCGAGAACGGGGCGAGCCGTTCCCTGGGCGGTGCTCGGGCTGTGGATCGCCGCGCTCGTGCTCGTCGGGCCGCTCGCGGCGAAGCTCGCCGACGTGCAGCACGACAAGGTCACCGACTACCTGCCGGCGAGCGCGGACTCGACGCAAGTGGCGAAGATCGAGGACAAGCTCCCCGGGGGCGAGACCACCGAGATGGTGCTCGTCTACCACCGGGACGGCGGCCTCAGCGCCGCCGACCGCAAGACCGCCGCCGGGCAGGTCGCGCAGATCGCCCGGCAGCACAAGCTGATCGACGGTGTTCCCGAGGGGATCCCGTCCAAGGACGGCACGACCCTGATCTACCCGGTCGCCAGCAACGATCCCGGGGCGGACGAGGAGAAGCAGGACAAGCTCGTCACCGACGTCCGCGAAGTCGCCCGGGGCGGAGGCGGGTTGAGCGTCGACGTGGGCGGCACCGGTGCGCTGGGCACCGACTCCGGCGCGGTCTACGACTCGCTCGGCGGACCGCTGCTCTACACCACCGTCGCCGTCGTCGCGATCCTGCTGATCCTGATCTACCGCAGCCCCGTGCTGTGGCTCGTGCCCCTCGTCGTCGCCGGGATCGCCGACTACCTGTCGATGGGTGCCGCCTACGGCCTCAACCAGGTCTTCGGCACGACCGTCACGGGACAGAGCTCGGGCGTGATGACGATCCTCGTGTTCGGGGCGGGCACGGACTACGCGCTGTTGCTCGTCTCGCGCTACCGGGAGGAACTGCGCCGCATCGAGCGGCCGTACGAGGCCATGATCGCCGCCCTGCGCGGCTGCGGACCCGCCGTGCTCGCCTCCTCCGGCACCGTCGCCGCCGGACTGCTGTGCCTGCTCGCCGCCGACCTCAACAGCAGCAAGGGCATGGGCCCGCTCGGCGCCCTCGGCGTGCTGTGCGCGCTGATCGCGATGATGACGCTGCTCCCCGCCGTCCTCGTACTGGTCGGACGGCGCGTGTTCTGGCCGCTCGTGCCCGCCTTCGGGAGCACGCCCAAGCAGCGGCGGAGCCTGTTCTCGGCGATGGGCGCCTCCGCCGGACGCAGGCCGCTGACCGTACTCGCGGGCGGTGCCGTCCTGCTCGGCGCTCTCGCCCTCGGCTCGTTCAACCTGCCGGGGTCACTCAAGCAGGAGGACTCCTTCGTCAAGAAGCCGGAGTCCGTCGTCGCGATGGAGACCGCCGCCAGGGCCTATCCCGGGCAGGGCAGCCAGCCCATCGACGTGATCACCCCGCAGGACCGCGCCGACGAGACCCTCGCGTCCGTCCGCGGCACCCCGGGGGTCGGCGGCGCGGAGAAGGGGCGTACGGGAGACGGCTGGACCGAGATCTCCGTCTTCGCGAAGAGCGCACCCCAGTCGGCGGGCGAGACCGCCACCATCAAGGCCCTGCGGGACAGGCTGAAGGGCTCCTACGTCGGCGGGGACAGCGCCCAGCAGATCGACCTGGAGGACACCAACGCCCGGGACACGAAGATCGTCGTGCCGCTCGTCCTCGTCTCCGTACTGCTCATCCTGATCGTGCTGCTGCGGAGTCTGGTCGCACCGCTGCTCCTGGTGGTCGCGGTCGTCGCGGTGTGGGGCGCCTCCCTCGGGATCGGCGGACTGGTCTTCGAACCGCTCCTCGGTCTGAAGGGCACCGATCCGGGGCTCGGACTGCTGTCCTTCGTGTTCCTCGTCGCTCTCGGCGTCGATTACGGCATCTTCCTCATGCACCGGATGAGGGAGGAGTCCCTGGCGGGAGCGGAACCGGCCGAGGCGGCGCTCACCGCGCTGCGCACCACCGGCGGCGTCATCGCCTCCGCCGGACTGGTCCTCGCCGCGACCTTCGCCGTGCTGACGAACATGGGCCTGGTGCAGCTGGTCCAGCTCGGCTTCGTGATCGCCGTCGGCGTCCTGCTCGACACCTTCCTCGTCCGGACGTACCTGGTGACCAGCGCCAGCGTCGCCCTGGGCCGGAAGGTGTGGTGGCCGGGCGCGCTCTCGCGGGAGCCCGAACCGGCCGGGCCGCCGCGGCGGCCGGAAACCGTCGGCGCACCCTGACCGAGCACCTTGAGCCGGCGGGCCCGCCCGGGCGCCTCTCCTTCCGGAGGGGCGCCCGGGTTCCCGCACGAGTACCGGAAGATGGAGCCGTGGAAGAACGGGGAACGACCACAGAGGTACGCGACCGGCCGGCGGCAAAGACGGCGGCCGGTGGCGGCGGATGGTCCCGTCGCGTCGAGCGCGTCATGTCCGCCGTCCACCGCGAACCGCTGACCGCGCCGCACCGCGCCCGGGGCGACGCGGTCCTCGCGCTGGGCGTCGCCGTGCTCACCCTGGCCGTCGCCCTGATGGGCGGCGAAGGGAACCCGCCCGGCCACCTCAGCTGGAAGCTGCTGATCGCCGGTCAGGTGCCCCTCGTGTGGCGGCGGCGCAGTCCGATGACGGCCCTGCTCGGGGTGGTGGTCTGCATGGCTCCGTACTACGCCTTCGACTACAACCCCGCCCCGCCCGCCCCCGCGATCGCCCTGGCGCTCTACACCGTCGCGGCGACCGGCACCGTACGCCGCACGCTGCTCACCGGCGTCGCCGTCCTCGTCCCGACGCTGATCAGCAACGGCCTCACCAACCAGGAGGGGGCGCTGGAGTCCCTGGAGATCTCCGGCTGGATCATCGCGATCCTGGTCATCGGTATCGCCGTCCGCTACTACCGCCTGTACGTCGCCTCCATCGTCGAGCGGGCCGAACGCGCCGAACGCACCCGGGAGGAGGAGGCCAGGCTCCGCGTCGCCGAGGAACGCCTGCGGATCGCCCGTGACCTGCACGACCTGCTCGCCCACAGCATCACGCTCATCGGCGTGCGGACGTCCGTGGCGGCCCACGTCCTCACCGCCGACCCCGAACGCCTCGACCGCGAGGCCGTCGCCCAGGCGCTGGACGACATCGCGGAGACCTGCCGGACCGCGCGGGGGGAACTGCGGACGACGCTGGAGGTGCTGCGGGCGGACGACACGGCCGTGGGGGCGGACTCGGAGGTCGAGAACATGCGGGGGCCGCTGCCCGGGATCGACGGGCTGGCCGCTCTCGCGGAGACCGGCCAGGTGGCCGGGGCCAAGGTCGAACTGTCCGTCCGCGCGGACGGCGTCCCGCCCTCCGTGGGCGCCGCCGCGTACCGGATCGTGCAGGAGGCACTCACCAACGCCGTACGGCACGGTGGCCGCGAGGACCTCACCGTGCGGGTGGGGCTGTGGACCGCGGACGGCGCGCTGCGGGTGAGTGTCAGGGACGACGGGACGGGCGGGGACGACGGCTCGCCCGGGTTCGGGCTCGTCGGAATGCGGGAGCGGGCCCGTAGCGTGGGCGGCACACTGGACGCCGGTCCGGGGCCCGCCGAGGGCTTCGAGGTGACCGCCACACTGCCGCTGTCCCGGGAAGGCGAGGTCCGATGACCATCCGCGTACTGCTGGCCGACGACCAGCACCTCGTACGGTCCTCCTTCGCGATGCTCGTCTCGTCGGCCGGGGACATGGAGGTCGTCGCCGAGGCGGGCACCGGGCGGGAGGCCGTGGCGCTGGCCCGGTCGGCGCGGGCCGATCTCGTCGTGATGGACATCCGCATGCCCGACCTCGACGGGATCGAGGCGACCCGGCTCATCGCCGCCGACGAGGATCTCGCGGGGGTGAAGGTGCTCGTCCTGACGACGTACGAGACCGACGAGCACGTCGTCGAGGCGCTGCGGGCCGGGGCGTCCGGCTTCCTCGTGAAGGACATCAGGCCGGCCGAACTCCTCGACGCCATCCGGACGGTGGCCGCCGGGGAGTCCCTCCTCTCGCCCGGTCCCACCTCGCGGCTGATCGCCCGCTTCCTGCGCGCGCCGAACACCGCGCCGGCCTCCGCGGTGGGCGGGCCGAGCGAGCTGTCCGAACGGGAACGGCAGGTGCTCGCGCTGGTCGCGCGCGGTCTCAACAACGCCGAGATCGCCGAGGTGCTGGGGCTCAGCCCGTTGACCGCGAAGGCCCATGTCAGCCGGATCATGGGCAAGTTGGGGGCGCGGGACCGGGTGCAGCTGGTGGTCGTGGCGTACGAGTCGGGGCTTGTGACACCGGGGACCGCCTGAGTCCGGGCCGGCACTCTTCCGGGGGATTGACCCACTGATCCGCCGACGCCCGGACAAGTGGCGCGGTACATCTGACGGCGCGAGAGATCATCACGCCGATCCGGAGGTCCACGTGCACTTTCAGCGATCCGCTGTACGGCGAACCATCGCCGTGGCCGTCACGTCAGGGCTGGCGTTCCTGGCGCCCGCGCCCGCCACGGCCGCCGCCCCGCACGCGCCGAAGCCGCAGCAGGTCTACGCCTACGTCGCCAGCTTCGACGGCCACGTGTACCCGATCGACACGAGGACCAACCAGGTCCAGGGGCTCGGGACCACCGCCGTCGGCGGCGTACCCGACCAGGTGGCGATCACCCCCGACGACGCCGGCCTCTACGTGACCAACGCCTTCAAGTACGTGTCGGCGGTCGACATCGCCAAGAAGAGCGTCACGGACATCCCCTTCGACAAGGACGAGCTCTCTCCCGACCTCCTCTACGGCGAAGCGATCGCCCCCGACGGCAAGCACGTCTACGTGGCCGTCCAGAACCCCGTCGACGGGGACAAGGTGTCGGTGATCGACACCGCCACCAACCGGGTCTCCGCCACCATCAAGGTCAGCAGGCCCGGCCAGGTGGCGATCAACCCCGGCGGCAAGCGCCTCTACGTGGCCGACAGCAAGGGCCGCCTGCTCGTGATCGACACCGCTGCCAACCAGGTCATCGCCACCATCCGCCTCGACGAAACGGCCAACGGCATGGCGGTCACCCCTGACGGCAAGCGTCTCTACGTGACCGGGGACAGCGGCACCGTCTCGGTGGTCAACCTCGTGAAGCAGAAGGTCGTCCGCACCATCCCCGACGCCGGCACGGGCGGGCTGACGATCAGCCCCAACGGCAAGCGGGCCTACGTGACGGGCGTCAACAACAAGATCCGTCAGGGAAAGGTGTCCGTGCTCAACCTGACCACCGACAAGGTCACCAAGACCGTCCCCATCGGCGACATCCCCCCGACCACCGGGTCAGGCAGGTACTTCCTCCCCTCGGAAGTGGCCCTCACCCCTGACGGAAAGAGCGCCTACGTGGTCGGCTCCTACGGCAAGGGCACACCCCAGGGAACGGTGTTCGCAATCAACACCGCAACCAACGCGGTGACCTCCATCAGCGTCGGCGCGGGCGACACCATGGGGGTAGCCGTGGGCCGACTGTGACGACGCCCCGGAAGGTTCCGTCGAAGCCGAGTGCTCCCAGGGCGGCTTCGACGGCCGGGCAGGTGCTGGGGCCTCCGGGGATGCTGACGGCGTGGTAGCCGGCGCGGGTCATCTCGGGTTCGTGCCAGGTGTGGCCGCAGCGGACCCCGACGTTGCGGCCCTGGTCGGTGCACCACACAGGCATGCCGCGCGGGGCGCAGGGGCCGGGGTGTTCGACCAGCCGGACCCGGTAAGGGCCGGCGGGCTGCGCCGGGTGCGGCTGGCGCTGGGTCGGCGGGATCATCGGCGCTCTCCAACTGCTTCCCGTGTGGGCGGTGTTGACGGCCGTCACGCTGGCCCGGCATCGCGGCCGTTCGCTGGCCGACTGGACTCCGGTCGTCGTCCGCTACACCCTGCGCCGTGTCCGTCACCAGCTCCTGTGGCTGACGCGTCCCGCGCGACGGCCCGTGCGGGAGGGGGTGTTGAACCTGCCGGGGAGGGCGGCGAGCCTGCGCGTGGCCACCTCCCCCGATCGGCGGCTCGGCGCGGTCCACGACCCGCACGCCGCGACCCTGACCGCCGTGGTCCGCGTCGCCTCCCGCGCCTACGCGCTCCTGGACCCCGGCACCCAGCACGCCAACGTCACCGGCTGGGGTCGCGCGCTCGCCGCGCTCGCCCGGACGGGACAGGTCGCGCGGATCCAGGTGCTGGAGCGCACCGTCCCGGACTCCGGTGACGCGCTGCGCCGTTACTGGCAGCAGCACGGCCACCCCCGGGCGACGCTGGCCGGGCCGCTGTACGAGGAGCTGATCGCGGGTGCGGGTCCGGCGGCGGCACCGCACGAGTCGTACGTCGCGATCTCCCTGGACATGAAGGCCACCCGACGTCTCATCGCGCAGGCCGGAGGGGGTCTGACCGGCGGGTTCGCGGTGCTGGGACAGCTGGCGGCGACGTTCGACCAAGCCGCCCGCACCGCCGGACTGACCCCGCTGGGCTGGCTGAACGCGCGGCAGATCGCGTCGGTCGTCCGTACCGCCTACGACCCCGCCGCGCTGCCGTCCCTGGATGCGTGGACTCCCGAAGGCGTCCCCGGCGCGGATCCGGCTGCGGCCGGTCCGGTGGTCGTGGCCGAGGAACCCGGACGGATCACCACGGACACCGCCTGCCACACCACCTACTGGGTGGAGAACTGGCCGCGCACCGAAGTCGGCGCCGGGTTCCTGCACCAGGTGCTGTTCTCCGCCGGGGTCCGCCGCACCCTCTCCCTCTCCTACACGCCGAAGAACATCGAGTCCGCGATGCGTGACGTCCAGCGCCGCAAAGCCTCGGTGATCGCGGACGCGAGCGAACGCGCGCGGCGCGGACAGGTCGAGTCGGAGGCGGACGGCATCGAGTACGCCGACATCCGTGAACGGGAGCGGCAGCTCATCGCCGGTCACGCCGATGTCGCTCTGACCGGCCTGCTGACCGTGTCGGCGGACACGCCGGAGAAGCTGCGCGCGGCGTGCGCGACCGTCGAGACCGCCGCTGTGGCCGCGCAGTTGGACCTGCGTGTGCTGACCTGGCAGCAGGCCGACGCGTTCACCTGCGCGGCTCTTCCTCTCGTGCTCGCCGTGTGAGAGACGGATGCGTCCCCGTGAACCGGGCGGCGGTGGCGGGGAGTTCCTGCCGTTCGCCACCGCCGCCCTGGACCTGCACCGGACCCTGGCCGTCCCCGACGGACCGCTCGTCGCCGACCCCGGCGAGCTGGACACCCTCCACGCGCACGCCGTCGCGCTCCTGCGGCTGATCGACGTCCACTCCGAACGAGCCCGCCCGATCAGCGAGTTGGCCGTACCGCTGCGGACGGCGCGGATACGGGCCTGGCAGGTCGCCGACCTCCTCCACCACGCATCCCACACCACCCCCGCTCCCGTACCCCGGCCGGCGGACCGCGCCGTGTGCCGCCGTCACCAGGACGCGCTGCGCCTCATCCGCCGCCGCACCACCCCCGCCGACCTCCGCACCCAGAGGGACCCCCGATGAACCGCACCACCGCGACCTCCCTGTTCACCCCGCGCAGGAGCGGCCGGACCGACCGCAAGGCCGCACGCACCGCCTACACGGCCGCTCGCCACCGCGCCCGCAAGGCCCAGGACACCGGCCGTCCCCGTAAAACCGCAGGTCCGGACCCGGAACTGGAGCCGGTGTTCCCCGCATCGGGCCGTCCCGGTCCGGCATCGGCGCGCGGCGGGAAGGTGCGGCTGCCGTCGCACCGGCTGACCACCGCGACCGCGTCCGGCGCCTACCCCTTCCTCGCCGAAGGCGGTCTCGGCGCCGAGGGGATCTTCATCGGCCGTGACGTGCACGCGGAGGCCGCGTTCTGCTACGACCCGTTCGCGCTGTACGCCGGCGGCCGGATCGAGGGGTTCACCAACCCCAACGCGGTGCTGGCCGGCATCATCGGGATGGGCAAGAGCGCGCTCGCGAAGTCGATCGCCACGCGGGCGATCGCGCACGGATACCGCGTCTACGTCCCCTGCGACCCGAAGGGTGAGTGGACGGCGGTCGCGCAGGCGCTGGGCGGTCAGAGCATCGCGCTCGGACCCGGCCTTCCCGGACGGCTCAATCCCCTCGACGCTCCCGCGCGTCCCGCGACGGTCGCACCCGAGGACTGGTCGGCCGAGGTCCGCAAGCGCCGTCTGCTGCTGGTCGCCGGCCTCGCCCGCACCGTGCTGAAGCGGGAGCTGCGTCCGGCCGAGCACACCGCGCTCGACGTCGCGCTCGACCTGACCGTCGCCGACGCCGACCGGGTGGGGACGGTGCCGCTGCTGGGGGACATCGCCGCCGTCCTCGGCACCCCGCACCGCCTGGAACAGGCACTCGGCGGACGCATCGCCTCGGACGATCTCGCACACGCACTGCGCCGGCTCATCCACGGGGACCTGTCCGGCATGTTCGACGCACCCTCCACCGTCGCCTTCGACCCGGCGACACCGATGCTGTCGATCGACCTCTCCCGCCTCGGCGGCACCGGCGACGACACCGCACTCGTCCTCGCGATGACCTGCGCCTCGGCATGGATGGAGGCCGCGCTCGCCGACCCGGCGGGCGGACGCCGGTGGGTGATCTACGACGAGGCGTGGCGGGTCATGCGCCACGTCGGACTGCTGGAGCGGATGCAGGCCCAGTGGAAGCTCTCGCGCGGACTCGGCATCGCCAACCTCATGATCATCCACCGGCTGTCCGACCTCCTGTCCGCCGGTGACGCCGGATCACGCGGCCGGGTCCTCGCCGAAGGACTCCTCGCGGACTACTCCACCCGCATCATCTACCGCCAAGAACCCGACCAACTCGCCGCCACAGCCTCCCTGTTGGGACTGACCGGCGTCGAGACCCAGGGCGTCTCCTCCCTCACCAAGGGACGCGGCCTATGGAAGGTCGCCGGACGCTCCTTCATCACCCAGCACCTCCTGCACCCTGCTGAACGCCGACTGTTCGACACCGACGCCCGCATGGGAACAAACAGTGCCGCGTCCACGCTGGAGAACGTCATGCTTCGTGATCGGGGTCGAGCACCACCATGAACCTGTTGCCTTCCGGATCCGTCATCAGCGCGTGCATACGATCGTGAGGTTCCACGAGAGAGGCGCCCCTGGCGATCAGTGTCTGGACCTGCTCGGCGATCGTTCCGACAAGGACGGTGACGACCGGTAGCACAGCCGGAGACTTCGCTGCGCCGACGCTGTACCCACCCCAACCCGGAATGCCGCCCCAGAACCTGATCATTTTCTCTGGGTCTACTGCTTCGAAATGAACGTGCATGCTATTACCTCGCTTTCATTTGTGCGACCGAAGCCGAAAACGGCCTACCGAATCAGTCCGGCAGGCCGTTACGGGTGAACAGACTTCAGCAGTCGATCACCGTGTTGTTCGAGTCCGCGATTCCGGGTTCACTGAAGCGTCCGTTGTATTCGACCTGCAAGATTACCTGAGTGTTGTACGTCTCCCTTTCTCTATCATGCACGCACGTGAGCCCTGGAGTGGTGTAGCGCCCGCTGCACCTCGTCCACCCACTGTCCTTGTGTTTCACCGCGCGCCAGTACCCGTCGCGCACGTACACCTGAAGATCGACCTGGACCCGGCACTGGTCGGGCGCCGGAGTCGAGCAACCCGTGTAATGGCCCTGGCCGTACAGCGGGCCACCTTGGGTGACCTGGAACGGTTTCTCGCCCTGGAACGTGCACCACACGGGAAAGGCGGCAGTCTTCGCGACGGCCCTCCCCGTGCTGCCGCCCGGAGCAGCCGACGCCGCAGCAGCCGGGACCAACAGAGCCCCCGCCGCGAGAAGCGGGACGATAAAACGCGCCTTCATTTCCCCCCAAGAAGAATCGAATGCGTGTCGTACCGCCGACCACCCTCGTAGGTTCGCAGGCGCCACACAAGAACCATGGCGCGAACCTTCCACTGTTTGTCCGATTCCCGGCCGTGGAATTAATCATTCCCTCAAATCTGCCGGCAGCGGTCCAGTAGAAAACGGCCATGCCAGCCAGACTTACTCACTCCCGTTCCTGGAGCGTCAGTCAGCCGTCATCGGGATACCTCGACTCTCCGGCATAGCGCGAACCCCGGCGACTTTCAGCGTTCGTATAAACCCCGCAGTCACCAGCTCAGTGATGAGTGCGCCGAAACGAGCCCACGAGATCCGTAATTCCGAAGGCCAGCGCTTAGCTGACGAACTCGGCTACAGCGGCGCAGCGTTGGCGAGGGCCGCTGATCACCTGGCCAACTGGACCGGCGTCGACCAG
This sequence comes from Streptomyces acidiscabies, assembly GCF_020010905.1. GTDB lineage: Bacteria > Actinomycetota > Actinomycetes > Streptomycetales > Streptomycetaceae > Streptomyces > Streptomyces acidiscabies. The sequence continues at coordinate 4,099,853 of NZ_JAGJBY010000001.1, read as the reverse complement.
TCTGCGTGCCCGGGACGTGTCCAGGCGGCCCTGGCCCGATCCGCCGGCGATCAGCACGGTGACCCTGCCGATTCCCCGTCAGCCTCGGCAGCGTCCATCCCTCCTGCCGCACCCCGCTCGCGTGGACGCCTCTAGCACCGATCTCCGGCGCGGCCAAACCGCCCGATCTCCGCATTCTCGCTCTGCCGAAAGGACGACTTATGGCCTCTGACCTCACCCGTTTCGCCACCGCCCTCGCCGCCGAGCTGGGCTGGACCGCCACACCGGCACGACCGGAGGGACACACGCTCTGGGGCTTCGGCACCCGCCTACACGAGGCCCTGGACAAGGCGTCGGAAGCAGCTCTGCTGACCACCCCCGGCGGCACCGAGTTCGTCATCGTCCCGCGCACCGACCCCGATGCCCACCGCTACCTCGTCGGACCGCTGCGCCCCACCGACCTGCCCGACAACACGGCCGCGGCGATACGGGAACCGACCGTCGTCCTCCTCAACACGGCGTCCACCCCGGAGCACGCCGCAGGCCGTTTCAGCATGTTCCTCTCCGGCTGGGAGGACCATCTCGTCCGTGCGCGGGCGGCGCTGGAACCCTCCGAGGCAGCACGCCTCGACCACGCCTTCACCGCCTACGCCGGGACCGTCACCGCCACGCTCCCCGGCGCCTGGACCACCACGTCCCTGAACCTCGACTCCTTCGCCCACTGGCGGCTCTTCCACACCCTGTGGAGCACCGGGTCCGACACCGGCCGCAAAGTCTCCGCCTCGGCAGCCCGCGCCGCGCTCCTGACCGGCCCGCGCCACCGTGTCCTGCTCGTCCAGGACGCCGGCCCCTACCGGGACACGACCGCCTTCACCTTCCTCCCGGCCCGCCTGCATCTCACCCCCGACAGCCCCGTCCCCGGCCCGGCACCGCTTCCTGTGACCGCCGACGCCAACGCCTCAGCGCAGAGCATCCGCTCCCTCCTGCTGCCCGCTGCCCGCCTGGGACCGCGCGGTCTTCTCCGCCCGGACCGGTGTCCTCGCCCACGCCACCGCCGAGCTGCGGCAGGCCCTCACACCCAGCGACTACGCCCTGCGTGCCCTCGGCTGGGAGTACCAGCCGTCCCTCGACGTCTACACACTCCCCGCCCACCTCGACGCCCTGACAACTGTCGCCGGCACCGTCCGGACCCTCCACGAGACCGGTCACACCGTCGCCGTGGAGCCCGCCCTCGCCGAAGCCGTCGCGCACCGCTCCCCGCAGGTCCCTCCCGCCGCCCACCGACCGGGGCGCCCCCCCGATGAGTGCGATAGCCATGGCCAACAGCCCTGCTCGCTCGGCCACTTCACGGCCATCGGCCAGGAGCACACCGGCTGCCTCTCCCCCACCGGCTCCGCTCCCTTCGCTCCCCTCCCGCACCCGCTGACCCACTGCCCGTCTGGAATCACCCGTGACCGTACCCACCACCTGGACCATCACCCACTCCTGCGGACACACCGCAGACCGCGACCTCTCCGACCGCCCAGCCGACCGCCGCGCCGGCTTCGCCGACTGGCTCACCCGCAGCCCCTGCACCGACTGCTGGCGCGCCTCCCGCACCACCGATACCGCCTCGAAGGACACCTGGCTCACCGAACAACGAGCCACCGAACAGGCCGAAGCCAACACCTGGGCCGAACACCACCACATGCCCCCACTCGACGGCACCGAACGCGCCGTCCCCTGGGCCGTCCGCTGCCGCCACCAACTCCTCACCGCCGCCTACACCACCCTCGTCGCCGAAGGCGAACACACCGAAGAGGAATGGGAGTCGCTGGAGAACGAAGCCCGTCTGATCACCCGTGCGGGATGGTGGCTCGACCAGCGCAACGCCGACCCCGGAGACCTTCCCGAACTCCTGCAAGCCGCCACCTCCGACGACCGGCTTACAGAGAACCCGTTCGCCTGACATGAGGAAGAGCCGTTGCTCGGTCCCGACGGCGGCCAGGAATTCAAAGGGGAGGATAGGTCGGGCAGATCAATCCTGGTTCTCGTAGCGGTAGTTGTAGTAGTCCTTGCCCGCGACAAGGACCGAGGTGACGTATGTCGGCAAGCCGTCGGCGTCCCGTTCGACCTCCTGGGAGGTCTGGCGGGTGAAGCCCAGTGACACGCCGGGGATCACGGGGTACTCGGGCTGGGACGTGTCGAGCGTCCAGCCCCGTTCGGCGGCGCGGTGGAAGAGGTCCGCAGCGGGGGTGGTGAACACCTCGTCCCCGTCGAGCAGGACACGGGTGGTGGAGGTACGGCCTTCGCCGGGCCACCACAGTTCGATCGCGGTGATGCGGGTTCCGCCTTCGGCCAGCGCCTGTACGCCGACGTGGTCGAGGGTCCAGGACGCTTTCGCCGAGTTGCGGCTCGGGCGCCGCAGCACACGGGGTTCGCCCCAGCCGGGTACCGCGGCGAGTGCCTCGTCGAACGTCATGCCCAGCAGGATCGGCGCGACTCCGTGCGGCGGGTCGAGAACCAGGTCCACGGCCGACTCCTCGTTCCTTCACGACGTCATTTCAGGATGTCGTAGTTTATCGTCCACCCCTTCGCGGTCAGCATGGCCTGGAATTTCCTGTTGCTCGCCAGGCTGTCGACCATGTCCTTGATGTGGGTGTCGTACTTGTCGCCGTAGAGCTCGCGTATCTCGTCGATGTCCATTTTCATGGCCTCGTCCCAGCGTCCCGCGTCGATCAACTGCCGTTGGTTCGCCCGCCATTGTTCGCTCTCCTTGCTGGAGCCGGTGCTCGTCAGCTCCCGGTGGTCCTCGGCGTCCATGCGGATCGCGGGGCCCATGCCGGCGCCGCCACCGTTCTTGTCCGTCCGGAAGCCGGCCACGTCCAAGTGGGAGTAGGAGGCTTTGGCGGGGATGTGGTTGATCTCCTGGTCGACGGGGTTGCGCCGTTCCTTTTTGTCGTTGAGGAGGTTCGCGGGTTTCAGGCCGCTGTACCAACCGCCGTTCTCCGTGCATCCCTTGGCGATCAGGCCCTCGGGGTCCATGCGGGTGTGCGGGTTGGTGACGTAGGCGACCGGGTTGGGGGCGGGTCCCAGGCCGAGCGGGTCGGGGCTGGTGTAGCGCGCGGTGTCGGGGTCGTAGTGACGCTGGTAGTTGTAGTGGAAGCCGGTCTCGGCGTCGTCGTACTGGCCGGGAAGGCGCAGTGGTGTGTACGCCTCCGCACCCCGGTTCCAGCTCGTGGCTCCCCAGACCGTGGACCGGCCGTGCCAGGCGACCGTGCCGTGCTCGTCGACGAGTTCGCTGGGGGCACCGACCAGGTCCGTGACGATCGCGAAGAAGCGGGCGTCGACGTCGTCCGGTGAGCCGGGGTCGAGGCGGCGTTCGTACTGGGTCAGCGGGCGGTGGCCGTCGTAGTCCCAGGTCGTGGCGACCTGGTGGGCGGTGTCGGTCTGTTCGGCCAGCCGGGTGCCGTCCCAGGTGAAGTACACGGAGTGCGCGACAGCGTGTCCGTCCTCGGCCATGCGGTGTTTGGCGGTGCGGCGTCCCAGCGGGTCGTAGGTGTAGGTCCAGCGGGCGCCGTCGGGGGTGGTGCAGGCGACAAGCCGGTTCTCGTCGTCCCAGGTGTAGTGCCAGGTGTCCGGTTTCTTCGACAGGCGGGTCTTCCGGCGCAGGACGGTGCGTCCGGCGGCGTCGTACGCGTAGCGGATGCGTCCGGCGGCCAGGACCCGGGTGCCCTCGTAGACGCGTGTACCGCGGCCTTCGGGGCGCGCAGCCCGGTCCGGCCATGCCGCGTGGGTCTCGTTGCCGGCGCTGTCGTAGGCGTACGTCTCCGTCCAGTTCTCCGCCGTGACGCTCAGCGGGCGGCCGACCGGGTCGAGGCGGAAGCTGCGGGTCGTGCCGTGGGGTCCGTCGGAGACGCGTTCCAGACAGCCGTCGGCCCGGTAGCCGTAGGTACGGGCGTGCAGGGTCCGGGTGCCGGCGGTCAGGTGCTGTGCGGTGAGGCGGCCCATGTCGTTCCACCCCGAGGCGAGGGTGACCGGGGCGTCCGCGGGGCCGAGGCTGCGGGTGAGTTCCTTGCCCCACGCGTCGTGGGTGAAGGCCAGGGCGTGGCCGTTGCTGAGCAGTTCGGTGCGGTTGCCGGCCGCGTCGTGGGTGGAGTGGGTCACGGCGCCGGTGGGGGTGATGCGGGTGGTACGGCGTCCGGCGGCGTCGTAGGCGAACCGGACCGTGCGTCCGTCGACGGTCTCGGCGACGACCCTGCCGAGCGTGTCGCGTTCCAGGGTGAGCGTCGAGGTGGGCGAGGCCAGTGAGCGGATGCGGCCGGCCGCGTCGTACGTGTAGTGGGTACGGCGGCCCTCGACGTCCTTGGCGGTGACGCGGCCCATCGCGTCGTACTCGCTGGTGATCCGGGCGCCGGACGGGGTCGTGCGAGCGACGGGGCGGCCGGCCGGGTCGTACGTGTAGGTGACCGTGCGGCTGTCGAAGTCGGACTCGGAGGTCAGGTTGCCGGCCGCGTCGTGGGTGTAACTCCACTTCAGTCCCTGCGGGTTGAGGACTTCGGTGAGGCGTAGTTCGGTGTCGTAGACGAACGTGTAGCGGGCGCCGTCCGCGCCGGTCCGGGCTGCGAGCCGGTCGAAGTGTGTGTACTCGAAACGGGTGACGGCTCCGCAGGCGTCGGTATGCGAGGTGCAGTTGCCCTCCGCGTCCCAGGTCCAGCGCTCGACGGAGCCGTCCGGTGCGGTGCGCCGGGCGAGCCAGCCCTGGGGAAGCCATTCCAGGTGGGTGGTCGCGCCGCCGGGAGCGGTGAACCGGACGGGGCGGCCGAAGGCGTCACGCCCCGACGACGCGGTGTGGCCGAGGGCGTCCGTGCGGGAGAGCACCAGACCCGCCGCGTCGTGCGTGAAGCGCTCGCTCGCGCCGACGGGGTCGGTCACCGTCAGGAGCGCGCCGCGTGCGTCGTAGGTGAAGTGGGTCTCGGTGCCGTCCGGTGCGGTGATGCGGGTGCGGTTGCCGCGCTCGTCGAAGGTCTGGCGCCAGGTCGTGCCATCAGTGCCGGTGATCTCCTCCGGCAGGTCGAGCGCGTTGTAGCGGGTGGTCGACGTGCTGCCGTCCGGGAACCGGATCTCCGCCAGGTTGCCGCGCTCGTCCCAGGTGAAGCGGGCGGTGTCGCCGACCTGGTCGGTGCGCTCCAGCAGGTTGTCGTGGCGGTCCCACACGGAGTGGACGGTGTGGCCGAGCGGGTCGGTCTCGGAGACGGTCTGGCCGAGCGCGTTGAACCGGGTGACGGTGACCGCGCCCGTCGAGTCGGTGAACCGGGTGACGCGTTCGGAACTGTCGTACTCGAAACGCGAGGAGAGCGCTCCGTCGGGGCCGACGGTCTCCACGACCCGGCCGGCCGCGTCGTACACGTACGTATAGGTGTGGCCGTTGCGGTCGGTCCACGACGTCACCCGGTGCTCGTCGTCGTAGGTGAAGCACAGCGCTGCGGTGTCGGCGAAGGACGTGATCTCGGTCAGGTCGTCGCCGGTGTAGTCGAACGAGGAGACCGTGATGGGGCCGGTCTCCGTACGCAGTTCCAGGGCGGTCACGTGACCGCTCGTCCGGTCGCAGGAAACTCGTACGTCGTAGCCGCCGTGGTGAGCGACGGCCACGGGCAGCCCCTCGTCGTCGCGGACGATCTCCAGGGTGTTGCCGTTGCGGTCCTCGATCCCGGTGAGCCAGTACAGGCCGCCAGAGGTGTACGGGCTGCCGGTGAACCGGCGTATTCGCCCGGAGTGCGGGTCGCGGGTGGTGTAGGTGACTTCGCCGAGCACGCTGCGTCCCTCATGGGTGAGCGGGATCCGCTCGCCCTCGACCGGCTGGACCGGCTCGTCCGGGGCGGTCGGCAGCCGGGGGTAGACGAGGAGCGAGCCGTCCTCGCGCGCCCAGACCGCGCCCTGTCCTGTCAGCTCCAGGCGTTCGTCGAGCGTCGAGGCCCAGCTCGGACCGAAACAACGGCCGTAGCGGTAACCGGAGATGTGCGTGCGCCGCAGCACCAGCGGCAGGATGCCCGGCAGGCCGAGGTCCGTCTGGGAGAGCACCATCTCGCCGCTCGCGACGTCGACCGGGTCGGTCTTGCAGTGACGCCGGTCCAGGGAGACGGCCTTCCCACGGGCGTCGGCCAGGACGTCCTTCGTAGACCCGGGCAGGGGCTTGCCGGTGCCGGCCGGGCGCGTGTGGTCCGAGCCGCCGGCGTCGTGCTTGCCGACATCGACGCTCCTGGCCCGGTCGGCGACGCCGAGGTCGGTGTTCTTGTGCAGCCGCGAAGCCGCACGCGTGCGCTCCGGGATCGTCTCCGTGATGTGCTTGGCGACCTTGTCGAGGGCCTTCTCCGTACCCTTCAGTCCGCCGTGCAGCACGCTGTCGAACGCCTGCGTGAACGGGTCGCGGCCCTTGCTCCGCCCGAACGCACCCCTGGCCCGCCCCAGCGGCGAGGACGCCGCCACCCGCAACTCCCCGCCGTGCCAGGCGACTTTGCCAGCGCCGCCCTCGAACTCGGTGTGGTCGATCCGGGTGACCTTCTCCGCACCGCCTCCGCCGGTCCCGCCACCCCCGCCTCCGGCCGAGGCGATCTGCATACCGCCGTGCCCACCCTTGCCACCGGACCCGCCGGCGCTGTCCGGCATCGAGAACGCGCCCTCCGCCAGGTCGAGCACCATGTCCTCGACCATCGCCTCCAGCTTCGCGTTGACCGGCTCCGTCACCTTCGCGATCACCTCGTCGACGATCCGGTCCACCGCCTCGTCGACGATCCGCTTGACCACCTGCCGCATCGCCGCGATCTCCGCCGCGCCCAGCACCGCCGACAGACCCCCCGTCACCCACGCCAGCCCGATGGACAGGCCCACCGACCCCGCCATGATCGCGAGTTCGGCCTCCGCCTTCGTCTTCATCCCGAAGACAATGTCCGCCAGGACATCGCACGCGTCCGCGAACAGCCGCGCCAGCTCGGGGAGTTTCTCCAGATGACCGGCCTTCACCTGGCCCCAGTGCCGCTCCATCGCGTCCACGGCCCAGCCCTCGGACGACGACAGGATCCGCGCGAACGCCAGATGCGCGTCCGCGCCATGCCCCTCGAAGTTCTCCGCGAACTCCCGCATCGCCGTGGCCATCTCGCGGTAATCGTCCTCGTCCACGTTCGGGAACTTGATCCCGATGAAGTCCAGAACCTCATCCAGCCAACCCGGAATCGTGTAACCCATCCCCGTGCCCCTCCCCGCAGCCCTACGTCCACTTGTTCGGACCTCGTTCAAGCGTTGCGATGGGGAACCTTAGTAGGAGGCAGCGACACCTGCACAAGCAGACGAACAGCGGAACCTGCCCCTCGCCTCTATCACGCGGTTCCCGCCCGTCCAAGCTCCGGTTCATGTGGACCCTCTCCCTCAGCGCAGTCCCGGGTGTCGTGTCCGGTCCGTCGTCGGCTGCGCGGCTGGAGAGTCTGCTGTGCCTGTCACTGTCACGATCACCGAGCAGCCGTCGGGAGCGGTCGTCGCCACCGGCGGTGACCAGCTCGCGCACGAGCTGCTGAAAAAGGCGGGGTTCACCCGGCATGCGGACTGGTACGGCGTCCGGTTCCGGCTGGCGACCACCATGTTCCGTGAGGAGCAGAAGGAGGCCGTGGGCGACGCGATGCGGATGCTCGTAGCGGCCCGGTACGAGGTCGTCGCGTCCCCGTCGCTGAGTCCGGCGGTCGAGGAACTGTCCGTCGGGGAGCGGGTTCTGGGTCTCGCGGACCGGGTTCGTGCTGCCGGGCGGGGGACGGAACTCGCGCAGGTGCTGGCGGAGTTGGTGGACCCCGAGCAATGGCTTCGTTCACTTCACATGGCAGCGTTTGTCCACCGGTTCGGGAGGCAGCTATCGATCGACGGCACCGTGAATGTTCGCGAGAAATGACGTCACCGAGTGAGGCGGCCCGGCATCCATGAGGGCGGCAGATCGACGAATCGGGGGCGTCCCTCACGGTGTCATACCGTGCTGGGCGGGTGTCGATAGGTATCGGACAGGGCGGCGATCGTCTGCGCCATCCGTGCCCTCAATTCAGTGGGCGCCACGACTTCGGCCTCGGCGCCGAGCCGTAGCAGCATGCGGACGGCGTGGTCGACAGACTCGGTGGGGATGACGACCTGGACGCGGCCGTCGGGGCCCGGTGGCCCGGCGCTGTCCTGGGCGGCGCGTGCCACCGCCGGTTCCATGAGGTCCGGGAGCTCTTCCAGGATCCGTGGCGAGAGCCGTACCACCGCCTCGCCCTGCTGACGGCGGGCGTCGAAGTCGGCCAGATAGGACTGCCAGTGTGCGGCCAGGTCAAAGCCTGAGGGCCGCTCGAAGCGGTCGTGCAGTACCTGGATCCGGAGGATCTGGGAGATGCGGTAGGTGCGGATCTGTTCCGATCGGCCCGCCACCAGGTACCAGCGGCCTGACTTGAGCACCAGCCCGTAGGGCTCCAGCGTCCGGGTCACTTCCTGGGGAGCCTTCCACCGTCGGTAGCGGACGCAGATGCGGTGCTGGCGCCATACTGCGTCGGTCACGGCGGCCAGGTGTGGGGTGGTGTCTGCATCGGCGTACCAACCGGAGGTGTCCAGGTGGAACCTCTGCCGTATCACGCCGGTCCGGTCGCGCAGCCCATCGGGCAGCGCGGCCGTCAGCTTGAGCTGAGCGGTAGCGAGCACGGTGCCGAACCCGAGGTCCGCAGCCGGGCCGGGGAGCCCGGACAGGGAGAGTGCCTCCGCCTCCTCGGGGGTCAGTCCGGTCAGCCGGGTGCGATACCCGTCGACCAGCCGGTAACCGCCATCGTGACCGGGGGCGCCGTAGAGCGGAACACCGGCTGCCGCGAGCGACTCCATGTCCCGGTACACCGTACGGACCGACACCTCCAGTTCGTCGGCCAACTGCCAGGCAGTCATCCGGCCGCGGGTCTGCAGCAGCAACAGGACGGACAGCAGTCGGCTCGCACGCACGAGGAAAGTCTGCCGCAGTCCACTGACATGGGCTGTCAGGGAAGCCGGATTAGCTTTCCGGCCGGGCGCATACCCCAGCGCACCGGATACGGCAAAGGACACGCACAGATGAGTACTCCATCCACCCGCAAGCCCGGCATCGGCGACTTCGACTTCCTCGTGGGCGTCTGGGAGGTGACGAACCGGCGGCTTGTCGCGCCGCTGACCGGCAGCGCCGAGTGGGACGAGTTTCCGGGCACCGCGGTGTGTCATGGCACCCTGTTCGGCGGTGCCGCCAACCTCGACGAGATCAGCTTCCCGACCAAGGGCTTCAGCGGCCTGACGCTCCGCCTGTTCGACCCCGTTCGCTCACAGTGGTCGCTGAACTGGGTGAACAGCCGGACCGGGCTGCTGCAGCCGCCCGTCGTCGGCCGGTTCCACGACGACGGGCACGGCGAATTCCACGGCGCCGACACCCACGACGGCACCTCGGTCCTGTGCCGCTTCATCTGGTCGCAGATCACGCCGGTATCGGCCCACTGGGAGCAGGCGTTCTCGATCGACGGCGGGCAGAGCTGGGAAACCAACTGGACCATGGCCTTCCGTCGGACCGAGGAGGGTTCCGCATGACCGGTGCGCAGGCCACACAGGAACTCCCGGTTCGGCCGGTCGGGAGACTGACCCTCTGGCAGGGAGCCGCCCTGTACATAGGCGCGGTACTCGGCACCGGCGTGATCGCCCTGCCCTCACTGGCGGCGCGGGCGGCCGGGCCGGCCTCGCTGCTGGCCTGGCTCGGGCTGGTCCTGCTGTCGATCCCCCTGGCGACCACGTTCGCCGCACTGGGCGCCCGCTACCCGGACGGCGGCGGCGTCTCCACCTACGTCCGGCATGCCTTCGGCGCACGGGCGGCGGCAGTGGTCGGCTGGTGCTTCTACTTCGCCGTACCCGCCGGTGCTCCAGCAGCGGGCATGTTCGCCGGCGCGTACGTCGCGACTGCGGTGGGCGGTGGCAGGCGCACGGTGGTGATCACGGCGGCGGTGCTGCTGATCCTTGTCGCCGTAGCCAACGGCTTCGGTCTGACCGTCACCGGCCGTATGCAACTCACACTCGCCGTACTGCTTGTCGCGCTCCTGTTGGTCGCCGTGGCCACTGCGCTGCCACACGCCCACGTGCGCAACCTGTATCCGTTCGCACCGCACGGCTGGCCCGCAATCGGCTCGGCTGCGGCCCTGCTGGTGTGGAGCTTCGCCGGCTGGGAGGCCATCACCCACCTGGCAGCCGACTTCCGCCGTCCGGCACGCGACCTGCCCCGGGCCACCGCCCTGGCGGTCGCCGTCGTCGGCGTGCTCTACCTCGCCGTCGCCACCACGAGCGTCCTCGTACTCGGCCCGGCCGCCGGCACCTCCGAGGCCCCACTGTCCGAACTGCTCGCCCTCGGCATCGGCGGAACAGTCCACACACTGTCCGCAGCTGCTGCCCTGCTCCTCACCCTCGGCACGATGAACGCCTACTTCGCCGGCGCGGCGAAACTGGGCGCGGCGCTCGGCCGGGACGGCGCGCTGCCCGCCTGGCTCAGTCAGGGCAGCAGCGTCGGCGAGGTGCCACGCCGCAGTCTGGCAGTCGTATCCGGGCTGTCGGGCCTCGCCCTCACCATCACCACGGTCGCCTCAGTCGGCCCACAGCCGCTCGTCCTGCTCACCACCGGATCGTTCGTGACCGTGTACGCCCTGGGCACCGCCGCCGCCCTGCGCCTCCTTCCCCGTGGCTCCCTGCCCCACCGCTCCGCGCTTCTCACGCTTATCGCGGTCGTGGCACTCCTCGTCATGACGGGCTGGTACCTCCTCTGGCCGCTGATCGTCACAGCGAGCGCGCTGTGCTACCTGCGATGGCGCCGTGCAACAGGCTCTGCCGCGTCCTGACCCGGTGGACGACTTGCCGCAGCAGACCGTCTCCCTCTCGCAACAGCATGATCAGGCTCTCGCGGCAAGGATCGACGCGCCGTCAAAACTCGTGAACAGCACCCATCCGTTTCACTGGGTGCCTCCCATCCCCATGAACAACCGCCGTCGTAACCCAGGCTCTGGTCCACTTCTTAGGACCAGAGCCGTAACCCATGAACAAAGCCAACCCCTGCTGGCGCGGGGACGACACCATGATCCCCGGCGTGAAGAGGAGGTGGCCCGTCGTCCCCGCGCCAGCGGGGGTTGGATGGTGTCCCTTGTCGTGGTGTAAGGGATCACTAGTCGGGAGTGCGCGGGCGTCTGCCCGGGGCGCACTTCCACGAGTGAGCTCCGCTCCCTGAACAGGAGGCGGGCCACCGCGTAGCCCTCCTTGGTGAACGCCCAGTTCAACTACGAGGAGTGCACGATGGCCCTGTCCCAGTCTGAGCTGATACGGCTGCTTGAGTCACTACGCTCGACCGACGGAATCGAGCTCATCCGCGCCATCGCCCAGCCGATGGTGCAGGAGCTGATCGAGGCCGAGGCGACCGCGCATGTCGGCGCGGAGTGGAACGAGCACCCGCCGACACGGACCAACGTCCTCAACGGACACCGGGAGAAGGTGCTGACCACGCTGGCCGGCGACCTGGACCTGGAGATTCCCAAGGTCCGCACCGGCAGCTTCTTCCCCAGCCTGTTGGAGCGGCGGCGCCACATTGACCAGGCCCTCTACGCGGTCATCATGGAGGCGTACGTGCACGGCGTGTCCACCCGCAGTGTCGATGACCTGGTCAAAGCCCTCGGCGGGGACAGCGGCATCTCGGAGTCGGAGGTGTCGCGGATCTGCGCGGCCCTGGACGCGACCTCTGCAAGGCACGGGTGAACCACCAGATCGTCTCGCGGGCCGTCGTGGTCGCCACTGGGGGTACCCCCGGCCCGAGGCTGAGGGGAGCATCACCGAGGACGGAGGCCGCGAGGTCCTGGGCCTGATGGTCGGCGACAGCGAGAGCGAGGCGTTCTGGAAAGAGTTCCTGCGCTCGCTGCGTGAGCGCGGCCTGTCCGGAGTCCGTCTGGTCGCCGCGGTCCGCAAGGTCACGCTCGGCACCGCCTGGCAGCGGTGCAGGGTTCATTTCCTGCGAAATGTCTTCAGCGTGATCGACCGGGATTCCGGTGGTGGGGTCTCCCCTGCTCGAACGAAGGCGAGAGCTTGGGGAAGGCCGCCGCAACGATCCGCACGATCTTCACCCAGCCCACCGCCGGCCTCGTGCGCACCCAGCTGGACACCGTCGCCGACATGCTCGGCACCCAGTTCCCCAAGGTCAAAGCCATGCTGCTGGCAGCGAAGGAGGATCTGACCGCGTTCGCGGACTTCCCACCCAGGCACTGGAAGAAGATCCAGTAGACGAACCCGCTGGAACGGGTGAACCGGAGATCAAGCGCAGGATCGACGTCGTCCAGGTCTTCCCCAACGACGACGCGCTCATCCGGCTGGTCACCGCCGTGCTCTTCGAGATGCACGACGAATGGATCGCCTTCCCCCGCCGCTACCTCCCAGAAGGCAGCATGGGCGAGATCTACCGCGAAAGCGCCCCGGCGCTGCCCAACGCCCCGAACACGCCCGCCAGTTGATCCCTAACACCATGACGAGGGACACGACCTGCTGGAACCCGTAGGACGGTTTCCCCTTGGGGCGGCCCGTCGCACGCGTCTTCTCCGTCGCGCTGCGGTTCCGGCGCTGGATCGCGCGCAGCTCCATCTGCGCACCCCACGCCTCCATCGTGAAGCGGTTCTCGTCGACGGAGTCGTCCAGGTTCCACGGGCCGTCATGGCCGAAGATGACGAGCAGTTTCCCCTCGTCGCGCATCTTGTAGCCGGTGTTCAGGCAGTCGACGGCTGCCGCCGCCAAGCCGTCGCACGGTCCCTTCTCGCCCCAGAGCCAGTGGCCGAGCTTCAGCCAGGTCATCGGGTCGGTGGCACCCGAGATCTCCCGGTCGTCGGCGCAGCCGATGACATGACCGCCGACCGCGGCAACGGCCGTCAGGATGCCTCCCGCTGGCGTTCCAGGGAGGGCGTGGCCGGCTTCATCCTCGACAGTCGATGTACGCCGAGCAGTCGCTATCCACATCCGCCGCAGAGGCGTTCCGGAGGCTCAGCCCAGGAAACTGAGCCGGACCTGGCGGTTGGCGTTGTCTTTATTCGTGTCCACCAGGCACACCGATTGCCAGGTGCCCAGTTCCAGGTGGCCCGCGATGACCGGGAGGGTCGCGTGGGGTGGGACGAAGGCCGGGAGGACGTGGTCCCGGCCGTGGCCCGGGGAGCCGTGGCGGTGGGTCCAGCGGTTGTCGGCGGGGAGGAGGGTGTGGAGGGCGGCGAGGAGGTCGTCGTCGCTGCCGGCGCCGGTCTCGATGACGGCGATGCCCGCGGTGGCGTGGGGGACGAAGATGTTGAGGAGGCCGTCGCGGTTGCCGGCGGCCTCGCGGAGGAAGGATTCGCAGTCGCGGGTGAGGTCGATCACGCGTTCGCTGGAGCCGGAGGTGATGTGCAGGACGCGGGTGGTGAAGGCATCGGACATGGGGTCATTGTCGCCGTCCGGGTCGTGGGGTGCTGGTCGGCGGGTCCTCCCCTTGCGGGTGCTGGCCGGTAGGCACCTCGTCGCGAGCGCTGGCCGGTGGGTTCCCTTGTCGCGAGCGCTCATCGGTGGGTTCCCTTGTCACGAGCGCTCATCGGCAGGTTCCCTCGTCGTGATCGCCCGTCGGCGGATTCCCTCGTCGCGAGGCTCGCCAGTAGGTTCCCTCGACGCGGACACGGAACGGCTGCCGGCCGCGTACAAGTCGCCGCCGCAGCCAACGCGGCTGAGGCGATCCGCCCAAAAACGCAGCCCCACCGACCAGCCCAGTCCCCAACACAGCCCCCACCGACCACCCCGCTCCCCCACGCAGCCCCACCCCCGAAGTCCACCTCTCAAGACACCCGTTGACCACCCCCTCCCCCACTGGCTACGTTCAGCCGCATGTTGCGTTCAGCCCTGCTCACCACGCGCGGTCACATCGACCTGCTGCGGGTGGCCTCCGCCGCGTGTCGTCGCGGCTGCTGACGCCCTTCACCTCTCGGTAGGCCCTTCCTGGGCAGAGCTCTAGGTTCTGCCGGGTCCGGCGTTGCCGGGGCGTGTTCCCCCACCGCTTTGTGGAGCCCCCCATGAGCATCAGCCATGCCCTGCCACCCCCACCCGACACGGCCGAGTCCGATATTCCGGACAGCCGCGATCTCGAACTCCGGCCGATCCTCCCCCGCACCTCCCGCCGAGCCCGCGTCCCGCGCTGGCTACGCCGGACGACCGGCCCCGTACTCCTCCTCGCCCTGTGGCAACTCCTGTCCAGTACCGGTGTGTTGACGTCGGACACCCTCGCCTCCCCCGGCCGGATCACGGAGGTCGGCAAGGAGCTGATCGCCGACGGTTCGCTCACGTCGGCGATGGGTACGTCGCTCCAACGCGTGGCCCTCGGACTGCTGTTCGGCACCCTCATCGGCACCGGACTCGCCCTGTTCTCAGGGCTGTTCAGGGTCGGCGAGGATCTCGTGGACGCGCCGGTGCAGATGCTGCGGACCGTGCCGTTCGTCGGTCTGATCCCGCTGTTCATCATCTGGTTCGGGATCGGCGAGACCCCGAAGATCGCGATCATCACGCTCGGGGTGACGTTCCCGCTGTACCTGAACGTGTACGCCGGGATCCGCGGCGTGGACGCCCAACTCGTCGAGGCGGGCGAGTCGTTGGGACTGTCCCGGTGGGGACTGGTCCGGCACGTCGTACTGCCGGGCGCGCTCCCCGGCGCGCTGACCGGGCTGCGGTACTCCCTCGGCATCGCCTGGCTCGCGCTGGTCTTCGCCGAACAGGTCAACGCGGACTCGGGGATCGGGTTCCTGATGGTGCAGGCGCGGGACTTCCTGCGCACGGACGTGATCGTGGTCTGCCTGATCGTGTACGCGTTCCTCGGCCTGTTCGCCGACTTCGTGGTCCGTTCTCTGGAGAGGGTGCTGCTGCAATGGCGACCGACGTTCACCGGCCGGTGACCGGACAGGCGGTACGGGTCGAGGGGCTGACGCGGTCCTTCGACGGGCGTGCCGTCATCGACAACCTCCAACTCGACATCAGGCCGGGCGAGTTCGTCGCGCTGCTCGGGCGCAGCGGGTGCGGGAAGTCGACGCTGCTGCGGATCCTCGCGGGGCTCGACCGGGAGATCGAGGGGACGGTGCTGGTGCCGCGCCGCAAGGCGGTCGCGTTCCAGGCGCCGCGGCTGATGCCGTGGAAGAGAGTGTGGCGCAACGTGCTGCTCGGGCTGCCGGGCAACCCCTCAAGGGACGTCGCCGACAAGGCACTTGAGGAGGTCGGGCTCGGTCACCGGGCGGATGCGTGGCCCAAGACCCTCTCCGGCGGTGAGGCTCAACGCGCCTCGCTGGCACGGGCGTTGGTGCGTGAGCCCGATCTCCTGTTGCTGGACGAGCCGTTCGGGGCCCTGGACGCGCTGACGCGGATCAACGCCCAGCGTCTGGTGGGTGAGTTGTGGCGGCAGCGCGGGTGCGCGGTGCTGCTCGTCACGCACGACGTCGAGGAGGCCGTCCTGCTCGCGGACCGGGTCCTGGTGATGGACGGCGGGGTCATCGCGCACGAGCAACAGATCGACCTGGAGAGACCACGCAAGCTGTCCGACCCGCGATTCGCGGAGCTGCGTACGGAGTTGCTGGGGCGGCTGGGGGTGGACGCGGCGGCCTGAACACAACAACGCAACGCCGATCGCCGCGAACCCCCGCCGAAATCCCCCCACTTCAACCTGGACGGACCCCCATGCGACGCCGCCTCCTCCCCGCCGCACTCCTCCCCCTCGCCCTCCTCCTCACCGCCTGCGGCGGCACCTCCTCCGCCACCGACGGCACCGGCCCCCTCACCCTCAACGTCGGTGACCAGAAAGGCGGTTCGGAAGCGGTCCTGCGTGCCGCGGGCGAACTCAAGGGCCTCGACTACCGGATCAAGTGGTCCACGTTCACCTCCGGCCCGCCGCTCCTGGAGGCCGTCAACGCCGGGGCCGTCGACATCGGCGCCGTCGGCAACACGCCGCCCGTCTTCGCGGCGGGCGCGGGCTCGAAGATCACGGTGGTGGCCGCGTGGCACGGGTCCGCCGAGGGCGAGGCGATCCTCGTACCGAACAGCTCGAAACTGACCAGGACCGCTGATTTGAAGGGCCGTTCGGTCGCCGTAGCTCAAGGCTCCTCCGCGCACTACCAGTTGATTGCGTCCCTCAAGGCCGCCGGGCTCACCCTCTCCGACGTACGGGTCACCTATCTCCAACCCGCCGACGCGCTCGCCGCGTTCACCTCCGGGAAGGTCGACGCGTGGGCCGTCTGGGACCCGTACACCTCGCAGATCCTCGAAGCGAAGAAGGGGCGCGCGCTGACCACCGGGCAGGGGGTCGTCAACGGGCTCAGCTTCCAGGTCGCCGCGCCCGCCGCGCTCAAGGACCCCAAGAAGGCCGCCGCCATCGCCGACTACCTCGCGCGGCTGCGGCGCGCACAGGACTGGGTGTCCGGCCACCAGGCCAAATGGGCGAAGGTATGGGCGAAGGACACGGGCCTGCCGTACGCCGTCGCGCTCGCGTCGGTGAAACGTACGCACTCGACCCGCGTATCGGTCGCGGTCGACCGGTCGGCGATCGACTCCGAGCAGCAGATCGCCGACACGTTCACCGAACTGAAGCTGATCCCGGGGAAGGTCGACTTCTCGGCCTTCGCGGACGGCCGCTTCAACGGAAACCTGCCGGCCTCCACGACACCGTCACGCTGAGGACCAGGTACGACGCCGGCACCCCGAGCCGGCGTCGTACCGGTCGCAGCCCCCCTTAAGCAGCCGTCAGCCGGCCTTCGGCTTCTGGGCCTTGTTGAACTCCGCCACGTTTCGCTGGTGTTCGGCGTAGTTCGCGGTGAAGCGCGTGTCGCCGGGCTTGACGGTGACGAAGTAGAGCCAGTCGCCGGGGGTGGGGGTGAGCGCGGCCCGCATCGCTTCTTCGCCGGGGTTGTCGATGGGGGTCGGGGGAAGGCCCATGCGCTGGTACGAGTTGTAGGGGCTGTCGATCTTCGTGTCGGCGTCCGCCGTGTTCAGGGTCGAGCGGTTGAGGGCGTAGTTGATCGTGGAGTCCATCTGGAGGGGCATGCCGCGCTCCAGGCGGTTGAAGACGACGCGGGCGACCTTCCCCATGTCGGCCTTCGTGGCGGCCTCGGCCTGGATGATGCTGGCGATGGTGACGGCCTGGTAGACGTTCATCGCGTTGCGCTGGGCGCCGGCGGCCATGGGGGCGCCGTTGAACTTCTTGTTCGCGGTGTCGACCATGTACGCGAGGAGGGACTGGGGGGTCGGCTTCCCGGTGAGGGGGTACGTCGCGGGGAAGAGGTACCCCTCGGGGTTGCCCTCCGCGTCGGCCGGGAGTCTGAGGCCGGTCTTCGGCAGGGCCTTGCGGGTCGTGCCGACCGGCAGGGCGAGCGCCTTGTCGACCGCCTCGTAGACCTGGCCGGAGCGCCAGCCCTCGGGGATGGTCAGGACCTTGGGCTTGGCGGCCTGGGGAGCCGGCCGCTCCACGTTCAGCAGCGGCACCGCCACCGCGGCAGCGGCCAGGACGGCCCCGGTGACGACGAGGACGGTTCGGCCGCGGCGCGTCAGACGGATCGCGCTCCGGGGCGGAGTGTTCATCTGCATGCGGGCACGTTAACTCGCACACCGTCAAAAACCGGGCATATCGTCGCTTTGTCGGATGATCAGCCTCCGGAACGCCTACGCCTCCCGTATTCCTACGCCGCCGTCACCCGCTCGTCCTTCCTCACCAGCCCCGCGTACCTCCCCTCCCGCGCCACCAGCTCCTCGTGCGTCCCCCGCTCCACGACCCGCCCGCCTTCGAGGACGACGATCTGGTCCGCGTCCCGGATCGTCGACAGCCGGTGGGCGATCGTCAGGGTCGTCCGGTTCGCCGACAGCGCGTCGATCGCCCGCTGTACGGCGTACTCCGTCCGCGTGTCCAGCGCGCTGGTCGCCTCGTCGAGGATCAGGACCGGGGGGTCGCGCAGGATGGTCCGCGCGATGGCGAGGCGCTGTTTCTCTCCGCCGGAGAAGCGGTGTCCCCGCTCGCCGACGACCGTGTCGTACCCGTCGGGCAGCGACGCGATGTGGTCGTGGATCTGCGCGGCGCGCGCCGCCTCGTACAGTTCCTCGTCGCTCGCGTCGGGCTTCGCGAAGCGCAGGTTCTCCGCGACCGTCGCGTGGAAGAGGTACGTCTCCTGGGAGACGACGCCGATCGCGCGCGCGAGGGTGTCGAAGTCGAGGTCGCGCACGTCGACGCCGTCGAGGGTGACCCGGCCGCCCGTCACGTCGTACAGGCGCGGCACGAGGTGGCCCAGCGTGGACTTGCCCGCGCCGGTCGGGCCGACGATCGCGAGGCTGTGGCCGGCCGGGACGGTGACGTCGACGCCGTCGAGGATGGCGCGGCCCTCGCCCTCGCCCTCGCCTCCGTACCGGAACGAGACGTCCTCGAAGCGGACCTCCCCCTTGACGCGGTCCAGGTGGACGGCGTTGTCGCGTTCGGTGATGTCGATCGGCAGGTCGAGGTACTCGAAGATGCGCTGGAAGAGCGCGAGGGAGGTCTGGATCTGGACGCCGGTCGCCAGGAGGCTGACGGCGGGGCGGAACAGGCCCTGCTGGAGGGAGACGAAGGCGACGATCGTGCCCAGCGAGATGCCCGGGCCGCCGACCTGGAGGGCGACGCCCGCCGCCCAGTAGATGAACGCCGGCATCGCGGACATGACGATCCCGATGACGGACATCCGCCAGCGGCCCGCCATGCTGGAGCGGACCTCCAGGTCGACGAGGCGCTCGGACTCGTCCGCGAAGGACTTGGTCAGGGAGTCGGCGCGGCCCATCGTGCGGCCGAGCAGGATGCCGCTGACGGAGAGCGACTCGGTTACCGTCGCGGACATCGCGGCCATCTGTTTCTGCCGCTCGGTGGTGATCTTCTTGCGCTCCGAACCGACCCGGCGGCTGATCCAGACGAAGACCGGCAGGAGCAGCAGCGAGACGGCGGTCAGCCGCCAGTCGAGGGCGAGCATCGCGACGATCGTGGCGACGACGCTGGTGAAGTTGGAGACCAGGGAGGTCGCGGTGGAGGTGACCGTCGCCTGCATGCCGCCGATGTCGTTGGCTATGCGGGACTGGACCTCGCCGGTGCGCGTACGCGTGAAGAACGCGAGCGACATCCGCTGGAGGCGGCCGTAGACGGCCGTCCGCAGGTCGTGCATGACGCGCTGGCCGACCGTCGTCGAGATCAGCGTCTGCAGCACGCCGAAGACGCCGGAGAGGAGGGCGCTGAGGATCATGCCGAGGGCGAGCAGGCTCAGCAGGCCCGTACGCCCCTGCGGGATCGCGACGTCCAGCGTCTCCTTCAGCAGGAACGGCGTCGCGACGCCGACCAGCGAGGAGGCGGCGACCAGCAGGCCCACGAGGGTGAGGCGGGCGCGGTAGGGGCGGAACAGCTTCAGGATGCGGCGGACCTGGCGGGGCTGTGGCTGCTCGGGGTCGGCCGGTGGGTTCCAGGCGGGTTGTTTCTCTCGGTCGGGGTGCATGGGCTCCTTCGGGAAGCACTCAGGATCAGGACTACGCTCATTGTTACCTATACTCACAATGAACGGCATCCTGTTATTGTTCCCGTATGGCCACACCAGATTCCGACAGCCTGCTCGCCGAGCAGTTGCTGCGGTTCACCCGCCGCGTGCACCGCATCCAGAAGCGGCACATCGAGGAGTGCGGCCTGGGGGTCACCCCGGCCCAGTCCCGCCTGCTGCGCACGCTCGCGCAGTACTCCTCCCCACCGCGCATGGCCGACCTCGCCGAGCGCCTCGAAGTGGTCCCGCGCGCGGTGACGACGCTGGTGGACGGCCTGGAGGCGAACGGGAAGGTGCGCCGGGTCCCCGATCCGACGAACCGGCGGGTGATCCGTATCGAGCTGACGGAGGACGGGCGTACGGCGCTGAGCGAGCTGCGGGGGGCGCGGCGGACGGCGGCGTCCGAGATCCTCGCGCCGCTGTCGCAGGACGAGCGGGAAGAGCTGGGGGAGCTGCTGGGGACGCTGCTGAGCGGGATGCCGGTGCACGGCTGAGGCAGCAGGCGCAGCGAGAACAGCGACCGCCGCACCCGGGAGTCCGGGGCGGCGGTCGCTTGTGCGTTCTCGATCAGCTCGCTTCGAGTGCGGGCTCCTTCTCGGTCAGCTCGCTTCGGGTGCGGGCTCCTTCTTGGTGAGCTGCGCGGGCACGACCGCTTCCTCCGCCGCGACCTCGGGCTCCGTCACGTCGATCTCGCCGTCCAGCACCTTCTTCGCGCGCTCGATGTCCAGCGCCCCCTCCCACCGCGCCACCGCGAACACCGCGACGCAGTTGCCGAGCAGGTTCGTGACGACGCGCATCGAGTCCATGATCCGGTCGACGCCGAGGAGCAGGGCGACCGCCCCGGCGGGGATCGCACCGAGGGACGACGCCGTCGCGGAGAGCGCGAGGAACGCGGAGCCGGGGATGCCGGCCATGCCCTTGCTGGTCAGCATCAGCACCAGGACGACGGTGATCTGCTGGCTGAGGCTGAGGTCGACGCCGACGGCCTGCGCGATGAACAGGGTGCCGATGGAGAGGTAGAGAGAGGCGCCGTCGAGGTTGAAGGAGTAGCCGGTCGGCAGGACGAGGCCGACCGCGTCGTCCCGGGCGCCCGCCTTGCGCAGCTTCTGCATGACGCGCGGCA
This sequence comes from Streptomyces acidiscabies, assembly GCF_020010905.1. Classification (GTDB taxonomy): domain Bacteria; phylum Actinomycetota; class Actinomycetes; order Streptomycetales; family Streptomycetaceae; genus Streptomyces; species Streptomyces acidiscabies. The sequence continues at coordinate 4,079,168 of NZ_JAGJBY010000001.1, read as the reverse complement.
TGACCGACTCGGTGGACGCGGTGCCGAGCGCGAGCAGCATCTCCTCACGGATGTAGCGCAGGAACTTCCAGAGGCTGAGCCCGGTCACGACCCGCAGAGCGACGGCGAGCAGCGCGATGAACACGGCGGCAGCCGCGTAGCACAGGGCGATCAGCTTGCCGTACGTCTCGATCACGCCGAGGCCGTAGTTGCCGATCAGGACGGCCATCGCGCCGAACACGGCGATCGGCGCGAGGCGCATCACGAAGCCGACGATCGCGAAGATGATCTCCTGCGCCTGCTCGATCGCGGGCAGCACCTGCGGGACCTTCGTGTGCCCGAGGTGCAGCAGCGCCGCGCCGACGAGGCAGGCCAGGATCAGCACCTGGAGCAGGGAGTTCTCGGCGAAGGCGCCGATGAACGAGGTCGGCAGGGCGTTGAGGACGAACTCGGTGGTCGACGGCAGCGAGCCGCCGTTCGTCTTCGCTTCGACCGCCGCCGTGTTCAGCGTGGAGGGGTCGACGTGCATCCCGGAGCCCGGCTGGACGAGGTTCGCGGCGAGCAGCCCGACGATCAGCGCGAACGTGCTCGCGACCTCGAACCAGATCAGCGCCTTGAGGCCGATCCGGCCGAACGCCTTGAGGTCACCGGCCTTGGCGATCCCGACGACGACCACACAGAACACGAGCGGCGAGATGATCGTCTTGATCAGCCGGACGAACCCGTCGCCGAGCGGCTGTAGGTCGGAGGCGAAGCCGGGCCACAGCTTGCCGACGGCGATTCCGAGCACGAGCGCGATGGCGACCTGGATGAACAGCGAGGTACGCAGCGTTCGTGCGACGCGTCGCGGCAGGGACGGTACAGACTGCGGCACGGGCACTCCTGGGAGGGACGGCGGACTCGCAGAAACCCGGCGGGACTTCTGCGATACGGAAAGCGTCTTCCGTGCCGATCACTTTGGAGTGCCCATCGCTCGTAGGGAAGACCTCCGTGTTGCCGATATGTAAATCACGTCATGAGTGATGGATCACACATCGGGATGTTTCAGCAGGCGTTACGGTCCTCGGTCAGCATGCCCTGAACCGCTGTGACCGTGCGGTCGTAGCAGCCCCGGGAGCCCGTCAGCCGGTAGCGCTCGGTCGTCGTGGCGACGCCGTGCCGCTGGTCGCGCGGCACGCCGACCGTGTACGTCGCGTCGCCCGCATACGTGTCGTCGAGCCGCGACCAGCGCCCGCGCGTGTCGCTGACGGTGGCCCGGTCGGCGAGCGTCATGACCGTCCGCAGCCGGTCGTCCGCGCCGATCGTCGTCGTGCCGTCCATCGTGTACGTCCGGTGCGCGCGCGTCGCGTGCCGGTTCACGGTGACCGTCTCGTCGTCCGTCCACACCCCGGCGAGGGCGTCCAGCTTCTCGCCCTCGGTCCAGCGGTGCGTGGAGGTGTGGGCCAGGGATCGGGTGACCGTGGTGGTGACGCGGCCGTGCGAGGTGTCGGCGTATCCCGTGACCGTGAGGCTGTGCGCGGCCTTCGTGCCGACGCGGTGCTCCGTACCAGGCGTGTACGTCGAGGAGTTGGCCGGGGCGCCCTCCCTGTGGGCGGTCACTCTGCCGGTGACCTGCTTCTTCCCCGCGTCCTGCCAGACCAGGACGTTGACCGGGGCGCTCCAGCCGGTCTGGCCCTCGGGGACGCCGACGACCGAGACCTCGACGCGGTGCGGGCGGCCGTCGTTGAGGACGCCGGCGAACGGGGTCAGGTCGTATGCGATCGGCTTGATGTCGAAGGCGCGGGGGCCCGGGACGACGTACCAGAGGAAGGGGTTGGACCAGCCGCCGGTCCACACGGTCGGGAACGGGGTGGCTATCCCTGCGAGTTGGCCGTCCACCGTGATCTGGACCTCGCGGTACGGGCCGCCCGGGGTCTGGCAGGAGTACGGCGCCGGGGTCGGGACGGAGAGGTACCAGTACTCCTCGCAGCCGCCGCCGGAGCCGGTGGCGTAGACCTCGGCGAGGATGCGTTCGCTGTTGCGGGGGGTGGTGAGGGTGTGGTCGGGGGTGAGGGTGAGGACCTTGTCGGGGACGGTGTTCTCAGCGTTCTCAGTGTTTTCAAGGGAGCCCGCGGGGTACGGCTTCGTTCCGGCCGGCTTCGGCTCGGGTGCCTCGTAGAACGTCAGCGTCACCTTGACGTCCAGCACGCCCGTGTACATGTCGTCGACCACGTTCCCGATCAGCATCTCCACGTCCTGTGCGCGGCGGAGCGTGTCGGTGTAGCGGGTGACGTCCTTCTCGACCGACCACTCGATGCCGTCCGGGGAGGGCTGCGGGGTCGAGGTGCGGAAGATCTCGACGCCGCCGATGTGGAGGTAGCCGAGGCGGTCGTACTGGCGACCCTTGACCTTGCCGTCCATGCGCAGGACGACCTTGCTCCAGGTGTCCCCGCAGGCCGGGGGCGGGGTGTAGGTCCCCCGGTACGGGGTGAAGTCGCGGAACTGGGCCTGGGCGACGGTGACTTCGCAGGACTCGGCGTTGGGCCTGGGGACGGGTGGGGCGGCGGTCAGGGGGTCGTGCCAGTCGGAGCCGAACTCGGGTGGGGCGGCGGCGAGTCGGGGCGCCGTGCCCGAGGTCGCCGGAGCCGATGGGGTCGCCGTAGCTGTCGTGGTCGCCGTCAGCGGGAGTACCGCAGCCGTGACTGCGGCGAGCATGGACATGATGAGCCGTCTGGTCATGGCCGGTGTTCTAAGGGGAGTCCCCCGCGTCCCGCAACCGTGCGGTTCAGGCCTTCAGTCCGGCCCGGTCCCCCATCACCACGACCGGGTGCGCGGCCGGGTCCAGGGTCCGCAGCAGGTGTTCCATGCCCGCCTTCGACAGGCTGACGCAGGCCGAGGTACCGCTGCCGTGGTCCATGTGGAGCCAGATGCTCCCTCCCTTCTTCTCCCCCTCCGGGCGGGTCGGGTCGCTCGGGGAGGTGCCCTTGATCCGGTTGTAGTCGATGGCGATGACGTAGTCGAAGTCGTGCCGGTACGGCTTCTGCCACCAACTCGGCGTCTCGAAGGCGCCGGAGCGGGTGTACGGCAGTTTCGTGCCGGGGTTCTTCAGGACGCCGCCCGCGTCGGTGAGCGTGAACACTCCCACCGGGCTGCGGCCGTCGTTCTCGTGGTGATCGGTCGTCCAGCCCTTGCGCGCGTTGTGGGCCGGCCAACTGCTCTCCTTCTGCCAGGTTCTGCCCTGCTTGATGTAGAGAACGGCCGTCGCGTCCGGAGAGTTCCTGCCGTCGCCATAAACCGCGACGACTTGTCGTGAGGCGGCCGGAATGCGCTTCAGGAAGCCCGGGCCGACGTCCGGAACGGTGGTCAGGGCCCGTGCGGCGGCCGGCTTCTTCGTCCCCGCGTCCGCGCTGTCGGGCGCCTGCGTGCTCGCGCAGCCGGTCAGGGCGACAAGCAGCGCTCCGGCCGCGGCCAGGGATCGCGTCACAGTTCCTCGCATGCGTTCCATAGTCGCAATCCCGGCGGCCCGAGGGAAAACCGGTTGAGATCGGCGGTCCGGCGCGGCGAGGCTGGCACGGTTTGCGCCTCCTTCTGACACGAGCTCCTGGGACGTCATGCAGATCCAAGATCTTCCGTACCGAGACCCGGGTGTGCCGGACGCGCGCTCCGGGCCCCGCTTCCTGTGGTGGCTCGGCCGCAGCCAGGCGGGCGGTCAGCTCAAGTCGCTGGGCTGGGGCCTGACCCACTTCCCGGCCGTGTCCGCGCAGCCGTTCGTCGTGGGGTACGCCGTCCAGGCCGTCGTCGACCGGTCGGGCACCCGGCTCGCGCTGGCGGGCGCGCTGATGCTGCTGTTCGGGATCGCCATCGCCGTCGGGGACACGTTCCTGCACCGCGCCGCCGTCACCAACTGGATCACCGCGGCGGCCCGCGTCCAGCAGTTGCTGGCCCGCAAGGCGTCGGTGCTCGGGGCGGGGCTCACGCGGCGGGTCGCGGCCGGTGAAGTGGTCGCCGTTTCGACAGGCGACGTGGAGAAGATCGGATGGTTCGTCGAGGCGGTGTCCCGGTTCACGGCCGCCGCCGTCACCGTCGTCCTCGTCTGCGTCGGACTGCTCTTCTACCAGCCCGCGCTCGGTGTCGTCGTCGCCGTCGGGCTGCCCGTCGTGGCGGTCGCGGCGCTGCCGCTGCTGCCCCGGGCGACCCGGCGGGCCGACGTCCAGCGCGAGAAGGCGGGGCGCGCGACCGAGTTGGCGTCCGACACCGTCGCGGGGCTGCGGGTGCTGCGCGGGATCGGCGGGGAGGAACTGTTCCTCGACCGCTACCGCGCCGCCTCCCAGGACGTCCGGCACGCCGCTGTCCGCAGCGCCAGCATGTGGGCGCTGATCAGCGCGCTCCAGGGGTTGCTGCCGGGGCTGCTGCTGGTGGGGGTGGTCTGGTACGGGGTTCATCTGGCGCAGGAGGGGCGGGTTTCGGTGGGGGAACTCGTCACGGTCTACAGCTCTGTCGCGGTGTTGTCGTATCCCCTGCGGCACTTCGAGGAGATCGCGATGGCCTACTCGTTCTCGCGGCCGTCGGCTCAACGGGCGGCTCGGGTGCTGTCGTTGGAGCGCGGGGCGGGTTCCGGGGTGTCGGGCGAGGATGGGGCGTCGTCCGTTTCCGGCCGTTCCCCGGCAGGTGCCGCGAGTGAGCCCCGTACCGGCCCGGAGAACTTCGCCGCCGGGGACCTGTACGACCCCGGCTCCGGGCTGCTCGCCCCCGCCGGGGTCCTCACCGCCGTGGTCTGCGGTGATCCCGACGCGGCCGGGCGGCTCGCCGAGCGGCTCGGGGGGCACTCCGTCGAGGAGGGGCCGTCCGCGGAGCTGGGCGGGGTGGCGCTGGACGCGCTCCCGCTGGACGTCGCGCGGACCGCCGTACTCGTCCAGGACAAGGACCCCGTGCTGCTGTCCGGCACCCTGCGCGAGCTGCTCGACGTGCCGTCGTCCGGCGCGGTCGAGGCGGACGCCGCGCTCGCCGCCGCGCGCTGCGAGGACGTCCTCGACGCGCTCGCCCAGGGCACGCCGGGCGACCCCATGGACGCCCACATCACCGAACGCGGGCGCTCCCTCTCCGGCGGCCAGCGCCAGCGCCTCGCGCTCGCCCGCTCCCTGGTCACCGACCCGGAGGTGCTGATCCTCGACGAGCCGACGTCCGCCGTCGACTCCCACACGGAGGCACGGATCTCGGAGGGCGTACGGGGGTTGCGCAAGGGGCGTACGACGGTGGTGTTCACGTCGTCGCCGCTGCTGCTGGACGTCGCGGACCGGGTGGTCCTGGTGGACGACGGTGAGGTGACCGCCGTGGGCACGCACCGCGAGCTGCTGCGGGACGAGCCCCGGTACCGGGCGGTGGTGACGCGGGAGGTGTCGGACGAGGGTGCGCCGGACGGCGCCGTACCCACGAGCGGCGTGCCGGACACCTCCGTACCGGCCCCTGTCGAACCCAGCACCGTCAGGCCCGAGACCGTCAGGCCCGAGTCGGAGAAGATCGAGGAGTCGGCATGATCGGCGTGAAGCCACCGCAGTACGACCCGGCCGCGCCGACGACGGCGAGCACCCTGCCCGTCGGCGCGCCCGCCACCGTCCGCGCGTACGTCGGTGAACTGGTGCGCCGGCACCGGCGCGCCTTCCTGGTCCTGGTGGTCGTCAACATCGTCGCGACGGTCGCCTCGATGGTGGGACCGTGGCTGCTGGGCGACCTCGTCGAGCGGGTGTCGGCGGGTGAGCGGGAGCTGCGGCTCGGGCTGACCGTCACCCTGTTCACGCTCTCGCTCGGCGTGCAGGCCGTCTTCGTGCACCAGATGCGGCTGCGCGGGGCGATGCTCGGGGAGCGGATGCTGGCCGACCTGCGCGAGGACTTCCTCGTCAGGTCGGTGCGGCTGCCGCCGGGCGTGCTGGAGCGGGCCGGGACCGGGGATCTGCTCTCGCGCATCACCACCGACATCGACCGGCTCGCGAACGCCATGCGCGAGGCCGTGCCGCAGCTGATCATCGGCGTGCTGTGGTCGGCGCTGCTGCTCGGCGGCCTCGTCGTGACGGCGCCGCCGCTCGCCGCCGCCGCCGTCCTGCTCGCCGTGCCACTGCTGGTCGTCGGCTGGCGCTGGTACTTCAAGCGGGCGCCCGCCGGGTACCGGTCGGAGGCCGCCGGGTACGCGGCTGTCGCCGCCGCGCTCGCGGAGACCGTGGACGCCGGCCGGACCGTCGAGGCGCACCGGCTCGGGGAGCGCCGGGTCGCCCTGTCCGAGCTGCGGATCCGGCAATGGACGAGTTGGGAGCGGTACACGCTCTGGCTGCGGTCGGTGCTGTTCCCCATCATCAACGGCGTACACATCACGGTCCTCGCGTCCGTGCTGATGCTCGGCGGCGTGTTCGCCCTCCAGGGGTGGATCGGGGTCGGGCAGCTCACCACCGGGGCGCTGCTCGCGCAGATGCTGGTCGATCCGGTGAACCTGATCCTGCGCTGGTACGACGAGTTGCAGGTCGCGCAGGTGTCGCTGGCCCGGCTGGTGGGGGTGCGGGAGATCGAGCCGGACGCCGGTCAGGAGGATCTCGCGCCCGAGGGGCGGGAGCTGGCCGCGGACTCGGTGCGCTTCGGGTACCGGGAAGGCGTCGACGTCCTGCGCGAGGTGTCGCTGGCGGTCGCGCCGGGTACGCGGCTGGCGCTGGTCGGTCCCTCGGGGGCCGGGAAGTCGACGCTGGGGCGGCTGCTCGCCGGGATCTACGCGCCCCGTACCGGCCACGTCGCCCTCGGCGGGGCCGAGCTGTCGCGGATGACCGCCGAGCAGGTCCGCTCGCACGTCGCCCTCGTCAACCAGGAGCACCACGTCTTCGTCGGCTCCCTGCGCGACAACCTCCTGCTCGCGCGCACCGACGCGGACGACGCCGAGCTGTGGGCGGCGCTGGGCGCGGTCGACGCGTCCGCGTGGGCGCGTGCTCTGGACGGCGGTCTCGACACCGAGGTCGGCTCCGGCGGGCTCGCCCTCACCCCGGCGCAGGCGCAGCAGATCGCGCTGGCCCGCCTCGTGCTGGCCGACCCGCACACCCTCGTCCTCGACGAGGCGACCTCGCTCCTCGACCCGCGCGCGGCCCGCCACCTGGAGCGGTCCCTGTCCCGCGTCCTCGACGGCCGTACGGTCATCGCCATCGCCCACCGGCTGCACACCGCGCACGACGCGGACGTCATCGCCGTCGTGGAGGAGGGGCGGATCAGCGAGCTGGGGAGCCACACGGAGCTGGTCGCGGCGGGCGGGGCGTACGCGGCGCTGTGGAGGTCGTGGCACGGGTGAGGCGGGGGTGCGGGGGCCTGCCGGGGCGGTTTCGCCAGGGGGCGCCGGTGCGGGAGGCGGGCCCGTGCCGGACGGGTCGGGCGGCGTCCCGCCGTACACGTCCCCGCCCCCGTACCCGCTGCCGTCGTCCCGCGTCACAGCCGTTGCCGTTGCGCGGGCGCGGGGGCGGGTGGAACGTTGGAGGGCAGTACCCGCGCGCGGTGTGTGCCGGTTCGTGCCGGGCGACGGTGGACGAGCCCTCTGGAGGTGTGCGTGACCAGCGGTGACGGATGGGGAGACGACGTCTACCAGCCCGACGGGTCCGAGGTGCAGGACGACGCGGGGCTGCTGGACGCCGAGGACACCCTCGACCAGGACGGCGTCGGCGACCCCCTCGACCGCGGCTGGTCCCCGCCGGAGCGGCCGTGGGCCGTGGAGCACACCGGCGTGACGGCGGCGGAGGCCCGGCGCGGGGAGACCCTCGACGAGCGGCTCGCCGAGGAGGTCCCGGACGTCTCCGCGTACGACGGCGACGGCCTCGGCGACTACGACGGCGGTGACGGCGAGCTCCTCGACAACGAGGTCGGCACCGTCCGCTCGGGCCGTCTCGTCGCCCCCGACGAGGGCGCGCACGAGGACGAGGAGAGCGGCCTGATCGCCACCGACGTCGGGATCGACGGTGCTGCCTCCTCGGCGGAGGAGGCAGCGATGCACATCGTCGACGAGGACGCGCTGTCGGGCTGACGGCCCCCGATCCCCCTTCCAGAAGGAGACCTCATGCAGCAGGACCAGCACCCCGACTACCACGAGGTCGTCTTCCGCGACCGCGCCGCCGGCTACGCCTTCCTGACCCGCTCCACCGCGACGAGCGCGGAGACAATCGAGTGGGACGACGGTGAGACGTACCCGGTCGTGGACGTGGAGATCTCCTCGCAGAGCCACCCCTTCTACACCGGCAAGGCCCGCACGCTCGACACGGAGGGCCGTGTCGCCCGCTTCGAGCGGCGTTACGGCGAGGGCTGAACCGGGCGTCAGATGAAGTTGAGGGCCGCCGCCCCGCCGACGCCGCCCAGCAGCATGAACACCGGCATGAGGACCTTCAGTTCGACCCAGCTCCCGGCGCGGAACCGCATCGCCTTCGGCGGGCCGATCGGGTACCAGCGCTTGCGGCCGATCGGGATGGGCCACAGGACCGGGCAGCCGGAGACGGTCAGCGCGTCCCCGAGGTCGTGCACCAGCGCGCCCAGCAGGATCGGCAGCCCCAGCCACAGGTACTGCTGGCCCGGGTCGGTGAACAGCCAGTCGGAGCCGTTGCCTGGCTTGTCCAGCACCCCGGCGATGATCCACGCGCTGCTCGCCGCCAGCAGCCACACCAGGATGTCGCTGCTGGAGCCTCGGGCGGCCCGCCACAGCAGGCCCTCGATCGCCAGCACCATGTGCACGAAGAGGAGCGCGAGCACCGCCCAGCGGCCCCCCATGACCGCCAGCGCCGAGGCGCCCGCGCCGATCATCACCGCCCACAGCCAGGTGTGCGTCAGCGTGCGGTGCCCTCCCGAGCGGCGCGGGTCGCCGGGTTTGCGGGTCGCCTTGTAGGCGGCGTACGACAGCTTGTCGACGATCTCGCAGAGCCAGCGCGAGACGGGCCCGAAGGCGCGCGAGATCGTGGCGGCCTTGTGGTCGAGGTCGGGGGCGAGGGCGGCGCCCGCGCAGATCAGCGCGCCGGCCAGGACGACCGGCCACGGCATCGGCTCCCCCGCCGCCGCGGCGGCGGCTCCGACGCCGAGCCAGGCCGCGGCGCCCGACAGTGAGTGTGCTGGTCCCATCATGGCGCTCGCCCGCCCCGCTTCTCTTGTGCCGCTGCCTAGTTGACCGGGTGCCCTGACACTCCGTCGGCGACACAGCGTAGCGGTCGTGATCATCGCACCGGCAGCCGATTCCCCTCAGAGGGGTACGGACAGGCAAGATGGGTGTGTGACCCTCATCGATCTGCTGCCGCCGACCGCCGACCCCGACGCCCTGTACGAGGCTTTCGAGTCCTGGGCGCAGGAGCGCGGTCTCACCCTCTATCCGCACCAGGAGGAGGCGCTGATCGAGGTGGTCTCCGGGGCGAACGTGATCGTGTCGACGCCGACCGGATCCGGCAAGAGCATGATCGCGGCGGCTGCGCACTTCGCGGCGCTGGCGCGCGACGAGGTCACGTTCTACACGGCTCCCATCAAGGCGCTGGTGTCGGAGAAGTTCTTCGAGTTGTGCAAGATCTTCGGCACGGAGAACGTCGGCATGCTGACCGGCGACGCCTCCGTCAACTCCGACGCCCCGGTGATCTGCTGCACCGCCGAGGTCCTCGCGTCGATCGCGCTGCGCGACGGCAAGAACGCGGACGTCGGCCAGGTCGTCATGGACGAGTTCCACTTCTACGCGGAGGGCGACCGGGGCTGGGCCTGGCAGATCCCGATCCTGGAGCTTCCGCAGGCGCAGTTCGTGCTGATGTCGGCGACGCTGGGGGACGTCTCCTTCTTCGAGAAGGACCTCGCCCGCCGCACCGGCCGGCCGACCTCGGTGGTCCGCTCGGCGACCCGTCCTGTGCCGCTGTCCTACGAGTACCGCTACACGCCGCTCACGGAGACCCTCACCGACCTGCTGGACACCCGGCAGGCGCCGGTGTACATCGTGCACTTCACGCAGGCGCAGGCGGTGGAGCGGGCGCAGGCCCTGATGAGCATCAACATGTGCTCGAAGGAGGAGAAGGAGCGGATCGCGGCGCTGATCGGCAACTTCCGCTTCACCACCAAGTTCGGCAGCAACCTGTCCCGTTACGTCCGGCACGGCATCGGCGTGCACCACGCGGGCATGCTGCCCAAGTACCGCCGCCTGGTGGAGAAGCTCGCGCAGGCGGGCCTGCTGAAGGTGATCTGCGGGACGGACACGCTGGGCGTCGGGGTCAACGTCCCGATCCGTACGGTGCTGTTCACGGCCCTCACCAAGTACGACGGCAACCGGGTGCGGACGCTGCGCGCGCGGGAGTTCCACCAGATCGCGGGCCGCGCGGGGCGGGCCGGGTTCGACACGGCCGGGTTCGTCGTCGCACAGGCGCCGGAGCACGTCATCGAGAACGAGAAGGCGCTCACGAAGGCCGGTGACGATCCGAAGAAGCGGCGCAAGGTGGTCCGCAAGAAGGCGCCGGAAGGCTTCGTGGCCTGGACGGAGAACACCTTCGACAAGCTGATCGAGTCGGAGCCGGAGCCGCTGGCGTCGCGTTTCCGGGTGACGCACACGATGCTGCTGTCGGTGATCGCCCGCCCCGGCAACGCGTTCGCCGCGATGCGCCACCTCCTGGAGGACAACCACGAGCCGCGCAAGCAGCAGTTGCGGCACATCCGCCGGGCGATCGCGATCTACCGCTCGCTGCTGGACGGCGGCATCGTCGAGAAGCTCGACGAGCCGGACGCCACCGGCCGCATCGTGCGCCTGACGGTCGACCTCCAGCAGGACTTCGCGCTCAACCAGCCGCTGTCCACGTTCGCACTCGCCGCGTTCGAGCTCCTCGACCCCGAGTCGCCGTCGTACGCGCTGGACATGGTCTCCGTCGTGGAGTCCACGCTCGACGACCCGCGCCAGATCCTCGCCGCCCAGCAGAACAAGGCGCGCGGTGAGGCGGTCGCCCTGATGAAGGCGGACGGCGTCGAGTACGAGGAGCGCATGGAGCGCCTCCAGGACATCACGTACCCGAAGCCGATGGAGGAGCTGCTCTTCCACGCGTACGACACGTACCGCAAGAGCCACCCGTGGGTCGGCGACCACCCGCTGTCGCCGAAGTCGGTGATCCGGGACATGTTCGAACGGGCCATGTCGTTCACTGAGTTGGTGTCGCACTACGAGCTGGCGCGCACCGAGGGCATCGTCCTGCGCTACCTGGCGAGCGCCTACAAGGCCCTGGACCACACCGTCCCCGACGACCTGAAGTCCGAGGACCTCCAGGACCTCATCGAGTGGCTGGGCGAGATGGTCCGCCAGGTCGACTCCAGCCTCCTGGACGAGTGGGAGCAGCTCGCCAACCCGGAGGAGATGACCGCCGAGCAGGCGCAGGAGAAGGCCGACGAGGTCAAGCCGGTCACCCTGAACACGCGCGCCTTCCGGGTCCTGGTGCGCAACGCGATGTTCCGCCGCGTGGAGCTGGCCGCGCTCGACCACGTCGCCGAACTCGGCGACCTGGACGGCGAGTCCGGCTGGGACGCGGACGCGTGGGGCGAGGCGATGGACAAGTACTGGGACGAGTACGAGGACCTGAGCACCGGTCCGAACGCGCGCGGGCCGAAGCTGCTCGTCATCCAGGAGGAGCCGGCGAACCGGCTGTGGCGGGTGCGGCAGATCTTCGACGACCCGAACGGGGACCACGACTGGGGGATCAGCGCGGAGGTCGACCTCGAAGCGTCCGACGCCGAGGGCCGCGCGATCGTCCGGGTCACCTCCGTCGGACAGCTCTGAGCAGCGCCACCAGCACAGGAGAAGCACACTCATGACGAACCCCGCCGAGAGACTCGTCGACCTGCTCGACCTGGAGCAGATCGAGGTCAACATCTTCCGCGGCCGTAGCCCCCAGGAGTCCCTCCAGCGGGTCTTCGGCGGGCAGGTGGCCGGGCAGGCGCTGGTCGCCGCGGGCCGGACCACGGAGGGGGACCGGCCGGTGCACTCGCTGCACGCGTACTTCCTGCGTCCCGGCCGGCCCGGTGTGCCGATCGTGTACCAGGTCGAACGGGTGCGGGACGGCCGGTCGTTCACGACCCGGCGGGTCACCGCCGTGCAGCAGGGCCGCACGATCTTCAATCTCACCGCCTCCTTTCACAAGCCTGAGGAAGGTCCCTTCGAGCAGCAGCTGCCGCCGGCCCGGGTGGTCCCGGACCCGGATTCGCTGCCGACCGTCGCGGACGAGGTCCGGGAGCATCTCGGGGCGCTGCCCGAGCAGTTCGAGCGGATGGCCCGGCGTCAGCCGTTCGACATCCGGTACGTCGACCGGCTGCGCTGGACCCCCGAGGAGCTGAAGGAGGCCGAGCCCCGCAGCGCCGTCTGGATGCGCGCGGTGGGGCCGTTGGGGGACGACCCCCTCGTCCACACCTGCGCACTCACCTACGCCAGCGACATGACCCTCCTGGACGCCGTCCGTATCCCCATCGAGCCTTTGTGGGGTCCGCGGAACTTCGACATGGCCTCCCTGGACCACGCGATGTGGTTCCACCGGCCGTTCCGGGCGGACGAGTGGTTCCTGTACGACCAGGAGTCGCCGATCACCACGGGTGGGCGGGGGCTGGCGCGGGGCCGTATCTACGACCTGCACGGGCGGCTGCTGGTGTCGGTCGTCCAGGAGGGGTTGTTCCGGGCGCTGTAGCGGTGTGCGGGGTGCCGCGCCGGGGCGTTCGCCGGGCGCGGCACTGTCGCACGGCCCGTCAGACGCGCTGCCGGGTCCTGCCCTTGCGTCGCAGCCACTTCGCGAGGTGGCGGCGTGTGCGTACGGTGCGGGGGCGAGGTGCGGGGGTGGGTTCGGTCCGAGGTGCGGGTTCAGGGGCGGGTTCGGGCGCCGGCCGGAGTGCCGTCAGGCTCTCGCGGGCTTCCGTCAGTGCCTCGTACAGCTCCGTGCGGAGCCAGCCGATCTCGTCCAGGAAGTTCGCGGTCATGATTTCCGCGGCGAGCTGGGCGGAGGGGGAGCCGGGCGCCCCGTGGGCCGGGAGGGCGGGTCGGGAGCGGTTGAGGTAGGCCCGCTCGTAGGGGTCGGGGACGAGGTCGGCGACCTGGTCGGAGTCGAGGAAGGCGGCCACGGCGCCGGCCCGCTGCCAGGGGGTGTCGGCCTGGCGGAGCAGGAAGCCGAGGTGGCGGCCCCGCCAGTTGCGGGGCCTGCAGTCGAGGCCCTCGGCGAGCCGGGCGCGCAGTTCTTCGGGCGCCGGGCCGGAGAGCAGGGACGCGTTGGCCGGGTTCTCGGCGAACCTGCGGAGTTCGTCGGCGAGGTAGAGCCAGACGACGGCCCGGTAGCGGTTGAGGTAGAACCGCACCGGTGAGACGAGTCCGAGCCGCGCGAGGCGGGAGAAGCGGGCGGGTGAGATCTTCAGGAGGTCCGCCGCCTCGGCGGTGCCGACGGTGCGCACCTCTTCGAGGAAGGACTCCGGGAAGTCCGGCCGGGCGCGCAGCCGTTCGATCTCCGTGTACGGGATCCGACGGCCGCCGCCTCCCTCGTCCGGTACGGTCCGGACCCGGCCGAGGTGGACGGCGAAGTCGAACTCGCCGCGTTTGACGCCCAGTTCTTTCGCCGCGCGGCTCGGTGTGCAGGTGAGCGGGCGTGGTCGGGCTGTCGTGTGCTGAGACATGGTCGGTCTCCCCCGTGGTCTGTCGGGCTCCGCGCCGTTCGCGGTGCCCTCGGGAAAAACCGTAGCCGTTTTGCCGGATCTGCCGGCAAGCCTGTGGATAACTTCGTATACGCCCTTAAATACGCAGGTCAGTGCTCTGTGAGCGGGGTTCGTTCGGGTTGGCGCACGTCCATCGTGAGGTGTTCGCCGACGCGGCTGACGAGAAGGGTCATCTCGTAGGCGACCTGGCCCATGTCGGCCTCGGCGCCGGTGAGGACGCACAGGCAGCTGCCGGTTCCGGCGGCGGTGACGAAGAGGAGGGCGTCGTCGAACTCGATCATGGTCTGCCGGACCCGGCCGGCGCCGAAGTGGCGGCCGGAGCCCTTGGCGAGGCTGTGCAGGCCGGAGGAGACGGCGGCGAGGTGTTCGGCGTCCTCGCGGCGCAGTCCGGTGCTGGCGCCGGCCACCAGCCCGTCGGTCGTGAGGACGAGTGCGTGCCGTACGTGTTCGACGCGTTCGGTCAGGTCGTCCAGCAGCCAGTCGAGTCCCTGGTTCTGCCCCATGCTTCGCTCTCCCCGCGTACATCTCCCCGTTGGGTCCCGCCCGTGCGATGACTTGCCCGCCACCCTTCCGCAGTTTCGGGGGCCCGAGCAAGGAGGATGGCGGCATGGCGAAGAAGATGACCGACGAGGAATGGCGGGCGTTCGTCTCGGACGGCACCCGTACCGCGAAACTGTCCACGGTCCGGGCCGACGGGAGTCCGCACGTGGCCCCGATCTGGTTCGTGCTGGACGGGGACGACCTGGTGTTCAACACCGGCAAGGAGACCGTGAAGGGCCGCAACCTGGCGCGGGACGGCCGTGTCGCGCTGTGCGTCGACGACGACCGTCCCCCCTTCGACTACGTGATCATCCATGGCCGCGCCACGATCTCGGAGGATCTCCCCGAGGTCCGGCACTGGGCGGCCAGGATCGGCGCCCGCTACATGGGCGAGGACCGCGCCGAGGAGTTCGGCGACCGCAACGGCGTACCGGGCGAACTGCTGGTGCGGGTCGCCGTGGAGAAGGTGCTGGCGCTCAAGGCGCTGGCGGACTAGCTCACGGAGTCGAGGAGGCGGGCCGTGTGCATGCGGCCCGCGTACTCGACGAGGCGGATGAGGACCTCCTTGCCGGAGTCGCGGTCGCGCGCGTCGCACAGGACGACGGGGGTGCCCTGGTCGAGGTCGAGGGCGCGGGACACGTCGGGGGCGGCGTACGCGCGTGCGCCGGTGAAGCAGTTGACGGCGACGACGAACGGGATGTGCCGGTGCTCGAAGTAGTCGACGGCCGGAAAGCAGTCCTCCAGACGCCGGGTGTCGGCGAGGACCACGGCACCGAGGGCACCTTGGGAGAGCTCGTCCCACAGGAACCAGAAGCGGTCCTGGCCGGGGGTGCCGAACAGGTAAAGGGACAGTCCGGAGCGGATGGTGATCCGGCCGAAGTCCATGGCGACGGTCGTGGTGACCTTCTGGTCGACGCCGTCGGTGTCGTCGACGGCCTGTCCGGCTTCGCTGAGCAGTTCCTCGGTGCGCAGCGGCTTGATCTCGCTGACCGCGCCCACCAGGGTCGTCTTGCCCACGCCGAACCCGCCGGCGACCAGAATCTTCAGCGCCAGCGGTGCCGTCTCGCCGGTGGCGTCGGGGTGCTCGGAGGCCATGGATCACTTCTCTCGGGGGTTCCGGCGTGCGGAGGTGTCGTTTGACCGTTCTTGTTCGTTTCGAGGTCCTGAGAGGCGCGAGATGCGTACGTATACGCGCGCCCGGTGACAGGTGTTCATCTACAGGGCCCGCAGCCCTTCGATGACCTCCCGCAGGATCCGTTCGTCGGGCAGGTGCGCGGGCGGCACCGGGCGGCTGACGGTGACGCGGCCCGTCTCCAGGAGGTCCCCGAGGAGTACCCGGACCACCCCGACGGGCAGGTCGGTCCCGGCGGACAGCTCCGCGACGGACTGCGTCTCGATGCGGCACAGGTCGATCAGGGCGCGGTGTTCGGGACCGAGCGCGTGGTCGTCGTCGGCGCCGGGCGCGCCCGGGTCGAGGGTGACGAGGGCGATGAGGTCGAAGCGGACCCCGGTGGGCCCCGGCTTGGTGCGTCCGCCGGTCATGGCGTACGGCCGTACGAGGGGTCCGGCGTCGTTGTCGTACCACTGGGCGCTGGGTGGCTGGTCGTTCATCGGTGCCTCATCCGGCGGCGGGCGGGCGCGCGGTGACGCGGGGCGGGGTGTGGAGGTGTTCGCCGACGCGTTTGACCAGGCGGGCCATCTCGTAGGCGACGAGGCCTATGTCGGCGGTGGCGGCGGTCAGGACGGCGAGGCAGGAGCCGTCCCCTGCGGCGGCGACGAACAGGAAGCCGTCGTCCATCTCGACCATGGTCTGGCGCACCCCTCCGGCGCCGAAGTGCCGTCCCGCGCCCTTGGCGAGGCTGTGGAAGCCGGAGGAGACGGCGGCGAGGTGTTCGGCGTCCTCGCGGCCGAGGTCCGTGGAGGCGCCCACGGCGAGGCCGTCGTTGGACAGTACGACCGCGTGCCGTACCTCGCCGACGCGCATCACCAGGTCGTCCAGCAGCCAGTCGAGTTCCCCCGACAGCTGGGACGGCCTCGTGCCGGGGTCCTGGATCATGCGGGGTCTCCTTCACTGCCGGTTCGCGGCCCGGCCGCGCGGCCGGGCTGTCTGCCGCCGCCACGGGTCCAGCCCGCGCGGTAGGCGGCCATGCGGTCGCGGACGACCTCGGGGGTGCGTCCGTCGTCGCGGGTGCCGTGCGGTCGCTGCGGTTCCTCCGCGCGCGGGCCGCGCAGTTGGGGGACGAGGCTCGCCTGGCGCACGCGGCGCGGGAGGTCGTCGTCGGGTACCGCCGGGGGTTCGTCGTCGTCCGGGGGGCGGTGCAGGCGCAGGGGGGTGACGCCGGGGGGCGGCGGCTCGGAGGCGTGCGCCTGGGCCGGCGCGGGTGCGGGCGCTGGGGCGACGAGTGCGGGGCGGTTGGCCGGCGCGGGGACGGCTTCGTGTTCCCGGTCGTCCGGTACGCGCGCGTACGCGGGTTGCACGCTGTGCTGCGGTGCGACGGCTCGTGCGGCGTCCTGGGCGGAACGTTCCGGCTTGCCGGTGTCCAGGAGGGCGGTGGGCAGCAGGACGACGGCTGTGGTGCCGCCGTAGGGGGAGGTGCACAGGTGGACCTTGATGCCGTGGCGGGCGGCGAGCCTGCTGACGACGAACAGGCCGAGGCGGTCGCTGTCGAACAGGTCGAGCGCCTCCGACTGGGTGATGCGCCGGTTGGCCCGCGTGAGGGCCTCGTCGCCCATGCCGAGGCCCCGGTCCTCGACCTCGACGGCGTACCCGTTGCCGACGGGTTCCCCGGTGACCCGCACGCGCGTGTGCGGGGGCGAGAACTGGGCGGCGTTCTCGACGAGTTCGGCGAGGAGGTGGGTGAGGTCGGCGACGGCGGCACCCGCGACGGACGCCGCGGGGAGCTGGCGCACCTCCACGCGCGCGTAGTCCTCGACCTCGGAGACGGCGGCGCGCACCACGTCGGTGAGCGGGACGGGCATCCGCCAGGCCCGGCCGGGGGCGGCCCCGGAGAGGATGATCAGGCTCTCCGCGTGACGCCGCATACGGGTCGTGAGGTGGTCGAGTCGGAAGAGGTCGCTGAGTTCGTTCGGGTCGTCGGAGCGGCGCTCCATGCTGTCGAGGAGGCTCAGCTGGCGGTGCACCAGGACCTGGCTGCGGCGCGCGAGGTTGACGAACACGCCGGAGATGCCGCTGGCGAGTTCGGCGCGCTCCACGGCGGCTCTGAGGGCGGCGCGGTGGACGGTGGTGAGGGCCTCGGCGACCTGTCCGGTCTCGTCCTCGGCGCGGGGTCCGGACGGGGCCTCCGCTCGGACGTCGATCTCCTCGCCCGCGCGCAGTTTCCGCATGGCCTCGGGGAGTTTGCGGCGGGCGATCTCCAGGGCGTCGTTGCGCAGGCTGACGAGTTCGACGACGAGGCCGCGGCCGATGCGTACGGAGATGACGAGCGAGGCGACGACGGCGGCGAGGCCGAGCAGGACGGCGGCGCCGGCCGGGGTGAGCAGCCCGCGCGTGAAGGGGTCGGCGCGGCGGACGACCTCGTGTCCGGCGTCCGTCTCGATGGTGCGCATCCCGCTCTGCACGCGCGCGTGGGCGGCGTTCCAGGCGGCCTCCGGCGCGGCGGCGAGGGCCCGTTCGCCGGGGGCGTTCGCGCGGACGCGGTTCTCGGCGGCGGTCAGGGCGGCGTAGGCGTCGTCGTCGGCCAGCGCGCGCCAGGCGGCCCGTTCGGGGCCGCGCAGGTCGGTGACGGCGGCCTCGGTGAGGGTGCGGCGGTTGTCGGCGGCGCCGGTGAACAGGCTGAGGCGCCGGGTGTCGAGGCGGCCCGCCGGGCGCGCGCCCGCGAGGACGGCGTCCTCCTGGGCGAGGGCCTCGGCGGCTCGGGAGAATTCGAGCAGCACGCGCGCGTCGGAGCCGAGTTCGGCGTCCTGGATGCCGGAGAGGGCGCCGCCCACGGCGAACGCGGCGGAGATCGTCCGGGTGTAGCGGTCGTACGCCTGTGACCAGTCGGCGGTCCCGCCGAGCACCGCGCCGCGCAGGGGCCGCAGTCGTTCGGCGCCGGTGACGAAGGCGTCGAGCCGCTGGGCGACCCCGGCGGGCAGTTCCTGGGCGTCGGCGACGGTGCTGCTGTCGCCGAGCCGCAGTCGGGCGACCGCGCTGTCGGTGGCCGACGCGAGGCGGCGCAGGGTGTCGCCTTGGCCCGCGCGGGGCTCGGTCGCGTACCGGACGGCGGCGAGGCGTTCGGCCTGGAGGGCGGCGACGGCGTCGGCGACGGGTGCGCGGACCTGGGAGTCGACGCGCTGGATCTGGCGCAGCCGGGAGACGTCCTGGGCGGTGGTGACAGTGGCGTACGCCCAGAGGGCGAGCAGGGAGACGACGGGCACCATCAGCAGGCAGACGATCTTGGCGCGGACGGTACGGGGGCGTATTCGCCAGCGTTCCGCGCGCGGGGGCGTGTCGTCCGTCGTGGCCTCGGGGTCGCGTCGGTCCTCGTGGGCGGGCGGCCCGGCGTGGGCGCGGCGGCCTCGCATCGGGGGCGGCGGCTCGGTGCCGGCCGCAGTGGCCTTCCTGGGGGTGCGCATGGACTCCTCGCTGGGCGGTGGGTCGGAGGGGCTCGGTCCGGGTCAGGCGCGGTTGCCGACGGGTTCCACGGCCCGTTGGGCGGAGGCGGACTCCTCGCGTTCCCCGGTGGTGGGCGACAGGGCGACGAAGGCCGAGGTCAGGAAGAGGTAGGACCCGAGGCCGACGGCGAGGGGGAAGATGAACTGCATCGCCGTGGCCCCGGACAGGGGCGCCCCGGAGGGCTCGACGTGCACGCTCACCGCGAACATCCCCGTGTAGTGCATGCTGCTGACGGCCGCGCCCATGACGAGGGAGGCGACGGTGACCGCGACGGGCGACTCGATGTTGAGCGCGGCCCACAGCGCGGCGGTGGCCGCGACGACGGCGATGACCACGGAGAGGGCGACCGTCATCGGGTCGTAGTGCACGTCGCCGTGCAGCCGGACGGCGGCCATGCCCAGGTAGTGCATGCTCGCGACGCCGATCCCGGTGGTGAGTCCGCCGGTCAGCAGCGCGCGCGTACGGTCGCGTCCGTAGCCGACGGCGAACACGCCCGCGCAGACGACGACCATGGCGACGACGAGGCTGAGGACGGTCAGCGGTACGTCGTAGCGGATGTCGGTGCCGCTGACGGCGAAGCCGAGCATCGCGACGAAGTGCATGGTCCAGATGCCGGTGCCGATGGCGGAGGCGGCGGTGATCAGCCAGTTGCGGCGCGAGCGTCCGGTGGCGGCGAGCGCGCGCACGGTGCAGCGCAGCCCGAGGGCGGCGCCGGTGCAGGCCATCACGTACGACAGCACGGGGGTCAGCCATCCGAAGGCTGCGTGGTCCAGGTGTCCCATGGCTCAGGGACGCTAGTGCGGGCAGGGGGAGGCAAAGGGGGCAGGTTTCGGAAAGTGCCGCAATCTGGCGCAGATACGGGCGTGATTGATCACGTGGCGTCCGATTGTGCGCACTGTGGGTGTCTCCGTGTCGGTGCGGGATCATGCGCCCGTGAGCGACGACCGCACACACGTCCAGGAGTTCTTCACGTCCCGCGCGGCGACATAGGACAGCAGGTTCCCGCACGACGGACCCGCGTACGCCGCTGCGGTGGCCGCTCTGGAGCTGCGGCCGGGCGACGGGTGCTGGACGCCGCGTTCGCGGCGGGCGGAGGCCGGCCTGTCGAGTCCCCGCAGACCGTCGCCCGCGCACCCCTCGGGCTTCCGGCCGCCTGACACGGGACGATTCGTCCCCGTCTTCGCGGTCTTCACGAAAACAGCAGCTCCGGGTCCGTCTGGGAGTCGTGACAAGCATGTCGCGGGCGCACTAGGGTGCGCGCCGTTGGACGAACCCGTGGGGAGGCTGGGATGGCCGGGACGGACGAGGACACCGTCGCCGCCGACGATGCGCTGTATGTGCTCACGGCGGTGCTGCTGACACCCGCACAGTTCCCGAGCGCGCTGGGCGACGACTACCCGGAGGCGTGCGCCGCGCTCGGTCTCGCGCCGCTCGCGGACGGGTACGGGCTGGTGCTCGGCCAGGACGGCGTGGGCGCGCGGTGGACCGTGGTCGTCGACGACGTGTCGCTGGTGGCGGTCGCGATCGCCTCCTGGGACTGCGGGATGGAGTACGACCTGTCGCCGGACGACCGGACGGTCGTCGCCGGGCTGCCCGGCTGGCCGCTCGCGGTGGCCGTCGCGGCGCCCGGCGTGCCCGCGCCGCACGACCCCGCCCCCGAGGTCGCCGACGGGCCCGCGCTGGTCCCGCCGGACACGAGCGGGTGGGGCTCGGCGCAGCGGCGGCTGGGGGCCGACGAGATAGCGCTCCAGTGGACGACGTGGCGCGAGCAGATCGACGACTCGAAGTTCGAGCCCCGCCGCGAACCGGGCGCCGCCGAGCGCCCCAGCGACATCCGGCGGGTCCTCGCGGAGGCCCGCGCCTATGTCGACACGCCGCCTCCGCTGGGCCGGGTGCGGTCCTCCTTCGCGCCGGGCGAGGCGCGCATGCTCCGCGCGGACGGGCCCGGCTGGTCGCTGGTGGCCCGCACGGACGACATCGCCTTCGTGCTCCTCGACGACAAGCCCGGCGAGGTGCTGCCCGTCGGCCGGGGGCCGGAGCTTCCCGGGCTGCTGAAGGCGCTGGACCGGATGGCCGTGCGGCCGAGCTGAGCCGGGCGCCCTGCGCGGGAGGGCGCCCGGCCCCGTGCTCAGCGGCCGATCTCCTTGCGGCTGATGCGGCGCAGCCTGCGCCGCTGGGACGGGTCCAGCGTGAGGTACGCGGCCGTCGGGACCCCTATCACGATCAACAGCGCCGCCCACCAGGGCAGCCAGATCAGCAGGAGGATCCCGGCCGCCACCCCTCCTGCGGCGATCTTCGCGTTCTTCGACATGTACGTCGCCTCCTTCGCGGCCACTGCCGCTCTCTGCTCTGAGAACGGTTCCACGCGGCCCGCGGTTCCGACCGCCGACCCTGAGACGCCCCTGAGACCGGACCCCGACACGTCCCTGAGGGACCGTTGCCGCCGGCCCCTTCCCATGCTGTACCCTCGGCGACCCCGGCTTAGCTAGTCAAACTTGAGGAGTAGGGTCATCTCCGCGCAGAGGGTTCCCGCCGAAGCACCGCCCGACATCCCCGGACCGTCCCGCTGCCACACCGTGTTCGTGCCCGGAGACCCGGCCCGCACCGGCCGGATCGCCTTCTGGCACCCCGACGGCAGCGCACCGCCCCCGGTCGGCCCCGCCGCGCCCCTGCGCATCGTGCGTCCCGCGGGCGCGGGCGTCGAGACCGTCGAGGTCCCCGCCGTCTTCGTGCCCGTGCGCGAGGCGCTGCCGCTGCTCACCCGCGCGCGGGTCGCGCCGGACGCGCATCCGTCGGCCGCCTTCTGGGGCGCCGCCGCGCTCCTGGCCCTCCAGTTCGTGGCGCGCGGGCTCCTGCTGCCCGGCCTGTCCCCCGGCGACCACGACGCGTGGCGGGTGGGGCCGCTGGGCCAGGACGACGTCGAGCGGATCCGGCGGCTCGCCGACGCGATGCCGCCCGAGGCGCACGCGGTGCCCGTAGACGACGGCCCCGAACCGCGCCTGCCCGTCCCTGAGCGGCTGCTGCGGGCCTTCCTGGACGCGGTCGCCGACGCCCTGCCGCGCTCCCCCGCCGCGCCGCTCGTGACGGGCAATCCCGCCTACGCGTCGCCGCTTCCCCGGCGTCTGCCGCACGCACGCGCGTGGGCCGCCGACGTCGCGGCGGGGCAGGACGCCGGGGTGCGGATCTCGCTACGCGTCGAGGTGTCGGGGCTCGACGGGCCCGAGGAGGCGCCGAGGTTCCGTGTGGTGCCGCAGGTCCGTTCCGTCGCCGATCCCGGGGTGATCGCGGACGCGGCGGAGGTGTGGGCCGTGACGGGCGACGGCACGGAACCCGGCGCGGGGGCGGGCGAGCTGGGCCCAGGGCAGGCGCGCGGGGACGCGATCGAGGCCAGCTGGCGACACAGCGGCCAACCGCTCCTGGGGCACGCACGAGAGAGCGCGGTGCGGTCCTTCGGCCCCGGCGCGCGCATGGATGTCCTGCTGGCGCTGCGCCGCGCGGCGCGTGCCTGGCCCGTGCTCACGCCCCTGCTGTCGGCCGCCGTCCCGGACGCCGTGGACCTCCTGGACGACGACGTCGAGGACCTCCTCGGGAACGGCGCGCGGGCGCTGGCCGCCGCCGGGGTCGAGGTGCACTGGCCGAGGGAACTGTCCCGGACGCTCACCACGCGCGCGGTCGTGGGCCCGCCGGACGGGCCGGGCGAAGCGCCGTCCTTCCTGTCGGCCGACGCGATGGTGGGCGTCGGCTGGTGGTTCGCGCTGGGCGGTCAGCAGCTCACCCGCGAGGAACTGGACCGGCTCGCGGAGGCGAACCGTCCGCTCGTACGGCTGCGCGGGCAGTGGGTTCTGATCGACCCTCAGGAGGTCCGTCTCGCCCGTTCCCTGCCGGACCGCAAGCTCGACCCCATGGAAGCCCTGGGCGCCGCTCTGACAGGCTCGGCGGAGATCGACGGCCGGTTTGTCGACGTGCACTCCACGCGCTGGCTGGAGGGCCTGCGGGAGCGCCTCGCGCCCTCCGGCGAGCAGGGGCCGGTGGAGCAGCCCGCCGCGCTCGCCGCGACCCTGCGGGACTACCAACGGCGCGGCCTCGACTGGCTGGCCCGGATGACGTCGCTGGGCCTCGGCTGCTGCCTGGCCGACGACATGGGGCTCGGCAAGACGGTCACGCTGATCGCGCTGCACCTGCACCGCCAGGCCGACCCGGCGTCGGCGGGGCCCACGCTGGTGGTCTGCCCGACGTCCCTGATGGGCAACTGGCAGCGGGAGATCGAACGGTTCGCGCCCGGCACGCGCGTACGCCGCTTCCACGGGCCGCGCCGGGACGTGGAGTCCCTCGCGGACGGCGAGGTCGTCCTCACCACGTACGGCACGCTGCGGCTGGACGCGGCCCGGCTCGCCGAGGTGCCCTGGGGGCTGCTCGTCGCCGACGAGGCGCAGCACGTGAAGAACCCGTACGCGGCGACCGCCCGCGCGCTGCGGACCGTCGGCGCCCGCGCGCGGGTGGCGCTCACCGGCACTCCGGTGGAGAACAACCTCTCCGAGCTGTGGGCGATCCTGGACTGGACGACGCCCGGTCTGCTGGGCCGGCTCACCGCGTTCCGCGCACGGTACGCACGCGCCGTCGAGACGGGAGCCGACCCGGCCGCCGCCGAGCGGCTCGCCCGGCTGGTGGGACCGTTCCTGCTGCGCCGCCGCAAGTCCGACCCGGGCATCGCCCCGGAGCTGCCGCCCAAGACCGAGAGCGACCGCCCGGTGTCGCTCACGCCGGAACAGGCGGGCCTGTACGAGGCGTTGGTGCGCGAGACGCTCGCGGAGATCGCGGGCGCGGACGACATGGCGCGGCGCGGCCTCGTCGTGAAGCTGCTGACCGGCCTCAAGCAGATCTGCAACCACCCGGCCCAGTACCTCAAGGAGGAGCGGCCACGGATCGCCGGGCGGTCCGGGAAGCTGGAGCTGCTCGACGAACTGCTCGACGGCGCCCTGGCCGAGGGGGCGGCTGTCCTGGTGTTCACGCAGTACGTGGCGATGGCCCGGATCGTCGAGAGGCACCTGCGCGCGCGGGGCGTGCCTTCGCAGTTCCTGCACGGCGGGACGCCGGTCGGGGAACGCGAGGCGATGGTCGGCCGTTTCCAGGACGGGGAGGTGCCGGTGTTCCTGCTGTCGCTGAAGGCGGCCGGGACGGGGCTCAACCTCACCCGGGCCGAGCACGTCGTCCACTACGACCGCTGGTGGAACCCCGCCGTCGAGGCGCAGGCCACCGACCGCGCGTACCGGATCGGGCAGACCCGGCCGGTGCAGGTGCACCGGCTGATCGCCGAGGGGACGGTCGAGGACCGCATCGCGCGGATGCTGGACCGCAAGCGGGAACTGGCCGACGCGGTGCTCGGCTCCGGCGAGAGGGCGTTCACGGAGCTGACGGACGCGGAGCTGGCCGAACTGGTGGAACTGCGAGGGGGGACGCGATGAGCGGGCGTGACGGGTACGGGGAGTCGGCGTTCGAGGTGGCGGCTCCCGCGCGCGGGCAGGCGTTCGCGCGCACCTGGTGGGGGCGGGGCTGGGTCGCCGCCCTGGAGGACGGGGTCCTGGACAGCGCCCAGATCCGCGCCGGGCGCCGCCTCGCGCGCGGGGGCGCGGTCGGCGCCGTGTCGGTGCGGCCGGGTCGCGCGACGGCGGTCGTCCGGGACCGGGACGGTACGGCGCACCGCGCGGACGTGCTGCTCCCGGAGCTGTCCGGGGCCCAGTGGGACCGGCTGCTGGCGCTGGCCGGGGAGCGGGCCGGGTACGTGGCCGCGCTGCTCGACCGCGAGATGCCGCCGCACCTGGTGGAGGACGCGGCGACCGCGGGCGTGGACCTCCTGCCCGGGCTGGGCGAACTGGAGGCGTCCTGCGACTGCGGCGCCTGGGACCACTGCGGGCACACGACGGCCCTGTGCTACCTGGTGGCCCGCCTGCTGGACGAGGACCCCTTCGTCCTCCTGCTGCTGCGCGGGCGCCCCGAACGGTCCCTGCTGGACGACCTCCAGGCCCGCACCGCCGCGCCGGCGCACCGGGAGGGCGTGGACGCCGCCGAGGCGTACGCGTCC
This sequence comes from Streptomyces acidiscabies, assembly GCF_020010905.1. Classification (GTDB taxonomy): domain Bacteria; phylum Actinomycetota; class Actinomycetes; order Streptomycetales; family Streptomycetaceae; genus Streptomyces; species Streptomyces acidiscabies. Next base: position 4,054,290 of record NZ_JAGJBY010000001.1, on the reverse strand, counting down.
GTCCCCGTGGCGCTTCCCGTCCCGCCGGATCTTCCCGACGCCCCGGGCGTGCCGCCCTCCCTGGACACCGGGACCGCACCGCCGGACGGCGTCGTCCCGGCCGCCCTGGAGTTCCTGGCCGCGCAGACGGCCCGGGAGGCGCACCGGCTCCTGCGGGAGGCCCTGCACGGGGCGTCCCCGGCAGCCGGGTTGACGCCCGCTCAGGACGCGGTCCGCCTCGCCGCTGCGGACCCCTCGGACCCCGGCGTCCGCGCGCGGCTCGCCGAGGGGCGCGTGGACCTCGGCCTCGCCGTACGCGCGTGGCGCGAGGGCGGTGCGAGTGCGCTGGCCGTTCTCGACGAGGAGTGGACCCCCGACAGTGTGACGTCGGCCCGCGCGCGTGCGGTGCTGGAGGCGGCCTGGGACGCGGACGAGCGTCCCGCCCTGCGCGCGCACGCCAACCGCTGGACCGCCGTCGGGGAGCCCGCGCAGATACGTCTGGACCGCGAGGGCCGCTGGTGGCCCTACCGCAGGCTGGACGGCCGTTGGACGCCTGTGGGAGGCCCGGCCCTCGATCCGGCGACAGCCTTGGCGGCGGCCACCGGGAGCGAGGAGGACCCCTGGTGAGTCACGGCAGCAGGGACGCCAGGTCGCTGGGGATCAGGCCGCTGGGAATCAGGTCGCTCGGGATCGGCAGGGCCGTGGGCAACCGGGTCGGCAGGAGGCTGGCGAGCCCGCTCGGCAGCGTGTGGGCCGGGGACGAGGAAGACCCGGCGGACGCGGCGGTCGAAGGCGTGTCGCCCTGCTTGTCGTCGTCCCCTGAGCCCCCTGAGGCCGTCAGGACGACGATCACGACGACCGCCACGCCCACCAGCGCGGCCAGGGCGGCGAACAGGGACGTACGACGCCTGCGGGGCCGCGAGGGGCGCCGGCCGTCGTCGTACGGCGGAGGCGCGCCGAAACCGCCGCCGGAGGGCGGGTACGGAGGTACGGGCGGAGTGGCCATGGTGTCCACCTTGGGCCCGTCCGGGCCCGGGCGGTGTCCCCCGCGCGTGAGTTGGTACCGGCTCATGTCAAGGAGGACATGATTCCGGCGTATTCCCCTCGCGGGCAGCCGCAAGGGGCTCGTGCCGAAGGAGGCCCGACGGCCCGCGCGCAGGGTCGCTCGACCGCCCACGCGCGCGTACCCGTTCGGCCGGGACGGTCACCCGTCCCGGCCGCCCTGGACGCCAACCGGCACGCGCGCGTGGAGTCGTGATCAGCCGCGGGCACCCAGGAGGTGGTCCATGGCGAGCTGGTCGAGGCGCTCGAAGGCCATCCCGCGCGCGGCGGCGGCCTCGGCGTCGAAGTCCTCGAAGGCGGCGCGGTCGGCGAGGAGCGCGTCGAGGCCGTCGGCGGCGGTCGGCTGGGCCAGCTCGTCGAGACGGGACGCGCGCAGCGCCTCCTGGACCTCCGGGTCGGCGCGGAAGGCGAGCGCGCGCTCCTTGAGGATCAGGTAGTTGCGCATGCAGCCGGCCGCCGACGCCCAGACGCCGTCGAAGTCCTCGGTGCGCGGGGGCTTGAAGTCGAAGTGCTTCGGACCGGCGTACCCGGCGCTCTCCAGCAGGTCGACCAGCCAGAACGCGGAGCGCAGGTCACCGGCGCCGAAGCGCAGGTCCTGGTCGTACTTGATGCCGGACTGGCCGTTGAGGTCGATGTGGAAGAGCTTGCCCGCCCACAGCGCCTGCGCGATGCCGTGCGGGAAGTTCAGGCCGGCCATCTGCTCGTGGCCCACCTCGGGGTTCACGCCGTACAGCTCGGGCCGCTCCAGGCGCTCGATGAACGCCAGCGCGTGGCCGACGGTCGGCAGGAGGATGTCGCCGCGCGGCTCGTTCGGCTTGGGCTCGATCGCGAACTTCAGGTCGTAGCCCTGCGCGGTGACGTACTCGCCGAGGAGGTCGAACGCCTCCTTCATCCGGTCGAGGGCCACCCGTACGTCCTTGGCGGCGCCGGACTCGGCGCCCTCACGGCCGCCCCAGGCGACGTACGTCTCGGCGCCCAGCTCGACGGCCAGGTCGATGTTGCGGATCGTCTTGCGCAGCGCGTAGCGGCGCACGTCGCGGTCGTTCGCGGTGAACGCGCCGTCCTTGAAGACGGGGTGGGTGAAGAGGTTGGTGGTGGCCATCGGCACCTTCATGCCGGTCGTGTCGAGGGCCTCGCGGAAGCGCTTGATGTGGCCCTCCCGCTCGCTGTCCGAGGACCCGAAGGGGATCAGGTCGTCGTCGTGGAAGGTGACTCCGTGGGCGCCGAGTTCCGACAGACGCTGCACGGTCTCGACCGGGTCGAGGGCCCCGCGCGTGGCGTCGCCGAAGGGGTCCCGCCCCTGCCAGCCGACGGTCCACAGGCCGAAGGTGAACCTGTCCTCGGGGGTGGGCTGGTAGCTCATAGAGCGGCTCCTTGCTGCGTACGACTATTTCGTCATGGCCGTTTACAAATTAGTATGCGGGAGCAGCCGTGGGAAGACCGATCTCGCCGAGCCGTGAAATTCGAGGGAGAGCCCGATGTCAGCAGCCGAAGGTCCGCTCGTCGTCGGCGTGGACTCGTCCACGCAGTCGACCAAGGCACTCGTCGTCGACGTGGCGACCGGCGAGGTCGTCGCGAGCGGCCAGGCCCCGCACACGGTCTCCACGGGGGCCGGGCGGGAGAGCGACCCGCGCCAGTGGTGGGAGGCCCTCGGTGAGGCGCTCAGGCAGTGCGGTGAGCCCGCGCGCGAGGCCGCGGCGGTGTCGATCGGCGGGCAGCAGCACGGCCTGGTGACGCTGGACGGCGACGGCGAACCGGTCCGGCCCGCCCTGCTGTGGAACGACGTCCGCTCCGCCCCGCAGGCGCGCCGGCTGACGGAGGAGCTGGGCGGCGCGAAGTTCTGGGCCGAGCGCACCGGTTCCGTCCCGGCGGCCTCCTTCACCGTCACCAAGTGGGCGTGGCTCGCGGAGAACGAACCGGAGGCCCTGCGCGCCGTCAAGGCCGTACGGCTGCCGCACGACTACCTGACCGGGCGGCTGACCGGCGAGGGCACCACGGACCGCGGGGACGCCTCCGGGACGGGCTGGTGGGCCTCGGGGACGGAAGGCTACGACGAGGAGATCCTCGCGCATGTCGGCCTCGACCCGGCGCTCCTCCCGCGCGTGGTGCGCCCCGGCGAGGTCGCGGGCACCGTCCGGGACGGTCACGGCCTGCCGTTCGCCAAGGGCACCCTGGTCGCGGCCGGCACCGGCGACAACGCGGCGGCGGCGCTGGGCCTCGGCCTGCGCCCCGGGGCGCCCGTCCTGAGCCTGGGCACCTCCGGGACGGTCTACGCGGTGTCGAAGCGGCGCCCCACCGACCCGACCGGGACGGTGGCCGGTTTCGCCGCCGCGCACGGCGACTGGCTCCCCCTCGCCTGCACCCTCAACTGCACGCTGGCCGTCGACAAGGTCGCCGCGCTGCTGAACCTCGACCGCGAGGCCGTCGAGCCGTCCACGGGCGTCACCCTCCTGCCCTTCCTGGACGGCGAGCGCACCCCGAACCTCCCGAACGCCTCCGGCCTCCTGCACGGTCTGCGCCACGACACGACCGCGGGACAGCTCCTCCAGGGCGCCTACGACGGCGCTGTGCACTCCCTGCTGGGCGCGCTGGACCTCGTCCTCGACGAGGACGCGGACCGTTCGGCGCCGCTGCTGCTCATCGGCGGCGGCGCGCGCGGGCGCGCCTGGCAGGAGACCGTACGGCGCCTGTCCGGGCGCCCCGTCCAGGTCCCCGAGGCCAAGGAACTCGTCGCCCTCGGCGCCGCCGCGCAGGCCGCCGGTCTACTGACCGGGGAGGACCCGTCGGCCGTCGCGCGCCGGTGGGGCACCGCGCGCGGGCCGGTGCTGGAGGCGGTGACGCGGGACGAGGCGGCGCTGGAGCGGATCTCGGGGGTGCTGGCGGATGCCGGGGGGCTGTTGGGCGGCTGACCATGGTTGGGGCCATGCCAGAACGCCGTCCCGCGCGCAGGAATGTCACCGCAGTGGACTTTTAATCCATTGGCCGTGAGTTCTCGCCGCCCACCCCGACCAGAGCCGAAGGACACCCCCGCATGACCGCCCCCCTGCACGACCCCCGCCCCACCGCCACCGGCCGGGTGTCCTCCGACACCCAGCAGGGCATGCGGCGGCGCAACCTCGCGCGGGTCATGCATGCCGTCAGCGCGGAGGGGTCGCTCTCGCGCGCGGCGGTGGCCTCGCGGATCGGGTTGACGCGGACGGCCGTGTCGACGCTGGTGGACGAGCTGATACGGGCGGGGCTGCTGGAGGAGCTGGGGCCCGAGCGGCCGGGGCGGGTGGGTCGGCCGGGGTCCGCGCTCGCCGTCTCCCGGCGCGGCCCCGCCGGGATCGGTGCGGAGATCGGCGTCGATCATCTCGCCGTCTGCGCGGTCGACCTGCGGGGTGAGGTACGCGCGCGTGCCGAGCGGCAGGGCAGCAACCGGGGCCGCTCCCCCGTACCCGTCGTCGCGGAACTCAGCGACCTGGTCCGGGACGTCGTCGCCGAGGCACGCGCGCAGGGGCTGTGGGCGGCGGGGCTCGCCGTCGCCGTGCCGGGGCTCGTGGCGCGGGACGGGCGTACGGTCGTGCGCGCGCCAAACCTCGACTGGCACGGTGTCGACCTCGGTGAACTCCTGCCCGATCAGCCCGCGTTCGTCGCCGACAACGAGGCCAACCTCGGTGCGCTCGCCGAACTCTGGCTCGGTGAGGACACACCCCGGGACTTCCTGCACGTCTCCGCCGAGATCGGAATCGGCGCGGCGGTCGTCGTGGACGGCGGACTGCTGCGCGGGACCCGGGGGTTCGCGGGCGAGCTGGGGCATGTGCCGGTCCATCCCGACGGGCCGGAGTGCGTGTGCGGGGGGCACGGGTGCCTGGAGCAGTACGCCGGGGAGGAAGCCGTGCTGCGGGCCGCCGGCCTCGCGCCCGGCAACGACCGGGTCGGACTGCTCGCGGGGCGCGCGGCGGACGGTGACGAGGCGGTGCGGCGGGCCCTGCGGGAGGCAGGGACGGCGTTCGGGATCGCCCTCACGGGGGCGGTCAACCTGCTGGACCCGGAAGGGGTCGTCCTCGGCGGGGCGCTCGCCGGGCTCGCGCCGTGGCTGCTGCCGTCGCTGGAGGCGGAGCTGGCTCGGCGGACGGCGGGGCCGGTGTGTCCGGTGTCCGTGTCTCGGCTGGGGTCGGAGGGGCCGTTGCTGGGGGCGGCGCATTCTGTGGTGCGGGGGGTGTTGGACGATCCGGTGGGGGTTGGGGTCGGGGCGGGGTGAGGTGGGGCAAGTCGAGTTGGGCCGGGTGACGAGGCGAGGCGGCTCGATCCGGTGCGATTGTCGGACTTAACGCCGGGCCGGCACCCGCCTCGCGTCGAGGCGAAACGATCCTCCCTGTGGACAACTCCCGTCCCCAGCCCCGCAATTACCCCGTTCGAGTGACCGACTTATCCACAGGCCCCGGTCTGTCCACAGATTCCCGAAGTGCCCTCTTGCGGACTCCCCGCTCCCCGTACCGTGTGATCACACGCACCGCAGCGGCGAAGCGGCGAACTCCCCACCGGCAGAAGGGCCTTGTATGAACCGAGCCAGTCCCCTCCCCAACCGGCGGCACCTCCTCAAAGGAGCCGCGCTCGCGGCGGCGGCCTCCGTGGTGCTGCCCGAGCCGAGGGCCGGGGCGCAGACCCAGGCGGCCGACTACCCCTCCGCGCTGTGGGCCCCCGCGGACGCGGCCAACTACACCGCCTCCGACCGCCCTTCGCAGCGGCACCCCGTCGACCTCGTCGTCATCCATGTGACGCAGACGTCGTTCGACAAGGCGCTGACGATCTTCCAGAACCCGAAGAAGAACGTGTCCGCGCACTACGTGGTCCGCTCCTCCGACGGCCGGGTCGCGCAGTGCGTGCGGGAGGCCGACGTCGCGTGGCACGCGGGGAACTGGGAGTACAACACTCGCAGCGTCGGTATCGAGCACGAGGGCTGGGTGGACCGGCCCGCCTACTTCACGGACGCGATGTACGAGCGGTCCGCGCGGCTCACGGCGACGGTCTGCGACCGGTACGGCATCCCCAGGGACCGGGCGCACATCATCGGCCACTACGAAGTGCCGGGCACCGATCACACGGACCCGGGCCGGAACTGGGACTGGGCGCGGTACATGAGACTCGTCGCCCAGGTCTGACCCGGCCGATCTGGGCGGGTGGTGCCGCGACGGTTGTCGGGGCCCGCACCCGGAGTGACGATGGCCGACAGCACGCACGGCGCCCTGTGCCGTCCGATTCACCCTCCAGGAGGCCGAGTTGACCGATCCCTGGGTGGCCCTCGAACCGGGGGCCGACCCCGCCGAGCGAGTCCGTACGCTGCGGCGGGCGCACGAGACGTTCACGGCCGCCGGGACGGTCGCCCAGCCGGTCCGCCGGGTCGTCGCGGACTCGTGGCGACGCTCCGCGCGAGCCAGCGTGGGGCCGGACCGTACGGCGGACGTGGAGCTGACGGACGGCGCGCTCGGCACCTACCGCGCGGAGCACCCGCTCGCCCTGGTGATGCCGCTGCTGCGGGAGTTGATGGCGCCGTTCGCGGCGGACGGCTCGCATCTGCTCGCGGTGTGCGACGCGCACGGCCGCCTCCTGTGGGTCGAGGGGCACGCGGCGACTCGGCGGCGCGCGGGTCGGATGAACTTCGTGCCCGGCGCGCGGTGGGCGGAGAGCGCGGTGGGGACGAACGCGCCGGGGACGGCGGTCGCGGTGGACCGTCCGGTGCAGGTGTTCGCGGCGGAGCACTTCACGCGGCAGGCGCAGCCGTGGACCTGCGCGGCGGCTCCGGTGCACGACCCGCGTACCGGGCGGGTGCTGGGCGCCGTCGACGTGACGGGCGGGGACGCGCTGGCGCATCCGCACAGCCTGGGGTTCGTGCAGGCGGTGGCGCGGGCGGCGGAGGGACAGCTGGCGCTGCTCGCGCGGGAGCGGCCCGCCGTCGAGGCGCCCGAGCTGGCCGCGCTGGGGCGGGACGAGGCGCGGCTGACGGTGGGCGGCAGGCGGGTGCGGCTGAGCCGGCGGCACAGCGAGATCGTGGTGCTGCTGGCCCGCCATCCGGAGGGGCTGACCGGGGACGAGCTGCTGTGCGCGCTGTACGAGGACGAGTCGGTGCCGCCGGTGACGCTGCGCGCCGAACTGGCCCGGCTGCGCGGGGTGCTGGGCCCGGAGCTGCTCGCGTCGCGGCCGTACCGGCTGACCGTACCGGTGGAGTCGGACGTGGCGGTCGTGGAGCGCAGGATCGCCGCCGGGGCGGTGACGGGGGCGCTCTCGGCGTACGGCGGCCCACTGCTGCCGGGGTCGCGGGCGCCCGCGGTGATGCGGCTCAGGCGGCAGCTCGCGGACGAGCTGAGGGCGGCGCTGATCGCGGGCCAGGACCCCGACCTGCTGTCCGACTGGGCGCACGCGCCGTGGGGCGAGGACGACCTGGAGGTGTGGCGGGCACTGGCGGCGGTACGCCCAACGGCACCGGTGCGGGCGCGACTGGCGTCGCTGGAGGCGGAGTTGGCGGCGGCCTCGTACGGGCGCGGTCGTGCAACGTGGGTGCAACGTCCAGGTGCGTACCGTCCGTCGGAGCTGTCCAATGGCGGGCAGCGCCGGTGAAGGAGGCATGGGATGACTCGTTACGTCGCGCCCGGGTCGGAGGGGGCGCTCGTCTCCTACCAGGGGCGTTACGACCACTTCATCGGCGGGGAGTACGTGCCGCCGGTGCGGGGGCAGTACTTCGAGAACCCGAGTCCGGTGAACGGGCAGCCGTTCACGGAGGTTGCGCGGGGCACGGCGGAGGACGTGGAGAAGGCGCTGGACGCGGCGCACGCCGCGGCGCCCGCGTGGGGGCGCCGGTCGGCGACGGAGCGTTCGGACGTCCTGCTGAGGATCGCCGACCGGATGGAGGCGAACCTGGAGGCGCTGGCGGTCGCGGAGAGCTGGGAGAACGGCAAGCCGGTGCGCGAGACGCTGGCGGCGGACATCCCGCTGGCGATCGACCACTTCCGGTACTTCGCGGGGGCGGTGCGCGCGCAGGAGGGTTCGCTCAGCGAGGTCGACGAGGACACCGTGGCGTACCACTTCCACGAGCCGCTCGGCGTGGTCGCGCAGATCATCCCGTGGAACTTCCCGATCCTGATGGCGACGTGGAAGCTCGCGCCGGCGCTGGCGGCGGGCAACACGGTCGTGATCAAGCCGGCCGAGCAGACGCCCGTGTCGATCCACTACTGGATGTCGCTGATAGCGGACCTGCTGCCGCCGGGTGTCGTGAACATCGTCAACGGCTTCGGCCTGGAGGCGGGCAAGCCGCTCGCGTCGAGCCCGCGCGTGGCGAAGGTCGCGTTCACCGGGGAGACCGCGACCGGGCGGCTGATCATGCAGTACGCGGCGGAGAACCTGAAGCCGGTGACGCTGGAGCTGGGCGGGAAGTCGCCGAACATCTTCTTCGACGACGTCTGGGACAAGGACGACGACCTGCGCGACAAGGCCCTCGAAGGGTTCACGATGTTCGCGCTGAACCAGGGCGAGGTGTGCACGTGCCCCTCCCGGGGGCTCATCCAGCGCGGCAACTACCCCGACTTCCTCGCCGCGGCCGTCGCCCGCACCGAGCTGATCAAGCCGGGGCACCCGCTCGACACCGAGACGATGATCGGCGCGCAGGCGTCCAGCGAGCAGCTCGCGAAGATCCTCTCGTACATCGAGATCGGCCAGAAGGAGGGCGCGAAGATCCTCACGGGTGGTGAACGTGCCGAGTACGACGGCGAGTTGAAGGGCGGTTACTACGTCCGCCCGACCATCTTCGAGGGCGACAACCGGATGCGGGTCTTCCAGGAGGAGATCTTCGGGCCGGTCGTCTCCGTCGCCGGGTTCGACGACTTCGACGACGCCATCAAGATCGCCAACGACACGCCGTACGGCCTCGGCGCGGGCGTCTGGACCCGCGACGTCAACACGGCGTACCGCGCGGGCCGCGCGATCCAGGCGGGCCGGGTGTGGACCAACTGCTACCACGCGTACCCCGCGCACGCGGCGTTCGGCGGGTACAAGCAGTCGGGGATCGGCCGGGAGACACACAAGATGATGCTGGAGCACTATCAACAGACCAAAAACCTCCTGGTCAGCTACTCGCCGAAGAAGCTGGGGTATTTCTGACCGGCCTCAAGGAAGGCGCCCGGGGACGCCGGATCCGCCATCCGGGACCGTGCGCCTTACCTGACGGAGTGTGAAGGACCCGCTTCCGCCCTCGCCCGCCGCCCGCACAGGGTGGAGGGTGAGGGCCGCCCGGCCCGGAAGGGACGGTGGGTATGCGGAAGGTGCGTTGGGGGCTGCTGGTCACCGGGGGGTATGCCGATGTGGCCATGAAGGCGAAGGGGTTCTCGCGGACGGCGGAGTTCGTGGCCGTGGCCGCGGATGACGCCGAGGAGTATGCGCGGACCTGGGGGATCGCCAGGGCTCATCGCAGCCGCGAGGAGCTGCTCGCGGACGACGACGTGGAGGCCGTGTTCGTCGCGCTCGACCCCGTCGATCATGCCGAGTGGGCGGTCAGGGCGTTGCGGGCCGGGAAGCATGTGGTCGTCGAGAAGCCGCTCGCGTTGTCGGTGGCCGATACGCAGCGGGTGTTCGACGCGGCCGAGGAGGCCGGGCGGGTGTGTGTGGAGGGGGTGTTCTCGCGGCACCATCCGCAGCATGTGCTGGCCAAGAGGCTCGTCGACGACGGGGTGATCGGGGAGCTGCGGTACATCTACGCCGCCTGCACCGCGAACCTGCCCGACGACTACTTCCGGCGGTTCCCGGAGCGTGGGGGCGGGGGGATGCTGGATCTGGGGTCGTTCACGCTGGCCGCTGTCAGGATGTTCGCCGGGGAACCGGAGCGGGTGTACGCGGAGGAGGTGCGGCGCGGCGGGCGGCTCGACCACAACTTCGCGGCGACCCTGCGGCTGCCCGGCGATGTGCTGGCCCAGTTCGAGGTGGGGCAGGAGGTGTGCCGGGGCGACGCGCTGGAGCTGGTCGGGACGACCGGGCGGCTGGTCCTGGAAGACCCGTGGTTCTGCCGGGACGTCAGACAGGTCGAGTTGCAACGCCAGGGCCCGCCGCCGCACGCCGACCCGGTGAGCGAGTACCTGCCGGTGGACCCGGAGGGGGTGTACCGCTGCGGTGAGGCGTACGCCGTCTCCCGGATCCTCTTCGACGACGTGTCCCGCGCGATCGCGGAGGGGCGGCCCGCTCCGTACGGCCGTGCGGACGCGGTGGGGCAGGCGCGGGCCGTGGAGGCGCTGTTCGAGTCGGGGGCCAAGGCCGTACCCGTGCAGCTCTAGAACAAACCGGCCCGGCCGCCTCCGGGAGGAGGTCGGCCGGGCCGTCACGCTGGCGGAACCCTCACACCCCGCCCTCACACCCTCGCCGTCACACCCCTTCGATCACCCTCTTGATCCCCGCCACCGTCCGCTCCACATCCACCGCCAGCTTCGCGTTCCACTCCTTCACGAACCGCTCCCGGCCGGCCTCGTCGAGGGACGCGAAGATCTTCGAGAGGCCCTCGGTGAGCCGCCCCAGCCGGTAGTGATGGACGAGGACGACACCCCCGTCGGCGGGTGAGATCTCGAAGGACCAGGTGCTCTCCTGCCGTTCCCCGGCACTCGTGAGGATGATCCAGCGGAACACCGAGCCGGGGACCGCCTCGACGACCTCGGAGAGCGTCGACCACTCGCCCCGGATGACCGGCGCCCACGGCACCGCCTCGGCCCCGCGCAGGTTCTTGCCCTCGAAGACCGCGCCCACGGTGGAGGGTTCGCCCTGGATCCAGGTGCCGCCCTGGCACTCGGGGCTCCACTCCCCGCTGCGCCCGAGGTCGCTGACGACCTCGTACACCTTGTCCGCAGGAGCGGCGACGAAAATCTCGGCGCGCACCTGGAATGTGGTCACTCCCGGGCGCTCGTAATCAGTTGCCATTTCTTTTCCCGTCTTGTGCGAAGCGATATTCACGCGGTCCGCTGGAATTCCCGGTCCCCGTGCAGCCATTCGACTTTTCCGTGGAGTTCGTCGGCGCTCAATGCGGACAACTCCGAGTTCCGCGCCTTCGCCGCGACCCCGGCGGGGTGATAGACCTGCCGCCCCATCTCGCGCGCGATCAACTGCGCACGCGCGGCGCGGCTCCGGCGCAGTGCGGCGTACGCGCCGAGCCGGGCCGGCAGCGCGGCGGCAGCGATCTGCGGGCCGAGCAACTCGCCGAGCAGCACGGCGTCTTCGAGGGTCTGGCAGGCGCCCTGCGCGGCGTACTGGAGCATGGGGTGCGCGGCGTCGCCGAGGAGCGCGACCCGCCCGTCGACCCACGTGTCGACGGGGTCCCGGTCGCACAGCACCCAGCGCCGCCACCCGTCCCCGAGCCGCAGCAACCGCCCCGCGATCTCCCCGAGTTCGGAGAACTCCCCGAGCACGACGCCGCGTTCGACGGCCTCCCCGGCGACGGCCGTGACGGCGCCGTCGTCGCGGGTCGCCGCGAGGTTCAACTCCCGCCCCTCGCTGATGGGATAGTGCACGAAGTGCCACTGCGGCCCCGCCCACAGGCACACGGCGTTGGCGCGCAGCTCCTCGGGCACGCCCGCCATGGGAATGACGGACCGGTAGATGGTGTGCCCGGACACGCGCGGCTCCCCGTCGCCGAGGAGCTGCCCGCGTACGGCGGACCGGATGCCGTCGGCGCCGATCACGGCGTCCCCGGCGACGCGGGAGCCGTCGCCGAGCACCGCCCACGCGCCGTCGGCGTCCTGCCCGTACCCGGTCACCGGCGCGCCCGTGACGAGCTGCACGCCGGGCCGCTCCCGGCACGCTTCGAGCAGCGGCCGGTACAGGTCGGTCCGGTGCACGACGGCGTACGGGTTCCCGAAGCGGCGCCGGTAACCCCCGGTCAGCGGCATGGAGTTGATGAGTTCGTCGGTCGTGCCGTCGTAGAGCCGCAGCTCGTCGACGAACACGGACCGCGCCCGCACCTCGGCGCCGACGCCGATGCGGTCGAGGGCGTGGTAGGCGTTGGGGGCGAGCTGGATGCCGGCGCCGAGTTCGGTGAACTCCTCGCGCCGCTCCAGGACGGTGACTCGATGGCCGTGCCGGGCGAAGGCCAGCGCGGAGGCGAGCCCGCCGATCCCGCCGCCGACCACGACAAGGTGTACCACTGCGTGTCTCCTCACGATGGACGACTTACACGGAAAGGTCGGGCCGGACGACGAGCCGCCTGCCGTGCAACTCGCCCTTCTCCATGCGCAGATGGGCGTCGGCCATCGCGCTCAGAGGCACCCGCTCGGTACGCCGGGACCGCAGACGGCCCGACGCCGTGAGCCTGTTGACGGTGACCGCCGCCTCGGCGAGCTGGTCGGTCGTCGCGTGCGAGATGACGAACCCTAGGATCGAGGCGTCCTTCTGGTAGAACGGCCCGACCGGCAGCACGGGCCGCGCGGCCACCCCGGCGAGCAGCACGATCCGCCCACGGGGCGCGATCAACTCCACCGCCTGGCCGAGGTCGTTGGTGCCGAAGGTGTCGATGTGGACATCGACCGTGCCCCGCAAGGGCTCCAACTCCGGTTCCCGGTAGTCGAGTACGACGTCGGCGCCCAACTCCCGTACGTAGTCGGCGTCTTGGCCGGACGCGGTGGCCACCACCCGCGCGCCCGCCTCAACGGCCAGGGTCACGACGGCACTTCCGACGTTCCCGGCGGCCCCCGCCACGAACACCGTCTCGCCCGGCCGCACCCGCGCATGGGTGAACAGCGCCAGGTACGCCGTACCGCCGGGGTGGAACACGGTGACCGCCTGCTCGGGGTCGACGCCGGGCGGCAGGCGGTAGAGGCGGTCGGCGGGGACGACGGCGCGTTCGGCGGCGGCACCCTGACGGCCGCCGTGGCCAAGGCTGTTGGTCCACACCCGATCACCGGCCGCGAAGCCGGAACCGGAGCGCACGACCGTACCGACAAGGTCGCGGCTGACGATCAGGGGCAGCGGGACAGGGGTGCGGAAGCGGCCGGAGCGGACGAGGGTGTCGACCGGGTTGACGGTGGTGCACTCGACCTCGACCAGCACGTCGGTCGGTCCGGGGGTCGGCTCGGGCAGTTCGCCGTGGCGGATCTCGTGGGACGGCCCGAGTTCGGTGATGTAGGCGGCACGCATGGAGTCCAGACTGTCGCCGGGGCCCGGAAAGGGACACGGGACACTCCCGAATTCGTCAGGTCCTGGTGAGCACCTGATTTATCGTCGAATTCCTCGTTGACGCGTCCTGGGCACGCCTCGAAGCTGCCGGGTGAATTCACATTCCCACCCTAACCCGCATTTCTTGCACCCTGCACCATTCAGCGAGAGAAAGCGCACCGAGGAGATTCCGGATGAGCAGAAAGAGTAAAGAAATCTGTGTCGTCGGCGCGGGCCCGAGGGGCCTGTCGGTGCTGGAGCGGCTGTGCGCCAATGAACGGCTCGCCCCCTCGGACGCCTCCGTGGTCGTCCACCTCGTCGACCCGAACACCCCGGGCGCGGGCCGCGTCTGGCGCCCGGAGCAGTCCCGGCACCTGCTGATGAACACCGTCGCCTCGCAGGTGACCGTGTTCACCGACGACAGCGTCCGCATCGACGGCCCGATCGAGCCGGGCCCGTCCCTGTACGACTGGGCGCGCCAGCTCGCGCTGCTCGGCGTGGAGGGCCATCTGTACGACGAGGAGACCCTCGCGGAGGCGCGCCGCCTGGAGCCGGACTCGTACCCGAGCCGCGCGTTCTACGGCCACTACCTGAACGACTGCTTCCGGCAGATCCTGGCCCGCGCCCCCGAGCACGTCGAGGTGCGGGTGCACCGCTCGCAGGCGGTCGCGATGTCCGACGTGCACGGCGCGCGCGGCGGCCGGCAGGGCGTACGGCTCGCCGACGGCACCCGCCTCAACGACCTCGACTCGGTCGTCCTCGCACAGGGCCACATCCCCGCCCGGCTGACGCCCCGCCAGGAGCGCACCGCCGCGCTGGCCCGCATCCACTACCTCGCCTACCTCACACCCACCAACCCGGCCGACGCCGACCTCAGCGGGATCCGTCCCGGTGAGCCGGTGCTGCTGCGCGGGCTCGGGCTGAACTTCTTCGACTACATGGCGCTGCTCACGCTCGGCCGGGGCGGCGTCTTCGAACGGGCCCCCGAGGGCGGGCTCGTGTACCGGCCCAGCGGGCAGGAGCCGGTGATGTACGCGAGTTCGCGGCGCGGTGTGCCGTACCACGCGCGCGGCGCCAACCAGAAGGGTGCGCACGGGCGTTACTTCCCCCGGCTGCTGACCGCCGAGTACGTCGAGCGGTTGCGCGCCGACGAGACGCGGCCCTACTTCGGCGACGACCTCTGGCCGGTGATCCGGTGGGAGGTGGAGAACGTGTACTACACGACGCTGCTCGCCGCCCGGGGCGGCCAAGTCGCCGCGTTCGCCGGGGAGTTCCTCGCGCTGGGGCCCGGGGCGGACGCGGCGGACCTGCTGGAGCGGTACGGGATCGAGGCCGTCTGGGACTGGGAGCGGCTCATCTCCCCTCTCGCGGGGCGGGAGTTCGCGAGCCGCGAGGAGTTCCAGGCGTGGCTGCGGGGCTACTTGGAGCGCGACGTCCGCGAGGCGGAAGCCGGGAACGTCGACGGGCCCCTCAAGGCCGCGCTCGACGTGCTGCGCGACCTGCGCAACGAGATCCGGCTCGCCGTCGACCACGGCGGCATCGACGGGAACTCCTACCGCGACGACGTCGAGGGCTGGTACACGCCGCTCAACGCGTTCCTGTCCATCGGGCCGCCCGCCTCCCGCATCGAGGAGATGATCGCGCTCCTCGACGCCGGGCTCCTGGTCCTCACCGGCCCCGGCACGCAGATCCGCTTCGACACCGCCGACCCGTCGTTCGTCGCGCACTCGACTGTCGTACCCGGAGCGCCGGTCCGGGCCCGCGCGTTGATCGAGGCGCGGCTCCCCGAACCCGACGTCCGCCGCGCCGAAGACCCGCTGCTGCGGCACCTGTTGGCGACCGAGCAGGCGGGTCCGTACCGGATCGACGGCAGTTGCGGGACGATGTACGAGACCGGCGGCCTCGCCGTCGGCGAACGCCCCTACCACCTCCTCGACAGCCAGGGCCGCCCCCACCCGCGCCGCTTCGCCTTCGGCGTCCCCACGGAGGCCGTTCACTGGGTCACGGCCGCCGGCATCCGCCCGGGCGTCGACTCGGTCACCCTGGGCGACTCCGACGCGATAGCCCGCGCCGTCCTCGCCCTCCCGCCCCTGTCCCGGGTCCCGCAGGAGGTCCGCCCGGCGCAGGACGACAGCGAGTGGACGGGGGTGGTGGTGTGACCGGCCTCGACTCCGGGCTCTTCTCCCCCGTCCGCGCCGGAACCCCCGTCGAAGCGGTCGTCGGCGACGAGTCGTGGGTGCGGGCGATGCTCGACACCGAGGCGGCGCTCGTGCGGGCGCAGGCCGGGCTGGGTACGGTGCCGGAGGCGGCGGCCCGCGTCATCACCACCGTCGCCGCCGACGTCACCCTGGACGTACGGGAGTTGGCGCTGGCCTCCCGGGAGACCGCGAACCCTGTCGTGGGGCTCGTCCAGGCGTTCACCCGGCGGGTGGCCCAAGTCGACCCGGGCGCCGCCGAGTTCGTGCACCGGGGGTCGACCAGTCAGGACGTCTTCGACACGGCGGCGATGCTGGTCTCCCGGCGTGCGCTGCGCCTGATCGTCGCGGACCTCGACAAGTCGGCGGAGGCGCTGGCGAGTTCGGCGCGGCTCCACCGGGACACCCCGATGCCGGGCCGGACGCTGGCGCTGCACGCCGTACCGACGACGTTCGGCCTGAAGGCGGCGGGCTGGCGGGAGCTGCTGCTCGACGCGCGGCGCCGCACGGCTCACGTGGCCGACGAGGGCTTGCCGGTGTCGCTCGGGGGTGCGGCGGGGACGTTGGCGGGGTATCTGGAGTACGCGGCGGTGGACGGGGCGACCTCCGACGCGGGCGCCCCGACCGGGCCCGGCAGCCACGGCACCGCGCCCCGGTCCGCAGGACGCGGCGCCCAGACCCCGTCCGCAGGCCACGGCATACCGCGCCTCGCCGACCCCGCCGCCTACACCACCCGCCTGCTCGAAGCCTTCGCCGCCGAGACCGGGCTCGCCGTCCCCGTCCTCCCCTGGCACTCCCTGCGCACCCCCTTCGCCGACCTCGCCGCCGTACTCGCCTTCACCGCGGGCGCGTTGGGGCGGATCGCGGTCGATGTGCAGGCGCTGGCCCGCACGGAGGTCGGGGAGGTGGCCGAGCCCGCCGTGTCCGGGCGGGGCGCGTCGTCGGCGATGCCGCACAAGCGCAACCCCGTGCTCAGCACGATGATCCGCTCGGCGGCGCTGCAAGTCCCCGCGCTGAGCGGGGCGTTGACGCAGTGCATGGTGACCGAGGACGAGCGGTCCGCCGGGGCCTGGCACGCGGAGTGGCTGTTGCTGCGGGAGTGTCTGCGCCTGGTGGGCGGCGCCGCGCACACGGCCGTGGAGCTGACGTCGGGACTCCAGGTGCACCCCGAACGGATGCGCGCCAACCTGGACTTGACGGACAGCCAGATCGTGTCGGAGCGGATCGCGGCCCGCCTCACGCCCCGCCTGGGCCGGGCCCGCGCCAAGGAACTCCTCACCCGGGCGTCCGTAGAGGCCGACGCGACCGGCCGCCCGCTGGCGACGGTGCTGGCAGACCTGGCACCCGAGGTCCCCGCCGAGGAGATCGCCGAACTGTGTGATCCCACCGGGTACTTGGGGGCGGCCCCGGTGCTGGTGGACCGCGCACTGAACGACTAGGACGCCAAAACCGAAGGGGGCCGGGCATGAAATCGCCCGGCCCTCACGGCACCCGCCCACTCCTCAAGCCCCCGGCAACCACTCCACCTCGTCCCAGAACTCCAACTGCCGCAACTTCGAGGGATGTTCCACCCGCGCCCCCTCAACTCCGCCCAACACCAACGCACTAGGCACCCCCGGTTCGTACACAGGCCACCCCTCCGCCCTCTCCCCCCGGACAAACGACGCCACCAGATCCACGAACGTGTCCGACACCCTCCGCTCCCCCGCCCCGTCCCCGAACTGCCCCACGAACAACGGGTGCGCATGTGACCCGAACAGGAACTTCGACGTGGCGTCGTGCGGCGTCCCGAAGTGCGGCGCCCGCACCGGATGCGCGAACTCCATGACGTACTGCGGCGAAGCCCCCCGCAGCGCATGCCGCTGGGCGAGCCGGACGATCTGGTAGCGGAAGACCGCGTCCCCCCACACCTCGGTCCACAGCGAGAGCGGATCGGCGGACCGCCCCTCGTCGAGCGCGGCCTCCCGGTACGCCGCGACGCACGCCTCGGCGAGCCCGTCCTCCACGGTGTCCGTGCACTTGAGCATCACCTCCCGTACGGCGTCCCGCAGTTCACGCGAGTCCGTGGGCGCGGGCGGCGCCGGGGGGAACGACACACTGTGCGGGTCGGTGAAGAAGGACCCCTCGGTGCGGTTGTGGATGGACATCACCGGTATCGCGGGCACGACCGGTTCGGAACCCACCCCGGTCAACGCGTCGAGCACAGGCCCCCGATACTCCCGCCCACTCCCCAACACCCGCTCGGCGGGCGCCCCTTGGAACAACGCGTTCCAGGCGGCGAACAGCGCCTCCGCCGGCACCGTACGCAACCCCGATACGGACACCCCGAGTTCGACAGCGAGCCGCTCGTACGCCTCGGCCGCGTCCCCCGGCGTGAGCCCCAGCGTGGGCGCCCACGGCCGGCTCGCACTGATCGCGATGAGCCGCCGCGCGATCCCCCGAGTGTCGTCGGCGTCGGTCAACAACCGCGCGGTGACCGCCCCGGCGGAGGTCCCGCACAACGTGATGTCCCCCGGGTCACCGCCGAACGCCTCGGCGTTGTCCCGCACCCACCGCAACAACGCGGCCTGATCCTGCAACCCCCAGTTCGCGAACCTCCCGGTACCGGGATCGGTGAACGCCTCGTGCAGCCCCCAACCGAAGGCCCCGAGCCGGTAGTTGAAGTTGACGACGACCATGTTCCCGAGCGCGGCGGGCTTGGCCCCGTCGAAGGTGGGCGCGCTCCCGGACCCGACCTGCCACCCGCCGCCGTGGACGTAGACCAGCACAGGCAGCCGGCCGCCTGGATCGGGGGTCCAGACGTTGGCGTACAGGGCGTCCTCGCGACTGTCGGGGACGCCGGGCTGGAGGAAGGCCGGGGAGAAGGCGGTCGCGTCGCGAACTCCCGTCCAGGGCAAGGCGGTTCGCGGCGAGGCGAACCGCTCGGCGACGGCGTACGGGATGCCCCGGAACACGTGCAGCGGACGCTGCCGGTACGTCTCCAGGGTGCCGCGCAGGTCACCGCCGTGGGTGCGGACGACGGAGGTGGTCGTGAGGCCGGAGGTCATGGTCGTACAGCTCCCGGAAGAGATCAGGGGCCCCGGCGTCGTCACCGGGGCCCTGCCACGCCCCGGCTCGCAAGCGCCGAGGCCCTGCCAAACCCCGGCCCAACCACCGAGGTGCTCCACGCAGACTTCAGCCGCGCGCCAGCAACTCCCGTACCTGCGCAAACAGTTCGTACTGCCGGAACGGATCGTCCCCGTCCTCCCCGAACGGCACGAGCACGAACCGCTCAGCCCCCGCGTCCCCGTACTCCCGCAACCGCTCCGCGATCTGAGTCGGCGTACCGGCGACCCCGACATCCCCCGACAGCGCACGCGGCATGCCGTACTGAGCGGTGAGGCGGTCGGCAACTCGGGACGAGCCGGCGGGGTCGGCGCGCGACAGCAGCCGGACGTGGAGATGCATGCTGACCCGGGGCGCCGACACCCCTTGTTCCGCGGCGAATTCACCGAGCCGCCCGACGCAACGGGCCACCTCCTTGGGCGGCTTCATCGCCGCGAGCCACCCCTGCCCGTGCGAGACGACCCGCCGCAGCGCCTGTTCGGAGCCTCCGCCGATCCAGATCTCCGGCACGGGCACCGCCGGGTTCAGGGCGACGGACGGGCTGCCGGGCAGGTCGGTCAGGGCGGTGCGCTCACCGGCGAGCAGGCCGGGCAGCAGCTCCAGGAGCCGTTCGGTGCGCCGCCCCCGGCCCCGGGGCGAGACCCCGGCGGCGCCCCACTCCTGGGGGTCGCCGGTCCCGACGCCCACCCCGAGGGCCGTACGCCCCCCGGACAGCCGCTGAAGCGTGCCGACCTGCTTGGCGGCCCACGCGGCGGACCGCAGCGCGAGCAGCATCACCCCGTACCCGACCTGGATACGGCTCGTCACGGCGGCGGCCGTCGCGAGGACGAGGGACGGATCGAGGGTCGGGTAGGGAGCGGCGAGACGGTCGCCCGCCCAGACGGAGTCGAGACCGAGATCCTCGGCGTGCCGGGCGACGGCGGCGAGGTCGAGGTCGTCGCGGTAGCCGGGGATGGAGTTGACGGGCAGTTGTGCACCCACGTGGACGGTCATCGTCAGGCCTTCTTCCCGCGCACAAGCACAGCGCCGAGTTCCTTCTCCAACCGGTTCAAGTCCCCCTCATGCCCATGCGCGGCAACATGCCCATCAGGCCGTACGAGGTGGTACCCGAGCCGCCGACAGCCGGTCGCATCGGCAAGGGTCCGCGCCGGAACGGTCACCACCCTCAACTCCGGCCAGCCGGCGGCGATATGGCCGACCTCCTTGTGCCAGTCCCCAGCACCGAGCACCGTCCCGGTGACCGCAAGCGTCCACCCCTTCATCCCGTACGCAAGGATCTGCTCACGCGGAAACAGCCCGCCCACACCGGTCCCGCCGGGAAGTTTCGCGCGCGCTTGGCAGGGCGAGACCCCGGAAGGAAGCTGAGTGTCGCGCGCGACGGGATAGGTCTGCCGCCGCCCGGCGAGAACAGGCGCGTACAGACGGGACGCCGCCCCCGTACGCTCCGCGAGCTTGAACCCCGCGTCCCGCATCAGAACCCGGGCCCGCCCCTTCGCCATCCACGCCTTGGTGTGCAGGTCCGTATCCCGGACACTGCGCCGCGTCGCCTCGAACCGCTCCGGTCCGTACGTATCGAGGAGTGAGACCGGCGAGGCACCGCGCAGCACGGCGGCCAGCTTCCAGCCCAGGTTGTGCGCGTCCTGGAGGCCGTTGTTCATGCCCTGCCCGCCGGCCGGACTGTGGACGTGCGCCGCATCGCCGATCAGGAAGACCCTGCCCAGCTGGAAGTCGGTGGCGAGGCGGGCGTGGACGCGGAAGACGGTCGTCCAGACAGGTTCGGTGATCCGTACGCCGCGCGGCCCGCGCTCGGTGACGATCTCCTGCATCATCTCGACGCCGGCCGAGCCCGCCCCCTGCGGCAGGACGGACAGGAACCGGTAGACGCCGCCCGGGTGCGGGACGACGGCGAGGGTGCCGGACGGGTCCTGGTAGTAGAGGATCTCCTCCGGGTCGAGGTCCCCGTCGACCTTGGCGTCGACGAGCGCGAACTCCAGTCCGTACGTGGACCCTTGGAACCCGATCCCGAGCTGTCCGCGCACCGCGCTGCCCGCGCCGTCCGCGCCGACGACGTACGAGGCCGTGGCCCGCTCGACGATGCCGTCGGGGCCTTCGAGGACGGCGGTGATGCGGGCCGTGCCCTCGATCCGGCCGCTGAAGTCGACGCCCTCCAGGCACAGCAGGCGCACCCCGCGCTCGACCTTGCCGCCGAGGGCCTCCAGGCGTTCGGTGAGGATGCGTTCCGTCTCGTACTGGGGCAGGACGCGGGCCGCGTGCTGTTCCGGAATGTGGAACGAGGCGAGATGCCCCCGGTCGGAGAAATAGCTCAGCGTGCGGATCGTGCCCGACACGTCGTACACCGCGTCACGCAGGCCCTGATCAGCGAGGATGTCCATCGCCCTGGGGTAGATGGACAGCGCCCGGGGGACGTGCATCGGCTCGGGGGCGGCGTTCACGATGCGGACGCGGACGCCCCGGCTCAGCAGTTCGCAGGCCAGGAGCAGGCCGGAGGGTCCGGCACCCGCCACCAGGACGTCGAAGGTCTTCTCTGTAGGCACGGTGCGCACACTTCCTATCAAGAGGGGTCCGGCATCGGGGGGAGTTCGGGCAGGCGGTCCAGCTCGATGCCGAACCAGCGGCGGCAGGCCGCCAAGAACGCCTCGTCGTCGAGGACTTCGCGGACCTGTTCGCCGTCCTCGGTCCGGCTGAGCGTGCGGTCCAGGAGGGAGACGCGGCCCGCGTCGGTGACGATCGACGCCCACACCGAGCCGCCGGTGACGGGCGATTCGGGCGCGCTGGAGAACCACCACAGGGTGGGCTCGAAGTCGTACGTGTCGCGGGGCCGGGTCTCCAGGCGGACGCGGGGCACGCCGTCGTGGACGATGACGACATCGCCGTACTCGCCGTCCACGATGTGATACTCGCCGTTCTCGTCCTTCTGCGGGCCGCGCTCGGCCAGGCGCAGGGGGCGGCGGCTCGCCCAGCGGAAGCCGACGTCGACGAGCCAGGGCTCGCCGTCGATCGTGACCTTGAGCATCATGTGGCCGCCGTGCGCGCCGAGCAGGGCCTCTTTGCCGTTGTGCAGGGTGCGGCCGGGGAGCAGGTCGACCTGGTAGCCGAGGCCGCGCAGCAGGACGGCGAAGGCGGTGTTCAGCTCGTAGCAGCCGCCGCCCCGGCGCCGGTCGACGATCTTCTCGACGACGTCCTCGCCCATCCTGATGGGGATGCCGAGGTTGAAGTCGATCGTCTCGAACGGCACGGTCCTCAGGTGGCGGTCCTGGAGCCGGGCGAGGTTCTCCAGGTCGGCCCGCTCGGGCCGGTCGGCACCGATGCGCCGCAGGTAGGCGTCCACTGCTGTCCTCCTCATCTCGACGTTCACCACTCGACCAGCGCGTGCCCGAAGGAGAAGCCGCCGCCGAACGCGGTCAGCAACACCTTGTCCCCGGGCCGCAGTTGCCCCGCGCGGGCCGCCGCGTCGAGCGTCACGGGGATGGAGGCGGCGCCGGTGTTTCCGTACTCGCCGACCGTCGTGTGCAACCGGGCCTGCGGGAAGGCGAGTTCGCGCTCCAGGTCGCCGAGCATCACGCCGTTGCCCTGGTGGGGGACGAT
Organism: Streptomyces acidiscabies; assembly: GCF_020010905.1. Taxonomy (GTDB): domain Bacteria; phylum Actinomycetota; class Actinomycetes; order Streptomycetales; family Streptomycetaceae; genus Streptomyces; species Streptomyces acidiscabies. The sequence continues at coordinate 4,032,187 of NZ_JAGJBY010000001.1, read as the reverse complement.
GTGCGCGATGTCCTCCTTGGCGACCCCGGCCTCGTCGAGGAACGCGAAGAGGGTGCCGGGCAGCTTGTCGTACACGATCTCCTTGACGCCGCGTCCGTTCATGACGAAGTGGTGACGTCCCTCGTCCACGGTCCCGGCGTTCACCCCGAGCCGGGTGCCGCCCGCCGGCACCCCCACCAGCTCGCGCCCCTCGGCGTAGGTGAGCAGCCGGCTCGCGAGGATCCGCCGCCGGTCGGCGCCGCCGAGGACGACGGCCCCGGCGCCGTCGCCGAACAGGACGCGGGTGCGACGGTCGGCGGGGTCGGTGATCCGGCTGTACATGTCGGCGCCGATCACCAGCGCGGTGCCGCCGGTGGCGGCCAGCATCCGCTGGGCGGCGGCGAGCGCGTAGACGAAGCCGCTGCACACGGCGTTCAGGTCGAAGGCGGCGGCCGTGCTGGGGGCGTCCAGGAGGTGCGCGACCAGGGCCGCGGTGGGGGGCTGCGGGGAGTCCGGGGTGGAGGTCGCGACGATGATCAGAGTCAGGTCGGCGACTCTGCTGCCGGAGTCCTCCAGGGCGGCGCGGGCGGCGGCTGCGGCGAGGTCCGAGGTGGCCTCGTCGTGCTTGCCGAAGCGGCGGGCCCTGATGCCGGTCTTGCGGACGATCCACTCGTCGGTGACGCCGGTCGGGGCTTCGAGGTCCTCGTTGGTCACCACGCGGGACGGCAGGTACGAGCCCGTCCCGAGGATTCCCACAGGGGCGAGGTTCATCTGTGACTCCTTTCCTGCCCCGTCAGCATCGGCCGGTCACGGAAGGGCGGAAAGGGGGTCGGGGAGAGTCCGTCAAGTCACCGTTCCACGAAAGGGGAACGCCGAAAAGGCCACCCGAAAGTGGCCTCTGAGCTGGGAAAACAGCAGGGGGAACAGCAGGGGGAAAACCGACTCGGCGCTTTTTCGGAAAACGCCGTGAATTACGCGGCGAATACCGGTGTCAGTCGGTCCCGTACAGCTTCAGGAACGTGTCCACACCCTCCACCACGATCGAGTTGACCTCCGCGTCGGGCAGCGGCAGGGCGCCGTAGAACGTGCGCTGGTTGACGTCCGTGATGGTCAGCAGGTTGAAGTGGTTGGCGGCGCGCTCGGGGTCGTCGAGGAGGAGCAGCCCGCGTTCGGCGATCCGACGCAGGTAGGGGGCGAGGCGCTTGTGCGCGGACAGGGGGCCGACGTCCCGCCAGGCCTCCAGGACGTCGGTGGGGATGCGGGACGCCTCCGCCTCGATCGTGCGGACCAGGGCGAAGTGGTCGGGGAACTCCGTGACGGCCGCGACGCGCTCCAGGCCGAAGGCGATCAGGTCCTCGCGGATGTCGACGATCTTGCGGAGGTGGCGTTCGAGGATCTCCGAGATGGCGGCGGTGACCTGCTCGGCGCCCTCCAGGGCGACCGTCTGGAAGAGCTGTTCCTTGTCGGTGAAGTGGTTGTAGATGGTGCGGTTGGAGACGCCGGCCTCCAGGGCGATGGTGTCCACGCCCGCGCGGGTGTAGCCCTCGCGGCCGAACACGGCGCGGGCCGCGCGCATGATCGCCCGCCGCTTCTCCGGCATGCCGCGACGGGTGTCCGTCGTCGCCGTCCCCACCGTCATGGCGGTCCCTCCGATCGTCAGCAGGTCCGCAGCGTACCCGGCACCGGGGCGGCTCCGGTCTACGCCGTTGGGCCTACATCCATCGTCGCATTGTTTACAGTCATCGGTGTAATCCATACTCTAGCCGCAGTGGTTCACCCTCTGCCAGCGGGCCATCGCTGCTGCGTCACGTCCCCACAGAGAGGCCACCGAACCATGACCCGTTCCTCACCGAGCACCTCCGTGCAGGCGCCCGCGCCGGCACCCGAACGGCACCCGGTCGCGGCCCTCGCCCTCGGCCTGATGGCCACGCCGACCGCGCTCAGCGCCAACGCGGCGACGACGACGCTGCCCGACATCGCCGACGGCATCGGGATATCCGTGTCCACGGCGACCTGGATCGCCACCGTCTTCGGGCTCGCGATGGCCCTCGGTACGCCGATGGTCGCGGCGCTCCTGCGGCACCGGGGCATACGGACCGCCGTCCTCGTCAGCTCCGTACTGATCGTCGCCGGGACGCTGACCGTCTTACTCTCCGCCTCCCTCCCCGGCCTCCTCGTCGGCCGGGCCGCGCAGGCGTTCGGCGGGGGCGGGTTCATCACCACGGCGATCACTCTCGCCGGTACGCCCGCCCGGATGGGCGTCATCACGGCGGGCAGCGGGATGCTCGGCGCGCTCGGGCCGCTCTCCGGTTCCCTCCTCAGCGACCACGTCTCGTGGCACGCGGCGCTGTCCCTGTCGGCCGTCGCCCTGCTGGCAGCGCCGTACGTCTATCTCCGCGCCCCACAGTTCCGCCCCGCCGAGGGCCACACGCCCTTCGACGTCACCGGCGCGCTCCTGACCGGCGGACTGATCTGCGCCCTCGTCCTCCTCGGCCGCTTCCCGCTCCCGGCGGTCCTCTGCGCGCTCGCCCTCATCGCCGCGCTGTCCGCCTGGATACGCCGCCGCCCGGAGGGCTTCATCCCCGCGGCCCTGCTCCGCTCGCCGGTCTACCTCACGGCCTGCGCGGTGGTCTGCGCCCTCTCCACCACGTACTTCGCCCTCCTCTACTCGGTCCCCCGCCTCCTGGAGGACAACGAGGGCTGGACGACGTCGTCGGTGGGCGTGGGCGTCCTGGTCGCGCTCCTGACGGGCTCGATCCTGTCGTGGGGCATGGCAGCCTCGGCCAACCGCCTCGACCGCCGCACGGTCCTGACGGTCCTGCTGACCCTAGGAGTGGCGGCACCGCTCACGGTGGCGACGGGAGCACCGGCCCTGCTGATGCTGGCGGCGGGCGGAGTCGCGGTCTTCGTAGCGGCATCGGGCCAGGCGACGCTGTCGGTGGTGGCGGTAGGAGGAGCCCCGAACAGCCTCCGCACAACGGCCCTGGGCTTGTTCACCCTGTGCTACCAGCTGGGAGCGGGCTTCGGCCCGGCGATCGTGGCGTTGCTGCTGGCGTGAGAGGGGCATTCGGGGCGCCCGGCGCGAGGTGGACCGCGGCGCGAGCGCGACCGCCCGCCCTCACTGAACCACGCAGCCCAGCCCGGTCTTTTCAGGGGCGCGGGGCTGTATCTAACAGCAGCTCCGCTGCGGGGCGCGACCAGCCACATACGACCCGCACCCGCCCGACCAACCCACCCCCCACCCCCTTAGGCGCCCCCGGGAGACACCATGCGCACCCTCGTTCAAGAAGACGCCGCAAGGGACATGTACGCCACCGTCTTCGCCTCCCTCCCTCGCCGCGACCAGCGACAACGCGCCGAGGAATACGTACAGGGCCTCCTCAAGACCCCCGGCAGGAAATCGTTCCGCAGCATCGCCCAGCACACCGGCGGCGACTCGGCGGCAGAGCAGCGCCTGCACCACCTGGTCACCGGCTCCACCTGGGACTGGCACCCCGTACGAGCCGCCCTCATCGAGTGGCTCGCGGCGACGAACCCCCTCTCCGCCTGGGTCGTCCAGCCGATGCCCTTGCCGAGAACCGGCGGAGCCCCCAACTCCCGACAGTCGTTCGGCGTCTGGTTCGTGGCCCCGAAGGTGGTCACCCCGGTGGCCTGGCGCCTGCACCTCCCGGACGACGACACCGTGCCCGACGAGACGTACGAGGACGCGATAACGGCAGCGGTCCTGGAAGCGACCAGATCCACCCCGACCCCTCAACGCCCGGTGGTACTGGACGTAAGAGACGTGGACACCCCCACAGCCCTCACCCACCTCCCCCTGGCGGAACTCCCGACGATCGCCCGCACCCAACCCGCGACCCCCCTGCGGATGGCGGACCCGGCGCTACCGGGCTACGGCGCCGGCACACGCTCCGCGAGGGAGACGCTCGCGGCGGTGACAGCCCTGCGCCGCCCGGTGGAATGGCACGACGGCACCCCCGCCCCGTCCGTCTCCCTCGCCGCAGCGGTCCCCGTGACAACTCCGGCCCGCAGACCGGCACTTCTGCTGGGCGAATGGACGGACCCCCGCAAGCCCCCCGCCCACTTCTGGGTGACGAACATGCGCCTCCCCGCCCCGGTCCTGCTGCGCCTGACGAAGCACACGGACCGGGTGACCCGCACGGCGGTGACCAGGGCGAGACAGACGGGTCTACGGGACTTCGCGGGCCGTTCCCTGACCGGCTGGCACCGTCACCTGACCCTCGCCTCGGTGGCCTGCGCGGTCGCCGCGCTCCCCCCGTCCGGGACCTGACGAACTGCTTTCGGCCGCGTTGCCCGGCGCCGGACCCCCCTCCAGGATCCGGCGCATGGCCACGGACCGCACCGTACTCACCCCGTCACCGCCGAGGGACCCGCAATGGGGCGGGCACCTGCTGGATCTCGACGCCTACCTACGCCGCGTGGGCCACCCGGCGACCCCCACGACACCGGAGTCGTTGCACCGCGCGCACAGAGCGGCGATCGCGTTCGAGAACGTGGACGTCGCCCTGGAGCGCGGCATCTCCCTCGAACTCCCGGACGTCCAGCGGAAGTTGGTGACGGAAGGCCGGGGCGGCTACTGCTTCGAGCACAACCTCCTCTTCGCCGCCGTCCTGGAAGCGACCGGCGTCCCGGTGACCCGCCTCCTGGCCCGGGTCCGCCAGGGCAAGAATCTGATCCGCTACCGCGCCCACACCACGCTCCTCGTGGACATCGACGGCGAAACACACCTCGCGGACGTCGGCTTCGGCGCCGAGGGCCTCCTCACCCCGCTCCCCTTCACGGACGGCGCGACACACGCCGAGGGCGGCTTCGCCTGGCGCCTGGTGCGCGAGGGCGACGAGGACTGGGTGCTCCAATCCCTGCACGCCGACGGCTGGTTCGACCTGTACGCGTTCCGCCTGGAGCACCACCACGCGGTCGACTTCGACGTCTCCAACCACTACACGGCCACCCACCCGCGCTCCACGTTCACGGGGAAGCTCGTCGCGATGCGCGGCGACGCGCACAGCCGACAGACCCTGATGAACAGCCGGTTGACGACCCGGTACGCCGACGGCCGCACCGAAGAACGCGAGTTGACCGGCGCCGAGGTGATCCGCGCCCTGCGCGAGACCTTCGCGATCCGGCTGACCGACCTCGACGCACGGCTGCTGACGCAGCGGCTGTCCACCACCTTCACAAGCAGCCCCCAGGAGGGATGATGGCGCTCCACCTGCCCGCCAGCAAGAAGCCGCTGAGGCTCGGCCTGATCCCGGAGGAGGCCGCGGCCCGCAACCCGGGCGTGCCGGTCACCCTGGACCACGACATCGACTCCGTCCCGGAGGCGGGCCGCGAGCTGACGTTCGCCTCGCTCGCCGACCTCGTCGACGACCTGGCCGCGCGGCTGTGGGCGGCGGGCGTCCGGGCGGGCGAGCACCTCGCCCTGTACAAGACGCACAACTTCGACATCTACCTGCTGGCCTGCGCGGCGTCCCGGCTCGGCGCGGTGCCGGTCCTGCTGTCCCCGGCGCTGGACGGCACGACGGTCCGGGCCCTGCTCGACCGCCTGGAGCGCCCCAACCTCCTCACGGACGAGGCCAAGTTGGGCGACGAACTGGCGGACCTCCCGCTCGCCGAGTCCGCGTGCCGGGTGATCGTCCCGCGCGGCGACCGCCCCGGCACGGTCTCCCTGGACGCGCTGGCCGGCTCCCCGCGCCGTACGCCGGTCCGGCTCGACGGGGACCAGCCCGCACTGATGACGCACACGTCCGGCACGACCGGCGTACCGAAACTGGTCGTGCACACAGCACTCTCGCTGCGTGGCCGCTACCGCCCGCAGGAGCAGTTGGTCGCGCTGATCCGCCGCCGGGAGACGTACGCCGTGCACGTGTCGTTCGTGCACTCGCGCATGTACATGGCGCTGGCGGTGATGCTGGAGCACGGCATGCCGATCGTCGTCATCGACGACAGCGAGCCGGAGCGGGTCGCGCCGCTGCTCGCCCGCACGCGGCCGGGGATCGTCGAGACGCACCCCAACACCTTCGTGGAGTGGGAGGAGTTGGTCGAACACCCGCTGCGCCCGCTGTCCAACGTCAAGTACTACAGCGGGACGTTCGACGCGATCCACCCGCCCACGATCCACAAGCTGCTCTCCGCGTCCCTGCGCCGCAGCCCGATCTTCTTCCAGTTCTACGGGCAGAGCGAGTGCGGCCCGCTCGTCGCGCGCTGGTACACCCGCAAGAACGCCCTGACGGCGAACGGGCGTTGCCTCGGCTATCCGCTGCCCGGCATGACCCACGTCCGGGTCGTGCCGCGCGACGGGCAGCGGCCGTCGAAGAAGACGCCGGGGTTCATCGAGGTGATGAGCGACGGCCGGGCGATCACGTACTACGCCGAGGACGAGCGCTATCGGCAGGAGTGCGACGGGCGTTGGTGGCGTACCGGTGACGTCGGGTACCGGGACCGGTGGGGGCGGGTGCACGTCCTGGACCGGGCCGTCGACGTCATCGAGAACGTCGACTCGACGCTTGAGGTCGAGGACGCGGTGCTGGGCCGGCTCGACGAGCTGATCGAGCTGGTGCTGGTCGCCGGGCCCGCGGGCGACCCCGTACCGGTGGTGTGCACGAAGAACAACGTCCCGCTGGACCACGCCCGTTGGCAGCGGGCGGTGCGGGACTTCCCGCAGCTCTCCACGCCGGTGCAGATCCCGCTCGCCGAACTGCCCCGGACGGCGACGATGAAGGTGCAGCGGCTGGAGCTGGCGCGGCGGCTGCGGGAGCGCCTCGAACCGGCGTGACCTCTCAACGCGCGAAGCCCGCCCCACAGTTGTGGGACGGGCTTCGTCTCTGAGCGCCGGGCAGGCCTTGCACCTGCATCTCCCCGCAGGAAGCGGGACGTCTTTCCTTGGACCACCAACGCATCGGCCGTTTCCCCGAGTTGGGGCGCTGGCCGCAAGATCAATCATAGGGCAGGGGACGGGGTGGTCGCGACCGGCCCGTGATTGGATCTCACCGTGACGCGACGGATCTACATCGACAAACAGAGCCCGAAGGCCTACCACGCCCTCGTCCAGACCTCGGAGGCCGTACGGGCGACGGCCGCCGAAGCCGGTCTGCCCCGCACGCTCCTCGAACTGGTCAACCTCCGGGTCTCCCAGCTCAACGGCTGCGCCTTCTGCCTGGACGTCCACACGAAGGCGGCCCTGCGCGAGGGCGACACCCCGCGCCGCCTCGGCGTCCTCGCGGCCTGGCGGGACACCGCGCTCTTCACCCCCGAGGAGCGCGCGGCCCTGGCCCTCGCCGAGGTGACGACCCACACGACGGACGCGGACGCGCAGGAAGCCGCGTACGCCGAGGCCCGCGAGGTGTTCACCGACGACCAGATCTCGGCGGTGATCTGGGCGGCGCTGACGATCAACGCCTTCAACCGGGTGTCGATCATGAGCAAGCACCCGGTCCGTTGACCGCCATCGACTGGACCTGGCTCGGCGACCTCACCGGCCGCCGCATCCTGGACCTCGGCTGCGGCACGGCCCGCGACGCCGCGCACCTGGTCGAGACGTACGGCGCGAAGGTCGACGCGGTCGACCCCTCGGCCGACCGGATCGAACAGGCCCGCGCGCGGTACGGGCACCTGCCGGGCCTGCGGCTGATCGAGGCGGACCCCGTCGAGCACCTACGGCGCGAACTGGCGGCGTACGACGTGGTGTACGCGGCGGACCCGCTGCCGTACGTCGATCCCCAGCGGCTGTTGCCCGCACTCGCGACCGCGCTCGCCCCCGGCGCGATCCTGTGCTTCTCGGTGCCCGAACCAGCTTCGTGGGAACGACTGTTGAGTGATCACGGGCTGGTCGTGGACCACAGCTCGCCCCATGTCATCCGCGCCCACCGCCCCCTGCGGACCGGCTCGCGCCCTCGTACGAACCTCCCTCCCGTCCCGCACGCGGCGATCGGCGTCGGCGCGATCCTGTACGGCCCCCAGGGCCTCCTCCTGGGCCGGCATCAGCGCGGGACCTGGGAGCTGCCCGGCGGTACGGCGGAGCCCGGCGAGTCGCTGGAGGCCACGGTCGTACGGGAGTTGAGGGAGGAGACCGGCGTCGAGGCGGACGCGGGGGACGTGCGGCTGCTCGGGACGCTGCTGGACGATGTGGACGGGGTCGTCCGGATGACCGTCGGGGCCGTGGTGGGCACCTGGCGGGGTGAGCCCGCCGACCAGCCCGGGGAGCGGGTCGGGGACTGGCGCTGGTATCCCCTGGACCGGCTGCCGCCGTCGCTGTTCGTGTGCAGCGCGCAGTCCCTGACGGCCTGGCGCCCCGAGCTGCCGATCGACCACGCCCCGGCCCACTTCACGCCCTACGCCGGATAGCCCTCGTACACCTGTCCTCCTCTCACCCGTTCTCGTGGGTTGACCTCGTATTTCCTGGTCCGCGCCCGGTCGCCGTAAGAGCATTTCGGCGACGGACGAGCAGGGAGGCGACAAATGAGACGACTGACCACGTTCCTGACGGTGTGCGCGACGGTGGCGGGCGCGGCGCTCGCGGGCGCGCCACCGGCCGACGCGGCGGTGGCGCAGGGGGTGACGTACCGTCAGTACGACATCCGGGGCGCGGCGGGGACGGCGCACGCGCATGTCCTGAGCGTCGACCTCACCAACTCCCATGTCCGGCTGGGCCTGTTGTACCCGGGGGTCGTGGCGGGCCGGGCGCCGGTGTCCCGACTGGCCGATTCCCAGGGCGCGTTGGGCGGGGTCAACGGCGACTTCTTCAACATCACGGAGAGCCAGCACCCGGGCGTCCCGGCGACCGGCGCGAGCGTCGGCCCTGCGGTGGCGGACGGCGAGTTCCTGAAGGGCGCGGTCCCGGACGGCCAGCGCTTCGGTCCCACGCCTCCGTCGGACACGAACACGCGTGACGTCATCGGCGTCGACCGCGACGGCCGCGCCCGCCTGGGCACGCTGCCGTTCACGGCGACGACGAACACGGGCCTGCCCGTCTCGGGCCTCAACCAGTACGCGCTGCCGGAGAACTCGGTCGGCGCGTACACCTCTCGGTGGGGCGACATCCCACGGACCAGGGCGACTTGTGGCACGGACCTGGACAGGGCCGCGCCCTGTGCGACCGACACGTACGAGGTGACGGTGCGCGGCGACCGGGTCGTCTCGGGCTCGCCGACCCCCGGCGCCGGGTCCATCTCCACGGGGACCACTGTCCTGTTGGGCCGGGAGAAGGGGGCACGGCAGCTTCGCGCGCTGGTCAAGGGGCAGTACCTGTCGGTGCGTTACCCGTACGAGGTCGAGCATCCCGCGTTCCGGTTCGCGGTGGGCGGTTACCCGATCCTGACCGGGGGCCGACCTCTTCCGGGCCTGGACGACAGGACGTCCGCCGTCCGCACGGCGATCGGTATCTCGGGGGACGGCCGACACGTCCAGCTCTTCGCCCTGGACGGGGGAACGGCGTACCGCAAGGGCTTGACGGTGGCGGAACTGGCGGGCGCGCTACGGAAGTTGGGGGCGACGGAGGGCTTCAGCCTGGACGGGGGAGGTTCGACGACGCTGGTGCTGAGGCAGGCCGGGCAGAGCGCGGCGGCGGTCCTCAACCATCCGTCGGGCGGGGCGGAGCGCCCCGTACCCAATGGCGTGGGCGTCTTCGAACGCGGATAGCCGAGCACGAAAAACATGCGCGGGGATGTCGATCCAGGCAGGCTCTGTTCGACGTAGGGGTGAGAGACGGCATCGACACGAGAGGCGAAGACCATGCCCAAGGTCCGCGTACACAACGTCACGATCTCCCTCGACGGCTTCATGGCCGGCGCGAACCAGCGACTCGACGCCCCGTTCGGCGACGGTGTGGGCTGGGGTGACGATCTGCACCGGTGGTTCATCTCCGCGTCGGAGGACGTCGCGGCGGGCAAGACCGGAATCGACGTCGACTACTTCACCCGTGGCGATCAGAACGTCGGCGCCACGATCATGGGGCGGAACATGTTCGGGCCGCAGCGCGGGCCGTGGGCGGACGAGTCCTGGCAGGGCTGGTGGGGCGACAACCCGCCCTACCACCACGACGTCTTCGTCCACACCCACCACGTGCGCCCGCCGCTGGAGATGGAGGGCGGCACGACCTTCCACTTCACCGACGAGCCGCTGGAGACGGTGTTGCGGCGCGCGTTCGACGCAGCGGGCGGCAAGGACGTCCGGATCGGCGGCGGCGCGGCGGTCATCCAGCAGTACCTGCGGGCCAGGCTGATCGACGAACTCCACCTGGCCATCGCGCCGATGCTCGTCGGACACGGGGAGCGGCTGCTCGACAACCTGGGCGACGGGATCGACGGCTACCGGGTGTCCGAACTGGTCAGCTCACCGACGGTCACGCACGCGGTGCTGGTCCGCCGCTGACGCCCGGAACTCAAGGCCGGATCCCCGCCACCAGATCCGCCGTCGCCGTCAGTCCACTGTGAATCGTCGGCGCGATCCTCGTCCCCGCCAGGAAGAACCCCAGCAACAGGCACGCGACCACGTGCGACATCTTCAGCCCCCCGTTCCGGACGAACACCACCACCAGGATCAGCAGCAGTACGACCAGGGAAATGGACACGGCCAACGCGAACCTCCTCCACTACGTCCGCTTTCGCGGCGTTCGGCCGCAAGTGTGGCGTAGTGGAGGGGCGAACCGGCTGAGTGACCTGTCCCTCGAACGGGTGGTTACGCGGCCTTGTGGGTGTCGAGGAAAACTTCGAGCCCGGCAAGGTCGTCGGTGTTGAAGTAGTCGACGCCGGCGGCGAGAAGCTCGGCCCAGAGGGCGTCCCGGGCGGGTCCGGCGAGGTCCGGCGTGGCCCAGAAGCGGACCTTCTGTCCCCGCTCGTGCGCGGCGGAGACGATCCCGCGCAGCCGCTGCCGCTCGGCCTCGGGGAAGGAACCGACGCCGAGCCAGGTGAAGTTGAGGGTCCAGTTGTCGCTGATGAGGGGGATGAGGGAGGCGGGCGCTGCGGTGCCGAGGTCGGCGAGGCGGCCGTCGTAGAAGGCACGCCGGTAGGTCTGCGCCTCCAGGGGCCCGCGTGCGGCGCGGTCGCCGGAGATGACGGCGGTGACGGCTCCCTTGCGGACCCGGCCGTGCGCGTACGTGGTGAACAGCCCGGGGTAGCGCTGGAGATGGCGGTCCAGCTCCAGGTACGTCGAGGACCCCTCGGTCTTGATGTCGATGAGGAGCTGGATCGGCTTACGCCAACCCCGGTACACGGAACCGTGGTTGGCGCGCACGCGAGCGGCGAGGGGCTCCAGGTAGAGGGATTCGAGCGTCCGGGTGGGGTCGAGGTCGCTCACCTCATGGCCGATCAACAGTTGATCGCCAACAAGGAAGATGTCCGCCTCGACGCTCCCGAACCGATGGTCGAGCGCGTCGAAGAGGGGCCGGGGGTGCTCGTAGTCGTTGTGGGCGTGCGCGCGCCACAGCGGCTCCCGGCGACCGGGGTGCCGCTCGGCGGCGAGCGCGCTGACGCCGGGCAGGGCGACGGTGCTCGCGAGGGCGGCGCCGAACGCGCCGAGGGCTCTGCGACGGGTGGTGAGGGCCATGCGCTGCTCCCTGTCTCGTGGGGGTCCCCCGCGAGTATGCGGGCGTGGACACCTCAAGAGGAGGAAGCAGAACAGGAGTTGGCCGGACGTTCACCGGGACGCACGAAGACGACGAAGAAGCCCGCCCCAGGTGGGACGGGCTTCACCGGACGGGAACCTAGAGCCTGTGTCACATCCCCGGTCGGATCAGCGCACGTCGTCTGGTGCGTGCGATCGCAAGGCGCCGGAGCGCCCGCGTGGCAGAGTCACGTGGGCGTTTCGGCAACGCCGCGAGCGTGCGTGCCAGGCGGCGGGCGCCCGGCCGGGGATGTGACACAGGCTCTTACGGCGCCTGGAGGTCGACGAGTCCGGCGAGAGTCGTCCGGTGTGCGCCGGCCGTCCCGTAGGCGATGGAGTCGGCCTTGGCCCGCTTCAGGTAGAGGTGGGTCGGGTGCTCCCAGGTCATCCCGATGCCCGCGTGGAGTTGCAGCGCCTCTTCCGCGGCCCGTACGGCGACGGGCGAGGCGTACGCCTGGGCGACCGCTACGGCCACCTCGACGTCCTCACCCGTGGCCAGCGCGTCGGCCGAACTGCGGGCAGCCGCGCGGAGGTTGACGACCTCCAGCCACACCTGCGCGAGCCGGTGCTTGAGCGACTGGAACCCGCCGACAGGCCGGTTGAACTGCTTGCGGTCCTTGAGATAGCGGACCGTCTCGGTCAACGCCCAGTCGGCGACGCCGAGTTGCTCGGAGGCCAGCAGCCCGGCGGCCGACCGCAGCGCACGGCGCACGGCGGGCCCGGAGTCACCGAGGCGGCGCCCGGGAGCGCCGTCGAGCGTGACCGTGGCCAGCGGCCGGGTGAGGTCCAGGGACGACTGCGGGGTGACCGTCGCGTCGGCGGCCTCGACGGCGTACAGCCCGCCGTCCTCCGCCGGAACCAGCAGCACATCGGCGGCGCCGGCGTCCGCGATCCCGGTCAACTGCCCGTGCAGACGGCCATTTTCGAGGCGTACGACGGAGAACGCGGTGCCCGGCGCGCGGTGCAGGCCGACCGCGAGGGCCCCCACGGCACGCCCCGACGCGAGCCGCTCCAGCAGCTCCGCGTCACCGCACTCCAGGAGCGCCTCGGTGGCGACGACCGCGCTGGACAGGTAGGGCACGGGAGCGACGGCCCGGCCCAACTCCTCCAGGACGACGGCGACTTCGCGGTGCGTGGCACCCTGGCCGCCCTGCGCTTCGGGGACGAGGAGTCCGGCGAGGCCCATGTCACCGGCGAGCAGCTTCCACAGGGCGAGGTCGTGCGGCGCGTCGGACTCGGTGCGCGTGATGACCCCGGCCGGGTCGCAGTGGTCGGTGAGCAGGTCCCGTACGGCGGACCGCAGGGCCTCTTCCTCCTCCGAGTACAGCAGGTCGCTCATCGGGCCAGGTCCTTCCAGGCGACGTCCTTGTCGGTGCGCGGCTCGGCGGGCAGGCCCAGGACGCGTTCGGCGACGATGTTCAGCAGGATCTCGGTGGTCCCGCCCTCGATGCTGTTGCCCTTGGCGCGCAGGTAGCGGTAGCCGGCCTCGCGTCCGGTGAAGTCGACGAGTTCGGGGCGGCGCATCGTCCAGTCGTCGTACAACAGGCCCTCGGAGCCGAGGAGTTCGACCTCCAGGCCGCTGATCTCCTGGTTGAGCCGCGCGAACGCGAGTTTCATCCCGGCACCCTCGGGTCCGGGCTGCCCGGCGGAGAGCTGCTGGCGCAGCCGGTCGGCGGTGAGCCGGGAGACCTCGGACTCGACCCACAGCTTCAGGAGCCGCTGGTGGAGTTCGTGCGTCCGCAGCTCGGGGCGCTCGCGCCAGGTCTTCGTGACCGGCCCGATCATCCCGCCCTCGCGCGGCAGCCGCATCCCGCCGATGGCGACGCGCTCGTTGTTCAGCGTGGTCTGCGCGACCCGCCAGCCGTCGCCGATCTCGCCGAGCCGGTGGGCGTCGGGGATGCGGACGTCGGTGAGGAACACCTCGTTGAACTCGGCCTCACCGGTGATCTGCCGCAGCGGGCGCACGTCGACGCCGGGGTCGGTCATGTCGCACAGGAAGTACGTGATCCCCGCATGCTTGGGCACGGCCGGGTCGGTGCGGGCGATGAGGATGGCCCAACGGGCGTTGTGCGCACCGGAGGTCCACACCTTCTGCCCGTTGACGATCCAGTCGTCACCCTCCCTCACAGCCCGCGTGCCGAGCGCCGCGAGGTCGGACCCGGCGCCGGGCTCGCTGAAGAGCTGGCACCAGACCTCCTCGCCGGTCCACAACGGCCGCAGGAATCGCCGGTGTTGCTCGGGAGTCCCGTACTTGAGGATGGTCGGCGCGGCCATGCCGAGCCCGATGCCGTTGCGCCGGGCGTCGTTGTCGGGCGCCCCCGCCGCCGCCAACTCGGCGTCCACGGCGGCCTGGAGAGCACGCGGCGCGTCCAACCCGCCCAGTCCGACGGGGTAGTGGACCCAGGCGAGCCCGGCGTCGAAGCGGGCGCGCAGGAAGTCGAGCCGATCGGTGCTCGCGGGCGGGTACGCCGTGAGCAACTCCCCCACCAGGCGCTTGAGTTCGGTCGCGTCGGTCATGCGGAGACCTCCACGACGACGCGGCCCGTGGTGACCCCGTCGGCCAGCTTCTGCACGACACCGGCGGCGCCGGCCAGCGGGACGCGCTCGCTCACCAGCGGCTTGATCGCGCCCTGTGCGGCGAGTTCGGTGAGCTGCTCGTGGCAGTGCTGGATCAGCTTCGGGTTCTTGGTGGCGTACAGGCCCCAGTGCAGGCCGAGCAGCGAGTAGTTCTTCACCAGCGCGTGGTTCAGCGAGGGGCTCGGGATGGAGCCGCTGGCGAACCCGACGACCACGATCCGCCCCTCGAACGCGACGACCTTGGTGGACTGCTGGTACGCCTCCCCGCCGACCGGGTCGTAGATGACGTCGGCACCCCGCCCGCCGGTCGCCTCCTTCACGGCGCCGACCACGTCGTCCGCACGCCGGTCGATGACGACGTCACAGCCCAACTCCCGTGCCACAGCGGCCTTCTCGGCCCCTCCGACCACGCCGATGACCCGCGCCCCGGCCGCCTTCCCGAGCTGCACGGCCGCACTCCCGACCCCACCGGCGGCGGCATGCACGAGCAGCGTCTCCCCGGCCTCAAGGCGGGCACGCCGGTGCAGCCCGAACCACCCGGTCTGGTACCCGATGTGCAACGCGGCGGCCTCGGCGTCGTCGAGCGACTCGGGCGCGGGGAACAACGCGGCAGGCTCGGCAACGGCGTACTCGGCAAGCGCCCCGAACGGCAGCACAGGGTTCCCGATGACCCGCCGCCCGTCCTCGGTCTCCCCACACAGCTCGACACCGGGCGTGAAGGGAAACGGCGGCTTGACCTGATAAAGCCCCCGGGCCATCAGCACATCAGGAAAGTTGAGACTCGCGGCACGCACCTTCAGCAGAACCTGACCCTCACGAGGCACAGGCCGCTCCACCTCAGCAAGCCGCATCACCTCACTCGGCTCGCCGTTCTCGTGCACTTGCCATGCCTGCATGTGGTGCCTCCACGGGGGACTACGTCGTCTGACCGAGGTCGCTTCGCATACTAAGCGGTCGCTTGCAGGGAGGGAACCGTCAGTTTCCCTCCGGGCGGGTCTCGGGACGGCCCTTGGGACGAGCCCGCACATGCATCCGCTCCCCCTGCGGCCCGAACAAACTCAAAAACTCCACCGCCCCCTCCCCCGTAGACCCGAACCAGTGCGGCACCCGCGTATCACACTCCGCCGCCTGCCCAGCCGTCAGCACGACATCATGCTCCCCCAGCACCACCCGCAACTTCCCCGACAGCACGTACAACCACTCGTACCCCTCATGCCGACGCGGCTCGGGCCGCTCCTCGCTCTGCGGCACCAGCACCTTGTACGCCTGAAGCCCACCCGGCTGCCGGGTCAACGGCCAGAAAGTCCGCCCATGCCGCACGAGCGGCTCGGACCTGACCCGCGGATCCCCCGCCTTCGGCGCCCCCACCAACTCATCCAGCGCCACCTGATGCGCCTGGGCGATCGGCAGCAACAACTCCAGCGACGGCTTCCGCAACCCCGACTCCAGCCGGGACAACGTACTGACGGAAATCCCGGTCACCTCGGACAACCCCGCCAACGTCACCTGCCGCTCCTTACGGATCCGCCGCAACCGTGGCCCCACCTCGGCAAGAACTTCGTCCGTACTCATACCGCGCATTGCATTTTCGGCAACAGGGTTTGTCAACCCCGCAGCACTTCGGGATGTGCGCGAGCCACCCCCGTAGGACGATGGCCCTATGCTCCTAGCCCGGCTGGCCGAGGTCTCCCGGGAGGTCGCCGAGACCTCGGCACGCTCCCGCAAGACGGCCCTGCTCGCGGACCTCTTCCACGAGACGGCCCCGGCGGACGTCCCCGTGGTGATCCCCTACCTGGCGGGCCGCCTCCCCCAGGGCAGACTCGGCATCGGCTGGAAACTCCTCAGCCGTACGACGCCCCCGGCCCAGAACCCGACGCTCACCGTCGCCGAGACGGACGCCCGCCTCACCGCCCTCGGCAAGGTCGCGGGAACCGGCTCCCAGGCCGAACGGACCCGCCGGCTCGCGGAGTTGATGGAGAAGGCCACGGACGACGAACAGCGCTTCCTCCGGGGCCTGTTGAGCGGCGAGGTGCGCCAAGGAGCCCTGGACGCACTCGCCGTAGAAGCCCTGGCCCAGGCAACTCGGGCGAACCCGGCGGACGTTCGCCGCGCGGTCATGCTCGCAGGCTCCCTGCAACCGGTCGCCCAAGCACTGCTCGCACAAGGACCACCAGCCCTCGCCGAGTTCCAACTCACCGTAGGCAGACCGGTGTTCCCCATGCTGGCCCACACCGCGACGTCGCCCGAGGAAGCCCTCACGAAACTGGGCCCCTGCGCGATCGAGGAGAAACTCGACGGCATCCGCATCCAGCTCCACCGCGACGCCTACGAGATCCACGTCTACACCCGCACCCTGGACGACATCACCGACCGCGTCCCCGAACTGACAGACATCGCCCGCCAGTTGAAGAGCACCGCCTTCATCCTGGACGGCGAGATCCTCGCCCTGGACCCGACGACCAACCGCCCCCTCCCCTTCCAGGAGACCGCCGGACGAGTCGGCTCCCGCGTGGACGTCACGAAGGCCGCCGCGACCACCCCCCTCTCCCCCGTCTTCTTCGACGCCCTCTCGGTGGACGGCCGCGACCTCCTGGACCTCCCCTACACGGACCGCCACGCGGAACTCGCCCGCCTGGTCCCGGAGCCGATGCGCGTACGCCGCGCACTCGTGAGCGACCCGGCCCCCGCCGAGACCTTCCTCGCGGAAACCCTGGCCAGAGGCCACGAGGGCGTCGTCCTCAAAGCCCTGGACTCCCCCTACAGCGCGGGCCGCCGAGGCACCTCCTGGCTCAAGGTCAAGCCCGTCCACACCCTCGACCTCGTGGTTCTCGCCGTGGAGCGCGGACACGGCCGCCGCACCGGCAAGCTCTCCAACCTCCACCTGGGCGCCCGCACGGCCGACGGCGGCTTCGCGATGCTCGGCAAGACCTTCAAGGGGATGACCGACGCCATGCTGACCTGGCAGACCGAACACCTCGGCGCGCTGGCCGTCGCGGACGACGGCTGGACCGTCACCGTACGGCCCGAACTCGTCGTCGAGATCGCCTACGACGGCCTGCAACGCTCCTCCCGCTACCCGGCCGGAGTCACCCTGAGGTTCGCCCGCGTCGTCCGCTACCGCGAGGACAAGCGCCCCGAGGACGCGGACACCGTGGAGACCGTGCTCGCCGCGCACCCGGAGGTACAACTGTGAAGCGCAGCGCGGGCCTGTTGCTGTTCCGGCGCCGGGACGGCCGTACGGAGGTGCTGATCGGGCACATGGGCGGGCCGCTGTTCGCGCGGAAGGACGCGGGGGCGTGGACGGTGCCGAAGGGGGAGTACGGCGACGACGAGGCGCCCTGGGACGCGGCGCGGCGGGAGTTCCAGGAGGAGTTGGGGTTGGAGCCGCCCGGCGGGGAGGCCATCGCGCTCGGGGAGGTCCGGCAGGCCGGCGGGAAGCTCGTCACCGTATGGGCGGTCGAGGCGGACCTCGACCTGGCGGCGTTCGCCCCGGGGACGTTCCGGATGGAGTGGCCGCCCAGGTCGGGGCGTGTCCAGGAGTTCCCCGAGCTGGACCGGGTCGCCTGGTACGGCCTCGAAGAGGCGCGCGGCCTCGTCGTACCGGCCCAGGCCGCGTTTCTCGACCGGCTCGCGGAGCACCCGTCCCCCGAAGGAGGCCGACCATGACCATCGCGACGGTGAACCCGGCGACCGGCGAGACCCTCAAGACGTACCAGCCCATGGACGCCGAGGAGGTGGAACGGCGGCTGCGGCTGGCGGAGGGCGCGTTCCGGTCGTACCGCACGACGACGTACGAGGAACGCGCGACGCTGCTCGGCCACGCCGCCGACCTGCTCGACGCGGACCGCGACGACATCGCCCGCGTCATGACGACCGAGATGGGCAAACCCGTCGTCCAGGCCCGCGCCGAGGCCGCGAAGTGCGCGAAGGCGATGCGCTGGTACGCCGGGAACGCGGCGGCGCTGCTCGCCGACGAGGTGCCGTCGACCGCCGACGTACGGGACTCCGGCGGCGTACGCGTCCTCGTGCGGTACCGGCCGCTCGGGCCCGTGCTCGCGGTGATGCCGTGGAACTTCCCGCTGTGGCAGGTGATCCGGTTCGCGGCGCCCGCGCTGATGGCGGGGAACGTCGGGCTGCTCAAGCACGCGTCGAACGTGCCGCAGACCGCGCTGTATCTGGAGGACCTGTTCCAGCGGGGCGGGTTCCCCGAGGGGTGTTTCCAGACGCTGCTGATCGGGTCGGGCGGGGTGGACGAGGTGCTGCGCGACGAGCGGGTGCGCGCGGTGACTCTCACGGGGAGCGAGCCTGCGGGGCGGGCCGTCGCGTCCACCGCCGGGGACATGGTGAAGAAGACCGTGCTCGAACTGGGCGGCAGCGATCCGTACGTCGTCATGCCGTCCGCCGATCTCGACCGGGCGGCCGAGGTCGCGGTGACCGCGCGTGTGCAGAACAACGGGCAGTCGTGCATCGCCGCTAAGCGGTTCATCGTGCATGCGGATGTGTACGAGGGGTTCGTCGAGCGGTTCGTCGCGGGGATGGGGGCGCTGCGGGTGGGGGATCCGCTGGACGAGTCGACGCAGGTGGGGCCGCTGGCGACCGCGCGGGGGCGGGCCGATCTGGAGGAGTTGGTCGAGGATGCGGTGCGGGGTGGGGCGCGGGTGTTGTGCGGGGGTGTGCGGCCTGAGGGGGACGGGTGGTTCTATCCGCCGACCGTCCTCGCGGGTGTGGGGCGGGAGCTGCGGATTCATCGGGAGGAGGCGTTCGGGCCGGTTGCCGTGGTGTATCGGGTGCGGGATCTCGACGAGGCTGTCGCCGTTGCCAACGACTCGCCGTTCGGGCTGAGTTCGAGTGTGTGGACGCGGGACTCCGGGGAGGTGTCGCGGTTCGCCGATGAGCTGGAGGCCGGTGGGGTGTTCTTCAACGGGATGACCGCTTCGCATCCCGCGTTTCCGTTCGGTGGGGTGAAGCGGTCCGGGTACGGGCGTGAGCTGTCCGGGCATGGGATCCGGGAGTTCTGCAACATCACTACCGTTTGGCACGGTGTGTGACGGTTGCGCGGTTACGATCGGGGCGTGAACCGGGAAGTGACTTTGCCTCTGATCGTCGACGACCGGGGGGATCTGCAGGTGGCGGCGGCCGATGTGAGCAAGTTGCTGCGCACGCTGGGCGGGAGGTGGCTGCACCTTGTCGAGGCCGGGGAGTCCGGGTGGGACGAGGAGACTGTGGCCGATCTGACGATCGAGCTGGCGAAGTTGGCCGACCGGATTGACGTTGCGTGCATTGCGCACAGTAGCGGGCGGTCGTCGTAGGGGGTTCTGAAGCGTTGCCGGGTGCGGGTTCGTCGTGGCTGGTCGCGCAGTTCCCCGCGCCCCTAAAAAACATGCACTCGCCGCCCGTCCAAAGGGCACCGTGGCGCCAGACCCGCCCAGAAAGCCCGTGCCGCCGGAATCTCCGAGAGCCCCGCGTCTCCGGAATCCCCGAAGGTCCCTTGTCGCTGGAATGGAGTAACTCCGCGCGAGATCGCCTGGTCCCCGAGTGATCGTGAGGGGAGCATCCCCTGGCGAAAGCAGGATCCGGTCATGGCTACTTTGTGCAGGCCCTCCGTTTCGGTGCCGGAGTATGTGATCACGATGGAGGAGACGCTGGAGCTGGCGCGGGAGCGGCACGCGGATCATCCTCAACTGCCGTTGGCGTTGCGGCTGATCGAGAACACGGGGGTCCGGAAGCGGCACATCGTGCAGCCGATCGAGGAGACGCTGAAGCACCCGGGGTTCGAGGAGCGCAACCGGGTCTACGTCGCGGAGGCGAAAGCGCGGGTGCCTGCCGTGGTGCAGCGGGCGCTGGACGACGCGGAGCTGCTGACCTCGGACATCGACGTGATCCTGTACGTGTCGTGCACGGGGTTCATGATGCCCTCGCTGACGGCGTGGCTGATCAACGAGATGGACTTCGACCCCTCGACCCGCCAGATACCGATAGCGCAGCTCGGTTGCGCGGCGGGCGGCGCGGCGATCAACCGGGCGCACGACTTCTGTACGGCGTATCCGCAGGCCAACGCGCTGATCGTGGCCTGCGAGTTCTGCTCGCTGTGCTACCAGCCGACCGACCTCGCGATCGGCTCCCTGCTGTCCAACGGCCTGTTCGGCGACGGCATCGCGGCGGCCGTCATGCGCGGCCGGGGCGGCGAGGGCATCACGCTGGAGCGCAACGGCTCGTACCTGATCCCGAAGACCGAGGAGTGGATCATGTACGACGTCCGGGCGACCGGCTTCCACTTCCTGCTGGACAAGCGGGTCCCGGCGACGATGGAACCCCTCGCCCCGGCCCTCCAGGAGCTGGCCGGCACGCACGGCTGGGACGCGGCCGACCTGGACTTCTACATCGTCCACGCCGGAGGCCCCCGCATCCTGGACGACCTGAGCAAGTTCCTCCAGGTCGACCCGGAGGCCTTCCGCTTCAGCCGCGCCACCCTCACCGAGTACGGCAACATCGCGAGCGCCGTGGTCCTGGACGCGCTGCGCCGCCTGTTCGACGAGGGCGGCGCCCCCGACCGCGCGCGCGGTCTGCTCGCCGGGTTCGGTCCCGGGATCACCGCCGAGATGGCGCTCGGACGCTGGAGCCGCGCATGACCGAGGAGACGCTGACCCAGGCGGTACGGCAGTGGCCCGCGCTGG
The DNA here is from genome assembly GCF_020010905.1 of Streptomyces acidiscabies. Taxonomy (GTDB): domain Bacteria; phylum Actinomycetota; class Actinomycetes; order Streptomycetales; family Streptomycetaceae; genus Streptomyces; species Streptomyces acidiscabies. The sequence continues at coordinate 4,011,338 of NZ_JAGJBY010000001.1, read as the reverse complement.
ATCTCCAGGGCACCGAATTCGACCCGGTGCTACGGGAGTTGATGGCCGAGGGCCCGGTCACCCGGATCCAGCTGCCGAACGGCGAGGGCTGGGCGTGGCTGGTGACGCGCATGGACGACGTACGGTTCGCGGTCAGCGATCCGCGCTTCAGCCGCGAGGCCGTCATGGACCGGCCGGTCACCCGGCTCGCCCCGCACTTCATCCCCGAGCGCGGCGCGGTCGGCTTCCTCGATCCGCCGGACCACACACGCATCCGGCGCTCGGTGGCCGCCGCGTTCACCGCGAAGGGCGTCGAGCGCGTCCGGGACCGGTCCCGGGCGATGCTGGACGAGATGGTCGACGCGCTGCTCGCCGAGGGCCCGCCCGCCGATCTGACCGGCGCCGTCCTCATGCCGTTCCCCATCGCCGTGATCTGCGAGCTGATGGGCGTCCCCGCCGCCGACCGGCACGTCATGCACACCTGGACCCAGCTCATCCTGTCCTCCACGCACGGCCGCGAGGTCAGCGAGAAGGCCAAGGCCGAGATGGGCGCGTACTTCGCCGACCTGATCGGCCTGCGCGAGGGCTCCACCGGCGAGGACGTCGCCTCGCTCCTCGGTACGGCCGTGGGGCGCGGGGACGTCACCCTCGACGAGGCCGTCGGGCTCGCCGTCCTCCTCCAGATCGGCGGCGAGGCCGTCACGAACAACAGCGGCCAGCTGTTCCATCTCCTGCTGACCCGGCCGGAGTTGGTGGCACGACTGCGCGCCGACCCGGCGATCCGGCCGCGCGCCATCGACGAGTTGCTGCGCTGGCTCCCCCACCGCAACGCCGTCGGCCTCTCCCGCATCGCGACCGAGGACGTCGAGATCAGGGGGGTCCGTATCCGGGCGGGGGACGCGGTGTACGTGTCGTACCTCGCCGCGAACCGGGACCCGGCGGTGTTCCCCTCGCCGGACGAGATCGACTTCTCCCGCTCGCCGAATCCCCACGTGGCCTTCGGGTTCGGCCCGCACTTCTGTCCCGGCAACATGCTGGCGCGCATGGAGGAGGAGTTGTTGGTGGACGCGCTCCTGGACCGGCTGCCGGGACTGAAGTTGGCGGTTCCCGCCGACCAAGTCCCTTTCAGGAAGGGCGCGTTGATCCGTGGCCCCGAGTCGCTGCCGGTGACCTGGTGACGGCCGGCGAGGGTCTCCTCGTACCGCCGGGGCACGGGCGCGTCGTCCAGACCCCGGCCCAGCGGGTGACGTTCAAGGTGACCGGGGAGCACTCGCGGACGGCGTCCACGTTCGAGGTGGAGGTGCCGCCGGGGTTCGACGTGGGCGCGCACGTCCACACGCACAGCGAGGAGCTGTTCTACGTCCTGGAGGGCGAGTTGGACGTCCTGGCCTTCGAGCCGCGCATCCGCACGCCGGACAACTGGCAGCGCTGGGAGTCGAGTTCGGGGGGCAGGGTGGTCCGGGCGACACCGGGCACGGTCATCGTCGTACCCCCGGGCTGCCCGCACGCGTTCGCGAACCCGACGGACACCCCGGCGAAGATGTTCTTCCAGGCGTCGCCGCCCCCAGATCATGAGCGGTACTTCGAGGAGCTGCTGGAGATTCTGGGGAGCGGCGGGCCGCCGGACCACGAGGCGATCGAGGAGCTACGACGGCGCTATGACATCGAGCAGCTCACGCCTCTGAAACACCGTTAGCGGATGTTCATCCCGGAGAGGGTCCTCGCGATCACCAGCTTCTGGATCTCGCTCGTCCCCTCGAAGATCGTGTAGATCGCGGCGTCCCGGTGCATCCGCTCCACCGGGTACTCCCGCGTGTACCCGTTCCCCCCGAGTATCTGGATCGCCTGCCCCGTGACCGTCTTGGCCGTCTCGCTGGCGAACAGCTTCGACATGGACCCCTCGGCGGCCGTGAACGGCTTCCCGTTGATGGCCATCCACGAGGCACGCCAGACCAGCAGCCGGGCCGCGTCGATCTGCGTACGCATCTCGGCGAGTTGGAAGGCCACGCCCTGGTTGTCGATGATGGGACGGCCGAACTGCTCGCGGGTCTTCGCGTAGTCGAGCGCGACCTCGTACGCGGCACGTGCCGTACCGACGGCCATGGCGCCGACGGCGGGCCGGGACGCCTCGAACGTCGCCATCGCCGCGTTCTTCACACGTTCGCCGCCGCTCTTCGCCTTCTCGTGCGCGCGAGCGATCCTCTGGTCCAGCTTCTCCTTGCCGCCGAGGAGGCAGGAGCCGGGGACGCGGACGTTGTCGAGGACGACCTCGGCGGTGTGGGAGGCGCGGATGCCGTGCTTCTTGAACTTCTGGCCCTGGGAGAGGCCTTCGGTGCCCGGCGGAATGATGAAGGACGCGTGGCCCTTGGAGCCGAGGTCGGGGTCGACGACGGCGACGACGACGTGGACGTTGGCGATGCCGCCGTTGGTCGCCCAGGTCTTCGTACCGTTGAGCACCCACTCGTCCTTGGCCTCGTCGTACACGGCACGCGTGCGCATGGAGGCGACGTCGGAACCGGCGTCGGGCTCGGAGGAGCAGAACGCGGCGACCTTCACGTCGTTCGCGTCGCCGTACATCTGGGGTATCCAGGTGCCGATCTGTTCCTCGGTGCCGTTCGCGAGGACGCCGACGGCGGCGAGGCCGGTGCCGACGATGGACAGGGCGATGCCCGCGTCACCCCAGAAGAGTTCCTCCATGGCCATCGGGATGCCGAGGCCGGTGGGGTCGAAGTACTGCTGGGCGTAGAAGTCCAGGGAGTAGATGCCGACCTTGGCGGCTTCCTGGATCACCGGCCAGGGGGTCTCCTCGCGCTCGTCCCACTCCGCGGCGGCGGGGCGGATGACGTCGGCGGCGAAGCCGTGGAGCCAGTCCCGGACCTCTTTCTGCTCGTCGTTGAGTTCCATGGTGAACTCGGCCATGACTCCTCCAGCGCGGCGGTGCACAAACGGCGACACTTACCATCATGTTACTAGCGGTAACGCCAGTGTGTTACTCGCGAGTAGGAAAAGTCAACTCCGGATGCAGGTGTTAGTTTGCGCAGGCGGGACCGAAACACCACAGGGGAGCGGAAATGGACACCACACAGCGGACCGACCAGCAGAGGTCTGCTGACCGTCGTCGGCGTGAACTGCTGGAGGCGGCGGATCGGGTGGTGCTGCGGGAGGGGCCGCAGGCTTCGATGAACGCGATCGCCGCTGAGGCGGGGATCACCAAGCCGATTCTGTATCGGCACTTCGGGGACAAGGGTGGGTTGTACGCGGCTCTTGCCATGCGGCATACGGATGCGCTGTTGGCCTCGTTGCGGGCCGCGCTCGATGCTCCTGCTGAGCGGCGTGAGCGGGTTGAGGCGACGCTTGATACGTACCTTGCCGCGATCGAGGCTCGGCCTCAGGTGTATCGGTTTTTGATGCACCCGGCCGAGGGGGATGTCGGGCGGCACTCTGCTCCTCTGTTGAAGCGGATGGGGGAGGAGTTGGCTCAGGTGATCGAGGAGCGGCTTGATCTGGGGCCTGGTGGGCAGCAGGTGGCTCGGGTGTGGGGGCATGGGATTGTTGGGATGATGCATGCGGCTGGGGATTGGTGGTTGGGGGAACGGCCTTGTGAGCGGAGTGAGTTGGTGCGGTGTTTGGCGGATCTTCTGTGGGGGCGGCTTGCGGCTGCGGGAGACCGGGTTGGGGGGCCGGGGTTCTGATGCGTTGCGGGGTGCGGGTACTTCGTGGCTGGTCGCGCAGTTCCCCGCGCCCCTAGGTAAGTCAACTCCCCTTGCTCCAAGAGGCTCTGCTTACTTGTCTCAGCAATCGCTTCCGCCGCCAGCCCTCCAACCGGTCCACATAAGTGCTGCCCTCCAAGTGGTCCATTTCATGTTGCAGGCATCTTGCGAAGAAGCCTGTGCCCTCAACCCTGATCTGGGCTCCCGTCATCGTGTAGCCCTCGATCACCGTTTCGTCGTAGCGTTCCGTGCCTGCCTCCAGGCCCGGTAGGGATAGGCAGCCTTCCGGGCCTCGGAGTACTACGCCGTCCACGCTGATTACTCGGGGGTTCACGATGTGGCCCACGTGGCGGAGGTCTTCGTCGTCCGGGCAGTCGTACACGAAAACCCGTAGAGGTTCGCCTACTTGGTTCGCCGCCAGGCCCACCCCCTGCGCCGCGTACATCGTCGCGAACAGGTCCTCGACCAACGACGCCAGTTCGGGGGTGAAGGCCGGGACCTCCTCGCAGGGCGTGTGGAGGGACTGGGTGCCGTGCAAAGTGATCGGGCGGACTCGGCCCCGTGTGCCCGGGATGGAGCGGTGTGGCATGGCCGTAAGGGTACGGTCCTTTGTGACACGCGCATGTCTAACAGCCGTGAGACGGTGGCGGGATTCGGGAGTGCGAATGGATCTCGATAGGCTGGCCACCCATCACGTTGTCGTCAGGCAGAGGCGCGGCGCGTACGAAGGAGGATCGAGGACTGATGGCAGGCAACTCGGACCCGCTCACGCCGCGGGCCAAGATCGCCGTGACCGCGGGCAAGGCGGTCGCCGCGGCATCGCGGGCCGCGGGCCGTGGCAGCGGTTCGGTCATCGGCGGCAAGGTCGCCCTGAAACTCGATCCCGACCTCCTCGCCCGGCTCGCCCAGAACCTGGACGTCGTCCTCGTCTCGGCCACCAACGGCAAGACCACCACGACCCGGCTGATCGCGGAGGCGCTGCGCGCGGCGGGCCCGGTCGTGTCGAACGCCCTGGGCGCGAACATGCCGGCCGGTATCACCTCGGCGCTCGCGGGCGGTTCGGAAGCGCGGTACGGCGTGATCGAGGTCGACGAGAAGTACCTCGCCGGGGTCGCGCGGGACACCGACCCGAAGTGCATCGCGCTGCTGAACCTCTCCCGTGACCAGCTCGACCGCGCCGCCGAGACCCGCATGATGGCGGAGGCGTGGCGTGAGGGGCTGAGCGGTTCGAAGGCGGTCGTCGTCGCCAACGCGGACGACCCGCTGGTGGTGTGGGCCGCGTCCTCCTCGCACAACGTGATCTGGGTCGCGGCGGGTCAGATGTGGAAGGACGACGCCTGGTCCTGCCCGTCCTGCGGTGGCGTGCTCCAGTGGCCCGGCGACGACTGGTACTGCGCGGAGTGCGGTTTCCGCCGCCCGCAGCCGAGTTGGGCCCTGTCCGGTGACCACGTCATCGACCCGCACGGCTCCGCCTGGCCGATCCACCTCCAGCTCCCCGGCCGCGCGAACAAGGCCAACGCCGCGTCCTCGGCCGCCGTCGCCGCCGTGTTCGGGGTGCCGCCGCAGGTCGCCCTGGAACGCATGTACCAGGTGCAGGCGGTCGCCGGACGCTACGACGTCGTCCAGTTCATGGGCCGGGACCTGCGGCTGCTGCTGGCGAAGAACCCGGCGGGCTGGCTGGAGACGTTCAGCCTGATCGATCCTGCACCGGCGCCGGTGATCCTGTCGGTGAACGCGCGCGGCGCGGACGGCACGGACACCTCCTGGCTGTGGGACGTCGACTACACGCAGCTGACCGGGCACCCGATCTGTGTCATCGGCGACCGCAAGCTCGACCTCGCCGTCCGGCTCGAAGTGGCGAACCAGCACTTCCAGGTGTTCGACTCGGCCGACCAGGCGGTGGCGGCGTGCCCGCCGGGCCGGATCGAGGTCATCGCCAACTACACCGCGTTCCAGGATCTGCGCCGCCGCGTCGGCAACTGAGGGGATTCAGCCAGTGAGCGACAACCAACTGCGGGTCGTCTGGGTCTACCCGGACCTGCTGAGCACGTACGGCGACCAGGGCAACGTCCTGGTCGTCGAGCGGCGGGCGCGGCAGCGCGGTCTGGACGTGGCGCGGCTCGACGTCCGCAGCGACCAGCCGATCCCGACGTCCGGCGACATCTACCTGATCGGCGGCGGCGAGGACCGTCCGCAGCGGCTCGCGGCGGAGCGGCTGATCCGGGACGGGCACCTGTACCAGGCGGTGAACAACGGGGCGATCGTGTTCGCGGTGTGCGCCGGGTACCAGATCCTGGGCCACGAGTTCGTCAACGACCAGGGCCAGCGCCAGCCGGGCCTCGGGCTGCTCGACGTGACGACGGTGCGCGGCGAGGGCGAGCGGTGTGTCGGTGACGTCCTCGCGGACATCGACCCCCGGCTCGGGCTGCCGCAGCTCACCGGGTTCGAGAACCACCAGGGCGTCACGCATCTCGGGCCGACGGCGCGGCCGTTCGCCCGCGTCCAGATGGGCAAGGGCAACGGCACGGGCGACGGCACGGAGGGCGCGTACAGCGACACCGTGTTCGGGACGTACATGCACGGTCCCGTCCTCGCGCGCAACCCGCTCATCGGTGACCTGTTGCTGAAACTCGCACTCGATGTGAACGCGCTGCCGCCGTGCGACGACCGGTGGTACGAGGCGCTGCGGGGCGAGCGGATCGCCTCGGCCCAGCAGCCTGCCTGACCTGTGTGTTCACCTGTTTTTCGGGGCACCGTCAACAGCCCGTCTGACGGTGCCCCCGCGCAGGTGAGCGGGTGCGTCCAGCAGACGGACGCACCCTTCGGATCGACCCCTTCCTGACGCTAGGGTGGCGGGGAATCGAGCCGGACGACGTGGTCCGGTCCCCGGCCCACGTGAAGAAGGTTGTTGCGCTATGCGCATTGGTGTCCTCACGTCCGGAGGCGACTGCCCCGGCCTGAACGCCGTCATCCGGTCCGTCGTGCACCGTGCCGTCGTCGACCACGGCGACGAGGTCATCGGCTTCCGGGACGGCTGGAAGGGCCTCCTGGAGTGCGACTACCTCAAGCTCGACCTCGACGCGGTCGCGGGCATCCTCGCGCGCGGCGGCACGATCCTCGGCTCCTCCCGGGTCCAGCCCTCCCATCTGCGCGACGGTGTCGAGCGGGCCAAGGGGCACGTCGAGGAGCTCGGCCTCGACGCGATCATCCCCATCGGCGGTGAGGGCACCCTCAAGGCGGCGCGGCTCATGTCCGACGCCGGGCTGCCCGTCGTCGGCGTACCGAAGACCATCGACAACGACATCGCCGTCACGGACGTCACGTTCGGCTTCGACACGGCCGTGGGTGTCGCGACCGAGGCGCTCGACCGGCTCAAGACCACCGCCGAGTCGCATCAGCGCGTCCTCGTCGTCGAGGTCATGGGGCGGCACACCGGGTGGATAGCGCTGCACTCCGGGATGGCGGCCGGTGCGCACGCGGTCGTCGTCCCCGAGCGGCCCTTCGACATCGACGAGCTGACCCGGCGGGTCGGCGCGCGGTTCGAGGCGGGCAAGCGGTTCGCGATCGTCGTCGCGGCGGAGGGGGCCAAGCCGAAGGCCGGGACCATGAGCTTCGACGAGGGCGACAAGGACATCTACGGCCACGAGCGGTTCGCGGGGATCGCCCGGCAGCTGTCCATCGAGCTGGAGTCGCGGCTCGGCAAGGAGGCGCGGCCGGTCATCCTCGGGCACGTCCAGCGGGGCGGCACGCCGACCGCGTACGACCGCGTCCTGGCGACACGCTTCGGCTGGCACGCGGTCGAGGCCGTCCACCGCGGGGAGTTCGGCAAGATGACCGCGCTGCGGGGGACGGACATCGAGATGGTGCCGCTGGCGGAGGCGGTGGAGACGCTGAAGACGGTGCCGGAGCAGCGGTACGCCGAGGCGGAGTGCGTGGTTTAGCTTGTTCGGCGGGTGCGGGTCTGCTGTGGCTGGTCGCGCAGTTCCCCGCGCCCCTAAAGGTGGGTTGCTCCCCCGGTGACATGACGTGCCGGGGGTCGCTCTACTCTTGTAGGCGCATATTTCCCCACCTCGTCTGGAGCCGCCCTTATGGATCACAGCGGGCACGGCATGACCATGGATCTGCCGCCGTTCACGCTGGGGCGGGGGTTGGAATGGTCCGCTGATCCGTTCTTCCTCGTCGCCTGCATTCTCGGGCTCGGACTTTACGGGTGGGGGGTGCTGAAACTCCGGCGGCGCGGTGATTCCTGGTCCTGGCCGCGCACCATTTCCTTCGCGCTCGGTGTTCTCACCGTCGTGCTCGTGATGTGTACGAAGCTCAATGACTACGGCATGGTCATGTTCAGCGTGCACATGGTGCAGCACATGATCATCAGCATGGTCTCGCCGATCCTCGTGCTGCTCGGGGCGCCGATGACGCTGGCGCTGCGGGCGCTGCCGGTCGCGGGGAAGGGCCGCAAGGGGCCGCGTGAGCTGCTGCTCGCCCTGCTGCACAGCCGGTACATGACGGTCATCACCCACGCCGCGTTCACGATCCCGCTGTTCATCGCGAGCCTTTACGCGCTGTATTTCACGCCGTTGTTCGACACGCTGATGGGGTCGAAGGCGGGGCACCTCGGAATGATGGTGCACTTCTTCGCGGTGGGCGTGGTGTTCTTCTGGCCGATCATCGGTGTGGACCCGGGCCCGAAGCGTCCGGGATATCTGATGCGGATGCTGGAGCTGTTCGCGGGAATGCCGTTCCACGCGTTCTTCGGTATCGCGTTGATGATGGCGTCGCAGCCGATGGTGAAGTCGTTCGAGAACCCGCCGGCCTCCCTCGGCATCGACGCCCTGTCGGACCAGAGCGCGGCGGGCGGCATCGCGTGGGCGTTCAGCGAGGTCCCCTCGGTGATCGTCCTGATCGCGCTCCTCTTCCAGTGGTACGGCTCGGACCAGCGCCTGGCGAAGCGCCAGGACCGCGCGGCCGACCGGGACGGTGACAAGGAGCTGGAGGCGTACAACGCGTATCTGGCGTCCCTGAACTCACGCCAGGGCTGACATCAGGGCACCATGGAGGGTGGACCCGCCCTGCGGAGGGCGGCCCTGAGGAGGGTGTCGCGATGGCCGGTTCCACGGACAGCTCCACCAAGACCATGGGGGTGGTCACCGTCGGCGGACTCGTCGCGGTGACGGCCTACACGGTCGCGCTCGGCAGCAACGGCTGGCTGTGGTTCGGCTGGGTCGTGCTGGGGCTGATCACACTTGCCCTGATAGTGATGCGCCAGCCCTGAGATTCACTGCGGTGCCAGTCGGGCGGCCGGGTGGACGCCCGGCTGGTACTTCGGGAGGCGCGCGGTGATCTTCATACCGGCGCCGGGGGCCGTCTCGATGACGAGGCCGTAGTCGTCGCCGTACACCTGGCGGAGTCGGTCGTCGACGTTGGAGAGGCCGATGCCGCCCGACGGGCTGACGTCGCCCGCGAGGATGCGGCGCAGCAGCTCCGGGTCCATGCCGGCGCCGTCGTCCTCGATGACGACCGTGGCCTCGGCGCCGGTGTCCTGCGCGGTGATCCTGATGTGGCACTTGTCGGCCTTGCCTTCGAGGCCGTGCTTGACGGCGTTCTCGACGAGGGGTTGCAGGCACAGGAACGGCAGGGTGACCGGGAGGACCTCGGGCGCGATCTGGAGGGTGACGGCGAGCCGGTCGCCGAAGCGGGCCCGCACGAGCGCCAAGTAGTGGTCTATGGCGTGGAGTTCGTCCGCGAGGGTGGTGAAGTCGCCGCGTCTGCGGAACGAGTAGCGGGTGAAGTCCGCGAACTCCAGCAGCAGTTCCCGCGCCCGCTCCGGGTCGGTCCGCACGAACGAGGCGATCACCGCGAGGGAGTTGAAGATGAAGTGCGGCGAGATCTGCGCGCGCAGCACCTTGATCTCCGCCTCGATCAGCCGGGTACGGGAGTCGTCGAGATCGGCGAGTTCGAGCTGTACGGAGACCCAGCGGGCAACCTCGGCGGCGGCCCGGACGAGGACGGCGGACTCGCGCGGCGCGCACGCGACCAGCGCCCCGTGCACCCGCTCGTCCACGGTCAGCGGCGCGACGACGGCCCACCGCACGGGACAGTCCGGCACCTCGCACACCAGCCGGAACGCCTCCCCCCGCCCGGTCTCCAGCGCCCCCGACAGCCGCCCCATGATCTCGGCCCGGTGATGCGCCCCGACCCCGTCCCAGGCGAGCACGCTCTTCTCGTCGGTGAGGCACAGCGCGTCGGTCCCGAGCAGCGTCCGCAGTCTGCGCGCCGACTTCCGCGCCGAGTCCTCCGTGAGCCCGGCCCGCAGCGCGGGGGCCGCGAGGGACGCCGTGTGCAGGGTCTGGAACGTAGCGTGCTCGACCGGCGTGCCGAGACCGCCGAGGGACTCGGGCCGCGCCGTACGCCGCCCCAGCCAGAAGCCTGCGGCGAGCAGCGGGAGGGCGGCGACGAGGAGCCCGGCGAGGAAGCCGCTCATGAGCCGGACTCCGATGCCGGGAGAACGGGCCGCTCACCGGAGGAGGACCGCTTCTGCGGGGCGGGCCGCTCGACGGGGGACGGCCGCTCGGTGGGAGCCGACGATGCGGACTGGTGCGGGACCCGGTCCTCCTGCGACGGCCCCTCCCCTACCGGCAGTCTCTCCCCTGCCGACGGGCGCTCCCCTGCCGACGGACGGGACTGCGGCGGGACACGGTCACGCGGCGCCCCGACATCCGGCCCCACCGCCCCGGCGTACGGCTCCACCGCCCCGGCCTCGCGCCCCGCGTGCCCGGGTGTGCGGTCGAGTGGTCGCGCGGTGTCCCGGGTCGGCCGCGCACCAGTTTCCGGCACCGCCTCCCCACCCCCCGGCGAACGCCCCGCACCGCCCTCGCCCACACCGCCACGCGACGAACGCCCCATATCCCCCTCGGCCACCCCGCCACCCGGCAGACTCCCCACACCAGCCTCAGCCGCCCCGGCCCCCGCCTCGTACCCGGTCGCCCCCGGCAGCCCCCGCCCCTCCCCCACCAGTTCCTCCGGCAGATGGAAGCGCGCCAGGATCGCCGCCGTCCCCGCCGGCACCCGCCCCGGTGTCGCCAGGGAGATCAGGATCATCGTCAGGAAGCCGAGCGGGACCGACCACAGGGCGGGCCAGGCGAGGAGGGCGTGCGGGGTGCCGGTGACCGGGAGGCCCGCCATGGTCGTGGCCACCGCGACAAACGCCGAGCCGCCGCCGACCAGCATGCCCGCCGCCGCGCCCGGCGGGGTCAGGCGGCGCCACCAGATGCCCAGGACCAGCAGGGGGCAGAACGAGGACGCGGAGACGGCGAACGCGAGGCCGACCGCGTCCGCGACCGGGAGGCCGCCGACGAGGAGGCTCGCGACGAGGGGCGCCGCCATCGCCAGGGCCGTACCCAGGCGGAAGTGGCGTACGTTGCGCGCCGGGAGGACGTCCTGGGTGAGGACGCCCGCGACGGCCATCGTGAGGCCGGACGCCGTCGAGAGGAACGCGGCGAACGCGCCGCCCGCGACCAGCGCGCCGAGGAGGTCGCCGCCGAGGCCGCCGATGATGCGGTCGGGCAGGAGCAGGACGGCCGCGTCGGCGTCGCCGGTGAGGGCGAGTTCGGGGGCGTAGAGGCGGCCGAGGGCGCCGTACAGCGGGGGCAGGAGGTAGAACGCGCCGATGAGCGCGAGGACCGCGACCGTGGTGCGGCGGGCGGCGACGCCGTGGGGGCTGGTGTAGAAGCGGACGACGACGTGCGGCAGGCCCATCGTGCCGAGGAACGTCGCGAGGATCAGGCCGTACGTCGCGTACAGGGGGCGTTCCTGGCGGCCCGTCGCCAGGGACGCCGACATGCCGCCGGTGGCGCCCCGGTCGGCGGTGGGGACGTCCGCGCCCTGCGGGAAGACCAGGCGCGTGCCGCGCTCCACGCGGTGGATGCCCATCGGCAGGCTCACCTCCGTGCCGGAGTACCGGCGGCCGTCCACTCTTCCGGTCACCTTCACGGTCAGGGGGCCCGCGAGGTTCAGATCGAGGGTCGCGTCGACGCGTACGGAACGCTGTTCGCGGAAGGTCGCGGGCTCGTCGAAGGCTTGTTTCGGACCCCCGTCGCCGTGCCAGGCCAGGGCGAGGAAGAGCGCCGGGACGAGGAGGGCGGTGAGTTTCAGCCAGTACTGGAAGGCTTGTACGAAGGTGATGCTCCGCATGCCGCCCGCCGCGACGGTCGCGGTGACGACGACGGCGACGATGACCCCGCCGAGCCAGCCGGGCGCGCCGGTCAGGACCGTCAACGTCAGCCCGGCGCCCTGGAGTTGGGGCAGCAGGTACAGCCAGCCGACGCCGACGACGAGCCCGCCCGCGAGCCTGCGCACCGTCCGCGACGCGAGCCGCGCCTCCGCGAAGTCGGGGAGCGTGTAGGCGCCGGAGCGGCGCAGCGGGGCGGCGACGAAGAGGAGCAGGACCAGGTATCCGGCGGTGTAGCCGACCGGGTACCAGAGCATGTCGGGACCCTGGACGAGGACGAGGCCCGCGATGCCGAGGAAGGACGCGGCGGACAGGTACTCGCCGCTGATCGCGGCGGCGTTCAGGCGGGGGCCGACCGTGCGGGAGGCGACGTAGAAGTCCGACGTCGTACGGGATATCCGCAGGCCGAACGCGCCGACGAGGACGGTCGCGACGACAACGAGCGCGACGGCGGGGATGGCGTACGAGGAGTTCATCGGTCCCCGGGGTTCACTTGTCTTCGACCAGGCGTACGAAGTCCCGTTCGTTGCGTTCGGCGCGGCGGACGTACCAGCGGGCCAGCAGGACGAGCGGGAGGTACAGACAGAACCCGAGGACCAGCCAGGTCATGCGGCGGGCGCCCGGCATCGCCGCGAACAGCAGGGGCAGCGGGCCGACGAGGAGGGCGAGGACCGCGAACACGGTGAGCGCGGCGCGCAGTTGGGAGCGCATGAGGGAGCGGACGTACGTGTGGCCGAGGGTGGTCTGTTCGTCGATCTCGGTGCGCGGGCGGTAGGCGCCGGAGGGACGCCGGGTGCGGCGGGGCGGTCCGGTCACGGTGACACGGCGCTCGGCGGGGTCCTGGTTGGGCACCTTTCAGAGTCTCCTCGTCGACAGCGGGCCGTGCTGCGCCTTCATGTGTTCACGTTCTCCTCATCAGCAGATCCCGCAACTCTCGCGCGTGCCTGCGGCTGACCTGGAGTTCCTCGCTCCCGACGAGGACGCTCACCGTACCGGCGTCCAGGCGCAGTTCGCGTATGTGGCGCAGGGCGACCAGGTGGCGGCGGTGGATGCGGACGAAGCCGCGGGCGCGCCAGCGCTCCTCCAGGGTGGACAGGGGGATGCGTACGAGGTGGCTGCCCTGGCCGGTGTGCAGGCGGGCGTAGTCGCCCTGGGCCTCGACGTGGGTGATGTCGTCGACGGACACGAAGCGGGTGACGCCGCCGAGCTCCACGGGGAGGTGGTCGGGGTCGGGTTCGTGGACGGGGATGTGCGGGGCGGCGCCGCGCAGTTCCGCGACGCGGCGTACGGCTTCGGCGAGGCGCTCCTTGCGGACCGGCTTGAGGACGTAGTCGACGGCCTTGAGGTCGAACGCCTGGACGGCGAAGTCCTCGTGGGCGGTGACGAACACGACCAGCGGGGGCCTCGCGAAGCCGGTGAGGAGCCGCGCGAGATCCAGGCCGTCGAGCCCCGGCATCTGGATGTCGAGGAACACGACGTCGATGGCCTCGGGACCGCCGGGCCCCGACTCCAGAGCCCGGTTGATGCGGCGCAGCGCCTCGGTCGCGTCGCCGGCGCCCTCGACGCTGCCTATGCGCGGGTCGGCGTTCAGCAGGTACAGCAGCTCCTCCAGGGAGGGGCGTTCGTCGTCGACGGCGAGGGCGCGCAGCATGAATGGGGAGTGTAGGGGGGAACGGGCGTTGTGCACATGTACGGGGCTTGGCGGTATCCGCTGGATACAGTGCCCGCATGAACTCTGGCGACGATCTCGACCGGAAGATCATCACGGCGCTGATGGCGAACGCTCGGTCCAGTTTCGCCGAGATCGGGGCGGCGATCGGGCTGTCGGCGACGGCCGTGAAGCGGCGGGTGGACCGGCTGCGGGAGTCCGGGGTGATCACCGGGTTCACGGCGACCGTGCAGCCGGCGGCGCTGGGCTGGCGTACGGAGGCGTACGTGGAGGTGTACTGCGAGGGCGCCGCGCCCCCCAGGCGGCTCGCGGAGGTCGTGCGCAACCATCCGGAGATCACCGCGGCGATGACGGTGACCGGCGGGGCGGACGCGCTGCTGCACGTGCGGGCCCGGGATGTGGAGCACTTCGAGGAGGTGCTGGAGCGGATCCGGACCGAGCCGTTCATCCGGAAGACGATCAGCGTGATGGTCCTGTCCCACCTGCTGCCGGAGGCTCCGGAGGCGGGCGCGACCCATCCCGCACCGGACGTGCGTGAAGGGGCCTGAACACGCAGCGATCGTGCGTCGACACGCAACGTCGGTTGCTTGTCGCTCGTACCGGTGAGTTCCTACCGTTGATCACATCCCGTAGGTTTCACTGGAAAAGCGGAGGAACCCCTCTGTGCCCGACTCCCGTGTGCCGCGCTCCCGGCGGTTCCTCGTCTGCGAACCCCGGCACTTCGCCGTGCAGTACGCGATCAATCCCTGGATGAACCCCGACAAACCCGTCGACGTCGATCTCGCGCAGGAGCAGTGGCAGTCGCTGATCCGCGCGTACCGTTCCCACGGCCACACCGTCGACTCCGTCGAGCCCGCGCCCGGCCTGCCCGACATGGTGTTCGCGGCGAACTCCGCGGTCGTCGTCGACGGCCGGGTCCTCGGCGCCCTCTTCCACGCGCCCGAGCGGCGCCCCGAGTCCGTCCACTACGACACCTGGTTCACGAGCGCCGGGTACGACGTACGGCGTCCGGAGCACGTCGTCGAGGGCGAGGGCGACCTCGTCTGGACCGGCCGCTACCTGCTCGCCGGGACGGGGTTCCGCACGACGCGGGAGGCGCACCGCGAGGCGCAGGAGTTCTTCGGGCGGCCGGTGATCGCGCTGACGCTGACCGACCCGTACTTCTACCACCTCGACACCGCCCTGTTCGTCCTGGACGACGACAACATCGCGTACTTCCCGGAGGCGTTCTCGCCGGGCAGCCGCGAGGTGCTCGCCGCCCTCTACCCGGACGCCGTCCTCGCCACCCGCGACGACGCGCTCGCCTTCGGCCTCAACTCCGTCTCCGACGGCCGCAACGTCTTCATCGCCCCGCGCGCCGAGGCGCTCGCCGCCCGGCTCGCCGACCACGGCTATGTCCCCGTCCCCGTCGACCTCTCCGAGTTCCACAAGGCCGGCGGTGGCATCAAGTGCTGCACCCAGGAGATCCGCTGATGACGACCATGTCCGAGCTGCGTACCTCTGCCGAGCTGATCGACGCCGAGGAGCCGGTCCTCGCGCACAACTACCACCCCCTGCCGGTCGTCGTCGCCCGCGCGGAGGGCGCCTGGGTCGAGGACGTCGACGGCCGCCGCTACCTCGACATGCTCGCCGGGTACTCGGCCCTGAACTTCGGCCACCGCCACCCGGCGCTGATCGAGGCGGCCCACCGCCAGCTCGACCGCCTGACGCTCACCTCCCGCGCCTTCCACAACGACCGCCTCGCCGAATTCGCCGAGCGGCTGACCGCGTTGACCGGCTACGACATGATGCTGCCGATGAACACGGGCGCGGAGGCCGTGGAGAGCGGCATCAAGCTCGCCCGCAAGTGGGCGTACGACGTGAAGGGCGTCCCCGCCGACCGGGCCACCATCGTCGTCGCCGCCGACAACTTCCACGGGCGTACGACGACCATCGTCAGCTTCTCCACGGACGAGTCGGCGCGCAGCGGCTTCGGGCCGTTCACGCCGGGGTTCCGGATCGTGCCGTACAACGACCTCGCGGCGCTGGAGGCGGCGATCGACGAGACGACGGCGGCGGTGCTGATCGAGCCCATCCAGGGTGAGGCCGGGGTCCTGATTCCCGACGCCGGATACCTGTCCGGCGTGCGGGAGTTGACCCTCCGCGCCGGGTGTCTCTTCATCGCCGACGAGATCCAGTCGGGGCTGGGGCGGACGGGGCACACGCTCGCGGTCCAGCACGAAGGGGTCGTGCCGGACGCCGTGCTGCTGGGCAAGGCGCTGGGCGGCGGCATCGTGCCGGTCTCGGCGGTCGTGGGCCGCCGCGAGGTCCTGGGCGTCCTGCACCCCGGCGAGCATGGCTCCACGTTCGGCGGCAACCCGCTCGCGGCGGCGGTCGGCACGGCGGTGATCGACCTCCTGGAGACGGGCGAATTCCAGCGCCGGGCCGCGGAGTTGGGGACGGTCCTGCACGAGGGCCTCACCGACCTGGTGGGCCACGGAGTCGTCTCCTTCCGCTCCCGGGGCCTGTGGGCGGGCGTCGACGTGGACCCGGCGCTCGGCACCGGCCGCGAGATCAGCGAACGGCTCATGCGGGAGGGCGTCCTGGCCAAGGACACCCACGGCTCGACGATCCGCATCGCCCCGCCGCTGTGCATCACGGAGGAGGAACTGCGGTCGGCGATCGGGGTGTTGGGGAGGGTGCTGAGCTGAATTGCGGGCCGGGTTCCCCCTACTCTTGGAGCCGCGGTGACAGGTCCAGCGAGCAGGGGGAACCCAGGTGCCCAGCGATCCGGAAGAGTTCGAGGACGGGGGCGGTGACAGGCAGGTCTCCACCGACCAGGTGTCGTCAGGCCCCATCGCGGTGGGGGGCCACTCGTCCGTCACCGTGGGGCCAATGAGCCCGGAGGGGCCTACGGAAGGGCTGTTGCGGGCGGTCCACGAGGTGCGCGAGGACCTGACCCGCGTACGGCCGGACGTCCTGGACTCCTCCCTCGACGGGATCCTGGCCAGGGCCGAGTCGCAGGTCGAGCACGCCGGGGAACTGCCGCTCCCCCTGGCCCGGTTGCTCCACTCGCACCTCATGCGTTCCTCGATCGCTCCCCTGTTCTCCTCGGCCCTGCGGCTGGCCGAACTGCTCGCGGAGTACGCCGAGCCCGACGCCGAGTCCGACGAGGACATCGTCGTCCGCGATTACCACATGCCCGCCCCACCGCAAGGCGCCGTTTACGGCACCCACCCCGGCACCCCCGCCAAGCACACCCCGCCCGGCCCCGGCACCGGTTCCGACGACGACGAATGGCCCGACCCGGTAGATGGGTGACATAGCGAAAGGCGCGCTGGGTGGGGCCTGGACGCTGCTCGTCGGCTGGATCCTCCCCACCGCGCTGAACCTCGCGGTGCTGATGTTCGCCGTCGCGCCGAGCCTGCGTGGGCTGGGGCCGTTCGACCGTGTGCGGGACATCGGGTCCGGGCACACCGGGATTCTGCTGCTGACCGGCTCCCTGCTGATCGGGCTCGCCGCGAACGCGTGCCAGAACGCGCTGTACCGGTTGCTGGAGGGGTACTTGCTGTGGCCCGCGCGGGCGTACGACGCCGGGTGCCGGCGCAGCCGTCGTACGAAGGAGCGGTTGGCCGGGCGGCTGACGGTGCTGCGGCTGGAGCGGCGGCGGCACGAGCGGGGGTCGCTGTCGGAGGTGGACGCCGGGGAGCTGGCGCGGCTGCTGGGGGATCCGGGGATCGCGCGGGCCGTGCCCGGGGACCGGCGCCGGACCGCCGCTCAACGGGCCCTGTTGCAGGAGCGGTTGGCGCGGTATCCGATCGCCGACGACCAGATCGCGCCGACCCGGCTCGGGAACGCGATCCGGCGGTTCGAGGAGTACGGGGCGGACCGGTACCGGATGGACACACAGCTCCTGTGGAACGAACTCACCGGCTGCGCACCGGATCAGCTCACCCGGCAGACCGAGATCGCCCGCGCGAGTGTGGACTTCTTCGTGGCGCTCCTGTTCGGGCACGCGGCGGTGATGGCGCTGGCGGTGCTCGCGCTGGCGGCGGGCGACCGGCCGGACGTGCCGTTGCTGCTGGTCATGGTGGGCGTGCTCGGGGTGCTGCTGCCGGTCTGGTACCGGTCGGCGGTGACGGCGACGGACGAGTGGGCGGCGTCGGTGCGGGCGCTGGTGAACGCCGGACGCAGGCCGCTCGCGGGGGCGTTGGGGCTGAGGGTTCCGCAGCAGCTCGCGGACGAGCGGGAGATGTGGGCGATGGTGTCGCGGCTGTCGCGGATCCCGTACCACGAGCGGGCGTCGGCGCTGGACCGGTACCGGGTCACCGGGGACGCGGGAGACGCCGACGGGCAGGGCTGAGGAAGCTCCGGCCGGGTCCGTTCCCGTGCGTTCCCCGCCCGCCTACACTGACCCCACTTGATGTCCCGGCTGACCTGCCGGAATGTCGGAGCGAGGAGCGGGCCTTGTTCTACCAGTTGTTGAAGCATGTGTTGCTGGGCCCGTTGTTGAGGGTGTTGTTCCGGCCGAAGATCGAGGGGCTGGAGAACGTTCCGGAGGACGGGGCCGCGATCGTCGCCGGGAATCATCTGTCGTTCGCCGATCATTTTCTGATGCCGGCCGTCATCAAGCGGCGGATCACCTTTCTCGCCAAGGCCGAGTACTTCACCGGGCCCGGGGTGCGGGGGCGGCTGACGGCCGCGTTCTTCCGCAGTGCCGGGCAGATTCCCGTGGACCGGTCGGGGAAGGAGGCGGGGCAGGCGGCCATCCGGGAAGGGCTCGGGGTGCTGAGCAAGGAGGAGTTGCTCGGGATCTATCCCGAGGGGACCCGGTCGCACGACGGGAAGCTGTACAAGGGCAAGGTCGGGGTCGCCGTGATGGCGCTGACCGCCGGGGTGCCGGTCGTGCCGTGCGCGATGATCGGGACGTTCGAGGCGCAGCCGCCGGGGCAGCGGTTCCCAAGTCTGCACCCGGTGACGATCCGGTTCGGGAAGCCGCTCGAATTCTCGCGGTACGCCGGGATGGAGCACGAGAAGGCGATCCTGCGGGCCATCACGGACGAAATCATGTACGAGATTCTCAAGCTGTCGGGTCAGGAGTACGTCGACCAGTACGCGGCCGTCGCGAAGGCGGAGGCGCAGAAGTTCCCCCGGCTGCCGCTGAGTTGACGTAAAAGGGGACGCAAAGGGGGGACGACCCCGGCGGAGGCCGTCCCCTCGTACAGACGCTTACGGCTTCGGCGTCGCGTGCGGCCCGCAGGCCACGTCGGCGGCGTCGAGCGTGCCGCGCAGGAGGTACGCGTCGACCCGCTGGTTGACGCACGGGTTGACGAGCGCGGTCACACCGTGGGAGCCCGCGTTCTTCTCGGTGATGAGGCGGGAGCCCTTGAGGCGCTGGTGGAGAGAGACGGCGCCGGAGTACGGGGTGGCGGCGTCACGCTCGGACTGGACGATGAGCGTCTGCGGCAGGCCCCGGTTCGTCCGAACCTCGACCGGCGTCTGCTGCTTGGCCGACCAGGTCGCGCACGGCAGGTTCAGCCACGCGTTCGCCCAGGTCAGGAAGGGATAGTCTTTGTGGAGCCGGGTGTTGTCCCGGTCCCACTTCTTCCACGACGTCGGCCACTTGGCGTCCGCGCACTCGACGGCCGTGTAGACGGCGTTGCCGTTCTCGGCGGTGATGTTGCCCGCCGTGTCGGAGAGGTCGGGCGCGGCGGCGTCGATGACGGCCTGGACGTTCCCGGCGAAGTACTGGCTGAGAGCCGTCGCGGTGGGAATCCACGACGAGTCGTAGTACGGCGCGGTCTGGAAGAACCCGATCAGCTCGGCCGGTCCGACGACCCCGCCGAGGGGCGCCTGTGCCGCGTCGGCCCGCAGCTTCAGCCACTTCGCCTGCACCTGGTCGCGCGTGGTGCCGAGGTGGTACGCGGCGTCGTTGGCGGCGACCCAGTCCTGCCAGTCCTTCCAGCGGCCCTCGAAGGCGACGTCCTGGTCCAGGTTGGCCTGGTACCAGATCTTCTCCCGCGAGGGGTCGACGACGCTGTCGAAGATCATGCGGCGCACGTGCGTCGGGAACAGGGTGCTGTAGACGGCGCCGAGGTACGTGCCGTAGGACGCGCCGAGGAAGTTGAGCTTCTTCTCGCCGAGCGCGGCGCGGATGACGTCGAGGTCGCGCGCGGAGTTCGGGGTGGTGAGGTGCGGCAGCATCTCGCCGCTGCGCTCGGCGCACCCGTCGGCGTACTCGCGGGCCAGCTTGCGCTGGGCGCGCTTGTCGGCCTCGGAACTGGGCACCGGGTCCATCTTGGGCGCCTTGACGTACTCCTGCGGGTCGATGCAGGAGATCGGCGCGGACTTGCCGACGCCGCGCGGGTCGAAGCCCACGAAGTCGTACGCCTTGGACGCGTTGACCCACACCGGGGCCTTGGTGGTGACGCGGCGCGGGAAGCGCAGGCCGGAGGCGCCGGGGCCGCCGGGGTTGTAGATGAGGGCGCCCTGGCGCTCCTCGGGGGTCCCGGTGTTGCGGATGCGGTCGACGGCGAGCTTGATCTGCTTGCCGTACGGCTTCGCGTAGTCGAGCGGGACGCTCACATAGCCGCAGGTGATCGGCTTCTCCAGGCCCCAACTCGTGGGGCAGTCCTGCCAGTCGATGCCGGCCTGCGCCGCCCGTGCGGCGGCTATCGCGACGCCGACGGACTCACGGCCCTGGCCGTAGCCGCTGCCGCCGGTGGCGCTCGCGGTGGGGGCGGCGACGGCCCCGGCTATCAGGGTCGCCGTGACGAGCACTCCGGCAGAACCCAGCGCGGCGGTTCTTCTGTGGGGTCTCAAATGCGGTCTCCCTGTACGAAGTTGACGTGTCAGTACGGGAGGGATCCTGTCTGTTGTGCGTTTCTTGTGAACAGACCCGGCACCGGTTCTTTGCCAATCCGATAAGCGGATGACGACGTCCGTTCGCCGGATCTCTCACCCCAGTTGGGCCAGCGCCTCATCCAGCACCCTGCGCAACACGAGCCCGTCGGGCGCGAGCGCGGTCACGAGAGCGGCCGGGCCGCTCAGCGGTACGACACTGGCGGCACCGTCCGCCAGCACCCGCACCGGCGCCGGGTCGTCCGCGAACTCCGGGCGTACGACGATGAGTTGGCCGACGGCGCGGTGGCCGCCGAGGACAGCCGGGCCGTCCCAGCCGCCGGGCGCGCCCGGACCGCACGCCAACTCCTGGTCCAGGACGGTGCGTTCACCGACCTTGAGCGTCAACCGGCTGGTGAGGCGGCCGGGTTCCTCACCGGCGCGGCCGAGCACCTGCTCCTCGCGGAACACGAGCCGGGCGCCGAGGGCGGCGTCGATGCGGGTCGTGACGTACAGGTCGCTGCCGTTCGCGGAGATCAACGGCTCGGGGAGCCAGCGGAGTTCGGCGTCCTCGGCGACCTTCAGGCGCACGTCGTACCGCGCCTCGCCCTTGTGCTGGCCCGGCAGCGCGATCGTCGCGGCGGCGGAGCCGACGGTCAGGCGGGCGCCGGGGTCTACGTCCGCCTCGACGCGGAAGCGGTCGCCGCCGAGGGGGCCGCTCATCGCGCCGACGAGCAACGCCCTTGCCTCGGCCGGGTGGTGACTCCGGGTGCGGCGCAGCGCCAAGGGGCCGTCGCTCTCCAGCACCGGCAGGACGGTTCCGCCCCGGTCGTCGAGGGTGGCCCGCAGCCGGGCTGTCGCCTTTACGCCGTCCACGCACGCACCTGTGCCCGCACCCACGCGGCGACCTCGGCGACGCCCGCCTCGCTCCTCAACGACTGGAAGGCGACCGGGAGTTCGGCGCGCTGTGCCTTCGCGTCGGCCGCCATCCTCGCGAGGTCGGAGCCGACGTACGGGGCTAGGTCGGTCTTGTTGACGACGAGGAGGTCGGCGGTGGTGACACCGGGGCCGCCCTTGCGGGGGATGTCGTCGCCGCCGGCCACGTCGATGACGAAGATCTGCGCGTCCACCAGGCCCTTGGAGAAGGTCGCGGTGAGGTTGTCGCCGCCGGACTCTACGAGGATCAGGTCCAGCGGGCCGACGCTGTCCTCCAGGTCCTCGACGGCTTCGAGGTTGGCGGAGATGTCGTCGCGGATCGCGGTGTGCGGGCAGGCGCCGGTCTCCACGGCGGCGATGCGCTCCGGCGGCAGCACGGCTTCCCTGAGCAGGAATTCGGCGTCCTCGCGGGTGTAGATGTCGTTGGTGACGACGGCGAGGCTGAGTTCTTCGCGGAGGTCTCGGCAGAGGGCGGCGACGGTGGCGGTCTTGCCGGAGCCGACGGGGCCGCCTAGGCCGATGCGGAGCGCTCTGCGGGTGCCGTCGGGGCGGTGGGCGTCTGCGCTGAGCGCTGCCGCGTGGGAGTGGGGGTGGTCGAGGTGCATGGGTGGCTCCTGGTGTGCGGGGGGCGGAGGGTGCGGGGTCGGGGGTGGGGAGTGTTGCTTGGTGCCGGGTGCGGGTTCGTTGTGGCTGGTCGCGCCCGCGCGGCGGTAGCCGCAAATTGATACAGCCCCGCGCCCCTAAGTGGGAGTGGTTGGCGTTAGTTGGGATGTGAGGTGTGCGCCGCCAAGCCTCGCCTCACCCCACCCCCGCCGAACTTCACGACGCGAACAACCTCCCCCGCCTCCCCGCGTGCACCTCCGCCGCCAGTTCCAGCAACGGTGCCGAAGCCGCAGGGAGTTGCGGGGGTGTCGCCGTTCCCGCCGTCACCGCCGCGTCCACGACCCGGTCCATCTCCGGGGCCAGCCGCGCCAGAACTCCCGTCGCCTGGAAAGGGTCGAGGCTCAGCAGCCGGACCACGGCCGTCGCCGGGCCGCTGACGCTCTCGTACACGGAGCAGTACGCGGCGTCCCGGGGGCCCAGGCCCGCCGCGCGTGCCGTCACCCCCAACACCACAGGCTGGTGCGCCCCCTTGGGGAACTCCCGCGCCAGCGCGTCCAGTTCGGGCCCCGGCCAGGTCGCCCGCGCGGCCCGCATCAACTGCCTCCCCAGCTTGCGGGCGGCAACCCGCAGCGCCGGTGAGGGAGTTCGCGCGTCCGCCTGCGCGTCCAGCCACACCGGGTCGGCACCGGCGGCGGCGGCCGAGGCCAGTGCCGCCGAGACGAGCCCCGCCGTATGCAACCGCCCCCGGCAGAACGCCTCCAAGCTCTCGACTCCGGTGATCCGCCCGGCCCGCACCGCCTCTTCCGCCCCGCCGGAGTGCGCGTGCCCCCCGGCGGGAAAGCGGCCGTCGGCGAGGACGAGCAACGCCGCCCCGGACATCAGTAGCCCGCCATCTCAGAACCTCGCCCTCTCGGACCCGTCAGAACAGGAAGTACCGCTGCGCCATGGGCAGTTCGGCGGCCGGTGTCGCCTCCACCAGTTCCCCGTCGATGTGGACGGCGAAGCTGTCGGGGTCGACCCGGACGTCGGGGCGCGCGGCGTTCTCCCGCATGTCCGCCTTCGTGACGCCGCGCGTGGAGTCGATCGCGACGAACCGCTTGCCGAGCTGGAGGCGCTCGGGGAGCCCGTCGTCGATGGCCAACTGGGCGACGAAGTTGAAGGAGTTGGCGGCGGGGGCGCGGCCGATCGCGCCGTACATGGGGCGCGGCAGGATCGGCTGGGGCGTCGGGATGGACGCGTTGGCGTCACCCATCTGCGCGTAGGCGATCTGCCCGCCCTTGACGACGAGATGAGGCTTCACGCCGAAGAACGCGGGCTCCCACAGCACGAGGTCCGCGAGCTTGCCGGTCTCGACGGAACCGACCTCGCGGGCGAGCCCCTGCGCGATGGCCGGGTTGATCGTGTACTTGGCGACGTACCGCCGTACCCGCTGGTTGTCGGCGCGCCCGTCCCCCGGCAGGGAACCCCGGCGCCGCTTCATCACGTGCGCCGTCTGCCAGGTACGGAGGATGACCTCACCCACCCGCCCCATCGCCTGCGCGTCGGAGGAGATGATCGAGATCGCGCCGAGGTCGTGGAGGATGTCCTCCGCGCCGATGGTGGACGGCCGGATGCGGGACTCGGCGAAGGCGAGGTCCTCGGGGACGGCCGGGTTGAGGTGGTGGCAGACCATCAGCATGTCGAGGTGTTCCTCGGCGGTGTTGACGGTGTAGGGCCGGGTCGGGTTGGTGGAGGACGGCAGGACGTTCGGCTGGGAGACGACCGTCATGATGTCGGGCGCGTGCCCGCCGCCCGCACCCTCGGTGTGGTACGCGTGGATCCCGCGCCCGCCGATCGCCGCGAGGGTGTCGGCGACGAACCCGGCCTCGTTCAACGTGTCGGTGTGGATGGCGACTTGGATGCCGGTCTGGTCTGCGACGGTGAGGGACGCGTCGATGACGGCCGGGGTGGACCCCCAGTCCTCGTGGAGCTTCAGGCCGAGCGCGCCGCCGCGGATCTGGGAGAGCATCGCGTCGTGCGAGACGGTGTTGCCCTTGCCGAGGAACCCGATGTTGAGCGGGTACTGCTCCATCGCCTCCAGCATCCGCGCGAGGTGCCAGGGCCCGGGCGTGACGGTCGTCGCCTTGGAGCCCTCGGCGGGCCCGGTGCCGCCGCCGACGAGGGTGGTGACGCCGGCCGCGAGCGCCTCGTCGGCGATCTGCGGGCAGATGAAGTGGACGTGCGCGTCGACCCCGCCCGCCGTGACGATCCGCCCGTTGCCCGCGATGATCTCGGTCTCGGGCCCGATGACGAGGTCCGGGTGGACGCCGTCCATGGTGTCGGGGTTACCGGCCTTGCCGATCCCGGTGATCCGCCCGTCGCGGATGCCGATGTCGGCCTTGACGATCCCCCAGTGGTCGACGATGACCGCGCCCGTGATGACGGTGTCCGGCGTGCCGTCTGCGCGCGTAGCACGCGCCTGCCCCATGGACTCCCGGATGACCTTGCCGCCCCCGAACACGGCCTCGTCACCGGCGAGTCCGGGCCCGCCGGAGCGGTCCTCCTCGATCTCGATCAGCAGGTCGGTGTCCGCGAGGCGGATGCGGTCGCCGGTCGTCGGGCCGAACAGGTCGGCGTACGCGGCGCGCGAGATCTCAGGCATCGAGGGCACCTCCGGTCTCCCCGCGCAGCCCCGGCACGATCCGGGCGCCGGCCAGCGGGACGAGTTCGACGTCGACGGGGAGCCCCGGTTCGAAGCGTACGGCCGTCCCGGCGGCGACGTTGAGCCGCTTGCCGTGCGCGGCGGCGCGGTCGAACTCCAGACCGGGGTTGGCCTCGGCGAAGTGGTAGTGGGAGCCGACCTGCACGGGGCGGTCGGCGGCGTTGAGGACGGTCATCCGGGTGACCTCGCGGCCCGCGTTGTACACGATCGGACCCTCCTCGAACAGGATCTCTCCGGGAATCATCGGCGGCCTCAGACGATCGGGTCGTGGACGGTGACGAGCTTCGTGCCGTCCGGGAAGGTCGCCTCGACCTGGACGTCGTGGATCATCTCGGGGATGCCCTCCATGACGTCGTCCCTGGTGAGCAACTTCCGGCCGGACGCCATGAGTTCGGCGACGGTACGGCCGTCCCGGGCGCCTTCGAGGATGTGCGAGGTGATCAGCGCGACCGCCTCGGGGTGGTTGAGCTTGAGACCGCGCGCGCGGCGCTTCTCGGCGACGTCGGCCGCCACGTGGATCAGCAGCCTCTCCTGCTCGTGCGGGGTCAGTTGCACGTCCCACCTCACCTCCTCACGCCGGACCGTGCGGGGTCCGGCTGCCGCGGCCACGGGAAAAGCCCTGGTGGCGTGATCGGAGGCTAGTTGCGGCGCGTTTCAGGGACGTTAACCGAGCTGTGACTCCGCGGCGCGGGGGTCGCGCATGCTCATCAGGGCGCGTACGCCGTCGGTGAGGGCCTTCTCCATGTCGTCCGGGGTGGCCCCCAGGACGGCGATCTGGGTCACCAGGCCCTGCGCCATCGCGATCATCGCGCGGGCCAGCGCGTCCGCGTCGGCGTCGGGCGGCATGATCCCGGCGTCCTTGTAACCACGGACCACGTGCTGCCAGGACTGACGCACCCTCTCGTACCCCTCGCGCACCTGCGCGGCCAGCTCCTCGTTGCGCAGGAGCTCGCTCCACGCCTGGACGAGCAGCCGGGGGAACAGCCACTCGCCGCCCTCCAGGCGCCCCGCCCGCGCCTTCAGCATGCTCCTCAGCACCCTCGGCACCAGCTCGTCCGGCAGCGGCGCCGGGTGCTCCTGCGCCGCCTCGCCGTAGACCTCGGCGAGGACGCCGATCACCTCGGCGACGATCGCGGCGATCAGCTCGTCCTTGCTGCTGAAGTAGCGGTACACCGCCCCCGCCGAGAGCTCCGCCTCCTTGAGCACGTCCTGCATCGACGTGGCATGGAAGCCGTTGCGGGCGAAGCAGCGCTCGGCCGCGTCGAGGATCTGCCGACGGCGGGCGTCGAGGTGTGCCTGGGATACACGAGCCATGCCCTCAACATAAAACGAACGTTCCTTCTTGACAAGGCGCGGGGACCCGGAGCACGGTATGGACAACGTAAAACGAACGATCCTTCTTTTTAGGGGGCCGCCATGCGGACAGCACAGAGCACGGACCGGGAAGCACCCGCTCGGGCAGCGGACACACGGGAGACCGCACCACCGGCACCCGCCACTCCCCTCCCCCGCCGCCTCCTCGCCACCCTCCTCCTCGTCCCGCTCCTCGCCGCCCTGGCCCTCTGGGCCTTCGCCTGGCCCGCCACCCGCGTGGCCCCGCGCGACCTGCCGCTCGGCGTGGCGGGCCCGAGCGCTGCGGTGACCCAGGTGGAGGGCCAACTGCGGGAGCACAAGGGCGCGTTCGAGATCCACCGGTACGCCGACGAGGCCGCAGCCCGCGCCGCGATCGAGGACCGGGACGTGTACGGCGCCGTGGTCGTCACCTCGGGCGGGCCGGAGCTGCTCACCGCGTCCGCCGCGAGCCCGGTCGTCGCGCAGCTGCTCCAGCAGGCGGTGCCCGCCGGCACGAAGACGGTGGACGTGGTCGCCGCCCCGGCGTCGGACCCCCGGGGCGCCGCCCTCACCGCGAGCGTCCTGCCGCTGGCGATGGCCGGGATGGCGGCCGGCGCGGTGGTGACGGTCCTGGGCCTGGCGGGCTGGCCGGCGATCGCGGCGCTGCTGGGGTCGGCCGCGCTGGCCGGTGCGGTGGTCGCGGGCATCGCCGACAGCTGGCTCGGCGTCCTCACCGGCGACTGGTGGGCGGAGGCGGGCACCTTGGCGCTGGCGACCCTCGCGGTGAGCGCGGCGGTGGCGGGCGTGTCCGCGCTGCTCGGCCGCGCCGGGATCGGCCTGGTCTCCGCGGTCGTGATGCTCCTCGGCAACCCGTTCTCCGGAGCCTCCTCGGCCCCTCAGATGCTCCCCTCGCCGGTCGGCACGATCGGCCAGTGGCTCCCGCCGGGTGCCAGCGCGACGCTCCTGCGCTCGGTGTCCTTCTTCGACGGCGCGGCTTCCCTGGGCCCGGCCCTCACGCTGGCCTGGTGGGCGGCGATCGGGTTGGGTGCGGTGCTGCTGGGTACGGCACTGAAGGGCCGTACGGCGTCCAAGGAGCGGGAGTTGGCAGCCGCGTAACGGCAACCTCACCGACGTACCGATACCCCCCAGCGCGCCCCGCCTCCCCGGCGAGGGCGCGCACCCCTTTCACCGGCGCGTCTCACCCCAGCGCCGGCCCCCGGTGCTCCGCCGCGATCCCGAACCGCTGTCGTTCGCGAGGAGCTGAAGCCACCTCGCGGACCGTCGACACCGCGCTGATCATCGGCTCCTCGACGGGCGCGTCCATCGCGTCGAGGCGTTCCAGGTCCGCTGCGGAGACCAGTGCCACCAGGGGTTTTCCGTGTCGCGTGACGACGACGCGCTCGCCGCCGTAGACGACCCGGTTGATCAGGTCGGCGAGTTCAGCCCTGGCTTGCGTCACCGGAATCTCGTAGGCCATACCTCATTCTAACGTCACGTACGTCCTGTACATTTTTTACAGACGCAGAAGGAGGGTCATCCATGAACCGCCCGACCGCCCACGCCCGGCACGTCCTGCCTGAGTTCCACGAACGCACGAGCTACGGCACGAAGACGCTGGACCCGTACTCGAAACTCCTGGAGGAGCGGATCGTCTTCCTCGGGACGCCGGTGGACGACGTCTCGGCGAACGACGTGATGGCCCAGTTCATGCACCTGGAGTACCAGGACCCGGACCGGGCGATCTCGCTGTACATCAACTCCCCGGGCGGCTCGTTCACGGCGATGTCGGCGATCTACGACACGATGCGGTACGTCAGCTGCGACGTGGAGACGATCTGCCTGGGCCAGGCCGGCGCGTCGGCGGCGGTCCTGCTCGCGGCCGGCACCCCGGGCAGGCGGCTGATCCTGCCCGGCGCGCGGGTGGTGATCGGCCAGCCCGAGGCCGGCGAGTTCCAGGGCCAGGCCAGCGATCTCGCCATCCAGGCCGAGGAGTTGAGCCGGACCCGGGCGCTCCTGGAGGAGATGCTCGTACGTCACTCGGGCCGTACCCCGCAGCAGGTGACCGAGGACATCGAGCGGGACCGGGTGCTCGACGCGGAGGCGGCGGTGGCGTACGGCATCGTCGACCGGATCGTGTCGACCCGCGGGGCGAGCGGCGGAAGGTGAGGGCTGGATGCTGCCGGAACTCCCCCCGCTCCCGGCGCTGACGCGCGCGGAGGCCGACCTGATCGACCATTACCTGGAGGTCGTCGACCTGCTGGGCCGCATCAACCCCAGCCGGGACGGCGACACCTACCGGGGCCTCAGGGCGGCGCAGGCGCTGGTGGCGAAGGCGACCGCGCTGCGTGACGCGCTGACGCTGATGCACCAGCGCGGCGAGCACGAGGTCCACGCGGAGACCCTGGCGCGCGCCCTGCGCGTCCTGGACGGCGACCGGCGCACGGCGAGGGTGACGCTGCCCCCGCCCCGGAGCTGAGCGTGCGCCTCACGCGCCCGCCCGTGCTCCCTCGCGGTGACGTACGGGGCCGTCGCACGGTGCGTGATGACGCATCGCCACCGGAGGGCCGCCGGGCGGCGGACAGTGGCGTAGAACCGTCCCCCGTTCGGCGTAACGAGGTTTCCCCCGGGCGGCCCTCAGAGGTTGCGCAACCTGCGGAGACGGGGTGCGGACCGGGGCATTCCCGCCCTGATCGACGGCTGCGCAGGTGACGGACACGTGGCCGTTTCTCGAACTGTTCACCCGAATGGCTCAGTCGTGAGTAAGGCCACAAATCCTCGGATTCGTTGGGTATTTCGGTCACGAGTGAGTCAAGATCCCTGACTGACGACAAGCCCCCGCCACCAGAGGCGGGGCGGTCCGGGTGGACGCCGAGTCCTGCCGCTGCCCGGATTGACCGAGTCGACAGGAGTGCATCGGCAGGAGTGGAGGACCCAGGCAGTACGGGTCGCCGGGACGGTCACGCCATGACCGGGCCGCGCAGCCCTTGGGGTGAAGCCGTGGTGACACGGCCGGGCCAACTTCGCCAGCCCGAATCCGACAGGTCATCCTTCTCAGGCGGTTGACGAAGGGTTGCGCATGACTGCGCTCAATCGTGTCCCGTCGATGATGGTCCGAGCCGGAACGGTCTCGGCCTTCGCACTGGCCGCCGTGGGCGGCTCCGTGGTCGTACCGGGTGTCGCCTCCGGAGCCGAGGCGGCCACCGTCTCGACGAAGGCGCTCCAGATCGCGGCGTCCAAGAAGGGCGCCCCGTACAAGTACGGCGCCGCCGGACCGAAGCGGTTCGACTGCTCGGGGCTCACGCAGTACGCGTTCAAGAAGGCGGGCAAGTCCCTGCCGCGCACGACCACCCAGCAGTACAACAAGACCAAGCACATCTCCGCGTCGAAGCGGCAGAAGGGAGACCTGGTCTTCTTCCACTCCGGGTCGAACGTCTACCACGTGGCGATATACGCCGGGAACAACAAGATCTGGCACTCGCCGAAGACCGGTGACGTGGTGCGCCTCCAGAAGATCTGGACCAAGAGCGTCTGGTACGGCCGGGTCAAGTAGCCCGCTGCACCGTCGCCGCCGTCCAGGGCAGCTCGCACAGGACCGTCTTGCCGCCCTCCTGGGTGGGCCGCACCCTGAGGCGCCCGCCGCACTCCGCCGCCAGCGAGCGGATGATCACCATCCCCCGGCCGTTGTCCTGCTGGACAGCGGCCGGAAGGCGTTTGGGGAAGCGCGGATGGCTGTCCGTGACGCCGACGCTGACCTGCTCGTCCCGGTCGAGGACGAGGGCGACGGTGAAGGTCGGCGACTGGCCGAGGGTGTGCTGGATGGCGTTGGTGGCGAGTTCGGAGACGATCAGGCGGATGGTCTCGGCGAGGTCCGCGCCGGGCGGCAGGCCCCACTCCGCGAGCGTGCCCGCGGTGAAGGTACGGGCCGCGGCGACCGACACGGGGTCGCTCGGCAGGGTGACGGATGCTTCCAGGTGGTCTGCCATGGCGACGTCGTCCCTTTCCCACGGGACCGGCGTCCGACACGAGGCGGATGGTTCGAGTACGGTCCCGGACTGGTGCTTCACCGTCAGACTGCCATTTCCACGGGCCTCCTGTGCGGCGATCCACCAGGATATGCATATATCTGTCGCCCGAAGCGGTGAACTCTGCTACGGCAGATCGGATTTGGGCGGCGCGCAGGGAGTAATGGGAAGCAGTGAGGAGAAGGGCATGCAACACGGCCCGGCGGTGCGCCGCCGCAAACTGGGCGCGGAACTGCGTGCGTTACGCAATCGGGCCCGGCTCACGAGCGGCGAGGCGGCCCGGCTGGTGGGCTGGCACCAGTCGAAGGTGAGCCGGATCGAGACCGGCACCAGCAGTGCGAAACCGGCCGATGTGGCGCTGCTCCTGGACGCCTACGGGGTGGCCGACGCCCGGCTGCGGGAGCTGATGCTGGTGCTCGCCGGGGGTGGCGAGGGGGTCGGGCGGGACCACTGGTGGCACGCCTACCGGGGTCTGCTGCCGCCCACGTACCGGGACTTCATCAGCCTGGAGTCGCAGGCGAGCGCGATGCGCACGCTGGAGACGACGGTGGTCCCGGGGCTGCTCCAGACCCCCGAGTACGCTCGCGCGGTGACCCGCTCGGCCCTGGAGGGCGTGGACGAGGAGCAGTTGGACGCGCTGGTGGAGGTGCGGCTGGCCCGCCAGGACGTGCTGCTCGGGAACCCGCCGCTGCTGCTGAGCGCCGTCCTCGACGAGGCGGTGCTGCGCCGTCAGGTGGGCGGTCCCGAGGTGATGGCGGCGCAACTGGAACGGTTGCTGGAGGCCGCGAAACTCCCCCAAGTGACGCTCCAGGTACTCCCGTTCTCGGCGGGGGCGCATATCGGGGTGACAGGGCCTTTCGTAGTCTTTTCGTTCTCGAGCGTTTCTGATCTGGATGTGGTCGTTCTCGACCACTTGACGAGTAGTCATCACCTTGAGGGGAAAGAAGACCTCCGGGCCTACTCGGAGGCTTTCACCAAGCTTCAGATCCATGCCCTTTCACCCGAGGACTCATTGGATTTCATCGCCGGGACAGGTGACGGCGCGTAAGGAGGCACCCCCATGTCAGCACTGCCTCGGAACGTTCCTTCCGCAATCGCTCTGCACGAGGCTCGATGGCTGCGCAGCAGCTACAGCACGGGAGCCAACAACTGCGTGGAGACAGCCCCGTACTCGGGTCTCCTCGCGGTCCGCGACTCCAAGTCCCCCACCGGACCCGCGCTGCTCTTCACCCAGGGGAGCTGGACGGAGTTCGCCTCGGCACTCTGAGCACGCTCTCCTGAAATACAGCACGGCCGTGTCGCCGACTCATGGTCGTGTCGCGTCGATCACCCGCACCGCGCGGTCCACTTCCACCCCGGAGAGGTCCGCGCGGGCGGTCAGCCGCAGCCGTGAGACACCGTCGGGCACGGAAGGGGGGCGGAAGCACCCCACCGCGAGCCCCGCCGTCCGGCAGTCCGCCGCCCAGCGGACGGCCGCCTCGGGCGACGGGGCGCGCACGGAGACGACCGCGGCGTCGGGGCGTACCGCGTCCAGGCCCGCGGCCGTCAGCCGGTCGTGCAGCTCGCCCGCCACCGCGCGGGCCCGCTGCGCCCGCTCGGGTTCCCGCCGCAGCAGCCGCAGGGCCGCGAGGGCGGCTCCGGCCGCCGCCGGGGCGAGTCCCGTGTCGAAGATGAACGTGCGGGCCGCGTTGACGAGATGGTCGATCACCTTCGCCGGTCCCAGCACCGCGCCGCCCTGGCTGCCGAGCGACTTCGACAGGGTGACGGTGACGACGACGTCGTCCGCGCCCGCGAGTCCGGCCGCGTACGGCGCTCCGCGCCCGCCGTCGCCGATCACGCCGAGGCCGTGCGCGTCGTCCACGACCAGCCCGGCGCCCGCTTCCCGGCAGGCCGCCGCGAGCCGGTCCAGGGGGGCCGCGTCGCCGTCCACGGAGAACACGGTGTCGGAGACGACGATCGCCTCGCCGTCGTACGTACGCAGGGTCTTGCGCACCGCCTCCGGGTCGGCGTGGCCGACGACCTGGACGGTGCCCCGGGCCAGGCGGCAGCCGTCGATGAGGGAGGCGTGGTTGCCCGCGTCGGAGAGGACGAGGGTGCCCTCGGGGGCGAGGGCGGTGACGGCGGCGAGGTTCGCGGCGTAGCCGGAGGAGAACACGAGGGCCGCCTCGGCGCCGCAGAACTCGGCGAGTTCGCGCTCCAGTTCGGCGTGCAGCTCGGTCGTACCGGTGACCAGGCGGGAGCCGGTGGCGCCGCCGCCCCAGGTCCTGGCCGCCCGCGCCGCGCCCTCGGTGACCTCGGGGTGGCGGGCGAGGCCCAGGTAGTCGTTGCTCGCGAGGTCGAGCAGGGGGCTGTCGGCGGGGCGGGGGCGCAGGGTGCGGACGAGTCCGGCGCGGCGGCGCGCCTGCGCGTGGTCGTCGATCCAGCCGAACGCCATGGGTCGGTCCTCCGGGGCTTGTGCGGGTTCCGGGGCACTGTCCGGGGCTTTGTAGACAGCGAACAGACATTAGCGGGCCGACAAGCCGCCCACTGTGTGGCAATACCCACACGTCAAGCGGGGTCTGTTGTGCGATCCCCACCTTGGCCCCGGGCGGCCCGGTAGGACAGGATCGGCTCTCATGGACCTGCTGACGACGCTGGTGGACAAGGGGCTTCGGCGCGAGCCGCCGACCCGCGAGGAAGCGCTCGCCGTGCTGCGCACCTCGGACGACGACGTACTCGACGTGGTGGCCGCGGCCGGGAAGGTGCGCCGGCACTGGTTCGGGCGCCGGGTGAAGCTGAACTACCTGATCAACCTCAAGTCGGGCCTGTGCCCCGAGGACTGCTCGTACTGCTCCCAGCGCCTCGGCTCCACGACCGGCATCCTCAAGTACACGTGGATCAAGCCGGACGAGGCGTCCCGTACGGCCGCCGCCGGGGTCGCCGGGGGCGCCAAGCGGGTCTGCCTGGTCGCCTCCGGGCGCGGTCCGACCGACCGGGACGTGGAACGGGTCGCGGGGACGATCAAGGCCATCAAGGACGAGAACGAGGGCGTCGAGGTCTGCGCCTGCCTCGGCCTGCTCACCGACGGGCAGGCGGAGCGGCTGCGCGAGGCCGGCGCCGACGCGTACAACCACAACCTCAACACGTCCGAGTCGACGTACGGCGAGATCACGACGACCCACACGTACGCGGACCGCGTCGACACCGTCGGCAAGGCACACGCGGCCGGGCTCTCCGCCTGTTCCGGGCTCATCGCGGGCATGGGCGAGAGCGACGAGGACCTCGTCGACGTCGTCTTCTCGCTGCGCGCGCTCGACCCCGACTCGGTGCCGGTCAACTTCCTCATCCCCGTCGAGGGGACGCCGCTCGCGAAGGAGTGGCACCTCAGCCCGCAGCACTGTCTGCGGATTCTCGCGATGGTGCGGTTCGTGTGTCCCGACATCGAGGTGCGGATCGCGGGCGGGCGGGAGGTGCATCTGCGGTCGATGCAGCCGGTGGCGCTGCACCTCGCCAACTCGATCTTCCTCGGGGACTATCTGACGACCGAGGGGCAGGCGGGCCAGGCGGACCTGGACATGATCGCGGACGCCGGGTTCGAGGTGGAGGGCGCGGATCAGGTGACGTTGCCGGAGCATCGGGTGCATGCCGGGGGTGGCTGCGGGTCTGCGGAGTCTGCCGGGTGCGGAGGTCATGAGGGTGACGCGTCCGGCTGTGGTGGCGGTGGCGTGTGCGGTACGTCGGAGCCGGCGCCGTCTGTCGCGGCCTCGTCCGGTGAACCCCGTACCGACCTCGTCGCCGTCCGCCGTCGCGGTGTCGGAACGGATCTCGCGCCGAATGCCTGACGTACCCGAGCTGTTGGAGCTGGACCGGCGGCACGTCTGGCATCCGTACGGTCCGATGCCGGGCACTGTCGAACCGCTCGTCGTCGAGGCGGCGAGCGGGGTCCGGCTCCGACTCGCGGACGGCCGGGGCGAGTTGGTGGACGGCATGTCCTCGTGGTGGTCGGCGATCCACGGCTACCGGCACCCCGCGCTGGACGAGGCCGCGCGCGAGCAGCTCGGCCGGATGAGCCACGTCATGTTCGGCGGCCTCACCCACGAACCCGCCGTCCTGCTCGCGAAGTTGCTCGTCGACATCACCCCCGAGGGCCTGGAGCACGTGTTCCTCGCGGACTCGGGGTCGGTGTCGGTCGAGGTCGCGGTCAAGATGTGCCTCCAGTACTGGCGTTCACTGGGCCGCCCGTCGAAACAGCGCCTGCTGACCTGGCGCGGCGGCTACCACGGCGACACCTGGCACCCGATGTCCGTGTGCGACCCCGAGGGCGGGATGCACGAGCTGTGGTCGGGCGTCCTGCCCCGCCAACTCTTCGTGGGCGCACCGCCGTCGGAGTTCGACGAGGGGTACGCCGATGAGCTGCGCGCGGCGATCGCGCGCCACGCGGACGAGCTGGCCGCCGTCATCGTGGAGCCGGTCGTGCAGGGTGCGGGCGGGATGCGGTTCCACTCCCCCGCGTATCTGCGCGTGCTGCGCGAGGCGTGCGACGAGCACGACGTGCTGCTCGTGTTCGACGAGATCGCGACCGGGTTCGGCCGTACGGGTGCGCTGTTCGCGGCGGATCACGCGGCGGTGACGCCGGATGTGATGTGCGTCGGCAAGGCGCTGACCGGCGGTTACATGACCCTCGCGGCGACGCTGTGCACGGCGCGGGTGGCCGAGGGGATCTCGCGCGGCGAGGTCCCGGTGCTGGCGCACGGGCCGACGTTCATGGGCAATCCGCTCGCCGCAGCCGTCGCCCGTGCCTCGATCGAGCTGCTGCTCGGGCAGGACTGGGCGGCCGAAGTGAAGCGGATCGAGACGGGGTTGACGGAGGGGCTGTCAACGGCCTTGTCCCTGCCGGGAGTTCGGGACGTCCGGGTTCTCGGGGCCATCGGGGTCGTCCAGTTGGACCATCCCGTCGACATGGCGGCGGCCACGGCGGCGGCCGTCCGCGAGGGCGTGTGGCTGCGGCCGTTCCGCGACCTCGTCTACACGATGCCGCCGTACGTCACCGGCGACGACGACGTCGCCCGGATCGCGCGCGCGGTGTGCGCCGCCGCGCGGGAGGGATGAGCATGGCGGTCCTGGTCGTCACGGGGACGGGTACGGAGGTCGGAAAGACGGCCGTCACAGCGGCGGTTGCCGCCGTCGCGGTCGCGGCGGGGCGTTCGGTCGCCGTGCTGAAGGCCGCGCAGACCGGGGTGGGGCCCGGGGAGTCGGGGGACGCGGACGAGGTCGCCCGGCTCGCCGGGGCTGTCACCGTCGCCGAGTGCGCTCGCTATCCCGAGCCGCTCGCCCCGGCAACTGCCGCTCGGCGGGCCGGACTTGCTCCGGTGCGGCCTCACGATGTCGTCGAGCGGGCGCAGAAGCTGGCCGCGGAGCACGACTTGGTGCTCGTCGAGGGGGCTGGGGGGCTGCTCGTGCGGTTCGACGAGGAGGGGGGCAACCTCGCCGATGTCGCCGCGCTGTTGGGGGCGCCGGTGCTGCTGGTCGCCTCGGCGGGGCTCGGGACGCTGAACACGACCGAGCTGACGGCCCGTGAACTCCGGTCCCGTGAGGTGGAGTTGCTCGGGGTCGTCATCGGGAGCTGGCCTCGGGTGCCGGATCTGGCGATGCGGTGCAATGTGGAGGATCTGCCGGTGGTGTCGGGGGCTCCGTTGCTGGGGGTGCTGCCGGAGGGGGTGGGGGCGTTGTCGCCGGGTGATTTCCGTGCGGGGGCGGGGAGTTGGCTGGCGGGGCGGTTGGAGGGGGCGTGGGACGCGGAGGAGTTCCGGGCGGGGTTGGAGTGAGCGGAAGGGAGTTGGGCTTTGCGCCCAACTCCCTTTGCCTTACGGGGACTCCGCCAGGATGCGGACCAGTTCGATGCGCGACCTGATCCCCAACCGGGTGAAGACTCCCCTCAGATGGTGGTCGATCGTGCGCGGGCTCAGTGCGAGCCGTCCGGCGATCTCCCGGTTCGTCGCGCCGTCGGCGGCCATGCGGGCGACCAGCAACTGCTGGGCCGTGAGCGTGTCGACGGGGCTGGTGGACACGCGTAGCGGCGCGGCCGGTGCGCCCAGGGCGCGCAGTTCGGCGCGCGCGAGGTCCGCGCAGTGGGGGGAGCCGAAGGAGGTGAACGCCTCAAGTGCGCTGTGTAGACGGTCCCTTGCCTCGGTGCGGCGGCGCAGACGTCGTAGCGCGCTGCCGAACAGCAGTTCCGTACGGGCCCGTTCGAAGTCGCGGGTGCCTCCGGCGTGCAGGTCGAGAGCCTCGCGGTAGTGGTCGACGGCCTCGGCGCCGGGCGTGAGCAGGGCCCGGCAACGGGCGCTCAGGGCGAGGTCGTCGGGGCTGCGTACGGCTCGCGCCCAGCGGTCGTAGTCGGCGTGCGCGGCCTTCGCGACGCGGGTGTCGCCCGTGCGGACGGCCGCCTCTACGTACGCGGGGGTCGCGAGGTGCCGTATCGCGCGGTGGCCGTGGCCCGGGCCGAACCCGGCGAGCGCGCGGAGCCTGGCTGCGGCGCCGTCGAACTGGCCGGTGCCGAGGTCCAGGACGGCGAGGGCCCACTGGGCGAGGGCTGCGGGGAGGCCGAGGCCGTGTGCGAGGGCGTGTTCGCGGGCGGCGGCGGCCCGTTCCCGGCACAGGTCGGCGTCCCCGGTGAGCGCCGCGAACATCGCCAGCGCGGCCTGGAGGTGGCACGCCGCGTTGTCCTGGCCGGTCGTGTACGCCTCCCGCAGGGCCTCCAGCGCCGCCGCCTCCGCCGCGCGTGGACGTCCGGTCCAGAAGTCGGCGTACACCTGGAACTCCCGCGCCTGCACGACCGTACCGGCGGCGCCCCTCGCCCTCGCGGACTCGGCCGCTCTGAGCGTCGCGGTGGCGGCCCTGGTGTGGTCGCCGAGCATCAGCGCGGCGATGCCGGCGTGTACGAGGAGGGTGGGGTCACCGCCGGGTCCGCAGCGGCTTGCGGCGGCTTCCAGGAGGTCGCGGGCGTCCCGATAGCGGCCGTCCACTGCGGCTGCCAGGCCGGGGAGGACTCCGGGTGGGGTGATGCCGGTGCGGTGGGTGAGGGCGAGGGCTTCTCGGCAGCGGCGGAGGTCGCCGGTGTAGATGGCGGCTTCGGTGGCTCGGGCTAGGAGGTGGGGGGTGTCGGTGGGGTCGGGGGTGGTGTGGGGGGTGGTGTTGGCGTGAGTGGTGGCGCGGGGGTTTCTGGCGGGGGTCTCGTGGTCGGTGTTGCCGGTGTTGCCGGTGTTGCCGGTGTTGCCGGTGTTGCCGGTGTTGCCGGCAGAGTCCGCGCGGCAGGCGGCGTCGGCGCGGCGGGCGGCGGCGTGGCAGGCGGAGCCGGTGTTGCCTGTGGCGCTGCCGTTGCCCACGGCGCCCGCGCGGCCCGTGGCGCTGGCGTGGCCCGTGGCGCTGGCGTGGCCCGTGCCGCCGGCGTGGCGAAACGTTCCGTCCTCCTCGGCATCCCCGGCATCCCCCGTCCCGCACCTCCTCACCACCCCCGCCAGCACCGCATCGAACGCCTCCCCCGCGTTGCCCGCGCGCAGCGCCAGGACCCCCGCGAGGGCGTCGGCGTGGGTGTGGGCGGCGAGGAGGCGGGCGTGGTCGCCGTCGCCCGACTCCCAGGCGTCGGCTGCGGCGCGGGCGAGGAGGCGGGTGCGGACGGCGGGGTCGGGGGCGAGGGTCGCGGCGCGTTCCGTGAGGGCGCGGGCGAGGGAGGGGGCGCCCGTCGCGCGCGCGTGGGTGGCCGCCGAGGCGAGTTCCCCGGCGAGCCGTCCGCTGGGCCCGAGGGCGCCCGCGCCCCGGTGCCAGGCGCGGTACGGGGCCTCGGCGGCGCCGTTCAGCACGCGCGCGAGGAGGCGGTGGGCGTCGCGGCGGTCCGTGGGGGTCGCCGTCTCGTACGCGGCGACGCGGATCCAGTGGTCGCGGAAGGCGACGCCGTCGGGGGTGGCGCAGGCGAGCCCTGCGGCCTCGGCGGCCTCCAGGGGGCGCGCGTCGAGGTCGGCGGCGGCCACCGCGCGCAGGAAGGCGCGGGTCGGGACGGGGTGCTGGTCGGCGGCGGCGAGCAGGAGCAGGCGGCGCGTGTCCTCGGGGAGCGCGTAGATCTCGCGTCTTCGCGCGCGCAGGAGTTCGGGGGCGAGCGCGGCGGGTTCGGAGGGCAGGGGGTCGAGTCCGGCCGCCTGCCGTGCGGTCAGGCGCGCCGCGATCTCGGCGGCGGCGCGGGGGTCGCCGTACGCGCGTACGCGTACCCGCGCCCGGACGCCTTCGGTGGGGGCGAAGGCGGGGCGGGGCGGTGGCGAAGTGCGGTCGAGCGTGGGGGGAGTCACCGGAGTCACCACACGATTCACGTTACTGGCGGGTTACTTGAGCCGTAAAGACCGGCGACTTCACCGATGCGGCGCGCGTAGATGCCACCGGACACTCCTGGCGACCCCACCCGTACCAGGAGGCATCATGCAGCGCCCCATGCGTCGCATCGCTGCGGCCGTCTCGGCCGTGTTCGCTTCGCTCCTTCTGTCGCTCTCCCTGTCCGTTCCGGCCGCCCACGCGGCGACACACAATCCGGTCATTTTCGTTCACGGTCTCAGCAGTGACGCCAGTAGTTGGGACGACTGGACCGCGGACTTCAAGGCGGACGGCTACACCGCGTCCGAGCTGGACGCGTGGTCGTACAGCTGGACGCAGTCGAACGTCACGACCGCGCAGCAGCTCGCCACGGAGGTCAGGAACGTCCTCGCCCGTACGGGCGCTTCGAAGGTCGACATCGTCGCTCATTCCATGGGTGTGCTCAGCACGCGTTACTACCTGAAGAACCTCGGCGGAACGGCTTATGTCGACGACTTCGTGTCGACGGCGGGCGTCAACCACGGGACGACGACCGCGGGTTGGTGCGCGTGGCTGTACACCTCGTGTTCGGAGATGAACACCGGCAGCTCGTTCCTGACGTCCCTGAACTCGGGTGACGAGACGCCGGGCAGCGTGTCGTACGCGAGCTACTGGTCGAACTGCGACGACGCGCTCACGCCGGACACGACGGCGATCCTGAGCGGGGCGACGAACGTCGAGGTCGGGTGCATCTCGCACACCGACATGAACAACGACCACGGCGTCTACCAGCAGGTTCGCGACTTCATCGCCTGACGGCTCGTTCCCGAGGGGGTGCGTGGCGCCCGCGCGGGGGACAATCGCGGCAGAGCCCGCGGGCAGGAGGTCCCCCATGCCGACGCGCACCCCCAAGGACGCCGTCCGCCATCCGGTCTTCGCGCGCTTCTACACGCGGTTCAGCGTCGCGGCCGAACCGTCCGTCGGCCCGCTGCGCACCGAGCTGCTGGCGGGGCTCTCGGGACGGGTGATCGAGATCGGTGCCGGGAACGGGCTGAACTTCGCGCACTATCCGGCGGGCGTCTCCGAGGTCGTCGCCCTCGAACCCGAACGGTTCCTGCGGCAGTCCGCGCGGGTGGCCGCGCTGCGCGCCGAGGTGCCGATCGACGTCGTGCCGGGGGTCGCGGAGGCGCTGCCCGTCAAGAGCGAGGCGTTCGACGCGGCCGTCCTGTCGCTGACGCTGTGCAGCGTGCGGGACGTGGAACGGGCGCTGCGGGAGGTCCGGCGGGTGCTGCGGCCGGGGGGTGAGCTGCGGTTCTTCGAGCACGGGCGGGGTGGGGGTGCGGTGATGCGGGGTGTGCAGCGGGGGTTGGACCGGACGGTGTGGCCGGTGCTGTTCGGGGGGTGCCATCTGGGCCGGGACCCGGTGGCGTCGATCGTGGGGGCGGGGTTCGAACTCGGGGAGCACCGGCGGCTGCTGGTGCCGCCCAAGGGCTTGGTGACGCCGGCTTCGTACTGCGTTCTGGGGACGGCTCGTCGCCCTGCCGACTGAGGTCTCCACCCGTGGGTGGAGAGGGAGTTGGGGACTTGAGAGGGATACCGTCCGCACGGTCGGCGACCCTACGCTCGGAGCCACGAGGAAGGCACCGAGTGAGGAGGCCGCATTGTCCACATCCGCCGTGCAGCAGGACCCCGGGGTCGCGGCCCGGGCGCGGGGCCTGACGAAGGCGTACGGCTCCGGAGAGACCGCCGTCCTGGCGCTGGACGGAGTCGACGTGGACATCGCCCGCGGCCGGTTCACGGCGGTGATGGGCCCCTCGGGGTCGGGCAAGTCGACGCTGATGCACTGCCTCGCCGGTCTGGACACGGTCTCGGCGGGCCACGTCTGGCTGGGCGACACGGAGATCACGGCCCTGAACGACCGCAAACTGACCCGCTTACGGCGCGACCGGGTCGGCTTCATGTTCCAGTCCTTCAACCTGATCCCGACGCTGACGGCGGCGGAGAACATCACGCTCCCCATGGACATCGCGGGCCACAAGCCGGACCAGAAGTGGCTGGCCGAGATCATCGGCACCCTGGGCCTGCGCGACCGTCTGAAGCACCGCCCCGCCCAGCTCTCCGGCGGCCAGCAGCAACGCGTGGCCTGCGCCCGCGCCCTGATCTCCCGCCCGGACCTGATCTTCGCCGACGAGCCCACCGGCAACCTCGACTCCCGCGCGGGCCTGGAGGTCCTCACGATCCTGCGCCAGGCGGTGGACGCCCTCGGCCAGACGGTCGTCATGGTCACCCACGACCCGACCGCCGCCGCCCACTCCGACCTGGTCCTGTTCCTGGCGGACGGCCGCATCGTGGAGGACATGGAACGGCCCACGGCGGAAGGGGTGTTGGAGCGGCTGCGGCTGTTCGCGGGCGAGGGCGGTTCAGCGCCGGAGACGGACGGGGTGCGGGAGCCGGCCGCCGGGACGGGCGGGGAGGACGGCGAGGTGCGCGGTGCGGAGCGGCCGGATCGCGGAGCCCTCGCGCAAGACCCGGCAGCCAGCACCCCCTGCCCCGCGCCCGACGCGCCCCCGGCCCCCCGCTCCGACCCCCGCGCGGAGGACTGACCATGCTCAAGGCCACCCTCCGAAGCTTCCTCGCCCACAAAGGCCGGCTCCTGCTGTCCGCCCTCGCCG
The DNA here is from genome assembly GCF_020010905.1 of Streptomyces acidiscabies. GTDB lineage: Bacteria > Actinomycetota > Actinomycetes > Streptomycetales > Streptomycetaceae > Streptomyces > Streptomyces acidiscabies. The sequence continues at coordinate 3,970,355 of NZ_JAGJBY010000001.1, read as the reverse complement.
TCGTCCTGTCGGTCGCGTTCGTGGCGGGCAGCCTGATCTTCTCGGACACCGTGACGCGGACGTTCGACCGTCTCTTCGCCTCCACCTCGGCGGACGTGACGGTGCAGCCGAAGGACGACCTCACCTCGTCGGTCCCCACCGGCGCCGTCCAGACCCTCCCCGCCGCCCTCGAGAAGCGCCTCGCGGCACTCCCCGGCGTGGCGGACACGCACGCGGAGGTGAGCGTCGAGAACGCGACGGTCGTCGACGCGGAGAACGAGTCGGTCGGACCGACGACAGGCGCCCCCACCCTCGCCCTGGACTGGCACCTCACCGACCGCAGCCCGGTGAAACTGACCTCCGGCAGGCCCCCGCGCGGCGCCGGGGAAGCGCTGCTGGACGCGGACACGGCCGACAAGAAGGACGTACGGATCGGCGACCGGCTGACGGTGATGGCGCAGCCGGGCACGTTCAAGGTCACCGTCGTGGGGATCGTCACCTTCACGACCACCAACCCCGGCGCGGCTCTCGTCTTCCTGGACCCGGAGGTCGCCGCCAAGGAGTTGCTCGGCTCGGCGGACCGCGCGACCGCGATCGAGCTGCGAGCGGCGCCGGGCGTGTCGGACGAGGCCCTCAAGGCACGCGTGGCGAGCACTCTCGGCGCGGGCCCGTACGACGTGAAGACGGCCGACGAGCAGGCGAAGTCCTCGGCGGAGCAGCTCGGCGGGTTCCTGGACGTGATCAAGTACGTGATGCTCGGCTTCGCGGGCATCGCCGTCCTCGTCGGCGTCTTCCTGATCGTCAACACGTTCTCGATGCTGATCGCCCAGCGCACCAGGGAGTTGGGCCTGCTGAGGGCGCTGGGCGCGGACCGCCGCCAGGTGCGCCGCTCGGTCCTGACGGAAGCCGTCCTGCTGGGCCTCACCGGCTCCACCCTGGGCCTCGCGGCGGGCATCGGCCTGGCGGCGGGCCTGATCAAGCTGATGTCCCTGTTCGGGATGAACCTGAAGACGACGGAGATGGTGGTCGGCTGGCCGACCCCGGTCGCGGCGTACGTGGTGGGTGTCGGTGTCACGTTCGTCGCCGCGTACCTGCCCGCGCGCCGGGCGGCGGCCGTCTCCCCGATGGCGGCGCTCGCGGACGCGGAGGTCGCCGGTGTGGGCCGCCCCCTGCGGGTGCGGGCGATCGTCGGCGCGTCCCTGGCCGCACTGGGCGCGGCGGCGCTGGCGGGCTGCGCTGCGGCGACGAGAACGGCGTCGGCGGCGTCCCTGCTGGGCCTGGGCGTCGTCCTCACCCTGCTGGCGACGGTCGTGGCGGGCCCGCTGCTGGTCCGCCCGGTGATCAGGGTCCTCGGCGGCGCGTTCCCGGCCCTGTTCGGCTCGGTCGGCCGGATGAGCCAGCGCAACGCCCTGCGCAACCCGCGCCGTACGGGCGCGACGGCGTCCGCGCTGATGGTGGGCCTCGCGCTGGTCGGCGGGATGTCGGTGGCGAGCGCGTCGATGTCGGCCTCCTTCGACCAGCAGATCGACAAGACGCTCGGCGCGGACTTCGTCGTCCAGAGCGGCAACTTCACCCCGTTCACGAAGGAGGTCACCGACAAGATCCGGGCGACGGAGGGCGTCGGCCTGACGGTCCGCGCCCGCTTCGCGCCCCTCGCGGTCCGCCTCCCGGACGGCAGGCGGGTCGAGACGACGGCCGCGGGCTACGACCCGCAACTGGACGAGGTCGCGCACATCACGTACGCGCAGGGCGACACGGCGGCGGCGCTGGCTGCCGGGCACGTGGCGATGGACGTGGACTTCGCGCGCGAGCACGGCGTACGGATCGGCAGCGTCCTGCCGACCGAGTTCCCGGGCGACCGGCGTACGGAGCTGACGGTCGGCGCGCTCACCGACCAGGACGCCGCGGAGGGCTTCGGCGCGCAGGGCGGGCTGTTCCTGGGGCTCGCGACGGTCGAGCGGTTCGTGCCGGGCGGCCAGGAGTCGGCGGTGTACGTGGACGCGGCGCCGGGGACGGGCGCGGACGCGCTGCGCGGGGCGCTGGAGCGGACGCTGGACCCGTACCCGCAGGTGCAGGTCCGCGACCAGGCCGACTACAAGAAGCTGGTGCACGACCAGATCGCGGTGCTGCTCTACCTCGTGTACGCGCTCCTGGGCCTGGCGATCGTCATCGCGGTGCTCGGCGTCGTCAACACGCTGGCTCTGTCGGTGGTCGAACGGACCCGGGAGATCGGCCTGTTGCGGGCGATCGGGCTGGCCCGGCGGCAGTTGCGGCGGATGATCCGGCTGGAGTCGGTGGTGATCGCGGTGTTCGGCGCGGTCCTGGGCCTCGCGCTGGGGCTGGTGTGGGGGGTGTGTATCCAGCAGGTGCTGGCGTTGCAGGGGATGGGGGTGCTGGCGATCCCGTGGGGGACGGTCGTCGCGGTGGTGGTCGGCTCGGCGGTCGTCGGGGTCGTGGCGGCGCTGCTGCCGGCGCTGCGGGCGTCGCGGATGAACGTACTGGCGGCGATCGCGCACGAGTGATGGGATGCGGATGACCGTTCGAGTTGTTCGACGACACGTCGGTTACGAAGACAAGTCGCTTTTGTACAGGGGGAGTTCATGACGCGTCCGTTCCGTTTCGGGGTCAACCTGCTGGAACCCACACCGCTCGACGCGTGGCGGGCCAAGTGCCGCCGCGCCGAGGAGCTGGGGTACGACATCCTGCTGGTCCCGGACCACCTGGGGATGCCGGCGCCCTTCCCGTCGCTGGTCGCGGCGGCGGAGTCGACGACGCGGCCCCGGGTGGGCACGTTCGTCCTCAACACCGGTTTCTGGAACCCGGTCCTGCTCGCCCGCGAGGTGGCGACGACCGCCGCGCTGACCGGCGGCCGGCTCGAACTGGGCCTCGGCGCCGGGTACGTGGAGGCGGAGCACGAGGAGGCGGGCCTCCCGTGGGGCTCGCCGGGCGAGCGGGTGACCCATCTGCGCAGCACGGTCGAGGAGTTGAGGAAGCGCCAGGACAGCGACGTACAGGTCCCGTTGCTGATCGGCGGCAACGGGAACCGCATGCTGCGGCTGGCGGCGGAGCACGCCGACGTCGTCGCCTTCGCGGGCGCGCGCGTCGTCGAGGGGAGCGCGACGGGGCAGATAACTCCCCTGTCGCCGGAGGAGCTTGACGAACGGGTCGCGAAGTACGACGAGTTGGCGTCCGGCCGCAAGGAAGCGGCGGAACGGAACCTGCTGGTGCAGCAGGTCGTCGTCACGGACGACCCGGAGGCGGTCGTACAGCCGCTCCTCGAACGCATACCGGGTCTCACCGCCGAGCAGGCGCTCGCGCTGCCGATCCTGCTGATCGGTTCGCGGGAGGAGATCGCGGCGAAGGTGCGGGCGCTGCGGGAGCGGTACGGGTTCACGTACTTCACCGTGCTGGAGGCGTTCATGGAGGCGTTCGGGCCGGTGCTGGCGGACCTCCAGGGCAGGGAGCCGGCGGCGCAGGGCCGTCCGGATGCCGGAATGTCCGTCGAGGGGGTGCCCGGCGTGCTGTGATCGCCGTATGCATGATCTGCACATAAGGGCCGCGTCGCCCGAGGACCTCGACACCGTGCTGGCCTTCTGGCGGACCGCCGCCGAGGGGACGAGCATCAGCGACGACCGCGCGGGCGTCGAGCGGCTGGTCGCCCGCGACCCCGAGGCGCTGATCCTCGCCGAGTCCGGCGGCGAGCTGGTCGGCACGGTGATCGCCGGGTTCGACGGCTGGCGCTGCCACCTGTACCGCCTCGCCGTCCACCCCGGCCGCCGCCGCCAGGGCATCGGGTCGACGCTGCTGGCCGCCGCCGAGGAGCGCTTCGTACGGCTGGGCGGGCGCCGGGGCGACGCGATGGTGCTGACGCGCAACGAGACGGCGCACCATGCCTGGGCGGCGGCGGGGTACTCGCCGGAGGAGAAGTGGCGGCGATGGGTGAAGCCCCTGGTCTAGCGGGGTAGCTTTGCCCATCCTTTACTCTTGAGGGAACTGTGCATTCTTGAGGGGGCCGCGCGGCGCGCGGCCCCCTCCGACTCCCACGAAAACGAAAGGTGTGAGCGTCCGCCCATGGGCGAGCCTCCCAGTACCCGACCTCACGGCATGCGACATCGCGCGTCCCTCCCCGCCCTGCCCGATCATGGGACGGAGGTGACCCGATGACCGAAGTGCTCCTCCTGCTGGTGGCGGTCCTGCTGTCGTTCGCGTGCGGTGCCTTCGTCGCCGCCGAGTTCTCGCTGACCACCGTCGAGCGCAGCGAGCTGGAGCGGGCGGTCGAGCGCGGCGAGCGGGGCGCGTCCGGCGCCCTCAAGGCCGTACGGAACCTGACCTTCCAGCTCTCCGGTGCCCAGCTCGGCATCACCGTCACCAATCTGGTCGTCGGCATGCTGGCCGAACCGTCGATCTCGAAACTCCTCTCCGGCCCCCTGGAGTCGGCCGGTCTGCCCGGGAGCGCGTCGCGGTCGGCGGCGCTGGTGATCGGTACGGCGCTGTCGACCGTGTTCCTGATGGTCGTCGGCGAACTGGTGCCGAAGAACTGGGCGATCTCCTCGCCGCTGGCGGTCGCGAAGAGCGTCGGCAACGCGCAGCGCTGGTTCAGCGCCGCGTTCCGGCCGTTCATCACGCACCTCAACAACACGGCGAACCGGATCGTGCGCCTCTTCGGCGTCGAGCCCACCGAGGAGCTGGCCGCCGCGCGCGGGCCGCAGGAACTGGCCGCGCTGGCCCGGCACTCCGCGAAGGAGGGCGCCCTGGAGGCCGACACCGCCGAGCTGTTCGTGCGCACGCTGAACCTGGCCGACCTGACCGCGGAGAACGTGATGACCCCGCGCGTGCAGGTGATGGCCCTGGAGGCGCAGGCGACCTGCGAGGACGTCGCAAACGCGACCCGCGCGAGCGGGCTGTCCCGCTTCCCCGTCTACCGCGGCAACCTCGACTCCGTCGTCGGCACGGTCCACATCAAGGACGCGCTGGCCGTCCCCGCCGAGCGCCGCGCGCGCGTGCCGGTCGCCGAGATCATGCGCGAGCCGCTCCTCGTCCCCGAGTCCCTGACCGTGGACCGCCTCCTGGACCGCCTCTCCGGCAAACGCACGATGGCCGTCGTCATCGACGAGTACGGCGGTACGGCGGGCGTCGCGACGCTGGAGGACATCGTCGAGGAGGTCGTCGGCGAGGTCCGCGACGAGCACGACCCGCACGAGACGTCCGACCTCGCCCCTGCGGGCACCGACGAGGCCGGACGCGCCCTCTACTCGGCCGACGGGGCCGCCCGTACCGATCAGCTCGCCCGCGTCGGCCTCAGGGCCCCTGAGGGTCCGTACGAGACGCTGGCAGGCCTCGTGGCGACCGAGCTGGGGCGCATCCCCGCCGTCGGCGACAGGCTGGACGTCGCCGGGTGGCGGCTGGACGTCGTCGACGCCGCCGGGCACCGCGCCGCGCGCGTCCTGCTGCACGCGCCCCTGCACGACGAGGAAACGGAGGAGGAACGATGACCGCGATCCAACTGCTGATCGGGCTGGCGACGCTGGTCGTCAACGCCTTCTTCGTCGGCGCGGAGTTCGCGCTGATCTCGGTGCGCCGCTCACAGATCGAGCAGTATGTCGAGGGCGCGCAGGGGGACCGGCGTGCGCGCAGTGTGCTGTGGGGGCTCGAACACGTCTCCGCGCTCATGGCCGCCGCCCAGCTCGGGATCACGCTGTGCACGCTGATCCTCGGTGTCGTCGCGGAACCCGCCATCGAGCATCTGCTGGAGCCGGTGTTCCACGCGGCCGGTGTCCCTTCCAGTGCCGGGCACGCGGTGTCGTTCGTCATCGCCCTGGTCGTCGCGACGTATCTGCACATGCTGCTCGGCGAGATGGTGCCCAAGAACATCGCCCTCGCCGAACCCGTGCGCAGCGCGCTGCTCCTCGGGCCGCCCCTGGTGACCCTCGCGCGCGCGTTGCGGCCGGTCATTTTTACGATCAACGCCTTCGCCAACACGCTGCTGCGGCTCCTGCGCATCGAGGCCAAGGACGAGGTGACGGCGACCTTCTCCGGCGCCGAGCTGGCGCAGATCGTCAAGGACGCCGGGGAGGCGGGTCTCATCGACGACCGCGCGCAGGAGCGGCTGCACGACGCGCTCGAACTCGGGCGTCGTCCGGTGCGGGACGTCGTCCTGCCGCTCGAACGCGTCGTCTACGCGCGCGTAGGGGTCACTCCCGAGGGCCTGGAGGAACTCTCCGCGTCCTCCGGCTTCTCCCGCTTCCCCGTCGTCGACGAGGGGCGCCGGATCGTCGGCTATCTGCACGTCAAGGACGCGCTCGACGCGTCGCCCAGGGACGTGCCGTTCCGGCTGCGGGATCTGCGGGCGATCGCGCGGGTGCGGGAGGCTACGCCGTTGGACGATGTGCTGACGGCGATGCGGGGGAGTCGTACGCATCTGGCGGCGGTCATGGAGGATGACGGGCGGCTGGCGGGGATGGTGACGATGGAGGACGTGTTGCGGGAGTTGTTCGGGCAGCAGGCGTGAGGGAGGTTACCTCGGGCACCGGGGTGACCGACTGCCCGGGGTTGTGGACTGCCGCGGTGGAACAGCACGGGAGTGTGTTCTGGCCGCACAGGGGTGTGTCCAAGCCCTGGCGAGTGCTTCACGCGCGAGGGAACAAAGTTTCTTTCGTCGAACGTGTGACCTTTCCCGGTGGTGGTCGTTGAGGGTGATGGGGAAGGTCTTCGGTTCCGGAGGGGAGGGTGATCGGGATGAGCGGGCTGCGGGAGGTGGCGGCTCCGTTCGTGGTGCCCGGCCCCGCCGGTGTGGCGATACGTGCCCGTCTGAAGGGCCTGACGCCGGAGGACGAGGAGGTGCTGCGGCTGGTGGGTGCGCATCTGGGCTCGCTCGCCTCCCGGGATCTCAAGGTGCGGTGTGCTGACGGGCTGGAGCATTCGGCCGAGACGTGGGCGGTCCGTAAGCGGGAGCTGACGCCGTTGTCGTCGTCGCGCTGGGCGGGGGCCATCACGAAGGCCACGCATGATCAGTGGGCACTCGCCCGGCGCGGACAGGCCGCTCACATCCAGTCCCTCGAAGCCGGCATCCGCACGATCCGGCACCGGCTGTCACTCCCCCTCGGGGAGAAGGGCAGCAAACGGGCGCCGGGCGGCTACCGCTCGCAGGGGGAGTGGTTCCACAAGTCCCGCCGCCTGCACGTCCTGCAAGACCGGCTGACCGCTGTGCGTGCTGATCGTGAGGCCGGTGTCGTCCGCGTGGTGAGGGGCGGCAGGCGTCTGCTCGCCACCCGTCACCACCTCGACGCCGCCCGGCTCACCGAGGCCGGGTGGCGTGAGCGGTGGGAGGCCGGGCGCTGGTTCCTCCAAGCGGACGGGGAGTCCGGCAAGCCCTACGGCAACGAGACCATCCGTGTCACCCCGGACGGCGAGGTGAGCATCAAACTCCCCAAACCTCTCGCCGCGCACGCCAACAGCGGGCACGGCCGGTACGTCCTGGCCGCGCGGGTGTCCTTCCCGCACCGGGCAACCGAGTGGGCCGACCGCGTCGAAGTGAACCGGGCTGTCGCCTACCGCATCCACCGGGACACGGTGCGCGGGCGCTGGTACCTGACCGCCGCCTGGACCTTCCCCGTCACCCGGACGATCCCCCTGGCGGCAGCTCTCGCCGAGGGGGTGATCGGTGTCGACACCAATGCCGATCACCTCGCCGCCTGGCGCCTCGACCCCCACGGCAACCCCATCGGCAGCCCGCGCCGCTTCTTCTACGACCTGTCCGGCACCGCCGACCACCGCGACGCGCAGGTCCGCCACGCCCTGACCCGCCTCCTGAACTGGGCCAGGTCATGCGGCGTCAAGGCGATCGCTGTCGAGGACCTCGACTTCACGGCGGAGAAGACCCGCGAGAAGCACGGTCGCAGGAAACGCTTCAAGCAGATCGTCTCCGGTATGCCGACCGGGAAGCTCCGTGCTCGGCTGACGTCGATGGCCGACGCGACCGGCATCGCGATCATCGCTGTCGACCCGGCGTACACCTCGATGTGGGGCGCGCAGTACTGGAAGAAGCCCCTCACCACGAAGAACCGTCAGACCACCCGTCACGATGCCGCGAGCATCGCGATCGGGCGACGCGCCCAAGGGCATCCGATCCGGCGTCGGACGGCACCGCCCCGCGACGACCGGAGTGATCGTCGCGGGCATCGGACCGTCCAGGCCCGACCGGAGACCCTCGGGCGTGAGGGACCCCGCCCCCGCGTTCCCGGACCACGCACACGATGCGAGCCACCGGACGCGGAGCGAACGCGGGCGACCAGGACACCCAACACCGTTCGGGATGTCCGCAGTGATCAAGTTTGGGTCCAAGACCCACTCCTGCTCACTGAATAGGAACGGTTACCATCTCTGACGCCATGCAGACACACCCCACTCCCCCGTACAGCAGCCTCGTCGCGGTCGGCGACTCCTTCACCGAGGGCATGTCGGACCTCCTCCCCGACGGCACCTACCGAGGCTGGGCCGACCTCCTCGCGGCCCGCATGTCCGCCGAGACCTCCGGCTTCCGGTACGCCAACCTCGCCGTACGTGGCAAGCTCATCGGCCAGATCGTCGAGGAGCAGGTGGACGTCGCGGCCGGCATGGGCGCCGACGTCATCACGCTGGTCGGCGGCCTGAACGACACCCTCCGCCCGAAGTGCGACATGGTCCGCGTGAAGGACCTCCTCACGGAGGCGGTGGAACGCCTGGCGCCGAGCTGCAACCACCTGGTCCTGATGCGCAGCCCCGGCCGCGAAGGCCCCGTACTCGAACGCTTCCGCCCCCGCATGGAGGAACTGTTCGCCTGCGTGGACGACCTGGCATCGAAGCACAACGCCCTGGTGGTGGACCTCTACGGCGCCCCCTCCCTGGCGGACCCCCGCTCCTGGGACGTGGACCGCCTCCACCTCACGACGGACGGCCACCGCAGAGTGGCGGAGGCGGTCTGGCAAACCCTGGGCCACACCCCGGAATTCCCGGACTGGCGGGCCCCCATCCCGCCCACGCCCCCACCCACATGGACGTCCCGCCGCCTGGCGGACGCCCGCTTCACCCGCCAATACCTGCTCCCATGGATAGCCCGCCGCCTGACGGGCCGCTCCTCGGGAGACGGCCGCACACCGAAGCACCCGGAACTGCTGCCGTACGAGGGCCCGGCCTCCTGATGCCCACCCGGGTCGTCAACCTGCGGGGCCGTATCCACGAGTACGGCCCCCGCCTGGAACACGCTCCGGCGGACGTGACGTACGTCGGCCGCCGCTGGACCCTCGGCGGCTGGGACCTTCCCCGCCACCCGCTGTACAACCCCTACGCCTACGACACCCCGCAGAAGAAACGCGACGGCACGCGCGCGGAGGTGATGGCGATGTACCGCGCGTACCTGCTGGAACACCCCGGCCTCCTGGGCCTGGTCGACGACCTGCGCGGACGGACTCTGGCCTGCTGGTGCGCGCCGGAGCTGTGCCACGGGGACGTCCTGGCGGAACTGGCCGACAGCTCCCGCTGACCGGACCGTGCCGTGACCCGCGTCTCGTACCTTCCCACCAACCCCACCCCGGCCCTGGCCTGCGTGAATCGACAGTAGAATCCCGTCACGTGACTTCCGCTCCCGCAAAGCCCCGTATCCCGAACGTCCTCGCCGGACGGTACGCCTCCGTCGAGCTGGCCACCCTGTGGTCGCCCGAGCACAAGGTGAAGCTGGAGCGGCAGCTCTGGCTCGCGGTGCTGCGGGCTCAGCGGGATCTCGGGATCGAGGTGCCGGAAGGGGCGATCGAGGACTACGAGCGGGTGCTCGACACCGTTGATCTCGGGTCGATCGCCGAGCGCGAGAAGGTCACCCGGCACGACGTGAAGGCCAGGATCGAGGAGTTCAACGACCTCGCCGGGCACGAGCAGGTGCACAAGGGGATGACGTCCCGGGACCTGACGGAGAACGTCGAGCAGTTGCAGGTACGGCTGTCGCTGGAGCTGATCAGGGACCGCGCGGTCGCGGTGCTGGCCCGGCTCGCGAAGCTCAGCTCGGAGTACGGCGAGCTGGTGATGGCCGGCCGCTCGCACAACGTGGCGGCGCAGGCGACGACCCTGGGCAAGCGTTTCGCGACGGCGGCGGACGAACTGCTCGTGGCGTACGCGCGCGTGGAGGAGCTGCTCGGCAGGTACCCGCTGCGCGGCATCAAGGGCCCGGTCGGCACCGCGCAGGACATGCTGGACCTCCTCGGCGGCGACGCGGCCAAGCTCGCGGACCTGGAGGGCCGTATCGCCGGTCACCTGGGCTTCTCGCAGGCGTTCACGTCGGTCGGCCAGGTCTACCCCCGCTCGCTGGACTACGAGGTCGTCACGGCCCTCGTACAGGTCGCGGCGGCCCCGTCCTCGCTGGCGAAGACGATCCGTCTGATGGCGGGCCACGAGCTGGTGACGGAGGGCTTCAAGCCGGGCCAGGTCGGCTCCTCGGCGATGCCGCACAAGATGAACACGCGCTCCTGCGAGCGGGTCAACGGCCTGATGGTCATCCTGCGCGGGTACGCGTCGATGACGGGCGAGCTGGCGGGCGACCAGTGGAACGAGGGCGACGTGTCGTGCTCGGTGGTCCGCCGCGTCGCCCTCCCGGACGCGTTCTTCGCGCTGGACGGCCTGCTGGAGACGTTCCTGACGGTGCTCGACGAGTTCGGCGCGTTCCCGGCGGTCGTCGCGCGCGAGCTGGACCGCTACCTGCCGTTCCTGGCGACGACGAAGGTCCTGATGGGCGCCGTACGCGCGGGCGTGGGCCGCGAGGTCGCGCACGAGGCGATCAAGGAGAACGCGGTCGCCTCCGCGCTGGCGATGCGCGAGCAGGGCGCCGAGCGCAACGAGCTCCTCGACAAGCTCGCCGCCGACGACCGCATCCCCTTGGACCGCGCGCAGCTCGACGCGCTGATGGCCGACAAGCTGTCCTTCACGGGCGCCGCCGCCGACCAGGTCGCGTCGGTGGTCTCCCGGATCGAGGAGATCGTCAAGCAGCGCCCGGAGGCCGCCGGTTACACCCCCGGGGCGATCCTCTGACCCGCTTCACCCAGGCCGAGCTGGAGGCCGCGCGCGACCGCCTCGTCCCCGACGTGGCCGCGCCCGGCCTCCGCGTACTGTTCTGCGGCATCAACCCCGGCCTGATGACGGCCGCGACGGGCCACCACTTCGCCCGCCCCGGCAACCGCTTCTGGCCGGTCCTGCACCTCTCCGGCTTCACACCCCGCCTGCTGAAACCGGCGGAACAGGCGGAACTCCTGTCGTACGGCCTCGGCATCACGAACGTCGTCGCCCGCGCGAGCGCGCGTGCGGACGAACTCTCCGCCGAGGAGTACCAGGAGGGCGGGCGCGTCCTGACCGCCAAGGTGACCCGCCTGAAGCCCCGCTGGCTGGCGGTCGTCGGCATCACCGCCTACCGCGCCGCCTTCGACGACCGGCACGCGCGCGTGGGACCGCAGGAACGCGTCATCGGCGACACGCGCGTGTGGGCACTGCCGAACCCCAGCGGGCTGAACGCGCACTGGACGGCGGCGACGATGGCGGAGGAGTTCGCGCGGCTGCGGGAGGCGGCGGAGGGCTGACGCGGCTTGGAGGGGAAACGTTCACGCGTCCCTCCTCCGCACCCGCCACACCCCCGCCCCCAGCGCCACCGCGCTCCACAGGGCCGTCACCAGCAACCCCATCCACGGATCGACAGCCGGCTCACTGTGCAGCACCGCCTGTCCCGCCCGGTCCGGGAACCAGTCCGCGACCGTCCCGGACATGTCCCCGACGACGAACGACACGATCAGCAGAAACGGTACGACGATCCCGAGCGTCGTCACCCCACTGCGCAGTACGGCGGTGAGCCCCGCCGCCAGCAGCGCCATCAGCGTCAGATAGATCCCGCAGCCCACAGCACCCCTGATCCCCTCGGCCCACCCCACACCGTCACCGGTCAGAAGGGTGACGGTGCCGGTGAGGAGCCCGACGGCCAGTACGGGTACGGCGATCGCCGTCACCTTCGCCGTGAACCAGCGTGTCCGGTCGGGCACGGCCGCGAGGGACGTCCGCAGGGCGCCGTCACGGAACTCCGCCGCCATCGCGTTCGTCCCGAAGGACACGGCGGCGACCTGGCCGAAGGTGACGCCGAAGTAGGCCGAGAAGAGCGGGTCGTCACCGGAGGCGTCGAGCCCGGCGAGTGCCGAGAAGGCGAGCGTGGTGAGGAGGATCGCGGCGAGGGCGACGAGCTGCGAGCGCAGGGTGCGGATCTTGAGCCACTCGGCGTGGAGAGCGGAAACGTACATGCGGGGCTCCTAGAGGTGTGCCGTGAACTCGGTCTCGCCGGCCGTCAGATCGAAGTACGCCTGCTCCAACGTGCCCTCCTCGGCGGCGAGTTCGAGGAGGGTGACACCGGCGTCGGAGGCGAGACGGCCGACGTCGTCCACGCGCGCGTGCTGCACGGTCCAGTGCCCGTCGGGGTGTTCGTCGGCGCGATGCCCCGCGCGCGCAAGGGCGTCGACGAGCGCGGCCTGGTCGGTCGTACGCACCCGTACGCGCGGGTGCACGCGCGCGTCGACGAACTCCTTGAGCGGCGTGTCCGCGAGGAGGCGGCCCCGGCCGAGGACGATCAGGTGGTCGGCGTAGGCGGCCGTCTCGTTCATGAGGTGGCTGGAGACCAGGACCGTACGGCCCTCCCCCGCGAGGCGGCGCAGCAGGCCGCGGATCCAGACGATGCCCTCCGGGTCGAGGCCGTTGGAGGGCTCGTCCAGCAGGACCGCACCGGGGTCGCCGAGCAACGCGGCGGCGATGCCTAGGCGTTGACGCATGCCCAGGGAGTACGTCCGTACGCGCCTGCGCGCAGCGGACGCGAGGCCGGTCTCCTCCAGGACCTCGTCGACCCGGCGTACCGGGACGCGGTTGCTCGCGGCCAGCACGCGCAGGTGGTCGCGGCCGGTGCGGGCGCCGTGCGCGGCCTGCGCGTCGAGCAGCGCGCCGACGTGGCGCAGGGGTTCGGTGAGCGCCGCGTACGGGCGGCCGTCGAGGGTGGCGCTGCCCGAGGTGGGGTGGTCGAGGCCGAGCAGGAGGCGCAGGGTCGTGGACTTGCCGGCGCCGTTCGGGCCCAGGAAACCGGTCACCCGGCCGGGGCGGACGCTGAAGGTGAGACCGTCCACGGCGCGGCGGGTGCCGTGGACCTTGGTCAGGTCGCGGACGTCGATGCTGGTCATGTCCACCACCCTGGCCTCCGGCCCTGGTCAGGGGCTTCCCCCGGGGGTGGGAACCGTCTCCCCCGCTCGGGGGAGGCCCGTTGTCAGTGGTGCCTGTCACGATGTCCGTATGGCCCGGTTCCTGAGCCCGCTGCTGCGGGGGACGACGTACACACGGCTCCTGCATCTGTGGGTGCCGATGCTCGTGGTGAGCGTGTGGATGTTCATCGATCCCCGGCGGCCGTGGGTGGTCGCCCTGCTGGTGGCCCCGCTCGGGCTGATCGCGGGCGTGCGGACGGGTGAGGGCGTGCAGGCGCGCTGGATGCTCACGCCCGGCGAGGAGGACCCCGGGTTCTCGATCGCCCCGTCGGCGACCTGGCGGGACCGGCTGCGGACGGTCGTCTGGCTCGAAGTGCGGCTGCTGCTGGGGGTGTCGACGACGTTCGTGTGCGTGTGGATGCTGTCGCTCGTGTACGACCTCGTACGGCTGTCCCTGGGGTACCCGAGCGACCTGGTCGCCTGGTACCCGTCCCCGCACTGGTCGTACGCCCTGCTGGCGCCGTTCCCGCTGATCGTGCTGTACGGCGCCGTCGTCGGCCTCGGGCACCTCGTGACCGTCGCCGCGCGCGCCCTCCTGGGCCCGTCCGCCGCCGAGCGGCTCGCGGCGCTGGAGGAGCGTACGGAACGGCTGCTGGAGCGCACGCGCATCGCCCGCGAGTTGCACGACTCGATCGGGCACGCGCTCACGGTGGCCGTCGTGCAGGCGGGCGCCGCGCGCGCGGCGGGTGATCCGGCGTTCACCGCGCGGGCGTTGGAGGCGATCGAGGAGACCGGGCGGGCGGCGCTGGAGGATCTGGAGCGGGTGCTCGGGGTGCTGCGGGAGTCCGAGCGGCCGGCGAGCGGGCGGCCCACGCTCGCGGAGGCGGACCGGTTGCTGGAGTCCGCGCGGGCGTCGGGGGCGCTGGTCGACGCGGAGCTGTCGGGGCCGCTGGAGAAGGTGCCCGGGCCGGTGTCCCGGGAGAGCTACCGGATCCTCCAGGAGGCGCTGACGAACGTGCTGCGGCACGCGGGGCCGGTGCCGGTGAGCGTCCGCGTGGGCGTCGAGGCGGACGTTCTCCGGCTTGAGGTGCGCAATCCGCTGGCCGCGCGCGTCCCCGGGCCCGGGCGCGGCAGCGGACTGCGCGGCATCCGCGAGCGCGCCGCGCTCCTCGGCGGACACGCGTCCACCGGGCCCGATGCCGGGGACTGGCGGGTGCGCGCGGAGCTGCCGTTGGGCTGATCTACGCTGGCCGGATGCCGGTCACTGTGCTCCTCGTCGACGACGAACCGCTGGTCCGCGCGGGGTTGCGGGCCGTCCTTGAGGCCCAGCCCGACATCACGGTCGTCGGCGAGGCGGCCGACGGAGCCGCCGTGATCCCCCTCGTCCGGCAACTGAGGCCCGACGTCGTCGCCATGGACGTACGGATGCCGCTGCTCGACGGCATCTCCGCGACTCGCGCCGTTCTGCGGGGAGTTGACGCGCCGCCGAAGATCCTGGTGGTGACGACCTTCGAGAACGACGAGTACGTGTACGAGGCGCTGCGCGCCGGGGCCGACGGGTTCCTGTTGAAGCGGGCGCCGGCCGCGGAGATCGTCAACGCGGTGCGGGTGGTGGCCGCGGGGGAGTCGCTGCTGTTCCCGGCGTCCCTGCGGAAGTTGGCAGCGGAGTACGGGGATGGGGACGCGCGGGACCGGCTGGAGTCGGCCGGGCTGACCGAACGGGAGGGCGAGGTGCTGCGGTTGATGGCCCGGGGGCTGTCGAACGCGGAGATCGCCGGGGAGTTGGTGGTGGGGGCGGAGACGGTGAAGTCCCATGTGAGCGCGGTGCTGGGGAAGTTGGGGGCGCGGGACCGGACTCAGGCGGTCATCGCGGCGTACGAGTCGGGGTTCGTGGCGCCTCGGTGAGTGGAGCGTACGGCTGCGGCTTTGGTGCGGGCCGAGTTGGAGCCGTCTTCGCAGCCGTACGAGGAGACGGGCGGCGCTATCGGGCGGGCTGGCGGAGGTCGAACTCCGCCCACACCGTCTTGCCGCTCGGTGGATACGGGATGGTCCCCCAGCGGTCCGCCAGCGCCGCGACGAGGACGAGGCCGCGGCCCGACTCGTCGTCCGGGTTCGGCTGCGGCCAGGGGAGCCGGTCCCCGCGCGCGTCCGTGAGCGCCGCGCGCAGGATGCCGGTCGTCTTGTCGAGCGCCAGGCCGACACGGAAGTCGCGTCCCTGGACGCGGCCGTGCAGCGCCGCGTTCGACGCGAGTTCGGCCACGACGTGCTCGATGCGCTCCGTGTGTGACGGGGGGACGTGCCACGCCTGGAGGCGCTCGACCGTGAGGAGCCGGGCCAGCCGGGCGCCCCTGCGCGTGGACGACAGGAGCTGGTCGAAAGTGTGTACGGTGTCGGGGAGTTGGGGAGTCGTGGTGTTCATGAGGCCAAGGTGGAGGGCGCGCGGGGGCGCGTTCCAGACCTGAGGCCCGTACGCTGCGTCAGCGTACGGGGGCATTCCGTAGACGGTACGAGGTTCTTGACGTCACCCTGGGCGGGTCGATCGCGGGGAACAACGCACGTACACACCCGGAGGTGGCCGCGTATGACCGACGGCGGGGAGATCTTGGACGAGGACGGGGTGGAGGCGGTCGACGACGACCACGAACGCGAACCCGATCCCTCCGACAGTCTGAAGACGTTCGGGGCTGTCGTCCAGGGTCTGCGGGAGCATCAGGGGCTCAGCAGGGAACAATTCGGGTTGCTCATCGGGTACTCCAAACACACGGTGGAATCGGTGGAGTTGGGGAGGCGGATGCCGGATGAGACGTTCGTGGACAGGGCGGAGAACAAGCTGGGGAACACGGGAGCGCTGCGGAAGGCGGCGCCGTTCCTGACGCGGGGCGAGGCCGGGTTGGCGGTCTGGTTCCGGAAGTGGGCGCGGCTGGAGAAGAAAGCGGTCAGCCTGGACACGTACGAGTGCCGGATGGTGCCGGGCTTGTTGCAGTCGGAGCCGTACGCGCGGGCCGTGTTCAGTAACAGCATCCCGCCGTTGTCGGACGAACAGGTGGAATACCAGGTCGCGGCCCGGCTGGAGCGTCAGCAACTGCTGTACACCCGGCCGAACGTCCCCTTCAGCTTCATCGTCGAGGAGCACCTGTATCGAAGGCGACTGGGTGGGGTCGAGGTGACTCGGAGTCTTATCGATACGGCGCTGGAACTGAGTTCCCTGCGCAATGTGACGCTCCAGATCGTGCCTCTGGAGGCTGAGTTCCACGCGTGTCTGGATGGACCTCTGCGCCTGCTGGAGAACCCGGCCCGCAAGAGGTTCGCCTACTCGGAAGGCCAGCAGAACGGCCGTCTGATCAGCGACCCGAAACGAGTAAGCCTCCTCTATCAAAGCTATGGCACACTGCGCTCGCAGGCCCGGAACCCCAAAGAATCCCGGGACTTGTTGGAGCGACTGCGAGGAGAGCTATGAGCACGACCGATCTCGCCTGGTTCAAGTCCAGCCATAGTGGGACGCAGGGTGACAGTTGTGTCGAGGTCGCCTTCTGGTTCAAGTCCAGCTACAGCGGCACTCAGGGCGACGACTGCGTCGAAGTCTCCATCGTCGAAGAAGCCATCTGCGTACGGGACTCCAAAGACGTGACCCTCCCCCACTTCTCCGTCGGCCGCGACGGCTGGACCCACTTCGTGGGGTTCATGTCGGAGGCCTGAACCCGGGACGTACCATCCGCCCACACTCGACTGGCAGGGAGGACGCGCGTGGGGCGGCTCATCGGTGGGGATCCGTCGCTGTTGCGGCGGATCAACTCCGCAGTGGTGCTGCATGCGTTGCGTGCGGCGGAGCGGGCGACGTTGACCGAGGTCACGCGGGTGACCGGGCTGTCGCGGCCGACGGTGGAGGGGGTGGTGGAGGATCTGATCGGGGCGGGGCTGGTCGTCGAGGAGGCGGCCGATGTGACGGTCGTGCGGCGGCAGGGGCGGCCCGCGCGGCGGTTCCGGTTCCGGGCGGAGGCCGGGTATCTGCTGGGGCTGGACATCGGGGCGCACCGGGTGTCGGCGGTGGTCGCGGATCTGGACGGGCGGGTGTTGGGGGCGCAGGACAGGGGGGTGGCGGAGAGTGCGTCCGCCGAGGAGCGGTTGGAGCGGGCGCGGACGGTTGTCGCGGAGTTGCTGCGGCGGGCCGGGGTGCCGCGCAGTGCGCTTCGGGCGGTCGGCGTGGGGACGCCGGGGATCGTCGAGACGGACGGGACGGTGCGGCTGTGTGCCGCGTTGCCGGAGTGGACGGGGTTGCGGCTCGGTGAGCGGCTCAGCCGGTCGTTCAAGTGCCCGGTGCTCGTGGAGAACGACGCGAACGCCGCGGCCGTCGCCGAGCACTGGAAGGGCGCCGCGGTCGACTCCGACGACGTGGTGCTGGTCCTCGCGGGGCTGAGTCCGGGGGCGGGTTCGCTGATCGGGGGGCGGCTGCATCGCGGGTACGGCGGGGCTGCGGGGGAGATCGGGGCGCTGCATCTGCTGGGGCGCGAGGTCACTCCCGAGACGCTGCTGTCCACGACTGACGTGCCGCTTCCGCCGCTCGACCATCAGGCGGCGATCGAGGTCTTCACGCGCGCGGGGGACGGCGATCCCGGCGCCTGTGCGGCCGTCGACCGGTTCTTCCGACGCCTGGTCCACGACGTCGCGGCCCTCGCGCTCGCGCTGGACCCGGAGCTGGTCGTCATCGGCGGCGCGACGGCGGGCCTCGCGGACCTCCTCGGGCCTCTGCGCAACGAACTCGCCCGTTACTGCTTGCGCCCGCCGAGGGTCACGCTGTCGTCTCTGGGGGAGGCGGCTGTGGCCATGGGCGCGCTGCGGCTGGCGCTGGACCATGTGGATCAGCAGTTGTTCGCGGTGGAGGGGACGGTGACGGGGAGGCAGGGGTTGGGGTGGTGAGGGGACGGCTGGCGGTGACGGGGTGGCAGGGGCGGGGGTGGTGAAGGGATGGCTGGCGGGGACGGTGACGGGGCGGCAGGGGCTGGGACGGTTGCGGGTGGCGGTGGGCGGGTGGGGCGGCGGCGTGTTGTCCCGGCCGGAAGGGGCTCCTCGCCCGGAGGCGCTCCTGGCTTGAGTGCTCCTCGCTTGTCAGCGGAACGGGCGTCGTCTCGGGGAAGTTCCCGGGGCGTGAGACCGCGGCGGCTGCCGGACACCACGCCGCCTCCGGATTGTCGAAGTTCCCGGGGGGCGTGAGGCTGCGGCCCTGCCGGGTCCGCGCGGCATTCTCCCCCAGGTGAAGTTCCCGGGGGTGTGAAGCCGCGGCAAAGCGTTCGGGACCGGCACGGGCGCGCAAGCCGCAGGGGCCTACTCCCCGGGGAGGCGGCTGTGGCACAGGGGATGGGGCGTGTCCGCGACGACCGCCTGCTTCTTCCCCCGGGGAGGCGGCTGTGGCCATGGGCGCGCTGCGGCTGGCGCTGGACCGGGTGGATCAGCAGTTGTTCACGGCGGAGGACGGTAACGGGCCGCAGGGCCCTCTCCCTGAGCAGCCAACTCCGGGGCCACCGAGCCGTACCGCCCACCCCGCGTCCTGCCACCCGCCCCCACCGACGGGATACCCAGCTCGGCGGGGCACCCGACCCGGCGTTCAGCCGAGAAGCTGGACGCCCCACGCAGGCTCAGGAAACCCTCTCCCCCCGAGCAGCCAACTCCGGGACCACCGAGCCGTACCGCCCGCCCCGCGTCCTACCGCCCGCCCCCAGCGGCGAGGTGCCCGACCCGGCGGGACGCCCGACCCGGCGTTCAGCCGAGAAGCCGGGCGCCCCGCGTCGGCTCAGGAAACCCTCTCCCCCGGCAGCCAATTCCGGGGGCCACCGAGCCGTACCGCCCGCCCCGCGTCCTACCGCCCGCCCCCACCGCCGGGGCACCCGACCCGGCGGGACGCCCAACCCCGCAAGGCACCCGGCCCGGCGGGACGCCCAACCCCGCAAGGCACCCGGCCCGGCGGGACGCCCAACCCCGCAAGGCACCCGGCCCGGCGGGACGCCCGGCCCGGCGGGACGCCCGGCCCGGCGGGACGCCCGGCCCGGCGGGACGCCCGGCCCGGCGGGACGCCCGGCCCGGCGGGACGCCCGGCCCGGCGGGACGCCCGGCCCGGCCTACAGCCGAGAGGCCGGGCGCCCCGCGCGGGCTCAGGAAACCCTCTCCCCCAGCCCTTCCTCGATCTCCACCCCGCCCGCCGCGCCGAACGTCAGGCGGCACGTGTCAGCTCGGTACGTCGCGATCGAGAGCGCGGCGACCCGGTCGGCGGCCATGAAGTGGGTCGTGACTACCAGGACCGGAGCCCCCGGCAGCCGGTCGAGCTGCTTCGCGTCGTCCGCGCGCGCGGAGCCGAGTTCCACGGAGCGGTTCTGGGCCGTGAGGTCCAGGTGGTGGAGTTCGCGGAGCAGGGCACGCGCGCGGGCGGGGCCCGAGAGGGCGTCCGTGGGCGGGAGCGCGGGGACGGAGGTCTCCGGTACGTAGAGGAGTTCCGCGGCGACCGGGTGCCCGTGGGAGACGCGGGAGCGGCGGACGACGTGGACGGCGAGCCCGCGCGGGAGCGCGAGGGCGGTGGAGACGGCCGCAGGGGGCGCCGTCAGGTCGCTGTCGACGGGCTGCCAGGTGTCGTCGCTGGGCCAGGCCCTGCCCTCGGGGCCGACGTCGACGCCTACGCGCGGGGGCGCGACGGTTGTGCCGACGCCCCGTCGGCGGTGGAGCCGTCCCTCCAGTTCGAGTTGCTCCAGTGCCTGCCGGAGTGTCGCGCGGGCGACGCCGAAGCGGGCCGCGAGGTCGCGCTCGTTGGGCAGCACCTCCCCCACCGTGAACTCCGAGTCGAGTGCTTCGCTGAGCACTGTCCTCAGATGCCAGTACTTCGGTTCCGGCACCGTTTCCAGCTGCGTGGTCCCCACCCTGTCCTCCACCCCGCCCCGTGGCTCAGGCCCTTTACGCGCCCTTGTTTATTAAAGGTTGTTTCACTTGTCAGCGACCATAGGGCGGCCCCCAACCTTGGTCAATACCAATGGGGGAAACCGCTTTCGGCCAGGCGGGACTTGGCATCGGCAGCCGGGGTCTACCCGTCGGTAGCAACAACTGACAAGCTGTCCACGGAGTTTCACCGCTGAGCTCAGACGAGGAGCACCCGCATGTCCGCCACCGTCTCCTTCAAGGTCCCCTCCGCGCGCGGGCCACAGCCGGTCACCGTCTCCTACGCGCGCGTAGGTCACGGCGAGCCGCTGCTCCTGCTGCACGGCATCGGCCACCACCGCCAGGCCTGGGACCCGGTGACCGACATCCTGGCGACCGAGCGGGACGTCGTCGCGGTGGACCTGCCCGGCTTCGGCGCGTCCCCGGGTCTCCCGGAGGGCCTCGCCTACGACCTCCCGACGACGAGCGCGGTCTTCGCGGCGTTCTGCGAGACCCTGGGCCTGGACCGGCCGCACGTCGCGGGCAACTCCCTGGGCGGCCTGATCGCCCTGGAGCTGGGCCGCGAAAACCTCGCACGGTCCGTCACCGCCCTGTCCCCCGCCGGTTTCTGGACGGAGGCGGAGCGCCGTTACGCGTTCACCCTGCTGCTGACGATGCGCCGCATCGCGCGCGGGATGCCGCTCCCCCTGGTGGAACGCCTGTCCCGGTCGGCGGCCGGCCGTACGGCGCTGACGAGCACCATCTACGCCCACCCCGCACGCCGTTCACCGGAGTCGGTGGTCGCCGAGACCCTCGCCCTGACCGGCGCGACCGGCTTCGACGCGACCCTGCGCGCGGGCGGCTCGGTCCGGTTCACGGACGACGTCCGGAACGTCCCCGTGACGATCGCCTGGGGCACCCGGGACCGCGTACTCCTGCGGCGCCAGGGCGTACGCGCGAAACACGTCATGCCTGAGGCGCGGTTGATCCGCCTCCCGGGCTGCGGCCACGTGCCGATGAGCGACGATCCGGCGCTGGTGGCGCGGGTGATCCTGGACGGGAGCCGCTGAGGACGGGCGGCCGTCGAGAACGGGCTGTGGCTGGAGGCGGACTGCCGCGAAGCGCAGGCTGTCGCAGGGAGCGGACTGCCGTTGCGCGAGCCTGCCGCTGGGGCACAGGCGGTCAGGGGAGCGGGCCGTCGTCGAGAGCGCCTGTCGCCGGGGGCGGGCTGTCACGGCGAGCCGACTGCCGCCGGGGACTGGCTGTCACAGCGAGCCCGCTGCCGCCGAAAGCTCCCGCCGCCGGAAAGCGGCTGCCGCCGAGACCGGCTGCGGGCCGCCGCCACGAGCGCCTGGCCGCCAGGAGCAGGCTGCCGCCGGGGACGGGCTGTCACCACGAGCCCGCCGCCGCCGAAAGCTCCCGCCGCCGGAAAGCAGGCTGCCACCGGGAAGCGGCTGCCGCCGAGACCGGCTACGGGCCGCCGCCGAGGGCGGGCCTTCGCCGCACGCCGACTGCCGTCGAAGGCCCCCACCCCGGAACCGCAGACCACCCCTCACCCCACCTCCCCCACCCCCGCAGCCAAGCCACCCCTCCCCGCGCCCCCAGACGCCCGTCTGAGCGCTCCGGAGCCCGCCGCCACCCCGAGACCCACCAGCACGCTCCCCAGCGCCTGAGCGGCCCCGTAGGAGCCCGCGCCGACGACGGGTGCCGTCGCGGCGGCGGCGACCGGGATCAGGCCGGAGAAGAGCGTCGCCCGCTCGGCGCCCAGCACCTGCATCCCCCGGTACCAGCACACGAACCCCACGACGGTCACCACGACGGCCTGCCACAGCAGCGCCGCAGCCTCGCCCCCGTCCGGCCACCGCACCCACCCACCCCCGTCGAGCACCACCCCCAGCACCGCCGACTCGACCGCGGCCACCCCGCACACCGTCGCCGACGTCAGCAGCGGCCCGAGCGCGCGTAGCACCGGCGTCGCCAGTACCGCGAACCCCACCTCCCCGACCAGCGCGCACGCGGAGAACACGAGCCCGGCACCGTCCGTACGCCCCCACCCCTGCACGACGAACGCGCCCGAAGCCACCAGCGACGCACCCCACAGGCGGGGCCGGCGCCCCTCCAGGAGCGGCACCAGGACGGCGACGACGACCGGCGCGCACCCGACGAACACCCCGGAGACGGCCGGTTCGGCGGATCGCTCCGCCGCGAGGACGGCGAGGTTGAACCCGACCATGCCGACGCCCGACAGCAGTGCGACACGCAGCCATTGACGGAGGGGCAGACGACGCAGGCGCTCCCGCGCGCCCTGACGGGCCAGGGGCGCCAGCAGCAGGAAGGCGAGGGCGTACCGGAGCGCCTGCCCGCCCGCGTACGGATAGCCGCCCAGCACGCTGTTGGCGGTGAAGGAGGCCCCGACAAGGAGACAGGCGAGCGCGGCGAAGAGCGCTCCGCGCGCGGAAGTGGCGTTCATGAACGGGACGTTAGGGACGGCGGCGGCCCGCATTAAGGTCCACTTCCATGGCGTCATCGGGGACCAGTCCATGGGAGGTGCTGCGGCCTGCGGTCACCGCACCCGCACGCACGCGGGGACGTGCGGTGCAGGAGGCCCTGCGGGAGGCGATCCGCGCGGGACGGCTGGCCGCCGGGACCCGGTTGCCGTCCAGCAGGGACCTCGCCGCCGATCTGGGCGTGTCGCGAGGGCTGGTGACCGAGGCGTACGAGCAGTTGACGGCCGAGGGATACCTCCGCAGCGGGCGCGGCGCGGGCACCTGGGTCGGGGACGCCGTCCGCGCGGCGGCGCCCCGCGCGCGGGACCGTGCGCCGCGCTCACCCGGCGCCCGCGCCGACTTCGTGCCCGGCTCCCCCGACCTGTCGCTGTTCCCGCGCGCCGCCTGGTCCGCCGCCCAGCGTGCCGTGCTCGCCGGACTCCCCCACCAGGACCTCGGCTACCCCGACCCGCGCGGCCTGCCCCGCCTGCGCACCGCCCTCGCCGCCCTCCTGACCCGGCGCCGGGGAGTGGTCGCCGATCCGGAGCGGCTGATCGTCGTCTCCGGCGTCGCGCAGGCGCTCGCGCTGCTCGGCGGGGCGCTCCACGCGCGCGGGATCCGCGAGGTCGGCGTCGAGGCCCCCGGGAGCCCGCCGCACGCGGCCCTGTACGAAGCCGCCGGTCTGGACGTCGTACCGCTGCCCCTGGACGGCGACGGGCTCGCCCTCGGACCGCTGCACCACGCGCGCGTGCGCACGGTCGTCACCACGCCGGCCCACCAGTTCCCCACCGGCATCGCGTACGCGCCCGAGCGCCGTACCCGGCTCCTGGAGTGGGCGCGCGCGGTGGACGGGTTCGTGCTGGAGGACGACTACGACGGCGACTTCCGGTACGACCGCGACCCCGTCGGCGCGCTCCAGGGGCTCGACCCCGAGCGCGTCGCCTACACCGGGTCCGTCAGCAAGTCCCTCGCGCCCGGACTGCGCCTGGGCTGGCTGCTGCTCCCCGAGGCGCTCGCCGAGGACGTCACCGAACGCAAGCGCACCGCCGACCTCGGGCATCCCGCCCTCGACCAGGCCGTCTTCGCCCGCTTCGTCGAACGCGGCGACTACGACCGCCACCTGCGCCGCTGCGGGCGCGCCTACCGGGAACGCCGGGACACCCTCGTAGCGTCCCTCGCGGAGCACTTCCCCGGCACGGAGGTCTCGGGCATCGCCGCCGGGCTGCACGTCATCGCGACGCTGCCGGAGCGGTACGGGCCGCAGGAACGGTTCCTGGAGAGGGTCACGGAGGCGGGGGTGGAGGTGCGGGCGCTGACGGAGTACGGGCACGCACGCGTGGACGACGATTCCCACCTCGCCCCCTCATCCTCGTACCCACGCGCACGCGTACAGAGCGACGTACGCCCCTGTACCGACGTACGCCCCCGTCTCGTCCTCGGATACGCCCACCTCACGCCGATACGCATCCGTACCGGCGTGGCACTGATGGCGCAGGCGGCCGACGGGTGACGCCAGGCCCGTACAGAGCCCCATAAAGCACCCGACCCCCAAGCCACTCCCTGGGGCGTCCCACTGTTCATCCCGCATTTCCGAACCGGCCCTCCGCCCCCCGTAGGTCTGACTGTGCAGCCCGGCCCCTTCCCCTTTCCGGAGGCTCTGTCATGCCGTCCTTCCCCTCTCCCAGCCGTCGCGGCGTCCTGCGCGGCTCGCTCGCCGCGTCGGCGGCGCTGTCCCTGCCCGGTGCGCTGGGCGCCGCGCCCGCGTTCGCCCTGTCGGGGCGGCCCGGCGCGAAGTGGGGTGTGCAGACCGGGGACGTCGGCGCGCACTCGGGGCTGGTGTGGGTGCGGTCGGACCGGCCCGCACGGATGATCGTCGAGACGGCGGCCACCGAGTCGTTCCGCAACCCGCAGCGCTGGCACGGGCCGCTGCTCGGCGCCGGTACGGACTTCACCGGCACGACCCGGCTGCACGGGCTGCCGTCGGGCGAGCAGATCCACTACCGGGTGCTGCTGGCGGACCCGGACGACCCGCGTCGTACGGGTGAGCCGGTGGCCGGGACGTTCCGGACGGTGTCCGAGAAGCGGCGGCAGGGCGTCAAGTTCCTGTGGTCGGGCGACCTGGCCGGGCAGGGCTGGGGCATCAACCAGGACATCGGCGGCTACCGCATCTACGACGCGATGGCGAAGCTGGACCCGGACTTCTTCCTGTGCAGCGGCGACAACATCTACGCGGACGGGCCGATCGCGGCGACGCAGGCGCTGCCGGACGGCCGGGTGTACCGCAACCTGGTGACCGAGGAGAAGTCGAAGGTCGCCGAGACGCTCGCGGAGTACCGGGGGAACTTCCGGTACAACCTGCTGGACGAGAACCTGCGCCGGTTCAACGCGCAGGTGCCGTCGATCATCCAGTGGGACGACCACGAGGTCCGCAACAACTGGTACCCCGGCGAGGTGATCGCCGACACGGACGCGCGGTACACCGAGAAGAGCGTGGACGTGCTCGCCTCGCGCGCGCGTAGGGCGTTCAGCGAGTACTTCCCGGTCTCGACGCTGACGCCGGGCGCGAAGCAGGGGCGCGTGCAGCGTGTGATGCGGCACGGGCCGCTGCTGGACGTGTTCGTGCTGGACATGCGCACGTACCGCAACGCGAACTCGACGGACGTCCAGACGACCGACCCGCAGGGCATTCTCGGCCGGGAGCAGCTGGAGTGGCTGAAGCGGGAGCTGGCGTGCTCGCGCGCGGTGTGGAAGGTGATCGCCGCCGACATGCCGCTCGGGCTCGTCGTGCCGGACCCGATGGAGAACAAGCCGAACTTCGAGGCCGTCGCGCAGGGCGACCCGGGGCAGCCGCTGGGGCGCGAGCTCCAGATCGCAGAGCTGCTGCGGTTCGTCAAGCACCGCCGGATCACCGGGACGGTGTGGCTGACGGCGGACGTGCACCACACGTCGGCGCAGCACTACCAGCCGTCGCGGGCGGCGTTCAAGGACTTCGAGCCGTTCTGGGAGTTCGTCTCCGGGCCGCTCAACGCGGGTGCGTTTCCGGCCAATGATCTGGACGGCACGTTCGGCCCCGAGCGGGTGTTCGTCAAGGCGCCGACGACCGCGAACGTCTCGCCGGCCGACGGGTTCCAGTTCTTCGGCGAGGTCGACATCGACGGCCACAGCGGGGAGTTGACGGTCCGGCTGCGCGAGTCGGACGGAACTGTCCTGTACACGCAGGTACTTCAGCCGGGACGTGTCGGCCAGTAGGGCGCGGGTCCCGTAGGCTCGGCGGTGGGCCGCGTACCGGCGTCATCCCCCGGTGCGCGGTGTCCCTCTTTGGCCGGAAAGAAGCGGTCCGCACCGAAAATACGAAATGGGCTTTTACCCATCGGTCACAGTACGTTCGTGATCACGCAACACCGTTCCCGCACAGTGGATGCATGACTCAGAAGACGACTGCTGTCACCCGTTCCGTCGCGGCCCTCCGAGCCGCCGTGCACGCCTGGCGATCACACGGCCACGATCTGGCGCCGCCCGGGGGTGATACCGGTCCCCGGCCGCTCGCCGGGGACACCGACACCTTCGCGGGCACGCTGTGGCGGATGCGGACGACCGTGACGGACGCGCCCGGCTCGCTGGCCGCGCTGTGCGCCGCGCTCGCCGGGCACCGGGTGGACATCCTGAGCCTCCAGACGCACCCGCTGGGCCTGGAGACGGTCGACGAGTTCCTGCTGCGCGCGCCGGGCGACCTCACCTCCGCCGAGATCACCCACGCGGTCGCGGCGGCGGGCGGCGCCTCGACGTGGATCGAGCGGGCCGACGCGCACGACCTCGTCGACGCGCCCACCCGGGTCCTCGGCCTCGCCACCCGTACCGCCCTGGACGCGGCGGAACTCCCGCTGGCGCTGCGGCAGTTGCTCGGCCGGTGCGCGATCCGTTCGCTGCCGGGCGCGCACGACGTGCCGGCCGAAGGGGTCCTGGAGGAGACAGTGCTGCGCCTGCGGGCGCCGGAAGGCGGAGTGATCACCGTGGAGCGGCCGTACCTGCCGTTCACCCCGACCGAGTTCGCGCGCGCCCGCGCGCTGGTCGAACTGGACACGCGGCTCGGGCCCCGGGTGCCGCGCGGCCTCGACGTCCTGACGCTCCCCGAGGGCGCCGACATCACCGTCGGCCGCGCCGACCAGGCCGATCTGGACGCCGCGAGGGCCATGCACGAGCGGTGCTCCGCGCAGACCCTCACGATGCGCTACCACGGGCCCGTCGGCGACGCCGACCGCTACCTGAACCACCTGCTGAGCCCCCGCTTCGGCCGCACCCTCGCCGTCCGCACCGCCTCCGGCCGCGTCGTCGGCCTCGGCCACCTCCTGTGGGACGGCGACGAGACCGAGATCGCGCTCCTCGTCGAGGACGACTGGCAGGGCCGCGGCATCGGCGGCGAACTGCTGCGCAGGCTGGTGCGGATGGCCGTCGAGACGGGCGGCGAGAGCGTGTACGCGGTGACCCGCTCCGGCAACACGGCGATGGTCGCGGCGATGCGCTCACTGGGCCTGCCGCTCGACTACCAGATCGAGGAAGGCACGCTGGTCATCACGGCCCGCCTGGAGGGGCTGACGCCGCAGACGCTGCCGTTCGAGGTGCGCGCGCAGGAGCGGATCGGGCGGGAGTAGGGGCACGGGGGCGGCGCCGGTCTCTTCGTACGCCGGCGCTCGGCTCTCGGCGAAATCCGGCCTCCCCCGGACCGCTCCCGCACAATCCGGGCTGACGTGACACCGCTATCCGTACGAGGATGTCCGCATGTCAGAGACGAACAGCCCGCTGCCCCGCGAGGTCGCCGACGCGTATGTCGACGGTCTCATCGCCCTCGATCCGGTCACCGGTACCTACCTCGGCGCGAAGGAGAGTTCCCGCCTGATGCCGGACCTCTCGCCCGCCGGTCAGGAGGCGCTGGCGGACCTCTCGCGCCGGACGCTGGCCGCGCTGGACGAGGCGGAGCTCAGGCCCGGCGCGGACAGCGACGTGGAGCGGCGGTGCGCGCGGCTGCTGCGGGAGCGGCTGACGGCCGAACTCGCCGTCCACGAGGCCGGGGAGGGGCTGCGGTCGGTCGGCAACCTGGGGACGCCCGCGCAGCACGTGCGCGAGGTGTTCACGGTGACCCCGGCCGACACGGACGAGGACTGGGCGGCGATCGCCGAGCGGCTGCGGGCCGTGCCCGAGTCGCTGCGCGGCTACCGCGAGTCCCTCGAACTCGGCCTGGAACGCAAGCTGTTCGCGGCCCCGAGGCCCACGGCGACGTTCGTCGAGCAGCTCGGCGAGTGGGCCGACACGGGCGAGGGGAAGGGCTGGTTCGAGGACTTCGCCGCGTCCGGCCCCGACGCGCTGCGTGCCGAACTCGACGCAGCGGCAAGGGAAGCGACCGCCGCGGTCGTCCAACTCCGGGACTGGATCCGGGAGGTGTACGCCCCGGCGATCGAGGACGCCCCGAACGTCGTCGGCCGTGAGCGGTACGCGCGCCTGTCGCGCTACTACAACGGCACCGACCTCGACCTGGACGAGGCGTACGCGTACGGCTGGGCCGAATACCACCGTCTGCTGGGCGAGATGAGGAAGGAGGCCGAGAAGATCCTCCCCGGCGCCGCGACCCCGTGGACGGCGCTCGCGCACCTCGACGAGCACGGCCGGCACATCGAGGGCGTCGACGAGGTCCGCGACTGGCTCCAGAGCGTGATGGACCGCGCGATCGAGTCCCTGGACGGCACGCACTTCGAACTCGCCGAGCGGGTACGGAAGGTGGAGTCCCGCATCGCCCCGCCGGGCAGCGCCGCCGCGCCGTACTACACGGCCCCCTCGGAGGACTTCTCGCGGCCGGGCCGCACCTGGCTCCCGACGATGGGCCAAAGCCGGTTCCCCGTCTACGACTTGGTGTCCACCTGGTACCACGAGGGCGTCCCCGGCCACCACTTGCAGCTCGCGCAGTGGGCGCACGTCGCGGAGAACCTCTCCCGCTACCAGGCGACCGTCGGCATCGTCAGCGCCAACGCCGAGGGCTGGGCCCTGTACGCGGAGCGCCTGATGGACGAACTCGGCTTCCTGGCCGACGCGGAGGAGCGCCTCGGCTACCTGGACGCACAGATGATGCGCGCGGTCCGCGTCATCATCGACATCGGCATGCACCTGGAGCTGGAGATCCCGGCGGACTCCCCGTTCCACCCCGGCGAGCGCTGGACGCCCGAGCTGGGCCAGGAGTTCTTCCTCTCCCACAGCAGCCGCCCGGCCGACTTCGTGGTCAGCGAACTCACCCGCTACCTGACGATCCCCGGCCAGGCCATCGGCTACAAACTCGGCGAGCGCGCCTGGCTGTTGGGACGTGAGAAGGCCCGCGAACGCCACGGCGACGCGTTCGACCTGAAGGCGTGGCACATGGCGGCCCTGTCGCAGGGTTCGCTGGGCCTGGACGACCTGGTGGACGAACTGGCGGCGCTGTAAGGGGTCCTGACGGTTCGCCAAGTCCCCGGTCAGCAGCCACAGTTGTCGGAACCGACAGGTGCGGTCAGCGGATCGGGGACTTGGCGTTCCACCCCCTGCCAGGTCTCGAACGCGAAGCCCTCGCGCACCCAGTACTCGAACCCGCCGAGCATCTCCTTGACCTGGTAGCCGAGTTCGGCGAGCGCGAGGGCGGCGCGGGTGGCGCCGTTGCAGCCGGGTCCCCAGCAGTAGGTGACCACCGGCACGCTCTTGTCGAGGAGTTGCTCCGCCTGCTCGGGGATGAGCGCGGTCGGCAGGTGGACCGCGCCGGGGACGTGCCCCTGGTCCCACGCCTCGGTGGAGCGGGAGTCGATGACGACGAACTCGTCGGTGGGGAGCGCGGCGGCGACGTCGGAGACGTCCGCGTGGAAGGCGAGGCTGGCGCGGAAGTAGGCGGCTGCTTCGGCGGGGGCGGCGGGCGCGGTGCGCAGGACCGGGTTCGTGATCGTCGTCATGGCGGAAAATCTACGGTCGCAGGCGCCGGGCCTGAAGGCCGCTTCCCCGGCCCTGACCTTGATCGGCCGAGGATTCCCCGGCACTCTGACCCCATGACCACGTATTCCCCGGACGCCACCGACTGGCGCATCCTCGACGTCCTCCAGCGCGACGGCCGCGCCTCGTTCGCCGACCTCGCGCGGGCCGTGTCGATGTCGCCGAGCGCGGTGACGGAGCGGGTGCGGCGGCTGGAGGAGGCCGGGGTGATCCAGGGGTACGCGGCGGTCGTCGACCCGGAGCGGCTGGGCCTGCCGATCCTGGCGTTCGTACGGCTCAGGTACCCCAACGGCAACTACAAGCCGTTCCACGACCTGGTGGCGGTCACCCCGGAGATCCTGGAGGCGCACCACGTGACGGGCGACGACTGTTTCGTCATCAAGGTCACCGCCCGTTCGATGCGGCACCTGGAGGAGGTGTCGGGGAAGATCGGCGCGCTCGGGTCGGTGACGACGAGCGTCGTCTACTCCTCGCCCCTGCCGCGCCGCCCGCTCGGTCAGTGACCGCGCCTGCGCAGGGTCGACCCGGTCCGCCCCTTCACCACCTCCAGCTGCGCGTGGATGCGCCGCCGCAGGTCCGCGACGTGGCTGACGATGCCCACGCTGCGGTCGCGCTCGCGCAGTGAGTCCAGGACGTCGAGGACCTCGTCGAGGGTCTGGTCGTCGAGGCTGCCGAACCCCTCGTCGATGAACAGGGTGTCGAGCCGCACCCCGCCCGCCTCGTCGGTGACGACGTCCGCGAGCCCCAGCGCGAGCGCGAGGGACGCGAAGAACGTCTCCCCGCCGGACAGCGTCGCCGTGTCGCGCTCGCGCCCGGTCCAGGCGTCCACGACGTGCAGCCCGAGCCCGCTGCGCCCACGCCCGGAGCGGTCGGCGGAGTGGACGAGGGTGTAGCGCCCGGACGACATGTGCTGGAGCCGTACGGTCGCGGCGGCGGCGACCTGCTCCAGGCGCGCGGCGAGCACGTACGCCTCCAGGCGCATCTTGCGTTCGTTGTCCGCCGAGGTGCCCGCCGTGAGCCCCGCGAGCCGGGCCACCCGGTCGTACTCCCGGCGCAGGGGCGCGAGGGCGCGTACGCCGCTCTCCGCGCGCGTGGAGAGGCGGTCGAGTTCCTCGCAGCGGCGGGCGGCGGCGTCGCGCGCGGAGGCGGCCACTTGGAGTGCCTCGGCGGCTGCGGAGGCGCGGTCGGCGGCGCCGGTGACGTCGGCGGGCGGGCGGCGGGCGGCTGCGGCCGTCCCGGGTTCGGCGAGGACGGCCCGGACGGCGGACTCCTCGGCCTGCCAGGCGTCCAGGCGGTGTTGCAGGTCGCGGTGGACGTCGGGGGCGAGGAGGGCGTCGGCGGCCTCGCGGGGGGTGCCGAAGCCCGCGCGGTAGGCGGCCTCGGCGAGCCGGCCGTCGGCGTCCTTGAGGCGGCTCGCGCTCTCCTCGGCCGTACGGACGGCGTCCGCCGCGCCGGTCAGCAGGTGGGCGCGCCGCTCCAGGTGGGCGGCTCGCGCGGCCACGCTCTCGGCTGTGCCGCGCGCCCGCGCCAACTCCTGTTCAAGGTCGGCCTGTTCGCGCTCCAGGTTCTCGCGGTGGACGGCGCGCGACGCGACGCGTACGGCCGCGTCGCGCTGGACGGCGGTGCGGTGCTCGTGCTCCTGCTCGGCGCGGCGGAGTTCCTCGCGGGCGGGGTGGAGGTCGGACGCCTCGTGGCGCGCGTGCGCGTATTGGCGTTCCAGGTCCTCGAACTCGGCGGTGAGGGTGGCGGTGGGGGTGTCGCCGGCCTCGGCGGAGGCGGCGGCGAGGGCCTGGCGGGTGTCGTTGAGGTGCTGTTCGTCCCGCTCGTGCGCTTCGGCGGCGTGCTGGGAATTCTCGAACGCCTGCTCCTCGGCCGCGCGGTCCACGTGTCCGGCGTCCTTGCGCGCGGGCGCGGGGTGCTCGGTGGCGCCGCAGACCGCGCAGGGGGCGCCGTCGACGAGGCTCGCGGCGAGTTCGGCGGCGATACCGTCGAGGCGCTGCTCCTTGAGGTCGAGCCAGTGCGCGCGGGCCTGCTGGGCGGCTTCGCCGGAGGTGAGGGCTTGCTGTTGGGCGGTGTCGATGTCGCGGGTGAGGCTGTCGCGGAGTTCGGCCGCCGTGAGCCGCCTGCGTGCCGGTTCGCGGCGCTCGGCGAGTTTCTCGGCCCGTGTCGTGGCGTCCTGCGCGGCGTCGATACGGGTCTGGAGGGCCTCGCGGGTCGCGTCCCAGCCGGTGAGCCAGGCTTCCGCGTCGGTGAGGTCGGCGGCGTCGGCGCGCTCCTGGCGGTCCAGGGTCGCGCGGTCGCCGGCCAGTTCGGCGAGCCTGCGTTCCGCTCTGCGGGCGGACTCCAGGCCGCCGAGTTCCTCGGTGGTGCGGCGGGCGGCTGCCGTGAGGGAGGCGGCGTCGGCCTCGCTGTCGGGCTGCGGGAGCAGCGCCCGCGCGCGGGCCTCGTCGCTCGCAGCTCTGGCGTGCTCCGCGTCGGCCTGCTCACGCAGGGCCAGCGCCGGTTGGACCGCCTCCGCCTTCCGCGCGCGGTCCATGCGGGCGCGGGCCTCCTCGTAGGCGCCGGAGCGTTCCTGGAGCAGCGCCGCGCGGGCCTGCGCCTCGCCGAAACGGCGCTGGAGTCCGGCGAGTTCGCGTACGTCGTCCAGCGCGCGTTGTGCCGCGTTCTGGGCCGACTCCGCCGCCGCGCGTCCGCAGTGGGCGATCGTGAGCTGTTCGCGGGCCGTGCTGCGGGCGATCGCTGCCGCGGCGAGGACCTCTTCCGCCAGCCCCGGTTCGCCGGGGGTGAGGTCGGGGAGGTCGAACGTGTCACCGGCCGCCTGCTGCATGCGGTGCGCGTCCGCGAGGAGGGTGGCGTCGCCGTCCTTGACGCGGGCTTCCGCGGTGCGGCGGCGGTCGGCGAGGCGCTGCTCCACCTCGGCGAAGCGCCGGGTGTCGAAGAGGCGGCCGAGGAGCTTGCCGCGTGCTTCCGCGTCCGCGCGCAGGAAGCGGGCGAAGTCGCCCTGCGGGAGGAGGACGACCTGGCAGAACTGTTCGCGGCTCATGCCGAGGAGCTGGGTGATCTCCTCGCCGATCTCCTGGTGGGAGCGGCTGAGGTCCTTCCAGGTGCCCGCCTTGTGCTCCCTGAGCCAGGTCTGGGCCTTGTCGAGGGTGGTGCCCGCGCCGCGCTTCTTGGGGCGCTGCCACGGGGGTTGCCGGGTGATCTCCAGCCTGCGTCCGGCCACGGTGAGGTCGAGGGTGACCTCCGTGCGGACGTCCGGGGCGGCGTGGTCGCTGCGCAGGGTGAGTCCCTGGCCGCTCTGCCGGTCCCCGGGGACGACGCCGTACAGGGCGTAGCAGACGGCGTCCAGGACGGAGGTCTTGCCCGCGCCGGTGGGGCCGTGGAGGAGGAAGAGGCCGGCGGTGGAGAGGGCGTCGAAGTCGACGGTCTGGGAGGCGCCGAAGGGGCCGAAGGCGGTGAGGGAGAGCCGGTGCAGCCTCATCGGACCACCGCCTCTTGCGTGCGCACCGCGTCGAACGCCGCCCTCAGCACGCCCTGTTCGTCCGAGTCCGGGCCCGCTCCGCGTACGTGCGTCACGAAGTCCTCGGCGATCTCCTGGTCCGTGCGGCCCGCGAGGCGGCGCGCGTACGACGCCTCGGGGTCCTCCGGGGTGCGGTCGGGGGCGAAGGCCAGGTTCAGGGTGTGGGGGAAGCGGGTGGTGAGGCGGGCCATGGGGTCGGTGGGGCGGACCGGGTCCGTGAGGGTCGCCTCCACCCACGCGTCCTCGTGCCGGGTCAGCTCCGGGTCCAACAGGAGGTGCTCCAGCGTGCCCCTGATGCGTGCCAGGGCCCTCGGGACGGGGCAGTCCACGCGGTCCGCCGTCACCTCGCCGTCCGCGCCCAGGTCGATCAGCCACATGCTCTTGCGGTGGGCCGACTCCGAGAACGAGTACGGCAGGGGCGAGCCGGAGTAGCGGACGCGGGGCGTGAGGGTCTGGGCGCCGTGGAGGTGGCCCAGCGCGACGTAGTCGACGCCGTCGAAGACGCCCGCCGGGACGGACGCGACGCCCCCGACCGTGATGTCCCGCTCGCTGTCGCTGGGCTGTCCGCCGGTGACGAAGGCGTGCGCGAGGACGACGGAGCGGGTGCACGGCGCGCGGGTGGCGAGGTCGGCGCGGACGCGGTCCATGGCGGCGGCGAGGACCGCTTCGTGCCCAGCCTTCTCGACGCCGAACTCGTCCTTCACGAGGGCCGGTTCAAGGTACGGGAGGCCGTAGAAGGCGACGTCCCCGTGCGCGTGCGGGACGATCACCGGGGTGCCCGCCGACGCGGGGTCCGTGCGCAGGTGGATGCCCGCGCGGTCGATGAGCCCGGCGCCGACGCCGAGGCGGCGGGCCGAGTCGTGGTTGCCGGAGATCAGCACCGTCGGCACGCCGAGGTCGGCCAGCCGGTGCAGGGCGTCGTCGAACAGCTCCACCGCCGCGAGGGACGGGACCGCGCGGTCGTACACGTCCCCCGACACCACCACCGCGTCGACCTCGCGTTCGCGCGCGGTCGCCACCAGGTGGGCGATGAATCCGGCCTGGGCATCGAGCATGTCCACCCGGTGGAACGCCCGGCCCAGATGCCAGTCGGAAGTGTGCAGGAGCCTCATGCTCACCGAGGTTAACGGCCGGGTCTGACATCACGTGCGGCGTCGGTGACACCAGCGCTTTCCGGGGCCCTCACCTGCCTCACACCTCCCCGTACGCCTCCCCGCCCAGTTCGAACCCCGCCGTCCCCGCCGTCGCGTCCGCGAGCCAGCCCCGGAACGCGGGCACATCGGCGTCGGGCAGCCCGATCTCGATGGTGACGGCCTCCTCGTACCGGACGTCGCGGACCTCGCGCCCGGTCGCGCGCAGGTCGTTCTGGAGCTTCCCGGCGCGCTGGTGGTCGACGGTGAGGGTCGCGAGGCGGAAGCGGCGCCGGGTAATCGTGCCGAGGGTGTCGATGGCCTCGCCGACGGCGCCTCCGTAGGCCCGGATGAGGCCGCCCGCGCCGAGTTTGACGCCGCCGTAGTAGCGGGTGACGACGGCGACGACGTACCGCATGTCCCTGCGGGTCAGCATCTGGAGCATGGGGAGCCCGGCGGTGCCGCCCGGTTCGCCGTCGTCGCTGGCCTTCTGCACGGACGCGTCGGCGCCGATGACGTACGCCCAGCAGTTGTGCGTGGCGTCGGCGTACTCCTTGCGGACGGACGCGACGAAGTCCTGGGCCTCGCGCTCGGTGGCCGCCGGTGCGAGCGCGCACAGGAAGCGGGAGCGGTTGACCTCGGTCTCGTGCACGCCCGCGCGGGCGACGGTTCGGTACTCGTCCTGCATCCGGTCAGCCTACGGGGCGGCCGGTCAGGGCTTCTTCCCGCGCGGGACGGTCACCGAGGTCAGGAGCGCCGTCCCGCGCGCGAGCGTGCGCCAGGTCGTCGCGTGCCAGGCGAGGACGGCGATCGCGGAGGTGGGGAACTTCACGGCGACCCGCTCCAGGGTGTCGTCCACGCCGTCGCCCGCGAGGTCCAGGACCAGGTCCTCCAGGCCGGGGTTGTGGCCGACCAGGAGGAGCGTCTCGACCTCGGGCGGCGTCTCGCGCAGGACGTCGAGAAGCTCGGGGACGTCGGCGCCGTAGAGGCGCGGGTCGTGGCGTACGGGAGGCGGGGTGGCCCACTCGCGCGACGCCAAGTCCCAGGTGCGGTGGGCACGTTCGGCGGTGGAGCACAGGGCGAGGTCGGGAAGGCAGTCGGCCTCGGCGAGGGCGCGTCCGGCGGCGGGGGCGTCGCGCAGGCCCCGGGGGCCGAGGGGGCGGTCGTGGTCGGGGACGCCGTCGGGCCAGGCGGACTTGGCGTGCCGCAGGACGACGAGGCGGCGCAGGGGGCCGGTGCCGGCGGGGACGAAGGCGTCCCCGACCACGACCGCCCTCTCGGCCCCCGCGTAGGCGCGCGGCACCTCCTCGCCGCCCCGCGCGCTCACGCCAGGCTCCCGAGGTCGCGTGCGAGGTCGAGGCCGAGGAGGCGGTCGGCGTACGCGTACGTCTCGAAACGGGCGCCGTCGGGGAGGGCGGGGTCGGTCTCCACGTCGCGCAGGACGCCGAGGACCGCCGGGACGTCGAGGTCGTCCTCCCAGGCGTGGCGCAGGCGCGCGCGTACGGCGTCGGGGACCGGGCGCGAGGGTCTGCGGGCCCAGTCGGCGACGGCGTGCCGCCAGCGCGCCAGCGTCTCGCGGGCCTCGCGCACCGCGTCCTCGTCGAGCCTGAGGGCCGTCCCCCGGCGCGCGGCGAGCAGCGCGAGGCGCAGGACGGCCGGGTCGGTGTCCCAGGCCGCCGAGGGGCTCGTCACGCCCTCCACGGGGGCCACGGTGAGCACCAGCCCGTCGGGCCTGGCGCCGTCCTCCCGCGCGACGTGCACCACCTGGGCCTCCCCGAGTCCCGCCCCGACGTCCCGGCTGTCCTCGAAGGGCCGCGTCCCGAGCGCCACCGCCCCGGCCCGCAGCTCGGCCTGATCACGCTCCCCGGTGAGCAGCGTCCACACGGGCGTGCCGCCGAGTTCGAGCGCCCGCACGAGGAGGTCGGCGACGAGCAGCACGCGCAGGGAGCCCGTCCCGTACCCCGAGGCGTGCACCTCGACGCGGGTGAGACCACGGCGGACAGGGGCTGCGGCGACGGGCTGGCCGGTACGGGCGTCGATGATGCGGAGCACGGGGCGAGCGTAGGCGGCCCGGCGCCCGCGCGCAGTGCGATGGAGGGGAACGGCGGGAAAGTCGCGGAAATCAGGACACCGGTGGAGCGCCCCGCGCGCGCGTACGGGCCGCCCGGAATCCCCCGCCCCCTCCGGCGGTTGGCACCAGCGACACTTCTTCCCGCGCCCCTCTGGAGGCCCCCGTGTACGGCGACGAGGCAACGGTCCGCAAGATCCTCACCGAGAGCGGCGACACCTGGGCCGTGGTGGGCCTGTCGACGAACCCCACGCGCGCGGCGTACGGGGTCGCCGAGGTGCTCCAGCGGTTCGGGAAGCGGGTCGTGCCGGTGCACCCGAAGGCGGAGACGGTGCACGGGGAGCAGGGGTACGCGTCCCTCGCGGAGATCCCGTTCGCCGTGGACGTGGTGGACGTCTTCGTGAACAGCGACCTCGCGGGCGCGGTGGCCGACGAGGCGGTGGCGAAGGGCGCGAAGGCGGTGTGGTTCCAGTTGGGCGTGGTCGACGAGGACGCCTACGCGCGTACGCGTGCGCAGGGCGTCGACATGGTCATGGACCGCTGCCCCGCGATCGAGATCCCGAGGCTGGGCCGCTAGGCCGGAGGCGTTGTCGGACCCGGCGTCCATACTGGCGGTGTGAACTCACCGTCCCCCGAACGCGTTCCGGTTGTCGTCATCGGCGCAGGGCCCGCGGGCCTCGCCGTCGGCACGATCCTGCGGGCCGCGTCGGTGGACTGCGTGGTGCTGGAGGCGCAGAGCAGGGCATTCATCGAACAGCGCCCGCGCGCGGGGGTGCTGGAGGAGTGGGCCGTGCGCGCGCTGGTCCGGCGGGGCCTCGCGCACCGTCTGCTGGAGCGGGCCGAGCGGCACTCGGCGTGCGAGTTCCGCTTCGGGGGCGCCGGATACCGCTTCGCGTACGGCGAGCTGACGGGCCGCCACCACTACGTCTACCCGCAGCCGTTGCTGGTCACGGACCTCGTCCGGGAGTACGCGGACGTCCGCGCGGGGGACGCCCGCTTCGGGGTCCGGGACGTCGAGATCGGCGATCTCACGACAGCGCGCCCGACGGTGTCGTACACCGATCCCACGGGTGAACGGCGGCTGCTGCACTGCGACTTCGTGGTGGGCGCGGACGGCGCGCGCGGGGTGAGCCGTCCGGCGATACCGGAGGGCCACGCGCGGGTGGCCCGGCACGACTACGGCATCGGCTGGCTGGCGCTCCTCGCGCAGGCGCCGCCGTCCTCGGACTGCGTGCTGTTCGGTGTGCATCCGGACGGGTTCGCCGGGCACATGGCGCGCAGCCCCGAGGTGACCCGGTACTACCTCCAGTGCCCGCCCGGGGACGACCCGGACAACTGGCCGCCGCAGCGCGTGTGGGCGGCCCTGCGGACGCGCCTGGAGGCGGCCGGTGCCCCCTCGCTCACCGAGGGCGAGCTGATCGAGAAGCGTGTCCTGGACATGCACGACTACGTGGTCGAGCCGATGGCGTACGGGCGGCTCTTCCTCGCCGGGGACGCGGCGCACCTGATCGCCCCGATCGCCGCGAAGGGCATGAACCTCGCGCTGCACGACGCGTTCCTGCTCGGCGACGCGCTGGTGGCCTACCTGCTGCGGGGCGACGGGCGGGGGCTCGACGGGTACTCGGACGCGTGTCTGCGCCGCGTGTGGGACTACCAGGAGTTCTCGCAGTGGCTGTCGGAGGTCTACCACGGCTCCGCGACCGGGGACCCCTTCCGCGCGGGGACCTCGTTCGCGCGGCTGCGGCGGCTGTTCACGTCACCGGCGGCGGCCTCGGCGTTCGCGGAGCAGTACTTGGGCAGCGCCGAGCACTACTGAGCCGAGCACCCCTGAGCCGAGCACTACTGAGGCGCCGGGTCCGGGCCCGTCTCGGTCATCCGGTGGTCCGCCACGTTCAGCGCCTCCGCGACCAGCCGCTCCAGGTGGCTGTGGCGCAGCGAGTAGATCACCCGCCGTCCCTCCTTGCGCGTGCTCACGAGCCCGGCCAGCCGCAGCCGCGCGAGGTGCTGGCTGACGGCCGGACGCGCGGCGCCGCACACCTCCGTGAGCGTCCCGACGTCCGCCTCGCCCTCCTTCAGGGCGTGCAGCAGGGTCAGGCGGGTGCGGTCGCCCAGCAGCGCGAGGAGTTCGGCGGCTAGGGCGAACTGTTCCTCGCCGGGGGTGAGTGGGTGCGCATGGTGTGCAGATGAAAGGTGCATGCGTGCGCTCATACGCACATAATGCGGCGGGAGGCTGGGTAAGTCCAGGGCGAGGGAAGGGGAACGCGATGAGCGGACAGCACCA
This sequence comes from Streptomyces acidiscabies, assembly GCF_020010905.1. GTDB lineage: Bacteria > Actinomycetota > Actinomycetes > Streptomycetales > Streptomycetaceae > Streptomyces > Streptomyces acidiscabies. The sequence continues at coordinate 3,931,766 of NZ_JAGJBY010000001.1, read as the reverse complement.
CCAGGGGCACGAGCACCCGCACGAGCACCCGCACGGACATGAGCACGCACACCCGCGCCCCCTCCGCCACCGCCTCGCGCACCTCTTGCGCCCCCACTCCCACGAGACCGCCGACAAGCTGGACCCCGCCCTGGAGTCCTCCGCGCGCGGCATGCGGGCCCTGTGGATCTCGCTCGCGATCCTCGGCGCGACCGCCCTCACCCAGGCCGCCGTCGTCGCCGTCTCCGGCTCCGTCGCCCTCCTCGGCGACACCGTCCACAACGCGGCGGACGCCCTCACGGCCGTTCCGCTGGGCATCGCCTTCGTGCTGGGCCGCCGCGCGGCGACCCGGCGTTTCACGTACGGCTACGGCCGGGCCGAGGACCTCGCGGGCATCGTGATCGTGCTGACGATCGCGGCGTCGGCGGCGTTCGCGGGGTGGGTGGCGCTGGACCGGCTCCTGGACCCGCGTCCCGTCGACCACGTCGGGGCGGTGGCCGTCGCCGCGCTGGCCGGTTTCGCCGGGAACGAGTGGGTGGCCCGCTACCGCATCCGCGTCGGCCGCGAGATCGGCTCGGCCGCGCTGGTCGCCGACGGACTGCACGCCCGCACGGACGGGTTCACCTCGCTCGCGGTGCTGCTCGGCGCGGGCGGCTCCGCGCTGGGCTGGCAACTCGCCGACCCGATCGTGGGGTTGGCGATCACGGCGGCGATCGTCCTCGTCCTGCGCGACGCCGCGCGCGAGGTGTTCCGGCGCGTCATGGACGCGGTCGACCCGGCCCTCACGGACCGCGCGGAAGCGGCCCTCCGGGAGGTCCAAGGGGTGCGTGACGTGGGCGAGTTGCGCCTGCGCTGGATAGGCCACCGCCTGCGCGCGGAGGTCGCGGTCGTGGTGGACGGCGAGGCGACGGTCCGCGAGGCCCACGAGATCGCGGTGGCGGCGGAACACGCGCTCCTGCACGCCGTACCCCGCCTCACCGCAGCCCTGGTCCACGCGGACCCGGCACCACAACAGGGCTTGGCGGACCCGCACTTGGGGCTGGCGCACCATGCGCGGGCGTGAACGCGACGGGGCACGCCCGAGCGGCGTCGAGCGGGGTCTCACCCCGCCCTCCGACTCGCCTTCAGACCCGAACCCCCAACCCCTCCACCACCACAACCCCCGCCAGCTCCCCGAACGCCTTCCCCGGCACCAGCAGCTTCCCCCTCCGCCGCCCGCTCCCCACCAGCACCCACGGCAGCTCCACCACCGCCGCGTCCACCAACACCGGCCACCCGCCCGGCAGTCCGATCGGCGTGATCCCCCCGTACTCCATCCCGGACTCCCCGGTGGCGACGTCCATCGACGCGAACGACGCCTTGCGCGCGCCCAGTTGGCGGCGGACCACCCCGTTGACGTCCACCCGCGTCGTCGACAGCACCACGCACGCGGCCAGGGTCGTCTCCCCGCCCCGCTTCCCCGCGACCACGACACAGTTCGCCGACTGCTCCAGCAGCTCGCGCCCGTAGTGCTCGACGAACACGGCGGTGTCGGCCCACTGCGGATCGGTGTCGACGTACAGGATCTGGTCCGCGGGAACGTTCGCACTCCAGCCGCGTACGGCGTCGGCGACCGGGCCGACCAGGTCGTCGAGGCAGTCGGGGGCAGGGGTCGCGGTGTCGAAGTCTCCGATGGGTGCGCGCATGGCCGCACGCTAACAGCAGGCGCCGCGACCGCCGGACACGCCCGGGATGCGACCGCCTCAGGACACCGGCGGCACCGAGACCGCGAGGACCAGGACAGCCGGTACGGGACCCTGATTGCCGTACGTGTGCGGGTTGTTGGCGTCGAACGTCGCGCTCGCGCCGGTCGGTACGCGGTACTCCGTGTCGTCGACCGTGAGGGTCAGCTCGCCGGAGGTGACGTGGAGGAGTTCGACCGTCCCGGCGGGATGCGGCTCGGACGTACTGCTCTCGCCCGGCATCAGCTTCCATTCCCACAGCTCGACGGGGCCGGGCGCCTCCGTGCCCGCGAGGAGCCGGCTGTAGCTGCCCGCGTCGGTGTGCCAGAGGCGTACCGCGGCCTCGCCGGGGACGATGCGGACCTTCGCGCCCCGCTCGTAGTCGAGCAGCGTCGTGATGCTGACCCCCAGCGCGTCGCCGATCTTCACGACCGTGCCGATGCTCGGGTTGGTGCGGGCCTGTTCGATCTGGATGAGCATCCCCCGGCTCACCCCGGCCCGCGCGGCGAGGACGTCGAGGGTGAAGCCGCGTACGGCCCGCCAGTGCTTGACGTTGCGTGCCAGGTACTGGGTCAGCAGTTCGAGGTCCGCCACGATCCATCCACTTCAGGGCCGGTACTTGGGAAGCGCCGAGTCTACTCAGCGCTCCGGTTCGAGCCGCGCCAGCCCCGCCACGGTCTCCTCGTCGAGACCGGACAGCGCGACGAGTTCCTCGGAGGTGACGCCCTCGGGGATCGGCACGGGCGGGGGCGTACGCAGGGGCGGCTGCCAGCCCTCGGCGGGGGTCCAGCGGCGTACGACCCGCGCGGGCGCGCCCGCGACGACGGCGTGGTCGGGGACCTCGCCCCGGACCACCGCCCCGGCGGCGACGACCACGTTCCGGCCGATCCGCGCGCCCGGGAGGATCACCGCGCCGGTGCCGATCCAGCAGCCGGGGCCGATCTCGACGGGCTCCATGCGGGGCCACTGCTTGCCTATGGGCTCGTGGGGATCGTCGTACGAATGGTTCGTGGACGTGACGTACACGTACGGCCCGAAGTAGCAGTCCCTGCCGATCGTCACCGTCGTGTCCGCGATGACGTGGCTGCCCCGGCCGAGGACGACGCCGTCGCCGATGCGCAGGATCGGGTCGGGGCCGAGGTCGAGGCCGGGCATGAGACCGGCCGTCAGCGTGACCTGTTCGGCGATGATGCAGTAGGAGCCGAGGTGGATCCAGGGCTCGCCGAAGACCGTGCCGAGCGGAAACGCGAGGCGGGTGTGCTCGCCGATCGCGCCGAAGCGCAGGCGGCCGGGGCGCTCGGCGGTCACCGCGCCCGTGCTGCGCACCCACTCCCACCCGGCGTGCACGGCGCGCTGGGCGAGACGACGCCGCCAGGACGAGAACGTGTTCTTGGGCTTCGGCACGCGCCCACCGTAGTCGCCCGCGCACGACCCCGCCCTGTGATCTTCACCCCACACCCGGTGGCGTACGGTGCGGTGACACCAGCGACACGAGGAGGCGTCGATGACGCAGCGGGCTCTGATCACGGGCATCGGGGGCAGGGAGCCGAAGATCGACGGCGAGGCGTTCGTCGCGCCGACGGCGACCGTGATCGGCGACGTGACGCTCGGGGCGGGCGCGAGTGTCTGGTACGGGGCCGTCCTGCGTGGGGACGTCGAGTCCATCGCGGTCGGCGCGGACAGCAACGTCCAGGACAACTGCACGCTGCACGCGGACCCCGGGTTCCCGGTGCGCATCGGGGAGCGGGTGTCGGTCGGGCACAACGCGGTCGTGCACGGGGCGACGGTGGAGGACGACTGCCTGGTCGGGATGGGGGCGACCGTCCTCAACGGCGCGGTGATCGGGGCGGGTTCACTGATCGCCGCACAGGCGCTGGTCCCGCAGGGGATGGTGGTCCCGCCCGGGTCGCTGGTCGCGGGGGTCCCGGCGAAGGTGCGGCGCGAGCTGACGCCGGAGGAGCGCGAAGGGGTCACGTTCAACGGCACGGTGTACGCGGAACTGGCCAAGGAACACAAGGGAGTTCACGAAGCCTGACCCCATTACGGCGCGGGCGCCCAAAACCTCACAGCGCCCGGCCCCCAGCACGCGCCCTCACTCCGCCGCAGGCACCGGCTCCGCACCCTCCGCATCCCCCTGCGCCTGCGCCTTCTTCGCCTTCCGCTTCAGCACCAGCATCGACGTGACCCCGATGAGCAGCGCGAGGACCAGCCCCAGCCACGAGAACCGCTTCAGCCAGTCCTCGGCGACGATCCCGACGTAGTAGATGACGGCGGTGGTGCCCCCGGCCCAGACGATCCCGCCGAGGACGTTCGCCGTGAGGAACTTCCAGTACGGCATGTGCAGCACCCCCGCGAGGGGCCCGGCGAAGATCCGCAGCAGGGCGATGAAGCGGCCGAAGAAGACCGCCCACATGCCCCACTTCTCGAAGGAGCGCTCGGCGGTCGCGATGTGCCCGGCGCCGAAGTGGCGGGGGAACTTCTTGCCGAGCCAGGCGAGCAGCGGCCGTCCGCCCTTGCGGCCGATCGCGTAGCCGATGGAGTCACCGACGACGGCGCCGACGGTCGCGCAGGCGCCGAGGATGATCGGGTTGACCCCCGCGTGCTGGGAGGAGAGCAGCGCGGCCGAGACGAGGATGATCTCGCCGGGCAGCGGGATGCCGAGGCTCTCCAGGCCGATGACCAGCCCCACCACGGCGTATACGGCGGCCGGGGGCACCGAGTCGAGCCACTCCTGGACGTGCACCGCCGGGTTCCTTCCGTTGGACGTCGACGAACTCCGCGAGCCTACCGAACGCGCGGGGTGTAGCGGGCTACACCTCGGGTCCGGGTGCGCGCTCCCTCGTGCGGGCCCCCGGCCGACGGGATCGTAAGGAGCACCACCGACCGAAGGGCTCCTCCGTGATCATGCTCCGCCACCGCCGCCTCGCCACCCTCGCCTCGGCCGCGGCCGTCGTTGCCCTGTCGGCCACCCTGCTCACCGGCTGCGAGTGGGGCGACGCCTCCGACTGCCTGTCCAACGCGGACACGACCAACCACGAGAAGGACTGGGACGGCAGCAAGGCCGACAAGGCGGTGGACGACCTGAACCGCGCGATCCAGGACTACAACCGCGACATCCTCGACGGCGACTCCCCCGACTCCACGGAGATCGACCGAGCCGCCGAACACCTCAAGGACGTCTGCACGAACTGACCCTCACACCTCCGCCCGCCCCCTCAGCCTCAACTCCCCCGCAGACGCCCCCACCCACACCGTCCGCACCCCCGTCCCCAGCACCCACCGCCCCTCCCCGGCGTCCCACGACGACAGCGTCCGCGCCGCCACCTCCACCCGGACCCGCCGCCGCTCCCCCACCCGCAGCGCCACCCGCCGGTACCCGGCCAGCACCCGCACGGGCTGCGCGAGGGCGACGTCCGGCGAGGGACCCACGTACACCTGCGGCACGTCCACCCCGTCCCGCCCGCCCGTGTTGACGACCGTGAACTCCACGCCGATACCCCGCCCGTCGGCGTCCACCGCGAGGTCGGTGTACGCGAACGACGTGTACGACAGCCCGTGCCCGAAGGGGAACAGGGGGCGCACGCCCTGCGCGTCGTACCACCGGTAGCCCGTGTGCACGCCCTCCGAGTACTCGACGACCCCGTCCGCACCGGGGTAGCGCCGCGCGTCCCCGGCGACGGGGTGGTGCGTGTCGTCGACGGGGAACGACTGGGTGAGCCGTCCGCCCGCGTCGCAGTCCCCGGCGAGGACGGCGGCCGTCGCGGCGGCGCCCTCCTGGCCGGGGTAGTACATCTGGAGCACGGCGCCGGTCCGCTCCAGCCACGGCATGGCCGTCGCGGAGGACGTGTTCAGGACGACGGTCGTACGCGGGTTGGCCTGCGTCACCGCCTCGATCAGGCGCTCCTGGTTGCCGGGGAGGGCGAGGGTCGTGCGGTCGAGGGACTCGGTGGCGTCCTCGTACGCGAACAGGACGACCTGGTCGGCGGCGCGGGCCACGGCCACGGCTTCGGCGACGTCCCGCGCGCGGGTCGCTTCCGTGATGTGCCGGAGGCGGAAGCGCTGTCCGCCGGTGATCTTGAGGGTGTGTTCGCCGGGTGCGAGGTGCCGGGTGGCGCGGCGGACGGTGAAGCCGTCGGGGGCGGTGGTCGTGAGGCCGCCGACGAAGTACTCGCTCCAGCCGGGGGCGAGCGGGAAGAGTTCCTCGCCGTCGAGGAGGACTTTCGGCCGTTCGACGGGAGAGCCGGTGAAGTGCAGGACGAACGTGTGCTCGCCCTCGCCGGTGAACACCCCCGGCACCATGTCCTTCCCGAACAGGTCCTCCCCGAGCGCGTACGTCACGTTCCCCATCCGCCGCTCGATCGCCTTGAGCGGGCTCTGTGCCCCCGCGCTCACGACATGCGCGCTGCCCCCGCCGCTGACGAACGGGTAGTCGGCGCTGGCCCCGATCACCGCGACCGATTCACCGGCCCGCAGCGGCAGGGTCCCCCGCTCGTTGCGCAGCAGGGTCGCCCCCGCCTTGGCGACCTCCAGTGCGACGGCCGCGCCCGCCTCGGCGTCCCGCGCGGGCCGTACGGCTCCGTCGAAGTGCCCGAACCGCTCCCGTACGGCGAGTACCCGCCGTACCGCCCGGTCGACGTACGCCTCCGGCACCTCCCCGCTCGCGACCGCCGCCTTCAGCGCGGCCCCGAAGTACGCCCCGTCCGGCATCTCCATGTCGAGCCCGGCCCGCAGGGAGGCGGCGGTGCTGTGCGCGGCGTTCCAGTCGGTCATGACCCAGCCGGTGAAGTCCCAGCGGTCGCGCAGGACGCCGGTGAGGAGGCGCTCGTTCTCGCAGGCGTAGGTGCCGTCGACCTTGTTGTAGGCGCCCATGACACAGCCGACGCGTGCGGCGACGGCGGCTTCGAAACCGCGCAACTCGACTTCGTACAGCGTCTGTTCGTCGACCCTGACGTCGATGTTCTCGCGGTTCGCCTCCTGGTTGTTCAGCGCGAAGTGCTTGACGGTGGCGATCAGCCCCTCGCCCTGGATGCCCTCGATCTCGGCGGCGACGAGGTCGGCGGCGAGCAGCGGATCCTCGGTGAACGTCTCGAAGTTCCGGCCCCCGTACGGGGTGCGCAGCAGGTTGACCATCGGCGACAGCAGCACGTCCTGCCCGAGCGCCCGCCCCTCACGCCCGATGACCTGCCCGTACCGGCGCGCGAGATCCGGATCGAAGGCGGAGGCGAGCAGCACGGGCGCGGGCAGCGCGGTGGCGCTCGCGGCGACCCTCACCCCGGCCGGCCCGTCGGCGAGCCGCAGGGGCGGAATGCCGAGCCGGGGTACGCCGGGGAGGTAGCCGGCCTGCCCGAGGGGGTCGGGGTCGGGGGCGCCGTGCAGGAGGCTGAGCTTCTCGTCGAGGGTGAGACGGGGTACGAGGCTGTCGACGCGACTGTCGGCCACGGCCGCCCCCTCTTCCTCACCGGCCGCGAGGGAGGCGAACCCGGAGACGGCCAGCAGGGTGAGGAGGGTACGCCGGGAGAGAGGGGAGGGCATGAGGGCGCGATTCCTTCAGGGCGGGGGCGTCGGGCAGGGCGTCGAAGCTGATCGTCGGACCTTGCACGGCACTATGCGCCGACACCGGCCCGACGATCAGCCGGACACACCACGAACCCGCCGAACCACCCCGCCCCTCGCCCCGTCAGCCCTTGGCCACCCCGCGCGTCAGCCCGCCGAGCACGTCGGCCACCTGCCCGACGCCCTTGGACGCCTGCCCGGCCACGACGGGGGCCTGCCCCACGTCCCCGGACGCCCGCCTGGCCACCACGGGAACCTGCCCCGTGACCCCGGACGCCCGCCCGACCACCGCGGAAACCTGCCCCGCGAGCTTCCCTACCGGCTCCCGCACGGTCGAGGTCACCCGCTCCACCACCCCGCTCACCGAATCGGGAAGCGAGGCCGGAGCCGAACCCCAACCCTGGCCCGAGCCCGAGTCCACCGTCCCGGGCGCCCCGACCTGGACCACCCGAGTGCGATAGCGCGGAGCCTCATCCCCGCCACCCCCCTCGGACCCGCCCTGCGCACCCGCCCCACCACTCGCACCGGACCCACCGGCCCCTCCGGAAGAAGCCCCGGGAGCCGCAGAATCCCCCTCCGAACCCTGCGACCCCCCGGACCCCTTCCCTTCCGGCCCCACCTGGGGCCGCCCCGTGTCCGGAGCCGTCCCACCGGACGGCCCGGGAGTCACCTGACCGGAGGTCCCGGCGGGCGAGTCGAACACCCACCGCTGCCCGGCGGACCCGTCCCGCCGGGTCACCACGACCCCCATCCCCTCCCGGCTCTCCCCCGGCGCCACCACCAGCCCCCCACTGCGCCGCAGCAACAACTCCCCCCGCACGGTCAGATCGAAGAACACCTCCCCGGAGTGCACGACGCACCCGGCGAGAACGGCCGCCCCCTGATGCCCATCGGCATCGGCGGCCAGGCAGAGGGTCGGCGAGGAAGCACTCCGCAGCAACCCGTCCGCCCGGTACGACCACTGCTGCGAGGCGGCGGCGGAACAGTCGGCCAGCACGGCGCGCGCCCCGTCCCCGACCTGCCCGCCCTCGCTGTCCATGCAGAGCCCGGCGGACGGCGCGAACAACCGCCCGTGGGCGATCTCGGCAGGCTGCTGCTCGACGGACGCGGGCGACGCGGCACCGGAGGCGGACGGCTCGGCGCTCCCCGACGCCGCGGCGAAGCCGGGCCCCCCGACGGGCGCACCCCAAGTGACCTGCGGCCCCGGCCCGTTCCCCCCGCCGGACCACCCCGACCCGACCAGCACGCTCCCGATGAGCACGAGTGAGGTCACCCCCGCCCCGATGAGCACGGCCTTGGCCCGCCGCCCGGCGAGATCGACGATCCTGGCGCTCCGGTGCCTCCCGCTGTGGACCGGCGTCGCGGCGACCCCATGGCCGCCCCCACCCCGCCCGGCCCGCGATTCGAGATACCGCCGCCCACCCCACCCCAGCACGGTCTCCGCCAGCAGAATGTCCAACGCGTCGTCGAAGAAGCTGAGTTGCTCGGCGGCATGCCGGCAGTACCGGCACTCGGCGAGATGATCACGGACATCGGGCAGCAGGGACCCGCCCCGCCGCAGCGGCACATCGAGGAGCCGGTTGTAGAACCGGCATCGGTCGGACGGCGCGAGTTCGCGGTGCGCGCGCACGCAGGCGGTCCGGAATTGGGTCCGCGCCTCCCGCAGCCCGGCGCCCGCCGTCAACTCGTCGACACCCAGCAGACCAGCGGGTATGGATATGGGCTCGGCTTCCACTTCCGCGTGCCACAAGAGGCATTGAGAGGCGGCGGGCAGTGATCGGAAAGCTGCTTCCGCGAGTTTCCGCCTTTCCGGCGTACCGGCCCGGGAGGCCCTGAGGCCCCGCCCGCCGACGGTCTTGCCGAGTTCCGGCAGCGCGGCGGGTACGGCGTCGGCTCCGGCCCATTCCCGCACGATGTCCCGTACGGCGACGAGGAATTGGGGACGCAGCGCGCCGCCGGTACGGCCCGCGGCGAGCCGGCCGAGTACACGATGGAAGGCCGCCGCGGCCACGAGTTGCGGGGACTGGCCCCGGGCGGCGAGACAGATCGCCGCGTACTCGTGGGTGGCGCGCCAGTGCCGGGCGAGCAGCAGGGCGACGGCGCGGGAACTCCCGTCGCCGGCCGCGCCGATCTGGGCCACGAGGTCGCGGTCCGAGTCGCCGGGGTGCCGGCCGGGACGGGGCGGATAGGGCGGACGGGGTGGGTTGGGCGACTGCACGGAACCATTTCCTTCCAAGCCGGCGCCGGCCCACGGAAAAGGGCGCGCCGGAAAAGCAGGTGCGTGATTGGTGCGTACCTGTGGCCGGATCAGCTCGCTTGGCCTGAACCGGCCCCCCTTAAGGGACGCTTACCTTCGCACATACGCCTCATTGGAAACAAGAAGTTCGGATGACCGAAGTTCAAACAGCCGTAATTTCAGATAAGTTACCGCCGGTATCCGCACCGGCATTCGAAAACTTCCGCCACGCTCCCGGAAGGCGGACCTCAACTTGTGCGCGCACCTCGGTGGATGGCACACGAAATCTTCAACCTCCGTACGGCGGCCCGTCGTTCGCCGCTCGTTCCGCATCCACCCCGGCGCGGATCCACAGGTTTCTCCGATCCGGCTCTCGGCGTACTCCCAAACCGGCGGTCCAGCATGGCCGCATGACCACCCCCCGCCGCCCCGCGCCCACCGTCCGCAAAGCCGTCGTCCCGGCCGCCGGCCTCGGCACCCGCTTCCTGCCGGCGACGAAGGCGACCCCGAAGGAGATGCTCCCGGTCGTCGACAAGCCGGCCATCCAGTACGTCGTGGAGGAGGCCGCAGCGGCCGGTCTCGACGACGTCCTGATGGTGACCGGCCGCCACAAGCGCGCGATCGAGGACCACTTCGACCACGCCTTCGAGCTGGAGCAGGCCCTCTCCGCAAAGGGCGACACCGTCCGCCTGGACGCCGTGCGCGACCCGGCCCGGCTCGCCGACATCCACCACATCCGTCAGGGCGACCCCCTCGGCCTCGGCCACGCGGTCCTGTGCGCGAAGCACCACGTCGGCGACCAGCCCTTCGCGGTCCTGCTCGGCGACGACCTGATCGACGCCCGCGAGAACCTGCTCACCGAGATGCTGGAGGTCCGCGAGCGGTACGAGGGGAGCGTCGTCGCGCTCATGGAGGTACCGGCGGAGCAGGTCCATCTGTACGGCTGCGCGGCCGTGGAGCCGACCGGCGAGGACGGCGTCGTCCGCGTGACGGGCCTCGTCGAGAAGCCGGCGCGCGAGGACGCGCCCAGCCGGTACGCCGTGATCGGGCGGTACGTCCTCGACCCGGCCGTCTTCGGCGTCCTGGAGCGCACCCCGCCCGGCCGGGGCGGCGAGATCCAGCTCACCGACGCACTCCAGGAACTCGCGGCGGGCGGCACGGTGCACGGCGTGATCTTCGAGGGGCTGCGCTACGACACCGGCGACAAGGCGGACTACTTGCGGACGGTGGTGCGGCTGGCGTGCGCGCGGGACGATCTCGGGCCGGAGTTCATCGCGTGGCTGAAGGAGTTCGTCGCCGGGTTCGGGGAGGGGGTCGGGGGGAAGCGGCTGGCGGCCTGAGACGGCGGAGGGGTCCGGCTCGGGGCCCCTCCGGCGTCGTACGGCGTCAGTTGTTGGGGCGTAGCGTCCAGACGACCGTCATCTCGCCGGTCACCGCGCCGTCCTCGCGCTGGATCTCGATCGTGACGGGGAACTCGGGGCGTCCGCCCTCGTCGAGTTCGGCGATGACCTCGGTGGCCGGGCGGCCGAGGGTGGCGGTGGCGGTGACGCGGCCCATCGCGAGTTTCTTGTACGCGATCTGGGCGCTGACCGCGAGGGGGACCGCGCGGGAGAGCTGGTCGCCGAAGGCCGCGAGGACGATGGCGCCGCTCGCGGACTCGCCGAGGGTGAACATCGCGCCGGCGTGCGGGCCGCCGACGTGGTTGTGGAAGGCGCCCTGGTCCGGGAGGGCGAGGACGGCCCGCTCCCGGCTGGTCTCCAGGAACTCCAGGCCGAGGGTCCGGACCAAGGGGACGGTGGCGGCGAGCTGCTCGCCGAGGGTTTTCTGGTCAGCGCTCATGGGCGCGATGTTACCCACGAGTAGCGAACGGCGGCCAGGGTGGTACGGGCGTACGAACCGTCCGAGTCGTGATCGAACCGTGAGCGTCCGGGGGTGGTGGCCGAAAGGCGACCCCGGCGCCACTAGGGTTTCTCCGCATGTGGCAAGGACAGCAGCCGCCCGGGGGAGAGCAGAACCCGCAGGCGCAGAACAATCCGTATCAGCAGCCGGGCTTCCAGCAGGGCAATCCGTATCAGCAGGGCGGGTACCAGCAGCCCGGTGCCCAGCAGCCGGGGGCTCCGCAGCCCGGTCCGGCCCAGCCGGGGTACCCGCAGCCCGGTTACCCGCAGCCTGGGGCTCAGCAGCCCAACCCCTATGCGCAGCAGCCCGGTTGGGGTGCGCCGACCGCCGTGGGCGGTCCGCAGGCGCCGTCGGGAGGCGGTGGCGGTGGCCGTAACCGGACGAAGCTCGTCGCGATCGTCTCCGCGTCGGCGGTCGTGCTGACCGCAGCGGTGACCGGGTTCGTGGTGCTCGGCGACGACGGCGGGACGAAGAACGAGGCGAAGAAGAGCGACACGAGCGCCTCCGCCTCGCCGACGCCGACACCGTCCGTGTCCACCGACGCCGGGTCCAACCCGCGCAGCGGTGACAGCGAGGAGAAGCCGACGGTCGCGGGGTGGAAGGTCGTCGTCAACCCCAAGTGGGGCACCGCGTTCGACGTGCCGCCCGAGTGGGAGGTGCAGCCCCCCGGCACCGCGCTCGGCTACGAGTGGGAGGACAAGACCAAGCCCACCGGCTACGACTCGGTCATCATGTCCGGCGCCGCCGCGCTGAAGCCGAAGTGGTGCACGTCCGACCCCGACAAGGACGGCAAGACCAGCGACTCGCGGCTCGGCGTGACCGGCACGAAGGGCGCGTCCGGGGCGAAGAACACCGACGAGATCGCCGTGAACACGCCCGCGTGGTGGGTGTTCGGCGGGTACACCAACCCCGACAAGAAGAGCATCACCTTCGACAAGAAGGGGACGCCGTACACCACCGCCGCCGGGATCGCGGGCAGTTACGGGTGGGCGCGGTCCGCGAACAACCCCACGAAGGGGAAGTGCGCGGCGGACGGCAAGGCGATCACGTTCGGGTTCAAGAACTCGAAGGGCGACTTCGTGTCGTGGACGCTGTCCACGGCGAAGGGGGTCAAGGACGAGGTGCCGGACGCGACGATCATGAAGATTCTGAGCACGGTGCGGTTGCACGGGGATCCGGTGGAGGGCTGACCGCACTGCACGAGGGGATGGTGACGCAGGCCGATAATCCGTTTGTCGGCCTGCATACCCAGCCGCGATAGTCACCCGGTGACCCGAGCCGCCTCCCCCCGCATCCGCAGACCCGCCTGGGCCGGCCGCAACTACACCCTCCTCACCACCGCCACGTTCGTCACGAACCTCGGTGCCCAAGGCGCCCTGATCGCCGCCGCGTTCGCCGTGCTCGGCACCGGCGGCGACGGCGGTGACGTGGGCCTGGTCGCGGCGGCCCGCACCCTCCCGCTGGTCCTGTTCCTGCTGATCGGCGGCGCGGTAGCGGACCGTCTCCCCCGCCACCGCGTGATGGTCGCCGCGAACACGCTCAACTTCCTCTCGCAGGGAGCGTTCGCCGCGCTCGTCCTGCTCGGCGAACCGAAGCTGTGGCAGATGATGCTGCTCAGCGCACTCGGCGGCACCGGCCAGGCGTTCTTCAACCCGGCGGCCGAGGGGATGCTCCTGTCCACGGTCTCCGGCGAGCATGCAGGCCGAGCGTTCGCGGTGTTCCGGATGTCGATGCAGGGCGCGGCCCTCGGCGGCGCGGCGCTCGGCGGCCTCATGGTCGCGGCGGTCGGCCCCGGCTGGGTCCTCGCGGCGGACTCGGCGGCCTTCGCCGTCGCGGGCGCGCTCCGGGCGTTCCTGGACGTCAGTCACATCCCTCAACGCGGCGAGGCCCAGGGCCTGTTGGCGGACCTCCGCGAAGGCTGGCAGGAGTTCAGCAGCCGCCCTTGGCTGTGGGGCATCGTCCTCCAGTTCTCGATCGCCAACGCCCTGGTGGGAGCGGCGGATTCGGTCTACGGCCCCCTGGTCGCCCGCGACCACCTCGGCGGCGCCGCCCCCTGGGGCCTGGCCCTCGGCTTCTTCGGCGCGGGCACGGTCGTCGGCGCCCTCCTCATGATCCGCTGGCACCCTCAACGCCCGCTCCTGGTCGGCACGTTGGCCGTCTTCCCGCTCGCCCTCCCCTCGGCCGCCCTGGCGGTCCCGGCACCGATCGCCGTCCTCTGCGCGGTGATGTTCCTCAGCGGCCTGACGGTGGAGACCTTCGGCGTCAGCTGGATGACCGTCGTCCACCAGGAGATCCCGGAGGACAAACTCTCCCGGGTCGCCGCCTACGACTGGTTCGGCTCGGTCGCCCTGGTCCCGTTGGCGCTGGCCCTGGCGGGCCCGGCGGAAACGGCGTTCGGCCGGACCTCCGCGCTCTGGGGCTGCTCGGTGCTGATCGTCGCGGTGACAGCGGCGGTCCTGTTCATCCCGGACGTACGAAACCTCAGACGCCGTACGCCTGTTGAGTCACCCGACCCCGAAAGCGCCGTCGGGCGGCTCGGGTGAGGCAACGGCTTCCGCGTCCGGCACGGGCCGCGCATCGCCGATCAACTTCCGCACACCGGGCCCGTGTTCAACCCGCGCGGGAAACGCGTCGGAGGCGGTACGCCGGGCCAGCGCGACCAGGTCGAGAGGCTGCCGCGAACCAATAAGAACGACGTTCCCGAACCGCCTCCCCCGCAACACCGCCGGCTCCGCGACCACCGCCAGCTCCTCGAACACCTCGGCGAACCCGGCGAGTTGAGAACGCAGGAAGCCGAAGGGGGCGGAGTCGGCGAGGTTGGCGAGATAGACGCCGTCGGGACGGAGAACGCGGGCGACCTCACGGACGTACCCGGTGGACGTCACTTGCGCAGGCACCCGGGACCCGCCAAAAACGTCGGCGACGATGACATCGGCGGAGGAGTCCGGCGCCGACGCGAGCCACTCCCGAGCATCGGCGGCGTGAAGGCTGAAGTCCCCTTCAGGAAGGGGAAGTTGCTCGACGACGAGGTCTAGAAGCCCCCGATCGAACTCGACGACGTGTTGCCGACACCCGGGCCGCGTGACGGCGAGATAGCGGGGCAGGGTGAGCGCACCACCACCGAGATGGACGACGTCCTCAGGCTCGACAAGAACATCGAGCGCGTGCCCAAGCCGACGGACGTACTCGAACTCAAGGTGCTCGGGCTCGTCGAGATCGACGTACGACTGAGGAGCGTCATCGACGGTGAGCAACCAGGCCCGCTCCCGATCAACGTCAGGCATGAGCTTGGCAAACCCATGATCGACGGACCGGAAGACGGGGATGGGCTCGGGGTTCACCCCTCCATTGTGCCTGGTGCTGCGTGTCTTTTAGGGGCGCGGGGAACTGCGCGACCAGCCACAAACGGCCCGCAGTCCCCCACTCACCTAACCCAACACGGCGGTGATAGTCCCAGCCCCCACGGTCCTGCCACCCTCACGAATGGCGAACCCCAGACCGTCCTCCAACGGCACATCCCGCCCCAACTCGACGGTCATGTCAACCCGCTCCCCCGGCCGCGCAACGGCAACCTCACCAAGGTCGACGTCCCCCACCACATCCGCCGTACGGATATAGAACTGCGGCCGGTACCCGGAAGAAACAGGCGTCGTACGCCCCCCTTCACGAGCCGAAAGCACATAAACCTGCGCAGTGAACCTCCGCCGAGGCACCACACTCCCCGGCGCCGCGACAACATGCCCCCGCCGAACGGAGTCCCGAGCAACTCCCCGCAGCAGCAAGGCGACATTGTCCCCGGCCTGCGCCTCATCCATCGGCTTCCCGAAGGTCTCCACGCCGATGACAACCGTGTCGACCTCCGCACCGAGCACTTCGACCCGGTCACCAACTCGAACGGTCCCCCGCTCAACAGCCCCGGTGACAACGGTCCCGCGCCCGGTGATGGTCAGCACGTTCTCGACGGACAGCAGAAACGGCGCGTCGAGGTACCGCTCCGGCATAGGCACGTACGTGTCGACCGCGTCGAGCAGAGCCTCGACGGAGGCAACCCAACGGGGCTCCCCCTCAAGGGCCTTGAGCCCGGACACCCGGACGACGGGCGCGCTGTCACCCCCGTACCCATGAGTCGTGAGAAGGTCCCGAACCTCCAACTCGACCAGTTCGATGAGCTCTTCGTCGGCGCCGTCGGCCTTGTTGAGCGCGACCACGATGTGGTCGACCCCAACCTGCCGGGCCAGCAACACGTGTTCGGCGGTCTGCGGCATGATCCCGTCGAGCGCGGAGACGACGAGGATCGCCCCGTCGAGCTGCGCCGCGCCGGTGATCATGTTCTTGATGAAGTCGGCGTGACCGGGCATGTCGACGTGCGCGTAGTGGCGCGTGTCGGTCTCGTACTCGACGTGCGAGATGTTGATGGTGATGCCGCGGGCGGCCTCCTCGGGGGCGCGGTCGATGCGGTCGAACGGCACGAACGTGCCGGTGCCGCGGTCGGCGAGGACCTTGGTGATGGCGGCGGTGAGCGTGGTCTTGCCGTGGTCGACGTGACCCATCGTGCCGATGTTGAGATGCGGCTTGGTGCGTACGTACGCGGTCTTGGGCATGGCTGTACCTCGAAGCGTGTCCGTGGGAAAAGAAGGGAACCCCGATCGACCGTCCGACCCTCCCCCTGCGGGGTTCGCCGGACTTTCCGGGGAGGGTCAGCTTCGGGCGCCGTCGACAGCGGCCGTGAAATGGGGGACGGCAGCCTTCGGCGCATCCGCGACTGCGGATGCTGCGAGGTGGAAGGCGTACCGGAACATGTCTCGATCCTCGTCGAAGGAACGTCGTACGTCGAACGGTTTTCCGCGCCGCGCCGTTCAGGGCCGTCCCGGTGAGAAGACCCATACGGCGATCAGACAGCTCCGTGGGCTACCGTCACGGAATGCTCGATGCCACCACCCGCTCTGGCGGCACCGCCACGGCCGCTCCCCCGGTCACCCCCGAACTCGTCGTGCCGGTGTCCCTCGGCACGCGGCTGCTGTCCCCGTGGTCGCGCCTCTTCCTGCTGGTCGTGCTGCTCGCGGCGGCCGGGGCGAGCGTGCTGCTGTTCGAGCCGCAGAGACTCCTCCAGGACGGCTGGCCGCCGCACCTCACGGGCGCGTCGGCCGCCGCCGTGTTCACGGTCGCGTACGGGCTGTGCACGGTCGCGTTCGTACCCCGGCCGCTGCTGAACCTCGCGGCGGGCGCGCTGTTCGGCTGGGAGGTGGGGCTCGTCACAACGCTCGCGGGTACGGTGCTCGGCGCGGGCGTGGCGTTCGGGCTCGGGCGGGTGCTGGGGCAGGACGCGCTGCGGCCCCTGCTGCGGGGGCGGCTCCTGAAGGCGGCGGACGGTCAGCTGAGCCGGCACGGTCTGCGGTCGATGCTCGCCGCGCGCCTCTTCCCCGGGATGCCGTTCTGGCTGGCCAACTACGGCGCCGCCGTCTCCCGTATCGGCTGGTTCCCGTTCCTGTTCGCGACGGCGGTGGGGTCGGTGCCGAACACGGCCGCGTACGTCGTCGCGGGGGCGCGGGCCTCGTCGCCCACGTCGCCGGTGTTCCTGATCGCCGTCGCGGCTATCGCGTTGCCGTCGGTGGCGGGTGCGGTGGTGGCGTGGCGGAAGAGGCATCACCTGCGGGGGAAGTAGTTCTCATACGGAGGTTTCATACGGCCTCCAGGATCATCGCGTTGGCCAGTCCCCCCGCCTCGCACATGGTCTGCAACCCGTACCGCGCCCCGCGCTCCCGCATCGCGTGCACCAGCGTCGTCGTCAGCCGTGTCCCGCTGGCCCCGAGCGGATGCCCGAGCGCGATCGCACCCCCGTTGACGTTGACCTTCGCGAGGTCCGCGCCGGTCTCCTGCTGCCAGGCGAGGACGACACTGGCGAACGCCTCGTTGACCTCGAACAGATCGATGTCCCCGAGGTCGAGCCCGGCCCGGCGCAGCACCTTCTCCGTCGCGGGGATGACGCCGGTCAGCATGAGCAGGGGGTCGGAGCCGGTGACGGCGAAGTCGCGCAGGCGCGCGAGGGGGCGCAGGCCGAGGCGTACGGCCGTGTCGGCGCCGGCGATCAGGACCGCGCTCGCGCCGTCGTTGACCGGGCTGGCGTTGCCCGCGGTGACGTTCCACTCGATCTGCGGGAAGCGTTCGGCAAAGGCGGGGTCGTAGTAGGCGGGCTTGAGACCGGCGAGGATCTCGGGGGTCGTGCCGGGTCGTACGGACTCGTCGCGCACGGCGTCGTCCAGCGGGGCGACCTCGGCGTCGAAACGGCCCCGTGCCCAGGCGTCGGCGGCCTTGTGGTGCGAGGACGCGGCGAACTCGTCCATCCGCGCGCGCGTGAGGGACCACTTCGCGGCGATCAGCTCCGCGCTGACGCCCTGCGGGACGAGGCCCTCAGGGTAGCGCCGGGCGATCCCCGGGCCGAAGGGGTCCTTGCCCTCCGGGACGTTCGACCACATCGGTACGCGGCTCATCGACTCGACGCCGCAGGCCACGACCAGGTCGTACGCGCCCGCCAGCACGCCCTGCGCGGCGAAGTGCACGGCCTGCTGGGAGGAGCCGCACTGCCGGTCCACCGTCGTCGCCGGCACGGACTCGGGGAGACCGGCGGCGAGGGCGGCGTACCGGGTCGTGTTCATCGCCTGCTCGCCGACCTGGTCGACCGTGCCGCCGATGACGTCGTCCACGAGCGCGGGGTCTATGCCGGTGCGGTCGACGAGGGTGCGCAGGGTGTGGGCGAGGAGGTCGACGGGGTGGACGTGGGAGAGGGAGCCGCCGGGTTTGCCCTTGCCGACGGGGGTGCGGACGGCTTCGACGATGACGGCGTCGCGCATGAGGTGCCTCCACGGGGAGTCAGTTTGAAATCCAAACCCACACTAACTCCAGAATGGCGTCCCTGACCAGCTAAGTTGGAAATCCAAACCTTCACCTAAACTGGACCACATGCCCGCCCCCAAGGACCCCCGCCCCTGTTCCATCGCCGACGCTCTGTCCCTCGTCGGCGAGAAGTACACCCTCCTGATCATCCGCGAGGTCCTCCTGGGCAACGGCCGCTTCGACCAACTGGCCCGCAACATCGGCGCCCCCAGGGACGTCCTGTCGTCCCGCCTGCGCCGCCTGGTGGACGAGGGCATCCTCACCAAACACACCTACTCGGACCGCCCCCGCCGCCACGAGTACCACCCCACCCGCGCGGGCCTGGACCTGGGCCCGATCCTCCTCACGCTGATGGCCTGGGGCGACCACCACCTACGCCACGACACCAACCGCCCGATGGTCGTAGAACACACCTGCGGCCACGAACTCCTCCCGGCGGTCACCTGCCGGGAGTGCGGCGTGAAGGTGACGGAAGCGGACATGACCCACCACTCGGAGTCGCCGGGGTGGACGGTGGCGGGACCGGTGGCGTAACACTCCGATGTTCCTGGCGACGCCCTAATCAACCAGCGCTTCAGCCACCCCGAACACCGCCTCGCACTCACCGCAACGGGCCCACCCGAAGAGCCGAGTCAGCGACACCGCCAGTTCGCCCTGCCCACCCTGGAGCGCCAGGGTGTGCAACCGGGCGCCGGTGTCGGAGAGTTCGGCGGGATCCGCCGCGAGGAGTTCGACGCCGAAGTCCTCGTGGTCCTCCCCCACCGACGTGGCCCACTGGTCCCCGCACTCGGGACAAGCGACCTCGAACTCCTCCAGCAGCAGCTCCAGTTCGGTCGACCAGAAGGGGACGCCCTCGAAGGCGAGGAGCCCTTGGAGGTGGTAGACGAAGTCGCCGGGCGCGTCCGCCGGTATGCCGGCGAGGAAGTCCCGGGCCACGGGGAGGAGTTCGGCGATCTGGGCCTCGTACAGCTTCCGTTCGTCAGCCCCGCCCGCGCCGACGACGAGCCCGGCCATGAGGAGCGCTTCGTTGCGGGCTCCGGGCGAGCGGCCCGTGGCGATGTCGGTGAGCAGGGGGAGGGCAGCGAAACTCGCGTCGTAGACGGTCCCTTGGTGGCAGAGGGACGACCAGAGGTCGGCCCAGACGTCCTTGTCACCGGGACCGCCGTCGAGGCGGGCGAAGAGGCCGGGGGTGTCGGCGGCGGAACCGTAGGCGTGGGTGAGCTGGGCCCAGTCGGTAGTCATGGGCCGGGATTCTGCCGGACCCCGGCCCCCGAGCCCCTCACGCCTCCAGCTTGTACACGTCCAACCGTCCGCACATCCCGAACTTCCCCTCCTCGGACGGCTGTTCAGCCCGCACGACCGCGTCACGCAAGTGCGAGGCATCCCCCCGCCCGAGCCGATCGAGCTGGTCCCCCGTGGCCTGGGCCGCCGCCAGCGCCCCCCGCTCCCAGCGCTCCCGCCACTCCCCCAAGCGAGGCCGGACCAGAGCTGCGGCGGACGTATGGAAGGCGGCCAGGGCGTCGGGGGACTCGCGCAGGACCCGGTAGCCCTCCAGTGCCAAGTCCCGGCGTTTGCGGGCTACTTGCTCCTGTTCCTCGCGCGGCGCGTCCACCGGGATGCGGGTCACCGAGGCGTACGTGTCGGGGTCCGTCAGGTACTCGGGGGGCAGCGTCAGGACCGCGTCCCCCGCCTCCGGGAGCCCGCTGTTCTGCATGAGGACGGCGATCTGGAGGTCGTCCTCGTTGACGAGGCGGTGGATCGTGCCGGGCGTGAACCAGGCGATCGTGCCCGGCGTCAGGGGGGTGACCTCGTAGCCGGACGACGTCAGGGACTGGACCGCACCCCGGCCGCCGGTCACGACGTACCCCTCCGAACAGGCCAGATGCATATGGGGAGTTCCGCCGGAGAGCCCGTCGGCGGCAGGCCAGTCGTACACGCACAGCCGCGACACCCCGACCCCACCCGGCAACCCCGCGAAACCACTCACCAGGGCCGCCCCTCAAGGTACTTGGCGATATCGTCCCGCTCCCAGGCCCCGTCGGCGACGACGACACGGTAGCGGCGGGTCAGCGTCTCCCCCGGCGGCAGCTCCAGTTCCTCGTAGAAGGCCCAGGAGGGAGCGATCGCGGCGAAGGGCTCGTTGCGGACGAACCAGTGCGCGGGATGCCCGCCGGCGTTCTCGGGAGCGTGGGCGAAGACGACCGTCGCGTACCCGTCGGCCCCGTCGTGCTCACCGGAGAGCGCGAGCCATTCCCCTTGCGTACCCATGAGTTCGGGCCCCTCCCCGTCGGGCCCGATGATGCGCCCGTCCCGGAAGGCACGGGGCCCGCGCCAGAACAGCCCGGTGTACCCGGCCATTTCACGCCCGGCGGTGGTGGGGCTCCCGAACAGCAGAGGTTCTGTACGCCGGTTGGTGATGGCGCTGGTCCAAGTCAGTGCCCAGGACCGGGAGTCGAGGTCGACGTCGTGGATCTCGACGCGCCGCGTCTCCTCGGCCCACAGCTCACCGTCGTACGGATGCCAGGTGAGCCGCTCGGCGATGACGACGCGCCCGGCGTCGGCGGACACCTCGTCGAAGGCGACGTGCCGCATGGACCCGACGCGTTCGGGGAGCGCGAGGTAACCCTCGCCGTGGACATAGGAGTTGCCGCCCCAGAGGTTCGCGCCGGAGAGGTGCGAGGCGGTCAGCGAGAGCCCCTTGTGCCACCGGTGGTCGTTGGGCCGGTAGTCGGTGACGACGTCGCCGGCGAGCGTGCGCAGGGGGTGGAGGTACGGCTTGGGCGCCTCCCAGTCGGCCTCGGCACGGTAGACGTACGAGAGGAGTTCGACGCCGGTGACGGGCTCGGTGACGGTGATGTGGTCACCGTGCGCGTGGACGACCCGCAGTTCCTCGCTCACGCGGACCCCTCCTCGGGCGCCCAGCCGGCCGCGTCGCCGTGCAGGGCGGTGTAGTACGGGTCACCGGAACCGATCTCGCCGCGCCGGACGGTGACGTCGGTGAACGCCGACTTGTAGAGGGCGCTGATGAGTTCGAGGCTCGCGCGCCCCTCCTCGCCACTGAGCCGCGGCCGTTCACCGGCACGCATGCTGGCGACGAGTTCCCGGAGCTGTTCGAGGTGCGAACTCGGCACGTCCGTACCGAAGTCGAGCCAGTCGGCGAGTTCCTCCTCCAAGACGCCGGGCGCGGGGGTGATGCGCCAGTTCGCGTTGGAGTGCCCGTAGAGGTGGACGAGTTCGACGGTCGCGCGCTCGCAGTCGATGCGGATACGGCTGACCTCGTCGGGGCTGAGGACGCTGTTGACGACGGTCGCCATCGCGCCGTTCTCGAACCGCACGAGCGCGGTGGAGACGTCCTCGGTCTCGACGTCGTGCACGAGCCGTCCGGCCATCGCGCGGACCTCGCTCCAGGGCCCGAGCAGATCGAGCATGAGGTCCATCTGGTGGATGCCGTGTCCCATCGCGGGCCCGCCGCCCTCGGTGGCCCAGCGCCCGCGCCAGGGGACGGCGTAGTACGCGGTGTCGCGGTACCAGGTGGTCTGGCAGTGGACGACGAGCGGCCGGCCGAGCGCCTTCTCGGCGAGGAGGCGACGAATGTGCCGGGTGCCAGAACCGAAACGGTGCTGGAAAACGATGGAGGAGTAGGGACCCGTCTCCGTGCCTTCCTCGGCGGCGACGGCGTCGTACTCGGCAAGGGTGAGGACGGGCGGCTTCTCGCACAGCACCCAGGCGCCACCGCGCAGCGCGGCCTGGCTCTGGGCGCGGTGCAGGGTGGGAGGGGTACAGATGGTGACGAGGTCGGGGCGCTGCTCGGCGAGCATCAGCTCCAGGTCGGTGTACGGATGCGGGACGCCGTTCTCCGTACAGAACTTCTCGACGGCGCCGGCATCGATGTCGACGGCCGCGACGACCTCGACCTCGCCCTCGGCGGCGAGTTCCTGGAGCGCGGGGAGGTGGGAGCCGCGGGCGATGGCGCCGGTGCCGATGACGGCCACGCGGATCCTTCGGCCGGTGAGGGGAGCGGTCGGGGGCATGGGGGTGATCAGCACTCCTCGGTCTGGCGGCCGTACGCGCGAGCGGGAGACGGCATCAACCTCCGCAGCAAGCGCTTTCTCTCGCCAGCAACGTATGCGTCGGTGGCAGGGTGGGTCAACAGGTCAAAGGGGGCGAGAAGGGGCGGACGGGCGCGCTGGTACGACCATCGCACGGGCTGTCCGTGCGGCCCCTGTGCCGGGCCTGTCCGCGCGGGACGCTACGCTGCCCCCTGCACCCGTTGATCTCCGCGCGCGGCACGCTGCCCTGTCGCCGGCAGCCGTCGCAGCCGCGTTCCTCGTCTGTTCCCGATCGCCACTTGGACTCCGTAACCTCATGTCTTGGTTTGAATCCCTCATCCTCGGACTCGTCCAGGGGCTGACCGAGTTCCTCCCCGTCTCCTCCAGCGCGCACCTGCGGCTCACCGCGGCGTTCTCCGGCTGGGAGGACCCCGGTGCCGCGTTCACGGCGATCACCCAGATCGGTACGGAAGCGGCGGTGCTGATCTACTTCCGCAAGGACATCGGGCGGATCATCGGGGCCTGGTCCAAGTCGCTCTTCAAGAAGGAGATGCGCTCCGACCACGACGCGAAGATGGGCTGGCTCGTCATCGTCGGCTCGATCCCGATCGGCGTCCTGGGGCTCACCCTCAAGGACCAGATCGAGGGCCCGTTCCGCGATCTGCGGATCACCGCGACGATGCTCATCGTCATCGGCGTCGTCATGGGTGTCGCCGACCGGCTCGCCGCCCGCGACGAGGCCGACCGCAGGCACCGCGCGCCCAAGCAGCGCAAGGCCCTGGAGAACCTCGGCGTCAAGGACGGCCTGATCTTCGGCCTCTGCCAGGCCTGCGCGCTCATCCCCGGCGTCTCCCGCTCCGGCGCGACCATCACGGGCGGCCTCTTCATGGGCTACAAGCGCGAGGCCGCCGCACGCTACTCGTTCCTCCTCGCGATCCCGGCCGTCCTCGCGTCCGGCCTGTTCGAGACGAAGGACGCGCTGGAGAGCGACCACGTGTCCTGGGGCCCCACGATCTTCGCCACCGGCATCGCCTTCGTCACCGGCTACGTCGTGATCTCGTGGTTCATGAAATTTATTTCAACCAAGTCGTTCATGCCGTTCGTCTACTACCGGATCGCGCTCGGTGTGGTGGTGATTGTGCTGGTCAGCATGGGTGCGCTGAGCCCGCACGCGGGCGAATCCGGCGGCTGAACCAGGGCCGCGCAGGTAGCGTTGTCTAGCATTTCCTAGCGCCTGATTGCAGCACCACGCCATGATCATCTCCCACTTGTCTCCCACTCGTCTCCCACCGGGGAGGCGGGATACGCCCCACCAGGGCGTGTGCGTCCGCAAAAGTAGGGGATGACGCGGAAGGGCCCGCACGTCCGTGTGGGCCCTTCCGTACGGAGGGTGGAGCGGGTCAGCTGGGGTTCATGTCCGGCCTAGGCCGCGACCCTCGCCACGAGGAAACGCAGCCGCTCATCCACCGTGTCCCAGGCATCGCCCGGTGAGGTCATCTTCGAGTTCCGATGGTGTCCCTGAGGAGACATTTTGCTGCCACGGCCGGACGCGACAACGCCACTGATCGCCGAAGCCCCGAGCACGACACCGATGAGACCCGTCGATGCACCAGCCGGGACACGCATCGGCCTCCACCAAGACCCTTGACGGCCTCACACGAGTACGCCCAGTCCCCGACGCGGAACAGCGGCGCGGGAGCGGTCAGCCGGTTCGCCACCAGTACATCGATGACCTGGCCGTGCGTCAGGTCCGCCCGCGAATCCGGTGGCCGCAGCCCGTCGACGATCCCCGCGACGTCCACCCGACGCAGAAACTCGGCAGCGACAGGCAGGGCGCCCAGGCGCTTGGTCACCACGGACGTCACCACCACATCAAGGCGCTGACGCTGAGACCGAGGCCGCGGAGACCGGGAAGTCATCGACACACCCCACCCAACGCCACACGACCGGCCCAGGGCACCCCCGGCCCGGTCAGACCATACGAATCAACGACCCGCGAAGTACGGGACTAGATGCGGCGGGCGGCCCAGACGGTGCGCTCGGTGCGTACCGTCAGGTCGTCGCGGCGCGCGATGCTGTGCGGGCTGCTGGTGTCGAGGAGCTGGTCGAGCGCGGTGAGGTCCTCGGGGGAGAATCTGTCTGCGATGACGCTGCGGATGCGCTGCAGGACGCCGGTGGCGTAGCGGCCGATCGCTTCGTTGCGCGAGCCTTCGAAGTTCACGGCGATGGTGCGTTCGCCCTCGACGGTGAATCCGGCGGCGGTCAGCATCGGGCCCCAGTCGGCGCCGCGGTGGGGCATGTGTTCGGCTTGGCGGCGGTCGGCGGCGGCGTGGACGCGCTCTTCCAGGCCGGGCCTGTCCGCGGGGGCGTTTTCGGGCAGGAAACGGGGGTGGCCGGCCAGTTCGACGACGGCGAACAGGCTGCCGGGCGCGAGCGTGTCGTGGACGTTGCGCAGTGCGCGGTCGGGGTGAGCCATGTGGTGCATCGAGGCCGATGCCCAGACCAGGTTCGGTGAGCCGAGGTCGGGCCAGGCGCGGTCGTCGAGGTCGGTCTGCACGGTGCGTACGCGCTCCTGGACGCCGCGGGTGCACGCCTTGGTGCGCAGGCGCTGCAGGTGTTCGGCGGAGGCGTCGACGGCGGTGACGTGCGCGTCGGGGAAGCGGTTGAGGAGGGCGAAGGTGCCCGCGCCCGTGCCGCAGCCCAGGTCCACGATGTGGTGCGGGGTGGTCTGCAGCGGCAGCCATGCAGTGATGGAGGCGGTGTGCTCGGCGAGGACCTCGGCGTCCAGGTCGAGGATCTCCGCTTGGCCGTCCATTGCGTGCTCGTGGTGGTGACCGTGCGAAGCGCCATGGTCGGGGGTGTGGGTGAGTGCGTGGTTCATGCTCTTCACACTAAAGGTGGGTATGCTCCTGCAGCACGAAGTGTCCCTGTTTACGCAAGATGATGGTCGAGGGCGCTGCCCGACGCGCAAGATGTCACCGCCAGGGAAGGCCGTCGCGCTGCCTCACGATCACTCGGGAGCGCCTTGGGTGTCGTCGTCGCTGTCGCCCTGGTGGCCGCGGCGGGCGTCGCGGTCGAAGATGCCAAGGATCTCGCAGGGTCCGCCGTCGGCGCCGATCGCGTGCGGCATCATCGTGGGGAACTCGGCGGCCTGGTTGGTCTCGAGGCGGAAGCGGCGGTGGCCGAGCATGAGGATCGCGGTGCCGGACAGGACGACGAGCCATTCGCGCCCCGGGTGGGCGCGCATGCGCGCCGGGTTCTCGGGGGGCGGTTCGGTCATGCGCTGCCGCACCACGCTCATCCCGGGGTCGGCCTTGATGGTCCAACGCATCCGACCGTGGGTGCTGTCGATTGTCGGGCTGGTGACGACGTCGTCGGTGGCGGTCTCCACGAGCTGATCGAGCGTGGTGTCCAGGGCGCGGGCGAGGGTGACCAGCTGATCCAGTGCGAGGCGGCGCTGGCCGTTCTCGATGCGGCTCAGGGAGGACTGACTGAGGTGGGCGCGGGAGGCCAATTCCTCCAGGGACCAGCCCTGCGCCACCCGCAAGGCGCGGATGCGTTTGCGTACGAGGCTGTCCAGATCTCCATCTTCTTGCTTCATAGGCAACAGTGTATGCCTATGAAGCAACTCCACTTAGCGTCGTGTGCAGATGGTCCGCAACGTCTGGGACCAGTGCACGAGGAAAGGCAGGAGGCCATGGCTGTGACAACTTCTCCGTACGCGAGTGACGCACTGCCCGAGGGGACCGTCGATGTGGTGGTGATCGGCGGGGGCGCCGCAGGGCTGAACGGAGCGCTGATGCTCGCCCGCTCCCGCCGCTCGGTCGTCGTGATCGACAGCGGCTCCCCGCGCAACGCGCCCGCCGAGGCCATGCACGGATTCATCGTCCTGGACGGCACCCCGCCGCCCGAGCTCCTTCGGCGGGGGCGGGAGCAGGTGCGCCAGTACGGAGGGCGCGTCGTCTTCGGTGAGGTGACCTCGGCCGAGCCCGCCGCTCTGGCGACGGACGGGGATCTGCGGTTCACCGTCACCTTGGCCGACGGACGGAGCATGAGTGCGCGCCGGGTCCTGGTGGCCACCGGCCTGAAGGATGTACTGCCCGAGGTCCCTGGCCTCGCCGAGCACTGGGGCCGGGGTGTGGTGCACTGCCCGTACTGCCACGGCTGGGAGGTGCGCGATGAGCCCATAGGCATCCTCGCCACTGGCCCGGCCTCCATCGGCCATGCGTTCCTGTTTCGGCAGTTGACCGAGGATCTGACCTTCTTCGCCCAGGACACTGACCTGGATGAGGCCACCCGCGTCCGGTTCGCGGCCCGCGGCATCCGCATCGTCGACACCCCGGTGCAGGAGGTCGTCAACAACGAGGACGGCACCGTCGCCGGCGTGCGCCTGGCCGACGGCCATGTCGTGACCCGCAGCGTCCTCGCAGTCGCCACCCAGATGGAGGCCCGTACCGAGGGCCTGGAGGGCCTGAAGCTGCCGATGCACGACCTGCCCGACGACATGGGCCGCGGCTTCGCCTGCGGCATGGCTGGCGCCACCGAGGTGCCGGGTGTCTGGGTGGCGGGCAACGCCACCGACCTTGCCGCGCGCCGCCGCAGCGGCCGGCGCCCACATCAACAGCGTGCTGGCCACCGCGGACACCGACGCGGCTCTCGCCGCAGCCCAGGGCGAAACTCCCGCCCTCTGACATCCGGCGCGGCACCGGCCGCCGCACGCCCCCGATGTGTGCGGCGGCCTGGGCCCCACCCGCCCCTTCACCCAGCGACCGGTCCTGCTCCGGCGCTGACTCGGCATACCGTTATGAGAGGAATCCATGAGTACGAACCAGCCCGTACCTGCCACACCGGCCGGCGGCCGGGGCGCACCCGACGCGCGTCAACTGCGCACGATCCTGATCACCGTCTCCATCGCCCTGATGGCGGTTATCGCCTCGGTGACCGGGCTGAACGTCGCGCAGACCCATATGGCCGTGGAATTCGGCGCTTCCCAGAGCACGGTCCTGTGGATCATCAACATCTACACCCTCGCCCTGGCCGCGCTGCTGCTGCCGCTCGGCGCCCTGGGCGACCGCCTGGGCCGCAAGCCCATGCTCATCGCCGGACTGAGCGTTTTCGGCATCGCCACCGTGGTCGCGGGCCTGGCCCCGACGGCGGAGGTGATGCTCGCCGCCCGCGTGGCCAGCGGCATCGGCGCCGCCATGATCATGCCGATCACGCTCGCCGTCATCACCTCCACCTTCCCCGAAGAGCAGCGCGGCAAGGCGATCGGCGTGTGGACCGGTATCGCCGGAGGCGGCGGCATCCTGGGCATGTTCCTCTCCGCACTCCTCGTCGACGTCGCCGACTGGCGCTGGCTGTTCGTCCTGCCCGCGGTCCTGGTCCTCGTGGCCCTGGCCATGACGCTGAAGTCGATTCCCAACTCCCGCGAGACCTCGGCCCATCGATTCGACACCGTCGGCGCGCTGGTCTCCATCATCGCTGTCGTCGGCCTCATCTTCGTCCTGCAGGAAGGCCCCGAACGCGGCTGGACCGCGCCCGAGACGCTGATCAGTCTGACCGTCGGCCTCATCGCCACCATCGGGTTCGTGGCCTGGGAGCTGCACCGCCGCGACGCCTCACTGCTGGACGTGCGGCTGTTCCGGGAGCGCGGACTGTCGGGCGGCTCGATCACGCTGCTGGTGGTCTTCGGTGTTCAGGCGGGCATCGGCGTGGTCCTCTTCCCGTTCTTCCAGGCCGTACTCGGCTGGTCGGGCCTGCTGTCCACGGTCGCGATGATGCCCATGGCCCTCGCGATGATGATGGCCTCCGGCCTGGCGCCCAAGCTGGCCGCAGGGATCGGCGCACGCTCGACCATGGTCGTGGGCATCGCGCTGGCCGGCGTCGGCATGGCGCTCATGGCCTTGTTCGTCTCCGTCAGCGGCGGCTACCTGTCCGTCCTGCCCGGCCTGCTCGCCATGGGCGTCGGCATGGGCCTGTCGATGACCCCGTCCACGGAGGCAATCACCGCCTCCCTGCCGCGCGAGAAGCAGGGCGTCGCCTCCGCCCTCAACGACGTCACCCGCGAATTCGGCACCGCACTCGGTGTCGCCCTGCTCGGCGCACTCGTGTTCGCCGGCTACCGCAACGCCATCGACGACAAGCTGCACGGCATCCCCCAACGCGCCGCGGAGACCGCCCGCGAGGGCGTCGCCAACGCAGTTGAGGTAGCGGGCACCACCGGACCACACGCACCAGACGTGCTCCACGCGGCGCAGCAGTCCTTCGTCGACGGCTGGCAGCAGGCCATGGGGGCAGGCGCCGTCATCATGGGAGCCCTCTTCATCTACATCACCCTCCGCGGACCCAAGAACACTGCCTCCGCGGTCGCGGACGAGACAGACCACGCTGAGGCTGTCTCCGCCGGCTGACCGCACAAGAGCCGGACCACAGCAAGCAGACCGCCCCGCGAGCGTGTCTGAAATATCGTGTAAGTCCGTGATGTGGCAGCCTGGCCCGGGGCTCGGCCTCGGGCTCTTGGGCCGGGCGGATCGGACGAGTCATGTCAGACAAGACGGAACCGGTTGCCTCTGCGGCCGGGGACGAGTTGGTGAATGAGGTCGCCGGGCGGTTGCTCAACAAGGCCGATGCTTCCGGGGTGGCTCTGCTCGGTGAAGGCGGGCTGCTGACGGAGATCACCAAGGCTGTTCTGGAGCGGGCTCTGGAAGCCGAGATGAGCGAGCATCTTGGCTATGAGCGGGGCGATCTCGCTGGTCACGGGTCGGGGAACTCCCGCAACGGCACCTCGCCCAAGACGGTCCTCACTGACGCCGGCGCGATTGCTCCGGCGGCGCCGCGGGACCGCAACGGCGACTTCGAGCCGCGCCTGGTTCCCAAGAACGCCCGTCGGCTCTCCGGGTTCAACAACCGGATCCTGTCGCTTTACGCCCGCGGGATGAGCGTGCGCGACATCCGCTCCCACCTGGCCCAGATCTACGGGGTCGAGGTCAGCCCAGACCTGATCAGCAAGGTCACTGATGCCGTGGTCGATGAGCTCGTGAGCTGGCAGAACCGGCCCCTGGACGCTGTCTGGCCGATCATCTACATCGACGCGCTGTGGGTGAAGATCCGCTCGGGTTCGGTGACCTCCAAGCCGGTCTACCTGGCCGTCGGCGTCGACATGGACGGCCGAAAAGACGTCCTGGGCCTGTGGGTCGGCGCCGAGGGCGAGGGCGCTAGTACCTGGATGGCCGTCCTGTCAGAACTACGGAACCGGGGCGTCGAGGACGTCTGCATCGTCGCCTGCGACGGTCTGAAAGGTCTGCCGGACGCGATCACCGCGACCTGGTCCAAGGCCACCGTCCAGACCTGCGTGATCCACCTGACCAGGGCCTCGCTCCGGCTGTCCTCGGCGCGGGACCACCCCAAGCTGGTGCCGGCCCTCAAAGCGATCTATGCGGCCCCGACCGAACAGGCCGCCGAGCAGGCTCTCGACGATTTCGAGGCGTCTGACCTGGGGCAACGCTATCCGGCGATCGTCCGGACCTGGCGGTAGGCGTGGCCGGAGTTCACGCCCTACCTGGCGTTCCCGCCGGCCATAAGGACGGTGGTCTACTCCACGAACATGGTGGAGTAGACCAACTCCCGGCTCCGCAAAGCCACCCGCAACAGCGGCCATTTCCCCTCAGAGCAGGCCGCGTTGAAGGTTCTCTACCTCGCGGTCCGCGAGCAGATCAACCCCAAAGCGCGCGACGCGAACCACGTCGCCGCACCACTGGAAAGAGGCACTGAACCAGTTCTCCCTGTTCTTCGAGGACCGGCTCAGCATCCAATGACACCAACCGACTTACACACGATTGCTGACACGTCCTCAGGCCGATGAACAGGGGCAGCCACGCGCCGTGGACCATTACTGGGCATTCCGGGTCAGCGGGTGCGGGCCACCAGTGGCGGTGCTGGTGGAGAAGGCGTCAACACTGAAGGGGCGGCAGCGCCAGGCCACCCAGGCTTCCGGGGCTCGTCCAGCGAGCGGTGCAGCAGGCGCCCAACGTTGTGGACCAGGTACGCGACGACGCCAGCAGCGTCACATTGCTGTGTTCAGGGGACCGCGTCCGGCACCTGAACAGCGGTGGCGGTGAGTGCCGCCGTAGCGCCCGCCCCAGAATGACATCGACCGTTTCGCCGATGTCACCGGCGATCACCAGTGGATCCACCTCGACCCGAACAAGGCCGCGAAGGGCCCGTACGGAACGACGGTCGCCCACGGCTATCTGGTCCCGTCCCTCGTCCCCATGCTCCTGTCGGAAGCCGCGCGGACCGAGGGGCTGACCGCCGCCATCAACTACGGCAGCAACAAGGTCCGTTGCCCGGCCCTCACACCCGTGAACTCCCAGGTGAGGGGCATGGTGGAGCTGACGGAACTGCGGCGCGGACCGCAGGGAGCCCAGGCCGTCCTCCGCGTCACCGTCGAGCGGCGGGGCGGCGACAAGCCTGTGTGCGTCGCCGAAGTCGTTGCAGTGCTCTTCGAGTGAACCCACAGAGGAGAAAGCTGACATGAGAACCCCTCACTCATGGCGGAGGGAGGCATCACCCCGTCGGCGACCTCCTCCCCACGGAGAGCAGCCGCGGCATCTTCCCCTTCGGCGGCGTCACCACCCCACCGTTCGACCCGGTCTGCCTCCGGCCAACCAAGGCAGCGCCCTCCTCGACAAGCGGCGGCTGGGCGAACTGGCCGTCCAGCAAGTCGGCCAACTCCCCGCAGGCGAACTGCCACCCCCTATCGTCCCGATACCAAACTTGGATGTCCGCGGCACGCCGTGACTCACCCTTTACCTCGATCCGGCAGCGAGGTTCGGGCGCTGAGCGACTCGGCGGTTCGCTCGCAATGTCCCCTGCAGTCGGGGGTGGGCCGTCGCGTGACGCTGCGGCTGCGCCGGGCTCCACGGGCCCGGGGTGGTGCGGGTCTCCCCCGTTCTGGTCTTCGTCGGGACAGGACCGACGGTCGGGTGACGGCGGGAAGTTCAGAGAGTCGCCGCCCGCAGGTGGTGAACGCGTTGGCCCAGGGCCAGGTGGCCTCGATACGGAGCAGGCGGCGGGCGTGCTTCGCGATGCGGGCCCGCAGGCGGCAGAGGCGAAAGCGCCTGGTGCCGGGCTCGGCATCGACCAGATCGGCGTGGTCGCGCAGCGCCAGGAGCCTCACCCAGGCGTCGAGGTCGGCAGTCAGGTTGGCGGAAAGCATCCAGCCGCAGTTCCCATCCCAGGACTCGGGCGGGAGGTCGCGCAGGCCCATCGCCTCGTTCGTGGGGCACCCAGTCCTCAGTTCGCTTCGCTGTGGTCGTCATCGCGGAAGATGCCCGAAGGCAAGCCCTCACCTTGGGCCGACCGGCCCTTGCAGCGCTTCTTACTTACTTGTAAGTTAGAAGAATGGTTACCACCGTGGCCGAAGTGGCCGCATCAGACATCAAGGCCCTTGAGGCGTTCTGCGATCGATGGGAGAGGGCTTGGAACGAGCACGACGGCGATGCCGCGGCGGCGTTGTGCGCCGAAGACCTGGTGTACGACGAGCCGGCGCTGGGTGAGACGGCACACGGCCCCGACAGCATCCGCGACTTCGTGACGCAGATGGCACAGGCCTTTCCCGACTACTCGTTCACGCGTATGGGGTTGTACGGGGAGGTGACGCGGCGGGCCGTGCTGGTGGCGTGGCGCTTCTCGGGGACCCTGGCCGGCACGGATCAGCGCGTGGAGTTCCACGGTGACGACCGTCTGGAGCTGGGAGAGGACGGGCTGATCCACGCCTACCGGTGCCTGTACGACCACCGCTTCGTGCTGAGTCAGATCGGCCGCGCGAAGGCCGAGCAGTGACCGAGCCCGGCCGCACTCGTAAGCCGGCGGCGGTGCGGCGGGCTGAGATCATGGAGGCGGCCGACGCGGAGTTCGCCCTGAAGGGACTGTCGGGGGCGGGCATCGAGGCGATCGCCGCACGGGTCGGTATCTCCCATCCCCGCATCGTGCAGATGTTCGGCTCGAAGCGTGATCTGTTCCTTCAGGTCGTACACGCGGCCTACGACGGGATCGAGGCCACCTTCGAGAGCGCCGAACCGACGCTGAGCGCGCTCGGTGACGCCTACCGGCATCTCCTGCAGAGCCGACCCACTGTCGGCCTCGTCCTGTTGCAGGCTTACGCCGCGTCAGGCGACGCGGTGGTCCAGGAGTCGGTACGGCGGCGCCAGCTCGACCTCCAGCAGACCATCACCCGTCTGACGGGCGCCGACCCGATGCAGGTGCGCTCCTTCTTGGCCACCGGTCTCGTCCTGACGGTCTCCACCGTGCTGGACCTGCCTGAACGGCGCGCCGACACGGAGTGGGGCGCCTGGATCATCGGCCGCGCGGACCCACCCACCGACGAGCCATGAGGCGCAAGCGGCGAGAGAACTGATGCGCCCTGGGGGGCACCCGCAGCACCGCGACACCGCGCGATCGACGAGCCGTCACCCTAGGTCGCCGCAGCTGTCGCCGCATCTCCACCCGCCGGCTCGTCCTGGCGGTGGCTCTTTCGGCGCTGCTCGGCAGCGGACCGTTCGTGGGCACGATGCCCCGACGGGGCGCCCACCTTCCCGAAAAGGATGCACCATGACAGAACACCTTGAAATCCCATCGGCTTCAGGCACCTTCGACGCGATCGCAGCAGGACCCGCAGACGGGCGCCCCGTCCTGCTCCTGCACGGCTTTCCCCAGACCGCCGTCCTCTGGGAAGAACAAGTGGCCGCGCTGGGTGACCAGGGCTTCCGCGCGGTCGCGCCCGACACCCGCGGCTATTCGCCGGGTGTGCGCCCGATGCGTGCCGACGCGTACGGGGTGAGCGAACTGGTCGGGGACGTTCTGGCGGTGGCCGACACACTCGCCTGGAACCGCTTCGACCTCGTCGGACACGACTGGGGCGGTGCCATCGCCTGGTGGACCGCGGCCCGGCACGCCGAGCGACTGCGCACGCTCACCGCCGTGTCGACGCCGCATCCCAGCGCGCTGAGGGAGGCACATCGCACCGACGACGAGCAACGCCGTCGCTCCCAGTACCAGCAGGACTGGCGCAGCCCCGGCACAGAGGCCCGCTTCCTCGCGGAGGACGCCGCGCTCCTGCGTTCCCTCTACCAGGGCAAGGTTCCCGACCATCACGTCGACTCATACGTACAGCGTCTGTCCGAACCCGGTGCGCTGAGCGCGGCCCTCAACTACTACCGCGCCGACCGGCCTGACGCCGCGGTCGGGAAGATCCAGGTACCCACGCTCTACGTCTGGGGCACCGAGGACGTCGCGCTCGGGTCCACCGCAGCTCATGCCACAGAAAAATGGGTGAGCGGCCCCTACTCGTTCCACGCACTGCAAGGCATCAGTCACTGGGTCCCCGATGAGGCTCCCGAGGTCCTCACCAGCCTGATCATCGGCCACCTGAACGAGCATGAACCGGCGCTCTGACGCAGTGGTCGGTACAAGTGCTTGCCCAGCGCGCGGGGAGAGTGCCCGGCATTGCGCCTGCCGCCAGGGGCGGGACCGAGGTCGGGGCCCTGGCCGACGACCATGCAGGAAACGGAATCTTGCGATATGACCTCACTCCCCCTCGTCCAGCTCACTGAACGGCTCCGCAAGGACCTCGGTCGCCCCGAGCGTGACCTGCTGGCGCCGGGCAGCGCCTGGAACCTGTCCCAGACACTGCAGCACTGTGCCCAGACCGTCCGCTACTCCGTCTCCGGATATCCCAAGCTCAAGCCCGCCCTGTTCCGGGCGACGGCAGGCCCTCTGGCCAAGTGGGTCTTCCTGCGCCGCGGAGCGATGAAGCACCCGCTCGGCGCGGAGATCGACGGAGCGCCGCCGCTGGACCCGGGCCTGCCGGTGAGAGAGGCCGCGTCCGGCTTCGCGGACGCGGTGGCCCTGTTCACCGGCCACACCGGAGAACACGCCCCCCACCCCGCCTACGGCCGCTGCACACACGACGAGTTCGCGCGGCTGCATACCATGCACCTCGCCGAACACCTCCCGGGACTGGCCCATGCCTGACACTGCTCCCGCCGGTGCTCGTTCATCGTGACGCAGGACGTGCGCGACGCCGTTCTGCGGCCGGGCGAATTTCACCCTCCGCACGAAGCTGACAGTTCCCGTCGAACGGGCCATGGCTCGCCCTGCCGTGATCATGGCCCCGACGGCAGTCGCACGACGCTGACGCCGTGGGCGACTCGGCGTGACACGCGGCGGCGGACTGCACGGCACATCGAAGCTCCGGTCGGGCAGAACGACCTGACAGGTCACCCTGCCCACCGGAGCTTCGTCGCGTACGCCGTGTGCCACCTGGCATCGTCACGCCGCCGAGACCCGCACACCTACGAGATCGTCGCGGTGGTCATACGGCCACCCGAGAACTGTGGCATCGCCCGCCCTGCCCCTGTAGCGCCTGTGCCGCGTGCGGACCGGGCGCGTGTCGAGGGGCGGGGTTCTCAGCCGAGTGTCCAGTTGACGCTGTCGGTATGGGTGGAGCCGTTGATGGTCGCGGTGACCGTCACGGTGTTCTGGCCGGGCCTCAAGGTGATGCTGGGCCATCTGAAGATGTGGTCACTGCTGCTCCGGGTTCCCAGGGAGGTGCCGTTGAGGGTGGCGGTGACCTGGCCCGCGTTGGAGTAGACCTTGAGTTCGGTGGTGGCATCGGTGCGCTGGGTCCACCGACGGCTGGTGATGTGGAGGGTGGGAGTGGCGGCCCAGTTGGCCTTGTACCAGTAGAAGGCGTCCTTGCGGATCTGCCGGTCGCGGGTGACCAGGCCCTTGTCGTTGATGCCGGGCTGGCCCCCTTCGCCCCGGCCGTCGGAGGGGAAGTCGAACATGGCCCAGACGAACGTGCCCCAGATGAAGGGACGGGCGGCCAGCTGCTTCCAGGCCGCTTCGTGGAACAGCGACTGGTACTCCTCGGGGTGCCAGGATCCGCCCGGAGCCGGCTTCGGCGGGTTGAGTTCGTGCTGGGTGGTGCTCGCGCCGACCCCGTACTCCGACATGGCGATCCTGCGGGACGGGGAGTTCGCGTGCAGGTTGTCGGCCCACGCGCCGAGGTCGCCGTCCTTGGAGCCGTAGTACCAGCCGTAGTACTTGTTGAACCCCGTTGTCTGCGTGTGCAGGCCCGCCTGCGCGTTGTCGGGGTCCTCGCCGCGGACCGCGTAGGTGGAGAGCCGGTCCGGGTCCTCGGCTTCGACGATGTCGGCCAGTGACGCGAGCAGCGTGTTCGTGGCGGTGCCGTTGTAGTCGATCTGCTCGTTGCCGATGCCCCAGAAGGCGATCGAGGGGTGGTTGTAGTTCTGCCGGATCAGTTCCCGCAGTTGGTTCTGGGTGCTGGTGGTGAAGGCGGCCGAGTTGGTGACGAGGTCGACCAGGGGGATCTCCGCCCACACGATCATTCCGCGTTCGTCGGCGAGATTGTAGTCCTTCTGGTCGTGCTGGTAGTGCGCCATCCGGACGGTGTTGGCGCCGATCTCGCTGATGAGGTCGAAGTCCTGGGTGTGATCGGCGTCGGATATCGCCCAGCCCTTGCCGGCCCGGCCCTGGTGCAGGTTCACGCCGTGCAGGTGAAGGTGGCTGCCGTTGAGGCGGAAGCCTGTGTTGGCGTCGACGGCGATGGAACGAAGACCCAGGCGTTCGGTCACCACATCCGTGATCTGGTCCCCGCCCCCGGTGACGTCATGGATCTCGACGCCGGCGTTGTGGAGGTAGGGATCCGCCAGGCCGTTCCACAGGTGCGGGTTGCTGATGTGGAGAGTCTGCTGGACCTCCGTGCCGGTGGCCGCGGGGACGGTCTGCGCGGTGCTGCTCGTCTCCGCGACGATGGTCCCGCTTTTGTCCGCGATGACGCTGCGCACGACCACCGATCTGGTGGTGGTGCTGTCGTTCCACAGCTTCGTCGTGACGGTCACCGTGGCCGAGGCCGCGCTCACGTTGCTCTGCCGGAGGTAGACGCCGGGGCCCGCGTAGTCCGTCATCCGGACGTGGAGGTCGTCGACGGCCCACAGGCTCACGTTGCGGTAGATGCCGCCCTGGAAGGTGTAGTCCGCGCTCAACGGGGCGATGCCGGTGTCGCGGGCGTTGGTCACCTTCACCGCGATGACGTTGTCCCCGCCCGGGACGAGCGCGGCCGTGGCGTCGAACCTGAAGCGGGAGTACCCGCCCTTGTGCTGCCCGAGGTACGTGCCGTTGACCCAGACGTCGGCGA
Source organism: Streptomyces acidiscabies (assembly GCF_020010905.1). GTDB lineage: Bacteria > Actinomycetota > Actinomycetes > Streptomycetales > Streptomycetaceae > Streptomyces > Streptomyces acidiscabies. The sequence continues at coordinate 3,895,217 of NZ_JAGJBY010000001.1, read as the reverse complement.
CCTGGTTGACCCCGGCGAACTGCAAATACAGCCTCTTTCCGGCGAGTTCGGCCGGCACGGTGTAGTGGCGGCGGTACCAGCCCACTCCGCGGTAGTAGTTGTTGCCGCCGTCGGCACCGTCAGCGGCGTTCCAGGTGTGGGGTGTGTTGACCGTCGTCCAACCGGAGTCGTTGAACCCGGGAGCCTGCGCGCCTGCGACATCCGACCTGATGAACCGCCACCCGTTGTTGAGGTGGATCCATACCCGCGGATCCGGCGCCGTGTACGTCACGGCGGCGGACGCGGCACCGGCATGCGGGATCCCGGCCAGCGTGGCCAGTACTCCCGCTGCCGCCCCGCCGAGTACCTGTCGGCGACTGGGCAAACCTGTCATGTCAGAACTCACTGTCCGTGGGGTCGAGAAGGAAATTGACTTGGCGCGGCATTACGCCGACGACCGTGGCGGGCCGGGCAGCACCCGGATCGGGCTGACGGCCTGTCTCAGGCGACCGGGAGGAGTGCCCCGGCCCGCCTCGCGTCCAGTCGGCGCTTCTCCCGGACAGCGGCGCCGTAGCCCGCAGCGCCCGGTCGGCCCGCCGGCCCTCGGCGGGCAGCACCGTCGCCGGCGGGCTCTGTTGCTCAGGCGCCCGGTGTGATGCGCAGCCTGATGGTGCGGGCTTCGGGGCGCAGCACGAACTCCGGCCACACGTCCGGCCCGCAGGACCGGGAGCCGAGTCCGTGCTGGACGGCGTCGATGATCAGGTGGCTCGTGGTCGACTCCGGCAGCTCGAAGGGGTGTGCGGCCCCGGCGATCTGCTGGGGGGTATGGCGGCCGAGGGTGAAGCCGGGGCGCCGGCCGCGGGCGTCGGGGAGGGCCACGAGCCGCAGTACCTCGGTGCCGCCGCTGGTCAGCGTGAGGCGCCGCATCCGGGAGCGGTGGCCGGTCTCCTGGGGGCGCGCGTAGGCGACCGCGAGGTCCCCGATTCCGGAGGAGAAGCGGCCGGTGCGGGCCGCGCGGAGACTGTCGGGGTAGGACTCCAGCGGGCCCAGGCCGAACCAGTCAGCGCCGTCGACGGGTGCCGTCCCGTCGGGCAGTTCGAAGCGCACCCCGATCCGCGGCCACACCGACCGCCAGCCGCGCGACGGCTCGATCTCCACGCGCAGTTCGAGTTCGCCGTCCTCGATCGACCAGACGGACTCCACGGTCACCGAGAGGGCGGAGTCCGCGGCGGAGACCCGGTCCACGGTGCGCAGTGCGTCCGCGGCCTGCTCGACGCCGAGGCGCCGCGTGGTCAGCCGGTCCAGGCCGTCGCGGCGCCACGTGTCGGCGCTGGACACCCCGAGGACGCTGTTGTCGCTTCCCTCCAGCCGGTCGGCCCGGCTCTCGTCGTTGTCGGTGGGCGCGCGGAACAGTTCCAGGCGTGGGCCGGTCACGGGGCGCCCGGCGAGGCGGGTGAGGGAGCCGCCGGTGAACTCGGCGATGCCGAGCGTGAGCGTTCCCTCGCCGGCCCGCCAGTCGCGCCGGGGCCGGGCGACGGGCACCGGCCGCCGTATCGAGCGGTCGAGTTGGGCGGTGGCGATCTCATGCCGCTCCGGTGCCCAGGCGGTCGCCGTCGCCAGCACCGCCTCGACCGTCAGCCAGGTCTCGCCGTCCGGGGCCACTGCGACCGGCGGCAACGGCACCCGCCCCGACTCGCCCGCCGCGAGGACCGGGGCATCCCACTCCCCCGAGTCCACGAGGTTCCCGTCGTGCTCGACTCGCCAGCAAAAGCGCAGGTCGGACGTGTCGGCCGAGTGCCGAAGGTTGGTGATCACGAGCTTGTCGCCGTCGAAGGCGAAGCGGATCGGCTGCACGACCGCCTTGAACTCGTGCAGGCTCGGCGTCGGCACGTCGTCGCTGAGCACCATCCCGTCCATCACGAAGTTGCCGTCGTGCACGACCTCCCCGAAGTCACCGCCGTAGGCGTAGTACGGCGTCCCGTCCCGGGCCGTGGCCAGGATGCCGTGGTCGCGCCACTCCCAGACGAAGCCGCCGTGCAGCCGCGGGAACCGGTGGACCAGTTCCTCGTACTGGTCGAGGGCACCCGGCCCGTTGCCCATCGAGTGGGCGTACTCGCACAGCAGGAACGGCTTGGTGCGCTGCCGGGCGCCCTGCGCGGGGGTGCAGCCGAGCAGCGGCGCGCCGGAACCGTCCGTGCCGATCTGCTCGATCTCCGGGACCGTCGGGTACATGCGGGAGTAGACGTCGGTGTACTCGCCGGTGTAATCACCTTCGTAGTGCACGGGACGCTCGGGATCGCGGGCGTGGACCCAGGCCGACATGGCGGCGAGGTTGACGCCGGTTCCGGCCTCGTTGCCGAGTGACCAGATCACGACGCCGGGATGGTTCTTGTCCCGCTCGACGGTGCGCTGGACACGGTCCAGATAGGCCGCGCGCCAGGCCGGGTCGTCGCTCGGGTTGTCGGCCCAGTCGACCTTCTCGAAGCCGTGGGTCTCCAGATCGCATTCGAGGACGACCCAGAAGCCGAGTTCGTCGGCGAGGTCGAGCAGCCGGGGATGCGGGGGGTAGTGACTGGTGCGGATGGCGTTCACGTTGAACCGCTTCATACGGGCCAGGTCCGCACGGGCGTGCTCCTCGTCGAAGACCCGGCCGCGCTCGGGGTGGGCCTCGTGCCGGTTCATCCCGTGGAAGACGACACGACGGCCGTTGACCAGGAACCGGTCGCCGCGGATCTCGACCGTGCGGAAGCCCACCCGCAGGGCGATGCTCTCCGCGGCCGAGGACACGGTGACGTCGTACAGGCGAGGCTGCTCGGCCGACCACGGCTCCACGCCCGCGATGTCAAGGGGCGCCACGTCGGCCGGGGTGGCCCATACCCTCTCGACGCCGAGTTCGGGGATGCGCAGGGTGACGGGGAACGCGGCCGGGTCGGCGGTGACCTCCGGGTCGATACGGCCGTTTCCATGGTCGTAGCCGGTACGCAGCCATACATCCTCGACGCCCCCCACCGGCCGGGCGAGCAGGGTGACGTCCCGGAAGATACCCGGCAGCCACCACTGGTCCTGGTCCTCCAGGTAGCTGGCGGCCGACCACTGGTGCACCCGTACGGCGACGACGTTGTCGCCCGGTCGTACCGCGGACGTCACGTCGAACTCGTGGGCCAGCCTGCTGCCACTGGCGCTGCCGATCTCGACGCCGTTCACCCAGACCCTGAACAGCGACTCCACGCCGTCGAACCGCAGCAGGACCCGCTCGGCGTCCGACCAGTCCTCGGGGACGTCGAAGCGGCGGCGGTAGTCGCCGGTGGGGTTCTCGTCGGGGACGTGCGGCGGGTCGATCGGGAACGGGTACTGGACGTTCGTGTAGATCGGCCGGCCGTAGGCGCCGTCGCCCTCCAGCACCCAGTGCGCGGGCACCGGGATGCTGTCCCAGCCCCGGTCGTCGAAGTCCTCGGAGGCGAAGTCCTCGGCGACGGCCGCCGTGGGCGACAGACGGAACTGCCAGGGGCCGTTGAGCGACTGGGAGGGGGCGTCGGAGTGCAGCCAGGAGCGGGCCGGGCGCAGGGCGCCCCGCCACGGTGCGGTGTCCGACACGTATGTGGAGAGCTGGGAGGGCAAGGGGCTCAGAACCTTGTTGGGGCGTTCGGTGCTCACAGGTGGTGCTCCGGGGAAGTGTGGGGAACGAGTGGGGGGTTCAGCCCTTGTTGGCGCCCAGCGTGAGGCCGCTGACGAACTGCCGCTGGAGCACGAAGTACACGATCAGCGTGGGGATCGCTGTGAGCAGGGCGCCGGCGGCGACCAGGTTGGGGTCGGTGAAGTACTGGCCGGAGAGGTTGTTCAGTGCCGAGGTGATCGGCATGTTCTCTCCGGTGGAGATCAGGACGAGGGCCCAGAAGAAGTCGTTGTAGATCCAGATGGACAGCAACGTCGCCAGGGCGGCCATCGCCGGCTTGCACAGGGGCAGCACGATCTGCCAGTACAGGCGCCACACCGAGGCGCCGTCGACAAGGGCGGCCTCGGTCAGCTCGTGCGGCAGGGAGCGCATGTAGTTGGCCAGCACAAAGGCGCAGAACCCGGACTGGAACGCCACGTGGATCAGCACCAGGCCCAGCGCCGAGTCGTACAGCTTGCCGCTCATGGTGATGCCGGGCAGGTCGATGAGCAGGTACAGGCGGTACAGCGGGGTGATGATGACCTGCTGCGGCAGCAGGTTGCCGGCCGTGAACACCAGCAGCAGAAACAGATTGACCCGGAAGTCGAAGCGGCTGACGTAGAAGGCGACCATCGACGACAGGAACAGCGTCAGCAGCACCGCGGGGATCGCCACCAGCAATGTGTTGCCGAAGTAGTGCAGCATGTCTGACTGCTGGAAGGCGTTGGTGAAGTTGTCGAGGCTCAGTTTGTCGGGCCAGGAGACGTAGCCCTTGGTGCTGGTCTCGGCGTACGGGCGCATCGCCGCGTACATCGCCCACAGCAGGGGTGCGAGCCAGGCCAGCGCTGCACCGGCGAGGAAGACGCGCAGCAGGATCCGGGCAGGGCGGACTGGGGTGCGCTGCTTGGCCGGCGCGGCAGAGTTCGAAGGGGTGGCGCGAGGCGCCTCGTTCAGGGTGGTGGTGGGCGACGGGTGGGAGCTCATGCGCGCCGCTCCTTCCGGAAGGTCGCGATCAGGTACGGGATGATCACGGCGAGCGAGATCACCAGCAGGACCACGGCGATCGCGGAGCCGTATCCGATGCGGCTGGACTCACCGATGATGTTGTTGGTGACCAGGATCGACAGCAACTCGGTGCCCTCGGCGCCCTTGTTGAAGACGAAGACCAGGTCGAAGGCGCGCAGCGCCTCGATGATCGTCACGACCAGGACGACGGTGTTGGTGGGGCGCAGGGTCGGGAAGATGACGTTCTTGAACGTCTGCCACTCGTTCGCCCCGTCCAGCGAGGACGCCTCCCGAAGCGCCGGGTCGACACCCTTCAGGCCGGCCAGGTAGAGAATCATCATGTAGCCGGTGTGGCGCCACGACGCGGCGATGAGGACGGACCACAGGTTGAGGTCCGGGTCGCCGATCCAGTCGATGTAGTGGCCGGGCTCATTGGCGCCGATGATGCTGTTGATCAGGCCGGTGTCGGGGTTGTAGACGAGCTGCCAGACGAAGCCGATGACCGCCATCGACAGCACGACGGGCAGGAAGAACGCGGTCTGGTACACCTTGCTGAACCGGATCTTCTTGTCGAGCTGCACGGCCAGGAACAGGCCGAGCGGCGTCGGGATCAGGATGAGCACGACGAACCAGACGACGTTGTGCTCGACCGCCGGCCAGAACTGCGGGTTGTTGGTGAGCAGTTCCCTGAAGTTGTCCAGGCCGACCCACTTGAGGGAGTCGAAGCCGATGCCGTCCCAGGTGGTGAAGGCCAGCGCGATCGAGGCCAGCGCCGTGAGCCAGACGAGCAGGACGTGCAGGATCGTCGGCACCCCGGCCATCAGGCCGAGGGTGAGGCGGTCCCGTCGGGTGAGCAGCCGTCGGTGGCCCAAGGGGGCGCGCAGCCGCTTGGTCTGATTCTTGGTCACATTTTTCGGGTTGCCCGGGGGCGGCACTGCGGCCGTCCCCGGGGTGCTGGTGGTGCCGGTCCCGGTACCGGTGTTCGTGGTGACGGTCATGCGGACGCGAAGATCGTCTTCTTCTGGCGCTCGATCGACGCCAGCAGGCTGTCGACGCCCTTGGGGTCGCGGATGAACTTCTGCAGGGCGGGCTGCATCACCGTGGAGGTGAAGTCCGGGCGGCTGTCGCGGTCCATGAACTGGGTGAGGTGCTTGGCGCCGGCGATCGTCTCGTACGCCTTCTTCTGCAGCGCGGTGTACGAGGAGGTGTCGGCCTTGTTGGACGCCGCGACCAGGCTCGGGTCGGACTTCAGGTAGATCTCCTCGGCTTCCGGGGTGCCCAGGAACTCCAGGAGCTTGAGCGCGCCGGCCTTGTTCTTCGGGGCCTTGGAGAGCATGAAGCCGTCGGTGGGCGCCTCGACGGTGTCCTGCCCGTGCGCGGAGTTGATCTCCGGGAAGGGGAAGAAGTCGAGGTCGTCCAGGTCGGCTTTGTTCGTGAACTGCTGTGCCACGAAGCTGCCGAACAGGTACATGCCCGCCTTCTTCGAGATCAGCGTCTGGGCCGCGTCCTGCCAGGTGCGGCCGACCGCGCCCTCCTGGTGGTAGGGCAGGATCTCGGCCCAGTGGTCGAAGGCGGTGCGGACCTTGGCGTCGGTCCAGGACGCCTTGCCGGCCATCAGCTCGACGTGGAAGTCGTAGCCGTTGGTACGGAAGTTGATCTGGTCGAAGGTGCCGAGCGCGGGCCAGGCGTCCTTGTCGCCGAAGGCGAACGGGACCAGGCCGTCCTTCTTCATCTGCTTGCACAGGGCGACGAGTTGGTCCCAGGTGGTGGGGACCTCGTAGCCGTACTTCTTGAAGACGCTCTTGCGGTAGAAGACGCCCCAGAGGGACGTGGAGATCGGCACGAAGTAGTACTTGCCGTCCGCGCCCTTGCTGAGCGCCTTCATCGCCTCGGGGAAGTTGCCGCCGATCTTCTGCCACACGTCGTCGATCGGGCTGGCGAGGCCCTTGGCGGCGAAGAACTGCATGCGGTAGCCGGCGAACCAGTTGAACACGTCGTCCGGGGTGCCCTGGAGGTAGGAGTTGATCTGCTCCTGGAACGTGTTGTGGTCCTTGGTGTTCACGTCGACCGTGATCCCGGACTGCTTCGTGAACGCCGCGTAGATCTCGGCGAACGCCTTCTTCGGCACCGCGTCCGACGCGTTCGACCCGAGGGTGACGGTCTTCGGGTCGGATGCCGTGCCGCTGCCGCCGCAGGCGCTGAGCAGCGGTATGCCGGCGCCGAGGACGGCTGCGCCACCAATACCGCGCAGGACGGTGCGGCGGCTGGCGGCAGGTGTGGGCCGACCGAGGGAGGAAGAGTGCATTTCGGCTCCTGACAGGGCGGCCGTGCCCAGGCGGCACGTCGGCCCGGCGGGGTGTGACGGGGAAGCGGTCGTCCACGCGACCAAGACTCAACACGATCGAACAAATCCGACCGGCGGTTGCGAGGAAGACTGAACGCTCCAGGGAGTCGCTGTCAAGCCCCGTCGACTTGGCCTCAGGGCTGACCGTACATGCCGGCAGGACGGCCGGCCTACCGTCGGACGGGAACGACGACCTCTTTCCATGAGCGGGGCTTGCGAGTGAACTTCTGCAGTTTGACCAGGATGTATACCCGACAGAGGTGACCCCCTCCAGGCGGCTGCCCAACCCGTTGCCGACCAGCCGCCCGCCATCGGATCCGCCGCCGCCCACCGGAATCGACACTGCGGGGACCCTTGACGTACAGCTGTCGGCTACGTAGACATGACCACGCGGTCAGACCGCGTGGTCATACAGTTGACCTCCTTCGATGCAGACGTACGGCCGTCGGGAGACTTCATGGCAGCAGTGGTGGGACGGAGCGAGGGCTCCGCTGTGCCGCGCAGCGCGGACGTGGCCCGCATGGCCGGGGTGTCACGCAAGACGGTGTCCCGGGTCCTCAACAACGAGCCGTATGTGTCCGAGGAGGCCCGCACAAAGGTCCTCGCAGCCGCCGAGGAACTCGGCTACCGGCTGAACCAGGCGGCCAGAACACTGGTCTCCGGGCGTACCGGCTCGATCGGTGTGGTCGCCCTGGGCACCGCCGGGTACGGGACCGCTTCACTACTCGTGCACATCGAGCGGGCCGTGCGCGACGCGGGCTACGCGCTCCGCGTGGTCAACACGCCCGACGGCGACCCGACGGGTATCGCGGGTGCCGTGGAGTCGCTGCTCGAGCAAGGGGTGGACGGCGTCATCGTCTCCGAACCCATCGTGGAAGGGGACGTCAGCGTCCGCGTCGGCGTCCCCGTCCTCTTCCTGGGGGCACCGCCCGCTTTCACCGCCACCCGCACCGTGACCATGGGTGTGGGCGCACACGAACTGGCGCGGGCGGCCACCGAGCATCTGCTGGACCTGGGACACACGACCGTTCATCATCTCGCCGGTCCGCGGCGCTGGTACGCCGCCAAGGACCGCATCGAAGGGTGGCGGGCGGCGCTCGCGGCGCGGGGCGCGCACGAGCCGCCACTGCTCAACGGTGACTGGTCGGCTGCCTCCGGCCATGCCGTGGGCCGGGCGCTGGCGTCGGACAGGTCCGTGACCGCTGTCTTCGCGGCGGGCGACGAGATGGCCATCGGGCTCATCCACGCCCTGCGGGAAGCCGGGCGCCACGTACCCGAGGACATCAGTGTCGTCGGCTTCGACGGCAACCCGGTCTTCGCCTACGTCTCCCCTCCCCTGACCACCGTGCGCCAGCCCTTAGAGGCCGCGGCCCGAGAGGGCATCCGCCTTCTCGTGCACGCGATCGAGAAGCCCGACACCGACCTGCCGCAGGCGAGCGACCCACCGGTCGAACTCGTCGTCCGCGGCTCGACCGCGCCTCCGCCGTCACACAAGGGCCAGAGCCCTTTGCACACCGCCTGAGCACCGCCCCGAGCAACCGGCCGAAGCGGGGAACACGCCGCACGCACCGCGGCACCCCGCGCCCAACGGCCATCGATCCCGCAGCCGTCCCACCCCAGGGCTACCGCGCCGCCGTCCCATCACACGGCCACTGACCATGCCCTTTTGTCGCGAGGTCGCCCGGCCCTGCCGCCGACCGACCCTCCCCTGAACCCCCGCCGCCCCACCTGATCATCCGGGGGGGGCGGCGGGCCCGTAGAAAGAACCACGCCCGCCATCGGAGCCGCATATGTCCCCCATACGAGCAGGCGCCAGACCCGGCGCCGCCCCGCGTTCCGTCCCCGCCACTCTCCTGTTCCTGCTGCTGGCCCTGGCCGTCGCGGCAGCGACGCTGGTCCTGCCCGGCGCGGGCAGGGCGGACGCCCTCTCCCGCCCTGCCCAGACGCTCTACACCCCGCCCTCCGACGCCCTCTCCCCCGGAAGCTACTACCCGCGGGCCATGCGCCTGCAGCACAACGGCCCGGCCAACGGCACCCTGCTCGCCACGTTCGAGCAGTACCGCGTGGACATGCCCGTCTTCCCGATCTACCGCAGCACGGACAACGGCGCTTCCTGGACGAAGATCTCCGAGGTCGCCGACACCCAGAACGGCTGGGGCATGCGCTGGCAGCCCGAGCTGTTCGAACTCCCCAAGGCCATGGGCGGGTTCCCCGCCGGCACCATCCTCGCCGCCGGTGACTCGGTGCCGTACGACCGGAGCGGCAGCAAGATCGACCTGTACGCCAGCACCGACCGCGGCCAGAGCTGGACCTTCGTCACCAATATCGCCACCGGCGGTAAAGCCACGGACGTGAACGGCAACACCCCCGTGTGGGAACCGTTCTTCCTGATCTCCGGCGACAAGCTCATCGTCTACTACTCCGACCAGCGCGACACCGACCACGGCCAGAAGATCGTCCACCAGGTCTCCACGGACGTCCGCAACTGGGGCCCGGTCGTGGACGACGTGGCGATGCCCACCTACAGCCAGCGCCCCGGCATGCCGACCGTCGCCAGGATGCCCAACGGCAAATACATCATGACGTACGAGTTCGGCGGTTCCGCCGCGGGCAACTTTGCCGTCCACTACAAGATCTCCTCCGACCCGGAGGCGTTCGACTCCGTCACCGGCATCCCGCTGCGCACCACCGACGGCCTGGTTCCTCAGGGAACGCCCTACATCACCTGGCTGCCCACCGGCGGCCCCAACGGAACCCTCGTCACCACCGCCCACAGCAGCGACGACCTGTTCGTCAACACGCAGAACGGCGCCGCGGACACCTGGACGCGGATGCCCTCCAACGTCGGTGGCGGCTACAGCCGCGGTCTGCTTCCGCTGGCCGACGGCCACAGTCTGATGGTGTTCAGCGCGGGCTTCGGCGGCGACAACCGCCGCAACCCGGTCACGTACAGCACGGTCGACTTCGGCGGCAGCATCTCCGACGGTGCCACCTACACCATGACCAACGCGAACAGCGCCCTGAACCTCACGATCGTCGGCGGCTCCGCCACCAACGGCACCACCGCCACCCAGCAGAACCCCACCACCTCCACCAACCAGCAGTGGCGCTTCGAGCAGCAGTCCTCGGGCTACTTCAAGATCTTCAACGTCGCCAGCGGCAAGGTCCTCGGCGTCCAGAACCAGTCCACCGCCAACGGCGCCACCATCCCGCAGTGGGATGACAACGGCACCCTCGACCACGAGTGGGCCATCGCACCCCACCCGGCCGGCGGGTACAGCATCACCAACCGCATCAGTGGCAAGCTCCTCGAAATACCCAGCGCCTCCACCACCGTCGGCACCGCCGCCGTCCAGTGGAGCAGCACCAGCTGCGGCTGCCAGCGCTGGAACCTCACCCAGACCGCCCTTCCGCCCCTGGGCACCGGCCAGTACGTCCTGGTGAACAAGAACAGCGGCAAGTACCTCGACATCCCGAACGGCTCCACCACCGCCGGCACCGCCGCCAACCAGTGGCAGAACACGGCCTGCGCCTGCCAGCTCTTCACCTTCCAGTCCGCCGGCAGCGGCGCCTGGACCATCAAGAACACCAAGAGCAACCTCAACCTCGACATCCAAGGCTCCTCCAGCGCCGCGGGCGCGGCCGTCATCCAGAACACCGCCTCCAGCGCCGACTCCCAGAAGTGGACCCTCACCGACGCGGGTGGCGGTTACTACAAACTCCGGAACGTGAACAGCACCCTCGTCGCCGGCGTCGCCCAGTCCTCCACCGCCGACGGGGCAGCCGTCATCCAGTGGGGCAGCGCCAGCCTCGACGACCAGCTCTGGAAGATCGTCCGGATCAACTGACCGTCCCACCGAGCCATGACCAGGCGCGGGAACCGCCGGCGAAGCGGTTCCCGCGCCTGGCGTCCGCCTCGGCCGATCGGCCGAGGCGCGGCTGACCGCTTCTCCCTACAGTGAACGATGTGAATCTCCTGCCTGCGACTGCCTACCCCACCACGACGCGGTCCCGTCGGCAGGGCTGCCTGCGTGCGGTGGGTATCACCACGCTGGTCCTGCTGTCCGCCACGGACGTGCTCATCGCCGTCGTCAACGACAAGACGTTCTGGCCGGTGCTCGTGCTCCTGTCGCTCGGCCTCGCAGCAATTCTCTGGCCCTCCGCCTCTCGGCCCGCGTGGCTCACCCCCCGACTACGCGCCGCCGTACCAGCGGGTGTTTCCCTGGCCTTGACCGCCGTCGCCAGGACGACCGAGCCGATACGCATGTTCGGCCCAGGTGAGGTGGCGGTCCTGCTCTGCCTGCTGATGATCGCCGTCCGTACCTGCCCACCACGATGGGCGTGGCTGTGTGCCGTACTCACCGGCGGGGCAGCCATCGCGGCGCCGCTGCGCTTCTACGCGACCGGCACCCAGGACGACCTCCTGATCCTGGGTATCGCGCTGGTTGTAGCGCTGCTGGCCGGCGTCGTCGCCGGCATCGGCGGCTACCTGCGCTCCCTGGACCACAGACGCGGCGTCGCGGTCGCCGAGACCCGCCGCTTGGAACGCCTCGCCATGGCGGCCGACCTGCACGACTTCGTCGCCCACCACGTCACCGGCATCCTGGTCCAGACACAGATGGCCCGCATGATGGCCACCACCGAACCCGACCGTCTGGACCCGGTCCTGGCGGGAATCGAGCACGCCGCGACCCAGGCGCTCGACTCCATGCGCTTGACCGTCGGCATCCTGCGCGAGGGCCCGGAGCAAACGGCCCCGCTCGAGCCAAGCGGGGGCCGCCCGGTGGGCGACCTGAGCGCCCTCGCGGAACTGGTCGACGGGTTCGGCGGTCCGACCGGTCCGAAGGCCGAACTGCACCGCGACGCCTCAGTGCCCCGGAACCTGCCCCACGAAGTGCAGGCCGCCGCCTACCGCGTCGTCCAGGAAGCCCTCACGAACGTACGGCGCCACGCCGCCGACGCCACCGAAGTCACCGTCGCCCTCGCTCACGCCGACGACACCTTGCGCGTGACGGTGCGCGACAACGGCCGCGCAGGCGCCCCGATGCCATACGCCGCCCGCGGCGGAGGCTTCGGCATCGTCGGCCTCACCGAACGTGTCACCGCACTCGGCGGCACACTGCACACCGGCCCACGCAAGGACCACGGCTGGGAGGTCATAGCACTCCTCCCCACCATGCGACGAGCGGGCCCCGGCAGGGCCGGGCATCGCGAAGGGCGCCGCCAACTCCCGCGGTCCACCCGCCCCCCGGCACCGGACTGAGGTCTGACCGCCGGGGCGAGCAGGTGCTGCGTCCAGTTGCTGGAGCCGGTGAACGGGCGCAGGCACCTCCTACCGGGTCCCTTGTCCAGCCGTCGCCCAGTCCTCCAACAGGCGCACTGTGCGTCCGACATGTTCCTCGTGCAGGTAGTGCCCGGTGTCAGGCCAGTGTTCGACGCGGGAGCCGGGGACATGCAGGGTGCCGCGCTCCCAAGTGGCCGCTTGCGCCGAGGTCCACACGGTGAGCGCGGGCTGGCTGCGCCGGCGCAGATACGCCTCGCTGTGCGGGCGGACGCCGACCGCGCCGGAGTCGGTGTACATGCCGGCGTACGCCTGGGCGATGACGTGGTCCGGGGTGCCGAGCATGGTGCGGACATGTGCCGTACGCAGCCCGGCCGGAGCGCCTGCCGGGAAGGCGCCGGCGATGAACTCGGCCGCGGCGCGCGCCCCGCGCTCCCGGTACTCCGCGAGCCGGGCCGGAATCCCCTCCACTTCCGCCCCGTGCGCGCCGTGAGCCGGATCGAGGGCGACGACCGAGCGGACCAGCTCCGGATGCCGTACCGCGAGCAGGTTGACGACCTGGCCGCCCATGGAGTGGCCCACGGCGATCGCCGGCCCGGTGCCCAGGTACCGGAGCAGCGCGGCGAGGTCGTCGGCCATCTCCGTCGGCGTGTTGCCCTCGTCGGGGACGTCCGACCGGCCGTGCCCGCGCAGGTCGGGGACGATCACACGGAACCGGCCGGCCAGCGCCTCGGCGTGCGCGGACCACTCCCGGCCGTCCCCGCCCCAGCCGTGCACCAGCAGCAGCGGGGCCGCCCGGTCGGGCCCGAATGTGGTGCAGAAGAGGTGGACGCCCTTCAGGTCGATGATCGTCATGCGCGACCGTCCTCAGAGGTCCGGTACGTGGCATAGGCGAAGTCCGCGTGGACACCGGCGCCGTCGAGGTCCTGCACCCACAGTCCCCACATGGCGCCGGTGAAGCCGAGAACGCGCAACTGGCCGTCGTGGAACTCGTCGGCGTGCTCGTCGGACAGGACGGTGGCGTCGAGCTCGATCGGGAGCGCCTGGACTCCCCCACCTGTGTCGTACGTGAAGTGCAGGGCCGGAACGTCGAGTTCGGCGTGCAGGACGACCGGGCGTCCGGGCTCGAGCGGTACGGTCGGCTCGTGTGCGACGAGACGGCCGGCCTCGCAGCTCAGTGCCCGCAGGGCCGGGGAGCCGTCGTCCTCGGCGGTGACGTACAGGTAGTGCCAGTTGCGGGTGTTGTAGTAGGCCGTCAGACCCGCCAGGTGGTCGGGGGTGCGGGGCGAGAAGATCAGGCTGGTCTCGAAGGAGCAGCGCGGGGCGGTCACCCGCCGGGCCAGCAGACTGGGGGTGCGGCGGCCCACCGGCGACTGACCGCCCCGGATGCGCAGCCGCCCCGGTGCCGGCTCGATCCAGTCGTCGCCGGCCGGGCGGCGCAGCGTGGACCAGTCGGGGCCGAGGACGGGAGCGTCGAAGCAGTCGTTCGCCGGTGGTTCGGCGACGGGCGCCGGTGACAGCGCGGGTGCCGGTACCGCGACGGCGGGTACGGCGCCGGGGATGCGGGGCCAGCCGTCGTCGGTCCAGGTCACCGGTTGCAGCGCGGTCTCCCGGCCGAGCACGCACCGGCCCCGCTCCGTGTGGGGGCGGGCGGCGATGTGCGCGGCGTACCACTGTCCCGTCGCCGTCTCGACGAGGGAGCAGTGCCCGGCCTTCTGCAGCTCCAGGGCCGGGTCGTGCCGGGACGTGAGCAGGGGGCCGGCCGGATCGGCTTCGTACGGGCCGAGCAGGTCGCGGGAGCGGGCCACGGCCGCGCCGTGTTCGTATCCGGTGCCGCCCTCCGCGTGCACCAGGTAGTACCAGCCGTCGCGCCGGTAGAGATGCGGGCCCTCGGCGACACCGACGGATGTTCCGGTGGTGATGGTGCGGGGTTCGCCGAGCAGAGCCTGGGTCTTGCGGTCGTACTCCTGGATCTCGATCCCCGCGAACCCCTCGCGGTCCGGACGCCAGTCGAACCGCATGTTCAGCAGCCAGCTGCGGCCGTCGTCGTCGTGGAACAGGGACACGTCGAAGCCCCGGCCGTGCAGCGGCACCGGGTCGGACCACGGCCCTTCGATCGAGGCGGCCGTGGTGACGTAGTTGGGGAGGTCCTTCCAGCCCTCCGCGTAGGTGTCGACGACGGTGAAGACGAGGTGGAACAGGCCGTCCGCGTACGACAGTCCGGGCGCCCAGATGCCGCCGGAGTCGGGGACGCCGGTGAGGTCGAGCAGGCGCGTGCTGTCCAGAACCCCGCCCAGCGACCGCCAGTCGACCAGGTCCCTGGAGTGGTGGATCCGGACGCCCGGATACCACTCGAAGGTCGAGGTGGCGAGGTAGAAGTCGGCGCCGACGCGGAGGATCACGGGGTCGGGTTCGAAGCCGCGCAGCACGGGGTTGTGGATCACGAAAGCTCCGCTCAGAGGGTGAACAGCAGGGTGCCGAAGCCCACGTGGTCACACTGGAACGCCGCGCCCTCCGGGCTGATGTTCCCGATGGCCGCGTACGTCCAGGGGGCGGGCAGGCCGCGGCGTTTGACGTAGTGGTTGAAGGCCATCTCGTAGATCGGGCGCAGATTGCCGCGCTCGATGGTGGAGAGGGAGTTGAACGTGAGCCGGCAGGAGCCCCAGACGGTGTACGGCACGTCGTTGCCGGTGTTGTACTTCGCCGTGTACTCGAAGCCGGCCAGCAGCCGGTTGGAGGAGGCGGAGTACAGGTCCTGGCCCTGGACCCAGGCGATCTCGCAGGCCTCGGCCATGCTGCCCAGGATGAGTTGGGTGTGGGCCTGGTCGCGGCCGCTGTCCACGCACTGACCGGAGTCCCTGATCACCCGGCTGATCTTGCAGCAGTCGTGCAGGTGGAAGGCGTCGACGGCGGCGTTGTAGAGGGAGGTGTCGTTGCAGAACACTCCGAACGCCATCATCGCCTTGATGCAGTTGGTGCCCCAGCCCGCGTCGCCGAACGTCCTCACCAGGGGCACGAAGACGTTTCTGAAGAGGTTCTCGGTCTGGGTGATCTCGGCCCCGGACCAGCTGCCCGAGGGGGCGGTGTACCGCATCAGCTCGGCTGCCGCCGCGAGTTTGAAACCGTAGATGGAGGCCGCGAGCTGGGCGTCCTTGCCGGTGATCGAGGTGAGGGTGGAGGACCATGCCTTGATGATCTGCAGCGCCTTGGTGGCGTGGGCGGTGGTGCCCGTCAGGTTCCACATCAGGGCGTTCTGGTAGGCCGCGTTGCAGTCGTTCCAGAACTCCCAGTTGCCGATCTCGGTGGTGCCGCGGTCGATGGTCGTGAGCGGGCCCATCATGGCGTAGTTCGACTGCGAGTACGCGTTCGACCTGAACACGTGCCAGCCGCTGAGCCAGGGCTCGGTTCCGGCCGCGATCCGGGTCTTCATCCGCTGGATGTCGGAGAGCTTGTGCAACACCCCGGGGTGGATGAAGGAGGTCAGTGCGTCCGCGGTCGGGATCGCGGCGATCCCGGTGGCGGCCGCCGTGGTGCCGACGGCGGTGATCTGCAGGAAACGGCGGCGGCTCGGGGACGCGGGCGTGATGGGCTGTGACTCGGACATGCGTCTTCCTCTTTCACTCGACGTTGAGTGTTAGGGGGTGGCAGATGCGGGGGAACCGGGCATCGGCCCGGCTCCCCCGGGCGGTCAGCCGGCCGCGCGCCGGCCCCGGTACAGGACGAGCGTGCTGCGCGGGCCGACCTTGGGACGCTGTCCGGCGCCGATGTTCTCGCCGGTGGCGAGGTCGCGGGCGGGGCCGAAGTCCTGGCGGGCGGGCAGGGTGTACGTACGGTCGGTGCTGGTGTTCATGGCGATCAGGTAGTCGCCGTATTCGCACAGATAGAACGGCGCGCGTCCGACGAGCATGGTCTCCACGCCCTCGAAGTGGACACCGAGCGCCGGGTCCGGGACGTCCGCGGGGACCGGGGCCAGGTGGAGGACGTCACCGGCCAGCGACTGGTGCAGGGTGTCGCCGGGCGGAGGGAAGCCGCCAGGCGGGATGTGCCCGGCCCCGGGGTCGTTGATCGCGTAGTCCCACAGGATCCAGTCGTTGACCGTGTACGTGTCGTCGGTGGCGCCCGCCGAACGCTGGCGGATCGTCGCGGAGCGCTGGTCGGTGGGGGTGAGGTGGTGGATGCGGGCGTAGTCGTTGACGCCCTGCCGGGCGCGCCAGTACAGGGAGGCGAAGAGGAGTTCCGTGCCGTTCTTCACAGCCAGGACGCCGTTCTCCTCGTCGGTGAAGACGAAGTCGGGCCGGTCCCAGGCGGTGGGGATGCGCCCCGGGCGGGCCGGGAGGGCCTGGAAGGCGTCCCAGTCACGGGAGACCAGGCGCAGCGCGGCGAGGCCGACGCGGGTCCACGTGTGGTGGACGAGCAGATCGAGCTGCCGGTAGAACTGCCCGTCGTCGACCATCTCCTGGGTCCAGCCGACGATGTCCGGGTCCTTGAACACCACCGCCGACATCAGCGGGTGCGAGTCCCAGGCCGTGCGGGAGGCGTAGGCGACCTCACCGGGGTAGACCTCGTTACGCCAGCCGACGACGGTCTCGATGCGGGAGACACGGGCGCCCGTCTCGTCGACGTCAACCACCCGGAACCGCCCCCGGGCCTTGATGATCTTCACCATCTGCTCGCGCAGCTCCGGCGCCTCCTTGCCCCGGTATCCGCGCGTGACCGACTCGTACATCATGACCAGCCAGTCGTGGACCTCGCCGTAGCTGCCCACGTACCCCAGTTCGCGGGTCAGACCGGCCCGGCTGACCTGGTGGTAGCTCTCGCCGAGCGGCTTGGTGGGGTTGCCGTCCTTGTCCTCCTTGCCGAGGTAGGGCTTCATGCCGAGCGACTGGTACATGTAGTCGCGGGCCTTCTCCTCCGGCAGGGCGAGGTCGGGGGCGAGCAGGCCGAGGCCGCGGTTGGCCTGGTAGATGCCGATGGCGCAGATCTGCGACTGGTTGGTGTAGTGCGGGAAGTGCTGACGCCAGTAGTCCCGGCTCGACTTCAGCATGTCGACGTACGCGGCGCACCGCAACGGCTGCTCGGGGGTGCCGGTGTCCGCGGGCGGGGTGACGGTCAGGTCGTCGAACCAGGCGGTGCCCGGGCCGCTCAGCCGGAGATGGAACTCCACCTGGGTGGCGCCGGCGGGCGTCTCCAGGTCGACGGAGATCTGCTCCCAGTCATGGGTGCCGGCGGCGGCGAACTGGCGGTGGTCGCCGCCGACGAGCTTGCCGCTCGCGTCGAAGAACAGCGGGTCGATGTGGGCACCGGCGGCGGTGACCCCGTCGGTCCTGATCCAGGCGCTGTAGGTGTACTTCCCCTTGCCGACCTGGAGCTTCGCCGTGTTGTACGCCGTGACGAAACCGTTTGCCGCGGTGGCCGCCAGCTTCAGCGACGCGGATCCGGACCGGTTGACGGAGGTGTCCCGGGACCAGGAGGCATCGGCGGTCTTCCCCCAGCCCGGCACCTCCCAGCCGGAGGGAGTGCCGGCGCCCTGCTCGAAGCCGGGGTTGCGCAGCTCGGTGGGCCCCACCAGGTCGACGGAGTCGAACCAGGCCGTGCCGGGGCCGGACAGGCGCAGATGCATCTCCATCTGGGTGGCGCCGTCCGGGGTGTCCAGGTCTATGGAGACGTACTCCCAGCCGTGGGTGCCGGTGGTGGCGTACTGCCGGTGGTCGCCGCCGACGAGCTTGCCGCTCGCGTCGAAGAACAGCGGGTCGATGTGGGCACCCGTCCCGGTGACGCCGTCGGTCCGGATCCAGGCGCCGTAGGTGTACTTCCCCTTGCCCACGCGGGTCTTGGGCGAGTTGTACACGGTGATGAAGCCGTTCCCCGCGCTCGCCGTCACCTTGAGCGACGCGGAGCCCGACCGGTTGACGGAGGTGTCCCGGGACCAGGAGGCATCGGCGGTCTTCCCCCAGCCCGGCACCTCCCAGCCCATGGGAGTGTCGCCGCCCTCTTCGAAACCGGGGTTGGAGATCTCGTACGGCGAACCGGTCACCTTCTCGTCCAGGCGGTCGCCCAGGTGCTCCCAGAGCAGCGCCAGCACCAGCCCGACCCGGCCGAAGCCCTGCCACTGCTGGTCGGAGCCGGACATCACGGTCGCGTCGTTCCTCCACGCCATGTACCGGCCGTCGAGCGCGCGCAGGACGCGGTCCAGCGCCGCCGGGTTGTGGTACGCGGGGCTGCCGGACCAGAGGTAGCCCTCGGCGAGCGACTGGAAGGCGAAGGCGTCCATGCCGGCGGGGTTGGCGCCGGTCAGGTAGTGCTTCTGGTCCTTGGCGACCCGTTGACGCACCGCCTCCAGGATCTCGGGGCCCTCGACGGTACGGGCCTTCGGCACCGGCGCGGAGCCCTGCACCTCACCCTTGGGCGGGACGAAGTACGGCTCGGTGTGGGTGTAGAGGCGGTAGATGCCCCGCGACGGCGTGGTCATCTTGTAGTACAGCTGGTCGACGTTCTGGCCGTAGGACCAGATGCGGCCCATCGAGCGGATCTCCAGCTTCACCTTCTTCCTGCCCCGGGTGAGCCGCTCCGGAAGCGGCAGGGTGTGGAAGAAGAACCGGCCCGGGGTGCGCGGCGCGGTGTCCAGGATGTCGAGGCTGTCGACGGCTCCCTCGTCCTGGTAGCCGACCTGCTTGCCGTCGCAGAACAGCTGCAGCCGCCACATGTTCGTGCCGGAGCCCGCCTGCTGCGAGGTGGTGTCGTAGTCGTCGCCCCACAGGCGAACGGTGACGTAGGTGGTGTCGGTCGGGCTGACGACTACGTCGAACTCGAGCGTGCCGCCCCAGTACGTGGCCGGCTCGGTGGGGTTGAGGACACGGGCCTTCTGGCCGAGGCCTCCGGTTACCGTGTCGGAGAGCGTGGCAGTGAGACCGTGCGCCGACTCGGAGCTCTCGTTGCCGAAGACGACGATGTCCAGGGGCTTGCAGACGGCCGGCTCGAAGGCGGCGTCCGCGGCCGGGGCCGCGGCGGCGGACGGGGAGTTCAGCAGGCCGAGGCCGGCCGCGGCGACGCCGGTGGTGCCGGCGTACTTGAGGACATCACGTCTTCTGGGTGCGTTGGGCACGGCTGATCCTTTACTTGAGGCTGCCCATGAGGATTCCGCTGCGCCAGTACTTCTGGAGCGCGAACATGAAGACCGCGAGCGGAACGATGGACAACAGGGACCCGGTGAGGACGAGGGTGTTCATGTCGCGGGCGGTCTGCGCCTGCTGGAGCCAGGAGTACAGCCCGAGGCTCACAGGGAACGTGCGCTCACCGGTGAGCATGAACAGGGGCAGGAAGAAGTTGTTCCAGATGTTGATGAATTCGAGCATGAAGATGGTGATGCCGCCGGTCCGCATCAGCCGCAGCGCGACCGACCAGAAGATCCGCAGCTCCCCGGCGCCGTCGAGACGGGCCGCTTCCATCAGTTCGGTGGGGACGGAGCTGTCCGCGTACACCTTGCCCAGGTAGACCCCGAACGGATTGATGAAGTACGGGATGAGTACCGACCAGATGGTGTTGGTCAGGCCGATCTGGGCGAAGACGAGGTACAGCGGGAAGGCCAGCAGGGTGCTCGGCAGCAGCGAGGCACCGACGATGACCGCGAAGAACGCGCCCCGGCCCCGGAAGTCGAACTTCGACAGCCCGTACCCGGCGGCGAGCGAGACCAGGGTGGAGCCGGCCGCGCCGAGTGTGGAGTAGAGGATCGAGTTGCCGATCCAGCGGTTGAACACCCCGTCGTGGTAGGTCCAGATCTCCTGGACGTTGTCCGCCAGGTGGTTGGAGGAGAACCACAGTCCGAAGGTGGAGTACAGGTCCGTCTGGTTCTTGGTCGCGGAGACGATCAGGAACCACGTCGGGGCGAGTGAGTAGATCAGGAAGAGGACCAGCAGGCCGGTGGTGAGCGCCACCGCGCGGCGGGTGGGGCGCACGCCGCCCCCGGATACGACAGCGCTCATGACATCTTCCTGTTCGTGGCCCGGTAGAAGACGAAGGCGAGGATGCCGGTGACCACGGCCAGGACCAGCGACTCGGCGGCGGCGTACTGGTAGTCACCGGTCTTGAACGCCTTGTCGTAGATCTCCATCATCGGAGTGAAGTCGGTGTTGATCGACTCCGGCGCGATCTGCCGCAGCAGCAGTGGTTCGGCGAACAGCTGCAGCCTCCCGATGAGGGAGAACATGCCGGTCAGCACCAGGATGCCGGTGATGTTGGGAATCTTGACCGACCAGGCGATCCGCCACTCTCTGGCCCCGTCCAGCCGGGCCGCCTCGTACAGCTCGCGGGGCAGCGCCTGTAGCGAGGCGGAGATCAGGATCATGTTGAAGCCGATCCCCTGCCAGGTCAGCAGATTGCCCAGGGAGAGGTAGGTGTTGAGGCCGCCGAAGAAGGTGATGTCCGTGCCGGCGCCGTGCGCGAGGTCGAGCAGCGGAGAGCCCGTCGGGCTGTAGAGGAACAGCCAGATCACGGTGGACACCACGGCGGGCACCACGTACGGGATGAGCAGCGCCGCGCGGAAGAACCGCACCGCACGGGCGGCCACCCCGTCCAGGAGCAGGGCGAGCAGCAGCGACAGGCCCAGCATCACCGTGATCTGAGCCGCTCCGAACAGCAGCGTGCGCAGCATGCTCGACCAGAAGGCGCCGTCGCCGAGGATGGAGGCGAAGTTGGAGAAGCCGGTGAAGACGACCCGGGTCGGGCCGAAGCCCAGCCCGCTGCTCTTCTTCTCCCTCAGGCTCTGGCTGAAGGCATAGCCGATCGGCACGACGTACGTGGCCAGGAAGCCGAGCAGGAAGGGCAGTGCGAACAGCAGTCCCTTGTGGGCTCCCCGGCTCCCGGCCCGGCGGGGGGAGGGCCGCCGGGCCGGGGAGTCGGTGGCGACCTTGGGGGGTCGCGTCAGGGTGGACACGGGTGTCTCCAGAGGTGGGTCCTACAGAGGCGGGGCCTACAGGGGAGGTCAGCTGCCGGCGACGGCCTTGATGCCCTTGCGGTTGAGGTCGTCCACGGTCCACTTCTGCAGCGAGGTCAGCATGTCCTTGACCGTCAGCTGCTTCTTCATGACCTTGCCCCACTGCTTCTGCATCTCGGAGTACATCGCCGCGTAGTTCGGCCCGTACTGCCACTGCTCGCCGACCCGCGAGGCCGCCGTGGTAATCACCTGCGCGCTGTCCGACTTCCCGTTGAACATCCCGGTCGGGATGATCTTGTCGACGTACGGCGAGACGTCCTTGACGGCGGGGAACAGGCCCGACTTGGAGTCCGGGTCGGTGAGCGCCGTCAGTGACTCCTTGCTGCTGCTCAGCCAGGCGGCGAACTCGGCGGCGCGGTCGGGGTACTTACAGCCCTTGAGGACGCCGGTGGTGTCGAAGTTGCTGGAGGTCTGCGGCTTGGCGGTGTCGAAGGCCGGCGAGTCGGCGAGCTGCCACTTGCCCTTGGACTTGGGGAAGTTGGTGTCGTAGATCGGCAGCTGCCAGGTCGAGCTGGTCATCGCGATGGTCTTGCCGAGGTCCCAGGTCTTGAAGACACCCGGGTCGGCGTACGACGCGTTGGAGGCGAGGTCGTTGTCGACGAGCTGCTGGACGATGTCACCGGCCTTGAGCGCCTCGGGAGAGGCGAAGTCGATGACCCAGTGGTCGCCGTCCACCTTGTACCACTGGGCGCCGGCCTCCCAGGACAGGTCGACGAGCGAGCTCGGGTCCTCCCCCGCCATGTTGTAGATCTTGACGTCCTTGTCCTTCTCCTGGACCTTCTTGCCCGCGGCGATCAGGTCGTCCCAGGTCTTCGGGGCCTCGATCCCGTACTTCTGGAACAGGTCCGCGCGGTAGGCGGTGAACAGCGGCGCCGACCCCATCGGAATGCCGAAGGTGGTGCCTCCGGGGCTGACCGCGTTCCACGCGGCGACCGTGTACGCGTCCTTGTGCTTGGCCGCGACCTCGCTGATGTCGGTCAGCAGTCCGTCGGCGGCGAAGCTCGCCAGGTTCATCCCGTCCATCTTGGACAGACAGGGCGCGGTGCCCGCGTTCACCGCGGCCCGCAGCTTCTGGTAAGCGGTGTCACCCGCAGCGTTGACGAACTTGATCTGCGTCTCGGGGTGCTTCTTGTTCCACACCTCGGCCTGCGCCTCGATGCCGTCCGTCCAGCTCCAGAACTCCAGCGTGACGTTGCCCTTCGTGGCCGCCGAGGCGTCGGTGCCGGAGTCGTCAGAGCAGGCGGTCAGCAGCAGCGAGAGAGAAGCGGCGGCGGCCACCGGGACAAGGACCCTGGGGCGCATACCGGACTTGGACATCGGTCCTCCACGAAAGGAATGGGACGGCGCCTGCACGTGGGGGAACGGCGCGGTCGGGGCGACGCGAGGGAAGAGAAACGGGTACCGCGCGGCGAGGCAGTAACCGTTTGTTGTCCTGGACGGTACGACCGCAGGAACCAGATCCACAAGAGGAGGCGCAGGATTGTTTCGCTCGACTTTCAAGGACGTTACCTGGCGAGGTGCCTGACCATGAGGGTTCGCGTCACCTCGGAGCAGGAAGGCGGACTCTCTGCGACGTACCCGTGTCGCAGAGGGGGCCATTGACCCGGGCCCTCTGAGGCTTCTAGCGTGGAATACGTTTACTGTGACGCTCAGGCTTGTCGCCAGCCGATCCCGGCACCCTTCCCCAGGAGCACCATGCATACGTCAGTGCCGCCGCCTGCCCTCTTCGCCATGAATCCAGTACATCTGCCCGAACTCTTCCCGCCTCCGCTGCTGACCCGCCTTCAGCAACTGGCGCGGGTCGACCCCACGCTCGTCGCCCAGGACTTCTCCGACCCCGCCGTGGCCGAGGCCCTGGGCCGCGCCGAGGTGCTGGTCACCGGCTGGGGCTGCCCGCACCTCGGCGCGGAGGTACTGGCGGCGGCGCCGCGACTGCGCGCCGTCCTGCACGCCGGCGGCAGCGTCCGCCACCTCGTGGGTGAGCCGTTCTGGGAGCGCGGTCTCACCCTCTCCAGCGCGGTGCGGGCCAACGCCCTGCCCGTGGCCGAGTACACGCTCGCCGCGATCCTGCTGGCCGGCAAGGACGCCTTCGGGCTGCGCGAACGCTTCCGGGCCGAGCACGTCTACCCCGCTGCGACGGAGTACGCGACGGTCGGCAACCTCGGCCGCCGGGTCGGTCTGATCGGCGCCTCCCGGGTGGGCCGCCGGGTCCTGGAACTGCTGCGGCCCTTCGAGCTGTCGGTGAGCCTCCACGACCCCTACGTCGACGCCGCCGAGGCCGCGGAGCTGGGCGCGGTCCCGCTGGGCCTCGACGAGTTGCTGCGCACCAGTGACATCGTCAGCGTGCACGCCCCCGACACCCCGCAGACCCATCACATGCTCAACCGCGAGCGGCTGGCGCTCATCCCCGACGGCGGCGTCCTCATCAACACCTCACGGGGCGCCCTCGTCGACCACACCGCGCTCACCGAGGAACTGGTGAACGGCCGGCTCAGCGCGATCCTGGACGTCACCGACCCCGAGCCGCTGCCCGCGGACTCCCCGCTCTACCGCCTTCCGAACGTGTTCCTCACGCCGCACATCGCCGGCTCCCTCGGCAACGAACTGGCCCGCCTCGGCGGCACGGTGGTGACGGAACTGGAACGCCTGACGACGGGGCTGCCGCCTGCCCACCCGGTCCACCGGGCCGAACTGGCGATCAGCGCCTGAGGACTTCGACGCCCACCCGACGGCCGAGGACGGCCCGCCGGGCTCCCGCAACGCCGATCCCGTCGCACCCCACCCCACCCCACCCCAGCCCGTCCCTCTTCCCTCGGAGACACCCTTGAACACCACCCAGGCCGGACCGGTTCTCCCCTCCCCACGTGCCGTCTCACCCCTGCGTCCCGCCTCCGCGGCCCGCATCGAGGGCGGCTTCTGGGCCGAACGTCGCCGGGTCAACGCCCGGATCTCCCTCGCCGAGGGCCCGGGGCGGCTGGAGCAGGCCGGCAACCTGGCCAACTTCCGTGCCGCCGCGGCCCTGCGCACCGACGGCGCGGACACCCCGTCCGGCACCGGCTTCTCCGGCGACTTCCAGTTCCAGGACTCCGACGTCTACAAGTGGCTGGAAGCCGCCTGCTGGCAGCTCGCGGACACTCCCGACGAGACACTCGCCACCGAGGTCGAAGCCATCGTCGAGCTGATCGCCGCCGCCCAGCGCGAGGACGGCTACCTCCAGACGTACTACCAGCTCGGCGGCGGCACTCCCTGGACCGAGCCGGGCTGGGGACACGAGCTGTACTGCGCGGGACATCTGATCCAGGCCGCCGTGGCGCACCACCGGGCCACCGGTTCCGACCGGCTGCTCGCCGTGGCCCGCCGGCTCGCCGACCACATCGACTCCGTCTTCGGCCCTGGCAAGCAGGTGGAGACCGTCTGCGGCCATCCCGAGGTGGAGACCGCCCTCGTCGAACTCCACCGGACGACCGACGAGAAGCGGTACCTGGACCTCGCCCGCTACTTCCTGGAACGCCGCGGCCACGGCACCCTCTCCTCCGGCGCCGACCGGGGCCACGACCGCGACCCGGGGCCCGAGTACTGGCAGGACCACACGCCGATCCGCGCGGCGGACGAGGTCACCGGCCACGCCGTACGCCAGCTCTACCTCCTCGCCGGAGCCGCCGACCTGGCCGCGGAGACCGGCGACACGGAACTCCGCACGGCGCTGGAGCGGCTGTGGCGGGACATGGTCACGACCAAGACCTACCTCACCGGCGCCGTCGGCTCCCGGCACGACTGGGAGGCCTTCGGCGACGCCCACGAACTGCCGGCCGACCGCGCCTACGCCGAGACCTGCGCCGCCATCGCCTCCGTCCACTTCTCCTGGCGCATGGCCCTGCTCACCGGCGAGGCCCGCTACTCCGACCTCGTCGAGCGCACCCTGTTCAACGGCTTCCTGGCCGGCGCCGGTCTCGACGGCCGCACCTGGCTGTACGTCAACCCGCTTCATCGACGGGCCCGTTCGCACGAGCGCCCCGGCGACCAGACCGCCCACCGCACCCCCTGGTTCCGCTGTGCGTGCTGCCCGCCCAACGTCATGCGCCTGCTCGCCGGGCTCCCGCACTACCTGGCCACAGCCGACGACAGCGGTCTGCAACTGCACCAGTACGCCACGGGCGTCTACGGCGGCGACGGCCTCACCGTACGGGTGACGACGGAGTATCCGTGGGAGGGCACGGTGACCGTCACCGTCGACGAGGCTCCCACCGCCCTGCCGCGCACGCTCTCCCTACGCCTGCCGGCGTGGTGCGCCGACCACACCCTGACCGTGAACGGCACCACCGTCGAAGACGGGGCCGACTCCGGCTGGCTGCGCATCACCCGGGCGTTCACCCCCGGCGACACCGTCCGCCTCGACCTCGCGATGCCGGCCCGGCTCACCGTCCCTTCCTCGCGCGTCGACGCTGTCCGGGGCTGCGCCGCCGTCGAACGCGGTCCGCTGGTCTACTGCCTGGAGCAGACCGACCAGCCGGGGCGCCTGGACCCGGACGCGATCGCTGTGCAGCCGGACACGCCACTGACCGTGCGCAGCCGCCCCGAACTGCTCGGCGGAGTACGAACGGTGAGCGTCGCGGGGAACCGGCTCCGCGCCGACGATACGTCCGGCGACTGGCCCTACCTGCCGTACGCGTCGGCGACTTCCGGCGAACCCCACGAGAGCGTCGAGCTGACGGCGGTGCCGTACTACGCCTGGGCCAACCGCGAGCCGGGCGCCATGCGGGTCTGGCTGCCGCTGGCCGCTCGCGCGTAGACGTCGATGCGGTCGACATGCACAACAGTAATCGTTTACTGAAATTCGTGAACCGGTCCCCCCCATCCGCTGTCCGCGAGGAGGCGCAGTGCAGTAACGTCAAGGTGTGACAGCGAATGGAAACGGTTCTCCCACAACGCCCGCCTCCCCGGCTTCCAGGCGTCGGCGCAAGAACCAGGCAGGTGAAGAGCGCCCCAGCACGATTCGCGATGTCGCCGAACGGGCGGGGGTGTCGGTAGCAACCGTTTCCAGGGCTCTGGCCGGCAACTATCCCGTGTCGGCCGCCACCCGGGAGCGCATCATGGCTGCCGTGGAGTCGCTGCACTATGTGGTGAACGTCCACGCCAAAGCCCTCTCCGGGCGGGTGGCCGGTCCCGTCGCGCTGGTCCTGCGGGACATCACCGGGCCGTCGCTGGCCCATGTCGCCGCCGGGGTCGAGCAGGAGGCGGCCCTGCGGGGCCGGCTGAGCCTGGTCTGCGCCACTCACGGAGACACTGCCCGCGAGGACGACCTGGTGCAGTTGATGCGCGAGCAGCACGCGGCCGCGGTGGTCCTCGTCGGCGGGGCAGTGCAGGACGAGGTCTACTTCCAGCGCATGACCGAGTACGCGCGCGCCCTGGACGCCGCCGGGTCACGTCTGGTCCTGGTCGGCCGCCCGCCCCTGCCCGGGGATCACCCGGTCACCGTCGTGGACTACGACAACCGCGGAGGCGCCTTCCAGGCCGCAGACCATCTGTTCGTCCAGGGCCACCGGCGCGTCCTCTTCCTGGGCGGCGACCCACAGCTCAGTACGGGGGTGCAACGGAGGGAGGGCTACCTCCACGCCCTGCGCGCGCACGGCGTGGAGTACGCGGAAGAGCTGGACGTCCCCGGTCCGTACACCCGCGTCTCCGGCTACCAGCGCACGAGGGACGCGCTGAAGGCGGGGGTCGACTTCACGGGCGTCCTCGCGGGGACGGACATGGTGGCCCTCGGTGCGTTGGCCGCGCTCCGCGACGCCGGCCTGAACGTCCCCCGGGACATCTCCCTGGTGGGCTTCGACGACGTCCCCTTCGCCGCGGACCTGACCCCGTCGCTCACGTCGGTCCGGGTGCCGTACGAGGATCTCGGCAGAACAGCGGTCCGGCTCTCCCTGGAACGCAGCGAACGCATCAGCGGCGACGACCATGTCGTCCTCAGTACGCAACTGGTGATCCGTCAGTCCGTACGCCGCCCGCGTCCGTAAGGCCGGTGAGACTCCTCGTCCGTTCGGTCGGGAACCCTGGACGGCGGGAACAACTCCGCAGATCCCGCCCTGGGTCACTCCGCCCCCGCCAGGGCAATATCACCCAGTCCCGCAGTCCTCTTGGCAACCTCCCACTTCGTTCATGCCGACTTCCACTCCAGAAAGAGGCCCGCAGCGGTGTACTCCCGCAGCCCGGACCACCACCCATCCACAATAGCGAGGGCAACGACCAACGCAGCACTTCGTGCGCAAGTCGCAGCCGGGGCGAGTGCAAACCCTCCGTCAACGCATCGGGTGCCCGTGTCACCAGCCTGCCGGTGGCCCTTCGTCCTCTCACCCGGCGGAGGAGTTGGACAGCACGCGACGCAGACGCCCGGCGCACCCTGTCGTGAGCGCGCCGGGCGTCTATCCCCCGGTTGACCGTAGACGAGAAACTACTTGACGTCAGGCGACCGTCACGTCCACGGGATCCGATTCGGTCGATCCCCTCGCGTTGGTAAGGACGACCTTCAGGCTGTGCTTGCCCTTCGGAACCCCGGACAGAGCTACCTGAGGCGACTGTGCGTTCGGCGAATCGGCGGCCAGCTGGCCCTCACCGACGACTGCCCCGTCGAGGTAGAAGGTGTACGAGGTGGCGTTGGTGCCCCACCACAGGTTCGCGGTGGCGGTGAAGGTGCCGTCCTTGTCCCAGTTGTCGTGGCTGACCACGGGCTTGCCCGGGGCGGCATCCGTGACCGTGACAGTCGTGGTGTTCGTGGACGTGGTGCCCTTCGAGTTGATCAGTTCGGCCCGGTACGCGTAGGTGCCGTTGGGCTTGTCCTTGAATTCGGTCACGACTGACTGCGAGGTGCCGCTGACTGTCGTGGGCACCCGCGCGGCGACGAGCTTGTCGTTCTCGTAAAGACGGAAGAAGCTGCCTGGCGTGCCGTGCCAAAGGTTCATCTTCACGCTGTAGTTGCCGTCATGGAGGCCGTGGGTCCACCCGCTGGTGTTCGACAGGGTGCCGGCGCCAGCAGCCGAGGAAGCGGAGACGAAGTTCCGCAGAGCGTCGCGCGTGGCGTAGTACGCGGGCTTGGGGTTGTACTCCTCGTCGAACATGAGCGGCTTCGCGCCCGGCAGCCACGTGTAGGCGTGCTTGTCGGTGAAGCCCCAGAAGCTGATGTCCCGGATTCCGGCCGCCAGCGCCTCGGCCATGACGTCCCCGTAGATCTGCGTCTGCTGATCCACGTCGTAGGTGTGCACGTCGAGTTCGGTGATCGCGACTTCGAGTCCGAGCTTCTGGTAGGACTTCGTCATCTCTGTGATGACTCCGGGCTCGGGACCCGCCTGTGTCTCGTGCATCTCGAAGCCCACCCCGTCGATGGGCACACCGTCGGCGACCATGCTGGCCACTAGGTCGTAGAGCTCCTGGCGCTTCGCCGGGTAGAACTCCACCAACGCCTCGTTGATGAACAGCTTCGCCTCGGGGTCAGCGGCGTGCGCGATCCGGAACGCTTCCGCGATGTAGTCCTCGCCGAGCACCTCGTAGAAGTGGTTCGGCGCGAGGCCGGTGCCGCCGAAGGTGGAGAACGGCTCGGTCATCACGTCCCACCGGTCCATCTTTCCGGCGTAGCGGTCCATGATCGTGTTGAAGTGAGTCTTCATGACCGCGCGCAACTCGTCCGGGTCGGTGACGTCGGTCACGTATTCCGGGTTGCAGCACTGGGAGATGAGCCCGTGTCCCTTGACTACCATGTCGTTGTCTTCAACGAAGTCGACGAGCCGGTCGAGGCCCCCGAACTCGAAGTCGCCCTCCGTGGGCTGGACGAATTTCCACTTCAGCTCGTTCTCGGGAGACAAGCTGTTGAACTGTTCCGCCAGCACCTCGCCGAACTTCGGTTCGTCGAGATAGGTGGGGTTGGTCGCCCCCGAGCCGATGAGGATTCCCTCCTTCGCTGCCAGTTCGCGGAGGGTCGCGTCTGAATCAGCTGAGGCGCCGGTGGTGGGGAGGGCCACGGTCAAGAGCCCTATGGTGACAGTTGCGAGCGCCGCGCCGATGCGGTGCATTCTCATTGAATGGTGTCTCGCTTTCCTGTTGAAGGATGGTCCGAGGGCACGCTGCGGTATCCGGACGACGTGGACCGTACGCTGTCTCCCGGCGGCCCACGAACGCGGCTCGGCCCGAGACCGCCTCTGCGGGTGTGCAGAATGCGGAAATTGAGGGTGGTCGCTCAGCGGCCGGCGAGGGCCGGGACGACCTTCGTGGCACACAATTCCGCGAACCAGTGCGCGCTCAGTTTCGGAATGCGCTCGTGGGTGTCGTAGTCGACCCGGATGATGCCGAACCGCGGGCCGTATCCCATGACCCATTCGAAGTTGTCGAGCAGCGACCACACGAGGTACCCGACAACGCGGGCGCCCCTCTCGCGAGCACGATGAGCCGCCGTGACGTGATCGATGAGGAACTGTGTTCGGTCGCGGTCGACGACCACGCGCCGGCCACCCGAGTCGTCGACCACGTCCTCGAAGGCCGCGCCGTTCTCCATCACCATGATCGGCAGTTCGGGGAACTCCTTGGAAAGGGCGACCAGATGATCCTCGAGGCCTCGTGGTTCGATCCCCCAGTCCATCACCGTTCGCGCCAGCTCGTCGCGGCGGACGAACTCGATGCGCTCCGAGCCCGGGAAGGGCGTGCCGCCGGAGCTTTCGGCGCTGGGGTCGAAGTCCTGATTCAGACGTACGTGCATGACCTCGTAGTAGTTGACGCCGAGCAGGTCGATGGGCTGGTGGCAGATCTCCAAGTCGCCCGGCAGAACGAAGCTCCAGTCGGTGAAAGCCCGGGTGTCTTGCAGCAGATCGGCCGGATAGTTCCCGCGGAGCATGGGCCCTGTGAACACGCGGTTGGCCACAGCGTCGAACCGACGCGCGGCTTCGGCGTCCTCGGGGGTCTCGGCTTCGATGCGGAAGATGTTGAGCACCACGGAAATCTGTGCTTCGGCATTGGTCACGGTGCGCCGCAGTGCTGCCACCGCGAGTCCGTGGGAAAGGTTGAGGTGGTGCGCAGCCTTGAGCGCATCTGCATGGCTCTTACCGCCAGGCGCGAACACGCCATTGCCGTACCCGGCGAAGGAGTTGTTCCACGGCTCGTTGTGGGTTGACCAGACGGCGACCCGGTCCCCGAGGGCCGCCCCCACGATCTCCGCGTACTTCTCGAAGGCGAATGCGGTTTCCCGCCCTCGCCAGCCGCCGTAGCGATCCTCCAATGCCTGCGGGAGGTCCCAGTGGTTGAGCGTCACGATCGGCTTGATGCCGCGTGCGAGCAGTCCGTCGACGAGGCGCGAGTAGAACTCCAGACCCTCCGGATTCGCTTCGCCCTCGCCCGTGGGCATCACGCGCGGCCAGGAGATGGAGAACCGGTAGGCGTCGAGGTGGAGCGAGGCCATCAGGTCGAGATCGACCTCGACGCGGTGATAGTGGTCCGCGGCGACGTCCCCGGTCGCCCCCTCAGCAGTCTTCCCCGGGGCGTGGCTGAACGTGTCCCAGATGGACGAGCCTCGACCGCCCTCCCTCGCGCCACCCTCGATCTGGTACGCGGCGGTCGCGGCGCCGAGGATGAAGTCGGGCGGGAACGCCAAGTGCCCGCGGTCGATGGAGTCGCGATACATGGATCAGCCTCTCTGGTGACGTGGCGCCAAAACCTATCACCTGAACTGTTATCGGCACAGGGTTGCGTCAAGGCGAACTGCGACTTCACATTCGCGATGACTTCCGCTGCCGAACATCCACGTTGACCTGAGGGGAAGACGGCGATCGACTCACGATGGGCGTGCTTCTGCAGGGATCGACCAATCGGCGCACTTCGGACCAAGCCGTTTCGCCGTCACGGCAGTTGCGGGTGCGTACGGCAACGACGGCAGCCGACGAGGCGCTTGCCAACGCTGACCAGCGCAGGGCTGCCTGAACGCCACAGGTCCTGACCGACCATGGCCGGTGTCGGTGCGGTCCCTGGGCTGGTGCCGTCAGGCAGAGCGCCCCAGGTCGGGCGTAAGGTGGCCGTCGGGTTGCGGCTGGACGGCTCCGGCAGCCGGCGCTTGGAGGGTCTCGGTGGTGCGTCGCGGGTGACGAGCGCGGATGTCGCGCGGGAGTCAGGCGTGTCGCGGTCAACGGTGAGCTTCGTACTCAACTACGTGCCGAAACAGACCATCCCGGAAGCGACGCGACAGAAGGTTCTGGCGGCTGCCGAGCGGTTGGGTTACACCCCGAACGGGCCCACGCAGGCACTGTCGCGAGGACGCGGCAGCACTGTGCTGCTGCGCCTGCCGGACTTTCCGCCCAGCTCGATCGTCGCCGAGCTCGATCGGGGATTGGCCTCGCAAGGATTGATGCTGGTGACCCATACGGCCAGCCCGGGCCGCCAGCCGGCTCTATCGCTGGCCGCCCCGGTCGCGGTACCGGGACTGACCCCCTTCGACGCAAGGCAAGTCGTCGCATTTCAGGCACGCGGCGCCCGGGTGGTACTGCCAGGACCCGACGACCCGCCGCCTCCCCGTGACGACGCGGGCCGCGTCGTCGGCGCGGCCCAGGCGACCCACTTGGCCTGGCGCGGCACCGTCCGCATCGGCTACGTCCACCCCGCCGATCCCCGGCTCGGACCGATGTCCGACCGGCGCCACGCGGGCGCCGACGAAACAGCGCGCCGGCTCGGCCTGCCTATGGTGCCCTCGCGTCGCATGCCCGACGACGGGGACTTCACGCCGATACTGCGCAGTTGGCCGGCACAAGCGCCCGTCACCGCGATCGCCGCGTTCAACGACGACGTCGCCCTGGCGATCTTGAACGCCGCGTGGGTTCTGGGCGTGGAAGTTCCCTCCGAGCCGGCCGTGATCGGCGCGGACGACATCGCGGCCGCCCGGTACGCCTGCCCACCGCTGACTACGATCCGCGGCTCCAACAAGCCCTTTGGGGCCATGCTGGCCGGGTGGGTTCTGCAGCGGCTCGACGCCGGCGGAGTCGCGCCCCCCAGCTCGGACGAACCTCCGGTGTGGACACCGGACATCGTGGCCCGAGCGTCCGCCTGACCGGTTCTCCAATGTCGGAGTCTGCAGCCAAGGAGCCCTCACGGGTGCGGCCACCGTGGCCGTCATACCCGGCGCCACAGAGCCGAAGGTCAAGGCAGTTGTGCTCTTCGGCAACCCCATCCGCGGGTTCCCGACCTACCGTCAGGTGACCGGCACCTACCAGGCACGCACGCTCGACGACTGCGCGACCGGCGACCCGATCTGTGGCGGCGGGACGGACTCCGCCGCCCACGGCGCCTACTCCCAACCGCAACACAACGACTCCGCCGCGGAGTTCATTGCGGCACGCATGTGACGCAACATCCACAGTCCGACAACGGATGCGAGTCATGAGCACCGCTGAGACCGCCGCCTGACGGCCGCTTGCGCCTCCGGCTTCGCGCGCGAGCGGAGCCGGAGGTCTTCATCAACCCGGCGGACCGTGAACGACGCTCAGTCGGAGTCGTCGTCGCGGCGGTTGGAGTCGTCCGAAGCCGCCTGCTGCACCCAGTGCGCCCGAGCAGCAGCCACGAGCCGCCAGAAGGCGTCGATGGCCTCGACGACATCCAGGTCGTCCCGGTATCGCCGCTGGATCTGGAGCCCGTCCTGCAGGGCGGTCCCCAGCGTGGCGATCATCTCCGGGCTGATCCCCATCGGGGCACCTTCGGGCGCCTCAGGGCCGGGGTCGAGCGTGAGTGTCTGGGCTGCCTGGTAGTGCTCGACGAAGTACGGGTGCGCCGGATGATCGCGATCAATCGCCTCGGCCGAGAGGATGATGTACAGGGACGTCAGTCCCTCGTGCTCCGCGGAGTGACGCGCGACCTCGCGGGACCGCGTAGCGACATCGGTGGCGTGCTGCTCCGACAGGTAGTCGGCAACGGACGAATCGCGCAAGTTGAGCACTTCGACCAGGAGTTCTTCCTTGTCGGCGAAGTGGTGGAGAAGCCCTGTCTGTGTCAGGCGCATCCGCCTGGCGAGCTCACGCATCGACGAGTGTGCGTATCCGGATTCAGCAAAGAGCTCGGCTGCAGCGGCGACGATCTCCCGGCGGCGCTGGAGCCCCTTGCGATAGGGCCCCCGAGGCCCGGTGCTTTCCGCCATGCCTTCAACATACAGCGACGCGGCGGCCCGTTTGACCTGGGTGTGGGCGTGACGATGAAAACTCCACGAAAACTTGTCAGGTGAACTGTGTTACGTGATACTGACGGCCACCGCCACTCCGAGACGACATCTCAGCCGGGGACGCAGCGGCATACACGACGTTCGGGTGACGGGGTTCGCGCACGTCTCAGGAGCGTGGTGCGGCCGGGGGGGGCGGCTCCTTGCCGCCGCAACATCGCGGCACACCGCCTGGAAATAAGGAGTACAGATGCGATCCATTCGAAGGTCCCTCGCTGTGCTTGCAGCGGTCGCATTGACCGCCGTCACCGCCGGGTGCGGATCCAGCGACGAGGGCGATGCCGGCGGCAAGATCACCCTCAACGTCTCGACGTTCAGCGAGTGGGGTTACAGCGGCCTGCTGAAGGAGTACCAGAAGCTCCACCCCGACATCACGATCAAGCACAACCGCTTCGCCACGAGTGATGAGGCCAAGGAGCAGTTCCAGACCGCGCTCGGCGCGGGCTCGGGTCTCGCCGATGTCATCGGTGTCGACAACAGCTGGATGCCGCAGATCCTCAAGTACCCGGACAACTTCGTGGATCTCTCCTCACCGAAGGTCGAGGGCCGCTGGCTGGACTGGACAACGAAGATCGCCACCACGGACGACGGCAAGCTGCTCGGATACGCGACGGACCTGGGACCGCAGACGATCGCCTACCGCGCCGACCTGTTCAAGGAGGCCGGTCTGCCGAACGACCGCGAGGAGGTCGCCAAGCTCTTCGGTGGCGACAACGCGACATGGGACGACTTCTTCGCCGTCGGCGAGAAGTTCAAGGCCGCCAAGACAGGTCCGGCGTTCTACGATGCGTCGGCCTCGGTGGCGACCGGCTGGACCGACCAGTACGAGGTGCTCTGGGAGGACCCCAAGAACGGCGAGATCATCGCCGGCGAGAACAAGGACCTCCGGAACATCTACGACACCGTGATGTCGCATGAGGGCCTGTCCGCAGACCTCGCGCGGTTCAGTGAGGACTGGGTCAGCGCATTCCAGAAGGACAAGTTCGCGGTGATGCTCGCGCCTTCGTGGATGCTCGGCGTCATCAAGGGCAATTCGGCCGGGGTCAAGGGCTGGGATATCGCCGACGTCTTCCCCAACGGCGGTGTCAACAGCGGCGGTTCGTACCTCAGCGTGCCGAAGCAGTCCAAGCACCCCGAGGAGGCGCAGGCGCTGGCGGAGTGGCTCACCGCCCCGGAGCAGCAGATGAAGGCGTTCAAGGCGTCGGGCAACTTCCCCAGCCAGGTCGAGGCCCAGAAGAGCCCTGAGATGCAGAAGGTGACCGAACCCTTCTTCAACGATGCGCCCGTAGGAAAGGTCCTCGCCGAGCGCGCGTCGAACATCAGCGTGGTCCCGTACAAGGGTGACAACTACTTCGCGATCACAGCGGCATTCAACGACGCGGTCAACCGTGTCTCGGTCGACAAGACCCACTCCGCCAAGGAGTCATGGGACATGTTCGTCGAGGGACTGGACTCGCTGAAGTGATCGGTTCGTCCGCGCGCTCGGGGGCGCCCTCCGCGGACGGCGCCCCCGATTCACCATCGGAGGAAGAGCGCATGGTCCGTCCGGCAGGGAGCGCGTCACCCCGTGGTGATGCCTCACCTCCACACACGCCCTCGCCCTGGCATCAGCGTCTGGGCCGCTGGGACATGAAGGCGTCGCCGTACGCCTATATCTCCCCGTTCTTCATCCTGTTCGGGATCGTCGGCCTGTTCCCGCTGCTGTACACCGCCTACGTCTCGCTGCACGACTGGGACCTCATCGGTGGGCAGAGCGAATTCGTCGGGCTCGACAACTTCACCTTTATCCTCGACCAGCCGGTCTTCTGGGATGCGATGGGCAACACCGTCAGCATCTTCCTGCTCTCGACGGTCCCCCAGATTCTGATCGCCCTCGTACTTGCCAGCCTCCTGCACGCGAACATTCGTGCGCGCACCTTCTGGCGGATGGGGGTACTGCTGCCGTACGTGATCGCTCCGGTCGCCGTGACGCTGATCTTCTCGCGCATGTTCGCGGACCAGTCCGGTCTGGTGAACGCGCTTCTCGAGCAGCTGGGCATGGATCCGATCGGATGGCACCGGGACAGCCTTCCGGCGCACATCGTCATCGCAAACATGGTCAACTTCCGGTGGACCGGCTTCAACACCCTCGTGCTGCTTGCGGCGATGCAGGCGATCTCCCGTGACCTGTACGAGGCGGCGATCCTCGACGGCGCGGGGCGGATTCGACAGTTCTTCTCCGTCACGGTGCCGTCCGTGCGTCCGACGCTCATCTTCGTCGTGATCACGTCCACGATCGGCGGGCTGCAGATCTTTGACGAGCCGCGTCTGTACGACACGCAAGGGCTCGGCGGCAGTTCAGGGCAGTGGAAGACGATCACTCTGTACCTGTACGAACTCGGCTGGAACCAGCAGCGACTGGGCCGTGCAGCGGCCGTCGCGTGGCTGCTCTTCCTGCTGATCATCGCATTCGCTCTGGTCAGCAACTGGCTGTCGCGCCGCATCGCTTCCGGAGACGACGCCACGGCCGGCTCCCGGCAGACGCGCCGTGCCGCCCGACGCAGCGCACCGAGCGCAGCAGCTCGTACGCCCGACTCCTCCGCACCGTCCGGTGCCACGCCCGGGAGCAGCACGTGACCCCTCCTTCCATCCCGTACATCGAGCAGACGTCCGGTCGTGGAGCCGCCCGTGCGGCGCGCCGTCGGCGTGGACGGAACGACGGCGCTGTGCGCCGACCGGGAAAGACGACCTACGTCATCCTCACTCTGGTCGCGCTCATTTCGATCTTCCCGCTCTACTACGCGCTCCTGCTCGCGTCCTCGACGTCGGCAGAGGTCGCGCAGAACCCGATCCCCTCGCCGATCCCGGGCGGGCAGCTGGCCGACAATCTCACGCGGGTCTTCGAGTCGGACATCGACCTGCCGCGCGCGGTCTGGAACTCGGTCTTCGTCTCGGTGACAACGGCCCTCGCCGTCGTGTTGGTGTCCACGTTGGCCGGCTTCGCCTTCTCGAAGCTCCGGTTCAAGGGACGTGCCGGCCTCCTCACATTCGTGGTGGGCACCATGGCGGTACCCACTCAGCTCGGGGTCGTGCCGTTGTTCATCGTCATGCGCGAGATGGGCCTGACGGGAAGCCTCTGGGCGGTCATCATCCCCGGTATCGCCTCCGCCTTCGGCGTGTTCTGGATGACGCAGTACCTCCAGTCGGCGCTGCCCTATGAGCTCATCGAGGCAGCCCGCATCGACGGGGCATCAACGTTCCGGATCTTCCGCTCCATCGTGCTGCCGGCCGCCAGGCCCGCGGCCGCCATGCTGGGCCTGTTCACCTTCATCGGGGCGTGGACCCAGTACTTCTGGCCGTCGATCGTGCTCGGCACGACCAATCCGACACTCCCCGTCGCGCTGCAACTGCTGCAGGCCGGGTTCTTCAAGGACATCCCCCTCATCATGACCGGCGTTCTCGTGTCCGTGGTGCCGCTTCTCGTGCTGTTCGCCGTACTCGGCAGGCAGTTGGTCGCAGGCGTCATGCAGGGAGCCGTCAAGGGGTGACCCGCCCGCACCGCACTGCCGGACCGGGACATGTGCCGGTGCACTGACACGGTGCACGGCCCCGACCGCCCCGAGGGGGCCTGCACCCAGGCCCCGGGAACGAAATCGAGAGGAACTCCCACCACTCATGCCTGCGACGACTGCATCGGGCAGTACCACCTTCCGCGATCTCAACGGCAACGGGCGCATGGAGCCCTACGAGAACCCGCGGCTCAGCGCCGAGGAACGCACGGAAGATCTGTTGACCCGGCTCTCGCTCGAAGAGAAAGTCGGTCTGCTCTTCCACACAGTCATCGAGATGGGCCCGGGAGGCACCGTCCTCGAAGAGCCCGGTGCGATCAGCAAGTCACCCACCAGCGAGGTGATCCTGGGCAGGGGGATCAGCCACTTCAACACGCACCGAATCGAAGACCCTCGGGCAGCCGCACGGTGGCACAACGCGATCCAGCGGCTCGCAGAGAAGACCCCGCACGGCATCCCGGTCACGATTTCCAGCGACCCTCGACACGGATTCCTGGAGAACATCGGGGCTTCCTTCACTGCAGGTCCGTTCTCGCAGTGGCCCGACGCCCTCGGCCTTGCGGCACTGCGCGACCCGGACACCGTGCGCGAGTTCGCGCGCCGGGTGCGCGAGGAGTACCGCGCCGTCGGCATCCGCATGGCACTGCATCCTCAGGTCGACCTCGCCAGCGAACCCCGCTGGGCACGCCAACTCCAGACGTTCGGCGCCGACACCGATCTCGTGGTCGCCTACACGCGCGCGTACCTCGAAGGTTTCCAGGGCGCGGCGCTCGACTCAACGAGCATCGCCTGCGTCACCAAGCACTTCCCCGGCGGCGGCGCGCAGCTGGACGGCGAGGATGCGCACTTCCCGTACGGTCGCGAGCAGGTCTACCCGGGTGGTGCGTTCGAGGAGCACCTCCGTCCGTTCGTCACCGCCGTCGAGCACGGCACCGCCGCGGTCATGCCCTACTACGGCATGCCGGTCGGTCTTGAGATCGACGGCGAACCGATCGAGGAGGTCGGGTTCGGGTACAACAAGCAGATCCTCACCGGGCTGCTGCGCGAGCGGCTGGGCTTCGACGGGCTGATCGTCACGGACTGGGAGCTGGTGAACGACAACCACGTCGGGGACCAGGTCCTGCCCGCACGCGCGTGGGGGGTTGAAGAGCTCGACGCCCGCGAGCGCATGGTCAAGATCCTCAATGCCGGCGCGGACCAGTTCGGCGGTGAACAGTGCACGGATCTCCTGCTTGAGCTCGTACGGGATGGCGTCGTCCCGGAGAGCAGGATCGACGAGTCGGCGCGCCGCGTCCTGCTGATCAAGTTCCGGCTCGGTCTGTTCGACAACCCTTTCATCGACGAAGATGCCGCCGTGGCCGTTGTGGGCAACGCCGAGACCCGGCGGGTCGCCCTGGAGACACAGTCCCGTTCCGTCACCGTCCTGAAGAACTCCGTGGTCGAAGGAAGGCCAGTGCTTCCGCTCGCCGTGGGCGCGCGCTTGTACGCGGAGGGGATCGATCCGGAGGTCCTCGGCCGGGAGTTCACCCCCGTGACGACGCCGCAGGAGGCAGAACTGGCCATCGTGCGCATCGACGCACCGTTCGAGCCGCGGGACGACCTGTTCCTGGAGTCGTATTTCCACCAGGGGTCTCTTGACCTGCCCCCCGGCCTCGTACACCGACTGCGTAGGATCGCCCACTACGCCCCGCTGATCGTGGATGTCGCCTTGGACCGCCCGGCCATCCTCACGCCGCTCGTCGACGCGCTCGCCGGACTGACCGTCACCTTCGGTGTCTCGGATGACGCTCTGCTCACCGCCCTCACCGGCCGCATCGCTCCGGAGGGCAAACTTCCCGTCGAGCTTCCGCGGTCGATGCAGGCCGTACGAGAGTCCGCGCCGGACGCGCTGGCGGACACCGCCGACCCGCTGTTCCCCCTGGGATCGGGGCTGGAGATCTGATGTCCCGTTCGTGGAACCCGCACTCGCACAGAAGGATCACGTCATGACCGACGCACGTTCCCGCGCCATCGAGTTGCTCGGTCGCATGACCCTGCACGAAAAGGTCGCGCAGCTGACGTCGCTGAT
The DNA here is from genome assembly GCF_020010905.1 of Streptomyces acidiscabies. GTDB lineage: Bacteria > Actinomycetota > Actinomycetes > Streptomycetales > Streptomycetaceae > Streptomyces > Streptomyces acidiscabies. The sequence goes on along the minus strand of NZ_JAGJBY010000001.1, from coordinate 3,856,122 downwards.
CCCGACAATGCTCTTCGACGCCAAAGGCATCCGCCCGGACGTCGCCGCGGCCAAGCTGGCGAATGGCATCGGCTACATCGAACCGCACATGGGGGGCTTTCCGGCGAACGCGGCCGAACTCGCCCGGCTCAACAACGCGGTACAGCGCCACCTGGTCGAGAACACCCGCCTGGGCATTCCCGCGATCATGCACATCGAGGCGCTGAACGGTGTGAACGCCCCCACCTTCACATCCTTCCCCACCGCGATCGCCCTCGCGGCCACCTGGGACACCACCGGGGTGGGCGAGATGGCCGCACTGACCCGTCGGCAGATGCGATCCGTGGGCCTGCACCACGCCCTGTCGCCGCTGCTCGACATCGCCCGCGACGCGCGATGGGGCCGAGTTCACGAGACGTACGGCGAGGATCCATACCTGGTCAGCGCGCTGGGAGTGTCCTTCGTACGCAATCTTCAAGGCGAGTCGCTGCTGGACGGGGTCATCGCCACCGGCAAGCACTTCCTCGGCTACGCAATGAGTGAGGCCGGTCTCAACATGGCGACCGTGCCGATGGGAGCGCGCGAGCTGCGGGAGGTGTACGCGCGCCCCTTCGCCGCCGCCATCCAGCTCGCGGGACTGGGCTCGATCATGAACTCGCTCGCCGACTGGGACGGAGTGCCCGCTGCCGCCGACCCTCGGGTGTTCCGCAAGATGTTGCGCGACCAACTCGGGTTCAACGGCACCGTCGTGTCGGACTGGCTGTCGATCGAGAACCTCGTGACCCATCATCGCGCCGCGCGCGATGCACGCGAAGCGGGCGTGCTCGGCATGCGGGCCGGCATCGACGTGGAAATGCCCGAGCCGTTCGGCTACGGCGACAACCTCGTCGAGGCCGTCCGCGACGGCGAGATTCCCGAAACGACCGTCGACGAGTCGGTCCTCCGCGTACTGACGCACAAGTTCCAACTGGGCCTGTTCGAGAACCCCTACGTGGAAACCGACCCGGTGGAGATCATGTCCGTGGCGCAGGAGGGCCGCGACCTCTCCCTGCGTCTTGCGCGCGAGTCCGTCACGCTCCTCAAGAACGACGACGGGGTGCTCCCACTCAGCGGCGCCCCGCGCATCGCGGTCGTCGGACCTCATGCCGAGGCTGTGGGCACGGCCTTCGCCCCGTACACCTTCCCCTCCTTCATCGAGCTGACCCGAGCACTGCTGAACGGCAAGACGAGTTCCATGGTCGGTGTCGAAAACCTCGACTCCTTCGGCCCCGACGACGCCTACGTGCACGAGGAGATCGGCGACCTGCTCGCCATGAGCGAGGACGAGTTCGCGAGGTCGCGCTACGAAGCGGTCTCCCTGGCGGACGCCCTCCAAGCCGCGCTACCCGACTCCGAAATCCTCGTCGCAACTGGATGCGGAGTCACCGACGGGGCCGAGGGGATCGGCGCGGCAGTCGACGTCGCGCGTGATGCGGATGTCGTGGTCCTGGCACTGGGCGGCGTGGCGCGATGGTTCTTCGGTGAACGGACGGAGGGTGAGGGTGCGGACACCGCCGATGTGACGCTGCCGGATGTACAGCGTCGGCTCGTGCACGAGATCGCCGCGCTCGGCAAGACGACCGTCGGCGTGATCTTCTCGGGCCGCCCTCTCGCCCTTGGTGACGTCGAGCCCGAGCTCGACGCCATCCTGCTCGGGTACTACGGCTCGCAGTTCGGCACACCTGCCGTCGCGGAGATCCTCAGCGGCACGGCCGAGCCGCAGGGCCGCCTGCCGTACACGATCCCCCGCTCCAGCGGTCAGGTCCCCCTCCATGCGGGCCAGCGGTTCGGCAGCGGATACCGCCGTCGGGAAGGCGATCCGCACGGCGGATACGTGGACGAGTCCGCGGCACCGCTCTACCCGTTCGGGCACGGCCTGACGTATACCGAATTCGTCTACTCCGACCTCCAGCTGAGCAGCACGTCGATCGCACCCGACCGCACCGTCGAGGTCACCGCGACCGTCACGAACACGGGCGACCGCCCAGGCGTAGAACTCATGCAGCTCTACGTCGAGGACGATGCGCCCGGCGTGTCGAGGCCGGCGCTCCAGCTCGCGGGGTTCCATCGCCTCGAACTGCAGCCAGGGGATCAGGCGACGGTGAGATTCGCTCTGGAACTCCCGCTGCTGGCCTACCTGTCCCTGGACGACAGATGGGTCGTGGATCCGGGCCCGATGTGGATCTCGGTCGGCTCGTCGTCGAGTGACCTTCGCCTGCGCGGTCGCCTGGACGTCGTCGGTGACACCGTGGACGTCACGCGACGGAGGGTGTACCTGACCCACTCTGCACGGACCGCTCCTACGACGGGAACGTGACACGCGAGACCGCCGCCCCGCCAGCAGCCCGTGGGGAGCGGACCTGACACCGCTCCCCACGGGCCTTCGCCTGGCCAACTATCCGGCATCGCGCCGCACCCCTGGGACGGCGATGGCTGAGAGCGCCGGCAGCGACCTGGCGCCGTCCGCCGCCCTCGCCCGAAGACACCGCTCAACCGGAAGACATCGATGGGAGCCCCTTGCAACACCACGGCATAGACCAGGCCACGGGCCAGCTGATCGTCGGCGGTACGCCGTACCTGATCCGCGGCATCGAGGTCCACAACTCCACCTCGTCCCACGCCGACTACCTGGAACCCGTGTGGAAGCGGTGTGCGGACGCAGCGGTCAACACCGTTCTTGCACCGGTCAGTTGGGAGCTTGTGGAACCGACGGAGGGAGAGTTCGACTTTCACTTGGTCGACGCCATGCTCTCCGGTGCGCGCGACCACGAGCTCAAGCTGGTGCTTCTCTGGTTCGGCAGCTGGAAGAACGCTTCGTCGAGCTACGTGCCGGCCTGGGTCAAGCTCGATCCGGTCCGTTTTCCGCTGCAGGTCGACGAGGCCGGCGATCCGCTGGACAACCTCAGCCCGTTCTCCACGAACAACCGCGACGCCGACGCGGCCGCTTTCGCGGCCTTCATGGAGCACCTCGCACGCGTCGACGGCCGCGAGAAGACCGTGATCATGGTGCAGGTCGAGAACGAGGTCGGGCTGCTCGGGGCACCGCGCTCCTACGGAGCGGACGCGGCAGCCGCATGGGCGGCTCCCGTTCCGGCAGCCCTTGCGGAAGCACTGCGCAACGGAGCCTCCCCGTACGTCCAGGCCCCGGACGAGCCGTCCACCCCGACGTGGGACCTCCTGACGGGCGACTCCGACCGGAAGGCCGAGTTGTTCATGGCCTGGCACTACGCCTGCTACATCGAGCACGTCGCCGCCGCAGGCCTGGCCCGCTACGACATCCCGCTGTTCGCCAACGCCTGGCTGGACTCGAGCGTGCCGAACGGATCGGAGTCCGCGAACATCGCCGTCGCCGGCGGCAGCGCGCCGGGGGTGTTCCCCAGTGGGGGGCCACTACCGCATGTCAGCGCTGCCTGGAAGCTGGCCGCTCCCTCGCTCGCGTTCCTCGCCCCAGACGTGTACTTCGGCGACTTCGACATCCCGTTCAAGCGCTACGCGGACACGAACACCACCTTGTTCGTGCCCGAGATGCGCGCCGACTGCCACGGGGTCTCGCACAGCTTCCTCGCCATCGGACAGTACGGTGCCATCGGGGTCTCGCCGTTCGGCTTCGACTCCCTCGACGATGACCGCACGGTGGAGCTGCGCCGTATCTATGCGCAGCTCGCGGCGCTGGAGAACGACATCCTTGCCGCACAGCCGCGAGGGCGCGTGCGCGGCTTCCGGGTCCCGGCCTCCAAGGAGGAGACGTTCGCCCTCGGCAAGTACGAGTTCGTGATCAGGGCCTATCCGGAACACGGCAACGGCGAGCGGTTCGGCTATGGGCTCCTGCTGCAGTTCGACGACGACGTGTTCATCGCCGTCGGCGACAACTTCACGGTCTGCCCGCGCTCGCCGGACGGCCGGCCGGTGGCCATCTTGCAGGCGGACGAACTCGTGGCAGGCACGGGCCGGCTCCGTCCGCGAAGGCGCCTCAATGGTGACGAGACGTTGTCCGGCACCGGCATCAGGATCGCGGAGCACCCGGCCCCGATGCACGGTTTCATGGCGACCAGCGGGATCCCGTCAGGGGTGGTGAGGTTCTCGCTGTACTTCCCCGGGGCGCCGAGGGGCACCGCCGCCCCGGACTACTGATGGGTGCCGCCGTCAATACGGATCTCCGTGCCGGAGATGAAGGCGCCGTCGTCGGAGATGAGCGTGGCCACGACTGCTGCCACCACCTCCGGCGACCCGTAGCGCTCCCGGACTGCGGGAGTGAGCTTCGCGAAGAGGCTCCAGTCGGTGTCCTCCGGCACCAGTGACGCGAAGTTCTCGGTCATGGCGCTGACGATGCCGCCAGGGCAGATGTTTACCGCGCGCAAGCCCTGCTTGGCGTACTCCTGGGCGATGCTGTGCGTGAAGGACAGGATCCCGCCCTTGCTGGCGGAGTACGCGGCCAGGAACGGATGGGCGAACTGGGCTGACGTGGAGCTGAAGTTGACCACGACGCCGTTACCCGTCTCCAGCAGCGCGGGCAACGCGGCCCGGGTGACCAGGAACGTGCCCGTGAGGTTCACGGCAAGGACGCGGTTCCACAGCTCGAGCGAGCACTGGTGTGTATGCGCTCCGCGCAGCATGCCGGCGATGTTCACGAGCGCGTCGAGCCCGCCGAGGGTGGCAATCGTTTCACCCACGACGTCGACGACCGCGTCCGCGTCCGCCACGTCCAGCGCCGCGGTGACGAGCCGCTCGCCGGTGCCGGCCTTCGCGGCCAGGCCGGCGGTCCCGCTGAGCCCCTCTTCCTCGATGTCCGTCGCGACGACCGCCGCTCCTTCCTCGAGCAGCCTCAACGTCGTCGAGCGTCCGATGCCCGAAGCGGCTCCGGTGACGAACACGCGTCTGCTGCTGAGTCGTTCCATGAGGTTCCTCCAGGTCTCGACGGTGCGCTTGCCCTGGCCGCGAATCGCCGCCCGCTCATTCCGGGATCGGTACCTGGCGGTACGGCGCGATACGGACCGGCCCCATGAGGCCGTATTGCTGCCGGGGCTTCTCGGCCTGACCCGGGAAGCCTTCCGTGACCCGAAGGCGATTGCGCAGCGGTGTCGCCACCCGGACCGTGATGCTGTTGTCTCCTTGCTTCACGTAGCCACTGAGATCGATCCGCCGGCCGACCTGGTCGGACGGTGGCAGCGTCGTGCCGTTGACCGTCACCTCGAAGGTGTCGGTGACCTGTCCGAGGTCGAGGTAGGCCCCGTCCAACCGCACGAGCCGTACCGTGGTGCGATAGGTGCCGACCCCGGAGACGTCCTCAAGGCCGGGGATGGCGGACCAGGGTGCAAGGCGGTTCAGGTGATGCTCGTGCTCGCTGACTTCGAGCTTGCCGTCCGGGCCTCGGTGCCAGTCCTCGACGGAGAGCTCCCACACGTTCAGCTCCTGGGCTGCCCCGGTGGGAGGAACGGTCACCCTCCGTTCGGAGCCGTCGTCAAGCTTCACGGTGTACGAACCAGCCGTTGAGCCCCGCAGGAGCAGACCGCCACCGGGCGCCGTCACGACCTCTCCGCCCGTGGTGGCGACCACATGACGGGCACTGCCCGGTACGAGAACGATGATGGTGGATTCGCCGGGTGCGAGCCGCACCGGGACTGTGATCCGCCCGCGTTCTGTTCGGTACTGGGCGACTGAGGTGACCGTGCCCGTCCAGGCATCCAGTTCGTAGGGGGTGCCTCGGCCCTCCAGGGCGACCTCCTCGGACACGGCTCTTTCCGAGGAGTTGTGCAGGTGATACAGCGCGCCTCGCGACAGTGTGCGACGCAGGGCGAGCACGGCGGGAGCGACGCGCGTGTCCGCTGCGGGACGGATGCCGAGCACCTCGAAGACGGCGGGCAACCCGCTCGGTTCGGCGACGTGGCGTACCGAGGCCTGCTTGAGCAACAGGTCCATCAACTCGGCCAGTGCCGCATCCTGCTGTGCCGCCCGGTGGGCGCCAGGCGTGCGGGTCGGCGGCGCACCGACGATCACTACGGGCAGGCCGCTGCGGGCGTGCGACAGCAGCAGTCGGGCGGTGGCTATGGGCAACGTGGGCTGGCGGTCGAGGATCAGCGCACGATAGGCGGGTCCTTCCGGGGCAAGGCGCCGGTCACGTACGCGGGTTCCGTCGAGTTGTGCCGGGCCGGCGAAGTCGTAAGTGAAGCCGTCCAGCCCGGCCGGGATGCGCATGCCGGTCCCGTAGGCGTGGCGGTAGACGACCAAGTCCACCGAAGGCCTGCCCTGGCGCAGGGCGAACTGCGTGCGCGCAGTCCAGTCGACGATCTTGCCGGTGTCGTTCCACGTGGGCTGGCGCGGCCCCCATGCCTCGGAGAAACCGTTGCCGCCCTGGAGGGTGAACGGTGAGAAGCCGGGCCAGGTGGTTCCCAGGCCCGCCTCGGTGGCGAAGCCGTGATAGACGACCTGGTTGACACCGTGGGCGAAGGCGGCGTTGAAGTGCTTGAGCATCTGCGGCCAGGTCTGCGCGTACGCCTCGCCGTAGATCGCGCAGCCTTCGAGCGAGAAGACGCGCTGCCCGGACAGGTGCACCGCACCGGACGAGAGCCATCGGTATGGCTCGTCGGTGTAGTCGGGCGCCGCGCCGAGCGACTCGGTCTCGTTGATGTCGAGGGCCGCGCCGATCGTGGGAACGTCGGTGGTGGTGCCGTAGGGCTGGGCCCGCAGTCTCAGGCCCATGGCGTGCGCCCAGGACTTCAGTGGCTCGACGTGCTCACTGATGTACAGGTCCGTGAGCGTGTGATAGTAGTCGTCGCGGACGCGGGCGCCACTGTCGTCGGTGAACGCGAAGTCCGGGGTGTCGTCGGGTGTCACGCTCGTGTACTGCCGGTGGATCCGGTCGATGAACAGCACCGGCAGGTTGTCGATCAAGGAGTAGCCGCGCAGCTTCTTGAAGCGCGCCGGAAGTTCCCGGGACCAGTGCTGGGCGGAGTCCAACTCCAGGGAATCTTCGAAGAGATCCCCTCCGTTGTCCTGCAGCAGACTGCGCAGGCGGGGCGTCAGGACGCGCTCGTCCCAGTAGCTGGTTACTGCCCGGGTACCGGCGGCACTGAAGTGGTCGACGACATACGCCGCCTCTGTCGTGGCGGCCTGGCCGACGACGGCGGCCTGGCCGGTGCCGCGCTGCCAGAACGCGAACAGCAGCCACTGCCCATCCGCTGGGGCGGTCCAGGCGAGGGTGCCGTCGCTCACCCGTCCTGTGAGGTCGATCCGGGAAGCCCGCTCGAGCAGTACGGGCTTCGCGTCGGTTGGGCCCGCGCAGCGAAACGCCTGGACCGCTATCAGGGTTTGCTCGGTGACGCCCGCGTGCGGCTGCGGGGCCGCCGGCACGGGCCCGTCGTATGCTTCGCCGCCCGCAAGGACCGCACGCCCGTAGGCGATCTCCTGGGCTGCTTCCGGGCTGTCCGGCGACAGCCCGGGGGCCACCAGCGGCCAGGCCGGGCCCACGGTGAGATCGATGCGCACCCCGTGCCTGTGACCGGCGGCGACCGCCTGCTCCAGGCGCTCGGTGAGCACAGCGCTGCCCCAGCCGTACTGCTGAGCGTCGGCGGTGACGATGCACTGGATCTCGACTGCGCCGAAACCTCGGCCTGCGATCGCCTCGATCTCCGCGTCGATGGTTTCCGCCGCGATCTCTCCGCACGGCCACCAGTAGCGGATCTTCGGCCGGGCATTCGCAGGCGGGTGAGCGAACCGCCGGACGAAGGCGCTGTCCAGCCCGGTCGACGAAGAGGCGGCAGCGCTCTTGGCCCCGGCCCACAAGGTCCCCGTGGGTGCCAGCGTCACCGCGGCCGCGGTCGCACAGAACTGTCTGCGGGAGAAACGGGACACAGCGGCTCCAGATGAAGTGATCCCCGGCAGTCGGGAGTTGGTGTGCCGGGCACCCTTTCATCGCCTGGGCCGTTCGGTGTCGGTCGATCCCGGTGACCGGGAGCGCCTCACGTGGTCCCTCAACCCTCAAGAAGAGGCAGCAGTCCCGCCGTCAGCAAAGTTGCGCCATCCGGCGGGGCGTTCAATCACCCTCGCCGCCGTCGAGCACCTGGTGCAACCAGGCGCGTTCGGCCTGGCTGATGCTGCGGACCATGAGCAGCATGCCGCGGCGGTAGGGATCGGCGGTCTCCTCCGCGGACAGCGGACGATCACCCTCGTAGAAGAAGCTCGCGGAAGTCTCCAGGAACTCCAGCCGGCGCCGCAGCACGGCGTGCTCGCCGGAAGAGCTCCGGTTTGCCGATCGCAAGCTGAAGTGCGACGACTCCGCCCATAGAGTTGCCGACAACGTCGGCCTGCTGCAGTCCGAGCCCGTCGAGCAGCGCTCGCACGGCCCGCGGCGCGGCCAGCATGGGGTGCCTGTCGGTCGGATCGCTGATACCGAAGCCAGGGAACTCCAGGACGAGACAGCGGAATTGCCGCGCAAGCGTCGGCAGGTTGTGCCGGAAGTTGCGCCAGCCGGTGACAACCGGGCCCCGACCCGTGCAGCAGGAGCGGGTCAGAGCGATCCAGAGAAGCGCTTCCTCCCGGGCGTGAACGCCCGGGGTTCCGCGCTAGATCAAGCTGAACTCCCCGGTCGCCGGCAGGGGGACCGGCGACCGGGGTCTGTACAGGGACCAGGAATCTACGCGCAGAGGCGCCGCTCAGGCCGTGCCTACGCGTGCCGTGCGCAGTGCGCTTTCGCCGAACAGGTCCAGAGTGATCCGCTGCGCCATGTCGTACACCAGCGGCGCGATGCGCTCCAGTGGCGACGCGTGCCCGGCGACCAGGGAAATAGCGCCGACCGGACCCTCAGGTCCCCGGATCGCCACGCCGACGCACGCGATCCCCTCGACGCACTCCCCCCGTTCGACGGCGAGCCCTCGGTCACGCCGGATACGGCCGAGTTCACGGTGAAGTGCGGGAAGGCCGTCGACGCTCGCGCCCGTCGCGGCCGGCACCCCGTCGGCGTACAACTCGTCGATCTCTTCCGGCGGCAGCCAGGCGAGCATCGCCTTGCCGAGCGCCGTGCAGTGCGCGGGTGCCCGGCCTCCGACACGGGAGGCGACAGCGGCAGCCCGGCGGCCGCCGACCTTGTCCAGGTACTCGACATACGTCTCGTCGAGGGTGCCCAGATGTACGACGAGGTCAGTCATGACGGCGAGCTCGTGCAGCCACGGCGCGGCGGCCGCGCGCAGATCCGAGTGCCCGCTCTCCCGCGCCCCCCAGGTCCGCACTCGCCGCCCGAGGTGGTAGCCAGAGCGGGTGTGCTCGACCCACTGCAGCCGCACGAGCTGGTCGAGGATGCGGTGCGCGGTCGACCTCGGAAGTCCGGTGCGGCGGGAGACCTCCTCCAACAGCAGCCGGGTCTTCGGTCCCTCGAAGCAGTCCATGATCAACGTCATTCGCTCGACCATCGAGGGCGGTCGCACCGCGACCTCCGGTCGTGACGACAGCGCCAGCGTCATTGTCAGCACCCTTCGGCCACTGGAATTGATTTCAATTCTAGTGACGCCACGGTTACTGCCAAGAGATGTGCATGCCTTTTATCAAGTAATTTTGAGCCCGCTTTCCTCCGCTACAGAATGGAGGAATCGGGCGAAATGGCCCCAACTTGAAGGACAGCTCGGACAGATGACTGTATGCAGCCAAGTAAGGTGTGCGCCCCTCGGGGAGTACCTTGGCAGGGCACTCAGCCCGCGGCGCTCTTCGCCGCGTGCTCCATCGCCAGGTAGCTGAACACCATGGCGGGACCAATCGTGGCTCCTGCCCCGGCGTACTCGTTGCCCATCACCGCGGCCGATGCGTTGCCCGTGGCGTACAGACCAGGGATCACGCTGCCGTCCGGCCGCAGCACGCGGCCCTGAGCGTCCGTCAGTACGCCGCCCTTGGTGCCCAGATCCCCCGCCTCCGATCCGGATCGCGTAGAAGGGTCCGCCGTCAATCGTGTCGAGATTGGGGTTCGGCAGTGAGTGGTCGCCGTAATAGTTGTCGTACGGACTGTCGCCGCGCCCGCAGTCCTCGTCCCTGCCCTTGGCCGCGAAGCCGTTGAAGCGAGCGACCGTGGCCTCCAGGGCGTCCGGCGGGACCGCGATCTTCTCGGCGAGTTCGCGCAGCGTGTCCGCATTCGCCACCAGGCCGCTGCGTAGAACGAGCAGCCACGGCGCGGCGGCCGCGCGCGAGACGACCCGCCAGGCCGCCACGCCCAGCATCCGCCGGGCCTTCCACTCGCGCCGGATCATCATGAGGTTACGCGCTTCGTAGCCCGTGAACCACAGACCGAGCGGCATGGGGACGTCCAGCGCTAGCAACTTCCGCTCCTCGTCCCCCAGTTTGCGGACGTCGATCGGACGCGGCTGGATGGTCCTGCCCGCCGCCCTGCCGCCGGGCAGCTCAGGGTGATAGTCGGAGTAACCGGGACACCAGGAGAACTCCATGTGCCGACTGACGCGATGCAGCATCTCGAGCACCTCGAGCCCGCAGTCGACGTAGGCGTCGATCCGATCGGCCGCGACGCGGTCGCCGACGACAGCCCGCAGATAGTGCCGCACGTCCTCGACATCGTCCGTCTGCCCCTCCTTGCGCGGGGTGGGATTGTTGGGGATCCAGATCCCTCCGCCGGACATCGCGGTCGAGCCGCCGATCCCGGCCGCCTTCTCGACCACGAGCGACGTGAGCCCGAAGGTGTTGGGCCGTGATGGCCCCGACCATTCCGCCGGCCCCGCTGCCGCCGATCAGTACGTCGACCTCGTGGTTCCAAATGGTCCCGTCAGTGCTGGGCACCGCTGCCGACTCTCTGCCACCCGCATGGATGTGCAATGCTTGATAGATGTCCCGTATCTCGGCATACGGGCTGCCGTTCATGGAGTGGTGGGGGAAGGGGAGTCCGCGTGGACCGGGTGCCCGAGGAGCTCGCGCTGGAGAGGGCGACGCTCAGACTCATCAACACGGTCGCCTTCATGTCCGGTACGCGGGCGCACAGCCGCGGGTTGCGAGCGGTGACCGGAACCGAACTGTCGCCCTCCGACCTGCGCTTCATCGAGCTCCTCGGCAGCCGTGGCGCGGTGCCGACCAGCACGGTGGCACGCGAGCTCGGCATCGATCTCGGCCAGACGAGCCGACAGGCGGCCCAGCTCGAGGCTGCCGGACACCTCGTACGCAGCACGGATCCTGCGGATCGCCGCCGGACCCTGTTGGAACTGTCGGAGCCGGCCGCGGCGACGCTCGACCGGTGGCTGCTCGCATGGAGCCGCGACTACCTGGTGGCGGAACCCCGGTGGTCCGCTGACGGCATCGCGGCGCTCGCCGAATGGTTCACGCTCGTGTATGACCGGCTGGTGACGGCGCTGCCCGACAGCCCCCGGTCCGCGGCCGCTGACCGCTGGACGGAGCTTGCGGGTGACGACTACGACGCCGGAACCCGCGCCTTCTTCCGCCCAGTCATCGGAATCGTCACCTGGGTCGGCCAGTCCAGCGGGTTCAACGATCTGCTGGAACTCATCGACGCGCCCGTACGGCAGACCGGGCTGTTCGCCCTCCAAGTGATCCAACGCAGCGGCCCTCTCCCCGTCGCAGAGGTCGCGGCCCGGCTCGCGATCGACCCTTCGCAGGCGAGCAAGCGCCTGCGCCAGCTCACCCAACTGCGGCTGGTGGACCGCGCGGTGGACGGGTTCGACCGCCGCAGCACACTGGTCCGCATCTCGCGCAAGGGGGCGGCGCTGCTCACGCGCGTGCTCGAAGTCCAGCTGACGGTATTCCAGAAGCTGATCGACGACCTCAGCTCCGAGGACCGACAGCGCTGGACGCCCTTGGTCGAGTCGTATGTCACCACGCTGCTCGACGCTCGGGGCTCGACCGGCCCGTCCGGAGGAGATCTGTTCAGCCGGAACTGACCGCATTCGCGGTCACCGCCTTGATGAGCGTCTTCAGCGATACGTCCGGATCCATGAGATCGGAAGCCGCGATCTCCGTTCCGGAGGCCAGCGCCTTCTTCAAGGCCATGAAGTCGGCGGTCGCGTTGACGGCCTCGACAGCCGCCAGTCGCCCGTCCCGGTAGTAGCCGACGAGGCATCTGTCGCGATCGCCGAATTGGCGTGTGACAGCAGTGTCGTCGCTCGCACGCAGTCCGACGATCCGGATGCGCAGGCTGCCCTGATCCGACCAGAACCACGGCACGCACGTGTACGGACGACGCTCGCCGAGGATCGTGGCGGCCGCGGCATCGGGCCGGGCCCTGCGCGGCGAGTTCCACCACGCGCACGCCCGCCAGCGGTCCGCTTCCGGTCGCCATCAGAACCCCTCGGGAGCGGTGCCGACGACGCCCTGCTCCACCAGGCCGGCGTACGCCTCCTCGGTCAGCCCCAGTTCACCGATCAGCACCTCGCGATTGTGTTCGCCCAGGGTCGACGGGCGCCGAGTGAGCCAGGCGGGCCGGCCTCGGTGGCGGAACGGGAGAGTCGGCAACGGAACCGTGCCGGCATAAGGCAGTTCGGCCGTTTCGTACGCGCCTCGTCCTGCGAGGTGAGGGTGCTCGTGCACCCACCGACTGTCGATGGACACGGCGGCGGGGACACCGGCCGCGAGGAGCAGACCGACGACTCATCGGCCTCACGCTCCGCGACCCAGGCGCCGATTCGGGCCTCCACCTCGTCCGCAGCCTGCCGGCCGTCACGGTCGGCTAGGGTTGGATCGGTGCGCCAGTACGTCGCCCGGCTTCCATGCCCGTCTCGACGGCCGCACCTGGCGGGTCGACGGCGCGATGTCGCACGATACGCGCGTGGCGCCGGGCGAGCGCCTGGCGCACCGAAGGGTCGTCCAGGACATACGAGCCATCAGGCGCCTTGGTCTCGGCGGCCCACGCCCGCACACTCGCGAGGATCTACTCGAAGGGCGCCGTGGCCACCACGGCGACGCGTTCGGTGTTGAGCTGACCGGTGATCATGGCCCAGCCGTTGTTCTCCCCACCGATGCAGTTCTCCACCGGCACCCGGACGTTGCGGAGCACTTTCTCCTTAGGGGAACAGGTCTTACTGTGTGGGACACATAACCGCTTCGCTGTTCGCAGGACACCTGCCAACAGCGCAGATGCGGGAGAACTAACGGCTTCATGACAAGCAAATTCCTGATGAGCGGCCGCCTGGAACTCACCGCAGCGGGCGCCCCGGTGACGCCGCTTCATGTCGTTCCGCTCGACGGCATGGACTGGGACGACCCCTTGCTCCCGCCTCGCGTAGCTCCTGCTCCGCTGCTCGTGGGCGTTGCCACCGCGCCGCTCCCACCCGAAGCGGTGCCGGTCGTCGAGCAGCTCACGGTCACCCTCGGCGGCGGACTCGCCCCGTACTGCGCGGGGACTGCTTCGGATGTCGACGCCGTCCGTGCCACGGTCGCCGGCGCTCCGTAGGCTGCGCTGACGCTGGACGAAACGCTCCGAGCGACGCCCAAGGCGACGGTCGCCGAAGGACTGCTCATCGAGTCCCTCTCATACTCGATACTGCTCGGCGCCAGGGAGTTCGCGGCTTGGCGATCGCGCTCCAAGCCGCGCCCCACGGCGGCCTGTGCGGATCCGGTGCTCCTCGACCGGGACGACGGCACGCTACGGATCACTCTCAACAAGCCCAAACGGCATAACGCGTTCGGCCACGCCGTGCGCGACGGGCTGCTCGAAGGGCTGGAGTTAGCGCTCCTCGATCGAAGCGTGGAACACGTTGTGGTGAGTGGCGCAGGCCCGTCGTTCTGCAGCGGTGGCGACCTGGACGAATTCGGCACGGCGCCGGACATGGCGACCGCTCACCTCCTCAGGCTGCACCGCTCCGCCGCGCGTCATGTCGCCGCTCTCGGCGACCGAATCCGCTTCGAGGTGCACGGTGCCCGCGTCGGCGCGGGCGTCGAAGTACCGTCCTTCGCACCCCGCGTGACGGCGGCAGACGACGCGTACTTTCGGTTGCCCGAGCTGGAGATGGGCCTGATCCCGGGAGCCGGGGGCACGGTTGGCGTCACACGCAGGATCGGGCGGTGGCGGACGGCGTATCTCGCGTTGACCGGGCACGCCATCGATGCGACGCCGGCGCTGGACTGGGGACTGGGGGACGCACGTGCCGAGAGAGGGGATCCGCACCGGCGGAGCATGGAGGAACTCCCGTGCCGACACGGTCTTCCGCGACGTCGAGGTCGACGGCCGAAGGGTTGACGTCCACGTACGCGGTGCGACCGTCGTGGCGGTCGGTTATATCACCCCCGTCGCAGGGGCAGAGGTGGTCGAGGGTCATGGCGACGCTCTGCTGCCCGGGCTGCACGACCACCATCTGCATCTCCTCGCGATGGCGGCCGCCGCGTCCTCCGTCGACTGCGGTGTCCACGCGGGCGACCCTGACGGGCTGGCCGCCGCGCTGCGCTCGGCCCCCGGCACCTGGGTGCGCGCCGTCGGCTACCACGAGCGCACAGCGGGCCACCTCGACCGGCAGGGTGCTCGACGCATGGGTGCCCGACCGGCCGTGCGTGTCCAGCACCGCAGCGGGGCCCTGTGGATTCTCAACTCCCCTGCGCTGGCTCTCGTCCACCACATCCTGGACCACTCACCCGAAGTGGAACGCGATGCCGTCGGCCGCCCCACGGGCCGACTGTGACGCTACGACGGCCCTGTTCTCGTATAGCTACGGCGAGGGGGCAAGTAGCTCAGTGTGATTTCAGGGCCTCTGCACGGAAGATTTCAAGTCCAGTGAGACGGTCGTACACCGGAGGGCCGGCGGCTTCTTGCATCCGCTTGGCTGCACTCCGCGCGTGCTTGATCCGGTCCTTCGCTTCAGCCTTGCGACCACCGCGCGCGGCAGAGACAGCAGCGCGCAGTTGCAATGTCCCCCAGGCCCGAACAGCCAGCGGGTCACCGCGGTCGTACTCTCGCTGCACGCTGCGAATCGCCTTGTCGGACAGGGCAACAGAGTCGTCCCAGTCTGCCGTTGCCCACATGTCCCACACGCGCATCCAGTCGGCGACGGCAGGCATCACCGGGTCGCCCGACAGCCGCGCAGACCAAGCAGCTCGTTCGCATGCCATGGCCACCAGCTCCGGGTGTCCAAGCGCGTGCGCGGCAGTGTGGGCGAACTTGCAGCACACCGCGTAGATGGCATACGCCTCTTCCTGCTCATGGCCCGTGGCGACTTCGGCCAGGGCGCGCGCCTCACGGAACAGGTCGGGGAGCACCTGCACGATCGCCACGTTCGCGGCAGCGTCGCGGAGGCGATGCAGGCGGGTGGTTTCCTGCCACAGCTGACCGGCTGTACGGGGCGTTCCGTCGAAGACGGGAGCGAGGTCGTAGCGGCGCAGCTCGCGCATGATCGCGGCGGCAGACACCTGCCACTGGTTCTCGGCCGGTGCGGTGTTGTTGTACGGACGCCCGATCAGGTCGTTCGGGTGTACATGCAGTTCCGAGGCGAGCAGGTTGAGCAGGCCGACGCGGTCGAGTTCGATGTGGCCGCGTTCCATCTTGGACACCCAACCCTGTGTTTTGCCCAGGGCGGCAGCGAGGTCGGCTTGCGTCATGCCAAGGCGGAGCCGTGCGCGACGTGCGCGACGGCCGATCTCTTCGGCTTCTTCCAGCATCAGCGCGCCCCCCTGGGGGTGAGGCGCCAGCGTTCGAGAGGGCGGCGAGGCATCGTGCTCCATCCATCAGGGCTTGTCCCCTTGACGGTACCGAGGTCGCTGGGCCGAGTGTGGAGTGCCCAGGGCAGGAGGTGACTACTTGTGGTGCCTGGGTCAGTCCAGCCCCGACGAACCGGCGGCTGGCTGCCATGGCTCCAGCCCAGCCTGCCGGGCTGCACTCAACAGTTCCCTACGTTGTCTGCGGGACAGGGCGAGCCCTTCGTATGGTTCTTCCACCCAGGGGCGTCGGGCGTGGCTTTCAAAGTTCTGCCGCTTGGGGCAACCAGCGATTGGCCACCCGACGCCCCACGACGACTCGGCTGCCAATTAGGAATTGCGAATGATCGCTCCGTAGGGAATCGACAGCGAGGTCGTCCGTCGGGAGGCACCGAGCACACCCACCGCACGGAGGCACCATGGCCGCGATCTGGGCCGGCATCGACGCAGGCAAAACCCACCACCACTGCGTCGCGATCAACGAGAGCGGCCACCGGCTGCTGTCCCGGCGCGTCGCCAATGACGAGCCCGAACTCCTAGAACTCCTCACCGACGTCCTAGCCCTTGGCGACGAGGTGACCTGGGGCATCGACCTGGCCGACGGCGGAGCCGCCCTGGCCATCACAGTCCTCTTCAACCACGACCAGCAGGTCCACTACATCTCCGGCCGCGCCATCCACCGCGCCTCCGAGAGCTACCGCGGCGAAGGCAAGACCGACGCCAAGGACGCCGCCGTCATCGCCGACCAGGTCCGCATCCGCCGCGACCTGAACCCCTTACGCACCGGCGACGAGACCGTCACCGACCTCAAGATCCTCACAGGTCGCCGTATAGACCTGGTCGCCGACCGCACCCGCATCGTCAACCGGCTCCGGGCCCAGCTGCCCGGCATCTTCCCCGGCCTGGAACGGGTCCTGGACCTCACCAACAAGGGCCCGCTGACCCTGCTGACCGGCTACCAGACCCCCGCGGCCATCCGCAGACTTGGCGCCAAGCGCCTGGAGACCTGGCTGCGGAACCGCAAGGTCCTCCGAGCCGACCAGCTCGCCGAGGCCGCGGTCGAAGCCGCCGAACGCCAGCACACCAGCCTGCCCGGCGAGAAGCTGACCGCCCAGATGGTGCACACCCTGGCGAAGGAGGTGATGGCCCTCAACGAGCAGGTCGCCGAGCTCGGAAAGCTCATCGAGGCCCGATTTCGCGATCACCGACACTTCGAGGTGATCACCAGCATGCCCGGCCTCGGCATCATCCTCGGTGCCGAGTTCCTGGCCGCCACCGGCGGTGACATGGCCGTCTTCGGAACCCCCGACCGCCTCGCCGCCTTCGGCGGCGTCGCCCCGGTCCCGCGCGACTCCGGCAAGATCAGCGGCAACCTGCGGCGCCCGCAACGCTACAACCGCCGGCTCCAGCGCGTGCTCTACACCTCCGCGCTGATCAGCATTCGGCGGTCCGAGGCATCCCGGCGGTTCTACGACCGCAAACGCGCCGAGGGCAAGCGCCATACCCAGGCCGTCCTTGCCCTCGCACGCCGCCGCGTCAACGTCCTAATTCCCCTGTAAGGAACTCACCGGCTCTCGCCAGTCGGCGAGTTGGTTCGAACAGGTTGTGACGCCTGCACTCCACCGGGCCGTCAAGGTCTCCGACGAGCACGGCTGCGCAACCCAGCTGGCGGGTGGTGGCCTCGTGAGTTCCGGATACCTCTCAACGTCACGGCCAAGATGCCTTCCCAGAGAGCGGTGCCATCGGGTGCCCTCGTGTCCGCCACCCACCCAGCGCTGACGCTGCTGTTGGTTGTGTGGGCTCCGGACGCACGCCTTCTTTCAGCCTGGCCATGATGCCTCCGCCAAGATCGGCGGCGTTCGGCGCCTTCACGACCACCAGCGGCGTCAACACCGTCTGCTTGATCACTCGTTGGAGTTGGTGGTGCGAGCCCGTCGCACGGTGATCTCTCGCTTACCCCGAGCGCCTGAGCTCTGGGAACAGACCGGGGCCCGTGCGGTGAGCTGGTGCCACGAACGGCTAGTGAGGTGTCGGCCCGATCCGTGATCGAGGCCTGGAATTAGGTCGCTGCGTGGCCCCGCATGCGCTCGTGACCAGCGCGAACACCCGCACATAGAGGAGGGAAGTTGATCTACTGCGGCATCGACTGGGCCGAGAAGACGCACGACGTCGCCCTGGTCGACGACGACGGCAAGCTCCTGGCCAAGCGCCACATCACCGACGACGCAGCCGGCTACAAGATCCTCCTGGACCTGCTCGCTGAGCACGGCGACACCGAGGACGATCCCATTCCGATCGCCATCGAGACCTCCCGCGGCCTGCTCGTCGCCGTGCTCCGGACCGGGAAGCGGCAGGTCTACGCGATCAACCCGATGGCCGCCGCCCGCTACCGCGACCGCCACGCGGTCACCCGGAAGAAGTCCGACCCCGGCGACGCCCTCGTCCTGGCGAACATCCTGCGAACCGATATGCACGCGCATCGGTCGCTGCCGCAGGACAGCGACCTTGCCCGCGCCATCGCCGTCCTCGCGCGCGCCCAGCAGGACGCAGTCTGGAACCGGCAGCAGCTGTCCAACCAGCTCCGCTCGCTCCTGCGCGAGTACTTCCCCGCCGCCCTCGACGCCTACCTGCACTGGCAGAACGGCCTCTGCCGCCCCGAGGCCAGAGTCCTGCTGGAACTCGCACCCACCCCGACGAGAGCCGCCAGGCTGTCGATCGCGCAACTGCACTCGGCGCTCAAACGCGCCGGCCGCCAACGCCGGATCGGCACCGACGCCGAACGCATCCGCGAGGTTCTGCGGGCCGACTACGCGCACCAGCCACCGTTGGTCGAGGACGCGCTCGGCAAGCAGATGCTCGCCCTGCTGCGGCAGCTCGACGCCGCCTGCATCGCCGCCGACCAGCTCGCCGAGGCGGTGGAAGAGGCTTTCCCTCAGCACCCGGACGCCGAGATCATCCTGAGCTTCCCCGGACTCGGAACCCAGCTCGGCGCCCGGATCCTCGCTGAGATCGGGGACGATCACACCCGCTTCACCACCGCCCGCGGCATGAAGGCCTACGCCGGCGCATCCCCGATCACCAGGGCCTCTGGGAAGAAGTCCAGCATCACCAGACGCTGGGTGAAGAACGACCGGCTCAACCACACCGGCTACCTCTGGGCCTTCGCAGCCCTAACCGCCTCCCCCGGGGCCAAGGCACACTACGACCGACGCCGCGAGGCCGGGGACTGGCACGCCGCCGCTCAGAGGAACCTGTTCAACAAGATGATCGGCCAGCTCTACCACTGCCTCCAGAAACACATCCTGTTCGACGAGACTCTCGCCTTTCGCATCGAACTACCCGCCGCTGCTTGACACGTTGCAACCGTGAGGTGTCTCTGGGCCCTCCTCCGCGACGGACGGCGCTACGAGCCCGCTCCGCCGACAAGGGCTGCCGCATAGGAAGGGACGCGACACGCTGCGCGCGGCCAATTGGCCTGACCGACCCCGTCAGACCAGGCAAAACTCGTTACCTTCCGGGTCTGCCATCACCACGTGATCCGGCCTGCCCTGCAACTCGTCCTCGCGGACCACGGTCGCGCCCGCAGTGGTCAACCGCTGCACCGCCTCGACCACGCGCGGCCAGCGCACCTCCCACGGGGTTTCACGGCCGCCACCAACTTGCACGTCGATATGCAGCCGGTTCTTCGCCACCTTCGGCTCCGGCACCTTCAGGAAGGACAAGGTGGGGCCCACGCCATCCGGATCTGACAGGTACGCCCCGTCATCCCACTCGTCCTCCGGAACCTCATGATGCGAGAACCACTCCTCCCAGCTCCCGAACCCTGCGGGCGCGGGCTTCTCCGCGTAGCCCAACGCCAGCGCCCAGAACGCGGCCAGTTTCCCCGGGTACGCACAGTCGATCGTCAAGCTCCACTTGGTCGCCATGAGCCCTCCCCAGTCGGATGAACGGACTGTACCCCGCACCTCCGACACCAGGGCCCCGGCGTTTGCCCGGGTCGTCCGGTTTGATCATGTGATGCCGTAGAGGCTGAGGACGAGGGTGCGTTCGGTGTGGGCTCGGCGGCCGGCGGCGGTGTTGACGTACCCGGCAAGCTTGAGCGCACCGCGGATCAGGTCGCGGACGGCGGCGAGGACTGAGGGCGTGTTGTGGGTCCTGACCTGGGACTTGTCCTCGTTGAAGGTCACATCCCGACACCAGTGGACGGTGTTCTCCACGGTCCAGTGCCCGCGAGCCCATGAAGCGATCTCGGCGGCACTCGCTTCCTCGGCGGGCAGGTCGGTGATGGCGTAGACGGTCTCGCTGGACCACTTCTTCGCTCCGTAGAGACGGCGTCTGCGCTGGATGCGCAGGACCTGGGCCGCGTGGGGAAAGAGCAGGCCGTTGACGGTGACGACCTGGACGAGACGCTGTTCGTGGCGGCCGTGGCCGCGGGCGTCGTCACGGTGGATGACGGGGATCTCCTTCCAGGGCAGGGCGTGGAGCTGACGGGCTTGGCCGCGCTGGTTGTTCTTGATGGTCAGCAGGTAGTGGGCGCCGCGTTCGTGCAGGTAGGTGGCGTGGTCGCGTTGGGCGTGGAGGGCGTCGGCGGTGACGACGGCCCCCTTGAGATCGGCGTCGTCGAGCTGGTCGAGCAGGGGTTGGAACTCGGGGATTTCGTTGGTCTTCGCGCCGATCTCGCGGGAGGCGAGGGTGATGCCGTCGCCGTGCCGGACGGCGGAGAGCACGAAGACGCGGCTGCCGTCCGGGCGCTTCGCACTGCGCAGGCACTTGCCGTCCACCGCGATGGCCCGGCGCCGGGAGCGCACCGGTTCGGCGCGGGCGGCCGCCCGGTGGGCGCGGCGCTGTTCGCGTTCGATGCCGCCGTCGGGCATGAGCGGCTCGGGAGAGTGGGACACCGTGGACAGCAGGGGCCGCAGGTGGTCGTAGCCGGCCGCGCTGACCTCACCGGGATCGAGCCGCCCCAGAACGGTGCGCAAGGTCTTCTCGCTCGGGATCCGGTAGCGGCCGCGCAACGGATGGTAGGGCAGACCGAAAGCGGCCAGTTCCTCAGGCGTCGCACGTCGGCACCACTCCGCCGCCGCGGTGATGGAGTCATGGCCCGCCGGGGTCATCGCACAGACCACCAGGGCCAGCAGCGAGGAGACCCGGTAGCGCACCCCGCACGCCCCGCGAGGATCGGTGACCGACTCGAACTCGGCAACCAGGCCGCGGACTTGGTCTCGCGCGGCATCCGAGCCGAGGGCCTCCAGGCGGGGCGCCGGAGAGACGGGAACGACGGCAGGGGATGATGGAGGAACGAACACGGCACCTTCGTGGATCTTGCAGCGTAGAGAACTCCATGATCCACAGGTGCCGTGTTCATCTGCTTCCGAGGCCCGCCAGCATGATCAACCGGCCCAGGCCGGGGCGATCCGGGCAAACGCCGGGGCCCTGCCTCCGACACCTCCTGCCCGCTACCTCAGGCGTGCGCCACGGCTTGACGAACGGCATTAGGAATCGCCGACCGCAGCCCCCGTTTTTTGGGGCCCCGGCCACGTGCTGAGATCCAGGGCTTGCCGTCGGCCCTCACTCGTGTCGTGGTTCTGAGCGCGCCAATCCGGCATGACTCGGTTCGGTGGCAAAAAGACTAAGTTCAATTTCGAAACAATGAAATCCGGAGCTCACCCGAGACACCAGCCGGACTATAGATTTGCCCACCAAGAGCCACGGAAAGCGAAACGACCTGCCAACGGAGTCGGCAGGTCGTCACGAAGGATCGAGCTTCTTTAAGGCCAGTCAGCTACTTTCTCGTTATCCATATAGCAACCGACGACACCTGGTCATTCCACGGCAAATTGGGTATGCCTTGATCGAAATTGAAGCGCTGGGCATTGTTGGAGCTGCTCGCCCTGAACCGTGTTTCGTACTCTCCGAGCGGCACCTGCCCGCCATTGTCTCGATAAAATTGCTGATGAATCGTGACTGTTTCATTCGGGTGATTGGCGCGCGACATCACACTCCCGAGAATGCGAAAGGAGGACATGGTGTCGCTCTGGTCGCGGTACAGTTCA
Source organism: Streptomyces acidiscabies (assembly GCF_020010905.1). Lineage (GTDB taxonomy): Bacteria > Actinomycetota > Actinomycetes > Streptomycetales > Streptomycetaceae > Streptomyces > Streptomyces acidiscabies. The sequence continues at coordinate 3,834,436 of NZ_JAGJBY010000001.1, read as the reverse complement.
TGGAGGTCAATTGTCGATACCGTCGGCCCGTCATCGAAATTCACTGACCATCTGCTACTCGAGCCACTACCTCCCGCACACTGGTAATTCGTGTCGCAATACCCCACAGCAGTGAAGGTGGAATTGGCGAACGCAGCGGAAGGATTTGCGACCACAACGCCCGACGCGGCGAGAATAGTCGCAAGGCTCGTAAGAACGCGACGCTTTGGCGAACTTGATTGAGTCTTTGGCGTCACTCCAGAGGTTCGCATGAGATCTCCAAGAGTGCGAATTTTCAGATTCACTACACGTCCTCTCTGCAGGCGAGGTGTTTTAAAAGGCGCTTTCAGGAAGAAGCATACCGGCCCAAGCACTGGTTGGCCCCCGTTACGTCCGGGGCTTCCGTTCGCGCTCATCTTCGCGCTGTCTCGGCGTGGGCACCTCGACCGAAAGGCCAGAAACCTGCAGACCTTGACCCCAGGGCCCCGGCGTTTGCCCGGGTCGTCCGGTTTGATCATGTGATGCCGTAGAGGCTGAGGACGAGGGTGCGTTCGGTGTGGGCTCGGCGGCCGGCGGCGGTGTTGACGTACCCGGCAAGCTTGAGCGCACCGCGGATCAGGTCGCGGACGGCGGCGAGGACTGAGGGCGTGTTGTGGGTCCTGACCTGGGACTTGTCCTCGTTGAAGGTCACATCCCGACACCAGTGGACGGTGTTCTCCACGGTCCAGTGCCCGCGAGCCCATGAAGCGATCTCGGCGGCACTCGCTTCCTCGGCGGGCAGGTCGGTGATGGCGTAGACGGTCTCGCTGGACCACTTCTTCGCTCCGTAGAGACGGCGTCTGCGCTGGATGCGCAGGACCTGGGCCGCGTGGGGAAAGAGCAGGCCGTTGACGGTGACGACCTGGACGAGACGCTGTTCGTGGCGGCCGTGGCCGCGGGCGTCGTCACGGTGGATGACGGGGATCTCCTTCCAGGGCAGGGCGTGGAGCTGACGGGCTTGGCCGCGCTGGTTGTTCTTGATGGTCAGCAGGTAGTGGGCGCCGCGTTCGTGCAGGTAGGTGGCGTGGTCGCGTTGGGCGTGGAGGGCGTCGGCGGTGACGACGGCCCCCTTGAGATCGGCGTCGTCGAGCTGGTCGAGCAGGGGTTGGAACTCGGGGATTTCGTTGGTCTTCGCGCCGATCTCGCGGGAGGCGAGGGTGATGCCGTCGCCGTGCCGGACGGCGGAGAGCACGAAGACGCGGCTGCCGTCCGGGCGCTTCGCACTGCGCAGGCACTTGCCGTCCACCGCGATGGCCCGGCGCCGGGAGCGCACCGGTTCGGCGCGGGCGGCCGCCCGGTGGGCGCGGCGCTGTTCGCGTTCGATGCCGCCGTCGGGCATGAGCGGCTCGGGAGAGTGGGACACCGTGGACAGCAGGGGCCGCAGGTGGTCGTAGCCGGCCGCGCTGACCTCACCGGGATCGAGCCGCCCCAGAACGGTGCGCAAGGTCTTCTCGCTCGGGATCCGGTAGCGGCCGCGCAACGGATGGTAGGGCAGACCGAAAGCGGCCAGTTCCTCAGGCGTCGCACGTCGGCACCACTCCGCCGCCGCGGTGATGGAGTCATGGCCCGCCGGGGTCATCGCACAGACCACCAGGGCCAGCAGCGAGGAGACCCGGTAGCGCACCCCGCACGCCCCGCGAGGATCGGTGACCGACTCGAACTCGGCAACCAGGCCGCGGACTTGGTCTCGCGCGGCATCCGAGCCGAGGGCCTCCAGGCGGGGCGCCGGAGAGACGGGAACGACGGCAGGGGATGATGGAGGAACGAACACGGCACCTTCGTGGATCTTGCAGCGTAGAGAACTCCATGATCCACAGGTGCCGTGTTCATCTGCTTCCGAGGCCCGCCAGCATGATCAACCGGCCCAGGCCGGGGCGATCCGGGCAAACGCCGGGGCCCTGACCTTGACCCGCAGTCTGGCCGAATGGCTGAGGCGATTGGCGATCTGAAGTGCTAGCAGTTCGCTCCCGCCGTGGTTGCGTCCATGGAGATGGTGTACGGGTTCGACCTGATCCGGGGGTTTGCTCCGGCGTCGGGATGAGGCCCGCATAGATGAACGGCCACCGGCTGATCTTCGAGGTGTCGAAGCCTCGAAGGAGATCAGCACGATGACCGCATCCGACAGTCTGCCCCTGCACGCCCTCGCCGAAGACAACCTCGCCGCGGCGAGTCCCGATCTGCTGCGCGCGATGGTCAAGACGTTCGCTGACGCGCTCATGTCCGCGGAGGCGGATGCCCTCTGCAATGCTGAATACGGGCAGGTCAGCGAAGAGAGAGTCAACCACCGGAACGGATATCGCCCGCGCGAGTGGGACACGAGGGCCGGCACCGTCGAACTCGCCATCCCCAAGCTCAGGAGCGGGAGTTACTTCCCGCACTGGCTGCTGGAGCGACGTCGCCGGGCCGAGCAGGCCCTCATCTCGGTGGTCGCCACCGCCTACCTGCTGGGCGTGTCCACCCGCCGTGTCGAGAAGCTCGCCGAGTCCCTCGGCGTCACCCAGCTGTCGAAGTCCCAGGTCAGCGCGATGGCGAAGCACCTGGACGAGCAGGTCGCCGCTTCCGCAACCGGCCCCTGGATCAGGGCCCTTACGCGTTCGTCTGGGTGGACGCGCTGACCCAGAAGGTCCGCGAGGGCGGCCGGATCATCAACGTCCACGCCTTGATCGCGGTCGGCGTCAACGCCGACGGGCACCGCGAGATCCTCGGCATCGATGTCGCCACCGCCGAGGACGGCGCCGGCTGGCTGGCCTTCCTGCGCTCGCTGATCGCCCGCGGCCTGTCCGGCGTCCAGCTGGTCATCTCCGACGCGCACGCCGGCCTGATCGACGCCATCGGCGCGGTCCTGCCCGGCGCGAGCTGGCAGCGATGTCGCACTCATTACGCCCGCAACCTGCTCAGCCAGGTCCCGAAATCGGCCCAGCCCTGGGTGGCCACGCTGCTGCGGACCGTCTTCGAACAACCCGACACCGACGCCGTGAAGGCCCAGATGCAGCACGTCCTGGACGCGCTGGAGGCCAAGTTTCCCAAGGCCGCAGCCCACTTGGACACCGCCCAGCACGACCTGCTGGCCTTCACCGCCTTCCCACGCGAGATCTGGCGGCAGATCTGGTCGAACAACCCGCAGGAACGGCTGAACAAGGAGATCCGCCGCCGCACCGACGTGGTCGGCATCTTCCCCGACCGCACCGCCGTCATCCGGCTCGTCGGCGCCGTGCTGGCCGAACAGAACGACGAGTGGACCGAGGCCCGCCGCTACATGGGACTCGACCTGCTGGCCAAAGCCTGCCTCCACCCGATCGAGTCAGAAACCCACGAGACCGACCTGCCCACCGAACTCACCGCATAGCCTCAAAAGGAGATCACCGAGTGGCCGTCAATACACCACTCCAGCGGACGTGACCCCCGCCGTGGTCGCCAGTCAGGGGCATTGCGTGAACGAGATCTGTCTGGGCGCGGCGATGTAGGTCTGGCGTCCGGCTGTCCTGGCGGAAGACGCTGATGGCGAGGTTGCGCAGGGAGGCCATGGCGCGGGGCAGCTTGCCGATTTCTCACACACACCGAGGGACCCTGCTATCCAGGCAGGGCCCCTCGAAGCAGCTCAGTCACCCAATTCGATACCCAAACTGTCCGCGAGTTCGCGGAGGTCTTCAACCGAGATCTGGGGGGCTTTCGCCGCTTGCCGAGATGCCCAACGCTCCAAAATTTCGTCCATGGCGGCTCTGACCTGCACTTTCTCCAAGTGTCTTGACTCAAGTATCTGACGGAAGGCTTGTGTCCCTTGCGCTTGCCGGTGGGGATGAACAGGTCGGGCTGGATCTGCCCGACGGACTCGCCGCCGGCCCGGCGCCGGAGCACGGTGTGCAGCATGTCGTCGGTCATCGCCGGGGGCCGGCCGCCGTGCTTGCCCTTGCGGGCCGCGGTGTCCAGGCCCTCCAACGTGGACTCGCGGATGTTCTCTCGCTCGGTCTCCGCCATCGCCGCGAAGTACGCGAACAGCAGCTTGCCCGGGCCAGTGGGGTCGTAGATGCCGGGCAGGGGTCCGGCGAGCATCTCCAGGACCAGGCCGTGGGCGGTGAGGTGGTCGGTGAGCGCGGTGAGTTCGGCGGCGTCGCGGCCGAGGCGCTTCATCTCGTACACGGTGAAGATGACCCGGCAGTGCGGGGCGTGCGCCTTGACCTCCCGCGCGGTTCGCAGCGCCTTCTCGAACCGGGGCCGGACCCGCACCCGGGTGCTGATCTTCTCGCTGAAGATCTTGCCCCTCGGGATGCCGTGCTTGCTGAGCGCGTCGAGCTGGGAGTTGAGCGTCGAGCATCGCGCGTTAGCCGATGTGGATGTCCGCACTCGGCAGGTCCGGGTCGATCGGCGCCGGTGGCGGGGTGCCGGGCCGCCACGGCCGACCCCGGCCCACGGTCGGCCGGGGTCGGCACCCGCAGCGCCTTCTTCAGCCGGGGCACCTTCGTGAAGCGGCGGGTGTGGTAGGCGGAGGCGACCGCGCCGCCGCGCGAGCGGCACGGGGAACCGGGCTGGGCGACGCACTTCGGACAGGCGTGCTGTTCGGCGTCGTCGGCGTCCGACCGGTCGGTTGAGGAAGGAAGCCGAGGGTCCGTCACGGGCCCGGATCTTCGCACAATGCAAGTCTCAGAAGGAGGCCCGTCCTGCTTCTTAGTGAGAACGGGTTCTGCGAACGAACCCGGGATCGGCGGGGGTCCGGCGGCCCGCGATTGATCTTGCTCGCGCAAAGGACTGTTCATGAGAGAGCTCTGGATGAGACGGGCAGGCCGGAGATGCCGGCGCCTTCGGAGCGGCCTTGCCATCCACTCCGCCCCGCAATAACATTACGACAGTAAGCCATACGATCGAAATTCAATGTGTAAGGAGTCCGTCATGGCGACACAACGGCCGGTAGCACTCGTGACGGGGGCGTCATCGGGGATCGGTAACGCAACCGCTCGGGCCTTCGTCACAGCCGGGTTCGAGGTGATCGGAACCGGACGGAACACCTCGGGGCTCACCCCGCCCGCCGGTGTGGCCTTCCTCGACCTCGACGTGACCAGCGACGAATCCGTCACCGCCGCGGTCCGGGAAGTGATCGAACGGTTCGGACGGATCGACGTCCTGGTCAACAACGCCGGTCTGGGCTCGGCCGGCGCCGCCGAGGAGAGCTCCGTCGCCCAGGCCCAGCGCCTCTTCAACCTCAACTTCTTCGGTCATGTCCGCATGGCGAAGGCCGTTCTGCCGCACATGCGCACCCAGGGCCGTGGACGTATCGTCAACGTCTCGTCCGTCCTCGGCGTCATCCCGCAGCCCTACATGGCCCTCTACGCCGCCGCGAAGCACGCCGTCGAGGGCTACTCCGAGTCCCTGGATCACGAGGTCCGCGAGCACGGCGTCCGCGTCCTGCTCGTCGAGCCCGGCTACACCCGGACCGCCTTCGATGCCAATGCCGCGCAGCCCGACACCCCGCTGCCGCTGTACGCGGAGCGGCGGCGTGTCTTCGACGAAGTGGTCGCCGCGGCGATGAAGACCGGCGACGACCCCGCCGTCGTCGCCAAGGAGATCGTCACGGCAGCCACCGCCTCGAAGCCGAAGCTGCGCTACACCGCCGGACCGCTCGCCTCACGCATCACCACCGCGCGACGCCTCGTCCCCGCCGGGATGTTCGACAAGCAGATCCGCAGGTTCAACCGGATGCCCGGCTGAAACGTCGCACCCGGCCCATCGACCCGCAGCGCGCGCGAGAGGCGCGTTCAGCTCTGACCTGACAAGGAGCATCACCATGGGAATGAGCACGGAAGCGCAGCAGTTCGCGCAGTTCCTCGACAGCGTGCGTGCGAAGGCGTCGACGCCGGGACTCGATCTGGCCGTCGTCCGCGACATCGTCGACACACATGCTTCGGCATCGACCGAGCCGGAAGGCGTCACCTACGCCGACGTGGACGCGGACGGCGTCCCCGCCCTGTGGGTCATCCCCGAGGGCGCCGACCCCGACAAGGCGCTGCTTCACTTCCATTTCGGCGGATCGGTCGCCGCCTCGATCGCATCGGACCGCAAGGCCGCCGGCCACATCGCCAAGGCGGCCGGAATCCGCTCACTCGTCGTGGGCTTCCGCCTGGCGCCCGAGCATCCCCACCCGGCGCAGATCGACGACGCCGAGACCGCCTACCGGTGGCTGCTCGCTCAGGGCTACGCGCCGCGGAACATCGGCAGCACCGGCCACTCCATCGGAGGCACCCTCGCGATCGCGCTGCCGCTGCGCCTGCTCGCCAAGGGCGAGGCAGTCCCCGGCGCGGTCGTCAGCATCTCGCCCTGGACCGACCTCACCATCAGTAACCCGAAGGTGGACGAGAACGAGGAACTCGACAGGATGCTCAGCCGGGGCATCCTCGAGCTGTTCCGAGCGGCTTGGCTGCAGGACCCCGGCGTGGACTTCACCGACCCCGCCATCAGCATCGTGAACGCCGACCTGACCGGCCTGCCGCCCACGGCCCTCCACTACGGCGAGCACGAAACGCTTGCCGGCGATGGCGCCGATTTCGGCCGCCGACTGACCGACTTCAAGATCGTCTCTGAGGTCCGCCCGCTGCCGGAGGGCCAGCACTCGTTCATCCTGGGCGCGGGACGCGTGCCCGAGGTGGACCGGGCGATCGAGCAGATGGGCCAGTGGCTTCGACGGCACCTCGGCCGCTGAGGTGGAAGCTGCCCGGACATGCGCATCGTCCGCCGAGAAGACAACCGAGAAGATCACGCGAAGGGACGGCTGACATGAAGGCGTTCGTCGTCGAGAAGTACGGCAAGGGCGGCCTGCGCGCCGCTGATGTTCCCGAGCCCACCGTCGGGGCCGGCGACGTCCTGGTCCAGGTGAGCGCTGCCAGCATCAACCCGCTGGACAAGATGGTCCGCAACGGGGAGTTCAAACGACTCCTGAAGTACGAGCTTCCGTTCGTGCTCGGCCATGACGTCGCCGGGATCGTGACGCAGGTCGGGCCGACCGTGCGCGGCTTGACGGTCGGCGACGAGGTCTACGCACGTCCCCGCGACCTGCGGGTCGGAGGCTTTGCCGAGTTCATTGCGGTCGACCAGGACGACGTCGCGCCCAAGCCGGCGTCACTCACGCTCCGCGAGGCGGCCGCGGTGCCGCTGGTGGCCCTGGCCGCCTGGCAGATCCTCGTGGAGCGCGCCCACGTGGTGCCGGGCCAGAAAGTGCTCGTCCACGCCGGTGCCGGTGGCCTCGGATCGACGGCCATCCAGCTCGCCAAGCACTTCGGTGCCACGGTGGCCACGACCACGAACTCCCGCGCCGAGGAGATGGTCAGGAGCCTCGGCGCCGACACCGTCGTCGACTACACGAAGGAGGACTTCTCGCAGGTGCTGTCCGGCTACGACCTGGTGCTGGACTCCCTTGGCGGGGCGAACCTCGAGAAGTCGCTGACTGTGCTGAAGCCGGGCGGCCTGGCCATCGGTGTCGCCGGCCCGCCGGACTCCGGGTTCGCCAGGCAACTCGGCGCGCCCTCGTTCATGGGCGTGGCCATGAACGCGCTCAGCCGCAAGGTGCGCAAGCAGGCCAAGGCCCTGGGTGTGCGCTATGAGTTCTTCTTCATGCAGGCCAGCGGCGCCCAGCTCCGTGAACTCGGCGCCCTGTACGACAGCGGACGGCTCCGCCCGGTCATCGACCGGACGTTCCCCTTCGACCGGACGCTCGAGGCGATGGCGTACGTCGAGCAGGGGCGTACCACGGCCGGAAAGGTCGTGATCTCGATGACGCCCGGCGACGACTGAACCAGGCCGGCCGCGCAGAAGGCGTGGCGGTGCTCCAAGACGCCGCCCGCACACCATTAGAGTGCGTTCGTAATCCAATATGATGGCGAGGCCGGCGGAAAGCGGGCGACCCTTCCGGCGCACGAAGGAGCGAGCGCGTGACTCGTTACGGGAAAGAGCACAAGCAGGCGACCAGGCAGCGGATCATCGAGACCGCCGGCCGCCGGTTCAAGCAGGACGGTATCGATGGCTCGGGCATCTCGACGCTGATGGCGGACGCCGGACTGACCAACGGTGCCTTCTACGCCCACTTCGCGTCCAAGGACGACCTCGTGGCCGCCTCGGTCGCGGACCAGCTGCGCACGCAGTACGCCAACGTCATCGACCAGGCGGCCCCCGGCATCGCAGGACTCGAGCAGATCGTGCGGTGGTATCTGTCGCCCCAGCACCGCGACAGCCCCGACGACGGCTGCCCCTCCGCCGCACTCCTCGATGAGATCGGGCGCTGCCCGCAGGAGACCAAGCAGGCGTACACCGACGGGGTGCTCGCCGTCATCGACGGCATCGCCGCCCGCCTGGCGCCCGCCGATCCGCGCTCGGCGCACACGAAGACCCTCAGCGTCTACGCCATGATGGTCGGGACACTGCAGCTCTCCCGCGCCCTGTCTGACCCGCGACTCTCCGACGAACTCCTCGAAGAGGGCATCCGCAACGCCCTCACGCTGCTCAGCGCACAGGAGTCCCGCTGACACGCCGCAGCAGCCTCGCCGAGCCGGCCCGGCGAAGCCGACATCCGAGGCAGCGGGCGCGCGCCCGAGACCGAACGGGCGGGAGAGACTTCGCCGGCTCATCGACACCGCCTGATCGATGAGCGGCCGTCCCCGCTCCGAGCGGTTCCCGGCGTCGGCCCGGCTCTCCCCACCGCCCGGCCGTGACCACGGGATTCTGGGTCGAAGCCGCAGCCGACGGCTTCGACCCGGAATCGCTGGCGCTACCGCTGCGCGGCGCTCTCCCCGGCGGGCGCCGACTGCGGTTCGTCCGCTCGCTGGCCCGGGACGACTACAGCCGACTGGAGATCTAGCCGGTTGCTCATGTCCAGCTCGAACCGGCCGTAGGGGTTGACGTGAGTCCAGAACAGCGGGGACAACGCGCGCCGATCGGCATCGCCGAGGCGCTCGACCCCCTTCGGCTCGGCCAGGACCTCTGCAGCAGCAGGGTGTTGACGTGGACAAGGGCAGCCTGCAGCAGGTGCAGGGCGAGCATCGAGATCTCCTGGCTCTCGCGGTCGGCGCCGGTCAGGTCCCCGTCCTTGCCGTAGAACAGGTCGTGGTTGGCGGAGTTCCAGTTCTCCACCACTTGCAGGCCCTCGTGGATCTCCCGCCGTAGTTCGGGGCTGGCCAGGTAGTCGCAGACGAACGCTGTCCGCACAGCGCGGCCGAGCTCCTCGATCGCCCGGTAGGTCGGGTGCTTCGGGCCGCCGCAGGTGAAGCGTCGTAGCACCTGCTCGGCCTCGGCCGTGCCCAGGCGGAGCGCGGTGGTGTATTTGACGATCTGGTCGTACTGCTGGCGGATCAGCTCCCAGTCGATCGTCTTGCTGGACAGCACCGGGGCCAGGTGCGGCCACGTCTCGTCCTCGCCGGCAACCGGCCGGTACAGCCGGGCCGAGCCCACGTTCTTCAACCGGGGCAGCAGGTTGAAGCCGAGCATGTGCGCGAAGGCGAATCCGACGAATGGACGGGCCGGGCGCTTGACGATGCGGTCCTGAGTGGTGTGGTCGACCGCCACGAGCCCGTGCTTGGGGCGGTAGCCGTCCCAGCACTTGAAAGTGGACGTAGCCGGTGACGGGCAGTCCGTCGTCGATCAGCCGGTGCACGACGCGCAGACCTGCTCGGATGTAGTCGATACGCTTACGTGCATCGCGGGATCCCGTCAGCGGGTGCGGGTGCGTCTTCCGCCAGTGAGACGACTTCCGCCTGGCGGTGCAGGGGCGGCAGGGCGAGCGACTGCGTCAGGCGGGGGCTGCGCAGGATGTGTGCAGGAGGAGTCAGTGGACCCACCGAAGACTGACCTGTTGGGCCTGGGGGCCCCGTGCTCGCCACACAACCGTACGGCCGTAGGCACATCGATGTGCCTACGGCCGTACGGCGATTCCCTCCGTCTAGTCGGTCTTGATGGCCATGAGCATGTTCAGTCGGGACGCGTTGCGGGCCGGCCACATGGCGGCCAGGAGTCCGACGAGCGCTGCCAGCAGCAGGAAGAGCGCGAACCGGCCCCACGGCAGCACCAGCGCGTACCCGGGGATGTCCGCCTTTACGATCTCGCAGACGGCCCAGCCCAGGAAGGAACCGACTCCGATGCCGATGACCGCGCCGAAGAGGGAGATGACCACGGCCTCCAGCTGGATCATCCGCGTCACGCCTCGCCGGTCGAGTCCGACGGCTCGCAGCATGCCGACCTCGCGCTGTCGTTCGAAGACTGACATCGCGAGGGTGTTCACCACTCCCAGCACCGCGATGGCCAGGGAGATCGCGAGCAGTGCGTACAAGACGTTGAGCGCAGCATCGTATGTGCCGCTGAACTCGTTGCGGATGGCCTGCTGGTCGTCGATCTTGATCCCCGGGCGCCCGGGGAGGGCGTCAGCGAGCGCCTTCCTGTCCGTGCTGCCGTCCGTCTTGACGTAGATCTTGGAGAGGGACGCCGCGAGGGTCGATTCGATCACGTCCGCGGAGACGACGACAGGGAAGACGACCTCGTTGGACTCGAAGATAGCCCCGACGGTCACCCTGCGCTTCTTGCCGGAGTCCCCGTACACCGCTGGCAGGGTGTCCCCCACCTTCCAACCGTGGGATCGCGCTTCGTCCTCGGCAACGGCGATCTGCCCCTTGGCGAGCGTGCCCTGTGAGCCGGAGACCACCGGAAGGTCGAGTGCCTTGTCGAACTCCGCCGGGGCGATGGCTGTTACATCCTCCTGGATGCCGTCGATCTGCATCCACGACTGCTGCTCTGGCGACACGGCCCTGACGCCGGGGAGCTTGCGCACGGCGGCGACCGCCGAGGTGTCCAGGTCCACAGCAGTGGTCGTGATCATATAGTCGGCCTTGACGATGTCCGTGGTCATCCTGTCCATGGACTGACCGACAGTGACGCCGAGCACGGTCAGAGCACTGACCAGTGTGAGGCCGATGGCCAGTGCGGAGGCGGTGGCGCCGGTACGGCGCGGGTTGCGTACGGCGTTCTGGCCCGCGAGCGTGCCGGAGACACCGAAGCCCCGCCGCAGCAGCGGCCGTACGAGCGCGATCACCGGCCGGGACAGCAACGGGATCAGCACGAGGACACCGATCACCGCGAGGAAGGCACCGAACCCGACGATCATCGCGCCGCGCGAGCCGCCGGTCCCGGCGCCCGCGACGACGACCGCCGCGCCGAGCAGCGTGAGGATGCCGCCGAACACGTTCCGCAGGATCAGGGACCTGATGGTGGAGGGCAGGTGTGCGCTGCTGATCGCCGCGACCGGCGGGATCTTCGCTGCGCGACGGGCCGGCAGCCAGGCGGCCACCATGGTGACCAGCACACCGACGAATGCTGAGACCAGGACAGTCGTCGACGTGACGATCAGCGGCCCGTCCGGGAGCTTCCCTCCGCCGAAATCGACCACTGACTGTGCTATGGCGGCCATGACGGCACCGAGCCCGAGCCCAGCGACCGCACCGGCCGCGCCGACCACCATCGCCTCGATCAGCACGGAACGGGTGACCTGCCTGCGGGAGGCGCCGACCGCACGCAGCAGAGCGAGTTCCCGGGTGCGCTGGGCAGCCAGCATGGTGAAGGTATTGGCGATCAAGAAGACGCTGACGAAGAGCGCGACACCGGCGAAGGCAAGCAGTATCCCACTGAGCAGCGAGGCGTCTCCCTCCGCCAATTTTGCCTCGGCGTCGGCGAGTTGTTGACCGGTCTCGGCCTTCGCGGAGTCCGGAAGTACCTTGCCGATGGCGGCGGCGAGCTTGGTGCTCGAAACGCCGGGGGCGGCGGTGACGGTGACGTTCTCGAAGAAGCCCGGCTGGAGGTAGAGCCGCTGTGCGGACGGTGTGTCGAACAGCACCAGGCTGCCGCCTCCTGCCACCAGCTGGTCCTCGGTGGTGAAGATGCCGGAGAGCTTGTACTTCTTGGCCGGACCCGTCAGAGCGACAGGCACGGTGTCGCCGACATGGTAGCCACCCTTGTCGGCGCTGTCCTTGTCGAGCGCGATCTGCATGGCCTCTGTGGGACCGCCACCCTCGGTGAACGCGTAGAGCGGGTCCTTGCCGTTCTTGCCCGGCGCGTAGTTGGCGCCCGAGTTGAACGCGCCGCCGATGAGTCCGCCGTCTCTGTCGGAGACGTAGGCGAGTCCGTCGACCCGCCCGGCGGCTTCGGCGACCCCGTCCACACGGGCGACCTCTTCGAGCGTCTTCCGACTGATGCCGGGGGAATCGGAGTAGTGGTTGGGGTCCGGGTCGACCTGGACGTCCACGTGGGCGAAACTCTTGGCTTTCTGGCTGCTGGAGGAGTTCGTGTAGGTGTCGGTGAAGATCAGAGTGCCGGAGACGAACGCGACGCCGAGCATGACGGCGAGCACGGTCATCAGCAGTCTGGCCTTGTGCGCGAGGACGTTGCGCAGCGCTGTGCGGAACATGGTGGTGTGATCCCGGTGAAGTGAGGGGAGCTGAGGACGGAGGGGGTGCGTACCGGTTGGTCGGCTCTGCTGCGGGCCGCTCAGCTCGTACGGAACGGGGTCTCGAACGACTTCATGAGGTCGAGGACCCCGTCCGCGGTGGGCTCGTACATCTCGTCGACGATCCGGCCGTCGGCGAGGAAAACGACCCGGTCCGCGTAGGAAGCGGCGACCGGATCATGGGTGACCATGACGACGGTCTGGCCCAGCTCCCGTACCGAGTCACGCAGGAAGCCGAGGACCTCGCCGCCCGAGCGTGAGTCCAGGTTGCCGGTCGGCTCATCCCCAAAGACGATGTCCGGCTTGGAGGCGAGCGCACGGGCGACGGCGACGCGCTGCTGCTGGCCGCCGGAGAGCTGGGCGGGGCGGTGGCTGAGCCGGCCCGACAGACCGACCATCCGAATGACGCTGTCCAGCCACTCCTTGTCCGGTGTCCGGCCCGCGATGTCCATCGGGAGCGTGATGTTCTCCAACGCGGTCAGGGTGGGCAGCAGGTTGAACGCCTGGAAGATGAAGCCGACCTTGTCCCGGCGGAGTTTGGTGAGTTGCCTGTCCGTCAGTGACCCGAGCTCGACATCACCGACGCGGACCGAGCCGGAGGAGAAGCTGTCCAGCCCCGCGACACAGTGCATCAGCGTGGACTTCCCGGACCCCGAAGGCCCCATGATCGCGGTGAACTGGGACTGCCCGAAGCCGACACTGACCTGATCGAGGGCCACCACATTGGTGTCGCCCTGTCCGTAGACCTTGGAGAGCTCAGTGGCGCGGGCGGCGATGGCAGGGGCGGCGGCGCGGGGGCCGGTGGACGGGCTAGTGATCATGGGTAGCACTCCGATCGGGATAGAGACAGCGAGGGGCACGTGCCACGGGCCGTGCAAACGGCCACAAGAGGCCCATGGACGCGAGAGTCCGGGTCCATCCCGCTGGGAACCTCTCTATCGTCCGGTTCCCACAGATCCTGCGGATCAGCTGAATTGCCGACCACCTGAGGCTGATGCGAGAAAGGGTTTCGTCAGCCTCAGGTATGTCGTCGCATCAGCTCCTGGGATGACGCCCAGCGAAACAGCCTGAGAAACTGGCACGCGGTAGGGATGGTGTCCCTGGATTGGCACGGCGTGCATGCCTGCACCCCGGGACGTTAGGGCGCAGGTCAGGTGCCAAACTCACCTCGAGCTCACTGATGCAAGGCAGATCCCCGCACAGGAGACGCGCCAGAGGCTGCGACCTACGCGCGCGGGGTATCAGCCTTTCGGCCGAGGACGCTTGCGACCGCTTCGTTTCCTGGCCGTTCGGCCGAGGTGGGGCGGTTGGGCGGGCAAGCGGGCTCCCTGCCATGTCTACCGCACACCCAACTGCCCTCGTCGTCAGCCTGTGCATTCCCACGGCCCACACCGCAGTGGTCGCCTCTTCGGCCCGGACTCGGTGGATTGGCCGTCATCGCCCTTGATGATGGCAGACCGACCCTTGACTCTATAGGGGATCACCGCGCCTTCTGCTTCGCGCTGGCCGAGCACCTCTATCAGGACCTGTTCGGACCCGGCCAGGCGGAGATCCTGGTCCGGTTGCGTGCCGAGCACGCCGTCTGCTGGCCGCACGGGGTACCGGGGCGGCGGCGAAGCAGGGCTCCTGTGGGCCGAGGGGCGTGGGCTTGTGGTAGCACAGTCCGGTGCCGTGCAGACAGATGACCAGCAGGCGCGGCTGGCGTCGGCCGGTGCGCGTCTCCACCACGGGTTGCAGATGGTTTCCTCGGCGAGGACGGCGGCAGTTCGACCGGGCGCTTGCCGGGGCTACGGAGCCTACTGCGATCCGGGCCGATGTTGCTTGACGGGATGGTGCTGCGCGCGGACGTCCACCGTCTGGGTGGGACGGGGCCATGGCCGGTGCTGCCGAGTCGGCTGCTGAACGGCAAGCAGACCTCCTTCATGGCCAGGCCTCTCAATCTGTTGCCGCGGCCGAGCGCGGGCTCATGGCGATCATCCAGGACACGCGTGGCCGCTTCGTCTCCGAGGGCGAGTAGTACACCGGGTGGGACATCGAGACGTACAGGGTGCTGGGCGCCCACGGTGTAGCGCTTAGCTGGGGATGCGGGACACCGTGGGCACCGGATGAGGGGAAGCCTTTCAGGGTGTAGGGGCGGACTCCGGCGGAGCGCCCAGTGGCTGTCCGCCCGGCCCGCCGGAGAAGGTCAGCCACGGCAGAGAGGGTTGCTGGGCCACGCCTGGCTCGCGGTAGTCGCACACCCCCTCGGGGAAGGCCTTCCGCAGTCGGCCCCATTGGGCGTTGGAGAAGTCGACGGTGTAGTCGTCCCGGTTGAGTTCCTTGAGTTGGCACTTGAGGATGTTGTTGGCCGTCGGGCCCCCGGCCGCAGTCCGGGGCACACCGAAGTAAGGGTAGGTGGCGCGGCAGACGGACATATCGGAGATCTTGCGGTTGCCGATCCAGCACGCGTCGACAGCGTCGGCCGGCTTGTCGCGCACCACCTTGGTCTCGATCGGGTCGTTGGACGTGTCGGCTTCGATGCGGGTCAGCCATCTGTCCATGAGCAGGAACGCCTTCTCGCGGGCATCGCCGTCGGTTTGCACCGGAGGCACACCCGTCCAGATGATCTGATTGTCATGGCCACCGTTGGCCTGGTCGAAGCGGGCACGCATGGCGTAACTGTGGAAGTCGCTGTGGATCTCCCAGTTGCCGGGAGAGCGCAGATCGATGACGGGGACCTTGGCCGCCTCGCGGGGGTAGGTCACCCGACCGGAGCGGTATGCGACTTCCAGCGCCGCAGGGTCGGCTTCACTACGCTCCGGCTGCCACTTCCAGTCGATGTCGAGCCCGCCGACGCTCTCGTTGAGGTCGACGAACTGCTCAGCGGTGATCGTGCCGGACTCGACGGCCTTCAGGCCGTACTGGACACCGGTGTTGTCGTACGGCCGGTTGGCGAAACCGCGTTGGATGCGTTGTTCGACCGGCCCCCATGAACTCGCGGGCCTTCGGCCCCAGACGGCCACGGCGTAGTCCTGAAGAGTGCACCGCTCACCGGCAGGATTTGCCTCGGCGTCGTACACCCACGAGCGATTGGGCTCCAGAGTGGTGTGGCCGGCCAGGAATCCGCCGAGGCAGCCGGCCCCGTTGTCCGGGTCCAACCAGGTCTTGGAGTACTGCCCGTTGCCTGTCGGGTTGTCCCAGAGTGTCCGGCACACCGTCTCGAACGCGTGGCCGGTCACCGCGGTTCTGTGGGTGGTCAACGCCCACAATGGAGACCTGTCGAAGTGGTGGTCGAGTACGTGACAGTCCTCGGCCTCCTGCAGCGTGGACCAGACGTCGGGGAAGCTGCAGGAGGGCAGGATGCCGTCCAACAGACCGGGGTAGTTGGAGGTGATCCAGTGCTGCTGCATGGAACCGCCGGAGCAGCCTTGCCCGATGGTGTAGCGGATCGGGCCGTAGTTCTCGACGAAGTGCTCCTTGAGCATCACCAGCGCTTCGGTGGAGACCACGTCGTTGCAGTTCTGCCCCAGCATGTTCAGGTTGGACACCGCGACGGCGAACCCGCGGGACAGAGCCGTGTCGTTGAGAACGTTCTCCATGGGTGCGTCCTGTGAATGCCGCGGCGTGCAGTCGCCGCCGAACGGCACAAGGAGTTTTCCGTTGAAGCCGCCTTGCGGTGCCCACGGTTGCCACGGCTTGGCCGGGTCGTACAACACCGCGATGTCGTAGATGCCACGGTCCATCACGCCGCGTTCCCGGCGTACGACGTACGCGACCCGCTTGCCCTGGTCCGTCGTTGTGTATGCGAGGTCTGCGGGCGGTCTTTTCGGATCATATGCGGTGAACTGGCCGGTCAGCCAGGACTTGTAGAAGAGCTTGTACTTCGCTGGAGTATTGCACGCGACATCCTGCGGCTTCCCGAGGCCGTTCTCCTCGGTCGCGCACACCCACGGCTGTACCTGTGGCCCGGCGAACAGCGGTCCGCCGATGGGATGGCCGGTGATGGTAAGGCTTGCCGCGCCCCCCTGTGTCCGGGCCGTCATCCTGTTCTCGCCGACCTGGAGGCCGGTGACCAGGCCCAGGAAGCGGCCGTCCGGCCGGACGGCGAAAGCGGATGTCACATCCCGGCCGTCCACGTCCACGCGCACATTCTCTGGTGTTCCCCCGGAAGGCAGGGCCACCTCGACGAGGGCGTCGCCCCCGGACACCAGATCCGCGCGATTCGACAGCACCCTGATCTGAGGCGATTCCCCTGAGGCGGAGTACGCGATTCCAGTCAGCATGAGATCGAAAGCCATGACGAAAACAACCAGCCATCTGGTTCTGGCCCGTGGCGTGAGCCTGCCTGGGGGCCGTTCTGCACTGTGAGCCATCGGCTTCTCCGGCTTCGGTTGAGTAGCGACGCCGCAAGCGGCTCCACGGGTGCGGGCCACATCAGGCGGCGGAGATCCGTACCGATCCCCTCGGACGCGGTTACGGCAGCGGAGTGGCCGTAACCCCGAACGCATCCGTATGGCTGGCTGGTTGCGGGAACGTCAGTGAGTGGTGTAGCTCAGGCCGATCTGGTCGCGCACGGTGTCGAGCGTGCGCATCACCGCCACGGTCTCGTCCAGAGGCATGATCTCGCTCTCCAACTCCCCTGCGCGTAGCCGCTCCTGGACGTGCCGGATCTGGCGGTGCAGGCCGCCGCCCGCCGTGTCGTCGCCGTCGCCCTCGCGGGCGGCGGGCAGACTCAGGCGTTCGGTGGTGCCCCGCGTCTGCACGGTCAGTTCGTCCGGGCAGTGCATCAGGAACGGCAGTTCGATGTGACCTTCGGTGCCGGTGATACGGGCTGTGCAACCGAGGTTCGCCCGCATGGAACTCTGGGCCAGCGCGACCGCCCCACTGTCGTACCCGGAGAGGACAGCGACATGCTCGTCGACGCCGGTCGAGCCGAGTGTGCCGTACGCCGTGACCCGGTCGGGCGTACCCAGCACCATGCTGGCCAGCGATAGGGGATACACACCCAGGTCGAGCAGGGAACCGCCACCCAGCGCGCGATCGAACAGACGGTGTTCGGGGTCCGCCGGGAATTGGAAGCCGAAGTCGGCCTCCAGGGACTGGACTTCACCGATGACGTCCTCGGCGAGCAGTTCTCTGACTTTGACATAGGCCGGCAGGAACCGGCTCCACATCGCCTCCATCAGGAACAGGCCCCGTTCCCTGGACACAGCCACCATTTCAGCGGCCTGCTCCGCGTCCAGCGAGAACGCCTTCTCGCACAACACTGGACGCCCCGCGTTCAGGAACAGCAACGTGTGCTCGTGATGGTGGGAGTGGGGCGATGCGACGTAGACAATGTCGACAGTGTCATCGGCGGCCAGATCTTCGTACGAAGCGTGCCGGTGTCGCGCGGCGATGCCGTGCTTCTCGCCGAACGCGTCGGCCCCTTTCCGACTGCGGGAGCCGACGGCGACCAAGTGGGCGTCAGGCAACCGGCCCAACGCGTCCGCAAAACTGTTTGCTATGACACCAGTGCCGGCGATGCCCCAGCGGAACGACATGAGAACTCCTTGTTGCTGTGATGGTGATCATGGGATGGCGCTGTGGGCACCGGAACCACGAGGTGGGTGCGGCCTACGGCGGCGACGAACCGCCACCTGGCGTCGTTGGCTCTGATCCAAGGCCGACCGGGCGGTTGTCCTGCGGTACGGGGATGGTGGAGCCAGGCCAGGTGCGTTCGCCACAGTCCATGACGTTCATCGAGACGCCTGCTCCGCAGCCGCATGCAAATTAGGTCGCCCGCCTGACGCGCGCAGTGACCTGGACCGTGCGTGGCGCGATCTGGTCGTTCAGCGCCGCCGATATTCGTATGCGACGCTCGCCCTGGGCCAGTTGCGTGCATGTGGTATCGAAGACCTCAAGGCCTGTCGGCGCCGCTTCGAGGGCGGACTCGGCCACGCCACCCAGCGGGCGAACGGCTCATGCCGAGGTAGCCGTACCGTGTCCCAGGCGGCGGCTCATGTTGGCATCCGGTTGATCCGGGCCACGTCGCCATACCAATGTGCCGATGGTTTGACGACCCGCTCCTGAGTGCTGCGGTCGACCGCCACGAGCCCGTACTTGGGGCCGTAGCCGTCCCACCACTCGAAGTTGTCCAGCAGTGACCAGTGGACGTAGCCGGTGATGGGCAGTCCGTCGCCGATCAGCCGGTGCACGACGCGCAGACCTGCTCGAATGTAGTCGATACGCTCGCTGTCGACGTCGGTCGCGACACCGTGCTCGGTGAGGACGATCTCCTTGCCGGGGAAGAGGCCCGCCACTCGCCGGGTCGTGGCCTCGACCGCCTCAGGAGCCCACAGATATCCCATCTGGGTGCGGCGGCCCTCGCCGACGGGTGCTCCTTCCGCAGACACGGCTGCCGCTTGGCGGCGCAGGTACGGCAGGGCGAGCGACTGCGTAAGGCGACGGCTGCGCAGAAGCGCCGCGCTGAGGGGTTTGGTGATGCGGGGGGCGTTGACGTCGAGGCGGGTGTAGGTCTGGACGCCGATGAAGTCGTCGTCGGCGGTCTCGGCGAAGAACCTGTCTTCGTGGAGTTCCCGAGCCCATTCCATCGCTGGGACTCCGCCGGGATTGGCGTGCCAGTCCTGCAGCGCATGGGCCATGCCGACCTTGACGCCGGGTGCGAGTTCACGGATGACCTCTCGGGCATTGCGGTGTGCGGCGATCACTCCTGAGGCTGCGGCGTCGAACGCGTCGAGGTTCCGGACGAAGGGCGGAGTCGGGAAGGTGCCCAGATACCCCCGCGTGATCATGTTGCCGGGCTCGTTGATCGTGCAGATGTAGGGAGCACGGTTCTGTAGATGTTCCATCACGTGCCTGGTGTAGCGCGTGAACCAGGCCGGGAGTTCGGCATTGGTCCAGGCTCCGGCGTGGGTGACCCAGGCCGGCAACGTGAAGTGCTGCAGCGTGATCATCGGTGTGACGCCGTGGGTCAGGCAGGTCTCGACCATGTCGGCGTAGTGTTGGAGCGCCTCGCGGTCGAATTCTCCCTGGCGGGGCTCGACTCGTGCCCACTCCACGGAGAAGCGGTAGGTGTTCAGTCCGAGTTCCGCGAGCAGCGCGATGTCGTCCTTGTAACGGTTGAAGTGGTCGCACGCCATGCCGGAGGGCCCTGCCATGGGCGCCTTGGGCGCTGGGTCGGTCTCCCATTCCCACCAGTCGCTGTTCGCGTTGTTGCCTTCGACCTGATGTGCGGCTGTCGCGGCCCCCCAAAGGAAGCGCTCGGGGAAGATCAACGGTTCGGGCACGATCAGCAGCTCCTGAGGTTCTGAGTTCGTAGGGATCAGGCGCGCGGTCGTCGAGCAGAACGAATCTGCATGTCTGCGGACGACCTCGAACCCCGCACGGGCTGCGTGGGTTCTGCTCCGCCGGAACACGGAGCAGAACCGATCGTGCCCCTTCAGGGGTAAGCCGTGGATTGGCACCGGCCCCTCTCAGGGCCCTTAGGGGGTGGTTGTCGGAGCGGCATGACGAGTCCCCGTGGCCACGGGGACGCCCTACCGACTATTCATTCACTAACGCGCGTTAGTGAGTGCGGGTACAGTACATCAGGCGTGGTACACCCACAAGAGCGGAAGGGGCGATGGATGGCGGGCGAGGCCGCTGCTCGGCCGGAGGGCCGGGTCACCAGTTCCGACGTCGCCCGGGAGGCCGGAGTCTCCAGGGCCACTGTCAGCTTCGTGCTCAACGGCACCAAGGGGCAGACGATCTCCGAGTCGACGCGGCAGCGCGTCCTCGAAGCGGCGGCCCGGCTGCGCTATGCCCCCTCGGCGGAGGCCCGGACGCTCAGCCGCGGCCGGAGTGACGTCGTGCTCCTCTATCAGCCCCCTCAGTTGCCGCTGCCCGACCTGGGCACACTGGTCGAGTTTCTCTCGGCGGAGTTCGCGGCCGTCGGGCTCACTGCGGTGATCCATCCGTGGTCCCGCAGGCCCGATGGTGATGTGTGGACCGTCATCACGCCCGTGGCCGTCCTCGCATGGGACCTGCCCGATAATGACGTCGCCGCGATGCGGCGCAATGGCGTACGCGCCGTGGTCTCTCTCACCGCCGAGTCCGACCCCGTCGCGCAGTGGATCTGGGGAGCCCGGGAAAACAGCATCGCCCGGCTGCAGGTCGAGCGACTGCTCAGGGCGGGGCACCGTCGGCTCGGCTACGCCCGCCCGCACGACGAACGCCTGGCCGAGGCGAGCGAGATGCGCCTGAAAGCACTGCAGGGAGCCTGCGCCGAGCACGGTGTGCCGGGCCCGGTGGCTCTGGCTGTTCCCTGCGACGAGGTGGGAGCCGGAGCCGCTGTCGAGGCATGGCGTGGGATGACCCCCGCCGTCACCGGCGTGTGCGCCCACGACGATGTGGCAGCCTTGGCCGTCCTCGCGGGTCTACGCGAGCAAGGACTAGCCGCGCCGTCGGACCTGGCCGTGATCGGCGCGGTCGATTCGCCGGCCGCACGCCTCGCAGCCCCGCCGTTGACGATGGTGGCAGTAGATATGCGGGACACCGCACGACATCTCGTCGAGGCGATCATCAGTCTCCTCGACGGACGGCCCGTCCCTATCGGTCCTGAGGTCACCCGGGTGATCGAGCGTCGCTCAGTCTGATCTCGGATCACGCCCCGCCGCGCCGCAGCAGGCTGGATGCTGTCTCCTCCGACCGCGGTGAGGGCGTAGGATGGCGCTTGCGCGCGCTACTAACGCGCTTTAGTTATTGTGGATGATGAGATCGAGACGGCAATGCCTCGTCGGCGCGAGGACCCGGGCGCGACTGGTTACTGCGGATCCGGCGACACGATGCGACGGTCAGGCGAGGCGCAGTCGTTGAGCCGGTCACCTCGCTGATCGCCACAAACGCCCTCACGGAAATCGTCTCCCTAAAGGCGGCCTAGAGGCGTCCCGGCCCAGGGTGTGTAGCACTGCCCGGCACAGCCTGTCCTCGGCGAACCGAAAGTGGTAGTCGGGGTTGACGGAATAGTCGACGGCGATGGCCCGTACCATCGCCGAGCACAGCAGGGGCCGGTCCAGCAAGGACCGGGTCAGGGCCACCAGCCGATCGCCGACGGTGGCGCCCGGATCGTTCCCAGGGGATTGCCAGCAGTCCTCAACAAAGCCGTCGATATGCGTCTTCCACAGCGCTGCGAACAAGTGCACCTTGGAGGGGAAGTAACGATAGAGCGTGCCGAGTGCCAGGTCGGCGGCCTTGGCGACCTCCTGCATCTGCACTCGTTCGTAGGCCACATCGGCGCCCAGCTCGGCAGCGACTTCCAGAATGCGTTCGCGCCGTGCCACCTCCGTCGATGACGGTCAGCTCGTACGGGCGGGCGTTGGCCTGATCGGCACTGAGGGCGGTGGTGGTGGAGCGACGGGGATTTTCCTTTGCCCGGGTGAGGTTACTCCTTCGGTATGATACCCAAGGGGGTATCTTACCGAAGGAGTGTGGGTTGTGGAACTGGCGATGGCGGCTGAGGAACTGAAGACGGTGGTCAACCGGCTGCGCCGGGCGCAGGGTCAGATCGCCGGTGTGATCAAGATGATCGAGGAGGGGCGGGACTGCGAGGACGTCGTCACCCAGCTCGCCGCGGCGTCCAGGGCTTTGGACAAGGCCGGTTTCGCGATCATCGCCACGGGGCTGCAGCACTGCCTGACCGATGCGGACATGGCTGCTTCCGGTGACCGGGAGCAGATGCGTACTCGGCTGGAGAAGCTGTTCCTTTCTCTGGCCTGAGCTGTGGTGCCGCGACGCCGGATCACCCGCCCGGTTCGGAGCTGTTGGCCACATGGCCTGGATACGAAAGGGGAGGGATCCGGAGCCAGGTCCCTCCCCTTTGTGGTGTGGTTCAGCGGTTGCGTAGTGCGGCCAGTGTGTTGTCGAGGTCGGCGGCGCGGGGGCGGTTGTGGGGGAGCTTGGCGAGCATGGCGGCCATGCCGCAGGTGTTGGTCAGGGCGGAGTAGACCAGACCGCCCGCGATGCCGGCGGAGATGAGCTGGAAGGCGGGGTGGACGACGAGCCCGAGCAGCAGGCCGAGCAGCACGGTCACTCCTGCGGTGAGCCTCACCTGTCGCTCCATTCCCCAGGTGGCGCGGGAGGCGCCCTGGGGGCGGTGGAGCTCGTGGCCGTCGGCCGCCCAGGCACCGGTGCCTCCTGACAGGGTGGCGGTGGTGACGCCGTTCTCTGCGAGGATCTTGCAGGCGTTCTCGGAGCGGGCGCCCGAGGCGCAGACGACCAGGACGTCGCCGCGGTCGGTGGCGTGACGGATGTCGGGCAGCGCGCGCCGGATCTGGTCGAGGGGGATGTTGAGCGCGCCGGGGAGATGACCGCCGGCGTATTCGCCCGGGGTGCGCACGTCGATGATGGTCAGTTCGTGCAGGCGGGTGCGCGCCTCGTCGGTGGCGAGGGCCGTGGGTGTGGTCATGGCAGATGTCATCCTTGTGTGTCGGAGTGTGCTGAGCTTGATCTGGCGGGAGCCGGACTGAGGGCGGTCCTGAGATGCGCGGTGGGGCTGGAGAAGCTCTCCTGGTCCTGGTCTGAGCCGGTCGCGGCCCTCGTGTTCAGACGATCACGTCAACGAGCATGAAGGCCGCCACTGCCAGCAGTACGCCGGCGAAAACTCTCTGAAGAGTGGTGCCGGAGATCTTCGTCGCGAGGCGTTTGCCGTCCCAGGCTCCGAGGATCGCGGCTCCGGTGAAGGGGCCGATGACCTCCCAGTGGAGCCCGCCACCGGTGCCGGTGCGAGCGGCGAGCGCGGCGAGGGAGTTCACCGTGATGACGAGCAGGCTGGTGCCCACCGCCCGCCGCATGGCCAGTCCCAGGACGCCCACCAGGGCGGGCACGGCGAGGAATCCCCCGCCGACCCCCAGAAAGCCCGTCACGGCGCCGAGTCCGGCACCGGCGCCAGCCGCCCTGCCGGGACGGATCCGGTCCGGCGGCCCGGACGCGGACGGACGCAACATACGCAGAGCCGCCAGCGCGGCGATGACCGCGAACGCCGCCGTCAGCACCGCTTCGGGCAGGCGCCCTGCAACAGCTCCGGCGAGAAAGGCGGGGACGATGCCCGCCGCAGCGAACAACGCCCCTGTCTTCCATGCCACGTTCCCGCCGCGGGCGTGGGCGTACAGGGCGGTGGCGGAGGTGGCGGTGACGATGATCAGGCTGGCGGTGGTGGCGGCGGCCGGGGTGAAGCCGAGCAGATAGATCAGTGCCGGTACGGCAAGGACGCTGCCACCGCCGCCGAGGGCCCCGAGCGCGAGACCGATGACGGCCCCGGCGATGAGGGCGAGAACGAGTACGGTCACGCTATCCGGCCGCTGTTCCCGCGTTCGTCGACGACCGGGTGCCCGGCGGCGGCCCACGCGTTCATACCGCCCTCGACGTCCACCACCTGCGCTCCGCGGTCGGTGAGGAGCTTCGCGGCCTGCTGGGAGCGGTGTCCACTGCGGCAGATCACCACCAGCGGACGGCCCTGCGCCTCGGCGGGCAGGATGGCGCCGGCGACCAGGTTCGTCAGCGGTACGTGGATGGCGCCCGGGGCGTGGCCCGAGTTCCATTCGGGCTTCTCGCGGACGTCCAGCAGGACGGCGTCAGGCCGGTCGCCGCTGGTACGGCTGTGTGCCTCGTCGACCGTGACACGGGGCCCGTTTCGGCGAAAGAGGAACATCACACGCTTCCTTCCTTGCGGGAGATCGGCCGAACTCAGGCGGAGGCCAGGGGCAGCCCGGCATCCGCCGCGGCGTCGAAGGCGTCGTCGACGGCGACCACCTTGCGGCCGGCGGCATCGAGGAGGGAGGCGGCGATCGCCGCGCGCATCCCGCCGGCGCAGTGCACCCACACCGTCCCGTCCGGCACCTCGCCGATACGGCCGTGCAGCTCGTGGATCGGGATGTGGACCGAGCCGTCGATGTAGCCGCCTACGCGCTCCGAGTCCCGGCGCACATCCAGGACGACCACCTCGTCGCCGCGCTCGCGCACCTGGGCAAGGTCGGCGAAGCGGGCACGCGGGAAAGAAGCGAGCCTCTCGCCCTCATGGACCCAGCCGGCCGGGTCGCCGGTGGCGGCGGCGGCCGGGCGGTCGATGCCTACCCGCGCGAGTTCCCGCTGCGCGGCGCTGATCTGCTCCGGGGTGTCGGCGAGCAGGGTGACGGGCTTGCCCCAGGGGATCAGCCAGGCCAGGTAGGTGGCGAGCTTGCCCTCGCCCTCGAAGTTGAACGAGCCGGCCACGTGCCCCTCGGCGAAGGCCATGCGGCTGCGCAGGTCCACCACCCACTCACCGGCGGCCAGCCGGGAGGAGATTTCGCCTGCATCCGCACGCCTCGGCGGGGTGAGGTCGACGGGGGCGGGGCCGGCGGCGTTGGCCGGGCCCATGTGCGCGTAGTAGGCGGGCACGTCCTCCAGCCCGGCGAGCATCCGCTGAACGAAGGTGTCCACGTCCAGGGTGAGCGCGTCGTTGCTGGTGCGTTCCTTGCCGATCGTGGTCGCGTCCCCCTCGGCCTGGGCGGAGGAGCAGAAGCTGCCGAACCCGTGGGTGGGCAGCACCGGCACCTCGTCGTCCAGCTCGGCGGTCAGGCGGTGGGCGGAGGCGTGCTGGGCCCGGGCCAGCTGCTCCGTCAGCCGAGGCTCCACCAGGTCAGGGCGGCCCACCGTACCGATCAGCAGCGATCCGCCGGTGAACGCCGCCACGCCGCGCCCGTCCTGCTCCAGGACGTAGGAGGTGTGGTGCGGGGTGTGCCCGGGCGTGGCGATCGCACGCAGGACCAGACCCGCGTCCACGTCCACGGTGTCGCCATCGGCGACCGGGGTGCGGGCGAAGGACACGTGCGCCGCGGCCGGCACCAGATAGGAGGCGCCGGTGACGCGGGCCAACTCCAGGCCACCGGTGACGTAGTCGTTGTGCACGTGGGTCTCCGCCACGTACGCGATGCGCACCCCGCGCCTGGCGGCGGCGGCGATCACCTGGTCGATGTCGCGCGGCGGATCGATAACCACCGCGGCAGCGGCCCCGCCGGCCAGGTAGCTGCGGTTGCCCAGACCCTCGAACTCAAGAGTGTCGACGAAGAACACGACTGCGGCTCCTCCACAAGAACGGTGTACCCCGGGGGGTATTCGGCACCTACCCTAACAGGGGTACCCCGGGGGGTATTCCTGTGGTCCTGGACGTCCCCCATATCTCCGGGTGCGGCATTGCGTCCGCTGCGCCGGGTACCCGGCGGGGTATCAAGGAACCGGGTTTTCCGCCTCACCGAAGGAGCAGCGCACCGTGTCCTACGACCGCACCGTCCGACTGGCCGTCACCGACTTCGACGCCGCCACCGCCGCCGTCCGCCAGGCCTTGGCCGACCAGGGGTTCGGCATCCTCACCGAGATCGACGTCCAGGCCACGCTGAAGGCCAAGCTCGGCCACGACATGGAGAACTACCTAATCCTGGGCGCCTGCAACCCGCCGCTCGCCCACCACGCCCTGGAGGCCTACCGCTCCATCGGCCTGCTCCTGCCCTGCAACGTCGTCGTCCGCCGCGACGGCGACCACACGCTCGTCCAGGCCCTCGACCCGGACACCATGGTCACCTCACCGGCCTGGACGCCCTCAAGCCCGTCGCCGACGAAGCCACCGCCCGACTCGACGCCGCGCTCAGCGCCCTGGCCGCCACCTGCCCTCTCCCCGGTTCGGCATCTGGCCGACCCCGGCACGCGGTGCGCGGATCGTGCCCACGCCTGGCAGCAGGAGAGTGGTGAGCCGGGCCCGTTTCAGTACGGAGGCCGCGGTCTCGATCCACTCCCAGTCGGTGTGCGAGCCGGGCCCGTAGTTGACCGAACTGCCCGCCAGACCGTCGCCGTGTGCGATCTCGATCGCGTCCACGCCGGCCTCGTCGAGCGCTGTCACGATGCGGGCGACATCGACAGGGCTGATGCGGTGGCGAACGGCGTGCATGCCGTCCCGGAGGGTGACGTCCTGGACGTAGATCTGCGTGGTCATCGGCTGTCCGCCTTCGCTGCGGCGATCCGCTCGGCGACTTGGAGTCCCGCCGCGGTCATGATGTCGAGGTTGCCTGCGTAGGCGGGCAGATAGTGTGCGGCGCCCTCGACCTCCAGGAACACCGACACCTGATGGGTGGGGCGCCGGGTGCCGGCTTCGAGCAGGGTGTCCAGTGGCTGGTCGCCGGGGATCTCGGTGATCTGCGTCTGCTGTTTGAGCCGATACCCCGGGACGTAGGCCGCCACGTCGGCCACCATCTTCTCGATGCTCTGCCGGATATCGGACCAGGCGGCCGGGTCGGGGGCGTCGACCAGGACGAAGACCGTGTCACGCATGATCAGCGGCGGCTCGGCGGGGTTCAGGACGATGATCGCCTTGCCGCGCTGTGCGCCGCCGACCTTCTCGATCGCTCCGGCGGTCGTCGTGGTCTCGGATCGCACGAAGGCGCGGCCTGCTCGCGACTTTGGGTGAGCGAGCCGTGGCGGAGGCACGGCTGATGTTCCCGCATCAGCCTCCAAGCGCACGAGTCCGGCTGGACGCCCTCGGACCGAGCCTGGCGGACGAACTGGCACGGATGCACAGAAGGGCTCCGTTCCGCGGCAGCACGGCTCTCAGATCGTCGTTCTCCACGGACCTCAGACGATCCTGCTTTCCTACCGCAGGAGGTGAGCAGAGCCCGATGCGAGCATTTCCTACTCGCCATTCCTGTTCACCGGGATCACTTCCAGGGTGCGCGAACCGTGCACCCCCTCGACCCGGTCCAGCCCGACGTCGCTGGTCGCTGAAGAACCGGAGATCCACGTCAACGGACTTACCGGTTCGAGGCGTTCGAGGCCCTGCGGCACCGCGGAGACGACCTGGTCCGGGACCCGTACGACGCAGATGCGCTGGTCGGGCATGAGCGTGATGCGGCGGCGGCCCTGGCCGGGGGAGCCGTCGAGGACGACGGTGCCGGACTCGGCGACGGCCACCGCGCACGCCGTCACCACACTGTCGATCCGGTCCAGCTCGTGCGGGGTGCTCGGCCCGGTCCGGGACCTGCTCGGCGTCGGCGTCCGCGAGCCAGGACTGCTCCAGCCCCGACGGCACCAGGACCGTCTGGAACCCCGCGCCGCCGGCATCCCGGCGAGCGTCGCGGGCAGGTCCGCTGCGGTGCAGTGGTGCACGATCGCCCGGTAGTCGGCGAGGTTCTCGGCCAGGAGGTCCGCCGTCTCCTCGACGCCGCGGTCCCCGTGCTCCCGCAGATACGTCCGCTCGATCGGAGCGTCCTCGCCCGAGACATCGGACAGCGCGCGCCGCACCCGGCCCAGGATCCGCTCCCTGCTGCTCACTTCGAGCCCCCCTTCTCCGAGCGGCCGCCGTCGGTCCGCGGCCACCAGTCGCGGAACGGCTCCACGGGTAGGGCCGGAAGATCCCGGGTACCGCTCCAGGCCTGCCCGGCCCCGGAAGCGAACGCGGATGCAGCCGCCGGGTGCGCGAGGTCGGCCGCTGTCCGGTGCGCAGGACACCGGGGCGGGCGAACGCCCAGCGGGCCGCCCGCATCGCCGCCCGCTCGGCCGCGTGCCCCTTGGCGGGCTTGAGCACCACCTTGTTGCCCTCGCGGACCACCAGCCCGCCCTGAACGACCCGTTCCCGCAGATGCACCAGCACCTCGGGGATGTCGATGGCGACCGGGCAGACCTTGTAGCAGGCCCCGCACAGCGAGGAGGCGTACGGCAGCGGGGCGTCGATCTCGCTTTCCGTGCCGCGCAGTTGGGGGCTGAGGATCGCACCGATCGGGCCCGGTTAGACCGAGCCGCAGGCGTGGCCGGAAGCGTGGCCGCAGGCCCACTCGTAGACCGGGCAGACGTTGAGACAGGCCGAGCAGCAGATGCAGTGCAGGGCCTGGCGGCCGACCTCGTCGGCGACGGAATCGGAGCGAAGCGGCCGACTTCGAAGAATCGGCACGCTCAACAGGAACCGGGTCCAACGCCCGCGCGGATCACCCCCTGCAGGAGACAGGCATACTCGAATCCCGAACGTTGATAGTTTTCTGATGTGGACCACTTCCAGATCGGCGTGCGGTCAACTCCTGGCGCCGCCCACACGCCGATGGGCTCCTCAGTACCGTCGTGCACCCGCGCCGCTCACCGGGGCTGCCGCCCGGTCGGCGTCGCGCGGCTGCCGTGCCGCCCGATCCCATCCCGCCGGCCCGGACGCCTGCGTCAGCCTGCTCGTCAGTCGCTCCCCCTCGATGTCCATGTCCGGCAGCGCTCGGTGCAGGAACCGGGGCAGCCACCATGCCTTACGGCCCAGGACCGCCATCACGGCGGGGACAAGCGTCATCCGGACAACGAACGCGTCCAGGAGCACGCCGACGCCGAGCGCAAAGCCCATGCCTTTGATGACCTGCATGTCGGCGAAGACGAACGACCCGAACACCGCGATCATGATCAGCGCGGCAGCGATCACGACCTTCGCGCCGTGCCCGAATCCGCGGACCATCGCCTCGACCGGCGGCAGCCCATGGGCGTACTCCTCCCGCATCCGGGAGACGAGAAAGACCTCGTAGTCCATAGCGAGGCCGAAGAGGATGCCCACCAGCAGCATCGGCAGGAAACTCAGGACCGGGCCGGTGGTCTTGATGCCGAGCAGGTCGGAGAGCCAGCCCCACTGGAACACCGCCACCAGCGCGCCCAGCGAAGCACCGAGGGACAGCAGGAACCCCAGGGCCGCCTTGAGCGGGACGGCGAGGGCGCGGAACACCACGACGAGGAGGAGGAGCGCCAGGCCCATCACCAGCAGGCAGTACACGGGCAGGGCGGAGGAGAGCTTGTTCGCCACGTCGATGTTGACGGCGGTGGTGCCGGTGACATTGATCTCGGTGCCGCTGTTCTTCTCCACGGCGCCTCGGGCGTTCCGTATCTCTGCCAGGACCCGCTTGGTCGTCTCGGTCTCCGGGCCACCGGTGGATGTGACGCTGAGCAGTGCCGCATGACCGGACTCGGCACGGACCGCGGGGGTCACGGAGGCCACCCCAGGCAGGTCCCGCACCACACCGGCCATGCGCTCGGCGGCCGGGACGACCTCCGTCCTTTCACCCTGTACCAGCACGACCAGCGTGCCGCTGTAGCCGGGGCCGAATCCGTCGTCCACGAGCTTCTGTGCCCTGCCCGCGGAGGTGTCGGGATCCTGCGTGCCGCCGAGCCCCAGTCGGAGATCCGCCGCAGGGACAGCGAGGACGCCCAGGCCCACCAGAGAGACGAGCAAGACGCTCCACCGGCGGCGGGCCACCATGGCCGCCCAACGCTGCCCTGCGGGCTGACGTGCCGAGACGGGGGCGCGCTCGACGGAACGACGCAGGACGGGGACCGTGCTGGTGGCGATGTTCCGTCCCATCAGGCCGAGTACGGCCGGCAGCAGTGTGACGGCGATCGACACGGAGACGACGACCGTCGCCGCAGCACCCAGTCCCATGACGGTAAGGAACGGGATGTTCACCACGGAGAGCGCGGCCAGTGCGATGACGACGGTCGCGCCGGCGAAGACGACCGCTCCACCGGCCGTCCCGGTCGCCAGGCCGGCCGACTCCTCTGGTTCCATGCCCGCCCTGACCTGGGTCTGGTGCCTGGAGACGATGAACAGGGCGTAGTCGATGCCCACGGCCAGGCCCAGCATCACGGCGAGGATCACCGAGGTGCTGTCCATCGTGACGACGCTGGTCAGACTCAGCAGGCCGAGCACACCCACGGCAACCCCGACGAGCGCGGTCGCGACGGGAATGACCGCGGCACGCAGGGAGCGGAAGACGAAGACCAGAATGCCCAGGGCGATGAGCACGCCCACGGCTTCCCCGGGGCCCATCACCTTGACCTCGACCTTGGAGAAGGCGTCTCCGCCGATCTCCCCGGTCAGCCCCTCGCGACGTGCCTCGGCCACGAGTCGCTCGACGCCGTTGGTGGTCGCCTCGGAAAGGGTGCCGGTCTTGTCGGTGGTGAAGGTCAGTGCGGCGATGCCCGTCCGGCCGTCGGCCGAGACCGTCCCCGACGACGCGGAGGGTGCGGTGACCGACCTGACGCCCAGAACATCCGCCGCCTCATCGACCGTTCGCCGTACGATGCGGGCCACGTCGCCGGTCGTGAGGGTCTCACCGCGTGGGGCCCGAAAGACGATCCTTCCGGTGAGGTGGGACTGGTCGCTGGGGAACTCTGCCTGCACGACGTCGAGCGTGCGCTGGGCCTCGGTACCCGGGATGGTCGTCGAGGTGGTGAACGGCTTCATCAGGCCGAGGGCCGCCAGGACCGCGACGAGCAGCAGTACGGACCAAGCGCCGATGACGGACCATTTCCGCCGGTAGGCGAAACGGCCCAGGCGGTACAGCAGGGTGGACACGCGAAGACTCCCGATGGCCGGGGAATGGGAAATGAGCAGTGCCCCGACCGGTGGAGGACGCCAGTCGCCGAGGCCTGCCTTATCCACCGTAGGAACGCCTCCGGGCCACACTCCGCGAAACGGCCCTTCGGGACCGCTGTTCACACACAACTCCCATGGAACGCGCCACGCGGGTCGGAGACGATCAATTGAGCACCGAAGGCGGGCAGGGTCCCGCGGCACTGAGGAAAGGGTTGACGCGCATGCCCGACGAGAACGCCGCAGCCGTGGCGGAGTCCGAGCCACCGCTCGGGCGATTGCTCGTCGTCGACGACGAGCCGGCGATCCTGGACACCGTCGGCCGTTTCCTGCGGTTCATCGGCTACGAGGTCCGGACGGCCGCCACGGTGAAGGAAGCCCTTGCCGAGGCCCGCGACCACCTTCCCGAGCTCATCCTGCTGGACATCATGCTCCCGGACGGCGACGGCATCGAGGTCATGCGGCGGTTGCGCGCCGACGGCCTCCCGCACGCGGTTGTCTTCCTCACCGCACGTGACACACGTAAGGACCTGGTCAAGGCACTCGCAGCGGGTGGTGACGACTACGTCACCAAACCGTTCGGTCTCGACGAGGTGGCCGCCCGGATCGGTGCTGTGCTGCGCCGCACCCGCAGACCCGAGCACGAGAGCTCCGTCCTGCGGGTCGCCGACCTCGAACTCGACCCGGCCACCCACTCCGTACGCCGCGGCGGCACTGCGATCGGTCTCTCCCCGA
Organism: Streptomyces acidiscabies; assembly: GCF_020010905.1. Taxonomy (GTDB): domain Bacteria; phylum Actinomycetota; class Actinomycetes; order Streptomycetales; family Streptomycetaceae; genus Streptomyces; species Streptomyces acidiscabies. Next base: position 3,802,853 of record NZ_JAGJBY010000001.1, on the reverse strand, counting down.
CCGAGTTCCGGCTGCTGCGCTACCTGATGCTGCACAGCGGTCGGATCGTGCCCCGGGCCCAACTCCTCGAACACGTCTGGTCGTACGACTTCAACGGCGACGACACCGTGGTCGCCACGTATATCAGCTACCTGCGCCGCAAACTCGACGCGCTCGGTCCACCCTTGATCCACACCCAGCGGGGCATCGGCTACGCCATCCGGGAGCCGGGATGCTGAAGCGGTTGCGCCGGTCGCCGCTTCGCGCGCGCCTGAGCATGGTCGTCACGGTGCTGTGCGCCGGCGCCATGGCAGCCACGGCACTCAGCTGGATTCTCAGCGGCGATCCGGCCGTGATCGTGCTCGTGGAACTGGCAGGGCTGACCGGTGTGGCCCTGGTGAGCACTACTGTCGTACGGCGGGAACTGCGCCCGCTGGAGCGGGCTGCGGACACGGCCGACACCATCGCCGCCGGCGACTTCGCCCAGCGGTTGACCGTAGCCGCCTCAGCACCCACCACGGAGGTCGGACGCCTCGCGGACGCCTTGAACGGGATGCTCGACCAGATCCAGGCCGCGCTCACCGCCCGCGAGCAGTCCGAGGAGCGGATGCGTCAGTTCGTGGCGGACGCCTCGCACGAACTGCGCACGCCGCTCCAATCCCTGCGCGGCTACGCCGAGTTGTACCAGAGCGGGGCGCTGCCGGACCGGGCCGCGGTGAACGAGGCGGTGGAGCGGATGCTCTCCGAGATCCATCGCATGACACGGCTGGTCGAGTCGCTCCTCGGGCTTGCCCGGTTCGACGAGCAGGACGAGGCAAGTCTTGAGCCGGTTGACCTGAGCGGGCTCGTACGCGACTGCTGCCGCGACGCCAGGGCAGTGGAGCCGTCACGGCCGACCGGGGCGTACATCGAGCCCGACGTGACAGTCAGCGGGGACGAGGCCCAGTTGCGGAGCCTGCTCAGCAATCTGCTCGGCAACGTCCGTATGCACACGGCACCGGATGTTCCCTGTCGGGTCACTCTGAGCACGTCGGGCGACGAGGTGATGCTACGGGTGGAGGACTTCGGCCCGGGTATCCCCCATGAGTCGCTCACCCACGTCTTCGACCGGTTCTATCGCGCCGACAAGGGCCGCAGCCGTGTCGACGGAGGCAGCGGGCTGGGACTGGCTATCGTGGCGGCGATCACGGACCTGCACCACGGCAGGATCCGTCTGGACAGCGTCCCCGGCCGTGGCACGCGGGTGGACGTCCTTCTGCCCGCGTCCCGCACCGGGTCGGTATCGGTCGATCGGGACACACTGCCGCGCTCGTCGGCAGATCGCGCTGAATGCTGACTTCGGCGGCCTGTCCCGGGGGCCCGCTCGTGACGAGCGGGCAGACCCGTCTGTCGGACACGGCCGTCCAAGGCCGCGAACTTCTTCTCCAGGTCAGCGAGGAAGCTGTCGCCACCGGGCAGCATCCCGGCGATGGCCCGGACCGTAGTGCCTGTGGAGCCCCTGAGCCGCCCTCGATGAAGGCGGCGGCCTCCGGGACGTATGCGGTCATCAGTTCCTTGAAGGCACGGGCCGCCTCTTCGCGGTCCAGCAGGTCGTCCATGCTCATGTCCACCGACAGGGGCGTTCGTTCGGCGGGGTCGGCGTCGAACGGAACCGTCCAGGTGTGGCGGCCCGAGCCCACCTCGACGCCGTCGCTGTCGCCGGGCAGGACAACCTCGGCGGTGGTGTTGGGCGGGGCGAGGGCCGTGACCGTCAGTTTGTGGTTCCCCTCGTACGGTGGAGACCCTGACAGCAGGGGAAGCTCACCACACGACGAGTTTCGCCAGGAACCAGTGGTTCTTGGCGGGAGCGATCAACGAGACGCTCTCGCAGTGATCACTTCCAGGGCCTGCCGCAGGGCGCCCCACCGGTGATCGAGTTCAGCCCGAGCTGGTCGACAAGAAGACACCTCGTACATGTACTTGTGAACCTGTCCGGCGCCTGGATGTCCACTACAGACCGATGCCGGACCACCTTCAACGCCCGGAATGACCGCATCTGCCGCATGTCGGTGGGACGGGAACGACAATACGCGAACCCGAATTCGACCCGGATTCGACCCCAAGTGTTTGTTTATCAATTAAACATAGCCTCTGACGCGTAAATACGGACCGGCGTGGGCAAAACCGCAGGTAGCTGACCTCGCCTCCTGCGTTGCCTCCCCGCGGCGCGGTGTTGATCAAGGGCTACGGGGCGTTCGCCCTGCCCATTTACCCGCCCCACGGCGGGCGGTGAAGCCGCCCTGGGTCGCTGACCTGTGGAAATACGGGGCGGCAGACGAGTCAGGCTGTACGCCGGGTACTGGCCGGGGCGTCCAGCGCCACCAGCAGCCGGGCTCGGGCCCGGCCGACCAGAGCGGTCAGCGCGTCCGGTTGAGGGACGGTCTCCTGTTCGCCCCGCAGGGCGGCGGTGCCGCGGGCAGGGTAGATCAAGGTCCTGGGCCAGGGGTCTTCCAGGTGGGCGGCGATATTCCCGACGAAGACCGAAGGGATCAGCAGGAGACCGTCGCCGGCGAGGCGGACAGTTCCGCCCTCTCACACCGGTGCGGTGGCCGGGAAGTGCGTGGCGCGGAACTCGGCGAGGGTCTGCTCCACACCGGCGATGGTCAGACGCCAGAAGTCCCAGCCGTCGATCTTGTTGCTGCCGGTCGCGGCCCTGGCGGCGGTGGTCGGGGTGCGCCAGGGGCGGCCCAGGACGTTGATCTGGCCCTCGTGGTTCAGGACCGCCTGGTGCGCCTTCTTCTCGCGTCGGCCGGTGAGGGTGATGCCGGCCTTCAGGTCGTCCGGGTCCAGATGTTCCAGCAGGTCGTGCAGGTCGACTCGGGAGCGTGTCGGGTCGATGGTGGGTGTGATGCCGGGCGTCGTTGCGGCCGGTGTGGGCGCGGCGGCGGGCCCGTCGCAGGCGCGCTGCAGGGCCAGGGCCATGGCGGCTGCTGAGCTGTATGGCGCCTTGGGCCCCACCTTGTCGTCGATCAGCTGCTGGATGGCGGGATCGTCCCCGTAGCGGGCGAGTACGGTGACCGCCCGCATGAGGCGGCTGCGGAGCGGGACGAGGTGGGAGTCGTTGAGCGCGAGGATCCGTATGGTTTCGTCGGCGCGGCACAGGCCGCGTTTCGCTTCGGCCTGCGAGTAGGGGGTGCTGCTGCGCCGGGCGTAGCCGGCGCTGTCGAAGCCGAGCAGGTCGGGGTCGCTGTGGTGGGCTGGGAGCAGCGGCTGTTCGCGGTCCAGGTCATCGGCTGATGCGCGGGCGCGGGTACCGCCTATGACCGGGAACTGGCTGCCCTTGGCGCGGCCTTCCCGGACACCGTTGTAGCGGGCTCCGCCGCTGTTGCAGTGTCTGCAGGCGATGCCGTAGTTCGACACGTCGCAGGCCAGCCACCAGTGACCCGGGTGGCCGGGCACGTCGCGTACTGGGCACCGAAGATCTCGGCTCCCGCACCGAACCCGTGCTGCTCCGGGAACACGGCCACGGGAGGAAGATCCGGGGGCGCTCCTGGCTGACTCCCGGCCGTCAGGCGCGCAGCAGGGTGACGGTGCGCCCGGAGGGCGTGGTCTGCTGCGAGAAGGCGGTGCGCTCGTGGACCGTGGCTGCTTGCGGGCGGGTGTCGAAGACGACGAGGGTGCCCGTGGACAGCTCCATGCGGTCCAGGTAGTCGTCCAACTGTGCCAGCCCCTCGGCGAGTGGGTCGGTGCGGCCCTGGCGCCACACCTTCAGCTCCAGCGCCTCGCGCTGCACCGCCCGCGAACGGTCGGCAGCGGTGTAGGGCTGGCGGATCAGCAGGTCCACGCGCCGCCGGCCGATCCCGTACTCCCGGTCGATGAAACCCGCCCCGTTCACGATCCGGTGCAGGTAGGCCATCATCACCAGCTGTGCCGCGGCCTCCGGGTAGGTCGAGGCGGTGGCCAGGATCTCGCCGTTCTCCCGCCAGAACTCGGCGAAGGAGCGCAGCAGCTTGTCCATGTCGATCCGGCCGTCCGGCAGCCGGAAGCTGCTCGGGGCGGCGACGACCTGGCCCTCCGTGTTGTTTCCCAGGACCCGGACAATGACCTCCTGGTAGATCGGATTGGCCACCCGCACCGGCGCGTCCGGAGCGACCAGCCCCAGGTCGCGCACGTACGCCAGATCGTCGTCGTACGTGTCCGTCGGCAGGAGCAGCTCGCCCGCGATCACCGGCTGGATCACCCGCCGCACCCGGTCCTCGCCCAACCTGGCGGCCAGCGAGTCCAGATGCGTCGCACGCGCCAGGATCAGCCGCTCCTTCGCCTCCTCCATGTGCTCGGCCGTGATCGGCGTGTCCGACGGCACCCCCATCTCCTCGACGACCTCCCGGGCCAGCGCGTTGACCAGCCACGGCTGTCCCTGGGTAAAGCTGAAGGCACGCTCCAGCGCATCCACCGTGAAATCCTGGCCCGTCTGCGTGGTGTGCTGCCCGTACAGCTCGGCGACCTCGGCCGCGGTGAAGTCGCCCAACCGCAGCGACGCCACCTTGATGTTGAACGGACTCGACGTACCAAGGCGCCCCGGATCCCCGCCCGAGGCCGCCTTGTAGTCACGCACATCCCGCAGCCCGCACAGCACCACCGCATGCGGGAAGCCGCCACGGCTGACGGTGAAGCCATCGCGCAACTGGCGCAGCACACTGCGCAGGCTCTGCCCCCGCAGCGCGTCGATCTCGTCGAAGAACAGCACCAGCGGACGCGGACAGCTCCGCACCCACTCAGCCAGCCCCCGCGTGAGCCGGGACCCGGGCACCGCGTCGGGCCAGGATGCGGGGGGCGCGAGCTCATCAGGAAGCCCAGCGGACTCCGCGGACCGCCGAATCGCCTCCAGCACCAGCAGCTCGGCCTGGCCGTAGTCCTCCCCGGCCACCTCCCCGCTCTCGCACGAGAAGTGCAGCGCCGCGTACCGGCCCGATGCCGTCAGTTCCCGGGCCATCGCCGCCAGCACCGTCGTCTTCCCGGTCTGCCGTGGCGCGTGCACCACGAAGTACTGGCCCTGCTCGATGTACCCGCGGGCCCTGGGCAGCCGCTCTGGGGCCGGCACCATGTAGTGACGCGTGGGGACGCACGGCCCGGCCGTGTTGAAGTAGCGCATACCTCGCACGCTAGCCGACGGCACCGACAACCTGAGACGACCGTGCACCCGACCACCGGCTACACCGCCCCCTACGGGCACGAGTGCCACAGCAGCGGCGCCCCGGTGCAGGGATCACCCGGCGGCCCGACGCAGAAACGCGGCCAGCACCCGCTGGGGTGCGGTGACCGCTGGAACGCCTCCGGCGACCGCCAGGGCATGCAGGTCACCGCGGCACAGCTCTTCGCTTGCCGATCAGCCCATCGGGGCACATTGTCGTCCTCATCGTCCCAGTCGGCCTCATGCATCCTGCCCTTGCCGAAGATCTCATCCGGGCTGGTGAGCGACCGAGGCGCGCACTGCGGCCAGTGCCTCGTCGGACAGTTTGGCCGCGGGCCAGGGGCCGGTTCCCCGCGACCACGAACGCCGGGAAGCAGCTGTGCCTGCTTCGTCACGGCGGCAAGGAGTGGCTGGACGAAGATCGACACAGTCGCATCGCCGTGGAGACCCGCACGGGCCGCGAGGCCGCCGACGTGGATGGTCTCTTCTCGCCCGTTGCTCTGGCCATGGAGCAGAAGATTGCAGGTTCGCTGCACACCAGGTGGCTGCGCTTCGTGGCCAGCGAAAGCGAGCACTGGAAGGTGCCATCTCCCAGTGCTCTCACATTCGATCTTGAAAAGTGGTGGAAACCCGCAGGTCAAGTCCACTCCGTCAAAGTCGTCATAGGTTTGTCTATGAAGTTCATCAGCACGAAGTCGTTCATGCCGTTCGTGTACTACCGGGTGGCGCTGGGGATCGTGATCATCGCACTGGTGACGGCGGGAGAGCTGAGCCCGCACGCGGCGGAATCGGCGGGCTGAGCGGGTTCTTCACCTGAGAGCCGACGGGGACCCAACGCTTTTAGGGGCGCGGGGAACTGCGCGACCAGCCACGACGGCGCCGCAGCCGCCACACAACCCCACACCCCCCTTCGGCTGGCGCTACCTCCCGTACGCCTCATCACAAATCCGGGCCTCGGGACTACCTTCCCGCCACCCCCCGTACTGCCGCCCCAACGCACACACATCCGCCCGCCGCCGAACCTCCGACTCCACATCAGGAATCTCAATCCGGGGCCCAGCAGGCTCATGCGGCACGGCGGACCGCCGAGGATGAACCTTCTCCCGACCCCCCACCTCCTCCCGCCCCCGCGCCGCAGGCACCGGCACCGGCTCCACCCCCTTACGCCGAGCCGGAGCCTCCGTCCGAGCCGGCGCCACCATGTCCAACGCCTCCCGAGCCGGCGCCTGAATCACCCGAACCCTCCCCTTCCCGTCGGGACGGGGCAACGGCGGCACAGCGGGCGCAGGCACAGGCACGGCGGAAGCCCCCGGCGCGGTCGGATGATGCTGGACGGTCACGCATCCGGTGAGAGCGGACGCGGCGACAGTCACCAGCAGGGTCGCGGTAGTCGTCGTACGGTGCACCCGCGCAACTCTGTCGGCTCCGGCGCCCGAAGGGGCCACGGACGAGCGGAGGTTGCCCCGCAAGGGTGATCTCCTGCCCCGTACGGACGGTTCACGTCAGCCGGAACTGACGTCACTCCCCGGTGGCCCCGTCGATCAGCTCGCGCAGCAGATCCGCGTGCCCGTTGTGCCGCGCGTACTCCTCGATCATGTGCGTGTAGATCCACCGCAGGTTGAACGGCTCCCCGCTGGACCGGCCCTTGCCCAGGGACAGTTCGTCGAGCCCGTACCGCGCGGCGTTCTCGCGAGCGACCGCGATCTCCGCCTGCCAGGTCCCGTACGCCTCGGCCCAGGTGTCCGCCTCGGTGAGGTGGAACTCCCCGTCGGGGTCGGCGTCGGTGAAGTAGATCCCCGGGATGTCCTCCCCCACGAGCACCTCCCGGAACCACCCCCGCTCGACCTCCGCCATGTGCCGCACCAGTCCCATCAACGACAATTCCGACGGCGGCACGGCGGCGGTCCTCAACTGCTCATCGCTGAGCCCCTCGCACTTCAAGGCCAGAGTCTGCCGGTGATACTCCAGCCACCCCTCCAACATCTCTCGCTCGGACGCGTCCTGCGCGGGCTCGGTTCGCTCAATGCTCATGCCGGGCATGATCCCCCACCTCACCCCACCTGACCACGCCTTTTCGCTCGCCGAACATCCCCCGGGACCAATTGTCAGTGGGCGGCGGTAAGTTCTGGAAGTGGAAGACATCGCACGACCGAAGGACGATGACGTGACCGACACCGCCATGCTGCCCGAGTCCTGGCGCGGGGTCCTGGGGGACGAGCTGGAGCAGCCCTGGTTCAAGGAGCTGGCCGAGTTCGTGGAGGAGGAGCGGGCGAAGGGTCCCGTCTACCCGCCCCGCGAGGAGGTCTTCGCGGCGCTGGAGGCCACGCCGTACGACCAGGTCAAGGTGCTGATCCTCGGTCAGGACCCGTACCACGGCGAGGGGCAGGGGCACGGGCTCTGCTTCTCCGTCCGGCCCGGTGTGCGGATTCCGCCGTCCCTGCGCAACATCTACAAGGAGATGAACTCCGAGCTGGGGGCGCCGATTCCGGACAACGGGTATCTGATGCCGTGGGCCCAGCAGGGCGTGCTGCTGCTCAACGCCGTGCTGACCGTTCGCGCCGGTGAGGCCAACTCCCACAAGAACAAGGGGTGGGAGAAGTTCACGGACGCGGTGATCCGCGCGGTGGCCTCTCGGCCCGACCCCGCCGTGTTCGTGCTGTGGGGGGCCTACGCGCAGAAGAAGGCCCGGCTCATCGACGAGGAGCGGCACGTCGTGGTGCAGGGGGTGCATCCCTCGCCGTTGTCCGCCAAGGGGGGGTTCTTCGGGTCCCAGCCGTTCACGCAGATCAACGAGGCTGTGGCCGCGCAGGGGCATGCGGCCATCGACTGGACGATTCCCAACCTGAAGTGAGGCCGTGAGTGCTTCGGCCGGTCGGCGTTGTGTGGGGGGGGTACGCGTCGGCCGGTCGCGCCGGGTGCGGTGTCGCCGACCGGGATCTTCGGTCCGTGCGGTTAGCGTCGTGGGTGGCATGGACGACCTGGCACGGAGGACGCGGTGGCGGAGCAGCGGGAGCAGGAGGTCGCGGACGCGTTGATGACGCGGATCGGGCAGGTCGTGATGCTGCATCACGGGGGTGACCGGGAAGAGGCGCGGGACCGGTTGCTGGAGATGTGGGTGGAGATGGGCGAGGAGGGGGAGCCGGCGCATCGGTGCACGCTCGCGCACTACCTCGCGGACACGCAGGACGACCCCTCCGACGAGCTGGCCTGGGACCTCCGGGCGCTGACCGCCGCCGACGAGACGCCGTCCGCCGTCCGCTCGCTCTACCCCTCCCTGCACCTCAACCTCGCCGCCGACTACGAGAAGCTGGGGCGTCCCGACGCGGCACGCACCCATCTGCGGGCGGCCCGGGTGGCGGCCCGGGGGCTGGGCGAGGACGGGTACAGCTCGGGGGTGCGGGAGGCCATCGAAAGGCTTGCGGGGAGGCTGGGGGAGGGCGAGGGGGAGGTGTGGGGGTTCTGGGGGCCGGTCGGGCGGTGAGGTTCGCGGGTGAGCGGTGTGCCGCGTGCGGCGTCGGGCGTCAACCCTCCTGAGCCGTACGGGCGTTGATCCACAAGGCCGTGACCAACCCCATACGGTTCGGGTAGCCGGGCGGTAGCGGACTGTCAGCGCTTGCCCCTAGGCTTGTCCGCATGTCCCCCGATCCTGGTGCCCCTGGTTCCGTGCGGTCCGCTGCAGAATTGAACGAGCGGATCAGGTCGTTGTGGCTGCGCGCGGGCGGGTCGCTGTCGGCGCACGAGCGCGCGGAGTACGAGTTGCTGGTCGTGGAGTGGGCCGAGGCGATACGCGGCGAGGTGGTCGAGGCGGCGTAGCGCTCCGCGGGGAGAGCGGTGAGGGCGTTCGTCGTGTCGGCGTGAGTGTGCGCGCACGATCTACGCCAGTTGCCGCCAAGGCGTTGCCCCCCTCATCTCCCGCCCGCCACCCGCAGCACCGCCCCCGTCGTGTACGCCGCCTCCCCCGACAGCAGCCACGCCACCGCCCCCGCGATCTCCTCGGCCCGCCCCGGTCGCCCCAGCGGGATCGCCGACGCCGCCCGGTGTGCCCGATCCGGGTCCCCCATTGCCGCGTGCATCTCCGTGTCGATCATCCCCGGCGCGACCGCGTTGACGCGGATACCGTCGGCCCCAAGTTCCTTGGACAGCCCGACGGTCAGCGCGTCGACGGCCGCTTTGCTCGCGGCGTAGTGCACATAGTCCCCGGGGCTCCCGAGTGTCGCCGCGGCGGACGAGATGTTGACGATCGACCCAGCGCCCCGAGGGGCCATCAGCTGCGCCGCCCGGCGTGAACACAGCAGTACGCCCAGGAAGTTGACGTCCACGACGCGCCGCAGATCCACGGGGTCGGCGTCCGCGAGGCGACCCAGCGGGCCGGTGACCCCCGCGTTGTTCACGAGGCCGGTCACCGCGCCGAGTTGCCCCTCGGCGACCTCGAACAGCCGCTCCACGTCCGCCTCGACGGAGGTGTCGACCCGTACGACGACGGCGCGCGCACCGGCGTCCCGTACCGCGCCGGCGACCTCCTGCGCCGCGCCGGCGTCCCGGACGTACCCGATCGCCACGTCGTGCCCGTCGGCAGCCAGCCGACGACAGACCGCCGCGCCGATGCCACGGCTCCCACCGGTGACGACAGTGACAGGGGACATGCGGGCCTCCGGGGTGTGCGACAGCGGACCTCACCATAGATCCACGGCGTGGGACCCGGCATACCGGTTGTCCGTCCGGCAACGGCGAGACGGGCGGGGCCAGTTCCCCATGCAGTTCCGGCACATGATGCGAGAGGCAGGGTTCACAGCTCTTCCGCTCGCCCCCTGGAGCCGCCCTGAGCTTCAAAACCCACGCCTCTTCCAAGCGGACGATCTACCGTGTTGCTCACTGTCTTGAGCCGGGGCTATGGGCTCGCGTCACAGAATCAAACGGGTGGAGAAACAGTGGTTCGCCAGGCACGTTCCGGCATCGTGATTGCCATGCTCATGACTTCATTGGTGCTTGGCGGATGCGGAACCGGGCAGGACTCCCGGGCAGGTGCAGCATCGGAGCCGACCGGGACGTCCGGTGTAGAGGACAAGCCGTTGAGCAAGGCGGACCTGGAGCGGGCGACGATCACCGGCGCAGATCTCGTCGGCTACGAAGTGGAGCGGGAAATCGCTGCCACCTTTGCGTCCCGCAAGACGGCGGACCCTGCCGAATGCGCGCCTGCCATGCAGGCGGTGGGCGGCAGCAGTGGGTTCGCGGCCACCGCGCGCATCGCCCGGCTCATTTCTCCCAAGGAGCGCGGATCCAGTGCGCACATGACCCTCTCGTCGCACAGCCCAGGAGATGCCAGGCAGGTGATCGACGCGTTGCGGACAGCCGCCGAGCGGTGCAAGACCTTCAAGGACATTCTGGTGGACTTCGACTACGACGCGGTCCAACTCCAACCCGACCCTGGCTACGGCGATGAATCCGTGTCCCTCCGGCTCACACAACTGGCGTCGTACGGCGAGGGCGACGAGCCGGTCCGGGTTCCCTATGCGGTGGTGGCTGTTCGACAAGGGGCCACGGTTGCCATGTTCACCACCTCCAACCGTCCCGGCGGGCCGAACGGCAAGGCGCCTGCCGGCGTACCGAAAGCGATCATCAAGGCACAGCTGGACAAGCTCAGCAAGCCGACGGCTGCCAAGTAACGACGTACGACTGACCGCACAGGTCCTGCCCCCCTCACACATCAGGACCATGCCACCAACGGCATGGATGAGAGCTGTGAATGCGGCTTGATGATCCATATCAAGCCGCATTCACAGACCTTTCACGCCTGGAGGCGATCGGGGTCCGACAGCAGAAGATCCTTATGCTGCAACGCAAGTTGGAGTATCCCTGCGGCAGGGGACGACATACGGTTCGAAGGGAGATCGTCAACACTGGCCGAGTCGAGCGGCAGGCCAGTGATGGTCCCGTTTGAACGTGGTCCGCCCACCACGATGCCTTCTTCGTTCCGCTCGACCGTCTCGGCGAAGATCGTGTCGAACACGTCCGCTTCGAATACCGCCACGGTCAGAACGCATACAGCAAGATTCAATGGCTCCAACGCCATGCCCAGACACCACACACGCAACGAGCCCTCCGCTACGGCAGCGTTGAGCGAGCTGTATGGGGGCTGGCTGTAGTCCACTTCAGCGCCCGAGTCCCCTTTGGCCTCTGGCGCTCCGAGCAACTCCTCGTTGTATTCGCGCATGACGGTGCGCCATAGATCCAGGTCCTGACGGTGCGCAAGAGGCGAGAACGATGCAGGCTGAACCATGCCGGCGGGGATCGGGCCGTAGGTTCCCTCTCCCGTAGCGACGTGCCCGGGTTCTCTGTAGAGGAGAAAGAACGTGCCCTGTCCGTCAGGCGTACGTCGCAGAGTCAGTGTGGCGACGGCAGGGAGCACAATGCGTTTCTCCAGCGAAAGCGGATCGTCAGCCAGGAGCCTACGCATCGGCACCGCTCGCCAGGGAGGCCTCTCTTCGGGTGCCCGTCGCGTGGCCACGACCAGTTCGTGAGCCACAGCCTCGTTTTGGTCGATGAGATCGAAGTACCGGCCAGTGCCGAAGACCAGACGAGGCCCTCCCGGGTGAGACCAGTCGGCCCGCGCAAGGCGAAAGGACGGGCGATCCTCGAAGAGATTAGGACGCGCCAGGGCGCCCATGGCGGAGGAATAGCGCTCGTATCGGTTCGCTTTCGACTCCTTTGGCAAGCAGCGTCGCGCCGCCTGCAACAACGGCAGGTTGACGGGTGGCAACGTGTCTTGCCATTCCAGCATCACCGCTGACAAGGGGACAGGGGTAGGCGGGCGCATGTCCGCCTCCCACAACAAGGACGTTCCACCGATGCGCTCCAGCGAAGGGCGGGCGAGAACATGCATGTCAGCAGCCAGTTCGCACAGCTGGACAAACCGTTGACGCAGGTCTGTCCGTTCCTTGACGAACTTGGCCCGAGACTCTCCGACGACAGCCTGGTCCAGGGCACGCCACGCGTAGTACGACCCGCCGGCGGCTATCAGCGCGCCCACCAGACCCAGCCACAATTCCGCGTCCACACACGCCCCCTCGCCAACGACACGTCAGGACAGAGCCCTACCCTGCTGGCCAACCGGACAGTCCAGGAGCCGCGTTGCCCAGACCATGCTGAGCGACAGCGCCGATCCGAGGAGACTGTCCGGTGAGGGCGGCCCTACTGGACTGGCTAGGATCACTCGCCTAAGACGCCGACGACGAGTGCCTTGCCGTCGCCGAGCGTCATGCCAACGCTGATGACCTCGACGAATATCCAGAAGTGCGTGTTTTCGACCGTGTCGTTTCAGCTTCCTCCTTGCCACCAGTACCAACCGCTACCACCGCAACCGCTGTCTGGACGCACTCAAGAGCTGGGGCTACGAGATCACCGCCTTGGAGAGTCCCGCTGACATTGCCGCACACGCTCGATACGCCCGTGGAGTCTGGACCGGCGGCTGCACGGAGGAACCGCCGTTCTGACCCCGGACGCAACGTGGCCCGCACAGGCGACCGTCTGCCGCTTACGGCCGACGTGCTGCGGCGGATCGAGCAACGGGTCGAAAATCGGTGGTCACCTGAGCCGACCGAGCCCACGCTGTACGCCATGGAAGAACCGCTCCACAGGATCCGCGCGCTCCACACAGCGTCCACGATCACCGTCTACCAGGCGTACTCCTCCGAGATCGGACTGCCCGCGATCCGAGACGGCCGTTTTCCGGCCGCGTGGAAGCCTGGCCGCATGACGTGGATCAAGCCCAGTTTCATGTGGATGATGTACCGATCCGGCTGGGGCACGAAGGAGAGCCAGGAGACCGTCCTCGCCGTCGAGATCACTCGCGACGGCTTCGACTGGGCGCTGCGCCATGCCTGCCTGTCGAGTTACGTCCGCGGACTGCATCCCGATCGCGACACCTGGCAGCGTGACCTCAAGCGCGCACCGGCCCGTGTGCAGTGGGATCCCGAACGTGATCTGCACCTGCGTCCCCTGCCGTACCGCTCGCTGCAACTGGGGCTCTCGGGTGAGGCATCGTCGCGTTACGCGGACGAGTGGATCGTGTCCATCAGCGATGTGACTCCGCTCGCCCGCGAGATCCACGCACTCGTCAGGGACGGCCAACTGGACTCAGCTGCCCGATTGCTCCCCCAGGAGCAGGAGTACCCCGCCGGAGCAGAACTTCTGGCCCACCTGTCTCCCTGACCACCTCCAGGCCGCCGGGAGGCCGGTCTCCGGGCGGTACGCCTGGTGCACGGTGAGGGTGGTGTCGGTGTGCCGGGCTCGGATCTGGTGCTTCGGATGTTCCACGCGGCAAGCCTCGCCGGTCGGGCAGGGGCGGGGTCATCGAATATCAACTCAAGGACGGTTTGTCGTGGGCTCTTGGATCTGTCCCCGTGATCCCCAAGACTCGGTGGTATGACCCAGCGTGTGGAACTTGCCACCGTGATGGACCGGTTGGCCGTCGACGAGTTGATCACCGACTATGCGAGGGCCGTGGACGACGCCGATTGGGGGGCGTACGAGGCGTTGTTCGTGGGGGACGGGCGGGCCGACTACACCTCGGCCGGGGGGATCGAGGGGGGTGTGCGAGAGGTTGTCGCGTGGCTGGCGGAGAGCATGCCGTTGTTCGTGATGCGGCAGCATCTGATCGTCAACCGGCGGGTCGAGTTCGGGCAGTTGGAGCAGGATCTCGGGGACACGGCCCGCGTGCGGGCGGACTTCGTCAACCCGATGCGGTTCGCGAACGGGGAGGCGCCCGGGACGGTGCCGGACTTCGTCGCCGGGGGACGGTACGCGTTCACGCTCGTGCGGACGTCCGCCGGATGGCGGTTCACGGAGGTCGTCGTCGAGGAGAAATGGCGCCGACTGGCCGAGCCGCCCCTGTCGTAGACCGCCGGGCCCGCGCACACTGGACGCACATCGACAGGGAGGCGCCGTATGACAACCCGCTGGTCGACCTCCCCCCGTACCCGTACGGCGCTCGCCGCGCTCGCCGGCGCCCTGCCGGTGCTCGCGTTCCCCGCGCCGGGGCTGTGGTGGTGGGCGTACGCGGCGCTGGTGCCGTGGCTGCTGCTCGTGCGGACCGCGCCGACGGGGAAGCGGGCGGTGTACGAGGGGTGGGCCGGGGGGTTCGGGTTCATGCTGGCGATGCACCACTGGCTGCTGCCGAGCCTGAACGTGTTCACGTTCGTGATCGCGGGGTTGCTGGGGGCGTTGTGGGGGCCGTGGGGGTGGTTGGTACGGAGGCTGCTGGGTACGGGGCTCGAAAGCGGCGGGTCGGATGATCACACCGGACGGGGCCGGGGCGAGCCCGGTGGCGAGGTGCTCGGCGCGGAGGAGCCAGGCCGAGGCATGCCCGGCGAGGAGGAGCCCAGCCGAGACGCCCTCACCCCAACACCCCCCACCCGCAAACAAACCGCAACCGCCCTCCTCGTCCTCCCCTCCGCCTGGCTCCTCGTCGAACTCGTCCGCTCCTGGCAAGGCCTCGGCGGCCCCTGGGGCATGCTCGGCGCCAGCCAATGGCAGGTCGAACCGGCATTGCGGCTCGCCTCCGTCGGCGGCGTCTGGCTGCTCAGCTTCCTCGTCATCGCCGTCAACACGGCCCTCGCGATCCTGATCGCCGTACCTGCCTCCCGTACGCCCGCCCTGGCCGCGCTGCTGGCCACGGCGACGGCGACCTCCGCCGCGTACGTCGGCGCGCCGCGCCCCGAGACCACCGGCCGGACGAGGATCGCCGTCGTTCAGGCCGGCGTGATCGACGGCCCCGACCGCCGGTTCGACCGCGAGGAGCAGCTCACCCGGCAGCTCATCGGACAAGATGTCGATCTGATCGTGTGGGGCGAGAGCAGTGTCGGGTACGACCTGAAGGACCGCCCCGACCTGGCCGGACGCCTCGCCGCACTGTCGGGCGCGACCGGCGCGGACATCCTCGTGAACGTGGACGCGCGCCGCTCGGACCGCCCCGGCATCTACAAGAGCTCGATCCTGGTGGGCCCGGACGGCCCGACCGGCGACCGGTACGACAAGATGCGGCTGGTGCCGTTCGGGGAGTACATCCCGGCGCGCTCGCTGCTCGGCTGGGCCACGTCCGTCGGGAAGGCGGCCGGCGAGGATCGCAAACGCGGCACACGCCAGGTCCTCATGGACGTAGGGGACGACCTACGGATCGGCCCGATGGTGTGCTTCGAGACCGCGTTCCCCGACATGAGCCGGAGCCTCGCCCGCAAGGGCGCCGACATCCTCGTGGCCCAGTCCTCGACCTCGTCGTTCCAGCACAGCTGGGCCCCGGCGCAGCACGCGTCCCTGGGCGCCCTGCGCGCCGCCGAGACGGGCCGGACGTTCGTCCACGCGACGCTCACGGGCGTCTCCGCGGTGTACGACCCGTCGGGCCACCACGTCGGCAGGACCCTCGGCACGAGCACGAGCGCGACGGCCGTGTACGAGGTCCCGCTGGCCAACGGCCGTACGCTGTACGCCCGTTACGGTGACTGGACGGTGTACGCGGCACTCCTGACGCTCGCCGCGTACGCCGTCACCCTCAGGCTCAGGCGGACACCTCGCGCACGACCCGCTCGCACAGCTCATGCGTCGCCAGCGCGTCCCGTGCGCTGAGCGTCTTGCCCGCGCGCACGGCGTCGAGGAACGCCAGCACCACCTGCTCGATGCCCCGCTGCCGGGCCACCGGCACCCAGTCCCCGCGCCGCCGTACGCTCGGCTGGCCCTTGTGGTCGATGATCTCCGCGAGGTTGACGACCTGCCGCTTCGTGTCCTGCCCGGAGACCTCCAGGACCTCCTCGTTCGACCCGCTGAGCCGGTTCATCACGCCGAGCGCGGTGAAACCGTCGCCCGCGAGTTGCAGGACGACGTGGTGCAGGAGCCCGTCCTCGACGCGCCCGCGCACGGTGACGTCCTCGACCTCGCCCGGCACGAGGAACCTCAGCGTGTCGACGACGTGGATGAAGTCGTCGTACACCATCGTGCGGGGGTCCTCCGGGAGCCCTATGCGGTTCTTCTGCATGAGGATCAGCTCGCGCGGATGGTCGGCGCACTGCGTGTACCCGGGCGCGTGACGCCGGTTGAACCCGACGGCCAGCGAGACGCCGCGCGCCTCCGCGAGTTCCACCAGCCGTACGCAGTCGGCGAGTTGATACGCCAGCGGCTTGTCGACGTACGTCGGCACGCCCGCCTCCAGCAGCCGCGTCACGATCTCCGGGTGCGCGGCGGTGGGCGCGTGCACGAACGCGGCGTCGAGATCCTGGGCGAGCAACTCATCGAGTTCGCTGTGCCGTTGGGCGACCGGCACCCGGAACGCGTCCCCGACTTCCTTCAGCGTCGCGGGAGTTCGGGTGTGCAGGTGCAGTTCGAGCCCCGGCGACCCGCCCAGCACCGGAAGATACGCCTTCCGCGCGATGTCCCCGAGCCCGATGCAGCCGACCTTCACGCCTACTCCTCACGTCGCCGTCCGCTTCGCAGCATACGGGGGCGCGGGTCCGGCGACCGAGAGCGCCGCCCCCGGGAACCCCTCTCACCAGCTAGTCTTCCGCGACAGCTCCCACACCATCATGATCGTCGCCGGGTCCAGCGACCGCTCCCCGCCCGCGATGTCCTCGCTCGCGGCGAGATACTGCTTCCCCTGCCACAACGGCAGCAGCCGCACGTCCTCGACGAAGAGCTGCTGGGCCGCCTGGAAGTCCTTGACGACGTCGGCGCGGTCGCTCTGTTCGCGGGAGCGCGGGAGCAGTACGTCGGTGATCTGCTTGATGTCGTAGGGCGTACCGAGCGCGTTCTGCCGCCCGACGAACGGCGCGACGAAGTTGTCGGGGTCGGGGAAGTCCGGCTGCCACCCGCGCCCGAACACGGGGTACTCCCCCTTCTGGTACCCGAGGACGTAATCGTTCCAGGGCCGGCTCTTGAGCGTCACCCGGAACAGCCCGGACGCGTCCAACTGGGCCTTGATCTCGTTGAATTCGAGCCCGGTGTCGGAGCCGTACCGGTCGGTGGTGTACCAGAGGGTGAGCGGTACGGGCGTGGGGACGTCGGCCGCGTTCAGGATCTTGCGCGCCTTGCCGGCGTCGGGTTCGCCGAAGACGTCGAAGTACGGCGTCGTGTGCCCGGTGAGGCCCTGCGGGACCATGGAGTACAGGGGCTCGACGGTGTCCTGGTAGACCTTGTGGGCGATGGCGCCCCGGTCGATGGTCTGGGCGACGGCCTTGCGTACGGCGATGTTGTTCGCGGCCGGGTCCTTGGGGTTGAAGACGAGGTAGTTGATGGCGCTCCCGGCGCCGTCGTGCAGTTCGAGTCCCTCGTTCTCGTCGCTCTTGTTCTCCAGGGAGACGACGTCGTCGGCGGCGAGCCCCTGGTAGGTGATGTCGATGCCGCCGCCGCGCAGGGACTTGACCATGCTGGCGGAGTCCTGGAAGTAGCGGATGGTGACGGCGTCGTTCTTGCGGTCGGCGGACCCCTTGTACGTCGGATTGCGGACGAGGACGGCCTCTTTGCCCTGGTCGTAGGCGTCGAGCCGGTACGGCCCGGAGCCGATGACCCGGGAGTCCTTGCGCAGCGAGTTGTCGGGGTAGGCGACGGCGGGTACGAGGGAGAGCGCGGGGGTGGCGAGGACGAACGGGAAGGTCGCGTCGGGCTTGTTGAGCCGGAAGACGACGACGCGCTCGCCCTTGGTCTCGACCTTGTCGAGGGAGCCGAGGAGCCCGGCGGGACCGGTCTGCGCGTTGATCGCGCGGATGCGGTCGACGGAATGCTTGACGGCCTCGGAGTCGAGCTTGTCGCCGTTGGAGAACTTCAGCCCGGGTCTCAACTCGCAGCTGTAGACGCGGTGATCGGCGCTGAAGGAGCAGCTCTGGGCGGCGTCCGGCTCGGGCGAGGTCGCCCCGTTGGGGTAGGAGAGCAGCGTCTGGTAGACGTTGCGGAACAGCTCCCAGGAGCCGTCCCAGGCTCCGGCCGGGTCGAGAGTGCTGGGCGCGCTGGTGGTGCCCACGACGATGGGCCCCTTGTCCCCGGAACCGCTGTCGGAGAGGTAACCGCAGCCTGCGGCCATCCCGAGGGAGGCGATCGCCGCCACACCCCGCAGGCTTCGCTTCATGAACACGCGCACGCTCCTCGATCAGCCGTACCAAGGGGGGTTGGCGCGAGACCCTACCGCAGTGCGGCGCGGCGTGAACCGGTTCCTCGTACACGTATTCGTACGAGGAGGAGTACGCCGAAGGCGCCGCCCCCGGTCAGGAGCGACGCCTTCACAAAGAGGCCCAGCAAGAAGCCCGGATGGGCCCAACCCCGCTTATCCCACAGCCGCGTTGAGGAAGATCCCCCCGTCGACCACGAGCGTCTGCCCGGTGATCCAGTCGGACTGGTCGGACGTCAGGAACGCGGCCGTCCCCCCGATGTCGGACGGCACACCGAGCCGCCCGAGCGGGTACGCCGCAGCCGCCTCCTCCTCACGCCCCTCGTACAGCGCCTCGGCGAACTTCGTCTTGACGACGGCCGGCGCGATCGCGTTGACCCGCACCTTCGGCGCGAACTCGTGCGCGAGCTGCTGGGTGAGGTTGATCATCGCGGCCTTGCTCATGCCGTACGCGGCGATGAACGGCGAGGGCGCGATCCCGGACACGGACGCGATGTTGACGATCGCGCCGCCGTTGTCCTTCTGCCAGGCGTGCCAGGTCTTCTGCGCGAAGCCGAGCGCGGAGATCACGTTGGTCTCGTAGACCTTGCGGGCAACGTTCAGGTCGAGGTCGGCGAGCGGCCCGAACACCGGGTTGGTCCCTGCGTTGTTGACCAGGAAGTCGACGCGCCCGAAGGCCTCCATCACGCGGCCGACGACCTCGGCCTGGTGGTCGAGGTCGTGCGCCTTGCCCGCGACGCCGATGACCCGGTCGGCGCCGAGCCGGTCGACGGCTTCCTTGAGGGCGTCCTCGTTGCGGCCGGTGATGCACACGCGGTCGCCGCGCGCGACGAGCGCCTCGGCGACGCCGTACCCGATGCCTCGGCTGGCGCCGGTGACCAGCGCGACCTTGCCGGAGAGTTCAACAGTCATGGAGGGCTTCCTAGTTGAGCGGTCCGCCGGCGACGTACATGACCTGGCCGGAGACGAATCCGGCCGCCTCGCCGGTGAAGAAGGCGATGGAGTTGGCGATGTCCTCGGGCTCGCCGACGCGCTGGACGGGGATCTGGGTCGCGGCGGCCTTCTTGAAGTCCTCGAAGTCCATGTTGACCCGGTCGGCGGTGGCCTTGGTCATCTCGGTGGCAATGAAGCCGGGCGCGACGGAGTTGGCGGTGATGCCGAACTTGCCGAGCTCGATGGCGAGGGTCTTGGTGAAGCCCTGCAACCCGGCCTTGGCGGCGGAGTAGTTGGCCTGGCCGCGGTTGCCGAGCGCCGAGGAGGAGGAGAGGTTGACGACCCGGCCGAACCCGGCGTCGACCATGTGCTTCTGGACCGCGCGGGTCATCAGGAACGAGCCGCGCAGGTGCACGTCGAGGACGGTGTCCCAGTCGGACGCGCTCATCTTGAACAGCAGGTTGTCGCGCAGCACGCCCGCGTTGTTGACGAGGATCGTCGGGGCGCCCAGCTCGGCGGCGACGCGCGCGACGGCGGCCTCGACCTGCGCCTCGTCGGAGACGTCCGCGCCGACGGCGATGGCCTTGCCGCCGGCCGCGGTGATCTTCTCGACGGTGTCCTTGCAGGCGGCCTCGTCCAGGTCGATCACGGCGACCGCGCGGCCCTCGGCGGCCAGCCGTACGGCGGTGGCGGCGCCGATGCCGCGCGCCGCGCCGGTGACGATCGCGACGCGCTGTTCTGTGGTGGACATGTGCTGCTTCTCCTCGCCCTTGAGAAAATCCGCGGCCCTGAGATTCAGTGAGCAACCGCTTAGTACCTTCGCCACCCGTGACGCTAGAAGCCCCGGCACTCCGTGTCAACGGGCCACCCGGCCACTGTGATCGATTACCTCACCAGCAGATCCAGCAACCGCTCCGCCTCGGCCGCCGGGTCCCCGGTCAGCCCCGTGTGCACGGGCCCCGGCTGCACGATCGTCGACCGGGGCGCGACGAGCCACCGGAACCGCTTCCCGGGATCGTCCCCGGCGCTCTGCCCGGCGGCCTCGCAGACCCGCTCCACGGCCCCCAGCGCCGCCCGCACACCCTCGACGTCCGCCCGGGGGTCCAGCGCGAGCAACCGCGCCTCGTCGAGATGCGTACGGGCCCCCACGTACCCCTTGGCGCGGCAGTACACCAGCACGCCCGCGTTGACGCACTCACCGCGCTCCACGCGCGGGACGATGCGCAGGAGCGCGTACTCGTAGACGTCCCCGGCGGAGTTGTGCCCGTCCCGGGTGATGTGCCGCTCGGTGAGCTGTCCGGCCATGTGGGTGAGGTGCTCGGTCATGCGCTGATCCCCTTCACGCGCGTGTGGATGTCGGCCGCCCGCGCCAGCAGCGGCGTCGTGTACGCCCGGCGCAGCGCGTCGGGGTCGTCGAAGCCGGTCTCGCCGGTCAGCCACTCGTCCGGGATCTCGGCGGTGACCTCGGCGAGGAGTTCCTCGGTGACCTGCGGGGCGAGGTCGGCGGCGGCGCCCGCGACGTCGGGCGCGAAGGTCGCGAGGGCGTGGTCGGAGGCGTCGTAGGGACGCGCGGCGGAGGCTTCGGCGGACGGCCAGTTGTGGTGCCAGATCATCGTCGCGCCGTGGTCGATGAGCCAGAGTTCGTCGCGGTGCATGAGCAGGTTCGGGTTGCGCCAGGAGCGGTCGACGTTGTTGATCAGCGCGTCGAACCAGACGATCCGCCCGGCGTCCTCGGCGCTCACCTCGAAGGCCAGCGGGTCGAAGCCGAGCGCCCCGGAGAGGAAGTCCATCCCGAGGTTGGTGCCGCCGCTGGAGCGGATCAGGTCCTGCACCTGCTGGTCGGGCTCGGCGAGTCCGAGGACCGGGTCGAGCCGTACGGTGACCAGGCGCGGCATACGGAATCCGAGCCGCCGGGCCAGCTCGCCGCAGACGACCTCGGCGACCAGCGTCTTGCGGCCCTGGCCCGCGCCGGTGAACTTCAGGACGTAGGTCCCGAAGTCGTCGGCCTCGACCAGACCCGGCAGCGAACCGCCCTCCCGCAGGGGCGTGATGTAGCGGGTGGCGGTGACGTCCTTGAGCATCCGCCCAGGTTACCGAGGACGGACCGACAGCTCGACGACAGCTCTGGCTTACGCCCGCCCGACCGCCCGCACGCGAGTATCGCGGGACGTCCGGATCGGGGACGTCCGGATCGGGGGCCGCGCTGAACGGTTCGCGGCCAGGAACCGTACCCGTGTGCGTATCCCGAGAGTCCCACCCCCACGAAGGGAAACCTCAGCATGACCAGCGGACCGCTCAAACCCCTCGCAGGACCCGCTCGCCGCACCGTCGTCACGGCGGCCGGAGCCGCAGGGCTCGCCGTCGCGCTGACCGCGTGCGGAAGCTCCGACGACTCGTCGCCGGCGGCCGGCTCGAACGACAGCGGCACCACGGGCTCGACCGGTTCGACGGGTACGTCCGAGACCCCGGCGGCGACCGGCGGTTCGGCGGGCGGCAAGGCCCTCGCCGCCACCGCGGACATCCCCGAGGGCGGCGGCAAGGTCTTCGCCTCGGAGAAGGTCGTCGTCACCCAGCCGACGGCCGGCACCTACAAGGCGTTCTCCGCCGTCTGCACCCACCAGGGCTGTGCGGTCAAGAGCGTGGCGGACGGCGTCATCAACTGCCCCTGCCACAACAGCAACTTCTCCATCGAGGACGGCAGCGTGAAGAGCGGCCCGGCCCAGAAGCCGCTCCCGTCGGTGAACATCGCGGTCAGCGGCACCAACATCACCCTGGCGTAGTACGGGAGTTGAACCCCGCCACCACCTCGTCCGTGGTCGCGACCGTAGCGACCAACGCGAGTGTGTGGCGGACCATCGCGGGGGTGTACTCCGACGGCACCCCCGCGATCGCGTCCGACGCGACGACGACCGTGTAGCCCAGGTTCACCGCGTCGAACACCGAGTTGGGGATCGCGACGTTCGCGGACACCCCCACCACGATCAGCGTCCGGCACCCCAAGTTCCGCAGCAGCGCGTCCACTTCGGTCCCGTGCAGCGGAGACAGTCCGTGCAGTCTCCGTACGACGATGTCGCGCCCGTCGACCTCGACCGGCGCCGCGACCCGCACCGCGTGCGAACCGGCGAGCTGCTGGACGGGGAGCCGCTCGGCGGCCCGGAACAGCCGCGCGTTGCGGCTCGCGCCCTTCCCGTCCGGCCGGCGTTCCGCGACCGCGTGGACGACCTGTACGCCGACTGCGTGTGCGGCGGCGACCAGCCGGGCGACGTTGTCCAGCGCGCCCGACTTCCTTGCCTCTGCGGCGAGTTGAGGCAGGGCGGCGTCCTCTCCGACGACCCCCTCCTGGCACTCCACCGTGAGCAGAACCGTATTCTCGATGTCGAGAATCACATCTCCTCCTGGCTTCCGGGTCGCCCGAGAGGGTAGCCACCATTGCGTCAGCCCGGAAGGCGGCCCATCCTGGTTTCTGACGGTCCGTCAGAGGATCTTTCGGTGTCCTGTGAGGAAACCCAGCGGGGCCGGACGTAAGGAAAGACAGAACGAGCCAACAGAAAAAGGGGGGCCGCATGACTGCCACTCAGCGCCGGGGCCGCAAGATCATGATGACGCCGGGGGAGCTGGACGAGTTCCTCGACACCCAGCGCACCTGCCGGGTGGCCACGGTGTCGACGGACGGCGCTCCGCACGTCAGCGCGCTGTGGTTCCTCTGGGACGGGACCTCGCTCTGGCTGTACTCGGTCGTGCGCAGCAAGCGGTGGACCCATCTGCGCCGGGATCCGCGCGTCGCGATCGTCGTCGACACGGGCGAGGAGTACGACCAGCTCCAGGGCGTCGAGCTGTCCGGAACCGTCGAGTTCGTCGGCGAGATCCCGCGCACGGGGGAGCTGTGCGCCGAACTCGACGCCGTGGAGACGCGGTTCGCGCGCAAGAACTTCCGGGTGGACTCGATGCCGCACGACGGGAGGCACGCGTGGATACGGCTGACGCCGGAGAAGGTGGTGTCGTGGGACTTCCGGAAGCTGGGTTCCTGAACGGGGGTTGCGGGAGGCCGGGCGGCCCGAGGTCCGTTCAGGGGATCTGACACCCGCTCAAGACACCTTCTCCGACGCCGACTTGAGCGCCTCCACCGCCGCCCTGATCGACGGGCGGCGGTCGGCGTCGGCGCGCCAGACCACGTACACGTGCCGGCGCACCCCCTGCCGCAGCGGCACGGTCACCACACCCTCGGGCACCGGGTTGCGGCCCAGCAGAGGCGCGATGCAGACACCCAACCCGGCCTGGACGAGCCCGAGTTGGGTGTGCGTCTCGCCGGCCTGATGCGCGATCAGCGGCTCGATGCCCCGCGCCCGCAGCGTGAACTTGAGCCACTCGTGGCAGAACTCCCCCTCGGCCCACATCACCCACCCGTCCTCGGCGAACTCCCCGAGGTCGGCCTCGTCGCGCCCGGCGAGCGGATGGTCCGCCGGCAGCGCGACGGCGACCGGGTCGTCGAGGAGGTGCGCCTTGGCGAGGCCGTCCGGCAGCGGCATCGGCTTGTTGTACCAGTCGAGGACGACGGCCAGGTCCAGGTCGCCGCCGACCACCCCGGCGACCCCGCGCTCGGGCTCCAGCTCCCGCGAGCGCACCCGCAGCGCCGGATGGTCCCGCCGCAGGGCGCCCAGCGCGGCCGGGAACAGTCCGCGCGCGGCCGTCGGGAACGCCGAGATCCGCAGCTCCCCGGCGACCTCCCCGCGCTGCGCCTCCAGATCGGCCTCGGCGACCTCGACCTGCGACAGGATGCGTCGCGCGTGCTCGGCCAGCAGCACCCCGGCGTCCGTCAGCCGCACCCCGCGCCCGTGCTTGGCGAGCAGCTGCCGCCCCGTCTCGCGCTCCAGTTTGGCCATCTGCTGGGAGACCGCCGAGGTCGTGATGTGCAGGGCCAGCGCGGCGGCGCTCACCGAGCCGTGCCGGGCGAGGGCGTCGAGGGTGCGCAGGCGCTCCAGGTTCAACATGTAAGCAATACTACGAGGTACCTCGCTCGAATTCTCGATTGTGCTACGAGGTCGGCTCCCCCACAGTTGGCCTCATGAGCCACCTGGACTGGCGCCTTCGCTTCGCCGCCCTCTCCCTGATCTGGGGTTTCAGCTTCCTGTTCATCAAGGTCGGCACGGACGGCTTCGCCCCGCTCCAGGTCACCCTGGGCCGCCTGGTCTTCGGTACGGCGGTGCTGGCGATCGCGCTGGCCGTGAAGCGGGAGCGCCTCCCCCGGGACGCCCGCACCTGGGGCCACCTGACGGTCGCCGCGTTCCTCCTCAACGCCCTGCCGTTCTCGCTGTTCGCGTACGCCGAGCTGACCATCCCCTCCAGCCTCGCCGGGATCTGCAACGCGACGACGCCCCTGTGGGGCATGGCCCTCTCCCTGGTCGCCCTCTCCGAGGACCGCCCCACCCGCGTCCGCTTCGCGGGCCTCGCCCTCGGCTTCCTGGGCGTCCTCACGGTCCTCGGCGCGTGGCAGGGCTTCACGGGCCTGGAGCCCCGAGGCACGTCCCTCGCCCTCGCGGCCTCCCTCAGCTACGCCGTCGGCTGGATCTACGTACGCCGCACGCTGTCCACCCGTACGGAGTCGGCGCTCTCGATGACCGGCGCGCAACTCCTGCTGGCGACGGTCCAGTTGGCGCTGATCACGCCGTTCCCGCACAGCTTCCCGACGCCGTCGCTCCTGTCGGTGGCGGCGCTGGGGGCACTGGGCACGGGCCTGGCGTTCCTGATGCAGTACGGGTTGGTGGCGGAGGTGGGGCCGACGACGGCGCAGATGGTCACGTACTTCACACCGGTGATCGCGACGGTGGCGGGAACGGCGTTCCTGGGAGAGAACCTCACATGGTCGACGCCGGTGGGAGCGGCAATCGTCCTGGCGGGAGCAGCTCTAACGCAGGCCAAGCGTGTGTCTTTTAGGGGCGCGGGGAACTGCGCGAGCAACCACGAAGCACCCGCACCCGAAAAACAAACAACCTAAACCACACCCCAACTGGAAGCGGGTCGAACAGCCTCAGCCACAGCATCCGCAAAATCCCCAACCTCCTCCTCCCGCAGAGAAGAAACAGTCACCCGAACCCCAGGCCCGGAATTCACCCGAAACCTCCCACCGGCAGCAACAGCCCACCCCTCCCGCAACAACCGAGCCACCACCCCCGTCTCATCCTCAACGGGAATCCATACCCCCAACCCACTCCGCCCCCGAGCCTCGACTCCCCTTTCCCGCAAAGCCCCGATCAACATCTCCCGCCGCCTCCGATAAACCCCACCCACCACAACCGGATCCACACCCCCACGCTCCCACAACCACACCACAGCCCGCTGCACCACCAGACTCACCCACCCCGCCCCCAACCGCTGCCGCCCCCGAACCCGATCCACGGTCACCGCATCCCCGGCCATCACGGCAACCCGCAGATCAGGCCCATAAGCCTTGGCGACAGACCGCACAAATGCCCAATGCCGAGTAACCCCGGCCAACGGACAAAGCGGCAGATCCACAATCCCGTCCCCATGATCGTCCTCGATCACGACAACCTCGGGATACTCCCCCAGCACCCGGCGCAATTCCCGAGCCCGCCCGGCACTCAAAGCGGCCCCCGTAGGATTCTGCGCCCGATCGGTGACGACAACAGCGCGCACCCCGAATTCCAGAGCGGCCCGCATCCCCTCGACAACAGGCCCTTCATCATCAACGGCAACAGGAAAAACCCGAAGCCCGAGCGCCCCCACAAGATCAAGCATCCGATTCCACCCAGGATCCTCGACGGCGACAGAATCCCCGGGCTTCAGATGAACCCCCAGCACCCGCTCAACCGCGTCCAACGCCCCTGAGGCGACGACCAACTCCCCCGCAGGCACCCCGTCCGCATCGAACGCGGCCCGAGCCAGTCGCCCCAACTCGGCGTCGACGGGCGCCTCCCCGTACAACACCGGCGCCCGACCAGCCGTAGCCGCGACGAACGCGGGCCCGAGCGCGGGCAACAACGCCGGATCAGGGTTCCCGTCGGCAAGATTCCGCACCCCCACCGGCACGGAGACGACCGCCCGCTCCCTCCCGGTCGTAGCGGGCCGCGCCCGCACCCGGCTCCCCCGCCGCCCCTGCGTCTCGATGACCCCCCGCTCCCGCAGGATGCGGTACGCGGCGGCGACGGTATTGGGATTGACTCCGAGCGTGACAGCCAACTCCCGCATGGGAGGCAGTAGTTGACCGGGCTCCAGCGCCCCCTCCCCCACCGCACGCTCGATGCTCGCGGAAATGTCCACCGCACGCCGACCCTGGATCGGATACTCTCCTAGCACAAACATGAGTATGCACTAGTGCAATGGAGAACGCCATGCAGGGAACCACCGCGCAGGAACCGGCCACCCCTGGCACGACGCCCCCGCCCTACCCCCGGACCGACCGCACGATCCCCACCCGCTCCCCCCAACGGGCCTCGTACGACAGGGACTTGGTCCACGCGATACTCGACGAGGCGTACGTCTGCCACCTCGGCTTCGTCCGCGACGGCGCCCCCGTGGTCCTCCCCACCCTCTTCGGCCGCGTCGGCGACCGCCTCTACGTCCACGGCTCCACCGGCTCCCGCCCCCTGCGCATGACCGGCCAGGCCCCCGAGGGCCTCCCGGTCTGCGTGACCGTGACCCATGTCGACGGCCTGGTCCTCGCCCGCTCCGCCTTCCACCACTCGATCAACTACCGCTCGGTAATGATCCACGGCCTCGCCCACGACGTCACGGACCCGACCGAGAAGCGCGAGGCCCTGGACGCCCTGGTGAACCACGCGATCCCCGGCCGCGCCGCCGACTCCCGCCCGGCGAACAAGAAGGAGCTGGCGGCGACGGCGGTGATCCGCCTGGACCTGACGGAGGTCTCGGCGAAGGCCCGCACGGGCGGCGTGAACGATGAGCCCGAGGACCTGACGCTCCCCCACTGGGCGGGGGTCATCCCCGTCCACCGCACCTACGGCACGCCGCTCCCGGACCCGGACTTGGCGCCCGGCACCGAACTCCCCGCCTATCTCGGGGAGTTGTGACGCCGATTCACCTCGGGGAAGTTGCGCTGCCGACGCACGGCCCACACGATCAAGGCCCCGGCCAACGCATGGCCCGCACGGTCGAGGCCTCGACCGACGCACAGCCCACACGACCGAAGCCCCGACCGACGCACGGCCCGCACGACCGGGGCTCCGACCGACGCACGGCCCGCACAACCGAGGTCAGGCCAACGCGCAGCCCGTACAACCGGGGCCCCAGTCGACGCGCAGCCCGTACAACCGGGGCCCGGCCGACTCGCGACCCGTACAACCGGGGTGCCCAGCCGACGCGCAGCCCGTACAACCGGGACCCGGCCGACTCGCGACCCGTACAACCGGGGTGCCCAGCCGACGCGCAGCCCGTACAACCGGGACCCGGCCGACTCGCGACCCGTACAACCGGGGTGCCCAGCCGACGCGCGACGCGCACAACCGAAACCCCGACCAACGCACGGCCAGCACGATCGAGAACCCGGCCACCGAGTCCCCCACCCCGGCCGCCAAGTCCACCCCGCCCAGCCCTACTCACCCCCTCCCCGAGCCTCCGCCACAGCCAGCCCCGCCACCGACCCCAGCATCAGCACCGTCCCCACCACCGTCGCCCCGGTGACCCGCTCCCCCAGCACCGCGACCGCCAGCACAGCCGCGCTCACCGGTTCGAGAAGCATCACCACGGACACGGTCGCCGCACGGACGACAGCCGCACCGGCGAAGTACAGCGCATAGGCAAGGGCCGTAGGAACAGCGGCGATGTACACGACGAGCCACACCACCTGCCCCAGATCGGCCGTGTGCGGCATCAGCCCCTCCCCCACCGCGAACGGCAGCAGGCACAGCGAGGTCACCGCGAACGCCCCGACGGTCGTGTCCGAGGCGTCCTCCGCGCTCCCCCACCGCCGGGTGATCAGCGTCATCACGCAGTACCCGGCGGCGGAGACCAGCCCGAGCAGCACCCCCGAGGGCCGTACGACCCCGCCCCCACCTCCGGCGAACAGCACCCCGAGCCCGGCGAGCGCCCCGGCCACAGCGAGCACACCGCTCCGCCCGAGCCGCTCACCCAACACCAACCTCGCGCCGAGCGCGATGAAAACGGGCCCGGCACCGAGGGTGACGACCGTCCCGACGGCGAGTCCGGTCGCGGACACGGCCGCGAAGTACGTCGTCTGGAACACGGCGAGCGCAACCCCGCTGGCCAGCGTCAACACCCACCACCGCGCACCCCGCGCCCGACGGCCGGGCCGGCGCCGTACCGCCCGCGCGACCAACAGCAGCACCAGCCCGACGACACAGCGCCAGAAGGACAGCGACACAGCGCCCAGATCACTGACCCGGAAGACCAGCGAGGCGGCGGCCCCGGCGGTCCCCCAGGCAACCCCGGCGACGATCAGAAAGAAAAGCCCACGGCCGACCGGCGACATGGGCAGAGAAAAAGTAGACACGCGTTCTCCGCAGCAACACACGAGATCCGAAGTCTGGACTTCGTCTGCGGGCAACACCGTTCAGCCCGGCGGCGTCACAGCCAAGCCGGGCTGATCACTCCGGAGGCCCGCCTCAGGCGGCCGGAGGCGGAAGAACGAGCGTCGAAGGCATGATCAGGACCCTATACGGCGGTGTCGCGGGCGACCAGGCCGGGCCCAGGACACGGCTGCCCGGACGTCTTCGCGCGCAGCCAGGCCGAGTTCGCCACCAACTCCGCGAACGTCTTCGCACACGGCCAGGCCGGGCTCAGGACGCGAGCCCGCCCCAGCTCCCCGGACGCCTTCGCGAGCGGCCAGTCCGATTCAGGACGCGAACCCGCCACCAGTTCCCCGGACGTCTTCGAGCGCGACCAAGTCGAGTTCAGGACGCGAGCCCACCACCAGCTCCGCGAACGCCTTCGCACGCGACCAGGTCGAGTTCAAGACGCAAGCCCGCCAGAACGTCCCGCGCACGGCCAGATCCGGTTCCGGACGCCCACCACCGGCTCCCCGACGCCTTCGCGGACGGCCAAGTCCAGCTCAGGACGCGAACCCGCCACCAGCCCCCCGAACGCCACCGCGCGCGACCAGGTCGAGTTCAGGACATAGCCCGCCATCAGCCCCCCGAACACCTCCGCGCGCGACCAGATCCGGTTCCGGACACCCGCCCGCCACCAGCTCCCCGACGCCTCCGCGGACGGCCAAGTCCAGCTCAGGACGCGAACCCACCACCAGCCCCCCGAACACCTCCGCGCGCGACCAGATCCGGTTCCGGACACCCGCCCACCACCAGCCCCCCGACGCCTTCGCCGGCGACCAAGCCCAGCTCAGGACGCAAGCCCACCACCAGCCCCCCGAACATCCCCACGCACAGCCAAGTCCGGCTCCGGACGCCCACCCGCCACCGGCTCCCCCGACACCTTCGCAGGCGTAGCCGACTGCGCGACGAACGCCCCCAGCAGCACAACCACGCCACCCGCCAACTGCGCCGCACCGAGATGCTCCCCGAGCAACACCCACGCAAGAACCGTCGCGACAACCGCCTCCGAACACGCCAAGACGGTCGCGACCTGCGGCGACAGCCGCCGCACCGAGACGACCCCGGTCGTGTACGCCACCACGGTCGCCACCAGCACGACCCACCCGAGCAACAGCCACGCGGGCACCCCGACACCATTCATCTCGGCGTTGCGCCCGAGCACGGCCCAGTCGAGGTCCCAGGGCCGCGCAACGACCGTGAGGACAGCCGCGCCGACCAGCAACCCGTACGCGATCACCCCGAACGGGTCCGGCGCGTCCTCGCCGGTACCCCCTCGGTCGGACAGCACGAAGTAGCCGACCTGGCAGCAGGCGGCGCCCAGCGCGAGCAGCACCCCGACCGCGTCGAACCTCATCCCGGCCCACACCTCGACGACGCAGGCGAGCCCGCCGACCGCCAGCACGACCCCGACCACAGCCCGCCGGCTCACCGCACGCCGCTGCACGAACCGCACCCAGCCCAGCACCAGCGCGGGCGCCAGATACTCCAGCAGCAGCGCGACCCCGACGGGCAGCCGCGAGATGGCCCCGAAGTAGAACGCCTGCACCCCGGCGACGCCGAGCAGCCCGAACCCGGCGAGGAGTCCGGGCCGGCGCCGTACGAGATCCCGGTGCCGCCAGGCGACCGGCACCATCACCAGCGCGGCGAACCCGACCCGCAGCCACACCACGTGCAGCGGTTCGAGCCCGCCCTCGATCAACGGCTTCGCCGCGACCCCGGACCCCCCGAACGCCACGGCCGACACCGCCGCCAGTCCCAGCCCCACACCATTCGCCTTAGCCACGCGGACATGATGACAGCAGCAGACAGCACCGTCACCCCGCCAAGCTCCTGTCTCGCTCTGTGAGCAGCACACTTCGGACGACGTGAGGAAATCGGTGGCATGACGGTCGTACGTCTACGGCGGTCCCGCCTCACGCGTACGAGGCTCACGTGTACGAGGCTCCCCGCCCCGTCACTCCCACCCCGCCTCCCCCACGTCCCCGCCCTCCCCCTTCTCCACCCGCTCCAACAACTCCCCCGCATCCACCCCCGCACGCCCCAGCACCTCCACCGCCCGGGACCGTGGATCCGCCAGCACCGCCGCCAGCAGATCAACCCCTTCCGCCAGCGCAACCCCCCGCCGCACAGCCCGCACCCGAGCCCCCTCCACCGCAACAGCCGCGACCGGCGAGAACCCCTCGGCGACGGCGACGACCGGCACCTCCCCCGAGTCCTCGACCCCGCCCTGCCACCGCAGCCCGTACCCGATGCTGCGCTGGACGAGATACCCGAGCACCCGCGAGATCCGGGGCTCCTCCCCGAACATCCCCCGCACCTCGGCATCCGACTCCAGCAGCGAGTGCAGCAGATGCGCGCTGTCGATCTGCCGGTCGGCACTCCGCACCGCCCTGCGACGCGCACCGGCGACCGCCGCCACGAGCTCCGCACTGAACCCGGCGACGTCGTCCACGGTGGGCGGTACGGGTTCATGGACCGTTGGCCGGGGAATACGGGGTTGCACCCCCTCACCCCATCAGTCCCGGACGCCTTGGGTCATCCCCGGTGCGAACCATTTCCGCCTCCCACGCAAAGGGGACGAGGCGGCGCAGAATCTCCTCCTTACGGATGACATCAGGCGACCCCCCATCTAAGGGGGCGCGCGGCGCACTCCCGCACGCCCTGTACGCAACCACGAGGTGAACGGTCACGTCACAGTAGTGGGAGAGGGGATTCCGTTTGATGACCGTGAGCTGGCTGGTGGCGCTCCCGTCGATCGACGGCCTGCAATACGTGTACCGCGTCTACGCCCCCGAGGACGCCCTCCCCGCCGACCTGTTCTGGGCGGCCTGGCACTGCCACGACGAGGGCCCGCACCCGCGCGCGTGGGACGTCTTCGACGCGGCGGTGATACGACGCCTGCGGTGAACGGCGGCCCGTGTCTTGCAAGTTGAGGGCCCCGGGGCTACGTTCCGCGCACCCTGGCCGATTCGAAGAGGTGGTCGCATGGCCGAAGTGAGCGCCGAGGCACGCATCGAGGCACCGGCGGAGCAGATCTGGACCCGGCTGACGGACTGGCCGGGGTACGGCGAGTGGAACGCGACGCACACCAACTTCCCCCAGGGCGGGCCGGCTTCACTGGAGACGGGCGCGACGTTCCAGGAGAACATGAAGCTCATGGGGTTCCCGGCGGAAGTCGAGTGGACGATCGGCGAGCTGACGCCCGCGCGCACCTTCACGATCACCGGCAAGGGCCCCATGGCGGTCGCCCTCCTCACGCGCTACACCCTGACGCCGGACGGCCCCTCGGCGACGACGGTCCGCATCGACGGCGAGTTCACGGGCGCGGCGGTGTCCCTGATGGCGGGCAAGCTCAAGGACTCGGCGACGGCGGCGCTGAACGAGTCACTGCGGAAGCTGTCGACGCTGGTGGCCTGACGCGGACAGGCGCCCCACGGAATCCGCAGGGCGCCTGCACAGCCGTACGACGACGGCTCAGTCCTCGTCGGCGAGGATCAGATACAGCTTCTTACGAGCATCGTTGACAACAGCCAGAG
The DNA here is from genome assembly GCF_020010905.1 of Streptomyces acidiscabies. GTDB lineage: Bacteria > Actinomycetota > Actinomycetes > Streptomycetales > Streptomycetaceae > Streptomyces > Streptomyces acidiscabies. The sequence goes on along the minus strand of NZ_JAGJBY010000001.1, from coordinate 3,770,549 downwards.
CCTTCTCACGCTGCTCCTTGTTCCCGGTCCGCCAGACCTGCCCGAACGCCTCGAAGAGCCCGGCCCCGGCCTGCCTGATCTCGTGCAGAGACTCCCAGTCGACCCCACGCGTGGCCTCCTCCCAGGGCGCCTCGGCGACGTCCTCGGCAGCCGCGCGCCCGGCCTCGGTGAGGGAGAACAGCTTCTTGCCGCCCTCGCTCTCACTGCTGATGAGCCCTTCGTCCTCCAGCAGCTGAAGGGTCGGATACACAGACCCCGGACTCGGCTTCCAGGCCCCGCCACTGCGCTCGGCGATCTCCTGGATCATCTCGTACCCATGCATCCCCCGTTCCTTGAGCAGAGCAAGAATCGAAGCCCGCACGTCCCCCCGCCGAGCCCTCCCCCGAGGCCCCCCACGCCCCCGCCCACCCCAGGGCCCAGGCCCAAACCCAGGCCCTCCGGGCCCGAACGGCCCAAAGGCAGCCCGCCGCCCCTCAAACCCACCACGCTCACGCGGGTCCTGACCATGCCCACGCTCAAATCCATGCATACGCATAAAACCCACTCCACTCGACTCCCAGATCGACTGATCTTCTTAAACCGATCGCGATACGCCAACGATATATCGGAACCGATCGCCCGACAACCCCCACGCGAAAATCCGCCTGTACACCCGGAACCTTGCCGTCGCTAAAACGTTCGAACACGCCTGGCATCGGGGAGAGCTCGGATGTGAGCGAGACAGAAGCGGTTGGAGTTCCTCTCGCGCCAGGTGGAGTGCCCGTGGTCGGGCATCTGCTCAGGATGTCGCGAGGGCGGGCGATGTTCCTGCAAGGGCTGCGGGGGTCCGGCGACATCGTGGAGATGAAGCTGGGGCGGCGTTCGTTCTACGTGCTCAACGCCCCCGAGGCCATTCACGACGTGCTCGTGGCGCAGAGCGGCAAGTTCAGCAAGGGCATGCTGTTCGACCGGGTCCGGCCGTACATCGGCAACGGGCTGGCGTCGTCCGACGGGCCTTTCCACCTCCGGCAGCGGCGCGCCTTGCAGCCCGCGTTCCACCGGGAGCGGGTCGCCCGGTACGCGGAGACGTTCGTGGAGATCGCCGGGGCGCGGGTGGGGAGCTGGCCGGCGGGGCCGGTCATGGCCATGGAGCGGGAGATGCGCGAGCTGGCCGTCGCCATGCTGGTACCGGCACTCTTCCCCTTCGCCGAGGGGTCGCAGACCAGGCGGGCCATCGAGGGACTGGGCGCACGCGTCAGCACCGACCTCGAAATTCTCGTACGCGGCGTGCTCCGCGCCACCATCCTGCCGCCCGCGCTGGCCGACATACCGACTCCGGGCCGACGAAAGTTCCTGGCCTCGGCGGCGGCCCTGCGCCGGCTCGCCGAGTCGGCCGTACGGCAGGCCCGCAGCAGCCCGGAGAGCCACGGTGTCCTCGCCCTCATGCTCGCGCACGAGGACGGCATGTCGGACGAGGAGGCGTGCGACGAGGTCCTCACCTTCCTCGTCGCCGGTGTCGAGACCACGTCCACCTCGCTGTCGTGGGCCCTGCACGTGCTCGCCCGCAACCCCGGGATGGCCGACCGGATGAACGAGGAGGCGCGGACGGCCGGGCCGGGCGAGGTCACGCCCGCCGCGCTGCCGTACACCGCGCGGTTCGTCCAGGAGGTGCTGCGCCTGTACCAGCCCCTGTGGTTCATGGGGCGGCGTGCGATGGAGACCGTACGCGTCGGGCGGTACGAGATCCCGCGCGGAGCCGAGGTGGTCTACAGCGCCGCGACGCTGCACCGCGACCCCGCCTGCTTCCCCGACCCCCTGCGCTTCGACCCCGACCGGTGGCTGACCCGGCCGGAGAAGAGCCTGCCGCGCGCCACCTACCTGCCCTTCGGCACCGGCAACAGGAAGTGCATCGGCGACGGCTTCGCATGGGCCGAGATGCTCGCCGTGCTCTCCGCCGTCACCACGCGCTGGCATCTGCACCCGGCGCCGGGACACAGGGTCCGAGCGGTCGCGGACGCGCAGATCCACCCCCAGGCCCTGCCGATGTCCGTCACTCCGCGCGCGGCAAGCTGACCAGGAGAGTCGATGCTGGAGTTCCACCTGAGCGAGATCGGCCTGTTCGACACCGCGCGGGCGCGGGACGCTCAGCTGCGGGGGCTGGCCCGGTTCCTCCCGGAGACCGGCCCCGAGCCGCTGGACAAGGCGGAACTGCTGGAGATCGAGGGCGAGTGCCGCCAAGGCCGGCTCGCGCTGCTCGACGCCACGGACGAGGCGTACCGGAGCAGTGCGCAGGGGCGCGCCTTCGCGGCGTGGCTGGCCGGGGCGGAGCCGGCGGAGCTGATCTGTACGCGCAAGGGCGACACGTCACTGGAGGACGTGCACCGGTACATCGTCCGCGACTCCGTGCAGTGGCTCACCCTGTGGCTGGCCGGTTATCGCCGGGATCCGCTGTGGCACGCGCTCGCCAAGGCCGTGGCGCTGATGGCGGTCCTGGACGACATCGTCGTCCCGCCGCAGGACGTGGCCGGCGGCGTACACCGGATCGGGGACGAGAGCCTGGGGGAGGTACTGGACCGGGTGAAGGCACTCGGCGGCGACCGGGACGCGCGGTGGCTCGCCCACGCCTACCAGGAGACGCTGTTCAGCGCACGGATCCAGTTCCACGAGAAGTGGTCCACCGCCGGACCGGGCATGGCGCCGGAGGGCCGCTTCGACGCCATCCAGGCGTACGTCCGTGAGCCGGACGTGCTGCGCGCGAGCATCGTGCGGACCTACGCGGCGGAGACCCTGCCCGTCCTGCACCTGATCGCCTACTACTTCCGCCTCCCCTTCGACGACTGCGACTGGGCGTCCTTCGTCTCCGCAGGCGTGGCCCAGACCCTCGGCATGGACATCGCCAAGGACCAGCACGGCGTAGGCGTAAAGGAACCGACCAACTTCGGAGTCCGCCCCGACCGCCACGAACAGCAGAACGCACAACACCGCACCCGACTCCACCGCACGTTCCTACGCCTGACCGCGTACTTCCAAGACGCCACAGACTTCCCCAGCACGATCTACGACCGCTACTCCCGGGTCTCCCTCTCCTACGCCAGATTCGTGGACCGCTACATAGAACGCCACAACATGACCCGCCTCCCCATGACCGGCACCCTGCCCACGGCCGTGAACGCCGTCCTCACAGGCCGCTGACCACAGCCCGGCACGGTCCCCGCCGCACCCACATGAACTGGCCCCCAGCGCTCCTCCCGAACCCGGAAGCCCCGAGAGACCCTGCGAGACCCCGATGATGGAACCCCCCGCCCGGCTCGCCCGCTGGCAGCAGCTCCCCGAAGCCACACGCCGCCAGATCGACCAGGACATCCGCCGAGGCGCCACGATCGCCGCGATCCACACCCTCGTCGCCGAAGCCGCCCTGAGCATCCCCGACGCCCAACTCGTCCTCGCCGACCGGCACGCCGCCCTCTCCCCACCCCACCGGTCAGGAATCGAGAAGCGCACACCCCCCTCCCCCACCTAGCCTGACCTCACCCCCGCCCACACAAGGAGCCGCGATGACCAAGCCGTACGCCGCTGACAGTCACGATCTGATCCGGGTGCACGGCGCGCGGGTGAACAATCTGCGGGACGTCAGTGTGGAGATCCCGAAGCGCAGGCTGACGGTGTTCACCGGCGTCTCGGGGTCGGGGAAGAGCTCGCTCGTATTCGGGACCGTAGCCGCCGAGTCGCAGCGGCTGATCAACGAGACGTACAGCGCGTTCGTCCAGGGCTTCATGCCGAACAACGCCCGCCCCGACGTGGACGTCCTGGAGGGCCTGACCACGGCGATCATCGTGGACCAACAGCGCCTCGGCGCGGACCCCAGGTCGACGGTCGGCACGGTCACGGACGTCAACGCGATGCTGAGGATCCTCTTCAGCCGCCTCGGCACACCGCACATCGGCCCGGCGAAGGCGTTCTCGTTCAACGTCGCCTCGATCAGCGGCGCCGGCGCGGTGACAATCGAGCGCGGCGGCCAGACCGTGAAGGAGCGCCGCTCGTTCAGCATCCAGGGCGGCATGTGCCCCCGCTGCGAGGGCCGGGGCGCGGTCACGGACTTCGACCTGACGCAGCTCTTCGACGAGGAACGCTCCCTGAACGACGGCGCGCTCCTGGTCCCCGGCTACAAGACGGGCGGCTGGAGCTACCGCCTGTATTCGGAGTCGGGCCTGTACGACGCGGACAAGCCGATCAAACGCTTCACGAAGAAGGAACTGCACGCGTTCCTGTACCTGGAGCCGACCCGCATGAAGATCGCGGGCATCAACATGACGTACGAGGGCCTGGTCCCCCGTATCCAGAAGTCGATGCTCGCGAAGGACCGAGAGGCGATGCAGCCGCACATCAGGGAGTTCGTGGACCGCGCGATCACGTTCACGACCTGCCCGGACTGCGACGGCACCCGCCTGACGGAGGCGGCCCGCTCCTCGAAGATCGGCGGCATCAGCATCGCGGACGCCTGCGCGATGCAGATCAGCGACCTGGCGGAGTGGGTCCGCAAGCTGGACGACCCTTCGGTGGCCCCCCTCCTGACCGCGCTCGGCGAGACCCTGGACTCGTTCAACGAGATCGGCCTCGGCTACCTCTCCCTGGACCGCCCCTCGGGCACGCTGTCGGGCGGCGAGGCCCAGCGCGTGAAGATGATCCGCCACCTGGGCTCGTCGCTCACGGACGTGACGTACGTCTTCGACGAGCCGACGACGGGCCTGCACCCGCACGACATCCGCCGGATGAACGACCTCCTGCTGCGCCTGCGCGACAAGGGCAACACGGTGCTGGTGGTCGAGCACAAGCCGGAGGTCATCGCGATCGCCGACCACGTCGTGGACCTGGGCCCGGGCGCCGGCACGGCGGGCGGCACGGTCTGCTACGAGGGCACGGTCGAGGGCCTGCGCGCGACGGACACCCTCACGGGCCGCCACCTGGACGACCGCGCGAAGCTGAAGGACGAGGTCCGCGAGCCCACCGGCAAGCTGGAGATCCGGGGCGCGACGCGGCACAACCTGCGTGACGTGGACGTGGACGTCCCCCTCGGCGTCCTGACGGTCGTCACCGGCGTCGCGGGCTCCGGCAAGAGCTCCCTGATCCACGGCTCGGTCCCGCGCACGGCCGGCGTCGTCTCGGTGGACCAGACCCCGATCAAGGGTTCCCGCCGCAGCAACCCGGCGACGTACACGGGCCTCCTTGAGCCCGTCCGCAAGGCGTTCGCCAAGGCCAACGGCGTCAAACCGGCCCTGTTCAGCGCCAATTCGGAGGGCGCCTGCCCGACCTGCAACGGCGCGGGCGTCGTCTACACCGACCTGGCGATGATGGCGGGCGTCTCCACGACCTGCGACGACTGCGAGGGCAAGCGGTTCCAGGCGGCCGTCCTCGACTACCACCTCGGCGGCAAGGACATCAGCGAGGTCCTGGCGATGCCGGTCGCCGAGGCGGCGGAGTTCTTCGCGACGGGCGAGGCGAAGACCCCGGCCGCGAGCCGCATCCTGGGCCACCTCGCGGACGTCGGCCTCGGCTACCTCACCCTCGGCCAGCCCCTCACCACCCTCTCGGGCGGCGAACGCCAACGCCTCAAGCTGGCCACCCACATGTCGGACAAGGGCGGCGTCTACGTCCTCGACGAACCCACCGCCGGCCTCCACCTCGCGGACGTCGAACAACTCCTCGCCCTCCTCGACCGCCTCGTCGACTCCGGCAAGTCGGTCATCGTCATCGAACACCACCAGGCGGTCATGGCCCACGCCGACTGGATTATCGACCTCGGCCCCGGCGCCGGCCACGACGGCGGCACGATCGTCTTCGAGGGCACCCCGTCCGCCCTGATCGCATCCCGCACGACCCTGACGGCCGAACACCTCGCGGAGTACGTGAACGCCTGAGCGCCCCCTCGTACGGCAACCACCAAGTCGTACGAGGATCAGGGCCCCCAAGTCACCACCCCCGCCCCCTCGGCTCGCACCCGGCGACCCGCCAGACCTCCTCGCTCACGTACCAGTGATCCCGCCCCACCAACGCGAACTGCCGCTCACTCGCCCGCCCTTCACTCGCCCGGAACCGCTCCAGACACTCCTCCCAGCTCCACTCCACCGCAGGCACCGGCGGCAGCTCCCCCCGCGCCACGAGCCCGGCGATCAGCTCCCCGATCCGCACCGGCACGGGATGGCTGGCGTGGTACACCCCACCGGGCACCACCCCCTCCGCCAGGGCCAGCGAGGCGATCAGCCGCCCCAGATCGGCGACGTCGACGACGGACAGCAGGGCCCGGCCGCCGTCCCACACCCCCGGCACCCGGGCCACCAGCTCCCGCAGCCCCGGCACCACCCACCGGTCCCCCTCTCCCAGCACCAGTCCCGGCCGCAACACCACACCTCCCGCCTCCAACGCGAACCCTTCCCCGACCAGCCGGCTCCGGCTCACCGCCGACACCGGCTCGGCGACGATCTCGCCGACCTCGATCCCGCTGTGCGGCCCGGCCCCGTACACGGCGGCGGTCGACAGGTGCACCACCCGCCGCACCCCGCCCCGCCGGGCCTCGGCCATCACGGCCCGGGTCCCGTCGACGTTCACGGCCCGGCACATCGCCTCGTCGCCCCCGATGTACGAGGCGAGATGGACGACGGCCCGCGCGCCCTCGCACACTCCCGACACCGCACCGGGCTCGGTCAGATCACCGGTCACCCACTCGACACCCGCCACCACCTCCTCCGGAACCCGTCTCACCACCGCCCGGACCCGCGCTCCCCGAGCCAGCAACTCCCGCACAGCCGCCGTCCCGACGAACCCGCCGGCCCCTGTGACCACAACAACGTCCGACCTCATACGCCAGTTCCCTCGCACCCGTCCAGTTTTCCCGGATTGGCCTTGGTCCCCCGCCTCCGCCACCCCCTACTGTCACGTCCATGCAGATCAGAATCGTGGACGCGTTCACCGACCGCCCCTTCTCCGGCAACCCGGCGGGCGTCCTGCTCCTGGACTCCTACCCCGACGACGACCGCCTCCAGAACATCGCGCTGGAGGTCAACCACGCGGAGACGGCGTTCGCCCACCCGACGCCGGACGACCCCGAGGCGGACTGGGCCCTGCGCTGGTTCACCCCCGCCACGGAGGTCGCGATGTGCGGCCACGCCACCCTGGCGACCGCGCACGTCCTGCACACGACAGGCGCCCACGAGGGCGCCGTACGCTTCCGCACCCTTAGCGGCATCCTCACCGCCACCCCCGCCGAGGACGGCTCGATCACCCTGGACTTCCCGACGGCCCCGCTGACGGAGGTGGCGATCCCGGACGGCGTCGCGGAGGCACTCGACGCGCAACCGCTGTCCGCGTACGACACGGGCGCGAACGTGGGCGACCTGGTCGTGGAGCTGCCCGACGAGAAAACCGTCCACGCCCTGCGCCCCGACCACAAGGCCCTCGCCGCGTACTCCACGCGCGGCATCATCGCCACGGCCCGCGCCGAGAACCCCGCCCTCGGCTACGACTTCGTCTCCCGCTGCTTCTTCCCGAACGTCGGCATCGACGAGGACCCGGTCACGGGCAGCGCCCACACGGCACTGGCCCCCTTCTGGTCCCAGCGCCTCGGCAGCCCCGACCTCACCGGCCTCCAGGCATCCTCGCGCGCGGGCCGAGTCCGCACCGCCCTACGCGGCAACCGCACCCTCCTGACCGGCCGCGCGGTCACGGTCATCGAGGGCGAGCTCCTCGCCTGACTCAGGGAGTCGGCAACCAGTCGACTTTCCCGGCGAGAAGGGCGTACCCCACAAAAGCCCCGATATCGAGCAGTGAATGCGCGACAACGAGCGGCCCCACACGCCCCCACCGCCGATACAGATAGACGAACACCACCCCCATCACCATGTTCCCGATGAACCCCCCGATCCCCTGATAAAGGTGATAAGACCCCCGCAACACAGAACTGGCAACAAGCGCAGCCCCCGCCCCCCACCCCAACTGCCCCAGCCGACGCAGCAGATACCCCACGACGATGACCTCTTCGAGGATCGCGTTCTGCAAGGCGGACAACACCAGCACGGGGTACTTCCACCACACGTCGGGCAAAGCCTCAGGCACGACGGTCAGATTGAACCCGAGCCCTCGCGCGGCGAGATAGAACGCGATCCCACTACTCCCGATCACAGCGGCGACACCGGCCCCCCGCCCCAGATCGGGCCAGGGCCGAGTCCGATCAAACCCAAGCACCCGCAACGAAGCCCGCTCCCGCATCAAAAAATGAGCGACAAGCACCACAGGCACCAACGAACTACTGATCCCGAACAACTGCCAGGCAAGATCCAGCCAGGGCCGCCCAGGAGCAGCGGACCCATTGAGGGTCGCAGTCTGATCCTTGAGCCCCCCAGGCTTGGTAACAGACCCAACAAAACTAATGAGCGCGGAAACCCCACTGGCCCCCAGGGACACCCCCAGCACCAGCAAGGTCTCATCCCGCAACGCCCGCCGAGAAACCCGCCCCAAGGGCTGCTCCTCAGCCGCAGAAGACACCACGCACCCACCCACTTCCTGTCCGGCCCCCCATCTTCCCCCAGCCGGAACGCGCCGCTGCTGCTGAGGAACGCGGGACAGGTGTGAAACACACGGCTCCCCTAGTCTTTTAGAGGTTGTCTCATGTGGCGTGATGTTCGTGCGGCATGATGTCGGTCGTGACTGCCGATCTGTCGAAGCGGCTGGTTCCTGATGAACTCTGGGAGCTGGTCGCCCCGTTGCTGCCGTCGTTCGTCGCTCGACCGCAGGGAGGCGGGACCGCTCCGCGTGATGAGCGGGCCGTGTTCACGGCGGTGGTGTACGTACTGACCAGCGGGTGTGCCTGGCGGCACCTGCCGCCGACGTTCGGTACGTCCCCGGCGACAGCGCACCGCCGGTTCACGGCCTGGACCGAAGCCGGCCTGTGGCGCCGGCTGCACCGGGCCGTGCTCGACCGACTCGGCGCCAGGGGTGAGCTGGACTGGACCTCGGCGATCATCGACGCGGCCTCCGTCCGTGCGAAAAGGGGGGATCACTGACCGGGCCGAACCCGGTCGACCGCGGCAAGAAGGGCAGCAAACTGCACGTCCTGTCCGACGCCCAGGGCATCCCGCTCGCCCTCGCGGTGTCCGGCGCGAACCTCCACGACAGCCAGGCGTTCAAGCCGCTGATCCGGGCGATACCCGCCGTCCGCTCGCGGCGCGGACCACGAAGACGACGTCCCGTCAAGATCCGCGCGGACAAGGCGTACTTCTCCGCCGACCACCTGGCCTGGCTCCGTGAACGGGGCCTGGTCCCGCGCATCGCACGTCCGGGCATCGAGTCCGGCGAGCGACTCGGCCGGCACCGCTGGAAGATCGAACGGTCCATCGCCTGGCTGCTCGGCTACCGCCGCCTCACCGTGCGATACGAGCGGAAGGGATCGCACTTCCTCGCCTTCCTCGGCCTCGCAGCCGCCCTGACCTGCTACAAGAAGCTCGCGAAACTCACCACGTGAGACAACCTCTTAGTCTTTTAGGGGCGCGGGGAACTGCGCGAGCAACCACAACGCACCCGCACCAAACCACGCACCCGGGGGGCCCAGGGGGCGAAGCCCCCGGCTGGGGTCGAAGGGGCGGAGCCCCTTCAGGATGTGGGGGTCCCCCCTGCTCGAAGAGCTTGGGGGAGGGTAGGGGCGGCGGGGGCGAAAAACCCCACGTCACCCCAACGCCGCAACCTCCCCCACCCCCACAGGCCACAAATGCACAGGCTCCCCCGCCCGCATCAACTCCCCATACCGCCGGGTAGTAGCGGCCAACGCCTCCTCACGGGACACCCCCGCCTCCAGCGCCCCATGAAACGTAGCCACCTGCCAGGTAGCCCCATTCACCCGCAACCGACACCGCTCCTCGATCACCCCGAGATAGAAGTCCCGATCCACGGCCTCCACCCCCCACGCATCAAGCCCAGCAGCAGCCAACGGCAACAACTCATCCCGCACCAGACTCACCACGTCCACCTCCCCCACCCCACCCAGCCGCCCCCGCCGAGGCCACAACACCCGAGCCTCGATCCCGTACCGACAAGCGGCATCGAAGTTGGAGGCAGCGGCCTCGAAGGGCAACCGCGCCCACACGGGCCGAGACTCCTCGGCAAGGGCCCGCACGACGCCGTAGTAGAACGCGGCGTTGGCAAGCACATCGGTGATGGTGGGCCCGGCGGGAAGCACCCGATTCTCGACCCGCAGATGAGGAACCCCGTCGGCAACCCCGTAGACGGGCCGGTTCCACCGGTACACGGTCCCGTTGTGAAGGACGAGTTCGGCGAGCTTGGGAGTCCCCCCGGCATCGATGACCCCGAGCGGATCCTCTTCGTCACAGATGGGAAGGAGCGGAGGGAAGAACCGAAGATTCTCCTCGAACAGCTCGTACGCGGAGGAGACCCACCGCTCCCCGAACCAGGTCCGGGGCCGCACCCCTTGGGCCTGAAGCTCGGGCGGCCGGGTATCGGTGGACTGAAGGAAGAGCGGAGGCCGCGACTCCCGCCACAACTCCCGCCCGAAGAGGAACGGCGAGTTGGCCCCGACGGCGACTTGGACGGCGGCAACGGCCTGAGCGGCGTTCCAGACATCGGCGAACCGCCCGGGCGTGACCTGGAGATGGAGCTGTACGGAGGTGCAGGCGGCCTCGGGGGTGATGGACTTGGCGGTGCAGGAGAGCTGCTCGACCCCGTCGATGTCGAGGGTGAAGTCCTCGCCGCGGGCGGCGACGATCTGATCGTTGAGGAGGGCGTACCGGTCGACCTCGGAGAGGTTCGCGGAGACGAGATCCTCGGCAGCGAGGGTGGGCAGAATCCCGATCATCACGATTCCGGCGTCGACTTCCCGGGCCTTACGGTGCGCATATGCCAGGGAGGTACGGAGTTCCTCGGCGAGCTGGTCGAATACCCGCCCACCGAGCCGGTGTGGAGCTATGTTGACTTCCAGATTGAACCTGGCGAGTTCTGTTTGGAAATCACGGCTCGCGATACGTTCGAGTACCTGCCCGTTCAACATTCTCGGCGCACCGTCGGCACCCGCGAGATTCAGTTCGATCTCCAGCCCCATGAGGTTCTTGGGGCGGTCGAAGCGCTGCTCGGCCAGCAGCCGCTCCAGCCCCGCGAGGCACTGCCGGAGCTTGTCGCGGTAGTGCTGCCGATCGGACAGGTCGAACGCGCCTGCCACGACCTTCTCGCCCATACGAAGCGTCCCTCCTCGGCCGACGGCCCGGTCTCCCGGCCGCCGGGGGTCGTCCCGGGTCAGGAAAGATGATGCCCAGCGGAACGATCGATAACGCCCCCGGCGCCGACCGGGGCCCGCTAGGCTGGGTCCAGTCCCTCGTAAGCACCCCATAAGTGACCGGCGACACATTCGACGAAGCCCGGCGCGGAACTCTTTTTCCGGAACTCGGCTGCTCGTGAAAAACACCGACGGAAATACGCCGACCGCGCGGCGGAGACTTTCCCAGGTGGACGCCGGTGAGGGTGTTCTGAATCGGGAGGATTCAGTCGTTTCGCCGACCGAATAGATGCTTGCGGCGGGGAAACGGATCGGGTAGCCGAAACCCACCCCGAACACGCGTCGTATAAACTCCGCGACAGGCGGAGAAGGCGGGAGCCCGGCCGAAGGAACTGCCGTTCAGGCCGCGGACGACAGATCGCACGCACCCGGCACACCGGCCACGGCGCTGCCTCTCCGATCGCACCGCCCCGAATCCGAGAGCTGACAGCGCCGTCCGCCCCCGCCCTCGCGCCACACCCTTGCCTGTCGAATGAGAGGCGACCCACCATGCCGCTGCATGTCCCCCCGGCACCCGCGCCCGCCCTGCGCTCCGTCCTCACCGCCCTCGGCTCCCCGACGGCCGTCCGTGAGGCCCGCACCCCGTCCCTGAGGACCGCCGAGGGTCCGGCGGTCCCCGAACTCCCGCTCCCGCTGCACGTGTTGGAGCGGATCAGCGCCGCGGGCGTGCCCGAGACCCGGCTGGCCGGCTGGCGGTTCCTGATCCGCTGCCAGGAGCGGGCCGTGGCCGCGGCGGAGACCCGTCTCACGGCGGACGGCTGGACGTTCTCGCATTTCTTCGAGGGCCCGTACATCGACTCGACGGAACGGGCGCTGCGTCAGGCGGAGTCCACCGAACTCGACGTCCAGGCCCGCCTGTTGTCCGTCCCCGGCCTGTACATGCTGACACTCTGGCTGCACGGCGACTGGGCGTCGGACGGCACGACCGGGCACCCCGCACCGGCGGACGTCCTGATCCCGCTGGCGCCGGCCCCGCCCGGCATCGCGGCCCACCGCCCGCACCGCGTCGCGGAGTTGCTCCCGGCGCTCACCCACCGGGTCACGCCGGCGCCCCTGTTGAGCTCACCCGCGTGACGTCATCCTGCCGGACTAGCCCGTTGTGACCAGCTCGAACCATCCGAAGTGACCGGGCGGCGGGACTGAACCGCCCGTGCGAGTGACGCGTCATGAACCTGTGAGGAGCGGTACCGCGAAATCCCTGCGGATCCATGCCCGTAGAGCAACACTGGGTTCCTACCGACTTATCACAACGGGGGCGGCCATGAACGACGCTTCGCGCCGCGAGAACGACACGACACACGATCCACACATCGCACCGGTCACTTCATCCGTCACGACAGAGCGAAAGATCCCTTCCATGTGCCAGCACCAGCCACCGTGTCCGCCAGCCGACTCCACAGCCCGGGACTGCGCCCGGCTGATGGCACACCACCCGGAACAAGGCTGGAGCCTGCTGTGCAACGGCGTCCTACTGTTCGAGGACACAGGTGAGCTACTGCCGGACGGCAGCGTGATCGCCCCCCACCGCCCGCCCGGCCCCGGCCGAATCGTGGCAGTGGCCTGAAAGACCCAAAACCAGACCCAAAACCAGGCACCCCCAGGGCCGGAGACACACCACTGTCCCGGCCCTGACGCACGCGCGCCGCTCTACTCAGCCACACACCGAACGCCTTCCGTACGTCCACCCCGGCACGCCCTCTCACCACGCGCCCGACGGCCACCCCACCTCACTCGACCGCACGCCGGACGCTTCCCACCCCCTCCGCACGTCTGCCCCGGCCGACCTCCTCACCCCGCACCCGACGCCCCCACCTCTCTCGTCCGCGCGTCGGACACCCGCCCACCAGCTCCCTACACGTCTGCCCCAGCCAGCCTCCTCACCCCGCACCCGACACCCCGCCCCTCTCAACGGCACGCCGAACACCCTCCCCACCCACCCCTTGCGCGCATCTGCCCCTCGCACTCTCGCCGGACACCCCCGGCCCACGCCTCCCCTGCGCACGCACCTTCCACCAATCCACCCCGCCCCTCCGAACCCCGGCCAGCCCGCCCCCCGCCGCGCGACCCGACGCCCACCCCGCCGCTCTCGGCCACGCGTCGAACACCCCCGGCCCACCACCGGCAGGCACCAGCACTGTCGCCGCCCCCGGAGCTCGCCCTGCCCCTCCTGGTGCGCACCCACCCCGCACCCCCAAACCCGGTCAACCCACCCCCACACGCCCCGCACCTTCCCCAGCCCACACCCCAAAACCCCTCCCCTCCCCACCCTTTTTCCGGAAGACTCCTGGAAGTTTCGGCTCGGGTACCGGAAGCAGAGGCGGGCACATGGCACCACAGAACACCGAGGCACAGGGCGTCGAAGCAAGCAGCGTGAAGGCGCACAGCGTCGAGGCCCACACCCCCGAGACCCCCCTCGCCAAGCCACCCGGCACCACAACACCCCGTATCGGAACCCCCAGCACCACAACACCCGCCACCTCCCCCAACACCTCACCCCCCACCAAAATCACCATCACCGAAATCGCCCGCCGCGCAGGCGTCTCCGTCCCCACAGTCTCCCGCGTAGTCAACGGCCGCTCCGACGTCTCCCCCGCCACCCGCGCCCGCGTAGAGGACCTCCTCCGCCTGCACGGCTACCGCAAACGCCCCCCAACCGCCCCCACCCACACCCCCGCCCTCCTGGACCTCGTCTTCAACGACCTCGGCAGCCCCTGGGCAGTGGAGATCATCCGCGGCGTCGAAGAGGTCGCGCACGCGGCCGGCATAGGCACAGTCGTCTCGGCGATCCACGGCCGCACCGGCGACGCCAGAGAGTGGATGCGCAACCTCAGAGCCCGAGCCTCAGGCGGCGTCATCCTGGTCACATCCGACCTGGAACCCACACTGCACGAGGAGTTGAGGATCCTCGGCGTCCCCCTGGTGGTCGTCGACCCGACAGGCACGTACGCGGACGGCGTCCCGGTGATCGGCGCCGCCAACTGGTCCGGCGGCCTCGCCGCGACGGAACACCTGCTGGCCCTGGGCCACCGCAGGATCGGCCTGATCGCGGGCCCCCCGAGACTCCTGTGCTCCCGCGCCCGCTACGACGGCTACCGCGCGGCGCTGGAGGCGGCGGGCGTCCCGGTGGACGACGCCCTCGTCGTACCCGGCGACTTCCAGTCCGCGTCGGGCTTCCGGGGCGCGGGCACCCTCCTGGACCTCCCGGCCCCGCCGACGGCCCTGTTCGCGGCGAGCGACCGGATGGCGCTCGGCGCGGTGGAGGCGCTGCGCCAACGCGGCCTGCGCGTCCCGCAGGACATGAGCGTCGTCGGCTTCGACGACCTCCCCGAAGTCCGCTGGTCCGCCCCGCCGTTGACGACGGTCCGCCAACCCCTCGCCGACATGGGCAAGTTGGCCGTCCGCACGGTCCTGCGCCTGGCGCACGACGAGCATCCCGACTCCCCGCGCGTCGAGTTGGGCACGGAACTGGTGGTGCGGTCCAGCACCGCACCACCAGCCCGCCCCTGAAACCCGACCTACTTCAGCGCGTTCCGGAGCGCGAAGTAGGCGGGTTTCGGCTTGAGTTGCTCATCCCAGGGGAGAGCGGCGCCTTCACCGGGGAAGACCGCCGGGATCCACGAATACTTGTCCGTGTAATCCCAGATCGTGATGCCAACACACCGGCGCACCGACAGGCACGCGTCGGTCATGTCGGCGTACCACTGGGCCTGTTCGGCGAGCTTCTCCTCGGTCGCGGGCACGAACATCCGCACGTCGACTTCGGTGAGCGCGGTGTCGAGCCCCAGCCGGGAGAAGCGGCGGAGGTTGTCCTCCAGCGTCGTCGGATAGCCGTACTGGAGGGCCAGGTGCGCCTGGAGGCCGATGCCGTCGAGCGGCACGCCCTGCGCCTTCAGCTCCTTGGCGAGCTTGTAGTAGGCGTCGCTCTTGGGGCCGACGGCCTCGATGTTGTAGTCGTTGAGGTACAGCTTCACGCGCGGGTCGGCCTGCCGCGCCCAGCGCAGCGCGTCGGCGATGTAGCCGGGGCCGAGGGTCTTGTAGAAGACGGTCTCGCGGTAGGTGCCGTCCTCGTTGAACGCCTCGTTGACGACGTCCCAGGCGTACAACTTCCCCCGGTAGTGCCGGACTTCGGTCTGGATGTGGTTCTTGAGGACGGCCCGCAGCTCGTCCGCCGTCCACTCCTTGCCGGTCAGCCAGCCGGGGAGCTGGCTGTGCCAGACGAGGGTGTGGCCGCGCACCTTCTGGTGGTTGGCCCGGGCGAGGTTCAGGATCTCGTCGCCCGCGGTGAAGTCGAAGACGCCCTGCTGGGGTTCGGTGGCGTACCACTTCATCCCGTTGCCCGGGGTGATCATGTCGAACTCGTGGCCGAGGATCTTCTTGTAGGGGGCATCGGTGAGTTCGGGGTTGTCGGTGGCGCTGCCGAAGTAACGCCCGTGCCGCTGGGCGAGGTCGGCGAGTGTCGCCTTGTGGTGCTGTTCCCCGGCCTGGGCGGCGGGGCCGCTCGCGACGCCGGCGGCGACGAGGGCGGCGGCGAGCGCCCCGGCGAGTCTGAGACGGGTGCGGACGAGCATGCTGCGACTCCTCAAGGGGGGTGAGCCGTACATGAGTTGGGCCGGTTCAGCCTTTGGAGGCGCCGGCCGTGAGCCCGCCGACGAGCTGCCGCTCGGCGACGGAGTAGAACGCCAGGGCGGGCACCATGGCGAGGACGAGGTAGGCGAAGACCCGGGCGTACTCCGACGAGTACTGCCCCTGGAACTGCTGGACCCCGATCGGGATCGTCCACCAGCTGGGGTCCGTGAAGACGAGCAGCGGCAGCAGGAAGTTGTTCCAGCTCCCCACCACGGCAAGGACGGAGACGGTTCCGAGGGCGGGCCGGGCCATCGGCAGCAGCACCCGCCAGAAGAACCCGAGCGGCCCGCAGCCGTCGAGGGTCGCCGCCTCCTCCAGCTCCGCCGGGATCTCCCGGAAGAACCCGCGCAGGATGACGATGGTCACCGGTATCCCGAACGCGGCCTGCGGCAGGATCACCCCGAGCGGGTTGTCCAGCAGGCCGATCGAGCGCAGCAGCAGGAACAGCGGCAGCGCGACGACCGCGAAGGGGAACATCAGCCCCATCGTGAACAGCGTGAACAGCGCCTCCCGCCCCTTGAACGCGAACCGCGCGAAGGAGAAGGCGGCGAGCGCCGACACCGCGACCACCGCGAGCGCCGTGGCGATGGCGATGAAGGTGCTGGACCCGACCATCTGCCAGAAGGAGCTGGACTCCAGGATGTCGGTGTAGTTGGAGGTCACCCACTTCTCGGGCAGCCCGACGGGGTTGCGGGAGAGTTCGTCGGTGGTCTTGAACCCGGACAGCACCGCGTACAGCAGCGGTACGGCCATCAGCGCGCCGACCGCGACGAGTACGACGTGCACCGGCAGATTGCGCAGGTTCTTCTTCACGAGCCGCCTCCTCGCATGGTCGTGGTGGCTCCCTCCAGGTCGCGGCGCATGACGTAGCGCTGGTAGACGACGGCGAACACGAGGCTGATGACGAACATGGCGACGCTGATCGCGCTGGCGTAGCCGACCTGGTAGCGCTTGAAGCCGTACTGGAACAGCGTCACGGCCATGGTCTCGGAGTGGTGATCGGGTCCGCCGCTGGTGGTGACCCAGACCAGGTCGAAGAGCTGGATCGCGCCGATCACCGACAGGAACACGCTGATCCGCAGGGTCGGCGCGAGCAGCGGCAGGGTGATGTGGCGGAACCGCTCCCAGGGCCCGGCCCCGTCGATGAGCGCGGCCTCGGTCAACTCGGCCGGGATGGACTGGAGTCCGGCGAGGTAGAGCATCATGTGGAAGCCGAAGTACTTCCACATCATGACGAGGAACAGCGTCGCGAGGACGGTCGAGGGGTCGGAGAACCACTTCCCGCCGAGCCCCTCGAGACCGATACGGCTGAGGACCTGGTCCGCGAACCCGGCCTCGGGCGCGAACAGCATGCCGAACAGGATGCCGGTGATCGCCTCGGAGAGGATGTACGGCGCGAAGAACAGCATCCGGTAGACGGCGCGCCCGCGCAGTTTCTGGTTGAGCGCGACGGCGAGGGCGAGCGCGAACGGGAGTTGCAGCACGACCGACAGCCCGACGAGCAGGCCCCCGCGCCACAGG
The DNA here is from genome assembly GCF_020010905.1 of Streptomyces acidiscabies. Taxonomy (GTDB): domain Bacteria; phylum Actinomycetota; class Actinomycetes; order Streptomycetales; family Streptomycetaceae; genus Streptomyces; species Streptomyces acidiscabies. Next base: position 3,753,094 of record NZ_JAGJBY010000001.1, on the reverse strand, counting down.
TCGCCGAGGAACACGTCGTCCTTCAGCAGCCGCGTGTAGTTGTCGAACCCGATGGCCTCGGAGGGCCAGCCGAACCCGCCCCAGCGGAAGAAGGACGCGTAGACGGCGAACAGCATCGGCAGCAGTACGAGGACGCCGAACAGCACGAGCGCGGGCACCTGGAAGGCGAAGGCGGTGAACCAGTGCGTGATCCGCCGCCGGGACCGCGCCTTCCCGGCGTCCGGCGGCTCCTGCACCGCCGTCCCCCGCTCGTCCTCGACGAACGTCGAGGTCACTGCTCGTCCTTGGCGGTCTTCGTGATCGCCTCGGTGACCTGCTTCGGTGACTTGGACCCGGCGATGAGCCCGGCGACGCTGTCGTTGACCTGCTGCCCGACGGCGGGCGCGTACGCCTGGTCGAGGTAGAGCTGGAACCCGGTGGCCGCCTTCAACTGACCCTGTACGGCGAGGAGGTTGGGATCCTTGAGCCCGGACTCGGCGCCGGGCACGATCGGCAGCGAGCCCGTCTTGGTGACGAGTTCGAGGTCGGTGGCCTGCGAGGCGAAGAACTTGAGGAAGTCGACGGCCGCCTGCGGGGCACCCTTGCGCAGCGCGTGTCCGCCGCCCCCGCCGAACACCTCGGTGATCGCGCCCTTGCCGCCCTCGACCGCGGGGAAGGGGAAGAACCCGAGGTCGGCGCCGATGCCCTTGCCCGCGTCGGCCTCGACGGTGGGCGCCCACTGGCCCATCAGCTCCATCGCCGCCTTGGCGTTGCCGACGGCCGCGGCCTGCCCGGTCGGGCTGGAGTAGGCGGCCCCGAGGAACCCCTTCTGGAACGGCTGGAGGTCGATCAGCTCCTGGAGATGCTGCCCGGCCTGCACAAACCCGTCGCCGGTGAAGTCCTTGCCGGCGTCGGCCTTCTGGAGCGCGTCGAGCCCGGCCGTACGCATCGCGAGGTACGCCCAGTAGTACATCCCGGTCCAGCTCTCCTTGCCGGCGAGCGCGAGCGGGGTGATCCCGGCGGCCTTCAGCTTCCGTACGGCGTCCAGGAATCCGGACCAGGTGGTGGGCGGGGCGGCGATCCCGGCCCTCTTGAACAGCGCCTTGTTGTACCAGAACCCGATCATGCCGATGTCGAACGGGATGCCGTACACCTTGTCGTCGATCAGGTACGCCGCCTTGGCGACCGGCAGCAGGCTGTCGGACCAGGGCTTGGTGCGCTCGCTGAGGTCCTCGACGAGTCCGGCGTCGACCTGCTGCTTGAGGACGCCACCGCCCCAGGTGTGGAAGATGTCGGGGAGCTTGCCGGAGGCGGTCTGCGCCGTCATCTTGGATTTGTAGGCGTCGTTCTCCAGCTGGACGATCTTGATCTTGACACCAGGGTTCTGGCTCTCGAACTTCTTGGCCAGAGCCGCCCAGACGTCCTTGGCGGGCTGAGTGGTGGAGATGTTCCACCACTCGATCGTGGTTTTACCCCCGGCCGAGTCCCCGTCCGAGTCACCGCCGCAGCCGCTCAACGCCGTCATGCCCAGACCGGCCGCGGCGGAGGCCCCCAAGAAGCCTCGGCGGGAGAGTGCCGGGTCGCCCATCATGCTCTCCTCGATAGATCGAAAGTTTCGGAGCCAATCCAGAAAGCTTCGCTGCTGCCGCACCCTAGAGACAGCCTCCGAGAGGAGGCAACCCCTTGAACACGGTCAATTCGAAGGCCAGTTGAAGAAGGGTCCCTGGCTCGGCACACAGAGACCCCTCAAGGCGGTTCGAAACATTCGACTCAAAGGGCGAACATTACGAAATCGCAGCCCTCGCCGACCATGACACTGGGTGTCCACTCCCCCGTACGGCCCAGTCCACCCCGACGCCCTCACACCCGCCCCGACCAGGCCAGTCTTAACGCAAGCTTGACGCCCTCCACCCCCCGAACCCCAGGCCCCCGTGTCACTCTCTGCTTACGCTGTACCCGCCGTCCGCGTGATGGCCGGAACCGCACCCGAGCCGCACACCTGGAGACCCCGCCGATGGCCACGACCGAACAACCGGCACCCAGCCGCCTACGGGCCTGGATGCTGGAGGGCCTGTCCGACATGGGCAAGGGCCGGCCGGCCGAGGACGAGAGCGAGCAGAAGCCTCAGGCCCACGTCGGCCAGCGCTGGTACCGCGTCATGTGCCTCACCGGCGTCGACTACTTCTCCACCCTCGGCTACCAGCCCGGCATCGCCGCCCTCGCCGCCGGGCTCCTCTCCCCGATCGCGACGATCGTCCTCGTGATCGTCACCCTCGCGGGCGCGCTCCCCGTCTACCGCAGGGTCGCCGAGGAGAGCCCGCACGGCGAGGGCTCGATCGCGATGCTGGAGCGCCTGCTCTCCTTCTGGAAGGGCAAGCTCTTCGTCCTCACCCTGCTGGGCTTCGCCGCGACCGACTTCCTCATCACCATCACGCTCTCCGCCGCCGACGCCTCCACCCACCTGGTGGAGAACCCGCACCTCACGAACGCCCTGCACGGCCGGCAGATGGTGATCACCCTGGTGCTGGTCGCGCTGCTCGGCGCGGTCTTCCTCAAGGGGTTCCTGGAGGCGATCGGCGTCGCGGTCGTCCTGGTCGGCATCTACCTCACGCTGAACGTCGTGGTCGTCGCCGTCGGCCTGTGGCACGTCATCACCGCAGGACATGTGATCACCGACTGGTCCAGCGCGCTGACCACCGAACACGGAAACGTTTTTGCGATGGTCGGCGTCGCCCTGCTCGTCTTCCCCAAGCTCGCCCTCGGCCTCTCCGGCTTCGAGACCGGCGTCGCCGTCATGCCGAACGTCAAGGGCGACCCGGACGACACCGAGGAACGCCCCACCGGCCGCATCCGCGACACCAAGAAGCTCCTCACCACCGCCGCCCTCATCATGAGCGGCTTCCTCATCGCCACCAGCTTCATCACCACCCTCCTCATCCCCGAGAAGGAGTTCAAGACGGGCGGCCAGGCCAACGGCCGCGCGCTCGCCTACCTCGCGCACGACTACCTCGGCAGCGCCTTCGGCACGGTGTACGACGTGTCGACGATCGCGATCCTCTGGTTCGCCGGCGCCTCCGCGATGGCGGGCCTGCTCAACCTGATGCCGCGCTACCTGCCCCGGTACGGCATGGCCCCGCACTGGGCCCGCGCGGTGCGCCCCATGGTCATCGTCTTCACGCTGATCGCCTTCCTGGTGACCTGGATCTTCGACGCCGACGTCGACGCGCAGGGCGGCGCGTACGCCACCGGCGTGCTCGTCCTCATCAGCTCGGCCGCGATCGCCGTGACCATCGCCGCGCACAAGGCCGGCCAGCGCAACTGGACCATCGGCTTCGGCGTCATCTCGGCGGTCTTCCTCTACACGACGGTCGCCAACGTCATCGAACGCCCCGACGGCGTCAAGATCGGCGCCTGCTTCATCGCCGGCATCATCCTGGTCTCCCTCCTGTCCCGCCTGGCCCGCGCCTTCGAGCTGCGCGTCACGAGCGTCTCCCTCGACCCGATGGCGGAACGTTTCGTACGGGACATGTCGAGCCGCAAGATCCGCCTGATCGCCAACGAGCCGGACCGCCGCGACGTCGCCGAGTACCGCGACAAGATCGAGCAGATCCGCGAGGACAACGACATCCCCGGCCAGGAGGACTACGTCTTCGTCGAGGTCACCGTCACCGACCCCTCCGAGTTCGAGGCGAGCCTCACGGTCCGGGGCGAGGTCCTGCACGGCCGCTACCGGGTCCTGACCCTGGAGCACTCCTCGATCCCCAACGCCCTCGCGGCCCTCCTCCTGCACATCCGCGACTCCACCAACTGCACCCCGCACATCTACTTCGAGTGGACCGAGGGCGGCCCCTTCACCAACTTCCTGCGCTTCTTCCTCTTCGGCCAGGGCGAGGTGGCCCCGGTGACCCGCGAGGTCCTCCGCGAGGCGGAACCCGACCGCGCCCGCCGCCCGAGGGTCCACACCGGCTGAGGAGCCGTACGGCGACCTATCGTGACCGCATGCACTCCTACACCATCGGCCAGGCCGCCCGCCTCCTGGGCGTCAGCCCCGACACCGCACGCCGCTGGGCGGACGCGGGCCGCTTCACCACCCACCGCGACGACGCGGGCCGACGTCTCGTGGACGGCACCGACCTGGCCGCGTTCTCGGTCGAGCTGGCCCGCGCCGACGGCGACGAGACCCCCTCGCACACGTCCGTCCGCAACGCCTTCCCCGGCATCGTCACGGCCGTGAAGCTCGGCGACGTAGCGGCCCAGGTCGAGATCCAGGCGGGCCCGCACCGACTGGTCTCGCTGCTCACCCGGGAGGCGGTGGAGGAACTGGGCCTGGAGGTGGGCATGGAGGCGACGGCCCGGGTGAAGTCGACGAACGTCCACATCGACCGGGCCTGATCGTCCTGGACGAACGCACATGCCAGCCAGATCTTGCATAGTCCCAGCTCATGCAATGAGACAAGATACTTACGGCTCGCATATGCGGCAGTATCATCATCACGGCCGTCAGCCGAACCGTCCCCGAGGAGTACCCGTGATGACCCGTCCCGCGCCCCGCCCCCACCGGCTGCTCCAGGTGACCGGCGCGGGGGTCGCCGCGCTGCTGACGCTGAGCGCGTGCTCCTCGGACTCCACGCCGGACGCGGGCGCGACGCCGTCCACCTCCGCCGGGGTGTCCGGCCCGGTCACCGTCTTCGCCGCCGCCTCCCTCAAGGAGACGTTCACCGCGCTCGGCGAACAGTTCGAGAAGGCCCACCCCGGTACGAAGGTCACCTTCAACTTCGCCGGCAGCGACAGCCTCGCCGCGAGCATCACCAACGGCGCCCCCGCCGACGTGTTCGCCGCGGCCAGCGCCAAGACCATGGCCATCGTGACCGGCAAGAAGGACAACGCCACGGCGCCGGTCACCTTCGTCCGCAACCAGCTGGAGATCGCCACCCTGCCGGGCAACCCCGACAAGATCACCGGCCTCAAGGACCTGACCAGGTCCGGCCTCAAGGTCGTCCTGTGCGACAAGACGGTGCCCTGCGGCGCGGCGGCCGACAAGATCCTCACCGCGACGGGGGTCAAGGTGACGCCCGTATCGTACGAGCAGGACGTCAAGTCGGCGCTCACGAAGGTCGAGCTCAAGGAGGCGGACGCGGCGCTCGTCTACAAGACCGACGTGCACGCCGCGGGCACCAAGGTCCAGGGCATCGACTTCCCCGAGTCCTCCCAGGCGGTGAACGACTACCCGATCACCCTCCTCAAGGGCGCCCCCAACGCGGCGGCGGCCAAGGAGTTCATCGCCCTCGTGCGGTCGGCGGAGGGCCGGAAGATACTGACGGAGGCGGGCTTCCTCCAGCCGTGACCCGCCCGAACGTCCCGAGGGAGAACGCACCGTGACGGCGCCGAAGACTCGCCCCGCAAAACTCCAGAGGCCCGTCCCCCTCCCCCTCCTGATCCCGGCCCTCCTCGGGGTCACCTTCCTCCTGCTCCCCCTGCTGGCCCTCCTGATCCGCACCCCCTGGAGCAGCCTCCCTTCCCTCCTCACCACCCCCGAGGTCTGGGAGGCCCTCCGCCTCTCCCTCTTCTGCGCGACGGCGGCAACAGCGGTGAGCCTGGTCCTGGGCGTCCCCTTGGCCTGGCTCCTGGCAAGAACGGACTTCAGAGGCAGAGCGCTCCTAAGAGCCCTGGTAACCCTCCCCCTGGTCCTCCCCCCGGTGGTAGGAGGCGTAGCCCTGTTGATGGCCCTGGGCCGAAACGGCATAGCGGGCCAATGGCTGGACCGCTGGTTCGGCATCACCCTCCCGTTCACCACGACAGGCGTAGTAATAGCCGAGGCGTTCGTAGCGATGCCTTTCCTGGTGATCAGCGTGGAGGGCACCCTACGAGCAGCGGACCCCCGCTACGAGGAAGCAGCAGCAACGTTGGGAGCAACACGCTTCACAGCATTCCGCAGAATAACGCTCCCGTTGATAGCCCCTGGCATAGCAGCAGGAGCGGTCCTGGCCTGGGCAAGAGCTTTGGGAGAATTCGGCGCAACAATAACGTTCGCAGGAAACTTCCCAGGCAAAACCCAAACAATGCCGCTGTCGGTCTACTTGGCCCTACAAAGCACCCCAGAATCAGCAATGGCGCTGAGCCTGGTCCTCCTAACGGTCTCCATAGCAGTCTTGGCGGCCCTAAGGGAAAACTGGCTAACAACAACCTGAACGCAAAACGACAGGAGCATAAGATGACCACCCACCTCACCCCCCAACTAACGGCCCCCATCCCTACCTAAGGGGCGCGGGGCTGTATCTGATATGCGGCTACCGCCGCGTGGGCGCGCCCAGCCACAAACAACCCGCACCCGGCACCCATCAGCACCCACCCCCACAACCTCCGAACCACCCACACACTCCCCGCAGCCGACCACCAAACAGCACCCTGCCTTTCAGAGGGCGCGGGGCTGTATCGATGTGCGGCTCCACCACGTGGGCGCGACCAGCCACGACGCACCCGAAAAGCTACGGCGACCGTCGTTCTTTTAGGCGCGCGGGACTGTATCGATATGCGGCTCCGCCGCGTGGGGCGCGACCAGTCCTCGTAGCGGACGGCGACTGCCGGTCTTTTAGGGGCGCGGGGCTGTATCGATATGCGGCTCCGCCGTGTGAGCGCGAGCAACCACAACGCACCCGCACCCGCCCGACCTCCTGAGCCCCGCAGGCCCATCGACGCAGCTCGCACCCAAAAGCTACGGCCACCGCCGGTTCTTTAGGGGCGCGGGGAACTGCGCGACCAGCCCCACACAACCCGCACCCGGCCCCAAACCGAACCCACCCCCACCACCCCCGATGACGCCCCACCCACCCTCCAGCCGCCAACGACGCCCCACCCCCACAAGAACCACCCGCACCCAAAATTCAAACCCGCACGGGTGGGCGGGCGGGAAACCAAACCCAGGACCCCCATTGACCACTAACCAAGGCCTACACACCCACCTAGTAGTAACCCACCCCCCAACCTTCCACCTGAACATCACCCTAAAAGCCACCCCCGGCGAAGTCCTAGCCCTCCTGGGCCCCAACGGCGCCGGAAAAACCACCGCTCTCAGAGCAATGGCCGGCCTACTCCCCCTGACCTCCGGCCACCTCCATCTGGACGGCCACCCCCTGGAGAACACACCCCCCGAATCCCGCCCAGTAGGCGTCGTCTTCCAGGACTACCTCCTCTTCCCCCACCTGACAGCCTTGGACAACATCGCATTCGGCCCCAGATGCCAGGGCGCCACAAAATCCGAATCCCGAGCCCAAGCAAAAGAGTGGCTGACCCGCATGGGCCTGACGAACCACGCCACCACAAAACCCCGAAACCTCTCAGGCGGCCAGGCCCAACGAGTAGCGCTGGCAAGGGCACTGGCAACAAACCCCCGCCTACTGCTCCTGGACGAACCCCTAGCGGCGCTGGACGCAAGAACCCGCCTGGAGGTAAGAGCCCAACTCCGCCACCACCTAGCAGACTTCGAAGCGGTAGCGGTCATAGTCACCCACGACCCCCTGGACGCAATGGTCCTGGCAGACCGCCTAGTGGTAATAGAACAGGGAACGATAGTCCAGCAGGGCACCCCCGCAGACATAGCCCGCCACCCCCGCACGGACTACATAGCGCAGCTGGTAGGCCTGAACCTGTACAAGGGAACGGCGGAAGGCACAACAGTAACCCTCCAGACAGGCCAACAGATCACCACGTCGGAACACCTGACGGGCCCGGCATTCGTAGCGTTCCCCCCCTCCGCGGTAACCCTCCACCGAACCCGCCCGGAAAACACCAGCGCCCGCAACCTCTGGCACTGCCAGGTCGCGGGCCTGGAATCCCACGGCGACCAGATCCGAGCCGACCTGAAAGGCGACCTCCCCTTGACGGCGGACCTCACCACAGCAGCGGCAGCAGACCTGCACCTCCACCCGGGCACGGACATCTGGGCCTCCTTGAAGGCGACCCAGACACACGCGTACCCGGCGTAAAAGAACCCTTACTGGTAGGACTCAAGCGGAGGGCAGGAACACACCAGATTCCGATCCCCATAAGCCTGATCGATCCGCCGAACAGGAGGCCAGTACTTCTCGGAGACAGCCCCCTCACCGGGGAACACAGCCTCTTCCCGCGTATAGGAGTGAGCCCACTCCCCACTCAACGCGGCAGCGGTATGCGGAGCGTTCCGAAGCGGATTGTCATCCACCCCCCACTCCCCGGCCCCCACCTTCTCGATCTCCCCCCGAATAGCGATCATCGCCGCACAGAACCGATCCAGCTCGGCGAGATCCTCGGACTCGGTGGGCTCGATCATCAACGTCCCCGCAACGGGGAACGACATGGTCGGCGCATGGAACCCGTAGTCGATGAGCCGCTTGGCGACATCATCGACGCTCACCCCGGTCGCCTTGGTCAGAGGCCGCAGATCGATGATGCACTCGTGGGCGACAAGCCCCCCGGGCCCGGTGTAGAGCACGGGATAGTGAGGCTCAAGCCGCTTGGCGATGTAATTCGCGGACAACACGGCGACTTGGGTGGCCCGCTTCAGCCCTTCCCCGCCCATGAGCCGCACATAGGCCCAGGAAATGGGAAGAATCCCGGCAGACCCCCAGGGCGCGGCGGAAACAGGCCCCACCCCGGTAGCGGGCCCGGCCTCACTCTGCAAGGGATGGTTGGGCAGATAAGGCGCAAGATGAGCCCGCACAGCCACAGGCCCGACCCCAGGCCCACCCCCACCGTGAGGAATACAGAACGTCTTGTGCAGATTCAGATGGGAAACGTCCCCACCGAAATGCCCCGGCTTGGCCACCCCGACGAGCGCATTCAGATTGGCCCCGTCGACATAAACCTGCCCACCGGCCTCATGGACGAGCCCGCAGATCTCCCCGACATGCTCCTCGAACACCCCGTGGGTGGACGGATAGGTGATCATCAGCACCGCGAGCTCGTCCCGGTACTGCCCGATCTTCCCGCGCAGATCCTCGACGTCGACCTCCCCGTCCTCGGAGGTCTTGACGACGACGACCTTCATCCCGGCCATCACCGCACTGGCCGCGTTGGTCCCATGGGCGGACGACGGAATGAGACACACGGTCCGCTGAAGATCCCCGTTGGCCCGGTGATAGGCCCGTACGGCGAGCAGCCCCGCCAGCTCCCCCTGCGACCCGGCGTTGGGCTGGAGGGACACCTTGTCGTACCCGGTGACCTCGGCGAGCTGATCCTCCAGCTCACGGATGAGCGTGAGGTATCCCCCGGCCTGCTCGACCGGCGCGAAGGGATGCAGCTGCCCGAACTCGGGCCAGGTGACCGGCTCCATCTCGGTCGTCGCGTTGAGCTTCATCGTGCAGGACCCGAGCGGAATCATCCCCCGGTCGAGCGCGTAGTCCCGATCGGCGAGCCGCCGCAGGTACCGCAGCATGGCGGTCTCGGACCGGTGCTGATGGAACACGGGATGAGAGAGAACCTCGTCCCGCCGCAACACCTCGTCGCCCAGCCCCTCCCGGGCCGAAGCGTCGAACGAGTCCACATCCCCGGAAACCCCGAACGCCTGCCACACGATGTCGAGTTGCGCCCGGGTGGTGGTCTCGTCACAGGCGATGGACACATGGTCCCCGTCGACGAGCCGCAGGTTCACCCCGCCGTCCCGAGCGGCGTCGACGACCTGAGCCGCGCCGCCGGGCACCCGCGCCAGCACCGTGTCGAAATAGGCCTGGTGGACGACGTCGACGCCCCCGATCCGCAGCCCCTCGGCGAGGACGGTGGCGTACCGATGCGTCTTCCAGGCGATCTGGCGCAGCCCGTCGGGCCCGTGGTACACGGCGTACATCCCGGCCATGACCGCGAGCAGCACCTGTGCCGTACAGATGTTGCTGGTCGCCTTCTCCCGCCGGATGTGCTGCTCGCGCGTCTGGAGCGCCAGCCGGTACGCCCGGTTGCCGTCCGCGTCGACGGACACCCCGACGAGCCGCCCGGGCAGGCTCCGCGCGAACTTCTCGTGCACAGCCATGTATCCGGCGTGCGGCCCCCCGAACCCCATCGGCACCCCGAACCGCTGCGTGGTCCCGACGGCGATGTCCGCCCCCAGCTCCCCGGGCGAGGTCAGCAGGGTCAGCGCCAGCAGATCGGCGGCGACGGTGACGAGCGCCCCCACCGCGTGCGCCTGCTCGACGAGCGGCTTGATGTCCCGTACGACGCCGGAGGCGCCGGGGTACTGGATCAGCACCCCGTTGATCTCCCGCCCGGCGACCTCGGCCGGGATCCCGTCGCTGAGGTCGGCGACGACGACCTCGACGCCGGTCGGCTCGGCCCTCGTCCGGATCACGGCGACGGTCTGCGGGAACGCGTCCGCGTCGACGAGGAAGAGGCCCTTCTTGTTCTTCCCCATCCGCAGCGACAGCGCCATCGCCTCGGCGGCGGCCGTCCCCTCGTCCAGCAGCGAGGCCCCGGACGTCGGCAGCCCGGTCAGATCGGCCACCATCGTCTGGAAGTTGAGGAGCGCTTCGAGGCGCCCTTGAGAGATCTCCGGCTGGTACGGCGTGTACGCGGTGTACCAGGCGGGGTTCTCCATCACGTTCCGCAGGATGACGGGCGGCGTGAACGTCCCGTAGTACCCGAGCCCGATCATCGACCCGAGCACCTGGTTGCGGCCGGCCAGCTCGCGCAGCTCGGCGAGCACCTGGGCCTCGCTCCGCGCGCCCGGCAGGTCCAGCGCGGCGACGTTCTTGATGGCGTCCGGTACGGCGGCGGCGGTCAGCTCGTCCAGCGAGCCGTACCCGACCTGCGCGAGCATCTTGGCCTGGGCCTCGCGGTCGGGCCCGATATGGCGCTGTTCGAAGGGAACGCCCTGCTCCAGGACGCTGAGCGGGGTACGGGGAGGGGTCATGAGGGGGCCTCCTGGCCGAGACGACCTTCGGTGGCACCACGGCTGTGGGGTGCCCGAACGGCCTCCCCCTCTGTCATCTCGACCTGAGAGCTTCACCGGCCGCCCGAGAGCGCCCGGCTTTCACCGTCGGTGAGAGCGGACGCCGTCGACACCCGCCCTGCTTTCCAGAGTGACCTCGCCCGTGCGGTACGTGAGCCTGAGAGATTCCGGGGAGGAGTTGCTCCTTCGGCGCCTCCGCACGATCCGGAGGACTCTCCCGCACAGGGTCGACAGCCACTTTCACCTTACCAGCGAGGTCAACGCCCCAGCCTTCGAGTGGCCACCGGGCCCGAAGTGCTCTTTCGTAGTCCTTACGACGACACGACGACTTTCCGGTGACGACGACCGACGACGGCTTCGGCCGCCCCGCGACCAGCCGCCCCGCGACCAGTGGAGGGCCCGTGCAGACCGACATCGATCCGCGCAACCTGATCGGCCGCAAGGCGTACGACCGGCACGGCGCGAAGATCGGCACGATCGACGAGGTCTACCTCGACGACGCGACCGGCATCCCGGAGTGGGCCGCCATAAGGACGGGCCTGTTCACCCGCGACGCCTTCGTCCCCCTGGAGACCAGCGAACTCGTCGAGGGCACCCTCCACGTTCCCTACGACCGCGCCCTCATCAAGGACGCCCCCGACTTCGGCGTGGGCCGCCACCTCTCCCCCGCCCAGGAACTCCAGCTCTACCACCACTACGGCATGGACACCGTCGCCCCCACCCCACCGGAGGACCGCGACTTCGGCACCATCGCCGGCGACGACCCACCCGCCTAGACCCCCTGCGTACAGGCACCCCCCGCCACCAACGGCAACGCCTCCGCCTGCTCCAACTCAGGATCGTCGACCCGGAACGTCCGCACCCGCCCCGGCACCACGTCCCCCGGCGTCTCGAACCTCACGGTCACCCGCCCCACCCCGCTCCCCTGCACCCACCCCGGCCCGAACCCGGCATGCCGCACATCCTGCCCCGGCCGCCACCGATGCTCGACGGGCACCGCCTCCACAACCGTCTCCCCCGGCACCTGAGGCACCTCCTCCTCGACCCGTACCTCCTCCGCGGCCTGCGCGAACAGGTCCTCCTGCGTGAAGTCGGCGAGCCCCGACACCCCGACCCCGAGCAGCCGCACCCCGCCGGTCGTGTCCACGGACTCCAGCAGCCGCGCCGCGGCCTCCCGCACGACCGCCGGATCGTCGGTGGGCCCGCGCAGCGTCTCGGACCGGGTCAGCGTCGAGAAGTCGTACCGCCGCACCTTCAGCACGATCGTCCGCCCCGACAGCCGGGCCTCCCGCAGCCGGTGCACGCACCGGTCCGCGAGCCGCCGCACCTCGAACCCGACCCGCAGCCGGTCGTGGATGTCCACGTCGTACGTGTCCTCCACGGACACCGACTTGGTCTCCCGCTCGGCGACCACGGGCCGGTCGTCGCGCGCGAGCGCCATCGCGTACAGCCCCTGGCCGTGCGCCTTGCCGAGCAGCCGGACGAGTTCGTCCTCGCCCGCCCCGGCGATCTCGTCGACCGTGGTGATCCCGGCCCGGCGCAGATGGTCGCCGGTGGCCGGGCCGACCCCGGGCAGCGTCCGCACCGGCATCGGCCCGAGCAGCGCCCGTTCCGTACCCGGCTCGATCAGCAGCAGGCCGTCCGGCTTGGCCCGCTCGGAGGCGATCTTCGCGAGCATCTTGGACGCGGCGAGCCCCACCGACCCCGTCAGGCCCGTGACGGCCCGTATGTCCGCCCGCAGCCTGCTCCCCGTCTCCCGCGCCGACGCGCTGTCCCGGGCCGCCCCCTCGGCCTCCAGGTCCACGAACGCCTCGTCCAGGCTGAGCGGCTCCACCAGCGGCGACAGCTCCCGCAGCAGCCCCATCACCTGCTCGCTGACCGCCCGGTAGACCCCGAACCGCGGAAAGAGATACGCCGCGTTGGGCGCGAGCCTGCGCGCCTGCGCCATCGGCATCGCCGAGTGCACCCCGAACACCCGGGCCTCGTACGACGCGGTCGCCACCACCCCGCGCGGCCCGAGCCCGCCGACGACGACCGCCTTCCCGCGCAGGCTCGGCTTGGCCGCCTGCTCCACCGAGGCGTAGAAGGCGTCCATGTCGAGGTGCAGGACCGTCGGCGCGTTTCTCACATCTCCGATGCTGCACCACGCCACTGACAACGGGACCGAACACGCGCCCGAGAACGCCATCAGACCGCTTTGTGCCGCCGCCTCGCCAGCTCGTCCGCCGGGTTGTGCCCGACCAGGGTCTCCCCGGTGTCGACCCGCTCACCGTGCAACTGCGACAGCGCGCCCTCCACGTCCCGCCAGACCACGCCGACGGCGATCCCGAAGACGCCCTGGCCGCCCTGGAGCAGCGCGTGGACCTCGTCCGGCGAGGTGCACTCGTACACCGTCGCGCCGTCGCTCATGAGCGTCATGCGCTCCAGGTCACGGAAGCCCTGTTCCCTCAGATGCAGCACCGCGCCGCGGATGTTCTGGAGGGACACGCCGGTGTCGAGGAAGCGCTTCACGATCTTCAGGACGACGACGTCCCGAAAACTGTAGAGGCGCTGGGTCCCCGACCCGTGGGCGGGCCGCACACTCGGCTCGACGAGCCCGGTGCGTGCCCAGTAGTCCAGTTGCCGGTAGGTGATGCCCGCGGCGGCACACGCCGTCGGACCTCGATAGCCGATCTCCTCGGACGCCATCGCCGCCGCCCCCTTGCTGCTGCTCGGCACGGCCGCCGGGCGCTGAGGAGCGTGATCGGCCGCGCTGCCGTGAAGCCGGTACGGGCCATTTCCCCCGAACCCTCGTCCGGGGGCACCCCCAGCCGTACCGTCGCCGCTGCTTCTCACGCCGACCTCCGTCCTTGACCTGCCTTCTCGACGGTAGGCAGTCACCAGGGGTGCGTCAACGATCGCCACACTCGGCACGCCGAGTGATAATCACCCTGGGAGTGGTTTCCCGTGCCCCACCGCGGGGAAAGGCTAGCCGAATGCGCTGAGACCATGCCGTAGGACGCTCTCACTGGCCGCTGGCAATTGCCGAACCGAGACGCCATCGTCACCGACGAGTGTCCGGCGCGCGGGTCACTGGTTGCTGGTGCCGAAGTCCTCGGGCGAGATCTGGTCGAGGAACTCGCGGAACTTCTCCACCTCGTCCTCCTGCTCGTCCGGGATGGCGATGCCCGCGTCGTCGAGCACCGTGTCGCTGCCGTAGATCGGCGTGCCGGTGCGCAGGGCGAGCGCTATGGCGTCGGACGGGCGGGCGCTGACCTCGACACCGCTGGCGAAGACCAGCTCGGCGTAGAAGACGCCTTCCCTGAGGTCCGTGATGCGCACTTCGGTCAGCTCCTGGCCGACGGCCTCCAGCACGTCCTTGAACAGGTCGTGGGTGAGGGGCCGGGCGGGGGCCATGCCCTGCTGGGCGAAGGCGATCGCGGTCGCCTCCCCCGGTCCGATCCAGATGGGGAGGTAACGGTCGCCTCCCACTTCGCGCAGGAGCACGATCGGTTGGTTGGAGGGCATTTCGACCCGGACACCTACGACATCGAGCTCGTTCACACAGCAACCCTAGGCCGTGCCCGGGACGTTTGGGTAGTCGGGCCCCTACCGGACGGCCGATCCGCCCAGGGCGAACGCCCGTGTCAGGGCAGCCGCACCCCGAGGGCGGTCTGCACCAGCGCGGAGTGCAGCCGGACCGTCAGCAGGGCGAGTTCCTTCGTACGGGCCTGGGCGAGGGCCCGCGTCTGGGGGTTGCGGTGCAGCCGCAGCGGGGCGACGACCTGGTCGACGAGCCCGGCCTCACGATCCGCCGCCGCCTTCATCACCCGAAGGTGTCGCGGCTCGATCCCGAAGCGCCCGAGTTCCACGACGAGCGCGGCGACGGTGGCCGTCTCGGCGTCGTACACGCCGTCCTCCAGGGGGACGACGAGGCCGTAGGACTCCCACTCGGCGAGTTCCCGCTCGTCGATGCCGGCGGCGGCCAGCAGCTCGGCGCGGCCGATGCGCGCGACGGTGGGGGTGTCACCGGGGTCGGGGACGGGTTCGCCGTCCCGCTGCCTGCCCACGGTCGGCAGGGGGACGGCCTCGCCGCGCTCCAAGGCCTCCAGGTGCTCCCGGATGACCTTGAGCGGCAGGTAGTGGTCCCGCTGGAGCCGCAGGATGCGAGCGAGCCGCTCGACGTCCCGCGGACTGAACTTGCGGTACCCCGAGGGGGTCCGCTCGGGCTCGACGAGCCCTTCCGACTCCAGGAAGCGGATCTTGGAGACGGTGACTTCGGGGAATTCGTCCCGCAGCACGTTCAGCACGGCGCCGATGCTCATCGGCCCGGCCTCCGTGGCGGCGGTGCCGTCTCCGGCACCGCCCCTCGGTGTTCTCAGCATGGACCTTCCCTGGGAGAACCCCCGGACGAGTCCGGGGCGGGTCAGTAGCCGCGCTGGCTCGCGTAGAAGACCAGGCGGTACTTGCCGATCTGCACCTCGTCGCCGTTGTTCAGCGCGACCTCGTCGATCCGCTCGCGGTTGACGTAGGTGCCGTTGAGACTGCCGACGTCCGCGACCTTGAACGAGCCGTCCTGGCCGCGCCGGAACTCCACGTGGCGGCGCGAGACCGTCACGTCGTCCAGGAAGATGTCGCTCTGCGGGTGACGGCCGGCCGTCGTCAGGTCGCCGTCCAGCAGGAAGCGGCTGCCCGAGTTGGGACCCCGGCGGACCACCAGCAGCGCCGAGCCCAGCGGCAGCGCCTCGACGGCGGCCTGCGCCTCGGGCGACAGCGCCGGGAGCGCGGTCTGGCCGGTGACCTCGGAGTCGTACGCCTCAAGGCCGGAGATGGAGATGGTGGAGGTCGTCTCCGAGGCGCGCTCGGGCGTCACACCCGGACGCAGCGGAGCGCCGCAGTTGGAACAGAAGCGACTGTTCTCCGCGTTGCGGTTACCGCACCTCGAACACACCAGGGCCGACATAGGGGAAAACCCTCCACCCGCACTTGAGGCTGACGGTTGCCCGAAACCTATGTCGCCGGACTGCGCAGGGTCAACAGACGCCGCGCCCTGACCTCCGGGAATGTCACCCCCAGCCACCTGGTCGCGGAACAGCGGACGCTGACCCTCGTCGCCTGGCTGTGCGCGATGGCGGGCGGTGGCGTTCTCGCCGCCCTCTCCTCGCGCGCTCTTGCCGAACAACTTCGCAAACAACTTCACGGGCGATTCCCCTTGACCGAAACAGACCCGCCCGTGGGGCAGGACGAACCCTGACTCAATACACCGGCCGACCCGGACACCTTCACAACGTCCGTATCCACCAGACAGTTTCCACCACCGACCACCCGATCGGTGCGCCGACCCCCCGCAGCCTCATGCCCCTGCCGGACGGCCCCCATGCACCCCCGGTTCACCGGGACGACGACCGAGCGTAGTCAGGCTGCTTCGCCGCCCGCAAGGCGTCCACAACGATCTTGTCGGATCGCTCCACGGTGACCGTGGCCTGCTCCTTCTCCAGGGTCTGCACCACACCTCCCGGGATGTTGAGCGCCGGTTCCAGATCCTCGGGCTTGCCGATGACCTGGAAACGATACGGAGTGCGGATCTGGTTCCCGTCCACGCTCACTCCGTTGTCGCCGTCCGTGAAATACGTCCCGGCGACGACGCGTACGCCGTTCACCTGGATCGCCTCCGCCCCGGCCGCGCGCAGCTCCTGGATCGCGTCGAGCAGCATGTCCGCCTCGACCGTCCCCTTCGTGTCGTCGATGGTCATCGTGATACCCGGCCCCTGGGCCGCCACCGTGCCCGCGAGGATGCCGAGTTGCCTCTCCTTCTCGATCGTCTGCTTCCGGGCCTCCTCGGCCTGGTCGGAGCTGTTCTCCAGCTCCTGACGCTGCTTGTCGAGCCCGGTCTTCTCGTCCTCAAGACGCCGGCTGCGGTCGTCCAGTTCATCGAGGATCCGTACGAGGTCCTCCTGGCGCGCGCCGCGCAGCGCGTTGTCGCTGTCACTGTTCGAGGCGACCTGGACGGCGAGTCCGAAGCCGAGGCCGAACAGCAGCAGGGCGACGATCAGCTGAGCGCGCGTCACCCGGGGCGGCCACAGCCCCTGCGCGAGGCGCTGACGGCCGGTCGCCTCGGGCCCGGCGGGCGGCTCGTCGGCCTCGCGCGCGGGCGCTGCCTCGATCTCCTGCGGAAGTTCCCTGCGCAGCCGGTTGCCGGGTTCCCTGTCTTCTTCACTCATCGCGTCACGCCCGGAAGACGTGCCGGCGGATCGCCGCGGCGTTCGAGAAGATCCGGATGCCGAGGACCACCACGACACCCGTCGACAACTGGGCGCCCACGCCCAGCTTGTCGCCCAGGAACACGATCAGCGCGGCGACGACCACGTTCGACAGGAACGACACCACGAAGACCTTGTCGTCGAAGATGCCGTCGAGCATGGCCCGCAGCCCGCCGAAGACGGCGTCCAGCGCCGCCACCACGGCGATCGGCAGATACGGCTCGACGGCCGCCGGAACCTCGGGCCGGACCAACAGGCCGGCCACGACTCCCACGACGAGGCCCAGTACGGCGATCACGATGTGCCTTTCTCACTTCTCGGCTGTGCGGTTCGGACGATCACACTCGGCGCCGCGGGAAGCCGCAGGTCCTTCTCCGTGGAGATGGCCGTCCGAATGCCGTAGTTCTCCTGGAGAGCGTTCAGATACAGGCCGTCCGCGCTGTTCTGGAACCGGGTGCTCAGCTTGTCCCCGTCCCCCACGGCGAGCACCGTGTACGGCGGCACCAGCGGCTTGTTGTCGACCAGTATCGCCTCCCCCGCGGCCCTGATCGCCGACAGCGCCGTCAGCCGCTGCCCGTTGACGGAGACGGCCTCCGCGCCGGACTCCCACATGCCGTTGACGACCCGCTGCAGATCACGGTCGCGCACCCGCCCGGTGTCCGAGAAACCGGACGTCTCGCGCGGGTCGGTGCCCCCGCCCGTGGTCGCCTCCTTGGCGTCGTCCACGACGAGCTTGACGCCGGGACCGTGCACGGCGACGGCTCCCGACAGGATGCCCACCAGGTCCGCCCGGCCGCTGCCGCCGCTGTTCTCCAGGGCCTGGCGCTGACGGGCGCTCACCTCGTCCCGGAGGGTGTCCACGGTCTTCTCCAGCTTGTCCGCGGTCTCCGTCTCCCGGTCGATCCGGTCGATCAGCTCCTGGCGCTCCTTGGCCACCACAGGGGCCGACACCCGCGCCTGGGCCGCGCCCACGGTCACGACGAGCGCCGCGAGCACCAGCCCGCCGGCCAGCCCGAGTTTCGCCTTCAGCGTCTTGGGCAGGCCGCCCGTCCCCTCGGCCTTCCGGCGCGCGGCGGCCTCGGCGTAGCCCTCGTCGAGGCTGTGGTCCATGACGTTGGTGAGCAGCGACATGGAGGCGTCCGGACGCGACGCGCGCGCGGGTGTGCTCCGAACGGGGGGCTGCTGCGGCATGCCGCACATCGTCGCACGTCGCGGCCACTGCTTCCGAACGGCCCCACCGGCGTGCCGGACAGGCCCCCTTGGGGACACTTGTCCGGCACGCGCGCGGGTGCCCGGCTTCAGCTGCCGGCGCCGTCCACCACCGACGACCACTCGTCCAGCAGGGCCTGCGCTGAGGCGTCGTCCGGCCCTTCGGCCCACAGATGGGTGACCGCCTCGGCCGGATCGGGCAGCACCATCACCCAGCGCCCGTCCGTCTCGACCACCCGCACGCCGTCCGTGGTGTCCACGAAGCGCTCTCCGGCCTCTTCGACGACCCGCCGCATCACCAGCCCCTTGACGGCCCACGGGGTCGCCACATCGCGCTTCAGGACATGCGCCCGCGGAATCCGCGCATCGATCTGACTCAACGTCAACTGCGTCCGCGCGACCAGCCCGATCAGCCGTACGAAGGCGGCGGTCCCGTCGAACACCCCGCTGAACTCCGGGATGATGAACCCGCCCTTGCCGTCCCCGCCGAAGATCGTCGCCTCCTCGCGCCCGACCCGCGTCAGGTCGTCCGGCGACGTCGTCGTCCACTCGACCTGTGTGCCGTGGTACGCCGCGACCTGCTCGGCGATCCGCGTCGTCGTCACCGGCATCGCCACCCGCCCGCTGCGCCGCTCGGCGGCCACCAGGTCGAGCATCACCAGCAGCGCCCGGTCGTCCTCGATGATCCGCCCCTTCTCGTCGACGAGCGACAGCCGCTCACCGACGGGGTCGAACCGCACCCCGAACGCGGCCCGCGACGACGCCACGATCTCCCCGAGCCGCACCAGCCCGCCGCGCCGCATGTCCCCCGTCTCCGTCGGCCGCGCCTCGTCGAGCCCCGGATTGACGGTCAGCGAGTCCACCCCGAGCTTCCCCAGCAGACTCGGCAGAACGAGCCCGGCGCTCCCGTTCGACGCGTCCACGACGACCTTCAGCCCGGACTCCGCGACCCCGGACGTGTCGACGTTCCGCAGCAACGACCCCGTGTACGAGTCGAACACGCTCGCCGGAAAATGCAGGTCCCCGATCTCCCCGGGGAACGCCCGCCGGTACTCCTGCCGCGCGAACACCCGGTCCAGCTTCCGCTGACTGGCCTGCGAAAGATCGGCCCCCTGCCCGTCGAAGAACATGATGTCCACCGAGTCCGGCACCCCGGGCGAGGTCCGGATCATGATCCCGCCCGCACTCCCTCTCGCGGTCTGCTGCCGCGCCACGGGCAGCGGTACGTTCTCCAGGTCCCGTACGTCGATGGCGCTCGCCTGCAACGCGGAGATCACCGCCCGCTTCAGCGCCCGCGCGCCACGCGAGTGATCGCGGGCCGTGGTGACGGTCGCCCCCTTCTTCAGGGTCGTCGCATAGGCCCCGGCCAGCCGTACGGCCAGCTCCGGGGTGATCTCGACGTTCAGGATCCCCGACACCCCCCGGGCGCCGAAGAGATGCGCCTGACCGCGCGACTCCCAGATCACCGAGGTGTTGACGAACGCGCCGGCCTCGATCGTCTTGAACGGATAGACCCGTACATTCCCCTGGACGATCGACTCCTCGCCGATCAGGCACTCGTCCCCGATGACCGCGCCGTCCTCGATCCGCGCGGCCCGCATGATGTCGGTGTTCTTCCCGACGACACAGCCCCGCAGATTGCTCTGCTGCCCGACGTACACGTTGTCGTGCACGACCGCCTTGTGCAGAAACGCCCCGCTCTTGACGACGACGTTCGACCCGACGACCGTATGCTCCCGGATCTCCGCCCCGGCCTCGACCTTCGCGTAGTCCCCGATGTACAGCGGACCGCGCAGTACGGCGTCGGGATGTACGTCGGCGCCTTCGGCGACCCAGACGCCCGGCGAGATCTCGAACCCGTCGATCTCGACGTCGACCTTGCCTTCGAGGACGTCGGCCTGGGCCTTCACATAGCTCTCGTGCGTCCCGACGTCCTCCCAGTAGCCCTCGGCGATATAGCCGTAGACCGGCTTGCCTTCCTTCATCAGCTGCGGGAAGACGTCACCGGACCAGTCCACCGGCACATCGGCCTCGACATAGTCGAAGACCTCGGGCTCCATGACGTAGATCCCGGTGTTCACCGTGTCGGAGAAGACCTGGCCCCAGGTCGGCTTTTCGAGGAACCGCTCGACCTTGCCCTCCTCGTCGACGATCGTGATCCCGAATTCCAGCGGGTTGGGGACCCTGGTCAGACAGACCGTGACCAGCGCCCCCTTCTCCTTGTGGAAAGCGATGAGGTCGGTGAGGTCGAAGTCGGTCAGCGCATCGCCGGAGATGACGAGGAAAGCATCGTCCTTCAACGCCGCTTCGGCGTTCTTGACGCTCCCGGCGGTACCGAGTGGCTTCTCCTCGTTGGCATAGCTGAGCTCCATTCCGAGCTCTTCGCCATCACCGAAGTAGTTCTTGACCAGCGATGCCAGGAACTGGACAGTAACGACGGTCTCGTTGAGACCATGCCTTTTGAGCAGCCTCAGAACGTGCTCCATGATCGGCCTGTTGGCCACCGGCAGGAGCGGTTTGGGCATGCTTGAGGTCATGGGACGAAGGCGTGTGCCCTCGCCTCCGGCCATCACGACGGCCTTCATGTCGGAAGCGTCCTCCTTGAAGAAACGACGGTCTAGCCGACTTCACCCGTCCAGATTGTCCCGCAGATCTCGGCCGCGGGCCATCGAGGCACTGCTGACGCCCATCGGCGAGCTCAGTCGGCCATGGCGTCCGCACGAATCAGGCGGCGGACCTGTACCACGTAGAGGACTCCTGCCCACCAATACAGCGTTGTACCCCACCCTGCGAACGCCCAGCCGAAAATCGCACCGAGTGACGCGAGCCAGCCACTTCCGTCACTGAGCAGCAACAGCGGGAAGGCGTACATCAGGTTGAAGGTCGCGGCCTTCCCGAGGAAGTTCACCTGCGGCGGCGGATAGCCGTGCCGCCTGAGGATGCCCACCATCACCAGGAGGACCAGTTCTCGCGCGAGAAGTACAGCCGTCAACCAGAGCGGGAGAATCTCGCGCCAGGTGAGGCCGACGAGCGTCGAGAGAATGTACAGCCGGTCCGCCGCCGGATCGAGCAGCCGGCCGAGACTGCTGATCTGGTTCCACTTCCGGGCGAGCTTGCCGTCCAGGTAGTCGCTGATACCGCTCAGCGCGAGCACCAGAAACGCCCAGCCGTCGCTCTTCGGCCCCCCGAACTCGGGCCTGAGAATCAGCCACAGAAAGATCGGCACGCCGACAAGACGCGCCATGCTGAGGATGTTCGGGATGGTGAGGACCCGGTCAGTCTGGACACGGGTCTCCTGGACCTCCACCCGGGGGCCTCCAGTAGAAAATGAGCCAACGATGCACCTTGACCCTACCTCAACGCAAAAAAGCTCTGGCTCCTGGGCATGTGCCCAAGAGCCAGAGCTATAAAAGGAGTTCGGCGGCGTCCTACTCTCCCACAGGGTCCCCCCTGCAGTACCATCGGCGCTGTAAGGCTTAGCTTCCGGGTTCGGAATGTAACCGGGCGTTTCCCTCACGCTATAACCACCGAAACACTATGAAACACATCAACCGCACCGTATATGGCCATACGGGGTTGTTCGTGGTTTCAGAACCAACACAGTGGACGCGAGCAACTGAGGACAAGCCCTCGGCCTATTAGTACCAGTCACCTCCACACCTTACGGTGCTTCCAGATCTGGCCTATCAACCCAGTCGTCTACTGGGAGCCTTACCCTCTCAAGGAGGTGGGAACACTCATCTCGAAGCAGGCTTCCCGCTTAGATGCTTTCAGCGGTTATCCCTCCCGAACGTAGCCAACCAGCCATGCCCTTGGCAGAACAACTGGCACACCAGAGGTTCGTCCGTCCCGGTCCTCTCGTACTAGGGACAGCCCTTCTCAATGTTCCTGCGCGCGCAGCGGATAGGGACCGAACTGTCTCACGACGTTCTAAACCCAGCTCGCGTACCGCTTTAATGGGCGAACAGCCCAACCCTTGGGACCGACTCCAGCCCCAGGATGCGACGAGCCGACATCGAGGTGCCAAACCATCCCGTCGATATGGACTCTTGGGGAAGATCAGCCTGTTATCCCCGGGGTACCTTTTATCCGTTGAGCGACGGCGCTTCCACAAGCCACCGCCGGATCACTAGTCCCGACTTTCGTCCCTGCTCGACCCGTCGGTCTCACAGTCAAGCTCCCTTGTGCACTTACACTCAACACCTGATTACCAACCAGGCTGAGGGAACCTTTGGGCGCCTCCGTTACTCTTTAGGAGGCAACCGCCCCAGTTAAACTACCCATCAGACACTGTCCCTGATCCGGATCACGGACCCAGGTTAGACATCCAGCACGACCAGACTGGTATTTCAACGACGACTCCACAACCACTGGCGTGGCCGCTTCAAAGTCTCCCAGCTATCCTACACAAGCCGAACCGAACACCAATATCAAACTGTAGTAAAGGTCCCGGGGTCTTTCCGTCCTGCTGCGCGAAACGAGCATCTTTACTCGTAGTGCAATTTCACCGGGCCTATGGTTGAGACAGTCGAGAAGTCGTTACGCCATTCGTGCAGGTCGGAACTTACCCGACAAGGAATTTCGCTACCTTAGGATGGTTATAGTTACCACCGCCGTTTACTGGCGCTTAAGTTCTCAGCTTCGCCACACCGAAATGTGACTAACCGGTCCCCTTAACGTTCCAGCACCGGGCAGGCGTCAGTCCGTATACATCGCCTTACGGCTTCGCACGGACCTGTGTTTTTAGTAAACAGTCGCTTCTCGCTGGTCTCTGCGGCCACCCCCAGCTCAAGGAGCAAGTCCTCTCACCAGTGATGGCCCCCCTTCTCCCGAAGTTACGGGGGCATTTTGCCGAGTTCCTTAACCATAGTTCACCCGAACGCCTCGGTATTCTCTACCTGACCACCTGAGTCGGTTTAGGGTACGGGCCGCCATGAAACTCGCTAGAGGCTTTTCTCGACAGCATAGGATCATCCACTTCACCACAATCGGCTCGGCATCAGGTCTCAGCCTTGATGAGCGGCGGATTTGCCTACCACTCGGCCTACACCCTTACCCCGGGACTACCATCGCCCGGGCTGGACTACCTTCCTGCGTCACCCCATCACTCACCTACTACCAGATCGGTTCAGCGGCTCCACCACTTTCCTTTCCCCGAAGGGTCCGGAACGGCTTCACGGCCTTAGCATCACTGGATTCAATGTTTGACGCTTCACAGCGGGTACCGGAATATCAACCGGTTATCCATCGACTACGCCTGTCGGCCTCGCCTTAGGTCCCGACTTACCCTGGGCAGATCAGCTTGACCCAGGAACCCTTAGTCAATCGGCGCACACGTTTCCCACGTGTGAATCGCTACTCATGCCTGCATTCTCACTCGTGAACCGTCCACCACTGCCTTCCGGCGCAGCTTCACCCGGCACACGACGCTCCCCTACCCATCACAGCAGGCGTTGGCCCTATATGCTGCAATGACACGACTTCGGCGGTACGCTTGAGCCCCGCTACATTGTCGGCGCGGAATCACTAGACCAGTGAGCTATTACGCACTCTTTCAAGGGTGGCTGCTTCTAAGCCAACCTCCTGGTTGTCTCTGCGACTCCACATCCTTTCCCACTTAGCGTACGCTTAGGGGCCTTAGTCGATGCTCTGGGCTGTTTCCCTCTCGACCATGGAGCTTATCCCCCACAGTCTCACTGCCGCGCTCTCACTTACCGGCATTCGGAGTTTGGCTAAGGTCAGTAACCCGGTAGGGCCCATCGCCTATCCAGTGCTCTACCTCCGGCAAGAAACACACGACGCTGCACCTAAATGCATTTCGGGGAGAACCAGCTATCACGGAGTTTGATTGGCCTTTCACCCCTAACCACAGGTCATCCCCCAGGTTTTCAACCCTGGTGGGTTCGGTCCTCCACGAAGTCTTACCTCCGCTTCAACCTGCCCATGGCTAGATCACTCCGCTTCGGGTCTTGAGCGTGCTACTGAATCGCCCTGTTCGGACTCGCTTTCGCTACGGCTACCCCACCCGGGTTAACCTCGCAACACACCGCAAACTCGCAGGCTCATTCTTCAAAAGGCACGCAGTCACGACGCACCGAGTAAACTCGATGCGCGACGCTCCCACGGCTTGTAGGCACACGGTTTCAGGTACTATTTCACTCCGCTCCCGCGGTACTTTTCACCATTCCCTCACGGTACTATCCGCTATCGGTCACCAGGGAATATTTAGGCTTAGCGGGTGGTCCCGCCAGATTCACACGGGATTTCTCGGGCCCCGTGCTACTTGGGTGTCTCTCAAACGAGCCGTTGACGTTTCGACTACGGGGGTCTTACCCTCTACGCCGGACCTTTCGCATGTCCTTCGCCTACATCAACGGTTTCTGACTCGCCTCACAGCCGGCAGACTGTGAAAGAGAGATCCCACAACCCCCACGACGCAACCCCTGCCGGGTCTCACACGTCGTAGGTTTGGCCTCATCCGGTTTCGCTCGCCACTACTCCCGGAATCACGGTTGTTTTCTCTTCCTGAGGGTACTGAGATGTTTCACTTCCCCTCGTTCCCTCCACATACCCTATGTGTTCAGGTATGGGTGACAGCCCATGACGACTGCCGGGTTTCCCCATTCGGAAACCCCCGGATCAAAGCCTGGTTGACGGCTCCCCGGGGACTATCGTGGCCTCCCACGTCCTTCATCGGTTCCTGGTGCCAAGGCATCCACCGTGCGCCCTTAAAAACTTGGCCACAGATGCTCGCGTCCACTGTGCAGTTCTCAAACAACGACCAACCACCCATCACCCCCGGCCTTGGCCGAAGTTCACTGGGGTCGGCATCATGAGGGGGTTCATTCCCTCAGACACCCAACAGCGTGCCCGACCAGACCCTCGTCCGGAGATCATGCTTTCCACGCCCTTGCGGACAGTACCTGCAATGCCTCCGACCCAGAACCTGGCCGAATAATCAACGTTCCACCCATGAGCTGACCGTGCAGAACATCTGCCTGCAATCGGTACTGTGCTCCTTAGAAAGGAGGTGATCCAGCCGCACCTTCCGGTACGGCTACCTTGTTACGACTTCGTCCCAATCGCCAGTCCCACCTTCGACAGCTCCCTCCCACAAGGGGTTGGGCCACCGGCTTCGGGTGTTACCGACTTTCGTGACGTGACGGGCGGTGTGTACAAGGCCCGGGAACGTATTCACCGCAGCAATGCTGATCTGCGATTACTAGCAACTCCGACTTCATGGGGTCGAGTTGCAGACCCCAATCCGAACTGAGACAGGCTTTTTGAGATTCGCTCCACCTCACGGTTTC
This sequence comes from Streptomyces acidiscabies, assembly GCF_020010905.1. Lineage (GTDB taxonomy): Bacteria > Actinomycetota > Actinomycetes > Streptomycetales > Streptomycetaceae > Streptomyces > Streptomyces acidiscabies. Next base: position 3,727,445 of record NZ_JAGJBY010000001.1, on the reverse strand, counting down.
GCAGCTCTTTGTACCTGCCATTGTAGCACGTGTGCAGCCCAAGACATAAGGGGCATGATGACTTGACGTCGTCCCCACCTTCCTCCGAGTTGACCCCGGCGGTCTCCTGTGAGTCCCCGTCACCCCGAAGGGCACGCTGGCAACACAGGACAAGGGTTGCGCTCGTTGCGGGACTTAACCCAACATCTCACGACACGAGCTGACGACAGCCATGCACCACCTGTACACCGACCACAAGGGGGCGACCATCTCTGGCCGTTTCCGGTGTATGTCAAGCCTTGGTAAGGTTCTTCGCGTTGCGTCGAATTAAGCCACATGCTCCGCTGCTTGTGCGGGCCCCCGTCAATTCCTTTGAGTTTTAGCCTTGCGGCCGTACTCCCCAGGCGGGGAACTTAATGCGTTAGCTGCGGCACCGACGACGTGGAATGTCGCCAACACCTAGTTCCCACCGTTTACGGCGTGGACTACCAGGGTATCTAATCCTGTTCGCTCCCCACGCTTTCGCTCCTCAGCGTCAGTATCGGCCCAGAGATCCGCCTTCGCCACCGGTGTTCCTCCTGATATCTGCGCATTTCACCGCTACACCAGGAATTCCGATCTCCCCTACCGAACTCTAGCCTGCCCGTATCGAATGCAGACCCGGGGTTAAGCCCCGGGCTTTCACATCCGACGCGACAAGCCGCCTACGAGCTCTTTACGCCCAATAATTCCGGACAACGCTTGCGCCCTACGTATTACCGCGGCTGCTGGCACGTAGTTAGCCGGCGCTTCTTCTGCAGGTACCGTCACTTTCGCTTCTTCCCTGCTGAAAGAGGTTTACAACCCGAAGGCCGTCATCCCTCACGCGGCGTCGCTGCATCAGGCTTCCGCCCATTGTGCAATATTCCCCACTGCTGCCTCCCGTAGGAGTCTGGGCCGTGTCTCAGTCCCAGTGTGGCCGGTCGCCCTCTCAGGCCGGCTACCCGTCGTCGCCTTGGTGAGCCATTACCTCACCAACAAGCTGATAGGCCGCGGGCTCATCCTTCACCGCCGGAGCTTTCGACCCCCGCCCATGCAGGCAGGAGTGATATCCGGTATTAGACCCCGTTTCCAGGGCTTGTCCCAGAGTGAAGGGCAGATTGCCCACGTGTTACTCACCCGTTCGCCACTAATCCACCCCGAAGGGCTTCATCGTTCGACTTGCATGTGTTAAGCACGCCGCCAGCGTTCGTCCTGAGCCAGGATCAAACTCTCCGTGAATGTTTACCGGTAATCCGGTGCACAACACAGAAGAGCGGAACGATCGGAGGAATGATCCGACCGTTCACAGCGTCCTCGCTGTGTTTGTTTCAAAGGAACCTCATCCTCGGCCATCGGCCGGGGACGGGGTATCAACTAATCTGGCGTTGATTTTTGGCACGCTGTTGAGTTCTCAAGGAACGGACGCTTCCTTCGTACTCACCCTCTCGGGCTTTCCTCCGGGCTTTTCCCTTCGGTCTTGCGTTTCCGACTCTATCAGATCTTTTTCCGATCCGATTTCCTCGGTGCTTTCCAGGTTTCCGCTTTTGTTTCGCGGTTTCCTTTCCGGCGGTTCCGACTTTATCAGGTTCTCCGGGTCCCTCTGACCACCGTTCTGCGAGCATGCAGAAAGAAGCCTTAGGAAAAGGAGTCTGAGCTAGTTGGAAGCTACTCGGAGCGATACGCGAGACCGCGTCACTCGCCCTCAAGCAGGGGTACGACTGTACACGCGGCGCCAGACGGCACGCAAATCGATTAGGGTCAGGTCTGGACCAGTGGTCTAGACCGCAGATCGGGAACTCTCGTGCGGAACTGGTACTTCATATGACATACGCTGCTGCACAGTGCGCTGCCGGAGACAGGCAGTGACGATCCATGTACAGCTCCATCCCCTCCACCCTCTGGGAGGCACTCCGTGACCACCGTGACGTCCCCGCTCGCAGGACGCGCCATCGGACTGGCCGCCGTGCCGGATCCGGTCTTCTCCGGTGCCATGGTCGGCCCGGGTACGGCGATCGACCCGGTGCGTGAGCCCTCCGAGGCCGTCGCTCCCGTGGACGGTGTCGTCGTCTCTCTCCACCCGCACGCGTTCGTGGTGGTCGACGCCGAAGGACACGGTGTCCTCGTCCACCTCGGCATCGACACCGTGCAGCTCAACGGGCAGGGCTTCGATCTGCTGGTGAACAAGGGCGACACCGTCACGCGCGGACAGGCGGTCGTGCGCTGGAACCCGGCGGCCGTGGAAGAGGCCGGCAAGTCCCCCGTGTGCCCGGTGGTGGCGCTGGAGGCCACGGCCGACTCCCTCGGTGACGTACGCGAGGATGGCGATGTGAAGTCCGGGGACGTTCTGTTCTCCTGGCAGTGACACAACAGCAGTGACACACCGGCTGTAGGCCGACGGCCGGTGGACAGGCACGACCATCGCGGCGGCGCGCGTGCCGTCGCAACTATCGGAGACGGTGAGATGGAGACAACGCTGCGAGGCGTCGGTGTGAGCCACGGTGTGGCGATCGGCCAGGTAAGGCACATGGGGACGGCGGTCCTGGAACCGCCCGCCAAGCAGATCCCGGCCGACGAGGCGGAGCGCGAGCAGGGCCGCGCCCGCCAGGCCGTGGACGCGGTGGCGGCCGATCTGACCGCGCGCGGCAACCTGGCCGGCGGCGAGGCCCAGGCGGTCCTCGAAGCACAGGCGATGATGGCGCAGGACCCCGAGCTGATGGCCGACGTGGACCGGCGGATCGCCGTCGGCAGCACGGCCGAGCGTGCCGTGTACGACGCCTTCGCCTCGTACCGCGAGCTGCTCGCGGGTGCCGGGGAGTACCTCGCCGGGCGGGTGGCCGACCTCGACGACGTACGGAACCGGATCGTCGCGCGGCTGCTGGGGGTGCCGATGCCCGGTGTGCCGGACAGTGACGAGCCGTACGTGCTGGTGGCGCGGGATCTGGCGCCGGCCGACACGGCGTTGCTGGATCCGGCGCTGGTGCTCGGGTTCGTGACCGAGGAGGGCGGGCCCACCAGTCACAGCGCGATTCTGGCACGGGCGCTCGGGGTGCCGGCCGTGGTGGCGCTGCCGGGGGCCGGGGAGCTGGCCGAGGGCACGGTGATCGCCGTGGACGGGAGTTCCGGTGAGGTCTTCGTGGAGCCGGGTGAGGAGCGGAAGGCCGAGCTGACGGCCGCTGCCGCCGCGCGTAAGGCCGCGCTGGCCGCGTCGACGGGTCCGGGGCTGACCGCCGACGGGCACAAGGTGCCGTTGCTGGCGAACGTCGGTGGTCCGGCGGACGTACCGGCTGCTGTGGAGGCGGGCGCGGAGGGCGTCGGGCTGTTCCGTACGGAGTTCCTGTTCCTGGACGACAGCAAGAAGGCGCCGTCGCGGGAGAAGCAGGTCGAGGCGTACCGGCAGGTGCTGGAGGCGTTTCCCGAGGGCCGGGTCGTCGTGCGGGTGCTGGACGCGGGCGCGGACAAACCGCTGGACTTCCTGACGCCGGCCGACGAGCCGAACCCGGCGTTGGGTGTGCGGGGGCTGCGGTCGCTGCTGGAGCACCCCGATGTGCTGCGGACGCAGCTGGCGGCGTTGGCCGAGGCCGCCGAGGGGTTGCCGGTGCACCTTGAGGTGATGGCGCCGATGGTGGCGGACCGGGCGGACGCGAAGGCGTTCGCGGACGCATGCCGTGCGGCGGGGCTGCGGGCGAAGTTCGGGGCGATGGTGGAGATCCCTTCGGCGGCGCTGCGGGCGCGGTCGATCCTCCAGGAGGTCGAGTTCCTGTCGCTGGGCACGAACGACCTGGCGCAGTACACGTTCGCCGCCGACCGGCAGGTGGGTGCGGTCTCCCGGCTCCAGGATCCGTGGCAGCCGGCGCTGCTGGACCTGGTCGCGCTGTCCGCGGAGGCGGCGCGGGCCGAGGGCAAGAGCTGTGGCGTCTGCGGTGAGGCCGCGGCGGATCCGCTGCTCGCGTGTGTGCTGACCGGTCTGGGGGTCACCTCGCTCTCGATGGGGTCGGCTTCGATTCCTTATGTGCGGGCGGCGCTGGCGAAGCACACGCTGGCGCAGTGCGAGCGGGCCGCTGCGGCGGCGCGGGCGACGGACAGTGCCGAGGAGGCGCGGGCCGCGGCTCAGGCGGTGCTGTCGGGCGAGTAGTCGAGGGGCCTGCTCCTCTGGTCCGGGTTCAGGGGCGTCCCGCCTTCGGGTGGGGCGCCCCTGGCGTCGTCCGGTGTCTTGTCCTGGTCAGTGGTGGTGGTCGGTCGGGGGCAGGGGGTCGTCTCCGAGGTCGGGCGGGGCGCAGTAGTCGACGTCGGACTCGGGGGAGATCAGGTCGCCGGACTCGGCGTCGGTGCAGTAGGCGTCGAAGACCTCGGCGGCGGTGAGGGGTTCGAGGTCCTCGCCGCGCAGGCGCCAGCCGTGGACGCGGTCGCGGGTGCCGGGGGCGGTGACGCGCAGGACGAGTCCGCCGGGGCTGTGGGTGGCGATGCCGAGGGCCAGGATCGTGGTGAACTCCAGGGCTTCGGCCTCGTCGAGGCGGGTGGTGCCGTCGGGGACGGATTCGGCGTGCAGGACGGCGATGAGGGTTTCGGGTGCGGTGGAGACGCTGCACACGAGGTGACGGTGGCCGGGTGGTGCGCTGTCGAGGATGCGGGTGAGGAGGGCGGAGGCGCGGGTGAAGGCGGCCCGGCCGATGTCCTCGCCGCAGGAGGCGCAGGCGCCGAGGCGGGCGAGGAGTGTCGCGGCGTACTCCCAGGTGGCGCGGCGGACCGCTTCGTCGACGAGGGTGGGGACGAGGTCGGCGAGGGGAGCGCCGTCGTAGGCGATGACGGGGCCGGTGGCGGCGAGTTCGGCCGTGTAGCGGCCTCGGGTCTGTGGGGTGTCGGGGTCGAGGCCGTGGTCGGCGCAGTATTCGGCGTAGTCCTGGGGGTCGAAGAGGGCGAGGCTGGTGTGGGTGCCTTCGGCGGCGCGGGTCTTGAGGACGGCTTCGACCTGGCGGAGGTAGGTGGTGTGGTCGTCGAAGGTGAAGGTGCGGTAGCGGCGCATGGCGCGGAAGTCGTGCTCGTCGGTGAGGAGGCCGATGGTGCCGGCGATCTCGCGGCGCAGGTCCCGGCGCAGGGTCCGCTGGTCGGTGTGGGTCATGGTTTCCCCCTGTGTGCAGAGCGTTCGGTCAATGCTCACTCACAGTAACCGGCGGCACTGACAACGGGGTCTGCGCGAGCCTGGCTCGTACGAGTCGGTGCTGGATTCCGCAGGTCAGGGCGATGACGGTGCCGAATGAGGCCCAGCCGAGGGGGCCGGTGGCGATAGCGGCGGTGACGGCGAGTGGTCCGACGGCGCGCTGGGCGGACTGGGCGAGGCCGTGGACGCCGAGGTAGGCGCCCTGGACGGTGTCGGGGGCGAGGGCGACGGAGAGTTCCCAGGAGACGGTGGCGTGGAGGATCTCGGCGAGGGTGAAGGCGGTGGCCGCGGCGGTGAGGAGCAGGGTCGCGGTGACGGCTCCGCCGCCTGCGGCCAGGGCCATGGCGGCGCCGCCCGCGGCGAAGGCGGCCGAGAGCGGGAGGAGGAGGGCGCGGGCGGCGGCGGTGGTCGCGCCGAAGCGGGCCATGGGGACCTGGAGGGCCACGACGAGGACGTTGTTGAGGACCATGAGCAGGGGTGCGAGGCCGTGCGGTGCGGTGTCGAGGTGGACGATCCACAGCGGGAGGCCGACCTTGAAGACGGCGTCGTCGAGGAAGAGGACGGCTTCGGTGGCGACGTACACGAGGTAGGTGCGGTCGCGCCAGGGGCCTCGCGGCCGGGCCGGCTGCGCCGGGGTGCCGGAGCCGGCGACGGTGCGGGCGGGTGAGGCGGGTTCGCCGCAGCGCAGGGTGAGCAGGGCGACGGCGGTGAAGGAGAGGGCGTCGCCGAGGAGGAGCCAGCGGTAGGCGGCGGTGCCGCCGAGGGCGAGGCCGACTGCCGCCACGAGGCCGCCGATGGCCCAGCCGGCGTTGGCGACGGTGCGTTGGACGGCCTGGTAGCGGATGCGGTCGGGGCCGGCGACGCGGGTGGCGTAGAGCTTGGTGAGGACGCTGCTCGCGCGGTCGCCGAAGCCGCCGAGCGCGGTGAGGGCGAGGAGGAGGGCGAAGTGGTCGGTGGTGAGGAGGCCGAAGGAGGCTACGGCGCGCAGGAGTTGGACGGCGACGAGGACGCGGGTGAGCGGGAAGCGGTCGGCGAGCAGGCCGCCGCTGGGGGCACCGGCGATGCCGAGGGCTCCGGCGACGGCGGCGAGGGTGCCGACCTCGGTGAGGGAGAGGTGGGCGACGTAGGTGAAGTACAGGACGGAGACGGTGGCCCACAGGCCGCTGCCGATGCGGTCGACGAGGGCGATGACGACCATGCGGCGGCCGTCGGGGCCGCCGGGTATGCGGGGTTCTCCAGTGGTTTTTCGACGCGTCAGCGCCACGATTCCCCCTTGCGTCGTTTTTTGTATTGATACATAATGTCGAATGTGGCAACACAATATGCGATCACGGGGACGACGGCCAAGGAGATTGCCGCGTCCGTGGAACGGGGCGTGTCCGACGGCTCCTTGGGGCCGGGCGCCGCGCTGCCCCCGGTACGGCGGCTCGCGGACGGCCTCGGGGTGAGTCCCGGGACGGTCGCCACCGCCTACAAGGAGCTCCGCGCGCGGGGCATCGTCGTGACCCGGGGGCGGGGCGGGACGGTGGTGGCGGAGGTGCCGTCGGTGGCGCCGCGCCGTCCGCCGAAGGTCCCGGAGGGCCTGCGGGACCTCGCCGGCGGCCATCCCGATCCGGCGCTGCTCCCCGGTCTGGTGCCGCCCTCGCGCCTCTCCCCCGGCGCCCGCTCCCACCGCTCGATGCCGAGGCTGGCCCGCCTCGAAGAGGCCGTACGGGACTGGCTCGCGCCGGACGGTGTGCCGGTGGAGCACGTGACGTTCGCGCACGGGGCGCTCGATCTGATCGCCCGGCTGCTCTCCGTGGAGCTGCGCCCCGGCGACGCCGTCGCCATGGAGGACCCCGGCTACCACCACCTCCTGGACCTGGTCGCCGCCCTGGGCCTGCGGGTCGTGCCCGTCGCCGTGGACGACGAGGGGGTGCGGCCCGAGGCGCTGGAGGCGGCGTTGCGCGCGGGGGTGCGGGCGGTGGTGTGCAGCCCGCGCGCACAGAACCCGTACGGCGGGTCCTTCACGCGTGCGCGCAGGGACGCGCTCGCCGGGATGCTGCGTACGGCGCCGGACGTGCTGGTCGTGGAGAACGACCACGCCTCCGAGGTGGCCGGCGTGCCGCTGTGGACGCTCGCCGACGGCGGGCCCGCGCGCTGGGTGCACGTGCGGACGGTGAGCAAGTTCCTCGGCACCGACCTCAGATGGGCGGCGGCGGCCTGTGACGCGACGACGCTGGCCCGGCACGACGGGCGGCTGCTGCTGACCTCGGGGTGGGTGAGTCACCTGCTCCAGGAGACCGTGCACGGTCTCCTGACCGACGACGCGACGCGCGCCCTCGTCACGCGTGCGCGCGAGGCGTACGCACTGCGCAGGACGGCGTTGCTGCGGGAGCTGTCCGCGCGCGGGATCGCCGCGTACGGCGTGAGCGGGATGAACGTGTGGGTGCCCGTGCGCGACGAGTCGGCGGTCGTCAACGGGCTGCGCTCGCGCGGCTGGTGGGTCGCGGCCGGGGCCCGGTTCCGGCTGGCGGCCGGGCCGGGCGTCCGGATCTCGGTGGCCGGCCTCGAACCCGCTGACGGGGTGCTGCTGGCCGCGGACTTCGCCGGGGTCCTGGGCGAGTCCGAGGCCACCTACGGGGGCTGAGAGGGGCCGTCAGGGGCTTTCTCAGGCCCGTTTGCGGGCGAGGTCCTCGTAGAAGCCCAGCAGGTCGAGGTTGTCGATGGAGCCCGGGTTGACGGCCTTCTCCAGCGGGGTGCCCTGGAGGAGGCGTTTGACGGGGACCTCGATGCGCTTGCCGGTGAGGGTGTGCGGGATGCCGGGGACCTCGATGACCTCGTCCGGGACGTGGCGCGGGGAGAGCTGTTCGCGGATGGTGCCGCGGATGCGGCCGAGGAGGGCCTCGTCGAGGACGGAGCCGGGTGTCAGGTGCACGAAGAGCGGCATCCAGTAGCCGCCGTCGGCCTGTTCGACGCCGATGACCAGGGATTCCCTGATCTCGGGGAGGCGTTCGACGACCTCGTAGATGTCGGCGGAGCCCATCCGTACGCCCTGCCGGTTGAGCGTGGAGTCGGAGCGGCCGTGGATGATCACCGACCCGCGCGCGGTGACGGTGATCCAGTCGCCGTGCCGCCAGACGCCGGGGTAGGTGTCGAAGTAGCTGTCGTGGTAGCGGCTGCCGTCGGGGTCGTTCCAGAAGCGGATCGGCATGGACGGCATGGGGTTGGTGACGACGAGCTCGCCGACCTCGTCGATCACGGGCCGTCCCTGGGGGTCCCACGCCTGGAGGTCGGTGCCGAGGCCGGGGGCCTGGAGTTCGCCCGTGTACACCGGGAGCGTGGGGACGGCGCCAGCGAAGCAGGAGCACACGTCGGTGCCGCCGCTGACGGAGGCGATCCAGGTGTCGGCGCCGACCTCGTCGTGCAGCCAGCGGAAGCCGTCCGGGGGCAGCGGGGAGCCGGTGGTGGCGACGCACTGCACGCGCGTGAGGTCGTAGTCGCGCGCGGGATGCACGCCGGCCTTGCGGCAGGCCATCACGTACGCCGCCGAGGTGCCGTAGAGGGTGGCGCCGGTGCGTTCGGCGACACGCCACTGCGCGCCCGTGTCGGGGTATCCGGGGCTGCCGTCGTACAGGACGACCGTCGTGCCCGTGAGGAGGCCGGAGACCAGGAAGTTCCACATCATCCAGCCGGTGGACGTGAACCAGAACAGGACGTCCTCGGGGCCGAGGTCGCAGTGCAGGCCGAGCTGTTTGAGGTGCTCGACGAGGATGCCGCCCTGGGACTGGACGATGGCCTTGGGCAGGCCGGTCGTGCCGGAGGAGTACAGGACCCACAGGGGGTGGTCGAAGGGGACCTGTTCGAAGACGGGGTCCTCGTCGCCGTCCGTGAGGGAGGCCCAGTCGAGGGCTCCCTCGGGCGTGTCGGTGCCCAGGAGGGGGATGTGGACGACCGCGCGCACGGTGGGCAGTTCGCGGCGCAGTTCGGCGACGGCCTCACGGCGGTCGTGCTCCTTGCCGCCGTAGCGGTAGCCGTCGACGGTGAACAGGACGACCGGTTCGACCTGCTGGAACCGGTCGAGGACGCTGCGGGCGCCGAAGTCGGGGGCGCAGGAGGTCCATACGGCGCCCACGGCGGCCGTGGCGAGCAGAGCGACCACCGCCTGCGGAACGTTCGGGAGATAGCCGCTCACGCGGTCTCCCGGGCGTACTCCGAGGCGGCGCAGGGCGGCGGCCAGGGAGCCGACCTGGCGGCGCAGCTCGGACCAGGTGACCGGGCGGGGCTCGTGGGTCTCGTCGACGTGCAGGAGGGCCGGTTCGTCCACGCGCGTGGCGGCGTGGCGCAGGGCGTGTTCGGCGTAGTTGAGGGTGGCGCCGGGGAACCACTGGGCGCCGGGCATCGAGCGGTCGCCCAGCACGCGCGCGTAGGGCGTCGAGAAGCGGACGTCGAACCATTCGGCGACGGCCGTCCAGAACGCCTCGGGTTCGGCGACCGACCACGCGTGCAGGGCGGGGTAGCCGCCGTCGGCGGGTGCGCCGTGCTGCCGTGCCGCCCAGGTCTGGAACTTCGTGACCTTCGCGCGGGCGATACGCTCGGCGTCCGGCTGCCAGAGCGGCCGAGGGTTCGAGGTCGACATGGGGCGGCTCCCGGGCGGTGCGCGTGAGGGTGGCGGCTGACACGGACGATGCCATGTGATCGACTTCTGCACCAGGGTGCGCTCCGCCGCGGCGGTGTCGTGACGTCGTGATCCCGTCGCGGGTGAACGGAAGTTGAACGGCACGCGCGCGGGAAGCGGCAAATGGCAGGGTGAGCAGCATGAACGGTCGTGACCTGGTGCGTTCGATGAAGGCGGTCGGTTCGGTGGGGGCGGCCCAGGGGTTGCGCACCGTACGCGCGGCGTGGCGCAGGAGGCGTACGGACGCCTCTGGGCTGCCGCCGAGGGGCGCGGAGCGGGCACGGGTGCCCGGGCCCGTGCGGGAGGCGCGGCCGGGGCCCGGCGGGGGCATCGTGCGGTTCGAGCGGTCCGAGCTGCGGATCATGGTCGCGGTCAACGGGGCGGTGTTCTGGGGCTGGGACGGCGCAGAGCCGGAGCCGTCGTACGCGCTCGCAGGGACGCCCGAGCCCGACCCGCGCGCGGTGCTGGAGCCCGACAAGGACGGCGGGTGGCGGGTGGTCTCCGAGCGGGCGACGGTCTCGGTGTCGCGGCACGGTGCGATCGAGGTGTGCACGCCCGGGGGCGTGGTGCTGCGGCGCGATCTGCCGCCGCGCTGGTGGGAGCCGGTGGACGGGGGGCCGGCGCGCTGGATGCAGCGTTCGGAGGTGGCGGCGGACGCGCGGTTCTTCGGGCTGGGCGGGCGCGCGGGCGGGCCACGCCTGCGCGCGGGGACGTACCGGCTGTGGAACACCGACCCGGGCGGCTCGTTCGGGCCCGGGGACGATCCGCTGTACCTGACGATGCCGGTGCAGGTGGTCGTCGCGGACGCGGGCACGCACCTGGTGTTCCACGACACGTCCTGGGACGGCACGGTGACGCTCCGGGAGGGCGAGGAGGGGGCCGGTTCGGGGCACGACCGGGCGGGGTCGTGCGAGGTGCGGGCGGAGGGCGGTCCGCTGCGCTGCTGGGTCGTCGTCGGCACTCCCGCGCGCGTGCTGCTCGGCTGGGCGTCGCTGACGGGCGCGCCCGCGCTGCCGCCGTCCTGGGCGCTCGGATACCACCACGCGCGCTGGGGCTTCGGCAGCGAGCAGGAGGTGCGGCGGGTCGTCGCCGGCTACCGGGAGCACGGGCTGCCGCTGGACGCGGTCCACCTGGACATCGACCACTTCGACGGCCATCAGGTGTTCACGGTCGACCAGGAGCGGTTCCCGAAGCTCCCGAAGCTCGCGCAGGAGCTGCGGCGGGACGGGGTGCGGCTGGTGTCGATCGTCGACCCGGCCGTGCGCGCGGAGCCCGGCACCGAGGTGTACGACGCGGGGACGGCCCTGGACGCGTTCGTGCGAGACGCCTCCGGGCGGGTCGTGCGGAGCGTCGTGTGGCCCGGGGAGTCGGTGTTCCCGGACTTCACGCACGCGCGGGTGCGTGCCTGGTGGGGCGAGCTGTACGCGGAGCGGCTGGCGCAGGGGTTCTCGGGGTTCTGGCACGACATGAACGAGCCGACGTCGTTCGCGGCCTTCGGGGACACGACGCTGCCCCGTTCGGCGCGGCACGACCTGGAGGGGCGCGGCGGCGACCATCGCGAGGCGCACAACGTGTACGCGCTGTGCATGGCCAGGGCGGGCTACGAGGGCCTGCGGGCGCTGGTCCCGGATGAGCGGCCGTTCGTGTTCTCCCGGTCCGGCTGGGCGGGCTTGCAGCGGTACGGCGGGACCTGGTCGGGGGACGTCACCACGGGCTGGCCGGGGCTGCGGGCGTCGCTGGCGCTGGTGCTCGGTCTCGGCCTGTGCGGGATCCCGTACTCGGGCCCTGACGTCGGCGGCTTCGACGGGAGTCCCTCGCCGGAGCTGTACCTGCGCTGGTTCCAGCTCGGCGCGTATCTGCCGCTGTTCCGTACGCACGCGGCGATCAGGGCGGGGCGCCGGGAGCCGTGGGAGTTCGGTCCCGAGGTGCTGGCGCACGCACGCGAGGCGCTGCTGGAGCGGCGTCGGCTGTCGCCGTACTTCGTGACGCTGGCGCATCTGGCGCGGCGTACCGGGGCTCCATACGTGCGCCCCCTGTGGTGGGGCGCGCCGGAGGACCGGGCGCTGCGGGACTGCGAGGACGCGTTCCTGCTGGGTGACTGTCTGCTGGTCGCCCCGGTGCTGGGGCCGGGCGTGGACCGGCGCGCGGTGCAGCTGCCGAGGGGGCTCTGGTACGACACGGCGACGGAGCGCGCGTACGAGGGGCCAGGGCAGGTTCTGGTGGACGCGCCCGCGGGGCGGATCCCGGTGCTCGCGCGCGCGGGTGCGGTGATCCCGGTACGGGGCGCGGACGGCGGCCTGGAGCTGGAGGTGTGGGCGCCCGCCCGGGGGCGGACGGGCGGCGGCCTGGTGGTGCGGGACGCGGGCGACGGCTGGGACGAGCCGGAGATCGAGCGGTACGTCACCCGTTGGGAGGGAGCGCGGGTCGTCGTCGAGCGGGAGAGCCGTGAGGACGAGGACGGCGTGCTCGAACCGTCCTGTCCGGTGCGGCTGCGGGGGCCGGGCGGGCCACCGGCTCAGATGTAGCGGCCCTCGAAGAAGGCCCGTACGGCGATCGTGTGCAGCGGGAAGGCCAGTTCCTCGGGGCGCCGCAGGAGCTGCCAGCCGTCCGTCTCGTCGGTGGCGGCGGACGCCGGCAGGCGGTCGGCGGGGCGCTCGGGGAGCAGGCCGAACAGCAGGAGGTGGCCGTCGGGGGAGCTCATGGCGTCGGCGAGGCGGACGTCACGGCTCGCCGCGTCGATGCCCGTCTCCTCCTTGAGCTCGCGGATGACGGCGTGCTTCCAGTCCTCGCGGTCGTCGACGTAGCCGCCGGGCAGGGCGATGCCCCCGCGCGCGGGTTCGATGGTCCGCCTGATGACGACCAGGGCGGTGCCCTGGGTGTCGTACACGGGCTGGAGGGCGATGCCGACCGGCAGGGGGTTGCGGTAGTGCACGGTGGAGCAGGCCGGGCAGATGCGGGGCCAGCCGGTGACGCCCTCCCCGTAGGGGGCTCCGCAGCTCGAACAGTGGCTGTCCCGTGCGGAGTTCGAAGTGGTGTGCTGAGTTTGTGACACGCGGCGGACTGTATCTGATCGCGGGGAGGGCGTCTCGTCGACCGGTTTCAATCCCCTCTGGTGAGCGATGCGGTGGCCACCGGGAAGTCGAAGTACGTGTCCGGATAGGGCTCCGGCTTGAAGGTGTAGTGCCACCATTCCTCGGCGAGGTTCACGAAACCGAGGCTCTCCAGGGTGCTCTTCAGGAGCAGCCGGTTGGCGCGCTGGACGCCCTGCACGCGCGGGTCGAGCGTGTGGGAGAGGGTGTCGAAACAGTCGAATCCGGTCCCCATGTCGACGGAGTTGTCGGGAAATCGCTCCCTTCGGGGCGCGTGACAGGACACCAGGGGTTCGCCGGGGACGTAGGGGCGGGTCGGGAACGCCGGGAGCTTCACGAGGGTGAGGTCCAGGGTGGAGCCCCGGCTGTGGCCTGACTTCTCGGCGATGTAACCGTCCGTGAAGAGGCGGGTCTTGTCGACCTCGGGGTAGAACTCGGCCTTCATCGCCTGGTCGTCGAGGTCCTCGGCCCAGCGCACGAAGTGGTCGACCGCGCGCTGCGGGCGGTAGCAGTCGTAGACCTTGAGGGTGTAGCCCTTGCGCAGCAGGCGCGCCTGCGCGCGGTGGAGGGCCTCGGCGGCGGGGCGGGTGAGGATGCACAGGGGTTCGCGGTAGCCGTCGATGCGCTCGCCGACAAAGTTGTGGACGGTGGTGTAGCGCATCTCCTGGCGGATCGTCGGGTCGACCGCGCGCAGGGCGACGAAGTCGGCGGGGGCCTTCGGTTCGGTGGCGGCCGAGGCGGGGGTGGGGGCGAGGGCCGCGGCGAGCAGGGTGGTGAGCGCGGTGAGGGCGGCGCGGAAGGGTCGTCTCATGCCGTGCACACTTCCCCTGCCGGGCCCTGCCCATTTGCGGGCGGCCGTGTCAGACTCCTGACGTTCCGTCAGATCATGGTGCGGGGAGGTCGCGTGACACGCGTGCGCAGGCCCGCGGTGGACGGCTGGTTCACCGGGGACGGGGGCGATTTCAGACTGCTCGGGACGCGCTGCGGCGCGTGCGCGTCGGTGTTCTTCCCCCGGGAGGACGTCCACTGCCGCAACCCCGGCTGCGAGGGCGGCGAGCTGGCCGAGGTGCCGCTCTCGCGGCGCGGCCGGGTCTGGTCGTACACCGACTGCCGCTACCGGCCGCCGTCACCCTACGTGAGCGACCGGGAACTTCCGTGGGAGCCGTACACGTTGGTCGCGGTAGAGCTGGAGGCGGAGCGGATGGTGGTGCTGGGGCAGGCGGCGCCCGGGGTGGGAGTGGGTGAGCTGGCGGTGGGGACGGAGGTCGAGGCAGTGGCGGGGGTGCTGAGCGAAGAACCCGGGACGGTGTGGACGACGTGGAACTGGCGGCCGGTGGAGGTGGGGTCATGACGGCGGAGGTGGCCGTGCTCGGCGCGGGCATGCACCCCTGGGGCAAGTGGGGGCGCGGCTTCACGGAGTACGGCGTGACGGCCGCGCGGGCGGCGCTCGCCGACGCGGGGCTCGACTGGCGGGACGTGGACACGGTCGTCGGCGCGGACACGGTGCGCGGCGGCTATCCGGGGTTCGTCGCGGGGGCGACGTTCGCGCGGGCGCTGGGCTGGCAGGGAGCGCGCGTGACGAGCGTGTACGCGGCGTGCGCGTCCGGTGCGCAGGCCATCGACGTGGCGCGGGCGCGGATCCTCGCCGGGCTCTCCCGGGTGGTGCTCGTGGTGGGCGCCGACGCCGCGCCCAAGGGGTTCTTCCGCCCGGCCGGGGGCGATCGCCCCGACGACCCGGACTGGCTGCGCTTCCGGCTCCTCGGGGCGACGAACCCGGCCTACTTCGGCCTGTACGCGCGCAGGCGCATGGCCGTGTACGGCGACACGCTGGAGGATTTCACCCGGGTCAAGGTGAAGAACGCCGCCCTCGGGGCGCTGAACCCGAACGCCCGCTACCGCGCGCGGGTGACGCCCGAGGAGGTCGAGGCCTCCCCCGTGGTCGCCGACCCGCTGCGGCTGCTGGACATCTGCGCGACCTCGGACGGCGGCGCGGCCCTGGTGCTGGCCGGGACGGAGTTCGCGCGCCGGCACAGCAGCCGCAGGCCGGTGCGCATCCGCGCGGTGTCGACGGTGACGCCCCGGTACCCCACGCGGGTGCTGGACCTGCCGGACATCGCCACCGACTCCGCGGCGGGCGCCGAGCCGTCCGGCGAGACGCTGCGGGCGTCCATCGCGCGGGCCGCGTACGAGGAGGCCGGCATCGGGCCCGGGGACCTGTCGCTGGCGGAGGTGTACGACCTGTCGACGGCCCTGGAGCTCCAGTGGTACGAGGACCTCGGGCTGTGCGGCGAGGGCGAGGGCGCCAAGCTGCTGCGGGCCGGGGAGACGGCGCTCGGCGGCCGGACGCCGGTGAACGTCAGCGGCGGGCTGGCCTCCTTCGGGGAGGCGGTGCCGGCGCAGGCGATCGCCCAGGTGTGCGAGCTGACCTGGCAGTTGCGCGGCGAGGCCGGTGAGCGGCAGGTGGCGGGCGCGCGCGTGGGGATCACCGCGAACCAGGGGCTGTTCGGGCACGGGTCGGCGGTGGTGGCGGTGCGGTGAGCGGGCGCGATGTGGCCGGAAACCCGCGTGAACGTCTCATCGACCTGCGCGCGCCGGGAGGCGCTGCCGGCGCTGCACGTCGACGTGTTCGCGGGCACGCCGGCCGGCCGGTCACCCTGTCGCTCTCCACGGCCCGGTCCGGGCCCGGCAGCGTCGCCGGCCTCGTACACATCCCGTGCCCGCCTTCTTGACGGTCCCTCAGGGGCGGTGAAAACTTCCCGGTGTCGGGTGACATCGCCGTACATTCTCGGCGTGTCCCGGCATGCCGCCGTGTGGGCGCTGTCCGCACTCCCCCGATGCGACGGCACGCTCGTCACGGACACCGGGCGGGGAGCGGGAACCTGCCCAGGCCGGAGCACCGGGCCCGGGAGACGCCATGCGCAACGGAGAGGTCGGTACCGCCGGGGACCGGCGCGCGGGACGCCGTCCGAAGCGACGAGGAGCCGTCCTCCCCGCAGGCCTCCGGCGGGAGTCACGCCGCCGGGATCGTCCGCAACGCGGCCCCCTGAGGAGGCAGCCATGACGGAGCGGTACGTCGCCGCGATCGACCAGGGCACCACGTCCAGCCGCTGCATCGTCTTCGACCACGACGGCGCGATCGTCGCCGTGGACCAGCGCGAGCACCGGCAGATCTTCCCGAAACCCGGCTGGGTGGAGCACGACGCGACCGAGATCTGGGCACGGACCCAGGCGGTGGTCGCCGGGGCGCTCGCCAAGGCGGGACTGCGGGCCGATCAGATCGCGGCCCTCGGGATCACGAACCAGCGCGAGACGACGGTCCTGTGGGATCGAGGAACGGGCAAACCCGTTCACAACGCGATCGTCTGGCAGGACACCCGCACCGCCGACCTCTGTACGCAGCTCGGCGGCACGGACGGGCAGGATCGTTTCCGTGACCGCACCGGACTGCCGCTCGCGAGCTACTTCTCGGGCCCCAAGGTCGCCTGGCTCCTGGAGCACGTCCCCGGACTGCGCGACCGCGCCGAACGCGGCGAGATCGCCTTCGGGACGATCGACTCCTGGCTGATCTGGAACCTCACCGGCGGCCCCGACGGCGGCCGGCACGTCACCGACGTCACCAACGCCGGCCGCACGATGCTGATGAACCTGGAGACCCTCCAGTGGGACCCCGCCCTGCTGGCCGCGATGGGCGTCCCCGAGGCCGTGCTCCCGGAGATCCGCTCCTCGGCCGAGGTGTACGGCACCGCCGTGGGCCGGCTGGCGGGCGTACCGGTCGCCTCCGCGCTCGGCGATCAGCACGCGGCCGTCTTCGGCCAGGCGTGCTACGCGGCGGGCGACGCGAAGAACACCTACGGCACCGGAAGCTTCCTGCTGCTCAACACCGGCAACCGGCCGGTGCCCTCGAAGCACGGGCTGCTGACGACGCTGGGCTACAAGATCGGCGGCGAGGCCCCGGTGTACTGCCTGGAGGGCTCGATAGCCATAACGGGCGCGCTCGTCCAATGGTTCCGCGACCAGCTCGGCATCATCCACAGCGCCGACGAGATCGAGCCCCTCGCCGCGAGCGTCGAGGACAACGGCGGCGCCTACGTCGTACCCGCCTTCTCGGGGCTGTTCGCGCCGTACTGGCGCTCCGACGCGCGCGGGGTCGTCACCGGTCTGACCCGGTACGTCACGAAGGCGCACCTCGCGCGCGCGGTGCTGGAGGCGACGAGCTGGCAGACGCGCGAGGTCGTGGACGCCATGCGGCAGGACTCCGGGGTCGCCATCACGTCCCTGAAGGTGGACGGCGGGATGACCCGCAACGGCCTGCTGATGCAGCACCAGGCGGACGTCCTGGACGTCCCGGTGATCCGCCCGCGCGTGTCGGAGACGACGTGCCTGGGAGCGGCGTACGCGGCCGGTCTCGCCACCGGCGTCTGGGACGGCCTCGACGAACTGCGCGCGCACTGGCGCGAGGACGCGCGCTGGACGCCGGCCATGGACGCGTCCGTACGCACGCGCGAGTACCGCAACTGGCGCCGCGCGGTGGACCGGAGCCTGGGCTGGCTGGAGGAGTGACACCCCCTCATGAACCGCGGCCCGTACCCCGGTCGGCGGGGGTACGGGCCGCTCAGGTCCGCACGGCTCAGGTCCCGACGGTGTGCCGGCGGCGCGTGCCGAAGTCCATCGCGTGCTGGACGACGCCGACGAGGATGTCCTTGACGGAGCGCCGGTCGCGCGCGTCGCACAGGAGGACCGGGATGCTGTCGTCCAGGTCGAGCGCCTGGCGGACCGCCTCGATCGGGTAACGGGCCGCGCCCTCGAAGCAGTTGACGCCGATGATGAACGGTATGGAGCGCCGTTCGAAGTAGTCGACGGCGGCGAAGCAGTCCTCCAGGCGGCGGGTGTCCGCGAGGACCACCGCGCCCAGCGCGCCCTCGGTCAGCTCGTCCCACATGAACCAGAACCGCTCCTGGCCGGGCGTCCCGAACAGGTACAGGGTGAGGTCCTCGCGCAGGGTGATGCGCCCGAAGTCCATGGCGACGGTGGTGGTGTGCTTGCTCTCCACCCCGGTGGTGTCGTCGACCGGGCGGCCCGCCTCGGTGAGGATCTCCTCGGTGCGCAGCGGCCTGATCTCGCTGACCGCGCCGACGAGGGTGGTCTTGCCGACGCCGAAGCCGCCGGCGACCAGGATCTTGAGCGTGACGGGCTCGACCGGCGGCTTCCCGCGCTCAGAACGCCCGAAGATCATCGTTCACTTCTCCTGCTTGCTGGGATGGGGGGAGGCGGTCGGCCGTGGCCCGTGCCGCCGGGTCTCTCGCTGCCGCCGGGTCCGACGACCGTGCCGAAGGGGTTCGTGGACCGGCCGAGGGCCGTCGCGGGGATCCGGGGACGGCTGCGCCGGGCGGCCTGCGCCGCGCCTGTACGACGCACGCGCGCGGGAGGGCGGTTCCGGAACCGTACAGGAGTCGTGGAGAAGGGGGGACCCGTAACGGGCGGGGAATCCCGGAGGCGGCCGGGAGAGCGTCGTACGGCCGTGTCGGGCGGCGCGGGGCCGGGGCGGGCGCGCCGCTCGCCCGGTCCGCCGGCGGCTGCCTGCTCACGTCCTCACCCCGTTGTTCCCGCACGGTTCACAGCGCCCGCAGGCCGGTGATCACGTCGCGGAGGATGCTCTCGTCGGGAAGCTCGGCAGGCGGCACCGGACGGTTCACATGGACGAACTTCTTGTCCACGAGGTCCCCGATGAGCACCCGGACCACGCCGATCGGCAGGTCGAGTTCCGCGGCGATCTCCGCGACCGACTGCGGGGCGACGCGGCACAGGCCGACGATGTCCACGTGCTCCGGGGAGAGCGCGTGGTCGTCCTCCGGGTCGCCCGCGTCGGGTTCGGCGACGACCACGGCGATGAGGTCGAGGCGGTGCTGACCCGGGCTGCTCGTGCGCCCGCGCGTCATGGCGTACGGGCGCACGACGGGGCCCGCCTCGTCGTCGAACCAGTGCTTCGTTCCCTGACCGTCTGTGCTCATGTCATCCCACAGGCCCGCCGGACGGCAGGTCGGTGCGCGGCGCGGTCCCCAGGTGCACGCCGACCCGCTTGACCAGCAGGGTCATCTCGTACGCGACCTGGCCGACGTCGGAGTCCGCGTCCGCGAGGACGGCGAGGCAGCTGCCGTCGCCGGCGGCGGTGACGAACAGGAACGCGTCGTCGAGCTCGACGAGGGTCTGGCGGACGCTGCCCGCGTCGAAGTGCCGGCCGACGCCCTTGGCGAGGCTGTGGAAGCCGGAGGCGACGGCGGCCAGGTGCTCGCTGTCCTCGCGGGTGAGGTCCTGGGAGACCCCGGTGGGCAGGCCGTCCCCGGAGAGCACGACGGCCTTGCGGATGCTGGCGACGCGGCCGACGAGCTCGTCGAGGAGCCAGTTCAGCTCGCGCTGCTCGGGCGTGTGGCCGCTCGTCTTCGGTGCGGTCATCGACCGTCCCCCTTTGTCGTTCCTCGTGGTGCTGTGCCGTGGGCGTCGTCGCCCTCGGCGTTCTCCTCGCGCCCGCGCTGCCAGCCGCGCTGGAGCGAGGCCATACGGTTGCGTACCTGGTCGGCGTCGCGGTCGGCGAGGTCGGTCCGGTCCTCGGTGCGCGAAGCGGAACTCTGGCGGAGCTGCGGGGCCAGGTTGGCCTGCCGGACGCGGCGCGGCAGCGGGCCCGTTCCGGGGGCGGCTTCGGGGCGCGTGCCCGGGGTCTCCGGACGCAGCGGCGTGACGGCCTCCGGGCGCGGGAGGGCCGTCTCGGGGAAGTGCCGGTCGCTCTCCCCGAAGCCGCGGCCGGGTACGCCCGGCATCGGCTCGTCCTCGCGCGGCTGGTGGCTGGAGGCGCCCCTGCGGCGCGAGGGCAGCGGGGTGAGGGAGTCACCGGCTCCCTGGTCCCAGGGCGACTCGTGGGACGCCGGGTAGCCGTTGTCGTCCGTACGCGTGCGCGGGTCCTCGCCGACCGGACGGCCGTGCGAGCTGACCAGTTTGGGCGTACGGCGCGAGGGCAGCTCCGCGACGGGAGCGGGCTCGCGGTCGGCGCGCCGGCGGCCGAAGGGGGCGTCGTCCTCGGCCAGCGGGAAGTCCAGGCCGACCGGCGCCTCCAGCTCGACGGGGCCGTCCAGGACCGGCGCGGGCATGCCCGGGAGCTGGACCGGGAGTTCCTTCTTGTCCTTCGGCGTGCGCGGGCGGTCGAGGCGGAAGCCGATGCCGTTGGTGTCCGGGACGTCGTCCGTGAGGAGCGTCTCCGGGATGAACACGACGGCCGTCGTCCCGCCGTACGGCGACATCTGGAGGGAGACGCGGACGTTCTGCCGCTGGGCGAGCCGGCTGACCACGAACAGGCCGAGCCGGTCGGTGTCGGACAGCTCGAACTCGGGGGTCTCCGCGAGCCGCAGATTGGCGTCCAGGAGCGCCTCCGGGGTCATGCCGAGGCCCCGGTCGTGGATCTCCAGGGTGAAGCCGTTGGCGACGCGCTCACCGAGCACCTGGACGGCCGTGTGCGGCGGGGAGAACACCGTGGCGTTCTCCAGCAGCTCGGCGACGAGGTGGGTGAGGTCGGCGACGGCGGGCCCGGTGACGGCGATCCGCGGCAGGCGGCGTACCTCGATGCGCTCGTAGTCCTCGACCTCGGCGACGGCCGCGCGCACGATGTCCATGAGCTGGATGGGCTTGCGCCACTGCCGGGAGGGGGCGGCGCCGGAGAGGATCACGAGGCCCTCGGCGTGCCTGCGCATGCGCGTGGTGAGGTGGTCCAGGCGGAACAGGTCCGCGAGTTCCTCGGTGTCCTCCGTACGGCGTTCCATCGTGTCGAGCAGGGTGAGCTGCTTGTGCAGCAGGACCTGGCTGCGGCGGGCGAGGTTCACGAAGACCTCGGAGACGCCGGAGCGCAGTTCGGCCTGTTTGACGGCGGCCTCGACGGCCGCGCGCTGGAGGGTGTTGAGGGCCTGGCCGACCTCGCCGATCTCGTTCTTGTCGTACTCCAGGTGGGGGACCTCGGTCTCCACGTCCACCTGCTCGCCCGCGGACAGCCGGCGCATCACGCTGGGCAGCCGTACGGCGGACGCCTCGTGGGCCTCCAGGCGCAGCTGGCGCAGGTCGCGGATGAGGGCGCGGCCGATGCGGACCGACAGGAAGAGCGACAGGAGCAGCGCGATCAGGCCGAAGACGCCGGCGACGACGGCCTTGACGATGACCTCGACGGCGACCGGGCGGACGCGGTCCTGGTAGCGGTCGTTGGCCTGTTCGTCGAGCGTGCCGAGCTGCTCCAGGACGCCGCCGGCGGCGGTGTCCCAGCTGCGGGCGGTGACGCCCTTGGGGACGCCGCCGTCCTCCATCGCGTCGATGGCTTCGCTCTCGGCGCTGCGCAGGGGCGCGGTGCCGGCGCCGGACCAGAAGCTCTCGTAGCGGTCCTGCTCGGCGTCCGGCAGCTGCGGGAGGCTGATCTGGTAGATGACCTGCCGCTGGGCCTGGAGGTCGGAGACGACCCGGCTCTCCTCGTGGCCGATCTTGCCGCTCACGAGGGCCGAGCCGAGGAGGGCGTCCTCGCGGGAGAGCAGCTCCCGCGCGCGGGCGACGGCGACGAGGGCGCGGTACTGCTTGTCCATCTCGACGCTGTCGACGACGTCCAGCTTGGCCAGCAGCGTGTAGCAGGGGTCGATCAGGCGGTTGTACTGGTCGAGGGCCTGGCCGCGGTCCAGGGTGCCGTCCTCCACGCCGCGGCGCAGGGAGGCGACGCCGTCGAAGGCGTCCAGGACGGTGGTGAGGCTCTCGACGTCGTCCTGGTCGAGGCTGTCGCGCAGGTCCGGGTCCTCGGTGTTGCTCCGGATCTCGGTGAACGCCTCGTCCGTCGCCGAGCGCGTACGGCGCAGGGCCGCGAGGGCGTTCTCCGCGTCGGGGTCGGCGAGGTAGACGAGGGTCTGGCGGCGTTCCTGCTGGATGACCCTGACGGTGTCCTCCAGGGGGTACCCGACCTTCTCCATTAGGAACGAGACCGTGAAGAGACGGCTCGCCTCACGGCCGGTGAGGACCGTGGCGAACCCCCAGACCGCCGTCAGGGAAACGAGCGGCACGAGGAGAAGCGCCACGATCTTCCTGCGGATCGACTTCCCGCGAAAGCGCATGGCCTCCCCCAGCTCGGACCCCGTCTGACCGGGGTACGGATGTGCGTCAACAAACGCCGCGAGCCTACTACCGACCCATAGGCAACTCGAAGACGAGTCCGGGGGCCGAACTTCCGCTCCCAGGTCGGGGCGTGGGGAGTTGTCCGGGCATTGCGGGAGATTGCCGTCAGGAATCGGACGCCGGTGACGCGGCCGTGGCCAAACTGTTCCCTTCCGGGGTTGGCGAGAATTTGTCGGCGCTTGGGAATCTTTCGGGCGTCTCGTTCGTCCTACTCATCGGGAATGGGGAGCGGAACCGGCCACATGGGCCGCATGCCGCACCTCGGCGGCGTAAATGAGCGCAAGCCGGGCAACCACTGGGGAACCCGGTCTTCGGACCGGGCGAGGGGTCGGCCGGCGGTGGGGAGTGTGACACGTGATGGGCACGGCGCAGAGCAGTCAGAACCGACAACAGCGGCCCCGGGCGCGGTCGTTGTGGGTGGAGGAGCCCGCCAAGCGGCGGCGGATGCCGGATCCGGTGCGGACGGCGGCGGTCCGGGCGGTCCTGATCATCGCCGTGACGATGCTCCAGGCGATGGTCGCGTTCTTCTGCACCATGGCCGAGTCCTGGCTGGCGTTCCCCATGGTGATCAGCAGCGTCGCCAGTACGGTCGTCGCGACCTGGGCCGCCCTCGACGTCTGGGTGACCCGCCAGGTCTGGAACCAGCGCTACGGCGTCGTCTCCGCCCCCAGCAGCACGGCGCGCTCCCTGCGCCGCGAACGCCGACTGGCCCGCCGCGAGGCGCGGGCCGCGGAGCGGGCGCAGGAGCGGATACGGCGGCAGCAGGGTGGGGCGGGGCAACTGTCGCATCCCTGAGGGGAGTTCTGGCGGGGCGGGGGTGCGACGGGCCTGTGCTCCCTTACGCGGGGCGCAGGGTCGGCTCCCGCAGCGCCGGGGGCGGGCTGGCGGGGCGAGGATGGGCGCGTCGGTGGTTCGTGTCGGCCTCTGGGGAGGTGGGGACCTCGTTCGGCGGAGCCGGGAGGGGTCTCATCTCGGCCGATCCTGAGGGGGTGTCTCAACTGGCCGCCCCTGGAAGGGGTTTCCTTAGAGGCGGTTCCTGGGCGGGGTTTCCCGCGTGTGGGCGGTCCGGCGGGGGCGCGCGGCTCGGGTCGGATCCCGGGGAAACGGCTGGTTTCAGGCTTGGGGTCCTGGTGCGGGCGGGCTAGCGCAGGGCGCGTCTATTCAGCCGCTTCGGCTGTCGGGAGGGCGTCGGGCTTGGCGGGTTCGGTCTCAACAAGGGGGTGCCCGAGAGGGCGCCGTGCTAGGCCGACCTGGTCCCGGGGAGGACGTCCTTGAAAGGCTCGCCGATCCCCTGGAGGGTGTCGCGCTCGGCGGGGTCGATCTCACGAGGTGCGCTCGGCCGGTCCGCCCCCCCCAGGAGGGCGTCCCGCTGGGCTGGTTCGGCCCCCGCCGGGAGAGTGTCCCTCTCGGTCGGCCCGCCCAGGAAACACCCCGCTCCCAGAACGGTTCCTGGCACCGCCCGGGAGCCCAGAGACAACACGCTGACTGGCTCCCCGGGCCGATCCCTGAGCAAGCCCGACTCCGGCCCGGGACAAGGCTCTTGCTTCCGCACGTCCTCCAACAGCCGCGCCTTCTTCCGCCCAGCGCCCGCCCCCGGACCCCCCTCTTGGGCAGGGCTCCCCACCAGAGCCGCCCTCTCCCACCCCAACCAGCTGTGCCCGAACCACATCTTGTCCACGGCGCCCTCCAACAGCCGCGCCCGAACAACCCCTTGGCCACAGCTCTCCCAACAGCCGTGCCCGCCCCCCCCTTGACCACGGAGGGCCCCCAACAACCGCGCCCGGCCTCTTGCCCCCCCTCCCCAGGCCCACCGAAGAACGCCGCCCTACCCCCCGCTCGCCACCGGCCTCTTGTACATCCGCGTAGCCGTGATCTCCGTATGCGCCGCCTCCCCCGCAGGAGTCTCCCGAGGCAGCCCGGGCCGGAGGTGTTCCTCGACGGTGATGTACTTCAGTCCGGCCCTCAGGTCGGCGTCGTTGCGCAGTCGGATGACGAGCGGGAACTCGGCGAGGGCGGTCGTGTCGAACAGTCCCGTCGTGTAGAGGAGCTGGACGCCTAGGGCGTCCGAGACAGCGCGCTGGAGCTCCAGCAGGTACGTCGCGTTGGCGCGGCCGATCGGGTTGTCGAGGAAGAGCGTGCCGGCGTACCGGTGCTTGTCGCGGCCCCGGTCGTTGGAGCGCAGTGCGGCCATCGTGCAGTACAGGGCGATGGCGGCGGTGAGGAGCTGCCCGCCGGAGAAGACGTCGCCCATCTGCCCGACGGGCACCCGCTCGGCGCGCAGGACGGCGTCGGGCTTGAGGATCTCGACGGCGACCCCCTTGGGCTGGAGGGCGGCGCCGACCCCGCGCAGGAGCAGGGACATGCCGTCGCGCCGCAGGTCGGAGTTCTTCTTGACGGCGGCCCGCGTGGCGTCGTCCACGACCTCGCCGAGGCGTTCCGTGAGCGTCGCCTGGTCGGGCTCCTCGAACCGGATCCGCAGGAACTCCTGCCCGGACCACTCGCCGAGCCCCTCGGGCAGCCGGGAGAGCCGCTGAGCCGACCGCAGGGTCGCCAGCGCGGACTCCACGAGCCCGCGCAGCCGGTCCACGATGGAGTCGCGGTTGCGCTCCAGCTGGGCCAGTTCGTCGGTGAGCACACGCAGGCGCGGGGCGAACGCGTCGGCCCACTTCTGCGCGTGCTCGGGCAGCGCGGACGCGGGCAGCTCGCGGATCTGCTGGCGCGCGGGCGTGCGTACCTGTTCGTACCGCGTGGAGTTGGCGTGCCGGACGAGGACATCGCTCGCTTCGCGTACGGCGGCGTCGGCGGCGGACAGGTCGCCCGCGCAGCCGCGCAGGGCGCGCCGGGTCTCGGCGGCCGACGCACGGGCGTCCTCCAGCGACCCGGGATAGGGCTCGGGCGTCTCCTGGTCGTCGTCGGAGACGTGTTCGCGCAGCAGGTCGCGGAGCATCGCGGCGACCTCGTCGAAGCCGCCGGCGCCGTCCTCGGCGGTGCGGTGCGCGGCGAGGAGTTCGGCGTGCGCGTCCCGCGCCTGGGCGAGCGCCTCGGTGCGGGCGGCGAGTTCGGCGGTGGCCGTGCGCAGCAGTGCCTGCGCGTGCTCGGCGGCGCGCGGGACGAGTTCCTCGGACAGTCCGGTGTGTTCCTCGCCCTCCTCGGGGGCGAGGCGTTCGTGCTCACCGCGCAGTCGGCCGAGCTGTTCGCTGGCGGTGGACACGCGGGTCTCCAGGAGCTGGACGAGCTCCTCCGCGCGCGCGGAGGCGGCCTGCCGGGAGGGCCCGTCGGAGCCGTCGGGCGACTGGAGGAGTTGTTCCGCGCGCGTGCGGACCTTGTTGCTGAGCCGGTCGAGTTCCGCGCGGGCGGCGCTCTCGTCGCTCTCCGCGCGCGCCTGTTCGGCCCTGAGGTCGGCGCCGACACCGACCTTCTCGTACAGCTGCGAGGCGGCCCGGTAGGCCTCCCTGAGCGCCGGCAGAGACGCTTCGGAAGCCTGGGAGCCGTCCTCGGGGACGTCGTCGGGGGCGCCCGCGATCTCGGAGCGTTCGGCGCGCAGCGCGCGGGCGGTACGGCGGGCGTCGTCGGCGGCGCGCTGGGCGCCGCGCCGGTCCTCGTCGGCGGCGCGGGCGCGTTCCAGGCACGTCTGGGCGCGGGCCTCGGACTCGGTGGCCTCGTCGGCGAGTTCGCGCAGCCGTACCTGCCAGCCGGCGCGCTCACGCAGGCGGAAGGCGAGCCCGGCGAGGGCGTCGGCGGCGCGGCGGGCCTTCTGGGCGGCCTCCTGCTTCTCGTCGCGGACCTGGGCGGCCTCGGCGGAGGTCTCCTCGGCCTCCGCGCGCGCGACGCGTGCCTCGGCGAGTTCGGCTTCCGACTCCTCGGCGAAGGCGCGGGCCTCCTCGGCGGCCCGTTCCATCTCGACGAGCCGTCCGGCGGGGCAGCCGGTACGCCAGGACGCGAGCCGCGCGGACAGTTCGCGGTCCTTGCCGAGGCGGGCGGCGAGGGTGCGGATCTCCTCGTCGCGGGCGGTGGCCCGTGCGCGCAGGGCCTGCCGTTCCTCGTCGGCGGCGTGCTCGTCGTGCATGGCGGGGTTCGGGGGGACGAGGAAGACGCTGTCGTCCTGGCCGGAGGGCGTGGGGGCGAGCAGGGCGGCGGCGGTGCCGACGGCGACCGTGGAGCGGGGCAGCAGGGCGGCTTCGGAGAGCGCCTCGCGTGCGCGCAGGTGCGATCCGGGGTCGGTGATGATGACGCCGTCGACGAGTTCGGGGCGGGCGCCCAGCACGCGCGCGTGGTCGGTGGGGTCGACGGACTGCGCGAGGTAGCGCCAGCCGGGCAGGGCGGGGATGCCGTGCTCGCCGAGGAACTCGACGGTGGCCAGCACGTCGGGGCCGGGCGGCAGAAGGCCGCCGTCGCCGAGGGCGCCGAGGATGCGGGCGTCGTCGGCGGCGGCCGTGCGCAGGTCGAAGAGGTGGCGTTCGGCGGAGGTGACGGCGTCGTCGAGGAGTCCGCGCAGTTCGTCCGCGTACCGGTCGAGGTCGGCGGCGGACAGCGGTTCGCTGCTGAGGAGTTCGGCGAGCCGTTCCTCGGCGGCGAGCGCCTCGGCGATGCGCTGTTCGGCCTCGTACGAGCGTCCGGCGGCCGTGGAGGCGTCGGCGGCGCGGGCGGCGGTCAGTTCGGCGCGGGACTCGGCGGAGGCGGTCTCGCGGGCCGTCTCGGCGGCCCGGCGGGCGGCTTCGCGGGCGGTGTCCCAGGCGGCGACGGCGCTCTTCTCGGCGTCGCTGGCGGCGAGGGCGGCGCGCGCGGGGTCGGCGTCGGGGGAGCTGTCGTCGAGCCAGCCGGCGCGGACGGCCTCGGCGATCTCCTGCTCGACCTCGGTGAGGCGCTGGCGCAGGTGCTGGGCCTCGCTGCGGGCGCGCTGGGCCTCGGTGGCGGCGGTGGTGTTGTCCCGGTAGGCGGTCTCGCTGACGTCCTGGAGGGCCGCCGAGCGTTCCTCGCCCTCGTTGGCGAGGGCCTCGGCGCTCTCGGCGGCGGCGTGCAGGGCGCGGACGAGGTCGACGGCGGCCTTCGCGCGCGCGGCGAGCGCCGGGGCGGCGTCCCGTTCGGCCTCCTGGATCGCGGCGGACACGCGCGTGACGCGGTCGGTGGCGGCGCGGTGGCGCAGGGCGGCTTCGGCGGCCTGCCAGGCGGAGTACAGGGTGCGGGCGTCGGCCAGTTCGCGCTTCTGGGCGGCGGCTGACTTCTCGGCGGCGGCGAGTGCCAGGGAGGCGTGCCGGAAGGCGAGTTCGGCGGCGGTCAGCGCGCTGCGTTCGCGGGCGCCTTCGGAGTGGGTGACAGCGTAGGCGGCGGCCGTCACCCGCTGGGCGAGGTCGGCGGCGCGTGCCCGTTCCTGGACGCCGCGCGCGGACAGCCGGCGCGCCAGCGCGCGCGTACGGCGCTCGGCGGCGGAGTGGACCTCCCGCGTACGCGCGCGGGTGTCGGCGGCCTCGACGATCCGGCCGAGGAGGTCGACCGACCCAGCGGTGAAGTCGCGTTCGGCGATGAGTTCGGCGCGTCGGCCGAGCTTGTTGCCGAAGCCGCCGACGAGGTCGGCGAGGCCGTCGGTGTCCCGGGTGTCGGTGACGGCGCGCAGCAGCAGGTCGGTGAAGTCGGAGTCCTTCTTGACGGCGAAGAGGCCGGCGGCCTCGCCCTCGTCGGCGTTCATCTCGCGCTGGTAGCGGAAGAGTTCGGGGTCGAGGCCCAGCTCGGTGAGGTGCTCGACCCACCGGTCGTGGATCTCCTCCCAGTGGACCTCCAGGTGCGGGTACGCCTTGTCGGCGTCGGTGACGGCGTCCCGGAACCCCTTCATGGTCCGGCGGCGTCCCTGCGCCCCGGAGGCGCCCTCCACGGGCGCGCGTACGGCGGTGGACTCGGCGACCGGCAGGCTGTCCAGGGAGAGGCCGGGGCCCGGCCGGAAGGAGTACCAGGCCTCGGCGAACTTGCGGGGGTCGTTGGAGACCTGCCGTCCGCGCCATTCGCTGACCTTGCCGACGACGACGCACTCGCCGGTCAGGACGTGCTGCCACTCCAGGGCGACGTGTCCGCAGTCGTCGGCGAGCAGGAACTTGCGCAGGACGCCGGAGGAGGCGCCGCCGAGGGTGTTGCGGTGGCCGGGCAGCATCACCGAGAAGATCAGCTTGAGCAGGACGGACTTGCCGCCGCCGTTCTCCAGGAACAGCACGCCCGCGGGTGCGGGGCGGCGCGGCGGGCCGATGGGCTCGTCCTGGAAGAACTCCGCCTGGGTGGGCGCGGGGTCGGGCACCACGTCGCCCACCCCGCGCAGGTCGAGCACGGTGTCGGCATAGCGCGCACCGGCTGGGCCGATGGAGTAGAGGCGGACCCGGGACAGCTCGTACATGGCGGCTCTCGTCGTTGAATCTCGGTGGTGGATCGTCGGCAGGGTTTGTCAGTGGATCGTTTTCGGAGGCACAAACGGTTCACGCGTGGAACGGCAGTCCGGCGTCGGCCACCAGGTCCAGGTCCTCGGTCTCCTCGGCGGGCATCAGCGTCGGTGTGCCGTCGGTCACCGGCACGACGCCGAGTTCCAGCAGTTCGGCGAGGGCGGCGCTGCCGGCCATGTCCCGTACCTGGAGCTGATAGCGGGCGGTGGTGCGGTAGGTGCCGCCGTTGTCGTCGCCGGTGCGCTGGAGGAACCCGGAGTCGGTGAGGAAGGCGACGGCCTTGCCGACGATGCCGGTGGTGGACCCGGCGAGGCGGCGGGCGTCCTTCGTGGCGCCGGTGGCGCTGCGGCGCGTCCACACGCGCCAGGCGGACTCCAGGCCGGGCGCGTCGGTCGCCGGGTCGGTGTTCTCGCCGTCCTCGGCGGCTCGCTCCTCCAGGCGCCGGCAGGCCTGCCGTACGAAGGCGTCGACGCCGTGGACGCTGACGCGGCCGATGTACACGTCGTCGGCGAGGTCCTCCGGGCGGGGGAAGGCCAGGGCGGCGACGGCGAGGTGGGCGAGGCCGTGCAGGAAGCGGTCGCTGCCGTCGGCGGAGGTGCGACGCGCGTAGTCGCCCATCCGGATCGCGAACACGGAGTCCTCGCCGGCGGTGACGGCCATCCCCGCGCGCGGGGACACCTCCAGGACGACGAGGCCGAGTCCGGTGGCGACGGCGTCGGAGAGCCGCGCGAAGGCGGGGTCCTCGCGGTAGCGGCGCAGCAGTTCGGCGTACTCCTGGTCGCGCGCGGGCTGCAGTTTCGGCTGGAGCCCGAAGGCGACGAGCCGGGCGGCGTCGGCCGCGTCGGCGGGGGTGACGGGGGCGGGTGCCTGAGGTGCGGGAGTTTCCGGTTCACTCCACTCGACGGGCTCATTCACGACAAGAACTCCAGAACATCAAGCCGCCTCGGTCCGATCCGCGGCCATTCCAACAGCGTCCAACAATGCGGTTCCGACGATCAGGTCCGCGCCACCGAATTCGGGGTCGTCCAGTTCCGTGCCGTCGTCCACGGCGAACAGCAGTTTCTCCTCGCCCTGCCGGTAGGCCGTCCCCACCGCCGGGCTGGCGGCGTGCACGGCCAGCAGGGCGACCAGGTACGGCAGTTCGGTATCGGCGCGCCGGGCCTCGGCGAGCAGGCCGGAGAGCCTGCGGGGGGCGTCGGCGGGGAGGTCGAGGAGCGCCTTGGCGGCGGTCAGCTGCTCCTCGCTGAACCGGCTGTCGTCCGGGGTGGCGATGAGGTCCGGCTCGGGCATCTCCGCGCCGAGGTTCTCGCGCTCGACCGGGGGCGTGAGCAGGATCTCGACGAGGTCGGCGACCCGTACCGAGACCGGCGTGCGCATGCCGGCGCCCTTGGCGAAGAACGCCCCGGTGACCCGGCTCGCCTGTTCCAGCGGCAGCGGCAGCACGGGCGCGACGAGATGGCCGTAGAGGTCTATCCCGGAGGACGTCATGGGCGTCGAGAAGGCCTGCCGGTCCTGTTCCGCGCGGAACAGCGGGCCGGCCTCCAGGAGCCGCGACTGCAACTGCGTGTGGCGGCGGATGCAGTCCTTGACGATGTCGACGAGTTCGGCGGCGCGGCGCTTGTTCTCGGCGTCCTCGATCTCGTCGCGTGCCTTGCGGATGTTCGTGAGGATCGCGTTCTCGTGGCGGTACCGGTCGGCGACGTGGTCGAGCGCCTCCGCGATCATGTCCGGTACGGCGTTCAGCCAGTCGACCGCGCGCACGTTGCGCCGGGTCGCCTCCAGGGCGCGGCGGAGGGTCTCGGAGTACTGCACGGTGCGGTAGCGGGCCTGCTCGGCGGCGAGCTGCGCGTCGGCGAGCCTGCCGCGCCGGACGAGGACTTCGAGCTTGACCTCGGCGGCGATCTGCGCGCTGGTGACGTCCGTGTCGAGGGCGCCGACGAGGACGTTGACCGCCTCGTCCGTCGTCCGCAGGTAGACGGCGCCGTCGAAGCCGGGGACCTCCTCGACGAGCTTGAAGTCGTAGTCGCGGCGCACATAGCTGCCGTCGGCGGCGAACGTGCCGTACACCGCGCGGAAGCCGCGGTCGACGCTGCCGACGTTGATCAGGTTCTCCAGGACCCAGCGGGCCACGCGCTCGTGCTCGGCGGCGGGGCGCTCGGGGGCCTGGGCGGCGATGCGGGGCAGCAGGCGGGCGACGACGTGGTCGTGGTCGGCGCCGGTGTCGAAGTCCATGTTCAGGGTGACCAGGTCGATCGCCGAGAGGGCGATCTCCGCCATGCCGTACACCGAGTACTCGCCCGCGAGATTGGCCTTGCGGGCGTCCAGGTCGTGCAGCGGGGCCGTGCAGGCGAGCGCACGCAGCCGACGCGCCAGGCCCTCGTCAGCGGCCGGGCCCGGTGCGGGACGCGGCGCCGCGCTGAGCTGGGGCGGAACGCGGTCCGTCGATGCAGGCGAAGTCACGGTGCACAGCCTAGGTCCTCGGTCTGACAACGACCCAAACGCCGGGGTGCGCCGGTGGATCCCAGGGCGTACTAGGGCATGTCAGACACGCGGCGTTCGTACGCCTCCGTCACTCGTTCGCGTGAATCCCGGAGGTAGACCGCCAGCAGCCGCTGCGCGCCGTCCCGGTCGCCCGCCCGGAGCGCCTCAAGGATCTGATGGTTGCGCGTCAGGTACGGCTCGTGCAGCGCGCGCGGGTCGTCGACCAGATGGAAGGCGAGGCGGAGTTCGGCGAACACGCCGCGCATGAACTCGTCGGTGCGCTCGCTGCCCGCGAGGGCGACGAGGGCGCGGTGGAAGTGGATATTGGCGGTGCCCAGCGATTTCCAGTCACTTTCGCGCAGCGCCGACTCCCCCGCGGCGACCCCTGCGGCGAGCGCGTCGAGCGCGTACGGCGGCTCGCCGAGCCCTCGGACGACGGCGCACTCGATCAGCGCGCGCGTGCGGTAGATGTCCTCGACGTCCTCGACCGTCAGCACGCGCACGAAGACGCCCCGGTTGAGTTCGTGGACGAGCAGCCGCTCGTGGGTGAGCAGCCGGAACGCTTCACGCAGGGTGTTGCGGGACACGCCGAGGGCGCCGCCGATGCTGTCCTCGGAGAGCCGGGTGCCGGGCAGGAAGTAGCCCTCGGCGATGCGGCTGCGGAGGATGTCCGCGACCCGCTCGGCCGTGCTGGTGCGCCCCAGGAGCGCGCGATCGTCCGCCAGTCCCGTCAGTGGTTCCGCCCGCTCCGTCATGCCCGGAATTCAATCGCAGACATCTGAACGAAACAACGTGGGTATTGAAGGATCGTTCAACGATCCTCTACCTTGCTATGCATCTTGGCCAGGTCCCGCACGGCTCATCCCCACGCACTCCCCGCGAGGTGACCCATGAGCACGACCGACACGCACTCCCCCACGACCGGCACCGACAACTGGCTGCGCGCACTCGGGCCGAAGGGCCGACGCGCCTTCGCAGGCGCCTTCGGCGGCTACGCCCTCGATTCGTACGACTACTTCACCCTGCCGCTGAGCATGGTCGCGCTGGCCGCGTACTTCGGCCTGGACAGCGGCCAGACCGGTCTGTTCACCACCGTCACCCTGGTCGTCTCGGCGGTCGGCGGCGCCGTCGCGGGCGTGCTGGCCGACCGCATCGGGCGCGTACGCGCGCTGATCATCACCGTCGTCACGTACGCCGTGTTCACGGTCGCCTGCGGCTTCGCGCCCACGTACGAGACGCTGCTGGTCTTCCGCGCCCTCCAGGGCCTCGGCTTCGGCGGCGAGTGGGCGGTCGGCGCGATCCTGGTCGCCGAGTACGCGAGCGACAAGCACCGGGGGCGCACGCTCGGCGCGGTCCAGTCCTCCTGGGCCGTCGGCTGGGGGCTCGCCGCGATCGTCTACACGCTGGTCTTCTCGGTCGCCGACGACGACCTCGCGTGGCGCGTGATGTTCTGGACGGGCGCACTGCCGGCCGTCCTCGTGCTGTGGATGCGCCGCCGCGTCGAGGACGCCCCCAAGGCGGTCGCCGTACGCAAGCAGAGCGTCGGCAGGGGCTCGTTCAGGACGATCTTCAAGAGGCCGCTGCTGCGGACGACCCTGTTCGCCGGGCTGCTCTCCACGGGCGTGCAGGGCGGCTACTACACGCTGGCGACCTGGGTGCCGACGTACCTGAAGAACGACCGGAACCTGTCGGTCGTCGGGACGGGCGGCTATCTGACGTTCCTGATCTCGGGCGCCTTCCTCGGCTACCTGACCGGTGGTTACCTCACCGACCGGCTGGGCAGGAGGCGCAACATCTGGGTGTTCGCGCTCCTGTCGGCGCTCTGCGTCCTGGCGTACGCGAACATCCCGCACGGCGCGAACACGCTCCTGCTGGTGCTCGGCTTCCCCCTCGGGTTCTGCATGTCGGCCATCTTCAGCGGCTTCGGCTCCTACCTCGCCGAGCTGTACCCGACGGCCGTGCGCGGCGCCGGGCAGGGCTTCACGTACAACACCGGCCGCGCGGTCGGCGCCGTCTTCCCCACCACCGTCGGCTTCCTCGCCGACAGCTGGGGCGTCGGCGGCGCCCTCGTCTTCGGCGCGATCGGCTACGGCATCGCGGCACTCGCCCTCCTGGGCCTGCCGGAGACCAAGGGAAGGACACTGGCGTGAAAGCGACTTCGTACGACCGCCCTGTGGCCGCCGTCGACCCGCGCGCACACGCGTGGAGCCCGAGGACCGCCCGCGCCCGCTTCCGGGAGGGTCTCGCGGGGCCCACGGCCGGCGTGTCGGCGGGCCACACCCAGGCCAACCTGATCGCCGTCCCGGCCGACTGGGCCTACGACATGCTGCTGTTCTGCCAGCGCAACCCGAAGCCGTGTCCCGTGCTGGACGTGACGGACGCGGGCTCCTGGACGACGCCGCTCGCCCCGGGCGCCGACCTGCGGACCGACCTGCCGCGCTACCGGGTGTGGCGGGACGGCGAGCTGGTGGACGAGCCGACGGACGCCCGCGCGTACTGGCGCGAGGACCTGGTGGCGTTCCTCATCGGGTGCAGCTTCACCTTCGAGTCGGCGCTGTCCCGGGCGGGCGTCCCGATGCGCCACACCGAGCAGGGCCGCAACGTCCCGATGTACGTCACCGAACGCCCCTGCCGCCCCGCAGGGCGCCTGTCGGGCCCCCTGGTGGTGTCCATGCGCCCGGTGCCCGCCCAGTACCTGGAGACGGCCGTACGGGAGACCGGGCTGCTGCCCGCCGTGCACGGCGACCCCGTCTACCTGGGCGACCCGGCGGGGCTCGGCATCGCCGACCTCGGGCGGCCCGACTTCGGCGACCCGGTGGACGCCGGGCCGGACGACATCCCGGTGTTCTGGGCCTGCGGCGTCACCCCGCAGGCGGCGGTCATGGCCTCGCGCCCGCCGTTCGCCCTCACGCACGCGCCGGGACAGATGTTCCTCACGGACGCGCGCGACGATCATTACCGCGTGGGCTCCCCCGACCTCGACCTCGACCTCGACCTCGACCCCGGCCTAGGCCTCCGGCAGGAGACAGCATGATCGATCTGAACGCCGACCTCGGCGAGGGCTTCGGCCGCTGGCGGCTCACCGACGACGAACAGCTCCTGACCGTCGTCACCAGTGCCAACGTGGCCTGCGGCTTCCACGCCGGGGACCCGGTCACCATGCGGCGCGTGTGCGCGCTGGCGGCCGAGAAGGGCGTGACGATCGGTGCGCAGGTCTCCTACCGGGACCTCGCCGGGTTCGGGCGGCGTGCGATGGACGTGCCGGCCGACGAGCTCGCCGCCGAGGTCGCGTACCAGATCGGCGCGCTCGACGTCTTCGCGCGGGCAGCGGGCGCGCGCGTGGCGTACGTCAAGCCGCACGGCGCGCTCTACAACCGGATCGTCCACGACGAGGAACAGGCGCGCGCGGTCGTCGACGGCGTCCTCCTCGCGGGCTCCCTGCCGGTGCTCGGCCTGCCGGGCTCCCGCTTCCTGGAGCTGGCCGAGCGGGCGGGCCTGACCGGGGTGCCGGAGGCGTTCGCGGACCGCGCGTACACGGACGCGGGGACGCTCGTCCCGCGCGCGCAGGAGGGGGCGGTGATTCACGACCCCGAGACGGTCGTCGAGCGTTCCCTGGCGCTGGCCACCTCGGGGCACGTGGTCTCCCGGACGGGGGGTTCCGTCGCCGTCCGGGCGCGGTCGTTGTGCCTGCACGGGGACACGCCGGGGGCGGTGGACCTCGCGCGCAGGGTGCGGGGGCGGCTGGAGGAGGCGGGCGTGCGGGTGGGGGCGTTCGCGTGAGGAGCGTTACGGTCGAGGGGAGAGGCGCGAGTACGGGCCGGTCGGGAGACGCACCCATGAACACGAACCTCCGCATCCTCCCCGTCGGCGACGACGCGCTCCTCGTCGAGGTGTCCTCCGGCGCCGAGGCCGAGGCGCTGCACGCCGAGCTGAGCCGCCGCCGGGCTGCCGGACTGCTCACGGTCCGTGAGCTCGTCCCCGCGGCCCGTACGGTCCTCCTGGACGGCCTCACGGACCCTTCCAGGCTCGCCGCCGAGCTGACGGGCGCCGAGATCCCGCCGGTCGCCACGCGGACCGAGGCGGCCGTGGAGATCCCGGTGCGCTACGACGGTCCGGACCTGGCCGACGTCGCCGCGCACTGGGGCGTCACCGAGGAGGAGGTCGCCCGCATCCACGCGGCCACCGAGTTCCGCGTCGCCTTCTGCGGCTTCGCCCCCGGCTTCGGGTACCTCACGGGCCTGCCCGCGCGCTACGACGTCCCTCGGCGCGACACCCCGCGCACCGCCGTCCCCGCCGGCTCGCTCGCCCTCGCGGGCCCGTACACCGGCGTGTACCCGCGCTCCTCGCCGGGCGGCTGGCAGCTGATCGGCACGACGGACGCGGTGCTGTGGGACCACACGCGCGTGCCGGCCGCGCTGCTGTCGCCGGGCACGCGCGTGCGGTTCGTTCCGGTGGACCGGGGAGCCCGTACGTGACCGATCGCGCTCTCGCCGTCGTACGCGCCGGTGTCCTCACCACCCTCCAGGACCAGGGCCGCCCCGGTCACGCCCACCTGGGCGTGCCGCGCTCCGGCGCGCTGGACCCCGGTACGGCCGCCCTCGTCAACCGGCTCGTCGGGAACCCCTCCTCCACGGCCGTCCTGGAGACCACCCTCGACGGCTGCGCGCTGCGCCCCCGCTGCACGGTCGCCGTGGCCGTCGCGGGCGCGCCCTGCGCGGTGACCGTGGACGGGCGTCCGGCGCCCTGGGGTGCCCCGGTCCACGTCCCGGCCGGAGCCCTGCTGGAGGTCGGCGCGGTGACGTCCGGTGTCCGCTCGTACGTCGCCGTCTCGGGCGGCTTCCTCGTCGAACCGGTCCTCGGCAGCCGCTCCACGGACCTCCTGTCGGGCCTGGGCCCCCCTCCCCTCACGAACGGCATGGTCCTCCCCCTGGGCAACCCGTCGCCCCCCTCCGCGCGCGTGGACACGGCCCCTCTACCGGCGCCGCCCACCGAACTGGTCCTCCACGTCACCCCGGGCCCCCGCGCCGACTGGTTCACCCCCCGGGCCCTCGAAACGTTCACCACGCGCGCGTACCGCGTCTCCCCGGCCAGCAACCGCATCGGCCTGCGCACCGAGGGGCCCGTCCTGGAGCGGGCCCGGCCCGGTGAACTCGCCAGCGAGGGCATGGTCCTGGGCGCCGTACAGGTCCCGCCCGACGGGCATCCGGTCGTGTTCCTCGCCGACCACCCGACCACCGGGGGGTATCCGGTGATCGCGGTCGTCCGCGCGGGGGACCTCACGGCGGCGGCTCAGGCGGTGCCAGGGACGCCGGTGCGGTTCGTGGAGGTACGGCGGCGGTGAAGGATAACGGCGGGGGCGCTCACGGGGCGCCGAGCTTCATGCCGTGAACGTTCACGAGGCCCGGCAGACCGCCGCCGTGAACGTTCACGAGGCCCAGCTAACCGCCGCCGTGAACGCTCACGGCCCCGCCCACTCAAGCCGCATCCACCCGCCTCTCCCCCACCGAAACCGCCCCCAACGCCGCCGAAACCGCAGCAGCGGCCCGCAGATCCAACCGCGCACTGGTCCCCCGCGCGCGGTGGCGCAGTTCGTCGGCGGCCAGGGTCAGCAGCTGGGGCAGCAGATCGGTGCACCGCCGGGCCACCCACGCACTGCCCTGGGTGGCGAGCCACCACAGGCCGGCCGACCGGGTCGGCACCGGGAACTCGGGGTCCGGGGACGGCGCGGGCCCCGTCGCCAGCCCCGACTCGCAGAGCAGCGCGTGGAACCGTGCCGCGAGCTGCCGGTGCCCCCGTTCGCCGGGGTGCAGCCGGTCGGCGCTCCACATCGTCCGGTCGCTGATCCAGGCGCCCTCGGCGGCGTGGAGATGGACGGCGCCGTGCCGTTCGGACAGGGCGTGCACGACCGCGTTGACGGCCCGCTGGCGCCGGGCCAGGGGGCGGGCGAGGGCGCCCGGCAGGCCCAGCATCTCGCCCGGGTCGGGCAGGCACGCGGTCAGCAGGGTCACGCCCCGGCGCGCGAAGGCGCCGTACACCGTGTCGAGCCGGGCGGCGACGGCGTGGATGTCGAAGGTGCAGCGGAGGGTGTCGTTGACGCCCACGACTACGGAGGCGACGTCGGGCCGCAGCGCCAGGGCCGTCGGGAGCTGGCGCTCCACCACGTCCCGGGTCTGCGCCCCGCTGACCGCGAGGTTGGTGAACGTGACCGGCTCCCCGCCGAGCCCGCCCGCGAGGAGCGCCGCCCAGCCGCGCCAGCCGTCGCCCACGGGGTCGCCGACACCTTCGGTCAGCGAGTCCCCGAGGGAGACGAAACGGACGGGGTTCACGCGAGGCTCCGGGAGACGCCGGAACGGGACGGGACCGTCGCATCGTGAGCGGCGAGGAACGCGTCCACCGCCCCCTCCCACCCGAAGCACTCCGCCCGCGCCCGCGCCTCCCCGCGCCGCTCCCCCTCGCCCCGCGCGAGCAGCGACTCGACGGCGTCCGCGAACGCCTCCCCCCGGTCGGCGGCGACAGCCCCCGCGCCCCCGATCACCTCGGGCAGCGCGGACGAGGCGCTGACCACGACCGGCGTCCCGCAGGCCATGGCCTCCAGCGCGGCGAGCCCGAAGGTCTCGGCGGGTCCGGGGGCGAGGCACACGTCGGCGGACGCCTGGAGCGCCCCGAGGACGCCCCGGTCGCCGACGTGCCCGAGGAACGTCACCGGCAGCCCCTGGGCCCGCTGTTCGAGGCGGGCCCGCAGCGGCCCGTCCCCGGCGACGACGAGCCGGGCCGGGACGCCCCGCGCGCAGAGCGCCTCCAGGGCGTCCAGCGCCGTACCGGGCCGCTTCTCCACGGACAGCCGGGTGCAGGTGACGAGGAGCACCTCGTCGGCGCGCGCGTACAGCTCCCGCAGGGCGGGGTCACGCAGCGAGGGGTGGCGCTGGACGAGGTCGACGCCGAGCGGGGCGCGGACGACGTTGCGGGCCCCGATGCGGACGAACTCCCGCTCGGCGAACTCGGTGGTGCACACCACGCGCGCGTAGGTGTGCGCCGTACGGACGTTGAGGGCGTCGGCGGTACGCCGGGCGGCGCCCTCGGGCAGGCCCCAGGTGCGCAGGACGCCGTCGGCGGTCTCGTGGGAGACCATCACGGCGGGCACGCGCGCGCGGCGTGCCCAGCGGCCGGTCCACCTGAGGGTCGTCCGGTCGGAGACCTCCAGCCGGTCGGGGCCGAGGTCCTCCAGGAGGCGCGCGACGCGGCTCTTGTCGGTGAGCACGCGGTACCCGCCGGTCCCGGGGACGACCGGTCCGGGCAGGGTGATGATCCTCCCCTGTTCGGTGTCCTGGTCGGTGTGGCGGGGCCCGGGGACGACCAGGACGGGTTCGTGCCCGGCCTCCCGGAATCCCTTGCCCAGCTCGCGCAGAGCGGTGCGCAGACCGCCCGACGCGGGAGCGACGAAGTTGGCGAGCCGGACGATGCGCAGCCCTTCACCGTTACGGACGACCCGAGGCTCACCCTTGCGGACGACCCGAGGCCCGTCACCCTCACGCACGCGCGAAGCCCCGTTCACGCCGCCACCGCCTGCCGGCGCCGCGCGGCCAGCACGTCCGCGTAGTGCCCGATGAGCTGGTCCCCGACGGCGGCCCAGGTCCGCCCCTCGACCATCGCGCGCGCGGCGGCGCCGTACGACGCCCTGCGCGCGGGGTCGGCGGCGAGGGCGGCGACGGCGTCCCGTACGGCGTCGCGGTCGCCTGCCGGGAAGAGCAGCCCCGTACGTCCGTCGGCGACGAGGTCGAGCGGTCCGCCGGCGGCGGGTGCGACGACCGGGACGCCGCTGGCCATGGCTTCCTGGACGGTCTGGCAGAACGTCTCGAAGGGACCGGTGTGGGCGAAGACGTCGAGGGAGGCGAAGATCCGGGCGAGTTCGTCGCCGGTGCGGCGGCCGAGGAAGACGGCGCCGGGGAGCTGCTCGGCGAGCGCGGTCCTGCTGGGCCCGTCGCCCACGACGACGACCTTGACGCCGGGCAGTCCGCAGACGCCGGAGAGGAGTTCGATGTGTTTCTCGGGGGCGAGCCGGCCGACGTAGCCGACGATCGTCTCGCCGTTGGGGGCGAGTTCGCGGCGGATCGCGTCGTCGCGGAGGTCGGGACGGAACCGCACCGTGTCGACGCCACGGGGCCAGAGCTTCACGCGGGGCACCCCGTGGGCGGCGAGGTCGTGCAGGGAGGCGCTGGAGGGCGCGAGGGTGAGGTCGGCGGCGGAGTGGACGGAGCGGATGCGGCGCCAGGCGGCGGCCTCTCCGGCGCCCATGTACGTGCGGGCGTATCCGGCGAGGTCGGTCTGGTAGACGGCGACGGCGGGGACGCCGAACTTGGCGGCGGCGGCCATGCCGCGCACGCCGAGGACGAAGGGGCTGGCCAGGTGGACGACGTCGGGCTGGTGCTCGACGATCGTCGCGGCGAGGCGCCGGCTGGGGAGGGCGACGCGGACCTGGGGGTAGCCGGGGAGCGGGAGGGAGGGGATGTGGACGACGGGGCAGGGCGCCGAGGCGTCCGGCCGGTGTCCCGGCGCGGGGGCCGGGGCGACGACGACGGGGGCGTGACCGCGATCTACGAGGTGCCGGGCGGTCTGGAGCGCGCAGTGGGCCACGCCGTTCACGTCGGGGGGAAAGGATTCGGTCACGATGACGACACGCATACGGGTGTTGTCTCCGCGCCGGACGTGAACGCGTCAAAGTGGATCTTTCCGAACGACGAACGCCGCGTGAGCGTTGAGCTGCACACCCGAGCAGGTCAGACGGTGTCCATGTCCGTCTGACCCGAGGGTCGTCGCCCGTTCACCCAGCGGGCGGAAAGGGGCCCGTTCCGATCACACCGGGGAGCCTGTTCCGGTCAGGAACGATCACGCGAAAACAGGAGCGGTCACATGGTGGCCGGGTCCGGCCCGATCCGGCTCCGTACGGCCGTCTGGACCTCCGCCTCCTCGGCGGGGTCGGCGGCGAGCCGGCGCA
Organism: Streptomyces acidiscabies; assembly: GCF_020010905.1. Lineage (GTDB taxonomy): Bacteria > Actinomycetota > Actinomycetes > Streptomycetales > Streptomycetaceae > Streptomyces > Streptomyces acidiscabies. Next base: position 3,687,469 of record NZ_JAGJBY010000001.1, on the reverse strand, counting down.
ATCGCTCCACCACGCGCGCGTCGCCGGTCTCGGCGTGCCGGGCGGCGACCTCCCGGGTGCTCTCCTCGCAGTCCCAGAGGCATTCGACAGCGAAGCCGGTGGCGAAGGAGGGGTCGGTGGCGGCGAGCGCCTGTGCGCAGTGGCCGCGCAGATGGGAGGAGGCGGTCTCGCGGTAGATGTGCCGCAGGACGGGGGCCGCGCAGACGATGCCGAGCCGTCGGGCGCCGTCGATCAGGGGCCACAGGGTGCTCGCGTCGCACCCCTCCCCCCGTACGGCTTCGCGCAGGGCGCCGAGGACGAGGTCGCTGTCGCGGGTGGCGCCCCGGCAGGCGAGGACGCGTCCGGCGGCGGCGCCGAGCGGGTCGGGCCGGTGGACCCACCCGCGCGCACGGTCGACGGCGGCGACGCTGCGCATCCGCTCGAAGGCGTCGACGGCGGCCTCGACGACGGGCGTCGTACCGGTGGCGACGGCCTGTTCGACGAGGTCGAGGACGTCGGGGTCGTGGCTGTCGGCGAGATAGCGCAGAGCGGTACAGCGAGCGCCCTCCGTGCCGTCCTGGGCGGCCCTGAGGATCTCGGGACGGTCCTCGGGACCCGCGACGGCCGCGAGGCAGCGAGCGGCGGGCACATGGAGCGCGGCGCCCCGCTCGACGCCCTGCTGGGCCCACTCGAAGACGGCGGCGACGCTCCAGCCGGGGCGTGGCCCGCCGGGACTCATCTGGCGCTGCCAGCGGTCGAAACAGCCGGTCTCCTGGGCGGCGCGCACCCGCGCGGAGACGTACTCGCGCGGATCCTCGGCCCACAGGCGCCAGGGCCGGGGCTCGAAAGCGTCGCGGACGGTCGCGGCGAGTTCGGCCTCGCCCTCGGCATCGGTGGCGAACCGGGCGAGCACGGGCATGGCGAGGGCGCGCAGGCCCGTGTCGTCGTCGCGCAGGGCGAGTTCGTCGAGCGCCCAGGCCCAGTTGGCGCCCGAGGTGGCGTACCGGCGCAGCAGCCACAGGGCGTCGCGCCTGCCGTACGAGGCGAGGTGGCCGAGGACGGCGAGGGCCAGGCCCGTACGGGACTCCTCGGTGTCGAAGGCGTCCTCGGCGTCGAAGAGATGCGCCTCGATGTCGTCCAGCTCGCCATTGAGGTCGAGGTAGAGACGGGCGTAGTACAGGGAGCGGTTCTCCACCTGCCAGTCGTGGCGGGGATCGCGCAGCACACAGTAGTTCAGGGCCGCGAGCGCTTCGGCTCGCGGTGCGGTGAGCGCGTGCAGCGTGCCGTCGCCGCGACCCCTCTGGAGGAGGCCGAGCAGGGTTCCGCTGGGCGCTATGACCGGATCGAACATGGGAAACAGCCTCACATCAAGCGTCGACGCAACCGGGGATCGTGCATTACCTGGCCGCGTGACAACACGTCGGGGCGCCCGCCGTCTCTTGCTTGCTGTAGACCATCTTCCTCTGCCTCTCGTCGGTGGCCCATGTGGGCCGCATCACGGCCCACGCGGTGCGGCAACACCTGCCCAGCCATCATGTCCGTGAATCACGACGTCATGATGACCCGGCCGTTCTGCCTGCCGCGACCGAAATATCCGGCGGCCTTGTACCGCCTCCCCCGTTGCGGTCGATCCATCTGCTGAAAATTTGTTTATCACCTGGTGAACAGGCGCCCTCAGGGCCGCTGTTCACCCAACGCCGAACAGCTCCAGAAGCTCCGCACGGCCGAACATGCGGGCGGTGTCGACGGCCGAGGGGGTGCCCTCGGCGGGGTCGGCACCGGCCGCCAGGAGGACCCGTACGACCTCCGTCTCACCCTTGAACGCGGCCCCCGCGAGCGGGGTCTGGCCACGGTCGTTGACGTCCCCCGCGGGCGCGCCCCGGTCCAGGAGGGCCCGGACGGCGTCGGCGTGGCCGTGGTAGGCGGCGAGCATCACGAGGGAGTCGCCGCGGTCGTTGGTGAGGTTGGCCGGAACGCCCGCGTCCACGTACGCCACGAGCGCCTCGGTCCGACCCTGCCGGGCCAGATCGAAGATCTTGGTCGCCAGCTCCACGACCTCGGGGTCGGGGGCTTCAGCCATCGGTTCGGACCGCCTCTCGGATGCCGGCGCTGTGCCGTACGGGTGAATCGACAGGGTACTGGCTCGTCACGCACATGGGCGGCACCCGCTGAGGCAAAGATCACGAACAGGACCGTTCGAGGCAATCATCCACTTCAGGTGACGCAAGCCGGGTTACCCCGAACGGGGGAAATTCTCACCAATTCACCCTTTTGCACCTTTTATCGTATAGATACATCCTGTGAGCCTGGAAGTACTCATGGTGACTGTCCCCCCTAGCCAGGAGAACTCAAATGATCCTGTCCATCTCAGGCGTGGTCCTGCTCGGCATCATCGTCTTCCTGTTCTTCAAGAAGGACGGGCTCAAGGCGTCCCACGCGCTGGTGGCCGCGCTCTTCGGCTTCTACATGGCCTCCACCGCCATCGCCCCCAGCATCAAGGCCGGCGGCGAGAGCCTCGCGAGCCTGCTCGGCGGCATCAAGTTCTGACCACCCGTCCCGTACCCACCTCCAGGAGACAGCAGTGGCCCGGCGCCCCCTCCCCCGCATTCTGAGCACAGGCAGCGCGCAGATCGCCCGGAGCCGGGAGCTGGCCCGGACGGCGGCCGACAGCGCCACCGACGTCCTCCACCCGCTGATCACGATCTCGCGCGGGCTGCGCCGGCTGGCCTCGGCCGGGCGGCGCAGATGGACCGAGACCCCCAAGGACAAGCGCGGGCCGCTGCTGTTCCTGGTGGCCTCGGTGGTCCTGGTCGTGGCGTTCGTGCCGTACGGGCCGCTGCTCGCCGTCGTCACGCTGATGGCGGCGGCGGCCTGGCAGGGCCGGGACCGCACCCCACCGGCCCCGGAAGGCCCCGACGAGGCCCAGACGGCCCGCCTGGGCTCCCTGTACGAAGCCCTCGTCCCGTACTTCTCCACCGCCGAGGACCCCGCCCCCCTGTACGCCCACGGCGGCGACTGGGAGAAGGCGTTTCCGGCGTACGACTTCGACGACTCCGGGCGCGTCTCGCGCCTGCGCATCCGCTACCCGGCGTACTTCCCGGACGGCGAGCCGCAGGCACGCACGCGCGTGGAGCAGCTCCTGTCCGCCAAGGCCGGCCGGGGCCGCGAGTACCTCTTCGCCTGGGACGAGGAGGGCAACGAACTCGGCGTCGACGTCCTCGACCCGCTCCCCACCGACCTCGCCGCCCAGCGCTTCGTCACCTCCCCCGGCGAGACGGTCCTCGGCTTCACCGACCCCTCCCACACCCAGCGCACGCTCCCCCTCACCCACGGCGAGGAGCAGCGCGACGTCCCGCCGGTCGTCTGGCGCACCGGCATCCGCTCCACCGAGCCTCACCTGCTGGCCGTCGGCCAGCCCGGCACCGGCACCTCCACCCTGCTGCGCTCCATCGCCCTCCAGGCCCTGCGGTACGGCGACGTCCTCATCGTCGACGGCGGCGGCACCGGCGAGTACGCGTGCCTGACCGGCCGCGACGGCGTCCTCGGCATCGAGGTCGGGCTCGCCGGGGCACTGACCGCGCTGGAGTGGGCGGCGCAGGAGACGGAACGGCGGCTGATCGCCGCGAACCGTGCCCGGCAGGAGGGCCACCCCCCGCCCGAGGACACCAAGCGCCCCCTGTGGCTCCTCCTGGACCGCCCCACCGCCTTCACCCACCTGGCGGCCTCCGACGGCCAGAAGGACCCCCAGACCCACCTCCAGACGCCCCTCAGACACGGCCGCGCCGCCCAGGTGACCGTGGTCGTGACGGAACAGTTCGACGCGCTCGACGCCCTCGGCGACGCCGTACGGCAGCACACGCGCGCACGGGTGGTCCTCGGCCCGGCCTCCCCCCACCAGCTGGCGGCCGTCCTCGGCGCACCCCCGCACACCACACCCGTCGACCACATGCCCCCGGGCCGCGGCTACGCCCGCCTCGGCACCGGCCCGGTCCACCGCCTCCAGGTCCCGGCGACCCCGGACCCGTACGACGACGCCACCAGCGACGCCGACCGGCAGGCGGTCCTGGACCTCCTGCCCCCGCGCAGCGCACCGCTGAACGAGGACACGGTGTCGGTGGAGACGGTGCCGCTGGAGAAGGCGTGACGCTCCAGGGCTAAGAGGTAAGGGGCGCTCTCCATGGAGAGCGCCCCTTACGTCATTCCCTCATGTCACGCCACGAACGTCCGAGGCGCCTCCCCGCCCCCCGACCGCCCGCTCTCCACCAGCCGAGCCGCCGCAGCGAGCCGCGCCACCGCCTCGTCCGCCACCGCACCCCCCACGGTGAACGGCAGCCGCACATACCCCTCGAACGCCCCGTCCACCCCGAACCGCGGCCCGGACGGCACCCGCACCCCGACCCGCTCCCCCGCCTCGGCGACCCGCGACCCGGACAGCCCCCCGGTGCGCACCCACAGCGTCAGCCCGCCCCGGGGCACCGAGAACTCCCAGCCGGGCAGCTCGGCGCGCAGGGCACCGACGAGGGCGTCGCGGTTCTCACGGGCCTGGATGCGCCGCAGTTCGACGGCCTGCGCCCAGCCACCGGTGGAGAAGAGCCAGTTGACGGCGAGCTGCTCCAGGACCGGCGTACCGAGATCGGCGTACGCGCGCGCGGCGACGAGGCTGCGGATGACGTCCGGGGCGGCGCGCACCCAGCCGATGCGCATCCCGGCCCAGAACGCCTTGCTGGCCGAGCCGACGGTGATCACAGTGGACCCGGCGGGGTCGAACCCGCAGACGGGGCGCGGCATCGAGACGTCCTCGTCGAGCCACAGCTCGGTCATCGTCTCGTCGGCCACCAGCACCGTCCCTGCGGACCGGGCGGCCTCCACCAGTTGGCGCCGCTGGTCGTCGTCGGCGAGCGCGCCGGTCGGGTTGTGGAAGTCGGCGACCACGTAGGCGATGCGCGGCGCGGCCTCCCTGAGCACCTGCCGCCAGCGGTCCATGTCCCACCCGGCGAGCCCCTCGGCCATCGCGACGGGCACCAGCCGCGCGCCCGCCTCCCGCATGAGCTGGAGGATGTTGGCGTACGACGGCGACTCGACGGCGATCCGCTCGCCGCGCCCGCCGAAGAGGTGGCAGATCGCGTCGATGGCGCCCATCGCGCCGGTCGTCACCATGATCTGCTCGGGCATGGTGGGGATCCCGCGCGCGGTGTACCGCTCGGCGATCATCGCGCGCAGGGCGGGCAGTCCCGCCGGGTAGTCGCCGTGCGTGTGCGCGTACGGCGGCAGCTCCTCCAGGGCGCCCTGGACGGCCCGGGTGAGCCACGGCTCGGGCGCGGGCAGGGCCGCGCAGCCCAGGTCGATCATCGACCCGAGGTCCTCGGGGGCGAGCGGTTCGAGCCCGCGCGCGGGCAGGGGGTTCCCGGCGGGCACGACGGTCCAGCTGCCCGCCCCGCGCCGCGACTCCAGGAACCCCTCCGCGCGCAGCGCCTCGTAGGCCGCCGCGACGGTCGTACGGCTCACGGACAGCGCGAGGGCCAGTTCGCGTTCGGCGGGCAGGCGCGCGGCGACCGGGACACGGCCCTCCAGGACGAGGAGGCGTACGCCGTCGGCGAGCGCCCGGTAGGCGGGCGGGCGGCGGGTGCCGGGCCCGGCCGGACGCTCCTGCTGGGACGTCAGCAGCCGTGCGAGCTGCGCGGGCCCCACCGCCGAGGTCCACTGCGACATGAAGATCAGTCCACCTTCCCCGAATTGGCCATGGAAGCACCGTCCTTCCCGCCCACAGAGTGACACGCACCAGTCCACTTCCACTACCAGGGGGTCCCCCTTGTCCGCCTCACCCGGGCGCCACCGTCTAGGACGCCGCCTAGTCCAGCTCTACGTCGGTCTCGCGCTGTACGGCGCCAGCTCGGCGCTCCTGGTGCGCGCGGGGCTCGGTCTGGAGCCCTGGGGCGTGCTCCACCAGGGCCTCGCGGAGCTGACCGGCCTGACGATCGGCGAGGTGGCCATCGTCGTGGGCGCGCTGGTGCTGCTGCTGTGGATCCCGCTGCGCCAGCGCCCGGGGCTCGGCACGGTCTCCAACGTCTTCGCGATCGGCCTCGCGATGGACGCCACCCTCGCGCTCGTCCCCGACGCGCACGGCCTCGCCGTACGCATCCCACTGATGGTCGGGGCGATCGCCCTGAACGGTGTGGCGACCGGGCTGTACATCGCGGCGGCGTTCGGTCCCGGACCCCGGGACGGGCTGATGACGGGGCTGCACCGGCGTACCGGCCGGTCGATCCGGCTGATGCGGACGGCGGTCGAGGTGACCGTGGTGGCGACCGGATTCGCGCTGGGCGGGACGCTCGGGGCCGGGACGGTGCTGTACGCGCTGACGATCGGGCCGCTGGCGCAGGTGTTCCTGAAGGTGTTCGCCGTCGGGCAGGCACCGCGCGGCAGCGCGGCCGTTGCCACCGGGACACCGGAGGGGGCCATACTGCCGCGGTGACCACGCCCGTACGCCACCCGTACCTCGACCACCCGGGACCCATCCCGTTCGCGCACCGCGGCGGCGCCGCGGACGGCCTGGAGAACACCGTGGCGCAGTTCCGGCGCGCGGTGGAGCTGGGCTACCGGTACATCGAGACGGACGTGCACGCCACGCGCGACGGCAAGCTGGTCGCCTTCCACGACTCCACGCTCGACCGGGTCACCGACGGCGCCGGACGGATCGCCGACCTGCCGTGGAAGGACGTCGCGCTCGCGCGCGTGGGCGACCGGGAACCCGTACCGCTCCTCGAGGAGCTGCTGGAGACGTTCCCGGAGGTCCGCTGGAACGTCGACATCAAGGCCGAGCCCGCGATGCACCCGCTGCTCAACCTGATCGCCCGCGCGAACGCCTGGGACCGCGTCTGCGTCGGCTCCTTCTCGGAGGCCCGCGTGATCCGCGCCCAGCGCCTGGCGGGCCCGCGCCTGGCGACGTCGTACGGCACCCGTGGGGTACTGAACCTGCGGCTGCGGTCCTGGGGCGTGCCCGCGGCCCTGCGGCGCTCGGCGGTCGCCGCGCAGGTGCCGGAGGTGCAGTCGGGCATCCAGGTGGTGGACCGGCGCTTCGTGCGCCTCGCGCACGCGCACGGCCTCCAGGTCCACGTATGGACGGTGAACGAACCCGCGCGCATGCACCGGCTTCTGGACCTCGGCGTGGATGGCATCATGACCGATCACATCGACACGCTGCGCGAGGTCATGGAGGAGCGGGGCGTCTGGGTCTGAGCCCCCCGCGCGGCGGTCCGACGGGGAAGCGAGGCACGGGTGGGGAGCACCGGCACCCTGGTGGCCGACACCACGGACCGGCGGCGCGAGCAGCGCGGCTGGTACTTCTACGACTGGGCGTGCTCGGTCTACTCGACGAGCGTCCTCACGGTGTTCCTGGGCCCCTATCTGACGTCGGTCGCGGAGCGGGCCGCCGACGCCGACGGGTACGTCCATCCGCTGGGCGTGCCCGTGCGCGCGGGGTCGTTCTTCGCGTACTCGGTGTCCCTGTCGGTGATCGTGGCCGTGGTCCTGATGCCGCTGGTGGGTGCGGCGGCCGACCGCTCGGGCCGCAAGAAGCCGCTCCTCGGGATCGCGGCGTACACCGGGGCGGCGGCCACGCTGGGGATGTTCTTCCTGGACGGCGACCGCTATCTGCTGGGCGGGCTGCTGCTGATCGTCGCGAACGCCTCCCAGGCCGTGTCGATGATGCTCTACAACGCCTACCTGCCCCAGATCGCCGGCCCCGAGGAGCGCGACGCGGTCTCCTCGCGCGGGTGGGCGTTCGGGTACGCGGCCGGGTCGATCGTCCTGGTCGTCGACCTGGTGCTGTATCTGGCGCACGACTCGTTCGGGGTGTCCGAGTCGACGGCCGTACGGATCTGTCTCGCCTCGGCGGGCCTGTGGTGGGGCGGGTTTACGCTGATCCCCCTGCTGCGGCTGCGCGACCGGCCGTCGGCCCCGCGCGCGGGCGCGTCCGCGCCGGGCCTGAGGCAGTTCGCGGCGACGATCCGCGACATGCGCCGCCACCGGCTGACCCTCGCCTTCCTGCTGGCCTACCTGGTCTACAACGACGGCATCCAGACGGTGATCTCCCAGGCGTCCGTGTACGGCTCCGAGGAGCTGGGCCTGAGCCAGTCCACGCTCATCGTGGCCGTCCTGCTGGTGCAGGTGCTCGCGGTCGCGGGCGCCCTCGGGATGGGCCGCCTCGCCCGGACGTACGGCGCCAAGCGGACGATTCTCGGCTCACTGGTCGCCTGGACGCTCACCCTGGGCGCGGGCTACTTCCTGCCCGCCGGGAAACCCGTCGGCTTCTTCCTGCTGGCCGCCGCCATCGGGATGGTTCTCGGCGGCAGCCAGGCCCTGTCCCGCTCGCTCTTCTCCCACCTGGTGCCGCCCGGGAAGGAGGCCGAGTACTTCTCCGCGTACGAGATGAGCGACCGCGGGATGAGCTGGCTGGGCCCGCTGCTCTTCGGCGTCACCTACCAACTGACCGGTAGCTACCGGGACGCGATCATCTCCCTCGTGGCCTTCTTCGCCATCGGGTTCGTGCTGCTCGCGAGGGTTGCGGTGGGGCGGGCGATCCGCGACGCGGGGAATCCCGTACCCGAGAAGATTTAGCGCTCAGGGCGAAAGGGCGGTAGTGTACGCGTTTGGCCTGCCAGGCGTACCGTTACTGCGCGTCAAAGATGCCGAAACGCTGGGTTCTATCTCTGAACAGATGTGACAAAGCGGGCGCTGGTGGGTATTGCACTGATTGAGAAGGCTGCGGCTACGACGGCGACGCATGACCCGGAACGGGAATCTTTACCGCCGACCGGACGTTGACCGGATGACGACGACAGCGACACCTGTCCTGTGGGCGACAAGCCCGGGAGGCACGATTCATGAGTGAGCGAGCTCTTCGCGGCACGCGCCTCGTGGTGACCAGCTACGAGACGGACCGCGGCATCGACCTGGCCCCGCGCCAGGCCGTGGAGTACGCATGCGAGAAGGGGCATCGCTTCGAGATGCCCTTCTCGGTCGAGGCGGAGATCCCGCCGGAGTGGGAGTGCAAGGTCTGCGGAGCCCAGGCACTCCTCGTGGACGGTGATGGCCCTGAGGAGAAGAAGGCCAAGCCTGCGCGTACGCATTGGGACATGCTGATGGAGCGGCGCACCCGCGAGGAACTCGAAGAGGTTCTTGAGGAGCGGCTGGCTGTACTGCGGTCCGGGGCGATGAACCTTGCGGTGCATCCCCGGGACAGCCGTAAGTCGGCGTAGCTCTGCGAGGGTCGGGCCGACTTTTCAGCGTGCGTCAGTTTCGATGACCGCGGGCGCCGTACGTGAGGTTGCGTACGGCGCCCGCGGTCTTTCGGCTGCCTGTTTCGTCGTGGTGCGTGAGGCTCAGTACGTCAGCGGCGGGCGCTCGTCCCTCGGGGTGTCCGGCTTCGTGCCGTCCTCCCTGATCACCTCGCCCTGGACCACCTTGCCGTCGGGGCGGTGGATGCGGGCCTGCTGGAAGGCGTCGCCCAGGGTGCCGGGGGTGGTCGTGCTCAGTCTGCGGGTCACTGTGCGTTCCGCGTAGGCCGAGAGGGCCTTCTGGACCGGGGGGATCAGCAGGAGGAGGCCCAGGGCGTCGGAGATCAGGCCGGGGAGCATCAGGAAGAGGCCGCCCAGCATCATGAAGCCGTTGCCGCCGCCGGTCTCCGCGGGGGAGCCGCCTCGCTGAAGGGCCTCGTTCAGGGCCCGGAAGGCCCTGCGGCCCGCGCGTTTGATGACCGCGGCGCCCAGGACGATCCCGGCCACCAGCAGCAGGAAGACGACGAAACCGCTCGCCGCCTTCGCCACCACGGTCAGCAGCCAGATCTCCAGCACCAGCCAGGCCGCGATCCCGAGCGGCAGGAACGTCCGCAGGCGGGAGCGTGGGGGCCGGACGGGGGACGTGGGGGTCGATGCGCCAGTCATGCCTCCAGTGTGCCTGGAAGCGGCTCAGAGCGGCATAAGGGCAAGGATCGACCCAAGCCGACCCACCCCCACGGCAGCGGTTACGGCTGCTGCCCCTCCACCCGGCGCGCGGGCGCCGGCTTGCCGCCCTTGCCGGTGATCTTGCCGACCCGCTCCGACGCGCCCCACGCCGTGACCCGCCACAGCGCCTCGACCATGATGTCCCGGCTCATCTTCGAGTCGCCGAGTTCGCGCTCGACGAACGTGATCGGGACCTCGACGACGTGGAACCCGGCCTTCACCGCGCGCCGGGCCAGGTCGACCTGGAAGCAGTAGCCCTGGGAGGCGACCTCGTCGAGGCCGAGCCCTTCGAGGGTCTCGCGGCGGAAGGCGCGGTAGCCGCCGGTGATGTCGCGCAGCGAGAGGTCGAGCGCGAGGCGGGAGTAGAAGCTGCCGCCGCGGGAGATGAACTCGCGGGACTTCGGCCAGTTCACCACCCGGCCGCCGGGGACCCAGCGGGAGCCGAGGACCAGGTCGGCGCTCTTCAGCGCGGTCAGCAGGCGGGGCAGCTCCTCGGGCTGGTGGGAGCCGTCCGCGTCCATCTCGACCAGGACGCCGTAGCCGTGCTCCATGCCCCAGCGGAAGCCCGCGAGGTAGGCGGCGCCGAGGCCCTCCTTGCCCTTGCGGTGCATCACGTGCACGTGATCGTCCTCGGCCACCAGCTCGTCCGCGAGCTTTCCGGTGCCGTCGGGGCTGTTGTCGTCCGCCACGAGGATGTGGGCCTCGGGGACCGACTCGCGGACCCGGCCGACGATGCGCTTGATGTTCTCCGCCTCGTTGTAGGTCGGAATGATCACCAAGGTCTCGCCCAGCGGGCCGAACCGCTTGCCGCGGTCCTGTGCCGAGGTCCCGTCGCCGTCGTTCACCGCTACCCCTTCAAGTCGTACGCAGGGGACCACCATAGTGGCCGCTGTCTGCGGCGACATGCCGGATCATGCATACAGTGGTGTCGAATCCCCAAGAGTGGGGTAAGACTGCACGCCCGCTCGCCCCGCTCCCCGACTTCGCGGTGTACGCGGGGGATGCGCGAGGTTAACTCTGCGGGTGGAGGCCCGGCGCCCTTCGGGCCGACCAGGGGCCCGCTGGCTGCGGGTCGACCGAAAGCCGTTGTCTACTGAACGCCGGGCCCCACCCGGGTCGCACCTCCCCGTTCGGCGGAACGTTCCGTCGCCGCTGTGCGAGCGCTGGGCCTGGCTCCCAGTGGCGGTGCCCTCGGCAGTGCACCGTCCCTGACCCAGTGGCGCCGCGGCGAGTCCCGGAGGTTCTCCGAAGGGGCGTCCGGCAGTGGACTCGGCCGAACCTACCGGTCCCCCGCCGCCCACTGTCAACACCCGCTCGACCTGCGCTTCTCTCCTCAACGCGCTGGTCAGAGGGGAGATGGCCACCATGGGGCGAGCCCGCGCAGACGGGTGATCTTGGGGCGGGGAGGGGGGCGGGGTCACCCGGGCGGGCGCACAGCCGTACGGAGCCCCCTCACCTCTCGAACACCGTCCGGCCCCCGACCACCGTCCGCAGGCAGACCGGCAGGTCCCGGCCCGGGGTCAGGTCCGGGAGGCCCGGGGTTCCCGAGCGGGGGTCCGTCGACCAGCGGGCCACGCGGTCGTCGGGGGCCTGGACGATCAGTTCGTCGGTCTGCCAGACGGCGTAGTCGGCGGGGGCGCCCGGGACGAGGGTGCCCGCGTCGTCGCGGCCCGTGGCTCGCCAGCCGCCCCGCGTGTGGGCGGTGAAGGCGGCGCGGACGGAGACGCGGTGGGCGGGGGTGTGGTGGAAGGCCGCGGCGCGGACGGTGCCCCAGGGGTCGAGGGGGGTGACCGGGGAGTCGGAGCCGAAGGCCAGGGGGACGCCGGCGCGCAGGAGCGCGGCGAAGGGGTTGAGGCTGCGGGCCCGCTCGGCGCCCAGGCGGTGCGCGTACATGCCGTCCTCGCCTCCCCACAGGGCGTCGAAGGCGGGCTGGACGGACGCCGTCAGGCCCAGCTCCGCGAACGCGGTGATCGTGTCCGGCGTGAGCATCTCCGCGTGCTCGACCCGGTGCCGGGCGGCGCGGACGCGCGCGAGGCCGACCTTCTCGGCGGCCGTGCGGAACCCCTCGACGACGGCGGTGACGGCGGCGTCGCCGATCGCGTGGAAGCCCGCCTGGAGCCCCGCCTCGGTGCAGGCGACGACGTGCGCGGCGACGGCGCCCGTGTCCAGGTAGGCGAGGCCGGTGCCGGTGTCGTCGGCGTACGGCTGGTGCAGGCAGGCCGTGTGGGAGCCGAGGGCGCCGTCGACGAAGAGGTCACCGGCCGCGCCGATCGCGCCGAGTTCGCGGGCCTTGGCGACGTCCTGCTCGGCCCAGTAGCCGACGACACGGGGCCCGGCGAACTCCCCGGCGAGTTTCAGCAGGCCCGTGAAGTCGTCCTCGGAGGAGATCTCGGGGCCGGCGCACTCGTGGACGGAGCCGATGCCGAGGGACGCCGCGTGCGCGAGGGCGGCGCGCTGGGCCTCGGTGCGCCGGTCCGGCGTCACGGCCGCGAACGCCGCCGCGCGGACCGCGTGGTGCGCGTCGGCGGTGAGGGGGCCCTCGGGGCGGCCCAGGGTCGTGAGGTCGAGGAGCGCGGTCGTGGCGACGGCCGAGTGGACGTCGATGCGGGACAGGTACAGGGGCCGTCCGCCGGTCGCCTCGTCCAGCTCCGTACGCGTGGGCGGGCGTCCGTCGGGCCAGCGGGAGGCGTCCCAGCCGTGTCCGAGGAGGACCTTGTCGGTGGGGCGGGCCTCGGCGAACGCGCGTACGCGTGCGAGGGCATCGGCCAGGGAGGGGGCGTCGGAGAGGTCCAGGCCGGTCAGGGCAAGGCCGGTGGAGGTGGTGTGCACGTGGGCGTCGGTGAACGCGGGGGTGACGAGCCCGCCGTCCAGGTCGACCACCTCGTCGACCCCGTCCGCGAACGCGTCCGCCGCGCCCTCCGAGCCGACCCAGGCGACCTGCCCGCGTTCGACGACCATCGCGGTCGCGAACGGGTCGGCGGGGCTGTGGACCTCTCCTCGGCGGAGCAGGACGGTCTGGGGGTCGGGGGTGCGCTCACTCATGGGGACAGTGTCCCGCCCGGCACTGACAGCGCGGCACGCAGGGGGCGGGCCGAAGAGCCGTAGCCCGTACGACGATCAGATCGTCCGCCGTACTGGTGCGCCCTCAGATCCGCGGCGGCCGGGCCTCGTACGGCGTCGACAGCACCACCGTCGTCCGCGTCGACACCCCCGCGAGCGCCCGCAGCCTGCCGAGCAGTTCCTCCAGCTCGTGCGGCGTGGCCACCCGGACCTTCAGGATGTAGTTCTCGTCCCCCGCGACGCTGTGGCACGCCTCTATCTCGGGCACGCCGGAGAGCCGGTCGGCGATGTCGTCGGGGGCGCTGGGGTCGAAGGGTTTGACCGAGATGAAGGCGGTCATGGGCAGCCCGACGGCCTCGGGGTCGACGACGGCCGCGTACCCGCGGATCACGCCCCGCTGCTCAAGCCGCCGCACCCGCTGGTGCACGGCAGACGTGGACAGGCCCGTGGCCTTGCCCAGGTCGGTGTAGCTCATCCGCCCGTCCTTGACGAGCAGCTGCACGATCTGTCGGTCCAGCTCCTCCATGCCGCTGAACCTACAGTGCGCTTGAACTCTTCGTATACCTATACGGCGCAGGTCATAGCCTGTTCGTGATGTACGGGTGGGGCGGCGGGGGCCCCTGGGGCGGTGTCCGGCCGACCTGACATCTCCCGGTGGCATGTGACGAATGCCACACCACTCGAACGCGCTCCGTGATGCCGCCGTGATTACCGCCGAGACGGACTGGGAAGTGCTTGCTGTGGTCGAGGCCGCAGCGCCTGAACGGCCCCAGCCCGAGGGGGAGAATCCCATGCAGAGTGCCAACCGCCCTGGTCGTACCGCGCCCAAGCGGCTCCAGCCCGTCGTCGAGCTCGTTCCGGAGGGTGTCGATCCGGACGAAGACGGTTACGGGGACGACGAGTTCGACGCGTACGACGACGCCGACCTGCTCCGGGTGGTCTGCCCGGACTGCGTGCAGCCGATCGCCCTGCTGGCGGACCAGGAGGTGTTGCCGGAGCACGCGCTGTGCGCCTCGCCGTGGAACCCGTTCGGGCTCACCGTCTGCGCCGGGACCGGCCGCGCGGCGGCGGACGCCCGGTCCGCGGACGAGGTGTTGCAGGAGCGGACGCAGGACATCGCGCCGGTGCTGACGCTCCCCCAGGGGCTCGACTGGCGTACCCAGCCGTTCTCGCACGTCGGTGGGCCCGGTTCGCGTCCGGTGTACCTGGTGCGGCCCGCGCAGGTGTCGGCGACGGTCCGGCGCGCCGCCTGATCTCAACGCGCGTCGCTCTCAAGGGAGTTGACGGTTCGTCGCCGCCCCGGTCGCCGTACCCGGACCGGGGCACCTCACGAACTGACGCCCGACCGGCGCGGCCGTGACCTCCACGCGGCTCGCGGCGTTGCCAAAGTATGACTCCCACATATTCGACACCGGGCCGGCATCGGCAGCGGTTCGCTCCTACGCCCTTCGAGTTCTTACCGGCCGGTGTGGAGTCACCGTCACCGCCGGACCCGCCCATCTACCTCGCGCTGATGCGGACTTGGGCCGACCGGGGGCGGACCCTGCCGGGCCACCACGACCCGGAGTGGAGCAGGCTGGCGGCGCCGCAGGTACGGCCGGGGCAGTTCGGCGGACTGCCGGGGGACGAGTTCCCTGCGGGGCGGTAGGCGAGGGGTGTTCAGCGCGCGGTGGCTTCAACTCCCCGCCCCGCGAGCCCAGTTGCCCCCTCAGTCCTCCCGCCGGGCCTCTTTCGGTGCCGGGCAGGACGGGGCCAGTTCCTCGATCGCGCGGAACACCCCGCCCAGCGTCTTCACGAGCAACCCCCGCATGTCGTCGCGGGACAGGGGACCCTCGCGGTCGATCCAGTCGAGTGCGGCGCCCTCGACGCTGCACACCCAGGACAGCAGCCCCATGCGGGCGATCGGCTCGATGTCGATGCGGCCGTACGCGCCCTCGGCGATGGTCGCGACGATCGCCTCGCGCACCCCGTCCCGGATGCCGTGCACCTCGGCGTCGAAGCCGACTCCGCCGCTGACGATCGTCCGGTAGGCGGCCTGGTTGTGCTCGGCGTAGCGCAGGTAGCTGTCGATCGTGCGGTGGACGCGGTCCACCTGGGGCAGTTCGATGCCGCTGGCGGCGAAGGTGACCAGGTCGGCGACGGAGTCCTGGATGATCGCCAGGTAGTAGCCGCGCTTGGACTGGAAGTAGTAGTAGATCAGCCCCTTGGCGACGTGCGCCTGGCGCGCGATGTCGTCCATCGAGAGCGCGTCGTAGGACGTGTCGGCGAACAACTTCCGCCCGATGGAGATGAGTTCGGCGCGGCGCGCCAACGAGCGTTCGGTGCCGCGGGCCTTGGGACGGGCGGCGTCGCGCTGTGCACTGATGTTCAAGACTCGACCCTGGTCTCGGGCTGTGGCGGGACCACCGCAGTATGTCAGGTCAAGCGTGGGTCAGGTCACACCGGCTAACGCATCCGGCATACCCCACCAGCATGTGTCACAACAGGCCCAGCTGGGTGACCAGCATCGCGACGACCGCGACGAGGACCCAGCCGAGGACGTGCTCGACGACCTTCGGGCCGTCCTCCCGGGGACCTCCGGTGCGGACCTGAGCGGTGGTGGCAGAGTTCGCTGTCATTCGTCCACCTTGACATTGTTCAGGGCATTTGCGGCCGAGAGCTTGCTCACACGGTGACGCCGACCGCCGCGAGGGCCGCACGCTGCCGGCCGTCGGGCCGCGCGGGGAAGTACAGGTAGCAGACGCCCCCGCTGCCGGAGGAGACCTTGCCGTCGGCGGCGTACCGCTTGGTGCGCAGCCAGATGTTCTCCCACTCGCGCCGCCGGTAGACCCGCCGCACGGCCTGATCCGTGGGCGAGGCAGGGTCGTTGGCGATCACGTCACCGTCCGGCGTGAACCCGATCACCGTCATCAGATGCCCCGCCGTCCCGTACCCCGCGCCGGTCAACTCCTCTTTCCTGAACGACTGCGAGGTGATCGCCGGGATGCCGGCCGCGATCAGGGTCTCCAGGTCGGTGAGGGAGGTCAGCCGGGTGACGACGGACTGGAGTCCGGCGTACGTGGCCGCGTAGGCGGCGTTGAAGGGCCAGTTGCCGCAGCCCTCGTACTGGAAGTCGTAGGTGTGGCGGGCGGCGTGGCAGACCTGGGGGTCGGTGAACGACGGGTCCACCCAGGCGAGTTGCTCGGCGGTGGGACGTCCGCCCCAGTACTCGACGATCATCTGCGAGGAGGTGGGGCTGCACCAGGCCTCGCCGCCGCCGTCGTATTGCGGGTACTGGCCCCGGTGGATGTCCTGGGAGTAACGCGGGACGATCAACTCCCTTGCCAGTCCGGGAGTTGAGGCCGGGACGGTGAAGCGGTCGGGTACGTCGGAGCCCATCGCGCCGGCGCGCCAGACCGTCGGGGTGAGGCGGGTGCCCGGCCTGCGGTGGAGGGTCAGGCGCAGGCGGTACGCGGTGAGGCGCGGGCCGCTCGCGGGGTCGTCGATCGCGAGGGTGTCCGTCCAGACGGTGCTGCGGCCGTCCTTCTGGCCGTCGACGGAGGTCCGTCTGATGTCCTGGTCGCCTGAGGCCCAACGGCCCATGACATACCAGGGAGTTGGCGCGCCGTCGGAGTACGTGCAGGTCAGTTCGGTCTGGAGCCAGGTGCCCGGCGGGGTGTCGGCGTTCCAGGAGGCGATCACCTCGGTCGCGGGCACGGCGAACCGGTACGCCGGTGAGGTCCAGGTCGCGTACTCCCAGTCGGCGGTGGTCCCGGTGTGCGGGTCGGTGTACGGCGCCGTACCGGCCGCGTCCCCGATCACGATGCCGGGCCGCGCTCCCCCGGCCACGGCCACCCCGTCCGCGTCCCCCGCGCACCAGTCGCCGTGCGACACCCACCCCCGGAAGTCGACCGTGCGCGGCGAGGGTGGGGAGGCGGCGGCCGTCACGGTCGCGGCGGCGGTGACGACGGCCGCGAGGACGGTCCGGCGGGACGGCTGCTCGGCGTTGCTCATGGGACGGCACCCCCGGGGATTCGGCGGACTGTCCGCCCACTATGACCCCGTGCGTCCGCGGTGTCCGGCACCGACATGGGCGCGACCTAGACTGACCTCCCCCCTACTCCCCTACTCCGTACGACACCCGGGACCCGCCATCCACCAGCTCGCCGCACTCCTGCGCCGCCTCCCGCCCTCCTGCGGGCCGGTCCGGCTGGTCGGCGTGGACGGGCACGCGGGGTCGGGGAAGTCGACGTTCGCGGGGTGGCTGGCCGGGGAGCTGGGCGGAGCGCCGGTGCTGCGGATCGACGACGTCGCGAGCCACGAGGAGCTGTTCGGCTGGACGGAGCGGGTGCTGACGCGGGTCGTCGGGCCGCTGCGCCGGGGGGAGGACGCCTCGTACGCGCCGTACGACTGGCGGGCGCGCGCCTTCGGGCCGCCTCGCGCGTTGCCCGCCGCGCCCGTGGTGCTGATCGAGGGCGTCGGGGCCGGGCGGCGGGCGCTGCGGCCGTATCTCGCGGCGGTGCTGTGGATGGAGCTGGAGCAGGAGCGCGCCTGGGCGCGGGGGCGGGCGCGGGACGGGGTGGAACAGCGGGAGTTCTGGGACGGCTGGGTCGGCGCGGAGCGGGCGCATTTCGCCGAAGACCCCACACGACCTTCCGCGAATCTCCTGGTACGGCAGACATCTCAGGGGTACGAGGTGCTGCCGGGGCCCTCGGGAGCGCTTGGTCCGTACCGGGATGTCACACAGCGTAGCTAAACGCCCATGTTGTGGTGAAACGGTGAAGGGCCTTGCGGAAGAATGCGTCTCACTGCTTCAACTCGGCTTGACCGAGGGGCCGTACAGGACTTACGTTCTCAATGTGCGGCATTCGAAGCCGCCCGAAGACGCGAAGCCCCCGGTTGTTCCCCCGTGATCGGGGGCTTCGTTCTGTCCTCCCCCGGTCCGTGAGCCTCTTCTCCGGCCGTGGAACGGCGCCTTCCGCTCACCCAGGGTCACCGTCCCGGATGCGCCCCATCTGCTCCCACCTCGTCAAACGTCCGGTGCGGCACCCTACGGCCGACCCCTCCCACGCGGGTACGATGCAGGCGGTGCGACCTACCGGCGGATGCTCTCAACTCCGGTCTGATGCACAGCGGTTCGGCTCTGGCAGCCGGCGGGCGACGGCCCACCGGCCATCCGACGGGGGCACGGTTTGTGGGGGACGTGATGGATTTCGGCACCCGGGGCCCCGACGCCCCGGCCGACCTCGCCTGGCTGCGAGGCGTGGACGCCTACACGATGGGCGCCTATCCGCAGGCCGAGGAGGAGTTCCGCACCGCGGTGCGGATCGACCCCGGCATGGCCGACGGCTGGCTCGGGCTGCACGCGCTGCGCGTGGACACCACCACCGCGCTGCTGCGGATGTTCCGGCACCGCGACCGCTTCGGCGAACAGCGCACCCGGCACCGCCGGACCCTCAACTCCTGGTACTGGCTGGGCTGGTGGGTGCAGCCCGTGCTGGAGAGCCCGCGCGATCTACTGCTCGCGCACGCCTCGCACTGGCTCGACGGACGCCATGTCCCCGAACTGGACCGGGCGCTCGCCGGACTGCCGCCCGTCGACACCGACCACCAGGTGCGGTTCCTGCACGCCTGCCGGGCCTATCTGGTCAAGGACTGGGAGCAGTTGACGCGCCACACCGACCCGCTGCTCGACGATCCGCTGCTCGGCATCGAGGCGGGGCTGTTCGGCGGGATGGCCCGCGTCCGGCTCGAAATGTACGGCCAGGCCGAGCCGTTGCTCTCCACCGCGCTCATGCGCTGCCGCAGCGAACAGCCGCAGCGCAAGGAACTCCGGTACTGGCTCGCCCGCGCGCACGAGGGCACCGGGCGCTCCGCCGCCGCGCTCCCCCTCTACCGCGCCGTCCACCGCGTCGACGCCGCGTTCATGGACACGTCCGCGCGGCTCGCCGCGATCTCCGAGGGCGACGGGTACGACGACTCCGCCGACCTCGCCGCGATCACCCTCACCGGGTTCGGGCAGGACAGCGTCGACGCGGCCGACGGGTTCGATCCGCTGTTCGGCACGGAGGGGCGGGACCTGAAGCTCACCGACCCCGGCGAGCTGCCTCCCGTCGTACCGCTGCCGCCCGTCTCCGAACCCGGGGCGCGGGAGAAGTCCGTCGCCTCCACGCTGCCGCCCGGACCCGCCGACCCCGTCTTACTGGAGGAGGCGCTCGCCGAGCTGGAGCGCATGGTCGGGCTCGAACCCGTGAAACGGCAGGTCAAGGCGCTCTCCGCGCAGCTCAACATGGCCCGGCTGCGCGCCGGTCAGGGGCTGCCCGTCCAGCCGCCGAAACGACACTTCGTCTTCTCCGGGCCCTCCGGCACCGGCAAGACCACCGTCGCGCGCATCCTCGGGCGGGTCTTCTACGCGCTCGGGCTCCTCGGCGGGGATCACCTCGTCGAGGCCCAGCGGGCCGACCTCGTCGGGGAGTACCTCGGGCAGACCGCCGTCAAGGCGAACGAACTCATCGACTCCGCGCTGGGGGGTGTCCTCTTCGTCGACGAGGCGTACTCGCTCTCCAACTCCGGGTACGGCAAAGGGGATGCGTACGGGGACGAGGCGCTCCAGGTGCTGCTGAAGCGGGCCGAGGACAACCGGGATCACCTCGTCGTCATCCTCGCGGGGTATCCGGAGGGGATGGACCGGCTCCTCACGGCGAATCCCGGGCTGTCGTCCCGGTTCACTTCTCGCGTCGACTTCCCCTCCTACCGACCGCTCGAACTCACCTCCATCGGGGAGGTGTTGGCGGCGGAGAACGGGGACGTGTGGGACGAGGAGGCCCTCGACGAGCTGCGGTCCATCGCGGGGCATGTGGTGGAGCAGGGGTGGATCGACGAGCTGGGGAACGGGCGGTTCCTGCGGACGCTGTACGAGAAGAGTTGTGCGTACCGGGATCTGCGGTTGTCGATGTATACGGGTCCGCTGTCGCGGGACGATCTGTCGACGTTGCGGTTGGCCGACTTGATGCAGGCGTATGGGGAAGTGTTGTCGGGGAGAGGGCCCCAGGATCCGTCGGCGATGTGACCGTGCCTACCGGGCGGGGAGGTTCCGTCGTCGGGCGGCTGCGGGTGCGCTGTGGCTTGTCGCGCAGTTCCCCGCGCCCCTAAAAAACAGGGCGCGGGTCCCTGTCTGCGTCAGCCTGCCAGCGCCTTCTCCGGCACCTCCCTGTGCGCCGGGTCAGTTACCTCCCCCACCAGCGTCTCCAGTACGTCCTCCAGCGCCACCAAACCCAGCACCTTCCCCGACCCGTCCGCCACCTGGGCCAGGTGCGTTGCTGCTCGGCGCATCACCGTCAAGGCGTCGTCCAGCGGGAGTTCCGAGCGCAAGGTCGTCATCGGGCGCCAGAGGTGTTGGGGGACCGCCGCTCGTTCCGAGTCCTCCAGGTCCAGGACGTCCTTCACGTGCAGGTAGCCCATGAAGGCGCCGTTCTCCGCGGCTATCGGGAAGCGGGAGTACCCCGTACGGGCCGTCAGGGCGACGATCTCGCCCGGGGTGACCGCCGGGGTCACCGTCACCAGTGCCTCGCGTTTCAGCAGGACGTCCGTGATCGGGCGGGAGCCCAACTCCAGGGCGTCTTCGAGGCGTTCACGCTCCTCGGGGCCGAGGAGGCCCGCCTGGCCGGAGTCCTCCAGGAGGCGGTTGAGCTGCTCGCTGGTGACGACCGCCTCGACCTCGTCCTTGGGCTCGACGTGGAAGAGGCGCAGGATGCCCTGGGCGACCGCGCCGAGGGCGATGGTGATCGGCTTGCAGAAGCGGGCGAACCACACCAGGCCGGGGCTCAGCCAGAGCGCCGCCTTCTCGGGGGCGGCCATCGCGAGGTTCTTCGGGACCATCTCGCCGATGACGAGGTGGAAGAAGACGACCGCCGCGAGGGCGATGACGTACCCGAGGGGGTGGATCATGCCGTGCGGGAGGTGGACCCACTCGAAGACCGGCTCCAGGAGCTGCGCGACGGTCGGTTCGGCGACCGCGCCCAGGGTCAGCGAGCACATCGTGATCCCGAACTGGGCCGCAGCCATCATCTGGGGCAGCCGCTCAAGCCCGTACAGCACCTGGCGGGCCCGCGCCGTGCCCAGCGGTTCGATCTGGGAGCGGCGTACGGAGACGAGCGCGAACTCGGCGCCGACGAAGAAGCCGTTGGCCAGCACGAGGAGCGCGGCGAAGAGGAGTTGCAGGAGGCTCATCGCGCGACCTCCACGACGACGCCCGTCCGCACCACGCGCACCCGCTCGGCCCGGTAGTGGCCCACGCGGCGTACCGACAGGCGCCAGCCGGGGAGTTCGGTGCGGTCGCCGACGGCGGGGATACGGCCGAGGAGGTCGGCGACGAGGCCGGCGACCGTCTCGTACGGCCCCTCGGGGACCGTGAGCCCTATGCGCTGGAGCGTGTCGACGCGGCAGCTGCCGTCGACGTCCCACGCGGGCCGTCCGTCCTCCGGCGGGGCGGCGGCGAGTTCGGGCGTGTCCTGCCCGTCGTGCTCGTCGCGGACCTCGCCGACGATCTCCTCGACGATGTCCTCCAGGGTGACCACCCCGGCGGTGCCGCCGTACTCGTCGACGACGACGGCGATGGGCTGCTCGCGGCGCAGCCGGCCCAGCAGGGGCTGGACGGGGAGGGTCTCGGGGACCAGCAGGGCCGGGCGGGCGATACGGCTCGCCGGGGTGCGCAGCCGGTCGTGGACCGGGACTGCGAGGGCGTCCTTCAGATGGACCATGCCGACGATCTCGTCGATCTTCTCGCGGTAGACGGGGAAGCGGGACAGGCCGGTCGCGCGGGTCAGGTTGACGACGTCCTCGGCGGTGGCCGACGCCTGGAGGGCGCTGACCTTCACGCGGGGTGTCATCACGTGCTGCGCGGTCAGCTCGGCCAGGGACAGGGTACGGACGAACAGGTCGGCCGTGTCCTGCTCCAGGGCGCCCGCCTGCGCGGAGTGCCGGGCCAGGGAGACGAGTTCACCGGGGGTACGGGCCGAGGCCAGCTCGTCGGTGGGCTCGACGCCCAGCGCCCGTACGAGGCGGTTGGCGACGGTGTTGAGGGCGGCGATCACCGGGCGGAAGAGCCGGGAGAACGCGTGCTGCGGTCCGGCGACGAACCGGGCGACCTGGAGCGGCTTGGAGACCGCCCAGTTCTTCGGCACGAGTTCGCCGATGACCATCTGGATCGCGGAGGCCAGGAGCATGCCCACGACGACGGCGACGCCGGAGACGGCGCCTTCGGGCACACCGATCGCTGCGAGCGGGCCGTCGAGAAGCTGCGCGAGGGCCGGTTCGGCGAGCATGCCGACGACGAGGGACGTGATGGTGATGCCGAGCTGGGTGCCGGAGAGCTGGAAGGAGAGTTCCTTCAGCGACTCCACGACCGTACGGGCGCGTTTGTCGCCCTCGGCGGCGGCCTTCTCGGCGTCCGGACGCTCCACGGTGACGAGTCCGAACTCCGCGGCCACGAAGAAGCCGTTGGCCAGGATCAGGACGAACGCAGCCGCCAGGAGCAGCAGGGGGGTGGTCATGATGCCGCCGCCTCCGGGGGGAGGGGGAAGGGGGCGGCGCAGGTACTACAGGACGATCCGTCCATTGCCGGAGGGAGTCACTCCTCGGATAGCAGGTGTCCCCCTGTCCACCGGGGCACGGTACGACAGGGGCGGAGACGCGAGGGATGTGTCTCCGCCACCAGATTAATCAAGACAGGGGCCTCAGCGGCAGGCCCGGCGACCCGGATGTCGCCCTAGGAGTTCTCGGGGTCCCGGATCGAGCGGGCCTCGGACAGTGCGCGCAGGGCGCTCGCGTCGGTGATGGCCTGCTTCTTGTCGAAGCCCGGCTGGATGCCGAGCGCGGGCAGGCTGGTGCCGTCGCTGAGGTTCAGGAACACCCACGGGTCGCCCGGCCGGAGGTTGACCTGGAGGATCTCGGCCCAGTCCAGGCGCCGCCTCGACACGATGTTGACGACGGTGACCCCGGCCTCGTCGGCGACGACGCGGACCCGGGAGAGCATCGCGAGGACCCAGAAGACGAGGCCGCCCGTGACGATGAAGCTGAGCCGCTCCCCCGGGCCGAGCTGTTCGAGCAGCAGGGCCACGGCGGAGATGGTGAGGAAGATCATCACACCGGACCCGAGCAGTACCGCGCGGGTTCGGCCGGGCCGGAAGGTGACGGGCAGATCAGGCATCGTGCGGTCCCTCAGAGCCGGCAGGCGTGGATGGCCGTCGTGAGGATCGCGCGCGCGCCGATGTCGTACAGGTCGTCCATGATGCGCTGCGCCTCCTTGGTGGGGACCATCGCGCGGACGGCGACCCAGCCCTCGTTGTGCAGCGGGGAGACGGTCGGGGACTCAAGGCCCGGCGTGAGCGCGACGGCCTTCTCCAGCTGCTCGACGCGGCAGTCGTAGTCCATCATCACGTACGTCCGGGCGACCAAAACGCCCTGGAGGCGGCGCAGGAACTGCTGGACCTTCAGCTCAGCAGCGTCCTCGGTGTCGGCGCCGCTCCGGCGGATCACGACCGCCTCGGACTTCATGATCGGCTCGCCGAAGACCTCAAGTCCCGCGTTCCGCAGGGACGTTCCGGTCTCCACGACGTCGGCGATGACCTCGGCGACGCCCAGCTCGATCGCCGTCTCCACGGCGCCGTCGAGGTGGACGACGGAGGCGTCGATGCCGTTGTCGGCGAGGTACTTGGCGACGATCCCCTCGTACGAGGTGGCGACCGTCTTGCCGTTCAGGTCCGCCACGGACGTCGCCGTACCGGGCTTGGCGGCGAAGCGGAACGTGGAGCGGGCGAAGCCGAGCGGGAGGATGACCTCCGCGTTCGCGCCGGAGTCGACGAGGAGGTCCTCGCCGGTGAGGCCGATGTCGAGGCGGCCGGAGGAGACGTAGATCGCGATGTCGCGGGGGCGGAGGTAGAACAGCTCCACCTCGTTGACCGGGTCGACGACCCGCAGCTCCTTGGACTCGCGGCGCTGCTGGTAGCCGGCCTCATGCAGCATGTCCGCCGCAGGGCCGGAGAGGGAACCCTTGTTGGGGACGGCGATGCGCAGCATGAGGTCGGCTTCCTTTGCTCGGGTGGGTGGTGGGGTGACGCGGTTTACAGGTGGCTGTAGACGTCGTCCAGCGAAATTCCGCGGGCGACCATCATCACCTGGACGTGGTACAGGAGTTGCGAGATCTCCTCGGCCGCCGCGTCCTTGCTCTCGTACTCGGCGGCCATCCAGACCTCGGCGGCCTCCTCGACGACCTTCTTGCCGATGGCGTGAACGCCCTTCTCGACGAGTTCGGCGGTGCGGGAGGTGGCGGGGTCGCCGGTGGCGGCCTTCTGCTGGAGCTCGGTGAACAGCTCCTCGAACGTCTTCTTGGACATGGTGAGGTCACTCTAGCCCGAGGCTCTTTCGGGTCAGTGCCACGGTTCGGATACTGAACGCAGGACGGCCGCCGTCGCGAGCGCCGCGGTCACCGCCTCGTGGCCCTTGTCCTCGTTCGAGCCCGCGATCCCGGCGCGGTCCAGGGCCTGGTCCTCGGTGTCGCAGGTGAGGAGGCCGAAGCCGACCGGGACGCCGGTCTCCACGGAGACCTGGGCGAGGCCCTGGGTGACGCCCTGGCAGACGTACTCGAAGTGGGGGGTGCCGCCGCGGATGACGACGCCGAGCGCCACGATCGCGTCGTAGCCGCGGCCCGCGAGGACCTTCGCTGCGACCGGCAGCTCCCAGCTGCCCGGGACCCGGATCAGGGTCGGCTCGTCGATGCCCAGGTCGTGCAGGGCGCGCAGAGCGCCGTCCACCAGGCCGTCCATCACCTTCTCGTGCCACTGCGCCGCGACGACGGCGACCCTCAGGTCACCCGCGTTGCGTACGGACAGTTCCGGTGCGCCCTTGCCGCTCACTTCTCTCCTCCGGTCGCTTTCTGGTCGCCGCCGGCCGCTTCCAGCCAGGGCAGGTCGTGTCCCATCCGGTCCCGCTTCGCGCGCAGGTACCGGATGTTGTGCTCGCCGGCCTGCACGGGGGCCGGTTCCCGGCCGCTCACGGTCAGGCCGTACCGGGCGAGCGCGGCGGTCTTCTCGGGGTTGTTGGTCATCAGGCGTACGGTGCGGACGCCGAGGTCGGTGAGGATGCGGGCGCCGGCGCCGTAGTCCCGGGCGTCGGCCGGGAGGCCGAGTTCCAGGTTGGCGTCCAGGGTGTCGTGGCCCTGTTCCTGGAGTTCGTACGCCCGCAGTTTGGGGAGCAGGCCGATCCCGCGTCCCTCGTGTCCGCGCAGGTACACGACGACCCCTCGGCCCTCTTCCTGGACGCGCTTCAGCGAGGCGTCCAGCTGAGGGCCGCAGTCGCAGCGCCGCGAACCGAAGACGTCACCGGTGAGGCACTCCGAGTGGAGGCGGACCAGTACGTCCTGGCCGTCACCGATCTCGCCGTGCACGAGGGCGATGTGCTCGATGCCGTCGGCGGCTCGGTAGCCGTAGGCGGTGAAGGTGCCGTGGGGGGTGGGGAGGGGGGTCTCGGCCTCGCGGTGGACGAGGGGGGTCTTCTCCGGGGCGGGTGTGAGGGTGTTCAGCTCGCTGAAGCCGACGCTCGTGAGGCCGGTGGTCTCGGCGAGTTCCCTGGCCCTGCGGTACTCGACCAGATCCTCGATGGAGATGATCGTCAGGCCGTGCTTACGGGCGAACGGGATCAGCTCGGGCAGCCGCAGCATCCGGCCGTCCTCCCCGGCGATCTCGACGATCGCCCCGGCCGGCCGCAGCCCCGCGAGGCGGGCGAGATCGACGGCGGCTTCGGTGTGCCCGTTGCGGACGAGGACGCCGCCGGGGCGGGCGCGGAGGGGGAAGACGTGGCCGGGACGGACGAAGTCGTCGGCCTGAACCTGGCCACTCTCCTGAGAGTCGCCTGTGCCCTGCGCCAGCAGCCGGAGGGTGGTGGCGCGGTCGGAGGCGGAGATGCCGGTGGTCACGCCGTGCGCGGCGGAGGCGTCCACGGAGACCGTGAACGCGGTCTTCATCTGCTCGGTGTTGTCCTCGACCATCTGCGGGAGCTTGAGCCGGTCCAGGTCCGGTCCCTCCATCGGCGCGCAGATCAGTCCCCGGCACTCGCTCATCATGAACGCGACGATCTCGGGGGTGATCTTCTCGGCGGCGACGACGAGGTCGCCCTCGTTCTCGCGGTTCTCGTCGTCGACGACCACGATGGGGCGCCCAGCGGCGATGTCCGCGATGGCCTGGGCGACCGGGTCGAGGGTGAGGTCGTCCGTGTCGGTGTCGTAGAGGACGGTTGCCGTGCTCATGCGGGGACTCCTTCCAGCGCGGTCCGGCGTGAGCGCAGCCACCAGTCGCGCATGCCCCACAGGACGAGGGCGCCGTAGATGA
Organism: Streptomyces acidiscabies; assembly: GCF_020010905.1. Classification (GTDB taxonomy): domain Bacteria; phylum Actinomycetota; class Actinomycetes; order Streptomycetales; family Streptomycetaceae; genus Streptomyces; species Streptomyces acidiscabies. Next base: position 3,661,068 of record NZ_JAGJBY010000001.1, on the reverse strand, counting down.
CGTAGACGAAGCCGGAGAAGGCGTAGCCGTTGGCGAAGTTGAGGGGGACGCCGACGGCGTCGACCAGGAGCCAGGCGAACCAGAACTCGACCATGCCCTTGGCCTGCGCGTACATGGCGACGAGCGTGCCGACGAAGATGTACGCGTCGGGCCAGGGGTCCCAGGAGAGGCTCGGGTTGGCCTTGAAGATCAGGGCGACGGCGACCGTGCCCGCCGCACCGGCCACGATCATCGCGCCGCGTTCGTTCCAGGAGGCGAAGCGGGGGACGATGCGTCCCTGGGCCCGGTTGCGGCTCCACTGCCACCAGCCGTACGCGGCGACCGCCATGACGACGACCTGCTTGCCGGCGCTGCCCGCGAGGTGCCCGTAGAAGGCGCTGAACAGGATGAGGCCGGAGGCGAACTGGACCGGCCAGGTCAGCAGGTGGCGGCGCCAGCCCAGCGCGAGGGCGACGAGGCCGAGGATATTGCCGATCATGTCCGACCAGATGATGTGCTGGTCGAACAGGACGAACGCCTCGGAGTTGAGCCCGTTCACTTCTCAGCTCCCGGAACCCGGTCGCCCATCAGGCGCTCGACGTACTTCGCGACGACGTCCACTTCGAGGTTGACCGGCTCGCCGGGCTGCTTGCGCCCGAGCGTGGTCAGGTCGAGGGTCGTCGGGATGAGGCTGACGGTGAAGTAGTCCGAGGCGGCTTCGACGACCGTGAGGCTGATGCCGTCGACCGTGATCGAGCCCTTCTCGACGACGTACCGCGAGAGCTCGGCGGGCAGCGAGACCTTGACGATCTCCCAGTTCTCGGACGGCGTACGGGCCAGGACCTGGCCGGTGCCGTCGACGTGGCCCTGCACGATGTGCCCGCCGAGGCGTGCGCCGAGGGCCATCGGGCGTTCCAGGTTGACGCGGGAGCCGACGGTGAGCGCGCCGAGGCTGGAGCGGTCGAGGGTCTCGGCCATCACGTCGGCGGTGAACTCGTCGCCCTCGTGCTCGACGACGGTGAGACAGACCCCGTTCACGGCGATGGAGTCGCCGTGCTTCGCGCCGTCGGTGACGACAGGGCCGCGCAGCCTGAACCGGGACGCGTCGTCGAGGGTCTCGACGGCGGTGACCTCACCCAGCTCTTCAACGATTCCGGTGAACACTTCCCGGGTCCTCCTGCCACGATCGGGCACGGACTCCGGGGCCTGTCGAGAGACGACAGAGAACACGGGCGCAAGCACACAGGGGGACGCCGGACACACGTACGCACTCGTCCTCGGACGAGCGCACGTACGGCGGCGCACCAGAGGTGCGTAAACCCGCCGCGCACTGCCTCCCATCCGGACTTTAACCGTCGGTCCAGGAATTCCACCTGGTCAACCGATCACTGGAAGCGATCGGGTCGCGGACTGTAACCGCCGGTTCGGACTTTCACCGACCCCGGAGTGCGCTGCTTTAGGTACACGGTCAGTGTGCCACGGCGGACCGTCGTCCATACGGGTGAAGCGTGTGGGGTGGCTCACAGGAAGCATTCCGGCACTCTGGGTATGGAACGCCCTGTCGAAGGAGTTGATGCATGTCCACGATTCTGGTGACCGGCGGGACCGGAACCCTGGGGCGGCCCGTCGTCGAGCGGCTGCGGGCGGGGGGTCACGAGGTGCGGGTGCTGAGCCGACGCGGGCCCGGGTACGCCGTCGATCTGTCCGTCGGCGGGTCCGGACTGCGTACGGCGCTGTCGGACGTCGACACGGTCGTGCACTGCGCGAGTTCGCCGCGCGGGGGTGACGAGAAGGCCGCGCGGAATCTGATCGGGGCCGTGCGCGAGGCGGGGGTGGGGCATCTGGTGTTCATCTCGATCGTGGGGGTGGACCGGGTGCCGCTGGGCTACTACCGGTCCAAGCTCGCCGTCGAACGCCTGGTGGAGGAGTCGGGGGTGGGCTGGACGGTCCTGCGGGCGACCCAGTTCCACGACCTCGTCGCCCAGGTGCTGGGCACGCTCGCCAAGTCCCCCGTGCTGCCGGTCCCCGCCGGGGTGAGCGATCAGCCCGTCGAGGTGACCGAAGTCGCCGAGCGGCTCGCCGAGTTGGCACTGGGCGAGCCGCAGGGGCGGGTTCCGGACATGGGCGGACCCGAGGTACGGACGTTCGACTCGCTCGCCCGGTCGTACCTCAAGGCGCGGGGCAGGAGGCGCCGACTGGTCCGGGTCCCGCTGTGGGGCGCGGCGTACGGGGCGTTCCGCGCGGGCGGGCATCTGACGCCGGGGAACGCGGTGGGGAGGCGGACGTTCGAGGAGTACTTGTCGGGCAAGTAGAGCCCCGGCCCTACGACGCCCCGAACAACTCGTCCTGCGCGGCTTCCCGAGCGGTCAACAGGGCCCCGCGCAACACGGCCCCGCCCCCCAACGCACTGGCCCTGACCTCGGTGACCAACGGCGCCATCCGCCTGATCCGAGCCTCGACCTTGCCGGCGAGGAGACCCCCTCCGGCCTGCCCGACCTCGCCACCGAGGACGACGCATCCAGGGTCGAGGACGGCTACGACGGAGGCGACACCGAGGGCGATGCGGTCGGCTAGGGCGTCCAGGAAGAGGGCGGCGGGTTCGGGAACGGGGATGCCGGCCGGGCTGGTGGCCTCGTCGCCGGGGGCGTCGGCGGCTTCGGGCGCCGCCACCGCCTCGACCGCCCCCCGAACCACCCCCGCAGCCCCCTCCCCCACCACCCCGAACTCCCCCGCCAACCGCTCGACAGCCCACCCCCCGGCCACGGAATGGAACCCGCCCTCGCAGTCCGTCGCCGACGGCAAGCCCACCCCCGGCACCGGCAGGAACCCGATCTCGCCGGTACCACCCGAAGCTCCCCGCCGCAGCGCCCCGTCCAGCACCACCGCCGCCCCCACCCCCTGCCCCAGCCACAGCAGCACGAACGTGTCCCGGTCCCGCGCCGCCCCCTCCCCCCGTTCCGCCAGAGCCGCGAGGTTCGTCTCGTTCTCGACGAGTACGTGAGCTGCGGGGAAACGTTCCTGGAGTACCGCCGTCAGGCGCCGGTGCCACATGGGGAGCCCGTTGGAGTCGCGGAGGTCCCCGGTGGACGGCTCGATCAGGCCCGGCGCCCCGATGCACACCGTGTGGAGCGTGTCGGCGCCCGCCTCCTTCGCGGCCCGCTCGACCAGCGTCACCGCCTGATCGAGGGCGAGGTCCGTCGCGAGATCCCCGGCGATGGGGACGGCAGCCTCCGCGAGCACCCGCCCCACCAGGTCGGAGACGATGACGGCGACCCCGTCGGTACGCACATCGAGCGCGGCCAGCGAAGCCCGGCCCGCGACAATCCCGTACAACTTCGCGTTGGGCCCCCGCCGATGCGCCCCGGACTCACCGACGACCTCGATCAGGCCAGCGGCGGTGAGGCGTTCCGCGAGGTCCGCGACCGTCGGCCGGGAGAGCCCCGTGAGCTGCTTCAACTGCCCTGCCGTCAGCGGACCTTCGCGCTGGAGCAGGCGCAGGGCGAGCCGGTCGTTGATGGCTCGGGCCGTGCTCGGTGATGCGGGCATGGCGGGATCCTCCCATGGCCGGGACCGCCCCGAACCGTAAGCGCCCTCTATTTATCAGGAAGGGTCCCTGATAGTTTGCGGCGCGACACGAGGCGGCTCGACAGATGGGGTGGGCATGGGGACGGACGTACGCCGGGGCCGGTACGCCATCTCGGCGGTGTTCGCCGTGCACGGCGGGGTGACGGGGTCGTTCGCGACCCGCATCCCGTGGATCCAGGACCACGCGGGCCTCGGCGCGGGCCAGCTCGGCTTCGCGCTGGCGTTCACCGCGTTCGGCGCGGCCTGCGCGATGCCGCTGGCGGGCTGGATCACACACCACCTGGGCACGCGTACGGCGCTGCGGACACTGCTCGCGCTGTGGACGCTCTCCCTGGTCCTGCCGTCCCTCGCCCCGAACCTGCTGACCCTGTGCCTCGCGATGTTCGCGTACGGCGCGGCCTCGGGCATGGCGGACGTCGCGATGAACGCGATGGGCGTGGAGATCGAGCACCGGCTCGGCCGGTCGATCATGTCGGGCCTGCACGGCATGTGGAGCGTGGGCACGCTGATCGGCTCGGGCGCGGGCACGCTCGCCGCACACCTCGGCGCGGACGCCCGTATCCACCACGCGATGGCGGCGGGGATCCTGACGGCGCTGGGCCTGACCGCCTGCCACTGGGTCCTGGACCTGCGCCCGACGCAGGGCGAGGAGGCACCGCCCCGCTTCACCCTGCCGCCGCGCTCGGCGCTGCTGATCGGCGCGGTCGGCTTCTGCGCGGTGTTCGCGGAGGGCGCCAGCATGGACTGGTCGGCGGTGTACCTGGAGGACCGGCTGACGGCGTCGGCGGGGCTCGCGGCGGCCTGCACGACCGGTTTCATGCTGACGATGGCGATCGCGAGGCTGGCCGGGGACGCGGTGGTCGACCGCTTCGGGGTCGTACGGACCGTGCGCGCCGGCGGGGGTCTCGCCGTTGCGGGCGGCGCGCTGGTCGTCGTGGCCGGTCATCCGGCCGTGGCGATGGCGGGGTTCGGCCTGATGGGGTTCGGCATCGCCGTCGTCATACCGCTGTGCTTCGCGGCGGCGGGACGCTCGGGCCCGAACCCGAGCCAGGCCATCGCGGGGGTCGCGACGATCACGTACACGTCCGGCCTGATCGCGCCGAGCCTGATCGGCGGGGTGGCGCACGCGACCAGCCTGACGGTGTCGTTCGGGGTCGTCACGGCTCTGTCGTGCGGGCTGCTGCTCTTCGCGGGCGTCCTGCGGGGCGCGGAACGTGTGAAGGCCGGCTCCGAGGCCGCAGCGGTGCCGGACCCGCGTCCCTGACGGTGTCCCTCGTTCTGGGGAAGCCGGGCCCGTCCGTCCCCCGAACCCCCGGCGGGCCTGCCACCCTTCCCCCATGCCGGAGTTGCAGCGCTACACGTCGTCCGCCGTAGACACGGTGATCGCCCGGATGCGGGCCCTGGACGCGGAGTTGCCCGCGCGGGACGGGGTCGCCGTGTTCAACCGGGTCTATCTGGCCGTCACCGAGGAGGTGGACCGGCGCATCGACACGGGCCGCTTCGCGCAGCCCCGCGCGGCGGCCACCCTGGACGTGCGGTTCGCGCTGCGGTACCTGGACGCCGTCGACGCGGAGCTGAACGACCGCCGTACGCCCGCCTGTTGGCGCCCGCTGTTCCAGATGCGGCGGCATCCGGGGGTACGGCCGCTCCAGTTCGCGCTGGCCGGGATCAACGCGCACATCGGGCACGACCTGGCGCTGGCCGTCGTGGACGCGTGCCACGAACTCGGGTGCGAGCCGGCCGAGTTGGAGGACGAGTTCGACCAGGTCGGAGACATCCTCGTCGCGTTGGAGGAGCGGATCAGGGAGGAGCTGATGCCGGGTCCGGACCTGCTCCAACTCGCCGATCCGCTCACGCACTTGCTGGGCTCATGGAGTCTGGAGCGGGCGCGGTCGGCGACCTGGTCGGCGGCTCGGGCGCTGTGGGCGCTGCGGCGGTTCCCCGAACTCACCGAGGAGTTCGGGGAACGGCTGGACACGGGGGTGGGGTTCGCGGGGCGGATGCTGCTGACGCCGCTGCCCGATTAGGTTCAGTCCTCCGGGAGTTCGACCGGCGCGATCTCGTCGTACACGTCCCCCGGGCCCGGGTTGCTCGGGTCGGTCTCGCCGCCGAAGTGGTGCATCACGCCCCACACCGCGTTCAGCGCGGTCTGTACGGCGCCTTCCGCCCACCCGGCGGTCCAGGAGATGTCGTCCCCGGCGAGGAACAGGCCACGCCGGTCGGCGGGGAGCCGGTCCTGCATGAAGTGGGTGAACAGGCGCCGCTGGTAGCGGTAGTGGCCGGGGAGGTTGGCCTTGAACGCGCCCATGAAATACGGCTCGTTCTCCCAGGAGACGGTCACCGGGCTGCCGATGACATGGCGCCGGATGTCGACGCCCGGATAGATCTCGCCGAGCGACTTCAGCATGACCTCCATCCGCTCGTTCGCGGACAGCGGCAGCCACTTGAGGCTGTCGTCGCACCAGGTGTACGACAGGCAGATCACGGCGGGTTTGTCGGGGCCGTCGTCGAGGAGGTACGTCCCGCGCGTCATCCGGTCGGTGAGGGTCATCGACATGACGTCACGGCCGGTCGCCGGATCCTTGTCGAGCCAGAACGGGCGGTCGACGGGGACGAACAGCTTGGAGCTCTCCATGTAGTGGGTGCGCTCGATGGCCGTCCAGTGGTCGACCGGGAAGAGGTCGTCGTCGCACACGACCTTGGACAGCAGCATCCAGGACTGCGCGGTGAACACGGCCGCGCGGTACGTGCGGATCGCGCCGTCCGCGTCGGTGACGGTGATCCGGTTCCCGGCGGTGCGGTGCAGGCGGGTGACGGCGGGACGCGGTTCGCCACCGGCGTGCAGCGTCTTGAGGGAGGTGCCGTACGGCCAGTGCACGAGCTTCTCGGGCTCCGACTCCCAGAGCCGCAGCGGGAGTTGCTGCGAGCCGCCGACGATCCCCCGGTGATGGTCGTCCGCCTCCGTGTAGACGACCCGCAGGATCTCCAGGATCGAGTTCGGGAAGTCGGTGTCCCAGCCGCCCGTGCCGAAGCCGACCTGGCCGAAGATCTCGCGGTGCCTGAACGACCTGAACGCCTCGGAGGCGCACAGGAATCCGTAGAACGTCTGGTTGTCGAGCTGCTCGACGAGCCGCCCCCAGATCTCGCGGATCCTCGGTATGTCCCGCTCCCGCAGCGCCCGGTTCATGTCCGCGAACTCGGCGCCTTCCTCAAGGCACTTGGACCACGCCTCGGCGACATCCCGGTAGACCTGCGGGAGATCCTCGATCGTCTCCGCGTAGTGCGACTCCCCCTTGAGGTCGACGACCGTCGAAGGGGTCACCTCCGCAAGGGGGTTGGGGAAGGGGCGGGTCTCCAGCCCGGCCAGGTCGATGTAGTGCTGGAGGGCCGTGGAGGACGGCGGGAAGCGCATCGCGCCCATCTCGGCGGTCAGCGAGGGGTCGCAGCCCTCGAAGCCGACGGTCCGCAGCCGCCCGCCGATCTGGTCCGCCTCGTACACGACCGGCTTGAGGCCCATCCGCATCAGCTCGTACGCGGCGACGATCCCCGACAACCCGCCCCCGATGACGGCGACTTCGGCGCCGTGCTCGGTCGCCGGGATCTGTCCGAGGCCCGCCGGGTGGGCGAGGAAGTCGTCGTAGGCGTACGGGAAGTCCGGCCCGAACATCGTGATCGGCGGCTGCTGCGCGTCGGTGTGCTCTACGGCGTTGGGCACCATGGACGTCATGGGGGTACGGACTCCTAGCGGGCCACGGACCGGTAGAGGTCCGGGCGGCGGTCGGCGAGATAGGGGTTGGCCTCGCGGGACGCGGCGAGGAACGCGGGGTCGGCGTCCGCGAGGAGCAGTTCCTCGCCGAGGCCCGCCCGGGCGCGGGCGACTCCGTCGGGGCCGGCCAGCACGGAGAGGCCGACGAAGTCGAACTCCCCTTCCTCGCCGACCCTGTTGACGTACGCGATGTAGAGCTGGCTCTCGAACGCCCGGACCGGGATCATCGCCTCCGCGACGAACTGGAAGGGGTGCATCTGGGCCGTCGGCACGATCAGCAGGTCGGTGCCGGCGAGGGCGTGCTCGCGCACGTTCTCCGGGAACTCCACGTCGTAGCAGATCATCAGGCCGACGGTCAGCCCGCCCAACTCCGCCTGCACGACCGGCTGTTCACCGGGCGTGAAGTGGTCGCGCTCGAAGGGGCCGAAGAGGTGGGTCTTGCGGTAGTTCGCGAGCCGGTCGCCGGTCGCCGAGATCACCTGCGCGGAGTTGAAGACGGCGTCGCCGGCCCGCTCGGGATATCCGTACGCGATGGCCAGTCCGTGCCGCGCGGCCAGCTCCGCGACCGCGTCCGCCGACTCGCCGTCCGCCGGCTCCGCGAGCCCCTCGACGTCGACCGCGTACCCCGTCAGGAACAGCTCCGGCGCCACCAGCAGCTCCGCCCCCGCCTCGCCTGCCCGCCCGGCCGCCTCGCCGAGCATCTTGAGGTTCCCCTCGACCGAGCCGGGACGTCCGGAGCTCTGGAGCAGGGCGATGCGCATACGTGTCCTCACCTGGGCGGAAGGGGGGTGCCGGGGGCCAGATAGACGGTACGGTCGGCCGGGCCGAGCGGACAATAGGCACCCATTGCGGGCAGGTGAGCGATTCGTTGCGCGAAGTGGTGGCACCCCGGCGATTCGTTGCGTACGACCCTGACGCGGACGCACGCCTCAGCAACGTCGGCTCTTACGCGGGCGCACGCCTCAGCAGCGGTGACAGCACCAGCACCGACTTGGTCCGCTCCACGAACGGCTCCCCCGCGATCCGCTCCAGCACCCGTTCGAAGTGCCGCATGTCGGAGGCGAAGACCTGGGCGATGGCGTCGGCGTCGCCGGTGACGGTGGAGGCGGCCACGACCTCCTGGTACCGCTCAAGGCCGCGCCGGATGGTCTCGGGCGACGTGTTCCTGCGGCAGTGGATCTCGACGAACCCCTCGGTCTCCCACCCGAGCGCGACCGGATCGACCCGCACCGTGAACCCGGCGATGGCCCCGCTCTCCCGCAGCCGGTCCACCCTGCGCTTCACCGCGGGCGCGGACAGCCCGACGATCTGCCCGATGTCGGCGTAGGACCGCCGGGCGTCCTCGGCGAGGGCGTGCACGATACGTTCGTCCAGGTCGTTCAACACATACGGCAGTAGACCACGCCCTCAGTGGCTCAGCTCCCGGGTGAGGAACCGGCACGGATCGGCGTGCTCCCGCAGGACGCCGTTCACGTCGCGGTAGGACCAGCGGTCGATGTACCGCACGCCGGGCCGGTACCCGAGCCGCTCGTACAGCGCCGCCGCGCGCGGGTTCCTGTCGTCCACCCCGAGCCCCATGACCTCGACGCCCCGCGCGAGCGCCCACTCCTCGGCGGCGCGCACCAGCGCCGTCCCGATGCCCTGCGAGCGCAGGTGCTCGGGCCACACGTACAGGCCGTTGATCTCGGGGCAGCCGGGGTGCGCGGCCTGCACCTCGGGCGCCTCGCAGCCGGTCCAGAGAACCTCCGCGCGACCGACGGGCCGGCCGTCGAGCCACGGGATCAGATACGTGCTGCCGCCCGCCTCCTGGCGGGCGAAGCGCATGGGGTGGCTGCCGTCGAAGCTGTCCGACGGCATGACACGCTCCAGCACGACGAGGTCCTCGCGGCGGCAGGCCATGATCTCCATGGGGACGACGCTAGAACGCGTCGCCCCCGGCCCGCCGCCCTTTTCCCGAAGTGCCTAGTTCCAGCTCGCGTGCAGCGGCTTTCCCTCGGCGTACCCGGCCGCGCTCTGGATGCCGACGACCGCCTTCTCCTCGAACTCCGCGAGGGACCCGGCGCCCGCGTACGTGCAGGACGACCGCACCCCGGCGATGACGGAGTCGATCAGGTCCTCCACCCCCGGCCGGGCCGGGTCGAGGAACATGCGGGACGTCGAGATGCCCTCCTCGAACAGCGCCTTGCGGGCGCGGTCGTACGAGGACTCCTCGGACGTGCGGTTGCGGACCGCGCGGGCCGACGCCATGCCGAAGGACTCCTTGTAGAGGCGCCCGTTCGCGTCCTGCTGGAGGTCGCCCGGCGACTCGTACGTACCGGCGAACCAGGAGCCGATCATCACGTTGGACGCCCCGGCCGCAAGGGCCATCGCGACGTCGCGCGGGTGGCGGACACCGCCGTCGGCCCACACGTGCTTGCCGTGCTTGCGGGCCTCGGCCGCGCACTCCAGGACGGCGGAGAACTGCGGCCGGCCGACGCCGGTCATCATGCGGGTCGTGCACATCGCGCCGGGACCGACCCCGACCTTGATGATGTCCGCGCCGGCCTCGATCAGGTCCCGTACGCCCTCGGCGGAGACGATGTTGCCGGCCACGATCGGCACCCGGGGGTCCAGCGCACGGACCGTACGGATCGCGCTGATCATCGACTCCTGGTGGCCGTGGGCCGTGTCGATGACGAGCGTGTCGACGCCCGCGTCGAGGAGCTGCTTGGCCTTGCCGGCGACGTCGCCGTTGATCCCGACGGCGGCGGCGATGCGCAGCTTGCCGTTCGCGTCGACGGCCGGGGTGTAGAGGGTGGCCCGCAGCGCGCCCTTGCGCGTGAGGATCCCGGCGAGCTTCCCGTCGCCGTCGACGGCCGGCGCGTACCGCCGGTTCGCCGAGTCCAGCGTCGTGAACGCCTCGCGCGGGTCGATGTCCGCGTCGAGGAGCAGCAGGTCACGGGACATGACCTCGCTGAGCTGCGTGAACCGGTCGACGCCGGTGAGGTCCTGGTCGGTGACGACGCCGACGGGCCGCCGCTCCTCGTCGACGACGACACCGGCGTTGTGCGCGCGCTTGGGCAGCAGCGCGAGCGCGTCGGCGACGGTCTGCTGGGGCGACAGCACGATCGGGGTGTCGAGGACGAGGTGGCGGCTCTTGACCCAGGAGACGACGTCGGTGATGACGTCGATCGGGATGTCCTGCGGGATGACGACCAGCCCACCGCGCCGGGCCATCGTCTCGGCCATCCGGCGCCCGGCGATCGCGGTCATGTTGGCGACGACCAGCGGGATCGTCGTACCCGTCCCGTCCGGCGAGCGCAGGTCCACCGCCTGGCGGGAGCCGACCGCGCTGCGGCTCGGGACCATGAAGACGTCGTCGTAGGTGAGGTCGTACGCGGGCTTGATGTCATTGAGAAAACGCACGTACTTGATTCTCCCACGTGGGTCCCGGAACAGCCCCGGGACAATCGTCCAGCCTGTACGGGAACGTCCTGGAGCTTCCTACAGGGCGAGCAGGACCGGCACCCGCGCCTCCTCGAAGATCTCCAGCGCGATCTCCCACTCGTCGGGCCGGGCCTTGGCGTACGGCCGCCAGTCCCGTACGACGATGCGCCGTTCCTCCTGGTCGCGCAGGACGTCGGCCAGCGCGTCCCAGTTGCGGCCGAACCAGTCGGGCAGCCGCAGCCCCTGCGCGAACCGGTCCATCAGTGCGGCCCTGTCCGTGACCCCGTCGAGGTCGATCGCGATGTCGGTCATCTCAGTACCGTCCGGAACGAGTCGTAGTGATCATCGGTGTAGTAGATCTCGCCGCTCTGCCCCGTGACAATGCGCCGGGCGCCCCGGTCGCGCGAGCCCGGGGTCTTCACGGTGTATTCGTGGTAGTAGCCGCGCTTCTGTTTCGGCAGCCGTCCCTCGAAGTTCCCGAAGACGACGCCGTCGCGGGAGTAGGGGTAGGGGCCGCCCTGGTCGATGAGGGCGAGGGTCTTGCGGGCCTCGGCGGGGAGGTCGGCCGCCTTGACGGTGGCGAGGCCGTTGGAAGGCCGACTACTGGAGGCACTCGCCTGCACGTCGTTCGTACGATGATCCGACGAGCATCCGGCGACACCCCCGATCGAGACCAGCACACACAGAAGCACCCGGGAGACGAACCGCAGCAGCATGCCGTAGATGCTGCCACGGCCGTCGCCGAGGAGCCGTCCGTCAGGGGCCGTCCGGGTCGGACCGGTTCAGCGCCGACTTGGGCGTGGGCCCGGCGGTCATCAGATAATCCGCCGCCGATGTGTCCGTGACGAGGCTGGTGACCAGCCCCGACCTGAGCACCGCGTCGATCGCCGCCGCCTTGCGCTGCCCGCCCGCGATCGCGACGACCTCGGGGATACGGCGCAGCTGGTCCGCCTTGACGGTGATGCACCGCTCGCCGAGGTCCCGGCCGACCCGGCGCCCCTCGGAGTCGAAGAGGTGCGCGGACATCTCGGCCGCGACGCCGAGGGAGGAGTAGTGGGCCCGCTCCTCGTCCGTCAGCATGTCGTGGACCGTGGAGACGCCCGGCTCCCAGGAGCCGATGGAGACGCAGGCGACCGTGACCTTGTCGAAGTACTCGAAGGCCCGCGCGATCCCGGTCTGGCTGCGCAGCGCGGCGGCGGTGGCCGCGTCCGGCAGCAGCATGGGCGCGTAGATGGGGTGGGCGTCGCCGCCGGACACCTGAGCTGCCCGGCGGACCGCCTCGACCGAGCCGCGCTCGGCCGTGCCCGCGTCGTACACACCTGTCAGCTGCACCACCGTGCAGGGCGGCAGCCGGTCGAGGGCCGCGGCCATGTTGATGGTGGAGCGGCCCCAGGCGAGGCCCAGGACGTCCCCCTCGTCGAGGAGTTCGCCGAGCAGGTCGGCGGCCACCTCGCCCAGGTTCTCGGGGTCGGGGGAGTCCTCGGCGTCGGCCGGGGACTCGACGACGACCGCGTGCCTCAGGCCGTAGCGGGCGCGCAGCGCGTCGGAGCGCTCGGCGTCCAGCTCGGCCGGTACCCGGATCTCGATGCGTACGAGATCCCGTTCGAGAGCGGTCTCCAGGACCCGGGCCACCTTGAAGCGGCTGACGCCGAACTCCTCGGCGATCTGGATCTTGGACTTGCCCTCCAGGTAGAAGCGGCGGGCCATGGCCGCCGCCTGCACCAGCTCCGCGGGTCCCATCCGCATGGCCGAACGGCCCGCCGACATACCCGACACGGCGATCTCCTCACTGCTGTTTCACACTCTGGATTCGCCTTCATCCTCGCAGATCCGGCGGTCTTGATCAGCCCTGAAGGGCTCTGTCGCAGGGTTCGTTCACTTGCCCGTGGCCCGGTGGCCGCATGCCGCCTCGGCCTGGGCGCGCAGTCCGCGTACGGCGGCGGCGGGGTCGTCGGCGCCGTACACGGCCGAACCGGCGACGAAGACGTCCGCGCCCGCCTCGGCGCAGCGCTCGATCGTGCTCGCGGAGACGCCGCCGTCGACCTGGAGCCACAGCTGGAGGCCGTGCCGGTCGATCAGCTGCCGGGTGCGGCGGATCTTCGGCAGCATGATGTCGAGGAACGCCTGACCGCCGAAGCCCGGCTCGACCGTCATGATCAGCAGCATGTCGAGTTCGGGGAGCAGGTCCTCGTACGGCTCGATGGGGGTCGCGGGCTTCAGGGCCATCGACGCGCGACCGCCCTGGGCGCGGATCTCGCGGGCCAGGCGGACGGGGGCGGCGGCGGCCTCGACGTGGAAGGTGACCGAGGAGGCGCCGGCCTCGATGTACTGCGGGGCCCAGCGGTCCGGGTCCTCGATCATCAGGTGGCAGTCCAGCGGGGTGTCCGTCGCCTTCGCCAGGGACTCCACGATCGGGACGCCGAGGGTGAGGTTGGGGACGAAGTGGTTGTCCATGACGTCGACGTGGAGCCAGTCGGCTCCTTCGACGGCCTTGGCTTCGTCGGCCAGGCGGGCGAAGTCGGCGGAGAGGATGCTGGGGTTGATCTGCACGGCCATGGGGCTAGCCTCCCACGCCGGGGCGGGGCGGCGAGCACCGGTGGGGGAGGCGGGGCGAAGTTTCGTACGATGATCATCCGATCCGGCGGATCAGCGCCAGGTACATCGCGTCCGTGCCGTGCACATGCGGCCACAGCTGTACGTCGGGACCCTCGCCCAGCCCCGGCACACCCGGCAGCAGGGGGCGCGCGTCGATCAGGTCGGCGGCCGGGAACTGCTTGAGCGCGTCGGCGACGACCGCCCGCGTCTCCGCGAGGTGCGGTGAGCAGGTCGCGTACCCGACGACGCCGCCGACCCGCACCGACTCCAGCGCGGTCTTCAGCAGGCCCCGCTGCAAGGGCGCGAACCCTTCGAGGTCCTCGGGACGGCGCCGCCAGCGGGCCTCCGGGCGGCGGCGCAGGGCGCCGAGGCCGGTGCAGGGGACGTCGACGAGCACGCGGTCGAAGACCCCCGGCTGCCACGGAGGCTGGGTCCCGTCCGCCGCGATCACCTGGTACGGCCCCGGGTTGCCGGCCAGCGCCTTCGCGACCAGGCCCGCGCGGTGCGGCTGCTTCTCGGACGCCAGCAGGGTCGCGCCGCGCTCGGCGGCGAGGGCGGCGAGCAGTGCGGCTTTGCCGCCGGGGCCCGCGCAGGCGTCCAGCCAACGCCGGTCCGGGCCGTCGACCGGCGCGTTCGCGAGGGCCAGCGCGACCAGCTGACTCCCCTCGTCCTGCACACCGGCGCGCCCCTCACGGACGGCGTCGACGGCACCCGGCTCCCCGCCTTCCGTCAGCCTCGCGGCGTACGGCGACCAACGGCCGGGCAGGGCCGCGTCCTCCTCCAGCAGTTCCTGTACGACCGACCTGCCCGGCCTCGCCACCAGGGTCACCTCGGGGCGCTCGTTGTCCGCCGCCAGCAGCTCCTCGATGCCGGCCCGGCCGCCGCCCAGCGAGTCCCACAGGGCCGAGACGATCCAGCGGGGGTGCGAGTGGACGACGGCGAGGTGCTCCTCCGGGTCGTCGTCGTAGGGCGGGGCGACCTTCGCGGTCCAGCCGTCCAGATCGTCCTGCGCGATCTTCCGGAGCACCGCGTTGACGAACTTGGCGCGACCGTCGCCGAGGACGACGCGAGCGAGTTCGACGGAGGCGGACACGGCGGCGTGGGTGGGGATCCGGGTGCCGAGCAGCTGATGGGCGCCGAGGCTCAGCACGTCCAGCACCGGCGGGTCGACCTCGCGCAGCGGCCGGTCGATACAGGCGGCGATGACCGCGTCGTACGTCCCTTGCCGCCTCAGCGTCCCGTACACCAGCTCGGTGGCGAGAGCGGCGTCCCGACTGTCGAACTCCCCTTTTTCCCGGGCCTTCCTGAGCAGCGGCGGCAACACCAGATTCGCGTACGCATCCCGCTCGTCCACCGCCCGCAGCGCCTCGAACGCCAGCATCCGGACGGGGTCCTTCTTGGGCCGCCGATACGGCTTGCCGGTCTTACGGGGCTGCGCAGAGGTGTCGCTCACGAAAAGGTGCTCCGGGTCATCAAGAAAGGACAGACCTCAAGCGTACGCCGCGTGGCTACTGCCCCAGCGTCTCCCCGTCCGCCCCCCGGACGCCCCGCGCCCAGTCCGCCGCCCGCATCGGCTTCTTGCCCTGTGCCTGGACCCACAGCAGCTCCACGGCGTACGAGCCGGTCCCGACGTACACGTTGTTCTTGCCCACGGCCAGCTGTCCCGGCGCCAGACCGCCCCGGTCGGGCAGCGGGGTCACCTGGATCAGCTTGAGGCGCTCGCCGCGGAAGGTGGTCCAGGCGCCGGGCGCGGGGGTGCAGCCCCGTACGACGCGGTCGACGCGCAGCGCCGGGGCCTGCCAGTCGACGCGGGCGTCCTCGACGGTGATCTTCGGGGCCAGGGTGATGCCCTCGGCGCTCTGCGGCACCGCCTCCAGCGTGCCGTCCTCGATGCCGTCCATGGTCGCCGCGAGCAGCCCGGCGCCGGCGAACGCGAGCCGGGTCAGGAGGTCGCCGCTCGTGTCGGTGGGCCGTACCGTCTCGGTGACGGTGCCGTACACGGGGCCGGAGTCGAGGCCCTCCTCGATGAGGAACGTGGACGCCCCGGTGATCTCGTCGCCGGCCATGATCGAGTGCTGTACGGGCGCGGCCCCCCGCCAGGCCGGCAGCAGGGAGAAGTGCAGGTTGACCCACCCCCGCGCGGGCACGTCCAGCGCGACCTTGGGCAGCAGGGCGCCGTACGCGACGACGGGACAGCAGTCGGGCCCGATCTCCCTCAGCCGCTCCAGGAACTCGGGCTCCCGGGGCCGGCCCGGCTTCAGCACCTCGATCCCGGCCTCCATCGCCCGCTCGGCCACCGGCGACGCGACGAGCCGCCGCCCCCGCCCCGCCGGCGCGTCCGGCCGCGTCACCACGGCGACGACCTCATGCCGCCCGGACCCGATCAGAGCGTCCAGAGCGGGAACGGCGACCTCGGGGGTACCAGCGAAGACAAGCCTCATGGAAGGACGGAACCTCTCGGACAGACGGAAGACGACCAGCACAGCAGTCTAATGAGCCGTCGGGGAAAGCCGCAGACGGCGAGTCCCCCCTCTCCCCAAGGCCCCTGGACGAACCGGAAGCGAGCCGGGGGGCGTACGCATATGCCCATACGCCCCCACCCCGTGACCCGCGGAGCGAATCCGCGTTGGTCAAGAAAGAGTTGACCCCCTATCTCTTAACGCCGGTTCGAGAGGCTTGTTCATGGCCGACCACGCAACCCACGACGCCCAGGCCCGGGCCAGCCTGCACTTGCTGGTGCGGGACATCGAGCGGGTCCGCCGCCAGGTGGACGCACTCCGCACGCTCACCGCCCAGCTGGGCAACGTCTACCGCCCCCGCCGCTCCGGCCCCTCCACGGGCTTCGTGGTCTACGGCCGCGCCCCCGCCCCCACCGTCCGCCTCGCCCAGGAACTCCGCGACAGCGTGGAGACGCTGGTGACGGCGGCGGTCGAGTTCGACCGCTCCCTCGGCTTCTCCTGGGACGCGGTGGGCTCGGCGCTGGGCGTGACGAAGCAGGCGGTGCACCGCCGCTACGGCGCTCGCCGCACCCCCACCTCGGCCCCCGAACCGGCTCTCCCCCCGGACCCCGCCCGCGTCCTGAACGTGGGCGGCGGCATCACCACGGTCCCCACCGTCCCGGCGGCCCGCTCCATGCCCACCCAGCCCACGGCAGGCAGCCCCGCCCTGCGGGAGGACGCCCGCCCCGCCCCCTTCCCCGGCCCCCGCAACGGCTGACCCCACCCGCGCGTCCCCGACATCCCTGCCCTCTCGCCCGACCACGAGAGGGCAGCGGCATTCCCCCCGACAAACCTCGCCTCCATCACCCGATGTCCGCCGGGTCGACGCGAATCCAGACCCGCCCTTCCTCCCCCCCACCGCCCCGGGCCATCCGCGCGGCCTGCGCCGCCTTCAACGCCGCGGCCAGCGCCCCGCCCCGCCCCTGCGGCACCCGCACCAACGCCCGCTCCCACCGCTCCCCCGGCGGCGGCCCCCCGACTCTCCGGGGCCGCCCGACAGGAGTGACCGGCACGGGGACAGGCCCCAGCACCTCGGCCTCGGCGGGCAGTTCGGCGACGGCCAGGAACCCGGTGACAGCCTCCGCGGTCCCCGCCACCGAGGCCATCCGGGAGACCGGCGGGAACCCCAGCTCCGCCCGCTCGGCCAGTTCACGCACCGCGTGCCCCACGGGATCCCACCGGACCAGCGCCTGCACCGGCCGCAGGGTCGGCTCGGCGACCACGACGACGGTCCCCCCCTCCCCCTGGGGCCGCACCAGGGCCGCCGCGGCGATCCACCTCCGCAACGCCTCCTCCCCGGCCCGCAGATCGGGCCGCCCGAGCATGGCCCACCCGTCGAGCAGCAGGGCAGCCGCGTACCCCCCGTCGGCGACGGGCTCGGCGCCGGGCGTGCTCACGACGAGCGCGGGCGCCCCCGGCACGGTGTCCAGCACCTGCTCCCGTCCGGACGTCCGCACGGGCACGGCGGGAAACGCCCGCCCCAGCTCCTCGGCGGTCCGCCGGGCCCCCACGACCTGTGCCCGCAGCCGCACGCCCCCGCAGGCGGGGCAGCTCCAGGAGACGTCCGCCCGCCCGCACCACCCGCAGGAGAGCCCGCCCCCGTCGGTCCCCTCCAACGGCCCGGCGCAGTGCCGGCACCGAGCGGGCTCGCGGCACTGCGCGCAGGCCATCCGGGGCACGTACCCCCGCCGGGGCACCTGCACGAGCACGGGCCCGGACTTCAGCCCCTCCCGTACGGCCTGCCAGGCGAGGGTCGGCAGCCGGGCGGCCCGCGCCGCCTCGTCCCGCGCGAGATCCTGGTCCCCCACGGTCCGCACGAGCGGCGCGGCCGACCGCACCTGTTCCCGCCGGGCGACGATCGGCCGGGCCCACCCGCTCTCGACGAGCTGGGCGGCCTCGACGGTGCAACTCCAGCTCCCCAGCAGGAACGCGCACTTCTCCTGGGCGGCCCGCAGCAGCAGCACGTCCCGCACATGCGGCTGCGGGGCATGCGGTTCGCTGTGGCTCCCGTCCCCGTCGTCCCACACGACGACGAGCCCCAGGTCCCGCACCGGCGCGAACATCGCGGCCCGGGTCCCCACGACGGCCCGCACACTCCCCCGCAGGACGGCGAGCCACTCCCGGTACCGCTTCTCGGGCCCGGCGTCGGCGGTCAGCACGGCATGCCGCCCCTCCCCCAGCACCCGCGTCAACGCGGCATCGACCCGCCCTACGGCCCGACCGTCGGGTACGACGACGAGGGCCCCCCGCCCCGAAGCGAGCGTGGCCCCCACGGCGCGGGCCACTTCCTCGCTCCACGTACTCCCCGGCAAGGCGTTCCACACGGCCCGGGGCACCCCGCCCCGCCCGAGCGCCTCGACGAACGCCCCGCCGGCCTCGTACCGCTCCCAGGACCCGGCCGACGGCAGCGCGGGAGGCTCCAGCGGCGCGGGCGAAGCCTTCTGCTCGGCGCGGGCGCTGCGCGGCGGGACGGCGAGCTGCAACACGTCGGCAAGGCTCCCGGCGTACCGGTCGGCGACCCCCCGGGCGAGCGCCAGCAGTTGGGGCCCCAGCACGACTTCGGGCGAGACGACCTGCGCCAGCGCGGCCAGGGGCCCGGAGTACTCGGACCGGGCGACCCGCTCCACCAGAAACCCGTCGATCAGCGCACCCCCCTCCCGCCGCCCGCCCCGCACCTTCCCCCGCCCGGCCCCGAACCGCACCCGCACCCGCACCCCGGGCTGAGCCACCTCATCCAGCTCGGCAGGCACGGCGTAATCAAAGAGCCGGTCCAGATGCAGCACCCCTTTGTCCACCAGAACCCGAGCCACCGGCAGCTCCCCCGCCAGCGCGGCCCCCCGCCAGGTCCCCGGCTTGGCCCGCGCCTTCTTCACCCCTTCCCGCATAAAAGCCAACTGCTCAGCCCCCACCTCGCCCCCACTCCCCGACCCGTTCCCACTGCTCACACCCTCATAGATACCAAACCCCACTGACAACGCCCCTCCGCCCTGGCAGCGGGCCGTGAAGTCGGCGGTTCCGTTTCCCGGGAAGAGGCGCTTGGATGTTCGGATGACCGCACACGACGTCGCCCAGGGTCTGCCCGACATCACCGCGCTGCGTGACCACTGCCGCTCGCTGGCCGTGCTGGAGGCGGTGCTGAGCCCGGAGTGGGGGAATCGCTGCCACTCCTTCGACACGGACTGGTCTCAGAGCGAGGAGGCCGCGTCGATGCGCAACGGGTCGGGGGACGAGTACTCCATCGTCTTCTCCCCGGCCGGCGCCTATCTGCGCGGCTTCGCCCACGAGTCGCCCATGAGCCCGTACGGGAACGACGGCCCCTGGCCGGGGGTTCTCGACGAGGTCCCCGAGGATTTCGCCCCGTACGTCGACGAGCCCGCGTTCAGCGACGACGGCATGCCCGTCGTCACCGTCTGCCTGTGGCGGCGGACCGGGGACGAGGGCTGGTCGGCGGGCACCATCGACTACCCGGAGTCGTTCCACGGGGACCCGGACGGCGCCGAGTCCCTGTTCGCGCTGCTCACGGACCGCAGCGCGGAGGCGTTCCAGGAGTGGGCCGAGGACTACTACGAGACCGAGGTGGACCTGGAGGCGATACGCCACGTCCTCGCCTCACGCCCGCTGACCGAGGAGGTCGTCACCCGGCTGAACCCGGAGGTGACCCTCGCCGCCCTGACCAAGGAGCTGGCCGGGGCGGGTTACCCGAAGGCCTGACACGCACCGAGGCCCGGCGCCCCACCGGGACACCGGGCCTCGCGCGAAACAACCAGGGACCTACAGCCCCGCGGCCTTCTTCAGCGCCTCCACCCGGTCCGTCCGCTCCCACGTGAAGTCGGGCAGCTCGCGGCCGAAGTGGCCGTACGCGGCGGTCTGGGCGTAGATCGGCCGCAGCAGGTCGAGGTCACGGATGATCGCGGCGGGACGGAGGTCGAAGACCTCGTCGATGGCCTTCTCGATCTTGTCCGTGTCGATCGTGTTCGTGCCGAAGGTCTCGACGAAGAGACCGACGGGCTCGGCCTTGCCGATGGCGTACGCGACCTGGACCTCGCAGCGGGAGGCGAGGCCCGCGGCGACGACGTTCTTGGCGACCCAGCGCATCGCGTACGCGGCGGAGCGGTCGACCTTCGACGGGTCCTTGCCGGAGAAGGCGCCGCCGCCGTGGCGGGCGAAGCCGCCGTACGTGTCGATGATGATCTTGCGGCCGGTGAGGCCGGCGTCGCCCATCGGGCCGCCGATCTCGAAGCGGCCGGTCGGGTTCACCAGCAGGCGGTAGTTCTCGGTGTCGAGCTTGATGCCGTCGTCCAGCAGGGCCTTCAGCTCGGGCTCGACCACGAACTCGCGGATGTCGGGCGCGAGCAGGGACTCCAGGTCGATGTCGGAGGCGTGCTGCGAGGAGACGACGACCGTGTCGAGGCGGACGGCCTTGTCGCCGTCGTACTCGATGGTGACCTGGGTCTTGCCGTCGGGGCGCAGGTAGGGGATGGTCCCGTTCTTGCGGACGTCCGAGAGGCGCTTGGAGAGGCGGTGCGCGAGGAAGATCGGCAGCGGCATGAGCGTGGGCGTCTCGTCGGACGCGTAGCCGAACATCAGGCCCTGGTCGCCGGCGCCCTGCTTGTCGAGCTCGTCCTCGTCGCCCTCGACACGGGACTCGTAAGCGGTGTCGACACCCTGCGCGATGTCCGGGGACTGCGCGCCGATGGACACGGAGACGCCGCAGGAAGCGCCGTCGAAGCCCTTCTTCGACGAGTCGTAGCCGATCTCCAGGATCTTCTCCCGGACGAGCTGCGGGATCGGCGCGTACGCCTGGGTGGTGACCTCACCGGCGACGTGCACGAGGCCGGTGGTGATCAGCGTCTCGACGGCGACGCGGGACGTGGGGTCCTCGCGCAGCAGCGCGTCGAGAATCGTGTCGCTGATCTGGTCAGCGATCTTGTCGGGGTGACCTTCGGTCACGGACTCCGAGGTGAACAGGCGACGGGACACAACGCTCCCTGTGGTTGCAGCGGCTGCTGGCTGATCATTGGCGGACCCGCCGGGAGCTGCGCCCGGAGTGGTCCAGGAACAGCTTATCGGTCGTGCCTCGCCACCGGCCCACCTGTCTCGCCTCTCGGGAGCGCCGTGAGCTGCGGCACGGGCATTCTGACCGATGTCCAGCGACCTTGGCCAGAGCCGCCGCTCCCGATTCGAGCGAGTCTCCAGTGGTTCCGGGGTGCGCATCCAAGCGTTACTCGAGGCGCCGCGTCACCAGGTCCCACACGATTTCGGCCAGCTCCTCCTTGGGCCCGTGGGGTACGGCGGTCTCGCTGCCGTCGGCGCCGAGGACGACCGCCTCGTTCTCCTCCGAGCCGAAGGTGCGGCTCTCCCCCACCTCGTTCACGACCAGCAGATCGCAGCCCTTGCGGGCGAGTTTCGCGCGCCCGTTGGCGAGGACGTCGTCGGTCTCGGCGGCGAACCCGACGATCACCTGTCCGGGGCGGGAACGGCTCCGGGAGATCTCCGCGAGGATGTCCGGATTCCGTACGAGAACGACGGGCTCCGGTTCCTGGCCGTCCTTCTTCTTGATCTTCCCGGCCGCGTAGGTCTCGGGCCGGAAGTCCGCGACGGCCGCCGCCATCACGACCGCGTCGGCGTCCGTTGCGTGTTTCAGCACCGCCTCCCGCATCTGGACGGCCGTCCCGACGGGTACGACGTCGACGCCGGCCGGGTCGGGGAGGCTCGCGTTCGCCGCGATCAGCGTGACGCGGGCGCCGCGCGCCGCCGCCGTACGCGCGAGGGCGTAGCCCTGCTTGCCGGAGGAGCGGTTGCCGAGGAAGCGCACGGGGTCGAGGGGTTCACGGGTGCCGCCGGCGGTGACGACGACGTGGCGCCCGGCGAGGTCGGGTTCACGGACGCCGCGCGCCAGGACCCTTCGGCAGACCTCGAAGATCTCCGCCGGGTCGGGGAGGCGGCCCTTGCCGGTGTCGACGCCGGTCAGGCGGCCCACGGCGGGCTCGATGACGACGGCTCCCCGGCGGCGCAGCGTCGCCACGTTCTCCCGCGTCGCCGGGTGCTCCCACATCTCCGTGTGCATCGCGGGGGCGAAGACCACGGGACAGCGGGCGGTCAGGAGCGTGTTGGTGAGGAGGTCGTCCGCGAGGCCGTGGGCGGCCTTGGCGAGCAGGTCGGCGGTGGCGGGGGCGACGACGACGAGGTCGGCGCCCTGGCCGATGCGGACGTGCGGCACCTCGTGGACGTCGTCCCAGACCTCCGTCGAGACCGGGTGGCCGGAGAGCGCGGACCAGGTCGCGGCGCCGACGAAGTGCAGCGCGGAGGCGGTGGGGACGACACGGACGTCATGGCCCGACTCGGTCAGTCTGCGCAGCAGCTCGCACGCCTTGTACGCGGCGATGCCACCGCTGACCCCCAGGACGACCTTGGGCTTGTCCACGTCACTACCCCTCTCGGAAATCCGTACGACCCCATGACACACCACAGGCCCGGCAAGGTGCTTGCCGGGCCTGTGGATAAGTCAGTCGCGAGCTGACAGTCGTACTTACGCCGGGTCCGGAACGGCCTCGGACGTCAGCAGACCCGCGTTGATCTCGCGCAGCGCGATCGACAGCGGCTTCTCGTGGACGTGCGTGTCGACGAGGGGGCCGACGTACTCCAGGAGGCCCTCACCGAGCTGCGAGTAGTACGCGTTGATCTGACGGGCGCGCTTGGCCGCGTAGATCACGAGGCTGTACTTCGAGTCCGTGGCTTCGAGGAGCTCGTCGATCGGAGGGTTGATGATGCCCTCGGGCGCGGAGATGGAAGAGGACACGCTCTACCTTCCGTGGATGGGAAAGAATCTCAGACTGTGTTGTCCAAAGATGTTGGTGACCGTAACGGTCACACCACATCCATCAAGGCTAGCAGCTCACGCGCCACATCCTCGACAGAGGTGTTGACCAGCGTCTCGTCGAACTCGGGCTCGGCCGCGAGCTCGACCTTGGCGGCGTCGAGGCGGCGCTCGATCACGTCGGGCGCCTCGGTGCCCCGCCCGGTGAGCCTGCGCACCAGCTCCTCCCAGGAGGGCGGCGCGAGGAACACGAGCTGGGCGTCCGCCATGGACTCGCGGACCTGCCGGGCACCCTGGAGGTCGATCTCCAGGAGCACCGGCTCGCCGTTCTCCAGCCGCTCCAGCACGGCCGTACGGGGCGTGCCGTAGCGGTTGCCGGCGAACTCGGCCCACTCAAGGAGTTCGCCGTTGGCGATCAGCTTGTCCATCTCGTCGTCGCCGACGAAGAAGTAGTGGACGCCGTGCTTCTCACCCGGACGAGGCTTGCGGGTCGTCGCCGACACCGACAGCCACACCTCCGGGTGGGCCTTGCGCATATGGGCGACGACCGTGCTCTTGCCGACCCCTGAGGGGCCGGAGAGCACGGTCAGCCGCGGACGTACGTCCGGGGGCTCGGGGGTCGTCCCCCGGAATGTTGCAGCCATGCAGCGATTATTCCAGCAATCCCGGAGTGCCCGGGACGCCCTGCCCGGCGGCGCCGGGTTCAGGAACCGGTGCTGCCGAACTCACGCTCCAGGGACGCGATCTGGTTGGAGCCGAGGCCGCGCACACGGCGGCTCTCGGAGATGCCGAGTCGCTCCATGATCTGCTTGGCGCGGACTTTGCCCACGCCGGGCAGCGACTCCAGCAGTGCGGAGACCTTCATCTTGCCGATGACGTCGTTCTCCTGGCCCTGCTTGATGACCTCGTGCAGGGAGGCGCCGGAGTGCTTGAGTCGATTCTTGACCTCGGCCCGCTCCCGGCGAGCCGCGGCGGCCTTTTCGAGCGCGGCTGCGCGCTGTTCGGGGGTAAGGGGCGGAAGAGCCACGCCTACGTCACCTCGGATGTCGAACTGTCGGATACGGACCGGTGAGGAACCTAGTCGCCCCACACCTGACGAGCGACGAGCAACACGCTTGCCCGTTCACTCTCCGTCGGAGACTAGCGGCCAACTCCGCCTGAGTCAGCGAGAACAGCGGAAAAGTCCTGGTCAGCCTCTACGGGACCGGACATATGCCGCGAAACTCCCCGGATTTGAGGCTGTATCCATCCTCAAGTCGGCGAGAACCGGCCGGTCAGACCGACCCCACCGCTTCCCGGACCTCCCCGGAAAACCGCTCGACGGCCTCCCGCAGCGCCTTCACATCGGGTCCGAACCGCAGAACGCCCCGGCTCACGTTCGGTACGACGCGAGGCAGCGCGGCCCCGAACACGCGGGGCAGATCGGCGGGCGTCGCCCCCTGCGCCCCCACGCCGGGCGCGAGCAGCGCACCGCCCATGTCGAGGTCGTACGAGGACAGGTCGCCCAGCGTCGCCCCGACGACCGCCCCGAAGGAGCCGAGCGGCTCCTCGCCGGCGTTCTCGGCGGCGAGGTGGGACAGGATCGTCGCCGCCACGCTGCGTCCGTCGGCGCGGACCGCGTGCTGGACCTCGCCGCCCTCGGGGTTGGAGGTCAGCGCGAGGACGAACAGCCCGCACCCGTTCTTCCGCGCGAGCGCGACGGCGGGCGTGAGGGAGCCGTACCCGAGATACGGCGAGACGGTCAGCGCGTCGGAGAACAGCGGCGAGTCCGGCGAGAGGAACGCCTCGGCGTAGGCGGCCATCGTGGAGCCGATGTCCCCGCGCTTGGCGTCCATGACGACCAGCGCGCCCGCCGCGCGGGCCTCGGCGACGGACTTCTCCAGGACGGCGACCCCGCGCGAGCCGAACCGCTCGAAGAACGCGCTCTGCGGCTTGAGGACGGCGACCCGGTCCGCGACGGCCTCGACGACGGTCCGGCTGAACCGTTCGAGCCCGGCGACGTCGTCGTCGAGCCCCCACTCGGCGAGCAGCGAGGCGTGCGGGTCGATGCCCACGCACAGCGGGCCCCGCTCGTCCATCGCCCGGCGCAGGCGCGTACCGAAGGTGCTCATGCCGTCTTCCTCACGTCGGCGCCGACCGCGTCGGCGAGGGTGGCGTACGGGCTCGTGCGCAGGCGCGCGGCGAGCCCCTTGTGGATCGCGCGGGTCCAGAAGGGCCCTTGGTAGATGAACGCGCTGTAGCCCTGGACGAGCGTCGCACCCGCGAGGATCCGCTCCCAGACGTCCTCGGCGCTCTCGACGCCCCCGACCCCCACGAGGGTGATCCGGTCGCCCACACGCGCGTACAGGCGCCTCAGGACCTCCAGGGAGCGCGCCTTGAGGGGCGCGCCGGAGAGCCCGCCGGTCTCCTCGGTCAGCGACGTCCCGGAAAGCAGCCCTTCGCGCGCGATGGTGGTGTTGGTCGCGATGATCCCGTCAAGACCCAGTTCGACGGCGAGGTCGGCGACGGCGTCGACGTCGTCGTCCGCGAGGTCCGGCGCGATCTTCACGAGCAGCGGCACCCGGCGACCGGGGACGACACGGTCGGCGGCCTCGCGCACGGCAGCGAGAAGCGGTCGCAAGTGATCAACGGCTTGCAGATTCCGCAGCCCGGGCGTGTTCGGCGAGGACACGTTGACGACGAGGTAGTCGGCGTACGGGGCGAGCCGCTCGGCGGACTTCACGTAGTCCCCGACCGCCTCCGCCTCCGGTACGACCTTGGTCTTGCCGATGTTGACGCCCACGACGGTCTTGAAAACCGTTTCCCGGGAGGCGAGGCGCGCGGCGACGCGCAGGGAGCCGTCGTTGTTGAACCCCATGCGGTTGATCAGCGCGCGGTCGGGCACCAGCCGGAACAGCCGCTTCTTGGGGTTGCCGTCCTGCGCCTCCCCCGTCACGGTCCCGATCTCGACGTGGTCGAACCCCAGCATCGCCATTCCGTCGACCGCGACGGCGTTCTTGTCGAACCCGGCGGCGAGCCCGAACGGCCCGTGCATCCGCAGCCCGAACGCCTCGGTGCGCAGCTCCTTGAAGCGGGGCGCGAGCGCGGCGGCGAGGAACGTCCGCAGCACGGGCACGCGCACGGCGAGGCGGATCCACCGGAAGGCCAGGTGGTGGGCCTTCTCGGCGTCCATGCGCTGGAAGATCAGTCGGAAGAACAGGTTGTACATAACTCCCCAGAGGGTCCCCATACGGAGGGGGACACCGTTCCCGGTGTCCCCCCTTGTGGCTGCCTGGCTGCTAGTCCCGTGCCGCTGTCAGCTGCTCGGCGTGTTCCTGGAGCGAGCGCACGCCCACGTCGCCGTGGTTGAGCGCGTCGATGCCCTGGACGGCCGCCGCGAGCGCCTGGACGGTCGTCAGGCAGGGCACGGAGCGCGCGACAGCCGCCGTACGGATCTCGTAGCCGTCGAGCCGGCCGCCGGTGCCGTACGGGGTGTTGACGATGAGGTCGACCTCGCCGTCGTGGATGAGCTGGACGATCGTCTTCTCGCCCGCCGGGCCCTCGCCCTCGCTGAACTTGCGGACGATCGTCGCGTTGATGCCGTTGCGCTTGAGGACCTCGGCCGTGCCGGACGTCGCGAGGAGCTCGAAGCCGTGGGCGACGAGTTCGCGCGCCGGGAAGATCATCGAGCGCTTGTCGCGGTTGGCGACGGAGATGAACGCGCGGCCCTTGGTGGGCAGCGGCCCGTATGCGCCCGCCTGCGACTTGGCGTACGCCGTGCCGAAGACGGAGTCGATGCCCATGACCTCGCCGGTGGAGCGCATCTCCGGGCCGAGGACCGTGTCGACGCCCCGGCCGTGGATGTCGCGGAACCGCGACCACGGCATGACGGCCTCCTTGACGGAGATCGGCGCGTCCATGGGCAGCTCGCCGCCGTCCCCGCGCGCGGGCAGCAGCCCTTCGGCGCGCAGTTCGGCGACGGTCGCGCCCAGGGAGATCCGGGCGGCGGCCTTGGCGAGCGGCACGGCGGTCGCCTTGGAGGTGAAGGGGACCGTGCGCGACGCGCGCGGGTTGGCCTCCAGGACGTACAGGATGTCCCCGGCCATCGCGAACTGG
This sequence comes from Streptomyces acidiscabies, assembly GCF_020010905.1. Lineage (GTDB taxonomy): Bacteria > Actinomycetota > Actinomycetes > Streptomycetales > Streptomycetaceae > Streptomyces > Streptomyces acidiscabies. The sequence goes on along the minus strand of NZ_JAGJBY010000001.1, from coordinate 3,634,307 downwards.
ATGTTGATCAGACCGCGCACCCCGACCCCGCGCGCGATGGCCTCCGTGGAGGCGCGCAGCCGCTTGATGTCGTGGCCGCCGAGGGTGATCGGGGGCAGCGCGCACGCCGAGTCGCCGGAGTGGATGCCGGCCTCCTCGATGTGCTCCATGACGCCGCCGAGGTACAGCTCCTGGCCGTCGTAGAGCGCGTCCACGTCGATCTCGATGGCGTCGTCGAGGAACCGGTCGACGAGGACCGGCCGCGAGGGGCTGATCTCGGTCGACTCGGCGATGTAGGACTCCAGCCGGGTCTCGTCGTACACGATCTCCATGCCGCGCCCGCCGAGGACGTACGAGGGCCGTACCAGGACCGGGTAGCCGATCTCGTCGGCGATGGCCTTGGCGCCCGTGAAGGTGGTCGCCGTGCCGTGCTTGGGGGCCGGCAGGCCCGCGTCCGCGAGGACCTGCCCGAAGGCACCCCGGTCCTCGGCCGCGTGGATCGCCTCGGGGGGCGTGCCGACGATCGGTACGCCGTTGTCCTTGAGCGCCTGCGCGAGGCCCAGCGGCGTCTGCCCGCCGAGTTGGACGACGACGCCCGCGACCGGCCCGGCCTGCGTCTCCGCGTGGACGATCTCCAGGACGTCCTCCAGGGTGAGCGGCTCGAAGTAGAGCCGGTCGGAGGTGTCGTAGTCGGTGGAGACGGTCTCGGGGTTGCAGTTGACCATCACGGTCTCGTACCCGGCGTCGGACAGCGCGAAGGACGCGTGCACGCAGGAGTAGTCGAACTCGATGCCCTGGCCGATGCGGTTGGGGCCCGAGCCGAGGATGATGACGGCCGGCTTCTCGCGCGGGGCGACCTCGGTCTCCTCGTCGTAGGACGAGTAGAAGTACGGGGTCTGCGCGGCGAACTCGGCGGCGCAGGTGTCGACCGTCTTGTAGACCGGGCGGATGCCGAGCGCGTGGCGGACCTCGCGGACGACGTCCTCGCGCAGGCCGCGGATCTCGGCGATCTGCTGGTCGGAGAAGCCGTGCCGCTTGGCCTCGGCGAGCAGGTCGGCGGTGAGCTCCGGCGCCTGGGCCAGCTCGTCGGCGGTCTCCTTGATCAGGAAGAGCTGGTCGACGAACCAGGGGTCGATCTTCGTGTACGCGAAGATCTCCTCCGGCGTGGCGCCCGCGCGGATGGCCTCCATGACGGTGTTGATCCGGCCGTCGGTGGGGCGCACGGACGCTTCGAGCAGCTCAGTCCTGTCGCCGACCGGGCCGACGAACGTGAACTGGCTGCCCTTCTTCTCCAGCGAGCGCAGCGCCTTCTGGAACGCCTCGGTGAAGTTGCGGCCGATAGCCATGGCCTCGCCGACCGACTTCATGGTCGTCGTCAGGGTCGAGTCGGCCTGCGGGAACTTCTCGAACGCGAACCGGGGCGCCTTGACGACGACGTAGTCGAGCGTCGGCTCGAAGGACGCCGGGGTCTCCCGCGTGATGTCGTTCGGGATCTCGTCGAGCGTGTAGCCGACGGCGAGCTTCGCGGCGATCTTGGCGATCGGGAAGCCGGTCGCCTTGGAGGCCAGCGCCGAAGACCGCGACACGCGCGGGTTCATCTCGATGACGATGACCCGGCCGTCCTCGGGGTTGACCGCGAACTGGATGTTGCAGCCGCCCGTGTCGACGCCGACCTCGCGGATGATCGCGATACCGATGTCCCGCAGGATCTGGTACTCGCGGTCGGTCAGCGTCATCGACGGCGCCACCGTGATCGAGTCGCCCGTGTGGACGCCCATCGGGTCGAAGTTCTCGATGGAGCAGACGACCACGACGTTGTCGTTCTTGTCGCGCATCAGCTCAAGCTCGTACTCCTTCCACCCGAGAATCGACTCCTCAAGGAGCACCTCGGTGGTCGGCGACAGCGTGAGGCCCTGTCCGGCGATGCGGCGCAGTTCCTCCTCGTCGTGCGCGAACCCGGAGCCTGCGCCGCCCATGGTGAAGGAGGGGCGGACGACGACGGGGTAGCCGCCGAGGGTGTCGACGCCCGCGAGGACGTCGTCCATGGAGTGGCAGATCACCGAGCGGGCGGACTCGCCGTGCCCGATCTTCGCGCGGACGGCCTCGACGACGCCCTTGAACAGGTCGCGGTCCTCGCCCTTGTTGATCGCCTCGACGTTGGCGCCGATCAGTTCCACGCCGTACTTCTCCAGCACACCCTGCTCGTGCATGGAGATCGCGGTGTTGAGGGCCGTCTGGCCGCCGAGGGTCGGCAGCAGGACGTCCGGGCGCTCCTTCGCGATGATCTTCTCGACGAACTCGGGGGTGATCGGCTCGACGTAGGTCGCGTCGGCGATCTCCGGGTCGGTCATGATCGTCGCCGGGTTGGAGTTGACGAGGATGACCCTGAGGCCCTCGGCGCGCAGGACGCGGCAGGCCTGGGTGCCGGAGTAGTCGAACTCGGCGGCCTGGCCGATGACGATCGGGCCGGAGCCGATGACCAGGACGGACTGGATATCGGTGCGCTTAGGCACGCTGGCCCTCCAACAAAGTCACGAAGCGGTCGAACAGGTAGGCGGCGTCGTGCGGGCCCGCCGCCGCTTCGGGGTGGTACTGGACGGAGAAGGCGGGCTGGTCGAGCAGCCGCAGGCCCTCCACCACGTCGTCATTGAGGCACACGTGGGAGACCTCGGCACGCCCGAACGGGGTCTCGCTGACCCGGTCGAGGGGCGCGTCGACGGCGAAGCCGTGGTTGTGCGCGGTGACCTCGACCTTGCCGGTCGTGCGGTCCTGCACGGGCTGGTTGATGCCCCGGTGGCCGTACTTCAGCTTGTAGGTGCCGAAGCCGAGGGCGCGGCCGAGGATCTGGTTGCCGAAGCAGATGCCGAACAGCGGCGTCTTGCGCGCGAGGACGGCCGTCATGAGGGCGACGGGGCCTTCGGCGGTGGCGGGGTCGCCGGGGCCGTTGGAGAAGAACACGCCGTCGGGGCTGACCGCGTACACGTCCTCCTCGGTCGCCGTGGCGGGCAGCACGTGCACCTCGATGCCGCGCTCGGCCATGCGGTGCGGGGTCATGCCCTTGATGCCGAGGTCGATCGCGGCGACGGTGAACCGCTTCTCGCCGACCGCGGGGACGACGTACGCCTCCTTGGTGGCGACCTCCTCGTACAGGCTCAGGCCCTTCATCGGGGGCTGTGCCTGGACGCGTGCGACGAGGTCGGGTTCCGGTGCGATCGTCGCACCGGAGAAGATCCCGGCGCGCATCGAGCCGCGTTCGCGCAGGTGGCGGGTGAGGGCGCGGGTGTCGACGCCGGAGATGCCGACGACGCTCTGCGCCACCAGTTCAGCGTCCAGCGAACGTTTGGCGCGCCAGTTGGACGGCACGCGCGAGGGGTCGCGGACGACGTAGCCGGAGACCCAGATGCGGGACGACTCGTCGTCCTCGTCGTTCCAGCCCGTGTTGCCGATCTGCGGGGCGGTCGCGACCACGATCTGGCGGTCGTACGACGGGTCGGTCAGGGTCTCCTGGTAGCCGGTCATGCCGGTGGAGAACACCGCTTCGCCGAAGGTCTCCCCCACGGCCCCGTAGGCGCGGCCCCGGAAGACCCGGCCGTCCTCCAGGACGAGTACGGCGGGAACCTTGGCGGTTCCCCTGGTGGAGGTCGTCATCTTTCGGCGCCTTCCGTCTGGTTGTTCTTGATCATGGAGTTGATGGCCTCGACCCAGTCCGTGTGCTCGGCCGCGTGGTCCGAGCGGAAACCGGAGTCGATCAGCTTGTCGCCGTGCGCCCAGGTCACCACGAGGAGGCCGCCCTCGCTGAGGACCTTGCCCGCGATGCCCTTGCCGAGCAGCGCCTCGCGCAGGGCGTCGGCCGGTACGAAGAAGTCGGTGGCACCGGGCCGTACGACGTCCAGGCCGGCGTCCGTCAGGGTCAGCTCGACCCTGCTGCGGGTGCCCAGGCCGTGGGCGACGATGCGGTCCAGCCACTGACCGGCGGTGGTGGAGCCGTGGTAGCGGCCGGTCATCGTCAGTCTCGGCTCACCGGGCTCGTCCGGCGCGGCGGGGAGTTCCGGCAGGTCGCCCTGGAGGGTGCCGCGCCACTTCCAGCCCTCGCGCATCAGCCAGTAGACGAGCGCGACGAACAGGCAGAGTCCGACGACCCAGCCGATCCGCGCGGCCCAGTCGGTCACCGCGGCCGATTCCTTCTCGGCGGCGATCAGGAGAGGTGATGTCACGTGAGCTTCCCGTCGACGAGCGTGGCCTTGCCCCGCAGCCACGTGTGCGTCACGCGGCCCGGCAGCTCGCGCCCCTCGTACGGGGTGTTCCGGCTGCGCGAGGCGAAGCCCGCGGGGTCCACGGACCCACGGTATGCCGTGTCGACGAGCGTGAGGTTGGCGGGCTCACCTGCCGAGACAGGGCGGCCGTGGCCGGTCGCGCGGCCGATCTCGGCCGGCTTGGACGACATGCGCTCGGCGACCCCGGCCCAGTCCAGCAGGCCCGTCTCCACCATGGTCTCCTGCACCACCGACAGCGCGGTCTCCAGGCCGACCATCCCCATCGCGGCGGCGGCCCACTCGCAGTCCTTGTCCTCGTGCGGGTGCGGGGCGTGGTCGGTGGCGACGATGTCGATCGTGCCGTCGGCGAGCGCCTCGCGCAGGGCGCGGACGTCCCGCTCGGTGCGCAGCGGCGGGTTGACCTTGTAGACCGGGTCGTACGACCGGACCAGTTCGTCGGTGAGGAGCAGGTGGTGCGGGGTGACCTCGGCGGTGACGTCGATGCCGCGGGACTTGGCCCAGCGGACGATCTCGACGGACCCGGCGGTGGAGAGGTGGCAGATGTGCACGCGCGAGCCGACGTGCTCGGCCAGCAGCACGTCCCGCGCGATGATCGACTCCTCGGCGACGGCGGGCCAGCCCCCGAGGCCCAGCTCGGCGGAGACGACGCCCTCGTTCATCTGGGCGCCCTCGGTCAGCCGGGGCTCCTGCGCGTGCTGCGCGACGACCCCGCCGAACGCCTTCACGTACTCCAGCGCGCGGCGCATGATCACCGCGTCGTCCACGCACTTGCCGTCGTCGGAGAAGACCGTCACCCCGGCCGCCGACTCGTGCATCGCGCCCAGCTCGGCGAGCTTCCTGCCCTCCAGGCCGACGGTGACCGCGCCGATCGGCTGGACGTCGCAGTAGCCGTGCTCCTGGCCGAGCCGGTAGACCTGCTCGACGACGCCGGCCGTGTCGGCGACGGGGAACGTGTTGGCCATGGCGAAGACGGCCGTGTAGCCGCCGGAGGCCGCCGCGCGCGTGCCGGTGAGGACGGTCTCGGAGTCCTCGCGGCCGGGCTCGCGCAGGTGGGTGTGGAGGTCGACGAGGCCGGGGAGCAGCACCTTGCCTGCCGCCTCGACGACCTCGGCGCCGTCCGCGCTGAGGCCCGTACCGACGGCCTCGATGAACGAACCGTCGATCAGGACGTCCTGCGGCTCGCCCCCGAGCACCTTCGCACCACGGATCAGGATCTTGCTCATGGTCTTACTTCTCCTCGGAACCGGTGGTGGGGCGGGTGTGCGTGACGGCGGGTTCGTTGCCGCCCAGAAGCAGGTACAGGACGGCCATCCGGATCGACACGCCGTTGGCGACCTGTTCGACGACCGTGCAGCGCGGGGAGTCGGCGACCTCGGCGGTGATCTCCATGCCGCGGACCATCGGGCCGGGGTGCATGACGATCGCGTGCTCCGGCATCCGCGCCATCCGCTCGCCGTCCAGGCCGTAGCGGCGCGAGTACTCCCGCTCGGTCGGGAAGAAGGCCGCGTTCATTCGCTCCCGCTGGACGCGCAGCATCATCACCGCGTCCGACTTGGGCAGCACCGCGTCGAGGTCGTACGACACCTCGCAGGGCCAGTTCCCGACGCCGACCGGCACCAGGGTGGGCGGGGCGACGAGGGTGACGTGGGCGCCGAGCGTGTGCAGCAGGTCCACGTTGGAGCGGGCGACCCGGCTGTGCAGGACGTCACCGACGAGGGTGATCCGCTTGCCGGCCAGGTCCTCGCCGAGCCCGGCGTCGCGGCCGATGAGCCGGCGGCGCATCGTGAACGCGTCCAGGAGGGCCTGGGTGGGGTGCTGGTGGGTGCCGTCACCGGCGTTGATGACGGCCGCGTCGATCCACCCGGAGGTGGCGAGGCGGTACGGGGCTCCCGAGGCGCCGTGCCGGATGACGACGGCGTCGACGCCCATCGCCTCCAGCGTCTGCGCGGTGTCCTTCAGGGACTCGCCCTTGGAGACCGAGGAGCCCTTGGCGGTGAAGTTGATGACATCGGCCGAGAGGCGTTTCTCGGCGGCCTCGAAGGAGATGCGGGTGCGCGTGGAGTCCTCGAAGAAGAGGTTCACGACCGTGCGCCCGCGCAGGGTGGGCAGTTTCTTGATGGGCCGGTCGGCGACCCGGGCCATCTCCTCAGCGGTGTCGAGGATCAGGACGGCGTCGTCGCGGGTGAGGTCGGCGGCCGAGATGAGATGACGCTGCATCTGTCAGGCTCCGTAAGCAGGTTTAATTCGGGAGATTCCGGGCAAGCGCGCGCACGCCGACAGATCGGCGTGCCATCAAGCGCCTGCTACTGGTCCGGCTTCGCGCCGAGCAGCACGGTGTCGCGACCGTCCTCCTCGGCGAGCTGGACCTTGACCGTCTCCCGCAGCGACGTGGGGAGGTTCTTGCCGACGTAGTCGGCGCGGATGGGCAGTTCCCGGTGGCCCCGGTCGACGAGGACCGCGAGCTGCACCGCGCGCGGGCGCCCGATGTCGTTCAGGGCGTCGAGGGCGGCGCGGATCGTGCGGCCGGAGAAGAGCACGTCGTCGACGAGGACCACGAGGCGGCCGTCGATGCCGTCACCGGGGATCTCGGTGCGGGCCAGCGCGCGCGGGGGGTGCATGCGCAGGTCGTCGCGGTACATCGTGATGTCCAGCGAGCCGACCGGGATCGGGCGTTCGGTGATCTCTTCGAGCTTCTCGGCGAGGCGCCGGGCGAGAAACACGCCGCGGGTCGGGATGCCGAGGAGCACCACGTCGTCGGCGCCCTTGGCGCGTTCGACGATCTCGTGGGCGATGCGGGTCAGTACCCGCGCGATGTCGGGGCCCTCGAGAACGGGCCGCGCATCGGACGATCGGATGTCCATACGGAAGGGACCTCCTTCTCCGCCTCACGGGACGGACCTTAAAGGATGTCGGGTTTGCGCCATCAACCGTAGCAGGCCGGGGCTGCGCCCCTGATCACCCCCCTGGAGTAATCGGCCATCGATACCACGGAAGGGTCGGTGTGGACCATTCGGCTTGACGCAGGAGAATCACGCTGCGTAACCTCACAATGAGTTACCAGCCGAGCGGCACGGCAACACAGCCGTCCGCGTCGACACAGCGCCGGGAGCTATATGTCCAGCGAATACGCCAAACAGCTCGGGGCCAAGCTCCGCGCGATCCGCACCCAGCAGGGCCTTTCCCTCCACGGTGTCGAGGAGAAGTCCCAGGGCCGTTGGAAGGCGGTCGTCGTCGGGTCGTACGAGCGCGGAGACCGCGCCGTCACCGTGCAGCGCCTCGCCGAACTGGCGGACTTCTACGGCGTCCCGGTGCAGGAACTGCTGCCGGGCACCACCCCTGGAGGCGCCGCCGAGCCTCCGCCGAAGCTGGTCCTGGACCTGGAGCGCCTCGCCCATGTCCCGGTCGAGAAGGCGGGCCCCCTCCAGCGCTACGCGGCGACGATCCAGTCCCAGCGCGGCGACTACAACGGCAAGGTCCTCTCGATCCGCCAGGACGACCTGCGCACCCTCGCGGTCATCTACGACCAGTCCCCCTCGGTCCTCACCGAGCAGCTGATCAGCTGGGGCGTCCTCGACGCGGACGCGCGCCGCGCGGTGACCCACGAGGAAGGCTGACCAAGCCCACAACGCTTGCCACGCCTGAGCAGAAACGTGCCGCCGGGTTGGCCAGAACCGAATCACTCGGTTCCAGCCACCCGGCGGCACGTTTCTGTGAAGCCACGGCGCTTGGGGAACGCAAAAGGCCCGCAAGGGCCTTTGCTTTTTAGGGGCGCGGGGAACTGCGCGACAAGCCACGACGCAGCCGCAGCCGCCCGACCGCAGAACCCCCCACAACTACCGGCGCAACGAACCCTTCAGCTCCTTGAACCGCCCCAGAAGCCCGTTCACGAACGCCGGAGACTCCTCCGTGGAGAACTCCTTCGCGAGCTGAACCATCTCGTCCAGCACCACCGCGTCCGGCGTAGCATCCACCCAGATCAGCTCGTACGCACCGAGCCGCAGGATGTTCCGGTCGACCACCGGCATCCGGTCGAGCGTCCACCCGACCGAGTACTGGGAGATCAGGGAGTCGATCCGGGCGGCATGCTCCGCATACCCCTCGACCAACTGCATCGTGTACTCGCTGACCGGCGGCTGACGGTCGTCGGACCGGGACAGCCGCACCCAGTCCGCGAGCACCGTCAGGACATCGGCATCGCGCTGGTCCCCCTCGAAGAGGATCTGGAAGGCACGCTTGCGAGCCGTGTTGCGAGCAGCCACGGTTAGCTGTTCACCCGGCCGAGGTAGTCGCCGGAACGGGTGTCGACCTTGATCTTCTCGCCGGTGGTGATGAAGAGCGGGACCTGCATCTCGTACCCGGTCTCCAGCTTGGCCGGCTTCGTGCCACCGGTGGAGCGGTCGCCCTGGAGACCCGGCTCGGTCTCGGCGATGACCAGCTCGACGGCGGCCGGCAGCTCGACGAAGAGCACCTCGCCCTCGTGGCGCGCGACGGTCGCCTGGAAGCCCTCGATGAGGAAGTTCGCGGCGCTGCCGACGGCCTTGCGGTCGACCATCAGCTGGTCGTAGGTCTCCATGTCCATGAAGACGAAGTACTCGCCGTCCATGTACGAGAACTGCATGTCGCTCTTGTCGACAGTGGCCGTCTCGACCTTGACGCCGGCGTTGAAGGTCTTGTCGACCACCTTGCCGGAGAGCACGTTCTTCAGCTTGGTGCGCACGAAAGCCGGGCCCTTGCCGGGCTTGACGTGCTGGAACTCGACGACGGTCCACAGCTGGCCGCCGTCGAGCTTGAGCACCAGGCCGTTCTTGAGGTCGTTCGTGGAAGCCACGGTTGCGGAATCTCCTGGACTGACGTGGACGACCCCGGCGCAAGCGCTACAGCGCGAGCAGCTCCTTGGTCGTGATGGTGAGTAGCTCGGGTCCGCCGTCCGCCTCGGGGCGTACGACGAGCGTGTCATCGATCCGGACGCCGCCCCGGCCCGGGAGGTGAACCCCGGGTTCGACGGTGACCGGCACGCAAGCGTCCAGTTTACCCATGGCCGCGGGGGCGAGCTGCGGGTCCTCTTCGATTTCCAGTCCGACTCCGTGTCCCATGAGCTTCGGCAGCCCCTCGGACCACCCCGCGGCCTCCAGGACCTGACGCGCCGCGCGGTCCGCGTCCCGGTACTCGACGCCGGGCGCGAGGGCCTCCCGACCGGCCCGCTGAGCGGCGAAGACGGCGTCGTACAGCTCGATCTGCCAGTCCGCGGGCGCCGTGCCGATGACGAAGGTACGGCCGATCTCGCAGCGGTAGCCGCGGTACGCCGCGCCCAGGCAGACGGAGAGGAAGTCGCCCTCCTCCACCCGCCGGTCGGTGGGGCTGTGGCCGCGCAGACCCGCGTGCGGGCCGGTCGCGACGGACGTCGGGAAGGCAGGGCCGTCGGCGCCATGGTCGACGAGGCGGCGTTCCAGCTCCAGGGCGAGGTGGCGTTCCGTGCGGCCGACCAGGATGGACTCCAGGAGTTCGCCGAGGGCCTGGTCGGCGATCTCGGCGGCGACGCGCAGGCAGGTGATCTCCTCCTCGTCCTTGACGATCCGCAGCTGCTCGACCGTGCCCGCGAGGTCGGCGAGGAGGAGGTGGGGGGCGACGGAGTGGATCGCGCGGTGGCGGGCGACCGTGAGGTGGTGCTCCTCGACGGCGAGGGTGTCGATGCCCTGCGCGGTGAGGAAGTCGGCGGCGGCGACCGCCGGGTCACCCCCCTCGCCCGGCAGGACGTGGACCCGCAGCAAGTCGTCGGGACGGTTGTCCGGGGGCTCGGTGCACAGGAGGAGGTCCTCCCGCGCGCCGACGAGAAGCACGGCGTTCTCGGGGGCCGCGCCGGAGAGGTATCTCACGTTGGCCGGGCGGGTGACGAGCGCGGTGGCGCTGCCCGCCGCGGCGCACCGGTCTCTGAGGCGGGTTCGGCGGGTTGCGTACGCGTCTGACATGAGTCGAGCGTAGGAGTCTGTGGCGAAATATGCCGTTTTGGGGAGTGCCGTTCGGGGGACCAAGGGGGGCTCCTGAGCGACTGCCTGGGTGCGGGATGCCGGATACGGGTTACCTGTGTTCGGCTACCACTTCGGCGGACTTGCAATCGCCCTCGCCAGCACCTCGTCCAGAACGCGTGCCGTCGACTCCACGTCGAGCTGCGAGTTGTCGATGATCGGCAGGCCCGATCCGTACCAGCCCGCCATCCGGCCGTGGATGCGCGCGACCTCCTCGTCCGTGAGGCGGCGGTTGCCGGAGCGCTCCGCGTTGCGCTCCAGGACGACCTCCAGGCCGGGCAGGAGGACGACCGGGAGCAGGCCGGGGCCCACGTGCCGTTTCCAGCCGCCGAGGCCCACCGCGGGGCGGTCCGGGAAGATCGCGTCGTCGAGGATGCAGGAGATGCCGTTGGCGAGGAAGTTGCGGGCGGCGAAGCCGCAGGTGCGGCGGGCGAGGCGGTACTGGGCCTCGGAGTGGTCGTTCCAGCCGCGCTGCGGGTCGGCGAAGCCGGAGCGGACCCACTCGCGGACGTCGTCGAGGCTGATGTGGGCCGTGGGGGTGCGGCGGTGCTCGGCCCAGTACTTGGCGACGCTGGTCTTGCCGGCTCCGGCGGGGCCGATGAGCAGCACCGCGAGCATCGTGGCCGCCGGGGCGATGACGGGCTCGCCGGCCGGCAGCGGGACATGGCCGGTGACGTCACCGGGGGCCTGCCGGGGCGGCGGGGAGTACTGCGGCACCGGGGGCTGGTGGATCGGCGGGCCCGGCGGCTGGTGGACCGGAGGATGGGCGGCCGGCGGAGCCGGGGGTACCGGCGGGACCTGCGGTTGCGGGACCTGCGGCGGTGTGAAGCCCGGCTGCGCCTGCGGGTGGGGATGGGAGGGGTACGGTCCCGGATGCTGTGCGGCCGGCGACCAGCCGACCGGACCGTGCCCCCACTGGTGGGGCGGCGGCAGCGGAGAACCCACTGCGTGCTGCATCCGGTGCCACTCCGTCTCGTTCTGTGCGGGCTCGGTTCGCCTCCGGGGCGCGAAGCTGATCGGGCGGGCCCGCTCCCCCACCGAACGGTACCGCCCCCGGCCGTCGTTTGGTGAACGACCGGGGGCGGTCCGAAGTGCCCGCTGTGGAAGCCGAATCGGGCGACGATGATCTAAGGCCCTGTCGTCACATTCCCGCCTGCCGGGCGGACGACGGGAATGTGACGACAGGGCCTCGGCGCCCTACTGCCCCACTTCGCCGTACGCCGCGAGCAGTACCGCCGGGTCGGGGCCCTCCATGACGGTCGGCTTGCCGAGGCCGTCGAGGACGATGAACCGCAGCAGGTCGCCGCGCGACTTCTTGTCGACCTTCATCGTCTCCAGCAGCTTGGGCCACTGGTCGTAGCGGTAGTGCAGCGGCAGCCCGACCGACTCCAGAACGGTCCGGTGCCGGTCGGCGGTCGCGTCGTCCAGCCGCCCGGCGAGCCGCCCGAGTTCGGCCGCGAAGTGCATCCCCACGGATACGGCGGCGCCGTGCCGCCACTTGTACCGCTCGTTCTTCTCGATGGCGTGCGCGAGGGTGTGGCCGTAGTTGAGGATCTCCCGCAGCCCCGCCTCCTTGAGGTCGGACGACACGACGTCCGCCTTCACACGGATCGACCGCTCGATCAGCTCGGCGGTGTGCGGCCCGGCCGGCGTACGCGCCGCCTCGGGGTCGGCCTCGATCAGGTCGAGGATCACCGGGTCGGCGATGAACCCAGCCTTGATGATCTCCGCGAGCCCCGACACGTAGTCGTTGACCGGCAGCGACTCCAGCGCGGCGAGGTCGCACAGCACCCCGGCCGGCGGATGGAACGACCCGACCAGGTTCTTGCCCTCGGCCGTGTTGATGCCGGTCTTCCCGCCCACGGCCGCGTCGACCATGGCCAGCACGGTCGTCGGTACGGCGATCCAGCGCACCCCGCGCAGCCAGGTCGCCGCGACGAACCCGGCGAGGTCGGTCGTCGCCCCGCCGCCGACGCCCACGATGACGTCGGTCCGCGTGAACCCGGACTGCCCGAGCGCCTTCCAGCAGTACGCGGCGACCTCGACGGTCTTGGCCTCCTCGGCGTTGGGCACCTGGATGGCGACGGCCTCGTACCCCTGCTCGGCGAGGTCGGCGCGCAGCGCGTCCCCGGTCTCGGCGAGCGCCTCGGGGTGGACGACGGCGACCCGCTTGGCCCTCGTACCGATCAACCCGGCGAGTTCGCCGAGCAGCTGATGGCCCACCAGCACCTCGTACGGCGTGTCGCCGCCGACGTGGATCCGCGTCGTCGTCATACGTCCTTCAACTCCAGTGCGTCCAGGGCGGCTTGGGCGACCTCTTCCGGCGTCCGATCATCCGTCGCGACGACGGCCGTGGCGACCCCCTCGTACAGATGACGGCGAGCCTCCATCAACTCGCGCCACTGTTTGCGCGGGTTGACGGCGAGGAGGGGCCGGGCGGCGTTGAGGCCGGTGCGGCGGGCGGCCTCCTCGACGTCCATGGAGAGGTAGACGACCCGGCGCCCGGCGAGCAGGTCGCGCGTCTCGGCGTCGAGGATGGAGCCGCCGCCGAGCGCGAGGACCCCCTCGTGCCCGGCGAGGGCTGCCTGTACGGCGGCCTTCTCGATCGCGCGGAAGGCGGGCTCGCCCTCCTCGACGAAGATGTCGGCGATGGCGCGGCCCTGCTCGGTGACGATGTCGTCGTCGGTGTCCCGGTAGGGCACGCCGAGGCGCTCGGCGAGGAGCTGCCCGACGGTGGACTTGCCGACGCCCATCGGGCCGACCAGGACGACCAGTGGTCCGCTCATCGGATCGTCAGGCTGTCGAGGTACGAGCGGACGTTGCGCCGCGTCTCGACGACGTTGTCCCCGCCGAACTTCTCCGCGACCGCGTCCGCGAGGACCAGCGCGACCATCGCCTCGGCGACGATCCCGGCCGCCGGCACCGCCGACACGTCGGAACGCTGGTGATGCGCCTGCGCGGCCTCACCGGTCGCCACGTCCACGGTCTTCAGGGCACGCGGCACGGTCGCGATCGGCTTCATGGCCGCGCGCACGCGCAGCACCTCGCCGGTCGTGAGGCCGCCCTCGGTGCCGCCGGAGCGCCCGGAGGTGCGCCGCAGACCCTCGTCGGTGCTCACGATCTCGTCGTGCGCCTGCGACCCCGGCACCCGTGCCAGCTCGAAGCCGTCGCCGACCTCGACACCCTTGATCGCCTGGATGCCCATCAGGGCGCCCGCGAGCCGCGCGTCCAGCCGCCGGTCCCAGTGCACGTGCGAGCCGAGGCCCACCGGCACCCCGTACGCCAGCACCTCGACGACCCCGCCCAGCGTGTCGCCGTCCTTGTGGGCCTGGTCGATCTCCGCGACCATCGCCTTCGACGCGTCCGCGTCCAGGCAGCGCACCGGGTCCGCGTCCAGCTTCTCGACGTCGCCGGGGACCGGGTAGACGCCCAGCGGCGCCTTCGCGGACGCCAGCTCGACGACATGGCTGACGATCTCGATGCCGGCCGTCTCCTTCAGGTACGACCGGGCGACCGCGCCCAGCGCCACCCGCGCCGCCGTCTCACGCGCCGAGGCGCGCTCCAGGATCGGGCGGGCCTCGTCGAAGCCGTACTTCTGCATCCCGGCGAGGTCCGCGTGGCCCGGACGCGGGCGGGTCAGCGGCGCGTTGCGCGCCGAGGCCGCCAGCTCGGCCGGGTCCACCGGGTCGGCCGACATGACCTTCTCCCACTTCGGCCACTCGGTGTTGCCCACCATCACCGCGACCGGGGAACCCAGGGTGAGGCCGTGGCGGACACCGCCGAGGAAGGTCACCTCGTCCCGCTCGAACTTCATCCGCGCGCCCCGCCCATAACCGAGCCGCCGCCGCGCGAGATGGTCCGCGACCATCTCCGTGGTGATCGGCACGCCGGCGGGAAGACCCTCCAGCGTGGCGACGAGTGCGGGACCGTGGGACTCCCCCGCGGTCAGCCAACGCAGCCTGCTCAACGATGCTCCTCGGTGCTCGCGCCTGGTACCGCTGCGCCGCCACGCGTCCACGCGGACGGCACGGGCGACCCCGGGTGCGCGTCCCGGCCCCGCCGCCCTCGATCCTCCCACGTCCCCCGCCCGAACCCGCTCTCCGGTCCACGAAGCGGACTCACCGGGAGGAACGAGTCAGCCCCGCTCGGACCGGTTCTGCGGCGCGTACGACCCCAGGAAGTCGGCGCCCCGGGGCCCTTCGGCCTGCGGCTGCTGGGGTGCGTACGCGCCCAGGAAGTCCGCGCCCCGCGTCCCGTCCCCCTGCTGCTGGACGACAGCCCCCTGGCCCGCGCCGACCTGCCGCAGCGCCCGGCGCAGCAGCCACTTGCGGCGCAGCTTCAGGACCCAGGACAGCACCACGAGCCCGATGATCAGGCACAGGACGGGAATCTGGATCCAGTCGGGCAGGAACTGAAGGACGAACTGGAAGATCTCACTCTTGCCGGACGCCAAAGTCATGGCGGTACTCCCCCCGATGCGCGCCCCGCCCCCTGCGCGACGCCCCCGGGAACCTTAGCGGGAGGCGAGCGCGTGTTCGCCCGCTTTTCGCATCGCGTCCACGGGAGCGGGCCTGAGCCCGGTCATCTGCTCGACCTGGAGGACCGCCTGATGGACCAGGAGGTCCAGTCCGCTCACGACGGCACCCCCGTACATCGACCAGCGCGCGGCGAGTTCGGTCGGCCAGGGGTCGTACAGGACGTCGAAGAGGGTCGCCGGGCGCTCGGGTACGGCGTGGGCGAGCGCGTCCGTCGCCCCGGCCGGGGTCGTCGCGACGACCAGCGGCGCCCGCAGCCCCTCGGCCGCGTCGCCCCAGTCCGCGGTACGGACCTCGACGTCCAGCCGCTCCCCCCACTGCCGCATCTCGGCGGCGCGCGCCTCGCTGCGGACGTAGACGACTACCTCGCCGGCGCAGATGCGGGAGAGCGCGGCGAGGGCGGAGGACGCGGTGGCGCCGGCGCCGAGGATCGCGGCGGACTCGACCTGTTCGATGCCGCGTTCGCGCAGGGCCGCGACCATGCCGGGGATGTCGGTGTTGTCGCCGACCTTGCGGCCGTCCTCGGTGAACACCAGCGTGTTGACGGCCTCGACGGAGGCCGCCGCCTCGCTGATCTCGTCCAGCAGCGGGATGACGGCCCGCTTCAGCGGCATCGTCAGCGACAGCCCCGCCCACTCCCCGCCGAGCCCGGCGACGAAGTCCGCGAGGGAGTCCTCGTCGACCTCGAAGCGGTCGTACGACCAGTCCGTCAGCTCCAGCGCGTCGTACGCGGCGCGGTGCAGCACCGGGGAGAGGGAGTGCGCGACCGGTGAACCGAGCACGGCGGCGCGGCGGGCTGCGGCGGCCCGTTCTGTCATGGGGACCTGTCCTTCTCAGGAGCCCTTGCGGGACTCGTTGAACTCGGCGACCAGTTCCTCGTGTTCGGCGAGGGTCTTGGTGAACCTGCTGGTCTTGCCGTCCAGCGAGATGAAGTAGTACCAGCCGTCGTCGGTCGGGTTGAGGGCGCCCCGCAGCGCCTCGTCACCCGGGTTGTCGATGGGGCCGGGCGGCAGCCCCTTGACGTAGTACGTGTTGTACGGGTTGTTGAACCGCTTGAGCTCGGCGATCGTCAGGTCGATCTTGCTCTGGTTCTTGATGTAGTTGTACGTGGAGTCGAACTCCAGCGAGCCGTACGTCTGGGGGTTGCCGGGCTTGAGGCGGTTGTAGACGACCTCGGCCATCTTGCGGAAGTCGTCGTGGCTGGTGCCCTCGGCCTGCGCGAGGCTCGCGACGGTGAGGAGCTGCCAGGGCCCGTCGAGCCCGAGCTTGTCGGCCTGCTTCTCCAGACCGAGCTGCTCGTACTTCTGGTTGGCGCGAGTCACCATCTCCTTGAGGAGGGTCTCGGGCTTGTCCGCCTTGGCCACGGCGTACCGCGACGGGTACAGGAACCCTTCCAGCGGGTCCTTCACGTTCGGGTGGTTCAGCGCCCAGTCCGGCAGGCCGAGGTCCTTGTACTTCGCCTTCGCGACGCCCGCGGTGGTGCCCTCGGAGAGGTCGAGGCGCTTGTCGATCTGCGCGTAGACCGCGACGTTGCGGGTGCCCTCGGCGATGATCAGGTTGCTCTGGCTCTTGGGGTCGAGCATCATCGCGACGGCCGCCTGGGCGGACATCTCCTTGTTCAGGACGTACGAACCCTCTTGGATGCTCCCGGACTTGGCGTTCTGCGTGAACGCGGACACGAACGCGTCGACGCTCTTGACGACGCCCGCGGCCTTCAGCTCACGCCCTATGGCCGCGCCCCCGGCGCCCTTCGGGATGGTGACGGAGACCGTCTCGTCCGTGCCGTTACCCGCGTAGTCCGGGGACGCGCCGTAGCGGTCCTGGTAGAACTGCATGCCGAAGTAGGCGACCCCGGCGATACCCCCGCCGAAGACGAGCACGACGACAAGGCACGCGGCGCCGTTGCGGCGCTTCTTCTTGCCGCTGTCCCCTTTGCCCTTGCCTCCTTTGCCGCCGCGCCGGCCGCGCTCCTCGGGAGCGGCCTCGGCGAGCGTGCCCTCGTCGTCGACCGGGTCGGCCGGCTCGGGCAGGATGCCGCCGAGCGGCTCGGGGTCGAGGTCTGGCTCGGGCTCCGGCTCGCGGCGGCGGGCCGGGGGCTCCGGGGGCGGGTAGGCGTCGGGGGTGCCGTAGAAGTCGGGCTGTTCGGCGCCGTACGCGGCGGGCTGCTGGCCGTAGGGGTCGCCGGGATCCGCCGCGTAGGGGACGTGCGCGTGGGTGCCGGTGCCGTCCCAGCCGCCCTGATGATAGGACTGCGGCTGGTTCGGTTGGGGGTACTGCTGCTGGTCGTACTGGGGGTAGACCGGTTGACCGTACTGGTCATATTGCTGCTGGTCGTACTGCTGTTGGTCGTACTGCGGCTGCGGGTTCTGGCCGTATCCGGGCTGCTGGCCGCCGTCGGTCCAGCCGTTGTACGACGTCTGCTGCTGCGGCTCCTGCGGGTACTGCTGGTGGCCCCCGTAGGCAGGCTGGTGCCCCATGGGCGCCTGCTGCCCTTCCCATCCGCCGTCCCCGAACAACGGGTCCTCCGGATGCCACGGTGCGGGGCCCGGGCCCCGGCCATACTCAGTCATCGATCCCCTAGAGCCGCGAGGCTGCGGTTCCGCCTCTGTTGTGCGGAGGCTGTTCGAACACCTCCGCATCGCGCGGAACGTTACCGTATCGCGATCAGATGACCACTTAGACGCCCTCTCCGGGTGCTTTACCTGACACCCGTTCGGATTCCAGGGCCTGCTGAAGGATGATCACAGCGGCGGCCTGGTCGATGACGGAGCGTCCCTTCTTCGACTTCACGCCCGAGGCGCGCAGCCCCTGAGCGGCCGTCACGGTCGTCATCCGCTCGTCCACGAGCCGAACCGGAATCGGGTCGACCGCCTTGGCCAGCGCCTCCGCGAAGCCCCGGACCTTGACCGCCGCCGGCCCCTCGCCCCCCTTGAGGGAGCGCGGGAGCCCGACGACGATCTCGATCGGCTCGTACTCGTCGGCCAGTTGCTTCAGCCGGCGCCGAGCAGCCGGTACGTCCTTGCCGGAGACCGTCTCGACCGGGGTCGCGAGGATCCCGTCGGGGTCGCACGAGGCGACCCCGATCCGGGCGTCCCCGACGTCGATCGCGAGCCGGCGTCCTCGGCGCATCAGTTGGCCGTCTCGGCGACCAGTCGCTCGACCGCGTCCACGGCCTCGCCGACGGCGGCCGGGTTCTGGCCGCCGCCCTGGGCGACGTCCGGCTTCCCGCCGCCACCGCCGCCGAGCGTCTTGGCGGCCGTGCGGACCAAATCGCCCGCCTTGAGACCGCGCTCACGGGCGGCCTCGTTGGTGGCGATCACGGTCAGCGGTTTGCCGTTGTTCACGGTGAAGATCGCTACGACGGCGGCGCGGCCACCCTGGATACGGCCCCGCACGTCGAGGACCAGCTTGCGCAGGTCGTCCGGAGTCGTCCCGTCCGGCACCTGCCCGGTCACCAGGGCGATCCCGCGGACGTCCTTGGCGGACTCGGCGAGTCCGGCGGCGGCCTGGAGGACCTTCTCCGCGCGGAACTTCTCGATCTCCTTCTCGGCGTCCTTCAGCTTGCCGAGCATGACCGAGATCTTCTCCGGCAGCTCCTCCGGACGCCCCTTGACCAGCTCCTGGAGCTGGGCGACGACCGTGTGCTCACGGGCCAGGAAGTTGTAGGCGTCGACGCCGACAAGGGCCTCGATGCGGCGCACCCCCGAACCGATCGACGACTCGCCGAGCAGCTTGACCAGACCGAGCTGCGAGGTGTTGTGGACGTGCGTCCCGCCGCACAGCTCCTTGGAGAAGTCCCCGATGGTCACGACGCGCACCCGCTCGCCGTACTTCTCGCCGAACTCGGCGATGGCGCCCTGCTTCTTCGCCTCGTCGATGCCCATGACCTCGGCGCGCACGTCGAGGTCGTGGGAGAGCACCTCGTTGATCTTCTGCTCGACGTCGGTCATCACGGCCGTCGGGACGGCGGACGGCGAGCCGAAGTCGAAGCGGAAGCGGCCCGGCTGGTTCTCGGAACCGGCCTGGGCGGCCGTCGGGCCGAGCGCGTCGCGCAGGGCCTGGTGGGTGAGGTGCGTGGCGGAGTGGGCACGGGCGATGGCCGTGCGGCGCCGGGAGTCGATCGAGGCGTGGGCCTTGGCACCGACGGTCACCTCGCCGACCTGGACGACGCCCTTGTGGACGTACACCCCCGGCACCGGCTTCTGGCAGTCGCGGACCTCGATGACGGCGCCGCCCTCGACCCGGATCTTCCCGGTGTCGCCGATCTGGCCGCCGCCCTCGGCGTAGAAGGGGGTGCGGTCGAGGACGATCTCGACCTCGTCGCCCTCGCCGGCGGCCGGGGAGGAGACGCCGTCGACGAGGATGCCGACGACCGTGGTCTCGCCCTCGGTGAAGGTGTAGCCGATGAAGTCGGTCTCACCGGCCTTGTCGGCGATCTCCCGGTAGGCACCGGCACCGGCGTGGCCGGTCTTCTTGGCCTGGGCGTCGGCCTTGGCGCGCTCCCGCTGCTCCTTCATCAGGCGGCGGAAGCCGTCCTCGTCCACGGACAGGCCCTGTTCGGCGGCCATCTCCAGGGTGAGGTCGATGGGGAAGCCCCACGTGTCGTGCAGGAGGAACGCCTTGTCGCCGGCGAGGACCGTGCCGCCGGACGCCTTGGTCTCGGTGACGGCCGTGTCGAGGATGTTCGTGCCGCCCTTGAGGGCCTTGAGGAAGGCGTTCTCCTCGGCGACGGCGACCTTCTCGATCCGCTCGCGGTCGGTGATCAGCTCCGGGTACTGCTGGCCCATCATCCGGATGACCGTGTCGATGAGGTCCAGGACGACCGGGCCGGTGGCACCGAGGAGGCGCATGTTGCGGATGGCACGGCGCATGATGCGGCGCAGGACGTAGCCCCGGCCCTCGTTGCCGGGGGTCACGCCGTCGCCGATCAGCATCACCGACGTACGCATGTGGTCGGTGACCACGCGCAGGGAGACGTCCGAGCCGTGGGCGTCGCCGTAGCGGACGCCGGTCAGCTCGGTGGCCTTGTCGATGACGGCCATCGAGGTGTCGATCTCGTACATGTTCTGCACGCCCTGCAAGATCATCGCGAGGCGCTCCAGGCCGAGGCCCGTGTCGATGTTCTTGCTGGGCAGCTCGCCGAGGATCTCGAAATTGTCCTTGCCGATGCCCTGGCCGCGCTCGTACTGCATGAAGACGAGGTTCCAGATCTCGACGTACCGCTCGTCGTTGACGGCCGGGCCGCCCTCGACGCCGAACTCCGGGCCGCGGTCGTAGTTGATCTCGGAACAGGGGCCGCAGGGCCCGGGGACGCCCATCGACCAGTAGTTGTCCTTCATGCCGAGGCGCTGGATGCGCTCCTTCGGCACGCCGACGACCTCGTGCCAGATGCGCTCGGCCTCGTCGTCCTCCAGGTACACGGTGATCCACAGGCGCTCGGGGTCGAGGCCGTAACCGCCCTTGTCCTGGGGGCTGGTGAGCAGCTCCCAGGCGTACTTGATGGCGCCTTCCTTGAAGTAGTCACCGAAGGAGAAGTTGCCGCACATCTGGAAGAAGGTGCCGTGCCGGGTGGTCTTGCCGACCTCTTCGATGTCGGGGGTGCGCACGCACTTCTGCACGCTGGTGGCGCGCGACCACGGCGGCTTGACCTCACCGAGGAAGTACGGCTTGAAGGGAACCATGCCGGCCGGGACGAGGAGCAGAGTCGGGTCGTCCGCGATGAGCGACGCCGAAGGCACGACGGTGTGCCCGCGCTCCTCGTAGAAGCTCAGCCAGCGGCGGCGAATCTCGGCCGACTCCATCAGTGGTCCTCATTCCGGTTGTACGTGTACGTCGTGTTGGGATACGTCGTGTTCTCGATGGCGGCGATGCGCCGGGGTGCGGGGAGTTCGGGCGCGCTCTCGATGCCGAGCGCGTCCTCCAGCTCGGCCTCCCGCTGGGCCATGCCGTCCCGGACGTCGAGCGCGAAGCCGACCGCGCGGTCCTTGATCCGCGCGCCGGTCTCCAGCGCCTTGTTCGCCGCGGTCGCGGCGAGGCTCTCCGGGGTGAGCTGCTTCAGTTTGCGGTTGACCTTGGTGGTGGCCCAGACACCGGCTGCGACGCCGGTCGTGAACCAGAACGTACGGCGGAACATCGCTGCTCTCAGTCCCTCTTCCCACGGACGCGGCCCACGATCACGGTACGGCGGGGTGCCTTCGCCGGCACGGCGGCTTCTTTACGGCCGCCGAGTGCGCGGCGTACGCCGTACCCGAACGCGGCGACCTTCACGAGAGGTCCGCCGAACGTCGAGGCGACCGTCGTCGACAGCGCGGAGGCGTTGGAGGTGACCTCCTGGACGTCCGAGGCGATCGCGTCGACCCGGTCGATCTGCGTCTGCGCGGAGCGTACGGCCGTGGAGGCGTCCGCGAGCAGCGGTACGGCCTGGTCGGTCACGTCCGCCACGAGCTTGGTGGTCGCCTTGAGCGTCTGGGCCAGCCTCACCAGCGCGACGGCGAGGAAGGAGACCAGGATCGCCCAGAAGACGGCCACGATGATCCCGGCTACCTCGCCTCCGGACACCTGACACCCACTCTCTGACGCGTAAAACTTGCCTCCTGTCAGGGGAGCCTATCGCGCCTCGGGGAGCGCTCTGTACCGCATTACGGGCATGCGAAAACCCGCCGCCCCCAAGGGGACAGCGGGCTCCGAGTGGTACTACGGCCGATGAAAGATCAGCGGGCGTAGTACTCGACGACCAGCTGCTCGTCGCAGATGACCGGGATTTCCTTGCGGTTCGGCTCGCGGTCCAGGCGGAACGCCAGGGCCTTGAGGTTGACCTGAAGGTAGCGCGGGGTCTCACCGTCGGGGGCGAAGCCACCCTCGCGGGCCACGGTGAAGAGGGTCTTCTCGCGGCTGCGCTCGCGGACCATCACGACGTCGTCGGGACGGACACGGAACGAGGGCTTGTCGGTCTTCTGACCGTTGACCTCGATGTGGCCGTGGACGACCATCTGGCGGGCCTGGTAGATCGTGCGGGCGATGCCCGAACGCAGGACCAGCGCGTCGAGACGGCGCTCCAGCTCGATGATCAGGGCCTCACCGGTCTTGCCCTGGACCTTGGAGGCACGCTCGTAGGCGCGGACGAGCTGACGCTCGGAGAGGTCGTACTGCGCGCGCAGACGCTGCTTCTCCAGCAGACGGACCTTGTAGTCCGAGTTCTGCTTGCGGCCACGGCCGTGCTCGCCCGGCGGGTAGGGGCGGGCCTCGAAGTACTTGACGGCCTTCGGGGTCAGCGCGATGCCGAGGGCACGCGACTTCTTGACCTTGGGGCGGGACTGGTTCGCCACTTTGTTGTCTCCGTAATGTTTCTTCGGCTTGTCAGCAGCAACGAGAGGTCGCAATCCGCAGCCGGGGAAACCCTCGTCGTCCTTGTCCGCGAGAGACAGGACGGTTCGGGCAGCCGCTCCCCTGGTCTGGGCACATACGTGCAGCACGCGAGTGGCCCACCGACCGGTTCTCGCCTCGCGGCGGATGGTGGTGGGCTGCCCGCGACACCGTTCGACGGTGCGCGACGCTCCTGGAGCCCCCTTGCGGGGGTTCCGGCCGGTCGTCCCGCTCTGACAGCGCGGGACACGGCACTTCGGGCGAGTTTACAGGGTGCTCAGGACCGCTTGCGACCGAGGTGCTTCCTGGTCCACTCGACGGCGTCCGCGTACCGCGCCTCCGCGCCGTGTCTGGTCGGCGTGTAGTACTCGCGGTCCTTGATCTGGTCCGGGGCGTACTGCTGCTCGGCGATGCCCTCGGGCAGGTCGTGCGGGTAGACGTACCCCCGCGCGTGCCCCAGCTTGGCGGCGCCCTTGTAGTGGCCGTCCCGCAGATGCGTCGGCACCGATCCGGCCAGGCCCTTGCGGACGTCCTCCAGGGCGGCGCCGATCGCGGTCGTCGCCGCGTTGGACTTCGGCGCCAGCGCGAGCGCGATGGTCGCGTGGCTGAGGGTGAGCGCGGCCTCGGGGAAGCCGATCATGGCGACGGCCTGCGCCGCGGCGACGGCTATGGGGAGGGCGTTCGGGTCCGCCAGCCCGATGTCCTCGCTCGCCGAGATCATCAGGCGGCGGGCGATGAAGCGGGGGTCCTCGCCGGCCTCGATCATGCGGGCCAGGTAGTGCAGGGCGGCGTCCACGTCGGAGCCGCGGATGGACTTGATGAGGGCGCTGGCGACGTCGTAGTGCTGGTCGCCGTCGCGGTCGTACTTGACCGCCGCGCGGTCGACAGTCTGCTCCAGCGTCGCGAGGGTGACCTCGGTCTCGCCCTGGTCCAGGGCTGCTCCGGCGGCGGCCTCCAGGGCGGTGAGGGCGCGGCGGGCGTCTCCTCCGGCGATACGCAGGAGGTGGTCCTCGGTGTCCTCGGGGAGGGTGACGGCGGCTTTGAGGCCCCGGTCGTCGGTGACGGCCCTTCTGAGGAGGGCGCGCAGGTCGTCGTCCGTGAGGGGTTCGAGGGTGAGGAGGAGGGAGCGGGACAGGAGGGGGGAGATGATCGAGAAGTACGGGTTCTCGGTGGTCGCCGCGATGAGGGTGACCCAGCGGTTCTCGACGGCCGGGAGGAGGGAGTCCTGCTGGGCCTTGCTGAAGCGGTGGATCTCGTCGAGGAAGAGGACGGTCTCCTTGCCGTACCCCCCGCTGGCGCGGCGCGCGCCGTCGATGACCGCGCGGACCTCCTTGACGCCTGCGGTGATCGCCGACAGCTCCACGAACCGCTTGTCGGTGGCCTTCGAGACGACGTACGCGAGGGTCGTCTTGCCCGTGCCGGGCGGGCCCCAGAGGATCACCGAGGAGACTCCGGCCGGACCGCCCGCGCCCTCGCCGACCAGGCGGCGCAAGGGGGACCCCGGCTTCAGGAGGTGCTGCTGGCCCACCACCTCGTCGAGCGTGCGCGGGCGCATCCGGACCGCCAGGGGGCTCCCCGTCGGGTCCTTCTCCTGGCGGTCTTCGGCGGCTGCGGTGAACAGATCGGGCTCCACACGGAAACCCTAAAGGACGCCACTGACAACGCCCTACGAAGCCTCAGCTGGTCCAGAAGTCCCACCAGCGGGTCAGGATCAGCATCCCGATGATCCCGATGTGCACGGCCGGCAGCACCCACGTGAACTCGCCGAAGAAGCTCTTCAGCCAGGCCGGCCCCGGCAGGAAGCCGTTGCGCACGTTGAACGAGGTCACGTACCAGAACATGATGATCGTCGCGACCCAGGCCAGCGAGCACCACAGGCACAGCGCGTTGATCCGGTACAGCGACTGGAACTGGAGCCACGTACAGAACCCGACCCCGAACAGGGTGCCGAAGTTGAAGGTCAGCCAGTACCAGCGCGGGAACCGGGCGCGGCCCAGCAGGGTCATGCCGACGGCGATGACGATGCCGTAGCAGACCAGTCCGAGCATCGGGTTGGGGAACCCGAAGGCGGCGGCCTGCTTGGACTCCATGACGCTGCCGCAGGAGACGACCGGGTTGAGGCTGCACCCGGGGACGAACGTCTTCCCCTCGACCTTGGCTTCGAGCAGCTTGAACTTGTCGATGGTGATGACCCAGGCGGCGAGCAGTCCCGCCGCGCCCGTGATCACCAGCATCAGCGCGAACGCCCGGCTGCCGCCCACCGCGCGGGACGCGTCGGCGGTGGCGCGCTCCGGCTCGTGGTCCATGGAGACCTCTTTGACTGTCGTCTTGCTCATCACGCCGATCCGTCACATCGCGAGGGGACGTTCTTCTGGCAGCGCTCATTGTGCCGCACCGTCCTGTGCGTCCACCGTTCGATGGACATAAGCGTGTACGAGCGGAGGTCCCCCGGCCGAACGGTCTCGGACGATGCTGTGCGGCATGACAGCACACGGGGAAAAACTCGCGGTGACCGTCCGGGGGCTGCGCAAGCGCTACGGCGGCACGACCGCGCTGGACGGCGTCGACCTGGGGATTCGTACCGGCGAGGTGTTCGGTCTGCTCGGCCCGAACGGCGCGGGCAAGAGCACGACGGTGGAGATCCTCCAGGGGAACCGGAAGCGGGACGCCGGTGAAGTACGGGTCCTGGGCTCGGATCCGGCGACGGGAACGCGTGCGTGGCGTTCACGTATCGGAATCGTCTGGCAGGACGAATCCGCGCCCGCCGAGTTGACGGTTCGTGAGACGGTACGACATTTCGCGCGCTACTACCCGCGCCCGCGCGACCCGGAGACGGTGATCGGCCTGGTGGGTCTCGCGGAGAAGGCGGACAGCCGTATCAAGGCGCTCTCGGGAGGCCAGCGGCGGCGGCTCGACGTCGCGCTCGGGGTGATCGGCGGCCCGGAGCTGCTGCTCCTGGACGAGCCGACGACCGGTTTCGACCCGGCGGCCCGCAGGCAGTTCTGGGACCTGATCCGCGCGCTGGCCGACGAGGGGACGACGATCCTGCTCACCACCCTCCCCCACTCTCGGCTTCGCTCGAGCGGGGGGGACCCCCATCCTGGAAGAGGCCGAGACCCTCGCCGACCGGCTGGCGGTCATCGCGCACGGCCGGGTCGTCGCCGAGGGGGAACCGGCCGCGCTGCGGGAGCGGTACGGCGCGGGTGCGACCGTCGCGTGGACCGAGCCGGACGGCACCCCGCACGCGGAGCGCACCGACGCTCCCACGCGCGTGGTGAGCGAACTGGCGTCCCGTTTCGACGGCGAGATACCCGGCCTGACGGTGACCCGGCCGACCCTGGAGGACGTCTATCTGTCCCTGACCGGACAGGAGGGTGCGCGATGACCGCGACAGAGGTACTTCCTCGCGCGTGGTCGCTCGGACTGAGCCGGGGCGCTCTCGAACTGCGGCAGTTCTTCCGCCAGCGCGAGCAGGTGGTGTTCACGTTCGCGTTCCCGGTGGTGTTCCTGTTCCTGTTCGCGTCGATCTTCCAGGACGACGTGGAGGGTGCCGGGATCACCGCCTCCCAGCTCTACGTCCCCGCGATGATGGCCGCCGGCCTCATGTCGACCAGCTTCCAGTCCCTCGGCATCTCCATCGCCATCGAGCGGGACGAGAAGGTGCTGCGCCGGCTGCGGGGGACGCCGATGCCGCCGGCCGCGTACTTCCTCGGCAAGATCTGGCTGGTGCTGGTCACGGGTGCGCTGGAGACGGCCGTCCTGCTGGCCGTCGGGACGACGCTGTACGGGGTCGACCTGCCGTCGTCGGCGTCCCGGTGGTTCGACTTCGCGTGGATCTTCGTGCTCGGTCTCACCGCGTGCGCGCTGCTCGGGATCGCGGTCAGTTCGGTGCCGGGGTCGGGGAAGAGCGCGACGTCGGTGGTGGTGCTGCCGTTCCTGGTGCTCCAGTTCATCTCCGGGGTGTACATCGCGGTCGACACCGTCCCCGGCTGGATGCTCGACATCGGCGCGCTGTTCCCGCTGAAGTGGATGTGCCAGGGGCTGCGCGGGGTGTTCCTGCCGGACTCGGCGCGCGTCGTGGAGCAGGCGGGCGACTGGGAGTTCGGCAGGATCGCGCTGGTCCTCGGGGCGTGGTGCGTCGGAGGATTGGTGCTGTGTCTGCTGACCTTCCGGTGGAAGAGCCGGCGCGACGGATGAGCGAGCGGTCCGGCGCGGACGTCTGGGACGGTCCGTTCCGGCTGTGGGACGTGTACTTCGCGCTGGTGTGGCTGGTCACCCTGGTGTCAGTCCTCGCCGCGGACCGCCCCGGGTGGCCGGTGCGCGCGCTCGTCGTCGCGCTCCTCGTGCCGCTGGTGCCGTGGTACGCCCTGGCCGGACGGCCGCTGCTGACGGGTGCGGACGGCCGGGCGCTGCCGTTCCTCGCCGGGGAGACGGCGCTGTTCCTGCCGTCCGCGGTGCTGGTCGGTGAGACCCGGCTGATGACGTTCGTCCTGGTCCCGCACTGCTACATGCTGCTGCGGCTGCGGCTCGCGCTGGCCGTGGTGACGGTGCTCAACGTGGTGCCGGTGGCCGGGTGGATCCTGCTGTGGCGTCCCGGCCGGCAGCAGCTCGTCGTCACCTCGCTCTCGGCGGTGGTGAGTCTGCTGTTCTCGGTGGCCGTCGGGAGCTGGATCGTGCGGATCATCGAGCAGAGCGCGGGCCGGGCGGAGCTGATCGCCGAGCTGGACGCCAGCCGGCACGAGGTGGCGCGGCTGTCCTCGGCGCACGGCGCGCTCGCCGAGCGGGAGCGAATGGCGCGGGAGATCCACGACACGCTCGCGCAGGGGTTCACGAGCCTGCTGATGCTGATCCAGGCGGTGGAGGCCGAGCTGGACGCCGATCCGTCGCGGGCTCGCCGGCATCTGCGGCTCATGGACGAGACGGCACGGCGCAATCTCGCGGAGGCGCGTGCACTGGTCGCCGGAGGGGCGCCGGCCGATCTCGACGGGGCGACGCTTCCCGACGCGCTGCGGCGGCTGGCGCTGCGGCACTCCAGCGAGCTGTCCGTCACCGGGGTGGTGCGGGTGCTGCCCGCCGGGTGCGAGGTCGTCGTCCTGCGCGCCTGTCAGGAGGCGCTCACCAACGCACGCCGGCATGCGGGGAGTTCGGCGCGGACACGGGTGCGGCTGGTCTACACGGACGCGTTCCTCACGCTCTCCGTCCACGACGACGGGTGCGGTTTCGACCCGCTGCGGGCCGACGGTTACGGTCTCGCCGGACTGCGCGCGCGGGCTGCGGAGGCCGGCGGGGTCAGCGAAGTGCGGAGTACGCCGGGTGAGGGGACGACCGTGACGGTACGGCTGCCGGTGCCGTCCCGGAAAGACTAGGGAGACGCTGTGATCCGTATCCTCCTCGCCGACGACCATCCCGTCGTCCGCGAAGGTCTGCGCGCGATGCTGAGCGTGGAGCCCGATCTGAAGGTCGTCGCGGATGCCGCCGGCGGTCCCCGTGCCGAGGCTCTCGCCGCCGCGCTGCTTCCCGACGTGATCCTGATGGACCTCAGGATGCCGGACGGGGACGGGGTCGCCTCGATCCAGCGGATCACCCGTGCGGGCCTCCCCTGCCGGGTCGTCGTCCTCACCACCTACGAGACCGACCGTGACATCCTGCGCGCGGTGGAGGCGGGTGCCGCCGGTTACCTCCTCAAGGACATGCCCCGGGCGGAACTCGCCGACGCGATCCGGGCCGCCGCCCGGGGCGAGACGGTCCTGGCCCCCTCGGTGGCCACCCGCCTCATGGACCAGCTCCGCACCATCCCCACCCGCCCGCACCTCTCCGAGCGCGAGAAGTCCGTGCTGCGCCTGGTCGCCGAGGGCTGTACCAACGCGGAGATCGGCCGCCAGCCCGCGCGGCGGTAGCCGCATATCGACAGGGCATCGGCGAGTCGACGGTGAAGACCCACTTGCTGCGGGCCTTCACCAAACTCGGCGTGGACGACAGGACGGCGGCGGTCACGAGCGCCCTGCGTGCGGGCCTGCTGGACTGAGCGGACGGCTCAGGCCAGGCGGGTCCTCAGTTCCTGGACGACGTCCGGCAGCGGAACAGCCGTCTGTTCCCCGGACTCCATGTCCTTGAGCTGGACGACGCCCTCCGCGAGGTCCCGCTCGCCCGCGACCAGCGTGTACCGCGCGCCGGAGCGGTTGGCGTTCTTCATGGCGCCCTTGAGGCCCTTGTTGCCGTAGGCGAAGTCGGCGGCGACGCCGGCCTTGCGGAGTTCGGCGACCTTGGTGAACAGGACGCGGCGGGCCTCGTCGCCGAGCGGGACGGCGTAGACCGAGGTCGTGGCCGGGAGGTCGAGGACGATGCCCTCCGCCTCCAGCGCGAGGACCGTGCGGTCGACGCCGAGGGCCCAGCCGATGGACGGCAGCGCGGGGCCGCCGAGCATCTCGGAGAGGCCGTCGTAGCGTCCGCCGCCGCCGACCGCGGACTGGGCGCCGAGGCCGTCGTGGACGAACTCGAAGGTCGTGCGCATGTAGTAGTCGAGGCCGCGCACCAGCTTCGGGTCGTCCTCGAAGACGACGCCCTCGGCGTTCAGCAGGGCGCGGACCTCCTCGTGGTACGCCTTGCAGGCGTCGCACAGGTAGTCCTGGAGGAGCGGGGCGTCCGCGAGCTGCTTCTGGACGTCGGGCCGCTTGTCGTCGAGGACGCGCAGCGGGTTGATCTCGGCGCGGCGCAGGGTCTCCTCGTCGAGGTCGAGGCCGCGCAGGAACGTCTGGAGGGCCTCGCGGTAGACGGGGCGGCACTCCTTGTCGCCCAGGGAGTTCAGCAGGATGCGGAAGTTCCGCAGACCCAGCGAGCGGTACGCCTGGTCGGCGAGGACGATCAGCTCGGCGTCGAGGGCGGGGTCCTCCGCGCCGATCGCCTCGGCGCCGATCTGGGAGAAGTGGCGGTAACGGCCCTTCTGGGGGCGCTCGTAGCGGTAGTACGAGCCCGAGTACCAGAGCTTGACGGGCAGGTTGCCGGCCTTGTGGAGGTTGGCCTCCAGCGTGGCACGCAGGGTGGACGCGGTGCCCTCGGGGCGCAGGGCGAGCTTGGAGCCGCCCTTGGTCTCGAAGGCGTACATCTCCTTGGTGACGATGTCGGTGGACTCGCCGACGCCGCGCGCGAAGAGGTCGACGCTCTCGAAGCCGGGCGTCTCGATGTACTCGTAACCGGAGACACGCAGCGGCGCGGCGAGGGCCTCGCGGATCGCGAGGAAGGCGGCGGAGCTGGGCGGCAGCAGATCGTAGGTGCCCTTGGGGGCCTGGAAGGTACTCACTCGTCACATTCCTCGTCGGGGGGCGCCGGGCGCTCCCTGGCCGTCGGCCACCTGCCTGAGGTAGGCGTTGGTGGCGCGTTCGCGGCCGATGGTGGTCTGGGGACCGTGTCCGGACAGGACCACGGTGGAGTCGTCGAGCGGCAGGCACACGCGCGCCAGGGAGGCGAGCATGTCGTCCATGGAGCCGCCGGGCAGGTCGGTGCGGCCGATGGAGCCGGCGAAGAGCAGGTCCCCGGAGAAGAACACCGACGGGATGTCGGCGGCCTCGGGGAGCCGGAACGTCACCGACCCCTTCGTATGGCCCGGCGCGTGCGCGACGGTGAGTTCCAGGCCTGCCAGCTCCAGCCGCGCCCCGTCGGTGAGTTCACGGACGTCGTCCGGCTCCCCGATGGTCAGCCCGCCCAGCAGCGGCATCCCGATGGACCGGCCGAGGGCCTTCTCGGGGTCGCTCATCATGTAGCGGTCCTCGGGGTGGATCCAGGCGGGCACGTCGTGCGCGCCGCACACCGGGACGACCGAGGCCACGTGGTCGAGATGGCCGTGGGTGAGGACGACGGCGACGGGCTTGAGCCGATGTTTCGCGAGCGTCTCCTCGACTCCGGGGGCCGCCTCGTGGCCCGGGTCGATGATCACGCACTCCTCACCGGCGGCCGGGGCGACGAGATAACAGTTCGTCCCCCAGGCTCCGGCGGGGAACCCGGCAATGAGCACGGTCGTCCTTCGGTTCGTCTCGGTGTTTGTGGCGATAAGGGGGGCTTGCGCAGGGCGCCGCCCACGTCAGAGCCTACCGGCGCTGCCGATTCCTCAGCGAACCCATATACGGTACGGGGCACACGCAGCGCGAACCGGCGTACGAGACACGAAGCCCTCAAGGAGAAGACCGGTGGTCACCCAGGAACAGCGGAAGCGGCAGCTCGCGCGGGAGAAGTTCTTGCGGCAGCAGCAACGGCGCACCGCCGCCCGGCGCAAGGCTCTGATGCGCAACTCGGTGATCGCGTCGGTCCTCGGCGTGGTCGTGATCGGCAGTGTCGCGATCTACACGACCGGTGTCCTGAAGGACGACGACAAGAAGAAGTCGGACGACGTCGCCGCCTCCCCGTCGCCGCAGCCGAGCAAGGGCCCGGACCCGTGCGGGAAGCCGGCGGCCGGGTCGGTCAAGACCCAGACGTGGAAGACCGAGCCGAAGCTCGCGATCGACAAGTCCGCGAAGTACACGATGAAGCTCGACACCACCTGCGGCGAGATCGGCATCGACCTCAAGGCGTCGGCGGCCCCGCAGACCGTCAACTCCTTCGACTTCCTGGCCGGAAAGGGCTACTTCGACCACACGAAGTGCCACCGGCTCACCACCGAGGGCATCTACGTCCTGCAGTGCGGCGACCCGACCGCGCAGGGTTCCGGCGGTCCCGGCTACACGATCCCGGACGAGAACCTGAAGGACGCCTCGCTGAAGAACAACATCTACCCGGCGGGCACGGTCGCGATGGCGAACACCGGCCAGCCGCACACCGGCGGCAGCCAGTTCTTCCTCGTCTACCAGGACAGCCAGCTCCCGCCGCAGTACACGCCGTTCGGTACGGTGACGGCCGACGGGATGAAGGTCCTGAAGAAGATCGCCGCCGCAGGAGCGCAGGCCGCCGACCCGACGACCGGCAATACGGCACCCAACGCGACGGTCGTGATCGACAAGGCGACGGTCGCGAAGTCCTGACGAATCCGAGGCGGCGGCCAGCGGAATTTCGGTCGTGCTGGATGCGGACAGGCGTACCGCCGGTCGCCTATGTTGGCCAAGACGAAACTGTGGACGATGCCCGGGGGCGCGCAAGCCTCGCGCAGGCATCATGTGGAGGAGGCGCTGTGAGCAGCGACCCGTGGGGCCGCGTCGACGAGACGGGGACCGTGTACGTGCGTACGGCCGACGGCGAGCAGGTCGTCGGTTCCTGGCAGGCCGGCTCTCCCGAGGAGGCGCTGGCCTACTTCGAGCGCAAGTACGAGGGCCTGGTGGTCGAGATCGGCCTCCTGGAGAAGCGCGTGCGCACCACCGACCTGTCGGCCAAGGACGCCCAGCTGGCGATCGACCACTTGCGCGAGCAGGTCGACGCGCATCACGCGGTCGGTGACCTGGCCTCTTTGCGGGTGCGGCTGGACGCGCTGGTCTCCTCGGTCGAGTCGCGGCGCGAGGAGCGCAAGCAGCAGCGCGCCAAGCAGTCCGAGGAGGCCCGCAAGTCCAAGGAGGACCTGGTCACGGAGGCGGAGCAGCTCGCGCAGTCCGACCAGTGGCGGGCGGCCGGTGAACGGCTGCGGGCGCTGGTGGACACCTGGAAGGGCCTGCCGCGCCTGGACCGCAAGTCGGACGACGAACTGTGGCACCGCTTCTCGCACGCCCGCTCGGCGTTCTCCAAGCGGCGCAAGGCGCACTTCGCGCAGCTGGACGCGCAGCGCGAGGACGCCCGCCGGCTCAAGGAGCGGCTGGTCGCGGAGGCCGAGTCGCTGTCGTCGTCCCAGGACTGGGGTCCGACGGCGGCCCGCTACCGCGAGCTGATGGCGGACTGGAAGGCCGCGGGCCGCGCCCAGCGCGAGCACGAGGACGACCTGTGGAACCGCTTCCGCGGCGCCCAGGACGTGTTCTTCGCGGCGCGCAGCGGGGTCTTCGCCGAGCGGGACGCCGAGCAGACGGAGAACCTGAAGCTGAAGGAGGAGCTGGCCGAGGAGGCCGAGAAGCTCCTGCCGATCGGCGACCTGAAGACGGCGCGTTCGGCGTTCCGCGCGATCAACGAGCGCTGGGAGGCCATCGGCCACGTCCCGCGCGACGCCCGCCCGAAGGTCGAGGGCCGGATGCACACGGTCGAACGCGCCCTCCAGGACGCCGAGGAGACCGAGTGGCGCCGCACCAACCCGGAGGCCCGTGCCCGCGCGGCCGGTCTGACGGGCCAGCTCCAGGCGGCCGTCGACAAGCTGCGGACGCAGATCGACACGGCTCGCGCGCAGGGCAACTCGTCCCGCGCGGACAAGCTGGAGCGTGAGCTGGAGGGCCGTCAGGCGCTGCTGGACCAGGCGCTGAAGGGCTTGCAGGAGTTCGGCGGCTAGACCCAAGCCGTACATGGAGAAGGGGCCGGGCATTCAAGCCCGGCCCCTTCTCCCTTGCCGTTTAAGGTCTGCGCGCCGACGTCACCCGGTACACGTCGTACACGCCCTCCACGCCCCGCACCGCCTTCAGGACGTGCCCGAGGTGTTTCGGGTCGCCCATCTCGAAGGTGAAGCGGGACGTCGCCACCCGGTCGCGGGAGGTCTGGACGGCGGCGGAGAGGATGTTGACGTGCTGGTCGGACAGGACGCGTGTGACGTCCGACAGGAGCCGGGAGCGGTCGAGGGCCTCGACCTGGATCGCGACCAGGAAGACCGAGGACTGGGTGGGCGCCCACTCGACGTCGAGGATGCGCTCGGGCTCGCGGGAGAGCGAGTCCACGTTGACGCAGTCGCTGCGGTGAACCGATACGCCACTGCCCCGGGTGACGAACCCGATGATCGGGTCGCCGGGCACGGGCGTGCAGCAGCGGGCCAGCTTGACCCACACGTCGTCGACGCCCTTGACGACCACACCGGGGTCGTTGTTGCTGCGCCGCTTACGGCCCCGGCCGTGGGACGGCGGGACCTCCTCGTCGATCTCCTCGGTGGCCGCCTCCTCGCCGCCGAGCGCCTGGACGAGCTTCTGGACGACGCCCTGAGCCGCGACATGGCCCTCGCCGATCGCGGCGTACAGGGACGAGATGTCGGGATAGCGCATCTCGTGCGCCAGGGTGACCAGGGAGTCGCCGGTGAGGATGCGCTGGATCGGCAGGTTCTGCTTGCGCATCGCGCGGGCGATGGAGTCCTTGCCCTGCTCGATCGCCTCGTCGCGGCGCTCCTTGGAGAACCAGGCGCGGATCTTGTTGCGGGCGCGCGGCGACTTGACGAAGCCGAGCCAGTCCCGGGAGGGCCCGGCGCCGGCCGCCTTAGAGGTGAAGACCTCGACCAGGTCGCCGTTGTCCAGGGTCGATTCGAGCGGGACGAGGCGGCCGTTGACTCTCGCCCCTATCGTGCGGTGGCCGACCTCCGTGTGGACGGCGTACGCGAAGTCCACCGGGGTGGCGCCCGCCGGGAGCGCGATGACGTCGCCCTTGGGGGTGAAGACGAAGACCTCGTTGCGGGACAGGTCGAAGCGCAGGGACTCCAGGAACTCGCTGGGGTCCTCGGTCTCCTTCTGCCAGTCGAGGAGCTGGCGCAGCCACGCCATGTCGTTGATGGCGTCCTTGTTGCCGGCGGCTGCCTTCGGGGCGTCGGTGCGGACCTTGGAGGCGCCGGCCACGGCCTCCTGCTTGTACTTCCAGTGCGCGGCGATGCCGTACTCGGCGCGGCGGTGCATGTCGAACGTACGGATCTGGAGTTCGACGGGCTTGCCGTTGGGGCCGATGACCGTCGTGTGCAGCGACTGGTACATGTTGAACTTGGGCATCGCGATGTAGTCCTTGAACCGGCCGGGGACCGGGTTCCATCGCGCGTGGACGGTGCCGAGGGCCGCGTAGCAGTCGCGGACGGTGTCCACGAGGACGCGGATGCCCACCAGGTCGTAGATCTCCGCGAAGTCGCGGCCTCGTACGATCATCTTCTGGTAGACGGAGTAGTAGTGCTTCGGCCGGCCGGTGACCGTCGCCTTGATGCGGGCGGCGCGCAGGTCGGACTGGACCTCGTCGGTCACTATGGCCAGGTACTCGTCGCGCTTGGGGGCGCGCTCGGCGACCAGGCGGACGATCTCGTCGTACATCTTGGGGTAGAGGATCGCGAACGCGAGGTCCTCCAGCTCCCACTTGATGGTGTTCATGCCCAGGCGGTGGGCGAGCGGCGCGTAGATCTCCAGGGTCTCGCGCGCCTTCTTCTCCTGCTTCTCGCGCTTGAGGTAGCGCATGGTGCGCATGTTGTGCAGGCGGTCGGCGAGCTTGATGACCAGGACGCGGGGGTCCTTGGCCATCGCGACGACCATCTTGCGCACGGTCTCGGCCTGCGCCGCCTCGCCGAACTTGACCTTGTCCAGCTTGGTGACGCCGTCGACGAGGAGGGCGACGACGTCGCCGAAGTCGCGGCGCAGGTCGTCGAGGCCGTACTCGGTGTCCTCGACGGTGTCGTGCAGGAGGCCCGCCATCAGGGTGGCCGGATCCATGCCCAGCTCGGCGAGGATCGTCGTCACCGCGAGGGGGTGCGTGATGTACGGGTCGCCGCTCTTGCGCTTCTGGCCCCGGTGCCAGCGCTCGGCGACCTGGTAGGCCCGCTCGATCTGGCGCAGGACCGCCGTCTCGGTCTTCGGGTCGTTGCTGCGGACTATCCGCAGGAGCGGCTCCAGCACCGGGTTGTACGGGTTCGCGCGCTGTACGCCGAGG
Source organism: Streptomyces acidiscabies (assembly GCF_020010905.1). Classification (GTDB taxonomy): domain Bacteria; phylum Actinomycetota; class Actinomycetes; order Streptomycetales; family Streptomycetaceae; genus Streptomyces; species Streptomyces acidiscabies. Next base: position 3,599,426 of record NZ_JAGJBY010000001.1, on the reverse strand, counting down.
CGGGCCAGGCGGGCGCGGACGCGGTTCGAGGAGCCGGTGCGGGCGGGCTGGGAGGCCGTGGCGGGGCGGGCCGTGGAGGCGGCGGCGGGCGCGGGGCCGGTCTCGGGGCCGGGCGCGGGGGCCGGGCCGGAGGCGGGGGCCGGGGCGGGCGCGGGCGCCGGGCGCTCGGGCGGGGCCGGCTTGGGGCGCGGCTGCTCGGGCTGGCGGTCGGCGGGCGCCGTACGGTCGTGCTCCACCGGCGCGGCGGTGCCGTTCTGGCCACGCGACGCGGGTCCCGAACCACTCTCGGGCTTGGCGGCGGTCAGGTGTTGGGCCTCGTCTGGCAAGAGGACTCCTCGTGCGCGATCCGGGTCCCCGGTCAGGCTCCGGAGCCCCCATCGTAGCGATCCCACGGCCCGGCATCGCCTCCAGCCGCCTGTGAGAGCCGTACACCGGAGGAACACGAGGGGTGGACAGGGGCTTGTCCGCAGGGGTACGCGGGAGGAACAGGGGCGGGGAAGAGTTTCGGCCACCCGCGTGCGGAAGGCGGGCGCCGGGAGGTTCCCGGGCCCGCCTTCCGTGGACGGACGGTGCTCAGACCGTGAGCAGCGACTCCAGCGGGGCGCCGTTCAGGGCGGCCTCCAGGCGGGGGCGGCCGTTCAGGAACGTCAGTTCCATCAGGATCGCCACGCCGGAGACCTGGGCGCCGGCGCGGTGGATCAGCTGGATAGCCGCCTCCGCCGTGCCGCCGGTCGCGAGGACGTCGTCCACGACGAGGATGCGGTCCTCGGGCGTGAGGTCCTCGGCGTGGATCTCGATCTCCGCCGAGCCGTACTCCAGGTCGTACGACTGGGAGAGGGTCGCGCCGGGGAGCTTGCCGGCCTTGCGGACCGGGACGAAGCCGAGGCCCGCGCGGACGGCGACGGGGGCGCCGAGGATGAAGCCGCGCGCTTCGAGGCCGACGATCTTCGTGGCCCCGGTGCGTACCGCGATCTCGGCGAACGCGTCGGTGAGCGCCGTGAACGCGGCCGGGTCCGCGAGCAGCGGGGTGATGTCCTTGAACATCACCCCGGGCTCGGGGTAGTCCGCTACGTCACGGATACGGCTGAGCAGCAGTTCCTTGATGTCAGTCACCGGCGCTTCCCCGAGGGACGGCCACGGCCCCGGCCACGGGACGCGGGCTGGGTACGGGGGCCGACGACAGCCGCGGCCTCGTCGTCCTCGTACTCCTCGGTGTTCGTCTCCGGGTGCTGCTCCGCCTCGGTGGCGGCCTGCGCCCGCTTCGCGAGGACCCGCTTGCGCATCGCCTTGATCTGCGGCTCGCGCTCCTTGAGGTCGGCGACCAGCGGGGTGGCGATGAAGATCGACGAGTACGCGCCGGCCGCGAGGCCGACGAACAGCGACAGGGAGATGTCGTTGAGCGTGCCCGCGCCGAGGAAGCCACCGCCGATGAACAGCAGCCCGGCGACCGGGAGCAGGGCCACGACGGTCGTGTTGACCGAGCGGACCAGCGTGCCGTTGATGGAGCGGTTCGCGATGTCGCTGTACGTCCACCTGGTCTGCTTGGTGATCTCCTTCGTCTGCTCCTTGAGCGAGTCGAAGACGACGACCGTGTCGTACAGCGAGTACCCGAGGATCGTCAGCAGACCGATGACCGTACCGGGCGTGACCTCGAAGCCGACGAGGGCGTAGATGCCGACGGTGATCGTGATGTCGTGGATCAGCGCGACGAGCGCCGCGATGGCCATCCGCCACTCGAAGGCGATCGCCAGGTAGATCACGACGAGGACCATGAAGATCGCGAGACCCTGCCAGGCCTTGTTCGCGATCTGGTCGCCCCAGCTCGGGCCGACCAGGTCGGCGGCGATCTTCTCGGTGTCGACCTTGAAGTCCGAGGCCAGCTTGTTCTTGATCTGGTCGGACTGCTGGGTGTCCATGCCGGCGATCTGGATGCGCAGCGAGCCGTTGCCGAGCTTCTGCACGACCGCGTCGTGGCCGGACGCCTCCTTGGCGTAGTCCTCCGCCTGCGAGACGGAGACGCTGGTCTTCGGGGTGGTGAAGACCGCGCCGCCCTGGAAGTCGATGCCCATGTTCAGGCCGCGTACCGCGAGGCCGACGATCGCCGTGATGGTGATCAGGATCGAGACGCCGTACCAGATCTTGCGGTGACCGATGAAGTCGTAGGAGATCTCACCGCGGTGCAGCCGGGCGCCGATGTTCCCGAGTTTCGACATCTCACGCCTCCTTCGGGTCTACGGGGCCGGCGAGCGGGCCGGAGGGACGGCGGGTGCGGCGCAGCGGCGGGTGGGCGCCCAGGCCCTTCGGGTCGAGGCCGGACCACTTGTGGCCGCCGCCGAAGAACTTGGTCCGCGCGACGAGCGTCATCAGCGGCTTGGTGAAGAAGAACACCACGACGACGTCGAGGACGGTGGTCAGACCGAGGGTGAACGCGAAGCCCTGGACCTTGCCGACGGTGACGACGAACAGCACCGCGGCGGCGAGGAACGACACGAAGTCGGAGACCAGGATCGTGCGCCGGGCGCGCGGCCAGGCCCGCTCGACGGCGGGACGCAGCGAACGGCCCTCGCGGACCTCGTCCCGGATGCGTTCGAAGTACACGATGAACGAGTCCGCCGTGATCCCGATCGCGACGATCGCGCCACAGACGGCCGGCAGGTTCAGCGCGAACCCGATGGCCGGGCCGAGCAGCGACATCAGCAGGTACGTCAGCGCCGCGGAGCACAGCAGCGAGGCGAGCGCGATGAGCGACAGGCCCCGGTAGAAGGCGACCAGGTAGATCACGACGAGGATGAGGCCGATGGCGCCGGCCAGCAGACCGGCGTGCAGCTGCTCACCGCCGAGCGCGGCCGTCACGGTCGTCACGCTCTGCTCCTTGAAGGAGAGCGGGAGCGCGCCGTACGACAGCATGTTGGCGAGGCTCTGCGCCTCCTCCTGCGTGAAGGAGCCGGAGATCTGCGCCTGGCCGCCGGTGATCGCGGACTGGACGTAGGGGCTGGAGACGACCTCGCCGTCCAGGACGATGCCGAACTCGTTCTGCGGCTGCTGGTTCTGCGCGAGCTTGCCCGTGATGTCGGCGAACTTCTTGGCGCCTCCGCCGGTGAAGTTCATCGTGACCTGCCAGCCGGCGGCGGTCTGGGTGTCGAAGACCGCGGCGGCCTTCTTCACCTCGGTGCCGTCGACACCGGCCGGGCCGAGCAGGTACTTGTACCAGACCTTGCTGATCTCGCCGCAGGCCACGATCGTGTCGGTGGGCTTGGCGCCCTCGCCGGCCTTGGCGCGCTGCTCGGGCTTCGAGCAGTCCAGGGCGGCGTACGTGGCCTGGAGCTTGGCGGTGTCACCCGCCGGCTGGGGGGCGGGCGAGGCCGCCGGGGCCGGGGACTCCTTCGCGGACGCGGACGGCGACGGGGTGCCGTCGGCGCGCAGCGAGTCGGTGACCGCGCGGCCCTGCGTCGTCGAGGACGTCGACGGGGACGGGCTCGCCTTCTCGCCGGTGGAGGCGCTGGACGAGGGGGACGCCGAAGGGCTCGGGCTGCCGCTGGGCGACGCCGAGGGGCTCGGGGACGGGTTCGCCGCGGCGCCGGTGGCCTCCTGGGCCAGGACCGGGCGGAAGTACAGCTTGGCGGTCGTACCGACCTGGGCTCGGGCTTCCTCGGAGTTGGTGCCCTTGGGGATGTTCACGATGATGTTGGAGTTGCCCTGGGTCTGCACCTCCGCCTCGGACACGCCCAGACCATTGACACGGCGGTTCATGATGTCGACCGCGGTGTCCATGTTCGCCTTGTTGATCGCCGAGCCCTGGTCGGCCTTGGCCTCCAGCGTGATGCTCGTGCCGCCGGCCAGGTCGATGCCCAGGCGCGGCTTGGTGTCCCCGGTGGCGAACATGCCGCCCGTGAGGCCCACGATGGCGATCAGGATCAGGGCCAGTGAGCGCCCCGGCTTGCTCTGGGCGCTCGCGCTCCTGCCCTTTTTAGGTGCTGCCACCTTCTCGTACTCCCTCTCGGGCCGCCCGCACGCCCTGGTCGGCGTGGCGCGGCTGCCATGACTGGTGTCGGGAATCCCCCGCGAGAAGCGCACACCCCGGGAGGCGCGGGAGCGGCCCGCGCGCCCCGGGGGCGTGACTACTTCTTCGCGTCGGACTCGCCGTCGGTCTTCTTCGGCTCCTCGGCGCTCTCGGACTCGTCCTTCTTGCCGAGGTCGACGGGCTTGTCGTCGGAGGCGGCGGCAGCGTCGGAAGGCTCGTCGGCGTCGGCGGTCCCGCTCTTGGCGGTTCCGGACTCGGTCTCGGCGGTCTCGGTCTCGGTGAGGGAGGAGGCGTCGTCCGGAACGATGTCGGAGTCGGACTTCAGGTCGGCCTCGACGCCGTGGACGATGCGGTTGTACTCCTCGTCCGACAGCACCGCGCCGACGGCGTTCTTCGCGAAGAGCAGTTCCACACCCGGGCCCGCGTCCAGCAGGATCGTCTCCTCGTTGACTTCCTTGACCGTCGCGTACATCCCCCCGATCGTGCGGACGCCACTGCCGGGCTGCATCTGGTTCCGCATGTCAGCCGCCTGCTGCTGCTTCTTCTTGGCCGACCGGGTCATCAGGAACATGGCCCCGATGAGCACGACGAACGGGAGGAGGGTCACGAGACTCACGGGTTCGGAACTTCCTTCACGTGACCGCGTATGTTGAGCGGCCTGATGGATGGGGATCTGTGAATGCCGCCGACAAGGGCGGCATCGGCGGAGTCTAAGCGAGTCCGCGTACAGGGAACAACGTTCAGCATGGCACCTGGGTTCCTTACCCACTCAATACCTCCACCGGTGACCAGGCCGTGTCTCACCTGTGATGTGGCGGAGGGGCGGGGTCAGGCGCCGAACAGGTTCTGCTGGGTGCCGTTCTGGGGCTGGTTGGGCGGGGTCAGGCCCAGGTGGGACCAGGCCGCGGGGGTCGCGACCCGGCCTCGGGGGGTGCGGGCCAGCAGGCCCTCGCGGACCAGGAAGGGTTCGGCCACCTCCTCCACCGTCTCGCGCTCCTCGCCCACCGCCACCGCCAGGGTCGAGAGGCCCACCGGGCCGCCGCCGAAGAGTTTCAGGAGCGCTTCCAGCACCGCGCGGTCGAGGCGGTCGAGGCCCCGCTCGTCCACCTCGTACACCTTCAGGGCCGCGCCCGCGATGGTCCTCGTGATCGTGCCGTCCGCCTTGACCTGGGCGTAGTCGCGGACCCGGCGCAGGAGGCGGTTGGCGATGCGGGGGGTGCCCCGGGAGCGGCCGGCGATCTCCGCGGCGCCGGCCGGGTCGATCTCCACGTCCAGGAGGTCGGCCGAGCGGTGCACGACCCGCTGGAGTTCGGCCGGTTCGTAGAACTCCATGTGCGCGGTGAAGCCGAAACGGTCCCTCAGGGGCGGCGGGAGGAGGCCGGCCCGGGTGGTCGCGCCGACCAGCGTGAACGGCGGGAGTTCCAGGGGGATCGCCGTCGCGCCCGGGCCCTTGCCGACGATCACGTCGACCCGGAAGTCCTCCATCGCCATGTACAGCATCTCCTCCGCCGGCCTCGACATCCGGTGGATCTCGTCGAGGAACAGCACCTCGCCCTCCTGGAGCGAGGAGAGGATCGCGGCGAGGTCGCCCGCGTGCTGGATCGCTGGGCCGCTGGTGATGCGGATCGGCGCGGCCATCTCCGCGGCGATGATCATCGAGAGGGTGGTCTTGCCGAGGCCCGGTGCGCCGGAGAGGAGGACGTGGTCGGCGGTCGCGCCTCTGGCGCGGGCTGCCCTGAGGACGAGGTCCAGTTGTTCCCTGACCTTTTCCTGGCCGATGAACTCGCCGAGGTCCTTGGGGCGGAGGGCGGCTTCTACCGCTTGGTCCTCGCGGTCCGCTGACGCGGCGACGAGGCGGTCTTCGTCGGTCGTGTCGTCCCAGTTCATTTCGTGCGCCTCAGGGGTTGGGGGGTGATGTGTGGTGGCGGGTGCGGGTAGTTCGTGGCTGGTCGCGCTCACGCGGCGGTAGCCGCATATCAGATACAGCCCCGCGCCCCTAGGTCGGTCTACCTAGCTCTGTTCAAAGTCTGGAGCGCCGCCTTCAGCAACTGGCCCACCTGCGGCGTGCCTTCCGTCGCCTCCGCCTGCGGGGTTACCGCCGCTACCGCTTCGTCGGCCTCTCTCGTCGCGTACCCCAACCCCAGTAGCGCCGCGTGGAGTTGGTCCCGCCAGCCCAGTGATACCGGTGCGCCGATCGCCGCTTTGCCCAGCGGTTCGCCCAGTCTGTCCTTCAGTTCGATCAGCAGTTTCTGGGCGCCCTTCTTGCCGATGCCGGGGACGGAGATCAGCGCCTTCTCGTCGCCCGTCGCCACCGCTCTGCGCAGCGCGTCCGGTGTGTGGACCGCCAGCATTGCCTGGGCCAGCCTCGGTCCCACTCCGCTCGCCGTCTGGAGCAGTTCGAACACCTGGCGTTCGTCGTCGTCCGCGAACCCGTACAGCGTGAGGGAGTCCTCGCGGACGACCAGGGACGTCGCGAGTTTGGCGGGCTGGCCGATGCGCAGGCTTGCGAGCGTGTTCGGCGCGCACTGGACGGCCATGCCGACCCCGCCGACCTCGACCACGGCCGCGTCGGGGGCGAGTGCGGCGACCGTGCCGCTGACGAAGGCGATCATGTCGTACGGCCTTTCGAGGCGTGCAGGGCGACGGCCTGCTGGAGTCGGTTCTGGGCGGGGGCGCGCCAGATGTGGCAGATGGCGAGGGCGAGGGCGTCGGCGGCGTCGGCGGGTTTCGGGGGCGCATCGAGCCGCAGCAGACGCGTCACCATCGCCCCGACCTGTGCCTTGTCCGCGCGCCCGCTGCCGGTGACGGCGGCCTTGACCTCGCTGGGCGTGTGCAGCGCGACGGGGATGCCGCGGCGGGCGGCACACAGCATCGCGACGGCGCTGGCCTGCGCCGTACCCATCACGGTCCGGACGTTGTGCTGGCTGAACACGCGTTCCACGGCGACGAATTGGGGCCGGTGCTCGTCGAGCCACTGCTCGATGCCCTGCTCGACGGCGAGGAGGCGTTGGCTCAACTCGGCGTCGGCGGGGGTGCGGACGACACCGACGCCGATCATGGTCAACGGCCGTCCCGCGACGCCCTCAACCACCCCCACACCGCACCGGGTCAGTCCGGGGTCGACCCCAAGTACCCGCACATCGCCCTCCCTTCGCTCACCTGTTTGTGCAGGCTATCCGCTGCCACTGACAACGGCCGACATGACGACGGGCCGACGGGGTGTGTCCCGTCGGCCCGTTCGTGTACCGAAGTCGGATCAGGCGTCGACCTTTTCCATGACCTCGTCGCTCACGTCGAAATTCGCGAACACGTTCTGCACGTCGTCGCTGTCCTCAAGCGCGTCGATCAGCTTGAAGATCTTGCGGGCGCCCTCTTCGTCCAGTTCGACCTGCATGGTCGGGACGAAGTTGGAGTCGGCGGAGTCGTAGTCGATGCCGGCGCTCTGGAGAGCGGTGCGGACGGCGACCAGGTCGGTGGCCTCGCTGAGGACCTCGAAGGACTCGCCGAGGTCATTGACCTCTTCCGCGCCCGCGTCGAGGACCGCGTCGAGGACGTCGTCCTCGGACAGCTCACCCTTGGGGACGATGATGACGCCCTTGCGGTTGAAGAGGTACGAGACGGAACCGGGGTCGGCCATGTTGCCGCCGTTGCGGGTCATCGCGACGCGTACGTCGGAGGCGGCGCGGTTGCGGTTGTCGGTGAGGCACTCGATGAGCACCGCGACGCCGTTCGGGCCGTAACCCTCGTACATGATCGTCTCGTAGTCGGCGCCACCGGCTTCGAGACCGGCGCCGCGCTTGACCGCGGAGTCGATGTTCTTGTTGGGGACCGAGCTCTTCTTGGCCTTCTGGATGGCGTCGAACAGCGTCGGGTTGCCGGACGGGTCGGCGCCGCCGGTACGGGCCGCGACCTCGATGTTCTTGATCATCTTCGCGAAGAGCTTGCCGCGCTTGGCGTCGATCACGGCCTTCTTGTGCTTCGTCGTAGCCCATTTAGAGTGGCCGGACATCTGCCTGTCTCCTTCGCGTAACCCATCTACCTACCAACGCAGAGATCCTACAAGGACTCCGCCGCCCGGTTCGCGCGGACCATGTCGACAAAGAGCGCGTGCACGCGGTGGTCGCCGGTCAGCTCCGGATGGAACGACGTGGCGAGCGCGTTGCCCTGGCGTACGGCGACGATATGACCGTCGTACTCGGCGAGCACCTCCACGCGCGCGCCCACGGACTCGACCCACGGGGCGCGGATGAAGACGCCGTCCACGGGGGCGCCGTCGACACCCTGTACGGCGATCTTGGCCTCGAAGGACTCGTTCTGGCGGCCGAAGGCGTTGCGGCGGACGATCATGTCGATGCCGCCGACCGTCTCCTGGCCCGAGCGCGGGTCGAGGATCTTGTCGGCGAGCAGGATGAGGCCGGCGCAGGTGCCGTAGACCGGCATTCCCGCGCGTACGCGCGCGCGGAGGGGTTCCAGTACGCCGAACAGGACGGCCAGTTTCGAGATGGTGGTCGACTCGCCGCCGGGCAGGACGAGGCCGTCGACCTCGGCGAGCTCCTCGGGGCGGCGTACCGGGCGGGCCAGGGCGTCGGCCGCGGCCAGGGCGACGAGGTGTTCCTGTACGTCGCCCTGGAGCGCGAGCACTCCGATCACGGGAGTGGTCATCGGTGCTACCAGCCGCGGTTGGCGTAGCGCTCGGTCTCGGGGAGGGTGTCGCAGTTGATGCCGACCATGGCCTCGCCGAGGTTGCGGGACGCGTCCGCGATGATCTTCGGGTCGTCGTAGAAGGTGGTCGCCTTGACGATCGCGGCGGCGCGCTTGGCGGGGTCGCCGGACTTGAAGATGCCGGAGCCGACGAAGACGCCCTCGGCGCCGAGCTGGCGCATCAGCGCGGCGTCGGCGGGGGTGGCGACGCCGCCGGCCGAGAACAGGACGACCGGGAGCTTGCCGAGTTCGGCGACCTCCTTGACCAGTTCGTACGGGGCGCGCAGGTCCTTCGCGGCGGCGTACAGCTCGTTGTTGTCGTAGCCGCGCAGGCGGGCGATCTCGTTCTTGATCTGGCGCAGGTGGCGGACGGCCTCGACGACGTTGCCGGTGCCGGCCTCGCCCTTCGAGCGGATCATCGCGGCGCCCTCGGCGATACGGCGCAGGGCCTCGCCGAGGTTGGTGGCGCCGCAGACGAAGGGGGTCGTGAACGCGAACTTGTCGGAGTGGTTGACCTCGTCCGCCGGGGTCAGGACCTCGGACTCGTCGATGTAGTCGACGCCGAGGGACTGGAGCACCTGGGCCTCGACGAAGTGCCCGATCCGGGACTTCGCCATGACCGGGATGGAGACGGCCTCGATGATGCCCTCGATCATGTCCGGGTCGGACATACGGGCCACGCCGCCGTCCTTGCGGATGTCCGCCGGGACCCGCTCCAGCGCCATGACGGCGACGGCGCCCGCGTCCTCCGCGATCTTCGCCTGCTCCGGCGTCACGACGTCCATGATCACGCCACCCTTGAGCTGCTCGGCCATCCCACGCTTCACGCGCGCGGTGCCGGTCTCGGGGGCCTGGTTCTCGCTGCTGGACACGTACGACCTCGCTGAAGTGAAGGGGGTTTCCTGGAGGGGGGTACTCCCGAGGAAACTCCCGCCGACCAGTCCACATCAAGGGCCAATGAGCAGGCGGTGGATCTTTTCGGGTCAGTCGGAGTTCTCCCAGACGACGATGCCGGGGCCGTCGGGGGTGAGGACGGGGATCCATGCCTCGTCGGCCTCGGCGAGCCGCGCCTCGTCCAGCGCGAGGCGGGCGGGCCAGGTGTCGTCACGGTTCGCGGAGCCGTACAGGCGCAGATCGGCCACGGCTGTCCGCAGGCGGTCTCGGAAGGCGGGGTCGTGTGCGTCCCCGCCTTCGGTGAAGAGGCGTTTCAGGTCGCTGTCGGCGTCGGGGGCGAACAGGGGGATCAGGTAGCCCTCCTGCTCGTACGGCACGCATGCGTGGCCGCCGCCCTGCACCTCGTAGACCACGCCGGTCGACGCCGCGACGATCACGCAGAGCCAGCCGGTGCCGGAGCCCTCCGGGTCCAGGACGATCCGCCGGGTCACCTCTCCGCCAGCGCCGCCGGCGGCTCGTCGTCCATTTCGAAGGCCATCGGGAACGCGGCGTGGCCCGCGAGGTGGAACCAGCGGACCTTGCGGTGTTCGCGGAGGCGGCGGGCCGCTCCTACGGCGTCGTTGTGGAAGCGGCGGGCCATCGGGACGCGGCGTACGGCTTCGGTCAGTTCGTGTGTCGCCGCCTCGCCGCCGGGGGCTTCCTTGATCTCGTCCACCTGCTGGTGGTCCGCGAAGATGGCCCTCAGCGCCTGGCTCAGCTCGCTCTCCGCGACCTCCCGCTGCTCCTCCTCCGCCTGCCTCGCCGCGTGCGCGGCCTCGTACAGCACGATCGAGGCGGCCGGATCGAGCACCCCGGACGTCGCCAGCTCCTGCGCGACCGAGGCCCGCCGCAGCAACTGCGCGTCCAGCGCGGCCCGCGCCGCGTCGATACGGGTGTGCAGCCGGTCGAGCCGCCCCGCCGTCCAGCTCAGATAGAGGCCGATCGCGACGAGAACGACGAGGGTCCAGATCAGGGTTGCGGTCACGGGCGGCAAGGGTAGCGGGGTCCCCCGGCCCTCAGTCCCCCGCCTCTCAGTCCCGCGCCAGCCCCAGCCGAGCCCGCAGCCCCCCGCCCCCCGCCCGCTCGTCCGCCGCCACAGCCGCCGCCCCCGCTGTCACCGTCTCGTACACCGACAGGATGTCCGCGCCGACCACCGACCAGTCGAACCGGCGTACGTGCGCGCTCCCCCGCTCCCGGAGTTCGGTGCGTCTCGCCGGGTCGTCCAGCAGGCGGATCGCCGCCTCCGCGAGCGCGTCCGCGTCCTCGTTGGCGAACAGTTCCCCGGCGGCGCCCTGGTCCAGCACCTGGGCGAACGCGTCGAGGTCGGAGGCCAGCACCGGCGCCCCCGCCGACATCGCCTCGACCAGGATGATCCCGAAGCTCTCGCCGCCGGTGTTGGGAGCGACGTACAGGTCGATGCTGCGCAGCAGACGCGCCTTGTCCACGTCGGAGACCATGCCGAGGAACTCCACCCGGGACCGCAGCTCGGCGGGGAGGTCGGCGACGGCCTCCTCCTCGTCCCCGCGCCCGGCGATCAGCAGCCGCGCGCCGGGACGCTCGGCGAAGATCCGCGGGAGCGCCTTGACGAGCACCGGCAACCCCTTGCGGGGTTCGTCGATCCGCCCGATGAACCCGAGGGTCTCGCCCCCGGCCCCGCTCCCCTGCCACTGCGCCCGAGGCTCGGCGCGCGCGAAGAAGTCCACGTCGACCCCGTTGGGAATCACCACCGCGTCCCCCCCGAGATGCTCCACCAGCGTCCGCCGCGCGTACTCGCTCACCGCGATCCGCGCGCTGATCTTCTCCAGCGCGGCCTGGAGGATCGAGTACGCGGCGATCATCGCGCGCGAGCGCGGGTTGGACGTGTGGAACGTCGCGACCATCGGCCCCTGCGCGGCCCAGCACGTGAGCAGCCCCAGCGACGGGGACGTCGGTTCGTGGATGTGCACGACGTCGAAGGCCCCGTCGTGGAGCCACCGGCGTACGCGCGCGGCGCTGAGGAAGCCGAAGTTGAGGCGGGCGACGGAGCCGTTGTACGGGACGGGGACGGCGCGGCCGGCGGAGACGACGTACGGCGGCAGGGGCGTGTCCTCGTCGGCGGGCGCGAGGACGGAGACCTCGTGGCCCAGGCGGATGAAGTACTCCGAGAGGTCCCGGATGTGGAACTGGACGCCGCCCGGCACGTCCCAGGAGTACGGGCACACGATCCCGATCCTCACGCGGGCCCCCTCGCGGGATCGAGGTCCGCGAGCCACAGCCGTTGCAGCATGTGCCAGTCCTCCGGATGGTCGGCGATTCCCGAGGCGAAGGCATCTGCCAGCGCCTGTGCCATGACAGACGTCTTCTCGGCCCGGGTACCTGACGCGGGTACCTCGATCGGGGGATGCACCCGTCCGCGCATGACGGGCGAGTCGTCGTACCAGAGGGTCACCGGCAGCAGCAGCGCGTCCGTCTGCTGGGCCAGCAGGGAGGGCCCGGCCGGGATACGCGTCCGCTCGCCGAAGAAGTCGACCTCGACGCCGGACGAGGACAGGTCGCGCTCGGCGACGAGGCACACCAGCCCCCCGTCGCGCAGACGCCGCGCGAGGGTCCCGAAGGCGGTGCCGCCGCTGTGCGGCAGGACCTCCATGCCGAGCCCCTGCCGGTAGGCGACGAACCGGTCGTACAGGGACTCGGGCTTGAGGCGTTCGGCGACCGTCGTGAACGGGGTGTCGAGCCGCGTCGTCACCCACGCGCCCGCGAGGTCCCAGTTGGCCATGTGCGGCAGCGCGAGGATGACGCCCTTGTCCGAGGCGAGGGCATCGGTGAGGTGGTGGACGTCCTTGGGGTCGAACCCGCCCTTGACGCGCTCCTCGCTCCACGCGGGCAGGCGAAACGATTCCATCCAGTACCGCAGGTACGACCGCATGCCCGCGCGGGACAGCTCCCTGAGCTGCTCGGGGCTCGCGCCCGGCCGTACGCGCGCGTAGTTGCTCTCCAGCCGCAGCACCCCCTTGCCGCGCCTGCGCCAGGCGACATCGGCGATGGCCTGTCCGAGGCGTACGGCGACGGGTTCCGGGAGCTTCTTGACGGCCCCCCAGCCGGCGCCGTACAGCGCGTCCGTCAACCGGTCCCGGGCGTTCACCCGGCCGTCTCCTGCTGCGCGGCGTCGGCAGCAGCCGCGTCGGCCTCGGCGGACTCGCGGCGGACCGTGACGACACGCTGGATCAGCGTCACGAGGCTGCCGACGGCGACGAGCCACAGCGCGACCGGCAGCAGGTACTGGATGCCGGGCACACCGAACTTGTGGAGCCCGGCGAGGCCGGCGGCGACCAGCGACACCACGAGCCGCTCGGCGCGCTCCACGAGCCCGTTGACGGCCACCGGGAGCCCGATCGACTCGCCGCGCGCCTTCGTGTACGACACGACCTGCCCGCTCGTCAGGCAGAAGATCGACACGGCGCACAGGACGTTGTCGTCGCCGCTGCCCGCGTACCAGAGCGCGAACCCGCCGAAGATGGCGCCGTCGGCGACCCGGTCGAGCGTGGAGTCCAGGAAGGCGCCCCAGCGGCTGGAACGGCCGAGCTGGCGGGCCATGTTCCCGTCGACCAGGTCGGAGAACACGAACAGCGTGATGACGATCGTGCCCCAGAAGAACTCGCCCCGGGGGAAGAAGACCAGCGCGCCCGCGATCACACCCGCCGTGCCGATCAGCGTGACCGTGTCGGGGCTGACGCCCCGCCTGATCAGAAACGTGGCGAACGGTGTGAGGACACGCGTGAAGAACGCACGCGCGTACTTGTTCAGCATGGCTTTCCCGACAGTCGTAAGGCGCCGCGCGGCCCTTGCTGGCCACCGGCTGGCCCATCGTAGCCACGCGCGCGCCTGTACGACGGTCGGGCACCCGCACCCGTCCTTTGGCGCGAAGGGTTCGCGTCCGCCGTATGGACGCCCCGTGACGGGAGTGGAAAGCTCGAAGGACCGCGGGCGTCACCGGAGCCGCCGCTGGTCGCGGATCCGTGTGTGCCCGCGTCCCAGGGACCTCACCCGATGCTCGGGAGGCAAGGACATGGGCGACAAGGCGAACGCACACCTCGGGGCCGCCGGCAGGGCTACGGCGGCCGGCCACCCCGCGTCCGTACGGAATGTGGTGCTGGTCGGCCACTGCGGAGCGGGCAAGACGACACTGGTGGAAGCTCTCGCGCTGACGGCGGGGGCGGTGAACAGGGCGGGCCGGGTCGAGGACGGCGGGACCGTCTCCGACTACGACGAGATCGAGCACCGCCAGCAGCGGTCCGTACAGCTCTCGCTGGTGCCCGTCGAATGGGACGGCATCAAGGTCAACCTCCTCGACACACCCGGGTACGCCGACTTCGTCGGCGAACTGAGGGCCGGTCTGCGCGCGGCGGACGCGGCCCTCTTCGTCGTCTCGGCGGCGGACGGCGTGGACGGCGCGACGCGCATGGTGTGGGACGAGTGCGCGGCCGTGGGCATGCCCCGCGCGATCGTCGTCACGCACCTGGAGTCGGCCCGCGCGGACTTCGAGGAGATGGTCCGCACGTGCGCGCGGACGTTCGGCGGGGACGACCCCGACGCCGTCCTCCCGCTCTACCTGCCCCTGCACGGACCCGCAGGACCCGACGGCCACGCGCCCGTCACCGGCCTCACCGGGCTCCTCACGCGCACCCTGTTCGACTACGCGTCCGGCGAGCGCAAGGAGTCCGAGCCGGACGAGGCACAGCTCCCGGCGATCGAGGAGGCCCGCAACCGGCTCATCGAGGGGATCATCGCGGAGAGCGAGGACGAGACCCTCATGGACCGCTACCTGGACGGCGAGCAGATCGACGTCCAGACGCTGATCGACGACCTGGAGCGGGCCGTCGCGCGCGGGACGTTCTTCCCCGTCCTCGCGGGCGCACCTGCGGCGGACGGCGCCCGCCAGGGCATCGGGACCGTCGAACTCCTCGAACTGATCACGCGCGGGTTCCCCACCCCGCTGGAGCGCGAGGCACCGCACGTGACGACCATCGACGGCCGTACGCGCGCGCTGAAGCCCTGCGACCCGAGCGGACCCCTCGTCGCCGAGATCGTGAAGACCACCTCCGACCCGTACGTCGGCCGGGTCTCCCTCGTCCGCGTCTTCTCCGGCACCCTGCGCCCCGACGAGACGGTGCACGTGTCCGGGCACGGGCTCGCCGACCGGGGGCACGAGGACCACGATGTCGACGAGCGGGTGGGCGCCCTGTCGGCGCCGTTCGGGAAGCAGCAGCGGGTGCTGTCGCACTGCATCGCCGGGGACCTCGCGTGCGTCGCGAAGCTCGGCCGGGCCGAGACCGGGGACACGCTGTCCGCGAAGGACGACCCGCTGCTGATGGCCGCCTGGCGGATGCCCGACCCGCTGCTGCCGCTCGCCATCGAGGCACACAGCAAGGCCGACGAGGACAAGCTCTCCCAGGGCCTCGCCCGGCTCGTCGCCGAGGACCCGACGATGCGGCTCGAACACAACGCGCACACGCACCAGGTCGTCCTGTGGGCGCTCGGTGAGGCCCACGCGGACGTCGCGCTGGAGCGGCTGCGCAGCCGGTACGGGGTGCAGGTCGACGTCGTCCCGCACAAGGTGTCGCTGCGGGAGACGTTCGGCGCGCGCTCGGGCGGGCGCGGACGGCACGTCAAGCAGTCCGGGGGGCATGGGCAGTACGCCATCTGCGAGATCGAGGTCGAGCCGCTGCCCGGGGGTTCCGGGATCGAGTTCGTCGACAAGGTGGTCGGCGGCGCGGTGCCCCGCCAGTTCATCCCGTCCGTCGAGAAGGGGGTGCGCGCGCAGGCCGCGCGCGGGGTCGTCGCCGGGTACCCGCTCGTCGACGTCCGCATCACCCTCCTCGACGGCAAGGCCCACTCCGTGGACTCCTCCGACGCCGCGTTCCAGACGGCCGGCGCCCTCGCCCTGCGCGAAGCCGCCGCCGACGCGACGATCCACCTGCTGGAGCCGGTCGCCGAGGTCAGCGTCCTGGTCGGCGACGACTACGTGGGCGCCGTCATGAGCGACCTCTCCAGCCGCCGGGGCCGCGTCCTCGGCACGGAACAGACCAGCTCCGGCCGCACGCTGGTGCGCGCCGAGGTGCCCGAGATCGAGATCGGCCGGTACGCGGTCGACCTGCGCTCCCTGTCCCACGGCACGGCCCGCTTCGACCGCGTGTACGCACGGCACGAGGCGATGCCGGCGCATGTGGCGGAGAAGGTGCGGGGGCAGGAGGAGAACCCGTAAGGGGAGTCGGGGGCGGGCCCGGCCGCTCGCCCCCAACTCCCCTTCCCCTACTCCGGGTCCGGATGTCAGTGGGGGCGGATACCCTGATGACCTGATCAACAGGTGTGCGGAGCACGGAAGTCGGGAAAGCCGCAGGAGCGGGTCCGGGCGGCGATGGGGGCGGTTACATGACCGTTGACAGTGTGTACGGCGACATCTTCGGCCCACAGGTGCCGCTGATGGGCGACGGAGGACAGACGGCGACGTTCGCGCTGGCCTCGGCCGCCTACCGGGACAGCCCGGCGGAGGAGATAAAGAAGGCCGACAACGAGTGGCACCAGTCGTCGGTGAGCACGGGCCGCAAGTGGGCCAAGATCTTCCGGCCCAACCTCGGCGAGGCGTTCTCCCAGGCCGTCATCGACCGCATGCTCGGCGTCGGCCGCAAACCCCTCATCCAGTCCTTCGGCGCGGAACCCGCGGTCATCGTCGAACACTGCCTCGCCGCGAACAACATCCGCCGCGAACGGGACCGCAAACTCGGCGCCATCATGTTCCTGTGCGGCGTCGTCTTCCTGCCCGGCCTGCTGCTCTGGCTCGGCGTCTTCCAGCTCCGCGCGATGACAGGCAAGAGCACCAACAAACGCGCCTCGGGCCTCGCCACCGCTCTCCTCGTCGTCGTCGGCATCCTCGCCGCGATCCTCCTGGTCAAGCTGCCCTTCGGCGGCATCCTCGGCTGGTACGTGCGCGGAGCGATCGTCGCCCCCGTAGCCGGCTGGTTCCTCGCCCGCCGCATCTGCGAGTCCACCGCCAAGGACCTGCGCGAACGCTGGGACAGCCTCCTGTCCGGCGCCGGCGTCGGCGCGAAGATCCCCGAGGCCGTCCCCACCAGCCCCGACCAGGCCGCCGCCGAACAGCTCCGCCAGTCGCTGGCCCGCCTCTCCGCCGAACAGCAGTCCAACGGCGTCTTCTACGCGGGCCCCAAGGGCATCCTCGGCATGGGCACCCGCTGGGGCTCCTGGCACCTCGCCGAGGAACTCGTCCCCCTCGACCCGGTCAAGGGCGTCCACGAGTTCCGCAGCTGGACCGTCGCCCGCGCGATCAGCGACCAGCTCAACCTCCTGCAACGCCAGAGCCTCAAGACCGGCGGCTTCCCCGCCCCCTCCGTACGGCACTGGGTCGTCTCCCACGTCGGCGAAGGCGCCAAGGCCGTCACCCGGCCCGAGGGCACCGACGTCGAGGCGTACCAGTTCAAGCCCAGGGCCATCGAGGACATCTGCAACAACCAGCAGTTCGGCGGCGGCAACCGGCACTACCTCGGCGTCCAGTGGACCACCTGGGACGGCCAGCTCATCATCACGATGATGATCACCGTCACCGTCCTGCACGAGACGCTGCGCATAGAGGTCACCGGCCACGCCCTCGGCCCCGTCAACGGCCTGTTCATGTCCAAGCCCGAGGCCCCCACCAAGGAGGTCGCCAAGACCGTCCGCTTCTGGGAGACCCGCAAGATAAAGCTCCCCCTCGTCACCACCGACGAGGTCGTCCGCCTCGGCGCCCGCGCGACGATCAGCTGGTACCCCCCGCTCCTCCAGTGGCTCGGCGGCTCCATCAGCCTCCCCGAACCCTTCGGCCTGCGCCACGCCTGGGCCGACCAGCCCTGGAAGAACCGCTTCATGGCCGACGACGCCCTGCGCACCGCGACCCCCGTCCTGCGCGTCGTCCACGCCGCGACGATCAAGGTCCTGCGCGAACACGACGTGGACGTCGAGAAGTTCCTGGCCCGCTCCGGCGTCCTCAGCGGCGGCGTCCAGAGCGCGGAACCAGGCAAGTCGGACACCTATAACGCGTGAACCCGCGCCGACCGGGTCCTCACGACTCGGTCGGCCACGCCTCCGCCAGCATCTTCCGCGTGTCCGCCAGCAGTTGCGGCAGCACCCGCGTGTGCCCCACCACCGGCATGAAGTTCGTGTCCCCGCCCCACCTCGGGACGATGTGCTGATGCAGGTGCGCCGCGATCCCCGCGCCCGCCACCGCGCCCTGGTTCATCCCCAGGTTGAACCCGTGCGCCCCCGACGCCTTCCGCAGCGCCGTCATCGCCTGCTTCGTCAGCAGCGCGACCTCCGCCGTCTCCGGCTCCGTCAGGTCCGTGTAGTCGGCGACGTGACGATACGGCACGGCCATCGCGTGACCGCCCGTGTACGGGTACAGGTTGAGCACGACGTACGCCAGCTCCCCCCGCCTGACGATCAGCCCGTCCTCGTCGGACTTCGCCGGAATCGAGCAGAACGGACAACCGTCGTCGGCGCCCGGACCGGTCGGCTTGCTCTCACCCTGGATATAGGCCATCCGATGAGGCGTCCACAGGCGCTGGAACGCGTCCGGCACGCCCACTCCGATCTGCTGCTCCGGCTCACTCGTCATGGTGAGCAGCATATGGCGTAGGGCTGGGGGCAGGGGAAAGGCCCCCGGAGCGAACTCCGGGGGCCCTCACCGTCGTACCGTCACACCTGGACGCGACGCTCCACGACGTCGACGAGCTTCGCGAGGGCCTCGTCGCGGGGGATGCCGTTCTCCTGCGAACCGTCCCGGTAGCGGAAGGAGACCGTGCCGGCGTTCATGTCCTCGTCGCCGACGATGATCATGAACGGCGTCTTGGCGCGCTGTGCGTTGCGGATCTTCTTCTGCATCCGGTCCGACGAGGAGTCGACCTCGACCCGCAGGCCCTTCTTCTTCGCCTCGGCCGCGAACTCCGTCAGGTAGTCGATGTGCGCGTCCCCGATCGGGATACCCACCGCCTGCACGGGCGCCAGCCACGCCGGAAACGCCCCCGCGTAGTGCTCAAGCAGCACGGCGAAGAACCGCTCGATGCTGCCGAAGAGCGCGCGGTGAATCATCACCGGACGCTGCTTCGAACCGTCCGCCGACGTGTACTCCAGGTCGAACCGCTCCGGCAGGTTGAAGTCGAGCTGGATGGTCGACATCTGCCAGGTGCGGCCGATGGCGTCTTTGGTCTGCACGGAGATCTTCGGCCCGTAGAACGCGGCACCGCCCGGGTCCGGCACCAGCGGCAGCCCCTGCTTCTCGGCCACCTGCCGCAGCGTCTCCGTGGCCTCTTCCCAGACCTCGTCGCTGCCGACGAACTTTTCGGGATCTTTGGTCGACAGCTCCAGGTAGAAGTCGTCCAACCCGTAGTCCCGCAGCAGCCCCAGCACGAACGTCAGCGTCCGGTCCAGCTCATCGGACATCTGCTCACGCGTGCAGTAGATGTGCGCGTCGTCCTGAGTAAAGCCACGCGCACGGGTCAGGCCATGCACGACACCCGACTTCTCGTACCGGTACACAGTCCCGAACTCGAAGAGCCTCAGCGGCAGTTCACGGTACGACCGCCCCCGCGCATCGAAGATCAGGTTGTGCATCGGGCAGTTCATCGGCTTGAGGTAGTAGTCCACGCCCTCGTCGAGCTGCATGGGCGGGTACATACCGTCGGCGTACCAGTCGAGGTGACCGGACTGCTCGAAAAGCTTGCCCTTGGTCGCGTGGGGCGTGTAGACGAACTCGTACCCCTCCTCCTCGTGCCGCCGCCGCGAGTAGTCCTCCATCACCCGGCGGATGATCCCGCCCTTGGGGTGGAAGACCGCGAGCCCGGAGCCGATCTGCTCGGGGATGGAGAAGAGGTCCAGCTCGCTGCCGAGCTTGCGGTGGTCACGCTTCTCGGCCTCCACAAGGAAGTCGAGGTGCGCCTTCAGCTCGTCCTTGGAGGGCCAGGCGGTGCCGTAAATCCGCTGGAGCATCGGGTTTTTCTCGCTGCCCCGCCAGTACGCGGCGGCGTTCCGCATCAGCTTGAACGCCGGGATCTGCCGGGTCGACGGCAGGTGCGGACCGCGGCACAGGTCCTTCCAGCACAGCTCGCCGGTCTTCGCGTCGAGGTTGTCGTAGATCGTCAGCTCACCGGCCCCGACCTCGACGTCCGCGCCGTCGTCGGAGGACGCGGACCCCTTGAGGCCGATCAACTCCAGCTTGTACGGCTCGTTCGCGAGCTCCTCGCGGGCGGCCTCGTCGGTCACCACGCGGCGCGCGAACTTCTGGCCGCGCTTCTGGATCTCCTGCATCTTCTTCTCGATGGCCTTGAGATCCTCGGGCGTGAACGGCTTCTCAACGTCGAAGTCGTAGTAGAAGCCGTCCTTGACCGGCGGTCCGATACCGAGCTTGGCCTCGGGGAAGATCTCCTGCACGGCCTGCGCCATGACGTGGGCGGCGGAGTGCCGCAGGATGTTGAGGCCGTCCTCGGAGGAGATCTCGACCCCCTCGACCACATCGCCGTCCGCGACGGAGTACGCCAGGTCCTTCAGCTCACCGGCCACGCGCGCGGCGATGATCGAGCGCTCGCCGGCGAAGAGGTCGGCAGCCGTGGTCCCCGTCGTCACCACGCGCTCTTCCCGCTCGGAATCGCGTTGGATGGTCACACGGACGTCTGACACCGGTCTCTCCTGCCTGAAGGTGAAATGCGGCGCCATACGAGGAGCGCGCGCAAGAGGGGATCGTACCGACCCGGGAGCACCCACCGCGAAACAAGCCCCCCAGGTCAGTCGTCCAGCTCGCCCCCACACGCCTCCTCGAAGAAGTCGAGGTTCTCCTGGAGCGACTTGAGCAGCCGGTCCCGCTCCTCGTCGTCGACTTCGACGGGTACGACGCCGTACCCCTCCGCCAGCCGCCGGAACCCGCCCCGGCTCTCCAGCCGCCCCCGCACCCGGACCGGCAGCCCCAGCAGATGCGCCTGCCCGGCGATCCGGTAGTCCTCCTCGTCGAGCCGTACCCGCACCTGGGCCACCTCGGCGCCCGCGAGGACCCGCAGCCGCACGCTGCCCTCCCCCCGGGGCCCGGACCGCCGCAGCCGCAGGACGGCCCCGGTCACCGTGACCGGCACGGACGGCTCCTCCCGCAGGTACCGCGCCCCGGCCTCGCGCAGCACGGGTACGTCCCCCGGCGAGAACTCGACGGCCTCCCCGGACCCTGCGCACCCCTCGGGCACCCCGGCGCCGGGCGCCCACGCGACGGCGATGCGCGCCCCCTCCGTACCCCGCACGAGCGAGATGAGCGCCTCGGTCAGCTCGCGGCTGACGCCGGCCTCGACGGCGCCGTCGAAGGCGTCCATGCCGCCGGTGGCCCGCTGGTAGTCGACGGCCTCGCGGGCGGCGTACAGGGCCTGGTGCAGGCGTACGGCGAGGGGGCGGGCGGCGCGGACGGGGGCGAACGCGGTGAGCCGGCGGCCTCCTTCGGCGGTGCCGACGAGGACGTCGTCGAGGAGGGCGGCGGCGCTGTGGCGGTGGCGGGCGCCGTGGTAGCCGGCGGGGGCGCGGGTCGCGAGGGCGGCGGCGAGGAGGGTGCGGCGGGCGGCGGCGCGCAACTCGTCGTCGGCGTTCCAGGAGGCGGCGTTCCAGGAGACCGCGTTCCGGGCCGCGGGGCCCTCGGGGATGTCGCGCCACCAGCGGATCTCGTCGCTGGGGACGGCGAGCCCGAGCAGGACTTCGCGTGCGGCGGGTGTCCCGGTGCGGGTGAGTGCGGTGAGTGCCTCGGTCAGCAGGTCGTCGCTGTCGGGGTAGGCGCGGGTCTCGGGGACGAGGAGGCTGGTCGTGGTGCCGGGTCCGGGCGGGGTCCAGCGTCCGTAGCGGCCGGGTGCTCCGCCGCGCCGCTGCCAGCCGTGCCGGCGCAGGAGGGCGGCGAGGACGGCGGGGTCGACGTCGGCGGCGTCGGGGACGCGGTACCAGCCGTCGTGTTCGGGGTGGGGCCGTAGTTCGTCGAGCGGCCGGTGGCTCATGGTCGTCCTCCCGTCCCGACCCGCGTCATGATCTCGCACAGCGCCCGGTCGTCGAAGATGCGTGAGGTCGGTATCCGTACGGTGGTGCGGGTGCGGCCGGTGATCGGCCGGCCGGCGAGGTTGACCCAGTAGCAGCAGTGCCGCAGGTCGAGGCGGTCGTGGCCGGCGCGCAGCCAGTCGTCCGGGGAGCGCGGGACGAGCATCACGACCAGGATCTTGTGCACGGACACCGGGGTGCGCGCGAGTTTGCGCAGGTGGTCGTTTTCGAGGGTGAAGGGGAAGGTGCGGCCCGGCGGGTGGGGCGGGAGCTGGTACGTCGCCTTGAGCTGGACCTTGATGGTGACTTCGTCGTCGACGGTGTGGCCGGGTGAGCCGTGGCTGACGTGCCAGTCGATGCCGTTGTCCGGGAACGGCTGGGACAGCGAGCAGCCGGCCGCTGCGGCGACGGCGTGCAGATAGCCGACCTGCAAGGTCTCCATGCAGGCGGTGGTGGCGAGCGTGCCGCGATGGGGGCCCGTGCGTTCGGGCAGCAGCCCGCCCCGCTCGGGCTGCGCTATCGCCATGACCAAAAGCCTTCCCCGTTATTGCGAGTTCTTGGTGCGGCCGGGCGAACTCCCAGCTCCCGCACTCCTGTTGTGTCCTTCCGGCGTACGGCGCAAACAGCCCGGGTATCACCAAACAGGCAGAAGACGGCATGTCATCGGCCGTGCGCGAACGAGGGGTTGTGAGGATATGACGTGCTGGTACGAAGGCCCCCTCGCGGCCTTCGACACGGAGACGACAGGAGTGGACGTCGAGTCGGACCGGATCGTGTCGGCCGCGCTCGTCGTGCAGGACGCCACGGGGACCCGGCCCCGGGTGAGCCGCTGGCTGGTCAACCCGGGCGTACCGGTGCCGAGTTCGGCGACGGCGGTGCACGGGCTGACGGAGGAGCACCTCCAGCGCAACGGCCGCTGGCCGGCGCCGGTGATGCACGAGATAGCGGAGCTGCTGGCCGAACAGGCGGCCGTGGGGCGGCCGTTGGTGGTGATGAACGCGCCGTTCGACCTGACGCTCCTGGACCGCGAGCTGCGCCGGCACCGAGCGTCGTCCCTGGACGACCGGCTGGAGCAGTCCTCGCTGCGCGTCCTGGACCCCCGGGTCCTGGACAAGCACCTGGACCGCTACCGCAAGGGCCGCCGCACGCTGACGGACCTGTGCGAGCACTACGGCGTGACGCTGTCCGAGGCGCACGACGCGGCGGCGGACGCGCTGGCCTCCCTTGAGGTCGTACGAGCCGTAGGCCGCCGCTTCTCGGCCCGCCTCGAACGCCTCTCCCCCGGCGAGCTGCACACCCTCCAGACGGGTTGGCACGCGGCCCAGGCGCGCGGCCTCCAGGCGTGGTTCGCGCGAAGCGGCCAGGAGGAGACGGTGGACCCGGCCTGGCCGGTCCGCCCGCCTGCTCTCCCGGCGGCGGCATGAGGGCAAGCAAAAGGCCGGTCAGCTAAGGCTGACCGGCCTTTTCCCGGTGGGCGATACTGGGTTCGAACCAGTGACCTCTTCGGTGTGAACGAAGCGCTCTCCCACTGAGCTAATCGCCCGGGAACGCACTGAACAATACAGTCCCGCGCGCGGTTCCTTCAAACCGCGCGCAGAACCCGGACGAGCCCACGCCGCCCACCACGCATCATGAGCCGATGGTTGAGCCGAAACACGGGCCGCCCGGGAACGGCGAGCACCCGCAACAACGCCTTGTTCACGACGACGACTTGCTCGTAGACCGCAAGGGTCCCACCCCCCTGAGCCTCCAGCGTCCACCGAGCCCACCCCTCAAGATCCCCACTCATGGAGATCTCCAGCACCCCGGCACCGGGATCACGCCGAACCTCGCGCGCGGTGAAGGTGAGGGTGTAGGGAAGGGTGGCGCGGATGTGAATGAGACCGGTGGTGTCGTCAATGGGGGTGACCGAGCGAACTTGGGGCCACCAGCGGGGATACTCCTCGGCGCGTTCGAGGGCGGAGTACACGACGTCGGTAGGCGCAGGCAGGCGCCACAGGCTACGAAACCGATAGCGCGTCCAATCCACAAGCGGCAAGTCTAGGTCTTTCAGGGGCGCGGGGCTGTGTCGATTTGCGGCTACCGCCGCGCGGGCGCGACCAGCCACAACGGGCCCACAGTCCCCCACCACCCGAACCACCCCCTACGAAGGCATCTTGTTCCCCAGAAGCGCCAGGTTCTCGATGGCCGCCAACCCATACAACGCGGTGTCGTTGGTCGACACCCACGTCGCCTCGCTACCGGCGACCAGAGCCGTCGGTCCCACCACCTTCTCGGTCCTCCACGGCGCCGACTCCTTGTACCCATCGGAGTTGTAGAACTTGTCCCAAGCCCGCTTGGCCAGCTTCTCGTCCCCAGTCTTCACCGCGGCATACGCATCAAGCCGCGAGTGCCCCTGGAACAACAGCAACGTCCCGAAGTTGGCCCCATACCGAGCCGCCTGCTCAGCCTTGGTCGCATTGAAGTACCGGCAGTAGTCGAAGTACGCCTCATTGAACCGAGGCATGTCGACGAGATGGATCAACTCAGCGCAGAGCTCGTTGAGCCCGAAGACGGCGGACAGATGCGACACCCCCACGACCGGCGAGGACGCCACCGCGAACTTCCCGGTGTCGAGGTCGTACAGCCCACTCCCCTGCACGAACCCGTTGGGCTGCGCGGCGATGGTCTCCATCGTGGACAGCACCCGAGCCTTCGCCTTCTCCCACTTGGGCCCACGCCGCTCCCACTCGGTGAGCCACGCGGAGACGAGCCCGCTCCAGTCGGTACCGAACCCGATGGACAGGGCGTGCCGGTCGGGCGTGTAGGGCTCGGTGCGGATCTTGCGGATGGGGTCGAGGACGAGGAACGTCTCGTCGGAGTCGACGTTCGCGTGCATGAGGTCACCGACGCGTTCGTCGGCGGTGAGGAAGTAGTAGAAGCGCCGGTACGTGGTGTTGGCGATCCGCTGCTGCTTCGCGCTGTCGGCGTAGTGCTGGACGCCGTGCCGGGTACCGAGCCCGGCCCACTTGCCGAGGTGGTACACGTCGACCTCCCCGGTGTGCCGGGTCATGGCCTCGGCGAACCGGAAGATGTCGGAGCGGCCGGAGCGCAGATACGCGTACCAGAGCCAGAGGTCCGGCGACAGCTCGGAGTTGTCCCACGCGTACCCGCCGATGTCGTACCGCCACTGGTGCCGGACGGTGTCGTACGTGTGCATGATGTCGCCGTAGTCCCAGAAGCCGTACCAACGGCGCTGCTCCACCTGGTCCTTGTAGTACGTGAAGAGGAAGTCGAGGTGGTCCTCGATCTTCGCCTTGGCCGGCGTGGAGCGGTCGGGCTCGGAGTACAACCCCGGCCCGAAGACACCGGCTTTGATCAACTGCTGGGGCGGCGCAGCCAGTTGCGGCAACACCCGGACGGCGTCGACCTGTTGGGCGAGTGTTTCCGGCGTCGGTGTGGACTCGTTGGCCCAGAAGAGGAGTTCGGAGGTACGCGCGATGCCGTAGGGCGTGCCGAACTCGGGTTCGTAGTCCTCGTACGTGATGTTGAGGCCTTCGAGCTGTTCGGGGAACGTGTCCTGGCCCATGCCGTCGTGGTAGAAGCGCAGGTCCATCGGCTGGGCCTCGGGCGACCAGAGCCAGAGGGTGACCTCGGCCTCGTCGGTCTGGGCGTCGCGGATGTCGAGCTGGGAGGGGTGGCGCTCCCAGAAGTCCCGCAGCCCGAAGGAGAATCCGCCGCTCGCGCCGCCGACGTACCCGAACCCGGAGGCCCGCTTGCCGCCGCCCGCGCCGATCCAGCCGTGGCCCTTCTTGGTGCGCTTGCGCACGGTGAAGCCGTCGGAGGAGAGCTGGGAGAGGGTGTAGTCGCCCCACTCGGGGATGTACTGGAGCCGGGTGGTGACCCGCTGGTCCCAGGTCGACGGGTCGGGCAGCTTCTTCCCGGCGAACTGGGCTTCCTGGACGGCGATTCCGGGGTCGCGGCGCAGGCCGGTGATGCCCTTGACGGCCTCGCGGAGCAGGCCCGTGCCCTCGCCGCCGATGCGGATGTGGCGGTCGTACGCCTGGTCGCGCATCGGCACGGTGAACCGGACGCCGAGGCCGCGGATGAAGTCGCCGCTGGCCTTGCCGGGTTCCTGGGTGCCGTCGTAGGTGATGGTGTGGACCATGCGGAAGGAGTCGGCGCCCGCGTAGAAGTAGAGGCGGATTGAGAAGGGGAGCCAACTCCGGTTGCCCTTGCGGTGCTTGCCGTCGATGCGGACGACCGCGCGGACGGGGCCGTCCTGTTCGACGGTCACCTCGGAGATGGCGCCCTCGAAGCGTTCGGTCTTGACGGTGCCCTGGTCCTCGTCCTCGATCTCGGGCTGGCGGATGAGGACGAGGCGGCCGTTCTTGGCGATCTCGGTGGAGCCGCGTTTCACGGATTTGATGAGCGTGGCACCGGACTTGCCGATCTTCACGTCGACGACGCCGGTCGACACGTCGATGGTGCCGCCGCTCTTGTAGACGGTGACCTTCTTGCCGGGCGCGGTCGGCGTACCCGGCGCCAGCGTGAGCTTGCCGTCGCCCGAACTCACCGCGTGCGCGGTCCACTTGAGGGAGCCGTCGGGCCAGTAGGCGATGGGCCAGGACTGGACGGGGACGTCCTTGCCGTCGGCGTCGGTGACCGCGAAGGCCTGGTCCTCCTGGAAGGCGCCCATCGGCCAGGGCACGCCGAGCGTGGAGCCGGGGGCGGCGCCGAGGCCGCCGTCCTCCAGCCAGTCCAGGGTCACCGGGTCGGCGGCGCCGCTCGGGGCGTTCGGCGCGGCGGAGGCGTTCGAGCCGAGCGCCCAGCTGAACTGCGCGGCGACTCCTGCGACGGCTGCCGCCTTGAAGAGGGATCTGCGGGGAAGGGGGGACATGGCCGTTCCTTTCCGTGCGGGGAAGCTTCGGGCATGACAGAGGAAGGCACGGGGACACCGGCCTTGGTTGCGGTACGACGCCGGGGGCGCCGGCGCCGTACCGGTAAAGCGACAGCTCAGCGGCGCCGGTACCGCTCCTCCACCGCCAGCGCCGCCGCGACGACGGCGCCGAGCACGGGAACGCCCAGCGGCGCGATGAACCACGCGGACATGACGACCACCGCGAGCCCGGCGACGACGAGGAAGGAGCCGGCCGGGTCGAGGACCGTCCGGCGCCCGGCCCCGGCGAGCAGCTCGCGCCAGCGGTCGCCCGGCGTCCAGACGGCCGCGGCCCGCAGCAGCGCGACGGCGGCCCCGATCAGGGCGAACACCCCGATCGCGCCGATCAGCGGCCCGCCCGGCAGCCCCGCGCGCACGGCCCACACGTCGACCCAGACCGCCACGACGGCCGCCCACCCGGCGAGCCCGACGGCCCACCCGCCGCGCAGCGCCGTACGGAAGTCGGCGATGAACTCCCGCAGTCCGCCGTCCACATGGGCGATACGGCGGGCCAGATGGCGGCTGCCTGCGGCGAGTGCGGCGGGGTAGGTGACGACGCCGAGGCAGGCGACGGCGATCCAGACGCCGGTGAGCAGGCACTCGGCGAAGACGGCGAACCGCTCGGCGAACACGGACTCCTTGCGGGGCTTCACCCGCGTCTCGGTGGCCATCGGCGTCAGCCCTTGAGTCCGGAGGTCGCCATGCCGTCGATGAGGTAGCGCTGGAAGGCGAGGAAGAACGCGAGGACGGGCAGCAGCGCGACGAGGGACATGGCGATCATGCCGCCGTAGTCGGCCACGCCTTCCTGGTCGACGAACATCTTCAGGCCCAGGGAGACGGTGTACTTGTCGGGCTCGTTGAGGTAGATCAGCGGGCCCATGAAGTCGTTCCACGAGTTGATGAACGTGAAGATCGCGCTGGTGATGAGGGCCGGGCGGCACAGCGGGAGCACGATCGACCAGTAGATGCGCAGGTGTCCGCAGCCGTCGAGGCGGGCGGCCTCGTCGAGTTCCTTGGGCAGGTTGCGCATGAACTGGACCATGAGGAAGACGAAGAACGCCTCCGTGGCGAGGTACTTGCCCAGCAGCAGCGGGGTGTACGTGTTGATCATGTCCATGTTGCGGAAGAGCACGTACTGCGGGATGAGCAGGACGTGGTACGGCAGCAGCAGGGTGCCGATCATCAGCGTGAAGAGCAGGTTGCGGCCCGCGAACTTGATCCGCGCGAACGCGTACGCCGTGAGCGAGCAGGAGATCAGGATGCCGATCACGGAACCGAGGGCGAGGGTCAGCGAGTTGACGAAGAACGTCGAGATGGAGATGTCGGCGATGCCGTCGCTGAGCCGCTCGTAGTTGGTGGTGATCGGGTCGGACGGGAAGAGGTCGAGGCTCCCGACGATGTCCTCGCTCTTCTTGAACGAGCCGCCGATGACCCAGATCACGGGGTAGAGGATCACGGCAAGAATCGCGAGGGAGCCGAGGTGCCAGGCGAGGGAGCCAGCGCGCCCCCGTCCGGTGCCGGACGACTTCTGAACCATGGTGGCGCTCACCGGGCACCCTCCTCGTAGTGCACCCACTTCTTCTGCGACCAGAAGAGGACGGCGGTGACCAGCGCGACGGCGACGAGCAGCAGCCACGCCATGGCGGAGGCGAGCCCCATCCGGCTGTTCTCGAAGCCCTGGACGTACAGATAGCAGGTGTAGACCATCGACCCGTCGGCCGGTCCGCAGGCGTTGCCGCCCGCGCCGCCGCCGACGATGTACGCCGAGCTGAAGATCTGGAAGGAGTGGATGGTCTCCAGCAGGACGTTGAAGAAGAGGACGGGGGAGATCATCGGCAGGGTGATGTTCCAGAACCTGCGCCAGGTCCCGGCGCCGTCCATCTCGGCGGCCTCGTACAGCTCGCGCGGAACCTGCTTGAGGCCTGCGAGGAAGATGACCATCGGCGCGCCGAACTGCCAGACGGTCAGGGCGACGAGGCTGTAGATGATCAGCTCGGGGTCACCGGTCCAGCCGCCGGCGTTGATGCCGAAGAACTGCTGGGTCTGGTCGACGACCGCGTCGTCCGAGAAGATCGCCTTCCAGACGATCGCGATGGAGACGCTGGCCCCGATCAGGGAGGGCGCGTAGAACGCGGCCCGGTAGAAGGCCTGGCCGCGCCGCTTCTGGGCGAGCAGCAGGGCGACGCCGAGCGCGGCGAGCAGCTTGAGGGGCGTACCGACGACGACGTACCAGAGGGTGACCTGGACCGAGTGGCGCCAGCGGGGGTCGCCGAACATCTCGGAGAAGTTGTCGAGGCCGATCCACTTCGGCGGGTCGAAGAGGTTGTAGTCGGTGAACGCGAAGTAGAGCGAGGCGACCATCGGGCCCGCGGTGAGCAGCAGGAACCCCGCGATCCACGGCGACATGAAGAGGTAGCCGGCCAGGTTCTCCCGGCGCATACGGCGCTTGAGCTCGGGGGGTTTCGCGGGCCGCTCCGGGCCGCGGGGCGGCCCGGAGTCCAAGGTCTGGCCCTCCAGTGCGGGGGCGTGTGTCACGGTGGTTCCCATCAGGCCTTGAGGGCCGTCTTCGACTCGGTGAAGAACTGCTTGACGGCGTCGTCCACCGACCGGGTCCCGAGCGCGAGTTCCTCGGCGATCCGCAGGAACGCGGACTCGCAGATGTCGGCGCCGCTGGGGTGCGGGGTGATGGGTTCCAGGACGCCGGAGGCGACGAGGGACTCCTCGTAGGCGGCGATCGACTTGTTGACCTCGTCGGTCGGCTTGAACGCGTCGTACTGCGCCTGGGTGGCGGGGATGCCGCGGTCGTAGCCCATGATCTTGGCGACCTCGGGGTCGTGGACCATGAAGCTGATGAACTGGGCGACTTCCTTGGGGTGCTTGGTGCGCTTGGAGGCGCTCAGCATGAGGGAGCCGAGGTACTGGCCGGTCTTCTTGCCGTCCGTGGTGGGGATGGGGGCGAGGCGGTACTCGCTCTTCCCCTCGGCGGTGTAGCGGACGGTGAAGTTGTCCCAGGTGAACTCACCGGCGGCGAGTTCGGCGGCGACGGCGGACTTCGGCTTGATCTGGGCGACCTTCTTGGCGTCGGCGAACTCGCCCTGCTCCAGGCCCTGTTCGGCCTTGGTCCACCAGTCCTTGAGGTCCGACTCGGTGAATCCGAGGCCGTCGGCGGTGAAGAACGCCTTGCCGTTCTGGCGGAGGTACAGGTCGTAGAGGTACATGACGCCGTACATGCCGGAGTCGCCCGCGCGGCCGGTCTTCTGGTGGATCTTCAGCATCGCGGCGTGGAAGTCGTTCCAGGTCCAGCCCTGCTTCGGGGTGATGCCGGAGCGGGTGTAGACGGGCTGGTCGATGACCAGGGCCATCGAGTTGGAGCCGACCGGGACGCCGAGGAGCTTGCCGTCGACCTCGCCGAACTTGTCGAGTCCGGCGCGGAAGCCGTCCATGGACAGATTGCCCGCCTTGACCTGTGAACTCAGGTCGAGCAGAACGTTCTTCGCGTCGTATTTCCGCAGGAATCCGATGGCGTTCTGGAAGACGTCCGGCGGATTTCCCCCGGAGGCCTGGGTATTGAACTTCTTCCAGAAGTCGCCGTACGGCTGGAAGTCCGTTTTCACCTTGATCTTCGGGTACTTCTTCTCGAAGAGCGCGATGGTCTGGTTGATTCTCTTCGCGCGGTCGTCGGCTCCCCACCACGCGTAACGGATCGTCACCGTCCCGTCGGAGGACGAACCGCTGTCCCCGCCGCATCCCGTCGTCGCCGCCAGCCCGAGTGTGGCTGCCGTCGCTCCGGCCGCCTTCAGGATCGTTCGCCTCTCGATATTCCTGCTGGTTCCCACAGTCGGGCCCTCCCCGCAGCGTCGTTGCCGCTTGCATGAATCGTTTCAAGAAAGCGCTTGCTGGCACAAGGTACGAGGGGGGTGAGAGAGCGTCAATGATTCGGACAGGATTTTCTTGTGAGACGGCTTGGGGACGGCCCCGTGCCTCAAGTGCCGTTCACGGCCATCGCGTTGACATACCCGCAGGTGAGCGAGGCCGGTTCGAGCACCCGAACACCGGATGCCCCATCGAGCGGCGGCGGGCACGGGCCGAAATTCGCCGGGGTGGTTTGAACGGGCTCTTGGGGTGGTCTGGTACGGGTACGGCGGGTTAGTGCTGTCTGTCCCTAGTCGAACAGCGCGGCGAGCTGCTGGGCCCGCTCGTCGATCAGGCGCATGCGCAGGGCGCGTTCGGCCGGTTCGGAGTGGGCGTCGCCCGCGGAGACCTGGCCCGGCCACTTGCGGTACAGCAGGCCCGGTTCGCCGGTGAAGTGGCCCGGCGCGATCGTGCTGGCCGCGATGAGGAGGCCGGTGTCGTCCGAGCCGGGTACGGCCATCCAGCCACCCAGGGCCACGGCGAGGGTGCGGCGGACGCAGAGGGTGGTGGGGTGGACGGGGAGGCGGTGGCCGTGGGTGCGCCAGTAGGCGGCGACCTCGCCCCGGGGGATCGGGCCGGGGGCGGGGTCGTTGTCGTTGGCGGCTGTCGTGCCGTCGGGGAGGAGGTCGAGGGCGCGGGAGGTGGCCCAGCCGGTCGCCGGGTCCTGGAGGGCCTCGATGTCCCTGGTCAGGGCGCCGGGGGTGAGGACGTCGTCCTGGTCGAGGTTCTTGACCAGGGTGCCCTCGGCGCGGGAGAGACCGAGGTTGCGGGTGATGGCGACGCCGCCCCGGCGGCCCCGTGCCGTACGGATCCGGGGGTCCTGCGGGAGCAGCGTCTCGGCGATGCCTGTCCCGCCGTCCTCCTGGACGATCCACTCCCAGGACCAGCCGGGCGGGAGGGTCTGGGCCGCGAGGGAGGCGTGGGCGGCCTTCAGGTGCTCGGGGTGGGGGTCGTAGATCGGCGTGATGATCGATATCAGGCTGGTCATGTGCGTCCCCCCTGGGCATGCACCAGGGGCCGCTCCGGCTTCCGGAACGGCCCCTGGATCGGGTGGGCGATACTGGGTTCGAACCAGTGACCTCTTCGGTGTGAACGAAGCGCTCTCCCACTGAGCTAATCGCCCGGGTGCGGGGTGAACATTACCGCATGTCAGGGGGTGGGTCGGACCGGTGAGGGTCGGGCCACCGAAGGGGGAGGCGGTCGGTGGCGGAGGGTGACCGGCGGGGAGGCGGTCAGACGGCCGGACTCACTGGTTCTTGATGTTCCACGGCATCTCCAGGCCGTACTTCCAGAGATAGATGCCGGCCAGGACGCCGATGATCACCAGCGCGATCGACGTCAGGATGATGTTCCGCCGGCGCACCTCCGGATCGAGGGCCCGCTGGGCGGCCTCCGTGACCTTGCGTTTCGTCCAGCGCAGGACCAGCTGCGCCCAGACGAACTCGGTGGCCCAGATCGCCATGCCCGCGAAGATCACGACCCAGCCGGGCCCCGGCAGCGGCAGCATGACGATGCCGAGCCCCACGACCGCGAGGCCGACGACGAAGACGCCGACCTGCCAGCTCAGGTGCAGTGTCCTGCTCTTCTTGATGAACGCCGGCGCCTTGGATCCGAGACCTTCGGGTTTCGCACTGTCCGTGACCACGGTCGCCTCGCCGGGCTCGTCACTCCCCGTATTCATACCTGAACCTTACCGGAGAGAATCCGGTCACCGGAATGGTGGTACCGGGAGAAGAGGGTCTCGGCCGGAAGAGTTACGTAAAGACGCACAAAACCCTCAGAGGGGTTTACAACGGCACCGTAGGTGGCATGTCGATTTCGCCGACGTGCGAATCCCCGAGCGCACACTGAGCGAAAGGCCCTGGCGCTTATGAACACCACGGTCAGCTGCGAGCTGCACCTGCGCCTCGTTGTGTCGAGCGAGTCCTCCCTGCCTGTTCCCGCAGGTCTGCGGTACGACACGGCCGATCCCTACGCCGTGCACGCCACCTTCCACACCGGAGCCGAGGAGACCGTCGAGTGGGTGTTCGCCCGCGACCTCCTCGCGGAGGGCCTCCACCGGCCCACCGGCACCGGCGACGTCCGCGTATGGCCGTCGCGCAGTCACGGTCAGGGGGTCGTCTGTATCGCCCTCAGCTCCCCTGAGGGCGAGGCCCTCCTGGAGGCACCTGCGCGGGCACTGGAATCCTTCCTGAAGCGCACCGACGCGGCCGTGCCACCTGGCACGGAGCATCGGCACTTCGACCTCGATCAGGAGCTGTCGCACATCCTGGCGGAGAACTAGCCAGGGACATCTCCACCCGCCCGACGCCGTCCACTCGGGGAGACGGACCGGGCAGACACGAACGCGGGCCGTACCAGTCCGCGACCGACGCCGCCCACCGGTTCTCCGGTGGGCGGCGTCGGTGTTGGGCGCGGGTCCGTGGGCCCGGGTCCCCTGGGCGGGGCGGCTACCATCGGCCAGCATCGGCGGGCGCGTGGCCCGTCCTCAGGCAGGGAGCGAAATGTGCTGATCCCCCACGACACCCGGTGTGCGCTGGACGCGGTGGTGGGCCTGGTCAACACCGCGCCGGAGGACGAGACGGCGGTGGACGGGCTGCTGGACGTCCCCGCGCTGGAAGAGTTCGTACGTTCCAACGAGATCAGCGGCGTCGAGGCGCTGTCCCAGGCCGATCTGGAGTCGGTCCGCGCTCTGCGGGAGCGGTTCGCCGAGATCTTCGCGGCGGCGGATGCCCGCAGCGCGGCGGAACTGATCAACAAGCTGGTCGCGGGAGCGGGCACGACTCCGCAGCTCACCGATCACGACGGGTACGACTGGCACGTCCACTACTTCGCCCCCGGCGCCTCCCTCGCCGACCACCTCGCCGCCGACTGCGGGATGGCCCTCGCGTTCTTCGTCGTCGCCGGTGAGCAGGAACGTCTGCGCCGCTGCGAGGCGCCCGACTGCCGCCGGGCCTTCGTCGACCTCTCCCGCAACCGCTCCCGCCGCTACTGCGACAGCAGGACGTGCGGCAACCGCTTGCACGTGGCGGCCTACCGGGCACGGAGGAAAGAGGCCACGGGGTGAGGGCGGGGGGAGTGTGCGCGCGCCCCGGCGGATGGCGCCGGGGAGCGCGGGACGGTCACAGCAGCAGCAGGTCGTGCAGGGCTGCCATGAGGAGGAGGGACCCGATCACCGCGAGGAAGATCATGAGCGGTGGCTGGGATAGGGCGAAGAGGCATCCGCGCGGCTCGTCCTGAGGGGGCGCGGCCTCGCTCTGTGTCGTGTCCAGCATCTCGCGGGCGATGATGGCGCAGGTGGGACCCCTGTTGCGATCAACACGCGCGGGTTGAGCGGGAGTTCGCCGAAACCGTCGAGGTCCGTTTCAGGGTGTGATCGTTTCCGCACGGCCGGGGGACCACTTGTGTCGTTTCAGACGGGGTGCCTCAAATGCCGCGCTTCTTGAGAATCGCCTCGATTTCGCTGAAGTCATCGCCGGCGGAGGCGGGTTCCGTACGGCGGCTCGCGGCGGGCCGGGACTGGCGGGGCGCCGCCGCGCCGAGCGTCGGCGTCGAGGCACCCGGCGCCACGGCCTCCCGGTTCGCCGCCCGCGCGGTCGCCCTGCGCTCCTTGCGGGTGCCACCCCGGTGCCGCTCCACGGAACGGGTCAGCGCGAACAGCCCCCAGGCGCCGCCGAGTACGGCGAAACCCGCCCAGGCGACCGGGCTGAACGCCGTGTCCGCCGCCCACTTGACGACCCCGGTCATCACGAGGCCCAGCGGCACCAGCGCGTAGGCCGCCAGGCGGGCCGCCGCCAGGAAGCGTTTCCGGTACGCCGTCACCGCCGCGATGCCCAGGCCGGCCGCGGCGACAGCGGAACAGACGGTCTCGGCAATCATCCGGTCCTCCAGACTCGGTGTGCGCAACTCGCACGGGCCGGCGCACCCCGTCCTCCCGGTCCGCGCGTCCCGTCCTGTCTCCATCGTGCACCTCCCGCCCCCGTCGCGGCCACGCCCCGGCAAGGACATCAGGGACATCTCCGGGTCGGCCTCCGCCCCACGGGTTGGGATCCCCCGCCCCGGACTGGGAGACTCCCCCCATGAACGATTCCTCCCCCTCCCCCGCCTCCCCCGTCGTCCTCGACGTCTGGTGCGAGTTGCAGTGTCCCGACTGCCGGTCCGCGCTCGGGGATCTGCGGCTGCTGCGGGAGCGGTACGGGGACCGGGTGGACGTGCGGCTGCGGCACTTCCCGCTGGAGAAGCACAAGCACGCGTTCGCCGCCGCGCAGGCAGCGGAGGAGGCGGTGGAACAGGGGCAGGGGTGGGCGTACGTCGAGGCGGTGCTCGGGCGGGTCGAGGAGTTGGACCGGCGCGGTGAGGCGTTCCTCGTCGACATCGCGCGTGAACTCGGGCTGGACGCCGAGGAGTTCGAGACGGCGCTCATCGACGGCCGGCACATGCTGATCGTGGACGCGGACCACGCCGAGGGCAAGGCGATCGGCGTCACCGGCACCCCGACGTACGTCATCGACGGCGAACGCCTCGACGGCGGCAAGAGCCAGGAGGGGCTCCGGGAGCGCGTCGAGGAGATCGCCGACCGGCTGCTCGGCGCGTGAGCCCGGTTCAGAGTGCCTTGTACATGCCGTGCCCGACCGTTTCGTAGCCCAGTGACTCGTACAGCCGCTCCGCCGGTGCGTTGTCCGCGAACACGTTGAGGCCGATGACCGTGCTGCCCCTCTCGATCGCGCGCGCCTCCGCGAGGTGCATCAGCGTGCGGCCGTACCCCTTCCCCCGGAACTCCTCGGTGACCTCGATGTCGTAGATGTAGGAGTTGTCGCCGTCGGGGGCGAGCCACAGGGTGCCGAGGCGGCCGTCGGGGTGTTCGAGGGCGTCGATGGTGGTGCCGGGGAGAGTGAGGTGTGCGCCGGGGAGTTCGCGGGCGACGCGGGTGTCGGCCTCGGCGCGGGTGATGCCGCGTTCCACGCACTCCTGCGCGAAGTTGCGGTAGCTGCTCTCGATGAAGGGGCGGAACTCCGTCTCGGCTATGGGGCGGACGGTGAGGCCGGGCGGGAGGGGCGGGGCGGTCGTGCCGAGGGGTTTCTCCATGCCCCGGTTGCGCAGGACGTAGCCGAGGGCGGTGGCGAGGCGGATGCCGGGGGAGGTCGCCGGGTCGGTGCCGCGCTCGACGGGGACGTACACCTCGATGGACCGGCAGCCCCACCCGCGCGCCACCTCCTCCGCGGCGAGCGCGGCGACCGTCGCGCGGCCCCGGCGGCGGTCGGCCTCGTCGATGCGGAGTTCCTCGATGCGGGCGATGGTCGGGCCGAAGCCCGGGTGCGTGCCGAGGTGGAGCGTGCCGACGGGGCGGCTGTTCACGCACACCTGGTAGCGGCGTGAGAGCCGTCCGGCGGGGCCGGGCTCCCGCTGGAGCGGCTCGGTGGGGCGCAAGGTCGTGGTCATGCCGCGTTTCTACCCTGTGCGGGCCCTCCGAGCAGCCCGATAACGGCACCGCTCACGGATCGAGGTCGTCCGCCGCCCGCTCCGTGAACACCCGCATCGCCTTCGCCGTCACCGGCCCCGGCGCCCCGGGCAGCTCGCGCGCGTCCACGCGGTGGACCGCCTGGACGTCCCGGAGGGTGGACGTCAGGAACACCTCGTCGGCGCGGTCGAGGACATCCAGCGGGAGGTCGGTCTCGTGGGCGCCGGTCCACTCGACGACCAGCTCGCGGGTGATCCCGGCGAGGCAGCCGGAGGCCAGCGGCGGGGTGTGGATCTCGCCGTCGAGGACGACGAAGACGTTGGAGCCGGTGCCTTCGCAGAGCGCGCCGACCGTGTTGGCGAAGAGCGCCTCGGTGGCGCCCTGGTCGTGCGCGCGGGAGAGGGCGACGACGTTCTCGGCATACGAGGTGGTCTTGAGGCCGGTGAGGGCGCCGCGTTCGTTGCGGGTCCAGGGGACCGTGACGGCAGCGGTCGTGTCGGAGCGGCGGGCCGTCTCGCCGAGGGCGACGACGAGGGTCGTGCCGTGGGCGCCGCGGTCGGAGCCGAGGGGGCCCTGGCCGCCGGTGTAGGTGATGCGCAGGCGGCCGAGCGGCATGGGGTTCGCGGCGAGGACGGCGGCGCAGGCCGTACGGATCTCGTCGTGGTCGGGGTCGGGGAGGCCGAGGCCCCGGGCGGAGCGGGTGAGGCGGTCGAGGTGGCGGGTGAGCGCGAAGAGGCGGCCGTCGGTCGCCTTGACCGTCTCGAAGATGCCGTCGCCCACGGTCAGTCCGTGGTCGAGGACGGAGACGCGCGCGTCCTCGATGTCCTTCAGTCCGCCGTCGAGCCAGAGTTTCACCGGTGCCACCTCGGGGGTTCGTCAGCCGTCGTACTCCCCCGACGCTACCGCGAGCAGCCGGGACGCCTTCAGTTCGGTCTCCCGCCACTCGCCCTCGGGGTCGGACCCCCAGGTGATCCCGGCGCCCGTACCGAACTTCAGCAGGCCCCCGTCGATCCAGAACGTCCGGATGCCGACGGCGAGTTCACCGGTCCCCCGGTCGGCGTCGACCCAGCCGACGCCGCCGCAGTAGGGGCCGCGCGGCGCGGTCTCCAGGGCGTCGATGATCCTGAGGGCGCTGGACTTGGGGGCGCCGGTGACGGAGCCGGGCGGGAAGGCGGCGGCGAGGAGTCCGGGCCAGCCGGCGCCGGGGCGCAGCTCGCCGGCGACGGTCGAGACGAGGTGGACGAGGCCGGGGTGCTTCTCCACCGCGCACAGGTCGGGGACGGTGACGCTGCCCGTCGTACAGACCTGGCCGAGGTCGTTGCGGACGAGGTCCACGATCATGACGTTCTCGGCGTAGTCCTTCTCCAGGAGGTCGGCCTCGGTGCGGCCGGTGCCCTTGATGGGGCCGGAGAGGACCGTCCGGCCGTCGCGGCGCAGGAAGAGTTCCGGGGAGGCGGTGGCGATCTGCACGCCGTGTCCGGGCAGGCGGATCGTGCCCGCGTACGGCGCCGGGTTGCCGAGGGCGAGCAGGGCGGTGAGGGCGTCGACGTCGGCGTCCCCTGGGACCGGCGCGGACAGGACCCGGCAGAGGTTGGCCTGGTAGACGCGGCCGGCGGCTATGTGCTCGCGGATACGCCGGACACCGGCCGTGTACGCGGCGCGGTCGAGGGACGACGTCCAGTCACCCGTCGCCGGTCCGCGCCAGGCGCCCGGCACCGGCGCGGGGACCGGGGCGCGGTGTACGTCGGCGAAGCGGGCGCAGGTCAGACGGCCCTCGAAGTCGGCGGCGACGGCCCAGAAACCGCTGGACTCCAGGGCGGCGGGGTCGCTCGTGACGTCCAGGAGACCGGTGGCGACGCGGGTGCCGAAGCGGGCGAGGGGAGGCAGGTGGGGCACGCGTCGAGTCTAGGTCGGGTGTCGGCAAGGGGGCCTGAGCTGGGCGGTTCGGTGATGTGGGGCGGCATGCTGCGCAAACGCGTTTTTGTACTGGCCCGGGAATCGGCTAGAGTTCACCACGTCGCCGGGACGCGCAAGCGGGCCGGGAAAGACAAGCGGACGTAGCTCAGTTGGTAGAGCGCAACCTTGCCAAGGTTGAGGTCGCGAGTTCGAGCCTCGTCGTCCGCTCGAAGGAAAGCAAGGGGATCTTCCCGAACCCCTGCAACTCCTGGTGGAGTGGCCGAGAGGCGAGGCAACGGCCTGCAAAGCCGTCTACACGGGTTCAAATCCCGTCTCCACCTCCAAGGACGATTAGCTCAGCGGGAGAGCGCTTCCCTGACACGGAAGAGGTCACTGGTTCAATCCCAGTATCGTCCACTGGAGCCGCAAGGCTTCCCCGCGCGATTAGCTCAGCGGGAGAGCGCTTCCCTGACACGGAAGAGGTCACTGGTTCAATCCCAGTATCGCGCACTGATCATGGTCTTCGGATCATGGTTTCTCCCGGACGATTAGCTCAGCGGGAGAGCGCTTCCCTGACACGGAAGAGGTCACTGGTTCAATCCCAGTATCGTCCACAGCTGCCGAAGCCCCCGGTTCCCACCGGGGGCTTCGTGGCGTTCCGGCTAGCTGGAGAACAGCATGTGGCCGAAGCTCTTGTGACGCTGGTGGTGTCCGCCGTGGTGACCCCCGTGGCCGCCGTGGTGCTGCGGGGCGCCCCAGGCCGGGCCCGGCGGGGGGACCGGCGGCGCCGCCGGGTACGCCTGCGGTCCCGGCTGACCCCACTGGCCTTCGAGGCGGGTCAGAGCCTCCAGCTCGCCGTAGTCGAGGAAGATCCCCCGGCAGTTGCTGCACTGTTCGATCTGGACGCCGTTGCGGTTGTAGGTGTGCATCGCCGCGTGGCACTTCGGACACTGCATCATCGGCCCCAATTCCTCACTGTTCGTTCCTGTTTCGCGTTACCCCAGGACAGACTCCGTCCGGGGCCGGCCGGTTGCACCCTACGGCGACATCCGCGCGCACGCGTCCACCAATGCCTCCTCCACCTCGTCCAACCGCCGTTCCTGCGCGGCCGACTTGGCGATCGCGCGGGCGGCGGTCTGGACGGTCAGGGCGCGTGCGACGACGTCCAGGGCGGGCCAGGGGTCGTCGTACCCGTCGAGCGCGGGGCCGGCCGCGTCGCGGTAGGCGTCGAGGAAGCGGTTCCACTCCTCGGGCGGGAGGAG
Source organism: Streptomyces acidiscabies (assembly GCF_020010905.1). Classification (GTDB taxonomy): domain Bacteria; phylum Actinomycetota; class Actinomycetes; order Streptomycetales; family Streptomycetaceae; genus Streptomyces; species Streptomyces acidiscabies. The sequence goes on along the minus strand of NZ_JAGJBY010000001.1, from coordinate 3,560,253 downwards.
GCCGCAGGCGTACCAGGCGGCGGGGCGGGCGAGGTCCCAGGTCTGGACGCCGGTGCCGAGGTCGTCGACGTCGATGAGGCGCCAGTCTCCGGCCGGGGTGCGGACCAGCTGGCCGAGGTGGAGGTCGCCGTGGCAGAGGCCGGTGGCGGGCATGGGGGCCTCGGCGCGGGCCCAGGCGGGGAGGTGGTGCCAGGCGCGGCGTACGGGGGTGGTCGCCGGGTGGGTGACGGCGGCGAGGCGGGCGATCGCCTGGGCGGCCTTCGCCGGGCCGCGCATCGGGGGGAGGTCCGGGGGCGGGGTGGCACGGTGGAGGCGGGCCAGGAGGGCGCCGGCGGCCTCCCAGGGGGCCTCTTCGGGGGCTTCGGGGTCGACGGGGGTGCCGTAGGGCCAGAACGTGACCAGGCGGTCGTGCAGGGGGGCCGGGGTGGGGGTGAGGGGCGGGAGGAAGACGTCGGGGAGGTGGGCGGCTGTGCGCAGGCGCGGGAGGAGGGTTTCCGGGGGTGTGCCGGGGGCGTGGGCCTTGGCGACGGTGTCGGCGTGGCGTACGACCGTGGCGTCCGGGCGGTCCGCGAGGGTGCTGGTGGGGCAGGCGCAGGGTGGGGGGCCGGGGTGGGTGCGGGTGCGGAGGGTGAAGGTGAGGGCGGTGAGCAGGGTCACGGGGGTGGGGTCCTTCTGTTGCGTGCGGGCAAAGGTAATGCCGGCGCAGCTCCCCAGCTGCGCCGGCATTGTTGCCGTCCGCCGCACCCCCGTCCCCACGGGGTTTCATGGGTGGGATGTCCCCGCCCGGACCGCTCTTCCGGGCCTGGGGTCGCCGCTCAGCGCCCCAGCATCACGCCCACGGACGACGCCTGTGTGGCCACTGTCTCCCAGCCGCCGAAGACGACGAAGAGCAGGACCGCGAGAGGGAGGACCATCAGGGTCGCCGTCAGAGGGTGACGACGGCCGGGCTCGGGCTGGTCGCGGTAGGTGTTCCGCGGTGCCGTGTAGGCCATGGCTCCTCCTTCCCAAACCAGGTAGTCGTTGGCAGCGGCGGGTGTCTGACCTCGGGGGACGAGTGCTGCACCCGCCGCTTGACCTCTAACTTAGGCGGGTGGCGGCTCGCGGGCGTCATGCCCTCGTACCGATTGGCGGGCCTCCCGGAGGATGAGCCACGACCTGCCGAGTACTCCCCTGGGTGGAGACGGGGTCCTACGACTCAGGGTCTTCCCGGAAGGGCTGTCCGGTCCGGGCAGATTTTTCCGATTCCGCTTCCCGGGGGACCGGCTGTTCGACGAGCGCCAGGACCCGGTTCGCCATGAAACGGGCGGTCCGGATCACCGTCCCGGAGCGCGTGACTTCGCTCACTTCCACCACCCCCCTGCGGACCGCCGTCTCCACCCTGCGGCCCGCCCTGCTGGCCACCACCTCGTACGTCCGCGTCGTGTCCCCGGCGTCCACGACTATCTCCACTCGGTCACCCTTCACAGTGCCAATCCCCCTTCTGTGATGGCTGGTTGAGATCAGGTCACGGCCGAAAACCGTTGCCCCGCCGCCTTCCTGACCACCTCTCAAGTCTCCCACCCGGCACTGACAATCGATCGGGCCGAGAGGGCGCGGCTCCTGCACACCGGCGGTCGGGGAAACGTAAGCTGTGGCACGTCACACGGACCGGCAGCGGGGATGAACATGGCGATGATGCGCCTGAGGCGCGAGGACCCGCGCGTCGTCGGCTCGTTCAGGCTTCACAGACGGCTCGGCGCGGGCGGGATGGGCGTCGTCTATCTCGGCTCCGACAAGAAGGGGCAGCGCGTCGCGCTCAAGGTCATCCGGCCCGATCTGGCGGAGGATCAGGAGTTCCTCTCGCGGTTCGCGCGCGAGGTGTCCGCCGTGCGGAGGATCCGGGGCGGGTGTACGGCTCGGCTCGTCGCCGCCGATCTCGAGGCCGAGCGGCCGTGGTTCGCGACGCAGTACGTTCCCGGGCCTTCCCTTCACGACAAAGTCGGTGACGAAGGGCCTATAGGGGCCGCCGAGCTCGCTTCCATCGGGGCCGCGTTGTCCGAGGGGCTCGTCGCCGTTCACGAAGCCGGGGTCGTCCACCGGGATCTGAAGCCGTCCAACATTCTGCTGTCGCCCAAGGGGCCCCGGATCATCGACTTCGGGATCGCCTGGGCCACCGGTGCGTCCACGCTCACGCATGTCGGGACCGCTGTGGGGTCGCCGGGGTTCCTTGCGCCCGAGCAGGTTCGGGGGGCCGCTGTCACGCCGGCCACCGATGTGTTCTCGCTGGGGGCGACTCTGGCGTATGCGTCCACCGCCGACTCGCCCTTCGGGCACGGGAGTTCGGAGGTGATGTTGTATCGGGTCGTGCATGAGGAGCCTCAGCTTCAGGGGGTGCCCGATGCGCTTGCTCCGCTGGTTCGGGCCTGTCTTGCCAAGGATCCTGAGGAACGGCCCAGCACGCTGGAGTTGTCTCTGCGGTTGAAGGAGATCGCCGCTCGGGAGGCTCAGGGGGCGGTTGCCGAGGGGCGGGTTGCTGGGCCTCGGGTCGCTGAAGGGGAGCGGGGGGTTGGGCGGGGGGCTGATACCGCCAGTTATACCGAGCGGAGTGTTCGGGCTTCTGGGGTTACTCCGCCGCCTCGGCCGTCCCGGGGGGCGCCGTCGTCCCGGCCGTCCGGGAGTGCTCGGCCTACGCCGTCTGGGAGGGGGGGTCGGCCCAGCGGTAGTCGGCCTGTGCCTCGCGGTGGGACCGGGGCTGGTCGGCCGCCGGGGACTCGGCCTCGGCCCACTGGGACTGGGCGGCGGCCTGCTAATCCCCGGCTGTTGCGGCAGCGGTTGTTCGTGTTTGTTGTGGTGACGTTGTTGGTGGCGTTGGGGATTGGGCTTGTGCAGGCTTGTCAGGGGCCTGCTCGGGGGTTGGGTGGCGGGGGCGGGAGTGTTGTGTGGCAGGAGCGGGGGCAGGAGCGATCGTCGGGGGACTGATGGTTGTGGGGCGAGTGCGGGCCTGTTGTGGCTGGTCGCGCAGTTCCCCGCGCCCCTTAAGGGCGTTGGTCATCGCGGCGTTCCGAGGGAACCCGCCCGTGCAGCGTTCCAAGGGAACCCGCCCGTGCAGCGTTCCGAGGAAATCCGCCCGTGCAGCGTTCTGGGGAACCGCCCCTGCGGCGTTCCCCAGAGGGCGTTAGTTTTCCGGGCGGCCCGTTGCTACCGCGTAGAACGCCACCGCTGCCGCTGCTCCTACGTTCAGGGAGTCCACCCCGTGTGACATCGGGATGCGTACCCATTCGTCCGCTGCCATCAGGGCCTGGGTCGACAGGCCGTCTCCCTCTGCTCCCAGCATCAGGGCCACTCTGTCCATCTTGTGGGGGGCCGCCTCGTCCAGGGAGCGGGCCTTTTCGTCCGGGGTCAGGGCCAGGAGGTTGAAGCCTGCTTCTCTTACCGAGTCCAGGCCCTTTGGCCAGGTTTCCAGGCGGGCGTACGGGACCGAGAAGACTGCGCCCATCGAGACTTTTACGCTTCGGCGGTATAGCGGGTCCGCGCAGTCTGGGGACAGGAGGACCGCGTCCATTCCCAGGGCCGCCGCTGAGCGGAAGATGGCGCCGATGTTCGTGTGGTCGTTCACCGATTCCATGATGACGACTCGGCGAGCCGTGCTGAGGAGTTCCTCTGCCGTCGGGAGGGGTTTGCGTTGCATCGACGCCAGGGCGCCTCTGTGTACGTGGTAGCCCGTCACTCGTTCCGCCAGGTCCGGCGTTACCGCGTAGACGGGGGCCGGGAGTTCGTCGATGACGTCTCTCATGACGTCGATCCACTTGGCGGACAGGAGCATCGAGCGCATCTCGTAGCCCGCCTCCTTCGCCCGGCGGATGACCTTCTCGCCCTCGGCGATGAAGAGGCCCTCGGCCGGTTCGCGTCTGCGGCGGAGTTCTACGTCGGTCAGGCCCGTGTAGTCGCGCAGGCGGGGGTCGTCGGGGTCGTCGACGGTGATGAGATCGGCCACAGAAGTGATACTGCCTTGTCCTGGGTGCGGTGCCAACGGCTCGGGACGGGTTGTGTTACCCGGGGTTACGCCACGGTGTCGGGGCCTACGGTGACGACCTCGCCGATGACGATCACCGCCGGGGACTTCACGTCCTGCGTACGGACCGTCTCGCCGACGGTCGCGAGCGTCGCGTCGACCCTGCGCTGAGCCGCCGTCGTCCCCTCCTGGACCAGGGCCACCGGGGTGTCGGGGGACTTGCCGTGGGCGATCAGGGTCTCGGCGATCCGGTCGATCTTCGTGACGCCCATGAGGACGACCAGCGTGCCGGTCAGTTTCGCGAGGGACGGCCAGTCGACCTTCGAGCGTTCGTCGTCGGGGGCCACGTGGCCGCTGACCACCGTGAATTCCTGGGCCACGCCCCGGTGGGTGACCGGGATGCCGGCCGCGCCCGGGACCGAGATCGAGCTGGAGATGCCGGGGACGACCGTGCAGGGGATGCCGGCCGCCGCGAGGGCCTGGACCTCCTCCATGCCCCGGCCGTACACGTACGGGTCGCCACCCTTCAGACGTACGACCGACTTGCCCGCCTTCGCGTACTCGATCAGGGCGTTGTTGATGGCCTCCTGGGCCATGTAGCGGCCGTACGGGAGTTTCGCCGCGTCGATCACCTCCACGTGCGGGGGGAGTTCCGCGAGGAGGTCCCTGGGGCCGAGGTGGTCGGTGATCACCACGTCCGCCTCCGCGAGGAGGCGGCGGCCTCGGACCGTGATCAGGTCCGGGTCGCCCGGGCCGCCGCCCACCAGGGAGACGCCGGGGGTGCGGGTGCGGTGGTGGGGGGCGACCAAGGTGCCGTCCCGCAGGCCTGCCAGGACCGCGTCCCTGATCCTTGCCGTGTGGCGGGGGTCCCTGTTCTTCGCGTCCGTCGTCAGGACCGCGATCGTGACGCCCTCGCTGGTGCCGGTAGCCGGGGTCCAGGCGGTGGCCTGGTCCGCGTCGTCCGAGCGGACGCACCAGACGCGGTTCGCTTCCGCTTCCGCCGAGGCTGCGGCGTTGGCTTCCTCGTCGTTCGTCGCGATCAGGGCGTACCAGGCTGTTGTCAGGTCGCCGGGCTGGTACGGCCGCTGCTCCCAGGTCAGTTCGCCCGCCGTTGCCATGGCCTCTACCGACGGGGTTGCGTGCGGGGAGATCAGGACGATGTCCGCGCCTGCTGCGAGCAGGGCCGGGAGGCGGCGTTGGGCTACCTGGCCGCCGCCGAGGACGACCACTCGGCGGGCGGCTAGGCGGAGGCCCACGGGGTAGGCGGGGTGTTCGGCCATGGGGCGGCTCCTGGGTGGGTGGGCTTTGACGTGCGGATTTTACGGGGTGGGGTTCGGGGGGTGGGGGTGCGAGGGGGGTGGGGTTCAGGGGGTGGGTGGTTTCGGTGGTGGGGCTGGTGCGGGTTCGGTGGGGGGCTGGGGTGGGGGCGTTGGAGCTTGCCCGCGCTTGCGGGGTGCCGCTGCGCCCACCCGTGCCGCCCCATGGGGGCAGCTCCCAGGCCCTTCGGGCACTGGGGGAGGCACGACTGCCCGCAGCTGGGTGGGCGGTGAGGCAAGTGGGCGGGTGCGGGTTCGTCGTGGCTAGTCGCGCAGTTCCCCGCGCCCCTAGGTGAGTGGGGGGCAGCGTGCTTCGCCAGGTGCGGGTCCGTGGGGGTGGCGCGGCTAGCCGTAGCTGGGTGGGCGGGAGTGGGCGGGTGCGGGGCCGCTGTGGCTGGTCGCGCCCACGCGGCGGTAGCCGCAAATCGATACAGCCCCGCGCCCCTGGGTGAGTGGAGGGAGCGTGCTCGCCAGGTGCGGGACCGTGGGTAGCTATGCAGCAAGGGGGGCCTGTGGTGTTCTCAGGTCCCCCTTGCTGCCGCGTTCTACTTTTCCGTTACCCCTGCCGAGTCGAAGGTTGCTACCTCGTGCATGGCCCTTGCTGTGCTTTGGACCAAGGGGAGGGCCAGGAGGGCTCCTGTGCCTTCGCCCAGTCTCAGGTCCAGGTCCACCAAGGGGCGTAGGCCCAGTTTGTTCAGGGCCGCTACGTGGCCCGGTTCTGCGCTTCTGTGGCCTGCGATGCAGGCTGCCAGGACTTCTGGGGCGATTGCTCGGGCCACCAGAGCCGCCGCTCCCGCGCTTACTCCGTCCAGGATCACCGGGGTGCGGAGGGAGGCGCCGCCCAGGAGGAGGCCCACCATCGCCGCGTGTTCGAAGCCGCCCAGGGCCGCCAGGACCGTGATCGGGTCCGCGGGGTCCGGCTGGTGGAAGTCCAGGGCCCGGCGGACCACCTCGGTCTTGCGGGCGAGGGTTTCGTCGTTGATGCCTGTGCCCCGGCCCGTCACCTCGGCGGGGTCCGCGCCGGTGAAGACCGCGATCAGGGCCGCGGAGGCGGTCGTGTTGGCGATGCCCATCTCGCCGGTCAGGAGGGCCTTGTTGCCTGCCGCCACGAGGTCGCGGGCCGTTTCGATGCCCACCTCGATGGCCTGCTTGGCTTCCTCGCGGGTCATCGCGGGGCCCGTCGTCATGTCGGACGTGCCTGCGCGAATCTTGCGGGGCAGCAAGCCCGGCGTCGCCGGGAGGTCCGTCGCCACGCCCACGTCGATCACGCAGACCTCGGCGCCGACCTGGTTCGCGAACGCGTTGCAGACCGCGCCGCCGCCGAGGAAGTTGGCGACCATCTGGGCCGTCACCTCCTGGGGCCAGGGCGTGACGCCCTGCGCGTGGACGCCGTGGTCGCCCGCGAAGATCGCGACCGCAGCGGGCTCCGGGATGGGCGGCGGGCACTGACGGGACAGGCCGGAGAGCTGCGCGGAGATGATCTCCAGCATGCCGAGGGCGCCCGCCGGTTTCGTCATCCGCTTCTGGCGCTCCCACGCCTCGCCGAGCGCCTTCGCGTCCAGCGGGCGGATGCTCGCGACGGTCTCCGCGAGGAGGTCGTGCGGGTCCTCGCCGGGGAGGGCGCGGCGGCCGTACGTCTCCTCGTGGACGACCCACGAGAGGGGGCGGCGCTTGGCCCAGCCCGCCTGCATCAGCTCGGGCTCGGGCGGGAACTCGTCGACGTAGCCGACGCAGAGGTACGCGACGACTTCCAGGTGTTCCGGCAGCCCCAGGGCCCGGACCATCTCGCGCTCGTCGAAGAAGCTGACCCAGCCGACGCCGAGGCCCTCCGCGCGGGCCGCCAGCCACAGGTTCTCGACCGCCAGTGCGGAGGAGTACGGGGCCATCTGCGGCTGCGTGTGCCTGCCGAGGGTGTGCCTGCCGCCGCGTGTGGGGTCTGCGGTGACCACGATGTTCACGGGGGTTTCGAGGATCGCCTCGATCTTCAGTTCCTTGAACTGCTTCGCACGGCCCTTGGGGAGGGACTGGGCGTACGCGTCCCGCTGGCGCGTCGCCAACTCGTGCATCGTCCGGCGGGTCTCCTGCGACCTGATGACGACGAAGTCCCACGGCTGGGAGTGGCCGACCGACGGCGCGGTGTGCGCGGCCTCCAAGACCCTGAGCAGGACCTCGTGCGGGATGGGGTCGCTGCGGAAGCCGTTGCGGATGTCCCGGCGTTCCCTCATCACCTTCAGTACGGCTTCGCGTTCGGCGTCGTCGTACGCGGGGGCTGCTGGGCCGGTGTACTCCTCCGTCGTCGCCAGGTCCTCCGCGCTCTGGGTTGTGCCGGGGTCGTCCGTGTCCCGCTGGGGCGGGAGGGGGACGTGGGCTTCCGCCGGGGTGAGGTCGGGGGTTTCGGCCGGGGTGGGCTGGGGGTCAGCGTGCACGTGTACGGGTTCTTGGGTCGGGGGTACGGGGGGGTCCGCGAGGGGGTTGTTGAGGTGGGCAACCGTTTCCGCAGGGGTGGAGCCGTGGGTGGGGTGGGGGTCGTCCATCGGGGAGGCGGAGGTGGGGGGAGGGGTGGCCTCGGTCGGTTGGGGGATTGGGGTGTTTTCGAGGGTGGGAGAGGTGTGCTGGGCCGCAGCGGTGTCTTGAAGGGGGGGCTGGGCCGGGGCGGTTACCTCGGTCGGGGGTGTCTGGGGGGATGCGTCGGGCTGGGGAGACGCGTCGGTCCGGGTTTCCGCCTGGGGCGGGGTTTCCGCCTGGGGCGGGGTTTCCGCCTGGGGCGGGGTTTCCGCCTGGGGCGGGGTTTTCACCGGGGGCGGGGTGTTGTTCTTTGCCCTCGCTCTGGCACGGGCCCGGGCTCGGGGGCCGGGCTGTGGTGCGGGTTGGGCGGGGGTGGGGGCCTGGCCTGACGGGTCGGGGTGAGCGGCGAGTTGTTCGGGGGTGCCGGGTTCTGCCGACGGGGTGAGGAACTCCGGCGTGCCGGGGTGGGGCGTGGCTTGCTCGGGGGCCTCGGGCTGGGTGGGAACGCCGGGTTGGGTCGGGGTGGTGGGGTGCTCGGCGGCTTGCTCGGGGGTGGGGGCTCCGGGGTGCTCCAGTGCCTCGGGCTGGGCCGAAGTGTTGGGCTGGGCTGAAGTTTCCGGCTGGGCGGGGGTCTCGGGCTGGCCGGAGATGCTGGGGTGCGCCCCGACCTGGTCGGGCGTGGGGGCTTCGGGCTGTTCCGGTGCGTCGGGTTGGACTGCGGTACTGGGCTGGGCCGCAGTGTCGGGCTGGCCCTCAGCGCCGGGTTGGGCTGCTGCGTCGGGGTGGGCTGCTACCCCGCGTTGAGCCGATGCCTTGGCCTGGGCTGCGCCCTTGGGCTGAGCTGATGCTGTGGGCTGGGCCGCGGTGCCGGGCTGGGCTGAAGTGCCCGGCTGGGCGGGGGTCTCGGGCTGGCCGGAGATGCCAGGCTGCGCCGCGACCTGGTCGTGCGCGGGGATTCCGGCCTGCTCCGGCGTCTCGGGCTGGCCTGAGGTGCCCGGCTGGGCGGACGTCTCGGGCTGCCCCAACGCTTCGGGCTGGCCCGGAGTCCCCGGGTGGGCAGACGCCTCGGGCTGCCCCAACCCCTCAGGCTGGCCCGGAGTCCCCAGATGGGCGGAGGTACCGGGCTGCGCCGCATTCTGCTCCGGCTGGGCCGAGGTCTCCGGCTGCTCCGAAGTCCCCGGCTGGGCCGAAGTCCCCGGCTGGGCCGAAGTCCCCGGCTGGGCCGACGTCCCCGGCTGGGCCGACGTCTCCGACTCGGCCTGCTGGACCACGACTTGCTCGGGTACGGGAGCCCCGGTCTGATTCGACGTCTCGGGCTGGGCCGCAGTACCGGGCTGGGCTGCTGCGTCGGGCTGAGCCGACGTCTCGGGGTGACCGGAGGTGTCGGGCTGCGCCGCAACCTGGTCCGCGCCTTCGGGGTGACCCGAAGTGCCCGGCTGAGCAGACGACTCGGGCCCGCCAGGCTGAACCGCACCCTCGGGCTGGCCCAAGGTTCCCGGCTGAACGGACGCCTCGGACCCGCCGAGCTGAGCCGCGTCCTCGGACTGACCCGAAGTACCCGGCTGAACGGACGCCCCGAGCCCACCGAGCTGAACTGCGTCCTCGGACTGACCCGAAGTACCCAGTTGGACGGACACCTCGGGCCGGCCAGGCTGAGCCGCCCCTTCGGGCTGGCCCAAAGTCCCCGACTGCACGGACGTCTCAGGCCCGCCCGGCTGAACCGCGTCCTCGTACTGACTCGAAGTCCCCGGCTGAACGAACGCCTCGGACCCGCCAGGCTGAGCCGCCCCTTCGGGCTGGCCCAAAGTCCCCGACTGCACGGACGACTCGGACCCGCCCGACTGAACCGCACCCTCGGAAGCAGAGACCTCGGGCTGGGCCGACATCTCGGGGTGGTTCAGCGTTCCCTGCTGGTCCTCGCCCTGCTCGGAAGTGGAAACCCCGGGCTGACCTGGCGTCTCGGAGTGCACCGGCGTTCCCTGCTGGGCCACACCCTGCTCAAAACCGGAAACTCCCGCCTGCTCCGACGCCTCGGAGTCCACCGGCGTTCCCTGCTGAACCTCACCTTGCTCGGAAGCGGAGACCCCGGGCTGACCCGGCGTCTCGGAATCCACCAGCGCTCCCTGCTGGGCCACACCCTGCTCAGAACTAGAGACTCCGGCCTGCCCCGACGCCTCGGGGTGCACCAAATCCCCAGCCTGCGCGGCAACTTGCCCGGCATCAGAAGCACCGCCCTCTACCGAGCACTCGGAGTGCCCCGGCATGCCGGACTGAACCACGCCCTCTCCGACGACAGAACCCCCGGCCCGCTCCGAAGCACCGGCCTCCCCCAACACACCGACCTGCCCCGCAACTTGCCCAGCGTCGAAAACCCCGCCCTCCGACACCGACTCAGAGCGCCCCGCCACGCCGGTCTGAACCACACCCTGAACGCCACCGGAAACCCCGGCCTGCCCGGAAACCCCGGCCTCCCCCACCGCACCGACCTGCGCCGCGACCTGCCCAACAGCAGAAACCCCGCCCTGCCCCAGCGCCCCTGAATGCACCAAATCCCCCGACAGCCCCGCCGCCTCACCCTCACCCAACTGAACTGCAACGCCCTCAGACCCCGAGATCCCAGGCTCACCCGACATCTCAGACTGCCCCGAACCCACAGAACCCACCAACGCCTCGGCCTGCTCCGAAACCCCGGCACCACTCAGGCCGTCAACCTCACCCAAAACCCCGGACTGCACCGCACCTTCAAGCTGCTCTGCACCCTCAGGCTGCACTACTCCCCCGGCCTGATCCACACCTCCGGACTGACCGACACCCCCAAGCTGACCCGCCTCCTCAGACTGCTCCACAGCCCCAGGCCGGTGCGCACCCTCAGGCTGGCCGACAACGCCGGTCTGGTCCGAACCCTCGGCCTGGCCAGCAACTCCACCCTCGCCCCCGGACTGGTCCGCACCATCAACCTGGCCCACAACCTCAGCCGCGCCCCCGACCTGGTGCGCATCCTGAGACTGATCCGCGCCATCAGCCACAACCCCGGCCTGCCCCGCATCCCCAGCCACGATCCCGACCTGGTCCACACCCTCAGCCACGATCCCGGCCTGGTGTGCCCCCTCAGACTGCTCCACACCATCAGCCGCAACTCCGACCTGACCCGCAACCTCAGCCACATCCCCGGCCTGGTTCACCCCCTCAGACTGACCCGCACCCCCAGCCACAACCTCGTCCACAACCCCGACCTGAGCCAGCGCCTCCCCCTGAGGCAACCCCTCAGACTGCACCAGCCCCTGAGCCGAGCCCTCCGACACAACCGCCGCCCCCCACGGCACCGCCCCCTGCGGAGCCCCCTCATGCCCCGACTGAGCATCAAGGTACTCAGCCCCACTCACCACAGCCGCCGCCTGCCGCAACGACGCATCAGCCGGCCCCCGATCCGCAAGCGACCGCACCGGACTCGCCGACGCATCCGGAATCGGCGGACCGAGATGCAACGGCCGCCGAGGCGTGATCGGCGGAATCGGCGTCGTAGGAGCCGTCCGCCGAGGACGACTCATCGCCGGCCGCCGCACAGCACCGAGATCGACAGAACCGGTGTCCCGCCCACTGACCTCATGCGGCCCGGGCTCGCCCCCGTGAACGCCGGCCACGGACTCACCAACCCCCTGCTCCCCCACACCCACACCGAGCCCCTCACTTCCCTGACCCCCGGTCACCTGTCCCCCTTCGCCCACAACACCGGCAACCGCCTCGCCAACGCCGTACCCCGTAACAGCCTGCTGCGCATACCCCGCATGGACCGTCTCCACCACCGGCTCCGGCGCAGGGGGTGCCACCTCGTTGCCCCAGGCGCTCTGCGCGCCCGGCATGAGGAGTTGCTCCTCGTCCTCGGTGGGGGTCTCGGAGAGGTAGGCGTACGCGGGCGGCTGCTCCACCGTGCCCGCGTTCTCCGGCCCCTCGCCCGGGATCTGGCCGGTGTCGGTCATGCGTACCCCTCGCCCATCGGTTAGTGCTCCTTCGGCCGGCTCACCGGAACGGCGCACCGTCCGCCCCGCTGTGAAGAACGAGCCTCGGCGCTCAGCGGCACGAACGACCCTCCCGAAAAAGCGACAAAGCCATTCAGTGGCATTGTCCCGGTCATGGTCGTGACGCGACAGGTCGCCCCGCGACGCCCCGCTGTGGACTGCGCCACGTTGCGCGGCCCTCCGGTTCGTGTCGTACCGCACGTGTCCAAAGCGGACACGCTTTCCGGACATTGGCGATGAACTGCCGGGTGCCGGAAAGCGGTACGACGATCGGCCAGCCTACAGCGCGCAGTACGACAACAGGATCACAGCCCGCGATCCGGAAGCACCCCGCTGAGCAGGAACGCGACGCTGCGGCGGCGCTCCGTCCAGGCCCGGGTGTCGAGTTGGACGGACTGGAGGAGGGCGCACTCGACGTGGTAGCCGTGTTCGGTCAGGTCACGGCCGAGGCGTTCGGCGGCGTCGCGGGTGAGGGCATGGGTGACGATGCGTTCGGGGCGGCGGTCGGCGACGGCGGAGACGACCGCGGGGCCGCCCCCGCCGACGCGGACGACGTCGGGTTCGGGGAGGTCCTCCAGGACGTGGGGGGCCTGGCCCCGGACGATCTGGAGCTGGACGCCGAGGTGCCGGGCCGCCGCGTCGGTGCGGGCGCAGGCGTCGATGTCCTGGTCGACGGCGAGGACGGCCGCTCCCGTGCGGGCGGCCTCCGTCGCGAAGGCGCCGGTGCCGCAGCCGATGTCCCAGACGAGGTCGCCCACGCGCGGGCCCAGGCGGGCCAGTTGGGCGGTGCGCAGGAGCTGGGACTCGCCCTCGCCGCGGCCGTCGGCGTACACATGACCGCGCGGCCCCACGGCCGGGTCGCGGCCCGCGATCCACTCGCCCTGGCCACCCGCCGTGGCGGGTCCGCCGATCACGATGACGACGTTGGGGTCCCGCCAGCTGCGGTCGGCGGCCTTGTCGGACGACAGGACGCTCACGCGCTCGCGTTCGGTGCCGAGTTCCTCGCAGACGACGAACGTGCGGTGCACGCCCGCCAGGAGCAGGCCGAGTTCGGCGGGGCCCGCGCCGGGTGAGGTGAGGACGGCGACCTTGGTGTGCGCGCGGCAGACGTTCACCGCGCGGCGCAGGGTACGGCGGTGGGCGACGACCACCTGTGCGTCGTCCCACGGCATCCCGGCGCGCGCGAAGGCGGCGGCGACCGAGGAGACGGCGGGGACGACCTCGACCTCCAGGCCGAACTCCGGTGCGCGCAGGGCCCGTACGACGCCGAAGAAGCCGGGGTCGCCGTCGGCGAGGACCACGGCCGTGCCTCGGTGGTGGCCGGCGATGCGGCGGGCGGCGAGGGCGACGCTGCCGAGGCGGATGCGTTCGGCGCCGGGGGGTACCTCGGGGAGGGCCAGGTGATGGGGGGCGCCCGCGACGAGGTTGGCGGCGGCGAGAGCGGAACGTGCCGCCGCGTTCAGGGGCGAGCCGTCCCAGCCGATCACCGTGACGCGGTCGGCCATCGTCGTCAGTCTCCCGGGGATTCACGCAGGCAGCGGGCTCCGTGAGGGTACCTGGTCCCGCCTGGCCGGGGGTCTGCCGGGATCAGTTCCAGTCGGCGTACGTCGGATAGCCGCCGCTCTCCGCGAGCCGCTCCCCCGCGCCCTCCAGGTCCTCCGGGAGGAGGCTCCAGACGATGTAGTCGGTGCGGGCCTCGGTCCAGGTGCCGTCCTCTGCGCGGACTCTGACTATGGAGGCGCCGCGCAGGACGCCCTCGCTGATGCAGCCGATCTTCTGGGCGACCTGCTGGGAGGCCGTGTTGTCGGCGGCGGTGCGCAGTTCGATGCGTTCGAGGCGCTGGTCGGTGAAGAGCCAGTGCGCGGTGGCGAGGGCGGCCTCGGAGGCGTAGCCCTCGCCTCTGGCCCAGGGGGCGACGACGTACGACATCTCCGTGGAGCGGACGTGCCAGTTCGTCTTCGTCAACTGGAGTACGCCGACGAGGCGTTGGGTGAGGAACTCCGTGACCGCGAAGTCGATGCCGCGGCCGGCGGCGCGTTCGGTGGGGGCGTACTCGGTGATCCAGCGCAGGGCGTCGGTCTCGCCGAAGGGGTGGGGGACGGACGTCCAGGCCGTGACCTGCTCGTCGGCGGCCATCTCGATGAGCGCGGGGACGTCGTCCTCGTCGAGGGGGCGCAGCACCAACCGCTCCGTGCTGATGGAGACGTTGGGGAAGGTGCTCGTCATTGCGCCGCTCCGTAACTTCGGGAGAAGCCTTGTGGGTTCCTCCGCTGAACTGCCCAGCATGCAGTATGCGGGCCGCGTGACACACCACGGGGTCCGTACCCGTCAAGGTACGGACCCCCCGTGCCGGTTGCTCAGCCGGAGGTCACCGGCAGGACGGAACCCTGGTACTTGTCCTTGAGGAACTGGTGCACCTCGGGTGAGGTCAGGAGCTTCGCGAGTTTCTGGACGCGCGGGTCCTTCTCGTTGCCCTTCTTCACCGCGAGGAGGTTGGCGTACGGGTTGTTCGCCGCCGACTCCAGGTACTTCGCGTCCTTGGCGGGGCTGAGGCCCGCGTCCTGGGCGTAGTTGTTGTTGATGACGGCGATGGTCACGTCGTCGAGGGAGCGCGGGAGTTGAGCGGGTTCCAGCTCCTTGATGACGAGTTTCCTCGGGTTGGCGGTGATGTCGGCCGGTGAGGCCGTCGTACCGGCGCCCGCCTTGAGGGTGATCAGCCCGGCGGAGGCGAGGAGTTTGAGGGCGCGGCCCTCGTTGGTGGTCTCGTTGGGTACGGCGACGGTGGCTCCGTCGGCGAGCTTCGAGATGTCCTCGATCTTCTTCGAGTAGACGCCCATCGGCGGCAGGTACGCCTTGACGACGGAGACCAGGTCGGTGCCCTTGGTCTTGTTGAACTCGTCGAGGAAGGGCTGGTTCTGGTACAGGTTGGCGTCCAGCGAGCCTTCCTGGAGAGCGGTGTTCGGCAGGACGTAGTCCGTGAACTCCTTGATCTCCAGCTTGAGTCCGGCCTTGGCGGCGAGGTTGTCCTTGATGTACGTCAGGACTTCGCCTGCGGGTACGGCGGTGGCGCCGACGACGAGGCGATCGTCATCGGCGCTCGTCCTCTTGTCGGCACCGCACGCCGTCAGGCCCAGCGCCAGCGCCGCCACCGTCACAACTGCCTTGCGCAGCATGTCTGTTCTCCCCCGGTCGGGCTGGTCAGAAGGACGGGATGACGGAACCCTTGTACTTGTCCTCGATGAACTTCTTGACCTCGGGCGAGGTGAGGAGCTTGGCGAGCTTGACCACGCGCGGGTCCTTCTCGTTGCCCTTCTTCACCGCGAGGAAGTTGCCGTACGGGCTGTCCTTGGCGGACTCCAGGACGATCGCGTCGGTGGCGGGCTTGAGGTCGGCCGCGATGGCGTAGTTGCCGTTGATGACGGCGGCGTCGACGTCGTCCAGGGAGCGGGCGGTCTGGGCGGCCTCGACCTCCTTGAACTTGAGGTCCTTGGGGTTCTTGGCGATGTCCTGCGGGGTCGCCTCGCTGCCCGCGCCGTCCTTGAGGGTGATGAGCCCGTTGGCGGCGAGGAGCTTGAGGGCACGCGCCTCGTTGACCGCGTCGTTCGGGACGGCGATCGTCGCGCCGCTCTTCAGCTCGTCGGCCTTCTTGACCTTGTGGGAGTAGAGGCCAAGCGGCTCCAGGTGGACCGTCACGACGGGCACGATGTGGGTGCCGCGCTTCTTGTTGAAGTCGTCGAGGTACGGCTGGTTCTGGAAGTAGTTGGCGCCCACCGAGCCGTCCTCGGTCGCGGTGTTCGGGACGATGTAGTCCTGGAACTCCTTGACCTCCAGGTCGAGTCCGGCCTTCTTCGCGAGGTTGTCCTTCACGTAGTTCAGGATCTCGGCGTGCGGGACGGGGCTCGCGGCGACGACGAGGGGGCCGCTGTAGTCGGTGGCCGAGGACGCGTTGTCCTTGTCCGAACCGCAGGCACTGAGCGCGAGGGTGAGCGCTCCGGCGGTGAGGACAGCGGTGGTGAGTTTGGCAGTGTTACGCACGAAAAGTGCCTTTCCTGAGGGTGTGACGACCCCGCGAAGGGTGGTGCGGGGAAAATTGAGGGGTGTTCCTAGACCGGTCAGCCGGCCTTGCTCGGGGCCGGTGCCGTCTTCAGCAGCCGCAGTTTCGGCGCCGGGCCGGAGCGTCCGCCCCGCCGGTGCAGGGAGCGCGCCGCGTAGTCGCCGGCGAACTGGATGACGGAGATGACGACCGCGAGGATGAGGACGGTGATCCACATCAGCTCGGTCTCGAAGCGCTGGTAGCCGTAGCGGATGGCGATGTCGCCGAGGCCGCCCGCGCCGACCGTCCCGGCCATCGCCGAGTACCCGATGAGCGCGACGATCGTGGTGGTCGTCGACGCGATCAGCGACGGCAGCGACTCGGGGACGAGGACCTTGCGGACGATCGTCCAGGTGTTGCCGCCCATCGACTGCACGGCCTCCACGAGCCCGCCGTCCACTTCGCGGACAGCCGTCTCGACGAGGCGCGCGAAGAACGGGATCGCGCCGATCGCCAGGGGCACGATCGCCGCCTCGCGGCCGATCGTCGTACCCGTGATCGTGCGGGTGAAGTTCATCAGCGCGACCATCAGGATGATGAACGGCATCGAGCGGGCGACGTTCACGATCTGGCCGATGACCTTGTTCGCGACGACGTTCTGGAGGAGGCCGCCCCGGTCGGTGAGGACGAGGAGGATGCCGAGGGGGAGGCCGCCGACGACGGCGATCAGGGTGGACCAGCCGACCATGTAGAGGGTGTCCCAACACGCCTGCGACAGCAGGGGCTGCATCTCGGACCAGGTCACTGCGCACCGTCCTTCACCAGTACGGGCGCACTGCCCACGACGTCGATCTGGAGGCCCTGTTCGCGCAGGAAGCCGATGGGCACCACGTTGTCCTCGTACCTGCCGGGCAGCTCGATGCGCATCCGGCCGACCTGGAGGCCGCCGACGGTGTCGATGGCCGCGCCCAGGATCGAGATGTCGATGTTGTAGGTCCGCGAGAGCTGCGAGATGACCGGCTGCGTCGCGGCCTCGCCCTGGAAGGTGACGTCGACGACGGTCCGGTCCGCGTCCGTCGACTCACCGCTCACCGGGAACAGCGCGGACGCCAGTTCGGAGCCCGGCGTCGCGAGGAGTTCGCTGACCGTGCCGGACTCGACGATCCGGCCGTTCTCCATCAGCGCGGCGGAGTCGCAGATCGACTTCACGACGTCCATCTCGTGCGTGATGAGCAGGACCGTCAGGCCGAGCTGGCGGTTCAGGTCGCGCAGGAGCCGCAGGATCGAGCGGGTCGTCTCCGGGTCGAGCGCGCTGGTCGCCTCGTCGGAGAGGAGCACCTTGGGGTCGCCGGCGAGGGCGCGGGCGATGCCGACGCGCTGCTTCTGGCCGCCGGAGAGCTGCGCCGGGTACGCCTTCGCCTTATCGGCGAGACCGACCAGGTCGAGGAGTTCGAGGGCCTTCGCCGTACGCGCCCGGCCGCTGATGCCGAGGATCTCCAGCGGGAGTTCCACGTTGTCCTGGACGGTCCGCGAGGAGAGCAGGTTGAAGTGCTGGAACACCATGCCGATACGGCTGCGCGCGCGGCGCAGCTCCTTGCCGGCGCGGGGGCCGCGGCCCGCCAGCGCGGTGAGGTCTTGGCCGTCCACGGTGACCGTCCCGGCGGTGGGGCGCTCCAGGAGGTTGACGCAGCGGATCAGCGAGGACTTTCCGGCGCCGGACTGGCCGATGACGCCGTACACCTCGCCTTCGCGGACGTGCAGGTCGACGCCGTCGAGGGCGGTGACCTCTCGGCCTCGGGTTCGGTAGACCTTGCTCAGGCCCGTTGTCGTGATCACTGGGGTTCCGTCGCTGTCGAGTACGGGCGTGGGTGTGCCCTGGTACGAGAGGGGGGGCGGGCGCGCGCGGTCACGTGCGGATGGTTCCGTACGGAGGTGGAGCGCGGCGGCGCGGCTCGCTTCAGGGGCGCGAGCGCAGGGGGATGGTGCGGGGGCCCTCTAGAAGGCGCGCATTCGACACAGACAACGAGCACCGGGCGTCATGGTCGCCTCGGTCGCAAGGGTGCGGCTGCTCGTCGTGGTCATGCGATCAGTAAAGCAGACGTATGGTGCTGACCGGGAGCGGGGTGTCCGGATGCTGGACAGACGTGGACACGACGTGGACACCTTGGCGCCGGGTGCGTTCGTGGCCCGGCGTCCGTGGGCTGATACCGGCGTAATAAGGTCGCCGCATGCTTGTTGCCCTCACCGTGGTGACGTCCGTCGCCGCGCTGCTGCTCGCCGCGTGGTGCGGCCTGGCGGCGTATCGAGATCAGCCGACCAAGGACTGGCACTTCATCGGGATGGCCGTGGTGGCGGTGCTGGCCGTCGTCCAGCTCGCCGTCGGGGTCGTGCAGCTCTCGCGCGGCGACAAGCCGGAGCAGGGGACGACCATCTTCGTCGCCTATCTGCTGGGGGCCTTCGCGTGTGTGCCCACCGCCGCGTTCATGTCGTTGGCCGAGCGGACGCGGTGGGGGTCGGTGACGGTCGCGGCGAGTGGTGTCGTGCTGGCGGTGCTGGAGGTGCGGCTCTATGACATCTGGGGAGGCTGACGTGGTGAGTGGTCGCCGGTTGATCAGTGGGCCGGGGATGCTGCTCGTGTGGTTCTACGGGGTGATGGTCGTCGGGGCGGTGTCCCGGTCCGTCTATCAGATCGCCACGGAGTTCGATCGGGCGCCGCTTGCTTACTCCTTGTCCGCGGTTGCCGGGGGCGTGTACGGGTTCATCACGTACTCGCTCGTGCGGGGTGGGGAAGCGGCTCGCAAGGCGGCGCAGGTTTGCTGCGCCGCTGAGCTTGCGGGCGTGCTGGTTGTGGGGACGTGGACGCTTTTGGATCAGGCGGCGTTTCCAGATTCGACCGTGTGGTCGGACTACGGGATGGGGTACGTGTTCATCCCGGTGCTTCTTCCTGTGTCCGCCTTGTACTGGCTGAGGAAGGCGCCTTCTCAAAGGGGTGCTTGAGGTTTGGTTGCGACCGCTGCGCCGTCGTGGCTGGTCGCGCAGTTCCCCGCGCCCCTAGAAAACGGCTACGCCGTTTTTGCGTATTCGCCCGCCTGTTTTTCCAGCACGATCATCGGTACTCCGTCTGTGCCCTCCGACGTGCCTACCGTTTCGTAGCCCACCTTGCGGTAGAGGCGGAGGTTGCCCTCGCTGCGGTGGCCTGTGTGGAGGCGGAACTTTTTGGCTCCTCGCTCCTCCGCCAGTGCTGCTTCTGCCGCTCGCAAGAGCCTTGCTCCGATTCCGTGGCCCTGTAGGCGGGGGTGGACGCAGAGTTTGCCGATCGAGGCCGCGCCGTCGTCCGTGATGTGGCCACGGACGGAGCCGACCACCTCGTCGCCCAGGCGGGCTACGAAGACGCAGTCGGTGGTCAGCTCCTCGCGGACGGAGTCCAGGGACTGGACGAGCGGGTCGATGTGATAGTTGCCGTACAGGGCGGCCTCACTCTGGAAACACAGGTACTGAAGCCTGAAGATCTGCTCGGCATCCTGCTCGGTCGCGCCCGAGATGGTCACGCTCATGCCCATGTGCGCACGCCTCCCGCTCATCTGATCGTCGGTGGTTCTCCACTCCTATCCCCGCGCTTGCCGGGTCGCAACCTCCCGGACACTCAGTAGTGCTGTGACATACCCGACGTCACGCGTTCCGGAAGTCCTCGCGGGCGAGCACGCCGGTGTCCGCGTTGTCGGTGAAGACACCGTCGATGCCGGTCGCGAAGTACGTGCGGAACGCGCCGAAGGGGTCGCCGTACCCGTCCGCGTCCGTGCCCTTGCGGTACTCCGCCGGGAGGAAGGGGTTCTCGTTGCGCATCGTGTAGGGGTGGAGGATCAGGCCGGCCTGGTGGGCGTCGCGGACGAGGGCCGTCGGCGTGGTCAGCCTGCCGTTCGCGTCCTTCGGGATGACCAGGTCGAGGGTCGGGCCGATGCCCTGCGCGTACCCGGCGATCTCCCTGAGGCCCTTGGGGGTGATGAGGTCGGCGGTCGTACGGGGGTCGCCGTTCTCGACGAAGTCCCAGGGCTTCGACTCCGCCGAGGAGAGCAGGACGACGAGAGGGTTGCCGACGAGCTTGTTCAGGCGCTGGATGCTGGTCGGCTCGAAGGACTGGAGGATCACCGGGGAGTTGTGGCGGTCCTTGCCGTGCTTGCGCAGGAGCTTCGCGACGCGCTCCTCCAGGCCGAGGCCCAGCTTGCGGAAGTACGTGGGGTGTTTGGTCTCCGGGTAGATCCAGACCTGCTTGCCGCGCTTACGCGTCTGCTCGTCCTGCCACTTCAGGACCTCTTCGAAGGTCGGGATCTCCCAGCGGCCGTCGTACAGCGTGTTGTGCGGGCGGTTCGCCGGGATGCGCTCGACTGCACGCAGCCGCTTCAGCTCCGCCAGCGTGAAGTCCTCCGTGAACCAGCCGGTGACCGTGACGCCGTCCAGGACCTTCGTGCGCTTGCGGTCCTTGAACTCCGCGTGCGAGGCGACGTCCGTCGTGCCGCCGATCTCCGGTTCGTGGCGGCAGACGAGGTGGCCGTCCTTCGTGGGGACCAGGTCACCCGCCTCGACGATGTCCGCGCCCATGTCCAGGGCGAGTTGGTAGGAACCGAAGGTGTGCTCGGGGCGGTAGCCGCTGGCTCCCCGGTGGCCGATGATCGTCGGTACGGGGAGGGACTTGAGGCCTGCGCCGTGTCCCTGCGTCGTTGCTCTTGCCGTGCCCGGTATTCCTACGACCGTTCCTGTCGCGCCCAGTACCGCCGCGCCCAGCAGTGCGCGCCGTCCCGTACCCCTGGTGCCCTCGTCCTGCGTCGCCATGGACTACTCCCCTGCGTCGTCGGCTCGTGCGTGCGCGCTGATCGTAGAGGCGTGAACATGGCTACCGGGAGAACACGAACGGGTTTCGCAGCCGTCCCGCAGGTAAACCCGTGTCAACACTGCGTAAGACCTCGGTGCCCGATGTGCGTCACCCGGGTAGCCGAGAGTAACGTGCCTACCTGCACGGACTTATACACAATCCCTTGACATCGGAGGGCCAGTTGTCCCGCTTCTCGCTCCTTAAGGCAGTCCTCGGACCGGTCATGCGTCTGTGGTTCCGGCCGCAGGTGGAAGGAGTCGAGAACATTCCCGGGGACGGGCCCGTCATCCTCGCGGGCAATCACCTCACGTTCATCGACTCCATGATTCTGCCGCTGGTCTGTGATCGGCAGGTGTTCTTCATCGGGAAGGACGAGTACGTGACGGGGACCTCGTTGAAGGGTCGGCTCATGGCCTGGTTCTTCACCGGGGTCGGGATGATTCCCGTCGATCGTGACGGGGGGCGTGGGGGTGTTGCAGCGCTCATGACCGGGCGCCGGGTGCTCGAAGAGGGCAAGGTGTTCGGGATCTATCCCGAGGGGACCCGGTCTCCCGACGGGCGGTTGTACCGGGGGCGGACCGGGATCGCTCGGCTGACACTGATGACCGGGGCGCCGGTGGTGCCGTTCGCGATGATCGGGACGGACAAGTTGCAGCCGGGGGGTGCGGGGATTCCTCGGATGGGGAAGGTGACTGTGCGGTTTGGGGAGGCGATGGAGTTTTCCCGGTATGACGGGATGGGGCGGGATCGGTATGTGTTGCGGGCGGTGACTGATTCGGTGATGGCTGAGGTGATGCGGTTGTCGGGGCAGGAGTACGTGGACATGTACGCGACCAAGGCGAAAGCTGCGTAGGGGTTCGCTCCGAAGGGGGTGGCTAGGGGCTTCTCGCGGCTGCGGGTACGTCGTGGCTTGTCGCGCCCACGCGGCGGTAGGCGCAAATCAATACAGCCCCGCGCCCCTGAAAAGACGTGGCTTGGCGCCGCTGCTCCGCGTACGAGGGTTGAGAGCGGCGAGATGTGCGGCTATCGCCGCGCTGGCTCATCGCGCCCGCGCGGCGGTAGCCGCATATCGACACAGCCCCGCGCGGGAGGGTTGAGATGTGTGGCTCCGCCCCGCAGGCTCGTCGTGGTTGATCGCGCCCGCGCGGCGGAGCCGCATATCGACACAGCCCCGCGCCCCTTAGAGGCCGACAGCCACCCGCGTTTTTATGCGCCGTCCAGCTTTCCGTCCCGTAGCAGCACCCATGCCGCCACCGACGCCGCCAGCAACACCGCCGCGCCCACCCCCGACGCCAGCGCCAAGCCGTCCATGAAGGCCTCCCTCGCTGAGGTCAGTAGCGCTTCTGCTGTGTGGGGCGGGAGCGTTCTTGCTGCTTCTGCCGCGCCTCCCAGGGATTCGTGCGCCGCCTCGGGTGTGCCTGCCGGTGCTTCGAAGCCTCTGTACACGCCCGTCACTATTGAGCCCAGCGCCGCGATGCCCAGCGCCGCGCCCAACTCGTACGCCGTTTCCGAGACCGCCGAGGCCGAGCCTGCTCTTTCCTTCGGGACCGAGGACAGGATGACGTCCGCTGTCACCGTGAAGGAGAAGCCTGCGCCTACACCTACGACCAACAGGGCTGCGCCCAGCAGGGGGTAGCCCGTCGAGGCGTGGAGTTGGGTCAGGGCTGCCAGGCCGATGCCTATTGCCGCCAGGCCTCCTGAGACCACCGCTCGTACCGAGTAGCGGCGGGCCGCTCTGCCCGCTAGCAGGCCTGCCGCCACCGCGCCTATCGCCGCAGGGAGTTCGGCCAGGCCCGCTTCCAACGGGCGGCGGTCCTGGACCAGTTGGAGGTACTGGGAGAGGAAGAAGACCACGCCCGAGAGGCCGAGGATCGTCAACAAGTCGGCCAGGACCGCTCCGCTGAAACCCCGGTTGCGGAACAGGTGCATGTCCAACAGCGGTGTGGGGAGCGTCAGTTGGCGGCGTACGAACGCGTACAGCGCGACCGCGCCCAGGACGCCGACCGTCAGCGCGACCGGCGTCACTCCGTGGACCGCCGCCTCCTTCACGCCGTACACCACCGCGACCATGCCGACCAGGGAGAGCAGGACGCTCGGGAGGTCCCAGGGGCCGGGGTTCGGGTTGCGGGACTCCGGGAGGAGTTTCGCGCCGATGAGGACCAGGGCCGCCATCACCGGGAGGTTGATGAGGAAGACCGAGCCCCACCAGAAGTGTTCGAGGAGGAAGCCGCCGACGATCGGGCCGACTGCCGTACCGGCGGAGGCGGTTGCTCCCCAGATGCCGACGGCGAGGCTGCGCTCGCGGGGGTCCGGGAACAGGTTGCGGATCAGGGCGAGGGTCGCCGGCATGAGCGTCGCCCCGGCCACGCCCAGCAGCGCGCGGGCCGCGATCATCAACTCCGGTGTCGTGGCATAGGCGTTGAGGATCGAGATCAGGCCGAACGCGGTCGCGCCGACGAGCAGGATCCGTTTCCGGCCGATGCGGTCACCGAGGCTGCCCATGGAGACGAGCAGGCCGGCGATGACGAAGGAGTAGACGTCGCCGATCCACAGCAGCTGCGTGCCGGACGGCTTGAGGTCCTCGCTGATGTACGGGGTCGCGAGGCCGAGGACGGTGGCGTCCACGGCCACCAGCAGTACGGCGAGTACGAGGACGGCGAGGCCGAGCCAGCGGCCCGGGCGGTTCGCCGCCTCCGTCGTACCCGTCGTCCGCATGGTGCTGGTCATGATTCCTCTCTCCTCAGCGCGCCGCCGAGCAGCAGCTCGACGGTCATGTGGTGGAAGTCCTTGGGGGCGCCTTTTCCGCACTGGACCATCCAGGCGGCGGACCCGAGCAGGCCGTACAGGGCCTCGGTGAGCCAGACCGGGGTGAGGTCGATGCGGAACTCGCCGGCCAGCTGGCCGCGTCTGAACAGCGCCGCGACCTGTTCGTCCATCCGCTCCCAGCCCTCGTGCAGGCCCTCGCCCTCGAAGAGCTGGTTCTCCGTGTAGAGGAAGGCGATCAGGGCGGCGGAGGGTTCGAGTTCGCGGACCAGGCGGCTCACGGCGTCCCGTGCGGTCCCCTCGCCGAGCCGTGCCTTGGTCAGCGCGGTCTCGCACTCCTCGATGCCGTGTGCCTCCAGGGCGCGGATCAGGGCGTCGCGGCCCGCGAAGTGGCGGTGCAGGGTCGCTCTGCTGATGCCGGCCGCTTTTGCCACCTCGTCCATCGTGGCGGTGGCTCTGCGGGTCAGGAGGGCTGCGGCGGTGCGCAGTACGTGGTCACGGTCGACGGCCATGAGACGACCATAGCCTACTTGAGACACTCTTGTCTCATTGGGGGCGTGGTCGTCTCATGGCTTCCTGCGTGAGGGGTCAGTGCCAGGGCAGGGCGCTGCGGGTCGCCCAGTACGTCGCCGGGGGCTCCGTGAGTGTCGCCAGCGTCGCCTTCTGGGCGTCGTCCAGGGTGATCTTCTCGGCCTTCAGGTTGGCCGTGAGCTGGGTGGTCGTCGCGGCGCCGGAGAGGGCGAAGCCTGTCCAGGGCTGGGCGAGGATCCAGGCCAGGGCGATCGCGTCCGGGGCGGTGCCGGTCTCCTCGGCGATCTTCCGTACGGCTTCTGGGGCCTGGTCGCCCGCGAGGCGGCCGTTCGCCATGCCCTCCTTGACGATCACCGTGAGGCCGGCGGCGTGTGCCTCCGCGAGGGCGTTGGCCGCCGAGGTCTCCAGCACGTTGTACGTCGACTGGACCGTGCTGAACAGGGGGGTGCCGTCGACCGTGATCGCGAGGGCCGCTCTGATCGCGTCCGCCTGGGCGGGGCCGCTCGTCGAGAAGCCGACGGGGGTGCCGGACTCTGCGAGCCTCTGGTGCAGGGCCTTGTCCGTCAGGGCGGGGCTGTCCGGGGTGACCGAGTGGATCTGGTAGAGGTCGAGGCGGTTGCCGAGCAGGGTCGCCGTCTCGGCGCGCTGACGGTCGTACGTCGTGAGGGTGTGGTCCTTGACCTCGTGCTTCTCGGCGTTCGTCGTCCAGTCCGCCGTGTACGTGTAGCCCCATTTGCTGCCCACGGCGACGTCGTCGATCTGCGGGTTCTCGGCCAGCCAGGTCGCCAGGAACTCCTCCGATCTGCCGTACGAGCGGGCCGCGTCCAGGTAGCGGATGCCTGCGGTGTGCGCTGCGGTGAGGAGGGCGTGCGTGCGGGCTCGCAGGGCGTCGACGCTTCTGTCCTCGCCCAGGTCTCGGTCCCGGCCGAGGTTGATGTAGCCGGGGCGGCCCACGGCGGCCAGGCCCAGGCCCAGGCGGGGGGTGGGGAGGGTGGTCAGACGCATGGGGGGTCCTGTTCGGGGAGGCTCGTGTTACCCCGCCAACGTAACCCGGCCCGTCACGGAGCGGCCTCGCGGCTGTCCTCCAGGGCCTTTCGGGCGTACGTCACGTACCGCGCGAAGACCTCCGGGCGGGCGGTCCGGGTGATGTCCAGCACCGGGGAGTCGGCTCGGCGGACGCCCGGGAGGTAGGGGGAGGTACGGCAGCGGCCCGTCGTGTCGTCGGGGTCGACCAGCGCGACGTATCCGGTGGGGAGTTGCCTCGTGTAGCGGACGGTCATCCGCCCGAGGTGTCCCTCCGCCGCGAAGTCCGCCGCGACCCGGGAGAGTTGGCGGGCCGCGTCGGCCGCGCGGGCGGGGAGACCGGGGTCGCCGAGGCTGTCCGCGTACGCGGTGAGCAGTGGGGAGTCCGGGTCGGCGACCAGGTAGGTGATGTGCACGCCTCGGCGCAGCAACTGCCGTACGGGGTCGGTGAAGTCGCGTTCGGGGCGGGAGACGAAGTAGCCGGTGAGGCTGCGCAGGGTGACACCCACCTCGATGATCTCGGTGCGGGCCTCGGCGATGAACGCGGTCTTCTCGGCGGGTGCCGGACGGCCGTGTGCGTGGACGCGCAGGCCGCCGGTGCCGTCGCGGGTGTCCAGGGCGGCCGTCAACTCCCGGAGGAATCCCTCGCGTTCGGCGTCCCTGAGGAACAGCTCGTAGTAGAAGGGAACGGCCACGCCCGCCGCCGCGAAGAGGGCGAGTTCGTTGAGGACGGCCCAGCCGAAGCCGTCGCGGCCGTTCGAGAGCAGGGCCAGGGACAGGCCCGCCAGCAGGACGCAGAGTGCGAGGGCGACGCGGAATCTGCGGAGCAGGCCGCGGGCGCCGGTTGTGCTGTTGTCCATGAGTCCCCCCGCCTCCCTGTCTGCCCGGGGAGGCGGGGGTTCATGTGGTGCGGCTACTGCTTCTTGGCGTCTGCCCAGGCGTGTTGTTCCGCCACGTCCGACTTCAGTTCCGTCAGCTGGATCGCCACCGCGCTGGGGGCCGTGCCGCCTCGGCCGTTGCGGGAGGAGAGGGCTCCGGGGACGTTCAAGACCGTGCGGACCTCTGGGGTTAGGTGGGGGGAGATCTTTGCGAACTCGTCGTCTGTGAGGTCGTTCAGTTCCTTTGACTGGGACTCCGCCGCCTTGACGCATTCGCCCGCCACCTCGTGGGCAACGCGGAAGGGGACTCCCTGTTTGACCAGCCATTCTGCGATGTCCGTGGCCAGGGAGAAGCCTGCGGGGGCCAGTTCTTCCATGCGGTCTCGGTGGATCGTCAGGGTGGCGATCATTCCGGTGAACGCGGGGAGGAGAATCTCCAGTTGGTCGCAGGAGTCGAAGACCGGCTCCTTGTCCTCCTGGAGGTCGCGGTTGTAGGCCAGCGGGAGGGCCTTCAGGGTGGCCAAGAGGCCCGTCAAGTTGCCGATCAGGCGGCCGGACTTGCCACGCGCCAGCTCCGCGATGTCCGGGTTCTTCTTCTGCGGCATGATCGAGGAGCCTGTGGAGAACGCGTCGTGGAGCGTGACGAAGGAGAACTCCTTCGTGTTCCAGATGATGATCTCCTCGGCGATGCGGGAGAGGTTGACGCCGATCATCGCCGTGATGAAGGCGAACTCGGCGACGAAGTCGCGGGACGCCGTGCCGTCGATCGAGTTGCCGACGCTGCCGTGCTCGAAGCCGAGGTCCGCCGCGACCGACTCGGGGTCGAGGCCGAGGCTGCTGCCGGCGAGCGCGCCGGAGCCGTACGGGGAGACCGCCGTCCGCGCGTCCCACTGGCGCAGGCGTTCCGCGTCGCGGGTCAGGGGCTGGACGTGGGCCAGCAAGTGGTGGGCGAACAGGACCGGTTGGGCGTGCTGGAGGTGCGTGCGGCCGGGCATCGCGACGTCCGGGTGTGCCTCCGCAAGGCCGATCAGCGCGTCCTGGAGGTCGGCGATGAGGCCGCCGAGGATCCGGGCGTGGTCGCGGAGGTACATGCGGAAGAGCGTCGCGACCTGGTCGTTGCGGGAGCGGCCCGCGCGGAGCTTGCCGCCGAGGTCGGCGCCGAGGCGCTCCAACAGGCCGCGTTCCAGGGCGGTGTGGACGTCCTCGTCGGCGATCGTGCCGACGAACTCGCCTGATTCCACGTCCACTTCGAGCTGGTCCAACCCGGCGATCATGCGCTGGAGTTCGTCCGCCGTGAGGAGGCCCGCCTTGTGCAGGACGCGCGCGTGGGCGCGGGAGCCGGCGATGTCGTAGGGCGCCAGCCGCCAGTCGAAGTGGACGGACGCGGACAGCTTCGCCAGGGCCTCGGCGGGTCCGTCGGCGAAACGGCCGCCCCAGAGCCGTACGTCACCGCTGTTGCTGCTCACTGCACTTGCTCCTCAGAAGTCCGGATGTACGACCGCCTCCCCCACCGGGCACCGGTCGGGGAGGCGGTCGCTGTCACGCTATCGGTTACGCGAGGTCCCGCTTGGCGGCGATCTTCGACGACAGGCTGTAGATGTCGATGAAGCCCTTGGCCGCGGCCTGGTCGAACGAGTCGCCCGTGTCGTACGTGGCCAGGTTGAAGTCGTACAGCGACGTGTCCGAGCGTCGGCCCGTGACGACCGCGCGGCCACCGTGGAGGGTCATCCGGATGTCGCCGTTGACGTGCTGGTTGGCCTCGTTGATGAAGCCGTCCAGGGCGCGCTTGAGCGGGGAGAACCACTGGCCGTCGTAGACCAGTTCGCCCCAGCGCTGCTCGACCTGCCGCTTGTAGCGGGCGAGTTCGCGCTCGACGGTGACGTTCTCCAGCTCCTGGTGGGCCGTGATGAGGGCGATCGCGCCCGGAGCCTCGTACACCTCGCGGGACTTGATGCCGACGAGACGGTCCTCGACCATGTCGATCCGGCCGATGCCCTGGGCGCCGGCGCGCTCGTTGAGCTGCTGGATGGCCTGGAGGACGGTGACGGGCTTGCCGTCGATGGCGACCGGGACGCCCTCCTTGAAGGAGATGACGACCTCGTCGGCGTCGCGGGCGACCGCCGGGTTCTGCGTGTACTCGTAGATGTCCTCGATCGGGGCGTTCCAGATGTCCTCCAGGAAGCCCGTCTCGACCGCGCGCCCGAAGACGTTCTGGTCGATGGAGTAGGGGGACTTCTTGGTGGTCGCGATCGGGAGGTTCTTCTCCTCGCAGAACGCGATCGCCTTGTCACGGGTCATCGCGTAGTCGCGGACCGGGGCGATGCACTTGAGGTCGGGGGCGAGGGCGACGATGCCGGCCTCGAAGCGGACCTGGTCGTTGCCCTTGCCGGTGCAGCCGTGGGCGACCGTGGTGGCGCCGTGCTTCTGGGCGGCGGCGACGAGGTGCTTGACGATCGTCGGCCGCGAGAGCGCGGAGACCAGCGGGTAGCGGTCCATGTAGAGGGCGTTGGCCTTGATCGCGGGGAGGCAGTACTCCTCGGCGAACTCGTCCTTCGCGTCGGCCACTTCGGCCTCGACGGCGCCGCACGCGAGGGCGCGCTTGCGGATGACGTCCAGGTCCTCGCCGCCCTGGCCGACGTCGACCGCGACGGCGATGACCTCGGCGCCCGTCTCCTCGGCGATCCAGCCGATGGCGACGGAGGTGTCCAATCCGCCTGAGTAGGCGAGTACGACGCGCTCGGTCACGGGTTTCTCCTCACAGTGCATTCGCTGACATGCATGAGTATGCAGAACTCTGCATGGTTCGTCAATCTGGGTCTTGAGTGCGTTCACTCACCCGACCCGGCTGTGAAGATCTCTTGGGGTGCGTTTGAGGTGACGTTGAACAACGGCAACCGCTTGCTCGTACTTCCCGACGAACGCAGGCGCCGCGTTGAACACCCACTTCCTGACCCAAGTGAGGCATCTCCATGTCCAGGGCTCTCCCCAAGTACAACAAGCGTCGCGTCGGCCTCATCGGCGGCGCCGCCGCGGTCGTGCTCTCCGGCGCCGTCATCGCGGGTACCGCCCTCGCCGGGCAGGACTCGTCCGACAACAACGCAACGAACGCCAAGACGCTCGCGGCGGCCGGCCCCGGCTCGATCTCCTGCCCGGACGTCGCCTCGCAGCTCCCCGCGATCCCCGCGTCCGCGCAGGCCGAGGTCACCCGTAACCTCGAACTCCTCCAGACGCAGATCAACGAGGCCAACGAGCGGCTCGTCAAGACCGTCGGCCAGGGTGGGCCCAACTTCGTGCAGAACGCGATCAACGGTCCGCTGGAGGACAAGCGCATCGCGACGATCAACCGCATCGCCACCGCAATCGGCCGCACCGCCGAGAAGCCGGTCGGCCTGGACGCGCTCGCGCCCTGCACCGTCAACGCGGGTGGGGCTGGTGCTGAGGCCGGGGCCGGAGCCGGGGCTGAGGCCGGAGCGGGCGCCGAGGCCGGGGCTGAGGCCGGTGCCGGTGGTGAGGCCGCTGGGAACGGTGCCGAGAACGGCGCCGAGAACAACAACGCGGGTAACGAGAACGCCGGTGCCGCCGGCTCGATCTCCTGCCCCGACGTCGCCTCGCAGCTCCCCGCAATCCCCGCGTCCGCGCAGGCCGAGGTCACCCGTAACCTCGAACTCCTCCAGACGCAGATCAACGAGGCCAACGAGCGGCTCGTCAAGACCGTCGGCCAGGGTGGGCCCAACTTCGTGCAGAACGCGATCAACGGTCCGCTGGAGGACAAGCGCATCGCGACGATCAACCGCATCGCCACCGCGATCGGCCGCACCGCGGAGAAGCCGGTCGGCCTGGACGCGCTCGCGCCCTGCACTGTCAACCAGTGACGTGACAGGACGCAGTGGCCGCCCCGAGGCAACGCCGGCCGGGGCGGCCACTGCAGTGTTTGTGGGCGGGTGAAGTGAGGCCGGGGTTCCCGGTGTTGTCGCTCGGTGTGGTGTGCCGTTTGCCATCATGTTCTCTCTGCTCGGGGAGGGGACGGGGACATGGCACAGGCGCGCAGGGCTCTGCTCATCGGGGTCGGGGAGGCGCCCGACACCGTGGAGGTGCTGGAGCCTCTGGGGGAGACTGTCGGTGCTGATCTGCGGCTGCTTGAGGCGACGTTGCGGGCGTCGGGGTACGACGTCGAGGTGCTGGCTGACGCCGGGCGCAGTCGGATCAAGGTGACGATCGACCAGACGGCTCGTCAAGTTCCGGCCGGTGGAACGCTGTTGGTGTACTTCAGCGGGCACGGTGTACGGGTCGGGGGTGCCGACTATCTCGTTCCCGCCGATGCGATCGCCCCGGCGGACGGGGTGTGGAGCGAGGTGCATCTCGACTCGCTGGTGTCGGCCAACATCAGTCCCCTGCTGAAGGATTGTGCGGCCGAAACCGTTCTGTGGTTCGTCGACGCGTGCCGTAACGAGCTCGACGGTGATGCCTTCGCCAATCAGGCCGACAGCGGTCCTCCTCGGGGCGGGTTCGCCGTCATGGCCGGGTGTTCCGCCGGGGAGTTCAGCGGGTTCACCCCCGAAGGGAGCTTCTTCGCGCGGGGGTTGGCGGAGGCGTTCAGTCCCATGACGTCGGCTCGGACCGTCGAGGACGTGTTGGCCGCTGCTCGTGCCGCTACGGTCAAGGCCGCTCGGCGACACGGGGTGCGGCAGCGTCCTTGGTTCCGGTACGGGGTTCTTGAGGAGGAGCGGACCAAGAGGACGGAGGTCTGTGAAGGGCGCGCGCTACTGGAAGCCTGGCAGGAAGCCGTTCGGGGGACGTACCTGTGGGAGCACGTCGGTGCGGGTGAACGGGCCTCTCTCGTGGGGGTGTTGGAGGAGTTCGTCGAGGACTGTGCTCGGCGTGTGCATCTGGCTCAGGAGCGGTGGTCCGAGGTCGATCCGTGGGGGGACGACTCGTTTCCGGTACGGGTGTTGTGTGATCGGCTGCCCTCGCTGTTGCCGCCGGGTGTGTCCTTGTCCGTCGTTGAAGTCGTTGCTCTTATCGCCTCGCCGTTTCTGCATGAGGTGGCGTGGGCCGAGCGGTTGAGTCAGGCCGTTGAGGTGGATCCTTACGACGTTGCGCGGCGGGGTGGGAGTGCTCATCGGCTGCACTACGAGCAGATCGTCGAGCAACACGGGCGGGTTGCGCGAAAGTTGGTGGACTGTCGGGGGCGGGGGCGGGTCGAGGACGTTGCCGCGTTGACTATGTGGCTCGTTCATCGGTGGGTTGCGGATCTGTTCGAGACTGATGACGAGGTTGTGCCGGTCGCTGCCGTGTCGCTCGCTGGGCGGTTGGGGCTTGCGGAGGATCGGGCGCAGGATCTTGGGGAGTTGTTGGGGGTGGTGGCCTCGGGGGTGGGGTCCGATGAGGTGTTCGAAGCTTGGGGGGCGTCTCGGCAGGTTCTGTTGCCGGGGAAGGGGCATCAGGTGCTGCGGGTCGGGGAGTTGGGGGTGTTGTTGCGGCTTGCCGCTCTGTTGGCCGTGGATGTTCGGGTGTTGCCTGATGTGGTGGCGGATCATCTTGCTGTTTCCGATGCGGTGTTGCCTCAGCAAGTGGTGGGGGTTGCGCGGGAGTTGAGTTGGCATCGGGAGGGGGGCTCGTTGCATCTCGATGCGTTGTGTCCTCATCAGGCTGTGCATGCTGCGCTGGCCGAGGTTGTGGAGGAGGCTGATCGGGTTGCCGGGCGGGTTTTTCGGAGCGGGCTTCTGGTTGACGTGCCTGGGCGTGTTACCGACCGGGGTCTGCGGCCGTCTCGGGTGGGTGGGAGGGAGTCTTACGAGGTTCCTCTGCTGCGGTTTCATCTTGCGCAGACCGAGGTGCGGGATTTGTTGATGGGGGAGCAGCTTTATGGGGGTGAGCCTGAGTTGGCTCTTCGGGAGCTGTATCAGAATGCGATGGATGCTTGTCGCTATCGCGGGATGCGGTGGAAATATCTGGACAGTGTCGGGGCTCATCCTGCTGCGTGGAGTGGGCGGATCGTTTTTACGCAGGGGGAGGATGAGCGGGGGCGGTATGTGGAGTGTCGGGACAATGGGGTGGGGATGAGTGCGGAGCAGCTTAAGCAGACGTTCACTCGGGCGGGGAGTCGGTTCGAGAGGTCCACTTCGTTTCGGCGGGAGCAGTCGAAGTGGTTGCGGCATGATCCGGAGTTGCGGCTGTATCCCAATAGTCGGTTCGGGATTGGGGTGTTCAGTTACTTCATGCTTGCGGAAGAGATGAGCATTGTCACGCGGGTGGTGAGTGCGGAGGGGATTCCGGCTGACCGTGCGCTTCGGGTTGAGATTCCGAGTAGTGGGAGTTTGTTTCGGGTTCAGCGGCATGATGGGGGTGATGATGGGATGGCTGAGGGGGGTACTCGGGTTCGGTTGTATTTGCGGGATGAGGAGCGGCTTCGGGGGTTGTCGTGTGTGGGGGTGTTGCGGGATCTGGTGTGGGTGAGTGAGTTTCGGTTGGAGGCTCGGGATGGGGGTGGGCAGGAGCATGTTTGGGGGGCAGGGGTATTGGAGGCGGGGGTGCTTCCGGCGGTGGAGGCGGTTCCGGGGGCGTTGTGGTGGGTTGATGGGAGCGGGGCAATCCTGTGTGACGGGATTGCTACTAATCAGGGCCCGTTCGGGTATGTGGTCAATCTGAGTGGGGCACATGCCGGGAAACTCAGCGTGAGCCGGAAGGAGTTGCAGGGGTACGACAGGGGGTGGGTGGAGTCTCTGTGGCGGCTTGGTGCGAAGGCGCTGGCCTCCTCTTCAATTCCGTCGCTCCGGTGGACGTGGCAGGTGGACAAGCGGAGTCCTGCGCTGGCGCGGGTGTTGGACTCGGAGTGGCGAGGGAAGGGGGTGACGGTCGGGAGAGTGGAGGGCGAGTCAGCATCCTTGGACCAGGTGGGCTGGTTCTCCCAGGATGAGGCGTTGGTGAACAATCCGAAATCGACAGCGGGCCATGAGACGTACTTGCCCTGGCGTGCCAGAGTCTTCGAAATGTCACGGCAGGGTCAGGACATGGCGTTGCCGACCAGCCTTGTCGGCCATCCGGTTCCCCTTCCGGGCGACGCCGATCTCATTCAGCATGTTCCTTCCCGCTGGCATCACGTCCTGTATCAGTCTGCGGTACAGGAGACGAGCCCGGAAAAGGTGCAACGCCAGTTGCGGAAACTGCGTATCGCGCACCCTCTTTATGCTCCCCTGCCCAGTACTGGCAACACCGTGAGCCATGTTTCGGAGAACGCGACTTTTCTCAGGATCCTCGATCCAGGCACCGGGGCCTTGGATCAGGTGCCTGGCGGCGACGGAGTCTCCCATTGGGGTTCCCTCGTCCCACTCTCGGCTCGATCCTCCGTTCCCCTGGGGGAGTTGGTACGACAGCTCACCCCCTTCCAGCCGCTTCTCCCGTCCCCTCTGCCACAGGTCCCGGAACACCACCAGGACTACGTGTGTACGAACACCGACCTTCAGCGCCTCTTCCATCCCTCGCCCGACCGGAACTTCTGGAGCCTCCCCACCACGCCCCTGGACCTGAGAAAGGTCGCCGAGAACACGGGGGCGGGCATGCTGGACGCACTTCATATGCTCGCCGACTTCTCCTGGCTGGGCTGGACAGTTCCGTCAGAGGACGAGATACGTCCCTGGACCCTCCTCGACGAGGACGTCCAGGACGTGGTGAACGTCTTCGTCCGTGACGATCTGCTGCCGTGGGCGGCAACCGTGGACTACGCCGACACACTGGACACCGACCTCGCGACGGCCGAGGAGAAGCTCGCGCTGGTGGCCGAGAAACTCCGCCTGCGCTACGAACGCCGTTACCCACCCAACAACAAGGCGGGCGGCACCCGGCCCTCAGTAGATACGGCCAACCTGGTCAGACGCCTGGCGTTCCTCAACGTGGACCTGGAGGACGGGATGACCCTCGAATCCCTCTCCCCCGCCGTGCAAGGAAACTCCGACGCCGAGGCCCTGACTCTCGTCGTGGAGGATCTCCGAAAGGCAGGCGTCAGCATTCCGGACATCTCCCTCGTCCTCGACTGGGACAGCCTGCCACTCCACGACCGCTACATCCTGTCCGGCAAGGAGCCAGCCCTGTCGGAGGAGGACTATCCCGCCTACGAAGTGACATCCGCCGTTCTGTTCAATGCGGCGGAACACCTCAACGAACGGCTGCTGGACGTATGGACGACAGCGGCGGCGTACGGCGACCGCTACGGGTTCGCCGTACCCGAACTGCCCGAGTACCTGGGGGACTTCCGCCCCAACAAGGCCATGGTGCCCGCGCTGGTCGCCCACCTGGACAACCCAAACCAGACGCTCGGCACCCCGATCTGGAGCCCTCTACGTCCCCAGGATCTCGCGATCTACGCCCACCGCCGTGTCCTCGACCCGAGCACGGCGTACGAACAGCTCCTCATCCTGTGCGCGATCGGCGCCTCCGTACCCGAACTCACCCCCGAGGAGCTGGCCGCCCTCCCCACCCAAGTCCCCGACCAGCACGACCTCCTGGCCCTGGCCGACGCGCACCGGGTTTCCCCACCCGACTCCCCCTACACCCCCCTCGACCTCCTCAGCATCGCCGCCCGCCTAGGCGAACCCCTCCCCCGCACAGCCGCCCGCATCACCCCCTACCTCCCCCTCACCGAAACCCCCACCCCTCTCCCCCCAGTCCCCGACCTGATCCCCCTCTGGCAAGACCTAGCCATCCTCACCCCCCACCTCAACGGCCTCCTCCCCGCCCTAGAAGGCCAAGTCCCCCAAGCCCACATCACCCGAGCCGCCGAAGCCACCGACATGGACGAAGCCTGGGTCCGAACCCGCCTCTCCCTGTACGCCGACATGTTCGCCCTGACCCTGGACTGACCCCCCCCATGACGAACCACGTACACAGCACCCCCTACGCCGAAACCGACACCGGCCCGACCGCCCTCTCCTTCACCCACCACACCTCCCCCGACGGCGAAACCCTCACCCTCCAAGGCACCTGCCCCCGCTGCCAAGGCCCCACCACCTCCCACTACACCTACGGACTCCCCGGCACCGGCACCAAAGGCATCTTCACCCGCCGCACCCCACCCCCCACCCCCGAATCCGCCCTCCTCCAGGAGATCCACTATTGCGAGTGCGGCCACCCCCACCCCCAACTCCCCCCGGACGCCCCCTTCACCGGCTGCGGAGCAAGCTGGACGGTCACCAACCTCCAGGCAGGGAACCCCTGATGGCGAACCCCGTCGACAGACGCAACCGGCGTTGGGCCGAGTTGGCCCGCGAGCTGGAGTTCACCCAGCTCCCCGAACTCCGCCGCCAGGCAGAAGGCTGGCGCGCCGGGCTGACCGGCCTCACCGCGCTCCTCGCCATCCTCGTCACCCTCAAGGGCAGGGACGACCTCACCAAGACCCCCGACTGGTCCCGCTACACAGCCGGCGCCCTCATAGCCACCGCGTTCGTCCTCCTCCTCGCCGGATCGATCCTCGCCGTACGAGCCGCCCACGGCAGCCCCGACCACCGCATCCTCCTGGCCGGCCAGTCCCTCCGTACCTGGACGAGGACAGAGATCACCCGAGTCACCCGATATCTCCGGTACGCGGCAGCGTGTTGCTTGGCCGGAATCGCCCTGTCGGCGACCGCAGTGATCGTCGTATGGGCGACAACCGCGGAAGACCCCGCCCCCACCCACCTGATCCGGGTCACGACGACGACCGGCGAGCGGTGTGGCGAGATGCTGGGCGCAGGCCCGGACGGCGTACGTATCAAGCCGGGCGGCGGCAAGGAGACCTTGCTCCCCGCAGCGCAGGTGACCTCGGTGATGCCGGTCGCGAGCTGCACCTCGTAGGACCCCCCTACAGAAGGATTGCGTAGAAATCTCGGAGCCGATATCCGCCACCGGCTGAACACTCTCCGCCTCCGCCGCGTATCTGTGGGCCAAGGGTCAAGTCCCACGGAGGAACCGTGACCACCACGATCGCAGGCGGACGCGCCGCCCGCCGCCAGACGATGCGCCGCATCCGCCCGCGCCGATCCCCGGCCGTCCCTCTGCTGCTCGCCGTGTGGGCGGGTGCGGTGGGTGTGCTGTGGCTGTGGTGGGACAACACGCCGAACGTCGCGAACACCGACAGCATGATTCTCAACGCGGGCCGTATCACCGGCCTGTTGGCGGGATATCTGATGGCGCTGGTCGTGCTCCAGATGGCGCGGGTCCCCGTGCTGGAGCGCTGGGTCGGCTCCGACCGGGTCGCGCGATGGCACGCGATGAGCGGCCGGTACACGCTGTGCCTGACATTCGCGCACGTGTTCCTGATCGTGTGGGGCTACGCGCTCCAGGCGGGCAAGACGCTCGGCGACTTCGTCCAGCAGACGCTGGACCTCGTCAACCAGCTGCCGGACATGGGCAAAGCGGCGATCGGCACCGGCCTGCTGGTCCTGATCGGCGTGGTCTCGGTGGGCGGCGTGCGCAAGCGGATGCCGTACGACACCTGGTACCACATCCATCTGATGACGTACGCGGCCGTGTTCCTGACGTTCTGGCACCAGCTCACCACGGGCAACGAGTTCGTCGTCAACTCGACGGCGAAGACGGTCTGGTACGGCCTGTACGGCACCGTCACCGCGCTGGTGGTCTGGTACCGGGTGCTGACGCCGATCCGGCTGAACCTGCGCCACCGCATGTACGTCGAGGCGGTCGTCGAGGAGGCACCGGGCGTCGTGTCCGTGCTGATCGGCGGGCGCA
Organism: Streptomyces acidiscabies; assembly: GCF_020010905.1. GTDB lineage: Bacteria > Actinomycetota > Actinomycetes > Streptomycetales > Streptomycetaceae > Streptomyces > Streptomyces acidiscabies. The sequence goes on along the minus strand of NZ_JAGJBY010000001.1, from coordinate 3,523,611 downwards.
AGCTGCACCGGATGGGCGCCGAGGCGGGCCAGTTCTTCCGCTGGCGGTTCCTCTCCCCCGGCATGCGGTTCAGCTCCCACCCGTACTCCCTGTCCGCCGCGCCGCGCCCCGGCATGCTGCGGATCACGGTGAAGGCGAACGGCGACCACAGCTCGGCCCTGCGCGGTCTCACACCCGGTACGAAGGTGTGGGCCGAGGGCCCGTACGGCGCGATGACCGCGTCGCGCCGCAGCCGGGGCAAGGTGCTGCTGGTGGCCGGCGGGGTCGGCATCACCCCGATGCGCGCCCTGTTCGAGACGCTGCCCGGCGCCCCCGGTGACCTGACCCTGCTCTACCGCGCCAACAGCACCCAGGACCTCGCCCTGTGGGACGAGTTGGCGAAGATCGCCGACGAGCGCGGCGCCCGCCTCATGTACGCCGTGAACAGCCCCGACGGCGAGCGTCCCGACATCTCCGCCGAGTCCCTGGAGCGGAAGATCCCGGACATCGCCGAGCACGACGTCTTCATGTGCGGTCCGGGCGGGTTCGCGCAGTCGGTGTACGAGTCGCTGCGCGGCGCCGGGGTCCCGGCCCGCCGTATCCACCACGAGTCGTTCGAGATGTAGCGCCGGCGCTCCCTCAGCGCCCCCAGACCTCTCCTTCCACGGATATTCAGGAGCCCAGAAACAGATGAGGAAGAGCCACCCGCTTCGGCGTGTCGTGCTGGCCAGTGCCGCCACCGTGTCCGGGATCGTGCTGCTGCTGACGCTCAAGCCGTCCTCCGACCCCGGTTCGTCCGCGCAGGCGTCCGGCTCGGGCGCGAAGGGGCAGGAGGCCGCCCAGGGCGGCGCCGGTGCGCCCGTCACGGGCACGGTCACCGGGGACGCCATCCAGACGCAGTACGGCAACGTCCAGGTCAAGCTGACGATCGACAACAACCGGATCACCAAGGCGGAGGCCGTCCAGGCGCCCACGGGCGGGACGAGCACGCAGAAAACCGCGGACGCGGTGCCCAAGCTCAACGCGGCCGTCGTCGCCAAGCAGTCGCCGGCCATCGACACGGTGTCGGGGGCGACGTACACGTCCGAGGGCTACAAGAAGTCGTTGCAGTCGGCCATCGACAAGGCCAACTCGGGCGGTGCGCAGGGCGGTTCCGGGAAGGGCGGCGGTCAGGCGCAGGCGTCCGGCTCGTTCACCGGTGACGTCGCTCAGACTCAGTACGGCGACGTCCAGGTGCGGATCACCGTCGCGGGCGGAAAGATCACCAAGTCCGAGGCCGTCAAGGCGCCCACGGGCGGGACGAGCACGCAGAAGACCGAGCAGTCCGTCCCCAAGCTCAACTCCGAGGTTCTGGCGAAGCAGTCGGCGGACGTCGACACGGTGTCGGGGGCGACCTCCACGTCGGAGGGGTACAAGAAGTCCCTCCAGTCGGCGATCGACAAGGCCAACGCCGGTTCCGCGCAGGGTGGTTCGCAGCAGGGCCAGCAGCAGGGCCAGGGGTCGGGCGGCGGTCAGGCGCAGGCGTCCAAGACGTTCACCGGGGACGCCGCGCAGACGCAGTACGGCGACGTCCAGGTGCGCGTCACCGTCGCCGGGGGCAAGGTCACCAAGGCCGAGGCCGTCAAGGCGCCCTCCGGCGGGACCAGCACGCAGAAGACCGAGCAGTCCGTCCCCAAGCTCAACTCCGAGGCGGTCGCCAAGCAGAGCGCGGACATCGACACGGTGTCGGGAGCGACGTACACGTCCGAGGGCTACAAGAAGTCGTTGCAATCGGCCCTCGACCAGGCCGGAGTCTGACCCGGTGACTCCCGAAGCTCCCGCCGCGGTACGTCACGTGGAAGAAGTCATGGGGACTGTCTTCTCCTTCGACGTCCGCGGCGGGGACCCCGTCCGGATCAGCGCGGCGCTGGAGGAGGCGGTGGCGTCCCTGCACCGGGTGGACGAGGTCTTCAGCACGTACCGCGAGGACAGCGAGATCTCACGGCTGGCGCGGGGCGAACTGGCCTTGTCCGGCTGCTCCCCCGAGGTGACGGAGATCCTCGAACTGGGCGCACAGGCCGAGGAGTTGAGCGGCGGCTGGTTCAGCATGCGCTACGAGGGCCGCCTGGACCCGACGGGGATAGTGAAGGGCTGGTCCACGGAAAGGGCGGCCCGCATGCTCGCGGAGGCGGGAGCGACGGGGGTGAGCGTCAACGGAGGCGGAGACGTACAGCTGTTGGGGACACCGGGCCCTGAACGCCCGTGGCGGGTAGGGGTGTCGGACCCGTTGCGCCCGGGAGGCTTGGCGGCGGTGGTATCAGCGGCAGGCGCACCGGAGTTGGCGGTGGCAACGTCGGGCACGGCGGAACGAGGCGCACACATAGTAGACCCCAAAACGGGCCACTCAGCGGTAACGGACCTAGTAGCGGTAACAGTTGTGGCCCCCACCCTCACCTGGGCGGACTCCTGGGCAACAGCGGCATTCGCGATGGGTTCGAGGGAGGCGCTGGCATGGCTGGAGGACCTGCCGGACGTAGAGGCTTTACTGATCACGGCAGGAGACGAGGTCAGATGCACGGGGGGCTTGGCAGCAAGATTGGGTTGATCTCTCAACTCAGGGCCGCTGAGGTGCTTTTGTTTTTAGGGGCGCGGGGAACTGCGCGACAAGCCACAGATCACCCGCACCCGGCACACCCCCGCAACCACCCCACTCAGTTGCCGTTCTGAGCCAACCGCAACAAGTGATCAGCGAGCGCCTGCCCCCCACTAGGCTCCCGACTGATCAACAGCAACGTGTCATCCCCGGCGATGGTCCCCAGAATGTCGTGCAACTCGGCCTGATCGATAGCGGAGGCCAAGAACTGCGCAGCCCCCGGCGGCGTACGCAACACCACCAGATTCGCGGAAGCCTCCGCAGAGATCAGCAACTCGGAGGACAGCCGCCGCATCCGCTCCTCTTTCGCGGACTCACCCAGCGGAGCACGCGGCGTACGGAACCCCCCCTCGCTGGGCACGGCATAGATCAAGTCCCCATCGGTATTGCGGATCTTGACCGCGTTCAGCTCATCGAGGTCACGCGACAACGTAGCCTGCGTAACACTCAACCCGTCATCGGACAGCAGCTTCGCCAGCTGGCTCTGCGACCGCACCGGCTCACGGTTGAGGATGTCCACGATCCTGCGATGACGCGCTGTACGCGTCTGGGGAACGGCCGGCCCAGCGGCAGCGTCACTCATCGTCGTCTCACTCCGGCTCAGTCCCCGTTCACGGCATCGAGGATGCCGGGCAACGCCCGGAGAAACGCGGCCACCTCGTCGTCGCCGAGATTCAGCGGCGGCATGAGCCGTACGACGTCGGCGGCGGGCGCGTTCACCAGGATCCCGGCCTCCTGGGCCGCCTGCTGCACCTGCGCGGCGTACGGCCCGGTGAGCACGATACCGAGGAGAAGGCCCGCGCCCCGGACATAATCGATCATCGGATGCCCGAGACCGTCGATCCCGTCCCGCAACTTCTCGCTCTGCGCCTTGACGTTCTCCAGCAACCCCTCGTTCTCGATGGTGTCGAGGACGGCGATCCCGGCGGCGCAGGCGACGGGGTTGCCGCCGAAGGTGGTCCCGTGCTGACCGGGTCCCAGGAACTCGGCGGCCCGCCCGAAGGCGACGGTCGCACCGAGCGGCAGCCCGCCACCGAGTCCCTTGGCCAGCGTGACCACATCGGGCAGCACGCCTTCGTGCGCCTGGTACTCGAACCAGTTCCCGGTACGCCCGATCCCGGTCTGCACCTCGTCCAGCACCAGCAGCGCACCGGTCGCGGCGGTGATGGCGCGCGCGGCCTTGAGGTACCCGGCGGGCGGCACGACGGCGCCGTTCTCGCCCTGCACGGGTTCGATGATGACGAGCGCGGTCTCGTCGGTGACGGCCGCCGCGAGGGCCTGCGCGTCGCCGTACGGGACGTGCGTGACGTCGCCCGGCAGCGGGTGGAACCCGTCCTGCTTGCCGGGCTGTCCGGTGAGCGCGAGGGCGCCCATGGTCCGCCCGTGGAAACCGCCGGTCGTGGCGACCATGTGCGTACGGCCGGTGAGGCGCCCGATCTTGAACGCGCCCTCGTTGGCCTCGGCGCCGGAGTTGCAGAAGAACACCTTGCCGTCGCGCCCGAACCGGGCGAGGAGCCGTTCGGCGAGGGCGACGGGGGGTTCGGAGACGAAGAGGTTGGAGACGTGGCCGAGGGACGCGATCTGCGTGCTGACGGCCTCGACGATCGCGGGGTGCGCGTGGCCGAGCGCGTTGACGGCGATGCCGCCGACGAAGTCGAGGTACTCGTTGCCGTCGGCGTCCCACACCTTGGCACCGGCGCCGCGCACGAGCGGGAGCCGGGGGGTGCCGTAGTTGTTCATGAGCGAGCCCTGCCAGCGGGCGGTCAGCTCCTGGTTGCCGGTCATGCCGTGTCCCCCTCCTGCTCGTCGTCGTCCTGCCCGTCGGGTACGACCATCGTGCCGATCCCGTCATTCGTGAAGATCTCCAGCAGGATGGAGTGCTGGACGCGGCCGTCGATGACGCGCGCGGTCTGCACGCCGCCGCGCACCGCGTGCAGGCAGCCCTCCATCTTGGGGACCATTCCGGCGCTCAACTCCGGGAGCAGCTTCTCCAGTTGGGAAGCGGTGAGGCGGCTGATCACCTCGTCGGAGTTGGGCCAGTCCTCGTAGAGTCCCTCGACGTCCGTGAGGACCATGAGGGTCTCGGCTCCCAGTGCCGCAGCGAGTGCCGCAGCAGCCGTATCAGCATTGACGTTGTAGACATGTCCGTCGTCCTGGCTGCGCGCGATCGACGAGACGACCGGGATCCGGCCGTCCGCGAGGAGCGCTTCGATGGCGCCGGTGTCGATCGCGGTGATCTCGCCGACGCGTCCGATGTCGACCAACTCGCCGTCGATCTCCGGCAGATGCTTGGTCGCGGTGATGGTGTGGGCGTCCTCGCCGGTCAACCCGACGGCGAGGGGCCCGTGTTGGTTGAGGAGGCCGACCAGCTCGCGCTGGACCTGCCCGGCGAGGACCATCCGTACGACGTCCATGGCCTCGTCGGTGGTGACGCGCAGGCCGGCCTTGAACTCGCTGACGATGCCGTGTTTCTCGAAGGCGGCGTTGATCTGCGGGCCGCCGCCGTGCACGACGACCGGCTTGAGTCCCGCGCGGTGGAGGAAGACGACGTCCTGGGCGAACGCGGCCTTCAGCGCCTCGTCGACCATGGCGTTGCCGCCGAACTTGATGACGACCGTCTTGCCGTTGTGCCGGGTGAGCCAGGGGAGCGCCTCGATGAGGATCTGCGCCTTGGGCAGGGCCTTGTGCTTGCGGGTTTCACTCATGACGAGTACGCGCTGTTCTCGTGGACGTAGTCGGCGGTGAGGTCGTTGGTCCAGATGGTCGCGGTCTCGGTGCCGGCGGAGAGGTCGGCGACGATGTGGACCTCGCGGTAGCGCATGTCGACCTTGTCGCGGTCCTCGCCGACGCCGCCGTTCTTGCAGACCCAGACGCCGTTGATGGCGACGTTCAACTCGTCGGCCTCGAAGGCGGCTTGGGTGGTGCCGATGGCGGACAGGACGCGGCCCCAGTTGGGGTCCTCGCCGTGGATGGCGCACTTGAGGAGGTTGTTACGGGCGATGGACCGGCCGACCTCGACGGCGTCGTCCTCGGTCGCCGCGTTGATGACCTCGATCTTGATGTCCTTGCTGGCGCCCTCGGCGTCTCGGATGAGCTGCTGCCCGAGGTCGTCGCAGACCTGGCGGACGGCTTCCGCGAACTCCGCGTACTCCGGCGTGACTTCGGAGGCGCCGGAAGCCAGCAGGAGGACGGTGTCGTTGGTCGACATGCAGCCGTCGGAGTCGACACGGTCGAAGGTGGTCCGCGTCGCATCGCGAAGTGCCTTGTCCAGCAGGTCACTTGAGAGGTCGGCGTCGGTGGTGACGACGACCAGCATGGTGGCGAGGCCCGGCGCGAGCATCCCCGCGCCCTTGGCCATGCCGCCGACGGTCCAGCCGTCCTTGGTGACGACGGACGTCTTGTGGACGGTGTCGGTGGTCTTGATGGCGATGGCGGCCTTCTCGCCGCCGTGCTCGGACAGTTGGGCGGCAGCCGCTTCAACTCCCGGCAGCAGCTTGTCCATCGGGAGCAGCACACCGATAAGTCCCGTGGAGCAGACGGCCACTTCGCCCGCGCCGACGTTCAGCACCTCGGCGACCTTCTCGGCGGTCGCGTGCGTGTCCTGGAACCCCTTCGGTCCCGTACACGCGTTGGCGCCCCCGGAGTTGAGGACCACGGCCGCCAACTGGCCGGTCTTGAGGACCTGTTCGGACCACAGCACCGGCGCGGCCTTCACGCGGTTGGAGGTGAAGACACCGGCGGCGGCCCGGCGCGGCCCGGTGTTGACCACGAGGGCCAGGTCCGGATTGCCGCTCTCCTTGATCCCGGCGGTGATGCCCGCCGCCGTGAATCCCTTTGCTGCCGTCACGCTCACGGTGCGACTCCGATCGTGGAAAGACCCAGCTCCTCGGGGAAACCGAGGGCGATGTTCATGCTCTGTACGGCACCGCCGGCGGTGCCCTTGGTGAGGTTGTCGATGGCGCTGATCGCGATGATCCGGCCCACGGCCTCGTCGAAGGCGACCTGGATCTGTACGGCGTTGGAACCCTGGACGGACGCCGTCGCGGGCCACTGCCCCTCGGGCAGCAGGTGGACGAACGGCTCGTCGGCGAGGGCCTTCTCGTACGCGGCACGGACGGTCTCGGCGGTGACGCCGGGCTTGGCCTGTGCGCTGCACGTGGCGAGGATGCCCCGGGACATCGGCGCGAGGGTCGGCGTGAACGAGACGGTGACCGGCTCGCCCGCCGCCGCGCTGAGGTTCTGGATCATCTCGGGGGTGTGGCGGTGGCCGCCGCCGACGCCGTACGGGGACATGGAGCCCATGACCTCGCTGCCGAGGAGGTTGGCCTTGAGCGCCTTGCCCGCGCCGGAGGTGCCGGAGGCGGCGACGATGATCGCCTGGTTCTCGGCGAGGCCGGCCGCGTACGCCGGGAACAGGGCCAGGGAGACGGCCGTGGGGTAGCAGCCGGGGACCGCGATGCGCTGGGACCCCTCCAACGCGGCGCGGCCACCCGGGAGTTCGGGGAGGCCGTACGGCCAGGTGCCGGCGTGCGGGGAGCCGTAGAACTTCTCCCAGTCACCGGCCTCCTTCAGCCGGAAGTCGGCGCCCATGTCGACGACCAGGACATCCGGGCCGAGCTGCTCGGCGACGGCGGCGGACTGGCCGTGCGGCAGCGCGAGGAAGACGACGTCGTGCCCGGCGAGCGTCTCGGGCGTGGTCTCGGCGAGAATCCGGTCGGCCAGCGGCAGCAGGTGCGGCTGGAGCGATCCGAGGCGCTGGCCCGCGTTGGAGTTCCCGGTCAGCGTGCCGATCTCGACCTCGGGGTGCGCGAGGAGCAGGCGCAGCACCTCACCGCCCGCGTACCCGCTCGCTCCGGCGACTGCCGCACGTACCACCATGGACTCCTCCTCCTGAATGGCATGACTATACGTCTCGCTGCACGTTTATGCAATCGATTGCATACGTCGACGCACGGCGGCCGGGGGAAGTCCTCCCCCGGGCCCGGAGCGGGAAAACCGTGGCGTACCTCTCGTGGGTGGGGCTCAGGACGCCATGACCAGGTCCTCGTGGGGTTCGGCGCGCGCCTGGGTGCGCCGTCGTCTGGCGCGCGCGGTCCACGCCGCGAGCAGCAGGGTGCCGGTCAGCGCAACGCCCCCGACACCGAGTCCCAGGCGTAGGCCCGGTGTGTGGAACGTGCAGGTCAGGGTGGACGAGGTGGGGTTCAGGGGGGCCGCGATCAGGCCGTGGAAGTCCTGTGCCGGTACGGCCGGGGCGTCGCCGATCGCGCAGCGCCAGCCTGCGATGCGGGGGGCCGCGATCACCGCGAGACCCCGGCTGCCCTGTGGGAGTTCGGCTCGGATCGTGCCGTCGTCGACGGTCACCTTCGTCGCGCCGGTCGCCCGGAGGTGGTCCGCTGCGGCGTGCAGTCTGCCCGTGTCGAGGCAGCCGATCGAGCCCTGGCCCGGCATACGGCTCACCCTGTTCGGGGCGAGGGTGATGCGGACCTCGCCCGAGGGCGGGACCTGGCCCAGTCTCGCCATCGCCGCGATCTTCTTGCGCAGGTCCGAGCGGGACCTGCCGGTGAGGTCGCTGCCCTCCAGGCGGGCGGTGCCCGCGTAGCGCGGCGCGTAGAGGTACGCCTCGCTGCCCGCCGGGCACCGCGCGGTGAGGCTCGTGCCGCGCAGGGTGACCCTCGGCACGGTATAGACCGTCGTCCCCAGCAGCAGCTCCTGGTTGCGGTACGGCGACGTACCGAACTCCGGCCGTACGGTCCTCGGCCGTACCGTCACCAGCGGCGGTACGTCCTGCCTGGTCACCGTCTCGCCGGTGCCGTCCTGCGGGAACCAGTCCTGGTGCGGGTCCGGCGGGGAGTGCACGCGCGCGCCGACGGAGAAGACCGTGTCGGTGACGGCGTTGTCGAGGCTCTGAAGACTGCGCCCGCCGGAGGTCCAGCCGTCGCCGAGGGCGGTGAGGGTGCGGTACAGGACGTCGGACGTGTGGCTGCTGTAGTACTGGGCGCCCTGCCCGCCGACCATCAACGGATCGTTCCCGACGGTCTGTTCGCGACCGGGGTCGGTGCGGTAGCCGGGCCAGCCGTCCGCCGATGCGACGGCCTCGGCCTGCGCGGTCTGGCGGGCGCCCCAGGGGGCGTAGTTGTCGAAGTGGGCGAGCCGGAGCCGGGTGGTGACGGCGGAGGTACCGGTGGCTTCGCCGAGTTGGAGGGTGAGGAGGAGGGCGATGGCGAGGGTGGCGGGGAGGGGGCGGGGGAATCTCTTGCGGGGCTTCAGTGCGGGCGTGGCTGCCACGGCTTCGCCGGGCGCGGCGGCTCTGGCGAGGGCGGCTGCTTCGGTCAGTACCGCAGCTTCGGTGGGCGCGACTGCGGCTGCGGCGGCTGCCACAGCTTCGCCGGGCGCAGCGGCTCCGGCGAGGGTGACCGCTCCGGTCGGTGCCTCAGCTTCGGTGGGCGCGACTGCGAGTGCGGCGACTTCGGTCGGTGCTGCGGCTGCGGCTGCGGCTGCGGCTGCGGCTGCGGCTGCGGTGTGATCATCGGCTTCTTTACGGCCGCCCGCACCCCTTTCCTCCTCCTTATCGCCGCCCGCGTCTCCTTCCCTTTCCTTACGACCACCCGCGCCCCCGTCCTCCCCCGCAGCCCTCCCAAACAGCCACAACCCCACCAGCACCCCCACCGCCACCACCCCCGCGATCGGCAGCACGAACGGCCGGACCAAGTGGCTTCCGCTCGCCACCGCCCCCATCACCACGAAGATCCCACCCGCCATCCCCAGCGCCCGCACCCCCGGCACCCCGTACGACACCCCGTACCAAGCCGCCAGCACCAGGAACCCGCACAGCACGAACGCCTCCCGGTACCCCGAGCCCTGCGGTGTCGTGAAGCCGTGCCAGGCCAGTTGTGTCGGTTCCCACTGCATCGACGCGAACATGAGGGCGATCAGGCCGGACCAGGCCCACCGCACCCGGGACGGCACCGCGCGGTGGAACGGCAGGGCGAGCGCGAGCAGCAGTGCGGTCGTACCGACGTACAGGCTCGGCGTGGCGAAGCCGTACGTCGTCGGCATCAGGCGGGCGAGGACGTCCTCCGTGTCGGAGGGGACGAAGCCGCTGAAGTGACCCGGCGAGGCGTGCTTGCTGCCGAAGTAGACGACGGTGACGAGGGGCGCCGCGAGGCCGATGCCGAGGGCGACCGTGAGGGCGGCGCGGCCCAGCGTGGCGAGGGTCTCGCGGCGCGGCGGGGCGAGGAGGACCAGCCGTACGGCCAGGACCAGCGCCGCGCCGAGCGTCGCCATGTACGCCGTGTAGAAGTTCGCGGTCCACGCGAGCGCCACGACCAGGACCCCCACGACGTACCGGCGCCCGGCGAGCAGCCACTCCCCCACCAGGCACAGCACCGGCAGCGCGATCAGCCCGTCGAGCCACATGAGGTTGTACGACGCGTCGGCGAGGCTCCAGCCGCACAGCGCGTACGAGACGCCGAGCAGGACGGCGGCCCAGCGCGGGCCGGGCCGGAGCCGGAGGAGGAGCCAGGTCATGGCCGCCGCCGCGCACGCCGTCTTCAGCACGGTGATGACGTACACCGCGAGGTCGATCTCGTCGCGCGGGAACACGCCGACGAGGAGCGCGAAGGGGCTGCTGACGTACGTCGCGAAGTCGGGCAGGAAGCTCGCGCCGAAGCCGGACTGCCAGTTCATGACCAGGCCGCCGTCGGCACGGCCGTGCAGGAGGTCCCAGAGGTGCGCGTGGTACGGCAGGTACTGGTTGCCGAGGTCGTTGACGTTGCGCGTGCGCGGGCCGAACGGGAAGCTGCGGGCGATCGCGTCGGCCGCGCAGAAGACGGCGAGCGTGAGGAGCGCGGCGATGCCTGCGACGGTGCGGCGGGTACGGGTGGTCGTTTCCACGCAGGCTCAGAGTCGGGCGGGGGTCCGGGGGTTGTCGGGGTTCCGGAAGGTTCACCGGGTTGTCGACGGCTGTTCCCCTTGATTGCGGGTTGTCGGCCGCCGTCGCCCTTGGCTAGGGTCACCCTCATGAACACCGGATCGGCGCGCAGGCGCCACTCACGGATCGGCTACCCGGTGGCCGACTGATCCTCGGGCGGGGTCGAGCCCCGCCGCACGCTCGGAGACGACGACGCGTTCCGCAGTTTCCGTTCCGAGCGAAGAGGTCGACCACTTCATGCCCGCTTCTTTCAACCACACGATCATCGTGTCCAAGGACCGCCAGGAGTCCTCCCGGTTCTTCCGTGAACTCCTCGAAGTCGACGAGGCCCCGTCCTGGGGTCCGTTCGCGAACATCCTGCTCGCCGACGGCACACTGCTCCAGTTCGCGGAGCCGCCGGTCGAGATCCAGATGCAGCATTACGCGTTCCTCGTGGACGACGAGCTGTTCGACCGTGCGTACCAGCGGCTGTGCGAGGCCGGTATCACGCACTGGGCCGACCCGCAGATGACCCGCCCCGGTGAGACGAACACCGAGCACGACGGCCGTGGCGTGTACTTCAAGGACCCGTCGGGCCACGCGATCGAGCTGCTCACGAGGCCGTACCTGTAAACCCGTCCGACCTGCGAGGATGACCGGCGTGAACATAGCGAACACGCCGGTCACCGGGCTCGGCCTCACCGGTTTCACCGAGGTCGAGTCCGGCCTGTGGCAGGACGGGGCGGGGCTGCTCCTGTCCGTGCACTTCTTTCCTCTCGTCCCCGATCTCCCGGCGCCCCTGAGCGACCCCGCGCGTCTGCGTGCCGGTGCCGCGCAGGTGGTCGCCGGGAGCGGGGGCGGGCTCATCGAGGCCGAGTCGGGGGCGGTCGACGGGGTGCCGGCGGTGTGGCAGCTCGTGAAGATGCCGCTGGGGTCGCGGCCGGGTCAGGCGTTCCTGGCGTCGTGGACCGTGCCGAGGGACCGGTGCAGCGTCGTGGTCAAGGCGCAGGCCGCCGAGGGGGCGATGACCGGGATGCGGGAGGCGATGATCCTGGCGGAGGTGGGGCCCGAGGAGTACTTCCGGCCGCATCCGTACGGGGCTCAGGGCGGACTCCCGTACCACGTGGGCGACTTGGAGCAGTGGGACGCGCGCTTCCCGGACCATCCGCTGACGCGGGTACGGGAGGTGTTGCGGCGGGTGACGCCTACGGTGACGCTGGACGAGGAGTTCAAGGGGTTGCCGGGGTTCGGGGAGGAGCGCAGGCGGGGTTGGTTCCGGCGCAGGAGCGCGTAGGCCCCGGGGCCCTTCGAACTCCGCGCCCCTCAAGGCTCAGCACCTCTTCGGCTCCGTGCCGCTCAAGGCTCAGCGCCCCTTCAACTCCGCCCCCTTTCAGACCCCGCGTTCCTTCTTCGCCGCATACGCCCGCGCCGCCCTGACCCGGTTTCCGCACTTCGTCGAGCACCACCGCCGCGCCCCGTGCGACCGCAGGAACCAGCGCGCGCACCCCTGCGCCGCGCACTCCGTGAGCTGATCCGCGTCGGGACCGGTGAGGAGGTCGACGGTGTCCTCGGCGAGGAGCGCGAGGGAGGCTGCGGCCGGGTTGCCGGTGTCGGGGTCGGTCGTGCGGCGGGGCCCCGCTGCGGGCCAGGTGAGGCGGGGCGTCGAAGGGGCGGCGGCGAGCGCGGAGTTGAGGGCAGCGAGGCCGGTCTCGGGGGGCGGCGTCCGTGCGGCGTACGCCGTGAACGCGTCCCGGACCGCGTCCCGTACGCCGAGCAGCCTGCCGAACTGCCTCCCGTTCAGGGCGATACGGTCGGGCAGCAGGGCGTGCCGCACGAGCCACAGGTGCGCGGCGTCGGGGTCGGCGAGCAGGTCGACCGGGCCGTGGGTGAGCGCGTACCGCGTGTTGACCAGGGCCAGCGACACGTACCGCTCCTCGCCGGGCACGGGCGTCTGATGCAGATGGACAGGCACGGCTCTCATGCTAACCGGCAGGGTTCTCCGTGAGGAAGAGTTACCATCCTCACGGGGGACGAACTCCGAAACCGTGAGAGGTGGCCGACCGTGAGCTTCGACGTGGACGTGGTGCGCGAGGACTTCCCGATCCTGCGCCGGACCCTGGACTCGGGCGCCCCGCTGGTCTATCTGGACTCGGGCGCGACGACCCAGAAGCCGCTGCAAGTCCTGGACGCGGAACGGGAGTTCTACCTGACCCGCAACGCCGCCCCGCATCGCGGCGCGCACCAGCTCTCGGTGGAGGCGACGGAGGGGTACGAGGACGCGCGGCACACGGTCGCGGCGTTCATCGGCGCCGAGGACGACGAGATCGTGTTCACGAAGAACACCACCGAGGGCATCAACCTGGTCGCGTACGCGCTCGGCAACGCCGGCCGCCTCGGTCCGGGCGACCGGATCGTCGTCACGGAGATGGAGCACCACGCGAACCTGGTCCCCTGGCAGCAGCTCGCCCAGTGGACGGGCGCCACGCTGGACTGGTTCGGCCTCACGGACGACGGCCGCCTCGACCTGAGCCGCGTCGACGAACTCCTCGACGAGCGCACGAAGGTCCTCGCGCTGACCCACCAGTCGAACGTCCTCGGCACGATCAACCCGGTCCGCGAACTCGCCGACCGCGCACACCGGTTCGGCACGCTGGTCGTCGTGGACGGCGCCCAGTCGGTCCCCCACCGCCCGGTCGACGTACGGGAGTTGGGCGCGGACTTCCTCGCCTTCTCGGGCCACAAGATGCTCGCGCCGAACGGCATCGGCGTCCTGTGGGGCCGTGGTCAACTCCTCGCGGAACTCCCGCCGTTCCTCACCGGCGGCTCGATGATCGAGATCGTCGAGATGGACCGCTCGACGTTCCTGCCGCCGCCGCAGCGCTTCGAGGCGGGCGTGCCGATGACGTCCCAGGCGGTCGCGCTCGCGGCGGCCATCGACTACCTCACGGCCCTGGACATGCGCGAAGTCGCCGCGCACGAGGACCAGTTGACGGCGTACGCGCTCCAGGAACTCCAGCAGGTCGACGGCGTACGGATCATCGGCCCCACCGACCTCGCCGACCGGGGCGCGACGCTCTCCTTCACCGTGGAGGGCGTCCACCCGCACGACGTCGGCCAGATCCTCGACGAGCGCGGGGTCGCCGTACGCGTCGGGCACCACTGCGCGCGGCCGATCGTGAAGCGGTACGGGATCCCGGCGACGACGCGGGCGAGCTTCTACGTGTACAACACGGCGGCGGAGGTCGACGCGCTGGTGGAGGGCGTGCGGGCGGCGCAGAAGTACTTCGGCGTCTGAGGAGATCCCGACACGGGGAAACGCGCTTGCGCTGGAGCGCGCTCCAACTCCTACGGTCTGACTCATGACGAACAACGAGACGGACAAGAACGAGAGCACCACCCGCGAGGAGCGTTTCGCCCACGGCCTCGAAGTCCTGCGCGCGGTCGACGGCGAGGCCGGCCAGCGGGTCATCGACTCGCTGGCCGACATCAACCCCGAGTTGGGGCACCAGATCGTCGCCTGGGGCTTCGGCGAGATCTACTCCCGCCCCGAACTGGAGCCCCGCGACCGCCAGTTGGTGACGCTCGGGATGCTCACCGCGCTCGGCGGCTGCGAGCCCCAGCTGGAGGTGCACATCAACGCCGCCCTGAACGTCGGCCTCACGCCGACGCAGATCACGGAGGCGCTGATGCACGCGGCCGGGTACTGCGGTTTCCCGAAGTCCCTCAACGCGACGTTCGTCGCGAAGAAGGTCTTCACGGAGCGGGGGATCCTGCCGGCTACCTCTGCTTGATCCGCAGGAACGTCACCGAGTTCGCCGGGAAGGTGTACGTGAACTTCCTGGCGATCCCGTCGACGGTGGACGTCACGGGCGCGACCGGCGTGGCCGTCTCCGTGTTCACCGCGTCGGCGGCAGCGGCCAGCGTGGTGACGTGGGCCCTAGACGCGACCCGGGACGTGCCGAGGTCGATCGCCGTACGGGCGTCCGTGGCCTGCGCGTTGACGACCTTGACGATCAGCTCGCCGGTCCTCGCGTCGCGCGTGACGACCTGGCGGAACGGCTCGGCCGGCTTGTCGTCGGCGAAGCTGCCCCACTCCTTGCCGTCGATGGAGAGGGTGACCTGGCGGCCCCGGACCTTGACGTCGACGTCGTAGGCGCGGCCGGTCTCGACGCTGCCCGGCTTCGAGATCAGCGTCGACTTGCCGCCGTCCACGGCCTGTTCGACGGCGGTCTGGGTGTTGTTCCAGCCGCCGATGTTGAACCAGTAGAAGTTCCCGGTGTCCTTGACGCCGAACGCGACCAGGAACCCTTCTTTTCCTGCCTTCTTGGTGGCCTTCACATGCAGGTCGTAGTCGTGCCAGCTCGGGTCGCCCGCGCTGACGAGGGTGTTCTCGGCGGCCGTGTCCGTCTGGACGTAACTCCCGTCCTGGACGCTCCAGTTCCCGGCGCCCGACGGGGTCCACTTCGAGGCGTCGCCGGAGAAGTCGTCGCTCAGCAGGGTCGTGCCGTCGGCGCCGGTGACCTTGACGTCGTCGTACGCGGCGCTCGTCGCCCACGTCGAGAGGCCGACCGCGCCCGTGATCGGGCCCTGGAGGGACGGGGTGTTGGTGGCCGTCGAGGGGATGACGCGGTCACCGACGTTGGTCATGAAGAGCTTCTGAACCTCGTAGTTGGCGGAGTTCCAGGAGGCGTGGTTGTTGAACCAGATCAGGTCGGGGCGCCACTGGACGTAGTCCTCGTTCGCGAACAGCGGTGCGTACGAGGCGAGTTTGACGACGTCCGCGTTGCGCTCCAGGCCCGTCATGAACGCGGCCTCACTGAGGCCGTTCTTGAACGCGTTGCCCCAGGAGGCGTATTCGCCGAGGAAGACCTTCGGGCCGCTGCGGTCGTACGTGTCGTAGCGGTCGTTGTTCTGGAGGAACCACTCGGGGCTGTTGTAGTAGTGCTCGTCGACCATGTCGACCTTGGCGTCCTTGTTGAGCTGCCAGGCCGTGTCGAAGGTCGAACCCGAGTCGTCCGGGCCGGAGTTGGAGATCACCGTCATGTACGGGTACTTGGCCGCGATGGCCGCCCGGAACTGCTTGAAGCGGTCGAAGAACTCGACGGGGAGGTTCTCCTCGTTGCCGACCTCGATGTGTGTGAGGTGGAACGGCTTCGGGTGGCCCATCTGCGCGCGGAGTTTGCCCCACTTGGAGGTGACGGGTCCGTTCGCGAACTCGATGAGATCCAGGGTGTCCTGGATGTGCCGCTGGAGGAGCGCGGGGTCGTCGATGACCTGGTTCTGGCCGCAGCCGGTCACCAGCGCCGGGACGACGGGCAGCGGCATCGCGCCGATGTCCTCGGAGAAGCGGAAGTACTCGTAGTAGCCGAGGCCGTAACTCTGGTTGTAGCCCCAGACGTTGGAGTTGGTGGCGCGGGTCTCGACCGGGCCGACCGTGTCCTTCCACTGGTACGAGCGGGCGCGCTGCCAGCCGGACGCCGCGCTGTAGTCCTGCATGGAACCGGTGTTGACCAGGCAGCCGCCGGGGAAGCGGACGAAGCCGGGCTTCAGGGCGGCGACCTTCTCGGCCAAGTCCTTGCGCAGGCCGTTGGGTTGACCCTTGTAGGTGTCGCGGGGGAACAGCGAGACCATGTCCAGCGCGGCGGCCCCGGTGGAGGCGACGGTCAGGCGGCCGGCGCTGCTCGTGCGGGTCGCCGTCAGCGTCACCTTGTACTGCCGCCAGCCGCCCGCCCGTACGGCGACCTCGCGCGCCGTCGCCAGGGTGCCGTCCGCGTCCTGGAGGGTGACCGTCAGCGCGGTGCCGGACTCGGCGCGGGCCCAGACCGAGAAGTCGTACTTCTCGCCCTGGTCGACATGGATCCCGGTGTTGTAGCCGGAGTTCGTGACCGCCGAACCGGCGCCCAGGGCAAGGTAGTTGCGGTTGCGGTCGTTGAGGCGGCCCGCGTCGTCCACGACGTTCGCCGAGCCGGTGACCGTCCACGCCGTCAGCGGGGTGTACGAGCGGTTGTCGACCGTCGAGTACTCGAAGGAGCGGTTCTGGACGAGTTCGGCGTACAGGCCGCCGTCCGCGGCCCTGTTGATGTCCTCGAAGAAGACGCCGTACATCGTGTCGTCGATCTTCGCGCCCTTCGCGGCGGGGTCGACGGTGATCGCGTAGTCGGTGGGGGCGGCGTGCGCGGTGGCGGGCAGGGCGGCCGTGGCCAGCAGGAGGGCGGTGGCGCCGAGACCTAGTCTCAGGCGGGTGCGTGACATGGGGGCTCCGCGGCTCGATGTGCGAAATATCGGACGATGGTCAGCACTTCGAACGGCAAGATAGGGAGGGGGCGCATGCGCGTCAATGAGCCGCGCAGTACCGAAAGTGTCGAAAGGCGGGGACGGATGAGCGAGTTGTGGCCGGTCGCGGATGCGCTGGGCTATCTCGCCGGGTCCTGGCTCGTCTCGCGGTCCGTGCGGGATCTGGCGAGCGGGGAGTCCGGGAAGTTCACCGGTACGACCGTTTTCCAGCCATCCGATTCCCCCGGGCTGCTGCACCTGGAGTCCGGGACGTTCACCTGGCAGGGCGTCGCCCGGCCCGCCTCACGCACCCTGCGGTTCCTGCCGGGAGCGACGCCGGGCTCGGCCGACGTCCGCTTCTCCGACGGGCGGCCCTTCCACGGCCTCGACCTCACGACCGGCCACCATGTCGCCGATCACCCCTGTTCCGCCGACCTCTACCGGGGCGAGTTCACGGTAGAGGACCCCGACCACTGGCTGACGGTGTGGCGGGTGGGCGGCCCGGCGAAGGACCTTGTCCTCACGACGCGTTACACCCGCCGGCCCTGAACTCACCCGAAATACAACGCCATCCACTGATCCGGCTTCTCCAGCGCCGCGAACCCCACCTTCTCGTACACGCCGTGCGCGTCGTGGGTCGCGAGCAGCATCCTGCGGATGCCGAACTGCGCGAGGTGATCCCGGACTCCGGCCACGAACGAGGTCCCGATCCCCTTCCCCCGCACACTCGGATCGACGTACACATCACACAGCCACGCGAAGGTGGCCCGGTCGGTGACCACCCGCGCGTACGCCACCTGCTCCCCCGAACCCACCGCGTACACCCCGAAGTTGAGCGACCCGGCGATGGCCGCGTCCTGCTTCTCCCGGTCCCTGCCGAGCGCCCAGTACGCATCGGTGGACAGCCACTTGTGCACCCGCTCGCCGTCGATGCGGCCGGTGTCGTGCGAGAACTCGTATCCCTCGGCGAGGGGGAAGGTGTCGGTCATGGGAGGAGGGTCGCAGGTGGGGGCGGCCGGCGTCGAAGGGGTTTGCGGGACCCACGGAGCCCACCCCACAGCCGCCTACTTGTAGTGGTCCTTCACCACCCGCGAGAACGCACCGATCGGGTCCGCCCTCACCTCGCGCGCCGCGAAATACACATGCCCCCGCACCTCGGGCCGGGCGTCCGCGAGGGTGAGGTGCCTGGAGAGTTCGGCCGGGTCCTGCCAGGGAGCGGCCTGCGCCGGATCGCCCGCCTTGTACAGCGCCTCGCCGATGTAGAGCTCCGTACGGCTGCCCTTCGCGACCTCCGCCCACCACGGCACCAGCTTCGCGTAGTCCGCCGCCGCGAAGCCGATGTTCCAGTACACCTGGGGGACGATGTAGTCGATCCAGCCCTCGCGCACCCACTTGCGGGTGTCCGCGAAGTTGTCGTCGTAGGACTGGGCGGCGCGGGTGTCGGAGCCGAGGGGGTCGGTCGTCTTGTTGCGCCAGACACCGAAGGGGCTGACGCCGAAGCGGGTGGCGGGGCGGACGGCCTTGATGCGGGCGGCCATGTCGAGGACGAAGCGGTCGATGTTGGCGCGCCGCCAGGAGGCGCGGTCGGGGAAGCCCTTGCCGTACGCCGTGTAGGCCGCGTCGTCGTCGAAGACCTGGCCCGCGACGGGGTACGGGTAGAAGTAGTCGTCGAAGTGGACGGCGTCCAGGGGATAGCGGCGTACGGCGTCGAGGATCGCCCTGCGGCAGAAGGCGCGGGCCTCGGGCAGCCCGGGGTTGTAGTACATACGCCCGCCGTACGTCACGACCCACTCGGGGTGAACGCGGGCGGGGTGCGTGGGGACGAGCTTCGTGGGGTCCGTGTGGTTGGCGATCCGGAACGGGTTGAACCAGGCGTGCAGCTGGAGCCCGCGCGCGTGGGCCCCCGCGACGGCCGTACCGAGCGGGTCCCAGCCGGGGTTCACGCCCTGCGTGCCGGTGAGGACGGCGGACCAGGGCTCGTACGGGGACGGCCAGAGCGCGTCGGCGGTGGGCCGCACCTGGAAGATCACGGTGTTGAGCCGGGACCGGACGGCGAGGTCGAGCCAGGAGACCAGCTCGGCGCGCTGCTGGGCCACGGTGAGGCCGGCCTTGGAGGGGAAGTCCCGGTTGGCGACGGTGGCGAGCCACATGCCCCGCATCTCACGCCGGGCGGACCCCCCGAACTCCCGCCCCGCCGCAGCCGCGTTCGTCGCCCCCGCCACCACCGACAGCGCCGCCACCGCGAACGCCCGCCGAGTCATTCGCCCCATAGCAGAACCCCTTGGAAACTCGATGTGCGGATCATCTCGGGGCACAGCATGCCCGACCCCGGCGATCGATCATCGATACTTGCTAGTAACGTGCACGTTCGGAGCAGGATCAGCACCGTGAGAGGAGCGATGTGACCGACATCGAACGCGTCGGAGTGGTCGGCTGCGGCCAGATGGGCGCCGGTATCGCCGAGGTCTGTGCCCGCGCCGGACTCGACGTGAAGGTCGCCGAGACGACCGGCGAGGCCCTGGAGTACGGCCGGACCCGGCTGCTCACGTCGCTGACGAAGGCCGCCGAACGCGGCAAGATCACCGAGGAGGAGCGGGACGCCACGCTCGCCCGCCTCAGCTTCACCACGGACCTCGGCGAGTTCGCCGACCGGGACCTCGTCATCGAGGCGGTCGTGGAGAACGAGCAGGTGAAGGCGGAGATCTTCCAGGTCCTGGACCAGGTCGTGACCCGCCCGGACGCGATCCTCGCCTCCAACACCTCGTCGATCCCGCTGGTGAAGCTCGCGGTCACGACGTCCCGCCCGGACCACGTGATCGGCATCCACTTCTTCAACCCGGCCCCGGTGCAGAAGCTCGTCGAGCTGATCCCGGCGCTGACCACCAGCGAGGGCACCCTCTCCCGCGCCCAGCTCTTCGCCGAGAAGCTCCTCGGCAAGCACGCGATCCGCGCCCAGGACCGCTCCGGCTTCGTGGTGAACGCGCTGCTGATCCCCTACCTCCTGTCCGCGATCCGGATGTTCGAGACGGGCATCGCGAGCCGCGAGGACATCGACAACGGCATGGAACTGGGCTGCGCACACCCCATGGGCCCGCTGAAACTGTCGGACCTGATCGGCCTGGACACGGTCGCGTCGGTCGCGCACTCCATGTACGAGGAATACAAGGAGCCCCTGTACGCCGCTCCCCCGCTGCTCCAGCGCATGGTGGACGCGGGCCGGCTGGGCCGGAAGTCCGGCGCGGGCTTCTACCCGTACGCCTGATCACGCACCGTCACCCGGAACGGGCCCGGCGCTCTTCGGAGCGCCGGGCCCGCGCCATTCACACACCGTGTGCGCGCCGGGCCCGCATATGCCCTCCGCACACTCTCCCGCCGCGCCCACCAGGGAGGTTCACTCTTCATGCGCATGCAAGGGATGGCGTTCCGTTACGGACCATCACGGATCATCGCGGAGAGGAGCGGAGAGGTGACCGGCGATCCGGAACATCCCACCAGGACGATGAAGGCTGAAGAACTCGCAGAGTTACGGCGCCGGCTCGACGTGGCGTACGCCCGCGTCGAGGGCGGCCTCGCTCTGCTGACCCACCGTACCGAGGAGACCGCCAAGGAACTCGACGAGCTGAACAGCCGGATCGTCACCTTGGAACACCGCCGCTGGCCGCTTCCCTCACTGGCCGCGGTCACGTCCATCGGCGCTCTGGTGGCCACCCTCTGGGAGAGGATGGGCCGCTAGACGTCACCCCAGCCTGAGGTGATGCAGGAGCATCAGGGCGGCGGCCATGTTCGCGGCCGGGACCTCCCCACGGGCGACCATGTCGGGGACGAGCTTGAGCGGGACCCACTCCCTGCGGTCCGACTCGAAGTCGTCGACCGGGTGTCCGACGTACTCCCCCTCGTCCGCCCAGTAGATGTGGTGGCGGGCGTCGGTGAGTCCGTTGGACGGCTCGACGGTCATCAGGTGGTGGAGAGGCCCCGGCCGCCAGCCGGTCTCCTCCTCCAGCTCCCGCGCCGCCGCGTACGCGACGTCCTCGCCGTCCTCGACGACGCCGGCCGCGAGTTCCCACCCCCAGCTGTCCGTAATGAAACGGTGCCGCCACAGGAGCAGCACCTCGTTCGCCTGGTTGACCACCGTCGCGACCGCGACCGGCCGCAGCCGGATGAGGAAGTGGTCCAGGTGCCGCCCGTCGGGCAGTTCGACGTCCGCGAGATTGACGCTGAACCACCGGTTCACGTACACGGCCTGTTCGTTTTTTTTCGTCCACTGCACGGTTCTGCCACCTTCCGTCGGGTAAGGGGCAATATCGCAGCAGGGGATGTGCGGCGGAGAGGTACGGAGGTGGGAGCGGGAGCACACAGGGGGCGGATCGGGGGTGAACCAGGGGGCGCTTTCGGGTACGCGGGCAGGGGCTAGTGGTGCGGCTTCCCCGTACGCCGCTCATCAGTCGTACGGGTACGGGTCTCCCTACAGCGGAACCCGCAGCGCCCCGTCGATCAGCTCGGCGGCCTCGGCCGTACCGGCGCCGCCGCTGCGGGCCAGGTGCTCGCGGACCTCGCGCAGCCGGTCGCGCAGCCGCTGGGACTCCATCCCCCGCGCCTGCTCGGCCATTTCGACGGCCGTGACGACCGCTTTGTCCGCGTTGCCCTGCCGCAGCTCGATCGTGCTGAGCATCGCGAGGCGGTGGACGCGGCCCCGGTCGTGCGCCGGGGTTTCGACGGCCGCGGCGGCGTGCTCGGCGGCGGCTGCGATGTCGCCGAGGCTCAACAGGGCTTCCGCGATCTGGACGTTGACCAGGCCCGGCTGGACGTAGCCCGTCTCGTCGGGCTCGTGGCCGCGCCGGATGCGGTCGGCCGCCGCCTCCGCGCGCCGGATGCAGGAGATCGCGCTCGTCCCGTCACCGAGGTGCGCGTACGCCTTCGCCTGCATCGCGTACAGGTCGGAGGCGAGAGCGGGGGTGATGTGCTTGCCGGCCGTCCGCAGCGCCGCTTCCGCGAACGCGACCGCCTGCCGGAACTCCCGCATGAACAGGGCCTGGTTGACGAGCAGCGCTATCACGTACGCGCCAAGTCCCCGGTCGCCGCTGGCCTTTGCCAGGCGCAGTGCCTGGTGGAAGTAGCGCTGCGCGAGGCCGTGCGCGTCCGAGTCGTACGCGCAGATGCCCGCGATCGCCACCAACCCGCCTGTCGCGCGGTGCAGTTGGCGTCCCGTCGCGTCCGTGTAGCCGCCCCTCAGCAGCGGGGCCGCCTCCGCGTTCAGGAAACCGACGATCCTCGCGCGCGTCGCCACGCCGCCCGCCTTGCGGTACATCTGCTCGTAGTGGGCGCGGGCCGCCCTCAGCATCTCGATGTCCCCGGCGGTCACGCGGTGGCGCCCGCCCCGGCTCACGTCCACGTCCTCCGGCGGGTTCTCCCACTCCCACACCGGCATCACCGCGGGGGTTCCGGTGACCGCCGGGGCCCCGAGGATGTGCGGGCGCTGCTGTTCGTCCGAGCGCCACAACGCCGTTGCTCGCTCCACGAAGCCCGAGAGTGTGCCCGAGTGGGGGGCGCCGGGTTCGCCCGGGACGCCGAGACCTATGTCGTCCAGCGTCACCGGGCGGTGCAGGCGCGCTGCCAGGACCTCGCAGATCAGGTCCGGGACCTGGCCTCTCGGGCGCTGGCCCTTCAACCAGCGGGCCACGGCGGTGTGTTCGTACCTGAGGGCCAGCCCTCGTCTGCGGCCCACCTCGTTGACGTGAGCGGCCAGGCCCGCGTGGGAGATGCCGGCTTCGTCGAGGATGGCGTCGAGGAGGGTGTTGGGCTGCATGCTGGCCCCCGTTGTGGCTCGGTGGGTCCAGCGTAGTGGGGGTGGGTTCACACGGGGTGTGAAGGGAGCGCTCGTGAATGTGGGGTGCGTACGGTTTTGGGGGGCGGGTCGGTGCCGGTTCACTGGAGTGCCTCCGGCCGGGGCGGCGGCTCCCCCTCGAAGTTGCGACGTCCCGGTCGGAGGGTGGGGGACTAAGGATGTGGGGCTAGAGGTGAGTTGTCGGGTGCGGGCCGGATGTGGCTGGTCGCGCCCCGCGGCGGAGCCGCTGATAGATGCTGCCCCGCGCCCCTGAAAGAGCTACCTGAGCGGGCGTTGCGAAGTGCCAGTAAGGCTGCGTCATCCCCTGGCCTTCCCGCCGTGTGTCGTAGGAGGTCCGTGAGGATTGTTGTCACCAACTCCCCTGGCGAACCGCCATGTTCCGCCGCCGCTCTCTCCAGCATGTACGGGAGCGGGAAGAAGCGGCCCCTCCTGTCCCTCGCGTCCTCCGCGCCATCCGTGAACAGGACCATCGACTCGCCAGGGAGGAGAAATCCGTGCTCCGCTGCCAGGTCGGCCGGCAGGGGGAACGGGCCCAGAGGTGGGAGGGGGTCCGCTCTCGAAAGGGGCAGCACCCGACTCCCCGTGATCAAGTACGGCCACGGGTGGCCGCAGTTCAGTGCCAGTACGCCGCCGTCCGCGCCGATCTCCAGCAACAGCACGGTGACGAACTCCTCCCCCACCGGACCCGACTCCAACTCCAGCCCGCTGGAGGGGTGTTCGGCGAGGGCGCGGTCCCGTAGGTGCCGGGCGAGCGTACGGTCCAACCGGCGTAGCACTCCCCCGAGTTCGGGCTCGTCGTACACCGCCTCCCGGAACCCCCCGAGCAGCGCCGCGACGGTCCCCAACGCCGCGAGCCCGTGCCCCCGTACGTCCCCCATCACGACCCGCACCCCGAACTCGGTGCCGACGACGTCGTACAGATCCCCGCCGACGGAGGCCCCCCGCTCGGCGGAAACCTGCACAGCGGCGACGCCGAGCCCCTCGACGCGGGGCGGCAAGGGCCGTAACACCACACTCTGGGCAACCCCGGCGACGTACCGGGCCTGCTTCAACTCCCGTCGCAGATGCAGCGCGACGGCACAGACCACCGCTCCCCCGACGAACGGACAGACCAACTGATACGAGGTGACCGCCACGGCCCCCCACATCACGGGAGTGACCACCCACCCCCACGACCGCCTGACGCTGAACATCCCCGACGGCCCCCCATCTAGGCCAGGAACGAAAACAGACCGGCCCCAATGAGACCGGTCTGCATTCTGTCGGCGGATGACGAATAGGGGCTACCGAGCAGGGACTTGTCACCCGTATGAGTGAAACCCCCTGAG
The DNA here is from genome assembly GCF_020010905.1 of Streptomyces acidiscabies. Taxonomy (GTDB): domain Bacteria; phylum Actinomycetota; class Actinomycetes; order Streptomycetales; family Streptomycetaceae; genus Streptomyces; species Streptomyces acidiscabies. The sequence continues at coordinate 3,499,648 of NZ_JAGJBY010000001.1, read as the reverse complement.
CGGCAACGCCGCTCCAGGGGCGCGGGGAACTGCGCGACCAGCCGCAATCCACCCGCACCCGGCAGCGATACATCAACCCCGCAGAACAGCCCCCGTACGCTCCCCCGCGAGAGCAACAGCAGCATCCCGAGCGGCCGAAGCCTCATCAACCGTCAGTGTCCGGTCACCCGCACGGAAACGCAGAGCATAGGCGAGCGACTTCCGCCCCTCCCCCAACTGCTCAACGTTCTCGTACACATCGAACAACCGAACAGCCTCCAGCAACTCCCCGGCCCCCTCCCGAAGCGCAGCCTCGACCGCAGCAGAAGGAACCCCGCTCTCCACCACCAGCGCAACATCCTGCGTGGCAACGGGGAACGACGAGATCCGAGGCGCCTCAAGAAGCCCCACCCCGGCCGCCTCCACCGCGTCCAGGTCGATCTCCATCGCAGCAGTACGCGCAGGCAGCCCGAACGCCTTGACCACCCGAGGATGCAGCTCGCCCGCATACCCCACGACGGTCTCACCGATCACGAACTCGGCGCACCGACCGGGATGCCAGGGCCCGTACTGCCCCTGCCGCACCACAACCTCCGCCCCGGCCTCACGCACGACCAACCGCCCCGCCTCGACCGCATCGGCCCAGTCCGCAGGACGCCCCTTGCCCCACCACCCGGCCTGCTCCCGAGCACCGGCCAGCACAACCCCCACATGCCGAGGCTGAACCGGCAACACGGCGTCCAGAGACGCGAGTTCCTCATCCGTGGGCCGCCGATCGACCGGCAACACCGCAGCGACGGCCTGCTCTTCCCGAGGATGGAACACCAACCCCGTCTCGAACAGGGCGAGATCATGAGCCCCCCGCCCGTCGTTACGCCGCAGCGCCCCGAGCAACCCGGGCAGCAACGACGTACGAAGCGCGGGCTCCTCGTCATTGAGCGGATTAGTCAGCTTCACAACCCGGCGATGAACGTCGTCCGCGTCCAGCAGCAGCTGATCGAAGACCTGCTCCCCGATGAACGGGTAGGACGGCGCCTCGACATACCCGGCCCCGGCCAGCGCACGGCCCACCCGGCGATGCAACCGCTGACGCCCGGTCAGCCCCCGCCCGGCGGGCGGCTTCGGCAGCGTGGAGGGCAGGTTCTCGTACCCCTCCAGCCGAATGACCTCTTCCGCAAGGTCGTTGGGCGCGGCAAGGTCGGGCCGCCAGGACGGAACCGTCACGATCAGCTCGTCCTGCCCGTACACGTCGCAGCCGATCTGCTGCAACCGCCGTACGACGGTCTCGCGCCCGTACACGACGCCCGCGACGCTGTCGGGATGGTCGGCCGGAATGCTGATCGTGTGCGGCGCGGACGGCGAGATGACCTCGGTGACGCCCGCCTCGGCGGTACCACCGGCAAGCAGAACGAGCAGGTCGACGGCGCGCTGGGCGGCTGCGGACGCGGCCTGCGGGTCGACGCCCCGCTCGAAGCGGCGGGACGCCTCGGACGACAGCTTGTGGCGGCGGGCCGTGCGCGCGATGGCGACCGCGTCGAAGTGGGCGGCCTCGATGACGACGTCACCGGTGGCCCCGTCGTCGTCGATCTCCGTGTTCGCACCGCCCATGACGCCCGCGAGGCCGATGGGCCCGCGCTCGTCGGTGATGACGAGGTCCTCGGAGTGCAGGGTGCGCTCGACGGCGTCGAGGGTGACGAGCTTCTCGCCCTCGGCCGCGCGGCGGACGCCGATCGTGCCCTGGACGCTGGCGCGGTCGTAGGCGTGGAGAGGCTGGCCCAGCTCCATCATCACGTAGTTCGTGACGTCCACGGCGAGGGAGATCGGGCGGACCCCGACCTTCTGGAGGCGGCGGGTCAGCCAGATCGGGGAGCGCGCCTCGGAGCTGAGGCCGGTGACCGTGCGGGCGGTGAACCGGTCGCAGCCGAAGGGGTCACTCACCTGCACCGGGTAGCCGTACGCGTTCGGTCCCGGCACGTCGAGGAGCGCCGGGTCGCTGAGCGGCAGGCCGTACGCGATGGCCGTCTCGCGGGCGACGCCGCGGATGGACAGGCAGTCGCCGCGGTTGGCGGTGACGGCGATGTCGAGGACCTCGTCGACGAGCTGGAGCAGCTCGATGGCGTCCTTGCCGATCTCGGTCTCGGGCGGCAGGACGATGATGCCCTTGGTGCCGTCGTCGCCCATGCCCAGCTCGTCGCTGGAGCAGATCATGCCGTGGGACGTCCTGCCGTACGTCTTGCGCGCGGCGATCGCGAAGTCGCCGGGCAGGACCGCGCCCGGCAGGACGACGACGACCTTGTCGCCGACGGCGAAGTTGCGGGCGCCGCAGACGATCTCCTGCGGCTCGCCGGTCCCGTTGGCGGTGCCGACGTCGACGGTGCAGAAGCGGATCGGCTTCTTGAAGCCCTCCAGCTCCTCGATGGTGAGGACCTGACCGACGACGAGGGGGCCCTTGAGGCCGTCGCCGAGCTGCTCGACGGTCTCGACCTCAAGGCCTGCGGAGACGAGTTTGGCCTGGACGTCACGGCCGGTCTCGGTGGCGGGGAGATCGACGTACTCCCGCAGCCAGGAAAGCGGGATACGCATCAGATCTCACTCCCGAACGGCCGGGTGAAGCGGACGTCACCTTCGACCATGTCTCGCATGTCTTCGACGTTGTGGCGGAACATCAGCAGGCGCTCGATGCCGAACCCGAAGGCGAACCCGCTGTACTTCTCGGGGTCGACGCCGCAGGCGGTCAGCACCTTGGGGTTGACCATGCCGCAGCCGCCCAGCTCGATCCAGCCCTCGGAGGAGCAGGTGCGGCAGGGGCGGTCGGGGTTGCCGACGGACTCGCCCTTGCAGACGTAGCAGACCATGTCCATCTCGGCGGACGGCTCGGTGAACGGGAAGAAGTTCGGCCGCAGCCGGGTCTTCATGTCCGGGCCGAACAGGGAGCGGACCATGTGGTCCAGGGTGCCCTTGAGGTCGGCCATGGTGAGGCCCTCGTCGACCGCGAGCAGCTCGACCTGGCGGAAGACCGGGGTGTGCGTGGCGTCCAGCTCGTCCGTGCGGTAGACGACGCCGGGGCAGATCACGTACACCGGCAGGTCGCGGTCCATGAGGGAGCGGATCTGCACGGGCGAGGTGTGGGTGCGCAGCACCTGGCCGGAGTCGGCGGTGCCGTCGGCGGCCTGGACGAAGAAGGTGTCCTGCTCGCCGCGCGCCGGGTGGTCGGCGCCGATGTTCAGGGCGTCGAAGTTGAACCACTCGGCCTCGACCTGCGGGCCCTCGGCGACCTCGTAGCCCATCGCGACGAAGACGTCCTCGATGCGCTCGGAGAGGGTCGTCAGCGGGTGGCGGGCGCCGGCCGGGATCCGGTCGTACGGCAGGGTGACGTCGACGGCCTCCTCGACGAGGACGCGGGCGTCGCGCTCGGCCTCCAGCTCGGCCTGGCGGGCCGCGAGCGCCTTGTTGACGGCGCCGCGCGCCTGGCCGACGAGCTTGCCCGCGGCGGCCTTGGCCTGCGGGGGGAGCGCGCCGATCTCGCGGTTGGCGAGGGCCAGCGGGGAGGTGCCGCCGGTGTGGGCGACCTTCGCCTCCTGGAGGGCGTCGAGCGAGGTGGCGGCGGCGAAGGCGGCGAGCGCCTCGTCCCGCATGCGCTCGACTTCTTCCGGTTTCAGGGCCTCGACCTCTACTGGGTCGTACGACTTATTCGGTGCCGACATCTCTTCCCGTGCTTCCGATTGCTGGCTGGAGTCCCCGTGACCGGCTCCGCTGAGCTCTGTGGGACACAAAGGTGCCAAAGGCCGAGTCTAACGGGGTGCGGATGTTCGAACGCGCCCGTGGCGGCCTAGCTCAGATAAGCAGGCGCTGCCACGGGCAACGTAAATCGGAACTGTGCGCCGCCCTCGGGGGCGCGGCCGACCGTGATGACGCCGCCGTGGGCCTCGACGATGCCCTTGACGATGTAGAGCCCGAGGCCCGTGCCGCCGCGCTTGCTGCCCCGCCAGAAGCGGGTGAAGACGCGGTTCATGGACTCCTCCGGGATACCCGCCCCCTCGTCGCTCACGGTGACCGACGTGCCCGTGTCCTCCCCCTCACGGGGGGACGCGGCGGACGTGACGTCTATCGTGACGGTTCCCTCGCCGTGGCGCACCGCGTTTTCGATGAGGTTGCTGAGCACCTGGTCGACCTTGTCGGGGTCGGCCCACAGCGAGGGCAGGGGATGGCCGATGCGCAGGAGGAAGCGGTCGGCGGGGAGCCCGGCGGCGACGTACGCCTGGATGTGACGGCCGACGGCGGCGCCCATGTCGACGGGCTGGCGGCGGACTTCGAGACGGCCCGAGTCGATGCGGGAGATGTCGAGCAGCTCGGCGATGAGGCGGGTGACGCGGTCCGCGTCGGCGTCGACGGTCTCCAGCATGAGGCGCTTCTGGTCGTCGGTGAAGCGCTCCCACTTGGCGAGGAGCGTCGCGGTGAAGCCCTTGACGGAGGTGAGGGGGGAGCGCAGTTCGTGGGCGACCGTGGCGATCAGCTCGGCGTGGGAGCGCTCGGTGCGGCGGCGGGCCTCGGTGTCGCGCAGACAGACGACGACACTCTGTACGGGGCCGGCGGGGCGGTCGCGGACGTAGCGGGCGGAGACGAGGAACTCGCGTCCGCCGGGCAGGAGCAGGTTGCGTTCGGGCTGGCGCACCCGGGTGGCGAGGCCGCCGTACGGATCGGTGAGCTGCCACCAGCGGCGGCCCTCCAGGTCCTCTAACGGCAGCGCCTTGTCCAGCGGCCTGCCGAGGACGTCGGCCGCCGCGGTCGCGGTCATCCGTTCCGCGGCGGCGTTGAAACAGACGACCAGGCCGCGCTCATCGGCGACCACCAGGCCGTCCGGCAGTTCGTCCGGCCCCACCCCGGGCGGCCACCACACCCTGCGGGCTTCCGGCGTACCGCTCGTGACCGCACTCATCCTCGCACCCCACCTCCCAGACGAGGACCCCCGAGCACGTCACCCTACAAGTTCTCGGTGACGCTGCGGCACCCTCCTGAGGCGCGCTGTGCACGGGCTGACGCATAGAGACATACGGCGGCGGCGGTGGCCAGGTTCAGACTTTCAGCCTTTCCGTGGATAGGGACGCGCACGACGGCGTCCGCGAGCCCCCTGGTCTCCTCCGGGAGCCCCCACGCCTCGTTCCCGAACACCCAGGCCGTCGGGCCGCCCATCGTCCCCTTGTCCAGCTCGTCGTCCAGGTCGTCCTGACCCGCCCCGTCGGCCGCGAGAATCCTGACCCCGGCCGCCTTCAGCCCTTCCACGGCCCGCTCGATCGGCACACCGACGGCGACGGGGAGGTGGAACAGCGATCCGACGGACGCGCGTACGGCCTTAGGGTTGTACAGGTCCACCGAGGCATCGGTGAGGACGACGGCCTCCGCGCCGGCCGCGTCCGCGCACCGCAGGACCGTACCGGCGTTCCCGGGGTCGCGTACGTGCGCGAGGACGGCGACGAGCCTCGGCCGGGCGGCGAGGATCTCCTCGAAGGGCGTGTCCAGGAACCGGCAGATCCCGACGAGGCCCTGCGGGGTGACGGTGGTGGAGATGTCGGCGACGACCTGCTCGTCGGCGAGGTGGACCCGTACGCCCGCGTCCCGCGCGTCCCCGACGACGTCGGCGTACCGCTCGGCCGCCTCCACGGTCGCGAACAGCTCGACCAGCGTCCCCTTGGCCGCCTCCCGCACCGCCTGCGGCCCCTCCGCGAGGAACAGCCGCTCCTTGCTCCGGAAGTTCCGCTTGGCGAGCCGCCGGGCGGCGGCGACGCGGGGGGAACGGGGGGAGATGAGCTCGGGGGTCAAGGGGGGCATGGCTTCTCTCACCTCAGGAAATTCGGTTCCGCACTCAGCACAACGGACCCGCGGGGAAAACCCACGGGTCCGTCAAGTTACGTCGGCCTAGGCCAGCGCCAGCGTCACGCGGCCTTGGGGGCGTTCACGTCGGCCGGAAGCGCCTTCTGGGCGACCTCGACGAGCGCGGCGAACGCGTTGGCGTCGTTCACGGCCAGCTCGGCCAGGATCTTGCGGTCGACCTCGACGTTCGCGGCCTTCAGACCCTGGATGAAGCGGTTGTACGTGATGCCGTTCGCGCGGGCAGCGGCGTTGATGCGCTGGATCCACAGCTGACGGAAGTCACCCTTGCGCTTCTTGCGGTCGTTGTAGTTGTAGACCAGCGAGTGGGTGACCTGCTCCTTGGCCTTGCGGTACAGGCGCGAACGCTGACCACGGTAGCCGGAGGCTGCTTCGAGGATCGCCCGGCGCTTCTTGTGGGCGTTGACTGCCCGCTTGACGCGTGCCACTTGTTAACTCCTTGTAGCGGGGCCGTGGTTGGACTCACACGACCCGGTATCGATGGGGTCCCGGTGTAAGGCGTAGGGCGCTAGGCGCCGTACGTCACTTGCCGAGAAGCTTCTTGATCTTCGCGGCGTCGCCCGGGGCCATCTCGGCGTTGCCGGTGAGGCGGCGCGTCACGCGGGACGACTTGTGCTCAAGCAGGTGGCGCTTGCCGGCGCGCTCGCGCAGCACCTTGCCGGAGCCCGTGATCTTGAAGCGCTTGCTGGCACCGCTGTGCGACTTGTTCTTCGGCATGGCGCCGTACTCTCCTCGTCGGTGGCGCTCCGGTGCCCGGTCGTGAAACCGGGCACGGGGTGGAGCGTCGCTGTTCTGTCGGTTCGATCCGGGGGACTCGCGTCCCGTGGATCACGCCTCGGCGGGAGCCTCGGCAGGGGTCTCGGCGACCTCGTCGATCTCGACGGCGTCGTCGTCGAACTCGTCGGTCTCGTCGAACTCGTCGGTCTCGTCGAGGTCATGGACGTCGGCGTTCACGGCGTCGGCGTCGGCGGCGTTCTGCGAGCGGCCGGGGTTGGCCTTCGCCTCGGCCTTGCGGGCCTCCTGCGCCTGACGTGCCTCGGCCATGGCCTCGGTCTTCTTCTTGTGCGGACCGAGAACCATGATCATGTTTCGGCCGTCCTGCTTCGGGTTCGACTCGATGAACCCGAGGTCCTCGACGTCCGAAGCGAGCCGCTGGAGCAGGCGGTAGCCCAGCTCCGGGCGGGACTGCTCACGGCCGCGGAACATGATCGTGATCTTGACCTTGTCGCCCTGCTTGAGGAACCGGACGACGTGACCCTTCTTGGTGTCATAGTCGTGCGGGTCGATCTTCGGCCGGAGCTTCATCTCCTTGATGACCGTGTGCGCCTGGTTCTTGCGCGCCTCACGGGCCTTCATGGCCGACTCGTACTTGAACTTCCCGTAGTCCATGAGCTTGCAGACCGGCGGGCGGGCGTTCGCCGCGACCTCGACCAGGTCCAGGTCGTACTCCTGCGCAAGCTCCAGTGCCTTGGCCAGGGGGACGATGCCCACCTGCTCGCCACTGGGACCGACAAGTCGCACCTCGGGAACGCGAATCCGGTCGTTGATGCGGGGCTCGGCGCTGATGAGTCCTCCTCGGTTGCACCACGCGACTCCCTCCGTCGGGCGCCGCGTAACGTCTGTCTCTTAAAGACCTTCAACCATGCCGAGGCAGAAAAAATGCCCCGGACGATCACATGCGGGGTTCCTCGAACTACCGGAACACCGCCGCGGGGATCGCGGGGCGTACTCATCGGACGGCGGCGCCCCCACGAGGGACGGCCGTCTGACCGGTGACCCGCCGCCCCTGGGGGTGGTCGGGTGGGAGTTCGAAGCCTCCACTTGTGGGCCGGGCACAGTCATGCCCAGCCGGTCGTTCTCCAACGTTAACAGTTCGCGTCGGTGCTGGCCAATCCGGGCTCCGTGGTGGACCCTGTGCCGCCTCCCCCTATCGTGTTCCCCATGAGTGACAACCCCGACTTCAACGAAATGACCCGCGACATCGCCGAGGTCCCCGCCGTCGAGGTCATCGTGACGGTCGCCGTCAACCTCATGAGCGCGGCGGCGGTCAAGCTCGGGTTGACCGAGGAGGGCGAGAAGTTCAAGGATCTCGACGAGGCGCGGAAGTTGATCAGTGCGCTGGCGGGGCTTCTTGACGCGTCGGCCACGGAGATCAGTTCGTTTCATGCGGCGCCGTTGCGGGACGGGTTGAAGTCTCTTCAGCTGGCGTTCCAGGAGGCTTCTGTTGTGCCGGACGAGGTGGGGCAGGGGCCGGGCGAGAAGTACACCGGGCCGGTTTACGGCTAAGACGGGTTGAGTTTCGGCTGCCGGCCGGTGGGGGCTGGTCGCGCAGTTCCCCGCGCCCCTAAAAGACCCGCAGCGGGCCGGCGGTCGAGCGTCACGCTCGTACGAACAAAGGCTCACCCGGCGGGTTCGCCTCCGGCGGCAGCAGCGCCAGGTCCAGGCCCCGCACCAGCCTCGCCCTCAGCCTTTCGTCCGCCGCCAGGCGTTCCGCCACTGCTTGTGCCGTCTTCGCCGGTACGGCGTCGTCCGTCAGGACCAGTGCCAGTGTGCCGTCCGACTCTCCCGGGCCCAGGTACGCGCGCTGGACCGCCGGTTCCGATGCCACTGCTGCCCGTACCGCCTCGCGTACCGCCGGGTCCTCCAGTGGGTTCGTTGTTGTGCGGCCCTCCGCCAAGGCCAGCAGGGTTTGGCCCGTCAGTTCGAAGGGGATCGGGCCCGCCAAGTCCAGGATCACCGTGTCCGCCTTTTCGTGGGCCGCCGCCTCCAGGGCCTGGTGGAGGCGGACCGGTACCGGGCGGGCCTGGGGGTCCCACTGGGACAGGGACGCCGTCGATGTGAATGCCGGGAGTGCCTTGCGCGGGCCCGCCTTCAGCGTGGGGATCGCCATGTCGCTCGTTTTTTCGTGGCGTAGGCCGTTCTCGTCCTCCTCCACCTCGCCGAGGACCGCCACCACCGGGACCAGGAGGCGCGCGGTCTTCAGGGCCGTGAGGATCGCGGGGACCTTCGTGCGGTCCTGCGTCCATGCCGCGAGCGCCGCCGTGAGTGCCGGGTCGGCCGTGCCGTCGTCGTCGGGGAAGCCGGGGTCGGGAATGTTCTTGTTCGCCACGGTCGTCGACCCTATCGGGGGGATGCTGCTGCGGTTGTGCGGGGCCGGTAACCCCGTGGTCACCGGTTTCACAGTTTTCTCAGGAATCCCTGACACGGCTCTAACGTCCGTCTCACGGGAGACACAGCCACCGCCCCCAGCATCGCGGGATGGAGCCCTCCAGAGCCGTACGCCGCCACCGCGCCCGCTCCTCCTCCCGGCGCCGGACACTCCTGCTGTCCATGCTCGCCGTCATCGCGATGGCCTGCGGGACGGCGTACGTGAAGACCCACGACGACGGTCACGGCACCCCCGTATCCTCGGCCCCGGCGGCGACGTCCTCGCCGGCCGCGCGTACCCAGGAGGAGCCTGTGCCGGAGCCCGACCGCACCGCGTCGCTGAAGACGGCGATGGGGGCGATCAGCGTCCCCGGTGACGCCGCCGTGTCCGTGGGGGTGCTCGATCTGGCCTCCGGGGACAGTGCCGTGTACGGGGAGGCCGCGTTCGACACGGCCAGCATCGTGAAGGTCGACATCCTCGCGGCGCTGCTGCTCCAGGCGCAGGACGCGGGACGCAAGCTCACCGCGCAGGAGAGGTCGTACGCCACCCTGATGATCGAGAACAGCGACAACGACTCGGCGAGCGCCCTGTGGAACACCATCGGCCAGGCGGAGGGCCTCGACGCGGCCAACGACCGGTTCGGGATGACCGGTACGGAGGGTGGGGAGGGGGCGTTGTGGGGGCTCACGCAGACGACTGCCGCCGATCAACTCGCGCTGCTTCAGCAGGTGTTCGGGGAGTCGTCGAAGTTGAGTGACGCTTCCCGTGAGTACGTCCGTGGGCTGATGGCGCAGGTCGAGGCGGATCAGGCGTGGGGGGTGTCGGCTGCCGCGCAGGGGGCGGGGTGGGCGCTGAAGAACGGGTGGCTCGCGCGGAGTACGACGGGGTTGTGGGATGTGAACAGCATCGGGCGGGTGTCGGCTGGGGGTGGGGGGTATCTGGTGGCGGTGTTGTCGGACGGGAGTGTGAGCATGGCGGCGGGGGTGTCGCTGGTGGAGGAGGTGGCGCGGGCGGCGGTGGGGGCGTTCGCGGCGGGGGCGTAGGGGGTGGCAGCGGTGGGGCGATGGGGCTTGGTGCCCTGCGGCCCGCCCCGCCAAGGTCGTACCGCTAGAACTCCGTACGCCGCCGGCCCCGCCACAGCACCACCGACGCCACCAGCAGCACTCCCCCGGCGCCTCCCGCCAGCGGGCCCGCCCAACCCGACGTGTCGGGGTCGTCCTTCTCCTTGTCGGGGCCCGTGCCGAAGTACTCCTTGCCGTACGACTGGGAGGTCAGGCCCTCCGGCTTGAGTTTCTCGGCGGCCCTGATCGCGGCGGCGGGGTCGATGAAGCCGTAGCCCCGGGAGTCGTCCCGGCCGCCGGTGGGGGCGTCGCGGGCGGTGGACTCCAGGACGTTCTTGATCTGCGCCGGGGTCAGGCCGGGGTGCGCGGACTTGATGAGTGCGACCGCGCCGGAGACGAAGGCCGCCGCCGCGCTTGTGCCCCAGCCCTCGTAGTACTTGTGGTCGGGGTCGGCGATCACGACGTCCACGCCGGGGGCGCTGACCGTCGCGTACCAGCGGCGGGTGGAGAAGGAGGCGCGTACGCCGTTCTTGTCGACGGCCGTCGCGGCGATGACGCCGGGGTAGGCGGCCGGGTACGAGATGTGGTCGCCCTTGTCGCCGCCGTTCCCTGCGGAGGCGACGACGACCGAGCCCTTCTTCAGCGCGTACTGGACGGCCTCGTCCTCGGCGGGCTCGGGGTGCGCGGACTCCGAGTCGTCGCCGAGGGAGAGGTTGATGACGTCGGCGCCCTGGTCTGCGGCCCAGCGGATGCCTTCGGCGAGGGCGTTGCCGCGAGTGTTCCTCGCGCGCGTGCGGGCCGGGTCGCCGTCCTCCAGGATCACCCTGACGGGGAGGATCTTCGCCTCCGGGGCGATGCCCATGACGCCGTCGCCGTTGTCGTACCCGTGCCCGTGGCCTGCGATGATCCCGGCCATCGCGGTACCGTGCCGGGCCCAGGCCCGCTGCCCCGGCACGGCCCCGAACCCGACGAGGTCCTTCGCGGGCAGGACATTGCCGTCGAGGTCGGGGTGATCGGCCTCGACGCCGGTGTCCAGCACGGCGACGGTGATCCCGGCGCCCTTGGTCGTCCGCCACGCCTCTTGCGTGTGCATCGCTTCCAGGGCCCACTGCTGGCCGCGTATGCCGTCGGCGTAGGCGGTGGTCGGGGGGACGAGGGCGACTGCGGCGGCGAGGAGACAGCCGAGGAGGGCGGCGCGGCAGGTGGTGCGGCGGCGGGTGGTGAAGGGGGGTGGGGTGTGCATGGTGGGGGTGGCGGTGGGGTTGCTTGTGGCGGGGGGTGGGTTCGTTCGGCGGGTGTGTGCGGCGGGCGGGGGCTCGGGGTGGGGGCCGCTCGGGGCGGGGGGCGGAGCGGTCGGCGGTGAGTCTCCGCAGCGAGTACCCGTGTCGGCCCGGCGGGTGTGCGGGGCGGTCGGTGAATCGGTGTGGTGGCTGCTCATGGCCGGGACCGGGGTCGCTCGGCGGGTGTGCGGAGCGGTTCGCGAGTCGGTGGGGGCGTTGTTCGTTGCGGGGGGCGATTCGTTTCCGTGGGTGGTCATGACGGCTGCTCCGTCGGGGCGGCGGCCTTGCGCAGGGTTCGTTCGATGCGGTCCGCGAGGCCCTTGGCCTCGTTGCCCAGGCCCGACTGGGCCACGGACGACGTTGCGCCGGTCGCGGTCGCCTCGGCGGCGGGCTGGGGGGTGTCGACCGTGCGGTTGTCCGCCCAGCCGGATACGGCGTAGACCACCACGGGCGCGTCCGTCAGGACCGACACCGTCCATGACGCGCGCTGTGCGGTGCCGAAGCGGGCGGCGAGGGTGTTCGGGGCGGCGTACGGGCGGGGCATCAGGTCCGTACGGCGGGCCAGGCCCTCCTTCTCGAACCTCGTGTCCAGCTCGCGCATGCGGGTCGCGTCGGCGGTCGTGAACAGGAGGCCGACGGTGGTGACGTAACTCTGCGTCGCGTCCACGTACGTCGCCCGCAGGAGGCGGTCGCAGCCGACCGGGGCGAGGACCTGTGTGAGCAGGGGGTCGAACGCGTTCGCGCAGCCCGCGTCCGGGGCGACGCCGATCCTCGTCCACGTCCTGTCCGCGCCGCCGGGGCCCGCGCCCTGTCCGTCCACCGTCACCGGGAACAGCTGGTCCACGGGGACGCTGTGCCAGATCGCCCCGGCCGCCGCGTAACTCCCGCTGGCCGCCGCCGCGTTGTCCCCGACCAGCCAACTACCGGTGACCGCACCGCCGATGAGACCCAGACCGAGGACGACGCAGGCGGCTGCGGCGGCTATGCGGCCACGGGCGAAGGGGGGTTGGGGGGCGACGCCTTCGAAGCGCTCACCGAAGGCGGGGGCCGTCGGGGGGGTGGGGGTGGCGGTCCAGGAGAGGGAGGGGTCGGGGGTGAGGTGGGGGGGCAGGGGGGAGGGGGAGGTGCGGGGAGGTGTGGGGTGGTTGGGGGTGTGGTGGGGGGCCGAGGGGGCGGCGGGGGTGCCTGAAGGGGCGCTGAAGGAGGTCGGGGATGCCATGGAGGCTGGGGGCGCTGTGGAGGCTGGGGGTGCTGTGGAGTTCGAAGGCGCGGCGGAGGCCGGGTGCGCTGCCGAGTTTGAAGGCACGGCGGAGGCCGAGGGCGCTGGCGAGTCCAGGGGCGCCATGGAAGTCGGGGGCGCTGCGGAGGCTGGAGGCCTGGCGTTGCGGGCGGCGCCGGGGGTGTCCGTCGTGGGCTGCGGGGCCGGGGGGCGGGGGGATCCGCCGGTCGCGGGAGCCGGGTGCTCGCCGGCGCGCCCGGAGGAGGTCGGGGGCGTCGGGTTCGGGACGGTCGTGGGCGACGGCATCGGGGGGTTCTGTTCGGGGGTGCCACGGGTGGTACCGGGCCGCGCGGACTTGGGTGGGGTGGAGGGGCGCGGGGGGATGGGGTGGGTGGGTTCGGCGGCTTGGGAGGGCTGGCTCTCGGACGCGGGAGTGGCGGCCGGGCGCGGCGGGGGGACGGGGCGCTCGGAAGCGGGCTCCGTGGCCGGGCGGCGCGACGGGGCTACAGGACTCTCCGACGCAGGCCCCGTGGCGGGGCGGGCTGCGGCACGGTGGCTCTCCGGCACGGGCCCCCTGGCTGGGCCGGGCTCAGCGCGGCGGCCCTCCGGCGCCGGGGCGTCTGTCGGACGCGGTGAGACAGCGCGGCTCTCCGACCCCGGGGCGGTGGTGGGACGAGGAGAGGCAGGACGACTGCCCGACCCGGGCGCAGTGGCCGAGCGAGACTCGACACGGTGCCCCTCCGACGCGGGAGTGCCCGCCGGGCGCGGCGGAACAGAGGAGCTCTCCGACCCGGACGCAGCGCCGGAACGTGGCGAGGCAAAGTGACCCCCCATCCCAGACCCAGACACCGAGCCGGACTCAACGCGACGCCCGTCCGACGCGGGCCCCGAGGCCGAGCGTGGCGGGACGAAGGGACTCTCCGGCACGGGCCCCCTGGCTGGGCCGGGCTCAGCGCGGCGGCCCTCCGGCGCCGGGGCGCCTGCCGGACGCGGTGGGACAGCGCGGCTCTCCGACTCAGGCGCGGTGGCCGGGCGCGGTGGGGCGACAGGGCTCTCCGACTCAGGTGCCGTCCCCGGGCGGGGCTCAGCGTGACGTCCATCCGACGCGGGTCCTGCGGTCGGGCGCGGTGCGGTGTGGTGGTTCTCCGGTGTCGGGGGGCCGGGCAGGTGAGGGGTTGTGGCTCGGCCGGGCTCTGCGGGCCGGGTGCCCTCGGGGGCCTGGGTGCGGGGTGAAGTGGTCCAGCTATCAGGGTTCGGGGTGCTGGAGTGCGGTGCGGTGTCCTGGTGCTTCGTCGCCGGAGTGCCTCGTCCGGCGTCCTGGCCGGAAGCTGCGTACGGCGCCCTGGACGCCGCGTATGACGAGCCCGCCCCGGGCACCGCCGGGTTCCCCGGGCGCGGGGAAGCGCCGTACGGGGAGGCGGCCTGGTCGGAACCCTCAGCGCCGTACGACGAAGCAGCCCGGTCAGACCCTTCGACGCCGTACAGCGAAGCAGCTTGGTCGGGACCCTCGGCGCCATACCGCGAAGCAGCCCGGTCGAACCCCTCGGCGCCATACGACGAATCGCTCCGCCCCGAAGCATCCGCGCCGTACGACGAAGCCACCCGCCCCTGAGCCCCAGCACCCGACGAGAAGGCCCGGCCCTCCTCCTGCGCACCGGAGCCGGAACGGCGGGGCGGCATGCCGGAGCCCTCTTCCTGTACCGAGCCCGAGGAGGTCGGACCTGTCCCGGAGTCCGGGCGAGACGAAGACCCCGAGGTCCCTCCCGAGCCCGAGCCGCCTGCCACGGAGCCGGGGCGGGACGGAGAACTCGGGGCCTGTCCCGAACTCGAAGAAGTCGGACCTGCCACGGAGCCGGGATGGGACGGGGACGCCTGGGCCTGCCCTGAACCTGAAGAAAACCGACCTGCCACGGAGCCGGGGCGGAGTGGAGAGTCCGAGGGCTGCCCCGAGTCTGAAGAGGTCTGACCTGTCACGGAGCCCGAGCGGGACGGAGAACCCGAGAACTGTCCCGAGTCTGAAGAAGCCCGACCTGCCACCGAGCCCGAGCGGGACAGAGGCTCCGGAGCCCGTCCCGAGTCTGAAGAAGCCCGACCTGCCACCGAGCCCGAGCGGGACGGAGGCTCCGGGGCTCGTCCCGAGTCCGAAGTGGGCCGGCCAGGGGCGCGTGGAGACTCCGAGGGGTGTGCCGAGTCCGGAGGGGTGGAATCCGTCGCAGGCCCGGAGCGGGTCGGGGCCTCCGAGGTCCGTCCCGGCGCGGAACCGCCCCGCTCCGGCGAGGCGGAAGCCGCGTACGACACCTCCGGCGCGGACCGAGGACGCGGCGGCACCGTGGGGCGCGGTGGGGTGGCGTCGTCCTGCGGCCGGTCGTCGTATGCCGGCGTCGGACGGGGTGAGGCCGTGCCGCCCGAGGGGAACGGGACGTCGAACTCGGGGGGACGTACCGAGGACGTCGGCGTCCAGGCCGGAGTGTCCGTCGGGACCGGGCGGGCAGGCGACTCACCGGAAGGGCTGCTCGGCGGAGCCATCCGGCTACGCGAGAACGGCGTCCAGGCACTACCGGAAGCGGGCGAACCCGGAGTGTCACCGCTCGACGCCTGCGCGGCACGGGAGACGTACGGACGAACACCGTCGACGCTGAACGCTGCGCTGGACAACCCGGCGTCGGAGGAAGCGCCGCCAGGAAACGTGCCGTCGGCGCTCAACCCAGCCTCGGAGAAAGCGGCACCGGCACCGAAGTCCGCGCCAGAAGACGTACCGCCACCGCCTGGCTGCGCCCCCCGCCTGCCCCCACCCTCACCCGGCCGAGGAGCCGAAGGCGCCACGTCCGGAAACCGGGCAGAAGCCTGCGGCGGCGGAAAAACATCCCCACCAGCACCCTCACTCACGCCATCCCCGGCGACACCCTCCCCCCAACCCCCCTCCTCACTCACCTCATCCCAAGCCTCACCCCCCACAACACGCCCGTCCCCCGCCCCCGCAGACCCCTCCCTCAAGGACGCCCCTTCCGAAACCGTGTGATCCGCCGGAGGGCGCCGCGCTTGCGTGCTCAAGTGCACCCCCCGTTTTTTCCTCGTACCGAGCCACCCCGCGAGCGGCGGCGTCCCGGTGGACGGTGGTTCCCTCGGGCACGCATACCCGCACAGGTCGACCGGCATCCCGGCCGGAGCCGTACCTCGTGCGTGCGCGTCACTCTACGGCTTGTCGTGGGGGGAGGGAGAACCCGTACCACCACCCCGGGGCATCTGCCCGTATCGTCCCCCTACCCTGCGGTAATCGCGTCTGGCAGGCTGCGTGCATGACTGTGCGCGCCGCCGACCGGGCCCGTTACGACCGGGCCACCGCTCATCTGGACGCTCCCCTCGCGATCGTCGATCTGGACGCGTTCGACGCGAACGCGGAGGACCTGCGCCGCCGGGCCGGGGGGAAGCCGGTCCGGGTGGCGAGCAAGTCCGTCCGGTGCCGGGCCCTGCTGGAGCGGGTGCTCACGAGGGACGGCTTCGCGGGGCTGATGTCGTTCACGCTGGCGGAGTCCCTGTGGCTGGCCCGCTCGGGCTTCGAGGACGTCCTGCTGGCGTACCCGTCGGCGGACCGCACCGGGTACGGGGAACTGGCGGCCGACCCGAAGCTCGCCGCCGCCGTGACGGTCATGGTCGACGACGTCGCCCAGCTCGACCTGATCGACGCCGCACGGGGCGACGGCCGTGAAGTGATCCGCGTCTGCCTGGAGTTGGACACGGCCCTCCAGATGCTGGGCGGCCGGATCAGGGTCGGCGCGAGAAGGTCCCCCCTGCGCACGCCCTCCCAACTCGCCGACTTCGCCCGCACGGTGACCCGGCGTCAGGGCTTCAAGCTGGTCGGCATCATGGCGTACGAGGGCCACATCGCGGGCGTCGGCGACGCGGTGTCCGGCCGCCCCTTCCGCTCGCGCGCGATCAGGCTGATGCAGTCCACCGCCCGCCGCGAACTCGCGGAACGCCGGGCCGAAGTGGTGCGCGCGGTACGGGCGGTGGCCCCGGACCTGGAGTTCGTGAACGGCGGCGGCACGGGCAGCGTGGAGAGCACGGTCGCGGAGGACGCGGTCACCGAGGTCGCGGCGGGTTCGGGCCTGTACGTCCCGCGCCTGTTCGACAACTACACGTCGTTCAGGGGCCGTCCGGCGGCGCTGTTCGCGCAGCCGGTCGTACGCCGCCCGGGCGTCGGCGTGGTGACGGTCCTCGGCGGCGGCTACCCGGCCTCGGGTGCGCCCGGCGTGGACCGGCTGCCGGTGCCGTATCTCCCGGAGGGTCTCAAGTACGACCCGCAGGAAGGCCCCGGCGAGGTCCAGACGCCCCTGCTCGGCGCGCCCGCCGACGATCTGCTGATCGGCGACAAGGTGTGGTTCCGGCACGCGAAGGCCGGTGAACTCTGCGAGCGTTTCGACCAGTTGCACCTGATCGAGGGGGACACCGTCACGGAGACGGTGCCCACCTACCGAGGCGAAGGGCACACGTTCCTCTAGAGCGGGGTCACGTACGCGCCCGAAATCCCGCCGTCCACAAGGAAGTCGGTCGCGTTGACGAACGAGGAGTCGTCGCTCGCCAGGAAGGCGACGGCGGCGGCGATCTCCTCGGCCTCGGCGAACCGGCCCACGGGGATGTGCACGAGCCGCCGGGCGGCGCGCTCGGGGTCCTTGGCGAACAGCTCTTGCAGCAAAGGCGTGTTGACGGGCCCCGGGCACAGCGCGTTGACCCGGATGCCCTCGCGCGCGAACTGCACGCCGAGTTCCCGGGACATGGCGAGGACGCCGCCCTTGGACGCGGTGTACGAGATCTGCGAGGTCGCCGCGCCCATCCTGGCCACGAACGACGCCGTGTTGATGATCGAACCCCGCTGCTGCTGCCGCATGTAAGGAAGCGCGGCCTTGCAACACAGGTACACGGACGTCAGGTTGACCTCCTGGACGCGCCTCCAGGCGTCGAGCCCGGTCTCCAGGATCGAGTCGTCGTCGGGGGGCGAGATCCCGGCGTTGTTGAAGGCGATGTCGACGCTGCCGTACGTGTCGTAGGCGGTCTTGAAGAGCGCCTCGACCTGTTCCGGGTTCGTGACGTCGACCTTCACGAAGAGTCCGCCGACCTCGTCGGCGGCGGCCTTTCCGCCGGTCTCGTCGATGTCGGCGCAGACGACGTGTGCGCCCTCGGCGGCGAGGCGGCGGGCGGTGGCGAGGCCGATGCCGCTGCCGGCTCCGGTGATGACGGCGGTACGGCCGACGAGGCGGCGGCAGACAGGAGTCTCGGTCACTGTGCGGGGTCCTCCGTGCTGATGAAGACGTTCTTGGTCTCGGTGAAGGCGGCGAGTGCGTCGGGGCCGAGCTCACGGCCGACCCCGGACTGCTTGTAGCCCCCGAAGGGGGTCGAATAACGCACGCTGGAATGGGAGTTGACGGACAGGTTGCCCGCCTTGACGGCCCGTGAGAGCCGCAGCGCGCGGCCGATGTCCCGGGTCCACAGGGAGCCGGAGAGGCCGTAGGGGGTGTCGTTGGCGAGGCGGATCGCGTCGGCCTCGTCGGTGAAGGGGAGCAGGACGGCGACGGGGCCGAAGATCTCCTCGCGGCAGGCGGGCGAGTCGGGGGCCTCGGCGGTCAGGACGGTCGGCGGGAACCAGAACCCGGGGCCGCCGGGTGCGCTGCCACGCAGCGCGCCGGGTGCGTCGTCCGGCACGAACGACCGTACGCGGTCGAGCTGTTGGCGGGAGATCAGCGGGCCCATCTGGGTCTTCTCGTCGGCCGGGTCGCCGACGACGACGGCCGCGAGGGCCTCGGCGAGGAACGCGCGCGCCTCGTCGTACACGCTCTCCTGGACGAGGATGCGGGTGCGGGCGCAGCAGTCCTGGCCGGTGTTGTCGAGGAACGAGAAGGGGTCGAGGGCTTTCGGCAGGTCGGCGTCGGCAAACACCACGTTGGGGCTCTTGCCGCCGAGTTCGAGGGTGACCGGCTTCACCAACTTCGCGCAGCGTTCCATGACTTCGCGGCCGGTGCGGGTCGAGCCGGTGAACACGATCTTCGCGACGCCGGGATGGTCGACGAGGGCGCGGCCCGCGATGCTGCCGTAGCCGGGGACGACTTGGAAGAGGCCCTCGGGAAGGCCTGCATCCAGGGCGAGTTGAGCGAGGCGCAGGGCGGTGAGCGGGGTCGTCTCAGCGGGCTTGAGGACGACCGCGTTGCCTGCCGCGAGCGCCGGGAAGGAGCCCCAAGCGGCAATGGGCATGGGGAAGTTCCAGGGCGCGATCACGCCGACGACGCCGAGGGGTTCGAGGATGGTGACGTCGAGGCCGCCGGCGACCGGGATCTGACGGCCCGTCAACCTCTCGACGCCGCCCGCCGCGTAGAGGAGCAGGTCGCGTGCGTTGCCCGCCTCCCAGCGGGCGTTGCCGATCGTGTGCCCGGCCTCGCGGACCTCCAGCGCCGCCAACTCCTCGATGTGGGCGTCGACTTGGTCGGCGAACCGGCGCAGGAGGCGGGCGCGGTCGGCGGGGGCGAGGGCGGCCCACGTCTCCTGGGCCTTCGCCGCGCGGGCGACGGCCGCGTCCACCTCGGCGGCGTCGGCGGCGGGGACCCTCTCGACGACCTCCTCGGTGGCCGGGTTGAGGACGATCAGCTCGGACAATTCCTGACCTTTCACAGTCGTGTCACAGTGAACCAGCGGTGAACCAGGGGCCGTTCTACAGGCGTTCGAAGGTCCGGCGCAGTTCCCAGTCCGTGACGGCCGCGTCGAACGCGGCGAGTTCCACGCGCGCCATGTTGAGGTAGTGCGCGACGACCTCCTCGCCGAACGCGGCCTCCGCGATGGGGCTGTGCTCCCAGAGGTCGGCGGCCTCGCGCAGGCTGGTGGGGACGTGTTCGTAGTCGCCGGTGTACGCGTTCCCCGCGCAGGCGTCGGGGAGTTCGAGCTTGTGCTCGACGCCGTACAGGCCCGCCGCGACGAGTGCGGCGACGGCGAGGTGCGGGTTGACGTCGCCGCCGGGGAGGCGGTTCTCGAAGCGCAGGGAGCGGCCGTGGCCGACGACGCGCAGGGCGCAGGTGCGGTTGTCGCGGCCCCAGGCGACGGCGGTCGGCGCGAACGAGCCCGGCTGGAACCGCTTGTAGCTGTTGATGTTGGGCGCGTACAGCAGGGAGAAGTCACGCAGGGCGGCGAGCTGCCCGGCGAGGAAGTGCCGCATGGTGTCCGTCATGCCGTCCGGACCCGCGAAGACGTTCGCGCCGTCGGCGTCCGTCAACGACAGGTGGATATGGCAGGAGTTGCCCTCGCGCTCGTCGAACTTGGCCATGAACGTGAGCGATACGCCCTCCTGCGCCGCAATCTCCTTCGCGCCGGTCTTGTAGACGGCGTGCTGGTCGCAGGTGGTCAGGGCCTCGTCGTAGCGGAAGACGATCTCGTGCTGGCCGAGGTTGCACTCGCCCTTGGCGGACTCGACGGTCAGGCCCGCGCCGGCCATCTCGTTGCGGATGCGGCGCAGGAGCGGTTCGATCCGGCCGGTGCCGAGGATCGAGTAGTCGACGTTGTACTGGTTGACGGGGGTGAGGTTCTTGTAGCCCGCGTCCCACGCCTGCTCGTAGCTGTCGCGGAAGACCATGAACTCCAGCTCCGTGCCGACCTGCGCGGTCCAGCCGAGCTCGGTGAGCCGGTCCAGCTGGCGGCGCAGGATCTGGCGGGGGGCCGCGCCGACCGGGGAGCCGTCCTCCCAGGCGAGGTCGGCGATCAGGAGGGCGGTGCCGGGGTGCCAGGGGATACGGCGCAGGGTGGTGAGGTCGGGGTGCATCGCGAAGTCGCCGTAGCCGCTCTCCCAGGACGACATGGCGTACCCCCGGACGGTGTTCATGTCCGTGTCGACGGCAAGGAGGTAGTTGCAGCCCTCCGTACCGTGCTGGAGTACCTCGTCGAGGAAGAAGCGGGCCGCGAACCGCTTGCCCTGGAGGCGGCCCTGCATGTCGGGGAAGGCGAGGACGACCGTGTCGATCTCGCCCGCCGCGACCAGGGCGTGCAGATCCTCGACGGGCAGCGGGGCGGTGCGGTCTGGCACGGAGGGCCTCCTCTAGGGCTTGAGGTCGTCCCCGTGGGGCGTCCTCGGCTTCGGCGGCCGTACGGGGGCCGTGAAGCGTCCGGGAGCCATAAGGTATTGCTGAAAACCATTGCTTGGGAAGGGGGCACGGCCGGATGACGGTGGAGAAGAACACGGGTACGGGTGACCGGCTGACGCCGGTCCTGCGGCCGGTGCGGGCGGGCAACGGCTTCGAGGAGGCGCTGGAGCAGATCCTCCAGGTGGTCCGCCTCGGCCTGGTCCCCGGCGGCGAACGGCTGCCTGCGGAACGGGAGTTGGCCGAGCGGCTCGGCATCAGCCGGGTGACCCTGCGCGAGGTCCTCAAGGTCCTCCAGGACCAGGGGCTGCTGGAGTCGAGGCGGGGGCGGTACGGCGGTACGTTCGTGCTGCCGCGCTCGGCGGACGGCGAGGACGAACTCCGGCGCCGGATCGCCGAGGTCGACATCGAGGACGTCCTGCGGTTCCGCGAGGTCCTGGAGGTCGGCGCGGCGGGCCTGTGCGCGAGCCACGGCCTCACCGACGTACAGGCCACGCGGCTGCGCGAGGCCCTCGCCGGGACCCACGACGCGCCCCTCGCCGACTACCGCCGCCGCGACACGCTCCTGCACCTCACCCTCGCCGAACTCTGCGGCTCGCCCTCCCTCACCGCCCAGTACGCCGCCGTCCGCGCGCAGGTCAACGACCTCCTCGACTGCATCCCCCTCCTCGTCCGCAACCTCGAACACTCCCAGCGCCAGCACGAGGCCCTCGTCGAAGCGGTCCTCGACGGAGACGCCGACGCCGCGCGCGAGATCATGCGCGAGCACTGCGGGGGCACGGCGGCCCTGCTGCGGGGCTTCCTCACCTGACCTCGGTTCTGCAAAGGTATCCCTGGAGTCCATTACCTGGAGGGTTCATGGCCGGTACGCCGCTCATCGGGATCAGCACCTACCTGGAGCCCGCCGCTCGCTGGCGCATCTGGGAGATGGAGGCGGCGCTGCTGCCCGCCGGCTATCCCCGGCTCGTGCAGCGGGCCGGGGGGATCGCGGCGATGCTGCCGCCGGACGCGCCCGCGCGCGCCGCGTCTGTCGTCGCCCGGCTCGACGGGCTCGTCATCTCCGGGGGGCCCGACGTCGATCCCGCTCTGTACGGGGCCTCGCGCGAGGCCCGTACGGATGTCCCCGCGCGCGAACGCGACGCCTGGGAAACGGCGTTGATCTCAGCGGCCCTCTCCTCCGGCGTGCCCCTGCTCGGCATCTGCCGGGGGATGCAGCTCCTCAACGTCACCCTCGGCGGGACCCTCGTCCAGCACATGGAGGGGCATGTGAAGGCGCCGGGGGTGTTCGGGCGGCATACCGTCACGCCGGTCGCGGGGACTCTGTACGAGGGGATCGTGGCGGAGGCGTCCAGTGTTCCGACGTATCACCATCAGGCGGTCGATCGGCTGGGGGCCGGGCTGGTCGCCTCCGCGTATGCCGAGGACGGGACGGTCGAGGCTGTCGAGCGGGGCGGGGGGTGGACGCTCGGGGTTCAGTGGCATCCCGAGATGGGGGACGACCTGCGGGTGATGCGGGCGCTGGTCGAGGCGGCGGGCTGAGGTCACCGGACGCGGGTGCGGAGCCAGTCCAACGCGGCGTCTCCCTGGGCCTGTTGGAAGGGGCGCAGGGTGGGGAGGCCGGGTGGGGCGGGTCTGCCCGCATGGCCCAGGAAGTATCCGGCGAGCGCGGCCAGGGCGACGGTGACCGCGTCCTGGTCGGCCCTGCGGCCCAGGGGGTGTTCCGTGAACACGGTCTCCGGGTCCGGGCCGCCCTGTGCGCGGACGCTGGGGAGCAGGAGCAGGAGGTCGAACCAGGGGGCGGCTCTGGTGACGTGGGGCCAGTCGACGAACCAGACGCGGTCGGTGTCGCCGGCCAACAGGACGTTGTCGGCTCGCAGGTCTCCGTGCGCGAGGGTGTCCCCTCGTACGGCTTCCTCCCAGCCGTCGGCCCGTTGGAGGACCGGAAGCCCTTGCTCCACCAGCTCCGGCCAGCCGCCGAACGCGTCCGCCAAGTCCTCTTCGGCGGGAGGCGCATCGAACGGGGCGGGGGTCAGAACCCGCCCGAGTTCCCCGACGGCGTCCAGCACAACCTGCAACTCCCCTGCCCTCCAGGGCATATGAGGCTGCCGCCCATCAACGTCCTCAAACACGAGGGCAACCCAGTTCCCGTCATCATGCACCCCCAACAACTTCGGCGCGGGCACCTCTCTGGGCAACGCCGCAGCGTTCCGGGCCTCCCGCCGATGCAGAACGGGACTGAAAGAATTCACGTCCCCACTGACGGCCTTAACGAACCCACGCTTCCCGTGACGGGTCACCACCCGAGCAGCAACTCCCGGCGAAAACCCACCCCGCTGAGTAACAGCGCGCACAACGGGCGCACCGAGTATCCCCGCGACGGCGTCACGCACGGAGGCGGGCAGGGCTTCCCAGTCGAGGCGGACGCCGGTGGCGGGAGGGGCGGAGTTCATGGGGACATGGTGGGTGGGGAGGGGTGGGGATGCCCACTGCTTTTCCAAGGAGCAGGTAGGTGAACTCCCGCAAAAACGTGAGCATTATGCGGCTATGCCGCACCGGCAGAACGGCAGGGTTCGTCGCAAGTCCCCGGCGCGAAGGGTAGGCAAGACACGAACCGGAACGACAGCTCCACCGTGGGCCGAGGCCCCGAAGGACAGCACGCTGAGCCCCCCAAACCCACGGCCACACCAACGCCCCTAAGAGGCGCGGGGAACTGCGCGCCCAGCCACAACGAGCCCGCGCCCAAACACCAGCACAAGCCACCCCTTAGGGGCGCGGGGAACTGCGCGAACAACCACAACGAGCCCGCACCCGAACACCACCACAAGCCACCCCCTTTTCAGGGGCGCGGGGAACTGCGCGAACAACCACGACGAACCCGCACCCGAACACCACCACAAGCCACCCACTTCAGGGGCGCGGGGCTGCATCAACATGCGGCTCCGCCACGCGGGCGCGACCAGCCACAACCGAACCCGCACCCCCCACCCCTCCAGAACCCCCCACCTCAGACCTCGCCCTTCCAACAAACCGAGTCGGGCGGGCGGGTGGGCAAAGGCCCGTCACCCCCGAGTCAGCGCCAACAACTCCCGCGCAGGCCCCACCGGCCGATGCCCAGCCCTCCACACCGCCCTCAACTCCCGCCCCAACGCCACCCCCTCCACCGGCACGGACACCAACCTCCGCATAGCCAACTCCTCCCCCACCACCAGCTCACTCAACACAGCAGGCCCAGCCCCACTAACCGCCGCCGCCTTCACCGCAGTAGTCGACGACAACTCGATCAACGGCCGAAGAACCAGCCCACCAAGCGCCGCATCCAACACCTGCCGAGTCCCGGACCCCTTCTCCCGAAGAATAAGAGGAGTCGCGGCCAACTCCTCCCCCCGCAAAGGCTTCCGCCGCCGCCCCCAGGGATGCCCAGGCGCAACGACGACGATCAACCGGTCGTGCCCAATAACGGCGGAATCAAGCCCCGCAGGCACACTCAACCCCTCCACGAACCCAAGATCGACCTCGTCCGCCAACAGTTGCTCAGCCACAGCAGCGGAGTTCCCGGCAAGCAACGACACAGCCGTATCAGGCCGTTGAGCCCGAAGCGCCAACAACCACCCCGGCAACAGATACTCGGCGATGGTCATACTCGCAGCGACCCGCAACCGGGAGTCCCGCCGATCCCGAAGCGCCTGAGCCCCGACATCGAACGCCTCGGCAGCCTCGATGATCCGCCGAGCCCAGTCGGTGACAAGGGCGCCCGCATCGGTGAGCCGAGACCCGCGGGGCGACCGATCGACGAGCGCAACGCCAAGCTGCCGCTCCATGGACCGAACCCGACTGCTGGCGGCAGGCTGCGTGATCCCCAGCTCACGCGCGGCGGCCCCCAGACTCCCCACCCGGGCAACAGCGAGCAACAACTCAAGGGCACCAAGATCAGGCACCCGATGGGAAAGGGGAACCACCACACCATCACTGCTCATAACACCAGCTTATGCCCAGAGCCCCCATAACCCCAGGTCAACCCCACCTACCGCTGCTTCCCACCCCGCACAGCCTCGATGTGCTCGGCAACGGCCACGACCAGAATCCGCGTATCGGGAACGGTGGCCCGCCACCGATGCCGAACCCCACCGGTCAGATACAGCGTGTCCCCCCGCCCGAGCCGATACGCCCGCCCCTCCGCCTCAACCTCGAGGGCACCATCAGCGACGTACATCAACTGGTCGTTGCGGTACTGGAATTCACGCCCGGCGTCATGGTCACCGGTGAACTCGGTGGCATGCATCTGGTGATGCCCACGAACGAGAGACCGGGACTGAGGAGCACCCCCGGCAACACCCCCAGCCACACCCCCGTCCTCGCCTTCGTCCGCACGGACGACATCAACACTGCAAGCGGGATCGGCGGCGGCAAGCAGCTCGACGGCGGTCGTACGGAGCGCGTCCGCGACCTTCTCCAGGGACCCCGTGGAAGGCCGGGCCCGATCGTTCTCGATCTGGCTGAGAAACGGCACGGACAGCCCACTGCGCTCGGCGACAGCCGCCAGCGTCAGTTCGAGCGCATGCCTCCGACGCCGTACGGCCGCCCCCACGCGCAGGGGCCGTTCCTTGTGGTCGCCCATAGCTCCGGCTCCCTCCTCCAGCTCGTCGGTCCGCGTCGCCGTGCACACGCCGTCTGATGAGTTCTCTGCACCCTACGCATGTTCCGCAAACCGTTTCATGTGCCCGTCACATCGACGACACACCCCGTCACGCTCGACGCACGGGTTCGCGCCAGTGGATCACACCCACAAAGCCCGCGGAAACGGTCCCCGGCCCCCCGGCGGGTCGCGAGCGTACGCCCCGTACGCCCCGAAGTCACCCGTCCGGCTCCCGCGCGGGGGGCCGAAGGGTGACTTCGGGGTACGGCATGACGCTGTGTGGTTGGCCGAATCCTTACCGTGCCGCAGCGGCCTCGCTCCGCACCGGGGCCCACTTCTCCACCAGCCCGGGGTTCGCCTTGAGCCAGGTCCGTACGGCGTCCTGCTCCTTACCCTTCCCGGACTTCTGGATCTGCGCCTCCAGAGACGTCAGCTGTGCCTCGGTCATCCTGAACTCCTTGAGCCAGCGCGCCACTTCGGGCTGGTCCTCCGCGAACCCGGACCGGGCGATGGTGTGCACCTGATCGCCCTTGCCCCAGGCCCCGCGCGGGTCCGCCAGCTTCTTCAGCCCGTACTGGCTGTACGCCCAGTGCGGCGACCACAGCGTGACGACGATCGGCTGCTTGCGCGCGTACGCCCGCTTCAGCTCGGCCAGCATCGCCGGGGTCGAGCCGTCGACGACGTCGTACCCGTCGAGCCCGTACTCCTCGACGACCTTGTCCTTCAGCAGCCCCATCATCCCGGCGCTGGGCTCGATCCCCACGATGCGCCCGCCGAACTCCGAGGACCGACTCCTCAGATCGGCAAGGGAGTTGACGTCCTTCACGTACGACGGGACGGTCAGCTCCAGGGACGTCGGGCCGTACCAGGCGCCGAGGTCGTCGAGCTTGTCGCCGTACTTCTTCCAGTACTCGGCGTGGGTGGTCGGCAGCCAGGAGTCCGTCTGGAAGTCGAGCTGGCCGGTGGCGAGGCCGGTGTAGAGGGGACCTGCGGCGTACTGCGTGGTCGTCACCTTGAAGCCGCGCTCCTGGAGGATCTCCTTCCACAGGTACGTGGACGCGATCCCCTCGTCCCACGGGATGTAGCCGAGCTTGATCTCCTGCCCGCGCCCGACGTCCGTCCCCGACGCGTGCGCCGGAGCCCCGTTCCCGCCGAACACCCCGAGCCCGCCCGCGACGACCGCGAGCACGGTCACGCAGGACATCGCCACGGCCGGACGCGGCCGGTACGTCCATGCGCTCCCCTTCGCCTTCGCCGCCGCCCGGCGCCCGAGCGGCGAGAGGCGGGTGCCGAGCGCGCCCGTCATCCGGTCGAGGTAGATCGCGAGGACGACGATCCCGAGCCCGGCCTCGAAACCGAGCCCGATGTCGAGCTGGCCGATGGCCTCGTTGACGGCGCCGCCGAGTCCGCCCGTGCCGACCATGCCCGCGATGACGACCATGGACAGGCCCAGCATGATGACCTGGTTGACGCCGGCCATGATGGTCGGCAGGGCGAGCGGCAGTTGCACGCGGAAGAGGGTGTCGCGGGGCGTCGTGCCGAACGCCTCGGCGGCCTCGACGAGTTCGGCGTCGACCTGCCGGATGCCCAGCTCGGTCATCCGGACGCCCGGCGCGACCGCGAAGACGAGGGTGGCGACGACCCCGGCCGGTACGCCCATGCCGAAGAAGAGGATCGCCGGGATCAGCAGGACCATCGACGGCATCGTCTGGAGCAGGTCGAGCACCGGCCGCACCGCCGCGCTGACCGCCTTGGACCGCGCCGCCCACACGCCGAGCGGCAGGGCGATCACCAGCGCGATGAAGGTCGCGACCAGCACCAGCGAGAGCGTCGACATCGACTTCTCCCACAGGTCCAGCGAGTCGATCAGCGCGAACCCGGCGAACGACAGCACGCCCGCCGTGAGCCCGCGCAGCCACCAGGCGAGTACGGCGAGGATGCCCGCGAGCAGCAGCGGCTGCGGCGCGTTGAGCACGGCGTCGAGGACGTCGTACAGCCCCTCGACCACCGCCTTCACCGCGTCGAACAGCCAGGCGAGATGGTTGACGAGCCAGTCCACACCGGAGTCGACCCAGTCCCCCAGATGCAGCCTAGGCATGCGTACCCGCCTCCTCGGCCATGACCCCGACCAGCAGATCCGACGTGACGACCCCGACGACCGTCCCCGCGTCGTCGAGCACGGCCACCGGGTGATCCACGCGCGCGCAGATCCCGCACAGCTCCGTGAACGACGTCTCCGGCGTCACGGTCTCGCACGAGCAGTCCGTGTCGTGCGCGTCCGTGTCCATGACGGCGGACGCGGTCAGCACGCGCGAGCGGTCGACGTCCTGGATGAACGAGGCGACGTAGTCGTCCGCCGGGCGCAGCAGGATGTCCTCGGCGGTGCCGTTCTGGACGATGCGGCCGTCGCGCATGACGGCGATGCGGTCGCCGAGGCGCATCGCCTCGTTGAGGTCGTGGGTGATGAACACGATGGTTTTCTTCAGGGTCTGCTGGAGCGTGAGGAGCTGGTCCTGCATGTCGCGGCGGATCAGCGGGTCCAGCGCGCTGAACGACTCGTCCATCAGCAGGAGGTCGGCATCGGTGGCCAACGCGCGGGCCAGGCCCACGCGTTGCTGCATACCGCCGGACAACTCGTCGGGCCAGGACGACTCCCAGCCCTCCAGGCCGCACAACTTCAGCGCCTCGGTGGCGCGTTGCTCGCGCTCGGGGCGCGGGACGCCCTGGACGGCGAGGCCGTACGCCGCGTTGTCGAGGACCGTGCGGTGGGGGAAGAGCGCGAAGTGCTGGAAGACCATGGAGATCTTCCGCGCACGCACCTCCCGCAGCGCGCGGTCGTCGAGCGCGGTCAGGTCCTGGCCGTCGAAGCGGACGTGCCCGGCGGTCGGTTCCAGGAGGCCGTTCAGCATCCGCAGCAGCGTCGACTTGCCGGAGCCCGACAGGCCCATCACGACGAAGATCGAGCCGGGTTCGACGGTGAAGGACGCGTCGATGACGGCGGGCATGGCGCCGTCCGCGCGCAGGTCCTCGCGGGTCTCCCCCTTTCTGAGCCGCTCGACGGCGGCGTCCGGTTTTCTGCCGAACACCTTGTAGATCTGGTCTGCCTCTAGCGTGGCGGACACGCGCACCTCTCCGGTCGGGGACATGGTCGGGAGCGCAACGGGTTGCCGAGTACGCAACGGACGCCGCTCCGAGGGCGCGCCTGCCCGGACCTTTTCCGGCCAAACCCACAGGTGTCCCAGGTCACAGGGCGCGCACGCGGCCACGGGGGTGAACGCGGACAGGTCGCTGTCAGTGCCGTGCGGCATGATGCGGGGGTGACCGGACGACTGATGCTTCTCGACACCGCCTCCCTCTACTTCCGCGCCTATTTCGGCGTCCCGGAGTCCGTGAAGGCGCCGGACGGGACACCTGTGAACGCGGTGCGCGGCCTCCTGGAGTTCATCGACCGGCTGGTCAAGGACCACCACCCCGACGAGCTCGTGGCCTGCATGGACGCCGACTGGCGCCCCCAGTGGCGCGTCGACCTCATCCCGTCGTACAAGGCGCACCGGGTCGCCGAGGAGCGTCCGGCCGGCCCCGACGCCGAGGAGATCCCGGACACGCTGTCGCCGCAGGTGCCGATCATCGAGGCGGTGCTCGACGCGGTGGGCATCGCGCGGGTGGGGGTCGAGGGGTACGAGGCCGACGACGTGATCGGGACGTTCACCGCGCGTGCGAAGGGGCCGGTGGACATCGTCACCGGGGACCGCGACCTGTACCAGCTCGTGGACGACGTACGGGGAGTCCGCGTCCTGTACCCGATCAAGGGCGTCGGCACGCTCCAGATCACCGACGAAGCCGTACTCCGCGAGAAGTACGGGGTCGACGGGCGCGGATACGCGGACCTCGCGCTCCTGCGGGGCGACCCGAGCGACGGGCTGCCCGGTGTGCCGGGGATCGGGGAGAAGACGGCGGCGAAACTGCTGGCCGAGTTCGGGGACCTGGCCGGGATCATGGCGGCCGTGGACGACCCGGCGTCGAAGCTGACGCCCTCGCAGCGCAAGCGGCTCGACGAGTCGCGGCCGTACGTCGCCGTCGCGCCGAAGGTCGTGCAGGTCGCCGGGGACGTACCGCTGCCCGAGGTGGAGACGGCGTTGCCGCGGGGGGCGCGGGACGGCGGACTGGCGGCGGCGCTGGGTGCGCGGTGGGGGTTGGGCGGGTCGCTGGGGAGGTTGCTGGGGACGCTGGAGGGGACCCGGTGAGGTGACGGACTTCCCGTTCCGGAAGTCATGTTCTCGCAAAGAAGCAGGGGCGTTTCCGCAGGTGGACGGGGGTCGTGCGGGAACACGCGAACAAGCCCTCTGGTGAGGGGGGCGAGAGTGGGGGGAGTGATGCTAACTTAGGTAAACCTAACCATAACATCGTGGGAGGCCGTCATGTCAGAACGTCCGGCACGGAAGCCGCGGAAGCCCCACTCCGCGCGGGTCGTCCGCACTGAACGGCTCACCCCGCACATGCAACGGGTCGTGCTCGGCGGCGAGGGGCTGGCCGAATTCGCGGCGGGCACCTGCACCGACCATTACGTCAAGATGCTGTTCGCTCCCGAGGGGGTCTCCTACCCGGAACCCTTCGACGTGGAACGCATCCGCGAGGAACTCCCCCGCGAACAGTGGCCGGTGACCCGTACCTACACGGTCCGCCACTGGGACGCGGAACACCGTGAGCTGACCCTCGACTTCGTCCTGCACGGCGACGAGGGGCTCGCCGGACCCTGGGCGATGCGCGTCCAGCCGGGCGAGACCGCCCACTTCATGGGCCCCGGCGGCGCCTACGCCCCCTCCCCCGACGCCGACTGGCACCTCTTCGCCGGGGACGAGAGCGCGTTGCCCGCGATCGCCGCCGCCCTTGAGGCGCTGCCCGCCGGTGCCGTCGCCCACGCCTTCGTCGAGGTCTCCGGGCCCGAGGAGGAGCAGAAGATCGACTCCGACATCGAAGTCACGTGGCTGCACCGGGGCGATCGGCCGGTGGGCGATCTACTCGTCCCGGCCGTACGCGAGCTTGAGTGGCCCGAGGGGCGCGTGCACGCCTTCGTCCACGGCGAGGCGCACTTCGTGAAGGAGCTGCGGCAACTGCTGCGCGTCGAGCGCGAGTTGACCCGCGACGACCTGTCCATCTCCGGGTACTGGCGGCTCGGGCACGACGAGGACGGGTGGCAGGCGTCGAAGCGGGAGTGGAACGCGCGGATCGAGGCGGAGCAGGAGACTCCGGCGGCGTGAGGCCCTGACACCCGGGGGCCCGTGAGGAGTTGGGTCCGTCTCGGACACGCCCGCGTGACGCGTACGCAACAGCACCTCCCTAATTTCTGTCACCCGACAGGAATACGTGCTGGAGCACGCGCCCAAGGCAGGTGCCGCCGTGACGACCACTCCTCCCCTCCCCGACGTCCACTCCACGACAGCTCAACCCTCCGACTCCCTGGCGGAGTTCGGCTACCGCCAGGAACTGCACCGCAGCCTCGGCCGGTACGCCTCCTTCGCCGCCGGGTTCTCCTTCATCTCCGTCCTCACCACCGTCTTCCAGTTCTTCGCCTTCGGGTACGCGTTCGGCGGCCCCGTCTTCTTCTGGGCCTGGCCGGTGGTGCTGCTCGGCCAGCTCGCGGTGGCCGCCTGCTTCGCCGAACTCGCCGCGCGGTACCCGATCTCCGGGGCGATCTACCAGTGGTCGTCCCGGCTCTCCACGCCCGCGTTCGGCTGGTTCGCGGGCTGGATCATGGTGATCGGCCAGATCGTGGTGGTCGCCGCGGCGGCCCTCGCGCTCCAGATGGTCCTCCCCGCGCTGTGGTCCGGCTTCCAGCTCATCGGCACGGACCCCGCCCCCACGTCCCCCGACGGCGCGGCCAACGCGGCGCTCCTCGGCGTGGCCCTCCTCGCCCTGACGACCGTGGTCAACGTCCTGGACAACCGCGTCCTGTCCGCCGTCAACCGCATCGGCGTCACCGCGGAGATCATCGGCGCGATCCTCATCGTCGTCCTGCTGCTGACGCACTCGGAACGCACCCCGACGATCACGTTCCACACTCAAGGGGCCGCTCAGGACGGCCTGTTGGGCGCGCTCCTCGTCGGCTCCTTCACCGCCGCGTACGTCATGATCGGCTTCGACAGCGCGGGCGAGATGAGCGAGGAGACCCACCATCCCCGCCGCACGGCCCCCCGCACGATCCTCACGGCCCTGACCGCCGCCGGTCTCCTGGGCGGCCTGATCGTCCTCGCCGGCATCCTCGCCGCCCCCAGCCTCACGGACGGCCGGCTGGCGACGGACGGCCTGAGCTACGTCCTGACGAGCAGCCTCGGCGACGGGGTGGGCAAGGCGTTGCTGGCCGACGTGGTGGTGGCCATCGCGGTAGCCACCCTGGCCATCCAGACGTCCGCCTCCCGCATGCTCTTCTCGATGGCCCGGGACGGCCACTTGCCGCTCGCGCGGACCCTGTCCCGCGTCAACCCCCGCACCGGTATGCCGACGGCCCCCGCAGTGACCGTAGGCACCCTCGCGGCAGCCCTGCTCCTGCTCAACTTCACTTCCCCGGAAGCATTTCTGGCGATCGGCACGACCTGCATCGTCATGCTGTACCTGGCCTACGCGATGGTCACGGGCCCGCTCCTCGTCCAACGCGTACGCGGCACTTGGGCCCACTCGGAGGGCACGGACGAAACAGGCGCTCCCTTGTTCTCGCTGGGCCGCTGGGGTCTCCCGATCAACGCGCTGGCAGTCACCTACGGCGTCCTGATGACCATCAACCTCGCCTGGCCCCGAGCGGCCGTGTACGACCCGGAGGGCGGTCACTGGTACTTCCAGTGGTTCACGGTGCTGTTCCTGGGGGCGACGGTGGCGCTGGGGGTGGTGTACCGGGCCCGGCGCACGTCGTGACTCTCAGGGGGCCGGGTCTCCCTGCACCCGTGCGTGGAGGTGCATGTCGTGCCACCCGTCGGCGTGGAGGCCCGCGCCTCGCCGGGTGCCCTCCAGCGTGAAGCCGGCTTTTACGGCGACCCGGCAGGAGGCGTTGTTGGCGGTGGCGTGCTGAAGCTCCAGCCGGTGGAACCCGACGTCGTCCAGGGCCCACCGGCTCAGTACGGCGGTGGCTCGCGCGGCCACGCCCCGGCCTCGGGCCTCGGGAGCCGTCCAGTACGCCATCTCGGCGTGACCGTCATCGAGCACGATCGCCCGCAACGCGACCCGCCCGAGCAACACATCGGTCCCGGCATCAACAACCGCCCACTGAGCATTCCTCTCCCCCGACCACTGTCCCCGCCACTCCTCCACCCACCCCCCGACCTCCTCCAACGACTGCGCCGCCCGCAGGTGCCACCGATGCATCACCGGGTCCTGGAAAACGGCATGCACAGCAGCCACGTCCCCCGCCTCGAAGGGCCGCAGCAACAGCCCGTCCGCCGTGGGCAGGCGGGGCTGGGGACGGCTGGAGAGGGTTCCGGCGGGGAGCACTGGGGCGGTGAGAAAGGGCATGTGCAGATCCTGCCGGGGATGCCTGCTGAGACGCAGAGAATTTCTGACGGACAAGGCCCGAACTCCCACCCCGTACCCTGACCTGCCATGAGACGCCGTCGTACCCCCGCCCCTCCCTCCCCCCTCCCCCAGCGGGACGGCGTGGACCCGGTCCGGGTGCGGCTGCCCGGGGAGGGGGCGTGGGAGACGGTCCAGGAGTACCTCGTGGGGCGGCTCAGCGGCGCCGGAGAGGGTGTCATCGAGGGACTGTTCCGGAGAGGTGAGATCGTCGGCGTCGATGGGCAGGCCCTGGACGGGGACAGCCCCTTCGCGCCGGGGGCGTACGTGTGGTTCCACCGGGAAGTCCCGCCCGAGACCCCCGTACCCTTCGCCATCGACATCGTCTACCGCGACGCCCACCTCCTCGTCGCCGACAAGCCCCACTTCCTCGCCACCACCCCCCGAGGCAGCCACATCACGCAGACGGCGCTGGCCCGTCTCCGCAAGGACCTCGGCATCCCCGCCCTCGGCGCGGCCCACCGTCTGGACCGGCTGACGGCGGGCCTCGTGATGTTCACGGTCCGCCCGGAGGACAGGGGCGCGTACCAGACGTTGTTCAGGGACCGGAAGATCCGGAAGGTGTACGAGGCGGTGGCCCCCCGCACCCCGCGCGAACCTCTCCCCCGCACCCTGAGTTCCCGCATGGAGAAACCCCGCACCTCCCTGACGACGCTGGAGATCCCGGGCCCTCCGAACGCGATCACGCACATCGCCGAGACGGCGCACCGCGAGAACCTGGCCCGGTACCGCCTGACCCCGGAGACGGGCCAGACGCACCAACTCCGGGTGCACATGGCGTCGTTGGGGATCCCCATCCTGGGCGACCCCTTGTACCCGGAGGTCCACCCTCCCATCCCCCCGACGGACTTCCACCGCCCGCTCCAACTCCTCGCCGGGGAACTCCACTTCACGGACCCGGTCACGGGCAGGGAGCACCACCTGCACAGCAGGCGCACGCTGGAGGCGTGGGAGGCGTACGAGGAGTGGTCGGGGGCAGCTCCACCGGCATAAAACGCACGTGTGCGAGGATCCCTTCATGGCAACAACCCCAGGTGGACGACGTGTGGGACGCCCCCGGGCGGTGGAGCGCGCGGGACGCGGCGCGGACCCCCGGAGCGAGCTTCTGACGGCCGCGGCGGAACTGTTCACCGTGAAGGGGTACGCGGCGACGAGCACGAGGGCGGTGGCGGAGCGGGCGGGAATGCGCCAGGCGACGATGTACCACTACGTGTCCGGCAAAGAGGAACTGCTCGCGGAGTTGCTGGAGTCGACGGTGTCCCCGTCGCTGGCGTACGCGCAGGCGCTGCTCGCGAAGGAGCAGCCGGCCAGGGACCGCCTGTGGGAGCTGTGCCGGGCGGACGTGGAGGTGCTGTGCGGCGGCGAGCACAACCTGGGCGGCCTGTATCTGCTCCCCGAGGTGCGGGGGGAACGCTTCGCGGGCTTCAGGGAGTCCCGGGATGAACTGAAGGCGGCGTACCGGGCGTTGGTGGCGGAGGCGACGTCCCTGGCGGACGGCGAGCTGAACCTCCGTACCGACCTGGTCTTCGGCCTGATCGAGGGCGTGATCCTGGTCCACCGCTCGGACCCGGACCGCCCGGTCTCGGAGTTCGCGCGGGCGACGGCCGACGCGGCGCTGAGGATCGCGGGCGCCTGAACTCCCGTACCCAGCGCCGGGGTTCACCCGCTCCGGCGTCAACTCTCGCACATCCGTACCCGGTCACCGTACGCGTTCGAACGATTCCGCAGCGCGCAAACCGAACGACCATACCCCCACAGGGGGATCCCTTTCAGGCGGTTGCCGAACATGACCCGGCGTTGATCCGGTCGGACTAAGCTCGCCCGCGGCGCACCGAGTTGAGATGGATTCGTGCGCTTGTTCCCGAATGTTCTGAAGATGCGGACAATTCCCGACAGAGGGTCCCTCATGGTGAGTGCTCAGTCCTCGACACAGTCCCCGCCCGGGCGTGAACGCCCCTTCGCCCGGGTGCTGTTGCCCCCGGCGATACTGATGACCGCGGTGAGCGGGGCGGCCCTCGCGCTGGTCCCGCGGTCGGCTCGGGTCGCGGTCGGCGTGTGCGGGGCCGTGGCCACGGTGCTGGTGGTGATGACGGCGGTGGAGGTGGTCCGGCGCGGACGCCGGCTCCGGGAGCTGCGCGCGGACGCGGAGCGCCGTACGGCCGCGCTGGAGCGGCGGATCGAGACGTACGCGAACCTCAACCTGAGAGTCGTCGAGGACCACATCCCGACGGCGGTGAAGGTGCTGAGGGCGGGCAACTCCCCCCGGGAAGTGGTCCAGTTGATGCCGGACATCGACCCGACGTTCCGCGACCTCGACCGCGCCCAGGCGGGCGTCGTCACCCGGGTCCTGGACATCGTCGAGCACCAGGAGAACCTCCGGGACTCGGCGCTGCGGTCGTACACCTCGGTCGCCCGCCGCATCCAGGCGATCGTGCACCAGCAGAACGACGAACTGCTGGAGATGGAGTACGACCACGGCAACAACCCGCACGTCTTCGACGACCTGCTGCGCATCGACCACGGCACGGCGATGATCGGCCGCCTCGCGGACTCGGTCGGCGTCATCGGCGGCGGCAGGCCGAGCCGCCAGTGGCCCGCGCCGGTGCCGCTGTACAGCGTGCTGCGCGGCGGCATGTCGCGCATCCTGGAGTACCCGCGGATCAAGCTGGAGTCGATCGCGAAGGTCAACATCCGGGGCATCTCGGTGGAGCCGGTCATCCACGCGTGCGCCGAACTCATGGACAACGCGACGCGGTTCTCCCCTCCGGCGAGCACGGTCCACGTGAACGCGATCGAGGTGCAGACCGGCATCGCCATCGAGATCGAGGACGCCGGCGTCAGCCTCAGCGAGGAGGGCCGCGCGCGCGTCGAGCGCATCCTGGAGGACGCCAAGCGCGGCGAGGACATCCACGACGACGGCGGCGCCCCGCAGCTCGGGCTCGCGGTGGTGGGCCGGCTGTGCACGACGTTCAACATGCAGTGCTCGCTGCGGGTTTCGGCGTACGGCGGGGTCCGCGCCGTCCTGATCGTGCCCGCCGAGATGCTCACCGAGGGCCCGGAGACGATCTACGCGCACGGCATCGGCGCGGGCGCCACCCCGACCCTCGACCTCGGCGGCGTCAAGGGCCCTCAGCGCAGGCCGAAGAAGCGCCGGCCGACCAGTCCCCGGCTGCCCGAGGGGGTGTCCATGGAGGAGGAGACCCCCGAGGTCACCGAGTGGACGACCGAGGGGCTGCCGCAGCGGCGCAGCAAGGCCGTCGTCTCCATCCTCGACTCCTACCCGGAGGCCTACCGGCGCCAGCTCGCCGAGGAGGCCGCCGAGAAGGCCGCCGCCGAGCGCGGCGAGCCGGTGGCGGTCGACGAGGAGGAGGAGATGTGGGCGGAGGCCGCCGCGCGCGTGCTGGCCAAGCCCGCGCCGAGCGGTCCCGCGCCCGGCCTCGGCTTCGAGGCGTTCTGGGCGGGCCTGAAGGACAACACGCCCGAAGGCGTCCACCCCACCGACTTCACCCGCAATCCCACCGCATACCTGCACCTGATCGACGACAAGGCCACGGCCGACGACGAAGGGGACCCGACGTGATCAAGCAGCGCGCCAACTTCGACTGGATGCTCAAGGAGCTCTACAGCGGCGTCCCGGGCATCGAGATGATCGTGGTGCTCTCCGCCGACGGGCTGCGCATCGCCCGCTACGGCGGCGACACGGACGCCGCCGACCGCGTCGCCGCCGCCTGCGCGGGCCTCCAGAGCCTCGCCGGGGCCGTCGCCGAGGAGATCCCCACCGTCCGGGGCGACATGAAACTCGTCGTCATCGAGATGGACGGCGGCTACTTCTACCTGATGGCCGCGGGCGCCGGCGCCTTCCTCGCCGTCCTGTCCGACGTGCGCTGCGAGCCGGGCGCGATGAGCCTGCACATGCGCGACCTCGTCGTACGCATCGGATCGCACCTCACGAGCCCGCCCCGGCACAAAGGGCAGAGCGTATGACTCCTCCGCAACGCCGTCGACGCGGCGCCCTGCGCACCCTGCCCAAGCCGGCCGAACCGGCGGCGGGTGGGGACGGGAAGGAGAAGAAGGCCCCCGAACGGCTCTACACGATCTCGGACGCCGACGGCGAGCGCGCCCCCCTCGACCTGGTGACGCTCGTCGTGGCGCGGACCGAGCCGAACTCCTCGACCGGCCCCGAGCGGACGGTGGTGCTGCGGATGTGCGCGACGCCGCTGTCCCTGGCCGAGGTGTCCGCGTACCTCTCCCTGCCGTTCAGCGTCGTGTCCGTGCTGATCACCGACATGCTCGCGGCCGGACTCCTCGACTCGCGCGCCCCCGTCGTCCGGCAGAAGATCCCCGACCGGTCCCTCCTCGAAGCGGTGATGCATGGACTTCAACGCCTCTGACACGCTCCCCGGCCCACGCGCCGAGGACCGGCTCCCGCACTCCACCGCCGCCGCCGCGAAGATCGTCATCGTGGGCGGGTTCGGCGTCGGCAAGACCACCATGGTCGGCTCCGTCAGCGAGATCAGGCCGCTGACCACCGAGGAGACCATGACGCAGGCCGGGATCGGCGTCGACGACGACCCCGGCTCCGACACGAAGACCGCGACCACCGTCGCCATGGACTTCGGGCGCATCCGCATCAGCGACGAGTTCGTGCTCTACCTCTTCGGGACGCCCGGCCAGGAGCGGTTCTGGTTCCTGTGGAACGGCCTGTTCGAAGGGGCGCTCGGGGCGGTCGTCCTCGTCGACACCCGGCGGATGGACGTGAGTTACGAGGTGATGGGGCGGCTCGAAGAGCGCGGGGTGCCGTTCATCGTCGGCGTCAACACCTTTCCCGACGGGCCCCGTTACCCGATTCCCGTGCTGCGTGGGGCACTTGACCTGCATCCCCGGATCCCGATCATCGAGTGCGACGTACGGCGGCGCGCCTCCAGCCGGGACCTCCTGACGACCCTCATGGCCTTCCTCAACACCCTTCTGGACAACGGCGCTCTCGTCTGACGCCGCCGTCCACGTCATGAAAGCGACCTCTTCCCGTGACGTCTGACCACACCACCACCGAACCCCCCGTCGGCTGCCCCGCCCACGGGCGCGGTGCGGGGGGACTGACCCGGCTGTTCGGGCCCGGCTCCGAGGATCTCAACGCGCTGTACGAGCAGTTGCGCGAGGAGCACGGGCCCGTCGCGCCGGTCCTCCTCCACGACGACGTACCCATCTGGATCGTCCTCGGGCACGCCGAGAACCTGCACATGGTGCGCTCCCCCACGCACTTCACCCGCGACAGCCGGATCTGGACGCCGCTCGTCGAGGGGCAGGTCAAGCCCGACCACCCGCTGATGCCGCACATCGCGTGGCAGCCCATCGCCTCGCACGCCGAGGGCGACGAGCACAAGCGGCTGCGCGCGGCCGTCAAGGCGTCCATGGAGGGGCTCGACGACCGGACGCTGCGCCGGTACATCAACCGGTCCTCGCAGCGGCTCGTCAACGAGTTCTGCGAGAGCGGGAAGGCCGAACTGGTCTCGCAGTTCGCCGAGCATCTGCCGATGGCCGTCATGTGCCACGTCCTCGGCATGCCCGAGGAGTACAACGACCGGCTCGTGCACGCGGCGCGCGACGCGCTCAAGGGGACCGAGACGGCCATCGCCAGTCACGGGTACGTCATGGACGCGCTCAGCCGGCTGACCGCCCGCCGGCGCGCCGAACCCTCCGACGACGCGGCGAGCAAGCTCGTCACGCACCCCGCGAAGCTCACCGACGACGAAGTCCGGGAACACCTGCGGCTGTTGCTGTTCGCCGCGTACGAGGCCAGCGTCAACCTGCTGTCCAGCGTGCTGCTCCAGGTCATCATCGACCCCCGCTTCTACGCCAGGCTCAACGGCGGGCAGATGACCGTGCCCGAGGCGGTGGAGCAATCCCTGTGGGACCACCCGCCGTTCAGCACGATCTTCGCCTACTTCGCCAAGGTCGACACGGAGTTGGGCGGGCAGCGCATCCGCAAGGGCGACGGGCTCCTCTTCGCGCCGGCCCCCGCGAACGTCGACCCCCTGATGCGGCCCGACCTCTCGGCGAACATGCGCGGGAACCGGTCCCACCTGGCCTTCGGCAGCGGCGCGCACGAATGCCCCGGCCAGGACGTGGGCCGTGCGATCGCCGACGTGGGCGTGGACGCGCTGCTCTTCCGCCTCCCCGACGTCCAACTCGACTGCCCCGAATCCGAGTTGAGCTACACCCAGTCCATCTCCTCCCGGCATCTGGTCTCGTTGCCGGTCCACTTCGACCCGAAGCCGCAGCAGGACATCACGCACAAGCCGAGCCATGCGAACTTGCCTCAGCCTCGGGGGAGTTGGCCGTTGCCGACGCGGCGGAAGGTAGTGGCGGAGGTCGCGGCGGAAGAGCCGACGGTGGCGGTGACGCCGGTGACGCCGCCGGTGGTCGAGGAGCGGCGGCCGGGGGTGTGGCGGCGGGTGCTGACGTGGTGGCGGGGGTACTGAGGGGGCACGGGGTTTCAGGGGGCGGCCTGCGCGGCGGACCCCCTCAACTCCCCTTGATCACAACAGGAGAGCCCTCATGCCGATCCACCCCGTCATCGACGTCATGGTCATCCTGGAACGCGACGGCCTCATCCTCCTCGCCGAACGCCGGAACACCGGCTACGCCGACGGCATGCTCAACCTGCCCTCAGGAAAGGTCGAGAACGAAACCGTCGCCCAGGCAGCAGCTCGCGAGGCCCTGGAGGAGGTAGGCGTCCACATCGCCCTGCCGGCCCTGATCCCCGTCCACGTCATGCACTACCGCAACCCCGAGGGCGGCCACCGCATCGGCTGGTTCTTCAAACCCACGCACTGGACGAACACCCCGCACAACGCGGAACCCGCAAAATGCGCGGGCATCGCCTGGCACCCCCCAACCGACCTCCCACCGAACACGGTCCCGTACAACGCCCTGGGAATAGCCCACCACTTGAGAAACGAACCGTTCTCGATCCACGGCTGGGAAAACGGGCCCGCCTGACGACACCGGCCCCCGGGAACAGCACCACAAGAAACACGAACCGACACCGCCGCACACCCCGCACGAGGCACCCCCAACCCGAGCCCCACACGGCACGCTCGCGTGCGACTCCCCGCACCCACCCCCGCGCTTTGCGCCCACCGCCTGCCACTCGCGCACGGCACCCCACATCACACACCCACACCACGCGCCCGCGCGCAGTTCCCGGCAATCCGGCACCACGCACCTTGCGCCTGACGCCCCGCGACACCACACACGCGCACCGCGCGTCCGGCGCCTCACGCACCTCTCAGCCGCTGCACCGCACCGCACCGCACACTAGTGCGCAGTTCCCGCAACCACCCCTCGCCTCCGGCACTCCACGCCCGCACACCCCCCGCACCCTGCGTTTTGCGCCCACCTCCCACCACCCCACGCTCGCGCACGGCTCTCCGCGTTCGGCACTCCGTACCACGCACGCCCCTGGCACCTCACACCCTGCACTAGTACGCAGTTCCCGCACCCGCCCCCGGCACTCCACGCCCGTACACGCCCGCCAACCCTGCGTTTTGCGCCCACCTCCTACCACCCCACACCCACGCACGGCTCCCCGCGCCTCGCGCCCCACACTTGCCCCCCAACACCCAACCCCCGCCTCACCCCCACCCCAACTCCCCCTGGGGGTCTGGGGGCAGCGCCCCCAGGGATGGGACGGGTAGGGGCGGCGGGGGCGAGGAAAAGTTTGTCCCCGCCGCACACGTGAGCCCCCCGCAACCCCACCGAAACCCCCAAGCAATCCCCCCGAATCCCCCCGCCTCTAATTTCTGTCGAGCGACAGAAACCGCCCGCCCGGAGGCCCTCATGGCAACAGCCACCCCGCACGGAGCCCGCGCCCACGCCAGAGCCCAGGAAGGCACGAAGGCAGCGGCCATGCCGGTGATACCGGCGAGAGAGTGGCCGCAACCACCGTGTGAAGCAGGCCATTTGACGTGGGCGGAAACGGTGGCGGGAGGCAACTACACACACCGCACGCTGGCCAGGGGAACGGAGTTGAGGCTCACGGACGTAGAGGGAGACGCCTGCGCGCACATCCTCCTGTACGCCGACACCCGCCCCTGGGAACGTCTGAACGTCGCGGACACGGTGAAGGTCCAGTGGAACGCGTACGTCACGGAGGGCACACTCCTCCTCTCGGACCAGGGAAGGGTCCTGGCGACGATCACGCAGGACACGTCGGGACGGCACGACGCCCTGTGCGGCACGTCAACTCTCGTACGGAACAAGGCCCGTTACGGCGACGGCACCCCCCAGTCCCCCACCCCCGCAGGCAGAGAACTCCTGAAACTCGCGGCGGCGAAGAACGGCCTGGACCCCCGGGACCTCCCCCCGTCGCTGTCGTTCTTCCAGGGCGTACACATCCAGCAGGACGGCACCGTCGACTTCACCGGCTCCGCAGGCCCCGGCGCCGGCATCACCCTCCGCACGGAACAGGACGTAACGATCCTGATCGCGAACGTCCCCCACCCGTCGGACCCCCGCGAGGACTACACGTGTACCCCCCTGGAGGTACTGGCCTGGCGCGCGGCCCCCACGACGGACCAGGACCCCCTGTGGACGTCCACCCCGGAGGCCCGCAGAGCGTTCCTGAACACCGCAGAGTTCCTCACGGCAAGGGGTCAGGCATGACGGTGGTAGCCCCCCGGTCAGCATGGTCGGCGACGGTACGGAAGGGCGAGTCCCTCACGATCACGGACCTGCACGGCAACCAGGCCGTCGACTTCCTGGTGTACGACGCCCAGGACACGACGATCCGCTACAGCGCCCCGGACACGATCCACGCCCAGGGCACCATCTTCCTGACGACGGGAAGCGTGCTGCTGTCGAACGAACACACCCCGCTGATGACGGTGACGAGGGACGACGTGGGCCGCCACGACACGGTGGGCGGCGCCTGCTCGAAGGAGTCGAACACCCTCCGCTACGGCCACCACACCTGGTCCCAGCACGCATGCGTGGACAACTTCCTCGCGGAGGGCGCCAAGTACGGCCTCGGCAAACGGGACTTGGTGTCGAACATCAACTGGTACATGAACGTCCCCGTAGACGAGGACGGCACGCTGGGCATCGTCGACGGCATCTCCTCCCCCGGCCTCTCCGTGACCCTGCGGGCGGACCGCGACGTCCTGGTCCTGGTCTCCAACTGCCCCCAGATCAACAACCCGTGCAACGGCTTCGACCCGACGGCGGTGGAGATGACGATCGAAGGGGCACCGGACGGGGAGGCGGAACAGGCATGACCTTCGACACCCTCCTCATAGCCAACCGGGGCGAGATAGCCGCCCGCATCATCCGCACGGCACGCCAACTAGGCCTGCGCACAGTCGCCGTGTACTCCGACCCGGACCGCGCATCCCCCCACGTACGCCTAGCCGACGAGGCGGTCCGCCTGGGCCCGGCCCCGGCGAAGGACTCGTACCTGAACCCCGACCTCGTCCTGAAGGCCGCACAGGACACCGGCGCGGGAGCGATCCACCCCGGCTACGGATTCCTCTCGGAGAACGCCGACTTCGCCCGCCGCTGCGAGGCCGCGGGCATCGTCTTCGTCGGCCCCACCCCCACCCACCTGGACCTCTTCGGCGCCAAACACACGGCACGGGCAGCGGCCCAGGCGGCAGGCGTCCCCCTGGCCCCCGGCACGGACCTGCTCCCCTCCCTCGAAGTGGCCCTGGAACAGGCCGAGTCGATCGGCTACCCGGTGATGCTGAAGGCGACCGGCGGAGGCGGCGGCATCGGCATGTCGGCCTGCCGCACGCCCCAAGACCTCACCGCCGCCTGGGAGTCGGTCCACCGCGTGGCCGCCGCCTCCTTCTCCTCGGCCGGCGTCTTCCTGGAACGCCTGGTGGAACACGCCCGCCACGTCGAGGTCCAGGTCTTCGGCGACGGCACCGGCAAGGTCGTCACCTTCGGCGACCGCGACTGCTCCCTCCAGCGCCGCAACCAGAAGGTGATCGAGGAGGCCCCGGCCCCCGGCCTCCCGGACCACATCAGACACCAACTCACCGCCAGCGCCCACGACTTGTGCGCCTCGGTCGCCTACCGATCGGCGGGCACCGTCGAGTTCGTGTACGACGCGACCCGCGAGGAGGCGTACTTCCTGGAAGTCAACACCCGCCTCCAGGTGGAACACCCGGTCACGGAGGAGATCTACGGCGTCGACCTGGTCGCCTGGATGCTGCGCCTGGCCCAGGGCGACCGGAACATCGTCCGCACCCCGCCCCAGCCACGCGGCCACGCCGTCGAGGCCCGCCTCTACGCCGAGGACCCCACCCGCGAACACCGCCCCAGCGCAGGCCTGTTGACGCGGGTCGCCTACCCGGACGGCGTACGCGTCGACGGCTGGGTGGAGACCGGCACGGAGGTGACGACGGCGTACGACCCGATGCTCGCGAAGGTCATCGCGCACGGCACCGACCGCGCCGACGCGCTGCGCCGCCTGTCCGAGGCGCTGGCCGGCACCAGGGTCGACGGCATCGAGACGAACCTCGGCCTGCTGCGAGCGGCGCTGGAGCAGGGCGAGTTCAGGTCGGCGGCCCACTCCACGGCGACCCTGACGACGGTCACCGACCCGACGCCCCGCATCGAGGTCGTGTCCGCCGGAACGCTCACGACGGTCCAGGACTGGCCCGGCCGCACCGGGCACTGGCAGGTGGGTGTCCCGCCGTCGGGCCCGATGGACGACCGCTCGTTCCGGGCCGGGAACCTGGCGCTGGGGAACCCGGAGGGCACGGCTGGGCTCGAATGCACGCTCCAGGGCCCGGAGTTGAGGTTCACGCACGCGGCGCGGGTGTGCGTGACGGGCGCACCGGCGCCGGTGACGGTGGACGGTGCGGAGGCTCCGCAGTGGGAGCCGGTGACGGTGCCGGCCGGGGGCGTACTGAAGGTCGGGGCTCCGACGGAACACGGACTGCGGACGTACGTACTGTTCGCGGGCGGCCTGGACGTACCCGAATTCCTGGGCAGCGCAAGCACGTTCACGCTGGGACGGTTCGGCGGGCACGGGGGGAGGACGCTGCGACCGGGGGACGTACTACACCCCAACTGCATCGCCACCGGAGAAAAAACCCCTCACCCAGTCAACTCCCCCGCCTTCAACTCCACTTGGCACCTCGCCGTCACCGAAGGCCCCCACGCCGCCCCGGAGTTCTTCACCGAAGCCGACATCCACGACTTCTACGCCGCCGACTGGAAAGTCCACTTCAACTCGGCCCGCACCGGCGTCCGCCTCGTCGGCCCGAAACCCCGCTGGTCCCGCACCGACGGCGGCGAAGCCGGCCTGCACCCCTCCAACATCCACGACACCCCGTACTCCGTGGGCGCCGTCGACTACACCGGCGACATGCCGGTCCTCCTCGGCCCGGACGGCCCCTCCCTCGGCGGCTTCGTCTGCCCGGCGACGATCCACTCCACGGAACGCTGGAAGCTGGGCCAGCTCCGCCCCGGCGACACGGTCCGCTTCACCCCGGTCGACCCGACAGGCGCCGCACGCGCGGAAATCGTGGACGGCGGCATCCTGGCCCGCGAAGGCGACGTCACCTACCGCCGCAGCGGCGACGACAACCTCCTGGTCGAATTCGGCCCCATGCACCTGGACCTGGCGCTGCGCATACGCGTCCACGCCCTCATGGAAGCGGTGACGCGGGCGGCGATCGAGGGCGTCACGGACCTCACCCCAGGCATCCGCTCCCTCCAGATCAAGACGGACCC
The DNA here is from genome assembly GCF_020010905.1 of Streptomyces acidiscabies. GTDB lineage: Bacteria > Actinomycetota > Actinomycetes > Streptomycetales > Streptomycetaceae > Streptomyces > Streptomyces acidiscabies. The sequence goes on along the minus strand of NZ_JAGJBY010000001.1, from coordinate 3,455,029 downwards.
GAACCGCCTCCCCCTGCCCGAACTCCTCGCCCGCACACGCGAGTTGGCATCAGCACTCCCGCCCACGGACCAACTCACCGTCCCCTCCCGCACGATCCACCTCCCCCTCTCCTGGGACGACCCCGCCACCCGCGAGGCCATCGCCCGCTACATGGCCGGCGTCCGCGACGACGCCCCCTGGTGCCCCTGGAACATCGAGTTCATCCGCCGCGTCAACGGCCTCGCCACCCCGGACGACGTCCACCGCACGGTCTTCGACGCGGAGTACCTCGTACTCGGCCTGGGCGACGTCTACTTGGGCGCCCCGGTCGCCACCCCGCTCGACCCCCGCCACCGCCTGGTCACCACCAAGTACAACCCGGCCCGCACCTGGACCGCCGAGAACTCCGTCGGCATCGGCGGCGCCTACCTGTGCATCTACGGCATGGAGGGCCCCGGCGGCTACCAGTTCGTCGGCCGCACCACCCAGGTCTGGTCCCCCTGGCAGCAGCGCGGCGCCTTCGAACCCGGCAAACCGTGGCTCCTGCGCTTCTTCGACCGCATCAAGTGGTACCCGGTCGACGCGGACGAACTCCTCGACCTGCGCGCCGACATCACGTCCGGCCGCTTCGTCCCCCGCGTCGAGGAGGGTACGTTCTCCCTGGCGGAGTACGAGCGCTTCATCACCGAACACGCCGACTCCATCACGGAGTTCAGACGAACCCAGCAACAAGCCTTCGCCTCCGAACGCCAAGCCTGGGAAGAGGCGGGCGAGTTCGCCCGAGCCGAAGCCGCCGACGCACCCCCACCGCCCCCGGCCGCCCCCATCGAGATCCCGCCGGGCGGACGCCTCATCGAGGCCGAATTCGCGGCGTCCGTCTGGCAGTTGAACGTCAAGCAAGGCGACCACGTCACCCTGGGCCAACCCCTCCTGGCCCTGGAGGCGATGAAGATGGAGTCACGCGTCAACGCGCCGACTCCCGGAATCGTCCACGAGATCCTGACCAAACCCGGCGACCAGGTGGAAGCTGGAACAGCACTCCTGATCCTGACCCCGGCCGTGAACTGAAAGAGGAGCACGCCCCATGCTCATCACCCGAGTCCGCGCCGCCTACGCCCGCATCCACGCCGTGGACCGCCCGGAGATCTGGATCACCTTGCGCCCCCAGGCGGAGGTGGAGGCGGAGGCCCAAGCCCTGGAGACCCGCCTCGCGTCCGGCGAGCACCTCCCCCTCGCCGGCCAACTCCTCGCCGTCAAGGGCAACATCGACGTGGCCGGCATCCCGACAACGGCCGCCTGCCCCTCGTACGCATACGACCCCCCGGCCGACGCCCCCGTGGTCGCCCGCCTCCGCGCCGCCGGCGCCCTCGTCCTCGGCGCCACGAACCTCGACCAGTTCGCCACAGGCCTGGTCGGCACCCGCTCCCCGCACGGCGCCGTACGCAATGCCCACGACCCGTCCCGCATCAGCGGCGGCTCCAGCTCGGGCTCGGCGGTCGCGGTGGCCCTGGGCATCGCGGACCTGTCCCTGGGCACGGACACGGCGGGCTCCGGCCGGGTCCCGGCGGCCTTCAACGGCATAGTCGGCCTCAAACCGACGAAGGGCCTGGTCCCGACGGACGGCGTGGTCCCGGCCTGCGCCTCCCTGGACTGCGTGACGGTCTTCGCCCGCACCCTGCGAGAAGCCGAACAGGCCCTGTCCCACATGATGACCACCCCCAGCCCCACCCCACCCCGAGCCCCGGGCCCGTGGCGCATAGCGATAGCCACCCCCGACGACCTGGGCCCCTTGGACGAAGGCTGGCAAGAGGCCTACGACGCGGCAGTCCACCAACTCCGGTCCGCAGGCGCCGAGATCCGCACCCTCGACCTCACCCCGTTCACGGAAGCGGCGGCGATGCTCTACGAGGGCGCCTTCGTCGCCGAACGCTACACAGCGGTAGGCGAGTTCATAGAAAAAGCCACCCCCGACCTGGACCCCACGGTAGCCACGATCATCACCAAGGCCCGGAACATCCCGGCCCACCAACTCTTCGCGGACCAGGCAAAGTTGGCAACACTACGCGCCCAGGCCCTAAAGGAACTGGCAGACGCGGACGCCCTATTGCTCCCCACCACCCCAACACACCCCACCCTGGCGGAAGTAGCGGCAAACCCCTTCACCACCAACGCCCGCCTGGGCCGCTTCACCAACTCCACCAACCTCTTCGACCTGGCAGCAGCAGCAATCCCCGCAGGCAAGGTGAACAACCTCCCCTTCGGCGTAATGCTGATAGCCCCGACCCACACGGACGAACGCCTACCCAGAATCGCGGAGCTGCTGACGAGGAACGTCCAACTGGCGGTAGTAGGCGCCCACTTGACGGGCCAACCCTTGAACCCCCAACTCCTGTCACTGGGCGCAACCCTGAACCGCACCACAACAACAGCCCCGACCTACCACCTGTACGCCCTGAACACGACCCCACCAAAGCCGGGCCTGGTGCACGTAGGTGAAGGGGGAGCCCAGATAGAAACAGAGATCTGGAACATCCCTCCGGAGGGCCTGGGCCACTTCCTGTCAGCCCTCCCCCGCCCGATGACACTGGGCAAGGTAGAGCTGACAGACGGCACCCAGGTCACGGGTTTCCTCTGCGAACCCAGCGCACTGAAGAACGCAGAGGACATCACAACGCACGGAGGTTGGCGCGCCTACCTGGAAACTGGCGCGCCCCCTATCAACAGGCGCGAGGCATCGGTCTTTTAGGGGCGCGGGGCTGTATCAATGTGCGGCTACCGCCGCGCGGGCGCGACCAGCCACAGTCAACCCGCACCCGCCCCCCAACCTCACCCCACCGACGAATAGGCGACAACCCCCCGCAACACCCCCTCAACAGCCTTCCGCGCAGCCTTAGGCACAGTAGACCCCTCAGAAGGCGCCGCAGCAGCAACCTGCCCCAACACATCAATCACCTGCTTACACCACCGCACAAAATCCCCCGCAGGCATCTCCGCCTCCCGAAGCACCTCATCCAACCCACTCCCGGAAGCCCACATGAACACAGCCCAGGCAAACCCAAGATCCGGCTCCCGCTGCCCGACCCCCTCCGTCTGACTGATCTTGAACTCTTCCTCAAGCGCATCCAACCGCCCCCAGATCCGCACCGTCTCCCCCAGCGCGGCCTTCGCCGCCCCGGACGGCACCTTGGGAGCCATCGCGTCATCACCGACACGAGCCTCGTACACCAACGCGGAAACGCACGCGGCGAGTTCGGCGGGCGACAACCCTTCCCAGACCCCGGCCCGCAGACATTCACTGGCGAGCAGATCGAGTTCACCGTACAACCGGGCCAACCGCCGCCCATGCTCGGTGACTTCGTCCCCGCGCAGATAATCCAGCTCGGTCAGCAGCGCGACGATCCGATCGAAGGTCCGGGCGATCGTATTGGTCCGCCCCTCGATCCGCCGCTCCAACTGAGACGTGTCCCGCAGCAACCGGTGATACCGCTCGGCCCACCGCGCATGATCCTCGCGCTCGGAGCACCCATGACAGGGATGCGCCCGCAACTCCGCCCGCAGCCGGGCGATCTCCCGATCGTCGGCGGCCTGGGCCCGCTGCTTACGGGCCCGCTCGGGCGGAATATGCCCGGCCTTGGTCCGCAGAGCGGACGCGAGATCCCGCCGCGACTGAGGCGAGCGCGGATTGAAGGTCTTGGGAATCCGCATCCGATCGAGCGCCTCGACCGGCACCGGGAAATCGATGGAGGCAAGCCGCTTGACCTGCCGCTCGGCGGTCAACACCAAAGGCCGGGGCCCGTCATGATGCTCGAACCCCCGATGCCCGTTGGCCCGCCCCGCAGGCAGCCCCGGATCGAGAACGAGCGCGAGCCCGGCGTACTTGCCGGTGGGCACATGAATGACGTCACCAGGCTTGAGCCGCTCCAGCGAGACCGCGGACTCGGCACGCCGCTGAGCCACCCCCTGCCGCGCCAACTCGGTCTCGCGGTCCTTGAGTTCGCGGCGCAGCCGCGCGTACTCCTCGAAGTCCCCGAGATGGCAGGTCATCGACTCCTTGTAGCCGTCGAGCCCCTCCTCGTTGCGCTGGACCTGCCGGGAGATCCCGACGACCGACCGGTCGGCCTGGAACTGCGCGAACGACGTCTCCAGCAGCTCCCGCGACCGGTGCCGCCCGAACTGCTCGACGAGGTTGACGGCCATGTTGTACGACGGCCGGAAACTCGACCGCAGCGGGTACGTCCGCGTGCCCGCGAGCCCCGCGAGGTGCTCGGGGCTCATGGCCCGCTGCCACAGCACGACCGCGTGCCCCTCGACATCGATGCCCCGCCGCCCGGCCCGCCCGGTGAGCTGCGTGTACTCCCCCGGCGTGATGTCCGCGTGCTGCTCGCCGTTCCACTTGACGAGTTTTTCGAGGACGACGGACCTGGCGGGCATGTTGATGCCGAGCGCCAGCGTCTCCGTGGCGAAGACGGCCTTGACGAGCCCGCGCACGAACAGTTCCTCGACGACCTCCTTGAAGGTCGGCAGCATCCCGGCGTGGTGCGCGGCGATGCCCCGCTCCAGCCCCTCCAGCCACTCGAAGTAGCCGAGGACGTGCAGATCCTCGCGGGGGATGGCGGCCGTACGCTCCTCGACGAGCGCCCGCACCTCGGCCCTCGACTCGTCGTCGTTGAGCCTGAGGCCGGCGTACAGACACTGCTGCACGGCGGCCTCGCAGGCGGCGCGGCTGAAGATGAAGGTGATCGCGGGGAGCAGGCCCTCGGCGTCGAGCCGCTCGATGACCTCGGGGCGCCCCGGCGTCCACACGCGCGAGCGCGAACGGCGTTCCCGCTCCCGGTCGGCCTCCCGCATCCGGCCGCGTTTGCGGTCCTGGTACGACGGCTTGGACGCCTCCATGCGCGCGAGCCGGGCGAGGTCGGGGTTGACGGCCTTCTTGCTGCCCTCGCCCTCCTCGAACAGGTCGTACATCCGGCGGCCCGCCAGCACGTGCTGGAACAGGGGCACGGGACGGTGCTCGGAGACGATGACCTCGGTGTCCCCGCGGACGGTGTCCAGCCAGTCGCCGAACTCCTCCGCGTTGGACACGGTCGCGGACAGCGAGACGAGTGTCACCGACTCGGGGAGGTGGATGATCACCTCTTCCCACACGGCGCCCCGGAACCGGTCGGAGAGGTAGTGCACCTCGTCCATCACCACGTACCCGAGGCCCAGCAGCGTCTGCGAGCCCGCGTACAGCATGTTCCGCAGCACCTCGGTCGTCATCACGACCACCGGCGCATCGGAGTTGACGCTGTTGTCGCCCGTCAGCAGCCCGACCTTGTCCGCGCCGTAGCGGCGGCACAGATCGGCGTACTTCTGGTTGGAGAGCGCCTTGATGGGGGTCGTGTAGAAACACTTCTTCCCCTGCCCGAGGGCCAGATGGACGGCGAACTCGCCGACGATCGTCTTGCCCGACCCCGTAGGAGCGGCAACCAGCACCCCCTTCCCCGCCTCAAGCGCCCGACAGGCCTCGATCTGGAAAGCATCGAGCCCGAACTCATACATCTCGCGGAACCCGGCCAGCGCGGTCGCCTGCTCGACAGCACGCCTGCGCGCCGCCGCATACCGCTCAGCCGGGGAGAGGTCCTCTGTCATCGTGCTTCGAGCGTACCGGCCGCCACTGACAACGGGACGATCATTATCCGGATCCTGGACAAACGGAGACGGCCGGGCGCCTTGTGGGCGTCCGGCCGCGTCCTGCGATCGAAGGGGGGTCAGGTCACGTCGTCGTACCCGTTGACCCGTTCCGTGCTCGACTGGCCCGGCAGCGCGCGGGCGGACGGTACCGACTCGACCTCGCCGATGTCCGAGGGAGTCAGGTCCAGTTCGGACGCCTCGTCGTCGCCGGGGCCCATTTCCTCGCGGCGGCGCTTGCGGCGGTCGTTGAGCAGCGAGAAACCGGTCGCGGCGAAGTACAGGGCGACGATGGGAGCCGCGAGCGACAGCATCGAGACCGGGTCGACGGTCGGCGTCGCGAAGGCCGCGAAGACCGTGACGCCCATGACCATGCCGCGCCACCAGCTGAGCATCCGCTTGCCGGTGACGATGCCGGTGAGGTTGAGCAGGACCAGCAGCAGCGGCAGCTCGAAGGAGAGACCGAAGACGATCACCATGCGGGTGACCAGGTCGAGCAGCTCGTCGAGCGGCAGGAGGTTGATCGTCCCGTCGGGGGTGAGGCCGAGCATCACCTCGGCCGCTGCGGGCAGCACGTGGTACGAGAACCAGCCGCCCGCCATGAAGAGCGGAGCGCCGGCGCCGACGAACGCGTACGCATACTTCCGCTCGTGCTTGTGCAGACCGGGAGCGATGAACGCCCACAGCTGGTAGAGCCAGATCGGGCTGGCGAGGACCACGCCGGCCGTCAACGACACCTTGATCATCAGCGTGAACGGGCCCATCAGGCCCGACATCGTGATGTTGCCGCAGGCGCCGTCCTTGCGCTTCGCCAGCTCGGTGAAGTCGGCCGTGCAGCCCACCTGGTGCCGGATCGGCTCCGTCAGGACGTTGATGATGTCCTGGTAATAGACGGCCCCGACAATCGCGCACAGGATGATGGCCAGCACGGCCTTGCCCAGGCGGTTGCGCAGCTCACGAAGGTGTTCCACGAGGGGCATCCGCCCCTCGGGATCCTTCTCCTTCTTGCGGGCAGACTTGAGCAACCCACGTTCCCATCTTGTACGGGCCGGAGGTCACCGGCCCTGCGTCAGCGCTTGGTGGAGTCCGTCGGCTCGGTGACCGGGCGGGAGCTGGTCACGTCGCCGGGGGCCGCCTGGATGGTGCGCTGAGCCTGGTCGCCGGGGGTGGGTGGGGCGGACGGAGCGGCGGCGCTGCTGCCGCTCTCCTCCTTCATCGCCTTGGCCTCGCTCTTGAGGATCCGCGCGGACTTGCCGAGCGAGCGGGCCATGTCCGGAAGCTTCTTCGCACCGAACAGCAGGACGATGACGACGAGGATCAAAATGATCTCGGTGGGGCCGAGCCTACCCATAGCTTTTACCTTCTTCACCGAGGCGACATGGTCCGAATACCTGGCCGGTCGGACATCCGTCCGACCACCGTGCTGTCAGCGATCGTAACGCTCAAGGGTGAACGTCAGGCAATCCCCGTGCGTACTCCCTGTTCCGCGAATCGGGCCTCGTTCTCCGGTCCGCGATCAGCAGCGTACCCGCCGTACCGGTCGGCGCGGGAGGGAGAAGTCGCCCAAATCGCATCCGCCGCCCGACTCACAGAACCGTCACAGCCGCACTCACAGCGAGTCGGCGGCCCGCGCGGTGCTCACCGCCGCCCGCTCCAGCTCCTCCGCGGCCCGCCCGATCCGCTCCGCGGACACCGCCACCTGCGCCCCGAGCCGCCGCGCCGCCACGAACACCCGCACCGCGAGCACCCCCAGCACGACCAGCCCGAGAAATCCCACAGCAACCGCGACCATCGCCCAGAACATGCCCCGAGCGTAGCGCTCCACGGGAAGCCCGCTGACAGGCCCGACCCCTACGACCCCTGCAACCGCAGCGTCCGCACCCCGGCCCCCATCAGCAGCCCCACGATCCGCTCCCCCGCCGGCTTGCGCACCGCCTCCCCGCACTGCGGGCACGTGAAGGAGTAGAACGTCGTCCGGCTGCTCCCCCCGATCGCCAGCATGAACGCCTCGGCCCCCAGCTCGAACTTCTCCCGGCACTCGGGGCACCCGGCGGTGAACACGACCGGCATGACGGTCTCGATTCCCACGTCCTTCATACCCGCGAAGGCCGTGGCGACCGTCATCTCCCCGTCGACCGCGACATCCCGGTCCGCCTCGCCCCTCTGCCCGACCGCCGCGCCGCGGTCCGCCTCGGCCCCCCGCCTCACCGACGCCCACGGATCGACCGGCACCCCCCGCCCCTCAAGCGTCTCGCTCACCCGCCCGCTCCCCCCGTCTCGACCTGGTCGTACGCGGCCAGCGCCTCCCGCGCCGCCCGCCGGGCACTGTCCGCGAGATCCTGCGGCGCGACGATCCGCCCATCGGCCCCCAGCCTGAGCGCGAGCCGCCGCAAGGACGCCGGGTCGGGAGTGCGCAGGGTGATCCGCAGCCCCCCGTCCGGCAGCTCGTCGGCACTGTCGTGCGGGTAGTACTCGGCGACCCAGCGACCGCCGGGACCCACCTCCACGACGACCTCCGGATCCTCCGCGGCAGGCTGCACGAGCCCCAGCGACAGATCCCGCAGCTCCACCTCCGGCGGCACCGACGGCTCGTCGAGGATCTTGATCTCGGCGACCCGGTCGAGCCGGAACGTCCGCCGCGCCTCGGACCGTCGGCACCACGCCTCGACGTACGTGTGCCCGACACTGACCAGCCGGATCGGGTCGATCTCCCGCTCGGTGACCTCGTCGCGCGCGGGCGAGTAGTAGCGGATCCACAGCCGGCGCCGCTCGGCGATCGCCCGGTCGACGTCGGCGAAGACACCGCCCTCGGACTCGAAGGTCACCGACAGACGCGCACTGGAGACGGCCGCCTCACCGGCCGCCGCCTCGACCTTCGCGGTGGCCCGCAGCAGCGCCTGCCGGCCGCCCTCGCGCAGCCCCGGCAGCGTGGCGACCGCACGCGCGGCGACCAGCAGCGCCGTCGCCTCGTCGGCGGCCAGCCGCAGGGGCTCGGCGACGTCGTCCGGGTTGTGCCACCAGATGTGCTCGCCGTCGGTGTCGATGTCGAGAAGGTCCCCGCCCCGGAAGCTGGTCCCGCACATCGGCAGCACATCCAGGTCGGCGACCAGCTCCTCCTCGCTGATCCCGAACGCCCGCGCCACGTCCTCGACGCGCGCGCCGGGCCGCTCCTTCAGATACGTCACCAGCGACAGCATCCGCCGCGTCTGGTCGATCGCGTTCACCGGCCGTACCGGCTTTCCCGCCATGCTCTCCGTCCCCCTCAGCCCTTGGCCACGGCCCGCAGCCGGTCGACGACGTCCGCCCGCAGCTCGGCGGGCTCGACGACCACCACGTCCGGCCCGAACTCCACCAGCCAGGCGTCCAGACCGTGCCCGTACGGAATCTCCAACTCGTCCCACCCGTCCCCGAGTTCCCGGACCACGGTGGCTTTCGCCCGAAGGGGGTACCCGGAGCCGGTCCGCAGCCGGATCAGCGCACTGCGGTCGGCGCCCTCCCCGGCCCAGCCCGCCACGGTCTCCCGCACGGTGACGACGTCCGGCACCGGCATGATGTACCCGGTCCCCTTCGACCGCACCCGCCCGGTGATCCGCGACAGCCGGAACACCCGCTCCGCGCTCCGGTCCCGGTCGAACCCGGCGAGATACCAGTGCCCGCGCCAGCACTCCAGCGCCCACGGCTCCACATGGCGGGGCTCGGGTCGCGCGGCGGTCGCCTTCCGGTAGTCGAAGACGACCGGCCGACGGTCCCGGCACGCCAGCATCAGCGGCTCGAACGACGCCTCGTGCACGGGGATATGGGGCTCCAGCGCGCCGTGCGCCTCGTACGGGTCGACGTCCTCGGGAAGACCTGCGGCGCGCAGCTTCTGCAAGGCGCCCGAGGCGGCTCCGGCCAGCCTCGCCTGCTGCCACACCTTCGCGGCGACGCCCAGCGCGGCGGCCTCCTCCGCGTCCAGCGTGATCGGCGGGAGCCGGTTGCTGTCGCGGCGGGCGAGGTAGCCGACCTCGCCGTCCAGGTTCTCCACCGTCTCGATGACCAGGCCGAGTTCGCGCAGATCGTCCTTGTCGCGCTCGAACATCCGGTTGAAGGCGTCATCCGCACTCGCTTCGAGATACGCCTCGATGGACTCCCGCAACTCCCGCTTGCTGAGCGGCCTGCGCGTCCCCAGCAGACACAGCGCCAGGTTCATGAGCCGCTCTGCCTTGGCAATGGCCATCGACGCCCTACGCCTTTCCTAAGGTGCTTCCGACGGATGACCGTACCGCCCCGCGCCGCCCCGGCAAAAGCCGAGGGCCCACGCCCCTACAGGCATGGGCCCCACTCGGTCAGCGGCGGTCGTACGCTGCTCAGACCGCGATCAGGTCCACCACGAAGATCAGGGTGGAACCGGCCGGGATCGCCGGGGTCGGGGACTGGTCCCCGTACCCGAGGTGCGGCGGGATCGTCAGCCGGCGACGGCCGCCGACCTTCATGCCCTGCACACCCTGGTCCCAGCCCTTGATGACGCGGCCTGCGCCCAGCGGGAACTTGAAGGCCGAGCCCCGGTTCCAGCTCGCGTCGAACTCCTCGCCGGTGGCGAAGGTGACGCCCACGTAGTGCACGGTCACGGTCTGACCGGCCTGCGCGACCTCGCCGTCGCCCTCCCAGATGTCCTTGATCTCCAGGTCCGCCGGCGGCTGACCCTCGGGAAAGTCGATCTCGGGCTTCTCGATGCTCACGTCAAACTCCTGGTCGTTCACAAAAAGGCAACCCGCACAGTCTTACACCCCGAGCCGGGTCCCGAAGAAGCCAGGCGGTGTCAGGAGGCAGCCAGGATGTCCACCGTGAACACCATCGTCGACGTCTTCTCGATCCCGCTCCCGCTCGGCGGGTTGTCGCCGTAGCCCAGCGCCGGCGGTACGACGATGACGACGCGGCTGCCGACCTTCTTGCCGGTCAGCCCCTGCGCCCACCCCTTGACGACCTGCTGCAACGAGAACGACGTCGGCGCGCTGCGCTGGTACGACGAGTCGAACTCCTTGCCGGTCTCCCACACGACGCCCTTGTACTGGACGGCCAGCGTGCTGTCCGCCTTCACCACGGCGCCGTCGCCCTCGATGACGTAGTTCGACACCAGGCCCTTCGGCGCGGCCGACTTCGGGATCTCCACCGACGGCGCCTTGCCGTCCGTGTTCGTCCCGACCTTCGGCAGCGCCGCGTCACCCTGCGCGACGTCCTTGCCCTTCGCGGAGGACTTCGCGTTGAACGTGTCCAGCACGTCCACCACGAACACCAGCGTGTCCGTGCCCTTGATGCCCGCCTGCGACTGGCCCTGCGAGCCGTACCCCCAGGTCGGCGGGACCGAGAACTCGACCCGGCTGCCGGTCTTCTTGCCCGCGAGCGCGTACCGCCAGCCGTCGATGATGCTGCCCTGCGCGAGCTGGATGAACAACGGGGTCTTGCGGTCGTAGGAGTTGTCGAAGACCTTCGCCGTGTCCCAGATCTGGCCCAGGTAGTTCGCCCAGACGAAGTCCTTCTCCGCGATCGTCTGCCCGCTGCCCGCGATCAGCGTCTTCACCGCGAGCTGGTCCGACGGAGAGCCGCTGCCCTTCGCCACGACCGGCTTCTCGCCGAACTTCTGACCCGCCGTCACGGCCGGCAGCGGACCGTCCACGACCTTCGGCGCCGGAGCACCCGACGACGACTCGGACGCCGACTGCGACGCACTGTCGCTCGCCTTGCTCGAATCGGACTTGTCGTCGCCACAGCCGGCGAGCGTGACCAGTCCCACGGGGACGGCGGCGAGAATGAGGGAGCGTCGGCGCACGGTGAAAGCCTCGTAATCGATCGATCAACTGGATGGCGTGCGCGCAACTCTACGGCGTGCAAAGGGCGCCGCACTGGAAACGTACGGCGCCCGTGTTGCGTTCCGGCCTGTCACCGGAACGTGTGTCACATCCCGGCGATCAGCTTCTCCACCCGGTCGTCGACCGAACGGAACGGGTCCTTGCACAGCACCGTCCGCTGCGCCTGGTCGTTCAGCTTCAGATGCACCCAGTCCACCGTGAAGTCCCGGCGCTGCTCCTGCGCCCGCCGGATGAAGTCACCGCGCAACCGGGCCCGCGTGGTCTGCGGCGGCACCGACTTGCCCTGGAAGATCTTCAGGTCGTCACAGATCCGCGCCGCCTGCCCCTTGCGCTCCAGCAGGTAGTACAGACCCCGGCGACGGTGGATGTCGTGGTAGGCGAGGTCGATCTGCGCCACCCGCGGATGCGACATCGTCATGTTGTGCTTGGCCCGGTACCGCTCGATCAGCTGGTACTTCATCACCCAGTCGATCTCGGTGCCGATCCGGTCGAGGTCCTCCGACTCGATCGAGTCCAGTGTCCGGCCCCACAGTTCGAGGACCTGCTCGACCGTCCCCGTGCGGATACCGCGCCGCTCGCAGAAGTCGACGGCCTTCTCGTAGTACTCGCGCTGCACTTCGAGCGCCGACGCCTCGCGTCCGCTCGCCAGGCGCACCTTGCGCCGGCCCGTGATGTCGTGACTGACCTCGCGGATCGCCCGGATCGGGTTCTCCAGCGTCAGGTCCCGCATCACCGTGCCCGCCTCGATCATCCGCAGCACCAGGTCGGTCGCGCCGACCTTCAGCAGCATCGTCGTCTCCGACATGTTCGAGTCGCCCACGATCACATGCAGACGCCGGTAGCGCTCCGCGTCCGCGTGCGGCTCGTCGCGCGTGTTGATGATCGGCCGGGAACGCGTCGTCGCCGAGGAGACGCCCTCCCAGATGTGCTCAGCCCGCTGGCTCACGCAGTACACCGCACCGCGCGGGGTCTGGAGCACCTTGCCCGCCCCGCACAGCAGCTGACGCGTCACCAGGAACGGGATCAGGATGTCCGCGAGGCGGGAGAACTCCCCGTGCCTCGCGACCAGATAGTTCTCGTGACAGCCGTAGGAGTTACCGGCCGAGTCCGTGTTGTTCTTGAAGAGGTAGACGTCGCCCGCGATTCCTTCCTCGTGCAGGCGCCGTTCCGCGTCCACCAGAAGCCCTTCGAGAATGCGCTCGCCGGCCTTGTCGTGAGTCACCAGTTCGGTCACGTTGTCACATTCGGGTGTCGCGTATTCGGGGTGCGAACCCACATCCAGATAGAGGCGGGCTCCGTTCCGCAGAAACACATTGCTGCTGCGGCCCCATGACACGACACGGCGGAAGAGGTACCGCGCCACCTCGTCAGGAGACAGACGCCGCTGTCCCCTGAACGTGCACGTGACGCCGTACTCGTTCTCCAGCCCGAAAATGCGGCGGTCCATGACTGAACATTACGCCCGATCCCCCGAACTGAAACGGGGTTCGGCAGCACGGTTCAGATCATTTTCCGACGACACCACCGTCACCGCGCGAACATCGGGTACCGCCATTACCCCTCTCGTCGCCAGCAAAACCAGCAGCGCGGCAAAGCCCGCGACACCCGGCACCACGAACCCCCACAGCGTGCCGCCCGCCTCCACCACCGGGCCCGTCACCCCCGTCCCCAGCGCCTGCCCCACCCCGACCATCGTCACCAGCCACGAGAACGCCTCCGTCACCGTCCCGCGCGGCGCGTACCGGTCCACCAGCACGAACGAACACGCGATCGCCGGCGCCAGGAACACCCCCGCCAGCGCCGTCAGCGCCACCATCGCCACCGCGCCCGGCCGCAGCATCAACGGCAGATAACACACCGCCAGCAGCGCCACGATCACCTCAAGACGCCGCTGCGCCGACCCCGGCCACGACCGCGCCCCGTACACCGTCCCCCCGGCCAGCGCACCGAGTCCCAGCGCCGCCAGCAGCCAGCCGTACACCGCGTCCCCGCCGTGCGCGTCCGCGTACGGCACCGACGCCACCGTGATCGAACCCAGCGCCACCCCGATGAACACACACGCCCCCAGCAGCGCCAGCAGCGGACGCGAGCGCAGCGCGCCCAGCCAGTGCGCCTCGCGCGGAGCCGACCGCCACGCGCGCGAGGGCGGCGACACCACCACCGACAGCGCCCCCAGCACGCCCACCGCGTTGATCAGCAGCAGCGCCGCCTGCTCCGACCACAGCGCCACGCACAGCGTCACCAGCAGCGGGCCCACCGTGAACATCAGCTCCTGCGCCACCGCGTCCATCGCGTACGCCGTGTGCACCTGGTCCTCGCGCTTCAGCACCGACGGCCACAGCGCCCGCAGGCCGCCCTCCAGCGGCGGCGTCAGGAGGCCGGCGGCCACCACCGCCGCGCAGGCCAGCCAGAGGGGCTCCAGGCCCGTCCAGGCGAACACCGCCATGCCCAGGGCCGAGCCCAGCGCCGCCGGCAGCTGCACGCGCGGCTGGCCGTGCAGGTCCACCAGCCGGCCCAGCACCGGCTGGCCCACCGCGTTCGCCACGCCGTACACCGCCGCCAGCACCCCGGCCAGGCTGTACGTGCCGCCCTGCGCGCGCGTGAACAGCACGATCGTGATCGCCGCCGTCGCGCACGGCAGCCGGCCCACCAGGGTGCCCACCAGCAGCCGCGCCGCGTACCGCGCCCGCACGACCTCCCCGTAACCCGCCAGACCCCCGGCCATCGCGCCTCCCACCGCTCAAGTGTTACGTATAACGTCCAGGGTCATACGTACCATGAGGCAAGACGAACGGTCCAGACAGGAGGCAGGCTCACGGTGGCACGCAGCAGCACCCGACCCACCAGCCGCGACGTCGCCGCAGCCGCCGGAGTCTCCCAGGCCGCCGTCTCCCTCGTCCTCGGCGACAAATGGCGCGGCCGAGTCGCCGAAACCACCGCCGAACGCGTCCGGCAGGCCGCCCGCGACCTCGGCTACCGCCCCAACCTCGCCGCCCGCAACCTCCGCCTCGGCCACACCCGCACCGTCCTGCTCGTCGTCCCCGCCCTCACCACCGAGTTCTTCGCCGGCGTCTACACCGGAGCCGCCCGCGTCGCCGCCGACCACGGCTTCGGCGTCGTCCTCTACCCCTCCCCCGAAGGCGTAGGACCCGCCCGCGACCCCTTCGCCAGCGCCTCCTCCGCCCTCGACGGCGTCATCGCCTCCTCCATGGCCGCCGACGCCCTCACCGCCATCCGCGGCGACCAGCTCCCCCTCGTCATGCTCGACAGCGACCCCCACGGCAGCCTCGGCGCCGCCACCGTCAACCTCGACATCGCCGACGGCACCCGCCAGGTCGCCGACCACCTCCTCAGCCTCGGCCACCGCCACTACCTCCACCTCGCCGCCGACGTACCCTCCTGGACCTTCCACGTCCGCGCCCGCGCCCTCGCCGACCGCCTCCACGCCGTACCCGGCACCACCCTGCGCACCGCGCCCTCCCCCATCACCATCGAGGACGCCCGGCACGCCGTCACCCGGGCCCTCCAGGACGGCCCCCGGCCCACCGCCGTCGTCTGCGACGACGACAAACTCGCCGCCGGCGCCTACAAAGCCCTGCGCCGCCTCGGACTGCGCATCCCCGACGACATCTCCGTCACCGGCCTCGACGACCTCGCCCTCGCCACCGCCATCGACCCCGAACTCACCACCGTCCGCCTCGACGCCGAACTCTTCGGCGAACGCGGCATGCACGCCCTCCTCGCCGTCCTCGACGGCCGCACACCCGACCAGGACGACATCCCGGTCCAGCTCGTCGTACGCGGCTCCACCGCCGCCCCCGCGACTGCGTGAAAGCCCCGTGCCCCAGCCGGAGGACCCGGCCGGGGCACGTACAGGGAAAGAAACGGGCTACTCGCCGGACTCCTCGGAACCCGCGGAGCCCTCGGCCTCCTCCGCGCTCTCCGCCTCCGTCGCCGGGCCCTCCGCCTCCAGCAGGCGCGACAGCTGCGGGCCCACGATCCGCTTGAACTTCCGCTGCTGCGGGCGCGTACGGTCCAGGACCGCCACCTCAAGACGCTCCGCGGGAATCTCCCGCTGCGTCCCGTTCGCCTCCCGCGACAACGCCTGCACCGCCAGCTTCAACGCCTCCGCCAGGCTCATCCCGTCCCGGTGACGCTGGTCCAGATAATTGCTGATCAGCTCCGCATTGCCGCCCACCGCGACCGAACCGTGCTCGTCTACGATCGAACCGTCGTGCGGCAACCGGTAGATCTGGTCACCCTCGACCGTCTCACCGACCTCCGCGACCACCAGCTCCACCTCGTACGGCTTCTCCGCCGACGACGAGAAGATCGTCCCCAACGTCTGCGCGTACACGTTCGCCAGGCCCCGCGCGGTCACATCGTCACGGTCGTAGGTGTAACCCCGCAGATCCGCGTAGCGCACACCGCCGATCCTGAGGTTCTCGTACTCGTTGTACTTGCCCGCCGCGGCGAACCCGATGCGGTCGTAGATCTCGCTGAACTTGTGCAGCGCGCGCGACGGATTCTCACCGACGAACACGATGCCATCGGCATACTGCAGCACGACCAGGCTCCGGCCCCGCGCGATGCCCTTACGGGCATACTCCGCGCGATCCGCCATCGCCTGCTGAGGGGAGACATAGAACGGCGTCGACACCGGTTACCCGTCCTTTTCTGTGGAAGTCACTCGATCACCTGACAAGAAACGAGATCCGCCGCTACAGCAGCGCGGCCCGCGGGCCGTCCGGCTGCTCCAGCCGCCTCTCCAGCACCGAACGCGCGATCTCGGCCGACTGATCATCCGTCAGCCTGCGGAAACCCTCGTCGGTGATCACCGTGACGATCGGATAGATCCGGCGCGCGACATCCGGGCCGCCCGTCGCCGAGTCGTCGTCCGCCGCGTCGTACAGCGCCTGCACCACCAAGGTCGTCGCCTCGGACTCCGTCAGACCACTGTGGAACAGCTTCTTCATCGCGCCCCGCGCGAAGATCGAACCCGAGCCGACCGCCGCGAAGTTCTGCTCCTCCGAACGGCCGCCCGTCACGTCGTAGCTGAAGATCCGGCCCTTCGCGCGGTTCATGTCGTAACCGGCGAACAGCGGGACCACGGCCAGGCCCTGCATCGCCATGCCCAGGTTCGACCTGATCATCGTCGACAGGCGGTTCGCCTTGCCCTCCAGGGAGAGCTGCGCGCCCTCCACCTTCTCGAAGTGCTCCAGCTCCAGCTGGAACAGCTTCACCATCTCCACCGCGAGGCCCGCCGTGCCGGCGATCCCGACCGCCGAGTACTCGTCCGCCGGGAACACCTTCTCGATGTCCCGCTGGGCGATCATGTTGCCCATCGTCGCCCTGCGGTCGCCCGCGAGGATCACGCCACCCTGGAACGTCACCGCGACGATCGTCGTCCCGTGCGGGGCCTCCACCACGCCCTGCATCGGCGGCAACTGCCGGTTGCCCGGCAGCAGTTGCGGCTGATGCACCGACAGGAAGTCCATGAACGACGAGGACCCGGGCGTCAGGAAGGCAGCTGGTAGACGCCCGGTGCTACGAGTGTTGGCTTCCACGAGATTCCTTCCAGGTAGGAGGCCGCCCGACGAACCGCATCGGGGTCGTCCCCCAACTTGCCGATGGCCGAATTGCAGTTGAAGCACAGTACGCCACGGACCCTACCCGTCTCATGGCAGTGATCCACATGAACGGCGGGGGCTTTCAGGCAGATGACACAGAGCCCCTTCTGCCCGGCAATCATCTCGTCGCGCTGGGCTTCGGTGATGCCGTAGCTGCGCTTGAGATGCCCTTGCCGCCCTTCGATCGCCCGGCACGCCTTGCAGCGGGTCGAGAGGCCGTCGGAAGCGGTCCGGTTCCTGTCCCATTGCGCGTGCGGTTTGATCTCACCGCAGGCGCGACAGTATTTGTGCCCCGGAGGCGTCTTCACCTTCGGCCTGACGTTCTTCCCCTTGGCAAGTTGCCTAGCCTGGTGATACGTCGACCAACACTCCCGGCAGTACGCCTGGAGGCCGTCCCGAGCCGCCCTGTTGCTGGCGAAGGCCGCTCGCGGCTTGTCCTCCTTGCACCGCGAGCAACGCTTCACCTCTCCACATCCATCCAAGAAGATCCCCCGCCTTCACCTTCGATTAAAAGGCGAAATCACTCCCCACCCTTCTGAACGAATCCGCGCACGAAGTCCTCCGCGTTCTCCTCGAGGACATCGTCAATTTCGTCAAGAACCGAGTCGACGTCGTCGCTCAGCTTCTCGTGGCGTTCCTTCAGGTCCTCCGAGCCCGACGTCTCCTCTGCCTGCTCCTCGACCTCTTCGTTCGTCCGGGTCGCCTTCTGCTGGCCGCCGCCGGTGTCCTTGGTCGCCATAACCCTCACCCCGCTCGATTCGCCCGACATGTCGGTGATGATCAGACCCTATAGTCCGGGTCCGACATCGGCCCCGTGGTTGGTACAACGCACGAGGGCCACCTCGATGATTCCCGGCGGAGGGGGTTTCCACCCGTGTCCGGGGATCATGTGTTCAGCCGCCGGAGAGGACCCTGACCAGGTCTTCCGCGGTCCGGCAGCGGTCCAGAAGCTCCTTGACGTGATTTCGCGTTCCGCGTAGCGGTTCCAGGGTTGGGACGCGCTGGAGGCTGTCGCGCCCGGGAAGGTCGAAGATGACGGAGTCCCAGGACGCGGCGGCGACGTCGTCGGCGTACTGGTCGAGGCACCGCCCCCGGAAGTACGCCCGGGTGTCCTCCGGCGGCTCGGACATGGCCCGCTCGACGTCCCCCTCGTCCAGCAGCCGCTTGATCCGCCCCCGCGCGACGAGCCGGTTGTAGAGCCCCTTCTCGGCGCGTACGTCGGCGTACTGGAGGTCGACGAGGTGCAGCCGCGCGGCGTCCCAGTCGAGGTCGTCACGGCGCCGGTAGCCCTCCATGAGCTCCTTCTTGGCGACCCAGTCGAGCTCCCCGGCGAGGCTCATGGGGTCGCTCTCCAGCCGCGTGAGGGTGTCCTCCCAGCGCGCGAGGACGTCCTTGGTCTGCTCGTCGGCGTCGGCGCCGTAGCGTTCCTCGACGTACTTGCGGGACAGCTCGTAGTACTCCATCTGGAGTTGTACGGCGGTGAGCGTGCGTCCGCTGCGGAGGGTGACGAGGCGCTGGAGGCTGGGGTCGTGGGAGACCTGGTGGAGGGTGCGGACGGGCTGGTCGACGGCGAGGTCGACGGCGATGAAGCCGTCCTCGATCATCGAGAGCACGAGCGCGGTGGTGCCGAGTTTGAGGTAGGTGGAGATCTCGGAGAGGTTCGCGTCGCCGATGATGACGTGCAGGCGGCGGTATTTCTCCGCGTCGGCGTGGGGTTCGTCGCGGGTGTTGATGATGGGCCGTTTGAGGGTGGTCTCCAGGCCGACCTCGACCTCGAAGTAGTCGGCGCGCTGGCTGATCTGGAAGCCGTGTTCGTGGCCGTCCTGGCCGATGCCGACGCGTCCGGCGCCGGTGAAGACCTGGCGGGAGACGAAGAAGGGCGTGAGGTGGCGCACGATGTCGCTGAAGGCGGTTTCGCGCTTCATGAGGTAGTTCTCGTGCGTGCCGTAGGAGGCGCCCTTGTTGTCGGTGTTGTTCTTGTAGAGGTGGATGGGCTGGGCGCCGGGGAGTTGGGCGGCTCGCTCGGCGGCTTCGGCCATGATGCGTTCGCCGGCCTTGTCCCACAGGACGGCGTCGCGGGGGTTGGTGACTTCGGGCGAGCTGTACTCGGGGTGGGCGTGGTCGACGTAGAGGCGGGCGCCGTTGGTGAGGATGACGTTGGCGAGGCCGATGTCCTCGTCGGTGAGCTGGCTGGAGTCGGCGGCCTCGCGGGCGAGGTCGAATCCCCTGGCGTCGCGCAGGGGGTTCTCCTCCTCGAAGTCCCAGCGGGCCCGGCGGGCCCGGTGCATCGCCGCTGCGTAGGCGTTGACGATCTGGGACGAGGTGAGCATGGCATTGGCGTTGGGGTGGCCGGGGACGGAGATGCCGTACTCCGTCTCGATGCCCATTACTCGCCGTACGGTCATGCGGCCCTCCTTGCCCGGCGGCGCCCTTCGTGGGCGGCGCTCAAGTACCGCTGGTGCTGCGGTGCGTGTGCGGTGCCCGTCCCCGCACTGTGCGACTCGGCGGTACGAAAGAGCCTAGAACGCCTGCGCGCCGTCGGGGAGATCATTTGCGTCATTGCCTGGGTCCGGCTTGTGGCCGGTTTTTCGGTTGTGCCCGGTCGATGCTGCGTTTGTCCGGGGAGTAAAACGGGGCGGCTGCGAGTGCCTCGGGGGCACCCGCAGCCGCCCTGTCTTCTTACAGGTACTGTCCGGTGTTCGCCACCGTGTCGATGGAGCGGCCGGTGTCCGCGCCTTGCTTTCCGGTGATGAGGGTGCGGATGTAGACGATCCGCTCGCCCTTCTTTCCGGAGATGCGGGCCCAGTCGTCCGGGTTGGTGGTGTTGGGGAGGTCCTCGTTCTCCTTGAACTCGTCCACGCAGGCCTGGAGGAGGTGGGAGACGCGGATGCCCTTCTGCTTCTGGTCCAGGAAGTCCTTGATCGCCATTTTCTTGGCGCGGCCGACGATGTTCTCGATCATGGCGCCGGAGTTGAAGTCCTTGAAGTAGAGGACTTCTTTGTCTCCGTTGGCGTAGGTGACTTCGAGGAAGCGGTTTTCCTCGGATTCGGCGTACATGTGCTCGACGGCGGTCTGGATCATGCTGTCGACGGTGACCGTCTTGCTGTCGCCGTGCTCGCCGACGTCGTCGGGGTGGAGCGGGAGGCGTTCGGTGAGGTATTTGCCGAAGATGTCCTTGGCGGCTTCCGCGTCGGGACGTTCGATCTTGATCTTCACGTCGAGGCGGCCGGGGCGCAGGATGGCCGGGTCGATCATGTCCTCGCGGTTGGAGGCGCCGATGACGACGACGTTCTGGAGGCCCTCGACGCCGTCGATCTCGGCGAGGAGCTGGGGGACGATGGTGTTCTCGACGTCGGAGCTGACGCCGGAGCCGCGGGTGCGGAAGAGGGATTCCATCTCGTCGAAGAAGACGATGACGGGGGTGCCCTCGGAGGCCTTCTCGCGGGCGCGCTGGAAGACGAGGCGGATCTGGCGTTCGGTCTCGCCGACGTACTTGTTGAGGAGCTCGGGGCCCTTGATGTTGAGGAAGAAGCTCTTGCCCTGGGCCTGGCCGGTGACTTCGGCGACCTTCTTGGCCAGCGAGTTGGCGACGGCCTTGGCGATGAGCGTCTTTCCGCAGCCGGGGGGTCCGTAGAGCAGGACGCCCTTGGGCGGGCGCAGTTCGTGCTCCTTGAACAGGTCCGGGTAGAGGTAGGGGAGTTCGACGGCGTCGCGGATGGCCTCGATCTGTCCGCCGAGGCCGCCGATCTGCTCGTAGCCGATGTCGGGGACTTCTTCGAGGACGAGTTCCTCGACCTCGCTCTTGGGCACGATCTCGTAGACGTAGCCGGAGCGGGGTTCGAGGAGGAGGGCGTCGCCGGGCCGGATGGTGACGTCGAGGAGTGGTTCGGCGAGCCGGACCACCCTTTCCTCGTCGGTGTGGCCCTGGACGAGGGCGCGTTCGCCGTCCTCCAGGATCTCCTTGAGGGTGACGATGTCGCCGACGCTCTCGTACTCCATGGCCTCGACCACGTTGAGTGCTTCGTTGAGCATCACTTCCTGGCCGCGCCTGAGGTCGTCGAGGTCGACGCTCGGGCTGACGTTCACGCGGAGTTTGCGGCCTCCGGTGAAGATGTCGGCGGTGCCGTCCTCGTTGGCGGTCAGGAAGACTCCGAAGCCGGCCGGGGGTTGTGCGAGCCGGTCGACCTCCTCCTTGAGGGCGACGATCTGGTCGCGGGCCTCGCGGAGCGTGTTGGCGAGTCGTTCGTTCTGGGCGGACACGCCGGCCAGGTTGGTCTGTAGCTCGACGATCCGCTCTTCGAGAATCCTCGTGTGCCGCGGAGAGTCGGCGAGCTTGCGGCGCAGGACGGCGATCTCCTGCTCAAGGTAGGCAATCTGCCCGGACGGGTCGTCGGACCCTCGTCCCGGGCGGATGCCGCGGTTCATGTCGTCGTCGTGGGCTGCCACGGTCCTCACCTCCTCCATGGGGAGCTGGACGCTTCCAGACCCTACCTGGGTGGGTGTCGGTTGAAACCCCTAGATCACAAAGACGGTCGGGGTGTGTCCGATCTTCACCCTTGCGCTCTCCCTCACGCCAGGGGAATACCCACCGAACATGATTGGGAAGCGGGTCCGGGTAGGGTCGAAGTGTTCAACGGCGGTCAGAGCCTGCATGGTTCCCGTGGGGCTCGGTGTTAAACGGCGGGAGTCTCGGGAGTGGTGGACGTGGTCGTGGAGGCGGGTGCGCTGGAGGTCTGGATCGACCAGGATCTCTGCACCGGGGACGGTATCTGTGCGCAGTACGCGCCGGAGGTGTTCGAGCTCGACATCGACGGGCTGGCGTATGTGCGGGGGCCCGGGGACGAGCTGTTGCAGCATCCGGGTGCGGTGGTTCCGGTTCCGTTGCCGCTGCTGGCGGATGTGGTGGATTCGGCGCGGGAGTGTCCGGGCGAGTGCATTCATGTACGGCGCGTTTCGGACAGCGTAGAGGTGTACGGCCCGGACGCGGAGTGACGGTCCGGTCACCCCGGGTCCGGAAACGTGGCTTGTTTCAGACGCTGTGCGCGCCTGCCGGCGTCGTACGGATGAACCTGTCGTCCTTCCACCGCCACTGGGCGTCGCTCTTGACGTCGGGGCAGCAACGGGGCACGTCCGGCGTGGAGTAGCCGAGGATGCTGGCGCGTACGGCGCCGTCGGTGACCGTGACGGCGGTGACCGTGCTGCGGTCCTTGGCGGTGACGAGGGTGGCGACGACGCGCGGGGCGCTGTCCTTCGGGCCCCGGGTGAGGACGTACACGCTGTCGGGCGGGGTGCCCATGGGGGCGTCGCAGTGGACGACGGCGACGGTTTCCGGCCGTCCGTCTCCGTCGAGGTCTCCGGCGGCCTGTTTCACGACCAGCGCCTTCACGGGGCCGCAGTCCAGCGGGAACGTCACGCCGAGTACGGAGGGGGCGACGGCGGCCGGTCTGTCGTCCGCCTTCGTCGTGGGCTGTGCGGCGGTCGCGGGGCCCGGCTGGATCACCGAGGAGAGGGCGACGACTCCGGCGAGGGCGGTGGCGGTCGCGACCCAGTGGATCGGTCGGGTGTGCGTGTGGGCCAGTTCCGGGACGACGGGGTGCTGCACGAGAGCGCGTCTCCTGTGGGGCTGTGCCGAAAGGGGGCGGGAGGCAGTGCGGGGGGGTGGGGGTGCCCAGCATGCTGCCACACGGGGAGGGGTGATGGAACGGCGGGGTGTGAAGGTCGTACAAGATGCCGGTACGACGATGCCGCGGCCGGGTTCCGTGGTGCTGTGGGGGAACTCGGCCGCGGCATGCGGTCGTTGTACGGGGTGTCAGCGGTCCCCGGCACCTGCGTCGGCGTTGGGGCCGGAGTAGTCCTCGCCGTAAGCGCCCTTGGCGGGGCGGCGGCGGCGCATCGGCGGCTCGACGCCGTCGGCGAGGCGGCGGGCGGTGAGGAGGAAGCCGGTGTGGCCGATCATGCGGTGGTCCGGGCGGACGGCGAGGCCCTCGATGTGCCAGTTGCGGATCATCGACTCCCAGGCGGTGGGCTCGTTGAAGGAGCCGATCTCGCGGATGGACTCGACGGTCCGGGCGAGCTGGGTGGTGGTCGCGACGTAGCAGCAGAGGATGCCGCCGGGGACGAGCGCCTTGGAGACGGCCTCCAGGCACTCCCAGGGGGCGAGCATGTCGAGGATGACGCGGTCGACGTCGGGGTCGGACAGGTTGTCCTGGAGGTCACCGACGGTGAGCTGCCAGGCGGGGTGCGGGCCCCCGAAGTAGCGCTCGACGTTCTGCTGCGCGATCTCCGCGAAGTCCTCGCGGCGCTCGTAGCTGTGCAGCATGCCCTGGTCGCCGACGGCGCGCAGCAGGAAGCTGCTGAGCGAGCCGGAGCCGACGCCGGCCTCGACGACGCGGGCGCCGGGGAAGATGTCGGCGAAGGCGAGGATCTGTCCCGCGTCCTTCGGGTAGACGACGGCTGCCCCGCGGGGCATGGACAGGACGTAGTCGGGGAGCAGGGGGCGCAGCGCGAGGTAGGCGACGTTCCCGGTGGTGCGGACAACGCTGCCCTCGGGTGCGCCGATCAGTTCGTCGTGCGGGAAGGAACCCTTGTGGGTGTGGAAGTTCTTCCCGGCTTCGAGCGTGAACGTGTAGTGGCGGCCCTTGGGGTCGGTCAGCTGAACCTGGTCCCCGACCTTGAAGGGCCCGCGCCTGCGGGCGGCACCGGTCGGTTCGGACATGTGAACAGCCTACCGGCGTTTCGGGGGGCCGCCGACCACGCTCAGCTGGGGCGGGCCATGGCCTTCACGAAGGCCCGTTCGACGTCGGCGGCGGACAGGACGCCGTAGATCTCGCCGGTGTCCTCGACGACGAGGTACTCGGTGGCGGGGGTGGCGCGCAGGACGTCGAGGAGGTCCTCGCCGGCGAGTTCCGCGGAGACGCGCATGCCGTCGGTGAGGTCCTGGGCGAGGCCGCTGACGGCGACCCAGGGGCGGCGGTGTTCGGGGACGCCGACGATGGCCGCTTCGCGGACGAGGGAGAGGGGTTCGCCGTTGGCGTCGACGACGACCAGTGCGCGGGCGCCTGCCGCGTTCGCCCGGCGCAGGGCCTCCGAGAGGGGGGTGTCCGTCTCGACGGGGACCGCGCGGCGGGTGAGGTTGCGGGCGCGCAGTTCGGGCAGGTGCTCGCGCAGGCGGGCCATGCGGAGGCTGTTGCCTGCGCCGGTCCAGATGATCGCGGCGAGGATCGCGGCGAGCAGGGCGTCGGTGACCGTGTCCATGCCGACGCTGTCCTCGGCGGTCGTGCCGAGTGCGCCGGACTGGGTGAGCAGGGGGAGGCCGATCAGGACGGAGACGGCGAGCGCCCGGCCGACCCAGGCCGCGGCGATCGTGCCGTTCATCGGCTTGCCGGTGATCTTCCAGACGACCGCGCGCAGCATCCGGCCACCGTCCAGGGGGAGGCCGGGGAGGAGGTTGAAGATCGCCACGATCAGGTTGGAGATCATCAGGCCGGCGAGCAGGACGCCGGGGACCGTGCCCGGTTCCACCAGGAGCATCGCCAGGTAGAACAGGCCGGACAGGACGAGGGACAGCAGCGGGCCGACGAACGCGAGCCAGAACTCCCGGCCCGGTGTCTCCGCTTCCTTCTCGATCTCCGACACGCCTCCGAAGAACTGCAACTGGATACGGCGGACGGGGAGTTCGAAGCGGAGGGCGGCTACCGTGTGGGCGAGTTCGTGGACCAGTACGGAGGCGTAGAAGGCGACGGCGAAGAACAGGGCGACGAGGTAGCGCGTGGCGCCGAGTTCCGGAAGCACGCGGTCCAGTTGTCCGCCGAACACCCAGGTGATGAGCGCGGCGACGAGGAACCAGCTCGGCGCGACGTACACGGGCACCCCGAAGGGCCGGCCCATGAGAATCCCGCTGCGGGGTTCCCGCGCTTTCTCAGCTTCCTTCTTCCCGGCTCCGGCGTGACCGTGCGCGTGCGTGCGGTCGGGGTGGGTGTCGGGGGTGGTGTACGGGCTGGGGGTGGATGCCGGGGACTTCGCGGAGGGCTCGGCGGCCGGGAGCCGGATCTGGCGGGTGGCGTCGTCGAGTTGCGGGGCGGCCGTGTCGCTCGGGCGCTCGGGATCGGCGGGGCGGCTGGGCTGCCGGGTCGTGTCGTCGGTCGGCTCGGCGCTGGGCTCGGCGGGGAGGCGGATCTGGCGGGTCGCGTCATCGGACTGCGGCTCGTCGGAGGGCTGGGAGCTGGGGGCAGCTTGCTCGGGCTCCGCCGGGCGGCTGAGGTGCCGGGTCGCATCGCCGGAGTCTGCCGGGGTGCTGGGGGCTTCGGGTTCGGCGGGGCGGCTCAGGTGACGTGTCGTTTCGTCGGACGGCTGAGGGCCGGAGGCCGGGGTGTCGCTCCCGGTCGGGGGTTCTTCGGGGTGTTCCGGCTCGGCCTGCTGTTCGGGCCGGCGGATCTGGCGGGTCGTTTCGTCGGGGGAGTCGTTCGTGGGGGGTTCGGGGGTGTGGGGGGGCTTGGACGCCTTGGGTGCAGGGTCGGAGGGGTGCTCGGTCGGCTGTTCGTTGTCCGGCCGCGGCTGCCCGCTTCCGCCGCTTTCCACCACGGTGTCCCCTCGATCGAAAGGTCTCCCGCTCCTGCCGGGCGGAAGGGTCTGTGACCGATGGTATGCGGCCGTCGCGACGCGTTCCGCCCCGGCACCCCCTGTGTTCGCCCGGCTGTCGGGAACCGCGCGGGCGGGATGTGGGTGACTGTCAGTGGCGGGTCGTAGGGTCTGGGGCATGGAGAGCAGCAGCGAGGGTGTGGCGGAGGCGGGGACCTCCGGTGGTGGTGCGGTTGTCGGGCGGTTGAGGGCTGGGGGTGTGCGGCCTGTGGTGGCGGGGGTGCCTGTCGCGGTGTCCGGTGCTGCTTCCGCTTACGGCGCCGGCGAGGCGGCTGTCTCCGACGGTGCCCCCGTCGCTCCCCCGGCGCCCCCGGGCAGAGCTGCGGGGCGTGCTGCCGATGCGGTGGCGGCGTTGGTCGCGCGGGTGGGTGGCGAGGGGGCGGACAATGAGGGGGCCCGCGTCGGCGGCGTGGGCGAGGTTGCCGCGTATGTCTCTCTGGCTGCCGTCGGCGGGACTTCTGCTGCTGGGGCTTCCGACGGTGGGACTTCCGCCGACGGGGCTGCGGCTGACGAGGCTTCCTCCGCCGAGACTTCCGTCGGCGGTGACTCTCCCGCTGTCCCTTCTCCTTCTGCCCCTTCCCCCTCCGACACGCCCCCGCTCCACTCCCCCGCCTCCCTGGCCCCCGACTCCAGCGCCCCTGCCTCTCCGTCGGCACCCATCCCCGACTCCGGCGCCCCTGTCTCCCCGCCACCCCCCGCCCTCGACTCCAGCGTCCCGGGCTCCCGCGCCCCCGGCGCCCTGCCCCCCCGTACCCCCGACGCCCCAACCTCCCGCACTCCCGGCACCTCCACCCCCCGTCCCCCCGCCGCCCCCTCCTCCCTCTCCCCCTCCCGTGCCAGTGACTTCATGCAATGCCCGTTGCTGTACCGGTTCCGGGTGATCGATCGGCTGCCGGAGAAGCCGAGTGAGGCGGCGACCCGGGGGACGCTGGTGCACTCGGTGCTGGAGAGGCTGTTCGATGCGCCGGCCGGGGAGCGGACCGTGCCGAAGGCGAAGGGGTTGGTGCCGGGGCAGTGGGAGAGGCTGCGGGAGCACCGGCCCGAGGTGGCCGAGTTGTTCACGGACGACCCGGAAGGGGAGCGGCTCGCCCGGTGGCTGGGTGAGGCGGAGCGGCTCGTGGAGCGGTGGTTCACGCTGGAGGATCCGACGCGGCTGGAGCCCGCAGAGCGGGAGTTGTTCGTCGAGGCGGAGCTGGAGTCGGGGCTGACGTTGCGCGGGATCATCGACCGGGTCGACGTCGCGCCGACCGGTGAGGTGCGGATCGTCGACTACAAGACGGGCAAGGCGCCGCGCCCGGAGTACGCGGAGGGTGCCCTGTTCCAGATGAAGTTCTACGCGCTGGTGGTGTGGCGCCTGAAGAACGTGGTCCCCCGCCGGCTCCAGCTCGTGTACCTGGGCAGCGGCGACGTCATCACGTACGACCCCGACCCCACGGACCTGGAACGCGTCGAACGCAAGCTCCTCGCGCTGTGGGAGGCGATCAGCGAGGCCACCCGCACCGGCGACTGGCGCCCCCGCCCGACCAAGCTGTGCGGCTGGTGCGACCACCAGCTCCACTGCCCGGAGTTCGGCGGCACACCCCCGCCGTACCCGCTCCCGGTCGAGCCGCCCACCGTGCGGGAGCCGCAGCCTCAGGCGTGACCGACCACAGGCCGGTCACCCCCCTCCCCCCTCCGCAAGGCAGAATGGGCCCGGACTATCGAAGGAGACTTTCGTGGCCATCCGTGTCCTACTGGTCGACGACCAGCCGCTGCTGCGTACCGGCTTCCGGATGATTC
This sequence comes from Streptomyces acidiscabies, assembly GCF_020010905.1. GTDB lineage: Bacteria > Actinomycetota > Actinomycetes > Streptomycetales > Streptomycetaceae > Streptomyces > Streptomyces acidiscabies. The sequence continues at coordinate 3,427,487 of NZ_JAGJBY010000001.1, read as the reverse complement.
TGGAGGCGGAGCAGGACATCGCGGTCGTGGGGGAGGCCGGCGATGGTCTTCAGGCGTTGGATCAGGTGCGGGCGTTGCAGCCCGATGTGGTGCTGATGGACATCCGGATGCCGCGGATGGACGGCGTGGAGGCGACCCGGCAGATCACGGGCCCGGAGCGCAACGGCCCGGCGAAAGTCCTGGTGCTGACGACGTTCGACCTGGACGAGTACGTCGTGGAGGCCCTGCGCGCGGGGGCCAGCGGCTTCCTGCTGAAGGACGCGCCGGCGAACGAGCTGGTGCAGGCGATCAGGGTGGTCGCGGGCGGCGAGGCGATGCTGGCGCCCAGCATCACGCGCCGGCTGCTGGACAAGTACGCGACGCACCTGCCGTCCGGCGACGACCCGGTCCCCGACACCCTGCACACCCTGACCGACCGCGAGGTCGAGGTCCTGAAGCTGGTCGCCCGGGGCCTGTCGAACGCGGAGATCGCGGCGGACCTGTTCGTGAGCGAGACGACGGTCAAGACGCACGTGGGCCACGTCCTGACGAAGCTGGGCCTGCGGGACCGGGTGCAGGCGGCGGTGTACGCGTACGAGAGCGGTCTGGTGCGGCCGGGAGCGCAGTAGACGGCCCTCAACACACCGACGCGGGGCGCCTCTTCGAGAAGGGGCGCCCCGCCGTCGTACCGGAAGTATCCGAAATTCCTCAGCCCTTGCTGAGTTCCCAGAAGCGGAAGACCGTCGACGCGTCGAGGCAGTATTCGAGGCCGTAGACCGCGTCCCGGGTGACGGCGTACTGCTTGGCCTGCCAGACCGGGAGGATGGGGAGCTGGTCGGCGACGATGTCCTGGAGCTGGGCGTAGTCGGTGTCGGTGTTGGCACGGTTGCTCTGCGCGGCGGTGCGGGGGATGAGGGTGCCGGTGATGGTCTCGTTGGTGTAGTGGTTGTTCAGGACGTTGCCGTCGCCGAAGAAGGGGGCGGTGAAGTTGTCGGCGTCGGGGTAGTCGGGGACCCAGCCCTTGACGTAGACGCCGTACTTGCCGGCCTCGATGTCCTTCTCGTACTGGTTGAAGGCGACGGACTTGACCTTGGCGTCGAAGAGGCCGCTCGCGTTGAGCTGGGCGGCGATGGCCTTGAGCTCCTGGTCGGTGGCGGGGCCGTAGCGGGACGGCGTGGACCAGAGGGTGAGTTCGACCTTGTCGGTGATGCCGCCGGCGCGCAGGGCCTCTTCGGCCTTCGCGGCGGAGGGGCGGGCGCCGTAGCGGTCGAAGAAGGCGGTGTTGTGGCCGGCGATGCCCGCGGGGATGATCGAGTACAGGGGGTCGGCGGTGCCCTGGTACACGTCCTTGATGAGGGCGTCGCGGTCGATGAGGTAGGCGATGGCCTGGCGGACGGGGAGTTTCCCGGCGACGGGGTCCTTCATGTTGAAGACGAGGTGCTGGACCTCGGCGCTGGAGCCTTCGACGACTTCGACGTCCTTGGTGTGGGCGCTCTGCTGGACGTCGGTGATGTCGGCGGCGGTCAGGCCCCGGTAGGCGATGTCGACCTTGCCGTCGAGGAGGGCTTTCTTGAGGCCCGCCTGGTCGCCGTGGAAGAACTTGAGGGTGACGCCGGAGTTCTTGACCTGGGCGTTTCCCTTGTAGTTCTCGTTGACGGAGAACACGGCCTGGTCCTCGCCGAAGGATTCGAGTTTGTAGGGGCCGGAACCGACGGCTTTGTCGTCCTTGCGCAGGCCGTTCGCGTCGTACTGCCCCCGGTCGACGATGGAGCCGGCGCCGGAGGCGAGTTTGCTGGGGAAGGTGGCGTCGGCGACCTTGAGGCGGAAGACGACGGTGTGTTCGTCGGGGGCCTCGACCTTGTCGAGCATGGGGAACATGATCGCGGGGCCGGACTCGTCGTTGATCTTCAGCGTGCGGTCGAAGGAGTACTTGACGTCCTCGGAGGTGAGGGAGTCACCGTTGCTGAACTTCAGTCCCGATTTCAGGGTGCACTCGTAGACCTTGGTCTCGGTGTCGGTGAAGGTGCATTCCTTCGCGGCGTCCGGCTCGGGGTCGGTGCCGCCCTTGGGGAAGGAGAGCAGGGACTGGAAGACGTTGTTGAACAGCAGCCAGGAGCCGGGGTCGTAGCCGGAGGCGGGGTCGGTGGCGAGGACGTCGTCGGACATCCCCATGACCACGGAGGAGCCGCTGCCCCCGGAGGAGCCGTTCTCGGAGCCGCAGCCGGCCAGCAGGCCGGAGGCGAGCCCTGCCACGATCGGGAGGACCGGCCACTGGGTGCGCTTGTTCACGTGTACGTGCCTTGTCGTCGGGATCTCGGTGTCTCGTCGGTCGGTTCGCGGCGACGATCGCGGGGTTCTCGGGGTTGTTCTGTACGAGGTTAGTGGGCGTCCGCGCGTCGGCTTGCGGGGAACGGAGTTGACGGTTCCTCACGCTGTGGAGCCGGGTATGGACGGACCGGAGAATCAGGGCTGGAATGTTTCGTGCAGCGGTCCATCAATCGGGACACTTGACCGGTCCGGAGTGCGCCGGAATCCCCGTCCGCGAGTGGGGAAGGTCACATCGCGGCGGGGCGGAATTCCGGTCGTTTCCCGGGAATCCCGGAGTTCCGCTGTCGTCCGTGAATTCCCAGGCCGCGGGGGGTTTCCGTCAGCCGGTCACGAGGGCGCGCAGGAAGCTCACGTCGACGTGTTCCAGGGACGGGACGACGGTGCGGCGGGCGGCGGGGGCGATCGGGGCGACCGACGGGACGGCCACGACCTGGCATCCGGCGGCCTCGGCGGCGGCGACGCCGGTCGCGGTGTCCTCGATGACCGCGCATCTGGCCGGATCCACGCCGAGCCGGGAGGCCGCGAGGAGGTAAGGCTCGGGGTGCGGCTTGGTGCGGGCGACCTCGTCGCCGGCGACGGAGAGCCGGAAGTGCTGGGGGCCGAGCGAGGCGAGGACGCGGTCGATGATGCGCCGGTGGGAGGCGGAGACCAGGGCCGTCGGCACGTCGTGCGCGGCGAGTTCGGCGAGCAGGCGGGCGGCGCCGGGCATCAGGGGCAGGGCGCGGCCGATGCGGTCCTCGAAGCCGTCGTTGAGCAGGACGGAGAGCTCGTCGAAGGTGATGTCGGCGCCGGTGGCCTCGATGAGGAAGCCGGCGCTGCGGGTCATGGGGCCGCCGACCACGACGTGCCGCCAGGAGTCGTCGAGGGTGTGGCCGAGGCCGGCGAAGATCTCGACCTCGACGTCCCACCAGAAGCCTTCGGTGTCCACCAGGGTGCCGTCCATGTCGAGGAGGACGGCCTGGAGGGCGGAGCCCTCGGCGGTGAGCGCTGCGGGTGCGGGGACCGTACTGGTCATCCACGACCTCCTTGTGGGACGAGAGGGACACGCAGGCCGGTCACTTCCCGGGTGGGGAGGCGACCGGCCTGCGGTGGACCGACCAGTGTACGACTGGACCGGTCGGGGCGCGTCTCGTTTGTTCCGGCCCGGGTTCTTACAGACGCGAAGGCGGGCCAGAGGGTTCAGTGGGGGTTCAGCGGGCGTTGAAGTACTTCGCCTCCGGGTGGTGGAGGATGATCGCGTCGGTGGACTGCTCGGGGTGGAGCTGGAACTCCTCCGAGAGGTGGACGCCGATGCGCTCGGGCTGGAGGAGTTCGGCGATCTTCGCGCGGTCCTCCAGGTTGGGACAGGCGCCGTAGCCGAGGGAGAAGCGGGCGCCGCGGTACTTGAGGTCGAACATGTCGGTGACCTCGGCGGGGTCCTCGCCGCCGAAGCCGAGTTCGGCGCGTACGCGGGCGTGCCAGTACTCGGCGAGCGCTTCGGCCAACTGGACGGACAGGCCGTGCAGTTCGAGATAGTCGCGGTAGGCGTTGGCCTCGAAGAGCTTGGCGGTCTCCTCGCCGATGCGGTTGCCGACGGTGACGACCTGGAGGCCGACGACGTCGACCTCGCCGGACTCCTCGGGGCGGAAGAAGTCGGCGAGGCACAGGCGGCGGCCCCGGCGCTGGCGGGGGAAGGTGAAGCGGGTGCGTTCGTTGCCCTGCTCGTCGAGGAGGATCAGGTCGTCGTCCTTGGAGACGCACGGGAAGTACCCGTACACGACGGCCGCTTCGAGGAGGTTGTCGGTCTGGAGCCGGTCGAGGAGGCCGCGCAGGCGGGGCCGTCCCTCGTTCTCGACGAGTTCCTCGTACGTCGGTCCGTCGCCCGCGCGGGCCTGCTTGAGGCCCCACTGGCCCTTGAAGAGGGCGCCTTCGTCGAGCCAGCTGGCGTAGTCCTTGAGGGGGATGCCCTTGATGATGCGGGTGCCGTCGAAGGGGGCTTTCGGCAGGGGGTTGTCGATGGCGACGTCCGACCTGACGTGTCCCTCCTCCTCGGGGCGTTCCTCGGTCTGTACGGCGGCTGCGGGGCGCACGCGGCGCTGTTTCAGCTCGGGGAGGGCGGCGCCGGGGACGCCGCGTTTGACGCCGATGAGGGCGTCCATGAGGCGCAGGCCCTCGAAGGCGTCGCGGGCGTAGCGGACCTCGCCCTCGTACAGCTCGTGGAGGTCCTGTTCGACATAGGCGCGGGTGAGGGCGGCGCCGCCGAGGATGACGGGGTAGTCGGCGGCCAGGCCGCGCTGGTTCAGCTCCTGGAGGTTCTCCTTCATGATCACGGTGGATTTCACGAGGAGTCCGGACATCCCGATGACGTCGGCGCGGTGTTCCTCGGCGGCGTCGAGGATCGCGGAGACGGGCTGTTTGATGCCGAGGTTGACGACGGTGTAGCCGTTGTTGGACAGGATGATGTCGACGAGGTTCTTGCCGATGTCGTGGACGTCGCCGCGAACGGTGGCGAGGACGATGGTGCCCTTGCCGTCGTCGTCCGTCTTCTCCATGTGGGGTTCGAGGTGGGCGACGGCCTTCTTCATGACCTCGGCGGACTGCAGGACGAACGGCAGCTGCATCTGTCCGGAGCCGAAGAGTTCACCGACGACCTTCATCCCCTCCAGGAGGGTGTCGTTGACGATGTCGAGCGCGGGGCGGCTGGTCAGTGCCTCGTCGAGGTCGGCTTCGAGGCCGTTCTTCTCGCCGTCGATGATGCGCCGCTGGAGGCGTTCGTCCAGGGGCAGCGCGGCGAGTTCCTCGGCCTTGCCGGCCTTGAGGGACTTGGCGGTGGCGCCCTCGAAGAGCGCCATCAGCTTCTGGAGGGGGTCGTAGCCCTCCGCGCGGCGGTCGTAGACGAGGTCCAGGGCGGTGGTGACCTCCTCCTCGCTGAAGCGGGCGATGGGGAGGATCTTGCTCGCGTGGACGATCGCGGAGTCGAGTCCGGCCTTGACGCATTCGTCGAGGAAGACCGAGTTCAGGAGCATGCGGGCGGCCGGGTTGAGGCCGAAGGAGATGTTGGACAGGCCGAGGGTGGTCTGTACGTCGGGGTGGCGGCGCTTGAGTTCGCGGATCGCCTCGATGGTGGCGATGCCGTCGCCCCTCGACTCCTCCTGGCCGGTGCAGATGGTGAAGGTCAGGGTGTCGATGAGGATGTCGGACTCGTGGATGCCCCAGTTGCCGGTGAGGTCGTCGATGAGGCGTTCGGCGATCTCGACCTTCTTCTCGGGGGTGCGGGCCTGACCCTCCTCGTCGATGGTCAGGGCGATCAGGGCGGCGCCGTGTTCCTGCGCGAGCCTGGTGACCTTCGCGAAGCGGGACTCGGGGCCGTCGCCGTCCTCGTAGTTGACGGAGTTGATGACCGCGCGTCCGCCGAGCCGCTCCAGGCCGGCCTGGATGACGTCCACCTCGGTGGAGTCCAGGACGATCGGGAGCGTCGAGGCGGTGGCGAGGCGGCCGGCGAGTTCGTCCATGTCGGCGACGCCGTCGCGGCCGACGTAGTCCACGCAGAGGTCCAGCATGTGGGCGCCTTCGCGGATCTGTTCGCGGGCGATCTCCACACAGTCGTCCCAGCGGGCCTCCAGCATGGCGTCGCGGAACTTCTTGGAGCCGTTGGCGTTGGTGCGTTCGCCGATCGCCATGTACGCGGTGTCCTGGCGGAACGGGACGGTCTGGTAGAGGGACGCGGCGCCGGGTTCCGGGCGCGGGTCACGGGGGGTGGGGGCGATGCCGCGGACGCGGTGGACGAGCTGGCGCAGGTGCTCGGGGGTGGTGCCGCAGCAGCCGCCGATCAGGCTGAGGCCGTAGTCGCGTACGAACGTCTCGTGGGCGTCGGCGAGTTCGGGGGCCGTGAGGGGGTAGCTGGCGCCGTCCTTGCCGAGGACGGGGAGACCGGCGTTCGGCATGCACGACAGGGGGATGCGGGAGTTGCGGGCGAGGTAGCGCAGGTGCTCGCTCATCTCGGCCGGGCCGGTCGCGCAGTTCATGCCGATCATGTCGATGCCGAGGGGTTCCAGCGCGGTGAGCGCGGCGCCGATCTCGGAGCCGAGGAGCATCGTGCCGGTGGTCTCGACGGTGACCGAGACGATGATCGGTACGTCGATCCCGGCGAGCTCACGGGCGCGCTGGGCGCCGATCACGGCGGCCTTCGTCTGGAGGAGGTCCTGGGTGGTCTCGACGATCAGGGCGTCGGCGCCGCCCTCGATGAGGCCCTCGGCGTTCTGCTGGAACGCGTCCCGGATGGTCGTGTAGGCGACGTGGCCCAGGGTCGGGAGTTTCGTGCCGGGGCCGATGGAGCCGAGGACCCAGCGCTGGCGGCCGTCCCTGGCGGTGTAGGCGTCGGCGGTCTCCCGCGCGATGCGGGCGCCGGACTCGGAGAGTTCGTGGACGCGCTCGGGGATGTCGTACTCGGCGAGGGCCGCGAAGTTGGCGCCGAACGTGTTCGTCTCGACGCAGTCGACCTCGGCGTCGAAGTACGCCTCGTGGACCGAGCGGACGATGTCCGGCCGGGTCAGGTTCAGGATCTCGTTGCAGCCCTCCAGGTCCTGGAAGTCCTCCAGGGTCGGGTCCTGGGCTTGGAGCATCGTGCCCATCGCTCCGTCGGCGACCACCACGCGGGTGGCGAGCGCCTCTCGGAGCGCGGACACACGGGTCCGGCTGTCGGCGGAAGGGGTCAGCGGCACAGAGGCCATGTAAGGGCTCCCTCAGGTGCGACGGCTGTCGGCTTTGGGGCCAGGGTAGCGGGGACCGGGGGTGTGCCGTCAGGTTGTTCCGGGGGACGGACCGCCGGGGCGGGTGATTCCGGTCCGGCCAGGGGGATCCGGTTCGTCCGGGTGTGGGGACACTTCGGGGGTTCCGGCGGGTGGAATGCGGGGGAACACGCGGGTGACGGTCGTTGGCAGGAGGTCGGCATGGACCGGTAGTGTTCGGCATTGTCGAACCGTGGCTGTGTGGGTGGACCATGGGCACGCGGCCGGTGTGGACGTACGGCGGCCGAAGGGGACGGAGGCAGGACGGCGATGGCACGGAACATCCAGTCGCTCGAACGGGCGGCGGCGATGCTGCGGCTCCTCGGGGGCGGCGAGCGGCGGCTCGGCCTGTCGGACATCGCCTCGGCCCTGGGGCTGGCGAAGGGCACGGCGCACGGGATCCTGCGCACCCTCCAGCAGGAGGGGTTCGTGGAGCAGGACGACGCGTCGGGGCGGTACCAGCTGGGCGCGGAGCTGCTGCGCCTGGGGACGACGTACCTGGACGTGCACGAGCTGCGCGCGCGGGCGCTGGTGTGGACCGACGATCTGGCGCGCGCGAGCGGCGAGAGCGTGCACCTGGGGGTGCTGCACCAGCAGGGCGTGCTGATCGTGCACCACGTGTTCCGGCCGGACGACAGCCGGCAGGTGCTGGAGATCGGGGCGATGCAGCCGCTGCACTCGACGGCGCTGGGCAAGGTGCTGTCGGCGTACGACCCGGTCGCGCACAGTGAGGCGCTGGAGTCGGAGCGCAGGTCGTTCACGGACCGTACGGTGTGCGATCCGAAGGTGTTCGAGCAGGTTCTCGACATCACGCGCGCGCGTGGGTACGCGGCGGACGTGGAGGAGACCTGGGAGGGTGTCGCGTCGGTCGCGGCGCCGATCCACGACCGGCGGCGGATGCCGGTGGGCGCGGTGGGGATCACCGGCGCGGTGGAGCGGCTGTGCCCGGACGGGGAGCTGCGGCCGGAGCTGATCGCGTCGGTGCGGGACTGCGCGCGTGCGGTGTCGCGGGATCTGGGTGCGGGCAGGTTCTGAGAAGTACGTAAGAGGCCACCGGGACGTCGGGCGACGTTCCGGTTCTCGGCATACCCTGATCCGGACATAAGTGATCAGAAACGGACCGATCCTGCAAAGATCGATAACTCATGACTATCAATAACGATCGCGTTTCCGATAACAGAACTCTTGACTCACGCGTCACGCCGGGACAAGACTCCCGTCCATCGGTCGGCATTGTCGAACACCTACCGGCAATACGCGCTAGAGTGTGACAGTGCCAAGGGCCGGCATCGCTCTCACTCCCGAGAGCACGGAACTCCCGGAGGGACCCGGGGTTCGGCTTCCCCTGGACGAAGGACAAAGGAGTCGCGGGTGTCCAGCTCCGACATCTTCATCGGCGAGACCATAGGTACCGCCATACTCATCCTGCTCGGCGGCGGTGTGTGCGCCGCCGTCACGCTGAAGGCCAGCAAGGCCCGTAACGCCGGTTGGCTCGCCATCACCTTCGGGTGGGGTTTCGCCGTTCTGACGGCCGTCTACACCTCCGCGCCGCTCTCCGGCGCACATCTCAACCCGGCCGTGACCCTGGCGCTCGCGCTCAAGAAGGACGGCATCTCCTGGAGCGACGTCCCGATCTACTGGGGTGGACAGCTGCTCGGCGCCATGATCGGCGCGACCCTGGTGTGGATCGCCTACTACGGCCAGTTCCTGGCGCACCTCACCGACCGGGAGATCGTCGGCGAGCCGAAGGCCAAGGCGGTCGAGGCGCAGGAGAAGGGCGCGGGTCCCGTGCTCGGCATCTTCTCCACCGGCCCGGAGATCCGGGTGGCCTGGCAGAACGTCGCCACGGAGGTCATCGGCACGATCGTGCTGGTGCTCGCGGTCCTCACGCAGGGTCTCAACGACGGCGGCAAGGGGCTCGGCACGCTGGGCGCCCTGATCACCGCTCTCGTGGTGGTCTCGATCGGTCTCTCCCTCGGTGGCCCGACCGGCTACGCGATCAACCCGGCCCGTGACCTCGGCCCGCGCATCGTGCACGCCCTTCTGCCCCTGCCCAACAAGGGTGGCTCCGACTGGAGCTACGCCTGGGTTCCCGTGGTCGGCCCGCTCGTCGGCGGCGCCATCGCGGCGGGCATCTACAACATCGCGTTCGCCTAGCAGCCGCGGGTTTCACCCGTACGAGGTACGGGTTTTCGAAACTCTCGGCGAACGCCGATCGTCAAGCCCCATAACCACGGAACCCAGGAGCAGACAGTGACCGACGCTCACACCACCGGCCCGTTCATCGCCGCGATCGACCAGGGCACCACCTCCAGCCGCTGCATCGTCTTCGACAAGGACGGCCGGATCGTCTCCGTCGACCAGAAGGAACACGAGCAGATCTTCCCGAAGCCGGGCTGGGTCGAGCACGACGCGAACGAGATCTGGACGAACGTCCAGGAAGTCGTCGCTAGCGCGATAGCCAAGGCGGGCATCACCCGCGACGACATCAAGGCCATCGGCATAACCAACCAGCGTGAGACCACGCTGCTGTGGGACAAGAACACCGGTGAGCCCGTCCACAACGCGATCGTCTGGCAGGACACGCGTACGGACGCCCTCTGCAAGGAGCTGGGCCGCAACGTCGGCCAGGACCGCTTCCGTCGCGAGACCGGCCTCCCGCTGGCCTCCTACTTCGCCGGCCCCAAGGCCCGCTGGCTGCTCGACAACGTCGAGGGCCTGCGCGAGCGCGCCGAGGCGGGCGACATCCTCTTCGGCACGATGGACAGCTGGGTCATCTGGAACCTGACCGGCGGCGTGAACGGCGGCCGGCACGTCACGGACGTCACCAACGCCTCGCGCACGATGCTGATGAACCTGCACACCCTCGCGTGGGACGACAAGATCGCGGAGTCCATCGGCGTGCCGATGCAGATCCTCCCCGAGATCCGCTCCTCCGCCGAGGTGTACGGCGAGGTCACCGGCGGCCCGCTGGGCGAGCTGCTCGGCGGCATCCCGGTCGCCTCCGCGCTCGGCGACCAGCAGGCGGCCCTCTTCGGCCAGACCTGTTTCTCCGAGGGCGAGGCCAAGTCCACGTACGGCACCGGCACGTTCATGCTGATGAACACCGGCGAGAAGATCATCAACTCGTACTCCGGGCTGCTCACCACGGTCGGCTACCGCATCGGCGACCAGGCCCCGGTCTACGCCCTTGAGGGCTCGATCGCGGTCACCGGCTCGCTGGTGCAGTGGATGCGCGACCAGATGGGCCTCATCTCCACCGCCGCCGAGATCGAGACGCTCGCCCTGTCCGTCGAGGACAACGGCGGCGCCTACTTCGTCCCGGCGTTCTCCGGCCTGTTCGCCCCGCACTGGCGCTCCGACGCCCGCGGCGTGATCGCCGGTCTGACCCGGTACGTCACGAAGGCGCACCTCGCGCGCGCCGTCCTGGAGGCCACGGCCTGGCAGACCCGTGAGATCACCGACGCCATGACGAAGGACTCCGGCGTCGAGCTCGCGGCCCTCAAGGTCGACGGCGGCATGACCTCCAACAACCTGCTGATGCAGACCCTCTCGGACTTCGTGGACGCGCCGGTGGTGCGCCCGATGGTCGCCGAGACGACCTGCCTCGGTGCCGCCTACGCCGCCGGCCTCGCCGTCGGCTTCTGGACCAGCACCGACGACCTGCGCGCCAACTGGCGCCGGGCCGCCGAGTGGACCCCCCGCATGGACGCGGAGACCCGCGACCGTGAGTACAAGACCTGGCTCAAGGCCGTCGAGCGGACCATGGGCTGGATCGAGGACGAGAGCTGAGCGAGCACCCCCTCAACAGCTCTGATGAGGAGTAAGAACCCGACATGACCAGTCAGCCCACCCTCCAGACCGTGCCTGCCCTGGGGACGCACCCGGCCTCCGGCTCCAACCCGAGCCGTGCCGAGACCCGGGAACAGCTCTCCAAGGCGTCGTACGACCTTCTCGTGATCGGCGGCGGCATCCTGGGCATCTCCACCGCCTGGCACGCCGCGCAGTCCGGTCTGCGGGTGGCGCTGGTCGACGCCGGCGACTTCGCCGGCGCCACCTCCTCCGCCTCCTCCAAGCTCCTCCACGGCGGTCTGCGCTACCTGCAGACCGGCGCGGTGAAGCTGGTGGCGGAGAACCACTTCGAGCGGCGCGCGGTGTCCCGTCAGGTGGCCCCCCACCTGGCGAACCCGCTCACCTTCTACCTGCCCGTCTACAAGGGCGGCCCGCACGGCGCGGCGAAGCTCGGGGCGGGCGTGTTCGCCTACTCCGCGCTCTCCGCGTTCGGTGACGGCGTCGGCCACCTCCTGTCGCCCGCGAAGGCGGCGCAGGACGTGCCGGAGCTGCGCACCGAGAACCTGAAGGCCGTCGCGGTGTACGGCGACGACCAGATGAACGACGCGCGCATGGCGCTGATGACGGTGCGCGGCGCGGTCGAGGCGGGCGCGGTCGTCCTCAACCACGCCGAGGTCACCGGTCTGCGCTTCACCAACGGGCGGGTGACCGGCGCGGACCTCAAGGACGGGGTGTCGGGCGACGAGTTCGGGGTCAACGCGCGGCTCGTGCTCAACGCGACCGGGCCGTGGGTGGACCACCTGCGCAAGATGGAGGACCCGAACGCGGCGCCCTCCATCCGGCTCTCCAAGGGCGCGCACCTCGTCCTCAAGCGGACCTCCCCGTGGAAGGCCGCGCTCGCGACGCCGATCGACAAGTACCGCATCACGTTCGCGCTGCCCTGGGAGGACATGCTGCTCCTCGGGACGACGGACGAGGAGTACGAGGGCGACCCGGCGGACGTGTCCGTGACCGAGAAGGACACGGCGCAGATCCTGGACGAGGCCGCGTTCTCCGTCCGGGACCAGCAGCTGAGCCGGGACAACATCACGTACGCGTTCGCGGGCCTGCGCGTCCTGCCGGGCGGTCCCGGGGACACGGCCAAGGCGAAGCGGGAGACCGTCGTCACCGAGGGCCGGGGCGGGATGCTGTCCGTCGCGGGCGGCAAGTGGACGACGTTCCGGCACATCGGCCGTACGGTGATGCAGAAGCTGGAGTCCCTGCCGGGCCACCCCCTGGGCGACGACTTCGAGCCGGTCTCCTCCTTGCCGAAGAAGCTCCCCCTGCCGGGCGTCGCCAACCCCCGCGCGGTCGCCCACCGCCTCCTGGTCGACAACCCGGCCCCCGGCCCCCGCATGGCCGCGGACACGGCGAAGCACCTCGCGACCCACTACGGCTCCCTCGCCTTCGACATCGCCCGCCTGGCGAACGAGAACCCGGAACTCTCACAGCGCGTCCACCCCGACGCCCCGGAGATCTGGGCCCAGGTCGTCTACGCCCGCGACAACGAGTGGGCGGAGACCCAGGACGACGTCCTGCGCCGCCGCACGACCCTGACGATCCGCGGCCTGGCCACGGACGAGGTACGGGCGAAGGTCCAGGATCTGCTCGACAAGAAGTAACCGGTACGACGCGACAGGGGCGCTGCCCCCCGGCTTGGCTCCGGGAGGTACCGCCCCTTTCGCGTACCCGGTTGTCAGTGCCGGGTGTTACCCATGAGGCATGGAGATGGATACCGAGAAGGCCGACCCGGAAGAACTCGCGGTGCTGCGGGAGGCGTTCGGTGAGGACGCGTCGCCGTTGGGGTGGGAAGAGGTACGGCGGTTCGAGGAGGCGCACGGCGTGGTGCTGCCGGAGCCGTACCGCACGCTCGTGGCGGAGATCGCGGACGGCTCCTTCCAAGGGCCGCCGGAGTACGGGTGGGTGGAACTGGCCGAGAGCGCCGAGGGCCAGCGGCTGGCCGAGCCTTTCCCGCTCACCGGGATGTGGGTGTGGGAGGAGGACGACGGGGGCCACGAAGACCCCGACGCCGTCATCGAGCGGGTCGCCCACCACGGCTCGCTGAACCTGGGGACGGACGGGTGCGGCATGGACTGGCACCTGGTCGTCACCGGCCCGCAGCGCGGGCGCGTCTGGCTCGTCACCGGCGAGGGGGCGATGCCGCACAGCAGACCGGGCTTCGCCGACTGGGTGCGGCAGTGGGCCGCCGGTGAGGAGTGGTTCCAGGCGAGCGAGGCGGTTCAGGCCAGCGAGGCCACGAGGTGACGTACGGATTCCACGTCGGTCAACTCCTCGCGCCGCACGATCAGTTCGCGGCCCAGGAGCAGTGCCCTGCGGGATGCCGGGGCCGGGTGGGGGAGGGTTGTCAGGTCTGTCAGGTGGGCGAAGCCGATGATGCGGCGGACGATTTCTGTGCCGGCGTAGCCGATCGCGTCCGTCCAGACTCGGTGGAGGAAGCGGTCGAGGTAGGTGTCGTCGAAGAAGGTGTCGACCCTCGTCGGCCACAGGCGGCGGAACTCTGTTGTGAACGCCTCCCAGGAGAGGCGGAGTTGGTCCGCGTGGTCCGTCAACCGGTCCAGGGTTCGTGCGCGTTCCTCCGAGACCAGCGCGTTCGCCCAGTACAGGCCCAGGTCGTAGCCGATCGGGCCCACGAAGGAGAACTCGGGGTCGAAGACGCGGACCACGGGGGCGCCGTCGCGTTCGCCGACCATGACGCTGCCCGTGTGGAGGTCGCCGTGCAGGAGTGCCTGTGCGCTGGTCATGAACGTGTGGCGGAGGTCGGCGACCTCGGTGCGGAGCACCTCGTCCGCGCGGAATGCCGCCGCGAGGTCCGTCAACTCCGGGAGCCAGTGGTTGTGTTCGTGCTCGATGTACGGCTCGGAGAGGACCACGTCCTCGGTGATCTTGCACAGCTCGGGGCTGACCGACGCGGCGATCAGGGCCTTGCGTTCGGCGGACGGCATCCCGAAGTCGCTGGTCGTGAAGGTCAGTTGGGCGACGAACTCGCCGATCCGCGCCGACGTCTCCGTACCGTACGAAGCACCTTCGTTGAGGAGCGTCCGCAGGACCTCCAGGTCGGACATGTCCTCCATGACGAGGGCGTAGTTCTCGGGGTCGTAGCCGAGGATCGCGGGGATCTTGTCGGGGGCGACGAGGGCGACGCGCTCGTACGCGCGCGCCTCGGCGTCCGCGCGGTCGGGGTTCATCGGCCAGGAGGGACCGGCGACCCGCACCCACGGCAGCGCCTGCTTCACCGCGAGGCTGTGGCCGGCGGAGGAGGCGAGGAAGACCCGGTTCATGTTGCCGTCGGAGACCTCGCGGACCTCGGGGTCGACGGCCTGACTCCAGTGGCCGCGCTCCCGCAGGTACGCCGGGATGTCCTCGGTCTCCAGGATGCGGTAACCCATCACAACTCCCTCATGCGGTACGGCGCTTGGACAAGGTGAAGCTGAAGACGAGCGCGAGGATCAGCACGGCGCCCTCGACGACGTCCTGCGTGTAGTACGGCAGGCCCTTGATGGTCAGCCCGGTGCTGATGATGCCGATGAGGACGGCGCCCAGCGCGGTCCCCCACACGTTGGGACGCCCCCGGCCGAGCACCGACGTACCGACCAGCGCGACGGCGACGGCCTCCAGGAGCTGCGAGGTTCCGGCGCTGACGTCGCCCTGCCCGATGCGGGAGGCGAGGATCAGGCCGCCGACCGAGGCGAGGACGCCGGAGATGACGTACGCGAGCGCGCGGTAGGCGCCGACGCGGATGCCGGCCAGCCGGGACGCCTCCGGGTTCGCGCCGATGGCGTACAGCACGCGCCCCCACCGGGTGCGGGCGAGGAACACCCACGCGGCGACGGTCAGCCCGCCGAAGATCAGCACGGAGACCGGGATGCCGAACACGGTCCCCCGGTCGATCTTCAGGAACCCGGCGGTGAACTTCCCGGGCGCCGTCGACCCGTCCGACATGGTCATGCCCGGCGTGATCGACTGCCCGTCGACGAGGATCAGCTTGCTGCCCTGGATGACGAACATCGTGCCGAGCGTGGCCAGCATGTCGGGGATCTTCAGGACGACGATCAGCAGCGCGTTCAGCAGACCGGCGAGGGCGCCCGCGATCAGGACGGCGACGATCGCGACCGCGCCGACCTGGTTGTGGACGACCATCGTCTGCGCCGCGACCGACACCCCGAGCCCGGCGACCGCGCCGACGGACATGTCCATGCCGCCGACAGCCATGGTGAGGGTGACGCCGAGGCCGAGGATCGCGGCGACGGACACGTACCGCAGCGTGTCGAGGAGGGTCGCCGACTCGCGGAAGGAGCCCTCGCTCAGCGCGAAGTACAGGAACAGCACGACCGTCACGAAGATGAACCCGTACTTGATGACGGCGTTCTGGACGCGGACGGCGGTGGAGGTCGCGGACGGGGTCGCCGCCTTCGTAAGGACCTCGGTGCTCTGAGTGGTGGTCATGACAGTTTCCTCAAGAAGCCGGGGTCAGACGGAGGCCGAGATGGTCTGGATCACGCGGTCGCGCTCCGCGTCCTCGCCGTACGCGTCGAGGTGGACCTCGCCCGCGGCGAGGACGACGACGCGATCGGCGGTCTCCAGGATCTCGTCGACGTCGGCGGACAGGACGAGGACGGCCGCCCCCTCGGCGGCGAGCTGACGCGCGCGGCGGCCGATGTCGCGGCGCGCACCGATGTCCACGCCTCGGAACGGTTCGTCCAGGATGAGGACACGGGGGGTCTCGGCGAGCCAGCGGCCGACGACGACCTTCTGCTGGTTGCCGCCGGACAGCTCCTCGACGGTGCTGTGCTCGTCGCGGGTGACGACGCCGAGCGCGGCGATGGTGTCCCGGCCGAGGGCGTCCTCCCTGGCGCTCTGGAGGAGGCCCATCCGGGACAGGGACTTCAGGAACGGCAGCGACACGTTCTGGGCGACCGACCAGCCGGGGACCAGCGCGTCGGCGTGCCGGTCCTCGGGGACGAGGTGGACGCCGGCGCGGATCGCGTCGGCCGGGCGGCGGGGGGCGTACGGCTTGCCGTCCAGGTCGACCGCGCCCGCGAGGAAGGGCTCGGCGCCGAACAGGCCGCGGGCCAGCTCGGTCTTGCCGGCGCCCAACAGGCCGACGACGCCGGTGACTTCACCGGCGCGCAGGTCGAGGTCGAGGGGCTGGTGCTGGGTCGGGAAGAGACGTACGCCTTTCAAAGAAAGCGCCACCTCACCGGCGGCCCCCTCGCGGACCGGGCGTGCCGTCGTCGCCTCCTGCTCCTGCGCGAGCATCGCGCGCAAGGCCGCGTCCCAGTCGAAGGGCTTCACCTGGTCCTCGGTGAGACGGCCGTCCCGCAGGACGACCAGCCGGTCGGCGAGGGCGTCGATCTCGCCGAGGCGGTGGGAGACGTACAGCACGGCGATGCCGTCCTCGCGCATCTTCTCCACCAGGGCGAAGAGGCGCTCGGCCTCGGCTGCGGAGAGCGCGGAGGTCGGCTCGTCGAGGATGAGCAGGCGGGGGCGGGTCGCGAGGGCGCGGGCCAGGATCAGCAACTGGCGGTCGGAGATGCCGAGTTCGGTGACGTCGCGGCGCAGGACCGCGTCGCTCCAGTCGAGGCCGAGGGCCGCCTGGATCTCGCGGGCGCGGGCCAGCGTACGGCGGCCGTTGAGGAAGGGGTTGCCGCGTTGCTGCGCGAGTTCCTCGAAGACGAGGTTCTCGGCGACGGAGAGGCCGGGGACGATGCCCTCACCGATCCGCTGGTGCACGGTCTGGATGCCCAACTTGCGGGCGGCGGACGGGGATTGGAGGGCCACGGGGGCGCCCGCGACCCGCACCTCGCCGCCGTGTCCCGCGTGCACGCCGGACAGGATCTTGATCAGCGTCGACTTCCCGGCACCGTTCGCGCCGAGCAGCGCGACGACGGTGCCGGGGGTGATGTCGAGGGAGACGGAGGCGAGGACGGTCTTGCCGCCGAACGCCATGCTGACGTCGGTGAGGCCGACGGCCGGGGTCTCCGCAGAAGCCGGTGTCTCAGTGGGCGACATTCGCGATCCAGTCCGCGGTCGACACCTGGGACAGGTTCAGCGCCGGCAGCGCCGTCCGCAGCTGGTCCATGTTCGCGATCTTCTTCTCGCGCAGGAAGTCCTGGGTGATGGCGACCGCCGGGAACTCGACGGTCGTCCTGCCGAGCTGGCCGGCCAGCTCCAGGGCCGTCGTACGGACGACCGCCGCGCCGACCGCCGACGGGTCCGTACCCGCCGTGGCCACCCACGGGCTGTCGGCGGCCGTCATCTGCTGGATGTCCGCGTTGGAGACGTCCGCGCCGAAGACCTTGGTCTTGTCCTGGAGCTTCTTGTTCTGGACGGCGAGGACGGTGCCCTTGGCGAGCTCGTCGTAGGGCGCGAAGACGCCGGTGACGTCGGAGTTCTGGGTCAGCGCGGCCGAGACCAGCGGCACGTTGTCCGTGGCGGTGGAGTCGGTGACCTTGCCGACCTTGAACGCCTGCTTCCAGCCCTGCGCGGTGACCTCGGTCTTCCAGACGGAGTCCCGCTTGTCGAGGGCGGCGTACCCGGCGACGTTGACGTACCCGACCTTGGCGTTCTTGCCGAGGGACTTCGCCATGACGTCCAGGACGGCCTGGGCCATGCTCGCGTCGTTCTGGCGGGTGGTGACGACGCCCTTGGTGGCCGTCTCCACGTCGTACACGACGACCTTGATGCCCTTCTTGACGGCCTCGTCGATCTCCGGCTGGATCGTCGCCGGGAAGCCGTGGTCGACGATGATCGCCTTGGCGCCGGAGTTGATCGCGGAGGAGAGGTCGGTGGCCTGCTTGGCGTTGTCGGCCTGCGCGTCGTACACCGTCAGGTCGATGCCCAGCGCCTTGGCCTGGGCCTTCGCGCCGTTGCCCCACTGCTCGAAGTAGTCGCCGGCGCCGCTCTGGCGGACCAGGGCCACCTTGACCGCGCCCGAGGCGAAGGGTGCGGGCTTCTTGCCGGTGGCGGCCTTGGCGGCGGCGGCCGAGTCGCCGCTCGTCTTGGTGGAGGCGTCCGAGGACTGGGAGCAGGCGCTCAGCGCGAGGGCGGAGACGGACACCAGCGAGAGCGCGGCGAGAGGCAGGCGGGTACGGGACATGAGGGGCTCCAGGTACGGGTGGTGCGAAAGAAATGCGCCATCTGGCGCGCGCCGGGGGAGGCGAGGGGGCGGAGGCGAGGGCTCCGGGAACGGTCGGTCAGCGACAGCTGGCTGTGGTCGACCGGAGCAAGTCCACGTACAGCCGCCGCACGAGCAGCAGCGTCTTCATACACAGATCATGAGAACGGTTTCAGCCAAACGTCAAAGGTGTAAAAGGGGATTCTCACGGAATGAGACAACGACTACGTCACACCGGGTGATCGTCCGCCCTGGAGTTACCATCGCGGGACCGGCACCTGCCCCTTTCCTCCCCGACCGTCCGCAGCCCGTCTCGGCATCCGGACGGACCGGCCCTTCCAGACAGATCCTGGAGCTGCTGTCATGACCCTCCTGACCACCTGGTCCGAATCCGGCCCCGAGACTCAGATCCGCCGGACCTCCGACCCCGCCGAGATCGCCGAGGCGCTCAAGCCGCTGGGCGTGCGCTACGAGCAGTGGCCGATCCGCGAGGACGTGCCGTTCGACGCGGACAGCGAGACAGTGTTCTCGGCATACGGACCGGAGATCGAGAAGCTGAACGCGGAGGAGGGCTTCACCACGGTCGACGTCCTCGGTCTGCACCCCAGCGACGACCCGGAGTTCCCGGCGAAGGCGAAGGCCGCGCGCGCGAAGTTCCTCCAGGAGCACACGCACGACGACGATGACGAGGTCCGCTTCTTCGTCTCCGGCTCCGGCATCTTCTACCTGCACGTGAACGGCGAGGTCCACGCGGTGTTCTGCGAGAAGGGCGACCTGCTGGGCGTGCCGCGCGGGACGACGCACTGGTTCGACATGGGCACCAACCCGTCGTTCACCGCGATCCGCTTCTTCCACGAGGAGGACGGCTGGATCGGCAACTTCACCGGTTCCCCGATCGCGTCCCGCTTCCCGGACTACGACACGATCGCCGCCGGGTACGTCGCGTGACGCTCCGGTACGCCGTCGACGCCGTGGTGCTCGACATCGAGGGCACCACGAGCGCGACGGGGTTCGTGGTGGACGTGCTGTACCCGTACTCGCGCGACCGGTTCGCGGAACTGCTGTCTCAGCGGGCGGACGAACCCGAGGTCGCGCGGGCCATCGCGCAGGTCCGTGAGCTGTCGGGCGAGCCGGACGCCGATGCCGCCGCGATCGAGAAGACGCTGAACGCGTGGCTGGACGAGGACCGCAAGGCGACGCCGCTGAAGACCCTCCAAGGGATCATCTGGTCCGAGGGCTTCGCGCGGGGCGACCTGGTCTCGCACTTCTACGACGACGTCGTCCCCGCGCTGCGCGCCTGGCACGCGGCCGGTGTCCGGCTGTACGTCTACTCCTCGGGGTCCGTCGCGGCGCAGCGGGCGTGGTTCTCCTCGACGCCGGACGGCGATCTCCTGCCGCTGACCTCGGGGCTGTACGACACGGAGAACGCCGGGCCCAAGCAGGAAGCGGCGTCCTACCGCCGTATCGCCTCGGCGGCCGGGGTCGAGGCGTCCCGGCTCCTCTTCCTCTCCGACCGGCCCGGTGAGCTGGACGCGGCCCGCGAGGCCGGGTGGCACGCGGTCGGGATCCGGCGGCCCGGGGAGCCGTACTTCGAGCAAGGCGTCGGGGACCATGCGCAGGCCGGGTCCTTCGACGAGATCACCGTTTCCAGGAGCACGTCATGACCGCCGACATCACCGCGCAGGACCTCCACGAGGCGGGGGCCGTGCTCGCCGCCGAGTCCGCCCGGTTCGCCTCCTTCGGCTGGATGCGGGGGACCTCCGGCAACCTGTCTGTGGTGCTGTCCCGGGAGCCGCTGCGGCTCGCGGTGACGGCGAGCGGGCACGACAAGGGGGAACTCACGCCTGCCGACGTGGTGTTGGTCGACGGGCAGGGTGCGGCGGTGCGGGGCGGCAAGCCGTCCGCCGAGGCCGAACTCCACGCGCGGGTCGCCGCGTTGACCGGGGCGGGGGCTGTCGTCCACGTCCACACGGTCGCGTCGGTGACGATGGGGCACCGGCAGCCGGGGGGCATTCCGTTCCGGGACATCGAGATGCTGAAGGGTGTGGGGCAGCCCGCGCACGACGTCGAGGTGATCCTGCCGGTCATCGCCAACAGCCAGGACATGAAGGAGTTGGGCGACCGGCTTGAGGAGGCGCGGAATCCCTTGATGCCGGCGGTGGTTGTGGCCGGGCACGGGCTGTACGTGTGGGGGGCGGATCCGCGGCAGGCTCGGCATCACACCGAAGTCGTGGAGTGGTTGCTGGAGTTGGAGCTGGCGAGGCGCTGAGCGCTTGCACGAGAAGGGGGACCCGGTGAGTCGGGTCCCCCTTCTTCTATGACGTCTTCTTTTATGACGTCCCGTCTACTTGAGGCGCTCTCCCGGCAGTTCGCCCGCCGATACCTCCAACACCCCGCGTTCCGTGACCAGTCCGGTGATCAGGCGGCCCGGGGTGACGTCGAACGCCGGGTTGTGGCCCCGGGACTCGGCCGGGGCCATGCGGATGCCGCCCCACTCCAACACCTCGTCCTCGCCCCGGAGTTCGATGTGGATGTCGTCGCCGGTGGCCGTGGCGAGGTCGACGGTCGTCGTGGGGGCCGCGACCAGGAACGGGATCCCGGCATCGGCGCACGCGAGGGCGACGCCGACCGTGCCGACCTTGTTCGCGGTGTCGCCGTTGGCGGCGATGCGGTCGGCGCCGACGATGGCCGCGTCGACCTCGCCGCGCAGGATCGTGCCGGCGGCGGCGCCGTCCGCCTGGACGTAGTGCGGGATGCCCTCCTGGACCAACTCCCAGGCGGTGAGCCGCGATCCCTGGAGCAACGGCCGCGTCTCGTCGGCGTACACGACCTCGACCCGCCCCCGCGCGTGGAGTTCGCGGACGACGCCGAGGGCCGTGCCCCAGCCGGTCGTGGCGAGGGCGCCGGTGTTGCAGTGGGTGAGGATGCGCAACGGCCGGTCGACGCCGGCCTTCTTGATCAGCCAGTCCGCGCCGTGGACGCCCATCGCGCGGTTCGCCTCGACGTCCTCGCGCTGGACGGCGGCGGCCTCCTCCAGGACGGCGTCGAGTCCCTCGGCGTACCGGGTCATGACGCGGTCGACGCAGGCCATGAGGTTGACGGCGGTGGGGCGGGCCTCGCGGATGCGGGCGACGGCGTCCAGGATCTGGAGGTCGGTCCACCCCTCGCGCTCGCCCTGGATCAGCGCGACGGCGACGCCGTACGCACCGGCGACGCCGATCGCGGGAGCTCCCCGGACGACGAGCCGCTGGATCGCGTCGATCAGGGTGTCCACATCGCGGACGTCCATGGTCTCGGTGCGGTGCGGCAGGAGGGTCTGGTCGATCAGCGCGAGACCGGATCCGGTCCAGTCGACGGCACGCAGTTCCTGGGACATAAGGGATCGCTCCTGGGGGTCCTGTGGTGTCCGACACCGTACATGACCTTGGAGAACCACAGTTCGAGACGGTCTGTCCGTTGGCCGAAACCGGGTGGTACAGTCCACCACCGATTTGACTGGCCGAGGCTGAGTCCTTCCCCACCTCAGTCACCGCTGAACCCTCTGGAAGACCCCTCCCCCAGCGCTCTCGTGGCCCGGCACCGTCGCCCCCACGGAGTGCCGCTCGCCATACCCGGAAGGCCTCCCCCGATGCACCGCAGACTCCACCGCACCCGCCGGCAGCGCCGCACCCTCCAGCTCACGGCGCTCGCCGCAGGCACGGTCCTCCTCGCGACCGCCTGCAACGCCGCCGCGAAGAAGGACACCAGCGCCTCCGGCACTTCCGGCAAGTCGTTCACGCTGGTCACCCCGGACGCCGTGGGCCAGAACGAGTTCCTGAAGCTCGCGGTCACCGGCGTCGAGGCGGCGGCGAAGGAGCACGGCGGCTCGCAGAAGGTGTACCAGTCCACGGACACCGCGTCTCAGCAGCAGAACGTCCAGGCGGCCGTGGACGCGAAGCCGGACGTCATCGTCCTGGTCGGCTTCGAGTTCGCGGACATCGTCGCGCAGCAGGCGCAGAAGAACCCGGGCCAGCAGTTCCTGATCGTCGACGCGTGCACGCCGAAGACGTACAAGAACGTGAGCTGCGCGGTCTTCCGCGAGCACGAGGGCGTCTACCTCGCGGGCGCCGAGGCGGGTCTGCTGTCCAAGTCGGGCAAGGTCGGCGCGGTCGACGTCCTCGACACCCCGCAGTTCCGCCGCTACAGCGACCCGTTCGCGGCCGGCGCGAAGAAGGTCGCGCCGAAGACGTCCACGGGGACCCGGTTCGTCGGTGGCCAGTCCCCCTTCGACGACTCGGCGCGCGCGAAGGAGCAGGCGAACACGCTTCTCTCGCAGGGCTACGACCAGCTGATGGCGGCGGCTGCGGCCGGGAACTACGGCGTCTTCGAGGCGGCGAAGGCCAAGGGCGCGTTCGCGTACGGCGTGGACGTGAACCAGTGCGTCTCGTCCCCCGGGACGGTCGTGGACAACGTGATCAAGCGCACGGACATCGCCGTCCAGAAGGGCATCGACGCGGTGCTCGGCGGCAAGGCGGGCACGACCGTGTCGTACGGCCTGAAGGAGGGCGGCATCAGCCTGACCGGCCTGGAGGCCGGGGTGGCGACCTCGAAGTGCGTGATCGCCCAGCATCCGGACGTGCTGACCAAGGTGAAGGCGCTGCGCGACCAGATCGTCTCCGGTGAGCTGACCGTCGATGACCCCGCCGCCCAGTAGTCACGCGGTCGAGCTGCTGGGGATCACGAAGCGGTTCCCCGGCACGCTCGCCAACGACTCCGTCGACCTCGCCGTCTCGCACGGTGAGATCCACGCTCTGATGGGTGAGAACGGCGCGGGCAAGTCGACGCTCATGTCGGTGCTGTACGGCATGCTGCGCCCCGACGCCGGGACGATCCGCGTGGACGGCCGCGAGGTCGCCTTCGCGAACCCGTCCGACGCGATGGCCGCCGGGCTCGGGATGGTCCACCAGAGCTTCAAGCTGTTCGACTCGCTGACGGTCGCGGAGAACGTCGTGTACGCCGCCGAGCCGCGCCGCTTCGGCCTGGTGGACCGGAAAGCGGCCCGGCGCCGGGTGCGGGAGCTGGCCGAGGAGCACGGCCTCGCGGTCGAACCGGACGCGCGGGTCGGGGAGTTGCCGGTCGGGCTGCGGCAACGCGTGGAGATCCTCAAGCTGTTGCACCGGGGTGCGCGCACGCTGATCCTCGACGAGCCGACGGCCGTGCTGACCCCGGCGGAGGCGGACGCCCTGTTCGCCGTCCTCAAGTCCCTTGCAGCACAGGGGCGTTCGGTCATCCTCGTCACGCACAAGCTGCGTGAGGTGCTGGAGGGTTCGGACCGGGTGACGGTCCTGCGGGACGGGCGGGTCGTGTCGCGGCTGGTGACCGCCGGGACCTCGGCGGAGGAGATCGCCGCCGCGATGACGGGGCGGGCCGTGGAGCTGAACCGGGTGCACGCGGCGGGGACGCCGGGTGACACGGTGCTCGACGTGCGCGGCCTCTCGGCCCAAGGTGTCCACGATGTGGACCTCACCGTCCACGCCGGGGAGATCGTCGGGATCGCGGGCGTCGCCGGGAACGGGCAGAGCGAGCTGGTCGAGGCGCTGGCGGGGCTGCGGCCGGTCACCGGTGGACGCGTCCGCGTCCAGGGCCGCGACCTCACGCACGCCTCCGCCGCCGAACGGCGCGCGCACGGGCTGGCGTACGTCCCCGAGGACCGGTACGCGGTCGGTACGGCGCCGGCGGCGAGCGTCGCGGAGAACCTCGCGATGGGACACCACCGCACCTCGCTGTCCCGGCGCGGCCTGCTGGCCCCCGGCGCGGTCCGCGAGCACGCGCGCACGCTGGTCGAACGGTTCGGCGTGAAGACGGCGTCCACCTCGGCGCCGGCCTCCTCCCTGTCCGGCGGCAACCTCCAGAAACTCCTCATCGGCCGCGAACTCGCGCACGAGGCACCCCTGTTGCTGGTGGAGCAGCCGACCCGGGGCGTCGACATCGGCGCCGTACAGAACATCCACGACCAGCTGATCGCGTACCGGGACGCCGGGCACGCGGTGCTCCTCGTCTCCGCCGAACTGAGCGAGATCCGGGGTCTCGCGGACCGGGTACTGGTGATGTACGAGGGGCGGGTGACGGCGTCGTACGGGAAGGAAGAGGCGGACGAGCGGACGTTGGGGCTCGCGATGGCGGGCGGAAATGAAGGCATCTGATATGACCGTCGCACGCATAACCACCACCCTCCGCTCCCCCGTCACCACCTCCGTCCTCGCCGGCCTCCTCATCGGCGCCCTCTTCCTCCTCGGCACCGGCTCCGACCCCCTCACCGCGTACGACGCCGTCCTGACCGGCGCGCTCGGCGCGGACGGCATCGGGGCGACGCTGACCACCACGACCAGCGTCCTGGGCCTCGCCCTCGCACTGGCCGTCCCGCTGCGGGCCGGGCTGATCAACCTCGGCGGCGACGGACAGATGGTGCTGGGCGGGATCACAGCGGCGACGACGGCCCTGTACTCCCCGCTCCCGGCGCCCCTGACCGTCGTCCTGGCCCTCCTCGCGGGGATGGCCGTAGGCGCCGGGTACGCCGTGCTCGCCGCCCTCTGCGAGAACCGTTTCGGCGTCCCACTGCTGGTCAGCAGCCTGTTGCTGAGCTACCCGGCGGTGTCACTGGCGTCGTACCTGGCCCGGTACCCGCTGAAGGAGCCGGGCTCCAGCCTCCCCCAGACGCGGGCGTTCCCGGACGGCGTGTCCCTGCCGACGTTCGGGGACTCGACGGTCACCGTCGGCCTGGTCCTCGTCGTCCTCGCGGCGGCGGCCTACTGGTTCACGGACAAGCGGACCGCGTTCGGGTACGAGATCCGGATGACGGGCCTCAACTCCCGTTTCTCCGCGTACGCCGGGGTCGAACGGGCGGGCCTGACAGTGAAGTTGATGGCGGTGTCGGGTGCGCTCGCCGGACTCGTGGGCGCGATCGGGGTGTTGAGCTTCCCGTACCGCTTCGTGGACGGCTCGCTGACCGCACCCGGCTACACCTGGACCGGACTCACGGCGGCCCTGCTGGCGACGGCGGCCCCGGTCGGCACGGTGATCGCGTCGTTCTTCTTCGCGGTCCTCCAGGTCGGCGGGCTCGCGATGGAGCGGACGACGGAGGTGCCGCGCGAGCTGACGCAGGTGCTCCAGGCGATCGTGATCGTGTTCCTGGCGGCCCGACTCCGGTTCCCGCAGCGGCTGTTCAGGAAGCTGAGGCCGTCCGGGAAACCGGAGCCGTCCGAGAAGTCCCCGAAAGCGGAGGCCGTCTGATGTTCTTCGACTCCGACCTCCTGATGTCGGCCCTGCGCGCCCTCACCCCGATTCTCCTCGCCGCCCTCGGCGGGGCGATCTGCGAGCGCGCGGGCGTGTTCAACATCGGCCTCGAAGGCATGATGCTGCTGGGCTGCTTCACAGCGGTCGCCACGAGCTGGTTCACCGGCAGCCCCTGGCTCGGTGTCCTCGCAGCGGCCCTCGCGGCGGCGGCGTACTCGCTGATCCTCGCGGTCGGCGCGGTGACGCTGAAGGGCGACGCGGTGGTGCTCGGCATCGCCATGAACCTCCTAGCGGTCGGCCTGACGAGTTTCCTGCTGCGCACGGTCTTCGGCGTGCAGGGCACGTTCAGCGACCCGAGTCTCAACGGCCTTCCCCTGGTGGGGGGTTTCACCCCGCTCGCGTACCTGTCGTGGCTCGCGGTGGCCGTGGCCGCGCTCGTGCTGTCCCGGCACGTGTGGGGCCTGAGGCTGCGCGGCGTCGGTGAATCCCCGGACGCCGCCGCGACGTTGGGGGTCAGCCCGGCGAAGTACCAGTACGGGGCCGTACTGTTGTCCGGCGTGCTGTGCGGACTCGCCGGTGCCCAACTCGCCCTGGGGAACGTCACGTTGTTCACCGAGAACATGACGGCGGGCCGTGGCTGGATCGCGGTCGTCGCGGTGATGCTGGGCCGCGCGCTGCCGGTCGGCGTGCTGCTGGCGGCGCTGCTGTTCGGCCTCGCGGAGGCGGTCGGCTTCCGCCTCCAGGGCGTCGGCCTCCCCCAGCAGGCCACCGACGCCGCGCCGTACGTCGTCACGCTCGGCGCCCTGTTCCTGTCGACGGCCCGCCGCCGTCGCCGTATCCCTTCCTCTGGAGCCCTCTCATGACGCAGGACCTCCTGCCGATCACCCGAATTCCCCGTACCGGCCTGCCGGTTCACGCGGTCGTCGTCGGCGACCCGGCCCGCGCCGCCGCCGTGGCCGGGCTGCTCGACGGGGCGGCCGAGGTGTCGTACCACCGTGAGTACCGTGTCTTCAGCGGGAGTTGGAAGGGCCTGCCGGTCGTCGTCGCCTCGCACGGGGTGGGCGCGCCGGGCGCGAACCTCCTCTTCCAGGAGCTGGCGGACGCCGGTGTGCGGACGATCCTGCGGTTCGGTACGGCGGGTGCGATGAAGCCGGGGATCGCGGACGGCGACCTGGTGATCGCCGAGGCGGCGGTCCGGGACGACGGTGTCACCCAGCAGCTTCTGCCGCCGGAGTACCCGGCGTTCGCGACCCCCGAGGCGGTCCTCGCCCTCCAGCGGGCGGCCCGCGAGACCGGCGCCCCGCACCACCGGGGCGTCGTCTGGACCCGTGCCGCCTTCCAGCCGGGCCACCTCCCCCTGTTCGCGTACACGGGTGTCGGCCTCGCCGCGATCGAGATGGAACTCTCCGCGCTCCTGGTCACGGCGTCCCTGCGGGGCCTGACGGCGGGCGGCGTCCTCGTCGTGGACGGCGCGAACGCCGACGAACTCGTCGACGAGGAGGGGGACAGCGTGTACGACCCGCACCGGGACGTCGTCGCGGAGGGCGTCGAGCGCGGTGCCGTGGTCTCGTTGGAGGCGCTGCGGCTGCTGGCGGAGGAGAACTCCCGGTGAGCATCGACCTGTTGGTGCACGGGGGTGACGTCCTGACGGTGGACGACGCCGGAACTGTCGTACCCGAAGGCGCGGTTGCGATCCACGACGGCGAGATCGTCGCCGTGGGTCCCACCGAGGAACTCCAACAGCGTTACGAGGCCCGGGAGTTCATCGACGCCTCGGGATGCCTCGTCCTGCCGGGGTTCGTCAACACGCACACCCACCTCGCGATGACCCTCCTGCGCGGCCGTGCCGACGACGTCACTCTCCAGGGCTTCCTGGAGCGGGTGTTGAAGTGGGAGGCCGAACTCCTCACGCCGGAGAACGTGGCGGCGGCGGTACGGCTCGCGGCGGCCGAGTCCATCAAGGCCGGGGTCACCACCGCGCTGGACATGTACTGGTTCCACGAGGCGGCCGAGCAGGTCGCGCGGGAGGCGGGCTGGCGGCTGCTGACCGGGCCGACGTTCATGGACGTCCCCGAGCCGCCGGACGGGATGACGTTCGAGGCGCGAACTGCCTGGGCGCGTAAGGACCTTGAGGCCCACACCCGCGTCCGCCCCGTCCTCTTCGCCCACTCCGCCTACACCCTCTCCCCCGCCCAGCTCACCGAAGTCTTCGCCCTGGCGAGGGAGTTCGGCGCGCTGATCCACATCCACGCGGCGGAGAACGCCACCGAGGTCGCGACGGTCGAGGTCAAGTACGGGAAACGCCCTGTGGAGTTGCTGGACTCCCTCGGCCTCCTCGGCCCCGACGTGCTGCTCGCGCACGCCGTCGACCTGACCGGCCCGGAGATCGCCGCGCTGGCCCGCACCGGCACCTCGGTCGCCCACTGTCCCGTGTCGAACCTGAAGCTGGGCTGCGGCATCGCCCCCGTACCGAGGCTGCTCGGCGCGGGCGTCACCGTCGGCCTCGGCACGGACGGCGCGGTCAGTTCCAACACGCTGGACGTGCTGGGCGCCGTACGGCAGGCCGCGCTGGTGCACAAGGCGGGCGGGGACCCGACAGCGGTCGGTGCCGAGCAGGCCGTACGGATGGCGACCGCCTGGGGTGCGCGGGCGCTGGGGCTCGGGGACCGGATCGGGTCGCTGGAGGCGGGCAAGCGGGCGGATCTCGTCGTCGTGGACCTGTCGGGACCGCATCTGCGGCCCCTGCACGACCCGTGGTCGACGCTGGCGTACGCGGCGCGCGCCGACGACGTGCGGGACACGGTCGTCGACGGGAGGGTCCTGCTGCGGGGGCGGGCGCTGACCACGCTGGACGAGCGTTCGGTGGTCGCGGATCTGGAGTCACTGATCGTCTGAACCCTCATAATGGCCGCTAGACCTCCGATGTCTGGGGTGTCGGAAACACGCACGCATGGGAGGCCGGCATGGCAGTCACCGACGAGGCGATCGAGAAGATCAAGGGAATGATCGTCTCGGGTGCGCTGCGCCCCGGCGACCGGCTGCCGAAGGAGAGCGAACTCGCCGCCGAACTGGGCCTGTCGAGGAACTCCCTGCGGGAGGCGGTGCGCGCGCTGTCGCTGATCCGCATCCTGGACGTGCGCCAGGGCGACGGCACGTACGTCACCAGCCTGGACCCCCAACTCCTGCTGGAGGCGCTGAGTTTCGTCGTCGACTTCCACCGCGACGACACCGTCCTGGAGTTCCTCGCGGTGCGCCGCATCCTGGAGCCGGCCGCGACGGCGATGGCGGCGCTGCGCATCAGCGAGCAGCAACTCGACGCGCTGACAGCCCAGTTGGACCGGCTCGGCGACGGCCCCTCGGTGGAGGAGCTGGTCGCGTGCGACCTGGAGTTCCACCGGGGGATCGTGCAGAGCGCCGGGAACTCGGTGCTGTGCTCGCTGCTGGACGGCCTGTCGGGGCCGACGACGCGGGCCCGGATCTGGCGGGGTCTGACGCAGGAGGACGCGGTGGCGCGGACCCTGCACGAGCACCGGGCGATCCTGGAGGCGCTGCGGGACCGGGACGCGGAGGCGGCGCGGTCGTGGGCGACGGTGCACATCGCGAGCGTGGAGCAATGGCTGCGGGCAAGTCTGTGAAACCGGTTTCTGTGCGTTTGCGGTCAGGGGTGTCCGACGGCTCCGGACGGGGCAGTGATCCGTTCACTCCCCCGTCGACGGGGGCTGCGGGCGCCCTTGCCGCACGCCGTAAGGTTGGGTGGTCAGGCGAGGGCACGTCGGAAGGAGGCGCTGGGTGATCGAGCTGGAGGGAGTTCCCGAGCTGATCGACCCAGTCATGGTGGCCGCGTTCGAGGGCTGGAACGATGCCGGCGACGCCGCCTCCACCGCCGTCATGCACCTGGAGCGGGAGTGGAAGGGCGAGGTGTTCGCGGCGCTGGACGCCGAGGACTACTACGACTTCCAGGTGAACCGCCCCACGGTGTTCATGGACGGCGGCGTGCGGAAGATCACATGGCCGACGACGCGGTTGTCGGTCGTGCGGATCGGCGGCGAGAAGCCGCGGGACCTGGTGCTGGTGCGCGGCATCGAGCCGTCGATGCGCTGGCGGTCTTTCTGCAACGAGTTGCTGGGTTTCGCGCATGAGCTGGGCGTCGAGCTGGTGGTGATCCTGGGCGCGCTGCTCGGTGACACCCCGCACACGCGTCCGGTGCCGATCAGCGGGACGACGTCCGATCCGGACCTCGCGCGCCGGATGGACCTGGAGGAGACCAAGTACGAGGGCCCGACGGGCATCGTCGGCGTCCTCCAGGAGGCGTGCACGCACGCGGGCGTACCGGCGGTGTCGCTGTGGGCGGCCGTCCCGCACTACGTGTCGCAGCCCCCGAACCCGAAGGCGACGCTGGCGCTCCTCAACCGCCTCGAAGACCTCATCGACGTCCGCATCCCCCTCGGCGAGCTGGCCGAGGACGCACGCGCCTGGCAGGTCGGCGTGGACCAGCTCGCGGCCGAGGACACCGAGGTCGCGGAGTACGTCCAGACGCTCGAAGAGGCCCGCGACACCGCGGAGTTGCCGGAGGCGTCCGGCGAGGCGATCGCCCGCGAGTTCGAACGCTACCTGCGCCGCCGCGACCCCAACGACCCGAACGAGAAGACACGCCCCCCCAGGCCGCCGAAGGCCACGGGGGACGACGACGATTCGTCGGAGGACTGAGCAGCGGGGAACGCGGAAGCGGTAGAGGCACTGACCCCAGTACCTCTACCGCTTCGGTATTACGCCGGTACCGCGACCACCGCGTACGCCGTCTGAGGCGTCGGCGCCGTCGAGAACCGCGCGTTGGGCAGGTACAGCCGCCCCTTGTACGCGGCGGCCGTCGTCGGCACGTCGAAGTCCGTGTCGGTGATCCGCCGCAGGAACACCCCACTACGGCCGTCGGCGGCCAGCCGGAACACGTCGACCGCGTTCTGCTGGTTCTGTACGACGTACAGGAGCCGTCCGTCGCGCAGCAGCCCGTCGCCGTTGGTGAGCGGCGCCGCGCCCCCGAGGTCGACGAGCTTGGTCACGCCGGTGCGCGGGTCGACCCGGTGCAGCGCGCCCACGCCGGACTGCACGACGAGCAGCGCCGACCCGTCGGGCGTACGCGTGATCCCGTTGGCGTTGAAGACCTCCCCGGGGACCTGCGCCCAGTCGCCGGTCAGGGGGAGGTGCACGACCTCGTCGGCGGCCGGGAGCGCGCCGTCGCGGCCGAGGGGGAGGGCGTAGAGGGTGGGCTGGAAGGAGTCGGTGAACCAGGCGGCGCGCGGGGTGAGGAAGACGTCGTTGGCGAAGGTGGGGGTCGCCGTGGTGAGCCGGTAGGAGGCGAGGATCTCGCCGCTGCGGGCGTCGACGACGCGCGCGCCCTCGCCGCGTCCGGCGATGAACAGGCGGCCTCTGTCGTCGAGTTTGAGGCCGACGGAGGGGGTGCCGGGTCCGGCGGAGATGATCGTGCCCTCGCCGGTGCGCAGGTCGGCGCGGTAGATGGAGCCGTCGCCGAGGGAGCCGAGGTAGGCGTAGGGGGCGCGGCCGATGGCGATGCCTTCGGGCTGGAAGCCGTTCGGGAGGGGTATGAGGTCGGGCCAGGCGGCGTGGGGGCTCGCGTGAGCCGTCGTGCCCGTTGCCGTGCCGATGGCGGCGGCGCCGAGTGCCGCCGCGCCGGCGGTGAGCATCCGGCGGCGGGAAAAGGGGTGTGCGAAGGAACCGTGCGTGGGTGCCACGGAACATCCTTCCGCGTGCGGGGACCGGTAGTTGGCCGATCCGGCGGTCAACTGGAACCCCACCCCATCACAACTGCCGCGCTGGACACAGGGGTTGACAGGTCATCGACAGCGTGAGGGGTGGTTCACCCGTACCGGTGACACGTGCCGGTACGGGTGAACCACCCCTGTTCGCTTCGGCGTTGCCCTTACAGGGCAACGCCCAGAAGAGCGTCCACCGCGCGGGAGACTACCCCGGGTGCGCCGATGTCCGTGCCGCCCTGTTCCTGCTGGCGGGAGGCCCAGCGGTCGACGGCGTCGAGGGCGGCCGGTGCGTCGAGGTCGTGCGCGAGCGCGTCGCGGATCTCCTGGACGAGGGGCTCGGCCTCGGGGCCGTCGGGGCGGGAGACGGCGGCGCGCCAGCGCGCGAGTCGGGCCTCGGCGTCGGCGAGGACCTGGTCGGTCCACTCCCAGTCGGCGCGGTAGTGGTGGGCGAGGAGCGCGAGGCGGATGGCGGCCGGGTCGACGCCCTCGCGGCGCAGCTGCGAGACGAAGACGAGGTTGCCCCGGGACTTGGACATCTTCTCGCCGTCCAGGGCGACCATGCCGGCGTGGACGTACGCCTTGGCCATGGGGAACTCGCCGGTCAGCGCGTGCGCGTGGGAGGCGCCCATCTCGTGGTGCGGGAAGACGAGGTCGGAGCCGCCGCCCTGCACGTCGAAGCCCATGCCGAGGTGTTCCAGGGCGATGGCGACGCACTCGATGTGCCAGCCGGGCCGGCCGCGCCCCAGGGAGGCGCCGTCCCAGCTCGGCTCGCCCTCGCGGGCGGCCATCCACAGCATCGGGTCGAGGGGGTTCTTCTTGCCGGCCCGGTCGGGGTCGCCGCCGCGCTCGGCGGACAGCAGGCGCATCGCGGCGGCGTCCAGGTTGGACACCTTGCCGAAGTGCGGGTCGGCCTCGACGGAGAAGTAGATGTCCCCTTCGAGCTCGTACGCCGCTCCGCAGTCCCGCAGGCGCTCCACGAGCGGCACGATGCCGGGTATGGCCTCGACGGCGCCTATGTACTGCTGCGGGGGCAGCATCCGCAGGGCGGTCATGTCCTCGCGGAAGAGCGCGGTCTCCTTCTCGGCGAGCGCGACCCAGTCCACGCCGTCGCGCTCGGCGCGCTCCAGCAGCGGGTCGTCCACGTCGGTGACGTTCTGGACGTAGTGAACCTGCCGCTTGGTGTCGAGCCACACGCGCTGCACGAGGTCGAACGCGTTGTAGGTCGCCGCGTGTCCGATGTGCGTGGCGTCGTACGGCGTGATGCCGCACACGTAGATACGGGCGACGGGACCGGGGTCGAGGGTGACGAGGTCACCGGTCGCGGTGTCGTGGATCCTCAGGTCGCGGCCCTGACCAGGCAGGGCGGGGACCTCGGAAGCGGGCCAGGCATGCATGTCATGAGCGTAACCGGACCGTAGTTCGGTATACGAACCGGAGAGCGCCGGATGACGGAAAAGGCGGTCTTGCGTGGATCAGGGGGATGTGCAGGGTGGGTGGGGAGGTGTGCGTGAGGTTTTCAGACCGGTGGCCAGGGGATCGCGGGCCACTCGCCACTGGGCTCCGGGTGCTTGCCGGTGGTGAGCAGGTCGTCGACCCGCGCGCGGGTGGCGTCCAGCTCGGCCGGGGTGATGAGGGGCGTGAGGGTCGCCGTGAGGGCTCCGGAGGGCTCCAGGGCCCCTCTGAGGGCCTTGAGCGCCGTCAGGGCCTCGTCGGTCAGGGAGTCGCCCGCCCAGCCCCACAGGAGCGTACGGAGCTTGTTCTCGGCGTTGAAGGTGACGCCGTGGTCGATGCCGTAGAGCAGGCCGTCGGCGGTGGGCAGGAGGTGGCCGCCCTTGCGGTCGGCGTTGTTGATGACGGCGTCCAGGACGGCGAGGCGGCGCAGCCGGTCGTCGTCGGCGTGCACCAGGAGCGCCGTCCGGCCCTCCCCGACCTCGGCGAACCCGATGGCCTTCCAGCCCGGCTCCGGTTCCTCCGTGTCGACGAGCGCGAGGAGTTCGGCCTCGGGGGACGCCTCGATCCACAGCTGGCACATGCCCTCGCCGTAGGGGCCGTCGCGCAGGACGGTCGGCGGGATCAGGCCCCAGCCGGTCGCGGCGGACACCTCGTACGCGGCGACCTCGCGCTGCGCGAGCGTGCCGTCGGGGAAGTCCCACAGGGGCCGTTCCCCGGCGACGGGCTTGTACACGCAGGCCGCCTCCCGGCCGTCGTGGGTCACGGTGCAGTACAGGGCCGCGTTGGAGGCGTCGCTGATGCGCCCGCGCACGGTCAGCTCACCGCGAGCCAGGAGCAGCGTGTCCGCGGGTTCGACGGTGGTCACGCCCCTCGCCGGTATCCGTTCTGGCGCGGACATACGTGTCCCTCCGGGTCGAGCGGCAGGCTGCACAGCGGGCAGGGCGGGCGGCCCGCGTTGACGACGTCCAGGGCGCGCTTGGCGAACGCGCGCGCCTGTGCGCCGGTGAGGCGGACCCGCAGCATCGGGGGGCCGTTCTCCTCGTCCTGGAGGAGGCGTTCCTCCGCCTCGGCGAGGTCCTCGTCGGTGTCCGCGTCGAGTTCCACGAGGGCCTGCGCCTCGACGATCATGCGCTGTTCCTCGCCGTCCCAGGCGAGGGCCATGGTGCCGACCCGGAACTCCTCCTCGACGGGTGCGTCGAGGGGGCGGGTGTCGGGGGTCTCGGCGGGGGCGACGGCGGGTACGGCGGCGTTTCCGCCGCTGCGGCGCACGACCTCGTCCAGCAGTTCGTCCATGCGCTCGGCGAGCGCGGCGACCTGGGTCTTCTCCAGCGCGACGCTGGTCACCCGGGGGCCGGCGACGGCCTGGAGGAAGAAGGTACGGCGTCCGGGCAGTCCGACCGTGCCGGCCACGAAGCGGTCCGGCGGATCGTAGAGGAACACCTGACGGGACACGTCCTGTCTCCAGTAAGAGTCGTGGGTCGGATTACGTCCTGCGCGTGTACGCGCGCTGCGCGGACCGCTTCACCCTACTGCGGGCGACGATCACGGTGCGCCCGCACCGCCTCCCACGGTCGCTTGCCCGGTGGGAGGCTCTTCACGCGGGGCGAGGGAGGAGAGATCGCCGGTGTCGCCGAGGCGGACCAGGAAGGGGCGCAGGCGCGTGTAGCGGATCGCGGTCACGGAGCACGGTTCGACGGAGATGCGCTGGAACAGGTCGAGGTGCAGGCCGAGGGCGTCCGCGACGAGCGCCTTGATGATGTCGCCGTGGGAGCACATGAGGTAGACGGCGCTCTCGCCGTGGTCGCGCTCCACGCGCGCGTTCCACTCGCGTACGGCTTCGGCGGCCCGGGTCTGCATGGAGCGCATGGACTCGCCGCCGGGGAAGGCGGCGGCCGAGGGGTGGGCCTGGACGACCTCCATGAGGGGGTCGCCGCTCAGTTCGGCGAGTTTCCGTCCGCTCCAGTCGCCGTAGTGGGCCTCCCCGATGCGTTCGTCGGAGTGCGCGGTGATCCCGCGCGCGTCCAGGAGGGGCCGTACGGTCTCCTGGCAGCGCTGGAGGGGGCTGGTGACGACTTCCGCTATCGGCAGTCCGTCGAGCCGTCCGGGCAGGGCGGCGGCCTGTGCGGTGCCGCGTTCGTCCAGGGTGACGCCGGGCGTCCAGCCGGCGAGCACTCCGGAGGTGTTGGCGGTGGACCTGCCGTGCCTGAGGAGGATGAGGGTGGGCATGCGGCCAGGGTAGGTGTCCGCGCGCGTGCGCCGTCCTGCGGGCGAAGGGAGAATCTCTCCGTGATCGTCGACTGTGCCGTCTACCGTGAGGGCCGCCGGGTGGCGGGTCCGCCGGACTTCTCCGACGCGCTGGCCGGGGCGCGGGCCTGCGGCGGCTTCGTGTGGATCGGGCTGCACGAGCCCACGGAGGACGAGTTCGCCCTCGTCACCGAGGAGTTCGGCCTCCACCCGCTGGCCGTGGAGGACGCCCTCAAGGCGCATCAGCGGCCCAAGCTGGACGTGTACGACGACTCGCTGTTCGTCGTCCTCAAGCCGGTCGGGTACGACCAGGACCGCGACACCGTCTCGGCGGGCGAGGTGATGGTCTTCCTCGGCGAGGGCTTCGTCGTCACCGTCAGACACGGCCAGGACGCCCCTCTGGCGGCCGTACGGCACCGTCTGGAGACCGAGAGGCCCGAACTCCTCGCGAAGGGCCCCACGGCCGTCCTGTACGCGATCTCGGACGCCGTCGTCGACCGGTACCTGGAGGTCGCCACCGAGCTCCAGACCGACCTGGAGGGGCTGGAGGCGGAGGTGTTCTCGCCGGACGGCGGGGACTCGCGCGGGGCCGCGTCGCGGATCTACACCTTCAAGCGCCAGGTCCTGGAGTTCCGGCGGGCCACCGGTCCGCTCACCCTGCCGCTGACCCGGCTGTCGGGGTCCTACGGCACGCCCGTGCCGTTC
Organism: Streptomyces acidiscabies; assembly: GCF_020010905.1. Classification (GTDB taxonomy): domain Bacteria; phylum Actinomycetota; class Actinomycetes; order Streptomycetales; family Streptomycetaceae; genus Streptomyces; species Streptomyces acidiscabies. The sequence goes on along the minus strand of NZ_JAGJBY010000001.1, from coordinate 3,392,004 downwards.
GTCCACGACACGTCCCGGCCGTTCTTCCGGGACGTCGGCGATCACCTCGCGCGCGTGAACGAGTCCGTCGAGGGGCTCGACCGGCTCGTCTCGGACATCCTGTCGGCCCACCTGGCGCAGATGAGCGTCCGGCAGAACGACGACATGCGGAAGATCTCCGCGTGGGCGGCGATGGCGGCGGTGCCGACCATGATCGCCGGGATCTACGGCATGAACTTCAAGCACATGCCGGAGCTGCGGTGGGTGTGGGGGTACCCGGCGGTGATCCTGGTCATGGCCGTGTTCGAGGTGGCGCTGTACCGGCTGTTCAAGCGCCGGGGGTGGCTGTAGGGCGGTACGTCGGTCGGACAACTCACCCGTCCGACGTACCCCCACCCCGTAACCCCGCGCGTGCAGTGACGTTGTTCCTCACAGTCGGCCGTGGCGGGGAGACCCCCGAGCCCCCGCCACGGTCGTGGAACCCTCCGAGGAGTGTTCCCGGCGTGGTTACGCCACTCCGGACAGCTCCAGGGCCTCCACGCCCGCGCGCAGGGCCGCGAGGCGTTCTTCGAGGGTGAAGCCCGCGGGGGCGAGGGTGAGGGTGGTGACGCCCACCGCGGCGTAGGACTTCATGCGGTCGGCGATGCGGTCCACCGAGCCGAGGAGGGCCGTCTTGTCGATCAGGTCGTGGGGGACGGCCGCCGCCGCGCCGGTCTTGTCGCCGGACAGGAACTTGTCCTGGATCTCCGCCGCCTCCGACTCGTACCCCATGCGCTGGGCCAGCTGGTTGTAGAAGTTCTGCTTGCGGCTGCCCATGCCGCCGACGTACAGGGCCGTGTACGGGCGGAAGGTGTCCGCGAGCTTCTCGACGTCCTTGTCGTCGCCCAGGGCGAGCGGCAGGGTCGGGCAGACGTCGAAGCCTTCGAGGGTGTGGCCGGCCTTCTCGCGGCCCGCGCGGATGTATTTCAGCGCGGTGTCCTCCAGGTGCTCGGCGGAGGGGAAGATCAGGAGCGCGCCGTCGGCGATCTCGCCGGTCTGCTCCAGGTTCTTCGGGCCGATCGCGGCGATGTAGAGCGGGATGTGCTCGCGCTCGGGGTGCACGGTCAGCTTGATCGGCTTGCCGGGCCCGCCGGGCAGCGGAAGCGTCCAGTGCTCGCCCTCGTACGACAGGCGCTCGCGGGTCATCGCCTTGCGGACGATCTCGACGTACTCGCGCGTGCGGGCCAGCGGCTTGTCGAACTTGACGCCGTACCAGCCCTCGGAGACCTGCGGTCCGGAGACGCCGAGGCCGAGGCGGAAGCGCCCGCCGGACAGGGAGTCCAGCGTCGCGGCGGTCATCGCGGTCATCGCGGGCTGGCGGGCCGGGATCTGGAAGATGGCCGAGCCGACGTCGATCCGCTCGGTCTTGGCGGCGACCCATGTCAGCACGGTCGCCGCGTCCGAGCCGTACGCCTCGGCCGCCCAGCACACGGCGTAGCCGAGCCGGTCGGCCTCCTGCGCCACGGCGAGGTTGTCCCCGTCCATCCCGGCACCCCAGTACCCGAGGTTGATCCCGAGCTGCATTGGCCGCATCCCCTTACCGATCAGTAACGTCCCTTGTGGACAGACCATAGCGCGCACCCGGGTACGGCCGTCAGTGGCGGCCTCACGATCCACAACCTGCGGATTCGGTTATCCACAGGCCACCCACCGCCCGGTTCTGGCCAGTAATCTCGGCGTTCATGGAGCAGAGGCATCTCGGCCGCACCGGCCTGCGCGTGTCCCGTATCGGGCTCGGCACCCTGACCTGGGGCCGTGACACGGACGAGCACGACGCGGCGGACCTCTTGAAGACGTTCTGGGAAGCGGGCGGCACCCTCGTCGACACGGCGGACGTGTACGGCGACGGGGATGCCGAGTACCTGCTGGGCCGCCTCATAGAGGGCCTGGTCCCGCGCCGGGACCTGATCATCGCGACGAAGGCGGGCAGCGTGCCCGACCCCGACCGCCGCTACGACGGTTCCCGGGGGCACCTGCTGGCCGCGCTGGACGCGTCGCTGGCCCGCCTCGGCACGGACTACGTGGACGTGTGGCACATCCACGCGTACGACCCCCACACGCCGATGGAGGAGACCCTCCAGGCCCTCGACATCGCTGTCTCCAGCGGGCGTGCGCGGTACGCGGGCGTCTCCAACTTCTGCGGCTGGCAGATCGCCAAGGCGGCCACCTGGCAGCTCGCCGCGCCCGGCACGCGTACGCGGCTGTCCAGCACGCAGATGGAGTACTCGCTCCTCCAGCGCGGCATCGAGCGCGAGGTGCTGCCGGCCGCGATCGACCTCGGCATCGGGCTGCTGCCCTCCTCGCCGCTCGGGCGCGGTGTCCTCACCGGCAAGTACCGGGGCGACGCCCTCCCGCCCGACTCCCGCGCCGCCTCCGACCACTTCGCGCCGTTCGTCGAGCCCTACCTCGACGACACGGCCAGCCGCATCGTCGACGCGGTGACGACCGCCGCCGACGGCCTCGCGGTCACCCCGCTGCACGTCGCCCTCGCCTGGGTCCGCGACCGGCCCGGCGTCGCCGCGCCCATCATCGGTCCGCGCAACGCGCAGCAGCTCAGCGCCGCGTTGTCAGTGGAGGCCCTTACGCTTCCAGACGAGATCTGCCGGGCCCTCGACGATGTGTCGGCGCCTGTGCACCGCTATCCCGATCACGACTGGAGCACGCTGTGACCACGGACCCGGAGACCACGGAGAACGAAACGCCGGGGGCACCGGAGGGGGGAGCTGATGCGGGTCTCGCCGGGGGCGGAGGCAGCGGGGGTGGAGAGGACGCCGGGAGCGTCGAGGCCGAGGAGCCTGCGCGTCCGGTGGCCGTGGGCGGGGAGATCGAGGCCGGGGAAGCGGGTCTCGCGGGGAGTGGGGGTGGAGTGGACGTCGGGGATGACGAGAGCGCGGAGGGTGAGGTTGCCGGCGGGGAGGAGGCCGCGGAAGGCGACGCGAGCGGGGAGACCGGCGGCGCGGAAGGCTCCGGCGAGGCTCAGAAGGGGGAGGCCGCGGCTCCCGAACTCACCGAGGCCCAGGCCGAGCTCGCCGCGCAGAAGGTCGAGCGGGAGCGGATCGCGCGGCGCAAGGCCGAGAAGGGCGGGCCGATCGCCGCCGGGGGCAAGCTGAGCGGGACCGCCGCGGATCTGCTGGCCGCCGTACGGGCCGTGGAGAGCGGCGAGAAGCCCGCGAGCGCGTACGCCGCACCGCCCTCGCGGAGCGTTCCCGGCCCTGGGCGACGTCCTGAGCGGGGGGTGCCGGACGGATCCGCTGCGTCGGCTGCGGGGAACGCCACGACCGCCGGGGAGTTCGGGCCCGGCGAGGGAGACCGCGCCGCAGGAACCACCGGCGTCACGAGGGCCGCCGGAGGCACGGGTGCTGACGCCGGGTTCGTGCCCGCTGGGAGCGCGGGCGGCGCGGGAAGCACAGGTGGCGCGGGTGGCGCAGGTGGCGCCGGAAGCACGGGTGGCGCGGGAAGCACTGGGGGCACGAGGGGCGCAGGGGGCGCCGCGAGCCCCGGGATCGCCGGGAACTCCCTGGCTCCGTCCTCCGAGGGCGCCGGAAGCCCCTTCGCCTCGTCCTCCGGGGGCTCCGGGAGCCCCTTCGCTCCGTCCTCCGAGGGTGCCGGGGGCCTCTTCACCCCGTCCCCCGGGACCGCCGGAAGCCCCTTCGCCCCACCCCCCGGGCTCACCGAAGGCTCCCTGGCCCCGTCCCCAGGAACCGTCGGAAACCCCCTCGCCCCCTCCCCCACCCTCGTCGATGCCGTCCGGCGTGTCCTCGTCAGCGGGTCCGCGCCCGAGTCCCTGGCGGCGCAGGTTGCGGTGGCCCTCGGAGAGGGTGCGGCCGAGTTGCTGCGGGAGGACCCCTGGCAGTTGCTGCGGGTCTCCGGGGTTCGGCCCGAGCAGGCCGACGGGTTCGCGCGCGCGTTGCTCGGAGCCGAGTGCGGGCCGGCGGACGAGCGACGCGGACGCGCGGTGACGCTGTGGCTGCTGGAGCAGGCCGCGCTGGCCGGGCATACGGCGCTGGAGCTGTCGGCGCTGACCGCCGCACTGGCCCAGCGGGGCGTGCCGGACGCCGACGGCGCCGTACAGGACACCGTCGCCGAGGGAGAGGCGCTGATCTTCCAGGACGCGCTGGAGGAGCCCGGAGCCGCGCCCGCGCAGGACGACGACGAGGAGCGTCCCGTCCGTGTGCTGGTCGGCCTTGAGCGGTACGCCCTCGCGGAGGAGAGCCTCGCCGACGGGCTCGCCAGGATCGTCAACGCGCTGCCCAAGGACGACTCCCCCGCGTGGGAGACGGCCGCCTCAGCCGCACCCCGTGGCGCCGCCGACCTGATCCGTGCCGTCGCCGAGAACGGCCTCGTCCTGCACACCGGCGGCGAGGCGTCCCGCGCGGAACCGGCCGCCCTCCTCGACGCGGCCCGCGCCCTGGGCCTGCGCGCGGTCGCCGCCTGCCACACGGCGGACGGCCGCCAGAGGTTCGCGGCGCTGCTGAACGAGGGACGCGGGACCGGGGGAACCATCCCGCACCCCGCGCACCCCACGGAGGCCGCCGCAGGCAGCAGGCCCGCCCACGAACCCACCGTCGTCACCCTCCCCGGCCTCCTCGCCGGACTCGAAGGACCCGGTCGGGACTCCGAAGGAGCCTTCGCGCTGGACCTCCTGATCCTGCTCGACGCGCCTCAACTGGACGTCGAGGCCGCCGCGATGGTCGTCGAGTCGTTGGCGGACGGGGCACGGCTGGTGCTCAGCGGTGACCCCGGCGTGTTGTGGTCGGCCGGCGCGGGACGCGTGTTCGGGGATGTGCTCGCCGCGCGCGTGTGCCCGCAGGTCGCTTCGCGGACGCCGGACCCGGGGCCGATCGGGGAGCTGGTCTCCGGGATCGGCATCGGGGAGCTGAACCAGGTGGCCGCGCCCGGCAAGGAGATCGTGATCGTGCCGGTGCGGGACGCCGGGGAGGCCGTGCACCGGACCGTGCAGCTGGTCGCCGACTCCGTACCGAGGGCGTTCGGGGTGTCCCCCGAGGAGACCGTCGTGATCACGCCGGGCCACGGCGGCGCGGCCGGCACGCGCGCGCTGAACGCGGCCCTCAAGGAGCGCCTGAACCCCGGCCCGGGCCGCTTCGCCGGGTACGACCCGGGTGACCTGGTCGCCTACGCCCCCGCGCCCGGCCGCACGCTCCCGGGCCGGGTCGTGGGCGCCGACGCGGACGGCCTGCGCATCACCTGCGTGGGCGCCGGCATCCTCGTACCGAAGGACCGCGTCGAGCAGACCCTGCGGCACGGCTGGGCGCTGACCGCCCACCAGGCGGCGGGCGCGCGCTGGCCGGCGGCGGTCGTGGTGCTGCCCGGGGACGCGGCGCAGGCGCTGTCGCGGGCGTGGGTGTACACGGCGTTCAGCCGCCCCGAGCGGCACCTGTCGGTCGTCCACGGCGTGGAACAGGCCCTCCCGCACGCGGTCGCCGAGGTCCTGCCGAAGCCGCGGACGACCCGGCTGCCGGTGCTGCTGCGCGGGCAGGTGCCGGTGGCGGCGGGGTAACCAGCAGGGCAGTACGGACCGGAGTGCGCGAAGGGCGCGGGAGGAAATCCCGCGCCCTTCACCATGAGCACCCGCGCCGCGAACCCCGGCTACCGCCGGTCCGCGTCCAGCGGCTCCAGATCCTCCACATCGACCACATCGACCTCGTCCACGTCGTCGACCCCGTCGACTTCATCCACCTCGTCGACCTCGTCCTCGTCCTCCTCGAAATCCTCGTCCTCCGACTCCTCGTCGAAGACCGCGCTGACGTCGAAGCGGCAGACGACCCGCTGGGGGTCGGCCTGGTCGAAGGGGGACTCCAGCCATTCGCCGGGGTCGGCCGGGTCGTCGGCGGCGACCACCCAGAGCGTCGAGTCGCCCTCCTCCAGGCCGAACTCCTTGTGCCGGGAGGCGATCTCGTCGGCCTCGTACTCGCCGAAGAGGATGCCGAGGGCGCCGTGGACGGTGCTCGCGGTGTCCTCGCCGCCGTCGTACTCCGCCGCCTCGACCCGCTGGGCCTGGGCGAGGAGCCGCTGGGGTTCGGCGACCGCGTAGTCGCGGCGGATCAGCACGCTCAGGGCGTTCGGCTCCTCCGGACCCGCGTACGGCGGGAGGGAGTCGTCGGTGCCGGGGATCTCGAAGGGGGTGACCTCGTCGTACCGGTCGTAGAGCAGTTCGTCGTACGTCTCCGCCGCAGCGGCCAGTTCGTTGAACGCCTCGTAGACGGCCGGGTCGTCCTCCCCCGACCGGCGTTCGACCGCGGCCAGGTGACGGTCGAGCGCGGTCTTCACCGCCTCGGCGGCGGCGCGTACCTCGGCAGCGGTGGGCTGCGCAGCATCAGACATAGTGCAGACGCTATCCGTACGAGGCACCAGCCCGCACAATAGATGCGATGCCGGAATACGAATTTGTCGACGTGTACGTACCGCGCGGGGTTTCCCGCAAGGAAGCCGCGCGTCTGCTGACGGACCATGCCGAGTACGGTCACTGGGAGTTGCACCGTCTGAGCCTCATGCGGGACGGCAGCCGCAGGGTGCGGTTGCGGCGGCGGATCATCCGCCAGGTACGGGCCACGTGGTGAGCTGAAACGCAGACCAAGGGGCCGAAGGGGACGGGCGAGACGACGGAGCGGGCCCCGCCGGGTCGGGGCCCGCTCCGTCGCGCTTTGCGCGCGGGGTGATCCGTGTGTCCGGGATCACCCTCGCGGTTTCACGGCAGTTGGGGTGCTCTGCGTCGCTCTGCCGTGATTTTTACGGCCGTTGCCTCAGCTTGGCCGAAGATCGCCGTCAGCCGGACGTGTTCTTCCGGCGGTAGAGCAGCGCACCGGCGACGAGCATGCCCGCGCCGGCGGGGAGGGCGAGGCCCAGGGGGAGTTCGGCACCCGTGCTCGCCAGTTCCCCGGAGAGGGTGGGGTGTTGGACGGTGTGGGGGACGTGGTTCGGGGGCGTGTGGTGGGTGGGGGTGGTGGGATGCGTGGGGCCGGAGGGGTTCGAGGTGCCGGGGATGCCAGGGTTGCCGGGATGCCCCGGACCACCAGGACCTCCAGGCCCACCCGGATGACCAGGTCCCCCCGGGTTGCCGGGCCCGCCGGGATGCCCCGGGTGCCCCGACGTCCCGTTACCGCACTCGTTCCCGAACGCCGGGTTCATGGCCCCGACGACGTCGATGCTGTTGCCGCACAGGTTCACCGGTACGTCGATGGGGACCTGGACGTGGTTCCCGGAGCCGACCCCGGGCGACCCCCCGGCGTGCCCGCCCGCGTGCGCGCCCCCGGAAGCACCGTGCCCGCCCCCTCCGCCGTACCCACCGGAGCCGTGCCCGCCAGACCCGTACCCGGCCCCTGCCTTACCCCCGCCCCCGTTCCCGCACGAATTCCCCATCGCCGGATTGAGCAGCCCCACCACATTCACGGTGTTCCCGCACACATTCACCGGTGCGTGCACCGGCACCGACACCGTGTTTCCCGCGAGCACCCCCGGCGACTCCCCGGTGGAACCGTTCGCCGAGGAGTCCGCGTGGGCGACCCCTCCCGCCGCGGCGATCGCCCCCGTCGCCGCCGCCACGGTCATGAACCCCTTGCGGGTGACCTGTCGCATCGCTGATTACCTGCCCTTACTGATGTCCACGTGGTCCGCTGTTGCCGAAACCGGCCGGCCCCGGAGCGCATGGCGCGCGCTCCGGGGCCGGTACGGCGTGGACGCCCCCTCAGCGGGGTGGCGTCACTTGTTGATGCAGGTGTTGCCGAAGGCGGGGTTCAGCAGGCCGATCACGGAGATCGTGTTGCCGCACACGTTCACCGGGACGTGCACGGGGACCTGGATGACGTTGCCGGACAGGACGCCGGGGGAGCCCACGGCAGCACCCTGCGCACCGGCGTCGGCGACGGCCAGGCCCGCGCCCGCGAGAACGAGACCACCGGTGGCGGCAGCGGCGGCGACGACCTTCTTGATCATGTGTATTTCCTCCTGAGTAGGTAGACGGCCCAAGGAGCGGGCCGCACGACCTGTAACGAGGAGGAGCCATTGGGGCTACGAGCGTATGGTCGGATTCACCCGTCCGAGGGGAGACCGAACAGGCGCGCGGCCCCTTCAGGACGCGTCGATGAACCGGTCCAGGACGCGCACCCCGAACTGGAGCCCGTCGACCGGCACGCGCTCGTCGACCCCGTGGAACATGCCCGCGAAGTCCAGCTCCGGCGGCAGCTTCAGCGGCGCGAAGCCGAAGCCGCGGATGCCGAGGTCGTCGAAGGACTTGGCGTCGGTGCCGCCGGAGAGCATGTAGGGGACGGCCTTGGCGGTGGGGTCCTCGGCGAGCAGCGCGGCGGACATGGCGTCGACGAGGGTGCCGTCGAAGGAGGTCTCCAGCGCCTTGTCGGAGTGGACGTCCTCGCGGCGTACGCGGGGGCCGAGGAGGCGGTCGAGGTCGGTGAGGAACTCGTCCTCGTGGCCGGGCAGGAAGCGGCCGTCGATGTGGGCGGTGGCCTCGCCGGGGATGACGTTGACCTTGTAGCCGGCGCCGAGCTGGGTGGGGTTCGCGGTGTTGCTGAGGGTCGCGCCGATCAGCTTGGCGATGCCGCCGAGGCGGGCGAGGGTGGCCTCCATGTCCTCGGGGTCGAGGGGGGTGCCAAGCGCGTCGCCAAGTTCGTCGAGGAAGGCGCGGGTGGTCTTGGTGACGCGGACGGGCCACTTGTGGCGTCCGACGCGGGCGACGGCCTCGGACAGTTCGGTGATCGCGTTGTCGCGGTGGATCATCGAGCCGTGTCCGGCCGTACCGGCGACGGTCAGCTTCATCCAGTGCATGCCCTTCTCGGCCGTCTGGATGAGGTAGAGCCGCCGCTCCTCGCTGACGGTGAAGGAGAACCCGCCGACCTCGCTGATCCCCTCGGTGACGCCCTCGAAGAGGTCGGGGTGGTTGTCGACGAGGTGGCGCGCGCCGTACGTGCCGCCGGCCTCCTCGTCCGCGAGGAACGCCAGGACGATGTCCCGGGGCGGCTTGCGCCCGCTGCGCAGGCGGTCGCGGACGACCGCGAGGGTCATCGCGTCCATGTCCTTCATGTCGACGGCGCCGCGCCCCCACACGCAGCCGTCCGCGACCTCGCCGGAGAACGGGTGGTGCGTCCAGTCGTCCGCGTTCGCGGGGACGACGTCGAGGTGGCCGTGGATGAGGAGCGCGGGCCGCGAGGGGTCCTCGCCCTCGATGCGGGCCACGGTGGAGGCGCGGCCGGGGTGCGACTCGAAGATCTTCGGCTCGAGACCGACCTCGGCGAGCTTCTCCGCGACCCACTCGGCCGCCTGCCGCTCCCCCGGGCCCGAGTGGTCGCCGTAATTGCTGGTGTCGAACCGGATCAGCTCGGAACAGAGGTCCACGACCTCGTCCTCGCCCCTGACGTACCCGCCCGTGCCCGTGTCGCTCACGCCTGTGCCTCCCGCTGCCGGTGCTGTCTCTCCTCTCATCCTCCCTCCCCCGCCCCCGACACCCAAGACCGCTCCCACCTCGTCACACACCGTTCACGCCGGACCACCCGTGATCGAGCACCCCGGAAACCCTGGTAATGTTTACGGAGTCGCCGCCGGGGAAACCCGCGCGAGACACACCCCGTCCGGGTGGCGGAATGGCAGACGCGCTAGCTTGAGGTGCTAGTGCCCTTTATCGGGCGTGGGGGTTCAAGTCCCCCCTCGGACACAGTGAGCGAAGGCTCCGACCAGTCGGTCGGGGCCTTCGTTCGTTATGTGGTGGATCTCTCCTCCGTACCAAGATCGCGCAGGTCAGAGCCTTGCCCAGAGTCTCGATCGGTGGCTCGAACGGGTCTCTGCGGTGGCTGTCGAACCGGTTGATCCATAGCGTGGTACTAAAATTTCCGGCTTGTTACGGGCTGGAGCCGGACAACCCCAGGCATACCTGCGGGCCCGCCAGCGCCCCGGAGGTTTCCGGGCACGAGACGCGAGGGACCTGATGGCGGCCATACACGAGGTCAGCACGGCCTTGTTCGAAGAGGAGGAGACGGCGTTCGCGCGGTTCTCGGGGGGCTCTGCCGCCCCGGCGCGCACGCTCGTCGACGTCTTCGACAGCGCTGTGCGCTTCTACGGCGACGAGCCCGCGCTCGACGACGGAAACGCCCAGCTCACCTACCGCGAACTCGCCGGTGAGGTGGCCCGGTTGCGGGGCCGGCTCGCGCAGGCGGGCGTCGGCCTCGGCGACCGGGTCGGGGTGCGGGTGCCGTCGGGGACGAACGATCTGTACGTCGCGATCCTGGCCGTCCTCGCGGTCGGCGCCGCGTACGTGCCGGTGGACGCCGAGGACCCGGACGAGCGCGCCGACCTGGTGTTCGGCGAGGCGGACGTCCGTGCCGTGATCACCGGCGGGAACGCGATCACCGTCCACCCGGGCGAGGGCGGACCGGCGGGGCGGCCGGGCGTCGAGCACGACGCGTGGATCATCTTCACGTCCGGGTCGACCGGCAAGCCCAAGGGCGTCGCGGTCACGCACCGCAGCGCGGCGGCCTTCGTGGACGCCGAGGCGCGGCTGTTCCTCGCCGAGGAGCCGATCGGACCCGGTGACCGGGTCATGGCGGGCCTCTCCGTGGCCTTCGACGCGTCCTGCGAGGAGATGTGGCTCGCCTGGCGCTACGGCGCCTGCCTGGTCCCCGTACCGCGCTCCCAGGTACGCAGCGGCGCCGACCTCGGGCCCTGGCTGGTGGAGCAGGAGATCACCGTCGTGTCGACGGTGCCGACGCTCGCCGCGCTGTGGGAGCCCGAGACCCTCAACGACGTACGCCTGCTGATCTTCGGCGGCGAGGCGTGCCCGCCCGAGCTGGCTCAGCGGCTGGTGACCGAGGGGCGGGAGGTGTGGAACACGTACGGTCCGACCGAGGCGACGGTCGTGGCGTGTGCCGCGCTGATGACCGGCGAGGAGCCGATCCGAATCGGACTCCCGCTGGACGGCTGGGAGTTGGCGGTCGTGGACGACGCCGGTGAGCCCGTACTCATGGGCGGCACCGGGCAGTTGGTGATCGGCGGCGTCGGGCTCGCGCGGTATCTCGACGCGGAGAAGGACGCCGAGAAGTACGCGCCGCTCGAATCCCTGGGCTGGGAGCGGGCGTACCGCAGCGGTGACCTCGTCCAGGCCGATCCCGAGGGGCTGTTGTTCCTCGGGCGGGCCGACGAGCAGATCAAGCTGGGCGGGCGGCGGATCGAACTCGGCGAGGTGGACGCCGCGTTGCAGGCGCTGCCGGGTGTGGCGGGTGCGGCGGCGGCCGTACGGACCGCGCGCAGCGGGAATCAGCTGCTCGTCGGGTACGTGGTGACGCAGGAGGGCTGGGACCAGGCGGCTGCCGTGGAGCGGCTGCGGGCCGAACTCCCGGCCGCGCTGGTGCCGTTGCTGGCGGCGGTCGACGAACTCCCCACGCGTACCTCGGGGAAGGTGGACCGCAACGCTCTGCCGTGGCCGCTGCCGAATCTGCAAACCTCTTCTGCGAAGGAGGAGTTGTACGGGACGGAGGCGTGGCTCGCCGAGCAGTGGACCGAGGTCCTGGGTACTGAGGTGTCCAGCGCTTCCGACGACTTCTTCGCCATAGGCGGTGGCAGCCTGTCCGCCGCGCAGCTCACGACGCGGCTGCGGCAGCGGTATCCGAGCGCGGCCGTCCTGGACATCTATCAGCAGCCGGTGCTGCGCAAACTCGCCCGGCATCTTGAGGAGTCGGCGCAGGACGACGGGTCGACGCGGGTCATCGCGCCGGTCCCGGTGCGCGCGCAGGTGATCCAACTCCTGGCGCTGCTGCCGCTGTTCACGCTGACGGGGCTGCGGTGGGCGGTGGCGCTGGCCGCCGCCGGGAACCTGCTGCCGGGGTACACCTGGCTGCCGACCGCGTCGTGGTGGGTGATCGGGCTCGTCGCGCTGGTGCTGTTCACTCCGGCCGGGCGGCTGGGGATCGCGGCGGGTGGCGCGCGGCTGCTGCTGCGCGGGGTGAAGCCGGGCCGGTATCCGCGCGGTGGCAGTGTGCATCTGCGGCTGTGGACGGCCGAGCGGCTGGCCGAGTTCAGCGGGGCGACCTCGCTGACCGGGGCCTGGCTGGAGCGGTACGCGCGGGCGCTGGGCGCGAAGATCGGGCCCGAGGTGGACCTGCACTCGCTGCCGCCGGTGACGGGCATGCTGAAGCTGGGGCGCGGGGCGGCCGTCGAGTCCGAGGTCGACCTGTCCGGCTGGTGGCTGGACGGGGACCGGCTGGAGATCGGCGCGGTCAAGGTCGGCGCGCACGCCGTCGTGGGTACGCGCAGTGCCCTGTTCCCGGGGGCGCGGGTCGGCAAGCGGGCCGAGGTGGCGCCGGGTTCGGCCGTCGTCGGCCAGATCCCGACCGGACAGCGCTGGGCGGGGGCTCCGGCAGTCAAGCTGGGCAAGGCGAAGCGGAGTTGGCCCAAGGAGCGGCCGGCGCGGGGCACGTACTGGCGGTTCATGTACGGCCTGACGGGCGGCGCGCTCAGCCTGCTGCCGGTGGCCGCGGCGGCCGTCGCGCTGCTGATGGCGTCGGTGTTCGTCCGTCCCGGCGGAGCGGTGTGGCCGGGCGTCCTGTACGCGCTCGTCCCGGCGACCCTCGCGTACGGCCTCGTCTACGCGTCCCTGATCCTCGTCGGCGTACGGCTGCTCAGCCTGCGGCTGGGTACGGGGACGTATCCGACGCACAGCCGGGTCGGGTGGCAGGCGTGGACCGTGACGCAGCTGATGGACCAGGCGCGCGAGACGCTGTTCCCGCTGTACGCCGGGCTCGTCACGCCCGTGTGGCTGCGGGCGCTCGGTATGCGGATCGGGCGGGGCGCCGAGGTGTCGACCGTGCTGGCGCTGCCGAGTCTGACGACGGTCGGTGAGGGCGCGTTCCTCGCCGACGACACGCTGACCGCGCCGTACGAACTCGGCGGTGGCTGGGTGCGGATCGGGAAGGCCGAGATCGGGCGGCGGGCGTTCCTCGGGAACTCCGGGATGACCGCGCCGGGCCGGTCGGTGCCCGAGGGCGGGCTCGTCGGGGTGCTGTCGGCGACGCCGAAGAAGGCGAAGAAGGGCAGTTCGTACCTGGGGCTGCCGCCGATGAAGCTGCCGCGCAGCGCCTCGGGCGGCGACCAGAGCCGTACGTACGACCCGCCGGCGCACCTGCTGTGGGCGCGCGGGCTCGTCGAACTGTGCCGGATCGTGCCGGTGTTCTGCTCGGCGGGGATCGCGGCGGGGGTGGTGGCCGCGCTGTCGGTGCTGGGGGCGTGGGGGTTCCTGCTGGGCGGGGTCGTGGTGCTGGGGGCCGGTCTCGCGGGCGCGTTGCTGGCCATCGCCGCCAAGTGGGCGCTGGTCGGGCGGCATCGGGCCGGGGAGCACCCGCTGTGGAGCTCCTTCGTGTGGCGCAACGAGCTGGCGGACACGTTCGTCGAGGTCGTCGCCGTACCGTGGCTGGCGAACGCGGTGCCCGGGACCGTCGTCATGACCGCCTTCCAGCGGGGGCTCGGTGCGCGGATCGGGAAGGGTGTCTGGCTGGAGTCGCACTGGCTTCCCGAGGCCGACTTGGTGACGCTTTCGGACGGTTCCACCGTGAATCGTGGCTGCGTGCTCCAGACTCACCTCTTCCACGACCGGATCTTGCGGACGGATACTGTGGTACTCCGTGAGGGCGCCACACTGGGCCCTGGCGGAATCGTGCTGCCCGGCAGCACGATCGGGGCCCGTACGACACTGGGTCCCGCGTCGCTCGTCATGGCCGCGGAGTCCGTCCCCGACGGCACCCGCTGGCTGGGCAATCCCATCGAGTCGTGGCGCCCGTGAGCGCGGGCCACTCGGTGTCCATGAGCGGCAGTTCGAGTGGCACGGCGCAGGGAGCGGACGCGGTAGTGGCAGTTCAGCAGACAGCGGGGCCGGACCCGTACTTCCCGGACAACGGCGACCCTCGCTACCGCGTGCATCGCTACGAGATCACGCTGGACTACCGTCCTGGGCCGAACCGGTTGTCCGGGACGGCCCGGATCAACGCGATCGCCGGGCGGGGGGCGCTCGGTGAGTTCTTCCTGAACCTCGCGGACTTCCGTATAGGCCGCGTCCGTGTCGACGGGCGGCAGGCTCAATACACCCACCGGGGCGGGCGGTTGCGGGTCCGGCCCGCCAAGTCCGTGCGCGGGGGTGCCGCGTTCACCGTCGAGGTGCACTGGTCCGGGAATCCCAAGCCGGTCAACAGCCCCTGGGGCGGGATCGGTTGGGAGGAGCTGGGGGATGGGGCCCTGGTCGCTAGTCAGCCGGTGGGGGCGCCGTCCTGGTTCCCCTGCAACGACCGGCCCGCCGACAAGGCGTCCTATCTGCTGTCCGTGACCGTTCCCTCCGCGTATTCCGTGGTGACCGGGGGGCGGTTGCTCACGCGTACCACCCGTGCGTCCACGACTACTTGGGTGTACGAGCAGTCCGCCCCCACCTCCAGTTATCTCGTCGGGCTTGCCATCGGGAAGTACCAGACGGTTCTGCTCGGGGATCTCGGGCCCGGGGGTGTGCCTCAACACGGGCATATTCCCGCCGAGTTGCTTCCCCTCTTCTCCCGTGACTTCGCTCGGCAGCCCGCCATGATGGAGCTGTTCCAGGAGGTGTTCGGGCCCTATCCGTTCGACGAGTACGCCGTTGTCGTCACCGAGGAAGAGCTTGATGTGCCCGTCGAGGCGCAGGGGTTGTCGCTCTTCGGGATCAACCATGTCGACGGGGCTCGGGGGTCGGAGCGGCTCGTTGCCCACGAGCTGGCTCATCAGTGGTTCGGGAACAGTGTGTCCGTCGCCGACTGGCGGCACATCTGGCTCAACGAAGGGCTGGCCAAGTACGCCGAGTGGTTGTGGTCCGAGCGGTCCGGGGGGCGGAGTGCTCATCAACTTGCCTCGGCTGCTTATCGGTTGCTCGCCGGGTTGCCTCAGGATCTGCGGCTTGCCGATCCTGGGCGGAAGTTGATGTTCGACGATCGGTTGTATGAACGGGGTGGGGTGGTTGTTCATGCTGTGCGGTGTTTGTTGGGGGATGCCGCGTTCTTTCCTATGTTGCGTGGGTGGGCCGGGTTGCATCGGGGGGGTGCTGTGACTACGTCCACGTTTGTGGCTCATGTGGGGCGGTTTGCTGCTGAGCCGGTGGATGAGTTTTTTGATGCGTGGGTTTATGAGGGGGCGTTGCCTGCGTTTCCCTCTATGCCGCCGGTTCCGCCGTTGCCGTCGTTGCCGTAGGGAGGTTCGGCGGGGTTCGGGGGTGGGGGGCGCTGAGCTGGGGGCTTGGCGTTCGGTTCGGGGGTGTTCGGGGGGTGGGGGGTGAGTTTCCGTTGGGCGGGAGGGTGGGGGGACCTACTCGATTCGGTCGGTCCGGGAGGACGGGATGCGGAAACTCATCAGCTTTCGTAGTGCGGTGATTTTGGGGGTTTCGGTGGTTGTGGGGGTGCAGGTCAGTGGGGATCTGGGGGGATGGGTGGCGGGGGTTGTGGGGGTGTGGGTGGCGGAGAGGCTGGATCGGATGGTTGGGGAGTGAGGAGGGGGTGGAGGTAGTCGGATTCGTGGGGGGTCAGGAGGTCCGGGGAGTCCTCACCGAGGATGTGAGCGGCGTGGCGGGTGCACCAGCCACGGAGGTCGAGTTGGATAGCCGTTCTGAGGAGCCAAGTACGAGGGCGGGGAGCGCGGAAGAGTCTGTAGAGCTCCGAAAGAGCCAGTTCGGTGCTCCGGGCGGTCAGGTAGCGGAGTTGTCCCGGCGAGTAGTCCAGAAGTCGTGAGATCGACCTCGCCAGGGCCTCACGGGCGCCGGTGCGGACGAGTTGGCGGCAGGCGCAGGCCAGGAGGGCGATGCGGGTTTCGTCCTCCACCTCCATCACTTCCGTCAGCTTCTCCAGCGCCTCGTTCACGAAGGCGCCGGGGAGCCGGCCGCTCTCTCCGGCGAGCCGGTGGCTGATCGCGCTGTGCATTCGCTCCGCGCCTGGCCGCGTGGCGGACTCCGCGAGGACTTTCAGGCACCGTTCGTATCGGGCCGGCAGGTCCCCGTACGACGCCGGCGGTGCGAGCAGGAGAGCGACCAGGTCCCGGCCTGCGAAGGTGTCCCGTCCTTTGGAGTCCGTCTCTCCGCCGACGGATGTGACGTCTCCCAACGCCTCCCACACCGGGAGGGCCGGATTCGCCAACTCCTCGATGTCCGGGTCGTGAAGGATGAGGGTGCGACGGCCTGCGGTGAGTCCTGGGCCGTCGTGCTCGCTCAGCCTCAGCACGATGTCCCCTCCTGTCGGCACTGTCCCCACCAGCCGCGTGAACGCGTCCCACGCGCCCGGCTCGAACTGGGACTTCCAGAGTGTCGCGTGGATACGCCAGTTCGCGGCCGGATCTGGAGTAGTGCCTGCGATCTCGGAGAAGCGCAGGACATGTCCACGAGCGAACGCCAGCAGCAGGAGGTTCGCGCTGTAGCAGGCGTGGCGGTAGGTGACCGGGGTCGGGCCTGTGCTGTAGCCCGTGTCGTGTTCGACGGGGTACAGGGCTCGGGGGAACAGGGTGCGGATCGGGTCCGTGTTCGTGTTCGTCGCGGGGAGAAGGTCCCCTAGGTCGTCGATGATCTGCGTGCGGTCGGTCAGGGGTGCGCAGGACAGGAGCGCGAACAGGAGGGCGTCGTATCCGCCTCCGTCCGGGCAACTGGCCAGTGTGTGGGCGATCTTGCGGGCGGCCAGGTACTCGCCGAACGTGGCGTGCAGGAACTCGTACCAGAGGTGGTCCTCGCCGTTCTCGTACGTTGCTCTGGCCTCGTGGATGAAGAAGAAGCGGCCGAAGAGCAGCCAAGGCGCCGAGTCCGTGGCGGAGTTGGCGGGGTCGCGGAGGTGGGCGAGGTCGTGTTCGGCGTCCGTTGCGCTCACGCCTTGGCTGCCCCTGTTGAACATCGCCATGGCGATCACGGAGAGGAGGTCGAGTTCGTTCTCGACCTTTTCCTCCAGGAGAGTTGGGCGCAGACCGGGTTCCAGTTTGGTGATCTGGCGGCGTACGAAGAGTTTGAGGAGGCGTTCGTAGAGGGTGACTCGGCTCATCGGCGCTGTGGCTTCGGCGTCGGGCTCGATGGAGTGGTAGAGCGCGAGCATGAGCAACAAGAGGGGTTGCGGGGCGAGTTCGGGGTGTCGTGCGGCCAGGTCGGTGCGGCAGGGGTGCGTTCTGTTGACCGTGTTCCAGATGTACGTCCACCGGGTGATCCGTTCCTCGTCGAACGGCTCCAGTCGGATGATGGTGCTGCCCGGCGGGATCGCGGCCTGGTCGGCGACGACTGTGCGGCTGGTGACGATCGCGGCTACCGGGAGGCCGGTGGTCGCTGAGCTGCGCTGGAAGTCCGCGATGTCCTGGAGGTAGCGGTAGTGGTCGGTGCCGCCTGCCTGGAGGAGTTCGTCGAAGCCGTCGAAGATCAGGACCGGGAGGACGCCGGGGGATGCTTCGGTCAACTCCGCCCAGGTGATGGTGCGTTGGGTGAGTCGGTGCAGGGCGTGGTTGACCTGTTCGAGAACGCCCGCGTCGGCCGGGACCGTGCGGAGTTCGATACGGATCGGGAGGTAGTCGGTGGGTGGGAGGCGGGCGGCGAGGAGCTTGGTGAGGAGGGATTTTCCGGTGCCGGGGTCACCGAGGACGATCAGTGGTTGGTCGAGGGTGGGATACGCGGTGAGGTGGCCGGCGAGGAGGGTCTGGATGTCCTGGTGCAGAGGGCGCGTGTGCCACCAGGCGTCTATGTGTGGCCTGTTGTCGGGA
This sequence comes from Streptomyces acidiscabies, assembly GCF_020010905.1. GTDB lineage: Bacteria > Actinomycetota > Actinomycetes > Streptomycetales > Streptomycetaceae > Streptomyces > Streptomyces acidiscabies. The sequence goes on along the minus strand of NZ_JAGJBY010000001.1, from coordinate 3,374,250 downwards.
GTGTGGATGGCTGCGCGGTAGGAAGGGTTGACGTACCCCTGGGCGAGCTTGGGGATACGGGGGCCGGGATGGCTCTCCCCCGCCTCGCCGACCGAGGAGAGGGGGCGGGCCAGTTCGTGGCGGTGCATCTCGGCGAGGCGTGCGGGCCATTCGGCAGGCGGTGCGTCGCGGGCGAGGGTTCGCAGGAGGGTTTCCAGGCCGCCGAGTCCCGTTCTCCGGGCGCCCAGTTCACCGTAGAGCCGTTCAAGTTCCGTACGGGACCGGCCAGGTGGGCAAGCGGCCAGGTCGGCGCCGGTGCCGTACCGCAAGGTGATCCAGACGCACAACTGCTGGCAGACTGCGGCGAGTTCGGCGACGCGCGACTCGTACAGGGCGACTGTCGCAGCGGTGTCATCGGGCGAGAGGAAGAGGCTCAGCGCCTCGGCGACTCCGTCGTAGTACTGGACGACGCGGGCGTGATGGTCCGGACCGAACATGTCGGCACCGAGCGGCGGAACCGAGGTGAGGCCCTGCCCCAAGCTGACCTCGACGAGCTCGCCTGCTCCGACTCCAACATCCCAACACGCAGGAAGAAAGGGACCTTTAATGCACGCTTCCACGACCAGCAGAGCGTGGGCCGCGCAGAACAGCTGCACCCTGTGCGGATGGCAGGCTCGGCGCGCCTTCTCCGCCAGGTCCGCGAGCAGCCGCCGTGCGACCCGGTCAAACTGGTTGCGGAAAGCCATCGATTCAGGTGGCGTCTCCAGGCCCTCCTCGTCGATGGCCACCATCTCGGCGAGCAGGCGCTCGTCCCGTCCTGCCAGGATGCGGGTATCTTCGCTCAGGCTGTGCAGATAGCCATCGCCGTAGGGGGGAGGCGGCGACACGTACGCGCTCCTCCCACAACCGACGCAACCAGCAGGCTCCCGCCCTGTGTTGTGGTCCCGGGCGCTCTCCGCGGCTTCCGACTCCTCAAGCCGGCGCCGCCAGTAGCCGACGTCGCCGCCGATCGCCTCCACCACTTTCCGGACCACATCCCAGTCCGGCGTACTCGTCCGTTTCCCGTTCAGGAGTTCGGAGAGGGCCGATGGGCTCAGGTGGAGGCGGCGGGCCAAGTCCCGTTGGGGGACGCCCTGTTTGCGGACCTCCGCCTTGAGTGCACGCCAGAACGGCTCGCTGTCCGCCACCCCGACCCCCTTGCCGTACGCGTCACCTGCGGTGAGCTTAGGAGCGCGCGGCGTGGTGGCTGGTGGGTTCCGGCAGAATGGGGGGCATGGCACGTCCCACCCCTTGCCCTTGCGGTCTTCCCCAGTCGTACGACGCCTGCTGCGGGCGTTACCACGCGGGCCCCGTCGCCGCGCCCACCGCCGAGGCGTTGATGCGGTCGCGGTACAGCGCGTTCGTGAAGGGGAACTCGGCATATCTGGTGCGGACTTGGCATCCCCGGACGCGGCCCGGGAGCCTGGAGCTGGATCCGGGGATGCGGTGGACCGGGCTGGAGATTCTTGCGACGCAGGACGGAACCGCGTTCCACAGCAAGGGAGTTGTGGAGTTCAGGGCCTCGTACCGGGGTGGGGCGTTGCACGAGGTGAGCCGGTTCGAGCGGGTCGACGGGGCCTGGGTCTACGTGGACGGGGAGTTTCCCGGGGAGTAGGTCAGGGGGCCAGTATGTCCAGTTCCTGGAGGGCTCCCTCGGTGATTTCGCGGGTCAGGCGTTCGGCGCGGATCGCGTCGCCCTCGCGGACCGCTTCGGCCACCTGGACGTGGAGGGTGACGGCGGCGGGGTCGGGGTCGGCGAACATCACCCGGTGTTCCGTGCGGCCGGTGAGGACCTCGGCGACGACGTCCCCCAGGCGGGCGAACATCTCGTTGCCCGAGGCCGTGAGGATGACGCGGTGGAAGGCCACGTCGTGGATGAGGTAGCCCTCCAGCTTGTGGCCACGGGAGTTGGCGACCATGCCGAGGACGCATTCGGTCAGCTCGGCGCACTGTTCGGGCGTCGCGTTCTTCGCCGCCATGCCTGCCGCGACCGGTTCGATCGCCGAGCGCAGAACCGTGAGTGAACGCAGCTGCCGGGGGCGGTCCGCGCCGGCGAGGCGCCAGCGGATGACCTGCGGGTCGTAGACGTTCCACTCGGCGGTGGGGCGGACGATCACGCCCACGCGGCGGCGGGACTCGACGAGGTGCATCGACTCCAGGACACGTACCGCTTCGCGCATGACGGAGCGGGAGACGTCGAAGCGCTGGGACAGCTCGTCGGTGCGCAGGACGCTGCCAGGGGGGTACTCGCCTGCGGTGATCGCGGGGCCGAGAGTGTCGAGTACATGGCCGTGCAGACCTCGGCCCGGAATGGTCATGCACTCAGCGTACGGCGTCCGTCACGGGCTCAAAAAGTCAGATTTATTTGGAGCGAGGGCTTGAATTCGTCGTACCTAATGGGTTTCAGTGGCGTTGACATCACGTGTCGGCAGCACGTCGAAGAAGACAGCGAGGTAGTGATGAGCACCCCCCAGGTCGTCGTGGTCATGGGCGTCGCGGGCACCGGCAAGACCACGATCGGTCCCCTGCTCGCGGCCCGGCTCGGCGTTCCGTACGCCGAGGGTGACGACTTCCATCCGCCGGCGAACATCGCGAAGATGTCGGCCGGTACCCCGCTGGACGACGACGACCGGTGGCCGTGGCTGGACTCGATCGGCGCGTGGGCGCACGAGCGGGCCGGGCTCGGCGGCGTCGTCAGCTGTTCGGCGCTGAAGCGGTCGTACCGGGACCGGTTGCGTGCAGCGGCCCCCGGCCTGCTCTTCGTGCACCTCAGCGGCTCGCGCGAGCTGATCGGGGAGCGCATGGGGCACCGGGAGGGTCACTTCATGCCGACCGCGCTGCTCGACTCGCAGTTCGCCGCGCTGGAGCCGCTGGGGGCGGACGAGGCGGGCGTCGTGGTCGAGGTCTCGGGGCGGCCGGAGGAGATTGCCGCGCGGGCGATCACCGCGCTCGGCACGGGGGCCGGGGCGCGGGGCTGATCGTTCTGCGGGGGCTGGCTCTTCGGAGGTAGCTCTCGGGGGCTACCGCTGCGCAGGTAGCTCTCCGGGACTACCGCTGCGGGGCTACCTCTATGGGGGTAACCCGCGAGGGGTAACTCGGCCGAGCTACCCCTCTGGTACTAGCCCCGGGGAGCTACCCCCTCGGTACTACCCCGCCGGTACTAGACCTCCGGAGCTACCCCGCCAGGCGTAACCCCCTCGCTCCGCCCCGCCCCACCCCGTCCCGTCCCTCCCTTCCCCTTCTCACCTCTCCCCCACCTAACCCCCTACCTGAGAGCTACCCCCACCAACCCCTCCCCCGTCCACCCCTCCCCGTCTCCGTAAGGGACCCCCGTGACCAGACTCAGCGTCGAGATGCTGGCAGCGGACGCGCCAGAGCCGATCACCTCGGCCGGGCACGCTCAGCTCGGTATCGCCGTGCTGGCGGGCATCGCCGTCATCGTCCTGCTCATCACGAAGTTCAAGCTCCACGCCTTCCTGTCGCTGACCATCGGCACGCTCGCGCTGGGCGCGTTCGCCGGAGCGCCGCTGGACAAGGCGATCACCAGTTTCAGTTCCGGCCTCGGTACGACGGTCGCCGGCGTCGGTGTGCTGATCGCGCTCGGCGCGATCCTCGGCAAGCTGCTCGCGGACTCCGGCGGCGCCGACCAGATCGTCGACACGATCCTCGCGAAGGCGAACGGAAGGACCATGCCGTGGGCGATGGTCCTGATCGCCTCGGTGATCGGCCTGCCGCTCTTCTTCGAGGTCGGCGTCGTCCTGCTGATCCCGGTCGTGCTGATGGTCGCCAAGCGCGGCAACTACTCGCTGATGCGGATCGGCATCCCGGCGCTGGCCGGCCTGTCCGTGATGCACGGCCTGGTCCCGCCGCACCCCGGCCCGCTCGTCGCGATCGACACGGTCGGCGCGAACCTGGGCGTCACGCTGGCGCTCGGCGTGCTGGTCGCGATCCCGACGGTGATCATCGCGGGCCCGCTGTTCTCGCGGTACGCGGCCCGCTGGGTCGACGTCCAGGCACCGGACAAGATGGTCCCCCAGCGACCGTCGGAGGACCTGGAGAAGCGTCCGAGCTTCGGCGCGACCCTGTTCACGATCATGCTGCCGGTCGCGCTGATGCTGTCCAAGGCGCTGGTCGACATCGTGATCGACGACAAGGAGAACAGCGTCCAGCGGGTCTTCGACGTCGTCGGCTCGCCGCTGATCGCGCTGCTCGCGGCCGTCCTGGTCGGCATCTTCACGCTCGGCCGCCCGGCTGGTTTCTCCAAGCAGCGGCTGAACGAGCTGGTCGAGAAGAGCCTCGCGCCGATCGCCGGGATCCTCCTGATCGTCGGCGCGGGCGGCGGTTTCAAGCAGACGCTGATCGACTCCGGCGTCGGCAAGATGATCCTGGAGATCTCGGAGGACTGGTCGATCTCGGCCATCCTGCTGGCCTGGCTGATCGCGGTCGCGATCCGGCTGGCGACGGGTTCGGCGACGGTCGCGACCGTCTCGGCGGCCGGTCTGGTGGCCCCCCTCGCCGCCGACATGTCCACGACGCACACGGCCCTGCTGGTCCTCGCGATCGGCGCGGGTTCGCTCTTCCTCAGCCACGTCAACGACGCCGGTTTCTGGATGGTCAAGGAGTACTTCGGGCTGAGTGTCGGCCAGAACCTCAAGACCTGGTCCGTCATGGAGACGATCATCTCCGTGGTCGCGGGTGGCGTGGTCTTCCTTCTGTCTCTGGTCCTTTAGGGGTACGACGATGACTCATCCTCTCTTCGACATCACCGGAAAGACCGCGCTCGTCACCGGGTCCAGCCGAGGTATCGGCCTGGCGCTCGCCCGGGGTCTCGCGGAAGCGGGCTGCACGGTCGTCCTCAACGGACGGGACGAGGCTCGCCTTGCCGAGGCGGCCCGCGAGCTGCCCGGCAAGGTCCACACCGCCGTCTTCGATGTGACTGACGGCCCATCAGTTGCCGCCGGAATCAAGGACGTCGAGGAGCGCGTCGGCCCGCTCGACATCCTCGTCAACAACGCGGGGATGCAACTGCGGGCCCCGCTCCTGGAGTTCGCCGACTCCGACTGGCACCGCATCCTGGACACCAACCTCACCAGCGCGTTCCTGGTGGGCCGCGAGGCCGCCCGGTACATGACCGCGCGCGGGCACGGGAAGATCGTCAACATCTGCTCGTTGCAGAGCGAGGTCGTCCGGCCCGGCATCGCGCCGTACGCGGCGACCAAGGGCGCGCTGAAGATGCTGACCAAGGGCATGTGCGCGGACTGGGGGCCGTCCGGCGTCCAGGTCAACGGCCTGGGGCCCGGCTACATCGAGACGGAACTGACCCAAGCCCTCGTGGACGACGAGGAGTTCAGCGCCTGGGTGCGCAAGCGGACCCCGGCCGGACGCTGGGGCCGTACCGAGGACCTGGTCGGCGGGGTGCTGTTCCTCGCCTCCCCTGCGGCGGATTTCGTCAGCGGGCAGATCCTGTACGTCGACGGCGGCATGACGAGCGTGCTGTGAACGGGGGAACGCGGATGCTGGGCTGTGTCATCCATGCTCAAGGCGACCTGCGCGTCGAGGAGTTGACGCCGGTCGAGCCGGGTCCTGGACAGGCGCTGGTCGCCGTGCGCTACGGCGGGGTCTGCGGGTCCGACCTGCACTACTGGCGCCACGGCGGTGTCGGCGACTTCCGCCTCAAGGAGCCGATGGTCCTGGGGCACGAGGTCGTCGGTACGGCTCTGTCGGGGCCGTACGAGGGGCAGTTGGTCGCCGTCCACCCGGCGACTCCGTGCGGGGTGTGCCCGGAGTGCGTGGACGGGCGGCGCAATGTCTGCCGGGACACGCGGTACTTGGGGAGCGCGGCGCGGACGCCCCACGTGCAGGGCGGGTTCGCGGCGCAGATCGCCGTGCCTCAGGAGCAGTTGAGGGTGCTGCCGGAAGGGCTGGATCTGCGGCGTGCCGCTCTTGCCGAGCCGCTGTCCGTCGCGCTGCATGCCGTGCGGCGGGCCGGGGACGTGCGGGGGCGGCATGTGCTGGTGACCGGGGCCGGGCCGATCGGGTGCCTGGTCGTCGCCGCCGCGAAGGCCGCCGGTGCGGCTCGGGTGACGGTGACCGATCTGCTTCCCGCCGCGCTGGAGTTCGGGCGGATCGCCGGTGCTTCCGAGGTGGTGCGGGCCGATGATCCGTCAGATGCCGGGTGGCCTGCGGAAGTTGACGTCGCCGTCGAGGCGTCCGGGGTCGCCGCCGGGCTCGACACCTGTCTGCGGCTGATCCGGCGGGGCGGGGTTGTCGTGCAGCTCGGGATGCTGCCGCCCGGGCAGAGTCCCTTCGCCGGGAACCTCGTCGTCAGCCGGGAGATCGAGCTGCGTGGGGCGTTCCGCTTCGACGTGGAGTTCGACGAGGCGCTTCAACTCCTCGCGGTGGAGCCCGCGTTCGATGGGCTGGTGAGTGCGGTGGTGCCGGTGGAGGAGGCGGAGTCGGCGTTCACGCTGGCTGCCGACCGGGGGCGGTCCTGCAAGGTGCTGCTGGACTTCGGGGGCTGAGGGCGGGGCTTGGAGCGAGCGGGTCGGGGGAACTCCCTGGCCCGCTCGGTGGTTTCAGTGGGTCGGGGTGAACTCCTTGGCCCGCCCGTTGATTTCGGTGGGGCAAGGTGAACTCCTCGGCCCGCCCGCTGATTTCAGCGGGGCGAGGTGCCCCCTCCCCCGGCCCGCTCGCCGGTTCCAGTGGGGCGAGGTGAACTCCTTGGCCCGCCCGCCGGTTTCAGCGGAGTGAGATGAACCCCCTTGTCCACTCGCCGATTTGAGCGGGGCAGGGTGAACTCACCGGCCCGCCCGTCGGCTTCACGAATCTCCCTCGCACCCGGCGTCGCGGGGCAGGTTTCGGTGCGGGAGCGGGCGGCACATGATGGAGGGTGGCGACTGGGGGGACGTCATGGGGATTTCGCTGGGGACACGGATCTCGGCGGTGCTGGTCGCGGGGGCCGTGGCTGTGGTGTCCGTGGCGCTTCAGGAAGGGGACGCGCCTCGGGTACGGGGCGGGGGTGCGGTGCCGGAGGCCAGTTCCTCGGCGGTGCGGTCGACGCCTGCGGTCACTTCTTCTCCGGCGCCTCGGACCAGTGCGCTGGAAGGGGGCGCGGTCGGGCGGAGTGCTCCCGCGCCTTCCGCGGCGCCGGCTCTTCCTACGCCAAGTCCCGGTCGTACGCCGCGTGTCGTCTCGGTTTCCTGGCTGCCTCCGGGGCCCGTCTCGCCCGACGCGGACCGGCTGGCGGATCCGGACAGCGTGTACGACGTGCTGCGGTCCCCGACTCGATGCCGGGAGGCGTTGGGGATGATCCCCGGGGGTGAACTCGGGGACGAGTGGCGGGTGTTGAAGGCATTGGCGCACGCGTGTCTCGCTGCGCGGGGCGAGGGCGGGAGTTGGGCGGAGGCGTCTCGGCCGGTGCGCGGGGTCAGTTGCAAGGGGGTTGCCGCGCAACGGGTGTTGGGCGAGTTGCTGGCGTTCCGGCACGGGGCGCGGAGCGGGGATTCGGTGCGGTTGGTCGCCAACTCCGGTGGTGTGCCCGCGTGTTCCTTCGGGGTGCGGGTCGTCGGGAGTGGGGAGGTGGCGGCCGGGGATGTGGTGCGGGTCCAACTGCGGGGGCTGTTCTTCGACTTCGGGGAGCTGATGACCGAAGGGGGCGCGGCCGTCGGGGGGTTGCGGGTGCCGTTGTTCCCTGCGGGGGACTTGGTGGAGTTCGCCGTGCCGGAGTTCGCGGGGCCGGGGCGGGAGGTTGTGGATGTGCGGGTGGAGTACGGCGGGGTGCGGGCGGTCGCGGAGGGAGCCCTGGTCGTCGTACGGGAGGGTGTGGGCGGGTCGCCGTCGCCGCCCGTGCGGGAGCCTTCGCCTTCTGCCGGGGAGCCGTCGCCGTCTGCCGAGGAACCGGGGTCGTCCGCCGGGCGGTCGTCGGCCTCTGCCAGGTGGCCGACGCCGTCCATCGAGGGGCCGCCGTCCCCCGCCGGGTCGCCGTGACCGTCGCCTCTCACCGACCGGGAGTCGCCTTCCGCCAAGTGGCCAACGCCGTCCGTCAAGGGGCCGTCGTCTGCCGGAGAGCCAGGGCCGTCCGCCGAGTGGCCGTCGCCTGCCCTGGGCTCCGGGGAACAGCTCGGCAGCCCGTCGCCCCCCGCCGGATGGCCGTCACCGTTGTCTCTCGTCGACCGGTAGTCGTTCTCTGCCGGGAAGCCCTCTAGTGCTCTGACCGGGAAGGTTCGCCGGGTTGGTGGTCGCGGCGGTTGGATGTCCGGTGACGTCCGTTCGTCCGATCGCTGGGGGTGTGGTGGCTGAGCCTGTCCGTGTGCGCAGGTTGACCGACCAGGAGGGGCAGAAGCTGCAGCAGATCGTGCGCCGGGGCAGCACCAGTTCGGTGCGCTACCGGCGCGCGATGATGCTGCTGGCGTCGGCCGGCGGGAACCGGGTCCCGGTGATTGCCCTGCTGGTGCAGGCAGACGAGGACACCGTCCGCGACGTGATCCACCGGTTCAACGAGATCGGCCTGGCCTGCCTGGACCCTCAGTGGGCGGGAGGCCGTCCCCGCCTGCTCAGTCCTGACGACGAGGACTTCGTCGTCGCGACGGCCACCACCCGCCCGACCAAGCTCGGCCAGCCCTTCACCCGCTGGTCCGTCCGCAAACTTGCCGCCCACCTGCGACGCGTGCACGGTCGCGTGATCAGGATTGGCCGCGAGGCGTTACGGTGCCTGCTCGCCCGCCGCGGCATCACCTTCCAGCGCACCAAGACATGGAAGGAATCACCCGACCCCGAGCGTGACACCAAGCTCGACCGGATCGAGCACGTCCTGGAGCGGTTCCCGGACCGGGTGTTCGCGTTCGACGAGTTCGGCCCGCTCGGCATCCGCCCCACCGGCGGTTGCGGCTGGGCCCCTGCCGGCTACCCCGAGCGGCACCCCGCGACCTATCACCGCACCCACGGCGTCCGCTACTTCCACGGCTGCTACTCGATCGGCGACGACACCCTGTGGGGCGTCAACCGCTGCAAGAAGGGCGCCGCGAACGCCCTGGCCGCGCTGAAGTCGATCCGCACGGCCCGCCCGGACGGCGCGCCGGTCTACGTCATCTTGGACAACCTGTCTGCCCACAAGGGCGAGATGATCCGGCGCTGGGCCAGGAGGAACAGGGTCGAGTTGTGCTTCACGCCCACCTACGCATCCTGGGCCAACCCGATCGAGGCCCACTTCGGACCACTGCGGCAGTTCACCGTCGCTAACTCCAACCACCGCAGCCACCCCACCCAGACCCGGGCTTTGCACGCCTACCTGCGCTGGCGCAACAAGAACGCCCGACACCCCGACGTGCTGGCCGCCCAGCGCAAGGAGCGTGCCCGGATCCGCAGCGAGAAGGGCATCCGCTGGGGCGGACGCCCCCTCAGCACAGCATCCTGACCCAACTGGTGTTGCTATCCGGTTGGATCTTTAATCGTCGAACTCGAAGCCCGAAGTTTCCGCCCGGGCGATGATCTCGCGGACTGCCTCGGGGCTGGTGATGACTGATTCAACGGCCGTCTTGAGAAGCGCGAGGTCGCTCGGACTCCCGACCGCGCAGAACATGCCGGCCTCACTGTCGAAGTCGAGGCGCTCGGCGATGTCTGGCCAGGCAAACCGCACGAGACCTTCCCAGAAGTATCCGTTCGGCTCGTGTTCTGCATCGACCACTGCGGCATCAGCAGCCAGGCCACCGACATCCAACGTCAGCGAGTGTTCGCCGTCGAAGTCATGAAGCTTGATGGTCACGGCCGCGATCCTCTCACGCCCGGCCCACGGACCGTCCGCTCCCTCCAGAGGCTCACCCGCTCCCGACCCCGGTGAACCTTTCCGGTCACAGCACTAGCTGGTGGCCCTCGGCCAGCCAGCCGCCCCCGGTGTCACCGTTTGTCCTCCGGGCGCCAGAGAGGGTGTTCGCGCTTGGCCCAGTTCCGGCTGACCGAACCCGTGCGCATGCCGTGGCGGGCCTCGGGGTCGGCGAAGGCCATGCCGATGTGGCCCGCGAGTACTACGCCGATCGTGAGGGCCAGCCAGTCGTGGACGAAGGTCGCGCTGGTGCGCCACATGATCGGGGCGAGGTGGGTGAACCACATCAGCAGGCCGGTGCCGAGCATGACCAGGGTGGCTCCGGCGATCCAGGCGGCGTAGACCTTCTGGCCCGCGTTGAACTTCGCGGCCGGGCGGGAGGACTGGCGTCGGTCCCGGCGCAGGGCCGCGCGCAGCCAGACACGGTCGTGCGGGCCGAAGCGGTTGAGGTGGCGCAGCTCGCCGCGGAACGCGCGCGAGGCGAGGCCGGCGAGGACCGGGACGGGCAGCGCGAGACCCGCGAACTCGTGGATGCGGACGACCAGTTCGCGGCGGCCGACGAGTTCGGCGAACTCCGGGAGGTAGAGGCAGGCGGCGGTGACGACGCAGATGCCCATGAGGAGGGCGGTGGTGCGGTGGATCCACCGCACGGCCGGCGCGAAACGGGGGACGTCGGTCGTCGTCGGGAGAGTGTCAGCCGGTGGGGTCATCGTCCCGTCCGTTCGACTTGCCGACCCAGGCGTCGACGTCGTAGCCACGGTCCTCCCAGTAACCGGGCTTCACGTCCTCGGTGACCGTGATACCTGAGAGCCACTTGGCGGACTTGTAGAAGTACATCGGGGCGACGTAGAGACGGACCGGGCCGCCGTGGTCGTGGCCCAGGGGCTTGTCCTGCATACGCAGGGCGACCAGGACGTCGGCGCGGCGGGCCTGGGCGAGGGTGAGGCTCTCGGTGTAGGCGCCGTCGAAGCAGGTGAAGCGGATCGCGCCCGCCTTGGACTTCACGCCCGCCGCGTCCAGGAGATGCGAGAGGCGTACGCCCTCGAAGGGAGTGCCGGGGACGCGCCAGCCGGTGACGCACTGGACGTCCTTCACCATGCGGGTCTGCGGCATGGCTCTCAGGTCGGGGAGGGTGTACGTCGCGGGGCGGTCCACCAGGCCGTCGATCGTGAGGCGGTAGTTCGTGTCGTTCTTGCGGGGGACGGACGAGGTCACCGAGTAGTAGCGGAAGCCGCCGCCGTTCGGGAGGAGACCGGTCAGGCCCGTGGGGTCCTTGCCCGCGATCGCGCCGAGCACGGACTCCATGCCGCGCTGGAGGACGGGTGCGGCGGCCACGCCCAGGGCGCCGAGACCGAGAGTGCCGAGGAAGACACGGCGGCCGATGGGGGTGCCGGCTGCGGGGGTCTCCTCGGGTGGTTCGGGGTGCACGTATCCATTCGAGCACTCGGGGGTGGGTGGGGGCCAGTCCTGCGGGGGGAGTCACACCTGGTTCTCAGGTATTAACCGGGTAGTACGCGGGTGTCCCTCGGCACAATGCCGGGTTCTCTCCCGTACTGCGCCGGTTGTCCCTCCGTACTACGCCGGGTGCTCCTCGCAGCAGCCCCTGCCCAGCGTCCTCTCCCGCGCCGCCGTGAACGCCTTGTACGGGTCCCTGGCGGGGTAGGACCAGGGGCGGATCGTCGCGTGGTCGGCGATGCGGTGGAAGAGGGCCGAGGCCTCGGCGGGGCGGCCGGCGCAGACCGTCGCGTGGGCCAGGTAGTTGAGGTCGAGCAGACGGCGCGGGTGGCCCTCGTGCTCCCACTCCAGCCACCAGTCGTACGCGGTCTTCATCACCTCGCGCGCCCGGTCGTCGGCCCAGTGCCCGGAGGCCGCCGGGTCGGCGGAGAGGTGACCCCGGGCGGCGAGGACGCGGTAGCGCTCGGCGTGCGCGACGACCGGGAGGATCGCGAGCGGGGAGTCCGCGGGGGCCTGTTCGGCGGCCCAGGCGGCGAAGTCGTACACCTCGTGCAGCGGGTCGGGCCCGCTGTCGGCACGGCGTTCGGCGAGGTGGGCGACCATGAGGTGGTGGGCCTGGTGGTGGTCGGGGTGACGCGAGCGGACCTCTTCGAAGAGCCGGACCACCTCGGCGTCGTCGTCCCCCTCCCCCCACAGAGCCAGCCGCAGCAACCCCAGCCACGGGGTCGGGTCCGTGGGAGCCAGGTCGGCCGCGATGACGCAGGCCGCGCGGGCGTCGTCGTGGACGTCGGTCCTGCCTCGTACCGTGCGGCGGACCAGGGTCAGGGCGCGGAGGGTCGCCGCGTCGGCGTTGTCCGGTTCGGTGTGCAGCCAGTCCGTGGCCGCGGTGTCCGGTTCCAGGGCGAGGACGGCGGCTCGGTGGCCGCGGCGGTCCCAGTCGTCGCCCGTGCGGGCCAGGAGCGTACGGGCGGCCTGCCAGCGGCCTTGCGCCAACGCGGCGCGGGCGACGCCGAGTTCCGCGTCGTCGAGGGTGGCGTCGAGGATCCGGGGCTCGCGTTCGCGACCGGGAACCGGGGAAGGCGGGGGTGGGGGCACCGCGGGTTTTCCTCGTCCTCCTGGCGCGACACTGGTTGCCGTCGGCCTGCGATCGGCCGATCACGGACAGCAAAGCCCCAGGCAGTGGTCACCGTCAAGGGCCGGGGGAACATGACACGTATCAAGTGGCTGTCCGGACAAGGGACTTGGCCGGGTGATCGCCGAGGTGAGCGCGCTGGTCGGGGGCGTGCGGGGCGGCCGGGGCGGGTGGGTCGCATGGCGTGAACGTGACGGCGATGTGGCGTACGCCATGGCGCGGCGGGGCGGCGCACCCCACGATGGCGGTACGGCCGTACTCCCCCGCGCGCTTTGCTTCACGTTGCTTCCGGGTGGAGTCCCGGCCGGCGTCGTACCCCGGTACCGGGGTACCCGTAGGACCGTTCCCGTACTACCCGGGAACGGTCGTAGCTCCTGAGCGCTACAGTCGGCCCACGACAACCGTGGCCCGACCGGATGATCATCGAGGTACGCAGCGTGTCGGTTCTGGTTCTGACTCTCGCCGTGAGCGCCGCCTGCTGTCTGGGTTTCGGATTCGTGCTCCAGCAGCAGGCCGCGCAGAAGGCGCCGCTCGGTGACTTCCTCTCGCCGCGCCTGCTGCTAGACCTCGTACGGGTGCCGCGCTGGCTCGGCGGGCTCGCGCTGATGGTCGCCGGGATGGTGCTCGGCGCGGTCGCGCTGGGGCAGGGCGAGGTGTCCCTCGTCGAGCCGCTGCTCGCGACGAACCTGCTCTTCGCACTCGCCCTCTCCCGCCGGTACACCCGGCAGTCCCTCGGGCGGCAGGGGTGGGCCGGGCTCGCGCTGCTCGCGGGCGGGGTGACCGCGTTCATCGTCGCCGGTGAGCCGCGCGGGGGTCACGCGGTGGCCGATCCTTTCCGGCACTGGCTGATCATCGGCGTGATGACCGGGCTCGCGCTGCTGCTCACGACGTACGCGAAGCGGTCCCGGCTCAGTTCCGGGCCCGTGCTGCTCGCGCTCGCCGCCGGGCTCCTGTACGGCGTCCAGGACGCGTTGACGCGGGTCAGCGGGGAGCGGTTCGCGGCCGGCGGGGTCGTCGAACTGCTCACCGGGTGGCAGCCGTACGCCGTCCTCGCGCTCGGCGTGACCGGGCTCGTCCTCGTCCAGAGCGCGTTCGAGACGGCACCGCTACGGATGTCCCTGCCGGCCCTCACCGCCGCGCAGCCGCTCGCGGGGATCATCTGCGGGGTGGGGTTCCTCGGGGACCGGCTGCGGACGGACACGGGGGCACTGGCGTGGGAGGCGGTGGGGCTGGCGGGGATCGTCGTGGGGATCGTGCTGCTGGGGTTGCATCCGGCGATGCCGCAGGGGGTGGCGGTGCGGGAGCGGGTTCTTCAGCCGAGGTGAGGTGAAGGGTGGGGCTCGGGCCCGGCGGGATCGGGGGCTCCGGGCAGTCAGGAGGCTCTGGGCGGCGGGTCGAGTGGGATCAGGAGAACCTGCGGCAGCCGGAGTCGGGCGAAGCCCCGGGCCGGGGCTCCGGGGCCGGGCGTGGCTCCCGACCGCGGGCCGACTGGGATCAGGGGCCCTGCGCAGCCAGGATCGAGCGCGGCTCCGAGCCAGGGGCGGGGAGTACTCCGGGGCAGGCAGGTTCGGGGGCTCCTGGCGGCTGGTTCTTCGCGTCGCGGCCGGGCACTGTTTCGGCTCGCCGGTCCCGCGCGGGTGCTCGCCGGTCCGGCACGGACGCTCACCGGTCCGGCGCAGGTGCTCACCAGTCCCGCGCGAGCGCTCAGCGTGCTCGCCGGAAGCTGCCGTCCGGCCCGCCGGCCCGAGGCGGCTGCTTGGATGGGCCCATGAGCGCTGCTGACGAGATCCTCGACATCGTCGACGAACAGGACAACGTGATCGGGCAGTTGCCCCGTGGGGAGGTGTACGCGGACGGGCTTCGGCACCGGTGTGTGTTCATCCAGGCCCGCGATGCCGAGGGACGGCTGTTCGTGCATCGGCGGACCCCCACCAAGCTGGTGTTTCCCTCCCTGTACGACATGTTCGTGGGCGGGGTCGTCGGGGCCGGGGAGGCGTACGACGCGGCTGCGTTGCGGGAGGCCGAGGAGGAGCTCGGCGTCAGCGGGTTGCCGCAGCCGGAGTTCCTGTTCAAGTTCCTGTACGACGACGGGGCGGGGCGGAGCTGGTGGTCCGCCGTGTACGAGGTGCTGTGCGAGCTGCCGGTCGTCCCCCAGGTCGAGGAGGTCGAGTGGTACGGGTACCTGTCCGAGGGGGAGGTCGAGGGGCGGCTCCGGGAGTGGGAGTGGGTGCCGGACGGGCTCGCGGCGTACGAGCGGCTCAAGGAGTTCCGGCGCCGCTGAGAGGGGTGGTGCCCGAGACGTCCCAGGTCCCGGGGGTGTGCCGGTCCAGGAGGTGCTCGGCCAGCGCGGGGGCACTGCGCGCGGGTACGCCGATCGCCGTCAGCGCGGCGGCCGTCCGCTCCCGCGCGGGCGGGTCGACATCGCCGTACGCGGGCAGCAGCAGGAGCAGACGGCGGTCCGGGTCGCGTACGCCCTCGCCGGTCTCCGGCACCGCTTCCGCCAGTGCGAGGAGGTCCGGCCAGGGGAGGGCCGGGTCCGAGAAGGCGCCCTCTGTCTCGGCGAGCGTCCGGGGGCTGCCGGGGTGCGCGGGGTCCGTGAGGACGTAGTCGATGGCCGGGTCGTCGGGGAGGTTGGCGAACACGATCCATACGGTCCTGCCGTGCGGCAGGGGGATTCTGTACGTCGGCCACGTGCGCCACGCGTCGTACAGCACCTCGTACGCCGCATCCACGTCCGCCGGGTCCGCGCCGAACTCCTCGAAGTGCTCGGGGGACGCCGCGAGGTAGGCCGGCCAGAAGCCGGGCAGGGTGAGGTGGTGCTCGGCCGGGGCTATGGCGTAGCCGTTCAGCGGCGTGGGAACCTCCATGCACCGACCGTAACGGCCGCCACTGACAACGCCCCCTCACCGGCCGACGGGTAGGGTTTTCGGCGTGATCGATTTTGTTCGGAACGTCCGTCTGTGGTTCGCGCCCTCCGCGGTCCGCGAGGAAGGGACGACGCCGGACTACCGCTTCTCCCTCGCCAACGAACGCACGTTCCTCGCGTGGCTCCGCACCGCCATGGCCCTCGTCGGAGGCGGGTTCGCGGTCGATCAGTTCCTGCCCGACCTGCGGTGGGAGTGGCGGGTCGGGTTCGCGTTGGCGCTGCTCGTCGCGGGGGTGCTGTGCGCGGTGCGGGCGCTCAATCACTGGGTGCGGTGCGAGCGGGCGATGCGGCGGGGGGAGGATCTGCCGACGTCGCGGTTCCCGGCTGTGCTGAGTCTTGCGGTGACGCTTGTCGCGGTGGCGATGGTGGTGGTCGTCGTTCTGGGGCGGAACGGGTGAGCGGGGTGGGGGTTCCTGAGGGGTCGCCGATCCCGGATGCCGGGTCCGATGATCACACCGATACGCCACAGCCCTGCGTCACCGCCCGTGACCCCGGCCTCCAGCCCGAACGTACGCGGCTCGCATGGCGCCGTACGACCCTGGCCGGTGCCGTCGCCGCCGTCCTCGCGATGAAGACCTTCCTGCACGGAGGACCCACGGTCGCCGGGGCGATGATCAGCGCGGCGTGCTGCGCCCTGTGGCTGGCGTTCCTGACGGTGGCACACCGCCGGATCCAGACCCTGGCATCGACGCCCCACCCACCGGCCCTCACACCGCGCCTGGCCACTGCGGCGGTGCTGTGCACGGTGGCCACGGCGGTCTGCGCGGCGGCGTTGGTGGTGGTGTAAGGGCGCACGCGCGCAGGGAGCGACCCTGACCCTCGTCAACGAGGTAGGCCGGCGCCTGGGAGGGCGCACGCGCGGGGAGCGACCGTGCACAGCCGAACTGTGAACAGGCGCGCACGCACGAGGGCCGACCGGGGGTGTGCGCACGCGCGCGGAAACGGGAAGCGGGCTGCGAAGGCGCCCAGCACGGACCCGGGGATGTGTGCACGCGCGCGGGAACGGGGCGATCCGCGTCAGCCGGGGCGAGAACCCGATCGGGATGTGCGCACGCACGCGGGAACGGGTGCCACCCCGCCGGGCGACCGCCTTCAACGCGCGGGATGTGCGCCCACGCGCGGGAACGCGCCCAAGCTCCCCGCCCACCCAGGCCAGCCGCCCGAACCGCCCTACCCGCGCGCGAGCCGAACCGCCGCCGCCACCCTTCCCGACCAGCCAGCCCTACCCGCGCGCAAGCCCCTCCCCCTACACCCCCTCCTCCCCCCAATCCACCGTCACCACGATCTTCCCCCGCGTCCGCCCCTCCTCGTTCAACCGATACGCCTCAGCCGCCCTCTCCAGCGGGAACGTCTCGGAGACGTGCACCGAGACCACTCCCTGCTCGGCGAGTTCCGAGAGGCGGGTGAGGTCGGCCGCGTCGGGGCGGACCCAGAAGTAGCGACCCCCGTAGCCGAGGACGTCCCCGTCGGCGATGGAGGCCAGGCGGCCGTCGCCGCTGAGGACGTCCGCGGAGGCCTTCAGCGCTTCGCCGCCGACCGTGTCGAGGGCCGCGTCGACGCCCTCGGGCGCGAGGCCCCGGATGCGGTCGACCAGGCCCTCGCCGTACGTCACCGGCTCGCCCCCCAGGGAGCGTACGAAGTCGTGGTTGCGTTCGCTGGCCGTGCCGATGACGCGGCAGCCGAGGTGGTGGGCGATCTGGACGGCGAGGGAGCCCACGCCGCCCGCTGCGGCGTGCACGAGGACCGTCTCGCCCCTTTTGACGCCGAGGGCGTGGACGAGGCCCTGGTAGGCCGTGAGGCCCGCCAGCGGGAGCCCTGCGGCCTCCTCGAAGGACAGGTTGCGGGGCTTGCGGGCGAGCGTGCGGACGGGGGCCGCGACGTACTCGGCGAAGGTCCCCCGGGAGAGGAAGTCCTCGCGGACGTACCCGATGACCTCGTCGCCGACGGCGAACTCCGTGACGGAGACGCCTGGTTGGACGACCACGCCTGATACGTCCCAGCCGGGGACGACGGGGAACACCGTGTCGATGATCCCGTCGAGGTACCCCTCGCGGGCCTTCCAGTCGACAGGGTTGACGGCGGCGGCCCGCACCTTGACCAGCACGGAGTCGGGGCCGACCTTGGGCTCGCGCACCTCGCCGTACTCGAACACCTCGGGTCCGCCGTACCGGCTGTAGCTGATGGCCTTCATGGCTTCGACCCTCCGGGCTGGGCGCACGCCACGCAAGCGGTGTGCCCCTAAATACGCCATATGGGCCGTTTGCGTGGGAATCTGAGGGAAGCAATTCCCCCACACCTTCCGAAGGTGAGCACCATGAGCGTTCTGCACCAGGAACACCCCACGCACCCCCACGCGCACGGCCCGGACTGCGGCCACACGGAGGTCCGGCACGGCGACCACGTCGACTACGCGCACGACGGTCATCTGCACCGCTCGCACGACGACCACTGGGACGAGTGCGAGCCGGGCGGTCATGTGACGCACGACGGTCACGACCACCAGCACGACGAGAACTGCGGCCACGCGCGCGTGCAGCACGGCGACCACGTGGACTACGTGCACGACGGTCACCGGCACGCGGAGCACGACGACCACTACGACGACCACTGACGCGCACGCGCGCGTAGGTCCGAAAAACGTTCCTGACGGCTCCCCGCGCACCCGCGCGGGGAGCCGTACCCCTAGGGTGGCCCCGATCACGTCGGCGCCTCGCACTGGACGACATACCGACCGGTCGGCATCATGTGACCCACGTCCACCGTCGCACGCACCCAGGAGCGCCGTATGAGCACCGATCATCCACCCGGGCTCGACCTCGACCGGCTGCGCGTTCTGCTCGACAGAGAGCTGCCCGGCCTGGTCACGGGACCGCTGTCCGGGCAGCTGATCGAGGGCGGGCGCTCGAACCTGACGTACACCGTCTCAGACGGCGGGCAACGGTGGGTCGTACGGCGGCCCCCGCTGGGGCACGTGCTGGCGACCGCGCACGACATGCGGCGCGAGCACCGGGTGATCGACGCGCTGCACCGCGAGACGGACGTACCCGTGCCGGGGCCGCTGCTGCTGTGCGAGGACGAGGAGGTGCTGGGGGCGCCGTTCTACGTCATGGAGTTCGTCGAGGGGACGCCGTACCGGACCGCCGAGGAGCTGGTGCCGCTGGGCGCCGAGCGGACCCGGGGGGTGATGCTGTCGCTCGTGGACACGCTCGTCGAGCTGCACGGCGTGGACCCCGCCGCGGTCGGGCTCGGCGACTTCGGGCGGCCGGAGGGGTTCCTGGACCGGCAGCTGCGGCGCTGGGGGAAGCAGCTCGACGCGTCCCGCGCCCGCGACCTCGCGGGGATCGACGAACTGCACGCGGCGCTCGGCCGCAGCCTGCCCTCCTCGCCCGCGCCCGCGATCGTGCACGGCGACTACCGGCTCGACAACGTCCTCGTCGGGGACGACGACCGGATCCGAGCGGTTCTCGACTGGGAGATGTCCACTCTCGGCGACCCGCTGACCGATCTTGGTCTCCTCGTGATGTACAGCGTGCCGCTGGAGATGCCGAACTCGCCCGTATCGACGACCGCCGAGGCTCCCGGGCACCCCTCCCCCGCCGAGCTGATCGAGCGCTACGCGCGGCGGTCCGGCCGGGACGTCTCGGACGTGTCCTGGTACACGGCGTTCGCCTGGTTCAAGCTCGCCGTCATCCTCGAAGGCATCCACTACCGCTACACCCTCGGCCGGACGGTCGGGCGCGGCTTCGACCGCATCGGGGAGCTAGTCCCCGTCTTCATCTCGCACGGACTGACCACTCTCCAGGAAGGCTGACCGGCATGGACTTCGCGTTCGACGCGCGCACGGAGGAACTGCGCGGGCGGCTGCTCGCCTTCATGGACGAGTACGTCTACCCCGCCGAGGAACTCGCCGAGGCGCAGCGTGCCTCTCTGGCGTCCCCGTGGGACACCCCGGCGGTGGTGGACGACCTCAAGGCCGAAGCGCGCCGACAGGGCCTCTGGAACCTCTTCCTGCCCGATGCCGAGTACGGCGCCGGCCTCACGAATCTCCAGTACGCGCCCCTCGCCGAGATCACCGGGCGCTCGCCGCAGCTCGCGCCGACCGTCCTGAACTGCTCCGCCCCCGACACCGGGAACATGGAGGTCCTCGCGCAGTTCGGGGACGACGCGCAGCGCAAGCAGTGGCTGGAGCCGCTGCTGGCCGGGGAGATCCGGTCCGCGTTCGCCATGACGGAGCCCGAGGTGGCCTCCTCGGACGCCACCAACATCACGACGTTCATCCAGCGCGACGGCGACGAGTACATCGTCACGGGCCGCAAGTGGTACATCTCCGGGGCCATGAACCCCGACTGCAAGATCTTCATCGTCATGGGGAAGACCGATCCCGACGGGGCCGACATACGGCGTCAGCAGTCGATGATCCTCGTCCCGCGCGACACGCCCGGGGTCACCGTGCAGCGGGCCATGAAGGTCTTCGGGTACGAGGACCACTACCACGGCGGGCACGCGGAGGTGGTCTTCGACCACGCGCGTGTGCCGGTCACCAACCTCATCGGTGAGGAGGGCGGCGGGTTCGCCATCGCGCAGGCGCGGCTCGGTCCCGGGCGCATCCACCACTGCATGCGGCTCATCGGGATGGCCGAGCGGGCCATCGAGCTGATGTGCCGGCGGGCCGTCTCGCGTGAGGCGTTCGGGAAGGCGCTGGCTCAGCAGGGGGTCGTGCACAACTGGATCGCCGACGCGCGCGTGACGGTCGAGCAGCTCCGGCTGCTCGTGCTCAAGACGGCCTGGATGATGGACACCGTCGGCAACCGGGGCGCCCACACGGAGATCCAGTCCATCAAGATCGCGACCCCGCGCGCGGTCGTCGACATCATCGACCGGGCGATCCAGCTGCACGGGGCGGGAGGCCTGAGCCAGGACTTCCTGCTGGCCGAGCTGTACGCGGGCGCGCGCACGCTGATGATCGCGGACGGGCCCGACGAGGTGCACCAGCGGTCGCTGGCCCGGCGGGAGCTGAAGAAGTACATGTAGGGATGCACGGGTAAGGGGCGGTCACCTGGGTGGCCGCCCCTTACACCTGCGCTCTGTCAGGGTCGCAGTGCCCTCAGCAGCAGGTCCGCGAGGTGTTCCGCGACCTCCTGCGGGCTCAGCGTGCCGTCCGCGCGGTACCACGTCGGCAGGTGGTGGACCGAGCCGAAGTGGTAGTCGACGACCAGGTCGGCCGGGGTGGCCTTCGAGAAGACGCCCGCCTCCTGGCCCTCCTCCACCAGGGCCCGGAAGCGCTCGTGGTAGTGGCGGCGTTCCGAGCGGACCTGCTTGTACTTCTCGGGGCTCAGGTGGTGCATGGAGCGGAAGAAGATCGCGGCGTCGTCGAGGTTCTCGATCGTCGTGACGACCACGTCGGCCGCCGCCCCGCGCAGGCGCTGTTCGATCGGCTCGTCGGCGTTCGCGAACGCGTCGAGGCGTTCCTGCTGGACGCGCAGCACGCGCGCGTAGACCTCGTGGAGGAGGTCGTCCTTGGAGCCGAAGTAGTGGTACAGGGCTCCCTTGGTGACACCGGCCGCCTCGACGATCTCCTGGACCGAGGTGCGGTCGTAGCCCTGCTCGGCGAAGAGCCGGGTGGCGGCGGCGAGGAGCCGTTGCGGGACGGGGGTGCCGTCGTTGTCCGTCGATCTGGGCACTGCCGCCACCTGCCTTTCCTGGGGACTAATCGTTCTCTGTGGTGCGGGAACGCAGTTCCCGACGCAGGATCTTCCCACTTGCGGTCTTGGGGAGCTCCGGCAGGATCTCCACCTGCCTCGGGTACTTGTAGGCGGCCAGTCTCTCCTTGCAGTACGCGGCGAGGTCGTCCGGGGTCGCGTCGGCGCCGGGACGCAGGCTGATGTAGGCGCGCACGGTCTCACCCCGGTACCCGTCGGGTACCCCCACGACGGCCGCCTCGCGTACGGCGGGGTGCGTGTACAGGACGTCCTCGACCTCACGCGGCCACACCTTGAACCCGGACGCGTTGATCATGTCCTTCTTGCGGTCGACGACGTACAGCCACCCCTGTTCGTCCATGAACCCGATGTCCCCGGTCCGCAGCTCCCCGCCGGGGAACGTCTCGGCGGTCGCCTCGGGGCGGCGCCAGTACCCGGGTACTACCTGAGGACCACGCACGACGATCTCCCCGTGCTCCCCGAAGGGCACCTCTTCTCCGTCGTCGCCGAGGATGCGGACGACGGTGTCGGGGCCCGGCAGCCCGACGGCGAGGGTGCCGGAGGCGGGGTCGACGGGCGCCTCGTGCTGGGGCGGTACGGAGGCTGCGGGCGCCGTGCACTCGGTGAGGCCGTAGCCGTTGCGGATGTACGGCCCGAATCCGGCCCGGAACCGCTCGACCAGCGCCGGTGGCACGGGTGCGCCGCCGGAGCTGATGTGGACGAAGGAGGAGAAGTGGTCCGGGCTCGCCCCGGGGTGCGCGGCGAGGGCCATGAACGCCGTGGAGGGGCCGACGGTGTAGTGCGGCCGGTGCTCCGTGAACGCGTCCAGGACGACGCCGGGTTCGAAGCGGTACGTCAGGACGAGGGTGCCCGCGCTGTTGAGGCAGGCGCCGAGTTCGCAGACCATGCCGGTGATGTGGAACAGGGGCGCGAGGGCGTAGTACACGGGCGCGTCCGGCAGATGCAGCCAGGCGCGCTGACGGTCCGCGTTGCACATGAGGTTGCCGTGCGTGTTGGTGGCGCCCTTGGGGGTACCGCTCGTACCTGAGGTGTAGCTGATCAGCCCGATGTCGGCCGGGACGAGGACCCGCCCCTCGGGGGCCTTGCCGCCGCGCCGGGCCACCTCGACGAGGTCGTCGGCGTCGGTGGGGTTCGGCTCGAAGTTCAGGACGCGTGCGTCGTACCGCGTCTGGAAGTCCAGCTCGCTCGCGGTGAGCGTGAACCGGACCGGCGAGTCGACCGCCGTAGCTCTCAGGTACGAGTCCCAGGCGCGCTCCGTGCAGATCAGCGCGGCTACCTCGGCGTCCCGCAGGACGTGGGCGACCTCGCCGGACTTGTACATGGGGTTGACGGGTACGACGATCGCGCCCGCCTTCCAGGCGCCGAGGAGCGCGAGCACGAAGTGGGGGGAGTTCTGGAGTACTACGGCGATCCGGTCGCCCTGGGCGATGCCCCGGTCGGCCAGGTGGCCCGCCACGGAGTCGGTGAGGGTGTCGACCTCGGCGTACGTGAGGCGTCCGTCGAAGTACGTGAGGAAGGTGCGTTCGGGGGCCGTCCGCACCGCCTCGCGCAGGGCGTCGACCATCGAGTCCAGCGGGGTGACCGGGGCGAGCTGGGCGTCGTCCAGGAGGGCGGTCCAGGGCTTGTCGGCGTACGTCGTCACTGTGCCGCCTCCCACTTCTGCTGGAGGCGGTTCATGGTCGTCAGCCAGCCGTCGGGGTCGGCTGCGCGGCCCTGGTAGTACCCCGCTACCTCAGGGTGAGGGAGGATCAGGAAGCGGTCGTCCTCGATGCCCTGCATGAGGGCGTCTGCTACTTCCGAGGGATCGATCGCTGTCGGCTTGAGGACTAGTTCCCCAGCGCTGCCCGACTCCTCCAGCATGTCGGTGCGTACACCCTGGGGGCAGATCGCGTGGACCTTGAGGCCTCGGTGGCGGTACGTCAGGGAGAGCCACTCGGCGAAGGCGTAGGCGCCGTGCTTGGTGACGCTGTAGGGGGCCGCGCCGATCATCGTGAGCAGGCCCGCCGCCGACACCGTCGACACGAAGCGGCCCTCGCCCCGCTCCAGCCACTGGGGGAGCAGGGCCTGGGCCGCGCGGACGTGTGCCATGACGTTGACGTCCCAGGCCAGGGCCCAGACGTCCTCGCCGGCCGACTCCGAGCCGCCCGAGCCGACGCCGGCGTTCGCGCAGTAGACGTCCACTCGGCCGCCGAGCGCCTCGCGGGCCTCGTCCACGACGACGGAGGCGTCCCCGGCGACCGCGATCGCGCCGATCTCGTCCGCCACGGCCTTCGCCCTCGCGCCGTCCAGGTCGTTGACGACGACGCGTGCGCCCTCGGCGGCGAACCGGCGGGCGAGCGCCGCGCCGATGCCTCCTCCGCCCCCGGTCACGACAACTCCGGCACCTCGAACGGCTTCCACCATCGGGTCTCCTTCGACACGACACGTGCGGCTCGGAACGGGTACAGACTAACCAGTCGGTATGTGAGGGGGAAGGGGGGTCGGGGCGTGGCGCGGGGCGGGGGTGGTGGGTGCGGGTTCAGTGGGTTGGGCGGGGAGCGCGGTGGTGTGGTGGGGGGCGCGCGGTGGGGCGTGTCATGGCGTATCGCGTGACGTATGGCCAAGGCGGTCGGTTAGCAGGACACTGCGCCCACATCGCTCCGGGGGACGGAGGCCGGGATGGCCGAATCCGTAATGACTGTCGCTCCCTACTGGCAACTCACCTTTGACGCGGACGGGGACGTGGACCCCGTCGAGCGTGACCGGCTGCTCGGCGAGGCCGGAGCGCGCAAGGTGCGGGATCTGGTGTTCTTCTCGCACGGGTGGAACAACGACCGTTCCCGTGCCACCGCGCTCTACCGGGCGTTCTTCGCGCCGTTCCCGCAGCTCGCGCCCAACGCGAAGCTCGGGTACGTCGGTGTCGTGTGGCCGTCGATGCGGTTCTGCGACGAACCCATCCCGGATTTCCCGCACTTGACGGTCACTCAGGAAGGCTGCCTGGACGGCGACACGAAGAACGCCCTCCTGGAGACCTTCCCCGGCAAGGCGGCGACCGTCGACCGGATCGCCCTGCTGCTGGACCAACGCCCGCCCGGCGACGCCGGGTTGGCGGAGTTCGGGGAGCTGGTGGGGCGGCTCGTGGACGCCGTGCCGGCGAGGTGCGTGACGGACATGCCGGACGAGGGCGTGCCCGCGATGCTCTCGGAGTCGGCGGCGGAGATGTGCGCGGAGTTCGCGGAGGCGCTCCAAGAAGGGAACGGGACACGGGAGTTCTCGTTGCCGAACCCCTGGGACGGCGCCAAGGAGTTGCTGCGGCAGGCGACGTACTACGCGATGAAGCGCCGGGCCGGGACGGTCGGCGAGCGTGGACTCGGGCCGTTCGTCGGGAAGCTGGCGGCGGCCGTACCCGGCGTCCGGGTCCACCTGGTCGGGCACAGCTTCGGCGGCCGGCTGGTGTCGTTCGCGCTCAACGGCCTTGCCCCCGGCGTGCGTTCGGTGAAGTCCGTGACGCTGCTCCAAGGGGCCTTCTCCCACTACGCGTTCGCGGCGAAGCTGCCGTACGACCAGGGTGCGCGCGGGGCGTTGCAGGGGAAACAGGCCCTGATCGACGGGCCGTTGACGTGCTGCTACTCCTCGTACGACCAGGCGCTCGGGACGATGTACCCGCTGGCGTCACGGATGGCGGGGGACGCGCGCGGGGCGATCGGGGACCTGCTCGGCGACAAGTGGGGCGCCATGGGGCACAACGGGGTCCAAGCGGTGCCGGGCACAAGGGCGTTGACCCTCGCGGACGCGCTGCGGGGCCCGTTCCCGGCGTCCGGGTGCGTCAACGTGGACGCGGCGGCCGTCGTCCGCAAGGGCGGTCCCCCGTCGGGCGCGCACAGCGACATCGTGCACCCCGAACTCGCGCGGGTGGTCCTGGCGGCGGGGCGGATCAACTGAGGCGGGGCCGGGTCCCCCGAAGGTGAACCCAGCCCCGCCGTACGGCACTTACCGGTCGGCGCTCACCGGTGTGACGTGAACTCCACCACCTGCTGGTAGGTGGGCCGGTTCTGCCAGCTGATGTTGTAGTGCTTGATGCCTCCGAGGGGGCGCTGGAAGATCGAGTCGGCGCACCACTGGTTGCCGGCCGCGCAGAGGGCGTCGCCGGGGTAGACCTGTGCGGCGGTCTTGCCCGCGGCGGTCTTCAGGGTGCTGATCAGGGTGTCGCGGCAGGCGGTCAGGACGCCGTTCCCGCAGTACGTCCGGGCCAGCGGGTCCTGGACGGTCTGGCCGAGGACCGACCTGATGTCCTTGTCGACGTAGCTCCACCACCCGTACTGGAAGGAGCTGCCCGCATGCGAGCCGGTCGGGCCGTGGGCCGCCGAAGGTGCCTCGTCCACGGGGAGGTTGGCGGTGATGGCGGTGAACAGGCCGCTGCCGAGGCCGGGTTGGAACTCGGCCTGCACGAGGAGCGGCCACCACGCGTCGAGGATGCGGACCGCGTCGGCGTCGGCGTACGCCTTGGAGCCGGCCGAAGTCTCGGTGCGTTTACCGCCGTTGGTGAGCCAGGTCTGGAGTTTGGTGACGGCTGCGGCTGCCGTGGAGTCGGTGACCGTGGAGCTGTTGACGACCTTGAGGAGGTCGGGGAGGACGTCCTCGGCGCGCAGGTCGGTGAGGGCCGCGTCCGCCATCGCCTTGGTGAGGGAGGCACGGGTGACGCCGCCCGCGGTGACCAGCTTCTTCACCCGGTCCTCCAGCAGGTTGCCGCGGTGCACCGAGCCCTCGCCCCAGGGGGCGCTGGTGTAGTCCTTGGCCTGCTTGTTGTTCCAGGAGATGTAGTAGTCCTGGTCGACGGACTGCGGGTGCTGCGAAGAGGGCGTGTAGTCGGCGGTGTTGGTGGCCGGGTTCCAGTTCTTCCAGTCGTACGCCGCCTGCGCCCAGACCGGGAACTCGGCGTCGACGCCGCTCGCGCGGACCGGGTTGTCGCCGGAGTTGTAGTACGCGGTGTGCTGGGAGTCGGCGTAGAACCAGTTGAAGGTGTAGTTGATGTGCTGGACGGCCTGCTGGAAGGTGTCCGGGCCCTTCACGAAGCCGGGGTCGTTGAGCATCTGGAAGCCGATGATCGAGTCGGCCTCGTGCAGGTAGGAGGAGCGCAGGGTGGTGTAGGCGACCTTCTTGCCGCCGACGGTCGCGCGGTGGGTGACGGGACCGTATTTGGTGCGCCACACGCGCATCGTGTACGAGCCGGCGGCGGTGCCGTCGGCGGTCGTCGGCTTCCACGCGTTCTTCTGCTCGACCTTGTCCATGGCCGTACAACTGCCGTGGTACAGGTAGTGGTAGTCGTCCTGGCAGAGCTCGACGGCGTACGCGTCGATGATGTCCTGGCCGGACGTCGTAGCACTCCAGGCGTAGTCCTGGCCCCTCCCGAGTTCTACGTACATGGAGAGACCTGCGAACGACGCGCCACGGGCACTGATTCCGGGACCCTGGATCTCCTGGAGAAGGAGGAGCTGTGGAGCGAAGTAGCCGGTCTGGGGGCCGAAGACGGCGACGGGGTGGCCGCTGGCGGTGTGCGCGCCGTTGACGACGAGGGCGTTGGACATGCCGCGCTTCGCGGAGGTCGTGGCGGCGGCAGCGGCGGTGGCGGCGGGGCCTCCGGTGCCGGTCGCGTCGTAGATAAGGGGTTCGGCGGCGACCGTACCGGCGTCGGGGAGCGCCTCGCCCTGGGGGGTCGCGGGCTTCGTGGCGTACGGGAAGCTCTCGCCGTTGTGGACGGTGACGACGGCCTCGGCGTCGTTGCGTTCGCGGAAGGACTCCCAGACCTTGGTGCCCTCGGTGACGCCGTACTGCTCCTGCGCGGCGAGCAGGGAGATCGCGTTGTTGACCTCGCCGCCGCCCCCGGAGCCGAAGAGGGCGCCGATGACGGACGCGAGCGCCACCATGTCGGTGACCTTGAAGTGGTCGATCGTGCCGGCGTTGGTGATCGAGTCCTTGTGCCCGGTCAGGACGTACTCGCCGGGGAAGTAGCGCCCGCTGTCGGAGGCGTCGATGTAGGAGTTGATGCCGTCGAGGTAGGCGTTCACGTCGGCGAGGGCCTGCTGGCCGCGCGCTCCGCTGGTGGCGACGGCGTTGTCGATCTGCGCCTGGAGATCGGCCTCGGTGTAGGGGGCGTTGCGCCAGAACTGCTGCTCAAGGCCCTGGTTGGAGGGGTCGCCGCCGGCGAAGCCGGTGAGCTGGCCGCGGCCGACGTGGCGGAAGACGTCCATCAGCCACAGCCGGTCCTGGGCCGCCGCGTACCCGGCGCCGAACTCGGTGCCGTACCGGGTGGTCCCGGTGATGTGCGGGACGCCGGTCTTCCTGTCGCGGACGATCTTGACGTCGGTGCGGCCGGCTGGCTGGAGCGTGGAGGCGACCTGGTCGGCGGGCACGCCGAACGACGAGTCGTTGAAGAACGTGTTGATGGTGGCGTTGGTGAGGGCGGGATAGCCCTTGGCCAGGTTGTTGTACGGGCCGAGCTGGTCCTCGGCGTGGTCGGGCTGGGTGCCGAAGGCCTGGTTGAGGATGATCTGCGCGAGGGTCGCGTTGCCGTTCTGGCCCGGCGGCAGGATGTCGGAACACTGTCCGCCGCAGTAGTCGTTCGGCTCGGCCGCCTCGGCGGTGGCGACCTGGGTGAGCGGGGACAACAGACCGGCGAGGAGCGCGCATACGGTCGCGCTCTTCAGGAACCCGGGGAATCTGCCGGGAGTTCTCAGTCTGTCGAGGGGAGTTCGCCGTGGCATGTGCAGCTCCTAGCGACGGGGGTGGCCGGAAGGTTACCGCCGGTATCCCCGGGATTGAAGATGAACATGCGTCAAGTTTTTCCCGGCTTCTTACCTCGGCGAGAACTGTTCCGACATCGGATGGAGCCGAATCGAGAGTCGATACGTCTATTCGACGACGTCGCGCGAGTTCGGCGCGGCGGCGCCGAAGTGACCGAAGTACAGGTGCAGGTGTGACGGAGGTGCAAGGCGATGGCAGGTTTCCGGAGTCTGGCGAGACAGGCGCGCGATCCGCGCAGCGATCTGGCGCTGCGGCGTTATTCGCTGCGCAAGTGCCTTGAGCGGT
The DNA here is from genome assembly GCF_020010905.1 of Streptomyces acidiscabies. Lineage (GTDB taxonomy): Bacteria > Actinomycetota > Actinomycetes > Streptomycetales > Streptomycetaceae > Streptomyces > Streptomyces acidiscabies. The sequence goes on along the minus strand of NZ_JAGJBY010000001.1, from coordinate 3,346,117 downwards.
TCGCCCCTTACGGGCACAGGGCGACCTGGGACCACCTCTCCGCGCGGGCCGGGTTCGGCCCCGAGGACCGCTCTCCCGACCCGGTGCGGCTCGTGGCCGCACTGGAGGAGCTGGAGGAGGCGCGGACGGTGTGGCTGGCGTACGAGGCGGGTTTCGCCGAACGGCGCAGGAAAGAGAAGCACGACGGACTGCGCAGGCCCGGCAGTTTCGACGACTGGCACCGGCTGACCTGGGGCGGGTTCGGCGTGGCGTGGTGCGACGACCCGCGGCTCCACCCCCGTGAGCCGCTGGCCGAGGTACTGCGCCGGCTGATCGCCGCGCTGGAGCGGGAACCGGGCGATGGTTGCCCGGTGTGCGGTGGCGAACGGCTCCTGTGGAAGTACGACCTCGACCACGAGCCGTCGGCGGGCCCGGTCTGCACGGACTGCGGCATATTGGTCCCGCGTCCGGTCCTCACGCCGGAGGCGCTGGCGTTCGCGCGCCGGGGGCGGTTGCTCGTCCCGGCGTAGTACCTGAGAGGGAGGCGGGGGTGCGACGGGGATGCCGCACCCCCCTGATTTCAGGGAGTCTCAGATCACGAGGACTTCCACGCCACCGAGAACGCGCCGCTCGACAGCGACCCCGGCTGCGCGCGGACCGTACCGCCGCTGTTGGTCATCGTGATCTCGTCGGGCGAGGCGTTGTCCAGGTTGGAGCCGTTGGCCTTCGCACCCGTGAAGCCAACGCTGCCGAAGTTGGCCAGCTTGGCGAGCGAGCCGTCGACCTCCGGCGCCTCGGCGATGACCTCGGCGGAGGCGTTCTGGAAGTCGGAGGAGCCCGCGTCGGTCTGGGACTTCGTCCACCCCTGGGTGGAGTCCTTCAGGGTCATCGTGAAGGTGCTGCCGCTGTAGGTCACGGTCGCGGTCAGCTTGTCGCCGCCCTTGACCGTGACGTCGTCCCACGCCGTCGAGGCGGCCGGCAGGACCTCCCACCAAGCGCCGTACACGGCCTGGCCGTTGATGCAGTCGGCCTCGGTGCCGGTCTGCTCCAGCGCGTCGTTGCCGTCGCCGTCGAGGCCGACCCAGAACGAGGAGTACGTGGTGGCCGAACCGCAGGTGACCGTCGGCTGGGTCCAGGAGGTGGTGACGGAGGTGAAGGCGCCGGAGGAGCCGGTGGCCGCGTAGCCGGACCAGTTCGTGGACGTCTCCGAGGCGTTGACCTTGCCGGAGTGCTTCAGCGCGCCGTGCGGGGCGTGGTTCTCGTGGCTCTCGATGGACTGGGTGAGCTGACGCGGCGCCTTCACGGCGGCCGTGGCGGTGGCGGGCTGCGTCGCCGCGAGCGCCGGGGTGGCGAGGGCGGCGGTGAGGGTGCCTGCGGCGAGGACGGCGAGACTCGCGGACCTGATGCTGGACATGAACTCTCCGTGTTTCCGGGGGAGGTGGGGGGACATGCGGCGGTGACCAGCAGCTTCCGGGAGCCCTCATGGGCATGGCAAGAAGTCCGAGTGCGTTCAGTCCTGCGGGAATTGAGGGGCAATGCGATCGAAACGGCGGCCAGAAGAAGGCTTTAGATTCGGGCGGTTTCGATCAAACAAGCGGAAACTTTGATCAAACATCCGGACGGCGGTCTTCCGCTCCGTGGTGCGCCCGGGCGGAGACTGGGGGATGCACGGGGAGAGACCGTTCCACGAGGAGCTGCGGGCCGCCATCGCCGCGAGCGGCCTGAGCCTGGACCGGATCCACGAGCGGCTGCGGCTGCGCGGGGTCCCGGTCTCCGCGGCGACTCTCAGCTCCTGGCAGTCGGGCCGCCACCAGCCCGAACGGCGGCGCTCCCTCTCGGCGTTGGCGGTCCTGGAGGACGTCCTGTCCCTGCCGCCGGCCAGCCTCAGCGCGCGGCTGGCTCCGCCCCGGCCGCGAGGACGGTGGCTGCCGCCCGGCGACGGGCTCCCCGCTCTCGACCGGGCCTGGCCGCTCGGGGGCGCGCGCGGCGCCGTCGACGTCCGGTGGGACTCCTCGCTGACGCGGCTCAGCTGCCACAACCGGGCCGAGGTCGACGGGCAGCGGCGGCTGCGGTCGCTGTCCAGCCGGCGGCTGCTGCGCGCGGAGGCCGACGGGGCGGACCGGTGGATCGCCCTCTACCGGCTCGACTCCCCCGGGCCGCTCCCCCGCATCCGGCTCGCCGAACCCCTGCGGCTCGGGACCGTCGTCGAACTGCCCGAGGAGGGGCTCGTCGTCGCGGAGATGCTGTTCGAACGGCCGCTGGCGCGAGGGGAGACGGTGATCGTGGACTACACCGTCGAGCACCGGGAACCCCGGCGGGTGACCCGGCACGTCGAGACGGCGATCCATGTGCCCATGCGGGAGCACCTGTTGGAGGTGCGGTTCGATCCGGGGGCGCTGCCGTACGCCTGCTACTCCTACCGGACCACGGGACTTGAGGGGGACAGCAGGGGGGCGCGGTTCCGGCGGGAGCAGCGGCTGCGGGTGGACGCGGCGGGGGTGGTGCACGCGGTGGCGCTGGGGGCCGGGGAGTGCCGGTTCGGGATTCGGTGGGTGTGGGGGTGAGGCGGTACGGGTGAAGCGGGGCCGGAGTCGGAGGGGGCCGGGAGACGGGTACTACCCCTGGAGGGGTAGTACCCCCTCATCCCTCCCGGTGTTCCACCACCAGCCGGGAGCCGCTGAGGCGGTTGCCGAAGACGTCGTCCGGGTTGGACAGGACGCAGGTGTCGAGGGAGAGGCAGCCGCAGCCGATGCAGTCCGTGAGGTGGTCGCGCAGGCGGTTCAACTGCTTGATGCGCTCGTCCAGTTCGGACCGCCACGCCTTCGACAGCCGCGCCCAGTCCTCCCGCGTCGGCGTCCGCTCCTCCGGCAGCTGGGCCAGCGCCTCCCTGATCGTCGCGAGCGGTATCCCGACCCGCTGGGCCGCCCGCACGAACGCCACGCGCCGCAGCGTGTCACGGCCGTACCGGCGCTGGTTCCCGGACGTGCGGCGGCTGGCGATCAGCCCCTTCGCCTCGTAGAAGTGCAGCGCGGACACGGCGACACCACTGCGCGCCGACAACTGGCCGACGGTCAGCTCTTGGACGTTCTCGTGGATCTGGGGCACACGTCCAGCCTAGTGGGGCGATCGCGCCTGACCAGGTCCGTTGACAGGGTCTCCCCGACCTACCATGCTAAGCAGTTGCTTAGACTTCGGGACTTCGCACTGAGAGGCCGGGAACCATGGCAGAGCCGAGGATCTTCACGTCCGCCGACGAGCTCAAGGCGGCGGTGGGCGAGCAGTTGGGGTACAGCGACTGGGTGGAGGTCGACCAGAAGCGGATCGACCTGTTCGCCGAGGCCACCGGGGACCACCAGTGGATCCACGTCGACCCCGAGAAGGCGGCGGCCGGGCCGTTCGGCACGACCATCGCGCACGGCTATCTGACGCTGTCGCTGCTGCCGCTGTTCGGACCCCAGCTCATCCAGGTCGACGGCGTGAAGATGGGCGTCAACTACGGGACGAACAAGGTCCGTTTCCCCGCGCCCGTCCCGGTCGGCTCCCGGCTGCGCGCCACCGCGCGGATCAGCTCCGTCGAGGACGTCAAGGGCGGGGTGCAGATCGCCCTCGCGTTCACGGTGGAGCGCGAGGGCGGCGACAAGCCGGTGTGCGCGGCGGAGTCGGTGTCGCGGTACTACCTCTAGAGGACGAGTACTCAAGGGGTACCCCCGCAGAGCTACCCCGCGAGGGCTACCCCCGGAGAGCTACCTCGCCGCCCCCACCATCCGCAGTACGAGGTCGGCGTACAGCTCGCCGACCTCCTCCGGCGTCCGCGTCCCGTTCACGTTGAACCAGCGGGCGACGTCCACGCACAGGGAGAGGATCGCGAGCGTCGTCCCGCGTACGTCGATGACGTCGAACTCCCCCGAGGCGACCCCGTCGTCGAGGATGCCGCGCACCTCCGCGTTGACCTCGCGGCGCAGGGCGACGATCTCGGCGCGGGCGTCGGGGCCGAGCGCGTCGAGCTCGTACTGGACGACCCGGGCCGTCGTACGCCGTACCGCGTGCCAGCGGACGAAGGAGCCGACCGCGTCGGCGAGGCGGTCGGCGGCGCTGCCCTCACCGCGGGCCGCGCCGCGCAGGATGCCGAGCGCCTTGTCGTGGCCGATGCGGCTGATGCGGTGGAGGAGCTCCTCCTTGGTCTTGTAGTGGATGTAGAGCGCGGCCGGGCTCATGCCGGCGCGGCTCGCGATGTCGCGGGTGGTGGTGGCGTGGTAGCCGCGCTCGGCGAACGCCTCGACCGCGGCGACGAGCAGACGCCGGGCCGCGTCGGGCGTGACCTCTTCCCACGGCTCGGCCTCGCCGCCGATCGTGTCCTGCGCCGTACTCATCGCTCACCGACCCTTCTCACAGACAGTCGCCCTACCATACCGCCGAAGGTGAGCGGGCGCTTAGCCGGGCCGGTCGCAGCCGCGTCCGCGCACGGAGGCTGCCCGCGCTCAGAGCTTCTCGAACGGGTCGTGCTCGGCGAGGAGCTTCTCCAGGCGGGCCTGGTCCACGCGGCCGACGATGGTGCTGGCCTCCTGGCGGTCGCGGATCACCTTGGCGAGGGTGAAGCAGGACGTCACCAGGTAGAGGACGGCGATCGCGAGGAAGGCACGGACCCAGGCATCGGCGCTGAGCTGGTAGATGCCGACGGAGGTGGCCGCCATGGCGACGGCGAAGGAGGCCACGGCCTGGCCGTAGAAGGCGGCGGTGCTCTGCTGCTTGGGTGTGTCACTCATGGGAACGAGTCTCGGCGGACGTGGCCCGCGCCACATCCGCCGTAGTACTCAGGAGGTACTCAACCGAGAGGGACCTGAGGGGTAACTCAGAAGGCTGACACCCCGGTCAGCGCCCGCCCGATCACCAGCTTCTGGATCTGGCTGGTCCCCTCGTACAACGTCATCACCCGCGCGTCCCGCAGCAGCTTCCCGACCGGGTACTCGTCGATGTAGCCGTACCCCCCGAACACCTGGAGCGCGTTGTTCGCGGCGCGTACGGCGGCCTCGGAGGCGAAGAGCTTCGCCTTGGACGCCTCGGTCGTGAACGGCAGCCCCCGGTCGATGAGATCGGCGACGCGCCAGGTCAGCAGGCGGGCGGCGTCGACGTCGACCGCGATGTCGGTGAGCAGCTCCTGCACGAGCTGCCGGCCCGCGATCGGCGTACCGAACTGCTCACGCTCCCCCGCGTACCCGATCGCCGCGTCCAGCGCGGCCTGCGCGATCCCGACGCAGCCGGCCGCGACGGACATCCGCCCCTTGGCCAGCGCCGACATCGCGACGGAGAACCCCTTGCCCTCCTCGCCGACCAGCGCGGACGCGGGGATGCGGACGTCCTCGAAGACCAGCTCGGCGGTGGCCTGCCCGCGCAGCCCGAGCTTGCCGTGGATCGTGCGGCGGGTGAGGCCGGGGGTGTCGGTGGGGACGAGGAACGCGGAGACACCGCGATGGCCGGGCGCGTCGGTGGAGCGCGCGAAGAGAAGGACGACGTCGGCCCAAGTCCCGTTCGTGATGAACATCTTGGTGCCGTTGACGACGTACTCGTCACCCTCACGTACGGCCCGGGTGACAAGGTTCCCGGCGTCGGAGCCGGTGCCGGGTTCCGTCAGCCCGAAGCACCCCAGGTACGACCCCGACGTCAGACCTGGGAGCCAGTGCCGCTTCTGCTCCTCGCTCCCCCACGCGGCGATCGTCTTGGCGACGAGGCCGAGGGAGACGGAGACAATGCCGCGCACCGAGGAGTCGCCGCGTCCGAGTTCCTCGGTGACCAGGCAGTACGCGAGGTGGTCGCCGCCCGAACCGCCGTACTCCTCGTCGATCGTGAGGCCGAGGAAGCCGACCTCGCCGAGTTTCTTGACGATGCCCTGGTCGACGGCCTCGGCGCGGTCCCAGTCGCGGACGTGCGGGGTGATCTCGCGGGTGACGAAGTCCCGGGCGAGGCGCTGGACGGCGGTCTGTTCCTCGGTGAGTTCCAGGTTCATACGGCCGCTCCCCGATCCGTCCGGCGGTTCCCGCACCGGTAAATTACCACTGCTAGTTTTCTGGCGCAGCCCTACTATGAACGCCATGGCCCGACCGCACAAGCCCTTGCTGAGCACCGAACGGATCGTCGCCGCGGCCGGGGAGCTGATCGACGCGGAGGGGCTCGCCGCGCTCTCGACACGCCGCCTCGCCGCCGAACTCGGCGTCAGCGGGCCCTCGTTGTACAACCACTTCCGCACCAAGGACGAGATCGTGGAGGCGGTCGCGGACGCGGTGAGCGCGCGGGTCGACCTGTCGATGTTCGAGGACGGCCGCGACTGGCGCACCGCGCTGCACGACTGGGCGACGTCGTACCGGGCCGCCCTGAGGGACCACCCCAACATCGTCCCCGTACTCGCCCAGGGCCCCGGTCGTAGGCCTGCGGGACTACGGGTCGCCGACGCGGTGTACGGCGCGATGGTCCGGGCCGGGTGGCCCGCCGCGCAGGCGACGTCCGTCGGGGCGCTGATGCGGTACTTCGTGATGGGGTCGGCGCTGGGGTCGTTCGCGGGCGGGTTCGTGCGGGACCGCGGCGCGTACGACCCCGCCGACTACCCCCACCTCGGCCAGGCGCACTTGCTGGCCGAGCAGCAGGAGAAGGTGGACGAGCGGGCCTTCGAGACCGGGTTGACGGCTCTGCTGGACGGCCTGGAAGGCCAGTTCGCGAGGTTCAGCGTGAACGGGCCCGGTCCGCAAGGACCTTGATGGAGACCAGGGCGATCACCGCGAGGCCGATGATGTACGCCGAGACCGACATCGACGTACCCGTCGTCTCCAGGAGCAGCACCATCACGAACGGCGCGAGTCCGCCGCCCGCGACCGCCGCGATCTGGTAGCCGAGCGAGGCTCCCGTGTAGCGCATCTCCGGGGTGAACAGCTCGGCGAACAGGGCGGCTTGGGGGCCGTACATGATGCTGAGGAAGCAGCCGGCGACGAAGGTGGAGACGGCCAGCCACAGCAGCGAGCCGGTGTCGATGAGGAGGAACATCGGGACGGCCCACAGAGCGATGCCGGCCGCGCCGATCGCGTAGATCCTGATGCGGCCGACCTTGTCGGAGAGGGCCGCCGAGGCGGGGATCAGGACGAGTTGGGTGAGGCTGACGCAGAGGGAGACGGTCAGGACCGCGCTCCTCTTCATGTCCAGGTCGCGGGTCGTGTAGTCGAGGACGCCGGTGATCAGGATGTAGAACGTCGCGGTGTTCACGGCGAAGGAGCCGCCGGCGAGGAGGACCGTGCCGAGGTGGTGGCGCAGGACCGTGCGCAGCGGGGAGCCCTGTCCGGACTGTTCCTTGTTCGCCAACTCCCTTTCCGCCGCCCGGAATTCGGGGGTCTCCTCGACGTGTCGGTGGATGTACCAGGCGAGGCCGAGGACGAACAGCCCTATGACGAACGGGATCCGCCAGCCCCACGCCTCGAACGAGCTCTCGCTCGTGAAGGCGCCGGCCAGCAGGAAGACGGAGTTCGCGGTCACCACGCCGATGGGGACGCCGAGTTGGACGAAGCTGCCGTAGATACCGCGCTTGCCCTCCGGCGCGTACTCGGTCGCCAGCAGCATCGCGCCGCCCCACTGTGCGCCGACGGCGATGCCCTGCACGACACGCAGCAGCACCAGCAGGATCGGCGCGGCCACGCCGATCGTGTCGTACGTCGGGAGCAGCCCGATCGCTGTCGTCGCCACACCCATCAGGGTCAGCGCCAGGACCAGCATCGGCTTGCGGCCCCGCTTGTCACCCAACTGACCTGCGACGATCCCGCCGATCGGGCGGGCCAGGAAGCCGACGGCGAACGTCGCGAAGGCGGCGAGGATCCCGGCGGTGGAACTCCCCGATGGGAAGTAGAGGTCTCCGAGCACCAGAGCGGCGGCGATCCCGAAGACGAAGTAGTCGTACCACTCCACGGCCGACGCGAGCGCGGCAGCCGTGGCGACCCGGCGGTGGGACGCCGCGCGGGTAGGGGTGGTACGGGGGTGAGCGGTGGGGAACGTGTCCATGCGTGCACACTCCGTGGGGTGCGGGGGACGTTCCCGGGAACATACTGACCGGACGGTATGGGGTCAACGGGGCTGACGGGAAACGGGGTGTGTGACCCGTTCAGGGTGGTTGCGCTAAGGGGGGTACGCCCGGATCGTCGCGCGGGGCGGTTACTCCGCCAGGTCCGGGAGGTGGGCCGGGGCCGGGGAGATGCGTTCGCCCTGGGGGGCGAAGACGAAGAGGTGGGCGAGGTCCACCAGGAGGGGGAGTTGGGTGCCGGGGCGGAGGTCCAGGTCGGGGGTGGTGCGGACTATCAGGTCGCCGGGTACCTGAGGGGTACGGGTAGGGGGTGGGGGCGTCGGGGGTGCGGGGTGGGGACGTAAGCGGGTCAGGAGTGGGGGTGTTCTGCGGCGGCGCGGTGGGTGGAGGGGTACGGGGTGGGGGGATTCCAGGGTGGGGACCTGGGCCGGGGTCGAGCCCGTGTCGAAGTGGGCCAGGACCTCGTGGCCCTGGAACTCGACGTGCCGGACCAGGCCGGTGATCAGGGTCTCCCCGGGGCGTGCCGCTCTGCCGGGGGCGATGCGGATCGCCTCGGAGCGCAGGCCCACGATCACCTCGCGGCCCTGCTGGACGCGGAGCAACTTGTGCTCCGGGGACAGGGGTTCGGGCAGCCGCAGCGCCTGTCTGCCGAGGTTGATCGACATCGCACCGTCGAGCGGGGCTCGGACCACCCCGCGCAGGAGGTTGATCCTGGGGGTGCCGATGAACGCGGCGACGAAGACGTTGCGGGGCAGGGCGTAGACGTTGCGCGGCGTGTCCACCTGCTGGAGGACGCCGCCGCGCAGGACGGCGACCCGGTCGCCGAGGGACATCGCCTCGGCCTGGTCGTGCGTGACGTACAGGGTGGTGACCCCCAACCCCGTGGTGAGCTGCGAGATTTCGGCCCGTAAGTGGGTGCGGAGCTTCGCGTCGAGGTTGGAGAGCGGCTCGTCCATCAGGAACGCGGAGGGGTGGCGGGCCAGCGCCCGGCCCATCGCGACGCGCTGGCGCTCGCCGCCGGAGAGCTGGAAGGGGTAGCGCTCCAGCAGGTCCTCGATGCCCAGCATCCGCGCGGTGGCGTCCACTTGGGGCGAGGGGTCCGCGCTCGGCGACTCCATCCGCAGCGGGAAGCCGATGTTGGCGCGGCCCGTCATGTTCGGGTACAGCGCGAAGTTCTGGAACACCATCGCCATGTCCCGCCCGGACGGCGGGAGTTGATTGGCGTACGCGCCGTCGAGCAGCAACTCCCCCTCGGTGATGTCCTCCAGGCCGGCGATCATCCGCAGCACGGTCGACTTGCCGCACCCGGACGGGCCGAGCAGCACCAGGAACTCCCCCGGTTCGACGTCCAGCGTCAGCCCGTCCACGACGCGGACGCCCTTCGCGTACACCTTGCTCACGTCGTGCAGAGAGATCGCGCGTGTCATGAGCCTCGTCCCCGGCGCCCGGCCGTCCCCCACGGGTCGTACGGGACGGGTGAGCAAGGGAAGCTAACGGACACCGCGCCGGTGAGGGAAGGGATCGGACAGCATGGTCCGAGGGGTGAGAAAGCGGACGTCCGGATTCAGCGGGAGGGGCGGCAACCGGCCTTGCCGCAAAGGCGGTTCGGGGTGCGCGAACCGCCTGCTCAGCCTCCGCGCACCCCGGTGAGATGCGCGAACACGACCGTGTTCCCCGAGTACCCCGTACGCCGGTCGTACCGCCCCGCGCACGTGATCAGCCGTAGCTCCGCCCGCCCCCGGTCCCCGTACACCTCCCGATCGGGGAAGCCCTTCTTGTCGTACGCCGCGACCCTGTCGACCGTGTAGACGGCGGTCCGCCGGTCCGCGCGGCGTACCTCCACGAGGTGACCCGGGGTGAGCTCCTTGAGCCCGGCGAAGACCGCCCCGGCGGTGTGGGTGTCGAGGTGTCCCACGGCGACGGCGGTACCGGAGCCGCCGGGCGCGGGGCCGCCGGTGTACCAGCCGACCAGGTTGGGATCGTCGCCGGGCGGCACGGTGAGGCGGCGGTCGCGGTCGAGGGGCAGGGGCATGACGGGGGCGTCGACATCGAGGTAGGGGATGACGAGGCGGGTGGCTCTGGAGGGGGACGGGTAGGGGGTGGCGGGCGCGCCTTTCGCACCAGGGGCGGGGGGCGTGCTCCTCGCGGCCGGGGACACGCTTCCCGCGCCGGGGCGAGCGGGCGAGGACGCGTTCCGGCCGCCGGGACGCGAGGCCGGAGAGGCGCTCCCCCTGCCGGAACCGGAGGCCGAGGAGCCGCTCCCCGCACCGGCGCCGGACTCCGCGAGAACGCTCTTCGCGTCGGCGCCGGGAGCGTGCGCGGCGCTCACCGTCGGCGGCTCCGGATCGCCGGCCCACCACACGCAGCCCGTCGTCAGCGCGGCGGCCACCACGAGCGTGCGGGTGAGGCGGTAGGCACGGGTGCGGTACCAGGGGCGTACGGGGGGACGCCGCCGTCCCCGTGGGCCGGGCCCGGCGCCCGGGGAGGCGCCGGGGAACTGGGGCACGCGTACTGCTCCGGAGCTACGCGGCACCGTGCGGGCGGCGGCGGAGCCGGAACCAGGCCACCGCGCCGACCGCGGTGACGCCGACGGCCGCCGCGCCGGTCAGCGGGCTGAAGGCGTCGGCCTTGGCGAGACCGCCGCCGCCCGCCGGGGGACCGCCGTTGGGTCCGCCGGGGCCACCGCCGGGGCCGCCCGGACCGCCCGGCGGCGGGCTGCTCGGCGGGTTGGTCGGGATGTCGGGGCAGTCGACCTTGAAGACCTTCATCTTGCCCGCGCCGTTGCCGCCGACGATCTTCCAGGTCAGCTTGTACTGCCCGGTCGGCAGCAGCAGGTTCTCGGTGACGCCCGCACCGTTCGTGAGGGTGAGGGAGTCGGAGAGCGAGGCGGTGGTGCCGGACTGTCCGCCCTGGGGATTGATCGTCCAGTCGATGCCCTGGGCGGTGTCGAAGTTGAAGGCGTCCAGGTAGAACCGGCAGATCTTCGGCTGGTTGGCATGGGCGGCGACCGCGGTGTCCACCATGTGGACCTTGACGTCGCCGTTGTCACCGGGTGCGGCGATAGCGGCCGTAGCTCCCAGGAGTGTCATACCTGTGGCGGCGAGGGCCGTCAGGGCGGCGGCCCTACGGGAGAGGTACGGGCGAGAGTGATACCTGCGGGTCACACAGTCCTCCGAGTCAGATGATTGTCATCTTTTTCGGAAGCCTGCGCCGAAGAAGTACGCGATCGGCGGGAGCATCGCCGTACGGGGCGTCAGTCCTCACTCTTACGGCTCAGCGAGAGGCGTCCTCGCCGCCGGGGAGAACCGTCCCTCTCAGGTATCTCCCCCTCAGGTACCCCCTCCCCGTCCCCCGGAGGTCCCGGTGCCCGCAGCGCCACCCCCGACGACAGCAGCAACAGCACCCCCAGCATCAGGAACGGCGCGGCGACCCCGGCGGCACCGGCCATCAGCCCCGCCCCGGCGGGCGCCGCGACCTGCGCGAGCCGGTTGCCGGTGAGGCGCAGCGCGAGGGCCGTCGAGCGGGCGGAGGCGGGGGCCGCCTGGACGACCGTCGTCATCGACAGGGGCTGGCCGACGCCCAGGCAGAAGCCGAGCGCCGCGAGGACCGCCCCAAGTACCCACACCGGTACGGGAATCGCGATCGCCGCGCACAGCAGCGCGGCCAGCAGACAGGTCAGGGTGAGGAGCCACGTACGGCCCAGCAGCCGCAGCAGCGGGGTGAGGATCAGGCGGCAGGCGATGGAGGCGGCGGCGCGCAGGCTGAGGAGGAGGCCGACGGCCGCCGGGGAGATGCCGCGGTTCTCGCCGACGACGGGCAGGTACGCGGTGAGGATGTCCGTCGCGGAGAGCACCGACATGCTGACGAGCATCCCGGCGGGCACGCCCCGGGTCCGCAGGATCCCCGTCACGGACACCCGATCGCCTTGCCGCGCACGGGACTTGGGAACGGTCGCCCGGTCCTCGATCCGCCACAGCGAGCTGACCGCGACGGCCGCGCCCGCCCCGGCGACGAGGAGGGCGAGGGCGCTGGTACCGGCGAGGTCGTCGCCGCCGATGAGGGCACCGGCGGCGACGGGCCCGGCGAGCTGGCCGAGGGAGGCGCCGATGGTGAAGTGCCCGAAGTTGCGGTCCTGTTCGTGCGGCGCGGACTGCCGGGCCACCAGCGACTGCGCGCCGATGACGAAGCTGAGGTGCCCGAGCCCCATCACGCCGCTCCAAAGGGCCATCGCCCACAGGGAGTCGGCGACGCCGCTCATCGCGCAGCCGCCCGCGATCAGGACCACACCGGCCGGCAGCAGCGGGGCGCAGCGCCCGTGATCCGTACGGCGGCCCAGCGGGACCGCGACGAAGAGCGGCAGCAGCGCGTACACCCCCGCGATGACGCCGATCGCCCGCTCGTCGGCGCCCAGCGCGAGGGCCCGGTAGGAGACGGCGGGCCGGGCCATCGACACCGCCCCCTGTGCGAAGGAGAAGGCGACGACGAGCCTGAGCAGCCAGCCGCGGTTCCCGCCGGGCCTCACAAGTACCTCCATTTGTACGCCGGTTGAGCCGGGTCCTGCGCTAGATGATCCCGAAGAGCATGCCCGCCGCGAGGATCACCAGACAGGTGAGACAGGCCCACTTGACGACGAACCGGGTGTGGTCGCCGAACTCGACCTTCGCCATGCCGACGAGGACGTAGACGGCGGGGACGAGCGGGCTGGACATGTGCAGCGGCTGGCCGACGAGGGAGGCGCGGGCGATCTCCAGGGAGGAGACGCCGTGCGCCTGGCCGGCCTCGGCGAGGACGGGGAGGACGCCGAAGTAGAAACCGTCGTTGGACATGAAGTAGGTGAGCGGGAGGCTCAACAGACCGGTGACGAAGGCCATGTGGGGGCCCATGCCGTCGGGGATGTTGTCGACGAGCCAGCGCGCCATGTGGTCGACCATGCCGGTGCCCTTGAGGACGCCGGTGAAGACGGCGGCGGCGAAGACCATGCCGGAGACGTTGAGGACGTTCTCCGCGTGGGCGGCGAGGCGGGCCTTCTGATCGGGCATGTGCGGGAAGTTGACGGTCAGGGCGAGGGCCGCGCCGAGCAGGAACAGCACCGGTATCGGCAGCCACTCCATGATCATCGCAGTGAGGAGGGTGACCGTCAGGAGCGCGTTGAACCAGTACAGCTTGGGGCGCAGGGTGGAGCGGTCGGGGTCGAGGACCCGGAAGCCGTCGTCCTCGTCGCTGTCGTCGCCGCCCGTCGTACCCGTAGTACCTCCGGTGGAACCCGTGGACCCCGTCGTACCCGTAGTACCCCCGGCGGCGCCCTTGGCCCCCGTAGTACCTGTAGCACCCGTAGTGCCCGCGCCGACCAGGACCGTCTCCGACTCCGTGGTCTTCTCCTCGACCAGCACGTCGTCCAGCGTCAGCACGCCGAGCCGCTTGCGCTCGCGGCGGCCGAGGACGTACGAGAGGGCGAACACGAAGACCAGGCCGACGGCCAGCGCCGGGATCATCGGTACGAAGATGTCGCTCGCGTCGAGCTTCAGCGCGGTCGCCGCGCGGGCCGTCGGGCCGCCCCAGGGCAGCGTGTTCATCACGCCGTTGGCCATGGCCGCGACGCCGGTCATCACGACGAGGCTCATCTTGAGCCGCTTGTAGAGGGGGTACATCGCCGAGACGGTGATCATGAAGGTCGTGGAGCCGTCGCCGTCGAGGGAGACGATCGCCGCGAGGATCGCCGTACCGACGACGATCCTGAGCGGGTCGGCCTTGCAGAACTTCAGGATGCCCCGCACGATCGGGTCGAAGAGGCCGACGTCGATCATCACACCGAAGTAGACGATCGCGAACATGAGCATGGCCGCGGTGGGGGCGAGGCCGGTGACGCCGTCGATGACGTAGTCGCCGAGGTGGGCACCCTTGCCGACGAACACGCAGAACAGCGCGGGTATCAGTACGAGCGCCGCGATCGGCGACATCTTCTTCAGCATGATCAGGACAAGGAATGTCGCGATCATGGTGAAGCCGAGGATGGTCAGCATGAGTTGGATACCTAACGTTCGCCCTTGAACATCCCACCGGGGGCTGGCGGTGCGACGACGTTAGGTGGCGCGCAAGAGTGTTAACAAGACGTTGACACGCGAGCAATAAGCGCAAAACTCCTGGTCAGGTACTAGAGCTCTAGTACCGGTGGGGTATCAGCGGACCGGATCGAGATCGACGGGTACGCCGTTGAGGACCGCGTTCCCCGACAGGGGGTCCAGCAGCCGGCCGTCGAGGAGCTGGTTGACGTTGACGCCGGGATCGAGAGCCGCGTGGCCCATGCGGGTGCCGGGGCGGTCGTGTCCCCAGCCGTGCGGGAGGCTGACGACGCCGCGCCGGACCGAGTCGGTGACCTCGACGGGTGCGGTGACCGCTCCCCCGGCGCCCTTCACGCGGACGTACCCGCCGTCGGTGACGCCGAGGCGTTCGGCGTCCTCGGGGTGCAGGTGCAGGGTGCATCGGTTCGAACCGCCGGTCAGGGGCGGCACGTTGTGCATCCAGCTGTTGTTCGAGCGCAGGTGGCGGCGGCCCACCAGGACGAGCCCCGTGGGGAGTTGGGACATCGCGCGGACAAGTCGCGGGAGGTCGGCGGCGATCGGCTCCGGGAACAGCTCGACCTTGCCGCTCCGCGTCTTCAGCGGCTGCGGGAGGCGCGGACGCAGGGGGCCGAGGTCGATGCCGTGCGGGTGCGCGAGCACCTTCTCCAGGGTGACGCCGTCCGGCCGTACGCCGAAGCCGTCGCCGTACGGGCCGAGGCGGAGCATCAGGTCGAGGCGGCGCTCCACGCCGTTCTCGCCGGTGAGTTGATCGGCGAGATCCTTCGAGTCGCGGCCGTACGCCGGGGAGTGGGCCTCCTTGACGGCCTTGCCGAGAGTCTGGCCGATGACCAGGTCGTCGACGGCGGACGGGTCGGCGCCGTGCATGCCGGTCGCGGCGAGGGTGAGGCGCGCGAGGATCTCGCTCTCGGCCATGCGGCCGGGTTCCAGCGGGATCGCGGCCCGGTTGTAGCGGACCTGGGCGCGGATCGCGAGGGTGTTGAGCGCGAAGTCGTGGTGCGGGCTCTGCGAGGGCGGCGGCGGGGGCAGGATCACGTCGGCGTGCCGGGACGTCTCGTTGAGGTAGGGGTCGACGCTGACCATGAACTCCAGGGATTCCAGGGCCTTGTCGAGCCGGTCGCCGTCCGGCGCGGACAGCACGGGGTTCGCGGCGACCGCGATCAGCGCGCGGATCGGCTCGCCCTCCGCCGTCGCCGTATCGATCTCCTCGGCCAGCGCGGAGAGCGGCAACTCACCCTTGGCCTCCGGATGTTGACTCACCCGCGACCGCCACCTCCCCAGCGCGAACCCGTGACTGGGTCCCGCCGGACGCGGCGTCTTGTCCGTCGCCGCCTGGGGGAAAAGGGCGCCGCCGACGCGGTCGAGGTTGCCGGTGAGGATGTTCAGGACGTCCACGAGCCAGCTCGCGAGCGTGCCGTACGGGACCGTGCAGCTCCCGATCCGCGCGTACACGGCGGCAGTCGGGGCAGCGGCGAGGTCGCGGGCGAGGGTGCGGATCGTGTCGGCGTCGACGTCGCAGGCGGCGGCCACGGCGTCGGGGGTGAACTCGCCGACGGCTTCCCGGAGTTCGGCCAGGCCCTGGAGGTGCGGGGTCAACTCCCCTGTGTCCACGAGGTCTTCGGCGAACAGGGTGTGCGCCATCGCCGCGAGCAGCAGGGCGTCCGTGCCCGGCCGGATCGGGACGTGGCGGTCGGCGAGCTTCGCCGTGCGGGTGCGGCGCGGGTCGATGACGACGAGGGTGCCGCCGCGCGCCTTCAGCGCCTTGAGGCGGCCCGGGAAGTCGGGGGCCGTGCACAGACTCCCGTTGGACTCAAGGGGGTTGGCGCCGATCAGCAGGAGGTGGTCGGTGCGGTCGAGGTCGGGTACGGGGATGGCGTTCGCGTCTCCGAAGAGGAGGCCGGAGGAGACGTGCTTGGGCATCTGGTCCACCGTCGAGGCGGTGAAGTAGCTGCGCGTGCCGAGGCCGGCGAGCAGGACGGGCGGGTAGAGGGCGCCGGCGACGGTGTGCACGTTGGGGTTGCCGAGCACCACGCCGACCGAGTCGGCGCCGTACCGCTCGACGACGCCCCGCACTCCGGCGGCCACGGCGTCGAAGGCCTCCGTCCAGGTGGCCTCCCGCAGCTCGCCGTCCCTGCGGACGAGCGGTGTCCGCAGCCGGTCGGGGTCGCCGTCGACCGCGCCGAAGGACGCGCCCTTGGGGCACACGAAGCCCTTGCTGAACACGTCGTCCCGGTCTCCCCGGGCATGGGTGACCGTGGTCCCCTCGATCGTGAGCGTCAGACCGCAGGTGGCCTCGCACAGGGGGCAGACACGCAGGGCGGTTCGGGACACGGGTCCTCCCGGAGGGGCGGCGGCTTCGGCGCGGGTACTAGTACGCGGGTGCTAATACTCCGAGCGTACCGACCGGTAGGTATTACGGGGAGTCCTTTGGAGTTAGTCCTTGAGAGGGAGGGGACTACGACACCCCCGGTCCGGCCCCCGGTCCGGCCCTCAGTCCAGCACCCTCGCCAGATACGCCCGCAGCAGCTCCCGCGTCTCGTCGATCACCCTCTCGTCCCCCTCCGGGGACAGGCGGAAGGCCAGGTGGACGAGGGTGTCGGCGGTCTCGACGGCGATCAGGAACGTCCGGCGCAGGTCGTCGTCCGGCGTCCGGTCCAGGTACGCCGAGAGGAGTTCCGTGAGGCGGTCGGCTACGCGCGTGTTGGGCTCGGCGTGCCGGGAGCCGACCGGGATCTGGTTGCCGAAGTCGACGAGGGAGAAGCCGGGGGCGGTACGGGTCATCTCCAGGTACTCGTCGAGCACCGCGTCCATCGCCGCCCGCCAGTCCCCGGCGCCGGCCCGCTTGAGCCGCTCCGTCACCCGGGTGGAGTACCTCTCAAGGTTGCGCTGGGCCAGCGCGTCGGCCATCTGCCGCTTGTTCCCGAAGAAGCGGTACACCGAGCCGATGGGCACGCCGGCCCGCTGGGCGACGGCCCGCGTGGAGAGGTCGTCGTAGCCCACCTCGTCGAGGAGGTCCGCGCACGCGTCGAGGATCCTGGTCAGCCGTTCCGCACTCCGGCGCTGGACGGGCGCGCGGCGCAGCGATGTCGCTTGAGGCACGGAGTTCATGATGCCTTTC
The DNA here is from genome assembly GCF_020010905.1 of Streptomyces acidiscabies. GTDB lineage: Bacteria > Actinomycetota > Actinomycetes > Streptomycetales > Streptomycetaceae > Streptomyces > Streptomyces acidiscabies. The sequence continues at coordinate 3,328,893 of NZ_JAGJBY010000001.1, read as the reverse complement.
CGCCGGTGGCCGGGGTACCCCGCCCCTCGGGACGGAACGGGCTGCCGACCGCGCTCGGCTCCGCGGAGGTGCTAGAGGCTACCGCCCGTAGTACCGGAGAGGGACCGGGGGCTACTGGAGGGGGTGTGCACGACGAGGGAGACGTACGGGGAGTACGGGTAGGGGTACGAGCCCACCGCAGTGTCCGCCGCGCCTCCCGCCCCCGCCCCCAGCGCGACCCCCGTCGGCGACGCCGGCCCCGACACCGAGGCCGAAGGCGACGTCGCCCCCGGCGATTCCTCCGGCTCCGATGCCGTGATGTCCGCCGTGCTCTGTACCGCCTTGCCGTCCACCGCCCACACCGTGCCGTCGTCCGCGTACAGCCGGGCCGTGACGTGGTGGGTGCCGTGCGGCAGGTAGCCCACGCCGATGCGGTACCTCGGGGTGCGCAGTTCGGCGAGCGGCTTCTCGTCGACGTACAGGCGCGCGGCACCCCGGCCCTCGACGGCCCGCGCGGCGCTCCCCTCGGGGGAGAAGCGGAAGTTGCGCAGCGTGAGGCGTACCTCCCAGCTCCCGTCCGAGTCCGGTTCGACCTGGACGCCCACCCAGGGCGCCCCTTTGCTGCCTACCTCCCGGTACCGGCGGCCCGCCTCGTCCGTGTCGTCCAGGAGTTTTCCGGCAGGGGCGGTCGACGCCCCGTTCTTCCCGTCTCCCTGTTCGGAGCCGGCACTGGACTCGCAGCCCGCGAGTCCGGCCGGCAGCAGGACACAGACCGCGAGCGCGGCGAGAAACCCACGCGTCCACGACATGCCCGTGAGCCTAGAACAGCGCTCCGGCGCCCGAATCCCCCTGAGGTCTGGTTCTCGTCCCCCCGTGATCGTCCTACCAGAGGACTACACGGGTACCCCTTGCGAGCCAGCCCTTTCATTCCTACGGTGATACAGAGGATTCGGACGCGAGGGAGCGACGATGGCCACGGACGCGCGTAAGACCGCGGAGGGACTGACGTACCTCACCGGCTTCGGCAACGAGCACAGCTCGGAGGCGGTGCCCGGCGCGCTCCCCGAGGGCCGCAACTCCCCCCAGCGCGCCCCCCTCGGGCTCTACGCGGAGCAGCTCAGCGGTACGGCGTTCACCGAGCCGCGCGCCCACAACCGGCGCTCGTGGCTCTACCGGATCCGGCCGAGCGCCGCGCACCCCGCGTTCGCCCGGACCGACAACGGCGCGATCCGTACGGGCCCCTTCACGGAGGCCGTCCCCGACCCCAACCGGCTGCGCTGGAACCCCCTTCCGGAGCCCGCCCCCGGCACCGACTTCCTCGCCGGGCTCTGGACGGTCGGCGGCAACGGTGACGCCACGCAGCGCGCCGGGATGGCCGTGCACCTGTATCACGCGAACGCCTCCATGGACCGCGTCTTCTCCGACGCGGACGGGGAGTTGCTGATCGTCCCCGAGCGCGGCGGTCTCCTGCTGCACACGGAGTTCGGCCAACTCCACGCGGAACCGGGGCACATGGCGCTGATCCCGCGCGGCGTACGGTTCCGTGTCACCCTCCTCGACGCGACCGCCCGCGGGTACGTCTGCGAGAACTACGGCGCCCCCTTCCGGCTCCCCGACCTCGGGCCGATCGGCGCCAACGGCCTGGCGAATCCACGGGACTTCAAGGCACCGGCCGCCGCGTACGAGGACGTCGAAGGTCCCGTCGAGGTCGTCAACAAGTTCTGCGGCAACCTCTGGCGGGCGACGTACGGCCACTCCCCTCTCGACGTCGTCGCCTGGCACGGCAACCTCGTGCCGTACGTGTACGACCTGCGGCGCTTCAACGTCATCGGGACGATCTCGTACGACCATCCCGACCCGTCGATCTTCACGGTGCTGACGTCGCCGTCGGACACACCGGGGCTCGCCGGCGTCGACTTCGTGGTGTTCGCGCCGCGTTGGCTGGTCGGCGAGGACACGTTCCGGCCGCCGTACTTCCATCGGAACGTGATGAGCGAGTACATGGGGTTGATCGAGGGGGCGTACGACGCGAAGGCCGACGGGTTCGTGCCGGGCGGGGGGTCGCTGCACAACATGATGTCCGCGCACGGGCCCGACCGGGAGACGTACGACCGGGCGAGCGCCGCCGAGCTGAAGCCCCAACGCCTCGACGACGGGCTGGCGTTCATGTTCGAGACGCGCTGGCCGATCACGCTCGCGGCGCATGCCGGGGAGCATCTTCAGGAGCGGTACGACGATGTCTGGCGGGGGTTGGAGCGGCACTTCCGTCCCGGGCACCGGAGTTTCCGGCTGGCGCCGTGACCTCCTTCGCCCCCGACTCGCTCACTCTCAACGCCAAACTCCCTCTCTGGTACCAGGTTTCGCAGTCGCTGCGCGCCTCGATCCTCGGCCGCTCACCCGACGCACCCTTGCGCCTGCCCACGGAGGAGCAACTCGCGGTCCACTACGGCGTGAGCGTCCTCACGATGCGCCAGGCCCTCAAGGAGCTGGAGACCGAGGGCCTCATCACCCGCCACCGGCGCCGGGGCACCTTCATCGAACCCAGCGCCAGGCGCGGTACGCCCGTACGCCTGTTGGGTTCGGTGGACGCGATCGTCGCCCAGCAGTCGGGGATGCGCACGCAGCTCCTGGACCACGGCAAGGTCCCGGTCCCGCCCGAACTGGCCTCCCACTTCCCGGACTTGCGCGAACTGACGACGTACCACCGCCTCCGCTCCGACGAGAAAACGGGCGACCCCACCAACCACGCCCGCAACTGGCTCCGCCCCGAACTGGCCGCCCGCATAACCCCGGACGCCCTCACCCGCCACCCCATGACCAAGGTCCTCCGGGACATCGCCCACGCCGACATCGCCCGCATCACCGACACGATCGAGGCCCGCCTGGCGGACCCGGAAACCTCCCGCCTCCTCCAAGTCCCGCTGCTCAGCCCGATCCTGCATTACACGGGCGTCACGTACGACAAGTCGGGCCAAGTCCTGGACGTGGCCGTCATCCACTACCGGGGCGACCGCTTCTCGTTCACGGTGACACTGGAGGCACCGTGAACACGGCCTACTGGGATGCCGCCGCGACGACGAAGACGTTCACGCACCCGCTGCACCTGCCCTGACTGGACGGCGTCGATACCTCTCCGGGCATGATCGCCCAGGCCCGCCGGCTGTGCCCCGGGGCACGGTTCGCAGCGGCGGACGTGCCGCTGCCCGGTGCCTCGTTCGACCTGGTGCTCCTCTTCGCCGTGCTGACCTGCGTCCCCGACGACGACGCCCAGCACCTACTCTCCGCGTTCGACGCCGTCCACTCGCGCACCCTCCCCGTACCCACCATGAACGGCCACCCGGCGAAGGCGATCCAGCTCCTCGTGCGCGCGCCCGCGGCGACATGAACCCCTATGTCCCCTCTACGGCCCGCGCCGAGTCCGACGTACCATGCCCTGCGTGACGCACGACGACGCTCCGCTGCTCGGTGACCTCATGCCGTGGGCCGTTGGGCCGCCGCGGGTGGGGCGGGGGTGGCCGGTCGGGCCGGATGTGGGGGCCCTGAAGGCTCGTTGGGACGTGCTGCTGAAGGCCGGAGGGGCCGAGCGGGCGGCACTGTTCGAGCCGTCCCGGGGCCGGACTCCGGACTCGGCGGTGACCCAGCTGCCGGGGCAGGCCACGGACACCGGCAGGCTCGCGCACGCCGAAGGGCCCTGCCCGCCCCCGGTGCGCGTCCTGTACGCCCCGTACGACGAGCAGTGGCTGATCCCGGACCACCGGCTGATCGACGTGGCCCGGCCGGAGTTGTGGCGGGTGGCGGACGAGCGGCAGGTGTTCCTGGTGGAGACGCCGGACGGACTACTGGCCAGCGCGCATCTGCCCCTCCTGGGTCGTACCCGGGTACGACCCCTGTACCGCCGCCCGGGAGGACAGGAGCCCAACCTGGCCCCCGGCCTCCTGGACCACCTCGCCGATCACCTCAAGGCATCGCCCACCCCCGAAGACGTACTCGCCTGGATCCTCGCGACGACTACCCCCACAGAGCTACGGGTCCCCCTCACGGACGACCCCGAGATCTGGGCCGAGGGCACCCGCAGAGGCCACCGCATCCTCTGGCTCCACCGTCGAGGCGGCGACCGCCCCAAACTCCCCGGCGGCAGCCGCCCCTACGTCCGAGCCCCGATCCCGGCCCGCCCCCAGCACGTCCACTACGACCCCGAGGACCAGACCCTCCACCTCGACGAGGGCAAGGTCTCCCCGGTCCCCCAGGAAGCCTGGGACTTCACGCACGGCGAGACCCGGGTCCTGGAGCAGTGGTTCGCCGCACGGACCGAACAGGGCGAACCGGGCACCCTCTCGGCGATCGGCCCCCGCACCTGGCCCCAGCCGTGGACGTCCGAACTCCTGGAGCTGATCACGGTGTTGACACTCCTGACGGAGCTACGGGAGCCGTTCGAGGTCGAGCACCGGATCAAGGACCTCCACCCGACGGGCATCCTGCCGCCCCCGCCCCGCTCCCGCCGCCCCGCCTCGGTCCTGGACCACCAGGAGGAGGGCCCGGCAGGGCAGTTCACCCTGCTGTAGCCCCTGAGTACGAGCCCCCGCCCTACCCCCTGGGTACGAACCCGTCCAGCACCCGCCGCAACGCCTCCTCGAACACCGCCTCCATATCGATCGGCCCCGCATCCTCCGTGAACGCGGCGGCCATCCGCGGATACTTCCCGCTCATCACCTGCGCCCCCAGATAGGCGATCCGCACGGCGTTCTCCTCCTCCTCGGACCAGGGCAGCGACCGCGTCCGCTCGGCGGTGGCCAGCTCGCCCGACACATAGACGGTGACCACGCCGTTGAGCATCGCGACGAGCTGCATCTTCAGGCCGTACGTCATCCCGGTCAGCGGATCCAGGCAGGTCAGGCAGTGTTCCAGGTAGCGCAGGGCGTTGGGGCTGAAGCCGTAGGACGCCGACATCAGGCGGGGCAGCCAGGGGTGGCGGAGCATCAGCGCGCGCGTCTGGCGCCCGACGCGGAGCATGTCGGCCCGCCAGTCACCGCTCGGCTCCCACAGCTCGTGCTCGCCGCTGACCGCGTCCATCATCAGCTCGTACAGATCCTCCTTGCGGGGGACGTAGTTGTACAACGACATGGTCCCGCAGCCCAGTTCGGCGGCGACGTGCCGCATGGAGACCTCGTCGAGCCCCCGCGCGTCGGCGATGCGGACGGCAGCCGCCGCGATGTCGGCACGCGTGAACGCGGGCCGGGGCCCTCGGCCGGTCCGCTCGGGACGGCTCCAGATCACTTCGGGTACGGACGGACGGCCCGCCATCGATCATCACCTCGCCCCCCATCGTAGTTACGTACACCGTACGTAGTGCGCTATGGTCGGGCCATGACTTCTACGTACGCTGTACTTAGTGAAGGTCTGGAGAAGCGGTTCGGCGAGGTCCACGCCGTCCGGGGGCTCGATCTCGCCGTCCCCGAGGGCACGGTCTGCGGCGTCCTGGGCCCGAACGGGGCCGGCAAGACGACGGCCGTACGCCTGTTGACGACCCTGCTGCGGCCCGACGCCGGGTCCGCGCGGGTGGCGGGGCACGACCTCGTACGGGAGGCCGCCGCCGTACGGCGCGCCATCGGCGTGACCGGGCAGAGCACGTCGGTGGACGGCGATCTCACCGGCCGGCAGAACCTGCGCCTGTTCGCCCGTCTGCACCGGGTGCCGGGGCCGGGAGAGCGCGCCGCCGGCCTGCTGGAACGGTTCGGCCTCACCGAGGCCGCCGACCGGCCGGCGTCCACCTACTCGGGCGGAATGCTGCGCCGCCTCGACCTCGCGGCGAGCCTGGTGCGCCGCCCGGCCGTGCTCTTCCTCGACGAGCCGACCACCGGCCTGGACCCGGCCAGCAGGAACGACGTCTGGGACGCCGTACGGGAGGTGCGGCGGCAGGGCACCACCGTGCTGCTCACCACGCAGTACCTGGAGGAGGCGGACCAACTCGCCGACACCATCGCCCTGGTGGACCGGGGACGGGTCGCGCGGACCGGAACACCCGCCGAGCTCAAGGCGGTTGTCGGCACGTACGCCGAGGCCATCGTCGCCGATCCGGACCTGCTCGTGAAGGCCGCCGCCGTGCTCGACCAACTGACCGGCGGTGAACCGGTGTTCGACCACGAGCGCGGCGCGGTCGGCGCGGTCACCCGCGACACCACGCTCACCCTCCCCCGCCTGGTGCGCGAACTCGACGCGGCGGGCGTGCCGTTGCTCGACGCGAGCCTGCGGCCACCCACCCTCGACGAGGCGTTCCTGCGCCTCACGGACAACGTTCAGGAAGGCAGGGCGGCATGACCGCGAGCACGCTCCGGTACGACGGGACGGCCATGCTCGGCCGCCAGTTGCTGCGGGTCCGCAACAACCCGGCGCTGGTGATCCTGACCCAGACGATGCCGATCACGATGCTGCTCTTCTTCGGCTACGTCTTCGGCAGCGCGCTGGCGATGCCCGGCGCGCAGTACCGTTCCGTCCTCGTCCCCGGACTGCTGGTGGCGACCGCGGCGAACGGGATCATGACGGGGATGTTCCAGGCGGCCCAGGACGTCCACCGCGGGGTGACGGACCGGCTGCGGACCCTGCCGGTGAGCCGGGCGGCGGTGCCGCTCGGGCAGGCGGTGGCCGACCTGGTCGTCACGGCGGCCGGGACCGTGCCGTTCCTGCTGGTGGCGCTGGCGGTGGGCTGGCGGGTCGAGGGCTCGGCGCCCGCGGCGGCCGGCGCGCTGGCACTGCTGCTGCTGTTCCGGTTCGCCTGCACCTGGGTGGGCGTCTTCCTCGGGCTGCTCTCGCGCAGCGAGGAGGCCGCAGGTCAGCTCGGCAGCGCCACGTTCATGCTGCCGCTGCTGTCCAACGCCTACATCCCGACCGACAACCTGCCGGGCTGGCTGCGCACGATCGCGGAGTGGAACCCGATCAGCGCGCTGACGACGGCCCTGCGCGACCTGTTCGGCAACGCGCCCGTGCCCGAGGGCGCGGCCTGGCCGGTGGCGCATCCGGTCGCGGGTTCCCTGCTGTGGTGCGCCCTGCTGATCGGTGTCTTCGCGCCGTTGGCGGTACGGCGGTACGCGCGCGCCCAGCGGTGAGGTGAACGGGGTGGTGGACCGCCGAAGCCGGGGGATCTTCGGCGGTTCGCGACGTAACCAGACGAATTCGCGACGTAACCGGACGAACGGGTACGGGAGTTGAGGGAGCGGGAGTCGGGAGCCCGCGCCCGGGTGAGTGCGCCGGACACCGCCGCGGCCGTGGGGATGACGGACTGCGGCGGGGGACACGGCGGCACGGTGGGCCGCCTGAACGCGGGCCCGTCAGTGCCGGCGGCTCCCGAAGAGGGAGCGGCGGAGCCGGCGCAGCGGCGCGAAGAGCGAGACGCGGCTCACTCGGCGGCCCTGGTCGCTGGGCTGGTGCTGGGTGTCGCGCGCGGTCAGCTCACGCATGAGCGAGGTCGCCTCGACGGTCTCCCTCTGCGGTATGGCGGGACCCGCCAGTACCGAGAGGTGACGGTCGAGCCGCGAACTGGTCGCGCTGCTACCGCACGTGATCGCAGGGACCCTCGCCCTGCTGCGCATCGTTATCTGTTCCATCGTCACTCCCCACCCGTACGAGTCCACCCGACCCCGGGCAGGTTAACCCTATCTCCCCCTGGGGTCACGCGTGTATCGCGCTCACAGGATCAGCCTTCCCCGCAAGGGGGTTGACGACTCCCCCGCGATTACTCTCCGAATCCGACCGATTTCAGGGCGAGTTGGACAACTGGCTGCGAAGTGGGCTGAGGTGACCCGCCCGAGGGCTCCACCGTCACAGCGAGTGACGTCGCATCGGAACTGAGACCCGTCGCCACCAAGGGCGTGTCGCCGTCGAAGAGTCCGAGCGAACGAGGCTCCACATCGGGCCGCATGAGCCAGAGTTGATGGACCTGCCCGCCGCCGAGTCCGCCGTACCCGCGCAGCGTGACGATCGCGTCGCCCTCCGACGCGGAGGCGATGACGCCGATGCTGCGGCCCTGCGCGTCCCGGCCGTTCCCGGCGCGGGCGTCGGGTGCGGAGAGCACCTGCGCGATGTCCCGCGCGCGGTCCTGCGCGGCGTCCAACTGGTCCTGCGTACGGCTGGTTTGGACCGCGAAGAGGGAGGCGACGACGAGCGCGGCGGCGGCCGTGATGGTGGCGAACGGCGCGAAGAGCGGACGGCGCGCGCGGGGAGCGCGTGAAGCACGGGAGCGTCCGGGCGGCGGCTGCGCGCCCCACACGTGCGGCGGAAGCTGCGGCGCGCGCTCCTGAACAGTGCGCGCCCCCGCCGACTCCTGCGGGGTCACCTGTACGGCGGCCAGCACCCGGTCGCGCATCGCGGCCGGCGCCGGCGCGGCCGTCGACCACGCCAACCGGACGGCGTCCTCGGCGAGTTCACGCACCTCGGCGGCGCAGGACGTACAGGTACGCAGGTGTTTCTCGAAGCGGCGGCGCTCGTCACCGTCCAGTGCGTCGAGGGCGTAGGGGGCGGCCAGCGAGTGGAGGTCCCCTCTGCCCAGCAGACGGTTCAGGACGCTCATGCGGCACCTCCCAGGCAGTTGCGCAGCCGCGTGAGCCCGTCGCGCATCCTCGTCTTCACCGTGCCCAGCGGCAGGGAGAGCCGCTCGGCCACTTCACGGTACGTGTAGCCGTCGTAGTACGCGAGAGTGACGGACTGGCGCTGGAGCGTCGTCAGCCGGCCGAGACAGCGGCGTACCCATTCGCGTTCCATGCCCGCCTCGACCTCCTCGGAGACCTGATCGAAGGCGGGGTGGTGGGTGCGCAGGGCCTCGCGCTGCTCGCGTTCGCCGGCCGCGCGCACGCTGCGGACCCGGTCGACGGCGCGGCGGTGGGCGAGCGTGAGGATCCACGACAGGGCGCTGCCGCGCGCGGGGTCGAAGGTGGCGGCCGAGCGCCAGCACTCCAGCAGCACTTCCTGAGCCACCTCCTCCGACTGCGACGGATCGCGCAGTACGCGCCGTACGAGACCGAACACCGGACCGGAGACCAGACCGTACAACTGCTCGAAGGCCCGCTGGTCCCCTCGCGCCACGAGCACCAGCAGGTCGTCCGCCTCCATGCGGTTCCCCTCTCCGCGACCACAGCCGGGCCGTCCTGTCACACCAGGCACTCGCACGCGCACACACCTCCGGCGGAAGTACGGATCTGACGGCCCGAAACGCGGGTCGGAAGCAAAAATAAAAAACTTTCGGATGGACCAATCCGAACACCCCTCCCGCTCCGTATACCCGTCCGTCAAGCAAGTTGGGACCTCAGGACGGACGGCATGACGACACCTAACTTCCGGAGCGCCGCAGGGCGCAGGAGCATCGCGACCCTGATCTGTGGCGCGCTGGCCGCAGGCGGACTCACCGCCGCCTCAGTGGCCCTGCTGGAACCGGGGGTCGCCGCCGCTTCCAGCCACCGCGAAGCTCCGCTGATCTCCGGCACCCCGCAGTACGACAACACCGACGTGTACGCGTTCGTGAGCCCGGACCACCCGGACACCACGACGCTCGTCGCGAACTGGATCCCGTTCGAGGAGCCGGCCGGCGGCCCGAACTTCTTCCCGTTCGCGGAGGACGCGCAGTACGACCTCAACATCGACAACGACGGTGACGCGCGCCAGGACCTGACGTTCCGGTACACGTTCAAGACGCACGTCAAGAACAAGAAGACGTTCCTCTACAACACCGGCGCGGTCGAGAGCCTCGAAGACCCGGACCTGAACGTCACGCAGACCTACGACCTGGAGCTGATCAAGCTCAAGAAGGGCAAGGTCCAGCACGAGACGAAGATCGCCAGCGATGTTCCGGTGGCGCCGTCGAACGTCGGCAAGGCGTCCATGCCGAACTACGCGAAGCTGCGCGACCAGGCGATCTACAAGCTGTCCAACGGCTCGAAGACCTTCGCCGGCCAGGCCGACGACCCGTTCTTCCTCGACCTGCGCGTCTTCGACCTGCTGTACGGGGGCAACCTCTCCGAGGTCGGCAACGACACCCTCAAGGGCTACAACGTCAACACCATCGCCCTCCAGGTGCCGAACGACATGATCCGCGAGGCCGAGCACCAGCCGATCGTCGGCATCTGGTCGACGACCCAGCGCAAGAACGCGCGCGGCAAGTTCGAGCAGGTCTCCCGGCTCGGCAGCCCGCTGGTCAACGAGGTCGTCAACCCCATCAAGGACAAGGACAAGTTCAACGCGTCCCAGCCCAAGGACGACGGGCAGTTCCTGAAGAACGTCACCAACCCCGAACTGCCCAAGCTGATCGAGGCGATCTACAAGATCAAGGCCCCGGCCGAGCCGCGCAACGACCTCGTCGACGTGTTCCTCAAGGGCGTCAAGGGGCTCAACCAGCCGCCGTACGTGACGCCTTCGGAGCAGCTGCGGCTCAACACGTCCATCAAGCCGACCGCCAGCCCCAAGCGGCTCGGTGTGCTCGACGGCGACAACGCGGGCTTCCCGAACGGGCGTCGCCTCACGGACGACGTCATCGACGCCTCGCTCCAGGTCGTCGAGGGTGAACTCGTGGGCGCCAAGAACGACTTGGGCGACGCGGTCGACAAGAACGACAAGAACTTCGAGAAGTCCTTCCCGTACGTCGCCCTCCCGACCGAGGGGTCGCGCGGTCCCGTCGCGAAGGGTGTCAGCGGCGGCAACGACGTCCGCAGCCAGCTCGGCAACGCGCTCCAGCCTGCCGGGGCTTCGGAGACGGACAACAACACGCTGATCGCGGCGTCGGCCGGGGCCGGGGCGGCCGGGGTGCTGCTCATCGGCGGCGGCCTGATGTGGTTCCGGGGGCGGCGGCGGGCGTACTGACGCCCACGCGGTGACCGGCCAGGGAGAACCCTGGCGCAGTGACCGGGCCGGGGAGACCCCTGCAACTCCCCGGCCCTGACCCACAGACCGGCGCGGCCCGGACTGAACCGAATCCCCCACGGACCGGGCCGCGCCGACCGCAGGAAGACCGAGAGCGACCGAGGAGAGGGCATGGCCCCGCGCACCGACAGCGGCGAACCGGACCGGACGGAATCCGGGAACACCCCGGACCCCACGGACCAGCCGAAGCCGAAGGGGCGGCGGCCCGAGGGAAGTTCACCGCGTCCCGAAGCGGCACCGACACCCACGACCACCCTGACGGGGGCCAACTCCTCGGCGCCTGCTGCTTCTTCGGGGGAGCGGGGAGAGAAAGGGGGGCGGGGGGAGGCTGGTTCGGGAGGAGCGGAGTCGACGGGCACGGCCGACCTGGTGGAGAAGGCCGGTTTGACGGACGAGGGCGGTGCGGCGGAGAGGGCCGACTCGGCGGACGAGACCGGTGCGGTAGAGAAGGCCGGCTTGGCGGAGAAGGCCGACCCGGTGGACGAGGGCGGTGCGGCGGAAGTGAGCGGTTCCGAGGTGGGCGGCTCCGAGCCGAGCGGTTCGGCGAAGGCTGCTGAGAGCGGGACGCGGGACGCCGAAGACTCCGCGCCCGCAACCGCCCCCGCCCCGGCTCCGGCTCCGGCTCCGGCTCCGGCTCCGGCTCCGGCTCCGGCTCCGGCTCCGGCTCCGGCTCCGGCTCCGGCTCCGGCTCCGGGTGAGCCCAACTCCAGTGCCCCCTCCCCCGCTTCGAGCGAAGACTCCCCGTCCGACACCCCCGACACCGACGCCTCCGCGCCCGCCCCGGCTTCGGCTTCGGCTTCGGCTTCGGCTTCGGCTTCGGCTTCGGCTTCGGCTTCGGCTTCGGCTTCGGCTGAGCCCAACTCCGGGACCGCCTCCCCCACTTCGGGCGAAGACCCCCCGTTCCCCACCCCCGACCTCGACCCCCGAGTAGCCGCCGTCCGCCGCGCCGGCGCCGCAGGACGTCGCTGGCGGTCCCTTCAACTCGGCGCCTGTGCCGCCATGTTGGCCGTGGCCCTCACCGGCGGAGCCATAGCGATCGGCGCGATGAAGGACGGCAGCGCGGCCCCCGCCGCAACCGCCTCGGCGGTCTCCCCCGGCCTTCTCAACAGCGGCGACATCGACAGCGCGATCACCGCGCTCCAGACCCATCTCCGCGCCCAGCCACGGGACTTCGGCAGCTGGGCCACCCTCGGGCTCGCCTACGTCGAACAGGCCCGCACGAAGGGCGACCCTTCCCGCTACCCCCAGGCGGAGAAGGCGTTCACGAAGTCCCTCGAACTCTCCGCCGGCAACGGCCAGGCACTCGCCGGCCGCGCGGCACTGGCTGCGGCCCGCCACGACTTCCCCGGCGCCCTGAAGTACGCGGACCAGGTCCTCAAGGACAACCCGTACAACGAGCGCTCCCTGTGCACCCGCGTCGACGCGTTGGTCGAACTCGGCCGCTACGACGAGGCGTTGACGGCAGCCGAGACGGCGGACACGCGCCGCCCCGGCATCCCGGTGTTCACCCGCTACGCGTACGTCCAGGAACTCCGGGGCGACGTGACGACGGCTCGCCGCGTCCTGGAACAGGCCCTGGCCAGCTCCACGGCGAAGGGCGACATCGCCTACGTGGCGAGCCAGCTCGGCCAACTCGCCTGGAACCAGGGCGACTACGAGACGGCCCTCACCGACTACGCCCGAGCCCTGACCGCAGACGAGAACTACCTCCCGGCGCTGGAGGGCCGAGCGAAGGCGCAGGCGGCCAGCGGCCAACAGGCGGAAGCGATCAAGGGGTTGGAGTCGGTGGTGGCCCGCTACCCCCTCCCCGCCCCCCTGGTGGAACTCGGCGAGCTGTACGAGGCACGCGGCGCGGACGGCGACAAGATGATGGCGGCGGACCAGTACGCCCTGGTCGACGCCTGGACCGCCCTCGCCCGCGCCAACGGCGTGAACGCCGACCTGGACACGGCCCTCGCGGCGGCCGACCACGGCGACAAACAGGCGGCGCTGCGCGCGGCCCAGGCGGAGTGGGACCGCCGCGAAACGGTCCACACGGCGGACGCCCTCGCCTGGGCGCTGCACGTCAACGGCCGTGACGCGGAAGCCCTTCCGTACGCGAAGAAAGCCACCGCAACGGGTTACCGCAACGCGTCCTTCCTCTACCACCAGGGCATGATCGAGAACGCCACCGGCAACAAGACGGACGCCCGCGCGCACCTCACCAAGGCCCTCGCCCTGAACCCCGGCTTCTCCCCCCTCGGCGCCCGCACCGCGCGCGCCGCCCTCAAGACGCTGGAGGCGAACCAGTGATCTCCCGTCGTCTGTTCGCCTCCAGCGCGGCCGTCCTGACGGCCGGGTGCGCGCTCGCGCTCCTTCCCACCGCCAACGCGAGCGCGCACCCACTCGGCAACTTCACGGTCAACAGGTACGACGGCCTGGTCGCCGCCCCCGGCCAACTCCGCGTCACGCACGTCGAGGACCTCGCCGAGATCCCGGCGACCCAGGCGAAGCCCACGATCGAACGCCTCGGCGGCCTGACCCCGTGGGCGCAGCAGCGCTGCGAGACGGCCGCCGCCGACAGCAAGGTCACCGTCAACGGCACTGCGGTCACGCTGACTTCGGCGTCCGCGAAGGCCACCGTACGACCGGGTCAGGCGGGCCTGAACACCCTGCGCGTGGAGTGCGAGCTGAACGCTCCGCTACCGAAGGGCGAGTCGGTCTCCCTCACGTTCCACAGCGCGGGTGCCTCAACCGGCCCAGGCTGGCGGGAGATCACAGCTCGCGGCGACCGTATGACGCTCACGAAGTCGGACGTCCCCGAGAAGTCGGTGTCGGACGAACTCACGTCGTACCCGCAGGAGTTGCTCTCCTCCCCGGCGGACACGACGACCGCCGCCACGACCGTCGAGCCGGGTGGTCCGGCGCTCACCGAGAACGAGCGGACCGCCCCCGGCGCCGCCATCCTCCCCCGTGGCGCGGACCGTTGGACCCAGGCGCTGGACGATCTGGTCGCACGCCAGCACCTGACGTTCGGCTTCGCCACGCTGGCGATCGTCCTCGCGATCTTCCTGGGCGCGATGCACGCCGTGGCGCCCGGGCACGGCAAGACCATCATGGCCGCGACGGCCGCCGCGCGGGGCGGCAAGGCCCGTATGAAAGACGTCCTCCCGCTCGCCGCGTCGGTCACCGTCACGCACACCATCGGCGTCGTGGCCCTCGGCCTCCTCGTCACCGCCGGCTCGGCCGCCGCGCCCTCCGTCATCACCTGGCTGGGCCTCGCGAGCGGCGCGCTGGTCGCGGTGGCGGGCGCGACGCTGTTCCGCAAGGCGTGGAAGAACCGCAGGCACGGACACGGACATGGCCACAGCCACGGTCATGACCACGGCCACTCGCACGATCACGGGCACAGCCACTCGCACGACGACGACCACGGGCACGATCACGGTCACAGCCATGGGCACCCCCACCCCCCCAAGCCCTCCCCCTCCCGCCAACTCGCCCTGGTGGGCGCCGAGTCGACCTCAGCCACCACCGCCGCACTCCCCAACTCCCCCTCCCCCACGCCCAGTCACGACCACAGTCACACCCACGAACACGACACGCACCACGACGACGACCACAAGCACGACCACCACACGCACGAAGACCACACCCACACGCACACCCACAACGGCCACACCCACACCCACTCCATCGCCCCCACCCTCCGCGGCACGATCCTCCTCGGCCTGGCCGGCGGCATGGTCCCCAGCCCCTCCGCCGTGGTCGTCCTGGTGGGCGCCGCCGCCCTCGGCCAGGCCTGGTTCGGCCTGCTCCTCGTCATCGCGTACGGCATCGGCCTGGCCCTCACCCTCACCGCGGCCGGCTTCGCGGTCGTCCGCCTGGGCAGCCGCGTCTCCCGCCTGCTCGACGAGGGCCCGCGCTGGACGTCCCGCCCGGTCATCGCCCTGGTCCGCCGCAACATGCCCCTGTGGTCCGCGCTGATCGTCGTCGCACTCGGCGTCGGACTGATGCTCAAGGGGGCGGCAACCGTAGTGGGCTGAGCTAGTTTTGGGGAGTATCCGCGAGCGAGGGTGCGAAGAGGGGGAGCGATGTCCGAGCAACCCGGAGGCGAGCGGCTGATCGCGGACCGCTACCGACTGCAATCCCCGCTCGGCCAGGGCGGGATGGGCACGGTGTGGCGCGCGCGGGACGAGGTCCTGCACCGCGAGGTGGCCGTCAAGGAGGTCCGGCCGCCGGCCGGGTTGTCCGGACCGGAGATCGAGCGCATGTACGCCCGCCTGGAGCGCGAGGCGTGGGCGGCGGCACGCGTCGCGAACCGCAACGTCGTGACGGTGTACGACGTCGCGATGCAGGACGGCCGCCCGTGGATCGTGATGGAGCTGGTGCGCGGCATCTCGCTCGCCGAACTCCTGGACGCGGAGGGCCCGTTGGCGCCCGCGCGGGCCGCGTACGTCGGTGCCGAGGTGCTGTCCGCGCTGCGGGCGGCGCACGACGCGGGGGTGCTGCACCGGGACGTGAAACCGGCGAACGTGCTGCTGTCGAACGACGACCGGGTCGTCCTCACCGACTTCGGGATCGCTAGCGTGGAGGGCAGTTCGGCCATCACGATGACCGGCGAGGTCATCGGCTCCCCCGAATTCCTGTCCCCGGAACGGGCGTTGGGCCGCACCCCGGGCCCGGAGTCGGACCTGTGGTCGCTGGGCGTCCTGCTGTACGCGGCCGTCGAGGGCCACTCCCCGTTCCGCCAGGACACCCCGCTGAGCACGCTACGGGCCATCGTGGACGAGGAGTTGCCGCCCCCGCACCGGGCGGGCCCGCTCGCCCCGGTCATCGAGGGCCTGCTCCGCAAGGACCCCGCCGAACGCCTCACCCCCGACCGCGCGGAGCAGGACCTCAGGATCGTCGCGGCGGGCGGTACGGCGCGTACGGTGCCGTACACCCCGACGATCGTGCCGCCGCCCCCACCGCCCCCGACGTACCAGCAGCCGTCGTACCGACCCCAGCCCCCCACCGAGCCGTTGGTGCGCGACCAGCCGGGGCCCTCCGGGAGCAACCGGCGCGCCACGGCCGTACTGGTCGCGGGGGTGCTGGTCGTCGCGCTGGCGATCGGGGGGCTGACGTACGCGCTGCTGAACAACGAGGGCGACGGCGAGGCCAAGGGCGGGCAGCAGACCAACAGCCAGTCGCAGGGGGTGAGTTCACCGCCGGCCAGTCGGAGCGAGGAGCCGCCCCCGTCCCCGTCTCCGTCCCCCACTCCGACGCCGAGCAAGGAGAAGCCGCCGCAGTCGGTCGCGGTGACCGTGAGCGGTGAGGGCACCGAGTACTCGGGGACCTGCCCACCCCCGAAGTCCCAAGCCCCGGCGTTCACCGCGACGTTCACCGTCGGCCGGGTGCCCGCGACGGTGTCGTACCGGTGGGTGTCGAAGGACGGTCAGGCCGTCGACTCGGGCTGGCGGACGCTGGAGTTCGCCGACGGAGGGGGCACGTCGCAGAAGGCGCGGGTGTTCCTGACGACGGGCGAGGAGAGCGGGACGTTCGAGAACGAACTGTGGGTGGAGGTACGCAAGCCCGCGAACGCGAAGTCCAACTCGGTTCCGTTCTCGGTCACTTGCGAGACGGAGACCCCGCCGGGCGGAGCCTCCCCCTCACCGTCCGCATCGTACTGACAGTCCGTCAGTAACCCGTCAGTCGTTCGCGTTGAGCACCGGCAGATAGCCGCCGGACTGGCCGGCCGCCGTCGGGTGGTACGACTCGCCCGCGTTCAGCAGTTCGAGGCTGTGCAACCAGGGGCTGCCGGAGCAGAGTTCGTGCCCGGCGAAGGTGGTGCGGACGTCGCCGAAGGCGAAGCCGTGGTCGGCGGCGCGCTTGGCGATGGCCGCGTCGATGTAGTCGGCGGCGCCGTTGATCGCGCTGCGCTTGGTCTCGGAGAGGCCGAGGCAGACCATGCCGAGCTGGTAGAAGCGCGGGTAACCGAGCACGACCACATGGGCGTTGACGGCTTTGGAGCTGATCGCGCTGTACACGCTGTCGAGTCGGCCGGGGAGCGTCGAATCGACGTACGCCTTGGCGGTGTTGATGCGGCCCAGGCAGGTGCTGTCGCTGCCGAAGACACAGGTCGTCATGACGTCGGCGAACCCGGCGTCGTTGCCGCCGATGCTGATGGAGACGAGGCCGGTCGCGGAGTTGAGCCCGCCGAGCTGGCCGGAGAGGACGTCGCTGGTGGTGGCGCCCGAGCAGGCGGCGAAGGTGAATGAGGCGGGCGAGTGGGCGGCGTTCCAGAGGTACGGGTACGCCTTCGTGCTGCGCTTGCAGTCGCCGCTGGAGCTGATGTAGCTGCCCGATCCGACGCCGGAGGAGTAGGAGTCGCCGAGGGCGACGTAACCGCCGGTGGCGGCCTGGGCGCTGCCGGCTCCGCCGGTGAGGGCGGCGGTCGCGGCGAGAAGCACTGTGCTGACGAATACGGCAATTCGGGAACGTCTCATGGAACCTCCCTTTAGCAGCATGTCTGCCACAACTGTCGTAGCAACCACACGCGTTGACGGGAAGTGCTCATGCCAAGACTTTTGAGCACGTACCGGGACCGGTTTCCGACCTTTTCCGTTCGCTTTATTTCGTGCACATGTCAAGTTTGTTGACAAGCATTCAACCCTCTTGTTCTACGCAGGTAGTTGGCGGAGTCTTTACCTCCACAGCCGCCCTCCCCCCACCCAGGGAGCGGCATCGCCTAGCGGAGGACATCCTCGTCATGGCACAACTGCGTAGTCACAAAGCCCTGTTGACCGCCACCCTCGCGGCAGCAACCCTCGTCGGCGGGCTCACCGCACTGCCCGCCCAGGCCGCACCGGCCGAGGGCAAGGTCGTCGCGGCCGGCTCCCCCACCGCCGTCAAGGACAGCTACATCGTCACCCTGAAGTCGCAGGCCGGCCTCAAGTCGGCCTCGGTCGCGGGGAAGAACCTCATCAAGGAGTACGGCGGCGAGGTCGACAAGACCTTCGGTGCCGCGCTCAACGGCTACACGGCGACCCTCTCCGCGCAGGAGGCCCGCAGACTCGCGGCCGACCCGTCGGTGGCCTCCGTGGAGCAGAACCAGACCGTCCGGCTGGCCGACACCACGCAGTCCAGCGCCCCGTGGGGCCTCGACCGCGTGGACCAGGCCGCGCTCCCGCTGTCCGGCACGTACACCTACCCCGACAGCGCGGGCAGCGGCGTCACGGCGTACGTCATCGACACCGGCGTCCGCATCACGCACGCCCAGATCAGCGGCCGTGCCACGTACGGCTACGACGCGGTCGACGGCGACACCACCGCCGCCGACGGCAACGGCCACGGCACGCACGTCGCGACGACGATCGCGGGATCGACGTACGGCGTCGCCAAGAAGGCGAAGATCGTGGCCGTCCGGGTGCTCGACAACAGCGGCAGCGGCACCACGGCCGGCGTCATCGCGGGCGTCGACTGGGTCACGGCGAACCACTCGGGCCCCTCGGTCGCCAACCTCTCGCTGGGCGGCGGCGCGTCCGCCTCGCTGGACACCGCCGTACGCAACTCCATAGCCAGCGGCGTCACTTACGCGATCGCGGCCGGGAACAGCAACGTCGACGCCTCCTCGTCCTCCCCGGCCCGCGTCACCGAGGCGATCACCGTCGGCGCCACCACCAACACCGACGCACGCGCCAGTTACTCCAACTACGGCTCGGTGCTGGACATCTTCGCGCCGGGTTCCTCCATCACGGCCGGCTGGTACACCAGCGACACGGCCACCAACACCATCTCCGGTACCTCCATGGCGACCCCGCACGTAGCGGGCGCCGCCGCGGTCTATCTGGCGGGCCACACGTCGGCCACCCCCGCCCAAGTCGCCACCGCACTCGTCTCGGGGTCTACCACGAACGTGGTAACCAGCCCCGGCAGCGGCTCCCCGAACCGGCTGCTGAAGCTGGTCCCGTAATACCCGTAGTACCCGTAATACCCGCACATCTCAGCTGATGTCCCTGTTCCCCGGAGGCGCCCCACAGCCTTCGGGGAACTCCCATGTCAGAGGCCGGAGTTGAGGAAACTTTCCGGGCCGCGGCGGGAACCGATGACGGACGAGACGATGTGTAACGGTCAAACGAACAAAATCGTGAGCCCTCCCTTCAGGTCTTGCCATACGGGCTCATTCATCAATACCGTCGTACATCTCACTCGCATTCGGACCGTCGGACGCGGCACCAGGGGAGGGCTCAGGGACCGCGGCGGCACCGGAGCGGGAGCGCGGTAGGGGGGTGCCGAGCTCGGTCGCCGAACAGGGCGGCCGGGCCGTGCCGCGCGGTCGGCCGCCGTAACCTCGGGCGGCCGTCAGCTTTGCCAGCTCACCCGGCGGACCCGGGCCGGCGGACGCGACGCGCTCACGTCGCCTGCGCCGGGCCCTGGTCCCTCCGGGGGAGAAACCCCCCTTTCGAACCGGACTTTCAGCCGGGCCGCCCAGGGGCGGGCGGTCCGACCGGACGAGAGGGACCAGACTCATGAGTTCCGTTCTGCAACCGGCGACGACGGGCCAGGACCGCCTGGCCGACGACACCGCCATCACGTACCGCCCGATCTCCTCGCACCTGGCCATCACACCGCCCGTGAGCGTCGTCATACCGGCGATGAACGAGGCGGAGAACCTTCCGTACGTCTTCAAGACCCTGCCCGACTGGATCCACGAGGTGGTCCTGGTCGACGGCAACTCCACCGACGCGACCGTCCGCGTCGCCCGCGAACTGTGGCCCGCCGTCAAGGTCGTGGCGCAGCAGGGGCGCGGCAAGGGCGACGCGCTGATCACCGGGTTCGAGGCGTGCAGCGGCGACATCATCGTGATGGTCGACGCGGACGGCTCGGCCGACGGCAACGAGATCGTCAGCTACGTCTCCGCGCTGGTCTCCGGCGCCGACTTCGCCAAGGGCTCGCGGTTCGCCAACGGCGGCGGCACGGACGACATGACGTTCATCCGGTGGCTCGGCAACCGTGTGCTGTGCGCCATCGTCAACCGCAAGTTCGGCGCGCGCTACACCGACCTGTGCTACGGGTACAACGCGTTCTGGCGGCACTGCCTCGACAAGATCGACCTCGACTGCACGGGGTTCGAGATCGAGACCCTGATCAACATCCGGGTCGTCAAGGCGGGGCTGAAGGTGCAGGAGATACCGAGCCACGAGTACCTGCGCATCCACGGCGTCTCCAACCTGCGGGCGGTGCGCGACGGACTACGGGTACTACGGGTCATCCTCAGGGAGCGGTCCAACCGGCGTGCGCTGCGCAGCCGCCGGCGGACGTCGCCGCTGCTGGACACGGTGCCGGTACTCGACACGGGCCGGGGGCCCAACTCCGCGCGGGGCGACGCCTCGTGACCCCGCTCGACATCTCCGTGGTGATCTGCGTCTACACCGAGGACCGCTGGGACGACGTCCTCGCGGCGGTCGCCTCCGTACGCGCGCAGAGCCATCCGGCGCGGGAGACCCTGCTGGTCGTCGACCACAACCCGACGCTCCTGGACCGGCTCACTCTGGAGTACAAGGAGACCTCAGAGGTACGGGTACTGGCCAACGCCGGTCCGCGCGGACTGTCCGCCGGACGCAACACCGGCATCGCCGCGTCCTTCGGCGAGATCATCGCCTTCCTCGACGACGACGCGGTGGCCGAGCGGGACTGGCTGCGCCGGTTCGCCGACCCGTACAGCGACCCCCGGGTCCTGGCGGTCGGCGGGCGCTGCGAGCCCGTGTGGTCCTCAGGTCGTAGACCCGCCTGGTTCCCGGAGGAGTTCGACTGGGTGGTGGGCTGCTCGTACCGGGGCCTGCCGCCCGGCCGGGTCCGGGTACGGAACATCCTCGGCGGCAACGCCTCCTTCCGGCGCAGCGCGTTCGACCTCGTCGGCGGGTTCGCGAGCGGCATCGGGCGCGACGGCGACAAGCGTCCGATGGGCGGCGAGGAGACCGAACTGTGCATCCGGCTCGGCCACGAGAGACCCGACGCGATCCTCCTGGTCGACGACAGAGCCGTCATCCACCACAAAGTCCCCTCGGCCCGCGAGCACTTCGCCTACTTCCGCACCCGCACCTACGCCGAGGGCCTCTCCAAGGCGCTGGTCGCCCGCAGCGTCGGCACCGACAAGGGGCTGGAGTCCGAACGCCGGTACACGACACGGGTGTTGCCCGCCGGGGTCGCACGCGGCCTGCGCGACGCCCTGCGCGCGAGGCCCGGCGGGGCGCAGCGGGCGGGGGCGATCGTCGCGGGGGTCCTCACGGCTGCGGGCGGCTATGTCGTGGGCACGATCCGGGCCCGCCGCAACGGGACGACGTTCGCGGTGGTGCCGATCGACCGGGCAACGGTGGGGGGAAGCCGGGGAGTTGAGGTGGAGGGCGACCCGGCCGCCACCGGGTACGACAATGAGGGCGCCGCATGACCGACGTGCGCGTCCCCATCCTCATGTACCACGCGATCTCCGCCGAACCCAGCGCCGCGACACGGGAGTTGTCGGTGTCGCCGGAGGCGTTCGCGCGGCAGATGGAGCTGGTCGCGGCGAGGGACTTCACCCCGCTCACCACGGCCACCCTCGCCACGCGCTGGCGTTCGGGCCGCCCCCTGCCACCGCGCCCCGTCCTCATCACCTTCGACGACGGCTACGAGGGCGTCCACCGCCACGCCCTCCCGGTCCTCGCCCAACTCGGGTTCCCGGCAACCCTGTTCGTGTCCACCGGCTGGATCAAGGGCGCGTACGACACCGGCGGCGCCCTCGACACGATGCTCGACTGGGAGCAGATCCGCCAACTGGCCGACGCGGACGTGGAGATCGGCGGCCACAGCCACTCCCACCCGCAGCTCGACCAGCTGAACGACGCTGCTCTGCGCGGCGAGTTGACCCGCTGCCGGGATCTCCTCGCCGATCGGCTCGGCGCGCCGCCCGTGTCGTTCGCCTACCCGTACGGCTACTCCGACCGCCGGGTCCGCACCGCCGTCCGCGAGAACGGCTTCGCCCAGGCCCTCGCGGTCGGCAACTCCCTGGCCCGGCGCGCCCAGGGCCCGTACGCCCTGCGCCGGATCACGGTCCGCCGCCGCACCACAGATGCCGAGTTCACCCGCCTCCTCGACGGCCACGCCGTCACCCGCACGTTCGCCAAGGACCGCACCCTGACGAAGGGGTACGCCCTGGTACGCCGGACGCGGAGGGCCGGGAGGAGAGCGGCGGGGGCGCTGATCTGAGGCGAGGGCGTCGTACGACGGTAGGGGGGTAGGGGGCGCGGGCGTACCCGTACCCCTCCCTCTCAGGTACGTCATACCGGGAAACCGGGTGTACGGCCCGCCCTCCGTGCCGGATCATTGCGGGCATGTCTGTCGAGCCCCCGCACAACTCCCCGCCGATCCGGCTCACCGTGAACGACTCCGACTCACCGTCCGACGTCGTGAACGTGCTGTTCCTCGGCCGGTTCACGACGGGCGAGCAGCCGTATTCGCACGCGGCGAACATCGACCGCGTCCGCTCGGGCGCGACCCTGCTGCCGCCCGGCGCCAAGGTGCTGCACGTCGCCCGGGCCGACGACCGCAGCGCGACCCTCGCGGAGGGCGAGGGCTGGACCCTGCTGGCCACCCGCTGGAACCGGGGCGCGGACGTCACGGTCACGGCGACGTCCCCCGAACTCGCCGAAGAGATCCTCGCCGAGGCGACGGACGGCGCGGCGGACGTGCCCGAACCGCAGCCGGACGACGTCCCGATGGGGTTCTGGTACGTCTCCCCGCGCCGGGGTGCGCACCGTACAACTCGCCAGATCTCGGCGGAAACCTGGGAAGAGCTCCGCCCCAACTACACGGCCCCGGTGGCCGAGGCGATGGACACCCTGATGCAGACGACCCCGGAGGACATCTCCGGCCGTCTGCTCCTCCTGCACGGCCCGCCCGGCACCGGCAAGACCTCCGCGCTGCGCACGCTGGCCCGCTCCTGGCGCGACTGGTGCCAGGTCGACTGCGTCCTCGACCCCGAGCGCCTCTTCAGCGACGTCGGCTACCTCATGGACATCGCGATCGGCGAGGACGACGCGTCCGGCAGGTCCCGCTGGCGCCTGCTCCTCCTGGAGGACTGCGACGAACTGATCCGGGGCGGGGCGAAGCACGAGGCGGGCCAGGCCCTCTCCCGCCTCCTCAACCTCACGGACGGCCTCCTCGGCCAGGGCCGCAACGTCCTCGTCGGCATCACCACGAACGAGGACCTCGAACGCCTCCACCCCGCCGTCGTCCGCCCCGGCCGCTGCCTCGCCCGCATCGAGGTCGGCCCCCTCACCCGCCCCGAAGCGATCAAGTGGCTCGGCACGGACGAGGGCATCGGCCGCGAGGGCGCGACGCTGGCGGAGCTGTACGCACAACGCCGGGGGACGTCCCCGACGACGCTCCCGGAACCGAGGACCGACACGGACGCGGGCCTGTACCTGTAGCACTCACGTCGTAGCCCTCAGGGGGTAACTCTCGGGAGGTAGCTCTCAGGCTGTACCTCTCGCGATGTACCCCTCACGCCATACCCCTCACCCCTCCCCGAACACCGCCCGCACCGCCTCCCCCACAGCCCCCGCCACCGCCTCCTCCCCGAACCCCAACCGCCGAGCCCGCTCCACATACGCCTGCGCCGCAGCCGCCAGCTCCCGCTCCGCCGCATCCCCCGCAGCGGCGACGTACGTCCCATTGCGCCCCCGCGTCTCGATCACCCCGTCCGACTCCAGCGCCCGGTACGCCTTGGCGACCGTGTTGGGCGCGAGGCCGAGGGAATCGGCGAGCGCGCGGACCGTGGGGAGCCGGTACCCCACCGGCAGGGCCCCCGTCCGCGCCTGCTCGGAGATCTGCGTACGCACCTGCTCGTAGGGCGCGGGGCCGTCGATGATGTCGATCGTCAAGGTCACCCCCCGATTCTTCCGCACCCGCGCACCCCTCGCCGGAAAATGGGAGGCACCTCCCGCGCCCCCCGCCCTAACCTCCGCATATATGACCATCACTGTGCGAGATCTCCGCCTGGACGTGCCCGCCGACCCCGAAGCCTTCTGCCGGGTCCGCGACGCCGCCCTCCCGTACCTCCTGTTCACCCCCGCCTCGGTGGCCCACGACATCACGCACAGCCACCCGGACGCCCGCGTCCGCAGGCTCGTCGCCGAGGTGGACGGCGTGCTCGCCGGCACCGCCCAGATCAGCCTGGCGCACGACGCGCCGGAGCCCGGCAAGGGCAACCTGAACGTGTACGTCGACCCCGCGTACGAGGGCCGGGGCGCGGGTACGGCCCTGCGCGAGACCGCGGAGGAGTACCTGTCCGGCCTCGGCGCCACCCACCTGTACGCCTGGGTCCTGGACGCCCCCCGCAACCTCGCGTACGCCGAGCGCGCCGGCTACCGCCCCAGCCGCTCGGCCCACTTCCTGCGCCTGGACCTGACGACCGCGGACCTCACCGCGCCGTCCGTCCCCGAGGGCGTCGAACTGCGGACGGCCGCCGACTACGCCGCCGACCCGCGCCCCCTGTTCGAGCTCGACGCGGAGGTCACCTCCGACGAACCCGGCGACGTGGGCACCGAGTTCACGGACTACGAGGCGTGGGTCGAGGAGAACTGGCGCCACCCCCACCTGAACCGCGCCCTGACGAGCGTGGTCGTCGTCGACGGCCGCCCCGTCGCGCTGAGCGTCGCCCACACCGACGGCGCCGGCCGCTACCACACGGCCATGACCGGCACGGCCCGCGCGCACCGGGGCCAGGGCCTCGCGAAACTCGCCAAGACCGCCTCCCTGCACCGCGCCCGCGAGGCCGGCTGCACGGTCGCCTTCACCGGCAACGACACGGACAACGCGCCCATGCTCGCGATCAACAAGGGCTTCGGGTACGAGATCTGCGCGACGGAGGTACGCCATGTCCGCGACCTCGTCTGACCCGTCCCTGGAAGTGGTCCTCCTCAAGGCGGGCCGCACGAAAATCCGCTACCCCGCGACCCTCCTCTCCGACGACGGCACCCACATCACCGTCCGCGCCCCCTGGGCCGGCACCGGCACCCGGGACTTCGGCTTCGTCCGCTTCGAACCGGGCGACGTCTTCACCGAGCACTACTGGCGCGACCGCTGGTACGCGATCAAGGAGGTACGCACCTCCACCGGCACCCTCAAGGGCTGGTACTGCGACATCACCCGCCCCGCCGTCCGCACGGACCTCACCCTCACGGTGGAGGACCTCGACCTGGACCTCTGGCGCAACGCCTCCGGCACGGACGTACGCCGCCTGGACGAGGACGAGTTCGAGGAAAGCGGCCTGCGGGACCGCGACCCGGAGGCGGCGAAGGCGGCAACAGCAGCGCTGGACGAGCTGGAGGGGTACGCGAGGCGGACGGGCGGGTTGGAGGGGCTGCTGGCGTAGGGGGAGGGACGGATACGGCGGCGCCCCCCGCCGCCAAACGCCCGAGGCCCGCCCCGGCAACACCCGTACCGCCCCTCCCCAGCCCCCTCTCACCCCACCGCCACCACCACGTACCGCACATCATCCACAGCACCACCCCACAGCCGGTCGTCCCCGTCCAGCCGCTCCACCCGAGCACTCCCCCCACCCCTCTCCACCAGCTCCACCACCCGCTCCGCCGGAATCCCCACCGGCGTGACCGACCCCCACACGCCCTCCACCAGCACCATCCGCCCGCCCTCCCGCAGCAGCCCCCGCCAGCGCGCGAGCGCCCGCGCGGGGTCCGGCAGCGCCCACAGCACGTGCCGTACGAGGACGACGTCGAACCGCGCGTCCCCGACGGGTGGCTCCTGGGCGTCCCCCAGCAGGAACCCGGCGTCGTAGGCAGCCAGCTTGGTGCGGGCCAGTTCGAGCATCGCCGAGGAGCGGTCGACGCCGGTCACCCGGTGGCCCCGTTCCGCCGCGAGGAGCGACAGGCTCCCCGTCCCGCACCCGAGGTCGAGCACGTCGGAAGGGGTGGCCGGCAGCCACGTATCCATCCGCTCGCCCCACGCCCGCCGGACGGCGGGATCCCGCAGCCCGTGATCCGCCTCCTCGTCGAAGGACCCCGCGGCGAGATCCCAGTCGACCCCGCCCGCCACCGCACCACCATGTCGATCACTCATGCCCCCAGAGTGACACCCGCCACTGACAACGGGCCTCCGATGAGCCACCCTCCCCCAAAGGGCCCGCCCCGCACCCACGGACCAGGCGGCCCCCGAAGGAGGCCCCATGCGCCGCACAACCCTCCAGAAACCGCTGAAAAAGCAGACTCCCCGCTCCCGGGAAACCCCCGATCCCACCCCCGCCACCCGCCCCGAGATCCGCAAGGACATCGCCCGCACCTGGTGGCCGGAGACGTGAATCACACGAGCCGCTTGCGGTAGTGGACCCGGTCGTAGACCCCGTCCGTCCGCCGCTCCACGACCTCGTACCCGTACCTCGGGTAGATCTCCTGGTTCTCCCACATCAGCGCGTTGGTGTAGAGCCTGACCTCACCGAGCCCCGCTGCCCGCGCCCGCGCGTCCACGAACCGCAGCAGCCTCCCCCCGAGGCCCTGCCCGTGGGCGTCCGGATGCACGGCGATGCTGTCGAGGAACAGATGGTCGTCGTAGTCCCGAAGTACTACGACCCCGACGACCGGCTCCCCCACGACGAACACCCGCCCGGCGTCGACGTCCGCCGCGTGGTCCGCCTCCATCGGTTGGGGTACGACCCCGATACGTGCGATGTACGGCCGGTACGCCGCGTCCGTCACGGTCCGTACGGCCGGTACGTCGGCGGCGACGGCCGCTCTGATCTCGCTGTGCCCCATGCCCCGGACCGTACCGGCCCCCAAAACCCCGAAGGGCCGCCGCCCCGAGGACGGCGACCCTTCGAAGGTCAGGTGCATGTCAGCTGAAGACCGATGCGCAGGTCGTCGGCTTCGCCCGCGCCGGGTCCAGCGCGTTCGCGACCTCGTGGAACGCGATGCGGTCCGTGAGGCCGATGAGGGCGTGTTCGGAGAGGTCGAGGGGGCAGAGGTCCTGGATGAGGACGTTCCTGACATTGGCACCGGTCAGGAACTGGGACTGGTAGGGGGTGACAACCTCGTCGTACTTCGTGGCGATCACGGTGTACTTGACGCCGGGAACCGTGTCGCCGCCCGCGTTCAGCTTCGTCAGGAAGTCCGACCCGACGATCTGCTGCGCGAGCGCCGGCGTGCTGAGGTCGAGCCACTCGCGGGCGCCGGGGAAGTAGGGGAGCAGGTTGGTCAGCCCGCTGAGCGTCGTCCCCCGATTGCTGGGCGAGATCGCGACGAGGGAGTTCACCTTCGCCGCGCCACCGAGGAACTTGAGGTAGTACCGGGGCATCATCCCGCCCTGGGAGTGCCCGACGAGATCCACTTTCGCGGCGCCGGTCGCGGCGAGGACCTTGTCGACGTACGCGGCCAACTCCTCGGCCGACTTGTCGATCGGCCCGAGCCCGTGGATCAGCGGTACGCCCTCCAACTGGCCGTAGTCCAGGGCGAAGACACAGTAGTCACGGCCGACGAGATAGGGGCCGAGACCGAGCCAGTTGTCCACGGAGTTGGCGAGCGTCCCGTGGACGAGCACGATCGGCCGGGGATGCGCGGCGGACGGCTTGCACGAGTAATCATTCCAGCCGCTGCTGACGGCGGACGACGACTCGGCATGCGCGGCGGACGCGGGAACGGTAGCGGCAACAGCCGCCAGCAACAGCGCTGTCAGAGGTCTGAGCAGGCGTCTCCAGTGCAGCATCGATCGATCTCCTTGCGGCTCAAGGGGGGAGGTGCAACGGCACTAAGCCCTGTGATCCGGATCACGAGGATGCTGTTCACTCTTCAAGTTACGGACGAGTAGCCGAACTGGGAAGTTACGCGTCGGTAAAAACTAGGAGACTCCCCCATCCACACAACCCCCCAAGCCACCCCCTCACCAAACAGGCCGCACCACGCCACCCCCCACAACCCTCCCCAACTTCTCCCACACCCCCCGCAACTCCCCTTCCCCCACCACGATCCCCCACTCCCGCACCACCTCCGCGGCAGCCTCCTCGGCGGCCCGAGTACACGCCCACCCCAACGCGGTCAGCACCACGACCCGCACCCGCCCGTCCCCACCCCGCCCCCGTCGCTCCACGTACCCCTTCCGCACCAGCTCCTCCACCATCTGACTGGCGGCCTGCTTGGTCACCCCCAGGTGTCCCGCCAACTCCCCCACGCTGGCCCCCTCGCCCGCGATCCGCGCGAACGCGAACCCATGCACAGGCCGCACCCCCTCGAACCCCCGCGCAACCACGCCTTCATGAATACGCCGCGTCAACTCCCCGGCGGCGGCGAGCAGAACGGCGGACAGGGCGAGCGCATCGGAGTTCTCCACGCCCGCATTGAAACACCCTTGACGAGAAGGTCAAGGAGCTTGACCATGTCCAGGAAAGGTCAAGCAGCTTGACCATCACCTCAACTCACGTACCCGACCGCCGTGTTCACAGAGAATCGGAGCCCCATGCCAATCGTCCGAGCCGCCGAAGCCACCACCCACGAACTCCACGGCGCCTGCTTCGTCTCCTACGCCACTCCCCGCACCGGCAGCCGCCAACTGGCCGCCTGGCGAGCCGAGATCCCGCCCCGCACCAAGGCCCCCGCCCACACCGTCACCCACGAGGAGATCCTCCACCTCCTCACCGGCACCCTCCGGATCACCCTCGACACCGAAACCACCCACCTCGCCCCCGGCGACACCCTGATCGTCAACGCCGACTCCACCCTGACCATCGAGAACCCCACCGACCACACGGCGTTGACCTGGGTCACCACCTCGATCGGCCTCACAGCAAAGCTCACGGACGGCACAGAAGTCACACCCCCGTGGGCCAACTAACCCCTCCCCACCACCACTTCCGCCCGCACCAACTCCAGCAACCGCCCAACCCAGTTACGCCCGCCCGCACTCCCCGCGTCCCGCCAGTACAGCGAGTCCGAGAACCCGGTGTAACGAATCACCGCACCCCCGGTCCCCACCAACACCTCGGCCAGCGAGGGATGTTGCTCGAACTTGGCCCGCAACAACCCCGCCATGACGGCGAGTCGGACCGCACCCCAGTCCGCTCGCCGTACGGCACGACCACCCGCCTCCCGAGCCCCGCGACCGTCGCGGGCACCCCGGATAGCCGCACGATCGACGGGGTCCGCCGCGGAAAGAGCCCAATACCCGTGCAGGACGGTCGGATAGACGACTCCCCCGTACTCCACCGGCGCCGGATAGTCGTTGCGCAACACGAACAGCCCCGACCACTCGGGCCACCCGCCGGGATACACCCCCTCGGATACCTCAACCAACGCCCCCACCCCCGCAACGGGATCGTCCGCGTACACAACGGCCTTGCCCTCCGCCGCGACCCCCGCCCGCAGATACTCCAACACCCCCCGATGCATCTCGTCCGTCACCACCGGCCCGTCCCCGTCCACCCGCACCCCCACCTCGGTGAACAACACCCGCAACGGCCGGTCCAGCCGGTCCATGTCACCAAGGCAGAAGATCCGCCGATGAGCGGGGATCGCCAGATACGCCTCCCGAAGAAGCCCCCGGCTGTCGTCGTCGGGTGTCGCGCAGAACCGCCGGATCGCATCGGAACACCGCATCACGGCGGTGGCCCGCCCGGCCAACTCCTCGACGAGATCGGCGACTTCGAGCAGAAAGCTGTCGACCGTACGCGCCTCGCCCCACCGCCGCCTGCCCCACTCCCGAGCCGGCTCGACCCGAACCGGCGCTCCCGGTTCCGTGAGGGCCACCCGCCCATCCATCAACCACCGCTCCAGCCCGGCGAGTTCGGTCGCCTCCCCACACACGACGACCCCATCGGCGTACACGATCAGATCGTCGACGAAGCACCTCTCCCCCATCAACTCCCGCCGCCACACATGACACCACGCACCGGGAACCCGCTCCCCGTCCACCACCCGATACGTGGGCCGCTGCCAAGCCATGCACAAACCCCAGCCACCAAGCCTGCTACGACGCCTTCCCCCCGCTCTCCGGAGGCAACTGCGCCGGCGGCGTCGCCCGTTCCAGGAACCGCAGCAACTCCACCGGAAACGGCAGCACAAGCGTCGAGTTCTTCTCCGCCGCGACGGCAACCACCGTCTGGAGCAACCGGAGTTGCAGCGCGGCCGGTGTGTCCGCCATCTCCTGGGCCGCCTCGGCGAGTTTCTTCGACGCCTGCAACTCCGCGTCCGCGTTGATGACCCGTGCCCGCCGCTCGCGGTCCGCCTCGGCCTGGCGGGCCATGGACCGCTTCATCGTCTCGGGCAGGGACACGTCCTTGATCTCGACGCGATCGATGGAGACGCCCCACTCGACGGCAGGGCTGTCGATCATCAACTCCAGCCCCTGATTGAGCTTTTCGCGGTCGGAGAGGAGATCGTCGAGGTCGCTCTTGCCGATGATGGACCGCAACGACGTCTGCGCCATCTGCGACACGGCGAACCGGTAGTCCTCGACCCGGACGATCGCCTCGGCGGGCGCCGTCACCTTGAAGTACACGACCGCGTCGACCCGCACGGTCACGTTGTCCCGGGTGATCCCCTCCTGCCCGGGCACCGGCATCGTGACGATCTGCATGTTCACCTTACGGAGCCTGTCGACACCGGGAATGATCATCGTCAGCCCCGGCCCCCGCACATCCGGCCGCAGCTTCCCGAGCCGGAACACCACCCCCCGCTCGTACTGCTTGACGACCCGCGCGGCAGCGGTCGCGTACACGACCCCGGCGGTCACCAACCCCGCTCCCACCGCCACCAGTTCCTCGACCACAACGGCCACCGCCCTCCGTGCGTCAGACCTGCGTCCAGGGGCTCCCTCGACGGTAACCCGCCCCGCGTACAAGGGGGAGCCCCCGCACGCCGGTTGCGTACGGGGACTCGGAGCGCTCGGCCCGGTGCACTCGGGCAGAATCACTGACGGTAGGTCAGAACACGCTCACGCCGTACGCGTTGAGCGCCTCGACCACCGGCTGGAAGAACGTCGTCCCGCCGGAGGAGCAGTTCCCGCTGCCGCCCGAGGTCAGCCCGTAGGCGATCCCGCTGGTCGAGTACAGCGGGCCACCGGAGTCGCCGCCCTCGGCGCAGACGTTGGTCTGGATCATGCCGTAGACGACGTCGCCGCCACCGTAGTTGACGGTCGCGTTGAGGGCCGTCACCCGGCCGCTGTGGATACCGGTGGTCGAGCCGTCACGGTAGACCGTGGTGCCGACGCTCGGCGTACCCGCGCTGGTGATGTCCGTGTTCCCCGCGGTCCCGGACTTGGTCACCGAGGTGTTGGTGTACCGGACCAGCGCGTAGTCGTTGGTCGGGAAGCTGTAGCTGACGTTCGAACCGAGCACGGTCGACTGGCCGGAGTTGGAGTACCAGGTCGACGCGACCTCGCCGCAGTGACCGGCGGTGAGGAAGTAGTACGTGCTGCCGCTGACGACGTTGAAGCCGAGCGAACAGCGGTAGCCGCCACCGTAGATGGCGTCGCCACCGGCGATGAGCTTGTTGAACTTGCCGGGCGTGTGCTTGATCGTGAGGGCGCCGGCCTTGCTGCCCGCGTCCTTCTTGAGCTGCGCGATCTCCGCCGCGGAGACCGTGCTGTCGACGGTGACGACCACCCGGTTGGTGGCCGCGTCGACGGCCCAGGCGGTGCCCGGGATGTCGGACTTCAGCACCGAGCTGTTGACGCCGCTGAGTTCGGAGGCGCTGAACGTATGCGCGTCGGCGGCGTTCGCGGTGGGGACGGCGAAGCCGGCGGCGGCGACGAACCCGGCCGCGAGGGCGACCATGCGGGTGCGTCTCTTGTGGGTGGTGGGGGTGGTGCGCTTGTTCCTCACTTTTCGTTCCCTCCCGGGAAGCCAGGGGGCCCGCGTGGGGTCGGGGCCCGTGAGGCGCAGCCAGGGCCGGATTCCGCCCGTGAAACCAGGGATGGATGCCCCGGCAAGCGCTGAGGATGGAGTATTCGGCCGAACGGACGGTCGGCGCAAGAGCCCCCCGACCGCTCGCCGCACGCAAGAGCATCTTTCGGCCGAGAACCGGAGTTGAGACTGTGAGGTATGAGCTGTTTCAGGCCAACTTCGTCTTCTGTACGACGGTGAGGGGCCCCCATTGGTTCCCCAGAACCCCCAACTCCCAGTTGAAGCACACCCCCGCACCCACCCGCCACCGGCCCCGACCCGACTGCCCCCGGCGCACATCTACCCGGGTCACGCCCCACACCTGCGCGTCCCCGGGGGACGGCCGAAAACACCCCCCGGAACAACCCCTTCCGCGAACTCCCCACCGCTCCCCGCGACTTCACCGCGACGCCTGGACGGGCCGCCCCAGCCCCAAGTGCTCGCGCAAAGTCGCCCCGGGGTAGAACGTCCGGAACAACCCCCGGTGTTGAAGCAGCGCGACCGTCCCGTTGACCAGCCGCTCCAGATCCCGGCGCGGCTCGACCGGCGTCAGATGGAACCCGTCGACGGCCCCCTCCCGGTACCACCCGGCGATCAGCTCCGCGAGATCCACGGGCCCGCCCCGGTACGACGGCCCCCGCGCACTCGCCCTCGGCCCGCCCCCACCGTGCCCGGGTACGGCGGCCCGCTCCCCGTCCCCGAGGTCGATCACCAGCGCGGCCAGCACCCGCAGCGCGTCCGGGTCCCGCCCCGCCTCCCCGGCGAGCGCCCGCAGCCGCTCCCGCACGGCCCGCGCCTCCCCGGCCCCCGCGACGCGCACGAGCGCGACATCGCCATACCGCGCGGCGAAGCCCCACACGGCGGGATCACCGGCATCGACGACACGCAGCGGACAGGCGCCCGAAGAAACGCCGCTCCCCGAAGCCACACGCGCCTCAGGAAAGGCACCCGCCCCCGAAAACACACCTGCCTCCGCGAACGCCCCAGCACCGGCACCGGCACCGGCCACCCCGGCCCCGGCCCCAGCCCCAGCCCCAGCCCCAGCCCCAGCCCCAGCCCCAGCCCCAGCCCCAGAAAACGCCCCAGAAAACCCGAAGTAACCGCTCCCACAACCCTCCGCCGACACCAACCCCCCACCCCTCCCCCCACTCACCCGATCCAGCCCGACCACCCCCGCCCCCTCGACGGACATCGCCACCAACCCCACCCGCCGAGTCACCGCAGCCGCCTCCGCCAGCACCCCCACCACATCCCCCGCACCCCCGAGCGTCACGAAGTCCAGCCCACCCCGCTCGGCCAGCCCCACCAACTCCGCACAGTCCTCCCCCTCGGGCACATCCACGGCGGCGGCGAGATGCGGCAACCCCCAGGACGCGCTCACCGCGCACCCTCCCCGCGCAGAAACTCAAGCACCGCCCGAGCCGTCGCATCGTTCTGCCGGAACGCCGGCCCCCCGGTCCGGGGCCGCGTGAACGCCCCCGGCGTACGCGCGTCCGTATACGGTCCGAGCGCGAACCGCCGAGGATGCGCGCGCCCGTCCGCGTCGAGCACCCGCCCGTCCCGCGCGTCCACCCGCAGCAGCCCGGCGTCGGTCTCCCCCACCCCCTCCTCGGCGAGCCCCCGCAGCAGCGGATCCAGCGCCCGCCCCACGGACGCCTCCGGCAACCGCGCCTCGACGAGCGCCCGAGCCTCCACAACAGCCCCGGGGACGTTGGGACTTGACGCCCGGAACACCCCGTCCTCGGCGCGCACCTCCATCTCCCCGCCGACGAACCTCAGCACCCCCGCCCGGGACAGCGCGAGCATCTGCCGCAGCCGAGGTCCCGGCGGCCCGGACGCGAGGTAGCTGAAGAACCCGTGCCAGGAGGCGGGGACTTGACCCCCGAGGCGTATCAACTGGCCGTACACGGAGAGGAGTCCGAGGAAGACGGCCAAGTCGGCGCTGTACGCGTCATCGTGACGTCGCGTCAGATCCGCCTCGATGTACGCCCGCAATCCGTCCTGGAACTCCTCCGCCGACCCGTACCGCGCCCCCTCCAACGGCCGGTCCAGCACCGCCAGATCGAGCCGATCCCGGGGATCGGGCACGGCCTCGGCGACCAGCGCCCGCAGGTCCGCCCCGCTCCCCGCCGCGTACTTCTCCTCGAAGTCGGCCCAGCCCATCGCCGTCCGCTCGGGGTGCGCGGAGAACAGCCGGTGGTAGTGCGCGAACCCCAACTCCTTCTCCACCAGCGACCACACGTCCCGCCGGTAGTCGAACCCGCCCTCCCTGGCGAGGAGTTCGTCGATCTCGCCGGGCCCGAGGAACCGGGGCAGCGGCGGGCGCTCACCGGTGAACTCGTACCCGATCTTCGACCGGTACGGCACACCTCGCCGCGACCCCACGTACAGCACCGGCTCCCGCCCCGACGGCACGTACACCTCACCCTCGTACCGCCCGCCCCGCCCCTCGGTGAGCAGCACCATCAGATCGACGAACGCAAGCCCGAACCCCCGCACGAGCACGGGCGCGCCGGGTTCGAGCGCGGACAGATCACTGTCGG
Organism: Streptomyces acidiscabies; assembly: GCF_020010905.1. Lineage (GTDB taxonomy): Bacteria > Actinomycetota > Actinomycetes > Streptomycetales > Streptomycetaceae > Streptomyces > Streptomyces acidiscabies. The sequence continues at coordinate 3,294,591 of NZ_JAGJBY010000001.1, read as the reverse complement.
CGGTGAAGTCGGGCGGCAGATGAACAAGCCCGTGCCGCGAGGCGTACGAGGCCAACGCACGCTGCTCGTCGTCGAGTTCGGCGTCGAGATGCCCGAGGGCGAGGACGACGAGGTCGGCGTGGAGAACATCACGCCCACCTTCGAGCCACACCTCCTGCCGCCCATCCCACGCCCCAACAACCCGCACCGCCCGCCCCACATGCCGATGCACCCGCACCCCCACCGGCAACGCGGCAACCGCCTCCTCATAGAACCACCCCAAATACCGCCCCTGAAGCTGCCGATCAGCGAACGTACCCCCCTCCACCCCCGCCCACTCATGCAGCGTCGGCCCCTCCCGCACCGGCCCCTCCATGCTCACCGTCTCGTCCGTGAACATCGTGACGTCCTCGGCATGGGAGTTCATCCACAGCAACGGCGACTGCGCGGCACGCCATATGCGGCCCGCGCCCGGCGGATGCGGATCGACGAGGTGGATGTCGAGGCCCGAACCGTCGTACAGCTCAGGCGCGTTGGCGGCGATGCGTTCGATCAGCCCGGCCCCTCGGGGTCCGGCCCCGACGATGACAAGGGAAGACGAAGACAGGGAAGACGAAGACATGGCAGGCTCCGTGGCGGAAGTCCCCCGGGCAGGGGGTGGCGGTTGCCTTCACACGGAGCGGCGACGCGGCCGAGCCCCTCAGCAGGACCGCACCCCGAGGGTACGACCGCGTTTCCCCCAGCTGTCAAGGCCGTCCACACTGTGGGCGCTTCGTCTCAGGTCGGTTGACTCGTATCCGGAGACCTGTTCCACTTACCCCATGCATCCGCAGCTGTGGCTGGTCACCCGCTCCCACATCGACTTCGGTCGCGTGTGGTCCTGTTCCTGTTGAGCTGACCGCCACCTGCCCCACAGCTTCGCCGATGCCTTCCTCCCCGCCTTCACACGTGCGCCTCCCCTCACCCCGCACACCCTCCTGACGCTCGGTCAGCATCCGTACGCAGACTGACAATCAGCCCGCGTCGAGCCCGAACGGTCGCATCCGTTCACCCATACGCACCGCTTGTCACCCGTCCGCCACAAAGAATCGTATTTCACTCTCAGTCAGCAGCCGTACACGTTACGACCCTTGGGGCACTTGGACTCTCGACGAATCGGCTGTGCACCAGTACCGTCACAAACCCCCCGCGCGGCGTCTATCCACTTGGCGCGACATCCGCATCATGGACGACCATGGGTCCTGCGGATAGCAAGCAAGACCGCTGTGAGAGGAGGCGTCCATGGGATCGGTGCGCAAGGCGAGCGCTTGGCTTGGCCTCGTCGACGACAACGACGACGAGCGTTACTACGACGACGACTACTCCGAGGGGACCGACTCCGGCGAAGCCTGGGTCACCGACCCTCGGGTCAAGGTCGCCACGGACACGGCCGAGGAGAAAGGCCGCCGGATCGGCACGGTCACCCCGGACAGCTTCCGGGACGCCCGAGCGATCGGCGAACTGTTCCGCGAGGGCGTGCCCGTGATCATGAACCTGACGGCGATGGAGGCCGCCGACGCCAAGCGCGTCGTCGACTTCGCCGCCGGGCTCATCTTCGGCCTGCGCGGTTCGATCGAGCGCGTCTCCACGCGCGTGTTCCTGCTGACCCCGGCCAACACCGAGATCGTCAACGGCGACCCCGGCGGCCACCGCACGGACGGTTTCTTCAACCAGAGCTGAGGCAGGGCCGCTCACCGGCCCTGCCCCCTGGGGTTCAGGTCCGGGGGTCAGCGGAAGGCGTCGAGTCCGGTGAGCGCCTTGCCCAGCACCAACTGATGCATCTCCACGGTGCCTTCGTACGTCAGCACCGACTCCAGGTTCGTCGCGTGCCGCATCACCGGGTACTCCAGCGAGATCCCGTTGGCGCCGAGGATCGTCCGCGACGTACGGCAGATCTCGATGGCTTCGCGTACGTTGTTGAGCTTGCCGAAGCTGACCTGTTCGGGCCGGAGCCGTCCCGCGTCCATCCGCCGGCCCAGGTGATGCGCGAGCAGCACCCCCTTGTGCAACTCGACCGCCATGTCGGCGAGTTTGGCCTGCGTGAGCTGGAACGCGCCGATCGGCTTCCCGAACTGCTCCCGGGTCTTGGCGTATTCGACGGCCGCCTCGAAACAGGCCCGAGCCGCTCCCATCGCGCCCCACACGATCCCGTACCGGGCATGCGACAGACAGCCGAGCGGCCCCTTGAGCCCCACAACGTCGGGCAACACGGCATCTCCGGGCAACCGCACATCATCCAGCACCAGTTCACTGGTCACGGACGCCCGAAGCGACCACTTGTGCTTGATCTCAGGCGCGGAGAACCCGGCGACATCGGTAGGCACGACGAACCCCCGGACCCCACCCTCGGTCTGCGCCCACACGACGGCGACCCCGGCGACGGACCCATTGGTGATCCACATCTTCCGCCCGTTGAGAACCCAGTCGCCCCCATCACGCTTGGCGTAGGTCCGCATGGACCCGGGATCGGACCCGTGATCGGGCTCGGTAAGCCCGAAGCACCCGATGACCTCCCCCGCAGCCATCCGAGGCAGCCACTCGCTCTTCTGATCCTCGCTCCCAAACCGATAGATGGCATACATGGCAAGGGACCCCTGCACAGAAACAAGCGACCGAACCCCAGAATCCCCAGCCTCCAACTCCAGACAAGCCAACCCATACTGCACAGCACTGGCCCCCGCACACCCATACCCCTGAAGAGACATCCCAAGGGCCCCAATCCCCCCCAACTCCAGGGCCAACCCCCGCACATCAGGCAACTCCCCCGCCTCGTACCACCCCGCAACCCCGGGCAAAACCCGATCCCCCACCCACCGCCGCACGGTCTCCCGCACAGCAAGATCCTCGGGCGACAACAGCTCATCGATCCCGAGCAGATCACCAGCGTCGAACGTTCCCACATCTCCTCCAAAACTAGCACCGCTAGTTACACACCACCCCGGAACCTACGCCCCACAGTCCCACCCCAACAACCCCTCGGGAGGGAACCCACGACGACGGGAAAGTTGAGGAGCTGAGGGAGCCGAGGAGCCGAGGGGAGCCCAGGGGAGAAAACGAACGGGACCTATCAACGCAGGCGCCTGCCCCCACCCCAGGGGCGCGGGGAACTGCGCGCCCAGCCACAAACAACCCGCACCCGGCACCAACCAGCAACCCACCCCCACACCCCCCGAACCACCCACACACCCCCCAGCCGCCAACGGCGCCCCACCCCCACAGGAAACGCCCACCCCTCAACAAACAGTCACGGGCGGCGCGCGGGTGGGCAAGCCCCCCGAGGCCCAGGCACCTCAACCTGCATAACCCGCGGCAACCGCAACGCCATAACCGCCCCCAGCAACAACAACCCCGCACTGACCAACAACGTCACATGCAACCCATGCACGAACGACTCCCGAGCCACCCGCCGCAACACCCCTCCCGCAGGCCCCCCGATCTCCCCAGCAACGTCATACGCCTCCCCCAACGAATGCCCAGCAGCAACAGAAGCCTCCGCAGGCACCCCCACCACCCCCACAACCCCCGGCTTGTAGGCGGCATTCATCACGCTCCCGAGCAACGCGATCCCGATCCCCGCCCCCAGCTGATACGACGTCTCCCCCACAGCCGCAGCCCCACCCGCCTGCTCAGCAGGAGCCTCACTCAACATCGACTCATACGCGGCGAACAGGGTCGTCTCCAACCCGAACCCCAGCAACACGAACCCCCCGAGCAACAACCCGACGTTGTCAGATCCCCCCATCCCGGTAAGCGTCAGAACAGCGACGGCGGTCAACACGAACCCCCCGCACACCATCCGCCGAGGCCCAACCCGCCGCAACAACCGAGCCCCAGCAAGCCCCGCAGCCATCGCCGCGATGGTCAGAGGCAACAACCGCAACCCGGTCTGAAGCGGCGAAAGCCCGAGCACCAGCTGCAAATACTGCGCGGCGATCAACTCCAGCCCCACCAGCGCCAGCATGGCCAGCACGATGCACAACACAGCGGTCCCGAACGCGGGCCGAGCAAACATCCGCAGATCGACAAGCGGACACTCCCGCCGCCGCTGCCGCCGCACAAAGAGAACGAGCAACCCACCCCCAAGAACGAGCGGCACAAAGGTCAGCCCCCCGAACTCCCCACCACCGAGCTGCTTGACCCCAAGAACAGCACAGAACAACCCGGCGGCAGCCATGAGCGCCCCGACGACATCCCAGGGCCCACGACTCTCCCCCTTGGACTCGGGCAGCAACCACCGCCCGACGGGCAGACTGACCAGCATCAACGGAATGTTGACGAGAAAAACGGACCCCCACCAGAAGTGTTCGAGCAGGAACCCCCCGAGCAGGGGCCCCGCCGCAGCCCCGACGGCGGCAACCGCACTCCAGATCCCTATGGCCAGCGCCCGCTCCCGCCGATCGGGAAACACCTGCCGAAGAATCGACAACGTCGCCGGCATGATCATCGCCCCACCAACACCAAGCAGAGCCCGCGCAAGGATCAACACCTGCGCACTCCCGGCGAAGGCGGCAAGCCCGGAGGCCACCCCGAACAACGCGTACCCGAGCAACAGCACCCGCCGCCGCCCGACCTTGTCCCCCAGGGTCCCGAAAAGAATGAGCAGAGAAGCACAGACCAGCGGATACGTATCGACGATCCACAGCAGCTCGATGGCCCCGGGCTTGAGATCCTCGGTGACGGCAGGCACAGCCACATGCAGAACGGTCGCGTCGACGGCGACCAGCAACAGACTCACGCACAACACGACGAGCACGACCCACCGCTGCCCCCCGGCCCGCTCGGCGGAGCGTCCACGCATGGCTGTAGCCGTCACGGTCCCGGACATGCGTACCTCCCAGCTGATTCGCACGTCCGGCGGATTCACTGGGCGGGGACTCCCAGGACTCGGCCGGAGAGGAGCGGTGTCCCCGGCCCACGCAGACGAACGGCGAGTGCATCGCAGCGTACGCGAGTTCGCCCACCGAGCACGTGGCGGACCTCTCAGACGCCACCTGCAACCCATGTGGCGTACACCACTCGTCCACACCCCCCTGATAATCGAGCCCATGATCGAGACAGCGGCACGCGTCCCCCCGACCCTGCGCCGGGCGGCCCCGGCCCTGCTGGGATACGCGGCGGTCCGTGCCCTGGGCCTGGTGGTGCTGGCGATCTGGAGCGCCGCGAGGGACAAGAGCGCGTACACGTTGTTGACGGCACGCTGGGATTCGTTGTGGTACGTCCGCGTGGCCGAGCAGGGGTACGGCTACGAGGTCCGCCTCCCGAACGGCGACGTCCACTCCAACCTGGCGTTCTTCCCCCTCCTCCCCTGGCTGGAGCGCCTCCTCCACTCACTGACCCCGCTGTCGTACGCCGACGCGGGTTTCACCGTCTCCCTCCTCTCCTCCCTCGCCGCGGCCTGGGGCGTCTTCGCGGTCGCGGACCATGTGTACGGCGCCCGCGCGGCGGTGTACGCGGTGCTGGTGTGGGCGGTGCTCCCGGTCGGAATCGTGCAGTCGATGGCGTACAGCGAGTCGTTGTTCACCGCGCTCGCCGCCTGGGCGCTGTACGCCGTCCTGACCGGCCGGTGGGTCACGGCGGGCGTGCTCGCGTCGCTGGCCGGTCTGACCCGCCCGGTGGGTCTCGCGGTGGTGGCGGCGGTGTGGGCGGCCGGGCTGGCCTCCCTGCTCCGAGAACGGACCGCGCCCGGCCCGGGTTCCTCCGGCGAGCCCGTTCACTCGTCCGTGTCACCCGGCGGCACGGCGCCCGCAACCGGCGCGCAGGAGGCGGCGCGCGCCCCCGACACCTCCGTACCCGCCCCGCCCCCGCGCGCGGGGACACCCACCGGCGCGTGGAACCCGGCACGCGCCCTGGGGCTCCTGCTCGCGCCGCTCGGCTCGCTCGGCTACGTCCTGTGGGTCGGGCACCGCACCGGCGACGGCCCGCTCGGCTATCTCGACGTCCAGGCGGGCTGGCGCAACGGCTTCGACGGCGGCTACGCCTTCGCCCGCTTCGTCGCCGAGAAGTTCACCTCCCCGCCCGGCGCCCTCGCGGGCCTGGCACTGATCGCGGGGGTGACCCTGCTGCTGCGCCTGTACGCCGTCTGCGTACGGCAGCGCCAGCCGCTGCCCGTGCTCGTGTACGCCGGTGCCGTCCTCGCCCTCGCGCTGTGCGCGTCGAGCTACTTCGGCTCGAAGCCGCGTCTGCTGATGCCCGCGTTCCCGGTCCTGCTGCCGTTCGCGCTGGCGCTGGCCAGGTCGCGTACGGCGCGGTCGGCGCTGGTGGTGGGCGGCGCGGCGGTGGCGTCGGCGGTGTACGGGGCCTGGTGGCTGAACGGCTCGGGGCCGCCCTGACCCCGCCATGATCGCTTTTCGCGGACACCGTTAATTCCCGACTACCGCCGGTCGAACTCATTCATAACTCCGCCGAAACTCGCACCTCGATTGATCAAAGGAAATGAAGGTACGAACGGCCGCCGATTTCGGATTGAGGGGGAATAAACGGCATCCTGAGAGCAATCCCACATCACATCGTCATCACAAAGCCGTGGATTCGCGGGGGAAGAGACCTCACTCGCTGTAACGTCGATTGGGTGCGTACCGAACGAAACCTCACCCGTCTGGACCGGGTGTTCGCGAGACTGGACCGGGAGCCCGAACGCCCGGCCCACATCGTTTTCCCGCGGATGAGCCGGCACCGGGTCGCACTGCTGTCCGCGACCCTGGCCTTCTACCTCGCGATCGTCTGGCTCGTGGTGACGACCTCGTGGCTGGTCCGGTTCGACTGGCAGGTCATGTTCTTCCGGCCGTACCAGCAGTGGCCGTCCATCCACGCGTTCCTCGACTACTACGTCGTCCTCGGCCAGCGCGGCCCGACGGCGGTGATGGTCGCGGCCTGGCTCGGCTGGCGTTCGTGGCGCCAGCACACCCTGCGCCCGCTGCTCACGCTCGGCGCCTCGCTGCTGCTGCTGAACATCACGGTCGGCGCCGCGAAGATCGGCATGGGCCGCCTCGGACCCCACTACGCGACGACCGTCGGCTCGAACGAGATGGGCCTGGGCGGCGATATATTCCCCAGCGGCCACACCGCCAACGCGGTCGTGACCTGGGGGATCCTGGCGTATCTGGCGTCCACGCCGAGAGCCCGCCGCTGGCTGTCCGCCGGCTCCGCGCTGGTGTCGCTGGGGGTCGGCCTGACCACCGTCTACCTCGGTACGCACTGGCTGAGCGACGTCGTGCTCGGCTGGGCCGCCGGACTGCTGATCTTGCTCGCGCTCCCCTGGTGCGAGCCCCTGATCGCCCGCGCCGAGGCCGGAATCCTGGACCTGCGCGACCGCCTGCGCGACCGCCGCAGCGCCGCGCCCGTGCCCGTACCCCTACCCGCCGCGCCGGTCACCGTGCCCGTCTCGCTGGCGGCCCCCCGCAAGGTCGTCGACCTGGAGAAGGCCCCGATCCCGCGCCCGCCGAGAGCCCCGGCCTACCTCGCACCCGGCCCGCACACCACACGCGCCGAGCGCACCCCGGTCACCCCGATCGGCAGCCGCCGCCCCCCGCACGCCGACCGGCTGCCCCGCGGCACGACGGCCTCGGCCGCCCGCCCCGGCACCTGAGAGACACCGGTACGCACACCCCGGAGCCCTACGACGACGGCGCCGGCCCAGTTCGGAAACTGGGCCGGCGCCGTCGTCGTACGGCGTCTCAGCCCTTCCAGGCGCGGGTCACATGGTTGTCGCGGACCTCGAAGTTGAGGCGGCCCACCCGGTACTCCATGGTGATGATCGCGCCGGGCGGCAGGGACCTGACGGTCGGCCAGCCCCGTTGCCGGGCGCGCTGTTCGGCGTCCTCGGCCGTGAGGCCGACGTAGTCCTCGGGGTTGTCCTGGGGCTCCTCGGCGGGAGGGGGAATCGATGCCATGGCGCCACGCTAGGCCCACCGATCGCGCCGCGTGAAGCCCGGGTTCCCGCTTCTGGTCACACTTCAGTCACAGGATCACGGGGCGTGTTTCGGTCCCGGTCCGTCACACGTACGAGCGGTTCCGGCCGAGTTACACACGTATTCGAACGCAATTGCCGCAGGCTCGGACGCGCCCCTGAAAATCCGCTCCTCAATTAGTTTCCGGCCGTCTGGCGCATTCTCCTTCCGGCGCCGGTGCGGTGATCTGACGAGCCATGGGAAATACACAACTCCCGCACACGCCCCCGGTCGGAGCGGGCATCATGCCGGGTTCCGGGGAGCGGGCGGTGAGGAGGCGGACCGTGGCGGCGGCCGTACGGCCGGGGCGGGCGGGCGGGGTGACGGCCCTGCCGATGCGGGCCGAACTCGCCCGGCGCGGGCTCCAGATCGTCGACACCGACAGGCCTGCCACGTTCGGGCGGTCCGCCTACGCGCCCCTCAACAGCTCCGCCCACTCACCCGGCGTCGGGCTCGACCTGTGGATCACGGGCCCGCGCCCCCGACACGCGCAGGCTGACGACGGGCGCCCCCACCCCTCGCCCCCGCCCCTCGCCCGGACCGCGACCGCACCGGCGCCGGGCCGGCCGGGTCTACCGGCACGGCCGAGGCGCGGCGACACCACGCCGGAGGACATGCCTTCAGCAGCAACACACCCGAACCCGACGCGCCCCGGGCGCCCCCGCCCGGAAACATCCGCTCAGCACACCGGCGCCCCCGACGGAGTCCCCGTCGGCGTCGACTTCGGCAGCGCGCACAACGTGTTCGCCGAGATCTTCCACGCCCCCGCCTGCTCAACAGCCGTGCCCGTCGCGTCCGAGGCCGTGCCCGGCAGCGTGTACGTCACCAACGCCCGCTTGTCCGAAGCGAACCGGATCTCCTTGACGTCGGCGCCGCCCGCGGACGCGTCGTACGTCCGGAGGACCCCCGCGAGGAGCTTGCCGTTCTCCAGCAAGGACTGTCTCTCCTTGAGGGACGTCTTGGGGGCGAAGAACTTCGTCCAGGCGGCGCGGATGGACTGTTCCGCGGCGGCCGTGTCGGCGGGAGCCGTGGGCCGGGACGAGGAGGGGGACGGCGACGGGGTGAAGCGGGGCAGCTTGTCGTCGGGGTCGTGGCTGCACGCGGCGAGTGTGAGGAGAAGCGCGGCCACCCCTGCCACCCGCAGCGTGCCGTTCCGGAGAGCCATCTGATTGCACCACCATGTGTCGACGTCGGCCTGCCAGAAGGCATCTTGCAGTCAATTGCCGTTGTACGACAGCCACTTGAACCACAGCGAGATCAAACCGGCACCTGCGCCAGCGGCGGCCCGAAGACGGCCGTCGGCCGTTCCCTGGCCCCGGACCCGGGGAGCACGAGGAACGTACCGGGGTTGAGCCGGTCCGGATACGCGCCCACCACATCCTTGTTGGCCCGGTACAGCGCCCTCCACCCGCCCGCGACACGGTACTTGGCGGCGATCCCGGAGAGCGTGTCCCCGGACTTCACGATGTACATGCGCCCCTGGAGCCGGTACCGCTCGGAGCACGCGGGCCACGCCTCCCACCCTTGGAGCGCCAACACCTCCTGCGCGACAGCGATTTGCTGCTCCCGGGAAGCGAGGTCGGCGCGAGGGGCGTACGAGAGCCCCCCGAACTCCTTCCAGGTCGGCGCCCAGAACTGGAGCCCGCCGTAATACCCGTTGCCGGTGTTCGCGTCCCAACGCCCCCCGCTCTCGCACTCGGCGACACAGGCCCAGGGCCACTGATCGCGGGCGCAGTCGTAGGGGACCGGCGCGGGCGACGGAGCGACGAGGAGCGGCAGCAGGGCCGTCAGCAGAGGCACGAGAAACATCGCGTCACCGTAGACAGCACCCCCGTACCCCTCCCCCAGCCGCGCCACACAACGGCGGGGGTCCCACCCGGTCGGCTCACCGGATGGGACCCGGTCCCGGACGCTCGGGCGACGGCTCAGACGAGCAGCCGCTGCCCCGGCATGATCAGGTCGGGGTTTCCCCCGATGGCGGCCTTGTTGGCCGAGTACAGCCGACCCCAGGTCGTGCCGTTGCGCTCGGCGATGCCGCTGAGCGTGTCACCGGCGCGGACGGTGTAGTTCGCGCCCGGCGTCGCCCGGAGGGTCCCGCGCGAGGACCTCTCGGGAGCCGAGTTCTCGCGCGAACTCCCGCCGGTGGAGCTCTTCTTGTACGAGTTCTCGCTCTTGTACTTCTTCACCGACCCGGAACCCGAAGACCCGGAGCCGGAGTTGGCCGACCCGGAACCCGAAGACCCCGACCCCGACCCGGAGTTGGACGGCGCACTGCCGTAGGCCCCGGCACGGGACGAGCACACGGGCCAGGCACCCCAGCCCTGCCCGCGCTGCACCTTGCTGGCGACAGCTATCTGCTGCTCCCGGGACGCCTGGTCGGCGGTGGACGCGTACGCGCTCCCGCCGTAGGCACGCCATGTGGAGGCGGAGAACTGGAGTCCCCCGTAGTAGCCGTTGCCGGTGTTGATGTGCCAGTTGCCGCCGCTCTCGCACTTGGCGATCCTGTCCCACACCCCGCTGTCGGCCGCGGCGGCGTTGCCGCTCGTGGCCAGCAGACCGAGGGGGGCGAGGAGCACTGCCCCGGCAAGGACAGCGGTCGTACGGGCGCGGCGGGTGTTATCGGCACACTCGGACATGAAGTTCCCTCTCTACGGACCCGGATTTCCCCCTGACGAGCGGGACGCTATCCGCGCATGGACGCCGATATCGCGTTCCGCCCCCTGTGCGCCGACGTGATGCATCGGCGCGCTGTCTGTCCCAGCGCGGTTGCCGCACAGGTTCCGGGTGGTGCTCGGTGCACCGGCGGAGGAATCTAGGAGGCCTGACGAGGCGTTAGCAACCAACCCCCTGTTTCCGCAGGCCAGTTGGGAGTTACCAGGGGTAATGAAGAGGATTGAACAGCCTTTACATCCCACCATTTCGTGATCTGTCGACCATGAACCAGAGCGCCCTGTGAGTCACCTCACGGAACCAAGGCCCGTAACCCGCCCGTTACTTGACCATGAGTGTTCGAATCGCGACTCAAAGTGACCGACCGCGTCAGGTGGCTCGGTTCAGTCCTCCCAGGTGCGTGACTCCCACCACAGCTCGCCCGTTGAGTCTGAATGAGCCGGGGACCCACCCGGCCCGCCACAGCACCGCATCCCGAGGGAGCCCCCGTGCCGCGCATGCTCGACGTCAGCGACGAGGTACGCACCGAGATCGGCGACGAAGAAGCCGACCGGCTGCTCACCGGAGACAACGCCCCGGGCAGTTACGACTGCACGTCCTGCCGCACCCCGGGCGACTCCGAGCACGAGCGCACCAGCACCGTCCTGTTCATCGGGGACGAGACCGCCGTCCTCGCCTTCGCCCACGCCGGCTGCCTGCCCTCCCAGGTCGTCCAGGTGACGGAGGAACAGCTCCAGGGCGCCGTCCGCTCCATCGGCAGCGCCCCTGAGCCCGCCAAGGCCGTACCGGAGCAGGCGGTGCTCGGGGTGACGAGCGGACTCCTGCTGATCGCCGGGGAGTTGCACCCCGCGCTGGTCGTCGAGCCGACCGCGCCGATCGCGCGCCCCGGCTCCACCGGCTCCGGGGACGACTTCCTGCCGCTCCTCGTCGAGCAGGGCTTCCTGCCGGTCGGCCAGATCACCGAGGTGCCGCCGGTACGGCACGGCTGGTCGGTGCTGCTCGCCGTCGGCCAGCTGCACGCGATCCTCCAGCCCGGCCCGCACGGCGCCCAGCCGGCGGCCTGGTGGCAGGCGCACCAGCCGCTCCAGGTCACCGACGGCTGGCGGGCCGCCGCCAACAAACACCAGCAGGTGCTGATGTTCGCGGCCCCGGTCGGCTCCATCGGCCGCCAGCCCCGCGAGGACCTGCTGAGGGACGCCCTCGACAAGGCCGCCGCGAACGGCCGCCTGGTGGCCGCGGCCCTGCCCCTCGCGGGCACGTGACCCTCACTGCGGTCACACCAGTCGCACCGCATCCCTTGCCCACCCGGGTCGTTTGAACTGACGTGCACACATACGACTCTTCCCGGTGGCCGTCCTACGCCGCGATCCCGCCCGCCCGCCCCGGACAGGACCCGCAGTCGGCCACCCCGATCTACGACGCGCTCTACACCGAGTACGTCAAGTCCTTCCGGGCGCTGCCGGGCGACCGGAGCGGGGAGGAGGAGCTGGGGTTCACGGCGTTCGGGGGCGGGCCCGGACACAGCGTCGGGTACGCCGGGGGGTACGCGGGGTCGCACACCGGCACGTACAGCGCCTACAGCGCGGGGGCGCAGAGCGCGCGGCAGCAGGGGCAGTGGCAGCGGGTGGGGACGCTGGGGCAGCAGCAGCCGTACCAGTACCAGGGGACGCAGAACCTCCCCGCGCTGCCGCCGGGCCCGCGCCGGGGGTACTGAAAAGGGGCGGCTCCCGACGGAGCCGCCCCTTTTTCTGTAACCGCTTACTTCTTCTTGCCGCGCTTCTCGCGCACGCGCACCGAGATATGGATCGGCGTGCCCTCGAAGCCGAACTCCTCGCGCAGACGGCGTTCGATGAAGCGCCGGTAGCCCGCCTCGATGAAGCCGGAGGCGAAGAGCACGAAGCGCGGCGGCTTGGTGCCGGCCTGGGTGCCGAAGAGGATGCGGGGCTGCTTCCCGCCGCGGATCGGGTGCGGGTGCGCGGAGACCAGCCCGCCGAGGAACGCGTTCAGCCGGCCGGTCGGCACGCGCGTCTCCCAGCCCGCCAGCGCCGTCTCGATCGCCGGGACGAGCTTCTCCATGTGCCGCCCGGTGCGCGCCGAGACGTTCACGCGCGGCGCCCAGGCGACCTGGCCCAGCTCCGTCTCGATCTCCCGCTCCAGGTAGTAGCGGCGCTCCTCGTCGAGCGAGTCCCACTTGTTGTACGCGACGACGATCGCGCGGCCCGCCTCGACGGCCATCGTGACGATCCGCTGGTCCTGCACGGAGATGGAGTCGGCGGCGTCGATCAGGATGACGGCCACCTCGGCCTTCTCGACGGCGGCGGCGGTGCGCAGCGAGGCGTAGTAGTCGGCGCCCTGCTGGAGGTGGACCCGCTTGCGGATACCGGCGGTGTCGATGAACTTCCAGACCACGCCGCCGAGTTCGATCAGCTCGTCGACCGGGTCACGGGTCGTGCCCGCGATCTCGTTGACGACGACGCGGTCCTCGTTGGCCACCATGTTCAGCAGCGAGGACTTGCCGACGTTCGGGCGGCCGATCAGCGCGATCCGCCGGGGACCGCCGACGGCCGTGCCGAAGGACTGCTCCGGCGCCTCCGGGAGCGCCTCCAGGACGGAGTCCAGCATGTCGCCGGTGCCCCGGCCGTGCAGCGCGGAGACCGGGTGCGGCTCGCCGAGACCCAGCGCCCACAGGTACGAGGCGTCCGCCTCGCCGCTCTGCCCGTCCACCTTGTTGGCGCACAGCACGACCGGCTTCCCGGCCTTGCGCAGCAGCCGTACGACGGCCTCGTCGGTGTCCGTCGCGCCGACCTTGGCGTCCACGACGAAGACGACCGCGTCGGCCGCCTCGATCGCGTACTCCGCCTGCGCGGCCACGGACGCGTCGATGCCGAGGACGTCCTGCTCCCAGCCGCCGGTGTCGACGACCTTGAACCGCCGCCCGGCCCACTCGGCCTCGTACGTCACGCGGTCCCGGGTCACCCCCGGCTTGTCCTCCACGACGGCCTCGCGCCGTCCGATGATCCGGTTGACGAGCGTCGACTTGCCGACGTTCGGCCGCCCGACCACGGCCAGCACCGGAAGCGGTCCGTGCCCCGCCTCGTCGATGGCCCCCTCGACGTCCTCGACGTCGAAGCCCTCTTCCGCCGCGAGCTCCATGAACTCCGCGTACTCGGTGTCACCGAGCGCTCCGTGCTCGGAGTGGTTGTCGTCGTTCATGAAGTTCCGTACCTCGTTCATCGTGGTGATCGGTGGGCCGGCCGTTATTGGGACGGTCCACTACTAAGTGTCGCTTAGCGCCCGGTGAGGCGCTTCGCGTTTTCCAGGTGCGCGGTGAGCTGCTTCTGGATGCGTTCCGTGGCCTCGTCGAGGGCCTTGCGGGTGCGGCGGCCCGTTCCGTCGCTCGCGTCGAAGGGGTCGCCGAAGACGACGTCGACGCGCGAGCGCAGCGGGGGCAGCCCCTTGACCAACCGCCCCTGCCGCTCGGAACTTCCCAGGACGGCCACGGGGACGATCAGCGCGTTCCCGCGTACGGCGAAGTAGGCGAGGCCCGCCCGCAGCGCCGCGAAGTCTCCCTCACCCCGGCTGCCCTCGGGGAAGATCCCCAGGACGCCGCCGTTCTTCAGGACGTCCAGCGCCTGGGTGACGGCGCCCCGGTCGGTCGAGTCCCGGTCCACCTTCAGCTGGCCGATGCGCAGCAGGAAGGGGTCCAGGGGACCAACGAACGCTTCCTTCTTGATCAGGAAGTGCGTGGGCCTGGGTGCCACGCCCATCACCATCGGGCCGTCGATGTTGTGCGAGTGGTTGACGGCGAAGATGACGGGGCCGGTGGCGGGGACCCGCCAGGACCCGAGCACGCGGGGTTTCCAGAAGCCGTACATGAGGCCTACGCCGATCCGCCGGCCGACCTCGGCACCCTTCTCGGAGGGTACGGAGGGAGCGGCCGGTGTGTCCGGCGCGGAGAGACGCCGGGTGAGCCGGGACGTCCAGGCGGACCGGGTGGGGTGTGTGGTCACGTCACTTTCCCGCCCGCTTCTCCTCGACGAGGGTCACGACGCACTCGATGACCTGGGTCAGCGTCAGCTCCGTGGTGTCCACCTCGACCGCGTCGTCCGCCTTGGCGAGCGGCGAGGTCTTGCGGCTGGAGTCCGCCGCGTCCCGCTTGACCAGCGCCTCGCGGGTGGCGGCGACGTCGGTGCCCTGCCCCAGCTCCCCGCTGCGGCGGGCGGCCCGTGCCTCGGCGGACGCGGTGAGGAAGATCTTCAGGTCGGCGTCCGGCAGGACGGTCGTCCCGATGTCCCGGCCCTCGACGACGATCCCCTGCTCCGCGCCGGCGGCGATGGACCGCTGCAACTCGGTGATCCGGGCACGCACCTCGGGCACCGCGCTCACGGCGCTGACCTTGGAGGTCACGTCCTGCGTCCGGATGGGCCCGGCGACGTCCACCCCGTCGACCTGGATCGTGGGCGCGGCCGGGTCGGTCCCCGAAAGGATCTCCGGCTTCCCCGCGACCGCGGCGACGGCCTCGGCATCGTCGACGTCGATCCCGTTGCTCACCATCCACCAGGTGATCGCCCGGTACTGGGCCCCGGTGTCCAGGTAGCTAAGCCCAAGTGCCCCGGCCACAGCCTTCGACGTACTCGACTTCCCGGTGCCGGAGGGACCGTCGATGGCAACGATCACAGGCTGAGCGGCGCCGTTTTCCACGGGGGGACACCTTCCTGGTGCATGGTGGTGGGATCCGGGACGACAAGAACGCCCCGCACAAGGTTACTGCGTACACATCACCCCCCTCCCCGGTGCCCGGCTACTGGCGTACCCCCCAGCCCCGCTCCCGCAGAGCCGCCGCCAGCACCGGCGCGGCCTTCGGCTCCACCATCAGCTGCACCAGCCCGGCCTGTTGCCCCGTCGCGTGCTCGATCCGCACGTCCTCGACGTTCACCCCGGCCCGCCCGGCATCCGCGAAGATCCGGGCCAACTGCCCCGGCTGGTCGTCGATGAGCACGGCGACGATCTCGTACACCCGGTGCGCGGCGCCGTGCTTCCCCGGCACCCGGACCTGGCCCGCGTTCCCCCGCCGCAGCACGTCCTCGATCCCGGCGACCCCCGCCTTCAGCTGATCGGGATCCCCGGACTCCACGGCCCGCAGCGCCCGTACGGTCTCGTCGAGATCCGCGGCGACGTCGGAGAGCAGCTCGGCCACCGGCCCGGGATTCGCGGACAGGATGTCGATCCACATCCGGGGATCGGACCCGGCGATCCGCGTCACGTCCCGGATCCCCCCGCCGGACAGCCGCACGGCGGACTCCTCGGCATGTTCCAGCCGGGCGGCGACGAGGCTGGCCACGATGTGCGGCATGTGGGAGACGAGCGCGACGGCACGGTCGTGGGCGTCGGCGTCCATGACGACCGGCACCGCCCGGCAGTGGGAGACCAGCTCCAGCGCGAGATTGAGCACCTCGGTCTCGGTGTCCCGCGTGGGCGTCAGCACCCAGGGCCGCCCCTCGAACAGCTCGGCGGACGCGGCGAGGGGCCCGGACTTCTCCCGCCCGGACATGGGATGCGTCCCGAGGTACCGGGACAGATCGACGCCGGCGGCCTCCAGCTCCCGCCGGGGCCCGCCCTTGACGCTGGCGACGTCGAGATACCCGTACGCGACCCCGCGCCGCATGGCGTCGGCGAGCACCCGGGCGACATGGGCGGGCGGCGCGGCGACGACGGCGAGATCGACGGCCCCGTCGGGAGCCTCATCGGTCCCGGCCCCCAGCGCGGCGGCCGTCCGGGCCTGCTCCGGATCATGGTCGGCGAGATGGACGACGACCCCTCGCTGTACGAGGGCCATGGCGACGGACGTCCCGATGAGCCCGGTCCCGATGACGAGCGCGGTCCTCACTGCGCGACGCCCCTGAGCAGTTCCCCGACCCGCCGCGCCGTCTCCCCGACGACCTCGTCCACCTGGACGGCCCCCCTGACCGCTCGTACCGCCACGCCACCGCTCCTCGCTGTTCCGTCCCGCACACCGCGCCTCTGGACCACCCAGCGTAATCAGCACCACTGACAACGGCGCGCCCGCCCGCCCCCTGAGACGCCCGACGCCTTTGTGCCACTCCGTCCCGGTTGCTTCTCGTTGCCGCCCGTCGGTGCCAGGATGACGCGCATGACGCTCCCCGCGACCCGCCGAACGGTCCTCCTGACGTCCCTGATGACGACGAGCGCGGTGGCGCTCACGACAGCCTGTGGCGGCTCCGACGACAAGGACAGCTCCTCCTCGGACAGCACCCCGGGGACGACGGACCTCGCCAAGACCTCCGACATCCCGGTCGGTGGCGGCAAGATCTTCAAGGACCAGAAGGTCGTGGTCACGCAGCCGGTGAAGGGCGAGTTCAAGGCGTTCTCGGCGGTCTGCACGCACCAGGGCTGCACGGTGGCCACGGTCGCGGACGGCACGATCGACTGCCCCTGTCACAAGAGCATGTACAGCATCACGGACGGCGCGGTGAAGGGCGGCCCGGCCCCGCGCCCGCTGCCCGTGAAGGAGATCACGGTGAAGGGCGACACGATCACCTTGGTGTGAGCGCGAAACCCCGTCACGCGCGCGCGTGAGAAACCGCCGGCCCCCTCGCGCGCGCACCACCCCTCACTCGTCCCACAGCGCCCCCAGCGTCACCAGCTCGCTCCCGTACTCGATCCGGTCCGCCCACTCCGTGGGCCACGCGTCGATCCCCAGCCACGCCCCCGCGAAAGCGCCCGTGAGACAGGCGATCGAGTCGGAGTCCCCGGAGGAGCAGGCGGCCCGGCGCAGCGCGGTCACCGGCTCCTCGGGGAACAGCAGGAAGCAGAACAGCCCCGTCGCGAGCGCCTCCTCGGCGATCCACCCGGCCCCGGTCGCGAGACACGGGTCGGCCTCCGGATCGGGAGCCAGCAGAGCCGCTTCCAGCCGGTCGAGGACGGCGAGGCACTCGTCCCACCCGCGCGCGATGAAGTGCTCCGGGCTCGGGTCCTGGCTGCGGGTCCACAGGTCCCCCAGCCAGTCCCGCCGGTACTTGGACCGGTTCGCCAGCGCGTACGCGCGCAGGAGCCCGATCAGGGCGTCGGGCCGGGTCCCGTGCGCGAGGAGCCGTACCGCGTGCGCGGTGAGGTCGGAGGCGGCGAGCGCGGTGGGGTGGCCGTGGGTGAGCCCGGCCTGGAGCTGGGCGGCGCCCGCGCGCTGTTCGTCGCTGAGCGCGGGCGCGAGCCCGATGGGCGCGACGCGCATGTTGGCGCCGCACCCCTTGGAGTCGATCCGGCTGGCGTCCTGCCAGTGCCGCTCGGGGTCGTCGAGCAGCTCGCACGCCCTGAGACAGGTCGTTCCGGGTGCGCGGTTGTTCTCCGGGGAGTGGTACCACTTCACGAACTCCTCGCGCACCGACCGCTCCAGCCCCAGCGGCGCGAGCACGCCCCGGTCCCTCGCGGACCGCAGCCCGCGCGCGAGGGCCAGTGTCATCTGCGTGTCGTCGGAGACGAACGCGCGCGTGGGGAGCGGCATCTGCCGCCAGGGCCCGAACTTGGCGACGATCTGGGGGACGTCGTTGAACTCGGTGGGGAACCCGAACGCGTCCCCCAGTGCCAGCCCCACCAGGGCCCCGGAGGCGGCACGCTTGTGCGCGATGTAACTCATGAGGGACGTCCTTCTGAAGAGGGCCGGACGAGCGGCGGGTGGAGAGCGGTGGCCGTCCCCGCGCGGTAGAGGGCGGCGGGTTTGCCGCGCCCCCCGGTGAGCCGGGCGGCGCCCGCGCGGGCCGGTTCGACGAAGCCGGGTGTGGCGAGGACCTTGCGGCGGAAGTTGGGCCGGTCGAGGCCGGTGCCCCAGACGGTCTCGTACACGCGTTGCAGCTCGCCGAGGGTGAACTCGGGCGGGCAGAACGCGGTGGCGAGGCACGTGTACTCGAACTTGGCGCCCACGCGTGCGCGTGCGTCGGCGAGGATCCGGTCGTGGTCGAAGGCGAGCGGCCCGGCCTCGTCGTACGGCGTCCAGCGGGCCTGTACGGCGTCGCCCCCGCCGTGCGGTTCGGGTCCGTCGGGGACGAGGGCGGCGAAGGCGACGGAGACGACGCGCATCCGGGGGTCGCGGCCGGGGTCGCTGTAGGTGCGCAGCTGCTCCAGGTGGAGGCCGGCGGCGCCGGTGAGGCCGGTCTCCTCGGCGAGTTCGCGCAGGGCGGCGTCCTCGGCGGACTCCTCGGGCAGCACGAACCCGCCGGGCAGGGCCCACTGTCCGGCGTACGGCGGCCGGCCCCGTTCGACGAGCAGGACGTGCAGGGCGCCCGCGCGCAGGGTGAACACCGCGAGGTCGACGGTCACGGCGAAGGGTTCGTACGCGTGCTTGTCGTAGCCGTCCATAGTCGCCCCCCGCCTTTATGGTCATCTCGACCATAAGCAGCGTGTCCACCGGCGACAAGACCCTGGCCGCGACCGGCACCGGCCCTCCACAAAACCCACGAAAGCCCTCAGCACCCCCAGGAGGGCCTCTCCGGAACGCAATGACGGCCGGATCCCGGAGAACCAGGGATCGGCCGTCACGGAGCCGTACAGCCGCCTTCTAGAGGTCGACCTCCTGCATCAGCATCCCCACCTCGGTGTTGGACAGCCGCCGCAGCCAGCCCGACTTCTGGTCGCCGAGGGTGATCGGGCCGAAGGCGACCCGCACCAGCTTGTCCACCGGGAAGCCCGCCTCGGCGAGCATGCGCCGCACGATGTGCTTGCGGCCCTCGTGGAGCGTCACCTCGACCAGGTAGTTCTTGCCGGTCTGCTCGACGACCCGGAAGTGGTCCGCGCGTGCGTACCCGTCCTCCAGCTGGATGCCGTCCTTCAGCCGCTTGCCCAGGTCGCGCGGGATCGGGCCGACGATGTGCGCGAGGTAGACCTTCTTCACGCCGTACCGGGGGTGGGTCAGGCGGTGCGCCAGCTCACCGTGGTTGGTGAGCAGGATGACGCCCTCGGTCTCCGTGTCGAGCCGGCCCACGTGGAACAGGCGCGTCTCACGGTTGGTGACGTAGTCGCCGAGGCACTGCCGGCCCTCGTTGTCCTCCATCGTGGAGACGACACCGGCGGGCTTGTTCAGCGAGAAGAACTGGTACGTCTGCGTCGCGACCGTCAGCCCGTCGACACGCACCTCGTCCTTCTCGGGGTCGACGCGCTTGCCCTGCTCCAGGACGATCTCGCCGTTGACCTCCACGCGCGCCTGCTCGATCAGCTCCTCGCAGGCCCGCCGCGAGCCGTAGCCCGCGCGCGCGAGGATCTTCTGGAGCCGCTCGCCCTCCTGCTCGGCGCCCGGGAAGGTCTTGGGGAGCTTGACGTCCTTCTTGTCCGCGTACCGCTCCCGGTTGCGCTCCTCCGCGCGCGCGTCGTACTCACGCGAGGTCGCCGGGACCCAGCGCCCGCGACCGCTGCCCGCGGACTGCTTCGGGCCGCCCTTGGCACCGCCGCGCGCCGAGGCGCCGCGCCCGGACTTGGGGCCCTCCGGGGAGGCGCCGGGGCCCACGTCGTAGCGCCGCTCCTCGGGGCGCGGCCTCTTCGGCCGGCCGGCCTGGTTGTCGTCACGGTTGTTGCCGGCGCCGCGCTGACCGCCGCGGCCCCCGCTGTTCCCGCCGCGGCTGCCGCTGTTGCCACCACGGCTCCCGCCGTTGTTTCCGCTGCTGTTCCTGCCGCTGCTGCTTCGCATCAAAGTTCCGTCTTGTCGTCTTCCTCTGAATCCGGAGCGTCCGGATCGAACGACGGGACCCCTTCCAGCGTCTCGGCCTCGATCGCCTCCGCCTCCGGGAGGAAGGGCGCGAGGTCCGGAAGCTCGTCCAGACCGCGCAGGCCCATCCGCTCCAGGAAGTAGTTCGTCGTCGCATACAGGATCGCACCTGTTTCGGGTTCCGTGCCCGTCTCCTCGACCAGACCCCGTTGCAGCAGGGTGCGCATCACGCCGTCGCAGTTCACTCCGCGCACCGCGGAGACGCGGCTGCGGCTGACCGGCTGGCGGTAGGCGACGACCGCGAGCGTCTCCAGCGCCGCCTGGGTGAGGCGGGCCTGCTGGCCGTCCAGGACGAAGCCCTCGACGGCCGCCGAGTAGGCGGGCCGCGTGTAGTAGCGCCAGCCTCCGGCGACGGCCCTCAGCTCGAAGCCCCTGCCCTGTGCCGTGTACTCGTCGGCCAGCTCCCTGAGCGCGTCCGCGACCTGCCGCCGGGGCCGCTGAAGGAGCTTCGCGAGATGCTCCTCGGTCGCCGGTTCGTCGACGACCATCAGGACGGCCTCCAGCGCGGGCTTGAGGTCCAGCTCCGCGACGCCCTCGCTCACGTCTCCTCCTCCTCGGTCGGCCGGTCGAACTCGTCGGTCACCGCGGCGGCTGCGTCCTCGCCGGACCCGCCGGTCCACCGCACGAGCAGGTCCCCCAGCGCCGTCTCCTGGTCCAGCTCGACCGCCTTGTCCCGGTACAGCTCCAGCAGCGCGAGGAACCGGGCGACGACGGTGAGGGTGTCCTCGGTGTCCTCGACGAGCACCCGGAAGCTGGCCTCGCCGAGCTCCCTGAGCCGCGCGACGACGATCCGCGCCTGCTCCTGCACGCTCACCAGCGGTGCGTGGATGTGGTCGACGTACACCTGGGGCTTCGGCTTCGGCTGCATCGCCTTCACGGCGAGCCTGGCGAATCCTTCCGCCCCGATGCTGATCACGACCTCGGGCAGCAGCTCGGCGTGATGCGCTTCGAGCCCGACGGTACGGGGGTAGCGGCGCCCCTCGACGTCCAGGCGGTGGTTGAGGATGTCGGCGATCTGCTTGTACGCCCGGTACTGCAACAGGCGCGCGAACAGCAGGTCCCGCGCTTCGAGGAGCGCGAGGTCGGCCTCGTCCTCGACCTCGGCGGCGGGCAGCAGCCGGGCGGCCTTGAGGTCGAGGAGGGTCGCGGCGACGACGAGGAACTCGGTCGTCTGGTCGAGGTCCCAGTCCGGCCCCATCGCCCTGATGTGCGCCATGAACTCGTCGGTGACCTTGGACAGGGCGACCTCGGTGACGTCCAGCTTGTGCTTGGCGATCAGCTGGAGCAGCAGGTCGAAGGGGCCTTCGAAGTTGGCGAGCCGAACCTTGAAGACCCCGTCGGGAGCCACCTCTTCACGGACCGGCGCCTCTTCGGGAACCGGCGGATCCTCCTCGGCCCCCGGCCCCCGACCCAGTGCGCGTCGGCGGCCGGCCGGGGTACCGGCGGCAGAAGACGTGTCGTACGAGGTCATAGCCCCCGAAGGTACCCCTAACGCCCCCGCAACCGGCGTACGAGGATGCTCGCGTCACCGCGGGACTCCAGGTCGGCCAGGACGACGGCGACCGCCTCTCGGACGATGCGGCCCCTGTCGACGGCGAGGCCGTGCTCGCCCCGGAGCACCAGGCGCGCGTGCTCCAGGTCCATCAGTTCCTCGGCGGAGACGTAGACGGTGATCTTCTCGTCGTGGCGTTCGCGGCCGGAGGGGCGGCGGGCGGCGGCGCGGCTGCGTTTGCGGGACTCGGCGTCGGCGGAAGCGGCGTTGACAGAACCTTCCTGCGCCCGCCGCACACGCCCGTCGCCCCTGCTGCGGGACTCGCCCCCGTCGCCCTGGCCGGCGTCGGTGGCGACGTGTTCGGCCCCGTCGCCGTCCCCGCCCTGCGCGGGTACGGCGAGCGGCGCGTCCTCGGCGGACGCCCCTTCGCTCTCACCCGCCTGCCCCGGCACCCGGCCCTCGCCGGGCCGCCGGGGAGTGGACGGCTGGAGCGCCGTTCCCCCTGTCGTGCGGAAGAGTTCGTCGGCCCCCGGCAGACTCACTCGGCGTGACACCGGGCGAGCACCTCCCTGGCGAGCTGACGGTAGGCGGCGGCGCCGACGGAGTTGGACGCGTACGTGGTGATCGGCTCGCCCGCGACCGTGGTCTCCGGGAAGCGGACGGTCCGGCCGATCACCGTGTGGTAGACGTGATCGTCGAACGCCTCGACGACTCTCGCGAGCACCTCACGGCTGTGCACGGTCCGCGAGTCGTACATCGTCGCGAGGATGCCGTCCAGTTCCAGCTCGGGGTTGAGGCGCTCCTGGACCTTCTCGATGGTCTCGGTGAGCAGCGCGACCCCGCGCAGCGCGAAGAACTCGCACTCCAGCGGGACGATCACCTTGTGGGCGGCCGTGAGCGCGTTCACCGTGAGCAGGCCCAGGGAGGGCTGGCAGTCGATGACGATGTAGTCGTAGTCGTCCATCAGCGGCTTCAGCGCCCGCTGGAGGGTCGACTCGCGCGCGACCTCGGAGACCAGCTGGACCTCGGCCGCCGACAGGTCGATGTTGCTCGGCAGCAGGTCCATGTTGGGGACCGCGGTCTTGAGGAGGACCTCGTCGGCCGACATGCCCCGCTCCATGAGCAGGTTGTAGACCGTGAGGTCGAGCTCCATGGGGTTGACGCCGAGACCCACCGACAGCGCGCCCTGCGGGTCGAAGTCCACGAGCAGTACCCGCCGGCCGTACTCCGCGAGCGCGGCACCCAGGTTGATGGTCGACGTGGTCTTGCCGACGCCGCCCTTCTGGTTGCACATCGCGATGATCGTCGCGGGCCCGTGATCGGTCAGCGGGCCCGGGATCGGGAAGTACGGCAGCGGCCGTCCGGTCGGGCCGATGCGCTCGCGACGCTGGCGTGCGGCGTCGGGCGCGAGCGTGGCCGCGTACTCGGGGTCGGGCTCGTATTCGGCGTCGGGGTCGTAGAAGTGCCCGTCGGGCAGTTCGTCGTAGTCGGCGAAGTGGTTGTGGGGCGCGCCACTTCCGTCGCCGGCCATGGCGTTCACGTGATGGCCATCCATGCTCTGGTCTGCTGTCCGCAGGGTCTGCGGACTCTGGTGGGCTGCGAAGGTGCGCACAGCGACGGAGCCGACAGCCTCGGTTCCCTCAGGGCTTCGGCCCCGGACAGGCGTTCCTGCTCGACCACCCCCGGGAGAAAATGTCGACTCATTCACAAGTCGTCTTACCTCCTTGGTGACCAGGGAATTTCTAGACAGGTCAGCGTGGCACCATGCCGACGGTTGGCGACTCTATGGCGTGTCGACCGTTCGCAGCAACACAATCCGCCGGACCCGACCGGATGTGTCGGCAAAGAAACATGACGCTGTCAAGGGCGTACGGCCGTCGCACAGCAGGTTTCACCGCTGTACGAATCGGTCGAAGGGTTACGTTCGCGGCGAGTTGACCGAGCATCGCAAAGTGACCATACACACATTGGGCCGGACCTTATGGACAAGGCCCGGCCCGCTGTGCGTCGTTGACGCGTCTTGTTGACGTATCGCCTTTATGAAAAGGTGACTTGAAGTCGCCCGGTCACCCCAGCAGCGACGTCAGTTCGACGTGCTCAAGGCCGTGCGCCTCGGCGACCTCGCGGTAGACGACCTTGCCGTCATGGGTGTTGAGCCCCTTGGCGAGCGCGGGGTCGCGGCGCAGCGCCTCGGCCCAGCCGTGGTCGGCGAGTTCGACGATGTACGGCAGGGTCGCGTTGGTGAGCGCGTACGTCGAGGTGTTGGGGACCGCGCCGGGCATGTTGGCGACGCAGTAGAACACCGACTCGTGGACGGTGAACGTGGGTTCGGCGTGGGTCGTCGGCCGGGAGTCCTCGAAGCAGCCGCCTTGATCGATCGCGATGTCGACAAGGACACTTCCGGGCTTCATCCGGGCCACCAGCTCGTTGGTGACCAGCTTCGGCGCCTTCGCGCCGGGGATGAGGACGGCGCCCACGACGAGGTCGGCGTCCAGGACGGCCTTCTCCAGCTCGAAGGAGTTGGACATGATGGCCCGCACCCGGGTGCCGAACACCTTGTCGGCCTCGCGGAGTTTGTGGATGTCCCGGTCCAGCAGCGTGACGTGGAAGCCGAGTCCGATCGCGATCTGCGTGGCGTTCCACCCGGAGACCCCGCCGCCGATCACAACCGCCTTGGCGGGCTGGGTCCCTGGCACTCCGCCGGGCAGGACCCCACGACCGCCGGCCGACCGCATCAGGTGGTAGGCGCCGACCTGGGGCGCGAGCCGCCCCGCGACTTCGGACATCGGTGCGAGCAACGGCAGCGCGCGCCCCGGGAGTTCGACCGTCTCGTAGGCGATCGCGGTGGTGCCGGAGGCGACGAGCGCGTCCGTGCACTCCTTGGACGCGGCCAGGTGCAGGTAGGTGAAGAGCGTCTGATCCTTGCGCAGCCGGTGGTACTCCTCGGCGACCGGCTCCTTGACCTTGAGCAGCAGATCGGCGGCGCCCCACACCTCGTCCGCCGTCTCCAGGATCGCGGCGCCCGCCGCGACGTACTCCTCGTCCGGGATCGAGGACCCCACCCCGGCGCCGCGCTCGATGACGACCTCGTGGCCGTGGCGCACCAGTTCGTGCACACCGGCGGGGGTGATGGCCACCCGGAACTCGTTGTTCTTGACCTCGCGGGGGATGCCGACCTTCACGTCGATCACGGTCCTCGGCTCATGGGACGTATACGTATGCGTATACCGGGATATGTCGCACTGGTGGCGCGACAGAGCCAGTCTAATGAAGGTGTTCCCGGTGTCCAGCCTTCCAAAGCATCAATCTTCGGCTGATGTGCCACGGATTTCGTAGGTGTTATCCCCGTGTTCCGCCTCGGAATCATGGCCGGGACGCTCCTCGGCCAGCATTCGGTCGGCCGCCGCCCGGTGCACCCGGGCCGCCGCCGGGTCGCCGAGGTGCTCCAGCGTGTCGGCGAGGCGCAGGTGGAGCGCGGCCTGCAAGCGCTCGTCCTCCGCGCGCCGCGCCCACTCCAGCGCCTCCTGGCAGGTCCGCAGGGACTCCTCCGGCCGGCCCGCGTACTCCTGGACCCGCGCCAGTTCGCTGAGCGCCCGCGCGTGCGCCCCCACGTCCCCGTTCTTCCGGTGCCCGGCGGCCGAGGCACGCCACGCCCGCTGCGCCTCCCCGTACCGGCCGGCGTAGGTCTGCGCGGTGGCGATACGGCCGTACAGGCGCGCGGCGTCGGCGCGTTCGTCCCGGGCGAGCCGCTGGGCGAGGGCGCGGCCGTACCAGTCGGCGGCCCGTTCGTAGTCCCCGAGTTCGAGGTGCGCGCCGCCGATCGACTCCATGGCCCGACCGGTCGCGTACGGGTCGTTCGCCTCGCGCCCGGCGTCCAGGGCGGACCGGTAGCGGGTCAGCGCCTCCTCGGTGCGGCCGGTGCTCGCGTCGACGTCGGCGAGGTTGAGCAGCGCCGCCGCGCGCTCGCGCGGGAGGTCGCGGCGTTCGGCGACGTCGAGGACGAGGTGGTGGACGCCGTACAGGTCGGGGGCGGCGGCCCGGGTGCCGAAGTGGGCGACCATCGCGCGCACGAACTGGGACATCAACCGGCGTGCCAGGGTGTCGAGTTCACCGTCCGCGACCGCGAGGCGGGCCGAGGCGAGCAGGGCCGGGCGGCGCAGCCGCAGCCAGTCACCGGCGGCCCGCTGGCTGGGGAAGCGCAGGGCGCGCGGGAGGCCCTGGAGGCGGGCGCGGGCCTGCGGGTTCTCGGGTTCGGTGACCGCGCGGCAGGACTGGAGGAGGCGGACCGTGCGCTCCAGCATGCGCGCGCGGGCCAGGTGCAGTTCGGCCGGGCGGTCGTGCGTCTCGGCGGCGGCCTTCAGCAGGGGGTACAGGCAGCCGGGTACCTCGTACTGCGGGATCGGCGAGTCGACCGCGTGCAGCAGGCCCTGCGCGGTCAGGTCGTCCAGGGTGGTGCGGGCGGCGCCGATCGAGCAGCCGGCCAGCGCGGAGGCGGTGTGCGGGTCGACGAGCCCGGCCGGGGCGAGGCTCAGCAGTCGCAGTATCCGCGCGGCCGGCCCCGGCAGTCCCGCGTGCACGAGCCGGAAGACCCGGCTCAGCGGCGTCCCCTCGTCCCCCTCCGCGCGCACGTGCTTGGCGAGGTCGGCGACGGCCGCCGTCGGCCGCGCGGCCAGCCACCCCCCGGCCAGCACCAGCGCGGCGGGCTGCCCCTGGCACACCTCGACGAGCCCCTCCGCCGAGCGCGGGTCGACGGTCACCCGCACCGACCCGGTCGACCGGGTCAGCAGTTCCAGCGCCGACTTGGTGTCCAGCCCGCCCAGCGTGCACGGCCGCACATCGGCGATCCCGGTCAGCGGCCCCCCGGACACGGCGACGACCAGGCACTCCGGGTTGTCCGGCAGCAGCGCGTCCACATGTTCGGCACCCGGCGCGTCGTCGAGCAGCAGCAGCGTACGGCGCTCGGCGAGCGCGTCCCTCAGCAGCGCGGAGAGGTCGTCCTGGTCGGCCCCGGCGGGCGCCTCGACCTCCAGCTCGGCCAGCAGGTCACGGGCGGCGCGCTCGACCGGTACGGGCGTGCCGTCCGGCTCGGCGAGCCGTACCCGCAGGACGCCGTCCCGGTACTGGCCGGCGACCTGGCGCACGAGTTCCTCGGCGAGCGCGCTGCGGCCGGACCCCGGCCGGCCGGCGATGAGCAGCACCCGCGCGCGGGGCGACTTCTTGCCGACCAGGGTGTCCAGGCCGACGCGCTCGATATCGGCCCGCAGCTCCTTCAACTCCCTGGTCCGGCCCAGGAACTGGCCCTCTGTCACAGCGTGGCCCGACAGCACCGCGCCGTCCGTCTCCACTGCCTGATCCGCCACGGGCCACGCTCCCGTCTCACACACGCGCAACACCGGCACGCACTCTCGGCTCACTCAACGGGAGCCTAGTTCACGCTCTGCAACCTTCTTCGCGGAGCGCGGCCATGACAGCCCCTCAGGTCCCCTGATCGGATCAGCCGATGGTCATACCGAGAGGGTGAACCTCCGAGGGATCGAGGAACGATCACACAGGGTTCACGTTTGCGTCAGAAACGGTCACGCGGTGAACGGTCACGCCTCGAACGGCCGCGCGGGCCAGGCCGCCTCCGCCGCACGCAGCGCCGAAAGGCCGTCCCCGGCCCGCGCCGCGACCAGTGACAGCACCCCCACCACCAGACAGTTGTTGTGCAGCTCCCCCGCGAGGATCCCCCGCACCAGCTCGGCGACCGGCACGCGCGCGTGCTCCATGTCCGCCTCCTCGTCCTCGACCTCGAAGCGCTGCCCCTCCGCCTCGGAGAGCCCCTGCGCGAGGAAGACGCGCACGGCCTCGTCGCAGCCACCGGGCGTGGTGTAGACGTCGGTGAGGACGTGCCAGCTCTCCGCCTTGACGTGCGCCTCCTCGTACAGCTCGCGCTGCGCCGCGTGCAGCGGGTTCTCGCCGGGGACGTCGAGCAGACCGGCCGGGATCTCCCACAGCTTCTCGCGCACGGGGTGGCGGTACTGCTTGATGAGCAGCACCCGGTCCTCGGCGTCGAGGGCGAGGACGGCGACCGAGCCGGGGTGGACCTGGTAGTCGCGGCGGACGACCGAGCCGTCGGGCATGACCACGTCGTCGGTGCGCACGGACGTCTTCTTGCCGACGAAGGGAGTGTCCGTCGCGCGGACCTCCCACTCCTGCGGGGTGTCCTTGATCGTCATTGCTCTGGCCTCTCCGACGTGCGCAAACGAAAACCGGGGCGCTCCCGTTGAGAGGGAGACACCCCGGCCACCGTACAACCGGTGTGCTACTTCGAACTCTTGCGTTCCACCGAGGCCTTCACGAGCCCGGCGAACAGCGGGTGCGGCCTGGTCGGGCGCGAGCGCAGCTCCGGGTGCGCCTGCGTGGCGACCAGGTAGGGGTGGACGTCGCGGGGGTACTCGACGTACTCGACGAGCTTGCCGTCCGGGGACGTGCCCGAGAACTGGATGCCGGCCTTCTTCTCCAGCTCCGCGCGGTAGGCGTTGTTGACCTCGTAGCGGTGGCGGTGCCGCTCCTCGACGTACTCCTTGCCGTCGTACACCTCACGGACGATGGAGCCCTCGGCGAGCTTCGCCGGGTACATGCCGAGCCGCATCGTGCCGCCCATGTCGCCCTCGCCGGCCACGATGTCGAGCTGCTCGGCCATGGTCGAGATGACCGGGTGGGCCGTGGCCGCGTCGAACTCGGTGGAGTTGGCGTCCGGGATGTCCGCGAGGTTGCGGGCCGCCTCGATGACGATGCACTGGAGGCCCAGGCACAGTCCGAGCAGCGGGATCCTGTTCTCGCGGGCGTACTTGATCGCGCCGACCTTGCCGAGGACGCCGCGGTCGCCGAAGCCGCCGGGGATGCAGATGCCGTCCACGTCGGCGAGCTGGGCCGCCGCGCCGGCCGGGGTCTTGCAGTCGTCCGAGGTGACCCACTTGATCTTCACGCGGGCCTTGTTGGCGAACCCGCCCGCGCGCAGCGCCTCGGTGACCGAGAGGTAGGCGTCCGGGAGGTCGATGTACTTGCCGACCAGGGCGAGCGTGATCTCGTGGTCGGGGTTGTGGACGCGGTCCAGCAGGTCGTCCCACGTCGTCCAGTCCACGTCGCGGAACGGCAGGTCCAGCTTGCGGACCACGTACGCGTCGAGGCCCTCGCCGTGGACGGTCTTCGGGATGTCGTAGATGGAGCGCGCGTCCGGGCAGGCGACGACGGCGGACTCGTCGACGTCGCACATCAGGGAGATCTTGCGCTTGATCGCGGTCGGCACCTCGCGGTCGCAGCGCAGGACGATCGCGTCGGGCTGGATGCCGATGTTGCGCAGCGCGGCCACGGAGTGCTGGGTGGGCTTGGTCTTCAGCTCACCGGACGGGCCGATGTACGGAAGGAGCGAGATGTGGACCACGAACACGTTGTCCCGGCCGACCTCGTGACGGACCTGGCGGACCGTCTCCAGGAACGGCAGCGACTCGATGTCGCCGACCGTGCCGCCGACCTCGGTGATGACGACGTCGACCTCGTCGGTCGCCATCCGCCGGATGCGGTGCTTGATCTCGTTGGTGATGTGCGGGATGACCTGCACGGTGTCGCCCAGGTACTCGCCGCGCCGCTCCTTGGCGATCACGGTGTTGTACACCTGGCCGGTCGTGACGTTCGCGCTGCCGTCGAGGTCGCGGTCGAGGAAGCGCTCGTAGTGGCCGATGTCCAGGTCGGTCTCGGCGCCGTCGTTCGTGACGAACACCTCGCCGTGCTGGAAGGGGTTCATCGTGCCGGGGTCGACGTTCAGGTAGGGGTCGAGCTTCTGCATGACCACGCGCAGACCGCGAGCCTTCAGGAGCATGCCGAGGCTGGAGGCGGTCAGGCCCTTGCCGAGCGAGGAGGCGACACCCCCGGTGACGAAGATGTGCTTGGTCGTCGTAGATTTCGGCGTCATGGCCAAGAGGGGGCTCCCGTGGTCGCGGTCTGGGGGTCGCTGCGGTTCGGGGGTTTCGTGACCTCCGGTCCACGGGCTACCAGCGTATCAGCGCCCCGGAGAGATGGCTTCCGCCCACGCTCCGCGCACGCGCCGACACAAGTCTTTGACGAGGATTTCGTGTTCCTTGACGACGCTTTCACCCTGACTCACCCGTTCGGCGCAGCCGCGTTGGCGAGAGCGGCGCACAGATCATCTACGTGAGCCGTATCCTGCTCAGACACTCGCTGCCGAGCCCACCCGCTGCCTCACGGGACACCCCCGTCCGCGCACCGGAACAGCGAACGCTCGTCGGCTAGTTGAGCGAAAAATGCCAGCGGAAATCGGCGTTTTGCCACAGGGCGGGACGGCTGGTTTGCTTCACACCTCAACACCGTGCTTTTCGAAAAGCATGCTTTTGACACCGACCCCTTGACCGCAAGAAGCCCCCTTCACCGGGGGTGACGTGGCCGTTCGACTGGAGTTGCACGTGGCCGGGCGCATCGAAGACTACGCACTCATCGGAGACATGCAGACCGCCGCACTGGTCTGCCGGGACGGCACAGTCGACTGGCTGTGCCTGCCCCGCTTCGACTCGCACGCCATCTTCGCGGGCCTGCTCGGCACGGAGGATCACGGCTTCTGGCGCCTGGGCCCCGCCCATCCCGCCGAATCCGCTCCCCCGCCGGCCACCCGGCGCACCTACCGGGGCGACTCGCTGATCCTGGAGTCCGAGTGGGAGACCTCGCGCGGCACGGTCCGGGTCACCGACTTCATGCCCCCGCGCGACGGCGCGCCCCAGCTGATCCGCATCGTCGAGGGCGTCTCGGGCCGCGTGCCGATGCGCTCGGCGCTGCGCATGCGCTTCAGCTACGGCCGGATCGTCCCCTGGGTCCACAAGCACGAGGGCCGTACGGTCGCCGTCGCGGGCCCGGACTCGGTGTGGTTCGACACGACCGCACAGACGTACGGCAAGCAGCTCACGACGTACGCGGACTTCACGGTCGCGCCGGGCGACCGGATCGCGTTCACGATCTCCTGGGAGCCCTCGCACAAGCAGCCCCCGCCGCTCCCCGAGCCGGAGGCGTCCCTTGAGGCGACCGAGGAGTTCTGGCGCGAGTGGGTCGCGCAGTGCACGTACCACGGCCCCTACCGCGAGGCCGTGATCCGCTCGCTGATCACGCTGAAGGCCCTGACGTACGCCCCCACCGGCGGGATCGTCGCCGCGCCCACCACCTCGCTGCCGGAGGACATCGGCGGCGTACGCAACTGGGACTACCGCTACACGTGGCTGCGCGACGCCGCGATCACCCTCTCCTCGCTGCTGCGCACCGGCTACCGCGACGAGGCGCGCGCCTGGCGCGAGTGGCTGCTGCGGGCGGTTGCCGGTGACCCGGAGAACCTCCAGATCATGTACGGCATCGCGGGCGAGCGCGAGCTCGGCGAGGCGGAGCTGGACTGGCTGCCGGGGTACGAGAGCTCCGGGCCGGTCCGCGTCGGCAACGGCGCCGCCCACCAGCTCCAGCTCGACGTGTACGGCGAGGTCACCGAGGCGCTGCACCTCGGCCACATGACCGGCCTCGCCCGCAACGACTACGCCTCGCTGCTCCAGCTGAAGCTGATCCGCTACCTGGAGGACCACTGGAACGTGCCGGACGAGGGCATCTGGGAGGTCCGCGGCCCGCGCCGGCACTTCGTGCACTCCAAGGTGATGGCCTGGGTCGCCGTCGACCGCACGATCAAGCTCATCGAGTCCGGCGACGCGGACGGCCCCCTGGAGCGCTGGCGCGAGCTGCGCGACGACATCCACCGGGACGTCTGCGAGAAGGGGTACGACAAGGAGCGCAACACCTTCACGCAGTCGTACGGCTCGAAGGAGCTGGACGCGTCGTTGCTCCTGATCCCCCAGATGGGTTTCCTCCCGCCGGACGACAAGCGCGTCATCGGCACGATCGAGGCGATCCAGCGCGAGCTGTCCACGTCGGACGGCTTCATCCTGCGCTACCCGACCTCCGGCGGCGACGAGGGCGTCGACGGCCTCCCCGGCGACGAGGGCGCGTTCCTGGCGTGCTCGTTCTGGATGGCGGACGACCTCGCGATGATCGGCCGGGTGGACGAGGCACGCAAGCTCTTCGAGAAACTCCTCTCCCTGCGCAACGACCTCGGCCTCCTCGCCGAGGAGTGGGACCCCCGCCTGAAGCGCCAGGTGGGCAACTTCCCGCAGGCCTTCAGCCACGTCCCCCTGATCGACACAGCCCTGCGCCTGACGGCATCGGGCGCGTACGGCGGCTGAGGCCGTGCACAAGGACCAGGTCGCGGACCGTCTCCTGACCCTCGCCCGCCAGGACCCCGCGATCACGGGAGCCGCCCTCACCGGCTCCCACGCCACGGGCCACGCGGACGCGTGGTCCGACCTCGACCTGGTCCTCGCGGTCCACGGCGACCGCACACCGGTCGTCGCCGCGTGGACGGCCCGCCTGTACGCCGATTTCGGCGCCCTCCACCACTGGGACCTCGGCACCATCCGCGTCTTCCTCCTCCCCGGCTGGACGGAGGCCGACATCACGTTCGCCCCTGAGGCGGAGTTCGGCCCACGGGGCCCGCAGTGGCGCACTCTCTTCGGGAGTACGAGGGTGCTGGAGCCGTTCGGCGACCCGGACCCGGCGCACCTGATCGGCCTCTCCTGGCATCACGCCCTCCACGCGCGCGTGTGCGTGGAGCGGGGCCGGTTCTGGCAGGCCGAGCACTGGATCGGCGCGCTGCGGGCCCACTTGATCACCCTCGCGTGTCTCCGGCAGGGGGTTGCCTCGGCTCACGCCAAGGGGGCTCACCTGGTGGACCTCGCCCTGGAGCCGACGCTCGTGCGGTCCCTGGACGCGGAGGAGCTGCTCAGGGCGCTGGGGGCGGCGGCGGGGGTGCTGGCGACCGAGGTGGGGCACTGGGACGCGGGGCTGGCGGGGCGGTTGGGGCCGGGGCTGAGGGAGCTGGCCGCGCGGTAGGGGGTGCTGGTGGCGGTCGTGGCCGTCCGCCCGCGTCGGCCGTCCGCCCGCGCCGGAGTCCGGCGTCCCCAGGTAGCGTCCCCGTATGGACACCCCTCCCGACCACATCACCGTGCGCCGTGCCCTGGAGCTGCCGGGGCTGCGGCGTGGGCTGCCGGAGGTGCTTGCGGGGGCGGAGGGGCTGGAGCGTGGGGTGCGGTGGGTGCATGCCGGGGAGGTGCCGCATATCGCCTCGCTCCTCAAAGGGGGTGAGTTGTTGCTCACCACCGGGTACGGGCTCGGCACCCGGCCCGCCGAACAGCGTGCGTTCGTGCGGACTCTCGCCGAGCGGGGTATCGCCGCGCTCGTGGTCGAACTGGGGCCCCGTTTCACCCGGTTGCCGGCCGCGCTGGTCGAGACGGCGCGTACGACGGGGCTGCCGCTGGTCCAACTCCACCACGAGGTGGCCTTCGTGACGGTCACCGAGGAGATCCACACGGAGATCGTGAATGGGCACTACGCGCTGCTCCAGCAGGCGGAGGAGGTGCATCGGCGGTGCACGGACGCGTTGCTCAGCGGCGGCGGGATTCCCCAAGTGCTGGGCATCCTCGCGGACTTCAGCGGCAACCCAGTGTTCCTGGAGACGGCGGGGGGACGTCTGCTGTACGCGGCGGGAGCTGATCCGCTCCAGGTGTGGGAACGGCTGCGGGGGCCCGGCCGGGAGGCACCGTCGGGGACGGTGGTGGTGGACGTGCCGGGCGGGTACGGGGCCGGCTCGCCGCCGGGGGTCGGGTGGACCGGCTCGACGCCTGGCGCCGGTGCCGAGGCGGTCGGCGGTGGTGGCAGGGCCGGCTCCACCGGGGGCGCCGGCAGCGCTGCGGTGCGCGCCAGGCTCGTACTGCTTCCCGTGCGCGCCCCCCTCACCCCCGTACACCGCATCGCCGCCGACCGCGCCGCCGGCCTCCTCGCGGTCGTCCTGATGCAGGCGCGGCAGGAAGAGGAGCTGGCCGCACGCGGGCGGGGTGATTTCCTCACCGACCTCGCGGAGGGGCGGATCGCCGCCGAGGACGCGCCGGCCCAGGCCAGGGTGCTCGGGTTCAAGCCCGGCGCCGGTCCCCTGCTGCCGATCGTGATGCGCCTCGGCGATCCCGGGACGCTCACGGCGAGGGCGCTCGCGGAGGAGCTGGCGTCCCTGGGCGTCCCGGTCCTGCTCGGCGTCCGCCCCGTGGAGGGCCGTGTCCTGGTCCTCCTGGGCCTGCGCACGGAACAGGACCGTACGACGCTGGCGGACCGGGCGGCGGCAGCCCTCCACTCCGGAGCGGACCGAGCGGGCACCCGGCGCCCGGGTTCCCCGCCGCCGGTCGTCGTCGTCGGAGTCCCCGGCACCTGGACGGCAGCGGCGGCAAGCCTCCACCACGCGACCGAGGCGGCGACAGCGGCCCAGGGCCTCCCGCCCCAACCCTGGCACGACGCCCGCCACTTGGACACGGACCTGCTGCTGTGGCGGCTACGGGACCACCCCGACCTGGCGGCGTTCGTGACGAGGGCGATCGGCACCCTGCGATCCCACGACACCAGAGCCAAGCCCCCGCTGCTCCCCACGCTGGAAACCTACTTGGCACACGCGGGCCGCAAGGCGGAGACGGCGAGAGAACTCCACCTGAACCGCCAGACGTTGTACAACCGCCTGGCGAAAATCGGCGAGTTGCTGGGAGCGGACCTGGAGGACCCGCAGACGGTACTGACCTTGAGCCTGGCGCTGAGGGCAAGAAGATACGTGTCCTGAGCCCCTACCCAACAGGCCGAGGCTGGGTCAACTCGTCGTAAACGCTCAGCACTTGCGCCACCGTCTCGTCCTCCGTCGGCCAGCTCCCCACCTGCCGCTCCCCCAACTCCCGCAGCACCCCCCGCCGTTCCTCGTCCCCCAGCAGCCGAACCACCGCCCCCGCCAACGCCTCCGCATCCCCCAAAGCCACCAACTCCGCCGCATCCCCCACCAGTTCCCGCACCCCACTGGTCAGCGGAGCCACCAGCGGCACCCCCGCCCGCAAAGCCTCCTGCGCGAAAACGGACCGGGACTCGTCGACCCCCGGCAGCAACGCCAGATCAGCCGCCCCCAGCAGCTCCGGAACATCCTCCCGCCGCCCGACGAGCAGCACAGGCAGCCCTTCCCGGTCGATCCGCGCCTGCAACTCCCCCCGCAACGGCCCCTCTCCGGCGACGACGACCAGCGGAACGGGATCGAGGAACCGCCAGGCACGAGCCGCGTCGAGCAGCACCTCGTACCCCCGGTACCGGTCGAGCGATCCGACGGCAAGCAGCAACGGCCGCTCCCCCACCCCGAGTTCGGCCCGCACCTTGCCCCCCGGCAGCACACCGGAGCCCCGCTGCCCCGGCAGGGACACGGCGGCGAGCCGAGCGTCCCGGGCCCCGGTCCGCCGAGCCCGGTCGACGAGGTCGGAGGTGGTCCCCAGCACGACGGTGGCCGCCTTGACGACACGCCGCTCCAGCACGCGCAGCAGATGCGCGCGAGCCCCCTCGGCCCGGGCCCCGTTGTGCCAGGTGACGATCAGCGGCGTACGGCGCCCGCTGAGCGCGAGGACGGCCCGGAACGACGCGTGCAGCCCGTGCGCGTGGACAAGGTCGGCGTCGGAACAGGCGGCTCGCAGCGCCGCCACCGACCCCGGATCACTGCTGCGCGGCACGGGCACATGGTCCGCGCCGGCGCCGGAGAAGTCGTAGGCGTGATCGGACTCGGAGGGGGCGCACACCGTGACCCGTACGCCCCGCGCGACGAGCCCGGCGGTCAGCGAGCGCACGTGCGCGCTGCTGCGGGCGTTGCCGCCGCCGAGTACCTGCACGGTGCGCAGCGGCGCCTGGCCCTGGGACGAAGGGCTGCTCACGTGGCTCACGTGGCCGGAACTCCTGGCTCGGCGGGGGACGGTCACGAAGAAACGTACAGAAGGAACGCACGGGGACCCGCCCCGCGCACCTTCCTCCGTGTCCTCCAAGGATGCCAGCACGTACGGGTGTTCCGGACCGCCCGGCGGTCGCGAACCCCCGCACCTGAACCCTCTTGTCACCCACATGAGTGACGCCGTCCGGTTACGTACGAACAACCTCTCCACGGGTGGAGAACTTCGCACACCCGGCCGTCACAGCACCCCCGGACGACCCGCACATCACCCGTACGGCCGACAAGGGCGGGGGCGCGCCCCGTCAGGAGCGCGCCCCCGCAAAGCCTTCTACGCGTCCGCGCGAGCCGTCGCCAGCAGTTCCTCCGCGTGCGCCCGGGCCGTCTGCGAGTCCTCCTGCCCGGCGAGCATCCGGGACAGCTCCCTGATCCGGTCCTCGCCCTCCAGGACCTTCACGCCGGAGCGGGTGACGGACCCGTCGCTGGTCTTCTCGACCAGCAGCTGCCGGTCGGCGAAGGCCGCGACCTGCGGGAGGTGGGTGACGACGACGACCTGAGCGGACTTGGCGAGCTTGGCGAGGCGTCGGCCGATCTCGACGGCCGCCTTGCCGCCGACGCCGGCGTCGACCTCGTCGAAGAGGTACGTGGGGACGGGGTCCGTCCCGGCGAACACGACCTCCACCGCGAGCATCACGCGCGACAGCTCACCGCCGGACGCGCCCTTGGCGATCGGGCGCGGCGGGGCGCCGGGGTGCGGGGCGAGCAGCAGCTCGACCTCGTCGGCGCCGGAGGGGCCGTACGCGACCGTCCGGCCGTCGACCTCGACGCCCTCGGGGTCCTCGGTCTGGCGGATCGCGAACGACACGCGCGCGTGGGGCATCGCGAGGGAGGCGAGCTCGGCGGTGACGGCCGCGGCGAAGCGGTCGGCGGCCTCGGTGCGGGCGTCGGTCAACGCCTGGGCGAGGGTGCCGAGTCCGGTGCGCAGGGCGTCGCGTTCGGCGGTGAGTTCGTCGACGCGTTCGTCGTCGGAGTCCAGTTCGGTGAGGCGGGCGGCGCTCGTCTCGGCCCACTCCAGGACGGCGTTCACGTCGGGGCCGTACTTGCGGGTCAGGGCGGTGAGGGCGGCGCGGCGTTCCTCGACCGCCGCGAGCCTTCTGGGGTCGGCGTCCAGGTCGTCGGCGTACCCGGCGAGTTCGCCCGCCACGTCGCCGAGGAGGATGCCGATCTCGCCGATCCGGTCCGCGAGCGCGGACAGCGCCGGGTCGTGCGAGCGGACGGCCTCCAGGGCGCGCTGTGCGCCCGCTACGAGGGTTGCCGCGTCGATGCCCTCCGGGTCCTCGGGGTTGCCCGCGAGGGCGGCGTGCGCGAGGGTCGCGGCCGAGGACAGCGCCTCGGCGTGCCCGAGCCGCTCGGCCTCCTCGGAGAGTTCGGCGTCCTCGCCGGCGCGGGGTTCGACACCGGCGATCTCCTCCAGCCCGAAGCGCAGCAGATCGGCTTCCTGCGCTCTCTCCCGCGCGCGCGTGGTGATCTCGTCCAGCTCGGCGGCGACCGCCCGCAGCCGCCGGTACGCCTCGCCGTACTTCACGAGCTGTCCGGCGACAGCGTCACCGGCGTACCGGTCGAGCGCCTGCCGCTGCCGGGTGAGCTTCAGCAGGCCCTGCTGATCGGTCTGCCCGTGCACGGCCACGAGTTCATCGGCCAGCTCGGCAAGCACGCCCACGGGCACGCTCCGCCCGCCGACATGCGCCCGCGACCGGCCCTCCGCCGAAACGGTACGGCTGATGAGCAGCGCCCCGTCATCGAGCTCGGCCCCGGCCTCCTCGGCCCTGAGCGCCACGGCACCCCCCGAGGGCAAGGAGATCCGCCCCTCGACGACGGCCCGCTCGGCCCCGATCCGCACCAACGCCGGATCCGCCCTCCCACCGAGCAACAGACCCAGGCTGGTGACCACCATGGTCTTCCCCGCCCCGGTCTCCCCGGTCACGGCAGTAAACCCGGACGACAACTCGACAACAGCGTCATCGATGACTCCGAGGGACCGTATCCGCATCTCTTCCAGCACGCAGAAGACCATACGAGGTGGACGGGGAAGAGCGCGAGGCACCCTTGTCACCCGGGCGGGTGGAGGTGGGGGGGCGGGTGAAGACGGGGAGGGGCGGGGGTGAAGGCCGGGGTGACCGAAAGGGGGAAGGGGGCGGAGGCCGGGAGCGGGGGGAGCCGAAGTCGCGGGGCGGGGCTAGAGCCGGGGTCAGAGCCGGGGCTAGGGCTAGAGCTAGAGCCGGGGCTAGGGCCAGAGCCAGGGCCGGAGCCGGGGCCGAGGCTAGGGCCAGGGCCGGGGCTAGGGCCAGGGCCGGAGCTAGGGCCGGAGCCGGAGCCGGAGCCGGAGCTAGGGCCGGAGCCGGAGCCGGAGCCGGAGCCGGAGCCGGAGCTAGAGCTAGAGCTAGAGCTAGAGCCGGGGCCGGGGCCGGGGCTATAGCCAGGGCCAGGGCCAGGGCAGGCAGGCCGTCAGGCCGGGAGCTGGGGGCCAGGGGCCGGTGACGGACAGTGGCCAAGGCCCGAAGCAAGCGGGAACCGAGATCACCCGAACGGTAGGCAGCCGGAGCCGAGCAAACAACGCCGGGCAACCGCAGGTTTTTTAGGGGCGCGGGGCTGTATCGATATGCGGCTCCGCCGCGCGGGCGCGACCAGCCACAGATCACCCGCACCCGCCCACGGCGAAGCACCACCCCCCACGAACCGCCTAGTGCGGAGCCCCCCTCCACCCAGAAACCGGCAACGCAAACTTCGCCACCAACCGATCCGTGAACGACGCATGATGCAACCGCGCCAACCGAACCGGCACAGACCCCCGCCGAACCTCCACCCGAGCCCCCGGCGGCAGCTCAACAGTCCGCCGGCCGTCACACCACAACACCCCCGGCGGGACATGCGGCAGAACCTCCACCGCCAGCACCGAATCCGGCGACGTCACCAACGGCTTCGCGAACAGCGCATGCGCACTGATCGGCACCATCAGCAACGCCTCCACCTCGGGCCACACCACAGGCCCCCCGGCGGAGAAGGCGTACGCGGTGGACCCGGTAGGCGTCGACAGACAGATGCCGTCACACCCGAACCCCGTAACCGGCCGCCCATCGATCTCCAGAACGACCTCAAGCAGCTTCTCCGCCCCGGCCTTCTGAACGGCCGCCTCGTTCAGCGCCCAGTCCGTATGCACGATGTCCCCGTTGCTGTGCACGACGACATCGACGGTCATCCGCTCCTCGACCTCGTACGCCCGAGTCACCACCCGGTCGACGACCTTGTCGAGATCATCCCGCTCAGCCTCCGCGAGGAACCCCACACTCCCGAGATTGACGCCGAGCATGGGCACCCCGGACGCCCGAGCGAACTCGGCGCCACGCAGCAACGTCCCGTCCCCGCCAAGGACGATGAGCAGCTCACACCCCTCAAGGCACTGCGGAGTGGCCTCGCCAACCAGCTCGACCTCCGTCGGCAACGGCAGATCCCGCGCCTCGTACTCCAGGACCCGCACCCCGATCCCGGACCTGAGCAGCCCCTTCACGACAAGCTCGGCACTACGGATGGCGGCGGGCCGCCCCGTATGCGCGAGCAGGAAAACAGTACGACCTGAGTTCTGGGTCACCGCGGCCCCTCCGCCACTGCACGATCGACATCGGCCGGGTCCAGAGCGGGCGCCCCGGCACGCAGCCACAGAAAGTATTCGACATTCCCGGACGGCCCGGGCAGCGGACTCGCGGTGACCCCGTTCACACCGAGCCCCAGCCCCGCGGCCCGCCCGGCCACCCCCCGCACAGCTTCCGCACGGAGTTCGGGACTGCGTACGACCCCTCCGCTGCCGAGCCGTTCCTTCCCCACCTCGAACTGCGGCTTGACCATCATCACCAGGTCGGCGCCGGGTTTCGTGCACCGCGCCAGCGCGGGCAGCACGAGCCCGAGCGGAATGAAGGACAAGTCCCCCACGACAAGATCCACAGGCTCCCCATCGATCGCTTCAAGCGTCAACTCGCGTACGTTCGTACGGTCCTTGACGGTGACGCGTTCATCGCTCCGGAGAGACCAAGCGAGTTGTCCGTATCCGACGTCCACGGCGACGACGTGCGCGGCCCCGGCCCGCAGCAGCACATCGGTGAACCCGCCGGTGGAAGCGCCCGCGTCCAGCGCGCGCCGCCCCTCGACGACGAGCCCCTGCGGCACGAACACCGACAGCGCGCCCGCGAGCTTGTGCCCGCCCCGGGACACGTACTCGGGATCGTCGTCGTCGGCCTGCACGACGATCGCCGCGGCCGTCTCCACCTGGGTCGCCGGTTTCGTCGCGACGGTCTTCCCGACGCTCACCCGCCCCGCCTCGATCAGCTGACTGGCGTGCTCCCGCGACCGCGCCAGCTTCCGCCGCACCAGCTCCGCGTCCAACCGTCGACGCGCGACTCCTGCCACCTTGGGTCCAACTCCCGATTCCGGTACGACTTACGACTGATTTCCCGTTACGACGGTGAGGGCCCCGAAGGGCCCGGGCGGCCGTCGAGCGCGGTGAGCGCCTCGCGCAGCCCCCGGTGTACATCCTCGTACACCTCGACGTGCCCCTCGGTCGCGAGGTGCCCGGTGTCGGCGAGCCGGTCGAGGAGGGTGTCGACCTCGGGGTTCCCGGTGGGTGCGCGGCCGTCGGCGGCATCGTTCATGCCCCGACGCTACCGCGTGCCGCCGGTGTACGGTCGATCACAATGGCCACGATCGATGAGTGCCGTACGGCACTGGAGAAGCTCGCGCAGAACATGCGCGGCGCCGACGGCGACGTACGCGCGGCGGCGAGCATGGAACGCACGGTGAGCTGCCGTATCACCGACCTGGACGTCACGTTCACCGGCCGTATGACGGGCGGCGCGATCGTGGTGGACGACGTCGCGCCCGGACCGCCCGCCGAGAAGGCGCAGATCAGACTCACCATGACCGGGGACGACCTGGTGGCGATGGTCGCCGGTGAGCTGAAC
Organism: Streptomyces acidiscabies; assembly: GCF_020010905.1. Lineage (GTDB taxonomy): Bacteria > Actinomycetota > Actinomycetes > Streptomycetales > Streptomycetaceae > Streptomyces > Streptomyces acidiscabies. The sequence goes on along the minus strand of NZ_JAGJBY010000001.1, from coordinate 3,253,823 downwards.
TTCGCGAAGGCGTGGGGCTCGGGCCGGGTGAAGCTGGAGGCGGGCTTCCGTGACCTGCTGAGCCTCAGGAAGCTGCTGTAGCGGCCTTCGTACGGGCCTGACGGGCGGCCGGCACGACCAGCGGCGTCCCCGTCTCCGGATCGTCGATGACCTGGCACCGCAGCCCGAACACCTCCTCCACGAGCCCCGCCGTGACGATGTCGCCCGGCGCTCCCTCGGCGATGACCTTCCCGTCCTTGAGCGCGATCAGGTGGGTCGCGTAGCGCGCGGCGTGGTTCAGGTCGTGCAGGACGGCGACGAGCGTGCGCCCCTGCTCCTCGTGGAGCTGCGCGCACAGGTCGAGGACGTCGATCTGGTGCTGGATGTCGAGGTACGTCGTCGGCTCATCGAGCAGCAGCAGCGGCGTCTGCTGCGCGAGCGCCATCGCGATCCACACCCGCTGCCGCTGCCCGCCGGACAACTCGTCGACGTACCGCTCCGCGAGCTCCGCGACACCGGTCTGCTCCATCGACTCCCGCACCACACGCTCGTCCTCGGCGGACCACTGACGCAGGATGCCCTGGTGGGGATAACGCCCCCGCCCGACAAGATCCCCGACGGTGATCCCATCGGGCGCGATCGACGACTGCGGCAGCAGCCCGAGGATCCGCGCGACCTTCTTCGCCGCCATCGACTGAATAACCTGCCCGTCGAGCAGCACACGGCCCTGCTGAGGCTTCAGCATCCGCGACAGCGCGCGCAGGAGGGTGGACTTGCCGCAGGCGTTGGGCCCGACGATGACGGTGAACGACTGATCGGGTATCTCCACGGAGAGCTGTTCGGCGATGACCCGCTGGTCGTAGGCGAGGGTGAGGTTCTCGGCGGAGAGACGGTTCACGGTGCTCCTTGGGGGGTTCTGGAGGTCTGCGGTGACATCTGCACGGTCGTACGATCCGGTCATATCCGGCCCGCCTTCCGTTCCGTGACCAGGAGCCACAGCAGGTACACGCCGCCGAGTACGCCCGTGACCACGCCGACCGGCAACCGGCCGTCGCCGAAGAGGTGTTGGGAGGACCAGTCGGCGGTGACCAGGAGGGTTGCGCCCATGCAGAGGGACGGGACCAGGTTGGGGCCCGGGGAGCGGGTGAGGCGGCGGGCCAGTTGGGGGGCCGTGAGCGCTACGAAGCTGACGGGGCCCGCGGCGGCGGTCGCGGCGGCGGTGAGCAGGACGGCGGACACCATCAGCAGCATCCGTACGCGTTCCACCCGTACCCCGAGCGCGCCCGAGACGTCGTCGCCCATCTCCATCATCCGCAGCCCGCGCGCGTTGGCCAGCACGAGCGGCACCAGCACGCAGACCAGCGCGAGCAGCGGCCAGACCTGCTTCCAGTCCCGCCCGTCGAGCGTCCCGGTCATCCAGACGACGGCCCGCGCGGCGTCCACGATGTCGGCCTTGGTGATGAGGTAGCCGTTGACCGCGGTCGCCACGGCGGAGACGCCGATCCCGACGAGGACGAGCCGGTACCCGTGCACGCCCCGCTTCCACGCGAGCAGATAGATCAGCGCGCCGGTGACGAGCCCGCCGACCAGCGCCCCCAGCGTGACCTGCGCGGTCGACCCGGAGAACAGCACGATCATGATCAGCGCTCCGGCGGTCGCCCCCTGGCTCAGCCCGAGGACGTCGGGACTGCCCAGCGGGTTGCGCGACACGGCCTGGAACAGCGCCCCGCCGAGCCCGAGCGATGCCCCGACCAGCAGCCCGACCAGGACACGCGGCAGCCGCAGCTCGTTGACGATGAACTCCTGGCCCGGATTCCCGTCCCCGAACAGCACCTTGAGGACGTCGGACGCGGGGATCGGGAAGTCGCCGGTGCCGATGAGCACGACGCTCGCGGTGAGCGCGGCCAGCAGCAGGACGAGGGTGACGGTCAGCGCGCGGGGGTCGAGACGGAGAGAGAGGCGGCCGGTGCGCAGGGCACGGGGTGCGGCCGGAGTACGGGGGGCGCGGGGAGCGCGGCTCCTGGGCATCGTCGTCTTCACAGCTGTGCCGTCCTCCGCCGCCGCACGAGAAAGATGAACACCGGCCCGCCGACGATCGCCGTGATGATCCCGACCTGCACCTCGGAGGGCCGCGCGACGACCCGCCCGAGCACGTCGGAGCCCAGCAGCAGGACGGGCGACAGGATCGCCGCGTACGGCATGATCCAGCGCAGGTCGGGGCCGGTGAACGAGCGCACGGCATGCGGGACCATCAGGCCGACGAACGCGATCGGACCGCACGCCGCGGTGGCCGCCCCGCACAGCACGGTCGCCGCGAGCATCGACAGCGCGCGCGTGCGGTTGAGGTTCGCGCCGAGTGCCGTGGCCGTGTCGTCGCCCATCGCCACGGCGTTGAGGGGACGGGCGAGCGCGAAGGCGAGGAGGGTACCGACGGCCAGGAACGGCAGCACCTGGCGGATCGTTTCGTCGGAGGCCCCGGAGAGCGAGCCGACGGTCCAGAACCGCATCCGCGCGAGCGCCGCCTCGTCCATGATCATGACGGCCTGGAGATAGCCGTACAGCGCGGCCGTGATCGCCGTCCCGGCGAGCGCGAGCCGTACGGGGGTCGCGCCCCGGCTGCCGCCCAGGAACCAGACGAGCGCACCGACCGCCGCCGCACCGAGGAAGGCGAACCACACGTACCCGCTCAGGCTCGTGACGCCGAGGAAGGTGATCGCGGTGACGACGGCCGCCGAGGCGCCCGCGTTGATGCCGAGGAGGCCCGGGTCGGCGAGCGGGTTGCGGGTCAGCGCCTGGAGTACGGCTCCGGCGAGGCCCAGCGCGGCGCCGGCCAGGAGGCCGAGGAGCGTCCGCGAGAGGCGGTCGCCGACGACGACGTCCGCGTAGCTCCCGGAGTCCTGGAACAGGCCGTGCCAGACCTGCCCGAGGGACAGCTCTTTCGCGCCAATGGCGATACTCGCGACGGCGACCGCCGCGAGGAGCGACACCGAGAGCACGAGCCCTAGGGAGCGCGCCCCTCGCCTGCCTCGGGGTGGGGAGACCGCCTGTTCCGGAACACTGTCGACCAACACGGAAGTTAGGTTAGCCTACCCTGCCATGCGCTCCGGTTGGCCGCTTCCCCGCCGCGCCTCAGACCCCCAGCCGCGCCAGCGCCTTCCCCCCGTCCAGCTCGCAGGAGCCCTCGCCCGCCGCCGTCCACGCCGCCGCGCACAGCGCCCGCAGGCCGTCCAACGCGTCGCCCTCGCCCGTGAGTTCGAGGTGCTCCGCCGCCGTCGCCGTCCAGCCTCCGCAGCGGAAGCCCGGGCCGTCCGCGGTGACCTCCGGCTGGCCGGTGAGCAGGCCACGCAGGTCGCGGTCCACATAGGTCGGCCGGTGCTGCGGAGGCGCCGCGAGGAGCTGGGCGCCGTCCGTGACGCCGGTCAGGACCAGGAGGGAGTCCACCTCGCCGTTGAACGCGCCCTCGATGTCCGTGTCGAGCCGGTCCCCGACGACCAACGGCCGCTCCGCGCCCGTACGCAGGATCGTCTCCCGGTGCATCGGGGGCAGCGGCTTGCCCGCCACCTGCGGCTCCGCGCCGGTCGCGATCCGGACGACCTGGACGGCCGCGCCGTTGCCCGGGGCGATCCCGCGCCCGCTGGGGATCGTCAGGTCCGTGTTGGACGCGAACCACGGCACCCCGCGCGCGATCGCGTACGACGCCTCCGCGAACCGCCCCCACGGCAGCTCCGGGCCGCCGTACCCCTGGACGACGGCCACGGGATCGTCGTCCGCCGACTCGACCGGCACCAGCCCGCGCTCGCGCAGGGCGACCCGCAGCCCCTCACCGCCGATGACCAGCACGCGCGCGCCTGCGGGAACCTGCTCGCTGATCAGCCGGGCGACGGCCTGCGCGGACGTGATGACGTCCTCCGGAGCCGTGTCGATCCCCAGCTCGGTCAGGTGGTCGGCCACCGTGTCCGGCGTCCTGAGCGCGTTGTTCGTCACGTACGCCAGGCGCATGCCCCCCGCGCGGGCGCGGTGCAGCGACTCGACGGCGTACGCGATCGCGTTCCCGCCCGCGTACACCACCCCGTCGAGATCGAGCAGCGCCGTGTCGTACGCCTCGCTCAGGGCCTGCCCACTGCCGTCCGGAACCCTCCGCACGCCCTGCCCCATACCCCACACTCCTCGTTCGCTCGCCTTTCCACCGATCATCCCCCATGCCACTGACAGCCGTACGATGCCCTGATGAACACAGCAGGTCACTCGCAGGCAACGGCGCCCCGAGGTCTGGAACTCACCCCGTTCCGAGGGCTTCGCTACGACCCCGACCGGGTCGGCGGACTCGCCGCGGTCACCTCGCCGCCGTACGACGTCGTCGTCCGCCCGGACGGCCTGCACGAACTGCACGACGCCGACCCGTACAACATCGTCCGGCTGATCCTCCCGCAGGCCACCACCCCGCGCGCGCGGGGCGAACAGGCCGCCGCGACCCTGCGCGCGTGGCTCACCGAGGGCATCCTCACCCCGGACCCCGCCCCGGCCCTGTACGTCTACGAGCAGCGCCACGCGGACGGCATGCTCCAGCGCGGCCTCATCGGCACCCTGCGCGTCTCGGAGCCCTCCGAGGGCGTCGTCCTGCCGCACGAGGACGTCATGCCGCACGTCGTCGCCGACCGCGCGGCCCTCATGCGCGCGACCCAGGCCAACCTGGAACCGCTGCTGCTCACCTACCGGGGCGACGGCGGCCCGACGGCGGACCTCGTCGAACGCACGGCGGCCCGCGCGCCCCTGCTGGCGACCACCACGGACGACGGCTACCACCACCGCCTGTGGCAGGTCACCGACCCGGCCGAGGTCGCCGCCGTCCAGGCCGACCTGGCCCGCCACCAGGCACTGATCGCCGACGGCCACCACCGCTGGGCGACGTACCGCATGCTCCGCGCGGAGCACCCCTCCCCCGGCCCCTGGGACCACGGTCTCGTCCTCCTCGTCGACACGGCCCGCTATCCCCTGCGCGTGCGCGCGATCCACCGCTACCTGCCGGGGCTGCCTCTTGGTGAGGCGCTGGCGGCTCTGGAGGGGCGCTTCCGGGTTCGGAGGCTGGAGGCCGCGCTTCCCGAGGCGCTGGAGGTTCTGGCGGACGCCGCGTGCGCGGGAAACGCGTATCTCCTCGCGGGGGACGGCGGGCTGTGGCTGGTCGACCGGCCGGATCCGGAGCTGCTGGCGCGCACGGTCCCTGCCGGGCATCCGACCGCCTGGCGCACGCTCGACGCGACCGTCCTGCACGCGACGCTTCTCGCCACGGTCTGGGAGATCCCGGAGGACGATCCCGCGCGCGTGGCGTACATCCATGACACGGAGGCGACCGTGCTGAAGGCCGAGCGGGACGGAGGGACGGCGGTTCTGCTGCATCCCGTGCGCGAGGAGGTCGTGCGGGAGCTGGCTCGGCAGGGGGTGACGATGCCGAGGAAGTCGACGTCGTTCGGGCCCAAGCCGGCTACTGGGTTGGTGCTGCGTGCGGTGGGTGTGTGAGGGCGCTCTATAAACGAAATGGGCCCCCTCTTTAAAAGAGGAGGCCCATTTCGATCGTCAGGCGTTGTCGTCGGAGTCCTTCTTGACGTCCTTCTCGACATCCTTCTCGTCGGCCGGTTCGGCTGCTACGGCCTCGTCGACCTCGTCCTCGACCTCTTCGTCGTCCTCATCCTCTTCGTCCTCGTCGGCCTCTTCGGCTTCCTGGGACGACGGGGGCTCGATCGCCTCGGGGGTCTCGGCGTCCTCGTCCGTCATGGCGTCCACGAACTCCACGCCGTCCAGTTCGGCCAGGCGGTCGGACGCGTCGGTGCTGCCGTCGCGGTCCGCCTCGACGGCCTTGGCGAACCACTCGCGCGCCTCGTCCACACGCTCGGCCTCAAGGAGGGCGTCCGCGTAGGCGTAGCGCAGGCGCGCGGTCCACGGCTGGACGGAGTTGGACGCCAGCTCGGGGCTCTGGAGCGTCACGATCGCCGCGTCGAGCTGGCCCATGTCACGCCGGGCACCCGCCGCGACGAGCCGCATCTCGACCTGGCCGGCCTTGTCCAGCTTGTTGACCTCCGGGGCACCGGCCATGTCCAGCGCCTTCTCCGGCCGCCCGAGCCCGCGCTCGCAGTCGGCCATCACCGGCCACAGCTCCGTGTTCCCGGTCATCCGCCGGGCCGCCCGGAACTCGGCGAGCGCCTCGCTGAACTTCTGGTTCGCGTACGCCGCGAACCCGGCCGCCTCGCGCACGGCAGCGACCCTCGACGCCAGCCGCAGGGCGACCTTCGAGTAGTCGTACGCCTTCTCCGGCTCCTCGTCGATCAGCCGCGCCACCATCACCAGGTTCCTGGCGACGTCCTCGGCGAGCCCCTTCGGCAGGCTCAGCAGCTCCTGCCGTACGTCCTTGTCGATCTCGTCGCCCGTGACGTCGTCCGGGATCGGCAGCCGCTTGATCGGCTCGCGGTCGCGGTCACGGTGGTCCCGGTCGTCACGCCCACGGAAGCCGCCACGGTCGTCCCTGCGGTCGTCACGACGGTCATCGCGCCGGTCGTCACGCCCACGGAAGCCACCGCCGGCGGGGCGTCCGCCTCGGTCGTCACGACGGGGGCCGCCGTAGCCGCCCCGGCCGCTGTCGCGTCGGTCGTCGCGACGGAAGCCACCGCGGTCGTCGTCGCGGCGGAAGGGGGGACGGTCGTTGTCACGACGGTCGCCGCCGCCCTGCGGACGGTCGTCGCGGCGGTCGTCCCTGCGGAAGCCACCACGGTCGCGGTCGTCGCGCTGGAACGCCGGACGGCCACCACGGTCGTCACGGCGGGGGCCGCCGTAGCCGCCACGGTCACCCTGCGGACGATCGTCACGCCGGTCGTCACGGCGGAAGGGAGGACGGTCATTGTCACGGCGGTCGCCCTGCGGACGGTCGTCGCGACGGAAACCGCCACGGTCGTCCCTGCGGTCGTCACGCCGGTCATCGCGCCGGTCGTTGTCACGGCGGAAGGACGGACGGTCGTCGTCGCGACGGAACGAGGGACGATCGTCACGGCGGGGGCCGCCGTAGCCGCCACGGTCACCCTGGGGACGGTTGCCTTGCGGACGGTCGTCGCGGCGGAAACCGCCACGGTCGTCACGACGGTCATTGTCACGACGCGGGCCGCCGTAGCCGCCACGGTCGCCCTGCGGACGATCGTCACGCCGGTCGTCACGGCGGAAGGGAGGACGGTCGTTGTCACGACGGAACGAGGGGCGGTCGTCGCGCCTGTCGTCCCGACGGAAACCGCCACGGTCGTCACGACGGTCGCCGCCACCCTGCGGACGGTCGTCGCGGCGGTCGTCCCTGCGGAAGCCACCACGGTCGCGGTCGTCGCGCTGGAACGCCGGACGGCCACCACGGTCGTCACGGCGGGGGCCGCCGTAGCCGCCACGGTCACCCTGGGGACGGTTGCCTTGCGGACGGTCGTCGCGGCGGAAACCGCCACGGTCGTCACGACGGTCATTGTCACGACGCGGGCCGCCGTAGCCGCCACGGTCGCCCTGCGGACGATCGTCACGCCGGTCGTCACGGCGGAAGGGAGGACGGTCGTTGTCACGACGGTCGCCGCCACCCTGCGGACGGTCGTCACGGCGGAAACCGCCACGGTCACCCCGGTCGCCCCGGCCGCTGTCGCGTCGGTCGTCGCGGCGGAAACCGCCACGATCGCCGCGCTCACCACGGTCGTTGCGGTCCCCACTGTCCCGTCGCCGCTGGTCGCGCTCCGGTCGGTCGTCGGGAGAGTTGGTGGACATGGGTGACTCCTGTCTTCGGTACCTCAAAGCATTGTAAAAACAAAAGGACCCCTGGTCCCAGCTGAACGCTGGGACCAGGGGTCCTCCAAAGATTGTTCGGCGGCGTCCTACTCTCCCACAGGGTCCCCCCTGCAGTACCATCGGCGCTGTAAGGCTTAGCTTCCGGGTTCGGAATGTAACCGGGCGTTTCCCTCACGCTATAACCACCGAAACCCTAATGGTTTCGAGCGAACAAGCACACTCTTTAATTATGGTGTGGTTCTGCTCTGAAGCCGACAACAGTTCGTTGTCTCAGAACTAACACAGTGGACGCGAGCAACTGAGGACAAGCCCTCGGCCTATTAGTACCAGTCACCTCCACACCTTACGGTGCTTCCAGATCTGGCCTATCAACCCAGTCGTCTACTGGGAGCCTTACCCTCTCAAGGAGGTGGGAACACTCATCTCGAAGCAGGCTTCCCGCTTAGATGCTTTCAGCGGTTATCCCTCCCGAACGTAGCCAACCAGCCATGCCCTTGGCAGAACAACTGGCACACCAGAGGTTCGTCCGTCCCGGTCCTCTCGTACTAGGGACAGCCCTTCTCAATGTTCCTGCGCGCGCAGCGGATAGGGACCGAACTGTCTCACGACGTTCTAAACCCAGCTCGCGTACCGCTTTAATGGGCGAACAGCCCAACCCTTGGGACCGACTCCAGCCCCAGGATGCGACGAGCCGACATCGAGGTGCCAAACCATCCCGTCGATATGGACTCTTGGGGAAGATCAGCCTGTTATCCCCGGGGTACCTTTTATCCGTTGAGCGACGGCGCTTCCACAAGCCACCGCCGGATCACTAGTCCCGACTTTCGTCCCTGCTCGACCCGTCGGTCTCACAGTCAAGCTCCCTTGTGCACTTACACTCAACACCTGATTACCAACCAGGCTGAGGGAACCTTTGGGCGCCTCCGTTACTCTTTAGGAGGCAACCGCCCCAGTTAAACTACCCATCAGACACTGTCCCTGATCCGGATCACGGACCCAGGTTAGACATCCAGCACGACCAGACTGGTATTTCAACGACGACTCCACAACCACTGGCGTGGCCGCTTCAAAGTCTCCCAGCTATCCTACACAAGCCGAACCGAACACCAATATCAAACTGTAGTAAAGGTCCCGGGGTCTTTCCGTCCTGCTGCGCGAAACGAGCATCTTTACTCGTAGTGCAATTTCACCGGGCCTATGGTTGAGACAGTCGAGAAGTCGTTACGCCATTCGTGCAGGTCGGAACTTACCCGACAAGGAATTTCGCTACCTTAGGATGGTTATAGTTACCACCGCCGTTTACTGGCGCTTAAGTTCTCAGCTTCGCCACACCGAAATGTGACTAACCGGTCCCCTTAACGTTCCAGCACCGGGCAGGCGTCAGTCCGTATACATCGCCTTACGGCTTCGCACGGACCTGTGTTTTTAGTAAACAGTCGCTTCTCGCTGGTCTCTGCGGCCACCCCCAGCTCAAGGAGCAAGTCCTCTCACCAGTGATGGCCCCCCTTCTCCCGAAGTTACGGGGGCATTTTGCCGAGTTCCTTAACCATAGTTCACCCGAACGCCTCGGTATTCTCTACCTGACCACCTGAGTCGGTTTAGGGTACGGGCCGCCATGAAACTCGCTAGAGGCTTTTCTCGACAGCATAGGATCATCCACTTCACCACAATCGGCTCGGCATCAGGTCTCAGCCTTGATGAGCGGCGGATTTGCCTACCACTCGGCCTACACCCTTACCCCGGGACTACCATCGCCCGGGCTGGACTACCTTCCTGCGTCACCCCATCACTCACCTACTACCAGATCGGTTCAGCGGCTCCACCACTTTCCTTTCCCCGAAGGGTCCGGAACGGCTTCACGGCCTTAGCATCACTGGATTCAATGTTTGACGCTTCACAGCGGGTACCGGAATATCAACCGGTTATCCATCGACTACGCCTGTCGGCCTCGCCTTAGGTCCCGACTTACCCTGGGCAGATCAGCTTGACCCAGGAACCCTTAGTCAATCGGCGCACACGTTTCCCACGTGTGAATCGCTACTCATGCCTGCATTCTCACTCGTGAACCGTCCACCACTGCCTTCCGGCGCAGCTTCACCCGGCACACGACGCTCCCCTACCCATCACAGCAGGCGTTGGCCCTATATGCTGCAATGACACGACTTCGGCGGTACGCTTGAGCCCCGCTACATTGTCGGCGCGGAATCACTAGACCAGTGAGCTATTACGCACTCTTTCAAGGGTGGCTGCTTCTAAGCCAACCTCCTGGTTGTCTCTGCGACTCCACATCCTTTCCCACTTAGCGTACGCTTAGGGGCCTTAGTCGATGCTCTGGGCTGTTTCCCTCTCGACCATGGAGCTTATCCCCCACAGTCTCACTGCCGCGCTCTCACTTACCGGCATTCGGAGTTTGGCTAAGGTCAGTAACCCGGTAGGGCCCATCGCCTATCCAGTGCTCTACCTCCGGCAAGAAACACACGACGCTGCACCTAAATGCATTTCGGGGAGAACCAGCTATCACGGAGTTTGATTGGCCTTTCACCCCTAACCACAGGTCATCCCCCAGGTTTTCAACCCTGGTGGGTTCGGTCCTCCACGAAGTCTTACCTCCGCTTCAACCTGCCCATGGCTAGATCACTCCGCTTCGGGTCTTGAGCGTGCTACTGAATCGCCCTGTTCGGACTCGCTTTCGCTACGGCTACCCCACCCGGGTTAACCTCGCAACACACCGCAAACTCGCAGGCTCATTCTTCAAAAGGCACGCAGTCACGACGCACCGAGTAAACTCGATGCGCGACGCTCCCACGGCTTGTAGGCACACGGTTTCAGGTACTATTTCACTCCGCTCCCGCGGTACTTTTCACCATTCCCTCACGGTACTATCCGCTATCGGTCACCAGGGAATATTTAGGCTTAGCGGGTGGTCCCGCCAGATTCACACGGGATTTCTCGGGCCCCGTGCTACTTGGGTGTCTCTCAAACGAGCCGTTGACGTTTCGACTACGGGGGTCTTACCCTCTACGCCGGACCTTTCGCATGTCCTTCGCCTACATCAACGGTTTCTGACTCGCCTCACAGCCGGCAGACTGTGAAAGAGAGATCCCACAACCCCCACGACGCAACCCCTGCCGGGTCTCACACGTCGTAGGTTTGGCCTCATCCGGTTTCGCTCGCCACTACTCCCGGAATCACGGTTGTTTTCTCTTCCTGAGGGTACTGAGATGTTTCACTTCCCCTCGTTCCCTCCACATACCCTATGTGTTCAGGTATGGGTGACAGCCCATGACGACTGCCGGGTTTCCCCATTCGGAAACCCCCGGATCAAAGCCTGGTTGACGGCTCCCCGGGGACTATCGTGGCCTCCCACGTCCTTCATCGGTTCCTGGTGCCAAGGCATCCACCGTGCGCCCTTAAAAACTTGGCCACAGATGCTCGCGTCCACTGTGCAGTTCTCAAACAACGACCAACCACCCATCACCCCCGGCCTTGGCCGAAGTTCACTGGGGTCGGCATCATGAGGGGGTTCATTCCCTCAGACACCCAACAGCGTGCCCGACCAGACCCTCGTCCGGAGATCATGCTTTCCACGCCCTTGCGGACAGTACCTGCAATGCCTCCGACCCAGAACCTGGCCGAATAATCAACGTTCCACCCATGAGCTGACCGTGCAGAACATCTGCCTGCAATCGGTACTGTGCTCCTTAGAAAGGAGGTGATCCAGCCGCACCTTCCGGTACGGCTACCTTGTTACGACTTCGTCCCAATCGCCAGTCCCACCTTCGACAGCTCCCTCCCACAAGGGGTTGGGCCACCGGCTTCGGGTGTTACCGACTTTCGTGACGTGACGGGCGGTGTGTACAAGGCCCGGGAACGTATTCACCGCAGCAATGCTGATCTGCGATTACTAGCAACTCCGACTTCATGGGGTCGAGTTGCAGACCCCAATCCGAACTGAGACAGGCTTTTTGAGATTCGCTCCACCTCACGGTTTCGCAGCTCTTTGTACCTGCCATTGTAGCACGTGTGCAGCCCAAGACATAAGGGGCATGATGACTTGACGTCGTCCCCACCTTCCTCCGAGTTGACCCCGGCGGTCTCCTGTGAGTCCCCGTCACCCCGAAGGGCACGCTGGCAACACAGGACAAGGGTTGCGCTCGTTGCGGGACTTAACCCAACATCTCACGACACGAGCTGACGACAGCCATGCACCACCTGTACACCGACCACAAGGGGGCGACCATCTCTGGCCGTTTCCGGTGTATGTCAAGCCTTGGTAAGGTTCTTCGCGTTGCGTCGAATTAAGCCACATGCTCCGCTGCTTGTGCGGGCCCCCGTCAATTCCTTTGAGTTTTAGCCTTGCGGCCGTACTCCCCAGGCGGGGAACTTAATGCGTTAGCTGCGGCACCGACGACGTGGAATGTCGCCAACACCTAGTTCCCACCGTTTACGGCGTGGACTACCAGGGTATCTAATCCTGTTCGCTCCCCACGCTTTCGCTCCTCAGCGTCAGTATCGGCCCAGAGATCCGCCTTCGCCACCGGTGTTCCTCCTGATATCTGCGCATTTCACCGCTACACCAGGAATTCCGATCTCCCCTACCGAACTCTAGCCTGCCCGTATCGAATGCAGACCCGGGGTTAAGCCCCGGGCTTTCACATCCGACGCGACAAGCCGCCTACGAGCTCTTTACGCCCAATAATTCCGGACAACGCTTGCGCCCTACGTATTACCGCGGCTGCTGGCACGTAGTTAGCCGGCGCTTCTTCTGCAGGTACCGTCACTTTCGCTTCTTCCCTGCTGAAAGAGGTTTACAACCCGAAGGCCGTCATCCCTCACGCGGCGTCGCTGCATCAGGCTTCCGCCCATTGTGCAATATTCCCCACTGCTGCCTCCCGTAGGAGTCTGGGCCGTGTCTCAGTCCCAGTGTGGCCGGTCGCCCTCTCAGGCCGGCTACCCGTCGTCGCCTTGGTGAGCCATTACCTCACCAACAAGCTGATAGGCCGCGGGCTCATCCTTCACCGCCGGAGCTTTCGACCCCCGCCCATGCAGGCAGGAGTGATATCCGGTATTAGACCCCGTTTCCAGGGCTTGTCCCAGAGTGAAGGGCAGATTGCCCACGTGTTACTCACCCGTTCGCCACTAATCCACCCCGAAGGGCTTCATCGTTCGACTTGCATGTGTTAAGCACGCCGCCAGCGTTCGTCCTGAGCCAGGATCAAACTCTCCGTGAATGTTTACCGGTAATCCGGTGCACAACACAGAAGAGCGGAACGATCGGAGGAATGATCCGACCGTTCACAGCGTCCTCGCTGTGTTTGTTTCAAAGGAACCTCATCCTCGGCCATCGGCCGGGGACGGGGTATCAACTAATCTGGCGTTGATTTTTGGCACGCTGTTGAGTTCTCAAGGAACGGACGCTTCCTTCGTACTCACCCTCTCGGGCTTTCCTCCGGGCTTTTCCCTTCGGTCTTGCGTTTCCGACTCTATCAGATCTTTTTCCGATCCGATTCCCTGTCGGCGGGACGTCTTGGGCTTTCTCGCTTTCGCTCGTCGGCCTTTCGACATTCACTACGTTAGCTGATCCTCTCGGCAACTCATAATCGAGTCTCCGTGAGTTCGAATTCGGGCATGCGGACATGACGAATTCGATCCCGCTGAGGGATGTTGCTAGGTAGTGGGTTGGCCGCTCCCGGCTCTCGGCGATCGCCGTACCGGGTCAAGCGGCTCGGGCTACGTTACGCACCTTCCCAAGGAGCGTCAACTTGAGCGGCGGCGGGGAACGTGGGCCCGATAAGGGCTCACCGTCGGGTCACCGGAGATCCAGAACCGCCACGGGTGGACGGCGCCGTCGCCCGATACTCCGGTGCGGGGACCACTGTCGACCTGGTCGGAGGGGACGGGTGTGCCGGTGAGGACGCGCAGCGGGGTGTCCTCGGGGGTGCACGCGTCGGTGCCGTCGAGGGACCGGTCGATGTCGAGAGCCGTCGCCAGCCGGGCCGGGCCTTTGGCGAGTTCTTTGTCGTTCCGGGCCGATAGTCGACGTTTGCGGGCCGGTTCGGCGCCTTCCAGGACCTCGCCGGCGCGCAGCAGGACGGCGCTCGCCTCGCCGTCGGGACCGCAGACGAGGTTCATGCAGTGCCACATGCCGTAGGTGAAGTAGACGTACACATGACCGGGCGGACCGAACATCACGCCGTTGCGGGCGGTGCGGCCACGGAAGGCGTGGGAGCCGGGGTCGTTCTCGCCGTCGTACGCCTCCACCTCTGTGATGCGCAGGACGATCGGGCCGTCCGGGGTCGTGCGGACCAGGAGGCGGCCGAGGAGGTCGGGGGCGACCTCCAGAACGGGGCGGTCGAAGAAGGTCCTGCGGAGAGGCGTACGGTCGGGGCTCGCGATCATGGCCGTCGAGCGTAGTGCAGTCGGGGTGTACGTCAGGGTGGGGTGGGGAACCGGACGTGGCCTGAACGCGTTTGTAGGGTTCAAAGGCCCGGTCAACCGGTCGTAAAACACGAGGGAGAGTCATGGCGTTCAAGAAGCTGCTCGCGAGCCTGGGTGCGGGCGGGGCGTCGGTGGAGACGGTGCTGACCGAGGTCAACGTCGTACCGGGCGGGGTCGTGCAGGGGGAGGTGCGGATCCAGGGCGGGTCCGTGAACCAGAACATCGAGGGGCTGTCGATCGGGTTGCAGGCCCAGGTCGAGGTCGAGGGGCAGGACGCGGAGTACAAGCAGAACATCGAGTTCACGAAGGTCAGCCTCGGCGGCGCCTTCGAGCTCCAGGCCGGTGCGGTGCACGCGGTGCCGTTCGGGCTCGACATCCCGTGGGAGACGCCGGTGACGACGATCTCCGGGCAGCCGCTGCGCGGGATGCACATCGGGGTGACGACGGAGCTGGCGATCGCGCGGGCCGTCGACTCCAGCGACCTCGACCCGATCAACGTCCACCCGCTCCCGGCGCAGCAGGCGATCCTCGACGCGTTCACGCAGCTCGGCTTCCGGTTCAAGAACGCCGACATGGAGCGCGGGCACATTCGCGGTACGCGCCAGAAGCTGCCGTTCTACCAGGAGATCGAGTTCTTCCCGCCGCAGCAGTACCACGGCCTCAACCAGGTCGAGCTGAGCTTCGTCGCCGATGAGAACGCGATGGATGTCATCCTTGAGATGGACAAGAAGCCGGGCCTGTTCAGCGAGGGCAGCGACACCTTCCGCTCCTTCCAGGTGGGCCTGCGCGACTTCCAGGGGACCGACTGGGCGGCGTACCTGAACCAGTGGCTGGCCGAGGTCGGCAGCAAGCGGAACTGGTTCTAGGCTCGGGGTTCCGAGGAACCACGTATTCAGACGTATGCAGGAGGTACCCAGGTGTCCGAGCTCAAGCGGCGGCCTCTCCCCCACGACTTCCACCCGCCCGTCCCGGCGTTCACGGTGACGAGCGAGGACGTCGAGGCGGGCGGCACGCTCAAGGCCGACCAGGTCCACGCCGAGGGGAACGTCTCGCCGCACCTGCGGTGGGAGGGGTTCCCGGCGGAGACGAAGAGCTTCGCGGTCACGTGCTACGACCCGGACGCGCCGACGGGCAGCGGGTTCTGGCACTGGGTGCTGTTCGACATCCCGGCGTCGGTGACGGAGCTGCCGGCCGGTGCGGGCACGGGAGAGTTCAAGGGACTGCCCGACGGCGCCGTACATGTCCGCAACGACTACGGGACGCGGGACTTCGGCGGTGCCGCGCCGCCCGCGGGGGACGGGCCGCACCGGTACGTCTTCACCGTGTACGCGGTGGACCAGGAGAAGCTCGGTGTCGACGGGGACGTCTCGCCCGCGTATGTCGGGTTCAATCTGCGGTTCCACGCGATCGCGCGGGCGCATGTGATCGGTGAGTACGAGGTTTTGGCCGGTAGCTGAAGTTCACCCGACGTTTGTCCGCCTCTGGTCTTGGAAGTGATCAGGGGCGGGCATTTTTTATTGCGTTGTCCATCTCGGCGTGCCCGTCCAGAGTTGATCCACGCCCGCCGGGGAGCGGGCCGATGCGCACGGGAGGTGGGCTGGATGCGGGACACGCTGGTGCTGAACGCGAGCTTCGAGCCGCTGTCTACGGTGACATTGAACCGGGCTGTCGTTCTGGTGCTCCAGGACAAGGCCGTCGTCGAGCAGGCCCACCCCGAGCTGCGTATGCGGGGCGCCGTGGTCGACATACCCGCGCCCCGGGTGATCCGGCTGTGCCGGTACGTCCGGGTGCCGTTCCGCAGACGGGCGCCGTGGTCGCGTCGGGGGGTGCTGGTGCGGGACCGGCACCGGTGCGCGTACTGCGGGCGCAGGGCGACGACCGTGGACCATGTGGTGCCGCGGGCGCAGGGTGGGCGGGACTCCTGGCTCAATACGGTGGCGTCCTGCGCGGAGGACAACCACCGCAAGGCCGACCGGACGCCGGAGCAGGCGGGTATGCCGCTGCTGCGGGAGCCGTTCGAGCCGACTCCGGCCGACGCGATGCTGCTGTCGCTGGGGACCGAGGATTTTCGGGCGCTGCCGGAGTGGTTGAGCTTGGACGCGGCTTAGACCGTAGGGCTTGCTGTTGTCTGCCGGGTGCGGGTTCGTTGTGGCTTGTCGCGCAGTTCCCCGCGCCCCTAAAAGACTTGGGGCCGCCTTCTCAGAGAAGGCGGCCCTCGTCGTTGTGCCGAAGAACCTCAGTCGATCGGCGGCTTCTCGCGCTTCTCCAGGTTGTTGCCGCCGTCCGAGGAGCCGTTGCCGCCGCCGCCCAAGCCGCCTAGGCCGCCCACCGCGCCCGAGAGGCCCTTGAGGGCGTCGCCGATTTCGCTGGGGACGATCCAGAGCTTGTTGGCGTCGCCCGCGGCGATCTTGGGGAGCATCTGGAGGTACTGGTAGGAGAGGAGCTTCTGGTCGGCGTCGCCGGCGTGGATGGCCTCGAAGACCGTGCGGACGGCCTGCGCCTCACCCTCGGCCTTGAGGGCGGCGGCCTTGGCCTCACCCTCGGCGCGCAGGATCTGGGACTGCTTCTCGCCCTCGGCGGTGAGGATCGCGGCCTGGCGGGTACCTTCGGCGGTCAGGATCGCGGCGCGCTTGTCACGGTCGGCGCGCATCTGCTTCTCCATCGAGTCCTGGATGGAGGTCGGCGGCTCGATCGCCTTCAGCTCGACGCGGTTGACGCGGATGCCCCACTTGCCGGTCGCCTCGTCGAGGACGCCGCGCAGGGCCGCGTTGATCTCCTCGCGGGAGGTGAGGGTCCGCTCCAGGTCCATGCCGCCGATGATGTTGCGCAGCGTGGTGACGGTGAGCTGTTCGATGGCCTGGATGTAGGAGGCGACCTCGTACGTCGCCGCGCGGGCGTCGGTCACCTGGTAGTAGATGACCGTGTCGATGTTGACGACCAGGTTGTCCTGGGTGATCACCGGCTGCGGCGGGAACGGGACGACCTGTTCGCGCAGGTCGATGCGGTTGCGGATGGTGTCGATGAACGGGACGACGATGTTGAGGCCCGCGTTCAGCGTGCGTGTGTAGCGGCCGAAGCGCTCGACGATCGCCGCGCTGGCCTGTGGGATGACCTGGATCGTCTTGATCAGGGCGATGAAGACCAACACCACCAGGATGATCAGAACGATGATGACCGGTTCCATCGTGCTCCCCGTACCCTTCTCCGCCTCGGCACTCTCCGACGATCTTATTGGGTGCCGACTGGCTGTGGACGATCATATGGGTGCAGAAGATCTTGCCGGTCGAGTCTGACAGACCTTCACACAACTCGCGGGTCGTTCAGTTCAGTTGGGACCGGGCGCCGGGGGTCACAGGACGATCGCCGTAGCGCCTTCGATGTCCACGACGTCCACCTCCTGGCCGGGTTCGTAGGCGCGGTCGCCGTCCAGGGAGCGGGCGGACCAGACCTCGCCGGCGAGTTTGATGCGGCCTCCCGCGCCGTCCACGCGCTCCAGGACGACGGCCTGCCTGCCCTTGAGCGCGTCGATGCCGGTGGGCAGGTGGGGGCGGCTTCTGCTGTGCCGGTTCGCGATGGGGCGTACGACGGCGACGAGCGCCACTGAGACGATCACGAAGACCAGGACCTGGCTGACGGCGCCGAAGCCGAGTCCGGCCACGACGGAGGCGGCGATCGCGCCGACCGCGAACATGCCGAACTCGGGCATGGCCGTGATCACCAGCGGGATTCCGAGCGCCGCCGCGCCGACGAGCCACCACACCCACGCGTCGATGTTCACAGGTCAATGGTAGGTCCGCGAGGTCGGCGCGGACAGGGTGCGTGCCGGTCAGGAGAGCGGCAGTCCCTGGGCCGTCCAGCGGTCGCCGACCTGCTCGACGACGAGGGGGAGGCCGAAGCAGAGGGAGAGGTTGCGGGAGGTGAGTTCGAGTTCCACGGGGCCCGCGGCGAGGACCTTACCCTGACGGATCATCAGGACGTGGGTGAAGCCGGGGGCGATCTCCTCGACGTGGTGCGTGACCATGATCATCGAGGGGGCGATGGGGTCGCGGGCGAGGCGGCCGAGGCGGCGTACGAGGTCCTCGCGGCCCCCGAGGTCGAGGCCGGCGGCGGGTTCGTCGAGGAGGAGGAGTTCGGGGTCGGTCATCAGGGCGCGGGCGATGAGGGTGCGCTTGCGCTCGCCCTCGGAGAGGGTGCCGAAGCGGCGGTCCAGGTAGTCCGTCATGCCGAGGCGGTCGAGGAAGGCGCGGGCGCGGAGTTCGTCGACGTCCTCGTACTCCTCCTGCCAGCCGGCCGTCATGCCGTACGCGGCGGTCAGGACGGTCTGGAGGACCGTCTGGCGCTTGGGGAGCTTCTCGGCGAGGGCGATGCCGGCCATGCCTACGCGGGGGCGGAGTTCGAAGACGTCCGTGCCGGGCTTGCCGAGGGTCTCGCCGAGGACGGCTACCGTGCCGGCGCTCGGGAAGAGGTACGTGGAGGCGAGGTTGAGGAGGGTCGTCTTGCCGGCGCCGTTCGGGCCGAGGATGACCCAGCGCTCGCCCTCCTTGACCGACCAGGAGACCTGGTCCACCAGCGACCGGCCCTCGCGGACCACCGATACGTCCTGAAGCTCCAGAACATCGCTCATGAGCGCGTTGTCTCCCCTTGCAGTGTGGCCGGTCTCGGTTGTCGCGTGCGCCAGTCGGCTCGGCGGCCGTGCGCGGGTGGGCGCGGCCCCTTCGGGAAAATCTACGCCACTGGTCCGGCGGGCTGTTCCATCGGTCCGGTCCTTGGGCGCCTCTGATGGGTATCCGCGGAAGAAGGAGCGGCGTTCGGTGCGTGCTCTCGGGGTGCCGCGTGGAAGTCTTCGTAGCGGAGCTACGGGGGCTTTCGCGCGGTGCAGCGAGAGTGCGTGCCGGGCGACGCGACGCCGCGGAGGCCCATCAGAGGCGCCCTAGGCTGGGGGCATGCTTGTTGAACCGCGCGCTGGTCGCCTCGCCGCTTGGGGAAATGCCCTGTTGGCCGGACTTGTCTCTCCGGACGACGCTGTCGTCGCCGTCGTCGGGGAGGACGCGGTGCACCGGGTGGAGGGGTTGCCCGGGGAGGGCGCGCCCGTCGGACTCACCCTGGCGCTGGGGCGGTTGAGGGCGCTCGGGGTGAGCGGGCTGCGGGTCGCGCTGCCCGCGCCGGGGCATCCGCTGGGGCTCAGCGGGCCGCCGGAGTTCAACGCGCGGGCGCTGGAGGCGGAGCAGGCGGTGGTGTGCCACGGCGCCGCTCTCGGTCTGGTGCCGGAGGTCTTCGAGGCGGGGCCCGCCGGGGACGTCCATGTCGAGGTGACCTGGCACTGTCTGCCGGTCCGTGAGGCGCCGCCGGCCGATGTGCCGTCCCTGGGCGAGGCGGAGCGTGAGCTCGCCGAGGCTCTGCGGGACGCGACCGCTGTGCTGTCCCGGCTCGATGTCGCCGGGTCCGGGCCGGTGGCCGAGGCGGCGATCGACGCGTACCGCGCGCGTGCGGAACGGGGGCGCGAGCTGCTGGCGCCGGGGTACCCGCCGCGCGCCGTACGGGTCCTCGAACTCGCCCAGCGGGTGGGCCTGTTGGTCTCCCTCGCCACGGAGAACGGGCCCGGCGGCGCGGTGAGCGCGTCGGAGATGGCGGCGCGGGGGGCGGCGCTGCGGCCGGTGGAGCGGACGGCTCGGCGGGCGTTGGTGGCGGCGTACAACGCGTATGTGGAGGAGCGGGAGCGGGGCTGAGACGGCTGCGGGACCCCACCCGGAAGAGTGGGGCCCCGCAGCCGTGTGCGCAAAGGTGACGTCAGTCGTTGACGCCCGTGTTGCCGAAGGCCGGGTTCAGCAGGCCGATGACGTTGATCGAGTCGCCGACGACGTTGACGGGGACGTGGACCGGGATCTGGCCGACGTTGCCGGAGCCGACGCCCGGGGACTTCACGGCAGCGCCCTCGGCAGACGAGTCGGCGACGGCGGCACCGGCCGAAGCACCAGCGGCGATACCGGCGACGGTGAGGGCCACGGCGGCCTTCTTGGCGATGTTCATGAGAAGCGTTCCTCCTGCGATTGCGTATCCGACCCGGCCGCGGGTCGTGCGCTGTCCAACGCGGGAGTGGTCATGAACGGCACGGGATCCGGTCCCGGTTGCGCCCGTTCGGATCATTGAAGCGACGGGACGATCAACCGACGGGCCGTTTGTAGAACTTCAGTGGTTGATGCCGAGGTTGCCGAACGCCGGGTTGAGCAGGCCGATGACGTTGACGCTGTTGCCGACCACGTTGACCGGGACGTGCACCGGCACCTGGATGACGTTGCCGGAGACGACGCCCGGGGAGTCGTGGGCCTCGCCGAAGGCAGCCGCCCCGGAGCCGCCGTCGGTCGCGGACGCGAGACCGGCACCGGCGGCGACCAGCCCACCGGCCACCATCGTCACAGCGGCGGCCTTCTTCAGGTTCTTCACTTCGCATGCCCTCCTGGCGATTGACCACGACGGTCGCCGTGGCACGCAGGGAGAACGGCGCACCCCCGGGAGAGGATGCGCCATGTGGGTGACATTCCCACGACAGTATGAATCTCGGACTGGAACTGATCCCTCCGCCTACGGCTCCCGCACGCCCTGCGACCAGCCCCTTCTCACCCCGTCACGCCGTGCCGCACGGCCCACAGCGCGGCCTGCGTACGGTCCGCCAGGTCGAGCTTCATGAGGATGTTCGAGACGTGCGTCTTGACGGTCTTCTCGGACAGCACGAGCGCCCGCGCGATCTCCCGGTTGGACCGCCCGTCGGCGATGAGCCCGAGGACCTCCCGCTCGCGCTCGGTGAGCGTCCCGCCCCTCCCCTGCCCGCCCGGCGACTCCTCCTGGGAGAGCAGCGCCCCGGCGACCTCGGGCTGGAGCAGGACGTGTCCGGCGTGGACGGAGCGGATCGCGCCGGCGAGGGCGTCGGGATCGACGTCCTTGTAGACGTACCCGGCGGCGCCCGCGCGCAGGGCCGGGACGACCGTCCGTTGCTCGGTGAAGCTCGTGACGATCAGCACGCGCGCGGGGTTGTCGAGGTCGCGGAGCTTGCGCAGGGCCTCGACGCCGTCCATGCCGGGCATCTTGACGTCCATGAGGACGACGTCGGGGCGCAGCTCCTCGGCGCGGGCGACGCCCTCCTCGCCGTCCCCGGCCTCGCCGACGACCTCTATGTCGTCCTGCACCTCCAGGAACGTACGCAGTCCGCGGCGGACGACCTGGTGGTCGTCGACCAGCAGCACCCTGATCGGCTCAGCCACCGGGGACCTCCATCTCGATGACGGTGCCCTGGCCGGGCTCCGATGTCACTGTCAGACGGCCGCCGACGCCGCCGGCGCGGTCCCGCATGGAGACCAGGCCGAGGTGGCGGCCGGCGCGGCGGACGATGGCGGGGTCGAAGCCCTTGCCGTCGTCCGTGACGCGCAGGACGGCGCCGCCGTGCCGTTCGTGCTTCTCCAGGGTGACGTCCACGCAGGCCGCGCCGGAGTGGCGCAGGGCGTTGTGGAGGGCTTCCTGGGCGACGCGCAGGAGGGCTTCCTCCTGGGCGGCGGGCAGGGCCCGCACGCCCCGGGCTGCGAGGGTGACGCGCGCGGTGTGGGCGCGGTCGAGGACCTGTATCTGGGTGCGCAGGGTGGCGACGAGGCCGTCCTCGTCGAGGGCGGCGGGACGCAGCTCGACGACGGCCGCGCGCAGTTCGTCGGCGGCCTCGGCGGCGAGGGCGGCGACCTGGTGCAGCTCGCCCTTCGCGCGCGCGGGGTCGCGGTCGACGAGGGCGGCGGCGGCCTGGGCGGTCAGGCGCAGGGAGAACAGTTTCTGGCTGACCGCGTCGTGCAGCTCGTGCGCGAGGCGGGAGCGTTCCTCGGCGATGGTCAGCTCGCGGCTGCGCTCGTACAGGCGCGCGTTGGTGAGGGCGATCGCGGCGTGCTGGGCGAGGATCGCGAGGAGGTCCATGTCCTCGTCGGTGAATCCGCACTCGCCGAGGGTCCTGGGGCAGTTCTTGTTGGCGAGGAAGAGGATGCCGACGACGTCGTCGCCGTTGTGGATGGGCAGGCCCAGGAAGTCCGACATCTCGGGGTGCGCCTCGGGCCAGCCCTCGAAGCGGGGGTCCTCGCGCACGTCCGCGAGGCGCTCGGGCCTGGCCTCCTTGAGCATCGCGGCGAGGATGCCGTGCTGGCGGGGCAGGGGGCCGATGGCCTTCCACTCCTCGTCGCTCACGCCGTCCACCACGAACTGGGCGAAGCCGCCGTGGTCGTCCGGCACGCCGAGGGCCGCGTACTGCGCGTCGAGCAGTTCGCGCGCGGAGGCGACGATCGTCTTGAGGACGTCGCGCACCTCCAGATGCCTGCTCATCGCCAGCAGTGCGGCGCTGACCGCCGCCAGCCCTGACCTGGGACCTTGACTCATGTCCTCACGGTACCGGCGGGGTCCGACAGCGCGGATCGGGCCGGTGACGGGCACGGGGGTCGGGCGGTGGTCCTAGGGCTGAGGTCGGGGGGCAGGGGCGGGGTCGGCCGGGAGAGCGTCACCGTCCGCGTTGCTTCAGCAACTCCTGGTGAGACTGTTACGCGTCCGATGTGAGCCCGCACATAGGACCCATATCACCTACGAAGGTGAATAGGAGATAAACAGGGACTGCCTGAACGGGAACGATTGGGCGGTGTGGGGTGATTTGCCCACCCCGACTCCACTAAGCGGCATCGTAGGTCACACCTTTGCCCAGCCATTTTGCTGCCGCTAAGAATGGCTCCCGTCGCTCAGCCCCGCGTCCCCCGACGGACATTCCGAGCGACCTCCCCGCTAATCGAAGAGGTCACCCGCCATGCCCAAGAACACGCACAAGATCGCGATAGCCGGCGCCGCCATCCTCGGTGCCGCCGCCCTCGCCTTCGCCGTCGTGCCGGCCGACGCGCAGACCACCACGAGCGAGGCCGCCCTCCCCGCGAACGTCGCCTACCGCACGGACGCCAAGACGGGCGTGACGGACCAGTTCTCCTCGACCGGCTCGAAGATCGAGGCCATCGCCGCGCAGAAGAAGGCGCTGGCCGACGCGGTCGCCAAGGCCGCCGCGGCCAAGAAAGCCGCCGCCGAGAAGGCCGCAGCCGCGAAGAAGGCCGCCGCCGACCGCGCCGCGAAGACCGCCGCGAGCCGCTCCACGCAGCGTGCCGAGGTCAAGCAGATCGCCGTCAAGACGTACTCGGACAACCTCGACGGCTGGATCCGCAACGCGCTCGACATCATGGAGAACAAGGGCATCCCGGGCTCCTACAACGGCCTGTACCGCAACATCATCCGGGAGTCCTCCGGCAACCCCTGGGCGATCAACAACTGGGACAGCAACGCCGCGATGGGCATCCCGTCCAAGGGCCTGCTCCAGGTGATCCAGCCGACGTTCACCGCGTACCACGTCTCCGGTACCTCGAAGAACATCTACGACCCGGTCGCCAACATCACCGCCGCCGCCAACTACGCGGCGCACCGGTACGGCTCGATCGACAACGTCAACAGCGCGTACTGAGCACCCCGCACACGACGACGAGGGCGCCCCCTGCACACAGGGGGCGCCCTCGTCGTCGTACTCAGGAGCTACTTGCGCATGACCTCCGGCTCGTGCCGGCGCAGGAAGCGGGCGACGAAGAAGCCGCAGATCACGCCGAGCGCGATGAGGGCGGCCATGTCCATGGTCCAGGCGCCGACCGTGTGCTCCCACAGCGGGTCGGTGCCCTCGCCCTCCTTGGGCGGGCTGATCCGGTTGAAGTCGAGGGTCGCGCCGGCGGCGGCGACGGCCCAGCGGGACGGCATCAGGTACGAGAACTCGTTGACGCCGATCGAGCCGTTCAGCGTGAAGAGGCAGCCGGTGAAGACGACCTGGATGATCGCGAACATCACGAGCAGCGGCATCGTCTTCTCGGCGGTCTTCACCAGCGAGGAGATCACCAGGCCGAACATCATCGAGGTGAACCCGAGCGCCATGATCGGCACGGACAGCTCGACCAGCGTCGCGCTGCCGAGGACCAGGCCCTTCGCGGGGATCTCGCGGCTGGCGAAGCCGATCACGCCGACCAGCAGGCCCTGGAAGACGGTGATCATGCCGAGCACGAACACCTTCGACATCAGGTACGCCGAGCGGGACAGGCCCGTCGCGCGCTCCCGCTCGTAGATGACCCGCTCCTTGATCAGCTCGCGGACCGAGTTCGCCGCGCCCGCGAAGCAGGCGCCGACCGCGAGGATGAGCAGGACGGTGGTCGCGGTGCCGTTGGGAACGATGCGTCCGCTCTGCGCGTTGACCCCATTGGGAAGGAGGCCCTTGTCGGCGTCGATCAGCAGGCTGACCGCGCCGAGCACCGCGGGAAGGATCACCATGAGAGCGAGGAAGCCCTTGTCGGACATGATGACCGAGGAATAGCGGCGCACCAGCGTGCCGAACTGACTCAGCCACCCCTGTGGCTTCGGCGGTTTCATCGCCTGCATGACCGGGACCTGTACGGCCTGCGGGGCGACGGCGTCGAGGTCCGCGGCGTACATCTGGTAGTGCTGCGAGCCCTTCCAGCGGCCCGCCCAGTCGTAGTCGCGGTAGTTCTCGAAGGCGGAGAAGACGTCGGCCCAGGTGTCGTAGCCGAAGAAGTTGAGCGCTTCCTCGGGCGGCCCGAAGTAGGCGACCGAGCCGCCGGGGGCCATCACGAGCAGCTTGTCGCAGATCGCGAGTTCGGCCACCGAGTGGGTGACGACCAGGACCGTACGGCCGTCGTCGGCGAGGCCGCGCAGGAGCTGCATGACGTCGCGGTCCATGCCCGGGTCGAGGCCGGAGGTCGGCTCGTCCAGGAAGATCAGCGACGGCTTCGTGAGCAGCTCCAGGGCGACGGAGACGCGCTTGCGCTGGCCGCCGGAGAGAGAAGTGACCTTCTTCTCCTTGTGGATGTCCAGCTTCAGCTCGCGCAGCACCTCGCCGATGCGGGACTCGCGCTCGGCGGTCGTGGTGTCGGCCGGGAAGCGGAGCTTGGCCGCGTACTTGAGGGCCTTCTTGACCGTCAGTTCCTTGTGCAGGATGTCGTCCTGCGGGACCAGGCCGATGCGCTGGCGCAGCTCGGCGAACTGCTTGTACAGGTTTCGGTTGTCGTACAGCACCTCGCCCTCGTTGGCCGGGCGGTAGCCGGTCAGCGCCTTGAGCAGCGTCGACTTGCCGGAGCCCGACGGTCCGATGACCGCGATCAGCGACTTCTCCGGGACGCCGAAGGAGACGTCCTTCAGGATCTGCTTGCCGCCGTCGACCGTGACCGTCAGGTGCCGCGCGGAGAACGAGACCTCGCCGGTGTCGACGAACTCTTCGAGGCGGTCGCCGACGATCCGGAACGTCGAGTGGCCGACGCCGACGATGTCCGCCGGGCCGAGCAGCGCCGTGCCGCCCTTGGGTATCGGCTGGCCGTTGACGTACGTGCCGTTGTGCGAGCCGAGGTCGCGGATCTCCATGCGGCCGTCGGGCGTCGAGTGGAACTCGGCGTGGTTGCGGGAGACCTGGAGGTCGGAGACGACCAGTTCGTTCTCCAGGGCGCGGCCGATGCGCATGACGTGGCCGAGCGCGAGCTGGTGGAACGTGGTCGGGCTGCGGTCGCCGTAGACCGGCGGCGCCCCCGCGCCGACGCCGGGGCCCTGCTGCGGGATGTGCGCGGCGGGCTGCTGGTTCCAGCCGGCGGCCTGGGCGGCGTACGGCTGCTGGTGCTGTTGCTGGTGCTGCTGGTGTGCTTGGTGTGTCACCGGCACCTGCGCCGCCGACAGGTTCAGGCGGGGGCCGTCCGTCGCGTTGCCGAGGTTGACGACGCTTCCCGGGCCCAGTTCGATGCGCTGGATCCGCTGGCCCTGCGTGTACATGCCGTTCGTGCTGCCGTGGTCCTCGATGACCCAGCCCCGGCCGTCGAAACTGACCGTGGCGTGCCGCCAGGAGACCCTGGCGTCGTCGAACACGACGTCCCCCTGAGGGTCGCGTCCGAGCGTGTAGGCCCTGGACGGATCGAGCGTCCAGGTACGTCCGTTTACTTCTAGTACGAGTTCAGGCACTCCATGCCCCACTGAGTTGTCCCCCGATATGCCCCTCATCCAGAGGGAGTCTAGGGATGTCGAACATCGGGGGGAACTATTTCAGTAGCGGCCCCCTGACCGAAAGTCGGGCCTTGCCAAGGGTGGTCGGAGGTTGTTCGGGAGTTGTTCGCGGCTTGTGAAGGCGGCGTCCACGCGGCTTCGTCGGCGCCGTTGACGGGGTGGAAACCCACCCCGAGAGTGGTAAACGCACGCGAGGGGGACAGACGCGGCGGATCGGGGGGTCTGCATGGGTGCGGGGACGAGTGCCGGGAGCGTAGGACGAACGCCGTACGGGCGGGGTACGCCGTGGGGAGACGTCCTGTTGACCGCGGTCGCCGCGGTGAGCTGGGCGTTGATCGGGATGGCGGGGGTCGCGGCGCTCGGGCTGCATCTCCTCCAGGCCGATTCCGCCGCGTCGCTCGGGCCGATGACGGCGGCCGTGGTGGCGCTCGGGGCGGGTGGGTCGGTGTCGCCCTCGGGGGACCTGTCCGCGTTCGGGATGACGGGGGCGGAGGCGGCCGGCGCCATCGAAATCGCGCCACTCGGGGTGGGGCTGGTCGGGGCGCTCCTGCTGTCCTGGTTCTTCCTGCGGTCCTTGCGTACGGCGGGAGTTGTCGTCCCGCTTTCCGAACTCCTCGTCCGGGCGGGGGCGGTGGCCGCGTTGTTCGTCGCGATGCTCGGGGGGCTCGCGTGGGCCGGACACGATGTGATCACGATCGACGGGGGGTCGCTCGGCGGGGGGTCGCTGAAGTTGCCCGGGGTCGGGGATCTCGGGGGGCTGCTGCCGGATCGGGTCGGGGATCTCGTCGAGGCGAAGGCGGCGGTCGGGTTCACCGTCGATACGGGGGCGACGCTGCTGGGTGGCTTCGCCTGGTGCGCCGGGGTTCTGGTGCTGGCGCTGCTCGCCTCCCGTCGTACGCCCCTTCCTCTGAGCTGGGGGTTCGTCCATCGCGTCGTGCGGCCCGCCGTGTCCGCCGTCGTGTCCGTGCTGCTTGTCGCCGTCGCGGCGGGGTGGGCTGCGGCCGTGTTCGCGTCCCTCCGTGACGACCATCCGGGCCGGATCTACGGCGCTGCGCTGCTCGGGGCGCCCAACGGGGTGTGGGTCGGGGTCGACGTCGGGTTGTTCGTGCCGCATGACGGGCGGGCCGGGGGGATCCTCACGTACGTCCTGCCGGACCCGCTGGACCGGCTCCTCGCGTCCGGGGGGCGGCAGTCCGTCACCCTGCCGCGGCTCGCCGAACTCGACGGGCGGGTGTGGTTGTTGGGGGTGGCGGCGGTGTTGATGATGCTGCTGGCGGGGGTGTTCGCGGCTGTCCGGACGCCCGTGGGGGGCGGGGGGTGGCGGTTCGTCGGGGGGTGTGCCGTGCGGTTGGGGGTCGTTACGGGGGTGGCGTTGGCGTTGCTCGCTCGGGTGACGGTGGTTTCCGTGGACGCGGGGTTGTCCGTGCTGGGGTTCGATGCGGTGGGGGCGGGGTTGATGTTGCGGGGGGACGTGGTGGTGGCGGGGCTGGCCGGGGTGGGGTGGGGGTTGGTGGCCGGGGCTGCGGGGGCGGGGTTGGCGTGGGTGAGCGGGGCTGCGGGGAAGGGGGTTTCCCGGTTGGCGGTGGGGGGTGGTGGAGGGGGCGGGGGCGGCGGGCCTTATGCGCCTCGGCCGTCGTATCGGGCGCCCAATGCTGAGACGAATCCGTATTTGCGGAAGCCGGAGGGGTGAGGGGGTGGTTCGGGTGCGGGTTGGTGGGTGGCTGGGGTAGGGGCGTTGGAGCTTGCCCGCGCTTGCGGGGTGCCGCTGCGCCCACCCGTGCCGCCCCTAGCGGCACGACTGCCCGCAGCTACGCGGGGCAAGTGGAGCGGGTGCGGGACGGCGGGTGGTGCGGTGCGGCTGGCCGCAGCTGCGGCAGGGGGTGAGGCGGGTGCAGGACGGCGAGTGGTCCGGCACGACTGCCCGCAGCTAGGGCAGGGGTGGGGCGGGTACGGGGCGGCAGGTGGTCCGGCACACGGCTGCCCACAGCTGCGCGGGCTGGGTGGGGCAGGTGCGGGCCGGTGGGGGTGCTGCGCGGGGCGCGGGTTTGTGGTGGCGCCGGGCAGCGCGGCTGACCTCAGCGCTACGCAGGCGCAGGAAAACGAGCGCGGGCCGGTGGGCGCCGCAGCGCGGCTGGACGCGGCTACGCAGGCGCAAGAAGGCAAGTGCGGGCAAGTGGGGTGCGGCGCGGCTGGCCTCAGCTGCGCGAGCTGAGTGAGGCACGTGCGGGTGAGTGGGGGTGCTGCGCTGCTGGGTGCGGCTGTGGGGCGCTGTCGGACGCGCCGCGCGAGCTGAGGGAAGCGGGGTGCGGGTCTGTGGTGGCGCCGGGCGGCGCGGCTGGCCTCGGCTGCGCAGGCGCAGGTGCGGGCAGGTGGGGTGCGGCTGGCCGCAGCTACGCAAGCTGGGTGAGGCACGTGGGGGTGCTGTGCTGCTGGGTGCGGCTGTGGGGCGCTGTCGGACGCGCTGTGCGGGTTGGGGGAAGCGGGGTGTGGGTCTGTGGTGGTGCCGTGTGGGGTGGCTGGCCTCGGCTGCGCAGGTGTGAGAAAGCGGGCGCGGGTTGGTAGGTGTGCGGTGCCCGTAGGAACAGGGAGGCGGGTGCGGGGTGGTGGGGTGGGCAGCCGCCGTAGCACGTCCGTCATCCTCTCGTCGTTCAGTGTTTTCCGTCCGACTGTCGGACCTGGGCGGCGCGGGGGGAGAGAGGGCGGTTACCGTGTAGGGACCATGAGCGATACGCAGACTCAGGCCCTGGCCTCGGACGTTCCCACTCTTCTCGTCAAGATCTTCGGCAAGGACAGGCCCGGTATCACGGCCGGGTTGTTCGACACGCTGGCCGCTTACGGCGTTGACGTGGTTGATATCGAGCAGGTGGTGACCCGGGGGCGGATGGTGCTGTGTGCGCTGGTCACCGAGCCGCCTCGGGGGCTGGAGGGGGAGCTGCGGTCGACCGTGCACAGCTGGGCCGAGTCGATGAAGATGCAGGCGGAGATCATCTCCGGTCTCGGTGACAACCGGCCTCGTGGGCTCGGGCGTTCGCTCGTGACCGTGCTCGGGCATCCGCTGACCGCCGAGGCGACGGCCGCTGTCGCCGCGCGGATCACCAAGGCCGGCGGCAACATCGACCGTATCTTCCGGCTCGCCAAGTACCCCGTGACGGCGGTGGAGTTCGCGGTCTCCGGCGTCGAGACGGAACCGCTGCGGACCGCGCTCGTCACGGACGCGGCGGCGCTCGGCGTCGACATCGCGGTCGTCGCGGCGGGGCTGCACCGGCGGGCCCAGCGGCTGATCGTCATGGACGTCGACTCGACGCTCATCCAGGACGAGGTGATCGAGCTCTTCGCGGCGCACGCCGGGTGTGAGGAGCAGGTCGCGGAGGTCACGGCCGCTGCGATGCGGGGTGAGCTGGACTTCGAGCAGTCGCTGCACGCGCGCGTGGAGCTGCTCGCGGGGCTCGACGCGTCGGTGGTGGAGAAGGTCCGTGAGGAGGTCCGGCTCACGCCGGGTGCCCGGACTCTCATCCGTACGCTGAAGCGGCTCGGGTATCAGGTCGGGGTCGTGTCCGGCGGGTTCACGCAGGTCACCGACGACCTCAAGGAGCGGCTCGGGCTCGACTTCGCGCAGGCCAACACGCTGGAGATCGCCGACGGGAAGCTGACCGGGCGGGTCACCGGCGAGATCGTCGACCGGGCCGGCAAGGCGCGGCTGCTGCGGAGGTTCGCGGCGGAGGCGGGCGTACCGCTCGCGCAGACCGTCGCCATCGGGGACGGCGCGAACGACCTCGACATGCTCAACACGGCGGGTCTCGGCGTCGCGTTCAACGCGAAGCCGGTCGTCCGGGAGGCCGCGCACACGGCCGTCAACGTGCCGTTCCTCGACACCGTGCTGTACCTGCTGGGCGTCACCCGGGAAGAGGTCGAGGCGGCGGACACGCACGACGAGGACTGAGCCGCTCAAGAGCCCGGCGCCGCTGCGGGCGGGCCGGGCTCCCGGGGTCCGGCCCGGTCAGGCGCTCGGCGCCCAGAAGTCGACCAGCTTGCCGACCCCGTGCTCGACGCTCTTCCAGGAGCCCTCGAAGGTCAGCGCCGCGAAGGCCGAGGTCGGGAAGCCGGTGCGGTTCATCTTCGCGAGGAGGTCGCCCTCCGCCCCGCCCGCGAGCGCGTCCGCGAGGGCGTGCACGCCCGGGTTGTGGCCGATCAGGATCAGGCTGCGTACGTCGTCCGGCGTCTCGTTCAGCACCGCGATCAGTTCGCCCAGGGACGCCTCGTAGACCCGCTCCTCGTATACCGTCTTCGGGCGTTCCGGGAGTTCGCCGACCGCGAGCTTCCACGTCTCCCGCGTGCGGACCGCCGTCGAGCACAGAGCCAGGTCGAAGCTGAATCCCGCGTCCGTCAGTCTGCGGCCCGCGACGGGGGCGTCCTTCCGGCCACGCTCCGCCAGGGGTCGCTCGTGGTCGTCTCCGTCGTTCCAGTCGGCTTTCGCGTGTCGCAGGAGGACGATCTTGCGGGGTTCTTCAACGCTCATACGTCCCAGCTTCGCATGAAACAGGCCACCGGGCTCGGGGAGTTGACCGGGTTCGGGGGGTGTTCGAGCGGGTCGCCTAGCTCGTCATCAGCTGCTGGAGGCGTTCCAGCAGTTGCGTCACCGTCGGGTGCGTGGCCGCCGCCTGGGTGTCCGACGGGTTCAGGACCATGCCCAGCAGGACGAGGAACGCGAGGATCGGGAGGGCCAGCGCCCACCAGGGGATACGGATGTCCGCGCCGCCCGTGGTCGCCGGGTGGGGGCGGGTGTGGGAACGGGCCGGCATGGTTCCTCCGCAGCGCTTCGAGTGGTCCGCGGCCGTCTCCCACGGCCACATCTCGAAGGTACGCAAGTCGCAAGGGCCGGCCCATCCGGACTTCCACCCACTTCACCCTGACCCTCACCCCCTAGGGGACGGGGGGTTAACCCCACCCCCGGTGTCCCCGGGGGTGGGTGGGTCAGGGCGAGGCGATCGTGGCGATGACGGCGATCACGATGAAGATGGCGAAGAACGAGCCGAAGACGATGAGCATCTTCCGCTGGCCGTTCTGCGGATTCGGGTCGAGCAGAGGCATACGACCAGTTTCGCACTCGGTACGAGGGGAGTGGGGGCCGGGGTGACTCAGGCGGCCAGTTCCTCCTCCACCGTGCGCTTGCGGCCCGCCAGG
This sequence comes from Streptomyces acidiscabies, assembly GCF_020010905.1. Lineage (GTDB taxonomy): Bacteria > Actinomycetota > Actinomycetes > Streptomycetales > Streptomycetaceae > Streptomyces > Streptomyces acidiscabies. Next base: position 3,222,341 of record NZ_JAGJBY010000001.1, on the reverse strand, counting down.
ACGCCCACCGCGGTCTGGGGGACCAGGAGGAGGGCCATGAGGGTCAGGGGGACGTGCCAGTCGCCGGTGGACTGGTAGAGGACGCCGATCAGGAGGGGGCCGGGGATGGAGATCAGGTAGCCGACGCTCTGGGCGAACGCCGAGAGCCGGGCCACGCCCGCCCCCGTCCGGGCCCGCATGCCGACCATCGTGAGGGCGAGCGGGAAGGCGCAGTTGGAGACCCCGAGGAGCAGGGCCCAGAGCCAGGCGCCGGCGGCGGGAGCGGCGTACAGACCCGTGTACCCCGCGAGACCGCAGACGCCGAGCGCGACGACGATCGGCCCCTGGTGCGGCAGCCGCGTGGCCAGCCGGGGGATGACGAAGGCCAGGGGCACGCCCAGCACCATGGTGACGGCGAGGAGCAGCCCCGCGGTGCCCGCCGACACCCCGGCGTCCCGGAAGATCTGCGGCAGCCAGCCCATCGTCACGTACGCGCCGGTGGCCTGGAGCCCGAAGAAGACGGCGAGCGCCCAGGCGGTACGGCTGCGGGTGATCCGCAGGGGCTCGGCCTCACGTGAACGCGCAGGCGCGACGGCCCCCGCATCCGCACCAGCCCGTCGTACCCCCCGCCCGAACAGCACCCACGGCACCACCGCCACCCCCGCGAGCCCCGCCCACACCACGAGCCCGACCCGCCAGCCCTCCCCCATCGCGCCCGTCAGCGGGACCGTGATCGCCGCCGCCGTGGCCGTGCCGAGGGCCAGGGCCATCGAGTACACGCCCGTCATGGGGCCCACCCGGTCCGGGAAGTGCTGTTTGACGATGACCGGCATCAGGACGTTGCCGACGGCTATGCCCATGAGGGCGAGGGCGGTGGCGGCGAGGAAGCCGGGGACGCCGCCGGCGTAGGGGCGCAGGAGGAGGCCCGCCGTGAGGGCGATCAGGCCCGCGCCGACGATCCGGGTGGCGCCGAAGCGGTTCGCGAGGCGCGGGGCCGTGATGCCGAAGACGGCGAAGCAGAGGGGCGGTACGGACGTGAGGAGGCCGGCGACGCCGCCGCTCATGCCCATGCCGTCGCGGACCTCTTCGAGGAGCGCGCCGAGGCTGGTGATGGCGGGGCGGAGGTTGACGGCGGTGAGGACGATCGCGAGGACGAGGAGCCGTTTCGTCCAGGCGGGCGGGCTCGGTGTGGCCGGTGCCGTGTGCGCTGGGGGTGCCGGGACCGTCGTCCGCCGTGCCGTCTTGCTCACCATGCACCCATCATAGAATCATAGGATGATTCCCTGTCCAGCTCCGGACACCTCGTCCACCCCGCCCCTCCCGTGCGAAGGTGTCCCATGGCCCTGACCCACCCCCGCCGCTCCGCCCTTTCCGAACAGGTCATCGCGGCCCTGCGCCAGCAGATCACCTCCGGTGAGTGGCCCGTCGGCTCCCGCATCCCCACCGAGCCCGAGCTGGTCGAGCAGCTGGGCGTGGCCCGCAACACCGTCCGCGAGGCGGTCCGCGCGCTCGCCCACAACGGCCTGCTCGACATCCGGCAGGGCTCGGGGACGTACGTCGTCGCGACGAGCGAACTCGCCGGTGTCATGCAGCGCCGCTTCGCCGGTGCCGACCCCCGGCACATCGCCGAGCTGCGCGCGGCCCTGGAGTCCAGCGCGGCGCGGCTGGCCGCGGAGCGCCGTACGGACAAGGACCTGCGTCAGCTGGACGCGCTGCTGGCGCGGCGGGAGGAGGCGTGGGCGTCCGGGGAGCGGGAGGCGTTCGTGGCGGCGGACGCGACGCTGCACCTGGCGGTGGTGGCGGCGTCCCACAACGACGCGATGACCGCGCTGTACGCCGATCTGGGCGAGGTGCTGCGGGACTTCCTGCGCGACGAGGTGGGGTCGGAGCTGTCGCCGGGGTCGTACGTGGAGCACGCGCGGCTGATCGAGGCGATCCGGGCGGGGGACGCGCAGGGGGCGGCGGTGGAGGCCGCGGGGCACGCGTTCGGGTGCAGGTTCGGGACGGTCAGACTCGCTGGTGGCTGACCCACACCGCCCGGATCTCCTTCCAGCACCGGCCGGTCAGCCGTACGGTCCTGGCGGGGCCCGCGTCGGCGGGCGGCGTGTCCGTATCGATGTCCCACCAGCGCGCGCACTCGATGTGCAGGCGGACGCGGTCCGTGTCGGGGTAGGGGTTGTGGCACCAGGCGACGACCTGGGAGCCCGTCACTCCGGTACGGCACTCGGCGCCGAACAGCTGCACGCGCGCGGGAGGTGACGGTCTCTCCGGCGGCACCCGCGTGTGGGGCAGCGCTTCGTACGGCAGGCACAGCAGCAGGGCGACGGCGGCTATCGCAGGGGTGACGCTGCGGGACAGGCGCACAAGGGAACCTCCTGGGAGAGACGTACTCCTACAGGCGTACTCCCAGCCTGTGCCGCGACCACCTCAGGGCGCCCGGTCTGGAGGGCCGAACGGGTGAGGGCCCGTACCCGGGAGACGGCTCCCGGAAACGGACCCTCGGTGAGAACGAGACGCAGCGTCACGCGCCGATCGCGTGCAGACCGCCGTCCACGTGGATGATCTCGCCCGTCGTCTTCGGGAACCAGTCGCTCAGCAGGGCGACGATGCCCTTGCCGGCCGGCTCCGGGTCCTTGAGGTCCCACTCCAGCGGGGAGCGGTGGTCCCAGACGGCGGCCAGGTCGCTGAAGCCGGGGATCGACTTCGCGGCCATGGAGGCGAGCGGGCCGGCGGAGATGAGGTTGCAGCGGATGTTCTGCTTGCCGAGGTCGCGGGCGACGTAACGGCTGGTGGCTTCGAGCGCGGCCTTGGCCGGGCCCATCCAGTCGTACTGCGGCCAGGCGTACTGCGCGTCGAAGGTGAGGCCGACGACGGAGCCGCCGCTCTGCATCAGCGGCAGGCAGGCCATGGTGAGCGACTTCAGGGAGTACGCCGAGACGTGCATGGCCGTGGCCACGGACTCGAACGGCGTGTTGAGGAAGTTGCCGCCGAGCGCGTCCTGCGGCGCGAAGCCGATGGAGTGGACGACGCCGTCGAGGCCGCCGAGCTCCTGTCCGACGATGTCGGCCAGCCGGCCCATGTGCTCGTCGTTGGTGACGTCCAGCTCGATGACCTTGGTGGGCTTCGGCAGCTTCTTGGCGATGCGCTCGGTGAGCGTCGGCCGGGGGAACGCCGTGAGGATGATCTCGGCGCCCTGCTCCTGGGCCAGCTTGGCGGCGTGGAAGGCGATGGAGGACTCCATCAGCACGCCGGTGATCAGGACGCGCTTGCCGTCGAGGATTCCGCTCATGGTGATCAGTGACCCATTCCCAGTCCGCCGTCAACGGGGATGACGGCTCCAGTGATGTACGAGGCTTCGTCGGAGGCGAGGAACCGCACCGCGGCGGCGATCTCCTCCGGCTGCGCGTACCGGCCGAGCGGCACCTGGGACACGATGGCGGCGCGCTGCTCGTCGGTGAGGACCTTGGTCATGTCGGTGTCGACGAAACCGGGGGCCACGACGTTGAAGGTGAGGTTGCGGGAGCCCAGCTCGCGGGCGAGGGAGCGGGCGAAGCCGATGAGGCCGGCCTTGGAGGCGGCGTAGTTGGCCTGGCCGGGGCCGCCGTACAGGCCGACGACCGAGGAGATCAGGACGACGCGGCCCTTCTTGGCGCGCAGCATGCCGCGGTTGGCGCGCTTGACGACCCGGAAGGTGCCGGTGAGGTTCGTGTCGATGACCGACGTGAAATCGTCCTCGGACATGCGCATCAGGAGCTGGTCCTTGGTGACGCCGGCGTTGGCGACGAGCACCTCGACGTTGCCGTGCCGCTCCTCGATCTCCTTGTACGCCTGCTCGACCTGCTCGGGGTCGGTGATGTCGCACTTGACCGCCAGGCAGCCCAGTTTGGTGAGGGCCTCCGGAGGCTCACCCGTGCGGTACGTGATCGCGACCTTGTCGCCGGCGTCGGCGAATGCGCGGGCGATGGCGAGGCCGATGCCCCGGTTGCCTCCGGTGACGAGAACCGAGCGGCTCAACGGATCACCCTTTCGATAGAGGTCTGACACACCCGCCCGGCCCAGCGAGCGACAGGCGGCTTCCCCGAAAACCTATCCGCCCGCTCCCTTTCACGGACATTCGGGCACCGACAGTGGGTCATGAACCTGGCTGTGGGGTTCCTACAGTCGGCGCCGGGGGCCGGATTTCGGGGGAACGCGCGTGGTGGGACATGATTCACTGCCTGCGACGGTCCTCACAGGCGAGCACCCCGAAGGGATTCCACTCGTGCCCCATGAGATCGATCCATCGTTCCTCGCTCTCCCCCTACGCCCCCTCGCGGACGCCGCGCTCGCGCGTGCGCGCGCGTTGGGTGCCGAGCACGCGGACTTCCGGTTCGAGCGGGTGCGCAGTGCGGCGTGGCGGCTGCGGGACGGGCGGCCGGCCGGGTCGTCGGACTCCACGGATCTGGGGTACGCGGTCCGGGTCGTGCACGGGGGGACCTGGGGGTTCGCCTCGGGGGTGGATCTGAGCATGGACGCCGCCGCGAAGGTGGCCTCGCAGGCCGTCGCCATGGCCAAGCTGTCCGCGCAGGTCATCCGGGCCGCCGGGTCCGACGAGCGGGTGGAGCTGGCGGCCGAGCCGGTGCACGCCGAGAAGACGTGGGTGTCGGCGTACGACATCGACCCGTTCTCCGTGCCGGACGAGGAGAAGACCGGGCTGCTCGGGGAGTGGAGCGGGCGGCTGCTCGCGGCGGACGGCGTCGACCATGTGGACGCCTCGCTGCTGACCGTCCACGAGAACAAGTTCTACGCCGACACGGCGGGGACGGTGACGACGCAGCAGCGCGTACGACTGCACCCGCAGCTCACGGCCGTCTCCGTCGACGAGTCCAGCGGCGAGTTCGACTCGATGCGCACGCTCGCGCCGCCGGCCGGCCGGGGCTGGGAGTACCTCACCGGCACCGGCTGGGACTGGGACACCGAACTCGCCGAGCTGCCGTCGCTGCTCGCGGAGAAGATGCGCGCGCCGAGCGTCGAGGCGGGCCTGTACGACCTCGTCGTCGACCCCTCCAACCTGTGGCTGACGATCCACGAGTCCATCGGCCACGCCACGGAACTCGACCGCGCGCTCGGCTACGAGGCCGCGTACGCCGGGACCTCCTTCGCGACCTTCGACCAGCTCGGCAAGCTCAGGTACGGCTCCGAGCTGATGAACGTCACCGGCGACCGCACGGCCGAGCACGGGCTCGCGACGATCGGGTACGACGACGAGGGCGTCGCGGGCCAGTCCTGGGACCTGGTGCGGAAGGGCACGCTCGTCGGGTACCAACTCGACCGGCGGATCGCGAAGTTGACGGGGCTCGGGCGCTCCAACGGGTGCGCGTACGCCGACTCGCCGGGCCATGTCCCGGTCCAGCGCATGGCGAACGTGTCGCTGGCGCCCGACCCGGCGGGCATGTCCACGGAGGACCTCATCGGGGGCGTCGAGCGCGGCATCTACGTCGTCGGCGACCGCTCCTGGTCCATCGACATGCAGCGCTACAACTTCCAGTTCACCGGCCAGCGCTTCTTCCGCATCGAGAACGGCCGCCTGGCCGGCCAGCTGCGGGATGTCGCGTACCAGGCGACGACCACGGACTTCTGGGGGTCGATGACGGCGGTCGGGGGTCCCCAGACGTACGTCCTGGGCGGCGCCTTCAACTGCGGCAAGGCCCAGCCGGGGCAGGTCGCGGCGGTGTCGCACGGCTGTCCGTCCGCCCTCTTCAAGGGCGTCAACATTCTCAACACGACGCAGGAGGCCGGGCGATGAGTGCCGCCGTCAGCAAGCCGCACGAGATCGTCGAGCGGGCCCTGGAGCTGTCCCGTGCGGACGGGTGTGTCGTCATCGCGGACGAGCAGTCGTCGGCGAACCTGCGCTGGGCGGGCAACGCGCTGACCACGAACGGCGTCACGCGCGGGCGCACGCTGACCGTGATCGCGACCGTGGACGGCAAGGAGGGCACCGCGTCCGGCGTGGTGACCCGGGCCGCCGTCACGAGCGACGAGCTGGAGTCCCTCGTCCGGGCCGCCGAGGACGCCGCGCGCGCCGCCGGTCCCGCCGAGGACGCGCAGCCGCTGGTGTCGGGGACGCCCGCCTCGCCGGAGTTCGTGGAGGCGCCCGCCGAGACGTCGTCCGCCGTGTTCGCGGACTTCGCGCCCGCGCTGGGCGAGGCGTTCGCCCGCGCGCGGGAGGGCGGGCGCGAGCTGTACGGCTTCGCCCACCACGAGCTGGTCTCGACGTACCTCGGCACCTCGACGGGGCTGCGGCTGCGGCACGACCAGCCGAACGGCACGCTGGAGCTGAACGCCAAGTCGCCCGACCGTACGCGCTCCGCGTGGGCCGGCCGCTCAACGCGGGACTTCAAGGACGTCGACCCGGCGGCGCTGGACGCCGAGCTGGCCGTACGGCTGGGCTGGGCCGAGCGGCGTATCGAGCTGCCCGCCGGGCGGTACGAGACGCTGCTGCCGCCGACCGCCGTCGCCGACCTGCTGATCTACCAGATGTGGTCGCAGTCGGGGCGGGACGCGACCGAGGGGCGGACGGTGTTCTCGAAGCCGGGCGGCGGTACGCGGCTCGGTGAGCGGCTCACGGAGCTGCCGCTGTCGCTGCGCAGCGACCCGCACGAGCCGGGGCTCGAATCCGCGCCGTTCGTCATCGCGCACTCCTCCGGCGGCGACACGTCCGTCTTCGACAACGGGCTGCCCGTGCGGGCCACCGAGTGGATCGGGAACGGCGAGCTGAAGAACCTGGTCACCTCCCGGCACAGCGCCGCGCTGACGGGGCTGCCGGTCGCTCCCGGCGGGGACAACCTCATCCTGGACGGCGGCGGCTCGCAGTCCCTGGACGAGATGGTCGCGGCGACCGGGCGCGGGCTGCTGCTGACGTGCCTGTGGTACATCCGCGAGGTCGACCCGGCGACGCTGCTGCTCACCGGGCTCACCCGGGACGGGGTGTACCTCGTCGAGGACGGCGAGGTCGTCGGGGAGGTCAACAACTTCCGGTTCAACGAGTCGCCGGTGGACCTGCTCGGGCGGGCGGTCGAGGCGGGGCGTACGGAGAAGACGTTGCCGCGGGAGTGGAGCGACTGGTTCACGCGGGCGGCGATGCCGGCGCTGCGGGTGCCGGATTTCAATATGAGCTCTGTCAGCCAGGGCGTATAACCTCGTACCTGATTACCGGTACATCGCGAGGAGACAAGAGAACCGTGACGGACATCGTCGACGAGCTGAAGTGGCGCGGGCTGGTCGCCCTCTCCACTGACGAGGACGCATTGCGCAAGGCGTTCGCGGACGGTCCTGTCACGTTCTATTGCGGCTTCGACCCGACCGCGCCCAGCCTGCACCTCGGCAACCTCGTGCAGATCCTGACGATGCGGCGGATCCAGCAGGCCGGCAACCGTCCGCTCGGCCTGGTCGGCGGGGCGACGGGCCTGATCGGCGACCCGAAGCCGACAGCGGAGCGCACGCTCAACGCGCCCGAGGTCGTGGCCGGCTGGGTGGAGCGGCTGCGCGGGCAGATCGAGCGGTTCCTCGACTTCGAGGGACCGAACGCCGCGCTGATGGTCAACAACCTGGACTGGACCCAGGGCATGTCGGCCATCGAGTTCCTGCGGGACATCGGCAAGTACTTCCGGGTCAACAAGATGATCGCCAAGGAGGCCGTCTCCCGGCGGCTCAACTCCGACGCGGGCATCAGCTACACGGAGTTCAGCTACCAGATCCTCCAGGGCATGGACTTCCTGGAGCTGTACCGCCGCTACGGCTGCACGCTGCAGACCGGTGGCAGCGACCAGTGGGGCAACCTCACGTCGGGCACGGACCTGATCCACCGGGTCGAGCCGCAGGCCGAGGTGCACGCACTGGGGACGCCGCTGATCACGAAGGCGGACGGCACGAAGTTCGGCAAGACCGAGTCGGGGACGGTCTGGCTCGACGCGGAGATGACGACGCCGTACGCGTTCTACCAGTTCTGGCTGAACGCGGACGACCGGGACGTCTCCAAGTTCCTGCGCATCTTCAGCTTCCGCTCCCGCGAGGAGATCGAGGAGTTGGAGCGGCAGACCGAGGAGCGTCCGCAGGCGCGTGCCGCTCAGCGGGCGCTCGCCGAGGAACTGACCACGCTGGTGCACGGCGCGGACCAGATGGAGGCCGTGGTCGCCGCGTCCAAGGCGCTGTTCGGGCAGGGCGAGCTGGCGGACCTCGACGAGAAGACGCTCGCCGCGTCGCTCTCCGAGCTGCCGCACGTCCGGGTCGCCGAACTGGGGCTCGTCGTCGACCTGTTCGCCGAGGTCGGTCTCGTGGCCAGCAAGTCCGCCGCACGCCGGACCGTCAAGGAGGGCGGCGCCTACGTGAACAACGTGAAGGTCGCCTCCGAGGACGCCGTACCGGCGAAGGAGGACCTGTTGCACGGGCGGTGGCTGGTGCTGCGGCGCGGGAAGAAGAACCTCGCGGCGGTGGAGTTCACCGGCTGAGCCGACGTACGACGAAGAAGTGGTCCCCGGATTCCGGGGACCACTTCTCTCATGTCAGGTTCTCTGCTTGTTCCTGCCCAGCGTCGCCGAGTACGCCATGTCGCCCAGGAAGACGATCACCACCGCCGCGATCAGCTGGAACGCGTGGCGGCCCCAGTCGATGCCCCGGGTCGCGTCGATGCCGACCGCGCGGGCGAGGGCGTTGCCGGCGATCGCGCCGAGGATGCCGAAGATGGTGGTCAGCCAGAGAGGGCTGTGCTGCTTGCCCGGGATGATCGCCTTCGCGAGCAGGCCCAGCACGAACCCCACGATGATCGCCCACAACCAGCCCATGGCTGCCTCCTTGTACGGATCGACGTGAGCATTGGACCCAGTGTCGGTCCGGTCTCCGTACGCCGCATGTCGAGACCGGCGTACCCGGGTCGGCGCAGAAGGATCGCCCGGCCCGGAGATGCCCCGGTCTCGAAGGCTGCGCAGGTGCGGCGTAACGTGGAGGACGCCCGGGGCCGGTTCCGTGCCCGGGGGGAGTCGTAGGCGGGCGGACGGTGGAATGTGATGCGGAAGCAGGGTGCCGAGGGGAACGGCCAGGTGTTCCGGATCACCGGGGCGCGGCAGGGCTTGCAGGACGACGTGAGGAAACGGCAGCGGCGGTACATCATCTCGATGTCCGTGCGGACGGTGTCGGTGGTGCTCGCGGCGCTGTTGTGGAACGTGGAGCGGCATGTCGCGATGGTCGCGCTGGCCCTCGGGATCCTGCTGCCGTACATCGCGGTCGTGATCGCGAACGCGGGGCGGGAGAACGCGCCGGGGCTGCCGTCGACGTTCGTGCCCTCGCCGGGGCGGGCGCGGCTGGCGGGACCGCCCGTTGCGGAGCGCTCACCGGAATCGCCGGCGCCGTCCTCGGCGGCTGACGCGGGGCCGGGCGCTACCGGTCGGTAGCAGTGAACGCACTGTCCGTCCGCTGTGGACAAGGCTCAAGAAAAGCTCAGATCAATCATGTTGTTCCAGTCCCGTGCGAGCGCATCGCCGTGACATACTTCCTACGCGCTCCGCATCCCCCGTCGGAGCGACGGACCGACGCCGGGCAGCTCCCCCCGTGGCTGCTCGGCGTCGCCTTTGTGTACGGGTATGCGGGACTGCGCTGTGACTGACGAAACCCCCATCTGCTCGGCCAAGGGCTGCCGCGACGCCGCTGTGTGGGTGCTGGCCTGGAACAACCCGAAGATCCATACGCCGGAGCGGCGCAAGACGTGGCTGGCGTGCGAGGAGCACCGCGAGCATCTGTCGCAGTTCCTGGGGGTGCGGGGGTTCCTGAAGGACGTCGTCAAATTCGAGGACTGGGAAGCTCCCGAAGGGTCCTGACCGGCCCCCGTATCAGCCTCCGATCGCCGACATCGGCCGCTGCGGCTGCACGAACGACGGGTCGTCCAGCCCCGCGCCCGCCTTCTTGCCGTACATCGCGACGCTCCAGATCTTCGCCAGTTCCTCGTCGGACGCGCCCTCGCGCAGGGCCGTACGGAGGTCCGTCTCCTCGCGGGCGAACAGGCACGTGCGGATCTGGCCGTCGGCGGTGAGGCGGGTGCGGTCGCAGGCGGCGCAGAAGGGGCGGGTGACCGAGGCGATGACGCCGACCTTGTAGGGGCCGCCGTCCACCAGCCAGCGTTCCGCCGGGGCCGAGCCGCGTTCGTCCTGAGTCTCGGGGGCGAGGTCGAAGCGGGTGCGCAGGGACGTGAGGATGTCGCCGGCGGCGACCATGCCATCGCGGGTCCAGCCGTGCTGGGCGTCCAGCGGCATCTGCTCGATGAAGCGGAGTTCGTAGGCGTGCTCGATCGCCCAGGCGAGGAGGTCGGGGGCCTCGTCCTCGTTGAAGCCCGGCATCAGGACGGCGTTGACCTTGACGGGGGTGAGGCCCGCCTCGCTCGCGGCGGTCAGGCCGTCCAGGACGTCCCGGTGGCGGTCGCGGCGGGTGAGGGTCTTGAAGACGTCGGGGCGGAGGGTGTCCAGCGAGACGTTGACCCGGTCGAGGCCGGCCTCCTTGAGGGCGGCGGCGGTGCGGCGCAGGCCGATGCCGTTGGTCGTGAGGGACATCTGGGGGCGCGGGGCGAGGGCGGCGACGCGTTCGACGATGCCGACGAGGCCGGGGCGCAGGAGGGGTTCGCCGCCGGTGAAGCGGACCTCCTCGATGCCGAGGAGGCGCACGGCGATGTCGACCAGGCGGACGATCTCGTCGTCCGTGAGGAGGTCGGGCTTGGCCAGCCATTGCAGGCCCTCTTCGGGCATGCAGTACGTGCACCGCAGGTTGCAGCGGTCCGTCAGGGAGACCCTGAGGTCGGTGGCCTTGCGGCCGTAGGTGTCGATGAGCATCCGGGTCCCCTCCCCCGCCGTATGGATCGGAATTGCCTTTCCGTTACTTGCGAGCCTACGTGACAGCACTGACAACGATCGAATGGTCCCCGGACGTGCGAAGGGCCGCGCCGCCGGAGGGGGTGCGGCACGGCCCTTCGGGTCACGGGCGGTGGCGTCAGTGCGCGCCGGTGCCCGTGAGGGAGCGGACCTCCAGCTCGGCGTACTTCTTCGCGTCGGGCTCCTCCTTCGAGAGGTAGGTGCCGACGATGCCGAGGAGGAAGCCGACCGGGATCGAGATGATGCCGGGGTTCTCCAGCGGGAACCAGTGGAAGTCGGTGTCCGGGAACATCGACGTGGCCTTGCCGGAGACGACCGGCGAGAACAGCACCAGGCCGACGGCGCTGACGAGGCCGCCGTAGATCGACCAGAGGGCGCCCGTGGTCGTGAAGCGCTTCCAGAAGAGGCTGTAGAGGATGGTCGGCAGGTTGGCGGAGGCGGCGACCGCGAAGGCGAGGGCGACGAGGCCCGCGACGTTCAGGTCGCGCGCGAGGGCGCCCAGCAGGATCGATACCGCGCCGATGCCGACGGTGGCCCAGCGGGCGGCGCGGATCTCGTCCTTCTCGCTGGCCTTGCCCTTCTTGATGACGTTGGCGTAGATGTCGTGCGCGAAGGACGACGAGGACGCCAGCGTGAGCCCCGCGACCACCGCGAGGATCGTCGCGAAGGCGACGGCGGAGATCGACGCGAGCAGGATGGCGCCCCAGTTGGAGTCGACGCCGCCCAGATGCAGGGCCAGGAGTGGCGCGGCCGTGTTGCCCGCCTTGTTGGACGCGGTGATCTCGTCGTGCCCGATGAGCGCGGCGGCGCCGAAGCCGAGGGCGAGGGTCATCAGGTAGAAGGCGCCGATGAGGCCGATGGCCCACAGGACGGACTTCCGGGCGGCCTGCGCGGTGGGCACGGTGTAGAAGCGGATCAGGATGTGCGGGAGCCCGGCGGTGCCGAGCACCAGGGCGATGCCCAGCGAGATGAAGTCCAGCTTGGTGGTGCCGGTGAGGCCGTACTTGAGGCCCGGCTCCAGGAAGGCCGCGCCCTTGCCGCTGTTGTCGGCCGCGCTGCCGAGCAGGTCGGAGATGTTGAAGTCGAACTTGAGCATCACCAGGAAGGTCAGCAGCAGGGCGCCCGCCATGAGGAGGACGGCCTTGACCATCTGGACCCAGGTGGTGCCCTTCATGCCGCCGATGGTGACGTAGACGATCATCAGCAGGCCGACCAGTGCGACGATGCCGACCTTCCCGGCGTCGCTGGTGATGCCGAGGAGCAGCGAGACGAGGACGCCCGCGCCGGCCATCTGTGCGAGCAGGTAGAAGATCGAGACGACGATGGTGGAGGTGCCGGCGGCTGTCCGGACCGGGCGCTGGCGCATCCGGTACGCGAGGACGTCGCCCATCGTGTAGCGGCCGGAGTTGCGCAGGGGCTCGGCGACCAGGAGGAGGGCGACGAGCCAGGCGACCAGGAAGCCGATGGAGTAGAGGAAACCGTCGTATCCGAACAGGGCGATGGCGCCCGCGATGCCGAGGAAAGAGGCGGCGGACATGTAGTCGCCGGCGACGGCCAGGCCGTTCTGGAAGCCGGTGAACTGGCGCCCGCCCGCGTAGAAGTCGGCGGCGTCCTTGGTCTGGCGGCCCGCCCAGATGGTGATGACCAGGGTGGCGGCGACGAACACCGAGAACAGGCTGATGATCAGCGTGCGGTGCTCGCTCGCCGCGCCAGTGGCCGCAAGAGTGGTCAGGGCGCTCATTCGGCGTTCTCCATACGGGTCTTGATGGCCTCGGCCTTGGGGTCGAACTTGGCGGCGGCGGTGCGCGCGTACCACCAGGCGATGAGGAACGTGGTGAGGAACTGGGCGAGGCCGAGGACGAGGGCGACGTTGATGTTGCCGACGACCGTGGTGCCCATGAAATCGCCCGCGTAGTTGGAGAGCAGGACGTACAGCAGGTACCAGGCGATGAAGCCGACCGTCAGCGGGAAGGCGAACGAGCGGTAGGAGCGGCGCAGTTCGCCGAATTCCGCGCTCTCCTGCACCGCTTCGAACTCCTCGGCCGATGGCCGCTGCGCTGGGATCTTCGAGGGGGGCGGTGTCTCGGTGGCCACGGAGTCTCCTCGCGTTGCGAAGGTCGGATCTAACGGACGTACAGGCATATATGTACAGGCATACGACGGAAGCTCGATCGGCCTCGGGCTTCCTGCCCAAGGTCACGGCGCCGCGTTGAGGCTGGTTCAACTCGTTCGGGTTGTTTCGAAAGTTGACGTCGGGGGAATCCGGCTCCCCTCCGCGACCTCCCACCGCGACGCCCGTCAGGTGCCCGGATTCCGGAACACGGTCTCCGGAAGCCATTGCTGCGGGGCGAGTCGGGCGGATAGTTTCGGGGCGTACCACTGGTCATGTACCTGCCCGGTCGCGAACCTCGCGCCCGGTGCTTCGCCATACCCGGATGATGTGGAGACCCCATGGCTCATCTGCCTTCGAGACGCCGTCTCGCCCTCGCGGCCCCGCTCGTGCTGTCGCTGACCGCGTCCCTCGGCTTCCTGCCGACGGCGGCGACCGCGGCGCCCGTCGACTCGGCCGCGTCCTCGGCCACTTCGGCCTCTGTCGAGGCGGGAACGCTGACGTACGTCGTCAACACGAAGGCGGACCACCGCACGATCGCATCGGTGAAGAAGGCGGTCACTGCGGCGGGAGGGACCGTCGTGATCACGTACGACAAGATCGGCGTGATCGTCGCGCACTCCGCCAACCCGGCGTTCGCGGCCCAGATACGCACGGCGCGGGGCGTGCAGTCGGCGGGCGCGACGCGTACGGCGCCGCTGACGGCGGCCGGTACGACCGACGAGGGTGCCGTCCAGAAGCTGACGCAGGCCGAGGCCGCGAAGCTCGCCGCCGATGCCACCGCCGGTCAGGAGCCGATGGAGGCCGACCAGTGGGACCTGCGGGCGATCGGCGCGGACAAGGCCGCCGAGATCAACCCCGGCAGCAAGAAGGTCACCGTCGCCGTCATCGACACGGGCGTCGACGACACGCACCCCGACCTCGCCCCCAACTTCTCCGCCTCGCAGTCCGCGAGCTGCGTCGGCGGGGTCGCCGACACGACGCCGGGCGCCTGGCGGCCCGCCGACCCGAGCCACTACCACGGCACGCACGTCGCCGGTGAGATAGCCGCCGCCCGCAACGGCATCGGCGTCGCCGGGGTCGCGCCGGGCGTCAAGGTGTCCGGGATCCGCGTCTCGCAGGGCTCGGGGCAGTTCTTCTACCCCGAGGCGGTCGTCTGCGCGTTCGTCTTCGCCGCCGACCACGGCGTGGAGATCACGAACAACAGCTACTACGTCGACCCGTACCTCTACAACTGCCTCGACGACCCGGACCAGAAGGCCGTCGTCGACGCGGTGAACCGGGCCCAGTCGTACGCCCAGCGCAAGGGCACCCTCAGCATCGCCTCCGCCGGGAACTCCAACCAGGACCTCGACTCCGACGCGATCGAGGACACCACCAGCCCGAACGACACGACGCCGGTGACCCGCACGATCGACCCGCACAAGTGCTTCGACGTCCCGGCGCAGCTGCCGGGCCTGGTCACGGTCAGCGCGACCGGCGTCAAGGGCACCAAGTCGTACTACTCGACGTACGGTTACGGCCAGGTCGACGTCGCGGCGCCCGGCGGCGACCGGTACCAGATCCCGGACACCCCGTCCCAGAACGGCCGCATCCTCTCGACGCTGCCCGGCAACACCTACGGCTACCTCCAGGGCACGTCGATGGCCGCGCCGCACGCCGCGGGCGTCGCCGCGCTCCTCAAGTCGACCCACCCGTGGGCGTCCCCGGCCCAGCTCACGGCCCTGCTGAAGCTCCAGGCCGACAAGCAGGCGTGCCCGACCGAGCCGTACGACGGCAACGGCGACGGGATCGTGGACGCGACCTGTGTCGGCGGGAAGTTCTACAACGGGTTCTACGGGGCGGGCGTGGTCAGCGCGCTGAAGGCCGTCAAGTAGTAGCTCTCCGTACGCCGGGGAGGGGTGGTGCGACGATGCGCACCGCCCCTTTTCGGGTTTTACGAGGTCGGTGCGCGTCGGCCATTGTCGTCGGCCATTGTCAGTGGCGGCCCCTACGCTTGGGAGGCAGGCAGGAGGGGGCCCGCGGATGCAGGGGATCGAGAGTGTGGTGGCGCGGCTGGCGGTGACGGTCGTGAAGGCGCTGCTCACGCCGAGGCCGGGGGCGGGGCTGGTGGCGAAGCCGGTGCGTCCGCTGCCGAAGCCGGCGAGCCCCGAGCGGCTCGCGCGGGTGCTGGGCGGGCGGATCGAGGCCGCGTACGGGGGTCTGCCGGAGCATGAGCGGCTGGCTGCCGTCGCCGCTGTGCAGGACACGTTCGCCGGGGCCGGTGAGCTGACGGCCGACCGCCTCTTCGCCGTCGACCTCCAACCCGCGCGCCTCGCCGCCGAGTTGCGCCGTCCCGTCGCCGATCTCTCCGAGGGGGCGCGGGATCTGTACGGGGAGTTGCTGGGCCTGTGCTGCGTCCACCTCGTCGAGCAGCTCACCGCCGAGCCGTCGTTCGTCGCGCGGGCGGCGGTCGAACAGACGCGGCGCAGCGGGGAGTTGCTGCGGGAGCGGGATGTGCCGGTCGTCGATGCCTTCGAGGAGCGGTACGGGCGGTACGTCGCCGAGGCGCAGGCGCGCGTGGAGCTGTTCGGGGTGACGCTGGGGGGCCGGCATCGGGCGGAGTGGCCGCTCGACACCGCGTACTTGAGTCTCTCGGTGAGCGGGGAGCGGGAGCGGTGGCGGTACGAGAGCGCGCCGGCTTCCGTGCGGGTCGAGCACGCGCTCGCGGGCGGTGAGCGGCTGCTGGTGCGCGGGCCCGCCGGGTCCGGGAAGTCGACGTTGTTGCAGTGGGTCGCGCTGAATGCCGCCCGGCGGAGCTTCGGGCGGGAGTTGGAGGGGTGGAACCGGCTCGTGCCGTTCGTGCTGCGGCTGCGGTCGTTCCACTCGCCGGACGCGCTGCCGATGCCGGCGGACTTTCTGAGCGCGGCCGGGGTGCCGTTGCGGGCGCCCGAGGGGTGGGTCGAGGGGCTGTTGGAGAGCGGGCGGGCGGTGGTTCTCGTCGACGGGGTCGATGAGGTGCCGGTGCGGTTGCGGGACCGTACGGAGAAATGGCTGCGGTCCCTGGTGACCGCGTTCCCCCGCGCGCGGTACCTCGTCACGACCCGGCCCTCCGCCGTTCCCGAGGACTGGCT
The DNA here is from genome assembly GCF_020010905.1 of Streptomyces acidiscabies. Classification (GTDB taxonomy): domain Bacteria; phylum Actinomycetota; class Actinomycetes; order Streptomycetales; family Streptomycetaceae; genus Streptomyces; species Streptomyces acidiscabies. Next base: position 3,206,250 of record NZ_JAGJBY010000001.1, on the reverse strand, counting down.
CGCGCCGCAGGGGTTCACCGCGCACACGCTGCTGCCGATGGAGCGGGACGACATCCGTTCTTTCGTGCGGCACTGGCACAACGCGGCTCGGGAGGAGTGTCCTGGGGAGGCGGTGCAGCTCGATCGGTACGAGGCGGGGCTCGGGGAGGCGGTGGCGACTCGGCGAGATCTGGGGCGGCTGGCCACGAACCCCCTGACGTGCGCGCTGCTGTGTGCCCTCAACCGGGACCGGCGTATGCAACTTCCCCGCGCGCGCAAGGAGTTGTACGACGCCGCGCTCGACATGCTGCTCGTGCGGCGGGACTCCGAGCGGGAGATCGGGGCCGTGGAGGGGGTTTCGCTGTCCCGGGAGGAACAGACCGTCCTGCTCCAGCGGCTGGCGTACTGGATGATCCGCAACGGGCAGGTGGAGATCGCCCGGGAGGAGGCGGTGGGGCTGGTCGGGGGGTGGCTGGAGGCGATGCCGCAGGTGCGGGCGCAGGGGGATGCGGGGCAGGTGTTCACGCACCTGCTGATCCGGACGGGGCTGCTGCGCGAGCCTACGCCGGGGTATGTGGACTTCGTCCATCGGACGTTCCAGGACTACTTGGGGGCGAAGGCTGCGGTTGAGGCGCGGGACTTCGGGTTGTTGGTGAAGAACGCGCATGACGATCAGTGGGGTGATGTGGTGTGCATGGCGGTGGGGCATGCGCGGGTGGATGAACGGGGCCTGATTCTGCGGAAGTTGCTGCGGGAGGCGGGCAAGGTACGGCGGCACCGGGACCGGCTGGTGCTGCTGGCGGCGGCGAGTCTCGATCACGCGCCGGAGCTGGGCCCCGAGGTGCGGGAGGAAGTGGAGGCGCGGACCGGCGTGTTGATGCCGCCTCGATCGGACGAGCAGTCGGACTCACTGGCCGGAGTGGGCCAGCTGGCCCTGGAGTTGCTGCCGGGACCCGAAGGATTGGCGGCGAGGGAAGCGGCTGCCGTGGTGCGGACGGCTCAACTGGTCGGCGGGGATGCCGCGTTGGGGGTGATCGCCCGGTTCCGGAAGGACGAGCGCCTCGCCGTACGGACTGCTCTCGGGTACGCCTGGCAGGCGTTCGACGCCGTCCGGTATTTCGAGGCGGTCCTCGAAGGGACCGTCGCCCCCGAGGAGATCCTGAACGTGCGCAGGGCCGAGGAGTTGGCGCTGCTCCCTCGCCTCCCCCAGCTCACCGGGCTGAACCTGATCGGCGACCACGGCATCCCCGAGGCGGCCGTACGCCTCCCCGCGCTGGAGTTCCTCGGCATGTTCCGCAACAGCAGGGTCGACGGCTTCTCACGCCTCAAGGAGTTCCCACAGCTGCGGCGGCTCTCCGTGAACCACTGCACGCGCGTCGCCGACCTCAACTCCCTCGCCGGCTCCCCGCTGACCCACGTCTACCTGTACGACCCCTTCCGCCCGTTCTCCCTGACCCCCTTGGCGGACCTCCCCGAACTCCAGCACCTGGTCTTCGACTTCCCGGCACCCCAGGCTCGCCTGGACCGGCTGGCCTTCGCACCCCGGCTCACCGGTCTGGGCCTCTTCGGGGGAGCGGGCACCACCGACCTCGACGGAATCGAGGCCATGACCTGTCTCGACTGGCTCGCCCTCACCGGTGAGCGCCAGTGGCGGGACTTCCTGGCGCGCAGGGTGTTCTCGCCACTGAGGTCGGTGCAGCTCATGGACGTAGGCCTGGTCGACTTCGCCGAGCTGACGCCGTACCAGGACCTGACCAAGATCTACCTCTCCGCCGTCACGCGGGTCGAGAACCTCGCGGCCCTCGCCGAACTGCCCCGCCTGAAACTCGTCGAGTTCTCCGGCTTCTACCAACTCGACATCGCCCCGCTGGCCCCCCTCGACCATGTGGACATCCACCTCTACCTCTGCCGGGGGACCATCGGCACCGACCTCATCCCCGTATCCCGCCTGATCGCAGACTGACAAAAACCAGTAGCCCTCCCCCACCCCACCCCCTACCGTCATCCCCACGGGGGCGGCTCCCCGGTGTGCTTCCTTCTCACTCCTGAAAAGTTCCTAGCGCACCCCCTCTCCGCCCCCGCCTCTCACCTCACCTTCCCGGGGGACCCCTCTTGAGCGAACTCGCCTCCGTCCTGCTGCGCCGCCTCCGTACCGTCTACGTCGACCAGCCGGGCCCGCGCCCGGGTGATCCCTCGACGGCAGGCGGCATGACAGCTCTGGAAGCCGAGTTGCTGGACCGGGGTTTCGCGCCGAACAGGCAGCTGAGGGAGGCCCTCGCCTGGCTGGGACCGGCCGGACTGGCGAGCGCGGGGCGGGAGTTGATCGCGTACATAGATGACGAACTCGGCGCGGACCGCACGCACATGCCGCTGTTCCGGAGCTTCCCGGCGTCCGTGCCGGACGACACCGAGGCGCTCTGGGTGGACCGTGTCTTCACGCTGCTCCTCCAGTGGCCGGAACAGCCCTGCGTCCTGTGCGCGACGGTGGCGAGCGTGCACCCGGTGTCCCCGTGCGCGCACCTGGTGTGCCGCGAGTGCTGGGACGGCGCCGACTACGCGGGCTGCCCGCTCTGCCACCGCAGGATCGACACCAAGGACCCGTTCCTAAGACCGACTCCCCGACGGACCCGGCATGACGGCACAGCCGTAGGCCCGCTCAAGCTGCTCGCGCTGGGCAGGGACGCGCGCGCGGACGCCGTCACAGCCCTGCGCACCCTCCTGGCCCGCCGCACCCCGCTCCCGCCCCGCGACCGGGCGGATCTCGGCGTGCTGCTGGAGCACGCTCCAGGGGGCGTGGAGTGGTTCCCGGCGGACGTGCCGGTCCGGGAGACCAAGGCGCTGGTGCTGGGCCGTCTGCTGGCCGTACAGAGCCGCCGTGAGGACGTCCTGCCGCTGCTGGACGCGCATCTGACGACCGCTACGGACGTGTTGCGGCTCCTGTGCGTGTGGTCCGGCGGAGACGCGGACCTGGTCGAGCCGCCGAGAATGCGCTCGCTCCCGCGCGGGATACGCCGGCGCCTGCTCACCGCCCTGGAGCGCTGCCCTCGCCTGGTCGAGGACGTCCTGCGCCACCCGACCGCGTGGAAGCGCGCGGCCGAAACGCTGCACCCCTTCGAACACCACACCCGGCACCCCAGGACGACCCTCGCCTTCGCGGTCCTGCGGGGCACGCCGATGACAGGGGAACTCGGCGAGGAAGTCCTCCGCACGGCAGCCGCCCACCCCCACGAGGTCCGGATCGACGGCACGCGCGTGAGAGCGGCGACCTGGCACGCGCGCGTGGAGGAAGCGCTGGCCGGAAAACACACCCGCGCGGCCCTGGACCTCCTCGCCGAGCGCCCCGGCGAGCTGCTCCGCCGCCTGGACCACGTCCTGCGCCTGGACGACCTCCGGACGCTCCCGGACGACTTCGCGGACGTCCTGCGCGCCGCTCTCCCCCAGGCGGGCCCGGCGCCCCTGCTGGCGGCCCTGGGGCGCCTGAGGGTCCGTCACCTCCCGGCCGCGCGCCGGGTGTTCTTCCCGCGCGGCCAGGTCACGCACGCGTACACGGTCGACGACACGCGCCCGCCGCTCGCCGGTGCCGTGACGGAGGCGGTGTGCGCGCTGCTGGAGGCGGAGGCGGTACGGCGCCTCGCGTCGGCCCCGCGCGTGGAGCTGGCGGTGGTGGACTCGGCGCTGGCCGGGCTCGCCGTGCCGGCGGCGGAGCGGGCGGACGCGAAGGCGCTGGTGTCGGTGCCGCGCGGGAGCACGCAGCCGCTGCCGCGCGGTGAGGTCCTGCGGCTGTTCCTGCACTGGACGGAGCCCGCGCGCACGCGCGTGGACCTCGATCTGTCGGTCGCCCTGTTCGACGAGGGGTGGGAGCAGGTCGGCCTGTGCGACTACACGAACCTGGTCCACGGCGAGCGCTGGGCGGTGCACTCCGGCGATCTGACGTCGGCTCCGGCGCCGGACGGCGCGACGGAGTACGTCGACCTGGACCTGAGCGCGCTGAGGGCGCACGGCGTGCGGTACGCGCTGCCGGTGGTGTTCAGCTTCAACAACATCCCCTTCGAGAAGCTCCTGGACGCCTTCGCCGGGTTCATGACCCTCCCGACGTCTGACGGCGAAGCCCGCGACGCGGCGTACGACCCGCGGACCGTGCGCCAGCGGTACGACCTGGCCGGGGACTCGCGGATCCACGTCCCGATGCTGGTGGACCTCAAAGAGCGGACGTTCCTGTGGGTCGATCTGCACCTGTCGGGGTCCGAGGGACTGCACAGCGTGGGCCGGCACTCGACGGCTCTCGCGCGGGCGGGCCGGGATCTGCACCAGTACTTCGCGTCGGGGCGGTCGACGCTGTGGGACCTGACGGTGTGGCATGCCTGCGCGCGTGCGCGGGAGGTGGCGGTGATCCGGCGGGCGCCGGTGCCGGGGGCGCTCGACGAGCTGTGGCACTACCGGTGCGGTGACGGTGAATCGGCCACGGCGTTCGCCGCGCGCGTACGCGTGCTGGACGCGCCCGACCGTCAGGAGCCGGTCGGTGACGCGGACGCTGCGGCGTCCGAACTCGCCGCGAAGAAGCGGGTGTTGCTCGGCCTCGTGCACGGCGGGGTGGCGCCCGAGGGGGCGAGCGGCGAGGTGTACCGGCTGCTGCCGGGCCCGGTCGACGGGGCGGGGCTGACGCCGCTGGCGGCGGGGGACCTGGTGGCCGCACTGGGGTGATGGGGCAGGGCTGTCGGTGTCGCCCCGTATCCTCGTGAACCATGCTCGAAGACCGCATGCTCACCACCCCGTCACCCACAGGCTGGCCTGACACATACCCCCAGGGGTACGCCGTGGTCGACGTCGAGACCACCGGGCTCGCGCGGGACGACCGGATAGTGTCCGCGGCGGTCTACCGGCTGGACGCGCGCGGGGAGGTCGAGGACCACTGGTACACGCTGGTGAACCCGGAGCGCGATCCGGGGCCGGTGTGGATCCACGGGCTGACGAGTGACGTGCTCGAAGGGGCGCCGCTCTTCGCCGAGGTCGCCGAGGAGTTCTCGCGGCGGCTGGACGGGCGCGTACTCGTCGCGCACAACGCGGTGTTCGACTGGCAGATGATCGCCCGCGAGTACGCGCGCGCGGAGCAGCAGGCGCCCGTCAGGCAGCGGCTGTGCACGATCGTGCTGAGCAAGGAGCTGGGGCTCCCGCTGCCGAACCACAAGCTGGAGACGCTGGCCGCGCACTTCGGCGTCGTCCAGCAGCGCGCGCACCACGCGCTGGACGACGCGCGCGTGCTGGCGGAGGCGTTCCGGCCGAGCCTGCGGGACGCAGCCGCGCGCGGGGTGCGGCTGCCGCTGCACGAGTGCCGGCCGCTGACGGAGTGGCAGGACCGGCCCGCGACGCCGCGGATCGGCCGGCAGAGCGGCGGCTACCAGCAGCAGTCGACCTGGCGGCCGTCTCGCAAGCGGCCCGCCTGCCCCTACCCGAACCCCGGCCGCTTCGAGGACGGCAAGCCGCTCAAGCAGGGGATGCGGATCGCGTTCTCCGGCGACACGTCGACCGAGCGTGACCTCCTGGAGGACCGCGCGGTGGAAGCCGGGCTGCACGTCTCCACGAGCATCTCCCGGCTCACCAGCCTCCTGGTGACCAACGACCCCGACTCGGGCACCTCGAAGGTCCTCAAGGCCCGCCAGTTCGGCACGCCGGTCGTCGACGAGGCGGCCTTCGGCCAGCTCCTGCGGGACGTGGCGGCGGCCGACGGCTCGTAGCCGGCCGCGTCCGACCCTGCCGGGGCCCGCGCGCGGAGCGGGTTGTACGGTCGTGGGGTGTACCGCTTCCTGTTGTCCCGGCAGTGGGTGATCCTCACGCTGGTCGCCCTCGTCCTCATCCCTACGATGATCCGGCTGGGCATCTGGCAGATGCACCGCTACGAGATGCGGCACGCGCGCAACGAGCTGGTGGCGAGCGCCCTGCACGCGGACCCGGTGCCGGTCGAGAAGCTGACGTCCCCGGGGCACGAGGTCACCCGCGCCGAGCGCTACCACTCGGTCACGGCGGTCGGCCGCTTCGACGCCGCGCGCGAGGTCGTCGTCCGCCGCAGGGTGAACGCGGACGACGAGGTCGGCTTCCACGTGCTGACGCCGCTCGTGCTGACGGACGGCAAGGTCGTGCTGGTCAACCGGGGCTGGATCCCCGCGGACGGGCCCAGCCAGACGGCGTTCCCGAAGATCCCGGCGCCCCCTGCGGGCCAGGTCACCGTCACCGGGCGGCTGATGCCCGACGAGACGACCGCGGCGAGCGGCATCAAGAACCTCAAGGGCCTGCCCGACCGGCAGATCATGCTGATCAGCAGCGGCGAGGAGGCGCACCGCCTGAACGCCCAGGTGCTCGGCGGCTACCTGGTCCTGACGGACCCGGAGCCCAAGGGCGACACCCCCGAGCCGATCGGCAAGCCGGGCGACGAGAACGCGGCCCTGAACTACGCGTATGCCATCCAGTGGTGGCTGTTCGCCGCTGCCGTCCCCTTCGGCTGGTTCGTCCTGGTCCGCCGCGAACGGCGCGACCGCGCGGAGCGGGAGCAGACGGCGGACGAGCCCGAGAAGGCGGAACCGGCGACCGTGTAGCTCGCGCGGGCGCGTGTCTGATTGCCGGTGCCCTTCTGCGGGAACCCGGACCTCCATGCGCATCGAGGACTACGCCGTCGTCGGCGACGAACAGACCGCCGCGCTGGTCGGCCGGGACGGCTCCGTCGACTGGCTCTGCCTGCCCCGCTTCGACTCGGCCGCCTGCTTCGCGCGCCTGCTGGGCGACGAGGAGAACGGCCACTGGAGGATCGCGCCCAAAGGGGTGACCGGTCCGTGCACCCGCCGGTCGTACCGGGGCGACACCCTCGTCCTGGACACCGAGTGGGAGACCGGGGACGGCGCCGTCCGGGTCACCGACCTGATGCCCCAGCGGGACAAGGCGCCCGACCTCGTACGGATCGTGGAGGGGCTGCGCGGCAAGGTCACCGTACGCAGCACGCTGCGGCTGCGGTTCGACTACGGGTCGATCGTGCCGTGGATGCGCCGCTCGGACGGCCACCGGGTCGCCGTCGCGGGCCCCGACTCGGCGTGGCTGCGCAGCGAGCCGCCGGTGCGGACGTGGGGCGAGGACTTCGGTACGCACGCGGAGTTCGAGGTCGCCGAGGGCGAGAAGGTCGCGTTCGTGCTGACCTGGCACCCGTCGCACGAACCGCAGCCGGCCCGGGTGGACCCCTACGAGGCCCTGGAGGCGTCGCTGGAGGACTGGGGCGCCTGGTCGGCCCACTGCCGCTACAAGGGGCCGTACGAGGCCGTCGTGCGGCGTTCCCTGATCACGCTGAAGGCGCTGACGTACGCGCCGACGGGCGGGATCGTCGCCGCGCCCACCACCTCGCTGCCGGAGGAGCTGGGCGGCGTACGCAACTGGGACTACCGGCACTGCTGGCTGCGCGACTCGACGCTCACCCTGGGCGCGCTGCTGTCCGCCGGCTACCACGAGGAGGCCCGCTCCTGGCACCGCTGGCTCCTGCGCGCGGTCGCCGGCGACCCGGCCGACCTCCAGATCATGTACGGCGTGGCGGGCGAACGTCGGCTGCCGGAACTGGAGTTGCCGTGGCTGTCCGGCTACGAGAACTCGCGCCCCGTACGCATCGGCAACGGCGCCGTCGACCAGCTCCAGCTCGACGTGTACGGCGAGGTCATGGACTCCCTCGCGCTCGCGCGGGACGCGGGGCTGCCCGCGCGCCCGCACGTGTGGGCGCTCCAGCGCGCGCTGATGGAGTGGCTGCGCGACAACTGGCGCCAGCCCGACGAGGGGCTGTGGGAAGTGCGGGGCGGGCGGCGCCAGTTCACGCACTCCAAGGTGATGGTGTGGGTCGCCGCCGACCGCGCCGTGCGCGCGCTGGAGACGCACCCGCATCTGCGCGGCGACCTCGACGGCTGGCGCGAGCTGCGCAGCGCCGTGCACGCGGAGGTGTGCGAGCGCGGGTACGACGCCGAACGGGGCACGTTCACGCAGTCGTACGGGTCCGCCGAACTCGACGCCGCGCTGTTGCTGATCCCGCGCGTGGGGTTCCTGCCCGGCGACGATCCGCGCGTGATCGGCACCGTCGACGCGGTGCGCGCGGAACTCGGCCACGACGGGCTGCTGCGGCGCTACAGCACCGACGGCACGACCGTCGACGGGCTGCCCGGCTCCGAAGGGACCTTCCTGGTCTGCTCGTTCTGGCTCGTCGACGCGCTGCACCTGACCGGCCGCCGCAAGGAGGCGCTCGCCCTCTTCGAACGGCTCGCCGGGCTCGTCAACGACGTCGGGCTGCTCGCCGAGGAGTACGACCCCGCCAGTGGGCGCCAGCTCGGCAACTTCCCGCAGGCGTTCAGCCACATCGGGCTCGTCAGCTCCGCCCTCGCCCTGTTCGGGGACGGGGAGGCAGGATAGGGGCCATGGATCTTGGACTGAAGGACCGGGTGTACGTCGTCACCGGGGCCACGCGCGGACTCGGCAACGCGGTCGCGCGCGAGCTGCTGGCGGACGGGGCGAAGGTGGTCGTCTCCGGGCGGGACGAGGAGCGGGTCGCGGAGGCGGCGCGCGGGCTGGGCGAGGGTGCGGTGGGGGTCGCCGTCGACAACGCGGACGCGCGGGCGCCTGAGCGGCTCATCGCCCGTGCGCGCGAGGCGTTCGGCGGGTTCGACGGGGTGCTCATCAGCGTGGGTGGGCCGCCGCCCGGGTTCGTCGCCGACAACACGGACGAGCAGTGGGAGGCCGCGTTCCAGTCCGTCTTCCTCGGTGCGGTACGGCTCGCGCGGGCGGCTGCCGCCGAGCTGGACGAGGGGGGTGTGATCGGGTTCGTGCTGTCGGGGTCCGTGCACGAGCCGATCCCCGGGCTGACGATCTCCAACGGGCTGCGGCCCGGTCTTGCCGGGTTCGCGAAGTCGTTGGCGGACGAGTTGGGGCCTCGGGGGATTCGGGTCGTGGGGTTGTTGCCGGCTCGGATCGATACGGATCGTGTGCGCGAGCTGGACGGGTTGTCGGCGGATCCGGAGGCTACTCGGGTTGCGAACGAGGCGCGGATTCCGTTGCGGCGGTATGGGCGGCCGGAGGAGTTCGGGCGGACAGGAGCGTTTCTGCTGTCACCGGCCGCCTCGTACCTGACGGGGATCATGGTCCCGGTGGACGGCGGGATGCGTCACGGATTCTGACCCGTCAGCTGACCCGTTCCGCCTTGTGCTTCATCGCCCTCATCCGTACCTCCGCCGGTAGCGCCTTCAGCGCCGCCGAGTCCCTCGCGCGCGCCAGGGAGTGCGTGATGAAGTTCCTCAGCGCCTCCCCCGGAGACGCGTGCGGTTCCACCCTCAGGTGGACCTGCGTTTCCGGGGCGTCGCGGCGGCCCGTCAGGTGTACGCGCGCGTGAGAGACGCCGTCCAGGTGGGCCGTCTCCGTGGCCAGGACGTTCTCCAGCGCGCTGCCCCTGAGGATCGCCGATTCGCCGTCGCCGGTGTTGATCAGGACCTCGCCCAGGCGGCGGCGTCGGAGGTTCGCCGTCAGCCACCACAGGGCCAGCAGGACGATCAGGGCGAGGCCCCCGATGACCGTCGGCCACCACCAGCCCTCGTCGCGCCAGCGGGTGCGCTGGGAGGCCGTCAGGAGGGCGTCGTGGCGGTCGCCGTGGAGCCACCAGGTGGGCAGGTCCGCGCCCAGCCCGATCGCGAGGACCGAGCCGCCGAGGGCGAGCAGGGCCAGCCCGGCGAGGCCGAGCAGGACACGGTTGACGGTGCGGAGCATCGGGGGTCACCCCTTCTTCGCGGGCCGGCGGACATGGATCGACAGCGCCGGAGGGTGGGCCAGTCCGAGGCCGTCCAGCGCCGCCGTGAGCGTGGCCTCCAGATCCGCGCGTACCTCGTCGAGGTCGCGGAAGTGGGACACCGTACGGACGTCGATACGGCGCCGTCCCATCCGTACGTGGACGGACTGGACGCCGGACACCTCCATCGCCCGGTCCCGCAGGACGAGCGCGGCGGCGTCGCGGTGCAGGCCCGCGCGTACGTCGGGGTGGGTCGGGCGCATCGGCAGGACGTCGCGGTGGCCCGGGGTCACCGCGAGCAGCAGGGCCAGCAGCCCGAGGGCGACGGCGACGCCCGCGCCGGTGCGGACCCAGGTGTCGTCCAGGGGGCGCGCGGCGAGTTGGTGGGCGAGTTCGCGGCGCCAGCGCATGGCCGGGTGACCGGCGCGGACGGCGGCGATGTCGTACAGGAAGACACCGGCCACGGCGAGGACGAGGACGGCCGTCAGGGCGGCCGGTGCCCGGCGGGCGGACCAGAAGCGGCGTACGCCTGCCGCCGCTTCCGGCTCCGGTTCCTTGTCCAGGATCACCGGCAGCCGCTGGGTCGTGCCTTCGCTGCCCTGGGGTTCGCTCATCGCGTCCTCCCCTGTGCCTCGCCGGGGACCACCGTCGGGTGGAGCCGTTCGATCGTGACGGTGACGTCCGGCACGTCCATTCCCACCAACGCGCGTACCCGCTCGACCACGTTTCGACGCACCGCGCGGCAACGTGCTCCGATATCGGTGGGGTAGTCGAGTTCGAGGACCACGCGTACGCGCGCGTGGTCGTGCGAGACAACCACCATGGCGTGCGGGGGCGCCGCGCCGGGCGGGAGGGGGCCGAGGGCCTCGCGGGCCGCCTGGGAGGCGATCTTCGCGACCACCCGGTCGGCGATCCGCGTCGCCCCGCGCTCCCCCGCCGCGACGGTGGACGTCATCGGCGCCGGTCGTCGCGCGAGCGCAGGAAGTCGCCGATCTCCAGGTCCCCTTCGAGGAACCGGCCGACGACGAACCCGATGGCGCCGAGGGCGGCCACCAGGAGGAACGCGCCGAACCCGCCGAAGTACCCGGCGAAGCCCAGCGCCATGCCGGCGATCATGCCGATCACGGCCCTGCTCATATGTCGTCCCTTCGCGTCACTGGATCCGGGGTTCCGGCTCGTCGTCCTCTTCATCGGGCAGCTTGACGTCGCTGACGGCGATGTTGACCTCGACGACCTCAAGGCCGGTCATCCGCTCGACGGCGGCGATCACGTTCTCGCGGACGGCCCGCGCGACATCCGCGATGGAGACGCCGTAGTCGACGACGATCTCCAGGTCCAGCGCGGTCTGCACCTCGCCGACCTCGGCCTTCACGCCGCGCGAGACGGACTTGGAGCTGCCGGGGACGCGGTCGCGCACGGCGCCGAAGGTGCGGCTGAGCCCGCTGCCCATGGCGTGCACACCGACGACGTCCCGCGCGGCGAGCCCCGCGATCTTCTCCACGACGCCGTCGGCGATCGTCGTCCGTCCCCTGGTCGCGGGGTCGCCACCCCCGCGTTTCACGGTCTTGCGCACCGTCTGATCGGTCTCGGCGGCGGAGTTCTGTGTGGTGTCGGTCATGATCCGTACGTCCCTTCCGGCCGGTGTCCTTCGACCAAACCAACCGTAAGCGCGGTTGCCCCATAGCGCCCCGGGGATGCGGCAGGCTGGTGGAATGACTGCGGAGCAGCACTGGCGTCAGACGGTCCGGCAGCAGCTCGGACTCGGCAGGTTCCTTCCCCTCGGCGGTCCTCGGGACGGCTGCTGGATCGCGGAGAGCGTCGCGGAGACGGTCCTCGCGCGGGCGGTGGCGGGCAACGTGGAGGGCGCGCGTCTCGGCCCCCTGCGGCTGACGCTCGCCGACCCCGAGAACGCGCACACCCCCGCCGTACCGCCGCCCCCGACGGCCCTCCCGCCGGGCCCCCTGAAGATGACCGCGGAGTTCTCCGCCCGGCCGACGGAGCCGTTGCCGAACTCGGCCGCCCGTCTGCGGGCCGCCCTCGCGGCGGCGTCGGCGGAGCGCCTCGGCCTCGTCGTCACGGAGATCGACCTGCGGGTGACGGGCCTGGTCCTCCCGGAGGACCCCCCGGACGAGCCGGAGCCGCTCCGGCCGTGGCGGGGGACCGTGCCGGACGCACTGGCCGGGGTGCCGGGGGTGCTGGGCGGCACCGTGCGCCTGGAGGAGCGGGCCGGGACGAACGCGCTCCCGCGCACGCACGCGCGCGTGGAGATCGCCGTACGCGCGGACCTGCGGACGCTGGACGTGGCGCGAGAGGCCCGCACGGCGGCGCAGCGGGTGCCGGGGAGCCCGACGGCGGCGGTGCTGGTGGTCGCCGTGGGGTGAGCCGCTGCCGGCACCGGTTCGTCGTACGCCCCCCGGCCCCCGCCCTTACTCCCCCAGCCCCGCCAAGTCCCTGAGACGGCGGGCCTGCGCTGCGCGTTCCGCTGCGCGCTGGTCGTCGTACGTACGGCCAGCCGCGCCCTGGAGGAGTGCCTTCGTCTCCACGACGGCGTCCCGGGGGGCCGCGAGGAGGGCCGTCGTGAGGTCCTTGACGGCCGTGTCCAGGTCCGCGGCGGGGACGGCCGTGTTGGCCAGGCCGATGCGGACGGCCTCCTCGGCGTGGACGTAGCGGCCCGTCAGGCAGATTTCTGCCGCGCGGCCGTAGCCCACCAGGGAGACCAGCGGGTGCGTGCCCGTGAGGTCGGGGACCAGGCCCAGGCTGGTCTCGCGCATCGCGAACTGCACGTCGTCGGCGACGACGCGCAGGTCACAGGCGAGCGCGAGCTGGAAGCCCGCGCCGATGGCATGGCCCTGGACGGCGGCGACGGACACGACGTCGCTGCGCCGCCACCAGGTGAAGCCCTCCTGGAACTCGGCGATGGCGGCGTCGAGTTCGGCGTCGCCACGGCGTGCGAGATCCACGAAGGACGGTTCGCCCTCGATGCCCTCGGGCGTGAACATCTGCCGGTCGAGTCCGGCGGAGAAGGACCTGCCCTCACCGCGCAGCACGACGACACGGACAGAGCCCGGCAGTGACCGCCCGGCCTCGGCGAGCGCCCGCCACATCGCGGGGCTCTGCGCATTGCGCTTGGCCGGGTTGGTCAGCGTCACCGTCGCGAGCGCGTCCTCGACGGTGAGCCGTACGCCGTCCTTGTCCAGTGCCGGTGCGAGCGAAGCCATGGGGCGCCTCCGATGGGTGCGGTCACCTGAGTACAGCTAAGTGACTGCACAGTAACCACCCGGTCGATCTGTGCGCCGACCGGGTGGCCACCATCGAGGAACGATGGGCCGCCCGACGTCAGGACGTGGCGGCCTTCTTGCCCCTCGTCGCGCCGCCACGCCCACGGAGCGTGACGCCCGACTCGCTGAGCATCCGGTGGACGAAGCCATACGAGCGGCCGGTCTCTTCGGCCAGCGCTCGGATACTCGCACCGGAGTCGTACTTTTTCTTCAGGTCTGCCGCGAGCTTGTCGCGCGCGGCGCCGGTCACCCGGCTGCCCTTCTTCAGAGTCTCGGCCACCCGTGCCTCCTCATGGGAAGTGCGCTCTGGTCCCCTCATGATCACCCCTCCCGGCGATCCTGGCCACCCATTCGGCAAGGTCCGTGGGTGAGGGTTTTGACGACAGGAGCACGTCTCCACAAACGGAAGATGACATTCCGAACGGCCGTGTCCGCCCCGTCGAACGCCACTTTGCGTGAACACGCAGGTCAGAGAGACACGAAGGCCGACCCCCTGTCGATGGTTGTCGACAAAGGGGCCGGCCGGGAAAAGCGGAACGGACACACCTCGATACGAGGAGATCTCACACAGATGATGGATCACCGGTAGGCCGAATGATCCATACTCAGTGGATCATCCATTCGATCAGGCCAGGGCGACCAGATCCGCGTAGTCCGCGCCCCACAGGTCCTCGACGCCGTCGGGCAGCAGGATGATCCGCTCGGGCTGGAGCGCCTCCACCGCGCCCTCGTCGTGGGTGACGAGGACGACGGCGCCCTTGTAGGTGCGCAGCGCGCCGAGGATCTCCTCGCGGGAGGCCGGGTCGAGGTTGTTGGTGGGCTCGTCGAGCAGCAGGACGTTCGCCGAGGAGACGACGAGGGTCGCGAGCGCGAGCCGGGTCTTCTCGCCGCCGGACAGGACGCCCGCGGGCTTGTCGACGTCGTCCCCGGAGAACAGGAACGAGCCGAGCGTCTTGCGGACCTCCACGAGGTCGAGGTCGGGCGCGGAGGAGCGCATGTTCTCCAGGACCGTGCGCTCCGGGTCGAGCGTCTCGTGCTCCTGCGCGTAGTAGCCGAGCTTGAGGCCGTGACCGGGCCGGACCTCGCCCGTGTCGGGTGTCTCGACGCCGCCGAGGAGGCGCAGCAGGGTCGTCTTGCCCGCGCCGTTGAGGCCGAGGATGACGACGCGGGAGCCCTTGTCGATGGCGAGGTCGACGTCCGTGAAGATCTCCAGGGAGCCGTACGACTTCGACAGGCCCTCCGCCATCAGCGGGGTCTTGCCGCAGGGCGCCGGTTCCGGGAAGCGGAGCTTGGCGACCTTGTCGGAGACGCGGACCGCGTCCAGGCCCGCGAGGAGCCGGTCGGCGCGCTTGGCCATGTTCTGCGCGGCGACCGTCTTGGTGGCCTTGGCGCGCATCTTGTCGGCCTGCGAGTGCAGGGCGGCGGCCTTCTTCTCGGCGTTCTGCCGCTCGCGCTTGCGGCGCTTCTCGTCGGCCTCGCGCTGCTGCTGGTAGAGCTTCCAGCCCATGTTGTAGACGTCGATCTGGGCGCGGTTGGCGTCCAGGTAGAACACCTTGTTGACGACCGTCTCGACCAGGTCCACGTCGTGGGAGATGACGATGAAGCCGCCCCGGTAGGTCTTCAGGTAGTCCCGCAGCCAGATGATCGAGTCGGCGTCGAGGTGGTTCGTGGGCTCGTCGAGCAGGAGCGTGTCCGCGTCGGAGAACAGGATGCGGGCCAGCTCCACGCGGCGGCGCTGACCGCCGGAGAGCGTGTGCAGGGGCTGGCCGAGCACGCGGTCGGGGAGGTTCAGCGCGGCGGCGATCGTCGCGGCCTCCGCCTCGGCGGCGTACCCGCCCTTGGTGAGGAACTCGGTCTCCTGGCGCTCGTACTGCCTGAGCGCCTTCTCACGGGTGGCGCCGCTGCCGTTCGCGATGCGCTGTTCGTTGTCGCGCATCTTGCGGATCAGTACGTCGAGCCCGCGCGCGGAGAGGATGCGGTCGCTGGCGAGGACGTCGAGGTCGCCGGTGCGGGGGTCCTGGGGGAGGTAGCCGACCTCGCCGGAGCGGGCGACCTGGCCCGCGGCGGGCTGGCCCTCGCCGGCCAGGACCTTCGTCAGGGTCGTCTTGCCGGCGCCGTTGCGGCCGACGAGGCCGATGCGGTCGCCCTTGGCGACGCGGAAGGTGGCGCTCTCGATGAGGATGCGGGCGCCTGCGCGCAGTTCGATACCGGAGGCGGAGATCACGGACAGACTCCAAGGCGTGTTCGGGTGACTGGACGAGGGTGTGCGGACGATCCCGTCGTCTAATGCGCGAGGAGAATGGCCATGAGGCCAGTCTAACGGGGGCCCGCAAGGAGTTTCGCTGCCGCGGGCGCTGGGCCGTCCGGGTGAGCTGCGGGGGCGGGGGCGCCGATCGCGCGGCACGCTGGGCGCATGCAGTTCGACGACGACGCGCCGCTGGACACCTCCGAGGTGCAGGACGTGCGCGGGAGCCGGATCCCGGGCGGGCGGGCCACCGTGGGCGGCGGGATCGCCGGGGTGATCGCGCTCCTGCTGGCGCTGTTCCTCGGCGTCGGCCCCGACCAGCTCGGGCTCTCCTCGGGGAGCGACGAGCCGACCACATCCGCCTCCTCGCTGGCCCAGGTGCAGCAGACCTGCCGGACCGGGCGGGACGCGAACACGAAGGACGACTGCCGGATCGTGGCCGTCGTCAACAGCGTGCAGGACTACTGGAGCCAGGAGTTCCGGCGGCGCGGCGGGACGTACACGCCGTCGTCGACGGTCCTGTTCAGCGGGCGCGTCAACACGGCGTGCGGCGCCGCGACGGCTGCCGTCGGGCCGTTCTACTGCCCCGGCGACCGCAAGGTCTACCTCGACCTCGGCTTCTTCGACGAGCTGCGCACGAAGTTCGGGGCGAGCGGCGGGTCCTTCGCGCAGGCGTACGTCGTCGCGCACGAGTACGGCCACCACGTCCAGGACCTCCTGGGCACCCTCAAGCGCGCGCAGGACGGCCGTACCGGCGCGAACAGCAACGCGGTGCGGGTGGAACTCCAGGCCGACTGCTACGGCGGTGTCTGGGCGCGGCACGCCACCACCACGAACGACCCGGCGACCGGGCGGCCCCTGCTGACGAACCTCGACGACGCCGACATCCGCGACGGCCTCGACGCGGCGGCCTCCGTCGGGGACGACCGGATCCAGGAGCGGTTCCAGGGGCGGGTCACGCCGGAGTCGTGGACGCACGGGTCGGCGGCGCAGCGGCAGCAGTGGTTCGACACCGGGTTCCGCAGCGGTGACATGGAGCGGTGCGACACCTTCCGGTGAGCCGGTCCGGCCGGCTGTTGCGGGGTTTCCAGGGCCGTTGTCAGTGGCGGGTGCCAGACTGGGCGACAGGTGATTTTCCGGCAGGAATCCCCAGGGATCGGTCAGGGAGTGGTCGGCATGGCGGGAGCGGCGAGCGGGCGTCCGAGCATCTGCCCGACGGTGCTGTACGGCGACGCGAAGGCGGCGATCCGGCAGCTCACGGAGGCCTTCGGCTTCACGGAGCTGACGGTGTACGAGGGCGAGGGCGGGGTGATCCTCCACGCCGAGCTGGTGTACGGGAACGGGGTCGTGATGCTCGGCTCCAAGGGGCGGGGCGGAGTCTTCGACACGGTGATGAAGGGGGCCGGGCCGACGGGGACGTACGTCGTCGTGGACGACGTGGACGCGCATCACCGGCGGGCGGTGGAGCAGGGCGCGGAGATCCTGATGCCGCCGACGGACCAGGACTACGGGGCGCGGGACTACATGGCGCGGGACCTGGAGGGGAACGTGTGGTCGTTCGGGACGTACGCGCCGGAGGTCAGGGGGTGAGATGAAGAGGCTGTGGGGGATGCCGGGGGCGGTGGGGCGCCCCCTGCGAGGTGGTCAGCTGCCTCCGGTGTGGACCTGGAAGGCCGCTCTGCGGACGGCCTTCGCGAGGGCCGGGTCCGGGTGGGCGGCGGCGAGGGCCACGAGGACCTGGACGGTGCGGGGGTGGCCGACCGCGCGGACCTCGTTCAGGAGCGCGGGGACGGTCGGCTGGAGCGCCGATTCGAGGTGGCGGACCAGCATCGGGGCCTCGCCGTGGTCGGCGACGGCGGCGGCCGTGTCCACCCACAGCCAGGTCGCCTCCTCGCGCGTGAGGACCTCGTGCGCGTCCTCCGGGTCGACGCCGTCGTGCTCCGCGAGCCACAGCAGGGCGTACGGGCGCAGGGCGGGTTCGTCGACGACCGCGCGGACGTCCGGCTCGGCCGGGGCGCCGACGACGCGCAGCGCCTCGAAGGCCAGGCCCCGCAGGAGGGCGTCCTCGCCGCGCGCCGCGACCAGGAGTTCCGTGACCGCGCTGCCGACCGTGCGGGCCGCGAGCCAGGCGCGGTACTCGGAGCGGGCCGCGTTCGGGCGGAGTTGGGCGCAGCCTCGGAGCATGTCCTCGGCGGCCTGCTCGATGTTCCCGGCGGGGCTCTGCGCGGCCACGCAGATCTGCTCCAGCTTGACCCAGGTCGCCCAGCTGCCCAGGGGGGTGAGGGTCGGCTGCCCGGCACCGCCGGTGAGCGCGCCTACGGTGGCCAGCGCGTGGAGGGCCCAGTCGAGGAGGGGGGCGAGTTCGACGGGGGTGGGACCGGCGGCTGTGGTGAGGCCGGCGGCTCCCGTGGGCGTGGCGAGTTCCGTGCCGGTCTCCGTCGTCGTCCCGGTGAACCCCTCGTCCCCGTCCGCCCCCGCGGCGTACGGGATCTCGCAGCGTTCCGTGCGGAGTTCGGTGACGCGTTGGGCGAGGAGGTCGAGGAGCTGTTCGACGGGGACCGGCCCGGCGGAGAGCTGGAGGAAGGAGAGGACCTGCGGCATCGCCGAGACGACCTCGGCGACCGTGGCGGGTTCCTCGTCGGGGGGTTCGGGGACCGCGAGGGACCAGGCGTCGAAGAGGGCCACCCAGCCGCGGAGCACCGCGCTGTCGTCGCGGTTCCAGGCGCGCAGCCGCCAGCCGGGGCGCGCGCTCGCGCCGTGCACCTCGATGAGGCCGGCGAGCCTCGCGGTGTCCCAGTCGGCGCGGACCTGGTCGACGCTCAGGCCGAGGTCGCTCGCCGCGCGCCGCGCGGTCGCCTCGGAGAGGGTCGCCCTGCCGTCGATGGTCGCGGCGTCCTTGCCGGGGCCGAGGGCGTTGTCCGCCCAGCGGGCCACGCGGGCGGCGGCGGCCAGGCCCGAGCGAGCCATTCTGGCCAGTTCCGCCGGGGCCGGTGTGCCTTCCGGGGGGCGGGGCGCGGCGCGGCGCGGGCGCCGCTGGTTCACAGCTGAGGGGGCGGCGGCCAGGGGTCGCGGGCGGACGAGTCGAAGCCTGGAGTCGCGCGGGATACGGGACGTCACGGGTGCAGTCTTCCGGTTGACGGTCCGAAAACCCAAACGGAATGTCACGGGGGGCTACGGGACTGGCCAACGCACGGGGTGCGGAGAGGGGACGGAGAGGGTGCTCGGGACGGGGACGGGACCAAGCGGAACCCCCGCTACCGGGGCGGGCGGATGTGCCGGGACTCACACCGGCGGGGCTCGGGTTCGGCCGGCTCCTCCTCGGCGCCGTTCACATCAGCGGCGTCAAGAACCTCCGCAGGGTCTCCTCGTACGCCGCCGGGTCCGCGTTCCACATCGCGCCGTGCGGGGCGTCGCGGACCTCGTGGAGGGTCGTGAGCGCGGGCGCCCGCGCGGCGAGGCGGCGGGAGAGGTCCCAGGGGGCGACCGTGTCGCCGGGGCCGTGGACGATCAGCGTGGGGACGCCGGGGAGCGTGACGTCGTCCGGGGGCTCCGCCCCGTTGCCGAGGCGGCCCAGCGCCGCGCGGACCGCCAGCGGGAGCAGGGCGCCCGGGGTGCGGCGGGCGGCGGCGAGCGAGCGCAGGGCCGTCTGCCAGTCGAGGAGCGGGGAGTCGAGGACCAGGCCGGAGACCCGGTCGGCGAGGCCGGAGCGGGTGGCCGCGCGCAGGGCCATCGCCGCGCCGGTCGACCAGCCGTACAGGATCACGCGGTCGGCGCCGTGCGCGAGGGCGTAGCGGATCGCCGCGTCGACGTCCCGCCACTCCGTCGTACCGAGGTGGTTGAGGCCGTCCGGCGGGCGCGGCGCGCCCTCGTCGCCCCGGTAGGCGGGGACCAGGGTCGGGAAGCGGCGGCGGTGCAGGAACCCCAGGACGTTCAGGGCGTGTTCGCGGCCCGCGCCGAGGCCGTGCACGGCGATCACCCAGGTGCGGCGCGCGCCGGGCACGAACCAGGCGGGCAGCGTGCCGAGTTCGCCGGGGACACGGACGTCCGTGTGGGTCAGGCCGAGGGCCGTCGTCGGGTCGCCGACGTGCAGGGCCGGGGTGAGGCGTACGGCCGTGCCGGGGCTGAGCGTGCCGTACGAGACGCGTTCCAGGCGGCGGACGACCGCGTCGGCGTCGTGCGGGGCGTTCGGCAGGACCGGGCCGATCACCGCGTGGACGTCCGCGCCGGTGATGCCGTACGTGCCGGGTCTGAGGGCGGCGAGGTCGCGGGTGAGCGTGATCTGGCCGGCGGCGGTGGCATGGACCGTGAGCTTGGGTTCGGTCGGCAGGGGCCGGCCCGGCGGCGCCTTCAGCGCCGTGTCGCTCGCCATCCGGCCCGCGGCGACGCTCGCCGCGCCGGCGGCCACTACTGCGGAGACGGCGACGGCCGTCGCTTTGACTGGGCGCACGGGTCCAGTGTCCGGGTGGTTCGCGGGGGCGGCCAGTGGTGCGGGGCCGGACCGGGGGCTCGGCGGGGCTTTCGTACGGCCGCTGGGGGCGTGTGTTCGGCCGGTCCCCCGCCGACGGCGTGCCCCCTCAGGCCGTCCCCTGCCCGTACCCCTTCAGCTTGTCGCCCGCCTCCCTCACCTGGTCCGGGGTCAGCAGGCTCGGGGTGTGGCCCGGGACCGAGGCCGCCGTCAGCCAGAGGTGGCACATCCATTCGAGCTGGGCCGTGTCGGTGAAAGCGCGGTCGAGGGTGGGGGCGTACGCGAGGGTGCCGTGGTTCTGGAGGAGGCAGGCCGTGCGGTCCTGGAGGGCCGTGAGGATGTGGTCGGCGAGCTGCTCGGTGCCGTACGTCGCGTAGGGGGCCACCCGGACCGGGCCGCCCAGGGCCCCCGTCATGTAGTGGACCGCCGGGAGTTCGGGGACGAGGGTGGAGACGGCCGTCGCGTGGACGGCGTGGGTGTGGACGACGGCTCCGGCGTCGGTCGCGCGGTAGACCGCGAGGTGCATGGGGAGTTCGCTGGTCGGCCGGAGCGTGCCGAGGACCTGGGTGCCGTCGAGGGCGACGCCCGTGACGTCCTGGGGCCCCAGCCGGTCGTACGGAACGCCTGTCGGTGTGATCAGGACCACGTCTGCGAGCCGGACCGAGACGTTTCCCGATGTGCCCACCACGAGTCCGTCGGTGACCGTGCGGCGTGCCGTCACGATCAAGGACTCCCATGCCGCGGCCTCTTCGGGACGCGGGCGCCTCTGCTCAGCCATACGGGTGATCCTGCCAGGTGTCGGAGTCATGCCCACAGTGACACCGCGAAGCCCTGTCCAGTTCATCTTCCGTTCATCCAGGTTACCTACCTTCAACCTGCCGATTACTACGAACGATTGTCTGGGTAAATGGAAAGCTTCTCGCTGATCCTCGCGATAGTGGTAGTAACCGCTCTCGCGTTCGATTTCACGAACGGTTTCCACGACACAGCCAACGCGATGGCCACCACCATCTCGACCGGCGCACTGCGACCCAAGGTGGCGGTGGCCATGTCCGCCGCACTGAACCTGGTGGGGGCGTTCCTCTCCGTGGAGGTCGCGAACACGATCTCCAAGGGACTTGTCGACGAAAGCGGTATACGACCCGAGGTGATCTTCGCGGCGCTGGTCGGCGCGATCCTCTGGAACCTGCTGACCTGGCTGGTCGGCCTCCCCTCCAGCTCCTCGCACGCCCTGATGGGCGGCCTGATCGGCGCGACGCTGGCCTCGGCCGGGACCGGCGCGGTGCACGGCGACGTACTGGTCACGAAGGTGCTGATTCCCGCAGTGGCCGCGCCGATCGTCGCCGGGGTCGCCGCGATGCTGGCGACGCGGCTGTCGTACACCCTGGCGAAGAAGGCCGACGGAAACGCGGCAGAAAAGGGTTACCGGTTCGGGCAGATCGCCTCGGCCGGGCTCGTCTCGCTGGCGCACGGCACGAACGACGCGCAGAAGACGATGGGCATCATCACGTTGGCGCTCGTCGCGGGCGGCTCGCTCGCGCCCGACTCGGACCCGCCCACCTGGGTCATCCTCTCCGCCGGTCTCGCGATCGCGCTCGGCACGTACCTGGGCGGCTGGCGCATCATCCGCACGATGGGCAAGGGCCTCACCGACCTCCAGCCGCGCCAGGGGTTCGCGGCGCAGACGTCCGCCGCGACGGTCATCCTCGCGTCGTCGCACCTCGGCTTCTCCCTCTCCACCACGCACGCGGTCTCCGGGTCCGTGATGGGCGCGGGGCTCGGCCGCAAGGGCGGGGTCGTGCGGTGGTCCACCGCCACGCGGATGTTCGTCGCGTGGGGGCTGACGCTGCCGGCCGCCGCGCTGGTCGGGGCGCTCGCGGAGTCGGTCACGGACCTGGGCGACTGGGGTACGGCCGCCGTCGCGGTGTTCCTCGTCGCGTCGAGCGCCGCGATCTGGAAGGTCTCGCGGCGTGAGGTCGTGGACCACAACAACGTGAACGACACGGACGACGCCGTCAGTTCCGCGCCGGAGACCGGTGCCGCCGACATCAAGGTCGTCATCCCCTCCCCGGCGACCGCCACCACCGACCCGGCCGCTCCCCCGGCCGCGACCGTCTGACCCCGAAGGACACCGCAACCATGAAGATCGACTGGTCCGCACTCGGCTCCGTCTTCGGTGTCAGCCTCGTGGTCACCGTCGGGATCGTGACCCTCTTCACGCTGGGCGTGATGGGCCTCTCCCGCCACGAACGCGCCCAGGCCGGCGGGGGTTCGGCGGCGCTCGCGGTGACGGGGGCGTACGCGTGTTTCGCGGCGTGCCTGGGGGCTGTGGCGTACGGCATCAGCCTGATCGTCGCCTGAGCCCGCCGGAAACCGGCAGCAACCGTTTGCACAACCCCGTGCGGCTTCGGCCGTGCGGGGTTTCGTGCGCGGGCGTGGGCCGGGTCACGTGTGGGGCCGTGTGGGGTTCTGCACACTCCGCTCTCGCAGGTCAACGGTGAGTTGACGGCTGTTTGAGGCCCGTGGTGGACTGCCAGGGCCATGTACGGCGGCTCAGGAGGAAGTCCGGTGCGAATCCGGCGCGGTCCCGCCACTGTGACCGGGGTAGTCATCCCCGGGAGCCAGGAACTCCCACCGCCGGTCTCGTCGAACCAGGGCGTGGACACCCTGAGTGAGGACATATCGCCATGCTCGGCCGCCGATTGAGGTACCGACTCCGACCGCTGACCGTTCCCACGGCCGGCTGAGCCGATGGGTGCCGATCGCATCTACGCGTACGGCGCCGCCGCCGGACTCCTCGGTGACCTGCTGTTCGGCGATCCCCGCCGGGGGCATCCGGTCGCCGCGTTCGGGCGCGCCGCGATGTCTGTGGAGCGGGTGTTGTGGCGCGACCACCGAGGGTGGGGGGCGCTGCACACTGCCGTCTGCGCGGGGGGCGCGGTGGCTCTCGGCGCGGCCTTGCAGGCTTCCGTACGTCGCTCCCCCGCCGCTTCCCTCGCCCTGACCGGCGTCGCCACCTGGGCGGTCGTCGGTGGTACCTCCCTCGCCCGCGAGGCCCGGCACATCGGGCGGTCACTGGAGGCCGGGGACGTCGACGCGGCGCGGGCGCGGCTGCCGCATCTGTGCGGGCGCGATCCGCAGGCGCTGGACGCCGACGGGATCGCGCGGGCCGTTGTGGAATCGGTTGCTGAGAACACGTCCGACGCGGTGGTGGGCGCGCTGGTGTGGGGGGCCGTGGGCGGGGTGCCGGGGCTGCTCGGGTTCCGGGCCGTCAACACGCTCGACGCGATGGTGGGGCACCGGTCGGCTCGGCATCTGCGGTACGGGTGGGCGTCCGCTCGGCTCGACGATGTCGCCGGGTGGCCGGGGGCTCGGCTGACGGCCGTGCTCGCGTGTGTTGCCGGGGACGATGCGCGGGGGGCTGTGCGGGCCTGGCGGGCGGACGCGGTGAGGCATCCGAGCCCCAATGCGGGGCCGGTGGAGGCGTCGTTCGCGGGGGCGTTGGGGGTGCGGATGGGGGGGACCTTGTCTTATGCGGGTCGTGTTGAGCATCGGCCTGTGCTCAATGGGGGTGGGCGGGGGGTTGTTGTCGGGGACATCGAGCGGGCGGTACGGCTGTCGCGGCGGGTGAGTTGGCTGGCGCTGGGGGCGACAGTCGCTGGACGGATGTTGTGCAAACGGTTGCTGAAAAAGGGGGCCAGCGTATGAGCGGCGGGCTACTGGTTGCCGGGACCACCTCCGACGCCGGGAAGAGTGTCGTCACCGCCGGGATCTGTCGGTGGCTCGTACGGCAGGGCGTGAAGGTCGCGCCGTTCAAGGCGCAGAACATGTCCCTCAACTCGTTCGTGACCCGCGAGGGTGCCGAGATCGGGCGGGCGCAGGCCATGCAGGCGCAGGCGTGCCGGATCGAGCCGACCGTGCTGATGAACCCCGTGCTGCTGAAGCCCGGCGGGGAGCGGAGCAGTCAGGTCGTGCTGATGGGGAAGCCCGTCGGCGAGATGGACGCGCGCCGGTATCACGGGGGGCGGCAGGAGCAGCTTCTCGGGACGGTGCTCGACTGCCTCGCCGAACTCCGGTCCACGCACGACGCGGTGATCTGCGAGGGCGCCGGTTCCCCCGCCGAGATCAATCTGCGGCGCACCGACATCGTCAACATGGGCATCGCCCGGGGCGCGAGGCTCCCCGTGCTGGTGGTCGGGGACATCGACCGGGGCGGCGTCTTCGCCTCGTTCTTCGGGACGGTCGCCCTGCTCTCGCCGGAGGACCAGGCGCTGGTCGCCGGGTTCCTGGTGAACAAGTTCCGCGGCGATGTGTCGCTGCTGGAACCGGGGTTGGAGATGCTGCGCGGGCTGACCGGACGGTCGACGTACGGGGTGCTGCCGTTCAGGCCGGGCCTCGGGATCGACGAGGAGGACGGCATGGCGGTGTCCCTGCGGGGCGCCGTACGGGAGTCCTCACTCGCACCGCCGGTCGGTGACGAGATCCTCCGGGTCGCCGTCTGCGCCGTGCCGTTGATGTCGAACTTCACGGACGTGGACGCGCTGGCCGCCGAACCCGGCGTGGTGGTGCGGTTCGTGGACCGGCCGGAGGAACTCGCGGACGCGGACCTGGTCGTCGTACCCGGAACTCGGGGGACGGTGAAGGCACTTGAGTGGCTCAAGGCGCGAGGGCTGGCCGTCGAGCTGGCGCGCAGGGCCGCCGCCGGGAGGCCAACTCTGGGGATCTGCGGCGGTTTTCAGCTGCTCGGCGAGCGGATCGAGGACGACGTCGAGTCGCGCGCCGGGGTCGTCGACGGGCTCGGACTGCTGCCCGTGCGGGTGCGGTTCGCCCGTGAGAAGACCTTGACCCGGCCGGTGGGCGAGGCCCTCGGGGAGCGGGTCGAGGGGTACGAGATCCACCATGGGATCGCCTCGGTCGATGGGGGCGAACCCTTCCTGGACGGCTGCCGGGTCGGCGCCGTCTGGGGTACGCACTGGCACGGCTCGCTGGAGTCGGACGGTTTCCGGCGGGCCTTCCTGCGCGAGGTGGCCGCCGCCGCGGGCCGCCGCTTCGTGCCCGCCGCCGACACCTCGTTCGCCGCGCTGCGCGAGCAACAGCTCGATCTGCTCGGCGACTTGATCGAACAGCACGCGGACACAGATGCGCTTCTGCGACTCATCGAGTCGGGAGCGCCGCAAGGACTGCCCTTCATCCCCCCGGGAGCGCCCGCATGAGCACAGTTTTGCTGTTGTCGACCGCCGACACGGACCTGTTGGCGGCGCGCGCCTCCGGCGCCCCGTACCGGATCGGCAACCCGACCCGGGTGGACGTCGCCGGGGAACTCCCGGCGCTGATCGAGGGCGCCGACATCGCTGTCGTCCGGCTCCTGGGCGGCAAGCGGGCCTGGGAGGACGGGCTCGCGGCGCTCAAGTCGGCGGGTATTCCTACCGTGTTGCTCGGTGGCGAGGCCGTACCCGACGCGGAGCTGATGGCCGAGTCGTCGGTGCCGGCCGGGGTCGTGGCGGAGGCGCTGCGCTACCTCGTCGAGGGCGGGTCGGCGAACCTCGTCGAACTCGCCCGATTCCTCTCCGACACCGTGCTGTTGACCGGTGAGGGGTTCGAAGAGCCGCAGAAGATGCCGGAGTTCGGCGTTCGCGGGGAGCGTGCCTGCGTCGAGGGCCGTCCCACCGTCGGCGTCCTCTTCTACCGGGCCCACGAGTTGAGCGGCAACACCTCCTTCGTCGACACCCTGTGCGACGCGATCGAGGCGCGCGGCGCCAACGCCCTTCCCGTGTACTGCGGTTCGCTGCGCGGTGCGGACGCCGGGCTGTACGAACTCCTGGGCGGGGCCGACGCGTTGGTGGCGACCGTCCTCGCGGCCGGGGGCACGCACGCCTCGGACGCCTCGGCCGGCGGTGACGAGGAGGCGTGGGACATCGGCGCGCTCGCCGACCTCGACATCCCTGTGCTGCAAGGGCTTTGCCTCACCTCGTCGCGGGCCGCGTGGGACGAGTCGGACGCCGCGCTCTCCCCCATGGACGCGGCGATGCAGGTCGCGATCCCCGAGTTCGACGGCCGGATCATCACCGTCCCGTTCTCCTTCAAGGAGCAGGGCCCGGACGACGTCCCGGTGTACGTCGCCGACCCCGAGCGGGCCGGGCGGGTCGCCGGAATCGCCGTACGGCACGCGCAGTTGAAGCACAAGCCGAACGCGGAGAAGAAGGTCGCGCTGGTCTTCACGGCGTACCCGACGAAGCACTCCCGGGTCGGCAACGCGGTCGGTCTGGACACGCCCGCTTCGGCGGTGCGGGTGCTGGACGCGCTGCGGGACGCCGGGTACGGGGTCAGTGGATACCCGTCCGAGGGCGACGAGTTGATCCACCGGCTCATCGAGGCCGGTGGGCATGACGTGGAGTGGCTGACCGAGGCGCAGTTGGCGTCCGCGCCCGCGCGGGTGCCGCTCGCCGACTACCAGGCGTGGTTCGACAAGCTGGACCCGGAGTTGCGGGACGCGATGACCGAGGCGTGGGGCGAGCCGCCGGGGTCGCTGTACGTGGACGGCGACGACATCGTCCTGGCCTCCCTCCAGTTCGGGAACGTCGTCGTGATGATCCAGCCGCCGCGCGGCTTCGGGGAGAACCCGATCGCGATCTACCACGACCCGGACATGCCGCCGTCGCACCACTACATGGCCGCGTACCGCTGGCTCGACAACTCGTTCGGCGCGGACGCGATCATCCACATGGGCAAGCACGGCACGATGGAGTGGCTGCCGGGCAAGGGCCTCGGCCTGAGCGGCGGTTGCGCCCCCGACGCCGTACTCGGTGAACTGCCGCTGATCTACCCGTTCATCGTCAACGACCCCGGCGAGGGGACGCAGGCGAAGCGGCGCGGGCACGCGACCGTCGTCGACCACCTGGTGCCGCCGATGGCCCGCGCGGACACGTACGGGGACCTCGCGAAGCTGGAGCAACTCCTCGACGAGTACGCCCTCGTGAGCGATCTCGACCCGGTGAAGGCGCCTGCGGTGCGGGCGCAGATCTGGACGCTGGTGAAGGCCGCCGAGCTGCATCACGACCTGCATGTCGACGAGCAGCCGGGGGACGACGCCTTCGACGAGTTCGTCATGCACATCGACGGCTACCTCTGCGAGATCAAGGACGTGCAGATCCGCGACGGGCTGCACATCCTCGGCGGCGGACCGGTCGACGAGGCTCGTGTGAACCTCGTGCTGGCCGTGCTGCGGGCCTCCCAGGTGTGGGGCGGCCAGGCGAACGCGCTGCCGGGTCTGCGGGCCTCCTTCGCCGCCCATTTCGGGCTGGTCGAGAAGGAGTTGCTCGCCGAGCCGGGGGCCGCGCTGAAGGTGCCGGTGGAGTTGAGCGAGCTGGTGGAGGGTCCCGCGCGGACCGCCGCCGACGCGATCGACCTGCTGGAGCAGCTGTGCCGGCGGGTCGCGCTCGGGATGGAGGAGCGGGGCTGGGCGGTGGAGGGCGTGCCCGCTCTGGTGCGTGAGGTGCTCGGGACCGAACTGCCGGACGCCGTGGCCGTGTTGACGTTCGCCTGCGAGGAGGTCGTGCCCCGGCTGGCCCGGACGACGGACGAGATCGGTCACATCTTGCGTGCGCTGGACGGGGGTTACGTCCCCGCCGGGCCCTCCGGGTCGCCGACGCGCGGTCTCGTCAACGTCCTGCCGACCGGCCGCAACTTCTACTCCGTCGACCCCAAGGCCATTCCCTCGCGGCTGAGTTGGGAGGTCGGGCAGGCGCTCGCCGACTCGCTCGTGCAGCGGTACCTGGCGGACACCGGGGAGTACCCGAAGTCCGTCGGGCTCACCGTCTGGGGCACCTCCGCGATGCGCACCCAGGGCGACGACATCTCCGAGATCCTCGCGCTGCTGGGCTGCCGTCCCGTGTGGGACGACGCGTCCCGCCGCGTCACCGGGTTCGAGGTCGTCCCCCTGGACGAGCTGGGCCGCCCCCGCATCGACGTCACCGTCCGCATCTCCGGCTTCTTCCGGGACGCGTTCCCGCACGTCGTCGGCCTGCTCGACGACGCCGTACGCGCGGTCGCGGACCTGGACGAGCCCGCCACGGGGAACTTCGTCAAGGCGCACGCCGACGAGGACACGGCCGAGCACGGCGACCGACGCCGGGCCACGGCTCGCATCTTCGGCTCCAAGCCGGGTGCGTACGGGGCCGGGTTGCTGCCGCTGATCGACGCGCGGAACTGGCGGTCGGACGCGGATCTCGCCGAGGTGTACGCGGTGTGGGGTGGTTACGCGTACGGGCGCGGGCTGGACGGGCGGGCGGCTCGGGGGGACATGGAGATGGCGTTCAAGCGGATCGCTGTCGCCGCGAAGAACGTCGACACCCGCGAGCACGACCTCGTCGACGCCGACGACTACTTCCAGTACCACGGCGGCATGGTCGCCATGGTCCGGCACCTCACCGGCACCAACCCCGAGGCGTACGTGGGGGATTCGGCGACACCGGACCAGGTGAAAACCCGCACGCTCGGCGAGGAGACCCACCGCGTGTTCCGCGCGCGCGTGGTCAACCCCCGCTGGATGGCTGCGATGCGGCGACACGGGTACAAGGGCGCGTTCGAGATGGCCGCGACCGTGGATTACCTGTTCGGGTACGACGCGACGGCCGGTGTGGTCGACGACTGGATGTACGAGAAGCTCAGCGCCGAGTACGTCTTCGACCCGGAGAACCGCGACTTCATGAAGAAGTCCAACCCGTGGGCGCTGCGCGGGATTACGGAGCGGCTGCTTGAGGCCGCCGACCGTGGGCTGTGGGCGGAGCCCGACGCGGACACGCTGGAGCGGCTGCGTGCCACGTACCTGGAGCTTGAAGGCGACTTGGAGGGCGACCAGTGAGTACTCCGTTTCCGTTCACGGCAGTTGTGGGGCAGGACGATCTGCGGCTTGCGCTGCTGCTGAACGCCGTGTCGCCCGCTGTGGGTGGCGTGTTGGTGCGCGGGGAGAAGGGGACCGCCAAGTCGACTGCTGTGCGGGCGCTTTCGGCGCTGCTGCCTGCGGTGGATGTGGTCGCCGGGTGTCGGTTCTCCTGTGATCCGGCGGCTCCTGATCCGGCTTGTCCTGATGGGCCGCACGAGGCCGGCGGTGATGCTCAACGTGCCGCTCGGATGGTCGAGTTGCCTGTCGGGGCGTCCGAGGACCGGCTGGTGGGTGCGCTGGATATCGAGCG
Source organism: Streptomyces acidiscabies (assembly GCF_020010905.1). Taxonomy (GTDB): domain Bacteria; phylum Actinomycetota; class Actinomycetes; order Streptomycetales; family Streptomycetaceae; genus Streptomyces; species Streptomyces acidiscabies. The sequence continues at coordinate 3,177,305 of NZ_JAGJBY010000001.1, read as the reverse complement.
TGCGCTTGCCGAGGGTGTGAAGGCGTTCGAGCCGGGACTCCTCGCCGACGCTCATCGCGGGATTCTGTACGTCGATGAGGTCAACCTCCTGCACGATCACCTCGTCGACCTCTTGCTCGACGCCGCCGCCATGGGTGCGTCGTACGTCGAGCGCGAGGGCGTGTCCGTGCGGCATGCCGCTCGGTTCCTGCTCGTCGGGACCATGAACCCTGAAGAAGGCGAGCTGCGACCGCAGTTGCTCGACCGGTTCGGGTTGACCGTCGAGGTCGCCGCCTCCCGCGAACCCGATCAGCGCGTCGAGGTCGTGCGGCGGCGGCTCGCGTACGACGACAACCCGGCCGAGTTCTCGGAGCGTTGGGCCGGCGAGGAGGCTGCTGTACGGCAACGGATCGTTGCCGCGCGGGAGTTGTTGCCGTCCGTGCTGCTCGGGGACGGGGTGTTGCGGCAGATCGCGGCTACCTGTGCGGCCTTTGAGGTCGACGGGATGCGGGCCGACATCGTGATGGCGCGTACCGCTACCGCGTTGGCCGCGTGGGCGGGGCGGACCGAGGTGCTGGCGGAGGATGTGCGGCAGGCCGCGTTGCTGGCGCTGCCTCATCGTCGTAGGCGAAATCCCTTTGACGCGCCGGGACTTGACGAGGACAAGCTCGACGAGACGTTGGAGGAGTTCTCGGGGGAGTCTCCTGAGGACGATCCCGATCCGGACGGGCCCGGTGGGGGTGGCGGGCAGCCGTCACCCCAGGACGGGCAGGGAGACGGTGGAGCCGCCGCCCAGCCCGAGGCCGGGGAGGGCGGGGAGCCTGTAGGAGGGGGCGGCGGCGAGCAGTCCGCCGTACGGGCCTCCGAGCCGTTCCGTACCAAGGTGTTGAGCGTGCCGGGGATCGGCGAGGGGGCTGCCGGGCGGCGGTCTCGGGCGCGTACCGAGCACGGTCGTACGACAGGGGCCCGGCGGCCTCAAGGGGCGCTCACCAAGCTGCACTTGGCGGCGACCGTGCAGGCCGCCGCGCCGCATCAGCGGGCTCGGGGGCGGTCCGGGCCGGGGCTGGTCGTGCGGCGGGACGATCTGCGGCAGGCGTCGCGAGAGGGGCGGGAGGGGAACCTCGTGCTCTTCGTCGTCGACGCGTCCGGGTCCATGGCCGCTCGGCAGCGGATGAGCGCTGTGAAGGGGGCCGTGGTGTCGTTGCTGCTCGACGCGTATCAGCGGCGCGACAAGGTGGGGTTGGTGACGTTCCGGGGGACCTCCGGGGATCTCGCGCTGCCTCCTACCTCGTCCGTCGACGCCGCCGCCGCTCGGCTGGAGTCGCTGCCTACCGGGGGGCGTACGCCTCTTGCCGCCGGGCTGTTGAAAGCCCATGACGTGCTGCGAGTTGAGCGGTTGCGGGATCCGGCTCGGCGGGCGCTCGTCGTCGTCGTGACCGATGGGCGGGCCACCGGGGGGCCCGAGCCGGTCGCTCTTGCCGGGCGTGCCGCTCGGCTGTTCGCCGCCGACGGGGTCGCCTCCGTCGTCGTCGACTGTGAGTCGGGGCCTGTGCGGTTGGGGCTCGCGGGGCAGCTCGCGGGTGAGCTGGGGGGTACGGCCGTCACGCTCGACGAGCTGCGCGCCGATTCAATTGCCGGGCTGGTCAAGGATGTTCAGAGGAGGGCCGCGTAATGCCTCAGGGGCAGCCGAGTGTGGTGCCGGACGACGGGCTGACGACCCGTCAGCGTCGTAATCGGCCACTTGTCGTCGTACACACGGGAGTTGGGAAGGGGAAGTCGACCGCCGCGTTCGGGCTCGCCCTGCGCGCCTGGAATCAGGGGTGGCCCATCGGGGTGTTCCAGTTCGTCAAGTCCGCGAAGTGGAAGGTCGGGGAGGAGAACGCTCTTCGCGTGCTCGGGGCTTCCGGTGAGGGCGGGTCCGTCAACTGGCACAAGATGGGTGAGGGGTGGTCCTGGGTCCAGCGGGACGACCAGATGGACAACGAGGAGAAGGCTCGGGAGGGTTGGGAGCAGGTCAAGCGGGATCTCGCCGCCGAGACGTACAAGCTGTACGTGCTCGACGAGTTCGCGTATCCGATGCACTGGGGGTGGGTCGACACCGATGAGGTCGTCGATGTGCTGCGAAATCGGCCTGGTACCCAGCATGTTGTGATCACCGGGCGTAACGCTCCCGAGAAGCTGGTCGCCGTCGCCGATCTCGTCACCGACATGTCCAAGGTCAAGCATCCGATGGACGCGGGGCAGAAGGGGCAGAGGGGTATCGAGTGGTGAGGTCCGTTCCTCGGTTGGTCATTGCCGCGCCGGCTTCCGGGAGCGGGAAGACCACTGTTGCCACGGGGTTGATGGCCGCGTTCGCCGCGCGGGGGGTTGTCGTGTCTCCGCACAAGGTGGGGCCGGACTATATCGATCCCGGGTATCACTCGCTGGCTGCTGGGCGGGTGGGGCGGAATCTCGACGCGTACCTCTGTGGGCCGGAGTTGGTCGCTCCCCTGTTCCTCCACGGGGCTCAGGGGTGCGATCTCGCCATCGTCGAGGGCGTCATGGGGATGTACGACGGGGCCGCCGGTGAAGGGGAGTTGGCGTCCACGGCTCAGGTCGCGAAGTTGTTGCGGGCGCCGGTGGTGCTGGTCGTCGACGCGTCGTCGCAGTCCCGGTCCGTTGCCGCGCTGGTGCATGGGTTCGTTTCCTGGGATCCCGAGGTTCGGGTGGGGGGTGTGATCCTCAACAAGGTGGCGTCCGACCGGCATGAGGAGTTGTTGCGGGAGGCGTTGGAGGGGGTCGGGGTGGCGGTGTTGGGGGTGTTGCGGCGGGTTGCTCAAGTGGATGTGCCTTCTCGGCATCTTGGGTTGGTGCCGGTGATTGAGCGGCGGGGGGCGGCTGTTGAGGCTGTGGCGGCGATGGCTGCGCAGGTCGCCGAAGGGTGTGACCTGGAGGCGTTGGAGGCGTTGGCGCGTACTGCTGGTGAGGTACCAGGGGGCTCTGCCCCCTGGACCCCCGCCTCGCCCACCCTCCACCCGACTCAGTTGGATGAAGGGTTGACGTCGCAGGGCGTTGCAGATCCGCCAACTGGCAAGCCTGTCATCGCTGTTGCTGGTGGGGCCGCCTTCAGTTTTTCCTATGCCGAGCACACCGAACTGCTTGCCGCTGCCGGGGCTGACGTCGTGAGCTTTGACCCGTTGCGAGATGAGGCGCTTCCCGACGGGACCTCCGGGGTTGTCATCGGGGGTGGGTTTCCCGAGGTGTATGCCTCTGAGTTGTCCGGAAATGAGGCTCTGCGTAAGGCCGTTACCTCGTTGGTCGAGGGTGGGGGTCCTGTTGCTGCCGAGTGTGCCGGGTTGCTTTATCTGTGTCGGGAGCTTGACGGGGTTCCCATGTGCGGAGTTATCGATGCCTCCGCTCGCATGAGTGAGCGGCTGACCCTCGGGTATCGGGATGCCGTTGCCGTCAGTGAGAGCGTGCTCGCCGGGGTCGGGACGCGGATGCGGGGGCACGAGTTTCATCGGACCGTGGTCGAACCGGGGGCCGGCGCCGCTCCTGCCTGGGGGTTTCGAGGGGCTCGGGGTCGAGTGGAGGGGTTCGTGGCGCGTAATGTGCACGCGAGTTATTTGCATACGCATTGGGCTGGTGAGCCCGGTGTGGCCCGTCGGTTCGTGGAGAGGTGCCGGACGTCATGAGCAGCAAGCTGGTCGGGGTCGGTGTGGGGCCGGGGGATCCGGAGCTGGTGACCGTCAAGGGGGTCAACGCGCTGCGGGACGCGGATGTCGTCGTCGTACCCGTGATGGATACCGGCGAACGCGGGCGCGCTGAAGCGACCGTGCTGCACTACGTCCCGGAGGACAAGGTCGTACGGATCGTCTTCGCGTTGAACGAGCGCAGTGACCGCGGTCGGCGTGAGGCTGCCTGGGATGCCGCCGGGGAGCGGGTCGCCGGGTTGTTGCGGGAACATGCGGCTGTTGCGTTCGCGACCATCGGGGACCCGAACGTGTATTCGACGTTCACCTATCTCGCGCAGACCGTCGCGGAGCTGGTGCCGGGGACGGTCGTCGAGACCGTGCCGGGGATCACGGCGATGCAGGACCTCGCGGCGCGGTCGGGGGCCGTGCTGACGGAGGGGACCGAGCCGTTGACGCTCGTGCCGGTGACAGCGGGGGCGGCGGTGCTGAAGGAGGCGCTCGCGGGGGCCGGGACCGTCGTGGCGTACAAGTTCGGGCGGCAGGCGGCGGAGGTCGTCGAGGCGCTCCGGGAGACCGGGCGGATCGAGGGGGCCGTGTGGGGGGCTTCGCTGGGACTTGAGGGCGAGACCGTGCGGGCCGCGTCGGAGCTGGACGGGGAGCCGTTGCCGTATCTGTCGACGCTGATCTCGCCGGCGCGGCGGGAGAGCGGGCGGGGTGGGAAGTTGTGAGACCGGTTGCACAACCCTCACCCCGCCAGTCCCACCACCAGCCAGATGAACGCCGCCCCCGCGATCGTGCACAGGACCGTCGAGCGGGCCGGGTGGTCGTGGTGGGCCTCGGGGAGGATCTCGGCGGCGGCGAGGTAGAGGAGGGCGCCGCCGAAGAAGCCGAGATAGCCGCCGAGCAGTTGCTCCGGGACGGTGATGAACGTCGTCGAGAGGGCGCCGGCGACGGGGGCGGCGGCGTCCGCGAACAGCATGGTCAGGGCCTTGCGGCGGGCGTTTCCGTAGAGGCTCGTGATCGTGTACGTGTTGAAGCCGTCGGCGAAGTCGTGGGCGATGACGGCGAGCGCGACGGCCGTCCCCATGCCCCCGCCGACCTGGAAGGCCGCGCCGATGGCGACGCCGTCCATGGCGCTGTGGCCGACCATCGCGGCGGCGGCCGTGAGACCGACCTCGGGGGCGCGGCCGTCATGTTCCTCGGCGCCGTGCGCGGCCTGGCGGAGCGCGAGGAGGCGTTCCACCAGATGGGCCAGCAGGAATCCGGCGACGAAGAGCAGGAGGGCGGCGGGGACGCCGTACACCTCGGTGCCCGCCGCGTCGAGGGCCTCGGGGAGCAGGTCGAGGCCGACGACCCCCAGCATCAGGCCGCCCGCCAGGCCCAGCACCAGATGGCGACGGTCGGTCACACGCTGCGCCGTCCAACCACCGGCCAGCGTCATCAGGAACGCGCCGAGCGCGACGAAGACCGCCATGAGGACTTCGTATCCGATCTCCCCTTGTTCGCGCATGTCCGCAGGTCGGCGGCCCGTACGGCCGCCGGTGTGCCGGTAACGCTCCAGTAACCCCTTTCTGAAAGGACTCTCCCCCATGGCCGATGCCCCCACCGGCAAGGTGACGTTCGTCGGTGCCGGCCCCGGCGCCGCCGATCTGCTGACGTTCCGGGCCGCCCGGGCCATAGCCGAGGCGGACGTGGTGATCTGGGCGGCGAGCCTGGTCCAGGCGGAGGTGCTGGACCACGCGCGCGAGGGTGCGGAGGTCCTCGACTCGGCGACGATGTCGCTGGAGGACGTCGTCGCCGTGTACGAGCGCGCGTACCTGGACGGCCTGAAGGTGGCCCGCATCCACTCCGGTGACCCGGCGCTGTGGGGCGGGACGCAGGAGCAGCTCGACCGGTGCGAGGAACTCGGCATCGAGACGGAGATCGTGCCCGGGGTGTCGTCGTTCTCGGCGGTCGCGGCGATCGCGGGGCGCGAGCTGACGGTCCCGGAGGTCGCGCAGTCCGTCGTCCTGACCCGTCTCGGCGGCGGCAAGACGCCGATGCCGCCCGGCGAGGAGGTGCGGGAGTTCGCGCGGCACGGTACGACGATGGCGGTCTTCCTGTCGGCGGCGCGCAGCGGACAGCTCGTGCGGGAGCTGCTCGAAGGGGGTTACCCGACGTCGACGCCGGTCGTGATCGCCTACCAGGCCACGTGGCCCGAGGAGTTGGTCGTGCGGTGCACGATCGAGACGCTGGAGGAGACCGTCAAGGAGCACAAGCTGTGGAAGCACACGCTGTTCCTGATCGGCCCGGCGCTCGGCGCGCGCGGCACCCGCTCGCACCTGTACCACCCCGGCCACTTCCACGGCTACCGCAAGGCCGACCCGGAGGCGCGCAAGGCGCTGCGGCGTGAACGGGGTGCGAGTACGTGATCACCGTCGTCGGTACGGGGACCGGTTCGCCGGTTCCCCAAGAGGTGCTGGACGGCGCGGAGTTGGTCGTCGGGGGGCGGCGGCATCTGTCCGCGGTCGCGCTTCCCGAGGGTGCCTCGACGGTCGTTCTCGGCCCGCTCGCGCCCGCGTTCGACGTCGTCGAGAAGTACGTCGGTGAGGGGCGGCGCGTCATCGTGCTCGCCTCCGGTGATCCGGGGTTCTTCGGGGTCGTGCGGGCGCTCGCCGAGCGGTTCGGGCCGGGGGCGCTGGACGTGCGGCCGGGGGTGTCGTCGGTGGCAACCGCCTTCGCCCGGCTGGGAGTTGTCTGGGACGACGCGGTCGTGGTGAGCGCGCACGGGCGGGACCCCCGGGTCGCCGTGAACGTGTGCCGGGCGTTTCCCAAGGTGGCCGTGTTGACCGGGCCCGGGGGCGGGCCCGCCGAGCTAGGGGCCGGACTCCTCGGGTACGAGCGGGAGTTGGTCGTCGGGACGGCGCTGGGTGATCCGGCGCTGGAGCGGGTGGAGCGGGTGACGCCCGAGGAGGCGGCTGTGCGGGACTGGGGTACGGCGGTGAGTGTCGTGCTGTGTCTCGACGCGCGGCGCTCCGGTTCTCAAATGCGGTCGCTGGCAGGGGGGTTCGCCTTTCCGGAGGGGTGGGCGCTGGCGGAGGGCGACTTCGCGCACCGGGACTCGATGATCACGAAGTTCGAGGTGCGGGCGCTCGCGCTGGCCCGACTCGGGCCCCGGGCCGGGGAGTTGGTGTGGGACGTGGGGTCCGGGTCGGGGTCCGTGGCCGTGGAGTGCGCACGGTTCGGGGCTGCCGTGTCGGCCGTCGAGAAGGCGGCGGACGGGGTGGAGCGGGTGCGGGCGAATGCCGCCGCGCACGGGGTCGACGTCCATGTGGTGCATGGGGTCGCGCCTTCTGCTTTGGCTCAACTCGACGATCCTGACGCCGTGTTCGTGGGCGGTGGGGGCGGTGAGCTGCCTGCCATCGTCGCCGAGTGCGCTCGGCGGGCGCGGCGGGTGGTCGTCGTGGCGATGGCCGCGCTCGACCGGGTGCCCGCCGTGCGGGCGGCGCTGTCCGGTGCCGGGTTCTCCTGTGACGGGGTGCTGTTGCAGTCGTCGCGGCTCGCGCCGCTGCCGGGGGATGTGACGCGGCTCGCGGCCACCAATCCCGTGTTTCTGCTGTGGGGCGTGCGAACGTCCTTTTCTGACGAAGGAGTTGCTCAGTGATCGGCCTGATTTCCGCCACGTCGGCGGGGGCTGCGGCACGGGAGAGGCTGGCCGTGGCCTGGCCGGACCGTACGCGGGTGTACGACGGGGCGGTGGGGGACGCCCTGCGGGCCGCGTTCGCGGAGTGCGAGCAGGTGGTGTGCTTCCTGGCGACGGGGGCGACGGTGCGGATCCTCGCGCCGCTGCTGTCGGACAAGGGGTCCGACCCCGGGGTGGTGTGTGTCGACGAGGGCGCGCGGTTCGCCGTGTCACTGCTCGGCGGGCATGGCGGTGGAGCCAATGAACTCGCCGTGGAGGTCGGGGAGTTGCTGGGGGCTCAGCCTGTGGTGACCACGGCTACCGACTCCGTCGGGGTGGCCGGTCTCGACATGCTCGGGGTGCCGGTCGAGGGGGATGTGGCGGCCGTGTCGCGGGCTCTGCTCGACGGGGAGCGGGTCGTGCTGGCGGCGGAGGTGCCGTGGCCGTTGCCTCCGGTGCCGTTCGCCGCCGACGGTTCGTACACGGCGCGGTTGACGGACCGCGCTGTCCAACCGGCGTCCCGGGAAGTCCTGTTGCGTCCGCCGTCCCTCGTCGTCGGGGTCGGCGCCTCCAAAGGTGCGCCCGTCGACGAGGTGCTGTCGGTGATCGAGGACGCCTTGCGGGACGCGGGGCTGTCGGCTCGTAGCGTCGCTCAACTCGCTACGGTGGACGCCAAGTCGGAGGAGCCCGGCATCCTGGAGGCCGCCGCGCGGCTCGGGGTGCCCGTAGTGACGTACTCCGCCGAGGAGTTGGCCGGGGTCGAGGTGCCGAATCCCTCGGACGCGCCGCTCGCTGCCGTGGGGACGCCGTCCGTCGCGGAGGCCGCCGCGCTGGTCGGGGGTGGTGAACTCCTCGTCCCCAAGCGGAAGTCGGCGGGTTCCCCGGCGATGGCGACCTGTGCTGTCGTACGGCGTCCCACGCGCGGCCGGCTCGCGGTCGTCGGGCTCGGTCCGGGGGCCCGGGATCTCCTCACGCCGCGCGCGAAGGCGGAGTTGCGGCGGGCGTCCGTGCTCGTCGGCCTGGATCAGTACGTCGATCAGGTCCGCGACCTGCTGCGGCCCGGAACTGTCGTGCTGGAGTCGGGACTTGGCGCCGAGGAGGAGCGCGCGCGGACCGCTGTCGCCGAGGCGCGCAAGGGCCAGGCCGTCGCGCTGATCGGCAGCGGGGACGCGGGCGTGTACGCGATGGCGTCGCCCGCGCTGGCCGAGGCCTCGGACGACATCGACGTCATCGGCGTACCCGGGGTGACCGCCGCGCTCGCGGCCGGGGCGATCCTGGGGGCGCCGCTCGGGCACGACCACGTGTCGATCAGCCTCTCCGACCTGCACACGCCGTGGGAGGTCATCGAACGGCGCGTACGGGCGGCGGCCGAGGCCGACTTGGTCGTCACGTTCTACAACCCCCGTTCGCGGGGCCGGGACTGGCAGTTGCCGAAGGCGCTGTCGCTGCTGTCCGAGCACCGGTCTTCCGCGACCCCTGTGGGTGTCGTGCGCAACGCCTCGCGCGTCGACGAGTCGAGCCGGGTGTCCACCCTGGGTGAACTCGACCCGGCGACGGTCGACATGATGACCGTCGTGACCGTGGGCAACACGGCCACCAGGATCATCGCGGGGCGCATGGTGACGCCGCGCGGCTACCGCTGGCAGGAGGAGGCGCGGTGAGCCCGATCGCAGGGGACCCGACGAACCGGGTCGTCCACCCCATCGAGCAGGAGTCCTTCCGGCGGCTGCGCGCCCGCCTGGACACCTCGCACTTCCCGCCCCTGTCGCGGGCGGTGGTGGAGCGGGTCATCCACTCCGCCGCCGATCTGGAGTACGCGGCTGATCTCGTCCTGGACGAGGGCGAGTTGGCGGCGGCGCACACCGCGCTGCACGCCGGTGCGCCCGTCGTCGTCGACGTGGAGATGGTCGCGGCCGGCATCACCCGGCGGGAGACCGTCTGCCGGCTGAAGGACGCCAAGTCCGGTCCGGGGCTGACCCGTTCGGCCCACGCGGTCCGGCTGGCGTACGAGGAGGTCGGGCCGGGGGCGATCTGGGTGATCGGCTGTGCGCCGACCGCGCTGGAGGAGCTGCTGACCCTGGACGCCTCCCCCGCCCTCGTCATCGGTCTGCCCGTCGGGTTCGTCGGGGCGGCCGAGTCGAAGGCCGCGCTGCGCGGGAGCGGGCTGCCCGCCGTGTCCAACGTGTCCGAGAAGGGCGGTTCGGCGGTCGCCGCCGCCGCGCTCAACGCCCTGCTGTACCAACCGAGTTCCGCTTCCGAGGAGATTCAGTGACCACCCCGCCGCCCGCCCTGCTCATCGCCGGCCACGGCACCCGGGACGACGCCGGAGCCGAGGCGTTCCGCGACTTCGTACGGGAGTTGGGGCGCCGTAACCCTCAACTCCCGGTGGCGGGCGGCTTCATCGAGCTGTCCCCGCCGCCGCTCGGCGACGCCGTGACCGAACTGGTGGAGCAGGGTGTCCGCCGCTTCGCCGCCGTCCCGCTGATGCTGGTGTCCGCCGGGCACGCCAAGGGCGACATCCCCGCCGCGCTCGCCCGCGAGAAGGAGCGCCACCCCGGGATCTCGTACACCTACGGCCGTCCGCTGGGCCCGCATCCGGCTCTGCTCGCGGTGCTGGAGCGGCGGTTGGAGGAGGCGCTCGGCGGTTCGTCCGCGCGCACACCCGAGGACCGCGCCGACGTCATGGTGCTGCTCGTCGGGCGCGGTTCGACCGACCCGGACGCCAACGCCGAGGTGTACAAGGCGGCCCGGCTGCTGTGGGAGGGGCGCGGGTACGCCGGTGTCGAGACCGCGTTCGTGTCGCTCGCGGCGCCGGACGTGCCGAGCGGGCTCGACCGGTGCGTGAAGCTGGGTGCGCGGCGGATCGTCGTCCTCCCCTACTTCCTGTTCACCGGCATCCTGCCGGACCGGGTCCGCCACCAGACCGAGGGGTGGGCCGCCGCGCATCCCGAGGTGGAGGTCTTCTCCGCCGAAGTCATAGGCCCCGAGCCGGAGTTGCTGGATCTGGTGATGGAGCGGTACACGGAGGCCGTCCAGGGCGACATCCGGATGAACTGCGACTCGTGCGTGTACCGGATCGCGCTGCCCGGCTTCGAGGACAAGGTGGGGGCGGCGCAGCAGCCGCACTTCCACCCCGACGACGACGGCCACCATCACCACGGCCACTCCCACGGCCACTCGCACTCCCATGCCCACTGACAGCCACGATCTGCGCCACCACGGCGACGCCGAGGTCCGCGACGACGGTTCCCATCTCGTCGACCTCGCCGTCAACGTCCGTGCGGACACGCCGCCTTCGTGGCTGCGGGCGCACATCGCCGACTCGCTGACCGGCCTGGCCGCCTATCCCGACGGCCGGGCCGCGCGGGCCGCCGTCGCGGCGCGGCACGGGCTGCCGGTGGAGCGGGTGCTGCTGACGGCGGGGGCGGCGGAGGCGTTCGTGCTGCTGGCTCGCGCCCTGAAAGTCCGTCAACCTGTCGTCGTGCACCCGCAGTTCACCGAGCCCGAGGCGGCTCTTCGGGATGCCGGGCACGCTGTGGGGCGCGTGCTGCTGCGGGCCGAGGACGGGTTCCGGCTAGACCCGGGGCTGGTTCCCGAGGATGCGGACCTGGTGGTGATCGGCAACCCGACGAATCCGACGTCGGTGTTGCACCCCTCCTCGTCGATCACCGAACTCGCCCGTCCTGGGCGGGTGTTGGTGGTCGACGAGGCGTTCATGGACGCGGTGCCGGGTGAGCGGGAGGCACTCGCCGGGCGAACCGACGTACCCGGCTTGGTGGTTCTGCGGAGCCTGACGAAGACGTGGGGGCTGGCGGGGCTGCGGATCGGGTACGTGCTCGCGGAGCCGGAGATCGTCCGGGCGCTGGAGCGGGCGCAGCCGCTGTGGCCGGTGTCGACGCCTGCGTTGGCGGCTGCGGAGGCGTGTGTGTCGGCGCGGGCGCTGACGGAGGCGGAGGGGGCGGCGCGGCGGATTGCCGTAGACCGGGCTCACCTGGTGGATGGGTTGCGGGAGTTGGGGGTACGTGTGGTGGGGCCGGCGGAGGGGTCGTTCGTGTTGGTGCGGGTTGAGGGGGCGGAGGGTGTGCGGGAGCGGTTGCGGGAGTCGGGGTACGCCGTGCGGCGGGGGGACACGTTTCCGGGGCTGGACGGGGAGTGGTTGAGGCTGGCGGTGAGGGACAGGGGGACGGTAGAGGGGTTCTTGGCGGCGCTGGAGAAGGTGCTGCGGGGATTCTGAGCGTCGTTCGGTGCATTGAAAGGCGCCGGGCAACTCGTGCTTTTTTAGGGGCGCGGGGAACTGCGCGACCAGCCACAATGGCGCCGCACCCGCCACTGTTCCCCGCGCCCCTCCCCTTTAGGCGCTAATTCCTACGACCCCGCCGAGCCAAAAACACCGCTCCCCCACCCACCGCAAGCAACGCAGCAGCACCCCCTGCGATATACGACGTACTCGAACTCCCCCCGGTCTCCGCGAGGTTCGCCTCAACCGGCTCCCCCTTCGGCTCAACAGCCGCCTCCCCCTGCGGCTCGGCCTGCTGCTTCACAGGAGCCGCAGGCGTCTCACAGGTCGACTTAACCAGCGTCAACGACCCCTGCACCTCAGCAACATTGAGGCTCAACGGATTGACGCTGACGGAGAGTTCAAGCGCGGTGGCCGCAGCCGTACGGGACGTGGTCTCCCGCTTGGACAGATCAAGCCGCACCTCACCGACCCCGGGCACCTTGACCTCGGTAGTACCCCCGGCGGACACCGTGACCTTCTTGCCCAGCACGGTCACCGCCCCCAACAGATTCGCGTCGGCGACAGGAGCCTTCCCGACCTCACAGACCGCCTTCGAACTCACCGCCTCGATCTCGACGAGGGACAACAACGGCAACCCGGGAACGTGAAGTTTCGCGTGGGCAAGCCGACTTGACGCCTCGGCCTTGCCCTCCTGGACATCCGCCTTCGCCTCGGCGACATCCGCCCGGAGGACGCTGAACGGCTGCCCCTTGTCGACCCCGTCGAGACTGGCCGAGAGCGCGGTCTTCTCCGCGGACGCGGGCGCCTGGACCTCGTTCAGCGAGACGGCCAGGGGGACTTGGACCGTCTTGTTGAGGAGGGAGACGTCAAGCCCGGTACGCAGGACGACGGCGCTGGCACGGCCCTCCTCGGTAGCATGCGCGGCGCTCGCGCCGACCAGGACCGCGGGACCTGCGGCCAGGACGGTAGCCGTCGCCATCGCGGCGAAACGGCGTGCGGGCATACGGAAGTTGGTGTTAGTCACTGTGGTGGGACCCTCAGTAGAAATTGCTCGGGACCCCGAAAGAATTACGCAGTACGAGCGAACGGTCAGCGAACCAGGACGAGTTCACACGATCGTGGGTACGTCATTCACTTGTTCGACACAGCGTCACCTCATGACACGGCCGTTCAGCACCACGTGTGACGGATCGGCCAGTACCCGTACGTCCGTTCGCGGGTCCTGCGCGTAGACGACGAGGTCGGCGGGGGCACCCTCGTCGAGGCCGGGCCGCCCGAGCCATGCGCGTGCTTTCCATGTCGTCGCCGCGAGCGCCTCGACGGGAGGGATCCCGGCGGTGACGAGTTCGGCGACCTCCTCGGCGACGAGCCCGTGCGGGAGGGTGCCACCGGCGTCGGTGCCGACGAAGACGGGGATCCCGGCGTCGTACGCGTTGCGGACCGTGTCGTAGCGGCGTTCGTGCAGGCGGCGCAAGTGGTCCGCCCAGTGGGGGAACTTCGCCTCGCCGCCTGCCGCGAGGGTCGGGAACGTCGCGATGTTGACGAGGGTGGGGACGATGGCGACGCCGCGTTCCGCGAAGAGGGGGATGGTGTCGTCGGTGAGGCCGGTGGCGTGCTCGACGCAGTCGATGCCGGCCTCTACGAGGTCGCGCAGGGAGTCCTCGGAGAAGCAGTGCGCGGTGACTCGGGCGCCGAGGCTGTGCGCTTTGCTGATAGCGGTTTCTACCGCTTCCCGGGGCCACGTCGGGGTGAGGTCGCCGACCTCGCGGTCGATCCAGTCGCCGACCAACTTGACCCAGCCGTCGCCTCGTCGGGCCTCCCGGGCGACGTACTCCGTGAGGTCCTCGGGTTCGATCTCGTGGGCGTAGCCTCGGATGTAGCGGCGGGTGCGGGCGATGTGGCGGCCGGCTCGAATGATCTTCGGGAGGTCGTCGCGGGTGTCTGCCCAGCGGGTGTCGGAGGGGGAGCCTGCGTCGCGGATCAGGAGGGTTCCCGCTTCGCGGTCGGTGAGGGCCTGTTGCTCGGCGATGTCCTGTTCAACGGGGCCGTGAGGGCCGAGGCCGACGTGGCAGTGGGCGTCTACGAGGCCGGGAAGCGTCCACCCCTCGACCGTGTGGATTTCGCGAGCGGTGGGGGGACGGTCGTAGGAGACTCGGCCGTCGATGACCCAGAGGTCGTCGCGGATGTCGTCCGGCCCGACGAGGATTCGGCCCTTCACGTGCAGCACCGCTTGATCGTTCATGCCGTGCACGATAGTTCTTCGGGTGCGGGCGCGTTGTGGCTGGTCGCGCAGTTCCCCGCGCCCCTAAAAGATGTCGTCCTCGCCGTCGATCCCCGTCGCCGCCGGGTCCAGTAGCCGTGACAAGAACAGGCGAGTGCGCTCATGAGCCGGGTTCGCGATGACCCTGCTCGGCGGTCCCTCCTCCACCACCACCCCGCCGTCCATGAACACCACCCTGTCCGCAACTTCGCTTGCGAACGTCATCTCGTGCGTGACCACCATCATCGTCATGCCGTCGTCCGCCAGCATCCGCATCACCGCGAGGACGTCGCCGACCAGCTCGGGGTCCAGGGCGGACGTGGGTTCGTCGAAGAGCATCACCTCGGGGCCCATCGCCAACGCCCGGGCGATGGCTACGCGTTGCTGCTGGCCGCCGGAGAGGGAGGCGGGACGGGCGTGGGCCTTGTCCTGGAGGCCTACGCGGATGAGGTTCTCGTGGGCCACGCGTTCGGCGGTCCTCTTGTCCCGCTTCAGGACCCGGCGTTGGGGGAGGGTGAGGTTCTCGGTGACGGTGAGGTGCGGGAAGAGGTTGAACTGCTGGAAGACCATGCCGATCTGGCGCCGGGCCGCGTCGATGTCCACGTCGGGGTCGGTGAGTTCGACTCCGCGTACGACGACTTTTCCGCGGGTCGGCTGTTCGAGCAGGTTGACGCAGCGCAGGAGCGTCGACTTGCCGGAGCCGGAGGGGCCGATGACGCAGACGACCTCGCCGCGTGCGACCTCCAGGTCGATGCCGCGCAGGACCTCGTTGTCGCCGAACGCCTTGTGGAGGCCGGTGACTTGGATCTCAGGGCCGCTCACTTGGACTCCATCCGCCGGACCACGAACCCGAGCGGCACGGTCACCAGCAGATAGCAGAGCCCCGCGACCAGGATCGGCGTCGAGTTGGCCGTCGTACTCGCCAAGTCCCGCCCGTACTTGGACAGTTCGCGTTCCTCCAGGGTGACGCCGAGGAGCAGCACCAGCGACGAGTCCTTGAACAGGATGATCAGTTCGTTGGTGAGCGGCGGCAGGATGATGCGGACGGCCTGCGGGATGACGACGGAGAGCATCGCGCGGACAGGGCTGAAACCGAGTGAACGGGCCGCCTCCGTCTGCCCTTTGGGGACCGCCTGGATGCCGGCACGGAACGTCTCCGCCATGTACGCGGCGCCGACGAGGCCGAGGGCGAGCGCGGCCTTGCCGTACGTGCCGCCGACGATCTCGGTGCCGGGGAAGGCGAGCGGGACGGCGACGCCGATGAAGACGAAGATGAGCAGGGCGGGCAGGCCCCGGAAGATCTCGATGTAGACCCCGGCGACCCAGCGGTAGGGGCCGACGGACGACAGCCTCATCAGCGCGATGACCAGGCCGAGCACGAGGCCGAGGGCGAACCCCGACAGGGTGTACAGGACCGTGTTCTTGAGGGCCAGCGTGATGACGTCCGGGAACATCTGGCGGGCGATGTCTCCTTGCGCGAACTGGTTGCGCAGGCGTCCCCAGTCGGCGCCGAGGGCGAAGGCGAGGACGGCGGCGACGAAGACGGCGTACTGGGCGGCGCGGCTCAGCCGCTGTTTCTGGCGTCTCGTCAACTTGGCCGCCTGCACGCCCTGTTCGGTCATGACGCGGACGGCGAGGCCGCTGCGGCGTCGTACGGGCCGATCCACTTCTCGTACAGCGTCTTGTACGTGCCGTCCGAACGGGCCTGTGCGAGCGCCTTGTTGATGGCGGCGAGGAGTTTCGTGTTGCCCTTCTTGACCGTGAAGCCGTACTGCTCACCGGTGTTGAGGTTGTCGACGACCTTGAAGGCGTCCGCGTTGGCCTTGGTCTTCAGCCAGCCTTGTACGACCGGGTAGTCGATGATGACGGCCTTGACCTGGCCGGTGCGCAGGCCGTTGAGGACGGCGTCGGAGGACTCGAAGGAGACCGGGTCGAAGCCCTGTTTCTTCGCGTAGTCCTCGCCGGTCGTCTGGGCCTGTGCGCCGAGCTTGGCGTTCTTCGTCTTGACGTCGGCGAGCGAGGTGAGGCCGCTCTTGCTGTCGACCAGGACGGCTTGGGTGGCATCGAAGTAGGGGTCGGAGAAGTCGACGTTCTTCTTGCGTTCGGCGGTGATGGTCATGCCGGCGGCGGCCACGTCGCACTCCCCCGAGTTGAGGAAGGCGCCGGTCTTGAAGTTCTCGAAGGGGGTGTCGAGGATCGTCTGCTTGACGCCGAGGTCCTTGGCGACGAGGTCGATCAGGGAGACGTCGAAGCCCTGCACCTTGCCGTCGATCTCCGACTGGAACGGCGGGTAGGGCAGGTGGGTGCAGGTGGTGAGCTGTCCGGCCTTGGCGAGCTGCACGCCTCCTGCGGCCGTCTTGGAACCACCGTCGTCGCTCGACGTGCAGGCGGTGAGGGCGGCGAGGAGGAGGGCTGCGGCGGTGAGGGCCTTCAGGCGGGTACGGCGGCCGGGGAGCGGGTGCACGTGGACCTCCGTAGGGGGTTGCCCTGGTATTCCCTGATGTAGCTCTGCGGTCGTAGTGATGTAGTACCGACGATCAGGGAGGCCGGGCCGTCTCTCAAATCGGGCCGGGGGTGGTGGGGGCCGTACGGATGAACGGGTACGGGTTTACGCTCTTGTGCGTCGACCGTTCGTGAGCAGCGAAAAGAGCAGCGCCGTGACCACCCATCCCCTCCTCGACCTCCCCCCGCTGAGCGCAGCGCACTTCGCCTCGATCGAGGACCGGGTCGCGAAGCTGCTGGGCACCTCGCAGGACGTCGTGATCATGCAGGGCGAGGCGCTGCTGCCGCTGGAGGGGGCGATCCGGGCGAGTGCCGGGCCCGGGACGACGGCGCTGAACATCATCACCGGCCCCTACGGGCAGACCTTCGGGAACTGGCTGCGGGACTGCGGCGCGACGGTGATCGACCTCGCGGTGCCGTTCCACACGGCAGTGACGGCGGCGCAGGTCCGGGAGGCGTTCGCCGCGCATCCCGCGATCGACTTCGTGTCCCTGGTCCACGCGGAGGCGGCGACCGGCAACACGAACCCGGTCGCGGAGATCGGGGAGGTACTACGGGACTACGACGCCCTGTTCTACCTCGACGCGGTCGCCTCCGTCGGCGCCGAACCCGTACTGCCTGAGGTGTGGGGGGTCGACCTGTGCGTCATCGGCGCGCAGAAGGCGATGGGCGGGCCCGCCGGGGTGTCGGCGGTGTCGGTGAGCGAGCGGGCGTGGGCGCGGATGGCCGCGAACCCGGGGGCGCCGCGCCGCTCGTACCTCTCCCTCCTGGACTGGAAGGAGCGCTGGGTCGACGCCGGTCGCAAGACTCTCCTGCACGCGCCCGCGCAGCTGGAGATGCTCGCGCTGGAGGCGTGCGTCAAGCGCATCGAGGCGGAGGGCCTGGACACGGTCATGTCCCGCCACGCCTCCGCCGCTGCCGCGACCCGCGCGGGCGTGCGGGCGCTGGGCGGCGGCCTGGAGCCGTACGTGTACGACGCCGGCGAGGCGGCCCCCGTCGCCACGACCCTGCGGACGCCGTCGGGCCTCCCGGCCTCGGAGCTGGTCGCGCGGGCCCTGGAGCTCGACCCTTCGTTGCCGCTCGCGGCTGGTGGGGGTGCGCTGGCCGCCGAGATGATCCGGGTGAACCATTACGGGGCTCACGCGGCGTTGGACGTGGTCGTGGCGTGCCTGTCGGTGCTCGGGGACGTGCTGGTGGAGCGAGGGGTGGAGGCGGACGCCGGGGCGGCTGGGCGCGCTGCGGAAGAGGCCTGGGGATAGGGGTACTACGCGCGCGGCTACCCCTGTAGTACGGGGTACTGGAGGGGTAGCCGCGCGCGGCACGGGCGTCTCCCGAGGGGTGCCGGGGTACCCGGGTAGTCCTGGGGTACGAGGGTTTCGGCCATCCTCCGCGTCCTCGCGACGCCGCCGCCGTAAATCCTCCGCGCACCCCCGTCGGCTGCGCCATGCTCCCCGTATGACGACCGACTCCTCCACCCCCACTCCCCCGCTCGCCCTTCCCGACGGGCGGCCCGTCCCGCCGTGGACGGCGGACGAGTCCGCCATGCTGGAGAGCTGGCTCGCGTTTCACCGGACGACGCTGGAGCTGAAGTGCGCCGGGCTGGACGACGAGCAGGTGCGGCGGGCCGCCGCCGCGCCGTCCGAGCTGACGCTCCTCGGGCTCGTCCAGCACATGGCCGAGGTCGAACGGAACTGGTTCCAGCGGGCGTTCGCGGGTCTTGAGGTGCCGTACGTCTACGAGGAGGAGACCGGTTACCGCCTCTCCCCCGGCCGGGGTCTCGACGAGGCGCTCGACGTATGGCACCGGGAGATCGCCCGGAGTCAGGAGCTGATCGCCGGGCGCTCCCTCGACGAGACCGGGCACCTCGCCGACGGTCCGTTCGCCGGTACGCCCCTCAGTCTGCGCTGGATCCTCGTCCACCTGATCGAGGAGTACGCCCGGCACAACGGGCACGCGGACATCCTGCGCGAGGCGATCGACGGGACGACGGGGGCGTGAGGGCGGAGGTATGAGGGGGTGAGGGGTAGGGGTGAGGGTGGGGGGCGTGCGGCTGTGCTGCCGGGCGCCTCTACCTCGTACCCCCACCCCCCTACCTGAGAGCCAGCCCCCTGAGGAGGGTCAGCCCCTTGAGGGTCAGCCCAGCGTCGGGTAGTCCGTGTAGCCCTTCTCCGTGCCGCCGTAGAACGTCGCCACGTCGGGCTGGTTGAACGGGCCGCCGGACTTCAGGCGGGCGGGGAGGTCGGGGTTGGCGAGGAAGAGCTGGCCGTAGGCGACCAGGTCCGCGGTGCCGTCCTCGACGAGGGAGAGGGCGTCGGGGCCGGTGGGGCCGTCGGTCGCGGGGCTCAGGACGAACGCGTTGCTGAAGCTCTTGCGCAGCGCCAGGGTCAGCTCACGGATGTCGCCGACCTCCATGACGTGGACGTAGGCGAGGTCCAGACGGTCCAGCTCGGCGATCAGCGCGGTGTACGCGGGCTCGGGGTCGGGCTCCGAGATGTCGTTGAGGTGGTTGCCGGGCGAGAGGCGGATCGCGGTGCGGGCGGCGCCGATCTCGGCGACGACGGCGCGGGCGACCTCGACGGCGAAACGGATGCGCTTCTCCGGCGTACCGCCCCATTCGTCGGTGCGGTGGTTGGTGCCGGGCGCGAGGAACTGGTGGATCAAGTAGCCGTTGGCGCCGTGGAGTTCGACGCCGTCGAAGCCCGCGTCGATCGCGTTGCGGGCGGCGGTGGCGAAGTCCTGGACGGTCTCGCGGATCTCGTCACCGGTCAGCTCGCGCGGCGCGATCATGTCCTTGGGGCCCTCGGCGGTGAAGACCTGCCCGTTCGCGGCGACGGGCGAGGCGCCGACGTTGACGACGCCCTCGGGGAGCAGCGAGGGGTGGCCTATGCGCCCCGCGTGCATGATCTGGGCGAAGATCCGGCCGCCGGCCTCGTGCACGGCATCGGTGACCTCGCGCCACGCGGCGACCTGCTCGGCGGAGTGCAGTCCGGGAGTACTGGGGTAGCCCTGGCCTACCACGGACGGCTGAATACCCTCCGTGACGATCAGTCCGGCCGTAGCCCTCTGGACGTAGTACTCGACGGTGAGGGCCGTGGGCAGCCCGCCCTCGGCGGCACGGCTGCGGGTCATCGGGGCCATGACGATGCGGTTGGCGAGGGGGGTGCCGGAGAGGTCGATCGGATCGAACGCGGTGGTCACGTGAGACTCCAGGAGACAGCGGGGTGCACGACGAGTTGCACAACCGGTTGCGCAACAGGTCACGCCATTATTTATATGGCCGACCAAATAAGTCGACGAACGCCACCCTACCCCATTGTTTGGTCGGCCAAGCATCTTGAGGGCGGCGGTAGACTTCCGGACAGCGGAAGACGAGGCGGGGAGTGACCGATGGAGGCCGGGGAACACACGGGCACCGCCGAAAAGCGACGCTCCGGCGGTCCGATGAACCACGCCCTGATGCGCGCAGCCCGGCTGCACCGCCACACCAGCGCGGGCCTGCTGCGCGGGCTCGGCCTGCACCCCGGCCAGGAGCTGGTGATGATGCACCTCTGGGGCTGCGGCGCCGCCCGCCAGTCCGACCTGGTGAAACTCCTCGACCTCGACCCCTCCACGGTCACGAAGATGCTCCAGCGGCTGGAGCAGGCCGGACACGTACGGCGGCTGCCGGACCCGGCCGACGGGCGTGCCGTCCTCGTCGAGGCCACCGACACCAGCTCGCGCATCCTGGAGGAGGTCGAGCGGGTGTGGGTGGAGCTGGAGGAGCGGGCGCTGGCCGGGTTCAGCGGCCCGGAACGGGCGCAGTTCCTGTCGATGCTGCGGCGCGTGGAGGGGAACCTCTGCACGGGGGACCCGCCGGAGAACTGCTGACCGTACGGGCGGGCGCCGGGTGTTCTCAGCGCAGCGCCTCCAGCAGGGTGTCCACGTCCTCCCGCGTGTTGTTGAGGTGGAAGGACGCCCGCAAGTTGCCCGCCCGGTTGGAGACTTGGATGCCCTTCTCCGCCAACTCCGGCTGGCGCACGCCCAGTCCGGGCACCGACACGATCGCCGAGCCGTCCGCCGGGAGCGCCCGGTGGCCCAGCGTCTCGACTCCCGTACGGAAGCGGTCGGCCAGGCTCAGGTCGTGCGCGTGGATCGCCGACACCCCTATCTCCTCCACGAGTTCGAGGGACGCCCGCAGGCCCGCGTAGCTGAACAGCGCCGGTGTCGTGTCGAACCGCCTTGCGGAGTGGGCGAGTTCGGTGACCGGGCCGTAGCAGCTGTCCCACGGGGTTTCCGCCGCGACCCAGCTCGCGAGGAGGGGGACGAGGGTGCCGAAGTCCTCCGGGACCGTCAGGAACGCCGAACCGTGCGGGCCCAGCAGCCACTTGAAGGTGACGGACGCCGTGTAGTCGTACTCGTTCGCGTCGAACGGGAGCCAGCCCGCCGCCTGGGAGAAGTCGACGTATGTGCGGGCGCCGTGCCGACGCGCCGCCTCCCTCAGTGCCGGGAGGTCCGCGATGCGGCCGTCCGCCGACTGGGCCGCGCTCACCGCGATCAACTCCGTGCCGGGGCGCACCGATTCGGCCAGCCGGTCCAACGGGACCGCGCGTACCTTCAGGTCGCCCCGGACGTGGAACGGGTTCAGTACGGACGTGAAGTCGTCCTCCGCCGTGAGGACTTCGGCGCCGGGCCGGAGGGACGCGGCGATCAGGGCCGTGTGCGTGGCCACCGAGGGGCCCGCCGCGACTCGCTCCGCGGGGACGCCGGCCAGCCTTCCGTACGCGGCTCGGCAGGTCTCCACGTCCGCCCACAGCTGGTCCAGCAGCTGTCCCTGTGCCCGTAGCGTCACCGCTTCCTGGATCGCGGTGACACCGCGGGCGGGGAGGAGGCCGCTGCTGGCCGTGTTGAGGTACGTGGTGCGGGGGGCGAATTCGGCGCGGACGAGGTTCGTGAACGGCGTCTCCATGCGTCCACTGTGCGGGTGCTGGTGGCCGTCGTCCATCGCTATTTGCTACGCCGTACCTTCAAGGCGCACTTAATGGAGAACGGTTACCGTGCCGTTTCCTCGCGCTGCGGGACCGCGCAGCCGTCCGGGCCGCATGCCTCCGCGTCGCCCTGGTCCAGCAGCGTCAGCGGGGAGCGTTCGCCCCATGCCTGGGTGAGAGCCTGCGCGAAGACCTCCGCCGGCTGGGCTCCCGAGACGCCGTACTTGCGGTCCAGCACGAAGAACGGCACGCCCGTAGCGCCCAGTTGGGCCGCCTCCTGCTCGTCCTCCCGTACCGCGTCCGCGTACGCCTCCGGGTCCGCCAGCACCTTGCGGACCTCGTCCGCGGCCAGGCCCGCCTCCGTCGCCAGCTCCACGATGCGCTCGTCACCCTCCGTGTACACGGAGCGCTCCTCCGCGAAGTTCGCCCGGTAGAAGATCTGGATCAGCTCGTCCTGCCTGCCCTGCTCCTTCGCGAAGTGCAGGACCCTGTGCATGTCGAACGTGCTGCCGTGGTCCCTGCCCCTCGTCCTGTACGCCAGGCCCTCCGCCGCCGCCTGCGTGCCGAGGTTGTCCTCCGCCGCCTCCGCCTGGGCCTCGCTGATCCCGTACTTCTTCGCGATCATCGGGATGACCGGGACGTTCTCGCTCTTGCTCCAGCCCGGGTCCAGCTCGAACGACCTGTGGACGACCTCCACCTGCTCCTTGTGCGGGAAGGCCGCCAGCGCCTTCTCGAAGCGGGCCTTGCCCACGTAGCACCACGGGCAGGCGATGTCGCTCCAGATCTCGACGCGCATGTCTTCGGCTCTTTCCGGTCGTCTCGTGCGGAGACTTCCTCCGCCGTCTTGCGTGAACGTTCAACCAGGCTGGTTCATTCCCGCCTGGCCGTTCGGGGCCGCTAGCATCTACCGCGCCCTGTCTGGTTTGTCGTGAGATCAGGAGTTGTTGCGTGGATGACCATGGAGACGACTTCGGGCCCTGGGGGTGGGAGAGTGCCAGTACCGGGGTGCAGCGGACCGAGGAGGAGTGGGCTGCTATTGCTCGTTGTGTTCGGCATGCCGTCAACAAGGTGAGTCCGGCTCTGCCGCTCTGCCTTCCCGGTGAGCCTCAGGAGTGTGGGCGGCCTGCTCAGCAGCATGTGCTGGCCTGGTCGGCTCATCTCAAGGCTGTTGCTCATCATCTGGTCGAGCAGTCCACGCCCAGTAAGGCTCGGGGGGCTCATGCTGCTGGGCCCTTGTATCGGCGGCGGTTGGCCGAGTTGCGGGAGCAGAGCGGGTGATTCCCGTCAGCTGCCGTCCCTCAAGTCCTTTGGCCAGTACGGGCGGTACTCGATGTGGTCGTACGTCACCACACACTGTTCGCCCATCGGGGACTGGGCCATGAAGCCGATCAGAGCCGCGCCCGTTTCTTCCGTGTCGCCCAAGGTGAAGAGGCGTACGAAGGTCCAGTGTTCGCCGTCGCGGGAGGCGTGGAAGGCCAGGGCCCGGCCGGTGCGGCTGATGCGGAGCCAGGCCGAACTACCGTCCACCGTGAAGGAGTTGGCGTCGTCCGAGTGGCCCCGGGTCACCACCGTGCAGACCGTGGGCGTGGTCGGGGAGAGTTCCAGGCAGAGTTTGGCCCAGGCCCGGTCTGCCACGTGGACGTACAACACCCCTGCGTCGAAGGGGGACTTGAAGCCTACGGTGACGCGGGCGATGAGCTGGAAGTCTCCCTCCGGGGCGCCCAGGAGGCGGGGGGCGTCGGAGGCCGGTTCCAGGGATTCCTCGGTGGGTGAGACGAAGCGGTCCTGTCGCGCCCCGGCCCATCCGCTGAGCACGCCGTCGTCGTAGGACCAGTGGCCGGCGGGGCCGTAAGTCCTTAGGGGGAAGGGGAGTTCGGGAAGCGAGAGATCCATGGGCGAATCATCGCAGGGTACGGCTGACGCCGCTCAGGGGCGCGGGGCAGCAACTCCCCACGCCCCCTACGGACTTAGCGCTCCAGGACCCCGTTGAACCGCCGGGGCAGGCCCAGTTCGTTCTCGTCCCGCAGCTCCAGCGGCAGCAGCGCCGTGGGCGTCGTCTGGTAGACGACCGGCCGCATCCAGCGTTCGATCGCCGTGCCGCCGACGGACGTGGACGTGGACGTCGTGGCCGGGTACGGGCCCCCGTGGTGCTGGGCGGCGGCGACCGCGACGCCCGTGGGCCAGCCGTTGACCAGGACGCGGCCTGCTAGGGGGGTCACCTCCGCAAGGAGGTCGGTGCCGCGGCCCTCTCCGGCCGCCTCCGCCTCCGACAGCTGGACGGTGGCGGTGAGGTTGCCGGGGAGGCGGGACAGGACGGAGGTGACCTCGGCGTCGTCGTCGTAGCGGACCACGACGGTCACCGGGCCGAAGCACTCTTCGAGGAGGAGGTCGTGGTCCCCCTCGGTGGCGAGGCGGGCCGCCGGGACCGTGAGGAAGCCGGGGCTGACCGTGTGCTCGCCGCCCGCGCCCGGGGTCACCGGGGACTCCACGTCGGGGAGTTGGGCTCGTTCGGCGACGCCCGCGATGAAGTTGTCGCGCATGCGGTGGTCCAGCAGGACGCCCGCGTCCGTGTCGCTGACGGCGGCCGTGAGGGACTTGACCAGGCCGTCGCCCGCCGCGCCGGAGGGGACGAGGACCAGGCCCGGCTTGACGCAGAACTGGCCGACGCCGAGGGTCATGGAGCCGGCGAGGCCCGTACCGATGGCCTCCGCGCGCTCGGTGGCGGCGGCCTCCGTGACGACGACCGGGTTGAGGGAGCCCAGCTCGCCGTGGAAGGGGATGGGCGTGGGGCGCGCGGCGGCGGCGTCGAAGAGGGCGCGGCCCCCTCGGATGGAGCCGGTGAAGCCGGCCGCGGCGACCAGCGGGTGCTTGATCAGCTCGATGCCGGACTCGAAGCCGTGGACGAGACCGAGGACGCCCTCGGGGATGCCGTGCGCGGCGGCGGCGCGGCGTACGACCTTGGCGACCAGCTCGGAGAGCCCCGGGTGGTCGGGGTGGGCCTTGACGACGACCGGGTTGCCGGCGGCCAGCGCGCTCGCGGTGTCGCCGCCGGCGACCGAGAAGGCGAAGGGGAAGTTCGAGGCCGAGTAGACGGCGACGACGCCCAGCGGGACCTTGTAGCGGCGCAGGTCCGGGATCGGCGGCGTGGCCGTGTCGTCGGGGTGGTTGATGACGACGTCGAGGAAGGCGCCCTCGTCGACGATGGCCGCGAAGGCGCGGAGCTGGTAACAGGTGCGGGCCAGCTCGCCGTTGAGGCGGACCGGGCCGAGCGCGGTCTCCGCGTCGGCGGTCTCGACGAGGGCTTCCTTGGCCGCTTCGAGCTGGTCGGCCGCGCTGCGTAGGAAGGCCGCGCGGACGGTGCGGTCGGCGAGGGAGGCGCGCGCGGCGTGGGCGGCGCGGACGGCGGCGTCGACCTCCTGGGCCGTCGCCTCGTCGGCGACCTGCTCCCGCTGCTTCCCGGTTCGGGGGTCGACGCTCCAGACTGGTGCTGCTGCCACCGGGGGTCCCTCCAACAAGTCGTGCCGCGGTGTCCTGTCGCCACCAGCACTGTTCGATATACTGAACGCTGTCTGTGCTGGTGAATATGCTGTTGCAGACTATAACTTCAGCTTCTCGTCGAACGAAGGGGTCACAGTCGATGTCGGCAGGCGAGGCGGGGGGCGGGGCACAGGTCAAGTCCGCGGTGCGGACGGTCGAGCTGCTGGAGTACTTCGCGGGCCGGCCCGGGATGCACTCCCTCGCGGCGGTCCAGGAGGCCGTCGGCTACCCCAAGTCCAGCCTCTACATGCTGCTGCGCACGCTGGTGGAGCTGGGCTGGGTGGAGACGGACGCGACGGGTACGCGGTACGGCATCGGGGTACGCGCGCTGCTGGTCGGTACGTCGTACATCGACGGCGACGAGGTCGTCGCGGCGGCCCGCCCGACGCTCGACCGGCTGTCGGACGACACGACCGAGACGATCCACCTCGCGCGCCTCGACGGCACGAACGTCGTCTACCTCGCGACCCGCCAGTCCCAGCACTACCTGCGCCCCTTCACGCGCGTGGGACGCCGCCTGCCCGCGCACTCGACGTCCCTCGGCAAGGCCCTCCTGTCGACGTACACGGACGAACAGGTCCGCAAGATGCTCCCGGAGACCCTCCCGGCACTCACGGAGCACACGATCACGGACCGCGAGAAGCTCATCGAGGAACTGCACGTCATCCGCGAACAGGGCTTCTCCGTCGACCGCGAGGAGAACACGCTGGGCCTGCGCTGCTTCGGCGTCGCGATCCCGTACCGCACGCCCGCGCGGGACGCGATCAGCTGCTCGGTCCCGGTGGCCCGCCTGACGCCCGCGCACGAACAGCTCGTCAAGGACGCGTTGTTCGACGCGCGCGACCGGCTGACACTGGCGACACGTAGGCTCTGATCGCATGGACGTCGTACTGCGCGCGGTGCACGACAGCGATCTGCCGGTCTTCTTCCGGCAGATGGCCGACCCCGAGTCGGTGTACATGGCCGCCTTCACCCCTCAGGACCCGACGGACCGGGACCGTTTCGACGCGCACTGGAAGCGCAACCTCGCCTCTGACGCCATCCTGCGCACGATCCTGGCCGACGGGGACGTCATCGGGCACGCGGCGGTGTACGGCGACCCGGACGAGCGGGAGGTCACCTACTGGGTCGACCGGTTCTACTGGGGACGCGGGATCGCGACAGCCGCGCTGCGAGCTCTGCTGGCGGAGGTTCCGGAGAGGCCGCTGTACGCGCGCGTGGCACTCGACAACGTGGGGTCGCTGCGGGTGCTGGAGAAGTGCGGGTTCCGGGAGAGCGGGCGGGATTCCGGGTACGCGCACGCGCGCGGGAGCGAGATCGAGGAAGCCGTCCTGGTGCTGGACGCCTGATCGCGCGTACATGAACGTCGGGTGAGAAAACGGGCGGACGGGAACTCTTCGCCGTTCGCGTTCGTCTGTTTGTTCGTATGAACAGGACCATCAGGCGTACCGCCGTCTTCACGCTGCTGCTCGTGCTCGCCCTGCTGGTGAGGGCGACATGGGTGCAGTTCTACGAGAGTCAGGCGCTCGCGGACGATCAGCTGAACCGGCGGAACGCGATCGAGACGTACTCGGACCCGCTCGGGAACATCATCGTGGCCGGGAAGTCGGTGACGGGGTCGGCGCGGACGAGCGGCGACCTCAAGTACAAGCGGACGTACACGAACGGCAAGCTGTACGCGGCGGTGACGGGGTACGCCTCGCAGGCGTACGCGCCGACGCAGCTGGAGGGCATCTACGCGGACGTGCTGAACGGCACGGACACGCGCCTGAAGACCGTGATGGACACGGTCACGGACCAGCGCGCCGCGCCGGGGAACGTGATCACGACGATCGACCCGGCCGTCCAGAAGGCCGCGTACGACGCGCTGGGCGACAACAAGGGCGCGGCCGTCGCGGTCGACCCGAAGACGGGGCGCATCCTCGCGGTCGTGTCGACCCCGTCGTACGACCCCTCGACGCTGACGGACGCGAACACGGCCGGCTCGGCCTGGAAGAGCCTCAACGCGGACGCGGACAAGCCGCTGGTCAACCGCGCGCTGCGGCAGCCGTTGCCCCCGGGGTCGACGTTCAAGCTGGTCGTCGCGGCTGCCGCGCTGGAGGACGGCCTGTACGACAACGTGGACGCGAGGACGGACAGCGAGAACCCGTACACGCTGCCGGGGACGCGGCAGGTGCTGGCCAACGAGAACGCGTCCGCGCCGTGCACGAACGCCTCGATCCGGGTCGCGCTCCAGTACTCCTGCAACAACGTCTTCGCGCACATGGCCGTCCAGTTGGGGCAGGACAAGGTGCGGGCGATGGCGGAGAAGTTCGGGTTCAACAACGAGGCGCAGGACGTCCCCGTGCGCCCGTACGCCAGCGTCTACCCGAAGGGCATGGACCCGGCGCAGACGGGCCTCACCGGCATCGGCCAGTTCGACGTGACGGCGACGCCGCTCCAGATGGCGATGGTGTCGGCGGCGATCGCGAACGGCGGCAAGCTGGTCTCGCCGCACATGGTGTCGCAGGTGACGAACAGCGGCGGTGACGTCCTGGAGGACGTGGACGGGGAGACGACGACCAGGCAGGTCGTCAGCTCGGGCACCGCCGAGCAGCTCCAGTCGGCGATGCAGACGGTCGTCCAGGACGGGACGGGGACGAACGCGCGGATCAGCGGGGCGACGGTCGGCGGCAAGACGGGGACGGCGCAGCACGGCGAGAACAACAGCAAGACGCCGTACGCCTGGTTCACGTCGTACGCGAAGGCCGGGGGCAAGGAAGTGGCCGTCGCGGTGATGGTCGAGCAGTCGGACGCGGCGCGGTCGGAGGTCAGTGGGAACGGGCTGGCCGCCCCCGTCGCGAAGGCGATGATGGAGGCGGCCGTCAAGAACTAGCTCTACTTCGTGCCGAGGATCTGCTCGATCGGGTCGATCGCGAAGTACACGACGAACAGCGCGCTCGTCCCCCACAGCAGCCAGTGGATGTCCCGCGCCTTCCCGAGGACCGTCTTGATCAGCACGTACGCCAGGAACCCGGCGCCGATGCCGTTCGTTATGGAGTACGTGAAGGGCATCACGGCGATGGTGAGGAAGGCGGGGATGGCGATCTCGTAGCGGTCCCAGTCGATGTGCTTGACCTGGGTCATCATCAGGAAGCCGACGGCGATGAGGGCGGGCGCGGCGGCCTGGAGGGGGACCATGGTCAGGAGCGGGGTGAAGAAGAGGGCGAGGGCGAAGAGACCACCGGTGATCAGGTTGGAGAACCCGGTGCGTGAGCCTTCTCCGACGCCTGCCGCGGACTCGATGTAGGAGGTCGCGGAGGACGAGGAGGAGGCGCCACCGGCGACGGCGGCCACGCCGTCGATCAGCAGGACGCGGCCGAGGTTCGGGACCTTGCCCTCCTCGTCCAGCAGCCCGGCTTCCGCGCTGATCCCGACGACCGTACCCATCGTGTCGAAGAAGTCCGACAGGATCAGCGTGAAGATCAGCAGGACGACGGTGATCACGCCGACGCCGGGCGCGGAGAACGCGCCGAACAGGCTGAAGTGGCCGATCAGCCCGAAGTCCGGGGTGTCGACGACCTTGTCGGGCCAGCTCGGCGTCGTCAGCCCCCAGCTCTTGATGTCGGCGACCGCGTCGATGACCATCGCGAGGGCGGTCATGGCGACGATGCTGATCAGGATCGCGCCCTTGACCTTGCGCGCGAGCAGCCCGATGGTCAGCAGCACGCCGAGGCAGAACACGAGGACGGGCCAGCCGGAGAGGTTGCCGGTGCCGCCGAGCTGAACCGGCACGGTGGTGTTCGCCGCGTCGGGGATACGGGTGACGAACCCGGCGTCCACGAAGCCGATGAACGCGATGAACAGCCCGATCCCGACGCTGATCGCCTGCTTCAGCGGCTGCGGTATCGCGTGCATCACGGCCTCGCGCAGCCCGGTGACGACGAGCGCGCAGATCAGCAGCCCTTCCAGGACGACGAGGCCCATCGCGTCGTCCCAGCTCATCAGCGGCGCGATCTGGAAGGCGACGACCGCGTTGAGGCCGAGTCCGGCGGCGAGGGCGAGCGGGAGGTTGCCGCCGACGCCCATGACGATCGTCATCACGGCGGCGACGAGCGCGGTGGCGGTGGTCAGCTGGACCGGGTCGAGGGTGTGGCCGTACTTGTCCTTGGCGCTCCCGAGGATGATCGGATTCAGGACAAGGATGTACGCCATCGTGAAGAACGTCGCGAGACCGCCGCGTGTCTCCCGGGCGAACGTCGAGCCGCGTTCGGAGATCCGGAAGAACCGGTCGATGCCGTTCAGCGCGGGTGGTGCGGCACTGGGCCGGTCGGTCTTCTCTTGCGTCTCGGACATGGCGGACACTCCTGGTTGCCGGTTGGATCAATGTGCGGATGCTGGCTGGATTGTTCCCGCGTTGAACTCTCTTCAGGTTTTCGCCGTGTTACGGATTCGGGATCCGCAACGGCCGGTCCCTCACACAGCGTTCGAAGACCCGTACGAAACGCACAAGTCGATCACTGCTACGCTTCCGCATCTCGTCCCGGCAATCTCCCCGGGGCATCCCCATGTCATCCACATGGCACACATGGGCGCCGACCCCCACCGAGCGCCGGAACGTCGCACATCGAGAAGAGGTCAACCCGTGGGCACAGTCGTGGACGACGCCGCCTCCGTGGAGTTCCATGCCTTCTTCGACCGCCACTACGCCGAACTGTCGCGGCTGGCCTACCTGTTGACCGGAGAGTCGGACACCGCCGACGACCTGGCGGCGGACGCGCTGCTGGCGCTGTGGCACCGCTGGGACCGGGTGCGCGCGGCCGACCACCCGGTGGCGTACGCCCGTGGCGTCGTCGCCAACCTGGCGCGGACGAAGATCCGCAGCGCGGTGCGGGAACGGCGCAGGATCGCGCTGTTCTGGTCGCAGCGCGAGGAGAAGACGGAGAACCCGGACGTCGCCGGTGTGGTGGACGTGCAGTCCGCACTGCGTAGACTCCCCTTCCGCAAGCGCGCCTGCGTCGTGCTGCGGCACGCCTTCGACCTCTCCGAGAAGGACACCGCGCTCGCCCTCGGGGTCTCGGTCGGTACGGTGAAGAGCCAGACCTCCAAGGGGATGGCCGAGTTGCAGAAACTGCTCGGCGCCGAGAAGGCTCCGAAACGGGTGCACGCCGCGGTGGCGCGCACCTCCGAGTCCGCGGGAAGGGACCGATGACCATGCGCCGGGACGTGCACGACGACTTGCGCGCCCGGCTGCACGAAGCGACCGAGCAGCACGAGCCCGACCGCGCGCGCATCCTGGCCCGCGTGGAGCGCGGCATGATGGCCGCGCCGGACCCGCAGAGCCACCGCTCGACGCGGCCGGTGCTCGGCTGGGCGCGGATCGTGGGCGCGACGGCGGCGGTCGCCGGGATGCTCGCGGTCGGCGGGTACGCGGTGGCGTCGGTGGTGAAGAGCGAGCCGCCGGCCGAGCAGACGGTCGCGGTCTCCCCCACGCCGACGGCGTCGCCGGACGCGACGAGCCGTCCGCCGAACTCGCCGTCTCCGTCGCCGAGTTCGAAGGGTGGGGCGCCCAAGTCCACGGATCCCGGCCCGAGTCGTACCGCAGGGGCGTCGCCGTCGCCGCAGGTCGGCACTCTTCCGCCGGCAGCCGGGACGAGCGACGGGCCGCTGTCGTCCGACGGTTCGATCGATGCGCACAGCAACGAGTTCTGGGCGCAGAGCGACGTCACGGTCAAGGCGTCGAAGGAACTCACCGCGCTCACCGTGCAGTTGAAGGTCGCGCAGACCGGTGGGGTGACGAACACGGGGGCCTGGCGGGCGCTGCCGGAGGACGACTTCGCGTTCACCGTCGGTGAGAAGGACGGGTTCCTGGTCTACACGTGGGTGCTCAAGGACGGGCGCACGGTGCCTTCCGGGGAGTGGGTGTTCGCCGGTCAGTACAACCATGACCGGGGTGGGCGGGACGCGCGGGGCGATACGTACGTCGTCGGCGGGACCGCCGAGGGCAAGGCGTGGTCGGTGGGCGGGGGGTTCGCGGCGGTGGACTCGGACAAATCGGCCAAGTCCGGTTCCTGAGGGCGTTCACGGCACGTTCTCCAGCCGCGTTCTCCAGCTGTGTCGGAAAAAGTTTCCGCAACAGCGGCAACCCTTTCCCCACCGGTGACAACTTCAGGACGGCAGCACCCCCCTGACCGACGGAGCCCCACCCTTGAGCACGCACAGAAAACACCTCTCCCGCCGCCGTGTCCTCGGCGGCAGCGCGATCGCCGTCGCCGCGGTGGGCGCGGCCGGGGTCGCCGGGGTCGTCTCCTCGGCATCGGCGGCGGCCTTCGGGTACGCCGACGACGGCAGGAACTACGTGGTCAACACGGGTGCTTCCCTGGTCTTCAAGGTCTCGAAGACGACCGGCGACATCACTTCGCTGGTCTACAAGGGCAAGGAGTACGAGGGGTACGGCGGCCGGCACTCGCACGTCGAGTCGGGTCTCGGCTCCGCGGCCGTCACCGTGCGGCAGTCCGGCTCGACGATCCTCGTCAAGGCGGTGCACGGCCCGATCACCCAGTGGTTCGCGGCCCGCAGCGGCCAGGACAACGTGTACCTGTGGACGAACAAGGCCGACGCGTCGTTCACGGCAACGCGTTTCCTCGTCCGTCTGAAGCCCGGCGTCTTCCCCAACGAGGGGTCGGACTCCTGGATCGAGGCCTCGGACAAGGTGATCGAGGCGGGGGACGTCTGGCGGCGGGGTGACGGGACGACCCACTCCAAGCACTACTCCGGCAAGCGGGTCATCGACTACGACTATGTCGGTTTCAAGGGTGCCGACTCGGCGCTGTGGATGGTGCGTTCCAACCACGAGAAGGCTTCCGGCGGTCCCTTCTACCGCTCGCTGCTGCGTCACTCCAACGACCTCGGCGCCGGGCTGTACGAGATCCTCCACTACAACCAGGCCCAGACCGAGCCGGAGCGGTTCGGTCTCCAGGGGCCGTACGTCCTCGCCTTCACCGGCGGCGGGGCTCCCGCGTCGTCGCTGCTGCACGGCAACCTCGACGCGTCCTGGGCCGACGGGCTCGGCATCACCGGCTGGGTCGGCAAGAAGGCGCGCGGCAAGGTCGCGGGGGTCGGGCTCAAGGGGATGTCCTCGGCGCACCCGTACACCGTGGGGTTCGCCAACGCGGACGCGCAGTACTGGACGAAGGCGGCGGGCGGGACCGGGGCGTTCTCGTGTGCGGGGATGCTGCCGGGGACGTATCAACTCACCGTCTACAAGGGTGAGTTGGCAGTGCACCGGGCGACGGTGAAGGTGACTGCGGGGACGACCACCGCTCTCAACTCCCTTTCCATCAGCGGCGATCCGTCCACCGCCAGGGCGGTCTGGCGGCTCGGTGACTGGAACGGCACGCCGTCCGAGTTCAAGAACGCGGCGCTCATGACGTACGCGCACCCCTCCGACGCGCGCGCCGCGAAGTGGACGGGGAACGTGACGATCGGGAGCGGGGACGCGGCGTCCTTCCCGGCGTACATGTGGAAGGCCGTGAACGACGGGGTCCAGGTCCACTTCAAGCTGACGGCTGAACAGGCGTCGGCGGCACGGACGTTGAGGATCGGGGTGACGGACGCGTTCGCGGGCGGGCGGCCCCGGGTGACGGTGAACGGGTGGACCTCGGCGGTCCCGGTGGCGCCGTCCCAGCCGTCGACGCGGTCGCTGACGACGGGGTCGTACCGGGGGAACAACCACACGTTCACGTACACGGTGCCGGCGACGGCGCTGGGGGCGGACAACGTGCTGACCCTGAACATCGTCAGCGGTTCGAGCGGCGAAACATTTCTGAGCCCGGGGACGGCGTTCGACTGCATCGATCTGCTCTAGCGCTCGGTCGTCGCGGCGGCGGGAAAAGGTTGCCGTTCCCCGCGAAAGTCGTTCGCAACTTTCGCGGGGAACGGTTGCGGCGTACGTCAGTCCATGGTCGCGCCGATGGTCGTCGACCCGGTCGTCAGGAACGTCGTCGCGGGCAGAGTCCCGCTGGAACTGCGGGAGTTGTACGTCGAGGACGCGTCCGTGGAGCGGAAGGACGGCGTGCCGACGCCGGAGTCCCAGTTGTTGCCGGACGACGTGACGCCCGACCCCTTGCTGACCGAGCCGCCGCCGTTGCCGACGGCGAGGTTCTTGCCGAGCTTCGCGGCGCCGGTCGCGAAGTAGTAGCCCCACTTGCCGTTGGCGTACGCGGTGGTGCGGTTGATGACGATCGCGCCGGTGTTGCTGTTCTCGGTGAAACCGTTGCCCGCGTTGCCCCAGGCCGCCGAGTTGTTGACGGCGTGGGCGACGGAGGGTCCGTTGCCGCCGAGCTTGTACCCGTTGCCGTTGCCCTCGAACGCGGAGTCGCCCCAGCGGTTGACGCCGTTGCCGAAGGCCCAGGTGTGCTCGATGGTGACCGGCGAGGAGAAGGACCAGAGGTCGATCCCGTCGTCCGAGTTGTTGTAGAGACGCGCTCCGGTGACCTTGTTGCCCGTCCCGGAGCCGAACTTGATGGCGACGCCGTCCGCGTTCTGGCCATGTGTCGCGGCGTCGTAGTTGCCGTAACTGTCCAGGTTCTTCACGGTGTTGTTCACCGTGTTCGCGCCGGTGAGGGTGAACCCGGAGTCGCCGCCGTTGATGGTCTTGACGTTGTTCCAGGTGGTGCCGGTGCAGGACTGGCAGACGACCGCGCTGTCCTTGGAGTTCTGGAAGGTGATGTTGGAGACGTTCCAGTAGGACGCGGTCAGCTTGAAGATCCAGGAGCCCGCCGCCATCGAGGACCCGTCGATCTTCACGGTCTCCGAGCCGTACGCGGTGAGCGTGATCGGCGAGCCGGAGGTTCCGTTGGCCGTCGACTGGAGAGTGGCCGTGGGGTAGTAGGTGCCGCCGCGCACCTGGACGACCGTACCGGCGGTGGCGTTCTTGATGGCATTCGCGAGGTCGGTGGAGTTGCTGACGACGACGGTCGCCGCCTGCGCCTGGGTGGGCAGGACGGCGATCCCGGCCCCGATGGTCAGGGCGGCGAGTGCGGTGAGCGGGGTGAGAACAGTACGACGAGACATGGAGTGCGGTCCCTTTCGCCGTGGGGGGATGGGGAGTTGGGGTGGTGCGGGGTGGTGCTAGCGGTGCGCTCGGGGACGCCAGTTCCCGAGGTAGGTACGCGGGGTGTGGACGACCGCCGCCGCGTCCGTCAGGTGGGGCCGGTTCTCCGGCACCGAAGTCACCGCGCCGGGGCCGGAGTTGGCGTACTCGGCGAAGCGCATGGTCTGCCAGGGGTACGCCTCGCGCATGTTGGTGTACGGCGCGACCGCGTCGATGCCGGACCCGATCCAGGTGTCCCGAACGACCAGGGAGGGCCAGGCAGTTGTCTCGTACGACGGCACCCAGGGCCGGGCGATCTTGTACGCCGCGTCCTCCGCGCCGGAGGTGATCCGGCCGCGCACGGCGAGGAAGCCGTAGGGGTTGGCGCGGGCCGTGGAGGGGGCGAAGACCATGCCCTTGGGAGTAAAGGTCACGTCCCGCTGGAGGGTGTGGAAGCGGCACGTGTCGAAGACCGCGCGGGCCCGCCCGAAGACGAAGTCGACGTCTCCCTCGATGTGGCAACGCCGGTAGTACTGGCGGTCGAAGACGTCCAGCGCGGTCGTGTCCGCGAACAGGGTGTCCTGGTGGGCCAGGATGCGGACGTTCTCGACGTGCGTGCGGTCGCCGGTGAGGTAGGCGGCGACCGCCTGCGTGCCGGTGATGTCGGGGTGGTCGGCGCGCAGCCAGTCGTTGGCGAGGGTGAGGTCGAGGACGGTGAGGCCGGGCGCCGCCGAGGTGAACGTCGCGGAGCCGGCCGTGCCGTAGGTGCCCGAACCGTCGGGTTTCGGCGTGCCGTTGGCGTTGTCGTAGACGATGACGGCGGCGCGGGGGTCGCGGACGGCTCCCCTGATCGTCAACTCGGCTCTGTCCGCCGGGATGTTGACGACTTCGCGGTACGTGCCGGGGTGGACGACGATCGTCCAGCCGGGGCCGGTGACGCGGTCCACGGCGGCCTGGACGGAGTCGCCGGGGCGGACGTGGACAACTCGCCTTGTGGGTACGGCGGTTGCGGGGGCCGCTGCGGTGATCGCTGCGGCTGTCCCCCCGATCAGGAAGGCGCGGCGGCGCATCTCAGCAGCCCTCCGGTTCCCAGTCGCCCAGGTACACGGCCCTGGTCGCCGACTCGGCCTGTGCGGCGGTGAGTTGGGGGCGGTTCTCGGGGACCGTGATCACCGCGCCGGGGCCATCGTTGCGGTACTCGGCAAAGCGCTGGCTCTGCCAGGGGAAGCTGTCCGACATGTTCGTGTACGGGGTGACCGCGTCGATGCCGGCGGCGAGGTGGGTCTCGCGGACCGTGAGCATCGGGCGGGCCGTCGGGTCGGAGCTGGGGACCCAGGGGCGGGCCAACTTGTAGTAGGCGTCCGGCGCTTGGCTGGAGACGCGGCTGTGCGAGACGAGGTAGCCGCGCGGGTTGGCGCCTGCCGTGGAGGGCGCGAAGACGAAGCCGTACGGTGCTCCCGCGAGGTCGGTGCGGGTCAGGGTGCGGAAGTGACAGCGTTCGAAGACGGCGGTCGCCCGGCCGAAGACGAAGTCGACGTCGCCTTCCAGGTAGCAGTCCGTGAAGTACTGGCGGGCGAACGCGGTGAGGCTCAACGAGTCGGCATACAGCGTGTCTTGGTGGCCGAGGAAGCGGCAGTGATGGAAGGCGGTGCGGTCGCCCTGCACCTTGATGGCTACCGCCTGCGTGCCGGTGATGTCGGGGTGGTCGGCACGGAGCCAGTCGTTGGCGAAGGTGATCCAGCGGGCAGTGAAGCCGGCGGCCTGGACGGTGGTCGTGGCTGAGCCTGTGGTGCCGTAAGTGCCCCCGCCGGGCTTGGGAGTTCCGGCCGCGTTGTCGTAGACGACCACCACGTCACGGGGGTTGTGGGAGGCGCCGATCCAGGTCATGCCGGTGCGGGTGGCGTCGACGGCGACCGTCTCGCGGTAGGTGCCGGGGGCGAGGATCAGGGTCCAGCCGGTACCGGTGGCGGCGGTTACGGCGGAGCGGACGGAGGTGAAGTCGCCGTGGCCTGCAGTGTCGACGTACAGGGTTTGGGGGGTGAGGCGGGTGGAGGGGGAGCCGTAGCGGCCGAACGGTCTTGTGGCGCGGGGTTGTTGGGCTTCGGACGGGGTGGAGGTGAGGGTGAGGGTGGCTGCCGTTGCGGCGGCGGTGGTGATGAATCCCCTTCTGGAGAGGGGGAGTTGGGGCGAGGGCATGGTGGGTGCTCCTTCGCGAGTGCGGGAGGGTGCCGGGACGGTGTGCAGGACCGTCCCGGCACGTCTGGGGTGGTGGTCAGTGCGCTCGGCCGACGCCCGCGCCGCGCGCGACGATCGAGGGGACCAGGCACGGGGAGTCGACCCGGGTGCGCAGGGTCGGGGTCCAGCCAGCGCCGGACTGGAGGGTCTCGGCGGGGATCTCCGCGTTGTGCACGGCGATGAGGTCGACGGGGCGGCCGTTGACGTAGTTGTTCTGGGCCGTCAGCGGGGCCTCGCTCCACTTCTTGATGACCTTGCCGACACTGGTCCCGGCGGGCAGCGAGATCGCGTTGTCGCTCGCGTACAGCGCGGAGTTGATGCCGACGCCGAAGAGGTAGTAGTCCGACTTCTGCGCCTCTTCGACCACGTAGTGGTTGTTGTAGACGTCGACCTGCCCGAACCGCACGCGCGGGGAGCGCTGGAGGATCCCGTCGAAGCGGTTGTGGTGCATGGTGACCTTGAGCTTGCCCGCGTCGAGCGCGGAGGTGCTGTCGCTGTTGCCGATCAGCATGTTCTTGTCGTGGTTCTCGAACGAATTCCACGACACGGTCACGTAGTTGGAGCCGCGCACGATGTCCGTGAGGCCGTCGTGCTGCTGGAACACCTTGCCGAAGTAGACCGGGCGTTCGCTGTCGGGGTAGCGCCCGTCGGTGAGCGTGTTGTGGTCGATCCACACGTGGTCGGTGCCGAAGACGACGACCGCGTCGTACTCGGAGTTCCAGTTGCCGGTGTGGTTGTCGTCGGTCGGGTCCCACTTGGGGAAGCAGTCGAGGGGGGCCTCGATCGTGAGGTTGCGCAGGATGACGTTCGAGACGCCCTTGATCTGCAGACTCCCGCCCAGGATCCCGGAGTTCTTGCCGACGCCGACGATCGTCGTGTTGCTCGGGATGTTGGCCTTGATGACCGAGTCCTGGTTCGCGGCGGAGGCCACGCGGGCGTCCTCCTGCGGGCCCATGGCGACCTTGTCGTTGCCGTAGACCGCCGGGTCGTAGTCCTTCAGGTACTGCTGGAGGTCGTACCCGCCCGCCTCGAAGGCGTCGCAGCCCTCGGAGACCGCGTCGATCATCCCCTGCACCTTGATGATCTTGGGAGCGCTCCCGCCGGCCGCGAGGGCGGCCTTGAACTCCGCCCAGGTGGTGACGGTGTAGACGTGTTCGGCGTCGGCCGCCGCTCCCCCGGTGGTGCCGGTGCCGTACGAGCCCCAGCCGTCTCCGGCGCCAAGTACCTGGCGGGACAGGTCAGTTCCGCGCGGCTGAGCTTGGGCCTGGGATGCGATGCCGGTCAGCGACAACACCAGGGCTGTGCAGCCCAGGAGGGCGCCGTATCTGCGGATGCTGGTGCTGGTGCTGGTGCTGGTGCTGGTGCTGGCATGATCATGACACTTCTGTGCGTGCATGGTGCGGCTCTCCTTTTTCGGAACAGGGGGTGGGGTGCTATGCGGCGACGGCGTCCGGCCAGGTGATCCACGACTCCGGGATCTCCTGGTCCAGCCGGCACACCTCGCGCCGCGCCAGCACCCTGGTTCTGACCAACTCCCGTGCCACCAGGCGGGCTACGGCGATCGCGCCGGGTGGGTTGAAGTGGGTGTTGTCCTGCTCGGTGGCGGTCCAGTTGAAGTACTTCTTCGTCTCCTCGACGCCGAGCTGCTGCCACAGGGCGAGGGAGAGGGCTTGGGTGTCGAGGAGGGGGACGCCTTCTGCGGACGCCAGTGCTCGCATCGATGCGGGGTACTCGCCGTGGGTGGGTACGGAGTTGCCCTGGGCGTCGAATCTGCGGCGTTCTACGGGGGTGGCGAGGACGGGGTGGGCGCCTTTGGCTCGGGCGCCGTTGATGTAGAGGCGGAGGTAGTCCTGGTACGTGGTCCAGGGTTCCGTGTAGCGGGTGGGGTCCTCGGCCTTTTCGTCGTTGTGGGCGAACTGGATGAGGAGGAAGTCGCCGGATTTGATGGTGCCGAGAATGGCAGCGAGGCGCCCTTCATCGACGAAGCTCTTGGAGCTACGGCCGTTCACGGCGTGGTTGGCGACGGCGATCCCCTTGTGCAGAAAGAAGGGGAGGGCCATGCCCCAGCCGGTTTCAGGGGCGGCGGGGGCGTATTTCTGGGCGGCGGTGGAGTCGCCGGCGATGTAGAAGGTACGGCGGTTCGCGGAGTGGGCGGGAGTGGCAACGCTGAGGGGAATCGCAGCGAGGGCCGCCACGGAAACCTGTCTACGGGTGAGAGACAAGAGAGGTCAGCCTTTCGTTTTTTAGGGGCGCGGGGAACTGCGCGACCAGCCACGGGCGGCCTGCACCCTGCGACGTACAGGCCACCCCAACGGCGAAACCAGCGTTTAACCCCGCTGCTGCTTCCATTCAGCCTGGGCAGCATTGAGCTCCTCGGCCAACTTGTCCAGGAAGTCCTTGGAACTCATCTTTCCCAGCAGCACCTTCTGGAAGTTAGGCTCATTGTCAGCCTTGGAGATCGTGTTCCAGTCAGGCAGGTAGTACGGCAACTGAACAATGCTCGTCGAGCCGTCGGTCAACGCCGCAGCCGCCAGTTTCGTGGGCTCAGCCTGCTGAACCCACGCATCACCGGCAGCCTCCGTATTGGCCGGCACCTGCCCCGCCGCCTCGTTGAACTTGGAGTTCTCCGCCTTGGACACCGCGAACTCGATGAACTTCCAAGCGGCCTCCTTGTTCTTGGAGCTCTTGAACACCCCGAGCCCGTCGACGGGGTTGGAGACCTGAACCCGCTTACCGTTCGCGGCGGTAGGCGAGGGAACCCCCCGGAACTTCCCGACCCCGAGCGCCTTCACATGATCCTGATAGGAACCGAGGTTGTGGTTGAGCATCCCGATCGTGCCGGAATCCCACTGCGCGACCATCTTCGTGAAGTCGTTGTTGAGGTCGGCGGAGGGGGTGACCTTCTTGTAGAGCGCGGCGTACTTCTCCAGCGCGGCGACGTTCTTGGGATCGTTGACGGTGGTCTTGTCACCGTTCCAGAAGGAGGTGATCTGCGACTGTCCGTACATCGCGTCGAGCGCTTGCGCGATGGACCCGGCACCACCACGGATGGTGTAACCGAATTCGTTCTTGCCGGAGTTGGTGAGTTTCTCGGCGGCGGCGTAGAAATTATCCCAGGTGGTGGGCGGCTGAAGCCCGGCCTTGTTGAACAGGTCGGTCCGGTAGTACAGAACGCCGTTGTTGGCGGAGGTGGGAATGGAGTAGAGCGTCCCGTCACCGCCCCCGGCGGCTTTGAGGGAAGCCACCATGTCCTTGTTGAGCTTGCTGCTCAGCGGCGATTTCGCGAGCTTGTCGTCGAGCGGCTCCAGCGCGTCCTGCGCGGCGAACCCGGCGAGCATGGCCGCGCCGACCCCGCCGACGTCGGGCAGACCGCCACCGCGGATCGTGGTGTCGACCTTGGACTGGTACTCCGTCGCGGCGATCCCGACGTACTCGACCTTGATGTCGGGGTTGGCCTTCTGGAAGTCGGAGATGACCGTCTTCCAGATGTCGGTGCGGACACCGCCGTTGTTGTCCCAGAAGACGATCTTCCCGGTGCCGCTGCCCTCGGCCCCCTTGGCACCGCTGCCGCTGCCGTCGTCGCCGCAGGCGGTTGCGGTGAGGGCGAGCACGGACCCCAGGGCGACGGCCACGGCGGCGCGGCTGTTTCTGCGGTTTCTGTTCTTCATCGGTCGGCTCTCTTCATTGAGGTGTCGGCTTGGTTCGGTCGTGGGGGTCAGTGCGTGCGGGCGGTGTGGGGTGCCCAGCCGTCGGTGCCCTTGAGGTAGGCGGTGACGGTGTGCGCGGTGGCCTGATCATCCGTCAACTGTGGTCGTTCGGCGGTGACTTCGGCTCCGGCTCCGTGGTTGCGGTACTCGGCGAAGCGGGCGTCGCGCCAGGAGAAGCCGCTCATGTCGGTCCAGGGCGCCGCCTTGATCGCGGCGGGGAGTTCGGTGTCGCGGATCAACACCTGTGCCACGGCGGCGGGTTCACCGCCGGGGTGCCAGGGCCGGCCGAGGTGGAAGCTGCCGGCGGGGGCGTCGCTGACGATCCGGGAGCGGGTGATCAGGAACCCGTAGGGGTTGCCCGTCCAGGTCGAAGCGGCCGTGATGTAGCCGTTGTTGGTGTCGGAGCCCCGGCTCAGCGCCCGGATCTCGGACCGTTCGATGACGGTCGTGGCGCGGCCGTAGACGAAGTCCACGTCCCCCTCGATGTAGGAGTCGCGGATGTAGACCCGGCTGACGGTGGTCAGGTTGGGGCTGTCGGTCATCAGGGTGTCCTGGTTGCCCAGGAAGACGGTGTCCTGGAAGACGATCCGGTCGCCGGTCGTCTTCATCGCCAGCGCTTGTTCGCCGTTCAGCTCGACTGCGGCCTCGTCGAAGTCGTTGCTGAAGGTGAGGTGCCGGGCGGTGACGTCGTTCGCGGCGATCCGTACCGTCGCGCTTCCCGTCGAACCGCCGTACGCGGCGGGCGTGTCGTAGACGATGACGGTGTCGGCGCGGCTCTGTCCAGTACCTTGCAGGAGGATCTTCGGCTTGTTCGCCGGGATGAACACCTTGGCGCGGTAGGTGCCGGGGGCGATGGCGATGGTCACGGGTACGTCGTTGCCCGCCGGTACGGCGTCCACGGCGGCCTGGACGGTCGGGTAGGCGGCGGGGACGCTCAGCGTCGTGCCGATCTGCTTCTGCGGGCCGGAGAAGCGCGTCACCAGCGCGGGTACGGCTGCCGCCGGGTCGAGCCGATAGCCGTAGAAGTCACGGGGGTTGAAGGCGGTTCCCCAACTGTCCGTGCGGCCGGTCGTGTTGCGCAGGATCGAGCCGCGCTGCACCAACTCGGCTGTGGCGTCGGCCTGGTAGGGGTGCTGGACGCCGTCGTAGTAGCTGTTCTCGATGACCATCCTGGTGCGGCCACGGGACCAATTGCCGTACGTCCAGACCGGATCGCCGTCGCTGACCTGTGCGGACAGGTAGTTGTTGTAGAGGTGCGCGTAGGCGCAGTTGTCCGCCGAAGGATTGCGTTGTTTGGTGCCGGTGAACCAGTTGTGGTCGATGGTGATCTGGGTGAGCGCGTTGGTGGTCCAGCCGATGCCCAACGCCTTGTTGTGGTTGCGGAACTGGTTGTAGGAGACGGTGACGTACTGGCTGTCCTTGCGGATGTCGAGCAGTCCGTCGCCCATGTGCTGGAGGCGGTTGTGGTCGATCCACACGTGGTCGACGGTGTCCATCTGGATCGCGTCGAAGTCGGTGGTCTTGCCGTCCCAGTCGCCCTCGACGTACGAGTCGCGGATCGTCAGGTTGCGGATGATGACGTTGCTGGTGCCGGGGGTGAGGTGGAGTTCGCCGTGGACGATCTCGCCGGTGTCGCCCACGCCGATGACGGTCTTGTCGGACCCGACGACGATGTTCGCGCCGAAGGGCTCCACGGCGATCGAGCCCTTGACGCGGATGACGTAAGGCTCGGGCGCGGAGGCGTACTTGACCAGGGACGCCTGGTCGGTGACGGTGACGACCTGGCCGCCGGCGCCTCCGGTGGTGCCGCCCGCGAGGGAGGCGAAGCCGTGCGGTTCGTCCATCCAACGGGAGGGGTGCGTAAGGGAGTTGCTCGCGGCAGGGCCGTTCGCTAAGCGCGCCCCTTCAACGGCCGTTCCCTGAGAGGCCGTTGCTCCGGCGGCACCCGCCTCCCCGGCCGTTCCCAGTCCCAGGGCTGCGACCATGCCGAGCAGGGCGGCCAGGACCAGCCCGGCGCCCGGTCTGCGCTTGCTAGGGAAGTGCGTCATTGCGGCTCCCAACAGGCGTGCTGAGTACGTGAGTTACAGAGTTCTGATCCTGAAGCGGGTGAACACGGCGGACCCCGCGTGTCCACTTCCCTCGGGTGCGAGGGCGACGAGTCCGAGCAGGGCGCCCACCCACCGCCAGGGCGTGGCGGCGAAGACGGGGCCCGACGGATGCAGGCCCTCGCCGACGTCGTAGAAGAACCGGCAGCGCGCCCCCGCGCCGATCTCGATGCGCAGCCGTACGCGTCCCGTCGGCACCAACTGCGGGTGTGCGGCGTCCCGTTCGCGCTCGGCGACGCCTTCCGCGAACCGGTGCACGAGGTGGACCGTGCCGTCGGGTCCGCGCTGGAGTCCGATCCAGCTGAACGCGTCGCCGAGGACGGCGAGTCCGCCCCGGGCGCCGGGGTCCTCGCTGGGCAGTTCGAGGGTCACCTCGACCGCCGAGGGGAGCCCGGGGAGCCGCTG
Organism: Streptomyces acidiscabies; assembly: GCF_020010905.1. Classification (GTDB taxonomy): domain Bacteria; phylum Actinomycetota; class Actinomycetes; order Streptomycetales; family Streptomycetaceae; genus Streptomyces; species Streptomyces acidiscabies. Next base: position 3,134,963 of record NZ_JAGJBY010000001.1, on the reverse strand, counting down.
GGTGAGGATGTTCGGGAGTTTCCGCAGGTCGTGCGCGTCGGCGGTGCGTACGCAGGACAGCCGCAGGCCGTCTCCCGAGTGCTGGGTGGCCCAGCCGTCCTGCGGGTTCGCCGTCCACGCCCACTGCCGGCCGAAGCGTCCGCCGGGGAAGTCGTCGTCGGTGGCGGGCGCGGCGTCCGGCTGCGGGGGCAGGGCGGGGCGTTCGTGTACGGCGACGGGGGCCCCGTCGGCGCCGAGGACGGGCCAGCCGTCGTCGTCCCAGCGCATCGGCTGGAGGTGAACGACCCTGCCGTAGGCGCCGCGTTGCTGGAAGTGGAGGAACCAGTCCTCGCCGGCCGGGGTGCGTACCCAGCCGCCCTGGTGGGGGCCGTTGACGTCGGTGTCCTTCTGTTCGAGGACGATGCGTTCCTCGTAGGGGCCGAAGAACTCCCGTGCGCGGAAGGCGCCTTGCCAGCCGGTCTCCACTCCCCCGGCGGGGGCGAAGATCCAGAACCGGCCCTCGTGGCGGTAGAGCTTGGGGCCTTCGAGGGTGAACCAGCCGGGGATGCGGTCGGCGTCGACAAGGACCTTGCCCTCGTCGAGAAGTGACCGTCCGTCAGCGTTCATCCGGTGGCCGGTGAGGCGGTTCTTCACGCCGGAGCGGGACTTGGCCCAGGCGTGGACGAGGTACGCCTCGCCGGTCTCGTCGTCCCACAGGGGGCAGGGGTCGATCAGACCCTTGCCGGCCTTGACCAGGTGCGGGCGGGTCCAAGGGCCCCTGATCTCGGGGGCGTTGACCTGGTAGATGCCCTGGTCGGGGTCGCCCCAGAAGATCCAGAACCGGTCGTCGTGGTGCCGCAGCGCGGGCGCCCACACCCCGCAGTCGTGCCGGGGGCTCCTGAACTCGGCGGCGGGCTCAAGGAGTTGCAGCGCGTGTCCGACGAGCGTCCAGTTGACGAGGTCGCGCGAGTGCAGCAGCGGCAGCCCGGGTGCGCGGCCGAAGCTGGACGCGGTGAGGTAGAAGTCGTCGCCGACGCGCAGGACGTCGGGGTCGGACCAGTCCGCGTTGAGGATCGGGTTCGTGTACGTCACTGGCTGACCGCCTTCCGGACCAGGGCCGTCGCCTCGTCGCGCCCGAGCCGTCCGTCGGCGACGACGGTGACGACGCGGCGTACGACGGTCTCGCCGGGCGGCACCGGCAGCCGTTCGGCGGACGCCAACGACGAGCCCACGCCGGGGTATTCGGCGGTGCGGACGAACCACGGGTCGCGTCGGGTGAGGCCGGTGGCGCCCGCGAAGACGAGGGTCCAGTCGGCGCCGGCCAGGGCGAGCCAGTCGGCGCGCGTGCCGTGCACCTCGGCCTCGCCCTCCGTTGACGCGGTGAAGACGTCGGGCGGTGAACTCTCCTTGCGGGCCCGCCAGAAGAAGCCGCCGTACGCCGCTCCGGGGCGGCCGTTGGTGGCGGGGCTGCCGATGGACAGCGGCGCCGGGCCGGGGTTGGTGAGGGAGAAGGTGAAGTCCAACGCCCAGGCAGTGTCGGTGAGTTCGGTGGCGGCGACGGTACGGCGCTCGCGCAGCAGCTCGGTCGTGGCCGTGGTCCAGCGCAGTTCCTCCACGAACCCGTCGGGGTCGCGGAGCTGGAACCCGGTGTGGCGCTGGACGCCGTGGTTGTCCAGCTCCGTCGGTCCCTGGTCGCGCACATAGGTGCGCCCGCCCCAGAAGTTGAACCCCTCGACGTCGGGTACGGCTACACCGACGCCGAGGTGGTGGAGGTGGTCGGCCGGGGTCAGCTCGGTGACCGCCGTGCCGGCGAGGGTGGTGACGGGGTGGAGGTAGGGGCGCGGGGAGAGCCGGGCGGGCAGCTCGGGCCGGGCGATGTAGCGGCCGACCGGGCGGCCCGCGACGCGCAGGACGGCGGTGTCGGGAGCGGTCATCGGGTGCTCACCTCTTTCGGCTGCGTCCGGGAGGCGCCGTCGCGCCGCGCCCAGCCGGCGCCGAGCTCGGAGTAGAGGGAGAGGGAGTCGGCGACTTTTTCCACGAGTCCGTCGATTCCGGGAACCACCCGGCGATTCTCCTCGTTCAGGAGGTACCAGGCGGTTTCGGGCAGTGGAGCCGGGTCCGGGGCGGTGCGGATCGCTTCCACGACCGTCATGAAGGCGCCGGTGGAGTCGGGTGGTACGAGAAGGGTGGTGGTGTCCGTCAGGTGATCGACGAGGTTCTCGAGGAGGTCGGTGCGGCCGTACTCGTACTCCTCCGGGCCGTGCCCGGCGCGCTGGAGGAGGACGCGGTCCTGCTTGTACCAGTAGGTGATCCGGCCCTTGCTGCCGTGGACGAGTACGTACGGCTCGCCCGGCCGCTCGGCGCACAGGGTCGCGGCGACGGTGACCGGACGGCCGTGAGAGGTGGTGACGCGAACGCAGGAGGTGTCGTCGGACTCGATGGTGTTGGCGTGGAACAGCTCGGTCTCCACGCGGGCCACGTCCTCGGCGCGGACGGCGCCGTCCAGGGCGAGGGCGGTGGCCACGGCGTGGGCGAGCGGGTTGGTGAGGGCGCCGTCGATGACGTCCACGCCGTTCAGGCGCCGCCTGCCCGCCCAGGGGGCGCGCCGGTAGTAGGACTCGGCGCGGGCCCAGGCGCCCGCTCCCCCGACCCCGGTGACCTCGCCGATCGTCCCGTCGGCGATCAGGTCCCGGATCGCGGGGACGGCGTGCGAGCCCAGCGACTGGAAGCCGATCTGACAGGCGACGCCGGCCGCTGCGACGCCGTCGGCCATGCGCCGGAACTCGGCGTAGGACGGCGCCGGGGGCTTCTCCAGCAGGAGGTGCACGCCCCGGCTCGCGGCGGTCAGCGCGAGGTCGGTGTGGGTCGGGATCGGCGTGCAGATGACGGCGATCCGGGCGCCGGTGGAGTCCAGGAGGGCGCCGAGGTCCGGGGACTGCGCGGGGGTGCCGAGCCCGGCGGGGATCTCGTCCGGGGTGAGGGGGGTGAGTTCGCAGATGCCCGCGAGGCGGACGATGCCCTTGTCCTGGAGGCGGAGGATGTTGTCGAGGTGCCAGCGGCCGTGGCCGCGTGCGCCGGCGAGGACGATGTCGAAGCTCATGGGTGCCTCCCCGCGCCCGCGCCCCGGGCCACCGCCCGGTCGGCCGCGTCGGCGCTGTCGATCGTGGTGTGCAGGGTGGGTGTCCAGCCGACGTCGGCGGTCAGGTCGCGTTCGCTGCCGGAGTTGTAGGCGTTGTGGATGGTGAGGAGGTCGACCGGGTAGCCGTTGAAGAGGGTGCCGCTCTGGTGGAGGGCGGTGCCGTTCCAGCTCTTGACCAGGTCGGCGGCCTCGATGTGGCCGGGGGTGTGGAAGGCGTTGTTCTCGGCGTGGATCGCGGACTCGGTGGAGACGCCGATCGAGTAGCGGTAGTCGTCGCCGGTGACGAGGTAGCGGTTGTTGTAGAGGTGCACCTGTCCGAAGCGGACGCGGGGCGCGCGCTGGACGACGCCGCGGAACTCGTTGTGGTGCAGGGTGACGCGGAGCTTGCCCCGGTCGCCGGTCGCGGTGTCGCCGGAGCCGATGAGCATCGCCTTGTCGTGGTCGGCGAAGCGGCTCCAGGAGACGGTGACGAGGTCGGAGGCATTGGTGATGTCGAGCAGGCCGTCGTGGCGCAGGTAGTTGCGGGCGAAGTAGGTCGGCTCGTCGGCGTCGGGGTGGCCCTGGTCGCCGAAGGTGACGTGGTCGACCCAGACGTGGGTGGCGCCGGAGAGCCACAGGTTGTCGTACGCGGTCTTCCAGTCGCCGAGGCCGCCGTTGTTGGGCTGCCAGACGGGGAAGCAGTCGTAGGCGTCGCGCAGGTCGAGGCCCCGGACGATGACGTTGGTGGCGTTCCTGACCTGGAGGTTCGCGCCCTTGACAACCGCCTTGCCGACCCCTACGAGGGTGGTATTGGACCCCACCTTGAGGACTACGCGCTCGGCCTGCCGGGCCGCCGAGGCCTGGCGGGCGTCCTCCTGCGGTCCGGCGGGCTTGGCTGCCCCCCAGGTACGGGGGTCGTACGCGGCGAGGTACGCCGTCAGGTCGTACCCGTCGGTCGCGTAGTCGGCGCAGTCCAGGCGGCGGCCCCGGTCGTCGGTGTTGGCGTCGATCGTCCCGGCAACCTTGATGATCTTCGGGGTGTCGCTGCCGTTGTCGAGGGCGCGGGCGAGTTCGGCGCGAGTGGTGACGGTGAAGACGTGCGCGGGGTCGGCGGCCGAGCCGCCGGTGGTGCCGGGGCCGTACGACGCCCAGCCGTCGTTGGCGGGGAGGGTGTCGCGGCTCGTGTCACGGGCCTCGGCGTGGGCCGGAAGGGCGAGTAAGGGCAACAGGGCAGCCATTATGGCGAGTTGACGGAGTCTCATCCCTTCACCGCCCCCGCGCTGAAGCCGGTGATGAGCCACTTCTGGATGAACGCGAAGACGATCACGACGGGTACGGCGGCGATGATGCCGCCCGCCGCGAGCGCGCCGAGGTCGACGCTGTCGGCGCTCATCAGGGTGTTGAGGCCGACGGGGATCGTCTGCTTGTCCTGGTTGCTGAGGAACATCAGCGCGAACAGGAAGTGGTTCCAGGAGTGCACGAAGGCGAAGGAGCCGACGGCGATGATCCCGGGCCGCAGCAGCGGCAGGACGACGATGCGGAACGCGGTGAAGCGGTTGCAGCCGTCGACCCAGGCGGCCTCTTCGAGGGAGTACGGCACGTTCTTGATGAAGTTGCTGATCAAAATCATCGACAGCGGCAGCTGGAAGACCGTCTCGGCGATGATGACGCTGATCAGCGAGTTGATCATCTTCAGCTCGGCGAAGATCTCGAAGAGCGGTACGAGCAGCAGCGCGCCCGGCACGAACTGCGAGCACAGCAGCGCCAGCATGAACCCGCGCTTGATCTTGAAGTCGAAGCGGGCGAGGGCGTAGCCGCCGGCGAGGGCGACCAGGGTGGTGACGAGGAGCGTGGCGATGCCGACGTACACGCTGTTCTCGAAGTAGGTGCCGAACTGCCGCTCCGTCCACACCTTTTCGAAGTGGTCGAAGGTAATGGGCCACGGGACAAGGGAAGTTGAACCGGCCGGGCGGAGGGCGAAGAGGAGGATCCAGTAGAAGGGGATGAGCGTGAAGACGAGGTAGATCGACAGGGGCAGGTAGATCTGCCAGCGGGGGACCTCGTCCCAGGCGCGGCGATGCTTCGACGGGCGCTGTGGCGTGGGGAGTTGGCGCACGGGGGCGGGGGCCGGCTCGGTGGCGTGGGTGGTGGTCACTTGGACTCGCCTCCGAACTTGCTCAGCCGCAGATAGATCATCGAGCAGAAGAGCAGGATCACGAACGCGACCGTGGTCAGGGCGGACGCGTAGCCGAAGTTGTGGGATTCGACGCTGGTGTTGGCGATGTAGAGCGGGAGGGTCGTCGTTTCTCCCGCCGGTCCGCCGCCGGTCAGCGTGTAGAGGAGGTCGACGTTGTTGAACTCCCAGACCGCGCGCAGCAGCGTGGAGAGGACGATCGCGTCCTTGAGGTGCGGCAGCGTGATGTGCCAGAACTGCTTGATGCGGCTCGCCCCGTCGACCTCGGCGGCCTCGTAGAGGTCCTTCGAGACGGACTGGAGGTCGGCGAGGATGAGGATCGCGAAGAACGGCACCCCGCGCCACAGATCGGCGACGACGACGGCCGGGAAGACGGTCGAGGTGTCCGACAGCCAGCTCGTGCCGTACGAGCCGAGCCCCATGTCGGCGAGGTAACGGGTGATCCCTGTCTGGGAGTTGTAGAGGAGCACCCAGATCGCGGAGGTCAGTACGCCGGAGACGGCCCAGGGCGAGAAGACGAGCGCGCGACCCAACGCCCGTCCTACGAACGTCTGGTTGACGATCAGCGCCAGCGCGAGGCCGAACAGCAGTTGGAGTCCCACCTCGACGAAGACCCACTTGGCGCTGAAGGTGAGCGTGTCCCAGAACTGCGGATCGTCGGTGAAGATCTGCCGGAAGTTGTCGAGTCCGGCGAATCCGTCGCGCCAGGGCTTGGTGGGGTTGAAGTGCTGGAGGCTGTAGTAGAAGACGCTGATCACCGGGTAGGCGATGAAGCCCAGCATCAGCAGGGCCGCCGGCGCGATCAGCAGGTACGGGAGCCTGCGCGGAGTGGCGGAGGCCCGGCGCCGCCGGGGTGGCGCGGGCTTTTTCGCCACGGCTGCGGCTTGGGCCATGACTGTTCTCCGTTCATGTACGTCGTCGTGCGGTAAGCGCTTTCTTCGCAGGCAGGCGGGTGCCTGGCGGTGTGGTGCGGTGGTGCCGTGCGGTGGTTCAGCCGGCGTACGGGTCCTGGACCTTGCCGGGGCGCGCGAGGAACTCGAAGTCGCAGCCGGTGTCGGCCTGCGTGATCTGCTCGTTGTAGAGGGCGCCGTAGCCGCGCTCGTAACGGGTCGGCGGGGGCGTCCAGTCCGCCCTGCGGCGCTCCAACTCATCGTCGTCCACGTCGAGTTGCAGGGTGCGCGCGGCGACGTCCAGCGTGATGGTGTCGCCGGTGCGGACCAGGGCGAGAGGGCCGCCGACGTACGACTCGGGCGCGATGTGCAGGACGCAGGCGCCGTAACTCGTGCCGCTCATACGGGCGTCGGAGATGCGGACCATGTCGCGGACGCCCTGCTTGAGCAGGTGGTCGGGGATCGGCAGCATGCCGTACTCGGGCATCCCCGGGCCGCCCTTGGGTCCTGAACCGCGCAGGACCAGGACGCTGTCGGCGGTGATGTTCAACGCCGGGTCATCGATGGTGCGTTGCATGGTCTTGTAGTCGTCGAAGACGACCGCGCGGCCGGTGTGCTTGAGGAGGTTCTGGTCGGCGGCGATGTGCTTGATGACCGCGCCGTCGGGACAGAGGTTGCCGCGCAGGACGGCGACCCCGCCCTCGGCCGCGACCGGGTTGTCGCGGGGGCGGATGACGTCGTCGTTGTGGACGACGGCGCCTTCGAGCTGTTCCCCCAACGTCCCGTTCACCGTCGGCCTGTTGAGGTGCAGCAGGTCGGTGATGCGGGCGAGGAAGGCGGGGAGGCCGCCCGCGAAGTAGAAGTCCTCCATCAGGTAAGTCCGGCCGCCGGGGCGGACGTTGGCGAGGACCGGGACGGTGCGGGCGATGCGGTCGAAGTCGTCGAGGGTGAGCTTGAGGCCGGCGCGGCCCGCCATCGCGATGAGGTGGATGACCGCGTTGGTGGAGCCACCGAGCCCGAGCACGGTCGTGACGGCGTCCTCAAATGCCTCTTGGGTGAGGATGGTTGACGGCTTCAGCCCCGTCCAGGCCAGCTCCACCGCGCGGCGCCCCGAGGCGGCGGCCATCCGCTCGTGCGCGGAGTCGACGGCCGGGATCGAGGAGGCGCCCGGCAGCGTCATGCCGAGGACCTCGGCGGCGGCGGTCATCGTGGACGCCGTCCCCATGGTCATGCAGTGGCCGGGGCTTCGCGCCAACCCGCCCTGGAGTTCTCGGAGTTCACAGTCCGTCAGGTTTCCGGCGCGGTGCTCGTCCCAGTACTTCCACATGTCGGTGCCGGAGCCGAGGGTCTCGCCGCGCCAGTGGCCGGGCAGCATCGGCCCCGCCGGTACGAAGAGTGACGGTACGTCGGCCGAGGTGGCGCCCATCAGCAGGGCGGGCGTCGACTTGTCGCAGCCGCCGAGCAGGACGGACGCGTCGACCGGGTACGACCTGAGCAGTTCCTCCGTCTCCATGGCGAGGAGGTTGCGGTAGAGCATCGGGGTCGGCTTCTGGTAGGTCTCCGAGAGGGTGGAGACCGGGAATTCGAGGGGGAAGCCGCCCGCCTGCCACACGCCCCGCTTGACCGCCTCGGCGCGCTCGCGCAGGTGGACGTGGCAGGGGTTGATGTCGGACCAGGTGTTGAGGACGGCGATCACCGGGCGGCCCCGGTACTCCTCGGACTCGTAACCCAGCTGGCGCATACGGGCGTTGTGCGACCAGGTGCGCAACTGGCCTTCCGTGCCGTACCACTGATGGCTTCTCAGGTCTTCGGGCGCTTTGCGCGGTGCGTTCACAGGGACCACCCGGCGGCTATCGCGGCGACCTCGGCGCGCTCGTCCTCGGGCAGCGTCCGGCTCGGCGGGCGCACCTCCCGGCGGCACAGTCCGAGTGAGGCCAGGGCCTCCTTGACGACGGTGACGTTGTTCGCGGAGCCACCCGCCGCGCGCAGTTCCTCGAAGCGCCGGATCTGCTCCCAGACCTTCATCGCGGCCGGGTAGTCCCCGGACCGGAGCGCTTCGATCATGTTCAGCGAGACGGCCGGGGCGACGTTCACGAGCCCCGACGTGAAGCCGGTCGCGCCGGCCGAGAAGTACGAGGGGGCGTACGGCTCGGCGAGCCCCGCGACCCACACGAACCGCTCCAGGCCGGCGTCCCGCGCGAACGCCGCGAACCGGGACGCGTCCGGGACGGCGTACTTGACGCCGATCACGTTCGGGCAGGCGTCGGCGAGTTCGGCGAGCCGCTCACCGCGCAGCTGCGCGTTGCGGACGTACGGCACGACGCCCAACTCCGGTACGGCCTCGGCGATTTCGCGGTGGTAGTCGACCCAGCCGGCCTGCGAGACGTAGGGGTGCACCGGCTGATGGACCATCACCATCTGCGCGCCGAACGCCCTTGCGTGGCGGGCGGCTTCGACGGCGCTCGGGATGTCGTGGCCGACGCCGACGAGCACCACGGCGCGGTCGCCGACCTCTTCGAGGGTCAACTCCGTGATCCGGCGCCGTTCTTCGGGGGTCAGCGTGTAGTACTCCCCGGTGTTCCCGTTGGGGGTGAGCGTGGTGATCCCGGCGTCGAGGAGCCGGCGCAGCAGGGCCCGGCAGACGGCCTCGTCGACACCGCCGTCCTCGGCGAACGGGGTCACCGGGATGGCGACGACGTCGGCCAGGGCCGCACGCTGGGTCTCGAACGCCACGTTGCTCATTCCTGGCCTTCCTGGTCCGTCTCGCCGGGGAACGCCCGCTCGACGAAGGATCCGATGTGGGCGTGCAGGGCGCGGGCCGCGCCGTCCGCGTCGCCGGCCAGGGCGAGGCGCAGGATCTCGCGGTGCTCGCCGGCCTCCCGCTCCCAGGACGGCGACGCCGCCCACGCCACGGCGGAGACCAGCGCGGCCTGGTCGCGGACCTCGTCGAGCATCCGGCCGAGCAGCGGGTTGCCGCACGGCAGGTACAGCGCGCGGTGGAACTCCCGGTTGGCGAGGGAGCGTTCGGCGGTGTCGGCGGCTTCGTCGGCACGGGTCAGCGCGTCGCGCGCGGCGTCCAGGGAGGCTCCCCGGCTCACCGTCCGCCGCAGCGCCTCCGGTTCGAGCAGGAGCCGTACGTCGTAGACCTCGCGCGCCATGTCCGCGTCCACCATGCGCACCGTGACGCCCTTGTACTGGCTCATCACGACGAGCCCGGTGCCGGCCAGGGTCTTGAGCGCCTCGCGCACCGGGGTCTTCGACACCCCGAAATGTGCGGCGAGTTCGGTCTCCACCAGGGCCTGACCGGGCGTCAGGCGCCCGGTGAGGATGCGGCGTTTGATCTCCTCCAGGACGTACTGCGTCCGGGAGGGGATCGGCGTGGGCACAGACGTCATGCGCGCCTCTCGGAAGTCGCGTATCTGATCTCGCGTATCGCGTCTCATATATGACGTACGAAGTACGACGCGTTGAAGGTAGGGAGGGGGTAAGCGTTTCGTCAATGCTTCTGACAGAAGTCAGAAGCGGAACGTCTCACCCTCACGTGCCATCCGGGTGGGTCCGCCGAAGGCCAGCGCGGCGCGGCCGGTCGCCGTCTGCCGCTTGAGAGTCGGTCCCACGTGCGTGACGAGGAGTTCCCGTACGCCCGCCTTGCGCGCCGCCTCGCCCGCGTCCTGCGGTGTCATATGCACCTGTTCGCCGTCGCGATGCCGGTCACGCCTGTCGATGTCTGCCTCGCACAACAACACGTCGGCCCCCCAGGCGAGTTCGGTCAGCGCGTCGCACGGTCCCGTGTCCCCCGAGTACGCCAGGACGCTGCCCTGGCACTCCGCGCGCAGCCCGTACGCCTCCGTGTCGTGCCGGACCGCCCGCGCGGCGAGGCGCAGGTTCCAGTGCCGGACGAGGAGGCCGTCGTACAGCGGCCTGAAGTCGAGGATTCCGCTGAGGAAGCGGACGTCGGCCTTGCCTAGGAACCCGGCGACCCTGAGGGCGCAGTCGCGGGGCGCGTACACCGGGATCGCCGCCGCCGGGGTCATGCCGCCGAACGCGAACGCGTACACCGCCGACAGCAGATCCGCGCTGTGGTCGGCGTGCAGATGCGACAGCCAGATCGCCGTGAGGCGGCTCGGGTCGGTGTGCCGCTGCAACTCCGCGAACGTTCCCGGACCGGCGTCCACCCATATCTCGGCGCCGCCGCCGCGCAGGAGGTAGCCCGAGCAAGGCCGGTCGGGGGCCGGGTGGGGGGAGGCGGTGCCGAGGACTGTGAGGCTCAGGGGCATGGGTCGGAGGGTACGGGTGAGGAGGGTGGTGTGTACCCCGTACGGACTACCCGGGTACACCTCCGGAGCTACCCGGACCTCAGAGGCGACCGTGTCCTCGGCGTCGTACCTAAGGCTGATGCCCGATGTCGTACCCCCCTCCTTAGACCCACGATGACCAGGCATGACGACAACCACCCGGGCCCTCCTGCGGGATCGTGACGCGGCCCTCTACCTCACCGGCGTCGTGGTCTCCGGGTTCGGGACCTCGGCGCTCTGGCTGGTCTCCGGCGTCTGGGTCAAGGACCTCACCGGGTCCGACGGGCTCGCGGCGCTGTGCCTGCTGGCGATGTGGGCGCCGACGCTCGCGGGGCCGCTGCTCGGCGCGCTCGCGGACCGTTTCCCGCGCCGGCCCCTCCTCATCGCCTCCAGCCTCTTCCTCGCCGCGCTCCTGCCGGTCCTGGTCACCGTCGACTCCCCCGGCCTCGTCTGGCTCGTCCTCGGCGTCCTCCTCGTGTACGGCGCGACCGGCGTCGTCAACGACGCCGCCGAGGCGGCGCTCGTCGCGAACACCCTCCCGGCGTCCCTGCTCGGCGACTTCAACGGGCTGCGGATGGCGATCACCGAGGGCATGAAGCTGGTGTCGCCGCTCGTGGGGGCGGGGTTGTACACGGTGTACGGCGGACCGGCGGTGGTGCTGCTGGACGCGGCGACGTTCGTGCTGGCGGCGGGGGTGTACGCGGGGCTGCGAGGCGGGAGTTCGGAGGATCAGGGCTCAAGGCCGGTGCGGGAAAAGGCCGTTGAGGGTTCGGTGTGGAGGCGGGCGGGCGGAGCGGTGGGTTCGCTTCTCACGCGGGCGCGGGGCACGGCACGCTCACCTCGCCGGCAGACAGAGCGAGCCACGCGCCTGCACGCCTCCGAGGGCGCCCGCCACCTCTGGGCCCACCCCCGCCTGCGGCCCCTCGTCCTCGCGGGCGGCTTCTCCATGCTGTGCGCCGGGCTGAACGGTGCCCTGCTCTACGCGGTGATCGACCGGCTGGGCCACTCCCCCTCGTACGCCGGGGTGTTGTACGCCGTGCAGGGGGCCGGTTCCGTGAGTGTCGGGCTGCTGTCGGGGCGGGCCCTGCGGTGGCTCGGGGAGCGGAGGTTCGCGGCGTGGGGGATCGGCGTGACGGCCGTCGCGGTGGCGCTGCGGGCGGTGCCGTCGGACGGCATCGCGCTGCTGTCCAGCGCGGCGATCGGGGCGGGGCTGCCGTGCGTCCTCATCGCCGCGCTGACGGCCGTACAGCGGGAGACGCCGGACGCGGTGCTGGGCCGGACGGTGGCCACGGCGAACACACTGGTGTACGCGCCGAACGTGATCGGCTTCGGGGTGGGCGCGGGCCTGGTCGAACTGGTCGACCAGCGGCCGGTGTTGGTCGTCCTCGGGGTGACGTGGCTGGCGGTGGGGTCGCTGTTGCTGCGGGGCGGCGACGATGAACGGCCAACGCGGCAAAGGGAGTAGAGCAATCACGCTCCCACCAGGGCGAGTTCTCCGCGTTCCGTCCACCGACCGGATCCGCTCCCCGGTGAACTCACGCCCACCCGGCCGGAGTTGAAGCGGGCGAGGGAGCGCTCACCCGTTCACCGTAGGGGCGTCGATCACGCGACGGCCCTGTTGGGCGGAGGGTTCACCCGACCGAGCGAGCGCGCGGAGCGGGGCGGCGGGCGACCTCCTGCGCGCCCTCGCAGGAGTCGCCCCGCCCGATGCAGGAGTCGCCCGGTACCGGCCCCCCCTACAGCGCCTGCCCCGCCGGCTTCACCATGTTCCGGACCGTCCGCGCCTTCACGAACTCGCCCATCGCGGTCATCTCCCACTCGCCCGTGAACTGCCGGACGAGCTTCGCCATCATCACCCCCGTCTGCGCCTCCGCGCTGGTCAGGTCGAAGCGGACCAGTTCCTCGCCGGTCGCCGCGTCGATGAGGCGGCAGTACGCCTTGGCGACCTCCGTGAACTTCTGGCCGGAGAAGGAGTTCACGGTGAAGACGAGGCCGGTGACGTCCTGCGGGATGCGGCCGAGGTCGACGACGATCACCTCGTCGTCACCGCCGCCCTCGCCCGTGAGGTTGTCGCCGGAGTGCTTGATCGCGCCGCCGAGGATGGACAGCTTGCCGAAGTAGCAGCTGTCGACGTGGTTGCGCTGCGGCCCGTAGGCGATGACGGACGCGTCGAGGTCGATGTCGCGGCTGCGGTACGCCGGTTCCCAGCCGAGACCCATCTTGACCTGGGAGAGGAGCGGCTGGCCGCCCTTGACCAGGGACACGGTCTGGTTCTTCTGGAGGCTGACGCGCCCCTTGTCGAGGTTGATCTTCCCGGCGCCGGGCGGCGGCGTGGCCGGCATCGGGGGCGCGGCGGCGGGCGGCGGGGTCGAGGCGACGGCCCGCGCGGGGGCGGGCGCCACGGGCGCGGGCGTGGGCGTGGACACCGGCGTGGGCGCCGGTTCCTCGACCGTCACCCCGAAGTCCGTCGCGATGCCCGCGAGGCCGTTGGCGTACCCCTGTCCCACCGCGCGGACCTTCCACGCGCCGTTGCGGAGGTAGATCTCGACGATGACGAGGGCGGTCTCGGCGCCGAGCTGGGGCGGGGTGAACGAGGCGATGGCGCCGTTGTCGTCGGCGCTCCGGATCGTCGCCGTCGGTTCGATGCCCTGGAAGGTCTGGCCCGCCGCGTCGGGGCTGGCGGTGACGACGATCTTCTCGATGCCGGGCGGGATCGCGGCCGTGTCGACGACGATCGCGTCGGGCGCGGAGCCGCCGCCGGAGCGGTACGTCACCCCCGGGCCGTTCGGCTGGTTGTAGAAGATGAAGTCGTCGTCCGAGCGCACCTTGCCGTCGGCGGTGAGCAGCAGGCCCGACACGTCGAGCCGCACGGGCGCGGTGACGTCCACCGTCACTCTCGCGACGGGGAGGGGGATGTTCGAGCCGGGGGTCATAGCGGTCATGCCGGGTGAACGAACGAGACCTCTTTGCCGTTCCCTTACCCGCTCTCCCGTCCGGTCTTCACTCGAACGGGTGGCCCCAGGCCTGACGGCCGAGGGCCACCCTCGCTCAAGGACGGAGCCTCAGTTCAGGCTGACCACCGTCCCCGCGCCGCTCGCGTACTCGACCCATCCGGTGGACCGGGCGCCCGTGCCGACCCCGGACCAGGCGGCCGTCACGTTCACCGGCGCCCCCGGAGTGGTGGTCGCCGAGGCGGGCGTCACGGAAAGTGACCCAGCGGGAACCGAACCGCCCCCGACCACGTTCACCTGGTACGTGTACGGCGTCGTCCCCGGAGTGCTCGCCCCGGCCTCCTGGATGACGGCGACGAGGTAGGTCCCCGCCTCCGGCTTCGTCAGCACGACGTTCGCGACGCCCTGCGCGTCGGGCAGCGCGACGGCGGAGTCGACGAGCTGTCCGTCGACGATCCGCCCGTACACGAACCCGACGACCCCGGTCGTCGCCCCGAACTTGACAGTGATCTCGGCGGCCTTGGCCCCGGCCGGCACGGCCGGCAGGTAGTCGACCTCGTCGGCCCCGGTCAGCGTCCCGCTCTCGGGCGCGGCGGAGACCGGCCCGGTGGGCGTCGCGGTGAACGCGGTGGCGGCCGAGGTCACCTGGTAGGCGACCTGCCCGGCGGCGCCCGTACCGGTCACCCGCGCGGGTGCGCGGACGGCCTGCGGGGTGACGACGATCGGGCTGCGGACGGACGTACGGCCGGACGTCCAGGTCAGCGACCCGGTGTCGGCGACCCCGAGGGGTGCGGAGGTGACGTCGAGCTTCACGGTGAACGTCTTGCGCTCACCCGGCCGGGTGAACCGCAGGGTGGACGGCTTGACGGTCGCCTTGACGCCCGGCAGGTCGACGGAGGCCCGGTAGACGCCCGGCGTGACGGCGGTGACCGTACGGGTCACGGTCTGGCTGCCGACGAGGTCGCCGACGGCGATGGACGCCGAGTTCAGGTCGCTGGCGTCGATCGGCTTCGCGCCCGTGCCGGTGTCGATGCCGAGGCCCTCCAGGTAGCGCAGCCAGTCGCGCTCGGAGGAGTCGTAGACGAGGCCGGGCCGCAGCATGCCCCACGCGGAGACCTCGCCGGCGCCCTGCGCGAAGACGTCCTCGCTGGGCTTGCCCTCGGGCGTCAGGGTGGGTGTCGTGGTCGTCATCATCGCCGACTTGATCGCCATGGGCGACCACTTGGGGTGCAGCGCGAGGTAGATCGCGGCGAGCCCGGTGATGTGCGGCGCCGACATCGACGTACCGGAGTAGAAGTCGAAGTCGTGGCCCCGGTTGGACGGCGGGGCGACGGCCGCGAGGATCGTCACGCCCGGCGCGGAGATGTCCGGCTTGAGGACGTCGCCGTTGTTCTGGAGCGAGGGTCCGCGCGAGGAGAACCCGGCGACCTGCGGGAAGGCGATGTCCGCGCCGCCGACGACGAGGGACGCCGTCGCGCCCGCGCCCGCCGCGTAGGTGCGGACGGCGGTGGAGTCCGGGATGTTGAGGTGCACCGTCGGCAGGCTGTGCGAGTCGCCGTCGGTGCTGCCCTGGGAGACGTTGACGAGGACCATGCCGACGGCGCCGGCGCGCTTGGCCTCGGCGGACTTGGCGACCCGGTCGACGACGCCCCGGTCGCAGACGACGAGCTTGCCCGCCGCCAGCGCCGGATCGAGTGTGCCGGGGGCGCAGATCGCGGCGTCGGTGGCGCTCGCGCCCGCGTTCTTCACGGCCGTCGAGCGGACGAGCGGCGCGGGGCCGACCGTACCCGTCAGCGTCGTGCTGATGCCGGTGTAGCGCTCGCCGTTGCCGAGGACGACCGTGCCCTTGTACGGCTCGATCGTGCTCGCGGCGACGGTCGTCGTCCACGGCGCGATGTTGTCCAGCGTGCTCGCGCCGGGGCCCGCGTTGCCGCCGGAGGTGGAGATGAAGACGCCGGCCGCGGCGGCGTTGCGGAACGCTATCTGGATCGGGTCGTCCACCGGGGACTCGGAGTCGCTGCCGATCGAGTAGTTGATGACGTCGACGCCGTCGGCGGTCGCCTGGTCGATCGCGGCGACGATGTCGCTGGTCAGACCGCCGGACTGGGTGCCGTCCTTGCTCTCCCACAGCACCTTGTAGACAGCGATGGCCGCGCCCGGGGCGACGCCGGAGATCTTGCCGTAGGACCGGCCGTCGATCGAGGCGGGCACGTTCGTGTTGCCGGCCGCCGTGGAGGCGGTGTGCGAGCCGTGGCCGCCGCCGTCCCTCGGGGACATGTAGTCCTCGCGGTTGGCCTCGGGCACCCACTCGCGCCAGGCGTCGCCGTACTGGCGGGCGCTGATCACCTTGCGGTTGCAGTCGGCGGCCGTGAACTCCTCGCCCGTCTCGCAGGTCCCGGTGAAGGTCGCGCCGTCCGTCTTGCGCATGACGGTCGTCGTACCCCTCAGGTAGGGGCGGTACTTGTCCCAGGCCGGGGGCTTGGCCGCGGTGAGGGCGGGCGCGGCGAAGGAGGTGCTCTCGGGCCAGATGCCGGTGTCGAGGTCGCCGATGACAACGCCCTTGCCGGCGTTGGCGGTTCCGCCGAGCGCCGACCAGAGTCCCTTGCGGCCCGACAGGTGCAGGTAGTCGACGGAGTTCTTGTCGTCGGTCGCCTTGTGGATCCGGTCGGGGGTCACGGAGATGACGCCCTTGGTCGCGGCGAGCTTCAGGATCTGGGCCGGAGTCAGCTTTGCGGAGAAGGTGTTGGTGGTGACGGAGTAGTGGTGGGCGACCTTCGCGCCGACCTTCTTCGCCGCCGCGTTCTGCTCGTCGACGAGGTGGGTGCGGTAGCGGCGGGCCTCGTCGGTGGTGACGTCGACCTTCTCGCCCGCGTCCGGCTTGGTCGCGGGGATGCCGTCGACGCCGCCGTCGTAGGTGGCGATCGGCTGATCGGTGAGGGTGACGAGATAGCGGCCGGATATGGAGGCCGGGGCATCTGCCGTGTCCGCCGCGGCAGTTGGCGCCGCGAAGGGTGCGGCGGCCAGGAGCAGGGCGGCGACGGACACGCCGACCGTCGCTGGTCTTCGGTTCATGAAGTCCCCCCAGAGACAAGGAAGAAGACAAAGGAGACAGACAAGGACAGGGGCGGGAGGTCGTCGTCGCCCCTGCCGCGAGTCGTTCGGGACGGTGTCAACAGCCGTGCGGCGGTTGGCGGTTCATGGTGCACACGGTGCGGCCCGAAAGGGAATGGCGCCTGCTGAACCTCTACCGGGGCACCACGACGACCTTGCGCCCCACACCCTTCGCGAACTGCTCCAGCGCCTGCGGGTACCGCTCCAGCGGCAGCCGGTCGCTGATGAACACGTCCGGGTCGAGCACCCCGCCCGCGAACAGCTCCGCCGCCCGCTCGAAGCTGTGCAGGACGGCCATCGAACCGGTGATGGTGATCTCCTGGTTGTAGATGCGGTACGGGTCGACGGTGACCCGCGTCGCGTAGTCGGCGACGCCGAACTGGAGGAACGTGCCCGCCTTCGCGACCCGCTCCAGCCCGTCCTGGATCGCCGCCGCGTTGCCGGTCGCGTCGACCACGATGTCCCAGCCCTGGGGACGCTCCAACTCATCAGCGTTTTCGGCTGCCTTGGCGACGCCGAGCAGCCTCGCCGTCTCCAGCCGCGCCGGGTTGACATCGACGACGTCCACGCTCGCCGCGCCCGTCCGCTTGGCCAGCTCCAGCATCATCAGCCCCATCGTCCCGGAGCCGTAGATCAGGACGTGCGCGCCGAGGCGGGCCCGGAGCACGTCGTACCCGCGTACCGCGCAGGACAGCGGCTCCACGAGCGCCGCGTCCTGGGTGCGTACATGGTCCGGCAGGCGTACGCAGTTGGCGGCCGGGGCGAGGGCGTAGCGGGCCGCTCCCCCGGCCGTGGTGACGCCGATCGCGGCCCAGCGTTCGCAGAGGTTGTTGTGGCCGGTACGGCAGTACGCGCACTCGTGGCAGTACAGGGAGGGGTCCACGGCGACCCGGTCGCCGATCGCCAACTCGGTGACCTGGGAGCCGGTTTCGACGATCTCGCCCGCGAACTCGTGGCCCGGCACGATCGGCAGGCTGGGCGCGAACTCGCCCTGGAGGATGTGCAGATCGGTGCCGCACAGGCCGCAGGCGGCGACCTCCACGACGACCTCGCGGGGTCCTGGTGTCGGGTCGGGGACCTCGGTGACGACGGCGCGGCCCACGGACTCGATGACGGCGGCCTTCATAGCGGGTCTCCCAACTCCGTTGCACGAGCGTTCACTTGACGGCCCCCAGCGACAGCCCCTGGACAAGCTTGTCCTGCGCCGCGAACCCCGCCGCCAGCACCGGCAGCGAGATGACGAGCGACGCGGCGCACACCTTCGCGAGGAACAGCCCCTGGCTGGTGATGAACCCGGTGAGGAAGACGGGCGCGGTCTCGGCGACGACCCCGGTCAGCACCCGCGCGAACAGCAGCTCGTTCCAGCTGAAGATGAAGCAGATCAAGGCGGTTGCCGCGATCCCGGGCAGCGCGATCGGCGCGACGACCCGCAGCAGCACCGTCGGCAGCCGCGCCCCGTCGACCCGGGCGGCCTCGATCACCGCGACCGGCACCTCGGACAGGAACGACTGCATCATCCACACGGCGATCGGCAGGTTCATGGACGTGTAGAGCAGGACCAACAGCCAGATGTTGTCCAGCAGTTCGGTGTTCTTGGCGAACAGGTAGATGGGCAGCAGCCCGGCGACGACCGGCAGCATCTTCGTCGACAGGAAGAAGAACAGGACGTCGGTCCACTTGCGCACCCGCCGGATCGACAGCGCGTACGCGGCGGGCAGTGTGAGCAGGAGCACCAGCAGCGTCGAACTCACCGACGCCACCGCCGAGTTGATCAGCGAGGGCCAAGGGCTCGCCCCGCCGCCGACGCCGAAGAAGTCGCGGTAGCCGTCGAGCGTCAACGCGGCGGTGAAGGAAGGCGGGTTGGTCGCCGCGTCGCTCTCGGAGTGGAACGACGTCAGCGCCATCCACGCGATCGGCAGGAAGAACATGATCCCGAGGACCCAGGCGAGAAGCCCGAGTCCCTTGCTGCGTACGGCGTTCACGCGCGCGACACCTCCTCGCGGAACAGGGACGACACCACGCGCAGCGCGAGCGTGGCGATGATCAGCGAGCCGATGACGACGAGGACACCGGCGGCCGAGGCGAGCCCGTTCTCGTGGGCCTGGTAGAAGCTCTGGTACACGGTGTAGGGGAGGTTGGCGGTGCCGAGGCCGCCGGAGGTGATGGTGAAGACGGCGTCGAAGTTCTGCACGATGTAGATCGAGCCGAGCAGCGCGCCGAGTTCGAGGTAGCGGCGCAGGTGCGGCAGCGTGAGATGCCGGAACACCTGCCAGTCCCCGGCGCCGTCGACGCGGGCGGCCTCGATCTGTTCGCGGTCGCGGCTCTGGAGCCCGGCGAGCAGGATCAGCATCATGAACGGCGTCCACTGCCACACGAGCGCGGCCTCTACGGCGAGCAGCGGGGTGTTCGAGATCCAGTCGGGTTGAGGGCCGCCGACGTAGTGCAACAGGCCGTTCAGCAGGCCGTATTCGGGGTTGTAGAGGACGTGCTTCCACAGCAGCGCGGCGGCCACCGGCACGACCAGGAACGGCGCGATGAGCAGGGTGCGGACGACGCCCCGGCCCCTGAAGCGGCGGTCGAGCAACAGGGCCAGCGCGAGGCCGAGAAGGAGGCTGGCCATCACAACAGCCGCTGTCAGCAGGACGGTTGTCCACACGGAGTGGCGGAGGTCCGAATCGGTCAGGACCTGCTGGTAGTTGTCGAAGCCGGTGAAGTGGCGGGCGTCGGGGTAGAGGGCGTTCCAGTCGAAGAAGGAGATCACCACGGTCGCCACGAACGGCAGTTGGGTGACGACGATCATGAAGACCAGGGCGGGGAGCAGCGGCGCGCGGGTGGCCCAGGCCCTCATGCGGGAGGCGTTCCGTACGCGAACCGGCTTCGTGCTCAGCACAGTTGTGGCGGTCATCGTCCCTCGTACTCCTCGGAGACCTGTTCGGCGAGCCGCTGGGCCTTGCGCAGCGCCGAGTCGACGGACTGGCGGCCCGCGATCGCCGCGCTGATCTCCTGCGAGACCTTGGTGCCCAGGTCGGTGAATTCGGGGATGCCGACGAACTGGATGCCGGGCGCGGGGCGTTGCTGGACGCCGGGGTCGTTCGGGCTGGCCGCCTCGATGGCCGCGCGGGTCATCTCCTGGAAGGCGGCGGCGGATTGGCGGTACTGGGGGTAGGCGTACGTCGAACCGCGTTTGCCCGCCGGGACGTTGGCCCAGCCGATCTGTTCGCCGACGAGCTGCTCGTACTGTTTGCCGGACGCCCAGGAGATGAACTTCCAGGCTTTGTCGGCGTTGTGGGACGCCTTCTCCATGCCCCAGGCCCAGGTGTAGAGCCAGCCGGAGGCGTCGGTCTTCTCGACGGGGGCGGGGGCGTAGCCGATCTTTCCCTTCACCGGGGAGCCGTCGGCCTCCAGGGAGCCGGCCGCCGAGGTGGCGTCGTACCACATGGCGGTCTTGCCCTGGGTCATGTTGTTGAGGCATTCGGCGAACCCGGACTGGGCGGCGCCGGACTCGCCGTGGTCGCGGACGAGGCCGACGTAGAACGAGACGGCCTTCTCCCACTCCGGGGAGTCGAGGCGGGCCTTCCAGTCCTTGTCGAACCAGGTGCCGCCGAAGGTGTTGACGACGGTCGTGAGGGGGGCCATGACCTCGCCCCAGCCGGGGAGGCCGCGCAGGCAGATGCCCTTCATGCCGGGGTCGGCGCCGTCGAGCTTCGCGGCGAGGTCGGCGACCTGGGTCCAGGTGGGGTGGGCGGGCATCGTGAGGTTGTGGGCGGCGAGGACGTCCTTGCGGTACATCAGGAAGGACGACTCGCCGTAGAAGGGCTGCCCGTAGAGCTTGCCGTCGTCGCCGGTGAGGGACTCGCGCATCGGGGCGAGGACGTCCTTCTCGTCGTACGCCGGGTCGTTCGCGAGGTAGGTGTCCATGGGGTGGAGCCAGCCGTTGCGGGCGTAGATGGGGATCTCGTAGTTGGAGAGGGTCGCGACGTCGTACTGGCCGGCCTGGTTGGCGAAGTCCTGGCTGATCTTGTCGCGGACGTCGTTCTCGGGGAGGACGGTGAAGTTGACCTTGATGCCGGTCGCCTTGGTGAAGTGGCCGGGGGTGAGTTTCTGGAGTTCGGTCATCTGGGGGTTGTTGACCATCAGGACGTTGATGGAGTCACCGCCGGAACCGGAGCCGCCGGCGCCGGTCCAGCAGCCGGTCAGGAGGAGGAGGGTGACAGCGGACAGCGCGGCCCTCTTGCCGGGGATGCGCATGGGACGCTCCCTAAGGGTTGATTTTTCGTATGAACTGAGTCGGCTTTCCGAACTCGACCGAGTTGGTTTTTCACACCCGCATGACCTGCGGTCCCATCAGCGAGTACCGATGCGCCTCGCCCGCCGACAGCGCCGTACTCGTCACGATCGTCTCCACCGCCCCCACCTCGGCGAACCGGCAGAAGCTCACCGCCCCGAACTTGGCGTGCACCCCGGTGAAGACGACCCTGCGCGCGGCGCGTACGGCCTGTGCCTTGACCTCGCCGACGGCCGGGTCGGGCGTGGTGAGCCCGTGCTCGCGCGTGATGCCGTTGGCGCCGAGGTAGGCGAGGTCGACGACGAACCCGGCGAGCATCTTCGTCGTCCAGTGGTCGACGGTGGCGAGCGTCCCCGCGCGTACGCGCCCGCCGAGCAGCAGGACGGAGATGTTGCCATCCTGCGCGAGCGCGCCCGCGACGGGGAGGGAGGCGGTGACGACGGTCAGTGCGCGGTCGCGGGGCAGGGCTTCGGCGATGAGCTGCGGGGTGAAGCCCTCGTCGACGAAGACGGTCTCGGCGTCGCCGAGGAGTCCGGCAGCGGCGGCGGCGATGCGGCGTTTCTCGGGGAGGTGGCTGGTCGCGCGGAACGCGAGGGTCGTCTCGAAGCCGGCGCTCTCGACGGGGTAGGCGCCGCCGTGGGTGCGGCGGACCAGGCCGTGGTCCTCCAGGGCGCGCAGGTCGCGCCGTACGGTCTCCTTGGCGACGCCCAGGTCGGCGGCGAGGGCGGTGACGTCCACGGAGCCGGTGGCGCGGGCGACGCGGACGATCTCGCGCTGACGCTCCTCTGCGGTCCTCGGATCCACGTCCACCACCTCCGAATACCCTCGGTGCCCGTTCGGGCCCACAGCAGCCCCTCAGGGCCCTTGACGGCCCATCAGGGGGTCGCGGGGCCCGTTCGGGCTCTCGGGGGAAGTTCTACCGGCGGCGTGGGGCGCTGAACAGGTCCGTCACACGGCGGATGCGGCCCGTTCGGGCCCGTTTCGCCGCGCGCGTGCCCGCACGGACCTGCGCGGCAGGGGCGGTTCGGGCAGGGCCGGTGCCCGGAAGGGCTGCGGGCGGGCCCGTTCGGTGCCCGCCCGCATGATCCCGTGGGGGGGGTCAGTACGGCCAGATCGGCGGGTCCGTCACGAAGCCGCCGCCGAGGTACGCGTGCGCCTCGTTGCCCTCCTGGAGCTCCCCCTGCTCGGCGATCAGCTTCTCGGCGTACGGCTCGGAGTCGTCCTGCGGGTCGTAGCCCAGCGCCCGCGCGGAGGTGAGGTCCCACCACAGGCGCGTGTTCGCGGACGAGCCGTGCACGACGGTGTGGCCGACGTTCTCGGCGGTCAGCGCGGCGTGGAAGAGGCGGGCGCCGTCGGCGGGGCTCAGCCAGATCGACAGCATCCGTACGGAGGTGGGTTCGGCGAAGCAGGAGCCGATGCGCACGGAGACGGTCTCCAGGCCGTGCCGGTCCCAGTAGAGCTGCGCCAGGTCCTCGCCGAAGGACTTCGACAGGCCGTAGAACGTGTCGGGGCGGCGCGGTGTGTCGACCGGGATCAGCGGGTCGCCCTCGCGCGGGCGCGGGGTGTAGCCGAGGACGTGGTTCGAGGAGGCGAAGACGATCCTGCGCACGCCCTCCGCGCGGGCGGCCTCGTACAGGTTGTAGGTGCCCTCGATGTTTGCCCTGAGGATTTTCTCGAACGAGGATTCCAGGGAGATGCCCGCGAGGTGGACGATCGCGTCGACACCCCGTACGGCTTCTTTGAGGGCGTCGCGGTCGGTGAGGTCGGCGGTGATCGCGCCGGGGTCCCCGTCGACCGGGACGAGGTCGAGCGAGCGCAGGTCGTAGCCGTACTCCGGGAGCAGGTCCCGCATCAGGGTGCCGAGGCCACCGGCGGCGCCGGTGAGCAGGACGGTGCGCGGAGCGGGCATCCTCGGGTCTCCTCGATTGCGTGTTCATTGCGCGGGCACGTGGGCGCATGCGTGATCAATATTCACATGCTTGGACAAGCTAAGTTTCCCGCCGTGTCCCGTCAAGGGGGCACGAAGGCGGGAATTCCGCTTTCGAGGACACCTCCGCGCGCTTGACCCGCCGCGACAGGGCTCCTTAGGGTGGTCGTGTTCATAAATATGTACGTCGATCAGAAGCGTGACCGCGTTCCCTCTGCGGTCGCCCGACCGCCAGGGAGAGCCCGTGCCGACCGCCCCTCTCGCCGACCGTCTGAGCGCCCCCACCGGGCCCCTCTTCTTCCCCGTCACCGCCTACGGCCGGGACGGCTCCCTCGACCTCGACGCCTTCCGCGCGCACGTACGCGCGGGGGTCGACGCCGGTGCGGCGGCCGTCTTCGCGTGCTGCGGCACCGGGGAGTTCCACGCGCTCGACCTGGACGAGTTCGAGGCGTGCGTGCGCACGGCCGTCGAGGAGACCGCCGGGCGCGTCCCGGTCGTCGCGGGCGCGGGGTACGGGACGCGGCTCGCCGTCCGGTACGCGCGTGTGGCGCACGAGGCGGGCGCCGACGGGCTGCTCGTCCTGCCGCCCTACCTGGTCGTCGCCGGGCAGGAAGGGCTGTTGCGGCACTACCGCGAGGTGGCCGCAGCGACGCCGCTCCCGGTGATCGTCTACCAGCGCGACAACGCGGTGTTCACGCCCGGGACGGTCGTCGAACTCGCGCGCACGGAGGGCGTCGTCGGCCTCAAGGACGGGCTCGGCGACCTCGACCTGATGCAGCGCATCGTCAGCGCCGTGCGCAGTGAGGTCCCCGGCGACTTCCTGTACTTCAACGGGCTGCCGACCGCCGAGCAGACGCAGCTCGCGTACCGCGCGCTGGGCGTCACGCTGTACTCGTCCGCCGTGTTCTGCTTCTCGCCCGAGATCGCGGGCGCGTTCCACCGCGCGCTGCGTGAGGGCGACGACGTCACCGTGAACCGTCTGCTCGACGGGTTCTTCCGGCCGTACGTCGAACTGCGCGCGCAGGGGCGCGGGTACGCCGTCTCGCTCGTCAAGGCCGCCGTGCGCATGCGCGGGCTGGACGTCGGCGAGGTCCGGCCGCCGTTGCACGAACCGGCCGAGGATCATGTGAAGCAGCTCGCGCAGTTGATCGAGCGCGGGCACGCGCTGCTGGAGGAGGGCAAGTGAAGGCGTCCACGTTCGTCTACCCCTGGGACGTCAACGGCGATCCCGGGGCCCCCGCCCGGATCGCCTCCCTCGGTGTGGAGCAGGTGACGCTGGCCGCCGCGTACCACTCGACACGCGCCCTGACGCCCCGTCATCCCCGGCACCGCATCGTCACCGCCGAGCACGCGGCGGTCCTGTACGGCCCTGACGCGCGCTGGGAGGGCCGGACCCTCCGCCCGTACCCCGCCGGGTCCTGGGCCCCCGGAGAGGCCTTCTCAGAGGCCGCGCAGGCCCTCTCCGTCGCCGGCCTGGAGATCCACACGTGGGTCGTCCTCGCGCACAACTCCCGCCTGGGCGCCGAGCACCCGTCCATCTCCGTGGTCAACGCGTACGGCGACCGCTACCCCTGGGCGCCCTGCATCGCGCAGCCCGACACGCGCGCGTACCTGATCGACCTCGCCGCCGAGGCCGCCGTACGCCCCGGCGCCGCCGGCACCGAGCTGGAGTCCCTCGGCTGGTACGGGCTCCAGCACCTGCACGCCCACGACAAGACGGGCGGCGTGCCGCTGGGCGACGCGGGGATGTACTTGATGGCCCTGTGCTTCTGCGCCGTCTGCCGTGAGGGGTACGCCGGGCACGGCGCCGACCCCGAGGCGCTCGCCGCCGCCGTACGCCGGGCTCTGGAGCCGCTGTGGAAGGGCGCGCCGGACGACAACAGCTGGTCGGGCGTCGAGAAGCTCCTCGGCGAGACGTACGCCGCCGTCACGCGCGCGTGGCGCGACGAACGGGCCCGCACGCTCCAGGAGGCCGCTGTTCACGCCGTCCGCGCAGCGGCCCCGGCGGGCTTCCAGATCCTGCTGCACGCCGACCCGGCGACGTACCACGTAGGAGCGAACCCGGGCGTCGACCCCGCACACATCCTCTCGGTCGCGGACGGCGTCGTCGTCCCCTGCGCGGGCGGGCCGGAACTCCTGCCGCCGTTCGCGGAGACCGGCCAGGAGGCGGTCATCGCGGCGAACTTCGGGATCGTCTCCGGGATGGGGGGCCGACCTGGGGATCTCGCGGCGGATGTCGCCCGCGCGCGGGGGCTGGGGGCGACGGAGATTCGGCTGTATCACGCGGGGTTGGCGTCGGATGCGGATCTGGAGGTCACTCGGGGGGTGTTGGCTGCGCGTTGAGGGTGGGGGCGAGCATCAGGAACGGCGGGCTGGGGCGGGCGAGCCTCTCCCCGGCACCCGCCTACCCCGCCAACTTCCCCTCGATCCACGCGCGCGCGAAGGTGACCGTCTCCCCCGCCTCGAACAGATAGCTCTCCGCCGCGCCGACCCACCCCCGTCGCCCGATCCCCGCCGCCAGCATGTCCCGCGCGATGACCTCGAACGGTTCCGCGCCCTCGGGGACCACCGTCGAGTAGTCGAACGCCCCCTCCTCCGAGTCGATGTCGTGGAAGCGGCGCCAGACGCGGCGGCCGTCCTCCAGGAGCGGCTGTTCGTAGTCGACGTACCGCTTGCCGGGGGCCTCGGCGAGGGCCTCCGCGTGGTGCAGCAGGGTCAGGGTGTCCAGGGGAGCGCCGAGGAGGAGTACGCGGCCGGTGTGGGCGACGAGCCGGGCGAGGGGGCTGTCGGGGCCGTGGGGGTCGTTCCAGGGGTGGTCGGACATCAGGGCGTCCGCCGCCGCGCCCAGGGCCGCGAAACTGGCGTCGGGGTGGCGGCTGCGTACGGCTCCGGGCCGACGGCGCAACGCCTCGGGCAGCCGCCCGTTGTTGTGATCGGCCTCGCTCGACTCGGCGTCGTACGCGGGGTGTTCCGCGCGCAGGGCGTCCTGCCACTCCTGGGGCCAGGTGACGAACTCGTACGGGGGCGCGTCGTTCCAGCCGCAGGTCACCATGAGGGTCCCGTGCGGCCCGACGACGTCCTGGAGCGCGCCGATCACCGTCTCGGGCCCGCCCGCGACGTAGCCGAGCGCGGACATGCGGGTGTGGAACATGACGACGTCACCGGCGGCGAGGCCGAGCGCGGCCAGGTCGCGACTGAGCCGGGTACGGGTCACGGGGCCGCCGGAGCGCTTCAGCAGGGCCATCTCGTCCATGGTCACGAACCTATCCCCCGGGGCCGGCCGAACTCCCTTACACCGAGGGCGATTTCGAACCACCGCCCACAACGCGCACCCCGGCCTCCGCCCACAACTCCTCTCGCCCCGGAGGCACGCACACCCTGAGCCTCGCCCCGGCCTCCGCCCATAACCCCTCTCGCCTCGGAGGCCACGCATGCCCTGAGCCTCACCCCGGCCTCCGCCCGCAGCCCCTCCCAACCCCGGAGGCCACGCACACCCCTCCCCTGCGGGCCTCCCCCTACGCCCGCACCCCTACCCCTTCAACCCCGCCACCAACACCCCCACATACCGCCGCACCTCCCCCCCATCCCCCTGCCCCAACTCCGCCGCCGTAGCCACCCCATGCGCCAACCGCAGCACATCCACGGTCGACACATCCCCCCGCAACACCCCCACCTCCTGGGCCCGTTCGACAAGCCTCCCCGCAGCCTCCTTCATCCGCGTCCCGCACACGCTCACCGCGGCGACACTCCCGTCGGTCACGGCGGAGCCCAACAGCGCCTTCATCCCCCGGACTTGATTGGTCCCGACACAGAGTTCATGGAGCCACTCCTCCAACGCCTCCCCCGGCGGGAGTTCCGCGCCGAGGGCGTCCGCCCGCAGCGCGAGCGCCTCGATGTGATCGACGTACGCCGCCTCCAACAGCGCCTGGCGCGTGGGGAAATGGCGATAGAGCGTGCCGGAGCCGACGCCGGCCCGCTTGGCGATGTCGTCGAGGGACGCCGACTCCCCGTGCTCGGCGAAGGCCTCGGCGGCGGCTTTCAGGAGCCGTTCGTAATTGCGGCGGGCGTCCGCGCGCATGGGCTTGACCTGCGTCATCCAGCAACTCCTTGCGACCCCATACGGCCACTCCTCGTCCCACACGCCCACCGGCTCCTTGCGAAGCGGGGACTCTCTCCGTATTTTGTCCAGCACTAACCGGGGACAGTCCCCGGTTACCCCGGAGCGACACGGCGACCGGCACACCGCGCTGCCCGCATGCTCCACCACTCCACCCCGAGGACACCAGACAGGGAGCACCCCATGTCCACCCCGTCCCCCGAACCCGCGCCCCCACCGGGCGCCGTCCTGCTCGTGATCGTCGCCGCGTACCTGATGGTCGGCGTCGACGCCACCGTCATGAACGTCGCCCTCCCCGCCATCCGGCAGGACCTCGACTTCACGGACACCACCCTCTCCTGGGTCCTCAACACCTACACCCTCGCGTTCGGCGGGTTACTCCTTCTGGGTGGCCGGACCGGGGACCTCCTGGGCAGGCGCCGCACCCTCACCCTCGGCGTCCTGGTCTTCACCGGCGCCTCCCTGCTCGGCGGACTCGCGCCCGACGGCACCTGGCTCCTCGTCGCCCGCGCACTGCAAGGCATCGGCGCCGCCCTCACCGCCCCGAGCACCCTGGCCCTGATCACGAGCACGTTCCCGGACGGCCCGCGCCGCCACCACGCGCTCGGCGTCTACTCCTCGACCGCGGGCATCGGCGCATCGGTCGGCCTGGTGCTCGGCGGCATGCTCACCTCGTGGGCGTCCTGGCGCTGGGCCCTGCTGATCAACGTCCCCGTCGGCGCGGCGATCGTCGCCGCACTCCCCCGGTACGTCCCCGAAACCCCGTGCCACAAAAGCGAGTTGGACATCAAGGGCGCCCTCGCAGGAACCCTCGGCACGACGTCGCTGGTGTACGGGTTCATCGAGGCGTCGGAGCGGGGGTGGACGCACGGCACGACCCTCGCCGCGTTCGCCGCGGCGGCCGTACTCCTCTGCTGCTTCACGCTCGTCGAGGCACGGGCCGCTCAACCCCTCATGCCGCTGCGGCTGTTGGCCGACCGCAACCGCGCGGGCGCGTACGCCGGGGTGATGCTGATGCCCGCCGGGATGTTCGGCGCGTTCTACTTCCTCACGCTGATCAGCCAACAGGCGCTGCACTACAGCCCGTTGAGGACGGGGTTCGCCTTCCTGCCGATGACCGTCGCGCTGTTCACGACGGTCCGCTACGTCCCCCGCCTCCTCGCCCGCCTCGGCGCGAAGCCGCTCATGCTGACCGGTACGGCCCTGCTGACCGCGTCGGCGACGTGGCTCTGGCGCATCGAACCCGGCGACGGCTACGCGGCGGGACTGCTCGGCCCCCTGCTGCTCACCGGCCTCGGGATCGGCCTGTGCCTGATGCCGCTGAACGCGACGATCCTCGCCAACGTCCGTCCCCACGAGGCCGGTTCGGCGTCGGGGCTGCTCCAGACGTGCCAGTGGCTCGGCGGCACCGTGGGACTCACCGTGCTGGTCACGGTGTACGGCACCGCCGCCCGCGACGCGAGAGGCACCCCCGGCGAGATCCTCACCGAGGGTGCCTCCCACGCGTTCGGGGCGGGCGCGCTGATCTCGCTCGCGGCGCTGCTGACGGTGGCGCTGGTGCTCCGTACCCCTCGAACTCCCGCGCCACCGCAGGCCGTTGCACCGCCGCAGCCCACCGCGTCACCGGAAGCCGGCGCACCATCGCAAGCCACCGTGCCCCCGGAAGCCGTCACTCGACCGGGAGCCGCCCCGCACCCGTCCGTCACATCTTCGTCGCCCCCGCCGCCAGATCCCGCAGGAAGTGCCGCGCCCCGATCAGGAACACGATGATCAGCGGCACCACACTCATCAGCGCCCCGGCCATCACCAGCGAATAGTCCGCCTGGTAAAGGACGTTGAGGTTCGCCAGCGCCACCTGCAAGGTCACCTTCTCGGGGTCGATCATCACGACCAGCGGCCAGATGTACTCGTTCCACAGCCCGATGAACGTGAAGATCCCGAGGAACGCCAGCGCCGGCCGGAACATCGGCAGCGCGATCTTCCAGTACAGCCGGAAGAACCCGGCCCCGTCGATGCGTCCGGCGTCCAGCAGTTCGTCCGGCAGCGAGTTCTCCGCGTACTGCCGCATCCAGAAGATGCCGAACGCGTTGGCCGCGCCGGGGACGATGAGCGCCTTGAGCGACCCGGCCCACCCGAACTCCGCCATCGTCACGAACTGCGGCACGAGGGAGAGTTGGGCCGGGATCATGTACGTCATCAGCAGCATGCCGAACATGAACCGCTTCGCCGGGAAGTCGTACTTGGCGAAGGCGAACGCGGCGAGCGAGTCGAAGAACAGCACCAGCGCCGTACCGACGACCGCGACGACGACCGTGTTGAACAACGACCCGAAGAAATCCACGGAGTCGACGACCCGCTTCATGTTGTCGAGGAGATGCGGCCCCGGCACCAGCTTCGGCGGATAGCGGTAGATGTCCTGCGTCGTGCCGGACGCCATCACCACCAGCCAGTAGAAGGGGAACAGCGAGACCAGCACACCCAGCAGCAGGACGACGCGGACGGCGATCCGGGTGACCCGGCTGCCGGAGCCGATCGCGAGCCCCGCGCTCTGCCTCTCGTCAGCGGCCACGGCGCGGCCCCCCGTCCCGACGCCCGGACACCAGACGCCAGTTGACGATCGTGAACACCGCGATGATCGCGAACAGCACCCACCCCATCGCGGCGCCGTACCCGAACTGGTGGTCCTTGAAGGCCTTTTCCCACAGGTACAGCACGATGGTCATCCCTTCCTGACCCGGCCCGCCCAGCGTCCCGACGTCGTCGGTCTGGAACAGCACCTGCGACTCGGTGAAGATCTGGAGCCCGTTGATGGTGGAGGTGACCGCCGCGAACAGGATCACGGGCCTCAACTGCGGTACGACGACCCGGAAGAGGGTCTGCCAGCTGTTGGCGCCGTCCATCCGCGCCGCCTCGAAGTGCTCGGTCGGGATGGCCTGGATCCCGGCGAGGAAGATCAGCGCGTTGTAGCCGATCCACCGCCAGATGATCATCAGCGAGATCGCCGACTTGATCCCCCACTCGGAGGACAGCCAGCCGACCCCGTCCAACCCCACCGACTTCAGGCCCGAGTTGAGGAGACCGGTCTGCGCGAACACCGACCCGAAGACGATCGTCATCGCGACCATCGAGGTCACGTTGGGGATGAAGTACGCGACCTTGAGCGCCCCGCCGAACCGCACCTGCGAGTGCAGCAGGAACGCGAGCACCAGCGCCAGGAACAGCATCGGCACCGTCGACAGGAGCCAGATCTCGAAGGTGTTGAGCACCGAGTGCCAGAACACTGAGTCCTGGAGCAGCCATCCGTACTGCTGGAGCCCCACGAACCGCATGCTCCCGATCCCGTCCCAGTCCTGGAAGGACAGGTACAGCGAGAACACGACGGGGAACGCCCCGAAGACGGCGAACAGCACGTAGAACGGCGCGATGGCGAGCCACGGCCCGAGGTGCCGCCGCCGCCCGCCGGGCGCGGTGGACGACGTACGGCGGACCAACGGCCGTTTCTGGGCGGCCCGTTCGGCGACTGCGGCCATGTCAGCTCACCCCCACTCTGACGAGCGCGGACTCGGCGCTGCTGACGGCGTCCCGCCAGGCGCGCTCGGGGTTCTTGCCGAGCGTCTGGACGTTGGTCAGCTCCTGGAAGAACGGCGTGTTGGCGGTCTCCTCGTAGGGGCTGAAGTAGAGGACCGGTGCCTTCTGCGCCGCCGGACCGAAGACGTCGATGGGCCGCTGGCCGCCGAAGAAGAGGTCGGCCTCGTGCATCGCGGGGTTCGCGTAGGCGGCCGGGGTGGTGGGGAACAGGGCCGACTCCTGGTAGGACTTGAGCTGGTTGGCCGGGCTGAGCAGCCAGGCCAGGAAGGCGAACGCGCGCTCCGGCTCCCGGCAGTAGCGGGTCAGCGTCATGTACGAACCGCCGTAATTGGCAGGGCCGTTGGGCATCGTCGTCAGCCGCCACAGGCCGGACGACTTCGGCGCGGTGTCCTTGAGGCCGTTGATCGCCCACACCGCCGTCGTCATGGTGGCGATGCGGCTGTCGTTCATCGCCGCGTTGTAGTCGGGGGTGCCGTCGGAGATCCGGGCGGCGAGGCCCTGCTTGAGGATCTCTACGGCGGTGTCCCAGGCGCGGCGTACGTGTGCCTGGTCGCCGATGAAGCGGTTGTCGGAGTCGACGAACTGCTTGGTGCTCTGGAGCATCGCCTGCTGGAAGACGTTGCCGATGTTGCTGACCAGGTACGGCCCGTTCCCGGCGCGCAGCTTCCTGCCGGCCTCGATGTACTTCTCCCAGGTCGACAACTCCCGGGCCACGTCGGCGGGTTCGTACGCGATGCCCGCCTTCTGGAACAGGTCGCGGCGGTAGTACAGCGCGGTCGGACCGGCGTCGAGCGGGAAGCCGATCATGCGGCCCGACGGGGTGAAGCAGCTCTTCCACTTCCAGTCGAGGTACTGGCCCCGCACCTTCTCCGCGCCGTAGTCCCGCAGGTCGAGGAACTCGTGCTCGTCGGGGAAGAACGTCGCGAGGTTGTCGGAGTTCGCGACGGTGATGTCGGGGACGTAGGCGCGGGCGGCGAGGCTGGTGCGCACCTTCGAGTCGATCTCGCCGGACGGCATCTGCGAGCCGCGCACCTTCAGCCCCGGCACGCCGGGGACCGCGCTGCGGGCGGTGGCGAGGAGCTTCTCGCTCAGTGCGCCCTTCCAGTACCACAGGCTCAGGTGGTCGGTGCCGGCCGAGGCCGAGCCGCTGCTCGCCCCGCAGCCGGACAGGCCCAGCAGGGCCCCGCCGACG
The DNA here is from genome assembly GCF_020010905.1 of Streptomyces acidiscabies. Classification (GTDB taxonomy): domain Bacteria; phylum Actinomycetota; class Actinomycetes; order Streptomycetales; family Streptomycetaceae; genus Streptomyces; species Streptomyces acidiscabies. Next base: position 3,103,316 of record NZ_JAGJBY010000001.1, on the reverse strand, counting down.
CCGCCGAGGGAGACCCCCAGCAGGCGTCTGCGGGACATCGTTCGGTGTTCCATCACGCGCGGCTCGCTTTACGGGGACGGGGAAGACAACGATGTCGATGCCCTCGTGAACGTTCCCGTGAACGTTCACGGGAACGTTGCCGTCGAGTATTGGGGCGGCCGAAAACCAGTGTCAAGACACGTACGACGGTTATGTGCTGACGTCATGTCAGCAGGACGGATCCCGGGCAGCCCCCTCAGGCGGAGGCCCGCACCACCAGCTCGGGAGTCACCCAGGCGTCCTCGCCGGACAGCGGCTCCTCCCCCGCCAGCAGCCGCGCGACCTGCTCGATCGCCAGCCTCCCGAGCCGGCGCTTGTCCAGGTCGAGGGTGGTGAGCGCGGGTTCGACGAGGGTGCCGAGCGACAGCCCGTCGAAACCCAGCACCGCGAGATCGCCGGGGACGGTCAGCCCGCGCCGGCGCGCGGTGCGCATCGCGCCGACCGCGATCAGGTCGTTGAACCCGAACACGGCCGTCATCTCGGGGTGGTGCGCGTCCAGCAGCCACTCCATCCCCGCCTCGCCGCCGACGACGCTGTGCTCGGGGCACTGCACGACCCACCGCTCGTCGAGGTCGAGCCCGTGCCGCCGCGCCTCCGCGAGGAACGCCTCCCGCCGGGGTCCGGGTCCGGGCGAGCGGTCGCCGTCCAGCATGCCGATACGGCGGTGTCCCGCGCGGACGAGGTGCGCCATCCCGGCTTCGAGGCCGCCCGCCGCGTCGATGCCGACGGCCGCGAACCGGGTCTGCTGCGGGCCGCGTTCGAGCAGCACGAGGGGTACGCCGCCGAGGTGGCGGGCCAGCACGTCGTCCTCGTTCTTGAAGTAGCCGACGACCGCGTCCGCCTGGTGGGACAGCATGTCCAGCGCCTCGCGCTCGCGGACGGCGTCGGAGCGGGTGTCGCAGACGACGACCTGCCAGCCGCGCTGCTCGGCGGCCTCCAGCACCCCGGCGGCGACCTCGGGGAAGAACGGGTTCATCAGGTCGGGAATGACCAGACCGGCGGTCACCGCGCCCTTGCGGACCATGCCGCGCGCGAACCGGCTCGGCCGGTAGTCCAGCAACCGGGCGGCCTCCAGGACGCGTTCCTTCGTCGCCGGGTCGATCTCGCCCTTGTCGTTGACCGCGCGCGAGACCGTCTGCCGCGAGACGCCCGCCAGCCGGGCCACGTCATGGATGGTGGCCCGGCGGCTGCGGCCGTCAGGCTGCTCGATACGCGGCATCTGTCGCTCTTCGTCGGCCCACACGGGGTGAACTGTATCCGGCCGGTGCGGGAACATGATCCCCTCGTGCGGGCCGGTGACTTCATGATCCCCGGGCGCGGCCCGCGACTTCGGGCTCTCAGAACAGCGCGCTGTACGCGTTCAGCGCCGGCTGGCCGCCCAAGTGGGCGTACAGGACGGTGGATTCGGCGCCGATCTCGCCCCGCCGGACCAGATCGACCATCCCCGCCATGGACTTGCCCTCGTACACCGGGTCGGTGACCATGCCCTCCGTGCGGGCCGCAAGGCGCATCGCGTCGAGGGTCGTCTCGTCCGGGACGCCGTAGATCCCGGCGTGGTAGCGCTCGTCCAGCTCGACGTCGTTTTCGGTCAACTCGCGCTTGACGCCGATGAGTTGGCCGGTGCGCTGCGCGATGCGGGCGATCTGCGTCCGCGTCTCGACGGGCTTCGCGGAGGCGTCGATACCGAGTACGCGACGGGGACGGCCACCCGACTCCTCCAGCGCCGCGAACCCGGCGACCATCCCGGCCTGCGTGGAGCCGGTGACGGAACAGACCACGACCGTGTCGAAGAAGACGCCCAACTCCTGCTCCTGCTCGGCGACTTCGTACGCCCACCCGGCGAACCCGAGCCCGCCGAGCGGGTGGTCGGAGGCGCCGGCCGGGATCGCGTACGGCGTGCCGCCCGACTCCTCGACCTCCCTGAGCGCCAGCTCCCAGCTCTCCTTGAACCCGATCCCGAACCCGGCCTTCACGAGCCGGACGTCCGCACCGGCGAGGCGGCTGATCAGGATGTTGCCGACCTTGTCGTACACGGAGTCCGGCCAGTCCACCCAACTCTCCTGCACCAGCACGCACTTGAGCCCGGCGCGCGCGGCGCAGGCTGCGACCTGGCGAGTGTGGTTGGACTGCACCCCGCCGATCGACACGAGCGTGTCGCACCCCTTCGCGAGGGCGTCGGCGACCAGGTACTCCAGCTTGCGCGTCTTGTTGCCGCCGTACGCCACACCGGAGTTGCAGTCCTCGCGCTTGGCCCACAGGGCGGCGCCACCGAGGTGTGCGGTGAGGCGCTCCAGGGGGTGCACCGGGGAGGGGCCGAAGAGGAGGGGGTAACGGTCGTACGAGGAAAGGGACATGAGGTTCTCCCGAACGTGTCTCAAGGAACGCGAACTTTCAGACCAGGTCGACGAGTTCTTCGAGCCCCCGCCAGATCTCCGCCGTCGCCCGCACCGCCCCGGCCACGTCCCCGGCCTCGCACGCGTCGATCAGCTGCTCGTGCAGCCCGGCGGACCGGCAGTTGCCGCCTTCGCCGAACCGGCGCCGCTCCAGGCGGCGGATCAGCGGCGTGTAGCGGGCGATCGTGGCGGTGGCGGCGCGGTTGCCGCCGACCCGGACGAGTACGTCGTGCAGCTCGTCGTCCGCGAGGAGTGCCGCGTCGACGTCCCCCGCGACGACAGCGCCCGCGAACCGCTCGTTGGCGGCGCGCATGGTGGCGATGTCCGCGAGGGTGAGGCGGGTTACGGCGATCCGGGCCGCCAACTCGTGCATCGCGCCCACGACGGCGGCGGCGTCCCGCACCTCGCTCGCGACGAGCGGCGTGACCCGCGTATAGCTCTGCGGCTTGCTCTCCAGCAGCCCCTCGTCCACGAGCCGCGCGAACGCCTCCCGCACCGGCGCCCTCGACAGCCCCAGCCGCTCGGCCAGATCGACGTCCCGCACGACCGCCCCGGGCTCGATCTCCCCGCTGACGATGGCGTCCCGAATGGCTTCACAGGCGCGGTCCCTGAGGAGGGTACGGCCCACGGGTCTTATGGCTTCCATGAATTGAAATGTTAAATGTCAGTCAGATGAAGGGCAAGGCCCGCACTCCCCCGAAGTGCGGGCCTCAACGCTCAGACGTGCCACGGCCAGTCGGCGTTCCGCGCCCTCTCCAGCAGCGGCACCATCCGGAACGCCGCGTCCGAAAGCCCGCCGAACGTATGCCGGTTGGCCGTCCCGGAGGGACCGTGACCGGCCCGGTACCCCGCCAGGTTCCAGGTGTAGACCGGGATGTCGGCCGGGACCTGCCCGGTCGGGTCGCCGTGCGAGCTGTACGCGTACTGCTCGTCGGTGACGATCAGCACCCGGTCCTGCCCCCGGTAGTGCGAGCGGATCGCGGAGACCGTGTCGGTGCCCCCGAGGTCGCCGAAGCGCTCCAGGATCCTCAGCACCGACTCCCCCTGGTCGAAGGCGAGTCGGCGGCTCGTCGTCCCGAACTCGACGAGGTCCGCGTCCTCGGCGCGCAGCGCGAGCGCCGTGCCGAAGATCGCCGCCGCGTCGGCCCGGTTGAGCTGCGAGCGCTCCGAGAGGCGCGACCACATCGAGCCGGACCGGTCGACGAGGACGAGGGTGCGGCCGGGCAGCGCGGGCACGTTGGCCAGCGAGTGGCCGAGCGCCCGCTCCAGCGGGTACGACCAGCGCAGCGAGGGCGCGTGCCGGTACGCGGCGAGGTAGCGGAACGGGAACTGCCGGGAACGCGCGACCTGTTCGGGGTCGCTGATCCGGGCGGCGACCCGCGCGGCGACCTCGTCACAGACCCCGGCCTCGTCGAAGTTGCGCAGGTTCCGCAGCAGTGCCATCGCCCCCATCGACGGGATCACCGCCTCCCACGCGTCCTTGTCCATCGGACCCTGCAACCAGCCCGCCAGCGCCTCCCACGTCATCCCGGCCGCCGCGAGCCGCTCGGCACCGCCGTCCGACGTGACGACCGCCCGCCGACGCTCGACCGGCAGCTCCATCAACTCCCGGTGCGCACGCAGCACTTGGTCCGACCCCGGCACCACGGCCGTCTCCGGGTGGTGCCGCCGGTCCAGCGCGTACCGGAACAGCTCGCCCTGCCAGGGCTTCGCCGGGTCCGGCGCCGCGTGCACCAGGTTGAGGATGTCACCGAAGCGGTACCCCTTGGCCGAAGTGTCGTACTTCAGCAGGGACTTGGCGTGATAGAGCCGCCGTACGGCGTCGGCGACGCCGCGCTTGACGGGCTTCGGGACGTTACGGCCATGGGTCGCCGTCCAGTAGGCGAGCAACTCGCCGGGCTCGTCGGGGCGTTGCAGTACGGAGTCGACGACGCCGCGGTTCGAGGGGCCCTCGGTGACGCCGGCCGCGAGGCGCGCGTGCACGTACTCGGCGGCGCCGACCACGGCTGCCGTACGGAGGTTGCCCTCGCCGCGCAGCCAGCGGAGGAGTCCCGCCGTCCACTCGGGGTCGGTGACCGCCAACTGGCGTACCAGCGTGGCGAATCGGTTGTCCCGGTCGGCTCCGGACTCGTAGAAGGTGTTCTCGGAGACGAAGTTGGCGACCGCGAGCAGAAAAAGTTCGGAGCGTGCGTCTCGCTCGTGACCGTGACCGCCCTCGCCGGTGCGCAGGGTGCGGCCGGTAGTGGTGACGGGAGACGTCGTCCGCGCCTTCGTGGCGCGGGTGTTGAAACGGGCCATGGTGAATTCCCCCCGAAATTCAGCGAGTCACGAGGGAAGGCACGGCGCGTGGAAGGTGCCCGAGGTCGGAGTCGGCGACGGACTTATTCAGGTGCTCTACCAGATTGAGCTACGTCGGCCCTGAGCCGACGACGGGATTCGAACCCGCAACCGCCCGATCCAGAGAAGTAACCGTTGCCTGCGCACCGGGCACCCACCACAAGCCGCGCCTCCCGAGATCAAGTCGACTGCGGTATCGGATTCTTTGGAAGAGAAGTAACCGCCGTCTGCGCACCGGGAGGTGCGTGCTTTCGTGTCTCCGACTCTATGAGGCGCGGCCTGCGGAGGTCGAACCAATTAACGCCCCCCGCAACGCTTACCGCTTCTGCCGCTTCCAAGGCCCCGTGATCGCCACCATGATCCCCGGCGTCTGGATGTTCGCGTACAGCGTCCGCCCGTCCGGCGAGAAGGTCACCCCCGTGAACTCGCTGTATTCCGGGGCCTCTTCAGTGCCCGCGTTGAGTTCGTTGCGGGCGATCGGGTACGTGCGGCCGGAGTCCGTGGCGCCGAAGAGGTGCTGGACGCCCTCGCCGTCCTCGGCGATGACGAGGCCGCCGTAGGGGGAGACGGTGATGTTGTCGGGGCCGTCGAAGGCGCCGTCCTGCGCGGGGTCGGGGTTGACGCCCAGCAGGACCTTCAGGGTCAGCGTGCGCCGCTTCGGGTCGTAGAACCAGACCTGCCCGTCGTGCTGGACGGGGCTCTCGGAGCGGGCGTAGGAGGAGACGACGTAGGCGCCGCCGTCCGCCCACCACATGCCCTCCAGCTTGCGGGCGCGGGTGATCTCGCCGTCGGCGAACTGCTTGCGCACGGCGACGGTCTTCGCGTCGCGGTCGGGTACGTCGACCCAGTCGACGCCGTACACCGTGCCGATCTTCGTCGCCCGGGACAGGTCGTCCACGAACTTGCCGCCGGAGTCGAAGCACTTGGGCGCCTGGAGGACACCGGCGTCGTCGGCGAGCGTGCGGAACTTGCCCCGGCCGTGCTCGAAGCCCTTCGGCGGGGTCCAGCGGAACAGCAGGCCGTTGGGGGTCGCGGCGTCCTCGGTGAGGTAGGCGTGGCCGCGCTTCGGGTCGATGACGACGGCCTCGTGGTCGTAACGCCCGAAGAACTTCAGGGGTTTGGGGTCCTGGTTGGCGCGCCGGTCGATGGGGTCGACCTCGAAGACGTACCCGTGGTCCTTGGTCATCCCGTTCGTGCCGGCCCGGTCGGAGTTCTCCTCGCAGGTCAGCCAGGTCCCCCAAGGGGTGCGCCCGCCCGCGCAGTTGGTGGACGTCCCGGCGATCCCGACCCACTCCGCGACCCGCCCGCCGGGCCGCACCTCGACGACCGTGCAGCCACCGGAGGCGGCGGGGTCGTACACGAGCCCCTCGGTGAGCGGCACGGGGTGCGCCCACTTCGAACGCGGCCCCTTCAGCTCATGGTTGTTGACCAGCAACGTCGTACCACGCGGCCCGTCGAAGGTCGCCGTCCCGTCATGGTTGGACGGCGTGAACTCACCGGTCTCCAGCTTGGTCTGCCCGCTGTAGGTGATGACGCGGTACGAGAACCCGGCGGGAAGCGCGAGCAGCCCCTTGGGGTCGGGGAGAAGAGGCCCGTACCCGACTCCCCCGTGCTCGCACCCTTCGCTCTCGACGTCGGTGGAGGCAAGGGCGTTGGGCGCGGACCCAAGCACACCGGCACCACCGGCCAGTACAACCCCGGCGCCGGTGAGCGCAGATCTCGCGGCGAAGTCCCTGCGGGTGAGCGACATGTTGTCTCCTGAGACAGGTGAGTGTGCCGTGGAGGGTGGCGCACGGAAGTCCGCGACGACACACTTCCGCCCGCTCTTTAACAACAGTTGAACAACCCACCAGGGGCGCGGGGAACTGCGCGAGAACCACAAACGACCCGCACTCGCGCGAGCACCTCAACCCCCCTGCTGCGACCGCGCCTTGAACGCCGCCTTACGAGCCTCCTTGGCCACCCTCTTGTCCGGATGCAGCCGACCCATCGCCTCCAGCACATCAGCCGTAGCCGGATGCCCCACCCTCCACACCGCCGCAAAAAACCCTTCGTGCTGAGCCGCCAACCCCTCCACCAACGCCTGAAGTTCCTCGGAGTTCCCCTCCGCAGCCAGCTGCGCAGCCACCGTATCGATGGTCAGCCAGAACACCATCTCCTCGGACGGCGCAGGCACATCAGCAACCCCCAACTCACTGAGCCACACCCGAGCAAGCCCACCCAACTCAGGATCGTCGAGAACCTCCCGCACGGCGGGCTCCGCCTCCACCCCCACGAGCGACAAGGCCTGCTGACACCGCAACCGCCGCAACGGAGCCCCCTCGTCCGCACCCCGTGCAGCCGCCAGCAACTCCCGCGCCGCATCAAGGGGTTGACGCCGCCCGAGCCACTGCTCGGTCTCGGCCTGCGCCGCCCGCGACCCGTAAGAAGCGGTCCCGTCAAGCAGCACATCCGCACCCTTGTCGGCGAGTTCCCCCACCGCCGGCACGACGAACCCGGCATCGAGGAGCCGAGCCCGCAACCCGTACCGCCCCAGCGGAGTGAGCCGCACCATCCCGTACCGCGAGACGTCCGTCTCGTCGACGCCCTCGGCGACCTCGCCCTCCATGAGCGCCTCGTCGACGGGCTCGTACTCGACGAGCCCGACCGGCTCCAGCAGCCGGAACTGGTCGTCGAGCCGCATCATCGCGTCGGAGACCTGCTCCAGGACGTCGTTGGTGGGCTCCCCCATGTCCCCGGGGACGATCATCGACGCGGCGAGGGCGGGCAGCGGCACGGGCCCCTCGCCGGGGCCGTCCTCGCTGACGGACAGCAGGTAGAGGTTGCCGAGCACCCCGTCGAGGAACTCCGCCTCGGCCTCGGGGTCCCAGTCCAGCTCGGAGAGGTCGACCCGGCCGCCCTCGTCCATCATCTCCATGAGCGCGTCGAGATCGGGGGTGCTGGCGTCGGCGAGGACGGTCTCCAGCGCGGCGAGCCAGACGGTCAGCACGTCCTGCGGGGAGCCGCCGAGCAGCGCGAGGTCCTCGCCCGTACGGACGGTCCCGGCCTCCTCGTCGACGATCTCGACCAGCCCGGCGTCGACGGCGACCCGCCACGCCTCGCTGGCGTACGCGGGCGCGTCCTCCCCGGTCAGCCCCAGCTCCTCGGCGGCGGCCGGCAGCTGCTCCTCCGCGAGCCCGCCCCCGGCGTCCACCCTGGTCGCGGGCCCGGCCCACCGGGCGAGCCGCGCGGCCCGCTCCAGCAGCGGTACGGCGAGGGCGTCCCGCGCCAGCTCCGCTTCGGTGGCGAGCCGCACGGGCGGCAGGGGGGAGCTGTCTGACATCGGCTGTTTCTCCTCAGCGAGCACCGGCGGTACACCCCGTAGTACCTGAGACCGAGAGGACCCGGTCGTACCTCTCCCCGAAGCCTAGACGGGTTTCGTCCCCTGACGCCCGGTTCACCTGCCCGTCGGCCGCCGTACATGGCTGAAACCTTGACAAGTGGCGAGATCAACAAGGAGATTGACGCGCGTAGAAAGCGGGGCGGCCATTCACTCGTCCCCGCGCTTTCTACGCGTGTCACGTACCTGCCAGAATCAGGTTCCCGCACTCCCCCCACGCGCTGTGCCGTCCACGCCCCGCCCACTCCCGCCCCGGAGGGATCACTTGCCCAGCAAGTCGTCCGCGCGTCTCGCCGCGCTCACCGTCGCCGCCGTCTGTTCGGCCGCGTCCACCGTCGTCCTCGTCTCGCCCGCGCACGCGGACACCGTCCGTGTCCACGACATCCAGGGCACGACCCGGCTCTCCCCGTACGCCGGCCAGCAGGTCACGGACGTCCCGGGCATCGTCACGGGCATCCGTACGTACGGCTCGTCCCGGGGTTTCTGGATCCAGGACCCGAACCCGGACGCGAACCCGGCGACCAGTGAGGGCGTCTTCGTCTTCACCAGCTCGACCCCGAAGGGCGTCGCGGTCGGCGACGCGGTCACGGTCACGGGAACGGTCTCGGAGTTCGTCCCCGGCGGGACCGCCTCCGGGAACCAGGCCGTCACCGAGATCACGAAGCCGACGACCACCGTCGTCTCCAGCGGCAACGCGCTCCCGGCGCCGGTCGTGATCAGCGCCCGCTCGGTCCCGGCGACGTACGCGCCCGCGCCCGACGGCTCGATCAACGGCCTCACGCTGGAGCCGAAGAAGTACGCCCTGGACTACTACGAGTCCCTGGAGGGCATGAACGTCCAGGTCGCCGACACCCGCGTGGTCGGCGCCACGGACCCGTTCACCGAGCTGTGGGTGACGGTGAAGCCGTGGGAGAACGCGAACCGCCGGGGCGGCACGGTGTACGGCTCGTACGAGTCGCAGAACACCGGCCGGCTCCAGATCCAGTCCCTCGGCGCGACGGCCGACTTCCCGGCCGCGAACGTCGGTGACACGCTCAAGGGCGAGACGGCCGGCCCGCTCGACTACAACCAGTTCGGCGGCTACACCCTCGTCGCGAGCAAGCTCGGCACGCTCGAAAGCGCCGGTGTGCAGCGGGAGTCGACGCGCAAGCAGTCGCGGGGCGAGCTGGCGGTCGCGACGTACAACGTCGAGAACCTCGACCCCTCGGACACCACCTTCGCCGCGCACGCGTCCGCGATCGTGAACAACCTGAAGTCGCCCGACATCGTGTCCCTGGAGGAGATCCAGGACAACAACGGCGCGAAGAGCGACGGCACGACGGCCGCCGACGTCACGGTCACGAAGCTGATCGACGCGATCGTCGCGGCGGGCGGCCCGACGTACGACTGGCGTTCGATCTCCCCGGTCGACGGCCAGGACGGCGGCGAGCCCGGCGGCAACATCCGCCAGGTGTTCCTCTTCAACCCGCAGCGCGTCTCCTTCACGGACCGCGCGGGCGGCGACGCGACGACGGCCGTCGGGGTCACGAAGGTGCGTGGCAAGGCCGAACTGACCGTCTCCCCGGGCCGGATCGACCCGGCGAACGAGGCGTGGAAGAACAGCCGAAAGCCGCTCGTCGGCGAGTTCGTCTTCCGTGGCAAGACGGTCTTCCTGATCGCCAACCACTTCAACTCGAAGGGCGGCGACCAGGGTCTGACCTCGCAGTACCAGCCCCCGGCCCGCTCCTCGGAGGTCCAGCGCCACCAACAGGCCACGCTGGTCAACGCGTTCGTCAAGAACGTCCTGGACACCCAGAAGAACGCGGACGTCATCGCGCTCGGTGACATCAACGACTTCGAGTTCTCCGGCACCGCGAAGATCCTGGAGTCGGACGGCGTGCTCTGGTCGGCGATCAAGTCCCTGCCGAAGAGCGAGCGTTACTCGTACGTCTACCAGGGCAACACGCAGGTCCTCGACCAGATCCTGATCAGCCCCTCGATCCGCCGGTCCTGCGACTTCGACTACGACTCCGTGCACGTCAACTCGGAGTTCCACGACCAGATCAGCGACCACGACCCGCAGGTGCTGCGCTTCCAGCCGTAGCGGTACGGATACGACGGCCCGGTCCCCTCTTCCGCCGAGGGCCCGGGCCGTTCCTACGCCGAGGGCCGCCGCCCTTCCCTACGGCCGAATTGGCCAGGAAATGCAGCAGGTTGACGGTCACGATCGCGGGCGCGACGATCCCCGGCGCGCGCGGGAACGCCGGTTCGAGGGACAGCGCGAGGACGATCGCCGTGACCCCGTTCTGCTGGCCCAGCGAGAGCAACACCCGGTCGGTGCGCGGGAGTCGGCGGGTCAGGACGGCTGCGACGACGGCGTGCGCGGCGAACGCGGCGGCGCCGAGGACGACTCCGTACCCGAAGCTGACGCCCCCGACGAGCAGCATCCCGAGCAGGAACGCGGCCGTGGCATAAGCCCCTTTGGTCACCGCGCCCACGAAACGCCCCACCAACGCGGGCCGGAAGAACAGCCCGACGACCGCGATCCCCAGCATCAGCGTGTACGACGCGGCGAGCACCAGCATCCCCACGACCAGCACGACCCCGGCGGCGTCCGCCCACCGCCCGCGCCAGCGGCGTACGAGGAACCAGACGCCCCCGGCGACCGCCACCAGGACGGCGCTCCAGCCGAGTTGGGCCGCGTAGCCGCCCGCCGAGCCGCCGATGCCCTCGCCGTCCGCGGCCAGCGGGACGGTGAACGCGGTGAGCAGGACGGTCACGGGGTCGTCGAAGGACGCCCAGACGGAGAGGATCGTCTTCGCGCGCGGGGACATCCGGGAGGAGTCGCGCAGGGCGGCGACGGAGAGGGGGTCCACCTGGGCGACGGTGACGGCGAGGACGAGGTACGCGGGATCGTCGAGCGTCAGCCACAACACCCCGGCGATCAGGGCCGCTTTGGCGACGACGCCGACCGTCACCGCGAGGCCGATCAGCCCCAGGTGCTCGCGGGCCTCGCGCAGCGAGATGTCGGAGGTGCTGCCGTAGAGGCCGACTGCGAGCAGGAGCATCGTCGCGAAGAGGAACGCGTCGGAGCCGCTGACCTCCCCGGTGCCGTTCCCCACCGCCCAGCCCGCCGCCAACAGGCCCAGCAGCAGGCCGAGTTGCCTCACCCGGACGTGAACCGGTCGGGCGCCAGGACGCGTTCCACGGCCGTCGTCAGCTCGGCCATCCTGAGGTCGGCGTGGAAGACGCGGTCCTGGTTGAGGGTGACGCCGAGCAGGAAGGGCCCGTCGCCGACGGCGGCGTAGTAGAGGGCGCCCTCATCGACGTCGAGGACGGTCCGCGTGAGCCGGCCGGGCAGGACGGCCTTGAGGGAGTGGTTGAGGCGGGCGACGACGAACGGCAGCCGCTGGGCGATGTCCTGGTAGCGGTCGCGGCGGCTCTCCCGGCTGATGTTGCGGAAGTAGGGGGCGAGCTGGGCGAGTTCGAGGACGTCGGTGGAGAGGAGGCCGGACGGGTCGTGGTAGGCGACGTAGTGCAGGTCCTCGACGGACAGCGCGGCGGCGCAGGCGGTGAGGAGGGTCTCGGGGTGCGGTCCGACGGCGCCGGAGCGGTCGGTGTGCAGCGCCTCGGTGACGGTCGCCGGGCCGTCCGGCTGCGAACGGACCACGGGCGGCGGCTTCTTGAGGTCGGCCGCCTCGAACCCGCCGTAGTTCGGGCCGCGTTGGCGCAGCAGCTCGGCGAACCGGACGGCGAGGCGGGCCATCGCCCGGTCGCCGGACTCGTCGTGCTCGGCGCCGAGCGAGACGCCGGTGAGGTACTCGCCGGGGCGGACGTAGTAGTGGAAGACGGAGGCCTCGCCCAGTCTCAGCACCGTACGGATGAGCCGTCCGCTCTCGGCGGGGCGCAGGGCGCGGTCCATCCGGCCGAGCAGGAAGTTGAGCTGGCGTCCGACGCGGATGTACAGCTCGCGGTCGACGGCGGCGTCCTCGGCGACCGACTCCAGTATGTCCACGGAGTAGTTGTAGACACCCCGGTGGTAGGCGGCGACGTGGTGGAGCCCGTCGGAGTGCAGCGCTTCGGCGCACATCTCGACGAAGTCGTCGCTGGCGGTGGTGACATGGGCCGCGCGCCGGCGGCGCAGCGGGGTCATCACCGAGGTCCCGGTGGGAGTGTCGGTTCGGTCGGGGTCCGCGGTGTCCACCACGCCTCCTCAGGGGCCGCCTGGGCCGAAGCCGGTGCGGAACAGGTCGGGTTCGAGCGCTTCGAGGCCGTCGCGGAACGCCTTGCCGAAGGGGCTCTGCGGGCCGGGCAGCGCCCCCTGGGCGACGGTCTGCGCGGCTCGGGGGTCGTAGGGCAGGTCGAGAACGGTTCGTACTGGCAGTGTGTCCCTGGAAGCTGTCCCTCCAACCCCGTTCGGCGAATTGTGGCCGGGAAGTCGCGGACCGGGACCGGGTCTGTTCGCCACGTATCCCGCGAGTCTGCCCAGCAGTCCCGCGCGCTCCAGTGCGGCGGTGAGTTCGCGTACGGCGGGATGGGTACGGCCGTCCGGCGGGCCGACGAGGAAGACGTACTCGACGCTCTCGCACACCCGGCGCGTGCACGGCCCCCACCCGGTGCCGCAGTCGACGAGGAGGCAGCCGGCGATCTCGGCGAGGCTCTCGGTGGCCCGGCCGACGATGTCGGGCAGGTCGGGGCGGCTGGCGAACGCCGAACTCCCCCTGCCGCGCAGGCCGTTGAAGAGGCTCATGTGCCGGCTGCGGCCGTCCCGGGAGGCCAGTTCGCGCAGCAGCGGCTGGGCGACCCGGTCGCACAGGGCGATCTTCTCCTCGCGCGCGAACCCGACGAGTCCGCAGCCCTGTTCCTCACCGCAGGCCCGCTGCCAGGCGGTGAGCAGCGAGGTGAGCCCGGCGCTCTCCAGGTCGGCGTCCATGAGGACGACGTCCTGTCCTTTGGGCCCCATCTCGGCGTCGATCAGCGCTCCGGCGGTCGCCGTCACGAGGCTCGCCCCGGTCCCGCGCCACGGTGAGAGCACCGCCGCCGACCAGGGTTGCCCCCACTCCCGCCCGTTCCTCACGGCCGTACCCTTCTGTTCTGTCTCCTTGCAGGTCATCAACTGGTGCCCGGTATCCGGATGCTGACACTCGATCAGATGTACGGCACGTCGATGTCCAGCTCTATGCGCTGCCCGCCGGGTCCGCTGCCGCCGCTCTCGCCGGCGCGGGTCTGGCTGTCCTGGAGGTTGGTCGCGGCGAACGAGGTGAGGGGGTGGCGATCGCCGCAGCGGACCCGGAAGCGTTCGTAGGTGCGCCGGTCGAGTTCGAGGGCGGCGGCCGACTCCCCCACGAAGACGAGGGCGTTGGCGTGGTCGAGGGCGGCGATGAGGGTCAACGGGTGGTCGGAGCCGAGGGTTTCGGCGAGGCCCCGCCAGCCCTGTTCGCTCAGTTCGGCGACGCCGTCGAGGATCCCGGCGGAGCGCCGGCACAGGGCGAGGTTGGTCTGGGCGATGCGGTGGAAGGGGTGGCCCTCGTGCCAACTGGCGTACCCGCGTACGGATTCCTCGGCGAGCCGGCAGGCCTGCGCGTGTTCGCCGAGGAGCCTGAGGTCGGCGGCGAGGGCGAGGGAGGCGGCGAGGCGTTCGTGGTGGTCGGGTCCGGCGTAGGCGAGCCAGCCGGCCATGGCGTCGGCGTCGCACTTGCGGGCGGTGCGCAGCCGGTCGGGGTCGTGGCTGCCGGTGCGGCGCAGGGTGGCGGCGAGGGCGCGGCCCGCGTACAGGGTGACGGGGTCGGACTCGCCGTGGTGGCGTTCGGCGTCCGCGAACGCCTGGCGCAGCTGGGCGAGGGAGGTGGGGTAGTCGCCGGACTCCCGGTAGCGGCAGCCGAGTTGGACGGCGAGGCTGAGGGTGAGTTCGTGGGTGATGCCGAGGACGCGGCGGCTGCGTTCGTAGGTCTCGCGGTGCAGGTCGAGGGCTTCGGCGGTCATGCCGACCATGGCGAGGGAGAGGCCGAGGTTCAAAAAGGCCATCAGGGAGTACGGGTTGTCGGCGCCGGAGACGGTGGTGAGGATGTCGGCGGTCGACTGGTCCTCGGCGAACGCGTCCTGGACCTCGCCGAGCGCGCGCAGTTCGGCGCCCCGGCCGGTGGCGCTGCGCAGGGTGTACGGGTGTTCCAGGCCGAGGCCCGCGCGCAGCCGGTTCAGCGCGCGGTGGTTGACGCGTTCGGCGTCGGCGAAGCGTCCCGCGTCGCGGTGCACGTTGCCGAGTTCGACGGCGAGCCTCAGCGTGAGGATGTCGTCGGTGGTTTCGAGGTCGCCGTGCCGCTGCGTCCAGGTCTCCAGGAGCTGTTCGGCGAGCGTGCGGGCGGGGTCGAGGCGGCGGGCGAGGCGCCGGTGGCGTACCTGGTTGACGAGCCAGCGCCGTACGTCGGTGTCGTCGCTGAGGGCGGCGCCGCTGGGGTCGACGTGCTGGTCGAGTTCCTCGAACACCGGCTGGTGGCGCTCCTCGTCGGCCTCCGGGTCGGGCGGTACGAGGGAGGCGAGGACGCGTTGGGTGGCGGCGCGGGACTGCTGGAACTCCTCGGCGGTGAGTTCGTCGCGTAGGAAGCGCAGGCCCATGGGGTCGCCGACGACGCGGCCGACGCCGAAGTCGGTGCGGGCCAGGGCCCGTTGGCCGAGCGCGTGGAAGGCGCGGCCGGCGGTGGCGGGTCCGGTGGGCTCCTCCTCGGGGCACAGCCAGCGCAGGGCGGCGGGGCTGCGCAGGACGTCGAGGGCGGCGCCGGTCGGGGCGAGGTGGGCGAGCAGCAGCAGGAACCGTTCGGCGCTGGGGTGGTCGGCGCGCAGGGACTCCATGGAGACGGCCCAGGTGGCGTGCGCGGCGGCCGGGTAGCCGGGTTCGCGGGAGGCGGGGGTGCCGCCGCCCTCGGCGCGGGTGCGCATGGCGAGGGCGTAGGCGGCGACGGCCTCGCGCAGGGGCGGTCCGGCGTTCTTGATGTAGGCGGCGGCCTGTTCGACGGTCTGCGGGAGGTGTCCGGAGACGGCGAGGATGTCCTGGGCGAGGTCGGCGGCCAACCCCGGGAAGTGCAGGCGCAGTTGCTCGCCCGCCTCGGCCTCGGTGGGCATGTCGATCTCGACGGGGCGGCCCGTGGCGTGCCAGTCGGCGGCGTCGGAGGTGATCAGGACGTGACTCGAACCGCCGCCCGGGACAAGGCCGTTGAGGTCGGCGGGGCTGCGGACGTCGTCGTACACGAGCAGGAAGCGGTGGTGGTCGCCCCAGCCGTCGGCGAGGGCGTCGAGGGTGCGGGCGACGGCGTCGGTCGCGGAGCGCCGGGCGACGCCCAACCGCTCGCCGAGGGCGGCGAGTTCGTCGCGGACGCAGTCGGCGGTGTCGGCGCGCAGCCACCAGATAGCGTCGTAGTCGGGGGCGAACCGGTAGGCGAACTCCAGGGCGATCCGGCTCTTGCCGACGCCGAGCGGGCCGGTGAGGATCGCCGGGGACACGGGCCGGCCGGGCGGGAACGCGTCGCGCAGGGCGCCGATGCACTCCTCGCGGCCCTGGAAGGTGGCGCCGCGCGGCGGGGTCTTCCAGATCTTCGGGTTCTGTCCGGGGAAGCGCACCCCGCCCGAACCCGGGGCGCGGGCCTGGCCGTTCTGCGCGAAGTGCTCCAGGAGCAGCTCCTCGGCCTCGCTCTCCCCGAGGTTCTGCAGGTGCGGCCCCTTGAGGTCGCCGAGCGGCGGCCGTACGCGGGTCTCCTCGACCCGCACGGCGACGATCGAGTCGCTCCGGTCCCCCGACCCGAGCCGCCCGGCGGCCCGCAGGTGCTGCTGGATCACGGCGTCCAGCTCGGGCGCGGACTGGAGCGCGGGCGATACGACGAGGATGGTGTACGAGGGTTTCGCGTCGGCCGGCATCGCGTGCGGGTCCCACTGCGCGGTCGTCTCGCAGCTGATGCCGAGCCGGGCGAGGACGCTGCGGATCCACTCGGCCCACAGCCGGTCGGGGGCGGCGTGCACGATGCGCGCGGTGCGCAGGCCGGGGGTGCGGACCTCCTCGAACCGCTCGGCGAACCTGAGGCGCAGCGGCTCGGGGACGGGGCGGACGCAGGAGATCTTGCCCCGGGTGATCTCCTGTGCGATCCGTACGTACGCGTCGAGTTGGAGGGATTTCGTGCCGGGGCGCAGCGTGAAGGGGACGAGGGTCTCCTCGTAGGCGAACGCCGGGTGGTGCGGGACCTCGACCTGGCCCCAGTACTCGTCGAGGGAGCCGGTGGTGAGGGGGGCGACGAGTCCGGCGAACTGCCGTTCCACATAGGCTCGCCTGCGCCCCGCCTTGCCCGGCTCGGCGTGCTCGACGCGCATCGGGACGGGCAGGATGCGGATCTCCCGCCCTGTCTCGCGGGCCTGTTGGTGGATCTGGCGGGCGACGGAGGCGGTGCCCTCGATGGACTGGTTGCTCAGGTTGAACCCGGCGACGACGACGTCCGGCAGCCACAGCGTGCACACGGACGCGTTGTCGGAGTGGCCGGTGCGGCTGTCGATCAGGACGTAGTCGTACGGCCCCTGGCGCAGCCGTTCGCGCAGCGTCTCGACGTAACGGCGGCCCTGGTGCTGGCCGTAGAACGCGGACCAGTCGAAGTAGGCGACGCGCTCGCTGTACTTGTCGTTCTGGACGCCGGGGCCGAGGTAGTCGATGGTGCCCCGGGGGCGGAAGTCGCTCCAGCGGATGGTGTCGCGGTGCGGGAGGACGTCGGTGTGCGTCGACAGGAGTTCGGACAGGTGCTGTTCGAAGGTGTCCTCGTCCAACTCCTGGGCCCGCTCCTGTGCGAGCAGCGCCTCCACGCCCCGGCCGTAGCCCTGGACCATGTCGACGACGCCGGTCGTACGGCTCAACTCGGCGTCGTTCAGGAAGGGGTGGTAGAAGCGGTGGAGTCCGGGAGACTCCAGGTCCCAGTCGACGACGAGCACGCGGCTGCCCTCGGTCGCCAGGATCCAGGCGACGTTGGCCAGGGCCATCGTGCGTCCCACGCCTCCTTTGTAGGAGTAGAACGTGACTACGGTCGCCGGTTCATGGGCGGCCTCGGCGCCGGGCGGCTCCGGCTCCACGCTGCTCATTGATGCTGCTCCACATGTTCGCGTCAGCCATGCGGTCCGCGGAGGACGGGACGCTCACCGTCCGCCGGGGAGGAGAACCAGGATCTGGTGCGAGGGGGCGAGTCCGGCCGCTCGATCGCGGTCCCCGGGGGGGCCGTCTCCTGTGGCGTACCGGTGCGCCCGCTGAGCCACGGTACCGGTACAGGGGCAAGGTGCACATCCCATGAGACGACAGACGTACGGGACATAGCCCGGAAAGGGGTCAGGTACCCGGCGTCATGTGCGGTCATGGTGGGGGGTGTTCGGTCCGCTGCCGACAGTACCCGCTCGGCGACATTCCGCAACACCCGTAAGTAGCCGCCCCTCGCGGCCGGGTCGCGGATCAACTGCCCTACTCCGCTGCGGGGATAGTCCGTCCCGGCGGGCTGGCCCGACTGCCGGGCCGTCTCCTCGACCAGCCGCGCGGGCAGCCCGGCGCTCTGCCACACCACCCCGACCGGCCGCACCGAGGCGTCCCCGGTGCGGTGCAGGCGCCAGCTGAGGCGCTCCTCGAAGACGGAGAGGTCGTAGGTGCAGGAGGGGCTGCGGAAGTATTCCTGCGAGTAAAGGACCACCAGACAACGGCAGTTCATCGCCGGGACCTCGGCCGGCAGGGCGAGCGCCAGATCGCTGCGGCGGTGGTCGGCGAGGAGTCCCTCGTATCCCGGCTCGCGGCCCGTGCGCCCCCGGATCTCGGTCTGGAGATCCGCGTGGAAGTGTTCGACGTCCCGTCGCCCCGCACCCTCGACCGCATGGCTGACGAAGAAGTACGGCACCATGCTCGCCTCCCCCCGGCCCAGCCCAGGCCCTTGCGTTCCCTTTGATCAATGCAACGGCTCTACCCCGGCGGGCATCCCCATGGTAGAGGGATTCCCTTGCTCTGTAACGGGGTTGTGACGCTCTTTCACCAGTGCGAGCAGACTGTCGTTCACGCGTTCGGAAACATGCGCGATGAACGCCTTGAGGTCGGCGCAGTAACAGGACGGGTTGTCGTACCCGTTGGCGGCCCGGTACCGGTGCGCCCGCAGCCCGCCGCCGCACACGCGTACGACGGGACAGTCCCGGCACTCGCCGCACAGCCCGCCGATCCCCGCCCGCTCGGCCGCGAACCCCGGGTGCGCGGCGGCCTCGTCGAGGCTGTGCCGGGCGAGATGGAAGCCGGTGCTCGCGGCTCCTTCGTGTACGGCCTTGAGGATGTCGTTCTGCTCGATCGCGCCGTCGGGCTGGATCACGACGACGTCGGAACCGCCGACTCCCCATACTTCAGTGCCGGTCGACCCGCCCAGCAACACGTCCACCAGCGAGTCGAACATCCGCACCGGGACCTCGCGGACCGGCGCGTCGAACCAGCGGTCGAAGGCCGCCGCGAGCCAGCGGGCGTACGGGGTGCCCCCCGATTCCAGCCCGGGCGGCGGGTGTTGGCGGGTGCCGAGCGGCAACAGGAAGTCCAGGGACGGGGGTTGCTGCTTCAGGAGGGCCTCGTACGTCTCCACCGGGTCGGCCGCGAGGTCGACGGTGCACAGCAGTCCGGCGTACAGGGACGGGCGTGCGCGCAGCAGCTCCAGCGCTTTCAGTACGTCGTCGTACGTCCCCCGGCCCGACGCGCGCCGCCGGCGCCGGTCGTGCGCCTCCCGCGTTCCGTCGAGGCTGACGCCCACCCGGATGCCGTACCGCTGGAAGACGTCCAGCCAACTCGCCTTGATCTGGGCGCCGTTGGTCTGGACGACGAGGTCCAGCGGGGTGTCCAGGCCGCGCCACTGTTCGTGCAGCGCCTGCGCGAAGTGCGCGATGCGGCGCGGGCCCGCGAGGAGGGGTTCGCCGCCGTGCAGCATGACGCGGGCCCGGGTCGGGCGGTGCGCGCGGACGTGGTCCGCTATCCGACGGGCCGTCAACTCCCGTATGGCATACGGCATCGCGCGGGGCTGGGTGGACCAGCCGGTGTCACGCAGGGCGTAGACGTAGCAGTCGGGGCAGGCGAAGTCGCAGCGGGAGTGCAGCTTGACGACGAACTGGGAGAAGGTGACGGCCAGTTGGGTGTCAGACGGCACTGTGCCACCCCGGCGGGGTGAGGGGACCGCTCCTGGTCCGGCGTAGGAGTGCCTCGATGATCGCGGAACGCGGTAAGCCGTACAGCTGATCCCCGGACGCCGCCCGGACCAGGTCGGCTAACTCTCCCCGTTCCCGCCTGCCTTCACTCTCGCGCTCGGTCCTCTTCACGCCAGACTCCATTCCCCCCGAGCCCCGCGCTCGCGCCGGGACCGGCCCAGGACCCTGCTACAGTCCGGGACTCGTGAGACGTCGGCGAATATCACCCCGTACGCCTGACGTGTGCCCGTACGCCTGACGTGTGCGCCCGTCAGGCACTCTTCACTGTACCCAGGGCGGTCAAGGAAGCCTATCCTCAAGGAGCGGGGGTCCCGGACCGACCCGGAGCCAGACGTTGCGAAGCACAGGTCCAAGCCGGTGAGAGCAACGCCCTGCCGGCCACCCGGCGGCAGTCTGCGAGGGGCGCGTGGATCGATCCGTCAACTACTTCTACACCAGCTGCACACAGGCCGACGGCTGGCCGTCGCTCAGCCGCTTCCACGCCGATCTGGAGTACCGGCTCAAGGCCCAGGAGGGCCTGTGGGTGGCCGGTGTACTCGGACCGCAGACAGGCTCGGGACCGGTGCTGGAGCGCGGGGTCACGCGGGTCGGCGTGCTGGTCGCGCTGTACTCCCGGCACTACTTCCAGGACCGTGACTGCGGCCTGGAGTGGTCGGTGTTCCAACGCCGCGTCCGCAGCCAGGAGTTCCTCACGGACCAGCCGCTCGCCGACTGCGTGATCCCCCTCGTGTGGAATCCGGAAACCCCGTACGAACCTCCCGAGGGCATCCCGGCCCCCTGGTCGTTCCTCGCCGAACTGGACGGCGCGGGTTCCGCGGCCGGTCAACTGTACGAGAACAAAGGGCTGTCGGGCCTGATGCAGTCCCAGCTCCCCGAGGCGGCCGACCTGTACGTCGCTCTCCTGGGCCTGCTCGCGCGCCGGATCGCGAAGGCGCAGGATTTCCGCCTCGCCCCCCTGGAGGGCGACGAACTCCGCACGGTCACACCGGCGTTCGGCACGACCCCCGCACCCGAGCGCGTCAGCCGGACCGTCCCGGGTGGCGACCTGGTGACCCACGGCTCCGGGAACGGCGGCTATCTGCGCTACTCCGACGTGGGCCACCGGGGAAGCGCCCGGCTCCGCTCCGTCGCCATCAGTTACGTCGGCGCCGACCAGCCGTGGGCCGACTGGATACAGGAGGTCCTGGAGGAGGACCCCGGCACGGCCACCGTCCACCAGGTGCGCTGGAGAACGGAGTTGGAGCCGCTGTCGGAAGCGGTCGCGCGGGCGCGGGCGGAGAGTTCGCGGGTCGTCGTGGTGTTCTCGCGCAGCTACTTCACCGCCGGAGCACCCGACCCCTACCAGTGGGAGGAGGTGTTCATCGGGCCGGACGCGGCGGATCTGATCCCCGTTCAGATCGACACCGAGCCAAGGCCGTTGCTCGTGCGCCGGGGCGTTCAGGTCGCCCAGCTCACCGGCTCGGACGAGGGACAGGCCCAGCGCCTGCGCGACATGGTCGGGGACGCAGGTCCGACCGTACCGGGTCAGCGCGAGGGGGATGCGCGGTGACCTTCCCCCCGCCGCGTTCGGGCCGCTCGCCGACGGAACCGCCGCCGATATCCAACATCCCTGAGCAGGGGCTGCCGTTCAACGGCCGCGACGAGCAGATCGCCCGGCTCACCAAGCTCTTCCGGCAGTACGGCCATGTCCTGCTGCACGACGCCGAGTCGGGGCACGGGTTCGGCAAGACCCAGATGGCGATCGCCTATTGCTGGCGGTTCACCCTGCGCTACGACGTGGTCTGGTGGTTCAAGTGCTCCGACGAGACCGACGACGACCGGCTGCTCACCCTGATCGAGACGCAGGAACAGGAGCTGCTCGAACTCTGCGCACAGACCCTGGGCGGGCCGCCGAAGCCCAGACCCGACAGCAGGTGGCTGTTCGTGTACGACAACGTCTCCGACCCCGACCGCATCTACGAGCACTTCGTCCCCGGCGCCGGCCACCGCCTCGTCATCTCCCGCACGAAAGGTCTCACCTGGGGGGAGAACTGCCTCGCACTCGGCGGACTCAGTCCGACGATCGCCGAAGCACTTCTCCTCCAACAGGCCGAGAGCCTCACCGGCGAACAGGCCGAACGCCTCGCGCGCCGCGCCAAGGGGCACCCCGGCACGCTCCTGACGGCCGCCGAGATCGTCCGCCAGTCCGGGTACGAGGGGTACATGGACCGGTTCGGGCCCAGTACCCCGCCGCACGGCACCCCGATCCCCGGCTCCGGCAGCCTCCTCGGCTCGACCGACAAGCGCACCCTCATCGAGGCCATCGTCCGCTCCCCCGTCAACGGCACGCGCGAGACCTTCGACCTGTGGGTCCAGTCCATCCGACTCGCCCTGAAACCGGTCCTGTTCGCCCCGCTGATCGACGGCGGCTCGGCCCGCAACCGCGTCATCGCCATCGTCAACGAGGCCGCCACTTCGGTGCCGATCCTCACCGCCCTCGCGAACGCCATGGAGGAACAGGACGACCACGAGGCGACACGTGTCGTACGCCGCCTGGTGGACAAGGCAACTGCCGGACGAACGGCCACGGCTGACGCCGGACGGCCCCACGACTTCGGGGAGGATCCATGACCGGCCGACCGCCGTTCTTCTTCACCAGCTACGCCGAACGCCGTGCCGACAGCGACCTGGTGGAGCGGTTCCACGCCCGGCTCCAGCGGGAGGTGGAGATCAAACGCGGGCGCTCGGCCCCGAACGAGGGCTTCCTCAACACCGGTGCCGTACGGCTCGGTCAGGGCTGGCGCCGGAAGATCGGTACGGCGCTGGGGCGGACCAGATTCCTGGTCGTCCTGCTGACGGACGACTACCTCGCGAGCTCTTGGTGTGCGCGGGAGTGGGCGGTGATGCAGGAACGCGTACGGCTCGCGGAGCCGGCGGAGCCGGTGGCCCTCCTGCCCCTCTTCTGGACCGGGGTCAGCCGCGAACTCCCTGCGGAGGCAGCCGACTTGCAGCTCCGGATGGCGACGCTCGGCGCGGCGTACACGGACCGGTGCCTGGTCGACCTGATGCGGGAGGACCCTCAAGGGTACGAGAAGTTCGTGATCGGCCTGACGGACCACATGGTGAAGGAGGCGTCGACCGAACTGCCGGAGATGGACGGCGAGTTGGCGGCAAGCTACCCACCGGCGTTCGGGTTGGCGGCACCGGAGGGGGAAGAGGAGGCGGAGGCGGCGCAAATAATGCAGGCGGAACCGGAGTTGAAGACAGCGCAGGCCACCCCGGTCGAGACGTTCAGGAAAGTCGACCTCATCGACGCCTTCGTCCGCTCCCCCATCTCCGGCACCCGCGAGACCTACGACCTCTGGCTGGAGTCCGTCCGACTCCTCATCGCCCCGGTCCAGTTGGCCCCCGGCACGGACGCCGGCACCCTGCGGAACCGCGTGATCGCACTGATCAACTTCGCCTTGCCGCGAGAGACCCCGGACGTCCTCCTGGCCCTCGCCGAAGCCCTGGAGGAACTGGGCGACCACGAGGCGACCCGCGAAGTACGCCGCCTCGTCGACCTGGCCGCACGGAACAAGAAGCCGTAACCCCTACTCCCCGAACACCCCGTCCAGCCACCCCTGCCAACCCGCCTCCGCAGCCTTGGGATCCGCACCCTCCCCGAAGTCATGCACGCTGATCCCCACCGGCGCCCCCCACCTCCCACGCCCGAACACCCGAACAAGCGCCTGCTCGGTCCGCAACCCGATGAACTCCGGCGTCCGATAGTCGAGTACGGCCTCGAACTCCCGCGGCCCGCGCACGGTGACCCGCTCCCCGACGACCTCTCCGACCCCCAACTCCCGCGCCACCAGGGCAAGAGCGTCCGGCGTGGCAGAAGCAGCCGACCCCTCCGCAGAGGAGAACGCCACCGCCCGCGGAGCGAAGTGCGCCAAGTACTCCCGCAGCGTGTGCAGATAGAAGTCCGTGTGCCGCCCGGCCCCGTCGTACTGGTTCTCCCAGTCGTCGACGAAGATCCCGCTGTGCACGTACCGCACCCACGCCCGCCGCCCCTCGTCCCGGGACTCGACGGTGTAGTCGAGCTGATTCCGGGACTGGACGGCCATGCCCACGTCCTCGCTCACGTTCGTGTACCGGTACGGCGGTTCCCACGCCGTGACGGTCGACCCGAACGGCCCGCTCCCCCCGACGCGGGGCTCGGGCGCCTCCATGGGCCACAGATACGCCCCGGAGTTCTGCGTCACCGCCTCCCACACCTGCTCCGGCGTCGCGTCCACCTCGAACTCGCGGACGATCTCGAATTCCTTCTCCGTGCCCTTGGACATGGCGACTCTCCTCAGTTCTCGGTCAGTTCGGTACGGGACGGCGTCTCTTTGAGCGTCGGATGCAGCCCGAGCACGATCCGGTGATCGCGCCCGCCCGCCGCGTCCGGCGCGTCGTACTTGCGGATCAGCGCGCTCACCCCGGCCGTCAACTCCTGGACGAACGCGGCCCGTTCGGCGGCGGACGCGAACCGCACCTCGCCGTCCAGCGCGTAGGTCGCCAGCCCCTGACGGGCTTTGGCCGCGCCGGTGATCAGCGATCCGACGTCCCGTACGAGCCGTGCGCCCAGCGCCAGCAGCCAGCGCGCGGAGAGCTGGTCACGGAACCTGTCGGGATCCGGCTGCACCTCCGCGAGGGCCAGCGGCGAGATGACGTACGACGCGGCGGTGGCCCGCATCAGCCGCTCGGTGACGTTCCCCTTGCGCCGCTCCCCGGCCAGCTCGACCAGGCCGTGCTTCTCCAGCGCCTTGAGGTGATAGTTCACCTTCTGCCGGGGCAGCCCGACCCGCCCGGCCAGCATCGCGGCGGACGCGGGTCCGGCGGCCAGCTCCGCGAGCAGCCGCGCCCTTATCGGGTCCAGCGTCGCGGCTGCCGCCTCAGGGTTCTCGATCACGGTGACGTCCAGCATGGCTCCACCGTCTCACCGAAAACTTTTTTTGTCCAGGCGAGAAGAGTTGTCGGTGAGCGGGCATGACTCGACACCCCTCGTGGGGGCTCCGCCTTACGCCTTCTCCCCGTCCTCCCCCAGCCTCGACAACTGGCTCTGGAACCAGTCCAGCCGCGCCTGCAACAGCGCGGCCTCCGCGGTGAGTTCGGGCACCCCGAACCGCGCGGACACCGCCCCCTCCCGCGCGACGACCCGCAGCCCCTCGCCTGCCAGCCGCGCGAACGAGGCGAGGGAGACGGCGGTACGGCCCTGTACGCAGCCCGCGCAGGACGCGGCGAGCCCGAGCCATCCCGGGCGGCCCCACCCGGCGTCGGCGAGCGCGGCGGCGGGGGCGCCACAGGCGCAGGGCCCGACGGTCATCACGCGGACACGCTGTCTCGCGTACCGGAATCCCAGCTCGAAGCGGATGTAGGCGCCGAGGACGGTCACGTCCAGCAGCACCGCGTCACGGTTCTCGGCGACGCAGAGCAGCCCCTCGGCCGTACCCCGCTCGTGCACGCAGTGGAATCCGCAGTCGCACCGCCGCTGCGGCGCCCGGTGCCGCAGCCCGTACACGCACGACGCCTCCGCGACCACCCCGTACGGCAGCGCGCCGCCCAGCGACACGCCCGTGAACCCGGCCCGGGTGCCGTCGTACGCCAGCACCGGGCGAGCGATCTTGTATCCGGTCGGCGGCCGATCCGGACGTTCCTCCGGCAGCCGCAGCCTCATCGACCGACCGGCACCTCTTCGACGGCCAACTCCTGCTGCTCGTCGACGAGTTCGACCTCGTCCTCGACGATGTCGTCGCACTCTTCCGCGACGCCGGTGGCGACTGCCCTGCCGAGCCTCATACTGCCTCCCCTGTGGCGGTTTCCCTCGGCCATGGTGACGGACGGGCGGGGGTTTGGACACAGGGCCTCAGCTGGGCGGATCACCTTCGAGGAAGCACTGCTAATCAATACCGGGTAGCAGATTTAAGTAGGGCTACACCATCACCCCGCCGACACTACTCCCATGACCACCTTCGGCCGCGCCCTCTGCGCGATGATCACCCCCTTCACCGAGACCGGTGCCCTCGACCTGGACGGCGCGCAACGCCTGGCCGCCCACCTGATCGACGAAGGCTGCGACGGCCTGGTCCTCTCCGGCACGACCGGCGAATCCCCCACGACGACGGACGCGGAGAAGTCAGCGCTGGTACGAGCGGTACGGGAAGCCGTGGGCCCAACCACCCCCATCCTCACGGGAGTCGGCACCGCGGACACCCACCACACGGCCCAACTCACCCTGGACGCGGCCAAGTCCGGAGCAACCGGCATCCTCCTGGCGCCGCCGTACTACAGCCGCCCACCTCAAGCCGCCATCGAATCCCACCTCCGCGAGATCGCCGACCTCAGCGAACTCCCGGTCATGCTCTACGACATCCCCTCCCGCACAGCCACCCGCCTCGAACCCCCCACCCTCCTCCGCCTGTCCGAACACCCCCGCATCATCGCGGTCAAGGACTGCTCCTACGACTTCCTGGCCGCCCAAAAGCTCATCTCCCGCACAGACTTGGCGTACTACGCAGGCTGCGACGAACACAACCTCGCCCTGTACGCCGTAGGCGGCACGGGCTACGTCAGCACGATCGCGAACGCCGCAGCCCGCCAAGTCCGCAGCATCCTGGACCTGTTCGACGCAGGCAACACCTCAGCAGCGGCAAAGGCCCAACAACGCCTCATCCCCCTAACGGAGTTGATGATGGCCTCCGACCTCCCCGGCACAGTAACCGCCAAGGCCCTCCTCACCGACCTGGGCCTCCCCTCGGGCCCGGTACGACGCCCACTCCTGAACGCGGACGCTGAGACGAGGAGGGCGCTGCGCGCGGCGTACGAGGAATGCCGATGAACTGACCGAAAAGACGGCACCCCTCTACCGTGAGCACCATGCCACCCCGCCCCCTCCTCTTCCTGGACGTGGACGGCCCGTTGAACCCCTACGCGGCCCAACCGGAACGCCGCCCCGAGGGCTACACGACCATCCGCGCCGCAGTCCCCTCCCACCCCCGCCCCCTCCGGGTCTGGCTCAACCCCACCCACGGCCCTTCCCTCCTGGCCCTCCCCTACGACCTGGTCTGGGCAACGACGTGGATGTCCTTGGCGAACACCTGGATAGCCCCGACCGTGAACCTCCCGCCCCTCCCCTACGTCGACTTCGGCCCCGACCTCCTCGCCCTCCGCCCCGACGAACTCCACTGGAAAACACCCCACTTGCTGACGTACGCCGCAGGCCGCCCCTTCGCCTGGGTGGACGACGAGCAGTCCCCGGCGGACACGGAGTACGTCACGGCCCACCACCCCGCCCCAGCCCTCCTCCACCACGTGAACCCCCGACTGGGCCTGAGGGAAGGCGACTTCAGGGTGTTGGAGGAGTGGGCCGCCGCCAACGCGTGAGCGCCCTCCCCCTGGCCGGGGAAGAGCGCTCAGCGAACCAGCAGGCAGCGTCGGTCAGTTGTGGCTGTGCAGGATCTCGTTCAGGCCGCCCCACACCGCGTTGTTCGGCCGAGCCTCGACCGTCCCGGTCACGGAGTTGCGGCGGAAGAGGATGTTCGACGCACCCGACAGCTCACGGGCCTTCACGATCTGGCCGTCCGGCATCGTGACGCGAGTGCCGGCGGTGACGTACAGACCCGCCTCGACCACGCATTCGTCGCCCAGCGCGATACCCACCCCGGCCTCGGCCCCGATCAGGCACCGCTCGCCGATCGTGATGCGGACGTTCCCGCCCCCGGACAGCGTGCCCATCGTGGACGCCCCGCCCCCGATGTCGGACCCGTCCCCGACGACGACCCCGGCGGAGATACGCCCCTCCACCATGGACGTCCCGAGCGTCCCCGCGTTGAAGTTGACGAAGCCCTCGTGCATGACGGTCGTACCCTCGGCGAGGTGCGCACCGAGGCGGACGCGGTCGGCGTCGGCGATGCGGACGCCCTTGGGGGCGACGTAGTCGGTCATGCGGGGGAACTTGTCGATGGACGTCACCTGAAGGTGGAGCCCCTCGGCGCGCGCGTTCAGCCGCACCTTCTCGACGTCGTCCACGGCGACCGGCCCCAGCGAGGTCCACGCCACGTTCGCGAGGAACCCGAAGATCCCGTCGAGACTCACCCCGTGCGGCTTCACAAGCCGGTGGGAGAGCAGGTGCAACCGCAGATACGCATCATGCACGTCCACAGGCTTCTCGGCCAGCGAAGAAATAACCGTACGAACCGCAACCACCTCGACACCCCGGCGCGCGTCGACCCCGATCGCCTTCGCCGCACCCTCCCCGAGCAGCTCGACCGCCTTCTCGGCCGACAACCGCTCACTCCCCGAGGGCCCGGGCCCGGCGTCGAGGGCGGGGGCGGGGAACCACGTGTCGAGTACGGTCCCATCAGCGGCGATGGTGGCAAGACCCGCGGCCACCGCGCCGCCGGTACCAGGTGCAGTCGTGTCACTCATGAGGGAAACCTAACCGGCGAACCCCCACAGAAGCGAACCAGCCACCGGCCGTCTCAGGGTACGAACGACCAGCACAGCGACAAGAATGGTACGAGGCGCCTCAGCCGAGCACCCCTGACAGCCCCCGGCACGGCGGGAGACCCCCGAACGGCGAGCCCGCCCCGGCCTGCCCCGCACGGCAGGAGAGCCGCAAACGGCGGGAAGCGGGGTGCCGGGGTGCGGCGCAGCCGTCGCTTACGAAGACCACAGCCCACAGCTCGGTCCACCCCACCGCCCAACACCACCCGCGACGGGCTCGCCGCACCCCCGGCACCCCCGACCCACCCCCAAACCCCCCGCGCCCCACGCCACGCCACAGCCACCCCGCACGCACACCCCCTCACCCCCCAATCACCCTCCCCAACACCTCCCGAGCCGCCCCCTCGTCATACCCCACCCCCGTCAACAACACCTGCAAACAGATCCCGTCCACCAACGCCACCACCCCCCGAGCCGTCACCTCATCCGTCCTCCGCGCCAGCAACTCCCCCGCAGACTCCGCCCATTCCCCCGCCACCACCTTCAACGCAGGCCGCCGCAAAGCCGCGAGATACAGCTCGTACTCCAACTCCACCCGCCCCAGATCCCCTTGCAGCCACTCCCCCAGCAACCGAGCGAGCCCGCCCGCGAGATCACTCCCCGACTCCCACAACTCGACCTCACCTGCGAGCATTTCACCGAACCGCTCGTTGGCCTGCCGAAGCGCGGCGACCATCAGCTCGTCCAGCGTGGCGAAGTGATACGTCGTCGACCCGAGCGGCACATCCGCCTCGGCCGCGACGGTCCGGTGGCTCAGCCCGTCCAGCCCCTTCTGCCGTACGACACGCAGCGCCGCGTCGATGATCCGCTGCCGCCGCTCGGGGTCGTACCGCCGCCCCATCAGTGCGCCCCACCGAGGTTGAGCACCACAACTCCCGCCACGATCAACAGAATCCCGGCGATCTTCGCGCCCCCGACCCCGTCCCCGAACAGCACGACGCCGATCACCGCGATGGTCGCCGTACCGACGCCCGCCCAGATCGCGTACGCCGTCCCGATGGACACGCTCCGCAACGTCTGCGCGAGCAGCGCGAACGACACGACATAGCCGAGCCCGGTCAGCAGGGACGGCCACAACTTGCTGAAACCGTCGCTGTACTTCATCGCGCTGGTGGCGATCACCTCGGCGAGGATGGCGCCGGCGAGCATCAGATATCCCATGCGTACGAGCGTACACATCGATAGGTACACCCGTACACATACACACTCGCGACGCCCGATGACCCGCCCTGTGAACGGCAGTTGAGAAAGCGTTATCGAACGCGATCACCCAAACCGGTACTCCCCAGTCACAGGGTCCACTAGTGTTTCACCGTTCACACACCGGGCCCCCGCATTCGCGGCCCCGCCATGGGCGCCGCTGGAGGATCAGCGCATGCCATTCAAGAAGTCCCGGCCCTCTCAAGAGAATTCGTGGGAGAACGGCTGGGCCCCGGACATCTCGCGGGCCCCCGGCACCCGACGTCTGTGGCTGGCCGGTGCCCTCGCGCTGGCCACGGTGACGGCCTGCGTCACGGCGATCACCGTCATGGACCAGAAGTCGGTCAAGTCCGACGAGGCGAAGCAGGCCGACACGAAGTCGGCCAAGGAGACCGGCCCCGGCCTGATCTCGTTCGCCACCCCGACGCCGGGCGCCTCGGCCTCCGGCGGCAAGGGCAAGGAGGAGACCGCGGGCGGCACCACCCCCTCGGGCTCCCCCTCCCCGTCCGCCGACCCCTCGGCCTCCCCGTCCCCGGCGGACGGCGACGGCAAGGGCGCCGGCGACAAGGGGACCGGCGGCACCAAGCCCGTCCCGTCCCCCACCCCGGCCAAGCCGGCCCCGAACAAGCCCCCGGCGCAGCCCGCGACCAACCCGTACGACCGTTCGCTCAGCGCCGTCAACTACCCCGACCGCTACTGGCACGTCAGCAACGGTCTCGTGAAGCTCGACGTGCCGGGCGGCTCGGAGTCCCGCGAGGACTCCACCTTCACGGTCGTCCCCGGCCTCGCCGACAACTCCTGCTTCACCTTCAAGACGCACGACGGCAATTACCTGCGCCACCGCAACTTCGTCCTGCGGGCCGAACGCAACGACGGCTCCCGCCTGTTCTCCCAGGACGCGACCTTCTGCTCCTCCCCCTCCCCCTACTCGGACGCCGTGATGCTGCGGTCCGTGAACTACCCCAACTACGTCCTGCGCCACAAGAACTTCCAGCTCCGCCTGGACCCGTACGGCTACAACACGACGATGCGCCAGGACTTCTCGTTCCGGGTGACAACGCCGCTCGGATAATCGCACCGCGCACAACAGCGCACACAACAACGGAGGGCGAGGTCCGTAAAGACCTCGCCCTCCGTCATGCACAAAGGCACAAAGGCACAAAGGACAAGCACCCTCAGACGTTGAACCCCAACGCCCTCAACTGGTCCCGCCCGTCATCCGTGATCTTGTCCGGCCCCCACGGCGGCATCCACACCCAGTTGATGCGCAACTCGTTGACCAGCCCGTCAGTGGCCGACTTGGCCTGGTCCTCGATGACATCGGTCAGCGGACAGGCCGCCGACGTCAGGGTCATGTCGATCGTCGCGATGTTCGCGTCGTCGATGTGGATGCCGTAGATCAGGCCGAGGTTGACGACGTCGATGCCCAGTTCCGGGTCGACGACGTCGTACAGCGCCTCGCGGACTTCGTCCTCCGACGCCGGCTTCATCTCGATGGTCTCGCTCATACGCTCTTCGCCTCCCTCTCCGCGAAAGCCTGGGCCGTCGCGTCCTTCCAGGCCATCCAGCTCAGCAGGGCGCACTTGACGCGCGCCGGGTACTTGGAGACCCCGGCGAACGCGACGGCGTCCTCCAGGACCTCCTCCATAGCGTCGTCGGGCTCGATCCGGCCCTTGGACTGCATCAGCTCCAGGAAGGTCTCCTGGATCTTCTGCGCGTCGGCGAGGTCCTTGCCGACGAGGAGTTCGTTCAGGACGGAGGCGCTGGCCTGGCTGATGGAGCAGCCCTGGCCCTCGTACGACACGTCCTCGATCGTCGTACCGTCGTACTTCACGCGGAGCGTGATCTCGTCGCCGCACGTCGGGTTCACGTGGTGCACCTCGGCGTCGCCGTCCCTCAGACCACGCCCGTGCGGGTGCTTGTAGTGGTCCAGGATGACTTCCTGGTACATCGAATCCAGCTTCACGACAGCCCCTCAGCCGAAGAAGTTCCGTACGTGCTCCAGCCCGTCGACCAGAGCGTCGATCTCCGCCGGCGTGGAGTACAGATAGAACGACGCTCGCGTGGTCGCAGGAATTCCGTACCGCAGGCAGACGGGCCGGGCACAGTGATGACCGACACGTACGGCGATCCCCTGCTCGTCCAGCACCTGCCCCACGTCGTGCGGGTGGATGTCACCGAGCGTGAACGAGATCGCGGCGCCCCGGTCCTCGGCAGTGGACGGCCCGATGATCCGCAGATCAGGCACCGCCAACAACCGCTGGACCGCGTACTCCGTCAGCGCGTGCTCGTGCGCCAGGATCTTGTCCATGCCGATCGCGCTCAGATAGTCGATCGCCGCACCCAGACCGACCGCCTGCGCGATCGGCGGCGTCCCCGCCTCGAACTTGTGCGGAGCGGGAGCGTACGTCGACGAGTGCATCGACACGGTCTCGATCATCTCGCCACCACCGAGGAACGGCGGCAGATCCTCAAGGAGTTCCTGCCGCCCCCACAGCACACCGATCCCGGTCGGCCCGCACATCTTGTGACCCGTGAAGGCCACGAAGTCCGCCTGGAGCGCCTGCACGTCCAGCGGCATGTGCGGCGCGGCCTGCGAGGCGTCGATGCAGACCAGCGCACCGACCTCCTGCGCCCGGCGCACGATGGCCTCGACGGGGTTGACCGTGCCGAGGATGTTGGAGACCAGCACGAAGGAGACGATCTTCGTCTTCTCGGTGATGATCTCCTCTATGTTCGACAGGTCCAGCCGGCCGTCGTCCGTGAGGCCGAACCACTTCAGCTTCGCGCCCGTCCGCTGCGACAGCAGCTGCCACGGCACGATGTTGGAGTGGTGCTCCATCTCCGTGATGACGATCTCGGTCTCGGAGTCCACGCGGTACGGCTCGTCGGCCCAGCCCAGCATGTTCGCGACGAGGTTCAGCGACTCGGAGGCGTTCTTCGTGAAGATCACCTCGTCCCGCGAGGGCGCGTTGATGAAGGCGGCGACCTTGTCGCGCGCGCCCTCGTACAGCGCCGTGGCCTCCTCCGCGAGCACGTGCACACCGCGGTGGACGTTGGCGTTGTGGCGCTCGTAGTACTCGGCGAGGGCGTCCAGCACCTGGCGCGGCTTCTGAGAGGTCGCCGCGTTGTCCAGGTACACGAGCTTCTGACCGTCGTGGACCTGGCGGTCCAGGATGGGGAAGTCCTTGCGGATCGCCTCAATGTCGAGGAGGCCCGGCAACTGCGTCACTCTGATGCGCCGCCCTTCGTGTAAGCCTCGTAGCCCTCGGCCTCCAGCTTGTCGGCCAGCTCGGGGCCGCCCGACTCGACGATCCGGCCGTTCGCGAAGACGTGGACGTGGTCGGGCTTGATGTAGCGCAGGATGCGCGTGTAGTGCGTGATCAGCAGCGTGCCGACCTCGCCGCTCTCGCGGACGCGGTTGACGCCCTCGGAGACGACGCGCAGGGCGTCGACGTCGAGGCCGGAGTCCGTCTCGTCGAGGATCGCGATCTTCGGCTTGAGCAGTTCGAGCTGAAGGATCTCGTGGCGCTTCTTCTCACCGCCGGAGAAGCCCTCGTTGACGTTGCGCTCGGCGAAGGTGGGGTCCATGGAGAGCTTCTCCATGGCCTCCTTGACCTCCTTCACCCAGGTACGCAGCTTGGGGGCCTCACCGCGGATGGCGGTGGCGGAGGTCCTCAAAAAATTACTGACAGAAACACCCGGAACCTCGACCGGGTACTGCATCGCGAGGAACAGGCCCGCGCGGGCACGCTCGTCGACAGACATCTCCAGGACGTCCTCGCCGTCCAGCAGAACCGTGCCGCCGGTGATCGTGTACTTCGGGTGACCGGCGAGGGAGTACGCGAGCGTGGACTTGCCGGAGCCGTTGGGGCCCATGATGGCGTGCGTCTCGCCCTGCTTCACGGTCAGGTCGACGCCCTTGAGGATCTCCTTCGTGGCGTTGTCGGCCTCGACGGTGACGTGCAAGTCGCGGATTTCAAGCGTTGCCATAGGTGCCTCAGGACTCCTGGTTGAGGGAGACGAGCACATCGTCCCCTTCGATCTTTACGGGGTATACGGGTACGGGGCGCGTCGCGGGGAGGCCGGACGGCTTGCCGGTGCGGAGGTCGAAGGCGGAGCCGTGCAGCCAGCACTCGATCTGACAGTCCTCCACCTCGCCCTCGGAGAGCGAGACGTTCGCGTGCGAGCAGATGTCGTGGATCGCGAACACCTCCCCCTCGGTCTGCACGACCGAGACCGGCGTGCCGTCGAGTTCCACCCGCTTCGGGGTGTCCTCCGCCAGCTCGCTCAGCCCACAGGCGCGTACGAAGGCCATCAGACGGACGCCCCCAGCTCCGCGTCGATCTTCACGAGCAGGCGCTCCTCGATGTCCGGGACACCGATCTGCTGGACCAGCTCCGCGAAGAAGCCGCGCACGACGAGCCGGCGGGCCTCGTCGGCCGGGATGCCGCGCGCCATCAGGTAGAAGAGCTGCTCGTCGTCGAACCGGCCGGTCGCGGAGGCGTGCCCGGCACCGACGATCTCGCCGGTCTCGATCTCCAGGTTCGGTACGGAGTCGACGCGCGCGCCGTCGGTGAGGACGAGGTTGCGGTTCATCTCGTACGTGTCCGTGCCCTCGGCCTTGGCCTCGATGAGCACGTCGCCGATCCACACCGCGTGGGCGCCCTCGCCCTGGAGCGCGCCCTTGTAGACGACGTTCGACTTGCAGTGCGGGGTGTTGTGGTCGACCAGGAGGCGGTGCTCCTGGTGCTGCCCGGCGTCGGTGAAGTACAGCCCGAACAGCTCGGCCTCGCCGCCGGTCGCGGCGTAGGAGACGCGCGGGTGCAGCCGTACGACGTCGCCGCCGAAGGTGACGACGACCGACTTGAAGCTGGCGTCGCGGCCGATCAGCGCGCTGTGCTGGGCGACGTGGACGGCCTTGTCGTCCCAGTCCTGGACGGAGACGACGGTGAGCTTGGCGCCGTCGCCGAGGACGTACTCGACGTTGGCCGCGACGACCGCGTCACCGGTGTGGTCGATGACGACGACGGCCTCGGCGAAGGCTCCGAGCTCGATGACCTGGTGGCCGAAGGAGGTGCCGCCCTCGCCGTGCACGGCGATGCGGATCGGCTCGGTGAGGACCGTCTCCTTGGGGACGGTGATCACGCCCGCCCGCTCGAACGCGGAGTACGCCTGAGCGGCGACCCGGTCGACGGGGGCGCCCGTCCGGCCGAGCCGGGCGTCGTCGCGGCCGGCCAGCTCGACGGTGACGCCCTCGGGTGCCTCGACGGCCACCGTGACACCCTCGCCGGTGGCGACGGCGGTGCCGTCGTGCAGCCCGCGCAGGCGCTCCAGCGGGGTGAACCGCCACTCCTCCTCGCGGCCATGGGGGACGGGAAAGTCCGCCACGTCGTAGGACGGGGGCGCGCTCATGCGGGTGGCGACGGTGGACTCGGCGGCCACCGCGATGGCGCCGGCGGTGGTGGACCCCACCGGGGAGTTCTGAGCCTCAGCCATGGCTGTCGTAGTGCTCACTTTCTTACGCTTGTATGACTTGCGAGGGCGACCCGAGGGGCCACGGTCAGCCGACCGCGCCTTCCATCTGGAGCTCGATCAGCCGGTTCAGCTCCAGCGCGTACTCCATCGGCAGCTCCTTCGCGATCGGCTCGACGAAGCCGCGCACGATCATCGCCATCGCCTCGAACTCGGTCATGCCCCGGCTCATCAGGTAGAAGAGCTGGTCGTCACTGACCTTGGAGACGGTCGCCTCGTGGCCCATGGACACGTCGTCCTCGCGGACGTCCACGTAGGGGTACGTGTCGGAGCGGGAGATGGTGTCGACGAGCAGCGCGTCGCACAGCACGTTGGACTTGGAGCCGTGGGCGCCCTCGCCGATCTCGACGAGACCGCGGTAGGAGGTACGGCCGCCGCCGCGCGCCACCGACTTGGAGACGATGTTGGAGGAGGTGTTCGGCGCCATGTGGACCATCTTGGAGCCGGCGTCCTGGTGCTGGCCCTCGCCCGCGAAGGCGATGGAGAGGGTCTCGCCCTTGGCGTGCTCGCCCATCAGGTAGACGGCCGGGTACTTCATCGTCACCTTGGAGCCGATGTTGCCGTCGACCCACTCCATGGTCGCGCCCTCGTAGGCGACGGCGCGCTTGGTGACCAGGTTGTAGACGTTGTTCGACCAGTTCTGGATGGTCGTGTACCGGCAGCGCGCGTTCTTCTTGACGATGATCTCGACGACCGCGCTGTGCAGGGAGTCCGACTTGTAGATCGGCGCCGTACAGCCCTCGACGTAGTGCACGTAGGCACCCTCGTCGACGATGATCAGGGTCCGCTCGAACTGGCCCATGTTCTCGGTGTTGATCCGGAAGTAGGCCTGGAGCGGGATCTCGACGTGCACGCCCGGGGGGACGTAGATGAAGGAACCGCCGGACCACACGGCCGTGTTGAGGGAGGCGAACTTGTTGTCGCCGACCGGGATGACCGTCCCGAAGTACTCCTTGAAGAGCTCCGGGTGCTCCTTCAGCGCGGTGTCCGTGTCGAGGAAGATGACGCCCTGCTCCTCCAGGTCCTCGCGGATCTGGTGGTAGACGACCTCGGACTCGTACTGGGCCGCGACACCGGCGACGAGGCGCTGCTTCTCCGCCTCCGGGATGCCGAGCTTGTCGTACGTGTTCTTGATGTCCTCGGGCAGGTCCTCCCAGGACTCCGCCTGCTTCTCCGTGGAGCGCACGAAGTACTTGATGTTGTCGAAGTCGATGCCGGAGAGGTCGGAGCCCCAGTTCGGCATGGGCTTCTTCTCGAAGAGGCGCAGGCCCTTGAGGCGCAGCTTCATCATCCACTCGGGCTCGGACTTCTTGCCCGAAATGTCCTTGACGACGTCCTCGTTCAGTCCTCGCTTGGCAGCGGCACCGGCCTCGTCGGAGTCGGCCCAGCCGTACTCGTACTTGCCAAGACCCTCTAGTTCGGGGTGGGCAGTCTCCGTGGTCATGCTGGGTTCCTCCCGGCCGTGCTTGCTGATGCGGTGTGGGAAATCTGGGGGTCCTTCGGGCCCGCCGAGGCCTTCGGGATGAACGTCGTGCACACGCCGTCGCCGTGGGCGATGGTGGCGAGGCGCTGGACGTGGGTGCCGAGCAGCTCGGCGAAGAACTCCGTCTCCGCCTCGCAGAGCTGCGGGAACTGCTCCGCGACGTGCGCCACGGGGCAGTGGTGCTGGCAGAGCTGCTCTCCCACGGGCGCGCTCCGGGCCGTAGCAGCGTACCCGTCCACCGAGAGGGCCTTGGCCAGGGCTTCCGTACGTTTCTCGGGCGGGACCCCGGCGAGGGCCCGGCGGTACGCGGGCGCCTGCGCGGCGACGCGGGCGCGGGCGAACGCGGTGACCGCGTCCTCGCCGCCCTCGCGCTCGGCGATCCAGCGCAGCGCCTCGGCGGCCAGCTTGTCGTAGGACTGGTCGAAGGCGTCCCGGCCACAGTCGGTCAGGACGAACACCTTCGCGGGACGGCCGCGGGTGCGGGCGCCGTAGACCCGCTGCTCACGGGCCTCCACGACGGTGTCGGCGACCAGCGCGTCCAGATGACGGCGGACGGCCGCCTGGGTCAGGCCCAGGCGGGCGGCGAGTTCGGCGACGGTGGAGGGGCCGTGGTCCAGGATCGAGCGGGCGACGCGGTTGCGGGTGGACCGCTCCCCGGTCGCGAGCTCCTCCTGCGGTGCCTCACCGACGTTTTTCACAACGCCATTGTTGCGTAATTCCCCAGGGTCGGGCAAGCCGCGCCCGCTCCGCCCCGCGGTGCCCTGCGTCACTTAGGCATACCTAATCTGACCTGCGGAAACGATCTTCCGCCCGATCAAACCGGTGGACCCGGGCCCGGCCCTGCGGGACACTCCCGACCATGCCCACACCCCTTCCCACCGGCCCACTCGTCACCCGGAAGACCCTCGCGGACGACCTCCGCACGCTGGGTGTGAAACCGGGCGAAAATCTCCTCGTCCACTCCTCCCTCTCCGCCCTGGGCTGGGTCAACGGCGGCGCGGTAGCCGTGATCCAGGCCCTCCTGGACGCCCTCGGCCCCACCGGCACGCTCACCGTCCCCACCCAGTCCGGCGACATCTCCGACCCGGCCCAGTGGGAGGACCCCCCGGTCCCCGAGTCCTGGTGGGCGGAGATCCGCGCGACCATGCCCCTCTACGACCCCGCGCTCACCCTCACCCGGGGCATGGGCGTCATCCCCGAGACGCTCCGCCGCTGGCCCGGCGCCCTGCGCAGCGCCCACCCCACGACCTCGTTCGCGGCGCTCGGCCCGGACGCCGCGAAGATCACCGCGAACCACGCCACCGACTGCCAGCTCGGCGAGCACAGCCCCCTGGCCCGCCTGGCGGAGCTGGACGCCCGCGTCCTCCTCCTCGGCGTCGGCTACGACAACTGCACCACCTTCCACTTCGCCGAGTACCGCGTCCCCGGCCCCGTCACCACCTACGGCCTCCCCACCCCGGACGGCTGGCGCACGGTCACCGACGTCGACCTCTCCGACGAGGGCTTCGAGGAACTCGGCCACGACTACGAGCGCGACCGCCCGGTGGTACGGGGCAAGGTGGGCGCGGCGGACACCCGGCTGTTCCCGGTCCGGGACGCGGTGGCGTACGCGGAACGCTGGCTGCCGATCCATCGGCCGTACGAGATCCCGTGACCCCGGCGCCCGAACCCCTCCCCGGCTCCCTAGACTCGTCTCTCATGCGAAGTGAGCCTGTCGTCCAGGTCCGGGCCCTGGTGAAGCGGTACGGCACCAAGACCGCGGTGGACGGCCTCGATCTGGTGGCCCTGGCCGGTGTCACCGCCGTGCTGGGACCCAACGGCGCGGGGAAGACGACGACGATCGAGGTGTGCGAGGGGTACCGGCGGGCGGACGGCGGGACGGTGAGCGTGCTGGGGCTCGACCCTGTCGCCGGGGCCGCCGAGCTGAAGCCCCGGATCGGCGTGATGCTGCAGTCGGGGGGCGTGTACTCCGGTGCGCGCGCCGACGAGATGCTCCGGCACATGGCGAAACTCCACGCGCACCCCCTCGACGTGGACGCGCTCATCGACCGGCTCGGCCTCGGCAGCTGCGGCCGGACCACCTACCGCCGCCTCTCCGGCGGCCAGCAACAGCGCCTCGCGCTCGCCATGGCCGTCGTCGGCCGCCCGGAACTCGTCTTCCTCGACGAGCCCACCGCCGGCCTCGACCCCCAGGCCCGCCGCGCCACCTGGGACCTCGTACGGGACCTGCGCGACGACGGCGTCTCCGTCATCCTCACGACGCACCACATGGACGAGGCCGAGCAGCTCGCCGACGACGTCGCGATCATCGACGCCGGGAAGGTCATCGCGCAGGGCTCCCCGGAGACCCTGTGCAAGGGCGGCGCCGAGAACACCCTCCGCTTCACCGGCCGCCCCGGTCTGGACGTCGGCTCACTGCTCAAGGCGCTCCCCACGGACTCCGCCGCCGCCGAACTCACGCCCGGCTCCTACCGGATCACCGGCAAGATCGACCCCCAACTCCTCGCGACGGTCACCTCCTGGTGCGCACAGCACGGCGTGATGCCGGACCGCATCTCGGTCGAACGCCACACGCTGGAGGACGTCTTCCTGGAACTGACCGGCAAGGAGCTGCGGGCATGACCGCGACCGGCGCATACACCCCCCGCCCCGGGGCGGCCCCCCTCCCCCGCATGATCGCGGCACAGGCGGCCCTGGAGACGAAGATGCTCCTGCGCAACGGCGAGCAACTCCTCCTCACGGTCATCATCCCCACCCTCCTCCTGGTCCTCTTCAGCTCGGTGGACATCATCGACACGGGCAAGGGCAAGTCGATCGACTTCCTGACCCCCGGCATCCTGGCCCTCTCGGTCATGTCCACAGCCTTCACAGGCCAGGCGATCGCTACAGGCTTCGAACGCAGATACGGAGTCCTGAAGCGCCTGGCATCGTCCCCGCTCCCGCGCTGGGCACTGATGACGGCGAAAACGGCATCGGTGCTGGTGACGGAGATCCTCCAGGTACTCCTGGTAACGGCAATCGCCTTGGCCATGGGCTGGTCCCCGCAAGGCAATCCGCTGACGGTCTTCCTCCTGCTGATCCTCGGCACGGCAGCGTTCTCGGGCCTGGGCCTGTTGATGGCAGGCACGCTGAAGGCGGAAGCAACGCTGGCGGCGGCGAACCTGGTCTTCCTGCTGCTCCTGGTAGGCGGCGGCGTAATAGTCCCGATGGACAAATACCCGCAAGCAGCACAGGACGTCTTGTCTCTCCTACCGATCTCAGCCCTCTCAGACGGCCTCCGAGACGTACTCCAACACGGAGCAGGAGTCCCATGGTCAAACCTGGGCATCCTGGCGGCATGGTCGGTAGCAGGCTTGGCGGCGGCGGGCCGTTTCTTCCGCTGGGAGTAGACACCCGCACCCAACAACAAACAGCCACCCCCACTAACTTAGGGGCGCGGGGAACTGCGCGACCAGCCACAACGAAACCCGCACCCGCCCCCCTCGTGAACGCATGCACAAGCCCGCCCCTACGATGGACCCCGTGCCGAACCTGACCCCCGCCGACGCCGCAGCCGCCCTGCGCAACCCCCTCGCCTACATCGCAGCCCGCTGGACCCCAACCCCCCGAACGGTCCAGCGCGCAGCCCTCGCCGCGCTCATCATGTCCGTCGTCATCGTGGTCACCGGCGGCGCAGTCAGACTCACCGGCTCCGGCCTCGGCTGCCCGACCTGGCCGAAGTGCACGGACACCTCCCTGACGGCAACCAGCGAAATGGGCCTGCACGGAGCGATCGAGTTCAGCAACCGCATGCTGACGTACGTCCTGTGCGCGGCAGTCGGCTGGGCGATCATCGCCGCGAGGTCGGAGAAGCCGTACCGCAGGTCCCTCACCCGCCTCGGCTGGGCCCAGTTCTGGGTGGTCATGAGCAACGCGGTGCTGGGCGGCATCGTCGTACTCGTCGGCCTGAACCCGTACACGGTGGCGGCCCACTTCCTCCTCTCCTCGGCGTTGATCGCCGTGGCGACGGTGATGTGGCAGCGCACGAGGGAGGGCGACGAGGCCCCCCGCCCGGTCGTGGGCAA
The DNA here is from genome assembly GCF_020010905.1 of Streptomyces acidiscabies. GTDB lineage: Bacteria > Actinomycetota > Actinomycetes > Streptomycetales > Streptomycetaceae > Streptomyces > Streptomyces acidiscabies. The sequence goes on along the minus strand of NZ_JAGJBY010000001.1, from coordinate 3,063,167 downwards.
GGCGGTCCAGCAGCTCGTGTGGTCCCTGGTCATCGCCTCGGCGCTGCTGATCGCGATCGGCACGATCGTCACCGGCGCGGGCCCCCACGCGGGCGACTCCAGCGAGGTCGAGCGCATCCGGATCGACTGGGAGATGATCGCGAAGCTGCACGCGGTACTGGCCTGGATCGTCGTAACCCTGACGTTCGCCCTGTGGTTCGTCCTGAAGGCGGTGGACGCCCCGAAGCCCCCCCTGAACAGGACCCGGGAACTGTTCCTGATCCTGCTGGCGCAAGGTGCGATCGGCTACGTCCAGTACTTCACGAACCTCCCCGAGATCCTGGTCGGCGCCCACATGTTCGGCTCGACGGTGACCTGGATCTGGGTCCTGAGGGTCCTGCTGTCCCTGCGGGAACGCCCGTACGACGAGGTCACCCTCCCCACCCCGACGGCGAACGCGATCCCGACCCGCGCCTAAACCCCGTACACCCGACGGGCGTTCCCGGAAGCCAGCATCCCCGCCACCCGCTGCGCATCCCCCAACAGCCAGGCCCCCTCGGCGACCCACCCCCCGAGCACCCGCGCCACCGCCTCCTGGAACAGCCGCGCGGCGACAAGGTGCAGCTCCGGCAGTGCGCGAGCCCCGCTGGAGTAGAGGACCTTGCCGAACGGGGCCAGTTCCAGGGTCTCCGCGAGGACGGTCGCCGCGCGGGCGCCCGTGTGCAGGAACGCCGTCCCGCAGTCGACGTACACATGGGGGTACGCCGCCGCGAGGTGGGCGGCCTCCCGGTGCCGGGGATACGCGTGGAGCAGGACCAGATCCGTCCCCAGCCCCGACGTCGTACGGATGAGGTCCACCGGCAGCACCGGCCCCACCCGCAGTTGCAGCGGGCGCCCCGAGGCGAGGGCGATCCACAGCAGGTGGCGCAGGAGGACGGGGTCTTGGACCGCGTCCCCGACGCGTCGGCCCGCGAGCCAGCGGCCGGCCGCGCCCCGCACCTCCCCGGCGTCGGGAGGCTCCGGCGCGACGATGTGTCCCGCAGCGGCGAAGGCGACCGCGTTCGCGGCGGCGCCGTGCACGGACTCCGCGAGGTTGGAGAGGAACCCCTCGACCGTCCCGGACGTGTCCGCGACCTGCTGCGCGAGGAGTTCGAGGCGGACGATCTCGCGCGCCTCGGCGTCGGCGGTCGCGGCGAGTTCAGGGGGCTGCGTGAGGTCGTCCGGCACCCCGGTGTCGACGAGGAACGTCGTCACCCCCGACCCCCGCAGCAGCCGCCGCCCCGCCTCCAGCACCCCCAGCTCACGCCGCCTGGCCAGATAACGCGCGGGCGGGCAGTGGGGTTCCAGGTCCAGCGCGGGCGGACACCAGCGGCGTACGGCGAAGCCGGTCTGGGTGTCGAAGAGGGTCGTACCGGAGGCGGGCGGCCCGTCCGTGTCCGCGAGCCGCGCCTCGAACGTCCCCAGACCCAGTTCGGTCCGGAGCACGCCGTGACAGTACTGGTCCACCAGGGACGGCGTCTCGATCATCCGGTCTCCCTGTAGGTGGCGTCGCCTTACAGGGGTTAACGGGAGAGGCGTGCGTCAGGTCGCGGTTGACGCGGGAGGCACCCGAAAAAGACCGCGCGCCCCGGGAAGCCTCAGCCGCCGATCTGGATCCCGGCCATCCGCTTCCACTCGTACGGCCCCGTCTGCACCTTCGCCGCGAACTCCCCGTCGAACTCCTCGTGACGGGTGATCCCGGCCTTCTCGACGGCGGCCACGGCGACGTCGTATGAGGGGGCGACCACGTCACCCCACCCGCCGTCCGCGCCCACGAGGACGATCCGCGCCCCGCGCTGCCCGATGTACGCGACCTGTCCCTCCGCACCGCCGTGCGCCTTCGCGAACGTACCGATGCGCTTGGCGAGCTTCGCCGCCGTACGGTCCTGCCGGTCCTGCGTCTTCGTGTCTGCCATAACCCGGATGCTACCGGCGGGTAGGAAACACCGGCAAGGAACGGATCAGTGGAGGAAGGGGTCCACGGCGACGGCGACGAACAGCAGCGAGACATAGGTGATCGACCAGTGGAACAGCCGCATCTCCTTGAGCTTGGCCCCCTCGGTCTCGGCCTTGGCCCGGTTCTGGAGGGCGTGCGCCTCCCACAGCCACCAGCCACCGGCGGCGAGCGCGACGACCGTGTAGAACCAGCCGGTGTAGCCGAGCGGCGTCAGCAGCAGGGAGACGCCGACCATCACCCAGCTGTAGATGACGATCTGCCGGGCGACGACCTTGTTGGAGGCGACGACCGGCAGCATCGGCACACCGACGCGCGCGTAGTCGTCCTTGACCTTCATGGACAGCGGCCAGTAGTGCGGCGGCGTCCAGAAGAAGATGACGAGGAAGAGGATGACCGGCGCCCACGCGAGCGAGTCGGTGACGGCGGTCCAGCCGATGAGGACCGGCATACAGCCCGCGATGCCGCCCCAGATGATGTTCTGGGAGGTACGCCGTTTGAGGATCATCGTGTAGACGACGACGTAGAAGAGGAGCGCCCCGAGGGCGAGCCACGCGGACAGCCAGTTGACGGCGAGCCCGAACAGCAGCGTCGAGCCGACCGCGAGCGCGATCCCGAAGGCGAGGCACTCGCGCGGCGAGACCATGCCGGTGACCAGCGGACGCTGCGAGGTGCGGTCCATGAGCGCGTCGATGTCGCGGTCGATGTACATGTTGAGCGCGTTCGCGCCGCCCGCGGACAGGTAGCCGGCGAAGCAGGTGATGAGGACGAGCCCGAGGTCGGGAACCCCCTGCTGCGCCAGGAACATCACCGGAACGGTGGTGATGAGGAGCAGCTCGATGATCCTCGGCTTGGTCAGCGCCACGAACGCTTTGACACGGGCCCCGAACGGCCGGTGCACCGGGCTCTGGCTCGCACCGGTAACCCCCGCTGGACGGGATTCGACGGCCGTCACGCACACCCCTGAAAGAGATATCCCAGCAAGCCTCCCCGTGTGAAGTCCCGGTAAAGGCTCGCGCGTACCACGCCACTGTAGACGTTGCCCATACCTCGGCCTTCGCGGGGGTACCCCGTGTTGGAAGGGCTACCGGGAGGGGGGACAGAACGGGCGCACGACGGCTCGTTTGAGTGCTCGGATGACGCGCTCCGTATTCAGATGCCGAGCCCCGGGAACCCGGTCGAGAGGCGGATCCCGAAGACTCCCGGCAGTCTGGACGGACGGGAGAAACCGCACGTACTTACGGGGGTAGGCTCGACAACGGCCGGTGGGCCCCCCGTGCACCGGCAGCCGGTGGGCGCGTTGCCCGAGCAGCCGGTGAACCGAACATGTGGAGAGGAGCCCTGACCCAGGGTGAGCACCAAGCCGACCACCACAGACCTCGACTGGACCGAGTTGGACCAGCGGGCCGTCGACACCGCCCGCGTCCTGGCCGCCGATGCCGTACAGAAGGTCGGGAACGGCCATCCGGGTACGGCGATGAGCCTCGCGCCGGCCGCGTACACCCTCTTCCAGAAGGTGATGCGGCACGACCCCGCCGACGCCGACTGGGTCGGGCGCGACCGTTTCGTGCTGTCCGCCGGCCACTCGTCCCTCACTCTCTACACCCAGCTGTACCTGGCCGGCTTCGGCCTGGAGCTGGACGACCTGAAGGCGTTCCGGACCTGGGGCTCGAAGACCCCGGGCCACCCGGAGTACGGCCACACCACCGGTGTCGAGACGACGACGGGCCCGCTGGGCCAGGGTGTCGCGAACGCGGTGGGCATGGCGATGGCCGCCCGCTACGAGCGCGGCCTGTTCGACCCCGAGGCCCCGGCGGGCGAGTCGCCCTTCGACCACTTCGTGTACGCCATCGCCGGTGACGGCTGCCTCCAGGAGGGCATCTCCGCCGAGGCGTCCTCCCTCGCGGGCCACCAGAAGCTCGGCAACCTGGTCCTGCTGTGGGACGACAACCACATCTCGATCGAGGGCGACACCGAGACGGCCGTCTCCGAGGACACCGTCAAGCGGTACGAGGCGTACGGCTGGCACGTCCAGCGCGTCGCCCCGAAGCCGGACGGCGACCTGGACCCGCACGCGATCTACAACGCGATCGAGGCCGCGAAGAAGGTGACGGACAAGCCGTCGTTCATCGCGATGCGCTCGATCATCGCCTGGCCCGCCCCGACCGCGCAGAACACCGAGGCCGCGCACGGCTCGGCGCTCGGCGACGACGAGGTGGCGGCCACCAAGCGCGTGCTGGGCTTCGACCCGGCGCTGTCCTTCGAGGTCTCCGACGAGGTCATCGCGCACACGCGCGGCGCCCTGGAGCGCGGCGCGCAGGCGAAGGCCGACTGGGAGAAGTCGTTCCAGCTGTGGCGCGACGACAACCCGGAGCGCGCCGCCGAGTTCGACCGCATCGACGCGGGCGAGCTGCCCGCGGGCTGGGAGGAGAAGCTCCCGGTCTTCGAGGCGGGCAAGGGTGTCGCGACGCGTGCCGCGTCCGGCAAGGTCCTCCAGGCGCTCGGCGCGGTCATCCCGGAGCTGTGGGGCGGCTCGGCCGACCTCGCGGGCTCCAACAACACGACGATCGACGCGTCGTCCTCCTTCCTCCCGGCGGACAACCCGCTCACCGAGGCGGACCCGTACGGCCGCACGATCCACTTCGGCATCCGCGAGCACTCGATGGCCGCCGAGATGAACGGCATCGCGCTGCACGGCAACACCCGCATCTACGGCGGCACGTTCCTCGTGTTCTCCGACTACATGCGCAACGCCGTGCGCCTGTCCGCGCTGATGCACCTGCCGGTGACGTACGTGTGGACGCACGACTCGATCGGCCTCGGCGAGGACGGCCCGACGCACCAGCCGGTGGAGCACGTCGCCGCGCTGCGCGCGATCCCGGGCCTGAACGTCGTCCGCCCGGCCGACGCGAACGAGACCGCGATCGCCTGGCGCGAGATCCTGCGCCGCGGCAAGCGCGAGTACGGCGTCTCGGCGCCGCACGGCCTGGCGCTGACGCGTCAGGGTGTGCCGACGTACGAGCCCAACGAGGACACGGTCAAGGGCGGGTACGTCCACACCGAGGCGTCCGCCGGCACCCCCGAGGTCATCCTCATCGCGACCGGCTCCGAGGTCCATGTGGCCGTCGCCGCGCGCGAGTTGCTGGAGGCGGAGGGCACGCCGACGCGCGTGGTCTCGATGCCGTCGGTGGAGTGGTTCGAGGAGCAGACGGCCGAGTACCGCGCGGAGGTCCTGCCCGCTTCGGTGAAGGCGCGTGTCTCCGTCGAGGCCGGTATCGGTCTCACCTGGCACAAGTACGTAGGTGACGCGGGCCGCATCGTTTCCCTGGAGCACTTCGGCGCTTCGGCCGACGGCAAGGTCCTCTTCCAGGAGTACGGCTTCACTGCCGAGAACGTGGCTGCGAAGGCGCGGGAATCCGTCGCCGCCGCCCAGCGCTGACGCCCCTATACGACCACGCACGTAGGAGATGTAATTCCATGACAGACGCACTGAAGCGCCTCTCCGAGGAGGGCGTCGCGATCTGGCTGGACGACCTGTCGCGCAAGCGGATCACGTCCGGCAACCTCGCCGAGCTGATCGACCAGCAGCACGTCGTGGGCGTCACCACCAACCCGTCGATCTTCCAGAAGGCGATCTCGTCCGGCGACGGCTACGAGCAGCAGGTCACCGACCTCGCCGCCCGCAAGGTCACCGTCGACGAGGCGATCCGCATGATCACGACGGCGGACGTCCGTGACGCCGCCGACATCCTGCGCCCCGTCTTCGACGCGTCCGGCGGACAGGACGGCCGGGTCTCCATCGAGGTCGACCCGCGCCTCGCGCACGAGACGGTACCGACGGTCGCCGAGGCCAAGCAGCTCGCGTGGCTGGTGGACCGCCCGAACACGCTGATCAAGATCCCGGCGACCAAGGCGGGCCTCCCGGCGATCACCGAGGTGATCGGCCACGGCATCAGCGTCAACGTCACGCTGATCTTCTCCCTCGCGCGCTACCGCGAGGTCATGGACGCCTACCTGGCGGGCCTGGAGAAGGCCAAGGCCAAGGGCATCGACCTGGCGGGCATCCACTCGGTCGCGTCCTTCTTCGTGTCCCGCGTGGACACCGAGATCGACAAGCGCCTGACCGCGCTGGGCACCGACGAGGCCCTCGCCCTCAAGGGCAAGGCGGCACTCGCCAACGCGCGGCTCGCCTACCAGGCGTACGAAGAGGTCTTCTCTTCCGACCGCTGGGCGGCCCTGGAGAAGGCGGGCGCCAACAAGCAGCGTCCGCTGTGGGCGTCGACCGGCGTGAAGGACCCGTCGTACAAGGACACCCTGTACGTCGACGACCTGGTCGCGCCGAACACCGTCAACACCATGCCGGAGGCCACCCTGCTGGCCACCGAGGACCACGGTCAGATCACCGGCAACACCATCGCGGGCACGTACGAGCAGGCTCGCGCCGAGCTCGACGCGGTGGAGAAGCTCGGGATCGCGTACGACGACGTGGTCCAGCTCCTTGAGGACGAGGGCGTCCAGAAGTTCGAGGAGTCCTGGAACGACCTGCTCAAGTCGACCGAGGCGGAGCTTGAGCGCCTCGCTCCTTCGGAGGGCTGATTTCACTTGTCGAGCAGCAATCCGCTGCGTGACCCGGCAGACCGACGGCTCCCGCGCATCGCGGGGCCGTCGGGCCTTGTCATCTTCGGTGTCACGGGCGATTTGTCACGTAAAAAGCTGATGCCCGCCGTGTACGACCTCGCCAACCGTGGCCTGCTTCCGCCGGGTTTCTCCCTGGTCGGGTTCGCGCGCCGGGAGTGGGAGCACGAGGACTTCGCGGCCGAGGTCCACGACGCCGTCAAGGAGCACGCGCGTACGCCGTTCCGTGAGGAGGTCTGGCAGCAGCTCATCCAGGGGATGCGCTTCGTCCAGGGCACCTTCGACGACGACGACGCGTTCGAGCGGCTGCGCGCCACCATCGACGAGCTGGACAAGGCACAGGGCACGGGCGGCAACTTCGCCTTCTACCTGTCCGTGCCGCCGGGCGCCTTCCCGGTGGTCATCCAGCAGCTGAAGAAGCACGGTCTCGCCGACCAGAAGCGCGGCTCGTGGCGGCGCGCCGTCATCGAGAAGCCGTTCGGGCACGACCTGAAGTCGGCCGAGGAGCTGAACGCGACGGTCGAGGACGTCTTCGCGCCCGACCAGGTCTTCCGCATCGACCACTACCTCGGCAAGGAGACCGTCCAGAACATCCTGGCGCTCCGGTTCGCCAACACGATGTTCGAGCCGATCTGGAACCGGTCCTTCGTGGACCACATCCAGATCACGATGGCCGAGGACATCGGCATCGGCGGCCGTGCCGGGTACTACGACGGCATCGGCGCGGCGCGCGACGTCATCCAGAACCACCTCCTCCAGCTGATGGCGCTGACCGCGATGGAGGAGCCCGCCTCCTTCGACGCGGACGCGCTCGCCGCCGAGAAGACCAAGGTCCTGGGCGCGGTCAAGCTCCCCAAGGACCTCGGCCGCGACACCGTCCGCGCGCAGTACGCGGCCGGCTGGCAGGGCGGCGAGAAGGTCATCGGCTACCTCGAAGAGGACGGCATCGACAAGGCGTCGAAGACCGACACGTACGCCGCGATCAAGGTCGAGGTCGACAACCGCCGCTGGGCGGGCGTCCCGTTCTACCTGCGCACCGGCAAGCGGCTCGGCCGCCGCGTCACCGAGATCGCGGTCGTCTTCCAGCGCGCCCCGCACTCCCCCTTCGACACGACGGCCACCGAGGAGCTGGGCTCCAACGCGATCGTCATCCGCGTCCAGCCGGACGAGGGCGTGACGGTCCGCTTCGGCTCCAAGGTGCCGGGTACGTCGATGGAGATCCGGGACGTGTCCATGGACTTCGCGTACGGCGAGTCCTTCACGGAGTCGTCCCCGGAGGCGTACGAGCGGCTGATCCTGGACGTCCTGCTGGGCGACTCCAACCTCTTCCCGCGCACGGAGGAGGTCGAGCTGTCCTGGAAGATCCTCGACCCGATCGAGGAGTACTGGGACACCCACGGCACGCCCCCGCAGTACCCGGCGGGCACCTGGGGTCCGGCCGAGGCGGACGAGATGCTCGCACGCGAGGGACGGAGCTGGCGCCGGCCATGAAGATCGACCTCACGGACACCACCGCCGGCAAGATAAACAAGGCTCTGATCAAGGGCCGCCGCGAGATCGGCACCCCGGCCGTCGGCATGGTCCTCACCCTGGTCCTCGTCACCGACGAGGAGAACGCGTACGACGCCCTGAAGGCGGCCGGCGACGCGTCCCGCGAGCACCCCTCGCGCACGCTCGTCGTCATCCGGCGTGTCTCCCGCTCGCCGCGCGACCGCACGCAGTCGCGCATCGACGCGGAGATCCTGCTCGGCGCGGACGCCGGGACCGGCGAGACCGTCGTCCTGCGGCTGCACGGCGAGGTCTCCGACCACGCCCAGTCCGTCGTCCTGCCGCTGCTGCTGCCGGACGCGCCGGTCGTCGTCTGGTGGCCGGTCACCGCACCGGCCGACCCGGCGAACGACCCGCTCGGCGCGCTCGCGCAGCGCCGGGTCACCGATGCGTACGCCGCCGAGCAGCCGGTCCGCGAGCTGACCGCCCGCGCGAAGACGTACGCACCCGGCGACACGGACCTCTCCTGGACCCGCATCACGCCCTGGCGCTCGATGCTGGCCGCGGCTCTCGACCAGGTCACCTGCGAGGTGACGGCCGTCGAGGTCGAGGGGGAGGAGTTCAACCCGAGCTGCGAGCTGCTGGCGATGTGGCTGGCGGACCGTCTGGACGTGCCGGTCCGCCGCACGCTCTCCGCGGGCCCCGGGCTGACCGCCGTCCGCCTGTCGACGGACGTGGGGCCCATCGCCCTCGACCGTTCCGACGGGTCGGTGGCGACCTTGTCGATCCAGGGCCAGCCTGACCGGGCGGTCGCTCTGAAGCGCCGGGACACGGTCGATCTGATCGCGGAGGAGTTGCGGCGGCTGGATCCGGACGATACGTATGCGTCTGCGCTGCGGTTCGGGGTGGAGCGGCTCAACTCGTCGGTGTCCAGGGCGTTTCCGGCGCCGGTGACGCGGACGTCGGCGGCGGGGTCGGTTGCGACTTTGACGCCGGGGGCGGGCTCGGGTTCGGGTTCGGGTTCGGGTTCGACACCAGGGTCGGGGTCGGGCACGGCTTCGACGCCGGGCACGGGGTCGAGTTCGGCCTCGGGCAGGGCTTCGGCTTCGGCTTCGGCGCCGGGTTCCCTCTCGGGCTCGGCTGCGGCTTCAGCCTCGGGCTCGACGCCGAGTGCCACCTCGGGTTCGGCTGCGGGTCCTGCCTCGGGCGCGGCTCCGGGTGCCGTCTCGGGTACAGGCTCGGCTTCGACGCCGGGTTCCCGTTCGGATTCGGCTGCGGCTTCGGCCTTGAGGCCGGCCGTGGGTTCTACGCCGGGTTCCCCCTCGGGCTCGGCTTCGCCTTCCGTGCCGGCTCCCTCTTCTCCCCCCGCCTCGGCACTCGCCGATCCCGTCGCCATCCCGAAGACCGACTCCTCCGTCGAGGGAGCGCGAAAAAGTGGTGCTGCCGGAGCAGGCGAGCCCGCAGGAGGGGGAGGAACTCCCCCCGCTCCCCCGGCGGCTGCGCAAGCTCCCGTACTACCGGCCGAAGCGCCGCAGCCGGTAAGGAAGGCCATCTCCCCATGACCACACCCCAGTTGGTCGTCCACCGCGACAAGGAGCTGATGGCGCAGGCCGCCGCGGCCCGTCTCATCACGCGGATCGTCGACGCGCAGTCCTCGAAGGGCAGCGCGTCGATCGTCCTCACGGGTGGCCGCAACGGCAACGGCCTGCTCGCGGCGCTCGCGACAGCGCCCGCGCGCGACGCCATCGACTGGTCGCGTCTCGACCTGTGGTGGGGCGACGAACGCTTCCTCCCCGAGGGCGACCCCGACCGCAACGTCACCCAGGCCCGCGAGGCCCTCCTCGACTCCGTCCCCCTCGACCCGAAGCGCGTGCACGCGATGCCCGCGTCGGACGGCGAGTACGGGACGGACGTGGAGGCGGCGGCGGAGGCGTACGCGGAGGAACTGGCGAGGTCGGCCGACCACGGCGACGTACCGACGTTCGACGTCCTCATGCTGGGCGTGGGACCGGACACGCACGTGGCGTCCCTCTTCCCCGAACTCCCCGCGGTCCGCGAGGAGACCCGCACGGTGGTGGGCGTCCGAGGCGCCCCGAAACCCCCGCCCACGCGAGTCACCCTCACGCTCCCCGCGATCCGGGCGGCCAAGGAGGTCTGGCTCCTCGCAGCCGGCGAGGACAAGGCTCAGGCCGCCGCGATCGCCCTCTCGGGCGCAGGCGAGATCCAGGCCCCGGCGGCAGGCGCCCGAGGCCTGGCCCGCACGCTCTGGCTCCTGGACCGCCCTGCGGCATCCCAACTCCCGCGCGCGCTGTACCCACCGGCGACGGCGTAACAACAAAGGCTGCGGGCCCCGTCTGTGACAGACGGGGCCCGCAGCCTTTCGCACTCACCACTCACCGCACCCGAACGCTCACCACATCAGAGATCCGCCACCGCACAGGATGCCGATCCTTGGGCCCCTTCAGCCCATACACGACAGCCCGAAACTCCAGCCCCCCACGCCGAACCCCCTTCACCTGCACAGCAACCCGCCCCTCAGGCCCACCCCGCCGAACCACACCCCCACACCCCACCTGCCGCCAGGCCGCTTTCCCACTCCGCTCCTGAAGACATATCCGCAAATACTGAGCAGCATCGTCATCCCCATGAGCACTGACCTTGAAGACCTTCCCCACACCAACCGCCCGGGGCGCCACCACGGACACATCCCCCTTGGCATAAGCAGGCCCAGCGGCCAGAGCCACAACAACAAGCCCCACCCCGACCCCGCTCAGCCCTTTACTGATCCCACGCACAGCAGCCCCTCCCAAGAAGTATTTCCCGCCACCCCTCCAGATGCGAGAACACCCCCACGGGTTGCACCCGCCCCTCAGCCGCGCGGGTCGGAGGCATCGATACGCTCGACGAACCGACGGACCTGATCCTCGACGGGTTCGTTCCCGGTGACGGACAGGGTGTAGCTGCGCAGCCCCGTCACGACGAACTCCATCGTGACGTGGGCTTCCTCGCCCCGGCCACCGACCGAGACGCCGAGGCTCCAGGGCGGGGGCAAGCAGTTCCACCGCCGGTGCCAGTCGAGGGCGACCAGTTCGCGGGCCAAGAGACGCGCGGCGGCGTCGACCGGCTCCTCCCAATCATGGTCGGCGACGAAGCGGTCCAGCTCGGCGTCGTACCGGTCGGCGTCGAAGCGGGAGTCCGGCGGCAGCGGCACCCGGCTGTCGTCGTCCGTGTTCTCCCACGTCCACACCACCAGGCCACCACACCGCTGGATGGTCACGAAGACGCCCCCACAGCAACCGGTCTCGCAGAAGTTGTTCGACAGCTCGACCCGCCGAGGTTCGGCATCGGCCCTCAGCGGCCACGTTTCCGGCGGGCCGATCATCATCTCGTGCAAGAGACTCGAATCGCTGTCGGGGTGGATCGCCTCCACCACATCCACCCCGTCGACCGACAAGCGGATGCGCGCCTTCGGCCGCCATGGCCCTGGATCCGCGGGGACATGACGAAGGGAAAGGACGTTGAACGGCCCGGAAGACTCCATCCCCCGATCATCACACCTTCGTCGCCATCGCCAGCTCATCAACAGGTACGTCCGCCTTGGCCGCAGGTCTCAACGAGACGACCGCGAGCAGGAACAGCAAGGCCGCGAACAGGACAGGCGCGTTGAGTCCGAAGGCCTTCGCGGTCACCCCGCCCAGCAGCGCACCGACCGGCGCCCCCGAGGTGGAAGCCGTACGGAACGCCGCGGCGATCCGCCCCAACAGCCCCTCAGGGCTGCGTTCCTGCATGAGCGTCACCTGGTTGACGTTCCACACCATGCCCATCACACCGAGCAGCGCCATCCCCACGAGCAGCGCGCCCAGATGCCGTACGGACCCCATGGCCACGAGGGAGACGAGCTGAACGGTCCCGCCCCACATCAGCGCCCGCGCCCGCCCGAACCGCCGGGCAACGCGCTGCGCGAGGAACCCTCCGGCGATGGACCCCACGGAGTACGCGGTCATGGCGGCGGCGAACCCCGCGTCCCCCGCGTCCAGCCACCGCGTGACGACCAGAACCAGGGTCGCGATCAGCGCCCCCATCCCGATGTTGCACAACAGCGTGGCCGTACAGATGGCGCGCAGCACCCGGTCCCGCCACAACACCCGTATCCCCTCGGCGATTTCCCCGCGCAACGTGCTCCCCGTGGCCCGCGCCTCCCGCGCGACAGGCCGCACCCGCAGCGAGGCGACAAGCCCAGCGGCGACGAAGTAACTGACCGCGTCCACCACGAACGGCACGGCCATCCCCACCAACACGAGCACCGGCACAACGGGCCCCGCCACCAACCCCCCGGCAACTTGCTGACCGGTCATCAACCGAGCGTTGGCGGAGCCAAGTTGATCCCGCTCGACAACCGACGGCAGCAAAGCAGTAGAAGCATTGTCGAACAACGTCTGAAGGGTGGTCAGCACAAAGGCAAGCCCCAACAACACCCCCACAGAAGCCTCTCCCAAGGCCACCACCACAGCAAACCCGGCGACCAACACCCCCCGCACCACATCAACAGCCCACATAGCCCGCCGCTGATCCACCCGATCAGCCAACGCCCCACCCACCAGCCCGAACAACAACCAGGGCACATACCCACAAGCGGTAACAGAAGCAATCACCAACGGATCACCAGTAACCCGCACAGCCAACAAGGGCATAGCGGTATTCCGCAAAGCATCCCCAAACCGCGACACAACAGCGGCAGACCACAACTGCCAGAACTCACGCTTCATACTTCAGAAGGTAGAGCCCACCACTGACAACGGACCTCAGCCCCAGTCCTTTAGGGGCGCGGGGCTGTATCTATTTGCGGCTACCGCCGCGCGGGCGCGACAAGCCACAACGGCGCCGCAGCCCCGAAACCAACAGACCGCGGCACCCCGGTGGGTTAAATCTCGCCCCGCAACTTAGCAAGGGCCTCCGCCAAGATCGCCTCACCATCAGCATCACTACGCCGCTCCCGCACATACGCCAGATGCGTCTTGTACGGCTCGGTCCGCGGCGGAGCCGGCGGATTGTCCCGGTCCTGCCCCGCAGGGAACCCGCACCGCGGACAGTCCCACGTATCCGGCACCTGTGCGTCACTCGCGAAACTGGGCTGCGTCTCATGCCCGTTGGAGCACCAGAAGGAGATGCGCAGTCGGGGTGCGGACTCGCCCCGCTCGGCCTCGCCCATCGGCCCCGCCCCGACCCGGCTTCCTCGGATCGCGTTGCCACTTGCCACGGTCGTAACTCCCTGCGTGATGGTGCCGCGAAGCGAGTCGGCGTTTCGCTCCACTGCGAGCGGCTCAGTCTACGTAAGACCAACCGGCCTAAGGCCCAACGCGCGTCCAGTGATTGGAGTTACCGCACACAGACGCAAGCCCCATGATAGGCCGCGCCAAGGAGCGCGTACCGAACATGGGGCTTTGCGTACGTATTGTGCTGGGGGACGCCGCTCAGTTGTTGGCCTTCATGATCAGGCCGAGGACGATGATGCAGGCGAACCAGAGCAGACCGACCACGACGGTGATGCGGTCGAGGTTGCGCTCGGCGACCGAGGAGCCGCCGACGGAGGACTGCATGCCGCCACCGAACATGTCGGAGAGGCCGCCGCCCTTCCCCTTGTGCATCAGCACCAGCAGCATCAGCAGCAGGCTGAAGACGATCAGGGCGATGGAGAACCCCAGAACCACGGCTGGACCAACTTCCTCGGATGCGGATGACGACGGGGACTTTAGCGGGTAGTCACTAAGGTCCCCGTCAGGGTACGACGGATCGCGGCTACGGCCTACTCACTGATCCCGGAAGCGCACGATCTTGACGAACTCGTCGGCGTCGAGGGAGGCGCCACCGACGAGCGCGCCGTCGATGTCGGCCTGCGCCATGATCTCGGCGACGTTCCCGGCCTTGACGGAACCGCCGTACTGGATGCGGACCTTGTCGGCGAGCTCCTGGTCGTACAGCTCGGCGAGCTTGCCCCGGATCGCGGCGCACACTTCCTGCGCGTCACCGGCGCCGCAGACCTTGCCGGTGCCGATGGCCCAGACGGGCTCGTAGGCGATGACGACGGTCTCGGCCTGCTCGGCGGCGACGTCCTTCAGCCCGCCCTCGACCTGAGCGAGGGTGTGGGAGACGTGGTTGCCGGCCTCGCGGACGTCGAGTTCCTCGCCGACGCACAGGATCGGGGTGATCCCGTGCTTGAACGCGGCCTTGACCTTGGCGTTCACGATCTCGTCGGTCTCGGCGTGGTACTGGCGGCGCTCGGAGTGGCCGACGGCGACGTACGAGCACTTCAGCTTGGCGAGCATGGGGCCGGAGATCTCGCCGGTGTAGGCGCCGGAGTCGTACGCGGAGATGTCCTGGGAGCCGTACGTGATCTTCAGCTTGTCGCCGTCGACCAGGGTCTGCACGGAGCGCAGGTCGGTGAAGGGGGCGAGGACGGCGACCTCGACGGCCTCGTAGTCCTTGTCGGCCAGGGCGAACGCGAGCTTCTGGACGTGGGCGATGGCCTCAAGGTGGTTGAGGTTCATCTTCCAGTTGCCCGCCATGATCGGCGTGCGGGTGGTCATGAAGGTCAGTTCTCCAATGCGGCGAGGCCGGGGAGCGTCTTGCCCTCAAGGTATTCGAGGGAGGCGCCGCCACCGGTCGAGATGTGGCCGAACGCGTTCTCGTCGAAGCCGAGGGTGCGTACGGCGGCGGCGGAGTCTCCACCGCCGACGACGGTGAAGCCGTCCGAGTCGACGAGGGCCTGGGCGACCGCCTTGGTGCCCTCGGCGTAGTCGGGGTGCTCGAAGACGCCCATGGGACCGTTCCAGAAGACGGTCGCTGCGTCGGCGAGCTTGGACGTGTACAGCACACCGGTCCCCGGGCCGACGTCCAGCCCGAGACTGCCCTCGGGCATCCGGTCCACATCGACGGTGGTGTGCTCGCTGGGCGCCTTGGTCTTCAGGTCGGGGAAGGCGGTGGAGACGACGACGTCGACCGGGACGAGCAGCTCGACGCCCAGCTTCTCGGCGCGCTCCAGGTACTCGGTGACGGCCGGGATCTGGTCCTCCTGGAGGAGGGAGGCGCCGACCTCGTGGCCCTGGGCCTTGAGGAAGGTGAAGGCCATGCCGCCGCCGATGAGGATGCGGTCGGCCTTGCCGAGGAGCTGGTCGATGACGGCGAGCTTGTCGGAGACCTTGGAACCGCCGAGCGCGACGACGTAGGGGCGGGCGACGTCCTCGGTGAGCTTCTTGAGGACGCCGACCTCGGTGGCGATGAGGTACCCGGCGTAGTGCGGGAGGCGCGCGGGGAGGTCGAACACGGAGGCGTGCTTGCGGTGCACGGCGCCGAAGCCGTCACCGACGTACACGTCCGCGAGGGCCGCGAGCCGGTCGGCGAACTCGCCGCGCTCGGTGTCGTCCTTGGACGTCTCGCCCGCGTTGAAGCGGAGGTTCTCGACGACCGCGACCTGGCCGGGCTCCAGGCCGTTCACGGCGTCGTGGGCGGCGGGGCCGACGGTGTCCTGGGCGAAGGCCACGGGCGTGCCGAGCAGCTCGCCGAGTCGTTCGGCGGCGGGCAGCAGCGAGAACGCGAGGTCCGGGGCGCCCTTGGGGCGGCCGAGGTGCGAGGCGACGACGACCTTGGCGTCGGCGGCGACGAGGGCCTCGATCGTCGGCAGGACGGCGCGGATCCGGCCGTCGTCGGTGATGAGACCGCCGGCCAGCGGAACGTTGAGGTCGGCGCGGACGAAGACGCGCTTGCCGGACACGCCTTCGGCGAGGAGATCGTCGATCGTCTTCAATGCAGTCTCCAGTCGTACGGGTGCTTGCACGTGCGACAGGGCCCGGGCAGCGCCTCTTCGCATGCTGCCCGAGCCCTGCGGCTCACATCGGTGCGGTGCCTGTCAGGCGGTGATCAGAGCCGGCCGCCGACGAAGACCGTGAGGTCGACGAGGCGGTTGGAGTAGCCCCACTCGTTGTCGTACCAGCCGATGATCTTCACCTGCTTGCCCTGGACCATGGTCAGGGACGAGTCGAAGGTGCAGGACGCCGGCCAGTTGACGATGTCCGAGGAGACGATCGGGTCCTCGGTGTAGTCGAGGTAGCCCTTCAGCTCGCCCTGGGCCGCCTTCTGGAAGGCCGCGTTGACCTCTTCCTTCGTGACCACGCGCTCGGTCTCGACGACGAGGTCGGTGACGGAACCGGTCGGGACCGGGACGCGCATCGCCATGCCGTTGAGCTTGCCGGACAGCTCCGGGATGACCACGCCGAGGGCCTTCGCGGCGCCGGTGGACGCCGGGATGATGTTCTCGGCGGCGGCGCGGGCGCGGCGCAGGTCCTTGTGCGGGAAGTCCTGGAGGCGCTGGTCGCTGGTGTAGGCGTGGACCGTGGTCATCAGGCCCGAGACGATGCCGAAGTTCTCCAGGAGAACCTTGGCCATCGGCGCCACGCAGTTGGTGGTGCAGGAGGCGTTCGAAATGATGTCGTGCGCGCTCGCGTCGTACTTGTCCTCGTTGACGCCGAGCACGATGGTGATGTCCTCGTCGGTCGCCGGAGCGGAGATGAGGACCTTCTTGGCGCCGCCCGCGATGTGCTTGGCGGCGTCGGCGCGCTTGGTGAAGATGCCGGTCGACTCGATGACGATGTCGACCCCCAGGTCGCCCCACGGGATCTGGGCGGGGTCGCGCTCGGAAAGGACCTTGATGACATGACCGTCGACCGTGATGGTGTCGGCGGTGTGCGTGACCTCTGCCTTGAGACGGCCGAGGACCGTGTCGTACTTGAGCAGGTGGGCGGTGGTCGCGGTGTCACCCAGGTCGTTGACGGCCACGACCTCGATGTCGGCACCCTGCGCCAGCAGCGCGCGGAAGTAGTTGCGGCCGATACGGCCGAAGCCGTTGATGCCTACGCGGATCGTCACGAACCGATCTCCTCGTTGGTACGCCGGCCTTCGTCGCCGGCGAGCTGTTTTTGGGATGTCCCCGACCACCCCCGACCCTACCTCTCCGGGGCGGTGCCGGTGACATCGAGTCGTCCCATACGCGGCGAGGCGGTCCGTACCCACCAGTAGGGGTACGGACCGCCAGGACCCGGAAAACCTTTTCACACGATTCGGTCACGAATCATGGACGATCCTTGACCGGGCCGATTCACCTCTCAAGTGAGGCGAGGGCCTTTCCGATGAGCGCCTTGCGCTCCGCCGCCGTGGTCAGGTGCTCCAGGCCGAAGCCCAGCAGCACGGTGTCCTTCGTGGTGACGGCGCCGTACGTCTGGAACAGCGCGCCCGTGCGCGTCCAGTCCTTCAGCACGGCCGGGCTGCCCGCCGGGGGCCCGGTGACCTGCCAGGCGCCGAGCACGGTCTCGAAGCCCTCGGCCTGGGTCGCCGCGCCGCCCACGACGACGGAGGTGTCGTCGAGGAGCACGCCGTGGCCGCCGGTGCCCGGGTCGGTGACGTACGCGAACGACACCTCGACGCTCTTCCCGGCGTACGCGCTCAGGTCGAACTCGACCTGCTGCCAGCCGCTGGAGGTCCCGGTGAACGCGTTCCAGGCGCCCGAGGTCCCGGTGTTGGTGCAGGTGCTGCCGTTCAGGGTCAGGTAGTGGCTGAGCCAGGGGTGCTCGCCGATGTAGAAGCCGCCGCCGCACTCCGCCGGTACGGCCGTGCCGGTCGCGCCGCTCTTCTCCGGCAGGGTCGTCCAGTCGGCGCCGCCCGCGCTGTGCGCCTCGACGATCGCGTTGTCGTACCCCTGCTCGGTGTCCCAGAACAGCCGCGCCCGCAGCGTGGGCTGCTGGGCGGCGGTCACCGAGGTCAGGTCGATGGTCCGGGTCAGCCGCTTGTAGGCGTCGTCGGTGTGCACGGCCGCGGCCATGTACGACCCCGAGTACGGCCCGTACGGGTTGACCGTCCCGGCGTACTGCCCCGCGCCCGCGCTCGCGAACTGGGGGTACTTGTCGGCCGGGAGTTCGTCCGAGGTGACGCCGTACGTGCCCGCCTGGTCCAGCGGGTTGCCGGGGGCGCCGGCCAGCAGGCCGGAGAAGCCGGTCAGCTTCCCGGAGCCCGTGACACCGCTCGCGCCCGCGACCGACGTGCGCGAGTAGGCGCCCAGGTAGTACTGGCTGAAGTCGTCGGAGGGGGTGCCGTCGCCGAGGTCGACCGCGCCGCCGGCCCGCTCGCCGGCCTCGATCAGCTTGCCGCCCTCGTTGAGGTAGGCCCGCAGTTCGAGCTGCGTCGGGTTACCGGGGACGGCCGCGCCCGTGTAGTGCACGACCGTACGGAAGTGCTTCAGCACGCCGAGCGCGTCCGGCACGCCCTGCGTGGCCACGTCCCACACAACTGCCTTGCGGCCGTTGGCCTTCAGCGCGTCGACGTACGCCTGTGCCTGCGTCGCGGCGGCGCCCTCCTCGGCGACGACGAGCGTGTCGGCGGCGGCCCGCCGGGCGACCGTGTACGTGAACTTGCCGCTGGTGACCTTCTTGCCGGCCTTGGTCACGCCGGTGAACCACACCTGGACCTTGTCGCCGGGGTCGCCGTCGCGCACCTTCGCGCGGTACTCGTCGTAGAAGAGGTTGTCCTCCCCGCCGAACGTCTCCCCGCCCTTCCACGACCGCAGCCCCGTGCTGTGCGTACGGCCGCCGTTGACGCGGTACTTGAGCTCCTTGTCCCGCAGCGCCCTGCGGGCGACGACGGAGACCTCCTGGTCGGCGCCGCGCGAGTACGAGGTGGTGAAGGGGGCCGGGGTGAGGTCGGCGGCCTTCAGGCCCAGCGAGGACTTCGGCTGGTCCGGGGTCCCCGCGGACTCGGCGACCGAGAGCGCGAACGGGATGTTCTTCGCGAACTCCTGCTGGATCAGCTTCTCGTCGTCCGGGAACGTGAAGACCGAACGGCAGTCGGCCGCGTTCCACTGGTCGTTCGGGTCGAGGTCGGACGCGGTCTGGCACGTCGACATCTCCGGGGTGAACATCGCCATCCCGTTGACGTTCGACGCGTGCCCGTCGGCCTCGCCGTTCGTCGTGTACAGCTCCGAGGAGACCTGCGGGTGGTAGCCGGGGATCGCCGAGTTCTCCGGCGTACCGGCGAGCGCCTTGTAGACGACGTCGTCCGGGGTGTCCGTCGCGACCTGCCAGCCGACCCCGTACAGCAGCAGCTGGGCGGCGGAGTGGTAGTTGATGCCGTACGTGAACCCGATGCGCTTCTCGAAGGAGTCGAGCGCCTTCGTCTCCGGCTCGGAGGCGGGCGCGGTGCCCCGGTAGGTCTCGCTGGTCGGGTTGGGGGACGAACCCTCGTCGTCGTAGCCCCACCGGTAGGCGAAGTTGCGGTTCAGGTCGACGCCGTCGCCCGTCGCGATCACGCCGTCGCCGTTGTTGTCGCGCAGGTTCTTGCGCCACATGCGGGTGGAGGCGTCCTTGAACGTGTAGTCGTAGCCGTCCGGGTTGGCCGACGGCAGGAACCACAGCTCGGTGGAGTCGACGATCTTCCTGATCCGCTTGTCGTTCTTGTAGTTGTCCAGGTAGTAGTGCATCAGCCGCCGGGTCATCTCCGGGGTGATCCACTCGCGCGCGTGCTGGTTCGAGGCGTACAGGACGGCCGGCCTGCTGCCGTCCTTGGTCTTCTTCGCGCCCTTGGTGAGCTTCAGCGCGAGGATGTCCTGGCCGTTCACCGTCTTGCCGATGGAGACGACCTTCGTGAGGCCGGGGTTCTCCTGCGCGATGCGCAGGATCTCCTCCTTGAGGCCGCCGCTGCCGCTGTACTTGCGGAACACCCCGTCCGACGCGGCCTCCACGCGGCGCTCGGCCTTCGCGGAGAGGGTGTGCTCCGTGAGGTCGACGCCCTGCTTCTCCAGGGCGCCGGCCTGCTGGTCGGTGAGGTAGACCTCGACGGTCGCCTCGCCCTTGGCCGGGACCGCCTCACTCAGCTCGTGCCCGTCCTGGCCCGCCTTGAGCAGCAACGGCACCTGGGCCTTGGTGACTTCGGCACGGAAGACCTTGACCTCGTCCCCGTTCTTCATGGTCCCCGTGCTGCCCGGCTGCGCCTGCGCGATCGGCGCGACGGCGGCTCCGCCGGCCAGCAGCGCCCCTACGGCGAGGATCGATCTCGCTCTGCGTCTCATGAACTCCCCTAGCCCTGGTCCACCACATCGACGAACAGGTGCTCAGGCTCATGACAGGGGCACAGCTCCGTCAAGGGTGCCTCATGGGAAAACCATGCGGACGGGTCAATCTTCGGGGGTGTGGTGACGGAGGGTCAGAGAGTTGTGGGGCGGGGGTGGTTGGTGAGAAGTGTGTGCCTGCGGTGACCGAAAGGCGCCGCCCTCGGAGGCGACGCCCGATGCCGGCGGGTCAGCCCGCGAGGTTGTCGGCCAGCTCGTCGCTGAGGTTCGCCTCCGTGCTGGGGATGCCGAGGTCGGTCGCGCGCTTGTCGGCCATCGCGAGGAGACGGCGGATACGGCCGGCCACGGCGTCCTTGGTGAGCGGAGGGTCGGCGAGGGCGCCGAGCTCTTCGAGGGACGCCTGCTTGTGGTCCATGCGCAGCCGCCCGGCGGCGGCGAGGTGCTCGGGGACCTCCTCGCCGAGGATCTCCAGCGCGCGCTGCACCCGGGCCCCGGCGGCGACGGCGGCACGCGCCGAGCGGCGCAGGTTCGCGTCGTCGAAGTTGGCGAGGCGGTTCGCGGTGGCGCGGACCTCGCGCCGCATCCGGCGCTCCTCCCAGGCCAGCACCGACTCGTGCGCGCCGAGCCTGGTCAGCAGCGCCCCGATCGCGTCGCCGTCGCGGACGACGACCCGGTCCACGCCCCGCACCTCGCGGGCCTTCGCCCCGATGGAGAGCCTGCGGGCGGCGCCGACGAGGGCGAGCGCGGCCTCGGGGCCCGGGCAGGTCACCTCCAGGGAGGAGGAGCGGCCCGGCTCGGTGAGGGAGCCGTGCGCGAGGAAGGCCCCGCGCCAGGCCGCCTCGGCGTCACAGGTGGCCCCGGAGACGACCTGCGGGGGGAGCCCCCGGATCGGGCGTCCCCGGCCGTCCACGAGGCCCGTCTGGCGCGCGAGCTGATCGCCGCCGGCGACCACTCTCACGACGTAACGCGAACCCCTGCGCAGCCCGCCGGGTGCCATCACGATCAGTTCCGAGCTGTGCCCGAAGATCTCCAGGATGTCCCGTTTGAGCCGGCGGGCCGCCATCGCCGTGTCCAGCTCCGCCTCGATCACGATCCGCCCGCTCACGAGGTGCAGGCCGCCGGCGAACCGCAGGATGGCCGAGACCTCCGCTTTCCTGCAGCAGGTCCGGGTGACGGGGAGCCGGGAGATCTCGTCCTTCACCGCTGCCGTCATCGCCATGGGCCGATCCTTCCATGCATCCGAAAAATACGGTCGTACGCGGCGGCCAGCAGCTCCGGGTCGTGCCGAGGAGTCCCGTCGAGCCGAGCCACCGGCGCCAGCTCGACCGCGGCGCCGAACGGTTTGGCGGCGTCGGTCAGGGATTCGCGGTCGGGCACGGCGGCCTCGTCGGCCAGCACCACGTCCAGGGCGAGTTTAGGGGCGTGTCGCCCCAAAACCTCCAAATGACGCTGCGGGGAGAACCCGTCGGTTTCGCCGGGCTGGGGGGCGAGATTCAGCGCGAGCACCCGGCGCGCCTTCGTCTGCGTCAGGGCCTCCACCAGCTCCGGGACCAGCAGATGGGGCATGACGGAGGAGAACCAGGAACCGGGTCCGAGAACCACCCAGTCGGCGTCCCGTACGGCCTCCACGGCCTCCGGCACGGCGGGCGGGTCGTGCGGCACCAGGTGCACGGACTGCACCTCGCCGGGCGTCAGCGCGACCGTCGCCTGCCCGCGTACGGTGTCCACCTCGTCCGGCCGCTGTGGGTCGTGCCCCTTGACCAGGGCCTCCAGCTCCAGCGGGACCGCCGACATGGGCAGCACCCTGCCGTGCGCCCCGAGGAGCTTGCCGACCAGGTCGAGGGCCTGGACGTGGTCCCCGAGCTGCTCCCACAGGGCGACGATCAGGAGGTTGCCGACCGCGTGGCCGTTGATCTCGCCCTGGGACTGGAAGCGGTGCTGGACGACCCGGGCCCAGGTCTGGCCCCAGTCGTCGTCCCCGCACAGCGCGGCGAGCGCCTTGCGCAGGTCGCCGGGCGGGAGCACGCCCAGCTCGTCCCGCAGCCGACCGCTGGAGCCGCCGTCGTCGGCGACGGTGACAACGGCCGTGAGGTCGCCGGTGATCCGGCGCAGCGCGGCCAGCGAGGCCGACAGGCCCATGCCGCCGCCGAGCGCGACGACCTTGGGCTGCGCGCCCCTGCGGCGCGGTCTCGCCCCGCGCGCCTCGACCGGCCGTACCGCCCTGCCCGGCTGTCCGTCGGGCACCCCCCTGCGCAGCCGGCCCAGCCGCGGAGTACGTCCTGTCATTCCCGTCCCATGTCCCGGTGCACGACCACCGTCTCCACGCCCTCGGCCGCGAGTCGCGCGGCGAGCTTCTCCGACATCGCCACGGACCGGTGCTTGCCGCCCGTACAGCCGACGGCGATGGTCACGTACCGCTTGCCCTCACGACGGTAGCCCGCGGCAATCAGTTGGAGAAGTTCGGCGTACCGGTCGAGGAACTCCTTCGCGCCGGGCTGGCCGAGGACGTACGCCGAGACCTCCTCGTTCAGGCCGGTGTAGGGGCGCAGCTCCGGGACCCAGTGGGGGTTGGGGAGGAAGCGCATGTCGACGACCAGGTCGGCGTCCACGGGGAGGCCGTACTTGAAGCCGAACGACATGACCGTGGCCCGCAGCTCCGGTTCCTCCTCGCCCGCGAACTGGGCGTCCATCTTGGCGCGCAGCTCGTGGACGTTGAGGCTGGAGGTGTCGATCACCAGGTCGGCGTCCCCGCGCAGCTCGCGCAGCAGCTCGCGTTCGGCGTCGATGCCGTCGACGATGCGGCCGTCGCCCTGGAGGGGGTGCGGGCGGCGCACCGACTCGAAGCGGCGCACCAGCGCGTCGTCCGAGGACTCCAGGAACACGATCCGCCGGGTGACGTGCTTGGACTCCAGGTCGGCGAGGGACTCGCGGAGGTTGTCGAAGAAACGCCGGCCGCGGACGTCCACGACGACGGCGATCCTCGCCACGTTCCCCTGCGAGCGGGCGCCCAGCTCCACCATGGTGGGGATCAGGGCGGGCGGCAGGTTGTCGACGACGAACCAGCCGAGGTCCTCCAGGCACTTCGCGGCCGTCGAACGGCCGGCTCCCGACATGCCGGAGATGATCACCAGCTCGGGGATCGCCGCCTCGGGGATCCCGGGCTGCGGGGTGTCGGGCTGGGGGGTGTCGGGCGGCGGGGTGTCGGTACTCACCTGTGCTTCTTCCTGACGCTTCTCGTGCTCGTTCATGGCTCCTGTCCCCGTTCCTCGCGTCCTTCGCGCACTTCGTCTTCCATGATCTCTCCCGTGGCCGTGTTGACGGCGGGTGCCGCCGGGGCCGCCTGCGCGAGGGTCACGGCGATGGTCTCGGCCGTCTTGCGGCCTATGCCCGGAACCTCGCAGATCTGGTCGATCGTCGCGGAACGCAGCTTCTTCACCGAGCCGAAGTGCTTGATCAGCGCCTGCTTGCGGGTGTCGCCGAGTCCCGGTACGTCGTCCAGCGGGCCCGCCCGGAACCTCTTGGCCCGTTTGGTGCGCTGATACGTGATCGCGAACCGGTGCGCCTCGTCGCGCACGCGTTGCAGAAGGTACAGGCCCTCGCTGGTACGTGGCATGACCACCGGGTCGTCGTCGTCCGGCAGCCAGACCTCCTCCAGGCGCTTGGCGAGCCCGCAGACAGCGATGTCGTCGATGCCGAGTTCGTCCAGTGCGCGCTTGGCTGCCGCGACCTGGGGCTGACCGCCGTCGACCACCAGGAGCTGCGGGGGGTAGGCGAACTTCTTGGGGCGGCCGTCCTCTTCCGTGAAGGCGTTGCCCGGAGGGGTGTCACCAGGGGTGTCACCGGCATCGGTTGTCGTGTCCCCGTCCGTCCACTCGCCGGTCTTCTCCTTCTCCGCGAGGTAGCGGCGGAACCGGCGGGTGATCACCTCGTGCATGGACCGGACGTCGTCCTGGCCCTCGAAGCTCTTGATCTGGAAGCGGCGGTACTCGCTCTTGCGGGCCAGGCCGTCCTCGAAGACGACCATGGACGCCACGACGTCGTCGCCCTGGAGGTGGGAGATGTCGAAGCACTCGACGCGCAGGGGCGCGCTGTCCAGGCCGAGGGCCTCGGCGATCTCCTCCAGTGCGCGGGAGCGGGTCGTGAGGTCGGAGGCGCGCTTCGTCTTGTGCAGGACGAGGGCCTGCTGGGCGTTGCGCGCGACGGTCTCCATCAGGGCCCGCTTGTCGCCGCGCTGCGGGATGCGCAGCGAGACGGCGGCGCCGCGCCGCCCGGTCAGCCACTCCTGGACCGGCTCCACGGGCTCCGGCAGCGCGGGGACCAGGACCTCCTTGGGGACCGCGTCCCCGGTCTCCTCGCCGTAGAGCTGCTGGAGGGCGTGCTCCACGAGCCCTGCGGTCGTCACCGCCTCCACCCGGTCGGTGATCCAGCCGCGCTGGCCGCGCACCCGGCCGCCCCTGACGTGGAAGATCTGGACGGCCGCCTCCAGCTCGTCCTCCGCGACGGCGATCAGGTCGGCGTCGGTCGCGTCCGCGAGCACGACCGCGCTCTTCTCCATCGCCTTCTTGAGGGCCTCGATGTCGTCCCGCAGGCGGGCCGCCCGCTCGTACTCCATCTCGTCGGCCGCCGACGCCATCTGCTTCTCCAGCCGGCGCAGGTACGTCCCCGTCCGGCCCGTCATGAAGTCGCAGAACTCCTCGGCCAGTTCGCGGTGCTCCTCGGCGGAGACCTTCTCCACGCACGGCGCCGAGCACTTCCCGATGTACCCCAGCAGACACGGCCGGCCCGTCCGCGCCGCGTTCCTGAACACGCCCGCCGAGCACGTCCGCACCGGGAACACCCTCAGCAGCAGGTCCACCGTGTCCCGGATCGCCCACGCGTGCCCGTACGGCCCGAAGTACCGCACACCCTTCTTCTTCTGGCCCCGCATCACCTGGACCCGCGGGTACTCCTCGTTCATCGTCACCGCGAGGTACGGGTAGCTCTTGTCGTCCCGGTACTTCACGTTGAAGCGCGGGTCGTACTCCTTGATCCAGGAGTACTCCAGCTGGAGCGCCTCGACCTCCGTGGACACCACGGTCCACTCCACGGACGCCGCGGTCGTCACCATCGTCCGCGTCCGCGGATGCAGCCCGGCCAGGTCCTGGAAATAGCTCCCCAGCCGCTGCCGCAGGCTCTTGGCCTTCCCGACGTAGATGACCCGCCGGTGCTCGTCACGGAACCTGTACACCCCCGGAGACTCCGGGATCTCACCCGGCTTGGGGCGGTAGCTGGAGGGATCGGCCATACCCCCCACCCTACTGTCGCCGACTGACACTCAGACGTCGCGGAGAAGTCGGCCACGGACGAGGTCCCGCGGGGTGGGTGGGCCCGTTCCGGTCCATTCCGGTCACCCCTCTCGTCCACCCCCGTCACAACTGTTGTCGCCGCCTGAGCGACACGCTTCAATGCGGGGAACTCGGGGCCGTGAACAGCGTCGTACGGGTGAGCCGTAGGAAGAGGCAGAAAACCCTCCTGCGTCATCGGGGAGGCCCCGATCCACGAACGGTCTGACCAGCCGTTGTTCACAGAAAGGCCCCTCCATGCCGCACGCCGCACAGCACGCGGGCCCCTCCGACGTCACAGCGGAACTGGACACGGCCCTGCGAGGCGGCCCCTTCCACGTCGCCCTGCGGGCCGCGATAGCCGCACGCGGCCTGCCCCTGCAACGCGTCCAGCACCATCTCTCCCGCTACGGCGTCAGAGTCGGTGTCACCAGCCTGAGTTACTGGCAGCAGGGTGCCCGCCGCCCCCAGCGCCCGGAGTCCCTGCGCGCCGTCCGCGCCCTGGAGGAGATCCTCCATCTGCCGGAGGAGTCCCTGATCCGCCTCCTCGCGGAGGCCGAGGGCGACGCCGCCCCCGGCCGCCCCGCCGCCCGCTCCTACCGCGCCCTCCTCCAGGCCACCGACGTCATGGAGCGTCTCCTCACCGACCTGGGCTGCCCGCTCGACCCCGGCCTCCAGACCATCGGCCACCACGAACGCGTCCGCATCGGCGCCGGCCGTGAACTCCTCAGCCGCGAGGCCCACCACATCGTCCGCGCCCACCGCGACGGAGTCGACCGCTTCGTCGCCGTCCACCACGGCGACCCCGGCTGCACCCCGGACCGGATGGAGGTGCGCGCCCTGGAGAACTGCCGCACCGGCCGCGTCCGCCACCACCAGGAGACCGGCATCCTCGTCGCCGAGCTGCTCTTCGACACCCGGCTGCGCCCCGGCGACACCTTCCTCTTCCGCTACGAGGTGGAGGACGGCACCGCCGGCGCCTCCCGCGAGTACGTCCACGACGTCAACCTCGCGGGCGGCCAGTACGTCCTCCAGGTCCAGTTCGACGAACAGGCCCTCCCCGCCCGCTGCCACCGCTTCACCCAGCACTCCTACGCCGCCCCGCGCACCGGCCGCCACTCCCTCCCCCTCAGCGGCAGCCACCACTCGGTCCACCTGGTCGAACCCCGCCTGCGCACCGGCATAGTGGGCATCGGCTGGGACTGGGAGTAACCGGTCTCGCCCAGAGCGGCCCGTCACCCCGGAGCCCCGAACTCCGGGGCCGCTCCCCGCTCGCCGTCACCTGACTCGGCCCGCCCCACCCCGTCCGGCCTGACGCGTTCCCTCCAGACGTAAACGCTTACGCAAGCGTTTACGTCCCCCGGAAATTGCGATACCTTCCCGGCCGTACCGACACCCGTACCGCCCGCCGAGGGGAGCCCACCATGGCGACCATGGCCGATGTCGCCCGGCACGCGGGGGTCTCCGTCGCCACCGTGTCCCACGTCCTCAACGACACCCGCCCGGTCCTCCCGCACACCCGCCGGGCCGTCCTCGACGCGGTCGACGCCCTCGGCTACACGCCGAACACCCTGGCCCGCTCCCTCGTCACCTCCCGCACCCGCTCCATCGGCCTCGCGGTGTCGACGCTCACCAACCCGTACTTCACCCAGATCCTCCAGGGCGTGGAGACAGCGGCCCTGGAGCACGGCTACAGCCTCCTGATAGCCGACCCCCACGACGACCCCGCCCACGAGCGCACCGTCGTCCAGCTCCTGCACGAGCGCCGGGTCGACGGGCTCGTCGTCGCCCCTTCCGCCGACCCGCGCGGCCTCGTCTCCTACCTCACCCGCCACCGCGTCCCCACGGTCCTCCTCGACCGTGTCCTCGACGCCCCGCCCGGTGCCGGCCCCCTCTTCGACCAGGTCTGCGCGGACAACACCGAGCCGACCGCCGGCCTCGTCACCCACCTCGCGGCCCTCGGCCACCGCCGCATCGCCCTCATCGCCGGCCACCCCGGCCTCAGCACCACCACGGAACGCGTTACCGGCTACCGCCAGGCCCTCACTACGGCCGGCCTCTCCTTCGATCCCCACCTCGTCGCCCACGCGCCCACCCTCCGCAGCGGCCCTGCGCTCCCGGCCTCCGCCGACCGCCTCCCTCACACCGGCTCCGACGCCCCGGACGCCCTCCTTCCCGCCACGCCTCTCAGCACCGCTCCTCCACAGCCTGCCTCCGCGATCCCGGGCGCCCTCGCACACCCCGCACACCCTGCCTCCCCCTCCGCCGAGCAGGCGACCGCCGCCCTCCTCGCCCTCCCCGACCCGCCCACCGCCCTCGTCACCGGCAACGACGCCATCACCCTCGGTGCCCTGACCGCCCTGCGGGCCCGCGGGCTCACCGTGCCCGGCGATCTCGCCCTGTGCTGTTTCGACGACTTTCCCTGGGCCGACCTCCTCTCTCCCCGTCTCACCGCCGTCGCCCAGCCCGGCCGGGAGATCGGGGCCCGTGCCGTCCGTCTGCTCCTGGACCGCCTCGCCGAGCCGGCCCGTCCGACCCGCACCGTCCGCCTCCCTTCCGTCTTCGTCCACCGCACCTCGTGCGGCTGCCCCGAACAGCCCCTCGGCAGCGAGCGGTCCACGCACCGCCAGAGAGGAACCGACTCGTGATCGTCGTCACCGGAGAAGCCCTGATCGACCTGGTCCCGCTCGGCGAGGGCGCCCTCGCCGAACTCCAGCCGGCGCTGGGCGGCGGGCCGTACAACACCGCGGTGGCCCTCGGCCGCCTCGGCTCCCCCACCGCGTTCCTCTCCCGCACCTCCACCGACCCCTTCGGGAACGCCCTGCTGGAGGGGCTGCGCTCCTCGGGCGTCGACGTCTCCCATGTGCAGCGCGGCCCGGAGCCGACCACGCTGGCCGCCGCGACCCTGGACGAGAACGGGGCCGCCGCCTACTCCTTCTACGTCGACGGCACCGCCGACCGCCTCTTCACGGCGCCGGCCGAACTGCCCCCGGGGACGGAGGCGGTGGCCTTCGGCACCTGTTCGCTCGTCCTGGAGCCGGGGGCGAGCGCCTACGAGCGGCTGATGCGCGACGCCTCCGCCAAGGGCCTGTTCACGCTGCTGGACCCGAACATCCGCCCCGGCCTGATCTCCGACCCGGACGCCTACCGCGCCCGCTTCCGGGGCTGGCTGCCTCATGTCACCCTCCTCAAACTGTCCGAGGACGACATGCGCTGGCTGGCCGTCACCCCGCTCGACCTGCTGGCCTCCGGTCCGTCCGCCGTCGTCGTCACGCACGGCTCGGCCGGGCTGTCCCTGTTCCTCCCGGGCGGGAAGGTGTATCCGGTGCCCGGCGACGAGGTGGCGGTGGTGGACACCATCGGCGCGGGCGACACCGTGAACGCGGCGCTTCTGCATGGCCTGTCGGAGATGGGGGTGCTCTCGGCCGCCGCGATGGGGGGACTCAGTTACGAGGCCTGGCACCGGCTCCTGAGCTTCGCCGCGCGCGCCGCGGCACTGACCTGCTCCCGGGCGGGGGCGGAACCGCCGTACGCCTCCGAACTGGAGGACTTCTGACTCGCACGCTGTGGCGTTGTCAAGGTTCGCCTGTCTGATGGTGGAACGGACGGCGCCCCACGGGGAGTTCCCGTGGGGCGCCGACTTTTTCACCTTTTATTTGGCTTTTCTGGCCACAGCCGCCTTCTTCGCCGGAGCCGCCTTCTTCGCCGGTGCGGCCTTCTTCGCCGCGACCGCCTTCCGCGGCGCCTTCACCTGCACCGCGTCGCTGACCCGGTCCGCGCCGAGGATCTCGCGCAAGAACTTGCCGGTGTGGCTGGCCGGAACGCCCGCGATCTCCTCCGGCGTGCCCTCGGCGACGACGACGCCGCCGCCCGCGCCGCCCTCGGGGCCCATGTCGACGACCCAGTCCGCGGTCTTGATGACGTCGAGGTTGTGCTCGATGACGATGACCGAGTTGCCCTTGTCGACCAGACCGGAGAGGACCTTCAGGAGCTTGCTGATGTCCTCGAAGTGCAGACCGGTGGTCGGCTCGTCCAGGACGTAGACGGTCCGCCCGGTGGACCGGCGCTGGAGTTCGCTCGCGAGCTTGACGCGCTGGGCCTCGCCGCCGGAGAGCGTGGTGGCGGACTGGCCGAGACGGACGTAGCCGAGGCCGACGTCCTTGAGCGTGCCGAGGTGCCGGGAGATCGAGGGGACCGCCTCGAAGAAGGCCGTGGCCTCCTCGATCGGCATGTTCAGGACCTCGGCGATGGACTTGCCCTTGTAGTGGACCTCCAGGGTCTCCCGGTTGTAGCGGGCGCCGTGGCAGACCTCGCACGGGACGTAGACGTCCGGGAGGAAGTTCATCTCGATCTTGATCGTGCCGTCGCCCGCGCAGTTCTCGCAGCGACCGCCCTTGACGTTGAAGGAGAAGCGGCCGGGCAGGTAGCCGCGGACCTTCGCCTCGCTGGTCTCGGCGAACAGCTTGCGGATGTGGTCGAAGACGCCCGTGTACGTCGCCGGGTTGGAGCGCGGGGTGCGGCCGATGGGCGACTGGTCGACGTGGACGACCTTGTCGACGAGGTCGTCGCCGTCCACGCGCGTGTGCCGGCCGGGGACGCTCCTCGCGCCGTTCAGCTCGCGCGCCAGGTGCGTGTACAGGATGTCGTTGACCAGCGTGGACTTGCCGGAGCCCGAGACGCCCGTGACGGCGGTGAAGACGCCGAGCGGGAAGGAGACGTCGATGTCCTTGAGGTTGTTCTCGCGGGCGCCGTGGACCGTGAGCTGCCGGGCGGGGTCGCGCGGGCGGCGAACGTCCGGCAGCGGGATGGACTTGCGGCCCGAGAGGTACTGCCCGGTCTGCGACTCGGCGTTGTCGAGCAGCTCCTTGTAGGAGCCGCTGTGGACGACCTTGCCGCCGTGCTCACCGGCGCCGGGGCCGATGTCGACGACCCAGTCGGCGACCTTGATGGTGTCCTCGTCGTGCTCGACGACGATGAGGGTGTTGCCCATGTCGCGCAGCCGCACCAGCGTCTCGATGAGCCGGTGGTTGTCGCGCTGGTGCAGGCCGATGGACGGCTCGTCGAGGACGTAGAGGACGCCGACGAGTCCGGAGCCGATCTGGGTGGCGAGGCGGATGCGCTGGGCCTCGCCGCCGGAGAGCGTGCCGGCCGCGCGGTTCAGCGAGAGGTAGTCGAGGCCGACGTCGACCAGGAACCGCAGCCGCTCGTTGACCTCCTTGAGGACGCGCTCGGCGATCTTCTTGTCGCGCGCGCTGAGCCTCAGTTCGCCCAGGAAGTCCGCGCAGTCGCTGATGGACATCCCGGAGACCTCGGCGATGGACTTCCCCATGACCGTGACCGCGAGGACGATCGGCTTGAGGCGGGTGCCCTCGCAGGTCGGGCAGGGCACCTCGCGCATGTAGCCCTCGAAGCGCTCGCGGCTGGCGTCGCTCTCGGACTCGCCGTGCCGGCGCTTCACGAACGGGACGGCGCCCTCGAAGGGCGTCGTGTAGACCCGCTCGCGGCCGTACCGGTTGCGGTAGCGGACCTCGATCTGCGTCTTGTGGCCGTACAGCAGGGCCTTCTTGGCGCGCTGCGGGAGGCCCGCGAAGGGGATGTCCGTACGGAACCCCAGCGCGTCGGCGAGGGCGCCGACCAGGCGGCCGAAGTAGTCCTTCGTGTGGCCGTGGGACCAGGGGTGGATGGCGCCCTCGTCGAGGGACTTGTCCTCGTCCGGGACGATCAGCTCGGCGTCGACCTCCATGCGCGTGCCGATGCCGCTGCACTCGGGACAGGCGCCGAAGGGCGAGTTGAAGGAGAAGGAGCGGGGCTCCAGCTCCTCGAAGGAGAGGTCGTCGTACGGGCAGTACAGGTGCTCCGAGTACATGCGCTCGCGCTCGGGGTCGTCCGCCGGGAGGTCGACGAAGTCGAGGACGACCATGCCGCCGGACAGGCCGAGCGCGGTCTCGACGGAGTCGGTGAGGCGGCGCTTGGCGCCTTCCTTGACCGTGAGGCGGTCGACGACCACCTCGATGGTGTGCTTCTCCTGCTTCTTGAGGACGGGCGGCTCGGAGAGCTGGATCGTCTCGCCGTCGACACGCGCGCGGGAGTAGCCCTTGGTCTGGAGGTCGGCGAAGAGGTCGACGAACTCGCCCTTGCGCTCGCGCACGAGCGGCGAGAGGACCTGGAAGCGGCTGCCCTCGGGAAGCTCCAGGACCTTGTCGACGATGGCCTGCGGCGACTGGCGCGAGATCGGGCGACGGCACTGGGGGCAGTGCGGTTTGCCGATGCGGGCGAAGAGCAGTCGCAGGTAGTCGTAGACCTCGGTGATCGTGCCGACCGTGGAGCGGGGGTTGCGCGAGGTCGACTTCTGGTCGATCGAGACGGCCGGGGAGAGGCCCTCGATGAAGTCGACGTCGGGCTTGTCCATCTGGCCGAGGAACTGGCGGGCGTACGAGGAGAGGGACTCCACGTAGCGCCGCTGGCCCTCCGCGAAGATCGTGTCGAAGGCGAGGGAGGACTTGCCCGAACCGGACAGGCCCGTGAAGACGATGAGCGAGTCACGGGGCAGGTCGAGCGAGACGTTCTTCAGATTGTGCTCGCGCGCGCCACGGACGATGAGACGGTCGGCCACGCCGGTCCGCACCTTTCTTGAGAGAAGTGACAGGGGCGGGGCCCCCGTCTTTCCCAGACTAGGGGGAGCCACTGACAACGCCGGTCGGATGCACGGGTTGCGAACAATCCCCTGCCGTCCAGCATGCCCGACGCCTGCAAGTCACCGTATCGCACATACATTCGATTCACGGTGCCCACAAGACACCTTCACCCGATGGAGTGACGGGGCTAGGGTCGGCCCCATGACTGATCACGTGCGTGACCTGGACTCGGTACGGGACGCGACGGAGCGGCTGCTGAGCGCGGTCGCCGGGCTGGACAACGCGTCGGTCGCCGAACCGTCACGGTTGCCGGGCTGGAGCCGTGGCCACGTCCTCGCCCACCTGGCCCGCAACGCCGACGCTCTGGTGGACGTCCTGGGCGGTCGCCCGATGTACGCGACCGCCGAGGCCCGGGACGCGGACATCGAGCGGGACGCCCCGCGCGCGCTGGAGGTCCACCTCGCCGACCTGCGCGCGAGCAACGCGCGCTTCCTGGCCGCCGGTGACGCCCCGGCCGACTGGTCGCGGACGGTGACCCTGCGCAACGGCGTCACGGACAGCGCGGCCCGGATCCCGTTCCGGCGCTGGGTCGAGGTCGAGCTGCACCACGTGGACCTGGGCATCGGGTACGGCCTGACGGATCTCCCGGAGGACTTCACGGAGCGGGAGATCGCCTTCCTCGCCGACCGGTACGCCGCCCTCGCCGCCGTACCGCCGACCCTCCTGACGGACGGCACGCGCGCGTGGCGCACGGGCCGGGCCGGGGACTCCCCCGAGGTGACCGTCACGGGCTCCGGCGCCGAGTTGCTGGGCTGGCTCGCGGGGCGTCCCGGGGCGCCGGCGCCGGTCGCCGACGGCGGCCTCCTGCCGACGCTGCCCCCGCTATAGGCTGCGGTCATGACGTACAGCGGACAGGTGACGGTCGGCGGCGCGGCGGACGTGCACGAGCTCAAGGACCTGATGATCACCAAGATCGCGGTCGGCCCGATGAACAACAACGCCTATCTGCTGCGCTGCCGGGCCACGGACGAGCAGTTGCTGATCGACGCGGCGAACGACGCGCACACCCTGCTCGGGACGATCGGCGACGACGGCATCGCGTCCGTCGTCACGACCCACCAGCACGGCGACCACTGGCAGGCGCTCGCGGAGGTCGTGGCGGCCACCGGCGCGCGCACGTACGCGGGGCGCGCGGACGCCGAGGGCATCCCGGTGCCGACGGACGTCCCTGTCGACGACGGCGACGTGATCCGGGTGGGCCGGGTGGAGCTGACCGCGCGTCACCTGGTGGGGCACACGCCGGGGTCGATCGCGCTGGTCTACGACGACCCGCACGGCCATCCGCACGTGTTCACCGGCGACTGCCTGTTCCCCGGCGGGGTGGGCAACACCCGCAAGGACCCGGAGGCGTTCGCGAGCCTCATCCACGACGTGGAGACGAAGATCTTCGCCGTCCTCCCGGACGAGACGTGGGTCTACCCGGGCCACGGCGACGACACGACCCTGGGCGCCGAGCGCCCGCAGCTCCCGGAGTGGCACGCGCGCGGGTGGTAAGGCGGGGCCCGCACCCCGTACGAACGCCTCCGCGCCCCGTGTGAATCGCGCACCCGCGCCGGACCGCCGCACGCGCTCCCCGCGCGCGTGTGCGTGCGGTCCACTGGTGCACGTGCCCCGCGCGGGAAGACGGCTCCCGCTCGGCAAGGGCCGCCGGTCTCTCGCATTCCCCGCCCTTGACCGGCGGCCCAGGCACATCCTTCGCGGCCCCGTTCACATGAGCGCAACAGGCGTTCCCACTATGCGGACACCTACTGTCGTGAACTGGACAATCCGGCGCTTTCGCTGCCACTCTCCGGCCATGCGCCTCGTCCCCCGTGTCCAGCGCCGTGCTCTCACGGCCGCCGCCGTCGCCCTCCTCGCCAGCGCCGTGGGCTGTGCTCCCCAGTCGGACGACAAGGCCGGTGCGACGCCCTCCGGTTCGTCGTCCGGCGCCGCGTGCGCGAAGGGCGCCCTGGCGACCACGGCGTCCGGCAAGCTGACCGTCGGCACCGACACGCCCGCGTACGAGCCGTGGTTCAAGGACGACAAGCCGTCCAACGGCCAGGGCTTCGAGTCGGCCGTCACCTACGCGGTGGCCCAGCAGCTCGGTTACGACAAGGGCGCCGTCGTCTGGCAGACCGTGCCGTTCAACAAGGCGTTCGCGCCCGGTGTGAAGACCTTCGACTTCGACATCAACCAGGTGTCGATCAGCGCCGAGCGCAAGAAGGCCGTCGACTTCTCGTCCGGCTACTACGACGTCCGCCAGGCCGTGATCGCGCTGAAGGGCACCAAGGCCGCGCAGGCGAAGAGCCTGGCCGACCTGAAGGGCCTCAAGCTGGGCGCCCAGGTCGGCACGACGAGCCTGGAGTACATCCAGGACGTCGTGAAGCCGGGGCAGGAGGCCGCCGCGTACGCCAAGAACGACCAGGCCAAGGCCGCGCTCCAGAACAAGCAGGTCGACGCGATCGTCGTGGACCTGCCGACCGCGTTCTACATCACCGGCGCGGAGGTCACCGACGCCACGATCGTCGGCCAGTTCGAGAACCGGAGCGGCGCCACCGAGCAGTTCGGGCTGGTCCTCGACAAGGGCAGCGCGCTCACGCCCTGTGTGACGGCCGCCGTGGACGCCCTGCGCAAGGACGGCACGCTCGCGAAGCTGGAGCAGCAGTGGCTGTCCGACGCTGTCGACGCCCCGGTGCTCAAGTGACGGTCGCCAAGGCCGAGGAGGAGCACGCGTACGCCCCGTCGGAGCGCCGTCTGGAGCGTGAGCGCTACCGGCGCGCGCGTGCGCGCAGGGCGACGGCGATCGCCGCGCTGTCGACGCTCGTCGTCGCCGTGGTGCTCTATCTGGTCGTCGTCAACGCGCCGGGCTGGCAGCGCACCAAGGAGACGTTCTTCGACGGGCACTACGCGCGCGAGGCGCTGCCCAAGGTCCTCGAAGGGCTGTGGCTGAACCTGCGGCTGCTGGTGGTCTGCGGGGCGGCCGTCCTGGTGCTGGGGATGCTCATCGCCATCGCGCGCACGCTGCGCGGCCCGGTCTTCTTCCCGCTGCGGGTGCTCGCCGCCGCCTACACGGACTTCTTCCGGGGCCTGCCGCTGATCATCAACCTGATGATCGTCGTCCTGGGCGTCCCCGCGCTGCGCCTCCAGGGGGTGACGGTCGATCCGGTGCTGCTGGGCGGTACGGCGCTGACGCTGACGTACTCGGCGTACGTCGCGGAGGTGTTCCGCGCGGGCATCGAGTCCGTGCATCCCTCGCAGCGCGCGGCGGCCCGCTCGCTGGGTCTGTCGAACCGGCAGGCGCTGCGTCACGTGGTGCTGCCGCAGGCGGTGCGCCGTCAGGTGCCGCCGCTGCTGAACGACCTGGTGTCCCTCCAGAAGGACACCGGCCTGGTGTCGATCGGCGGCGCGATCGACGCCGTACGCGCGGCGGACATCATCGTCGGGCGCAGCCTGAACTACACGCCGTACATCGTCGCGGGGCTGCTGTTCGTGGCGCTGACGATCCCGATGACCCGGTTCACGGACTGGGTGACGGCGCGGATGGACCGTCAGCGGTCCCAGGGAGGTACGGCATGAGCGGCGCGCCGGTGCTGCGGATGGAGTCCGTGCGCAAGACGTTCGGCGAGTCCGTCGTCCTCAGGGACGTCGATCTGGAGGTCGCCCCGCACACCGTGACCGCGCTGATCGGCGCCTCCGGTTCGGGCAAGTCGACGCTGCTGCGGTGCGCGAACCTGCTGGAGGACATCGACGACGGCGCGATCTGGCTGGACGGCGAGGAGATCACCGACCCGCGCGCGGACCAGGACGCGGTGCGGCGCCGGATCGGCGTGGTCTTCCAGTCGTACAACCTGTTCCCGCACATGACGGTCCTGGAGAACATCACGCTCGCCCCGCGCCGCGTCCACGGCGTGCCCCGCGAGGAGGCCGAGGAGCGGGCCAGGGAGCTGCTGGAGCGCCTCGGACTGGCCGGCAAGGCGTCCGACTACCCCGACAGGCTCAGCGGCGGCCAGCAGCAGCGCGTGGCGATCGTGCGCGCTCTCGCCGTACGGCCCCGGCTGCTGCTCCTCGACGAGATCACCGCCGCGCTCGACCCGGAGCTGGTGGGCGAGGTCCTGAACGTCGTCCGCGACCTGAAGGGCGACGGGATGACGATGGTGCTGGCCACCCACGAGATGGGCTTCGCGCGCGAAGTCGCCGACCAGGTCTGCTTCCTGGACGGCGGGGTCGTGCTGGAGCGCGGCAGCGCCGAGCAGATCTTCGGCGCCCCGCAGCAGGAGCGAACCCAGCGGTTCCTGCGGCGGATCGTGGAGGCCGGTCGCCTGTAGAGAGGCATGGGTAAGGGGCGTCAGCCTTGGCCGACGCCCCTTACCCAACCAGCGTGTTCACGCCCGCGCCGTCCCCTCCCCCGCCAGCGCCGCGACCCGCTCCACCCCGAACACGTACCCCTGCACCCCGCACCCCGCGATCACCCCGTCCGCGCGCAGCGACACGTACGAGTGGTGCCGGAACGCCTCCCTCTTGTGGATGTTGGAGATGTGGACCTCGATCACCGGCAGCCCGTCACAGGTGTTGAGGGCGTCGAGGATCGCGACGGAGGTGTGCGAGTAGGCGCCCGGGTTGATGACGATCCCGCAGTGGTCCATCCGTGCCTCGTGGATCCAGTCGACGAGCTCGCCCTCGTGGTTGGACTGCCGGAAGTCGACCGTGCCGCCGTGGGTGGCCGCCGCCTTGACGCACAGTGCCTCGACGTCCGCGAGCGTGTCGGACCCGTAGATCTCCGGCTGGCGCTGGCCCAGGAGGTTCAGGTTGGGGCCGTTGAGGATCATGATCGGGGCGTTGGCCAGGGTGCGGGGCACGGTTCCTCCGGTCCGGTCGGGGCGGCCCGGCGGGGCCGCCGCTCACCTCCGGTTTATCACGGTGCGCCGTTCGGGTGAGGCCCGTACCGTGCGGTCATGGCAGCTCCCGCGTACCCGCCCAAGCCGTCCCCCGGTGACCGTGTCGCCGTCGTCTCGCCGTCCGCCGGGCTGCCCGGCCTCTTCCCGCGCCCGTTCGACCTCGGACTCGCGCGCCTGCGTGAGGAGTTCGGCCTGGAGCCGGTCGAGTACCCGACGACCCGCAGGATGGGCGCCACCCCGCAGGAGCGCGCCGCCGACCTGCACGCGGCCTTCGCCGACCCGCGGATCAAGGCGGTGATCGCGTCCATCGGGGGCGACGACCAGATCACCGTCCTGCCGTTCCTGGACCGGGAGCTGATCCGCGCGAACCCGAAGCCGTTCTTCGGGTACAGCGACAACACGAACCTGCTGGCCTACCTGTACAGCACGGGCATCGTCGGCTACCACGGCGGAAGCGTCATGGTGCAGTTCGGCCGCCCTCTCGCCATGGACCGCGAGACCGCCGGCTCCCTGCGCGCGGCCCTGTTCACCTCGGGCCCCTACGAACTGCGCCCCGCAGCCCGCTGGGGCGACATCGAGGGCGACTGGGCCGACCCGGAGACCTTCACGCGCGCGCCCGAGACCCGCCCCGGCACCGGCTGGACCTGGCTGAACGCCGACCGCGTGGTGGAGGGCCGCAGCTGGGGCGGCAGCCTGGAGATCCTCTCCTGGCTCCTGATGGCCGACCGCGAGATCGCCGCGGACCCTTCGGTGTACGACGGCGGCGTGCTGTTCCTGGAGACCTCCGAGGACCTGCCCAGCGCCACGGAGGTCTTCCACGTCCTGCGCAACATGGGCGAGCGCGGGCTCCTGAGGCGCTTCCCGGCGCTTCTCATGGGCCGGGCCAAGACATGGTCCTTCGAGCGGCCGAACGGCCCTCAGGCGAGCGCACAGCACGCCGCCGACCAGCGCGCGGCGGTCGAGCGGGCGCTGAAGACGTACGCCCCTGACACGATGGCCGTCTTCGACGTCGACCTCGGCCACACGAACCCTCAAATCGTCGTCCCCTACGGCGGTGTCGTACGGGTCGACGGCCTCGCGCGGCGCATCGTCGTGCACTACTGAGCCGCCGGGGCGCGCCCCCGATGCTCCGTGCGCCGCCGTGACGCACGGTGGTCACGGCTGGTTGACGCGGTATGCAGCCTGTACGCGCGGTGACATCACCGGCATCACCCTCCATGCCCCGGCTCGCCGCCGCCTCCCTCGCGGGGACGGCCATCGAGTTCTACGACTTCTCCGTC
Organism: Streptomyces acidiscabies; assembly: GCF_020010905.1. Taxonomy (GTDB): domain Bacteria; phylum Actinomycetota; class Actinomycetes; order Streptomycetales; family Streptomycetaceae; genus Streptomyces; species Streptomyces acidiscabies. The sequence goes on along the minus strand of NZ_JAGJBY010000001.1, from coordinate 3,024,796 downwards.
TACGCGACGGCGGCGGCGCTCGTCCTGGGGCCCCTGTTCTTCCCGACGTTCTCGCCCCTCGCGGGCGCGCTGGCGGCCTTCGGGACCTTCGGGATCGGGTTCGTCGCACGTCCCCTGGGGTCGATGCTGTTCGGACACGTCGGCGACCGCCACGGACGGCGTCCCGTGCTGGTCGTGTCGCTGCTCCTGACGGGTGCGTCGACGGTCGCGGTCGGCTGCGTCCCGTCGTACGCGTCGATCGGGGTGGCCGCGCCGGTGCTGCTGCTCGTGCTGCGGTTCCTCCAGGGGCTGGGGCTCGGCGGCGAGTGGGGCGGCGCGGTGCTGCTGACGGCGGAGCACGCGCCGGCCGGACGGCGCGCTCTGTGGTCGAGCTTTCCTCCGGTGGGAGGCGCTGTGGGGTTCGTGCTCGCCAACGGGGTGATGCTGGGGCTGTCGGCGGGACTCTCGCCGGAGCAGTTCGCGTCCTGGGGATGGCGGGTGCCGTTCTGGGCCGCGGGGGTGCTCGCGCTCGCGGGAGTGTGGCTGCGGTCGTCCCTCGCGGAGAGTCCCCGCTTCCTGGAGATCGACGACCACGCGCGCGTGCCGCTCGTCGAGGTGTTCGTCCACCACCGGCGGCTTCTTCTGCTGACGGCCGGAGCGCTGGCCGCCGGGTACGCGGTCTTCTACACGGTGACGACCTGGTCGCTCGCCTACGCGACGGAACGGCTCGGCGTGAGCCGTACGGTCATGCTGACGTGCGTCATGGCCGCCGTCGTCGTGCAGGGGGCGCTCACCCCGTTCGCGGCTCACCTGGGAGACCGGTTCGGGCGGCGGCCGATGTGCCTGACCGGGTGCGTGCTGACGGTGCTGTGGATGTTCCCGGCGGTCGCGCTCCTGGCGACCGGTGAGCCGCTGCTGATGTTCCTCGGGGTGCTGGGGGCGCTGCTCGCGTTCACCGTGATGTTCGCCGTGATCGGCGCATATCTCCCGGAACTCTACGAACCGCGCGTCCGTTGTACGGGTGCGGCGGTCGGCTACAACCTCGGCGGGGTCCTCGGAGGCGCCCTCACCCCCCTCGTCGCGACCACCCTGGCCGAGGGCTCCGGCCGGGTGCCGTGGGGCGTGGCGGCGTACCTGACGGCGGTGGCGCTGGTGAGCCTGGGCTGCTTCGCGCTGCTGCCGGAGACGCGGCCGGTGGCGGTCGTACGAGGGGCTGCGGTGGACCGCGTCACAGGTTGACGGCGTTACGGGCTGACGGCATCACAGGTTGACCGCGTCACGGGTTGACCGCCAGCTCCAGATACGCGGCGAACAGCACGAGGTGCACGCCCCCTTGCAGCGGCGTCGCCCGCCCCGGCACCACCGTCAGGGAGCCGACGACGACGGTCAGGGCGAGCAGGACCATGTGGGTCGAGCCGAGGCCGAGAACGAGCGGTCCGGAGAGCCACACGGAGGCCAGGGCGACCGCCGGGATCGTCAGGCCGATGCTCGCCATGGCCGAGCCGAGGGCGAGGTTGAGGCTGGTCTGGACGCGGTCGCGGCGGGCGGCCCGCAGGGCGGCGATGGTCTCGGGGAGCAGGACGAGCAGGGCGATGACGACGCCGACGACCGCGTGGTGCAGTCCGGCCGACTCCACTCCCGACTCGATCGTCGGGGAGACCCCTTTGGCGAGGCCGACCACGCCGATCAGGGCGAGGCCGAGGAGGCCGAGGCTGACGTACGTGGTGCGCAGGGACGGCAGGTCGGCGTGGTCGTCGGCGGCCAGGACGTCGCCGTCATGGGTGACCGGCAGGAAGTAGTCGCGGTGCCGTACGGTCTGGGTCGCCACGAACAGGCCGTACAGGACGAGCGACGACAGCGCCGCGAAGGTGAGCTGGACCGTGGAGAACTCCGGCCCCGGCTTGCTGGTCGTGAACGTCGGCAGGACCAGGCTGAGCACGGCCAGCGTCGCGACCGTCGCGAGCGCCGCGCCGGTGCCCTCCGGGTTGAAGACGGCCGTGCCGTGCCGCAGCGAGGCGACGAGCAGGCAGACGCCGAGGATGCCGTTGCAGGTGATCATCACGGCGGCGAAGACGGTGTCCCGCGCGAGCGTGGAGCTCTTGTCGCCGCCGTCCACCATCAGGGTGACGATCAGGGCGACCTCGATGATCGTGACGGCGACCGCGAGGACCAGCGAGCCGAAGGGTTCGCCGACCCGGTGGGCGATGACCTCGGCGTGGTGGACGGCCGCGAGGACGGCTCCGGCGAGGACCAGGGTGACCAGCGCGACGACCGCGCCGGGGAGGTCGCGGCCCCAGGTGAACACCAGGAGGACGACCGCGAGGACCGGCACGGCCGTCGTCCACCGGGCGGTGAGTGCCCGAAGCCCAGTGATCATGCGGCGATCGTCGCAGACGGGGCGAGGAGTCGCATGTGGAGGTTCCCTGGGGTCGGTCTCGCGTGGACGTCCGGACATGAAGCGGTGCCCGGCGTCGTCGCCGGGCACCGTTCACCGCCGTGCGGGGATCAGCTGGTGACGCTGTCCTTCTCGGCCGCCTCGGCCTCCGCCTGCTTCTTGGAGGCCCGCAGGCTCGTGATCGTCGTGACGACCAGGACCCCGCAGATGACGCCCAGGGAGACCGGGATGCTGATCACCGGGACGTGGACCCCCGACTCGTGCAGCGCGTGCAGGACGAGCTTGACGCCGATGAAGCCGAGGATGACGGAGAGGCCGTAGCTGAGGTGGACCAGCTTGCGCAGCAGCCCGCCGAGGAGGAAGTACAGCTGGCGCAGGCCCATGAGGGCGAACGCGTTGGCGGTGAAGACGATGTACGGGTCCTGGGTGAGGCCGAAGATCGCGGGGATCGAGTCGAGCGCGAACAGGACGTCCGTGGTGCCGATCGCGAGGATGACGACCAGCATCGGGGTCATGACCCGCTTGCCGTTCTCCTGGACCCACAGCTTCGTGCCGTGGTAGCGGTCGGCGACGCCGAAGCGCTTCTCGACGGCCTTGAGGAGCTTGTTCTCCTCGAACTCCTCCTCCTCTTCGTCGGCGCGCGCCTCCTGGATGAGCTTCCAGGCGGTCCAGATGAGGAAGGCGCCGAAGATGTAGAAGACCCAGGAGAAGTTGGCGATGATCGCGGCACCGGCGGCGATGAAGATCGCCCGCAGGACCAGGGCGATGAGGACGCCGATGAGCAGGACCCGCTGCTGGTACTGGGACGGGACCGAGAACTTCGCCATGATCAGGATGAAGACGAAGAGGTTGTCGACGCTCAGCGACTTCTCGGTGATGAACCCGGCGAAGAACTCCCCGGAGGGCTCACCGCCGCCGAATATCGCGAGGCCGAGGCCGAAGAGCCCGGCGAGGGCGATCCAGACGACCGTCCAGATCCCCGCCTCCTTGATGGACACGTCGTGCGGCTTGCGGCCGATGAAGAAGTCGACCGCGATGAGGGCGCTGAGGCCCACGATCGTCAGGACCCACAGGGTCAAGGAAACATCCACTGCTGTGCCTCCGGCAGTACGTAACGGCAGATACTCAGCGTCGCGTCGCGCTGCCGGAGGTCTCTTCCACCCACTTGTGGGCCGACGCCCCGGGATCTGGCCTGATCCGTATTGACGGGTACGCCGCAGTTGTCAGGGAGTACTCCCCTCCGTACGGAAAACAGTACCCCAATCACCAAGGAAAGGTAAAGCGATTGGCAAAAGAAAGATCAAAAACGCAGGTCAGGGCTCTTTACTAGGGCTTGGTACGAGCTGCCGCGACCTGCGCGAGGACCTGCTGGAGCACCCCGCTGCCGGGCGGCACGAGCGCCGGTTCGTACGTCCACGCGTGCCCCACCCACGGGTCGGCGAGGTAGTCGTCCGGCACCGGCGTCAGCCGCAGCAGGGACCGCCACAGCGGGTCGAGCAGCGGGCCGTACGCGGTCGCGTCCTCCCGGTCGGCGACCATCATCAGGTGCACGCCGACGCCCGGGCCCTCGTCCGCGAGGTAGCGCAGCTGCGTCACCGCGCGGTCGTCGAAGCCGTGCGGGAAGTCGTTCACGACGAGCAGCTGGTGCGCGGGGTCGAAGTCCGGCGGCAGCGCGTCCGGGGCGCCGCCGCGCACCGCCATCTGCACCAGGTCGACGCGCTGTGTGAGCCGCCCGAGGACGTCCGCCACCCCGGCGGCGCCCACGGCGGGCGGCCCGGCCAGCACGCCCGCCCCGGCCAGCGGGGCCAGGGACGACGCCGCCGCACCGGCCGCGTCCACGACGTGCACCGTGAACGCGCCCGCCGGATGCGCCGCGAGCAGCCGGGCCACGTGCGCGACAGCCATGTCCAGCGCGAGCCGCCGTACGTCGTACGCGTCGACGACCGCGCCGTCCGCCGCGCCGACCGCCCCGCTGTCGATCCACAGCCCCCGCTCCAGCGGCAGCCTGACCAGCATCGGGATGCGCAACTGCTCGCTCTCCGGCAGCCGCAGATCACCCAGGCGCAGGGCCATGGGGAGTTCCTCGGGGACCCGGTAGGCGTGCCAGACCGGGTTGTCCCAGCCCGCGTAGGACGGCGGCAGCGCGGGTTCGACGACCTCGGACTCGGCGACGAGCTGCGTCAGGTCCCGGTCGAGGACCTCGCGCGCCTGGTCCATCAGCTGGGTGTGCTTCGCGCGCGCCGCCTCCCGCGCGGCGTCGGCCTGCCCGCCCATCCGCGCGCGCGGGTCCGCGAGCGCCTCGTCCAGCTCCCGCTCCATGCGCGCGTCCGCGAAGTCGACGGCACTGCGGTAGGCGGCCGTCGTGCGCGCGTAGTCCTCGAACATGCCCCACACCTGGTTGTAGAGCCGCTCCTCCATCGACCACCCGGTCGCGTCCCCCGCGACGGGCCGCGCGGGCTGTCCCGGCGAGGCCGGGGGCGCGGTCGGCGGGGGCGGCGGAGGGGTCGTGCGGCGGCGGGGGTGGGTGTAGTCGACGCCGCTGTCCTGCGCGCCGTAGAGTCCGGCGCCCTGCGGGGGTGCGGCGGGGGGTTCGTCGTAGGGGCTGCCGTACGGGCCTGCCGGCGCCGTCGGGCGGGCGTCGTACGGCGTCGCGTTCTGGTCCTGGGTGAGGGGGGCCGGGACCGGCGGGGCCGGGGTGGGGGCGGTGGCCTGCTGGATCGTGGACGCGACCTGGTGGGCCTGGGGCAGGCCCTGGTCGGTGAGGAGTTCGGCGAGGCCGCCCGCGTAGCCCTGGCCGACGGCGCGGACCTTCCAGGCGCCCTGGCGGCGGTACAGCTCCACGGCGACGACGGCCGACTCGGCGTCGAGGCCAGTGAGGGTGAACGTCGCGAGGTCGGTGCCGTCGGCGCCCGCGACCGCGACGAACGGGGCCGCCGAGGCGCCGAAGCGGACGGCCCCGGCGCCGCCCGGCAGCGCGAGCAGCACGTGCACGCGGTGCGCGCGCTGCGGTACGGCGTCCAGGTCGACGGCGATACGGTGCTCGCGGGCGGCCTGCCGGGGGACCTCCAGGCCGGGCAGGGCGGGCGCGCCGGGGTGGGCGACCCACTCGGGGCCGGGGACGCGCCCCTGGTCGTCGCCCAGCGTCACCCCGGCCACGACCGGGGCCGCGGCCGAGACCCTGATCACCAGGCGGACCTGGGAGAGCGGATGGTTCTGCCCCCGCGTCAGCTCGGCCGTCATCGCCTGTCGTCCCCCTGTGTCGTGCTGTGTGGTTGTGGTGCCGCGGCCCTCAGAGGACCGGCTGGATGGCCGGCATGAGGTCCTGGAAGGTGCGGCCGTTGGCCGGGGTGCCGATGGCGGTCATCGACCAGCCCTGGCCCACGCGGTGCACCTTGGCCATGATCTGGGCCGTGTAGTTGCCGCCGCCCGCGAGGGTGTAGCGCGCCAGCTCCTGGCCGTTGGTCTCGTCGACCAGGCGGCAGAACGCGTTCTGCACCTCCTGGAAGGTCTGGCCCGTGAAGGAGTTGACGGTGAAGACGATCTGGTCGATGTGGACCGGCACGCGCGAGAGGTCGACGAGGATCGCCTCGTCGTCCCCGCCCTGGCCGACGCCGCCGACCAGGTTGTCGCCGGTGTGCCGCACGGAGCCGTCGTCGCTCACCAGGTGGCGGAAGAACACGACGTCGACCGGCTGCTGGTCCGCGAAGAGGACCGCGGAGGCGTCGAGGTCGATCTCGCGGGTGCGGGAACCGAACAGGCCGCGCCGGGGGGCCGCCTGCCAGCCGAGACCCATCCGCACCGCGCTCAGGCTGCCTCCGTCGTTCTTCTGAAGACTGATTGCCTGACCCTTGGTCATGTTGACGGTCACGAGCCGATTCCCCTCTCGAACTTCCCCTGTTCCCGCGGGCTCCGCGGATGTTCCAGAACCCTACGCAAAGCCACTGACAGTGCCGTACCCGGGAGCGCGTTTTGTGTCGGTCCTGCAACACAGCGCGTACTGCGCGGCGCTCCCGGATACGCGGGTCATGCCAGGCCCCCCTCCTTCATCTGGCGCAGTTCCTTCTTCATCTCGGAGACCTCGTCCCGCAGCCGGGCGGCGACCTCGAACTGGAGGTCGGCGGCGGCGGCGCGCATCCGCTCGGTCATCGCCTCGATCTGGTCGGCGAGGTCGGCGGCCGGAGTGTCCGTGGGGACGGTTTCCTTGGCCCTGCCCTTGGCGGACTTGGCCGCCTTGGCGCGGGCCTTCTCGCCGAGCGACGGCACGGGCGCCTTGGTGCCGCGGCCGTCCTTCTTCGCGCGGTAGCCGCTGCCGAGGAGTTGTTCGGTGTCGACCTCCTCGCGCGCGATCTGGGCGACGATGTCGTTGATCTTCTTGCGCAGCGGCTGGGGGTCGATGCCGTGCGCCGTGTTGTAGGCGACCTGCTTCTCCCGGCGCCGGTTGGTCTCCTCGATGGCGCGCTCCATCGCGGGGGTGATCCGGTCGGCGTACATGTGGACCTGTCCGGAGACGTTGCGCGCGGCGCGGCCGATGGTCTGGATCAGGGACGTGCCCGAGCGCAGGAAGCCCTCCTTGTCGGCGTCGAGGATCGCCACCAGGGAGACCTCGGGCAGGTCGAGGCCCTCGCGCAGGAGGTTGATGCCGACCAGGACGTCGAACTCACCGGCGCGCAGTTCGCGCAGGAGCTCGATGCGGCGCAGCGTGTCGACGTCGCTGTGCAGGTAGCGGACGTGGATGCCGAGTTCGAGGAAGTAGTCGGTGAGGTCCTCGGCCATCTTCTTGGTGAGGGTGGTGACCAGGACGCGCTCGTCCTTCTCGACCCGGTCGCGGATCTCGTGCACCAGGTCGTCGATCTGGCCCTCGGTGGGCTTGACGACGACCTCGGGGTCGATGAGGCCGGTGGGGCGGATGATCTGCTCGACGGCGCCGTCCGCGCGCGAGAGTTCGTACTTGCCGGGGGTCGCCGACAGGTAGACCGTCTGCCCGATGCGCTCCTGGAACTCCTCCCACTTCAGGGGGCGGTTGTCGAGCGCCGAGGGGAGGCGGAATCCGTGGTCGACGAGGGTGCGCTTGCGGGAGGCGTCGCCCTCGTACATCGCGCCGATCTGCGGGACCGTGTTGTGCGACTCGTCGATGACCAGCAGGAAGTCGTCCGGGAAGTAGTCCAGGAGGGTGTTGGGCGGGGAGCCCGGTTCGCGGCCGTCGAAGTGCATCGAGTAGTTCTCGACGCCGGAGCAGGAGCCGATCTGGCGGAGCATCTCCAGGTCGTACGTCGTGCGCATGCGCAGGCGCTGGGCCTCCAGGAGCTTGCTCTGCTTCTCCAGTTCGGCGAGGCGCTCGCCGAGTTCCTTCTCGATGTCGTTGGCTGCGCGCTCCAGGCGCTCGGGGCCCGCGACGTAGTGGGTGGCCGGGAAGATGTGGAGCTGCTGGTCGTCGCTGATGATCTCGCCGGTGAGCGGGTGGAGCGTGGAGAGGGCCTCGATCTCGTCGCCGAACATCTCGATGCGGACGGCGAGTTCCTCGTAGACCGGGAAGATCTCGATGGTGTCGCCGCGCACCCGGAACGTCCCGCGCGTGAAGGCGAGGTCGTTGCGCGTGTACTGGATGTCGACGAAGCGGCGCAGCAGGTCGTCCCGGTCGATCTCCTCGCCGACCTTCAGGCGGACCATGCGGTCCACGTACTCCTGCGGCGTGCCGAGGCCGTAGATGCAGGAGACGGAGGCGACCACGACGACGTCCCTGCGGGTGAGCAGCGAGTTCGTCGCGGAGTGGCGCAGGCGCTCGACCTCCTCGTTGATCGAGGAGTCCTTCTCGATGTAGGTGTCCGACTGCGGGACGTACGCCTCGGGCTGGTAGTAGTCGTAGTACGAGACGAAGTATTCGACCGCGTTGTTCGGCAGGAGCTCGCGGAACTCGTTCGCCAGCTGGGCGGCCAGGGTCTTGTTCGGCGCCATCACGAGCGTGGGGCGCTGGAGCTTCTCGATCATCCACGCGGTGGTGGCGGACTTGCCGGTGCCGGTCGCGCCGAGGAGGACGATGTCCTTCTCACCGGCCTGCACGCGCTGGGCGAGTTCGGCGATGGCCGCCGGCTGGTCGCCGCTGGGCTGGTAGGGGCTGACGACCTCGAAGGGCGCCACCGTACGTTCGATGCTGGAAACGGGCCGCATGCCATCCACCGTACGACCCCCCACTGACAACGGGTCCCCATCAGGGGTTTTCCGTGTCAGCGGCGCTGCGGTTCCCGGACCTCGCGGCGGGCGGTGCGGCGGGCGCGGACGCTGGGGCGGCGGCCGGTGTGGTGGCCGGCCGGGTGCGCGGGGACGCCGGGTTTGTGCTCGACGGGCGGTACGGCGGGTCTGCCCATGACCATCAGGGGGTCGAACACGACGACGACGGCCGCGAGCGCGAGGAACGCGAGGGGGCCGATCAGCATCGGGGCGAGCAGGGAGGCGGGCGAGTCGCCGGAGGTGGTGTCGCCGGGGTGTGTGTGGACGCTGAGGGCGGCCATGCCGGTGTAGTGCATACCGGTGACGGCGAGGCCCATGACGAGGCTCGCGCCCACGCTCCAGAGGAAGCCTCTGACCTGTCCGGCGGCCCACAGCGCCGCTGTCGCGGCCCCCATGGCGATCGCGACGGACGCCGCGACGGTGAACGTGTTGTACTCCAGGCGCCCGTTGAGCTGCATACCGGCCATGCCCAGGTAGTGCATGGAGGCGATACCGAGGCCGGTGATCGTCCCTCCGGTGAACAGCGCGGTTCCCGAGGCCCCCTTGTAGCCGACGATGAAGATCCCGACGCCGACCATGAGGATCGCGACACCGAGGCTCGTGTACGTGAGGGGTTTGTCGTACCGGATGGGTGCACCCTGGACGGTGAATCCCATCATCGCGACGAAGTGCATCGTCCAGATGCCGGAGCCGATCGCCGCCGAGCCGAGGGCGAGCCAGCCGGGGCGCCAGGAGTGGGAGACGAGCAGGGCTCTGGTCGTACAGCGCAGACCGAGGGCTCCGCCGAGGCAGGCCATGAAGTAGGCCACCATCGGGGTGACGAGTCCGTAGCTGAATCCGTCGACCGTGCCTTGCATGCGGGGTTGCCCTTCCGCCCTGTTGATTGATTTTCCCTGGAATGCGCCCCTTCCCAGGACCGCCGAGCGGTCAGGGTTGACGCAGAGAGTATGACCCCCACCGGAATGGTCGAACGATTTTCCGGCAAAGAAACACGCCCTTGCCCCACTTGTGCGCCTGCGGTGCGCGCGTGTGGCTGTCGCCATTCATTCTGTGGCCATCCGCGGTCTCCTCCTGCGCCGCCCCTGTGATGTCACAGTGAATCCCGACGTGATCACAGGAAGCGAGGAGTCGTCATGCACGCGCGTGTAGCCGCCGTTACCTCCACCGCTCTTCTGGGCACCGCCGCGGTCCTCTTGGCGCAAGCGCCGGACGCGAGCGCGGCAGCCCGTCCCGCACCCGTCGTCGTGGCCCACCGGGGCGCCTCCGCGCGGGCGCCCGAGAACACGCTGGCCGCCGTCGACAAAGCGGCGGAAATGGAGGTCGCCTGGGTCGAGAACGACGTCCAGCGGACAAAGGACGGCGAACTCGTGGTGATCCACGACGACACGCTCAGGCGCACCACCAATGCGGCCAAGATCTTCCCGGGCCGGGCGCCGTGGAAAGTGAAGGACTTCACCGCGGCGGAGATCGCCCAGCTCGACGCGGGGAGTTGGTTCGGACCCGCGTTCGCAGGTCAGCGGGTGCCGACGTTGAAGCAGTTCGTGAACCGCCTCGACACCCACCGGCAGAAACTCCTCCTGGAGATCAAGAATCCGCAGCTCTATCCCGGTATCGAACAGCAGATCATCAAGGTGCTCGGCAACGAGGGATGGCTCGATCCCTGGCATCTGACCAGCCGTCTGATCGTCCAGAGCTTCGACGCCGCGAGCATCCGTACGGTGCACGGCCTCAGGCCGGCCGTCCGCACCGGGTTCCTCGGTACGCCCGCCGTGGCCGATCTGCCGTCCTACGCGCGGTTCGCCGATCTGATCAATCCCTCGCACACGACGGTGACGAGCGAGTACGTCTCCGCCGTGCACGCGCTGCGGGGGCCGCACCACCGGCGGCTCCAGATGTACGTCTGGACGGTGGACGACGCCGTCAACGCGCGCAAGGCCGCCGGGTACGGGGTGGACGGGATCATCACGAACAAGCCGGACGTGGTGCGGGCCGCGCTGCCGTAGGAGCTTCCCGGGGGCGTTGTCAGTGGCGGGTCGTACGGTGGGGGCATGAGCGGTGACGGGGAGTTCGGGCAGCGGGTCGGGTGGGCCGTCGTGGACAGCGGGATCGGGCCGCTGCTGCTGGCCGCGACCGATCAGGGGCTGGTCAACATCATGTTCCACGCGACGGACGCGGTGCGGGAGCGGGCGCTGGAGCGGCTCGGGGACCGGTTGGGGGCGGTTCCCGAGGCGGCGCCCGGCTCGCCCGTGCTGGCCGAGGCGGTGCGCCAGGTCGAGGAGTACTTCGCCGGGCGGCGCCGGGACTTCGCGCTGCCGCTGGACTGGTCGCTGATCTCCGGCTTCAACCGGCGTGTGCTGCGCGAGCTGGCGGCCGGTGTGCCGTACGGGGCGGTCGTCGGGTACGGCGACCTCGCGCGGCGCGTCGGCCGGCCGGAGGCCGCGCAGGCGGTGGGGGCGGCGATGGGGTCCAACCCGCTGCCGGTCGTGGTGCCTTGCCACCGGGTGGTGGAGAGCGGCGGCGGGATCGGGGGGTTCGGGGGCGGGCTGGAGACCAAGCGGCGGCTGCTGGCGCTGGAGGGGGTGTTGCCGGAGCCGTTGTTCTGAGGCGAGGCTCCGGCGCGGGCAGGGGGCCGGCCGTCAGTCGTAGTGCCGTGCCTCCACCACGTTCCCGTCGGGGTCGCGGAAGTAGAAGCTGCGCGGGGCTTTCCCGCGGGCCCCGAAGGAGCCGTGGGCGACGGGGGAGGTGGGGACGTCGAGGGACTCCAGGCGGGCGCGCAGAGCGTCGTAGGCGGGCGCCTGGAGGGCCAGGCAGACGTGGTTGACGGGATGACCGGCGCTGGCCGCGGAGTCGGGGAGCATGCGCATGTCGGGCGCGAGGGTGAGGGGCATCAGGTCGAGAAGGGTGTCGTCGTTGACCCGTACGGAGGGGAACGGGACCTCGCCCGCCGTGAACTCGGGGAGCCGTACGGGGTCGAGGCCCACCGCGCGCGCGTAGAAGCCGGCGGAGGCGACGGGGTCGCGTACCCAGAGCACGACGTGGTCGAGACGTGCGGAGTTGTCCGTCATGCACCCCAGGCTGGTGGTGTCTCCCACAGGCCGCAAGAGTTTGACCGGCCAGAACGATCGCCAGAGATGAAAGGGAGAACGACCGACAGGAGGCGGGCCCATGGTGCTGATGGTGTCGGAAGAGGTACGGGAGGCGCTCGCCGCGCGCAGGCCCGTCGTGGCACTGGAGTCGACGATCATCGCGCACGGGCTGCCCCGGCCGCGCAACCTTCAGGTGGCGCGCGAGCTGGAGGCCGTCGTCCGCGCGGAGGGTGCCGTACCGGCGACCGTCGCCGTGCTGGACGGGCAGCCGCGCGTGGGGCTCGACGAGAAGCAGTTGGAGCGGATCGCCGACAGTGACGGCATCCGCAAGCTGGGCCATCGTGACCTGCCGCTCGCGGTGGCCTCCGGGGCGAGCGGGGCGACGACCGTCTCCGCGACCGCGCAGCTCGCCGCGCTGGCCGGTGTGCGGGTGTTCGCGACCGGTGGGCTCGGCGGGGTGCACCGGGAGTGGACCCTCACTCAGGACGAGTCCGCCGACCTCGGGCTCCTCGCGCGCACGCGGATCACTGTCGTGTGCGCGGGCGTCAAGTCCATCCTCGACGTCCCCGCGACGCTTCAGCGCCTGGAGACGCTCGGCGTGGCCGTCGCCGGGTACGGCACGGACCGCTTCCCCGGCTTCTACCTGTCCGACTCCGGCCACCCTGTGGAGTGGACGCTCCGTACGCCCGGTGAGGTCGCCGAGGTGATGCGGGCGCAGGACCTTCTCGCCGGGCCGGAGTCCGCCCTCATCGTCGCCAACCCCGTCCCCGAGGAACAGCAGCTGGAACCGGGCCTCCACGCGCGCGTACTCGCCGACGCGCTCCAGGCGTGCGAGGCCGAGAACATCACCGGCCAGGCCGTCACCCCCTTCCTCCTCTCCTACCTCGTCCGCCACACCGACGGGGCGTCCCTGGAGGCCAATCTGGCGGCCGTACGCGGCAATGTGCGGCTCGCCGGGCGCATCGCGGCGGCTTGGGTGGGGGATTGAGGGGGCGGGGCGAGAGGGGGGCTTCTGGGAGCGGGGCGGCGGGCGTGGTGGGGCGAGGAAGGCTCGGCGAGGTCTGCTCGGGTGACTCGGTGAGCGGTTTCGGTGGGTTGTTGGTTGTCGGGGACGTCGTCACCGATGTGGTTGCGCGGTATCGGGGGCCCTTGGACGTGGGGACCGACACCGCGGCTGTTGTGCGGCGGCTGCCGGGTGGGGCGGGGGCCAATGTGGCGTGCTGGGCGGCCCATTGGGGGTGCGGGGATGTGCGGCTGCTGGGGCGGGTCGGGGTGGCCGAGGCGGGGTGGCACGAACAGGAGCTGGTGGGGTGCGGGGTACGGCCGTACCTGGTCGTCGATCCGGAGGCCCCGACCGGGACGGTCATCTGTCTGGTCGACTCCGGTGCGGCGGCCGAGCGGACGTTCCTCACGGACAGCGGCGCGGCGTTGCGGCTGGCGCCCGGTGACTGGTCGGAGGAGCTGCTCGACGGCGTCGTACGGGTGCACCTCTCGGGGTACCTGCTGTTCTCCGCCGACGGACGCGCACTGGTCCGCGTCGTCCTCGCGGGCGCCCGCGCGCGGGGAGTGCCGGTGAGCCTCGATCCCGCGTCGGCCGGTTTCCTCAAGGAGCTGGGCGCCGAACGGTTCCTGGAACTCGTCGACGGCATCGACGTACTGCTCCCCAGCCGCGACGAGGCGTGCCTCCTGACCGGCCTGCGGGACACGGCCGACGCGGCGGTCGAACTCAGCCGCCGTATCCCCCTGGTGATCGCCAAGGACGGCCCGTACGGCGCCCTGGTGGCCCACGCCGGTTCCCTCCTCGCGCGCGTGCCCGCGGTGCCCGCACAGCCCCACGACACCACCGGCGCGGGCGACGCGTTCACCGGCGCTTTCCTCGCGGCCCTGACGACGGGTGCCTCCCTGGAGGCCGCAGCAGCGGAGGGGTGCCGCGCAGGCGCACGCGCGGTGGAGGTGGTGGGCGCTCGGCCGCCGGGGCGGTGAGGGGCGGTACGACGAGCTGGGAGCTTCCCGGTGTTCGCCGGGCGGAGGGGTGGCGGGGGCGCGGTGGACCGGGGGCCGTTGGAGGAGAACGGTGAGAGCCCGGAGCGTAGACCGCGGGTGCCGTCGGACACACGCGCACGCGCCGCGCAGGCGGCAGGCGGCAGGCGGCAGGCGGCAGGCGGCAGGCGGCAGGCGGCAGTACAGCCTCGCTCCCCCACGGCCCCCGCGCGCGTGCCGATCAGGGGTCAGCGCCCCCACAGCGACCTCGCTCGGCGCACCACCCCCTGTATGCGTGCCGACCAGCGGACGGCGGCTTGGGCCTCCTCGGCCTTCCCGCACTGCCCTCGCGCGCGTGCCGACCAGAACGCATCCGCCAGACGCTCACTCCCCCGAGCCCGGCCCCACCCGCACGCCGACCTGTCGCCACGCCCCCGTCCGACAGGTCGAGCAGCACCCCACGGCACTCTGCTCAGCAGCCCTTCCGGCATGGCCGACAGCTCCTCGCGGCACCCCCGGTCCGCTCCCGTCCGGCAAGGCGCGTTGCCTGTCCGGCGGCGCAAGCCCTGGCGGCCCGGCGACGCCGGGCGAGGCGCCGGGCCGTATCCGTACGCGGCTGTACGCCCGGACGCGACGGGCGACGCCGCACCGGCCCGCCGCCCCACCGCACCCACCTCTCCGCCGTTCCCGCCCCGCGCTCCCGCCGCACCGCGCGCCTCCCCGGCCCGCTGTACCACGCGCCTCCCCGACGGCCCCGCCCCACCACACCGCGTACCTCCCGATCCCCACCTGGCCACGCCCTCCCCGAAGACATCCCCGCGCCCGCCCTACCCCTTCCTCCCCCACGCCGAGATCATCGGTGCCGTCGCCAGGTCCATCTCCCCCGTCGCCACGTTCGCGAGGTGGTGGTCGATGTCCTCGTCCGTCGCGAGGCCCGCGGTGATGAGGTCGGTGCGGAGGTGGCGGATCGTTGCGGATTCGAGGGCGGCGCAGGCGGGGGAGGCGAGGGGGAAGTACGCGTCGGCCTCTACGCGGTGGAGGCCGGCGTCGCGGAGGAGGCGGGGCAGGCGGCGGCCGTAGGAGAGGTCGGCGCCGCGTTCGGCGAGGAGCGTGCGGAAGGCGTGGCGCAGACGGTTGGCCAACTGCTGGGCGGGGCCGTGTTCGTCGGGGCAGAGGAGGGGCTGGAGAGCCGGGTCGGCGTCCTCGACGAGCAGGCGTCCGCCGGGGCGGAGAGCCTTGATCATGGAGTGCAACGCCCGTTCGCGGTCCGGGACATGGACGAGTACGAGCCTGGCGTGGACGAGGTCGAACCCCTCCCCCGGCGGCTCCTCGGCGCCGACGTCGTGGACGCGGACCTCGATGGGCGGGCGCGCGGCGCGCGCGAGGTGGGTGGTGTCGATGTCGGTGGCGAGGACCCGGCCGGTGGGCCCGACCTTCTTGGCGATCCAGGAGGCGACGGAGGTGCCGCCCGCGCCGACCTCCCAGCAGCGCCAGCCGGGGCCGATGCCGAGCGCGTCGAGGTGGCGGAAGGTGGTGGGGTCGAAGAGCGTGGCGAAGGCGTCGAAGCGCTCTCCCGCCTCGGCCCGCCGGTTGTCGAGGAGATACCCGTCGGTTCGCGTCATGATCGGATCATCCCATTTACCCCGGTTCCCGGATGCGGGCGACGCGGCCGGAAATCCGCTCCCCGCATGGCTTCCCGTACCAGGGGAACAGAGTTGTCCACAGGGGAGTACAGAGCGGAATCAGAGTTTTCCACAGGCTTACCCGACCCTTGCCCCGACCTGGCACACTGGCCAGCCAAGCGCGGGAAACGCGGCGTACGGGGAGCCGGCGAGGAGATCCACATGACCATGGCGGGGAATCTGCGGAAGGTCACCGGCCTGGGCGGGGTCGGCGGCCTGCGCCGGGTGGCACGGCTGGCGCGGCGGCGCACGAAGGTCGATCTCAGCCATCACGCGCGCTCGCCGCTGGGCTCCTCCGTGGTGAACTGCGTGACCTACAAGGAGGGTGCCCGGGCGCCCTCCGGCGCCGATCTGGTGGAGACGGTGGAGCGGGTCCGCAAGCAGGGCCACGGCTTCGTCTGGCTGGGGCTGCACGAGCCGACGAACGCCGAGTTCGCGGGCATCGCCGAGCTCTTCGACCTGCACCCGCTGGCGGTCGAGGACGCGGTGGAGGCGCACCAGCGCCCGAAGGTGGAGCGGTACGGGGAGACGCTGTTCGCGGTCTTCAAGACGGTCTGCTACGTGGAGCACGAGCAGTTGACGGCGACCAGCGAGGTCGTCAACACCGGCGAGATCATGGTGTTCGTCGGCCCCGACTTCGTGATCACGGTCCGGCACGGGCGGCACGGCTCGCTGGGCCCGCTGCGCGAGGAGCTGGAGGCGGACACCGCGCAGCTCGCCAAGGGTCCCTCGGCGGTGCTGCACGCGATCGCGGACCATGTGGTGGACGACTACCTGCACGTCACGGACGCGGTGCAGGCCGACATCGACCAGGTGGAGACGGACGTCTTCGCGGAGGACGGCGCGCGGGCCGACCCGGGCCGGATCTACCAGCTCAAGCGTGAACTGCTGGAGCTGAAGCGGGCGGTGGTGCCGCTGGGCCGTCCGCTGCTGGACCTCGCGGACCGTCCGGTGCGGGTGGTCGACCCGGAGATACAGGCGTACTTCCGGGACGTCTCGGACCATCTGCAGCGTGTCACCGAGCAGATCGCCTCCTTCGACGAACTGCTGAACTCGATCCTCCAGGCGCACCTGGCGCAGGTGACGGTCGCGCAGAACGAGGACATGCGGAAGATCACCGCGTGGGCGGCGGTGATCGCGGTGCCGACGATGGTGTGCGGGATCTACGGCATGAACTTCGACCACATGCCGGAGCTGCGCTGGAAGTTCGGGTATCCGCTGGTGCTGGGGGTGATAGCGACGGCGTGCCTGGCCCTGTACCGGGGCTTCCGGCGCAACGGCTGGCTCTGACGGAGGCAGGCCGGTACGCCGGAAGCGGGGGCGGTGCGGTCACGTGCGGGCCCGGTCAGCCGCGGGCGTACACACTCTCCGCCCACGACGCGATCTGGCTCTCCGTGAGGTGTTGTGCGAGGTCGGCCTCGCTGATCATGCCGACGAGGCGTTTGTTCTCGATCACGGGGAGCCGGCGGATGCGGTGCCCCTGCATCTCCCGCAGCACCTCGTCGACGTCGGCTCCGGCGTCGATCCAGCGGGGCGTGCCCTGGGCCATCTGACCGGCGGTCACCTTGGCCGGGTCGTGCCCCATGGCGACGCAGCCGACGACGATGTCGCGGTCCGTGAGGATGCCGCAGAGCCGGTCGTCCTCGTCGCTGATGGGCAGCGCCCCGACGTCGAGGTCGCGCATCAGCTGGGCGGCGCGGTCGAGGGTCTCGTGCATGGGGATCCACTGGGCGCCCCGGTGCATGATGTCTCCGGCGGTGGTCATGGACTGCCTCCCTGGCCGGACGGCCGGCACGGCGCGGACGCGCCGCTGTCCCGGCGCCCTACATTCTTGCCGCGCATCGGGCGGACCGCATGTCCACGAGGCGGGCCCGGCAACGCCGGGCGTCCCGCCCCCGTCAGGGTGCCCCTCAGGCCGAGAACCCCACGACCTTCTCCGGAACGACTCGGATGATCACCCTGACCTCGTCGTCCTTCTCGCCGGGCGGGTCGATGCCCAGGTACCTGTGCGCGAGGTCGTGCGGGAGCCGCTTCTCGGGGTCCGGGAGGATCTCGGCGCGGCCCCGGATCTCGACCGAGGCGTAGGGGTTCGCGAGGTCGAAGACCGTGAGGCTGATGCGGGGGTCGCGGCGCAGGTTGCGCACCTTCTGCCGGTTGTCCAGGGAGGTCAGCAGGACGGTGTCGTCCTCGCGTTTCATCCAGACCACCGAGTTGTGCGGGGCGCCGTCGGGGCCGAGGGTCGCGACGGACGCGAAGTTCTTGCCGTCGAGGAGGGCGCGGACGGTGTCGTCGAAGAAGATCGCCATACCGACACCCTAGTTAGATGCACGCGCATTCAATAGCACTTCGGTCAACTCTCCCTCGCTTGTTCGCTCTCAGCCGTTCCACGCGGGGTGCCGAGGGTCATCGGCCCGCACCAGAACGTCCGCGCTCGCCGCCGGGTCGGTCTCTTGCTCGTACCGCTCGAAGGCGGGCAGCGTCCACTGCTCGTCCTGCGGGGTACGGCGGCGCAGGGAGCCCTGGGAGAGGTGGACGTGGACGCTGAGGTCGAAGGGGAACCAGTGCCGCAGCAGGAGCGGGCCGTGGAGCAACAGGAGTCCGCCGGGCGGGAGTTCGACGTACGGGCTGCGGGTCGCGCGGTCGGTCGCCGGGTCCCACAGGTCGGGCAGGATACGGCCGGTGCCGCCGGGTTCGAGGGGGCCGAAGACCTCGCGCCACAGCGCGCGGGTGTCGAACCAGCCGTCGTAGTAGGCGTCCACGTCGTGGTGGCCGTACTCGAAGCGGAGCGACGCGGGGCGCAGGAAGCCGTGGGTGTCGACGACGCGGGAGGGCCGACCGCGCGCCCGCAGGCCCTCCGCGACCCGCGCCGCGAGGTCCCCGGGCCGGGCTGCCGGAGCGCCGTCGAAGGCGATGCGTGGCCAGGGGCCGCCGTCTGTCGGTTTCAGATCGGACAGTCGCTCCGCCAGGAGGTCGGAGAGCCGGTCCCAAGTGATCGCTTCTAGTCGCACAGTGGTCATGATGCGTCAGGGGCGGCGGCCGGCTTCGGGGAGGTGGGCCTCGCTCCACGCCCGGGCCGCGTCGAGGAAGGGCAGGAGGGTGCGGCCGAGGGGCGTGAGGGCGTACTCGACGCGGGGCGGGTTCTCGTCGTACGCGGTCCGCGTGACGTATCCGTCGCGTTCCATCGCGCGCAGGGTCTCGCTGAGGACCTTGGGGGTGGCCCGGATCGGCACGCGGAGTTCGGTGAAGCGGCGGGGGCCGCCCTCAAGGCAACGGATGACCATTCCTGACCACTTTCCCCCGATCCTGAACGGAACGTCGGCAGAGGGGCAGGCGGGATGGAACATGTCCGGGCGGAGTGCGTCGGTCATCCGTCGAGGTTAGCGCCGATACCGTTGCGGTGACCGGCACTTCGTGGTCCATGCTCCGGGCCGGGCGGCGAGACGCGCCGCCGGTGAGGAGGCCGAGAGGCATGGACGGGATCGTCGTCTTCGGGGCCGGTGGACGGGCCGGACGCGCGGTGTGCGCGGAGGCACTGCGGCGGGGACTCACGGTGGTCGGGGCGGTACGGGATCCGGCGCGGCATCCCGGGCTCGGGGAGAGCGGGGTGACGGTCGTACGCGGGGACGTCACCGCTCCGCAGGGGGTGCTGGCCGGGCGGGCGGGACGGTGGGGCGTCGTACACGCCGCGGCGAGCTTCGAGCCGGACTTCTTCGCACGGGCCGTCGACGCGCTGCTCGCGGCGGAGGGGGTGTCCCGGCTGGTCGCCGTAGGCCTCTTCGCGGATCTGCTCGGGCCGGACGGGCGGCCCGTGATGGAGGACCCGGCGGCGTTCCCGCCGGAACACCTGCCGTTCGCACGGGCGCACACCGCCGGACTGACGCGGCTGCGGACAGCCGGGGGCGGAATGGACTGGGCGGTCCTGACGCCGGGCGGCGAACTGACGGAGGGTCCGGCCGAGGGACGGTACGTCATCGGAGGGGACCAAGTGCCTGCGGGGGCACCCGGGTTGACGTACGGGGACCTCGCGGCGGCCTTGGTGGACGAGGTGGTGGCGCCCACTGTGCGCGGGGGCCGGGGGGCGGTTTGGGTGCCGGTGGGGGCGGCTGAGTGATGGCGTAGGCCGTGCGCGCGCGTGGTTCGCGGTCGCGGCTCGCGCGGAATCCGACCCTGCGCGGTGCCGTACGCGCGCGTGCCGTACGCCCCACGCCGATCCGCCCCCGGCGCCCGCCCCAGCACCCGCCCCGCCGCCGTCCCTGCCCGCCACCGTGTGTCGTCGATGTTGGCCGGGCATCACTTGTGGTGACGGGGCTGGTGGGGCAGGATCTCGGCGGCGACAGGGGGGTTGACGTTCATGGTGGACGGGCCGTACGTGGCGATGGCGGTGGCCGGGGTGCTGGTGACCGGTGTCATGGCGGGCGTGTTCGCGGCGTTCTCGGTGCTGGTCATGCGGGGGCTCGGGGCGTTGCCGGCGGCGCAGGGGGTGGCCGCGATGAACGCGATCAACCGGGCGGCGCTGACCTCGGTGTTCATGTGGCTGTTCCTCGGGGCCGCGGCGGTGTGCGCCGTGGTCGCGGTGGTGACGTTCGTGCTGTGGCCGGAGCAGGGGCGGGTGGAGCTGCTGCTGGGCAGCGGGCTGTACCTGGTGGGCGCGTTCGGGGTGACGGTGACGGCGAACGTGCCGCGTAACGAGCGGCTGCTCGCGCTCGGCGCGGAGTCGGCGGAGGGGATCGCGTACTGGCCCGCGTACGTGCGCGAGTGGACGATGTGGAACCACGTCAGGACGGTCGCCTCGGGTGCGGCGGCCCTCTCGTACGCCCTGGCGTTGGCCTGAGCTTTCCGCTCTGCGTGAGCGGCGGGGGCGTCGTATTGTGGCGGAAAGGTGCCGTCGTACGCGGGAGCGTGCCGGCGTACGGCGCCCGCCGCAGGTGCGGACGTGCGGACTCCCCCGAGGACATCAGCCATGGCGGACCCCAAGGGATTCATGCGCACCCCCCGTCAGGACTGGCCGCGCAGGCCCGTCGCGGAGCGGGTGCGGGACTGGGACGAGGTGTACGTCCCCGGGGCGCTGCTGCCCATCGTGGGCGCGCAGGCGGACCGGTGCATGGACTGCGGGGTCCCGTTCTGCCACGACGCCTGTCCGCTCGGGAACCTGATCCCGGAGTGGAACGACCTGGTGTCCCGGGCGGACTGGCGGGCGGCGAGCGAGCGGCTGCACGCGACGAACAACTTCCCCGAGTTCACCGGCCGGTTGTGTCCGGCGCCGTGCGAGGCGGGGTGCGTGCTCGCGATCGACCAGCCGGCCGTGACGATCAAGAACGTCGAGTGCGCGATCGCGGACCGGGCCTGGGAGGAGGGGCTGGTGGCGCCCCGGCCGCCCGACCGGCTCTCCGGGCGGACGGTCGCGGTGATCGGCTCCGGGCCCGCCGGGCTCGCCGCCGCGCAGCAGTTGACGCGCGCGGGGCACACGGTCGTCGTGTACGAGAAGGACGACCGGCTCGGCGGGCTCATGCGGTACGGCATCCCCGAATTCAAGATGGAGAAGCGGCACCTGGAGCGCCGTATCGATCAGATGCGGTCCGAAGGGACGAAGTTCCGGACATCCACGGTCGTCGGGCGGGACGTTCCGGCGGACCGGCTGCGGGCTCGGTACGACGCGGTGGTGATCGCGACGGGGGCTTCGGCGTGGCGGGAACTTTCGGTGCCGGGTCGGGAGTTGGAGGGGATACATCAGGCCATGGAGTACCTGCCGCCGGCCAACCGGGTGTGCGAGGGGGATACGGAGGCCTCCCCGCTGTCGGCTGCCGGCAGGCACGTGGTGATCGTGGGCGGAGGTGATACGGGTGCGGACTGCCTGGGGACGGCGGTACGGCAAGGGGCCGCGTCGGTCACGCAGTTGGACATCTACGGCCGTCCCGACGGCGAGCGCGACCCCGACGCCGACCCGTGGCCGACGTACCCGAGGATCTACCGCCTCTCCGCCGCGCACGAGGAGGCGGCCGAACTCGGCACGGCACCCTCCGCCCACGCCGACGCGCGCCTCTTCGCGGCGTCCACGCTCCACTTCACCGGCGACGAGGCGGGCCGGGTGAACGCCCTCCACCTCGTCGAGGTCGACGAACACCGCCAGCCCGTGGACGGCACCTCCCGATCCCTCCCCGCCGACCTCGTCCTCCTGGCCCTGGGCTTCTCCGGCCCCGACCTCTCGGACGGCCTGCTCGACCAGCTGAACGTGTCCCTGAACCCACGCGGCACGATCGCCCGCGGACGCGACTTCGCCACGAACACCCCGGGCGTCTTCGCCACCGGCGACGCCGCGCGCGGACAGTCACTGATCGTCTGGGCCATCGCGGAGGGCCGATCGGCGGCAGCGGCCGTCGACCGCTACCTGACGGGCAACTCGACCCTGCCGGCTCCGATCGTCCCGGACGACCGGCCGATGATCGTGTGAGACCGACGGGGGTGCTCGGCGAGCGCCGTCGACCTGCGAGGGCCTCCGTACGGCAGTCGGTCGTCGGGCCTGTGCGTCGGTTCCGCCGAGTCCGGCGGAGGGCGGCCGGGGCCGTGTGCCGAAGATGGGCGGCGCGTCCCGTGCGGAAACCGGCCGGGGCCCCCGCGCCGCAGGCCGACAGCACGCCCGCGCGGAAGCCGCACGCAGGCCCTCCCCCGCCCCTCCCGCGGAGCGTTCAGCGTTCGTCCGTCCCCGCCACCTTCCCCGTCGCCAGGGCCACCCGGTTCCACGTGTTGATCGTGCAGATCAGGGCGATCAGCTGGGCCAGTTCGTGGTCGTCGAAGTGGCTGGCCGCCTCGGTGTAGACGGCGTCGGAGACGCCTCCCTGGGGCAGGGTCAGGGACTCCGTGAGGGCCAGGGCCGCGCGCTCCTTCGGGGTGTAGAAGTGGCGGGCCTCGCGCCAGAGGGGGACGAGGTGGAGGCGGTCCTCGTGCTCGCCGGCCTTGCGGGCGTCGTTGGTGTGCATGTGGAGGCAGTAGGCGCAGCCGTTGAGGTGCGAGGCGCGGATCTGGACGAGTTCGACGAGGGCGGGGTCGAGGCCCTCGCGTGCGGCCATGCCGAGGGCCGCGATGGCGCGGTAGGTCTTGCGGGAGGCGGTGGCGAAGTCCAGGCGTGTGCGGGCGTTTTCGGCGGCGGCGACACCTGCCTCGATGTCGGCGGTGGTAAAGCCGGTGTCGGTGGCCGTCGGCGTCTGTGTCGTCTGCGTCGTCATGCCTCGAATCTAGGCCCCGCAAAGCCCCTCTGTAGGGTGCATTTCCATGGCGAGTTCATGGGTCAATTCCGCCCGGCGCATCGGCTCCGACCTGCACCTCGACGTGTCCGGCCCGGGCGGGCGCCGGGCCGCTGTCGCCGGTGCGCTGCGGGACGCCGTACGCAGTGGCCGGCTCACGCCGGGGACCCGGCTGCCGCCGTACCGTTCGCTGGCCGCCGACCTCGGGGTGGCCCGCAACACGGTGGCGGACGCGTACGCGGAACTCGTCGCCGAGGGCTGGCTGACCGCGCGGCAGGGGTCGGGCACGCGCGTGGCGGACCGGACGGAGCCCCTGCGACACGCCGGGAAACCGGCGGTCGGCGGCCCTCCACGCGCGCGTGGCCCGCGATACGACCTGCGGCCGGGTACGCCGGACGCCTCGTCGTTCCCGCGCGCGGCCTGGCTGGCGTCCTACCGGCGGGCGCTGAACGCCGCGCCGGTCGAGGCGTTCGGGCCGGGGGACCCTGCGGGGCGGCGGGAGCTGCGGGAGGCGCTCACGGAGTTCCTGGCACGCGTGCGCGGGGTGCGCACCGAGCCGGACCGGATCGTGGTCTGCGCCAGCTTCGCGCACGCGCTGCGGCTGCTGTTCGGCCAGGGCGGCGGCGGGGTGCTGCGCGGCCCGGTGGGCGTCGAGTCGTACGGGCTGGCCTTCCACCAGGACCTGCTCGCGGACGCGGCCGTACGGACCGTACCGCTGCCCCTGGACGACCACGGCGCGCGCGTGGACGTGCTGGGGCGGGAGCGGGCCGTCCTGCTCACCCCGGCCCACCAGTTCCCGACCGGCGGCCCGCTGCACCCGGAGCGCCGGGCGGCGGTGGTCGACTGGGCACGCGCGCGCGGGGCGATCGTCCTGGAGGACGACTACGACGGCGAGTTCCGCTACGACCGCCGTCCCGTCGGCGCCGTCCAGGGGCTCGACCCGGAGCGGGTCGTGTACGTCGGCTCGGTCAGCAAGAGCCTGTCGCCGGCCCTGCGGCTGGGCTGGATGGTGCTGCCGGACCACCTGGTCGACGCCGTGCGCGAGGCGAAGGGCGAGCGGGAGGCGTGGTCGAGCGTCCCCGAGCAGCTCGCGCTGGCCGATCTCGTCGTGTCGGGGGCGTACGACCGCCATGTGCGCCGGATGCGGCAGCGGTACCGCGCGCGCCGTGACCGGCTCGTCGCGGCGCTGGCCGAGCGGGCGCCGCACATCCGGGTCAGCGGGGTCGCGGCGGGGCTGCACGCGGTGCTGCGGCTGCCGGACGGCACCGAGGGGGCGACGGTCGAGGCGGCTGCCGCGCGCGGGGTCGCGCTGGAGGGCCTTGCCGGGTTCCGGCACCCGGCGGCGGAGGGGTCTGTGGGCGACGGTCTCGTGGTCGGGTACGGCACTCCGTCGGAGCACGCGTACGAGGGGGCGCTGGGGGCTCTGTGTGCGGTGTTGCCGGGGCCGTAGGCCGTAGGGCGACCACCGTTCCCGGTGGACGCCCCGCGCCGCAGCGGGTCGTGCGCTGTAGGTCACCTGCCTAGAGGGCAGTCGATACGGTCATAACTGATCAATGTGGGTCGAGCAGTCAACTTTAGAGAGGTGCGAGAAGCAAACAAGAAGAGAAGTCACCGAACATGATCCGAACCCGTGAACAAGGTGTTCAGGAGAGCAGGAAGTCCGCCTCACCCGCCTTCGCGCCCTCGATGAACGCCGTCATCTCGGCCGGGGTGTAGATCAGCGCGGGCCCGTCCGGATCGGTGGACTGGCGCAGCGCGATCCGGCCGTCCTCCAGCTTCATCGCCTCCAGGCAGTTGCCCCCGTTCCCGCCGCTCCACGGCTTGTGCCAGCCCTCGTTGCCCAGTTCCCGCGCGGGCATGCCGTTGTAGATCCGCGGGGCGGGAGAGGACGAGATGCGTTTCATTTACAGCTCCTTGCGGAGATCCCGGAGGATCTCCTTCGTGCGATGTGCCGTAGCGGCCTGCGCCGCCATGCGGTCCATGACCTCAAGGTGTGTCGCCACCTCCTCGCGCGCGTCGAGATAGACCGCGCCGGTCAAGTACTCGCTGTAGACCATGTCCGGAAGCTCCGGCATGGCGAATCGGAACAGCACGAAGGGCCCGTACGTACCCGGATGCGGCCCGCTCGTGAACGGAGCGATCTGAAGCACCACGTTGGGCAGCTTCGCGGCGTCGAGCAGCCTGTCGATCTGTGCACGCATCACCTCCGGGCCGCCGACCGGGCGGCGCAGCACCGTCTCGTCCATGACGACCCATATCCGGGGCGCGTCGGGACGAGTGAGCAGTTCCTGGCGGCGCATGCGCAGGTCGACGAGACGGTCGATGTCTTCCGGCCGGGTCCGCGCGATCGCGCCCGAGACGAGCACCCCGCGCGCGTAGTCCTCGGTCTGGAGCAGTCCGGGGACGAAGTGCGGCTCGTACTGGCGGATCAGGGCGGCGGCGCCCTCCAGGCTGACGTGCATGGAGAACCAGCCGGGCAGGACGTCGTGGTAGCGCTGCCACCAGCCGGGCCTGTTGGCGTCCTCGGCGAGCCGTACGAAGCCCTCGGCCTCGTCGCCCGCGACGCCGTACGCCTTCAGGAGCAGTTGCAGGTACGGGATCTTGAGCGCGACCTCGGCGTTCTCCATCCGGCGGATCGTGGCGGGCGCGACGCGCAGGACCTTGGCGGCCTCCTCGCGTTTGAGCCCGGCGCGTTCCCGCAGGTCCAGCAGGCGCCGACCGAGGACCACCTGTCCCACGGTCGGCGCGGACCGCGGCTCGCTCACGCTCCACCTCCACGAAACTCCACGAACGTCCCTGACTCTTCTCCTGACCCGCACGGCGGCCCGTCCCGCGGCCACGCGGGCTGTCCGGCCGGAAAGATTCCCGACAGCCCTGCGGCGCCGTTCGGAGACCTCGCGGAGTTCTGTCCGGCCGCCACGCGCGCGTACGGCGATGTACGTCCGTGCGTGGGCGACGGCCCTCCGGTGTCCCAATCGGCGCCGCTCTACGTGCTGTTGCGAGCAGTGTGCCACGGCGTCCCACCGCGTCGCGCAGCACTCTGCAATTTTCAGAGTGACACTTGCCAAGTGTTCTCGGCGGGGCGATAGTGGCAAGCGTGATTCCGTCCGCGCCTTTAGGAACAGACGCCGCCGCAGGCCGCCCCGCCGGTCTCGGTGCCGCACCGGGAGCAGGTTCTGACCAGACCTCTGCCGAGCGCAGGTTCCGGTTCGAGCTGGCCGCACATCCGGGTTCCCCGGCCCAGGCGAGACGCCTGGTGCGGGCCCGGCTGACCGGCTGGGCGGTGTGCGAGGACACGTGCGACTCGGCCGCCCTCGTCATCACCGAGCTGGTCACCAACGCGATCGTGCACACGGCCGGCGGGGTCGTCGTGTGCGAGCTCCAGGACGGCGCGGAGATGCTGCGTATCGCGGTGCGTGACGAAGGATGCGCGCCCGGTGAGCCTCGCCCGTCCCCTCAGCTCCCCGAGGAGGAACACGGCCGCGGCCTCCTCCTCGTCGACGCCCTGTGCCGCGCCTGGGGCGCCCAGGAGCACGGCCTCGGCCTCCTGGTGTGGGCCGAGCTCCCCCGGGGCGCCTCAGCCCCGCACAACGACCTCGGCTGGGGTGCCCGCCCCAAGCCGACCCCGTCCGACGAGCCCGCCCCGCACGAGGGCGAGAGCAGCAAGGCGGCTCCCACGGGAACGGGCGGGGACATGGACGAGCGGGTGGTGACACAGCGGACGGGGGCTTCGCGGTACGCCGCCGAGGCTCCGGCCCCGTCATCTCACGCCGCGCAGGCCTCCGTGGATCACGCGCAGCGCCCCGCCCCCTTGCTTCCGCATCACCCGCCGCACGCCCATCCCGAGCCCCATCCCCTTCCGGGGCATCCGAGCCGTTCGGGCAGACAGCACGCCCAGAGTCCTGACGGCGATTCCACCAGCTGGCGCTCGCACCCCGGTTCGGCCACCGCGACGTCGCAACCGGGTCTTCCCGGCACCGGCGAGCGGGGCCGGGAGCGGGGCAGGGCGTGAGCGCCCCGTCCGCCGAAGGTCCGGTGCTCACCATGAACACGCTCGTCCGAGTCGGCCGCCATCTGTCGCACACGCCCGGCGCCCCCGCGCGCCTGCCCGTACCCGACGGCATGACGGTCCCGC
The DNA here is from genome assembly GCF_020010905.1 of Streptomyces acidiscabies. Lineage (GTDB taxonomy): Bacteria > Actinomycetota > Actinomycetes > Streptomycetales > Streptomycetaceae > Streptomyces > Streptomyces acidiscabies. The sequence continues at coordinate 2,998,076 of NZ_JAGJBY010000001.1, read as the reverse complement.
TGGGCTGCGACGCCGTCGCCGTACCCGCGCGTCTGGGCCCCCTCCTGATGCCGCGCCTCCCGCGCGTGGGGTGCGTGTACGCCGACGACACGCACTGGTGGTGGCTCGTCCCCGCGGACTCCGACTATGCCGTCGAGTGGCCCGCGCCCGCGCAGTACGCGACGGGGGCGGTCCTGCCCGACACGCCGCACACCCTCACGCTCATCAACCGGCCGACGGGGACCGTCCCGTACACGCCGCCGATACCGCTGTACCTGGCCCTGTGCCGGCTGACGGGGGCAACACCCACCTGGTCACGCCCGATCAGCGCGTAGCCCCCCGAGAGGCGTCAGGACAGCACGCGTGATCTCTTGAGGCTGCGTGTTCCGGCGCAGCCTCAAGCACTTCCTCCTCCCTCACCCCACAGCGCACGCCCGCGCACAAGCACCACCAGCCGCGCGCCCTCCCCCGCCCCGCCCCCGCACGCCATAGTGGCCCTTCGTGCATATGCAGAACCGCCACCCGGGGGAGGCAGAGCGTGCGCAGACCGCGCGGGCAGCGGAAAGGCGGGCCTGAGGAACGCGAGGTGTCCGGCTCGGAGCGATTACTGTTCGGCGGCCCGCTGAGCTACGACATGGGCTGGAACCAGCACCGGGACGCGTTCCTGGAACTGGGGTTCCGTTCGATGCTCAGCCGGCTCCCCTCACTGCTGACGGTCAGCCTCAGGCTGGCCAGACAGGCGGACCCGCGCGCGGCGAAGATCGTCGTGGCGGCGGAGCTGTCGCGGGGCGCCGCCCAGGCGGTGAGCCTGCTCGCGGTGAACAGCGTCCTGAGCCGGCTCATCGCCCAGGGCCCGATCGAGGCGAGGGTCCGCGACGCCGCGCCCGCACTGATCACGATGGCCGTGGTGCTGTTCGTCAGCGCACTCCTGCGCGCGGCGTCGACGTACGCGACCGGCCGCCTGGAGCCGAAGGTCGAGCGCGTGGCGACCGAGCTGTACCTGGAGCGCGCCGCGGCCGTCGAACTCGCCGCGATAGAGGACCACGCCTTCCACAAGCTCCTGGACACGGCGCAGTACGGCGCCCAGTCCGCGCGCAGGATGATCGGCTACGGCACGCGCGTGGTGAACTCGGTGATCTCGCTGGCCGCTGCGGCGGGCGTCCTGACGGTCCTGCACCCGGTGCTGCTGCCGCTCCTGCTGACGATGACGCTGCCGAGCGCGTGGAGCGCCCTGACGAACGCGAGGCGCCGCTACGAGTCGTTCCACACGTGGGTGCAGCACGCGCGCGCGGGACAGCTGATCGCGAGCCTGCTGACGGAACCGGCGGCGGCCCCGGAGATCCGGGTGCACGGCGTCGGCCCGTTCCTGCTGCGCCACTTCCGGTCGATGTCGGAGACCGCGGAGGCGGAACAGGCGCGGCTGGCCGGTCTGACGGCCCGTACGGGGCTGATCGCGGCGGCGTGGACGGGCCTGGCGACGGTCGCGACGTACGCGACCCTGGGCGGCCTGCTGCTGGGCGGCGCGATGGCCCTGGCGGTCGCGGGGACGGCCGTGATCGCGATCCGCAGCGGCTCGGCGAGCCTGAACACGCTGGTCCTGGAGGTGAACCAGCTCCACGAGGAGGCCCTGTTCGTCGGCGACCTGCAACGGCTGTACGTCGAGGCGGCCGAGCGGGCGATCCCGGCGGGCGGGACGGACCTCCCGGAGGACCCGGGGGAGATCCGCTTCGAGAACGTCACCTTCCGCTACCCGGGCGACGACTCACCGGACCACCGCCCGGCGCTGGACGACGTCTCGCTCACGCTGCCGCTGGGCCGCATCATCGCGCTGGTCGGCGAGAACGGCTCGGGCAAGACGACCCTGGTGAAGCTGCTGGCCGGGCTGTACCGGCCGGAGTCGGGGCGGGTCCTGTGGGACGGCGTGGACGCGGCCGGCGCGGACCGCCGTCAGCTCGCGGAGCGGATCGCGATGGTCGCGCAGGACTTCAAGCGCTGGCCGTTCACGGCGAAGGTGAACGTGGCGATCGGCCGCTCGGCCGCGCCGCTCACCGAGGAGCGGCTCGCGGAGTCCGTCGCGCAGGCGGGCGCGCAGGACGTCGTCGCGGACCTCCCGCGCGGCCTGGACACGCTGCTGGCGCGCCAGTTCAGCGGCGGTCACGAGCTGTCGGGCGGCCAGTGGCAGCGGCTGGGCATCGCGCGGGCGGCCTACCGGCGCGGGCGCATCCTGATCGTGGACGAGCCGACGGCCGCGCTCGACGCGCGCGCGGAGCTCGAAGTGTTCGAGAAGATCCGGGCGCTCGCCGACAGCGGCCAGACCGTCGTCCTGATCACCCACCGGCTGGCGTCGGTCCGCCACGCCGACTTGGTGCACGTCCTGGAGCAGGGCCGGCTGGTCGAGTCGGGCACCCCGGACGAGCTGCTGGCGACAGGGGGCGTGTACGCGGAGCTGTACGCCCTCCAGGCCGAGCAGTTCACCGTACGGCTGCCCGCTCACTCCCCGGAGTGACCCCGCACGATCACCAGGAAGGCGTCGCCGGCGAGGTCCATGACGACCTCCGCCGGCAGCCCTTCCGAACGCCTCGCGCGCGCGAACTCCTCCGCGGGCCACGACCCGCGCGGGCCGCCCGCGGGGAACCGTTCCAGCACGGTCCGCCCGTTCACCATGTCGTCCTCCGGGAAGCGTCTCCCGTACGGCCGCCTGTTCCGGCCGTCGCTCGTACTGGAGTGAACGCTCCACAGGGGCCGAAGGACTCGGCATATGACAGGACTGAGACCTACCTGACACACCGTCCGCACGCAGAGTGATCAGAAGTCGTACTCGTCGTGATAGAGAACGTCCGTTTCGGGCCCCCGTCCCCACACGGTCAGGTCGAGCAGCCCGGCCGCCGTACCGAGCCCGTCGAGTCCGCGCCCGAAGGCGGAGTACGTGTGGAAGACGCGGTCGGCGTCCCGCAGGAAGCAGCTCAGGCCCTGCCGCTCGACGAGTTCGCCGTCGGGTCGCGCGAGGGTCGCCTCGAAGTCGGCGTTGAAGTCGCTGTCGTAGGACGAGTACCAGGGCACCGTCCAGCCGAGCCGCGCCTTGAACGGCAGCACGCGCGTGTAGGGCGCTCTGGAGACGACCGCGAACGCCGTGTCCCTCGCCTTGAGGTGGGCGAGGTGGCCGACCTGGTCGAGGAAGGCCGAGCAGCCCCGGCAGCCGGTCTCCCACTCGGGCGCGAACATGAAGTGGTGGACGACGAGTTGGGCGCGGCCCGCGAAGAGGTCGAGCAGGGTCGCCTTGCCGTCGCCGCCCTCGAAGACGTACTCCGCGCCGACCTCGACCATCGGCATCCGGCGCCGCTGCACACCGAGCGCCTCACGCGCGCGGGCGAGCGCCTCCTCCTTCGCCAGCAGGTCCTCGCGCGCCGCGCGCCACTGTTCGCGCGAGACGATCTCCGGGAGCGACATCGCCCACCCCTTCACGTACGACGGTCCGTCGGAGGGGGTGACTGGAGGGCCGCGCGGAACTCATCGTCGTACGCGAAGAAATTTTTGGGGCCGCCCGGATCAGGTGTCGCGCGGTTCAGGTGTCGTAGTCCTGGACACGCCTCCCGTGGGCGCGGTCGGTGAGGGCGGGCAGGCGGGCCGTCAACTCCGTGACGACGGACTGCACGTCGACGGTGAGGAGTCGACGCTCGTGCATGAGGACGCGGCCGTCGACGATCGTCGTCCGGACGTCGCTCGCGCGGGCGCTGTGCACGAGGGTCGCGGCGAGGTCGTGGACGGGCTGGGTGTGCGGGCCGGTGAGGTCGACGAGGACGAGGTCGGCGCGCATCCCGGGGGCGAGCGTGCCGATGCGGTCGCCGAGCCCGAGGGCGCGGGCGCTCTGCGGGCCCGCGTGGTCGAGTGCCTGGCGGGCCGTCAGCCAGCGCGGGTCGCCGGTCGTCGACTTCTGCACCAGCGCGGTGAGGGCCATCGACTCCCAGACGTCCAGGGAGTTGTTGGAGGCGGCACCGTCCGTCGCGAGTCCGACGGGTACGCCGATCTCGCGCAGCGCGCGCACGGGGGTGGTCGTCGGCCAGGCGAACTTGAGGTACCCGCGCGGGGCGGTCGCCACGGACACGCGCCCTCGCGCGCGGGCGAGGACGGGGAGGTCGCGGTCGAGGATGCCGGTGCCGTGCGCGATCAGGACGTCCGTGTCGAGGATCCCGGTGCGCTCCAGGACGTCGATCGGGGTGACGCCGTGGCGCGCGAGGCTCGTCTCGGCCTGGTCGCGGTTCTCCGAGGCGTGCAGGTGGACGGGGAGTCCGTGTTCCCGGGCGAGGGCCGCGGTGGCCGCGAGATCGGCTTCCGTGACGGTGTACGGGGCGTGCGGGGCCAGGGTGGTGGTGATCCGCCCGCCCGCCCCCTCGCGGTGCCTCAGGGCGAACTCCAGGGACTCCTCGCGGCCCTTCGGCCCCTGGGAGGAGAAGTACGCCTGCCCGAGGTGGGCGCGCATCCCGGTCTCCTCGACGACGGCGGCGACCGCGTCCATCGCGAAGTAGTGGTCGGCGAAGCAGGTGACGCCCGCGCGGATCATCTCGGCGCAGGCCAGGCGCGCGCCCAGTTCGACGTCCCGCGCGGTGAGGTTCGACTCGACCGGCCAGACGACGTCGTTGAACCACTCCTCGGTCGGCAGGTCCTCCGCGAGTCCGCGCAGGGCGACCATCGGCGCGTGCGTATGGCAGTTGATCAGCCCGGGGAGCGCGATCTGCCCGCGCGCGTCGATGCGGTGTGCGGCTTCCCCGGGCGGGTCGTCGCCGATCGACTCGATCCGGCCGTCCCGTACGACGACCGTCGCGTCCGTACGGAAGGTGAGACCCGGTTCCAGAATCGTGCAGCCCGAGATGACGAGGTCCGCGGAAGGCGTCATCCTGACACCGTACGACGGGGTCCTCGGCCTGCGTGAGCCGTGGCGGGCATCCTGTCCGGCGCCTGTCGCTGCGGCCTCCCCTGAAGGCACCCTTGGGCCCTGGAAGCGCGCTCTGGAGGGAGCCCGTCATGCTCCTCGGCACCTGGAACCTGGAGAACCTCTACCGTCCCGGCGGCCCGTTCGGGCCCAAGGACAAAGCCTCCTACGACACGAAGCTGGCCTCCCTCGCCGAGAGGGTCGAGGCCCTCGCGCCCGACGTCCTCGGCGTCCAGGAGGTCGGCGACCCCGACGCGCTGGACGACCTCCTGGGCGTGATCGGCGGCACCTGGCACACGGCGCTCTCCGCGCACCCCGACGGGCGCGGCATCCGCGTCGGCGTGATCAGCAGGGCGCCCCTGGAGGTCGTCGCGGACGTCAACGCGTTCCCGCACGACCTGCGGCCCGTCCAGGTCGACGACTCCGGGCTGACGGTCTCCGCGACGGGCCGCGGCCTCCTCGCGGTCCGCACCGGCGCCCTGCACCTCGCGGTGGCCCACCTGAAGTCCAAGCTCCTCACCTACCCGGGCAACCGTTTCTTCCCGCACAACGAGGGCGAACGGGCCCGCTACGGCGCGTACGCGCTGTACCGCCGCGCCTCCGAGGCGGTCACCCTGCGCGCCCTCGCCGACGACCTCCTCGCGGGCGACGGCCGCGCGCGGGACGTCGCCGTCGTGGGCGACCTCAACGACGAGGTCCAGGCGGCCACGACCCAGATCCTCCTGGGCCCGCCCGGGTCGGAGATAGGCACGCCCGGCTACAAACTGCCGGACCAGGGCGACCGTGCGCGCCTGTGGGACGTCGCGCCCCTGATCCCGGCCGAGCGGCGCTACTCCCGCGTCAACTCCGGCCGCCGCGAACTCATCGACCACATCCTCCTGAGCCACCAGCTGGTCCACCGCGTGACCGAGGCCGGCACCGGAACCCCGTCGGCCGACGGGGTGCTGCGACTGCCGTCGGTGAACGAGGACCCGAGGGAACGGCGGGACGCGTCGGGGTCGGACCATGCGCCGGTGTGGGTGCGGGTGGGGTAGGGCGCGCACGGGAACTCCCCCTGGGTGCCCCTCACACCGCCCGCGGCAACCTCATCCGCCCCCGCGCCCCCGGCACCCGATGCGCGTCCAACGCCGTCAGCAGCTCGTCGAGCAGTTCCCGGTGCCGTGCGCCCAAGTGCCCCGTGTCGTCGAGCTGTACGGCGCTGGCCGTCGTCGTGTCGACGAGGCGTTCCAGGAGGGCGGCTATCTCGTCGGTGCCGGCGGTGTGGCGGGCGAGGGCGGGGTGTTCGGCGGCGGAGAGGGCGATGGCGGTGCGGGCTTCGGCGAGGGTTCGGTAGGCCTCGCGGCGGAGGGCCCAGCGGGTGGCGCGGTCGCCGATGGGGGCGGAGGGTGCCTCAGAGGGGCTCTCGGCGCCGTTCGGGGCATTCCGGGGGATTCGGTGCACCTCGTGCGTTCCAGGGCGCCTCACGCGCTTCTGCGGCTTCCGGACCCGGGGCTCCTCGCCGGTGTCGCTCAGGACGTACGCCAGGTACTCCTGCGCGGCCCGGGTCGCCAGCGCGAGCCGGGCGCGCACCTGGCCCCCGCGCTCGCCCGGCATCGGGAGGTGGCCGACGACCAGGACGAGGACGCAGGCGAGGAGGGTCTCGCCGATGCGCCCGGCGGACGCCTGGGGTTCGCCGCCGACCATGACCAGGGCGAGGACGAGGACGGTGACGACAGCGGTCTGCGCGGCGAAGTGGCGCGTGGCGACAGGGACGAGGGCCCCGCAGACGGCGACGAGGACGACGAGCCCCTCGGGTCGGGGCAGGAACGCGGCGAACCCGGCGAAGACGAGCGCCCCGAGGACCGTGCCGGCGGCCCGGTTCAGGACGCGTGAGACGAGCGGGCCGAGGTCGGGCTTGACGAGGAAGACGGCGGTGGCGGGGAGCCAGTACCAGTGCGTGTGCTCGCCGTACCAGTGGGAGTGGTGCAGGGCCTGCGCAATGGCGGCGCTCGCGCCGAAGCACAGGGCGACCCGCATCCCGTACTCCCGCCCGCCCGCGCCGAACGCGGCCCGCAGCAGATCGGCGGCCGTGCGCCTGCGCGCGTGCGGAGCGGCGCCGTGTCCCCGGTCGAACGCCTCGGCGGCGTGCAGCAGCGCGTCGTCCAGGGCCCGCAGCGCGGGCGCGGAGCGCGAGGGCGCGGGCAGCGGCCCGGTGTGCGTGTTCTCGCGGACGGCGGCGGCCAGGCGCCGGGGCCCTTCGGAGGCGCGTTCGGAGACGGGTTCCCCGGCCCAGGCGAGCGCGGTCGCGGCCTCCCCGAGGGGCAGCGCGGCGGCGTACTGCGCGTGCAGCCGCCGTTCCGTGGAGGAGCTGGCGTAGCGGCGCAGCCGGGGTCCGGCGAAGGCGTCCTGCGCGTGGTCGAGGGCGGCGGTGAGGGCGGCCCGGCGCGCGCCGGCGTCGGGGCCGCCGACGGCGTCGAGGAGGGCGGCGATCGCGTCGTACACGCCCGCGACGGCGGCCCGTTCGCCGTCGAAGCGGAAGTCCCCGGCGAGCGAGCCCGGTGTGGGCAGGGCGAGGCGCAGCAGGAGCAGCCAGCCCGCGCCCGCGAGGTACGCGAGGGCGCGCTGCCAGCCCGCCTCGTCGACCGGCATGCCCGCGCCGATCGCGGAGGCGACGAGGACCTGGGTGCCGGCCGCGGACGCGACGGGGCCGATGGCGCTCATGCCCCCGGCGACGAGGCCGAGCGCGGTCAGGGCGAGGGTGAGGACGACGGGGCCCGCGTGCGCGCCCGCGTAGGTGCCGCCGAGGAGTCCCGCCGCACCGGCGAGCGCGGGCGTCCCGAGCCGCTGTACGGACGTACGCCTGCTGCCCGGACGGTCGTTGATCCCCGCGAGCATCGCGGCGATCGCGGCGACGACGCCGAGCGAGGTGCGTCCGGCGGCCACGGCGACCGCCAGCAGCGGTCCCGCCGCGAGCGCCCCGCGCGCGACCGCCGCCCAGGGGACGGGGCCGCGTTGCGCGCGCAGCGCGTGCGCGAGCCAGGGCGGAAGGGCGACACCGGCGCTTCGGGACACGGGGCTCCTGTCGTGACGGGGACGGGTGCCGTCGGGCGACGTCGGCCGGGGCTTCGGGCTTGTCCCTCCACGGTACGGAACGGGTCGGCCGGTTGCGTTTCGCCGAGGTGAAGCGGGGTGTGATCAGCCGGTTTCTTTATGAACGCAACTCCCGCGCGGGCGGCGATCCCCCGGACGGCCTCCCGAAGGCGCCGGTCCCTAGGGACGCCGTTCCGCCCCCACCCGTTCCTCGAACAGCGCGCCCGCGCGGTCGATCGCCTCCCCGATGTCCCCCGCGCCCACGACGACGCCGTCGACGTCCCGCAGCCCCGCGCGCTCCAGCAGCCGCTTCTCGTTGGTGACCCACTCCCCGCGCGCGGCGAGCACGGCGTGCCCCGCCTGCGTGGCAGCCACGGCGATCGCCCCGAGCGCCTCGGTCCACCGTCCCTCTCGCGCGTGCGCGGCGTGTGCGTAGGCGAGTGTGGCGCGGGCGGTGTCGTACCAGCGCGCGCTGGCGGCCGTGCGGAGCTTCTCGGGGTAGCCGTCGGGGCGGGGCGCGTCCCCGCGCAGGACGCGGTTGACCGCGAGTTCGGCGACGACCAGGTACGTGGGGATGCCCGCGAGGTGGAACAGCAGCGGCTCGACGTCGTACCGCCCCTCCCGCGCGCGGGCCAGTTCCCGCTCCACGACGTCCAGATCCCGGTAGTGGACGTCGACGCGCCGCCCCTCGACGCTCAGCCACGCACCCCCGTTGAACACACCCCCACCCCACCCGCCGACCTCGGAGACCTCCCCCGGCCACCCGACCGCCCGCAGATCCGCAGGCTCGAAGGCCCCCCGGTAATAGACCGCCAGATCCCAGTCGCTGTCGGGCCGTTGCGTCCCCTGCGCGCGGGAGCCGCCGAGCGCGACGGCCCGCACGCCGGGAAGCGCGGCGAGCCGGTCGGCGACGGTGTCGAGGAACTGGGCGTCGGTGAGGTGGTCCATGCCCGCAGGCTACGAACCATCACCCCACCGGCACCACGGGTTTCAGCCCGCTGCCGCCAGCCCGAACCCCGCCCCGGAGATCCCGCCGAGCCCCTCCACGATCCCCTGCAACGGCCCCCGCAGCGCGGCCAGTTCGGCGCGCATCGGCTCGCCCTGCACCCACCCGGCCTCGTGGTCGAGCGGGCTGACGGCGGCGGGCCGGGTCGCCTCGTAGGCCGTCAGGCGCGGGTGCCAGGCGGTGGTGAAGGGCCGGATGACGTCGTTGATCAGGCTGTACGACAGGCTCTGCACGGTCGGTGCGCCCGTACCCGGCGCGAGGCCGATGCTGTACGTGTGCAGCGTCGCGCGGGTGAAGTCGATCACCGACTTGAGCGAGGCCAGCGCCTCGCGCAGGCTCCCCTCGCCGGGGGCGAGTTCCTGGACGCCGATCCGGGTGACGAGTTCGACCTGGATGTCGAACGCGGCCATCCGCTCGGACTCGCTGGGTGCTGCCACGGGGACCTCCCTCCGGCTGCCGGGAGCCCCCAGGGTATCCGGGCCGCGATCTCCGCACAGCGTGCGCAGAGCGGCCCGCCGGAGGGCCTCCGTGCGGGCCGGAGCGGGGTCGTGGTGGTGCCAGGCGTGCAGAGTGACGGGATGGAGCCGCCAGGCGCCCAGAGCGCCGCCTGAGGCGTTCTCGGGGGTCAGCAGGCTCCGCGCGGACAGTTCGGCGATCCCCTGGGCGGCACGTCTGCGCGCCACCGCCTGCGGCACCCGGTCGACGGCGGCCAGCACCCCGGCCGCGTCCCGCGCGGTCACCGGCAGCGGATGCAGAGCGGCGGCGCACCGCAGGACGTCGGCGGCCTCGTCGCCGTCCACGTCCGCGACCATGCCGGCCGTGACGTCCCGTTCGGCCAGCGTGTCCAGGAGCGATCTCCCGCGCGTGTGCAGGAGGTCGTAGAGGGTGCGCGGATCGTGTCCCGCGCGCACGGCGCGTCCCAGGAGCGCGAGCGCGAGGGGATGGCCGTCGACCGCTTCGGCGAGGGCGTCCGCGTCCGCGTCGTCCGAAGCGCCGCCGAGCAGCACGCGCGCGTGGTGCGCGTCGAGCGGTCCCAGGTCGACGACGGCGCCCTGTCCGCCGTACGCGTGGCTGCGGAGCGTGAAGAGCGTGTGCCCCAGGGGGTGCCGGGCGGTCAGCGCGGCGATCTCCGCCGGGCGTCCCGAGGGGACGTCGTCGACGATCCGCAGGAAGGGCCGGTCGGTGTCCGGGTCCGGTACCGGGGCGTCGTACGACCGTCCGTCCAGCCAGTGGACGCCGCCCGGGTAGGCCGCCGCGAAGCGCAGCGCGTACTCGCGCGCGAGCGCGGTCTTGCCGATGCCCGCCATGCCACGGATCTGGACGGTCCGGGCCGGCACCCGGCCGGCGGTGAGGGGCGCCGCGTGCGCGTGCAGGGCGGAGTGGATCCGCCACAGCTCGGGGAGGCGGCCGAGGAACTCGGCGTGCGGACCGCGTACGGCGGCCCTGGGCAGCGGCATGGGACCGTCGAGGCGGGCCAGGCGGGCGACGACGTCCGCGACGAGCCCGGCGGGGTCCCCGGGGTCCGCGTGCCGTGCGTCGCGCAGTTCGACGGGGTGGATGTGGGAGGCGGTCGGCTCGGGGTTGACGACCATGACCCGGCGGCGGGGGTCGCCTTCGGCGAGACCGGCGAGATAGGCGCAGGTCAGCTCCCACTGGCACGCCTCGCGTTCGGGATACCCGGCGGAGTAGTAGGCCAGCAGGGCCGTGGAGCGCGCCAGTTCGCGGCGGATCGTTTCGCTGATCCCCTCGAAGGGGGCGACACCCGTCTCGTCGGTGAACACCCGCAGGCCCTCCCCGCGCAGCGCACGCGCGAGGGGGCGGACCGACTCCACGTCCGCGCGGCTGTAACTGAGGAAGACGTCCCACACGGCGCCTTACCCTACTGTGAGCATCGGGGAGGCGATCATGGGACACAGGCAGCGCAGGCGACGGGGACCGAGCGGACCGTCGCAGATCACGGCGACACTGTCGATACCGTTCGTGGGCGAGATCTCCGGCACCTGGCAGCCGGCCGACGCGGAGCGCAGCGCGGCGTGGGAGCTGTACCTGGAGCTGGTGACCCGGGTCTCGGTGGAGGACCTGCACCCCGACGAGGGGTTCCTGCGCGAGGCGTTGACCTCGCTCTACACGTTCTTCGGCACCACCCGCGACATCCTGCGCCGCTACGGCCCCGACGTCGCCCCGCCGCTGGCCCCCGGCCACGTCAGCTTCGGCGTCCTCGCGGTGACCGTCCTGAACCGCGTCCTGCGCCCCCTCCTGGCCTCCTGGCACCCCCGCCTGACCGCGTACGAGTCCCGGCGCCCCGAGGGCCACGACCCGGTCGACTGGGAGCGCGCGTGGGACCAGGCACCGGCGCTGCGCGCCCAGCTCACGGAGGTCCGCCGCACCCTGTCCTCCCTGGCCCGCACGCTCCAGAAGGTCGCCGACGTGAGCGACCTGATCGACCTCCCGGCGCCCCGTTCCCCGGGGCTGGGGGCAGACAGGGGCACCCCCCCCCGCAGGTTCGAGCGGATCCTGACGGCCCGGAGTCGTGAGACCGGCGCACGGCCGGAACGTTTCCGCCGTACGAAACTCGGGTGCGGTCACGCACTCCGGACCGGATGATCGTCAGTCGTCCGCCACCGAGGAGTGCCCATGATCCGCCGCGTCACCTCCCCCGATCTCTTCCGCCCGCCCACCTACTCCCACGCCTCGGTCGTCGAGGCCGGCACGAGACTCGCGTTCCTCGCGGGGTCGGTGCCCCTCGATGCGGCGGGCACCCTTGTGGGACCGGGGGATCCGGTACGGCAGGCCGAGCAGGCCATCGCCAACCTGGAGGAGCAACTCCGGTCGGTCGGCAGCGACTTGGCGCACGTCGTGGTGACGGACGTGTACGTCGTGAGCCCCGACCCGGCCGTCCTGGCGGCGGTATGGACCGTGGTCGAGGCGTCCGGCCTCAGCACCGGCCCCCACTCCTCGACCCTCCTCGGCGTCGCCTGCCTCGGCTACCCGGGCCAGTTGGTGGAGATCACGGCGACGGCGGTGGTACCGGAGTAGGGGGCGCACGAGGGGGCTCGCACCGCCAAGCGCGCGCCGCCTCGCGCCGTACGACAAACGCCCCAGCCCCGCGCTTCCCCTACCCTCCCCTCCCCCAAACCCTCCTCTTCTCCAGCGGCCTCCCATAGCTCCCCGCCCGGCTCGTGTTCAGCCCCAGGGACACCAGGGACTCGGCCAGCTTCACCGCCGCGCCCACCCCGTCCACCACCGGCACCCCCAGCTTCTCCGCGACGACCCGCTGGAGCCCCGTCATCCCCGCGCACCCGAGGACCAGCACCTCCGCCCCGGCGGAAAGGGCCTGCTCGGCGGCGCCGACGAACGCCGACTCCGTGCGCGCGGGGTCGGTGAGTTCGAGGACGCCGAGGCCGATGGAGACGACGACAGCGCAATTGCGGGCCACCCCCGCCAGCTCCAAACTGTCCTCGATCTGGCCGCACGTCCGCTCCAGGGTCGTGACCACCCCGTACCGGCGCCCCAGCAGACACGCGAGGTGCGCCGCCGCCTCCGTGATGTCGACGACGGGTACGTCGACGAGTTCCCGGACGCCTTCGCGGCCGTGCTCCCCGAACCCCGCCATGACGACGGCGTCGTACGCGGGCCCGTCGTACGTGCGCAGCGCGTCGATGACGGCCGCAGCGGAGAGGTAGCTGTCGAGCCAGCCCTCCGCCGACGCGGGCCCCCACGCGGGGGTGAGACCCGTGACGAGGGTGCCCGGCGCAGCAGCGGCGCGGGCACCCCGTACGATCTCGGCGGTCATCTCCTGCGTGGTGTTGCAGTTGGTGACGACGATCCGCACCTGCGTCAGACCTCCTGCTCCGCGCGCTCACTGCGACAGATCACGAGGTAGAGGCCGGCGGCGAGGGCCGTGCCGATGAACCAGGAGTACGGCGCGACGTCGCTGAACGTCTTGACGAGCGCGAGGACCGCGGCGACCCCGGCGGAGGGCAGGAACGCCCACAGCGCCTTGGGGTTGACGCCGTGGCGGTAGTAGTACCGGGAGCCGGGGGTGGCGTCGAAGAGTTCGTCGACGTTCACGCGCCCGCGCTTGACCCAGTAGTAGTCGACCATGATCACGCCGAACAGCGGTCCGAGGAACGCGCCGAGGCCGCCGAGGAAGTAGTTGACGACGGTCGGGTTGGAGAAGAGGTTCCACGGCGTGACGAGCAGCGCGGCGACGGTGCTGATCATGCCGCCGACCTTGAACGTGATCTTCTGCGGCCAGACGTTGGCGAGGTCGTACGCCGGGGAGACGAAGTTGGCGACGATGTTGACGCCCATGGTGGCGATGGCGAAGGTGAGCGCGCCGACGATCAGGACCCAGGTGTTGCCGACCTTGGCGACGAGTTCGGCGGGGTCGGTGATGGCCTGGCCGTAGACCTCCAGGGAGCCGGCGGTGACGATCACGGAGACGACGACGAAGGCGGTCGAGTTGATCGGCAGGCCCCAGAAGTTGCCGCGGCGCACGGTCTTGAAGTCGGGCGCGAAGCGGGAGAAGTCGCAGAAGTTCAGCATCAGCGTGCCGTAGGTCGCGAGGATCAGGCCGATCGCGCCGAACCACTGCCGCCACTGCTCGCCGACGGAGACGGGGTGCGGGGTGGAGGTGAGGGAGATCGACCAGCCGGCCTTGGAGAGGACCCACACGGCGAGCGCGATCATCACGAGCCAGATCGCCGGTCCGCAGAAGTCCTGGAACTTGCGGACGGCCTCCATGCCCTGCCGGATGATCAGCGCCTGGACGAGCCACAGCGACACGAACGACACCCAGCCGAGCGCGTCGAGGCCGAGGAAGGAGTGCTTGGTCCAGGATTCCAGCCCGGGCCAGGCCGCGAGCAGCATGACGTTGACGGCGACGGAGGCCAGGTACGTCTGGATGCCGTACCACATGATCGCGATGACGGCCCTGATCAGCGCGGGGATGTTGGCGCCCCAGACGCCGAAGCTGATCCGGCTGACGACGGGGAACGGCACGCCGTGGCGCTGGCCGATCTTCCCCATCCAGTTCATGCCGATGTAGATCAGCACGAAGCCGACGAGGAGGGCGGTGAAGACCTGCCAGACGTTCATGCCGAGGACCAGCAGGCCCGCGGCGAACGTGTAGTTGCCGAGGTTGTGGACGTCGGACATCCACATCGCGAAGAGGTCGAAGACCTTCCAGTTGCGCTTCTGCGCGGGCGCGAGGTCTTCGTTGACGAGCCGGGGGTCGGGGGTGAACGCGGGCGTTTCGACGCTGCCGGTGAGGGACAAAGGGGCTCCAGAGGGGAGGACTCGGGGACGCTGAGCGGGTTTTGGTATACCAAAGTGCGGACATGGTCGCGCCGCCGAGCACCTCTGTCGATGTCTCCACCGTTACGGCTGGGTAAAAGACCTCCCGGCGTCGGAGAAAATGGCCGCATGGGCTCCACGACGAAGACCGCCACGCCGGACACCGCGAACGGCGAACCCCTCGGCGCGGTCCGGGAACGCGTCCTCGCGACCCTGCGGCAGGACATCATCGCCGGGCGCCTGGCCCCCGGGGACCGGCTGGTGGAGCGGGAGCTGGCCGAGCGGTTCGGCGTCTCCCGCGTCCCCGTCCGCGAGGCGGTGCGCGCGCTGGTCGCCGAGGGCTTCGTCCACTTCGCGTCCGCGCGCCGGGCCGTCGTACGCGGTCTCACCCCGGACGACGTACGGGAACTCTTCGAGCTGCGCGAGGCGTTGGAGGTGTACGCGGCGGGGCTCGCGGCGGCGCGGGCGACGCCGGAGGCGCTCGGGGAGCTGCGGGGGCTCCTCGAAGAGGCGGCGACGGCGACGAAGGCGGCCGACGCGGAGGCCGTCACCGACATCAACACGCGGTTCCACGACAGCGTGCTCGCGATGGCCGGCAACAGCCTCCTCAGCTCCGTGATGGAACCCGTCGACGGCCGCCTGCGCTGGCTGACCCGGCAGAACGAGGACTGGGCCCAGCTGCTGACGGAGCACCAGGATCTGTACGACGCGATCGCGTCCGGCGATCCCGGGCAGGCCCGCAGCCACGCGCTGACGCACGTCCAGACCAACTACCGCTCGACGGTACGGCGGCTGTTCGGGGACGACGGGGGGTAGCCGGCGTTCAGCGGTCCGCGTACCTGTCCGTCGCCGCCACCAGCGCGTCCACCATCGTGTCCGGGCCGATCGAGTGGCCCACCTCGTCGACGACCGTCAACTCGCTGTCGGGCCACGCGTGATGCAGGCGCCAGACGACGCCCGTGAGGTTGCCGAGGTCGACGCTGCCCTGGATCAGGCTGCCGGGGATGCCGGCGAGGAGGTGGGCGTCGCGCAGGACCGCGTCCGTGTCCATGAAGTGGTCGTTGCCGAAGTAGTGGGTCACCGTGCGGGCGAAGCCCATGCGGAACACCGGGTCCTCGTACCGTTCGGCCGAGCGCGGGGGCGCCGAGACCATCGCCGTCTCCCAATCGGTCCAGGCGCGGGCCGCGCGCTCGCGGACCTCGGGGTCGGGGGACTCCAGGAGCCGGTTGTAGGCGGCGGCGAGATTGCCCTCGCGGTCGTCCTCCGGCAGGCCCGCGAGGAACTGCGCGAACGCCTCCGGGAAGACCCGGCCAAGGCCCCGGGTGAGGAGGGCCACCTCAGCGTCGGAGCCGGTCGCGACGCCGGTCAGCACGAGTTCCGACACGACGCCGGGGTACGTCTGCGCGTACCTGAGCCCCAGCACCGACCCCCACGACACGCCCCACACCAGCCAGCGCCCGATCCCCAACGCCCGCCGCAGCAGCTCCAGGTCGGCCATCACGTGGTCGGTCGTGTTGACGCTCATGTCCGTGCCGTACTCGGCCGCGTGCGGGGTGGAGCGTCCGCAGCCGCGCTGGTCCAGCAGGACGATGCGGTAGCGCGCGGGGTCGAACAGGCGCCGGTAGTACGGCCCGCAGCCGCTTCCCGGCCCGCCGTGCAGTACCAGCGCCGGTTTGCCCCGCGGGTTTCCGCACGTCTCCCAGTACAGGTGGTTGCCGTCGCCCACGTCGAGCATGCCGTGGTCGTACGGTTCGGTCTCCGGATACAGTCCCATCCCCGCACGCTATTTCGCCCGGCCCCTGGACCTCACCTCATTTCAGCCCCGCCGCCCTCGCCGCCGTCCGCAGCACCTCCCGCAGCATCTGCGGGGTGAGCTTGCCGGTGAAGGTGTTGCGCTGGCTGACGTGGAAACACCCGAAGACCTGTACGCCGTCCAGCTCCACCCGCGCCCCGTGCCCGAACGCCGGCCTCGGCCTCGGCACCTCCCACCCCGCCGCCGCCAGCGCGGGCCACAACGCCTGCCACCCCCACGCCCCCAGCACGACGATCGCCCTGAGCCCCGGCCGCAACACCTCCAACTCCTCCACGAGCCACGCCCTGCACGCGTCCCGCTCCCCCGGCGTCGGCTTGTTCTCCGGCGGCGCGCAGTGCACCGGCGCGGTGATCCGTACGCCGTACAGCTCCAGCCCGTCGTCCACGCCCACGGCCTCCGCCTGAGAGGCGAGCCCGACGTCGTACAGCGCCCGATACAGCACGTCCCCCGACCGGTCCCCGGTGAACATCCGCCCCGTCCGATTCCCCCCGTGCGCGGCGGGAGCGAGCCCGACGATGAGCAGGGGCGCATCTCCCCCACCGAACCCGGGCACGGGCCGCCCCCAGTACGTCCACTCCGCGAAGGCGGCGCGTTTGGTACGGGCCACTTGCTCCCGCCAGCCGACCAGACGGGGGCAGGCTCGGCAGGTGGTGATCCGGGTGTCCAGGGCGGCGAGGGGGTCGGGAGGTGGCGTGGGCGCACCATGCTGGTCCAGTTCCTCCATACGTTCACCGTAGAGCGGGCGCCCCGCTCTCGCTGCCGGGGTCTCCGCCTCGCGGTGAAGCGTGCACTGCGACTCCGTCGCCCTCGGCATCCCGGCGCCCCCTCGCGGTCAGCCCTGTCGGCGTACCAGCCCCGCCAGTTCCGTCACCGTTCCCCGTCGCGCCCACGCGATGACCGCCAGCGGGACGAACACGATCAGTGGAGTCGCCGCGTTCTCCCCGTCGAAGACCGTCACCTGCGTGATGAACGCGCCCACCATCAGCGCGGCCAGGGAAGCCGCCCCCACCGACTGGAGTGCCGGGATCAACAGGGCGATGGCTCCGGCGAGTTCGAGGGTGCCGATCGTGTACATCCCCGGGGCGCCCCAGCCGATCCGGTCGAAGGACTCGACCGCCGCGGGGTGGGCGATCAGCTTGGGCAAGGCACTGGCGGCACCGAAGAACAGGGCGAGGAGGATCTGGACGCCGCGCAGGACGGCTCGGGCTCGCCGGGCTCGGGGAGCCGGTGTGGTGGAAGGGGCGGTCGCGACGGGCACGGTGGTTTCGGACATGGCGTTCTCCCTGGTGAGCGGTCTCGTTGCGGTCGAGAGGTAGACCGCACCCGGAGCCGTTTCTCATCGCCGCCCCACCCTCTTTCTTCACGCCCTCGCCCCACCCCTTTCCCGCCCCCACCTCCATCTCTCTACGCCGCCACCGCCCGCCCCCCTTTCACGCCCTCGCCACCACCGCCCGCACCCACACCCCGTCCTCCGTCAACACCTCACCCACCCTCAACCCCACCTCCGCCAACGCCTCCCCGAACTGTCCTTCACCCATCGGCCGTGCCAGAAAGGTCTGTGTCCACACCGCATCCGCGAACTCGTACTCGACATGCACCGAGTTGACCCCGTCCCCCACCGGCGTCGAGGACCGTATCCGCACCCGGAACCCGCTCGGATCGACCCGCTCCCGAGGCACGTCGGTGTGATAGTCGGCGCCCTCCCGCTGGATCAGGACACTGCCGCCCGGCGCGACATGGCGGACGCAGGTGCGCAGCAACCCCCGCCGCACCTCCGCATCCCCGGCGTGCACGAGGAAGGAGGCGAGGAGCACGACGTCGAAGGTCTCCCCGAGGTCCAGTTCCTCGATGGGACTGCGCACCGTCCGCACCCCGCGCACCCGCTCCAGCATCTCCGCCGACTCGTCGACCGCGGTGACCCGGAACCCTCGCTCCACCAGAGGGTGCGTCATCCTCCCCACCCCGCACCCCAGTTCCAGAATCCGCGCCCCCGCAGGCACGGCCCCCGCGATCACGCCCGACTCCGCACCCACCGGCAACCGCGAGTAGAGCTCCACCGCACACCCGTCCGGCGTGATCGCCCCGGGCCCCGTCCCCTCGTACCCGTCCCGCATCCTCATCTCCATACCGTTCCTAATCAGTGTCCGGGAATGAGCTTTGTACCCATGTCCCGGAACTGCGCGCATCCCGAACGGTTTTGGACGCACTGGTCCCCCGCGTTCGCTGAGAAGTCCCCGTCCGGGTACGTGCATCGTGTGCACGCTCCGTGATGGGTGGGCGGGTTTCCTCACGCCCCCGCACGCCCGGTCCGGCCTGGACGGTCCGAAGCCCGCACCCATCGCTCTGGTGGGTGCGGGGCGGTGCCGTCCGTCGCCGGATCGGGTGCCCGAGGGCGCGTCGCCCGATCGCGATGCTCGCGGCATCGTGACGGAACATCTTGCGATTCCTGCTGGTGAGGGGCTTGCGCCAGTGCTCATCGCCCCACATCGACGTATAGGCCGGATCAACAGCCACGATCGACAGGCCCTGCTCGGCAGCCATCGACACCAGCCGGGCTTTGAGCTTGCCGGTGGGCATGCCGGAGATCACCTGCCGGAACCGCTTGCGACGGCCGTGCTTCTCGCGGGTCTTCTCCGCCGTGAAGTCCAGATTCTCGATACCGATGGCCTTCACGCCACAGCGCTTCGCCCAGTGCAGCAGACGGCTGATGGCGTGCCGGATCTGCGCGTCACGATGGGCGGCGGTTTGGGACAGGTCGAAGAAGAAGCGACGCGGGTCGCCCGTCGGGTTGCCGTTCCGGTCGAGCCGGTACGCGGCGAAGTGGTCCGCGTTGGTATCGACACCGATCATGCCGTCAGCGCGTGCAGTCTCCAGCGGGATCGTCTTCACCACGGGCCGGGTCCACGAGGCTGTCAGGTACCAGCGTCCGCGTCCCACATCGAGGTGGATACGGTAGGCCACCGCTCGGTTCGCGGCTGTCCGGTCACGCCATTCGGCACCCCGATGCTGGAACTGCACTTTCGAGGCGAGGACGTATCTGCCGTGCCCGGCGTTCGCCAGGTGAGCCAGCGGCGCGGGGAGCCTGATGCTGACCTCGCCGTCCGGGGTGACGCGGATCGTCTCGTTCCCGAACCGCTTGCCGGACTCCCCGTCCGCGGCGAGGAACCAGCGCGACGCCTCCCAGCGTTCCCGCCACCGCTGTTCGGTGAGCTGCGCGGCCCGGAGGTTGTGACGGTTGTCGAGCAGGCGTCGGCCTCCACGCACGACGTGCACGGCACCGGTCTCACGCTCGGCGCGGGCTACGTCGAGACGATGTGTCAGGATCACCAGGCGCCGGGACTTGTTGAACCACTCGTTCTTGGAGCGGTAGCCGCCCGGCGCCCGCTTGGTGCCCTTCTCACCGATCGGCTGGGACAGCCGGTGCCTCAGTGTCCGCACACCAGCCTCAAGGCTGTTGACATACGCGAGTTGACAGCGCCGCGAGAGTGCCCACTGATCGTGTATGGCTCTGGTGATCGACCCGGCCCAGCGCGACGACGACTCTGCTGTCAGGCCCTGCTTGCGGGCAGCCCACGTACTGCTGTCGTGCTCCAGGCCGTCGCGACAGCGGGCCTTGAGGTCGCGTGACGCCAGACACCCCAGATGCTCACCCACCCGGCGGAGAACCATCTCGTCCTCGGTGGCGAGGTGCTTGAGCCGGTCACGGATCGCCACACCGGACGGGCCGGGGACGACGAACGCGTCTTCGATGGCGCGAAGCTGCTTCCTACTCATCGCCGGCCGCCGCTTCGAGAGCCCTGCGTGCACGGTTCTTCGCCGAGCGACTGCCGTACAGGCGGGCGCAGAACGAGGTCAGCACCTCCATCATGTCGCGCACCAGGTCGTCTTCGGCCTCACCGTCATCGAGCACGATGAGCCGACGACCGGTGGCGGACAGGGCTGCCTCCACGAGTTCGACATTCGTACGACCGAGCCGGTCCTTGTGTTCCACCACCACGGCGGTCACGGTCGGGTCTGCGATCTCCGACTCGACCCGGACGACTTTGTGCCCGGCCCTGGCCGCCCACTCCGACAAGCGTGCGGTCTGCCGATCCAGGTCGGCCTTCCGGTCGTGGGAGGAGACACGGGCGTACAAGCCCACACCGCCGATTACAGACGGTGCGGTGTTCCCATCGATGTTCACCAGGATCGTGCGCGGCCCCACCCGTTCCGCAGGGACCGGCAACGTGCCCTCACGGAACCAGCGATACGCAGTACGCGGAGCGACCCCCTGCGCCCGTGCCCACTCCGTCAGGTTCATACACGAAACCCTATGTCACTCATGACATCTAAAAGACACTAATAGACACTTATTCGAGAGCAGTCGCTACCCCCCAACTCCCCACCCCCGCACCCCAGTTCCCCACCCCCACCACTTCACCCGTTCGAGTGAACCCCCACCCCGCGCTCAACCTTCCAGCAGGAACCACCCCTCCCCGCCGTACCAGTGCCCACCCCCCTCAAGATGCTCCACCACGGCCCGCTCCACGACGGTCCGCCGAGGCAGCTCCGCCAGCTCCACCTGCGTGGACCCGAACACGAAGCGCACGGGCGTCAGGTCGCTCTCCTCCTCCAGCGCGTGCACATGGAACCGCTCCTGGAAGCGGACGATGTTGGACTCGGCCGGCAGGTACCGCTTCAGCTGGGGATCGAGCAGCCAGGACCCGCACGTGGCGACCGGGTACGGCTCCTCGGGGAAGTGCGCGGCGAAGAACTCGCGCGCGAGCGCGAGGGACCGGTCGCAGGACTCGGGGCTGAGCGGCCCCATGAAGTCGGGGATGTGCAGCCCGAGCGCGGGATCCCCGGCGGAGAACCCGGCGGCGGCGATGGACTCCCCCAACACCTGCGGAACCACCCCCCGTTGGAACTGCAACCGCCCCAACTGGTAGAGCTCCCCGCGCAGATGGAGGGAGAGCCAGCGCGCGGTCATGATCCCGCCGGTCCCGTGCCACCGCCGGTGGACGGCGACCCCGCGCCCGACGTCGGCGAGGGTCCGCCGGCTGACGTCGGAGGAGATCCCACGCTCCTGGTGGTACGCGCGCACGAAGGGCAGCGCGGCGACGAAGACGTACAGCGGGAACCACCGGGCGACGGCCCGGGACGCGCCGGGATACCGGGGCAGGTCCACCCCGCCGGTCACGGCCCCCAGGTCCCGTACGAGGTCGGCGACCCCGCGCTCCAGGACCTCCCGGGCCGGGGCGTCGCCGAGGAGCTGGCGGCTCAGCCGGACCGGCTCCTCGATGTCCTGGTGCGGCACCCCGAGATCGAGCAGCGCCTCCACCAGCCCGTCGGCGTCGGCGAGCACGGACACACCGTCCCTGAGTTCCACGAACCCACCCCCTGTAGCTCCACCTCTGGAGAACGTCTCCACCGAAGAGTACGTTTCAGGAAGGAGTGGTGATCCCGATGCGTACGGGCAGTGAGCCGACGACCGCGCGCAGTGCGCTGCGGATGCGACTGTGGCTGAGCTTGTGGGGTCTGGCCTGGGCCGTCTTCGGCACGGCCGCGTTCGCGCTGGCGGGCCGCCCCGGCTGGGCCGCGGCCTGCGGCGCGCTCTGGCTGGTGATCATGATCGACCTGACGCTGATCCTGCGGCACATCCGGCAGGGCCCGCACTGGCAGCCGGGCCGCGACATACCGCCGTACCGGCCGCCGGAGCACTGAGAGCCGGAGCACCAGGGCCCGGACTCACACGTCGAACCGCGCCGCCCGCAGATACTCCGGATTCGGGTCCAGCGCGGCGGCCAGCCGGAAGTGCCGCTTCGCCTGGTCATCGCGGCCCTGCCGCTCGTACGTGCGCGCGAGCGCGAAGTGGGCGAACGCGTTGTCCGGCTCGCGCTCCAGGACGATCGTGAACTCCAGCTCCGCCGGGCGCAGTTGCGCCGCCGCGAAGAAGGCACGCGCGCGCAGGAGGCGGGCGGCGGTGTTCTCGGGGTGCGCGTCGATGACTCCGTCGAGCAGCTTCACCGCACCCCGCGGGTCCCGCGCGGCGAGCAACTGCTCGGCGGCGCGGAAGTCGATGACATGCGTCTCCGGAGAACGTCCGGTCGAACCGCTGGTATCGGGCACGGAAAAGTCCTTCCCTCACTGACCGCGTTCAACGCCCCCCGTGGGGCCCGCTATTCCTACGACGCCGCACGCGCCCTCAGCTCGCCCCACACCTCGCGCACCCGCCGCTCCAGCTCGGCCAGCGGTACGTCGTTGTCGATCACGATGTCCGCGATCGCCCGGCGCTTCTCGCGCGTGGCCTGCGCGGCCATCCTCGCGCGGGCGTCGTCCTCGGTCATCCCGCGCAGCCGCACGAGCCGGTCGAGCTGTGTCCCGGGCGCGACGTCGACCACGATGACGAGGTCGTACAGCGAGGCGAGCCCGTTCTCCGCGAGCAGGGGGACGTCGTGGACGACCACCGCGTCCGCCGGAGCCGCCGCCTCCAGCTCGCGGGACCGGGCGCCGACCAGAGGGTGGACGATCGAGTTGAGCAGCGCCAGCTTCTCGGGATCGGCGAAGACGATCGCCCCGAGCTTCGGCCGGTCCAGACCGCCGTCCTGCCCCAGCACCCCCGCCCCGAACGCCTCCACGACCGCCGCGAGCCCGTCCGTCCCGGGCGCGACCACCTCCCGCGCGATCCGGTCCGCGTCGACCAGCACGGCCCCGGCCTCGACCAGCAACCGCGACACCTCGCTCTTACCGGCCCCGATGCCGCCGGTCAGCCCCACTGTCAGCATGGTGAAAGCTTAGGACCCCCCACTGACATCGGGACCTGACCGAATGCCTCGGAACGGCGGCGGCCCTGCCGGAGGGCGTCTCAGCCCTCCCGCTCAGCCCTCACCCTCGCGTTCCGCGAGGAACTTCTCGAACTCCCTGCCGATCTCGTCCGCCGACGGGATGTCGACCGGCTCCGCGAGCATGTTGCCGCGGGTCTCCGCGCCCGCGACGGCGTCGTACTGGTGCTCCAGCCCCTCCACGAGGGCCGTGAGCTCCTCGTCGCCCTCACGGATCTGGCGGTCGATCTCGGTCTGGGTGCGGTGCGCCTCCGTGCGGAGGGTGTGCGCGAGAGCGGGCAGGACGAGGCCGGTGGCGGCGGTGATGGCCTCCAGGACGGTGAGGGAGGCGTCCGGGTAGGAGGAGCGGGCGATGTAGTGCGGGACGTGCGCGGCGACGCCGAGGACGTCGTGGCCGGCCTCCATGAGGCGGTACTCGACGAGCGCCTCGGCGCTGCCGGGCACCTGCGCCTCGTCGAAGGGGCTGCGGTGGCCGGGGACCAGGTCCGTACGGTTGCCGTGCGGGGTGAGGCCGACGGGGCGGGTGTGCGGGACGCCCATGGGAATGCCGTGGAACGTCACCGACAGGCGTACGCCGAGCCGCTCCACGATCTGCTGGACGGCCGCGGCGAACCGCTCCCACTCGACGTCCGGCTCGGGCCCGGACAGCAGCAGGAAGGGCGCGCCGGTGGCGTCCTGCACGAGGCGTACGTCGATCGACGGCTCCTCGTACTCCTGCCAGCGGTCGCGCTTGAACGTGAGCAGCGGGCGCCGCGCGCGGTAGTCGACGAGGCGGTCGTGGTCGAAGCGGGCCACCACCTGGTTCGGCAGTCCGTCGAGCAGGCCCTCCACGATCTGGTCGCCGGTCTCGCCCGCGTCGATGTACCCGTCGAAGTGGTAGAGCATGACAAGTCCGGCCGACTCCTGGGCCAGCGCCATGTCGACGACCGCCAGCCCCTTCGGCTCCCATGCGTACAAACCCTGTGGATCAAGCACTTGGACCGCTCCTCCTCGTGTTCGTACGGCACAACGTCCAGGAGGGCTCGGACATTCCCGCTACCCGCGCCTCGGCCGGGTGAATCCTCAGGACGCGAGCACGCGCGCGTGGAGCGAGGTCACCGCCCTGCGCGCGGAGGTGAACGCGCCGTGCTGCCAGGCGTCCGTGTAGCTGAGCCAGTCGCCGGCGAACCAGACCCTGCCCGTGGGCTCGTTCAGCGGCTTGTAGCGGACGTCGTCGGGTCCCCCGGGGGTGGAGTGCCAGGCGGCCTCCAGATGGGGCGTCTGACGCCAGTGGTGCGAGAACGACGAGACGAGTTCGCTCCGGTACTTCTCGCCGTAGATCTTCACCCCCGCGGCCACCGCGCGCCGTTCGCGCTCCTCGGGCCGCAGGCGCGCGTACGCGTCGGCGTTCGCACCGTAGTTGTAGTAGCCGACCAGGACACCGCGCTCGCCGCCGAACCCGTACGACGGGTGCCAGATGTGCACGACGTCCTGGTCGGTCTCGGTGATCCCGCCGTAGATCCGGTGGTCCAGTTCCCACCACCGCGACCGGTACTCCAGGCCGATCTTCGCGGCCGACGACGGGGTGATCGCCTCCAGCGCGGACTGCACCCCGGAGCCGAGGTTGTGCGGCACCTTGGCGAGGATGTTGGGCGGGAGCGCGGCGACGGCGTAGTCGGCGTCGACGGCCTTCGTACGGCCCGCCTGCGTGTAGGTGACGGTGACGCCCCGGCCGGTGTCGGTGATCCGCGACACGACCGCTCCCGTCCGCACGCGGTGGGCCCCCACCGCGCGGGTGAGCGCCAGCGGTATCCGGTCCATCCCGCCGACCGGCTGGAACATCAGCATCGCCTGGTCGAACCCGAACTCGAAGGAGAAGTACCGGCCGACACCGCTCGCGAACACCTCCGAGGCGCTCGGCACGTTCCCCAGCGGCACTCCGGGTGTCCCGGCGGCGGCCGGTACGGTCGCGTATCCGCGCCGCTCCCCGCCGTCGTACGTCAGCCGGTCGCCGAGCTCCCCCCAGTCCTTGAGGAACTCGACCAGCCGTTCCCGGTCCGTGCTGGTCAGCTGCTCGTCCAGCGCTCCCTGGTCGGTGGCCTTGGCGAGCAGTTCGGAGACGTACCCGTACACGTCGGCCTTGGCGGTGCGGTGGCGGACCGGCGCGGTCATGCCGGCGGACTCGTTGTAGAGGTAGGCGTCCGCGTTGACGTTGGTGAACACCTCGATGGGGACGCCGAGTTCGCGGCAGTAGTCCAGGGTGACCATCCACTGGGGTATCCGCGCGGGTCCCGCGTTCAGGTACTGCCCGTCGGCGAACCGCGCGGTCTGCGTGTGGCCGTACAGGTCGGTCGTCCGGTCCCCGGCGCGCACGGTGAAGTTCCGGCCGCCCGTCCGTGCCCGCGCCTCCAGGACCGTGCAGTCGTAGCCGGCCTTGCCGAGTTCGTAGGCGGTGGTCAGTCCGGCGATCCCGCCGCCGATCACGACCACCTTGGCCGCGCGGCGTCCGGTGGTGCTCAGGTCCCCGCCTCTGGGCGGCCGGTACTCCTCGGCGCGCGCGGTGGGGGCGAGTCCCAGGGCCCCCATGGTGGCGAAGAGCGCTCCCGCTCCGCCGGTGATCCCCACGTCCCGCAAGAACGTCCGCCGGTCACGCGTCCGTGCCATGACTGAGCCCCTTCCCGATCATGAACAACTGCCGGGAAGCGTCTCAACATCCAGTTACGGCACGGTGGTTGCCGCTGTGTCCGGTGAGTTTCGGAGAAAACAGAAAACTGAGAGGCCGCACCTCGAAAGGTACGGCCCCTCAGTCAACAACTACCGCTCAGTGAGCGCCGGTCGTGCGGTGAGCGTCAGCTCTGGCCGCCCGCCAGCTTCTCGCGCAGGGCAGCGAGCGCCTCGTCCGAGGCGAGCGCGCCGGACGTGTCCGCACCCTCGGAGGAGTACGAGCTGCCACCGCCACCACCGGCGGCCGGAGCCGCACCGGCGACGTCGACACCCTCGGCAGCGGCAGCGGCATCGGCCTCACGGCTCTTGATGACCTGCTGCTGGTGCTGCTCGAAGCGGGACTGCGCCTCGGCGTACTGGTTCTCCCACACCTCACGCTGGGATTCGAAGCCCTCGAGCCAGTCGTTGGTCTCGGGGTCGAAGCCCTCGGGGTAGATGTAGTTGCCCTGGTCGTCGTAGGACGCGGCCATGCCGTACAGGGTCGGGTCGAACTCGACCGAGGCCGGGTCGCTGCCGAAGGACTCGTTGGCCTGCTTGAGGGACAGCGAGATCCGGCGGCGCTCCAGGTCGATGTCGATGACCTTGACGAAGATCTCGTCGTTGACCTGGACGACCTGCTCCGGGATCTCCACGTGGCGCTCGGCCAGCTCGGAGATGTGGACCAGACCCTCGATGCCCTCGTCGACGCGGACGAACGCACCGAACGGAACGAGCTTCGTGACCTTGCCGGGCACGACCTGACCGATCTGGTGCGTGCGCGCGAACTGCTGCCACGGGTCTTCCTGGGTCGCCTTCAGCGACAGGGAGACGCGCTCGCGGTCCATGTCGACGTCCAGGACCTCGACCGTGACCTCCTGGCCGACCTCGACGACCTCGGAGGGGTGGTCGATGTGCTTCCAGGACAGCTCGGAGACGTGGACCAGACCGTCGACGCCACCCAGGTCCACGAAGGCACCGAAGTTGACGATCGAGGAGACGACGCCGGAACGGACCTGACCCTTCTGCAGGGTCGTGAGGAACGTCTGGCGGACCTCGGACTGGGTCTGCTCCAGCCAGGCACGGCGGGACAGGACCACGTTGTTGCGGTTCTTGTCCAGCTCGATGATCTTGGCCTCGAGCTCCTTGCCCACGTACGGCTGGAGGTCGCGGACACGACGCATCTCGACGAGAGAGGCCGGAAGGAAGCCACGGAGGCCGATGTCGAGGATGAGACCACCCTTGACGACCTCGATGACGGTACCGGTGACGATGCCGTCTTCTTCCTTGATCTTCTCGATCGTGCCCCAGGCGCGCTCGTACTGCGCGCGCTTCTTGGACAGGATCAGACGGCCTTCCTTGTCCTCCTTCTGGAGAACCAGGGCCTCGATCTCGTCACCAACCGCGACGACCTCGTTCGGGTCGACGTCGTGCTTGATGGAGAGCTCGCGGCTCGGGATGACGCCTTCGGTCTTGTAACCGATGTCGAGCAGGACCTCGTCCCGGTCGACCTTCACGATGACGCCGTCGACGATGTCGCCGTCGTTGAAGTACTTGATCGTCTCGTCGATCGCGGCGAGGAAAGCTTCCTCGTTACCGATGTCGTTGACCGCAACCTGCGGGGTGGTGGCGGTGGTCTCGGTGCTGCTCGTCATGTGGGAAAGGGCTCCGGTACGGACATTGAAGTCGTAGGTACTGCTTACGCCAGGAGCCCGTTTCGCACACTGATGAAGGCCGGACAGCCAAGGAAGCGCCCGCCGAAGAACGGCGACGGCACCTCGAAAACCGAGGGGACAACCAACAGATGCGAGCACAGCCTGCTAGGTCTGAGGAGCGCAGGCTCGCAGCGCAACTTGTAGCATACGGGGGCAGCCGGACGGGGTCAATGCGCGAAGGCGCACACCCGGGGCGGATCCCCGCATACCCGGCACAAGAAGCGTCTCTGGAGGCCAACGCAGGCCCGCGAGACCCCTTCCGTGACACCCGCGCGGGCGCCTGTGCCCGAAAAAGGGTGACGGAAGAGTACGACGAGGGAGCCGATCATCCAAGAGCCAACGGTGTCCGCTGTGGACCACGACCCCGAATCCGACTCCGAGGCCACGCGGCGTTCCGCGGACGTCACGGAGAGCGCCCGCGCGAACCGGGGGTGGTGGGACCGCAACGCGGACGAGTACCAGGTCGAGCACGGCACGTTCCTCGGCGACGACCGCTTCGTGTGGGGCCCCGAGGGGCTCGACGAGGTGGAGGCCGAACTCCTGGGCCCCGCCGAGAAGCTGGCGGGCCTCTCGGTCCTGGAGATCGGCGCGGGCGCGGCGCAGTGCTCGCGCTGGCTCGCCGCGCAGGGGGCCCGGCCCGTCGCCCTCGACATCTCCCACCGCCAGCTCCAGCACTCCCTGCGCATCGGCGGGGGCATCCCCCTGGTCTGCGCCGACGCGGGCGTCCTGCCCTTCGCGGACGGCTCCTTCGACCTCGCGTGCTCCGCGTACGGCGCCCTGCCGTTCGTCGCCGACCCGGCGCAGGTCCTGCGCGAGGTGCGCCGCGTGCTGCGCCCCGGTGGCCGTTTCGTCTTCTCGGTCACCCATCCCATCCGCTGGGCCTTCCCCGACGAACCCGGTCCCGAGGGCCTGACGGTCGCCGCCTCCTACTTCGACCGCACCCCGTACGTCGAACAGGACGCCGAGGGCAACGCCGTCTACGTGGAACACCACCGCACCCTGGGCGACCGCGTCCGCGACATCGTGACGGCGGGCTTCCGCCTCGTCGACCTCACCGAGCCGGAGTGGCCGGCCTGGAACACGTCCGAGTGGGGCGGCTGGTCGCCGCTGCGGGGCAACTTGATCCCGGGGACGGCGATCTTCACGTGCGAGCGGGACTGAGACCGGCCGGACCAAGGCGCACGCGCGTACGACACTGGGTCCCGTGATCCGCTACGACGCCCTCGACGCCCTCCCCGTCCGCAGTGCGCTGCCCGCCCTCGGTGATGCCCTGGACGCGCGCGGGACGGCCGTTCTCGTGGCGCCCCCGGGGACGGGGAAGACGACGCTCGTGCCGCTGGCGCTGGCGGGGCTGCTCGGGGAGGGGCCCGCGCGCACGGTCGTCGTCGCCGAGCCCCGGCGGATCGCCGCGCGGGCTGCTGCCCGGCGGATGGCCTGGCTGCTCGGGGAGGAGGTCGGGAACAGCATCGGGTACACCGTGCGCGGCGAGCGGGTCGTCGGCCCGCGTACGCGCGTGGAGGTCGTGACGACCGGCGTGCTGCTGCAACGGCTCCAGCGGGACCAGGAGCTGGCCGGGGTCGACGTCGTCGTGCTGGACGAGTGTCATGAGCGGCATCTGGACGCGGACACCGCCGCCGCGTTCCTGTGGGACGTACGGGAGACGCTGCGGCCGGAGTTGAGGCTCGTGGCGGCGTCCGCGACGACGGACGCGCAGGGGT
This sequence comes from Streptomyces acidiscabies, assembly GCF_020010905.1. GTDB lineage: Bacteria > Actinomycetota > Actinomycetes > Streptomycetales > Streptomycetaceae > Streptomyces > Streptomyces acidiscabies. Next base: position 2,969,051 of record NZ_JAGJBY010000001.1, on the reverse strand, counting down.
GGGCCGAGTTGCTGGGCGGGGCTCCTGTCGTCGAGGCGCGGGGCGTGTCGTACCCGGTCGAGACCGTGTGGGCGCCGCCCGCGCGCGGGGTACGGCCGCCGCACGGCACGTGGGTCGATCCGGCGCTGCTCGCGCACGTCGCGTCGGTGGTGCGGCGGGCGCTCGCCGAGCGGGCGGGGGACGTGCTGTGCTTCCTCCCCGGCGTGGGCGAGATCGCGCGGGTGGCGGGACAGCTGAGCGGGGGCGTCGGGGACGTCGAGGTCCTCCAGGTGCACGGGCGCGCACCGGCCGCCGTCCAGGACGCGGTGCTGGCCCCCGGTGCGCGGCGCAGGGTGGTCCTCGCGACGGCCGTCGCGGAGTCGTCGCTGACGGTCCCCGGGGTGCGTGTGGTCGTGGACTCCGGGCTGGCGCGTGAGCCCCGCGTCGACCACGCGCGCGGGCTGAGCGCGCTGGCGACCGTACGGGCGTCCCGGGCAGCGGGGCGCCAGCGGGCCGGCCGCGCGGGCCGTGAGGCGCCCGGCACGGTCTACCGCTGCTGGCCGGAGGCCGAGAACGCGCGTCTCCCGCGTTTTCCCGCCCCCGAGATCAAAGTGGCCGACCTCGCCGCGTTCGCCCTCCAGGCGGCCTGCTGGGGCGATCCCGAGGCCGCCTCGCTGGCGTTGCTCGACCCGCCGCCGACGGGGGCGATGGCGGCGGCGCGCGACCTGCTGACGGCGATCGGCGCGGTCGACCCCACGGGCCGCGCCACCGCACGAGGCGTCCGGCTGGCCCGGCTGGGCCTGCACCCCCGCCTGGGCCGCGCTCTCCTGGACGGCACCACCGCCGTGGGCGCGGAACGGGCCGCCGAGGTGGTGGCCCTCCTGAGCGAGGAGCCACCCCGCGAGTACGGCGACGACCTCGCCGCCGCGCTGCGGGCCGCCCGGCGCGGGGGCGACGCGTACAGCGCGCGCTGGCGGACGGAGGTACGGCGCTTGCGGTCGGTCGCCTCCGGAGCAACTCCGACGCCCGCGCCCGGCGGCACCGCTACGGCACCCGCCTCCCCCACCACCGACACCCCCGCCCTGATCACCGCCCTCGCCTTCCCCGAGCGCCTCGCCAGACTCGACGGCGGCACCTACCTCATGCTCTCCGGCACCCGCGCGGAACTCCGCGAGGGCTCCCCCCTCCGCCCCTCCCCCTGGCTGGCGATCGCCGTGGCCGACCGCCCCGTCGGCAAGGGCCACGCGCGCGTGCAGCTCGCGACGGTCGTCGACGAGGACACCGCGCGGTGGGCCGCGGGCGCGCTGCTCGACGAGCGGGAGGAGGTCCGGTGGGCCGGCGGGGACGTCGTCGCGCGGCGGGTGGAGCGGCTGGGGGCCGTCGAGCTGGCGGTGCGGCCTCTCAGGAACGCCGACGCCGGGCTCGTACGCGCAGCCCTCCTTGAGGGCCTGCGGCAGGAAGGGTTCGGCGTGCTGCGGTGGACCGACACGGGTGCGGTGCTGCGGCAGCGGCTCGCGTTTCTGCGGGCGCGGGTCGGGGAACCCTGGCCGGACGTCTCCGACGAGGCTCTCCACGCGCGCGTGGACGAGTGGCTGGAGCCGGAGCTGGGGAGGGCCCGGCAGCGGAAGGATCTCGCGCGGATCGATGCCGGGAACGCGCTGGGGCGGTTGCTGCCGTGGGCGTCCGGGGAGGCCGGGAAGCTGGGCGAGCTGGCGCCGGAGCGGATCGTCGTACCCAGCGGGTCGAGCGTCCGGGTCGACTACGGCGATCCCGAACGGCCCGTGCTGGCCGTGAAGGTGCAGGAGATGTTCGGGCTCCAGGAGTCGCCCCGGGTGGCCGGTGTGCCGGTGGTGGTGCATCTGCTGTCCCCGGCGGGGCGGCCGGTCGCCGTCACGGCGGATCTCGCGTCGTTCTGGCGGGACGGCTACCGGGGCGTACGCGCGGAGCTGCGCGGCCGGTACCCGAAGCACCCGTGGCCCGAGGACCCGGCGACGGCGGAGCCGACCCGGCACACGAACGCGCGCCTCGGACGCTGACCGGCTCAGACACCGACCGGCTCGGGCAGTGGCTCCGCGCGCGGGGTGATCGGGCGCCTCCCCCGGGCCTCCAGGAGCAGCGCGAGGGCCAGCAGCAGCAACCCCAGCCCGGCGAACCCCCACGGCAGGTACGACGTCATGAGCAGCACGAGCGTGCGGTTGCTCTTCACGAGGTCGACGGTGTGCTCGATGTAGTCCTCGCGCATCTTGACGTCCCCGGCGAACGCGGTGACCTTCTCGCGCCCCCCGAGGAGCGTGCCCCCGCGCAGTTCCTCCTGGTGGACCTCCTCGCCGTTGACGGGCGCCCCGGTGAGCGGTTCGACCCAGAACTTGCGGACGGTGGTGTACCAGCGGGTGGTGCCGGTGGAGGCGATGGTCTCGGGGGTGATGCCCGCGACGGGCATCGTCCTGGGCATGGGGACCTGCGTCCAGGGGATGGTCTGCTCGAAGTAGTAGACCGTCAGGCCACGGAACGTCTGCGTGCCCTTGTAGTGGATCGGCGCCGACGTGCGGGTCTGCGCGTCGAAGTACTCGTAGTCCCGTTTCTCCACGAGGAACGGCCACTTGAACTCGATGCCCGTGCGGGTGACAGGGTCGCCGTCGACCATCTCCCCGTCGGCGTGGACGGGCGCCTGCGTGTGCGCGTCGAAGATGTACCGCTCGGGGACCCTGGAGACCATCTTGCCGTCGGGGCCGACGACGTAGGAGAGGCCGTCCCAGACGACGACATCCTTGCCGGCGGTCTTCTCGACGCGCTCGGACTCCTCGACGTTGCCCTTGAGGGTCTGGACGATGGTGACTTTCGGGACCGTACGCGCGCGCAGGGTGCCGTAGTCGAGGAGGGTCGCGTTCTTCGCCTCCAGGACGGTCGCCTGGTAGGTGTTCGCGGGGATCTTGGCGAGCCGGGGGAAGGCGTACCAGCGCAGCAGGGGCGCGAGGGACGCGAAGAAGACGGCGAGGGCGAGCAGGATCAGGGCGGATCTGCGGCGCATCGCGCCCTCCTCACGGGTGCGCGGGCACGGTCGTCAGCAGTGGCTTCGGCGATGTCTTGCCGGTGGGCGTGCCGACGGCGCTGATCGTCAGGACGAGGGCGAGGGCGACGGCCAGACCGGCCGCGGCGGCGATCAGGGCGCGCATACGGACCTCCCGGACCTGACGGCCTGTCAGGTGTCGGCACCGTAGCAACGGGTGGCCGAGATGAGAACAGCCGCGGCGCCTCCTTCCCGAAGACCGGGAGGGGGGCGCCGCGGCTGCTGTGCGGGCCTGTGCGGGCCTAGGAGGCCGAGGGTGAGGGTTCGGTCGAGCCGCTCGGCGAGGGGCTCGCAGAGGGCGGATCGCTCGGTGCGGGCTCCGGGTCCGGCGTGGCGGCCGGCGCCGCCGTGACCGTCAGTTCGACCGTGAGGCTCGCACCCCCCGCCGTCGTGATCTTCAGCAGGAACGTCCCGGCGTTGTCGTCCGCGTACAGCTTCGGCAGCTTCAGGAGGCCGAGCGCGTCCGTCGTCAGGCCGGTCAGGGTGCGGACGGGCTTGCCGTCGGCGTCCTTGAAGTACGGGCCCTTGTCGTTGGCCGTGGTGTCGCCGGCGGCGGCGACCAGGGTGGCGGTCGCGGCGACCTTCCCGGCGGCCGAGCCCTTCAGCGTGGCCTTGACCTGGACCTGGTCGGCGAACTCGCCGCCCGCGACGGTGCTCAGCAGACCGTTCAGGAGGTTCGAGATCAGGTCGGCGGAGCGGGCGTCGACGGTCGCCGTGTAGTCGACCGGGTCGACCGTACGGCCGATGACCAGCGCGCGGACGATGAACGAGCCGGTCTTCTCGCCCGCCTGGAGCGCGGGCGCCGTGGCGACACCCTTCGCGTCGGTCGTGACCGTCGCGAGCTTCTCGCCGCCGGTGAACGTGGTGTCCGTGTCGCCGACGATCAGGAAGCGGACGCGGACCTTGGCGACGGCCTTGCCGTCGGCGGTCTCCGCGCGCGCCGAGGGCTTCTGCGCGAAGGCGCTCCCGGCGGTCGCCGTCAGCTTGGCCGCTCCGGCGTTCTCCAGGCGGCGGACCGTGTCGGTCGGGGTCTGGGCCGGCGGCGGCGTGGTCGGCGGGGGCTTCGGCGGGTCCGTCTTCGGGGGCGCCGGGGTCTTCGGCGGGGTGCTCGGCTTCGGCGTGGTCGGCTTCGGGCCCGGAACGGTCGCCGGGTTGTCGCTGCGGTTGCCCGGGAGGGTGCCCGTGCCGTTCGGGATCTCGTGCGTGCCCCTGCGGTAGTACTCCAGCCACGAGGTGACGGTGTTGTAGTACGCCGTCGAGTTGTTGTAGCTGAGGATCGCGCTGCGCAGGCCCGACGCCGTGTTCATGTCCCAGCCGTTGCGGCACAGGTAGTGCGCGGCGGCGAGGGTGGCGTCGTAGACGTTGTTGGGGTCCTTCTTGCCGTCGCCGTTGCCGTCGCGGCCGGCCCACGCCCAGGTCGAGGGGATGAACTGCATGGGGCCCACGGCGCGGTCGTACAGGGCGTCGCCGTCGAAGGCGCCGCCGTCCGTGTCGCTGATGTGGGCGAAGCCGACGCCGTTGAGGGGCGGGCCGAGGATCGGGGTGATCGTCGTGCCGTCCGCCGCGACGTTCCCGCCGCTCGCGTGGCCCGACTCGACCTTGCCGATCGCGGCGAGGAGCTCCCAGGGGAGGTTGCAGCCGGGCTTGTCGGCCGCGAGGGCCGTCGCGGCCCTCTTGTAGGCGTCCAGGACGGTCGCGGGGATCCCCGACTCGGAGACGGTGCCGGTCGCGCCGGTGCCGGGTATCCCGGGTATCGGGGTGGTGCCCGAACTGGGTACCGGGCTCGGGCTGTTGAGGGGCGGCAGGTCCGTGTAGTACGGCGAGTTGCCGGTGGCGCCTCCGGTCGTCGCACCCGGGTCTGCCGCTGCCGCAGGTGTGTCGGCAGGTCTGTCCTGGGTGGTGCCCGCGACGACCTCCGGTGCCTGGGACGCGGCCAGGGCGGCGACCGCGACGGCGGCCACGGTGGTGTTGACCGCGCTCTTGCGCAGCCTCCTGCCGAAATGCGCCGACATGAAGTGAACCCCTCCCGTGGACGCCCGAGCGCCCGTCTCTGTCTGCACGTGCTCACCTGTGTGACGAACGGGCCGCCCGGGAGGTTGCCCCTCCAGCCGGTTTTCGTCCCGCTGTCACCGCTCGACCCGCGTACACCGGGCGTACCGACGAGTACGGCGACCCTACGTCAACTCCCTTGGCACCGGCACCCGTCGGGGCTGTTTTCCTCCGCCCCACAGGCCCCGGCGGCCGGGAACCGCACCCCGCGCGGCGGACGTCCTCACCGTGTCGCCGTGATCGTCTTCCCGCCTGAGGAGCAGTTGTGCCGTTCACCCTGAGCCACGCCGCCGCCGTGCTGCCGGGTGTGCGCGGCGACGGGAGCGGCCGGGGTCGGCTGATTCCCGCCGTTCTCGTGGCCGGGTCCTTCGCGCCGGACCTCACGTACTACGCGGCGAGCGCCGTCCCCGGCGCGATGCGGTTCGGCGACGTCACGCACTCCTTCGCCGGGGTGTTCACGGTCGACGTGCTGCTCGCGTGGCTGCTGGCCGGGCTGTGGCTCCTGGTCCGCGAGCCGCTGGTCGCACTGCTGCCCGCCGCCGGGCGGCCCCGGGTCGCCGCGCTCACCCGCTGCGGTGTCCCCCGCGCGCGCGTGCAGGGCGCTCTGGTGGCGCGGTGGTACGTCTCCTCCGTCGCCGGGTCCCTCACGCATGTCGTCTGGGACGCGTTCACCCATCACGACCGGTGGGGGATGCGGCTGTTCCCGGTCCTCGGCGAGGAGATCGCCGGGTCGCCGCTGTACTGGTACCTCCAGTACGGGGGGTCGCTGGTCGCCGCCGTCGCCATCGGGGGGTTCCTGGCGTACGCGCTGCGCCGGGCGCCCTCCGGGGCGGCGCCGGGGGTGCCGGTGCTGTCGGTCGGGGACCGGTGGCTCGCGGGGGTGCTGATCGGCGCGTGCGCGGGGGTGGGGGCGGTGCTGCGGGTGGTGCGGTGGTGGGCGTACTGGGGAGAGCGCGGCGCCAAACCCTGGGAGATCGTCCCGACGGTGTGCTTCGGGGCGGGAGCGGGGCTTCTCGTGGGAGTCGTGGTGTACGCCGTCGTCGTACGGGCTGTCGCGGCCGGGCGAGCGGCGAGGAGTGCCCTCCGGGAGAGAGCACTCCTCGGTGTCTCAGTGAGCCGCCGACTCCCAGTCCAGGCCCGACCCCACCGACACGTCCAGCGGAGCGCGCAGGTGGACCGCGTCGGCCATCTCCCGGCGGACCAGTTCCTCGACCCGCGCGGCCTCTCCGGGCGCGATCTCCAGGACGATTTCGTCGTGGACCTGGAGCAGCAGGCGTGAGGTCAGCTCCGCCTCCTCCATCGCCACGGCCACCTTCAGCATCGCGATCTTGACGATGTCCGCCGCCGTGCCCTGGATGGGCGCGTTGAGGGCCATGCGTTCGGCCGTCTCGCGGCGCTGGCGGTTGTCGCTGTTGAGGTCGGGGAGGTAGCGGCGGCGGCCGAAGAGGGTCTCCGTGTAGCCCGTCGCGCGCGCCTCCTCGACCGCGCGGTGCAGGTAGTCCCGTACGCCGCCGAAGCGCTCGAAGTACGTGTCCATCAGCCCGCGCGCCTCGCCCGCGTCGATGTTCAGCTGCTGGGAGAGGCCGAACGCGGACAGGCCGTACGCCAGGCCGTACGACATGGCCTTGATCTTGCGGCGCATCTCCGCGTCGACGGCGTCCTTGTCGACGGCGAAGACCTGCGCGGCGACCGTGTTGTGGAGGTCCTCGCCGGAGGTGAACGCCTCGATGAGGCCCTCGTCCTCGGAGAGGTGAGCCATGACGCGCAGCTCGATCTGGCTGTAGTCGGCGGTCATCAGGGACTCGAAGCCCTCGCCGACGACGAACCCGCGCCGGATCGCGCGGCCCTCCTCGGTGCGCACCGGGATGTTCTGGAGGTTGGGGTCGACGGAGGACAGGCGGCCGGTCGCGGCGACGGTCTGGTTGAACGTCGTGTGGATACGGCCGTCCGCCGCGACCGTCTTGATCAGGCCCTCGACGGTGACGCGGAGCTTGGCCTGCTCGCGGTGGCGGAGCATGACGACCGGCAGTTCGTTCTCCGTCTGGCCGGCGAGCCAGGCGAGCGCGTCCGCGTCGGTCGTGTAGCCCGTCTTCGTCTTCTTCGTCTTCGGCAGGCCCAGTTCGCCGAACAGGACCTCCTGGAGCTGCTTCGGGGAGCCGAGGTTGAACTCGTGGCCCGCCGCCGCGTGCGCCTCCTTCACCGCCTGCTGGACGGCTCCGGCGAACATCTGCTCCATGGCCTCCAGGTGCGCGCGGTCGGCCGCGATGCCGTGGCGCTCCATGCGGGCCAGGATCGCGGACGTCGGCAGCTCCATGTCCCGCAGCAGGTCGGTCGCGCCGACCTCCTCCAGGCGCGCGCGGAACGCCTCGCCGAGGTCGAGGATCGCGCGGGCCTGGATCATCAGGGCCTCGCTCTCCGCGCCGTCGTCAGCGCCGAACGCGAGCTGGCCGTCGGCCGCCGCGGCGGGCTCCAGTTCGCGGCCCAGGTACTCCAGGGAGAGCGCGTCCAGGTCGAAGGAGCGGCGGCCCGGCTTGACCAGGTACGCGGCCAGCGCGGTGTCCATGATGACGCCCTCGATGGTCCAGCCGTGCTCGGCGAAGACCCGCATCGCGCCCTTGGCGTTGTGGAAGACCTTGGGCCGGCCGGCGTCCGCGAGCCAGGCCGCCCACGCGCGCTCGTCCGTCTCGTCGAGCTGCGCCGGGTCGAACCAGGCGGCCGGGCCGTCGGCCGTGGCGAGCGCGACCTCCGCGACGCTGCCCGCGCCCAGGGCCCAGGTGTCGACGGTCGCCACGCCCAGCGTGCCCGCCTCGTGCTGCGCGAGCCAGGGGGCCAGTTCGCCCGTGCCCAGCACCGTGCCGTCCAGTTCCACGCCCGGCGCGGCGACCGGCGCCGGGCCGGCCTCCTCGCCGCCGGGGTCGACCGCGAGGAGGCGCTCACGCAGGGACGGGTTGCGGATCTCCAGCGTGTCCAGGACCAGGGCGACGGCCGTGCGGTCGTACGGGGCGCGCTCCAGGTCCTGGACCGCCTTGTCCAGCTCGACCGTCCGCACCATCTCCGTCAGGCGGCGGTTCAGCTTCACCGCGTCCAGGTGGTCGCGGAGGTTCTGGCCCGCCTTGCCCTTGACCTCCTCGACGCGCTCCACCAGTTCCGCGAACGAGCCGAACTGGTTGATCCACTTCGCGGCGGTCTTCTCGCCGACGCCCGGGATGCCCGGCAGGTTGTCCGACGGGTCGCCGCGCAGCGCCGCGAAGTCCGGGTACTGGGCGGGCGTCAACCCGTACTTCTCGAAAACCTTCTCCGGGGTGAACCGGGTCAGCTCCGAGACGCCCTTGGTGGGGTACAGGACCGTCGTGTGCTCCGTGACCAGCTGGAACGAGTCCCGGTCGCCGGTCACGATCAGGACGTCGTACCCGGCCGCCTCCGCCTGCGTCGCCAGCGTCGCGATGATGTCGTCCGCCTCGAAGCCGTCCACCGCGAACCGGGACACGTGCATCGCGTCCAGCAGTTCGCCGATCAGCTCCACCTGGCCCTTGAACTCGTCCGGCGTCTTCGAGCGGTTGGCCTTGTACTCGGTGAACTCCTCGGAGCGCCAGGTCTTGCGGGACACGTCGAACGCCACGGCGAAGTGCGTGGGCGCCTCGTCGCGCAACGTGTTCGCCAGCATCGAGGCGAAGCCGTAGATCGCGTTCGTCGGCTGCCCCACCGCCGTCGTGAAGTTCTCCACCGGCAGCGCGAAGAACGCGCGGTACGCCAGCGAATGCCCGTCCATGAGCATCAGCCGGGGCCTGGCCCCGCCGGTTGCCGTGTCGTTCGTCTTCGATGCTGTCTCTGCCACGCCCCCGATCCTGCCACGCGCCACTGACAACGGACCGCCAACGACCCCCGGCCCCCGCCCCGTCCCGGCTGTCGGTGCCCCGTGGGAGGATCGACTAAGGACTCCGCTTGCGGTTGCGAAGGAGAGTGTGGGATGGCCGGGAAGGCACCGAAGAGTGATCCGGTTCAGGACGCGCCGCAGGTCGGTGGGCCGAAGCATGCGGCGGCCGGGCTGCCTGCGGTGGGGCACTCGCTGCGGATGGCCCAGCAGCAGATGGGGGTCAAGCGGACGGCGCTGACGCTGCTGCGGGTCAACCAGAAGGAAGGCTTCGACTGCCCCGGGTGCGCCTGGCCCGAGCCCGATCACCGGCATGCCGCCGAGTTCTGCGAGAACGGCGCCAAGGCCGTCGCCGAAGAGGCGACGCTGCGCCGGGTCACCCCGGAGTTCTTCGCCGAGCACAGCGTCGACGACCTCGCGACGCGCAGCGGGTACTGGCTGGGCCAGCAGGGGCGGCTCACGCACCCGATGTACCTCCCCGAGGGCGCCGACCACTACGAACCGGTCTCCTGGGACCGCGCGTTCGCCATCATGGGCGAGGAGTTCGACCGCCTCGAATCGCCGGACGAGGCGGTGTTCTACACCTCGGGCCGCACGAGCAACGAGGCCGCGTTCCTGTACCAGCTCTTCGCGCGGGAGCTGGGCACGAACAACCTCCCGGACTGCTCGAACATGTGCCACGAGTCGAGCGGCTCGGCCCTGTCGGAGACGATCGGCATCGGCAAGGGCAGCGTCCTGCTGGAGGACCTCTACCAGGCGGACCTGATCATCGTCGCCGGCCAGAACCCGGGCACGAACCACCCGCGCATGCTCTCCGCGCTGGAGAAGGCGAAGGCGTCCGGCGCGAAGGTGATCAGCGTCAACCCGCTGCCCGAGGCGGGCCTGGAGAAGTTCAAGAACCCGCAGACCGCCAAGGGCATGACAACCGGCGCTCCCCTCACGGACCTGTTCCTCCAGATCCGCATCGGCGGCGACCAGGCCCTGTTCCGCCTCCTGAACAAGCTGATCCTGGAGACTCCCGAAGCCCTCGACGACGACTTCATCGCCGAACACACCCACGGTTTCGAGGAGTTCGCCGAGACCGCGAAAGCAGCGGACTGGGACGAGACCCTCGCGGCGACCGGCCTCACGCGCGCGGAGATCGAGGAGGCCCTGCGCATGGTCCTCGCCTCGGAGCGGACGATCGTCTGCTGGGCGATGGGCCTGACCCAGCACAAGCACTCCGTGCCGACGATCCGCGAGGTCGTCAACTTCCTCCTCCTGCGCGGCAACATCGGCCGCCCGGGCGCGGGCGTGTGCCCGGTCCGGGGCCACTCCAACGTGCAGGGCGACCGCACGATGGGCATCTTCGAGCGCCCCGCGCCCGCGTTCCTGGACGCCCTGGAGAAGGAGTTCGGCTTCGCGCCCCCGCGCGGGCACGGCTACGACGTCGTACGGGCGATCCGCGCCCTGCGCGACGGCGAGGCGAAGCTCTTCTTCGCGATGGGCGGCAACTTCGTCTCGGCGTCCCCGGACACGGACGTCACGGAGGCGGCGATGCGCAAGGCGCGCCTGACGGTGCACGTGTCGACGAAGCTGAACCGCTCGCACGTCGTGACGGGCGCGCGGGCGCTGATCCTGCCCACCCTGGGCCGCACGGAACGCGATCTCCAGGGCTCCGGCGAGCAGTTCGTGACCGTCGAGGACTCGATGGGCATGGTCCACGCGTCCCGGGGCCGCCTGAAGCCGGCGAGCGCGCAACTCCTGTCGGAACCGGCGATCGTGTGCCGGCTGGCCCGCCGCGTCCTGAAGGACCGGACCACCACCCCCTGGGAGGAGTTCGAGAAGGACTACGCGTCGATCCGCGACCGCATCGCCCGCGTGATCCCCGGCTTCGAGGACTTCAACGCGCGCGTGGCGCACCCCGGCGGCTTCACCCTCCCGCACGCCCCGCGCGACGAGCGCCGCTTCCCGACGGCGACCGGCAAGGCCAACTTCACGTCCGCGCCGGTGGAGTTCCCCGAGCTGCCGGAGGGCCGTCTGCTGCTCCAGACGCTGCGCAGCCACGACCAGTACAACACCACGATCTACGGCCTGGACGACCGCTACCGGGGCATCAAGAACGGCCGCCGGGTGGTCATGGTCAACCCTCAGGACGCGGAGCGGCTGAACCTCAAGGACGGTGCGTACGTCGATCTCGTCGGCGAGTGGAGGGACGGCGTGGAGCGGCGTGCGCCGGGCTTCCGGGTCGTCGTCTACCCCACCGCGCGCGGGTGCGCGGCGGCGTACTACCCGGAGACGAACGTCCTGGTGCCGCTGGACGCGACGGCGGACACCAGCAACACCCCGGCCAGCAAGTCCGTGGTGGTGCGTCTGGAACAATCGGCGACCGCCTGAGCGTTTGCTCAGCGACAGCGCCACCACGAGACGAAAGCCGGATGCCATGGCCGAGCAGACGTTCCCGCAAGAGGTCGTCGACGAGTACGCCGCACTCGGCGTCGACCTGCCGTCCCTGTTCTCCGCGGGCCATCTCGGCACCCGGATGGGCGTCGAGATCGTCCAGGCGTCCGCGGACCAGGTGGTGGGCACGATGCCGGTGGAGGGCAACACCCAGCCGTACGGGCTGCTGCACGGCGGCGCCTCGGCGGTGCTGGCCGAGACCCTCGGCTCGGTCGGCGCGATGCTGCACGGCGGGAGCACGAGACTGGCTGTGGGCGTGGACCTGAACTGCACGCACCACCGGGGTGTGCGCTCCGGCCTGGTGACCGGCGTGGCCACGCCCGTGCACCGGGGGCGCTCGACGGCGACGTACGAGATCGTCATCACCGACGAGGCGGGGCGGCGGGTGTGCACGGCGCGGCTGACCTGTCTTCTGCGTGACATCGGCGCGGGCGACCAGGCGCCGTCCGTCCGGTAGCCGGTCACCGTCCGCCGTATATCGATGCAGGTCCGCACCCCGCTCCGGGGTGCGGACCTGCGGTGTTTTTCGCGGCCCGATACGGGCGACGGAATACGGAAAAGCGATCAGGAACGTCCGATTCCCTTTCATGAACGTAACCCTGCGTAATGAGGACGCAATATAGCGACCCCAGCCGGACAAGAGCCTGCGGCAACGAATTCCGTCATCAGCAAAACGCCCCAGACTCCTGAACCACACCCGCCCGGTCCTGCACGTTCTCACCATGCGGACGGAACGAACCGGCTCGAATTCCACTGTTCCACCCTTCCAGTACCGCTCTGCATTACCCCGTGTCATAACAAGAGCGTCACAGCATTGGCCAGAGTCTCCTCCAGGTATCCACACCCGCTTAGAGTCACGGCCAGTCACGGCGCGGCCGGAATACCCCTCCGGTCAACGCCTGACTCGGCCACTTCCAGGGGGGAGGGCCGTGCCAGGGAAAGGACTGGATCGTGCGTCAACGCTCGTTCATCGCCATCACCGCCGCACTGGCGGCGGGCTCTCTCACTCTGACCGCCTGTGGCTCGCGCGACGACAGCGGTGACAAGTCCGGCTCGGACGGCACCACCACCGTCACCATCGGCCTGGACGCCCCGATCAGCGGCGACCTGTCCGCCATGGGTCTCGGTATGCGCAACTCCGCCGACCTCGCGACGAAGATCGCGAACAAGCAGGAGTTCGTCAAGGGCGTCACCTTCAAGATCCAGCCCCTCGACGACCAGGGCCTGTCCGCCCCCGGCCAGCAGAACGCCACGAAGTTCGTCGCCGACAAGAACGTCATCGGCGTCGTCGGCCCGCTGAACACCAGCGTCGCCGTCACGATGCAGAAGATCTTCGAGGCCGCGAGCCTGGTCCAGATCTCCCCGGCCACCACCGGCCCGATCCTGACCCAGGGCCCGGACTGGGCGACCAAGAAGGTCCGCCAGTTCAAGTCGTTCTACCGCACCGCGACCACGGACGCCATCCAGGGCCCGTTCGCCGCGCAGTACGTCCACAACACGGCGAAGAAGACCAAGGTCTTCGTCATCGACGACAAGAAGGCGTACGGCGCCGGCCTCGCGGGCACCTTCACCGCCGAGTTCAAGAAGCTCGGCGGCCAGGTCGTCGGCACCGAGCACATCAACCCGGACGCCAAGGACTTCTCCGCGGTCGCCGCCAAGGTCAAGGCCTCCGGCGCCGACGTCGTCTACTACGGCGGCGAGTACCCGCAGGCCGGCCCGCTCTCCAAGCAGATCAAGGCGGGCGGCGCGAACGTCCCGCTGGTCGGCGGCGACGGCATCAAGGACGACAAGTTCATCGCGCTCGCCGGCGCCACCGGCAACGGCGACATCGCGACCTCCGTCGGCGCCCCCGTCGAGTCACTGCCCTCCGCCAAGAAGTTCATCGACGACTACAAGGCCGGCGGCTACACCGACGGCTACTCCGCCTACGGCGGCTACTCGTACGACAGCGCCTGGGCGATCATCGAGGCCGTCAAGAAGGTCGTCGACGACAACGGCGGCAAGCTCCCCGCCGACCCCCGCGCCAAGATCCTCGCCGCCATGCAGAACGTCTCCTTCGACGGCGTGACCGGCAAGGTCTCCTTCGACGAGTTCGGCGACGCGACCAACAAGCAGCTCACCGTCTACTCCGTCACGGCCGGCGCCTGGAAGACCGTCACCACCGGCACCTACAACGGCGGCTGACACACCTAGCCACACCCCCCTCACGACGAGCCGCGCGGGGCGCTGTTCCAACAGCGCCCCGCGCGCACTCGCATCCGGCCACCGTCACACACGACCGTCTCGGAGGACATGCGGTGAACGAACTGCCGCAGCAGCTGGTCAACGGCTTGCTACTAGGAGCCATGTACGGGCTCGTCGCCATCGGCTACACGATGGTGTACGGCATCGTCCAGCTCATCAACTTCGCCCACGGCGAGATCTTCATGACCGGCGGCTTCGGCGCGCTCACGGTCTGGCTCTGGCTCCCGAGCGGCACGACCATGTGGCTCGCCCTGCCCCTGATGATCGTCGGCGCGATCGTCGTCGCCGTCACCATCGCGGTCGGCGCCGAACGCTTCGCGTACCGACCCCTGCGCGGCGGCCCCCGCCTCGCCCCCCTCATCACGGCGATCGGCCTCTCCCTCGCCCTCCAGCAGGCGGTCTGGGCCTGGTACCCCGACGCCAAGTCGGCGCGCACCTTCCCGGAGATCCCCGGCGGCCCCTTCGAACTCGGCGACGTCACCATCCAGACCGGTGACATCTTCCTGCTCTGCGCCGCCCCCCTCTCCATGGCCTTCCTCGCCTACTTCGTGATGAAGACCCGCACCGGCCGCGGCATGCAGGCCACCGCCCAGGACCCCGACACGGCGAAGCTGATGGGCGTCAACACCGACCGCATCATCGTCCTCGCCTTCGCCCTCGGCGCCACCTTCGCCGCCGTCGGAGCCGTCGCCTACGGCCTCAAGTACGGCCAGATCGACTTCAAGATGGGCTTCCTCCTCGGCCTCAAGGCGTTCACCGCGGCCGTCCTCGGCGGTATCGGCAACATCTACGGCGCCATGATCGGCGGCGTCGTCCTCGGCATCGCCGAGACCCTCACCACCGCCTACGTCGCCGACATCCCCGGCATGGACAAGTTCGGCAGCCAGTCCTGGGCCGACGTCTGGGCCTTCGTACTCCTCATCCTCGTACTGCTGTTCAGGCCACAGGGCCTGCTCGGCGAGCGCGTCGCGGACAGGGCGTGACACCCATGACGACACAGACCACCGCACCGAAGACCCCGGACACCGCGCCCGCGTCCGCCGGACTCGTCGCCCTCCCCGAGAAGACCGGCCGCGCCCTCGCCCTCGGCGGCAGCGCGCTGGCCATCGTCTCGACCTTCCTCGCCTGGACCTGGACCGGCGACTTCCCCGGCGACCTCACCGTCTACGGCTACCCCGGCGGCCTCCAGGTCCTCGTCCTCGTCGCCGCCGCCCTGACCGCCCTCTTCACCCTCTCCTCGTACGGCGTGAAGGGCCTGGCCTGGCTCACCCCGGCCGGCGGCGACGCGGCCGTCAAGTTCGCCGCCCTCGCCGGCTTCGCCACCACCTGGTACACGGTCATCGCGATCAGCACCGACCTCGGCGGCGTCGTCAACCTCGAACCCGGCGCCTACGTCGCCGCAGCGGCCACCCTCATCGCCCTGACCGGCGCCCTCGCCCTGCCCTTCGAGCATCCCGCGCCCGACCCGATCGACCCCGACGACAGCGGCTGGGAACAGTTCAAGCACCGCGCCCGCCACCAGTGGACGACCGTCAAGGCCGCCTTCGGCGCCGACGCACCGGGGCAGGTCCGCGCGCTCCCCCCGTACGCCGAGATCCTCATCATCATCGCCGTCCTCGCCCTCGGCCTCACCGTCTTCACCTACGGCATCGGCACCGAGTACGACGAACTCTTCATCGGCTTCCTGATCACGGCAGGGTTCGGCTTCGCCGCCCTCAACAAGGCCGGCCTCGTCGCCCACGCCTCCCAGATCACCTCACGCCACCAGAGCATCACCATCACCGGCGGCTTCATCACCGCCGCGCTCTTCCCCTTCACCCAGACCGACGACCAGTACGCAACCATCGGCGTCCAGATCCTCATCTTCGCCACCGTCGCCCTCGGCCTGAACATCGTCGTCGGCCTCGCCGGGCTCCTCGACCTCGGATACGTCGCCTTCCTCGGCGTCGGCGCCTACGCCGCCGCCCTCGTCTCCGGCAGCACCACCTCGCCGATCGACGTCCACTTCCCCTTCTGGGCCGCCGTCCTCGTCGGCGCCGCCGCCTCCCTCGTCTTCGGCGTCCTCATCGGCGCCCCGACGCTGCGGCTGCGCGGCGACTACCTCGCCATCGTCACCCTCGGCTTCGGCGAGATCTTCCGCATCACCGTCAACAACCTCGACGGCACCTCCGGTCCCAAGGTCACCAACGGCTCCAACGGCGTCGTCTCCATCCCCGACCTGAAGATCTTCGGCTTCGACCTCGGTATCCCGCACGACATCGCGGGCTTCACCATCGGCCGCTTCGCCAACTACTTCCTGCTGATGCTCCTCATCACCGCCGTCGTCATCGTCGTCTTCCGGCGCAGCAGCGACTCCCGCATCGGCCGCGCCTGGATCGCCATCCGCGAGGACGAGACCGCCGCCCTCGCCATGGGCATCAACGGCTTCCGCGTCAAGCTCATCGCCTTCGCCGTCGGCGCCACCCTCGCCGGCCTCGCCGGCACCGTCCAGGCCCACGTCAGCTACGCCGTCACCCCGGACCAGTACGTCTTCGCCAGCTCCTCGCCGCCCAACTCCGCGTTCCTGCTGGCCGCCGTCGTCCTCGGCGGCATGGGCACCATCAGCGGACCCCTCGTCGGCGCGGCGCTCCTCTTCCTCATCCCCAACAAGCTCCAGTTCCTCGGCGAGTACCAGCTCTTCAGCTTCGGCGTCGCACTCATCCTCATCATGCGCTTCCGGCCCGAAGGCCTGATCCCCAACCGCCGCCGCCAACTGGAGTTCCACGAAGAGGCCGAAGCGCCCACCGTCCTCAGCAAGGCAGGGGCCTGACGACCATGACGAACACCGTCCTCGACGCACGCGGCGTCACCATGCGCTTCGGCGGCCTCACCGCCGTACGGAACGTCGACCTCACCGTCAACAGCGGCGAGATCGTCGGGCTCATCGGGCCCAACGGTGCCGGCAAGACGACCTTCTTCAACTGCCTCACCGGCCTGTACGTCCCCACCGAGGGCGAGGTCCGCTACAAGGACACCGTCCTGCCGGCCAAGTCCTTCAAGGTCACCGCCGCCGGCATCGCCCGCACCTTCCAGAACATCCGGCTCTTCGCCAACATGACCGTCCTGGAGAACGTCCTCGTCGGCCGCCACACCCGGACGAAGGAAGGGTTCTGGTCAGCCGTCCTGCGCCTGCCCTCCTTCCACCGGGCCGAGGCCGCCTCCCGCGAACGCGGCATGGAACTCCTCCAGTTCGTCGGCCTCGCGGACAAGGCCGACCACCTCGCGCGCAACCTGCCCTACGGCGAACAGCGCAAGCTGGAGATCGCGCGCGCCCTCGCCAGCGAACCCGGGCTGCTCCTCCTCGACGAGCCCACCGCCGGCATGAACCCCCAGGAGACCCGCGCCACCGAGGAGCTGGTCTTCGCCATCCGCGACCAGGGCATCGCCGTCCTCGTCATCGAGCACGACATGCGGTTCATCTTCAACCTCTGCGACCGTGTCGCCGTCCTCGTCCAGGGCGAGAAGCTCATCGAGGGCGACAGCGCCACCGTCCAGGGGGACGAACGCGTCGTCGCCGCGTACCTCGGCGAACCCTTCGAGGACGCGCCCGGCGCCGAGGAAGTCGCCGAGGTCGAAGCGGCGGAGGCCCACAGCACCACCGAAGGAGGCGCGAAGTGACCGCGCTGCTCGAAGTCGAAGACCTCCGCGTCGCCTACGGCAAGATCGAGGCCGTCAAGGGCATCTCCTTCAGCGTCGACGAAGGTGAGGTCGTCACCCTCATCGGCACCAACGGGGCCGGCAAGACGACCACCCTGCGCACGCTCTCCGGGCTCCTCAAGCCGGTCGGCGGGCAGATCCGCTTCAACGGCAAGTCCCTGAAGAAGATCCCCGCGCACCAGATCGTCTCCCTGGGGCTCGCGCACTCGCCCGAGGGGCGGCACATCTTCCCCCGCATGACCATCGAGGACAACCTCCGCCTCGGTGCCTTCCTGCGCAGCGACAAGCCCGGCATCGAGCAGGACATCCAGCGCGCCTACGACCTCTTCCCGATCCTGGGCGAACGCCGCAAGCAGGCGGCGGGCACCCTCTCGGGGGGCGAGCAGCAGATGCTGGCGATGGGCCGCGCCCTGATGTCGCAGCCCAAGCTCCTGATGCTGGACGAGCCCTCGATGGGGCTCTCCCCCATCATGATGCAGAAGATCATGGCCACGATCGCCGAGCTGAAGTCCCAGGGCATGACGATCCTCCTCATCGAGCAGAACGCCCAGGCCGCCCTCTCCCTCGCGGACCACGGCCACGTCATGGAGGTCGGCAACATCGTCCTGTCCGGCACGGGCCAGGACCTCCTCCACGACGAGTCGGTACGCAAGGCGTACCTCGGCGAGGACTGAGCACGGGTACGACGATGGCGGGCATCCCCGGCGCCGGGGGTGCCCGCCATCGTCGTACCGTTTAGCCCTTCGCGGACTTCTTCTCGTCCGCGTCCAGGATGACCGCCTCCGCGACCTGCTGCATCGACATGCGGCGGTCCATCGACGTCTTCTGGATCCAGCGGAACGCGGCCGGCTCCGTCAGGCCGTACTCGGTCTGGAGGATCGACTTCGCGCGGTCGACCAGCTTGCGGGTCTCCAGGCGCTGGGTGAGGTCGGCGACCTCGTTCTCCAGCTCCTTCAGCTCCGTGAACCGCGAGACGGCCATCTCGATCGCCGGGACGACGTCGCTCTTGCTGAACGGCTTCACGAGGTACGCCATCGCCCCCGCGTCCCGCGCGCGCTCGACCAGGTCCCGCTGCGAGAACGCGGTCAGCATCAGCACCGGGGCGATCCGCTCCTCGGCGATCTTCTCGGCCGCGGAGATGCCGTCCAGCTTGGGCATCTTCACGTCCAGGATCACCAGGTCCGGCTTGTGCTCGCGGGCCAGCTCAATCGCCTGCTCCCCGTCCCCGGCCTCCCCGACAACCGCGTACCCCTCCTCCTCCAGCATCTCCTTCAGATCGAGACGGATCAACGCCTCGTCCTCGGCAATGACGACGCGGGTCGTCAGCGGAGGCACGTGCGACTTGTCGTCGTCGGGCGCGTCTACGGGCTGGGGCGACTCGGCGGTCACGGGGGCTCCTTGGTCGGGGCAGGGGTACTGCTGACAAGAGCGTACCTAGCTGCGGTAAGGTGGGGGCACAGCAGGTCACGGGAAACCTTCGATTCTGCGGGCCCCGGTAGCCCAATTGGCAGCAGGCAATGGATTCAAAACCCATACAGTGTCGGTTCGAGTCCGACCCGGGGCACTTTTCCTTCGATTCGAAGGAAGCGATGCGGAAGATCACAGTTCGATGATCTTCCGCTTTTTGCATATCAGGGTTCATTCCAGGGTGGACCCCGATGCTCGGGGATCTGTGCGTCGGCAGTGTGGAGCGCATGGTCTCAACGCGCATGTCACGCCGGTCCTTTGTGGGTTCCGCAGCCGCGCTGGCCGGCACCCTCCTGCTGCCCGCTCATCCCGCCGCCGCCTCGACCTCGCCGTTCCCGCCCTTGGACCCGATCGCTCTGCGAGCGGCGATCGATGATCTGGAGCACCCGCCGTCGACCGCGGCCCAGTTGCTCGTCGGTGGTGCGGCTGGCCGCTGGAGCGGCTCCTCCGGGGTCGCCGACCTCCGTACGAGGCGTCCGGTGACCGCGTACGACAAGGTCCGGATCGGCAGCGTTACCAAGGTCTTTGTCGCCACCGTGGTGTTGCAGTTGGTGGCGGAGGGGCGGGTCTCTCTGGACTCGCCGGTGTGGCGGGTGCTGCCGGGGTTGCTGCCCGAGCGGTTCGCTGCTGTCACCGTGGCGCAGTTGTTGAACCACACCAGCGGGCTGCCTGATCACGTCGGTATCCCGGAGCCTGAGTCCGCCGAGGACGTCTTCCGGCATCGTTTCGACCACTGGACGCCGCGCGAGTGGGTGGCGACGGCTACGCACGGGCCGCTGAAGTTCGCCCCGGGCTCCCGGCAGGAGTACCGGGGCGTCAATTACGTACTGGCCGCGCTGATCGTCGAGAAGGTGACCGGCCGCTCGTACGGCGAGGTGGTGGCGGAACGCATCCTGCGTCCGCTGGGCCTGACTCGTACCGTCGTGCCCGGGAACGACCCGCGCATCCACGGGCCGCACGTGCACGGCTATCTGCGCATGGCCGACGCGAGCTTGCGGGACATCACCACGTACGACCAGTCGTCCAGCCGGGGAGAGGGCGACATGATCTCCACCACGGGCGACCTCGACCGGATGCTCACCGCCCTGTTCTCGGGCGAGCTGCTCCCGCCCGAGCTGCTCCGGCTGATGTTCACCCTGCCGCCGGACGACGTGCTGATGCTGGACGGCTCCCCGGCCCGCTACAGCACCGGACTACAGCGGGCCACCGTCAACGGCGTCACCCTCTGGGGCAAGACCGGGGAGACGTACGGCTACAAGAACGCCGCGTTCTCCAGCCGTGACCAGCAGCGCCGCTTCGTCCTCGCGTACCACCCGACGACCGCCCGCAGCGGCGACGAGAGTCGGCTCATCGCCCGGGTGGCCGACCTGCTCACCCGCTCTACCGGGGGCTGTCGTCCTCGCCGATGTGGTGCACCCGCACCATGTTCGTCGCCCCCGACACCCCGGGCGGCGACCCCGCCGTGATGACGACGACGTCGCCCTTCTGGCAGAGACCGTGCTTGAGGAGCAGTTCGTCGACCTGTTCCACCATCGCGTCGGTGGAGTCGACCCACGGGCCGAGCAGTGTCTCCACGCCCCAACTCACGCTCAGCTGCGCCCGCGTGGAAGCCACCGGCGTGAACGCCAGGACCGGGATCGGGGAGCGGTAACGGGAGAGGCGGCGGACCGTGTCGCCGGTCTGTGTGAAGGCGACCAGGTACTTGGCGCCCAGGAAGTCGCCGATCTCGGCAGCCGCCCGGGCCACCGCGCCTCCCTGTGTGCGGGGTTTGTTGTGGTCCGTCAGCGGCGGGAGCCCCTTCGCGAGGATGTCCTCCTCGGCCGCTTCGACGATCTTCGCCATCGTGCGGACCGTCTCGATGGGGTACTTGCCGACGCTGGTCTCGCCGGAGAGCATCACGGCGTCGGTGCCGTCGATGACGGCGTTGGCGACGTCGGACGCCTCCGCGCGCGTCGGGCGCGAGTTCTCGATCATCGAGTCGAGCATCTGGGTCGCGACGATGACCGGCTTGGCGTTGCGCCTGGCGAGTTTGACGGCGCGCTTCTGGACGAGCGGGACCTGTTCCAGGGGCATCTCGACGCCGAGGTCTCCGCGCGCGACCATGATCCCGTCGAACGCGGCGACGATGTCCTCGATGGCGTCGACGGCCTGGGGCTTCTCGACCTTGGCGATGACGGGGAGGCGGCGCTGTTCCTCGTCCATGATGCGGTGGACGTCGTCGATGTCCTTGCCGCTGCGGACGAAGGAGAGGGCGATGATGTCGGCGCCGTGGCGCAGCGCCCAGCGGAGGTCGGCCTCGTCCTTGTCGGAGAGCGCGGGGACGGAGACGGCGACGCCGGGGAGGTTGAGGCCCTTGTGGTCGGAGACCATGCCGCCTTCGACGACGGTGGTGTGGACGCGGGGCCCGTCGACGGAGGTCACTTCGAGGCAGACCTTGCCGTCGTCGACGAGGACGCGTTCACCGGGAGTGACGTCGGCGGCGAGCCCGGCGTAGGTCGTACCGCAGGAGTGGCCGTCGCCCTGGGCGCCTTCCTCGACGGTGATCGTGAAGGTGTCGCCGCGTTCCAGGAGGACGGGTCCTTCGGCGAACGTGCCGAGGCGGATCTTGGGTCCCTGGAGGTCGGCGAGGATGCCGACGCCCCGTCCGGCCTCCTCGGCGGCCTTGCGGACGCGGTGGAGCCGGTCCTCGTGCTCCGCGTGGCTGCCGTGGCTGAGATTGAGGCGGGCGATGTCCATTCCGGCGTCGACCAGGGCCTTGATCTGGTCGTACGAGTCGGTGGCGGGCCCCAGGGTGCAGACGATCTTCGCTCGGCGCATGGTCCGAGCCTAGGCCCTACCGCCGGGTAGGCCATTGGCCGCGAATGACTACTCAACAACCTTTGCGTGAAGGGTTATTGACAAGCCGCGAAGTGTGCGCACGACCGCTCCGATGAGCGTATTTCATGCGTCGAGGGCGGGCGGACGGAGGGTGAAACGGGCAATGACGGCGGCCTCGACCCAGAGCTGGGGCAGTTCGAGGTCGAGGGGCGCGGGTTGCCCGAGGGACACGCTCCGTGTCCGCTGCGCGAAGGCGGCCTCGGCGCGAGGGCGTGCCGCGCGCCCCCCTTCGTCGGAGAGTTCGAGGAGCGCGGCGAGGGTGGTGCCGAGCGCGTCGGCGTACTCGCGGGCGCGCCGGACGGCTTCGCGGACGGCGGCGCGGCGGACCTCGCCAGGGACGGGTGAGTCGTGGCGCAGTTCCCAGGAGGGGCCGTCCACGGAGATGAGGTCGAGCTCGGCGAGGCGGGTGACGAGTTCGCCGAGGGCGGTGAAGTCGGTGACGCGGACGCCGATGTGGACGCGTCCCTGGTAGCCCATGACCTGGCCCCGGTCGTCGAGGACGAAGGCGGGGGCGACGGAGAGGCCGCCGGTGGAGACGCGTTCGACGGCGTCGCCGTAGGAGGTGATGAGGTCGAGGGCGAGGGTGTTGGCGCGGGTGAGGTCGTCGAGGACCTGCCGTCGGTCGAGTCCTTCGGCGCCGACACTCACGCCGACCCGGGCGACCTCGGGGTCCGTCTCGATGCCTGCCTCGCCCCGGACCGTCAGCAGCGGTGCCTCAGCGGTGCCGTTCGTCATACGGCACACTGTCGCACGTCCGGCCGACCCCGTCAGGTCACCTGATCGCAACCTTCCGGACCTGTTGCCGAGGGTCATGGACGGGTCAGAATCTACGCGCGTCGTTGACGATTCCCCGAGGAGTGCGAGATATGCCTTTGAACCGCCGTAAGTTTCTGAAGAAGTCCGCCGTGACCGGGGCGGGGGTGGCGATCGCGGGTGCGGCGGCGGCTCCGGCGCAGGCCGCCGGGAAGACCCCGAAGCCCTCGCCGAAGAAGCGCTACTCGCTGACGGTCATGGGCACGACCGACCTGCACGGTCACGTCTTCAACTGGGACTACTTCAAGGACGCGGAGTACAAGGACACGGCCGGCAACGCCCAGGGCCTGGCCCGGATCTCGACGCTGGTGAACCAGCTGCGCGCGGAGAAGGGCCGCCACAACACGCTCCTGATCGACGCGGGCGACACGATCCAGGGCACCCCGCTGACGTACTACTACGCGAAGGTCGACCCGATCACCGCCAAGGGCGGCCCGGTGCACCCGATGGCGCAGGCGATGAACGCGATCGGGTACGACGCGGCGGCGCTCGGCAACCACGAGTTCAACTACGGCATCGAGACGCTGCGCAAGTTCGAGTCGCAGCTGCGCTTCCCGCTGCTGGGCGCGAACGCGGTGGACGCGAAGACCCTCAAGCCCGCGTTCCCGCCCTACGTCATCAAGACGGTGTGCCCGAAGGGGGCGCCGCCGGTGAAGGTCGCGATCCTCGGTCTCACGAACCCGGGCATCGCGATCTGGGACAAGGCGTACGTGCAGGGCAAGCTGGCGTTCCCGGGGCTTGAGGAGCAGGCCGCGAAGTACGTCCCGAAGCTGCGGTCGCTGGGCGCGGACGTCGTGATCGTGTCGGCGCACTCGGGTTCCTCGGGGACGTCGTCGTACGGGGACCAGCTGCCGTACGTGGAGAACGCGGCGGCGAACGTGGCGCGGCTGGTGCCGGGCATCGACGCGATCCTGGTGGGCCACGCGCACGTGGAGCTCCCGGAGCTGAAGGTCGTCAACGAGAAGACCGGCAAGACGGTGATCCTCTCGGAGCCGCTGGCGTACGCCGAGCGCCTGTCGGTGTTCGACATCGAGCTGGTCCGGGAGAAGGGCCGCTGGAGCGTCGAGTCGGTCTCGTCGAAGGTGCTGAACTCGAATTCGGTCGCGGACGACCCGAAGATCACGCGGCTGCTGAGCGACGAGCACGCGAAGGTCGTGAAGTACGTCAACCAGGTCGTCGGCACGGCCACGGCGACGCTGACGACGGTCGAGGCGCGGTACAAGGACGCCCCGATCATCGACCTGATCACGAAGGTCCAGGAGGACGTCGTGAAGGCCGCGCTGGCGGGTACGGCGCACGCGTCGCTGCCGGTGATCGCGCAGGCCTCGCCGTTCTCGCGCACCTCGGAGATCCCGGCCGGGAACGTGACGATCCGGGACCTGTCGAGCCTGTACGTGTACGACAACACGCTGGTCGCGAAGTTGCTGACGGGCGCGCAGGTCCGGGCGTACCTGGAGTACTCGGCGCAGTACTACGTCCAGACGGCGCCGGACGCGGTCGTGGACGTGGAGAAGCTGACGAACGCGGGCGGGCGTCCGGACTACAACTACGACTACGTGTCGGGTCTTTCGTACGACATCGACATCGCGCAGCCGGTGGGGTCGCGGATCAAGAACCTCAGCTACCAGGGTGCGGCGCTGGACGACGCGCAGCAGTTCGTGTTCGCGGTGAACAACTACCGGGCGAACGGCGGCGGGGCGTTCCCGCACGTGGCGGCGGCGCAGGAGCTGTGGGCGGAGTCTACGGAGATCCGGACGCGGATCTCGGAGTGGGTGACGGCGAAGGGCGTGCTGGACCCGAAGGACTTCGCGTCGGTGGACTGGAAGCTGACGCGGAACGGAACGCCGGTGTTCTAGGCGGGAGTTGAGTTTGATGAGGGGGGACCGCCTATGCCGCGGTCCCCCCTCTTTTTCAGACCGTCGTGTCCGTGTAGTAGAAGCTCGCCTTCTTGTCGGTCTCGGTCAGTGATCTCTCCGAGGCAAGTCCGAAGTGCAGCCTGGCCGGTGACGTGGCGTCAGGGAGCTGGATCGCCATTCCCTCGGGTTCGCGGTAGAACAACTCCTGTCCGACGCCGGTGAGTTGCCGGTCGAGTACGGCTCCGGTGTTCCAGTCGACCGCGGTGAGGTGGACGTCGCCGAAGGAGGTTCCGTCGAGGGTGTAGAGGTGGCGGCCGAGGGTGGCGTACCCCTGGAAGGTGGGCCCGGTGAGGACGGCGGGCTGGGTGATGGCCGCGAGGGGGGTGAAGATGCCGGCCTTGAAGGTGGTGAGGTCGTGGAGGGTGTACGTCCAGGTTCCTGCGGTCCGACTCCGGTGTGCGATACGGCTGTTGGCGGGGTCCAGGGCGACGGTGTTGTGGTCGGAGCCGGGGGCGGGGTCGAAGCGGACGAGCTGGGTCGAGCCGGTCGTGAGGACGGCGCCGTCGGTGAAGCGGAAGCGGGCGACGCGGGTGCCGTAGCCGTTGTCCTCGCTGTCGGGGACCGCGTCGGTCTCGGTCCACAGGTAGGTGCTGGTGCCGACGGGTTCGGCGGCGATGGAGACGCCGTGGCCGAAGCCCTTGAGGTACATGCGGCCGGTGACGGTGCCGGTCCAGTCGAGGCGGGTGATGCAGAGGTCGCCGTTCCTGGAGCGTTCGGCGCCGGTGACGGGTGCGGTCTCGCCGGTGAGGGTGCGTCCGCCTTGGGTCAACTGGGCTGTGTAGAGGCGCCTGTTGGTGTTGTCGAAGGCGAAGGACTGGAGGACGCGGGTCTCGCTGAGGGTGACCTCGTGGAGCCAGGGTTTGGTGGTGGTGAGGTTGAGGCGGGGTGAGGCGGGGACGGCCGCGGTGGCTGCTGCGGCCGGGGTGAGGGCGAGGGCGGTCGCCGCGAGGAGTATCTGTCGTCGGTTCAAGTGTGCTGCTCCCCCGTGATGTTGGACATGCCGGAGCATTGCATCACGGGGGTGTGCGGTCAGCGTGGTTCGACGAGCGGGGTGAGGACGCGTGGCTGCCGGGCGGCCGGTACGCGGGGGTTGGCCTCAAGTCCGAAGGTGGTGAAGGCCGTTCGGTTGGGCAGCTGGTACGTCTCTTTCCGCGTCAGGGAGTTGAGGATGGTGGCGCTGCGCCAGGCGGTGAGGCCGAGGTCGGGGGCGCCGACGCCGTGGGTGTGGCGTTCGGCGTTCTGGACGTAGACGTTGCCGGTGACGACGGGGTCGAGGACGAGGCGGAACTCCTCGTCGATGCGCGGCCGTTCGGCGTTGTCGCGGCGGAGGTAGGGGTCGAGTCCGGCGAGGAGGCGGTCGAGGGGGCGCTCCTGGTAGCCGGTGGCGAGGATGACGGCGTCGGTGGTGAGGCGGGAGCGGGTGCCCTGCTGGACGTGGTCGAGGTGGAGTTCGACCTTGGTGGTGGCGATGCGGCCGGCCGTACGGACCTTGACGCCGGGGGTGAGGACGGTGTCGGGCCAGCCGCCGTGCAGGGTGCGGTCGTACAGCTCGTCGTGAATCTCGGCGAGGGTGCGGGCGTCGATCGCCTTGTGCAAGTGGCCCTGTCTCGCGAGGAGTTCGTCGCGGACGGGTTCGGGGAGGGCGTGGAAGTAGCGGGTGTGGTCGGGGGTGAAGTGTTCGAGGCCGAGCTTGGAGTACTCCATGGGGGCGAAGGCTTCGCTGCGGCCGATCCAGTGGAGGCGTTCGCGGCCCTTGGGGCGGTTGCGCAGGAGGTCGAGGAAGATCTCCGCGCCGGACTGTCCGGTGCCGACGACGGTGACGTGGCCTGCGGCGAGGAACGCAGCGCGGTGGTCGAGGTAGTCGGCGGCGTGGACGACGGGGACGCCGGTCGCGTCGACGAGGGGGCGCAGGACGTCGGGGATGTGGGGTTCGGTGCCGACGCCGAGGGCGACGTTCTTCGTGTACGTGCGGCCGAGGGCCTCGGCCTCTCCTTCGGCGTCGAGCTGGGTGAAGTCGACCTCGAACAGGGCGCGTTCGGGGTTCCAGCGGACGGCGTCGACCTGGTGGCGGAAGTGGAGCCCGGGGAGGTTGCCCGCGACCCAGCGGCAGTAGGCGTCGTACTCGGCGCGCTGCATGTGGGAGCGCTCGGCGAAGTAGAAGGGGAAGAGGCGGTCGCGGGTCTTGAGGTAGTTGAGGAAGGTCCAGGGGCTGGCGGGGTCGGCGAGGGTCACCAGGTCGGCCAGGAAGGGGACCTGTACGCGGGCGCCGTCGATGAGGAGGCCGGGGTGCCAGTCGAAGCCGGGGCGCTGTTCGTAGAAGACGGCGTCGAGTCCGGTGAGGGGCTGGGCGAGGGCGGCGAGGGAGAGGTTGACGGGGCCGATGCCGATCCCGACGAGGTCGTGCGGGGTGTCGGGGGGTGTGGGGGCGTCGGTCATGTGGGGGTGGTTCCTTCCACGAGGTCCAAGAGGCGGTCGAGGTCGGCCGGCCTGGTGTGGGGGTTGAGGAGGGTGGCCTTCAGCCAGAGCCGTCCGTCGCCGGTGCGGGCCCTGCCGAGGACGGCGGTGCCCTGTTCGAGGAGGGTTCGGCGGACTGCGGCGACGTCCGCTCCTACGGGGCGGAAGAGGACGGTGCTGATGACCGGGCGGGCGTGCAGCTCGAAGCGGGGGCGTTCTTCGACGCGGTCCGCGAACTGGCGTGCCAGGTCGCAGACTTGGTCGACGAGTTCGGCGAGTCCCGTCCGGCCGAGGGTCTTCAGGGTGACGGCGATCTTCAGGGCGTCCGGTCTGCGGGTGGTGCGCAGGGAGCGGCCGAGGAGGTCGGGGAGGCCGGCTTCGGTGTCGTCGTCCGCGTTGAGGTAGTCGGCCCGGTGGTGCAGGACGTCCAGGTCCTTGCCGTCCCGTACGGCGAGGAGGCCCGCCGCGACCGGCTGCCAGCCGATCTTGTGCAGGTCGAGGGTGACGGTGTGGGCGGCCCGTATCCCGGCGAGCTTGCCCCGGTGCCGGGCGCTGAACAGCAGGCCGCCGCCGTACGCCGCGTCGACGTGCAGCCGGGCGCCGTGGGCCGCGCACTGGGCGGCGATCTCGGGGAGGGGGTCGATGAGCCCGGCGTCGGTGGTGCCTGCGGTGGCGGCGACGACGACGGGGCCGGGGCCGGTGAGACGGGCGAGGGCCTCGCCGAGGGCGGCGGGATCGAGGATGCCGTCGGGGGTGGGGACGACGAGGGGTTCGGGGAGCCCGAGGAGCCAGGCGGCACGGGGGAGGGAGTGGTGGGCGTTGGCGCCACAGAGGAGTTGGAGGGAGGCGCCGTGGGCTTCGCGGGCGAGGAGGAGGGCGAGGTGGTTGGACTCGGTACCGCCGGTGGTGACGAGGGCGTCGGGGGTGGAGGCGCCGGGGACTGCCTGGCGCCCCGACGCACCAGCCCGGGAAGCACCGGCCCCGAGCCCCTCGGCTCCGGCAGCGCCGAGCGCGAGGGCCGCCTCAGCCCCGGCAACACCGGGCACGGTCTCGCGCCCCGGCGCACCGGCCCGGGGAGCATCAGCCCCAAGCACCTCGGCTCCGGCAGCGCCGAGCGCGAGGGCCGCCTCAGCCCCGGCAGCACCGGGCACGGTCTCGCGCCCCGGCGCACCGGCCCGGGGAGCATCAGCCCCGAGCGCCTCGGCTCCGGCAGCGCCGAGCGCGAGGGCCGCCCCGGAAACGCCAGGCCCGGCCTCAGTTCCGACAGCACTGAACACCTGGGCCGCCCCGGCCCCGGCCTCGGTTCCGGCGGCGCCGGGCGCGAGAGCCGCTTCGGCCCCGGCACCGAGGTCCGCCTCAGCCCCGAGCCCGCTGGCCCCGACACCTTCGGCGCGCATCCCCCCGTACACCTCCCCCGCCAACACCCCCACCACCAGCGCCTCCAGCTCCGAAGCCGCCGGTGCCTGGTCCCACGAGTCCAGGGACGGGTTCAGTGCCGATGCCGCGAGGTCCGCCGCCACGGGGAGCGCCAGCGGTGGGCAGTGGAGGTGGGCCGCGCAGAGGGGGTCGGCGGGGTCGGCCGAGCCTTCCGCCAGCGTGCGGACGATCGTGGACAGGGCCCCGGGGTCGCCCTGTTCCGGGAGCAGGTCGCCCACCGCGTCCCGTACCCGCGCCGCCACCGCCCCCGGTCCCCCCGCCGGGAGCGGGCCGCCCCTCCCCCGTACCCCCTCGGCCAGCGCGTCGAGGACCGTCGCCAGGAGGGGGCTGAGCGCGTCGTGGGGACCCGAGGCGAGGGGGGGCAGGGTCATGCGGGGGTCCTTCCGGGGGCGGGGGGCTCCAGCATGTCCCGCCGGAGGCCCCCGGACCCGGAAACCCGAGCGATCAGACCCGAAAGTGGTACTCGCGCCCGGAGAAAATCTGCTTCTACGATCTGGGCCCCGCCCCTCAGAAGCCGCGCGCCTTCAACACCCTCCCCAGATCGTCGAGTTGGTCCGCGAGCTTGCGCCGCAGCGCGGGTGTGGGACCGGCGTCCGCGAGGCACGCCTCGCCGAGGCGCAGGTTCTCGGTGTCGACGGCGTGCACGGGGAACGCCCACTTGCCGATGACGGCGGCGATGGCGGGCCCCCGGCGTTCGGCGACGGGTACGGCGTCGGCGTAGAAGCGGGCGACGTACGGCCGTAGCAGCTCGGCCTGTTCGGGCTGCCAGAAGCCCTGCGCGGTGGCGGTGAACAGGTAGTTGGAGAGGTCGTCGGAGGAGAACATGGCGTCCCAGGCCCGCGCCTTGGCGTCGGCGTCGGGCAGCGCGGCCCGGCAGCGCGCGGCACCTTCCTGCCCGGTCGCGGACGGATCACGCGTCAACTCCCCGGCGACAGCGGCCTCGTCGGTGGCCCCGAGCACCGCGAGCCGCCCGAGGATCCGCCACCGCAGGTCGGGATCCAGCTCGGGCCCACCCGGCACGGTCCCGTCGGCGAGCCACGCGGCGATGGTGTCGGGATGCTGCGCGACGTCGATGAAGTGCCGCACGGCGATGAGCCGCAGCCCCGGACTGTCCCCGTCCTCGGTGCGCCGGACGATGTCCTTGCACAGCAGACACAGCGAGGTCAGCGCCCCCGGCCGCTCCTCCGGCGTGAGGTAGCGCCCCGCCAGCTCGGTGGTCGCGAAGGTGAGGACGGCCTCGGTGAGGGCGAGGTCGGTCTCGCGGGGCAGGTGGGTGCGGGCGGTCTCCAGGTAGGCGGCGGCGGGGAGTTCACCGTCACGGACGGCGTCGCGCAGCGCGTTCCAGACGACGGCCCGCGTCAACGGGTCGGGGAGGGCGGCGAGTTGCCTGCGGACGGTGTCGGCGGAGTCGGCGTCGAAACGGACCTTGGCGTAGGTGAGGTCGCCGTCGTTGAGGAGCAGCAGCGCGGGTTTCTTGCCGAGGTCGTGGGGTGCGCTCTGCGGGACGTCGAGGTGAACTCCGGGCCGGGGTACGAGAGTTCCCGCGTCCTCGTCGTACAGGCCGACGGCGATGCGGTGGGGTCGGGTGCCGGCGCGCTCGACGGTGAGGGTGCGCTCGGCGCCGGTGCCGGCGACGACGGGGGTGAGGGTGTCGACGCCGGTCGTACGCAGCCACGCGTCGGCCCAGGCGTGGACGTCGCGGTCGGTGGCGGAGGCGAGGTTGTCGATGAAGTCGGCGAGGGTCGCGTTGCCGAACTTGTGCCGGGTGAAGTGGGTGTTGATGCCGGCGAGGAAGTCGTCCTCGCCGAGCCAGGTCACCAACTGGCGTAGCGCGGAAGCGCCCTTGGCGTAGGAGATGCCGTCGAAGTTGAGGAGGGCGGAGGCGGTGTCGGGGACGGCGTCGGGGGCGACGGGGTGGGTGGTGGGGCGCTGGTCGGCGTCGTAGCCCCAGGCCTTGCGGGAGACGCCGAACTCGGTCCAGGGGCCGGTG
This sequence comes from Streptomyces acidiscabies, assembly GCF_020010905.1. GTDB lineage: Bacteria > Actinomycetota > Actinomycetes > Streptomycetales > Streptomycetaceae > Streptomyces > Streptomyces acidiscabies. The sequence continues at coordinate 2,938,752 of NZ_JAGJBY010000001.1, read as the reverse complement.
AAGCGGGTCGCCTCGGCGGTGGTGCGGTAACCCATGTACTCGGCGAAGGACTCGTTCAGCCAGATGTCGTCCCACCAGCGCAGGGTGACGAGGTTGCCGAACCACATGTGGGCCATCTCGTGGGCGACGACCATCGCGCGGGTCTGGCGTTCGGTCTCGGTGACGGCCGAGCGGTACACGAACTCGTCGCGGAACGTGACCAGTCCGGGGTTCTCCATCGCGCCGGCGTTGAACTCGGGGACGAACGCCTGGTCGTAGGAGTCGAAGGGGTAGGGCTCGGTGAACTGCTCGTGGTAGCGGTCGTAGCACCGGCGGGTGATCTCGAAGAGTTCGTCCGCGTCCGTGTCGAGGTGTGCGGCGAGGGAGCGGCGGCAGTGCAGGCCGAAGGGGAGGCCCTGGTGTTCGGTGCGTACGGAGTGCCAGGGGCCGGCGGCGACGGCCATGAGGTACGTCGAGATGGGCGGGGTCGTCGCGGCGCGCCAGCGGCCCTCGCCGAGGTCCTCGGTGATGCCGTTCGCGAGGACGGTCCAGCCGTCGGGGGCCTTGACCGTGACGTCGAACGTCGCCTTCAGGTCGGGCTGGTCGAAGGCCGCGTAGATCCGCTGGACGTCGTCCAGGAACAGTTGGGTGTAGAGGTACGTCTCACCGTCGGCCGGGTCGGTGAAGCGGTGCATGCCCTCGCCGGTGCGGGAGTAGCGCATGCTCGCCTCGACGCGCAGCTCGTGCTCGCCGTCCTTGAGCTTCTTCAGCGGGTAGCGGTTCCCCTTGAGCTTCCCGGTGTCCAGGGCCTTGCCGTCGAGGGTGACGGCCTTCAGCTCGGCCGGCTTCAGCTCGACGAAGGTGTCCGCCCCCGCGCGCGCGGCAAAACGAATGACTGTGAGGGACTCGAACGTCTCATCTCCGGTCGTCAGGTCAAGGTCGACTGCATAACTGCGAACATCAAGAAGTTCGGCACGGCTCTGCGCTTCGTCGCGCGTCAGTACGGACATGGGGGCCATGCTGCCCGATCCGGCGAACGGGGCACAGAGGCGGATCGGTACGCGGTGTTCGGGGGGCTTTGCGCCGGGGGTCGCCCGGGGTCGCGCCCCCCTGCGCCGTCGCGCTCTCAGGCGCCCGCGTCCTCCGCGATCCGTTCGTGGTGGCGGATCACCTCGGCGACGATGAAGTTGAGGAACTTCTCGGCGAAGGCGGGGTCGAGCTTGGCGCTCTCGGCGAGGCCCCGCAGCCGTTTGATCTGGCGGGCCTCGCGGGCCGGGTCGGCGGCCGGGAGGTGGTGGTGGGCCTTGAGGTAGCCGACCTGTTGCGTGGCCTTGAACCGTTCCGCGAGCATGTGGATGACGGCGGCGTCGATGTTGTCGATGCTGTCGCGCAGCCGCGTCAGCTCGTCCTGGACCTCGGGGTCGACGGTGTTGCTGGTGGTCATGGACATTCACCCTAATCCGTCCCGCCCGGGAGGGCCCGGGGTGTCCAGCACTCGTACAGTAAGAAGAGAGTGCACGGCGTCGGAGGGGGTGCGGCGTGGCTGACGGCGGGCCGGTCGAGCACGGTTTCCCGCACCTGGAGACGGTGCGGTCGGCGGTGACGGCGCTGTACCGGCGCCTGTCGTACGACACGGTGCGCGCGTTCGGGGCGAGCGTGCCGCCGGCGGACGTGGCGTTCGCGGACGCCGACGACCTGCACCTGGGCGCGCAGCGCGTCGCACGGGAGCTGATCCGGCACTACCGCCTCCCGGACGCCCGTCTGATCGTCGGCTTCCGTGAGATGGAGCACGCGGCGAACATCGAGCTGACGGCGGGCCCGGAGTACTTCGTCGAGCTGAACGACCGTTTCCGCACGCACCGCGAGGACATCGGCGCGGCCCTGGCGCACGAGATCATGCACGTGTACCTGCACCGCCTGGACCTGAGCTTCCCCGGCACGCGGGACAATGAGATCCTGACGGACACGGCGGCCACCTACCTCGGCGCGGGCTGGCTCCTGCTGGACGCGTACCGCGAGCACGGCGAGTCGTCCCAGAAGCTCGGCTATCTCACGCCGGAGGAGTTCGGGTACGTCCTCGCCAAGCGCTCCCTGTTCTTCGGCGAGGACCCGCGTACGTGGTTCACGAGCCCGCAGGCGTACACGGCGTACGAGGCGGGTCTGGCCCGCGCCCTCCTCGACGAGCGCCAGCCTCCGCTGACGGCGGCGGGCTGGGCGGGGCGGCGCCGGTACGCGCGCGACCGCAAGCAGGCCCGTACGGCGCCGGACACGCCGTACGCGTTCTCGCCGGGCACCCCGCTGCGGGTGAGCTTCCCGTGCCCGACGTGCCATCAGCGGATCAGGGTGCCGGTGAAGGGGAGGGTGCGGGCGCGGTGCGGGCTGTGCCGTACGGTCCTGGAGTGCGATACGTGAGTCCCGGTGTACGCCGGTGAGTTACAGCCGTTCGACGATCGTCACGTTGGCCTGTCCCCCGCCCTCGCACATGGTCTGCAACCCGAACCGCCCCTGGACGCGCTCCAGTTCGTGCAGCAGCGTCGTCATGAGCCGGGCCCCGGTGGCGCCCAGCGGATGCCCGAGGGCGATCGCGCCGCCGTTGACGTTGACCTTCTCCGGGTCGGCGCCGGTCTCCTTGATCCACGCCAACACCACGGGCGCGAACGCCTCGTTGATCTCGACGAGGTCGATCTCGTCGAGCCGCAGCCCGGTCTTCTTCAGCGCGTGCGCGGTCGCCGGGATGGGCGCGGTGAGCATCCTGATCGGGTCCTCGCCGCGTACGGAGAGGTGGTGGACGCGGGCGCGTGGCGTCAACCCGTGTTCCTGGACGGCCCGTTCGGAGGCGATGAGCAACGCGGCGGCACCGTCGGAGACTTGGGACGAGCACGCGGCGGTGACGGTCCCGCCGTCGATGACGGGCTTGAGCGCGGCCATCTTCTCCAGCGAGGTGTCCCGCCGGGGGCCCTCGTCGGCGCCGACTCCCTTGCAGGGCACGGTCTCCCGCGCGAACCGCCCCTCGTCGATGGCGCGTACGGCCCGGCGGTGCGAGGTGAGCGCGAACTCCTCCTGCGCCTCCCTGCTGATCCCCCACTTCGCGGCGATCATCTCCGCCCCCGCGAACTGGTTCACCGGCCGGTTCCCGTACCGCTCCCGCCACCCCTCGCTCCCCGCGAACGGCCCCTCGGTGAAGCCGAGTTCGACGGCGGCCTGGCGGGTGGCGTAGGCGATGGGGATCTGCGTCATGTTCTGGACGCCGCCGGCCACGACGAGGTCCTGCGTCCCGGACATGACGGCCTGCGCGGCGAAGTGCAGGGCCTGCTGTGAGGACCCGCACTGCCGGTCGACGGTGACGCCGGGCACCTCCTCGGGGAGCCCGGCGGCGAGCCAGGCGGTCCGGGCGATGTCCCCGGCCTGCGGTCCGACGGCGTCCAGGCAGCCGAAGACGACGTCCTCGACGGCGGCGGGGTCGATGCCGGCGCGGCGGACCAGCTCCTTCAGGACGTGCGCCCCGAGATCCGCCGGGTGGACACCGCCGAGCCCTCCCTTCCGCTTCCCGATCGGTGTGCGGACCGCTTCGACGATGTATGCCTCGGCCATGGCGACTCCCTGGCGAAGTTCCCTGCGTGGGGCGGGCGCTGGCACCATACCCACCAAGCGCTTGCTAGGGAAGAGTCGTGCTCAGTGGCCTCGCGTCAGCTCCTTGTACTCCTTCACGGTCGGTTTCGCGATCTGCGTGCCCGGTCCGAACATCGCCCGCGCGAGCCGCTCCCGCACCCGCTGCACCACGGTCACCTGCCGCCGGACCCCGTTCGCGTCGACGCGCGCGCCGATCTCGTACGGCGCGGGCTGGTCGTGCTGGGTGAGGGTGTGCAACTGGGCCTGGCTGAGGGGCTGGTGGACCTCGATGTACTCGCCGTGCGGGAGGAGTTTGATCATGCCGGTCTCCATGCCGTGCAGCACCTTGTCCCGGTCGCGGCGCTGGAGGCCGAGGCAGACACGTTTCGTGACGATGAAGGCGAGGACGGGGATCACGAAGACGCCGACGCGGACGAACCAGGTGATCGAGTTGATCGACAGGTGGAGGTGCGTGGCGACGATGTCGTTGCCGCCGCCGATCAGCAGGACGCCGTACAGACTCAGCCAGGCGACGCCGAGTCCCGTACGGACGGGGACGTTTCGGGGCCGGTCGAGGAGGTGGTGCTCGCGTCTGTCGCCGGTGATCCATGCCTCGACGAACGGGTAGACGCCGAGCGCCACGAGGATCAGCGGGAACAGGGTGAAGGGGATGAGGACGCCCAACTGGAGTGTGTGGCCCCAGCCGTTGATCTCCCATGCCGGCATGACGCGGATCAGCCCCTCGGAGAACCCGAGGTACCAGTCCGGCTGTGCGCCGGTCGTCACGAGGTCCGGGCGGTAGGGGCCGAACGCCCACACGGGGTTGATCGTCGCGATGCCGCCCATCAGGGCGAGCACCCCGAACACCAGGAAGAAGAAGCCGCCCGCCTTCGCCATGTACACCGGCATGAAGGGCATCCCGACCACGGACTTCTGCGTCTTTCCCGGGCCCGGGTACTGCGTGTGCTTGTGGTAGAAGACCAGGATCAGGTGCGCGACGACCAGTCCCAGCATGATGCCGGGCAGCAGCAGGATGTGGATCGGGTAGAGGCGCGAGATGAAGTCGACGCCGGGCCACTCGCCGCCGAACAGGAAGAACGAGATGTACGTCCCGACGACCGGGATGGCCAGGATCGCCCCGTCCGCGAACCGCAGTCCGGTGCCGGACAGCAGGTCGTCCGGGAGCGAGTATCCCGTCAGCCCGGTCATGATCCCGAGGAACAGCAGGGTCCATCCGAAGACCCAGTTCATCTCGCGCGGCTTCCTGAACGCGCCCGTGAAGAACACCCGCATCATGTGGACCAGCATCCCGGCGACGAACACCAGCGCCGCCCAGTGGTGGATCTGCCGGATCAGCAGTCCGCCGCGTACGTCGAAGCTGATGTCGAGCGTCGACTCGTACGCCTGGGTCATGCTCACGCCGTTGAGGGGGGTGTACGTGCCGTTGTAGATCACCTCGGAGCTGCTGGGGTCGAAGAACAGCGTCAGATAGACCCCGGTCAGGATCAGCACGATGAAGCTGTAGAGGCAGATCTCCCCCAGCATGAACGACCAGTGGTCCGGGAAGACCTTGCGCAGATTGGCCTTGGCCAGCCCGTATATCCCGAGTCGGCCATCGGCCCAGTCGGCGAAAGCCTCGCCCTTGCCCTTACTGTCCGTGCGCACCCCGTCAGCCATGGACCACAGGGTGGCACGAGCCGGGGGCTACGCCAACAGGGCGACCGGAGAAGGGAGTTGATGTTACGTCAGAGGCGTGAGGAGCCTCGTGAGGGAGGTCCGGGAGCCCTCCAGGCGGGCGATCCGCCCCTCGATGCCGTCCAGTTGCTCCCTGAGCAGCGGCGTGAGGCAGGGTTCGACCTCGGCATCGCTGCCACAGACGCAGTCCAGCACCTCGCGGATGACGCGGGTCGGCAGCCCGGCGTCGAGCAGGACGCGGATACGGCGGACGACGACCGGCGCGTCGTCGGCGTACACGCGGTGCCCGCCGGAGGTCCGCTCGGCGTCGAGAAGCCCCTGCTCCTCGTAGTACCGCAGCAGCCGCACGGCCACCCCGGTCTCCTCGCTCAGCTCCCCGATCCGCACTGTGACCCCGCTCACGTCGACTTGAAACTCACACCGGTGTGACGTCCTAGCGTCTCAGCCATGACCGACACAGACGTATTCCTTCTCGGCGGCGACCTCCCCGTACGCAGGATCGGCTACGGCGCGATGCGCCTGTCCGGCGCGCCCCACGAGCGCTCCGGCATGACCGCCCCGATCTGGACCGCCCCCACCGACCGCGCCGAGTCGATCGCCCTGCTGCGCACGGCGGTCGAGCAGGGCGTGACCTTCTTCGACACCTCCGACGCGTACGCCCTCGGCGCGAGCGAGGAGCTGCTGGCCGAGGCGCTGCGGCCGTACGGCGACGAGGTGGTCGTCGCGACGAAGGGGGGCGTCCTGCGGCCGAGCCCGGCCGAGTGGGTCACCCACGGCCACCCCGCCTACCTCCGCCAACAGGCGGAGCTGAGCCTGCGCCGGCTGCGCACCGACCGGATCGACCTGCTCCAGCTGCACCGCATCGACCCGGAGTACCCCCTGGCCGACCAGGTCGGCGCGTTGAAGCAGCTCCAGGACGAGGGCAAGGTCCGGCACATCGGCCTCTCGGAGGTGACCGTGTCCGAGCTGGAGGAGGCGTCGAGGACGGCCACGATCGCCTCGGTCCAGAACCTCTACAACCTCGCCGACCGCACCCACGAGCCGGTGATCGACCACACCGCCGCGCACGGCATCGCCTTCATCCCGTACTTCCCGGTGACCGTCGGCGACGAGGCACCCCGACTCGCCACCGTGGCCGCCGAGTTGGGTACGACAGTCTCCCAACTCGCCCTCGCATGGCTCCTGCACCGCGCCCCGAACATCGTCCCGATCCCCGGCACATCCTCGCCGGTCCACCTCACGGAGAACACCGAGGCGCTCCGACTGCGGCTCACCGAGGAGCAGTTCAAGCGGATCGGATGACGCCGCACGCCCGCGCCTGCACCAGCCACTTCGGGAACTCGCCGAGGAGCCGGTCGTACAGCTCGGCGTCCGACATCCGGCGCGGGTCCGAACCCGCGTGGAAGAAACCGGCGTTGTCGACGACACGTCTGCCGGGTACGGGGAGTTCGTCGAGTCTGCGCAGGAAGTCGAACTGTTTGCCGCGGGCGTCGCCGAAGCCGATGAACTGCCAGAACAGAGGGAGCCGGGCGGCCTTGCACAGGTAGCGTTCGGCAGCGGGCCTGCTGGTCGGGCCGCCGTCGGTCTGGAAGACGACCAGCGCCGGGTCGGTGGCGCCGCTGTCGAGATAGTGGTCGATGACGGCGTCCATGGCGAGGTGGTAGTTGGTCCGGCCCATGTGCCCGAGGTCCGACACGATCCGCTCGATCCGCCCCTCATGTCCGACCAGCGTGATCTCGGTGACGGCGTCGATCTCGGTGGAGAAGGCGACGACCGGAACCTCGCCGTCGTCGTCCAGATGTGCCGCGAGCCCCAGCACCCGGTCCGCCAACGCCTGCACCGTGCCGTCCTTGTAGTACGGCTTCATCGACCCGGAGTAGTCGACGACCAGGTAGACGGCCGCCCGCTGCCCCTCAAGACCGTGCTCGGCGAGCGACTCCCCGGCCCTCTTGTAGAGGCTGACCAGCGCGGGCGCGGTCTCCTGGACCTTCATGAGGCTGATGGCTGCCATGCCGGCCACCTTATCCAGACGTACGGCGACGCCTGCCCGGTCGTCCGGTCGGGGACAGTGGGGCAGGCGTCGTCTACAGTTCCGTACGCCTTTGTACGGGACGTCTTTGGGGTGACCGTCAGACCATCAGTGAGCGGTCCGTCGGACGGATCGGGGCCGGCAGGTCGCTGGCCCCCGTGAGGAAACGGTCGCAGCCGCGCGCCGCCGAGCGGCCCTCGGCGATGGCCCACACGATGAGGGACTGACCCCGCCCCGCGTCACCGGCGACGAACACGCCCGGCACGTTCGTCTGGAACTCGGCGTCGCGGGCGACGTTCCCGCGCTCGTCCAGTTCGAGGCCGAACTGCTCGACCAGACCGTTCTCCCGGTCGGTCCCGGTGAACCCCATGGCCAGCGTGACGAGTTGGGCGGGGATCTTCCGCTCGGTGCCCGGCTTCTGCGTGAGCTTGCCCTCGATGAACTCGACCTCGACGAGGTGCAGCCACTGCACGTTGCCCTCCTCGTCGCCCTCGAAGTGGGTCGTGGAGACGGAGTAGACCCGCTCGCCGCCCTCCTCGTGCGCGGAGGTGACCTTGTACAGCATGGGGAAGGTGGGCCACGGCTGACCGGCCGGCCGGTCCTCGCCGGGCCGCGGCATGATCTCCAACTGCGTGACGGACGCGGCCCCTTGACGGTGCGCGGTGCCGACACAGTCGGCGCCCGTGTCCCCGCCGCCGATGACGACGACGTGCTTGCCCTCGGCGGTGATGGGGGACGTCACGTAGTCGCCCTCCTGCACCTTGTTCGCGAGGGGCAGGTACTCCATCGCCTGGTGGACGCCCTTCAACTCCCGCCCGGGGACAGGGAGATCGCGCGCGGTGGTCGCCCCGGCGGCGATGACGACGGCGTCGTACCGCTTCTTGAGGTCGGTCGCCTTGAGGTCGCGCCCGATCTCGATCCCCGTACGGAAGCGGGTCCCCTCCGCGCGCATCTGCTCGATGCGCCGGTTGATGTGCCGCTTCTCCATCTTGAACTCGGGGATGCCGTACCGCAGAAGACCGCCGACGCGGTCGGCGCGCTCGTACACGGCGACGGTGTGACCGGCCCGGGTGAGCTGCTGCGCGGCGGCGAGCCCGGCGGGCCCGGAGCCGATGACGGCGACGGTCTTGCCGGAGAGCCGCTCGGGCGCCTGCGCGGCGACCGTACCGGCGTCCCACGCCTTGTCGATGATGGAGACTTCGACGTTCTTGATGGTGACGGCGGGCTGGTTGATGCCGAGGACGCACGCCGACTCGCAGGGAGCCGGGCAGAGCCGCCCCGTGAACTCGGGGAAGTTGTTGGTGGCGTGCAGCCGCTCGGACGCGGCGGACCAGTCCTCGCGGTACGCGTAGTCGTTCCACTCGGGGATGAGGTTCCCGAGCGGACAGCCGTTGTGGCAGAACGGGATGCCGCAGTCCATACAGCGGGACGCCTGCTGCGAGATGATCGGCAGCAGCGAGCCGGGGACGTAGACCTCGTTCCAGTCCTTGAGACGCACGTCGACGGGACGGGACTTGGCGACCTCACGGCCGTGGTTCAGGAAGCCCTTCGGGTCAGCCATTGGTCGCCGCCTCCATCATCTTCTCGGTGATCTCGGACTCGGAGAGTCCCGCCTGCTCGGCGGCGTCCTTGGCGGCGAGCACTGCCTTGTACGTGCTGGGGATGATCTTCGTGAAGCGCTCGGCCGCGGCGTCCCAGTCCGCGATCAGCTTCTCGGCGACCGTGGACCCGGTCTCCTCCGCGTGCCGGCGCACGACGTCGTGCAGCCACCGCTTGTCGTCGGCGGACGGCTCCTCGATCGCGCCGAGGTTCCCGGAGTTCACGTTGTCCCGGTTCAGGTCGATGACGTACGCGACGCCACCGGACATGCCGGCCGCGAAGTTGCGCCCGGTCTCGCCGAGGACGACCGCGTGACCGCCGGTCATGTACTCGCAGCCGTGGTCGCCGACACCCTCGGAGACGACCAGCGCACCCGAGTTGCGGACGCAGAACCGCTCACCGGTACGCCCGCGCAGGAACAGCTCCCCGCCGGTCGCGCCGTACGCGATGGTGTTGCCCGCGATGGTCGAGTACTCGGCGAGGTGGTCGGCGCCCCGGTCGGGACGGACGATGACCCGGCCGCCGGAGAGGCCCTTGCCGACGTAGTCGTTCGCGTCGCCTTCGAGGCGCAGCGTGACACCGCGCGGCAGGAACGCGCCGAAGGACTGGCCGGCGGACCCGGTGAAGGTGATGTCGATGGTGTCGTCGGGCAGACCCGCGCCGCCGAACTTCTTCGTCACCTCGTGGCCGAGCATCGTCCCGACGGTGCGGTTGATGTTGCGGACCTTGATCTGCGCGCGCACCGGCTGCGCGGACGTCGCGTCGGAGGCGGCGAGCGCGTCGGCGGCGAGCTTGATCAGCTCGTTGTCGAGGGCCTTCTCCAGGCCGTGGTCCTGGGCGACCGTCTGGTGCAGCACGGCGCCTTCCGGCAGCTCGGGGACGTAGAACAGCGGGGCCAGGTCGAGGCCCTGCGCCTTCCAGTGGTCCACGGCGCGCTCGACGTCGAGGAACTCGGCGTGCCCGACGGCCTCCTCGATCGACCGGAAGCCCAACTCCGCGAGGAGCTCGCGGACTTCCTGCGCGATGAACGTGAAGAAGTTGACGACGTACTCGGCCTTGCCGGCGAACCGGTCGCGCAGAACGGGGTTCTGCGTGGCGATGCCGACGGGGCAGGTGTCGAGGTGGCAGACGCGCATCATGACGCAGCCGGAGACGACGAGCGGCGCGGTCGCGAAACCGAACTCCTCGGCGCCGAGCAGCGCGGCGATGACGACGTCACGGCCGGTCTTGAGCTGACCGTCGGTCTGGACGACGATCCGGTCGCGCAGGCCGTTCAGAAGCAAGGTCTGCTGCGTCTCGGCGAGACCCAGCTCCCAAGGTCCACCGGCGTGCTTGAGAGACGTCAGCGGCGAGGCACCCGTACCGCCGTCGTGACCCGAGATCAGGACGACGTCCGCGTGCGCCTTGGACACACCCGCCGCGACCGTGCCCACGCCGACCTCGGAGACCAGCTTGACGTGGATCCGCGCCTTCGGGTTCGCGTTCTTGAGGTCGTGGATCAGCTGAGCCAGGTCCTCGATGGAGTAGATGTCGTGGTGCGGCGGCGGCGAGATGAGGCCGACGCCCGGCGTCGAGTGCCGCGTCTTGGCGACCCACGGGTACACCTTGTGGCCGGGCAGCTGGCCGCCCTCGCCGGGCTTGGCGCCCTGGGCCATCTTGATCTGGATGTCGTCCGCGTTGACCAGGTACTCCGAGGTCACGCCGAAGCGGCCGGAGGCGACCTGCTTGATCGCGGAGCGGCGCGCCGGGTCGTACAGCCGGTCCGCGTCCTCGCCGCCCTCACCGGTGTTCGACTTGCCGCCGAGCTGGTTCATGGCGATGGCGAGGGTCTCGTGGGCCTCGCGGGAGATGGAGCCGTAGGACATGGCGCCGGTGGAGAAGCGCTTGACGATGTCCTCGACGGACTCGACCTCGTCGAGGGAGATCGACGGCCGGTCGCTCTTGAAGCCGAACAGGCCGCGCAGCGTCATGAGGCGCTCGGACTGCTCGTTCACGCGGTCCGTGTACTTCTTGAAGATGTCGTAGCGGCCGGAGCGCGTCGAGTGCTGGAGGCGGAAGACCGTCTCCGGGTCGAAGAGGTGCGGCTCGCCCTCGCGGCGCCACTGGTACTCGCCGCCTATCTCCAGCGCGCGGTGCGCCGGGGCGATGCCGGAGGCGGGGTACGCCTTGGCGTGCCGGGCGGCGACCTCCTTGGCGACGACGTCGATGCCGACGCCGCCGATCTTGCTGGCGGTGCCGATGAAGTACTTCGCGACGAACGCGTCCTGGAGGCCGACGGCCTCGAAGACCTGGGCGCCCCGGTAGGAGGCGACCGTGGAGATGCCCATCTTGGACATGACCTTGAGGACGCCCTTGCCGAGCGCGTAGATCAGGTTGCGGATGGCCTGCTCGGGCTCGATGTCCGAGAGGAAGGTGCCCGCGCGGGCGAGGTCCTCGACGGACTCCATCGCCAGGTACGGGTTGACGGCGGCGGCGCCGAAGCCGATCAGCAGGGCGACGTGGTGGACCTCGCGGACGTCCCCGGCCTCGACCAGCAGGCCCACCTGGGTGCGCTGCTTGGTGCGGATGAGGTGGTGGTGGACGGCGGCCGTCAGCAGCAGCGAGGGGATCGGCGCGTGCTCGGCGTCGGAGTGGCGGTCCGAGAGAACGATCAGACGGGCGCCGTTGTCGATCGCGGCGTCGGCCTCGGCGCAGATCTCCTCGATGCGCGCGGCGAGGGACTCACCGCCGCCGCTCACCCGGTACAGACCGGAGAGGGTCGCGGCCTTGAAGCCGGGCATGTCGCCGTCGGCGTTGATGTGGATGAGCTTGGCCAGCTCGTCGTTGTCGATCACCGGGAACGGCAGGGTGACGGTACGACAGGAGGCCGCGCTCGGCTCCAGCAGGTTGCCCTGGGGGCCCAGCGAGGAGCGCAGGGAGGTGACGAGCTCCTCGCGGATGGCGTCCAGCGGAGGGTTGGTGACCTGCGCGAAGAGCTGCGTGAAGTAGTCGAACAGCAGCCGGGGGCGGCTGGAGAGCGCCGCGATCGGCGAGTCCGTGCCCATGGAGCCGATCGGCTCGGCGCCGGCCTTCGCCATCGGGGCGATGATGACGCGCAGCTCCTCCTCGGTGTACCCGAAGGTCTGCTGGCGGCGGGTGACGGAGGCGTGGGTGTGGACGATGTGCTCGCGCTCGGGCAGGTCGCCCAGCTCGATCTCGCCGGTCTCCAGCCACTCCGCGTACGGCGCCTCGGCGGCGAGGGACGCCTTGATCTCGTCGTCCTCGATGATGCGGTGCTCGGCGGTGTCGACGAGGAACATCTTGCCGGGCTGGAGGCGGCCCTTGCGGACGACCTTCGCGGGGTCGATGTCCAGGACGCCGACCTCGGAGCCGAGGACGACGAGGCCGTCGTCGGTCACCCAGTAGCGGCCGGGGCGCAGGCCGTTGCGGTCGAGGACCGCGCCGACCTGGGTGCCGTCGGTGAAGGTGACACAGGCGGGGCCGTCCCAGGGCTCCATCAGCGTGGCGTGGAACTGGTAGAACGCGCGCCGGGCCGGGTCCATCGAGTCGTGGTTCTCCCACGCCTCCGGGATCATCATCAGCACGGAGTGCGGCAGGGAGCGCCCGCCGAGGTGGAGCAGCTCCAGGACCTCGTCGAAGGAGGCGGAGTCGGAGGCGTCGGGGGTGCAGATCGGGAAGATCCGCTCGATGCCCTTCTCGCCGAACAGGTCACTGACGAGCTGCGACTCGCGGGCGACCATCCAGTTGCGGTTGCCCTTGACGGTGTTGATCTCACCGTTGTGCGCGACGAACCGGTACGGGTGGGCCAGCGGCCACGACGGGAACGTGTTCGTGGAGAACCGGGAGTGGACGAGCGCGACGGCCGAGGCGAACCGGCGGTCGGAGAGGTCCGGGAAGAACGGCTCCAGCTGGCCGGTGGTCAGCATGCCCTTGTGGACGATGGTCCGCGCGGACAGCGACGGGAAGTAGACGCCGGCCTCGCGCTCGGCGCGCTTGCGCAGCGCGAACGCCTTGCGGTCGAGGACGATGCCCTCGGTCTCACCGTCCGAGACGAAGATCTCGTGGAAGGCGGGCATGGTGGAGCGGGCGGTGGCGCCGAGCAGGCCGGGGGCGACGGGGACCTCACGCCACCCGAGGACGGTGAGGCCCTCTTCGCCGGCGATCGTCTCGATCCGCGAGACGGCGTCTTCCGTGCCGTCCTCGGGGAGGAAGGCGATACCTACGGCGTACGAACCGGCTGCGGGGAGCTCGAATCCGGCGACCTCGCGGAAGAACGCGTCCGGGACCTGGGTCAGGATGCCCGCGCCGTCGCCCGAGTCGGGCTCGGAGCCGGTGGCGCCGCGGTGTTCGAGGTTGCGCAGAACGGTCAGCGCCTGCTCGACCAGCGTGTGGCTCGCCTCACCGGTGAGGGTGGCCACGAAGCCGACGCCACAGGCGTCGTGCTCGTTACGGGGGTCGTACATACCCTGCGCGGCAGGGCGAGCATCCATGAAGGACCAGTTCTGGCCATTCCCGGAGTGCTGGGACGGCTGGCGCGGCGTACGCATCGGCTCTCCCGTCGTCGTCTCAAGTGGCATATCTGCGTTGCCGAGGGACGACGTTGGCCCTCTGCGTAAGTGCAAAATTTCGTGCAGGTTACATGATGGGGCGGTTCTCGGGAAGTGGATACACCGTTCCAGCATGCGGACGCCGTAGGGTCGCGGCGGGTGCCGCGCAAGGCGGCTGAAAATGTGCGGGAGCGAGCGGGACAGATCGGTGTCCGTCGTTCCTGGGGGAGTACGGAAGGGGCGTCTTCACCCGTCCCGCGCGTGTGCCACGGGCGTCGTTGCCCGCAGCGCTTACGGCTCATGCCCGGTGGTCACGCATCCGAAACCAGCGAGTAACGGCTATTTATACGGTCCCTCGCATACCTAGCAGCCTCCCTATCCTACGGCCGTACCGAACAAAGTGCCCAGGACGTACGTCACACCCGCCGCCGCGCCGCCCAGCGCCAACTGCCGCAGCCCGCTGTACCACCAGGTCCGCGCGGTCACGCGGGCGACGACGGCCCCGCACAGGAAGAGCCCGAGCAGCGCCACGAGCACGGCCGGCCACAGTGCGCTCGCCCCCAGCAGGTACGGCAGCAGCGGCAGCAGCGCACCCAGCGCGAACGCCCCGAACGACGAGACGGCGGCGACAAGCGGGGAGGGCAGGTCCGAGGGGTCGATCCCCAGCTCCTCGCGCGCATGGATCTCCAGCGCCATCTCGGGGTCCTTCGACAACTGCCGGGCGACCTCGCGCGCGAGCGGCGCATCCACGCCCCGCGCCTCGTACAGCGCCGCCAGCTCGGCCTCCTCATCCGCCGGGTGCCTGCGCAACTGCGCCCGCTCGACGTCGAGTTCCGCCTCCACCAGCTCCCGCTGCGAGGCGACGGAGGTGTACTCGCCGGCCGCCATCGAGAAGGCGCCCGCCGCGAGGCCCGCGAGGCCGGTGAGGACGACGGCCTGGTGCCCCAGGTCGCCGCCCGCGACGCCGGTCATCAGGGCGAGGTTGGACACCAGTCCGTCCATCGCCCCGAACACCGCCGGCCTGAGCCAGCCGCCGTTGACGTCACGGTGGGTGTGGTTGTCGCGGTGCGCCTCGTGCAGCGGCGCCTCGATGTCGATGAGAGCCATGTTCTTCCATCCCCGGCAAGCTAAGCCAAAGCTAACTTTGGACACGTTCTAATTCTCTACAGCACCGAGGCTACGTCGGTCATTCCCTCCTCGCCAGCAAGGAAAGGCTGGGCTTAGCTGCGGTTTTACCGCCGGACGCTCATTCGATTTGAGTTGCGCTCAAAAGTCGTCCGGGTGACAAAAGGGGCTTCCAGGCTGAGGTCAACCGCCAATGGTGGGACAGATCTGTTCACTGACCGCCCCTCTCCCCCGGAGGTTCACGGATGGCATCGATCGCAGCGCTGCGTGAACGGGCGAGAGGCGCCCTGCTCGGCCTCGCCGTAGGAGACGCCCTCGGCGCCCCGGCGGAGAACATGAAGCCGTCCGAGATCCGCGCCCGCTGGGGCCGTATCACCGGGTACGTCACCGACACGCCCGCCGGCACCGACGACACCGAGTACGCGATCCTCTCCGGCCTCCTCCTCGCCCGCCACGGCTCGGCCCTCACCCCCGCCCACGTCCAATCCGCCTGGCACGCCTGGATCGCCGACCGCGACGAGGGCCCCTTCCGAGGCGCCGGCTTCAGCGAACGCGGCACGCTGGAGAACCTCCGCCGCGGCCTGACCGCCCCCGTCACGGCCCAGCACCGCCACGCCTGGAGCGACGGCCTCGCGATGCGCGCGGCGGTCTTCGGCGTCTTCGCGGCGGGCCGCCCGGCGGAGGCGGCCCGCCTGGCGGCGATCGACGGCTCGGTGAGCCACGAGGGCGAGGGCATCTACGGCGGCCAGGCGGTGGCGGCAGGCGTAGCAACGGCCATGACAGGCGCACCCCCCATCACGGTGATCGCCTCCGCCCTGGCGGTCATCCCCGACGACTCCTGGACAGCCCGCTCCCTACGCCGCGCGGTGGCCCACGCCCACGAGGGCGAACGAGCCATCCGCACAGCGGTGATCATCCCCGGCTACCCCTGGACGGACCTGGCCCCGGAGGCGGTGGCGCTGTCCTTCGGCGCATACGCCTACGCGAACGCGGACTTCCGAACCTCGGTCCTGACGGCGGTGAACATGGGCAGAGACGCGGACACAACGGCAGCGGTAGCAGGCGCCCTATCAGGAGCAACGCAGGGCGCCGCAGCAATCCCCACCCTCTGGGCCCAGGCAATCGGCCCGGCAAAAGGCTCGTGCCTCCCCGAAATGGCGGGCCACCACGTCCTGGACGTAGCGGAACTCCTGATCCAGACGGAGAGCACGAAGTGGACGCCGACGAGATCGGACTTCGCGCTGGCGGCGGAGGGCGGGGAGGAGAGGTGAGGGAGGAAGAGGAGACGGAGACCAAGGAAAACGAACGCCGAGAACCGGACGCAAGAGTGACAACAAACAACAGCGCATCAAACCCAACGCACACCCCAACCCACCCAGGGGCGCGGGGAACTGCGCGACCAGCCACGCACTACCCGCACCCGCCCCACAACGGAACCACCCCCCACAGCTGCCCCCACCCCCCACCACAAGCCGCCGACGAAGAGCACCCCCCACAAGAAAAACCCGCACCCACCAACGGTGCGGGCAGACACGACCCGGCCATCGGCGAAGCCAATCGCGAAGCCAAGGCCCGGCGTCCAATCACCGGCATGCTCCTGGGCCTAGCCACAGGCGACGCCACCGGCTGGCCCTCCGCCCGCCACAGAGCCTCCCGCATGCCCACCTGGACCCGCCGCCTAACCCGCGAACTGGACACCTTCGCAGAACAGAACGCCACCACCACCCTCCCCGTCCCCATCGCCCTGAACCAACCCCCCGCTCCCCTCCACCTGGGCCCCTCGGACGACGCGGAATGGGCAGCCCTAACCGCCCAGACCCTCCTCCGCACCACAGACCCCACCACCCTGAACGACCTGAGCAGAGACCACCGCACAAGAACGGCGATCGACCTCACCTGGACCTCCTTGGCAGCGGAGGTAGCAGCCGCAGCGGCAAACGCCCCGGAGATCGAATCAGCCGTACTCCCCCTACGCGCCCGCATCTCGGTAAGAGCCGGCCTGACAAACCTCGCAGCAGGCCTACGCCCCCCGGCAACAGGCCACGACAACCCCCACTACTTCGACGACGCGGCCTGCGTAAGAGCATGCGTCCTGGCAACAACCCACCCAGGAAACCCCCAACGAGCAGCGGACCTAGCGGAGTTCGACGCCCGCTACACCCAGGACGGCGACGGAGTACACGGCGCAAGAGCAATGGCAGCGGCAATCTCCTTGGCGCTGGCCGGAGAGAACATCGAAACCTGCGTAGAAGCGGCCCTGACCCAACTCCCCCCGGAAACAGAGATCGGCAGAAACGCCCGCCACGCCCTCCACCTGGCAGAAACAACGGACTCGGCATTCGCCCTGATCCCCCTGCTGGAACACCAGATCGTGGACCACGTCTACAGCTACGGCATCGCAGCGGCGGAAACGGTCCCAGTAACCCTGGCAATCTCCCTCGCCGCGAACGGCCGCATCGCAGAGGCGGTCCCAGCAGCAACCTGCCTCTCCAGAGTCGCCGACTCCACCCCAGCCCTGACCGGCGCCCTGACCGGCGCGATCGGCGGCGCGGCATCGATCCCCGACACCTGGCGCACAACCACCCGCACACTCTCCGGCTGCACCCTCCCCCGCCTCACCGGCACCGACCTCCTGGAACTCGCCGAACTCCTGGAAGCCGCACAACCGGCAACAACAGGAGCATGATTCACCCCATGTCAGACAAAACACCCCACCCTTCCCTGGAGGACCGCATCACCGCCGCCCTGGTCGGCGCGGCGGTGGGCGACGCACTCGGCGGCCCGGTGGAGGGCTACTCCCCCGCCCAGATCATGGCCCGCCACGGCGGCAGAATCACCGGCATCGTGGGCCCCTGGAACGGCGACGACTGGCGCACGGCCCGCCCGATCGCCCCGTACCACAAGGGAAACGGCCACATCACGGACGACACCCTGATGACCCACGCGCTGATCAGGGTCTACGCGAAGGTCCGCGACCACCTGGACGCGTACGCGATCGCCGACCACCTGGTCCCGGACCTGATGACAACCCCCCGCTGGATCCCGGAGCTGGAATCGGAGACCCTCCTCCTCCACCGCCTCTTCCTGGCGGAAAAATGGCTGGCCACCCGCCTCCACTACGCCCACGCGGACCCCCGCGAGGCAGGCGTGGGCAACATCGTCAACTGCGGCGCGGCGATGTACATGACCCCGGTAGGCCTGATCAACGCGGCCAACCCCAGAGCCGCGTACAACGAGGCCCTGGACATCACGGCCGCCCACCAGTCCTCGTACGGCCGCGAGGCGGCGGGAGTCTTCGCGGCGGCGGTATCGGCGGCGTGCATCCCCGACGCGACCCCCGCGTCGATCATCGCCACGTGCCTGACGTTGGCGAAGGACGGCACAAGAACGGCGATCGAAAAGGTAGCGGAAACGGCAACCCACTACTCGGACCCGGAATCAGCCCTAACCCCCCTGAGGGAAGCAATCGCCCCGTACGACACGGTAGGCCCGGACTACCGCACCCCTTCCTTGAACGCCCGCCGCCCCTCTCGCCTCCACGCGATCGAAGAACTCCCCATCGCCCTGGCCATGTTGCTGATCACGAACGGCGACTACGAGGAGGCGGTCCTAGGAGCCGTCAACTACGGCAGAGACTGCGACTCGATCGCCACGATGACAGGGGCCTTGGCAGGAGCACTGGGCTCCGCACCCCCACAGATTTGGTCCAACGAGGTAGCAACAGCAAGCAAGTTGGACCTCTGGCACCCAGCAAAAACGCTCACAGAGGTAACAAGAGAAATCTTCGAGAAGGACGTAGCCCACCGCCGAACCCACGAGTCAGCCTTCACGTCCATGGGAGCGCACCTGTGCTCCGCCTGACCTGGCTACAACCGGAGGACTTGCTGGCCCATGAACTCCGCCAGGCAAGGGAAGACGGCAGAGACACAAGGGAAATCGCGGCCCGCTGGCAAAAGGCGGGAGGCAAGGAAGCACCCTCAAGGGCAGGAGCTTCCCCCACGCCACCCCCACCCCACCTACGCGACTTGGCAACAGCCCTCCTGGCAGAACTGGCAGCCCATCAAGGCGAGTTGGCAACAGCAGAACCCACGGACTGGCCAGCGATCCAAGCCACATGGCCCCCCACCAACCTAAGGGGCGCGGGGAACTGCGCGACCAGCCACAACGAACCGACACTCGACGAAGCACAGTCACCCCCACAAACCTCAGGGGCGCGGGGCTGTATCCAATGTGCGACTACCGTCGCGCGGGCGCGACAAGCCACGACGAACCCCGCACTCGACCACTCACCCAAACCACCCCCAACCCCCCGTACCTACGAATCCGCCTGGCTAGGCAGAGCCGTCGGCTGCCTCCTAGGCAAACCCGTAGAAAAACTCCCCCTCCCCGCCATCCGAGCCCTAGCCAAATCCACCGGCAACTGGCCCCTGACCACCTACTTCACAGCAAAGGGCGTCCCCAACTCCCTCCTCACCGCCCACCCTTGGAACCGCCGCTCAGCCCCCACCTCCCTAGCCGAGAACATCGACGGCATGCCGGAGGACGACGACCTCAACTACCCCCTCCTGAACCTGCTCCTCCTCCAACGCCACGGCAGAAACTTCACAACGGAGGACGTAGCAAGACTCTGGCTGGACGAACTCCCAGCAGGCCGAACATTCACAGCGGAGCGAATCGCCTACCGCAACCTCCTCACCGGCATCGACCCCCCAAGAACGGCCCACCACAACAACCCGTTCAGGGAATGGATCGGCGCAATGATCCGTGCGGACGTCCACGGCTGGACAAACCCGGGAAACCCCAGGGCGGCGGCAGAACAGGCATACAGAGACGCAACGTTGACGCACACGGCGAACGGCGTCTACGCGGCGATGTACATCGCGGCAACGATCGCAACAGCAGCAACAGGCACCCAGGACATCCACACCTGCCTAGCCACAGCCCTAACCCTGATCCCCCCAACATCCCGCCTGCACAAGGCAGTTGAGGAAGCAATCCAACTGGCCAGAACGGAACGGGACTTCGACAGGATCGTGGACGAACTCCACGCCACCCATGGCCACTACCACTGGGTCCACGCGATCCCGAACACCGCACTGATCGCAGCAGCCCTGACCCACGCGGACGGCGACTTCACGGGGTCCATCTCCCGCACGGTATCGGGAGGTTGGGACACAGACTCGAACGGCGCAACAGCAGGCAGCATCGCCGCCCTCCTCACCGGCCCACCCCCACCCCACTGGACAGCACCTCTCAAGAACCGCCTGTCCACAACGATCGCCGACTTCGACGGCACCGGCTTCGACACCCTCGCCCACCTCACCCACGCAGAGGCAGCCCGCCCATGACCCACATCGTCGTACTGGGCAGCACGAACATGGACCTGGTCACGTACGTGGACCACCCCCCACGCCCCGGCGAGACGGTGACGGGCAGGGACCTCCGCACCACCCCCGGAGGGAAGGGCGCGAACCAGGCGATCGCAGCGTCGAGAGCGGGCGCGACGGTCTCGATGATCGGCGCGGTGGGAACGGACCCCCACAGCCCCCACCTGCGCACCGCGTTGGACACGGCGGGCGTGAACACGGACCACATCCGCACGATGGACACGACGTCCGGCACGGCCCACATCGTCGTGGACGCGGACGGCGGCAGCGCGATCGTCGTGATCCCGGGCGCGAACGGCACGGTCGACCATCTGGCCCCCGGCGACGAGACGTTGATCGCCTCGGCGGACACCTTGCTGCTCCAGCTGGAGATCCCGCTCCCGGCGGTGATCGCGGGAGCGCGGGCGGCAAGAGCACACGGCGTCCGCACGATCCTCACCCCGTCCCCGGCCCGCCCCCTCCCGCCCGAACTCCTCGCGAACACCGACCTGTTGGTGGCGGGCGAGTACGAGGCGATCACCCTCACCGACCGCACGGACCCCCTGGACGCGGCCCGCCACCTCCTGACCCAAGTCCCGGAGGTGATCGTCACGTTGGGCGAGGCAGGAGTCCTGTACGTCTCCCGAAGCACCGACCCCCTCGCGGTCCCGACCCCGCCGACGACCCCCGTCGACACAACGGCCGCCGGAGACACCTTCGTCGGCGCCCTGGCGACAGCCCTCGGCGAGGAACGCCCCCTCCCCGAGTCCCTCCGCTGGGCGACGGCGGCGGCGTCCCTGTCGGTCGAACGCCAGGGCGCGTCCGCGTCGATGCCGTACCGCCAGGAGATCGAGGAGCGCTACACCACATGACAGCAACTCCCTTGCAGGGCCTACGAGTCCTGGACCTGGCCACCCTCTTCGCGGGCCCCCTCGCCGCCACCCTGCTGGGCGACTTCGGCGCGGAGGTCATCAAGGTCGAGCACCCCACGAAACCGGACCCGTCCCGGGGCCACGGCCCGTCGAAGCACGGCATCGGCCTGTGGTGGAAGGTCCTGGGCCGGGGCAAGCGCACGATGACCCTGGATCTCTCGACGCCCGGCGGCCGTGCCACGCTCCTGCGCCTCGCGCAGACGGCGGACGTGATCATCGAGAACTTCCGCCCCGGCACCCTGGAGCGGTGGGACCTCGGCTGGGCCGAACTCCACGCCGTGAACCCCCGGTTGGTCCTCACGCGCGTCACCGCGTTCGGCCAGTTCGGCCCCGCCTCGCACCGCCCCGGCTTCGGCACCCTCGCGGAGGCGCTGAGCGGTTTCGCCGCCGTCACCGGCGAGCCGGACGCGCCCCCGACGCTCCCGCCGTTCGGCCTCGCCGACTCGATCGCGGGCCTGGCGACGGCGTACGCGGTGATGACGGCCCTGGCCGCCCGCGACCGCACCGGCGAGGGCCAGGTCGTCGACATGGCGATCATCGAACCCATCCTCACGGTCCTCGGCCCGCAGCCGACCTGGTACGACCAGCTCGGCCACGTCCAGCAGCGCACCGGCAACCGCTCCGCGAACAACGCCCCCCGCAACACGTACCGCACGGCCGACGGCACCTGGGTCGCCGTCTCCACCTCCGCCCAGTCCGTCGCCGAACGTGTGATGCGCCTGGTCGGCCGCCCCGACCTGATCGCCGAACCCTGGTTCGCGACCGGCGCCCAGCGCGCGGCCCACGCGGACGTGCTGGACGAGGCGGTGGCCCAGTGGATCGCGGCCCGCCCCCGCGACGAGGTCCTCACGGCCTTCGAGAAGGCGGAGGCGGCGATCGCCCCGGTCCAGGACGTACGGGACGTGGTCCACGATCCCCAGTACGAGGCGCTGGGCACCCTGACCCGCGTCGACGACCCCGACCTCGGCCCCCTCCTCATGCAGAACGTCCTCTTCCGCCTCTCCACCACCCCCGGCGCGATCCGCTGGGCCGGCCGCGCGCACGGCGCCGACACGGACGCGATCCTCCACGAACTCGGCCTCACCGCCCAGGAGTTGACCACCCTCCGCGAGCAGGGCGCCGTATGAGAAAGTTCCCCCTGACCTGGCTCTACGCCCCCGGCGACCGTCCCGAGGTCGTCACCAAGGCCCTGGCGGCGGGCGCCGACGTGGTGATCATCGACCTGGAGGACGCGGTCTCCCCCGACCGCAAGGACTACGCCCGAGCGGCAACGGCGGAACGCCTCGCGGACCCCCACACCCACAGAATCCACGTCCGCGTGAACGCCCCGGACACCCCCTGGTCCCACGCCGACCTCACGACCCTCTCCCCCCTCCCCGGCATCTCGGCCCTGCGCCTCCCGAAGATCACCACCCCCCAGGACATCGCGGCGACGGCACACCTCCTGTCCCGTGACGTCCCGCTGTACGCCCTCCTGGAATCAGCCCTGGCCGTCGAGAACGCGTACGCCATCGCCACGGCCCACCCCGCGCTGGCGGGAATCGCCCTGGGCGAAGCGGACCTCAAGGCCGACCTGAACACCACGTCGGACGACTCCCTGGCCTACCCCCGCTCCCGCACGATCCTCGCCGCCCGGGCCGCCGCGCTCCCGCCCCCACCCCAGTCGATCCACCCCAACACCCGCGACCTCGCCGCCCTCGCCACCACCAGCGCCCGGGGCCGGGCCCTGGGTTTCCTGGGCCGGGCAGCGATCCACCCCCGTCAGCTCCCGGTCATCGAAAGGGCCTACCTCCCCACGGAGGAGGAGATCGAGAAGGCGGAGTCCGTCATCAAGGCAGCGGCGACGACCGAGGGCGCCCAAGCCCTGCCGGACGGCACCTTCATCGACAGGGCGGTACTGGAAGCGGCCCACCGAACCCTGTCCCTGATCGACGCCTGACCTCGCCCCCCCAGCCCCCGGCCTCCGGCAAAGACGAAGGGCGCCCAGGGAAACCCTGGACGCCCTCACCGTCGTAGAGAACCGGCTAGCTCTTCTTGCTCGCCGACTCGCTCCCGGTGTCAGCCTTCTCAGCCTCGCCGGCCTTGTCGTCCTCAGCAGCCTTGTCGTCCTCGGCAGCCTTCTCCGACGCCGCCTCCCCGGAAACGGAAGCCGCAGCCTCCGCCTCGGCCTTCTCCTCCAGCGCGCCGGGCTCCACAACCTCTTCCCGGCCGGGCTTCTTCTTCGCCGAGATCACCAGGTACACGACCGCGAGCAGGAAGACCAGCAGCGCGGTCCAGTTGTTGAGGCGCAGCCCCAGGATGTGGTGCGCGTCGTCGACGCGGAGGTACTCGGTCCAGAACCGGCCGACACAGTACGCGGCGACATAGAGCGCGAACGCCCGCCCGTGCCCGAGCGTGAACCGCCGGTCGGCCCAGATGACGAGGAACGCGACGCCGACGCACCAGAGGGACTCGTACAGGAAGGTCGGGTGGTAGTACCCCGGCACACGACCGTCCGCGGAGGACGTGATGTGCAGGGCCCAGGGAAGGTCGGTCGCCTTCCCGTACAGCTCCTGGTTGAACCAGTTCCCCCAGCGCCCGATGGCCTGCGCGAGCGCGATGCCCGGCGCCACCGCGTCCGCGTACGCCGGCATCGGGATCCCCCGGCGCCGGCACCCGATCCACGCCCCGAGCGCCCCGAGCGCGATGGCCCCCCAGATCCCGAGGCCACCCTCCCAGACCTTGAAGGCGTCGACCCAGTCCCGGCCCTCGCTGAAGTACAGCTCGTAGTCGGTGATGACGTGGTAGAGCCGCCCCCCGACGAGACCGAACGGCACCGCCCAGACGGCGATGTCGGCGATGGTCCCGGCCCGGCCGCCCCGCGCAAGCCACCGCTTGTTGCCGAGCCAGACCGCGACGAAGACGCCGATGATGATGCAGAACGCGTAGCCGCGCAGCGGAATGGGTCCGAGGTGGATGACCCCGCGCGACGGGCTGGGAATGTAGGCAAGTTCCATGGCAGGGTCGACGCTACCTTGCCGGACCGGACCGACGACGGGCGGCCCGGCAACGGCTGCATAACGGGCCGGTCAAACACGGGGGAACACCTGTCGGTCCCCTGTCGACCGGCCGCCCCGAACCCCTGTCGCCCTCACCCCTTGTCGGCCTCCTCCACCATCTTCTTCAGCTTGGCCGGTGTCATCGACTGGTCCTGGTAGATGTTCTTCCCGTTGAACAGCACGGTCGGCGTCCCCCCGAACCCCCCGCTGCTGAACGCGGCTGCGGACTTCTTCACCCACGCGTTGTGCGTCCCGTTCTCGACGCACGTCCGGAAGGCGGGCGTGTCGAGCCCCTCGACCTTCCCGGCCAGTTCGACGAGCTTCGCCTCCTTGGCGTACGCGTCGTCGGTCTCCTGCGGCTGGTTCTCGTACAGCACGTCGTGGTACGCCGGGAACTTCCCGACGTCCTGCGCGCAGGCCGCCGCGTTGGCCGCCTTCCGGGACCCGGTCCCCTTCAGGTTCCCGTCGATGAGGGTGGCCAGGTGGTACTCGACCTTGAGCTTCCCCGCGCCGGTCAGCTCATGGATCACCGAGCGGTACGCCGTCTCGAATGACTTGCAGGCCGGGCACCGGAAGTCCTCCCACACCGTCAGCGTCGACCTGGCGCTCTCCTTGCCGACGGGGATGGCCAGCGCGTCCTTCCCGTTGGCCCCGGCCGGCGCGACGACCGGCCCCGCGCCGCTCCCGCTGTCCTTGCCCGCGTTCGCCGCGACGACCCCGATGCCCGCCGCGACCCCCAGCACGGCGACGATACTCGCCCCGACGATCAGCACCTTGCGCCGCTTGTCGGCGGCCCGCTGCTTCTCACGCTCGACCGCCAGCCGCTCCCGCGCCGACAGCTTTCCCACTCGATTCTTCTCGCTCACACCCCGCAAACGAACGGGGGAGACGCAGTGCGCCTCCCCCGTCCCAGGACCACTCGATCGAGTGACCGATTCACCCGTTACGCCCGAACAGAAGCCCCAAATGTTGCTTTACCGGGCATCTCCAGCGCTACGCCGACCGGCGCACACCCTTCGCCAGATCGGCCGCCAGCTCCCGCACGGCCTCGATCCCGGCCGCGGCGTCCGGCGCGTCCAGCATCCGCTTCACGAACGCCGACCCGACGATCACGCCGTCAGCGAAGACGGCCACCTCGGCGGCCTGCTCGGCGTTGGACACCCCGAGCCCGACGCAGACCGGCAGGTCGTCCCGGGTCGCCCGGGTCCGCTCGACCAGGTCCTGCGCCTGCGCGCCGACCGACGCGCGCGTACCGGTCACGCCCATCAGCGAAGCGGCGTACACGAACCCGCTGCCGGCCGCCGTGATCTCCGCGAGGCGCGCGTCCTTGCTGCTCGGCGCGACCACGAAGACCGTCGCGAGCCCGTGCTTGGCCGCGTGCTCCCTCCACAGCCCGGCCTCCTGGACGGGCAGGTCGGGCAGGATGCAGCCCGCGCCACCGGCCTCGGCCAGCTCGGCGGTGAACCGCTCGACGCCGTAGCGGTCGATGGGGTTCCAGTACGTCATGACGAGCACCGGCTTGCCGGTCGCCTCGTACGCCTCACGGACCGTCCGCATGACGTCCGCGATCCGTACGCCCCCGCGCAGGGCGATGTCGTCGGCGGTCTGGATGACCGGCCCGTCAAGCACCGGGTCACTGTGCGGGAGCCCGACCTCGACGACGTCCGCGCCGCCGTCGAAGACGGCCTTGATCGCGTCGATGCCGCCGTCCACGGTCGGGAAACCGGCCGGGAGGTAGGCGATGAGAGCGGACCGGTTCTCGGCCTTCGCGGCGGCGAGGGTGTCGCTCAACAGCTGGATGTTGCCGCTCACTTGGAGTCCCCCTCGGTCGAACCGTCGTACAGGCCGAAGTAGCGCGCCGCCGTGTCCATGTCCTTGTCGCCGCGCCCGGACAGGTTGACGACGATCAGGCCGTCCTTGCCCAGTTCCTTGCCGACCTCCAGCGCGCCCGCGAGCGCGTGCGCGGACTCGATGGCCGGGATGATGCCCTCGGTGCGCGACAGGAGGCGCAGGGCCTGCATCGCCGCGTCGTCGGTGACCGCGCGGTACTCGCCGCGACCGCTGTCCTTGAGGTACGCGTGCTCCGGGCCGATGCCGGGGTAGTCCAGACCCGCCGAGATCGAGTACGGCTCGGTGATCTGCCCCTCGTCGTCCTGGAGGACGTACGACCGCGAGCCGTGCAGGATGCCGGGCTCACCGGCCGTCAGGGTCGCTGCGTGCTCGCCCGTCTCCACGCCGTGACCTGCGGGTTCGCAGCCGATGAGGCGTACGTCGCTGTCGGGGATGAAGGCGTGGAACAGGCCGATCGCGTTGGAGCCGCCGCCGACGCAGGCGATCGCCGCGTCGGGGAGGCGGCCCGCGCGCTCCAGGATCTGGCGGCGCGCCTCGACGCCGATCACGCGGTGGAAGTCGCGGACCATCGCCGGGAACGGGTGCGGGCCCGCGACCGTGCCGAACAGGTAGTGCGTGCGGTCGACGTTGGCGACCCAGTCGCGGAACGCCTCGTTGATCGCGTCCTTCAGCGTGCGGCTGCCGGACTTCACGGCGATGACCTCGGCGCCGAGCATGCGCATGCGCGCGACGTTCAGCGCCTGGCGCTGGGTGTCGATCTCGCCCATGTAGATCGTGCAGTCGAGGCCGAACAGCGCGCACGCGGTGGCCGTCGCGACGCCGTGCTGGCCCGCGCCGGTCTCCGCGATGACCCTGGTCTTGCCCATGCGCTTGGTGAGCAGGGCCTGGCCGAGGACGTTGTTGATCTTGTGGGAGCCGGTGTGGTTGAGATCCTCGCGCTTGAGGAACATCCGCACGCCGCCCGCGTGCTCCGCGAAGCGGGGCACCTCGGTGAGGGAGCTGGGGCGGCCGGTGTAGTTGACCAGCAGATCGTCCAGTTCGCGGGCGAACTCGGGGTCGTGCTTGGCCTTGTCGTACTCGACGGCGACTTCGTCCACGGCGGCGACGAGCGCCTCCGGGATGAACTTGCCGCCGAAGTCGCCGAAGTACCCCTCGGCGGTGGGGACTTGACCCTCGGGGTCGGGAATGAAGAACTCGCTAGGCATGCGGAAACCTCACGGTGAGTTGGTTGGGAGAAGCATCAATTCGCCGTGGGGTACGGGGACTTACGACACGCACGACCCCGCGCCCCTGAGAACAGGGCGCCGCTGCCATCGCATGCCGTTCACCTGACCGGGTTCGTCCCCGATGACGTACCTGACCCTCCGGCCGTGCACCTTGCGCGCGGGCGCGCGGCAGCCCCGAGGACGGCACCCGCGCGCGAGGCGGGCGTGCCCTTCCTGGGTGGCCGGAGTCGGAGTCATCGCCGTAAGCCTAACGGGTGATCAACCGCGGCTGTTGCGGATCGCCGGGTGCTCGCCCGCCGCGACCAGGTCCGCGACCGCCGTCTTCGGGTCCTTGCCGGTGACGAGGGACTCGCCGACGAGTACGGCGTCGGCGCCCGCGTTGGCGTACGCGATGAGGTCGTGCGGGCCCCGGACGCCGGACTCGGCGATCTTGACGATGTGGCCGGGGATCTCGGGGGCGACGCGCTCGAACGTGGTGCGGTCCACCTCAAGGGTCTTGAGGTTGCGCGCGTTGACGCCGATGACCTTCGCGCCCGCGGCGACCGCGCGCTCGACCTCGTCCTCCTCGTGGACCTCGACGAGCGCGGTGAGGCCGATCGACTCGGCGCGCTCGACCAGGGACTCCAGCGCGGGCTGGTCGAGGGCGGCGACGATCAGCAGCGCGATGTCAGCGCCGTGCGCGCGCGCCTCCCACAGCTGGTACGACGTGACGATGAAGTCCTTGCGCAGGACGGGGATGTCCACGCGCGCGCGTACGGCGTCGAGGTCGGCCAGCGAGCCGCCGAAGCGGCGCTGTTCGGTGAGGACGGAGATCGCGGCGGCGCCGCCCGCCTCGTAGTCGGCGGCGAGGCCCGCCGGGTCGGCGATCGCGGCCAGCGCGCCCTTGGAGGGGCTGGAGCGCTTGACCTCGCAGATCACCTTGACGCCGTCACCCTTGAGGGCGGCGACGCCGTCCTTGGCCGCCGGAGCCTTGGCCACGCGCTCCTTCAGCTCGTCGAGGCTGACGCGCGCCTGCCGCTCCGCGAGGTCGGCACGGACTCCGTCGATGATCTCGTCGAGCACACTCACGCGAGCGGCCCCCTTCCGAGTGGTTCCGGATGGTTCCGGGTGGTGACAATTCCTTGGCAGCGATGGTATCCGCCGTACCGCGCGAGCCTCGCATCAGGCCGACGCCGGTCCCACTACCTGGACGTTCCCCCGATGATCAAGGCCGTAGCCAGCCAGCGACCGGCAGGTTCCGGACAACCGTGAAGACCAGCAGGAACGCGCCGATCGCCCACAGGTGCGCGTTCCCGAGCACCACGCGCGCGGGCCGCCCCCGCGCCGCACGGACCACCCAGACAGTCCACACGACGGCGAACCCCAGATAGGCGAGTACGGCGGCGGCGTTGTCCTGGAGCGCGCCCAGGAAGTCCCCGTGCGCGAAGGCGTGCGCACTGCGCAGACCGCCGCAGCCGGGGCAGTACACGCCGGTGAGCTGGAACAGCGGGCAGACGGGATAGTGCCCCGGCTCATTGGGGTCGACGGTCGCGACGTACCCGAACGCCCCCACGACGGCCGCCATGATCCCCGCGGGGACGGCGAGACGCGCGAACACGCCGGAGGAAGGTTTCACCGGGGCCTCGGTGCTGTCGGTCGTCATGTCTCGCATTGTGCCCGCGGGGGCGGGGAAAGCACCCGCGCACGCGCGAGGGCGGCTCCGGCGCACCCTGTCGGTGTCCGGAACCGCCCTCGGAAGTCTCGCGCGGAAAGGCGGCTCAGCTCTCGGCCTTGGCCGGGGTGCCGTAGGTGATGTGGTCGGGGAGGTCGCGGAAGCCCTTCGGCTGGCCGAGGCCCATGCCCTTCATGACCAGGCCGACGGCACCGCCGAGGACCGAGATCACCATGCCGGCCCAGAAACCCAGCGGCTCCGCCATCACCATGAACGCGCCCGCGACGCAGAACCCGATGAAACAGATCGTTGCACCGGTCCAAGCCGCCAAAGTGTGACCGTGGCTGCTGCCCGCCATGACTTGCTCCTCATGCTGTCCATGTGGCGCCCGACCCGGACGCTCACTCACATTGTCCCGCACGCACCCGCGCGCGGGACGCCGGGGTGTCCCGCGCGCGGGTGCGTGCGGCCCCGGCGAACGCTACGCCCCCGTGGGGTCCTCGCCCCGGTCCAGCGCCTTCCACATGTCCTCCGGCCGGTCCGGGTCGGCCGGTTTGGCGGTACGGCGGGGCCGAGGCGCGCCGTCCCGCTCGTACCGCCCCGACATCCCGGGCCACAGACGGCCGTAGCGCAGGGCGAGGAGCCCGGCGAGGAGGAGCAGGGCGCCACCGGCGGCGGCGACGTACGGCCAGGCCGTGTGGGAGAGCGCGGCGACCGTCGCGGACGTGTCGCCGGACGCCTTCGCGGCCTGCTCGTCGAGCGCGGAGCTGTCGTCCGCGCCGGAGAGCGCGGCGAACAGGGTTCCGGCGCCGGAGAGCGCGAGAACGGCGGACACGGCGAGGCGCCCGGCCCTGCGGACGGCGAAGACGGCGACGAGCGCGGCGAGGCCCACTATCGCGAGCGCCGCGGGCACGCCCGTGACGTCGCTGCCCTTCGCGGTGAGCCGGAAGGCGCCACCCGCGACGGACGCGGTCCCCTCCGACCAGCGCTGCCGGGTGGCCAGCAGCGCGACAGCCGCCCCCAGCGCCCCGCTGAGCAGGGCGAGGGCGAGGCTACGACGTCCGGAGTTCGCGGCTCCGGCTCCGGGGCGGGGTTGAGGCACAGCAGTCACGTACCCCACTATCGCCTGAACCCCGGGCGTTCCGTCACCCGGGGTTCATTTCCGGCGCAGGAAGGCTCTGCCGGGCGTGTCAGGCGCTTCCCCCGAGCCGGTTGGCCGTGTGGACCGCCCGCAGCACCGCCGCCGCCTTGTTGCGGCACTCCTGGTCCTCCGCGACCGGGTCGGAGTCGGCGACGATGCCCGCGCCCGCCTGGACGTACGCGGTGCCGTCGCGCAGCAGGGCCGTGCGGATGGCGATCGCCGTGTCGGAGTCGCCCGCGAAGTCGAGGTAGCCGACGCAGCCGCCGTACAGCCCGCGCCGGGACGGTTCCAGTTCGTCGATGATCTGCATCGCGCGGGGCTTCGGCGCGCCGGAGAGGGTGCCGGCGGGGAAGCAGGCCGTGAGGACGTCGAAGGCGGTACGGCCGGGCGCGACACGCCCGGTGACGGTGGACACGATGTGCATCACGTGGGAGTACCGCTCGACGGACATGAAGTCGACGACCTCCACGGAACCCGGCTCGCACACGCGCCCCAGGTCGTTGCGGCCGAGGTCGACGAGCATCAGGTGCTCGGCGCGCTCCTTGGGGTCGGCGAGCAGCTCGTCCGCGAGGGCCTGGTCCTCCTGCGGGGTCGCCCCCCGGTGCCGGGTCCCGGCGATGGGGTGGACCATCGCGCGCCCGTCCTCGACCTTGACGAGGGCCTCGGGGGACGACCCGACGACGTCGAACCCGTCGAACCGGAAGAGGTACATGTACGGCGACGGGTTGGTCGCCCTGAGCACCCGGTACACGTCGAGCGCGCTGGCCGTGCACGGCGTCTCGAACCGCTGCGAGGGCACGACCTGGAACGCCTCGCCCGCGCGGATGCGCTCCTTGATGTCCTCGACGGCGTCCATGAAGTCGGGCCCGCCCCACAGGGCGGTGTACTCGGGAAGCTCGGAGGGCGGCAGGACGGCGGGCGGCTGGGCGACCGCGCGCGAGAGGTCCGCCTCCATCGCGTCGAGCCGCGCGACCGCGTCCGCGTACGCCTCGTCGACGCCCGTGTCGAGGTCGTTGTGGTTGATCGCGTTGGCGATCAGCAGGACCGAGCCCTCCCAGTGGTCCATCACCGCGAGGTCGCTGGTGAGGAGCATGGTCAGCTCGGGGAGCCGGAGGTCGTCGCGCCCGCCGGGCCCGATCTTCTCCAGGCGGCGGACGATGTCGTACCCGAGATAGCCGACCATGCCGCCGGTGAACGGCGGGAGGTCCTGCGCGTGGGGCGTGTGCAGCGTCTCGATCGTCGCCCTGAGGGCCGCGAGGGGGTCGCCGTCGACGGGGACGCCCACGGGCGGTGTGCCGAGCCAGTGCGCCTGGCCGTCGCGCGCGGTGAGGGTGGCTGCGCTGCGGACGCCTACGAAGGAGTAGCGAGACCATTGATACGCCGTCCGGCCGTTCTCCGCGGACTCCAGCAGGAACGTGCCGGTGCGCTCGGCGGCGAGCTTGCGGTAGAGCGCGACCGGGGTGTCGCCGTCGGCGAGGAGCTTGCGGGTGACCGGGATGACCCGCCGGTCGACGGCCAGCTTGCGGAACGTGTCGAGGTCCATGGCGGCCGACCCTACTGACCCGAGGCGATCGGGAGCACATCCTCGTCGAAGCAGGTGCGCGCGCCCGTGTGGCAGGCGGCGCCGACCTGGTCGACCTTCACGAGCAGCGTGTCCGCGTCGCAGTCCAGGGCGACCGACTTCACCCACTGGACGTGCCCGGACGTGTCGCCCTTGACCCAATACTCGCCGCGGCTGCGCGACCAGTACGTGCACCTGCCGGTCGTCAGCGTCCTGTGCAGCGCCTCGTCGTCCATCCAGCCCAGCATCAGCACCTCGCCGGTGTCGTGCTGCTGGGCGATCGCGGGTACGAGGCCGTCGGGGCTGCGCTTGAGGCGGGCCGCGATCTCGGGATCGAGGCTGCTGGGCCGGGGGTTGCCGGTCGTGCTGGTCATGCCTGCCATTGTGCCGCCTGCCACTGACAGTGACGGTCCGGCGTCCACTGTGCGGACGTCCGCGGCGGTCGTAGGCTGGCGGCATGTCGACCTTCGCCAAGCGTGAACGGCTCCTCCTCGCCGACCTCTTGGAGACCTCCGGTCCGGACGCCCCGACGCTCTGCGAGGGCTGGCGGACCCGGGATCTCGCGGCGCACGTGGTGGTGCGCGAACGCCGTCCCGACGCGGCGGGCGGGACCCTGATCAAGCAACTGGCGTCCCGCCTGGAGAAGGTGATGGACGAGTACAGGGCGAAGCCGTACGAGGACCTGATCGCCCTGATCCGCACGGGCCCCCCGCGCTTCTCCCCCTTCGCCCTGAAGCAGCTGGACGAGGCGGCCAACACGGTGGAGTTCTACATCCACACGGAAGACATCCGCCGGGCCCAGCCCGACTGGACCCCCCGCCCCCTGGACCCCGTCTTCCAGGACGCCCTCTGGTCCCGCCTGGAACGCACCGCCCGCCTGATGGCCCGCTCCTCCCCCACGGGCCTGGTCCTCCGCCGCCCCGACGGCCGCACAGC
Organism: Streptomyces acidiscabies; assembly: GCF_020010905.1. GTDB lineage: Bacteria > Actinomycetota > Actinomycetes > Streptomycetales > Streptomycetaceae > Streptomyces > Streptomyces acidiscabies. Next base: position 2,906,467 of record NZ_JAGJBY010000001.1, on the reverse strand, counting down.
AGTAGCCCACCGCGGCACCCCGGTAGTAACCGCCACCGCCGACCCCGCCGAACTCCTGATGTTCGTCTTCGGCCGCCAGTCCACGGCCCAGGTGGACCTGGAGGGCGACAAGGAGGCAATCGAGAAACTCCGGGCGGGCAAGCAACTGGGCATCTGAGGGGGCCACGCTGGCAACGCGGGGCACTCTTCGCCGCGCGACCTCGCGCGCGTGGGACGAAGCGGCCGGACAGCCCGTGGTCCGCGCCCTCGGGCCCGTCCCCGCGCGCGTGGATCGAAACCTGAACGCGACCGTCGAGTCCGGCGTCACCTTCGGCCCGTCCCCGCGCGTGGAGCGAAGCGGTTCGCCGTCCGGTGACCGTGGTGGTCGCGGGGCCTGTCCCCGCGCGCGTGGGACGAAGGCGGCGGCTGTAGCTGGGCCCTCCGTACCCGGAGGCGCCGTCCCGCGCGCGGGACGAACCGGTACGTCTGACTCGTCCTGGAGTCCGAGGAGGGTGCCACCCCGCGCGCTCACGACGAACGCCGGAGCGAGCAGCCACGGCGGAGAGACGCCCCGTCCCTCACCCCGGCAGCTCCGCCCGCCGCAGCCCCCGCACCCCCAGCACCACCACCGCGCTGAGCCCGTTCAGCGTCGCGCACGCCGTGAAGACCGGGCCGGTGCCCCACAGGGAGACCGCCCAGCCGACGACCGGGAAGGTCAGCGGGGCTACGCCGTAGCCGATGAGGGTCGATACGGCGGTGACGCGGCCGATGTACGCCGCGCCCGCGCGGGACTGGACCAGCGTTCCGGCGAGGGCGCCGCCGAGACCGGCGAGCAGCCCGACGCACAGGGCGACGGCGACCGCCCCGGCGACGGACGGCACGCGCGCGAGGGCGGCGATGGCGAGGGCGCCGCCGACCGTGGCGCCCGCGAGGACCAACCCCGCGCGCGGAACACGCCCCCGCCAGGCGAGCAGCAGCGACGCCGCCCCGGCCCCGACACCGAACCCGGCGAGCACGAGCCCCAGCCCGGAGGCCCCCCACCCCCGCTCCCCGGCAAGCAGCGTCAGCCCGAGGTTCATAGGCCCCACGAACCCCAGATCGCTGAGCGTGATGGCGAGCACCAGCGCGGAGAGCACCCGATCCCGCCGCACGTACCGCACACCGTCGACAAGCTCCCCGACCACACCACGCCGCCAGTCACCCCACGCACCTGACCCCCCGGCCCACGCCTGCCCACGCCACCGGGCACCCCAACTGCCGGCCCACGCCTCCTCACGCCGCCAGACACGCCACCCACGTCCCCTTTCAGGCCACCCCGCACCCCCGCCCCCACCCCGCGCGGGAACCACACCCCCCGAAGCCGTCCGGCCTCGCGCGGACGCATCACTCCCCGCAGCCACCCCACCCCGCACGGAAACCGTGTCCCTCGACCCCACCCGCCCACGCGGATCCGCCTCCACCCCCGCCCGAACCCGAACCGCCCCCAACACCGGCCACGACACCCCGATCAGCAACGCCGCCGCCCCGAACGCCCCGGCCGTACCCCCCAACGCGACCCCCACCCCGCCCAGCGGCCCGCCCAGAACGTTCGCCAGGCGTGTGGAGAGCCCCCGGAGCCCCTGCACCCTTCCGAACTCCCCCGGCGGGGCTATGAGGGCCGGCAGGGCCCCCGCAGCGGGCAGGAACGCGGCGTCGACGACCCCGAAGAGGACGGCGACCGCGCCGAGGACCCAGAGCCCGGGGCTCGCGAAGAACAGCAGCACAGCCGCAGACAGCACGAGCGCACACCGCACCCCCGTACTGCCCAGGACGACCCGCCGAGCCCCGTACCGATCGGCCAGCACACCCCCGCCCAGCATCAGCACGGCCCGGGGCAGTGCCCCCGCGACGGTCACGAGCCCCGCCTGGACGGGCGTCCCGGACTGGACGGCGGCCCAGGAGAGGGCGATGTAGTACACGTTGTCGCCGACCCCGGAGAGGGTGAACCCGGCGAGCCAGCGCAGGACGTTGGGATCCCGATGAGCACCACGCGCGCGCACGACGACGCTCAGAACCGGAACGGGAAGGCGTACGTATGGATCTGCACGTTCTCCCGCCCCTCGGTGTCACCGGCGGCCTCGGCGGCCCGCCCCCGCTCGTCGTAGCGCTGCAACAGGGCCAGCACCTCCCGGTTCAGCTCGGACAGCTCCGCCGCGGTGAGCCGCAGGTTGGACTCGGAGGACTCGACCGCGGCGTTCCACTCGGCACTCCAGTGCGCGCGCTGGTCGAGGAAGCGCCGGTACATGTCGGCGCGCTGCTCGAAGAACAGCCGGCTCGCGGCGGTGTGCGCGGCGGCGGCCTCGGGCGCGTCGCGGAAGTCCGCGTCGTGGATGCGCAGTCCGTCGGAGGTCCGCTGCCACCACCGCTCGCGCCCGTCCGTGCTCTGCGGCTCGGCCTCCTCGATGAGCCCGTGCTCGGCGAGCTTGCGCAGGTGGTAGCTGACGAGGGACACGGCCTCGTCGACCTGCTCGGCGAGCTGCGAGGCGGTCGCCACGCGCGCGACGGTCAGCCCCCGGTACAACGCGGACCGCAACGGGTGCGCGAGCGCTTTGAGCGTGCCCACGTCGGTGATCCGCCGGTCCCTCTCCTGGCTTGCCATGCGAACCAGGCTAGATACGAAAGGAAAGTTGCGCAACATATTTTGCGCAACTTCTCTTTCGCATCACCGCACAAGTAAGCCCCGCTCGCCAGGCGAACGGGGCTTACACCAACGCGCTAGAAGCTCACCGAACCGGGTGTCCCGCTTCCCGCAGCACCTGCTTCACTTCCCCGATCCGCAGATCCCCGAAGTGGAACACCGAAGCGGCCAGCACGGCATCCGCCCCAGCGCCCACGGCCGGCGCGAAGTCACCCAGCTTCCCCGCACCCCCGGACGCGATCAACGGCACGGACACGTGCTTGCGGACAGCCTCGATCATCTCGATGTCGTACCCGTCCTTCGTCCCGTCCGCGTCCATCGAGTTGAGCAGGATCTCCCCGGCCCCCAGCTCGGCGGCCCGGTGGGCCCACTCGACGGCGTCGATGCCGGTCCCCCGGCGCCCGCCGTGCGTGGTGACCTCGAACGACCCGGACTCCGTGCGCCGCGCGTCCACGGACAGCACGAGCACCTGGCTCCCGAACCGCTCGGCGATCTCCCGGATCAGCTCGGGACGGGCGATGGCGGCCGTGTTGACGCCCACCTTGTCCGCGCCCGCGCGCAGCAGCTTGTCGACGTCCTCGGGCGCGCGCACGCCACCGCCGACGGTCAGCGGGATGAACACCTGCTCGGCGGTGCGCCGCACCACGTCGTAGGTGGTCTCCCGGTCCCCGGAGGACGCGGTGATGTCGAGGAACGTCAGCTCGTCGGCGCCCTCCGCGTCGTACACCTTGGCCATCTCGACGGGGTCGCCCGCGTCGCGCAGGTTCTGGAAGTTGACGCCCTTGACGACCCGCCCGTTGTCGACGTCCAGGCAGGGGATGACGCGTACGGCGAGGGTCATGACGAGGCTCCCGAGAACGCTTCCAGCTCGACCTCGACGAGGATGCGCGGGTCGACGAACCCGGTGACGACGACGATCGTGCTGACCGGGCGCACCGCGTCGAAGATCTCCTTGTGGGCGCGTCCCACCTCGTCGACGTCCCGCGCGTGCGTGAGGTACAGGCGCGTACGGATGACCGCTTCCGGCCCGAGGCCGAACTCGGCGATGGCCGCGAGCGCCGTCCCGAACGCCACCTTGGCCTGCTCGTACGGGTCGCCCTCGCCGTACAGGACGCCGCCCTTGAACGACGTCGTGCCGCCGACGACGACCCGGTCGCCCGCCTGGACCGCGCGCGCGAAGCCGAAGGGCTCCTCCCAGGGGCTGCCGCTCTGCACCCGCCGTACGGCCGTCACGACGACACCGCCGCCAGCGCCTCTTCCAGCGTGAACGCCTTCGCGTACAGGGCCTTGCCGACGATGGAGCCCTCGACGCCGAGGGGGACGAGTTCCGCGATCGCGCGCAGGTCGTCGAGGGACGACACGCCGCCGGAGGCGACGACAGGCCGGTCGGTGGCGGCACAGACGCCGCGCAGCAGCTCCAGGTTGGGGCCCTGGAGGGTGCCGTCCTTGGCGATGTCGGTGACGACGTACCGCGCGCAGCCCTCGGCGTTCAGCCGCTCCAGCGTCTCGTACAGGTCCCCGCCGTCGCGCGTCCACCCGCGCCCGCGCAGGGTGGTGCCGCGTACGTCGAGGCCGACCGCGATCTTGTCGCCGTGCTCGGCGATGACCTTGGCGACCCACTCCGGCGTCTCCAGGGCGGCCGTACCGAGGTTCACGCGCGTGCAGCCCGTCGCGAGGGCGGCGGCCAGCGTGTCGTCGTCCCGGATGCCGCCGGACAGCTCGACCTTGATGTCCATCGCGCCGGCGACCTCGGCGATCAGCGCCCGGTTGTCGCCGGTGCCGAACGCGGCGTCCAGGTCGACGAGGTGCAGCCACTCCGCGCCCGCGCGCTGCCAGGCGAGGGCGGCCTCCAGGGGGGAGCCGTAGGACGTCTCGGTCCCGGACTCGCCGTGCACGAGACGGACGGCCTGGCCGTCGCGGACGTCCACGGCGGGAAGGAGTTCGAGCTTGGTCACAGTGTTCCGATCCAGTTGGTGAGGAGCTGGGCTCCGGCGTCGCCGGACTTCTCGGGGTGGAACTGCGTCGCCCACAGGGCGCCGTTCTCGACGGCGGCGACGAACGGGGTGCCGTGGGTCGTCCAGGCGACCTTGGGCGCCCTGATGGCCGCGTTGCGGACCTCCAGGGACCAGTCCTGGACGCCGTAGGAGTGCACGAAGTAGAAGCGCGCGTCCGGTTCGACCCCGGCGAAGAGTTCGGAGCCCTGAGGGGCGTCCACGGTGTTCCAGCCCATGTGCGGGACGATGCCGGCCTTGAGGGGCTCGACCGTGCCCGGCCACTCGTCGAGGCCCTCGGTCTCGACGCCGTGCTCGATGCCGCGCGCGAAGAGGATCTGCATGCCGACGCAGATGCCCATCACCGGGCGCCCGCCGGACAGCCGCCGGCCGACGATCCAGTCACCGCGCGCGGCCGTGAGGCCCTTCATGCAGGCGGCGAAGGCGCCCACACCGGGCACCAGGAGGCCGTCGGCGTTCATCGCCCTGTCGTAGTCACGCGTTATCTCGACCTCGGCGCCCACGCGCGCGAGAGCGCGTTCGGCGGACCGGACGTTGCCGAAGCCGTAGTCGAAGACGACGACCTTCTTCGGGGAGCCGCTCAATTCCACACCTCCAGCCTGAGGACGCCCGCGACCAGACACAGCGCGGCGCTGATCGAGAGGAGCACGATCAGGCTCGTCGGCATCTTCTGCTTGGCGAAGGAGTAGATGCCGCCGAGCAGGAACAGACCGAGAACGATCAGAATGGTCGACAGGCCGGTCACAGCGCGCCCTTCGTGGAAGGAAGGATGCCCGCCGCGCGCGGGTCGCGCTCGCTGGCGTAGCGCAGCGCCCGCGCGAGGGCCTTGAACTGGCACTCGACGATGTGGTGCGCGTTGCGCCCGTACGGCACGTGCACGTGGAGCGCGATCTGCGCCTGCGCGACGAACGACTCCAGGATGTGCCGGGTCATCGTCGTGTCGTACTCGCCGATCATCGGCGCCATCTTCTCGGGCTCGGTGTGCACGAGGTACGGGCGGCCGGACAGGTCGACGGTCACCTGCGCGAGGGACTCGTCCAGGGGCACCGTGCAGTTGCCGAAGCGGTAGATGCCGACCTTGTCGCCGAGGGCCTGCCGGAAGGCGGCGCCCAGCGCGAGCGCGGTGTCCTCGATGGTGTGGTGCGAGTCGATGTGCAGGTCGCCCTCGGTCTTCACGGTCAGGTCGAACAGACCGTGCCGGCCGAGCTGGTCGAGCATGTGGTCGTAGAAGCCGACACCCGTGGAGATCTCGGTTCTGCCCGTCCCGTCGAGGTCGATCTCGACCAGGACGGACGTCTCCTTGGTGGCGCGTTCGGTACGGCCGACGCGGTTCATGCGCGCTGCTCCTTCTTGAGTTCACGGACCGCGTCGAGGAACGCGTCGTTCTCGGTGGGGGTCCCGGCGGACACCCTGAGGAACCCGGGTACCCCGTTGTCCCTGATCAGGACGCCGCGGTCCAGGATGAATCGCCACGCCACGCGCGGGTCGTCGAAACGGCCGAACTGCACGAAGTTGGCGTCGGACTCGGTCACCTCGTAGCCGATGGCCCGCAGCTCGCCGACCAGCCGGTCGCGCTCCGCCTTGAGCTGCTCGACGTACTTCAGCAGCGTCCCGGTGTGCTCCAGGGCGGCCAGCGCGGTCGCCTGGGTGACCGCGGAGAGGTGGTAGGGAAGCCGGACGAGCTGTACGGCGTCGACGACCGCCGGGTGCGCGGCGAGGTAGCCGAGACGCAGACCCGCCGCGCCGAACGCCTTGGACATCGTCCGGGAGACGACCAGGTTGGGCCGGCCCGCCAGGAGGGGCAGCAGCGAGTCGCCGTGGCTGAACTCGATGTACGCCTCGTCGACGACGACCATGGACGGCTTCGCGGCCTGCGCGGCCTCGTACAGCGCAAGGACGGTCTCGCGCGGGACGGCGTTGCCGGTGGGGTTGTTGGGGGTCGTCACGAAGACGACGTCCGGGCGGTGCTCGGCGATCGCGCGCGTGGCGTCGTCGACGTCGATCGTGAAGTCGTCCTTGCGGGGGCCCGAGATCCACTCGGTGCCCGTCCCGCGCGCGATGAGGCCGTGCATCGAGTACGACGGCTCGAACCCGATCGCGCTGCGGCCGGGTCCGCCGAAGGTCTGCAACAGCTGCTGGATGACCTCGTTGGACCCGTTGGCGGCCCACACGTTGGCGAGCGCGACCTCGTACCCGGTGGTGTCCGTCAGGTACTTCGCGAGCTGCGTGCGCAGCTCCACGGCGTCCCGGTCGGGGTAGCGGTTGAGGTCGCGGGCGGCCTCGCGCACGCGCTCGGCGATCCGCTCGACCAGTTCCTCGGGGAGCTGGTAGGGGTTCTCGTTCGTGTTCAGCCGTACGGGGACGTCCAGTTGGGGCGCTCCGTAGGGGGACTTGCCGCGCAGCTCGTCCCGTACGGGGAGGTCGTCGATTCCGAATGTCACTTGCTCTCAGGCACCTTCCACCCGAACCGGGCCTTGATCGCCGCGCCGTGCGCCGGGAGGTCCTCGGCCTCCGCGAGCGTGACCACGTGGTGGGCGACGTCGGCGAGCGCCTCGCGCGTGTAGTCGACGATGTGGATGCCGCGCAGGAACGACTGCACGGACAGGCCGGAGGAGTGGCAGGCGCACCCTCCGGTGGGCAGGACGTGGTTGGAGCCGGCCGCGTAGTCGCCCAGGGAGACAGGCGCCCAGGGGCCGACGAAGACCGCGCCCGCGTTGCGCACTCGGTTGGCGACTTCCAAAGCGTCCGCGGTCTGGATCTCCAGGTGCTCGGCGCCGTACGCGTCGACCACCCGCAGGCCCTCCTCGATGCCGTCGACGAGGACGATCGCGGACTGCCGGCCCGCGAGCGCGGGGGCGATGCGGTCGTCGATGTGCTTGCTGGCGGCGACCTGCGGGATCAGTTCCTTCTCGACGGCGTCCGCGAGTTCGGCGGAGTCGGTGACCAGGACGGCGGCGGCGAGCGGGTCGTGCTCGGCCTGGCTGATCAGGTCGGCGGCGACGTGCACCGGGTCGGCGGTCGCGTCCGCGAGGACCGCGATCTCGGTCGGCCCGGCCTCGGCGTCGATGCCGATCCGGCCGGTGAAGTAGCGCTTGGCTGCGGCGACCCAGATGTTGCCGGGTCCGGTGACCATGTTCGCGGGCGGGCAGGACTCGGTGCCGTACGCGAACATCGCGACGGCCGTGGCGCCGCCGGCCGCGTACACCTCGTCGACGCCGAGCAGCGCGCACGCGGCGAGGATCGTCGGGTGCGGCAGGCCGTCGAAGTCGGCCTGCGCCGGGGAGGCGAGGGCGATGGACTCGACGCCGGCCTCCTGCGCGGGCACGACGTTCATGATCACGGAGGACGGGTACACGGACCGCCCGCCGGGCGCGTACAGCCCGACCCGGTCGACGGGCACCCACTTCTCGGTCACGGACCCGCCGGGCACGACCTGGGTCGTGTGCGTCGCACGGCGCTGCGCGCGGTGGACGAGGCGGGCGCGCCGGATCGACTCCTCCAGGGCCGCGCGGACGGCGGGGTCGAGGCCGTCCAGCGCCTTCGTGAGCGCCTCGGCCGGGACGCGCACGGACGTGAGCCGTACACCGTCGAACTTCTCGGCGAAGTCGATCAGCGCCGCGTCGCCCCGATGATGCACGGCCTCGCAGATGGGCCGCACCTTCTCCAGGGCAGCCGCGACATCGAAGTCGGCTCGGGGCAGCAGGTCGCGCAGGGCGGGCCCTTCGGGGAGGGCATCGCCGCGCAGATCGATTCGCGAGATCACGAAACCAATTCTCGCAGACCCGGTTCCGGGGCCGTCCGCGCGTATCAATGGCTGATACAGAACCTCCCCGTCACGCAACGTGGCAATGAATTCGGACAGGTTGGGAACTTTCGAAGATCGATGTCACGTTCAGTGTTCAAAGCCTCACGGAGCGGGCAGAACAGGTGCGAGGAGAACAGATGTACGAGGAAGGAGGGGCAGTGGTGATCGAGGGGGCCGGAGCGCAGGTCAGGGACCTCCCGGGAGACCTGACGGCGGTCGAGGCGGGACTGTGGCAGGCGTTCCGGGACGGCGGGGTGTACGACCTGAGCTGCGGCAACCCGGAGGTGGACGACCCGCACGGCGGCCACCCCTGGGGCGAGGGGCGGACGGTGCGGGCCAGGGTGGTGGCCTGGCTCCTGCTGGACGGCCCGCCGGCGCTGACGGGCCGGGTGTCGTCGCTGAAGCTGGTCGGCGTCCGCATCAGCGGCACGCTGGACCTGTCCGGCGGCCGGGTCCTGCCGTACGTGGAACTGCGCGGCTGCCGGTTCGACCGGGAGGTGCTGCTCCCGGAGGCCCGGTTCACGACGCTGCGCCTCGTGGACTGCGCGGTCCCCCGCCTGGAGGCGGCCCGGGTGCACACGGAAGGGGACCTGCACCTCCCGCGCAGCCGCTTCCCCGAGGGCATCCGCCTGACCGACGCGCACATAGGGACGGACCTGCTGCTCAGCCAGGCGGTGGTGCACCGCGACCGCAGCGGGCGCTCCGTCGTCGCCGACGGGATGACGGTCGGCCAGGACGTCCAGGCGGACCTCCTGGAGTCCTACGGCGAGCTGAGCCTGCGCGGCGCCAAGGTCGGGGTGTCGCTGAGCCTGCGCGGAGCGCGCCTCGCCGACCCGCTGGGCCGGTTCGCGCTCAACGCCCCGCAGCTCACCGTCGAGCGCTCGCTGTACCTGACACCGGCGGCGGCAGGCGGTCCGCAGACGACCGGGGTGACACCCGCGCGGGGCATCCGCGTCCAGCGCTTCGAGTGCCGGGGCGGCCTGCGGCTGGACGACGGGCGGTTCGGGGACGCCGTGGACCTCCAGTCCGCGCGCTTCACCCTCACGGACGACCAGGAGCTGTCCCTGCGCCGGGTGCACGCGTCGGAGCTGCGCTTCCTCGGCCAGCGCCCGGCGCACGGCACGGTCGCCCTGTCGGGCGCGCGGGTCGTCAACCTGATCGACCGCGCGACGGCCTGGCCGGGCCCCGGCCGCCTGCACATGGCCGGGTTCACGTACGACAACCTGATCCCGGTCGGCCCGTTCCCGCTGGCCGCGCGCCTGGAGTGGGTCGCTGCGGCGACCGCGGAGTACGCGCCGGAGCCGTACGAGCGCCTCGCGGGGGTCCTGCGGGCGGGCGGGGAGGACGAGGACGCGCGCGAGGTCCTGCTCGCCAAGCAGCGCAGACGCCGCGAGACGCTCCCGCCGGGCGCGAAGTTCTGGGGGTACGCGCAGGACTGGACGGTCGCCTACGGGTACCGGCCGGGCCGGGCAGCGGTGTGGATGGGGGTGCTGTGGGCGGCGGGGTCGGTCGCCTTCGGCCACGCCCCGCACCACCCCACGGGCGGGAGCAGCCCGTCCTGGGACCCGGTCCTGTTCGCCCTGGACCTCCTCCTGCCGGTGATCGACCTCGGGCAGGCCGGGCAGTGGCGGCTCGACGGGGCCTGGCAGTGGGCGGCGGCCGTGATGATCCTGCTGGGCTGGATCCTGGCGACGACGGTGGCGGCGGGCGCGACCCGGCTGCTGCGGAGGGACTGAAACATGCGCGCCGCAACCCCCACGGAACCCGCACGCAGGGCGGCCCCACAGCCACGGAAACCGCACGCTGTGCCCGTAGCGTGGCGACTGAACGGTAACCTTTTACCTTCCCTTGACCTCTGGGCGTACAACTTTCCATGGGTTGCGCTTTACCTCTGGCGCGTCGCCGACCAGCGTTTTTCAATGGTCGACACCATGGCTCTGCTGCCCCCGTTCATCCGCCCGGCCCGCGCGCCGAAAGCCCCGAAGGCCGCGCCGCCCCTCGCCGTCACCGGACTGCCGGCCGACGACGAGATGCTGCTCGACGTCCCCGACGACCTCCTCGGCCCCGCGCTGGTCGCGGCCGGGCGCGGCGAGCACAGACCGGCGGCCGGACTCCTCGCGCGCACCCGTGTACGGCGCGACTGGGAGGCCCGCGACCGGTACGTCAAGCGCCTCGCGGCGTTCGCGCAGGCGCGGCCCGATTGGTTCGAGGTGTGGCGGGCTAGCGCGCCCCGCGATCCGGACGTCCTGCTGGTCGCCGCCCAGCTCGCGGTCGGCCGCGCCTGGCGCTCCCCCGCGCGCGAGGAGCTGCTGCGCGAGGTGAGCCCGCTGATCACGGCGGCGGCGCAGGCCTGGGACCGCGACCCGGTGCCGTGGCGCATCGCCCTCGACCACGCGCGCGGGGCGCACGCCGGGCACAAGTACTTCGGCGAGCTGTGGGAGGCGGCCGTCCGCCGCTCGCCCCACCACTTCGGGTGCCACGTGTCCGCGCTGCGCTACCTGGGCGCCTCCTGGCACGGCTCGCACGTCGAGGGCTTCGACTTCGCCGACCGCGCCGCGCAGGACGCCCCCGCCGACTCCCTCGTGCAGTCGCTGCCGGCGCTCGTCGCGTTCTCGTACCTGACCGACGGCTGCGGACCCCACGTGGCGCGCGAGCGGCTCCACTCGGCGGCCGACCGGGCGATCGTCCTGTCGGCCCGGCTCGGTCCCGGCGACTCGCGCGCGGCCGAGATCCGCAACGGCCTCGTCTACGTCCTGGACCGGCTCGGGCGGCGCGAGGACGCGCTCGTCCAACTGCGGCTGGTGGGCCCGTACGTCACCTCGTTCCCCTGGAACCGCTTCTCCGACGACCCCCTCGGCCACTTCCTCGCCGCCCGCGAGGACCTCCTCCACGGCCGCCCGGTCCACCCGTGGAGCGGCCACGACGGACATCCGACCGGCGCGGAGCATTAGGCTTCCGCACCGTGACCACCGTCCGTCTGCCGCTCTTCCCCCTGAACTCGGTGCTGTTCCCCGGGCTCGTGCTGCCGCTGAACGTCTTCGAGGAGCGCTATCGCGCGATGATGCGCTCCCTGCTCAAGACACCGGAGGACGAGCCGCGCCGGTTCGCCGTCGTCGCCATCCGCGACGGCCACGAGGTCGCGCCCGCGGACCGGGGCATGCCCGACCCGACCGCACAGCTGCGGCGCGGACCCCTCGCCGGGTTCGGCCCCGACCCGCTCAAGGCGTTCCACTCCGTGGGGTGCATCGCCGACGCGGCGACCGTCCGGGAGCGGGGCGACGGCACGTTCGAGGTACTGGCGACCGGTACGACCCGGGTGCGGCTGCTGTCCGTCGACGCGTCGGGGCCGTACCTCACAGCCGAGGTGGAGGAGCTGTCCGAGGAGCGCGGCGAGGAGGCGCAGGCGCTCGCCGAAGTCGTCCTGCGGGCCTTCCGCCAGTACCAGAAACGGCTCGCCGGCGCCCGGGAGCTGTCCGTCCTCTCCGGTGACCTCCCCGACGAGCCCGGCGTCGTGTCGTACCTCGTCGCCGCGACGATGATGCTCGACACGCCGACCAAGCAACGGCTCCTCCAGGCACCGGACTTCGCGTCCCGGCTGCGGGACGAGCTGAAGCTCCTGCGCGCCGAGACGGCGATCCTGCGCGGCCTGCCCTCCCTGCCCGCGTCCGACCTGACGCGCGGCCCCACGAGCCTGAACTGAGGACCCCGGTGGCGAAGAAGCCGAAGAAACAGGCCGGTGGAACGCCGGCGACCGTCGCGCTGACGGCGGCGGGGGTGCCGTACACGGTCCACTCCTACGACCACGACCCCGCGCACCCCTCGTACGGCGAGGAGGCCGCCGAGGCGATGGGGGTGTCGCCGGAGCGGGTGTTCAAGACGCTGGTGGCGGACGTCGACGGGGCTCTGACCGTCGCGGTGGTCCCGGTGGCCGGAACCCTCGACCTGAAGGCGCTGGCGACGGCCGTGGGCGGCAAGAAGGCGGCCATGGCGGACCCGGCCCTGGCCGAACGCACCACGGGGTACGTCCGGGGCGGCATCTCCCCCCTGGGCCAGCGCAAGCGACTCCCGACGGTGCTGGACGCCTCGGCCGACGCCCACGCCACCATCTGCGTCTCCGCCGGCCGCCGGGGCCTGGAGGTCGAACTCTCCCCCGGCGACCTCGCCAACCTCACCGAAGCGGTCCTGGCCCCCATCGGACGTACGTGACCCCTCGACGCGCCGCCCCCTCTCCGTTAAGCAGAGAAGGCATGTCGAAACGCACACGGAAACGAAAGTGGCGCACCAAGAAACGACGCGCGAACCACGGGAGGCGCCCGGCATAGGGCTCACGGCGCGGGCGGGGATCCTCGCGCCCGCGCCGGGTGTGTCGCGGCGCGGGCCGTGGGAGACAAAAAACAGCGACCCCCACCCGAACGCCCCCTACACCGGCGGCGACAGATACGGGTATTCGTACACTTCCGGATCCCGCGGCCCGAACAACGCCGTCAGCCCCAGATGCACCAGCAGCCCCCCGATGGACCACACCATCAACGCCCCCTCGGCCCCCAGCTTCAGCGGCGCCGAGAACGTCACCCCCTTGCCCGCGCTCTTCGCGTGGGCGATGACGTCGGAGCTCGGCCCGAGCCAGGTGCCCAGCTTCCACGCGACGACCGAGGCCAGCACGCCCCCGACGGTCAGCCCGACGACGAGCGGGATGCCACCCCGCCGGCGCCACAGGAAGACCCCGACCGCGCTGAGCGCCCCGCAGGCCAGCGCGAGCAGCGTGAACGTTCCGTCGACGCCGATGGCCTGTTCGCCCTCGGAGTCCTTGAGGTAGACGACCCAGCTCCCGTCGGACTGGTCCCCCACGAGCGGCACACGCGGCGCCAGCCAGAGCCACAGCAGCCCCAGCACGACGCCCAGCACGGTCACCCCCACGGCGACCAGCGCCCCGTCCCGGAGATCGGCCAGCAGTTCGGCCCGGTCCTTCACGCCCACCACCTCCCCGTACCCCTCCGGAGGCGGCGGAGGCCAGTCCCCCCGCGGGGACGGTTCGTGCGGCGGCGTAGGCGGAGTCAACGGAGCGGTCACCCTGCCATCGTGCCAGGCCCGCCTGAGCCCCGCCCCACCGGAGCCCGGTCCGAGCCGCACGGCACCGGGAACCCCCTGGCAAAGGCCCGCAGAACCGCACCACCCCGGCACCCCTCGACCTCACCGAACCGCAGCCCTCCGATAAGCCCAGGTAGCCACCGCCAACGACACGACCCCCACCCCCGCGCACACCGCAAGATCCCCCAGCACGTACCCCCAGTCGGGCCGCGCGGCGAACGTCCGCGCCATCGCCTCCACCCCGTACGTCGACGGCAGCAGATCCCGGGCGAACCGCACCACCTCCGGCATCCGGTCCGGCGGCAGCACCCCCAACAACAGCGCGGCGGACATCCCCAACTGCCCCATCACGGTCGCCAGTTCAGGCCGAGGCGCCAACAGACCCAGCGCCGCCCCCAGCCCGGACAACGCGGCCCCCGCCAGAGGAATCACGGCGAGCAGGATCCAGAGATGGGTCAGCGGCAGCCCGAAGAGCACGCACCCGAAAACAGCCGTGATCACCGTCCCCGGCACGGTGAACGACGCGTACGCCCCGGCGGCCCCCAGCACGACAGCGGCGGGCGGCACAGGAAGCGTCGCGTAGTGATCGAGCCCCCCGCTGGCCCGCAACTGCCCGAAGTACTGCGCGAGAAGGTTCAGCGCGACGAAGGCGACGACGAGGACGGCGGACCCGGCGACGACGGCCTCGGCCTCGCTCCCCCCGTCGACGACCCCCCGCATCATGATGAGAATCCCGACGGACTGGAACGTCGCGACGAAGAGCAGCGGAATCCGGGCCACCCGCGCACGCGAGAGCTGCGCGCGGTAGACGGCGGCGAGGGACGGCCACAGCCGGGCGCGCGGCCCGAGCTCGGCGGGCTCGCGCTTCCCCGGCTCGGCCCCCCGCACACTCCCCGGCAGAACCCCGGCGGGTACGACACTCACGTGGCGCTGCTCCTCTTCTCCGGGGCCCCGACCCCGTCCCGTACGGATCCGGCGCCCGAAAAACTCATCCCGTCACACAGGACGCCAAAAGGGCCCTTCATGCCTTCACCAACCCCTGCCGGAAATTCCCCCCGAGCGCGAGGTACACGTCCTCAAGGCTCGGCGTGGCCAGCGTGAAATCGTCGAGCGCGGCGAACGCAGCCCCGCCGGTCACGGTCGACACGACGGCCCGCGCCTCCTCCGGCGCGAGCCGCAGCGTCCACCGCCGCCCCGACTCGACCGCCCGCTCCCGCAGCGCCGCCACCTCGGGAACGTCCAGCGGCGCCTTCTCCCGCCACACGAGATCGACCCGCACCTCCCCGGCGACCTGCTCCTTCAGCCCGGTCGGCGTGTCGCAGGCGATGACGCGCCCCCGGTCGAGGACGGCGACCCGGTCGAGGACGGTCTCCGCCTCGATGACGTTGTGCGTGACGAGCAGCACGGTCGTCCCCCGCTCGGCCCGCCGCCGGTCGACGGCGGACCAGACGGCGCGCCGGGCGACGGGATCCATGCCGGTGGTGGGTTCGTCGAGGACGAGCAGCCGCCGCTCCCCCACGAGCGCGGTGGCGAAACAGGCGAGCCGCCGCTGCCCCCCGGACAGCTTGCGCAACGGCCGCCCGGCCAGCGCCGTGAGCCCCAGCTCGTCGAGGACCGCGTCCCGCTCGGCGCGCGCCGCGTGCACGTCGAGCCCGCGCAGCCGCGCGGTGGTCTCGGCGGCGAGGGAGACGGTGAGTTCGTCGAGCGCGGTGGACTCCTGTCCGAGGTACGCGAGGAGCCGCGACGCCCGTTCGGGATGGCGCACGATGTCGTGCCCGAGGATCTCGACGCTGCCGGAGTCGGGCCGCATCAGCCCGGTGAGCTGCCGTACGAGGGTGGACTTCCCGGCGCCGTTGGGCCCGAGCAGTCCGAAGATCTCACCGCGCCGGATGTCGAGGCTCACGTCGTCCGTGGCCCGCACCTCGGGCGTCCCGGGAGCGCCGCGTCTGCCGCGCACCGCCCGGTAGGTCTTGGTCAGCCCGCGCACGGCACACACGACGTCCTCGGTGTGCCGGACTGCCGGTGTCGCGCGCGTACTCACAAGGGGAGAGCGTACGGGGTCGGCGGGCCCCTCCCTTGTCCGGGTCGTCGCTCAGTCGGCGGCCGGCTGGTGCTCGACGCCGGTCCTGGCGTCGATCTCACGCCAGAATCCGGCCCGGATCGCGTACCGGTCGTGCTCGTCGATCTGGTCGTCCTTGTGCGCGAGGAGCCCGAAGCGGGCGGCGTAGCGCAGCAGCTCGCCGTCGATGCGGTGGGGGACGCGGGGATACATTCCGGACAGTTTCGGGAGGTGACTCTGGTCACCGAGACGGGCGATCCAGCGCCGCGCGAACACCTGCCCGACCTCGTACGGGTCGCCGCCGACGGTCGTGATGTCCTCCTCGCGGTCCGCCCAGCGCTGTTCGGCGGTGGTGAGCTGCGCGAGCGTCGGCATCGCGGCGGCCTCGGGGGCTTCGGCGGCGGGCCGGTCGACCCAGCCCTTGTCGGAGGACCAGCGCAGGGTCGCGGCCGGGGCGGGAAGCGGCTTCTCGCCGGAGGCGCGCAGGGCGGCGAGGTCCTTCGGGGTGGGGATGCCCTTGTGTGCGGAGGCGCGCTCCGAGATGCCGTTGCCGTCGGCCGACGCGTGCTCGTGCGGCTCGGGCTCGGGGGGACGCGGCGCGTCCGGCAGGGGTGCGCCGAGGATCGCCGCGATCTCCGGGCGCGGCACGGGCTGCGGCGCGCACACCCCGCCGTGCTCCTTCGCGCGGACGGCCTTCGTGATCCACGTCCGGTCGAGCACCCGCCGCTCGTCCGCCTCCGCGACGAGGTCCTCCGACTGGTTGTAGTCCCCGTCGGCGGCCTGGACGGCCCACAGGTGTACGGCGACGCCGTGCTCCTTCGCGGCCATCATCCCCGGCAGCAGATCGCCGTCGCCGGTCACCAGCACGACGTCCGAACAGGCGCGGTTGCGGGCCAGCTCGGTCAGCTCGGCGTGCATCGCCGCGTCGACGCCCTTCTGCGCCCAGCGTCCGTCGCTGCGGGTCAGCGCGCCGAGCCGGACGGTGACCCGGGGCATCACGCGCAGCCTGCGGTGCTCGGGCTGGGGGACGCGGTCGGGGGCGCCGTCGAACCAGTAGATCCGCAGCAGCGGCCGTTCCGTGTCGGACTCCGCCTGTTCTCGCAGGCCCTGTACGAGCGCACTGTGGTCGACGCTGATACGGGAGCGCGAGGGATCGCCGGCGAGGAGACTGGCGGCGGCCCCCAGCAGATACCCGGCGTCCACCAGGACGATGCAGCGGTCCACGCGACTCACCCTCTTCCCGGGAGTTGTGCTTCGGGCTTCCTTGGAGTCTGCCCGACCTCGCGGGGGTTAACGGCCGGAACTCGATCTTCGGCGTGGCGTTTGGGGACATTGCCCCCTCCGCCCCCTTGGTCACACAGGGCAATGATCCGAAATGCGGCTTATCTCCAGCCGTGTGAGTCTGAACCAGGCCCTAGCCCCTAACCATCCCAGGAGGCAGATCCCCATGGCCAAGAACAAGAAACAGAACCGCGCCCAGGCATCCCAGTCGTCCCAGGCGGAACGAGGCCAGCAGCAGGCCGACCAGACCGCGATGCAGGCCGAAGCGAAACGAGCCACCACGGCAAGCCCGATGGACATGGCCCGCAAACACCGCGAACGCCGCTTCGGCCACAACTGAGGCGACACCTGAAGCAACGCCTGCGGCACGCAAGAGGCAGTAGCGCGATGAGGGGCGCACCCCGTTCGGGATGCGCCCCTCATCTACGTCATCACTACCTCACCCGGCCAGGCACGCCGGTCCCAGCAGCACCTTCAGGTCACCGAACAACGCCGGGTCCGGCTTCACCCGGTGTCGGTCCAACCGCAGGATCGTCGTCTTCGTCGGCCCCTGCAACCGGATCCGCACCTCGCTGTCCCCCCGATGATGCGTGAGGATCTCGTTCAGCCGGCTCACCATCGGCGGCGTCACCCGGGTCGCCGGGATCGTCAGGATCACCGGCGCGTTGGTCCCCGCGTTGGACAGGTCCGGCACGGCCAGCTCCATCGCGACGAGCCGCGGCACGTCCTCCCGCTTGTCGAGGCGGCCCTTGACGAACACGACCGCGTCCTCGACGAGCTGCGTGGAGATCAGCTGGTACGTCGCCGGGAAGAACATGCACTCGATGGACCCGGCGAGATCCTCGACCGTCGCGATGGCCCACGCGTTGCCCTGCTTGGTCATCTTCCGCTGGAGCCCGGAGATGATCCCCCCGATGGTCACGACGGCCCCGTCCGCGTGCTCACCCCCCGTGAGCTGCGAGATCCCGGCGTCGGCCTTGTCGGACAGCACGTGCTCAAGCCCGAACAGGGGATGGTCGGAGACGTACAGCCCGAGCATCTCCCGCTCCTGCGCGAGCAGATACGTCTTCTCCCACTCGTCGGTGGTGAACTCGACGTCCAGCCCGAACCCGGGCTCGTCGCTGTCCTCCTCCCCCATCCCCCCGAACAGGTCGAACTGCCCCTCGGCCTCCTTGCGCTTCACCGCGACCACGTAGTCGATCATCGTGTCGAAGTGCGCGGTGAGCCCCTTGCGCGTGTGCCCGAGGGAGTCGAACGCCCCGGCCTTGATCAGCGACTCGGTGGTCCGCTTGTTGCAGGCGACGGCCTCGACCTTGTCGAGGTAGTCGGGGAAGGACCCGTACTTCCCCTTGGCCTTGCGGCTGCGGATGATCGACTCGACGACGTTCGTGCCGACGTTGCGGACCGCTTCGAGCCCGAAGAGGATCACATCGTCGCCCTGCGCGGCGAAGTTGTGCACCGACTCGTTGACGTCCGGCGGCAGCACCTTGATGCCCATGCGCCGGCATTCGTTGAGGTAGACGGCCGACTTGTCCTTGTCGTCCTTGACGGAGGTCAGCAGCCCGGCCATGTACTCGGCGGGGTAGTTGGCCTTGAGGTAGGCGGTCCAGTAGGAGACGAGCCCGTACGCGGCGGAGTGCGCCTTGTTGAACGCGTACCCGGCGAACGGCACCAGCACGTCCCACAGCGCCTGGATCGCCTCGTCGCTGTAGCCGTTCTTCTTCGCGCCCGCCTGGAAGATCGTGAAGTTCTTCGCCAGTTCTTCGGGCTTCTTCTTGCCCATCACGCGGCGCAGGATGTCGGCCTCGCCGAGCGAGTACCCGGCGATGATCTGCGCGGCCTTCTGCACCTGCTCCTGGTAGACGATCAGGCCGTAGGTGACGGCGAGGACCTCTTCGAGGGGCTCTTCGAGCTCCTTGTGGATCGGGGTGATCTCCTGGAGCTTGTTCTTGCGCAGCGCGTAGTTCGTGTGCGAGTCCATGCCCATCGGGCCGGGACGGTAGAGCGCGGAGACGGCGGAGATGTCTTCGAAGTTGTCGGGCTTCATCAGCCGCAGCAGCGACCGCATGGGCCCGCCGTCGAACTGGAACACGCCGAGCGTGTCGCCGCGCTGGAGGAGTTCGAAGGTCTTCGGGTCGTCGAGCGGCAGGGCCAGCAGGTCGAGTTCGACGCCCTTGTTGGACTTCACCATCTTGACGGCGTCGTCCATGATCGTCAGGTTGCGCAGGCCGAGGAAGTCCATCTTCAGCAGGCCGAGCGACTCGCACTGCGGGTAGTCCCACTGGGTGATGGTCACCCCGTCGGTGTGCCGCACCCAGATCGGCGCGTGGTCGACGATGGGCTCGCTGGACATGATGACGCCGGCGGCGTGCACGCCCATCTGCCGTACGAGGCCCTCGACGCCCTTGGCGGTGTCGATGACCTTCTTGACGTCCGGCTCGTTCTCGTACATCCCCCGGATCTCGCCCGCCTCGTTGTAGCGCGGGTGGGCGGGGTTGGTGATGCCGTCGAGGTCGATGCCCTTGCCGAGGACGTCGGCGGGCATGGCCTTGGTGAGGCGGTCGCCCATCGCGTACGGGTAGCCCAGCACGCGCGCGGAGTCCTTGATGGCGTTCTTGGCCTTGATCTTGCCGTAGGTGCCGATCATGGCGACCTTGTCGGAGCCGTACTTCTCCGTCACGTACCGGATCACCTCGACGCGCCTGCGCTCGTCGAAGTCGATGTCGACATCCGGCATGGAGATGCGCTCGGGGTTGAGGAACCGCTCGAAGATCAGGCCGTGCGGGATGGGGTCGAGGTCGGTGATGCCCATGGCGTACGCGACGATCGAACCGGCCGCGGAGCCTCGGCCGGGGCCGACCGCGATGCCCTGCTTCTTGGCCCACATGATGAAGTCGGCGACGACGAGGAAGTAGCCCGGGAAGCCCATCGAGATGATGGTGTCCATCTCGTACTCGACCTGCTTCATGCGGTCGTCCGGGATGCCGCCGGGGAAACGGCGGTTCATGCCGCGCATGGTCTCCTCGCGGAACCAGGAGACCTCCGTGTACCCCTCGGGGATGTCGAACTTCGGCATGAGGTTCTTCTCGACGAACATGCCGTCCGTGTCGACCATCTCGGCGATCAGGAGGGTGTTGGCGCAGCCCTCCTGCCAGGCGTCCGAGGAGTCGATGGCGTACATCTCGTCCGTGGACTTCAGGTAGTAGCCGGTGCCGTCGAACTTGAAGCGGTCCGGGTCGGAGAGGTTCTTGCCGGTCTGGATGCACAGCAGCGCGTCGTGGGCGACCGACTCGTGCGCGTACGTGTAGTGCGAGTCGTTCGTCACCAGGGGCGGGATGCCGAGCTTCTTGCCGATCTCCAGGAGGCCGTCGCGGACCCGGTGCTCGATCTCGATGCCGTGGTCCATCAGCTCCAGGAAGTAGCGGTCCTTGCCGAAGATGTCCTGGTAGTCGGCCGCCGCCTTGAGGGCCTCGTCGTACTGGCCGAGGCGCAGCCGGGTCTGGAGCTCGCCGGAGGGGCAGCCGGTGGAGGCGACGATCCCCTCGGACCACTGGGAGATCGTCTCCTTGTCCATCCGGGGCCACTTCTGGAGCCAGCCCTCGGCGTACGCGTCCGAGGAGAGCCGGAAGAGGTTGTGCAGGCCGGTCGAGTTCACGGCCCACATCGTTTTGTGGGTGTAACCACCGGAACCGGAGACGTCGTCCCGCTTCTGGTGCGGCTGACCCCACTGGATCTTGCGCTTGTTGCGCCGGGACTCGGGCGCGACGTACGCCTCGATCCCGATGATCGGGGTGACCCCTGCTTTCTTCGCGGAGTGGAAGAAGTCGTACGCCCCGTGGAGGTTGCCGTGGTCGGACATCGCGATGTGGGTCATGCCCATCTCGTTGCACGCGTCGAACATGTCCTTGAGCCGCGCGGCACCGTCCAGCAGCGAGTACTGGGTGTGGACGTGCAGGTGCGTGAACGGCGGCTTTGACACGGCTTGGCCTCCTACAGGGAAACGGGTGACGACAGGACTGCGGAGTGGTCTGGGGGTCGGCGTGAAGTCTATGCCTCGGCACTGACACGCGAAGGTCTCCCCCGCGTACCTTCACTGGCGGGCACCAATCGAAGGACCCGTCCGTTGGAGTCGGCAGAAACACTGTCGAACACGTACGCACCAGGAGGCACCCGGCGATGTCGGTCAACCGGCTCAACGACGAGCAGCGCGGCGAGGAGATCCTCGCCGTTTTCGACACCGCGTTCGGCGAGCTCCTGGCCGCCGACCCGGCCGCGTTCCGCGTGAAGTTCCGCAAGATGGCGGCTTCCGCGTTCGCGTTCTACCGGGGGACGGCCGCTCTCTTCTACCACGACCTGGACGCAGAGAAGCATGGCGGCCCCTACCTGGACGACCGCACCGCGCGCGTATGGATCCACGGCGACCTGCACGCGGAGAACTTCGGCACGTACATGGACGCGACGGGCCGCCTGATCTTCAACGTCAACGACTTCGACGAGGCGTACGTCGGCCCCTTCACCTGGGACCTCAAGCGCTTCGCCGCCTCCATCGCCCTCATCGGGTACGCGAAGGCGCTGAGCGACGAGCAGATCGGCGAGCTGGTCGGCGTCTACGCGGGCGCGTACCGCGAGCGCATCCACGCGCTGGCGACGGGCGCGAAGAGCGACGAGGTCCCGCCGTTCACGCTGGACACCGCCGAGGGCCCGCTCCTGGACGCCCTCAGGGACGCCCGCTCGCTGACCCGCTTCAGCCTGCTGGAGTCGATGACGGAGATCCGTGACTTCGAGCGCCGCTTCGCACCGGGCGGCGGCTCCATCGAGCTGGACGCGGCGACGCGCTACAAGGTGCTGGCCGCGTTCGACGGCTACCTGGAGACCCTCCCGGACTCCTCGCTGGCCCGCCCGGACTCGTACCGCGTCAAGGACGTCGTCGGCCGCCGGGGCATCGGCATCGGGTCGGCCGGGCTGCCCTCGTACAACATCCTGCTGGAGGGGCACAGCGACGCCCTGGAGAACGACGTCGTGATCTACATCAAGCAGGCCCAGACCCCGGCCGTCTCCCGGCACATCACGGACCGCGCGATCCGGGACTACTTCCAGCACGAGGGCCACCGCACGGTCATCTCCCAGCGCGCCCTCCAGGCGCACGCGGACCCGTGGCTGGGCTGGACCGAGCTGGACGGCGCGGGCCAGCTGGTCGCCGAGGTGTCGCCGTACGCGGTGGACCTGGACTGGGGCGACATCGACGACCCCGAGGAGATCGCGGCGGTCGTCGCGGACCTCGGCCGGGCGACGGCGACGATGCACGCGGCGGCGGACGACACCTCGGGCGAGTCGCTGGTGCCGTTCTCCACGGAGCGCGCCATCGACGCGGCGCTCGCGGCCGACGAGGAGGGCCTCGCGCCGCTCCTGGTGGACTTCGCGCACACGTACGGCGCCCGCGCGCGCCAGGACCACCAGACCTTCGTCGACCTGTTCCGCAACGGCCGGATACCGGGTCTGTGACGCACGGGTCACGCACAGCCGCCCCGGGGCCTCTCACAGGCAGTTTTTAGGGGTGTCTTACGGCGGACCGTGTCACACTGCCGGTGTTATGAACATATCCGGGACCCGACTCAGAGCCGTTCGCGCGGCGCTGTTCACGGCACTCGTCGTGACGCTCAGCACCGCGTCGCACGTCCTGCTGTCCCGGGCCCCCCTGCCGCTGAACACGGTCGCGCTGATCGCGGCGGCCGTGTTCGCGCTCGCCTACCTCCTCGCGGGCCGCGAACGCGGCTACACCCGGATCGCCGCGCTGCTGGTCCCGCTGGAGCTGGCGGCCGACACGGTCTTCACGACCGGTCAGCACGTCTGCTACGGCCCGGCCGGCGGCCCGGTCACCGGCCCGCTGCGCTCGGTCGGCTGGAACGTCCTGTGCGGCGACGGCACCGCGTTCGGCACCCCCCTCGCCCGCGTCGCCCAGTCCGGCCAGGTCCCGGCGCTGCTCGCGCACGCCGACCCGGCGACGGCGTGGGGGCTGCTCGCGGCGCACGTCAGCGTCGGCCTGGTCGCCGCCGCCTGGCTGCGCCGGGGCGAGCGGGCCCTGGCCCAGCTGCTGGGGGCCGCCGCGGTGACGACGTTCCGGCCGCTGCTGCTCGCGGTGGCCGCCGTGACGCACCGGCCGCGCCCCGAGACCGGCGCCACCGGCCGCCTCCCGCGCGCGACGCGCCGTACGGCCGCCGTCCGCGACCTGCTCCTCGTCCACTCCCTGGGACGCAGGGGTCCGCCGCTCGCCGCCTGCGCCTGAAACAGGCACGCGACGCGACACCCCCCTCTTTTCACACGCTTTCAGGGAGAACACCGACATGAGCAAGCGCAACAGTCAGGCGGCGAAGAGCGCGGCGCGCGAGCGGCTGCGCGAGGAGCGCGCGCGGCAGGCGAAGAAGGACAAGGTCAAGCGGCAGGTCATCGTCGCCGCCTCGGCGCTGGCGGTGCTCGCGGCGGCCGGCGGGATCAGCTACGCGGTGATCCAGGCCAACAAGCCCGGCCACTGGGAGGCCGTGAAGGACGACACGGTCGTCGCCCCGGCCAACACGACGGGCACGGACGGCACGACCGTCGTCATCGGCAAGGACACCGCGAAGAAGACCCTCAAGATCTACGAGGACCCGCGCTGCCCGATCTGCGCCCAGTTCGAGCAAACCGTCGGGACGACCGTGAAGAAGGACATCGACGACGGGAAGTTCAAGTTCCAGTACAGCGGCGCGACCTTCATCGACAACAAGGACAACGGTGAGGGTTCCAAGAACGCGCTGAGCGCGCTCGGCGCGGCGCTGAACGTCAGCCCCGAGGCGTTCCTGGAGTACAAGACCGCGATGTACTCGACGAAGTGGCACCCGGACGAGTCGAGCGACAAGTTCAAGAAGGACAGCTACCTCATCGAGATAGCCGACACGGTCCCCGCGCTCAAGGGCAACGCGAAGTTCCAGGACGCCGTCAAGAAGGGCACGTACGACGCCTGGGCGATGGCCATGTCCAAGACGTTCGACGACAACAAGGAAGGCGTGCAGGGGACACCCGCCTTCGTCATGGACGGCAAGCAGCTCAACGACGGGAAGCCGATGCTGACGGTGGACGACTTCAACAAGGTCGTCGACGCGGCGATCAAGGGCTGAACCCCTCCTGAAGCCGACCAGGTGAACAACTGGCGGGCGGACTTCACGAGTTCGCCCGCCCCCGTTCATACTGATCAGTAACCTGAGGGTTCGTGACCACACCGCAGAGAGCCACTCACACATCCCTCACCCCGCGCCGCCGTACGGTCGTCAAGGCCGCGGCGGCGACCGCCGTCCTGGCCGGACCGCTGGCCGCCGCCCTGCCCGCGCGCGCCGCCTCCGAAACCACCCCGGCCTTCCTGCACGGCCTCGCCTCCGGCGACCCCCTCGCCGACGGCGTCCTCCTGTGGACCCGGGTGACCCCCACCGCCGAGGCGCTCCCCGGCTCGGGGCTCGGCCCGGACACCGAGGTGGAGTGGGTGATAGCCCGCGACAAGGCCCTCACGGACATCGCCGCGCGCGGCACCGTCACCGCGACCGCCGCCTCCGACCACACCGTCAAGGCGGACGTCCGCGGCCTCGCCCCGGCGACCGACTACTGGTTCCGCTTCTCGGCGGGCACCACCCTCTCCCCCGTCGCGCGCACGCGTACGGCCCCGGCGGCGGACGCGTCCGTCGCAGGCCTGCGCTTCGGCGTGGTCTCCTGCGCGAACTGGGAGGCCGGGTACTTCGCGTCGTACCGCCACCTCGCCGCCCGCAATGACCTGGACGCCTGGCTGCACCTCGGCGACTACATCTACGAGTACGGCACCGGCCAGTACGGCACCCGGGGCAAGGTGATCCGCCCGCACGTCCCCACCCACGAGATCATCACCCTCGCCGACTACCGCGCCCGGCACGGCAACTACAAGACGGACGGCGACCTCCAGGCGCTGCACGCCAAGGCGCCGGTCGTCGCGATCTGGGACGACCACGAGTTCGCCAACGACTCCTGGTCCGGCGGCGCCGAGAACCACACCGAGGGCGCCGAGGGCACCTGGACGGCCCGGCAGGCCGCCGCAAAGCAGGCGTACTTCGAGTGGATGCCGGTACGGCCCGCCCTCGCCGGTACGACCTACCGGCGGCTGCGGTTCGGGAAGCTCGCCGACCTCTCGCTGCTCGACCTGCGGTCCTTCCGCTCGCAGCAGGTCAAGACCGGCAACGGTTCGGTGGACGACCCCGAGCGCACCATCACCGGCCGCGCCCAACTGGACTGGCTGAAGGCGGGGCTGAAGTCCTCCGACACGACCTGGAAGCTCGTCGGGAACTCGGTGATGATCTCGCCGTTCGCGATCGGCTCCCTGGCCGCCGACATCTTCAAGCCGCTGGCCAAGCTGCTCGGCCTGCCCGAGGAGGGCATCGCCCTCAACACCGACCAGTGGGACGGCTACACCGACGACCGGCGCGAACTGCTGGCCCACCTGAGGTCGAACGCGATCTCCAACACGGTCTTCCTCACCGGCGACATCCACATGGCGTGGGCGAACGACGTCCCCGTGGACGCCGGCACCTACCCCCTCTCCCCGTCCGCCGCCACCGAGTTCGTCGTCACGTCGATCACCTCCGACAACCTCGACGACCTCACGAACGCCCCCGAGGGCGTCATCTCCGCCCTGGCCTCGCCGGTGATCCGCGCCGCCAACCGACACGTCCAGTGGATCGACACCGACCGCCACGGGTACGGCGTACTCGACATCACGCCCGCCCGCGCGCAGATGGACTACTACACGCTCTCCGACAAGACGAAGCAGAACGCGACGTCGTCGTGGTCGCGGTCCTACCGGACGCTCGCCGGGACCCAGAAGGTCGAGCGGACCTACGACCCCGTGTAAGCCCTAGAGCGTTTCGAGGAAGCCGAGCGCCACCCGCCAGGTGGTCTCGGCGGCCTCCTCGTCGTAGTCGGGGAGACCGGGGTCGGTGTAGAGGTGGCCGGCCCCGGCGTACCGGTGGACCTCCACGTCGGCGCCGGTCCGGCCCATCTGGAGGTACCAGGAGTTCAGCCAGTCGTCCGTCTCGAACTGGTCCGGCGAGGCGACGTGCAGCTGTACGGGGAGTTCGTCCACGGACGCGTTGGGCGCGATGTCCGACGTGCCGTGCAGCAGGAGCAGGCCGCGCGCCTTCTCGTCGCCCAGCGCGAGGGTCTGCGCGACGGACGCGCCCAGCGAGAAGCCGGCGTAGACCAGGCCGCGCTCGGAATAGGGAGCGGCGGCGAGGACGGCGCGCTTGAGGAGCTCCTCCTTGCCGACGGTCTCCTTGAACTCCATCCCCGCCTCGGCCTCGTCGAACGTCCGCCCCTCGAAGAGATCGGGCGTCCAGACCACGTGCCCGGCCCCGCGCAGCCGCTCCGCGGCGTCCTGTACGGCGGGCCTGAGGCCGTAGGTCGAGTGGAAGAGCATGATGTTCATGCCCTCATGGTGCCAGCCACACCCTGCACACGAGTCTCACGGGCCCCCATGTTCAGGGCCACCCCTGAGCGACTACGTTCGACGGTATGGAGAACCTGCTCCGACCCGTGATCGTCGTGGGCGGCTCACTCGCCCTGACCCTGCTCATCGGCTGGGCCACCGACCGCCTGCTGCGCAAGGCCGACGCCCGCCATTCGGAGACCCCGCTGTGGGGCCTGCTGCGCCGGGGCCGCGTCCCCTACCAACTGCTGATCTGCGCCGCCCTGCTGAGAGGCTCGTACGACAGGGCCGACCTGCTCCAGGACCAGCGCGTCGCCATCGGCCGCGCGCTGACGCTGGTGCTGATCGGCTCCGCGGCCTGGCTCATCGTCCGCATCGCCTCCGCGATCGTGGAGACGACGTTCACCCGGTACGCCAGCTCCCGCGCCAACCGCGACCCCGCGCGCGTACGCCGGGTACGCACCCAGGTCTCCCTGATCATGCGGGTCGTCGCGGCCGTCGTCGGGGTCGTCGCCATCGCCGCGATGCTGCTGACGTTCCCCGCGATGCGCGCCGCCGGGGCCTCGCTGCTCGCCTCCGCCGGCATCATCGGCATCGTCGCCGGTGTCGCCGCCCAGTCGACGCTCAGCAACATGTTCGCCGGGTTCCAGATCGCCTTCGGCGACATGGTCCGGCTCGGTGACACGGTCGTCGTCGACGGGGAGTGGGGCACGGTCGAGGACATCACCCTGACGTACCTGACCGTCCGCACCTGGGACGAACGCCGGATCACGATGCCGGTGTCGTACTTCACGTCCAAGCCGTTCGAGAACTGGTCGCGGGGCGGGGCTCAGCTGACCGGCACGGTGTTCTGGCAACTGGACCACTCGGCCCCGCTGGACGCGATGCGGGTCCACCTGCGCGACATCCTGCGGGCGTGCGAGCACTGGGACGGCCGCGCGTACGACCTGACGGTGACGGACAGCACCCCGAACACGATCGAGGTCCGCGCCCTCCTCACGGCGAAGGACGCGGACGACATCTGGAAGGTACGGGTGACGGTCCGCGAGCAGATGATCACCTGGCTCTGCACGCAGCACCCGTACGCCCTCCCCCGGGTCAACACGGCGGACGCCCACCTGCCCCCGACGAGCCCGCGCCCGGACGGGGTGTCACCCCGCAGGGCGCACGAGCCTCCTCCGCGCGCACCGCGGGGGTGACGGTACGGGGGTGCCTAATGCCCCCGCTCCGCACCCCCGTTGACCTGCACGACCTGCGACGTCACATGCCCGGCCCCGGCAGACGCCAGCCAGTACAACGTCCCCGCCACGTCCTCGGGCGTCCCGGCCCGCCCATTGGACGTCTCACCGACCAACCGCTCCCGCCGCTCCTCGGCCATCGCCCCGCCGAAGAACTCCGTGTCCTCGATATACCCGGGCGCGACGACATTGACGGTGATCCCCCGGGGCCCGAGCTGCCGGGCAAGATCATGGGCGTAAGGATGAAGCGCGGCTTTAGAAGCGGCATAAGCCCCGCTCCCGGACCCCCGATAAGCGGCGATGGAACTGACAAAGAGAACCCGCCCCCCAGAGGAAACCCGCTCTTTAAGCGCCTCGGTAAGCAAAACGGCGGTCAACGTATTACTACGAAAATTAACCCCCCACTCATGAGCAACAACCTCAAGCGGATCAGAACTCCCGCTCGGAGTCTCAAGCCCCCCATTCCCCCCGGCCGCATGAACAAGAACATCAACACCCCCCAACTCGCGATCCACCACCCGAACCACCTCTCGAACCCCCTCAACCCCACCAAGATCCGCAGCACAAAAAAGAGCCCCAGAAACCCCGGCCCGCTCCAGCACTTCTTTCCGCCGCCCGACCAACAAAACCCGATCCCCACCACCAGCAAAAACCCGAGCCACCGCAAGCCCGATCCCGGTCCCACCACCACTGATCACAACATTACGAGTCATGAGGGAAACCCTACAGACCACGCCCAAAAACGGCCCCCCCATTGGGCGCGCAGCGCCCTTCTAGGGGCGCGGGGAACTGCGCGAGCAACCACAACGAACCCGCACTCCGCACCCAACCGCTCCACCCCACCCCTCCCCGCCCCCGGCATCACCGCAAGCTCCGCACATCCAACTGCCTCAACACCCGATCCACAATCTCCGGATCCGCCCCGCTCTCACTCCGCGCAGCCAACACCTCATGCCGAGCCGCACTCATCATCTCCCCCTGAATCCGCCGCACCCGCTTCAACCGCCGAACCCTCTTCTCATGCCCCTCCAGCCGCTCGTCCTCGACGATATAAGGAGAAATCCGCACCCCGATCTCAAACGCCCGCCGCAACAACTGCTCGGACACCTCCTCAGGCAACTCCTCCACCTCCTCGATCTCCCGCAACCTCCGCTTGGCGGCTTTGGCAGCCCGAACCGCCAACTCCCGCTCGTACTCCTTCTCCCGCTCGGTATCGGCCCGAACCCCGAGCCGCCGAACAAGAAACGGCAGGGTAAGCCCCTGAAGCACAAGGGTGGTCATGATCACCCCGAAGGCGATGAAGACGATCTCGTCACGAGCGGGAAAAGCGGACCCGTCGTCGACATGCAAGGGAATAGCAAGAGCAAGGGCGACAGAAGCAACCCCCCGCATCCCGGACCACCACATGACGACGGTCTCCCGCCAGCTCATGGGAATCTCCTCGTCGACATCCCGCCGAGCATGCATCTTCCGGGCCAGCCACCCCGCAGGAAGCAACCAGAACAACCGCACGAAGATAACGACCCCGGCAACAACGGCGGCCCACCCGAGCATCTCCCCCCAGCGCCCGGAAGCGGTCCGAATGGCGTTGTGCAGCTCAAGCCCGATAAGCCCGAAGGCGACGCCGGTGACCAGCGTGTCGACGATGTCCCAAAACGCATGCCCGGCAAGCCGATTGACGACGTCATCAGGATCAGCGGCGTACTCGGCAAGAAACAAAGCACAGGTCAGCACGGCCAACACCCCGGACCCATGCAACTCCTCGGCCAGCACGTACGCGGCGAACGGCACGAGCAACGTCAGACTGATCTGAAGAGTCGCGTCCCCGAGCAGATCGAGCAGCCGGTTGGCCCCCCACCCGAGCACAACCCCCACCACGACAGCGACAACGGCGGACAGCACGAACTGAAGAACAGCCTCCCCCGCATGGAACTCCCCACTGACGACAGCGGCGATGGCGACGTGATACAGCACGATCGCGGTGACGTCGTTGAACAGCCCCTCCCCCTCCAGAATGGAGACGAGCCGCCGGGGCAACCCCAACTGCCCCGCGACAGCGGTGGCGGCGACGGGATCGGGCGGAGCCACCAGCGCCCCCAGCGCGACAGCGGCGGCGACGGACAGCCCGGGCACGATGCTGTGGGCAACGGCGGCGACGGAGAACGTGGTCACGAAGACGAGCGCGACGGCGAGCAGAAAGATGGGCCGCCGATTCGCGGCGAACTGCCGCCAGGAGGTCCGCCGCACGGCCGCGTACAGCAGCGGCGGCAACAGCACGGGCAGGATCAGCCCGGGCGGAATATCGACGTTGGGCACGAAGTCCGCGACGGCGAGCAGAATCCCGAGCAGAGTCATCAGCACCGGGGACGGCAACCCGAACCGGTCCCCGACGGGCACACTGATCACGGCCCCGAGCAGCAGGACGAACAAGAGGGCCAGCTGATCCACGGCAGTCGCTCCGGCGTTCTAGACACAACCGATCAAGAACAAGCCTCGCACGCGCCGCGCGAGCCCGGAGAAACGCCGCGGCTCACCCCCCGTACGTCTCCTCCCGGACGAGGTCCAGCGCGAGCTGGAGGTCCGCGGGATAGTCGCTGGAGAACTCGACCCACTCCCCGTCCCCGGGGTGCTCGAAGCCGAGACGGACCGCGTGCAGCCACTGCCGGGTCAGCCGCAGCCGCTTGGAGAGGGTGGGGTCGGCGCCGTACGTGAGGTCGCCGACGCAGGGGTGCCGGTGCGCGGACATGTGCACGCGGATCTGGTGGGTGCGCCCGGTCTCCAGCTTGATGTCGAGCAGGGAGGCCGACCGGAACGCCTCGATGAGGTCGTAGTGGGTGACGGAGTCCTTGCCGTCGGCGGTGACGGCCCACTTGTAGTCGTGCTGGGGGTGGCGTCCGATGGGCGCGTCGATGGTGCCGCTCATCGGATCGGGGTGCCCCTGGACGAGGGCGTGGTAGCGCTTGTCGACGACGCGTTCCTTGAACTGCCGCTTCAGCGAGGTGTACGCCCGCTCCGACTTGGCGACGGCCATCAGGCCGGACGTCCCGACGTCGAGCCGGTGCACGATCCCCTGGCGCTCGGCGGCGCCGGACGTGGAGATGCGGTACCCGGCGGCGGCAAGACCCCCGATGACCGTGGTCCCGGTCCACCCCGGGGACGGGTGCGCGGCGACGCCGACCGGCTTCATGATGACGACGACATCGTCGTCGTCGTACACGATCTCCATGCCCTCGACCGGCTCCGCGACGATCTGCACCGGTGCGGGGGCCTGCGGCATCTCGACCTCCAGCCAGGCGCCGCCGTGCACGCGCTCCGACTTGCCGACCACCGAGCCGTCCACCGAGACCTTCCCCGCCGCGGCCAGCTCGGCGGCCTTCGTGCGGGAGAAGCCGAACATCCGGGAGATGGCGGCGTCGACACGCTCGCCCTCCAGGCCGTCGGGCACGGGCAGGGTTCGGATCTCGGGAATGGTGCTCACCCGTCGAGTATGTCAGTCCTTGTGGACGGTCCCGTCCGGGTCCAGTCCCTTGAACGACAGGAGGACGATCAGAATGCCGCCGCAGACGATCGCGGAGTCGGCGAGATTGAACACGGCGAAGTGCTTGGGAGCGATGAAGTCGACGACGGCCCCCTCGAAGATCCCGGGCGACCGGAAGATCCGGTCGGTGAGGTTCCCGAGCGCCCCCCCGAGCAGCAGCCCGAGCGCGATCGCCCACGGCAGGCTGTACAGCTTCCGGGCCAGCCGCACGATCACGACGATCACGGTGGCGGCGATCACCGTGAAGATCACGGTGAACGCTTCCCCGAAGCTGAACGCGGCCCCGGAATTCCGGATCGCATCCAGCTTGAGCCAGTCCCCGACCAACTCGACGGGAGCATGATGCTCAAGCTTGGCAACAACAATGATCTTGCTGACGAGATCGAGCGCGTAAGCGACAGAGGCCACCGCAAACAACACGAGAACCCGCCGCTTCCCCCGAGGCGACTCCTCCTCCGGGCCCTCAGACGTACCGATAACGCGCTCCACCTCTGCCACGTAAGTCCCTCACGTAGGTACCAGTGAGGACGAGAGTACGACACGCTTGAAAAGACAGGCGCGCAGCGCCGTCTTTTCCAGGGGCGCGGGGAACTGCGCGACCAGCCACAGCGAACCCGCACCCGGCAACGAACCCCCACCGCCCCCCTCAGTAGCGCCGTTCCTGCTTCTGCTTGCACGAAACACACAACGTCGCCCGAGGAAACGCCTGCATCCGAGCCTTCCCGATCGCCTCCCCACAGCTCTCGCACAACCCGTACGTCCCCGCATCGAGCCGCTCAAGAGCCCGCTCACTCTGCTCCAACATCTCCCGCGCATTCGCGGTGAGCGCCATCTCATGCTCCCGCGTGATGTTCTTCGTCCCGGTGTCCGCCTGATCGTCCCCCGCCCCGTCCCCGGAATCCCGCATGAGCCCGGCCAGCGCCCCCTCGGACGCGTCGATCTCCGACCGCAGCCGCATGACCTCGGACATCAGCTCGGCGCGTGCCTCGGCCACCTCGTCCGGCGTCCACGGCTCCTCCCCCTCCCTGACAGCCAGCACAGCCGTACCCGCACTCTTCTTGTTCTTAGCCACCATGGCCGCGGCCCCTTCACATACGTGATCTTGCGCGCGAATCGTGCTGGGACGATAAATCGACTTCACCCGCTCGGCAACAGGTCGGAGCGCCTGCCGCACACCCCGGGAATTCCGTTCGGCCGCCCCGCCCGGCGCCCCGTACACTGGGCGGAGCGACAAAGCATTGATGGGGACGAGTAGCGGCGTACGCGGCCGAGAGCGACCCGGGGACGGTGGGAGCCCGGGGGCGAGCGCGTCGTGAAGATCACCCCGGAGCCGCCGGAAGAAAGCCGCCAGGCGAGTAGACCCGGTTTCGCGAACCCAATGAGGGGGCTCCCCGGAGGACCGGTGGGCCAAGGAGGGTGGTACCGCGGGAGCGAAACGGCTCTCGTCCCTCCGACGGAAGGCAGCAAGTCCGTTGGAGGAAGCTCGCAGATGACAGAGCCGACGTACCGCCAGGTCCCCGCCCAGGTCGACCTGCCCGCGCTGGAGCACACCGTGCTCGACTTCTGGCGCGAGCAGAAGATCTTCGCCAAGACGCTGGAGCAGTCCGAGGGCCGCCCGGAGTGGGTGTTCTACGAGGGCCCGCCCACCGCGAACGGCATGCCCGGCGCCCACCACATCGAGGCCCGCGTCTTCAAGGACGTCTTCCCCCGGTTCCGCACGATGCGCGGCTACCACGTCGGCCGCAAGGCCGGCTGGGACTGCCACGGCCTGCCGGTGGAGCTGGCGGTCGAGAAGGAGCTGGGCTTCTCCGGCAAGCAGGACATCGAGGCGTACGGCATCGCGGAGTTCAACGCGAAGTGCCGGGAGTCGGTGCTGCGCCACACGGACGCGTTCTCCGAGCTGACGACCCGGATGGGCTACTGGGTCGACCTCGACGACGCGTACGTGACGATGGACCCGGAGTACATCGAGTCCGTCTGGTGGTCGCTGAAGGAGATCTTCAACAAGGGTCTCCTGGTCCAGGACCACCGCGTCGCCCCCTGGTGCCCGCGCTGCGGCACCGGCCTCTCGGACCACGAGCTGGCCCAGGGCTACGAGACGGTCGTCGACCCGTCCGTGTACGTCCGTTTCCCTCTCACCTCCGGTCCGCTGGCCGGCGAGGCCGCCCTCCTGGTGTGGACGACGACCCCCTGGACACTGGTCTCCAACACGGCCGTGGCCGCGCACCCCGAGGTGACCTACGCGGTCGTGACGGACGGCACGGAGAAGCTGGTCGTCGCCGAACCGCTCGTCACCAAGGCGCTCGGCGAGGGCTGGGAGACCACAGGTCAGACCTTCACCGGCGCCGAAATGGAGCGCTGGACCTATCAACGTCCGTTCGACCTGGTGGAGTTCCCGGCCGAGGCGCATTTCGTCGTCAATGCCGAATACGTCACCACCGAGGACGGCACCGGCCTCGTCCACCAGTCCCCCGCGTTCGGCGAGGACGACCTCAAGGTCTGCCGCGCGTACGGCCTGCCGGTCGTGAACCCGGTCCGCCCCGACGGCACGTTCGAGGCGGACGTACCGATGGTCGGCGGAGTCTTCTTCAAGAAGGCGGACGAAAAGCTCACCGAGGACCTTCAGCAGCGCGGCCTCCTCTTCAAGCACATCCCGTACGAGCACAGCTACCCGCATTGCTGGCGCTGTCACACCGCGCTCCTCTACTACGCGCAGCCCTCCTGGTACATCCGCACGACGGCGGTCAAGGACCGTCTCCTCCAGGAGAACGAGAAGACGAACTGGTTCCCGGACACGGTCAAGCACGGCCGCTACGGCGACTGGCTCACCAACAACATCGACTGGGCGCTGTCCCGCAACCGCTACTGGGGCACCCCGCTGCCGATCTGGCGCTGCGAGGACGACCACCTCACGGTCGTCGGCTCCCGCGCCGAGCTGACCGAACTGACGGGCACCGACCAGTCCTCCCTGGACCCGCACCGCCCGTTCATCGACGCCGTCACTTTCCCCTGCGCGCAGTGCCAGAAGACGGCCACGCGCGTGCCGGAGGTCATCGACGCCTGGTACGACTCGGGTTCCATGCCGTTCGCGCAGTGGGGCTACCCGTACAAGAACAAGGAACTCTTCGAGTCCCGCTACCCGGCGCAGTTCATCTCCGAGGCGATCGACCAGACCCGCGGCTGGTTCTACACGCTGATGGCGATCGGCACGCTCGTCTTCGACAAGTCGAGTTACGAGAACGTCGTCTGCCTGGGCCACATCCTGGCCGAGGACGGCCGCAAGATGTCCAAGCACCTCGGCAACATCCTCCAGCCGATCCCGCTGATGGACCAGCACGGCGCCGACGCGGTCCGCTGGTTCATGGCCGCCGGCGGCTCCCCGTGGGCCGCGCGCCGGGTGGGCCACGGCACGATCCAGGAGGTCGTCCGCAAGACCCTCCTGACGTACTGGAACACGGTCGCCTTCCAGGCCCTGTACGCCCGCACGTCCAACTGGTCCCCCTCGGCGGCCGACCCGGCCCCCGCCGACCGCCCGGTCCTGGACCGCTGGCTCCTGTCCGAACTCCACACCCTCACCGCACAGATGACGGAGGCTCTGGACGCGTACGACACCCAACGCGCCGGAAAGCTCCTGTCCGCGTTCGTCGACGACCTGTCGAACTGGTACGTACGCCGCTCCCGGCGCCGTTTCTGGCAGGGCGACAAGGCGGCGCTGCGCACACTGCACGAGGTCGTCGAGACGGTCACGAAGCTGATGGCGCCGCTGACCCCGTTCATCACCGAGCGGGTCTGGCAGGACCTGGTCGTCCCGGTCACCCCGGGCGCCCCGGAGTCCGTGCACCTGTCCTCGTGGCCGGAGGCGGACGAGAAGGCGATCGACCCGGAGCTGTCGCGGCAGATGACCCTGGTCCGCCGCCTCGTCGAGCTGGGCCGCGCGACCCGCGCCGAGTCCGGCGTGAAGACCCGTCAGCCGCTGTCGCGCGCGCTGATCGCGGCGACCGGCTTCGACGCCCTCGACCGCGAACTGCACGCGCAGATCACGGAGGAGCTGAACGTCGAGTCGCTGGCGTCCCTCTCCGAGGTGGGCGGCAGCCTCGTCGACACCACGGCGAAGGCCAACTTCCGCGCGCTCGGCAAAAGGTTCGGCAAGCGGGTCCAGGACGTCGCCAAGGCGGTCGCGAACACGGACGCGGCGGCCCTGTCGCTGGCCCTGCGCGAGGGCACGGCGTCGGTCGAGGTCGACGGCGAGACGATCACCCTGTCCCCGGACGAGGTCATCGTCACCGAGACGCCCCGCGAGGGCTGGTCGGTGGCCTCCGACTCCGGCGCGACCGTCGCCCTGGACCTGGAGATCACCGAGGAACTGCGCCGCGCGGGCCTGGCCCGTGACGCGATCCGCCTGATCCAGGAGGCCCGCAAGAACAGCGGCCTCGACGTCGCCGACCGCATCGCCCTGCGCTGGGAGTCCGCCGACCCGGCGGTCACCGAGGCCCTGACCGGCCACAGCACCCTCATCGCCGACGAGGTCCTCGCGACGGACTTCGCGACCGGCCCCGCCGACGACACGTACGGCGAGCCGTTCACGGACGAGGGGCTCAGCCTGACGTTCCGCCTGCGCAAGGCGTAACACCGTACGACCGAGGCCCGGTTCCCCCCGCTACGGGGGAACCGGGCCTTCGTCGTCCTGCCCAACTCCGCCGCAACTCGCGTAAACAGGGCGCGGCCCCGGACGAATCCGGGGCCGCGCCCTGAACGCTGCCTGTGCCTACGGCGTACTACGTGCCGTAGGGGCCTCTAGGAGGCCGTCAGTTGTCGTCCTCGTCGATGAGGAAGCCGCGCATCGGCGAGGGAGCCTGGCCCATCGGGGAGGGACCCTGCGGACGGACCGGAGCCATCGGCTGAGTCATCGCCGGGGACATCTGCTGCTGGCCGCCGTAGGACGGGGCCGCAGGGCTGGGAGCGCCCATGCCGGGGCCGCCCATCGGACTGCCCATGCCGCCGGGCATTCCGCCGGCCACGCTGGAGCCACCCGCGCCGCCGTAGGAGCCGGCCGGGGCCATGGAGGGCGACGGGGACGGCGGCAGGGAGGCCGTCGCGGGGGTGCGCGGCGGGGCCAGGGAGTCGTCGGCCTGGGTCTCCAGCTGACGCAGCTGCGACTCCAGGTAGGACTTCAGGCGGGTGCGGTACTCGCGCTCGAAGCCGCGCAGGTCCTCGACCTTGCGCTCCAGCGTGGCGCGGGCGGACTCCAGGGAGCCCATGGCGACGCGGTGCTTCTCCTGCGCGTCCCGCTCCAGGGCGTCGGCCTTGGCGCGGGCGTCGCGCTCCAGGCCCTCGGCGCGCGAACGGGCCTCGCCGACGATCTTGTTGGCCTCGGAACGGGCCTCGGCGATCGCCTGGTCGGCGGTCTGCTGGGCCAGCGAGAGGACACGGGCCGCGCTGTCGCCGCCGGGACCCTGACCGGGACCGCCCATCGGACCGCCCATGGGGCCACCCATCGGGCCGCCCATCGGGCCGCCCATCTGCTGCTGCATGGGCTGCTGGCCGCCCATCGGACCCTGGCCCATCGGACCGGGACCCATCGGACCCTGACCCATCGGACCCGGGCCCTGGGGACCCTGGCCACTGGGACCGGCCGGAAGCTGCGGGGCACCGCTCGGCAGCTGGGGCGGGCCGCCCATGGGGCCGCCCATCTGCTGCTGCGGCGGGCCCGATATCCCTGCGGGCACCGGGGCGCCCGGTCCTCGCATGCCCTGCTGCGGCATCCCCTGCGGGGGCATGCCCTGCTGGGGCATCCCGGGCTGCATGCCCTGCGGCATCCCCTGCTGCTGCATGCCTTGCTGCTGCATCCCCTGTTGCTGCATGCCCTGCTGCTGGGGCATCCCCTGCTGCTGCATGCCCTGCTGGGGCGGCATTCCCTGCTGCTGGGGCATGCCCTGCTGCTGGTCCTGCGGCTCCGGGGCCTTGCGCTGCTGGTTCTGCGCGGCGGCGCGGGTGGCCGCGGCCAGTTTGGCGCGCAGATCCTCGTTCTCGCGCAGCAGGCGGGTCAGTTCGGCTTCGACCTCGTCGAGGAAGGCATCGACCTCGTCCTCGTCATAGCCTTCTCGGAGGCGGACGGTCGTGAACTGCTTGTTCCGCACGTCCTCGGGGGTCAACGGCATCTCTTCACCTCAACGTTGTCTTCGGCATCGGCAAGACGGTAGGTCACATCGTTCACAGCCGGATCACGATCGAGATCAGGACGTAGACGATGATCATCAGTACGAAGAAGGACAGGTCGAGCGCCACGCCCCCGAGACGCAACGGCGGGATGAACCGCCGAAGAAGCTTGAGCGGTGGATCGGTGACAGTGTAGGTGGCCTCCAGAACGACCACCATCGCCTTGCCGGGTTGCCACGAGCGGGCGAACTGGAAGACGTAGTCCATGACCAACCGGAAGATGAGCACGATGAGGAAGACCATCAGCGCGATGTAGATGATGTTCAGGACCACGCCCATGTTCGGTGCTTCCCTCTCCCCTGCTTACGCGTGCTCTGTCTTGTCTTGCCGGGTAAATCCGGTGGTGCGTCTCAGCTCTGGTTGAAGAACCCGCCCTCTGCGATACGGGCCTTGTCCTCCGCCGTGACATCGACGTTAGCAGGAGACAACAGGAACACTTTCTGTGTCACCCGCTCGATGCTGCCATGGAGACCGAACACCAGACCGGCGGCAAAGTCGACAAGTCGCTTCGCATCCGTGTCGTCCATCTCGGTGAGGTTCATGATCACCGGGGTGCCCTCACGGAAGTGTTCCCCGATGGTACGGGCCTCGTTGTAGGTCCGCGGGTGAAGCGTGGTGATCCGGTAAGGCTCTCGTTCGGACACGACCTTGGGCATGATCACCGGCGCGTTCTTCTCCAGGGACTGACGTTCTTGTGTGATGGACGCCACGGGCGCGATGCGCGCGGGACGTCCGGATTCCGCGGTCACCGCCGCCGCGCGGACCACCGGCTCACGAGGGGCGGGGGGTTGGACGATTCGCACCTCTTCGTCCCTTTGGGACTGATGTGCGTTGTGCGACTGGTGCGACGGTTCGTGCCGCCGGTGGTCGCGCTCGGGTTCGTCCAGCTCGGGTTCGAAGTCGTCATCGGGGTCGAAGCCCCGGCCGTCGTACCCATCGTCCTCCACGAGGCCGAGGTAGACCGCCATCTTGCGCATCGCGCCGGCCATGCTCTGAGTCCTCCGCTCTGTGGTGGATCGGTTGACGACTGCCAAGTCCCGCGATCCACGTGGCCCTTGTGTCCGCCTCCTGGCGGGTAATGACCATATTTTCTACTGTGGTCCGACTTCCTGGCGACGTTACCCGAGCCGAGGACGGACTCCGAGTACCGCACTGCCGACGCGCACATGTGTCGCCCCGGCCGCCACGGCCTGCTCAAGGTCCGCACTCATCCCCGCTGACACCATGGTGGCAGCCGGATGACTTCGGCGCAGGTCGGTCGACAAATCCATCAACCGCTGAAACGCTGCCCGT
This sequence comes from Streptomyces acidiscabies, assembly GCF_020010905.1. GTDB lineage: Bacteria > Actinomycetota > Actinomycetes > Streptomycetales > Streptomycetaceae > Streptomyces > Streptomyces acidiscabies. Next base: position 2,867,806 of record NZ_JAGJBY010000001.1, on the reverse strand, counting down.
TCACGCCCGGCGTACTCACCGGTCAGCGGAGCGACGGTCATCAGCCCGTCCAGCCGCACCCCCGGCGAGGCCGCGACGAGTGCGGCCAACTCCCCGATCCCGCCCGGCCCCACGCCCCCGCGCTCGCCCCGGCCGCTCACCCCCGCGTCCAGCGCGACCTGGATCAGGCACCCCACCTCGCGCCCGGCCTTCTCGGCCTGACTCGACAGCGAGACGATGAGCCGGTCCCGGTCGACAGACTGTACGAAATCCGCGTAACCCACCACGGAACGTGCCTTGTTGGTCTGCAACTGCCCGACGAAGTGCCAGGTCAGCGGGAGGTCGGCGCACTCGGCGGCCTTGGGCGCCGCGTCCTGGTCCTTGTTCTCGGCGACATGGCGCACACCGAGTTCCGACAGCATCCGCACATCGCTCGCCGGGTAGGTCTTGGTGACGACGATCAGCGTCACCTCCGACCGGGCCCGCCCGGCATCCGCGCACGCGCGCGCGATGCGCTCCTCAACCTTCGCCAGATTCCCGGCGAGTTCGTCCTTACGGTCCGTCATGCCCCATCAGCCCAGCCAGACATATCCCGCGAGTCGCCCTGTGGCGCCGTCGCGACGGTACGAGAAGTGGTCGTGCGACTCCAGCGTGCACACCGGCGACTGCGCCCGGTCGCGCACCCCGAGCCGCTCCAGCTGCGCGTGCACCCCGGCGGCGACGTCGACGGCGGGAGTGCCCCAGCTCGTCTCGGCGTACGCCGCCGGTTCGAGCGCGGCGACGTCGGCGCGCATGTCCGACGGCACCTCATAACACCGGCCGCAGACGGCGGGTCCGGTGCGGGCGACGATCCGGTCCGGCTCGGCGCCGAGTTCCGTCATCGCGCGTACGGCGGCGAGGACGACTCCTGCGATCATCCCGGGCCGACCTGCATGGGCCGCTGCAACGACACCGGCGACCGGGTCGGCGAGCAGAACAGGCACGCAGTCGGCGGTGAGAACGGCAAGGGCGAGTCCACGCCGGGTGGTCACGAGAGCGTCCACTTCCGGTACCGGCTTGTCGCCCCAGGCTTCCATCACCACCGCGACACCAGCGCCATGGACCTGGTTCATCCAGACCACCTCGGCCGGGTCCAACCCGAGCGACTTGGCGGCCAGTTCGCGGTTGGTCCGCACGGCGGCGGGGTCGTCGCCGACCGCGCCGCCGAGGTTGAGCTCCTCATACGGAGCGGCGCTCACCCCGCCCCACCGGTCGGTGAAGGCAAAGTGCGCGCCGCGCACGCTCTCGCGCTGTCCTATCACTTCAGGAAGTCCGGTACGTCCAGTTCCTCGGCGGCGCTGTCCGAGTAGGTCCGCGACGGCGGGACCGGCGGGCTCAGCGGGGGCAGGTCGGCGACCGGCTCCGGAGCGGGCTCCGGGGCCTCCTTCGGCGTCACGCTGCCGAGCGAGCCGAAGGACGGGCGGGACTCGGGCCGACTGGCCGGCGCGGGCTCCTCGCGGCGGGTGGAGGCCGAGCCGATCACGTTGTCGCGGCGGGCCGGGGGCTGGCCGCCGTCGAAGCCGGCCGCGATGACGGTGACGCGGACCTCGTCGCCGAGGGCGTCGTCGATGACGGCGCCGAAGATGATGTTCGCCTCGGGGTGGGCGGCCTCGGAGACCAGCTGGGCGGCCTCGTTGATCTCGAACAGGCCGAGGTCGGAGCCGCCGGAGATGGAGAGCAGGACACCGCGGGCGCCGTCGATGGAGGCTTCGAGGAGCGGCGAGGAGATGGCCATCTCGGCGGCGGCCACCGCGCGGTCGTCGCCGCGGGCCGAGCCGATGCCCATGAGCGCCGAACCGGCCTCGGACATCACGGACTTGACGTCGGCGAAGTCGAGGTTGATCAGGCCCGGGGTGGTGATGAGGTCGGTGATGCCCTGGACGCCGGAGAGCAGGACCTGGTCGGCCGACTTGAAGGCGTCGAGGACGGAGACCTGGCGGTCCGAGATGGACAGCAGCCGGTCGTTGGGGATGACGATGAGGGTGTCGACCTCTTCGCGCAGCTCCGCGATGCCGTCCTCGGCCTGGTTGGCGCGCCGGCGGCCCTCGAAGGTGAACGGGCGGGTGACCACGCCGATGGTGAGGGCGCCCAGGTTGCGCGCGATGTTGGCGACGACGGGTGCGCCACCGGTGCCGGTGCCGCCGCCCTCGCCGGCCGTCACGAAGACCATGTCGGCCCCCTTGAGGACCTCCTCGATCTCCTCGCGGTGGTCCTCGGCGGCCTTGCGGCCGACGGCCGGGTTGGCGCCTGCGCCCAGTCCTCGGGTGAGTTCGCGGCCGACGTCCAGTTTGACGTCGGCGTCGCTCATCAACAGCGCCTGCGCGTCGGTGTTGATCGCGATGAACTCGACGCCCTTGAGACCGACTTCGATCATCCGGTTGATGGCATTGACACCACCGCCGCCGACACCGATGACCTTGATGACTGCGAGGTAGTTCTGCGGTGCTGCCACGTCGAAGGCCTCTCGCCTCGAATTACGTTGTCGTCGTTGCCCGGTTGTCCGAACCCCGCCGACGGATGCCGAATGGGACGGTCCGTAGCGCCGACCCGAACCCTAACGCTGAAGTTTAGGGTTACCAGTGTGTCTGTTCCTTGGAGTCTTCCGAACAGGACACTAAGTCGACAAGTGGCGCCCGTTCAACGAACACGCCGAACCTCCCGTTTTTCTTTTCACCCTATGTGATCAGCCATGTCGCTGCCCAACCAGGGTGCTGGCCTGCGCATATGTGCGTCAACTCCCCGATGACGCAGGGGCGGTGGGGACGCTCACGTCGAAGTGCCGGGCGTCCGGCGCGGCTTTCATGAGAGCACTGAGCGTACGGGCCTTCGCCGCGCCCTTCTCGGCGCTCCCCCAGTCGACGGTGCGACCATCCGTCAGGTCGAGTGAAATATCGTCGTACGAACGAACTTTGACGGTTTTTGTGGTTTTCAGCACTCCGGCCGGAAGGCTGCCGGCCGTGCGGACCGCCTCGCGGACGAGGCGGTCCTCGCCGAAACGGCGCAGACTCGCGGCGGTCGAACCGGAGTTCGCGAGGGAGAGCTCCAACAGGGGCGCCCCCTTCGGCGGTTGAGGGACCGTCGCGAACCGCACGCCCTCGTCGTCGACCTCGGTGTAGCCGGAGCCGTGCCGGATCAGCAGGACCGGGGTCCGCTCGGTCACCTCGACCGTGACGCCGTGCGGCCACGAACGGGCCACGTCCACCTCGCCGATGCGCGGCAGCGCCCGCTCCAGGCGTGCCGCGATCTCGTCGGTGTCGATCGACACCAGCGGTGTGTCCAGCGGGACTTGAGCCGCGTCCTGGACCTGCTGCGGCGTCAGGACGTCCGTACCCGACACCGAGACGTCCTCGACGCGCAGCCACGGGGAGCCGTACAACACCCAGACGCCGCCCGCCCCGAGGAGGACGGCGGCGACGGCGGCGATGACGATCACGCGGAGCCTGCGCGGGCCCAGGCGGCGGACGAGGGGCGGGCCGGGGGGTCCCTGCCGACGTTCCGTACCGCGCTCGACGGTGGAGGGTCCTCCGGCCACTGCCTGACCTTTCTCGATACGCCTAGCGGCGCGAGGCGATCGCCTCGTACACCATGCGGACGAGCAGGTCGTCCGCGTCCCGGCGGCCGAACTCGCTGGCCGCGCGCGACATCTCGTACAGCCGGTGCGGGTCGGCGAGGACGGGCAGGACGGTCTCCCGGACCCATTCCGGCGTCAGTTCCGCGTCGTCGACCAGCAGTCCGCCACCGGCCTTGACCACCGGCTGGGCGTTCAGCCGCTGTTCGCCGTTGCCGATGGGCAACGGGACGTAGGCGGCCGGGAGTCCGACGGCGGAGAGCTCGGCGACGGTCATCGCGCCCGCGCGGCAGAGCATCATGTCGGCCGCGGCGTACGCGAGGTCCATCCGGTCCAGGTAACTTACCGGGATGTACGGGGGCATCCCCGGCATCTGCTGCACGTGCGGCAGTTCGTTCTTCGGGCCGACCGCGTGCAGGATCTGGATCCCGGCCTGCTGGAGCCACGGCGCGACCTGCTGGACGACCTCGTTGAGCCGCCGGGCGCCCTGCGAACCGCCGGAGACCAGCAGCGTCGGCAGGTTCGGGTCGAGGCCGAACATGTGGCGCGCCTCGGGGCGGGCCGCGGCGCGGTCCAGGGTGGAGATGGAGCGGCGCAGCGGGATGCCGATGTAGCGGGCGTCCCTGAGCTTGCTGTCGGGCGTGGAGACGGCGACCTGGGCGGCGTACCGGGAGCCGATCTTGTTGGCCAGGCCGGGGCGCGCGTTGGCCTCGTGGATGACGATCGGCACACCGAGGCGCTTGGCGGCCAGGTAGCCGGGCAGGGCGACGTACCCGCCGAAGCCGACCACGCAGTCCGCCTTGGTGCGCTCCAGGATCTGCTCGGCCGCCTTGATGGTGCCGCGCAGCCGGCCCGGGACGGTGATCAGCTCCGGAGTGGGCTTGCGGGGCAGCGGTACGGCCGGGATCAGCGCGAGTTCGTAACCCCGCTGCGGGACGAGCTTGGTCTCCAGGCCGCGCTCCGTCCCCAGGGCCGTGATGCCCACGGTCGGGTCCTGCCTGCGCAGCGCGTCCGCGAGGGCGAGCGCGGGCTCGATGTGGCCGGCGGTCCCTCCGCCTGCGAGTACGACATGCACCGAAATTCACCGCTCTCCGGACGTACGTGCCGGGGCACGCCGTCGCATCGTGTTCCATCTCCGGGGTTCCCGAGGGCCCCCGCCCCGCTTTCTGGCAGAACGGGTCTGCCGCATCGCAAGCGCCGCCCGCGCAGCGGGATCCTCACGCGCGAACGCGATCAGCAGCCCGATGGCGAACATGGTCGGCAGCAGGGCCGACCCCCCGTAGGAGAACAGCGGGAGGGGGACACCGGCGATCGGCAGCAGGCCGAGCACCGCACCGATGTTGATCACGGCCTGGGCCATGATCCAGGTGGTCACGCCTCCCGCGGCATACCTGACGAAGGGGTCCTCCGTGCGTCCGGCCACGCGGATACCCGCATAGCCTAGAGCCGCGAAGAGGGCGAGGACCGACAGCGTCCCCGCGAGGCCCAGTTCCTCACCGGTGACGGCGAAGATGAAGTCGGTGTGCGCTTCGGGGAGTTGGCCCCATTTCTCCACGCTCGCGCCGAGGCCGGAACCGAAGATGCCGCCCGACGCGAGGGCATAGATGCCGTGCACCGCCTGCCAGCAGTCGACCGGTCCCGCCTTGGGGTCCGTCGCGCCGATGCACTGGAGGCGGGCCATGCGGTTGGCGCTCGTCTTGATCAGGATGAACCCGATCAGGCCGGCCACCGACAACACCCCCACGAACATCCGCGTCGGCGCACCCGCGAGCCACAACAGGCCGAACAGCACGGCCGTCAGGATGATCGCCGTGCCCATGTCCCCGCCCAGCATGATGAGTCCGAGCAGCATGAACGCGACCGGGACGAGGGGGACGAGCATGTGCTTCCACTGCGCGAGCAGCTTCTTGTCCTGCTTGCGGGCGAGCAGATCGGCGCCCCACAGCACGAGCGCCAGCTTCCCGAACTCGCTCGGCTGGATCTGGAACGACCCCCCGAGCGAGATCCAGTTCTGGTTCCCGTTGACGGCCATCCCTATCCCCGGCACCTGCACGAGCGCCATCATGAACACGGCGCCGGCGAGGATGGGGTACGCGAGCGCGCGATGCAGCTTGACGGGCATCCGGGACGCCGCGATCAGCAGCAACCCCCCGATGGACGCGGCGAGAAACTGCTTCCGGAAGAAAAAGGTCCCGGGCAGGGACTGCTGCAACGCGGTGATCTGAGACGCGGAGTACACCATCACGAGCCCGAGGACGGTGATGAGCAGACTCCCGCCCAGGATCAGGTAGTAGGCGGTGAGAGGCCGGTCCCAGGCTTTGCGGGCGCGGGTGTGGAGGCGGAGGAGGGGGTTGTCGCGACGCTGGGGACTGCGTTCGACGGGCCGCCGCACGGCCCTCTGCACGGGCGGGCGCCCGGTACGGCTACCGGGCATCACGTACTCCGCTGTCGGTCGACGGTCCCACGCGTCCCTCCCAAGTCGCCCGGCAGGCGGCCGGGTCAGGTGCCGGCGAGTTCGCGAACCGCTTGCGCGAACGCGTCCCCACGCTGGTTGTAGTTGGTGAACATGTCCATCGAGGCGCAAGCCGGGGCGAGAAGAACGGTGTCGCCCTCGGTCGCGAGGCGCTGAGCCTCCCGCACCGCCTGGAGCATCGCCCCAGTGTCGGTCCGGTCGAGGTCCACGACCGGTACCTCCGGGGCGTGTCGCGCGAGGGCCTCCCGGATGAGCGCACGGTCCGCGCCGAACAGGACGACGCCGCGCAGCCGTTCGGCGGAGCCGGCCACCAACTCGTCGAAGGCGGCGCCTTTCGCGAGCCCCCCGGCGATCCACACGATCGACTCGTACGCGGCCAACGACGCCTGCGCGGCATGTGTGTTGGTCGCCTTGGAGTCGTCGACGTAGGAGACACCGTCGACGTCGGCCACGTGGGCGATGCGGTGCGCGTCCGGCGTGAACGCGCGCAGCCCGTCACGGACCGCCTTGGCGGGGACGCCGTACGCGCGCGCAAGGGCGGCTGCGGCAAGGGCGTTGGCGATGTTGTGCGGGGCCGGCGGATTGACGTCCGCGACCTCGGCGAGTTCCTGCGCGTTCTGGTGCCGGTTCTCGACGAACGCCCGGTCGACGAGGATGCCCTCGACGACGCCGAGCTGGGAGGGGCCCGGCGTACCGAGGGTGAAGCCGATCGCGCGGCAGCCCTCCTCGACGTCCGCCTCGCGCACCAGGTCCTCGGTGGCCTTGTCGGCGGCGTTGTAGACGCAGGCGACCTGGTTGCCCTCGTACACGCGGCCCTTGTCGGCGGCGTACGCCTCCATGGAGCCGTGCCAGTCGAGGTGGTCCGGGGCGAGGTTGAGGACGGCGGCGGAGTGGGCGCGCAGGGAGGGCGCCCAGTGGAGCTGGTAGCTGGAGAGTTCGACGGCGAGGACGTCGTAGTCGCCGTTCACCGCGTCCAGCAGGGAGACGCCGATGTTGCCGACGGCGGCCGTACGCAGCCCGGCGGCCGTAAGGATGGACGCCAGCATCTGGGTGGTGGTCGTCTTACCGTTGGTGCCGGTGACGCACAGCCAGGGCGGTGCGCCCTGGCCGCGCAGGCGCCAGGCGAGTTCGACGTCGCCCCAGATCTCGACGCCGGCCGCGCGGGCCGCCGTGAAGAGGGGCTTGTCGGGCTGCCAGCCCGGCGCCGTGACGACGAGGTCGGTGCCGTCGGGCAGGGTGGCGCCGTCGCCGAGGCGGACGGTGACGCCGAGTTCACGGAGTCCGGCCGCCTGCGCGCGGGCGCGGTCGTCGTCGCCGTCGTTGACGACGGTGACCTCCGCGCCGAGTCCGCGCAGCACCGTGGCCGCCGGGACGCCGGAGACGCCGAGTCCGGCGACGGTGACGTGCTTGCCCTGCCAGTCGGTCACTTGTCCGCTGCCCATCCCGCGTAGAAGAGGCCGAGTCCGACGATGACGCAGATGCCCTGGATGATCCAGAAGCGGACCACGATCAGGACCTCGGACCAGCCCTTGAGTTCGAAGTGGTGCTGGAGCGGCGCCATCCTGAAGACGCGTTTGCCGGTGAGGCGGAACGAGCCGACCTGGATGACGACCGACATGGTGATGAGGACGAACAGGCCGCCCATGAGGGCCACGAGCAGCTCCGTGCGGGAGCAGATCGCGAGGCCGGTCAGCACGCCGCCGAGGGCCAGCGAGCCGGTGTCGCCCATGAAGATCTTCGCCGGGGAGGTGTTCCACCACAGGAAGCCGAGGCAGGCCCCCATCAGCGCCGCCGACACCACCGCGAGGTCGAGGGGATCTCGTACCTCGAAGCAGGCGTTGGGGTTGGTGAGCGTCTCGCCGTTGGCGCAGGACTCCTGGTACTGCCAGACGCCGATGAACGTGTACGCGCCGAAGACCAGCACGGACGCGCCGGTGGCGAGGCCGTCCAGACCGTCCGTCAGGTTCACGCCGTTGGACATGGCCAGGATCATGAACAGCGCCCACACCACGAACAGGACGGGTCCGATGGACCAGCCGAAGTCCGTGATGAAGGACAGTTTCGTGGACGCGGGCGTATTGCCCCTGTTGTCCGCGAACTGCAAGGACAGCACCGCGAATCCGATGCCGACGATGAGCTGTCCGGCCATCTTCGCCTTGGCCCGCAGACCGAGCGAACGGCGCTTGACGATCTTGATGTAGTCGTCCAGGAAGCCGACCAGCCCCATGCCGACCATCAGGCCGAGCACCAGCAGACCCGAGTACGTCGGGGGCTTGCCGGCGATGATCTTCGCGCCGAAGTAGGCGGCGACCGTCGCGAGGATGAACGCGATACCGCCCATGGTCGGCGTACCGCGCTTGCTGGCGTGCCCGCGCGGGCCGTCGTCACGGATGTACTGGCCGTACCCCTTGCGCGCCAGCAGCTTGATCAGCAGCGGGGTGCCGACCAGCGACAGGAACAGACCAATGACTCCCGCGAACAGGACCTGTTTCATCATCGGGCGGAAACCTCGCCCTCAGCGGCGAGCAGCGCCTCGGCGACACTCTCCAGACCGACCGATCGGGACGCCTTCACGAGTACGACGTCCCCCGGGCGCAACTCGCTGCGCAACAGGTCGACAGCCGCCTGTGCGTCGGACACGTGCACCGACTCCTCACCCCACGAACCCTCGTTGTATGCGCCCAGTTGCAGCCAGGCGGCCTCCCGGCCGCCGACCGCGACGAGCTTGCCGACATTGAGCCGGACGGCGAGCCGTCCGACCGCGTCGTGCTCGGCGAGCGCCTCGTCCCCGAGCTCGGCCATCTTGCCGAGCACCGCCCAGGTCCGCCGCCCCTTGCCCATGGCCACGAGCGCGCGCAGGGCCGCTCGCATGGACTCGGGGTTCGCGTTGTAGGCGTCGTTGACGATCGTCACGCCGTCCGGGCGCTCGGTGACCTCCATCCGCCAGCGGGAGAGGGTGCCCGCCCCGGAGAGCGCCTCAGCGATCTCCCTTGCGGACATGCCCAGCTCATGGGCGACGGCGGCGGCGGCGAGCGCGTTCGACACGTGGTGCTCACCGTACAGGCGCATGGTCACGTCACTCGCACCGGAGGGTGTGCGAAGCCTGAAGGAGGGCTGTCCGCTGTCCGTGAGTCGCACGTTCTCGGCGCGTACGTCCGCTTCGTCGCTCTCGCCGAAAAGGACCACCTTCGCCGTCGTACGGGAGGCCATGGCCCGGACCAGGGGGTCGTCCGCGTTGAGGATCGCGGCGCCGCCTTCCGCGGCCGGGGGGAGGCTTTCCACGAGTTCGCCCTTGGCCTGCGCGATCTGCTCACGGCCGCCGAACTCGCCGATGTGGGCGGTGCCGACGTTGAGGACGAGGCCGATCTTCGGGGGCGTCAGTTCGGCGAGGTACTTGATGTGACCGATGCCTCGCGCACCCATCTCCAGGACGAGGAACCGGGTGTCCTGGGAGGCGCTCAGCGCGGTCAGCGGCAGCCCGATCTCGTTGTTGAGCGAACCGGGTGTGAAGACGGTCGGGGCGTGGCTGGAGAGCACCTGGGCGATGAGGTCCTTGGTGCTGGTCTTGCCCGCCGAGCCGGTCAGCGCGACGAGGGTCGCGCCCAACTGCCGTACGACGTGCCGGGCGAGGGCGCCGAGAGCCGTCTGGACGTCGTCCACGACAATCGCGGGCGCGTCCACCGGCCGGGACGCCAGGACGGCGACCGCGCCCGCGTCGACGACCTGGCGCGCGTAGTCGTGGCCGTCGACACGTTCGCCGACGAAGGCGACGAAGAGGCTGCCGGGGCCGGCCTCGCGGGAGTCGCGGACGACGGGTCCGGTGACGCGCGCGGACGGATCCGGTATGGCGTGAATCTGCCCGCCGACGACTTCAGCGATCTCGGCGAGGGAGAGGGCGATCACAAGTTCATCCCTGGGTCTTCTGGATAGCTTCGCGAAGCACCTGGCGGTCGTCGAAGGGACGGATCACGCCGGCGATGTCCTGGCCCTGCTCGTGGCCCTTCCCCGCGACCAGCACGGTGTCCCCCGCGTGCGCGCGGCCCACGGCCGCCTCGATCGCGGCGGCCCGGTCCTCGAACAGCAGCACCTCGCCGCGCTCGTGCGCGGGCACGGAGGCCGCGCCGTCGAGCATCGCGGTGAGGATCGCGAGGGGGTCCTCGGAGCGGGGGTTGTCGGAGGTCAGTACAGCCGTGTCGGCGAGCCGGGCCGCCGCGGCGCCCATCGGCGCGCGCTTGGTGACGTCCCGGTCGCCGCCGCAGCCGAGCACGATGTGCAGCCGCCCCTTGGTGACCTTGCGCAGCGCCTTGAGCACCGACTCGACGGCGTCCGTCTTGTGCGCGTAGTCGACGACCGCGAGGTACGGCTGTCCCGCGTCCACCCGCTCCAGGCGCCCCGGCACGCCGGGCACCCCGGCGACGCCTTCGGCGGCGGCGCGCGGGTCGATCCCGGCCTCGGCGAGCGCGACGATCGCGGCGAGGCTGTTGGCCACGTTGAACGGGCCGGCGATCGGGGACCTGGCGGCGAGCCGCGTCCCGTCGGGGGCGACAACCGTGAAGTGCGAGTCCATCGCGCCGATGTGGACGTCCACCGCGCGCCAGTCGGCGTCCGGGTCGCCCTCGGCGGAGAACGTGACGACCGGGATCTCGGCCTCGGCGGCGAGCCTGCGGCCGTACGCGTCGTCGTAGTTGACGACCCCTCGCCTGCTGCGCGCCGCCGTGAACAGGGTGGCCTTGGCCCGGAAGTAGTCCTCCATGTCGGAGTGGAACTCCATGTGTTCCGGGCTGAGGTTGTTGAAGACGGCGACGTCGAAGACCACGCCGTCGACCCTGCCGAGGGACAGGGCGTGGCTGGAGACCTCCATGGCGACCGACTCGACGCCGCGCTCGCGCATGACCGCGAAGAGGGCCTGGAGGTCGGTGGCCTCGGGGGTGGTGCGCTCCGACTTGATCTGCTCGTCGCCGATGCGGGTCTCCACCGTGCCGATGAGGCCGGCGGGGGCCTTCAGGCCGCCCTCGACGAGGTAGGCGGTGGTGGTCTTTCCGGAGGTGCCGGTGATGCCGATCTTCAGCAGGGCCTCGGCCGGCCGGCCGTAGACGTCGGCGGCCAGTTCGCCCATCCGCGCGCGCGGGTCGTCGACGACCAGGACCGGGAGGCCGGTCGCGGCGGCGCGGTCGGCGCCCGCCGGGTCGGTGAGGACGGCCGCGGCGCCCTGGGCGGCGGCCTGGGCGACGAAGTCGGCGCCGTGCGTGCGCTCGCCCGCGCGGGCGACGTACAGGTCGCCGGGGCGGACGGCGCGCGAGTCGTGGGTGATGCCCGTGACCTCGGCAGCGCTCTCGGCTGTTGCGTGTTGCCGTCGCGCGCCCAGCCGGTCGGCGAGGTCCGCGAGGGGTGTCGCGGTGACCTGCTGCGGCCGGGGTGTCTGGTGGTTTCGGGACTGATCAGCGTGTGGCACGGCGGTGAGCGTACCGGGCCGACCCGCTCCGGAGCGAAGCGAGGACGGGGGCGGAGGGTGGTTCCCCGGGTCGGGAGTGATCATGGTCACGGGCTGATTCCTGGCTGTTCGGCGCTGAACGGGAGGGACGGGGTCATGGCGTGAACGTCACCGGCAGGCTGGCGGGCTTCGCCCCCGTCGGCGGGACCTGGAGGGTCTTCAGGGCGAACTCCATGACCTGCTTGAAGATCGGTCCGCAGATCTGGCCGCCGAAGTAGCTGCCTTTCGTCGCGTTCTGGATGGCGCAGTAGACGGTGACGCGTGGGTTGTCGGCGGGCGCGAAGCCCGCGAAGGAGGACGTGTACCCCTTGTACGTGCCGGTGACGGGATCGACTCGGTTGGCGGTGCCGGTCTTCCCGGCGACGCGGTAGCCGGGGATGCGGGCCTTGGCACCGGTGCCCTCCCGGTCGTCGACCACGGACTCCAGCATCTGGCTCAGGGTCTTGGCGGTCTTCTCGCTGACGACCCGTGAGGTCTGGGGCGCGGGCGCGGGGGTGAACCGGCCGTCGGGGCCCTCGGTGCCGCGCACGAGCGTCGGTTCGACGCGTACGCCGCCGTTGGCGATCGTCGAGTACACGGAGGCCGCCTGGAGGGCGCTGACGGACATGCCCTGACCGAAGGGGATCGTGTACTGCTGCGAGGTCGACCAGTCGGCGGCCGGCGCGAGGATGCCGCGCGTCTCGCCGGGGAAGCCGAGCCCGGTGGGCTGTCCCACCCCGAACCTGCGCAGGTAGGAGTAGAGGGCCCGGTTCGCCTCGGGCTGGGTCGTGCCGAGCTGTCCGGTGGCGAGGATGGTGCCGATGTTGGACGACTTGGCGAGGACGCCGTTGAGGGTGAGGTACCAGGTCGGGTGGTCGATGTCGTCCTGGAAGAGCCGGTCACCGCGGTGCAGCCGGTTCGGGACGGTGACCTTGGTCAGCGGCGTCGCCGCGTTCTCCTCCAGGACCGCCGCCATCGAGACGACCTTCGCGGTGGAGCCGGGTTCGTAGGCGTCCTGGACGGCCGCGTTGCCCATGTTCGCCGAGGTCGCCGAGGACAGGTCGTTCGGGTCGAAGCCCGGGGAGTTGGCCATGGCGAGGATCTCGCCGGTGCGCGTGTCCTGGACGATGACGTAGCCCCGGTCCGCCTTCGACTTCTGGACCTGCTCGGTGATCGCGTTCTGCGCGGCCCACTGGATGTCCCGGTCGATGGTCAGCTCGACGTCGGAACCGGGTACGGCGGGCGTCTCCGTCGACCCGGCCGTCGGCACCTGCCGCCCGCCGGACTGGGCGTACCGGATCTTGCCGTCCTTGCCCGCGAGGAGCTTGTTCAGCTGCTGTTCGACGCCGCCCCCGCCGACGCCCTCCGCGTTGACCCAGCCCAGTATCCCGGCGGCGAGGTCGCCGTTGGGGTACACGCGCTTGCTGCTGGGGACCGCGAAGACGCCGCCCAGCACGTTCACGGCCGTCTTGTCGGTGCTGGCCTTGCCCGCGAGGGTCGCCCGCAGGTCGCGGATCTGCTTCCAGACCTGCGGGGTCTGACGGGACGCCAGCTTCGCGTAGCGGGAGGCCGAGTTCTTCGGCCGGAGCTTCTTGACCAGGTCGGCCTGGTCCTGGCCGAGGATCGGCGCGAGGAGCGCTGCGGCCTGCTCGGGGCCGTCGTCGATCTTCAGCTCCTTCGCCGAGAACATCGTCGGGTCGGCGGTGATGTCGTACGCGTCCTCGCTGGTCGCCAGGGCGACGCCGCTGCGGTCGGTGATCTCGCCGCGCTCGGCCGCGAGCACCTGTCCGACGTACCGGTTCTGCTCGGCCTTCGCGGTGTACGTGCTCGCGTCGACCGCCTGCACCTGGAGGAGGCGGACGACGAAGGCGCTCAGGACGAGGCCGAGGGCTAGGCCGACCAGCCGCAGGCGGGGCCTCGGGCTGCCGAGGCGCAGGGTCTTGCCAGCGGTTGGGGGGCGGGGGGGCGCGGGGCGCCGTACGGGCGGGCGGGCGGGGCTCTGTCCCGGCCTGCGTGGGGCGCCCTGTGCGGGGCGGGGGGGCCGGGCGGGGCCGGGGACTCGGCGGGGCGGTTCCCTGTCGGACACTTCCGTCACCTGCCGGGGGTTGTGGGGGCGGGGGGTTGGGCGGCGGGGGCCTGGGCTGTCCGGTCGGGCCGGCTCGTGGTGCCGGTCCGACCGGTCTGTCCGGACTGGGGCGGCTGGCCCGACTGGTTCGGCTCGTTCGCCTGGACGAGTGGCCGGCCGGGCTGGTTCGGCTGAGTCGGCTGGTTCGGCGTCTGCCCCGCGTAGCCCGGCTGATTCGCCTGGGTGCCGGGGGTCTGGCTCTGGCCGGTGGGGAGTTGGCCGGCCGGGAGCCCGCCTGTCGCGTTCGGGTCCGCCGCGTTCTGGTTCGTCTGCGACAGCGTGATCGCCTCGGGGGGCTGTACGGATTCACGCGCGTGTGCCCCGGAGGGCTGCGCGGCGGCCGAGGGGGAGCCCTTGACGGTGCCGTCGGGCTGGAGGAAGGCGGGGTCGCCGCCGGGGACCATGCCGAGTTCGCGGGCGCGCTTCTGGAGGGCGTCGGGCGCCGAGTAGGAGTCGATGTCCCGCTGGAGCGCCTGCTGTTCGTCGGTGAGGCTCTTGGTCTCCTTCTGGAGGTCGTCCATCCGGAACGAGCCCTCGCTGAGCGCGGAGTTGAGCACCAGCAGGCCGATCAGCCCGCCGCCCAGCAGGACGACGACCAGCAGCACGAACGGTGTCCGCCCGGCCTGCGCACCGCCTCCGGCCGGCAGCAGCCCGGCCAGTCGTCCCTTGAGTCCCGTTCTCATAGCGCCTCCACCCAGTAGGACGTCCGAAGCCTCCGCGAAGATGCACGAACCGGCCCGAGTCGCTCAGATGTGTGAATCGGCCTGTCCCGGGAACTCCGCGCGGCCCTCGCGAGTCCCGTCGCGGACCCACCCGACTCCCCGTCAGGACGCGGGACGCCCACGGGCGATCGGCCGACCGCCACGGTCCCTGACCGGCTCACCCCACGTCCTCCCTGATGCGCTCGGCGCCCCGCAGCCGCGCGGGGGCGGCCCGGCGGTTCTCGGCGATCTCTTCCTCGGTGGGAAGTTCGGCACCGCGCGTGAGCAGCTTGAGCCGGGGCTGGTAACGCTCGGGCACGATCGGCAGCCCGGGCGGCGCGGTGTTGGCGGCGCCGGCCACGAACACCTGCTTGACCAGGCGGTCTTCGAGGGAGTGGTACGACAGGACGGCGATCCGCCCGCCCACGGCCAGCGACTTGACGGCCGCCGGGATCGCCCGCTCCAGCACCGACAGCTCGCCGTTGACCTCGATGCGCAGCGCCTGGAAGGTCCGCTTGGCGGGGTTCCCGCCGGTCCGCATCGCGGCCTGCGGCAGCGCGCCCCGGATCACCTCGACGAGCCGCGCGCTGTTGGTGAACGGCTCCTTCTCGCGCTCGCGTACGACGGCCGAGACGATCCGCTTGGCCTGCTTCTCCTCGCCGTACGCGCGCAGGATGCGCACCAGTTCGCCGCCGGGGTACGTGTTGAGGACCTCGGCGGCGCTGATGCCGGTCGTCTGGTCCATGCGCATGTCGAGGGGCGCGTCCTGCGCGTACGCGAAGCCGCGGTCGGCCTCGTCGAGCTGCATGGAGGAGACGCCGAGGTCGAAGAGGACGCCCTGTACACGCGGGCGGCCGAGGCGTTCGAGGACGTCGGGGAGTTCGTCGTACACGGCGTGGACGAGGGTCGCACGCTCGCCGAAGGGCGCGAGACGCTCGCCGGACAGGCGCAGGGCCTCCTTGTCGCGGTCGAGGGCGACGAGGTGGGCCTCGGGGAAGCGCTCCAGCAGGGCCTCGCTGTGTCCGCCGAGTCCGAGCGTGCAGTCGACGACGACCGCTCCCGGCTCCTGAAGCGCTGGTGCCAGCATGTCCAGGCACCGGTGGAGCATCACGGGGACGTGTCGGCTGTTGCTCAAGGGGCCCTCTCAGTTACCGGCGGGGCCCGTACGTACGCGCCGCGCACGCGGGGAGACCACGAGCGGCCGGGCCGGGGTCCCACGGGGAAGTTTCTCGGGTTCGAGTCGGCAGGGAGAGCCTCCGCTGCCGCGCCTCCCGCTTCGCGTCACTTTAGTCCACGCTGTCTCACGGTCAATCAACCGGCCTGCGCGTCGCGGACCCACGCGCGCGTGAAGCCGCGTACCGCGAGAAATCACCCTTTGGGCCCCCACCCGCTCACCCTTGTGGCTTACCTCACACCGAGGGTGCGATGACCCTCATTTTCCCTTCTCACAACGGGACCGGAACGCGGGTGACCAGTACCGTTATAGATATGACGACTTCCGCATCCGTATCGGCAGAATCCGAAGGCGCCATACCTCACGGCGGCACGGTCACCGACCGGCTGGTACAGGCGAACGAGAGCTATGCCTCGGCGTTCACCGACCCGGGCATGGACGCCCGCCCCGTCCTGCGTGTCGCGGTCGTGGCCTGCATGGACGCCCGTCTCGACCTGCACGCCGCGCTCGGCCTCGAACTGGGCGACTGTCACACGATCCGCAACGCGGGCGGTGTGGTCACCGACGACGTGATCCGCTCGCTCACCATCAGCCAGCGCAAGCTGGGCACCAGCTCGATCGTCCTGATCCACCACACCGGCTGCGGCCTGGAGCAGATCACCGAGGAATTCCGCACCGAGCTGGAGGACGAGGTCGGCCAGCGTCCCGCGTGGGCGGTGGAGGCGTTCCGGGACGTCGACCAGGACGTCCGGCAGTCCATGCAGCGGGTGCGCACGTCTCCGTTCCTGTTGCACGCCGACGATGTGCGAGGCTTCGTCTTCGACGTGAAGACGGGTCTGCTGCGCGAGATCGACCCGGCCCGATAGGGCGAGTACGGGGTCCCCGCCCTGTCAACTTCCTGTCACCATTACCGGCAAAAGCCGCAGCCCAGGACATATCTCCGACAGTTATCCACAGCCGAGTGACACGAATCGGTAACGGCGGCAAGAATGCGGTGAGGGCGCCGAGCCGAACATTCCGGGGGCGGCGTCCGTGATTCGGGGTGGGCCGGTTCGCACGACAGCGGCGGGCCCGGAACAGTACGGGCCGAGGAGGGCCGGGTGACGACCTATGACGAACGAGCGAGCCTCACTGATCTGACCACCACCGTGGACAGGGTCCGCGGGTCGGTGGAGGGGGTGATCGAGGGCAAGCCCGAGGTCGTACGACTCGCGCTGACCGTGCTGCTCGCCGAGGGGCATCTGCTGATCGAGGATGTCCCCGGCGTCGGCAAGACGATGCTCGCCAAGACCCTGGCGAAGTCCATCGACTGCTCGGTGCGCCGCATCCAGTTCACCCCCGACCTGCTGCCCTCGGACATCACCGGGGTGTCCATCTGGGACCAGCAGCGCCGTGACTTCGAGTTCAAGCCGGGCGCGATCTTCGCGCAGATCGTGATCGGCGACGAGATCAACCGCGCCTCGCCGAAGACCCAGTCCGCGCTCCTGGAGTCCATGGAGGAGCGCCAGGTCACCATCGACGGGCAGTCGTACGAGCTGCCGAGCCCGTTCATGGTCGTCGCGACCCAGAACCCGGTCGAGATGGAGGGCACCTACCCGTTGCCCGAGGCGCAGCGCGACCGCTTCATGGCCCGCGTGTCCATCGGCTATCCGAGCCCCGAGGCCGAGCTGGAGATGCTCGACGTGCACGGCGGGGTGAGCCCCCTGGACGACCTCCAGCCGGTCGCGCACGCGCACGACATCGTCAAGCTCGTCGACGCCGTGCGCGGAGTCCATGTCGCCCCGGCGGTCAAGCGGTACGCCGTGGACCTGGTCGGCGCCACCCGCACGCACCCCGACCTCAGACTGGGCGCCTCCCCGCGCGCGACGCTCCACCTGCTGCGCGCGGCGAAGGCCACCGCCGCCCTCTCGGGCCGCGACTACGCCCTCCCCGACGACGTCCAGTCCCTCGCGGTCCCCGTCCTCGCCCACCGTCTCCTCCCCACGGCCCAGGCCCAGCTCAACCGGCGCTCCTCGGAACAGGTCGTCGAGGAGATCCTCCAGCGCACCCCGGTCCCGGCCGCCCCCCAGCAGCAACGCGACTACGGCCAGCCGTACGGCTCGCGGGGCCTGTGATGACGCCTGGAGGACCGACACCCGGCGGGTTCCCTGCGGGGGCCTCGCCGGGCGGTTTCGCCGGGGCGCCCGCCTCGGGCGGGTATCCCGAGCGGCCTGCCGCGCCACCGGCGTACGGGTCCGCGGGGGCGACCGCGAGCGGGCGTCCGGCGGGCGCCTCGGGTGGCCATGGCGACGGCAAGCCGGGGGAGAAAGGCGGGGTGCGGACCGCGCTCGCCGGGCTCACCACGCGCGGGCGGTCGTTCCTCGCCGCCGGGATAGCCGCGGCTATCTGCGCGTACGTGCTCGGGCAGCCGGATCTGCTGCGGGTCGGGCTGCTGCTCGCGGTGCTGCCGCTGATCTGTGCGGCGGTGCTGTACCGGACGCGGTACCGGGTGGCGGGCAGCCGCAGGCTGTCCCCCGCGCGCGTGCCGGCCGGCAGCGAGGCCCGTGTGCACCTGCGCATGGACAACGTGTCGCGGATGCCGACCGGCCTGCTGATGCTCCAGGACCGGGTGCCGTACGTCCTCGGCCCGCGCCCGCGCTTCGTCCTGGACCGCGTCGAGGCGGGCGGCAGACGCGAGGTCTCCTACCGGGTCCGCTCCGACCTGCGGGGCCGCTACCCCCTGGGCCCCCTCCAGCTGCGCCTGTCCGACCCGTTCGGCATGTGCGAGCTGACCCGCTCGTTCTCGTCGTACGACACCCTGACGGTGATCCCCCGCGTCGACCCTCTCCCCTCCGTCCGCTTCAGCGGCGAGGCGAAGGGGTACGGCGAAGGCCGTCAGCGCTCGCTCGCGCTGGCCGGCGAGGACGACGTGATCCCGCGCGGCTACCGCTACGGCGACGACCTGCGCCGCGTCCACTGGCGCTCGACGGCCCGCTACGGCGAGCTGATGGTCCGCCGCGAAGAACAGCCGCAGCGCGCCCGCTGCACGGTCCTGCTGGACACCCGGGGCATCGCGTACGACGGCGTCGGCCCCGACGCGCCCTTCGAGTGGGCGGTCTCGGGCGCCGCGTCGGTCCTGACGCACATGCTGGAGCGCGGCTTCACCGTCCGCCTCCTCACCGACACCGGCAGCTCGGTCCCCGGCGAGGGCACCGAGGGCTTCGTGGGCGGCGGCGAGTCCGCCGAGGCGGCCGGCCTGATGATGGACACCCTCGCGGTGGTCGACCACTCCGACGGCGCGGGCCTCTCGCGCGCGTACGACGTGCTGCGCGGCGGCAACGAGGGCCTCCTCGTCGCGTTCCTCGGCGATCTGGACGAGGAGCAGGCGGCGGTGGCCGCGAAGATGCGCCAGCGCAGCGGAGGAGCGATCGCGTTCCTCATCGACAACGACTCC
The DNA here is from genome assembly GCF_020010905.1 of Streptomyces acidiscabies. Classification (GTDB taxonomy): domain Bacteria; phylum Actinomycetota; class Actinomycetes; order Streptomycetales; family Streptomycetaceae; genus Streptomyces; species Streptomyces acidiscabies. The sequence goes on along the minus strand of NZ_JAGJBY010000001.1, from coordinate 2,848,844 downwards.
TGGAGCCGTGCCCCGGGCCGTGAACCGAACGGCGGGTCCGAACCGATGAAGGGTCAGGAGGAGCGGCTGAGGATGCTGCGGGACGCGGGCTGGACGGCGGTGAACGTCCCGAGGGGCACCTCGCTGGAGGATCTGTGGCGCCAGGCGGACCGCGAGCGGTCGGGCGTGGTGGGCACGATGGGAAGGGCGGGCTCATGAGCGGGCGGGCGAGACTGACGCTGTGCTCCGCGGCGGCGACGCTGATGGCGGCGACCGCCCTGCTGCCGCTGGTCGACCGCAGCTCGTGGTTCCTCCAGGCGGTGCTGCTCCTGCTGGTCCAGTCGGGCGTGGGCGCGGCGGCCCGCCGGGTCCCGCTGGCCCGGCCGCTGACGGTGGCGGCGCAGGCGCTGGTGACGGTCCTGCTGCTGACCCTGGTCTTCGCCCGCGAGCAGGCCCTCGCGGGAATCGTCCCGGGCCCGGAGGCGATCACGCGCTTCGCGGACCTGTTCCAGGCGGGCGGGGACGACGTGGGCCGGTACGCGATCCCGGCCCCGCTGTCCGACGGCATCCGGCTGATGCTGATCGGCGGGGTCCTGGTGATCGGCCTGATGGTGGACACCCTCGCGGTGACGTTCCGCAACGCGGCCCCGGCCGGACTGCCGCTGCTGGCCCTGTACTCGGTGGCGGCGGGCCTGTCCGAGGGGGGCACGGACTGGCTGTGGTTCCTGGTCGCGGCGGCCGGCTATCTGATGCTGCTGCTCGCCGAGGGCCGTGAGCGGCTCTCCCAGTGGGGCCGCGTCTTCGGCGGCGCCCCGCGCGGGCCGGGCGGTCCCGGCGCGGCGGAGGGCCCGGTGGCCCCGGTGCGCACGGGGCGGCGGATCGGCATGGCCGCGCTCGGCGTCGCCCTGGTGGTACCGCTGCTGCCGATCCCCGCGATCCAGGGCGGCCTGCTGGACGGCACGGGCACGGGAGTCGGCGCGGGCACGGGCAGCGGGGGCACGATCTCGGCGGTCAACCCGCTGGTGTCGCTGCGCGACAGCCTGAACGTCGACCAGGACCGTACGGTCCTGACGCTGCGGACGAACTCCAACGACCTGTCGGACATGTACCTGCGGATCGTCTCCCTGGACGACTTCGACGGCACGACCTGGCGCCCGTCCCGCAAGCGCATCCAGGAGGTCCCCAAGGACTTCCCGACGCCGGTGGGCCTGCGCTCGGACGTGAAGCGCGCGGAGGTCACCACCCAGGTCACGGCCGCCGACTGGTACGCGCAGGACTGGCTGCCGATGCCGTACCCGCCGAGCGGGGTGCGCATCGCCGGGAACTGGCGGTTCGAGCCGGAGGGCATGACGCTCGTCGGGGACCACGGCCAGAACACGCGCGGTCTGACGTACCAGGTGAGCAGCCTGGAGGTGCAGCCGACGGCGGAGCAGCTCGCGGCGGCGCCCGAGGCGCGCGCGTCGATCCTGGGCGACTACACGGAGGTGCCGTCCTCGCTGCCGTCGGTGGTGTGGCAGCAGGCCCGGCAGATCACCCGGGGCGCGGAGACGGACTACGCGAAGGCGGTCGCGCTCCAGGACTACTTCGCGGTGACGGGCGGCTTCCAGTACGACACCCAGGTCGACGTCGGGACGGGTCCGGACGCGATCGCCAAGTTCCTGCGGGACAAGCAGGGCTTCTGCGTCCACTACTCGTTCGCGATGGCGGCGATGGCCCGGACGCTGGGCATCCCGGCGCGGGTCGCGGTCGGCTTCGCGCCGGGCACCCCGCAGGGGAACGGCACGGTCCAGGTGAGCCTGAAGGACGCGCACGCGTGGCCGGAGCTGTACTTCGAGGGCATCGGCTGGACCCGGTTCGAGCCGACGCCGACGCGGGGTTCGACGCCGTCGTACACGCTGCCCGACTCCTCGGAGACGACGGTTCCGGCGGCGCCGGAGATCTCGCCCTCGGCGAGCGCGGCGCCCTCGGCGGCGCCCTCCGCGAACGCGAGCTGCTCGGCGGCGCAGCGCAAGGAGAACGGCTGCGCGAGCGCGCTGCCGGCGGGCTCGGCGGCGGGCGGCGACGGGGGCACCCCCTGGTACAAGCTGGCCTGGTGGTCGCTGCTGGCCGTGCTGGTGATCGCGGTGCCGTCGCTGCCGATGCTGTGGCGGCTGCGCAGGCGGTCGGTGCGGCTGGCGTCGGCGCAGCACGCCGGGGCCGGTCCCGGCCGGGACCGCGCGGGGCCCCAGGGCGCTGTGGGTGATCCGCTGGCGCCGGGTGAGGACCCCTCCGTACGGGCCGGTGAGGCCGCTGTCGCGCATGTCCTGGCGGTGTGGCGGGAGCTGACGGACACGGCGTGGGACTTCGGCATCGCGCCGGACGACGCGCTCACGCCTCGGCGGGCCGCCGCGCGGATCGTCGAGCTCGGCGAGTTGGAGGAGCCCGCGGCGCGGTCCGTGCACCGGGTGGCCGGCGCGGTGGAGCAGGTCCTCTTCGCACCGCACCCCCGCGCGGAGGCCGGTCTGGCGGACGAGGCCCGCGCGGTCCGCGCCGCCCTGCGCACCCGGGCGACCTGGCCGGTCCGCCTGCGCGCCTTCGTCGCTCCCCGTTCCGCCGTCCGGGCGATGTGGGACCTGATGGACCGCTGGACGGCCACGAAGGCGTCGTGGGCGACCCGTTGGGCCGACCTGGCGCAGCGGGCGCCGTGGGGCCGGCGGGGGCAGCAGCAAGGAGGCTGAGAGGCGCGGGAAGGGCCGCTGCGGGGTGTCTCCGGACACCGCAGCGGCCCTTCCTCTTGGGCTGCTGCCCGACTTGGGCTGCTGCTCGACGCCCCTGACACGTACGACTGAGGGGGCCACCCCATCGGGTGGCCCCCTCAGTCGTACGTGTCAGGAGCCGTGCGCTACGAGCTTCGGGTCACTGGCCCTGTTGCTCGTCGCGGCGGCGCTGCCAGCGTTGCTCGATGCGGTCCATCATGGAGCGCCTCGACCGGGGCTGGCGGGCCTGCTGGCCACCGGTCGTGGGCTGCTCGCCCGGCTTGGGGGCCTTGCGCCAACCGGTCACGGCGAGCACGGCGCATCCCAGCATGACGAGGAACCCGACCACGCTGAGCCATACCTGCTGGGCGACCATACCGGCCATGAGGAGCGCGATACCTACGAGGAAGCCGGCGACCGCCTGGTAGACCCGTCGCCGGGTGTACGTCCGCAGCCCGCTTCCCTCAAGCGCTGTCGCGAACTTGGGGTCTTCGGCGTACAGCGCTCGCTCCATCTGCTCAAGCATTCGCTGCTCGTGCTCAGAGAGCGGCACGGCGTCCTCCTCATCGTGCAGTCGCCGGGGCGACCCGGGGGTCCCTTCAGGATAGGCAGGGAATCGCCCCCGTGAAACCCGCCCCTCTACGCCAATTGGCCAACCAGAACCCGTCAAGAACGTCCCGGCTCGCTGAGGCTTCCATTCCCCGGCGGCCGACCCGTCATGCCGGACGGTCTCCCTCGATCATACGGCTCACAAAGCCGTAACGGAGGGCCTGTGGCGTACTCCATCACGGCCGGGACCATGATCAAGCCAGGGTCAAGGGGGTGTAAAGGGACCGGTCAGCTCGCGCGGGTCTCGCCGAGGACGTGGAGCTGGGTCGCCACGGAGTGGAAAGCGGGCAGTTCCGCCGCCGCCTCCTCCAGCTTCAACAGGGCCTCCAGCGCGCCGGGCTCGGTGTCGACGAGGACGCCGGGGACGAGGTCGGCGAAGATCCGTACGCCGTGCACAGCGCCGACGGCGAGGCCCGCGCCCTCGACCAGTTCCGTGAGCTGTCCGGCCGTGAAGCGCCGGGGGACGGGGTCACCCTCGCCCCATCGGCCACTGGGGTCACCGAGCGCGTGCCGGGCCTCCTTGAAGTGCCCGGCGAGCGCCCGCGCGAGGACGGCGCCGCCGAGGCCCGCCACGAGGAGGCTGAGGACGCCCTCGGGGCGCAGCGCGGCCACCGCGTTGTGGACGCCGTCGGCCGGGTCGTCGACGTACTCCAGGACGCCGTGGCACAGGACGGCGTCGTACCCGCCGCGCTCCACGACGTCGAACAGGCCGCCCGCGTCGCCCTGCACGCCCCGGACGCGGTCGGCGACGCCGGCCTCGGCCGCGCGGCGCTCCAGGGCGAACAGGGCGTTGGGGCTGGGGTCGACGACGGTCACCCGGTGGCCGAGCCGGGCGAGCGGTACGGCGAAGTTGCCGCTGCCGCCCCCGGCGTCCAGCACGTCGAGCGACTCCCGGCCGCTGCCCTTGACCCGGCGCTCCAGCGCCTCCTGGAGCACCTCCCACACGACGGCCGTGCGCAGTGACGAACGCGGCCTCGCCGGATCGGTCCCCAGCGCCCCGGTCTGCGGACGTTCCTGCGGGGCGGACGAGCGCGACGGATCCGACACGGCAACTGACTCCTAGACGCGGCCCCGCCGCGTTACCCGGCGGAGCGGACGGACACCCCCGAGATGAGGGCTTCGTGCACGTCCACCCTATTGCCTCGGCCGTGCCGTCAGCCCGCGTGCGGGTAGTCGTGGTCGCCTCCCGGCGGGTTCTGGCGGGGCAGGACCGGCTGGACGGACAGCAGGCGTTCCACCAGGCGGACGAACATCGCGACGTCGCGTATGAGGTCGTCGGCGTCGCGCGGGGACGCCGCGCCGACGATGCCGGCCTCGGCGCGGGCCCGCCGGGTGGCGCCCGCGGCGAAGTGGGCGCTCCACTCGGCGAGTTCGGGGGCGATCTCGGGGAGGAGTTCCCAGGCGCTGCGGATGCGGGCGCGGCGCCTGGGTGTGAGGTCGGGGCGGGCGCGGGCCGCGAGGACGGCGGCGGCGGTGCGCAGCGCCGCGAGGTGCGCCGTGGCGTACCGCTCGTTGGGGGTGTCGAGGACGGCCGCCTCGTCCAGGCCCGTACGCGCCTGCGTGAGCAGGTCGAGGGCGGCGGGCGGGGCCGTGGCGCGGCGCAGGACGGGGTGTACGTCGCTCGCCGGGCCGTTCGGTGAGGGGGCAGGGCCGGTGACGCCGTGCCGGTGTGCGGCTGCCGCGCGGTAGCTGGCCATGACGAACCTCCTGTCGTCTGGGTGACGGCACTGTGGCCGTATGTGCCCATCGTGAGGTATGCCACTGACAATCCGTTCTGACCTGGTCTTTTACCTCGATCAGGAGTTCGACCACCGGCTCGGGCCGTCGCTCGTGCCCTGTCTTCGCGGCGATCTTCGAAGCGGTCCCCCGGCGCTCCCGTTCCTGTGAGAATCGACCGTATGGAAAGCAGCACCACGTCGGGCGGTGGCACCCGCCGCGCGGCCACTCGGCAGAAGCTCTACGAGGCGGCCGTCACGCTCATCGCCGAGCAGGGCTTCTCCGCCACCACGGTGGACGAGATCGCCGAGCGCGCGGGCGTCGCCAAGGGCACCGTGTACTACAACTTCGCCAGCAAGTCCGTCCTCTTCGAGGAGCTGCTGCGCCACGGCGTGGGTCTGCTGACCGCCTCCCTGAGAGAGGCGTCGCAGCGCTCCGCGCGCGCGGGCGGTACGCGGGTCGACGCGCTGGACGCGATGATCCGCGCGGGGCTCGTGTTCATCGACCGGTATCCCGCGTTCACGCAGCTGTACGTGGCCGAGCTGTGGCGCACGAACCGTGCGTGGCAGTCGACCCTCATGGTCGTGCGGAAAGAGGCGGTGGCCGTCGTCGAGGACGTGCTGCGTGCGGGTGTGGAGGAGCGCGAGTTCGCGGACGACATCGACGTACCGCTGACCGCCGCCGCGCTCGTCGGGATGGTGCTGGTCGCGGCGCTGGACTGGCAGGCGTTCCAGCCGGAGCGGTCGCTGGACGAGGTCCACGCGGCGCTGTCGCGGCTGTTGCAGGGGCGGGTGAGCGGGCGGCTGTAAGGGGCGTCCTCCTGGGATAGCGCCCCTTACCGGGGTGTATGACGAAAGCGCCGGTCCGACGTGGGCCGCGTCCCCCGCGAGCCACCGTCGAACCGGCGCTTCCTCCCCCGTTTCCCCCTGTTCCCCCCGGTCCCCCCGTTCCTGCTTCCCCCGTCGGTCCCCCGTCCGGTCGTTCCCCCCAGGGGTCCCCCGTGCCTCGCTCCCGCCGACCGAGCCGGCGGAAGGAGCGGTCTGGGGCCGGTTCCGGTTCCGCCGCCCCGTGTCGGCGGTACCGGCGACCGGGCCCCTTTCCGTGCCTCCACTCTCCCGTTCACGCAGGTCGGCACCCATCCGCGCGCGTACTCATCTCGGGGGTTAGGTACGGATACTCAGAGCTGGGTGCTCATCACCAGGCCGGCTCGCCCCGCCCTGGTTACCATCGCGTCCGTGTCCGTACTCCCCCTCGTGTTCACCAGCGGCTGGGCCAGCGGCATCAACGCGTACGCGGTGGTGCTGCTGCTCGGCGTGTTCGGCGCGACAGGTCTGAGCGACGAGATCCCCGAAACCCTGCAACGCCCCGAGGTCCTGGTCGTCGCGGGCGTGCTGTTCCTGTGCGACACGGTCGCCGACAAGATCCCGTACGTGGACTCCGTCTGGGACGCCGTCCACACGCTGATCCGGCCCGTCGCGGGCGCCTGGGTCGGCGCACTCCTCGCGGGCCACTCCGGGTCGCTCTCCGACATCGCCGCAGGCCTCGTGGGCGGCTCCACGGCACTCGCGAGCCACGCGGTGAAGGCGGGCACGAGGATGGCCGTCAACACGTCACCCGAGCCCTTCAGCAACCTGATCGTGAGCCTTGCGGAGGATCTGGGCGTCGGGGGGCTGGTGACGTTCGCGATGTTCCACCCCGGGGCAGCGGCGGTGATCGCGGGCACGCTCCTCGTGACCGGCCTGGTCCTCCTGGTCTTCCTCGCGTCCCGCATCCGCCGTTTCCTGCGCCGGAGGGCCCAACGCCGGGAGGAACGACGGCTGGCGGGGCGGGGAGGGTCGCCGGGGTGAGGTGACGGGGTTTTGGGGTGCTGCGGGGTAGTGGGTGAGACGGGGCTCGGGCGCGCGAGGCCGGGCCCATCCGAGAGCCGTCGCCGGGCGGGGTGGGGTGGGCTCTGGCGCACGAGGCCGGACCAGTTCGAGGGCAGTTGCCGGGCGGAGCGGGGCGTCGTGGTCGGGGCCGTACACCGGTCCGGGCGAAACGGGGCGGGCCGCCGTGAGCGACCCGAAGGCACTGCCGAGCTCCCACACCGCCTTGGCCCCGCCGCCCATCGGACCGGCCCACCTCGCCACCGCCCCGTGCACCCCAAGGCCGGCCACCACCCCGTCCTCACTGTCAGTGGTGGCCGATACAGTCGCTGGCATGGGACGGATCGTGGTAATCGGCGCTGGGATGGGCGCGATGGCGGCGGCTGCGCGGTTGGCTGTCGCTGGGCATCGGGTGGTGGTGTACGAGCGGGGGGAGACGTACGGCGGTGGGGTCGGGCGGTGGGAGCGGGGCGGGTTTCGGTTCGATGTGGGGCCCGGGGTGCTGACCTTGCCCGCGGTGTGGCGGGATCTGTTCGTCAAGACCGGCAAGGAGGCGTTGGAGGACGTCGTCGGGCTGGTGCAGGTCGATCCCTCGGCGCGGCACGTGTTCGCGGACGGGAGCGCGGTGTCCTTGCCGAACGCCTCGCGCGCGGGCGTCGTCTCGGCGCTGGACGAGGCGCTGGGGGCGGGCGCGGGCGCGCGGTGGGGGGACTTCCTCGTGCGGGCGCGGGAGGCGTGGGACCGTACGCGGCGGCCGTTGCTGGAGGAGCCCCTGTGGCCGAACTGGGAGGTGCTGGCGGGGCGCGAGCCGTACCCGTCGGTCCCGCACAAGCGGCTCCTGCGTACGCGCAGGGCGGGCACGCTCGCCGAGGTCGGCGCCTGGGAGCTGCGGGACGCGCGCCTCGCCGCGCTGCTGGAGAGCCACGCCCTCGCGCACGGCCTCGACCCCCGCACCGCGCCCGCGAGCGCGGCCGTCCTGCCGTACCTGGAGCACGCGTTCGGCACCTGGTACGTCCGGGGCGGCCTGCGCGAACTGGCCCGCGCGGTGTACGAACGGTGCCTCGCGCGGCGGGTGGAGTTCGTGTTCGGCGCGGAGGTGGTGCGGGTGGTGGAGAAGGACGGCCGGGTGGCGGGGGTGGAGGTGGCAAAGAGCACGTCCGGGGACGCCCCTGCCGCAGCCGGCAACACCGTCGTGGACGCCGACTTCGTCGTCACCGGCACCGCCCCCGGCCTCCCCGGTGTCCCTCCGCGCGCGGAAGGCGAGGTGCAGCCGCAGCGGGGACTGCCCAGCCGGCTGACGGTGCTGCTCGCGCTGCGCGGCGCCCGCCCCGAGGGCACCCCACATCTGACCGTCGTCCACACCCCCGACCGTGAGGCCGAGCTGGCGTCCCTCTTCGGTACGCCGCCGACGCCCCCCGCCGCCCCCACGGTCACCGTCCTGCGCCCCGACGACCCCGCGCTGACCCCGGACGCCGAGCACGAGGCGATGGTCCTCACGGCCACGGTCCCGGCCGGCGTCGAGGGGGATCACGAAGCCACGGCGGAGGCGATGCTGACGGCGGCCGAACGGGCCGTACCGGGCCTGCGGGAGCGGCTCCTGTGGCGCGAGGTGCGCACCCCGGCGGACATCGCGGCGGCGACCGGCGCGGAAGGTGGCTCGATTCCGCCCCCCTCGCTGGCAGCGGCGGAGGGCCGCCTGCTGCACCCGGCCAACACGACCGCCCTCCCCGGCCTGTTCACCGTGGGCGGCTGGTCCCACCCCGGCGGAGGACTGCCGCACGCGGGCATGTCGGGGGCACTGGTGGCGGGACTGATCGTGGAAGGGCTGGAGTTCAGGGGGTCACAGTGAGCTGCTCGCCCGACGGCCCAGCCCCTCGCCCAGCGCTTCAGAAACGGTACTGCTGCTCGTCGTACCCGTTGCCGTGCTGCTGTTGCTGCTGCTGTTGGCCCTGGCCGTCCTGGTAGTACTGCTGGTCGGCAGGGAGGTCCCCGTAGGACGGGTCGTCCGTGTTGCGCTGCTGGGGGACCCAGACGCCGCCCGCGGGGGTCTCCGTCGGGTAGCCCTGCTGGGCGTACTGGTCCTGGGGGTAGCCCTGCTGAGTGCCGTACTGCTGCTGGTCGTAGCCGGTGGTGTCGTACGTACCCGTGCCGTAGGTCTGGGTGCCGATGTACGGGTCGGAGTAGGCGGCGTACTGCTGCTGCTCGCCGGTGGTGTCGTAGCCGTAGCCCTGCTGCTGGTTGTAGTACGCGGCGTACTGGTCCTGGCCGGTGGCCGCCGCGTACGCGGCGTCGCTGTAGACGCCGTACGTACCGGTCTCGTCCGGCAGCGGCTGGGGCTCGTAGACCGTGTCGGCGGACGGCTGGAGGGGGCGGGCCGGGGTGAAGACGTCGTCGCGGTCGAAGTCGTCGTCGTAGTCGCCGGTCGCGCGCTCGAAGGCGGCGGTGGCCGCGGCGTCGAGGGAGGGGGCGGCGGTCTCGTACGGCGCGTCGGGGGCCTCGGCCGTGCCGGGGGGCGGGGTCGGCGGGCCGGCCGGGTCGTCGTCGGCCTTCTTGCCCTTGCGGCGCTTCGTGAAGCTCTCCGCGAGGCCGGGGCGGCTGACCGCCCAGCCCGACTCGAAGCCCTTGCGGAACGACAGCGTGACGTACGTCTGCCCGATCGCGAACGCGACCGCGCCCACGGCGATCACCGGGACCGATGGGATCAGGACACCGAAGACGACGCCCAGGAAGCCGGCGAACGCCAGCAGCCGCCAGCGCAGCCGCGCCTTGTACTGCAACAGCACTTCGCCGAGCAGCCAGAGTGCGACGACGCCGAACGCGATGTAGAGGACCGTCCAGCCCATGTACGCCCCTCTTCTCCCAGTGGCCGCTACGCAGTGTGTCTTATTTCCGTGCGACCGGTCTAGGCCCGCGGGGGATGGTGCAGGCCAAGGTTCTCGTAGATTTCCAGCGACGCCGTGGAGTTGTTGAGCGTGATGAAGTGCAGTCCGGGGACGCCCTCGGCGAGCAGCCGCGCGCAGAACTCCGTGGCGAATTCGATACCGATGGAGCGTACAGCGGCCGGATCGTCCTTCGCTGTGAGGATCCGCTCTTTCAGGGCGGACGGGATGGCCGCGTTGCTGAGCTGCGGGAGCCGCTCCAGCATGCGGACGCTGGTGACCGGCATGATCTCGGGGATGACCGGGGTGTCGCAACCCGCGGCGGCGACGCGGTCGCGCAGGCGCAGGTACGACTCCGGCTGGAAGAACATCTGGGTGATCGCGTAGTCCGCGCCCGCGCGGCACTTGTCGACGAAGTGCGCGACGTCCGTGTCCCAGTGGTCCGACCTCGGGTGCATCTCCGGGAACGCGGCGACGCCCACGCAGAAGTCGCCGGACTCCTTGATCAGGCGGACCAGTTCCGCCGCGTACGTCAGTCCGCTGGGGTGCGCGATCCAGTCGGCCATCGGGTCGCCGGGCGGGTCTCCCCTGACCGCGAGCATGTTCCTGATCCCGGCGTCGGCGTACTGGCCGATGATGTTGCGCAGCTCCGCGATCGAGTGGTTCACGGCGGTCAGGTGGGCGACCGGGGTGAGCGTCGTGTCGGCGACGATCTGCTCGGTCTCCTTCACCGTCCCCGCGCGCGTGGAGCCGCCGGCGCCGTACGTCACCGACACGAAGTCCGGTGCCACCGCCTCGACTCTCCTGAGCGCGCTCCACAGGCTCCGTTCGCCCTTCGGCGTCTTCGGGGCCGAGAACTCGAACGAGTACGTCGTCTTGCCGGACGCCAGAATGTCACGCACCGTGCGCGCGCGGTCGGTCCTTGTGGATGCGGTTCCGAGGGCCATACCCGCAGGTTAGCCAGCACCGGGCCACTCCCCCAACCGGCCCTGAGGAAATTGCCCTAATCCGCGGGGGCGGTGTCCGTATATCGGACTGGGGGTGGGGGGAATGGGCGGGTTCGGTGGGGTTGGGGGGTGTTGGGGGCTCTAGGCGGGGTCGAGGTGGGCTCTGGCGGGGGCCCGGCGTCCTTCAGGGGGCGGCCCGCGCTCCGGTACGTCCCTGTCCGCGCGGCCTTCCCCGGTTACACCTCGTTCAAGCGCTTCTTGAAGCTCGCCGCCGCCTCGCCGGGGGCTGTTGCCTCCGAGATCGCGCGTACGACCACCACTCTGCGCGCGCCCGCCTCCAGGACCTCGTCGAGGTTCGTGAGGTCGATGCCGCCGATCGCGAACCAGGGGCGGGTGGGCGCGAGGGACGCGGTGTGGCGGACCAGGTCGAGGCCGGGGGCCGGGCGGCCGGGCTTCGTGGGGGTGGGCCAGCAGGGGCCCGTGCAGAAGTAGTCGACACCCTCCTCGGCCGCCGCGGCCTCCGCCTCCGCCACCGAGTGCGTGGAGCGGCCGATCAGTGTGTTCCCGCTCACGATCGCCCTCGCCGCGGGGACGGGGAGGTCGCCCTGTCCGAGGTGCAGTACGTCCGCGGCGGCGGCATGCGCGATGTCCGCGCGGTCGTTCACGGCGAGGAGCTTGCCGTGCCGTGCGCAGGCGTCCGCGAACACGGCGAGGTGCTCCAGCTCCTCGGCGGCCTCCAGACCCTTGTCCCTGAGCTGCACGATGTCCACTCCCCCGGCGAGCACGGCGTCCAGGAACTCCGGGAGGTCGCCTTGGCGCTTGCGGGCGTCCACGCAGAGGTAGAGACGGGCGTCGGCGAGCTGCGCTGCGGCGTCGGGCATGGGTCCCCCGGGGTGGGTTGGGTTGGGTTCTGGGAGGGAGTTCCCGGCGGTGGGGTCGGGAAACTTGCGAGGCTGGTGGGCGTGCGGAGTTCGTCAGGCCCGGCGTTTTCGGGCGCAGTGATTCCGGCCCACCTCTCAGGGACCCCGGGAGCCGCTCCAGGCGCCGTGCCTGGGAACCGGCGGAAGTGGGCGCCCCCGGCGACGTACAGCCGTGCCTCATCGAGACGCACGGCCGTACCTCACCGCGTGTCGGTCAGACCGCCAGTGCCTGGGCCCGGCGTTTGACCTCGGTGCCCCGGTTCTCCAGGAGTGCCTGGGCCGGGGTGCCGGGGAGAGTGGGGTCGGGAGTGAAGAGCCACTCGATCATCTCCTCGGCCGTGAAGCCGTCGTCCCTCAGGAGCGTCAGGAGGCCGACGAGGCCCTTGACGACCTTGTCGCCGTCGATGAAGGAGGCGGGGACGTGCAGTGCTCGGTTCTCACCGCGGCGGACGGCGATCAGCTGGCCCTCCTTCACCAGTTGCCGTACGCGCGTCACCTCCTCGTCGAGCAGTTCGGCGATGTCGGGCAGGGTCAGCCAGGCGGGGACAAGCGCGTCGATCTTCGTGTCAATCTCGGTCACGACATCAAGCCTGCCATCTGCCACTGACACGCGGAAGCGGAGCCCACCCGGACCGGCCCTCTGAGGGCACCCGCAAAAACCCCTCGGGGAGCCCCACAGCCCGCTGAACGCCTACCGAAAGCCCGCCCCGGGACCCACCGAACACCCGCACCGAGAACCCGCCAGGAACGCCAAAATCCGGCCGCCAAACAGGTCGACAAGGAGACAAAGCCGAAACCCGCCCCTCACGCCACCGCCGACTTCAACGGCAGCCCCGCATCCCCCAGCACCCCCGCATCCATCACAGCCCCCGCCCCGATCAACCGCCTCCCCTGCGCCAGATCCCGAGGCCGGCCCACCGCCAGGAGCGCCACCAACCGCCCCTCCCGCAGCCAGCACACCGACCACGCCGGTCCGGACGGCTCCCCGCGCCAGATCATCGTGTCGGCCCCCGCATGATGCCCCGCGTACTGCACGAACCGCCCGAACTGCTCGGACCAGAAGTACGGGACGGGGTCGTAGGCGACCGGAGGGGCGCCGGTGGCGGAGGCGAGGATGTTGGAGGCGACCGTGCGCGGGCCCTGGAGCGCGTTGTCCCAGTGGTGGATCAGGAGGCGTTCGTCGTACCGCGCGGAGGGGAACGAGGCGCAGTCGCCGACGGCGTAGACGTCGGGCGCGGACGTGCGGAGGTGCTCGTCGGTGACGACCTCGCCGTGCGCTCCCAGGTTCACCCCCGAGGAGCGGAGCCACGCCGTCGCGGGCCGCGCGCCGATACCGACGAGCACCGCCCCCGCAGGAATGCGCGTGCCGTCGTCCAGGAGAACCGCACCCGGCTCGACGCTCCGTACGCGCGCGTGGGTGCGCAGTTCGACCCCGAGGTCGGCGTACCAGGAGGCCATGGGCGCGGCGACGTCGGCGGGCAGCGCGCCCGCGAGAGGGCGGTCCGCCGCCTCGACGACCGTCACCGCGCACCCCGCCTCGCGCGCGGCGGTGGCGAACTCCGCGCCGATCCACCCCGCCCCGACGACCACGACGTCGTGCTGGTCGGCGAGGACGGGACGGAGCCGTTCGACGTCGTCGAGGGTGCGCAGGAGGTGGACGCCGGGGACGCCCTCCGTGCCGGGCAGAAGAATCGGTTCGGCGCCGGTGGCGAGGACGAGGACGTCGTACGGGACCGCACCGGCGTCCGTGTCGACGACGTGCTCCGAGGGACGCACGGCGAGGGCCTCACGGCCGAGGACGAGGTCGATGCCGAGGCCGGGGAAGTCGATGTCGAAGGCGGAGCCGTCGGACTTGCCGAGCAGGACGGCCTTGGAGAGCGGGGGACGGTCGTACGGCTGGTGGGTTTCCGCGCCGATGACGGTGACCGTCCCGGCGAAGCCCTGTTCGCGCAGGGCGACCGCGGTCTGCACCCCGGCCATCCCGGCGCCGACGACGACCACGCGCGGGGCGTCCGTTTCCTGCGTCTGCTCGCTCACTCGATCACCATAGTTGCGTGACGGTGAGTCAGTCAGGGGCCCGGTTCCGTGACCTGCTCCACAACGCTCGTACCGGTGCCCTGCCGGGACTCCCACTCCCAGGTCTCGTCGAGCCGTACGCGCCCGTCGGGGAGGGGCACGACGGTCGACACGCAGTGGCCGGAAGCGGTCGTCCCGTCGGTGCGCAGCTGGACGTACCGGAAGTCGACGCGGTCCCCCGCGCGCGTGCCGACGAGGTGGCCGCGTACGACGTCCCCGCCCGCGTAGTCGGCCCAGACGACGCCGTCGGACTCGTGGTACGTGAACCGGGTGCCCGTGCCGACCTGGCCGGGCGCCTGGTCGGCGACGGGGGCGAACACGAGGCCGTCGAGGGTCAACTGAGGCTCCCTTTACGAGGTGCGGGGGGTGCGGGCTAGGGTGGGGCCAACGTAAAGCACTCGCGGGAGCCCGGGCGTACCGGGCTGAGAGGGAGGCTGGCCGGCCTCCGACCGTACGAACCTGATCCGGGTCATGCCGGCGAAGGGAGGGGCTGGACGCCCATGTCGCCTACGCGTCCGTCTGACGTCCTCGTGGTCGGGGGCGGGATCATCGGGCTCGTCACCGCCTGGCGGGCCGCACAGCGCGGTCTGAGGGCCTCTGTGGTGGATCCTGAGCCGGGGGGCGGGGCCGCTCAGGTCGCCGCCGGGATGCTGGCCGCCGTCACCGAGCTGCACCACGGTGAGCAGACCCTGCTGGGTCTGAACCTCGCCTCCGCGCGCCGGTATCCCGATTTCGTGGCCGAGCTGACCGAGGTCACCGGGCACGACGTCGGCTACCGCCGCTGCGGGACGCTCGCCGTCGCGCTCGACGCCGACGACCGGGCCCACCTGCGGGAACTGCACACGCTGCAACGACAGTCCGGGCTGGAGTCGGAGTGGCTGTCCGGGCGAGAGTGCCGCCGTCTGGAGCCCATGCTCGCGCCCGGTGTGCGCGGGGGGCTGCGCGTCGACGGTGACCATCAGGTCGATCCCCGTCGGCTCGCCGCCGCGCTCGTCGTCGCCTGTGCGCGTGCGGGGGTCGCCTTCCACCGGGAGTGGGCCGAGCGGCTCGACGTCACCGGGGGGCGGGCCACCGGCGTGCACACGCGCGCGGGTGCGTTCCTCGGCGCCGGGCAGGTCGTGCTCGCCGCGGGCAGCCTCAGCGCGCGGCTCGACGGGGTCCCCGACGCCGTACGGCCGCCCGTGCGGCCCGTGAAGGGGCAGGTGCTGCGGCTCTCCGTGCCGGCCGCCTACGCGCCCTTCCTGAGCCGTACCGTGCGGGCCGTCGTCCGTGGCAGTCACGTGTATCTCGTGCCCCGCGCCAACGGGGAGCTCGTCGTGGGGGCCACCACCGAGGAGCAGGGGTGGGACACCGTCGTCACCGCGGGGGGTGTGTACGAGTTGCTGCGCGACGCGCACGAGCTGGTGCCCGGGATCACCGAGCTGCCGCTCACGGAGACGCGTGCGGGGTTGCGGCCGGGGTCTCCCGACAACGCGCCTCTCCTCGGGCCGACCGGGCTCGACGGGCTGCTCCTCGCGACCGGGCACTATCGCAACGGGGTGCTGTTGACGCCGGTCACCGGGGATGCGCTCGCGCACGCGTTGACCTGCGGTGAGCTGCCCGAGGAAGCCCGTCCCTTCACTCCCCGGCGCTTCGGTGCCGGTTCGCTTCTGGAGCACTCCGTATGAACATCTCCGTCAATGGCGAGGTGCGTGTGGTCGACGCCGGGACTGTGCTCGATTCCGTCGTCCGTACGCTCTCGCCCGTTCCCTCCGGGGTTGCCGCCGCGCTCAACGAGATCGTCGTCCCGCGCGCGGGGTGGTCGACGACCGTTCTGTCCGACGGGGATCGTGTCGAAGTCCTCACCGCTGTCCAGGGAGGTTGAGCCATGGCTGATGATGCGTTTCTGCTGGGGGGTACGGCGTACTCCTCCCGGCTGATCATGGGGACCGGGGGTGCGGCCAGTCTCGATGTCCTTGAGCGGGCGCTCGTCGCGTCCGGGACCGAGTTGACGACCGTTGCGATGCGGCGGGTGAATCCCTCCACGCAGGGATCGGTTCTGTCCGTTCTTGATCGGCTCGGGGTTCGGATGTTGCCCAATACGGCCGGTTGTTTCACCGCGGGGGAGGCCGTTCTGACCGCTCGGCTTGCTCGGGAGGCGCTGGGGACGTCGCTCGTCAAGCTCGAAGTGATCGCCGATGAGCGGACGTTGTTGCCGGATCCTGTGGAGTTGCTGGAGGCGGCGGAGGTGTTGGTGGACGACGGGTTCACGGTGCTGCCGTACACGAACGACGATCCCGTTCTCGCGCGGAAGCTGGAGGATGTGGGGTGTGCGGCTGTGATGCCGCTGGGGTCGCCTATCGGGTCCGGGCTCGGCATCCGTAACCCCCACAATTTCCAGTTGATCGTCGAGCACGCGCGCGTGCCGGTGATTCTCGATGCGGGGGCCGGGACGGCTTCGGATGTGGCGTTCGCGATGGAGTTGGGGTGCGCGGGGGTGATGCTGGCGTCTGCGGTGACTCGGGCGCAGGATCCTGTGCTGATGGCGTCGGCTATGCGCTACGCGGTTGAGGCGGGGAGGTCGGCTCGGCTGGCGGGGCGGATTCCTCGGCGGTATTTCGCGGAGGCGTCGTCCCCGGCGGAGGGGTTGGCGGAGTTCGACCCTGAACGCCCGTCGTTCTGAACGATTCCTTTCCCCACCCACGCGCCGCCCGTTTCCAGTCGGTTGATGGGTGGACGTTTCCTGTGGGGCTTCCCACCATCGGCGGCTATCCGTCCGGCGGCTGCCCCCGCGCGGGCGCAGCCGCCCAGCGGGCGCGGCTGTCGGGCGGGCTCAGCTATCGGGCGGGTTCAGCTTCGAGCAGACGCGACTATCGGGCAGGCCGGGCCGTCGGACGGGCACAGCCGCCAGGCAGGCGCAGTCGCCCAGGCGGACAGACCAGCCCTGTTCGGTGGAGGGCTCGCGTGTCGGCTCCGGTGGGGGTCACCCCTCGGGGGCCGTCCTGGTTAGGCTCCCGGGGTCGGGCACGAGGGTGTTCGGGGTGCTTTCTCGGGCTGGGAGATTTCGTTTGCGGGGGCCTTGTGGTCCGTCCGTCGGGGTGCCGGTCGTGGGCTCTCTGCCTTCTCCTCCTCGCCTCGCCCCCGTGATCCCCGCCACTACCGGAACCCTTCCCTCCAGGGAACTCCCCCGTTTCACGTCACAAGGCCGTTCCCATTCTTGGCTTGCGGATCTCCGTGTCAGTGGTGGCTCGTAGACTCGGCGGCGTGGATACGACCCTTCAGGACCCTCTCGTCGGGCAGGTGCTCGACGGGCGTTATCGCGTCGACGCGCGGATCGCGGTTGGCGGGATGGCCACGGTTTATCGGGCCGTCGACATGCGGTTGGACCGGGTGCTGGCCGTCAAGGTGATGCATCCGGCGCTGGCTGCGGACAGCGTGTTCGTGGAGCGGTTCATCCGGGAAGCCAAGTCGGTCGCCCGGTTGGCTCATCCGAATGTCGTACAGGTGTTCGATCAGGGGGCCGACGGGCCGTACGTGTATCTGGCGATGGAGTACGTCGCCGGGTGCACGTTGCGGGATGTGCTGCGGGAGCGAGGGGCGTTGCAGCCCCGGGCCGCGCTGGACATTCTGGAGCCGGTGCTCGCCGCGCTGGGCGCCGCGCACCGTGCCGGGTTCGTGCACCGGGACATGAAGCCCGAGAACGTGCTGATAGGGGACGACGGCCGGGTCAAGGTCGCGGACTTCGGGCTCGTACGGTCCGTCGGGACGGTGACGGAGAGCACGGGCGGCGTACTCGGGACGGTCGCGTACCTCGCGCCGGAGCAGACGGAGCGAGGTACGGCGGACGCGCGCGTGGACGTGTACGCGTGCGGGGTCCTGCTGTACGAGATGCTGACCGGCGCGCAGCCGCACGAGGGCGAGACCCCGGCGATCGTCCTGTACAAGCACCTGCACGACGACGTCCCGCCGCCCTCGGCGGCCGTACCGGGTCTGGCGTACGAGCTGGACGAGCTGGTCGCGTCGGCGACGGCGCGCACGCCGGACGTACGGCCGAACGACGCGGTGGAGCTGCTGGGCCAGGTCCGCACCGCGCGCGCCGCGCTGAGCGAGGAGCAGTTGGACGCGGTGCCGCCGCAGTCGACGGCGTCGGAGCACGACATCGCGCAGGACCGTACGAGCGTGATCCCGAGGTCGCTGACGGTCCCGCGCCTGCTGCCGGTGAACGAGGACGACGTCCAGCACACGTCCCGCTTCGAGGCGCCCCCTCCCCCGCCGCACAGGAGTCCGGTACGGCGCCGGCGGGGCGTCGTCGCGCTCGTGGCCGGGGTTCTGCTGGTCCTCGGGATCGGTACGGGCGTCTGGTACATCAACTCGGGGCAGTTCACGAACGTCCCCGCGGTCCTCACGCAGACCGAGGCGGTCGCGAAGGAGCGGCTGGACGACGCGGGGCTAGGCGTCGGGGACGTGAAGCACGCGTACAGCGACACCGTGAAGCGCGGGACCGTCATCAGCACGGACCCCGCGCCGGGCGCGCGCATCCGCAAGAACGACTCGGTGACGCTGACCGTCTCGGACGGCCCGCAGACCGTCCGCGTCCCGGACATCACCGGCCTCCCGCAGGCCGAGGCGAGCAAGCGCCTCACCGCTGCCGGGCTCGAACCGGGCGTCGTGACCAGCGAGTTCGACGACTCCGCCGCCAAGGGGACCGTCATCCGTACGACGCCTGCCGTCGGCACGTCCCGGCACGCCGGGTCCGCCGTCGCACTGGTCGTCAGCAAGGGCGCGGCCGTCGAGATCCCGGACGTCACCGGGCAGGACCTCGACGCGGCGACGACCGCGCTGGAGGGGGCCGGTCTCAAGGTCGAGATCTCCTCGACGCAGGTCAACTCCGAGCTGGACAAGGGCAAGGTCGCCGAGCAGTCGCCCGGCGCGGACGACGAGGCCGCCGAGGGCGACACGGTCACGCTGACCCTGTCCAAGGGCCCGGAGATGATCGAGGTCCCGGACGTCGTCGGATCGAGTGTCGACGACGCGAAGAAGCAGCTCGAACAGTCCGGCTTCAAGGTCAAGGAGGACCGGGGTCTGCTGGGCCTCTTCGGCGACACGGTGAAGGAACAGTCGGTGGACGCGGGGGACACGGCGCCGAAGGGGTCGACGATCACGATCACCATCCGGTGAGGGGCGCCCGCCCCGCGTGACACCCTGGAAGCGTGAACTTCCCCTCCCGTAACCCCGTAGGCGGCCACGTCCCCGTGGCCGGTGGTCTGCACTCCGTCGGTCTCTCGTACGCCGAGGAGCTGGAGGCGGAGACCGTGCAGGTCTTCGTCGCGAACCCGCGGGGGTGGGCGACGCCGGTCGGGAATCCGCGGCAGGACGAGGCGTTCCGGCAGGCGTGCGAGGAGCTGCGCAAGCCCGCGTACGTGCACGCGCCGTACCTGATCAACTTCGGCTCCCACACGGAGGCGACCGTCGAGAAGTCGGTGGAGTCGCTGCGGCACTCGCTGCGCCGGGCGCGGGAGATCGGGGCGCTCGGGGTCGTCGTCCACACGGGAAGCGCGACCGGCGGCCGGGAGCGGAAGGTGGCGCTGAGCCAGGTCCGCGAGCACATGCTGCCGCTGCTGGACGAGCTGACCCACGACGACGACCCGTACCTCCTCCTCGAATCGACGGCCGGACAGGGCTCGTCCCTCTGCTCCCGCACCTGGGACTTCGGCCCCTACTTCGACGCCCTGGACGCCCACCCGAAACTCGGCGTCTGCCTGGACACGTGCCACATCTTCGCCGCGGGCCACGACCTGACCGGCCCGACCGGCATGCACCAGACGCTCGACCTGCTGGTCGACACGGTCGGCGAGGGCCGCCTGAAGCTGATCCACGCCAACGACTCCAAGGACGTCGTGGGCGCCCACAAGGACCGCCACGAGAACATCGGCTCCGGCCACATCGGCGAGGACCCCTTCCGCGCCCTGATGACCCACCCGGCGACCGAGAACGTCCCCCTGATCATCGAGACCCCCGGCGGCAAGGAGGGCCACGCGGCGGACGTGGCGCGCCTGAAGAAACTGCGGGACGACTGACCCTGGGGGAATACCCCAGGGGGGTATATGGTTCGGGCCTGGTGCAGGTTCCGTCCCCGACCCCGGGAGCCCCCATGCAGCACGAAGCACACACCCACCACCCCGCCCCCGCGACCTGGGCCATGGCGATCCAGGCCACCCTCCACTGCCTCACCGGATGCGCCATCGGCGAAGTGCTCGGCATGGTGATCGGTACGGCGTTCGGGTGGGGAAACCTGCCGACCACGCTTCTCGCGATCGTGCTGGCGTTCTTCTTCGGCTACTCGCTCACCCTGCGCGGGGTGCTGAAGAGCGGGCTCGGGCTGAAGGCGGCCATTCGGGTGGCGTTGGCCGCGGACACCCTGTCGATCGCCGTCATGGAGCTGATCGACAACGGCGTGATCGTGGTGTGGCCGGACGCGATGGACGCGGAACTGGCGGACTTCTTGTTCTGGGGCTCGCTCGCGATCTCACTGGTGATCGCGTTCCTCGTCACCGTCCCGGTGAACAAGTGGATGATCGGGCGCGGAAAAGGCCACGCGGTGGTCCACCAGCACCACCACTGAAGCACCACCGGAGCCCTACAGCTCCGGCCCCTCCCCAGGCGTCTCCTGGTACGAGTACCGCTGCTCGCGCCAGGGGTCGCCGACGTTGTGATAGCCCCGTTCCTCCCAGAATCCCCGCCGGTCGGCGGTCATGTACTCGATGCCGCGCACCCACTTCGGCCCTTTCCAGGCGTAGAGGTGCGGGACGACGAGGCGCAGGGGGAACCCGTGTTCGGCGGTGAGGAGTTCACCGTCCTTGTGGCTGGCGAAGAGGCTGCGGGGGTCGGTGAAGTCGGCGAGCCGGAGGTTGGCGCTGTACCCGTACTCGGCCCACACCATGACGTGGGTGACGTCAGGAGCGGGCGGCGCGAGCGCGAGGACCGCACTCGCCGGAATACCGCCCCATTCCGCGCCGAGCATGCTGAATTTGGTCACGCAATGGAGGTCGGCGACGACGGTCGCGTACGGCAGAGCCGCGAACTCCTCGTGGTTCCAGCTGTGTTTCTCCCCGTCGGCGGTGGCGCCGAAGACGCGGAAATCCCAGCGTTCGGGGCGGAACTTGGGGACGGGGCCGTAGTGCGTGACCGGCCAGCCGCGTTGGAGTCGCTGCCCCGGCGGAAGCTCGGACGGTCCGCTCTCTCCTGATTCCCGCTCCACCGGACGACCCATGGCTCCATCCTGACAGACGCGAATACGAACCCGAAAATCGGGGCAATTCGAACTAAGCATGCCCTTACTTACTAAGCCCGCACTTACTGGACGATCTTCCGCACCAGTGCCATCATCGGCCGCGTCCTCCCCATAGATCCCCCCGATCCCCCCACAGATCCCGTACGGAAGGAGCCTTGGCGATGCAGGGCGACCCGGAAGTCATCGAATTCCTCAACGAGCAGCTCACGGGTGAGCTGACGGCGATCAACCAGTACTTCCTGCACGCGAAGATGCAGGAGAACTTCGGCTGGACGAAGCTCGCGAAGTACACCCGGCACGAGTCGTTCGACGAGATGAAGCACGCCGAGGTGCTGACCGACCGGATCCTCTTCCTGGACGGCCTGCCTAACTACCAGCGCCTCTTCCACGTCCGGATCGGCCAGACCGTCAAGGAGATGTTCGAGGCCGACCGCATGGTCGAGGTCGAGGCGATCGACCGCCTGAAGCGCGGCATCAAGGTGATGCGCGAGAAGGGCGACATCACCTCGGCGAACATCTTCGAGTCGATCCTGGAGGACGAGGAGCACCACATCGACTACCTCGACACCCAGCTCGAACTGGTCGAGAAGCTCGGCGAGGCGCTGTACATCGCCCAGCTGATCGAACAGCCGGAGAGCTGAGCCGGAGAAGCTAGGCGGCTTCTTCCAACGACTCCAGCGAGTCCGAGGAGTCCACCGACTCCAGCCGGGTCACCGCCGTCTTACAGGCCCCCCGGCCCAGGATCGCCTGGATACGGCGGACGCACGAGCCGCAGTCCGTCCCGGCCTTGCAGGCGGAGGCTATCTGGCGGGGCGTGCAAGCGCCGTCGCCCGCGTGCCGCAGGACCTGTGCCTCGGTGACACCGAAGCAGCTGCACACGTACACGCGGACTCACCTCCCACCAAGAACGATTAGGTGAACCTAACCTTACCCGGCGGACAGGTGCCGCAAAAGTGCGAAGGGGCGCGGATCGCATGTGATCCGCGCCCCAAGGCATGAGCCGGTACCTCTACTGGTCGCGGTACATCTCCGCGACGAGGAACGCCAGGTCAAGCGACTGGCTGCGGTTGAGCCGCGGGTCGCAGGCCGTCTCGTACCGCTGGTGCAGATCGTCGACGAAGATCTCGTCGCCGCCGCCGACGCACTCGGTGACGTCGTCACCGGTCAGCTCGACGTGGATGCCGCCGGGGTGCGTGCCGAGGCCCTTGTGGACCTCGAAGAAGCCCTTGACCTCGTCGAGCACGTCGTCGAAGCGGCGGGTCTTGTGGCCCGAGGCCGCCTCGAAGGTGTTGCCGTGCATCGGGTCGGTCACCCAGGCCACCACCGCGCCGGACGCGGTGACCTTCTCGACCAGCTCGGGGAGCTTGTCGCGGACCTTGTCGGCGCCCATGCGGACGACGAACGTCAGCCGCCCGGGCTCCCGGTCGGGGTCGAGCCGCTCGACGTACTGGAGCGCCTCCTCGGCGGTGGTCGTCGGGCCGAGCTTGACGCCGATGGGGTTGCGGATGCGCGACGCGAACTCGATGTGCGCGTGGTCGAGCTGGCGGGTGCGCTCGCCGATCCACACCATGTGCGCGGAGACGTCGTACAGCTTGCCGGTGCGGGAGTCGACGCGGGTGAGCGCCGACTCGTAGTCCATCAGCAGCGCCTCGTGCGAGGAGTAGAACTCGACGGTCTTGAACTCCTCCGGGTCGGTCCCGCAGGCCCGCATGAAGTTCAGGGCGTTGTCGATCTCGCGCGCGAGCTGCTCGTAACGCTGGCCGGACGGCGAGGACTTCACGAAGTCCTGGTTCCAGGCGTGCACCTGGCGCAGGTCGGCGTACCCGCCGGTGGTGAAGGCGCGCACCAGGTTCAGCGTCGACGCGGAGGCGTGGTACATCCGCTTCAGCCGCTCGGGGTCCGGGATCCGGGCCTCTTCGGTGAAGTCGAAGCCGTTGACGGAGTCGCCGCGGTACGTCGGCAGGGTCACGCCGTCGCGGGTCTCGGTCGGCTTGGAGCGCGGCTTGGAGTACTGGCCGGCGATACGGCCGACCTTCACGACCGGCACCGAGGCGGCGTACGTCAGGACGGCGCCCATCTGGAGGAGCGTCTTCAGCTTGGCGCGGATCTGCTCGGCACCCACGGCGTCGAACGCCTCGGCGCAGTCGCCGCCCTGGAGAAGGAACGCCTCCCCCTTGGCGACGGCCGCCATCCGGCTGCGCAGCTGGTCGCACTCCCCCGCGAAGACGAGCGGCGGATACGACTCCAGCTCCGCGACAACCTTGCGCAGAGCCTCGGTGTCGGGGTACTCGGGCTGCTGCGCCGCGGGCAGGTCGCGCCAGGTCGCCAGCGCGGCGACGGCTTGGGAATCAGCGTTCACGGTCACGGGCTCCACATTACGGGGTCGTGTCGACGGGTTTTCGCACGGCTCGAAAGGTGAGACACAGGTGTGCTGTAAGGTACGCCGCATGTTCGCGCACTCGACCCAGACCTGGTGGTGGACCGCTCCCCCGGCGGCCCGCTGATCTGCGCGTACAACCCACAGGCCGCCTCCGAGAGGCGGCCTTCGTGTTTCCCAGGGGTCCGTCTCTCACCACCACAGAGAGACCTCACACCATGGACCTCCTGCACGACCCCCGCCCCTTCGCGCTCCTGCGCCGCCGTACGCCCGGCCACGACGGCGACACCGTCGAGCTGCTGCTCGGGCCGACCGAGGTGTACGACCGCCTCGCCGACCTCCCCGACCACGGCCTCGCGCTCATCCCGTTCCGCCAGATCCGCGAGCGCGGCTTCGACGTCCGCGACGACGGCACTCCGCTGACCGTCCTGCGTCCCGAGGAGACCCACGTCCTCACGCTGGACGAGGCGCTCGCCCAACTCCCCTCCCACGACGTCCGCGTGGACGACGGCCGCTTCGACGTCGACGACGACGAGTACGGCGAGATCGTCGGGCGTGTGCTGCGGGACGAGATCGGGAGCGGGGAGGGGGCCAACTTCGTGATCCGGCGGACGTACGAAGGTCGTATCGACGGATTTTCGCGCAACGACGCTCTCGCTCTCTTCCGGCGGCTCCTCGTCGGTGAGCGTGGCGCGTACTGGACCTTCGTCGTCCACACCGGGGAGCGGACCCTTGTCGGCGCGTCGCCCGAGGTGCACGTGCGGATGTCCGGCGGGACCGTCGTCATGAACCCGATCAGCGGGACGTACCGCTATCCCGCCGAGGGGCCTACGCCGGAGCACCTTCTCGACTTCCTCGCCGATGGCAAGGAGATCGAGGAGCTGTCGATGGTCGTCGACGAGGAGCTGAAGATGATGTGCACGGTCGGGGACATGGGCGGGGTGGTGATCGGGCCCCGGCTGAAGGAGATGGCTCATCTCGCGCACACGGAGTACGAGTTGCGGGGGAAGTCCTCCCTCGACGTGCGGGATGTTCTCCGCGAGACCATGTTCGCCGCGACCGTCACCGGGTCGCCCGTGCAGAACGCGTGCCGGGTCATCGAGCGGCACGAGGTCGGGGGGCGGGGGTATTACGCGGGTGCGCTGGCTCTGTTGGGCCGTGATGCCGGGGGTGCGCAGACTCTCGACTCGCCGATTCTGATCCGTACGGCCGATATCTCCGCCGAGGGGCGGTTGCGGGTGTCTGTCGGGGCGACTCTTGTGCG
This sequence comes from Streptomyces acidiscabies, assembly GCF_020010905.1. Classification (GTDB taxonomy): domain Bacteria; phylum Actinomycetota; class Actinomycetes; order Streptomycetales; family Streptomycetaceae; genus Streptomyces; species Streptomyces acidiscabies. Next base: position 2,824,207 of record NZ_JAGJBY010000001.1, on the reverse strand, counting down.
CGGGTCCGATCCGGCTGGTGAGGTGGCGGAGACTCATGCGAAGACTGCGGGGGTGTTGGCGGCTTTGAGGGTACGTCCGTCCCGGCCGCGTTCTGAGCGGGGGCTGCCGCGTTTGGCCGACGATGCGCGGGTGCGGGCCGCGTTGGATTCTCGCCGGTCCTCTCTGGCGCCGTTCTGGCTGCGGATGCAGGTGCCTTCGGCGATGGCTGCGGGGCATGCGCTTGTTGTGGACGGGGAGGACACGTTCACGGCGATGCTCGCGCATGTGCTTCGCATGGGCGGGTTCGAGGTGAGCGTTTGTCGTTATGACGAACCCGGGGTACGCGAGGTCGTGCTCGCGCACCCGGGGCCCGTTGTCCTTGGCCCCGGGCCCGGTGATCCGTCCGACCTTGGTGATCCCAAGATGCGGTTCCTGCGGGGGCTGACCTCGGAGTTGCTGCGGGGGCATCGGTACGGGGTGCTCGGGGTGTGTCTCGGGCATGAGCTGATCGCCGCCGAGCTGGGGATGGAGATCGTGCGGAAGGAAGTGCCGTTTCAGGGGGCTCAGGTGGAGATCGAGTTGTTCGGGAGGCGGGAGGTCGTGGGGTTCTACAACAGTTTCGTGGCGCGGTGTGGGGAGACGGAGGTGGAGGTGAGTAAGGCGGAGAACGGGGAGGTGCATGCGGTGCGGGGGCCGGGGTTCGCGGGGGTGCAGTTTCATCCGGAGTCGGTGTTGACGATCAATGGGGCGGAGATTGTGCGGGAGTTGATGGGGGCGGTGAGGGTGGTGGGGTAAGGGGTTGGGTTGTCGGTCGGGTGCGGGTGAGTTGTGGCTGGTCGCGCAGTTCCCCGCGCCCCTAAAAGACCCGGCTGAGGTTCGTGGGGAAAGCTCGCGCCCCGCGTCCCTAAAAGACAGACGCCTCGCCGCCGTTGAGAAGCCGACGCCCCCCGCCGTCATCCGAAAAAGACCCCTACCTCCTTGTACAGGCTCGGGTCCACCGTCTTCAGCCTCTCCGTTGCCGCCGCCAGTGGGACCCTGACTATGTTCGTTCCTCGGAGGGCGACCATCACCCCGTGGTCGCCCTCGTGGACCGCGTCTATCGCGTGGAGGCCGAAGCGGGTTGCCAGCCAGCGGTCGAAGGCGCTGGGGGTGCCGCCTCGTTGGACGTGGCCCAGGACCGTTGTGCGGGCCTCGTTGCCTGTTCGTTTTTCGATTTGTTTGGCTAGCCATTCGCCTACCCCGGATAGGCGCACGTGGCCGAAAGAGTCCAGGGACTCGTCCTTCAGGACCAAGTCGCCGTCCTTCGGCATCGCGCCCTCCGCTACGACCACGATCGGGGCGTACGAGGCGCGGAAGCGGGACGTCACCCAGCCGCAGACCTGGTCGACGTCGAAGCGTTGCTCGGGGATGAGGATCGCGTTCGCGCCCCCGGCCAACCCCGAGTGCAACGCGATCCAGCCCGCGTGGCGGCCCATGACCTCGACGACCAACACCCGCATGTGGGACTCCGCGGTGGTGTGAAGGCGGTCGATGGCCTCCGTGGCGATGCCAACCGCCGTGTCGAAGCCGAACGTGTAGTCCGTCGCCGAGAGGTCGTTGTCGATGGTCTTGGGGACGCCGACGCAGGGGATCCCCTCCTCCGCGGAGAGCTTCGCGGCGACGCCGAGCGTGTCCTCGCCGCCGATGACGATGAGCGCGTCGACCTCCTGGTCGGCCAGCGTCGCCCTGATCCGCCCGACCCCGTCCTCCTCCTGGTAGGGGTTCGTGCGGGAGGAGCCGAGGATCGTGCCGCCGCGCGGGAGGATGCCGCGTACGGCGGGGATGTCGAGGGGGACGGCACGGCCGTCCATGGGCCCGCGCCAGCCGTCGCGGAAGCCGGTGAATTCGTGGCCGTACTCCTGGACGCCCTTGCGGACGATCGCCCGGATGACGGCATTGAGGCCGGGGCAGTCGCCGCCCCCGGTCAGTACTCCGACGCGCATGGAACAAGTCCCTTCGCCCGACCGACCTGACGAAGTGTCAGTCTCGCGCGCGGTTCACTCGTCGTCGAGACCCCGCTCGATCGCGTACCGGACAAGCTCGACGCGGTTGTGGAGCTGGAGCTTGCCGAGGGTGTTCTGTACGTGGTTCTGGACCGTGCGGTGGGATATGACGAGGCGTTCGGCGATCTGCTTGTAGCTGAGGCCCTTGGCGACGAGGCGCAGCACCTCGGTCTCGCGGTCGGTGAGCCGGGGCGCGTCGGACTGGTCGCCGCCGCCGGAGGAGGGCGCGGGGTCGGAGGCGAGCCGGCGGTACTCGCCGAGGACGAGCCCGGCGAGCCCCGGCGTGAAGACGGGGTCCCCGACGGCCGTACGGCGCACGGCGTCCAGCAGCTCCTCCGTGGACGCCGATTTCAGCAGGTACCCGGTCGCGCCGGACTTCACGGCCTCCAGGACGTCCGCGTGCTCGCCACTCGCGGACAGGACGAGGACGCGCAGCGCGGGGTTGTCGGCGACGACCTCCTTGCAGACCTGGACGCCGGGTTTGGCGGGGAGGTTGAGGTCGAGGACGAGGACGTCGGGGACGGCGGCCTTGGCGCGGCGTACGGCCTGGTCGCCGTCCCCGGCGGTGGCGACGACGTCGAAGCCGTTCTCGGCGAGGTCGCGGGCGACCGCGTCGCGCCACATGGGGTGGTCGTCGACCACCATCACCTTGATGCCGCTCATGTCCTGCCCTTCTTCGGGACCGTCAGTTCCACCTCGGTGCCCTGGCCGGGCGTGGAGATCAGTTCGGCGCGTCCGCCGAGGTCGCGCAGCCGGCCGCGGATGGACTGGGCGACCCCGAGCCGCCCCTCCCCCTCGGCCTGCGCGAGGCGTCCTTCGGGGATGCCGGGCCCGTCGTCGCGGACGGTGACGATCACCTCGTCCGGCTCGTCCTCGACGAGGATCCAGGCGTGCGCGTCGTCACCGGCGTGCCGGCGCACGTTGTCCAGGGCGGCGCCGACGGCGGAGGCGAGTTCGCGCGCGGCGGCCGGGGAGAGTTCGACGGGGGCGCCGGGTTCGGCGAGGCTGACGCGGGCGGCGGCGTACGGCGCGAGCAACGGCCGTAGATCGACGGGGCCGTCCGGATCGGGTTCGTCGACGAGGCGTACGACGGCTCCCTCGGCGAAGTCCTCCGACACCCGGGAGACGGGGACGAGCCCGCCGGAGACCAGCGTGCGCAGCGCGACCTCCTGTTCGCCGGCCATGCGGCCCAGCTCGGCGGCCTCTCCGCCGATGACCGCGCCTCTGCGCTGGACCATGGCCAGGACCTGGAGGACGCTGTCGTGGATGTCCCGGGCGAGGCGTTCGCGTTCGCGGGTCGTGGCCTCGATCTCCAGGGCGCGGGCGAGGGTGCGCTCGGAGGCGCGGGCGACCTCGACGACGTACCCGATGGCGATGGAGGCGACCCAGACGAGGATCACGTTGTGGACGGTGTCCCGGGCGGGCGCCCCGCGCTGGATGAGGTTGGCGACCGCGACCGGCGTGGAGGCGAAGGCGGCCCAGCGCCAGCCGCCCTTGATGGCGAACGCGAGGACGGAGCCTGCCGTCCATATCGACGGCAGCGTGGGGCCGCCGGAGGTGATGCGCTCGTCGGTGACGGCGAGGGGGGTGAGGAGGATGCCGACGACGGCGATGGTGAGGTCGGCGGCGAGGAAGCGCTTCGTGCAGTTGGCGGCGCTCGCGACGCGGGGGATCGTCGCGAGCGTCCATATGAACAGCAGCGGGAAGTAGACGAAGGCGACCTCGGGGCGGTCGAAGTCGTCGTAGGCGCTGATGAACAGGCCGATCGCGTACAGCATGGTCAGGACGCGGTAGCCGGTGAGCGCGCGCCACAGCGGCTGCTCGACCGACATGCGCATGACGCGTTCCCGTTTGGGCATGTCCCCCACCCCCCTAGACAGAGACCCTAGACCGAGACCTTAAGCCTCTTCGGTCTTCTCCTTCTTGGCCTGTGCGAGCTTGGCCTGCGCGAGCGCGGCCTTCTCGGCCTTGGCCGCGTCGGTGAGCTGACGCTTGGCGGCGGTGGCGTAGATGTCGACGTACTCCTGGCCGGAGAGCTTCATGATCTCGTACATGACCTCGTCGGTCATGGCGCGCAGGATGAAGCGGTCGTGGTCAAGACCCTCGTAGCGGCTGAAGTCGAGGGGCTTGCCGATGCGGATGCCGGGGCGCATCAGCTTGGGCATGACCTGGCCGGGGGGCTGGATCTTCTCCGTGTCGATCATCGCGACGGGGATGACGGGCGCGCCGGTCGCGAGGGCGACGCGGGCGAGGCCGCCGGGCTTGCCGCGGTAGAGGCGGCCGTCGGGCGAGCGGGTGCCCTCGGGGTAGATCCCGAACAGCTCGCCGCGCTCCAGCACCTCGACGCCGCTCTTGATCGCGGCCTCACCGGCGCCGCGCGCGCCCGAGCGGTCCACCGGGAGCTGGCCGACGCCCTTGAAGAACGCGGCGGTGAGCCGGCCCTTCACGCCCGGGGTGGTGAAGTACTCCGCCTTCGCGATGAACGTCACCTTGCGGTCGAGGACCGCCGGCAGGAAGAACGAGTCCGAGAACGAGAGGTGGTTGCTCGCCAGGATCGCCGGCCCCTCGGCGGGGATGTTCTCCAGGCCCTCCACCCAGGGCCTGAAGGTGACCTTCAGCGGTCCCCCGATAGCGACCTTCATCGCGCCGTACAACAACCGAGTGCCTCCTGTTTTGTGTCGAACAGACCTTAACCCGGCTCGGTGCGGAACAGGCCGACGGCCCTGGTCGGTGTCAGTGCGGTCGCGTACGGTGAACCACACGTCCCGCCCACGCGTCCTTTAAAGAACAGGAGACCGAAGTGCCGGTCCTTCCTGGAGCAGAGCCGTTCCGCCACGAGGGCGGAGAGGTCGGCGTCCTGCTCTGCCACGGCTTCACCGGTTCCCCGCAGTCGCTGCGCCCCTGGGCCGAGCGCCTCGCGGACCACGGCCTCACGGTCTCGCTGCCGCTGCTGCCCGGGCACGGCACGCGCTGGGAGGACATGGCGCTGACCGGCTGGCCGGACTGGTACGCCGAGGTGGACCGCGAACTGCGCGCCCTGCGCGAGCGCTGTACGACGGTGTTCGTCGCCGGCCTCTCCATGGGCGGCGCCCTCGCGCTGCGCCTCGCCGCGAAGCACGGCGCGGACATCGCCGGGGTCGTCGTCGTCAACCCGGCGAACAAGGTGCACGGCCTCGCCGCGTACGCCCTTCCGGTGGCCCGGCACCTCGTGCGGACGACGCCGGGGATCGCCAGCGACATCGCGAAGCCCGGCGCCGAGGAGGTCGGGTACGACCGGGTGCCGCTGCACTGCGCGCACTCCCTGCGCGGCGCGCTGCGCAAGCTGGACGGCGAGCTGCCTCGGGTGACGCAGCCGGTGCTGCTGCTGCGCTCGGCTCAGGACCATGTGGTCCCCCCGGCGGACTCCGCGCGGATCCTGAGCCGGATCTCGTCGTTGGACGTACGCGAGGTCGTGTTGGAACAGAGCTACCACGTCGCGACGTTGGACCACGATGCGGACCGTGTCGTCGAGGAGAGCATCGCGTTCATCGACCGGCTCGCAGCCGACAGGGGTGTCGCTGAGGAAGGGACGACGGCAGGTGGCTGAGCACGACTCCGACCGCGAGGACAACGCGGAGCCGGAGGACCAGCACGTCCCGTTCGACGAGGAGGCCGCGTGGGCCGCCATCGTCGCCGGGTACGGGGACGAGCCCAAGGATCCGCCGGGCGCGAAGCCGTTCAAGTCGGTGGAGGACCTGGCACTGCTGGAGGCGCGGACCAACGACGACTCGCCGGTTCCCGAGGAGAAGCCGACGGCGCCCGAGCCGTCCGCCGAACCGCCGGCCGACAAGCCGCTCGGCGGTTCCGTGACGTTCGCGCCCGGGATCGGGCCGCGCGACCACTCGCTGGCCGAGCCCAGTGACGACGACCTCGGCGAGGACGACGAGGGGCACTTCGTGCCCCCCGAGCCGCCGCCGCTGCCCGAGGCCGACGCGACGTCGAAGTTCGCGTGGCTCGGGGTCATCGGGGGGCCGGTGCTGCTGCTGCTCGCCGTGCTCCTCGGGTGGGACATGACGTGGTGGCTCGCGACGGTCGGGATCGGCGGGTTCCTCGGGGGGTTCGCGACGCTGGTCATGCGGATGCGGACGGATGAGGAAGGGGACGACGATCCCGGGCGGGGTGCGGTCGTCTAATTCGCGGGGATTCTGAGGGTGGCCAGGACCGGAAGGTGGTCCGTGGCCGCCCTCAGGTCGTTCTCCGTGATGCCGGGGTAGTCCTTCGGGACGCCCGCCGTGAGGACTTCGATGCCCTTCGTCGTGAAGATGGCGTCGATCCTGGTGTTCGGGGCGGTTGCCGGGAAGGTGTGTTCCGTTCCCCACGGGGCCGTCAGCCAGGTGTCCTGGAGGGTTTCCGCGAGGCGTTCGAACGCTCGGCCCGTGGGGGGTTCGTTGATGTCGCCGCCTGCGATCGCATGGTCCACGCCCATGCCGGCCAGGCGGTCGAGGAGGGTGGCCGTCTGGTCGTAGCGCTCCTCCTCGTCCAGGGAGAGGTGGGTGCTGAGGACTCCCAGGCGGGCGTTGCCGATCCTTACGACCGCTGTCGCGAAGCCGCGTCTGTGGTTGCCTGTGGTGAGGGGGAGGAGGACATCCTCGGTTCGCTCTACCGTCGTGCGGAGGGAGCAGAGGATCGCCGGGCCGGCTGCGGTGCCACCGCCGGTGAGGATGACGAGGTCTGCGGCCCTTGCGAGGCGGGCCAGTTTCTTGCGCCAGCGGAAGAAGCGGGGGGCTTCCTGGAGGAGGACCAGGTCGGGGGTGGCTGCCTTGATGATGCGGGCGAGGGCTTGGGGGTCGTCCCTCATGGAGCGGATGTTGTAGGTGAGTACGCGGATGGTGGGGGGCAGGGGCATGGGCGTCAATTTACGCCCCGCCAAAAAGGGGTTGGGGTTGGGCGCGACAGCCAGTTGTGTGTGGCTGGTCGCGCCCGATCAAGAGCGACCCCTACATGATCGGGTCCGGTTCCCTTGCCAGGTCCGCTGCTCCCACCAAGCCCGCCTCGTTGCCCAGGCTCGCCGCCAGTACGTCCGCCACCGGGCGCCAATTGCCGCCCACCAGCCACCTCTTGTACGACTTGCGGATCGGGTCGAGGACCAGCTCCCCCTCGTCCGACAGGCCGCCGCCGATGATGAACGCCGACGGGTCGAAGAGGGACGCCAGGTCGGCCAGGCCCGCGCCCACCCAGCGCGCCAGCTCGCGGTACGAGTCGACGGCGACCGGGTCGCCCTGCCTCGCCGCCATCGAGATGTGCTTGCCCTCGATGCCGTCGGGGCTGCCGTCGCCGAGGCCGAGGAGGATCTCCGCGTTCTCGGGGGCCGCGTTGGCGCGCTGCTTGGCGTAGCGGACGAGGGCGCGGCCGGAGGCGTACTGCTCCCAGCAGCCCTGCGAGCCGCAGCCGCACAGCAGCCCGTCCGGGACCATGCGGATGTGGCCGAACTCGGCGGCCACGCCGAAGTGCCCGCGGCGGAGCTTGTTGCCGATGATGATGCCGCCGCCGAGGCCGGTGCCGAGGGTGATGCAGATGACGTTGCGGTGGCCCTTGCCCGCGCCGAACCGGTACTCGCCCCAGGCCGCGGCGTTCGCGTCGTTCTCGACGACGACCGGAAGGCCGGTGCGCTGCTCGACCTTCTCCTTCAGCGGCTCGTTGCGCCAGTCGATGTTCGGCGCGAAGTACACGGTCGAGCGCTGGCGGTTGACGTAACCGGCGGCACCGATGCCGACGCCCACGATCTCGTGCCCGGCGCGCGCTCCCTCGACGGCGGAGGCGATGGCGTCCACGATGCCCTCGGGCGTGCCCGGGGTCGGCACCTTGTGGGTCGACAGGATGGCGCCTTCCTCGTCGACCACGCCGGCCGCGATCTTCGTGCCGCCGATGTCGACGCCGATGGTGAGTCCCATGAATCCCTCAGTTTCGGTCGAGCCCCGCTATGGGCCACCGTACCGGAGGGGACCCTCAGTCAACGTCGATGCGCTGGCCGGGGCCCGTGCCGTCGTCCTTGTCGTCCGTGGTGTCGGTCTTCGTCCAGCGGTTCTCCTGGCGCTGGACCGCCGAGCGGTACGCGGCGAGGAGTTCGTTGCCGGCCGCGCTGAGGTGGTCGAAGACGTCCGGGTTGCGTTCGACGACCGGTTCGACGACGGCCTTGGCCTGCTGGACGACCTGGCGGACGACCTGCTGCGCCGCCGGGCCCGCGACCGCGCCGAGGAGGGGGGAGTTGAGGGTGCCGAGCCGGTCGGAGACCGCGTCGAAGAGCTTGCGGAGTTCCTCGCCGGCCGAGCCGGGGGGCGGTCCGTACTGGGCCCGGCGGCGGGCCTTCTCCGCGGCCAGGTCCTCTTCGCAGGCGGTGGCCCAGGCGTCCGAGTCCGTCGCCCTCGGCGTCTCTTCGACCGCCTCACGTCCCTGACTGTCGTCGCTGCTCATGGCGTCTCCCTACGGCTCGTCCTTACGACGGTACCCGAACGCGCCGCGCTCCTTCACCGGTCCTTCGGCCACAACTGCGGATCCGGCACGAAGCGCGTCCGCAACTCGCCGTCCCTGAGCGAGGCGCCCTCCACGGTGCAGCGCCTCAACGCCGAGGGCAGCGGGACGATACGCCGGAACTGGCCGACGGTGACGACGAGTTCGTCCCCCTTGCGGATCAGGTCCAGCTCGCCGCGTACGGCGCCGGGGAGCGGGAGGGTCCATACGAAGACGCCGTCCTGCTCGGTGACCGGCCACTCGACGGGGTGCGCGGGGAGGGTGACGGGGGGTACGGCGAGGTCGTGGAGGTCGTCGAGGCCGCGCGGGTCTCTGCCGAGGTGGGGGACCGGGTCGGCGTTCCACTCGTCGAGGACCTTGCGCTGCTGGGCTACCGGGGCCGCGAGCCAGCCTGTCTCGTCCGGGAGTACCCGGTTGGCGACCAGGGCTTCGACGGGGAGCCGCCTCAGTGCGAATCCGAGTCGGGCGTCCCGTACCGCGTCCGCTCCGGTGGGGCCGGGTTCGGCGACGATCCGTACGGCGGTGCCGGGGTCTGCCAGTACGGCTTCCACTGCGGCCAGTTCGCCGGCCCATTTTCCGGCCGCCTCGTACAGCCACTCCGCCGGCATCGGCACACCGGCCAGCCGGCCCAGCACCGGGCGCAGGGCACGGGCTGCTTGCCGCTCGGCGGGAAGGAGCCGCCGGATGTACCTCCGCAGTTCCTCGGGGAGGGCCAGGAGGGAGAGTGCCTGAGGGATGGCGGGCAGGTCGACGACGACCAGTTCGAACCGCTCGGACAAGGCGGCGTCCCGCAGCGCACGGAGGAGGTTGAGTTCCTCGGCACCGGGAAGGGGGGTCATCTCCTCGCCCTCAAGCCGCGAGGCACCGAGCAGATCAAGAGCGCCGGTGGCCTTCTCCTGGAACCGAAGAAGGTCGTCCCGAAAACCGAGGGAGGCGTCGGGTCGCCAGGCGGTGAGGAACTCACTGACGGCAAGGGGCTTGTCCCCGGTGACCACTCCGAGCGCAGCTCCCAGGCTGTCCCCACGATCGGCACTGAGGACAAGGGTCCGGGTACCGGCGAGGGAGGCTTCCAGGGCGGTGGCCGCAGCGAGAGTCGTACGGCCGGAACCACCGGGCCCGGTGACCAAGAGAGTGCGCATAAGAATCAACGCTAACGGTTGAGTCGCGACTACCGGTCGGTGGTGGGCTGGTCGCTCTCCACCCTCTTCTTCAACCCCGCCAACGCCCGGTCGATGATGACCTTCTCCGCCTTGCGCTTGATCATCCCCAGCATCGGGATCTTGACGTCGACCGTGAGGCGGTACGTGACCTCGGTCGCGCCCCCGGACGCGGGCTTGAGCGTGTACGAGCCGTCCAGAGAGCGCAGCATCTGGGACTTCACCAGCGTCCAGGAGACCTCGTTCGCGCCGGTCCAGGTGTACGCGAGGGTCTGGTCGTCCTTGATCGCGCCCGCGTCCATGACCAGGCGGACTTCCTGCGCCCGGCCGGCCTCGTCGGCCTTCAGGACCTCCGCCTCTTTCACCTCACCGGTCCAGTCCGGGTACCGCGCGAAGTCGGCGATGACCGCCATGACCTCGCCCGGTGCCGCCGAGATCGTGATGCTCGAACTGGTGTGTTCCGCCATCGCCGGGATTCCTCCAGATGCGGGCCGGTAAGAAGTCACTGCGCGTGAAGGCTACCGCGCCCATGACCTGCCGACTTCACGCCCCTCACCACTCCAGGACCCAGGGCTTCCCGGACCCGGCGAAGTGGCCGACGTTGACGCACTCGGTGGCGCCGACCCGCATGCGCCGGGCGAGGGGCTGGTGGACGTGTCCGAAGAGGGAGTACCGGGGCCGGGTACGCCGGATCGCGTCGAGCAGCGCACGGCTCCCCCGCTCGAACCGACGCGCGACGGTGTCGTACACGAGCTCCGGCACCTCCGGAGGAATGTGCGTGCACAGGACGTCGACGGAGCCGAGTGCCTCGATCTTCGCGGCGTACTCCTCGTCGGAGATCTCGAAGGGCGTGTTCATGGGCGTCCGGAGCCCCCCGCCGACGAACCCGAACGTACGCCCCCCGATCTCGGCGACCTCGCCGTCGAGGACGGTGGTGCCGGGACCGGCGTACTCCTTCCAGAGCGCGGGCATGTCGACGTTGCCGTAAGTGGCGTACGTCGGCGACGGGAACGCGGCGAAGAGGTCGGCGTACTGCCTGCGCACGGCGTTCTCGATGACGGTCGCGCGGTCGCCGTCGACGGTGGACCAGAGCTGTCGGCCCAGGTCACGCGCCTCGTCGAAGCGGCGGGCGGTACGGAGGGCGACGAGCCGGCCCGCGTTCTGCGCGCCGAACAGGTCGGGGAAGATGCCGCGCGAGTGGTCCGCGTAGTCGAGGAAGAGGATCAGGTCGCCCAGACAGACGAGCGCGTCGGCGCCCTCCCCGGCGCGCGCGAGGTCGTGCGCGTTGCCGTGGACGTCACTCACCACGTGGATACGTGTGGTTGCCATGACGATCAAGGGTAGGCGGGGGGAGGCGGCGAGTGAACAGTGACGTCCGCAACCGCTGTTACTGGCCGGTCGGCAAGTCTGTGGACTACCGTACGCAGAGCAGTACCGAAGATGTGTGACGCAGCGAACATCTCAGCCGGACCCCCTGTCGAAGTCGCCATACCGACCGGTAACGTCCGGGCAGTCCACCGAGCCTTGGACCGTTCCGTCGCATCGCACAACGTCGTGGCGCCGGCGCCCTATGAGGAGCAGCAGTCTTGCGCGAGTTCAGCCTTCCGGCTTTGTACGAGGTCCCTGCGGACGGGAATCTGACCGACATCGTCCGCAGAAACGCCGCGCAGCACCCGGATGTGGCCGTGATCGCCCGCAAGGTGGGCGCCGCATGGCAGGACGTGACGGCCACGGAGTTCCTGGCCGAGGTGCACGCCGCGGCGAAGGGCCTGATCGCGGCCGGGGTCGAGCCGGGCGACCGGGTGGCCCTGATGTCGCGCACCCGGTACGAGTGGACGCTGCTGGACTTCGCGATCTGGAGCGCGGGCGCGGTCACCGTCCCGGTGTACGAGACCAGCTCGCCGGAGCAGATCGGCTGGATCCTCTCCGACTCGGGCGCGACGGCCTGCGTCGTCGAGCTGGACACGCACACGGCGGCCGTCGAGTCGGTGCGCGCCTCGCTGCCGGAGCTGAAGCACGTCTGGCAGATCGAGGGCGGCGGCGTCGAGGAGCTGGGCCGGCTCGGCCGGGACGTGACGGACGCGACGGTCGACGAGCGCAGCGCGCAGGCGAAGGCCGACGACCCGGCGACGATCGTCTACACCTCGGGGACCACCGGCAGACCCAAGGGCTGTGTCCTCACGCACCGCAGTTTCTTCGCGGAGTGCGGGAACGTCGTCGAGCGGCTGCGCCCCCTGTTCCGCACCGGCGAGTGCAGCGTGCTGCTGTTCCTGCCGCTGGCGCACGTCTTCGGGCGGCTCGTGCAGATCGCGCCGATGATGGCGCCGATCAAGCTGGGCAACCTCCCGGACATCAAGAACCTCACGGACGAGCTGGCCTCGTTCAGGCCGACGCTGATCCTGGGCGTGCCGCGCGTCTTCGAGAAGGTCTACAACTCGGCGCGCGCGAAGGCGCAGGCCGACGGCAAGGGCGCGATCTTCGACAAGGCCGCCGACACGGCGATCGCCTACAGCAAGGCGCTGGACCTGCCGTCGGGTCCGCCGCTCGGGCTGAAGATCAAGCACAAGGTGTTCGACAAGCTCGTCTACAGCAAGCTGCGCGCGGTCCTGGGCGGCCGGGGCGAGTACGCGATCTCCGGCGGCGCCCCGCTCGGCGAGCGGCTCGGCCACTTCTTCCGGGGCATCGGCTTCACGGTCCTGGAGGGGTACGGCCTCACCGAGTCCTGCGCGGCGACCGCGTTCAACCCGTGGGACCGGCAGAAGATCGGTACGGTCGGCCAGCCGCTGCCCGGCTCGGTCGTACGGATCGCGGACGACGGGGAGGTGCTGCTGCACGGCGAGCACCTGTTCAAGGAGTACTGGAACAACCCGGCGGCGACCGCCGAGGCGCTGGCCGACAACTGGTTCCACACCGGGGACATCGGCACCCTCGACGAGGACGGCTACCTCTCCATCACCGGCCGCAAGAAGGAGATCATCGTCACGGCGGGCGGCAAGAACGTCGCCCCGGCGGTGATCGAGGACCGCATCCGGGCGCACGCGCTGGTCGCCGAGTGCATGGTCGTCGGGGACGGCCGGCCGTTCGTGGCCGCGCTGGTCACCATCGACGACGAGTTCCTGGGCCGCTGGGCCAGTGAGCACGGCAAGCCGGCGGATGCCACCGCGGCGTCGCTGCGTGACGACCCGGATCTCCTCGCGGTGATCCAGACGGCGGTCGACGACGGCAACGCCGCGGTGTCGAAAGCGGAATCGGTGCGGAAGTTCCGCATTCTCTCCTCCCAGTTCACGGAGGACTCGGGTCACCTCACGCCCTCGCTGAAGCTCAAGCGGAACGTGGTGGCGAAGGACTACGCGGCCGAGATCGAGGCCCTGTACACGAAGTAGCCAGGCCCGGCAGGGCAGTTCATGGCGCGGTGTCCTCCACGAGGACCCGCGCCATCGTTCGCTCCGCCAGCGCGGTGATCGTGACGAACGGGTTCACGCCGATGTTGCCGGGCACGAGCGAGCCGTCGGTGACGTACAGCCGTGGATACCCCTTCACCCGGCCGTAGTTGTCCGTCGCCCTCCCCAACACGCAGCCGCCCAGGGGGTGGTAGCAGAAGTCGTCCGCGAAGACCTTGCTGGGCGTGCCGAACAGGTCGTAGCGGTAGATCGTCGCGTTCGCCGCGTTGATCCGGTCGAACAGCTTCTTCGCCATCGCCACGGATACGGCGCTCTGCGCGGCGCTCCAACTCAGGCCGAGCGTGCCGTTGTCGTACGTCAGCGTCGCGCGTTCCGGGTTCTTCGTGATCGCCAGGTAGAGGCTCACCCAGTTCTCCAACCCCGTGGGCAGCGGGGCCATTTCGGCGAACACCGGGTTGTCCGTGTTGGCCCAGTCGTCGATGCCCATCACCGGCATCGTGGACTGGTTGGCGCCGGTCGTGTCCCACAGGTGGTTGGCGCGGCCCAGCATGACGTTGCCGTTGGTGCCCCAGCCGGCGCCGACAGCCGCGTCCAGGGCGGGGAGGGTGCCCGACTGCCGTGCCCTGACGAGGAGTTCGGTGGTACCGAGGCTGCCGCCGCCGAGGAACAGGTAGGTGCAGCTGTACTGCTTCGTCTCTACGACCGTCCCGGCCTCGTTGATTCTTTCCGCGCTGAGGACCCAACTCCCGTCCGTGGCGCGGCTGATGGCGGTGACCTTCTCCTGGGTGTGGATGGTGACGTTGCCCGTGCCGAGCGCCGAGGCGAGGTACGTCTTGTCGAGGCTTCGTTTCCCGTAGTTGTTGCCGTAGATGACCTCCTGGCCCAGCGCCGACTTCGTCGCCGTGCCCGCGGCTTCCTTCTGCATGTACGTGAAGTCGTAGACGCTGGGCACGAACGTCGTTCTGAGGCCCGTGTTCGCCGCCGCTTTTCTCGATGTGCGGCTGAACTTGTACCACTCCGTCGACTCGAACCAGGTGGGGTCGATCGCGTTCACGCCCAGCATCTGGCGGGCCCGGGGGAAGTACGTGGCGTACATCTCCGTCGCGTCGACCGTGGGGAACTGCTCGGTGAAGTACGCCTGGTTGGGGGTGACCGCCATCGAGCCGTTCACGAGGGAGCCGCCGCCGACGCCTCTGCCGACGTACACCGACATGTTCGCGAACTTCACGCGGTCCAGGACGCCGGGGTACAGGGGGATGTCCTTGTTCACGACATCCAGCCACAGGAAGCTGGCGAGGGGGGCCTCGGTGCGGGTCTTGAACCACATCGAGCGCTTGTCCGGATTCGCCGTGTTGCAGAAGACCTTGCCGTCTGGGCCGGCCGTGTTCCAGGCTCGGCCCATTTCGAGGACGAGGGTGCGGATGCCGGCTTGTGCGAGGCGCAGTGCTGCAACTGCACCGCCGTAGCCTGAACCGACCACTATCGCCGGGGAGTTGTCGGTGGCCTCGGGTTCTTCGGCGTGGGCGGACTGGAGGGAGATGCGGGTGAGGCCGAGGGTGGCGGCCGTCTGGAGGGCGGCCATGCCTAGGATCTGGCGTCTACTGAGCTGACGTTGCGTCAGATGTGCTGTCATATGCGGAGCATGGGGGGAATGGGGGGTTCCGGCTAGGGGGGTGGCGCGTAATCGTCTGCCAAATGTTCGCGGTTGGCGACTGCCGGTAGTACGTGGCTTGTCGCGCCCACGCGGCGGTAGCCGCATATCAGAAACAGCCCCGCGCCCCTGAGGGGGCTACAGCAGCGCCTTTAGAGAGTCCGCCAGCAGATCCCAACGCCACTTCTCCTCCACCCACTTCCTTCCGCGCTCACCCATCCTCTTCCTCAACTCCCCATCCCCCAGCAGCACTACGATCCGCTCGGCCGTCTCCTCCACCGACTCGCCGCGTACGACCCAGCCCGTCTCCCCGTCCAGCACCGCGTCCGGTGCTCCCCCCGAGTCCCCCGCCACCACCGGCAATCCGGTCGCCGATGCCTCCAGGTACACGATCCCCAAGCCCTCAACGTCCAAGCCGCCCCGCCTCGTTCGACACGGCATCGCGAAGACGTCCCCGGCGCCGTAGTGCGCGGGCAGCTCCTCCCACGGGACCGACCCCGTGAACCTCACCGAGTCCCCAACTCCCGTCTCCGCAGCCAGCTTTCGCAAGTCGCCCTCGTACGGGCCGCCCCCCACGATCAGCAGCACCGCGTCCGGCTCGGCCTTCAGAATCCTCGGCATCGCGCGGATCAGCGTGTCCTGGCCCTTGCGCGGCACCAGGCGCGACACGCACACCACCACCGGGCGATCCGTCAGCCCCAGCCGTGCCCGGACCTCCATGCCCCCCGACCCCGGATGGAACGTCTTCTCGTCCACCCCCGGCGGAAGTTGGACCATCCGCGACGCCGCCTCCGCCGACAGCACCCCCGCGATCCGGGACCGCGTGTACTCGCCCAGATAGGTGACCGTGTCCGTCGCATCGCCGATCCGCCGCAACAGCCCCCGGGCGACCGGCAGTTGCGCCCACCCCGCCTCGTGCCCGTGCGTCGTGGCGACCAGCCTCCGCGCCCCCGCCCTCCGCAGCGCCGGCGCCATCAGCCCCAGCGGAGCCGCCGCGCCGAACCACACGGACGTACACCCGTGCTCGCGCAGCAGCGACACCGCCCGCCGCGTCGCCCCCGGCGTCGGCAGCAGCATCGTCGTACGGTCCCGGACGACCGTGAAGGGCTGCTCGGCGTCGAAGGCGGCGGTCGCCTCGATGCCCTCGCGGGTCCGCTTCCACGTGGACGCGTAGACGACGAGGTCGGCGGGGTCGAGGCGCAGCGCCATGTTGTGGAGGAACGCCTGGATGCCACCGGGGCGGGGCGGGAAGTCGTTGGTCACGATGAGGGTCTTGTGCATCGCGGCCGACTGTAACCGACCATGTGCCGAGGCCGGACCAGGCGCCCGGCCAGGCACTCGACGACGAGCCACCGGCGACAGGCTCGGCGCCCGACCACAGCCGATCGGCGACCGGCCCGGTCTCCCGGCGGCGCCCAACCGGCCACAAGCCCCGGCGGCAGACGACCGGCTCGGCCCCGGCGCCCGATTCCACGCCCGGCCGCAGACCCTGCCCCCCACGCCCGCCACCAGCCACGCACCGACGCCGGACCAGGCGACCGCCTCGGCACTCGACGACAACCCCCGCCGACACGCGACCGGCCCACCCCCGGCAACCCACCATGTGCCCGGCCCCGCTTCATGGCTCTCCCCCAGCCCCCCGGTGCAGGATGTGCCCGACATATCGACCAGGGACGAACAGGGGCGAAATATGCCGGACGCGCGACGGCCATTGACCGGGCTGCTCGTCACCTGGGGTGTCACCCGGCTGTTCCTGCTCCTGTCCGTGTACCGGATCCTCCCCTTCCCGGGCCCCGACGTGACGACGGACGTCTCGGTGATCTACCGGAGCTGGTACGAGATCCTGCGCACCGGCGCGTTCCCCCTGCACGACGTGACCTGGCAGTATCCGCCCGCCGCCGCCCTCCCGCTCCTGGCCCCGGCCCTGCTCCCGTTCCTCGACTATGCGTCCGCGTTCTTCCTGCTGGCCTTCGTCGCCGACCTGGCCGTCCTGACGCTGCTCCTGACCGCCGCGCACCGCCCCGGCCGCACCCGGCGAGGCGTGTGGGTGTGGGTCGCGGGCGTCCCCCTCCTCGGCCCCACGGCCTACGCGCGGTACGACATCCTGGTGACCGCGGTCGCGGTCGCCGCCCTCGTCGCGGGCGCCCGGCGCCCCCGCGTGATGGGCGCCCTGATCAGCCTCGGCGCACTCCTGAAGGTCTGGCCGGCCCTGCTGCTGGCCGGGGTCGCCCGCCGCAGGACATGGCTCGCGGCGACCCTGACCACCGCCCTCCTCCTCGCCGCGAGCGCCTTCGTCCCCGGCGCCTTCACCTTCGTCACCTCCCAGCGCGACCGGGGCACGGAGGTCGAGTCCCTGGGCGCGCTGGTCTTCCACGTGGCCCGGCACTTCGGCTGGCCCGGCGAGGTCCACTTCGTCTACGGCTCCCTGGAGTTCACCGGCCCCGGCGTGAAGGCCGTGAGCACGGCGGCCCTGTTCCTGACGTCCGTGGCGTTCGGCTGGCTCCTGATGTGGCGGCTCATGGCCCGCCGCTACTCGCTCCACACCCCGGCGGACGCGGCCTTCACCGCCGTACTCCTCTTCACGCTGTCCAGCCGGGTGATCAGCCCGCAGTACCTGGTGTGGCTGATCGGCACGGCGGCGGTGTGCCTGTGTTTCCGGGGCAGCCGGATGGGCCTCCCGGCGGTGCTGGTCCTGGTCGCGGCCGGCGTGACGGTGATCGAGTTCCCGATCCGCTTCGACGACGTCGTGGACAGCACCCCTCTCGGCGTGGCCCTGCTCCTCGTCCGCAACGGCCTCCTGGTCACCGCCGCGCTCACGGCCTGCGCCCGCCTGTGGCGCTCGACATCGGCCCGCCCGAAGCCGCTGCCGCTCCCGGCGCAGCCGACCCGAGCGAAGGTCCCCTCCTGACCAGCAGCACCCCCTGCACGGCCATCGACACGGCGAGCGCGGCGCAGACGCCGGGCAGCCCGAACCCCGACAGCCCGTACGCCAGGGGCAGTTGAACGGCCGTCCCGACGACGGTCGCCCCCACGGTCCCGCCCCCACCCGCCTCGAACACCCCGCCCAGCGCGATGACCCCGGCCATCAGCACGAGGTACGGCCCGACGCAGCGCAGGAACAGAACGCCGTCCGCCGTGACCTCCTCCCCCGCGCCGAACGCGGCCATGATCCAGGGCGCACCGACCGCGAACACCCCGGCGGCCACGACCCCCACAACGCCCGCGACCTTCACCGCCGCCCGCCCGGTCGCCCTCGCCTCGCCGGTGTACGCCGTGTGGATCGCCGCGGCCTGCCGTACGGCGTAGAACGCCATCGTCGCGAAGTACAGCACCTTGTACGCGATCCCGTACGCCGCGACCGCCGTCACCCCGATCCGCGCGACGACGGCGACGAGGACGAGGCCGCCGGTCTGCCGGACGGTGAAGTCGAGGGCCATGGGGAGCCCCACGGCGAGGACGCGGCGGGGTGCGGCGCGCGTCCCCGAAGGAGCTTTCCGGCGCAGCAGGAGGAGCCCCGCCCCGAGCGCCACGCTCCGGCACAGCACGGTCGACGCGGCGGCGCCCTCCACCCCGTACGCCCTGATCAGCACCGGGTCCGCCACCAGGATCAGCCCGTTCGCGACCAGCGCCAGCCGCATCGGGGTCCTGGTGTCGCCGGTGCCCTTGAGGATGCCGTCGACGAGGTTCTGCGCGTAGAAGACGGCCAGCCCCGGGAGGGAGATCGCGAAGTAGCCGGCCGCGAGAGGCGCGTCGCCGCCGAGCAGGAGGCGGGCGAGAGGCTCCCTGAGCAGATATCCGCCGCCCGCGACAACGGGGGTGACCAGCGCGAACAGCACCCATCCACCCCGTACGGCCGCCCCGGCGGCGACCGGGTCCCGGGCCCCTCTCGCCTGCGCCAGCAGCACGGTCGTACCGGACGAGAAGGCGAGGGCGATGCCGAGGAGGACGTTCTCGGTGCTCGTCGCGACCGCCACGGCGGCCACGGCCTCGGGGCCGAGGGAGGTGACCCAGAGGGTGTTGAGGAGGCCGGTGAGGACGGAGGCGAGGAGGGAGAGGTAGATGGGGCGGGCGAGGGTGACGAGGTCGGTGGTCATACGGGGTCCCCCTAGGTCGATTACCTCGATTCGAGGTAGCTCGATTAGAGGTAGCATGGGACGGTCGCCGTCCACAAGGGAGTGCCATGCTGGAGCTGTCGATCCTCGGCTTCCTCGCCGAACGCCCCTTGCACGGGTACGAGTTGAAGGAGCGCATCCGGGCACTGAGCGGGCACGTCCGCCCCGTGAGCGACGGGGCGCTGTACCCCGCGATCAACCGGCTCGTCGCCGCCGGCAAGCTCGAACAACGGACCGAGGACGGAGCGAGCGCGGCCCCTCGCCGGGTGCTGTCGCTGACCGACGCGGGCCGGGCGGACCTCCTGGAACGCCTCCGGCACCCCAAGGACGTCGAGATCTCCGACGGGGTCCGCTTCAACACGGTGCTGTCGTTCCTGCGGTTCCTGCCGGACCGGGGGGAGCAGGCGGCGGTGCTGCGTCGGCGCCTGGACTTCCTGGAGGTGCCGACGAGCTTCTTCTACGAGGGTGAGGTGGCCGTCCGGGCGGAGGACACCGGGGACCTGTTCCGCGCGGGGATGCTGCGGGTGGCGCGGGCCACGGGGGAGGCGGAGAGGGAGTGGCTGCGGGAGGCGTTGGGGGAGCTGGAAGGGGCGTGAGCTTCAGCGGCGTACGGAATCTCAGCTCGCCAGTTGTTCCTTCACGTACGTCCGCCAGTCCTCCGTGAACTCCTCCAGCGTCACCCCCAGCACGCTCCCCAACGCCCCCTCCACCGCCCCGGCCCGCTTCCCGTGTGCCCCGACCGCCTTGTAGAACGCGTCCAGCTTCTCCTCGCCCCACCGCCCGGCGATCATCCGGCACGCCAGCCAGCCACCCTCGTACGCCTGCGCCAGACGGGTGGCGTCCCCGCCGAACCCGAAGTCCGAGTCGGCGGGCAGCGCGGCGGGGACGTGACCCTCGTCGACGGCGCTCCGCAGCTCGGGGGCGGCCTGGTCCGGCGTGCGGTCGGTGCCCCGGTAGCCGACCCAGTCCGCGTAGCCCTCGGACAGCCACAGGGGGGTCGCCGCGTTGGTGTGGGCGCGGGTCGCGACGTGGGTGGTCTCGTGCGTGAGCACGACCTGCCGGCCGACCTCGCCGAGCATCCCGTACGCCTCCGGATTGACGACGACCCGGTCAGCGGGCGCACGCCCCCCGGTCTCGCCGGTGGTGACGGCCGCGATCCCCCGGTACGAATCGACGGACGCGCCCAGCAGCTCGGCCATCCCCTCCAGCGAGGCAGGCACCACGACGACGACCTTCTGCGCCCAAGTGGTCCCCCAGGCGTCGGACACTGCGGGCACGGCCTGATCGGCGAGATCGGCGAAACTCCGCAGCCGATCGTCGGACTCCCCCACGCCCATCACAAGACTGTGAGCCCCCCGCACGACGCTGACCCGCCCCTGATCCCACAGCTGCTCCCCGGCCCCCTCTCCGGGCCCCTCAGACACCACCGACCACACCCCACCTTCATCCCGCCCCAACGTCACCACCCGCGAGGCGGTAACAGGCACGGAGTCATACCCCCGAACCCGATAACTGAGCTGCACATCAGCCGTGGCCCGATCCCCGGCAGCATCAACGGCCCCCAGCCGATAGGACCACTGCGAAAACGGAACGTCATAGGTGTTCCCCTCCCGCCCCAACACAACAGAGGCCCGCCGATCAAGAGCGGCCTGCACCTCGGCCCGGGTAGACCCCCCATCACCCCCACTACACCCCACGGCAAGCAGACACAGGGCGACAGCCCCCGACCACAGCACCCGCCTAAGGGCTGTCCCGTAACTGCTGGTCACGGGTGAGATGATCTTGATGTGTCTGGTGTGATCACGGCGTCGGAGCCGTCCTGGATAGCCCCGTTCACCGGGCTGAGCCCCCGCCTGTTCGGCAAGCTGGTGACCGTACTGCGGCGCGAAGGTGCGGATGCGGTCCGCAAGGGCCGGCCGTGGAGCCTCCCGCTGGAGGACCGGGCTCTGCTGGTCGCGGCGTACTGGCGCACGAACTTGACGATGCGCCAGCTCGCCCCGCTCTTCGGGGTGTCCAAGTCGGCAGCCGACCGCATCATCGACCACCTCGGGCCGATGCTCGCGCTCCAGCCCCGCAAGCGGTTCGCCAAGGACACCGTGCTCATCGTGGACGGCACCCTGGTCCCCACCCGGGACCACACGGTCGCGGAGCAGTCCAAGAACTACCGGTACTCGACCAACCATCAGGTCGTCATCGACGCCGACACCCGCCTGGTCGTCGTGGTGGGCCGGCCTCTCGCCGGAAACCGCAACGACTGCAAGGCGTGGGAGGAATCCGGCGCCAAAGCCGCTGTCGGCAAGACCATGACGATCGCCGACGGCGGCTATCCCGGGACCGGGCTCGTCATGCCCCACCGCCGGCGCAAGGGCGAAGACCTTCCGGACTGGAAGGAAGCACACAACAAGTCCCACAAGCAGGTCCGCGCCCGCGTCGAGCACGTCTTCGCCCGCATGAAGACCTGGAAGATCCTCCGCGACTGCCGCCTCAAAGGCGATGGCGTCCACCACGCCATGCTCGGCATCGCCCGGATACACAACCTCGCCCTCGCCGGATAGACGAGCGGCCCGCACGACGGCCAACCACGCCCGAGACAGCTCGAAGATCATTTACGGGACAGTCCTTAGCACCAGCCATTAGGACGATCGTACGGGGGAAGACAAGACGGCGAATCTGCACCCATGTCTTTCAGGGGCGCGGGGCTGTATCGATGTGCGGCTACCGCCGCGCGGGCGCGACAAGCCACACACAACCCGCACCCGCCGTCCGACAGAAAGTGGCACCCCCTACGGCCGCGTAACCGAAGAAACCGGCATCATCCCCACCGGGTCATACCGAACCGGCGCCCCCGGATACGGCGCATGGATCACCTGCCCGTTCCCCACATACATCCCCACATGACTCGCATCGGACCGATACGTAACGATGTCCCCCGGCTGAGCCTGCGACAACGGCACCCTCCTCCCCGCATGTGCCTGCGCCTGAGACGTACGCGGCAACGAAACCCCCGCCTGCCCGTAAGACCACTGCATGAGCCCGGAACAGTCGAACCCGGAAGGCCCACTGGCCCCCCACACATAGGGCCGCCCCAACGCGGAGCGAGCCGCAGCCACAGCCGCAGCAGCCCGAGCGGAAGACGCCTGCCCCCCACCGAGGAACGGCATCTCCTCACGCCCGGACCGCGACACCCGCTCATACCCCGCACGTTCCGACGGCGAGAGCGAGTTCAACAGCTCCCGAGCCCGAGCCAACTTCCGCTCGACCGTCCGCTTATGGGACGCGACGGCCCGCCGATTCTTCTCCAGCTCCCCGAGCTTCCCGGCAGCCTCGGCCCGCTCCTGAGCCAACTCCCGCATGGCGGACTGAAGTTCACGAAGCTCCCCGGCCTGATGAACGGTGAGCCGATCGAGCGTGGCAGCCTTGTCGAGGTATTCGTCGGGATCGTCGGAGAAGAGAAGCGCGATGGAGGGATCGAGCCCCCCGGCCCGGTACTGGGCCCCGGCAAGCGCCCCGAGCCGCTCCCGCATGGAGTTGATCCGCTCCTGCTGCCGAGCGATGGCGTCCTGCGCCCCGCTCACTTCGTGCCGCAGCCGATCGGCCCGCTCATCGGCTTTGTTGTACGCCTCGGTGGCCTGCTCGGCCTCGGTGTAGAGCCGGTCGACCTCGGCCCGAGTACCCCCGGAGGGCGCCGCGTGGGCGACGGGAACCACCCCCAGGGCAGCCGCAGCGGCGGACAGCGCGCACAGCGCCGCCCCCGCCCCCCTGTTGAACCCGGACGCCGGTGCAACGCTGCGATGGGACCCCACGGGAAGCCGCACTCCTTCCGCTGACGGACGAGGAAACGCGGCAGACAGTAGCCCTGCGGGAAGGGGGTGGCCAAAGACCCGGAACGGACACGGACGGTGACGTCCCGGCCCAGACGCAGGTCATGGCCGGGACGGACGGTCAGCGAGGACTACGGGAATCCACTCGTTCGGGGGGCTGTGCGACGGAGCGTGTCGCAGCCTCAGACGCGCACGCCGAACATGAACGGCCCGCCGATGGTGCTCATCGACTCGTAGCGCACGACGGTCCCGGTGCGCGGCGCGTGGATGATCTGCCCGCCGCCCGCGTAGAGCCCGACGTGGTGGAGGTCGTTGAAGAAGAAGACCAGGTCGCCGACGCGCAGGTCACCGGTGTTGTAGATGCGGGTCCCGATGTTGGCCTGGGACTCCGAGGTACGCGGAATGGAGACGCCGGCCTGCCCGTAGGCCCACGAGGTGAGCCCGGAGCAGTCGAACGTGGCCATACCGGCCGTACCGTAGCTGTACGGCTTGTTCAGCTGGCTCTGCGCGGCGGCGAACGCGGCGCCGGCCCGGCCGGACGCGGAGCCGACGTTGCCGAGGTCCACGCGCTCGCCGGCGTCACGGCTGGCGCGGTTCTCCTGCTCGTTCATCGCGGCCTTCTCGGCGGCGGTGAGGGAGTTGAGGAGCTTCTGCGCGTCGGCGAGCTTGCCCTGCACCTCGCGCTTCTTCTTGGAGAGCTCGGCGCGGGTGCTGGAGAGGTCGGCGAGCTTGCCGGAGGCCTCGGCGCGCTGCTGGGCGAGCTGGCGCTGCTTCTCCTGGATCTTCTTCAGCGCCTCGACCTGCTGGGCGCTGAGCTGGTCCTGGGTGGAGGCGCGGTCCAGGAAGCTGTCCGGGTCGGAGGAGAGGAAGAGCTGGACGGAGGAGTCGATGTTCCCCGTGCGGTACTGGGCGGCAGCCGCCAGGCCTATGGAGTCGCGGAGCTTGTTCAGCTCGTCCTGGCCCCGGGCGACGTTGTCCTGGATGGTGGCGATCTCCTTCTGGAGCTTCCCCGCCTTCTCCTCGGCGCCGTTCATGGACTCGGTGGCCTGCTCAGCCTCTTCGTAGAGCTTGTCGACCTTCGACTTGACCTCGTCCTTCGTCGGCTTCTCGCTCGGCGCCGCGTTCGCGGAGTTGGCGCTGAGCGCGACGGCCGCGGCAGCCGCGGTGGTCAGCAGGGTCACGCGCGTGCGCGACGGCGGCTTGGGTCGACGGTGGGACGCCACGGAGACAGGCTCCTTCTCTTGACCGATCACCCCGTACAGCCGATCGATCGCCCAGTTGACCGATCGCTCGTGCGGAGGTTCGAACCGAGACCCTAGTGACCCGACTGTGATCAGTTCAAATCCTGTGGCGTAAAAAAGCGGTCGCGCAACGCATAATTTGCAATCAACCAACAGGCGGTGATGCCAAGTTGACCCTCTGTAGAGGTACGGGGCTCAGGACAGCCGCTTCAGCAGCATCGCCGAAGCCACCGGCCGCGCCCCGGCCTTGGCGACGCCGTCGGCCACCTCGCGGTCGGTGGAGGCGACGATGACGGGTCTGCCGGGCGGCTCCGCGCGCACCAGCTGACGGATCAGCTCGTCGGCGGTGACGCCGGGTTTCGAGAACAGGACACGGACGCCCCGGGGCGGTGCGAGCAGGACGGGCGCGGCGAGTTCGGCCCCGTCGAAGACACAGGTCACCTCGGCCCCGGTCTGCGCGGCGAGCGCGGAGAGCTGGCCGAGGAGGCGCAGCCGCTGCTTCTCCAGCGGCATCTGGGGGTAGCCGGTCTTGGTGACGTTGTAGCCGTCGACGACAAGGTGCGCCTGGGGCAGCGCGAGCAACTGATCGAGAATGGCCGGATCGTGCTCCGACAGGGCGCGCGCGGCGATGTCCTTCGGCGTCATCCGGCCGGGTTCGACCGCGTCGACGGTCTCGGCGGGCCGTACGGAGACGGGGGGCAGCGCGAGTTCGCGGCGCAGGCCCTGGGTGGCTTCGAGGACGGTGTCCAGCAGGAGCCGTACGCGCATGTCCTCGACGCTGCGGCCCTCGCGGGCGGCGCGGCGGCTGGCCTCCAGGGCGGCCTCGACCTCGCCGAGCCGCGACTTGAGGCGCCGCGTCTCGCTCTCGGCGGCGGACACCTGGGCGCCCGTCTCGGCGCGGACGGCCTCGATCTCGCCCTGGAGCTTGCGCTGGGCGGCCTCGCCGCGCTTGACGTCGCTGAGGGCGGAGCGCAGCTTGCGGTGCGCGGCCTCCGCCTCCCGCTTGGCGGCGTCGAGTTCCTGCCGCAGGCGTTCCGTCTCGGCCTTGACCTGGCCCTGCGCATGCGTCAACTCCTCGCGCAGGCGCTCCAGTTCGGCGCGGCTCTCCTCGTCGGCGCGTTCGGCGTCGGCGCGCTGGGCCTCCTCGCCGGCGGCGGTGACGAGCTTGACCCAGCCGGTGGGGCGCAGCACGTAGGCCGCCGCCGCCACGTCCAGCGGGTCGGCGGCCGGGGGCGGCGAACCGGAGTCGAGGGCGCCGGTGAGTTCCGGCTGAGCCTCTCTGAGCTTCTCCCCGATGCGCTGGCGGAACAGCGCGTCGGTCTCCAGCGCGGAGGCCATCGCGTTCCCGGCGAACTTGGTCCGGCGGTTCGGCGCGAACCGGGCGTACTGCCGCAGCTGCGCGGGCAGTTCGGCGAGGGTCAGCCCGCCGAAGCCGTCCGACACGATCTGCACGACCCTGCGGCGCACCCCGTCGGGCAGGGGGCGGTCGAGCACCTCGGCGGCGCCGTCGCCCGGCTCGCCCGTGGTCTCCGCCATCCGTCACACCCCACTTGCCGTGCGGGGCCGCTCCCTCTCAGGAGTCGGCGCCCGGCCTGTCCACGAGTTCCACCGAATCGACTGCGTTGCACCAGCGGCAGCGCACCGACTCGATGGTCTCACTGACCACCTCGCGCTCCTCGACCTTCGGCTCTCCGGCCAGGTCGAGGTGGACGTACTCGACGACCTTCGAGGAGCGGGTCACGTCGAACCGGGTGAGGTTTCCGCAGAGGGTGCAGCGCCACCTGGTGGTGGCGGTCGGCAGGGTAACCGTCATCGGAAGCGTCCGCTCCTTTTCTGGGCCGTGCGCCGGGGGCGTGCCCCGATGCGTGTGGCCGTAACCCTACGGCCTGGTGGGGACCGGTCGCCCGCCCGTCCAGGACGGCGAGGCGATATCGGCCGTTGTATCCGGTTGCGTCATGCTCTGTAGCCATGATCGACAGGTGGCGCCCCGCCGCGCCGGTGACGTACGGACTGATCGCGCTGTGCTGCGCCGTCTTCGTCCTCGGGCCCGCGTCGGGGCTCAATCCCTCGTACGGCTCCGGCGAGGCGCTCGTCGCGGCGCAGCGGGCGTACTACCACCGCTGGGGCGTCGTGCCCGCAGACCTCTTCGAGGGGTCCGCGCGGGCCGCGCTCACTCCGCTGACCGCGCTGTTCGTGCACGGCGGCTGGGTCCATCTGCTCGGCAACATGCTCTTCCTCTACGTCTTCGGGGCGATGACCGAGGAACGCATGGGGCGCGTCGAGTTCACCCTCTTCTACACCGGCTGCGGCTGCCTCGCCCTCCTGGGGTACGCGGCTGCCTACGCCGACTCCGCACAGTCCCTCGTGGGGGCGTCCGGAGCGATCTCGGCCGTCCTCGGGGCCTTCCTCTACCTCTTCCCCCGCGCGCGCGTCACCAGTCTCCTGCCGTTCCTCTTCTTCCTCCCCCTGCGCTTCCCCGCCTGGCTGGTCCTCCCCTTCTGGGCGGCCCTCCAGTGGCTCGCCGCGGGCCACGCCACCACGGGCCCCGGCGTCGCCTACCTCGCCCACGTCGTCGGCTTCGCGCTCGGGTTCCTGTACGCGTGGGCGCGATTCACCCGTACGACTACAGTTGGGGCCGCCCCAGCACGCGTCCCCGAGGGAGAGAACCAGCCGTGATCACCGCGATCGTCCTGATCAAGACCAGCGTGGACCGGATTCCGGAGATCGCCGAGGAGATCGCCTCTCTGGAGAGCGTGAGCGAGGTGTTCTCGGTGACCGGGACGTACGACCTCATCGCGATGGTCCGGGTGCGGGAGCACGAGGATCTGGCCGACGTCATCCCCGGGCGGATCAGCAAGATCCCCGGCGTGGAGGCGACGGACACGCACGTCGCGTTCCGGACGTACTCCCAGCACGACCTGGAGGCCGCGTTCGCGATCGGCCTCGACTCCTAAGAGGCCGCCGGGACGCAGCGGCCGTTCTCCGTCCGGTACGTCAGCTTCGCGCCCAGCGTCACCAGTTCGCGCACGGCCGTGACGAAGCGGTCCACGTGCTCGTCGGGCGTTCCCGCGCCGAAGCTCACGCGGATCGCGTTCAGCGACGTCGCCCCGCCGCACTCCCCCGCCCGCGCCGCCGTCGCGCCCAGGAGGTGGCCGACGAGGGGGTGCGCGCAGAACAGGCCGTCGCGGACGCCGATGCCGTACTCGGCGGAGAGGGCGGCGGCGAAGTGGGAGCTGTTCCAGCCGTCCACCACGAAGGAGAGGACGCCGACGCGGGGGGCATCGTCGCCGAAGAGGGACAGGACGCGGACCTGGGGGACGTCCGCGAGACCCGCACGGACCTTGCCGATCAGGTGGTGCTCGCGGGCGACGAGGTTGTCGAAGCCCTCCTCCGTCAGCGCCTTGCACGCGGAGGCGATCGCGTAGGCGCCGATCACGTTCGGGGAACCGGCCTCGTGGCGGGCCGCGTTCTCGTGCCACTCCACCTCGACCGTGCCGTCCGCCGCGCGGCTCACCCTGCGGCTGGCGCCACCGCCCGCGAGGTACGGCTCGGCCGCGTGCAGCCAGTCCGTACGGCCCGCGAGGACGCCCGCGCCGAAGGGGGCGTACAGCTTGTGGCCGGAGAACGCGATCCAGTCGACGTCCAGGTCCTTCACCGACACGGGGTGGTGCGGGGCGAGCTGCGCCGCGTCCAGGACGATGCGGGCGCCGTGCGCGTGCGCCGTCGCCGTCAGCTCGCGGACCGGCCACAGTTCGCCGGTGACGTTCGAGGCGCCGGTCACGCAGACGAGGGCGGGGGCTTTCCGGTCACGGGACTCCAGGGCCCGGCCGAGCGTCGCCACCGCCTCCTCGGGGGTGCGGGGGGCGTCCAGGTACGTCACGTCCCGGTGCTGCCAGGGGAGCAGGGACGCGTGGTGCTCCGTCTCGAAGACGTACACCTGGCAGTTCGCGGGGACCGCGCGCGCCAGCAGGTTCAGGGAGTCCGTCGTCGAGCGGGTGAAGATCAGCTCGTCGTCCTCGCGGCAGTCCAGGAACTCCGCGACCGTCCTGCGGGCGGCCTCGAAGAGGTCGGTGGAGAGCTGGGAGAGGTAGCCGGCGCCCCTGTGGACGCTGCCGTAGTACGGGGCGTACGCGGCTACGTCGTCCCAGACGCGCTGGAGCGCGGGGGCGCTGGCCGCGTAGTCGAGGGCCGCGTACGTGACCTCGCCGCCGGTGACGAGGGGGACGGTGACATCCCGGCCCAGGACGTCCAGGGGGGCGCAGACGGTCCGCTCGGAGGCAAGCGTGATGACGGACATGGGGAAGTCTCCTCGACGACCAGGACCCCCGGTGTCAGGAGGGTCCGCGCTTGCCGAGGACCTCGCTGCCCACGGCCTGGTCTTCACCCGGGGCACCCCGCCACGGACGGAGGGTTGCCGGACAGTCGGCCGGGGCCACATGACTGTCACTCATGACCTGGTTCAAAAAGTAGATGAGGTGATCGCGGGGACGCAAGTTCTGTCCGGATCGCGGGACACCAAGAGAAAAAGCGGCTTGCGCCGCTTTCCCTTCCAGACATCTACGCGTTTGTCGCCGTCACCCAGCGTTCCAGCGTCCTCTTCGCCGACCCCGAGTCGATCGACTCCGCCGCCTTCTCCATGCCCTCTCGGAGTTGCTCGGCCAAAGTGCCGGTGCCGGGGTTCAGGGCCACCAATGCCGCTGCCGAGTTCAACAGGACCGCGTCTCTGACCGGGCCCTTCTCGCCGTCCAGGAGGTTTCGGGCCACCTCTGCGTTGTACGCGGGGTCTGCGCCTCGGAGTGCCTCGATGGGGACCAGGTCGATGCCTACGTCCCTGGGGTCGAAGGTTTCCTCCGTGACCTTGTTGTCTCGGACCACCCAGACCCGGGAAGTGGACGTGGTCGTCAGTTCGTCTAGGCCGTCGTCTCCCCGGAAGACCAGGGAGGAGTTGCCCCGGTCCGCCAAGACGCCCGCGATCATGGGGGCCATGCGAGGGTCCGCCACTCCTACCGCCTGGGACTTCACCCTCGCCGGGTTCGTGAGGGGGCCCAGCGCGTTGAAGACCGTGCGGATGCCCAACTGGCCCCGGGCTGCGGCGACATGACGCAGCGCCGGGTGGAACTTCACCGCGAAGCAGAAGGTGATGCCCGCCTCCTCGGCGACCTCCGCGACCCGCTTGGGCGTCAGCTCCAGATTGACGCCCAGCTTCTCCAGCACGTCCGAGGCGCCCGACGACGAGGACGCCGCCCGGTTGCCGTGCTTGACGACCTTCGCTCCCGTACCGGCGACGACCAGCGCGGACATCGTCGAGATGTTGACCGTCTTCGCGCCGTCCCCGCCCGTACCGACGATGTCGACCGTACGGCCGGACACCTCGATCGTGTTGGCGTGCTCGTACATCGCCCGGACGACCCCGGTGATCTCCTCGACCGTCTCGCCCTTGGCCCGCAGCGCCACCACGAACCCGGCGATCTGCGCGTCCGTGGCCTCGCCGCGCATGATGCGGTCCATGGCCCACGCGGTCGCGTCGGCGCTCTGGTCGTGCCCGGAGAGCAGCGCGTTGAGGACGGAGGGCCAGGAACGGCCCGCCGCGGTGTCGCCTCCAGCGGGGGTCACAGCGCTCATACGGCCGCTCCTGAGTGTCGTAAACCTAGGTTTGTTCGGTGTCCCCCACCCTATCCAGCCAGGAGCGGCGCGAAGGCCCCGTCCGGGGTTCGGACGGGGCCTTCTGTGGCGACTTTCCCGGGCTCTACCCGGGGCTGGGATCAGTGGTGGCCGTGGCCGCTCGTGATCTCCTTGTACTCCTCGACGGTCGGCTTGGCGATCTGGCTGTCCTCGCCGTAGTACGACTCGCTGAGCTTGGCGCGGAGCTTCTCCGTGCCCTTGACCTTGCGCTGCACGCCGTTCTCGTCGGTGGTGGCGCCGATCGCGACGGGCTCGTACTGCTCGTGCGCGGTGAGCGTGTGCAGCTGCTCCTGGCTGAGCGGCTCGTGGATCTCGATGAACTCACCGTGCGGGAGCCGCTTGATCGTGCCGGTCTCGCGGCCGTGCAGCACCTTGTCCTTGTCGCGGCGCTGGAGGCCGATGCAGATCCGCTTGGTGGCGATGAACGCGAGAACCGGCAGGACGAAGAAGCCGATCCGGACGAACCAGGTGATCGCGTTGATGGAGAGGTGGAAGTGGGTGGCCCAGAGGTCGTTCCCACCGCCGATCAGCATCACGAAGTACGCGGTCAGCCAGGCCACACCGAACCCGGTGCGGGTCGGGGTGTTGCGCGGCCGGTCCAGGATGTGGTGTTCGCGCTTGTCGCCGGTGACCCAGGCTTCGATGAAGGGGTAGACGGCGATGGCGACGAGCACCAGCGGGAAGACCACGATCGGGATGAACACGCCCAGGACGAGCGTGTGGCCCGCGAAGTTGATCTCCCAGCCCGGCATCACGCGGACCAGACCCTCGGCGAAGCCCATGTACCAGTCCGGCTGGGCGCCCGTGGACACCTGGTCGGGACGGTAGGGGCCGATGGCCCAGATCGGGTTGATCTGCGCGATCGCGGCGATGACCGCGATGACGCCGAAGACCAGGAAGAAGAACCCGCCGGCCTTCGCCATGTACACGGGCAGCAGGGGCATGCCGACGACGTTGTTGTTCGTCTTGCCGGGACCCGCGAACTGCGTGTGCTTGTGGTAGAAGACCAGGATCAGGTGGGCCACCATCAGGCCGAGCATGATGCCCGGCAGCAGCAGGATGTGGACCGAGTAGAACCGGGCCACGAAGTCGCCGCCGGGGAACTCCCCGCCGAAGATGAAGAACGACAGGTACGTGCCGACCACGGGGATCGACAGCAGCACGCCCTCGATGAACCGCACACCCGTACCCGACAGCAGGTCGTCGGGGAGCGAGTAGCCGGTGAAGCCGGTGAACAGCGACAGCACCAGCAGCAGCCAGCCGAACAGCCAGTTGACCTCGCGCGGCTTGCGGAACGCGCCCGTGAAGAAGACGCGCATCATGTGGATCATCATCGCGGCGACGAAGATCAGCGCCGCCCAGTGGTGGATCTGCCGGATGAGCAGACCACCGCGCACCTCGAACGAGATGTGCATGGTCGAGGCGAACGCCTCGCTCATCAGCTGTCCCTGGAGCGGGACGTACGGGCCGTGGTACTCCACCTCGTTCATCGACGGGTGGAAGAACAGCGTCAGATACACACCCGTGAGGATGATGATGATGAAGCTGTACATGCAGATCTCGCCCAGCATGAACGACCAGTGGTCGGGGAAGATCTTGCGCATGTTGGCCTTGGCGAGGGAGTAGATCCCCAGCCGGCCGTCGGCCCAGTCGGCGACGCGCTCGCCGGCCGGTGCCTTCCCGCGTTCGCGGGACTCCTCAGTGGACGTCGTGGTGCTCATCCGCGCTCCCAGAACGAAGGACCGACGGGCTCGTCGAAGTCGCCGAGCGCTTCAAGGTAGCCCTCGTCGTTGACGCCGATGCGCAGCTGCGGCAGGGCGTGGCCGGCGGGGCCGAAGATCACCCGGGCGCCGTCGGAGAGGTCGAAGGTGGACTGGTGGCAGGGGCAGAGCGCGTGGTGCGTCTGCTGCTCGTACAGGGAGATCGGGCAGCCGACGTGGGTGCAGATCTTCGAGTAGGCCACGATGCCGTCGTGCGACCACGCGAGCTCGCGCTTGTCCTTGATGTTCTCCGGCTGGATCCGGATGATCATCAGGGCCGCCTTGGCGATCTCCGTCTGGAACTCGTGGTCGTGCTCCTCCAGGCCCTCGGGCTTGGCGAAGGTCAGCGACCCGACCGCGACGTCCTCGGGACGCAGCGGCTCGTTCGTGTTCATGTTGACGAGGAGCTTGCCCTTGGCCCACAGCGTGGTGCGCAGCTTGGTGCCGGGCAGCGGGCCGAGGTCGCGCAGCAGGACGACGCCGGAGAGCGGGAACATGGCCAGCGCGCCGAACATCGTGTTGCGGATCAGCTTGCGGCGGCCGAGCGCCGATTCCTTGGCGCCCTGCTTGAAGTCGGCCAGGACCTTGGCCTTGACCTCGGGGGCCGCCTCGATCGGGTGGCGCTCGTCGGCCATCTCCTCGTCGGACATCAGGGTGCGGGCCCAGTGGACCGCGCCCGCGCCGATGGAGAACAGCGCCACGCCCAGGGTCAGGCCCAGCGCGAAGTTCAGCGCGTTGAGGTGCCCGATCGGGAAGACGTAGATCGCCTTGTCGTGCGGGATCGCCACGTACGAGGCGATGAACGCGACGGTGGCCAGCATCGAGACCGTGAACAGCAGGGCGACCGTGCGCTCGGAGCGCTTGGCGGCCCGCTCGTCGATGTCCTGGATGCGGTGCTCGTGGGGCGGGAGACCGGGGTCGGCGAACGGGTGCTGCTCGTCCGCGACGTCTACCGCGCCGTGCGCGTGATCCTGCGCTGCCGGCAGGTTCTCTTCTGGAATGTCTTGGCTACTCATGACTTCTTGGCCTTTGCGGTCCGAGCGGCGACCCAGACGGCGACCGCGACGAGCGCGCCGAGGCCGAAGATCCAGGCGAACAGGCCCTCGCTGACCGGGCCGAGGCCGCCCAGCTCCAGGCCGCCGGGGTTCTCGGTCTCGTCACCGTTGACCGCGTTCACGTACGCGATGATGTCCTTCTTGTTCTGCGGCGAGAGCGTCCCGTCGCCGAACGACGGCATGTTCTGCGGGCCGGTCTGCATGGCCTCGTAGATGTGCTTCGGGTCCACGCCCTCCAGCGTCGGCGCGAACTTGCCCTTCGTCAGGGCGCCGCCCTTGCCGGTGAAGTTGTGGCACTGCGCGCAGTTGGTGCGGAAGAGTTCGCCGCCCTTGGCGATGTCGGCGCCGTCGGGGCCGTACTCCGCCTTCGTCGGGACGGTCGGACCCGCGCCCAGGGAGGAGATGTACGCGGCGAGCTGGTCGATCTGCGCCTGCGTGTAGATGACCTTCTTGCGGGGGACCTGCGCGCCCTGGGAGGTCGCGGCCGGCATACGGCCCGTGCCGACCTGGAAGTCGACGGCGGCGGAGCCCACGCCGACCAGGCTCGGACCGTCCGAGGAGCCCTGACCGCCGGTGCCGTGGCAGCTGGCGCAGCCCACCGCGTAGAGCTTCTTCCCCTCCTCGATGGTCAGGGACTGGGCGGTTTCGTCAGCCTTCGCCTTGTCCGCGGGCGCGAAGGCGGAGTAGAACGCCCCCGAGCCCAACAGCGCAAGGAGTAGGACGACGAACGCCGCCATGGGATGGCGTCGTCGTGCGGAGAGCTTTTTCACGGATTACCCCGGTGTCAGGATCTTCGGTGTCGATGCGTCTGGATGTGCGTTGCGATAACGCGGGTGGGATCGGACCCGGTTACTTGATCATGTAGATCGTCGCGAAAAGGCCGATCCAGACGACATCGACGAAGTGCCAGTAGTAGGACACGACGATCGCGGCGGTCGCCTGTTCGTGCGTGAACTTCTTGGCCGCGTAGGTACGGCCGAGTACGAAGAGGAAGGCGATCAGACCGCCCGTCACGTGCATACCGTGGAAGCCGGTGGTCAGGTAGAACACCGAGCCGTACGGGTCCGAGGAGAGCGAGAGGCCGTCCTTCTTGACCAGCTCGGTGTACTCGTAGATCTGGCCGCCGATGAAGATCGCGCCCATCACGAACGTGATGATGAACCAGCCCCGGAGCTTCTTCACGTCACCGCGCTCCGCGGCGAAGACGCCGAGCTGGCAGGTGAGGGAGGAGAGCACCAGGATGGTCGTGTTCGTCGCCGAGAACGGGAAGTTCAGGGACGACGCCATCTCCTTCCAGTGATCCGGACCGGTCACCGATCGGAGGGTGAAGTACATCGCGAAGAGGGCCGCGAAGAACATCAGCTCGGATGCCAACCAGATGATGGTTCCGACGCTGGTGAGGTTCGGCCGGTTGACCGACGGGTGCGCGTGCCCGGTTTCTGCTGTCGTTGCTGTCGCCACGACCGACATTATGTCGGTCGCTTATCCCGCCCTCACTCCGGGGGGTGCCGTTCGGAGTGTCACCGCCCCCCGAACCGGTGTTGACATGGTGTTCAACGGGGCGTATCCGGGAGTAGCATCCGGCCGGATGGGGCTTTCCGTACGACGTCAGTGTCGCCGAAGTCACGGAGGAACGATGCAGCCGACCGCCACGGTGCTGGTCTACAGCGACGACGCGAACACGCGGGAGCAGGTGAGGTTGGCGACCGGGCGTCGTCCCGCTCCTGACGTTCCGTCGGTGACGTTCATCGAGTGTGCGACGCAGGCCGCGGTTCTCCGTGAGCTGGACAAGGGTGGGATCGATGTCGCCGTCCTTGACGGTGAGGCTGCGCCTATGGGGGGGATGGGGCTTGGGCGGCAGTTGAAGGACGAGGTGTTCAACTGTCCGCCGGTGCTGGTGCTGATGGGGCGGCCTCAGGATGCGTGGCTGGCCACGTGGAGCCGTGCGGATGCCGCTGTGACGCTTCCGGTGGAGCCGGTGGAGTTTGCGGGTGCGTTGGCGTCTCTGCTGCGGCAGGGGCGGCTTCAGAGCGCCTGAGGGGGTGGGGGGTTCTGTTGGTGCGCGACTGGCCCGCCGTCGTGGCTGGTCGCGCAGTTCCCCGCGCCCCTAAAAGACATGGCCTCGCCGCCCCTTGGGACCGTGCCCGGAGCCGGTCCTAAACAGCTTCCGGCGCCAAGCGCGTCTCGTCCCTCTGTGCGCCCTTCCTCGTCGTCAACGCGCTTCCCTCCTGCCACTTCTTCCAGGTGACGTTCCAGTCGCCGAAGCCGTTGCCGAAGGGTTCCATTTCGTCGCCGTCGCTGTTGATGACCTTGACGACGTCGCCCTCGCGGACGTTTTCGTAGAACCACGCGGCGTTGCCCGTGCTCATGCCGGTGCAGCCGTGGGAGACGTTGGCCGAGCCCTGGGAGTCGACGGACCAGGGGGCCGCGTGGACGTACTCGCCCGACCAGGTGACTCGGGTGGCCCAGTAGACCGGGAGGTCGTAGGCGTCGGAGGAGCCCGCGCTGATGCCCACCGTCGTGCCGCGCATGCGGACGTAGTACTCCTTGCCCAGCACCACCTTGACGCCGTTGCGGGTCTCGAAGCCCGGCTTGCCCGTGGTGACGGGGATGGAGTTGATCTCCTCGCCGTTCTTGTAGACGGTCATCCAGTGGGACGAGGCGTCCGTCACGGCCACGACCTTGTCGCCGATCTTGAGGTTCAGGTCCTTCGTCCTCGTGCCCCAGAGCCGGTCGCCGATCTTGATGCCGTCGAGGAAGCTGTGCGCGCGGATGCGGGCCTGCGCGGGCCAGTAGTCCTTGGGGCGGTAGTGCAGCTCCTTGGAGTCGACCCAGTGCCAGGCGCCCGGCACGGAGGGCGTGGAGTCGACCTTGAGCGCGCGTTCGACGACGGAGCGCTGTGCGGGGTCCTTGACGGGCCGGCTGAGCGTGGCGGTGATGGGCTGGCCGACGCCGTACGTACCCGTGTCGGGCCCGAAGGTGACGTCGAGCCGCTTCTTGGAGACCGGCGCCCCCGTGTCGAACGTGAGGACCCTGCGCCCCGGCGCCCCGTCGTCGTCCTCGGTGCTCACGCGGACCGTGTAGTGGGCATTGGCGGCCAGCGGCTCCGTGGAGTGCCACCGGCGCCCGTCGGCGGCGAGTTCGCCCGCGACGAAGCGTCCTGAGCCGTCGACGGCGGTGACGTCCGTGAGGGGCCCCTCGGAGTCCTTGACGGTGATCTCCAGCGGCTTGTCCGGGTCGGCCTTGTGCCCGGCGTCGGGGAGGCCCGCGAACACGACCTGGTCGGTCGCGTCGTACGGCCGCGAGGCGAGCGGGTGTCCGCCCGAGCCGCAGGCGGCGGCGCCCACGACCAGAGCGCTCACCAGCAGGGTGCAGCGGACGACTGTGGCGGGGCGGGGCGTCGTACGGTTCGGGTGGTTCATGGCTTCACGCTAGGAACCCCGGCCCGGCCCGGCGCGGTGGGTCACTCGGACGAGGGACACGGCGTCCGGCGAACGGGGACCTGCGTTAGGGCAAACGTGTGAGGCCGGACGCTCCTGACGGAGTGTCCGGCCTCGACGGCACAGCGGTGGTGTTACTGCGTGCGGTTCTCACCGCGGTAGTACTCGAAGACCCAGCCCCACAGCCCGATGAGGAGCATCGGCACCGAGAAGTACAGCAGCCACCAGCCGACAGCGACCCCCAGGAAGGCGAGGGCGCCGCCGACGGCCAGGGAGAGCGGCTGCCAGCTGTGCGGGGAGAAGAACCCGATCTCGCCGGCGTCGTCCGCGACGTCCGCTTCCTTGTTGTCCTGTGCGCCCGTGTCGACCCGCTTGGCCGTGAAGCCGAGGTAGAAGCCGACCATGATGCACAGGCCGAAGGCGAGGAAGAGGGCCGTCGTACCGGCCGGCTCCTTCGACCAGACGCCATAGACGATCGCCATGGCGAGGACGAAGACGCTCAGCCAGATGAACATCTTGCCTTGGACCTTCACTTGCCGGCCTCCTTGCCGCCCGCGATGGCACCGGCGTGCGCGTGCTCCAGCTGCTGCTGTTCGAGCGCGACGATCTCGGGGTGGTGCAGGTCGAACGCCGGGGATTCACTGCGGATCCGCGGCAGGGTGAGGAAGTTGTGGCGCGGCGGCGGGCAGGAGGTCGCCCACTCCAGCGAACGGCCGTAGCCCCACGGGTCGTCGACCTCGACCTTCTTGCCGTACTTGGCGGTCTTCCACACGTTGTAGAAGAACGGCAGGATCGACAGACCGAGGACGAACGAGCTGATCGTGGAGACCGTGTTCAGCGCGGTGAAGCCGTCGGCCGCGAGGTAGTCGGCGTACCGGCGCGGCATGCCCTCGGCGCCCAGCCAGTGCTGGACGAGGAACGTGCCGTGGAAACCGATGAACAGCGTCCAGAAGGTGATCTTGCCGAGCCGCTCGTCGAGCATCTTGCCGGTCATCTTCGGCCACCAGAAGTGGAATCCGGCGAACATCGCGAAGACGACGGTGCCGAAGACGACGTAGTGGAAGTGCGCCACCACGAAGTACGAGTCGGAGACGTGGAAGTCCAGCGGCGGCGAGGCGAGGATGACACCGGTCAGACCACCGAAGACGAAGGTGATCAGGAAGCCGGTGGCCCAGAGCATCGGGGTCTCGAAACTCAGTGACCCCTTCCACATCGTGCCGACCCAGTTGAAGAACTTCACCCCGGTCGGCACCGCGATGAGGAACGTCATGAACGAGAAGAACGGCAGCAGTACCCCGCCGGTCACGTACATGTGGTGCGCCCACACCGTCACCGAGAGACCGGCGATGGCGATGGTCGCGCCGACCAGGCCCATGTAGCCGAACATCGGCTTGCGGGAGAAGACCGGGATGATCTCGGAGATGATGCCGAAGAACGGTAGGGCGATGATGTACACCTCTGGATGGCCGAAGAACCAGAAGAGGTGTTGCCAGAGCAACGCACCGCCGTTCGCGGCGTCGAAGACATGCGCTCCGAACTTCCGATCCGCCTCCAGCGCGAACAGCGCCGCCGCCAGGACCGGGAAGGCCAGCAGGACCAGAACGGCCGTCAGCAGCACGTTCCACACGAAGATCGGCATGCGGAACATGGTCATGCCGGGCGCGCGCATGCAGATGATGGTGGTGATGAAGTTGACCGAGCCGAGGATCGTGCCGAAGCCGGAGAAGGCCAGACCCATGATCCACATGTCGGCGCCGATGCCCGGCGAGCGGACCGCGTCCGACAGCGGGCTGTAGGCGAACCAGCCGAAGTCGGCCGCGCCCTGCGGGGTGAGGAAGCCGCCGACGGCGATCAGCGAGCCGAACAGGTAGAGCCAGTAGGCGAACATGTTCAGCCGCGGGAAGGCGACGTCGGGGGCGCCGATCTGGAGCGGCATGATCCAGTTCGCGAAGCCCGCGAAGAGCGGCGTCGCGAACATCAGCAGCATGATCGTGCCGTGCATCGTGAACGCCTGGTTGAACTGCTCATTGGACATGAGCTGGAGGCCCGGACGGGCCAGTTCGGCGCGCATCAGCAGCGCCATGACGCCGCCGATGCAGAAGAACGCGAAGGACGTGACGAGGTACAGCGTCCCGATCGTCTTGTGGTCGGTGGTGGTGAGCCACTTGACCACGACGTTGCCGGGCTGCTTGCGCCGGACAGGCAGCTCGTTCTCGTACGAGTCGGCCTCGGCACCCTGGGGTTCGTTGAGGATGCTCACAGGTTGTTCGTCTCCCGGTTCTTCTCGTGGGCGGTCTGCTCGATGCCCGCGGGAACGTAACCGGTCTGCCCCTTCTCTACGAGTTCCTTGAGGTGCTGCTCGTAGCGCTCAGGAGAGACGACCTTCACGTTGAACAGCATCCGGGAGTGGTCGACGCCGCAGAGCTCGGCGCACTTGCCCATGAAGGTGCCCTCCTTGTTGGGAGTCACCTGGAAGGCGTTGGTGTGGCCCGGGACGACGTCCATCTTCATCAGGAACGGCACCACCCAGAAGGAGTGGATGACGTCACGGGAAGTCAGGATGAAGCGGACCGTCTTGCCCTTGGGGAGCCAGAGGGTCGGACCGGGGTTGAGGGTCTGCGGGTTCTTCTCACCGGGGACACCGCAGGTGTAGGTGCCGCCCGCGTCCGCGGGGAAGTCCGTCTTGAACCGGTCCGGGATCGCGTCCAGGTTCTTGTCGGTCTTCGCGTCACCGGTCGAACCGGGGACGTTCTCGACGTAGTTGAAGCACCAGCTCCACTGGAACCCGACGACGTTGACCGTGACGTCCGGCTTCTTCTCCAGGCTGAGGAGCTTCGACTCGTCCCGCGCCGTGAAGTAGAACAGGACCGAGACGATGACGATCGGAACGACCGTGTACAGCGCCTCCAGGGGCATGTTGTAACGCGTCTGCGCCGGCACCTGGATCTTGGTGCGGCTGCGCCGGTGGAAGAAAGCACTCCACAGAATCAGGCCCCACACCAGCACGCCGGTAACCAGCGCGGCTGCCCAGGACCCCTGCCACAGGGAGAGGATCCGCGGAGCCTCTTCCGTCGTGGGGGTGGGCATTCCAAGGCGGGGGAAGTCCTTAGATGTGCAACCGGTGGCGGTCGCCAGGACCAGGCCCGCGGTCATTGCCTGGAGCAGCTTCCGCCGCATCGGGCGCCGCGGCGAGCGGTCGGAGCCGTTGGGACTCACGTAGCGCCTTCCCGAGAGTCTCGCCCGCGCGGGTTGGCTGCGGCCTGACTCCGTCGGTGGTCGGTGGCCGGGCGCCGCCCTGCGTCGGGCAGGGGTTTGGATGTTTATGCGGAGCAAACCCTAGCTGACGCCCTCCGGGGGTTCGCGGGGAGGGGTGCCTTCTAACTCGGGTGGTTCGCTTGTTTGGCGGCTGCGGGTCTGTTGTGGCTGATCGCGCAGTTCCCCGCGCCCCTGGGGCGTTAGCGTGGGCCGGTGCCTTTCTTTGACGCTGCTTCCGGTTCACCTCTTCATCCCGTCGCTCGGCAGGCGCTGTTGGCCTCTTTGGATGACGGGTGGGCTGACCCTGGGAAGTTGTATCGAGAAGGGCGGAAAGCCCGGGTTCTCCTCGATGCCGCCCGGGAAGCCGCTGCTGACGCCATTGGGTGTCGGGCCGATGAGGTTCGGTTTACCTCCTCCGGGACCCGGGCCGTACAGGTGGGTATGGCGGGTGTGTTGACGGGGAGGCGGCGCGTCGGGCGTCACCTGATCGTGTCATCCGTCGAGCACTCTTCCGTGCTCCATGTGGCCGAGCAGTGGGACGGGGAGGTCACCCAGGTGCCTGTAGGGCGGTTGGGTGCCGTCGGTGTCGAGGGGTATCGGGATGCCTTGCGGTCTGACACCGCGTTGGCCTGTTTGCAGGCTGCCAATCATGAGGTGGGGACTGTGCAGCCGGTGGGTGCGGTGGCTGAGGTGTGTGGGGAGGTGCCGTTGTTGGTGGATGCCGCCCAGGCTTTGGGGTGGGGGGCTGTTGAAGGGGGGTGGTCCGTGTTGACCGCCAGTGCTCGTAAGTGGGGTGGGCCCAGTGGGGTGGGGGTGCTCGCCGTGCGGAAAGGGGTGCGGTTCGCTCCCCAGGAAGACGAGGAGTTCGGGAATCTGCCGGCCATCGTCGCGGCCGTCGCTTCGCTGCGGGCCGTGCGGGCTGACGCCGCCGTCGAGGCCGTGCGGGTACGGGAGTTGACCTCACGTATCCGGGAACGGGTCGCCCTTCTCGTACCTGACGTCGAAGTCGTGGGCGATCCCGAGCTTCGGCTGCCCGGCATCGTCACCTTCTCCTGTCTGTACGTCGACGGCGAGACGCTTCTCCATGAGCTGGACCGCGAGGGGTTCGCCGTCTCGTCGGGGTCGTCGTGCACGAGCGACACGCTGACGCCGAGCCATGTCCTCAAGGCGATGGGGGTGCTGAGCGAGGGGAACGTACGTGTGTCTCTGCCGATGGGCGTGGCGGAGGCGGACGTGGAGAGGTTCCTGGAGGTGCTGCCGGGGTTGGTGGCAGGGGTCCGGGAGAAGCTGGGCGCGGAGGTGACGCCGGTTCAGGGGACGGTCGTCGACTCGCTGGGGAAGCGGTGCCCGATCCCGGTGATCGAACTGTCGAAGGCGATCAGGACGGTGCCGGTGGGGACGGTGGTGACGGTGTTGGCGG
The DNA here is from genome assembly GCF_020010905.1 of Streptomyces acidiscabies. Taxonomy (GTDB): domain Bacteria; phylum Actinomycetota; class Actinomycetes; order Streptomycetales; family Streptomycetaceae; genus Streptomyces; species Streptomyces acidiscabies. Next base: position 2,783,683 of record NZ_JAGJBY010000001.1, on the reverse strand, counting down.
ACGACGAGGCGGCGCGGCTGGACATCCCGGCGTGGTGTGAGATGACGGGGAACGAGTACGTAGGTGAGGAACCCAAAGAAAAAGGAAGGGCGTACTTGGTCCGTCGGATCAAGTGAACGCCCTTCCTTCCTTCTGTTCAGCTCAAGTGAACCCGTACTTCCGCCGCCGCCTCTTCCCCGTACGCCTTGGCGAACCGCTCCAGGAAGTGCCCCCGCTCCAGCGTGTACTCCTGCGTCCCCACCGTCTCGATGACAAGGGTCGCCACCATGCACCCGATCTGCGCCGCACGCTCCAGCGAGACCCCCCACACGAGCCCGGACAGGAACCCGGCGCGGAGAGCGTCGCCGACACCCGTGGGCTCGACCTTGGCCTCCTCCTCGGGGCAGCCGACCTCGATGACCGGCTCACCGACCCGCTCGATGCGGACGCCGCGCGCACCGAGCGTGGTCACCCGGTGCCCGACCTTCGCGAGGATCTCCGCGTCCGACAGCCCCGTCTTGGACTCGATGAGCCCCTTCTCGTACTCGTTGGAGAAGAGGTACGTCGCGCCTTCGAGGAGGATGCGGATCTCGGCGCCGTCCATGCGGGCGATCTGCTGGGAGAAGTCCGCGGCGAAGGGGATGCCCCGGGTCCGGCAGTCCTCCGTGTGGCGGAGCATCGCCTCGGGGTCGTCCGCGCCGATGGAGACGAGGTCGATGCCGCCGACCCGGTCGGAGACGGCCTTCAGCTCGATGAACCGCGCCTCGCTCATCGCGCCGGCGTAGAAGGAGCCGATCTGGTTGTGGTCGGCGTCGGTCGTGCACACGAACCGGGCGGTGTGCCGGGTCTCGGAGACGTGCACGCACTGTGTGTCGACGCCGTGCCGGTCCAGCCAGGCACGGTATTCCGCGAAGTCCGAGCCGACCGCGCCGACGAGGACGGGGGCCGTGCCGAGCAGGCCCATGCCGAAGGCGATGTTCGCGGCGACGCCTCCCCTGCGGACCTCCAGCTGGTCCACGAGGAAGGAGAGCGAGACCGTGTGCAGTTGGTCCGCGACGAGCTGGTCGGCGAAGCGGCCGGGGAACGTCATGAGGTGGTCGGTGGCGATGGAGCCGGTGACTGCGATGCGCACGGCGGGGTCTCTCCAGAGGGGGAGGCGAATTGACAGTTCACGCTACCCGTTCGAGTGAGGCCGTAGAAGCGGGCGAAACTACCCGATAGTAGGGCTATCCCGGCGAGGTGGATCATGCCTACCGTGCCGCTATGACAACTTTCGAGCGGTCCTTGACAGCGGCTCCAGCGGACTTCGAGGGCGGCCTCGCGGCGCTGCGGGGGGACTGTGCTCGCATGGTCCCCCACTGGGCCGCTCCTGAGAAGGCCGCCGACCTGCCCATTTCTCCGTCGCGCATCCACGGGGTGACCGTTCCGGCGGCCTCCGCGCGGCTGCTGGCCACGATGCCGGAGTACGGCGACTGATCCGGGGCGCACCCGAGGGGAACCGCGCGCTCCCCCGCTGCGTCCCATCGCTGTCCCCCGTAAAGGGGAGGTGGGGTACGTCCCCGCCTGCCGCCCCCACGGAACAGTTGCGCAGCAAAAGGAGCGATGCGGTGAACACCGAGCGACCCGACCACGACGGCACCGCGTCACCGACGCCGGAGAAGACGACGGCGAAGGCGGAGACCGAGGCGGACGAGACGAAGGCCGGGGCTGAGGTCGAGAAGTTCGACGCCGGGCAGCCGGAAGCGGACGACAGGACGACGTCGCTCACCAAGGCCGGGGACGACGAGAGCGCGCCGGACGCCGCTGAGGCGAGCGCCGGTGAGGAGTCGGCCGACGAGGACCCCGGCCCCCTCCACAAACCCGGCCCGGTCGAGGAGGCCCCCGGCGAGGAGGCTCGCGCGGAGGAGGCCCCGGGCGAGGAAGCTCGCGCCGCCACCCCGGACGACGATGTCGTGGTCGAGGACACCGGGCGTATCCGGCGTCTGGGGCCCGTCGAGGAGGTGCCCGGTGATGGTGACGTGCACATCATCGGCACCCCCCGTAAGCGCCGGCCCTCTGCGCTGATCATCTCCATCGCTGCCGCCGCCGTTCTGCTCGTCGGCGCTGGTGGTGCCCTCGTCGCCTCGAACGCGTCTGCCGGGTCGGACGGGGAGAAGGCGGCCGGGGTCCCTGCACAGAGTGACTCCGACAGCGGCGACGCTCCCCCGCCGAACCTCTCGCTGGACGGGTACACCGCGCCCTCCACCGGCAGCGGCAACGGCATCGCGCCCGGCGAGCCGAACCCGTACGGGACGACCTACCAGGCGACCGGCACCCTCCCCGACGGCCCGACGTCCGCGCCCGTCTACTGGGCGACCGGCGATGTGGACCAGTCGGAGGTCACGCGGCTCGCGAAGGCGCTCGGCGTCGAAGGGACCCCGGTCGTGGAGGGCCCCGCCTGGCGGATCGGCGCCGGTCAGGACGGCACCGGCCCCGTCCTCCGCGTCAACCGCACCGCCCCCGGCATGTGGACCTACATCCGGTACGCCCCCGGCACGGACAACTGCACCGGCATCACCACCTGCGCGAAGCCGGACACCACGACCGACCCCGTCAGCGAGGCGAAGGCCAAGGACGCCGCCGAGCCGGTGCTCAAGGCCGTCGGCCTGGACGACGCGAAGGTGGACGCCAGTCAGACCGCCGGCGCGCAGCGCGTCGTCAACGCGGACCCGGTGCTGGGGAAGCTGCCCACGAACGGGTGGACGACCGGGATCACCGTGAACGGTCAGGGTGAAGTCGTCAGCGGCACAGGGCAGTTGGAGGCGCCGGAAAAGGGTGCGGACTACCCGGTGTTGAGCGCCACGCGGACGCTGGAACTCCTCAACGCGGCCCAGGGGAACACGCATCGGATGGGCATCGGCGGCTGCGCGACGCCCATGCCGCTGAAGGACCGGCTGGAGCAGCCGTGCCGGAAGGGAACGACGACCGAGGGGCCGAAGCAGTCGGTCGCGAAGGTGTCGGACGCGACGTTCGGGCTCGCCGCGCACACCTCGCAGGGCAAGCAACTCCTCGTACCGTCCTGGCTGTTCACCGTGGACGCCGCGACGCCGTACGTCGTGAGCTACCCGGCGGTCGACCCCAAGTACCTTGCCGGGGAGGCCACTCCGGCACCGTCCTCGCCGGGAAAGTCGATTCCCCGGAATGTAAAAGTCGACGGATACACCGCCGACGGGAACGAGCTGACCGTGCGGTTCACGGGCGGGGTGTGCGGGGACTACAGCGTGAGCGCGCAGGAGACGGACGCGCAGGTGACCGTCACCGTGACGGAGACGCCGTGGCAGGACAAGGTCTGCATCATGATCGCCAAGGAGTACGACCGGACGGTCACGCTGAAGAAGCCGCTGGGTGAGCGGAAGGTCGTCGGCTCGGACGGCGCCGCGCTGCCGATCGTGAAGCCCGGGGCCCGCTTGCCGGAAACGGTGCAGTAAACGCGTACAGAAAAATGGCGGCGCCCCCTTCCACAGGGGGTGCCGCCATTTTCGTACCGCTTAGTTGAACGAGTCGCCGCAGGCGCAGGAACCCGTCGCGTTGGGGTTGTCGATCGTGAAGCCCTGCTTCTCGATGGTGTCGACGAAGTCGATGGACGCGCCGCCCAGGTACGGGGCGCTCATGCGGTCGGTGACGACCTTGACGCCGCCGAAGTCCTTGACCACGTCGCCGTCGAGCGAGCGCTCGTCGAAGAAGAGCTGGTAGCGCAGGCCCGAGCAGCCACCGGGCTGGACGGCGACGCGCAGCGCGAGGTCTTCCCGGCCTTCCTGGTCGAGCAGGGCCTTCACCTTGGCCGCGGCGGCGTCACTCAGGATGATGCCGTCGGTGGCGGTGCTGGTCTCGTCCGATACGGACATCTACATCTCTCCCGGGTTGTACGGAGACTGCTTGCCGACGGTTGCAACCGACGGGGTCCCGGATTCATTCCGGGTCTGGCTTTTCTTCTTCATGCTCGCACATGCGTCGCGGCACGGAAAATGCCTCGGCGGGGGGTATGCGCTCTGCCTGGGTGCCGAAACAGGTCTGATGGGCTGCGTGCCAGGCGGCCCAGATGTCGGCGCGGAGGCGTCCTCGGTCAGGAACGGGATGGCCGTTCCTGCGGGCCCAGGAGCGGACTTCGCCCGGTGGAGCCACCAGGACACCAGTGGGATGTCGGGTCATCTCATCGACGGCTTTGGCGAAGCGCGCCGTGATCGGCTCGTGGGTGGGCAGGCCATCCTCGACCCGCAGCTCGCCGCCGGCCGAGCCGATCGGCTTGGTCACCTCGTCGGCTCGCGTCGAAGCACATCACGAACCGGGGTGTCCCGAACGGCGTCGCCTTGAGGGTGGTCGTCCGGCCGACCGTGATCGGCTGCAGTTCGTTCACGAGCGCCTCGACGCCGCTGGGACCCAGCGGCTGAACCTGGGCGAGGTGGGCGAAGTGGTCCGGGTAGGGCGTCCAGGTTGCCGGGTCGCAGAAGAGGGTGGCGCCGCGTTCGCGGCAGGTGCTGTTGAGGGGCAGGTCGATCAGGCTGCCGAAGCGGCCGTTGCCGGACGCTTTGGTCGGCAGCAGGTCCTGGGCGGGGAAGAACCGGTCGAAGCCGGCCGGCGACATCCGCTCGCACGCGGTCATGGCGTCCCGCAGTAGCGCGGCGCCCAGCGGATACAGTCCGATGTGAGCGTGTCAACGGCACCTGCGGAACCCTTGGGGTCCGTGAGGCCCAAGCGAATACGCAGAGGCGTTACAGATGAGAAGGCTTCGCGACCACCCATCTCCCGTCTTCGCTCAGCCAGCCTCGGCTGTTCAGTGGAATTGGGTGAGGTGACGGCCTGACAGCAGAAAGGCGCCCGTGACCTGCAAGGATGTGAGTGTCTAGGTCATATCCGGTGCAGAAGTCAGGACACCTTTCTGGTGCGGAACACTACCGCGTGGGACCACGGCCTGCGGGTCGGGGCTGACGGCAAGGGCATCGTCGGTCACAGCGGAGCCGTCCTGCTGCGTCGTCTGGCAGACCGAAGTGGACTGGTTACCGCTTTGGCCAGAGTGTTTCCCGTGGGCGGGAGCGGTTGGCGGAACCGGGGTGTGGTGTTCGTGCACCTCGCGATATCCATCGTGCTCGGGGCCCGCAGCGTTCTTGAGGCCGAGCAACTCGCCCTTCACCAGCGTCACGTGTTCGGTCTTTCGGCCTCGGACTCGACGATTCGTCGGCTGCTGGCCGGCCTCGACGACACTACGTTCGCCGCTGTGGCCCGGGCCCGCGCGGCGGTGCGCCAGATCGTGTGGACCTGGCTGGCTCTGCGACCGGGCGGCTTCCCCTGGCTGACCGTCGCCGGAAAACACCTCCACCGGTGGGTGATCGTCGACATCGACGCCACGATCATCACCGCAGCCTCCAAGAAAGAAGGAGCCTCGGCCACGTTCAAGCGTACGTTCGGGTTCCATCCGCTGGCGGCGTGGTGCGCGAACACGCAGGAGTGCCTGGCCATGCTGCTGCGCACCGGTGGCGCGGGCTCGAACACCGCGACGGACCACATCACCGTCCTGGACGAGGCCCTCGCCCAGATCCCCCACTCCTCCAGCGCGAAGATCCTCGTCCGGCTGGACGGGGCCGGCGCCACCCACGATCTGCACGAACACATGGAGAAGCTGACCACCACCCGGCGCCGGGTCCGCTTCACCACCGGCTGGAAGATCACCGCCGCGGACGAGGCCGCCATCGCCGAACTCCCCGAACGAGCCTGGGAGTCCAGCCTGAAGCAGGACGGTGACCTCCACGACGACGATCACAGCCAGGTCGCGGAGCTGACCGGACTCAACCGGCGGGAGGGCTGGCTGGACGGCATGCGACTGATCGTCCGCCGCGTCCGCCCGTCGGGCCGGCACACCGAGAACCTCACCGACCTCGAGAAGAAGACCGGCTGGAAGTACTCGATCGTCGCGACCAACATCACCAGACTCTGGGGCATCGCGGGCTCGCACCAGATCCAGTGGATCGATGCCCTGCACCGGCACCACGCCGTCGTCGAGGACCGCGTCCGCACGAACAAGGCCATGGGCCTGCACAATCTGCCCGCCAAATCCTGGACGGGGAACAGGAGTTGGATGCTGGCCGCGAACATCGCGGCCGACCTCGACGCCTGGCTCCGCCTCCTCGCCCTCCACGACCAGGAGGGCCTGGCCGACGCCGAGCCCCAGACCATGCGGATGCGGATCTACCACCAGGCCGGCCGTCTCGCCCGACACGCTCGCGTCCGCCGCCTCCGCCTCGACGCGTCCTGGCCCTGGTCGACCGCGTTCGCCCTCGCCTGGAACCGGCTCACCCGCCTGCCCCAGGTCACCTGACCAGCACGAACCCGCCCCGTCGAGCATAGGAAGGAGAACACCCGCAGTCTCCGGGCCCGTGGAACCCGGCGCAGCCGCGGCGACACGCGACGACCCCACCCGCCCACCAGCGGAACAAACGGGGCGAACTCACCGCCTCAGCAGGCAGCGATCACCACTGACGAATCGAGGCCAGCGATCCAACTGAAGCCGCGCCCGGTGCAAATCAGCGTTCAGAGCGTCATCGTCCAAGAGGCACGTAACGTACGCCTGCTCCCAGCGCTGGTCTCCAATTGAGTATTTGGCCACTACCGAGACCAAGTCTTGTTCTGCATCGTTCTTCGGTTCTACTGTTGTCTCACTTTCGATTCCCGCACCCAAGCATTTGGAGCCAGCGGCCTCCTGCATCCATTTGCGGGTGAAGCGCTGAATAAGCACAATGCCGTCTTCTGCAACGTGGCGACGGCACGCTGCAAGAATCCCGTCACGCGCCGCAGTGTCGGGCACATTCACCAGGTGCGATGCGAGCAGTACGACGTCAAACTTTCGATCAAGGTGTAGCTCCTCAATCGTTGAGCAGATCGTCTCAGCCTGACGGATACGGGAGAGCATTTCTGTCGACTCGTCGACTGCCGTCACATGATGACCGGCTACTACAAGCGGATGCGTCAGGCGGCCGGCGCCTGCTCCGAGATCGAGAACACTGGCACCGGGCGGGAGCGCAGGCTCGATGATCGAGGGTATGTCACCTGCGGGCAACGTCGCCCATAGCGCGACTGGACAACCGTCTGAAGTAATTGCGCCCGGGCCGCGCCCAACTACGTGCGAGTGACGTTTACCTTGCTTACTCACGAGCCCCCCCACCTCCTGGCACCCAAAACCTTAGAGGTTGTCTCACGTGGTGAGTTTCGCGAGCTTCTTGTAGCAGGTCAGGGCGGCTGCGAGGCCGAGGAAGGCGAGGAAGTGCGATCCCTTCCGCTCGTATCGCACGGTGAGGCGGCGGTAGCCGAGCAGCCAGGCGATGGACCGTTCGATCTTCCAGCGGTGCCGGCCGAGTCGCTCGCCGGACTCGATGCCCGGACGTGCGATGCGCGGGACCAGGCCCCGTTCACGGAGCCAGGCCAGGTGGTCGGCGGAGAAGTACGCCTTGTCCGCGCGGATCTTGACGGGACGTCGTCTTCGTGGTCCGCGCCGCGAGCGGACGGCGGGTATCGCCCGGATCAGCGGCTTGAACGCCTGGCTGTCGTGGAGGTTCGCGCCGGACACCGCGAGGGCGAGCGGGATGCCCTGGGCGTCGGACAGGACGTGCAGTTTGCTGCCCTTCTTGCCGCGGTCGACCGGGTTCGGCCCGGTCAGTGATCCCCCCTTTTCGCACGGACGGAGGCCGCGTCGATGATCGCCGAGGTCCAGTCCAGCTCACCCCTGGCGCCGAGTCGGTCGAGCACGGCCCGGTGCAGCCGGCGCCACAGGCCGGCTTCGGTCCAGGCCGTGAACCGGCGGTGCGCTGTCGCCGGGGACGTACCGAACGTCGGCGGCAGGTGCCGCCAGGCACACCCGCTGGTCAGTACGTACACCACCGCCGTGAACACGGCCCGCTCATCACGCGGAGCGGTCCCGCCTCCCTGCGGTCGAGCGACGAACGACGGCAGCAACGGGGCGACCAGCTCCCAGAGTTCATCAGGAACCAGCCGCTTCGACAGATCGGCAGTCACGACCGACATCATGCCGCACGAACATCACGCCACATGAGACAACCTCTTAGGCTAATCGAGAACCTGCGCGGCGGCACTATCAGTCGCACGCGGCCCCACGTGATTCGCTACTTCCCCATCACTGACCACAACAGGGCCATCAGCGACGGCCAGCTCCCCCTCGACGGGCACTCCCCGGAGTGGCGCAGCATGCCGTGGACAGAGCGCACCCGACGCCACGGCTGCGACTCGACGGAGTCCGCCACCCGAAGGCACACGAACGAGATGCCGTACGTGGATCCCGGATGGCCGCAGGGATTCACGTCACATCGACGCTATGACCATCGTCAAGGTGACACTAATCGCGTTATCATAGATAACGTCAGATCGACGAAAAGTAGAAAGGGTGCGTGACGTGACCACCGCCCAGACCACGGAGCTCGACGTACAGCCGACTCCGCTCGCCCTGTTGCTGCTCGGCCGTGAGGCCGATACCCGGAGCGAGCGGGGCGTCGAGTGTCCCGGCGACCTGCCCTCGCCGTCCGACCCCGACCTGATCGAGCGGGCCCGCGCCGCCAAGGAGAAGCTCGGCGACAAGGTGTTCGTCCTCGGCCACCACTACCAGCGCGACGAGGTCATCCAGTTCGCCGACGTCACGGGCGACTCCTTCAAGCTCGCGCGGGACGCCGCCGCCCGGCCTGAAGCCGAGTACATCGTGTTCTGCGGCGTCCACTTCATGGCCGAGTCCGCGGACATCCTCACGTCCGGCGACCAGAAGGTCGTCCTTCCCGACCTTGCCGCCGGGTGCTCCATGGCCGACATGGCTACGGCGGAGCAGGTCGCCGAGTGCTGGGACGTGCTCACCGAGGCCGGTGTCGCCGAGCAGGTCGTGCCCGTCGCCTACATGAACTCGTCCGCCGACATCAAGGCGTTCACCGGGCGGCACGGCGGGACGATCTGTACGTCGTCCAATGCCCAGCGCGCGCTGGAGTGGGCCTTCGAGCAGGGCTCCAAGGTGCTCTTCCTGCCCGACCAGCACCTCGGGCGCAACACCGCGGTGCGGGACCTCGGGATGTCCCTCGACGACTGTGTCGTCTACAACCCGCACAAGCCCAACGGCGGCCTCACCGCCGAGCAGCTCCGCGACGCGAAGATGATCCTCTGGCGGGGGCACTGCTCCGTGCACGGGCGCTTCTCTCTGGAGTCCGTGGAGGATGTGCGGGCGCGGATACCCGGCGTGAATGTGCTCGTCCACCCCGAGTGCAAGAACGAGGTCGTGGCGGCGGCGGACTACGTCGGGTCGACCGAGTACATCATCAAGGCGCTGGAGGCCGCTCCGGCCGGTTCCAAGTGGGCCATCGGTACGGAGCTGAATCTCGTCCGGCGGCTCGCCAACCGGTTCGCGCCCGAGGGCAAGGAGATCGTCTTCCTCGACAAGACGGTGTGCTTCTGCTCGACCATGAACCGGATCGATCTGCCGCACCTCGTGTGGACGCTGGAATCCCTCGCCGCCGGGAAACTGATCAATCAGATCTCCGTCGACAAGGAGACCGAGAAGTTCGCGAAGGTCGCGCTGGAACAGATGCTGGCGCTGCCGTAAAGGTCTTGTCGCAGTACGCGGGGCGCTCACTCGGTGGATATCGAGGGGGCGCCCTGTGCGTTTCTTTCCGTGCGCCAGAATCTCTGGCCAACGATTCTGCTATTCCTCCGGCGACAGCCGTACCCCACGGCTCTTCGCGATCCTCAGCGCATCCTCCAACGCGGCGGCGAGCTGCACCCCGGTGAACGCCAACTCCCTGTGCCTCGGCGTCGGTCCACGCAGCAGGTCCTTCGCGTGGCCCAGTACGTCCCTTGCGGAGGCCAGGAGTTCGTCCTCCACCTTGTCCGCGAGCCGGCTCATCCTGCTCTCCGGGTTGTCGGTGCTGAGGTAACACGGCATGCCCGTGTCCGAGGTCCACGGCAGGAGCCGCATCGGACGTCCGCTCGAATCTCGCACGTTCTTTTCTCTCTTTCCTTCGCGGGATCACCTTCTGTGCCACCATCATTGCTGTCCGACGGAAACTCCAACCGGGCTTTCCGGTCCCGTCGTTGGGAATGGGACACCGGCGAAAGAGAGGGTTCGAACAATGACGTTCCTGCCACAGGCGTTGACTCCTTTTCTCTCCGCTCGGCACTACTTCGGAGCGGAGATGAGGAAGGACCGCGAGCTCGCCGGGCTGTCGCTGGTGCAGCTCGCGGGGATCGTCGCATCGAGCAAGAGCACGCTCGCGCGGGTGGAGACGGCGGAGTTGATGCCGCCGCCGGATCTGCCGGCGCACCTGGACGCGGCGTTCGGGACGGGGAACAAGTACTGCGACCTGTACGAGCTGGCGAAGCGTGAGGCGCACCCGGACCAGTACCGGCGGTTCATGGACTTCGAGGCAAGGGCGGAGGGGATCGAAACGTACGACCCGCAGGTCTTCCCTGGGCTGTTGCAGACCCGGGAGTACAGCACCGCACAGTTCCGGCTCCAAGAGGAGCTGACTTCGGAGAAGGTGGAGGAACTCGTCAACGCCCGCTTGTCCCGACAGGATCTCCTCCGGTCGACGAACCCTCCGTTGCGCTGGGCGATCATCGACGAGGCAGTCCTCAGGCGGCCGTTGGGCGGTGCGGAGTGCATGTTCAACCAACTGGCTCGGCTGCTTGAACACGTGGATACTGCGGAGAGCAAGGTTCAGGTCATGCCCTTCCGCGCCGGTGCGTACTACCTGATGGGGGGCGCCCTGCACCTGCTGGCTCTTCCCAACAGCTCTACTGTGGCCTACGAAGAGGGCATTGAGGTCGGCCGCCTGTACGAGGACCGGGACTCGGTGAAGAAGTGGCGACGACGGTACGAAGTACTCCGTTCCAAGGCTCTCCCTCCGGAAGACTCAGCGGAGTTGATCCAACAGGCGATGGAGGACTACGAAAAATGCGCTACACCCCCGAGCTGAACTCCGCCCACTGGCGCCGGAGCAGCTACAGCAACGCCAACGGGGGAGCCTGCGTCGAGATCAGTGAGGACTTCCCTGGTGTTGTCCCCATCCGCGACAGCAAGAACCCTCACGGCCCCGCACTCACTGTCCCAACCCTCGCCTGGGACACGTTCATCCGCTCCCTCAAGTCCTAGGCACCGCCAACGACGGAGGACCGCATGATGTTGCCCAAGGCCCGCTGGCGCCGGAGCAGTTACAGCAGCACCAACGGCGGCAACTGCGTCGAGGTCGCCGACGACCTCCCCGGCATCGTCCCGATCCGCGACAGCAAAAACCCCGGCGGCCCGATGCTCACCGTCCCAACACCCGTCTGGGACACATTCATCAGCTCCCTCAAGGCCTAAGGGCTGTCCCGTAACTGCTGGTCACGGGTGAGATGATCTTGATGTGTCTGGTGTGATCACGGCGTCGGAGCCGTCCTGGATAGCCCCGTTCACCGGGCTGAGCCCCCGCCTGTTCGGCAAGCTGGTGACCGTACTGCGGCGCGAAGGTGCGGATGCGGTCCGCAAGGGCCGGCCGTGGAGCCTCCCGCTGGAGGACCGGGCTCTGCTGGTCGCGGCGTACTGGCGCACGAACTTGACGATGCGCCAGCTCGCCCCGCTCTTCGGGGTGTCCAAGTCGGCAGCCGACCGCATCATCGACCACCTCGGGCCGATGCTCGCGCTCCAGCCCCGCAAGCGGTTCGCCAAGGACACCGTGCTCATCGTGGACGGCACCCTGGTCCCCACCCGGGACCACACGGTCGCGGAGCAGTCCAAGAACTACCGGTACTCGACCAACCATCAGGTCGTCATCGACGCCGACACCCGCCTGGTCGTCGTGGTGGGCCGGCCTCTCGCCGGAAACCGCAACGACTGCAAGGCGTGGGAGGAATCCGGCGCCAAAGCCGCTGTCGGCAAGACCATGACGATCGCCGACGGCGGCTATCCCGGGACCGGGCTCGTCATGCCCCACCGCCGGCGCAAGGGCGAAGACCTTCCGGACTGGAAGGAAGCACACAACAAGTCCCACAAGCAGGTCCGCGCCCGCGTCGAGCACGTCTTCGCCCGCATGAAGACCTGGAAGATCCTCCGCGACTGCCGCCTCAAAGGCGATGGCGTCCACCACGCCATGCTCGGCATCGCCCGGATACACAACCTCGCCCTCGCCGGATAGACGAGCGGCCCGCACGACGGCCAACCACGCCCGAGACAGCTCGAAGATCATTTACGGGACAGTCCTTAGCCGAGAACAAAACGGCCGGGTCCCGCAACCACACGGGATCCGGCCGTTCGCAACCGTCTATTCGACGAGGTCCTCAACGTTATTGACGTGGTACTCGCCGTATCCGAACCGCTCACCGATCGCCTCGTACCGCTGGTACTGCTCTCGTGTGATCCGCACGCACAGTGTCCACATCACTCGCAGGAAGAGCCGGAACCCGAGATCCGGATCGACCCGTTCGATGACCTGTTCCAGTGCGGTCATGGCGTCCACCGCTGGGAGTGGTTGCCAGTGGGGACTGATGGCCTTGTCTCCCACTGTGAGCGCGACCTCCCTCAGCTCCGCCAGCACCGTACCCGTCAGTTCTGTCCGAGCGGGCGGGGTCACAGGGGTGTACGCGGGGGCGACTTCCCGCAGCCGTTCTTCGCACACGGTCGCGATCAGGCGCAACCAGTCACGTCCGTCGATGCGAAGTGCCGCGTCCGATACGGCAATCCACAGCGCGGTGATCGCGTTGTCGGACAGCGGGGAGCGCAACAGCCGGAGCGCATCCTCCAGCAGCAGAGCGGCCGTCGTCCCCGGAGGCTGACGGGGTTCGTCCGTGTAAGCCACCATGTGGACCTCGTCCACAGCTGCATCAGGACGCCAGTCCTGATGAGCACTTCCGGCGAGCCGCGAGAACCCGAAGTCCCACGACGTTTGACGGTGCGTGGTGTCGATCGGCGGCCAGTCGACGGTGAGACCATCCCGGACTACCGCGACCGGGTACCCGAGCCTCTCGCCAAGGCCGAGAAACCTGTCGTAACGCTCCTTCGAGACACACACGGCGTGTGTTTTCAAGGCTCTCAGGAAGAACCGAAAGCCGACATCGGCGTCGGCGAGCACGATCACCTGCTCGAGATGCGCAGCGAGATCCGATGCGAAGGAGGCACGGACCAGATCCGCGCTCAACCCGCGCACCTCGGCCACGATTTCCCTGCACAGGGCCTCGTCCCGCACTGGCCGAACCGGAGGCGGAGCGTAAGAGCGCCTGTTTCGACGGAGTCGGTTCGTTGCTACATCCGACACCGCCCGCAGCCAGGCACGGGTGTCCATGCCGTGGTCGGCCGGGTCGAAAACCCTGCCAACTGCAGCCAGCCACACCGTGTGAAGAACCTCCTCCGGCAACAGGCCGTCCAGCAGACGCCGGGCATCCTCCCCAAGTTCCACGGCTTCCTCTCCGTCGGAACCATCCGCGAGGTCGCCGACTGCTGTGAGTGCAGCGGGGAGGTCTACAGCGGGGCGGGAGCACAACTGCTCCGCCAAACCGGTGATTCCGAAATCATCGGAGTAACCCATTTCGAAGTATGCCGAACGGTCCTGTTGCATGAATCATGCCCTACTTCGGGTATGCAGTTTTGACGACGAATCCGTACTTTCCTTGGCCGTTGTGGCCTTTGACCTTCATCAGGATCACCACGACCTCGTTACTGGCATCATCGATCGTCCTTCCGTCAGGGTGGTAACGCTTACCCAAAGAGGGATAGGCATCCCAGGTTCCGGTGATGGTTTGGTACTGCTCACCATCTCTGGCCTTTGCCGCCCAGTTCTGGAACTTCTGCCATTTCTCGTGGTCGAAGACCTTCTGGCCGTTCGCGGCCCGCTTGCTGAAGTAGTCACCCACGACCCGGTCCACAGCCTGCTGAGCGATGTCTTGGTTAGTCCAGACGGTGTTGGGTTTGCCCTTCCGCTGGGCGAGTGCGAACGCCGTGTCCACGTCCGGGTTCACGTGCTCCCTAAGCGTGTGGATCTCGTCCTTGTACCTCTCCAAGGTCTTGAGGTCCTCGTCGCCCAGGTTCAGACAGTTGTGAACCATCACGTCCGCTGCTCCACCCCCCTTGGTGCGCACGTAGAACGTGTGGAGGCCGTCCACGGTGAGGTCGTACACCTGACGCGGTGCAAGCAGGGATCGGTCGCGTATGCCTGTGACAGCGTGGAACGTCCCGTCCGGGCTGATCAACCGGTCGTCGACACGCAGTTCAGCGGCAAGGACCCACCCTCGCCCGGCTGTACGTACCTTGTGACCGACTGTGGTGTCCAGGCTGCTGCCCCCGACCAGGTTGATGGTCACCAGCCGGTCGGTGTCGTGCTGGAACGTATCGGTAACGGGCTCGGCCCGCAGCCGCCCGGTCAAGGGGTCGGCGGCCATGACCTTTTCCCCCTCACGGACGTCACGGATCGCTCTACGAGTGCCGTCGGCCATCAGCACGGGAGTATCACCGGGAAAGCTGTTGACCTTGCATGTCGTGATGACGTCCTCGTAAGCGTTCACGCTGACCTCGATCTTGGCCAGCGTCACAGGGTCGATGCCGTCCAATGCCTTAAGCGCCTTGAACGCGTCCGCGACACCGACACCCGTATGCATCGCCGCATCCAGCGCCCGGATCCCTTCAGCGATCTTCTCGAACGCCTTCCCCGGAATGAAGTTCGACGCCGCCCAGGCGCAACCCCCCGCGCTGCCGTGCCAGCAGTCGATGAAGTCCTGGACCAGGATTTCCTTGCCGATCGTGAGGTAGGTCTCGATGAGTCCCTTGAGGATGTCGAGTTGGCTGAAGGTGCGGGTCACCTTCTTGGTCAGACCCTTGTAGGGCTGGGTGGACAGGAAGACCGTGTCGGCGGTCGGGCAGCCGGACTCCGTGGCGGGGACGTCCGGGTTGGTGCAGAGGTAGAAGTCGACCTTCGCGTCGAAGGTGAAAATGAAGGTGACGGTGCAGCTCGTGCCGATGCCCGGCGGAAGCTCGCAGAGGTTGTCCTGCTTGGCGTCGGTGACCTCGACGTCGTTCTCGTCAACGACGTAGAAGATGCCGCCGAGTCCGGTTCCTGCCCCGCTCTTGACCTGCTCGTTGGCGCCCTTCCGCTCAGCTGAGTCGGCCGCTTCCTGCGCCTCCTTGGCGTACTTGTCCGCGTCCTTCGCAGCCTGTTCCGCCTCGGTCGCGGCCACATCTGCGCGGTCGGCGGCAGCGCGGGCGTCTTTCGCCGCCTGTTCCGCCTGAGCCGCGGCGGCCCGTGCGTCGGAGGCGTCGAGGGCCGCCTGGTCGGCGGAGGCGCGGGCGGAGGTGGCGTACCCCTCGGCCCGGCCTGCGGCGGCGTCGGCGGCAGATGCGTCCGCCGTGGCCTGGCGGTCGTACTCGACTGTGCGGGTCAGGGATGTGGATGCCGCTGCGGCGGCCTTGGCCGCGTCCGCCGAGTAGCCGAGGGCCTCGGTGGCGTAGGCGCGGGCCGTCGCCGCGTATCCGGCGGCGTTCGCGGCGTGGACGTACGCCTGTTTGGTGTCGCCCTTCGCCTGTTCGGCGAGGTTCTTCGCGGCTGCGGCCTCGGCTGCGGCGTTCTTGGCGTGGGCGTCGGCGACGGCCTTCTGCTGTTCGGCGATCGTCTTGGACGCCTGGCCGGTCAGGACGACCAGGGAGGCGACGGAGTCCTTCTCCTGGTAGGCGGAGCCGATCTGGATGGCGTCGTTGGCGGGGTCGGCGACCTGCGCGGCAGCCGCGCCGGCATCGGCGGCGGCCTGAGCCGTGACGTACGCGAACCCGGCAGCCTTCGCGGAGGCGGCGACCGCCTTGGCGGCCTCGTCGCGAGCCCCGTTCGCTTCGGACTTCGCCGTACGAGCCAGCGCCTCCGCCTTCGCGGCCTGAGCGACAGCCGCGTCAGCCTCCTCGGCGGCATGCCGGGCGGCCTCGATGGCATCCGCGACAGCCGAGGTCGCCGTCTTCACCGCAGCGTCGGCCCGCAGCTTCGCCGCCTGAGCACCGTCCGCGTTCGCACCGACCCGCTTGGCCGCAGCCTCGGCACGGGTCGCGGCGGCATCGGCGTCAGCCGCAGCCTGGGTGGCGGCATCAGCGGCCGTACGGGCCCGGCCCGCCGCCGCTTCCGCGTCCCCGGCATGCCGGTCGGCCTCATCGGCGGCGGTACGAGCGGCGGTCGCGGCGTCCCCGGCGTCCAGCGACTGCGCGTACGCCTCCTTCGCATCCGCCTTCGCCCGCAGAGCGTCGGCCTTCTGTTCCGCCTCCCACGCGTCGTCGCGCTTGGTCTTGGCGTTGTCCCGCGCCTTGACCGCATCGTCCCGGCGAGCGGAAGCCGTCGTCTCGGCGGCCTCGGCCTGCTGACGGGAGGACTGCGCGGCAGCCGCCTCGGTCTGCGCCGTCTCCTTGAGCTGGTTCGCCTCGGCCTGCTTCGCGGCGGCGTTCTTCTGCTCCGCGAGCGCCGTCTTCTCCTCCGCCTCGGCGCCGAGCCGCTTGGCCCGCGCGTCAGCGGCGGCGGCCTTGGCGTCCCCCTCGGCCTTGAGCGCGACCGCGAGCTTCGCCTCGGCGGTCTCCTTGTCCTTCTTCGCGTTGTCCCGGTGCAGCTTCGCGGCATCCGCAGCGGCCTTCGCCTGCAACTCCGCCGTGCGCGCGGCCTCTCGGCGGAACTCCGCCTTCGACTGCGCGGCCTGCGCGAGCGCTCGCTGTGCGATGGTCTGGCTGTCCGCGCCGGAGGCACGCGTGGCCGCCTCGGCGGTCTCCCCCGCCTTCACCATCGCCGTCAGCGCGGCCACGACACCGTTGGTGACCTGCGCCTTCTGCTGAGCGGCCAGGAGACCACGGCCACGCGGGGCACCCGCCGCGTCAGCGATTCCGTACACGGCCTGCACAGCGGCGTCGGACGTGGTTGCGGACTTCCTCGCGGCCTCCAACTGGGCCTTCAGAACTGCGAGTTGCTTCTTCGCCTGCGCCTGAGCCGCCGTGATTCCCCGCTTGGCCTGGTCGAACTGGGCCGTCGGCGGGACCTTGCCGGTCTGCTGCGTGGGGACGACGCGGAACTTCTGCGAGTTGCCCCCGGTGCAGGCCCACAGACGGGCGTCGGTCCCGTTGGTGAAGTTCGCAAGGTCCAGGCACTTGTCCGTGACGACATTGCGCAGCTCGCCCCCGGCACGGACATTGAACTTCCACTGCTGCGCCGGGCTGCTGTTGCACGTGTAGATCTGGATCTTCGTACCGTTGGCCGGATTGCTGCCCGACACGTCCAGGCACTTCATCGCGTTCGGGTTCCACAGGGAGTACCCGTCGACGCGGCCGAGGAGCTGCCAGCTCTGCGCAGCGCTCTTGTTGCAGGTGGTGAGCTGTACGGGAGTGCCGTTGGCCGTCCCCGCGTTCGCGACGTCCAGGCACTTGCCCTTGGCCGCCTCCACCTGGACGACCACCGGCGCGTCCCCGATCGGACCGACACCACCCGGGCTCCAGTAGTCCTGCCAGCGCGCGAGGTGGTCGGCGACCCAGGACTGACCCAGCAGATCCGCCATCGTCTCGGCACCCGTGACCAGCGCCTGGGTGGCCTCCCGGCCGGCGGTCAGGATCTGGTTGCGCTGGACGGCCTGGGAGGCGATCTCCTGCTGCCACTCCGCCGCCGCCGTGCTCCGCGCGTCGCGCAGCACCATGTTCGGATCGACGGGATCGCGCCATGTGCACGCGGCGAACCGGGTCTTCAGATCCTCCACCGCGATGCGATACTCCGCCGTCCCCGGCTCGGGCGCGGTCGCGGGCCAGCCGCCCGAGGCGAGGAAGATCCGAGCGTCGTCGGAACTCCCGTTGTCGGAGCTGCTGGTCAGATAATCGAACGCCCGGTGCTCGTAGTAGGGACGGTCTCCCCCACCGTAATACTCACCGTAGAGCGGGGTGCCGAGATCCTTGACGGCCCGCGCCGTAGCGGCATCAGGGGCCGTGGTCGGGTCGTAGAAGTTGAACGTCCTGACCCAGTCGACAGCGGCAGCCCAGTTCCCCAGGCCCGTCCGGTCGTAGAAGTCCCCGCCCTCGTCGGTGTAGTGGGGCACTTCCTCGAAATCGGCACTCGAAGCGAACCCGCCCGGCGTCTCCAGACCCTGAGCCGGGGCCTCCCACCCCTTCATGACGGTGTCCCAGCGCTTCACATCCCGCTCGTGAGCTGCCTTGTCCTTGTCGTTCGCCTGACTTAGCGGACCCCGGAACGTCCCGTCCAGCGTCGCCATCTCACGCAACTTCTCCGGCGTCTGGTTCAGCGCGCCCTGCGCGAAGTCGTGCATCTGCCGACCGCCCAGCCGCACGGCATCGTTCATCAGGCACTGGTCGAACCGCAGTTGCTCATCGGCCGTCGTCTCGAACCAGTCGTCCGGTCGATCACTCGAACTCGCCACAGCCGTATCCGCCACGGCGAGTTCGGGCCGCACGACCAACGACACCAACGTCGCGGCAGCACCCAGCAGAAGAGTCAGCCGCGTGGACAACCCACGTCTGTGAGGCAGAGAAACAACAGGTCTGGAACGCACAGAAACCCCCCGGTCACATCGCGTCACAACAACGAAGCGAACGAGGGGCACGGACAGACGACACACGGCATCACGTCAAGGAATCCACCCCGACGACACCGGCCCCCCGGTCGCCAACTACCCAACACACGAACAGAACTGGTCAAGATCCGCTCAGCGCTGACTCAGCGTACGCACACGTGTTCTATGGGGCAAGGGATTTCCGGTGCCACCCATGAGAGGCATAGCCGGACACGGGGCAGTGCCCTCACAGCACTGCCCCGCTTCCTCTACGGCCTCAGCGCGCCGTCGAACTGGACCCAGCTCGACCACGCTCCACCCGGGCTCGCCTGCGAGCGGTGCCACACGTTCCCGGCGCTGTTGACGCCGAACAGCTCGATCCTGCCGTCCGCGTTCGTCTCCGCCGCGACCTGCGTCAGCCCGCCATCAAGCTGCACCCAACTCGTCCACGCGCCGCCAATGCTCACCTGCGACCGCGTCCACACCTGACCCGCACTGTTCGAACCGAAGATCTGCAACCGCCCGTCCGCATTGCGCGCCGCCGCGATCGAGTCCAACGCCCCGTCGAACTGCACCCACGCCGACCACGCTCCACCCGGGGTCACCTGCGACCGGTGCCACACGTTCCCCGCGCTGTTGACGCCGAACAGCTCGATCCTGCCGTCCGCGTTCGTCTCCGCAGCCACCTGCGCCAGACCGCCGTCCAACTGGACCCAACTCGACCAGGCAGCACTCCCGATCGACGCCTGCGTCCTCGTCCAGATCTGACCCGCGCTGTTCGAGCCGAAGATCTGCAACCGGCCGTCCGCGTTGCGCGCCGCCGCGATCGATGTCAGCGCGCCGTCGAACTGGACCCACGCCGACCACGCGCCGCCGGGGGTGACCTGCGAGCGGTGCCACACATTGCCCGCGCTGTTGACGCCGAAGACCTCGATCCGGCCGTCCGCGTTCGTCTCCGCCGCGATCGAGCGGAGCGCGCCGTCGAACTGGGTCCACGCGTTCCACGCACCGCCGATGCTGGTCTGCGTGCGGTACCAGATGTTGTCGGCGCTGTTGGTGCCGAAGAGCGCCAGTCTGCCGTCCGCGTTTCTCGCGGAGCCGATGGAGGAGCCGAACGCGGAGACCTGGATCGCGGCGGTCTTCGTGGGGGCTGCCGTGGCCGGGGCGGAGAGGCCGAGGGCCGGTGCGGCGACGAGCATGGCCGCGAGCGCGGCGGACGTCATCAGGCGGCGTAGATTTGCCATGCGACTACCCTGCTTTCTGGTCGGAAAGAGGAACTCGCGGGTTCAGGGCGTCGCTCGACGGCACCATCAGGTACGAGCTTGCCGCCAGAGCCTTCTGCCCGGTCCCCGTGGTGCGGGACTGTCCGCATGAGCGTGGCATGTTCGGGCGGAGCTGTTGAGGCTAGTTCCGGTCAGCGGACCGCAGCCGGTGGGGTCACGCTCCGGGGTGCGCGGGGTCGATGCTGAAGAGGGTGCCCTCGGGGGTCACGACCAGGAGCGCGCCCCTGTCGAGCAGCGCGGGGGTGGGCATGCCGGAGATCAGGCTCCCGACGGTCGCGCGGGGGCGGGTCTCCCACAGGAGCGTGCCGGTGCGGGCGTCCAGTGCCGCCGCCCTGCCGCTCGCGGTCGTGAGGAAGAAGGCGCCGCGGGTGTCGGGGACGGCTCCTCCGGGGCGTTCCAGGCTGGTCGCCGTCTGCCAGAGGCGCTTGCCGGTGAGGGGCGATACCGCCGTCACCCGGCCGCTCGTCGCCGCGAACGTCAGGGCGCCGTGCGCCAGAGCCACGGCGCCCTCCTGCGGCTCCGCCAGGTCCGTCGTCCGGACCGTGTCCGCCTTCAGGTCGATGACCAGGACCTTCGCGTAGAGGGAGTCCTTGCGCACCGCGACGTACACGGGACGGCCGTCGAGGAGACCGGCGTACTCGGAGTTGACCGGCGGGGCCGAACTCAGGCGGCGGGTCGTGCCGTCGGCCGGGTCCAGCGTGAGGAGTTGGCGGTCCGTGCCGGACGCTGTGTGGTAGTTCGTGCACTCCATGAAGCCGACGCGGAAATCGCAGCCGTAGTCGAAGGGGAGCGTCGTACTCCAGCGGGCCTTGCCGTCCTTCGGGGTGCGGGCCGTGACGGTTCCGCCGTCCGGTACGAGGACCAGGTCGCCGACCAGGGTCGGCTGGGCGTACCGCTCGCCGACGCTGCGGGTCCACAGGCGTTCGCCGTCGGTGGTGGCGTACGCGACGAGTCTGTCCTCGCTGGCGGTCGACTCGTTCACTAGGAGGACGCCGTCGTGTACGCCGATGACGTCGGCGTTGTAGTCCTCGATCGGGGCGCCGGGGGGCAGGGGGTCGATGCGCCACAGGGTGCGGCCGGTCGCGGTGTCGATGCGGACGGGGAAGGTGCCGGCGCCCGCGCAGTAGACGGAGCCGGTGTCCAGGGCGCAGGACGGGTACTTGTAGCCGTCGTTGTTCGGCTTCGACGCCTGTGCCAGGCCTGCCGCTGCCGTCGCGAACACGGTCGTCTGCCAGGGGCGCCAGCCGGTGGGGACGGCCTCCCAGCGAGTCGGTGACGGGGACGGGTTCGGTTTCGCGTCGTCCTTCTTGAACTGCGGGACCAGGAAGGCGCCGAGCGCGATGGCGAGGGCACCGGCTATGCCGGCCAGCAGGGGGGTTCTGCGGCTCCTGGCGGGGGGTGGCGGGGGCTGTGTCGGTACCGGATTCAGCGGGCGGTGCAGGACCGTCGGCATGTCGTCCAGACCGTCCTCGTCCGGCAGCGCCGTCGCGAGGATGGGGGCGAGGGCGTCGAGGGTGGGGCGTTCCGCCGGGTCCTTCGCCAGGCAGCGGACCAGGGTTCCGTGGAGGGCCTCGGGTACGCCGGACAGGTCCGGGGGGTCGGTGAGGACCTGGTACGCCGCGATGTACGGGCTGTCCGCGTCGAAGGGGCCCTTGCCGGTCGCCGCGAACGTCAGGAGGGCGGCGAGGGAGAACACGTCCGACGCCGGGCCGACGGTGCGCGCGTCCGTGAGCTGCTCCGGGGACATGAACGGGGGTGTGCCCATCATGTGGCCGGTCTCGGTGAGTTGCTGGTTCTCGGCGGCGCGGGAGATGCCGAAGTCGATGACGCGGGGGCCGTCGTCGGCCATCAGCACGTTCGCGGGCTTCAGGTCCCGGTGCACGACTCCGGCCCGGTGAATGTCCCGCAACGCCTCCACGAGCCCGAGCGCGAGCCGCCGGAGTTCGGTGCCGCGCAGGGGGCCGTCGTCCCGCACGCGGGCGGACAGAGCACGGCCGGGTACGTACTGGGTCGCCATCCAGGGCCGACCGGCATCGGGATCCGCATCGACGACGGCTGCCGTGAACGCGCCGCTGACCTTGCGGGCGGCGGCGATCTCCTGACGGAACCTGGCGCGGAACACGGCGTCGGAGGCGTACTGGTTATGGACGACCTTGACGGCGACTTCACGCCCGGAACGGGACCGGGCGCGGTAGACGACGCCCATGCCCCCGGCCCCGAGCCGGTCGACGATCTGGTACTCACCGAGCTTCTCGGGGTCGCCTTCGTGCAGCGCCACGCCTTGTTCCCCTCCCCCGCAGAGTCGTACCAGGTCACAGGATAAGGAAACCCTGTGAGGGAGGGGACACCGGGAGACGATCAGACTCCCGCGGGCTCGGGTTCCTTCACAGGATCCGCCGCTTCACCGTTCTTCGCCGCCTTCTTCGCCGCTCGCCGTTCCTTGCGGAGTTCGAGCATCGCGTACAGCGTCGGTACCAACAGCAACGTCAGCAGCGTCGATGTGATCAAGCCGCCGATCACCACCACCGCGAGCGGTTGTGAGATGAAGCCGCCCTCGCCGGTTACTCCCAGGGCCATCGGGAGTAGGGCGAAGATCGTCGCCAGGGCCGTCATCAGGATCGGGCGCAGGCGGTGGCGGCCACCCTCTACTACCGCCTCGACCACGCCGTATCCCTGGGAGCGGTACTGGTTGATCAGGTCGATCAGGACGATCGCGTTCGTGACCACGATGCCTATCAGCATCAGCATGCCGATCATCGCCGGGACTCCCATCGGGGTGCCGGTGATCAGGAGCAGGCCGATCGCTCCCGTTGCCGCGAACGGGATCGAGACCAAGAGGATCAGTGGCTGAACCAATGAGCGGAACGTCGCCACCAGCAGCATGAAGACGATCGCGATCGCCGCCAGCATCGCCAGACCGAGGTTCTTGAACGCGCTGTCCTGGTCGGAGGAGACTCCGCCGATCTCGGCGCGGGCGCCCTCGGGGAGCTTCAGGGCGTCGATCTTCGACTGGAGGGCCGTGCTGACCGCGCCCGTGTTGTCGCCGGTCGGCTTCGCCGTGATCGTCGCGGCGCGCTGGCCGTCGATGCGGGTCATGGAGACCGGGCCGTCGACGACCTGGACGGTCGCCACGTCACCGAGCTTCACCGCACCCAGCGACAGAGACCGAAGCTCCGCCAGCGTCTTCGCCGGTTTCGCCGACGTGATCACGACGTCGCGCTCGGTGTCGTCGAGAACGGCCTTGGCAGCCGTCGTACCGCGTACGGCCTGCGCGACGGCCATGCCGAGCGACTGGTCGTCGAAGCCGGCGGCGGCAGCCTTCGCATTCGCCTTCACCGAGATCCGCGGCACGCTCTGCGAGAGGTCGCTCGTGACGTCCGTGACGTCGTCCAGCGACGCCACCGCCTTGCGCACCTCCTCCGACGCCGTGCGCAGCGTGTCCCCGTCCGACGCCTTCACGACGACGCTGAGGTCCTGCGCCCCGAACCCGTCCCCGGCGGAGACGGTGACCGTCCCAGCGCCGTCGAGCTTCTTGATGCCGTCCTCGACGCGCTTCTGGACGGTGTCGTACGACGCGGAGTCCTCCAGCATGACCTGGTACGACGCCTGGTTGCTGTCGGTCGCGCCGCCGAACGCCGCAAGGAACCCGGAGGACCCGATGGTGACCTGGTAGTCCTTGACGCCCTCGGTGTCGGCGAGCAGCGCCTCGACCTTCTTCGCCTCGGCGTCGGTGGCCGCCAGGCTCGTACCCGGCTTCAACTCCTGCTTGACGGTGAGGACTTGCTGCTCGCCCTGGTCGAAGAAGTTCGTCTTGAGCAGCGGCGCCATGCCGAAGGTGCCGAGCAGGACGACGACCGCGATGGCCACGCTCGTCAGACGGCGACGGGTCGCGAACCGCAGGACAGGGACGTACGCCTTCTGAAGCCTGCTGTTCTCCTCCTTCTCCTCCGCGATGCGGCGCGCCTCGGCCGCGTCCTCGGGGGTGCCCTTGGGGGCGCGCAGGAACCAGAACGACATGACGGGGACGACGGTGAGCGACACCAGCAGCGACGCGAGCAGGGCCGCCGTCACCGTCAGGCTGAAGGAGCCGAAGAGTGCGCCGACCATGCCCCCGACCAGCCCGATCGGCAGGAACACGGCGACGGTGGTGAGCGTCGACGACGTCACCGCGCCCGCGACCTCGCGGACGGCGGTCAGGATCGCCGTCTGGCGCTCCTCGCCGTAGCCGAGGTGCCGTTTGATGTTCTCCAGGACCACGATCGAGTCGTCGACGACCCGGCCGATCGCGATGGTCAGCGCGCCGAGCGTGAGCATGTTGAGCGACAGGTCGCGGGTCCACAGGACGATCAGCGCGAGCACCACGGACAGCGGGATCGAGACCGCCGTGACCAGCGTCGAACGGATCGACGCGAGGAAGACGAGGATCACGATGACCGCGAAGAGCAGGCCGAGCCCGCCTTCGGTGGTCAGGCCCTTGATGGACTTGGAGACGGCCGGACCCTGGTCGCTGACGACGGTGATCTCGGCGCCGAGGTCCTTGCGCAGCGCGGGGAGCTTGTCCTCGACGGCGTTGGAGACGGTGACCGCGCTGCCGTCGTGGGCCATCGTGACGGATACGGCGAGGCTGGGCTTGCCGTCGGTGCGGGTGATGGAGTCGGCGGGGGCCTCCGCCTCGCGGACGGCAGCGATGTCCGCGACCTTGACCGGGGCCTTGCCGGGAACGGGGATACGCAGATCAGCTATTTGCCGGACCGACGTATAACCGCCGCCGATCTGGACCGTCCGGTTCGCGCCCGCCTCGTCGAAGGAGCCGCCCGGCAGCGTGACGCCGCCCGCCTGGAGGGCCTTCGCGAGGGACTGGACGTTCAGACCGGCCGCCGCGAGCTTCGCGTCGTCCGGCGTGATCGTGACCCGCAGGTCGCGTACGCCGGTCACGGTGACCTGGCCGACGCCGTCGATGTCCCGCAGCGCGGGGACCACCGTCGAGTCGAGCTGGTCGGCGAGGGCCTGCTGGTCCTTGGCGGAGGTGACGGCGAGGACGACCGTCGGGATGTCGTCCGTGGACCCCGCGACGACCTGCGGGTCGACGGCGTCCGGCAGCCCCGCGCGGGCGCGGTTCACGGCCTGCTGGACGTCGGCGACGATGCGCTTCGTGTCGTTGCCGTAGTCGAAGGACGCCATGATGACGGCGTTGCCCTCGCTCGCGGTGGAGGTGACGCCGGTGATGCCGTCGACGCCTTCGAGGTTGTTCTCGATCGGCTCGACGACCTGCTTCTCCACGACGTCGGGAGAGGCGCCCTGGTACGGCGCGATCACCGACACCATGGGGAGTTCGATGGTGGGCAGGAGCTGCTGTTTGAGCTGGGGTATCGCGATCAGCCCGAAGACGAGCGCGACCAGCGACATCAGCCCGATCAGGGCGCGTTGGGCGAGGCTGAACCTGGACAGCCAGGACATGGGCGGGAGTTCTCTCTTCTGTGAGCGGCAGAAGTGGGCCTGTGGGTGGCAAGGAGCCGGTGACTCCCACCCTGGTCCATCACCGGGGGCCGTTCTGTAGCCCCGAGGTCCCGTTCCTTATCCGCCGCATACTCCGGCCGCAGTACGACCGTACGAACGTCACTCCACCCTTGGGCGTACCAGGCCCGACTCGTAGGCGATGACGACGAGTTGGGCGCGGTCGCGGGCGCCGAGCTTGGCCATGGCCCGGTTGACGTGCGTTTTCACGGTCAGCGGGCTGACTTCGAGCCGCTCGGCGATCTCGTCGTTCGAGTGGCCTCCGGCGACCTGGACCAGGACCTCGCGCTCTCGGACGGTCAGCGCTTCCAGGCGGGCCGCGCGGACCGGGTCGCCCGGGTCGTCGTCGCCCTGGGCGAGGAACCTCGCGATCAGGCCCTTCGTCGCGGCCGGGGAGAGGAGTGCCTCGCCGCCTGCCGCTACGCGGATCGCGCTGAGGAGTTCCTCCGGTTCGCTGCCCTTGCCGAGGAAGCCTGAGGCGCCCGCCCTGAGGGACTGCACGACGTAGTCGTCCACCTCGAAGGTCGTCAGTATCACGACCCTGACGTGTGCGAGCGTGGGATCGGCGCTGATCATCCTCGTCGCCGCGAGGCCGTCCGTGCCGGGCATGCGGATGTCCATCAGGACGACGTCCGCGCGTTCCTCCTTCGCCAGGCGTACCGCCTCCGCGCCGTCCGACGCCTCGCCCACGACCTGCATGTCCGGTTCCGAGTCCACGAGCACGCGGAACGCGCTGCGGAGCAGTGCCTGGTCGTCGGCGAGCAGGACCCGGATCGGTGTCATAGGGAGTTCTCCGCCTTGCTGGTCGTCTTGACCGGCAGGATCGCATGGACGCGGAAGCCGCCGCCGTAGCGGGGGCCGGTGGTGAGGGTTCCTCTGAGCGCGGAGACGCGTTCCCTCATGCCGAGGAGGCCGTGGCCGCCGCCCGTCTCGGCGGGTTGGTTGTCCGGGGGTGTGCCGTTGTCCAGGACCGTGATTTCTACGTTCGGGCCTACTCGTACGACGCTGACTTCCGCCTTTGCGGTGGGGCCCGCGTGTTTCTGTACGTTCGTCAGGGCTTCCTGGATTACTCGGTACGCGGCGAGGTCCACGGCTGCGGGGAGGGTGGTGTCCTGGTCCGCTCTTGCTACCTCGACCTTGAGGCCTGCGTTGCGGAAGGTGTCGGCCAGTTCGTCCAGGCGGCCCAGGCCGGGGGCCGGTTCTGTGGGGGCCTCCGGGTCGCCGGATTGCCTCAACAGGCCCACTGTCGCGCGGAGTTCGTTCAGCGCCGAGCGGCTTGCCTCACGGACGTGGGCCAGGGCTTCCTTTGCCTGGTCGGGGCGCTTGTCCATGACGTGTGCTGCTACTCCTGCCTGGACGTTCACCAGGGCGATGTGGTGCGCGACCACGTCGTGCAGGTCCCGGGCGATCCTCAGGCGTTCCTCAGCGACCCTTCTGCGGGCCTCCTCCTCCCGGGTGCGTTCCGCTCTCTCCGCTCGGTCCCTGATCGCCTGGACCATGGCCCGCCTGCTGCGTACGGCGTCTCCGGCCGTCGCTCCGATGCCGGTCCAGGCGAAGACGCCGAGGTTTTCCTGGGCGTACCAGGGCAGGGGGCCGGCCAGCATCGCGGCGCCGGTGAGGACCGTGACGGTGAGGATGCCGAGGCGGAGGGTGGTCGAGCGGTCTGTGGAGGCGGCGACTGTGAAGAGGGCGATCACCGCTGACATGACTACGGGTGCCCTGGGGTCGCCGGCCGTCAGGCACTCCGTGAGGGAGACGCCGGAGGTTGCCGCGAGGACCCTGATCGGGGAGCGGCGCCTGAAGATCAGGGCGATGGCGCCGAGGGTCATGAGGAGGAGGCTCAGGGGGTCGGGGGTGCTGACGCCCCAGCTGACTCCTCGGTCGCCATGCGGCTCCACGAAGCTGCCGGCGAGCATGCACACGAGGACGCCGGCTGCGAGGGCGGCGTCGAGGGCGAGGGGGTGCGCTTTGAGGCCACCGCGGGCTCGGTCGAGGGTTCGTGTGCGTGGGCTCACGCTGCCAAGGTACGGCGGGGGTGGGTGGGGCGTCATCGGGGGTGGTGGGGGTGGGTTCGGTTTGGGGTCGGGTGCGGGTTGTCGGTGGCTGGTCGCGCAGTTCCCCGCGCCCCTAAAAGAACGACGGTCGCCGTCGCTTTTCGAGTGCGCGCTGCGTCGATGGTCCTGCGGGCTCAGGAAGTAGGGCGGGTGCGGGTGATCTGTGGTTGCTCGCGCAGTTCCCCGCGCCCCTAAAAGAACGACGGTGGCCGTAGCTTTTCAGGTGCGGGGCGGGTTCGTCGTGACTGGTCGCGCCCACGCGGCGGACCAGTCACCTGTGTCGTAAGTCCTAGGCCCCTCTCTCCGCCGGCTACTGCCGCAGCCCGATCCAGGCCCCCACCAGCCCGTGTGACCATGCCCCCATGACTCACACCTGGCCCTCCCACCTCGACGTCGGCGCCGTGCGGTTCGCTCGGCCCACTGCCCACTACGACGACGTTCTCGTGTTCTACCGGGACGCCCTCGGGCTGCCTGTGCTCGCGGAGTGGCGGGGGCACAGTGGGTACGACGGGGTCGTGCTGGGGTTGCCCGGTGCGCCCGTGAACATGGAGCTGTTGCAGTACGGGGAGCCGCCTCGGATTCCTGAGGCGCACCCTGAGAACCAGCTGGTGCTGTATCTGCGAGGGCCGGAGGCGGTGGCCACGGCGGCTGCGCGGCTCGCTGAGCATGGGCATGCTCCGGTCGCGCCCGCCAATCCCTACTGGGACCAGCACGGAGCCGTTCTCTTCGAGGATCCGGACGGGTGGCTCGTGGTGCTGGCGCCGTGGGTGTTCGGGGAGGAGAGGCCGCCGGGGGCGAAGGCGTGAGGGGGCTCGCCCTCGGCGCTCTAGGGCGGGAACCCCTCGGACCCGGTTCCGTCAGCCTGGGATCAGGCCGTCGTCGTTCAGCATCGCTCGGACCTCTTCGAGAGTTGCGTCCGGGGCGGGGAGGATCAGGTCCGAGGGTTCCAGGGCGTCGTCCGGGAGCGGTGTGCCCAGGCGGCGGACCTCGTTCAGGAGGGCCGTCAGCGTGTGGCGGAACGCCTGTTCGTCGGCGGATTCGAGTTCCGTCAGGAGGTCGTCGTCCAGTTTGTTCAGGGCTGGGAGGTGGGACTCCGAGAGTTCCAGTTGGCCCTCACCCATGATCCGTACGATCATGACGACCTCCTTGGCGTGACCCCTACTGCTTGTCGAAGCGGGGGGTGTCCTGTGGCTGTTGTTGGGGCTGGGACTGGCTCGCGCCGCCTTCGATGGCCTGCTGGGAGGCGGACGGGCCCCCAGCCAGTTCGGCCTTCATGCGCTGGAGTTCCAGCTCTACATCAGTACCACCGGAGAGACGGTCCAGCTCGGTCTGGATGTCGTCCTTGGCGAGGCCCGTGGGGTCGTCGAGGGCACCCGAGGCCAGCAGCTCGTCCAGTGCGCCCGCTCGGGCCTGGAGCTGTGCGGTCTTGTCCTCGGCGCGCTGGATCGCGAGGCCGACGTCCCCCATCTCCTCGGAGATGCCGGAGAACGCCTCGCCGATGCGGGTCTGGGCCTGCGCGGCGGTGTACGTCGCCTTGATGGTCTCCTTCTTCGTACGGAAGGCGTCCACCTTGGCCTGGAGCCGCTGGGCCGCGAGGGTGAGCTTCTCCTCCTCGCCCTGGAGCGTGGAGTGCTGCGTCTCCAGGTCGGTGACCTGCTGCTGGAGCGCGGCGCGGCGGGACAGCGCCTCGCGGGCGAGGTCCTCACGGCCGAGGGCGAGCGCCTTGCGGCCCTGGTCCTCCAGCTTGGACGACTGGGACTGCAACTGGTTGAGCTGGAGCTCCAGCCGCTTGCGGGAGGTGGCGACGTCGGCCACGCCCCGGCGGACCTTCTGGAGCAGCTCCAGCTGCTTCTGATACGAGTAATCGAGGGTTTCGCGCGGGTCCTCGGCCCGGTCAAGGGCTTTGTTCGCCTTCGCGCGGAAGATCATCCCCATACGCTTCATGACACCGCTCATGGGCTTCGCGCGCCCCCTTCTGACAGTCTCCAGCTCACGATCTGCGACAGAACCCACAGTACGGGCCCTGCCTCCATTGACGCACTGTTCCGGGACGGATGCGCTCCTCCCCAAGGACGACTGTGTCCGCCCCCGGTCCGGCGTAAGGAGTAGGTGAACCCCTTGCTTACAAGACGACCGGCGTTGCCGGATCGTTCCCCGCCCGACTGGGGTCCATGCGTCCGGAACGCTTACCCTTGGGTTTTGTGTTCCGTAGCCGCTCCACCAAGGACGAGAAGGCCGCCGCCGACGAGGCGTCGCTGACCGACTCCACGCAGACCCGAGACCCGCAGGCCCCCAAGGGCCGGCCCACGCCGAAGCGCAGTGAGGCCCGCTCCCAGCGCCGCAGCGTCTCCAACACGCCGATGACGCGGAAGGAGGCGGCGAAGCGCCAGCGCGAGGAGCGCCGGCGTCAGCTGGACAAGCAGCGCGAGGCCCTCGCCGGTGGCGACGAGCGCTACCTGCCCGCGCGCGACCAGGGCAAGGTCCGCAAGTTCACCCGCGACTACATCGACTCCCGGCTGAACGTCGCGGAGACGTTCCTGCCGATGGCCGTCGTGATCCTCGCGCTGAGCATCGTCCGCGTCGCCGAGCTCCAGACGCTCTCGCTGCTGCTGTGGCTGGTCCTGATCGTGCTGATCGTGCTCGACTCGGTCGTCATCAGCTTCCGGCTGCGCAAGCAGCTCACGGCCCGCTTCCCCGAGGAGTCCCACAAGGGCGCCGTGCCGTACGCGCTCATGCGCTCCCTCCAGGTTCGTCGGCTCCGCCTGCCGAAGCCGCAGGTCAAGCGGGGTGCGAAGCTCTGAGCACGTCGCCGTCGTTCTCCGGGGACGCGGCCGAGGCCTGGCTCGATCGGCTGGGTGGGCTGCGGGACGTCGTACGACAGGAACTGGTGGCACGCCAGCTCGACGAACAGATAGCCGGGCGGTACTCCGTCGGGCGGCGGCTGCGGGTTCTCGACGTCGGGATGGGGCAGGGTACGCAGGCCCTGCGGCTCGCCCGGCTCGGTCACGAGGTGACCGGGCTCGAACAGAATCCGCTGATGCTGGCGACCGCGCGCGAGGCGCTCGCCCGTGAGCCCGAGGGCATCCGTGAGCGGGTGCGGATCATAGAGGGCGACGGGCGGGAGACCGGCGTCCACTTCCTGCCGGGCAGCTTCGACGTCGTGCTCTGTCATGGGGTGCTGATGTACGTTCCCGATCCCGATGCGCTCCTCGCCGGGCTCGGGCGGATGCTCGCGCCCGGGGGGATGGTGTCCCTCCTCGTCCGCAACGGTGACGCCCTCGCCATGCGGCCCGGGCTGTCCGGGGACTGGGCCACCGCGCAGGCCGCGTTCGACTCCTTCGACTACACGAATCGGCTCGGGCTCGATG
The DNA here is from genome assembly GCF_020010905.1 of Streptomyces acidiscabies. GTDB lineage: Bacteria > Actinomycetota > Actinomycetes > Streptomycetales > Streptomycetaceae > Streptomyces > Streptomyces acidiscabies. Next base: position 2,752,936 of record NZ_JAGJBY010000001.1, on the reverse strand, counting down.
TGCGGGCGGATCGGCTGGCCACGCTGACCGATGCGCTGGCCGGGATCGGGGCGCCGCTTCAGGCCTGGTACGGGGTTCGGGTGTTCACGGACGCGGCTCCTGACGATGCCGTCGTGCCCGGGGATCTGGGGCCCTTGCTCGCCGCTGAGGAGCGGGCCGGGCGTACGGATCCCTATCGGGGGGTCGCCGCGTTGATCCACCTGTGTGGCGTGCGGGGCTGATCGCTCGCGTTCACCGCCCGGTGAGGGGTTCCCACCGGGCGGTGTGGTTCTTCTGGCTCAGGAATCTGCCGGGTGCAGGCTCATCGGGCCGTAGATCTCCGTGGTGTCCTCGAAGAGGCGTACCTGGTCCGCGCCGCCCTCCGCCAGGGCCTGCCACTGTTCGCCGATCCAGGACTCGGCGTCGCCCTGCGTGGTGAACTCCTCCGGTTCCACGGCGGGTTGGACCTCCGTCCCGTCGGTCTTCTCGAACCGCCACGTCCATGCCGCCATGTACGCCTCCTGGTGTGACCGGGGTCTGATCTTGGTCCGGTGGCCCAGAGTATGCGGTTCGGTGGGCCGGTCGTAGGGGGCTTCGGGGGTTGTTTGTTCGGCTACCGGCCGGTGGGGGGTGCTCGCGCCCCGCGGCGGAGCCGCATATCGATGCAGCCCCGCGCCCCTTGGGTGCGCTGCCCTCAGGGCGTCGGCAAGTACCCGCGAGTCCTTTGCCCATGTCGCGCGTTCGCTTCTCCTTCAGGTGAAAATCGATCCGTGGAATTGACTCTGCTCGGTACCGGTGCCCCTGCGGGGCTTCCTCGTCCTGACTGTGCTTGTGCTGTGTGTGCCGTGTCTCTTGGGGAGGAGGTTCGGGCTGCTACCTCTGTGCTGGTCGATGGGGACCTTCTGCTCGATCTCACTCCTGGGGCCGCCTTTGCCGCCGCCCGTGCGGGGCAGTCGCTCGGGGGGGTGCGGCAGGTGTTGTTGTCCCATCCCCATGACGGGCCCGCTGTTGAGGTGCCGCTCGGGTTGCCTCGGCCCGGGCGTGTGCCCGATGGGCGGGAGTTGGCCTTGTTGACCGGGCATCGGGTGCGGGCCGTTGCCATGGATGCCGGGGGGACCGGGTACGCCGTCACCGGGGGGGATGGGCAGCGGCTGTTGTATCTGCCGCCCGGTGGGGCTCCTGCTGGGCTTGAGGAGGGTGGGCAGCGGTACGACATGGTTCTGCTCGATGTTGTGGGGCGGCCGGATGCTCTTGCTCGGCTGCGGGCTGTGGGGGCTGTTGGCGCTACGACTGACGTGATCGCCGTTCACCTTGACCATGACGTTCCCCCTGGGGCTGAGCTTCGGCGGCGGCTCGCTGCGGTTGGGGCTCGGGCTGTGGGGGACGGTACGACTCTCACGGTCGGTGTCTACGAGGATGTGCCCGACGTTCCCCGTCGCACCCTCGTTCTTGGTGGGGCGCGGTCCGGGAAGTCTGTTGAGGCGGAGCGGCGGTTGGAGGCGTATCCGGATGTTCTGTACGTCGCGACGGGCGGGGGGCGTGGGGGTGACACGGAGTGGGCCTCGCGGGTTGCCCTTCACCGTGAGCGGCGGCCGGGGTCCTGGCGTACGGCTGAGACCTGCGATCTGGTGCCGTTGCTGGTGGAGGAGGGGGCGCCGTTGCTCATTGACTGTCTGTCCCTTTGGCTTACCGATGCGATGGACTCCGTCGGGGCGTGGGATGACGCGGTGTGGGCGGACGGGGGTGAGAAGGCGCTCCGCGCGAGGGTCGGGGAGTTGTTGGAGGCGCTGCGGGGGACGCGGCGGACGGTGGTCGTCGTGTCGAACGAGGTGGGGTCGGGGATTGTGCCGGCTACGGCTTCCGGCCGTCGGTATCGGGATGAGCTGGGGAGGTTGAATGCGGGGGTGGCTGGGGAGTGCGAACAGGTTGTGCTGGTGGTGGCGGGGCAGGCGATGGTTTTGCGGGGCTGAGGAGGTGGGACGGCTGCGGCCCGGTGGGGGCTGGTCGCGCAGTTCCCCGCGCCCCTAAAAAACAACGGTCACCGTCGCTTTTCAGGTGCGAGCTGCGTCGATGGACCTGCGGGGCTCAAGAGGTAGGGCGGCTGCGGGTGCGTTGTGGCTGGTCGCGCCCACGCGGCGGAGCCGCATATCGATACAGCCCCGCGCCCCTAAAAAGACGACGGTCACCGTAGCTTTTCAAGTGCGGGGCAGGTGCGTCGCGCCCACGCGGCGGAGCCGCATATCGGTACAGCCCCGCGCCTCTAAAAGGACGACGGTCACCGTAGCTTTTCGGGTGCGGGTAGCTAGTTGCGACCATGCGGTAGGACCAGCCCCGTGCCCCACTACGGTGGCCGTACTTTTTCAACGGGCGGTGGCTGTCGGTCTTTTAGGGGCGCGGGGAACTGCGCGATCAGGCCCCACCGGGCCGCAGACAGAGCACTCCCCCTATGCCACCCCCTTCCTCCTTCTCGCAATCACCCTGTACGTGTTCGCGAAGCGGGTGCGGCGTAGTAGCGGGGCCAAGGTGTGGTCCAAGGCTGTTGCTAGCGCTAGTAGGGGTTTCGTCAGGGGGAGCATTCGGGGTGGGATGTGGTGGGTCAGGAGCAGCGCCGTTGCCGTTGATGCGTCGTACGGGATGTGTGCCCCTCTGCGGTCCGTCTTGATGATTTCGTAGCCCTGGGTTTCTAGTTCTGCGCGGAGGTTTTCCAGGGGGATCAGGTGGTGGGCCTGCGGGAGACGCCATTTGTTCAACGGCGTGGGGGCCGGGAGTTCTAGGAGTGCGTGGCCGCCTGGGCGCAATGTGCGGAGCGCTGCGGACAGTTCGGCCCGGGGGTTCGGGGCGTATGCCAAGTGGTGGAGGACGCTCACCACGTCGTAGCGGGAGTCGAGCGCCGGGGTCAGTTCCCTGTGCGCCTCTTCCACCCGGCCCGCCGAACGTGCCCGGTCCACTCGGGGCGTCGTATCCACCCCGTCGAAGGACGTGTACGTGAACAACTCCTTCGCCGCCTCGGGGAAAGCCGCGTACCCCGTACCTACGTCCAGCCAGCTCTCCGGCTCCGGGAACGACGTCATCGCGTGGGCGGTCGCGAGGAGGCGGCGCCTGCTCGTGCGCGTCGCGAGGGCGCGGGTCAGGAGCGGTCCCCGTACAGCCTCCGCCGTCTCGCGGAACCCGTGCCCGCACTCCTCGCACTCCGCGTACCCCCGCCCCGTACGGAGGCGTTGGGAGGCGCACCAGGGACAGGTGCGCGGTTCCTGGACGTCCGGCATGCGTGCTCCCCAGTAGCCGACAATCTTCGCGAAACGGAACGTATGGGATCACGATCTTGCGTGCAACGACGCCGCACCCCCGGCAGGGAGATGTGGCGCGGAAACTGTTCGACCGGGGCCGGTACTGTTCGGCGAATGAGCTCGCTTAATCTCGACGACTTCACCGATCTGATCGAGCGCCCCGACGGCGGGGTACGGCGCGACGCGGAGGCGCGGCGGGAGCGTCAGATCGTGCCGCCCGGTGCGCTGGGGCGCCTCGACGAACTGGGTGAGTGGCTGGCGGCGGCGCAGGGCGTGGTCCCGGTACGTCCGGTCGACAACCCTAGGGTCGTGCTGTTCGCCGGGGACCACGGGATCGCCGAACTCGGCGTCTCGGCGCGGCCTGCGGGGAGCGCCGCCGAGCTGGTCCGCGCGGTGCTTGAGGGCGGTCGCCCCGTCTCCGTGCTCGCGCGTCGCGCCGGGGTTCCGGTGCGGGTCGTGGACATGTCCCTCGACTGCGAGCCGGACACGTTTCCGGCAGACGTCGTACGGCATCGGGTACGGCGGAGCAGCGGGCGTATCGACATCGAGGACGCGCTGACGCTGGAGGAGGCGGAGGCGGCGTTCCGTGCGGGGGTTGCGGTCGCCGACGAGGAGGCGGACTCCGGGACCGACCTCGTGGTGCTGGGTGATGTGAGCGTGGGCGGGACTACGGCGGCCGGTGTGCTGATCGCCGCGCTGTGCGGGACGGACGCGTCCGTCGTGACCGGGCGTGGTGGGCTCGCCATCGACGACCTCGCCTGGATGCGGAAGTGCGCGGCGATCCGGGACGCGCTGCGGCGGGCCCGGCCCGTGCTCGGGGATCAGCTTCAGTTGCTGGCGACCGTCGGCGGGGCGGATCTCGCCGCGATGACCGGGTTCCTGCTCCAGTGCGCCGTACGGAAGCTGCCGGTCGTGCTGGACGGGGTGGTGGTCGCCGCGTGCGCGCTCGTCGGCCAGCGTGTCGCTTTCCGTGCGCCGGACTGGTGGCTCGCCGCGCACAAGACCGGGGAGCCGGGGCAGGCGAAGGCGCTGGACCGGATGGCGCTGGAGCCGCTGTTGGAGCAGAACGTGCAGGTCGGGGAGGGTGCGGGGGGTGTGCTGGCGCTGCCGCTGGTGCAGGCTGCCGCCGCGTTGGCCGCGGAGTTGCCGGAGAAGGCGGCGGAGAAGCCTGCGGATGAGGTCGTGGAGTCCGAGGCGTCCGAGGCGTCCGGCGACGAGTAGAGGGGCGGGCGCAGTCCCCTCGTATCGGGCTGCGCCCTTGCGCGGTGATCGTCAGGTTTCCGCATAACGGGACATAGCATCCCGACGCATGGGACGCGTTCGGGCTGGTGCTGTTGTTGTCTGGTATCTGCGGGGGGTTGCGTTCGTCAACTTCCTCAGTGGGGTGTGGGTGTCGTTCGGGCAGGATGTCCGGCAGCACAATCAGGCGGATCTGTTTACGCCTTATCTCTTGACCGCCGGGTTTTCCTCCGGGGTTTTCGCCACGTTTCTCGCCGTGATGATGCGGAGACGTAAGCGGGCCGCCTGGATTCTGAATCTGGGGCTCAGCGGGGCATTTCTGTTGCTGTTCTCCGTGGCCATGCTGCTGCCCGAGGTCCGGCATTATCCGCAGAATTGGGTATCCCTCGGGATCACCGCCGGGTTCGTGGTGGCGTTGCTTCTCGGGCGGCGGGAGTTCTACGCGAAAGGGGACCGCGCCAATCCGAGGCTCGCGGCTCTGGTGGGCGGGGGTGGGCTGCTGGGCGCGTCTCTGCTGGCCGGGGGGCTGGTCGCGCTCACCGACACCGCGGGCGGCGGCTTCGTACAGCAGTGGTGGTACGGCACCCTGCGGCTCGTGTCCGTGTCCGCCGAGGAGTCGGGGGTCGCGCCGCCCACCTGGGTCGATGTCGCCGTCAACGGGATGAGCACCGTACTCGTCCTCGCCGGGCTGTACGCCGCGTTCCGTTCCCGCCGGGTCGTCGATCCGCTGGGGGACGAGGACGAGAAACGGCTCCGGGAACTGCTCGACAGACACGGTGAGCGGGATTCCCTCGGCTATTTCTCCTTGCGGCGTGAAAAGAGCGTCGTGTGGTCGCCGACGTACAAAGCAGCTGTCACTTATCGGGTCGTCGGAGGCGTTTCGCTGGCCTCGGGAGATCCTCTCGGAGATCCCGAGGCGTGGCCCGGGGCTATTGCGCCGTGGCTCGACGAGGCGCGGGCGCACGGGTGGATTCCGGCGGTGATGGGGGCCGGGGAAGAGGCCGGGAACGTGTACCGGCGGCACGGGCTCGACGCGCTGGAACTCGGCGACGAGGCGATCGTGGAAGTGGACGAGTTCACGCTGGAGGGCAGGGCGATGCGGACCGTGCGGCAGGCGTACAACCGGGTGCGGCGGGCGGGGTACACCGTACGGATCCGGCGGCACGAGGAGGTGCCGGGCGCCGAGATGGCCGGGGTCGTGCGGCTGGCCGACGCGTGGCGGGACGGGGACACCGAACGCGGGTTCAGCATGGCGCTCGGCAGGCTCGGGGACCCCCGGGACGGGCGGTGCGTGGTCGTCGAGTGCTTCGACGCGGAGGGGGTGCCCCGGGCGCTGCTGTCCTTCGTACCGTGGGGGCCCCGCGGGCTCTCCCTCGACCTCATGCGGCGTGATCGCGGCAGCGACAACGGGCTGATGGAGTACATGGTCATCGAACTCCTGCGGCGGGGCCGGGAGATCGGGATCACTCAGGTCTCGCTCAACTTCGCGATGTTCCGGTCCGTCTTCGAACGTGGGGCGCGGCTCGGGGCCGGGCCCGTGCTGCGGGTGTGGCGGTCGCTGCTCAGCTTCTGCTCCCGGTGGTGGCAGATCGAGTCCCTCTACCGGGCCAACGCGAAGTACCGGCCGATCTGGGAGCCGCGTTTCCTGCTCTTCGAGAAGAGCGCGGACCTGCCCCGGATCGGGCTGGCGTCGGCTCGGGCGGAGGGGTTCCTGGAGGTGCCGGGATGGTTGCCGGGAGGTCGCCGATGAACGTGCTCGGCCGGTGGGCCCGTACCGAGTGGGGGCCGCTGTGGCTCGCCGTGCGGCGGCGGTGGGCCGTGCCGGTGATGACGGTCGCTGCGGTCTGTACGACGTCGGTGCTGCAAGCCGTGCAGAACCTCGACTGGGGGTATCAGGTCGTCCAGGATCTCGGCGCGGTCCGCGCGCAGGACCCTCTGTTCCTGGCCCTTCTCCGTACGCCGCTCTCCCTCTTCGTCCCCGCGCTCGACCTGCCGGTCTGGGGTGCGCTGGCTCAGATCCTGCTGGTGTTCGGGCTCGCGGAGATCTGTCTGGGGTGGGGGCGGACGCTGGCCGTCGCGTACACCGCGACGCTCGCCGGGACGTTGTACGCACGCGCGGGGGTCGCGCTGGGGCCCGATGTGCCGGTACTGGGGCTGCCGGCCTCGGCCGCGAAGATCGTCGACACGGGGCCGTCTGCTGCGGTCGTGGGGCTCGCGGTGTATCTGGCTTGGCGGTATCGGGCGTATGTGACGGGCGGGGTGGTGGTGCTCGCGATGGTGGTGGAGGTGGCGGTGAAGGCGAACCTCGCGGGGAAGGAGCATGTGGCGGCGATCGTTGCGGTGGGGGTGTTGGTGGGGGTTCGGGAGTGGTGGGGGCGGAGGGTGGGTGAGCGTGAGCTTGCGGGTGGGGTGGCGGGGGAGGCGGAGAGGGTGGGGAGATGAGAGCGGGGGGCGAGGCTAGGGGGCCGTGAGGGGCGAGGTTCGGGGTGAGGGGGCGAGGAGAGAGGAGCGGCGAGGCGTGGCGAGCGGGGTCGTGAGGAGGTGGGGCGAGGAAGGGGGGCCGCGAGACGCTGGGGCGAGGGGGAGACGGTGAGGGGCGAGGCGAGGGGGCCGTGAAGAAGTCGGGCGAGGAAAGGGGGGCGGCGAGGAGTGGGTGGGGTCGTGAAGAGGTGGCGTACGGAGAGGGTGGCTGCGAAGGACCCTCTTCCTTCTCACCGTGATAACTGGTCCGGTTTGCCTCCCACCAGTTCCTCCACACACCTTCGTACCCGTGACCAGCGGCGGTCGCTTCGGGTTGCTCTGCGTTCGGAGCGGGTCCTTGCTCGGGGGCGGTGGGTGTAGAAGTGGCGGGCCCAGGGGGACTTGGGGCGGGCCAGGCGGATCGCGCCGATCAGGGCGACCGTGGGGACGATGATGCCGAAGATCGCTGTGCGGGCCTTGCCCTTCGCCAGGGCGATCAGGGAGAGGAGGAAGTTGATGGCCACCGTCGTCAGGGCTACGCCTCTGCCTGCCACCTCGTCGTTCGAGAGGTCGTCCACTCCCAGCGGGGAGTAACCCAGGAGGACCAGGCCGACCAGCGCCGCCGTCAGGACCACCACCTCCACGCTCTTGCGGCCCTCCTCCGTCCAGTACACGTCGTCCAGGTGCAGGATCAGCGCGAACTCGTCCAGGACCAGGCCCGTGCCGATGCCGAAGCAGACCGCCGAGGCGCAGGCGCCCGCGCCGTGCGTGCCGGTCGCGATCGCGCCGAAGCCGCCGATCACCGTCAGGATCACGCCGGGTACGACGTGGTGGATGTGCAGGCCGCCCGCCTTGACGTTGCCGAACGGGCCCTTGCCGGCGCGGATCAGGCGGGTCACCAGGCGGGTGAGGAGGAACGTCAGGACGAAGGCTGTAAGGGCCAGGAGGAGGGGGAGTTTGCCCGGTTCTACTATGTTCCGTTGCAGCCAATGTCCCATGTGCGCACTTTATCCCTGTTGGCGGTGGGGCTCGGTGTGACGGTCGGATAATCTGCGCCGATGCCCTCGATGTCCGACAGTTTCTCCCTCCACGGTCTGCGGTTCGCCTTCGGCACGCTGACGGTGATTCCGGTTCGTGTGTCCCGGTGGGACCGGGGGGCCGCGCGGGGTGGGATGACGTGGGCGCCGGTGGTGGGGGTTGTCGTCGGGGGGTGTGCGGCTGTACTTGGGGGGGTGCTGTTGGTTCTGGGTACGGGGGCGATGGTGGCCGCTGTTGCTTCCGTGGCCGTTCCTGCTGCGCTGACTCGGGGGCTGCATCTTGATGGGCTGGCCGATACGGCTGATGGGCTCGGGAGCGGGAAGCCTGCGGAAGACGCCCTGCGCATCATGAAGCAGTCCGATATCGGGCCGTTCGGGGTGCTGACGTTGGTGTTGGTGCTGTTGGCTCAGGTCGCTGCGGTGAGTCGGTTGTACGAGGAGTCGTGGGGGCGGGGGGCGTTCGGGGTCGTGGTGGGGGCGGTGGTGGCTCGGCTGGCGATGACGTTCGCGGCGCGGGCGGGGGTGTCGGCGGCTCGGCCGGAGGGGTTGGGGGCGGCTGTTGCGGGGGTTGTACCGGTGCGGTGGGTGTGGGGAGTTGGGGGGGCGGTGGGGTTGTGTGCGGGGGTGGTCGGGTGGTGGGTCGGGGTGGTTGTGGCGGTGCCGGCTGTTGTGTTGGGGGTGGGGGCGGCGGAGTTGTTGTTGCGGCGGTGTCTGACGCGGTTTGGTGGGGTGACCGGGGATGTGTTCGGGGGGGTTGCGGAGGTGGCGGGGGTGGTGAGTTTGGTCGTGCTGACGGTGGGGTGAGCGCGGTATCGGAGGGGGCGGAGGGTTGTGTGGCGGGTGCGGCGGCGTTGTGGCTGGTCGCGCCCACGCGGCGGTAGCCGCAAATCGATACAGCCCCGCGCCCCTAAAGGCGTTGCGGTGACCGGCGTCGGCCAGTCGGCCCCCGCCCGCCTCGCCCTCGCCCTCGCCCTCGCCCTCGCCCTCGCCCTCGCCCTCGCCCTCGCCCTCGCCCTCGCCCTCGCCCCTCGCCCCTCGCCCCTCGCCCCTCGCCCCTCGCCCCTCGCCCCTCGCCCCTCGCCCCTCGCCCCTAAAGAAACGGCATCAGCCTGGCGTTCGTTTCAACATGATCTGCGCCATGCTCCCAGCTCGTACTTCTTTTCCAGCGAGCTCAGCTTCAACTCCCTCGACTCCTTGCAGAACTTGGTTGTTGGGAGTTCGTACTCCACGTGGAATACCGCCTTGCTCGCCTTGATGAAGGGTGTGAGCGTGTCGCATTCGTCGTACTGGGCGCACTGTTCGTTGACCGCGAAGTCGAAGTCCTTGAGCAGGGACGGGATTTGGTCCATGTCGTTTTTCAGGCCCACCGACATGCCTCGGTCGTGGGACAGCTTGGCTATGAGGCGGTTGTAGTGGAGTTGGTCGTCCGGCTTTAGGGGGAAGCCTGTTTTGTTGCGGTAGCCGTCCATGTTGTCCGGCTCCACCGCGTCGAAGCCCTTCTCCTTGCACATGTCCAGGCGCTTGGCCATCAAGGGTTCGAGGGTGTTCAACTGGCGGATGTCCAGCCAGCGTTCGCCCTCCCAGCCGTTGCTCTTGCCTATCACCGACTTGGGGAAGTTCGCGGCGTCGGGGCGCCAGTCCTCGTACGCGCCAGTTGAGATGTAGCAGATGGCCTTGCGGTTCTTCGCGTGGAGCGCTGCGACCGTCGCCTTGGGCTGGTCGAAGCCGTCGATGTCGTAGACGGGGACGTCGACGGACGTGTCCAGTTTGCCGTTCAGCTGCCATTGCCAGGCGATACCGGGCCGGGGCTGCCAACGGCCGCTCGGCGCCGAGGGAACGTCCGGTGCCGACGTACTCGTACAGCCGATGAGTAGCAGCAGCGGAAGGATGACCAAGGGGGCGCGTCTCAACGGACCGGCTCCAGACTGTGCGGCAGACGTTCTCCGAGGATGATCCCCTTCACCGCGAGGTGAACACGCGCGGGCGTGAGCGGACGCACACACCCGCGTAGGCTCATGGCGGGATCTGTCACATCGGTTCGCCGCGCCGATGAGAGAGACCCCGGTACGACCGTGCGCGAGCAGCCGACCTAATGTCGACGGCCGGGTTCGGTCGACCCACACCGTTCGGCCACAGCACTCTCATATTCGGAAGCGGAGAAATCACCACCGTGACTGCTCTCACTCTCAGCACCGCCGCGGCGCCCGGCCTCCGGGCCGACGCGATCGTGATCGGTGTCGCCAAGGGCGCGAAGGGCCCGGTCGTCGCGCCGGGCTCGGAAGCCGTGGACAAGTCCTACGACGGCAAGCTCGCCGCCGTCCTGGAGACCCTCGGCGCGTCCGGCGCCGAGGGGGAGATCACGAAGCTGCCCGCGCCGGCCGGCTTCAAGGCACCGCTGATCGTCGCGGTGGGTCTCGGCGCGGAGCCCGCGAAGGACGCGGCGTACGAGGCGGAGGCGCTGCGGCGGGCCGCGGGCGCTGCCGCCCGTGCGCTGGCCGGGGCCAAGAAGGCCGCGTTCGCGCTGCCGCTGGGCGAGGCCGGGGAGGTCGGGGCGGTCGCCGAGGGCGTCCTGCTCGGGGCGTACTCCTTCGACACGTACAAGGAGAGCGGCAAGGGGAAGGGCGGCAAGGCGCCGCTCGGGGAGGCCGCGCTGCTGGGGGGCAAGCCCCGGGACGCCGTGCAGAAGGCTGCGCTCGCTCGTGCCGTCGCCGTGTCCGAGGAGCTGAACCGGGCGCGGGATCTCATCAACATGCCGCCGAACGACCTCGACCCGGCCGCGTTCGCCTCGCTCGTCGTCGATGCGGGCAAGGTGCACGGGTTCAAGGTCGAGGTGCTCGACGAGAAGGCGCTCACGGAAGGTGGGTACGGGGGGATTCTCGGCGTCGGGCAGGGGTCCGCGTCGGCTCCTCGGCTGGTGAAGCTGTCGTACAGCCACCCGAAGGCCGTGAAGAACCTCGCGTTCGTCGGCAAGGGGATCACGTACGACTCCGGTGGTATCTCGCTGAAGCCCGCCGGGCACAACGAGACGATGAAGTGCGACATGAGTGGTGCCGCCGCCGTGTTCGCCGCTGTCGTCTCCGCCGCTCGGCTTGAGCTGGAGGTGAACCTCACGGGGTGGCTGGCGCTCGCCGAGAACATGCCGTCGGGGGCCGCGGTTCGGCCCGGTGATGTGCTGCGGATGTTCAGTGGCAAGACCGTGGAGGTGCTCAACACGGACGCGGAGGGGCGGCTTGTCCTCGCGGACGCGTTGTGGGCGGCTTCGCTGGAGAAGCCGGACGCCATCGTGGACGTCGCGACGCTCACCGGGGCGATGATGCTGGCGCTGGGTAACCGGACGTTCGGTGTCATGGCCAACGACGACGCGTTCCGCTCCGCGATCTACGACGCGGCGGAGGAGGTCGGCGAGCCGGCCTGGCCTATGCCGCTGCCGTCGCACCTGCGTAAGGGCATGGACTCCCCCATCGCCGATATCGCGAACATGGGTGAGCGGATGGGTGGCGGCCTTGTCGCCGGGCTCTTCCTCCAGGAGTTCGTGGGCGAGGGCATCACCTGGGCGCACCTCGACATCGCCGGACCGGCGTTCAACGAGGGCGGGCCGTTCGGGTACACGCCCAAGGGGGGGACGGGGTCGGCGGTACGTACGCTGGTCCGTCTCGCGGAGTTGACCGCCTCGGGCGACCTGGGCTGACCGTTCGCCCACTGAGTGGGGTGCTCGCGCCCGCGCGGCGGAGCCGCACATCCAATACAGCCCCGCGCCCCTCCAGGGCGCGGGGCTCACCCCCCTCCAGAAGTCCCCCGACCTCGGCTCCCGTGTGGTGTCTCACACCCCAGCCCCGTGTCTCGTCCGCGTTCTACAAGTGCGAGGATGGGGGGCGGCAGGACAGGGCCCCCACCGAAGGGCCGAAGCAATGAGCGGCCGGACACCAGCCGCCTGCCGGTCAGTGACGACCGGCGTACGGCGCACATGCATGGAGGACGTGACGTGGCGAACGACGCCAGCACCGTTTTCGACCTAGTGATCCTCGGCGGTGGCAGCGGTGGGTACGCCGCGGCGCTGCGCGGGGCGCAGCTGGGTCTGGACGTCGCTCTGATCGAGAAGGACAAGGTCGGCGGCACCTGCCTGCACCGGGGCTGCATCCCCACCAAGGCCCTGCTCCACGCGGGCGAAATCGCGGACCAGGCTCGGGAGAGCGAGCAGTTCGGTGTCAAGGCCACTTTCGAGGGCATCGACATCGCGGGCGTCCACAAGTACAAGGACGACGTGATCTCGGGCCTGTACAAGGGCCTCCAGGGTCTCGTCGCCTCCCGCAAGGTGACGTACATCGAGGGTGAGGGGCGCCTGTCCTCCCCCACCTCGGTCGACGTCAACGGCCAGCGGATCCAGGGCCGTCACGTCCTCCTCGCGACCGGCTCCGTACCGAAGTCGCTGCCGGGCCTGGAGATCGACGGCAACCGGATCATCTCCTCGGACCACGCCCTCGTCCTGGACCGCGTCCCGCAGTCCGCGATCATCCTCGGCGGCGGCGTCATCGGCGTCGAGTTCGCCTCCGCGTGGAAGTCCTTCGGTGCGGACGTCACGATCATCGAGGGTCTGAAGCACCTCGCCCCCCTTGAGGACGAGAACTCCTCCAAGCTTCTTGAGCGCGCGTTCCGCAAGCGCGGCATCAAGTTCAACCTGGGCACGTTCTTCTCTAAGGCCGAGTACACGGCCGACGGCGTCAAGGTCACGCTGGCCGACGGCAAGGAGTTCGAGGCCGAGCTCCTGCTCGTGGCCGTCGGCCGCGGCCCCGTCTCCGCCGGTCTCGGCTACGAGGAGCAGGGCGTCGCGATGGACCGCGGCTACGTCCTGGTCGACGAGTACATGCGCACCAACGTCCCGACGATCTCCGCCGTCGGCGACCTCGTCCCCACGCTCCAGCTCGCGCACGTCGGCTTCGCCGAGGGCATCCTGGTGGCGGAGCGGCTGGCCGGCCTCAAGGCCGTGCCGATCGACTACGACGGCGTGCCCCGGGTGACGTACTGCCACCCCGAGGTCGCCTCCGTGGGCATCACCGAGGCCAAGGCCAAGGAGATCTACGGCGCGGACAAGGTCGTCGCCCTGAAGTACAGCCTCGCGGGCAACGGAAAGAGCAAGATCCTGAAGACCGCGGGCGAGATCAAGCTCGTCCAGGTCAAGGACGGCGCTGTGGTCGGCGTCCACATGGTCGGCGACCGCATGGGTGAGCAGGTCGGCGAAGCCCAGCTGATCTACAACTGGGAGGCGCTGCCGGCCGAGGTAGCGCAGCTCATCCACGCGCACCCGACGCAGAACGAGGCGCTCGGCGAGGCCCACCTCGCCCTGGCCGGCAAGCCGCTTCACGCGCACGACTGACCCTCGGTCACCGAAGCGACGACACAGACTTTCCGCAACTCGTAAGGAGCAACCGAAACCATGGCGGTTTCCGTAACCCTTCCGGCGCTCGGTGAGAGCGTCACCGAGGGCACCGTCACCCGCTGGCTCAAGGCCGAGGGTGAGCGCGTCGAGGCCGACGAGCCCTTGCTCGAGGTCTCGACCGACAAGGTCGACACCGAAATTCCCGCGCCCGCGTCCGGCATCCTCGCGTCCATCAAGGTCGCCGAGGACGAGACGGTCGAGGTCGGCGCCGAGCTGGCCATCATCGACGACGGCACCGGGGCGCCCGCAGCGGCTCCGGCACCGGCCGCTGTCGCTGAGCCTGCCGCTGCCCCGGCCCCTGTGGCCGAGGCGCCCGCCGCTCCGGCCCCCGTGGCCGAGGCGCCCGCCGCTGCCGCTCCGGCCGCCGGTGGCGCGTCCGGTACGGACGTCGTCCTGCCCGCGCTCGGCGAGTCCGTCACCGAGGGCACCGTCACGCGCTGGCTGAAGTCGGTCGGCGACGAGGTCGCCGAGGACGAGCCCCTCCTTGAGGTCTCCACCGACAAGGTCGACACGGAGATTCCGGCGCCCGTCGCCGGTGTCCTGCTGGAGATCGTCGTCGGCGAGGACGAGACGGCCGAGGTCGGCGCCAAGCTCGCCGTCATCGGTGCGCCCGGTGCCGCTCCGGCCGCCGCGCCCGCCGCTGCCGCTCCGGCTCCGGTGGCTGCTCCGGCTCCCGCCCCGGCCGCGCCCGTCGCTCCCCCGGCTCCGGCCCCGGTCGCTGCTCCGGCCCCCGCGCCGGTCGCCGCCGCCCCGGCCCCCGTCGCGGCTCCGGCGCCCGTCGCCGCTCCGGTCACCCCGGCTCCCGCCGCCACCGCTGGTGACGACGGTGCGTACGTCACTCCGCTCGTCCGCAAGCTCGCCGCCGAGAACGGTGTCGACCTCGCGGCCGTCAAGGGCACGGGTGTCGGCGGGCGGATCCGCAAGCAGGACGTCGTCGCCGCCGCCGAGGCCGCGAAGGCCGCCGCTGCTCCGGCTCCCGCGCCGGTCGCCGCCGCTGCTGCCGCCGCTCCGAAGAAGACGGCCCCCGTGCTGGAGGCGTCGCCCCTTCGTGGCCAGACCGTCAAGATGCCGCGCATCCGCAAGGTCATCGGCGACAACATGGTCAAGGCGCTGCACGAGCAGGCGCAGCTGTCCTCGGTCGTCGAGGTCGACATCACGAAGCTGATGAAGCTCCGTACGCAGGCCAAGGACTCCTTCGCCGCGCGTGAGGGCGTCAAGCTCTCGCCGATGCCGTTCTTCGTCAAGGCCGCGGCCCAGGCCCTCAAGGCCCACCCGGTCATCAACGCGAAGATCAACGAGGCCGAGGGGACCATCACCTACTTCGACTCCGAGAACATCGGGATCGCGGTGGACTCCGAGAAGGGCCTGATGACCCCGGTCATCAAGGGCGCCGGCGGTCTCAACATCGCCGGTATCGCCAAGGCCACCGCCGACCTCGCCGGCAAGGTCCGCGCCAGCAAGATCACGCCGGACGAGCTGTCCGGGGCGACCTTCACGATCTCCAACACGGGGTCGCGTGGCGCGCTCTTCGACACGATCATCGTGCCGCCGGGGCAGGTCGCGATCCTCGGCATCGGGGCCACGGTCAAGCGGCCGGCCGTCCTGGAGACCGAGGAGGGTACGGTCATCGCGGTGCGCGACATGACGTACCTGACGCTGTCCTACGACCACCGTCTGGTCGACGGCGCGGACGCGGCGCGCTATCTGACCGCCGTGAAGGCGATCCTGGAGGCCGGTGAGTTCGAGGTCGAGCTCGGCCTGTAACTCTTGTCGTACGTCGCTGCCCTCGCCGGAAATCCTCCGGCGGGGGCTTCGTCGTGTTGTCCCGTGGCTGCCGTGTAAGTCTCGTCTCACCTGCGTAAAAGGGCGCCCGCGTGCCCTGCCTGCGGCGGCTGGCGGCCGTATTGTCTAAACGTCAAACGCCGTAAGGAGCCCACATGACCGCGCCCGTCGTCCACTCGCTGCGCGAGCAGATCCGCGAGCACATCGTGGAGGGGATCGTCAGTGGGCGCTGGAAGCCGGGCGAGCGGATCGTGGAACGCCGGATCGCTACGGAGCTGGAGGTGTCCCAGACGCCGGTGCGTGAAGCGTTGCGCGAGCTGGAGTCGCTTCGGCTGATCGAGTCGGCTCCCAACAAGGGCGTACGCGTACGGAACCTGACGGCGGCGGATCTGGAGGAGAGCTACCCGGTTCGCGCGGGGCTGGAGGCGATCGCGGCGGAGTTGGCGGCGGAAGCGCTGGCCGCTGACTGCTCGGCGCTTGAGCCGCACGTGGTGGCTCTGTACGAGGCGGACCGCTTGTCGGACGGTACGGGGCAGGTGCGGCACACGGTCGCGTTCCACCGGGAGTTGGTGCGGGCGGCCGGGAACTCGGTGCTGCTGCATACGTGGGAGGGGCTGGGCATCGAGGTGTTCACGGCGTTGTCGATCCGCTGGCTGGGAACAGTCCAGCAGTCGTACGCGGAGGAGCACGAGGAGCTGGTGGCGGCGTTCAAGAGGCGCGACCCGAGGATCGCGGACTTGGTGAAGGCACATGTTCTGGGGTGTGCGCCGAGCGCGTGAGGGGTGGGGTGGTGAGGGTGGAGTGGCGGCTGCGGGTCCGTCGTGGCCGTTCGCGCAGTTCCCCGCGCCCCTAAAAAACGTGGTGGCGGTGCGTCGCCAGGCGCGGGCTGCTGCTGGTCGCGCCCGCGCGGCGGTAGCCGCACATCAGATGCGGCCCCGCGCCCCTAAAGGACTGGGGTTGCGCTGAGTTTGCGGCTACCGCTGCGCGGGCGCGCGCCTGGCGACGCACAGCCACCACCGTTTTTTTAGGGGCGCGGGGAACTGCGCGACCAGCCCCCACTCACCCGCAGCCGCCCGACTACAGAACGTCCCCCCACCTGCGCAAACCGCCAAAATATGCGGCACCCGGTGCCTGTCCGAAAGACACCCCGTGCCTACTTTCTCGTGTTCGAGAAGTTTTGCTCTTCAACCCTTTGATCGATCATCGATCAGGGAGTTAGAGTCCTCGCTGGACCTCCACCGAGGTCCGACGCCCTGTCCTGCCAAAGACCAAGGGCACCCCCCTTCGACTGAGGAAGGCGGCGACATGACCGACCCCAACGCCATCCAGCCGAGCGCACTCGACCAGCTCCACGACCGTGACCCGGAGGAGACTGCTGAGTGGCAGGCGTCCCTGGACGCCGTCGCCAAGGCGGCCGGCCCCCACCGCGCCGCTTATTTGATGCGCCGCACGCTGGAGAGGGCCGAGGGCACCGGCATCGCGCTGCCCCAGCTGCTCGAAACGGACTACGTCAACACGATCCCGACCGCGGCAGAGCCCGGCGTACCCGGTGACGAGGCCCTGGAGGCCCGGATCACCGCGTGGAACCGCTGGAACGCCGCCGCGATGGTGACGAGGGGTTCGAAGCACGGCGTAGGCGGCCACATCGCGACGTTCGCGTCGGCGGCATGGCTGTACGAGACCGGCTTCAACCACTTCTTCCAGGGCAAGGAAGCGAACGGCTCGGGCGACCAGCTGTTCATCCAGGGTCACGCCTCCCCCGGCATCTACGCCCGCGCGTTCCTGGACGGCCGTCTCACCGAGGCGCACCTGGACAACTTCCGCCAGGAGTCGGGCGGCAACGGCCTCCCGTCGTATCCGCACCCGCGTCGTCTGCCGTGGCTGTGGGAGTTCCCGACGGTCAGCATGGGCCTCGGCCCGATCTCGGCGATCTACCAGGCCCGCTTCAACCACTACCTGACGGCGCGCGGCATCAAGGACGTCTCGTCCTCGCACGTGTGGGCGTTCCTCGGCGACGGCGAGATGGACGAGCCGGAGTCGACGGCGGCCCTCACGCTGGCGTCCCGCGAGGGTCTCGACAACCTCACGTTCGTCATCAACTGCAACCTCCAGCGTCTCGACGGCCCGGTCCGCGCGAACTTCAAGATCGTGCAGGAGCTGGAGGCCCGGTTCCGCGGCGCCGGCTGGAACGTCGTGAAGTCCCTGTGGGGCACCGCGTGGGACGAGCTGTTCGCGCTGGACACGACGGGCGCGCTGGTCCGGCGTCTGCGCGAGGTGCCGGACGCGCAGGTGCAGACGTACCAGACGCGTGACGCGGCCTACATCCGCCAGGACTTCTTCGGCAAGGACCCGGCGCTCGTCGAGCTGGCGAAGCTGCTGAGCGACGACAAGATCCTCGACTGCTTCCACCTCTCGCGCGGCGGGCACGAGGCGCGCAAGGTGTACGCGGCGTACAAGGCGGCGGTCTCGCACAAGGGCGCGCCGACGGTGATCCTCGCGCAGACCGTCAAGGGCCACACCCTCGGCACCGGCTTCGCGTCGAAGAACGCCAACCACCAGATGAAGAAACTGTCGGTGGACGAGTTCAAGACGATGCGGGATCTGCTCGAACTCCCCATCCCGGACAGCGCGTTCGTCGACGGGAAGGTGCCGTACGGCCACCCCGGCGCCGACTCTCCCGAGGTCCGCTACCTCCAGGAGCGCCGCGCGGCCCTCGGCGGCCCGGCCCCGGCCCGCCGTACGCATGCGATCGCGCCGCTGCCGTCCGCCTCCGAGAAGGCGTTCGCGTCCTTCGACAAGGGCTCCGGCACGCAGAACGTGGCGACGACCATGGCGTTCGTCCGGCTCGTCAAGGACCTGGTCCGTGACAAGGAGACCGGCAAGCGCTGGGTGCCGATCGTGCCCGACGAGGCGCGGACCTTCGGTATGGAGTCGCTGTTCCCGTCGCTGGGGATCTACTCCCCCAAGGGCCAGACGTACGAGCCCGTCGACCGCGACCAGCTCATGTACTACAAGGAAGCGACCAACGGGCAGATCCTCAACGAGGGGATCACCGAGGCCGGTTCCATGGCCGACTTCATCGCCGCGGCGACGTCGTACTCGACGCACGGCGAGGCCATGATCCCGTTCTACATCTTCTACTCCATGTTCGGCTGGCAGCGCACGGCCGACCAGATGTGGCAGCTCGGCGACCAGCTCGGCCGCGGCTTCCTGGTCGGCGCGACCGCCGGCCGTACGACCCTGACGGGTGAGGGGCTCCAGCACGCGGACGGGCACTCGCCGGTGATCGCCGCGACGAACCCGGCCGCCATGTCGTACGACCCCGCGTTCGCGTACGAGATCGGCGTGATCGTCAAGGACGGTCTGCGGCGGATGTACGGCGAGGCCGCGCCCGGTGAGGACCCGAACGTCTTCTACTACCTCACCGTCTACAACGAGCCCGTCCCGCAGCCCGCGAAGCCGTCCGGGCTCGGCATCGACGAGGCCATCATCAAGGGGCTGTACCGCTTCAACACGGCGGAGTCGGCGGGGGTTTCACCGGCCGCCAACGCCGCGCGCATCCAGCTCATCGGCTCCGGCACGGCGATCCACTGGACGCTGGAGGCGCAGAAGCTGCTCGCCGAGGAGTGGGGGGTCGCGGCCGACGTCTGGTCGGCGACGTCCTGGACCGAGCTGCGGCGTGACGCCCTTGAGGCGGATGCGGCGTTGCTGCGCGGTGAGGAGCGGGTGCCTTACGTCCGGCAGGCGCTCCAGGGTGCGGAGGGGCCGGTGCTGGCCGTCTCCGACTACATGCGGCAGGTGCCGGACCAGATCGCGCAGTGGGTCGAGCAGGACTACTCGTCGCTCGGCGCGGACGGGTTCGGCCTGTCCGACACCCGCGAGGCCGCTCGCCGTCACTTCGGCGTCGACGCCCAGTCGATCGTCGTCGCGGCGCTCGCCCAGCTCGCCCGCCGGGGTGAGATCAAGGCGACGACCGTCAAGGAGGCGCGGGAGCGCTACGGTCTGTAGGACCTGAACTGGACGGGCCCCGGCGGGAGTTCCTGCCGGGGCCCGGTCTGTTCACTCGATGCCCTCGCACAGCGCGGCGTCCGTCAGTTTCTGGAGAGCGGCTTCCGCCTTCAGTAACGGGGCCTCGTCGGGGATCGATCCCGAAGCGGTGATGACGACGCTCCGGCGGCCGTCCTCGGTGAACCCGTTCCGCACGAAGTCGCCCTCCGCGCTGCCTCCGTGGCCCCACCGGTAGCCCCCGCACGCCAACGGTTGCCGCATCAGGCCGAGGCCGTAGTGCAGTCCGGGGAACGGGATCTGGAAGTCGGCGCCGACGGGTACGACATGCCGCATCTCGGCAAGCTGCGCCGACGGCAGGAGGCGTCCCTTCAGCAGGGCCGTGAAGAACCTGTCCATGTCCCTTTTGCTGGTGACCAGTTCGCCCGCCGCGTCGGCCCAGGACATGTTCCGTACGGTCGTGTCGGTCCAGCCGTCGTCGCCGGGGAAGCGGTGGTAGGTGTGGGCGTGCGGTCCGGGGAGCGTGGGGTCGTCGCCGGGGGCGTACGTATGCGTGAGCCCCAGCGGGCGGACGATCCTGTCGTGGACCTCGTCCCGCCAACTCCGGCCGGTGACACGCTCGATGACCATCCCGGCGAGTATGTAGTTGGGGTTGGAGTAGTTCCACTTGGGCGCGGGGTCCCCGGGGGCGGCCGGGGGGAAGTCCGGCGCGCTGCGCATCGCCCCGGCGATGATCCGCTCCGGCGCGAGATGGTCGTACCGGTGCTCCTCGAACGCCTTCGCGTCGGAGCCGATGTCGTCCGTGTAGTCGTAGTTGTGGATGCCGCTGGTGTGCTGGAGCAGATTCCGGAGGGTGACCCGGCGACCGTCGTTGCCGTTCCCGGCGACAACTCCCGGCAGCCACTTCTCGACGCTGTCGTCCAGCGACAGCCGTCCCTCGGCGGCGAGTTGGAGCACGACGGTGGCGACGAAGGGTTTGGTGGCACTGTCGGCGCGGAAGCTCGCGCCGTACGGAACGGGCCGGTCGGTGCCGAGCTCCGCCGTACCGGCCCTGGCCCGAATCCGCTTGCTCCCGTCCCGCACCTCGACGGAGATCCCGACGAACCCGGCCTCCTTGAGCGCGCGTTCCACCTCCCCCCTCAACTTGCCCTCCGGCTCGGCCGCTTGGGCGGGGGCGACGGCGGCGACGCCTCCGCAGAGCGCTGCCGCGAGGAGGACGGCGACGGTCTTGAGTGATCGTTTGCTCATACCGTCCATGGTGTCGGGCGGGGCGATTGCCGGGCCATCACGTCAACCCCCGTCCAGGGGTGGGGAGAACCCCCGGCCGCACCGGGCCGAGTGACAGATGTCAGGGAAAGTGGTGAGGAATCACAGCAGGTCACCGGCCGTGGGGTTCATAGCCTTTCGGGAGCTATCCACCTGAAGGAGATCGCCATGCCGCGTCCGAGCAGCGCCGACAGGACCACCGGGATCAGCAGGAGACGTGCGGTGATCACGGGGACCGCGCTCGGCGCCGGGCTCGCTCTGGCCGCCGCCCCCGCCGTCGCGTCGCCCAGCCGGGCGTCAGGTGCTGTCCAGCCGCCCGTGCGGCTCGTCCTTCCAGCGCCGAGCGGTCCCCGTGCCCTCGGCACCGTGGCGCTGCGGCTCATCGACCGCAGCCGCCGGGACCCCTGGGTCGCCGGGCGGCCGGTGCGCGAGCTGATGGTTCAGCTCTGGTACCCCGCGTGCGCGGCCGTCGGCCCGCCCAGGGCTCCCTGGATGACGCGGCAGGCCGCGGAGGTCTTCCAGCAGACGGGGTATCTCCTCCCCCAGTACGCCACGCTGCCGGACACGCATGCCCGTTCCGGCGCGGCGGCGGACCGGCTGCTCAGGGGCCGGTGCCCGGTGATCCTCTACTCCCACGGGCACGGCCAGCACCGCGGCTCCAGTACGGCGCTGGTCGAGGATCTCGTCAGCCACGGGTACGTCGTGGTCACCGTCGACCACACCTATGACGCCGGGCAGGTCGAGTTCCCCGGTGGCCGGGTCGAGAGGTACGCGATGCCGCCGCTCACCGGGGAGGACGACGATCCGGTGATCCTCAAGGCGGTCGGGGTGCGGGTGGCCGACACCCGTTTCGTCCTGGAGGAGCTGGCACGGCGCGTACGCAGCCGCCGGGACCCGCTCCCGCACGGGATCGGCGACGTCCTCGACCTGTCCCGGACCGGCATGTTCGGCCACTCCCTGGGCGGCGCGACCGCGGCTTCGGCGATGGCGGCGGGCGTGCCGATCGCGGCAGGCGCGAATCTCGACGGCAGCCTCTTCGGTCCGGTGGTGGCCGAGGGGCTGCGCAAGCCGTTCCTCCTGATGAGCGAGGACGCGGACACCAATCCGAGCTGGTCGGAGGTCTGGCCCCGGCTGCGGGGCTGGCGCCGTCAGCTCCGGGTGACCGGTACCCGGCACTTCTCGTACACGGACTACGAGGTGTTCATGCCGCAGGTCGCCGCGCGGCTCGGGGCGACGGAGGAGCAGCTCGCCGAGTTCATCGGCCCGCTCGGCTCGGCGCGTGCCGTCGACATCCAGCGGCGTTTCCTGCTGGCCCACTTCGACCTCCACCTGCGCGGGCGCCGTGCCCCGATCCTCGACGGACCGTCGTCCCGGTATCCCGAGGTGCGCTTCATCGGCGGCATCAGGAGGTGATCAACTCCCCGGTCGACACCCGCTCCGTCGCGCTCACCCCCTTCTCCGCGTCCGGCGCGACCTCGGCCGCTGTCAGGACGTAGCCCGTCTCGTCGTCGGATGTGGAGCGGGCGAAGACGACGCCGAAGACCCGGCCCTGGGTGGTGAGCAGGGGGCCGCCGGAGTTGCCTGGGCGGACGGTGGAGCGGATCGAGTAGATCTCGCGGGTTACCGTCGCGTCGTTGTAGATGTTGCGGCCCGTTGCCTTGACGCGGTTGGCGACCGTGGCTGCCTGGAGGTTGAGGTCGCCGTCCTGGGGGTACCCGGCGACGACCGCCTGGTCGCCCCGGGACGCTTCGTCGTCGAAGCGGAGGATGGGGGCTCGGAGACCGGGGACGTACAGGACGGCCACGTCCTTGTCCGGGTCGAACAGGACCACTCGGGCGTCGTAGGAGCGGCCTACGCCGCCTATGCGGACCGTCGGGCGGTCGATGCCGGCGACTACGTGGGCGTTGGTCATCACGCGCTCGCGGGCGTACACGAAACCGCTCCCCTCGCGGCCCTGGTCGCCGGACGCGCCCTCGATCTTGACCGTGCTGAGTTTCGCCGCGTTGGTGGCGCTCGCCGTGACGCTGTCGCCCGTCGGCTTCGCGACCTCCGCCGTGGACTCGTTCTCGAAGGGGTTGAAGACCTGGGGGAACCCGGCCTCGGTGAGGGCGGAGGTCGCGTCGGAGAACCAGGCCGGGGTGGTGTCGGGCATCGCGTCCTGGACCGTGCCGAGGAGTTTCGAGTCGCGTATCGCGGAGGTGACCAGCGTCGAGGAGGACGCGCCGAGGACGCTGGCGGCGACCCAGGCGACGATGAGGACGGCGACCGCGTTGGCGGCGGCGCCCCCTATGCCGTCGGCGACCCGCAGCGGGCCCCGGTCGAGTTCGTGGCGCAGGCGCAGGGCGAGGCGCCCGGCGAGGCTGTGCGCGACGACGGCCGGCAGCAGGACCGTACACACCGCGGTGATCGTCGCCGCCGTCGTACCCGGTGTGACCAGCTTCATCACCCACGGCAGGACCCAGACGCCGATGACCGCGCCGCCGACGAAGCCGGCGAGCGAGACGCAGCCGGCCACGAGGCCGCGGCGGTAGCCGGAGCCGGCGTACGCGAGTACGACCAGCACCAGCAGGATGTCGAGCAGGTCCACGGAGCCGCCTTTCTCTCGAACCCATGAATACGTGGGGGAAGGGCCCTTTTGATCAGCCGCACCCGCACGCGTGATCGAAACCGGCCACGTGTGCGTGTACCTCGGAAAACGGTCGGACCGGGACGTTGGTTCCACCGAGTGGCACACCGCACATCGCGCCCTCAGTGCGACGAACCGACAGTAGGACCATGCGCAATGGACGCCGACTCAAACCCGCGGCCCGCCTTGTCCCTGGCCTTGCCGCGGTCGCCGCCCTCGCTCTGTGCGCGTCCGGGGTCGATCGGCCGGTGTCCACTACGGCGCAGGTCCGTCCCCTCGTCCTCCCTGGACTCCACACCGCGCCCCGGCCCCGGATCGTCCCCCGCAGCGCCTGGCTCGACGGTCCCCGTGCGCAGCCCGCGCCCCGTTACGACGACAAGGTCGTCGCCGTCTTCGTCCATCACACCGACTCCCCGAACCGGTACGACTGCGCCGACGCGCCTCGCATCATCCGCTATCTCCGTGCAGGTCAGACGGGGGTTCGGGACTGGGACGACATCGGGTACAACTTCCTCGTGGACCGGTGCGGGACCATCTACGAGGGGCGCGCGGGGGGTGTCGACCGTGCGGTCACCGGTGCGCATACGCAGGGTTTCAATCACCGGACGGCGGGTATCGCGGCGCTCGGGACGTTCGTCTCCGGGACGCCGGTGCCGCCTGCGATGGCCGAGGCGATCGCCGCGCTCGCCGCGTGGAAGCTGGGGTTGTCCGACGTCGATCCGCGTGGGGTCGCGCGTCTCACGTCCACGAGCGGGTACAGCCGGTATGCCGCCGGGGCCAGCGCGTCTCTGCCCGTGATCGCGGGCCACAAGGACGGGTACATGACGACCTGTCCCGGTCTCGCGCTGATGGATCTGCTGCCCCAAATCCGCGCCCGTGCCGCCGAGTTGCAGGGGCGGGCGTTCACAGGGACGTCTCAGGCGGGCTTCAGCTTGCTCCCATTCCCCGTGCCTAACGTCGTGCACGACACAAGCCGACAGGGAGGCCGGGGAACATGAACGAGAAGCCGAAGCGGTGGGGGCGTAGCTCCTGGGCGGTACTGGGGGCTGTGGTCGCGGTTGTGCTGGGGCCAGCGGCGATGACTGCGTCTGCGTTGGAGCAGGCTAATCGGGCGCCTATGCATCACGCTGTGCTGACGGCGGAGGGGCAGCAGGGGTATATCCCGAGCGACAGTTCGCGGCGGCGGGGGGTGTGAGGGGGCGTGCGGTGGCTGGGCTGGGGCTGCGTGCGGGGAGGCTGAGGGGTCGGGGCTTCGCGCGGCTGGCGGCTGGCGGCTGGCAGCTGGCAGCTGGCAGCTGGCAGCTGCGTACGGTGGCCGAGGAGCCGGGGCTTCACGCGGCAGCCGGCTTCGTACGATGATCGGATGCTCGGCGCCGCGTACGGCAAGCAGGGGTCGGCCGCCTCGTACGTCCACCGGGCCCCGCGCCTCGTACATCCGCCGGGAGTCCCGCGCCTCGCACAGTCGCCGAGCCCCCAGCCGCGTCGTCCCCTCCCCCCAACGCGCCCTCATTCCTTGAACCGGCCCCACAGCCCCGGATATCTCGCCGCCAGCGCCGTCTCGTTCTCGAAGTCAATCGGCGTGCCCGCCGGTTCCGGTGGGGCCGGGGGGATGCCGAGGTCCGGGGCCACCACGCCCGTGAGCTGCTCGTACGCCTCGTCCGCCGCGTAGCCCAGCTCCTCGCCGTCGCCGTCGATCTCCTCGTCGAAGTCGTCGAGCAGGTCCGCGAGGGCGTCGGGGTCGTGGAGGGCGCCCTCGAAGACGTCCCGGCCCTGGCCGATCAGCCAGCACCGGAAGAAGTCGAACGCATCGTCGCTCACGCCGTCCAGCAGGACCCACGCGGCGCCCCACAGATCCCACCGGTACGCCCGGTTGTACCGCGCCTCGAAGTGACGGGCGAAGTCCAGCACCGCCTCCGGATCCCGCTCCAGCAGCCGCGCGACCAGGAGATCCGCCTGTTCCTCGGGGTCTCCGTCGGCGCGCTCGCGAGTACCGTCCACCAGCTCCCAGAACTCCGTCTCGTCCATCACGGGACCAGCATCGTGCTTCGAGGGGCGGGACGCACCCTGAGTAGCGGGATCGGCGGGATCTTCACGGGATACGACGAACCGGGCACCGAAGTCGCATTGATACGGCCGACCTCGCCCTCACCCCTCCCCGTACAGCGCCCCCAACCTCCCCGCCACCCCCGCGAACCGCTCCCGCAGCTCCCCCGGTGTCACCACCTCCGCCTCCGCGCCCAGGCCCAGGAGCTGTCCGAACGCCACGTCCTGCGACTCCACGCCCAGCGTGACCGTCACCCACTCCTCGCTCGCCTCGACCCCCGCGAGCGCCTCCCGCGCGGCGAACGGGTCGGTCACGTGCGGCAGTCTGCGTACGCCCTCCGGCGAGAGCCGTACGACTACCTCCTCGCGCCGTAGCGACCGTGCGAACGACTCGCCCTGTGCCTCCCAGAACGCGGCCAGTTCGAAGCCTGCGTCCCGGTCGAACCGGTCCTCCAGCACGTCCACTGTCTCGAAGCGTTCGACCCGGTAGATGCGGAACGTGTCGTCGGTCCGTGCGCACAGGTACCAGACCCCGGCCTTCAGTACGAGCCCGTACGGATCCAGCTCCCGTTCGACGAGTCTGTCCTTGCGGCGGTACGTCCCTCTGATCCGCCAGTCCCCCCACACTCCCTGCGCCACCGCCGCCAGGCCCTCCGGGACCTCCGCCTCGCGGAACCACGCGGGCGCGTCCAGGTGGAAACGCTGGGCGGCGGTGTCCGGGGCGTTCCGCAGGGACGGGACCAGTGCGGCGGCGACCTTCATGCGGGCCGCCGATGCGGCGTCCTCCAGGCCCATTCCGCTGAGCGCCGCCGGGACTCCGCTCAGGAACAGTGCCTCGGCCTCGTCCCTGCCCAGGCCTGTCAGGCGGGTCCGGTATCCCCCGATGAGCCGGTACCCCCCGCCCCTCCCCCGCTCCGCGTACACCGGGATTCCCGCCTCCGACAACGCCTCCACGTCCCTGCTGACCGTCCGCTCGGACACCTCCAGCTCCCGGGCCAGCTCTGCCCCGCTCATGAAGGGCCGCCCCTGGAGCAACAGGACCATCTTGATCAACCGAGCCGCGCGCATACCGCCATGATGCCGGGGGCCACTGACAACGGGGTCAGACCCGGTTCGCGGATACGAGCCAGCGCCAGCGGTGGCGTTCCGTGACGAGGGTGGTGGCGGCCAGCAGGGTCACCGCGATCGCCACGCCGGCGGGCCAGGCCAGCCATGCGGAGATCACGGCGGCGGCCAGCTGAAGCAGCACGAGCAGGATCGTGACCCCGCCTGGCACCGGGATGATCACCTTGGCCTTGTCGCCGGGGGTGGAGAAGAGGGTCGGGAGGCCGATGAGGATCACCACGGAGAGGGTGGCGAGCAGCCATGAGTGGCTGGACAGGGCCCAGGGGGTGGCTATCCAGGCGATGAGTTCTGTTGCGAAACGTAGGACGGACGGGATGCGGTCGTCCGGGCGGTTCAAGGCGGGCTGTCCAGGGCCGGTGTCAGTCACCTGCGGACGATCTCACGGCGTGGAGCTGGTTACCAGGGGCTGAATCGCTGCGGCAGCGCTGGGACTTGGGGACTGGCGACCAGTCGCCGTGGGGTTCGCGTGTCCGTGGGTCGGGGGTTTTAGAGCATTTCGCGCGGGCGCGCGAGGGGGGTTGAGGGGGGCCGGAGTGCCTGGATGAAGGGGGTCCAGGCTTGGGGGGTGAAGAAGTGGACGGGGGCGGAGGGGGGCTGTTTGCTGTCGCGGACCGCATGGCCTTCGGGGGCGGTGCGGGCTAGTTCGACGCAGTCGTTGTGTTGGGCCGAGTACGACGACTTACGGAACGGGGTGACGAACTCGATCTCGGGGGGGGTGTTCACGGGGGTTCGAACGGTTGCGATCTCGGCGTAGGGCTTCACGCTGTTCTGCCGACGGACCGTCTTTGCAGAGAGCCTGCGCTTCACGACCGGTTTCATGCCGCGCCGACGTCAGCCGTACATCAGATCCGGGTGGGGGCAGACTTCCAGTTCGGCGGCCGGACGATCGGACCATGTCCACCAGACGTGCCGGCCGGAGCAACCCCAGACGACACGGCAGACGCGGTGGCCGTCCTCCTCTCGGCGACAGAGCACCATCGCGCCGGCTTTCATGGGGGCGCCGCATTGGGGACACGGCGGTGTGGACTCGGCGGGCATTCCGGCAGCGTACTCGTCGGCTCGGGCAGACTGGCTTCTCTCACTGATTGCCGCCAGCTGGGGCGGGCTGTCCTTGCGCAAGGACTGCCGGGAGCTGGTCGACGACGCTATGGATGCCATCCGTCGACCGACCTTCAGTGGGTTGTGGTCACGGACTGGATGAACCCGGTCCACGCCTCCGCACCGAAGAACTGAACGGGACCGGAAGGGTACTTGCTGTCGCGGACCGCGTGACCCCCGGGGAAGGTGCGGGCGAGTTCGACGCAGGCGTTCTCTTGGGCCGAGTACGACGACTTGCGGAACGGGGTGACGATTTCCGGAGCCATGCGCGACCTCTTTCAGCGGGCCGTTGCCACGGACTGGATGAACCGGGTCCACGCCTCTGCGTCGAAGAACTGGACGGGACCGGAGGGGTACTTGCTGTCGCGGACCGCGTGACCCCCGAGAGAGGTGCGGGCGAGTTCGACGCAGGCGTTCTGTTGAGCCGAGTACGACGACTTACGGAACTCCGTGATGATCCCGGGCGCCATACGTAGTCCCCTCAAGAGGCTGTGGTCACGGACTGGATGAACCCGGTCCACGCCTCCGCGCCGAAGAACTGGACGGGACCGGAGGGGTACTTGCTGTCGCGGACCGCATGGCCCCCGAGGGAGGTGCGAGCGAGTTCGACACAGTTGTCCATCTGAGCCGAGTACGACGACTTGCGGAACTCGCTGACGATCTCGGGGGACACGGCACCTCTTACGTTTGCTGGTTCTTGCTCTCCAACGCTTGCCGGATCCGCCGGGCGGACTGCGTCGGGGACAGTGCTGCCGAGCGTAGCTGATTGAAAATGTTCGTGTAGAGGGCCAGATCGTCAGGCGCCTCAACAACGGTCGTGTTCTCGGGAGTTCGAACGGTCACGACCTCCGCGTAGGGCTCCACGCCGTAGGTGAAAGCGGTGCAGGCACCGGACAGCGTTGCGGTCAGGAAACCCGTCGTCGGGAGGACCTGAAGCGTCACGTTCTGCCTGCGTCCGGCTTTCAGCAGGTGCTGCAACTGGTCCTCGTACACCTGGGACGCCGCCGCGAGCGCGGTGATCACCGGCTCCCAGATGATCGCCGTGTACTGCAACACGCCCTCGTCCAGCCTGCGTTGCCGCTGCATGCGGACCTCGACCAGTTCGGCCACCTTGTCGTCCGGGATGAGCCTCGGCCCGAGAGTGATGACCTTCTCCGCGTACTCAGCCGTCTGCAACAGGCCCGGGATCATCACCGGGTCCCAGTCGAGGATGTAGGTCGCGTCGCTCTCCAGCGTGATGTGGTCCGCGTAGTCGGGACTCAACGTCTCCTCGTAGTCGACCCACCACCCCCGCTGGTTACTGGTCCGCGCCCAACCCAGCAGCCGCTCACGCTCCTTCGGGTCCGTCACCTGGTAGCGGTCGAGGAGGGTGTGAACCTCCAGCGCCGATACCGAGACCTGACCGCTCTCTATGCGGCTGACCTTGCTGATCGCCTTCATGATGGTCTCGGCGGCAGCGGCCTGGTCCAGGCCGGCGGCCTCACGGTGTCGCCTGAGTGCTACGCCGAGCCTGCGGCTGCGCACGGTCGGCCTTCCCCCTGTGGGCATCCCTCTCTCCTCTCAACTCTTGCGAGGAGTCTGCCCTGTTGAGAAGCAATGAGTATAGGGCGAACATCAGATCGATGAAAATTTGCGAGCACTCTCCGTTGCGGTGACGATTCGAACACGGCTAGCTTCATTGCGTAGCGCAAGCCACCCGGAACAAAGGGGATGAGCCATGCCCGCGAACGCCGTGTCCACGCGGATCGCCGCCTACCAGTACCCCCGCCGACGCCACAGCGTCACCCGCGCCCGCGACGACCTGCGGCGACAGCTCGCCACGTGGCGGGTCAGGGGTGAAGTCGCCTACGACGCCGAGGTCTTGGTGTCCGAGCTGGCGACGAACGCGGTGAACGCGAAGGTGTTGCCCGACAAGGAGATCCGCGTGGAAGTCACGTTGGCTCAGGGCGAGCTGCGGATCGAAGTCGCGGACGCGAGCGAGGAGTTGCCAGTGATTCGGTGCGCCGGGGAGTGGGACGAGGGTGGGAGGGGGCTGGTGCTGGTGAAGGCGTTGGCGAAGGAGTGGGGGGTGGGGCCGAGGGAGGGAGTGGGGAAGGTGGTGTGGGCGGTACTCAGCGTGCCGGACGCCACCCTCGACCCGCCGAACTTGCAGAACGCCGCCCTCGACTCGCCTGACACCACACCTAACTTGCCGAGCACCGCCCCCAACTAGCCCGACACCACTCCCGACTTGCTGGACACCCTCTCCAACTCGCCGGACACCGGCCCGACTTGCCGGACACCGCTCACAAACCGCCGGATGCCTCACCGGACCTGTCGGGCACCGCCATCGATCCGCCGGACACCGCACTCAACCCGCCCGACACTCTCCCCAACTCGCCGAACACCGCACTCGACTTGCCGGACACGCCCGCAAACCACCGGATGCCTCGCCCAACCTGCCGGGCACCGACCTCGACCTACCGGCATCGCCCCCAATCCGCCGAGCACCACCCTCACCCCGCCGAACACCGCACCCGACTTGCCGGACACCGCCCGCAAACTGCCGGATATCTCGCCCGACCCGTCGGGCACCGACCTCGATCTACCGGACACCCCCCACAACCCGCCGAGCGCCACCCCCAACTCGCCGAACACCACACTCGACTTGCCGGACACCGCCCGCAAACTGCCGGATACCTCGCCCGACCCGTCGGGCACCGACCTCGATCTACCGGACACCGCACTCAACCCGCCGGGCACCTCGCTCAACCCGCCGAGCGCCGCCCTCAACCCGCCGGATCAGACCGCGCGTTGCCCCCGCCTCAGAGCCCCCGCCCCATCAACACATCGTCCACATACTCCCCGTCCAACAGAAACTCCCCCGGCAGCACCCCCTCCACCCCGAACCCCAGGGCCCCGGCGTTTGCCCGGATCGCCCCGGCCTGGGCCGGTTGATCATGCTGGCGGGCCTCGGAAGCAGATGAACACGGCACCTGTGGATCATGGAGTTCTCTACGCTGCAAGATCCACGAAGGTGCCGTGTTCGTTCCTCCATCATCCCCTGCCGTCGTTCCCGTCTCTCCGGCGCCCCGCCTGGAGGCCCTCGGCTCGGATGCCGCGCGAGACCAAGTCCGCGGCCTGGTTGCCGAGTTCGAGTCGGTCACCGATCCTCGCGGGGCGTGCGGGGTGCGCTACCGGGTCTCCTCGCTGCTGGCCCTGGTGGTCTGTGCGATGACCCCGGCGGGCCATGACTCCATCACCGCGGCGGCGGAGTGGTGCCGACGTGCGACGCCTGAGGAACTGGCCGCTTTCGGTCTGCCCTACCATCCGTTGCGCGGCCGCTACCGGATCCCGAGCGAGAAGACCTTGCGCACCGTTCTGGGGCGGCTCGATCCCGGTGAGGTCAGCGCGGCCGGCTACGACCACCTGCGGCCCCTGCTGTCCACGGTGTCCCACTCTCCCGAGCCGCTCATGCCCGACGGCGGCATCGAACGCGAACAGCGCCGCGCCCACCGGGCGGCCGCCCGCGCCGAACCGGTGCGCTCCCGGCGCCGGGCCATCGCGGTGGACGGCAAGTGCCTGCGCAGTGCGAAGCGCCCGGACGGCAGCCGCGTCTTCGTGCTCTCCGCCGTCCGGCACGGCGACGGCATCACCCTCGCCTCCCGCGAGATCGGCGCGAAGACCAACGAAATCCCCGAGTTCCAACCCCTGCTCGACCAGCTCGACGACGCCGATCTCAAGGGGGCCGTCGTCACCGCCGACGCCCTCCACGCCCAACGCGACCACGCCACCTACCTGCACGAACGCGGCGCCCACTACCTGCTGACCATCAAGAACAACCAGCGCGGCCAAGCCCGTCAGCTCCACGCCCTGCCCTGGAAGGAGATCCCCGTCATCCACCGTGACGACGCCCGCGGCCACGGCCGCCACGAACAGCGTCTCGTCCAGGTCGTCACCGTCAACGGCCTGCTCTTTCCCCACGCGGCCCAGGTCCTGCGCATCCAGCGCAGACGCCGTCTCTACGGAGCGAAGAAGTGGTCCAGCGAGACCGTCTACGCCATCACCGACCTGCCCGCCGAGGAAGCGAGTGCCGCCGAGATCGCTTCATGGGCTCGCGGGCACTGGACCGTGGAGAACACCGTCCACTGGTGTCGGGATGTGACCTTCAACGAGGACAAGTCCCAGGTCAGGACCCACAACACGCCCTCAGTCCTCGCCGCCGTCCGCGACCTGATCCGCGGTGCGCTCAAGCTTGCCGGGTACGTCAACACCGCCGCCGGCCGCCGAGCCCACACCGAACGCACCCTCGTCCTCAGCCTCTACGGCATCACATGATCAAACCGGACGACCCGGGCAAACGCCGGGGCCCTGCCCCGAACCCCTCCCCCTCGTACAGCTTCCGCGCAGGCGCATTGTGCCCCAGCACCCTCAGCGTGATCCGGCGAGCCCCCTCCCCGCGAGCCCTGTCGAGCGCCGCTCGGAGCAGGGCGCGGCCCACTCCCCTCCCCCGCACCTCGTCCGACACCACGAGGCCCTGGATCTGGCGGACGTGTGCGCTCACCGCGAGGGGCGACGGGGCCAGCCGGATGTAGCCGACGGGGTCGTCGGAGAGGGCGGCGATCAGGTAGTCGTCCGGGGCGTGGCGTTCGTCGAAGAAAGGGGCGTCGAGGGCCGGGCGTGGCATCACCGCGTGGAAGTGGGACCAGGTGAGGTGGTCCAGGCGGGCCAAGGGGGGTGCGTCGGTGAGTGCTGCGGGGCGGATGTGGAGGGTGGTGGGCATCTCGTCACTGTAGGGGGCCACGAGAACACCGTCATTTGAATATTCAAACGGAGATTTTATGGGGGTCCGGGGCAGGATGGGCGTATGCGACGAGTTGCTGTGGCCGGTGCGTCCGGTCTGATCGGAAGTGCTCTGGTGCGGTCCCTTGAGGCCGACGGGGTCGAGGTGCTGCGGCTGGTGCGGCGAGGTGCCGCCGGGCCCGGGGAAGTGGCGTGGGAGCCGGAGGCCGGGCGGGTCGATGCCGCCGGGCTCGTCGGGGTCGACGCCGTTGTGAATCTTGCCGGGGCCGGGGTCGGGGATCGACGCTGGACCGAGGCTTATAAGAAGACCATCCGGGATGGGCGCATCAACGGGACCCGGGCGCTCGCCGAGGCCGTCGCCGGGATGGCGGAGCCGCCGCGCGTGTTCGTCAACGGGAGTGCCATCGGGATCTACGGCGAGACCGGGGAACGGTCCGTCGACGAGAGCGCGCCCGCCGCATCGGGGTTCCTGCCCGAGTTGTGCGTCGAGTGGGAGGCGGCGACCGAGGCGGCTCAACAGGCGGGCGTACGGACCGTGTTCGCGCGGACCGGGCTGGTCGTCGCCCGGGGCGGCGGCGCCTGGGGGAAGCTGTTCCCCTTGTTCAAGGCGGGACTTGGCGGACGCATGGGCGACGGGCGGCAGTACTGGTCGTACATCGCGCTGCACGACGAGGTCGCCGCGATCCGGCACCTCCTCGAACACGACGACCTGGAAGGCCCGTTCAACCTCACCGCACCCGAACCCCTGACCAACCGTCAGATCACCGACGCCATGGCCCGCGTCCTGCACCGCCCGAAGGTGTTCACGGTCCCCGCCCCCGTACTGAAGGCGGTGCTCGGCGAGATGGCCGGGGACGTCCTCGGCAGCGCCCGCGTCGTACCCGGCAGACTCCTGGAGTCCGGATTCCGGTTCGCGTTCCCCGGCATCGACGACGCCGTGCGGGCCGCCCTCAGGTGACATGCGACCTCCGTGCGCCCGTGCTCGGTGCGTGCGCGAGCTGACCCTGCGCGGGAGTCGACCTACCCTCAAGCGGAACTCGGGTATCCCTACGGCGAGTTGAGGGTACGACGCCTTCGACTCGACGCAATCCGCGAGGAGGGGCACGTGCTTGAGCCCGCGTACAAGGTCGACGTCGTCATCGTGGGGGCCGGGGTGTCCGGGCTGTCCGCGGCGCAGCGGCTGACCAGCGCAGGACTGTCGGTGTGCGTACTGGAGGCCGCCCCCGGGGTCGGGGGGCGCATGGCGACCGAGAAGGTCGACGGGTTCCGGCTGGACCGGATCGGGCAGCTGCTGTCCACGGCGTACCCGGAGCTGACGATGACACCGGGCCTGGAGGGTCTGGCGCTGCGGCCCTTCGCGCCGGGGGTGCTGGTGCACGGCGAGGGACGGCGGGTACGGATGGGAACTCCCGTCGCGGTGAGGGGACTTGGGGGTAGGAGGGGAGTCGCCGGAGCGCGAAGGACAACTCCGGGTGCCTCGCGGGGAGTTCGGGGTGGGGCGGGGCTCGATCCCGGAGGCGCGCGGGGAGTTACGGGCGGGCGAGGGCTCGACCTCGGAAGTGCGCGAGGTGGGCTGGGGCTCGACCTCGGAGGCGGCCGGGGAGTCCGGGCGTTCGGCCGCGGCGCGCGCGGGTTCGACGCGGCGAGGCAATCGTGGGGGTCCGAGACCGAGAGCGGCTCCCGGGCCGCCGCCGTGGGGGGCGCGCTGGCCGGTGCCGGAGGCTCCGTCGTGGGGGGCGCGAGGGGCGCATTCGATGCCGTACGCGCCCTGGCGAGCGCCCCTCGGAACGGGGTGAGCGGCGAGGTGCGGTACGGCGGTCCCCTCGGGTCGGCCATGGACCAGGCGCGGTTGCGCGGCGCCCTCTCCCGGCTCGCGTCCGTCCCCGTCGAGCGGCTCCTCGCCCGCGCCGAAGCCCCCGCCGGGGAAGCGCTCACGGCGCGGGGGCTGCCGAGCCGTACGGTGGACGCGTTCCTGCGGCCCCTGCTTGCCGCGCTGCTGTGCGACCCCGAGCTGACGACGTCCAGCCGGTGCGCGGATCTGGCGCTGCGGTCGTTCGTCGGGGGGCGGCTGTGCGTACCCGAGGGCGGGGCCGACGCGCTGCCCGAGCTGCTCGCCTCGACGCTGCCGACAGGCGTCGTACGTACGGGAGTTCGCGTCACCTCCGTCTCCACCACCTGCGTCACCACCACCGAGCACGGGGAGTTCCGGTGCCGGGCCGTGCTGGTGGCGACCGACGCGCGTACGGCGGCCGAGCTGCTGCCGGGGCTGCGGGTGCCGGAGTTCCATCCGGTGACCGTCGTCCACCACACGACCGACGAACTCCCCGACAGCGGGGGCGCGTTGCTGCTGGACGCGGAGCGGGGCGGGCCGGTCGCGCACACGGCCGTCATGAGCGAGGTCGACCCCAACAGGGCGCCTGTGGGACGGGTGTTGATCTCCTCGACCGTCCTCGGCACTCCCCCGGACGACCTGGACGACGCCGTCCGCGCGCACCTCGCGCGCCTCTACGGCACGTCCACGTCCCGCTGGGAGATCCTCGCCATCCACCACACCGCCGAGGCCGTCCCCGCCATGCGTCCGCCCCACGACCTGCGCCGGGCCGTCCGGCTCCTCGCGGGGCTGTACGTCTGCGGGGACCACCGGGACACCAGCACGGTGCAGGGCGCGCTGCATTCGGCGCACCGCGCGGCGACCGCGCTGATCGCGGAGCTGGGGGCGGCGGGGGCGTCGCAGCTGGCGGACCCCCCGGCGACGGTCCGCGAAGCGGCCTGAGAGGGAGCGCGTGGCCTGGCGTCAGAAGCGGAGCGGTACGGCCGACGGCAACTCCGGGTACACGCGCGCCCGTTGGCTCGTCACGCAGTCGACCACCTTCGTCTCGCTCCGGGCGGAGGCGGCGAAGTCGGCGAGGTTGCGCTCCCGGGACGTCACCCGAACGCCTTGCCGTTCCAGGCAGTTGGCGACCGCCTTCCTCAACGGCTCGGCCATGAGCTGGGGTTGGGCCTCGACATAGGTCGGTTCGACGAGGGACAGGTGGGCGAGATTGCAGGTCTGGACGGCGTCGTTATAGGTGTCCGGGTCGCCGCCGGGAGTGATGTCGTAGATCAGCGTGAGGTTGTCCGTCGGGCTGATCACGGGAGCGCTAACCGGGTAACCGGCGTTCCGCACACAGGAGATGAACCGGTTCATCGCCGTGCGGTACTCCGCCCCGGTGACCGTCCCGTCCTCCAGCGCCCACTTCTGTCCGGGGAGCGGGGCGTCCCGCCCGCCGTCGTGGGCCGGTGCGCAGCCCACGACGGCGGCCAGGAACCCCGCGGCGAGGATCGTCGCCGCGCGCACGGTTCAGGACCGGGTCACGTTGCAGTTGTCGCAGCCCCAGTGCAGGCCGTACCTGACGGCGATGCCACCGTTGGTGTCGGTCGCGTACGCGGTGCTGCTGCTGCCGTACACCCGGGTCGTCCAGACGCCGTTGTTGCGCTCCAGCGCCGCGCTCAGGCGGCCCGCGCAGCTTCCCGACGCCTTGGTGGTCTGCGCCCAGCTGTACGAGCCGGTGAAGCCGCTGGAGACGCGGTTGGTGCCGCAACTCCGGGAGACCTCGCGGTTGTTGCCCAGGGCCTGGGCCTCGGAGACGGCGATCATCGGTGCGATGGCCATCGTCGCCGTCATGACCGCCGCCGCAGCGGTCTTCCGCGCCGACCAGCCGAACATTCCTGCCATTTCCCCCACGCTTCCTTTCGGTCGTCCTGCTCGTGAGGGCAACTGTCGGGGAAGGGCCGGGGGCCGGGAACCTCTAATGTTCCAGGGTGGCGCCGGCAGAAAGGGCGCGAGAAGTGAACCGTCCCCATCATGACAGGTCAGCCGGTGTTTTCGTAGGACGGACGGCACAGTTGTTTTTGCTTGTCCGGGGGATATTCCGCACTCAGAATCTTGCGCATGGCGAACTCCAAGTCGGTTGATCACGACGCTGTGTTGAGGGCTCGGACGATGTTGCTCGGATCGGGGAGGCGGAGTCTTCGGGAGGAAGTCCAGGCGTATCGGGTACTGGCCCAGGTGAGCCCCTCGGCTTATCTCGGGAAGCTGGCCACGGCGTTGGTGTCGTATTCGTACGCGCAGGAATTCCAGGAGCGGCCGGAGATCGTTCTCGCGTTGTGCGCGGAGGCGGTCGGGGCGGCCCGGGAGATCGGCGTGGACGAGCCGCAGCGGACCGAGGTGCTGGTGCGGGCGCTGGGGGCGTACGAGCGGCAACTGTTCGACGCGGGGCGGCGGGAGGAGGGTCTCGCCGCGTGCGAGGAGGCGGCGGACGCCGGGAAGGAGGGGTTCGCGCGGGGGCAGGTGGCGAGCGAGGGCTACGGGAGCCGGCGGCTCGGGATCGTGCTCGCCGAGGAGGGGCGGCACGAGGAGGCCGTCGAGGTGGTCCGGTGCGAAGTCGGCGGGTCCTTCTGGGAGTTGGTGCAGTACGGGGCCGAACTCGACGTGGTGGGACGGGCGCAGGAGGCGTCGGCGGCGTTCGGGCGGCTCGCGGACGACCATCGGGACAGACTCGGCGCACAGGAAGGGTCGTTGGCGATGACCGTGGCCGTGCTGGTGCAGTACGCGCGGCTGCCCGGCACCGTCGACGCGGCGGCGGTGCGCGGTGAAGCGCTCGGCCTGCTCAAGGAGTTGAGCGAGGGCGGGGAGCGCCGAGGGTGGAGCGACCTCAGCTCCTTCTGGTCGACGCTCCTCGCCCTGTCCGCGCGGTCGCTGGAACCCGCCGGGGCCCCGGCACCGGCGTACGGCGCCCCCGTCACGCACTGGTCCCCCGACGTGCGTCGCGCCTACTTCGCCGGGCTCGACGAGTTGGAGCGCGAGGCCGCCGAACCGGACAGGGACCTCAAGCAACGGGCCGTCGTACAGCACCGGCTGACGGTTCGTTCGACGCTCTACCACGAGGGCCGGGTCCGCCGGATGGAGCAGCCTCTGCGTCCCCTCTTCGACGAATCCGTCTCGCTGGCACGCGAGTTGGGCGACCGGGCGTGGCTCGCGCGGACGCTGACGGACCGCGCCATGTTCGAGGTGGCGGCGATGCGGTACCGGGAGGCGTACTCGGACTTCCGGGAGGCCGTGGAATTGGCGGAGTAACCGGCCCGGCCGGGCGGCCCTCACAAGCCGCCCGGCACGCCCTCACCCCAGCGCCGCCACCTTCTCCCGGTACCCCCGTACCGCCGCCGCGTCCTTGTACGGCTCCAGCCTCCGCTCGAAGTCCCTGACGTACTCCACCGCCCGCGCCGAGCGCATCTCGGAAGCCTGGGTCGCCGCCTCCGCCGCGTGGCGGCAGGCCTGGTCCAGTTCGCCCAGGGAGAGGCGGGCCGTGGCCAGGACCACCCGGCAGAAGAGGCGGCTGCGGGCCTGGGTCGCGGGCCTCAAGTGGAGGGAGCGTTCCGCGTGTTGGGCCGCCGCGCGGAACTGGTGGAGGTCGCGGTGGCAGTGCGCGAACTCGTCGGCGAGCTGGGCCTCGTCGAAGAAGCGGGCCCAGTACGGGACTTCCTCCGCGCCGGTGTGCTTCGAGGCTTCCAGGGCCCGTTCCGCGCGGACCAACGACGTTGTGCAGGCCCGGACTTCGCCCAGGACGCCGTGGCCTCGCGCCTCCACCGCGTGCAACAGGGCCTGGACGGTCGGGGCCGCCGCCGTACCCACCCCCTGCTGGGCCACGCGCGCCAGCTGGACCGCCTCGCGGCCGTGGCCGAGGTACACCGCCTGGCGGCTCATCGTGACGAGGACGTACGCGCCGTACGCGCGGTCGCCCGCCGCCTGGGAGAGGCGCAGCGCCTGGACGAAGTACCGCTGGGCGAGGCCGTGCGCGGCGATGTCGTACGACGTCCAGCCTGCCAGCCGCGTGAGGTCGGCGGCGGCGGCGAACAGGCGGCGGCCCGTCTGTTCGCCGTACACGCCCCGGAGCATGGGCTCGCACTCGTGCTCCAGGTAGCGGACCAGGGCCTGGCGGGCGTGGCCGCCGCCGTAGCGGCTGTCGAGCGCGCGGAAGAGTTCGCCGACCGAGCGCAGGGCGGAGATGTCGCCGCCGGTGACGCGGACACTGCGTTCGCCTCGGTCGCCCCGCTCGCGCTGGCGGGGTACGGCCGGGCGGGCCTGCGGGGGGATGCGGGGGTGCGGTTCGGCGCGGGCCACCTTCTCGTCGGCTCGGCCGATCAGCCAGTCGCGGCTCGGTACGACCAGGCCCGCCGGGGTGAAGGCGATCTTGCGGAGCTCCGCGTGGCTGCCGGAGTCCTTGCGCCACAGGCCGCTGATGATGTCGACGGCCTCCTCGGGGGTGCCGGCGAACTCCAGGCCCGCGTACACGGGGGCGCAGGCGTCCAAGCCGAGGTCCTGGGCGGTCAGGCGGCGGCCGAGGCGCCTCGTGAAGACCTCCGCGATCAGGGCCGGCGTCGTACCCCTCGGCTGCTGGCCACGGAGCCAGCGGGTCACCGACGTCTTGTCGTATCTGAGGTCCAGGCCGTGTTCGAGCCCGAGCTGGTCGACCCGACGGGCCAGTCCTGCGTTGGAGAACCCCGCTTCTGCGATGAGCGCGGCGAGCTGGCGGTTGGGGGTGCGCGGCGCGGGTCGGTCCGTCATCTGCGGTGCGGTCTCCTGCCTTCCGGGCATGTGACGTGCCCGGATGAAGTTCCCGGATTGCCTGTGAGCAGCCCAGTTGGCCTCGTGAACGGCGCGAATGTAGCGGAGCGTGAGCAAGTGGTCGCACTATCCGGGGGGCATTCATCCGATCGTGTGAGGATTGGCCGTCGGGCTGACGCGGGGGCGGCAGTCGTACAGTGGCGTGGAGGCGTTTCGTGCCTTACCACGTCGAGGAGGCGTTTTGCGGTGAGTGAGCTGCGGTTCGTTCGCATGGGGTTCGGGGACGAGGCGGTCGAGTATCAGGTCGCCTGGGACGAGCAGCGGCGGGTTCATGCGGCGCGCTTCGCCGATGAGGTGCCGGATACGGTGCTGCTGCTGGAGCATCCGCCGGTCTATACCGCCGGGCGGCGTACGGCTGACAGTGAGCGGCCTCTTGACGGGACGCCGGTGATCGATGTGGATCGCGGGGGGAAGATCACGTGGCACGGGCCCGGGCAGCTGGTGGGGTATCCCATTCAGAAGCTTCCTCGGCCTGTGGATGTCGTGGCTCATGTGCGGCGGATCGAGGATGCGCTGATTCGGGTCTGTGCGGAGTTCGGGGTACGGACTTCGCGGGTTGAGGGGCGTAGTGGGGTGTGGGTGTTGGGGGATCCCGTCGAGGAGCGGCCTTTGTTGGGCGGGCTCTCGTTGGACTTCGATCCTCGGTTGACCGATGAGGAGTTCGATCCTCGGATGAATGGGCCCGAGTATGCGCCGTCCAATGCGGGGCAGCGGCGGGAGGACCGGAAGATCGCGGCGATCGGGATTCGGGTGGCGAAGGGGGTCACGATGCATGGGTTCTCGTTCAACGTGAACCCTGACAACAAGTGGTACGACCGGATCATCCCTTGCGGGATTCGGGATGCGGGGGTGGCGTCCTTGGCGGAGGAGTTGGGTCGGGATGTGACGATCGCGGAGGTGTTGCCGGTGGTGGAGCGGCATCTCAGGGATGTGTTGGAGAACGCGGAGTTGAAGCCGCGCGAGGTGGAGCGGGCCGCGGTTTGATCGGCGGGTGCGGCGGCGTCATGGTTGGTCGCGCCCGCGCGGCGGTAGCCGCACATCAAACACAGCCCCGCGCCCCTAAAAGACAAAAGACCCCGCCGCTGACGGGAATCTCCCCGTTCATCCCGAGGTTGGGGTCTCAGCGGGGCTCAGTAAGCACGGGCGTACCCTGGTGTACGCCGAAGAATCGAAGCACAGGGAGCCGGTCGTGTCCGCAGTTGCACCCGACGGACGCAAGATGCTGCGCCTGGAGGTCCGTAACGCCCAGACCCCCATCGAGCGCAAGCCCGAGTGGATCAAGACCCGGGCGAAAATGGGTCCCGAGTACACGAAGATGCAGAGCCTCGTGAAGAGCGAGGGGCTGCACACGGTGTGCCAGGAGGCCGGCTGTCCCAACATCTACGAGTGCTGGGAGGACCGGGAGGCGACGTTCCTCATCGGCGGCGACCAGTGCACGCGGCGATGCGACTTCTGCCAGATCGACACGGGCAAGCCCGAGGCGCTGGACCGGGACGAGCCGCGCCGGGTGGGCGAGTCCGTCGTCACGATGGACCTGAACTACGCCACCATCACCGGCGTCGCCCGCGACGACCTGGAGGACGGCGGGGCGTGGCTGTACGCCGAGACCGTGCGGCAGATCCATGAGCAGACGGCCGCGCGCGCGGAGGGCCGTACGAAGGTCGAGCTGCTGGCGCCGGACTTCAACGCCGTACCGGAGCTGCTCGAAGAGGTCTTCGCGTCCCGGCCGGAGGTCTTCGCGCACAACGTCGAGACCGTGCCGCGGATCTTCAAGCGGATCCGGCCCGGTTTCCGGTTCGACCGTTCGCTGAAGGTCATCACCGCCGCCCGTGACTACGGCCTGGTGACCAAGTCGAACCTGATCCTCGGGATGGGCGAGACCCGCGAGGAGATCACCGACGCGTTGCAGCAGATGCACGACGCCGGGTGCGAGCTGATCACCATCACGCAGTACCTGCGGCCGTCCGTGCGGCACCACCCCGTCGAGCGGTGGGTCAAGCCGCACGAGTTCGTGGAGCTGAAGGAGGAGGCCGAGCAGATCGGGTTCTCCGGGGTCATGTCGGGGCCGCTGGTGCGCTCGTCGTACCGCGCGGGCCGGCTGTACCAGATGGCCGTCGAGAAGCGAGGGACGTACGTCGCCTCGCAGGCCGTGTGACGCTCCGACCTTCGGATTGACTGACTCCAGCCGTGTGAATTCCCGCACAAGAACCTACTCGCCGGTAACGGCCGAGACGACGCGGTCCCGGACGTCCTCGCAGTTGAGGGCGTTGCCGGGGCCGCGTTGAAAGTTTTCGGGGTCGTATCAACGTTTCATCGGTGTTTGACCGGTCGGTCACGCCCTGGTAACACCAATCAGTGACGCTGATGTCACATCACGTAGGCCCATACCCAAAGCCGCTCCGAGGGGGGACCTCATCATGCAGGCCGCACCCGTCCGTGCCACCGCCATCCCGACCTTCACCGACGCCCTGCGCGCCGTCGAGTCGCTGCTGCTCAGCAGCGGCCAGCGCACGGCCCGCCGCAACGCGTGGACCTCCGTGCTCGAAGACCGCCGCCGGGCCAAGGACCGGGTCGAGGCCGAGCGCGTCCTCGAAGCGGTCAGCTCCGCCCGTCCCTGAGCGCGAGGGCTCCGCACCGGGCACGTAGACTTCTGGCATGGCGAGAAGTGACAGCGCGGCAGCATCCGCGAACCCCGGGCGACTGAAGCAGATCGCCCTGACGTACAAGATGACCCGTAAGGCCGACAAGACGATCGGCCTGGTGCTCGCGGGCGTCTTCCTCCTCATCTTCGGTGTCTTTCTCGCGATCGGCTTCTGGATCGACCACCCGATCTACCTCGGGATCCTCGGTTTCCTGCTGGCCTTCCTGGGTACGGCGATCGTCTTCGGGCGGCGGGCCGAGCGGGCCGCGTTCGGGCAGATGGAGGGGCAGCCGGGTGCTGCTGCCGCCGTCCTCGACAACATCGGGCGTGGCTGGACCACGACGCCGGCTGTCGCGATGAACCGCAGCCAGGATGTTGTCCACCGGGCTGTCGGCAAGGCCGGGATCGTGCTGATCGCGGAGGGGAACCCGAACCGGGTGAAGACTCTGCTGGCCGCCGAGAAGAAGAAGATGAACCGGATCGTCGCGGATGTGCCGGTGCACGATGTGATCGTGGGCGTCGGTGAGGGTCAGATCGCGCTGAAGAAGCTGCGGACGGCGTTGCTGAAGTATCCGCGGGTTCTGACCGGACCGCAGGTGACGGCGACGAACGACCGGCTGAAGGCGATGGGGGACCTGATGTCCAACATGCCGCTTCCCAAGGGGCCGATGCCGAAGGGCATGAAGCTGCCGAAGGGTGGGCCCAAGGGCCGCTGATTGCACTTGGTACGACGATGGGGGCGCCCAAGATCTTGGGCGCCCCCATCGTCGTACCTGTCTCTAAATGCGCACCTCGACCGTTTGCGCCAGCCTGTCGTGCAGGCCCCTGCCGTCCTTGTCCCAGACCAGGGCCGGGACCGCCAGGCACAGGAGGAACGTGCGGAGCAGGGCGCGTAGGGGGTTGACCGTGCCTGTGGGGAGGTGGAGGACTCGGATGCCGAAGAGGCGTTTGCCGGGGGTGAAGCCTGTCGTCGTGACCGTGAGCGCGCCCAGGGCGAAGAAGACCAGCAGGGCCCAGTTGCTCGTGGCGGGCGAGTAGCCGTCCGTGATGAGGCCGTATGCGATCAAGACGCTCAGGCCCCAGTCGACGGCGAGTGCGCCGAGGCGGCGGCCGGGGCGGGCCAGGGAGTTCGGGCCGTCCTCCGGGAGACCGAGGTCCCGGCCCCGGTAGCCGAAGTCCGCACCGGCTTCCTCCAGGGCCGCGCGGGGTCCGGAGAGCCAGGATCCGAGTGCTTGCCTTTTGTCCACCCGTCCACGGTACTGGGCGGGTACGGGGAAGCCGACAGGTGGGGGGCCGGGTGGGCAGGGCGGGCCGGGGCCGGTTAACTTCGGTGAAACAAATGGGTCACGCCCGAGAAATCACCCGTCCCTAGGGTCGGGACGAGCGTGTGCCACCGCACTGGCCGCACGAACGAACTACCACCCCGGCTCGGGAAACAGCCGGGAGTAGGAGGAGCTGGATGTCCCAGAACGCCGACGACATCAAGAAGCTGATCACGGACAAGCAAGTCAAGTTCGTCGATGTCCGCTTCTGCGACCTGCCGGGCGTGATGCAGCACTTCACCGTGCCCGTCGACGCGTTCGACCCGGACGAGGAGCTGGCGTTCGACGGCTCCTCCATCCGTGGTTTCCAGGCCATCCACGAGTCGGACATGGCGCTGCGCGCCGACCTCGACACCGCGAAGATCGACCCGTTCCGCCGTGACACCACGCTGAACATCAACTTCTTCATCCACGACCCGATCACGGGCGAGCAGTACTCCCGCGACCCGCGCAACGTGGCGAAGAAGGCCGAGGCGTACCTCGCGTCGACCGGTATCGCGGACACCGCGTACTTCGGTCCCGAGGCCGAGTTCTACGTCTTCGACTCGGTGCGCT
The DNA here is from genome assembly GCF_020010905.1 of Streptomyces acidiscabies. GTDB lineage: Bacteria > Actinomycetota > Actinomycetes > Streptomycetales > Streptomycetaceae > Streptomyces > Streptomyces acidiscabies. Next base: position 2,709,591 of record NZ_JAGJBY010000001.1, on the reverse strand, counting down.
TCTCCACCGCCTCGAACGAGAGCTTCTACCACATCGACTCCGAGGCCGGCGCCTGGAACACCGGGTCGACCGAGAACAACCGGGGTTACAAGGTCCGCTACAAGGGCGGGTACTTCCCGGTCGCGCCCGTGGACCACTTCGCCGACCTGCGTGCGGAGATCTCCCTGGAGCTGGAGAAGTCCGGCCTCAAGGTCGAGCGCCAGCACCACGAGGTCGGCACCGCCGGCCAGGCGGAGATCAACTACCGGTTCAACACGCTGCTCGCCGCGGCCGACGACCTCCAGCTCTTCAAGTACATCGTGAAGAACGTCGCCTGGCGCAACGGCAAGACCGCGACCTTCATGCCGAAGCCGATCTTCGGTGACAACGGCTCGGGCATGCACGTCCACCAGTCGCTGTGGACCAACGGCGACCCGCTGTTCTACGACGAGGCCGGGTACGCGGGCCTCTCGGACACCGCGCGTTACTACATCGGCGGCATCCTCAAGCACGCGCCGTCGCTGCTGGCGTTCACCAACCCGACGGTGAACTCCTACCACCGCCTGGTCCCGGGCTTCGAGGCGCCGATCAACATGGTGTACTCGCAGCGCAACCGCTCCGCCGCGATGCGTATCCCGATCACGGGCTCCAACCCGAAGGCCAAGCGCGTCGAGTTCCGCGCGCCCGACTCCTCCGGCAACCCGTACCTCGCCTTCTCCGCCCTGCTCCTCGCGGGTCTCGACGGCATCAAGAACAAGATCGAGCCGGCCGAGCCGATCGACAAGGACCTCTACGAGCTCGCCCCCGAGGAGCACGCGAGCGTCGCCCAGGTCCCGACCTCCCTGAACGCCGTCCTCGACGCGCTGGAGGCGGACCACGAGTTCCTCCTCGCGGGCGACGTCTTCACGTCCGACCTGATCGAGACGTGGATCGACTTCAAGCGCACGAACGAGATCGCCCCGCTCCAGCTGCGTCCGCACCCGCACGAGTTCGAGCTGTACTACGACGTGTGATCGAACCGTGAGCCGTCCGGCGCCCTCGTCCCGTTCTCCGGGGCGGGGGCGCCGTCGTATCGTGATGGGTATGGCTGAGAAGGGCGAACAGAACGACGAGGAGCGGGAGTTCGATCTTCGGTGGGCCGATGGGGCCTCGCACAAGGAGCCGTCGGCTCGGGCGCGGATGCTGGCGGCGAAGTGGAAAGAGGAGCCGCCTGAGGCTGTGCCGTTTCGGGGGGAGCCTGCCAGGCGTCGTAGGCGGTTGCGGGTGCCTGTCGTGCGGCGGGGGCCCTGGACGTCCGTCGCTCTGGTGTTCGGGAGCATCGCCGTCGCGATCCTGGCGCTGGGGTACAGCGGGTTTCAGGGGTTCTGAGGGGGCGCTCCGGAGCTTTTGCCTGGACCGGGACTGTTCAGGGCCCGTTCATGGGGTGGTCACGAGGCACACTGGGCAGTGGGGCGAGTGCCTGACTGCGGGGTGATGCAGATGCGGAGCCGTTTTCGGAGCGACCGGCAGCTGACCGTACGGATGACGGTCACCATGTTCCTGCTGGGGCTGCTGTACGTGGGGTTCGTCGCTGCCCTGATCGTGCTGCTGAAGTCGTGGGTGCTGGTCGTGGTGGTCGTGGCCGCGATGCTGGGCGCCCAGTTCTGGTTCTCGGACCGGATCGCGCTGTTCGCGATGCGGGGGCGGGTGGTGGAGCGGGAGGAGTATCCCGAGCTGCACGCCGTCGTGGACCGGCTGTGCGCGCTCGCCGACATGCCGAAGCCCGTCGTCGCCGTCTCCGAGATGGACATGCCGAACGCGTTCGCGACGGGGCGCAACCCCGACAACGCCGTGGTGTGCGTGACGACGGGGCTGCTGCGGCGGCTGGAGCCGGCGGAGCTGGAAGGGGTGCTGGCGCACGAGCTGTCGCACGTGGCGCACAAGGACGTCGCGGTGATCACGATCGCCTCGTTCCTCGGCGTGATGGCGGGGCTGATCGTACGGTTCGCGCTGTACTCGCAGATGTTCGGCGGGCGGGACCGCAAGGACCAGAACACCCTCGCCGTGTTCGCCGCCGTGCTGGGCGTCTCGATGGCCGTGTACGCGCTGAGCTTCCTGCTGATCCGCGCGCTGTCCCGGTACCGCGAACTCGCCGCCGACCGCGCCGCCGCGCTGCTGACCGGCCGTCCCTCGGCCCTCGCGTCGGCGCTCACGAAGGTGGACGGCGACATCGCGCGCATCCCCTCGAAGGACCTACGGACGGCGCAGGCGTTCAGCGCGTTCTACTTCACCCCGGCGCTGGGCTCGGAGCCGGGCATCGCCCGGTACTTCTCGACCCACCCGAGCCTGGACCAGCGGCTGGAGCAACTGGGGCGGATCTCGGCCGAGTTGGGCGAACCACTGGGGAAGACGGACTGATGGGGCTGCTGGACATCCTGCTGGGCCGGACCAAGCCGGTCGCACCCGACCTGGACCAGCTCTTCGCGCTGCCCTCGGCGGCGATCACCCTGGAGGCGGCGGCCGGGCTCACCCCGACCGGCGTCGGCGCAGTGTGCTTCGCGACGGTCGAGGGCGCGGCGTTCGACCAGACCCACCGGGAGGTGCAGGCGCTGCTCGACGCGGACACGGACCGTACGGGGCCGCCGGTCGAGCTGACGCGCGACACGTACGGCTACTCCTGGCTCGTGTCCCGCCGCTCCCCCGACGACCTCGCCGCGCTCGTCAACGACCTGCACGCGGTGAACAGTTCGATGGAGGTCAACGGGTTCGGGCCGCAACTCCTGTGCTCCCTCGCGGGGTTCACGGACGCCGACGGGCGAAGACTCGCGCTGGTGTACCTCTACAAGCGGGGCACGTTCTACCCGTTCGCCCCGCTCGGGGACTCCCAACGCCGGGACAACGCGCTGGAGTTGCAGATCAAGGCGGCTCTCGTGAACGACCTGCGGATCGAGCAGGACCTCAGCCGGTGGTTCCCGGTGTGGGGTGCGCCGGGGGTGTGAGGAGCGTCCCCCGTACCGCTTCCTCCGTCCGCGCCACCACCGCCGTACCGTCCTCGGCGGTGATGATGGGGCGCTGGATCAGCTTCGGGTGGGCGGCGAGCGCGGCGATCCAGCGGGCGCGGGACGTCTCGTCGCGCGGCCACTCCTTCAGGCCCAGTTCCTTCGCGGCGGCCTCCTGCGTGCGGACGATGTCCCACGGTTCGAGGCCGAGCCGTCCGAGGACCTCCGCGATCTCGGCCTCGCTCGGTACGTCCTCCAGGTAGCGGCGGACGGTGTACTGCGCGCCCTCCGCGTCGAGGATCGTGAGGGCGCTGCGGCACTTGGAACAGGCGGGGTTGATCCAGATCTCCATGCGTCCCACGGTACGTGAGTCAGGTGCTGGGAGAGCCTCCAAACGGCCTTTGATCAGGGGCTTTTGTCAGTGGCGGGTAGTAGAATAGAAGCAGTGTTCGAGGGTGTCGCCGGGGGGTTCGACACATCCCCGGCGGCGTCCTGACAACGGGAGGTTCGCCTGTGTCCGCTGTCCTGTTCGATCTGCCGTACGCCCCTGTCGAGAAGCACCCGCTGCCCGCCGGGCGTCCGCGTGAGTGGTACATCTCGCACAACCGCCGCCTCAAGGCCATGCGCCTCGCCATCGCACTCCTCGACGCAGGGGTGTTCGTCCCGAACCAGGCCCGCAACGAGAGGATCCGCTCCACGGCCGAGCGGATCGGCATCCACCCGCCGTCGGACACGACGTGTCACATGGTGCGGGCGCTGATGCGGTACTCGCGGTGAACTGAGCGCCGGGCGCCCTGAGTTGGCGCCCGGCTCTTTCATGCGTACGTCGCCATCAGGCCGCGTACGTACGTCTCCATCCGCTCGCCCAGCACCTCGGGGGTCAGGTCGGTGCGGCCCGACTCCCGCCAGGGGCCCGCGAGTTTGGTCGCGTCGCCGGCGTAGTGGAGGCAGTCCAGGAGGCGCCAGTAGAGGTGGTCGGGGGCGGGGGCCAACTGGCGTCCGCCTTGGGCCTCGTAGCGTTCCCGGAAGCCGAGTCCCGCCTCCGGGCCATGCAGGAGCGCGAGGGCGGTGGAGCAGTGGGCGACGTCCACGTCCGCCGGGCCCCAGGACGTCTCCACCCAGTCGACGACGCCGGTGATCCGTCCTTCGTGGAAGAGGACGTTGCCGGGGTGGAAGTCGCGGTGGAGGAAGCAGGGGTCGTACGTGGGGGGTTCGCGGCGGATGAGGTCCACCGCGTGGGTCCACAGGTCGCCCTGGGGGGTCCTGACGCGGTCTGCGGACGTCCATGCCTGGTAGTCGCGGGGGCGTTCGGTGGGGGTGACCGTGTGGATGCGTACGAGGAGCGCCGCGAGTTGGTCCAGGCGGTGGTCCAAGTCTGCCTCGTCGAAGCGGACTTGGCCGGGGAGGGCGGTCATCGCCAGGGAGGGGTGGTCGCAGTGGGTGGCGTCGGGGTCCACGCCGATGAGGCGCGCCGTGGGGATGCCGTCCTCGTCGGCGAGGAGGGTGAGGATGGCCGCCTCTCGGTTGAGGAGGCCGGGGGCGTGTTTGCGGAAGAAGGGTTTCACGAAGGTGCGGAGGACGACGTCGTCTTTGAGGTCGTCGTCTTCGAGCGTGACGCGGCGCATCTGGGAGCTCCAGCCTCCCTTCAGCGGCTGGGAGTCGACGCGCTTCTTGCCGGTCTGCTCGGCCAGCCACTCCCAGGTCGCCGTCCAGCCCCGGTCGGTGAGGCCGGTGAGGAGGTCGGTCACCAACTCCCGTCTCGCCTCGGCGTGATCGCGGTACCAGAGGCCCAACTGGTGGTCCGCGCCTTTCAGTTCGACCCTGCTGTACTGGGCCCGTGCCGTCAGCGCGTCCTCGATCGCCTCCGTCACCTCCGGCGGGATCACCTCGTCCGTCTCCGGTACGAGGAGCAGGGCGCGGCCGGTGTAGCCCCGCAGTACGTCCAGCGCGGCCGAACGCCGCCAGGTGTCCGGCGTACGGATGATCTCCGTGAATCTGCCGTCGCCCTCGCCGAAGGGTTCGGTCCAGGCTTCGGGGGCGTATACGGCGGGGGCGGCCAGCGCGATCGCCGTGACGCGTTCGCCGTAGTGGGCGGTGAGGTCGGCGACGGTCTGTCCGCTCATGCTGAAACCGGCGAGGATCAGGGGGAGTTCGGCGGGGACGTACGCGTCGATGACGGCGACCGCCTGTTCGAAGCGGCGCTGGAGGCTCAACTCCCGTAGGTGTCCGGTGCTTTCGCCGTGGCCGGAGAAGTCGAGGGCGAGGGCCTGGACGCCGTGCGCGGTGAACTCCCCGGCCAGCGGGAGGAGTCGGGCCTTGCTGCCGCGTCCGGCGCCGTGCAGGAGGACGGCGGCGGCCGGCGCGTCTGCCGGACCGCCGTGCACCCCGCTGAGAACGTCGTCGCCATGGTCGTACCCGAAAGAAGTCAGCTCTGGCATGGGCCCATTGTCCGACGATGTACCAGGCGTATCGGGAGCGGCGGTACCTCCTGGTGGGACACCGCGTCTCACTCCGTGAATCCCGTCACAGAACACCCAGGTAACACGGGGTTCACACTCGGGCAATGGGCGGGAAACCGCCTGTTGACAGGGTGCCTGTATTCGACGCGGTGCCCCAGTGCCGTAGTGCCGCAGCACCCGCAAGTGCGCCAAGACATACCCCCGAAGGATGTGGCCCGTGACCTTCAAGGCTGAGTACATCTGGATCGACGGCACCGAGCCGACGGCCAAGCTGCGTTCCAAGACGAAGATCGTCACGGACGCGTTCGGCGGGCTCGAGTCGCTGCCGATCTGGGGCTTCGACGGGTCCTCCACGAACCAGGCCGAGGGTCACGCTTCGGACCGTGTGCTGAAGCCGGTCTTCACGTGTCCGGACCCGATCCGCGGGGGCGACGACATCCTCGTCCTGTGCGAGGTCCTGGACATCGACATGACGCCGCACTCGTCCAACACGCGTGCCGCGCTCGTCGAGGTCGAGGCGCGGTTCGCCGCGCAGGAGCCGATCTTCGGCATCGAGCAGGAGTACACGTTCTTCCAGGACGGCTACCCGCTCGGCTTCCCCAAGGGCGGCTTCCCGGCCCCCCAGGGCGGCTACTACTGCGGCGTCGGCGCGGACGAGATCTTCGGCCGTGAGGTCGTCGAGGCGCACCTGGAGAACTGCCTCGCCGCCGGCCTCGGCATCTCCGGCATCAACGCCGAAGTCATGCCCGGCCAGTGGGAGTTCCAGGTCGGCCCGCTCTCCCCGAGCCTCGTCGCCGACCAGCTGTGGATCGCGCGCTGGCTGCTCTACCGTACGGCCGAGGACTTCGGCGTCGCCGCGACGCTGGACCCGAAGCCGGTGAAGGGCGACTGGAACGGCGCGGGCGCGCACACGAACTTCTCCACGAAGGCGATGCGGGAGACGTACGCGGCGATCATCACCGCCGCCGAGTCCCTCGGCGAGGGTTCGAAGCCGCTGGACCACGTCAAGCACTACGGCGCGGGCATCGACGACCGTCTGACGGGCCTGCACGAGACGGCCCCGTGGAACGAGTACTCCTACGGCGTCTCCGACCGTGGCGCCTCGGTCCGTATCCCGTGGCAGGTCGAGAAGGACGGCAAGGGGTACATCGAGGACCGCCGTCCGAACGCGAACGTCGACCCGTACGTGGTGACGCGTCTGCTGGTCGACACGTGCTGCTCCGCGCTGGAGAAGGCCGGCCAGGTCTGATCCCGCCGAACTCCTGAAGGGCGCCCCTGTGTTGGGGGCGCCCTTCTCGCGTTGTCAGTGGCGGGTGGCAAGCTGGGGGCATGGAGAGTCACGGGGGTCTGGCGGTCAAGGTCCGGACGGAGTTCAGGGAGACGGCGCTGCGGCCGTCGGGTGCGTGGTTGCGTGAGCTGGTCGGGCGGATCGGGGAGGAGGGGGACCGCTGGATCGTCGTCCAGCGGGTGCCTGATCTGCCGGACGTGTTCGCTCAGGTGTGGCATCGGGCGGGTGAGACGTACCGGTTCGAGTACCGGGTCTCCCGTACGGAGTTCTACGGGACCGAGGCCGCGGACGCCGCTGCCGTCGCCGAGGCTCTGGTGGCGTGGGCCGTGGGGGCGCCGGGGTGGGAGGCGGGGTTCGTGTGGACGCCGGTCGATGTCGATCCGCCGGAGGCTGCGCGGGAGTTGCCCGAGGAGATACGGGTGCGGGTCGAGGGCGTTGTGCGGCTGATGCTGGTCTGTGGGTACGAGGGGCGCGGGGCGCTCGCCGAGGCTGCCGAACAGTACCTGCGTGAAGGGGATGCGCGGCCCGTGTCGCCCGTGCAGGCGCGGGAGTTGGTGGATCGGATGTGGGTGGAGCGGGTTGTCGAGCAGGAGGCGTGGGAAGGGGTTACCGATCCGGAGCGGGTGGCTGCGGCGTTCGAGAGGTTGCGGGAGGCGGGGATCGTGGCGCGGGAGAATTTCGCTTGTTGCCGTAGCTGTGGGGACGCGGAGATCGGGGCGGAGGCCGGGGAGGGGGACCGGGGGTTCGTGTATTTCCACTCGCAGTGCACCGAGGGAGCGGCTCAAGGGGGCGGGCTGATGCTGTTGTACGGGGCTTTCGACGAGGGTGCCGACGCCGCTCGCGAGGTCGGGCGGGAGGTTGTGCGGGCGGTGGAGGGAGCCGGGTTGTCCACGGAGTGGGACGAGGATCCGGGGTGGGGGATCGCCGTTACTCCCCTGGACTGGCGTAAGCGGCTGGTGGGGTGAGGTGGGGGGCGTCCGGGTTCCGGTCAAGGATGCGTCCAACCTGTGAGAGGAGGGTCCTTTAACCGGGCGGGGTCTGCTTCAATGTGGGCATGGCCAGCTTTCAGAAGTGCGATGCGACGGGTCGTCATGACCTTGAGCCGTTCTGGCCCTCCCGTCAGCATCACGACTTCGATCGGGTGTGTTGTCGCGCGGTGAACGCGCCGGCCCTCTAAAGCCGTACATCCCGGTCTTCGGCCGGCGCGAACAGGTAAGTCCCTCGGCGGGGCCCGACCACGAATCGGGGCCGTCGGTCCACCTGACATCTCGCGCGAAAGAGCTGACGTCTCATGGCGACCACCACTCGTTCACTGTCCCCCGCGTATCGCTCCGCGGGTAGTGCCGCTTCCTCTCCTTCTCGGCATCGGCTGCGTGCCGTCGATCGGGATGAGGTTGTGGAGATCTCCGATTTTCTTCCGCCCGGGGCCACTTGGTTGCCCGCGCCTCAGCACACGTTGCCCTCTCTGCCTGGGCAGCCGCCCATGGTTGGGTACCTCGTTCTTGTTCCTGCGGATCAGCAGCCGCCGTTTCTGCCCGTTGCTGTGCGGGAGGCTGAGCCTGAACCCGGTGGGAGTGACTCGCTCGTTCGTGTTGATTCCGTTCAGCGGACCGCCTTCGTTGATGGGGTTGAACTCGATCTGACGTATCTGGAGTTCGAGTTGCTTGCGCATCTTGTGGCTCATCCTCATCGGGTGCATACGCGGGATCAGCTCGTCACCACGGTGTGGGGGTATGGGCATGTGGGGGACGGGCGGACTGTGGATGTGCATGTGGCTCGGCTTCGGCGGAAGTTGGGGGTGCATCGGCAGGCTATTCAGACGGTTCGGCGGGTGGGGTACAAGTACGCGCCGCCGGTTGGGTAGTTGCGCCTAATGGGGTGCTGGGAGCTGTGGTTCGGCGGGTGCGGCTTGTGTGTGGCTGGTCGCGCAGTTCCCCGCGCCCCTTAAGGGCGTTGATGTTTGCCTCCTTTGTGGAGATCGCCTCTCTGCTGTTGGCAGAGTTGCGTTCCGTCTGGCGTGGTCAGCGGGCAGAGTCCCTTCCATGAGACTTCTTGTGTTGGGTGGGACTCAGTTCGTGGGGCGGGCCGTTGTTCAGGCTGCCCTTGCTCGCGGGTGGGACGTCAGCGTTTTTAATCGGGGGTCCCTTGGGGCTGTTGCTGGTGTTGAGCAGCTTGTTGGGGATCGGACCGTTGAGGGTGGGTTGGCTGCGTTGGGTGAGGGGAACTGGGACGCTGTCGTTGATACCTGGGCCCGGGAGCCCAAGGCCGTGCAGAGCGTGGCTCAGTTGTTGCGGGGGCGCGTTGGGCGGTATGCGTATGTGTCCAGTCTGTCCGTGTATACGTGGGCGCCGCCCGCCGGGTACGACGAGAGCGCGCAGGTCGTCGAAGGGGAACCCGGTGCCGGGGCTACCGACTACGCGCAGGACAAGCGGGGCGGTGAGCTTGCCGCGCTGGACGCCTTCGGGGCCGAGGCGTCCCTGTTCGTGCGGGCCGGGTTGATTCTCGGGCCGTACGAGAACATCGGGCGCCTTCCCTGGTGGCTGGCCAGGATCGCGCGGGGTGGGGACGTACTCGCGCCCGGGCCACGGGAGTTGGCGTTGCAGTACATCGACGCGCGTGATCTCGCCGAGTGGGTGTTGGGCGCGCTGGAACGCGAGGTGAGCGGACCGGTCAACCTCGTCACCCCCCAGGGGCACTCCACCATGGGGCAACTCCTCGACGCCTGCGTTTCCGTGACGGGTTCCGCCGCCCGCCTCCGCTGGACCGACCCCGAGACGATCCTCGCGGCCGGCATCAAGCCGTGGACGGAGTTGCCGGTGTGGGTGCCGCCGGGGACGGACATGCACGACGCGTTGCACTCCGCGGACGTGTCGCGGGCGGTGGGGACGGGGTTGGCGTGCCGACCGGTGGAAGAGACGGTCGCGGACACGTGGACGTGGTTGCGGTCCCTCGGGGGTGAGGTGCCTCGCCGTCCGGACCTGACGATCGGGGTGCCGGAGGAGGTGGAGGCGAAGGTGTTGGCGGGTGGGTGAGAGGGGCGGGGGTGTGCCTACCAGTGGGGGTGCCTACCAGTGGGGGTGCCTACCAGTAGGGGTGTACCTACCACCACCCCGCCCTCCGGGTCCTCGGCCCAGTGACCGTCCCTCCCCCGGCCGGAAGACTGGGCGCATGGACATCAACACACCCAAGGTGCGCGGCGCGTTGCTCGCGGCCGTGCAGGGGCTGGGGATCGCCGCGGCAATGCTGCCGGTGAGCATCTTCCTCGTCGTCGTCACGTCGGTCTCGCTGGCCCTGATGCCCATCGGCGTCGGGGTCGTGACCACCCCTGCCGTGCTGCACGCCGTGCGGGAGTACGCCGGTAAGCGGCGGGAGATCGCGCAGGAGTGGGGCGGGGTACGGATCCCGGCCGTCTACCGGGACGTGCGGGGTGGGGTCTGGGGGCGGACGGCCGGGCTGCTGAGGGATCCGCAGACCTGGCGGGACCTCCGGTGGCTCGCCTCGGACCTCGTGCCCGGGTTCGCCACCGCCCTGCTACCGGCCGCCCTCGCCGTCCACGCCGTCGAGGGGCTCGCGATGCCGTTCGGGCTGTGGAAGGTGTACGGCGACGACCCGTACTGGTACACGTTCGTACCGGTCTCGAACTTCCCGACCTCGCTCGCCGCGGCCGTACTCGGCGTCGTGTTCCTGACCCTCGCCCTCCGCTACAACCGCACCCTCCTGGTCGCCCACTTCCGCTTCACCAGGGCCGTGTTGGGGGCGGAGCACGACGAACTCACCGAGCGGGTACGGGTCCTGACCGACACCCGGCGTGACGCCGTCGACACCTCCGCCGCCGAACTCCGCCGTATCGAGCGGGACTTGCACGACGGCGCACAGGCGCGGATCGTCGCGATGGGCATGGACCTGGGCACGATCGAGGCGCTGGTCGAGCGGGACCCGGCGACCGCGAAGAAGCTGCTGGCGCAGGCGCGGCGCAACTCCGTGGAGACGCTGGAGGAGTTGCGGGACCTGGTCCGGGGCATCCACCCCCCGGTGCTCGCGGAGCGCGGACTCGGCGACGCCGTACGGGCGTTGGCGCTGAGGCTGCCGCTGCCGGTGGAGGTCACGGTCGAACTCCCGGGCCGCGCCGAGGCCCCCGTCGAGTCGGCGGCGTACTTCGCGGTGAGCGAGCTGCTGACGAACGCGGTGAAGCACGCGAACGCGGACCGGATCTGGGTCGATGTCCACTACGCCGAGGGCCTGTTGAGGATCTCCGTCACCGACAACGGCCGGGGCGGCGCGGCCGTCGGCGCGGGTTCCGGGCTCGCCGGGGTGGAGCGCCGGCTGGGTACATTCGACGGCGTCCTGGCCGTCAGCTCCCCCGTCGGCGGCCCCACGATGGCGACGTTGGAGATCCCGTGCGTGTTGTCCTAGCCGAGGACCTGTTCCTGCTGAGGGACGGCCTCGTGCGCCTGCTGGAGGCGTTCGGCTTCGAGATCGCGGCGGCGGTCGAGACGGGCCCCGAACTGGACCGGGCGCTACGGGAGTTGAAGCCGGACGTCGCGGTGGTGGACGTCCGGCTGCCGCCGACGCTGACGGACGAGGGCTTGCAGTGTGCGCTGCGGGCGAGGCAAGAGCGGCCGGGTTTCCCGGTGTTGGTGCTGTCGCAGCACGTGGAGCAGCTGTACGCACGGGAGTTGCTGGCGGACGGCACCGGCGGGGTGGGCTATCTGCTGAAGGACCGGGTGTTCGACGCGGAGCAGTTCGTGGACGCGGTACGGCGGGTCGCGGCGGGAGGCACGGCGATGGACCCTCAGGTGATCCAGCAACTCCTGGCCCGGCGCGGTGAGGACCGGCTCCCGGCGCGGCTGACGCCGAGGGAGCTGGAGGTGCTGGAGCTGATGGCGCAGGGCCGGACGAACGCGGCGATCGCGGGGAAGCTCGTGGTGACCGAGCGGGCTGTGGCGAAGCACACAGCGAACATCTTCACGAAACTCGGTCTGGAGGTCTCGGACGACGACAACCGCAGGGTACTGGCGGTGCTGGCGTTCCTGGACCGAGATCGTTGATCCGGCAACTCAGGTTGTCTCACAGGTTTTTCTGAGACAGCTGAACACCTCTGAGCCGGCGTGCGTAATGAACGACGCCGCTTCACTCCTGTCGGGCGCCTCGATGCTGCCCCGCAAGGAAGTCAGAGGAGTTCCATGGGACGCAACACACGTAAACGCCGTTCGTCGATGGCCAACAAGGCCATAGCCGCGTCGGCGGCCCTAGCGCTCGGTGGGGGCGGGCTGATCTGGGCGAACTTCTACGCTTCGGCGCACGAATCGTCGAACGGCTCGGGCCAGAACGAGGTCAAGGCCGCCGCCGCCCAGGTCGCGACGATCGCCTGCCCCGACGTCGGCCAGAAGCTGACGAACGTGCCGCAGGGCGCGCGCCAGGGCGTCGACAAGGAGTTGGCGCTGCTGGACAAGCAGATCACCGAGGCATACGCCCGACTCGCCTCCACCCGGCAGGCGCAGGCGCAGGACCCGGGCTTCGTACAGAACGCGATCACCGGGCCGCTGAAGGAAAAGCGCGCCGCGACGATCAACCGCATCCGCATCAACATCCAGCGGGTCGGCGGTCAGTTCGACAACGCGATCAACCAGCTCGCCGCCTGCACCCCGCAGGTTGCCAACGCCAACACCAATGCCGGTCAGAACAACGGCAACAACGGTGGTAACAACAACGGCAACCAGAACAACGGGGGCCAGAACAACAACGGCCAGAACAACGGTCAGAACAACAACGGCCAGAATGGTCAGAACGGCCAGAACGGCAACGGCCAGAACAACAACGGCGGCCAGAACAACGGCGGTCAGCAGGCCGGTGGCGGTCAGGGCGGCAACGGCCCGGTGGCCGCGGACTTCGTGGACATCACGAAGGCCGGCGGTGGCGCCAACTTCGGTGTCGGCAACAACGGTCTCGCTGCCAACGGCAACAGCGGGTCGCGCGGTTCCTTCACCACCAAGTGCGGCACCAACGGCAACGACAACCACAACACGGACAACGTGATCGTGGCTCCGGGTGTCGCCAACGGCGCCCACCACCTGCACGACTACGTCGGCAACCAGTCGAACGACGCCTTCGCGTCCGACCAGGAGCTGAAGAACGCGCAGACCAGCTGCCAGAACCAGGGTGACAAGTCCTCGTACTTCTGGCCGGTCCTCCGCGTCCAGGACGGTTCGCAGGACTTCGACCAGAACAACGACGGCGGCGGCAAGGAGGGCAACGTCGGCAAGATCCTCCAGCCGGCCCAGGCCCAGCTGAAGTTCGTCGGCAACAAGGCGGGCAACGTCGTCGGGATGCCGTCCGCGCTGCGCATCATCACCGGTGACGCCAAGGCGTTCGTGAACGGCAACGCCAACGCGAACACGAACTGGAGCTGCACCGGCTTCGAGAACAAGGTGCAGCTGAAGGACAAGTACCCGATCTGCCCGCAGGGCAGCCAGGTGGTCCGTACGTCCTTCTTCCAGAGCTGCTGGGACGGCAAGAACATCGACTCCGCGAACCACCGGACGCACGTGGCCTTCGTCCAGGGCAACGGCCAGTGCGCCAACGGTTTCAAGGCGATCCCCCAGCTCCAGGTCCGCCTGGTCTACAACGTTCCGGCTCCGCAGATCCAGAACGGCCAGGTGAAGAACGCCTACGCGGTGGACTCCTTCCCGGAGAACCTGCACAAGCCGATCACCGACCACAACGACTTCATCAACTTCTTCTCGCAGAACACGATGAACAAGATGGTCAACTGCATCAACACGGGCAAGAAGTGCCAGTAGTGGCCTGAGCCCAGCTCATGAGTCATGAGAGAGCCGGCGGTGGGAATTCCCACCGCCGGCTCTCTCGTACGTTCCCAACCAGCGACGTGTGTCAGTGACTTGTGTGTCCGGCCGAGTGGTCGGTGCCTTCCTCGATGTCCCCGCCGAGCGTCTTGCGCAGGGTGTCGACCGTCTTCGTCTGGTCGCCGACTGCGATCCACTTGCGGCCGACGAGGTAGTGACCGCCGTAGTCCTTCGCGCCGTTGATCCACTCGCGCTGCCCGCGGTCGGTCGCGAAGGTGAGGAGGATGAACTTGCCTTCGCCGGTCTTGCAGATGGCCTGGCGCAGTTCGTCCGCGTCGGTCTGCATGTTCGGCTCGCAGTCCACCTTCGCCGCGAGCTGCTCCAGGCTGCCGGTCGCCGCGACGGGTACGGCGTCCGCTGCGTTGTCGTCCCCGCCGGATCCGCAGCCCGCCAGCGTCAGCGCCGCCACGGCGGCCAGCGCCGCGAGCGTCGGTCGGGTCAGCTTCATCTGTCCTGTTCCTCCCTGAGAGACCTCCCCCTGAATACGGGCCCAGGCGTACGAACCACTCAACCGGTCACTTATCCCGGTGCGGTTCTTAACCCCCGCGTGCCATCGTGATCTCCATGAACCAGGACTGGGAAGACCGTGTCGAGGCCGCGTGGGCGAGCTACGACGAGTACACGGAGGAACAGGGCGCCGACTTCCGCGCCGTGATCATCGCGCTCACCGAGGAGTTGCCGCCGGGCGACCCGATAGCCCCCTTCGAGCAGGCGTGCGCCTGGGACTCTACGGGCCACTCCGACAAGGCGGTTCCGCTGTACGAGGAGGCCCTCGCGCTCGGTCTCGACGGCTACCGGAAACGGCGTACGAAGATCCAGCTGGCGAGTTCGCTGCGCAACGTCGGCCGGGCGGAGGAGGGCGTGAAGCTCCTGACGCCCGAACTGGACGCGCCCTCGGACGAGTTGGACGACGCGGTACGGGCGTGTCTCGCGCTGTGTCTGTCGAGCCTGGGCCGGGACCGGGAGGGGTTGTCGCTGGTGCTGGGGGCGTTGGCGGGGCATCTGCCGCGTTATCAGCGGTCGATGGCGAACTATGCGCGGGCGTTGGTGGAGCCGGAGCCTCAAGAAGAGACGGAGAGCTGAAACGTTCCTCGAACGCCCCTCCCCGTAGGGGGGATTCACCCGACCGGCGGTGACCTCCCGTCGGGCCGCTCGTTCTTCCGGACGTGCAGTCACAGGATGTCGCCCAGCGCCCAGCGTCCCGCTCCGCCCACTCCGGCCCCGCCCTCGACGTCGAGCAGGCCGAGGCCGCGCTCGTCGAGCACTATCCGCGCCTCGTCCGGCTCGCGTACCTCGTGCTGCCGCCGACGCTCGCGCGGGGCCGCCGCGTCCTGACCGCGCACGCCCTCGTCCAGCGCGCCCTGCCGCGCCGCAGGGCCTCGGCCCCGGTGATCCCGGCGCAGTCGACGGGCCGGGACGGCGACCCCGGGTACGCGTACGTCCGGCTCCAGGTGGTGCGTACGGCGCTCCAGGCCGGGTTGCCGCTCAGGCGCCGCGCGTGGCCGAAGCGGGCCCAACTGCCGCCGCTGCTCCCCCAGGTGTGGGGGCTGCGGCTGTTCCCGCGCTCGGGCGGCGCCGACGAACTCGCCCTGGAACAGCGGCTGTCGGGGCTGGACGGCCCGGCGCGCGCGGCGTACGCGCTGTCCGGTCTGGAGAAGCTGCCGGATGCCGGCGTCCGCAAGGTGCTCGGGGAGTGCGGGGTCACCGCGATCGACGCGGCGCTGCGTGAAGCGGGCGCGGTGGAAGGGGAGTTCACGCTCCTCGACTCCCCCGGCTTCGACCCGTGCTCGCTCCAGGCGCGGCCGACGGACCTGATGCGCCGCCGCCAGCACGGCAGGGCGGCGCTCGCCGCCGGGGCCGCGCTCGCGGTGTGCGGGGTGCTGGTCGTGCTGCCGGGTGGCGGCTGGGGTCCGAACGGCGCGGCGGCCCCGGTGTACGCCAAGAACCCCGCCGCAGAAGCCGCGTTGGACCCGGGACGCCTCCTGAAGGCCTCCCCCGTCGCGTGGAAGACGTCGGCCCGCACGGACTTCTCGGCGTGGCCCGCGCGCGGTGAACTCACCGGCGACGAGGGCCTGTTGCACCGTGCGCTGGCCGTCTGGGCGCGCCCCGGCGAGCAGGTCCACGTCTCCGCGACCCCGGACACCCCGACCGGCGGCCCCTCGGGCCCGCCCCAACTCCTGTACGCGGGCACGGTCGACAACGTCCGCGTGGTGATCCTGTACGACGGCCTGCGCATCGCCCGCTACGCCGAACCGAAGGACGGCACGGCCGGCGCCGCCCTGGACTTCGCGCGCGTGGACGGCGCGTCCGGCGCGGAGTCGGGGGCGGTGGTGCTGAGCCGCGCCGACGGCAACGTCCGCTATCTGACCGCCCCTTGGGTCACCAAGGCCGGTGAACGGGATCTGTCGAAGCCCGGCGCCGGGGTGATGGACCTGACGCTGACGCAGGGCGTGACGTCCCCGATGGTCAGCCCGGCGACGAAGACGGGGACCTGCACGGGCTGGGAGGTCCTGGAGCTGACCGGCGGACAGGGCCGCCAACTCCTCAGCGACCTGGGCGAGTTGGTCCCGGCGCGGCTCACCTCGGGGCGGCCCGGCGCGGGGAAGGACGCGACCGGCGCGGAGGCCCTCAAGACCTGGGCGCCGTACGCCTGTTCACTCGGGGAGGCGCGGGCGCTCGGCGTACGGGCCGTGAACGTCTGGCAGTTCGCGCACCAGTCGCTGCCGGACGGGACCGGGTCGGCGGACTGGGTGTGCACGCGCGCGGAGACCTGGCGGGGTGACGGGACGCGGGCGCTGGCCCAGTTCCACACGCCGGGCGGGCTGGTCGGGGCGGTCGTCGCGAAGGCTGCGGACGGACCGGCGTGCGGTCCGCGCGACCCGCATGTGCTCGCGGGGGCGCTGTGGAAGTCGAAGGCCGGGCACTGGTTCCTGCTGGCCGCCGGGGACAAGGACACCGCGTCGCTGCGGACGACCGGCGGGGTCAGCGCACGGGCCGACGGCAACCTCCTCGCCGTACGGACCGAGCAAGGGGTGCAGGCGGGGCTTGAGGGGACGCTGAAGGGCGGGAAAGCGGTCAAGGCGCTGCGGTAGGGCGTGCGGAAAACGGCGGAAAACGGTTGCTGAAAATCGGCCGTGCACAGGGGTTCACCCGCGCTCTACCCGTCAGTACATTGACATCATGTCTAACAAGCAGTCCGCACCTCGGCCGGTCGAGGGCGAACGGGTCGACCTCAAGGCGCGGAGGGTGTCGTTCTCCTGGGAGGGGACCCCGCTGCACTGGGTGCCCGGGGACCCCTTCACCACGCACACCATCAACGTGCTGCACCTGCTGCTGCCCGCGGGTGAGCGGTGGTTCGTGCACGTGTACCGGCAGGTGCTGCCGTACATCCGGGACGAGCGGCTGCGCGCGGACGTCGTCGGGTTCATCGGGCAGGAGGCGATGCACTCGCAGGCGCACGACGAGGTGCTGCCCCACCTGCGGGAACAGGGGCTCGACCCGACGCCGTACACCGCGCAGGTGGACTGGATGTTCGAGAAGCTCCTCGGGGACCGGACGCTGCCGCCGGGGCGGGCGCGGCGCTGGTGGCTGCTGGAGCGGGTCGCGCTGATCGCGGCGATCGAGCACTACACGGCGTTCCTCGGGGACTGGGTGCTGAACGCGGAGGAGCTGGACCGGCGGGGCGCCGACCCGATGATGCTGGATCTGCTGCGGTGGCATGGCGCGGAGGAGGTCGAGCACCGGTCGGTCGCGTTCGACCTGTTCATGCACGTCGACGGGAACTATCGGCGGCGGGTGCGGACTTGGGGGTCGGCGTTCGCGACGCTGGTGTTCCTGTGGCAGCGCGGGATCCGGTTCTTCATGGAGAACGATCCGACCGTGCTGGACGGAAAGGCGTCGGTAAAGGCTTTCTACCTGAGTGGCCAGCAGGGGACGCTGCCGGCGACCGGGGACATCTTGAAGTCGATCCCGAGTTACCTCAGTCGTGCGTACCACCCCTCGCAGGAGGGGTCGACCGAGCAGGCCGTCGCGTATCTCGCGGCTTCTCCGGCCGCGCTCGCCGCAGAGAAGAGGGCGTCCTGATGGCGCCCCGGCCGTTGGCGGTCGTCGCGGTCGCGGGGGTCGCGGTGCTGGTGAGGCGGTCGATGCGGCGGCGGATCCAGGCGTCGCCGCTGTGGCCGATGCCGGCGTTGGAGGAGCCGGTTTCGGGGCGGCCTCGGACTCGGGGGGTGCGGTTGCGGGTGGCGGGGCGGGAGGTGGTTGCGGAGGGGGTGGTCCAACTCAGGTTGGAAGGAGATGAGTTGCCGCGTTGGGAGCCCGGCGCCCATCTCGATCTCGTGCTGCCCTCCGGGCTCGTGCGGCAGTACTCGTTGTGCGGGGATCCCGGGGACACCTCGTCGTACACCGTTGCCGCGCGGCTCGTCGAAGGCGGGCGGGGTGGGTCTCGGGAGGTGCACGAGGAGCTGCGGGAAGGGGTGGAGGTCGAGGTGCGGGGGCCGCGTAACCGCTTCCCCCTTGTTGCCGGGGCGCCCGCTTACGTGTTCGTCGCGGGCGGGATCGGGATCACGCCGATCCTGCCGATGCTGCGGGCGCTGCCGGAGGGCGTGGAGTGGCGGCTGCTGTACTGCGGGCGGTCGCGGGCGTCGATGCCGTTCCTGGAGGAGGTCGAGAAGTTCGGCGCGGACCGGGTGACGGTGGTCGAGGGGCGGGGTGAACTCGACGCGTTTCTCGGGGAGTTGGCGGAGGGGACGGCCGTGTACTGCTGCGGGCCCGAGGGGTTGGCGGCGGCGGTCGAGGAGCGGGTGCCCGGGGTGCGGCTGGAGCGGTTCGGGGCGGCCGGGGCTCTGGTGGGCGACGCGGCTTTCGAGGTCGAACTCCGGCGCAGTGAACGCGTGTTGACGGTCGCCGCCGACTCCTCGGTGCTGGCCGCCGTGCGCGAGGAGCTGCCGGACACGCTGTACTCCTGCGAGCAGGGGTTCTGCGGGACGTGCCGCCAACGGGTCCTGGAGGGCGAGGTGGACCACCGGGACGAACTCCTCACCGATCAGGAGCGCGACGAGTCGATGCTCATCTGTGTCTCCCGGGCGCGTGGTGGGCGCCTGGTCCTCGACATGTGAACGCCCTTTTCCGGGTGGGAGGTTGAAGTCGGAACCGCTCGGTAAAGTTGTCGTCATGACAACCGGGGTGCGTCGGAGAATGAGCGTGGAGGAGCGGCGGCAGCAGCTCATCGGCGTCGCGCTCGAACTGTTCGCCCAGCGCTCCCCCGACGAGGTGTCGATCGACGAGATAGCGGCGGCTGCGGGGATCTCACGGCCGCTCGTCTATCACTACTTCCCCGGCAAGGTCAGCCTGTACGAGGCCGCGTTGAAGCGGGCGTCGGAGGATCTGGCGAGCCGGTTCGTGGAGCCGCACGAAGGGCCGCTCGGCACCCGGCTGCTCCGGGTGATGCGGCGCTACTTCGACTTCGTCGACGACCACGGCCCCGGGTTCGCGGCCCTCCTGCGCGGCGGCCCGGCGGTGGGCTCCTCGACGACCAACGCGCTCATCAACTCCGTGCGCCAGGAGGCGTACGAGCAGATCCTCTCCCACCTGGAGATCACCGACCCGCCGCCCCGGCTGGAACTCCTCGTCCGCTCCTGGATCTCCCTCGCCGAGTCCACGGCCCTGATCTGGCTGGACGGCCGGCGCATCCCGCGCGAGGAGCTCCAGCTCCAACTCGTCCAGGACTTCGCCGCGTTGACGGCGGTGACCGCCGCGTTCGACGACGAGCTGAAGGGGCTGCTGCGCCCGATGCTGACCGGCGAACCGGCGGACGGGCCGTTCGGGCTGCTGGCGATGCGGCTCATCGAGCTGGCGTCGTAAGGGAGTTGGGGCTCCTACCACTGGGCCTTCGTGTACGAGGGGTCCAGTTCGCGGACCTCGGCGGAGGCGTGCACCGTGTGCCAGCCCTCGGTGGGGAGGTGCTCCTTGAGCAACTCCAGGACTGCGGCGGTCAGTTCGGCCTTGACCTCGGTGGTGCGGCCGGCCAGGAGGCCGAGGGTGACGTGCACGACGGCGTGGCCCTCCTCCTCGTAGCCGAACGCCGTGTGCCCGGCGGCGCGGAACTGGGTCTTGCACGCCTCGGGCTTGGCAGCGGCAATCTCGACGACCGCGGCGTGCAGGGCGCGGGCGAAGGCGGCGTGGTCGAAAGCCTGGGTGAGCTCGGCGGAGTGGTCGACGGTGATCTGGGGCATGCGGGACTCCTCGGTGGGCGACTCGGGCTCCGGTCACCTTAACCGGCCGCGAGGCGCTCACCTCAGGCGCAGGGCCAGCATCGCGATGTCGTCCTCGCGGCCGTCGGCGAAGCAGCCGAGGAGCAGGTCGCAGAGGGTGCCGAGGCCGTCGGGGGCGCCGGCGGCGGCCGTACGCAGGCGGGCGAGGGACGTCGCGAGGTCGGTGCCGCGGGTCTCGATGAGTCCGTCGGTGACCATCAACAGGCGTTGTCCGCGCCGGAGTTGGAACTCGGTCGGGTCAGGTCTCGGGAGGCCGAGGCCGAGCAGGGGGCCCGCCGCGTCGACGTACTCGGCGGAGTCGCCGGTGACCACCAGCGGCGGGAGGTGTCCGGCGTTCGCGATGCGGACCTTGCCGGTGTCGGGGTCGATCAGGGCCAGGCAGACGGTCGCCGTGAAGTCGGGGTGGTAGCGCTGGAGCATGCGGTCGAGGCGGGCGGCGAGGGTTCCGGGGTCGTCGTCCTCGACGCAGTACGCGCGCAGGGCATGCCGTATCTCGACCATCACCGTCGCCGCGTGCAGGGAGTGGCCGACGACGTCGCCGACGGCGGTGAGGACGCCGGAGTCGGTGGGCAGCGCGGCGTAGAAGTCGCCGCCGATCTCGGCCTCCAGCGAGGCGGGGACGTACCGGACCTCGACGTCGACGCCGGGGAGCTTCGGCAGGGAGGCGGGGCGGGGCAGGAAGCTGTGCTGGAGGGTGAGCGCGACATGCCGCTCGACCTGGTACATCAGCAACGGTTCGGCGGCCAGCGCGGTGGCCTGGGCGAGCCGGGCGAGCAGTCCGTCGTCCCCGCCGTCGGGGGCGTGCGCCGGGGGCGCGGGGGTCGCCACGCACACCGGCGTACGGCCCGCGGGCGCGGGCGCGAGGATCAGCCGGGCGTCGTCGCGCGCCCCCCGCCGGAAGTAGCCGGGCGGCCACAGCGCGCCGGGCACGACCACGGTCCGGGTGCCGCCGCGTCCCTCGGCGAGCCGGGTGACGAGCCGGACAACCGTTTCGTCGGCGCTCGCGTCGGGCGGCACGACGCGGGACCGGCCGCGCGGCAGCCCCCGGTACACCTCGCCGCGCGCGCCGATGACGAAGACGACGGCCGGGGTGCCGGACAGCCGGGCCGC
Organism: Streptomyces acidiscabies; assembly: GCF_020010905.1. GTDB lineage: Bacteria > Actinomycetota > Actinomycetes > Streptomycetales > Streptomycetaceae > Streptomyces > Streptomyces acidiscabies. The sequence goes on along the minus strand of NZ_JAGJBY010000001.1, from coordinate 2,688,642 downwards.
GCCCTCGGCCGCCGCGTCCGCCAACTCCTGTGCGTCGCGGGCGCCTTGGACGGTGACGATGGATTCCGCGAGGATCGCGAGCCGCCGGGCGGCCTCCTCGGCCACGCCGCGTGTGCGCGCGCCGCGCAGGGCGGCCCGGACGACGGCCTGGATCTCCAACGGGTCGGCGGGGACGGTGAGATACGCCTCCCCGCCGACGTCGAGCCCCCGGCACCGGTCGCTCGGCGCGACGGCCGCCGCCGAGAAGTGCACGATCGGCAGCCGCTCGGTCCCGGGGGTGGCCTTGAGCCGCCGGCACAGCTCGAAGCCGCTCATGTCCGGCAGTCCGACGTCCACGAGCGCGACGTCGAACGGCGTCCCGGCGCGCAGCCGTACGGAGACCTCGCGCAACGCGTCGTAACCGCTTGCCGCGTCCACGACCCGATGGCCGGCGCGGCGCAGCACGGCGCCCATCGCGTAGCGGCTGGCCGCCACGTCGTCGACGACCAGCACGGTCGCGCCGGCGTCGTTCTCGGTGATCTGCTGAGTGTCGACGGCCGTCTCCTCTCCTCGTGCAGACATGAGGCGAGCCGCTGTTACCCATCGCTGGTAGTCAACAACGTACTGTCAGATCAAGCCGTTCGGGAGAAAACCGCCACCGTGCGCCCCGGAACGGCGAACGTGCCCGAATTCCGCTCGTAGTGCGCCCCCTTCACGGTAGAGTCCGCCCCCGCGCGTTGCACAGGGTGCAACTGATAATCGGTACCCGCGAGTTGGGTCACCGTCTGGTCCTGGGCGGTGGGTGTCGCGTTGAGGACGACGACCAGGTCACCGAGGCGCATGGTGATCACGCCGGGGGTCTCGGCGGTGCCCGACAGGGGGAACGACAGGGCGGACTGAACCTGCGCCGTCGTACGGAGCGAGAACGCCTTGTCGGTCGTACGGATGCTCAGCAGATCGCGGTACGCGGCCGAAGCTGCCTGGATCTGGGGGCAGTTGACCTTGATGCTGTTCAACAGGGGCCTGGCGTAGGGCCACTTGTCGGTGTTGTCGGCGGCGGGTGGCAGGCCCCGGCCGAAGCCGTTGCCGTCGGCGCAGTTCCAGTGGATCGCGTTGAACCAGTCGCCGCTGTCGTAGGAGTTGCGGTCCAGGGACTTGGAGCGCAGGAGGTCGCTGCCGGCCTGGGAGAGGGCGGGGCCCTGGGAGAGGAGGGCCGTCGCCATCGCGAGGACCTGCATGCGGGCGCGGTCGTCGGCGCTCGTGCGGGCGGGGAGTTTGAAGGCGAGGGCGTCGAACAGGGACTCGTTGTCGTGGGCGTCGGCGTAGGCGAGGACGTCACCGGGGTTCGCCGCGTATCCGGCGGGCTGGCCGTTGTAGTCGACCTGGGCGCCGGTGACGTCGTGGCCGTTCGTGTCGGTGAAGCGGTAACCGGCGAGGTTGCCGGTCAGGCCGACCTTGATGAGGTCCTGGTAGTGCAGGAGGCGGGCCTTCTGTTCGGCCGTGGTCCCGTTGGCGGGCGAGGAGTTGGGGTCGGTGTAGAGGCCGGAGGCGAAGCCCTGGACACCGGGGTCGGTGTCGAAGGGGCCGCCGCCGCGTACGGCATCCCTGGCGCGGTCGGAGAAGGTGGCGATGCCGGTTCCCGCCATGTTCTTCTGCGTGGCCTGGACGAAACGGGCGTCGTCGGCGACCTCGCCGAAGTTCCAGCCCTCGCCGTAGAGGATGATCTTCTTGCCGTCCACCCCGTCCCTCTGAAGAGTGAGGGCGTCGAGAGCCTTGCGTACGGCGAGGATGTTGGCCTTGGGGTGGTGGCCCATCAGGTCGAAGCGGAAGCCGTCGACCTTGTACTCCTTGGCCCAGGTGACGACCGAGTCGACGACTAGTTTCCCCATCATCGCGTTCTCGGTCGCGGTGTTGGCGCAGCAGGTGCTGTTGGCGACGCTGCCGTCGGCCATCAGCCTCTGGTAGTACCCGGGTACGACCTTGTCGAGCACGCTGGTGTCGGCCTGACCGGCTGCCGCCGTGTGGTTGTAGACCACGTCCATCACGACCCGTAGCCCGTCGTCGTTGAGCGCCTTCACCATCCGGCGGAACTCCGTCGTACGGGTTACGCCGTCCGGGTCGGAGGCGTACGAGCCCTCGGGGACCGTGTAGTGGTACGGGTCGTAGCCCCAGTTGTAGCCGTCCTTCGCGGCGATCTTCGCCACGCACTCCTGCTGCTTCTCCGAGTCGGCGGGCAGGGCGGCGAGGTCGCAGTCCGTCGTGGCCTGGTCGGCGCGCTTCTCGGGGATGGTGGCGATGTCGAACGCGGGGAGCAGGTGGACGTAGTTGGCGCCGGACTTCGCCAACTCCCGCAGGTGCTTGGCGCCGTCGCTGTTCCTGTCGGTGAACGCCAGGTACTGGCCGGGGTGTTGAGAGGTGCGGTCGGCGATCGAGAAGTCCCGGATGTGGAGTTCCTGGATCTCGGCGTCGTTGATGGGGGCGGCCTTGGGCTTGGTGTAGGTCGTCCAGCCGCTGGGAGCGAGGGACTTGTCGTCGAGGTCGACGATCAGGCTGCGCTCGGAGTTGGCGGTGAGGGCTACCGAGTAGGGGTCGGTGACACGGTTGGTGACGATCTCGCGGACGGTGGGGGCCCAGACCTTGACGAGGTAGCGGTAGGGCTTGTTCTTCCAGCTCTTCGTGCCGGTGACCAACCAGACGCCGGTGGTGTCGTTCCGCCGCATGGGGACCGTCCTGCCGTCGAGGTCCAGGGCGACGGACTGGGCGGTGGGGGCCCAGACGGCGAGGGTGGGGCGGTTGTTGGTGAAGGTCGGGCCGAGCTTGGTCTTGGTGGCGTCGTAGAGGTCGTCGAGGGCTCCGGCGATCTGGACGCCGGTCGCGGTGAGCACGGCTCCGTTCGCCGCGCGCTGGGAGGCGACCAGTTGGCCGCGCAGGGCGTCGCGGACTCGGGCACGGTCGCGGGGGTCGATCGTCCAGGCCGTGTAGTCCTTGAGGTGGGGGTACTTGGCCTTCTGGGCGTCGGTGAGGGTGGTCTTGGTGAGGCGGAGCCAGCGTTCGTCGTCGCTGGTCAGGGTGGCGTTGGTGACCTTGATCGAGCCGTCGTGGGAGTACAGGAGCTGGGTGGAGGCGGCGGCCTCGCTGCCGTTCCAGGCGAGGGTGTTCCGGTCGATCCAGATCGCCTTGGAAGTGGTCAGGTCGAGGGCGGCGGCGCTTCCGGCGGGCTGTGGGAGGAGGTACTTCTCCTGGCCGTTCAAGAGCCACACCTCGTGTCCGTTGGCGGTGAGGTCGAGGGACTGGTCCGTGGGGAGGTCTTTGTCGTCGCCCTTGTGGAGGATGTAACTCAGGCTGGTGGCACCGGGGTTGAGGGGTACCTCGTATACGGCGCCGTACGCGTCGATGCTCTTCGGCTTCAGCGGGGCCGACCAGTCGGTGGGGGTCGCCGCGCCCGTCCAGACGTGCAGGCCCCAGCCGTCGTAGGCACCGTCGGTGCGGTGGTAGTGCAGGATCGCCTTCGTCTTGTCCTGGGCGGGGTAGTCGGGGCGGTCCGTGCGGACGTCGGGCTTGCCCTGGTCGATCCAGACCTCGCCGGTCTTCGTGACGTCGATCGTGCGGTCGGTGGCGACGTCCTTGGTGCCGTCCTTGTCGATGACCAGGAAGGAGACGGTGGAGGCGCCGGGCTTCAACTTGACGTAGGCGAAGGCTCCGTAGGCGTCGCGGCCGGTGAAGGGGTGGCTCGCGGGCCAGGTCGTGGACTCGCCGTCGGCCAGGTCGCCCCAGGCGTACAGGCCCCAGTTGGCATAGTCGCCGTCGGGGCGGTTGTAGTGGACGATCGCGTAGTCGCGGGAGGTCGCGGTGGGGGGCTGTTCGACGGGCGGGGTGCCGGTGGTCGTGGACGCGGTCGCGGAGGCTCTGCGGCCTGCCGAGTCGACGGCAACCGCCTTGTAACGGACGGGAGTTCCGGGCTTCGCTGTGATCGTCTGGGTGACCTTGTAGGGGGCGTGGTCGGCCGAACCCAGGGTCTGCCAGGGGGCGTTGCCGGTCTGGGCGGCGAAGATCACGCGGTTGAGCCGGCCGCCGGTGACGTCGGCGGTGAGGTCGACGGTGCCGGTGGCTCCGGTGGGCGGTGCGGTGAGGGTGATCTTCGGGGGCGTCGTCGGCTGGGCGAGGTCACCCTTGAGTACTACCGCTTTACCCGGCGGGACCGTGAGGGTGACGCGGGCGGCGGTGTCGGAGCGGACCGTGGCCGTAGTCCCGTAGATGCCCCGGTAGCCCATACCTGAGGACGAGGTCGCGAAGGTCGCCGTCTTCGGTTCGGTCGCGTTGTTGAGGGCGACGACGTACTCGGTGTGCTTGTCGCTGCGGGTGAACGCGTAGACGCCGCTGCCCTGCGCCGCGTACCGCTCTGTCTGTACGCCGTCCGTGAGGGCCGGGTTGGCTTTGCGGAGGCGGGAGAGGCCCGCGATCTGGCGGTAGAGGGGAGCCGTCGGGTCGTAGGCGTCGCTCGCGTGGGTGCGGGTCGTGCCGATCTGGTCGTCGTCGAGGTAGTCGGGGGTGCGGGAGGCGAACATCGACTGGCGGGCGTCCTTGTCGCCACCCGCACCGGTGAAGCCCTGCTCGTCGCCGTAGTAGACGACCGGGTTGCCCCGGCTGAGGAACATCAGCTCGTTGGCGAACTCGTCCTTGGCGAGGAGTTCGGCGTCGGTGGCCTTCGGGTTGTCCTGCTCGATGAAGGTGCCGATGCGGCCCATGTCGTGGTTGCCGAGGAAGGTGACCTGTTCGTAGGCGTTCGCCTTGTCGGTCGTGTACTTGTAGTCGGCGCCGAAAACTTGCGCAAGGGCTTGCGCGCTGCCGCCCTGGGAGGCGTACCGGCGGGCCGCGTCCTGGAAGGGGAAGTCGAGTGTCGCGTCCAGGCGGCCCTGAGTGACGTACGGGGACGTGATGTCCGTGTCGGCGGAGTAGACCTCGCCGAACATGAAGAAGTCGTCCCGGCCGTGCTCGGCCGCGTAGGCGTCGAGGGCCGTCGCCCACTGCGTCCAGAACTCCATGTTCACGTGCTTCACGGTGTCGATCCGGAAGCCGTCGATGCCGAAGTCCCTGACCCAGCGTTCATAGATCTTCTCCATGCCGGTGACGACCTCGGGGCGCTCGGTCCACAGGTCGTCGAGGCCGGAGAAGTCGCCGTAGGTGGTGGACTCTCCGGCGTAGGTGGAGTCGCCGCGATTGTGGTACATCGTCGGGTCGTTGAGCCAGGACGGGACCTTGGTGGTGCTCGCGGTCTTCGGAGCGGCCTTCGGGGTTCGCGGGAACGAGTCCGCATCGACCGCCGGGAACTTCCGCTTGCCGTCGGCGTATTGGGCGTCGTCGAAGGGGCGGCCGTCCTTCGTCAGGTACGGAAAGGCGCCCTTGGAGAGGTAGTTGTAGGACTGGGGGTCGTAGTCGACGACGTCGGCGGTGTGGTTGGTGATGACGTCGAAGAAGACCTTCATGCCCTTGGCGTGCGCCTTGGAGATGAGGGTTTCGAGGTCCTGGTTGGTGCCGAAGTGCGGGTCGACCTGGGTGAAGTCGGTGATCCAGTAACCGTGGTAGCCCGCCGAGGCGTTGGCACCGATCCCCTGCACGGGCTGGTTCTTGAAGATCGGTGCCAGCCAGATCGCCGTGGTCCCCAACCCCTTGATGTAGTCGAGGCGTTGAGTGAGGCCCTTGAGATCGCCGCCCTGGTAGAAGCCCTTGTCGGTGGGGTCGTACCCGGTGCTGAGCCGTGAACCGGTGAGCCCGCCACGGTCGTTGGCGGTGTCACCGTTGGCGAACCGGTCCGGGAGGACGAAGTAGAACTGCTCCCGCGTCGCGTCGTGCCGGGCGGGCTCGGCGGCGAGCTTCGCGTCCGAGGGCGGCGGGGGCGGGGCGGTGGCGTGCGCGGCGACAGGTGGGGTGAGCGCGGCGGCGAGTGCGGCGACTGCGACGGCGGCGATCCGCCGGGGCCATCTCGGTGTCACGGGCGGGAACTCCTAGCGATTGCCTTGCGGTTACGGCGGGTCCGACCCCGCGTGACCGTATCGCTCACGCAAGGTTTACAGCAAGATGCTTGCAACAGACAGAAAGAATTTGCATCCAGCGCCTTGACGTGCCCGCCACAACTGCCCCACGCTCACGAATTGTTGAACTGTGATCCCTCATGTTCCGGAGCCGCAACATGATCCGACACCACCCCCCGGGTGTCCTCCCCCGCGCCCTGCGCCTCACCGTCGCGAGTGCTCTCGCTCTTGCCGGTGTCGTCGCTCTTCCCGTCTCCTCCGCCCACGCCGACACCACCAGGAAAGGCGATGTCATCGCCAACCTGTGGGAGTGGAACTGGGACTCCGTCGCCTCCGAGTGCACCAATGTGCTCGGGCCCGGCGGGTACGGCGCCGTGCAGGTGGCGCCGCCTTCCGAGTCGCTCAAGCAGGCGTCGCTCTACTGGTGGGACGTCTACCAGCCGTACTCGTACAACCTCAACAGCCGGTTCGGTACGGCCGCGAAGTTCCAGGCGATGATCAATGCCTGTCATACCGCAGGTGTAAAGGTGTACACCGACGCCGTCATCAACCACACAGCCGCGCAGACCGGTACGGGGTACAACGGGACGACCCTCACCAACAAGTACGACACCCCTGAGTGGGACCGCGCCGACTACCACGACTCGTCGAGCTGTCCTACCTCCGACCTCGCCATCCAGGACTACGGCAACCTCACCCAGGTGCAGAACTGCGAACTCCTGGGTCTGCCCGACCTGAAGACCGGCACGGACCACGTCCGCACCGGCATCGCGAACTTCCTGAACTCCCAACTCGCCCTCGGCGTCGACGGGTTCCGGGTGGACGCGGCGAAGCATATCCCCGAGGCCGACCTCGCGGCGATCGAGTCGAAGCTGACCGACACGAAGGCGGGCGCCGATCCGTACGTCTTCCAGGAGGTGTACCCGGGTTCGACTCCGCAGCCGGCCGACTACTACGCCTCCGGCGACGTCCTCGACTTCACGTACGCGAGCAAGCTGAAGTCGGCGTTCCAGGGCAACGTCAGCGACCTGGCGTCGCTGTCCTCGTCCGGCATCCTGCCCGCCGACAACTCCGTGTCGTTCGTGACGAACCACGACACCGAGCGCAACGGCCTGCACCTGTCGTACAAGGACGGCGACGCCTACCGGCTCGCGAACCTCTTCCAGCTCGCCTACAAGTGGTCGACGCCGACGGTGTACGCGGGCTGGCAGTTCACGCAGAGCGACCAGGCGCCGCCGAACTCGGGCGGGTTCGTGACCAACACGGACTGCGCCAACGGCTGGTACTGCCTCAACCGCGACACCGCCGTCATCGGCATGGTGTCCTGGCACAACGCCGCCGACTCGGCCGCGGTCTCCGACTGGCAGACCAAGTCGTCGTCCGTGATCGGCTTCGGCCGCAGCGGCGCCGGGTTCTTCGCGCTCAACAACGGTTCCTCGGCGGCGACTTACACGTTCGCGACGGGGATGGCCGACGGGACGTACAAGAACGTCATCGACGGCGGGACCAGCACGGTCACCGTCTCGGGCGGCAACGCGAGCCTCACGATCCCGGCGAAGAACGCGGTCGCGTTCTACAACGCGTCGTACACGTGCCCGATCAGCTCCTGCACCGGCGGAGGCGGCGGTGGCGGTGGCGGCGGCTCGACGACCGTGAACGCGACCTTCAACGAGTACGCGCCCACGTCCTCCGGGACCAACGTGTACGTCGTCGGTTCCCTTGCGGCGCTGGGGAGTTGGGACACGTCCAAGGCCGTCGCCCTCTCGTCCAGCGGTTACCCGGTCTGGTCGGGCACGGTGTCCGTCCCGGCGAGCACGTCCTTCGAGTACAAGTACCTCAAGAAGGACGCCTCCGGCGCGGTCACCTGGGAGTCCAACGCCAACAGGGCGGGCGCGGCCGGGACTTCGGCGCTCACCCTGAACAACTCGTGGAACGTGGCGGACGCGAACGCGACGGACGTGACGTTCAACGAGACGGCGACGACGACGTCCGGGACGAACGTGTACGTGGTCGGTTCCCTTGCCTCGCTGGGGAGTTGGAACACGGCGGACGCGATCCCGCTCTCCTCGGCCGCCTACCCGACCTGGTCGAAGAGGGTGATCGTCCCGAAGAGCACCGCCTTCGAGTACAAGTACCTGAAGAAGGACGCCTCGGGGACGGTGACGTGGGAGTCGGGCACCAACAGGTCGTACACGACCGGGAGTTCGAGCGGCTACACGACCAGCGACACCTGGAAGTAACGGCCGGTAATCGGTTGCACAACACGGGACCGGCCCTCGGAAGGGGGCCGGTCCTTCGTCGCGCCCGTCAGCTCGCCGTGAACCACACGGTCGTGTCCGCCGGAACGGTCACCCCGTCGAACTCCCCGCTGGCGAGCAGTACCCGCCCGTACTCGGGAACGCTCACCGCGTCCCCCGTGGTGTTGGCGAACGCCACGAACTCCCCCCGCCTGAAGGCGAGTACACCTTCCGGCGACGGCAGCCACTCGACGGACTCGCCCGCCCCGAGGCCGGCGTGCTCGCGCCGGACGGCCAGCGCGGACCGGTACAGCTCCAGTGTCGACCCGGCCACCCCGGTCTGCGCCTCGACGCTCAGCTCGCCCCAACTCGCGGGCTGCGGAAGCCAGCTGCCGCCCGCGCCGAAGCCGTACGACTCGCCCTCCCGGTCCCACGGGATCGGCACCCGGCAGCCGTCGCGGAAGCCGTCCTGGCCGGCGCCCCGGAAGTAGGCGGGGTCCTGACGCACCTCGTCGGGCAGGTCGACGACGTCGGGCAGGCCCAGCTCCTCGCCCTGGTAGATGTAGGCGGAGCCGGGCAGGGCCAGCATGAGGAGCGTGGCCGCGCGGGCGCGGCGCAGGCCGAGTTCACGGTCCCCGGCGAGGCGGATCTGGGTGCCGAGGCCGGGCTCGTTGGCGAAGCGGGTGGCGTGGCGGGTGACGTCGTGGTTGGAGAGGACCCACGTCGCCGGGGCGCCGACGGGACGCATCGACTCCAGCGTGAGGTCGATGACCTCGCGGAGCTTCGCGGCGTCCCAATCGGTGGCCAGGTACTGGAAGTTGAAGGCCTGGTGGAGTTCGTCGGGGCGGACGTAGTTGGCCGTGCGCTCGACGGTCGGGGTCCATGCCTCGGCGACGAAGATGCGTTCCCCGGAGTATTCGTCGAGGACCTTGCGCCAGGCCCGGTAGATGTCGTGGACGCCGTCCTGGTCGAAGAACGGCATGACATCGTTGCCCAGCAGCTTGACCTGATCGCTGCCGCCGATGTCGGGGAGTCCGGCGGCCTTGACCATGCCGTGGGCGACGTCAATGCGGAAGCCGTCGACGCCCATGTCGAGCCAGAAGCGCAGGATGGAGCGGAACTCGTCGCCGACGGCGGGGTGTTCCCAGTTGAAGTCGGGCTGCTCGGGCGCGAAGAGGTGGAGGTACCACTCGCCGTCCGGGAGCCGGGTCCAGGCGGGCCCGCCGAAGATGGACTCCCAGTCGTTGGGCGGGAGTTCACCGTCCGCGCCCTTGCCGGGCCGGAAGTGGTAGCGCTCCCGCAGCGGCGAGCCCGGGCCCTCCTCGACGGCGCGCTTGAACCACTCGTGCTGGTCGGAGGAGTGGTTGGGGACGAGGTCGACGATGACCCTGAGGCCGAGTCCGTGCGCGTCGCGGATCAGCGCGTCGGCGTCGAGGAGCGTGCCGAACATGGGGTCGACGGCGCGGTAGTCGGCGACGTCGTAGCCGGCGTCGGCCTGCGGGGAGGCGTAGAAGGGGCTGAGCCACACGGCGTCCACGCCCAGCTCGCGCAGGTACGGCAGGCGGGTGCGTACGCCGGCCAGGTCGCCCATGCCGTCGCCGTTGCCGTCGGCGAAGCTGCGCGGATAGACCTGGTAGATCACGGCCTCCCGCCACCAGTCGGGGCGGCTCGCCTCGACGGTGACGGTGACCTGGGCCTGGTCGGCTGCGGAGTGCTGCTGGCTCATGGCGTCCTTGTGCTGGTCGATCGGGCGGAGGGATCGTCGTACAGAAAATACGGAGAAAGCAGAGAAAGGGGCGGCCGTAGGGGTCAGCGGGGTCGGAAGGACCGCTACGGCCGCCGCCCCGCTCGTGACCATGGGTATCAACAACCGGCAGGCCACGGGCGGGAGTTTCGGGAAAAGCGCAGGTTTTGTCGCTGCGGATCAGCCCTTTGTACCGCCCGCGGTGAGGCCGGTGACCAGGTTCTTCTGGACGAGATAGAAAAACGCGGAAACCGGTATCGCGATGAGTACGGCGGTGGCGGCCATCAGGTTGCGCTGGGCGTCGTGTTCACTGACGAAGCTCTGGAGGCCGACGGCGAGCGTGTACTTCTTGTCGTCGAGCATGAACGTCGTCGCGAAGGCGACCTCGCCGAACGCGGTGATGAAGCTGTAGAAAGCGGCTACTGCGAGGCCGGGCCGGGCGAGCGGGAGGATCAGCCGGGCGAAGGTGCCGAAGGGGCTGAGTCCGTCGACGCGTCCCGCCTCGTCGATCTCGAAGGGGATGGTGTCGAAGTAGCCCTTCAGCAGCCATGCCGAGTACGGGACGGCGGTCGTGCAGTAGACGAGGATCAGGCCGAGGTAGCTGTCGATGAGCTGGAGGTCGGCGAGGATCTGGTACATCGGCACCATGAGGACGGCGACCGGGAACATCTGGGTGAGCAGCAGCAGCCACATGAACTTGCGGTAGCCGGGGAAGCGCATGCGGGAGACGGCGTACCCGGTGGTGGCGGCGACGAAGACGCCCAGGAAGGTCGTGCCGAGGGAGACGATCAGCGAACTCTTCAACCAGTCGAGGAAACTGGTGTGTTGGAGGACGAAGCTGTAGTTGTCGAAGGTCATCTTCGACCAGATGCCGCCGGGGTGGAGGTAGTCGTCCTTGTCGGGGCCGAGCGACAGGAACACCAGCCAGGCGACCGGGAAGAGGGCGATCAGGCTCGCCAGGACCAGGATGCCGTGCGAGGCGAGGGAGGCCGGCAGGCCGCTTCGGCCGCGCCGCCGGACGGGGGTGCTTGCAGTGGTGGTCACGGGGTAACTCCCTTCGCTAGAGCGCGGCTTGCGGGTCGTTGCGGTTCAGCCAGCGCCGGTAGAACGAGGTGAACACGACGAGGATGCCGAGCAGCAGGATTCCGTACGCGGCCGACTGGGCGAAGTCGCGCGGCTGTTGGCCGAAGCCGAGGTAGTAGGCCCAGGTGACGAGGATCTGCGCGTCGGGCGCGGTGTTGCCGAACAGCAGGAAGATGACGGCGAACTGGTTGAACGTCCAGATGATGCCGAGCAGGACGACGGTGGAGGAGACCGAGCGCAGGCCGGGCAGGGTGACGTACCGGAAGCGCTGCCAGGGGCTTGCGCCGTCCATCTCGGCGGCCTCGTAGAGGGAGCTGTCGATGGACTGGAGGCCGCCGAGGAGCGAGATCATCATGAAGGGGACGCCGCACCAGGTGTTGACCATGATGGCGGCGAACCGCTGCCAGAAGGTGTCCTCCAGCCATTGGGGCTGCGGCAGGTGCAGTGCGTCCAGGGCGGAGTTGATGATGCCGCTGTCCGCGAGCATGAAGCGCCAGCCGAAGACGGTGACGAACGTCGGGACCGCCCAGGGGAGGACGAGCAGGAGGCGGTAGAGGGTGCGTCCGCGGCGCTTCTGGTCGAGGAGCAGGGCGAGGGCGAGGCCGATCGTGTAGTGCAGGGCGACGCAGAGGGCCGTCCAGACGATCGTCCAGATGAAATGGGACCAGAAGCGGTCGTAGGCGGTGTCGCCCCACAGGATGTCGGCGTAGTTGTCGAAGCCGATGAACTTGTAGGTGGCGTCGATGTGGTTGGCGCCGATCGTGCGCGCGGTGTTGAGGCTGTCGGCGTCGGTGAGGGTGAGGTAGAAGCCGTAGACCAGGGGGTAGACGACGAGGACGCCGAGGACGACCACGACGGGGGCGATCATGGCGTACGCGTACCAGTACCGGTCGTACCCTCGCTTCAGACGCCTGCCCAGCCCCGGCTTCGGTTCGCCGGGCCGTTTACGGCCGGTCGCTCGGTCGATGGCGACTGTCATTTCGACACCTTCTGACGGTTCAACGGGGGGTACTACGACCACGGGGGTACGGCGGGCCGTCCCTCTCCGGAGTTACGGCAGACCGGTGGCCGCCGGATTCCTCCCCCGCTTCTCGCGGGAATCCGGCGGCCACGCGGGGCTCACTTGCTGAAGTCGGGGACCAGCTTGGCGATGGCGGTCTCGGCGGCCCCGAGGCCGGAGTCGAGGGACTCCTTGCCGCCCGCGATCTTCGGCAGTTCGGTGTCGAGGGGACCCCACAGGGAGCTGTACTCGGGGAGCGCGGGCCGGGGCTGGGCTGCGGCCAGCACCGTCTGGTAGCCGGCGATGCCCGGGTCGGCCTTGACCTCGGCGGTGTACGCGTCGTCCCGCGTCGGCAGCGTCGAGTTCTTCAGCGCGATGGTGGCCTGCGACGCGGCGGACGTCATGAAGTTGACGAACTTCAGCGCGGCCGTCTGGTGCGACTTGTCCGAGCCCGCGTACACGGAGAGGTTGTGGCCGCCGGTCGGCGCACCCGCCTTGCCGGTGGACCCCGCCGGGACGGTGGCGATGCCGAGGTTGGCCTTGTCCTTGAACGCGGCGCCCTTGTAGAAGTTCGTGATCTCCCACGGCCCTTGGATGATCGCGGCGACCTTGCCGTTGACGAACGCGTCCTGGATATGGGCGTACGCGTCGGCGGTGGTGTCGGCCTTGTGCAGGCCCTTGCCGTCGAAGAGGGAGAGCCAGGTGCCGTACGCCTTCTTCGCGGGCGCCGAGTCGACGGTGACCTTCTTGGCGGAGGCGTCGACGGTGTCGGTGCCCTCGCCGTACAGGAAGCTCTGCGCGTAGTACGCCTGGGTGGAACCCCAGTAACCGTCCACGCCCGTCTTGTCCTTGACGGTCGCGGCGGCCGTCTTCAGCTCGTCCCAGGTCTTGGGCGCGGCGACGCCGGCCTTGGCGAAGAGGGCCTTGTTGTAGACGAGCGCGAGGGTGTCGGTGACCAGCGGGACGCCGTACGTCTTGCCGTCGTACTTGGCCTGTTCGAGCAGGTTGGGCTTGAACTTCGCCTGGTCCGCGAGGGCTTCGGTGCCGTCCAGCGGCAGGAAGAAACCCTTCTTGGCGAACGCGGGGGTCCAGCCGACCTCGGAGCGCAGCACGTCCGGCGCGCCGGAGGCACCGGCGGCGGTGTCGAACTTGTTCTGCGCCTGGTCGAAGGGGACGTTGACGTACTTGACCTTGACGTCCTTGTGCGCGGCCTCGAACTGCTTGATCAGCGCACGGTACGTGGGCGCCTCGTTCGTGGCGTTGGAGGTGTCCCACCAGGTGATGGTGGTCGGGCCCGAATTGTCGCTGCCGCTGTCGTCCCCGCCGCACGCCGTCGCCGTCAGGGCGACGGACGCCACCAGCGCGGTGGCCGCTATGCCACGCCGCATGAGTCTCTCCTTGGGTCGAAGCCCGTGCCTGCCGGGCGTCAGGGAACGTAACAAGGCTGCAAGCGTTACGAAAGGTCTTGCAGCAAAAAAGTGCAAGAAACCGTCGCCGTTATTCGCGCGTGACCTGGGGAGAGTCTCTGTGAGACCGTTGTTTCCAGGGTTGGCTGGGCACTTCTGGCGTATGTAAGACTCTGCAAGCTCTTGCTGACACTTTCCCGAGGGGACGCGATGACACAGCAGCCGGGACGGGGGCGTCCTCTGGGCCGCCCGGTACAGTCCACCCCTGTGACCACACGGCTGGCCGACATCGCCGCGCAGGCGGGGGTGAGCGAAGCGACGGTCAGCCGGGTCCTCAACGGGAAGCCGGGCGTCGCCGCCACCACCCGCGAGTCCGTCCTCGCCGCGCTCGACGTCCTCGGCTACGAACGGCCGGTACGGCTGCGGCAGCGCAGCGCCGGTCTCGTCGGCCTCATCACTCCCGAGCTGGAGAACCCGATCTTCCCGGCGCTGGCCCAGGTCATCGGGCAGGCCCTCACCCGCCAGGGGTACACCCCCGTACTGGCGACGCAGACGCCGGGCGGCTCCACCGAGGACGAGCTGACGGAGATGCTCGTCGACCGGGGCGTGGCCGGGATCATCTACGTCTCGGGGCTGCACGCGGACACCACGGCCGACATGCAGCGCTACGAGCAACTCCGGGCACAGGGCGTGCCGTTCGTGCTCGTGGACGGGTTCTCGCCCAAGGTGCAGGCGCCGTTCATCTCGCCGGACGACCGGGCCGCGATGACCCTCGCGGTCAGCCACCTCACCTCGCTGGGGCACACCCGGATCGGGCTCGCCCTCGGGCCCAAGCGGTTCGTGCCGGTGCAGCGGAAGATCGAGGGGTTCGTGCGGGCGATGCATGAGACTTTGGGACTACCCGCGCAGACCGTCGAGACCGACCTCGTCCAGCACTCCCTGTACACGCTGGAGGGCGGACAGGCGGCGGCCACCTCGCTCATCGAGCGATCGTGTACGGCCGTGGTCTGCGCCAGCGACATGATGGCGCTCGGCGCGATCCGGGCCGCCCGGCAACTCGGTCTGACCGTCCCCGGGGACGTCTCCGTGGTCGGGTTCGACGACTCCGTGCTGATCGCGTTCACCGATCCGCCGCTGACCACGATCCGCAAGCCGGTCCCGGCGATGGGGCAGGCCGCGGTGCGTACGCTCCTGGAGGAGATCGGCGGCACGCCCGCGCCGCACAGCGAGTTCGTGTTCATGCCGGAACTCGTCGTACGCGGGTCTACCGCATCGGTACCGGGGGACCGTACGACTCGTCCCTGAGGTGGAGCCCGACCCCGTACGCACGCGGTAGGACGTGCGGGTCCGACCAGCCCAGGGGATGATCGGGGGGACAGCTCTTTTCTGGCAGACTTCATATCTATGGGTGACGTAACCGTGACATCTTCGGAAGGCCGGGAGCCGACCGTTCCCGTCTCCGTCACGGCCAAGTCCCGACGTGTGCACAGCCCTCGTCGTCCACGTCTGTGGTTCGAGATCCTGTTGATCGCGGTGAGTTACTGGACGTACTCGCTGATCCGCAACGCGGTCCCGGAGCAGAAGTCGGAGGCACTGCGCAACGCCGACTGGATCTGGCGGATGGAGCATCACCTCGGCATCGCCGTCGAGGAGTCGGTCAACCACGCCGTGAACTCGGTGACTTGGCTGATCGTGGGCATGAACTACTACTACGCGACACTGCACTTCATCGTCACGCTCGGGGTGCTGGTCTGGCTCTACCGCAGCCATCCCGGTCGGTACGCGGCCACGCGGCTGGTCCTCTTCGCGACCACCGCCGTAGCTCTCGTGGGGTACTACTTCTACCCCCTCGCCCCGCCCCGGCTCATGAACGGCGGCGACTTCATCGACACGGTCGTCGTGCACGAGACCTGGGGGTCGATGGCCTCCGGCGACCTCAAGAACATGTCCAACCAGTACGCCGCGATGCCGTCCATGCACATCGGGTGGTCGCTGTGGTGTGGCCTGACGATCTTCTTCCTGGCCCGGCTGCCGTGGGTGCGCGTCCTGGGGCTCCTCTACCCGACGGCGACCCTGATCGTGATCGTCTCGACGGCGAACCACTTCTGGCTGGACGCGGTGGGCGGCATCCTGTGCCTGGCGTTCGGGTTCTTCGTGGCGTGGGCGGTGTATGGGACGTCGCCGTACCGGCTGCCGCAGACGGTTGCGGCGGGGGTGCCGGCGTGGGATGTGGTGAAGGGGGCTGCGGCGAGGCTGTCGGGGAGGGCGGGGGCCGGTGAGGTGACGGGGTCCGTGACGGAGGTTGCGGCCCAGGACGGCGATGGCGCGAAGCTGGCCCGGAGCGGCGAGGGCCAGGCGGTGTCCCGGGGCGGGAGCCCGGCAGCGGCGCAGCCCGAGGGGGCGGCCGAGGCCCGGAACGGAAGCCCGGCGGCAGCCCAGCCCAAGAGTTCGACCGAGGCCCGGAGCGGGAGCTCGGCGGCAGCCCGCAGCGGCCCAGGGCGAGAGTCCTACCGCAGCCCAGCCCAATAGATCTGCCGAGGCGCGGAACGGAAGCCGCCCGGCAACGGCCCAGCCCGGGAGTTCCACAGCGGCCCAGAGCGGAAGCCCAACGGCAGCCCAGCCCGAGGGGGCGGCCGAGGCCCGGAACGGGAGCCCGGCGGCAGCCCAATCCGGGAGTTCCGCAGCGGTCCAGGGCGGGAGCCCGACCGCAGCTCAACCCAAGAGATCTGCGGAGGCCCAGGGCGGGAGCCCGACCGCAGCTCAACCCAAGGGGGCGGCCGAGGCCCGGAACGGGAGCCGCCCGGCAACGGCCCAGCCCGGGAGTTCCACAGCGGCCCAGGGCGGGAGCCCGACGGCAGCCCAGCCCAAGAGTTCGGCCGACGCCCGGGGCGAAGGGTCGGCGGCGGCTCGGATCTGAGCGTCCGCCGCACCCCGCCCGGCCGGGGCTGAGAGCCCTGTGCCACATCCCCGGTCGAATCAGCGCACGTCGTCTGATGCCCCCATGCTCTGGCGAGCAGAGGGACCCCCAGATCGCAAGGCACCGGAGCGTCCGCGATGGGGGTGCCCCCTGGTCGAGCGAAACCGAGAGCTTGAGGGAGGAGCCACGTGGGCGTTTCGGCGACGCCGCTGGGGGTCCCCCTGCTCGCAGAGCTTGGGGGAGTGCGTGCCAGGCGGCGGGCGCCCGGCCGGGGATGCGACACAGGCTCCGAGGCTCGACAGCGCGTCGGCAGCGGCACCCGCCTCACACCCGAGGCCCCGCGCCCTGAACCCCTGCCCCTGCCCCTGCCCCTGCCCCTGCACGGCAGCTCAGCGCGAACGCGCCTACCCCTCCCGCCCGGACCCGGCCGCCCGCCTGAGCGCCCGTACGAACGTCCGCAGCGCCGGCGTCGTCTCCGCCCCCTCCCGTACCCCGACGCAGATCCGGCGCGCGGCCGGGGTCCCCGCCAGGGGGCGTACGGCGATGTCGGCCCGGGCCGCGCCGAGGCCCAGGCGTGGGATCAGGGCGATACCCAGGCCAGCCGCGACGAAGCCCTGCGCGGTGACGTAGTCCTCGCTGTCGACCGCGAACTCCGGCCGGAACCCGGCGTCGGCGAACGCGGCGAGCTGCGCGTCGAGGCAGGGGCCCGGCCACTCGCTGCCGACCCACGGTTCACCGGCGAGCGAGGCCAGGTCGACGGCGTCCAGCTCCGCCGCCGGGTGCCCTGCGGGGAGGACGACGACGTACGGATCGTCCAGCAGCGGCAGCACGCGCACGCCCTCGCACTGCTCCTCCCCCACGACGAGTACGGCGTCGGCGTGACCGTCGCGGACCGCCGCGAGGTGGTGGGTGATGTCGGTGAGCCTCAACTCGACGCGTACGCCGGGGTGTTCGCGGCGGACGTCCGCGACGGCGGGGGCGACGAGGTAGGCGCCGGCCGTCGCGAAGTACCGCACCGCGAGGCGCCCCGTGCGGCCCGCGAGGAGGTCGGCGAGGTCCGACTCCGCCAAGTCGAGCTGTTTCGCGACGAGTTCGGCGTGCTCGCTGAGCAACACGCCTGCCGCCGTGGGCCGTACGCCTCTGCCGACCCGCTCCAGCAGTGCCGTACCGGTCTCCTTCTCCAGCGCGGCGATCTGCTGGCTGACGGCGGAGGGGGTGTAGTCGAGGGCGCGCGCGGCGGCGGTGACGGAGCCGCTGTGCACGACCGCGCGGAGGATCTGCATGCGCCGGACGTCTATCATGCAGTCCAGCTTAAGGGTTCATGCTGGATCTTTCACTTGTCCTGACAGGTCGGGGCGGCGACTGTTGTGGGCATGCCTACCTTCCGTATGGCGGCCCTGGCTCTGCTGTGGGGGTCGGCCTTCCTCTGGATCAAACTCGCGCTCGACCACGGGCTCACGCCGGTACAGATCACCGTCGGGCGGTGCGCGCTGGGGGCGGCCGTGCTGCTGGCGCTGGCATGGCGGGCGGGGCAGCGGCTGCCGCGAACGCGGCGGGTGTGGGGGCATCTCGTGGTCGCCGCACTGTTCTGCAACGCGGTGCCGTTCGCGTTGTTCAGCCTCGGTCAGCGGACGGTGGACTCGGGGACGGCGGGGGTGATGAACGCGACAACTCCCTTGTGGTCACTGGTGATCGGGATGCTGCTGGGGAGCGCGGAGAGACGTCGGGTGTCGGGGCTGGTGCTCGGTTTCGGCGGGGTGCTGCTGGTCTTCGCACCCTGGCAGAGCGGCGGGTCCCTGTTGAGCTGGGACGCACTGTTCCTGCTGGGAGCGGGGGCCAGTTACGCGATCGCTTTCGCCTACATGGCACGCACGCTCACACCCAACGACGCCCCGCTCGCGGTCTCGGCGGCTCAACTCCTCACAGCGACCGCGTGGAGCGGGCTTGCGGTGCCGTTCGCGGGACCCGTAAAGGCCGACGTGACAGGGCTGTTGGCGCTTCTGGCACTGGGCGTGCTGGCGACGGGCGTGACCTTCTACCTCAACTATCAGATGATCGCCGAGGAGGGGCCGACCAGTGCGGCGACGGTCGGTTATCTGCTCCCGGTGGTGTCCCTGACGCTGGGCGCGCTGCTGCTCGACGAGCCTTTGACGCCGAGGGTGTTGGCGGGGATGGTCGTGATCCTGGCCGGGGTGGCGCTGACCCGGAGGCGTACCGCCAAAGCGCCGGGACCGGCTACCCCCCGTAGAACAGCTCCTCGACAACTCCCCTCGCCCGCCGCGTGGTTCGCCGGTAGGCGTCCAGCATGTCCCCCACATGACCGGCCGCGTACCCCAAGTACCGCCCCACAGCGGCGAGTTCCCTAGCCTCGGTGGGGAACGTGTCCGCGGCCCGCCCCCGCACCAGCATCACGGCGTTGCGCACCCGGGACGCCAACACCCAGGCCTCGTCCAGGATTTCGGCCTCCTCCGCGCCGAGCAGGCCGGCCGCACACGCTGCCGCGAGGGCCTCGCGGGTGCGGGTCGTCCTGAGGCCCGGCTCGGCCCAGCCGTGCCGCATCTGGATGAGCTGCACGGTCCACTCGACGTCGGAGAGCCCGCCGGGCCCGAGCTTGGCGTGGAGTTTGGGGTCGGCGCCACGCGGCAGCCGCTCGGACTCCATGCGGGCCTTGAGGCGCCGGATCTCGCGCACGGCGTCGTCGCCGAGCCCTTCGGCGGGGTAGCGCAGGGGGTCGATGAGGTCGATGAACCGGCGCCCCAACTCCTCGTCACCGGCGACGGGTTCGGCCCTCAGCAGGGCCTGCGACTCCCAGACCAGCGACCAGCGCCGGTAGTACGCCTCGTACGACTTGAACGTCCGGACCAGCGGCCCCGACTTGCCCTCGGGCCTCAGGTCGGCGTCGATCAGCAACGGCGGGTCGGCGCTGGGGACTTGGAGGAGCCGGCGCATCTCGGAGACGACCCGGTTGGCGGCCTCGGACGCCTCGCGCTCGTCGACTCCCTCGCGGGGTTCGTGGACGAAGAGCACGTCGGCGTCGGAGCCGTAGCCGAGTTCGTGTCCGCCGAACCGGCCCATGCCGATGACGGCGAACCTGGTCGGCAGGGTGTCGCCCCACCCGTCCCGCACGACCGAGCGCAGGGTCCCGGCGAGGGTCGCGGCGGTGAGGTCGGAGACGGCGGCGCCGACCCGGTCGACGAGGGCGCCCTGGTCGGCCTCGGCGGGCTTGGTCTCGGTGCCGTAGGTGTCGACGATGTCGGCGGCGGACGTACGGAACAGCTCGCGGCGCCGGACGCCGCGTGCGACGCGCACCCCGGCCTCGCCGCTCTCGGCGCGGCCGACGCCGGACAGTACCTCCTGCTCCAACTGGGCCCGCCCGCGCGGCTCCAGGTCGTCGCCGTCGCCGAGGAGGGCGACCGCTTCGGGGGCGCGCATGAGGAGGTCGGGGGCGAGGCGTCCAGCGGACAGGACGCGGGCGAGGTTCTCGGCGGCGGCGCCCTCGTCCCTCAACAGGCGCAGATACCAAGGGGTCTTGCCGAGCGCGTCCGAGACTTTACGGAAGTTGAGGAGTCCGGCGTCCGGGTCGGCGGAGTCGGCGAACCAGCCCAACAGGACGGGCAGCAGCGTCCGTTGGATGGCGGCCTTGCGGGAGACGCCGGACGCCAGCGCCTCCAGATGCCTGAGGGCCGCCGCCGGGTCGGCGTAGCCGAGGGCCACCATCCGCTCGCGGGCCGCCTTGGGACTCAACCTGGCTTCGCCTGGGCCGAGTTGGGCGAACGCGTCGAGCAACGGCCGGTAGAACAGCTTCTCGTGCAGGCGCCGGACCACTCCGGAGTGGCGCTTCCACTCCTGGTTCAGCTCGGTGACCGGCTCGGACCGCATCCCGAGCGAGCGCCCCAACCGCCGCTGATCCTCCTCTGCTTCGGGGACGAGGTGCGTGCGGCGCAGGCGGTAGAGCTGGATGCGGTGCTCCATGGTGCGCAGGAAGCGGTACGCCTCGTCGAGCTGTACGGCGTCGGCGCGGCCGATGTAGCCGCCCTCGGCGAGCGCCCGCAGCGCGTCCAGCGTCGTGCCGCTGCGCAGGGACGCGTCCGCCCTGCCGTGCACCAACTGGAGCATCTGCACGGCGAATTCGACGTCCCTGAGGCCGCCGGGTCCGAGCTTCAGTTCGCGTTCGACCTCGGCGGCGGGGATGTTCTCGACGACACGGCGGCGCATCTTCTGGACGTCGGTGACGAAGTTGTCGCGCTCGGAGGCCTGCCACACCATCGGGGCGAGCGCCTCGACGTACTGCCGTCCGAGGTCGAGGTCACCGGCGACCGGGCGGGCCTTGAGGAGGGCCTGGAACTCCCAGGTCTTCGCCCAGCGTTGGTAGTAGGCGAGGTGGCTGCTGAGGGTGCGCACGAGGGGGCCGTTGCGGCCCTCGGGGCGGAGGTTGGCGTCGACCGGCCAGATCGTGCCCTCGACGGTCGTCTCGGAGCAGATCCGCATCATGTGCGAGGCGAGTTTCGTGGCCGAGCGCAGGGCCTTGCCCTCGTCGGCGCCCTCGGCGGCCTCGCCGACGAAGATGACGTCCACGTCCGAGACGTAATTGAGCTCGTGGCCGCCGCACTTGCCCATCGCGATGACCGCGAGGCGGCAGGCCTCGGCGTCGCCGGGGGCGGCCTCGCAGGCGATGGCGAGGGCCGCGCGCAAGGTCGCCGTCGCGAGGTCGGCGAGTTCGGCGGCGGTCTCGGTGATGTTCGTCGTGCCGCAGACGTCCCGGGCGGCGATCGACAGGAGGCAGCGGCGGTAGGCGACGCGCAGGGAGACGGGGTCGGTGGCCTCCGCGAGGCCGCGCTCGAACTCCTCCACCCCGGGGTGGAGATCCCGGGGCTCGTACGTGACCAGGACCTCCCAGTCTCGGGGGTGGCGGGCGAGGTGGTCGGCGAGGGCCGCCGAGGCGCCGAGCACTCCGAGGAGGCGGTCGCGCAGGGGCTTGGCCGCTATCACCGTGTCCAGCAGTTCGCGGCGGGCGGTGGGACCGGGCTGCGACTCCAGGAGCCGTACGAGGCCCTGGAGGGCGAGGTCGGGGTCGGCGGTGGCGCCGAGGGCTTCGAGGAGGACCGGGTCGTTGCGGACACCGGCGAGTTCGGCGCCGTCCAGGAGGCGTTCGGCGGCGGAGGGGTCGGTGAACCCGTGCCTCAGCAGACGGGAGAACGTACTGCTCCTGCGCCCCAGCCCCGTCATGCCCGGCCTCCTCCGTCTGATCAAGGTCGTACGACTTCGAGACTAACCCTCAAGGGGGAGAGGAGCCCCGGTCCGGAGGCCGCGTCTCACAGGGCGGAGGGCGTGCCATCAGTTCACTCGCTCTTCATCCGGCTGGACGGGTGATGTCGCCAGGGAGCACTCTGGCGTGTACATGATCTGCCCGCACTGTCATGCCAGCTCCGTACCTCTCCCGTACTCCCCCCACCGGAGGATGATGTGTCCGGCAGTACCCCCTTCCGCCGTGCCCGTACGACCCTGGCCGCCTCCGCCGCCCTCGCCGCCGCCTCGTTCGGCCTGTGGACCGGCATCGGGGCCGGCGGCTCCGCGCACGCCGCCGGCGCCGTACCGAGCCCGGACCACGTGGTCGTCGTGGTCTTCGAGAACCACGCCTACAGCCAGGTCATCGGCTCGTCCAGCGCGCCGTACCTCAACTCGCTGAAGACCGGCGGCGCCAACCTGTCGCAGTCGTTCGGCGAGACCCACCCGAGCCAGCCCAACTACTTCGCCCTGTTCTCCGGTTCGACGCAGGGCGTCACCGACGACAGCTGCTACTCCCCCGGTTTCTCCTCCGCGCCGAACCTCGCCTCCGAGGTCATCGCGGCGGGCGGCACCTGGGCGAGCTACAACGAGACGCTGCCGAGCCAGGGTTCGACGACGTGCAGCAGCGGCAACTACGCGCGCAAGCACAACCCGTGGTTCGGGTTCAGCAACGTACCGACCTCCACCGCGAAGACGTTCGCGCAGTTCCCGACGGACTTCACGACGCTGCCGGACGTCTCCTTCGTCGTCCCGAACCTGTGCAGCGACATGCACGACTGCTCCGTGTCGACCGGTGACACCTGGCTGAAGAACAACCTGGGCGCGTACGCGACCTGGGCCAAGACCCACAACAGCCTGCTCGTCGTCACCTTCGACGAGGACAACCGCCTCTCCGGCAACCGCATCCCGACGGTGCTGTACGGCCAGCCGGTCACCCCGGGGTCGTCCTCCTCCACCACGTACAACCACTACGACCTGCTGCGTACGATCGAGGACACCCAAGGTATTAATACCCACGCGGGCAACGCGGCCGACGCCGAGGACATCACCGGGATCTGGGCGTCCTGAGGTGTACGTAGCGGACAGCCGCGCGAGTACGACGGACAAGGCGCCGGCGTCCGCCTCGGTGGGGGCGCGGGTCGCCCCCACCGTGTTCGCGCTCGGCGCGGTCAGCCTGATCACGGACGTGTCGTCGGAGATGGTGACGGCCGTCCTCCCCCTCTACCTGGTCGCGGGCCTCGGCCTGTCCCCGCTGGGCTTCGGGCTCCTCGACGGCGTCTACAACGGCTTCTCCGCCGTCGTACGCCTCGTCGGCGGGCATCTCGCGGACCGGGGCGGCGGGCGCCACAAGTGGGTGGCGGGACTGGGTTACGCCATCTCGGCGGCCTGCAAGCCCCTGCTACTTCTGGTACACACACTTACCCCCATCGGGCTAGTACTCGCGGCGGACCGCACCGGCAAAGGGCTGCGCACCGCGCCCCGTGACGCCCTCATCTCCCTCTCCTCCACCCCCGAGAACCGGGGTAGGTCTTTCGGGGTACATCGCGCGATGGACACGGCCGGCGCGCTGCTCGGCCCCCTGGCCGCGTTCCTGATCCTGCGGGCCACGGTCGACGGGTACGACGCCGTCTTCACCGTCAGTTTCTGTATCGCCGTGACGGGTGTGCTGGTCCTGGTGCTGTTCGTGCCCGGCGGCCGGGCGGCGAGCGTCCCCGAAGCCCAACGGCCCACCCTGCGCGCGGCGTTGGCGCTCCTGCGGCACCGCACTCTGCGCCGTACGACGATCTGCGCGCTGCTGCTCGGGCTCGCCACGGTCAGCGACTCCTTCGTCTACCTGTTGCTGCAACGCCGGCTCGATGTACCCGACCGCTGGTTCGCGCTGCTCCCGCTCGGTACGGCGGCGGCGTTCCTGCTGCTGGCGCTGCCGCTCGGCAGGGTCGCGGACCGGGTCGGGCGGTGGCGCGTGTTCCTCGCCGGGCACGCGGCGCTGCTCGCGGCGTACGTCGTCCTGCTGGCCTCCTGGCACAGTGCCGTGCTGCCGTATCTCGTGCTGTTGCTGCACGGCGCTTTCTACGCCGCCACCGACGGGGTCCTCATGGCCGCCGCCTCCGACAGCGTGCCCGAGGAGCTGCGCTCGTCCGGGCTCGCGCTCGTCCAGACCGGGCAGGCGCTCGCGCGTTTTGCCTGCTCACTGGGGTTCGGGGCGATGTGGACGGTGTGGGGGGACCGGACGGCGCTCGGCGTCTCGGCCCTCGCGCTGGCGCTGTGCGCGGGCGTCTCTCTGACCCTGCTGCGACCTGGGGACACGACATGAGTGTGCGTAACCGGTTTCTGGTGCTTTGCTGTGCGGTGCTCGTGCTGGCGGGGGTCGCGGTGGCGTCGGTGCTGCACGCGTCGGCTCGCGCGGAGCGGCGGGACCAGGTGCAGGCGGGGGGACCCTCGGTGTCGTCCGGGGCGGTGTCGTTGGCCTCTGCCGGGCGGATGGTCTTCCGGAACCTGGCGTGGGGGCCGCATCGGGACGAGGTGACGTCCGTGCCGGCCGGTGACCCCGGCGGGCCCCGTACCGCGTCCGGCGTCAAGTGCCTGCGCTTCTACGCCGCCGGCTCAACCGGCGTATGCCTCCAGGCAGTTCACGGTGCCGTCTCCGACACGTACCGTGCGCTGATCCTGGACGCGTCGCTCCGTGAACGTTCACGGTACGACGTCCCCGGCATCCCCTCGCGCGCCCGCGTCTCCCCCACGGGTCACTTCGCGGCGTGGACCGCGTTCGTCGGCGGCGACTCCTACGCGGGCACGAACTTCTCGACCCGCACGGCGATCGTGGACACGCGCACGGGCGCCCTGATCCCGACGCTGGAGGACTTCGAGGTGGTGAAGAACGGGCACGCGTACGCCTCCCCCGACGTCAACTTCTGGGGGGTGACCTTCGCGCCGGACGACCGCACGTTCTACGCGACGATGGCGAGCAAGGGCAAGACGTACCTGATCCGGGGCGACCTCCGCACCCGCACGGCAACGACCCTCCACGAGAACGTCGAATGCCCGTCCCTCTCCCCCGACGGCACCCGCATCGCGTACAAAAAACGCGTCCCCGGCCTCTCGAAGGACGCACCGTGGCACCTGTACGTCCTGAACTTGCGGACGATGCGCGAAACCCCCCTGTCAGAGCCCCGAAGCGTCGACGACCAGACGGTCTGGAAGGACGACCACACCGTCGTCTACGCCCTACCTGGGGACTACGGGGCGGACCTGTACGAGATGCGGGCGGACGGCACGGGGACACCGAGGCTGATCAGCAAGGCGGCGGTGTCTCCGACATTCACCAAGTAAGAAAGTTGGAAAGTGGGAGAGTGCGTTGTACTCTCGAAGTCCGGAGAGAGGGAGGTCGCCCATGACGTCGGTGACATTCCAGGCCAGCGTCCGTGAGAAGGGTCAACTGACACTGCCTGTGGGCGTACGTGAAGCACTGGGGGTCTCCCCAGGTGACGAGCTTGAGTTCGAGATCAACGACGCAGGTGTCGTCGAGGTCCACGGACTGCGGAAGATCCGCACCGACCAGGCATGGTTCTGGACGGAGCGTTGGCAGGCAGGCGAGCGCGAGGCGAGCGAGGACATCGCGGCCGGACGCACGACCCGCCACGAGGACGTGGACGACATGTTCACGCACCTCGGCGAGGAGAGCTGAACCAAGCACCCGGAGGCCCTATTGCCGACTTTCGAGACGACCTCCCGGTTCGTCCGTGACTTTCGGAAGCTCACCGCACAGGAGCGGGAGCGGTTCGAGGACACCGTCCGGAACAAGTTCGTACCGGACGTGACCACCGGGCGGTTCCGGCCGGGCCTCCGGGTCAAGCCGGTCCAGGGAGTACGGCTCCCTGAAGGCGAGCATCCCGTCATGGAAATGACGTGGGCTCCCGACGGGCGTGCCACCTGGCAGTACGGGGACGAACTCCGCAAGGGCGAACCGCACGTCATCTGGCGCCGGGTCGGCGGACACGAGATCTTCGACCCCGGGCCGTCCTGACAGCCCGAGAGGGGCCCACCGCATCACCTGGGTGGGCCCCTCTCGGACGTCCGGCGCCGCTTACAGCACCGGCAAGTTCTTCCGCAGTTCGAACGCGGTCACCTCGGACCGGTACTCCTCCCACTCCTGCCGCTTGTTGCGCAGGAAGAAGTCGAAGACGTGTTCGCCCAGCGTCTCCGCGACCAGGTCGCTGCGTTCCATCAGCGAGAGCGCCTCGCCGAGGTTCTGCGGGAGGGGTTCGATGCCCATGGCGCGGCGTTCCGCGTCCGAGAGGGCCCAGACGTCGTCCTCCGCTCCTGCGGGGAGTTCGTAGCCCTCTTCGACGCCCTTCAGGCCTGCTGCCAGGAGTAGCGCGTACGCCAGGTACGGGTTCGCGCCCGAGTCCAGGGAGCGGACCTCGATGCGGGCCGAGCCCGTCTTGCCGGGCTTGTACATCGGGACGCGGACCAGCGCGCTGCGGTTGTTGTGGCCCCAGCAGATGTACGAGGGGGCCTCGCCGCCGGCGCCCGCCGTGCGCTCCGTACCGCCCCAGATCCGCTTGTAGCTGTTGACCCACTGGTTCGTGACGGCGGAGATCTCCGCCGCGTGCTTCAGCAGGCCCGCGATGAAGGAGCGGCCGACCTTGGAGAGCTGGAACTCGGAGCCGGACTCGTAGAACGCGTTGCGGTCGCCCTCGAAGAGGGAGAGGTGCGTGTGCATGCCGCTGCCGGGGTGCTCGGAGAACGGCTTCGGCATGAACGTCGCCTGCACCCCCTGCTCCAGCGCGACCTGCTTCATGACGAGGCGGAACGTCATGATGTTGTCGGCGGTGGAGAGCGCGTCGGCGTACCGGAGGTCGATCTCCTGCTGCCCGGGCGCGCCCTCGTGGTGGGAGAACTCGACGGAGATGCCCATCGACTCCAGCATGGTGATCGCCTGGCGGCGGAAGTCCATGCCGATGTTCTGCGGCGTGTGGTCGAAGTAGCCGGAGTTGTCCGCGGGGGTCGGGCGGGACCCGTCGAGGGGGCGGTCCTTCAGGAGGAAGAACTCGATCTCGGGGTGGGTGTAGAAGGTGAAGCCCAGGTCGGAGGCGCGCGCGAGGGCGCGCTTGAGGACGTACCGGGGGTCCGCGAAGGACGGCGAGCCGTCGGGCATGAGGATGTCGCAGAACATCCGGGCCGTACCGGGCGCCTCGGCGCGCCACGGCAGCACCTGGAACGTCGACGGGTCCGGCTTGGCGATCATGTCGGACTCGTACACGCGCGCGAAGCCCTCGATGGCCGAGCCGTCGAACCCGATGCCCTCGTCGAACGCCTGCTCAAGCTCGGCCGGGGCCACCGCCACGGACTTGAGGAAGCCCAGCACGTCCGTGAACCACAGACGTACGAACCGGATGTCGCGCTCCTCCAGTGTCCGGAGCACGAACTCCTGCTGCTTGTCCATCTTCCGCTTCCCCATCCTTGCTGGTCAGGCCGCCGGCTCTGCGTCCCTTCGAGAGGCGGTCGGGCACCCGAGCATCACACCACAACACCATTTCATGCGCGTTGCCGACCATGATCGCCCGTCCGGCCCGGACCTGAACGCCTCACATACGCCAGGTGTACGACTCTGCCGCCCATCTTGCCTGCTCGAACCGGTATGCGTAATGCCCGCCGGGGTCCGGTCTGAGGATCCGGTGGGGGCTCTCTACACCATCCCCCTTCCCCGCATTACGATCAGCCCACTCGAACACCTCGAACACCCCCCACCGCCCCTGCCCCGAGAAGGACAGACATCCATGGGATCCGCGAAGAAGACCGCCAGTGCCGAGCGCAAGGCGCGAATAGAGGAGATGCGGCGGGCCGAGCAGGCCCGGGAGCGGCGCAGGCGGCTGCTGATGGTGGCCGGGAGCGTCGTGGTCGTCGCCGGGCTCGTCGTCGGTGGGGTCTTCGTCATCCAGAAGAGCAAGGACGACAACGACGCGAAGGCCGTCGCCGACGCCAAGGCGTCGGGCAAGTTCGAGGTCGGGTCGGACGGTGTCAAGACGTGGAAGGGCACGC
This sequence comes from Streptomyces acidiscabies, assembly GCF_020010905.1. Taxonomy (GTDB): domain Bacteria; phylum Actinomycetota; class Actinomycetes; order Streptomycetales; family Streptomycetaceae; genus Streptomyces; species Streptomyces acidiscabies. The sequence continues at coordinate 2,660,919 of NZ_JAGJBY010000001.1, read as the reverse complement.
TGGGCCGGACGCACGTGACCAAGAAGGTGACGTACCCCACCGTGCCGCCGGTCGGCGGGGACCACGCCGCCGTGTGGATGAACTGCAACGGTGACGTCTACACCGAGGCGCTGAACGACATGAACGCCGTGCACTCGCTGGAGCACGGCGCGGTGTGGGTGACGTACAACACCAAGGCCGCGAAGGCCGACGTCGACGCGCTGGCCGCGAAGGTGAAGAAGACGCCGTACACGCTGATGAGCCCGGACGACAAGCAGGCGGATCCGATCATGCTGACGGCGTGGGGCCACCAGCGGACGGTGACCGCGGCGAGCGACCCGAACGTGGACAAGTTCTTCGCGAAGTACGTCCAGGGCGAGCAGACCCCGGAGCCGGGCGCCGCGTGCACGGGCGGGCTGGCGAAGTGAGGCTCGGACCGATCATCACCGGCGCCGCGGTGACCGCGCTGCTGGCGGCCGGCGGTATCGCGTACGCGGTGACGCAGGACGACGGCTCGGAGCGGACGCTGTCGGTGCCCGCGGCGGACTCGGCGGACGCCGGGTTCGCGCGGGACATGGCCGTACATCACCAGCAGGCCGTGGAGATGTCGTACATCGTGCGGGACCGGACCTCCGACGAGGAGGTGCGCAGGCTCGCTTACGACATCGCGCAGACGCAGGCGAACCAACGGGGCATGCTCATCGGCTGGTTGGACCTGTGGGGGCTGCCGAAGGTGTCCGCGCAGGCGCCGATGACGTGGATGGGCATGGGGAACATGGCGTCCGGCAAGGACGGCGCGCTGATGCCCGGTATGGCCACCAACTCCGAGCTGGACAAGCTGCGTTCGCTGAACGGCAAGCAGGCGGAGGTGTTCTTCCTCCAGCTGATGACCGACCACCACAAGGGCGGGGTACACATGGCCGAGGGCTGTGTCTCCAAGTGCGCGGTCGGCGTGGAGAAACGGCTGGCCCAGGGCATGGTCGCGGCGCAGGAGTCGGAGATCCAGCTGATGGCGGACATGCTCAAGGAACGGGGCGCGGCGGCACGACCGTAGGGTTTTCCCTACAGTTCACGGAGATACCTGCCAAATCACCCCAGAAGGACTCCTCTTGGTCTCCTCTTGATTCCCGCATTCCCCTGGCATGAACCGTTCATCGCGAGAGTGACCGGCACGTCGAGCGATCCGCTCTCGTCGAACCACATGACAGGGAGTCTCATGAGATCCAACCGTGCCGCGCTGCGCGCCGGAGTGAGCCTGGCGGCGGCGCTGCCGATGGTCGCCGGCGCGCTGGCCCTCGGTATACCCACGGCCCAGGCCGCGGACACCCCGGCCCGTGACACGCTGGCCGGGACCAAGCCGGCGTGGGCGACCGCGCAGGCGGACAAGGGCTCGACGGCGGACAGCGCCCAGGTCAACGCCCGCGTCTACCTCGCGGGCCGCGACGCGCAGGGCCTCAGCGCCCTCGCGAAGGCCGTCTCCGACCCGAACTCGGCGTCGTACGGCTCCTACTTGAGCGCCCCGCAGGCGCAGGCCCGCTTCGGCGCGACCAAGGCTCAGGTGGCCGCGGTCCAGGCGTGGCTGACCAAGGCGGGCCTGAAGGTCACCGGCACGAACCAGCACTACGTGTCGGTCAGCGGCGATGTCACCTCCGCCGAGCGGGCGTTCGGCACCCAGATGCACAACTACACCAAGGACGGGCACACTTACCGCGCCCCCGCCAAGGCGGCCTCCGTCCCGGCCTCGCTGAACGGCGCCGTCCTGACCGTCACCGGTCTCGACAACGCCCCGCACCACGCCAAGGCCCAGGACCAACTCCCCGCTCCGGGGAAGGTGTTCGCGAACTCGGGCCCGTTCTCCTCGTACTACGGCTCCAACATCGCGAAGACGCTGCCGGACGCGTACGGCACGAAGATCCCGTACGCCGTGCAGGGTTACACCGGCAAGCAGCTGCGTGCCGCGTACGGCGCCGGCAAGTACACCGGCAAGGGTGTGCGCGTCGCCATCACGGACGCCTACGCCTCCCCGACGATCGCGTTCGACGCGCAGACCTACGCCAAGGCGCACGGCGACGCGAAGTGGAAGACCGGCCAGCTCACGCAGGTGCTGCCGAAGACGTACACGAACACGGAGGACTGCGACGCGTCCGGCTGGTACGGCGAGGAGACCCTCGACGTCGAGGCCGTGCACGCGGTCGCGCCGGACGCGCAGGTGACGTACGTCGGCGGTGCCTCCTGCTCCGACCCCGATCTGCTCGACGCGCTGAACAAGGTCGTCGACAACCACCTCGCCGACATCGTCTCCAACTCGTGGGCCGACCTGGAGGGCGTCCAGACGCCCGACTCGGCCGCCGCCTACGACCAGACGTTCCAGTTCGGCGCGGTCGAGGGCATCGGCTTCTACTTCTCGTCGGGTGACGACGGTGACGAGGTCCTCAGCAGCGGCAAGAAGCAGGTCGAGACCCCGGCCAACTCGGCGTGGGTGACGGCGGTCGGCGGGACCTCGCTGGCGGTCGGCAAGGGCGACAAGTACCTGTGGGAGACCGGCTGGGGCACCCAGAAGGCGCTCCTGGCGGCCGACGGCAAGAGCTGGACCAGCTTCCCGGGGGCGTTCACCTCCGGCGGGGGCGGCGGCACCAGCAAGACCGTCCCCGAGCCCTTCTACCAGAAGGGCATCGTGCCGGACACGCTCGCCAAGGCCAACAGCGCCGCCGGCAACCGCGTCCTCCCGGACATCGCCGCGATCGCCGACCCGAACACCGGCTTCAAGGTCGGCCAGACCCAGACCTTCCCGGACGGCTCGCAGCAGTACGGCGAGTACCGCATCGGCGGCACGTCGCTCGCGGCGCCGGTCATCGCGGCCGTCCAGGCGCTCGCCCAGCAGGCGCGCGGCGGCAAGGCGATCGGGTTCGCGAACCCGCAGATCTACGCGAAGGCCGGCACGAAGGTGTACCACGACGTCACCGACAACCCGACCGGCAAGGGCCTCGCGGTCGCGCGCCTCGACTTCGTCAACGGGTTCGACGCGACGGGCGGCGTCACGACGTCCGTGCGCAGCCTCGGCAAGGACAGCTCGCTGTCGGCGGTCAAGGGGTATGACGACGTGACCGGCGTGGGCTCGCCCGCGAAGGGTTACGTGGAGTCGTACAAGAAGAAGTAGCTCTCCAGAGGTAGAGCTCTAGGCTCTCCGTAGGTGTTCTGCAGGCGCTCCCGATGGGGTGGCGCGAGGTATCCGTCGTACCACCGTGAGGTGGGTGACACCTCGCTCCACCCCATCGCGTCGCTCTGACGATTACACTGAGGGACGTGCCTCAACTTCGTCTCGCTCTGAATCAGATCGACTCCCGCGTCGGCGACCTGACCGGCAACGCCGAGGCGGTCCTCCGCTGGACCCGGCACTCCGCCGAGCAGGGTGCGCATCTCGTGGCGTTCCCGGAGATGGTGCTGACCGGCTACCCCGTCGAGGACCTCGCGCTGCGCTCCTCCTTCGTGGCGGCGTCCCGCGCGGCCCTGCGCTCCCTCGCCGTCCGGCTCGCCGAGGAGGGGTTCGGTGAACTCCCGGTCGTCGTCGGCTACTTGGACCGCTCCGATGCCGCGCAGCCGAGGTTCGGCCAACCGGCGGGCGCCCCGCGCAACGCGGGCGCGGTGCTGTACGGGGGTGAGGTGGCGCTGACGTACGCCAAGCACCACCTGCCCAACTACGGCGTCTTCGACGAGTTCCGCTACTTCGTGCCCGGGGACACGATGCCGGTGATCCGGGTGCGCGGCGTCGATGTCGCCCTCGCGATCTGCGAGGACCTCTGGCAGGACGGCGGCCGGGTGCCCGCCGCGCGCTCCGCCGGTGCGGGGCTGCTGCTGTCCATCAACGCCTCGCCGTACGAGCGCGACAAGGACGACACCCGGCTCGAACTGGTCCGCAAGCGGGCGCAGGAGGCCGGTTGCACGACCGCCTACCTCGCGATGATGGGCGGCCAGGACGAGCTGGTCTTCGACGGCGACTCGATCGTGGTGGACGCGAGCGGGGAGGTCGTGGCGCGTGCGCCCCAGTTCTCCGAGGGGTGTGTGGTCCTGGACCTCGATCTGCCCGCCGCCTCGGACGACGCTCCCACGGGCGTGGTGGACGACGGGCTGCGCATCGACCGCGTAGTCCTCTCGGGGGATCCGGTCGCGTCGTACGAGCCGACGATGCGTGGCTCGTACGCCGAGCGGCTGGACGACGACGAGGAGGTCTACTCGGCGTTGGTGGTAGGCCTCAGGGCGTACGTCGAGAAGAACGGCTTCCGGTCGGTGCTGATCGGTCTGTCCGGTGGCATCGACTCCGCGCTCGTCGCGGCCATCGCCTGCGACGCGGTCGGCGCGGCCAACGTGTACGGCGTCGCCATGCCGTCCAAGTACTCCTCGGACCACTCCGAGGGGGACGCGGCGGAGCTGGCGCGGCGGACGGGGCTCAACTTCCGTACGGTGCCGATCGCCCCGATGTTCGACGCGTACATGGCGTCCACGGAGCTGACCGGGCTCGCCGAGGAGAACCTCCAGTCCCGGCTGCGCGGCACGCTGCTGATGGCCATCTCCAACCAGGAGGGCCACATCGTCCTCGCCCCCGGCAACAAGTCCGAGCTGGCGGTGGGGTATTCGACGCTGTACGGCGACTCGGTGGGGGCGTACGGCCCGATCAAGGACGTGTACAAGACGTCGATCTTCCGCCTGGCGGAGTGGCGCAACCGGGCTGCCGCCGCGCGCGGCCAGACCCCGCCGATCCCGGAGAACTCGATCACGAAGCCCCCGAGCGCGGAACTCCGCCCCGGCCAGGTGGACACGGACTCCCTCCCCGACTACCCGGTCCTGGACGCGATCCTGGAGCTGTACGTGGACCGCGACCAGGGCGCCGACGCGATCACCGCCGCCGGGTACGACCGTGAGCTGGTCGTCAAGACGCTGCGCATGGTCGACACGGCCGAGTACAAGCGACGTCAGTACCCGCCGGGCACAAAGATCTCGGCGAAGGGCTTCGGCAAGGACCGCCGGCTGCCGATCACGAACGGGTGGCGGGAGTCGGTGTAACGCCGTGCAACCGCTTGCACGACGCAGCCCGCCGGCGGGGGATGATCGGCGGGCTGCGTTGTTGTGCCGGAGATGGCTCAGTGCACCGAGTGCTCCTCCTGCGGGAACGTTCCGCCCACCACGTCCTCCGCGTACGCCTTCGCCGCGTCCGTCATCACCTTGCGGAGGTCCGCGTACTGCTTGACGAACTTCGGGACGCGGCCGGGGGTCAGGCCGAGCATGTCCGTCCAGACCAGGACCTGCGCGTCCGTGTCGGGGCCCGCGCCAATGCCCACCGTCGGGATGTGCAGGACCCGCGTGACCTCGGCGGCGATCTCCGCCGGGACCAGTTCGAGGACGACGGCGAAGGCGCCCGCGTCCTGGACGGCCTTGGCGTCGCGCAGGAGCTGGGCGGCGGCCTCCTCGCCCCGGCCCTGGACGCGGTAGCCCATCGCGTTGACGGACTGCGGGGTCAGGCCGATGTGCGCCATGACGGGAATGCCGGACTCGACCAGCAGCCGGATCTGCTCGTGGGACCGCTCACCCCCCTCCAGCTTGACCGCGCCGACCCCGGCCTCCTTGACCAGCCGGGTCGCCGAGCGCAGCGCCTGGACGGGGCCCTCCTGGTACGACCCGAACGGCAGGTCGCCGACGATCAGCGAGCGCGTCGTACCGCGCACGACGGCCGCCGAGAGCATGGTCATCTCGTCGAGGGTGACGGGTACGGTCGTCTCGTAGCCGAGGTGGCAGTTGCCCGCCGAGTCGCCGACGAGGATCACGGGGATCCCGGCCTCGTCGAAGACGGACGCGGTCATCGCGTCGTACGCGGTGAGCATGGGCCACTTCTCGCCGCGCTCCTTGGCGAGGGCGATGTCGCGGACCGTGATGCGGCGGGTGCCCTTCCCCCCGTACAGCGCTTTGCTGCCGTCGGAGGGCTTGGTCGGGGCAGCCGAAAGCTGCGTCATGGCAACGGCTCCTTATGTCATCTCGAGGCGCCCTTACGGCGTCCCCGGATCACCCCCATGGTCGCACTTGAGGACTACGGGGGCCAGAGCACCCCCGGCAGGTAAGAGACGGGTAAGGATTAACGATACGGATCGGTGCCGTATCGGAATGAGACCTACGCTCGAAGGTATGACCACTCCCGCCGCCCCCGCAGGGCCCCGCATACCGGAAGCCGTCCACCGACGGCGCTGGGCGATCCTCGGCGTCCTGATGCTGAGCCTGCTGATCGTCGTGCTCGACAACTCGATCCTGAACGTCGCGATCAAGACCATCTCCACCCCGGCCCCGGTCGGACTCGGCGCGACGCAGAGCGAGTTGGAGTGGGCGATCAACGCCTACACCCTCGTCTTCGCCGGACTCCTGTTCTCCGCCGGGCTGTTGGGCGACCGGATCGGCCGCAAGAGGGTGCTGCTCGGCGGGCTCGCGGTGTTCGGGATCGGTTCCGCGCTGGCCGCCGAGTCTGCCTCGCCGGGTCAACTCATCGCGTTCCGGGCGCTGATGGCGCTGGGTGCGGCGTTCGTGATGCCGGCGACGCTGGCCGTCCTGATGAACGTCTTCGAGCGTGAGGAGCAGCCGAAGGCGATCGGTATCTGGGCGGGCGGCGTGGGCCTCGCCATCGCGATCGGGCCGATCACCGGCGGGGTCCTGCTCGACCACTTCTGGTGGGGCTCGGTGTTCTTCATCAACGTCCCGATCGTGCTGATCGCGGTCGCGCTGATGGTGTGGCTGGTCCCCGACTCCCGCGACCCGAACCCGGGCCGGATCGACCCCGTGGGCGTCGTACTTTCGGTGGTCGGGCTAGTACTCCTGGTGTACGGGATCATCAAGGGCGGCGAGCTGGCCGACTTCACCGATACGACGGTGCTGGTGACGATCCTCACGGGGCTCGCGGTGCTGACCGGGTTCGTGCTGCACGAGAAGCGCAGCGACCATCCGTCGATCGACATCACGTACTTCAAGAACAAGGTGTTCTCGGCGGCCATCGCGGCCATCGCGCTCGTCTTCTTCGCGCTGATGGGCGTGACGTTCTTCTCGGTGTTCTACACGCAGAGCGTGCGCGGCTACTCCCCGCTGGAGACGGGTCTGCTGATGCTGCCGCTGGCCGCCGCGCAGATGATCTTCGCGCCGCGCGCCCGGCTGGTCGTCGACCGGTTCGGCAACAAGGCGACGACGACCGGCGGGCTCGTGGTGATCGCCGGAACGCTGCTCGCGTTCGCGACGTTCGAGAAGGACACGCCGATCTGGCTGCTGGAGGTCGTGTTCTTCCTCATGGGCGCCGGGATGGCGCACATCATGACGCCGACGTCGGTGGTCATCATGCAGGCGCTGCCGCGCGAGAAGGCGGGGTCGGCGAGCGCGCTCAGCAACACGTTCCGCCAGGTCGGCGGCGCGCTCGGGATCGCCGTACTCGGCTCGGTGCTGTCGACGTCGTACCGCAGCGGGATCCAGGACCATCTGACGTCCGTCCCGCCCGGGTTGCGGGACACGGCGGGCGAGTCGATCGAGGCGACGCTGGGCGTGGCCGCGAAACTGGGGCCGCAGGGAAGGCAGTTGGTGGGACCGGCGGACGACGCGTTCCTGCACGCGATGCATGTCACTGCCGTGTGGGGGGCGGGGGTGGCGGTGATCGGCGCGGTGGTGGTGGCGCTGTTCCTGCCGGGAAAGCCGACGGGGGACGCTCAGGGCGAGGAGAGGGAAGAGGAGTTGACGCGGAAGAGCTGACGGCTGCCTCGTACCTGGGTACCCCCGGTACCCCGTACCCGGGTATGAGCCGCACCCACTCCCCCGCACCTCCCCCCACATGGACGAAGATCACCAGATGACCACTGACACCGGCAAGCCTCCCCCACCCCGAGGCCGCCCCCGCAGCGAGGCCGTCGAACAGGCCATCATCGAGGGCACGATGAAGCTCCTCGAAGACGGCGTCTCCCTCGCCGAGCTCTCCATCGAGCGCATCGCCCGCACCGCCGGTGTCGGCAAGGCCGCGATCTACCGCCGCTGGAGCAACAAGGAGGAACTCTTCGTCGACGTGATCCGCGCGGCGGAGCCGGAGGACCCCGAACTCCCCGGCACCTCCATGCGAGATGACCTGGTCGCCCTGCTGGAGGCCCTGCGCAGACGGGGGTTGGCGAGCCGCTCCTCGGCGATCCTCCACAGCGTGCAGGCGCAGATGAAGAGCAGCCCGAAACTCTGGGCGTTCTACCACGGCGTCGTCATCGAACCCCGCCGCAGAATGGGCCTCGAAGTCCTGCGCAGGGGCCGGGAGAACGGTGAACTCCGCACCGACCGCGACCTGAACCTGATCAACGACCTGTTCGTCGGCCCCCTCCTGATCCGCTCGATCCTGCGCCCCGACTCGGACCTCCCGGAGGGTTTGGCGGAGGACGTCGTGGACACTCTGCTCGAAGGGCTACGACCCGTCAGCACACAGGAGAAACAGCCGGAAAACAGCGCACACACAGGGACACGTCCCGTCGGGCCCCGCTGAGAATTCGGAATGTCCGCATTCCGTCACAGACCCCGCCCCGAGCAGCGGGAACGGAACTCCGGACGCCCCCGGCCTCGTCCAAGTCTCCATACGGCCGTCATGGGACGGCGGGATCGGAGCCGATCATCCCCTAGGGTCATACACACGGGGGACGGACGGTGTGCACGGCAGGCAGTGAGGCGACACGGTATGGCGCAGCAGGCGTACTTGACGGAGACGGCGGACGGCGGGCCGGGGCCCGAACGTCGAGGAGACCGTATCCGGCGCCTGGCAGGCCGCTTCACCTCCGGCTGGCGCGGGAACCGGGGGATCTGGCGGCGCGGGATCGTGCTCGCCGTGTTCGCGGTGCTGATCACGGGCGTGATGGCGCTGCACTCGCACATCCCGAACCGGTACGGCAACCTCGGCAGCCTCATCGAGACGTTCCTGCCGTGGATCGGGGTGTTCGTGCCGGTCCTGCTGGTACTGGCGCTGGTCCGCAGGTCGGCGACGGCGCTGATCGCGACGGTCCTGCCGATCGCCGTGTGGCTGAACCTCTTCGGCGGCCTCGTCATCGACCGTACGGGTACGGGCGGTGACCTCACCGTCGCGACGCACAACGTGAACGCGGACAACCCGGACCCGGAGGGCACGGCGCGGGACGTCGCCGCGTCGGGGACGGACATCCTGGCGCTGGAGGAGCTGAAGGCGTCGGCGGTGCCGACGTACGAGAAGGCGCTGTCAACCACGTACCGCTACCACGCAGTTGAGGGCACGGTCGGGTTGTGGAGCAAGTACCCGATCAGTGAAGTCTCCGGCGTGGACATCAAGTTGGGGTGGACGCGGGCGATGCGGGCGACCGTGAAGACGCCCGAGGGCGAGATCGCGGTCTTCGTCGCCCATCTGCCGTCCGTGCGCGTGAAGTTGAAGGCCGGATTCACAGCCCGGCAGCGGGACAAGAGCGCCGACGCGCTCGGGGAGGCCATCGCGGACGAGCGGTTGCCGCGCAAGATCCTGCTGGGCGACCTCAACGGGACCATGAACGACCGGTCGTTGAACGCGGTGACGTCGCAGATGCGGTCGACGCAGGGGGCCGCCGGGAGCGGGTTCGGGTTCAGCTGGCCGGCGTCGTTCCCGATGGCGCGGATCGACCAGATCATGGTGCAGGGGGTGGAGCCGGTGACGTCGTGGACGCTGCCGGAGACGGGGAGCGACCACCTGCCGGTGGCGGCCCGGGTGGACCTGACCAAGACCGATTGATTTAATGTAAGGACATGATGTCGTAACCCTGAGGAATAGAAGGCACGGCAGGCTTTGTTCCGTCAGTGAACAAACAAGCGGTACGATGAACGTACCGCTCCCCTGTGCCCTCTCTTCCGAAAAGGTCGCCCCGCCATGCCCCTCGCCCTGCTCGCACTCGCCATCGGCGCGTTCGGCATCGGCACCACCGAGTTCGTGATAATGGGCCTGCTGCCCGACGTCGCCGACGACCTCGGTATCTCCGTCCCCAGCGCCGGTCACCTCGTCTCCGCGTACGCGCTCGGCGTCGTCATCGGCGCGCCGCTGCTCGCGGCGGTCACGGCCCGGATGGCCCGCCGCAAGGTCCTGATCGGCCTGATGGTCCTCTTCGTGGCCGGCAATGCGCTGTCCGCGTTCGCGCCGGGGTACGACTCGCTGCTCGCCGCGCGCTTCCTGAGCGGGCTGCCGCACGGGGCGTTCTTCGGGGTCGGCGCGGTCGTCGCCACGACCCTCGTCGCGCCCGAGCGCAAGGCCCGTTCCGTCTCCCTGATGTTCCTCGGCCTTACGATCGCCAATGTCGCGGGGGTTCCCGTCGCTACCCTCGTCGGCCAGCATCTTGGCTGGCGAGCCACGTTTCTCGGCGTCAGCTTGATCGGTCTTGTCGCGATCGCGTCTCTTGCGGTGCTGATTCCGTACGACCGTGAGGCGCCCGTTCCCTCCGTCGGGCTCCGTAGTGAGCTGAGCGCGCTCAAGTCGTTGCCCGTCTGGCTTGCGCTCGGTACGACCGTCGCCGGGTTCGGGGCGTTGTTCTCGGCGTACAGCTATGTGACGCCGATGCTGACGGACTCCGCCGGGTTCGCCGAGTCCAGTGTGACGTTGTTGCTGGCGTTGTTCGGGGTTGGGGCGACTGTCGGGAATCTGGTGGGTGGGCGGCTTGCGGATCACTCTCTGCGGAGGACTCTGTTCGGGGGGATGGCGTCCCTTGCGGGTGTGCTGGCTCTGTTTCCGGTGATGATGTCTGCTCAGTGGAGTGCGGCGGTTGCTGTGACGTTGCTGGGAGTTGCCGCGTTCGTCACGGGGTCGCCGCTTCAGATGATGGTGATGGAGAAGGCGGCTGCGGGTCCTTCGCTGGCTTCTTCCGCGAACCAGGCTGCGTTCAACTTGGCGAACGCCGGGGGCGCTTGGATCGGGGGGCTTGCTCTGGCCGGCGGGTTCGGGGTGATGTCGCCTGCGGTGGCGGGAGCTGGTCTTGCCGTGCTGGGGCTGGGAGTTGCGGGGGTTGCGTACACGGTGGATGTGCGGCGGGGGTCGCAGAGTGGGCGCGAGCGGGTTGTGGCTGGGCATGTGCCGGAGCAGGTGGGGGTTGTGCAGCATTGAGGCCGGGTGCGGGTTGTGTGTGGCTGGTCGCGCAGTTCCCCGCGCCCCTAAAAAACGACGGTCACCCCGCGTTCCTCAAAGCGACTGCCACCCTGCGCCCCGTAAAAGCGGCTGCTCATCCGGCGTTTGACAGTTCTCGTTCGTCTTCCTTCGCCTCCCTGACCCGCGAGAACGCCAGCGCGATCGATTGTGCGACCGCCCCGGCTATCCCCACCCACAGCGCGAACCTGTAACTCACCCCGTCCGCCAGCAAGCCCCCGACCGGCGCCCCTACCGCCACCATCCCCCAGTTGAACGACCTGATCGTGGCGTTCATCCTTCCCCTCAGCCGGTCCGGGGTTACCGACTGGCGGTAGGCCAGCTCCACCGGGGACTCCACCGAGATCGCGAACGAGACGGTGAAGAAGGCCAGGCAGATCGCCGGGAGGGCCCAAGTTCCTTGTTGGGCCAGGGGGATGGGGAGCCAGCCTACGGCTGCCACTATGCGGAACGCGATCAGTGTCGGGCCTACGTCGAGTCGTCTCGCGGTTCTGCCGGATATCGCGCCGCCCAGTACCGAGCCCACCGCCGCGCACGCGTACGTCAGTCCCAACCCGAAGCCTCCTACGTGGAGTTCGCGTAGTGCGAAGACCACGAACACCGTCGACACCATGGAGTTGAAGAGCAGCATCGCGTGGGAGGTGAGGGCAATGGGGGCTAGGGTTCGGTGCCGGTAGACCCATTGGACGCCCTCCCTCAACTCCCCTATCAGGCCGCGCCGTTCGCCCTTCTCGGGGACGGGGTCGTCGGTCTTGAGCGTGGCCAGGAGGAGGCCGGATACGACGTAACTGGCCGCGTCCACCAGGACCGCGAGCGGCGCTCCCAGCCACCGCACCAGTGCCCCGGCGATCAGCGGGCCCGCCGAGCCGGCGACCGCCGACGCCTGTTCGGTGCGCGCGTACGCGGAGTTGAGCTGGGTCTCGGGGACGAGGCGGGGTACGAAGGACTGGCTCGCCGCGTCGAACAGCAGGCTCAGTACGCCCGACGCGAAGACGACCACGCACAGGGTCGTGATGGTCAGCAGGTCGAGGCCGTACAGCACGGGAATCAGCGCCAGGACGACACCGCGCGCCAGATCCGTACCCACCATGACGGGTTTGCGCCGCCACCGGTCCACCAGCACCCCGGCCACCAGCCCGAACAGCAGATACGGCAGCCAGCGGACGGCGTTGACGACCCCCACCTCGGTGGCGCTCGCGCTCAGCGTGACGGCCACGAGGATCTGGAGGGCGAGCCCGGTGACCTGGGAGCCGAAGGCGGAGACGGCGAAGGCGGTCCAGAAGCGGGGGTATCCGGGGGTGTCGATCAGTCTCGGCATGATCAGGACGTACCCGCGCGCGGGGCCCCTCAAGATCGGAGGCCCTCAAGAACCGGAGGCCCCCACGATCCGCTCCACCGCCGCCGTCACCAGCGCCTCGCGCTCCTCCTCGCCGAACACGTCCGGCAGGGTGAGCTGTTCGACGATCAGCCAATTCAGCGTGAGGATCAGGAGTTTGACGGCGGTCGCGTCGCCGGGGAGGCCGGAGGCCTCGTGGTAGGCGACGTTCGCGTCGACGTCCGCGCGGACGCGGTCCGTGAGGAGGGCGCGCAGCGCCGGGCGGCGGGTGGCTTCGAGGCGGAGTTCGAGGAGGGCCAGGTAGCCGGTGCGGAAGGAGGAGACGCGGGTGACCAGTTCGCGCATCAGGGCGGCGTACGTCTCGCGGTCCCTGCCGGCCTCGCGCTGGCGCGTGATCGTCGCCTCGTCCGGCTGGAGGCGTTCGTAGACGCGGCCTCCGGTCTGGATGAGGAGGTCGTCGCGGTTGAGGAAGTAGTTGGAGGTCGTGCCGGGGGGTACGGCGGCCTCCTGGTCGACCGCGCGGAAGGTCAGGCCGCGTGCGCCCTCCCTCGCGAGGACCTCCAGCGCTGCGTCCGTGAGGGCGACGCGCCGTTCGTCGTTCCGTCTCGCCATTGACACCACTCCATGCGTAGTACTAACTTCACCTAGCGAACCACTACATCCAGAGTACTACGACTGGAGTTGACCAGCTTGCGCAAGCTCTCGTACTACGTCGCCCTGACCCTCGACGGCCGGATCGCGGGACCCGCCGGTGAGTACGACTTCTTCCCGTTCGGCGACGCCGGGCAGGCCGCCGCCTACACCTCAGGTACTAACTCCCTGTACCCCGACACGGTCCCGACGGCCATGCGCGAGGCCCACGGCCTCACCGGCGTACCCAACAAGCGCTACGACACGGTCCTGATGGGCCTCGGGACCTACCGCCCGGCCCTGGACGCCGGGATCGCGAGTCCGTACGCGCACCTGCGGCAGTACGTCGTCTCCAGCACCCTGGCCCCGGACACGCACCCGGACGTCACCGTCGTACCGGGTGAACCCCTGGCTCTCGTACGGGAGTTGAAGCAGGAGGAGACGGGGCTCGACATCTGGCTGTGCGGGGGCGGGAAGCTCGCCGGGCAGTTGCTGACGGAGATCGACGAGCTGGTGATCAAGAGCTATCCGGTGGTCGCGGGGGCCGGGATCCCGGCGTTCGAGGGGGCCTTCGACCCGACCGTGTTCGCGGCGGCGGAGCGGACGGCGTTCACGAACGGGGTAACTCTCACGAGGTACGTGCGCGGGTAGCACCCGCCGTCGGTGAGCTGTCGGTCGTCTGTCGGTGCTTTGTCGGTGCCCCCTGTCAGGGTGGCGGACATGAAGCGAACCGACATCAACCTCAACGGCGGGGGAAGCGCCGTCACCGTACGGGGGCTGGTCAAGCACTACGGCGAGACCAAGGCGCTGGACGGGGTCGATCTGGAGGTCAGGGAGGGAACCGTGCGGGGCGTCCTGGGGCCGAACGGCGCCGGGAAGACCACCCTCGTGCGTATCCTCTCCACGCTGCTGCGGCCCGACGCGGGAGACGCGACGGTAGCCGGTTACGACGTGTTGCGGCAGCCCCGGCAGCTGCGCCGGGTGATCGGCCTGACCGGGCAGTACGCGTCCGTGGACGAGAAGCTGCCGGGCTGGGAGAACCTGTACATGATCGGGCGCCTGCTCGACCTGTCCCGCAAGGACGCCCGGGCGCGGGCGGACGAGCTGCTGGAGCGTTTCTCGCTCACCGAGGCCGCCAAGCGCCCGGCGAAGACGTACTCCGGCGGTATGCGCCGCCGCCTCGACCTCGCCGCCTCGATGATCGGCTCCCCGTCCGTCCTGTTCCTCGACGAGCCGACGACCGGCCTCGACCCGCGCACGCGCAACGAGGTGTGGGACGAGGTGAAGCGGATGGTCGGCGACGGCGTCACCGTCCTGCTCACCACCCAATACATGGAGGAGGCCGAGCAGTTGGCGTCCGAGCTGACCGTCGTCGACCGGGGCAAGGTCGTCGCGGAGGGCCGGGTGGACGAGCTGAAGGCGAAGGTCGGCGGCCGGACCCTGCGCGTGAAGCCCCTGGAAACCGCCGAGTTGGCCCCGCTGGCGCGGATGCTCGACGACCTCGGCATCACCGGCCTCGCCCAGACGACGGTCGACGCGGAGACCGGCACGCTGCTGGTACCGATCCTCAGCGACGAGCAACTCACCGCCGTCGTAGGAGCGGTGACCGCGCGCGGCATCACCATCTCCTCCATCTCCACCGAACTCCCCAGCCTGGACGAGGTGTTCCTGTCGATCACCGGCCACCGCGCCGGTACCGCACAGGACAACTTCTCCATCGAACCCCGCGAGGAGGTCGCCGTATGAGCGCCGCCACCGTTCAACTCACCGACGACCGCATCCCGTTGAGATCCCACCTGCGGCACACCGGCGCGCTGATCCGCCGCAACCTGCTGTGGATCCGCCAGGACCCGGAGTCGATGGCCGACGCGCTGCTGATGCCGGTGATCTTCACCCTGCTGTTCGTGTACGTCTTCGGCGGCTCCATAGGGCAGTCGCTCGGCGGCGGCCAGGACCAGTACGTGCAGTACGTCATCCCCGGCATGATCGCGATGATGTCGATGACGCTCTCGCAGGGTGTCGGCACGGGCTTCAGCCAGGACTTCAACTCCGGTGTCATGGACCGCTTCCGGTCCCTGCCGATCGGCCGGGGCTCGGTGCTCTTCGCGAAGATCGCGGTGGAGCTGGTGCGGATGCTGTTCGCGACCGCCGTCCTGATGATCGTCGCGGTGCTGGTCGGCTTCGACATCACCAACTGGGGCGGGCTGCTGGCGGCCGTGGGGCTGGCGACCGTGTTCGCCTCGTCGATCATGTGGGTGTTCCTCACGCTCGG
The DNA here is from genome assembly GCF_020010905.1 of Streptomyces acidiscabies. GTDB lineage: Bacteria > Actinomycetota > Actinomycetes > Streptomycetales > Streptomycetaceae > Streptomyces > Streptomyces acidiscabies. The sequence goes on along the minus strand of NZ_JAGJBY010000001.1, from coordinate 2,645,538 downwards.
CGTGATCATGAAGAACGCGCAGTCCGTGCAGGCGATGGGCTTCCTGGTGCTGTTCCCGCTCCAGTTCGGCTCGTCGATCTTCACGCCGACCGGCAAGATGCCGGGCTGGCTCCAGAACTTCACCGACTACAACCCGCTGTCCACGCTCGCCGACGCGGCGCGCGGACTGATGGTGGGCGGCCCGGTCGCGCACGACCTGTGGATCACGCTCGGCTGGTCGGCGGCGATCACCGCCGTCATGGCGCCGGTCGCGATCCACAAGTTCCGTACGAAGACGTGAGGTTGACGGTACGTCAGACCAGGGCGGCGGCCTCCTCGTAACCGAGGTCGCCGCCCTCGGCGTACGCCGACTCGTAGGCCGCGTCGCCGAGTTGGCGCCGCGCCTGCGCCTCCGCGTCCGCGCGCTGCATCCGCTCCTGGCGCAGCGCGATGTGGCCCGGCGGGAGCATCGCGTCGCTGGCGCCCAGGCAGCGGGCCGCGTCCGCCGCGCGGGCCGGGTCGTCGTCGCAGGTCATGATGTACGCGGCCGTACAGAGGTACAGGGCGCGCATGTGTGGCGCGATGACCATCGACAGCGGCGCGGCGGAGGTGGTCAGGGCCCGCCGTACGGTGATGAGGGCGCTGTCGACACGGCCGTCCTGGGCGTCCAGCCATGCCTCGACGCCGTCGATGAACGCGTCGAAGACCATGAACTGGGCCAGCGCGAAGTCCTGGCGCAGTTGCCGGAGTTGGTCGCGGGCCTCGTCCCTGCGGCCGGTCTCGCCGAGCCAGGCGGCGAGGAAGAGGCGGGCGGCCGGGCGGGCCTCGTTGACGTAGCCCTCGGCGTCGGTGATGGCCTCGCGGAGAATGGCCTCGCCCCGCGCGCTCTCGGCGGGGTCGCCGCCCTCCAGGAGGACGTTGGCGAACCGCACCCGCAGGATCGTCAACTGGGCGCGGGCGCCCAGGTTCTCGGCGTGCACCATCGCCTCGCGGTAGTCGGCGGCGGCCTTCTCGTGCAGGCCCAGCCGCTCGTACGCCTCCGCGCGCGCCGACAGGGACTCGGCGGCGCCCCAGGAGTCGCCGTACCGGCGGAAGATGTCCAGCGCCTCGTCCGCGTCACGGGCGCCGTCGTCGGCCCAGTCGCTGCGGTTGGCCCGGAAGTTGCCGCGCAGCTGGAGGCAGAACGCCAAGTCCCATTCCAGCTCGGGGTGTTCACGGCAGATCCGGATGTTGGCGTCCAGGATCTCGCGGACCATCGGCATGTCGCCGCTCAGCATCACGGCGTAGAACGCGTGCAGGCCCGGGATCCAGCACAGTTGGGGCAGGCCGGGGCGGTAGCTGTCCTTGATGCGGGCCAGTTTGCGTTCCGCCTCCGGGGTCTGCCAGAGCTCCAACTCCGTGTCCATGTAGGCGAGATGGGTGAGGTGCGCGCCGCGTCTCGCCTCGGCGAGGAACTCGCCGGTGAACGGCGGGGGCAGGGCCGTGGCGCGCTGCCAGACCGGCTCGGCGAGCTGCGGTTCGGGGCCCGCGAAGGGGTCCGGGGCCAGCTCCATGACCTCCTTGAACCAGTTCCTGGCCTCGATGCGCATGTCGCGCATCTGCCAGAACCAGAGCAGGGAGTGGGCGAGGCTCAACGCCTCCTGTTCGTCGGGGGTGTCGACCGCCCGGCGCAGCGCCGTGCGCAGGTTCTCGTACTCCGCCTGGAAGCGCTGGATCGCCATGACCTGCTGCGGGCCGCGCAGCAACGGCTCGGTGATGCGGGCGAGTTCGCGGTAGTACGTGAGGTGCGTGCGCTCCGCCTCGGAGCGGCGGCCCGACTCGGTGAGGCGTTCGCCCGCGTACTCGGCGACCGTCTCCAGGAGGCGGTAGCGCATCGGGCCGTCCGGTGAAGGGGCCGCCACGACAAGGGACTTGTCGACGAGGGAGGCCAGCGCCTCCAGTGCCGCCGGGCCGCAGACCGCCTCCGCGGCGTGGAGGTCGCAGCCGCCCGCGAAGACCGACAGGCGGCCCAGGACGTCCCGTTCCTCCTCGTCCAGCAGGTCCCAGGACCAGTCGACGACCGCCCTCAGGGTCTGCTGGCGGGGCAGGACCGTGCGGCTTCCCGAGGTCAGGAGGCGGAAGCGGTCGTCGAGACGGTCGGCTATCTGACGGGGCGTCAAGATCCTCAGCCTGGCCGCCGCGAGCTCGATCGCCAGGGGGAGGCCGTCCAGTCTGCGGCAGATCTCCGCGCAGGCGTCCGGGTCGTCCGTCGTGCGGAAGTCCGGGCGGGCCGCCGTGCCCCGGTCCCTCAGCAGGCGCAACGCCACCGGTTCCGGGAGGGGTTCGACCGGGCGCAGCAACTCGCCGGGGACGCCCAGGGGTTCGCGGCTCGTCGCCAGGATCGTCAACTCCGGGCAGCGGGACAGGAGTTCCTCCGCGAGGTGGGCTGCCGCCTCGACCACGTGCTCGCAGTTGTCCAGGATGATCAGCATCCGGCGCCGCGAGCAGTGGTCCACGAGCCGGTCGATCGGGTCGTCGTGCCGCTCCCCCACGGCACGGAACTCCTCGGCGCCGGCCCCGTACAGGACGGTCTCCCGGGCGCCGACCGCCGTGACGACCGCCTGGGGTACGGCTGTCGGGTCGGAGACGGGAGCGAGTTCGGCGAGCCACACGCCGTCGCGAGCGGCGACTGTCTCGGCGGCTTCCTGGGAGAGGCGGGTCTTTCCGGCGCCGCCGGGGCCGAGGAGGGTGACGAGGCGGGCGGAGGTGAGGTCGGTGCGGATGGTTTCTATGTCGGCTTCGCGGCCTACGAAGGAGGTGAGGCGGGCGCGGAGGTTGCCGGGGGTGGGTGGGGGTGTCTGGTCGCCGGGGGGTGCTGGGGGTACGAGGTGGTCGGGGGTACCGGGGTAGGCCTGAGGGACTACGTGACCGGGAGGGGTTGAGGAGACGAGGTGGTCAGGGGTACCGGGGTAGGTCGGGGGTACTACGTGACCGGGAGAGGTTGGAGAGACGAGGTGGTCGGGGGTACCCGGGTAGGTCGGAGGGACTACGTGGCCGGGAGGGGTTGGGGGGACGAGAGGGCCGGGGGTACCCGGGTAGGCCCGAGGGACTACGTGACCGGGAGACTCGGGAGCAGGCGGAGAGCTGGGGTGGCCCGAAGCTCCAGGCGAGGTGGGGTGGCCCGAAGCGTCGGGAGCGGTGCCGGGCGCCGGGCGGTCCGAGGCTCCGGAGGAACCGTGGGACCCGTGGTGACTGTGAGCCCCATGGTGACCGGAAACCCCCGGCCCACCGGAAGACCCGTGATGACCAGACGCCCCCGACCGACCCGAAGACCCGTGATGACCGGACATCCCCGGCCGACCGGAAGACCCCTGATGCCCTGCGGCCCCGGGATCAGCGCGAGGCGTCAGATGGTCCGGAACCCCGGGGCTGCCCGGCGCCCCCGCACCACCGGGTGCCCCCGCGTGGCCCGGAACCCCAGGGTTGCCCGGCGCCCCCGCACGGCCCGGCGCCTCCGCACTGCCCGGCGCCCCAGGGCTCCCCGGCGTCCCAGGCCGGGACGAGCCCCCGGTGCGAGCCCCCACCCCCTGCCCCCCGCCGGCCTCCCTCCCCATCGCCGCAGCCGGCCGCACAACATCCCCGGGATTCAGCAACTCCATGTGCAGCAACCGGAGTTCAGCCCCCGGGTCCGCCCCCAGCCGGTCCGCCAGAACGCCCCGCACCTCGTCGTACGCCGCCAACGCCTCCGCCGTACGCCCCGCATCGCGCAGTGCGCGCAGGCGGAGAACCTGGAGGGGTTCGTCGAGGGGATGCGTGTCGCACAGGGCCGTCAGTTCCGGAAGGACCTGCTCGGCCTGGCCGAGGGACAGCGCCGCGGCATGGCGGGCGCGGACCGCGTCGAGGCGGCGCATCTCCCAGCGGGCCGCTTCCGCCGAGCGGTCGGGGAGGTCGGCGAGGGCGGGGCCGCGCCACAGAGCGAGGGCGTCCTCCAGGAGGACGGCCGCTTTCGCGGGGTCGCCGTCGGCGAGGGCGCGGATGCCGTCGCCGGTGAGGCGTTCGAAGCGGTACACGTCGACGTCGTCGGAGTTCACGGCGAGGCGGTAACCGCCGTCCACGGAGACGATGGCCCCCGCGCCCAGCGTCCGGCGCAGCCGTCCCACCAGCGCCTGCAACGCGCCCTGCGCGTCCGCCGGGGGCTCCCCCGCCCACACCTCCTCCACCAGCGAGCCCACGGACACCGTCCGCCCCGCCCGCAACACCAACACCGTCAACAACGCACGCAACCGCGCCCCACCCACCGCCAACGCGGTGCCGTCGGGACGCAGAACCTGGGTGGCGCCGAGGACGCGGTAACGCACGGGTTCCATCCTTCGATCTTCGCAGGGAATCCCGGCGTTTTATGTCGGGAGGAAATGCGATCCTCGGCCCGGAGGCGCGGAGCGCTGAAGTGCTCTGCGTCCTCGTAGTGAGGGTCAGATGGGACGTTTCTGGTGCTCGATGTAGTCCTTGACGTTCTGGAGCGGTGCGCCGCCGCAGGAGCCCGCGAAGTACGAAGGTGCCCACAGATGGCCGTGTGTGATGGCCTGGTTCATGGTGCCCGTGTACTCCTGGCGCAGGTAGCGGGAGCTGACGCCCTTGAGGCTGTTGACCAGCTTGGACAGGGCGATCTTCGGCGGATAGTGCACGAGCAGGTGGACATGGTCCTCTTCGCCGTTGAACTCCCGAAGCTCTACCCCGAAGCTCAGGCAGACCTCCCGCATGATCTCTTCACAGCGGGCCAGCATCTCGTCAGTGAAAACCTCGCGCCTATATTTCGTGACAAAGACCAGATGGGCATGGAGGTCGAAGACGACATGTCGTCCCCTTCTCAAGTCGGGATTTGGTTCCCATCGCGGCGACATAGACCAAGCGTATTATGCTGAAGCGAGCTCGGCTGGAAGGGGGTGAGCTGGATGATCCGTTCGTACAAATTCCTCATGCGGCCCACCGTGGGGCAGGTCGCCGCGTTGACCGCGATGCTGGCCGATCACTGCTCCCTCTACAACGGGGCCCTGCAAGAACGCCGCGACGCCTACCGGCACGTCTCCAGGACGAGCATCAAGTACGGCGACCAGTCCGCACAGCTCAAGCAGATCCGGGCATTCGACCCGGAGCGTCAGGGCCGTTGGTCGTTCTCCAGTCAGCAAGCCACACTTCGACGGCTCGACAAGGCGTTTGCCGCGTTCTTCCGCCGGGTCAGATCCGGTGACATCCCCGGCTACCCGCGCTTTCGCGGGGTGAGCTGGTTCGACACCGTGGAGTTCCCCAAGGACGGGGACGGCTGCCGCTGGGACTCCACCCCGCACAACCCCGCGACCCGCGTCCGCTTCCAGGGCGTCGGCCACGTGAAGGTCAACCAACACCGTGTGGTGACCGGCAAGGTCAAGACCGTCAGCGTCAAACGCGAGGGCAAGCGCTGGTACGTGGTATTGACCGCAGAACAGGCCGAACCCGAGCCGCTGCCCGCGACCGGCAGCGTGGTCGGTATCGACCTGGGCATCACCAACTTTCTCGCCGACTCCAGCGGCGGCTTCGTGGAGAATCCGCGCCACGGCCGTAAGGCCGCCGTGAGGCTCGAAGCAGCACAACAGGCTCTGTCCCGGTTCCCGCGCCGTAAGGCCAAGGACCGCATGAAGAACCACCAGCGCGCTGTGGAGAAGGTCGCCGCACTGCACGGCAAGGTCCGCCGCCAACGCCTCGACCACGCCCACAAGACCGCACTCGACCTCGTGCGGCAGCACGACTTCATCGCCCACGAAGACCTCAAGATCCGCAACATGAGCAGGGCCCCCGCACCGAAGCCCGACCCGGATGGCCCAGGCAGGTTCCTGGCCAACGGGACCACCGCGAAAGCCGGGCTCAACAAGTCGATCAACGATGCCGGATGGGGGGTGTTCCTGACGATCCTGCACGCCAAGACACCTCACGGTTGCAACGTGTCAAGCAGCGGCGGGTAGTTCGATGCGAAAGGCGAGAGTCTCGTCGAACAGGATGTGTTTCTGGAGGCAGTGGTAGAGCTGGCCGATCATCTTGTTGAACAGGTTCCTCTGAGCGGCGGCGTGCCAGTCCCCGGCCTCGCGGCGTCGGTCGTAGTGTGCCTTGGCCCCGGGGGAGGCGGTTAGGGCTGCGAAGGCCCAGAGGTAGCCGGTGTGGTTGAGCCGGTCGTTCTTCACCCAGCGTCTGGTGATGCTGGACTTCTTCCCAGAGGCCCTGGTGATCGGGGATGCGCCGGCGTAGGCCTTCATGCCGCGGGCGGTGGTGAAGCGGGTGTGATCGTCCCCGATCTCAGCGAGGATCCGGGCGCCGAGCTGGGTTCCGAGTCCGGGGAAGCTCAGGATGATCTCGGCGTCCGGGTGCTGAGGGAAAGCCTCTTCCACCGCCTCGGCGAGCTGGTCGGCGGCGATGCAGGCGGCGTCGAGCTGCCGCAGCAGGGCGAGCATCTGCTTGCCGAGCGCGTCCTCGACCAACGGTGGCTGGTGCGCGTAGTCGGCCCGCAGAACCTCGCGGATGCGTTCGGCGTCGGTGCCGATCCGGCGTTGGCGGCCGGCGCGTTTGAGCGCCGAGTGCAGTTGCGCGATCGACAGCCTGGCGGCTCTCGTCGGGGTGGGTGCGAGTTCCAGCAGGACTCTGGCCTCGGGGCGGCAGAGGCCGTTCTGCCAGTGCAGGTAGGCGTCGAGGGCGGCGGGGAAGTACTCGCGCAGGAGCGAGCGGAGCTGGTTGGACAGCTGCTGCCGGTTCCAGACTGCGTCCTGCTGGGCGCGCGCGAGGACGGCGATGGCGCGGGCAAGGTCGCTGTCCTGCGGCAGCGACCGATGCGCGTGCATATCGGTTCGCAGGATGTTCGCCAGGACGAGGGCGTCGCCGGGGTCGGACTTCTTCCGGGTGACCGCGTGGCGGTCGCGGTAGCGGGCGGCGGCCATCGGGTTGATCGCGTAGACCTGCCGCTTCCCGGTCCGGAGCACGGCGACGAGCAGGCCGCGGGAGGTCTCGATGGCGATCGGAATGGGATCGTCCTCGGTGTCGCCGTGCTCAGCGAGCAGGTCCAGGAGGATCTTGTAGCCGGCTGCGTCGTCGGTGATGTGGCGCTTGGCCAGGAGCTTGCCGTCGTCGTCGACCAGGGCGACGTCGTGCGTCTTCTCGGCCCAGTCGATGCCGCAGTAGATCAACTTCCCTCCTCTATGTGCGGGTGTTCGCGCTGGTCACGAGCGCATGCGGGGCCACGCAGCGACCTAATTCCAGGCCTCGATCACGGATCGGGCCGACACCTCACTAGCCGTTCGTGGCACCAGCTCACCGCACGGGCCCCGGTCTGTTCCCAGAGCTCAGGCGCTCGGGGTAAGCGAGAGATCACCGTGCGACGGGCTCGCACCACCAACTCCAACGAGTGATCAAGCAGACGGTGTTGACGCCGCTGGTGGTCGTGAAGGCGCCGAACGCCGCCGATCTTGGCGGAGGCATCATGGCCAGGCTGAAAGAAGGCGTGCGTCCGGAGCCCACACAACCAACAGCAGCGTCAGCGCTGGGTGGGTGGCGGACACGAGGGCACCCGATGGCACCGCTCTCTGGGAAGGCATCTTGGCCGTGACGTTGAGAGGTATCCGGAACTCACGAGGCCACCACCCGCCAGCTGGGTTGCGCAGCCGTGCTCGTCGGAGACCTTGACGGCCCGGTGGAGTGCAGGCGTCACAACCTGTTCGAACCAACTCGCCGACTGGCGAGAGCCGGTGAGTTCCTTACAGGGGAATTAGGCTGAAAGCGCCGGACGGGAAGTGATCGCCGTGGACCCCCGCAACACCTCCCGACGGTGCCCCGAATGCGGGCACACCACCAAGGAGAACCGGCCCACACAGGACAAGTTCCACTGCGTCGACTGCGGCCACACCGCACACGCCGACACAGTCGGAGCTGTCAACGTTCTCCGGGCCGGGCTGGTCCGTCGCGAAGCCCAATCGGCATAGCGAGAAGCCCCCTCAGCTCACGAGGCGAGGGGGAGGAGTCACTGTCCTTGTGGACGCCCGGCCGCGCCGGGCCTAGTGATCCGAGGAGGTGGTGTGCTCCTGCTCCCCCACGGGCGACGCGACCTCCACGACGAACGGCAACAGTGACTCGCCGACCTCGCTCTCCCCCGCCCGCAGCGGGCTCCGGCGTGTACCCCCACGGGACGGCACCACCGCGAAGCCCCCCACCGGCGTCCAGCTCGAAGTCCACGCCCCCACCCTGGCAGGAACCCTCGCCCGCCCGCGGACCGTTTGTCAGACATCACCTGTACGGTCTACCCGTACACCCCGCCCTAACCAGGAGCCCACCCCCATGACCAGCACCACCTCTCGCCACAGCGACCGGCGGATCAGTCCGGTGTTTCTGGGGATTCTGGCCGTTACCGCGGTGACCGGGTGGGCGACCTGGACGGGGTTCGCGGAGACTCCCGGGGTCGCGGTGTTCCTGTTCGTCACGGCCGCGTGGATCGTGTCGCTGTGTCTGCACGAGTACGCGCACGCCCGCACGGCGTTGCACGGCGGCGACATCACCGTGGGCGCCAAGGGGTACCTCACGCTGAACCCGCTCAAGTACACGCACGCCCTGCTGAGCATCGTCCTCCCCGTGATCTTCGTGATCATGGGCGGGATCGGGCTGCCCGGCGGTGCCGTGTTCATCGAGCGCAACCGGATTCGGGGGCGCTGGCGGCACAGTCTGATCTCGGCGGCGGGGCCCCTCACCAACGTACTGTTCGCCGTCGTCTGCACGGCGCCGTTCTGGCTGGACGCCCTCGACGGCGTCCCCGCGGAGTTCCGGTTCGCGCTCGCGTTCCTCGCGTTGTTGCAGGTGACGGCCGCGCTGCTGAACTTCCTGCCGGTGCCGGGGCTCGACGGGTACGGCGTGATCGAGCCCTGGCTGCCGTACAGCGTGAAACGCCAGGTGGAGCCGTTCGCGCCGTTCGGCCTGCTGTTCGTGTTCGCGGTGCTGTGGGTGCCGTCGATCAACAACGGTTTCTTCGACGTGATCGACGCGATCCTGCGCGGCCTGGGCATCGACAACTTCTCGACGTACTGCGGTCAGGAGCTGTACCGCTTCTGGCAGGGCGACAACGAGTTCTGCTCGGTCAACTGACCTTCGCGCGCCGCCAGTAGTACCAGGTCATGTTGGACGACAGCCCCGCGATCAGCACCCACACGACCCCCAGGAAACTCCCCTGGACGAACGAGACGACGGCCGCCGCCACGGCGAGCAGGCAGACGACGAGGGCGTAGAGGGCGAGGCGGGGCATGTCCATGAGCTCCTGTCGGGGGACACCGGTGTACGACGCCGACCAGTGTCCCCCATCGCCTCAGATGTCCGTGACCCGCAGCCCGGCGTGCGCCTTGTACCGCCGGTTGACGGAGATCAGGTTCGCGACCAGCGACTCCACCTGATGCGCATTGCGCAGCCGCCCGGCGAAGACGCCCCGCATGCCGGGGATGCGCCCGGCCAGCGCCTGCACGATCTCCACGTCGGCCCGCTCCTCCCCGAGCACCATGACGTCCGTGTCGATCTCCTCGATCTCCCGGTCCATCAGCAGCACCGCCGAGAGATGGTGGAACGCGGCGGCGACCCGCGAGTCCGGCAGCAGCGCGGCGGCCTGCTCGGCGGCGCTCCCCTCCTCCGGCTTCAGCGCGTACGCGCCCTTCTTGTCGAACCCGAGCGGGTTGACGCAGTCGACGACGAGCTTCCCGGCGAGTTCCTCGCGCAGGGACTCCAGCGTCTTCCCGTGCCCGTCCCACGGCACCGCGACGATGACGACGTCGCTGCGGCGCGCGGTCTCCGCGTTGTCCGCGCCCTCGACACCGTGCCCCAGCTCGGCCGCCGCCTCCTGCGCGCGCTCGGCGGCCCGCGAGCCGATGATCACCTGCTGCCCGGCCTTCGCGAGCCGGTACGCGAGCCCCTTGCCCTGCGGCCCGGTCCCGCCCAGCACGCCGACGACCAGGCCGGATACGTCGGGGAGGTCCCAGGGGTCCTTGGGGGCGGGCTTGTCTGCACTGTCCGTAGAGGTCATGGGCCCGACCTTACGTCGGCACCGCCCCCGAGCCGTTCCCGGACGGGTGAATACCCGTAGTACCCGAGACCGACCCCCACCCCCTGCGGCAGGCTGCGCCCCATGGACGCCGTACGTGTCGCCTTGCTGCGCGAAGTGCTCGCCGGGACCGAGTGGCTGACCTCGACGCGGAGGTTCGCCCAGGTACTACGCGGCTCGGTGGTGACGCACGGGGGCGGGCTGCTCCTCGTCGGCACGCCGGAGTACGAGCCGTGGCACCTCGCCGCGCACCTCGTCGACGAGGCCGCCTGGTCCGGTACGCCCGAACTGGCGCCGACCCTCGTACGGCACGGCGCGCGCCCGTCCGACCCCGCGCACCTCGCGGTCGGCCCCGGCAGGATCGAGGGCGCGCGGCGCGGCGAGACCCTCCTGGTGGTGGCGCCGACGGAACCGGCCCCGCTCCTCGAACGCGTCCACGCGGCGCGCCGGGCCGGGGTGACCGTCCTCGCGCTCGGCTGGGGCGGGGGCGAGCTGGGGGCGATGGCGCACGAGACGCTGGACGTCAGGGAGGGCGCGGAGCTGGACCTGGACACGGTCCAGCACCTGGTGAGCGCGGGGGCCGGTGAGCAGGCGGTCGTCCAGCAACGGGGACGTAAACGGTTTCTGGACCGTCTCTCCCGGGTCGCGGAGGCGCTGACGGCTCCGCCGCCGGCCGCATGGTGAAACGGCCCGCGCAGTGAGGTGGCCCGCTTGCTGAAACGTACGAAAACCGTTTGCCGCGCCCCCTCACCCCCGCCGACCATGTCCCCTCGTGACCCCCACCTCCCTCCTCCCCGACCTCCGCCCCTGGCACGCCTCCCGGGACTTCCGCAGGCTGTGGCTGTCCGGGCTGGTCTCAGCGTTCGGGAGTTTCCTGACGTTCGTCGCGCTGCCGGTGCAGGTCAAGGAGCTGACGGGGTCGGCAGCGGCCGTGGGCGCGATCGGGGCGGTCGAGCTGGTGCCGCTGGTCGTGTTCGGGCTGTACGGCGGTGCGCTGGCCGACGCGGTAGACAAGCGGACGCTGATCGTGTGGACGGAGGCCGGTCAGGGCGTCCTGAGCGCGGGACTGCTGGTCAACGCGTTGCTGCCGACCCCGCTGATCTGGCCGTTGTACGTGATCGCCGCGCTGACGGCCGTACTGACCTCGATCCAGCGGCCCGCGCTGGACTCCCTGTGGCCCCGGATCGTCGACCACGAACACCTCCCGGCCGCCGCCGCGCTGAGTTCGCTGCGGCGGACGATCGGCGGGGTCGCGGGGCCCGCGCTGGCGGGGCTGGTCGTGGCGTACGCCGGGTTGGGGTGGGCGTACGGCGCCGACCTCGTGACGTTCGTGGTGTCGGTGCTGCTGATGGCGGGCGTCGCGGCGTCCCCGGCGGCGCACGAGGCGGCGAAACCTTCCCTCGCGGCGATCAGGGAGGGGGCGCGGTACGCGTGGGGGCGCAAGGATCTGCTGGGTACGTACGCCGTCGACCTCGCGGCGATGTTCTTCGCGATGCCGCTGGCGCTACTGCCGTTCCTGGCCGACGAGTTGGGGGCGCCGTGGGCGCTGGGGCTGATGTACGCGGCGCTGCCGTTCGGGTCGCTGCTGGTGAGCCTGACGAGCGGCTGGACCTCGCGGGTGCACCGGCACGGGCGGATCGTCGTCCTCATGGCCGCGCTGTTCGGGGTGGCCGTCGCGGGCGCCGGACTCGTACGGAACGTGTGGCTCGTGCTGCTCCTGCTGACCGTCGCCGGTGGGGTCGACATGGTCAGCGGGATCTTCCGTTCGGCGATCTGGAACCAGACGGTCCCGGACGAGCTGCGTGGCCGCCTCGCCGGGATCGAGCTCCTGTCGTACTCCGCGGGCCCGACCCTCGGCCAGGTCCGCTCCGGCTCGTTCGCGGCGTGGTTCGGGATCCGTACGTCGATGTGGTCGGGCGGGGTGCTGTGCGTGGGCGCGGTGGGGGCGCTCGCGCTGTGCCTGCCGGCGCTGATGAGGTACGACGCGCGGACGGACGTCCACGCGCTGCGGGTGCGGGATCAGCGAACGGCGGCGAAGACGTCGTAACCGCTTTCAGTGTTTTTCAGCCGTTGCTGTTCTCGTCCTCGCTCCTCCCCGCGCCGTCGTTCCACTTCGCGTCGTTCTCCCACTCAAGGTTCCGCTCGCGGGCGGTCTCCATCGCGTGTTCCGCCTCCTTGCGGGAGGCGTAGGGGCCGAAGCGGTCCTTGCCGGGGCAGTCGGGGCCTTCCTCGACCTTCTTGTGCTCCAGGCAGTAGAACCATTCGCCGGGCTTGCCGGTCGTGCGCTTCTTGAAGAGGGCCATCACGGGGCTCCTTTCACCACGGACATGGTCCCCCATCCCCGCTCGTTAGACTCGTCGTCATGTCTGGCCAGTCGCTGCTCGCACCAGGGGAGCTGTCTCCCATCCGCACGGTCCCCGGAAACATCCGGCGCCCCGAGTACGTCGGCAAGCCCGCGCCGACGCCGTACACCGGCCCGGAGGTGCAGACGCCGGAGACGGTCGAGGCGATGCGCACCGCCGGGCGGATCGCGGCGCGGGCGATGGAGGAGGCGGCGAAGCACATCGCGCCGGGCGTGACGACCGACCTCCTCGACAAGGTCGCGCACGACTACATGTGCGACCACGGGGCGTACCCCTCGACGCTGGGTTACCGCGGCTTCCCGAAGTCCCTGTGCACCAGCGTGAACGAGGTCATCTGCCACGGCATCCCGGACTCGACGGTGCTGCGCGACGGCGACATCGTGAATCTCGACGTAACCGCTTACATCGGCGGCGTGCACGGCGACAACAACGCGACGTACCTGGTCGGCGAGGTGGACGAGGAGTCGCGGCTGCTGGTGGAGCGGACGCGGGAGTCGTTGAGCCGCGCGATCAAGGCGGTCCGGCCCGGCCGGCAGATCAACATCATCGGCCGGGTCATCGAGTCGTACGCGAAGCGGTTCGGGTACGGCGTCGTACGGGATTTCACCGGGCACGGCATCAACTCGTCGTTCCACTCGGGGCTGATCGTCCCGCACTACGACAGCCCGCACGCGACGACGGTGATCCAGCCGGGGATGACGTTCACGATCGAGCCGATGCTGACGCTGGGGACGCACGAGTACGACATGTGGGACGACGGGTGGACGGTCGTCACGAAGGACCGCCGGCGGACGGCGCAGTTCGAGCACACGCTGGTGGTGACGGAGACGGGGGCGGAGATCCTGACGCTGCCGTAGCTCTTGGGGAGGACCCCTTTCGGACCCGGCCTCTGTCGAGGTCGGGTCTTTTTCTGTACGCTTTTACCGACATGATGTCGGCAAGTTTCCCGACTCAGCGTCGGCAAAGTTGTTGACCCAGGTAAGCCTTACCTAACAAGATGTGGGCCATGGACTCCTTCTCGACCGTCATCCGCACCGCGTCCCACGAGCAGCACGTGGAGGCCGAGACCTCGACGTTCATGTCCGATCTGCTGGGCGGGCGCCTGGGCGTCGACGCGTACGCCCGTTACACCGAGCAACTCTGGTTCGTGTACGAGGCGTTGGAGGCGGGTGCGGAACGCCTCGCGGCCGATCCTGTCGCCGGGCCCTTCATCCAGCCGGAGTTGTTCCGGCTGAGCGCGCTGGAGCGGGATCTCGCGCATCTGCGGGGGCCGGGGTGGCGTACGGGGCTGTCGGCACTGCCCGCAACTCGCGCTTACGCGGAGCGAGTTCGGGAGTGTGCGGAGGAGTGGCCCGGCGGGTACATCGCCCATCACTACACGCGGTACCTCGGTGACCTCTCCGGCGGGCAGATCATCCGCGACAAGGCGGAGCGGACGTGGGGGTTCGCGCGGAAGGGGGACGGGGTGCGGTTCTACGTGTTCGAGGGGATCGGGAATCCGGCGGCGTTCAAGCGGGGGTATCGGGAGCTGTTGGACGCCGTGCAGGCCGATGAGTTGGAGAAGCAGCGGATCGTGGGTGAGTGCAAGAGGGCGTTCGCGCTCAACACGGGGGTGTTCCGGGGGTTGGGGGAGGAGTTCGCGGTGAGCGCGTGAGGGTGGTGTCAGAGCCAGGGTTCGTCGGCGGGGTCGTCGGGGGTGACGCTTATGATCACGACGGCCGGGGGGCGCGGGGCGTAGGTGTAGACGTACACGACGGTCAACCCCTGTGTACCCGGGCGTGGTTCGATGCGGGTCCGGTACACCACCTGGGAACCGGCCGCGCCCCTCGAACCGCGCAGGACGCCGAGCCGGGGGTTGTCCTCCAGCTCCCGCCTCAGCTGCTCGACCGCTTCGTGAGCGGCCGGCGCCAGGGCGTCGAGCCGCTTGGCCGCAGCGGTCGCGATCACCGCGATCGCGTGGCTCACGCGTGGCCCTTCCGCTTGATCTCGGCGATGATCTCAAGGCCTTCCTGGAGCGCGCCGTCGAACTCGGGGTCGCTGTAGGCGCGGATGCTCCCGGCGTATGTCCTGATGACCTGGGCGACCCTGCCGAGATCAGCGGCCGTGGAGGCGTCGAGCGCACGCGCGAGGTCCGCCTCGAAGTCCTCCCTGTCGCCGGGGAAACCCCGGCCCTCTCTCAGCGCGGCGCGGATCTCGGCCACGGTTCTGAGCGGGAGACGTGTCATGGGTTCTCCTCACTCCCGTCACTCCAGGCAGGCGGTCACCTCCATTGTCCCGCCTCTCCCCCGGTCGGGGGCCGGTTCCTGGCTTGTCATCTCGTACGACGGCGGGTTCAGCGTTCCAGGAGGACGCGGCCCCCGACCTCCACCCAGCCGTACGGCTGCGGGGCCGTGAGGATCTGGGAGCCCGCGCCCTGCGTGATGTTCAGCGCGCGGCCGAGCTGGTCGGTGAGGAGGATCGCCGCCGCGCCGGTCGCCTCGTCCTCGTCGATGCCGTCGTCGCGGCCGGGGAAGGCGCGTGCGCGGACGCGGCCGGCCGCTTCGTCGAGCCAGGCCCAGGCGTAGATCCACTCGCCGGGCGGGGGGACCGGGAGGTCGTCGACCTCGGCGGCGCTGCCGTACTGGCGGAGGGTTCTGGGCGGTGCCCACTCCGCGCGGGCCTCTATCCAGCTGAACTCGCCGTCCAGCCGGGCGCCGACCTCGCCGGCCGGGGTGACCAGTTCGGGGACGTCGAGGAGCCAGGCGGTGCCGACGCAGGGGTGGCCGGCGAAGGGGAGGCGGAGGGTGGGCGTGTAGATGTCGATGACGCCGCGCTCGGGGTCGTCGACGAACACGGTTTCGCTGAAGCCGAGTTTGGCGGCGAGTTCCTGCCGCTCGTTGCGCTCGGGTATTCGCGAACCGTCGCGAATCACCCCGAGTTCGTTGCCGTACCCTCCGCCGGGCGCGCAGAAGACGCGGAGGACGTCGTAATCAGTCACCCGGGAATTGAAACATCGCGCGGGCTGCCGTTTGGTCCCAGGCTGCTGCTCCGCCGGGGAGGGGCCAGGAGCGGGTGGGGGCCGCTTGGTACGGGAGAGCGGCGAGGGCGTGGGCGAGGTGGGTGTCCGGGCGGGGCCGGAAGGTCAAGTCGCCCTGGTTTCCCTCGCCATGACTCTCCGTCATTTCCGCCGCATCTCTCCGCCAGTCCTCCTCGTCCGGCACGCGCGCCAGCACCACGCACGGCGGTGTTCCGCCCTCCTCCAACGCCGCGACCGCCCTGTCATGACCGTCCAGCAGGAGCCAGCCGTCGAACGCGGTGACCCACCAGAGGAGGACCGGGGGAAGGGTGCCTTCTCTGGCTCGTTTTCTGTACGCCTTGACGCGGGGTGCGTCCGGTGGGGAGAGGGGGCGGAGGGGGACGATGCCGTGCCAGCCGTGGGCGGACCAGTCGAGGTGGGCGGTGGGCCAGGTGCGGACGAGGTCGGGGGCGTGCCAGACGTAGGGCGGGAACGTGGTGCGGGCGTAGAGGTGCCAACGGGAGGGGTGGAGCGGGGTGTTCGGGGAGTCCTCCAGCCATCTTGCGTACTGGTGGGGCCAGTTGGGGTTGTGTGCTGTGCGGATCGGGGGGAGGGGGGAGGTGTGGCCCTCGAAGCGGGTCAAGTGGACGCCCTGGTTGGCTTGTTCGACCTTTGCCAGGAGGACGGTGCGGGTGTTTTGGCGGAGGAGGATGCGGCCTCCGTCTGCCGCCTCGAAGCGGAGAGGGGGGCGGGGGGTGCTCGTCGGGGCCTTGATGTTCAGGGCCACGGCGTGCGGGCCCAAGGGTTCGCGGTGAGCTCTTGGCATGGGGGTAGTTTGAGGCGTCGAGGTGGCTTTCTTAGGTGAGGCTAACCTAATATTTTGGCGTCGGGATCGGATGGGGAGGGTGTTGGATGGCTGTGCTGGAGACGGGTGTTGGGCGGGGCGAGAAGGTGGGGGTTGGGCGGCGGCGGGAGTGGTGGGTTGGGGTGGGGCTTGTTGTGGGGTTGGTGGTGTTGGTGCCGGTGGCCGCTGGGGTTGGGGCTTATCCGATTCCGGTCGGGGATGTGCTGGGGTCCGTTGGGCATCGGGTGGGGCTTCGGGGTGGGGAGTTGGATCGGGTTGCTGAGTCCGTGCTGTGGAATGTGCGGTTTCCTCGGATTGTGCTGGCGTTGCTCGTGGGGGCGTCCTTGGGGTGTGCGGGGGCGCTTATGCAGGGGGTGTTCGGGAATCCGTTGGCTGAGCCCGGGGTGATCGGGGTTTCTTCGGGGGCTGCGGTGGGGGCGGTTGCGGCTATTGCCATGGGGGTGGGGTTTCTGGGGAGCTGGACTGTTCCGGCTTTTGCGTTTGTGGGTGGGTTGGGGACTGCATTGTTGGTTTACGCGTTGTCCCGGAGCGAGGGGAAGGCTGAGGTGGTGACTCTTATTCTTACCGGGATCGCCGTCAATGCGTTTGGTGGCGCCCTTATCGGGTTGTTCCTGTTCTTCGCCGATACCGCTGCCGTGAATCAGATCGTGTTCTGGCAGCTCGGGTCTTTGTCGCAAGCGACCTGGCCCAAGGTGTTGGCTGTTCTGCCGTGCACAGTTGTCGGGCTTGCGCTTACGCCTCTCTATTCTCGGCGGCTCGATCTGCTCTCGCTCGGGGAGCGGTCCGCTCGGCATCTCGGGGTTGATGTGGAGCGGCTTCGGGTTGTGCTGATTCTGGTGATTGCGCTGCTGACGGCTGCGGCGGTGAGTGTTTCCGGGATCATCGGGTTCGTGGGGTTGGTGATTCCCCACTTGTTGCGGATGGCGGCGGGGCCGGGGCATCGGTTCTTGGTGCCGGCGAGTGCGTTGTTGGGGGCGTTCATTTTGTTGGCGGCGGATCTTGCGGCCCGGACTGTGGCTGCGCCTGCGGAGTTGCCGTTGGGGGTGCTTACGGGGTTGCTGGGGAGTCCGTTCTTCTTTTGGCTGCTGCGGCGGACTCGTAAGCGGCAAGGGGGGTGGGTTTAGGGGGTGCGTTGCCGGGTGCGGGTTCGTTGTGGCTGATCGCGCAGTTCCCCGCGCCCCTAAAAGACATGCGGCACCCCGGCATCAAAGACTCACCGCCGCTGAGCGGAAGCGGCAAAGGAGATGGGTTTAAGGGTTGCGCTGCCGAGTGCGGGTTCGCTGTGGCTGATCGCGCAGTTCCCCGCGCCCCTAAAAGACATGCGGCACCCCGGCATCAAAGACTCACCGCCGCTGAGCGGAAGCGGCAAAGGAGGTGGGTTTAAGGGTTACGTTGCCGGGTGCGGGTTCGTCGTGGCTGATCGCGCCCACGCGGCGGAGCCGCATATCGATACAGCCCCGCGCCCCTAAAAAACCATGCGGCGCCCGGCACCAACAGCTCGACGCCGTTAAAAAGGAAAGCTTCCCCCGACGCCAGAGTTCACCGCCGCTTAGAACGCACAGCCAGCCCGGCACCAAAGCTCACCACCGCCTAGAACACACAGCCACCCCGGAGCCAAAGTTAGCCGCTCCTCAAAAACCGCCCAACCCTGTGGTAAAAGCTCGCCGCCGCCAAAAAGACCACCGCCCGCCCAGCCCAAAAACCCACCGCCCCCACCCCCACAGGCCCCCCTCCACGCCGTAACCCGACTACAACCCCGCCGCCCCTCATAACACCCCCCTGTACCCGGGCAAATGCAAAAACCACCAACCCACCCCACCCTCCCAAGGAACCCCATGAAACTCCTCCGCCCCCACCCCACTCCCCCACCCCCTCCCACCCCCGGCGACACCCTCGCCGAAGCCCGCGACCTTCACCTGAATCTCGGCCCCCACCCCATCCTCCACGGCATAACCCTCCCCATCCACGCCGGTGAACTCCTCGCCCTCGTAGGCCCCAACGGCGCCGGCAAATCCACCCTCCTCGCAGCCCTCGCCGCCGACCTCCCCGCCACACAGGGCGCTGTGCATATCCACGGCCGCCCGGCACGGGAGTGGACCGCCCCCGAACTCGCCCTGAGACGCGCGGTGTTGCCGCAGGCGGCGGCTGTTTCTTTTCCGTTCGCCGTTGAGGAGGTTGTGCGGATGGGACGCGCACCCCACGCCACCTCACCCGCCGAGGACGAGGCAATCGTCCACGCGGCGATGGCGGCGACGGAAGTGACCCCCTTCGCCAACCGCCCGTTCTCAGCACTCAGCGGCGGCGAACGCGCAAGAGTCGCCCTCGCCCGAGTCCTGGCCCAGCAGACCCCGTTGCTCCTCCTCGACGAACCCACAGCGGCCCTGGACCTGAAGCATCAGGAACTGGTGCTGAGGATCTGCCGGGAACGGGCGGCACAGGGCGACGCGGTGGTCGTGGTCCTGCACGACCTCGGCCTGGCAGCGGCATACGCGCACAGGATTGCCGTCCTGCACAAAGGACAGCTCGCGGCAGAAGGCCCCCCGGCGGAGATCTTCACCGACACCCTCCTCTCAAAGGTCTACGACCACCCCATCGAGGTCCTCCCCCACCCCGAAACCGCCACCCTCCTCGTCACCCCCCGCAGAAACACCCCGAACCTTTGAAGTTCCTTTGACGCCGACATTACGTCCGCTTTAGACGGCCGTAACCACCCCGTACCCGTAAGCCATTTTTGAGAGGTGAATCACTGCACGCAGGGGTATGCCCCAGGTAAGCCTGAGCTAAGTTAGGCGAGCCTCACCGAACCCTGTGAGCCCCGTCACGAACCTTTTCAGCCACTCGGGAGACCCCGCATGCGCGCCGCCAGACTCGTTGCCACCGCAGCCGCGACCCTCGCGGCACTGACCGCCGTCACGGGCTGCACGGAGAAGAGCACAGCGGAGAACGGCGACCACGTCATCAAGGTGACGGCGACGGACGAGAAGTGCGAGACGTCGAAGAAGTCGGTGGCGGCGGGCCACGTCGAACTGGCCGTGGAGAACAAGGGATCGAAGGTCACCGAGGTGTACCTGCTGTTCCCGGACGACAGGATCGTGTCGGAGCGGGAGAACATCGGCGCGGGGACGAAGCAGCGGCTGACGGCGGAAGTGAAGGCCGGCGACTACCAGATCGCGTGCAAGCCGGGCATGAAGGGCAAGGGCATCCGCCAGCCCCTCACGGTGACCGGAAAGTCGACCACGAAGCACGACCCGCGTCTGGACAAGGCGGTGGCCGAATACCGCGAGTACGCGCAGGAGCAGGCCGACGCGACGCTCCCGAAGGTGAAGGTCTTCACGGACGCGATCCAGGCGGGCAACCTCGCGGCGGCGCAGGCCGCGTACGCCCCGTCCCGCATCGGCTGGGAGCGCACCGAGCCGGTCGCGGAGTCGTTCGGCGACATCGACCCGCTGGTGGACACCCGCGCGGACGGCCTGGACCCCGGCCAGAAGTGGACGGGCTGGCACCGCCTGGAGAAGGCCCTGTGGCAGGACAAGAAGATCGGCGCCGAGGAGAAGACGCTCGCGGCGCAGCTCGTCAAGGACCTCACGGACTGGCAGAAGCGGGTCGGCACCGCCGTGATCACGCCGACGTCGATGGCCAACGGCGCCAAGGAACTTCTGGACGAGGTCGCCACCGGCAAGGTCACCGGCGAGGAGGACCGCTACTCGCACACGGACCTCGTCGACTTCAAGGCGAACGTCGAGGGCGCCCAGGAGGCGTTCACGCTGCTGCGGCCGATCGCCCAGAAGAACAACCCTTCGCTGGTGGGCGAGTTGGACAAGCAGTTCGCCGCGCTGGACACGCTGCTCGACAAGTACCGCACGGACAAGGCGTCCTACGACTTCGTGTCCTACGACAAGGTGACCGAGGCGCAGCGCAAGGAGCTGTCGGACGCGGTGAACGCGCTCGCGGAACCGCTGTCCAAGCTCGCCGCGGCCGTGGTCAAGTAGGGCTCCGGACATGGCAGACACGACTCAACCCCCTTCCCGCCGCGCCCTGTTGGGCTGGGGCGGCGCCGGGCTCGCGTTCGGTGCCGTGGCGGCCGGTACCGCCGTGGCGGTCACCGGTGACACGGGATCCGGTGACCCTTCCACGGCTGTCGAGTTCCACGGCGAGCACCAAGCCGGTATCGCGACCGCCGTACAAGACCGTCTGCACTTCGCGGCGTTCGATGTGACGACCACCGAACGTGCCGAATTCGTCCAGCTGTTGAAGGACTGGACGGACGCGGCGCGGAAGATGACCGGGGGGAAGCCGGTCGGGGAGGGGGCGTTCGGGGGGCTCGCCGAGGCTCCGCCGGACGACACCGGGGAGGCGCTCGGGCTGAAGCCGTCGCGGCTGACGCTGACGATCGGGTTCGGGCCTTCGTTGTTCGCGAAGTTCGAGCTGGGCAAGCAGCGGCCCGAGGCGTTGGTCGAGTTGCCTCAATTCCCTGGTGAGGCGCTGGACTTGGCGCGTTCCAACGGGGATCTGTGTGTGCAGGCGTGCGCCGATGATCCACAGGTCGCCGTGCACGCCATTCGTAACCTCGCGCGGATCGGGTTCGGGAAAGTCGTCGTGCGGTGGTCCCAACTCGGGTTCGGGAAGACCTCGTCGACCACGCCGGATGCTCAAACCCCCCGCAATCTCATGGGGTTCAAGGACGGCACCCGGAACATCGCGGGGACCGAGACGGACCGGCTGGCCAAGTTCGTGTGGGCGTCCGAGAAGGACGGCCCGGCGTGGATGGCCGGCGGGTCGTATCTCGTGGCCCGGCGGATCCGGATGCACATCGAGACCTGGGACCGAACGTCCTTGCAGGAGCAGGAAGATGTCTTCGGGCGGGACAAGGGCGAGGGTGCTCCGGTCGGCAAGGCCAAGGAGCACGACGTGCCGTTCCTGAAGGCGATGAAGCCGGACGCGCATGTGCGGCTCGCGCACCCCGAGTCCAACGGCGGGTCGACGATCCTGCGCCGGGGCTACTCCTTCACCGACGGGACCGACGGACTCGGGCGCCTGGACGCGGGGTTGTTCTTCCTCGCGTACCAGCGCGATGTGCGGGACGGATTCATCAAGATCCAGCGGCACTTGGCGACCGACGCGCTCAACGAGTACATCCAGCACGTGGGTTCGGCGGTGTTCGCCGTGCCGCCGGGGGTCCGGGACGCGGACGACTGGTGGGGCCGGGCCCTGTTCGACGCGAAGGGGGAATGACCGGTGTTCTCCAACTACTTGATCGGGCTGCGGGAAGGGCTGGAAGCCAGCCTCGTCGTCTGCATCCTCATCGCGTACCTCGTCAAGACCGGCCGCAGGGACGCGCTGAAGCCGATCTGGCTCGGGGTCGCCACGGCCGTCGTGATCGCCCTCGCGTTCGGGTCCGCGCTCGAATTCGGGTCGCAGGAGCTGACGTTCGAGGCGCAGGAGGCGCTCGGCGGGTCGCTGTCGGTCGTGTCGGTCGGGCTCGTGACGTGGATGGTGTTCTGGATGCGGCGCACCGCGCGGCACCTGAAGGCCGAGCTGCACGGCAAGTTGGACGCCGCGCTCGCGATGGGCACGGGCGCGCTGGTCGCGACCGCGTTCCTCGCCGTCGGCCGGGAGGGCCTGGAGACGGCCCTGTTCATCTGGACGTCCGTGCACGCCGCCGGGGACGGGACACCAAGGCCCTTGGTCGGAGCGGGACTTGGGCTCGCCACCGCCGTACTGCTCGGCTGGCTGTTCTACCGGGGTGCGCTGCGGATCAATCTCGCCAAGTTCTTCACGTGGACCGGGGGGATGCTGGTCGTCGTCGCGGCGGGCGTACTCGCCTACGGATTCCACGACTTGCAGGAGGCGGGGTGGCTGCCCGGCCTGAACAAGCTGGCGTTCGACATCAGTGACACGATCGAGCCGGACAGCTGGTACGGGACGCTGCTCAAGGGGGTGTTCAACTTCCAGCCGGATCCGACCGTGCTCCAGGTCACGGTGTGGCTCCTGTACCTGGTCCCGACGCTCGCGATCTTCCTCGCCCCGGTAGGGTTCGCCTCCGGGAAAAGGAAGGTGAAGTCACCTGATGATCAGGCTGCGCAGGCGTGACCGGAACGCGCTCATAGCGGTCGTACTGACCGGTGTGTCCCTCACGGCGAGTGGTTGTGTGGTGGTCCACGGGGAACGCGAGGTCGTCCCGACCACCACCCCGGCCGAAGCCGCCCAGGCGGTCCAGGAGTTCACGGCGGCCTACAACAAGGCCGACAAGGCGTACGACAGTTCGCTGGACGCCGACTACACGACCGGCCCGCTCGGCGTCATCGACGCGGCGCGGCTGAAGGCCGGGAAGATCACCGACCCCGGCGGCAACCCGAACCACCAGCCGCTGGCGCTGTCGGACGTCCAGGTCACGATCCCGAAGAAGGCCGGCTGGCCGCGCTGGTTCGTCGCCGACTCGCAGGCCAACCGGGGCGGGACGTCGCGCTGGGTCATGGTGTTCACGCGCAACGACGTCGCCGAGCCGTGGCAGGCCGCGTTCCTGACGCTGGTCGCGCCGGGGAAGCTGCCCGCGCTCAAGCGGGACGCGCAGGGGTACGCCGAGGAGGTACCGGCCGTCTCGCCCGAACTCGCCGTCTCCACCGACAAGTTGAGCGCCGCGTACGCGGACTATCTGCGGACCGGGCAAGGTGCCTTCGCCGACGGGACGTACACGAGCGCGCTGCGGGCCACTCGGGACAAGGCCACGCGGCCGGGGCTCGCGACGCAGTATCTCGACGAGGCGCTGAACGACAGCGACTACCGGCCGGTCGCGCTGCGTACCGCCGACGGGGGTGCCCTCGTCTTCTTCTCGGGGCACAACTACACGAAGCAGACGGCTGCCGCCGGGACCGCCGTACCCACGCCGAACGCGAGCGTGAAGGCGCTGACGACCGGCGAGATCAAGCAGTCGCTGACGATGGAGTTCGTGTCGAACGCGGTGGCCGTGGACCCGATGAAGGGGATCGGGGACGGGAAGGTGTCTCTGCTGAGCCGGGTGGAGGGGCTGACCGGCGCGAAGGGGGAGTAACGGGGAGCAAGCGGTTACAGCAACGGCTTGGGCTGCGGCTCCGGAAACTTGCCAGCAACCGGTTACAGCAACCTCAGGTTCGCAACGGCCAGGAACCGGTTGCTACGTCTTCTCCGCCGTCCCCCGTCTCCGCGTACCTCGCGCACGCGTCCGTCAGCGCCTCCAGCAGGGTCAGCGGGTCCGGGAGTGCGTACTCCGGGCCCCGTACCCAGTGCACCGACTGTCCGTCGTCGCCCGGCAGGCGGGCCGGTGGGACCAGGACGTACGAGCCCCGGCAGTGCCAGCGCAGCCCGGGGTGTTCGTCCATCGTCTCGGGGTGGCAGTCGAGTTCGCAGGGCCACCACTCGTCCTCGTCCTCGGGTGTGCCCCGTGTGAGGGTGAAGAAGAGGATGCGGCCGTCGTCGGACTCGGCGACCGGGCCGACCTCGATGCCCGCCGCGAGGAGCCGGTCGAGGGCGGCGCGGCCGGCCTGCCGGGGGACGTCGAGGACGTCATGGGTGGTGCCGGTCGCGGTGATGAAGTTGGCCTGCGGCTGGTGGCGTACCCAGCGTTCGACCTGGGCGCGGTCGGTGGTGGACTGCGTCTGCCAGGCGAAGGAGATGGGATGCCGGGCGGGGGTGGGACAGCCGACGCGGTCGCAGGAGCAGCGGTAGCCGGCGGCCGGGTGGGCGGCGGGCGCGATCGGGAGGCCCGCTTCGGCGACGGCCAGCAGCAGGGCTTCGCGCTCGCCGCCGGCGTCGGTCTCGGGGGCGCTGCCCCGCAGCCACTGGGTGAGTCTGACCCTCAGGCCGGTCCGGCCGATCGCCTCCGCGCTCATCTGTCCCCTCGCGTCGCTGTGGTGGGCACAGCATGCCTCATGGCTCCGCCCGGCGCGGAACCGGGGTGCCTTGTCGGGACATAAGCACCACCCGGGGACAGGTGGCGCTCAGCGGGGCGCGATGCCGTACAGCGCGTACTCGACGATCATGTCCGTGTACTCGTACGACAGCTCTCCCGTGCGCTGGAGCCAGCGTTGCGCGAGGGGGGCGACGAAGAGTTCGAGGGCGATCCGGGGGTCGATGCCCGGCCTCAACTGGCCCGCGTCGGCGGCGGATCGCAGCCTCTCGGTGTACAACTCGAAATTCGGTTCCAGCAACTTTGCTACGACGGACCGGCCGAGTTTCTCGTCGACGAGGCCTTCCGCGCTGAGCGCTCGGGCGGGGGCGTCGAAGCGGGGGTCCATCAGGTTGTCGATGGTCGCGCGCAGGACGAGTTTGAGGTCGGCGGCGAGGTCGCCGGTGTCCGGGATGCCCGGGGCGTCCTCGGCTCCCGCCTGCTGCTCGCCGAGGTCGAGGAACGCCTCCAGGAGGACGTCCGCCTTCGACCCCCACCACCGGTAGATGGTCTGCTTCCCGACGCCGGCGCGGGCGGCGATGCCCTCGATCGTCGTTTTTGTGTAACCGGTTTCCGCAACGAGGCTCAGGGCAGCCGCGTAGATGGCGCGCCGGGACGTCTCGCTGCGCCGGCTGGCGTCGGGTGTTCTGCTGGACATGCGCTCAGATTAAGCGCGCTCTCCGGGGTACCGGACGCCGATCTGCTCGCGGACCGCGTCCAGTGTGCGCATCACCGCGAGCGTGCCGTCGAGGGGGACCAGCGGGGACTGGGTCTCGCCCGCGCGTACGGCCCGCATGACCTCGCGGGCCTCGTGGCGGAAGCTCGCCGCCGGGCCCTCGGCGGGGTCGTGGGCGAACTCCTCGGGGTCGCGGCCGACGCGGTGCAGGACGAAGCGGTCGGCGTGGAAGAAGCCGGACGGGATGTCGATGCGGCCCTTGGTGCCGGTGATGGACGCGGAGACGGACGTACCGCCGTCGAGGGAGCAGTGCAGCGCGGCAAGCGCGCCGGAGTCCCAGGACAGGGCCAGCGCCGTCTGGAGGTCGACGCCCTCCGGGGAGAGGACCGCGCGGGCGGAGATGCCGGAGGGCTCGCCGAGGAAGAGGTGCGCGAAGGAGACCGGGTAGACGCCGAGGTCGAGGAGGGCGCCGCCGCCCTGGGCGGGGTCGCGCAGGCGGTGGGCCGGTGAGAAGGGGCCTTCGAGGCCGAAGTCGGCCTGGACGGTGCGGACTTCGCCGATCGTCCCGTCGTCGACGACCTGCTTGATGCGGCGGATGACCGGGTTGCAGTACATCCACATCGCCTCCATCAGGAAGCGGTCGTTGTCGCGGGCGAGGGCGATGAGTTCCTCGGCCTCACGCAAGTTCAACGTAAACGGTTTCTCGCACAGGACATGCCGCCCGGCCTCCAGGCAGAGCCCGGCGGCGGCGCGGTGCGCGGAGTGCGGGGTGGCGACGTACACGACGTCGATGTCGTCGTCGGCGGCGAGCGATGCCCAGTCGCCGTACGCGCGCGGGATGCCGAACCGTTCGGCAAACGCTTTCGCGCTGTTTTCCGTGCGGGAGCCGACCGCTACGACCTCCGCGTCCGGCAGGTCGATCAGGTCCGCCGTGAAGGCGGCGGCTATTCCGCCGGTCGCCAGGATTCCCCACCGCACGCTGTCCGCCGTCATCAATGCCACGCTTCCGTCTCGCACCAGTCCCGTGGGCCCGCCACCTGCCTGGTCCCACAGTCCGAACATCACGTTCGAGCATTCCGTACGAGCTGAGAGCATAGGGGGCGGACCGGGAGAAGAGGGAGGGGCACATGCCTGAAGGTGGGGCACCGATATCGCAGGCGACGCGGGCTGCCGCGTCGCCGACGCTTGTCAGCCGCCGCCGTACGGGGCTGCTGGTCACGCTGCTGCTCGGCGGGCTGACCGCCACTCCCCCGCTGTCGATGGACATGTACCTTCCGGCGCTGCCGGAGGTCACCGACTCCCTGCACGCGCCGGCCGCGACCGTGCAGCTCACGCTCACCGCGTGCCTTGCGGGCATGGCGCTCGGGCAGCTCGTCGTGGGGCCGATGAGCGATCGGTGGGGGCGGCGGCGTCCGCTGCTCGCCGGGCTGGTCGTGTATGTGATAGCAACCGCTCTCTGCGCTGTTGCGCCGAACGTCGAGACGCTGGTCGCCTTTCGGCTCGTCCAGGGGCTCGCGGGGGCTGCGGGCATCGTCATCGCTCGGGCCGTCACGCGTGATCTGTACGACGGTGACGCGATGGCTCGGTTCTTCTCGACGTTGATGCTGATCTCCGGGATCGCGCCGATCATCGCGCCGTTGATCGGCGGGCAGATTCTGCGGTTCACGGACTGGCGGGGCGTGTTCGTCGTCCTCATCGGGGTCGGGGTGCTGCTCACCGCGCTGGTGTGGGTGCGGTTGCCGGAGACTCTGGAGCCCGCCGACCGGCACGACGGTGGGGTCGGTGAGGCGTTGCGCGCCATGCGGGGGCTTCTTGCTGATACCGCTTTCTCCGGTTACATGCTGACCGGTGGGTTCGCGTTCGCCGCGCTGTTCGCTTACATCTCCGCGTCGCCGTTCGTCGTCCAGGAGATCTACGGGGCCTCCCCGCAGACGTACAGCCTGCTGTTCGGGATCAACTCCGTGGGGCTCATGGCCGTCGGGCAGATCAACGGGAAGGTGCTGGTCGGGCGGGTGCGGCTGGACCGGGTGCTGCTGGTGGGGCTGCTGGTGATCGTCGGCGCGTCCGTCGCGTTGCTGTTGATGACGTCCGGGGTGTTCGGGGAGGTCGGGCTCGTGCCGGTGGCCGCCGCGCTCTTCGTTCTCATGTCCGCGATGGGGATGAGCCTGCCCAATGCTCAGACGCTGGCGTTGTTGCGTACGAAGCACTCCGCCGGGTCGGCGTCCGCGCTGCTGGGGACGTCGTCGTTCCTGGTGGGGGCGGTGGCTTCACCTCTGGTGGGGGTCGCCGGGGAGCACACCGCCGTCCCGATGGCCGTCGTCCAGGTGGTCGCGTCCGTGGTGGCGCTCGGGTGTTTCGTGGGAATGTGCCGTCCGGGGAAGGTCCGCGTCGACACCGAGGGAGCCGACAACTGAGCGCACCGAGACTTCGTCCGGATACGGCCGCGCGGGCCTGTCTGGATGCTGGGGAGTTGGGGTTGCTGCGGGATGAGGTGCATGCGCTGACTGTTGGGCCGCATCCGTGGGCGGCGGGGGTGGTGGTGGTTGCGGGGCGGGGGTCGGTGATTGCTCTGCGGGAGGCTGCGGGGTGGGCTGTGCGGTTCGATTCCTACGATGGTGAGGGTGGCGTCGGCGTCGAGTTACCGGTGTCCGAGCAGATGCCGATGGCCTTGGACACCCCCTTCGACCTCGCCTCCCTCACCAAGCTGTTCACCTCCGTCGCCGCTGTGCAGCAGATCGAGCGGGGGCGGCTCGGGATCGATGCTCGGGTGGGGGCCTACCTGCCCGACTTTCCTGCCTTGCGGCGGTACGGGACTACCGTGCGTCAGCTTCTTACGCATACGTCCGGGCTGCGGCCCGAGTTGCCGCTGTACGCCTGCGCCGATGACGCCGAGCGGCTGGAGCTGTTGCGTGCGGAGGAACCGGTGGGTGTGCCGGGGGCGTACCTCTACTCCGATCTCAACATGTTGTTGCTGCAACAGTTGCTGGAGCGTCTCACCGGGCGCACGCTCGACGTCCTGATCCACGAGGGGATCACCCGGCCGCTGGGGATGACCTCGACGGACTTCGGTCCGTGTCCCGGCGCCGCGGCGACCGAGGATCAGCGGCGGCCGTGGGCGAAGGCGGACCGGGGGATGCTGCGGGGTGAGGTGCACGACGAGAACGCGTGGGCGCTGGGCGGGGTGGCCGGTCATGCCGGGTTGTTCTCGACGGGGCAGGACCTCGCCGTGTTCTGCCGGACGCTGTTGAACGGGGGGTCGTACGGGACGGCGCGGATTCTTGGAAGCGATTACGTGGATCTGCTGCTGGACCCGCCGGGGCTGGGGTTCGCGGTGGATCAGGCGTGGTTCATGGGCGAGTTGGCGGGGCGGGGTGCGGCGGGGCACACGGGGTTCACGGGGACGTCGCTGGTGGTGGACCGGGCTACGGATACGTTCCTGGTGTTGCTGGCGAACACGGTGCATCCGCGCCGACGACAGGGCGGGAGCGGGCCGAGGGCTCGGGCGGCGACGAGGTTGGCTCGGGCGGTACTCCCGACCTGAGAGAATCCGTACGTGAACTCGTCCGACTCCCTCCGTACCGCCCTCGACTCCCTTCTCGACGGGTTGCCGCCCAGGCAGGCGGCTCAGGCTGTGGAGCGGCTGATCAGCAGTTACCGGGGGGCGACCCCTACCTCCGCGCCGATCCTGCGGGACCGTGCCGATGTCGCCGCGTACGCCGCGTACCGGATGCCGGCGACCTTCGAGGCCGTGCACTCGGCGCTGGAAGCGTTTGCTGAAACGGCTCCGGAGTGGGTGCCGGGGAGTCATGTGGACGTCGGTGGCGGGACCGGGGCCGCGACGTGGGCCGTGGAGGCGGTCTGGCCCGGGGAGCGGGACGTGACGGTGCTCGACTGGGCCGAGCCCGCGCTCGCGTTGGGGCGGGAGATCGCCGCCTCCAACTCCGCGTTGTCGGGGGTGCGTTGGGAGCGGGCGCGGATCGGGACCGCGCTGCGTGTGCCCGAGGGGACCGACCTCGTGACCGTGTCGTACGTCCTCAACGAGCTGACGCCGGCCGACCGCTCCGCGCTGCTCGCCGGGGTGAGCGGGGCCACTGCCGTGGTGATCGTCGAGCCGGGGACGCCGGACGGGTACGCGCGGATCATCGAGGCGCGGGATCATCTGATCGCAAGCGGTTACACCATCGCCGCACCCTGTCCGCACAGCGCCGCCTGCCCCATCGTCCCCGGCACGGACTGGTGCCACTTCTCGGCGCGGGTGAGCCGTTCGTCGTTGCACCGTAAGGTCAAGGGCGGTTCGCTGTCGTACGAGGACGAGAAGTTCGCGTACGTCGCGGCGGTACGTCTGCCGGTGTACCCGGCTACCTCTCGGGTGGTACGGCGCCCGCAGATGCGCAAGGGTCAGGTACTGCTCGATCTGTGCTCGGCGGACGGTGAGCTGGGGCGGACGACCGTGACGAAGCGGCACGGCGACCTGTACAAGGCGGCGCGGGACGCGGAGTGGGGCGATCCGTGGCCGCCGGGGTCCGCCTACGCTGCGGAGGCATGAACTCCAAAGTCGCAGTGGTGACCGGTGCCGGTTCG
Source organism: Streptomyces acidiscabies (assembly GCF_020010905.1). Lineage (GTDB taxonomy): Bacteria > Actinomycetota > Actinomycetes > Streptomycetales > Streptomycetaceae > Streptomyces > Streptomyces acidiscabies. Next base: position 2,616,092 of record NZ_JAGJBY010000001.1, on the reverse strand, counting down.
GGCATCGGGCGGGCCGTCGCCGTCGAACTCGGGCGTGCGGGCTGGTCGTTGGTGCTGGTGGGGCGTACGTACGAGACGCTGGAGGGGACCCGGGAGCTGTTGCCGGACTCCGCGTGTTCCGTCATGCGGGCGGACGTGTCCAGCGAGGAAGACGTAGAACGCGTTTTCGGCGCCGTACCGGGGCGGCTCGACCTGCTCTTCAACAACGCGGGGACGTTCGGGCCCGGTGGCGTGCCGTTCGAGGAGCTGTCGTACGACGCGTGGCGGCACGTCGTGGACACGAACCTCAACGGGGCGTTCCTGTGCGCGCGTTCGGCGTACCGGCTGATGAAGTCGCAGGACCCGCAAGGGGGTCGGATCATCAACAACGGTTCCATCTCCGCACACACGCCGCGTCCACAATCAGCGCCGTACACCGCGACCAAGCACGCGATGACGGGGCTCACCAAGTCCCTTGCCCTGGACGGGCGTTCGTACGGCATCGCGGTCAGTCAGATCGACATCGGCAACGCGGCGACCGACATGACGGACCGGATGCGGGCCGGGGTGCTCCAGGCGAACGGCGAGGTCGCGCCGGAGCCGGTGATGGACGTCGCCGATGTGGCGCGCACCGTACGGCACATGGCGGAGCTGCCGCTGGAGGCGAACATGCAGTTCGTGACGGTGCTGGCGACGGGGATGCCGTACGTCGGGCGGGGCTGAACTCCCTGCGAGCAGCGGCCTGTTGATCCACACAAACGGAATTGGTCCGTCCGCCCTATTGCGGCGGTTAGCGGAACTATGCTCAACTCTCTACACGAGAACTTCACACTTGAGTGGGGAAGTTCCGCAGACCAATTCCGAGGGGGGAGGAGGCAGTCGCCCCACGGCACCGGGTGGGGGTGGACCTCGCGGGGAACCGCGAGGTACGCACCGGGCCGTGGGGCGCCTGCTACCACTCAACCCTCTTGGGGGACGGCCTTCTTGGTACGGCGGTTGCGCAGGACGTACACCCCGCCGAGCAGCGCCCCCGCCACCGCTCCCCCGACCGGCAGCCCCCACCCCACGCTGTCGTCGTCGACCGCCGTTCCCGCCGAACCCGCCGCGCCGTGCGGCGAGTTGTGCGACACCTTCGCCCCGCCCTCGCTCAACGGCTCCGCGAGCGTCACGCCGGTTTTCGCCGAACTCCCTTGTGTGAAGCCCCAGTCGAGGAGGGTGCGGGTCTCCTCGTACACGGCGTTGAGGCCGCTCTTCGGGTGCAGCACGGCGGCCAGGAGCGTCCGGCCGTTCCTCGTCGCCGCGCCGACGAACGTGTTTCCCGCGTTGCTGGTGTAGCCGTTCTTCACGCCGATCATCCCGGCGTACGGCTTCACCCCGTGCGAGCCGCACAGCAGCCGGTTCGTGTTCTCGATCCCGGTCTTGCCGATCCGCGCGGTCCGCGTCCCGCAGTAGGTCCGGAAGTCGGCGTTCCTGAGTCCGCTGCGGGCCATGAGGGTGAGGTCGTAGGCGGAGGAGTACTGACGGGGGTGGTCGTACCCGTCAGGGCTTACCACGTACGTGTTGACGGCCTGGAGATCGGCGGCCTTGGCCCGCATCTCGGTGACGGTCCGGTCGATGCCCCCGTTCATCGCGGCCAGCACCCGTACGGCGTCGTTCCCGGAGCGGAGGAAGACGCCGTGCCAGAGGTCCTCGACGGTGTACGTCACCCCGGCCTTGATCCCCACCAGGCTGGAGCCCTCGGGCACGGTGGCCAGCTCCGTTCCCCGGACGGTATGCCTCTCCGTCCGCGCGAACTTTCCGAGCAGGGTGTCCGCGAACAGCATCTTCAACGTCGAGGCCGGTGCGAGCCGCGTATGCGGATTGTGCGCGGCCAGCACCTCCCCACTCTCGTGGTCGGCGACGATCCAGGCACGGGCGCTGATGTTCACCGACGGGACCGTACAGAAGGATGGTGAGAAAACGCGAACCTTGGGTGAGGGCGTGTCTGAGCTGGGGTTTCAGCGTAGGAGCCGCGCGGCCTCACCGCCCCAGAATCCGCTCGACCTCCGCCCTCTGCTCCTCGCTCAGCGGCCCCTTCGCCAGCGCCCCCGCGTTCTCCTCCGCCTGGGCGACGGACCTGAAGCCGGGGATGGGGACCGTCTGCGGGCTGCGGGACCAGATCCAGGCGAGGGCGCCTTGCGTGAGGGTGCGGCCGTCGGACGTGAGGACGGAGCGGAGGGCGTCGATGCGGGCCAGCCACGCCGGGTCGGGAGCCGTGCCGTCGGTGAAGCCTTCCAGCCAGACCGGGGGGCGGCTGCGGATGTCGCCGGGTTCCCAGGTCGTCCTCGGGGTCTGGGTGAGGAGGCCCATCGCCAGCGGGCTGCGGTTGACGCTCGCGAGGTTCGCCTCCTCGCACAGCGCCAGCATCTCGGGGGCGTCCTGGAGGACGTTGAGGCGGTGCTGGACGGCGGAGCAGTGCGGGCCGGCCGCGAAGACGGCGGCGCGGTCGGGGTCGTCGGTGCTCCAGGCGTACGTCCGGATGAGCCCCTCGGTCACCAACTCCTCGCAGGCATCGCGGAGTTGTGCCGCCTGCTCCGGATCCCCGTCGGAGATGTGGAGCTGGTAGAGGTCGATGTAGTCCGTGCCGAGCCGCTCCAGCGACGCGGTGAGGGCGGTACGGAGATGCTCGGTGCTCGCGTCCTGCCCGTCGGAGATTTTCGTCTGTTCGTCGAAGACGTTCCCCCACTTCGTGGCGACGACGACGTCCGCGCGCCGCTTCCCGAGCGCCTGCCCGAGCACCCGCTCGCTGTGGCCCGTGCCGTACACGTCCGCCGTGTCGAAGAAGGTGACCCCGAGGTCAAGTGCCGTACGTACGGCCCTGATCGACTCGGCGTCGTCCACCTTCCCCCACCCCAGCGGCAGCCCGTCCGGCCGCGCCCACTCCCCGCCGATGGCCCAGCACCCGAACCCGAGCGCGCTGACCTGAATCCCGGACCGTCCCAACACCCTTGTCGTCTCCATGAGTCGGGACGCTAGGTGTTGAAGTGCACTCCAAGGCAAGGGAGTTCACGCCTACCCGGTACGGAGGTCAGGGCCCCCACCCTCGCACCGCCCTCGCACCCTCGCCACCCGAACGGCGTACCCCGCTGGTATCCCCCTCGCCCCAGTACGACCGTAGAGCTACCCGTCGTCACTCCAGGGAGCCACCGTGACCTGCTGCACCGCACGCCGTCGAGACGTCGGCCTCCTCCTGCTCCGGCTCGGTACGGGCGGGGTGCTGGCCGCGCACGGGGCGCAGAAGCTGTTCGGCTGGTTCGGGGGGCATGGGATCGAGGCGACCGGGCAGTACATGGAGTCCGTGGGGTACGCCCCCGGCAAGGCGAGCGCCACAGCCGCGGGGCTCGCGGAGACCGGTGGCGGCGCGCTCCTCGCCCTGGGCCTCGCCACCCCCGCCGCAGGTGCCGCAGCCGCCGGTGCGATGGTGGGCGCGGCTGCCGTCCACGCCCCGAACGGCTTCTTCGCCCAGTCCGGCGGCTACGAGTACGCCGCGTTCCTCGCCCTCGCCGCCACCGGGCTGGCCGTCACGGGCCCCGGGCGCCTCTCCCTGGACCACGCCCTGGGTCATGTGACGAACCGCGCGTGGATGGTCCCGGCGGCCCTGGGTATGACAGCGGCGGCTACCTCCGTGGTCGTAGGTCTCAGGTATTGCCGTGTACGCGACCTCGGCGCGAGGGACGACGTGCAGGAGGCTCTGTTCGAGGAGTAGGGGGCGTGCGGGTACCCCCTGCGTAGGGGGCGTACGGGTCACTCGTTCGGCCGATACACTCCTTGAGTGTTCAACCGGCCCCCGACCTCCATGAGCGGCCCCACCAGGGGTGTCTCTGTGGTGTTGGGGCTGCTGCTGGCGCTGGCCACGGTGCTGGGCTGTGTGATGCATCCCGGCGAGGCGGAGGCGGCAGCGGTCCGGCAGCTCGCCGCCGTCGCGTACAGCCCGCAGATCCCGGCGAAGGAACATGTGTGCCCGGTGCCGGGGCACGACCGGTGTCACGGCGCGGGCGGGGTGATCGCTCGGACGACGGCCCCCACCCCGCATCCGGCGCCGCAGGCGCTGCCGACGCGGGTGGACGCGCGCCCGGCGGCGGTCCCCCGCACCGTACGGGCCGACCCTGCCGCGCCCCGCCCTCCCGACCTGCACGTTCTGCAAGTGCTGCGGACCTAGAACGGACGTCTCCTTTCCGTCCGTTCACCGGCGTACCCGCCGACTCCCGCAGCACGAAAGGCACTTCGTCATGTCCACCGGCAACTCCAAGAAGACGCCGACCAGTTCGAAGCCCAAGGCGAGCGCTCCCACCACGCCCAAGAAGCGGCCCGGCAACAAGCCGTCGGCCGGCGAGAAGGCGGCCACCCGGCGCGCACGCATAGAGGAGCAGCGCAAGGCGGAACGCGCGCGGGAGCGCCGTAGCCGCATCCTGACGATCTCCGCGTCGGCGGCGATCGTGCTCGCGCTCGTCGCGGGCGGTGTCTGGCTGGTCAACGACGCGAACGAGAAGGAGGCCGCGCAGGCGGCTCCGGTCTCCGGCGAGAAGACGTGGAAGGACCTCACGCAGAACCACGTCGAGGGCACCGTCAAGTACCCGATGATCCCGCCGGTCGGCGGCGACCACAACGGCATCTGGCAGAACTGCGACGCGCAGGTCTACACGCAGCAGCTCCAGAACGAGAACGCCGTGCACTCCCTGGAGCACGGCGCGGTGTGGGTGACGTACAACACCAAGGCCGCCGAGGCGGACGTCAAGTCGCTGACGGAGAAGGTGAAGAAGACGTCGTACACGATGATGAGCCCGTACGACGCGCAGTCCTCGCCGATCACGCTCTCCGCGTGGGAGCACCAGCTGAACGTCACCGAGGCGTCCGATCCTCGGGTGAACGAGTTCTTCGACAAGTACGTTCAGGGTGCGCAGACTCCTGAGCCGGGTGCGGCGTGCTCGGGCGGGAAGGCGACGGCGTGAGTGCGAGCGAATTGACGCCGAGGTCCTCAACTCGCCTGTCCCGCACCCTTATTGGCGGCGCCCTGATCACGCTGCTCGCGGCCGTGGCCCTCACCGTCACACTGTTGCGTCCGGCGCAGGCCAACTCCCCTGCGGGGCCGGTCGATTCGGGGTTCGCCCGGGACATGGCCGTCCATCATCAGCAGGCCGTGGAGATGTCGTTCATCGTCCGCGACCGGACCACCGACGAGGACGTACGCCGTCTCGCGTACGACATCATCAACACCCAGGCCAACCAACGCGGCATGCTCCTGGGCTGGTTGGACACCTGGAACGAGCCCAAGTCCTCCCAGGCGGCCCCGATGTCCTGGATGGACCACTCGATGCCGTACAAGCCCCACGACGGCTCCCTCATGCCCGGCATGGCCACCAACACCGAGCTGAACAAGCTGCGTTCGCTCTCCGGCAAGCAGGCGGAGGTGTACTACCTCGATCTCATGACCGCCCATCACAAGGGCGGCATCGAGATGGCGGAGGGGGCGGCGCAGGGGGGCGAGACCGAGCAGGTGCGGCGGTTGGCCCAGGGGATGGTGAACGGCCAGCGGGCCGAGATCTCCTTGATGGCAGACATGGTGAAGAAGCGGTCCTGAGCGTCGGGTGGCCTGCCCGATCCCAACAGGCAGGCCACCGACGGCAGTTCAGATCAGGTGCTTCACGAATGCCGTGAGGCTCTGCGTCGCCGTGTTCTTCTCCATCGACGCGAACAGCGGGTCCAGGTGGTTCATGGCCGTGTCCGTCTGGAATGTCGTGGAGGGGATGCGGGACTGGGCTGCCAGTTTCTGGGCCGCTGTGACTGCCGTGCCCTTGTAGGCGCTCGTCTGGAAGGCGAAGAGGGGGACGTCTATGGCGGTGGTGTGCTGGAGGCGGAGGCCGAGGGAGCGGGTTGCTTCCGTGTCCGCGTAGAGGTCCACCGCCGTGAGGTCCGTGGTGAGGCGGGCGGGCCAGTACCACTGCCAGACCGTCGGGGCGGGGCCCGCGTACGCCGTGGCCACTCGGGCGATGGGGGTGATGCCCGTGTCCGTCCAGTCGCCGGTGGCGGAAATGGTGCCTGAGTGGACGCTGATGTCGTTGGGCCAGCCGAAGCTCTGGTCGACCAGCAGGCCCAACAGGGCTGCGTTCGTTATGGGGTTGGTCGGGCGCAGTGCGGCCGGGAGGCGGGGCTGGAGGACCGACTTGGCGTGGGGGTCCAAGTGGGCGTACCAGCCTGCCAGTTGGTACCAGATCTGGGTGCTCTCGGAGCGGGTGCCTACGCCTACGGCGGCCAGCGACATGTCGAGGATCGCGCCGCCCTCGATCGCCGCGAGGCGCTGCCTGATTTTCTCCGGGGAGTTGTCGAACACCTCTCCCCCGCCGTCGAACGCGCCGAGGACGCCGCCGTCGATGAACGCCAGGCCCGCGAGGTCGCGGTAGCCCGGGCGGCCGTCGAAGTCCCAGGCCGCGTACGCGGCTGCGGTGGTCGCGCCCCAGGAGTGGCCGCCGAGGATCACCTTGCGTCGGCCGCCGCACGAGGCCGCCTCGATGACCGTGCGGAGGTCCGACATGCCTTGTGGGAGGCCCCAGTTGGCGAAGTAGCCGGAGGATGCGGGGTCTTGGGTGCGGTAGTGGCCGTCCAGGTAGTACGCGATGGGGTCGGGCGTCGCGAATCCGGCGCGGTCCGCGAGGCTCTCCTCGCGGCGGTCGAACGCCCAGACCTGTACGCCGGGTACGGCCGCGACGAGGTCGCGGGCGAGGAGGCGGAAGTCGTTCGCCGCGCCGAACTGGCCGGGGACCAGGACGAGTACGGTTTCCGCCGCCGGGTCGCCGATCTGGAGTGCGTGGACCCGGTCCGACCCTGCGGGGCCGCCGCCCGGTCCCACCGGGAACGCGGCGTACGGCTCCGCCGCCGCCCCAACTCCCTTGGCCGCCCAGGCGTTTCCCCCGAGTACGGTGCCTGCTGCCACCCCCGCCGCCATGCCGCCCAGCAGGGTCCTGCGTGTCACGAACCTCGTCATGTCCGGTCGCCTCCTTGAAAGTTGGAGAACATGACTACGGGGGTAGCTTGCTGCATGGAGGTGGCGCGGCGATCACCGGGCCCGATACTCGCCGGTAACCAGCTCGCGGGTCTTGGACGGGGCCCGCAGCGCCAGCGCCGCTACGGCCAACGCGGCGAGGACGAGTACCGAACTCGCCCTGAACGCAAGGCGATAGCCGTCAGTGAGCGCCGACTCGACCGGCGTCCCCGCGTCCAGCAGCCCCGCCGTACGCGACACCGCGAGGCTGCTCAGCGCCGCGAGTCCGAGTGAAGCGCCCACCTGCTGAACGGTGTTGAACATCCCCGACGCCAGCCCCGAGTCCTCCTCGCTCGCGCCCGACATCGCGAGGCCGGCCAGTGCGGGCATCGCGAGGCCGAAGCCGATGCCGAGGGGTACGGTCGCGGGGAGGACGTCCGTGACGTACGCGCCGTCCGGCGAGACGAAGCCGAGCAGGCCCAACCCCCCTGAGATCAGGGCGAGTCCGGCGAGCAGCACGCTGCGTGCGCCGAACCGGGCGATAGCCTTCGGCGCCACCCCCAGCGACATCGCGCCGATCAGCAGCGACACGGGGACGACGCCGAGTCCGGTGCCGACCGCGTCGAAGCCCAGCACCTTCTGGAGGTACAGCACCACGAGGAACTGGAAGCTGAAGATGCCGGAGATCATGAGGGCGTGCGTACCGAGGGCGCCGGAGACCGTGCGGTGGCGGAACATGCGGAACGGGAGCAGGGGGTCGGCGACGCGGGTCTGGCGTACGGCGAACGCGGCGAGGAGGGCCAACGCGCCTGCGCCGAACCCGAGTTCGTGCTCCACGATGGCGTACACCGCGAGCATCAGCGCGGCCGTGACGAGTACGGCGCCGGGGGCATCGGCCGTGCGCCGTCCCGTTCCCCGCTCGGGGCTCAGCACGCGCCGCGCGAGCATCGTGACGGCCACCCCGACGGGGACGTTGACGAAGAAGATCCAGTGCCAGCCGAGCCCTTGCGTCAACACCCCGCCGAGCAGGAGCCCGAGAGTTCCGCCTGCGGACTGGACGAAGCTGTAGATGCCGATCGCCCTTGTCCGCTCGGGGAGTTGGGGGAAGAGGTTGACGACCATCGCGAGCGTGACGGACGAGGTGACAGCGCCGCCGACGCCTTGCGCGAAACGCGCCGCCAGCAACTCCCCCGGCGTCCGCGCGAGCCCGCAGAGCGCGGACGCGACGGTGAAGAGGACCAGCCCGGCGACAAAGACACGGCGACGACCGAAGAGGTCCCCCAACCGGCCGGAGAGCAGCAGGAGTCCGCCGAAAGGGATCAGGTAGGCGTTGACGACCCAGCCGAGGGCCGACGGGGAGAGCGCGAGGCTCTCCTGGATCTCGGGCAGGGCGACGTTCACGATCGTGCCGTCGAGGATCACCATCAACTGGCCCGCGCAGAGGGCCGCCAGCGCGAGGTGGCGTGTGGACATGGGGGTACCCTTCGTCGAAATCGGGGTGCTTGGGAGACGTTTTGTTACGGGCTCCATCCTGTGTAACCATGACGCCCCGCGGAAGGAGGCACTTTTATGTCTCGGAGTCACATGGATGTGACCGTGCAGACCGGCGGCCCGGCTTGCTCCGTCACCGAAGTTCTCGATCGCGTTGCCGGGAAATGGGCCGTCGGGATCCTGATCGCCGCCGCTGAAGGGCCTGTGCGGTTCACCGAGTTGGAGCGGGAGATGGCGGGGATCAGCCGTCGTATGCTCACGCTCAATCTGCGGAAGCTGGAGCGGGAGGGGCTGCTCACGCGGACCGTTTATCCGACCGTTCCGCCTCGGGTCGAGTATGAATGCACCGGCATGGCCAGGGAGTTGAACTCCACGTTGCTGGCGCTCGTGGACTGGGCCAAGCGGCATCGTGGGGACATCGCTCAGGCTCATGTGGTGTACGACGAGGCTCAAGGCGCCCAGGGGTGACAGAAGTTGGGCGCTTCATGAACGCCCTTGCGTAATCCGGGGTTTCGAATTCGATCGATAAAGATGATTGACTGGATTCACCGGATGGTGGTGTGATGAGGTCCCCTTCGGCGCGGTCATGAATGAGGCCTCGTGAACGTATTCGAGACGACCAAGAAAAGGCGGGCCGGGAGGTTACTCCGGGGGGAACTCCGGACGGCCGAGGCGTTGTTGAGGGAGGCTGCGGAGCGGGAAGAGGCTCGGGACGCGGAAGTTCGGGAGCTTCGGCGGCGGTTACAGCTGGCCGAGGAGCGGGAGTTCGAACAGCTCGTCGAGAATGAGCAGTTGTACGACGCTCTTCAGGGCGCCAACAGCAAAGTCCGTTTCCTGAAAAGGCAGTTGGAGGAATCCGGGCTTCGCACCCCGCCCCCGGATCCACTGCCCCGGCCCGTTACTTTCGCCGAACTCCTCGACCGGCTCCCCGAGTTTCCTCACCTTCGCTTCACCGGAAACCCCAAGCGGACAAAGGACTTGGACACGCACGGCATCGCCAACTGGGTCTCCGTCGCCTGGGACGCGATCAGAGCGCTCGACGAGTACGCCGCTCACGGCACCGGCGTCGACTTCCGGCAGTGGTGCGACAACCTTCCGGAGACCTGCCAATTCCCCTTTCCCGCAGGCAAAGTGACGATGCGTGAGTCGGAGACCGTGGCCAACCATCACGAATGGCGCCGCCAACGCACGTTCCCCGTACCGGGCGGGCGCCTCTTCATGCAGTCCCACCTGCGCATCGGCAGCGGCAACACGGTCTCGCCCCGCCTGTACTTCCACGACGACACGGCCAACTCGGGTCTCGTGTACGTGGGTTACCTCGGCGCGCACTTGGACAACACGCACACCTAGACAACTCGGCCTTGGCCGAGAGTCTCAGAGCACTTGGCGATGCGTCCACGGTCGTCGCCCGCACCCCGATAGAGCCATGCCCGTACGGAAAGATCGCCGTTGAGCATGACTCGCTCACGCCTCCAGTGGGGGCGGAAAAAACGGGAGGAAACCATGAAGGCGTTGCGGAAAGTATCGATGGCGGTTGGTATCGCAGCGGTAGTGACACTGAGTCTCGCTCCTCAGGCTCAAGCATCACAAAACAGTGGCTGGGTCTACACGAGTAACGCGAGCGGTGCCGCGTTCTTCGACGCCGATCTGAACGGCGACCCGGGCGTGGAAAAGATCACGGTCTGTGACAACAAGACCGACGGTCGCGGTACCCAGGTCGTGGTGACGGGCAGGAACGGCAGCGGATCGGTCGCCGAAATCCTGTCCGACCCGTCCAACGACGGCCACTGTGCGTCCATGACGGGCGACTTCTTCCGGGAAGAGACCTCTGTCGGCATTGCCGTGTACGAGTACTGGACCGAGAACGGCGAAATCAGGGATGCCCACGTCGGGCGCGGTTCGGGCATCGCTTAACCGCTAGTGCTCCAGCTGTAGCTGCGGCCATCGGTGATCATCGGTGGGGGAACACCGAAGATCAGACGGTGGCCGCAGGCGTACTAAGTCAGCGCGTACTCCGCCCACACCGTCTTGCCCGGCCCGTCCGTCCGCAGGTGCCAGTCCCACCGCGACGCCAGCCCCGCGACCAGGACCAGGCCCCGGCCGTCCAGCGAGACGTACGGGTCCCTGCCGACGACGACACCGGCCGGCCTCGGGGGTAGGCGCTCGCCCCGGGTGTCCGTGACGTCCACCCTCGCCGTCTCCAGACGCGGCGATACCTGAAGCCTCAAGTGGAAGTCCCTGCCCGGGACATGGCCGTGCCGGACCGCGTTGGACGTCAGTTCCGCGACGATCACCACGATCGCGTCGTGCGCGTCCGTGCCGTACGGGATGCCCCACTCGTGCAGGCGTACGGCGGCGAAGTGGCGGGCGAGGCGGGCGCCGCGCCTGGTCGACGTGAACCTCATCTCGAAGTACTGCTCGGCGGGCGGCGTGATGGTGCCGCCGCGGCTCAAGTGGTCTGCGGGAGCGGTGTGTTGCGTGGGGCCGGTGGGGATACCGGGTTCGTTCGTCATGCCCCCTACGGTCCCCTTCGTGGCGTACCGTCACCAGTGGTGACGCACCGACGCTGAACGGCTTGTACGCGCGGTGTAGGACCGTGTACGAGACGCGCGGCGTGACCAGCGTTCCCTCTGGGAAGTTGGTCCGGAGAGGCGGTGATCCCATGACGGAGCGTACGAGGACGAAGACCGGGGTGGAAGAGCCCCGGAACAACGAAGACGACACCGGGTCCCTGTTCTTCGGGGACGATGACGAGGTCGGTCTCCAGCCCGATGCGACGAGCAAGGCCCTCGTCATCGCGTTCGGCCAGACCGTGAAAACCCTGCGCGAGCGGGAGGGGATGGACCGCGATACCTTCGGGGCGCGCATCGGCTACTCGGCCGCAACGGTCGCGTCGTTCGAGCAGGGTCGGCGCATCATGAACGGCAAGACGATCGACAAGGCGGAGGAAGTCCTCCACGCGAATGGGTTGTTGAGCGCGTGGAAGGGGCAGATGGAGCGCGCTCAGTATCCGGCGACGTTCCAAGGGATGGCAGCTCTGGAGAAGCTCGCCATGGAACTGCTCAAGTACGACACGCTCGTGATCCCCGGCCTGCTCCAAACCCCGGACTACATGCGGGCGTTGTTGATGATGCGCCGCCCGATTCTGGACGACGACACAATCGAGCAGCGTGTGGCCGCGCGGCTGGTCCGCCAGGAGATCTTCGACCGCTGGCCCGCGCCCTACCTGGGATTCATCATCAACGAGGCCGTTCTGCTGCAACCCTACGGCGGAGTCGATGTGCTACGGGGGCAGTTGGAGCACCTGCTGCTGGTAGGTCAGAAGCGCAGCGTCGAGATGCAGGTCATGCCGCTCGACTGCGAGGAGAACGCGGGCTTCAACGGCCCGTTCACCGTGCTCACCCGGCGCAATGACGGCAAGCTGTTCCTGTACAGCGAGGTCGCGGGCGTCACTTCCCTCCAAACCGAGCCCGAACAGACGACTCAGGCACACGCCCGCTATGGGATCATGCGATCGCAGGCTCTCTCGTCCCGGGAGTCGATGAAGAAGATCGAAGGGATTCTGGGATCGCTATGAACAACGCCGAGTCCTCCACCACCACTTCCGGCCCCGCCTGGTTCAAGAGCACCTACAGCGACGCCGCAGGCAACGACTGTGTGGAAGTCGCCTGGCGCAAGAGCAGCTACAGCGACGCCGAGGGCAACGACTGCGTTGAGTTCGCGGCCTGCGCCAACACCGTCCACGTCCGCGACTCCAAGGACGCCGACGGCCCCCAACTCGCCCTCGCCCCCTCCGCCTGGACCGACTTCACGGCAACCCTGTAAGGGGATCCGCGCATGAACAACGCCGAGTCCACACCTGCCACTTCCGGCCTCGCCTGGTTCAAGAGCACCTACAGCGACGCCGCAGGCAACGAGTGCGTGGAAGTCGCCTGGCGCAAAAGCAGCTACAGCGACACCGAGGGCAACGACTGCGTCGAGTTCGCAGCCTGCACCAACACCGTCCACATCCGCGACTCCAAGAACACCGACGGCCCCCAACTCGCCCTCGCTCCCACCGCGTGGGCCGACTTCACGGCAACCCTGTAGGTCAGTCGAGGCCCGTCTCGACGAGGTGTTCCATGAACGTCGCGGCGATACGGGGGCGGGTCGCGTCCGGAACAAGGGCCTCGGGGAGGTCGTCCTCCAGGCCCCACCTCGTGTTGAACATGACGACACCGCCCGGCGGCACCACGGCGTTCCTGAGCCAGAGGACGAACGTGGCGGCTGTCCGGGCGGTGCAGTCCGTGACGGCGACGCCCTCCGTACGCAGCAGCGCGAACCCTTCCAACTCCTCGCCGTCCAAGGTGATCCCGAAGTCCATCGACGGCCCCTTGACGGGCCGAGGGCCCGCCTCCTCCACCTTGATGAACCCCTCGGGGTCCCACTCCAGCAACACGGCTCCGAGCCCCTCGAAGGTCAACCCCCAGGTCTGCCCCTCGGGCGGGGTGAAGACCCACATGGTGCGGAGTTCAGCGATCTCGTCCACGTGGCTCTCAACCCTCGACGACCTCGATGTGATGCCTCAACTCCTCGGCGATACGCCCCTCGTCCCCGTCCGCCGGCATGCGCCAGTCCGTCTCGATGCCCTTCTCCACGGCCCCTTCCGTGGTGAACCGGATCAACTCCGGGGAAGGCAGGACCGTGTCACGGAGCCAGCGGATGAACACGGCCGCTTCGGCGGGGGTGTTGTCCGTCAGGAGCACGGTGTCCCGGCCCTCGTTGCTCGCGAAGCCGTCGAAGGCGATGCCGTTGTGCACCGGGTTCTCGTACAGCGGCCCCTCTCCTTCCGCAACGGCCCAGAAGGACAGCCTCAGTTGGCGGCCCTGCCGGGTCTCGTAGCGGACGTCGGAGAACCTCGCGCCCAACGCGGCGGCGAAGGCCGCGAGATCGAGGTTCCAGCTGTCGGGGTTCTTGGCGGGGGCGTAGAGCAGGTAGGTCGTGCGGTATTCGTCGAGGTCCACGGCGGGAATCGCCCTTCGTCGTCCGGAGGTCAACGCTCGTAGCGGGACGTGCCTTTGACGCCCTCTGTCGCCATGAGCGTCTGCCAGTAGGCGGCTGCGTCCTTGTCGTTAGTGATGATCTCCAGGCCGCGTATCTGCTCGTGCTTCTCCATGGCCTGGCGGTAGTCGTCGAGTTCGTCCTGGTCCTTGCCCACCAGGACGTCCTTCGGGCTCCACTTCTTCTTGCCGTTCTTGTCGTACTGGTCCTCCAGCTCGAAAGTGCTCGGCGTACGCCACGAGTTCTTGCGGCAGTCGTCGTCCACGTCCTTGACGTACTTGGCGTCGACCATGTAGCCGTCGGCGGGCCGCATTCCGTCGGCCGCGATGTTCGCCTTCCGGGTTCCTTCCGGGAGGGTGATCAGCCGTTCCGGGTAGCCGGCCGTCCGTAGCTGGTAGGCATTGGCGGGGTCGCTCGTGCTCGTACCCTGGCCGCCGAAACCCATCGGGCGGAGGGTGTCCACCCAGGTCTCGAACTCCTTCCGTTCACCGCCGCCGAGCAACCGCGTCGTCCCGGGGACCGGGGGCAGCGGGTCCCGGTGCGGGACGGCGGAGTCCGGATCCCGGTACACGGCCGGGATGACGGTGGGCAGTCCGGCGCCGTACGAGGCGAGGACCAGCGGTACCGGGACGGGAGCCGGAACAGGGAGCAGCGGCAGTCCGGGAAGTCCAGGTGGACTGTCCGATCCCTGGGGAAGCCGGACGCGTTTCTGGGAGTCGTCGAGCGCGTTGGCGACGTCTCCCAGCTGGTGGATCCACGGATCGCCGAGTACCGCGTCGAGGAGCCCGCCGTCGTCGCCGTTGCCGCCGAACATGGGTGAGTTCCAGGGCAGATCGATGTGGAAGAGGTCCGTCCGGTCCTGGAGGATCTTCTTCTTCGCCTCTTCCACGTGATCGGCGTACCGCTCACACGCCTTGGCGAGCTGAGTGCACGCCGCCGCGATGTTCGCGACCAGGGTCTCGTCCGGATGAGCCCGCTCCGGCGGGGCCGCGAAACCGACGAACCCCTGGAAGTAGCGGTGGAACGCGTCCGCCGCCTCCCCCGAATGCGCCTTGTCCGCGGTGTGTGCGCAGGCTTGGGCGTCCTCCAGGAACCGCACCATCAGCTTCCCGCCCCGGCGCCAGGTGTCCGCGACGTCCCGCAGCTTCTCCGGTGAGCCCCGGAAACGGTCGCTCATGCCTCCGGGTGCGTACTGGTCGTACCAGGCCGTGTCGCCGACGACCTCCGGGAGTTCCTGTCCCAGGCCGAGAAAACTCTCCGAACAGTCCGCGCCGGGGTCGCCCATCCCCGAGGTCAGGTCCACCTGCTGCCCGAGGATCGCGGACGCGATCTCGCTCTCCCGGGCCATGAACTCGCGAGCGTTGCGCATCAGGCCCTTGCCGGTCTCACCCATCACGTAGGCGCTGAACCCGAACTGATCGAGCGTCGTGGCCGCGGCGGACTTGTAGACCTTCGCGAATGCCCGTCCCGCGTCGTCGTCACCGGCCATGCCGTGCTGCCGGTCGAGTTCATGGAAGAGAGCGACGGCGGTGTCACGGGTTCCGACCATGACCGTGTCGACCATGCCCATGGACGCCTTGATCATCCCCTCGGCGATGACCTTCAGGTGCGGCGGCAGGCCCACAGCACGTTCCTCTCCTCGTTCGTCCGGCACAGCAGCAGCGTTCTCCGGGAGCCAGTATCACCCGGCCCTCGCACCATCCCCATAACAGGCCGGATGACCCTTTTTGACCGATGTCGACCACTGTTGCTATAGGGTCGCGCCAAGCAATCGTGTGGGGGGCCTCGCGATGCTCGTGGGGAGGGGGCGTATGCGCGCCTGGGTAGTACGTGCGGGAGAGAACGGCGAGCGGGAACGGACGGCGCTGGACGCCGGTCTGCTGATCGTCGGCTGGCACGAACTGGGGGATCTGAGCAGCACGGTGACCCGGGAGGACGTCAAGAGCGCAGTGGCCGCGGCCTATCCTGACGAAGGGTCATACACCATCGGCAACTGGACCGGGCAACTCCACCGTTTCGTCCACGAGATCCGCCCCGGCGATCTGGTCGTGCTCCCCCTGCGCTCCTTGCTCGTGGCCGTCGGCCGGGTGACGGGAAGCTACGAGTACCGCCCGGACGCCATCGACGAGACTCACCACGTACGCCGGGTGGAGTGGACCGTCACGGACATCGACCGGAAGACCATCCGATCCGACCTCCTCGACAGCATGGGTTCCCTGCTCACCGTCTTCGAACTCACCCGGTTCGGTGCGGCGGACCGCGTCGCTCTCCTCGCTCAGGGGGAGCCGGACCCTGGACGCCCGGATGCCGACGAGTTCGCCGCCACGCTCACCGAGCCGGCGAAGCTGTACGAGGAGGTACGTGGACGCGCTGCCGACCGGCCGGTGACGCTCTCCATCCGGGACTTCCTCGCGGTCTGGGGAGCGCAGCGCCGCTATCCGGCAGTCACCGAGCGGATCGAGAACGACCTGGAGGCGCGGGGACTGGTCACCGTACCGCCCTTCACCGAAGGCACTCTGGACAGTCGGATCGCCGTACTCGCCGGAGGCGCGGAGCCCGGCGAGTCGGGGACGAGCGTCTTCCTGAACACCGGTGCGGTGGTCGGCGGGCCCCTGCCGCACAGCGAGGCCGAGACGCCCGCCGTCGCCTATCTGGTGAGCAACCTCGACTCGGCCAACCGCCCGCCCGAGTCCGTGCAGGTCGGCGACAGCCTCGAAACCGCGATGACGCTCATGGTGCTGCGCGGATACAGCCAGCTTCCCGTTCTCGACGCGAGCGGACGTCTCAGCGGCGTCGTCAGCTGGGAGTCGATCGGGAAGGCTCGGATGGCCGAGCTCTCCGCCGGCCTCAAGGCCGCGACCGTACGCGGGCAGGAGGCCGATCTCTCGGACGACCTGCTCACGTGGGTCGAGACCATCCAGCAGTCCGGCTACGTCGTCGTACGCGACCACGATCACAAGGTCTGCGGCCTGATCACCGCAGCTGATCTGACCGTGCAGTTCGGCACGCGAGTGCGGCCGTTCGTCCTGGTCGAGGAGATCGAGCAACGGTTGCGCCGGGTGATCGACCGGTGCATTCCGCTCGACCGGATCAGGGAGATCGTCCCTCCACGGCGCGCTCCCCAGGTGCAGTCCGCCGCCGACCTCACCTTCGGCCACTACGGTCGTCTGCTCAGGGATCCGATGAACTGGGCCGCTGTGGCCTGGGCCATCGACCAACAGCATTTCCTGGCAGCCCTGGAAGTCTGCCGGAACTTCCGCAACGACCTGATGCACTTCAGTCCCGACCCCATCACCGACGATCAGCTTCTCCCCGTGCAAGGACTGCTCGCACTGCTGCGCTCGATGGACCCGCAGGTCTGAGGGAGCATCATGTACCTCGATCAACTCCATCTCAAGGGGTTCCGCTCGGCTGCGGACACCACCGTCTGCTTCCAGCCGGGCGTGACAGTCATCGTCGGGGAGAACAACGCGGGCAAGTCCAATGTGATGGACGCGATCCGTCTCCTCACCCTCCCTCTGGACGGCAGAGGAAGCGGCTTGTACCCGGACCGCGACGACCTCCACAGGGACGGCTGTCCGAAGGACGGGCACAACGAGAAGTGCCGCACCGTAATCGAACTGTCCGCGCGCTACAGGTCGAGCATCCTCGGTGACCTGGACATGTTCCACCAGGCTTTCGACCAGGACGGGGAGACAGCCAGCTACCACCTCACCATCGCCCCGCCCAAGGCAGGCTTCCAACGAGCCACGACATCGTGGCGAGCCGGTGAGGAAACGACCACCGACGCCGATCCCGAGCCCAAGGCCCGGGAGGGGATACGGCATCTGTATCTGCCACCGTTGCGTGACGTGCAGCGGGAACTCGCCTCCGGCAGCGGGGGCCGGATCCAACTCGTCGTCGAACGGCTGCTCCGGGAAGAAGCCACCCGTGACAAATTCCTGGAGCAGGTCGGCAAACAGTTCGAAGCTGTGGAGAACATCGACCCGCTTCCCGCAGCCATCGATTCGGTCCGCGAACGACTCACACGCCTTACGGAAGGAGCCCATCCCCAGACTGCCGGTCTCGGCTTCGCGGACGCGTCCGTGGGAGCCATAGCCCGCGGGCTGCGGCTGAGGATGGAGCAGCGGGGCCTCGACCCTCGCGACCTGGCCGAATCCGGACTCGGTTACGCGAACCTGCTGTTCATGGCCACGGTGCTCACCCAACTTCAGGACGCGGCGGAGGCGGACCTCACCCTGCTCCTGGTCGAAGAGCCCGAGGCGCATCTTCATCCCCAGCTTCAGACGATCCTGCTCGATCAGCTTGCCCAGGAGGCTCTGGCGAGCCAGCGGCAGCCGGACCCGGAAAGCAAGTGGTTCGGCGGAATCCAGGTGGTCGTCACCACTCACTCACCTCACGTGGCCACTGCTGTCGACCCCAGGAACCTGGTGGTCCTCCAGCGGCGGCGGCGCCCTGGGCCGACCGTCGACGCAACACCGACGTACCGGACCACCGCCGTGGCGGTCGATCGCCTGGGACTGGACAAGCGGGACCACTACAAGATTCGCAACTACCTCAACGCGACTCGCAGCACCCTGCTTTTCGGGCAGCGTGTCCTGTTGGTGGAAGGCATCGCGGAGGCGATCCTCCTGCCCGAGTTCGCCAGGCTCGTCCTCGACGAGGAACGCTTCCAGCGGTTCCACGGGACGGCTCTGGTACCGATCGACGGGGTCGACTTCATGCCGTACATGCGTGTGCTGCTGACGCCTGACGGAACGAGCGGGCACCGGATCGCGCAGCGGGTGGCCGTCGTCACCGACGGAGACAACGGGACGCCTGCCGCACGTACACGCATCTCTGGTCTCAACGCGACCATCACCTCGAACACCGCCCACGACCTGGCCAAGGTCTTCACCAACGAGCTCACTCTGGAACCCGAGATACTGCGGGCCGGTGGACCCAACCGCGACATTCTCATGGCCGCCTGGAAGGAGCAGCGGCCCGAAGCGTGGTCCAGTGACTGGCAGGCCGTGGGGGACGGTTCGGCGGGTGAACAGGCAGCCGCCTTGGCCGAGTTGATGAAAAAGATCGGGGACAAGATCCGCAAGGGCGATCTCGCGCAGGATGTCCTCGCACAGGCCGCTGCCCGTCCTGACGACGCCACCCCGCTGTCCGTCCCCGCCTACCTGCGTGAGGCTCTCATGTGGGTCACCGGGGAGCCGCATGACTCCGTCTGACCCCCTGCACAACGAACGCCTCGGCCTCCTGCAAGCAGAAGCCATGGCCGCTCAACGCGCCCTCGTCGAACTGGACACCGTTCCAGGGCGGATCGTACGAGCGGAAGCATGTCCCGGCGCCGGGAAAACCCGAACCGTGGTGGAACGCCACCTCAGCCGCCCGCTGGAACCGCGGCAGGGGAGGGCCATCGTCTCCTTCACCAAGGTGGCCGGAGCACAGATCAGGGCCAGGTGCGCCGCGGCCGGGCGTCCGGACCTCGTCCAGTTCCCGCACTACATCGGCACGTTCGACACCTTCGTCTGGCGCCATCTCGTCCGGCCGTATCTCAGAGCCAGAGGAGAGAGGACCTGGCACCGGCTGGAATCCTGGAGGGACCATCCCAAGGCCCACCGTGAAGGTGTCTCTCTCGACGACTTCCGGTTCGAGTACGGACCCGATCACGTGCGTACCGTCGCTCCCACCCTGAGCCGGCTGCCACCCGCATTGTCCGGCGACGAGAACGCGGAGGGCCGACTGACGTACTGGGCCGCCCGCACGATGTCCGAGCTGTGGGAAGCCGGTTATCTGTCGGGGGACCAGCTGAGGGACATGGCCCTGTATCTGTTGCAGGATGCCCCTCGGCGCGAACGGATAGCGCGTGTGCTCACCAAGCGCTTCAGCGAGATCGTCGTCGACGAGGCCCAGGACTGCTCAGGGGACGATCTGGAGATCGTCGGGTTGCTCAGCCACCTGCGCGTACCACTGCTGCTGGTACAGGATCCCGATCAGAGCATCTACGGTTTCCGCGACCAGAACGCACGGCGGATCGGGCGGACAGCCGACTCTCCACCGGATCATCGTCTCCGGCACAACTGGCGCAGCACACAGATCATCTGCGATCTGGCACACACCCTCCGGTCCTCCAACGCGCCCCACGACATCGCGGCCGGCCCGTACCACGCGGAAGAGATCCCCGTCCTTCTGGTGCCCACGACCGGACGTCGGCAGTCGGACTGGGTGGGCGACTTCAGCCGAGAGGCGAAGCACCTCGACATCCCTCGTCAGGAAAGGCTGGTCGTCGCGCACAAGGGCAGCGCGCTGCCCAAAGAACTGACCGGTACCCGGGATGTGCCGGCTGCACGACTCGACCGTCTCATCTGGGCAACCGCGGTCCTGCGCTCGCCCAGCGCGTCCAACAGACAACAGGAGAAGGCAGGAAGAGCGCTGCGGGAAGCGGTACTGCAGTACTGGTACGGCGAGTTGGAGATGCCGGAGGCTGTCGGTCTCAAGCGTCATGGACTCACTACCGTCGAACTGCGGCTCATGCAACAGGTGTTGCTGCGTGAACTCCCAGCCCTGACAGTGACGGCGGGCGAATGGAACCGAGGAGCGTACGAGGCCATCCGACGCCAAGCTGTCCGGCTGGGTGTCGAGATGAAGGCGACGAGCCCCCACCGGTGCAGGCGTTCTTCGACCCCCGCATGGAAGCTGGTGGGTTTCGGCAACCCCCTCTCGGCTCAGGCCGCCGTGGGACGCGTCGGTACCGTGCACGGAGTGAAAGGCGAGGAAGCCGACGCAGTCCTGGTCGTCGTACCCCCCGCCGACAAGGACGACGCCCGCTCGAACCGGCTCGTCGATACCTGGACAGGGCAGCACGTGCCGTCTGACGCCGACAGCGACACCGCCGAGGCTTTGCGCGTCTTGTATGTCGCGGCTACCCGGGCCCGGAGACTCCTCGCCTTCGCACTGTCCGACCACCACCTGAAGCTGGTCAAGGACTTCCTCATCGAGGAGGGCATCCCCTGCCGCTCGCTCCACGGAGACCGGGGTGAACAGACAATGCTGGTCCTGTGACCGCCCGGTCGAGCGGGATCAGCCCTCGAACGACTCAGACGTGCTGCTCTCCGAGATGAACCCGCCACGGGTGGAACAGCTCAATGAGACACTCCCCCTCCCGCGAGTCCGGACGTCGCTATCGCCCAGCCCTGCGGCGGGAGTTGGGCGCCGTTCGAGGTGAACGTGCCTGTTCCCGCCGCCAGTTGCCGCGAGGCCGTGGGGAGAGATACGCGGGCGGGGTGGTTCGTGAGGTTCAGGGTTACCGCGAGGGTGTCCGGGGTGTCGGGGGACGTTGTCGTGTAGGCGATCGTTTCGTTCGTCAAGGTTGTGATCGTTGTGCGGGCCCTTGTCAGCCAGGGGTTGCGGCGGCGTAGGCCGATCAGGCGTTGGTGCAGGCGGAAGAACTCGCGTCCGTACGGGGCCAGTTGGTCCGGCGTCGTGGGGAACTCCGGGCGGATCTCGTCGTCGCCCCCCTCCCTGTCCTCCTTCACTCCCCTGAACGCCTGTTCGTCGCCCGCGTAGATCGACGGGATGCCTCCCGTTGTGAGGAGGATGACCAGCGCGTGTTCCAGGTGCCGTTCGTCCGTGAGGCGGCTCGCCAGGCGGGTTACGTCGTGGTTGCCCAGGAAAGTTTGCGGGGTGA
Organism: Streptomyces acidiscabies; assembly: GCF_020010905.1. Classification (GTDB taxonomy): domain Bacteria; phylum Actinomycetota; class Actinomycetes; order Streptomycetales; family Streptomycetaceae; genus Streptomyces; species Streptomyces acidiscabies. Next base: position 2,594,889 of record NZ_JAGJBY010000001.1, on the reverse strand, counting down.
AGGTGTCCAGGAGGGCGTTGTGGCGGGTCAACGTCCATGCCAGTTCGTGGAAGTTGTGGTCGTTGAGGGAGCTCCAGACCGACTTCCAGAGTTCGTACTGTGTCGCTGAGTTCAGGCCCGACCTCTCGATGTACGACGCGTAGTCGCCGTGGATCAGCTCGGCCGTGAACCACGCTTCGGGGTGGCGTTCGCGTACACGTGAAGTGACCGTGCGCCAGAACGCGGGGGGTACCGCGTACGCGGCGTCCAGGCGCCAGCCCGCGATGCCTCGGTCCAGCCAGTGCAGCATCACGTCCGTGACGAGGTCGGCTACGCGCGGGTTCGTGTGGTCCAGCGTGACCAGGTGGTCGTGGCCCTCGAAGGCTCGGTACTCGCCGTCCGGGGTGCGTGCGGCCAGGTCCGGGAGGTCGGGGAAGCTGCGCGCCACGTGGTTGAAGACGCCGTCCAGGAGGACCCGTACGCCCCTCTCCCCCGCCTCCTTCACGAGGTCGCGGAGGTCGGCCTCCGTGCCTAGGCGGGGGTCTACCGTGAAGTGGTCGGTCGTGTCGTAGCCGTGCGTTTCCGAGGCGAAGACCGGGCCTAGGGCCAGGCCGTTGCAGCCCAGGTCGACTAGGTAGTCCAGCCAGGGGTTCAGGCGGGCCAGGCGGGGTACGGGCGCGGTCCCCGGGGACGGCGCCTTGCGGTCGGCTCCGGTGAAGCCCAGGGGGTAGACGTGCCACCAGATGGCGTGGGTCGACCAGTGCATCATGACCTCATCGGTAAGGTGTCACTTAACATCTGACAGGCGGTCCATCAAGCGCGCGGCCAGTAGCAGGACCTCGCGTTCCGTGTCCGTGCACTCCTCCATCGCCCGTGCGAGCCATTCGTCCCGCTCGGCCACCTCTCCGCGCAGCGCTTCCCTGCCCGCGTCCGTCAGGGACAGGAGGGACTGGCGGCCGTCGTCTTCCGCGCGGGTCCTGGCTACCAGGCCCTCCGCCTCCAGTTCTGCGAAGACCCTGGTCAGGGACTGGGGGCGTTGGTGTTCCGCCGCCGCGAGTTCGCCGGGGGTGCGGGGGCCGCCCCGGTAGAGCTGGCCCAGGACGCCGAGTTTGTTGTTGCTGAGGGCTCCCGGGGTGCGGACCGCGCGTAGGCGCCTTGCCAGGCGGGTTACGCCCTGTCTGATTTCTGCCGCTTCCTCGACACTCACATTCGTACGCTATCACTTACTATCGTGGGCATGGTGAAGACCGTATGGGGTTCGCTGACCGTCATGGCCGCTGTTCTCGCGAGTTGGGGGTCCGCGCTGTGGCTGGAGGGTGCGGCGCATCTGCACGTCGACATCGTCATTCAGGCCGTCGCGCTGACGTGGACGCTTGCGTGGACCCAGCGGGAGGCGGATCTCGTCGAGCGGGGGATCGGGTTCGTCGTGCTGCCCGGTGTCGCGATGTGCGCGGCGTGGACGGACCAGGTGATGACCGAGTCCGCCGTTCGGGGGGACCTTCTGTTCGCCCTCTTCGTCGCCTTTGCCATCTGGGTGCGGCGGTTCGGGGTGCGGGCTACTCGGGCGGGGACGCTGGCGGCTCTGCCGTTCGTCGCGACGCTCGTCGTTCAGGGGCCGATCGCGTTGCCGCCGCAGGCTCGGGACGGGCATGTGCTGTGGATGGGGCTCGTTGCGGTGATCTGTGCGGGGTACGTGCTTGTCGTCCAAGTCGGGGCGGGGTGGCTGGGGTTGACGCCACGGGTGCGGGTACGCCGGTCCACCGAGCCCCTCGTCCCGCCTCGGGCCGTGGCGTCCCGGTTGCTGCCGAGTACGCGGATGGCGTTGCAGATGGGGGTGTCTCTCGGGGGGGCGTTCCTCGCCGGGCACTGGTTGTTTCCCGATCACTGGACGTGGGTCGTGTTGACCGCGTTCATCGTGTGCAGTGGGGCTCGGGGGCGGGCCGATGTGCTGTACAAGGGGGTGACTCGGGCGCTGGGGGCGGGGTTCGGTACGGCCGTCGCGACGGGGGTTGTCGGCGCGTTCGGGCCGGGTGACCCCTGGGCCGTCGTCCTGCTCTTCGTCGTCCTCGCTCTCGCGACGTGGCTGCGCCCGCTGAACTATGCGTACTGGGCCGCGTGTGTGACTGCCGCGTTCTCGCTGCTGTACGGGTACTTCGGCGAGACCACGGTCCACGTCCTCACGCAGCGGCTTCAGGCGATCCTTGTCGGGGCGGTGCTGGGGATCGCCGTTTCGTGGCTCCTCGCGCCGGTTCGGACTGTGGATGTGGTGCGGCGGCGGGTTGCCGATGCGTTGGCGGTGCTGGCGGATGTGCTGCGCGCGCACGATGCGGTTGAACTCCGGGTGCATCAGGGGCGGTTCGAGGAGGCGGTCGAGCTGTTGGAGCAAGTGGCTCCGCCGTTGCGGGCGTTGCGGGGGGTGGAGGGGTGGGTTCGAAGGCGGCGGGGGGTGAGTGGAGGGCGGGCGCATCTCGCGGACGCGATCGACGCGGTACGCGCTTGCGCCGAGCCGGTACGGGAGTTGGCGGGGCCCTCCTCCAGTGCCGACGTCAGCCCCGAAGTCACCTCCGACGCCACTCCCGACATCACCCCCGACGCCGTTCCGGTCCCCGCCCCCGACCCCGCCCCCGTCCTCGCCAACATCACCGCCGTACGCCTCGCCATCGGACGGGTGCCAGGACCCTCGTACCAAGCCCAGGTAGCGGAAGTTGGAAGTCTCGGAGCGATCGACCAGGCAGTGGGCAAAGTCGCCCGCGTCTTCCCAGCGACAGCGCCCCTCACAACTTCAGAAAAAACTCCCGCACATCCGCCTCCGCCCCACTGAACGCCTCATGCCGGTTCGGATAGTCGTAGTACTCCCGCCAAGTCACCGGATGCCCCCAGGACTTGAGCATGTCGCGGACCGATTCGCCGACGAAGAGGGGCACGATCCAGTCGTAGCGGCCCTGCCCGATCCAGACGGGCAGCGTGGGGTGCGCCGTGGTGAGGGGGACGGCCGCGGGGAGGTAGGGGTCGTAGAGGATTAGGCCACCCAGGCGGTGGGGGTGGCGTAGGGCCGCGATCAGGGCCATGCACGCGCCCTGGGAGAAGCCCGCCAGGATCACTCGGTCGGGGCCAACTGCCTTGGATTCAGCGGCGATCAGGTCGTGCAGCGTGCGTTCCGTGGCGAGCAGCATCGGGACGTCCGCGTGGTCGAGCGCGAAGATCCGCTGGTGGAACCAGGCGCGCGCAGGGGTGCCCCCCGCCAGCCCAGGGGACTGACGGGGGGCGTCGGGAAAGACGTGGCGGATACCGAGCGACGCGTCGGTGAGGCCCGCGCGCTGGACGAACGGCCGCAGAGTGGCGCCGTCCTGGCCCAGCCCGTGGAGCCAGATCACGGTGAGGCCGGTCATAGGCGGGGCGCGGCGGGACGGTGGAAGACCATCGACGCGTACTGGCCGCCGAAGCCGAAGGAGTTCTTCAGAACGGTGCGAACCGGCCGTTCGACCGGCGTCAGGGACGTCTTCACGCCGCACTTGGGGTCCGGTTCCGTACAGGTGACGACGGGTGGGATCACGCCCCGGCACAGGGTGAGCGCGGCGACCACCGACTCGACCACACCGGAGGCGGCGGACCCGTGCCCCGTAAGGGACTTGACCGCGCTGACGTCGATCTCCGCCATCCGCTCCCCGAACACCCGGTGCAGGGCGCGCGCCTCGGTGATGTCGTTGAGGCGGGTGGACGTGCCGTGCGCGTTGATGGTGTCGATGTCGTCGGGGGTCAACTCCGAGTTTTTCAGGGCGTCCCTGACGACCCGTTCGACCACGTCGATCCGGGGCGCGGTGACGTGCGTGATGTCGACGGCCGTCCCCCAGCCGCCGACGACGGCGTGCACCGTCTCGACGCCCCGCGCCCGCGCGTGCTCGGCGGTCTCCAGGACGAGCGCCCCGGCGGACTCGTTGATGACCATGCCCGTGCGGCGCCGGTCGAACGGCATGGACGCCTGCTCGGCGGGCCCCTTCCAGCGGGAGAGCGCCATGAGCTGGCCGTACTGGGAGAGGACGTACTGCGTGTTGCGGGACACGCACGCGGCGACGACCACCAGACCGACGCGCCCGGTGCGCAGCAGCCGCGCGGCCTCGGCGACGGCCCGCAGACCGCCCGCGCAGGTCGCCTCCAGGCCCATCGGGATCAGCGGAGCGCCCAATCGGCGGGAGAGTTCGGTGGGGAAGGCGGAGAGGTCGGAGATCCGCACCATGGACTCCTCGCCGCGCATCCGGTCGAGGGCCGCGCGGCGGTCGTTGCCGACGGCCTTGTAGCGGGTGGCGATGTTCTTCATGTACGCGAGGTAGTCGTCCGGGAAGGAGCCGCTGGGGCCCGGCCAGATCCGGGACCACATCAGCCCGGCCGGCCGGTCCAACGGGCCCTCGACACCGGCATCTTGGAGCGCCTCGTCCACCGTGGCGTGCAGGAGCGTGTCCACCCAGGTGCGGCCGGGTGCGCCCGCCCGCTCCTCCACCGACTTCTTGATGTCGTCGGGGATGATCCCGGCGACCCAGCCGCAGGGCAGGTCCGACAGATCCATCCGTTTCTCGTACGACAGCCCGGAGCGTCCGGTGAGGTTGGCCTCCCAGAACGACTCCACCGAACCGGCGTTGGGGGTGACGACCCCCATGCCGGTGATCACGACCTCGTGGTCCGTCATCGCGGTGTCCCCTTGACAATCATGGCGGCGCCCGCTGTCGTGGCATGCGGGCCGGGGCTGAAGCTGGTCACCAATGCGCGTCCGGCAGAGGGGAGTTGGCGGGGTGCCCCCTGGACGACGTCCAACTCCCCCAGCTCCGGGTCGAGTTCGTTCAACAGGCCGACCGGCGGGACGACTCCCCGGTCCAACGCCTCGGCGGCCAGCGTCAGATCGATCAGCGCGGCGCACTCGAACGCGTTGCCGACGGTCCCCTTGCTCGCGGTGACCGGGACGCCGGGGACGAGCGGGGCGACGGCGCGGCACTCGTCGTCGTCCCCCGCCCTGGTCGCGCCGCCGTGCGCCCACCACACGTCCGGCGCCTCGGTCAGGACCGAAGTCGCCGCCGTGCGCAGGGCGTTGGTCCGCTCCTGCGCGCACACCGTCTCGCAGGCCGCGACCTGCGCGATCACGTGCGCGCCTCGGCGGCGTGCCGTGTCGGGGCGCTCCAGCATGACCGCCGCCGCGCCCTCGCCGATGAGGGTGCCGTCGCGGCGCCGGTCGAAGGGGCCCGCTCCGGTGCCGAAGGGTTCGCTCCGGTCGAGGGCGGCCAACACGGTGGTGGACATGGGGGGTTGGACACCGACGACGAGGACGCGGTCCAGCTCGCCGCTCTCCAGCAGGCGCAGGGCGACGGAGAGCGCGCCGAGGCCGCCCGCGCCGGACTCGCCGTACACCGCGACGTTCGAGCCGAGGAAACCGGCGGCCATGCACACGAACTGCCCTACCTGGGACGGGATTCCGCGCAGGTAGGAGTAGTCGGGGACCTCGTCGTAGAGGAGTTTGGCGAGCGGGCGCGGGTCCGTCTCGGCGAGCACCGCCAACTTCGGGATGACCTCGTTGAGTTCGTCGCCGCCGCTGATGCCGGCCGCGAGGACGGTGCCGCAGCGCAGGCCCTCGTCCGGGCCGACGGGGCCGCCGGAGTCGTCCACCGCCAGCCGGGCGGCGGCAACGGCCGCGTGGGCGACGGCACTTGCGTACTTCTGGTTGTTGACCCAGGGCTCGCCGGCCGGCCAGGGGATCTCCGGCAGGCGCATGTCCGCGACCGGCCAGGGCAGCCAACTCGGCTGGGTGAACAGGGACTTGCCGTCGAGCATCGCGTCGAGGATCGGCGTTGGGCCGTGTCCTGCGGCGGTGATGACGCCGGTGCCGGTGACGACGGCACCGGTTATGAAGGTCATGAGGGCACCTTCCCCGTGTGCCGCATGCCGGTGTTGCCCCACAGGCGGTAGCCGCCGTCCACGGTGATCGTCTGCCCGGCGATCCAGCTCGCCTCGTCGAGGCAGAGCATCGCGACGACGTCCGCGCTGTTCTCCGGCGTCGTCATCTGCCCCTCCGGCCACGGCGTGACGGCCATCTCGTGCCGGACGCCGCCCGCGAAGTCCGGGCGGACGTTGAAGACGTCCGTCTGCACCAGGCCGGGGCGTACGCAGTTGGCGACGATGCCGTACGGGGCCAGCTCGTAGCTCAGGTAGTCGGTGAGGGTCTCCAGCGCCGCCTTCGCCGCGCCGAACAGGCCCGCGCGCGGGACGATGCGCTGGGTCGTCGAGTTGGTGATCGTGATGAACCGCGCGCCGGGGCGCTCCCGCATCAGGGGGACGGCGTGCTTGGCGAGCAGCCAGGTGGAGCGGGCGTTCGTGTCCTGGACGAACTGCCACTGCTCCGGCGTCGCGTCCTCCAGGGAGACGAACTTCGTCGCGGCGGCGTTCTGGACGAGGATGTGCAGGTCGCCGTGGGTCTCGCCGACCTGCTCCAACAGCTTCGCGGGGCCGTCCGGTTCGGAGAGGTCGGCACGGTGCAGGGAGACCTTGGTGCCCTTCTCCTCCAGCTCGGCGGCGATGCGGCGGGCGGGTCCCGCGCGGTCGACGTAGTTGACGGCCAACGTGCAGCCCCAGGCGGCGAGTTTGCGGGTGATGCCGGCGCCGATGCCCCGGGAACCGCCGGTGACGAGGGCCACGCGGCCGTCGAGGGGACGGTAGGCGTCCATGCTGCTCATGACTCCCCCTTCTTCTTGTACGAGCCCGGCTTGTACGAGCGGCGGAGCATGACGACGTTCATGCGGCCGATCGCGTACGCGCGGCCGTCGGCGTCGTGGACGCGGCGGACCGTCTTCAGCAGGCCGCTGCGGTCGTCGATGGGTTCGGTGTGGTCCGTCTCGGTGGTGAACCAGAACGGGGTGTCCGGGTAGAGCGGGCGGACGAAGTCCCAGTGCATCGCGCGCATGCCGATGATCGCGCCGGGGCGGCCGTGCTGGACGACCCAGCCGGAGGTGATGGCGTGGATGAAGCCGCCGGGGACGATCCGGCGGCGCCGGTCGACCTGTTCGGCGAAGGCTCCGCTGTCGTGGATGGGGTGTTTCTCGCCGAGCAGGTTCAGCAGTGTGTCGAGCAGGTCGCTGGTGAAGACGACCGGGCCGTAGTGGCGCGGGGCCGCGTCGACGAGGTCCTCCCAGTACATGAGGGGGCGGCGCGTCGTCTCCGTCATGATTTCGGTGTCCTCTCCTATTCCGGTCATGTGCCGCTCCGGGAACCGCGCGGGCGCATGGCCAGCCGGCCGCCGTCGACCGTGAACGTCTGTCCCTGGATGTAGGAGGATTCCTCTCCGGCGAGAAATGCGACCAGCCCGGAAATGTCCTCGGGGAGTCCCCATCCGGCGCCTTCGGGGGTGACTCCGAGGCGGCCGGAGAGATCCGCCGTCATATCGGTCCTGATCGCTCCGGGGGCCACGGTGTTGACCCTTATCCCTTTGTGCCCGATTTCCGCCGCGAGACCCCGGGTGAGCGCTTCGAGGCCTCCTTTCGAGGCGGCGTACGAGGTCTGTCCGGGGCCGGGCTGGCGCACGGAATTGGAGGAGATGTTGACGATGCGTCCCCAGGACTGTTCGAGCATCACCGGGACGACGGCACGGCACATCAGGAACGGCCCGGTGAGATTGGTGCGCAGCACCCTCTCCCACTGGGTGGTGCGGGTCAGGGCGAGGAGCCGGTCGTCGATCACGCCGGCGTTGTTGACGAGGACGTGTACGCCGCCGCCGTCCGCCACGACCGTGTCGACGAGGCGTCGGACCTGCCCCTCGTCCGAGACGTCCGCCTTGTGCCGCACGGCCCTGCCGCCGGCCGTCGTGATCTCCTTGACGACGCGCTCGGCCGCGTCGTCCGCGTCCTTGTAGACGAGGTGGACGGTGAGGCCGTCGGCGGCCAGGCGGCGGCAGATCGCGGCGCCGATGCCCCGCGAGCCGCCGGTGACCAGGGCGACGCGGGGGCTCACACGCCGGCCGTCTCGTCGAGGTGGAGCAGGATGGAGCCGACCGACCTGTGGTGGGTGTCGGCCCCCTCCTCCCACTCCTCCAGGTCGAAGGTCCCGCCGAGGTCGCGGTTCACCTTCCGGGCCAGCTGGAGTATGTCGAGCGAGTCGAGTCCGAGATCCTCCACGAGGGATTGTTCCGGGGTGATCTCGGAATCGCTCAGACTGGGCTTCACATCACGGATCAAGGCCACCAGCACGTCGAATTTCGCTGAGCTGGATTCGGTCATCGCGGGCCTCCGCTCGGGCGGTTCGAACTGACGCGGGACATGTCACCAGAGCGCGCGAGCCAGCCGCAAGGTCCGAACTTTTCGAAGTGCCGGACAGAATTTTCCCAAGAATTAACGGACCCACCTCTGGCGCTCTCCTGTACTGCATCGCCGGATACGGGTGATGCGGGAGAAGTTTCACCTACGGTGATTGTTTCCGCCGGATTCCGGACAGTCGTGAATCAACCGCGAATCGGCCATCGGCCTTCTGTAATCTCAAGGGCCCGAACTGCCCGTTCATGTTCATGGAGGGGGAATGCCATGGGGCGACGGAAGGTGCCTTTGACGGATTCGGCTCCGTACTACGAACTGGCGTCCTGGCTGCGCTCGCTGCGGCGCGGCGCCGGACTGACCTACCGGGAGATGGCCTGCCGGGTGGAGCGGCCGGGCTGCTCGGCGGTGACGCTCTCGCGGGCCGACAGCGGGAGGGTGCTGCCCCGGCGGTGCGTGGTGGAGGCGTACGCGACGGCGTGCGGGGCGTCGGAGCAGCAGGCGCGGGCCATGTGGGAGTGGTCGCTGACGGCGGCCGGGGAGCGGGCGCACCCGGTGACCGGGGCGGGGCCGGCCCCCCGGCGCGGGCGGCGCCTCGACCTCGTCTACGAGCCGGCCCACCTCCTGGAGGTCATGCACCGCCTGCGCCAGGACGCCGGGCGCCCCTCCCTGCGCCAGCTGGAGGACCGCGCCCGCATCCACGGCTACGGCCCGCTGCCGCGCAGCACCCTCGCGGACGTCCTGTCGGGGCTGCGGCTGCCGTCCGAGGCGCTGCTCGTGTCGTACGCGCTGGCCTGTGGGCGGCCTCAGGACCAGTTGCAGGCGTGGCGGGCGGCCTGGGGGCGGGCTACGCAGGGGGCGCAGGCCGCCGCGTGATCACTGCGTGTCCTTCGCGGGGAGCAGGTGGGCCCGGCGAAGGGTGCGTGTCATCTGTCGCGCGTCGCCGAAGCGGCCCTTGCCGCACACGTAGCCGTCCGGGCGTACCAGGACGAAGTCTCCCGCGCTCGCCCCGAGGTCCGTGGCCAGCCGGTTGCCCGGGTCGGCCAGGGGGTGGAGGGCGTCGGGCGGGGGCGCGGAGCGGCCGTACACCGTGCGGACCGAGACGGCGGTGCCGTAGTTGTCGTCCAGCCGTTCCAAGTCCTCGCGCAGGTCAGCCAAATCGCCCGCGAACACCAGCAACGTCCAGCGCGGATCGGCGAGTTCGGCGTTCATCGCGCGCCAGCCCGGCGAGGACAGCTCGGTCTCGGAGGAGCAGCCGACGCGGTGTCCCGGCGCGATGCCCTCGGCCGCGCCGGGCATCGTCAGGGGGCTGGCCGCGTAGTGGAGGAGCAGGCCGGACATGCCGCCCATCATGGTGCGCTCGACCTTGCGCTTCAGCGGCTTGACCGCCTTGAGGAAGCCCAGTCCCAGCGGCAGGGCCACGGGGGCGGCGGCGTTGCGCAGGGCCACCAGACCCGTCGCCGTCCTGGTCGAGTTCAGCAGCGTCTCGCCGATCGGGACCCGCTCGGCGGCGTACGTGTCGAGCAGTTCGTCGGCGGCGTGGCCGTGGATCACGTCGGCCAGCTTCCAGCCGAGGTTGCACGCGTCCTGGATGCCGGTGTTCATGCCCTGCCCCGAGGCCGGACTGTGCACATGGGCCGCGTCGCCCGCCACGAAGCAGCGGCCTGACCGCATCTGCTGGACCATGCGCTGCTGGATGGTGAACACCGAGATCCAGGTGGGCGTGCGCACCACGACGTCCTGGCCGAGCGCGCGCGAGATCTTCCGGGCGAAGCGGGCGGAGACGACGTCCGGCCGGTCCGCTCCGTCCACGTCCCGCGTGTCCAGCAGCCGCCACTTGCCCGGTTCGGGGAAGGGCACCAGCAGGATGGTGGAGCCCTCCACGTGCAGCCAGTGCAGGCTGTCGCGCGGGAGATCGGCCTCCAGCACCGCGTCGGCAATGAGCCAGGTCTCCGTGGAGTCGCCGAGCAGTTCGAACCCGAGCTGCTTGCGGACCACGCTGTGACCGCCGTCCGCGCCGACCAGCCACGGCACGGTCACCTCCTCCACCGTGCCGTCGGCGTGCACGAGACGGGCGTCGACACCGTCCGCCCGGGGGGTGACCTCCGTCAGCCCGACCCCCCACTCCACCTCGACCCCGTAGCCGCGCAGCCGGTTGCGCAGCACCTCCTCCGTGATGACCTGGTCGACCTGGAGCGTGAAGGGGAACCGGGTCGGCAGCATCGAGTAGTCGGTGTCGAACCGGATCAGCTCGCGGCCCGCCCGGTGCATGGTGAAGTGCTCGGCGCGCTGGCCGCGCGGCAGGAGGTCGTCGAGGATGCCCATCTGGTAGTAGGTCTCCAGCGTGCGGGCGTGGTTGGCCGTGGCGCGGCTGGTCACGGCCGGGCCCGCCGCACCGTCGACCAGGCGCACCCGCACCCCGCGCCGGACCAGTTCGTGCGCGGCGGTCTGCCCCACCGGTCCGGCACCGACCACCAGCACGTCCGGCCCCGGCACCCGCATCGGCACCGCGTCGTCGGAGGATTGCATCGGACTCCCTCGGCTCGGCTTCTCGTTCGTCCGGCCACCGTGTCCGTGCGCGCTCGACCCCGGCCGGAATCCCGCTGGAGCCCCGCCCCCGCCCCCTCCAGCACCGGTCGAGCCGGAACCGACACGGCTCGGTGACGCTGACCGCCCGATTCCCCGACCGAAGGGCGGTCACCATGACCGGCACCACCCCCGGGATCTCCAGCGCGGTCAGGCAGCTGCGGGACCTCTCTCTCAGCGGCGCCCGCGCCGCCGCGCTCCGTGCGGCTGCCGAGCTCGGCCTGGCCGACGTCATCGGCGAGGCACCGGCCTCGCTGGCGGACCTGGCCACGGCGGTCGAGGCCGACCCGGGCGCCCTGCGCCGGCTGCTGCGCGCCCTCACCTGGCAGGGCGTCTTCGCGGAGCTGGCGGACGGCACCTACGCGCACACCGACATGTCGCGGCTGCTGCGGGCCGACACCCCGGACACCCTCAAGGACATCGTGCTGTGGAGCACCGAGCCCTGGACCTGGGAGCTGTGGCCGCACCTCGCGAAGTCCGTCCGGACCGGCAAGGCCGCCTTCCCGGACCTGCACGGCGACGACTTCTTCGGCTACCTGCGCACCGAGGCCCCCGAGTCGGCCCGCGCGATGGACCGGGCGATGACCCAGTCCAGCCACCTCTCCGAACGCGCGATCGTCGACAGTCTCGACCTGAGCGGCGCCACCAAGGTCGTGGACGTCTGCGGCGGCCGGGGACACCTGCTGGCCGCCCTGACGGAGAAGTACCCCGCCGTCCAGGGCGTCCTGTTCGACACCCAGGAGGCCCTGGACAACGCCGACGACCGGCTGCGCGAGGGCGGCGCTGCGGCGGGGCGGGTGAGCCTGGTGGCCGGTGACATCCGGCAGGCGATCCCGGTCGAGGCCGACGTCTACGTCCTGAAGAACATCCTGGAGTGGAACGACGAGAACGCCGTCGCCGTCCTGCGCAGCGTCGCCGCCGCCGCGCCCCCCGGCGCCCGGATCGTGGTCATCGGCAACGTGGTCGACGCCAGCCCCGAGGTCACCTTCACCACCTCGGTTGACCTGATGCTGCTCCTCAACGTGGGCGGCGGGCGGCGCACCATGAGCGAGTTCCGCACCCTGATCGAGAAGGGCGGCCTCACCGTGGAGTCCGACCGCGCGGTCGACGCGTACCTGGCCCTGCTGGAGTGCCGGGTGGCGGACCGGCCGTGAGACGGATCGCGCTCCTCCTGCCCGGACAGGGCGCGCAGCATCCCGGCATGGCCGTCGACCTCCACGCGCGGGAGCCCGCGTTCGCGGCGGCCGTCGACGCGCTGTTCGAGCAGCTCGGCGAGGAGGGCCGGCGGCTGCGCTCCCTGTGGCTGTCGGGCCAGCCCGGCGGCGCGCTGGACGAGGCGGCGGTGGCGCAGCCGCTGCTGTTCGCGATCGGCTACGCGCTGGGACGCTGCCTCGCCGAGGAGTACGGGGTGCGTCCCGTCGCCTACCTCGGACACAGCGTCGGAGAACTGACGGCCGCGGCCCTGGCGCATGTCTTCGACGGCGCCGGGGCCGCCCGGGTGATGGCCGCGCGGGCGCATGCCGTGCGCGGCCTGCCCGACGGCGGGATGCTCGCGGTGGCCGCCTCCCCCGCCCGGCTCGGCCCGTTCGTCGACCCGCCGGACCGGGCCGACGGTGTGGTGGTGGCCGCCGAGAACGCACCCGCGCACACGGTGCTGGCGGGCCCGCAGCCACGGCTGTCCCAGGTGGGCGCCGCGCTGCGGGAGGCCGGTATCGCCTGGCGCCCGGTACCGGCGGGCCAGCCCTTCCACAGCCCCGCCGCCCGGCCCGCCGCCCAGGTCTTCGAGGCCGACCTCGGCCGGTTCCCGCTGCGGGTGCCCGACACGCCCGTCTGGTCGACCAGGACCGCCCGCCCGGTCCGTCCCGAGGAGGCCGTCGACCCGGAGTTCTGGGCGGGGCAACTGGCGGCGCCCGTGCTCTTCCGCCAGGCCCTCGACGCGCTGCTCACCGACGGCGACCCGCTGACGCTGGTCGACGTCGGGCCGTCGCAGAGCCTGGCCGTGTTCGCCCGGCGCCATCCGGCGGTGCGCGGGGGCAGCAGCGCGGTGATCCCGCTGCTGCCCCCGGGCCGTGACGGTACGTGGGACACGTGGAAGCGTGCCGTCGACTACCTGGGCAGGTCGTCCCGGTAGACCTGGCGGCTCTGGACGAGCAGCCGGCCGTCCTCGCGGACGAGCACGTCGTCGCAGGTGCAGCTGAAGAGCACCTCGGGCGTACCGCCCTGCACGGTATTGACGATCAGGGCGTACGTCCGGGCCAGCACGCTGCCGTCGGCGCGCTCGTCCACCTCCAGCATCCCCAGCCAGTGGCGGCGCTGGATGCCCTGCTCGGCCAGTTGCGCCGAGGTCTTCTGCGCGGCGGCCTCGATCGTGGCGCGGCCGGTCTGGGGCTCGGGGTGGGCGTTGGCGCGGAACACCCCGTCCATGGTGAACGTGCCCGCCCACTCCTGCGCGTCCCCGCTGTCGAGGCAGCGCATCTGATGGGCGTAGAAGTGCTGTACCTCCTGGTAGAGCGACATCTCTGGTTCCCTTCGCCGGTGTTGGACCGAGGCGAGCATCGCCCCGGCGCTTCGAAGCCCCGTTGAGCTCGGCTTGACCCGCCGTCGAAACCGCTCCGGCACGGTGGCGTACCTACCAGGACAAGGGGAGGACGATGCCGGACACGGCAGGACCACACATCGGCCCGCAGGAGGTCTTCACGACCCTGACGGGCTTCAAGAAGACCGCGATGCTGCGCACCGCGCTCGAACTGGGGCTGTTCGACGCCGTGGGCGAGGACTCCCCCGGAGCCCGGCAGATCGCCGAGCGGCTGGGCACCGACCCGCGTGCGACGGGGTTCCTGCTCGACGCCCTGGCCTCCGTCGGGCTGCTGGCCGGGGACGGCTCCGGCTACCGGCTGCCGCCCGGCGCCGCGCCCCTGCTCACCAGCACCGGCCCCCGGTACGTGGGGGGTCTCGCCCGGATCGCGGCGAGCCACGGCGAGTGGGAGGTGTTCGGGCGCCTCACCGAGACCGTACGGACCGGGGCGCCGCTCGCCGAGGCCGACGCCCAGGCACCGGACTTCGCGTACTGGACCGACTTCGCGCAGCACCCCACCCCGGCCACCGCCAAGGGCGCGGCCCTGGTCGCCGACCTCCTGGAGCCGCTGGACGCCCCCGACGTCCTGGACGTCGGCTGCGGCTCCGGAGCCTTCGGGCTCACGCTCACGGCGCGTCACCCGGGGGCCCGGACCACCTTGCAGGACTGGCCGTCCGTCCTCCAGATCGCCCACCGGCGGGCCAAGGAGCAGGGGCTCGACGACCGGGTCACGCTGTCGCCCGGGGACGTCTTCGGCGCGGGGCTGCCCGGCGGCTCGTACGACGTCGTGGTCGCCGGGAACCTGCTCTTCCTGTTCGACCCCGGCCGGGCCGAGGCGCTGGTGCGGCGGCTGGCCGGGACGCTCAGGCCCGGGGGCAGGCTGGTCATCGCCTCGTTCATGACGGGCGAGGGCGCCACCGACGCGGAACACGCCCACCTGCTCAACCTGCTGATGCTGTCCTGGACCCCCGGCGGGGAACTGCTGCCGCCCTCGGCGTACCAGGAGATGGCCACCAGAGCCGGACTCACCGACGCCCGGGTGCACCGACGCGAGGGCGTACCGCTCCAGGCCGTCGTGGCGACCCGGCCCATCAGGGAGGAAGGTCCCGCATGACCGTCACCAGGTTCACCACCACGCACGAGATCACCGTGGCCGCCGAGCCGCAGCGGCTCTTCGACCTGGTCGCCGACCCGCAGGGCGCACCGCGCTACTCCCCCGCCCAGATGCACGCCGAGGTCCTGGAGCACGGGCCGGACGAGGACGTCCTCAAGCGGTGGGTGTACGGCGAACGGGGGCTGCGCGCCTGGACGTTCCGGCGCGCGGCCGACCGTACGGCCCTGCGCATCGACTTCACCCACGTCGACCCCGTGGCCCCCGTACAGCACCAGCGGGGCACCTGGACGTTCCGGCCCACCGGCGACGGCGGCACGCTGGTCCGCGTCCAGCACGTGATCGACCTGACCGACCCGGCCGCCGAAGCCCCGCTGCGGGCCGGCTTCGACCAGCAGATACCGGCGCAGCTGGCCGGCTACCGGACGGTCGCGGAACTGGGGGACGCCCTGGCGGAGCGGTACGTCGTCGGCGAGGAGTCCGGCGTCGTCGCGGGGACGGTGGACGAGGTCCGGGCGCGGCTGCTCGGCGCCGAGGTGTGGGCCGTCCACCACCCCGGCGCGACGGGCGTCACCCTGACCGACCTCGGCGACGGGGCCGCGCTGCTGGACGTCGACGGAGCGGGGGCGCGGTACTTCTGGCTGCGGCCCAACGACACCGACATCGTCCACAAGTCCCTGACCCCGCCGCCCGGGGTGCACGCGCAGACCGGCCGCTGGCGGCTCACCCCGGTGGGGGCGGACAAGGTCGAGGTCGCTGTGCGGCACACGGTCACCCTGCCCCTGGCGGGCGGGGGCCCCGACCCGGCCACGCTGCGGGAACCGGTCCGGGCCGAGCTGCGCCGGCTGCTGGCCGCGCTGGGCCGGCCGTGAGCGCGGCCCCCCGGTTCGAGGAGGTCGCCGACGGGGTGCACGCGTTCGTGCAGCCCGCCGGCGGCTGGTGTCTCAACAACGCCGGAGTGGTCACCGGGAGCGAGGGGACGGTGGTCGTGGACACCGCCGCCACCATCGCCCGGGCCCGGCTGCTGCGGGCCGAGGTCGAGAAGGTGGCGCGGGCCGCGCCGCTCAGTGTCGTCAACACCCACCAGCACGGGGACCACACCTTCGGCAACTGCGTGTTCGTCCCGGAGGCCACGGTCATCTCCCACGAGGAGGCGCGGCGGGAGATGGCCGAGTCGGGGCTCGGGCTCCAGCAGTTGTGGCCCGACGTGGAGTGGGGGGAGGTCGCCCTGACCCTGCCCTCGGTGACCTACACCGAGCGCATGACCCTGCGCACGGGCGAGGCGGAGGTGCACCTGATCCATGTGGGCCCCGCGCACACGTGCGGCGACACCGCCGTCTGGGTGCCCGGCTCCAAGGTGCTGTTCACCGGCGACCTGGTGATGAACGGGGTGACGCCGTTCTGCCTCATGGGGTCGGTGGAGGGCACGCTGCGGGCGCTCGGGCAGTTGCGGGCCCTCGGCGCTACGACGGTCGTCCCCGGGCACGGGGAGGTCGGCGGGCCCGAGATCTTCGACGCCTGTGAGGGGTACCTGCGCTGGATCCAGCGGCTCGCCTCGGAGGGGATCGCTCAGCGGCGTACGCCCCGGGAGGTCGCGGACACCGTGGCGTGGGAGGAGTGGGGAGGTCTGCTCGACCGCGAGCGGATCGTGCCCAACCTCGTCAGGGCGTACGCCGAGGCGCGCGGCGCCGCTCCCGGCGAACGGATCGACGAGCGGGGCGCGTTCGGGCAGATGCTGGAGTTCCACGGCGGGCTGCCCGTCTGCCACGCGTGAACATCAGGACGGCCGGTGCGTTCCCCCACGCACCGGCCGTCCGTCTGTTCAGCTCGCTTCGACGAACGCCTTGGCGTGCTGGAGCGTGACGAGGCTGTTGCCGCCCGCCGCACGCCGGATGAAGTCGCGGGCGGACGCCACCGTCCCGGACTCGCCGAGCACCTGGAGGATGTTGGCCTCGTTCACGGTGACCGTGTGCCGTGAGACGGCGAGCACACCGTCGTCCGTGTCCGTGAGGGTCCACTCGCCGGTGTGCGAGGCCATCAGGGACGGCGGCACCAACTGCTTGTAGGCGATCCGCAGTTCGTCGGGCAGACAGATCCGGATCGACTCCGTGGTGTGGACCGAACCGTCCTTCGCGAGGGTGTCCATCGTCATCGCCTGGATGCCCGGGACCTCTTCGCGCAGGTCGAGCCGCTCCACGTGCGGGAGCCGCGTCGGCCAGGACTCCGCCCGGTAGAGGAAGTCGTAGACCGACCGGGCGTCGCCCTTGACGGTCACCGCGTCCTCGAACGAGAACACCAGCTCGCCCAGCCGGTCCCAGCGCTCGGCCACCGACTTGATGTTCGCCAGCTCCGTCGCACTGTTGCGGTCGGTGGCCGCCCTGATCCAGTCGAGCCCCGACGGGTCGTCGTCGACCGCGGCGAAGTCGTGCGTGAGGACCAGCCGGGTGCCGCCGCCCGGCAGCGGCTCGGCGGTCCAGGTACCGGCCATGGACGCCACCGGCGCGGAGGACACCTCCTGCCGGAACTCGACGCGGTGCGCCTCGGGCGTCAAGGTGCGCAGTGAAGTCCAGGACTTCACCTCGTCGTTGGCGGTCGCCCAGATGCGCAGCCGCTCGGTCGACGCGTCGAGAGGGGTCTGCTCGACGCGGAGGGTCGGGGCGAAGTGCTGGGGCCACGCGGCGGCGTCGGCGATCACCCGGTACACCGTGTCCGGGGGAGCTTCGATGGCGATCTCATGGCTGGTGTGCTCGGTCTGCGGGAGGGACACGTCCCCGCCTCTCTTCCTGAATGAAGTGACTTGAGTGAGCCGGTCAGTAGATGCCCAGGCCGCCGCAGACGTTGAGGGCCTGGGCGGTGATCGAGGCGGCGGTGTCCGAGACCAGGTAGTCCACCAGCCCCGCGACCTCCTCGGGCGTGGAGTAACGCCCCAGCGGGATCTTCTCGTTGAACTGGGAGAGCACCTCCTCCTCCGAGATGTCCCAGGTGTCCGCGTACGCCTGGCGCACCCGCACCGCCATGGGGGTCTCCACATAGCCGGGGCAGACGGCGTTGACCGTGGTCCCGGTCTTCGCCAGCTCCTTCGCCAGCGCCTTGGTGAAGCCGATGACCCCGGCCTTCGCGGCCGAGTACGGCGCCCCCAGCGGCACCCCCTGCTTGCCTCCCGTGGAGGCGATGTTGATGACCCGCCCCCGTGCGGACCGGTCGAGACCGCCGGCCCGCAGCACCTCGCGCGTGACGAGGAAGACGCTGTTGAGGTTGGTGTCGATCACGTCGTACCAGAGCTGGTCGGGGACCTTGGCGGTCACCCCGCCGCCGCTGCGGCCCGCGTTGTTGACCAGCACGTCGATCGGCCCGAACCGGGCGACGGCAGCCGCGACCAGGTCCGCGACCGCTTCCGGCGACCGTACGTCGCACGCCTGGCCGTCCACCTCCAGCCCGTCGGCGGCCAGTTCCTTGACGGTGGTGCGCACCGTGTCCTCGGTCCGTGCGCACAGGAAGACCCGCAGACCGCGGGCCGCCAGCGCGCGCACCACCGCCAGACCTATTCCGCTCGTTCCGCCCGTGACCAGGGCGACACCCTTGTTCGTGGTCTCCATCGAGGCTCCATCCCCTTGGCTCCTGGACGCACCATGTCGCCCTCGGCTCAAGGCCCGGCCGAACGTCCCTGGAGCGGTACTGGTCACCATCGGGGGGTGGTGGACACGATGGTTCTCGGTGGCACGGGTTACGTCGGACGGCACGTGTGTGCCGTCCTCGCAGGGCTCGGACAGGAGGTGCTTGCGGTCGGACGCGATCCGGCCAAGGCCTTGCCCGGCCTCCCCTTCGCAGCTCTCGACCGTGACGACGCGCTGGACCGCCTCCTGACGGCCGTCCGGCCCCGCACCGTCGTCAACTGTGCCGGGGGCGTGTGGGAGGTCAGCGACGAGGAGATGCTCGGCTCGAACGTGTCGCTCGTCGAACGGCTGCTGGCGGCGCTGGCGCGGCTGGAGCGCCCCCCTCGGCTGGTGCACCTCGGCTCCGCGCACGAATACGGCGCCGTGCCGTACGGCACGCGCACCTCCGAGAGCCTGACCCCGAGCCCGCTCACGGCGTACGGCCGGGCCAAACTCCGCTCGACACGGATGGTCCGGGCCGCCTTCGAGGCCGGGGTGCTCGACGGCGCGGTGCTGCGGCTCTCCAACGTGCTGGGCCCCGGCGCACCGCCCAGCAGCCTGCTCGGTGCCGTCGTACGGAGCCTGCGCCGGGCCCGCGCGAGCGGCGGGACGGCGCTGCTGCCGCTCGCCGCGCCGTACGCGTACCGCGACTTCGTGGACGCCCGCGACGTCGCCTCGGCGATCGCGGCGGCGGCTGCCGGACGCCCGGCCGCCCGGGTCCTCAACATCGGCGGCGGCACCCCGGTGCCGGTGCGCCGGGTCATGGAGCGGCTCATCGCCATCAGCGGCACGCCCGCCGAGATCGTCGAGCGGACCGGCGGGCCGCAGACCCGGGACAACGGGGACTGGCAGCAGCTCGACATCACCGTCGCCCAGGAGGCGCTGGGCTGGGCGCCCCGGTACGCGCTGACCGATTCCCTGGCCTGGTCCTGGGAACCGCATTCGAGGTCCTCGGGGCCAGGTCCCCGGGACGAGGAAGGACATTCACGATGACCATGACGGACGAGATATCCGTGGCCGGTACGACCGTCGGCGGGCCCCGGGTCGACCACTTGCTGACCAGGGCCGCGCAGCGGGCCCCCGGCCGGGTCGCCGTGCGCTCGGCCACCGAGTCCATCAGCTATGCCGAACTCGACGCGCTGACCGACCGGTGCGCGGCCCTGGTGCAGGGGCTGGTGGCGGAGCCGGGGGAGGTCGTGGCGATCGCCGGGCTGATGGACCCGGAGTTCGCGTCCCTGTTCTTCGGCATCTCCCGGGCGGGCGCGGTCAGCGCCGTACTGAACCCGTTCCTGCCGGCGGAGCGGCTCGCGCACGTGCTGACGACGTCGGGCGCCCGGGTGGCCGTGCTCTCGCCGGAGATGTACGAGCGGATCGCCACGGTACGAGGGCGGGTGCCGCTGCTCGAGACCGTGATCCTCACCCGCCCCGCCGAAGGGCAGGGCGCCCCGCCGCTCCTGGCCGACCTGCTCGCGGCGGCCCCCGAGGCCGCCGACCCGTCCGGCGTCACCGACGACCCCGACGCCCTCGCGTGCCTCCAGTTCACCAGTGGCACCACCGGCTCGGCCAAGGCGTGCCGGCTCAGTCACCGCAATCTCACGGTGAACGCGGCGCAGACCGTCCACGCGCAGCAGGTCGACGAGTCGTCCGTGGTGTTCAACTGCCTGCCGACGTTCCACCTCATGCACCTGACGCTGGCGGTGACCGCCGTGGCGACCCATGTGCTGTGGCCGGGCACGGACTCCGTCGCCTCGGTACGGGCGGCCGACCGGCTGCGCGCGACCCACTACTACAGCCTCCCCGTGCGGCTGGCCCGGCTGGCCGCCGACCCGGCCCTGAGCGGCCTCGAAGCGCCGTCGCTGCGGGCGGTCTTCTCCGGCGGCTCGTCGCTGTCGAAGCCGGCCGGGCTGGCGCTGGCCCAGCAGTTCGGCGTCCCCGTCGTCCAGGGGTACGGGCTGGCGGAGACCTCGCCGTCCATGCACCTGGGCACCCCGGACCGGCCGAAGCCCGGCTCGTGCGGGCAGGTGGTGCCCGGCGGGGAGAGCCGGATCGTCGACGTGGACAGCCGGGCGGTGCTGCCGCCGGGCGAGAAGGGCGAGATCCAGGTCCGTGGGCCCCAGCTCATGCAGGGCTATCTGGGCCGGTCGCTGAGCCAGGACACGGACGCGGACGGCTGGTTCTCCACGGGCGACGTCGGCAGCCTCGACAGCGAGGGCTTCCTGTTCTGGACCGACCGGATCAAGGACACGTTCAAGTGTGACAACTGGCTGGTGTCGCCGACGGAGATCGAGCGGGTGCTGCTGCGTCATCCGGCGGTCGACGACTGCGTGGTCGTCGACGCCCCCGACGAGGAGCGGGGCGCCGTGGCCTGCGCGCTGGTGGTCCGGCGCGGCACCGAGGCCGCTCCGGACGACTTCGCCGCGTACGTCAATCCCCGCGTGCCGTACTACGAGGCGCTGCACCGGGTCGTCCTGGTGGACGCGATCCCCCGGTCGGCGACGGGCAAGGTGGAGCGGCGGCTGCTGCGGGACCGGCTGCTGGGCGGCGAACTCGGCTGAGGCATTGACGGGTATGGGTACGGGTGTGGGGGTGACGGACTGTCCGTCACCCCCACACCCGTACCCGCCTGTTCAGCGCCGGACCGGCAGCACCCCGATCGCGGCCATCTCCCGGCGGGAACTGGCCGCGAAGATCTCGTGGCCGGGAGCGTTCGGGTGCGTGGGGTACTTGTCCGGCTTCTCGATGTAGAGGTCGAGGCCGTACTCGGGGCCCCACACCTTGATGCCGTCCATGAAGTGCACGTTCTCGTCGCCGTGCCGGCGCAGCAGTTCGGCCGCCTTCGCGACCTCCTCGCGGTAGTCCGCCGCCGTCGGGATGTCGGGCAGGGTGTCCCAGAACGGGGAGTACACCGACGAGCCGAGCACGATCGGGGTGTCCGGCTGGCGCTCCCGGATGATGCGTACGAAGCCGATGAGGCTGGACGGGAAGTCCACGAAGCCGTCGCTGTCCATGAAGTGGGACATGCCGACGCGCAGGGAGATCAGGTCGGCGGGCGTGTCCCGCGCGAGCCGGGCGAACATCGGCTGGAGGTGGCTGCCGTCCCCCGCGAACGACATCGACTGGAGGTCGAGCCCTTCGGCGCGTGCGGCCAGTGCCAGCCAGGTGCGGCTGGGCGAGGCGGCGCCCCGCCCGTGGTCGATCGAGTCGCCGTAGTGGATCCAGCGCGGGCGGCGGCTGGTGTCCCGGGTGAGCGAGGCGCCTTCCGCCACCCGGAACTCCCTGATCCGGAACTGGTGCAGCGTGGGCAGCCACAGCTCGACCAGCTTCTCGCCGGACGGCAGGCCGTCGACGTGCAGGGTGGCGTCGGTGTCGCACTCCAGCGAGACCGTGTGGACGAGGACGTCGTCGCACAGCACGTCGAGGAGCGCGGGTTCGTCCGGCGGCGTCGGCTCGCCGGGGACGGCCTTCGCCCCGATCGCCTCGTACCGGCAGGAGATCCACGGGCTGTCGGTGCGCAGGCACACCCGGATGCCGGACGTGTGCGCGAGCCGGCCCACCTTGCCGCGCGGAAAGTAGAGGTACGCCTCCTCGTGCGGCGCCCGCCAGGGCGCCAGCCAGCCGTCCTGCTGCTGGAGGGACACGGCTCCCCGGTACGTCAGCACCGGGTCGGCCGGCGCGATGATGCGGTCCGCCCGTACGGAGGCGGTGTCTTGCGAGGGCATGCGCGTTCTTCCTTCCGTTCGTACGTGATGCTCAGGACCGGGCGGTGAACTCCAGGAGCGAGTGCGGGGGCCGCAGCGGGGAGACCGCCTTCGGCTCCAGTCCTGCCGTGGCGGCGATGGCCGTGAGCCCGTCGGCCGACCGGGCTCCGCCGCCCGTGACGACGAGCAGCATCAGGTCCATCCCGGTGGTCGAGGGGCGCATGTCGTCCGGGTCGACCAGTGACTCCATCACCAGGACCCGGCCCGAGGCACCGGCGGCCTCGGCGCAGCGGGCCAGGATGCGGGCCGCGTCCGCGTCGGGCCAGTCGTGGAGCACGCCGGACAGCAGGTACACCGTGCCCCCGGTCGGCAGCGGGTCGAAGAAGCTCTGCGCGCTGGTCGCGGCGCGGTCCGCGAGGCCCTCGGCCGCCAGTCTGCGCACGGCGCTCCTGATCGGGTTCGGCCGGTCGACGACCGTGCCGCGCAGGTGCGGGTGGGCCTTGAGGAGTTCGACGAGGAGGGTGCCGTTGCCCCCGCCGACGTCCACCACGTGCTCCACGGCGGACCAGTCGTAACCCTCGATGAGCGCGGGGGCCTTCGCCGCGGCGCCGACGGCCATCTGGTCGTCGAACGAGTCCGACAGCTCCGCGTCGGAGTCCAGGTCGCCCCAGTCCTGGGTGGTCACCGGCCTGCCGATCCTGACCGCGTCGAGCAGGCCGAACAGCGCCAGGTCGGCGCGGCTGGACGCGGTGGTGATGTCCAGCCAGCTGCGCGGGTCGCCGGGGCCCTGCTCGCACAACTCCTTGCCCATGTCGGTGAGTTCGAAGCGGCCGGGGCCCGTCGCGCGGAGCACCTCGATCGCCGCGAGGTGCCGCAGCACCCGGATCAGGCCGCCGGGGTCGACCCCGGCCAGCTCCGCTATCGCGTCCACGTCGGTGGCGCCGGCCAGGATGTGGTCGGCGACGCGGAGGGTGGCGGCCACCCGGATCGCCATCGGGGTGGTCAGCTCGGCCATGTCCATGAGCTTGGAGGCCCAGGGGGCGTCAGCCATGTCGGTTCCTTTCAGAAGATTCAGGAGGTTCGGTTCGGGAGGTTGCGCGGTTCAGCGGGACGGCCGCCCGCCGGGTGCGCCGAACCAGCGCAGGAGCGTGTCCTGGAGGTCCTTGGCGACCCAGTCGGGTGCGTCCTCGGGGTCGCTGGCCCAGGCGACGTACCCGTCCGGGCGGATCAGCACGGCGCCGTAGCCGGGGTGCGTGGTGCACCGGCCGGTGTGCACGTCGACCCGGTCGGCCCACGGGGCTGCTGCCGCGCCGGGCCGGGCCGGGTCGGGGTCGGCGGGGTCGGTCAGGTCCAGCAGGACGGGACGGCCGCCGTGCATGAGGTCGGCGAGGCGCCGCGAGCCCTGCGGGGTCTCCAGCCGGAGACTGGGGGCGAACTGTCCGGTGAGCGGGTCGGGTTCGGTGGCGCCCATGTCGTAGCGGACATCGGCGGCGGACATCCGCCCCGAGAGGTGGCCGCTCACCTCCTCCAGGGCGATCAGCTCGGTGAACACCTCGCGCAGCGCGTCGATCCGGGGGCCGGGAGACAGCAACGCGACCTGTGCGCGGGTGTGGGTCAGCACGGCGGCGGCCACCGGGTACCGCTCGGAGTGGTACGTGTCGAGCAGGTTCTCCGGCGCCCAGCCGCGCACCTGCCCGGCGAGCTTCCAGCCGAGGTTCACCGCGTCCTGGAGGCCGATGTTGAGGCCCTGGCCGCCGACGGGGTAGTGGATGTGGGCAGCGTCGCCGGCCAGGAAGACCCGCCGTACGCGGTACCGGTCGGCGAGCCGGGCCGCGTCGCCGTAGCGCTGCGCGGTCCGCAGGTCGCTCATCACGAGCTTGCGGCCGAGGATCTGGGCCGCCCGGTCCCGCAGCTCGTCGAGGGTGACCGGCGCCTCGCGGTCGGGGTCGGGGCCCGCGAAGTCGATGACGACGACGCGGCTGTGCCCGCCTTCGGGGTGCGGGGAGATCACCGTGCAGCCCTGCGGGGTGCGGTGCCAGCCGGTGGGTATGTCCGTCAGGTCGCCGAGACGGACCTCGGCGGCGAGGGTGGACAGGGTGGCGTCGGTGCCGGAGAACGCGACACCGGCCTGCCGGCGCACCAGGCTCCGCGCCCCGTCGCAGCCGACCAGGTAGCGGGCCCGCAGGAGTTCGGGCGCCGCACCGCCGTCCGTCCGGACCGTCACACCGTCCGGGTCCTGTTCCACGGACGTGATCGCGCTGCCCCGGTACAGGGTGACCCCGAGCTGCGCCGCGCGCTCGGTGAGCAGGCGCGTGGTGACGTACTGGGGGACGAAGACCACGGGCGGGACCTCGGGGTCGGCGTCCGGGGCGGCGGGCCGCAGCCCGGTGATGCCGGCGAAGTGCCCCTTGGGCAACGGCCGTTTGCGGTGGCTGTCGCTGCCGCCGCCGTTGAGTTCCCGCTCGGCCGCCCGGAAGCGCGGCAGCAGTCCGCGCCGGTCCAGGGTGGGCACCGTACGGCCGTGCAGGGCCTGGGCCCGGTTGTCGTCGGCCGGCTCTGGCAGCCGTTCGATCACCACGGTGTCGATGCCCTGGAGGCGCAGTTCGCAGGCGAGCATCAGGCCGACCGGTCCGGCGCCCGCCACCACCACATCCGTATCCACGTCGTCTCCCTCACCACTCGCTGCCGGGGCCGTCAGTGTGGGAGGGCGGCTTCAATGCCGACTGGACTCCGGCTCAAGGACCGCTGACCAGGCTGGCGCGCATGAGACTGGACATAGGTGTGTCGTTGCCGACCACGGGAGAGGACGTCCCCGACGTGGTCGAGGCCGCCCGCACGGCGGAGCGGGCCGGATTCGACTCGGTGTGGGTGGGTGACCATCTGGCCGACGGCAGGCCGATCCTGGAGAGCACGGTCGCGCTGGCCGCGGCGGCGGCGGTGACCGAGCGGGTACGGCTCGGCTTCGGCGTCCTGCAACTCGCGCTGCGCCATCCGGCCTGGGCCGCCAAACAGATCGGCTCGCTCCAGACCCTGTCGCGGGGGCGCCTGGTGCTCGGTGTCGGGGCAGGCGGTGACACCCCGCTGGAGTGGGCGGCGGCCGGGGTGCCGGTGGCGGAGCGGGGGGCCAGGACGGACCGGGCCCTGGCAGCGCTGCCGGATCTGCTGGCGGGGAAGGGGGAGCCCCAGTTGCTGCCCGAGGCCGGGATGCCGCCCGTGTGGATCGGTGGCGGGTCGGATGCGGCGCTGCGCCGCGCCGGTCGTCATGGGGACGGCTGGCTGGCTGCGGCGACGCCGCCCGAGGAGATCCGGGGCGCCGCCGGGCGGCTCGGGTCGTACGCGCGGGAGTACGGGCGGGAGGTGCCGCAGACCGGCTGCCTGGTGATCGTGGCGGCGGGGGGCCGGGCCGACGACCTCGCCGGGTTCCTGACCGCTCGGCTGGGCCTGACCCCGGAGCGGGCCGCCGCGACGGCTGTGGCGGGCGAGCCGTCCGAACTCGCCGGGCGGCTCGCCCGCTATCTCGACGCGGGGGTACGGCAGTTGGTGCTGGTTCCGTTCGGCGGCGACTGGCGTACGCAGTACGAGTTGCTCGCGCAGGCCCGCGAGGCTCTCGTCAGCTGAGCTCGGCCGACGAGCGGTCGCCGGTGCGGGGGTGCCCTACCGGGGCCGGGGAGGTGTCCTCCTCGGTCTTCCGGTACCGCTGCTCGCGGATGACCAGGGCCACCAGGCCGGCCAGCAGGGAGACGACACCGGAGACCACGAACACCACGTTGGTGGCGTCGATGAAGACGCTGACGGCCGCGTGGTGCTGCTCGGCCGGGAGTTTCGCCAGCGCGCTGACGTCCAGGTTGCCGTTGACGTTCGCCGCTCCGGCGGCGCTGCTGAGGTGGGAGTCGAGGTAGCGCGCCACGATGGTGCTGTAGAGCGCGAACCCGGCGGTGGCACCGAGCTGCTGGCAGAAGCGCAGGGAGCTGGTGGCGACGCCGAGGTCCTCCTTGGACACCGAGCTCTGCATGTACTGGAGCCCGAGGCCCAGGGACTGCCCCATGCCGATGCCGAGGACGAAGCAGCCCGCGCCGACCAGCCAGTAGCTGGTGTCCGGGGTGAGCCAGCCGAAGAGGACCAGGACCACGGCCTGGAACACGCCCGCGGCGACGAGCAGGTACTTGAACTTGCCGAACAGCGTGACGATGAGCTTGGCCACCGGGATCGACGCGAGGATGCCGACCGCCATGCACACGATCAGGAGTCCGGACCGTGCCGTGCTCAGTCCGCGCCCGACCTGGAGGTAGCCGCTGACGTAGAGGAGGCCGCCGGCCACGCCGACGCCCGCGATGAGCGACATCGGCATCATGGCCCGGAACACCGAGTTGCGCATCAGGGCCAGCGACACCAGCGGTTCGGGCGCGGTGAGCTGGCGCCAGACGAACGCCGCGAGCAGGACGCCCGCGCCGACGGCGAGCGAGACGATCATGCCGGAGCCCCAGGCGTACTGGGTGCCGCCCCACTCCGCCACGAGCAGCGCGCAGGCGCCGAAGCCGCCGAGCAGGGCGGCGCCGAGGAAGTCCACCTTGCGGCGTACCGGGTTGGTGGGCATCTTCAGCGCGAAGACGATGACGAGGAAGGCCGCGACCAGGATCGGCAGGTTCAGCAGGAAGACCCAGCGCCAGTTCAGGCTGTCGGAGATGAGGCCGCCGAGGGTCGGGCCCAGCGCCAGGCCGAGGCCGAACATCACCGAGGCGCCGATGCCGACCGCGTTGGACGGTTTGATGGGCCCTTCCGCGTCCTCCTCCTGGTCGTTGAAGAGGATGCCGGTGACCACGAGCGTGATGGCGGTGAGCCCGCCCGCGCCGAGCCCCTGGATGGTGCGGAACACGATCAGCTCGGTCATGTTCTGCGCGAGTCCGCAGAGCAACGAGCCGAGGGTGAAGACGCCGAGGCCGAAGACCATGAGCGGCTTGGTGCCGTACTCGTCGGCGAGCTTTCCGTACAGCGGTACGACGATGCAGTCCGCCAGGGCGTAGCAGGAGGTCAGCCAGGGGAGCCGGCTGATCCCGTGCACCGGGTCGAGATCGTCCACCATCTTCCACGCCACGGCGGACACGATGTTGATGTCGAGGATGGCCAGCAGCAGGACGACGATGCACGAGGCGGCGACCAGCTTGACCTTCGTCGTCGACATGAGCAGATCCGGGCCGTCGTACACGGGTGCGTACATGCCCTGGGTGGTATCAGTCATGGAAATTACACTAGGGGTACTTTTACGTCGAGGCAAGTTTTATAGACGTCGTAACTATGCTCCCGGGGGAAGGTGCTTGTTAGGATCTGTACATGACGGATCAGCTGGGACTCCGGGAGCGCAAGAAGCTGCGGACGGCGGAGCACATCGCGAACACGGCACTCGCCCTCTTCCTGGAGCGGGGCTTCGCCGACGTCTCGGTCGCCGATGTCGCGGACGCCGCCGAGGTGTCGAAGAAGACCGTCTTCAACTACTTCCCGGCCAAGGAGGACCTCGTCCTCTTCCCGATCCGGGACCACAAGAGCGAGCCGGCCCGGGTGGTGCGGACCCGGCAGCCGGGCGAGTCGCCCGTGGCGGCCCTGCGCCGGCACTTCCTGACCGGGCTGGAGGAGCGCGACCCCATCACCGGGCTCGCCGACTACGACGAGTTCCTCGCCTTCCAGGGCATGGTCATGTCGACGCCCAGCCTGAAACTGCGGCTCCTGGAGCAGTGGACC
This sequence comes from Streptomyces acidiscabies, assembly GCF_020010905.1. Taxonomy (GTDB): domain Bacteria; phylum Actinomycetota; class Actinomycetes; order Streptomycetales; family Streptomycetaceae; genus Streptomyces; species Streptomyces acidiscabies. The sequence goes on along the minus strand of NZ_JAGJBY010000001.1, from coordinate 2,567,275 downwards.
GACAGCGAGGTCGTCCTCGCGGAGGCCCTCGCCGAGGCCCTCGGTGAACCGGCGGACGCCATCGTGCCGAGCGCGCTGGCCAGCCTGATCATCTCGGTGCAGCGCACGCTGATCGTCCGCAACGTCGAACGCATGCTGGTCGGCGCCGACCCCGCGGCCGTCCACGCCCAGTGCGCGGCCGAGGCGGAACGTGCCTTCGGTCTGCTGGAGAAGAGCCTCGCGTGAGGTGGCTCCATCGGCGCTCTCCCCGGCCTTGAGCCGGGGCCGGTATCAACAAGGCTGTCACTCTCACGAGGGAGTCAGCCTTGCCCACCGGAATAGTAGGTCTCGGCGCCTTCACGCCGGCGCACGTCATCGACAACGCCCAGATCACCACGTGGACCGGAGCCACCGACGCGTGGATCACCGAGCGCACGGGCATCCAGCACCGGCGTTACGCGGCACCGGGGGTGACCACCTCCGAGCTCGCCGCGCAGGCCGTGCAGAACCTGTTCGCCGACTCGCCCCGCACGCTCGACGAGGTGGGCCTCACGATCCTGGCCACCTCCACCCCCGACCAGCCGCAGCCCTCCACCGCCGTACGCCTGCACAACCTGCTGCGCGTGCGGACCACCGCACCGGCCTTCGACCTCAACGCCGTCTGCGCGGGCTTCGTGTACGCGCTGAGCATCGCCGACGCGATGCTGTCGCGCGACGCGGGCAGCGGCACCGCGCTCGTCGTCGGGGTGGACATGTACTCGACGATCATGGACCGGTCCGACCGCAGAACCGTCGCCCTCTTCGGCGACGGGGCCGGAGCCGTGCTGCTCGGCGAGGTGCCGGACGGCTACGGCATCCACGCGACCAGCCTGATCGCCGACGGAGACTCCGAGGAACTCGTCGAGGTCGTCGCCGGCGGCACCCGCGAGCGCGCCGACGACGCCTCGCGCGCCGCCGGGCGCCATCTCTTCCGGATGCAGGGCCGTCCCGTGCGCGACTACGCGCTGCACAGCATCCCCAAGGCCATCGACGACGTGCTCGGCGCCTGCGGCTACACGGCGGACGACATCGACCGGTTCATCGTCCACCAGGGCAACAGCAGGCTGGTCGAGGCGGTGGCGGCTCAGTTGGGCGTCGACATGGCACGCGTCCCGCTCAGCGCCCCGCACTTCGGCAACACGGGCGCCGCCGCCCTGCCGCTGACCCTGTGCCACTCCCACCGGCAGCGCCCGCTGGAACGCGGCGAGCGGATCGTGTTCGCCGCGGTCGGCGGGGGCATGACGGCCGGAGCCGTGCTCCTCACCTGGTACTGACGCCACGGCGGGCGCGGTTCTTGGTCCGGTACGGGTGTACCGGACCAAGAACCGCGCCCGCCGGCGTTCTCTAGTCCTTGTGCGCGACCGCGATCGTGTCGTTCCCCCGGGGCAGGCGCTGGGCGTGGCCGAAGCGGAAACCGGCCTTCTCCGCCCAGGCCCGGAACTCCGCGACCGTGTACTCCGAGCCGCCCTCGCTGAGCAGGGCCACGTTCAGGCTGCCGATCAGACTGCGCAGGTCGGGGGCCTCCTCGTCGAGCATCTGGTCGTAGACGACGAGGGCGCCGCCGGCGGGCAGCACCTGGAAGGCCCGGTTCACCAGGTCCTGGCGCTGCTCGGCCGACCAGTCGTGCAGGACGTGCCCGAAGACGATGACGTCCGCCGGGGGCAGGGCGTCGGTGAAGAAGTCCCCGGGGTGGAAGGTCACGCGGCCGGTGGTGCCCCGCTCGGCCATCAGCTCGTCGAAGAGCGGCTCGGCCTGCGCGAGATCCATGACGTGGCCTTCGAGATGCGGGTGGGCCAGGACGAGTTCCGCCGCCACATTGCCCCGGGCCCCGCCCGCGTCCACGAACGAGCGGTACCCCGACCAGTCGACCCGCGCGGCCAACTGCGGTGCCACCACGGCGTTGTTGGCGTCCATGTGGCTGAAGAACGCCCGGGCCGTGACCGGGTCGGAGTAGAGGCGCTCCATGGCGTCGAGGCCCATCTTCGCCTTGGCCGCGCCGTCGCGCAGGGCCTCGGTGAGCTTGCCCCAGGTGTGGTAGTGCCGCTGGGCGGCGGCCTTCACCCGCCCGCCGAGGAACAGCTGTCCGCCGGGGACGAGCACCTCCCGGGCCACGGTGCTGTCGGCGTAGGACTCCCCGTCGCGCACGAGCAGCCCCTGCGCGACGAGCGCGTTGAGGAAGTCCTGGACGAGCCTCGGGTGCAGGCCGCACCCGGCGCAGATCTCCGCCGCGCTGCGCGGGCCCTCGGCGAGCAGTTCGAACACGCCGACCTCCACCGCGCTGTGCAGGATCCTCGCCTCCGCGTAGGCGGTGTTCAACCGGGTGATGTCAGTGGCGTCGGTCACCATGGCTATTCCTTTCGTCGACGCGCACCAGCCTGGCCCCCGCCGTTTGAGGTCCCCTGGAGCGGCGTTGAAGAGGGCCCGGGCAGCGAGACAGGGAATCGAAGAAGCGTCGAGTCCGCCGCGCGAGGCTGCGTCCCGTGAGGTCAGCGATCCGGTGACGCGACGGGAGTCGATGGTGGAAATCACATCCGAGGTGTACGTGCGCTCGGTCGGCAGCTGCCTGCCGCCGCGCATGAGTACGCGACAGGCGGTCGACCAGGGCCTGTACGAGGCCGGCGACCTGGAGTTCATGGGGCTGACCGGGACCTTGGTCGCCGGCGGCGACCTCTCCCCCGCGCACATGGCGACCGCCGCCGCCGCCACGGCCCTGGAGCGGGCCGGTATCGGCTCGGCGGAGCTGGATTCGGTGATCCACTCCAGCGTCTTCCAGCCGGGCCCCGACGGCTGGTCCCTGCCCGGCTACATCCTGCGCGAACTCGGCGGCGGCAACGCCGGTGTGATCGAGCTGCGCACGGGCTGCTCGGGGATGCTGAGCGCGATGGAGCTGGCCGTCGGACAGCTGACCGGCGCCCAGAAGCACGGTTCGGTCCTGCTCACCGCGGCCGACCACATGGGGCCCTGGCTGGAGCGCTGGCCGTCCGACGTCTACCTCCCCGGCGACGCGGGCAGCGCGATGGTCCTCGGTACGGCCGGCGGCTTCGCCCGCATCCGGTCCATCACCTCGGGCACCGTGCCGCAGCTGGAGCGGATGAACCGGGGTGACGAGCCACTGCATCCGCCGGGCCCGCGTGGCTTCGTGGACCTGCGCACCCGGCACGCCTCGGTCACCGAGCACATGGCGGACCGGGAGGCGGCGGAGCTGATGGCCGCGCTCAACACCGAACTCGCCGAGCGGGCGATCGCCGAGGCCGGTCTCAAGGCGGCCGACATCACGCGGGCCGTCTACCACAACATGGCCGGGTTCATCGTCGACTTCTTCCTGTCCCGGATCGGGCTGTCCATGGAGCAGTCGTCCTGGGAGTTCGGCCGGACGGTGGGCCACCTGGGGTGCAGCGACCAGGCCGTGGCGCTGGAACACCTGCTGCTCGGCGGCGAGCTGGCACCGGGTGACCATGTGCTGCTCTGCGGGGCGTCGGCCGGTTTCGCGACGGTCTGCGTGGTCCTGGAGATCGTGGAGGTCCCGTCCTGGCCCGCCCTGGCCGTCGGATGAGGGCCGGCCGGGGTTTCACCGTCACGTCCCGCACCCCCGCCACGGAGGCCGACCACGGCCTGTCCGCATGGCTGCGGGAACAGCAGGACGCCCACCACTTCGCGACCCGCCGGATCGACTTCGGCGACCTGTCCGCCTGGCACTTCGAGGAGGACGGCGGGAACCTGGCCCACGACAGCGGCCGGTTCTTCCGGGTCGAGGGCCTGGACGTGACGACCGACCACTCGGTGCACGCCTCCTGGACGCAGCCCATCATCAACCAGCCGGAGATCGGCCTGCTGGGCATCCTGGTGAAGACCATCGACGGGGTGGCGCACTGCCTGCTCCAGGCGAAGATGGAACCGGGCAACATCAACACCATCCAGCTCTCGCCGACCGTGCAGGCCACCCGCAGCAACTACACGCGGGTGCACGGCGGCAAGCACACCCCGTACCTGGAGTACTTCACGGGTCCGCGCCGGGTGCTCGCCGACTCCATCCAGTCCGAACAGTGCTCGTGGTTCCTGTGCAAGGGGAACCGGAACGTCGTGGTCGAGGTGACCGGGGACGTCCCGGTCCTGGAGAACTTCCGCTGGGTGACGACCGACCAGCTGCACCGCCTGCTGCGGCAGGACAACACCGTGAACATGGACACCCGCACCGTGCTGTCCTGCGTCCCCTTCGCCCTCCCCGAGGGTGCCCGGCTCGCCGAGGAGAGCGACGGCTACCGCCGGGCGCTGCTGAGTTCGCTGACCGGGGACGAGCAGTCGCTGCACACGCTGGACGACATCCTCGGCTGGATCACCGAGTCCAAGGCCAGACGGCTGTTCGTACGGCGCACCACGGCCCTGGGCTCGCTCGGGCAGTGGCGCAGGTTCCCGGACCGGATCGCCCACGAGGAGGGCCGGTACTTCGAGATCGTGGCCATGGACGTGACCGCGGGCAGCCGCGAGGTGTCCCACTGGACCCAGCCGATGTTCGCGCCGGTGGGACAGGGGCGGGTCGCCTTCGTGGTGCGGTCCATCAAGGGGGTCCTCCACGTCCTCATGCAGGCCAGGCTGGCGGCCGGGTCCCGCGACGCGGTGGAACTCGCCCCGACCGTGCAGTGCACACCCGCCAACCTCGTCGGCCTGCCGGAGACGGCACGCCCGCGCTTCCTCGACCTGGTGCAGGACGCCGACCCGAGGTCGGTGCGCTACGACGCCGTGCAGTCGGAGGAGGGCGGCCGGTTCCACCATGCCCAGACGCGCCATCAGATCATCGACGTAGGCGACGACTTCCCGCTCGACGTGCCGGAGGAGTTCCGGTGGCTGACCGTACGGCAGCTGACGGAACTGCTGCGGCACAGCAACTACCTGAACGTCGAGGCCCGCAGCCTGCTCGCGATGCTGCACACCACCTGGTGACCCGCCGTCCGCTGCGGATCGGGGTCCTCGGCTGCGCCGACATCGCCCGGCGCCGGATGCTGCCGTCCCTGGCGCACCAGCCGCTCGTCCGCCTTGCCGCCGTCGCCAGCCGCGACGGCGCCAGGGCGGCCCGGTTCGCCGCCGAGTTCGGCTGTGCGGCGGTGACCGGGTACGAAGCGCTGCTGGCCCGCGACGACATCGACGCGGTCTATCTGCCGCTGCCGCCCGACCTCCATGTCGAGTGGTCCGTACGGGCCCTGGAGGCGGGCAAGCACGTGCTGTGCGAGAAGCCGTTCGCCCCCGACGCGGACCAGGCCCTGATCGCGGTGCGGGTCGCGCGGGAGCGCCGGCTGCTGCTGATGGAGAGCTTCATGTTCCTCCACCACGGCCAGCACGAGGCGGTCCGGCGGCTGGTGGACACGGGGGCGATCGGCGAACTCCGCATGTTCACGGCCGAGTTCGGCGTCCCCCGGCTCGCGTCGGGGGCGACGGCCGGCACCCTGCCCGAGGTGGCCGCCTACCCGGTCCGGGCCGCGCAGCTGTTCCTGGGCGGCGAACTCGACGTCCTCGGTGCGCAGTCGGACGGCACCGGCGGCGCGGCCCTGCTGTGCTCCCGGCAGGGCGTCACGGCGCAGCTCGCCTACGGGACCGGACACGCCTACCGCAACCACTACGCGCTGTGGGGAAGCGAGGGGCGGCTCTCCCTGCACCGGGTCTACAGCACCCCCGACGACCACGTACCGGTGATCCGCCTCGAACGGGGCGGCGGGGAGGAACTCCTGTCCCTGCCCCCGGACCGTCAGTTCACCAACGTCGCGGGGGTGTTCGCGCGGGCGGTCGTCGAGGGTGCGGACTTCGAGCCGTACGCCGCCGCGATCCTGCGGCAGGCCGGGCTCCTCGACCGGATCAGCGCCCGCGCGAACGCCTCACGCCTGTTCGATCAGGCGGACGATGTCGGCGGGACTCGGTAGCGTCGCCATCTCGTCCTTCAGCGCGCGGGCGGTCTTGGCGTACGAGGAGTCGTCGCGGACGGCCGTGCAGGCGGCGGTCACCGTCTCCACCGAGGCCTCCGTCCACGGCACCTGGACGCCCGCGCCGGCCGCGTGCAGCAGCCGTGCCGAGTCCCAGACCTCGGCGATGACCGGGACGCTCACCTGCGGCACGCCTTCGGCGAGGCAGGTGAGCGTCGTGCCGTGGCCGCCGTGGTGCACCACGACGTCGCAGGCGGGCAGGATCGCCGACAGCGGGAACTGACCGGCGGCCAGCACCCCTTCGGGCAGCGGGTCCAGGGTGCGGGCCAGGCTGTCGGAGACCGCGACCACGACCTCGAAGCCGAGCTTCGGCAGTTCGTGGGTGAGCGCCTGGAGCAGGGTGAGCCCGCCGGGGACGGTGTTCTTGTTGGGGAGCGGCACCCGGGTCCCGAAGGTCAGGCACAGCCTCGGCTTCTCGCGCTCCTGGAACACCCAGGACGGCACCTTCTCGGTACGGCCGTTGTACGGCACGTACCGCATCTTCGTGGTGCCGGGCAGCGCGCGCGGCCCCATGCCGGGCGGGCAGACGTCGAGCGACAGCACGGGAGCGGGCACGTCCGTGCGGCCGAGGGCCTTCAGTTCCGGCGCCAGTTCTCCGACGGCGGCCTTCTTGATCGTCTCGGGCGAGACGAGCCGGATCGCCTGCTCGACCCACGGGATGCCGCGTGCGGCGGCCACCATCGGGCCGGTGAGGCTGTACGTCTCGGTGAGGACCAGGTCCGGATGCCACTGGTCGGCGAGCGCCAAGGCCTGGTCCATCATCCGCAGGACCAGCCGGCCGTAGCCCCGGCCGATGTGCTGGAGCAGCGGCTCCTCCTCCCGTGGCATCGTCGTCCGGTTGCCGTCCCGGTCGTACGAGAGGACCTCCGGCATCTCGACGGCGGAGCAGATCGGCGCGAACGGCAGGCCGGCGCCGGTGACGGTCGGGCCCATGTTCTCCGAGGCGGCCACGAGCACGTCGTGGCCGGCGGCGCGCAGCGCCCATGACAGAGGGACGAGAGGCATGACGAACCCCTCGGAACAGCCGGCGATCACCATGATTTTCATGCCGTACAGCCAAGTCCGCCCTGCTCGATGGAGCGTCGAGCCGCCATCCATGCCGGTACGCCGAGCGGTGCTGGATCTGGCGTCGAGCGTTCGCGCGGACGCTCCAGGTCATCAGCCGGAGGCGTTGTCGGACGTGGATGGAGCAAGCATGCGGTACCGAACACTCGGCAGGGACGGACTCGACGTATCGGCCGTGGGCCTGGGCTGCCTGGCCATGGCGGGCGTCTACGGGCCCGCCGACGCGGCCCGGTTCAGCGAACTCGTCGAGCAGGGGCTCCGGCGGGGGCTCACCCTGATCGACACCGCCGACTTCTACGGGGACGGCGCGAACGAGGAGATGGTCGGGCGGGCGATCGCCGGGCGCCGGGACGAGGTGGTCGTCGCGACGCGCGGAGGGCTGCGGGCGGAGCGCCCCGGCGGGCCGCCCAAGGTGCTCGACGGCCGGCCGGAGTACCTCCGCACCGCCTGCGAGGCCTCGCTGCGCCGGCTCGGGGTCGATCACATCGACCTCTACTACCTGGGCCGGGTGGATCCCGAGGTGCCGGTGGAGGAGAGCGTGGGCGCGCTCGCCGCTCTCGTGGCCGAGGGCAAGATCCGGCACATCGGCCTGTCCGAGGCGAGTGCCGACGACATCCGCAGAGGGCACGCCACGCATCCCGTGACGGCGTTGCAGAGCGAGTACTCGCTCTGGGAGCGGCACGTGGAGGCGGAGATCCTGCCGACCGTCCGCGAGCTGGGCATCGGCTTCGTCGCGCACACGCCGCTCGGCAAGGGCTTCCTCACCCGCACCCTGACCGAGGCCGATCAGCTCCGCCCGGGCGACATCCGGCTCAACCACCCGCGCTTCCAGGGCGAGAACTTCCGGCGCAACGCCGAGCTGGTCGCGGAACTGGACGTGGCCGTGTCCGACACGGGGCTCAGCGCCGCCCAGCTCGCCCTGGTCTGGCTGCTGGGCCGGGGCGAGGACGTCGTGCCCATCCCGGGCACCCGCAGCGCCGCCCATCTGGCGGCCAACCTGGGCGCCATGAACGTCCACCCGTCCCCCCAACTCATGGAACGGATCGGGAAGTTGGTGTCGCCCGAGCAGGTGACGGGCCCTCGGGTCCCGGTGCGACGAGGGGCCTCCTGACCATGACGGACGAATCCCGGGGACGGCTGGCGGAGCTGCGCGCGATCCGTGCGCAGGCGCTGCGCGGCCCCGGTGAGAAGGCGACCGCGACACAGCACGCAAAGGGCAAGCTGACGGCGCGCGAGCGCATCGGGCTGCTGCTGGACCCGGGCTCGTTCACCGAGGTCGAGCAGCTCCGCCGGCACCGGGCGACCGGCTTCGGCCTGGAGGCCAGGAAGCCGTACACCGACGGCGTCGTCACCGGCTGGGGCACGGTCGAGGGCCGTACGGTCTTCGTGTACGCGCACGACTTCCGGATCTTCGGCGGCGCGCTGGGCGAGGCGCACGCCACGAAGATCCACAAGATCATGGACATGGCCATCGCAGCCGGCGCGCCGCTGGTGTCCCTGAACGACGGCGCGGGCGCCCGTATCCAGGAGGGCGTCTCGGCGCTGGCCGGGTACGGCGGGATCTTCCGGCGCAACACCAAGGCGTCCGGCGTCATCCCGCAGATCTCCGTCATGCTCGGCCCCTGCGCGGGCGGCGCGGCCTACTCCCCCGCCCTCACCGACTTCGTGTTCATGGTCCGCGAGACCTCGCAGATGTTCATCACCGGCCCTGACGTCGTGAAGGCGGTGACCGGCGAGGAGATCACCCAGAACGGCCTCGGCGGCGCCGACGCGCACGCGGAGACCTCCGGCGTCTGCCACTTCGCGTACGACGACGAGGAGACCTGCATCGCGGAGGTGCGGTATCTGCTGTCGCTGCTCCCGCAGAACAACCGCGAGAACCCGCCCCGCGTCGACTCCACTGATCCCGCCGACCGCCGCAGCGACATCCTCCTCGACCTCGTCCCGGCGGACGGCAACCGCTCGTACGACATGCGCGAGGTCATCGAGGAACTCGTCGACGACGGCGACTACCTGGAGGTCCACCAGCGCTGGGCCCGCAACATCATCTGCGCCCTGGCCCGCCTGGACGGACAGACGGTCGGGGTCGTGGCCAGTCAGCCCCAGTTCATGGCGGGGGTGCTGGACATCGGCGCCAGCGAAAAGGCGGCACGGTTCGTGCAGTGGTGCGACGCCTTCGGTGTCCCGCTGGTGACGCTCCTCGACGTACCCGGCTTCCTGCCCGGGGTCGAGCAGGAGCACGGCGGGATCATCCGGCACGGCGCGAAGCTGCTGTACGCCTACTGCAACGCGACCGTGCCACGGATCTCGGTCGTCCTGCGCAAGGCCTACGGCGGCGCGTACATCGTCATGGACAGCCAGTCCATCGGCGCCGACCTCACCTATGCCTGGCCGACGAACGAGATCGCCGTCATGGGCGCGGAGGGTGCGGCCAACGTCGTCTTCCGCCGCCAGATCGCCGAGGCCCAGGACCCCGAGGCGATGCGCGCCCGCATGGTCAAGGAGTACAAGGCCGAGCTGATGCACCCGTACTACGCGGCGGAGCGCGGCCTGGTCGACGACGTCATCGACCCGGCACAGACCCGCGAGGTGCTGGTGAGGTCCCTGGCGATGCTGCGTACCAAACACGCCGACCTGCCCTTCCGCAAGCACGGAAACCCCCCTCAGTGACGGAGACCTCCATGAGCACCATCGAGATACGGATCGAGAAGGGCGAGGCCGACGACGAGGAGCTGGCCGCTTTGACGGCCCTGCTCATGGCCCGCGCCGCGCGCCCGGCCCCTTCCGACAGCACCCCGCGCGCCCACTGGCGTCACCACGGCTTCCGCTCACCGAACTCCTGGCAGGGCTGACCCATGACCACGATGAAAGCGCTCGTCCTGTCCGGCGGGTCCGGGACCCGGCTGCGCCCGATCACCCACACCTCGGCCAAGCAACTGGTGCCGGTGGCGAACAAACCCGTGCTCTTCTACGGCCTGGAGGCGATCGCCGAGGCCGGCATCGTCGACGTGGGCATCGTGGTCGGGGCGACCGGCGAGGAGATCCGGGAGGCGGTCGGTGACGGCTCCCGGTTCGGCCTCGAGATCACCTACATCCAGCAGCACGCCCCGCTCGGCCTGGCCCACGCGGTGATCGTCGCGCGGGAGTTCCTGGGCGACGACGACTTCGTGATGTACCTGGGCGACAACTTCATCGTCGGCGGCATCGCGCCGCTCGTCGACGACTTCCGCGCCGAGCGCCCCGAGGCGCGGATCCTGCTCACCAAGGTCGCCGACCCGTCGTCCTTCGGGGTCGCGACGCTCGACGCCGAAGGGCAGCTGGTGGGCCTGGAGGAGAAGCCGCCGCGGCCCAAGAGCGATCTGGCGCTGGTCGGGGTGTTCCTGTTCACCCCGGTCATCCACGAGGCGGTGGCCGCCATCGAGCCGTCCGCGCGCGGTGAGCTGGAGATCAGCGACGCGATCCAGTGGCTGCTCGACCGGGGCCGCGAGGTGCGCTCCACGATCATCTCCGGGTACTGGAAGGACACGGGGAACGTCGCCGACATGCTGGAGGTCAACCGGTCCGTGCTGGACCACATCGAGATGGCGCTGGACGGCACGGTGGACGAGCACAGCGAGATCATCGGGCGGGTCCGGGTCGAGGCAGGGGCTCAGGTGCTGGGTTCGCGGATCGTCGGCCCCGCGATCATCGGCGCCGACTCCGTGATCAAGGACGCGTACGTCGGGCCGTACACGGCGGTGGCGGAGCGGTGCCGGATCGAGGACAGCGAGATCGAGTACTCGATCGTCCTGGTGGGCGCCTCGCTCACGGGGGTGCGACGGGTGGAGGCGTCGCTCATCGGCCGCCATGTCACCGTCACCCCCGCCTCCCGCCCGACCGCCGCGCACCGCCTGGTGCTGGGCGACCACAGCGAAGTGCGGATCTCGGCGTGACGACCAGGATTCTGGTGACGGGCGGCGCCGGGTTCATAGGCTCCCACTACGTCCGCACGCTGCTGGGCCCCGAGGGCCCCGGCGACGTGGCGGTCACGGTGCTGGACAAGCTGACGTACGCCGGCAACCCGGCCAACCTCGACGCCGTCCGGGGCGAGCCGGGGTTCACCTTCGTGCACGGCGACATCTGCGACGCCTCTCTGGTGGCCGATCTGTTGGCCGAGCACCGGCAGGTGGTGCACTTCGCCGCCGAGACGCATGTGGACCGCTCCATCGGTGACGGCGCCCGGTTCGTGCGGACCAACGTGATGGGCACGCAGGTGCTGGCCGCAGCGGCGAGCGCCGGCGCCGTCGAGCGCTTCGTGCACGTGTCCACCGACGAGGTCTACGGGTCGATCGACAGCGGCTCCTGGCCGGAGACCCATCCGCTGGCGCCCAACTCGCCGTACGCGGCGGCCAAGGCGGCGTCCGACCTGATCGCGCTCTCCTACCACCGCACGCACGGTCTCGACGTGCGGGTGACGCGCTGCTCCAACAACTACGGCCACCACCACTTCCCGGAGAAACTGATCCCGCTGTTCATCACGAACCTGCTGGACGGCCGGAAGGTCCCGCTGTACGGGGACGGGCACCACGTACGCGACTGGCTGCACATCGACGACCACGTACGCGGCATAGAGCTGGTCCGTACGAAGGGGCGCGCGGGGGAGGTGTACAACATCGGCGGCGGTACCGAGCTGTCCAACCGGGAGCTGACCGGGATGCTGCTGGAGCACTGCGGCGCCACCTGGGACAGCGTCACCCCCGTCGCCGACCGCAAGGGACACGACCGGCGCTACTCGGTGGACTGCGCCAAGGCCGCCGCCCACCTCGGGTACGCCCCCGAGGTGGACTTCGTCTCCGGTCTCGCCGACACCGTCCGCTGGTACCGGGACAACCGCGCGTGGTGGCAGCCCCTCAGGGAGCGAGCCGCCCTGTGAGACGCCCGGCCTGGGGGGCGTGGCCGGTCTGGGGGGCGTGCCCGGTCTGGAGGGCGTGGCCGGTCTGGAGGGCGTGGCTCGTCATTCCCTCGTCGGTGAGCAGCAGTTGCTGTTGCAGGCGCTGGTGCGAGAAGGACGGCTCCAGGCCGAGTTCCGCGACCAGGATCCTGCGCAGGTCCCGGTACGCCTCCAGCGCCTCGCCGCGTCGGCCGGCCCGCGCCAGGGCCTTGATCAGCTCGCCGTGGAACCATTCGTTGAGCGGGTGGGTGGAGACCAGTTCCCGGAGCTCGGGTATACAGCTGGCGTAGCGGCCGAGCTTGCTCTCCGCGAGGATCCTCAGCTTCACGGCCTCGATCTGGAGCTCCTCCAGGTACACGATGTGGCCCTCGATGAGGCGGCCGGCCTGGGTGATGTCGGCCAGCGGGGCGCCGCGCCACAGCTTGAGGGCGTCGGCCAGCGTCTGGGACGCCTCCTCGTACTTCTCCTCGGCCAGCAGCTCGCGTCCGCGCTTGGTCTCCCGCTCGAAGACGTGCAGGTCGAGCTGGTCGTCGCGGCGGAGCCGGATCCCGTACCCGGGCGGCTGGGTCAGGATCATCTGGGTGGCGCCCGGCGCCTCGTCGAGCAGCGAGCCGAAGGTCTTGCGCAGCTGGTAGATGTACGTCTGGAGGGTGGTCACGGCGCTGCGCGGCGGCTCGTCGCCCCACAGTTCGTCGATCAGGGACGTACGGTCGACGACTCTGTCCGCCCGGAGAAGAAGCAGGGCCAGGGTCCAGCGCACCTTCTGGGCCGTGGGTGTGCAGAGCTGGTCACCGTGCCGGACTTCCAGCGGGCCAAGGACGTTGAACATCATGCCAATCCCCCGATTTCAGACTGGAACTTGCCCATTCGACAAATGGCAACTCTCCCCACGGGAGGCTATTTCCGGAGCCATAGAAAGGCAAACGTTCAGTAAAGCCACAGCGGGTAACCGTGAAGGATCTGGACATTTCAGGTGGCCGCCGCCCGGATTAAAGATCGACTACTCCCGGAACGGGGCGCTCCCTTTTCGGAACACAGAATTCCAGCACTGGGCGCCTTCGGCTGGACGATGGCTCTAACTACGCTCGAACGCCGCGCCCCATCGTCATTCCGGAGCCAGCAGAGGGAGACACTGTGACGGGGTTGAACGAGGAACGCCGGGTCGTCATCACCGGAATCGGTGTGGTGGCACCCGGCGGAATCGGAAAGAAGCAGTACTGGGATCTGCTCACGGCAGGCCGGACGGCCACCCGCACCATCTCGCATTTCGATGCCTCGCCCTTCAGATCGCGCGTGGCCGCGGAATGTGATTTCGATCCGGTTTCCGCGGGCCTCAGCCATCGGCAGATCCGGCAATGGGACCGCACGACGCAATTCGCCGTGGTGGCGGGTAAAGAGGCGCTGGAGGACAGCGGAATCATCGGCCAGTCCGATTCCTGGCGCACCGGAGTCATGGTGGGCACAGCCTGTGGCAGCACGGTGAGCCTGGACAGCGAATACGCGATCGTCAGCGATCAGGGAAAAGCATGGCTGGTCGATGAATCGCATGGATCGCCCTATCTCTACGACTACTTCGTGCCGTCCTCCATGGCGGCGGAGCTGGCGTGGACCGCGGAGGCGGAAGGGCCCGTGGGCGTGGTCTCCACCGGCTGCACCTCCGGCATCGACGTGGTGGGCCACGCCGTCGACCTGATCCGCGACGGGGCGGCCGACGTCATGATCGCCGGCGCGTCGGACGCGGCGATCTCCCCGATCACGGTGGCCTGCTTCGACGCCATCAAGGCCACGTCGGCGCGCAACGACAGCCCGGAGACCGCCTCCCGCCCCTTCGACCGCACCCGCAACGGCTTCGTGCTCGGCGAGGGTTCGGCGTTCTTCGTCCTGGAGGAGCTGGGTCACGCCCGGCGCCGCGACGCGCACATCTACGCGGAGATCTCCGGCCACGCCTCGCGCTGCAACGCGTACTCCATGACCGGGCTGCGGGACGACGGGCTGGAGATGGCGGACGCCATCACCGCCGCCCTGGACGAGTCGCGCTTCACCCCGGCCGACCTCGACTACGTCAACGCGCACGGTTCCTCGACCAAGCAGAACGACCGGCACGAGACCGCCGCTTTCAAGCGCAGCCTGGGCGAGCACGCGTACCGCACGCCGATCAGCTCCATCAAGTCGATGATCGGGCACTCCCTCGGCGCCATCTGCGCCCTGGAGGTGGCGGCCTGCGCGCTGGCCGTCGAGCACTCGGTGATCCCTCCGACGGCCAACCTCCACGAGCCGGACCCGGAGTGCGATCTGGACTACGTGCCGCTGGTCGCACGCGAGAGCCGGGTCGACACGGTGCTCAGCGTGGCGAGCGGTTTCGGCGGCTTCCAGAGCGCCGTCATGCTGAACAAACCGGAGCGGAGGGTGGCGTGACCACCGCGACCAAGGCGGCCGTCCGTACGGTGATCACGGGGATCGGCGTCGTGGCACCCAACGGGTTCAACACCGAGGACTACTGGTCCTCGGTGCTGCGCGGCGAGAGCGGCATCCGCAGGATCTCCCGCTTCGACACGTCCGGCTACTCCGCCGGGATCGCCGGCGAGATGCCGGAGTACGACCCGGCCGGGCATCTGCCCGGGAGGCTGCTGCCGCAGACGGACCGGATGACCCGCCTCGCGCTGATCGCCGCGCAGGAGGCGTTCACGGACGCGGGTGCGGTCCCCCGGGAGCTGCCGCCGTTCGCCTGCGGAGCGGTGACCGCGGCCTCCGGCGGCGGCTTCGAGTTCGGCCAGAAGGAACTCGAGGCGCTGTGGAGCAAGGGCAGCCAGTACGTCAGCGCGTACCAGTCGTTCGCCTGGTTCTACCCGGTGAACACCGGGCAGATCTCGATCCGGCACGGGCTGCGCGGGCCGGGCAGCGCGATCGTGGCCGAACAGGCGGGCGGTCTCGACGCGGTGGCCAAGGCCCGGCGCCATCTGCGGTCCGGCACCTCGCTCATGCTCACGGGAGGGGTCGACGGCTCGCTCTCGCCCTGGAGCTGGCTGTGCCTGCTGCGCTCGGGGCGGATCAGCTCCTGCGACGATCCGCGCCGCGCCTTCGTCCCCTTCGACCACGGCGCCACCGGGTCCGTCGTGGGCGAGGGCGGCGCCCTGCTCGTCATGGAGCGGGCCGCCGACGCACGTGACCGCGGAGCGGAGCGGAGCTACGGCGAGGTGGTCGGGTACGCCGCGACCTTCGATCCGCGGCCGGGGTCCGGCCGCCCGCCGGGACTGCGGCGCGCCATTGAACTGGCCCTGGAAGACGCTCAGTTGACGCCGGCCGAGGTCGGGGTCGTGTTCGCCGACGCGAGCGGTGTCCCGGAACTCGACCGGATCGAGGCCGAGACGATCGCCGCCGTCTTCGGCCCCCGTGCCGTCCCGGTCGCCGTGCCCAAGACGACGACGGGCCGGCTGCTCGCCGGGGGCGCCTCACTGGACATCGCGACGGCGCTGCTGTCCCTGCGCGACGGCGTCGTGCCCCCCGCCGTGCACGTGGAGCACCCCGCGTACGAGGGCCTCATCGACCTGGTGCGCGATACGCCGCGCGAAAAGGAAATGACCACCGCGCTGATACTCGCCCGGGGCCAGGGCGGATTCAACTCCGCCCTGATCGTCCGTAAAACCGCGTGATCCAAAGACCTTGAGAGGAAATGACGAAGATGGCCGAATTCACTGTGCAGGATTTGGTGCGGCTGCTGCGGGAGTGCGCCGGGGAGGACGAGTCCGTCGACCTGGAGGGGGACATCCTCGACACGACCTTCGAGGACCTCGGCTATGACTCGCTCGCCCTGTTCAACACCGTGAGCCGCATCGAGCGCGACTACTCGGTCCAGCTCTCGGACGAGGTGGTCACCGACGCCAAGACGCCACGGCACCTGACGGACCTGATCAACGTCGGACTCGCCGAGCGCGTCTGACCGCATCTCCGGCAGCCCGGCAACCGACAGGAGAATCAGCCGCGATGTGTGGCATAGCAGGATGGATCGACTTCGAACGGGACCTCTCCACGGAACCGGGCGCGGCACGGGCCATGACCCGGACGATGTCGTGCCGCGGCCCCGACGCGGAAGGGCTGTGGCACGACCGGCACGTCGCTCTCGGTCATCGCAGACTGGCCGTGATCGACGTCGCCGGAGGCGTTCAGCCCATGACGGCGACGGGCGACGACGGGGAGGTGGTCGCGTGCCTGACCTTCTGCGGCGAGGTCTACAACTACCGTGAGCTGCGTACGGAGTTGCAGGCGCTGGGCCACCGGTTCCGGACCGCGAGCGACACCGAAGTGGTCCTGCGGGCCTACCTCCAGTGGCACGAGGGGCTCGCCGAACGGCTCAACGGCATGTTCGCCTTCGCCGTCTGGGACGTCAGGACCGAGGAACTGCTGCTCGTGCGCGACCGCATGGGGGTCAAGCCGCTCTTCTACACGCCCACGGAACACGGCGTGCTCTTCGGCTCCGAGCCCAAGGCGATCCTGGCCCACCCCCAGGCGTCCCGCAGGGTCGGACGGGACGGCCTCTGCGAGATCCTCGACATGGTCAAGACCCCCGAGGCGGCCGTCTTCTCCGGCATGCACGAGGTCCGGCCCGGCCAGCTGGTGCGGGTCGGCCGGGGCGGCCTGGCCAAGCGGACCTACTGGAAGCTGGAGGCCCGCGAGCACCCGGACGACCTGGACACGACCGTCGCCACGGTGCGCGGGCTGCTGGAGGACATCGTCGACCGGCAGATGGTGTCGGACGTCCCCCTGTGCGTGCTGCTCTCGGGCGGTCTCGACTCCTCCACGGTGACCGCGCTGGCCGCCCGTACCGCGTCGCCCCTGCGCTCCTTCTCGGTGGACTTCGCCCAGGCCGGCGAGCGTTTCCTGCCGGACGCCGTGCGCGGTATGCGCGACGCGCCGTTCGTCCAGGAGGTGGTGCGGCATGTGGGGTCCGAGCACACCGAGGTGGTCCTGGACAGCGACGAGCTGATGGACCCGGTGCTGCGGGCCGCCGTGCTGCGGGCGGTCGACCAGCCGCCGGCCTTCTGGGGCGACATGTGGCCCTCGCTCTACCTGCTGTTCCAGGCCGTCAAGCGGCACTCCACCGTCGCGCTCTCGGGCGAGGCGGCCGACGAACTGTTCGGCGGATACCGGTGGTTCCGCAATCCCGGGGCGCTGCACGCCGACACCTTTCCCTGGCTGACCTCGGGGTCGGCGCGGTACTTCGGCGGACTCGGGCTGCTGGACCGGGGCTTCCTGGACAAGCTCGACATCGCCGGTCACCGCCAGGACAGCTACCACGACGCGGTCGCGGAGCTGCCCGTGCTGCCGGGCGAGTCCGCCGACGACCGGCTGATGCGCAAGGTCAGCTACCTCAACCTCACCCGCTTCGTGGGCACGCTGCTCGACCGCAAGGACCGGATGAGCATGGCGGTGGGCCTGGAGGTCAGGGTGCCGTTCTGCGATCACCGCCTGGTCGAGTACGTCTTCAACACCCCGTGGGCCATGAAGTCGTTCGACGGCAGGGAGAAGAGCCTGCTGCGCGCCGCGGCCTCCGATCTGCTGCCGGCGTCCGTGACCGGACGGCTGAAGAGCCCGTACCCCGCCACCCAGGACCCCGCCTACGAGCGTGCGCTGCGGACCCAGCTCGCACAGGTCGTCGCCGACCCCGACTCGCCGGTGCTGCCACTCCTCGACGTGACGCGCGTACGCAGCCTCGTGGAGCGCCCGATGGGCGAGGTGAGTCAGCCGTACGACCGGGGGAGCCTGGAGATGGCGCTGTGGCTGGACGCGTGGATGACGGAGTACGACGTCAGCCTGGACCTCTGACCCGGCGGCCACGCGAAGCCGGCCGGGGAGCCTGACGACTCCCCGGCCGGCTTCAGCCCTGCTCGCGGCGCGGCGGCGCCTCGGCCGCCCCGGAGAGCATGTCCCGCACCTCCGGCAGGGCGAGGTACAGGGAGCCCACCCCCACCATCGACCGCCCCAGCCCGACCGAGAACCTGCGCAGAACGCGGTACAGAACTTTCATCGCTCGTCCCCTGACGATCGGCGAAATCGGCAAGGTTCAGGATGGTGAGCCGCGCTCGACGCACGCACGGGAGCGGGTCGACGCGGGGACCGTCTCTTGACACGACCACCATATCGGCAACACTGTATCCATTATGAATACCTGGTCCGAGCCCCAGCCCGATTCCCGGTTCGTCGAGGTGGACGGCCTGCGGATCCACTACAAGCGCGCCGGGCACGGCCCGGCACTCGTACTGCTGCACGGCAGCGCCTCGTCGCTCCAGCACTTCGACCGCGCGACGGATCTGCTGTCGGACTCGTTCGACGTCATCCGTCCCGACCTGCCGGCGTTCGGACTGACGGGCCCGCGCAAGGACCGCGACTACCGCGTCCCGGCATACGCCGCGACGGTGGCGGGCTTCGCCGAGGCGCTGGGCGTGCCGCGCTACGCGCTGGCCGGCAATTCCCTGGGCGGCGACATCGCCTGGAACGTCGCACTGGACCACCCGGAGCGGCTGACCGGCCTGGTGCTGGTCAATGCCACCGGCTACCCGGAGAAGACAGTGCCGGCGGGCATGCGCCTCACCCGCAACCCCCTGGTGCGGCCCCTGCTGAGGCGGGTGATGCCGCGCGGGGCACTCGAACGCAACCTGCGCGAGGCCGTCGGGCCACATTCGAAGATCGTGGACGACGCCATGGTGGACCGCGCCCATCAGCTCATGAGCCGCCCCGGCAACCGCTCGGCCTTCGTCGACTTCTGCAACACCGACCAGCCGGACCGCAGCGCGCAGCTCCCCCGCATCGCGGTCCCCACGCTGGTGCTGCGCAGCGCGCGCATCGACGGCCAGCACTTCAGCCGCGACATCCCCGGCACCCAGGAGCTCGTCCACCCCCACGGCGGACATCTGCTGCCGGAGGAGGAACCGCAGTGGGTCGCGGACGCGATCACGACGTTCCTCGGCTCCCGCGCCGACAGGCCCACCCGATGAAGTACTTCGTCGCCCCGGGCGAGGACCGCACGCTCACCACCGACTCGCGCAGGACACTGCGCGGCAGCTTCGTCGAGCTGTCCGACGGCGTCACCCACTACGAGCTGACGGGGCCCGAGGACGGGGACGTGGTCCTGATGGCGGGCGGCCTGACCATCCCGCTGTCCTACTGGGACGGCCTCGTCGGCGAGCTGCACGCCCACGGGCTGCGCACGCTGACCTGTAGCGCCTACGGCCGCGGCTACTCCGACCGGGTACCGGCGCGGTACGACGAGACGCTGTTCGCGCGGCAGCTGGCCGAGCTGACGGACCGGCTCGGCCTGACGGCGCGGCCCCTGCACCTGGTCGGCACCTCCATGGGCGCGCTGGTCAGCATGGTGTACGCCGACCGGTACCGCTCATCGGTGTCCACGCTCACCATCGTCGGCCCCGCCGGTCTCGCGAAACCGCGGCCGACCTCCCCCGACCGGCTGCTGCGCAGCGATCTGCTGGCCAGAGCGATCGCCCGCCGTCGCGGCCTCCGGCTGCTCCAGGGGCACCTCGGGCACAACGTCCGGGACCCCGGGCTCGGCGCGAAGCTGACCGAGATGGTCCTCGACGCGTTCCGCTTCGAGGGCTCGCTGTACGCGGTCTTCGACACCTTGCAGCACCTGCCCGTCACCGGCCGGGACGACCTCTTCCGGCGGACGGGGGCCCTGGGCATTCCGACGCTGCTGCTGTGGGGCGACGAGGACGACGTCACGCCGCTGGAGCACTTCGACACGGCACGCGCACTGCTGAAGCCCCAGAAACATCATGTAATCGATCAATGCGGGCATATGGCCCCCTTCGAACGGCCTCGTGACGTCGCCGATCAGCTCGTCCCGTTCGTGTCCGCACGCGCTGGAAGGCTCGACCCATGAACGACCCGCAAGCCATCGACGTACTCGTCATCGGCGCCGGCCCCTCGGGCTCCGCCCTGGCCATCGACCTCGTACGCCGTGGACTCGACGTCCGGATCGTCGACAGGTCCCCCCACGCCTTCGACGGCTCGCGCGCCAAGGGCATCCAGCCCCGCAGCCTCGAAGTCCTCGAAGACCTCGGCGCTCTCGACGACGTGCTGGCCGGCGGCGACGTCTATCCCAAGCTCGGGATCCACGCGGGACCCATCGGGGTGCCGTGGAAGATGTTCCCCCGCAAAGAGGCGACCCCGGACGTCCCGTACCCGAACACCTGGCTGATCCCGCAGTTCCGCACGGACCGCGCCCTGCACGCCCGGCTCGGTGAGCTCGGCCGCGAGGTCGAGTTCGGCAGGGAACTGACCGGGCTGACGCAGGACGAGGACACGGTGACCGCCACAGTGGCGGGTGAGGAGATCGTCGCCCGCTACGCCGTGGGCGCCGACGGCGGCTCCAGCGCGGTACGCAAGCAGCTCGACATCGGGTTCGCCGGGACGACGGACGACGCCGACCGCGTACTGATCGTGGACGCCTCCGTCAGCGGCCTGGCCCGCAACCGGTGGCACATGTGGCCCGGCCTCGGCGGCAAGCTCATCGGCGCCTGTCCGCTCCCCGGCAGCGACATGTTCCAGTGGATGATCCGGCTCACGCCCGACGAGAAGCCGCCCCAGGAGATCGGCGCCATCGTCGACCGCATCCACTCCCACACCCGCAACCGGCACATCCAGCTGCACGAGATCCACTGGACGTCCGTGTTCCGGCCGAACATCCGTCTCGCGCGGCAGTACGGCCGTGGCCGGGTCTTCCTCGTCGGCGACGCCGCGCACGTCCACACCCCGGCCGGTGCCCAGGGCCTGAACACCGGTATGCAGGACGGCTACAACCTCGGCTGGAAGCTCGGCCAGGTCCTCGCCGGAGCCGACCCGGCCCTGCTGGACACCTACGAGGCCGAGCGGCAGCCGATCGCCGCCGGGGTCCTGGGACTGTCCACGGAGAAATGGGGCGGCCTCGCCAAGCTCGACCCCTCCAGCATGAAGCGCGGCAAGGACGAGCAGCAGCTCGCCCTGACGTATTACGGCGGCCCGCTCGCCCCCGCCGACGGTGACAGCACCGGCACGCTGCACGTGGGCGACCGCGCCCCGGACGCCCGACTGCTCGGCACCAATGGCGCCGAGACCCGCCTGTTCAGCCTCTTCCAGGGACCGCACTTCACCGCCATCGCCTACGGCCCCGGCGCCGCCCGGGACCTCGAACGCCTCGACTGGCCGCCGACGGGCGCCCGGCTGAAGCGGATCGCCGTCGGGCCGTCCGCGGACTTCTCGGACCCCGAGAACACACTGCGCAGTGCCTACGGCCTGACCGGCGACACGCTGCTGCTGATCCGTCCCGACGGCTACATCGGGCACATCGCCACGTCGGATTTCCTCACCACCACACAAGCCGCCGTGCGGGCAATGACGCCCGAGGCAAGGAGCCGCACCATGTACCGGCAGAGCTCGGGGGCCGCTGAATGAGCCGCATACTGCTGCGCGGGGCGCGGGTCGTCACGATGACGCCGAACCGGCCGGACGCCGAGCGGGTCGATGTCCTCGTCGACGGCGAGACCATCGCCGTCGTCGGCGAAAACATCGAGGCGCCCGACGCCGAGGTCGTCGACTTCTCCGGCCGCGTCATCATCCCCGGCCTGGTCAACGCCCATCTGCACACCTGGCAGACCGCGCTGCGCTCCGCGGGCGCCGACTGGACGCTGATGGAGTACCTCACCCACCTGCACGGCAAGTGCGCCGGCCACTACACCCCGGCCGACCTGCACATCGGCAATCTCGCCGGCGCCCTGAACCAGCTCAACTGCGGTACGACCACGGTGGGCGACTGGTGTCACAACGCCCTCTCCCCCGACCACGCCGACGCGGCCGTAGAGGGTCTGGTCCAGGCCGGCATCCGCGCCGTCTTCCTGCACGGCACGCCCTACCGCTCGCCGGACACGCCCCACCCGCTCGCCGAGATCGACCGGCTGCTCGACGGCCCCGTCCAGGGCCGCGCCCTCCTCACCCTGGGCATGGCCCTCCAAGGGCCGCAGTACTCCTCCGCCGAGACCGCGGTGGCCGACTTCCGGGCCGGCGCGGAACGCGGCCTCGTCGTCTCGATGCACCAGAGCGGCGGCGAACCCTCACCCGGCTGGGAAGCCGTGCGCAACGCCGGGCTGTTCAGCCCCCTGACCAACGTCGTGCACGGAGTGGACCTGCCTGAGGAGTGGCTGAAGACGCTGGTCTCTGCGGGCGTCACCTTCACCACCACCCCGGAGAACGAACTGGGCCAGGGTCACGGCACACCCGTCACCGGACCCCTGCTGAGCCTGGGCGCGGCGCCCTCGCTGGGCACCGACATCGACACCGCCGTACCCGGTACGGTCCTCACCGCCGCCCGGATCGCCCTCGCCCACCAGCGCGGCCTGGACCACGCCCAGCACCGGCGGACGACCGGTACGTACGTCGGTATCACCAGCAGACAGGCGCTCGCCTGGGCCACGGTCGAAGGGGCGAAGGCGCTGGGTCTGGCGGACAAGGTGGGCCGGATCGAGGCGGGCATGCAGGCCGATCTGGTCGCCGTCGACGCCCGGGCGCTCAACCTGTGGCCGGCGCACGATCCGGTCGCCACGGCCCTGCACGCCGACATCGCCAACATCGAAGCGGTGATGGTCGCGGGCACCTGGCGCAAACGCGATCACGTGCTGCTGGCGTCCGGCCTCGACGAGGTCAAGGACCGGCTGCGGGAGTCCGGGGAACGGCTGCTGCGTGGCATCGGCATCCGGTCCGCAGGCTCTTAGCAGCCCCATGCCCCTCCTCACCGGCGATCTTCATACTGGATACGGTGCTGTTGTTATGGTGCTGGCCGAGGAGGTGGACGTTCAGTGGCAGCAGCTGGTCCTGCGCAAGCGGCTCGGCGTCCGGGGCGTCCGCCCGTGCCGCTGGAACGCATCATCTCCACCGCACTGCAGATCGTGGACGACGAAGGGGCCGACGCCCTCTCGATGCGGACGCTGGCCCAGCACCTGGGTTCGGGCACGGCGACCCTGTACCGGCATTTCGACAACCGGGCGGCGCTGGTCGCCCATGTCGTGGACCGCATGTTCGGCGCCGTGGAACTGAAGGGCGACGAACTCCGCGCGATGGGCTGGCAGCAAGCGCTGCGGACGGTCGCGCACACCATGTTCGAGGCCCTGGCACGGCACCGGAACGCGGCGCGCCTCATGGTCGAGGAGATTCCCCTGGGGCCGAACGCCATGGCGCTGCGGGAGCACTGTGTCGCGGCGCTGCTCGACAGCGGCTTCCCGCCGCGAACGGCCGCGCACGCCTTCGCCACCCTCTCCCGCTACGTCCTCGGCTTCGCCATCCAGGTCAACGGTCACGACGACGCACAACTGTCCGCCGTCTTCCAGAACGTCGATCCGGCCCTGTTCCCGGCGACGGCCGCCGTCGCCGGGTCGATGCCCGTTCCGATCGAGGACGAGTTCTCCTTCGGACTCGAACTCCTTCTCAGCGGGCTCGCCCACCTTCGCGACGACGCCTGACCAGTCCGTCCGTCACTGCGCGGCGACGGCAGGGGCGCGGTACTTCCGGGTCAGCCCCTTGAGGTCGTAGGCACGAGTCCCAGGTGGCTGAGGAAGCGGACGAAGGGGGCATGGCTTCCGGCGGTGTCGTCCCCCGGAGCTGGGGATCGACAGCACGATGAAGAGAGGGCGACCACTGCGACGGCCGTGATGCTCAGCGCGCTGAACAGCAACAGCTCCCACGGGTGGTCCAGCGGCATGCCGATCCAGTCCGCGATCCCCGGATAGACACCGCTGACGAGCACCGCGACACCCGTCATGATTCCCCGGCGGCTGCGGCCCGAGTGGCTTTCCATGCGGTAGAGCGGGCTGGGCGTCGACGAGGCTGGTGGCGATCAGGGAGCCCGTGAACCCGGCCAGCGCCAGCAGGAGGGCGTAGGAGAAGGCGGAGAGGCCGCCGCCGGTCCCGCCGGGAACTTCCTTCCGCCCACACCAGCACCCTGCCCCTCCACGACCGCCTCGCCCTCAACGGGCCCGGGTCCGTGCCCTCGTCCTGCGCGCGGACGGGCTTGTCCCCGCCAGCTCCTCCTCGACCCCGCAGACGAACAAGCGCACCGCGTGGAAACGGCCGCCGACGCGGTACGCCACCGCTTCCGCACGGCGCGCAGGAGGTACTGCCGCTCCCACCACGCCGGCTTCTGCCTCACCGTGGACCGGGCCGTCCGCGACACCACGGATCCCGGGATCCGGATCACGGTGACCCGGGGATGGTTCAGGGGCCGTCGACAGACCAGCCGGGCGATCACGGCCCCGGCCAGGCTGTGTCGCGCATCACTGTGACGGGTGAGGGGCTGCGGACAAGGGCTGGATGTGACGAGATATTCGAGGCACGCCCGGATACGAGCGGGTGCTCCAGAGGCATTCCAGGCGCTGTACGTCCGCGACGCCCCGTCCAGCTCGGCGGCGGGCTCCGCCCGGTTCACCTCCAGCGGGTTCACCGTCGACGGCACCTTCAAGGCCGGGAACATCGCCACGGACCGTGTCACCGTCACTCCCACCCCAGCGAACACCTCACCTCGGTCACCGTCACCGGCCTGAACCTGAAGGGCACCACCTTCCGGGCTCTAGCCACCGCCTCTACGAACGCCCCCGGAACAGCCGTCACCAACGTGACCGCCACCGGCCTGACCGTCTGGCTGACCCGGACCAACACCACCAGCACCCGCCGTCGACTGGATCGTGATCGGAAGCTGATGACCCACCCGAATCAAGAACTTCCCGCGCCCGTACGACGTATCGCTTCTGCCGCTTCCTGCCAGTGGGCGAGGTTGTTTCGGGTGGTGAGGGTGTGGGGGTGGTCGGGGCCCAGCACCCGCAGGAAGTCGTCCAGCAGCTCGGCGAAGGCGGTGGCGGCTCCTGCCGCATCCCCCGCCTCCCCCCGCCAGCGGGCGAGGCTGTGCCGGGTGGCGAGAGTGTCGGGGTGGTCAGGGCCCAGCACCCGCAGGAAGTCATCCAACAGTCCGGCGTTTGCAGTGGCGGCTCCTGCCGCATCCCCCGCCTCCCCCCGCCAGGAGGCGAGGCTGTGCCGGGTGGTGAGAGTGTCGGGGTGGTCAGGGCCCAGCACCCGCAGGAAGTCATCCAGCAGCTCGGCAAGCGCGGTGGCGGCGCTTGACACGTCCCCCGCCATCCCCCGCCAGCGGGCGAGGTTGTGCCGGGTGGTGAGGGTGTCGGGGTGGTCGAGGCCGTGCCGGGAAGTCGTGGTGCGGGTGAGGTGGTGGAAGTAGTCGCGGGCAGCGGTGACCTGGCCCGCCTCCCCGAGGCTGTTGCCGGCTCGGAACAGCACGCCATGTAGCCGGGGGGACAGAAGGGCGGGTTCGGCGTGGGTGGTCAGGGTGGTGGTGTTGGCGCGCAGAGCCTGCGCGAGTGTGGTGTCGGTCTCAATGTCGGGCCAGACGTCGAGGAGGGCGTCGGCCGCGGTGAGGGCGATGTGGTTGTGCTGGTCGGGGGTGAGGGTGTCGCGGACGGTGCGCTGGATGAGCTGGTGGACGCGGACGGCCTGGTGCGGAGTGGAGGGGGCGTGGTCGATGAGGCTGAGCCGGTACAGCGCGCGGAGCGCGAGCCGGGCTTCGGCGGCGGTGACTCGGCCGGAGTTTCGGTCCGTAGCTGCGGTGAGGAGATCGAGTGCCGGTCGGCTGGTGAGGACGGTGTCGGGGATGCCGTTGGGGTCGAGGAACGCGGCGAGCTGAAGCAAGGGCCGGGCGAGGCCGGCGGGCCGGAGGGTGTCGGCGCGGTCGAGGGAGATCTCCCAGGCAGCGGCGGTGGTGTGGGTCTGGCCGTCGGGGAGGGTGTCGGGGCTGGTGTCGGCGAGTGCGATGGTGCGGTCGGCGAGCAGGGCGCGGTAAGCGGTGCAATCGATGCCGGTGTCGATGAGGTAGGCGGCGGCCTGGGACAGGGCCAGCGGCAGGTGGCCGAGGTCACCGGCCAGGGTGGCGAGGTGCTCTGCGGGTTCGGTGCGGTCGCGGGCAGCCAGGGCGGTGGTGAGGTAGGCGATGGACTCGTCCTCGGTGAACAGTCCGACCTCGATGAGACGCCGGCCGTCGTGGGTGAGGGCGGCGTCCTTGCGGCGGGTGGTGACCAGGGTCCGCCCGTGGGGGCTGGACGGGGGCCACAGCCCGGTCAGGTCGGCGGGATCACCGACGTCGTCCAGCACCACCAGCCACCGCCACGGCTGCCGCTGCTGCGGGCCGGGCTCCAGCCGGGCCAGGAACGCCTGCGCCGCATGCTCGGGCTCAACGCCCAGGAGTTCGACACCGGCCTGCGCATACCCGGACACGGTCTCGGCGGCACTGGCAGCGGTGATCCACACCAGCACGTCCAGTCCTCCCGCCTGCCAGGCGGTGCGGGCGTAGTCGGCGGCCAGCTGGGTCTTGCCGACCCCGCCCATTCCCGCCAGCACCCCGCCCGTCATGACCCCGTCCGCCGAGCCGACGACCGTGGTCCCGCCCCCGACCAGCGCCGCCGCCAGCCGGACAGCCTCAGCCCGGTCCTGGAAACAGCCCGCCCGTGACGGAATCACCCCCACCTGATGCGGCAACCCGCCCAGCCTCCGCGACGACCCGACGTAGATGTTCTGGGTGCCCTTGCCCAGCACCGGACCACCGTCGAACGCGCCGGACCGGAAGTCGACATGATCCCCTGCCACCGCATCCGCCCCGGCGCCCGCAGCCCGCACCTGCTCCACGAGCCGCCCCAGCTCCACCGCAAACCGCCCGTCCGCCTTGACGGCATCCTCCACAGAGGCCACCAGTCTCCGCCGAGTGTGCTCCGCTATCGCTCCCCGCCCGTTCTCCACTTCCACCCGAGCCCGCTCCAGCGCAGGGTCCCCACCGAGCCGACGGCCGATCAGATCGTGCAACTGGCCCCCCGGCCCGCCGCTCCCCCCGTCCGCTCCCACCGGCCTGCGCACCAACCACGCGCACACATACTCGACCGCCGCTTCGACCCTCGTCACCGGCAGCCCCCTCCCCGCGCCCACGGCGCTGCCACCCTACTGATGCG
The DNA here is from genome assembly GCF_020010905.1 of Streptomyces acidiscabies. Classification (GTDB taxonomy): domain Bacteria; phylum Actinomycetota; class Actinomycetes; order Streptomycetales; family Streptomycetaceae; genus Streptomyces; species Streptomyces acidiscabies. Next base: position 2,540,258 of record NZ_JAGJBY010000001.1, on the reverse strand, counting down.
ACCGAAGCGGCACGCCTCAAACCTCAGGGAACTGCCCCGCCAATGCGGACGATGACCCACGCCGGAGAGATTCGGACCCTCCAGGATGTCGAGCACGTAGCCGGGGGGCTTCTCCCCACAGGCCACGCTGCATGTGTGCGAGGCAGGGCACGGAGAAGCGACCGTAGTCGTCGGGAACGTTCGCACCGCAAGACCTGGACGTGACGTATTCGTCGTCCGGCACGGATTCGGCCCTTGTCACCCACTCCAGGTCAGCGACCTGACACTCACCCCGACCCACTTCGAGCGCCTTCAGGAGAACACCGTGCCCCTGTCATCGCGCGGTGACGGGTGTTCCGTGAACCAGCGCCATTCCCACCCCACCAGGGATCTTCATACGGTGGTCCAGCCGTTTACGGGAATCACTCGCCACGGCGCCCCGCCCCCACCCGCAACTCCTTGCGCAACATCTCCGCCGAGACGTTCGCCGCAAGCGACACCCCGATCCCCAACAGGAAGGCGGACCACATCGCAGGCCCCGATCTGGCTATAACGCCAGTTCAGAGCCCTGCCAGCAGACGAGCCGGGCCGTACGCCGGGTTCTGTTTCCTCGGGGTCCTCGCGGGCCCCGGGGCGACGGCCATCCATCTAGGGCCGACGTTGCCGTCAGCCTCGTGCGGTCTACCCGCGAACTCGGGCGGGCAGCCCTCGAACGTCCGCGCAGAGCGCGTTTCACCGCGCTCCTTTTGACCTTGCTCCGGGTGGGGTTTACCTAGCTGCCCAGGTCACCCTGGGCACTGGTGGTCTCTTACACCACCGTTTCACCCTTACCCGGCGCCGAAGCGCCGGGCGGTCTGTTTTCTGTGGCACTGTCCCGCGGGTCACCCCGGGTGGCCGTTAGCCATCACCCTGCCCTGTGGAGCCCGGACGTTCCTCGGGGCCCCCAAGAGGGACCACGCGGCCGTCCGCCCGGCTCGTCTGCCGTGTCGACCATGTTACCGGCCGTGCGGCGCGCTTCGGTCCGGCGGCCGTGGCCAGCACGGAGCCCGCGAGGATGAGCGCGAAGGCCGCGCCGATGCCGAGGGTGAGCTTCTCGTCCAGGAAGAGCGCCCCGGCGGCGACGGCGACCGCCGGATTGACGTACGTGATGACCGTCGAGCGCGTCGGGCCGATCTCCTTGATCAGCTCCAGGAACGCGACGAAGGCGATCGCGGTGCAGATCACGCCGAGCCCCGCGAGGGAGGCGAGGACGGTCGCCGAGGGCATCTCGGAGGGCCAGGTCGCCGCCGCGAAGGGCGCGTAGACGAGGGCGGCGAAGGCGAGGCAGGCGGCGGTGAGGTGGAGGGAGGGGACGTCCTTGAGGTGGCGGGCGGCTATCAGGGGCGCGGTCGCGTAGCCGACGACCGTCACCAGCACCTCGGCGAGCGAGCGCGCGTCCCCGCCGGTCAGGTGCGGGACGGTCAGCACGCCCACGCCCACGAGGCCCAGCGCCAGGCCCGCGATCCGCCGCGCGCCGAGCCGCTCCGTGTCGCCGAAGAACCGCGCGAGGACGACGCCGACGATCGGGACGCCCGCGATCAGCAGGCCCGCCGTCGAGCTGGAGAGGTGGCGCTCGGCGTCGGTGAGGGTGATCCAGGGGCCGACGATCTCGATGACCGCGAACGCCAGCATCGGCAGCCAGTGCGCGCGCACCGCGCGCGGGAGGCCGCCCTGGCGGATCGCGAAGGGGAGCAGCAGGGCCGCGCCGAGGGCGCAGCGCGTGAACACCACCATGGACGGGGAGAGGTCCTCCACCGCCACCTTGATCATCAGATAGGGGATGCCCCAGACCACTCCCATCAGGGAGAACAGGAACCAGCCACGTGCAGTCATGACCCGAGTCTCACCCCCTCCCCCGCCGGTCGTCTTGAACGCTGTTGCGGTACGCCGCCGGGGTGACGCCGAGGACGCGCCGGAACCAGCGTGTGAGGTGCGCCTGGTCCGCGAAGCCGACGAGGGCGGCGGCCTCGGCGGGGCGCAGTCCGGCGTCCAGCAGCCCCCGCGCGCGGTGCACCCGGTGCTGGGCGAGCCAGGCGTAGGGCGGCAGCCCCATCGTCGTACGGAAGGCCCGCAGCAGCTGGTACCGGGACAGCCCCAGGTCGGCGGCGAGCGTGGACAGGGCCGGTGGTTCGAGGAGTTCGTCGGCGAGCCGGTCGCGTACCGCGCGGGCGAGCGCCGTGGCTCCGGGGAGGCGGTCGTCCGTCGGGCGGGCGGTGGAGTGGCGGCGGGCCAGGGCCGTGAGCAGCCAGGGGACGGTGGACTCCGCCTCCAGCGGGTCCGGGTGCGCGCTGAGCGAGACGTGCGTGCGGCGCAGGGTCTCGGCCAGCTCCGGGTCGTGGATCAGCGGTTCGCGGAAGTGCGGTACGCCGCCGAGCGTGCCCTCCCCGAGGAGGCCCGGTTCGGCGTAGACGGCCCGGTAGGCGTACCCGTCGGTGGCGTTTCCCGGTCCCCCGGTGTGCGTCTCGCCGGGGGCCAGTACGACGATCGTCCCGGGCCCGGTACGGACGTGTCCGCCCCGGTAGGCGATCACCTCCGAGCCGCCGACGCACACCCCGACGGTGAACTCCGCGTGCGCGTGCGGCGCGTAGACGTGTTTCTCGAACCGCGCGCTCAGCAGGTCGACCGGCGCCCCGCCCTTCCCGAGCCGCGCTCTCGTCCACAAGGCTTGCTCACCCATCTACCGCTCCCCCGTTCACTGCGTTCCGCTCCGGCGAACTCCTCCGCCGCGTTCCCGTATTCCAGCAGGCACGTCAGACAGCCAAGGCGGCCTCCAGTGCGGTGAACGCGCGGGTCAGGCGCGCGCGGTGGTCGCCGGCCACGGCGGACGCCGGTTCACCCGCCAGGAGGCGCCGCGCGGAGGTGACGTACACCGAGCGGTACGCGGCGACGGTGAGAGCGGCGGCCAGGTCCGGGGCGGGGTACTCGGGGGCGGTCTCGGCGAGAGCCGTGGCCAGGGCCGATTCCACTTCCTCGACGCCCTCGCGTGCGCGGGCGCGCAGGGCCGGTGAGCCGATGACGATCCGCCAGAAGGCGGGCAGGTCGTCGTCCAGCGCGGAGAAGGGGTGGCGCTCCTCCAGGAGCGTGATCGCCAGGTCGCGCAGGGCTGTCAGGGGGGTCTGGTCCGGGGGACGGTGACGGACGGTGGCGGTGACGGTCTCGACCACGTCGGGGATGCGGTCGAGGAAGAGGTCCTCCTTGCGCGGGAAGTAGTTGAAGACGGTCATCGTCGAGACCTCGGCCTCCCGGGCCACCTCCGCGACCGTCACCTCGTCGAAGCCCCGCGCCTCGAACAGGGCCGTCGCCACGTCGGAGATCCGCAGCCGCGTCGCCCGCTTCTTGCGTTCACGCAGGGACAGTTCGACCGCCTGCTCCAGCCTCGTCCGCCCGGCTCCGGCCGGCTCCGTGGATTCCATGCAGAAAACTATAGCGGAAACAAACTTTTAGTGGCTACAGTATTTCCATGGCAGATTTCGACGTGGTGATCGCCGGAGCCGGTCCGACCGGCCTGATGCTGGCCTGCGAGCTGCGGCTCGGAGGCGCGAAGGTGCTGGTGGCGGAGCGACGGGAGGAGGTGGACGAGACGATCAAGGCGATGTCGGTCAACTCCCCCTCCGCCGTGGCCCTCTACCGGCGCGGCTTCCATCCCACGCTCGCCGGGATACAGGAGCGCGCGATGGCCGGCTTCCAGCGCTTCAGCGAGGAGCGCGGCGAGGACCTCGTCCCACCGCCCCGCTTCGCCGGCCACTTCGCGGGCATCCCCCTCGACGCCGCCTTCCTCGACCCGGACGACCCGGCCTGGGCGGACACCGGCCGCGCGGAGGAGATCGGGCTGATCCCGCAGGCCGAGCTGGAGCGGGTCCTGGCCGCGCGGGCGCGGGAACTGGGGGTCGAGGTGCGCAGAGGGGTGGAGCTGACGGGATTCGAGGAGGGCGGCGCGGACGGCGGCGGGGTGTCGGTACGGCTGACCGAGCCCCACGCGGACACGGATGCCAGCATCAGCACTGGTGACACCCGTACCGTCCGCGCCGGCTGGCTCGTCGGCTGTGACGGCGGGCGCAGCACGGTCCGCAAGCTCGCCGGGTTCGATTTCCCCGGTACGCCCCCGGAGATCACCGGCTATCAGGCGGTCGCCGACATGACGGGCACGGAGGCGCTGGCCACCGGCTGGAACACGACCGCGACGGGCACATACGCGCACGGCCCGCTGCCCGGCCGCATCCTCACGGTCGAGTTCGACGGCCCACCCGCCGACCGCACGACACCGGTCACGGCCGCCGAACTCCAGGCCGGCGTGCGCCGGGTGACGGGGGTCGAGGTGACCGTGGAGAAGGTGCGCACGGCGACCCGGTTCACCGACAACTGCCGCCAGGCGAGCGACTACCGCAAGGGCCGGGTCCTCCTCGCGGGCGACGCGGCGCACGTCCACTCCCCCTTCGGCGGCCAGGGCCTGAACCTCGGCATCGGGGACGCGGTCAACCTCGGCTGGAAGCTCGCGGCGGTCGTGCGCGGCTGGGCCCCGCCGACCCTCCTCGACTCGTACACGGCGGAACGGCACCCGATCGGGGCCTGGGTCCTGGACTGGACGCGCGCGCAGATCGCCCTGATGCGTCCGGAGTCCCACGCGCGGGCGCTGCGCGAGGTGTTCACCGACCTCACCCGGACCGTGGACGGCACGACCTACCTGGTCAAGAAGATCTCCGGCGTCTGGCAGCGCTACGCCCTCCCCGGCGACCACCCCTTGGTCGGCGCCAGCGCCCCCGACCTGGAGCTGTCCGACAGCACCCGCCTCGCCGACCACCTGCACACCGCGCGCGGCCTCCTCCTCGACCTCGCCGACGACCCGAAACTCCGCGCCCGCGCGGAGGACTACGGCGACCGGCTCACCATCCTGACGGCCACCTGCGCGGACCGCCCCGGCCTCGCGGCGCTGCTGGTCCGGCCGGACGGATTCACGGCGTGGGCGGCGGACACGGAGCCGGCCGGGGCGGGCGGGGAGCCGCTGGAGGCGGCGCTGGAGCGCTGGTTCGGGACACCGGACGGCGTCCCGGAAGGAGCGCCCGATGGCAGCCCTTGACCTTGCCGCGACGTCAACGTCTGTACTGGTCGGCATGAGGATCGGAGAACTCGCCGAGACGGTCGGCGTCACCACGCGGGCCATACGCCACTACCACCACCTGGGCCTGCTCCCGGAGCCGGACCGCCTTTCGAACGGCTACCGCGACTACACCCTGCGGCACGCGGTCGCCCTCGCGAGGATCCGCCGGCTGACCGAGCTGGGCGTGGGCCTCGCGGAGGTCCGGGACGTCCTCGCGGACGACGCCGGGAAGGACCTCACCGAGGTGCTCGAAGAGCTGGACGAGGACCTGGCCCGGCAGGAGGCGGCGATCCGGGAGAGACGAGCCCGGCTGCGGGTCCTCCTGGAGGCGGGTGAGCTGTCCGCCGAGGGCCCCGTCTCCCCGGAGCTGGCGGAGCTGTTCGCGCGGACGTCCGGGCTGGCCGACTCGCCGATGGCCGCGAAGGACCGCGAGGTGCTGGCCCTGATCGAGACGGCGGCGCCGCCCGAGACGCGGGAGCGGCTGCTGGCGGCGGTGGGAACGGTCACGGAGTCCCCGGAGGCGGTCGCGCGGGCGAACGAGGCGTACGCGCTGCTGGACGACCTGGCCGACGCGGCGGCGGACGACCCGCGCGTGGAGGCCGCCGCGCACCGGCTCGCCGCGTGCGTGCCGGCGGGCCTGCTGCCCGAGGGGCCGGCCGAACCGGACAGCACGTTCCTGCGCGCCTTCTACGCCGACTTCCCGCCGGGCCAGGCGGCGGCGATCCGGCGGGTGCTGGAGATCCTCGGGGTGACGACATGAGGACCCTGCGGGCGCTGGCCCGGCATCAGGGGCGGATGTGGGCCGACCTCGCGCGCTGGGCCGGGCGGCGGCAGACCGGGGAGGGGCGGCGGCTGGCGTACATGCGCGGGCAGGGGGCGATGACGGCGGCCCTCGTGTTCGTGTGCGTGGTCGAGACCGCCGGGTTGGCCGTCCTGCTGCGGGAGTACCCCGTCGCCCACTGGGCGGTGTTCGCGCTCGACGTCTACACGCTCGCGCTGGTCCTCGGGTCGTACGCGTCCTGCGTGGTCCGGCCGCACGTCCTGGAGGGCGACGCGCTGCGGGTCCGGTACGGGCAGGTGGACGTCCGGCTCCCCTACGACCGGATATCCGGCGTCCGGCGCGAGACGCGCTTCTCGCACCCCGGGGCCGAGGGTGAGCTGAGCCTGCCGGTCGGCGGACAGACCTCCGTCACGCTGGAGCTGGCGGAACCGGTCGTCCACGCGGGGCTGCTGGGGCGGGTGCGGGAGGTGACGGTCGTGCGGCTGCACGCGGACGACGCCGACAGCGTCGTCCAGGAGATCAGGCGGGTGCGAAGCGGACGGTGCGTGTCGCCGGGTCCGCTCGGGTGAGGCGGACGCGGAGATGTTCGCCGAGAGGGAGGTGATCGCCGTCGATACGGCCGACGACCGCGGGGGACTCCAGGTGGACGGTGCCGTGGTGGTTCTCCAGGTCGATGACGCAGGCGTCGAAGGTCTCGCCGACGCGGCCCGCGAGGACGGCGGCCTCGACGATGTCGACGCAGGCCCGCTCCACGGCGTTCGCCCGGTGGCCGCCCTCCGCCATCCGGTCCGGGAGCGCGTCGAGGGCGGCGAGGACCCACTCCGGCGGCGGTTCCCCCGCCATCGCCGCGAGGCACAGCTCGGTGGCGTAGCGGTCGGCGAGGCGGCGCAGGGGGGCCGTGCAGTGGGCGTACGGGGCGGCGACGGCCGCGTGCGTGGTGAGCGCGGGGAGGGTGCCGGCTCGGAAGACGGTGTAGCCGGCGCCGCGCAGGAGGCTCGTGCACTCCTGGAGGAACGCGGCGTGGCGGGGGTCGTGCGGGTCGAGGGAGCGGATCAGGAGGGAGTACGGGACGTGGTGGGGCCAGTCGATGCGCAGCGCCTGCGCGACCCGGCGCAGGCGGCCGACGGCGCCGTCCGGGGCGGCGGGGAGGGTGCGGAGCACTCCCGTGCCGTACGACAGCATCAGGTCGGCGGCGGCCATGCCGGTCAGCAGGGAGAGCTGGGCGTTCCAGCCGTCCGCCGGGAGGGGGGCGCGGTAGGTCAGCTCGTACGTGTCGTCCCGCTCCACGATCTCCTGCTCCGGGACGTTCAGGGAGATGCCGCCGCGCTCGACCTCCTGGCGTTCCCGCAGCTCACCGATGGTCTTCAGCAGCGCGAGGGGTTCCTCCGCCGTGCCCGCGTCGATCTGCTTCTGCACTCCCGCGTAGTCGAGTTTCGCCCTGCTGCGCACGAGCGCGCGGCGTACGTCCACCGCGAGCGTCCGGCCGTCCGCGTCCAGGTCGATCGTCCACAGGGCCGCCGGGCGGGTCAGGTCCGGCAGCAGGCTGGCGGCGCCCTCGCTGAGGACCGCCGGGTGCAGGGGGACCTTGCCGTCGGGGAAGTACAGGGTCGTCACCCTGCGGTGCGCCTCCGCGTCCAGCGCGCTCCCCGGTACGACGAACGCCGCGACGTCCGCGATCGCGTACCGGACGCGGTAGCCGGTGCCCTGCCGCGACAGGTGCAGCGCCTGGTCCAGGTCGGTCGACTCGGGCGGGTCGATGGTGAGGAACGGGATGTCGGTCGCGTCGTACGTCGGGAGCCTGGGCGCCGACGCGCTGCGCTCCGCCTCCGCGAGCACCTCCGGCGGGAAGGCGTCGGGGATTCCCAGCTCGGTGCGGAGCTCTGCGAGGGCGGCACGGAGCGGGGCTTCGGGGGCGCCGGTCACGTGGATGGGGCGACGGGGCATGGGACGAGCGTAGGGCGGGGGCGGGGGCGGGGCATGTGCAAGGTGGGGCGTTCTGCGCCGTACGCTGGGCTGAGTTGTCGTGAAGGAGATCGTTCGTGCTTGTGCTGCTGCCGCCGTCCGAAGGTAAGGCTGCGTCCGGGCGGGGTGCGCCGGTGAAGGTGGAGGGGCTGTCGCTGCCGGGGCTGGGGGGTGCCCGGGAGGCGGTGCTCGGGGAGTTGGTGGAGCTGTGCCGGGGGGACGAGGAGAAGGCCCGGGAGGTGCTGGGGCTCAGTGAGGGGCTGCGGGGTGAGGTCGGCAAGAACGCCGAGCTGCTGACCGCCGGGGCCCGGCCCGCCGGGGAGATCTACACCGGGGTGCTGTACGACGCCCTGGGGCTCGCCACCCTTGAGGCCGACGCCGCCCGGCGGGCCGGCAGGTCGCTGCTCATCTTCTCGGGGCTGTGGGGGGCCGTCCGGGTCACCGACCGGATCCCGTCGTACCGGTGCTCGATGGGCGTGAAACTGCCGGGGGTGGGGGCGCTCGGGGCACACTGGCGGGGCGCGATGGCCGAGGTGCTGCCGGAGGCGGCCGGGCAGGGGCTGGTGCTCGACCTGCGGTCGTCCGCGTACGCCGCCGCGTGGAAGCCGAAGGGGGAGGTCGCGGGGCGCACGGCGACGGTTCGGGTGCTGCACGCGCCGACGCGGAAGGTCGTCAGCCACTTCAACAAGGCGACGAAGGGGCGGATCGTACGGAGCCTGCTGACGTCGGGGTCCGAGCCGTCGGGGCCTGCCGAACTCGCCGATGTGCTGCGGGAGTTGGGGTACGTCGTGGAGGTCGCGGGGCCGGGGAAGCTGGACGTCCTGGTGGACGAGGTGCACTGAGCGCTCAGCGCAGGTGCGACGTGTCGTTCAGGAGCCGGACGCTCGCGTTTCCGTCCGCGTAGTACGCCACCGCCGAGAGGGACGCGGCGGAGAGGTCCATGCGGAAGAGGGCCTCCGGGGGCGCGCCGAGCGCCAGGCGGACCAGCGTTTTGATGGGCGTGACGTGGCTGACGACGAGCACCGTGCGGCCGGCGTACGCGCTGGTCAGCCGGTCCCTGGTGACGGCGATCCGCTCCGCGACCTCCGCGAAGCTCTCCCCGCCGCCCGTCGGACGCGCCTCCGGGTCGCCCAGCCACGCGGCCATGTCCTCGGGGTGCCGCTCACGGACCTCCCCGAACGTGAGGCCCTCCCACGCGCCGAAGTCCGTCTCCCGCAGGCCGTCCTCCACAGCGACGTCGAGACCGAGGCGGGTGGCGACGGCCTCCGCCGTCTCGCGGGTGCGCGCGAGGGGCGAGGCGACGATCGCCTCGATGCTTCCCCGGCGCGCGAGCGCCTCGGCGACGCGGGCGGCCTGCTCCCGGCCCACCTCGGAGAGGCTCGGGTCGGAACCTCCGCTTCCTGAGAAGCGTTTCTCGGGGGTGAGGGGGGTTTCGCCGTGGCGGAGGAGGACGAGGGTTGCGGGGGTGCCCATGTCGGGGGCGGGGCGGGGGGTGGTGTGACGGGGGTGAGGTTCGGGTACGGCGGCGGATACGGCTTCGCTGTGGGGGCTCCGGCCGACACGTACGCCGGTCCCGACGGCGACCTCGGCGTCGTACGCGTGCGCCTCGGCACCGGCGACCTCAGCCCCGTACCCGTTCCGCTCGGCGCCAACCGCGGCCTCGGCCTCGTACTCGGGCCCGTCGACCACGCCCCCCGGCGGCACCTCGCCCCGCTGACCCGCGTCCATCGCCTTGTTCGCCAGGCGGTCCGCCCGCTTGTTCTGCGCGCGGGGGATCCACTCGTAGCTCACCCGGTCCCCCGGCAGAAGCCTCGCGGCCTCGATGGCGAGGGGGCGGAGCGCGGGGTGTTTGATCTGCCAGCGGCCGGACATCTGCTCGACGACGAGCTTGGAGTCCATGCGGACGTGGACGGCGGCGGAGGGGTTCAGCGCGTGGGCCGCCCGCGCGCCCGCGAGCAGCCCGTTGTACTCGGCGACGTTGTTGGTGGCGACGCCGAGGAAGCCGGACCGCTCGGCGAGCAGCTCCCCGGTGTCCGCGTCGGCGACGACGGCGCCGTACCCGGCGGGCCCGGGGTTGCCCCGGGAGCCGCCGTCGGCCTCGATGACCAGGTGCCGGGGAAGCCGGGTCCGCGCCGGCTCGGCCTCCGCTCCCGGCGCCTCTCCCCCGTCGGCCATCCGTCCTACAGCCCCGACTCGACCGTACGGACCAGGATCCGCCGGCAGTTCTCGCACCGCACCACGGAGTCCGCCGGTGCCTTGCGGATCTCGGCGATCTCGGCGGCGGCCAGCTCCTGGCGGCAGCCCTGGCAGGTGCGGGCGTACAGCTTGGCCGCGCCGATGCCCCCCTGCTGCTCGCGCAGCTTGTCGTACAGCTTGAGGAGGTCGGCGGGGACGACGCCCGCGACGACGCCGCGCTCCTTGGTGACGGTCCCGGCCTCGCCGTCGAGCTCCGCGTACGCGGCCTCGCGGCGGGCGGTCGCGTCGTCGATCTTGCCCTGGACCGCGCCGACGCGCTCGGTCAGCTCGGCGACCCGCTCCTGCGCGGACTCGCGGCGCTCCATGACTTCGAGGACGACGTCTTCGAGGTCGCTCTGCCGCTTCGCGAGGGAGACGATCTCGCTCTGGAGGCTCTCCAGGTCCTTCGGCGAGGTCACGGCGCCGGAGTCGAGCCGGCGCTGGTCACGCTCGGCGCGCTGACGGACCTGGTCGACGTCCTGCTCGGCCTTCTTCTGCTCGCGCGTGCAGTCGCTCTCCTCGGTCGTCGCGGCGACGAGGAGGTCACGCAGCTGCGTGAGGTCCTTGCCGAGCGACTCGATCTCGGCGTGCTCGGGCAGCGAGCGGCGCTTGTGGGCGAGCTGCTGGAGTCGGACGTCGAGGGCCTGGACGTCGAGAAGGCGGTTCTGGTCGGCGGGCGCGGCGTTCAGTTGGGGGCTCCAAAGGGGGATGCGGAATGGCTGGTCCAGGGGTCGGTGACCGTGGCGGAGACGTGGGTGCGCAGGCCCCAGCCCTCACGCTCGGAGACCGCGTCGAGCTGGGCGGCGGCCTGCTCGCACCAGGGCCACTCGGTGGCCCAGTGCGCGGCGTCGACCAGCGCGAGGGGATGCTCGGCGCGGGCCTCGGACGCCGGGTGGTGGCGCAGGTCCGCGGTCAGGAACGCGTCGACGCCCGCGGCGCGGACGTACGCGAAGAGGCTGTCGCCGGAGCCGCCGCTGACGGCGACCGTGCGGACGACGGCCTCGGGGTCGCCGGCCACCCTGATGCCCTGCGCGGTGGCGGGCAGCCGCTCGGCGGCGCGGGCGGCGAACTCCCGTACGGTCAGCGGGTGGTCGAGCTCGCAGACCCGGCCGAGGCCACGCCGTCCGGCGGGGTCGGTGGTGTCGGGCACGAGGGGGCGGACGACGCGCAGGCCGAGCGCGCCCGCGAGGGCGTCGGAGACGCCGGGGTCGGCGGTGTCGGCGTTCGTGTGCGCGACGTGCAGCGCGATGTCGTTCTTGATCAGCGTGTGCACGACACGGCCCTTGAACGTCGACGCGGCGACGGTCGTGGTGCCCCGCAGGTACAGCGGGTGGTGCGTGACCAGCAGGTCCGCGCCCAGCTTCACCGCCTCCTCGACGATCTCCTGGACGGGGTCGACGGCGAACAGCACCCGCCCGACCTCCTGCTCCGGATCGCCCACGACGGTGCCGACCGCGTCCCAGGACTCGGCCCGCTCGGCGGGCCACAGACTCTCCAGCGCGGCGATGACTTCAGACAGACGGGGCACGCACCCAAGGCTACCTGCCGGTTCCTGTGGAACATACCGGTCGTGGGGATACCTGTGGATAACTCCGGCGGCGGGCCCACACTCCCCTCGAAGCACATACCCCCTCCCCGCCTCAGAGGAATCGCTTCTGCGCCACTCGTACGAGCGAAGTACCGGCCCGCTCGTCCCACGGCCGCGCGTGCGAAAACTACCTTCTGCGGCGGAGGTGATCGGTCGATGACGGCTTGTGTGATCGAACCGGCCGCGGGGGACGCGGAGGGGGCGACGGGAGCGGGTTGCGTGATCACTGCGGACGGGGGGTACGGGGCGCGGCTCGCCCGGGACGGGGACGCGTGGTTCCCCGAGAGATGGTCGCTGGGCGGGCCGGAGGCGTACGTCGTCCCGCTGCCCGGCGCGCAGCCGGAGGAGGCCGGGACCGAGGTCCAACCCCTCGCGGACGGCCGGGTGTTGATCCACCGGCGGGTCGAAGGGCGGCATCTTTTCTCGCTGTTGTACCCGACGGGGCCCGGTACCGGGGAGGTGCAGCTCGGGGCGGTGGAGTGTACGGACCTGTCGTTGCTGCCGCCGTCGCCGTGCGGGAAACGGGTGTTCGCGCTGGCGGCGGGCGAGGCGTCGACGGTCGTGTGGCAGGTGGCCGGGGGTGCGTTCGGGCCCGAGCGGCTGGCGGAGGTGCCGGGGCGGTGCGGCGGCGGGGTGTGGCTGGACCCGGACGGGCGGCTGCTGGCCGTCGACCGTGAACTGGGCGGGCGTACCAAGGCGGTTGTGGTCGACCTCGGGCGGGACGGCGCTGTGTCGCCGCTCCTCCAGATCACCGAGGAGAGTGACGACCGGCTGCTGCTCGCCGACCGGGACAGCGGGCTGCTGCTGATCCGGTCGGACGCGCCGGGTGAACCCCGGCTCGGGTGGGGGGTGTTGGGGAGTACGTTGCCGGTCCGCTTCCCCGAGTCGCTGCGGGCGGCGGGGTGTTCGGTGACGCCGTTCGCCGTGCAGCCGGGGCAGGTGCTGCTGCCGGAGAGCTGTGCGGTGGCGCTGCGGGTCGACGGGGCGTACGGGTGCTGGGTGGGGATGTGGCGGGCGGCGGATCGGCGGATGCGTCAAGTCGCCGCGCCCGAGGGATGGTTGACGGGGAGCGGGTGGTGGTCTTCGGAGGGGGTGCTGGGGTTGCCGTACACGACGGGGGGCGAGCCCTGCGGGGTGGCTCGGGTGCGGGCGTGGGAGGGGGTCGAGGTGAGGCGTACGGCTGTCGCGCCGCGTCCGGTGCCGTTGCAGCAGGCGCCACTCGACAAACGTGTAACAAGGTAGGCGCCGACGCCTCGCCCACCCCTTCGGCCTCAGGGGTCTCGATAGACTTGCCGGGCTGTATGAAGGATCAGGTTTACGGGGTGGAGCACTTCCGATGAACGACGCAAACACCACGCAGCGGCCGTACGCCGAGACGCACGGCTCCGAGTCCGGCGGCGCCGGGCGCCATCGCGGGCCGCAGTCGGCGCATGATGCGGAGACGGCTTCGCACGGGCGGCATCGCAGGCCGGCGGAGCAGGTGGAGTCGGCTGCGGCGTAGGCGGTTCGGGTATGTGGGTCCCGCTGGTCACCGAGGGGTGATCGGCGGGGCCTTTTTCTTGAGTGAGGCTTTTCTCAAGGGAGTTGGCATGTCGGCGTGCGTTTTCTGCGACATCGTCGCGGGTAGCGGGTCCGCTCGGATCGTGTACGAGGACGAGTGGACCGTCGCGTTCCTGCCCTTGTACCCCGCCGCTGTCGGCCACACGCTGCTCGTTCCCCGCACGCATGTCCGCGACCTCTGGGATCTCGGCGCGGCGGACGCACACTGCCTGACGACGGCGCTGTTGCATCTCGCTCCGGCGTTGCGGCGTGCGCTGGCCCCCGACGGGCTGAACGTCGTCAACTCTGCGGGGGCTGCGGCGACTCAGACCGTGTTCCATCTCCATGCGCATCTGGTGCCGCGTTGGCACGGGGACGCGTTCGGTCCGCTGTGGCCGGCTCGATCGCAGCGGCCTGCGCAACAGGACGAGCGGGTGGCGGAGTTGATCAGGGCGGAGGTGGCGGGAACGGCGTACGGTTGACCGGACCGGCGGGGCGTCGGCTCTCTACTCCCGCCGCAGCCCCAGCACTTCGGCCGCACCGAACGTCTCCCCGCTGGGCCGCTCGGCGTAGTGCGGTGTCAGTACCGCGTCCAGCTCGTCGTACGTGAACGCGTCCTGCTTGCTGTCGAACTTGGCGCGGATGCGCGGGCGTTCGACGACGGCGACCATGCCGCCGTGGACGACGAGGAGCTGGCCGTTGATGCGGGCGGCGGCCGGGGAGGCCAAGTAGCCGACGAGGGGGGCGACATGGGCCGGGGAGAGGGGGTCGATGCCCTGGTCGGGTTCCTCTACGGCGGCGAAGACGTCCTCGGTCATGCGGGTACGGGCACGGGGGCAGATGACGTTGGCGGTGACGCCGTACTTGGTGAGGGCGAGGGCCGTCGAGACGGTCAGGCCGACGATTCCGCCTTTGGCGGCGGCGTAGTTGGGCTGTCCCGGGGAGCCCGCGAGGAACGCTTCGGAGGAGGTGTTGACGATCCGCCCGTACACCGGTCCCCCCTCCCGCTTCGCGCGCTCCCGCCAGTGCGCCGCCGCGAACCGGGTCGTGTTGAAGTGCCCTTTGAGGTGGACCCGGACGACCGCGTCCCACTCCCCCTCCGTCATGGAGAAGACCATCCGGTCGCGCAGGATGCCCGCGTTGTTGACGAGGACGGCCAGCTCGCCGTACGTCTCGATCGCCAACTCGACGAGTTCGCGGGCCTGTTGGAAGTCGGAGACGTCCCCGGTGTGGGCGGTCGCCTCGCCCCCGGCGGCGCGGATCTCGGCGGCCACCTCCTCCGCGGGCGTCGCGGACGCCTCGCCGGAGCCGTCGCGGCCGGCCTGCCCGTAGTCGTTGACGACAACGGCCGCGCCGAGCCTGGCCAGTTCGAGCGCCTCGGCGCGTCCGAGTCCACGCCCGGCGCCGGTGACGATCGCCGAAAGCCCTTCCAGGGGACGGGACATGACGGTTCCTCAGATCTCTATGCAGGTCCGCAGAGCGGTCCCGGTGCGCATCTGGTCGAGGGCCTCGTTGATGTCGGCGAGCGGGACCCGGTGCGTGATGAGGCCCTCAAGGTCGATGCGCCCGGCACGCCAGAGGGCGATGGTCCGCTCGTAGGAACGCAGGACGTCACCGCCGCCGTACATGGACGGCAGGATCCGCTTCTCGTCGAAGAACAGCTCGAACATGTTGAGTTGGAGGAAGTCGTCCATCGCACCGGCGCCGACGACGACGAGGGTGCCGCCGCGCCGGGTGTTCTCGTAGGCGGTGCGCGCGGTGGCGGACCGGCCGACGACCTCGAAGACGTAGTCGAACCCCTCGCCCCCGGTGACCAGTTGCTTCATGCCGGGCAGCTCGTCGGGCGAAACCGCCTTCGTGGCACCGAACTTGAGCGCCGCCTCGCGCCGGGACTCGACCGGGTCGACGGCGACGATCTCGGCGGCCCCCTTGAGCCGCGCGCCCTGGATCGCGGAGATCCCGACACCCCCGCAGCCGATCACGGCGACGGACGAACCGGCTTCCACGTCAGCGGTGTTGAGGGCGGCGCCGAGTCCCGTGGTCACCCCGCAGCCGATGAGCGCGGCGATGTCGAAGGGCACGTCCTCGGGGATCGGTACCGCGCACCCGGCGTCGACGACGACCTCCTCGGCGAACGTGCCGGTCCCCGCGAACCCGAACACATCCCCGGCGGGGCGGCGGAAGTTGGGGGTTCCCGCGTTCATGAACCCGGCGAGGCACAGCTCGGTCTGGCCGCGTTTGCAGGCGGGACAGGCACCGCAGGCGGGCAGCCAGCACACGACGACCCGGTCCCCGGCCTTCAAGTTCCGTACGCCCTCCCCGACTTCGAGGATCTCGCCCGCGCCCTCATGCCCCGGCACGAACGGCCCCGGCTGCGGCAGCACCCCGCTCATCGCGGACAGGTCCGAGTGGCACAGGCCCGTCGCCCGCACCCGGACCCTCACCCTGCCGGGCCCGAACCCCACGGCCTCGACGTCGTCGAGGACCTCCAGCTTGTCCTGACCGATCTCGTGCAGTACGGCTGCGCGCATGGGCGCGACTCCCCTCAGATCAAGGCGTGTTGGACGATCGTGTCGGCGAGCACGGGCGCGTCGCCGCGTTCGGCGGCGCTCACCGCGACGCGTACGGCCCCCTCGCCGCGCCACATGCGGACGCGCAGCGTCTCGCCCGGGTACACGACCCCGGCGAACCTCGTGTCGTACGACCGGACTTGGCTCACGTCCCCGTCCAACACCGCGTCCACGACGGCCTTCAGCGTCATGCCGTACGTGCACAGGCCGTGCAGGATGGGCCGTTCGAACCCGGCACGCTTCGCGAAGTCGGGGTCCGCGTGCAGGGGGTTGTGGTCGCCGGAGAGGCGGTACAGGAGGGCCTGGTCCTCGCGGATCTCGCGCTCTACGGTCAAGTCCGGTTCCCCGGTGGGGGGTTCGAGGCGACCGGAGGGGCCGCGCTCGCCGCCCCAGCCGCCTTCGCCGCGTACGAAGATGTGTGCGTCGCCGGTCCACAACGGGCCTTCGGCGTCGGTGACTTCGGTGCGCATGACGAGGACGGCCGCCTTGCCCTTGTCGTACACGGCCGCGATGCGGCCCGTCGCGGTGGCGGTTCCCTCTGCCGGGATCGGGCGGTGGATCGTCAACGACTGGCCGCCGTGCAGGACTTGGGACAGGTCGACGTCGACTCCCGGCATCGACAGGCCGCTGATCACTCCGGGCGAGCCGTTTCCCGCGACCGTCGCGAAGCTCGGGAGGACGTGCAGGCGGGATTCCAGGGTGTAGCGCAGTTCGTCCGGGTCGGTGGCGGGGGTGCCGGCGCCGATGCCCAGGTGGTAGAGCTGCACGTCCTTGCGGGTCCAGGTGATCTCGCCGGTGCGGGGGGTGGCGGCGAGGGCTGCGGCTGCGTCGATGGGCACGGGGGCTCCCTGGGGGGCGTCGGTGCGGAGCGCTGGTGCGGTGGGTCCAAGACCTCGGTACGGCTGTCCGCACCGTCGGCCGCACCGAGGTCGTCGTGGTCGGACTGGAACCTGTTCCAGTCCGGCGCCCTAGGTATAGCCGAGGGCAGTTTGATTGTGAAGGCTCCTGACGAGTCATCAGATTCGGGCTGCGGGGTCGAGGGCGGTGGCCGGGGCCGGGAGGAGGGGTGTGCCGAGGGGCAGTGACATTTGTACTGCTGGAGTCGGTACGGACGGTTCTGTCGGGCGCTGGTGGGAGGCGCGTAGCGTCGTGACTCACAGCAATCGGCGGCGCAGCACATGGCCGGACGGGGGACTCGCGGGATGTACAGGAAATGCGGGACAGGGAGAGCCAGGGAGTCCAAGGACTTCGCGCTCAGCGGCTTCAGCATGCTGCCCTGGCTGTTGATCGGGCTCGGCGCCTTCTCCAATCTCTTCCAGCCCGAGACCCCGAACCCGGTGGTCGGCGGTCTGGGTCTGCTCGCCTTCAACTCGCTCTATATCTACGTCGTCTTCCGCGCCTTTCTCCGGGAGACCAGGGAGGCGACGTCGACGAGGGTGGCGCTCGCGCTGCTGACCCTGATCACCTGCGCGCTGGCTCTGGGATACGGCGGCACCTGGCTGCTGTTCTTCCCGCTGCTCGGCCTCGCGACGGGCGCGGCGATCAGGATGCCGCACCTGCGCTGGGCGAGCCTCGCCCTGACGGCCCTCTCCGGCACGGTCGGTGTGGTGCGCGAGGGCTGGGGCAGCCTCGACACGGCGTACGCGACCTGGATCTCGACGCTGGTGACGGCGGCCGTCCTCTCCCTCACGGACACGGTCCGTGAACTGCGCTCCGCCCGCGAGGAACTCGCCCGGCGCGCGGTGGAGAAGGAGCGGCTCCGCTTCTCCCGTGACCTGCACGACCTGTTGGGCCACACCCTCTCGGTGATCGTCGTGAAGTCGGAGGCCGCCCGCCGCCTGGCACCCAGGAACCTGGACGCGGCCCTGGTCCAGATCACGGACATCGAGTCGGTGGGCCGCCAGGCCCTGACGGAGATCCGCGAGGCGGTCACCGGCTACCGGGAGAGCAGCTTCACGACCGAACTGGCCCGCTCCCGCTCGACCCTCGCGACCGCCGGCATCACCCCGACGATCACAGAATCCGGCCCACCCCTGTCCCCTCACACAGCGGCCCTCCTGGGCTGGGTGGTCCGCGAGGCGGTCACCAACATCGTCCGGCACAGCGGGGCGAGGAATTGCGCGATCGAGTTGACGGGGGGTTCGGGGCGGGTGCGGTTGACGGTGACGGATGACGGGGTGGTGCCGAAGCGGGGCGGGGTGGTTCGGGTGGGCGGGGGTTTGGGGGGTGGTGGTGTCTCGGGAACCGGTGGCGTCACGGGGGTTGGCGGCGCCTCGGGGGTCAGTGGCACCTCAGGGGTCAGTGGCACCTCAGGGACAGGCGGTGCCTCAGGAACCGGTGGCGTCACGGGGGTTGGCGGCGCCTCGGAGGTCAACGGTTCCTCAGGGGTCAGCGGCACCTCAAGGGCAGGCGGTGCCTCAGGAACTGACGGTGTGACGAGGGCCAGCAGCGTCTCAGGGACCAGCGGCGCCATGGAGGCCGACGGTGTCTCGGGGAGCGGTGGGCGGAGGCTCGACGGCCCAGGTCTGAGCACGCCAGCCACCGAGGCCCTGGGCCAGAATCTCGACGCCCTCAGCTCGGACGGCTCGACCAGCGCCGGAGCGCCCGGCACTTCCGGCACAGCTGCCTCGGCGACTGGGACGCCGAGCGCCGCTGACAGCTCCGGCACGGGTTCCGGGACGACCGGCACCCCGGCTGGCGCTGGCTCGGCTTCCGCAGCGAACGGCGCCTTGGCCACCGCCGACACGGGGTCTCCAGCGACCGGCACCTCAGCTGGCGCTGGCGCGGATTCCTCAACAACCGACACCCCGACCACCACCGACGCAGGTTCCCCAACGACCGGCACCTCAGCCACCGTCAGCACCGGTTCCCCGACCACCGGCACCCCGGCCACCGCCGACACGGGGTCTCCAGCGACCGGCACCTCAGCCAACGCCGACGCGGATTCCTCAACAGCCGGCACCTCGACCACCACCGACACCTCGACCGGCGCCAGCACAGGTTCCCCAACGACCGGTGCCTCAGCCACTAGCACCGGCACCCCGACCAGCGCCGGCACGGCTTCCGCAGTGACCGGCACTTCGGCCACCGCTGGCACAGATACCCCGACCACCGGCACCCCGGTCGGCGCTGGCGCGGCTTCCGCAGCAGACGGCACCTCGGCCACCGCCGACACGGGATCTCCGACGACCGGCACCTCAGCTGGCGCTGGCGCGGATTCCTCAACAACCGACACCCCGACCACCACCGAACCCCCCGCCCCAACCCCCTCACCCCCCATCCGCACCCCCGCCCAAGACACCTCACCCCCCGACACCCCCACACGCGGCACCGGCCTCATCGGGCTCCGTGAACGCCTCGCCGCAGTCGGTGGAACCCTGGAAGCCGGGCCGGGAGTGCGGGGTGGGTTCACGGTGACTGCGGAGTTGCCGGCGGAAGCCGAGGATTACGGCGGCACCCCCCGGAGGGACCCCGTGCACGGTGCCGGAAGCGTGGACGGCTGGCACCCCGAACCCTGTGCGCCGGGCGTGTACACCGTGCGCCCCGCCCCGGACCCCCGTCACACCGCGCCCTCCTCGGGCCCCGGCCCTAGGCTGTCCCCGTGACCAGCAGCCCCCTGAACTCGCCGTACTCCCCGATGGACCCGGCAGCGAGCGAGATGCCGAGCAGCCACCGTCCCGCGAGGTCCATCCGGGTACTGCTCGCGGAGGACCAGGGGATGATGCGGGGCGCGCTGGCGCTGCTGCTGGGGATGGAGCCGGACATCGAGGTGGTGGCGCAAATCGGCGCCGGGGACGTGATCGTGGACACGGCGCTGATGTGCCGTCCCGATGTGGCCCTGCTGGACATCGAGCTGCCGGGCAAGAGCGGGTTGGACGCGGCGGCGGAGCTGCGGGACGAGGTGCCGGACTGCCGGGTGCTGATCCTGACGACGTTCGGCAGGCCGGGTTACCTGCGGCGGGCGATGGACGCGGGGGCGGCGGGGTTCCTGGTGAAGGACGGTCCGGTGGAGGAGTTGGCGCAGTCGATCAGAAGGGTGCTGACCGGGGAGACGGTGGTGGACCCGGCGCTGGCGGCGGCAGCCCTCGCGTCCGGCCCGAACCCGCTGACGACCCGTGAGCGCGGGGTGCTAGAGGCGTCGGCGGACGGGGCGACGGTGGCGGACATCGCGGAGAGGCTGCGGCTGTCGGAGTCGACGGTCCGCAACTACCTCTCGGCGGCGATCGGAAAGACAGGCACCCGCAACCGCACGGAGGCACTGCGGGAGGCACGGCAGCAGGGGTGGCTGTAGCGGCGGGAGATCGAGGCCGGCTCCCACGCTCCGAGTAACTCCTAGGCAGCACAGGGGCCACACGCTCCGAGGAACTCCTCGGCCGGACGAGGGCTCCCGCCCTCCGAGCCGTTCCTCAGCCACAAGAGGCCCCGCCTCAGAAAGAGTTACCCGCCCGGCGGAAACGGCCGACCGAACCGCCTACTGAACGGCCTTACGGAACAACGCCGCCCACAAGAATGCCTTGCCGAAGTACGGGGACCCCTCCCCCTCCTCCCGCATCCTCCGGAGCGCGACCTCCGTCAGCTCTCCGAAGATCCCGCGCAAGGAGTCGTCGGTGTAGGCGAGGCCGCCTTGGAGGGCGCCCTCCCGGTAGAAGTCGGCGTCGGGGAGTTCCGAGCCCATCGCGCCGGCGGCGAAGCAGGTGAGTCCGAAGTACCCGCCGGGTGCGAGTGCCCGGTCCAGGAGACGCAGGTAGCTGATACGGCGGTGAGGAGGCAGGTGATGGAAGCAGCCGGAGTCGTAGACGAGGTCGTAGGGGCCCGTCAGCTCCGTGCCGACGAGCTTGAAGGCGTCGCCGAGGTGGAACCGGACGTCCGCGCCGGCCTCGCGGGCCCGCTCTTCGGCCCAGGTGATCGCGGCCGGGGAGATGTCGACGGCGTCGACCTGGTAGCCGTGGGCCGCGAGGTGGCGGGCGTTGCGGCCGGGGCCGCAGCCGAGTTCGAGGGCTCGGCCGCCGGTGAGGACACGCTGTTCGAGGAGGGCGGCGAGGTTTTCGTCGGGCTTGTCGACGAAGAAGGGGACGGGGCGGGAGCGGTCCGCGTAGAAGCTGTCCCACCAGTCGCCGGCCTGGTCGGTCCACCGGTCGGCTCCGGGGGCGAAGAGGGTGTCCAGCAGGTCGAGGACGTCGTCGACGGTACGTATGTTCCGGTCCATCCGGGCTCCTTCCCCACTAGATCATTTTACCGGGCCGAGCTGGGACAAAGGGGGCCAACTGGGCTTGCGGACAGGGGGAGTTCACAGCTTCCGCAGGACCCGCAGGGACCCCTGTACGCCGAGTTCCTCGAAGACTCCCGAGCTCAGGGCGCGGAGGTAGATCCGGTACGGGGCCTGGCCGGTGAACTCGTCCTCGGGGTCGGGGAAGACGTCGTGGATGACGAGGAGGCCGCCCTGGGCGACGTGGGGGGACCAGCCCTCGTAGTCGGCGGTGGCGTGCTCGTCGGTGTGGCCGCCGTCGATGAAGACGAGGCCGAGGGGGGAGTTCCACAGGTTCGCGACCTGCGGGGAGCGGCCGACGAGGGCGACGACGTGGTCCTCAAGGCCGGCGCGATGGAGGGTACGCCGGAAGGTGGGAAGGGTATCCATGAGGCCGAGTTCGGGATCGACGGTCTCGGGATCGTGATACTCCCACCCCGGCTGCTGCTCCTCGCTCCCCCGATGATGATCGACGGTAAGCGCAACAACCCCGCTCCGCCGAGCAGCACCGGCAAGCAACACAGCGGACCGCCCGCAGTAAGTCCCCACCTCAAGCAACGGCAACCCCAACGCCCCCGCCTCGACGGCAACCGCGTACAAGGCCAGCCCCTCATCCTCGGGCATGAACCCCTTGGCCCCCAGAAAAGCAGCCAGAACCTCCGGCTCGGGCCGAGCAGCAAGGGCGTCCATGGGTTCTTCCTTCCGAAGGCACAACAATGCGGCCCCCATGCTGTCGCACACCCCCAGCCACACAAAAAGAGGGCTCGCGTCAGCCCTCCGCCCCACCAACTCCCACCACAGACCGAACCGAACCTAAGAAGGCAGATCCTCACTACGAAAAACGGTCCCGCTCACCGACGTCCACTCCCCAACACCCTGACAACAGCGCGCCCCAAAGGGGCGCGGGGAACTGCGCGACCAGCCACACACAGCCTGCGGCCCGTCACACAGCCCCCCACCCACCCCCTACTGAACGGAGGAAACAACTCCCTCGCCCGCAGGCAACGCCAGATCCAACTCCACCGCGTTCTCACCCACATGGCTGGCCGGCGAAGCCAACGGCCCATGCCCCACAGCCTTCGCGGCAAGGACATACGCCCCCGACCCCGGCACAGCCACCGAGTACCGCCCATCCTCACCGGACACGGCAGACCCGGCCTGCCGCCCCCGCCGATCGATGAGCGTCACCTTGGCCCGAGCAACAGCCTCACCGGAAGCGGAGACCACACGCCCCCGGAACCCATGCAGAACCTCCTCCGCATGAGCAAGGTTCGCCTCCTCCTCACTGCTGGCCCGCAACTGAGTCTGCTGCCCCTGCGGAGCAACCCGCCCCGGCAGGAACAACGCGAACACTAGCCCCACAGCAACAGCGGCGGCGGCGATGAGGAAGGAAACCCGGAACCCATGCATCGTAGGAATCGCAACGCCCCCCACATGGTTCGCGGTGTTCGCGAGGACCATCCCGATGACGGCGCTGGACACGGACGTCCCGATGGACCGCATGAGCGTGTTGAGCCCGTTCGCGGCCCCCGTCTCGGACGCGGGAACGGCCCCCACGATCAGCGCGGGCAGCGAGGAGTAGGCGAGCCCGATCCCGGCCCCCAGCACAACGGCGATGACGGCGCTCTGCCAGGCGGCGCTCATGAGCCCGAGCCCGGCCCCGTACCCGATCGCGATGATCAGCAGCCCGAGGATGAGCGTGACCTTGGGCCCGTACTTCGCGGAGATCCGCGCGTACACGGGCGCGGTGAACATCATGGTCAGCCCGAGCGGAGCGACGAGCAGACCGGCGACGACCATGGACTGCCCGAGCCCGTACCCGGTGGCGGTGGGCAGCTGAAGAAGCTGGGGCAGGACGAGCGAGACGACGTAGAAGCTGACGCCGACCATGATGGACGCGAGGTTCGTGAGCAGGACCTCACGCCGGGCGGTGGTGCGCAGGTCGACCAGCGGAGCGGAGACGCGCAGCTCGTACAGCCCCCACAGCACGAGGATGACGACGGCGGCGGCGAACAGCCCGAGGGTCGTACCGGAAGCCCACCCCCAGTCGCTCCCCTTGGTGATGGGCAGAAGCAGCAGCACGAGCCCGGCGGAAAGTCCCAGCGCGCCAGGCAGGTCGAACGACCCCTCGGCCCGCATCGGCGACTCGGGCACGACAAGCAGCGTCAGGACGATCGACAGCACACCGAGCCCGGCGGAACCGTAGAAGAGGGCGTGCCAGTCGGCATGCTGCGCGACGAGCGCGGCGGCAGGCAGCGCGAGCCCGCCCCCGACGCCGATGGAGGAACTCATCAGCGCCATGGCGGAGCCGAGCTTCTCGCGGGGCAGCATGTCCCGCATGAGCCCGATGCCCAGCGGGATCGCGCCCATCGCGAACCCCTGGAGGGTCCGTCCGACGATCATCATCAGCAGATCGCTGGTGACGGCGCTGACCAGCGAGCCGACGACCATGACGGACAGGCTCGCGATGAGCATCCGCCGCTTGCCCGTGAGGTCACCGAGGCGCCCCATGATCGGCGTGGCGACGGCGCCGGACAGGAGGGTGGAGGTGAGCACCCAGGTCGCGTTGGAGGGCGCGGTGCTCAGCAGTTGCGGCAGGTCCTTGATCACGGGGACGAGCAGGGTCTGCATGACCGCGACGACGATGCCCGCGAAGGCGAGGACCGGCACGACGGCACCGCTCGCTTCGCGGGTGGTCCGGTCGGTCGGCGATTGCGACATGGGCTGGGGCCTCCAAGGCCGTGTAGGGGCCAGGTAAGGAAAGGGGTACGTGCAGCCAGAACGACGTATGCACAGGCAACTATTCCGCCGGAAGCCCCGCCCCGGTGATCCTTGACCATTTCTTGGGAAACCGGAGGAAAGCCTCCGCTGCACCACGTGGACCTCACGGAATCACGGCCCCCAGCCCCCGCACAAAGTCGTAGGCCCTCCGCCCGAGCCGCATTGCTCCCGAAACCCGATGTACGGACCAGAAACCGCTTGCGACCATGACCACCATGCCCTCCGCTCCCGAGCCCACCCAGGCCCCCACAGCCGCCCCCGCCCCGACCCCGCCGCCGAAGCGCCGCCCGCCCGCCTGGCTGATCGTCGCGCTCGCCTGCGCCGGACAGTTCCTGGTCGTGCTGGACATCTCGGTGGTGAACGTCGCCCTCCCCTCGATGCGCGCCGACCTGGGCCTGAGCGCGCCGGGCCTGCAATGGGTGGTGAACGCGTACGCGATCACGTTCGCCGGTTTCCTCCTGCTGGGCGGCCGGGCGGGCGACCTGTACGGCAGGAAGCGCACGTTCCTGGTCGGCCTCGCCCTGTTCACGCTGGCCTCGCTGACCGGCGGCCTCGCCCAGTCGGACTGGGAGCTGCTGCTGGCCCGCGCGGTGCAGGGCCTCGGCGCGGCGATCCTCGCGCCGTCGACGCTGACGCTGCTGACGGCGGCCGTCCCGGAGGGCCCCGCGCGGGCGCGGGCGATAGCGACGTGGACGGCGGTCGGCGCGGGCGGCGGTTCGGCGGGCGGCCTGGTCGGCGGGGTCCTGGTGGACACGCTGTCGTGGCGCTGGGTGCTGCTGATCAACGTACCGATCGGCGCGCTGGTCCTCGCGGGCGCGCTGCGCTGGCTGCCGGAGACGCGTGCGGAGATCAGGAAGCGGCTCGACGTCCCCGGTGCGCTGCTGGTCACGGCCGGGCTCGCGACGCTGGCGTTCGGGATCTCGCGCATCGAGTCGGAGGGGTGGACGTCGTCGGCGGCGCTGCTGCCGCTGGCCGCGGGCGCCGTACTGATCGCGGCGTTCCTCGCGGTCGAGGCGCGGGCGAAGTCGCCGTTGATGCCGCTCGGGCTGCTGCGGCGGCGGCATGTCGCGTCGGCGAACGTGGCGATGTTCATCAACGGCTCGGCGACGTTCTGCATGTGGTTCTTCATGACGCTGTACGCGCAGAACGTCCTCGGCTACACCCCGCTGGAGGCGGGCCTCGCGACGATGCCCAGCTCGCTCGCGGTGATCGCCGGCTCGAAGCTGGCGCCGCGCCTGATGCGTACGACGTCCCCGCGCGCGACGGCGGTCCTCGGGGCGCTGATCGCGGCGGCCGGGTTCGCCTGGCAGTCGACGATGAGCGCGGACGGCGAGCTGCTGACCGCGATCGTCCTGCCCGGCATCCTCATGATGCTCGGCGCGGGCCTGGCGACAACTCCCCTGGCGTCCCTGGCCACTTCGGGCGCGGCGCCCGGCGACTCGGGCATCGTCTCCGGCCTGATCAACACCTCCCGCACGATCGGCGGCTCCCTCGGCCTCGCGGTCATGGCCACGATCGCGGCGACCCGCACGGACGGCCACACCACCGCCACCGCCCTGACCGACGGCTACGCCCTGGTCTTCCGCACGAGCACGGCCGTCCTGCTCGCGGGCGCGATCCTGATGTGGGCATGGCTGCCGCGCGGGGGCGGGGACAGGGCCTAGGCTGACCGGCGTGTCGAATACGGAGCGCTCCCCCTTCCGCCGTCCGCTGGTCGTGGTGCCGGCGGTGCTGGTGCCGGTGGTGGCGGCCGGGTGGTTCGTGTACAGCGGTACGGGCGGGGGCGGTACGACGACGGCGACGGCGGCGCCGATGTCGGCGACGCCCGCCATCCCCATGCCGGACATGAAGTCCCCGGCGAAGCCGCTGAGCGGCCGGACGATCGTCATCGACCCCGGCCACAACCCCACCAACTACCGGCACGCCTCCGAGATCAACCGCCCGGTGGACATCGGCACGAACAAGAAGGAGTGCGACACCACCGGCACCTCGACCAACTCGGGTTACGCGGAAGCCCAGTTCACCCTGGACGTGGCTCACCGCATGCGCACCCTCCTGGAGTCCGAGGGCGCGAAGGTGAAGCTCACCCAAGACGCCGACCGCCCCTTCGGCCCCTGCGTCGACGAGCGCGCGCGGATCGGCAACGCGGCGAAGGCAGACGCGGTCGTCTCGGTCCACGCGGACGGCTCGGGCACCGGCAACCGCGGCTTCCACGTGATCCTGCCGGGCGCGGTCCACGAGGGCGGCGCCGACACCCGCCCGATCGTCGCCCCCTCGAAACGCCTCGGCGAACTCGTGGCGAACAGTTTCCGCCGTACGACGGGCAGCGCGCCGTCCAACTACGTGGGCTCCGGCACCGGGTTGGTCACCCGCACCGACCTCGGCGGCCTCAACCTGTCGACGGTCCCGAAGGTGTTCATCGAGTGCGGCAACATGCGGGACCCGAAGGACGCGGCCCTGCTCACGAGCGGCGCGTGGCGGCAGAAGGCCGCGCAAGGGATCTCTGAGGGAATCGTGAGTTTCCTGCACGGGTAGCGTCACCGAACCTCTCCGGGCGGACAGGCCGATTGCGCGGACGATAGTGTCGTCCCTACGTTGACGACAGCTGACCGACGAAGGACCTGAAGTGAATATCCGCTCCCTCACTAGAGGCGACGGCGTGGTGATCGGAGCAGCGGTATTGCTGTTCATCGCGTCGTTCCTCGACGTCTACTCGGCCGATGAGGCCCCGGACGGCTTCGAATTCCCCAGCTCCTGGGCGAGCGGTCCGATCCTGATGGGCGTGGTGCTGGCCGGTCTGATCGGTGCCGCGCTGGTCGTCGTCTCGCGCGTGCTGCCGCAGGTGCCGAAGGTCGCGGGTCTCGACCTGCGCCAGTTCGGCGTGGCGTTCACGGTGTTCGCGGCGTGGAGCGCGCTGGGCAACGTGCTCGACCCGGTGAGCGCCATGAACAACTTCGAGGGCTCCCGGGACACCTTCGACGCGGGTACGGGCCTGATCCTGCTGCTCGTGGCGACGCTGGTGATGGCGGGCGGGGCGATCGCGACCCCGCTGGTCCCCGCGCTCCAGGCGGGCCTGATCCCGGCGCCGAAGCCCCCGGCCCCGCAGCCGTACGGCGCCCAGCCGCAGCCGCCCGCCGGTTACGGCTACCCGGGCGCCCAGCAGCAGCCCCCGGCGTTCGGTGGTCAGCCGCCGTTCGGCGGTGGCCAGCCCGCCCCGGCTCCGGCGGCGCAGCCCGCGCCGGAGTTCTCGCCGTTCTGGTTCGCGGTGCCGGTGCCCCGGCCGCTGTTCGCGGAGGACGGCGCGCCCAACCCGATCGCCGAACTCGCCCCGGGCACCTGGTACTTGGCGGTCGAGCAGAACACGCAGGGGCTCATCGCGCAGACCCAGGACGGCCGCCGCGGCGTCCTGCGCGACAGCTCGGGCATCCAGCGAGGCTGACCGAACACCCTCCAGGCACACGGCCCTTCACTCTTCCCGGTGGAGGGCCGTTGCCGTACAGTCGCACGGCTCCCGTTACTTGACGGATCGTCAGGAGATGCCATGCGGCTAGGTCTCGCGCTCGGCTACTGGGGTCGCGGCCCCAACCCCGGCCACCTCCCCCTCGTCCAGGAGGCGGAGCGGCTCGGCTACGACTCGGTGTGGACGGCGGAGTCGTGGGGCTCGGACGCGTTCGCCCCGCTCGCCTGGCTCGCCGCCCACACGTCAACGATCCGGCTGGGTACGGCCGTTGCGCAGATGGCGGCCCGCTCCCCCACGACGACCGCGATGCACGCCCTCACCCTGGACCACCTCTCCGGTGGCCGCGCGCTGCTGGGCCTCGGCCTCTCCGGCCCGCAGGTCGTGGAGGGCTGGTACGGCCGCCCGTTCCCGAAGTCGCCGCTCACCGCGACCCGCGAGTACGTCGACGTCGTGCGCCAAGTCCTGCGCCGCGAGGGGCCGGTGGAGCTGGACGGCGCCTACCACCCCCTCCCGTACCGGGGCCCGGACGCGACGGGGTTCGGCAAGCCGCTGAAGCCGATCACGCACCCGCTGCGGGCCCAACTCCCCGTATTGCTGGGCGCCGAAGGGCCCAAGAACGTCGCCCAGACCCTCCAAATCGCCGACGGCTGGCTCCCGTTGTACTGGTCGCCGGACCGGCCGGACGCGTACGGGGACGTCACCGTGCCCGAGGGGTTCACGGTCGCGCCGATGGCCCAGGTCCGGGTCTGCGCGGACGTCGCCGAGGGGCTCGCGCCCGTGAAGGCGATGCTGGGCTTCTACATCGGCGGCATGGGGGCGGCGGCCCGGAACTTCCACGCCGATCTCATGGCGAGGATGGGGTACGAGGAACAGGCCCGCCAGATACAGGAGTTGTTCCTGTCCGGGCGTCGCGCGGAGGCCATCACGGCCGTGCCCGACGCCTTCGCGGACGAGATCTCGCTCGTCGGGCCGCGCCAACGCATCGCGGAGCGGCTGGAGTTGTGGCGCAAGGGCCCGGTGACCGACCTGCTGGCCATGTCACCGGACCCGGAGAGCCTGCGCGTGCTCGCGGAACTCAACTCCGTCTAACCACCGGCGAGTTGACCGGCCGACGGCACCTTGTCCTTCACCTCGGCGCCGGCGCTCTTCCCGGCGTCCTTCACCTTGCCGATGATGTCGTCGAAGGAACCGGCCGCCGAGTCGTCGCCCTTGCGGAGCTTGGACGGCAGGTCCTTGAGCGCGTCGATGCCCGAGGTGAGCGGCGCCATCGCCTTCGACAGCAGCGGGTCGCCCTGTGCGTTGCGGCTGGCCGCCTTGAGCCGGTTGTACGCGAAGGTCCCGGCGAGACCGGCCTTGACCAGGGCGAACGTCCGTCCCTTCGTGCCCTTCTTGAACTTTCCGGCCTTCCAGGGCTTCACGATCCACTGATAGGTCGCCCCGGCCGCGAGCCCCGCGTTCGCCACGAACCGCGTCTTGGCGAGCCGCTGCCGCTCGACGGTCGGCGTGGGGCTCGGGTCACCGGCGGCGACAGCGGCGGCCACGGTGTCCTGTGCGGCGGTGTCCTGTGCGGCGCTCTTCCCGCTGCTCGAACACGCGGTCCCGCCCACCAGCAGGGCACAACACACGCTGAGCGCCACGAGAAGGCGCCGTATCGGTACGGCCACGGGGTCCTCCGGGATGTGTGGACTTCCCCCCGAACTTGTCCCGGCCAGCCTCACCCGGCGGACGCCGGTCCGCCACCCGGGGAGGCTCACACCGGGTGATACGCGCAGGTCAGACGCGTCAGGTTTCATTCCCGCGCGACGGGACACCCGTACCGCATGTCTCCGGATCGCAATGGCAGAGGCGTCGGGTCGCTGGTCGCGGGAGTCGCCGACGTCCTCGCCCTCGTGCTGGCCCTGTGGATCGCGCTGGATCTCCTCGACGCGAACCGCGCGAACAAGTTCGTCCAGTTCGTGCACGACGCGGCGAACTGGCTGGCGGGCTGGTCCCGCGACCTGTTCACCTTCGACGACCGGTGGGCGCGGGTCGTCGCCGGGTACGGGCTCGCGGCGGTCGTGTACCTGGTGCTGGGGCACGCCATCGCGAACCTCGGACGGCGCCATTAGCCATGAGGGGCTAACAGCAGTCGGGGTCCAGACCCACCGGCAACTGCTCCCCGCCGAACACCGCGCACGTCGCCTCGTCGCCGCCGAGCGCCGCGACCGCGAGCAGCAGCGAGCCCGCCGTCCACGTCGTCAACTCCCGTGGCCAGACGGCGTCGTCGGAGAAGACGTACCCCGTCCAGTACAGCCCGCTGTCCGCGTCCCGCAGGTGCTGGATCGACTGGAGGATCTCCAGCGCCCGGTCCGATTCGCCCATCGCCCAGAGCGTCAGGGCGAGTTCGGCGGACTCGCCGCCGGTGACCCAGGGGTTCGGCACGACGCAGCGCACCCCGAAGCCGGGTACGACGAACCGCTCCCAGCCCTCCTCCATACGGGACTTGGCCTCCTGGCCGGTCAACGCACCGCCCAGCACCGGGTAGTACCAGTCCATGGAGTAGCGGCCCTTGTCGAGGAACCGCTCCGGGTGCCGCCGGATCGCGTGCCGCAGCGCGCCGACCGCCAACTCCCAGTCCGGCTGCGGCTCTTCACGCTGCTCGGCGATGGCCAGGGCGCACCGCAGCGCGTGGTGGACCGACGAACTCCCGGTCAGCAGCGCGTCGTTGGTGGGCGTACCGTCGTCCTCGCGGCGCCAGCCGATCTCGCCGCCCGGCTGCTGGAGCCGCAGCACCCACTCCACGGCCGCGTACACGACGGGCCACATCCGGTCCAGGAACGTGTCGTCGCCGGTGGCGAGGTAGTGGTGCCAGACACCAACGGCGATGTAGGCAACGAAGTTGGACTCGCGGGCCCGGTCGGTGACGTCGTCGTGCGCGCCGTCGGCGTACGCGGCGTACCAGGAGCCGTCCTCGGTCTGGTGGCGGGCGAGCCACAGGTACGCGCGCTCCGCCGCCTCGTGCTCACCGGCCGCGTCCAGCGCCATCGCGGCCTCGGTGTGGTCCCACGGGTCGAGGTGGTGGCCCCGGAACCAGGGGATCGCACCGTCCTCGCGCTGCACGCCGAGGATGCCGCGCACGGTCGCCACGGCCTGCTCGGCGGTGAGGACCCCGGGCAGGACGAGGTGTTCTGTCCGGGGAGCGGTCACTTGGCGTCCACCACGGGCAGGTGGGGCTTGGTCGCGTACGCCACGAAGCTCTTGCCGATCATCGGGTTCAGGGCCTGTTCGGCGACCCGGGTGACCAGCGGTTTCTTCATGATGTCCCACACCAGCAGCTTGTGGTACGCCTTCACCGGGAGCACCTGGTCGTTGTCCACGCCGAACGCGCACTTCAGCCACCAGTACGGGGAGTGCAGGGCGTGCGCGTGATGCGTGCCGTACGGCTTGAGGCCGGCCTCGCGGATCTTGGCGAGGAGTTCGTCGGCCTTGTAGATGCGGATGTGGCCGCCCTCGACCTCGTGGTAGGCGTCGGACAGCGTCCAGCACACCTTCTCCGGGCCGTACCGGGGGACGGTGATCGCGATCCGGCCGCCGGGCCTCAACACCCGTACCATCTCGGCGAGTACGCCCTTGTCGTCCGGGATGTGCTCCATGACCTCGGAGATGATGACGACGTCGAAGGACTCGTCCGGGAACGGCAGCGCGAGCGCGTCACCCTCCATGGCGGTCGCGGTGGCACCCTCCGGCGCCTCCCCGGCCTCCTTCATCGCCGCGAACCACTTGGCGACCTCGCGGATCTCCTCGCCGTTCTGGTCCAGCGCGACGACCTGCGCTCCCCGCCGGTAACACTCGAAGGCGTGCCGTCCGGCGCCGCACCCGAGGTCCAGCACACGGTCCCCCGGGGCGAGCGGGAACCTGGAGAAGTCGACGGTCAGCACGTGGCCCTGCTTTCGGGAGTGGGGGCGGGGGGAACTCCGGTGGAAACACCGGAAACCTCGGAGGAGGGGCGGTCGGTCGGGTACGGGGCCTGCTGCCCGGCTCCGCTCGGGAGGTCACCGCCGGCGGGGCGCGCGGCAGCGTCCCCGGCGCGGCTCGAAGCGGCGTTCCCGGCCCGCTGTCCCTCGCCGGCCCTCGTCGCCGTGCGGCCTCCGCTGCCGTTCCTCGCGATCGCCTCGCGGTACCTCTCGACCGTCCCCTCGGCCGCCCTCGCCCAGGTGAAACGGGACAGTACGCGTTTTCTGCCGGCCGCACCCAGGCGTGCCCGCAGCTCCGGGTCGCCCAGCAGCCGGCCCAGACCGGCGGCCAGCGCGCCCGCGTCGCCCGGCGGTACCGCCACGCACGTCTCGCCGTCGGGGCCCGCCACCTCGGGGATCGCGCCGCCCGTCGTCGCGACCAGCGGGGTACCGGTCGCCATCGCCTCGGCCGCCGGGAGGGAGAAGCCCTCGTACAAAGACGGCACGCAGGCGACCTCCGCCGAGCGGACCAGGGCGACCAGTTCCTCGTCCGAGATGCCCTTCACGAACTCGACGGCGCCCTGGAGGCCGTACCGCTCGATCGCCCGCGCGACCGGGCCCTCGGTGGGCTGCTTCCCTACGACGATCAGGTGCGCGTCGTCGTGTTCCGTACGGACCTTCGCGAGCGCCTCGACGAGGTACACCAGGCCCTTGAGGGGGACGTCCGCGCTGGACGTCGTGACGATGCGGCCCGGGACGACCGGGACGGAGGCGTCCGGCGCGAACAGGTTCGTGTCGGCGCCGATGTGGACGACGTGGATGCGGTCGTCGCGGACGCCGAGGTGGTCGACGATCTCCTGGCGGGACGTGCCGGAGACGGTGAGGACGGACGGGAGGCGGCGGGCGACCCGCTTCTGCATCCGCGTGAACCCGTACCACCGGCGCACCGAGTACCGCTTCTGCCAGCCCTGCGCCGCGTCCAGCTCCAACTGGCGGTCCACGGTGATGGGGTGGTGGATCGTCGTGACCAGCGGTGCGCCGACGTCGCCCAACAGGCCGTAGCCGAGCGTCTGGTTGTCGTGCACGACGTCGAACTCGCCGCGCCGCTCGCGCAGATGGCGGCGGGCGCGCAGCGAGAAGGTCAGCGGCTCCGGGAAGCCGCCGGTCCACATCGTGCCGACCTCCAGCGCGTCGATCCAGTCGCGGTACTCGTCGCGTTTGGGGGTGCGGAAGGGGTCCGGGGAGCGGTACAGGTCGAGGCTGGGGAGCTCGGTGAGGGTGACGCCATTGTCAACGACTGGGTACGGCTGGGAGCCGATGACCTCGACGCGGTGGCCCAGGCGGGCGAGTTCGCGGGAGAGGTGCCGTACGTAGACGCCCTGGCCGCCGCAGAACGGGTTCCCCTTGTACGTGAGCAACGCGATCGCGAGCGGGCGCCCTCCGTCCGTGGCCGGTTCGGCCCCACTGGCCTCAGCGGTCACTCCGGGCCCCCTTCTGCCTGCGCGAGACGGCGAGACTACGCCGGGCGCTAATCTAGAACAAGTTTCAGACTTGGTCGTCCGGGAGGCTTCGAATCTACCGGCAGGTAGGGGGCCTGTGAGCAGTGGATCAGGTGATTCACACCACGGCCGCGCACCGCACGATCACCCGGCCCCACGGACGGTACCCATGCCCCCGGAACCACCCTCCCCCTCCCTCACGGAACGCCAGCAGGCCCGCCGCAGCAGGATCCTCCACACCACCGCCCAACTCGCGAGCCGCGGCGGCTTCGACGCGGTCCAGATGAGGGAGGTCGCGGAGTCGTCCCAGGTGGCGCTGGGGACGCTGTATCGCTACTTCCCGTCGAAGGTGCACCTGTTGGTGGCGACGATGCAGGATCAACTGGCGCAGATGCACGGCACGTTGAGGAAGAAGCCGCCGACGGGGGACTCCCCCAGCACGCGGGTGGCGGAAACCTTGATGCGAGCGTTCCGGGCCCTGCAACGAGAACCCCACTTGGCCGACGCGATGGTCCGGGCCCTGACTTTCGCGGACCGCAGCGTAAGCCCCGAGGTGGACCAGGTCTCCCGCCAGACGACATCAATCATCCTGGACGCCATGGGCGAACCCGACCCAACTCCCGCGCAACTATCAGCAGTCCGGGTAATCGAACACACCTGGCACTCGGCCCTGATCACTTGGCTCTCGGGCCGTGCGTCCATCGCGCAGGTGAAAATCGACATCGAGACGGTCTGCAAACTGATCGACACGCCTACTACTGACAGGCCGTAGCCTCGAACTCCTCCAGGGAGGCGGTGATCGCAGAGGAGTCCTCGCCCTCATACCGAACCTGTCCGGGAAGAATCCGATCCCGCAGGCTGAACGAAACGCTTGTCGCCGACCAGGAGTTGTCCTTGGTCCACCCGTAGAACAGGTAATTGACGCCGTCGGCAAGGGGGGCGGACAACCCCTTCCCACCCCACCCGGCGGCAGGGGTTTCAAGGGGCCAGGTAACGAGACCGGGCCCAAGAGGCTGGTCGGCAATCCACATCCCCACCTTCCTTTCCTTAACGGCTTCCTCGCTGTCGATATAAAGAGTCGCGCCGTCAATGTGATGCCCACACACCAGCATGACCCCGACCAACTTCCCATCAGCACCGACGGAAACCCCGGCAACGGCGTCGGAGGGAACAACACACCCCGAGAGGGAGAACAGAACGGAACCGACAACGAACACACCACTGAGCCGCCGAATACCTGACCGCATGAAGAGCCCCCAGCTAGACGCGCACCCACCCAAAGCCTGAAGGCGACAGCATAGATCTGCCACCCCTCAGGGGCGCGGGGAACTGCGCGAGAAACCACGACGAACCCGCACTCTACTGACGACAGCACCCACCCCCTAGGGGCGCGGGGAACTGCGCGACCAGCCACAACGGACCCGCACCCGCCCACCCTCAGAACCCCCTACTCCTCCGGCGGAAACACCACCTCCCCGCTCCCCGCCAACGTGATCGTGATCGCCTCCACCGGACAGTTCTCCGCCGCCTCCAAGACGCCCTCGTTCGCATCGGTCTCCGCCTCAGCCGGCCGGGACTGGCGGTCGGCGTCGAGTTGGAAGAACCCCCGGGTCCGGTGAACGCACTGCCCGGACCCGATACACAACGCCCGATCCACATCGAGCCGCCACCGATCACCCACGGTTACGCTCCAGCCGGCAGGTGGATCATCTTGTGCTCCAGGTACTCCCCGAAGCCTTCGGGACCGAACTCCCGCCCCAGGCCACTGTTCTTGTAGCCCCCGAAGGGCCCCAGCATGTCAAGGCTGAACGTATTCACGTTGTACGTCCCGGTCCGAACCCGCCGAGCAATATCAACCCCACGCTCGACATCCCCGGTCCACACACTCCCGCTCAACCCGTACTCGGAGTCATTGGCAATCCGCACGGCCTCGTCCTCGTCACCGTAGGGAAGAAGACAGATCACCGGCCCGAATATCTCCTCCCGGGCAACCCGCATACTGTTGTCGACGTCCCCGAGAAGCGTAGGAGCGACGTACCACCCGCGTTCCATCCCCTCAGGACGCCCACCCCCGACCAGAACCTTGGCCCCTTCTTCCTGCCCGATCCGGATGTACTCGAAGCTACGTTCCTGCTGCCGCCGAGCAACAAGCGGCCCGATCTGGGTAGCAGGGTCAAGCGGATCGCCAACTTTCAGCGCACGAACGGCAGAAACAAACGCCTCGGCAAACTCGTCGTACCGCTCCCGAGGCAAAAGAATCCGAGTCTGCGCGACACACGCCTGCCCGTTATTCATCCACGCAGCAGGCCCGATCCCACCAACCGCAGCATCAACATCCGCATCCGGCAACACAATCGCCGCAGACTTCCCCCCCAACTCCAAAGTAACCCGAGTCAAATTCCGAGCCGCAACCTCCATCACCCGCTTCCCAGCAGCCACAGACCCGGTGAACGCCACTTTGTCGACCCCGGAATGCCCGACGAGATACTCCCCGGTCTCCCGATCCGCAGGCAAAACGGACAACACCCCCTCGGGCAACCCGGCATCCCGACAGATCTCGGCAAGCACGTACGAATCAAGCGGAGCCTCGGGCGACGGCTTGAGCACGACAGAGCAGCCACTCAACAACGCCGGCGCCAACTTGGACGCGGCGACGAACTGAGGCGTGTTCCAGGGAATGACAGCGGCAACCACCCCCACAGGCTCCCGCCGCACCAGGATCTTCCCCAGCACCCCGTCCCGCCGCTCCTCGAACACGAACCCCCGAGCAACGGTGATCGCGGAGTCCCACACCATCATGGAAGCGAGCGCCTGCCCGAGCACACTCCACGAGTAGGGCGACCCGTTCTCGGAGGAGATGACCCGGGCCAACTCCTCGTGCCGCGCGGCGACTCCGTCCTTGATCCGC
This sequence comes from Streptomyces acidiscabies, assembly GCF_020010905.1. Classification (GTDB taxonomy): domain Bacteria; phylum Actinomycetota; class Actinomycetes; order Streptomycetales; family Streptomycetaceae; genus Streptomyces; species Streptomyces acidiscabies. Next base: position 2,504,645 of record NZ_JAGJBY010000001.1, on the reverse strand, counting down.
GTGACAACGGCGATCCGCTCCTCCAACGACAGCCGAGGCCAAGGCCCTTCGTCGAAGGCCCGCCGAGCCACCCCGACAGCCCGATCGACGTCCTCGAAGGACGCATGAGGCACCCGCCCGATCACTTCCTCGGTATGCGGCGAGACGACCTCGATGACCCCGTCCCCGAGCGGCTCGACCAACTCCCCGCCGATGACCAGCTGTCCGTACTCCACGACGTCCATCGCCACCACACCCTCGGTATCGGCACCGGTTTCTGACGGTGTTTCAGGAACTGATACCAGTTCTAGTTATAGTGAGCAATGGCCACGGCGCGGCGGCATGCGGAGGGCACATGACGGGGACCGGCACGAAGGCGTACGACCACGGCGGCGGCGTCCGCTCCCTCCAAGTCCCCATCCCGGACAACCCGTTGGGCCACACGCTGGTGTACGTCGTCGACACGGACGCCGGACCGGTGCTCGTGGACACGGGCTGGGACGACCCGACATCGTGGGACACCCTCGTCCAGGGCCTCACCAACTGCGGTACGTCAGTGGAGGAGTTGACCGGCGTCGTCGTCACCCACCACCACCCCGACCACCACGGCCTCTCCGGCAAGGTGCGGGACGCGTCGGGTGCGTGGATCGCGATGCACGAGGCGGACGCGGCGATAGTCCGCCGTACGCGGGAGACGCGGCCGGAGCGCTGGTACGCGTACATGTCGGCGAAGCTGACGGCGGCGGGCGCGCCCGAAGAACACGTAGCACCTCTCCGCCAGGCCCCGCGCCGCCCGCTCCCCGGCTTCTCCCCGGCGATCCCGGACCGCGAGATCGTCCCCGGCGAGCTTCTCCCCCTGCCCGGTCGCCGTCTGCGCGCGATCTGGACGCCGGGCCACACGCCCGGTCACGTCTGCCTGCACCTGGAGGAGACCCACCCGCACAACCTCCCCGGCACGGGCCGCCTCTTCTCCGGCGACCACCTCCTCCCCGAGATCACCCCCCACATCGGCCTGTACGAGGACCCGGACGACGCGACGGTCACGGACCCGCTCGGTGACTACCTCGACTCCCTGGAACGGATAGCCCGCCTCACCCCCTCCGAGATCCTCCCCGCCCACCAGTACTCGTTCACCGACGCCCCGGCCCGCGTCCAGGCCCTGCTGGACCACCACGACCAGCGGCTTTCAGCGTTGCAGGCCCTACTGACAACGCCCCTCACGCCATGGCAGCTCGCGGTGCGGATGGAGTGGAACCGGCCCTGGGCGGAGATCCCGTACGGCTCGCGGAACATCGCGGTGTCGGAGGCGGAAGCGCACGTCAGGCGCCTGGTGAAGCTGGGCCGCGTGGAGGCCGTGCCGGGGAGCGACCCGGTGACGTACGCGGCCGTCGCGGAGTAAACGTACGGAACGCGGTCATTCGTACGAGTGAGTACCGGCATGACCCTGTTCGTCCTGGGCAGGTCTGCGGCCGTAACGCTCATCACTCTCCGCAGCTTCATGCCTCCCATGGGTAACGGAGAGACCGCGAAAGGACCCGCGCACATGCGCATGCGTACCGCTCTGGCCGCCACCGTCGGAGCTCTCGCCCTGATCGTCACCGTCCCCACCTCGGCGTCGGCGGCCGATGGCGTCTTCCTCTACGTCTACAGCGGACTGGACGGCTCCCCGCAGGTGGCCGCCCTGGGGAACCCGGCGAGCCGGGAGTGCATCACTCTGCCGGAGGTGGCGAACCCGAGCTCCAGCTCCCCCGCGCGCCACGCGTACAACGACACGGACTCCACGGCCGTGATCTTCGAGGGACCGGGCTGCACGGGCTCCCCGACCGCGCTGGTGCCGCACTCCGGGGGCGAGCGCACCGAGTTCCGGTCGGTGCTTTTCAGCTAGAAAGCACCGAAAAGACCCGTTGATCGGTGAACCACCCCACATGACCCACGTCACCTACGAAGCCGGTTCGTAGCTCCGGACGCAGGTCACACGGCAACGAACCACCTCGAATGCGACTAAACCTAGTAAAGGAGGTGTTTGCGGGTGCCGCCCCCCGCCTGCTTCTCTGGTTGACGTCGCACGGCGCCGACAAGCCTTCACGGGCCTCGGCGCCGCCGCTTTGCCGGAGGTGAGACTCCCCCGGTGCGAGCGACCGCCCTGTCCCCGAAGAAACAAGGTTCCCGTGTCTTTCGCCGCCGTCCGCAGCATCGCCCAGTCCCCGAAGAAGGCCCTCACGACCGCCGCCGTGGCCACCGCCGCCGTCGGCATGGCCCTCACCGCGGCCCCCGCCCATGCGGCGACCGCGTCCACGGACTCCGCCTCCCAGGCGCAGACGATCGCGAAGCAGCTGATCCCGGACACGGCGCAGTACAACGCGTTCGCGCACATCGTCGAGCACGAGTCCGGCTGGGACGTCGACGCGACGAACTCCTCCTCCGGCGCCTACGGCCTCGTCCAGGCGCTCCCCGGCTCGAAGATGGCGTCCGCCGGCTCCGACTGGAAGACGAACGCCGCCACGCAGATCAAGTGGGGCCTGGAGTACATGAATTCGCGGTACGGCAGCCCGGCCGCCGCGTGGAACTTCTGGCAGTCCAACGGCTGGTACTGAGTTTTACGGTCAACTCGCACTGACTCGTAGCTCCTTGACGCCGTTGATCCACGCGGAACGCAGCCGCCGAGGGTCCTCGACGAGCCGAATTCCCGGCATCGCGTCGGCGACGGCGTTGAAGATCAGGTCGATCTCCAGTACGGCCAGCGACTTGCCCAAGCAGTAATGCGGACCCCCGCCTCCGAACCCGAGGTGGGGGTTCGGGTCTCTCATGACGTCGAACCGGTCGGGATTCTCGAAGACTTCGGGGTCGTGATTGGCGGAGGCGTAGAACAGCCCCACCCGTTCACCCTTCTTGATCTGTTTCCCGCCCAACTCCGTGTCCTGCGTGGCCGTTCGCTGGAACGACACGACAGGGGTGGCCCAGCGGACGACCTCCTCGGCCATGGTCGAGGGACGTTCGCGGCAGTACAGCTCCCACTGGTCGGGGTGGGTCAGGAACGCGTGCATGCCGTGCGTGATCGCGTTGCGCGTCGTCTCGTTCCCGGCGACGGCCAGCATCAGCACGAAGAACCCGAACTCGTCGGAGTTCAGGTTCCCTTCGTCCTCGGCGGCGACCAGCGTCGAGACGATGTCCTTCGCCGGGCACTTCTTCCGCTCGCCGGCCATGTCCATCGCGTAGGCGATGATCTCGGCGGCGGACTGCTGGCCGACCTCTTCCGTCACGGCGAACTCGGGGTCGTCGTAGGCGATCATCTTGTTGGACCAGTCGAAGACCCGCGCCCGGTCGTCCTGGGGAATGCCGATCAGTTCGGCGATCGCCTGGAGGGGGAGTTCGCAGGCGACTTGGGTGACGAAGTCGAAGGGGTCCTCCTGGCCTCGTACGATCTCGACGATGTCGTGCGCGCGATTGCGCAGCCTCTCTTCGAGTGCCCGAATCGACCTTGGCGTAAAGCCGCGTTGGACGATCTGCCGGACCCTCGTGTGCTCCGGCGGGTCCATGTTCAGCATGATCAGGCGCTGCGCCTCGATGGACGCGCGGTCGATGTGGTCGTTGAAGCGGATGATCGCGGTATTGACGGAGGACGAGAAGAGTTCGGGGTGGGTCGAGACGTACCGGACGTCGGCGTGCCGGGTCACGGCCCAGTACCCCTCGTCCTGGAAACCGGCCACGTTGTCCGACTGCGGTATCCAGCGCACCGGTTCGACGCTGCGCAGAGAGGCGAACTCCGGGAGGGGTACTCGGTGTTGCAGCAGGTCGGGGTCGGTGAAGTCGAAGCCTTCGGGAAGCGCTGGACAGGGCATGGGACAGCTCCCGCCATCTGACGGCTCATCAGAAATAGGTGCGGCGACCGTAGTTCAGCGGGCTTGAGGCTGCAAGACCCTTGCGGTGACGTACGCCACATCCGCAGACTGGCAGCCGGAACTAGAACACGTACTAGTTACTCGGCCCCGGAAGGAATCCGCACCCATGGCCGCCGAACCCGTGATCGTGGAAGCTGTCCGCACCCCCATCGGCAAGCGCGGCGGCGCGCTCGCCAACCTCCACCCCGCCTATCTGCTCGGCGAGACGTACCGTGAACTCCTCGGCCGTACCGGCATTCCCGCCGACGCGGTCGAACAGATCGTCGGCGGCGCGGTGACGCAGGCCGGCGAGCAGTCCGCCAACCCCGCGCGGACCGCCTGGCTGACCATGGGCCTGCCGTACGAGACCGCCGCGACGACCGTCAACTGCCAGTGCGGGTCCTCTCAGCAGGCCGCGCACATGACCGCGAACATGATCGCGGCCGGGGTCATCGACGTCGGGGTGAGCTGTGGCGTCGAGGCCATGTCCCGTGTGCCGCTGGGCTCCGCGTCCAAGCACGGGCCCGGGAAGCCGTTCCCCGACGAGTGGAACGTCGACCTGCCCAACCAGTTCGAGGCCGCCGAACGCATCGCCCGGCGGCGGGAGTTGACCCGCGAGGACGTGGACGAGCTGGGAGTGCTGTCCCAACAGCGCGCGGGGGACGCGTGGTTGGAGGAGCGGTTCAAGCGGGAGACGTTCGGCGTGCAGGTGCCGACGACCGAGGAGGAGCAGGCCGCAGGTCAAGGGATGTGGCGGCTCGTGGACCGGGACGAGGGGCTGCGTGACACGTCTCTCGAAACGCTCGCGGGGCTGAAACCCATCATGCCGACGGCCGTTCACACGGCGGGGAACTCCTCGCAGATCAGCGACGGCGCCGCCGCGATCATGTGGGCGTCCAAACGGATGGCCCGTGCGCTGAAGTTGAAGCCCCGGGCTCGGATCGTGGCGCAGGCGTTGGTCGGTGCCGACCCGCACTACCACCTCGACGGGCCGATCGACGCGACGCACGCGGTGCTGGGCAAGGCGGGGATGTCGCTGAAGGACATCGACCTCGTCGAGATCAACGAGGCGTTCGCGTCAGTGGTGTTGAGCTGGGCGCGGGTGTTCGGCCAGGACCTGGCGAAGGTGAACGTCAACGGGGGTGCGATCGCCCTCGGGCATCCGGTGGGGGCGACCGGGGCTCGGCTCATCACTACGGCGCTGCATGAACTGGAGCGGTCCGACAAGGAGTTCGCGTTGGTGGTGATGTGCGCGGGGGGTGCGCTGGCTACGGGGACGATCCTTCAGCGGCTCTGAGTCCAGGTGAGGAACTCCGAGAACGCCGTGGGGTGGAGGGTGAGTTGGGGGCCTGCGGGGTTCTTGGAGTCTCGGACGGCGATGTGGGTGAGGGGGGTTGAGGCAATCTGCACGCACTCGCCGCCCTGGTCGCCGCTGTAACTGGACTTACGCCACAGAATCTCCGCGCTCCGTGCCATAGCGTTCCTCCATCACCCGCCGGATCAACTCCGCCGAGTCCTTGATGGAGTGTGCGGCGGCTTGGAGATGATCGTAACGGAGTGAGCAGTCCTTGACGGTGTCCGGGTTGGCGGTGGGGTGCCCGTTGCCGTACCCCTCCGTGTAGACGATGTCGGGGTCGTCGACGAAGCGGAATACGGTGAACGATCCTTGTGATCCCGCGTGCGCGCCAGCCGTGAACGGCAGGATCTGGACGTTGATCCGAGGGTTGTCCTCGAAGGCCAACAGATGCGCCAGTTGCTCTCGCATGACCTCCGGACCGCCGATCTCCTGGTAGAGCGCGGCCTCGCTGACGATGGCCCAGAAGACGGGCGGCTCCGCCTTCTCCAGGACGCACTGACGGGCGAGCCGGGCGGTCGTACGGTTGTCGAGGTCGACCTGGTCCATCGTGCCGAGCGTGGCGCGCGCGTACGCCGGGGTCTGGAGGAGGCCGTGGATCATGCCGATCTGGAACGTGAGGATCTCGACGGCGCGCGCCTCCAGCTCCGCCACCTGCTGAAACCACGACGGCAGTTGGGAGCGCAGGACAAGAATGACCAGCCGCGAAAAGAAACCGTCCGTGTTCAGCGCCGCATCGATCCGCTGGCTGAACTCCAGCGTGGGGACCTTCCGCGCGTTCTCGATCTGGCCGATGAGGGAACCCGTGTAGTTGATGATGTCGCCCAGCTGACCCTGGGTCATCCCGGACGACTCACGGAATCGCCGCAGCTCGAAGCCGTAGTAGTCGAGCGGCGACGCCCCCGGGTCGAGAACGTTGATGTGGGTCACCCAAGTCCCCTCTCTGGCAAGAAGTTTCGAAAACCCGCGAACAAACCGACGGGTTGTATTCACTTGGTAGCCCAGAGTAGGTAAGAGGGTCCACGCTCGTACCGTGAACGAACACTTTCCCCCCTTCCTGGTGGGTCCTCTCTTCCCCACGTACTGCCTGATCCTCAAGGTCGGCGACCACTCGCCGCGCCACATCCGCCGCATCACGCGCACCCTGTTGAAGGAGTGGCGGACGGAAGAGGTAGCGGACGCGGTGGAGTTGGCCCTCACGGAACTGGTCACGAACGTCCACCGCCACGTCCCGGACGGCCGCTGCCAGATCCTGATCCTCCGTCAACCGAACGCGGTCCGCGTGGAGGTGACCGACCCCAGCCCGAAACTCCCCACCCCCACCCCCGACTTGCCCCTGGACGCCGAGTCGGGCCGGGGCCTGATCCTGGTGAACGCCCTCACGGACAAGTGGGGAGTCGACCCGGTCGGCGCGCTCGGCAAGACGGTGTGGTTCGAGTGCGCGACGCCGATGGACCTGTGAACCGAGCCTCACGACGGGAGCCGGGCTCGACACCTACGAGATGAGCCCGGTACACCCGTCAGCTGGGAGAAGGTGCAGCAACCGTTTTCTCGGGTTTTCTGTCCTGCTCCTCCGCCGCAGCCTTCGCCACCGTCCGAGCCCGCGGCCCCATGAACACGTACGACAACCCGAACCCGCCGAGGACGACGGCCGCTCCGCCGACCGCGTCCAGGACCCAGTGGTTGCCCGTTGCGACGATCGCCGAGACCGTGAAGAAGGGGTGCAGCAGGCCCAGTGCCTTCATCCACCACTTCGGCGCGACGAGGGCGATGACGAGGCCGCACCACAGGGACCAGCCGAAGTGGAGGGACGGCATCGCGGCGTACTGGTTCGTGAGGGCCGTCAGCGTGCCGTAGTCCGGTTTCGAGAAGTCCTGGACGCCGTGGACGGTGTCGATGACGCCGAGGGCCGGCATCAGGCGCGGGGGCGCCAGCGGGTAGAGCCAGAAGCCGACCAGGGCCAGGAGCGTGGCGAAGCCGAGGGACGCGCGCGCCCAGCGGTAGTCGACCGGGCGACGCCAGTAGAGGACCGCCAGCAGCGTCAGCGGGACGACGAAGTGGAACGACTCGTAATAGAAGTCGAAGAAGTTCCGCAGCCAGGAGACGCCGACGACCCAGTGGTTGACGGCGTGCTCGATGTCGATGTGCAGGAAGCGCTCGATGTCGAGGATCTGCTGCCCGTGCTCCTCCGCGCGCACGCGCCCGCCGGAGTTCGTCCCGCCGGTCGCCGCGAGGCGGACCTTCTGGTACGCCGCGTACGTGACGCGGATGAGCAGCAGCTCCAGCAGGAGGTTCGGCCGGGACAGCACGCGGCGCAGGAACGGCAGCAGCGGCACCCAGGAGAAGCGCGCGGGCACGGGCGCGGCGTACTCCGTGGGCGTCGGCGCGGCGTACAGCGGGTCCTTGCGGGACAGGAACGGCAGGAACGTCGCGGCGGCGATCGCGGCGAACAGCACGATGTTGTCGCGGACGGGGTACAGCGCGGCCATGTTCGGCAGCATCATCTTCGCGGGCAACGTCATCACCAGGACGACGGCGACGGGCCACACGTACCGGTCGGAGGCCCGCTTCCCGACCCGCCCGACGACGGCGAGCAGCACCCACAGCAGCTGGTGCTGCCACGTGGTGGGCGATACGGCGATGGCGGCGCACCCGGTGATCGCGACGGCGAGCAGCAACTGGCCGTCCCGCGCGTAGCGCACGGCACGGCGCACGCCGAGGACGGCGACGACCGCGCCGAGCGCAAGGAACAAGCCGATTTCGAGTGGCCCGTTCACCCCGAGGCGCAGGAGCGCGCCGTGCAGGGACTGGTTCGCGAGGTCGTCGGCCTTGCCGCCGAGACCGGTGCCGGCGATGTGGTGGACCCAGTACGTGTACGAGTCGTGCGGCATCGCGGCCCAGGCGAGCAGCGTGGCCGCGCCGAACGTCCCTACGGCCGTCGCGGCGGCCCGGCGTCTGCGCGTGAACCACAGCAGCGCGGCGAAGAGCAGGACGGTCGGCTGGAGGGCCGCGGCGACGCCGATCAGCGCGCCACCGGCGTACCGCCCGCGTACGACGAAGCAGCCGAGGAGGACGAGCAGGACCGGGATGATGCTGGTCTGGCCGAGCCACAGGGTGTTGCGGACGGGCAGGGAGAGCATCAGGAGGCTGATGGCGACGGGGGCCGCGAGGAGGGCCGTACGGCGGCTCACGGGCTGCGGGAGGGCGCGCGCGGCGACGACGCCGAGGGCGGCGACCAGGAGCAGCGTGCCGAACGTCCAGCCCCAGCCGAGGGCCTGTTCGGCGGCCTTCGTGAGGGGCTTGAGGACGAGGCCGCCGAAGGGCGTGCCGGTGAACTGCGTCGAGTCGTACAGCGAGCCGTTGACGTGCAGCACGCCGTTCTGGCCGACCCACGTCTCCAGGTCGGTCAGGCGCTCCCCGCGCGGGGTCGACAGGACGGACGCGACCTGCCGTACCGCGAGGACCGCCGCAAGCAGCCACAGGCCGATGCGGGCCGCGCGCAGACGCGCCTGTCGTGCGTCCGCAGGGTCGGCGGTCGCCCCGAAGGGTTCCCCCGGTCGCCCGCTGTGCTCCGCATTCGCCACGGCTGGTAGGCCTCCCGCCCCGTTCGTTCGATCCCGCTTGTCTGGTGGTTCTCCCGGAGGCCCACCAGGGGTTTCCTCCGGACGAACCCTACGGGCACGCCTCTCCCCCTGACAGAGACGCAGGTCACCCCTGCTTCACCTGGCAGCCCATCTCCTTTTGTCCGGAAGACGATAGTGCGTGTCCGGGCAGGTCGTGTCCTCGGGGGCTGTTTTCGCCCGTCTCATGGGCGGGATTTGGAACGGCGCCGAACGGAACCCCTGCTCCGCCCGTACCGTCGTAGACCCGCGCGGGTCACAGCACTACAAGTAGTGACGGATGACTACGGAGGGCTTCGAGCATGGTGGTCGGTTTTCCGTGGAGACGACAAGAAGCGGCGAAAGGTTCATTCACCTCCTTACGCGCGCGTGCGCTGACCGTTCTCCTGCTGCCGGCCGTCCTCCTGCCGGTTGCCCCCGCGTACGCGGGCGGGGCGCTGATCGCCGGGGACGACCGGCGCGCTGCGGTCACGCGGGAGGTTTCCGTCGTCCGGTGGGACGGTGCGCGGGAGCAGATCGTGACCCGGCTGACCGTCGCGGGCGACGCGCCGGACGCGGGGTGGCTGTTACCGGTGCCCGCGAGGGCCTCGGTGGAGCTGGGTGATCCCGCTCTGTTCGATCAGCTGGCGGCGGTCACGGTGCCCTCGTACCGCACCCGGCAGCACTTCTGGCCGCAGGACGGCGACTGGCCGCTCACGTCCGGTGCCGACCGGGGGCCTCTCCCGCCGGGTCCGCGCCCCGGTGTCGGTGTCGTCGCCGACCAGCGGCTCGGTCCGTTCACCGTGACGCATCTCTCCGCCACCGACCCCGCCGCGCTCTCCGCGTGGCTGCGCGCGGGCGGCTTCGACCTCCCCGCGGGCCTCCAGGACGCCCTGAGGCCGTACGTGGCGCTGCGCTGGCAGTACGTCGCGATCAAGCTCGCCCCGGCCGCGTACGGCGCCCTCAGGGGCGCCCTTGACCCGCTCCACGTCACGTTCGCCGCGCAGGCGCCGGTGTACCCGATGCGGCTGGCCTCTACGCCGGTGGCCCTGTCGCTGTACGTCCTCGCTGCGCATCGCGTGGAGCCGGTCTCCGCGATCGGCGGCTCGCGCCCGCGCGTGACGTACGCGGGGCGGGTACCGACGGTTTCCGGCTCTCTGTCGGCGTTCTCCCGCGAAACCCCCTACCTGACGGCGATCGCCGTCAATCTCCCCACGCTCGTCACCACCGACCCCGTACTCCGCCGCGCCGCCTCCGACACGCCTGTCCGGCAAGTCGTCTACGCCGACCGGCTCCGCACGCTCGCCGGCATCCCTGCGTGGCTTCTCACGGTGGCCGCCGTGATCCTCGCGCTGGCCGGGACCGCGATCCATCTCGCGGTGCGGGGCAACCGCGCGCGTACGGGGCGCCGTCGGCGCGGGTTTCTGACCACCTCACTTGAAGGGAGCACGCCAGCAATGACCGGCACGACGGAGGAGACACCGCTGAGCGGCATCACTGCGCGGGTGGCTGAGGCGTTGGCGGTGCTTCGCGCGCGGGTGGGGGGTGGCGGGGGTGGGGTTCCGCCTATGCCTAAGGGGGCGCCGGTGGTGGGGGGTTCGGTGGGGGCGGAGCCGGGGACAGGTGCAGGTGCGGCGGGACCGGGGGCGGGTGCGGGTTCGACGGAGCCAGGGGTGGGCGGGATTCCGCCGATGCCGGGGACGGCGCCTACAGGCTTCGCGCCGGAGGGGGCGTCGCCGGTCGAGGGGCCTCGGTGGTCGGGGGCGGCGTCCGCGCGCGAGGGGGCCCCGTCGATGTGGTCGCGGGGAGGGGAGGTGGGGGTGGCGGCTCCCGCGCGCGAGGGGGCCTCTGCCGGATCAGCTCCGAAGACGCCGGTGCAGAGTGCGGCGCCCGCGCGCGGGGGTGCCTCGATACCGGTCGATGGGGTTCCTCCTCTGCCGGGAGTGGCGCCGATCGGCGGGTTCTCGTCGGCCCCCGAGGCAATGCCGTCGGGGGACGGGATTCCGTCGATGCCGAGTACTGCGCCGACTGTGGGTGCCGACTTTGCCGTGGGAGGGGTAGCGGCGGCCGGGAGTCCTTGGTGGTCGGAGCCGGTGCCCGGGCGTGGGGGTACCTCGGCGTCGTACGGCGACGGGGTGTCTGTCCTCCCGGAAGAGGTTCCGGCGACCGTGATTCCGCCCAGGCCGAGGACGGCACCGGACGGGGTGTCATGGGGTGACGTGACGGAGCGGACGTCCGGTGCTGGGGTTCCGCCGGTGCCGGACGCTGCTCCGACGGTAGGTGTTCCGCCGTTCCCGGAGATGCCGCCGGCAAGTGAGAGCCACGGCGTGTACGAGGCGCCGCCGATCCCCCGGTCCGCGCCACGTGTGCCGCCGATGCCGAGTGTTCCGCCGTACGCCCCTCCTATGCCGACGACGGACGGCGGTACGGCGCACCTCTTCACGTCCCCCGGGGCGGCAGGGCTTCACAAGTACCCCTTCTGTGCGCCGCCGTTGAACCAGAACACGTTCGGTACGCGCCACAAGCACCGCCGTGTGCAGCAGGTGCCGAGGCAGAGCAGATGAACTCGGCGGACGGGCAGGGAAGTTCGGGGGCCGCGTACGCCGAACGGGTGAAACCGGGTGCTCGGGAATGAGCGGCGGGAACTCCGGCGAGCGTGGTACCCGTTGGTCGGGTCAGACAGCGTGGAGAGGCAGGGGACTATGAGCGACGAGCAGCTCTGGGCATCGGTGGACGGGTACTTCGAGGAGGAACTGGGGCTGAGGGACGAGGTATTGACGGCCGCGCTGCGGGAGAGCGAGGCGGCGGGGCTGCCGCCGATCAGTGTGTCGGCCGGTCAGGGGAAGCTGCTTCAGCTCCTCGCCGAGATCCAGGGAGCCCGGCGGATCCTGGAGATCGGGACGCTGGGGGGTTACAGCACGATCTGCCTGGCGCGGGCGCTCCCGGAGGACGGCCGCCTCGTCACGCTGGAGTACAGCCGCAAGCACGCGGACGTCGCCGAGCGGAACATCGCGCGAGCCGGCCTCGACAAGATCGTGGAGGTCCGCGTGGGCGAGGCCCTGACGTCCCTACCCCTGCTGGCCGACGAGAACCCGCCGCCCTTCGACCTCGTCTTCATCGACGCGGACAAGGCGAACAACCCGCACTACGTCGAGTGGGCCCTGAAGCTCACCAGCGCGGGCGCCCTGATCATCGTCGACAACGTGGTGAGGGGCGGCCGAGTGATCGACGCGGACACCCCGGCCGGCGACATCCAGGGCACCCGAGCGGCCCTCCACCTCATCGCCACCCACCCCCGCCTGACCGGCACAGCAATCCAAACGGTGGGCACAAAGGGCTACGACGGCTTCGCCCTGGCAAGGGTCCTACCCTGAGGAACCACCCCGGATCGCGTGGCGAGGCACCCGAACCACCCGCCACGCGGACCCCCACCAACCCCCTGACCACCCGCACGCCCTGGCGAAACCCCCGCCGGACGCCCCTGGGCACGGCGCTCTGGCGGAACCCCCACCGGGCAGGACTCAGCGCACCACCCTGGCGGAACCCCATCTGGGCGGTCCTCAGCGCACCACCCTCGCGGAACACCTGGCGGACGACCCTCAGCTCGTCACCCTGGCAAAACCCCCGGCGGACGGTCCTCGACGCGGCGCCCTGGCGAAGCCTCGGACAAACGGACCTCGGCACAGCGCCCCGGCGGAACTCCATCCGGACCACCCTCAGCCCGGCACCCTGGCGGAACCCCAGGCGGACGGCCCTCGACGCGGTCCCTTGGCGGAACCCCATCCAGGCGGTCCTCAGCACGGCACCCTGGCAAAGCCTCCGACGCGCAGCCCTCGGCCCGGCACCCCGGCGAAACCCCCGCCGAGCGGGACTCAGCGCACCACCCTGGCAACGCCTCCGGCACGCAACCCTCAACCCGGCACCCTGGCGGAACCCCAGGCGGACAGCCCTCAGCCCGGCACCCCGGCGGAACCCCGGTCGGACGCCCCTCGGCCCGGCACCCCGGCGAAACCCCCGCCGAGCGGGACTCAGCGCACCACCCTGGCGGAACCCCATCCGGGCGGTCCTCAGCACACCACCCTGGCAACGCCTCCGGCACGCAGCCCTCAGCCCGGCGCCTTGGCGGAACCCCGGGCGGACAGCCCTCGGCCTGGCACCCTGGCGAAGCCTCGGGCAAGCGGACCTCGGCGCAGCGCGAAACCCCCGCCGAGCGGGACTCGGCACACCACCCTGGCGGAACCCCATCCTGGCGGCCCTCGGCCCGGCACCCTCGCGGAACCCCGGCCGGACAGCCCTCAACCCAGCCCCCTCGCGGAACCCCGGGCGGACAGCCCTCAACCCGGCACCCTGGCGAAACCCCCGGCGGACGGCCCCCGGCACGGCACCTTGGCGGAGCCTCCGGCTCGCAGTCCTCGGCACGGCAAAGGCCTTCGGTGCGGCGAAGGCCCCCGCTGCCGCGGAAACCCTCATCCCCTCCGAGGCCCCCGCCGCCGCGAAAACCCTCGCCTCAGCGGAACCCCCCGTTCACCGCAATCGTCTGCCCCGTGACGAACGCCGCATCACCCCCGGCGAGAAAAGCCACCACCCCCGCGATGTCATCCCCCCGCCCCAGCCGCCGCAGAGGCGTCACCGCGGCGAGTGCCTCCCGTGCCCGCTCCCCGTGCAGCTCGCGCAGCATGTCCGTGTCGACCGTGCCCGGCGCGATCGCGTTGACGGTGATTCCCCGGGGTCCGAGCTCGTGCGCGGCGGTGGTCGTGAAGCGTTCGAGCGCGGCCTTGCTCCCGGCGTACACGGCGGCCCCGGGCGCCGACAGCGACGTGGCGATGCTGGAGATGTTGATGATGCGCCCGCCCTCGCCGAGCACCGCCTGGGCGCACTGCATGATGAAGAAGGGCGCCCGCGCGTTGACGGCCATGACGCGCTCGTAGTGCGTGTCGTCGGCGTCGGCGATGGCGACCTGCTCGGACTCGGCGGCGTTGTTGACGACGATGTCCAGCCCGCCCAGCAGCTCCCCCGCGCGGGTCATGAAGGCGCGGACCTGCTCCAGGTCGGCGAGGTCGGCGCCGACGGTGTGCGCCGTCCCCCCGGCCGCCCGGATCTCCTCGGCGCAGGACTTCGCGGCGGACTCGCCCTGGTGGTAGCCGACCACGACGGCCGCCCCGTCGGCGGCGAGCCGCAGCGCGATCGCCCTGCCGACGCCCCGGGAGGCCCCGGTGACGACGGCCTTCCGGCCGTTCAACACACCCGTTCCGTTCAACGCACCCGTTCCCTTCAACGCACTCATTCAGTTCCTCCGGTCGAGCGGGACGACGGTGTCGCCGTCCACCAGGTCGGGCAGAGCGGCGAGTTGTTCGTCGAAGACGGCGTTGTCCCCGAGGTGGCCGCTGATGCTGCGCAGCCGATGCACGCGCCTGAGGACGGCGGCGCGCTCCACGTCGGCGCGCGGAGAACCGCCCCCGTACCCGGCGGTGAACGCGTCCCACAGGACGCCGTAGTCGAGGTTGCCCGGCGCCCGGTGCGCACCCCGGGAGGCGACCGCGACGGACGTGGACAGGGCCTCGGCGAGCGTGCCGAGGTCGAGCGCGGGAGCGCCGTACCCGGCCTCGGCGCTGACGAGGACGTGCGCGGCCCGGTCGCGCCGGTCGACGACGATCACCCCGGGCGACAGCGTGCCGAGCAGCACCCCGCCCGGCACGGCCGCAAGAGCCGCCCACTGCGCGAGCCGCGTGAAGCGCTCCTCGCCGATCCGCCGCAGCACGCGCGCCGCCACCGGGTCGGGCCGCTCGGCGAGCCAACGGGCCAGCCCGTCGAGCCAGGGCACGGTCCCGCAGGCCCCCTCGGCGCCCGCGTGCAGGCCGCGCACCGCACCGCCCACGCGCCGGACGACGTCCGCGTACTCCCTGGGCAGAGCGCTCCCCGCGAGCAGGTGCCAGCCGATGCTGACGGCGTCGGGCAGGACCTGGACAGACCCACCCTCGGGTACGAGCTCGGGCACGGCGAACCGGACACTTCCGGTGCCCGCCCGCGCGAAGACGCCCCGCAGCCCGTCCGGCACCGCACCAGCCGCCTTGATCGCGCTCTCCCCGGGCACCCGGTGCCAGCGGAAGCTGTGCGGGCCCTGCCACAGGACGTGTGTGGTCGACGCGGGGGTGCCGTACGAGACGACGACCTCTCCGGACATGCCGGTGCCTTTCGTCGGGTGGAGCTCCGGGGCCCGGCGCGGACCGGGCCCCGGAGCGGATGCCGGCTCCGACTAGCAGTCGAAGATCAGCGTGGTGGTGATGACGGGCGTCGCGGTGGTGATGGACGCCGTCGTCTCCGGGCCTTCGACGCCCGCGACCTGGGCGACCTGGTCGCCGTCGGTGTAGGTGCGGTAGCCGCGGACCAGGTTCTCGGCCGGGTTCTCGATCTTCATGGTGTTCTCCTCCGTTGGTTTTCCGGTTCTCCCTCCCGCCGGGGTCCGGCGGGAGGGAAGTCACAGGGCGGGGCAGGGGCTGTCGAGGTTGCGGTGGGGCAGTGCCGGGTCCGCGCCGGCGGCCCGCAGCGCCCGCGCGACGGCTTCGGCGACAGGGATGCCGTACCGCGCGTGGTCGACGAGCCCGTCGGCGCAGGCGCGCGCCCGGTGCTGGCCGAAGCTCGGCCGGCGGGCCGCGCCCGCGCGCGGGGCGGGGTCCCAGGCGAGGGAGAGGCCCGGCGCGAGGGCCCGCGTGAACGGCGAGACCGGTTCGGCCAGGTCGAGCGGGGCGCGGGCGACGGTGTCGACGGCGCGCTCCACCTCGTCGGTGACGTAGACGACCATGGCGTCCCTGCGGGGGTACCGGTCCGGGTGGGAGAGGATCTTCGCCCGGTACGGCAGCCCCGCGTCCTCCAGCCCGCGCAGCACCGCACCCCACACCGCCGGGGCGGCCCCCGCGTCCGGCACGTGCAGGTAGATCCGCAGGACGGGACCGCCCTTCGCGTGGGGCAGCCGCGACCCCACCACGGACAGGAAGCCGGGGGACAACGAGGGCCGGTACGGCGGCAGTTCGACGGTGACACCGCCCTCCACGGCGGCACCGTCCTCCGTACGCACCCGCGCACGCGGGACCCGCACCCGCACTCCGGCCAGGACGACGGTCGCCTCCTCGCCGTCCTCGGACAGCAGGCGGGTGGGGACGCGGACGGCCGGGTGCGGGACGGCGGCCTTCAGCTCCGCCTCCAGCGCCGGGTCCACGAGGTCGCGGGGGTGCACGGCGGCCGGGCGCGCGCCCTGGTGGAACGTCCGGTACAGCTCGTCGGCGAGCCGGGCGCGCAGTTCGTTCAGGGTGCGCGCGCCGATCTCGGTACCGGCGACGCGCGCGGTGAGGTTCGGTACGTCGACGTCGGTCACGCCGGTGACGGTGACGAGGGGGCCGGTCACAGCGCCTCCAGGCCCAGGACGCCGACGTACACGGCGGGGCGCGCCAGCGCCGTACGGCCCACGCCGACCGCCGCGCGGTGCACGGGCGTGAGTTCGGCGCCGTACGCCGCCGCGGCCATCACCCGGTCGAGGAGGTGCCAGCCGGCGAAGGCGACCGCGCGGCGGGCCAGGTCGCGGTCGCGGCCGGGGCGCACCGCGCGGTAGCCGCGGGTGAACGCCTCCAGCGTGGGGAGCGCCTCCTGGAGGTTGCGGACGCCCCTCGCGACGATCTCGTCGTCCGCGCCGGCCGTGTCGATCTCCTCGGCGGCGATGCCGACGACACTGCGGTGCAGGAACTCGCCCACGGTGGTGCCGAGGTCGCGCGCGGCGTCGCCGTACCGGAATTCCTCCCAGTCCGTGACGAGCAGTTCCCCGTCGGCGACGAGTATCTGGTCCAGGCGGAGATCGGCGTGGATGGGAACCTGGGGCGCCGCTTTCTCGTCTTTCCTGAGATTCGCGACCGCTTCTTTCAGGTGGTCGTCGCCCTGGAGAATGCGCCAGAGTTCGATGAGGCCGCCGCTGCTTTCCAGGTACTGGGCCGCCGACAGGGCGGAGAAGACGCGGACCGAGGGCATCGGGAGCGGGCGGCGGTCGAGGTGGTCCGGGGTGAAACGGGCCGCGTGGAGTTCGCCGAGCGCGGCGCCCAGGGCGTGGGCGAGGGCGTCCGGGAATTCCCCGGCGGTCACCGCGTCGGCCGCCGTGCGGGCGTCGCCGACCCAGCGGGTCAGGTGGATACGGCGGTCCGGGTCGGCCGCCAGGACGGCAGGCCAGCGCAGATGGTGCCAGGTCAGGGCCGGTCCGAGGTCCTCCAGGCGGGCGCCGTGCCCGGTGTGCGGGCCGGCGGTGCGCTTGGCGAACACGTCGGTCCCGCTGGTCGTGCGTCCCGCCATGTTCGGATTGCGGCCTGGATAGGTCACCACGGTGTCCGAGACGAATTCCCCGTACCCCCGCTGTCTCACGAATTCTGCTATCTCCGCGTCGGGCATGCCTCGACTCTCGCAAATGCCTTTCGGTGCGGACAAGCATTTCGAAGATCTTCAAAAAGTCTTGCGGACGCAACCGGCGGAGTTCGTTTCGCGTCTGATCACGTGCAAACGAAACGGGGGAGTTCGATGACCACGTATTCCCAGCTCTGCCTCGGTGACGTGTCCGAGATCCGGATGCAATTCGTGCCGCATCCGGGGGCGAGCCTGCTTTCCCTGACGGCGGACCTGTACGGCGACCGCCGCCACGCCGTGCCGCCGGCGGCGCGCGACGCCGTACGGCGCGAGGTGCCCGCGCACGTGCGCGAGACGCTGCGTCCGCTGTTCGCGCCCGGGCATCCGGCGATCCCCGACTGTCTGACGCCGACCGCGTCCATGTCGCGCGACGGCGCCGAGCACCATCTGGAACAGCTCCTGGACCTGCCCGCCGACCGTCTTCTCGCGGCCCTGGAGGAGGAGTTCGCGGGGGCGCCGCCCGAGCAGTGGCGGCCGGTCGTCGACCGGCCCGGGCGGTGGCTGGAGCGGTACGGGGCGGTGATGCGGGCGCTGTGGGAGGCGGTACGGCCGGTGTGGCGGGCGGCGCAGGAGGGGTTGCGGCGGGAGGCCGAGCGGGTGGGCGGGGCGATGGTCCTGGGGCGCCCGGACACGGTGCTGGCCACGCTCAGCCCCCGCTACCGGTACACCGACTCCGTCCTCCACCTGCCCGACGGCCACCCCGAACGCTTCGCGCTGGACGGCCGCCGCATCATCCTCGTCCCCGTCGTCTCGGGCGGCTCGGCGTCCCTGTTCGCCTTCGACCACCCGGACTTCGCCTGGGTCGGCTACCCGCTGCCCGGCCTGCGCTCCCTGTGGTCCCCCACGGCCTCACCCGCGCCCTCCCCCTCGCCCACCGACCCCGCCCGCCTCCTCCTCGGCGACGCCCGCTCCGCCATCCTCCGCGCGACCACCCGCCCCACCGCCATGGGCGACCTGGCGACCGCCCTGCGCTACGCCCCGGCAACCCTGTCCCACCACTGCGCCCGCCTGGAGAACGCGGGCCTCCTCCAGCGCCGCCGCGAGGGCCAGTACGTCGTGGTCCACCGCTCGACGCTGGGGAGCGAACTGCTTGACCTGCTGAGCGCCTAGCCGCTCTCAACCCTCGTGGTAGAAGCCCACGTTCACGCTGCGCGGGCTCGTGCGGTCCGTGATGATGATTTCTCCGGAGCCGCCTCGGGGGAGGGTGACGGTGCTGCCGTAGGGGATCGGCTGGGCGTACTGGCCCGATACCAGGCGGACTTCGGAGGAGGGGTCGTCCTGGGAGCCGCGGAGCCAGGTGACTTGCCAGGTGGATTCGGGGCCGCAGAGGAATTCGAGGTGGATGCGGGAGACGAAGAGCCAGTCCTGGGGGGTCGCGAGGCGGCAGACGGTGGTGTCGCGGCCCACCCGCAGCACCGCCCCCGGCTCGCTGTCCGCGTCGGCCATGAGCATCCCTGCCGTGGCCCCCTCCTCCACCGCGGAGACGGAGGCCATGGTGAGTTCGAGCACGTGCGTTCCCCTTGTGTCCGCCGGACGTCCGCCCGGCATGTCCCAGACCCCCCGGACGGTCACAGCGTCCGAAACGGCATTGCACAGCGGCGGAAATGATAAATCGCCCGGCGACACCGCGTCCGGCACAATGGACGCATGACCGAGCGAAAGCCACCAGGGGTGCCGTTCGAATCCTGGGTGGACAAGCAGATCCAGGACGCGCAGGCGCGCGGGGAGTTCGACGGGCTGACGGGCGCGGGCAAGCCGCTCCCCGCCGGGGTGGACTCCTCGTACGACGAACTCTGGTGGATCAAGCGGAAGATGGCCCGCGAGGGCTGGTCCGTGCTCCCGCCCGCGCTCGCCCTGCGCAAGGAGGCGGAGGACGCGCTCGCGGCGGCGCTGGAGGCGCCCTCGGAGTACGCGGCCCGCAAGATCCTCACCGAAGTCAACGCGAAGATCCGGGACATGATGTTCCGTCCGCCGCCGGGACCACCGCTCGGCAAGAAGCCGTACGACGTGGAGGCGGTCGTCGAGGAGTGGCGCGCGCGGCGGAACACGCCCCCGGCGGACGGCGAACGCCCCGCGCCCTGAGGGGACTTGAGACGGGCGCCGGGCCCGCGCACGACAGTCGGCTTGTGTACGACGGCCCCGGCGCCCAACTCCCTTCACACGTGCAGCAACCGCTCGCACAACTCCCGGTAGTCCCGCAGCGCCAGCCGCAGTTGCTCGGTGTCGCCGCCCTCCCCCGTCTGCCAGGCCCCGCGTACGGTCCGGCGCCTGCGCGTGATCGCCTCGGTGACCCGCGCCGTCAGCTCCTCCAGCACCTGATCCGCCTCGACGACGGCTTCCTTCGGCTCGTCGACGAACCCGGCGAGCGCGTGCCGCATCCGCAGCTCCAGCTTGTCGCTCTCATCGCGGGGGATCAGCGGTGAGCCATGCCGGTAACCGCTCTCACCGGTTTTCACCGGCGGCGCCGCAGGCATGCCCGTGGGTGTCTTCGCAGGTACGGCTGTGGCCGCCGGAGGGTCTCCGGCACCTGTACGTCCTTGAGGCGCCCCTTTCCGAGGCGTCCCCATCTCCTCAGTCATCCCTCAACCCCTCCTCACTTGGCCTGAATCCGCTGGAGCACCGCCGGTACGCGACGGGCCCTCGCCTTCTCGGTGTCGCGCGACGCGGTGCGCGCCAGTGCCTTCGGCTCGCCGACCAACTCCCGGAACAGCGCCCGGGCTTCGAGTACGGCCTTGCGCGCGTCCTCCGTGTCCTCACCGCCCTCGCCGACCACGTGCCGCACATGCCGGTACCCGTCGACGTGCCCGGCATGGTGCACGGCCAGCGCCGCGACCTGCTCGTCGAAGTCCTCGGCCCGCGGATACCCCCGCGTCCCCGCCAACTCCCCGAGCAACTGGTCCACTTCGGCGGCGGCCTCCCGGGGCGACTCCACGAACCGCTCCTGCGCGGCCCGCCACCGCTCCTGGAACTTCTCCTGCTCCCCGGCTTCGAGGGGACGCTCCTGCAAGCCCCCGTGACGTTCGAGGAGAGCCGTCAACTCCCGTTCGGCGGCCCGGACATCCCCGTCGTGCCGGGCCACGGCCCGCCCGTACTCGGGACCGAACCGCCGCTTCAAGGACCCCCCGCCCTGGGTGCGGCGCACTCCGAGGAAACCCGCCGCTGCGACGACGAGCACGCCGACGACGATCAGAACGACGATCACGCCTGTGGACATGGCTGCCTTCCGGTGTCTCGGCCCAACGGGCCGGTTCTCCTTCCGAGTTGCCCGGAAAGCGGCACACAAACAGCCGCTCCGTATATCGCTTGCGCCACCGCCCGGCCACGCCCGGAGAATGTCCCATGCCCTGGACGATCACCCCGGAACTCCCCGACTCCCCCGCCGCGCTAGCGCTGTGGCGCGCGTACTACACGGAGGTGAGCGACCGCTGGTACCTCCTCCACGAGAACCGCACCACCGACCCGGCCGAGCTGGAGCGCGAGATCCACGCCCGCGCCGGCGCCGAACTCGCCTCGCCACAGGGGGTGTTGCTGGTGGGCCGGTACGACGGTGAGGCGGCCGGTACGGCGGGGGTGCGCTTCCGGGCGCCGGACACGGCCGAGTTGACCCGCGTCTTCGTGCTGCCGGAGCTGCGGGGCAAGGGCGGGGCGGCGCTCCTGGTGGGCGCGGCGGAGGACGCCGCACGGGAGGCGGGGGCCGCGCGCATGATCCTGGACACGCGGAGCGACCTGGTGGAGGCGAGGGCGTTGTACGCGCGCCTGGGGTACACGGAGACCGAGCGGTACAACGACGACCAGTACGCGGAGCACTGGTTCACGAAGTCCCTCCGGATTCAGGCTCGTTGAGGCTGCTCCTGCACCGACCCGCACAGCTCCCCGTTCAACTCCCGGACCAGCCGCACCAGATCGGTCGGCCGGTCAGGGCCCCACCAGTCCCCCAGCATCTCCGCGAGCGACTCCTCCCGCGCCTCGGCGAGCCGCTCGGCGACCTCGCGTCCCCGGGCGGTGAGCCGCAGTTCCATCCCTTCCCGGCGGGCCAGTCCGTTCTCCTCGACCTGCCGGGCCCCCTCGATGATCACGGCGAGCGGGACGGGGCTCTGGTCCGCGAGCCTCCCCGGCTCGACGCTGCCGTACTTCCGGATCCGCAGCAGGATCCAACTCGCCGCCGGCAGCAGGTCGTAGCCCGCGCGGGCGGTGATCGTCCGGTACACCTCCCGGCGTCCCTCGCGCGTGCCGAGGACGGACAGCGCCCGGCACACCTCGTCGTACGAGGAGCGCTCGACGGGGTTGCTGGCGAGGGTCTGGGTGACGTCCGGCGCGGTCACCGAGGAGCGCAGCTTGTCCTCCTTGAGGAACCAGGCGAGCACGAAGCCGAGGAGGGCGACGGGCGCGGCGTACAGGAACACGTCGGTGATGGAGGAGGCGTAGGCGTGCAGGGCGGGCGGCCGTAGCGCGGGCGGGAGTTGGGTGATGCCGCGCGGGTCGGACTTCAGGGTGTCGGCGTCGAACCCTGCCGGGAGACCCTCAACTCCCCTGAAGGCGGAGGCGAGTTTGTCGGAGAGGCGGCTCGCGAAGACCGTGCCGAAGACGGCGACGCCGAAGGACGCGCCGATCGAGCGGAAGAAGGTCGCGCCGGACGTGGCGACGCCCAAGTCCTCGTAGGACACGGAGTTTTGGACGATCAGGACAAGTACCTGCATGACCAGGCCGAGTCCGAGGCCGAAGACGAAGAAGTACGCGCTCATCTCGCCGGTCGGGCTGTCCTCGTCGAGGCGGTGCAGGAGCAGCAGGCCGAGGGTGGTGACGGCGGTCCCGGCGACGGGGAACACCTTCCAGCGGCCGGTGCGGCTGACGATCTGGCCGGAGAGGGTCGAGGAGATCAGCAGCCCGGCGACCATCGGCAGCATGTGGACGCCGGACATGGTCGGCGAGACGCCCTGCACGACCTGGAGGAACGTCGGCAGGTAGGTCATCGCGCCGAACATCGCGAACCCGACGATGAAGCTGATGACGGCGGAGAGGGTGAAGGTGCGGATGCCGAACAGCTTCAGCGGCAACACCGGCTCGGCGGCCCGGCGTTCGACCACGACGAAGGCGGCGGCGAGCACAACTCCCAGCACCAGCAGGCCGATCACCTGGAACGAGCCCCACGCCCACGTCGTACCGCCGAGGGAGGCGACCAGGACGAGGCAGGTGGCGACGGAGGCGATCAGGAGGGTGCCGAGGTAGTCGATGACGTGCCGGGTGGTGCGGCGCGGGATGTGCAGGACGGCCGCGATGACGGCGAGCGCGACGGCACCGACGGGGAGGTTGACGTAGAACACCCAGCGCCAGCTGAGGTGTTCGGTGAAGACGCCGCCGAGCAGCGGGCCCAGGACGCTCGTCGCGCCGAAGACCGCGCCGAACAGGCCCTGGTAGCGCCCGCGTTCACGGGGCGGGACGAGGTCGCCGACGATCGCCATCGACAGGACCATCAACCCGCCGCCGCCCAGGCCCTGGAGCGCCCGGAAAGCGATCAACTGCGGCATGTTCTGGGCCGTTCCGCAGAGAGCGGAACCGATCAGGAAGAGCACGATCGCCGTCTGGAACAGTCGTTTTCGGCCGTACTGGTCACCGAGCTTTCCCCACAAGGGGGTTGCCGCGGTGGAGGCGAGGAGGTAGGCGGTCACCACCCACGAGAGGTGTTCCAGGCCGCCGAGGTCGCTGACGATCGTGGGAAGCGCCGTGGAGACGATCGTCTGGTCGAGGGCCGCGAGCAACATGCCCAGCAGCAGGGCTCCGATCGACACCATGACGTTTCCGCCAACATGCTCGCGGTGCGGATCTTTCGCGGCCGTCCCTGCGTCCAAGGCCATGGAGACCTCCTTCGGCTCTCGTGTCCCTCCCATGGTGGTCGGTGTCGCCCGGAACGGCCTGTCGAGGTGTGCGGGAGATTGTTTCCGGCCATCTCGCGGCCTGTGACGTGTGGTGCGATGGGGGCGTGCCATGAGTGTGGAGGATCTGCATAATTTCCGGAGTTCCCACGGGGAGGGGTGAAGGCGTGAACGAGCCGACGGGGCGCGAGGGACCCGCCGGGCCGCAGGGGCCGTACGGGCACCCCTGCCCGGAGTGCGGGGCCCTGCGTGCCGCCGACAGCACGCCGTCCTGCGACTGCGCGCGGCGGGCCGCCGAGACGCTGAAGGAGGCGCGGCTCGCGGAGGCCGCCGCCGCGGAGGACTTCGATCCGCTGCGGATACGTCCCTATGTGGAGCTGGCGGGTACGGCGGGGGCGCCGGTCGCCGGGGGTCGGCCGCCTGGGCCTCCGGCCGATGCGACGATGCCGTTGCGGGCTGTTCCCGCTTCTGCCGAATCGTTTCCGGACGCGATGGCTACGGCCCCGCTGCCGAGGGTTCCTGGTGGAGGTACCGGTGCTCGTCGTGGCTCTGGAGAGGTAGGGGTATCGGGGTATGACGGGGTGGCGAGGGGTGCGGGGGCGGGAGGCGTAGGACCCCTGGACGGCGTAATACCTGCGGGGGATGCGGGATCGCTGGGCGACGTGGGGTCCCTGGGTGGCGTAGACCCGGACGGCGTTCCGGAGCCCGGCAGCCGTCGTCGGCGGACGGTTCTTCTCACGACCAGCGGTGCCGTTGTCGCCATCCTCGCCGCTGCCGGGTTCGCGAGCGGGCTCTTCGCGTACGACGCGCCCGTGCGCGACGGTTCGCCGCCGGAGGACATCCGTGCGGCGGTGCCGGTGCCGTCCCGGACCGTGGCGGCGTCCGTCGAGGCGCCGGCCGAGCGGTCCGCCGTCCCCGCGCCCGTGTCCGAGGCGGCGACCCCGTCCGAGAGTGCGGCGCCCTCGCCCTCCCCTACGCCCTCCCGCTCCTCCTCGCCCTCGCCCTCCGCGAGTGGCTCGCCCTCCGCCGAGGCGTCCCCCTCCGGCGGGGCCGCCGACGACCAGCGCCAGGTCCCGAGCCTCACGGTCGCGGTGCTGCGGCGTGGGGACACGGGTACGGAGGTGCGGGAACTTCAGCTGCGGCTCAAGGAGTTGTCCCTGTACGGCGAGGACGCGGACGGGGTCTTCGACGAGCCGGTCGAGAACGCGCTCAAGAACTACCAGTGGTCGCGGAACATCACCGGCGACGAGCTGGGGGTGTACGGGGCGGCGACGCGGGAGCGGTTGGAGAAGGAGACGAAGGAACCTTGAAGGGGAGAGCCGGGGCCTTCGGCGTCGGAGGGGGCGAGCGGGGGTACGGAGCGCGGTGACTTTCGCGGTGCCGAGAGGTACGGCGGGATCGGCGACGCTGGGCGCGCGGCGGGGAGCGGTGGTCTTGATGCCGGGGCGGAGCGCGCGGGGCGGGGGCGGAGGGCTCGGTGACGGGTGCCGGTTCGCGGGGCTGGGGGCGTGAGCGGACGCCGTGGCGTGTGACGCCGGTTCGCAGCGCTGGCGTCGTAACCGAGCCCCTCGGTGTCAGACGCCGGTTCACAGGGCCGGGGTCGTTGGCGGACGCCTCGGCGTGACGCCGGTTCGCAGCGCCAGCCTCGTAAGCGAGCCCCTCGGCGTCAAACGCCGGTTCGCGAATCCAGCGCCGTAAGCGAACTCCTCGATGTCAGACGCCGGTTCGCGGGGCCGGGGTCGTTAGCGGGGACGCCTCGGCGTGTGACGCCGGTTTGCAGCACCGACGTCGTAAGCGAGCCCCTCGGCGTCAAACGCCGGTTCGCGAGCCCAGCGCCGTAAGCGAGCCTCTTGACGTCAGACGCCGACCCGCAGCGCCAGCGCCGTAGCGAACCCCTCGGCGTCAAGCGCCAGTTCGCAGCGCCAGCGTCGTACGTATGGTCCCCGCCTCAGGCCCTCGCGCCCCGCACATGCAGTCGTACCCCGTCCGCCGTGACCTCCACCGCGATCTCGCGCAGGTCCCGGACGACGACGTCCGCGGGGTGTGCGGCGGCCCGTTCGCCCACGCCCACTACGCGCATTCCGGCCGCCTTGCCCGCCTGGATGCCCGCGCCGGAGTCCTCGAAGACGACGCAGTCGGCGGGGGCGATGCCCAGTTCCGCCGCCGCCTTCAGGAAGCCCTCGGGGTCGGGCTTGCTGGCGCCGACGGACTCGGCGGTGATGCGCAGGGCGGGCAGCGGGAGGCCGGCGGCGGCCATGCGGGCGGTGGAGAGGGGGACGTCCGCGGAGGTGACGAGCGCGTGCGGGACGCCGGCGAGGGCGGTGAGGAAGTCTGGGGCGCCGGGGATCGGTACGACGCCGTCCGTGTCGGCGGTCTCCTGCGCGAGCATCCGCGCGTTGTCCGCGAGGTTCTGTTCGACGGGGCGGTCGGGGAGGAGTACGGCCATGGAGGCGTGGCCCTGGCGGCCGTGGACGACCTGCATGACCTCGTCGCCGTCCAGTCCGTGCGTCTCGGCCCAGCGGCGCCAGATCCGCTCCACCACCGCGTCCGAGTTGACGAGCGTTCCGTCCATGTCGAGCAGAAGAGCACGAGCGTCGATGACAACAGGCTCGGCGACCGACATGCGCACTCCAGACACCCGGTTTCAGAGACCAAGGTGGCCCCGCCCGCCGGTCAGGGAAAACGAGCGGGAACCACTTTGTTCACCCACGGTACAAAACGAACGCCGTCCCCGCCAGCTCCTGCCGGAAACTTCACCGGTTGTTCAGGGGGGCTTACGGGATGTTCGGCGGGGGGACGTCCCGTCGGGTGGCGGGGCTGGTCAAGCTGCCGGGACCTCGGGGGGCGGCCTGGACCACCGTGGCCGGAGGCCTGCGCCGAGGCCCGCTGGGCTGGGACGGCGATGGCGATCCGGGGCGCAGCCCGCACCACGCGACGGCATCCCGCCGGGTGGCGCGGCCGGTCAAACCGCCGGGCCACCAGGCCACGACCCGGACCAGCCGCCGGAGGCCCGCACCGAGGCCCACCGGAACGGGGCGGAGCGGCGATGGCGATCCGGGGCGCAGCCCGCACCACGCCGCACCACGCGACGGCGTCCCGCCGGGCGGCGCGGCCGGTCAAACCGCCAGGCCCCCGGGGCACGACCCGGACCACCCTCGCCGGAGGCACAAGCCGAGGCCCGCCGGGCCGGACCGGCGATGGCCGCACCGGACCCCGGCACCACGCCGCACCACGCGACGGCGTCCCGTCGAGTGACGCGGCCGATCAAGCCGCCGAGCCCCCGGGCCACAACCCGGACCAGCGTCACCGGAGGCACGCCAGTCCGGGACGGCGATCGCGATCCGGGTCGCGGCCCACACCCCGCCGCACTGCACCTCGTACCGAGCCGCACCCGCCCCCACCGCCCACCCGGCTGCGGGCAATCCCCCCGATGCGGGCGAGCGAAACACCCCCCAGCCCCACCGAACCCACCCCCGCCCCGCCACTCAACCCACCGCCCCCACCCTCAGCCCGCAACCGCCTCCCAAAGACTCCACACCCCCAGCCCCAGCATCAACACCGCCGCAACCTTCGTGATCAGACTCAACGGCACCCTCTTCATCAGCGCCTTCCCCCCGACGATCCCCAGCCCCGCGACCGCCCACAGCGCGAGCACCGCGCCGAGGCCGACCGAGAGGGGGTCGTCGTAGCGGGCCGCGAGGTTCGCCGTCATGAGCTGCGTCAGGTCACCGAACTCGGCGACCAGGATGAGCATGAAGCCCGCGCCCGCGACCTTGAGGAAGGACTGGTCCTCGGGGCGGCGGACCTCCTCCTCGTCCTCGTCCTTCTTGAGGAGCAGCATCGCGGCGCCGCCGAGGAAGAGGACGCCGGTGAGGGCGTGGACGAGCTGCTGCGGGAGGAGCGTGAGGACGCTGCCCGCCGCGACCGCGAGGACGACGTGCACGAGGAACGCCGCGGCGACCCCGGCGAACACGTACGACGCCCGGTAGCGCGTCCCGAGCACGAGCCCCGCGAGCGCCGTCTTGTCCGGCAGCTCCGCGAGGAAGACGACGCCGAAGACGAGCGCCGTCACGCTGATGCTGATCAAGGGTTCCTCAATCGGTAGGGGCCGCCCCACCGAGAGCGCTGAGCCTTCAGGACACCTCGGCAGGACAGCACACGAAGAGCCCGCGTCGTACGACACGGACGTGCACTGCTTGCCGAAGGTCTCGCTGGCGGGTACTCGAACCCCGCCTCCGGGCGCCGGCTCAGACGAGCTGAGCAGTATGTCGACGGTCCGGCGAAGAGCTACTCCCCTTCTGCGCCGTCCATCGTACGCGACGCCACCGACATCGACGTAGGGACGAAAGTCCCCCCGCCTTCTTCACCGGGTCCGCCGCCTCCCTCTTCGCCGCAGACCTTGTCTTGTCATGTTCGCGTCACTAACTTCTTACCGTTCGCACACCTCACCGCAACACACCCCCGCGAGCATTCCATCGCCCCCCACTCCAACGCCCCCACACCCCACGGGAGTTCGCATGCGAAAGTTCTACGCGCGTGGACGGCTCAGCATACTCGCCGCCCTCACCGGACTCATAGCCTCCGTCGGCGTCCTCAACGGCCCGACCGCGTCCGCCGCGCTCCCCACGCCCGTCAGCGGCGCCACCGCCCGCAGCTACCTGTCCCAGCTCACCGTGGCCACCGAGAACCGGACGGGCTACGACCGGGACCTGTTCCCGCACTGGATCACCATCTCCGGTACCTGCAACACGCGGGAGACCGTACTCAAGAGGGACGGGTCGGGCGTCGTCACCGACTCCGCCTGCGCGTCCACGAGCGGCAGCTGGTACTCCCCCTACGACGGGGCTACCTGGACGGCCGCGTCCGACCTCGACATCGACCACCTCGTACCGCTGGCCGAGGCGTGGGACTCCGGCGCGAGCGCCTGGACGACCGCGCAGCGGCAGGCGTTCGCCAACGACCTCACCCGGCCGCAGCTCATCGCGGTCACCGACAACGTCAACCAGGCCAAGAGCGACCAGGACCCGGCGACCTGGATGCCGTCGGTCACCTCGTACCGCTGCACGTACGTCCGCGCGTGGGTGCAGGTGAAGTACTACTACGACCTGTCCGTCGACACCGCCGAGAAGTCCGCGCTGACGAGCTACCTCGCCAGCTGCTGATCTTTCGCCGGGAGATGTCACAGCGCGGGGTCCTGTCTCGTCCGTAGGGAACGGAACACTTTCCTTACGGAGGAGAAGACGATGGACCTCGCGCTGTGGATCTCGGCCGGACTGCTCGCGTTCGTGGCGCTCGCTGGGGGTGTCACGAAGACGTTCGTGCCCCGGGAGAAGCTCGCCGTCGCGCACGGCGGGGGCTGGACCGGGGACGCGAGCACCGCCTTCGTGAAGTCCCTCGGCATCCTCGAACTCCTCGCCGCGGCGGGCCTGTTGCTGCCGGCCGCGCTGGACACGGCGCCGGCGCTGGTCCCAGTGACCGCCGTCTGCTGGACTCTCCTCATGGTCGGCGCGATGATCACCCACGGACGCCGTGGCGAGTCCGCGCTGGTCGCCCTGAACCTGGTCTACCTCGCGCTCGCGGCGTTCGTGGCGTGGGGACGGTTCGGCCCCGCGCCGTTCAGCGGCTGAGGGGGACGCAGTTGAGCGCGGGAGCGGAGAACGGGGCACGCGGGGAGAGCGGCGCGAGGCCGGAAAACAGCGCGAGCCCGGAAAACCCCGCGCGCACCCAAAAAGCCGCCGAGTTCCAGGAGTTGCGCCCCCTCCTCTTCTCGATCGCCTACCGCGTCCTCGGCACGGTCACCGAAGCCGAGGACGCCGTCCAGGAGACCTGGCTGCGCTACGACGCCACCCCCGCCGAACCCCGCTCCGCGAGGGCGTTCCTGTCCACCACGGTCACCCGCGTCGCGATCGACGTCCTGCGCTCGGCCCGCGTCCGCAGAGAGGCGTACGTCGGCCCCTGGCTCCCCGAGCCCCTGCTCACGGACCCGTACGAAGACCCGGCGCGGGCGGCGGAGTTGGCCG
This sequence comes from Streptomyces acidiscabies, assembly GCF_020010905.1. Classification (GTDB taxonomy): domain Bacteria; phylum Actinomycetota; class Actinomycetes; order Streptomycetales; family Streptomycetaceae; genus Streptomyces; species Streptomyces acidiscabies. The sequence continues at coordinate 2,475,509 of NZ_JAGJBY010000001.1, read as the reverse complement.
ACTCCGTGTCGCTGGCCGCGCTGCTGCTCCTGGAACGGCTGACCCCGCTGGAGCGCGCCGTGTTCGTGCTGAGGGAGGTCTTCGACTTCCCGTTCCCCGAAGTCGCCGAGGCGGTGGGCCGATCGGAGCCGGCGTGCCGTCAACTCGCCGTACGCGCCCGGCGGCACATGTCGGCGGACCGCCCGCGCTTCACGACGACCCGCACCGCACGCGACGAACTCGCGGCGCGTTTCTTCGAGGCGCTGCGCGAGGGCGATGTCCTGGGCCTGCGAGGGCTGTTGGCGGACGGCGTGACCGTGCTGAGCGACAGCGGCGGCAAGGCGCCCCGGCTCGCCCGCCCGGTCGAGGGCGCGGTGCCCGTGTCCCGCCTGTTCGGCGCCGTCTTCCCGAGGATGGCCGGGATCGGTGTGACGGCCGAGCCCCGCACCCTGAACGGCGGCCCCGGCGCGGTCTTCCGGGACGCCGGGGGGAGGGTCCTGCACACCATGGGGCTGGACGTCGAAGGTGACCGGATCGCGGCGATCCGGTTGACCATCAATCCTGACAAGCTGCGTCATATCGGCCCGGTGGCGGATGCATGGGCGGTCGACCGGGCATTTCGCCGCACCGGGCGCGGCTGACCCGCCGGGACCGACGGCGCCGCGCACAGAAAGCGCACAGAAACTCGCCACTCTTTTGCCGCCGACATATTCACACGTCCATGAGGATCCTTTTCGGTGCATTTGGTTGCGGATCCCCATGGACGTGTTAATTCACTGCGCTGCAACTGGAACCCCCCGTCCGGTATTTCAGGAACCGGTGCTGTTCCAGTCGGGCGTGTATACGACGGCTTCGGAAACGTCACCGGCACGGACGGCCGAGTGAGTGGTTCCGGCCGCACCGAGGGCGACAGCGAGGGCCACCGCGAAGAGGGCCGCGAGTACGACGGCGCGAAGCAGCATGTTCTTCGACTCGATTGTCTGGTAGGGCATTCGGGTATTCCCATCGTTCAAGATCCGGCTGTCGGGAACACTCTGGCCGGAGCCCGTCAGTGGAGGATCAGCGGACGATGGACGGGAGATCGACGCGCGCCACAGTCCGGGCAATTCACCCCGCACCTCGGGATTCCGAGCAGAAGGTGTTCATGTGTTCATGCGTCCCACAATCCGTCCGCCCGGCGGTAATCCCACGGTCAATGGCGTTCAGAAAATGAAAACGTCCAGCTGCGGCTGCTTGAAGCTGCAAGTTCTCGGCTAGGATGGCCCCGCGCTGCGCTCGGTTCGACCAGAGAGGTGACCCGGTGGCGGTCCTCCATGTGTCCCTTCTCGGCCTGCTCGAAGTACGCCGCGACGCGACCGACCTGGACCTGGGAAACCCCCAGCAGCAGGCCCTGTTCACCGCTCTCCTGCTGCGTCGCGGGAGAACCGCGTCGGCGGCGGACCTGATGGAGGCGATCTGGGGCGAGGAGGTCCCCGCCTCGGCGCTCACGACCCTGCGCACCTATGCCTGGCGGCTGCGGAAGATTCTGGAAACGAACAGCAAGTCCCCGGAGTTTCTGGTCTCGGTCGGCGACGGATACCGGCTGGTCGTGCGGGACGAACACATCGACTGGTACGAGGCGGAACGGCTCGGCCGGGAAGCGCTCGACGCCCATGGTCCGCATCAGGCCCTGACCGCCTTGGAACGCGCTCTCGGCCTGTGGAAAGGGGAACCTCTCGCCGGGATTCCCGGCCCGTACGCGGCACTTCAGCGCGACCGCATCGACGAGACCCGGCTCGCCCTTGAGGAAGAGCGCCTCCACACGGTGATCGCACTCGGCCAAGGGCAGTTGTGCATTCCCGAGTTGGTGGAACTGGTCGGCCGTTATCCCTTACGGGAGCGACTGTACGCCCTGTTGATGCGGGCGCAGGCCGGATCCGGCCGCCGGGCCGACGCGCTGACGACCTATCACGACGCGCGCCGGCTGCTCGTCGACGAACTCGGGGTCGACCCCGGCGCCGAACTCACCGCCGTACACCGCCGAATACTCAGCGGCGAACTGGACTCCGTACCGAACCCGCACGACAGCCCCGACGAGCGGGCGGACCGGGTGCTCGTGCTGCCGCCCGCCCAACTGCCGCCGGAGCCCGCTGACTTCATCGGGCGGGCGCATGTCGCGCAGGCGCTCACCTCGGCGATGAACGCGGAGAGCCGGCCGACGCTCCCGGTGGTCGTGCTGGCCGGGATGGGCGGCGTCGGCAAGTCCTCGCTGGCGCTGCACGTGGCGCACCGGGTGCGCGAGGCGTACCCGGACGGGCAGTTGTACGCCGACCTGGGCGCGATGGCCGCCCCGGAGACCGTCCTGACGGGCTTCCTGCGGGCGCTCGGCGCGCGCCCCGAGGACGTGCCGGAGCCGCTGGAGGCGCGTACGGCGCTGCTGCGGACGATGCTGAGCGGGCGCAGGGTGCTGATCGTGCTGGACGACGCGCGCGACGCGGCGCAGGTCCAGCCGCTGCTGCCGGGCAGCGCGCACTGCGGGGTGCTGATCACGAGCCGGACCCGGCTCGGCGGCCTCCCGGCCTCCCTCCAGGTCGAGTTGGAGGCGTTCTACCTCGACGAGGCGCTCGAATTACTGACCCACGCGATCGGCGCCGAACGGGTGCGCGCGGAGCCGGAGGCCGCCGCCGCGCTGATGGAGTCGTGCGCCTGCCTGCCGCTGGCCGTACGGATCGTGGCGGCCCGGCTCGCGGCCCGGCCGCGCTGGTCGATCCGCTCGCTGGCCGCGCGGCTCGCCGACGAGCGGCGCAGGCTCAGCGAGTTGAAGGCGGGCGACCTGACCGTGTCGGCCGTCTTCGACGTGACGTTCCGTCAACTGCCCGCGGACCAGGCGCACGCGCTGTGCCTGCTGTCCTGCGTGAGCAGTCCGGACCTGTCGCTGGCGAGCGCGTCGGCGCTGCTCGGCACGGGCGAGGAGGAGGCGGAGGAGTTCCTGGAGTCGCTGGTGGACGCGGCGGTCCTGGAGACGCCGTCGGCGGGCCGGTACCGGTTCCACAGCCTGCTGCGCACGTTCGCCCGGGAGAAGCTGCCGGCGAGCGCGTACGCCGAGCCGTTCCGGCGGCTCCTGCACTCGCTGCTGGCGTCCGCGGTGGACGCCTTCCGGCACGCGGTGCCCGGCGATCCGATCGAGGACGCCCTGACGCCGGCCAGGATGCCGGGGCGGCGGTTCGGCGGGCTCGGGCAGGCGCGGGCGTGGGCGGTCGCGGAGGCGCCGACGGCGCTCGCGGTGGCGGCGCAGATCGCCCGGGAGTGGGCGCAGGCGCGGCCCGGCGAGTGCCACCACCGGGAGTGGCTGCCCTCGGCGACGGACCTGCTGATCGCGCTGAGCGCCTACTGGGGTGACACGAGCCACGTGGCGTGGAACAGCACGCTCGACGCCCTGACCCGGGCCGCGGTGCTGGCCGGGGACGAACGGACCGAGGGGCGGGCGCGGTTCCTCAGGGGCAACATCCACCTCGCCCGCGCCCGGCTCACCGCGGCCGTCGAGCACTCCACGCTCGCGGTCGCCCTGACCCGGCACACCGGGGACCTCGTGATCCTCCGCCAGGCCCTCAACGACCTGGGCCTGGCCCACCAGTTGAGGGGCGAGTTCCAGGAGGCCGGCGCCTGTTACGACGAGGCGATCGTGCTGGCCCGCAGCCTCGGCCACGCCACCGGCGAGGTCGCCACGATCCTCAACTCGGCGCTCCTGCACGTCAATGCGGGCGACCCGGCGCGGGCGATCGGCGTCTGCGAACGGCTGCTGGCCGACACCCCGGCGCTGCTGTGCGCGAACCCGGGGGGCGCGGCGTACGCGTTCCACGTCCTCGGGTTCGCGCACCACACGCTGGAGGACCACCTGGCGGCCGTGTCCTGGTACGAGCGCTGCCTGTCCGTCGCGGTGGAGGCGGGCCTGACGAGCCGGGAGGCCTGTGCCCGGTTCCGGCTCGCGGACTCGCTGCGGGCCCTCGGGCACCCCGAGTCGGCGGCGGTGGAGGTGCTGCGGTCCGTCGAGATGTGCGAACGGGCGGGCGACGTCCGCAACTTGGCGCAGGCGCTGCTGGTCCTCGGCCGGGTACGGCTCGCCCTCGGCGAGCAGGACGCCGCGCGCTCGGCGCTCACCGACGCGCGGCGGATGATGGCCGAGCTGCGGCTGCCGGACGAGGGCCAGGCGGCCCGGCTGCTGCTCGCCGTACCGGTCACCGGGTCACGGTGAGGCGGCCGGGCGGGTGGCCACCGCGAGGAGGTTGGCGCCGCGCGCGCCGGAGTCCGGGTCGATGAGCAACTCCCGTTCCATCTTGAGGACATCGGCGAAGCCGGCCTCCTCGTACGGGAACCGGCCGTAGCAGCCGGAGGCGGGCAGGACCAGGCCGGGGAAGCCGGTCAGGGCGTCCACGCGCAGGTCGAGCGCCCGGCACAGCAGCCGGATCTGGCCGGGCGTGAAGAGGTGCGCGTGCGGGGCGCCGGGGCCGCCCGGGTCGTGTCCGGCGAGGCTGTGCAGGGCCGCCTGGAGGTCGCCGCAGCCGAGGTATTCGTGCGCGGTGTGCCAACGGCTCGGCAGGAACGACACCATGAGCCCGCCGGGCGCCATCAGGGATGCCAACTCCCGTAAACCCGCCTCGGGTTGGGAGAAGGAGCTGAGGTACGAGCAGTCGTGGAAGACCAGGTCGTGACCGTGCCCGCCCAGCAGACCCGCCAACTCGCCCGGCCGCGCGGCGAGATGGCGTACGCGGGGGCCGTGCCCGGCGCGGGCCGAGCGGGCGCCGGCCTCGGCGGCGGCCTCCGGGGTCGGGGCGATGTGGACGCCGGTGCTGTGCGGGTACTCCGCGGCGATCCGGCGCGCCCAGCGGCCGGCGCGGGCCGAGACGTCGACGTACGTGAAGGAGAGCGGCAGACGGGAGAAGACCGACTGTTCGAGGGCCGTCCACAGCAACGCGTCGGTGAGCCGGCCGTAGAGGCGGCCGGGGGCGTCCTTCTCGTCCCTCGTGCGGACTGTCCCGTAATACTGCGCTGAACTGGTCACTGTGGCCTCTCGGTTCACGTCACCTCGGACCTTTCAGGGCTCGTCCCGTCAGGCCGCCGAGGGCGCGCGGCCCGGCGGTCGGCGGGGCGCGGGGGCGCGGTCGGCGGACGGCGGCTGGGGGGCGCCGGAGCGGTCCGGGACGCGCAGCCGGGAGCCGAGCACCATCCCCAGCTGGAAGCGGTTGTCGACGCCGAGCCGGTCCATGAGCGCGCGCAGGATGTTGGTGACCGTCCGGGGGCTGACCCCGAGCCGGTGGGCGGCGCTCGTGTCGGTGTGCCCGGCGTACAGCAGGGAGATGAGCTTGCGCTGGCGGTCGTCGAGGTCGAGGACCGCGGGCGCGCGGAGCCGGTTCGCCTGCGGGTGGACGGGCCTGACGGCCGCCGGGAACTCGGGAGCTGCCATGGGTACGTGCCTCTTCCCCTCGGGTCCGGTCGTCTTCCCCCCACTCTGGCAAGCCGCGATCGCGCCCCGATCAGCGTGGGATCAGCGGGAGTTCGGCAAAGCTTTCGTCCTCGCCGGCATGTGGGGGAACTGTGACCGGAGGGGTCCGCGTTGGCTTCCGTGACGGGCGGGGGCAATGATGAGGCGGCCGTCCGTTCCCCCGAACGGATGTCCGTCCCCTTCCGGGGGGCGTCTTTGCCCACTGCGCCCCCACACGCCTGGGAGTCCACCTTTGTCCACTGTGTTCTCTGTGCCGTTCTCTGTGCCGCAGCAACGGGCCGGCGCTGGCCCGGTGCCGCTCTCGGTCGCCCTCGTCGGCGCCGGCCCGCGCGGCACCAGCGTCCTCGAACGCCTCTGCGCCTCGGCGCCGGAGCTGCTCGCCCCGGGCGTACGGCTGACCGTGCACGTCGTCGACCCGGCGCCGCCCGGCCCCGGGCGCGTCTGGCGCACCGCGCAGTCCGAGGATCTGCTGATGAACACGGTCGCCTCGCAGGTGACCCTGTTCACGGACGACAGCGTGAACTGCTCGGGCCCGATCCTCGCCGGACCGAGCCTGCACGAGTGGGCGGACGGCGCGATAGGCCCCGACGACTATCCGACGCGGGCGCTGTACGGCCGGTACCTGGAGTGGGTGTTCGCGCGCACGCTGCGCCACGCGCCGCCCTCGGTGCGCGTCGAGACCCACCGGGCGCGCGCGACCCGCCTCGACGACACGGCGGACGGCCGCCAGCACCTCGTCCTCGACAACGGCCGTACGCTGACCGGGCTTTCGGCCGTCGTCCTCGCGCAGGGCCATCTGCCGGTACGGCCCTCGGCGGCCGTGCTGCGCGACGCCGAGCACGCGCAGCGGCACTCGCTGCGGCACATACCCCCCGCCAACCCGGCGGACGTCGACCTCTCCGTGGTACGGCCCGGCGAGGCCGTGCTGTTGCGCGGGCTCGGGCTCAACTTCTTCGACCACATGGCCCTGTTGACGACCGGCCGGGGCGGTACGTACGTCCGTGCGGACGGCGCGCTGCGGTACGTACCGTCCGGCCGGGAGCCGCGCGTGTACGCCGGGTCGCGGCGCGGGGTGCCGTACCAGGCGCGCGGCGACAACGCGAAGGGGCCGTACGGGCGGCACCTGCCCGAGGTCCTCACGCCCGAGGCGGTCTCGGCGCTGCGCAAGCGCGCGGACTCCGGGGAGGCGCCCGACTTCCTGCGCGACATATGGCCGTTGGTCGCCAAGGAGGTCGAGACCGTCTACTACACGGCGCTCGTGCGGCACCCCGAGTTCGCGCCGCGCTATCTGACCGTGCCGTACGGCGATCCCCAAGAGGCCGCGCTGCTCTCGGAGTTCGGGGTGGCGGACGAGGAGCGGTGGGACTGGGAGCGGGTCTCCCTGCCTTATGCGCAGCGGGAGTTCGGGCATCGCGGGGAGTGGCGTCAGTGGCTGCTCGACCATCTCCGGGCGGACGCGGCCGAGGCGCTGCGGGGGAACGTCGACGGCCCGCTGAAGGCCGCGCTCGACGTCCTGCGGGATCTGCGCAACGAGTTGCGGCTCGTCGTCGACCATCGCGGGCTGCGGGGGGACTCGCGGCGCGACCATCTCGACCGCTGGTACACGCCGTTGAACGCGTTCCTGTCCATCGGGCCGCCCCGGCGCCGCATCGAGGAGCTGACCGCGCTGATGGAGGCGGGGGTCGTGGAGGTGCTGGGTCCCCGGCTCGACGTGACGCGGGAGGAGGGGGCCTGGCTCGCCCGCTCCCCCGATGTGCCCGGGTCGGCGGTGCGGGTGACGACGCTGATCGAGGCGCGGCTCCCGGAGCCCGATCTGGGGGAGAGCGCCGATGCGCTGCTGGTGCATCTGCGGGAGAGCGGGCAGTGCCGGGCGCATGTGGTGGACGGGTACGTCACGGGGGGTGTCGACGTCTCCGCGCGGCCGTATCACCTCGTCGACCGGGAGGGGGTCGCTCATCCTCGGCGGTTCGCGTTCGGGGTGCCTACCGAGGGGGTGCACTGGGTGACCGCCGCGGGGGCCCGTCCGGGGGTGGACTCGGTGACGTTGTCCGATGCGGATGCGGTGGCTCGGGCGGTGCTGCGGGTGGCTGCGGGGCAGGGGCAGGGGCTGGGGCAGGCGGCGGTGGGTGGCTCCGAGGTAGTACGGGTCTGACGTACTGGGGTGCTACGGGGGGGTGTACCTCTTTCGGGGTACGCGGGGTGGGCGTGCAGGCGCGTTGCTCAGCTCGCGTCGGTCCACCCGAACGGCACCGTGAAGCAGCCCACGCGCGCGCCCTTCGTCCCGGGCTCGTCGTGGATCACCACGGACGCCGCCTCGCCCTGCCGGAAGGTCCAGGTGTGCGTGGCGACGCCCACGCCGGAGCCCTTGTCGCCGGTCGTGAAGTCGAGCCACACCTCGTTGTCCTCGTTGACGTACTCGGGTCCCGTACCCGGCACGTGCTGGTAGTGCCCGCCGGCCGCCGCCGGGTCGGCCCCGCACGCCTTCCGGTGCACATGCGCGCCGAACGCGTGACCGGAGGGGAAACCACTCACCCGGAGGGTGACGACGGTGACGCCGCCGTACGTCGTCCGCTGGACGACCTCGATCGACGAGCCCGCCGGGACGAGGTCCTGGTCGTACGTGACGGCGTCCGACGGCACGAAGGCGGTCGGCGGCGCGAACCGGGCGTCGGCCCGCAGGACGACGTCACGAGCCGTACCGGGCCCGGCCGTTCCGGACGCTGCCGCGAGCGCCGCGGCGACGGCTCCCGCACAGATGGCTGCCATCATGGATGCTCACCCTTTCCACTGCCCCCTTGTTCCGCCGATAAGGGACGTTAGGGGACAGCAGACGCGGGCACCGCTCGAAACGTGCCGTTCGAGTGAACATTCCGTGCGCGTCGTACGTACCCCCCTTGGATCTTCTGTCACTCCCTGGGCGTACGCTGTCTGGCTGTCAACGGGGGAGTCACGGGAGTCGTGGTGCTGGAAAGTGTGGGGTCGCTGACCGGCGGTCCATGGATCTACGCGGTTGTCGCTCTGTCCGTGCTGTTCGACGTCTTCCTGCCGGTGCTGCCGAGCGGCGTCCTCGTCATCACGGCGGCGACGGCGGCTGCCGCCGGGTCCGGCGCGGCGGTCGCCGGACAAGTGCCCGAGCACGTGCCCGACATCCTCTTCCTGATGCTCTCCGCGACGACCGCGTCCGTCCTCGGCGACCTCGTCGCCTACCGCCTCGCCTGGCGCGGCGGCGAACGCCTCGACCGCGCCATCGCCCGCTCCCACCGCCTCACCACGGCGCAGGAACGTCTCGGCGAGGCCCTGGCCCGAGGCGGCGGCCCCTTGATGATCCTCGCCCGCTTCGCCCCCGCCGGCCGCTCCGCGGTCTCCCTCCTCTCCGGCGCGTCCCACCGCCGAGTCCGCGACTTCCTCCCCTGGTCGGTCCTCGCGGGGGTCGCCTGGGCGGGCTACAGCGTGGCTCTCGGGTATTACGGCGCGCACTGGCTGGGGGCGAGCTGGCTGTCGACGGGGGTGTCGGTGGGGGCGTTGTTCGTGGCGGGTTCGGGGGCGGCGTACCTGATGCGCCCGCCGAAGACGGCCTGAGCCTCGCGCACTTCAGGGGTAGAGCGCCTGCCTTGCAAACAGGATGTCGGCGGTTCGAAACCGTCCGCGCCCACAAGGGTTTAGTTCCCTGGTCAGATGCGTAATGACGGCCCTCCGGAGTGATCTTCGGAGGGCCGTTTTCGTGATCGAAGTCCACATAGAGTCCACTCACCCTCCGCGTCTGGAGGGCCCGCCGCCGGCGCTCAGGGGAGGCGCGCGGCGGCGGGCTTGGCCGCCTCTCCGTGGGGGACGTGCGGGCGGCCGTCGGTCCCGCTCCCGGCCTGCCGGCGTCAGGTCGGGAGCGGGAGATCACGGGGTACCGGGGGTGCCGTTGTGGCCTGTGTCGTGGGTGCGGATCATCACGGCGTAGTCCGACGTGAGCGACCCGTCGCCCGCACGGCGGGCCTGAGCGCGCAGCCCGTCCAACTCGGCGCAGCGCTCGCAACCGGGGACCGGCACAACAGGCGGTCCCCACACCGACAGGTCGAACGGCTCGGCGGAGGACGTCTGGGTCTGGGGCTCGGTCATGAGCGGCCTCCCTTTGTCGCGGGATCAGGGTGGATGCGGCAGGGGCAGCGGGGTATCAGCACGATCCCGCCCCCGTGAGGCAGTGGTATGTCCTTGGTCAGGCGGCAGTCGGCGTGACCCGATGGCGGCCCGAACTGCCGGGCGACCGCGCACGAGGAGGACAGATGGTCCGGGTCGATGTCGGCGGTCACGGCCGGTCCGCCTGCGGGATCAGGCCGTACAGGGTGCGGCAGCCGCCGCACGCGTACAGGACGTAGGCCGCGCGTCCCTCTTCGACGAGGCTGATCACCCGTAATCCGTACGAGTAGGCCCGGTGCCAGGTGCACCAGCCGTAGATGCCCGGCCCCTCGGGCCGGCCGGTCACGGACGGCCCTCCCGGCGGGTGTCCCTGATCAGGCACCACAGGGCGGTCGCCGTCTCGCAGCGGGTGTTGTCGTCGACGCACTGCTCGCACATGCCCGCGTGCGACCGAAGCGCCTGCGTGGCTACGCCGTGGACGCACAGGTGGCAGGCCCGGGGAAACGTCGAGTAGTGGCTGTGCCTGCGCTCCCCGAGGTCTACCGCCGTCGCGGTCGTGATCTGTATCCCGCACCAGACGCACGCGACACCCCGGGTCTCCGGCTGCGGCAGGTCGTTGAGGTCCGGCAGCGCCAGCAGGGCGAGCGCGTCGATGGGTGGGGCAGTCTCGGGCGGCATGTCACGCCTCCACGGTCACGGTGATCCGTCTCACACCGTGACCGTAGGAGCCGCCAAGACCCGTATCGCTCACAGTTTTGTGAGCGATACGGGTCTTCCTAAAGGCCGAACCAGCGAACCATGCCGATCAAAGTCTCCGACGGCTGGCGGGCGGTACGCATCAAACTGCGGGCCGTTTCCCGCGCGTTCGGGTTGTACCGAGTTTGCTCTGGGGCGTACCGCCGCGCGGCAACCAATCGCTTCAGCGCCGGATCGTCATGCCCGGTTTCCATCTCGATACGAGCCCAATCCACCAGGAAGTGCCCGCGCCTCGACGTCGCGGTGGCGGCTGGCAGGCGCATCTTCCGAGCTTCGGTAAGCGCCGTGTCGTACTGCTTCATCTCGACGTCCGCAGACATCTTGTGCAGCGCCACGTTCGTCGGGCCGAAGCTGAGCCAGTGGACCTCAGAGGCGTCCCCAATGCGCTTCGCGATCGCCTTCGCCTCGTCGATGTGGTGAGTCACCCCCGTCTCGTCTTCCGCCCGCGCGCAGATCACGGAGGCTCCAAGGTGGAGCTGGCCCATTACGGCGAGGGTCTCGCGCGTCTTGGGCGCCTGACCGACGATGCCGTGTCCGGACGTAATGAGGCGTTTCCCGATCCCGTACTCGCCCTCACGGAAGTAGACGAGCCCGCGCATGTACTGCCGGATGGCTCCAAGGCACGGGTCGGAGGCACGTTCGGCGGCCCACGCCATGCGGTCCAGAGCGACGGTTGAGAGATCGTAGTACCCGAGCTTCACGCTGATGTCGTGTGCAGTCCGGTACGTCGAGGCGAGGGTTTGCCACAGGGTGGTTGACGGCGTGGTCCACACCGTGTGCGTCAGCTCTGCGATGGCCGCAGGCAAAGCTTCGCTGGCACTTCGGAGGCGGACCGCGCGGACCTGGCCGCAGAGCTTGTCCGCTTCCGAGATCAGTTCCGCCGCTGGCCGTACGGTGAGGTCTGGATTCGGGCCGAGGTCATACAGGTCTAGGGCTTCGCGGATCGGACGGACCACGCCGACGAGCCGATGGCGTTGCATTTCAGTCACGTAGGGCTGTCCAGTGAGGATGGTGACGTCGATGTTGAGGGCGCGTGAGACTGCGGCGACAAAATCGGCGGTGGCTGGTTTGGCTCCGCATTCGACCTGGTTGAGCAGGCTGTATGAGTACGGGATTCGATCGGCCAGTTCGGGTTGCGAAAGTCTGGCCAGCTTCCGTTGTTCAGCGATGCGGGTACCAGTGTGTTCGTCATCGAGGTTGGGCATACTGGTCTCCTCGTTCCTTGCAGCCGCTTGGAACGGTACTCGCGCCCAGCCGTGAGTGCAGGCGTCTGCCCCCGACTCCACTCGGATCGGGGGCGGTTGCATGTGATCCGATAGGCGGCATGACCTCTCGCGTGCTGTACCTGTTCGGCTCAGCAGCTCCACCCGTTGCCGACGTTGCCAAGGTGATCGAGGAGGCCCAGCGTCGCGGTTGGGACGTGTGCCTCGGGCTCACCCCGACGGCCGCTCGCTGGCTCGGCGAGCAGTTGCGTGCGCTGGAGGAGCTGACTGGGCACCCGGTGCGCTCCGAGTACAAGCTGCCCGGCGAGCCGGACGTGTGGCCGAAGGCCGACGTGATCGCGTTTACGCCGGTCACCTTCCATTCGGTGAACGTGTGGGCGCTTGGTTTGACGCGGGACTTCGTGATCGGGGTGGTTGCGGAGGGCATCGGGAAGGGGATCCCGATCGTGGCCATGCCGTGCGTGAACTCTGCGTACGTGCAGCACAACCGGTTCGAGCGAAGCGTCACCGAACTGAGGGCGATGGGCGTCACCGTGTTGTACGGCGAGGGCGGATTCGTGCCGAACCAGCCGGGGCAAGGGCGCCCAAGCGAATACCCCTGGGGCCTCCTGCTCGATGCGGTGGATCGGCTCGCGCCTCGGGCATGACGAAGCGGCCCCCACTCTCCCGAAGGGAAGCAGGGGCTGCGGTCATGTGCCGTCAGGTATCCGGGTCTCGACTCTGGTGATCCGGGCGTGGAGGTCGAAGCCGGGGCGGAACTCGTGGAATGTCTCGCGGTAGTCGCGGCCCTGAGCGATGACGGCGCCGAACACAGCGTGGAAGGTGTGGCGCGGGACGCCGAGCCAGTCCGGTATCAGATACCGGGTACCCCCACGGGGGATGCACAGTCGCCCCCTAGGATGACCCACGTGACCCGACCCGAGCCGCGTGCCGTGCGGTCGCCCCTGTGGGGGTGGCCGTCGTTGGTGTGCGTGCTCGGGGTGCTGGTGGGGCTGCTTGCCATGCATGGGCTCGCGCCGGGTGGGCTGCATGCGGTCGGGCACGACCGTACGGCTGGGGTGACGGCTTCTGTTGCCGCTCCGGTGATGGCCGAGGCCGGGGTGCACGTCGATGTGAGCGCCGGTGGGTGTTCCGAGGACGGGCACTGTGGTGGCCATGCCCGGCACGCCGATGCGACGTGTGCCGCGGCCAAGGTGAGCGGGGCGCCGGAGTTGGCGGGGCCCGTCGCCGATCCGGTCGCCGTCGTCGTACCCGGTGAGGTCCTTCGCTCCGTCGTCTGCGGCGGTTCCGAGGCGGCGCGTGCCCCGCCGTCCCTCGCCGAGCTTCAACTCCTGCGGATCTAGAGGCGCCCGCACGCCATGCCGTACGCCGGTGTGGGGTGCCGCTGCGTCCAACAGACCCTCCGTACGCAGGAGTTCACGCACATGAACAGCACCATTCGCCGTATCCGGCTTGTCCGGGTCGCCGTCGCCGCGACCGCCGCGCTTCTTCTCGCCGGGTGCGGTGGGAGCGGGGACAGCGAGGGGCAGCAGGCGAGCGGGTCGACGTCGTCCTCGTCGCCCTCCGTGTCCGCCGGCGCCTCCGAAGGCGCGCACAACGCGCAGGACGTCTCCTTCGCGCAGGGGATGATCCCGCATCACCGGCAGGCCGTCGAGATGGCCGCGCTGGCCGCCGACCGGGCTTCGTCGCCGCAGGTCAAGGCGTTGGCCACGCGGATCAAGGGGGCTCAGGACCCGGAGATCAAGACCATGAGCGGGTGGCTCACGGCGTGGGGCGAGGACGTCCCCGCGGAGGGCGGCATGGACCACTCCGGGATGGCTGGAATGGAGGGGATGGACGGGATGGCCGGGATGATGTCCGGCGCCGACATGACGGCGCTGGAGAAAGCGTCCGGCGCGAAGTTCGACACCGAGTTCACGCGGATGATGATCGAACACCACGAGGGCGCGGTCGAGATGGCCGGCACCGAGAAGGCGAAGGGTCAGTACGCGCCCGCGCTCACCATGGCCGACGCGATCATCACGGCGCAGAAGGCCGAGATCACGGAGATGAAGGGCTTCCTCGGCACGAAGTAGCTCTCAGGGTGGAGGCTCGCGTTTCAACCGCATGCGGGCCTCCACCCGCTCCCCCTTCTCCACCTCCGCCCAGAACCGGTGCCCCGTCACGAACACCGCCAGCTCGTGCTCCCGGCGGCGCAGCTTCTCCACCTCCGCCTGCTCGTCCTCCGTCCACCCCGGGGACGCCGGCCGCTCCACCGGCCGCCACCGCTCCGTGTCACTGAACCCGTCCAGGGGCGCGACCGACCAGGGCAGCCGCTTCAGCAGGGCCGACAGCTCGGCCCGGACCTGATGCAGCTCCTCCTGACCGGCGCGCAGGTCGCTCGGAAAGTCGTAGGTCTCAGCCACATCGCTAATGGTACGCCTGTTCGATTTTGTGTAGCGAGTTCCTCACGGGGTTCACACGAACGAGGTAGTCGTACGTCCGTACGATTTCCAGACCGCCCCCTCCCTGCGGGACCTACGACGCCTACGACGCCCCCAGCTCCCCCACCACCCGCTCCGCCACCGGCGCCCCCACCCCGTACGCCCCCGCCGCCCGCAGCAACGCCCCGCCGATCGCGTCGAGTTCGAGCGGCCGGCCCGACTCCGCGTCGCGCTGCATGGACGACTTCATGGAGCCCGGCAGTGCGTCGTAGCGGGCGAGGATCCTGGCGGGGTCCGCCGCGGACCCGGCGGCCGTGCTGATCGCCGCGACCTCCGTGACCAGGGCGGTGAGTTCGTCGCGGTGGGCGGTGCGGAGGTCGCCGACGGGCAGGGCGTACCGCGTGGTGAGCAGCGCGAAGGGGGCCAGGAACGCGAGCTTCGCCCAGAGCGCCTGCGTCTCGCTGCCCAGGACCCGCGTCCTCGGGCCCGCTCCGTTCAGGACAACGGCCAGCGCCTCCAGGCGAGTTGGGTCGACGGGGTCGCCGGAGAGGTCGATCTCCGTGAACGGGCTCGCGTGCTCGATCACCCCGGGCGCCGTACGCGTGGACTCGACCCGGATCACCCCGGGCGCGACCAGCTCGGGGCGGTGGTGCGCGCGGAGGGTCGCGGGGTGTTCGACGCCGTTCAGGAACGGTACGAGGAGGGCGTCGCCGAGCACTTCGGCGGGGACGCGCGCCAGTGCGTCGTCCAGAGCCGTCTGCTTGACGGCGATCAGTACGGCGTCGGCGGGGGCCCTGAGTTCCGTGTCCGCCTCGACGTGGGCCGTGAAGGTGCCGAACTGTGCGCTGCGGACCTGGATGCCGTCCGTGCGCAGCGCCGTCGCGGTGTCCTCGCGCGCGAGGCAGATCACCCGGTGCCCGGCCTTGGCGAGCAGCGCGGCGAGCAGTCCGCCGACCCCGCCGGGGCCGAGGACGGCGACGGTGAGCTTGTCGTACGTCATGATGTGATTCCTTTCGCCGGTCGGCCCCGGATCTCCGGTGGCCGCCACGACGGTGATCATGCCAATGTGCGGCGGCGGTGCCAAGGGCCAGCGGGATGCGCCCGGGAGAGGGACACTGGCCCCATGTGCCGCAGCATCAAGACCCTCCGCCCGCCGTCCCTCCCGCACGACGCCACCGGCGAGGACTTCCACGCCGCCGCGCTCCAGTACGTCCGCAAGGTCTCCGGCTTCCGCGCGCCGGCCGCGCACAACCAGGAGGTGTTCGACCGGGCGGTGGCGGCGATCGAGGCGGCGACGGCGGAGCTGATGGCGGGGCTTGAGGTACGGGGGATACCCCGGGACATGGAAAAGACCCCCTAGGTACTACCTAGAGGGTCCGACTGTGGGCGCGGACGGTTTCGAACCGCCGACATCCTGCTTGTAAGGCAGGCGCTCTACCCCTGAGCTACGCACCCGTCCCCCGAGACTCGCGCGCTCGGGACGAGTCGACAGCGTACCTTGCCCGGGGTGCTGTCCTGCAAACTCGTATGCCCCTAGGGGGTCCCCCGGGGGTTATCCCCACCCTCGATGAGGGAGGGAGCCGGATCGAGTACGGCGGCCTGCGGGCCTAGCGTCGTAGTACCGATCCGGTTCGTCTCAGGGGGACTTCGCCATGGCCCGCATCTCAGGTACTACCCGTCTAATACTCAGCGGTGTGGTACTCATCGCCGTGTTCGGTACGGCCTGCTCGGACGCCTCCGAGGACACCGAACCGGAGTCGCGGGCGTTCGGCCTGAAGGGGTCGACGCTGACGATCGACGCGCAGGACACGGCGCTGGAGATCGTCGCGGCGGAGGGGAACAAGGCGGGCCAGGTCGAGGTGACGCGCTGGTTCGACGGTTCCGTGACGGTCGGCGAGGGCCCGAAGCTGACGTGGTCGATGTCGCAGGACGGCCGGCTGAAGCTGCGGATGAAGTGCAGCGGCCTCGTCGCGGACTGCTCCGCGCGGCACCGGGTCGAGATCCCCCGGGGCGTCGCGGTGAAGGTCGTCTCGAACGACGGCGGCGTGAAGGTGAGCGGCCTGCGGGACGCGCTGAGCGTCAAGGCGGGCGACGGCTCCGTACGCATCACCGACACCTCGGGCCCGCTGGACCTGGACACGAACGACGGCTCGGTGCGCGCGGACGTCTCCTCGCGGACGATCACCACCCACTCCGGGGACGGCTCGGTCCGGCTCAACCTCTCCGTCGTACCGGACCGGATCGAGGCGAAGGCGAACGACGGGAACGTCACGATCGAGGTGCCGAAGGGGACGTACAAGGTGTCGACGAAGGTGAACGACGGCGACACCCGGGTCTCGGTGCCGCGCGCGGACGACAGTGCGCACGAGATCACGGCACGGCTCTCGGACGGCGACCTGACCATCCGCACCACGAGCTGAGGCGGCGCGCGAACCGACCGCCCCGTGTGTTCGTCCTTCACCGGTGGGAGAATGGAAACCGGGCCAGGCAGGACGGACGACAGCGCGGGAGAGGGACGTGACGGCGACACCTTCACAAGAGAGTCGACCGGACCGGCCCCTGCGGCGCGCGCCCGTACTCCGTCGTCCCCGTAGCTCCCTGGTACTACGCGACACCCTCACCCTTGTCACCGCCCTCCCCCTCCTCGCCTCCCTCGCTCTCCCCGCCGCGTTCGCCGGCGGCGGCACCCGGCGCTGGTTCGGCGGCCGGTCGGAGGGCATGCGGGTCGAGGCGCAGGCGGCGAAGGACGCGGCGGCTGCGGCGTTCTACGAACTGGACACCGCGCAGCGGGACTTGAGGATCTCGATCGAGACGATCACGGCGGTGGACGACTCCCCGGCGGCGCGCAGGGCGGTCGGCTCGTTCGAGGAGATCGGCCGCCGGATCGACGAGGTGAGCCAGCAGTACATCACCGCCGTCGACGCGCACGACCTCGACCGCGACGACCTGGAGACCTCGGCGGCGGCGCAGGCGCGCACGCAGCTGACCCGCGCGAAGGACGAACTCACCAAGGCCAAGCAGGACTTGGACCGCTTCGCGAGCAGCCTGGGCCCCCTCCTCGGCAAGGCGGAGACACAGCTCGCCCGCCTCGCCCCGGCGGTGGAGCGGGCCCGCCAGGCCCTGCTGGCGGCCTCCGACGCGCTGGACGCGGTCCGGCGGACCGGCCTCAAGGCGGACGACCTCGCGGCCCGACTCGCGGCGCTGGCACCGGAGTTGACGAAGCTGAACCAGGGCGCGGGCCAGCACGGCGTGCCGGAGACGCTGGAGCGCGCGGAGCGGGTCTCTCGGGAGGCGGAGTCGATCCGTGCGGAGGCATCCAGGCTGCCGGAGAAGGCCGCCGAGATCGACCACCGCCTGGTGTCGCTGCGCACGCGCGCACAGGCGCTGACGACCCGCGCGGACCAGGTCGACCCGATCCTCAGCGAGTTGCGGCGCCGGTTCGCGGCGGCCTGCTGGCAGGACCTCCAGCGGGTGCCGGAGCAGGCCGCGGAGAACGTCCGGCAGGCCGAGGCGAAGCTCCGCGAGGCGCGGACCGCGCGGGAGGAGCAGCGCTGGCCGGACGCGGCGTCGCTGCTGTCGACGGTGCGGGCGCTGCTGAACGCGACGGACGAGTCGGTGTCGGCCGCCGGTGACCGGCTGACCAGGCTGAACGCGGTCCAGAAGGACCCGCAGCAGGAGATCGACCGGACGCGTTTCGCGATCCGTGACGCGCAGCGCCTGGCGATGACCGGCCGGACGACCCCGGACCCCCGGCACGCCCGCCCGCTGGACGAGTCGGTGGCCCGCCTGGACCGCGCGATCGCGGGTCTGGAGGGCCGTCACCCCGACTACTGGCACTTCCTGACGGAGACGGAGGCGGTGCGGCAGTCGGTGGCGCGGGTGGTGTCGCAGATCCGCGAGGAGCGGGGCACTGCCCACTGAACACCCGGCGCACTGAATACACAGGGCCCGTCACCCTGAGGGGTGACGGGCCTCGTCGTACCTGAGGGGTGGATCAGGTGCGGTACGCGTAGTAGTACGAGTTCGGGTACGACGCGAGGACACTCGACAGCGAACGCCGGTAGGTGTTCGAGGAGTGGTACGTCAGGTAGGGCATACCGTTCGCGACGTAGGACACGATCATCGTGTGGTCCTTGGAGCCGTCCCGGTCGAAGTCGACCTGGAGGACGTCGCCGACCTGCATCTGGTAGACGTTCGCGAGCGGCGTGGAGCGCTTGGCGTTCTGGGTGAACCAGGACCACTCGTTGACGCCGACGAACGAGTACGACTGGATCTCGTTGTTGCCGAACCACTTCGTGTAGTCGTACACGTAGCCCGGCGCGTGCTTCCAGCCGCCCGCCTTCAGGGACTGGCTGACGAAGTTGGTGCAGTCACCGCCCGCGCCCTGCCCGTTGAAGTTCGGGTAGTCGGGGTTGTAGTTGCTCCAGTACTTCTCGGCGTAGGTCGCCATCGCCTTGTAGTCGTACGTCCCGCCGGTGAGGACCTTCGGGACGGCGACGGGGTTGCGCGTCGTCGCGGCGCGCGGGGCGGCCGGGGTGTCGGTCTCGGCGGTGGCCGGCTTGACGGTGGTGACGGCGGGCGCGGCGACCTGGTTGACGGTGGTGCCGCCCGTGTCGGTCGAACGGACGCCGGAGAGCTGCCAGTTGCCGCCCTGGTCGGCCTTGAAGGTCAGCTCGTGGTGGGCCTGGAAGCCGGTGGTGTTCGGCTCCTTGGCGCTGGTCTTCTCGTAGGTGAGGACCGTGGTCTCGGTGACCTGGGCCTTGGCGGTGCGGCCGGTCACCTTGACGGTGTCGAGGCTGACGCCGGTGGTGCCCTTGCTGTACTTCTCACCGAGCTTCGCCAGCGTGTTCTTGCGCTGGGTCAGGGAGTTGAGGGTGCTGCTCTCGGTGCTGTGCTGCTTCGAGGACATCTTGACGCGTCCGGAGAAGCCCTGGGTCGTGGGCTTCTTGCGGTTGCCGTCGACGAGCGCGTCGGTGCGGTCGGTGAAGACCGCGTCGGCGAGCTTCTGGAAGGTCGCCCGGGTCTTGGCGTCCACCGTGGGGTTGCTCGGGGTGGCGGCTCCCGCCGACCAGTTCGGCAGCAGCGCGACACCTGCGGCGACCGATGCGGCGGTCGCCGTGAGTATCGTGACGCGGCGCCGCGAACGGCTCAATTTCCTTGACTTCACTGATAGTTCCCCTCTGGCCCGGCGGGGGAGGGATGCCGGGTAGCGGAATCCTTGCATGCCATGTGTGGCTGTTGTGAAGGGGGTTACCTTCAGGCGCGGCAAGCTGTTATGAGACCGTCACTGGACGACGGTTGACCAGTCCGGGCTCTGGGCAGGATCAAGGGTTCGGAGCCGGTCGAGGGTCCCCGGGTCCTGGACGTCCATCCAGTCCGCCAACTCCTTGAAGGACACGCACTTCACGTCCTTCTTGGTGCACACGTTCTTGATCGTCTGGTCGACGGCCCTCATGTAGACGCCGCCGTTCCAGTCCTCGAAGTGGTTGCCGATGAACATCGGCGCGCGGCTGCCGTAGTAGACCCGGTTGAAGCCCGCCATGTAGGTGTCGAGGGTCTCCCGCTCCCACTGCGGGTACTTGGCGGGGTCGCCGTTCACCTGGCCGTTGGACTGGTTGTAGAGGAAGTTGAAGTCCATCGACAGACCTTGGTACTTGCCGCCCTCGTAGGGGAGCATCTGGAGCGGGAAGTCCCAGATGCCGTCCTTCTTGTCGGGCCAGACCTGGAACTTGCCGGGCGAGCTGGCGTCGTAGCGCCAGCCGTAACTCTTCGCCGCCTTCAGCAGGTTGGGCTGGCCCTCCAGGCAGGGTGCGCGCCCGCCGGTGACCTCCTTGCGGAAGTCGAAGGGCAGCGGGTCCATCTCCTTGAAGCCGGTGTTGGTCTTCCACTTCTCCGTGAACGCGTAGAACTGGTCGATCTCGCTCTTCCACTCGGCGACGCTCCAGTCCTTGCCGCCCTTGGCCTCGCAGAAGTGCCCGTTGAAGTGGGTGCCGATCTCGTTCCCCTCCTCCCAGGCCCGGCCGAGCTGTTCGAGGGTGGTGCGGATGTGTTCGTCGGTCGCGTAGCTGATCGCGGCGCTGCCCTGCGGGTGCTGCGGGGGGTGGTAGAGGTTCTTCTTGTCCTTCGGCAGCAGGTAGATGCCGGTCAGGAAGAACGTCATGTGCGCGTTGTACTCCTGCGCCAGGCTCCGGTAGTGGGAGAAGAGCTGGTCGTCGCCCTGGAGCGCGCCGTCCCAGGAGAAGACGACGAACTGGGGTGGTTTCTCACCGGGTTTGAGCTTCTCCGGCTTCAACTGCCCTGTCTGCGGGCCGGTGTACGACGTCGACCCGTCCCCGAGCACCTTGGTCTTGCCGTCCCACGGCTCCTCCGTCTCCTTCACCGTCTGCTGCCCCTGGGGCCCCTCGGCGGCCGTCGGCGTGGTCCGGTCGGTGCCCGAGAGCACCAGGTATCCCCCGACGAGCGAGGTGACGACGAGCGCGGCGGCCAGCGAGAGGAACCCCGAACGCCGGGCCTTCACCGGGGACTTGGGACGTGCTTCGGGTGCCTTGCGGCGGCGGCCCGACGGTTGCTTCATGTGCGGCTGCTCATTCTGCTGGGGGACGGGGGCGGTCCGGTGGTCAGTCGGTACTGGTGGCCCGCGACCAGATGCGGTACGGAACGCTCTCGCCGGCACTCTTGGCGATGCCTTCCAGCGGCAGGGGTTCGAGGCTCTTGGTCAGGTCGATGCGGTAGACGACGACGGCCGTGGAGACCTTCTCGGCCGTGCCGACGAACCAGGCGGCGGTGTCCTTCTCGGTCGTCCCGGACTTCCCGGCGCCGGTCGCCGAGGGGTGGGCGGTGCGCAGCGACTCGGTCAGCGCGTCGGTCACCTGCCCGGCCACCTCCTCGCTCATCGCCCGCTGCTTCCCGGGGATCGCGAGGTCCACCTGGCCGCCGTTGCGGGTGAGTTTGCGCACCGAGTACGGCTCGGTGTGGGTGCCGCCGGCGGCGAACGTGGAGTAGCCGCTCGCCATGCGGATCGCGCTCGGCGTGGAGCTGCCCGTGGACAGGGCGGGCACCATCGCGCCGATGCTGGAGGACAACAGGCCCGAGTCCTCTGCGGTCTTGCGGACCATGTCCAGGCCGGTGTCCATGCCGAGCTGCATGAACGGCCCGTTGACACCGAGCGCGAGGGCCCGGCGCAGGCTGATCATGCCGTACGACTTCCCGCCGTCGTTCTTCGCCGCGACCGGCTTGCCGCTGCGGTCCCAGTACGGCCCCTCGGGCGTCCTGACCAGCGCGCCGTTGTTCCCGTCGTACAGGGACTGCGGGGTGACCTGCTCGACCGGACCCTCACGGGTCTTCTGTACGCCGTGTTCGAGCCCGGCCGCGTAGACGAACGGCTGGAACGCCGAACCGGCGGGCACCGTCGTGGCGTTGGACTCGTTGTAGCCCTGCGTACGGTGGTCGGGGCCCCCGTAGACGGCGATGATCCGTCCGTCCGCGCCGACCGAGGCGGCGCCGTAGTGGGCGGCCTTCGCGTTCTTCGGGTCGTCCTTCTGGGCCTGCTTGCGGGCCTTGGTGATCTCGTCGGTGAGCTCCGTCTCACGGTTCCTGTCGAAGGTCGTGTAGATCTGGTAGCCGCCGAGGTCGAAGTCCTTGTCGGAGATGTTCGCGGCCTTCTTCACATAGCTGGTCGCCAACTCGACGAGATAGTCGGTCTGTTGACCCGTGTCATAGAGCGGGTTGCGTTTGAGGGGCTCGGGGAACTGCGTGTATTTCGCGCGCTCTTCCTTGGAGAGTTTCCCGATGTCGACCATCCGGTCGAGGATCCACTTCCAGCGCACCACGGCGCGCTTGTGGTTGGCGGCGCTCAGCGTCGGGTCGTACAGGCCCGCGCCCTTGAGGAGCGCGGCAAGCATCGCGCCCTCGCTGGCGTTGAGTTCGCCGACGTCCTTGCCGTAGTACGCCTGGGCCGCGCGCTGGATGCCGTACGTACCCCGGCCGTACCAGCTGGTGTTGAGGTAGCCCTGGAGTATGTCGTCCTTGCTCATCTGGTTGTCCAGCTTGAGCGCGATCATCGCCTCGGTGAACTTGCGGCTGACCGTCTGTTCCTGGTTCAGGTAGACGTTCTTCACATACTGCTGGGTGATGGTCGATCCCCCCTGGGTATCACCCGAGCCGAGCGAGCGTACGAGGGCCCGGCTGATGCCCTTGAGGGAGATGCCGGGGTCGTTGTAGAAGTTGGCGTTCTCGGCGGCGATGGCCGCGTAGCGGACGTGCTCCGGGACGTCCTTGAGCGGCATGTCCTGGCGCTGGACCCAGCCGGTGCGGGCCATCGGGGCGCCGCTGGCCCAGAAGAAGACGTTGTCCTGCTGCTTGGCGTACGAGTTGAGGTCGGGGATGTCGGTGGCCGCGTAGGCGATGCCGAGGAGGACGACGCTCGCGCCGGTGCCGGCGAGGGTGGCGCCGGCCCACTGGCGCCACGAAGGCATCCAGCGGCGCCAGCCGTCCCGGCCCGGGCGTGGGTAGGCGGGGCGCAGGCGGCGTGCGTACGGGGCGGCTGCGCCGGCCAGGCGGCGCAGCGGGGACGGCCGGAGTTCCTTCTTGCGGTCCAGGCGGCTCGCCCGGTCGCCCTTGCCGGAAGGTTCCCCGGCCTCGGGTATCTCCAGGTCGCCTATGCGCAGTTGCATCGTCTCGTCCGCCCGGAAGGAGGCGGGGATCTTCAGCTGCATCGTCTCGTCCGGGCGCGGGACCGCGTCCGGCTTGTGGGGCCTCTCCCCCTCCCCCCGCCTGGTCACGACAGCGTCTCCCTCCGCATTCGTGGATGCCGCGCACAGGGACGCACATGACGTACGGGCGGGCTTTCGTTCACCTGGTCACGGCTGTGAAGCCCCCCACGTCCCCCCGACCTCGCGGCCCACTCAAATTACCAGTGCTCTTCGCAAGTTCTCCACACAAGAAAGTGACAGAAATGAACGCAATCAACTGCGTACGGCGGAAACCGGAGGGAGGGACTTCGTCACACGGACGTGACCTCGACCGAGCCGTTAGCCTTCTGCCATGCCTCGCTATGAATACCGCTGCCGGACTTGCGGCGATACGTTCGAGTTGTCCCGACCCATGGCTGAGTCCTCGGCTCCGGCCGACTGTCCTGCCGGTCATGGGGACACGGTGAAGTTGCTGTCTGCGGTGGCGGTGGGGGGTACGACGGCTGCGCCGAAGTCGGGCGGGGGTGGGGGATGTTGTGGCGGAGGTTGTTGCGGGTGAGGGGGTGGGGGGTGCTGTGAGAGGCCGTGTGCGGGTAGTCGGTGGCCGATCGCGCAGTTCCCCGCGCCCCTAAAAAACTGGGTGCTGGCCGTAGTCAGGTGCGGGTAGTTAGTGGCTGGCCGCACCCGAAGCACCGGCCCTCGCCACGTCTTTCAGGGGCGCGGGGAACTGCGCGAACACCCCCCACTGCCTGCACCCGAAGTCCCGACCCTCACCCCATCTTTCTCAGGGGCGCGGGGAACTGCGCGAGCAACCCACCACTACCCGCAGTCGCCCACCCCCCTCACACCCCCGACCGCACCGCCTTCAAAAACTCCCGCAAGATTCGTTCGCCGGCCAACACGCCCCGTTCCGGTAGCGCTGTCACCCCCGGGCCCATCCAACCCGTGTCCGCCAGCTCCCCATGCCCAGGCCGCCATCCGAGGTCCACGGCCTCCAAGAGGTCCGCGTCCAGCAGCGAGTCACCCGCGCCCAGGCTCAGCTTCGCCCCCGTACGCCGCAGCACCTCACGGACCGCCGCGCTCTTCGTCAGCGGCTTCGGGACCACGTAGATCTTGCGGCCCTGGAGCGACACCCCCCAGCCCAAACCCTCCGCCCACGCAGCGAGTTCCTTGACCCACTCCTCCGGCAGGAGCTCGCGTTCCACCACCAGGTACGAGAACAGGTCCTCGGCGACGCGCTGCTTGCGGAGCCATACCGGGTCGGCGGTTGTGGCCAGGTGCGCCTGGATCTCCTCGTGCGGGGCGCACTCCGCGGCGAGGCGGGACGTCACCGCCGCCTGCCAGTCGCCGTCGCTCACGCCGTCGACCAGGATGTGCCCCCCGTTCGCACAGATCGCGTACGTGGGCGCGGGCCCAGGCAGGTTGATGCGCAGGTACTGCTTGCGCGTCCGCGTCGTCGTAGGGACGAAAACCGCCATGTCCCCCAGCTCGGAGAGCAGTTGGGACGCCGTCTCCGTCATGAAGGACAGCGGACGCGCCTCATGGACCTCGACGCACAGCAGCCGGGGCGCACGCGCGTCCGGCATCGTGAGGGCGAGCGCGGACGGTGAGTAGATGAGCGTACGGTCAAGATCGCTGGCGACGAGTACCGGCATCAGACGGTCACAGCCTTCCCGTCGGCGCCGGTGGCACCGCGTGTGTACTGGGGATGGATCAAACCGACACAGGTGTACGGAAGTTCGGCGACTTCCTCGACGGGCACGCCCCGCTGCTCGGCAAGCAGACGGACAAGCCGCAGATCAGCCCCGGCCCCCGCCCGAGCGAGGATCTTCCACGGCACCCGCCGCAACAGCACCCGCGTCGTCTCCCCCACCCCCGGCTTCACGAGGTTGACGTCATGGATGCCGTACTCCTCACTGATCCGCTCGACGGCCGCCCACCCTTCCCAGGTCGGCGTCCGGTCACTGGCGAGCAGCTCCTTGACGGCGCCGTCGACGGCCTCCCCCACCTCGGCGAACCGACAGGACACCGCGTCCAGGAAGGCGACCGAGACGTCAGCCCCGGCCAACTCCCGGTAGAACTTGCCCCCGTGGAAGTCGTCCGGCCCAACCAGGTCCGCCCGCAGCACAGTTCGCGAAATCAGCCCGGACACGGTCGAGTTGAGACAGGCGGAGGGAATCAGGAAGTCCTCACGCGTGCCGTACGTCCGGACGCAGGAACCGGGGTCGGCGAGGACGGCGATCTCGGGGTCGAACCCGGCAGCGCCCCCCGCCTCCTCGAACTCCCTGATCGCGGCGGCGAGTTCCCGCGTGATCGCCCCCTTGCCGGTCCACCCGTCGACGAACACGACGTCGGCGGGGTCGTGGTGCTCGGCCAGCCAGCGCAGCGCGTTCGCGTCGATGCCCCGGCCGCGCACGATCGACACGGCGTAGTGCGGCAGGTCGAGGCCGTGCCGGTGCTGGGCCCAGCGGCGCATCAGGACGCCGACGGGGGTGCCGGCTCGGGCCAGCGAGACGAGCACCGGGTGCGGTGAGCGTTCCGCGAGGACCGTCTCCGTGACCACGCCGACCGCCTGCGCGAGGCGGGCCGCCGATTCCGTCAACGCCGTCTGGAACAGCGCCTGGTACTGCTCGGTCGGCTGGTACTCGATCGGCAGGGACTCCGCGTAGTGGGCGCCGCCGCTCTGCACCGCCTCCTCGCGTTCCTCCGTCGGCGCCTCCAAGGTGACGTCCGAGAGGTCCTGGAGGAGCCAGCCGACCTCGTCCGGGGCGTACGAGGAGAAGGCGGGGCCTCTGAGGGGGGCTTGCAGCATGGGCCTTCCCGGCAGGTAGGAGGGGATCACGGCGAGGATCACTTGCGGGGTGTGTTCGGCGAGTTGAGCCAACAGGCCGTCGGGGGCGTGGAGTTGGGGGGTGTCCGCGGTGGAGTCGACGATCACGAGGACGGCGTCGAAGTCGGCGCCGGCGATGTTGTAGACGTACCTGTCGCCTGGGCCGTCCGCCGGGTTGTCGTGGGCGGGGAAGGTCAGGCGGGTCCGTATCGCGTATCCGGGGTCGTCGACGGCCAGGACCGGGGAGCGGGTCGTCGTGGAGTAGCGGACCTCGGCGTCGGCTATGTGCTCCAGCTCGTGGGCGAGGCGGAGGGGGGCGTACATCAGCTCTTCGAAGCCGAGGACGTGGACACGGCGGGCATCGAGAGGGAGTGCCTCTGCGAGGCGGGCGGCCATCTCGGGGAGCGCGGCGTCCAGTCGTATTCGGTGTGCGGCGGTGAAGCCGTGACGGCCGCCGTCGGGGAGGTCCGCAGGCCAGTGCAGGTCGACTCTGGTGATGTTCGGCTGCGGGCCGGTGGGGGCTGATGGCACAGTTCCCTGCGCCCCTGAAAAGCCGGGCTCGTACCGCCCGACCAGTTCCTGTCCCCTCTCCAGCACCCCTTCCGGCAGCTTCACCGTTCCCGATGCCGCCGCCACGAGATCCACGCGAGCGCCGATCTCCTCCGCGAACGCCGAAAGCCTCCCCGCATCCGCCCCCGACCGCATATCCACCAGCGTCACCACCACATACCGCCCCCGGGGATACCTCTCATGCAGATCCCGGATCGTGTTCATGATCGTGTTCCCCGTCGAGAACTCGTCATCCACCAGCACCAACGGGCCGTCCCCGCCCAGCAACTCCCCATCCTCCGGCAACAACACATGCGACGTCGCATGCGAATGCGCCTCCTCGAACCCCCCGGCCCGCTCAACCCCCTCCACCGGCCGCCGAGTCGAGTGCAGGTACGTCACATCCCCGACCCCGTCCGCGACCGAGTGCCCCAGCCCCGTCGCCGTCTCCGCATACCCCACGACAACCGCCGACTCGGCATCGGTACCCAGGAGTTCGCGCACCCGGCGTCCCAGGGCGAACCCATGCCCGTACACCACCGACGGCAGCTGAGGCACATGCTTGCCCAGCACGTTGGACACCAGGAGATGCGCCCGCTTGGGGTTGCGACGCAGCGCGAGACCCAGCATCTCCGGCAGCACCGCGTCCCCCGCCAGCTCGACCCCGAGCCGTTCGGACACCCAACCGCCGGACCAGACCGCGTCGTTCACATCGCTCCTCATGAGGTCACCGAAACACAGCACAGAGCTCAGGCGGGGATCCCGGCCGCGAGCAGATCGACGAACCCGACGTCCTCGCGAGCCACCCCGAACACCTCGGCGCGCAGCATCGTGCGCTCGGCCCAGGCGCGGTGCGGCTTCACCTCGTTCATCTTGTTCGTGTACGCCGAGCGCAGGACGCCCCCGCCGCCGCGCTCGGGCCGCAGGATGTCCGCCGCGTCGCTGTACTCCTCGTGGCTGACGACGGACAGCGCGTGGACGGCCGGGACGTGCGAGGGGTGGATGCAGGTCTTGCCGAGGAGGCCGTTCGCGTGGTCCAGGGAGATCTCGCGCAGCAGCCCGTCCATCGCGTGCTCGATGAGGCGTTCGCGCAGCTCGACGGCCTCGACCTCAAGGAAGGGGCTGGTGCGCAGCTGCGGTTTGAACATCCGCTGGGGGACGCGGAAGTACTCCCAGACGGGGCCGGTGACGGTGAACCCGGTGCCGTCCGCGCGGCCGAGCATGTTGACGACGTCGGCGATGACGGACGCGACGATCTGGACGTCGTACGCGGTCATGTCGGGGGCGCGGCGCAGGCCGTACGAGGAGCAGAAGTCGGTGACGCCGAGGCGCAGCGCGAGGACGCGGTCGCGGTACTTGTCGACGGCGCGGGCGATGCCCTCCAGGGCCTCGACGCGGGTCTCGCGGTACATCAGCTCGGGCGTTTCGAGCACCGGCATCCCGAACAGCCGCTTGCCGCTGGCGAGTTCGGCGGCGGTCAGGGCCTCCAGGAACGCCGTGCCGCGCTCCTCGGTGAACTTGGGGAACACGAACCCGCTGAGCAGGGAGACAGTGGGGCCGAGGCGGCGGACGAGGTCGGGGATCTGGTCGGCCGTACGGACCCGGATGAACAGGAGGGGGAGTTCCTCGGGGCGGGTCGCGAGGTCGGCGAACTGGCGGACCAGGTTCTCCTCGCCGGCGGGCACGTCCTCGTCGCCGATGGAGTCCTCCAGGCACAGGACCATGGAGACGACGCCCTGGGTGGCCTGCTTGATCACGTCGTCCGCGAGGTGGGGGCGGGTCGCCGGGCTGTAGAGCGTGGCGCCGAGGGCCGCGGAGAGCAGGCGGGCCGGGGAGTCCGTACCGAACGCGCAGGGTTCCTGGTGGAAGAGGCGGCGCCTCTCCTGCGGGGCGATGTGCCCGAAATGACGCATGTCTACCCCCGTGACGGACGGCAAGCCTGGTGGATTCTGTGAAAACAAGTGACCGGTAATAGTACGTACCGATCGGTTCAAAAGTTCCCGCCGGGAATGAATTTCTGGTAACGCCACCCGACACCTCCGGATGGACTCCACGCCTCGGTTGTCCTGCTCAGCGGCGAGAGGGCAGGATGACGCCATGACGCACGCGATGCTGAAGGGGTCGAACGTCCCGCTCGAAGCCACCACGGTGCGCGCCGTGCTGCGCTGGACCCCCGGGCAGGGCGTTCCGAATGTCGACGCCTCCGCTCTTCTCCTGGGTTCCGACGGACGCGTGCGCTCCGACGAGGACTTCGTCTTCTACAACCAGCCCCGCCATCCCTCCGGCAAGGTCTGGCGGCTCGGCCAGAAGCGGGTCGCGGACGTCCTTACGGACACCATCCAGACCGACCTGACCGGCGTCGAGTCCGTCGTCAGCCAGATTCTGCTGGTCGCCTCCGCGGACGGGGTCACCTTCGACCACGTCCGGTCCCTCCAGATCGCGCTGTACGACGCGAACCGCGCCGACTCCGACCCGCTCGCCGTGTTCGACGTCCGTCCCGAGACGGGCGAGGAGACGGCCCTCATCTGCGGCGAGCTCTACCGCCGGGGCGAGGGCTGGAAGTTCCGCGCGATCGGCGAGGGCTACTCGAACGGGCTGGAGGGCCTCGCCGTCAACTACGGCATCTCGGTGGACGATTCGGAGCCCGAGACCCCCGAGAGCCCCGAGAGCCCGGAGACCCCACCTCAAGAGGAGCCCCCCGCGAGCCACCAGACCTTCTCCCAGCCGCTCCCCCCGGAACAGCCGCCGACGCCCCCGCAGCAGCCGGCGTACGGCTACCCGGCCTCCCTCCCGACGTACGGCCAGTCGGCACCGGCGTACGGCTACCCGCAGGAGTTCAAGATGCCGCCGCAGGGGCCTCAGTTCATCGGCCGGTAGCTCCTCGCAAGGTGACGGCGGGTCACTTCTCCGCCTTCGCCTTGTACCCCCGCCCCCACTGCAACCCCCACCCGTACAGCCGGTCCAGCTCCGCCTGGAACCCGTACACGAACCGCACCTCCCGCCGCACGATCAGCTCCCCCTTGACGTTCTCGATCATCACGACCGCGCAGGACCGCGCCTGGGGGTGCCGTTCGTCCAGCCCGACCTCTATTCGGGGCCCGTTGCTCGGGTACAGCGTGACCATCGCGTGGGTACGGTCGAACGCCGGCGTCTGGTCGTAGATGTAGACGAACACCAGCAGCCGCTTGATGTTCTCGCGGTGGTCGAGATTGACGTACATCGTCTCCCCAGACGCCGACCCGAACCGGTCGTCCCCGCTGAGCTTGACGTACGGCGCGTCGTTGACGTCGCCGAGCAGTCCGCCGAGGGGCTGTACGACGCCCTTGGAGCCGTCGGCGAGTTCGTACAGGCAGCCGAGGTCCAGGTCGACGTTGACCATGCTCTGGCTGTGCCCGACGACCTCCGGCGGCTTGAGCGCCTTGAAGGGGTGGCGCAGGAGGCTCTCGCGCTGCATCCCGCCGAAGTCGGACGTCCGCATCCGCCAGGTCAGGTTGACGCGGAGGTTGCCGGTGGCCGCGCCCTGTTTCGTCAGCGAGACCTGAGGGTGCCGTTTGCTCAGCTCGATCGCGTTGCTCGCGGCGCTGCCCGAGTCGAAGTCGGCCGCGCGGCTGCCCAGCAGGCCGTCGAAGAAGCCCATCTCCCGCCCCATGTCCTTCTCGTAGAACCCCGCGTCGTGAAATGCCCGGCGGGGCGGCCGTGTCGAACAGCCGCCCCGCCAACTAGCTTTCCTCATCCGGAAGGTGATCACACACTCCGGGTCTCACACGCCGGGTCTCAGACGCCGGAGGAGACCTCCGCCTTCGCGTCGTCAGACCCCGCCGCTTTTCCCTCGGCCGCCGCCAGCGCGCGGTTGCGGCGGACGGAGGACCAGAAGGACCAGGCGATCAGGACGACACCGATGAGGCCGGTGATGACCTCGTGGATCTGGTACTGGATGGTGACCATGAGCAGGACGGCCAGCGCGCCGATCGCGTAGTGCGCGCCGTGCTCCAGGTAGACGTAGTCGTCGAGCGTGCCCTGCCGGACCAGGTAGACGGTCAGCGACCGGACGTACATCGCGCCGACGCCGAGGCCGACGGCCATCAGGACGATGTCGTTGGTGATGGCGAACGCGCCGATCACGCCGTCGAAGGAGAACGACGCGTCGAGGACTTCGAGGTAGAGGAACATGAAGAACGCGGCGCGGCCGGCGAGCAGGATGACCGGCTTCTGCTTGCCCGCGCGCTTGGCCTCTTCCTCCTCCTCGTGCTCCCGCTCCTCCTCTTCTTCGAGCTTGCCCTCGAAGTAGCCGGAGAGGCCGCCGACCACGAGGTACGTGATCAGGCCGAGGATGCCGGAGAGGAGGACCGTCTCGGTCTTGTCGACGTGTCCGCCGCCGTGGATGTGCGCGTTGGGGGCGACCGTGAACGCGGCGGTCAGCAGGACGCCGAGCGCGATGCAGACCGACAGCATGTCGACCTTGCCGAGCTTGGCGAGCGGGCGCTCGATCCAGCCGAGCCACTGGATGTCCCGCTCCTCGAAGATGAAGTCGAGGAAGATCATCAGCAGGAACATGCCACCGAAGGCGGCGATCGACGCGTGCGCGTCGGTCACCAGCTCCTGGTAGCGGGTCTTGTCGTTGAGAGCGAGGTCGACGGCCTCGATCGGGCCCAGCTTGGCGCTGATGGCGACGATCACGACCGGGAAGACCAGGCGCATGCCGAACACCGCGATGAGCACGCCGACCGTGAGGAAGATGCGCTGCCAGAAGGCGTTCATCTTCTTCAGGATCCCGGCGTTGACCACCGCGTTGTCGAAGGACAGGGAGATCTCCAGGATGGAGAGGATCGCCACGATGCCGAGGCCGGTCCACCCGTCGTAGAGGACACCCACGGCCAGGCCGATCGCGGTGACCGCGAACGACCATCCAAAGGTTTTCAGAAGCACTGGCTACCCAATCCGTAGGTACGGGTCTCCCCCGCGCCGTACTCGGCTTTACGAAACGTTGACTCCGAAGTCTAGAGCGATGCCCCGCAAACCCGACGCGTACCCCTGTCCCACTGCACGGAACTTCCACTCCCCCTGGTAGCGGTACAGCTCACCGAAGATCATCGCGGTCTCCGTGGAGGCGTCCTCGGAGAGGTCGTAGCGGGCCAGTTCCTGGCCGTCGGCCTGGTTGACGACGCGGATGAACGCGTTCGCGACCTGGCCGAAGGTCTGGCCGCGTGCGTCGGCCTCGTGGATCGAGACCGGGAAGACGATCTTGTCGCAGTGGGCGGGCACCTTGGGGAGGTCGACGATCAGCGACTCGTCGTCGCCCTCGCCCTCACCGGTCAGGTTGTCGCCGGTGTGCTCGACCGAGCCGTCCGGGCTCTTCAGCTGGTTGTAGAACACGAACCACTCGTCGCCCAGCACCCGGCCGTTGCTGCACAGCAGCGCGCTGGCGTCGAGGTCGAAGGGTGCGCCGGTGGTCGAGCGTGCGTCCCAGCCGAGTCCGACCAGCACTTGCGTGAGGTTCGGAGCGGCCTTGGACAGGGAGACGTTTCCCCCCTTGGCGAGCGTGACACCCATGTTGCTGTCCTCCCCTGGTGGTACTTCTCCGGTTGTCCTGCACGCGGGACGCCGTCCCCAAACGCCGTGTACGGCGTCGTACGGCGGTGTATGGCCTCGTACGCCCGTACGGGCCGGGTACGGGGCTGGATACGGCGTCCCGCGCGCGGGAGGGGGCGTCAGACGTTGACGCCGAAGTCCTGGGCGATGCCGCGCAGGCCCGAGGCGTAGCCCTGGCCGATGGCGCGGAACTTCCACTCCGCGCCGTGCCGGTACAGCTCGCCGAAGACCATCGCGGTCTCCGTCGACGCGTCCTCGGAGAGGTCGTAGCGGGCGAGCTCGGTCTCGCCCGCCTGGTTCACGACGCGGATGAACGCGTTGCGGACCTGGCCGAAGGACTGCTGGCGGTTCTCGGCGTCGTAGATCGAGACCGGGAAGACGATCTTGTCGACGTCGGCCGGGACGCCGGCGAGGTTGACCTTGATCTGCTCGTCGTCGCCCTCGCCCTCACCGGTGATGTTGTCGCCGGTGTGCTCGACCGAGCCGTCCGGGCTCTTGAGGTTGTTGAAGAAGACGAAGTTCGCGTCGCTGGCGACCTTGCCGGACGAGTCCACCAGCAGCGCGCTGGCGTCCAGGTCGAAGTCGGTGCCGGTGGTGGTGCGGACGTCCCACCCCAGACCGACGATGACCGCGGTCAGGCCCGGGGCCTCCTTGGTCAGCGAGACATTGCCGCCCTTGCTGAGGCTGACTCCCACGAGTCCTCCATTGGGTTCCTGGGGCGGGGAGCCCCGTCGTACGTCGGATATGCCGGATCAACGATCCGATCCTAGTGACGGGTTCCCGCACCCCGCAGGCCCAGGCCCGGAACAATCACAGGGTGTCGAGAGCCTTGACATAGTCGCCGAGGTCCCGGGCGTCGGGGAGGGCGTTGACGATCGTCCAGCGGACGGTGCCGGTCTTGTCGATGACGAACGTGCCGCGTACCGCGCAGCCCTTGTCCTCGGCGAAGACGCCGTACGCGCGGGAGACCTCGCCGTGCGGCCAGAAGTCGCTGAGCAGGGGGTACTCCAGGCCCTCCTGCTCGGCGAAGACGCGCAGGGAGTGGATGGAGTCGTTGGAGACGGCGAGGAGCTGGGTGTCGCGGTCCTCGAACGTCGGCAGGTTGTCCCGCAGTTCGCACAGTTCGCCGGTGCACACGCCGGTGAACGCGAAGGGGTAGAAGAGCAGCACGACGTTCTTGCCGCCCCGGAAGTCGGAGAGCTTCACGGTCGCGCCGTGGTTGTCCTTGAGCTCGAAGTCCGGAGCCGTCTCGCCGACCTGGATCACCATCGGGATCTTTCCCTTCGCTGGGCTGTTCGGGGGATCACAGCGTACGGCGAAGGGGGTGGCGGGATTTTGGGAGGGCTCGGCGGGATGCGGGTGCGGTCGAGTTCCGGGTGATCCCCGGAGGGGGTCCGCACCCGCTTCCGTCAGCTGTGGGCGGGGCTCAGCGCTTGGCGCCCTTCGGGGGCAGGAGGCGGGTCGCCACCCAGTCCTTGCCCGCATTGACGCTCTTGGACTGCGACAGTCCGGCCGTCTGCGCGGCGTCGTTGATGTCGCTGGGCTCGATGTAGCCGTCACGCCCGGTCTTCGGGGTGAGGAGCAGGATCGTCCCGGCCTCCTCCAGGTACCCGATGGCGTCGACGAGCGCATCCGTCAGGTCACCGTCGTCGTCCCGGAACCAGACCACCACGGCGTCAGCGACGTCGTCGTAGTCCTCGTCCACCAACTCGGTGGTGGTGGCCTCCTCGATGGCCTCGCGGAGCTCCTGGTCTACGTCCTCGTCGTAGCCGATCTCCTGGACCACCTGGCCGGGCTGGAAACCCAACCTGACGGCCAGGCTCGTCTCCGCGTGGTCCGCGGTCGCGCTCACGGTCTGCCTCCTGATCATGTTCTTTCGATGACAACTAGGCCACGCGTACGCGCGTGGTGTTGGCCGTAGTCCACACGGGCGGGGCGGATCGCGCAAGTACCCGGCGATTCGGACCGCCTAAACGGTGACGATCCGGGCCGTGTCGCCGCAACTCCCGTCAAGGTTTCCACAGCAAAGGTGACACACACCACACCTTTCTGCCCTGTTTGCGCGTTTGGAAATCGCCGACTCGCAGAAGGGCACCGTTACCCCGGTGTACACCCCAGGGGTTACCTCACGGTAGAGATGACGTTTGACTCCCCGAGGTACACGATGGGGAACGGTGTGGCAGCAGGCAGAGACCACCAGCGGCTCCCAGGGCTCCCCGGCCCCGCGGCGGCCCTCCGACAGGTAAGGAACAGCGTGGCTTCCGGATCCGATCGCAATCCGATCATCATTGGCGGCCTTCCGAGTCAGGTGCCTGACTTCGACCCCGAGGAAACGCGGGAGTGGCTCGACTCCCTCGACGCCGCCATCGACGAGCGGGGCCGCGAGCGCGCCCGCTACCTGATGCTGCGGCTCATCGAGCGGGCCCGTGAGAAGCGCGTCGCCGTCCCCGAGATGCGCAGCACGGACTACGTCAACACGATCCCCACCAAGAGCGAGCCGTTCTTCCCGGGCAACGAGGAGATCGAGCGCCGGATCCTCAACGCGACCCGCTGGAACGCCGCGGTGATGGTCTCCCGCGCCCAGCGTCCGGGGATCGGCGTCGGCGGCCACATCGCGACGTTCGCGTCCTCCGCGTCCCTGTACGACGTCGGCTTCAACCACTTCTTCCGCGGCAAGGACGAGGGCGACGGCGGCGACCAGGTCTTCTTCCAGGGCCACGCCTCCCCCGGCATCTACGCCCGCGCGTTCCTCCTCGACCGCCTCTCCGAGCAGCACCTCGACGCGTTCCGCCAGGAGAAGTCCCGCGCCCCGTACGGCCTTTCCTCGTACCCGCACCCGCGCCTGATGCCGGACTTCTGGGAGTTCCCGACCGTCTCGATGGGCCTCGGCCCGATCGGCGCGATCTACCAGGCCCGCATGAACCGGTACATGCACGCCCGCGACATCGCCGACACCTCGAAGTCCCACGTCTGGGCGTTCCTCGGCGACGGCGAGATGGACGAGCCGGAGTCGCTGGGCCAGTTGACGATCGCCGCCCGCGAGAACCTCGACAACCTGACCTTCGTCGTCAACTGCAACCTCCAGCGCCTCGACGGACCCGTACGCGGCAACGGCAAGGTGATCCAGGAGCTGGAGTCCGTCTTCCGGGGCGCCGGCTGGAACGTCATCAAGCTGATCTGGGACCGCAGTTGGGACCCGCTGCTCGCGCAGGACCGCGACGGCATCCTCGTCAACCGGATGAACACGACGCCGGACGGCCAGTACCAGACGTACGCCACCGAGTCCGGCGCCTACATCCGCGACCACTTCTTCGGCGACGACCAGCGGCTGCGCGCGATGGTCGAGGGCATGTCCGACGACCAGATCCTGCACCTCGGGCGCGGCGGGCACGACCACAAGAAGATCTACGCCGCGTTCAAGGCCGCCGTCGAGCACACGGGTCAGCCGACGGTGATCCTGGCAAAGACCGTCAAGGGATGGACACTCGGCCCCAACTTCGAGGGCCGCAACGCCACCCACCAGATGAAGAAACTGACGGTCGCCGACCTCAAGGGCTTCCGTGACCGGCTCCATCTCCCCATCTCCGACCAGCAGTTGGAGTCCGGCCTGCCGCCGTACTGCCACCCGGGGCGGGACTCGGAGGAGATCCAGTACATGCACGACCGCCGCAAGTCGCTGGGCGGGTACGTCCCGACGCGCGTCGTGCGCGCGAAGCCGCTCGCGCTGCCGGACGACAAGGCGTACGCGAGCGTGAAGAAGGGCTCCGGCCAGCAGTCCATCGCCACCACCATGGCGTTCGTCCGGCTGCTCAAGGACCTCATGCGGGACAAGGAGTTGGGCCGCCGCTTCGTCCTCATCGCGCCCGACGAGTACCGCACGTTCGGCATGGACTCCTTCTTCCCGAGCGCGAAGATCTACAACCCGCTCGGCCAGCAGTACGAGTCCGTCGACCGTGAACTCCTGCTCGCCTACAAGGAGTCGCCGACCGGGCAGATGCTCCACGACGGCATCTCCGAGGCGGGCTGCACGGCGTCCCTGATCGCGGCGGGCTCCGCGTACGCCACGCACGGCGAGCCGCTCATCCCGGTGTACGTCTTCTACTCGATGTTCGGATTCCAGCGCACCGGCGACCAGTTCTGGCAGATGTCGGACCAACTCGCGCGCGGATTCGTCCTCGGCGCGACCGCCGGGCGTACGACGCTGACCGGCGAGGGCCTCCAACACGCCGACGGACACTCCCAGTTGCTCGCCTCCACGAACCCCGGGTGCGTCGCCTACGACCCCGCGTACGGGTACGAGATCGCCCACATCGTCCAGGACGGGCTACGGCGGATGTACGGGCCCGACAGCGAGGACGTCTTCTACTACCTCACCGTCTACAACGAGCCGCTCCAGCACCCCGCCGAGCCCGACGACGTCGACGTCGACGGCATCCTCAAGGGCATCCACCGCGTCTCCGCCGGTACGGCAGGCTCGACGCCGGCCCAGATCCTGGCCTCCGGTGTCGCCGTCCCGTGGGCCCTCGAAGCGCAGCGCATCCTCGCCGAGGAGTGGAACGTCCGCGCCGACGTCTGGTCGGCCACGTCCTGGAACGAACTGCGCCGCGAGGCCATCGACGTGGAACGCCGCAACCTCCTGCACCCCGAGGAGGACGCGCGCGTCCCGTACATCACCCGCAAACTCTCCGGCGCCGAGGGCCCGTTCGTCGCCGTCTCCGACTGGATGCGCTCGGTCCCCGACCAGATCGCCCGCTGGGTCCCCGGCCCCTACCAGTCCCTCGGCGCGGACGGCTTCGGCTTCGCGGACACGCGGGGTGCGGCCCGTCGGTTCTTCCACATCGACGCGCAGTCGATCGTGCTGGGGGTTCTCACGGAGCTGGCGAAGGAGGGGAAGGTGGAGCGGTCGGCGTTGAAGCAGGCGATCGAGCGGTACCAGCTGCTGGACGTGGCGGCGGCTGATCCCGGCGCTGCGGGGGGCGACGCGTAGAACTCACCGCCCGTCGGGGAACGGGGCGGCCGCCGGAAAACGGGGCGGCCGTCGGGGAGCGGGGCGGCCGTCGGGGAGCGGGGCCCTACATCCACCCGTTCCCCGACGCCCCGGCGAACCACAACACGGCGAGCAGGGTGTCCAGTCCGCCGAGAATCACCGCGACGAGCGGGGCGACACCCCGGGACACCCACCTCCGCCCCATGGCCAGCCACCCGCACACCATGGCGACGGGCCCCAGCACAATCCCGAGCACGAAGAACCCGGCGACCGCACACACCGCCCCCACGATCCCGAGCGTCACACGATCCGGCCCGCTCCCTGACCTCATCCGGCCACGCGAACGGGGGTACTTACGCGCCCCGTGCCCAAACCCCGACATGAGTCAACTCCCTTGCCTGTGGGGCTGTTTCACGTCGGGTACCCGCTGAGGCCGGTTCATTCCTGCCGAGCGACTCCCTGCGGCCACACCACGTCCACCGGCACTCCAGCCGCACGCGCCTCCACAACGGTGTCGGCGGTACCGCCACCCTTCCCGGTCGGCGCCGCCCCGTCCCAGACGGCGACGATCCGCTCGGCCCGCTGGATGAGAACGGCGTTGGCGGCCTCGTACGCGTGGCGGTCGGCGGTCTCGTGCGGCATGACGACAATTTCGTCGGCGGCTTCCAGGAGCCGGTCGAAGAGGTCCGCGTGGTCGGCCTTCACCTTCTTCGCGCGGTAGTCCTGGGAGGGGATGACGACGACAAGCCGTCCGCCGACAGCGAGCACGGCCTCGGCGAACAGCGCATCGGCTCCCTCCGCGATACACGAAACCCCGACGAGATCCCCGGCGTACCCCGCGAGCAACTCCCCCAACGCCTCCCGCACCAACGGCACGCTCCCCTCCGTCAGATTCATGTGCCCGGTCACCGCGATCGTGGTCACGCCGCTCCTCCAACCCCTGTAGTTTCCCAGCGTGCTGGAAACCATCGTGCTGGACGTGGGCGAAACCCTCACCCGAGACGACCGCTACTGGGCAGCCTGGGCCGACTGGCTGGACATCCCCCGCCACACCCTCTCCGCTCTCGTCGGAGCCGTGGTGGCTCAGGGCCAGGACAACGCGGAAGCGCTACGGCTCGTCCGTCCCGGCATCGACATCGCGGCCGAGTACCGCAGACGCGCGGCGGCGGGCCGGGGAGAACGCCTCGACGGGACGGACCTCTACGACGACGTCCGCCCCGCCCTGACGGCACTGCGCGAGGCAGGCGTACGCGTGATCGTCGCAGGCAACCAGACGGCCCTGGCCGGGGACCTGCTCCGCGCCCTGGACCTCCCGGCGGACCTCATCGCCACGTCGGAGGAATGGAAAGCCGCGAAACCCCAACCGGCCTTCTTCGAGAAGGTGTTGGAGGTGTCCCAGTCCCCCGCCGACCGCACCCTCTACGTCGGCGACCACCCGGCGAACGACATCTTCCCCGCCAGAGCAGCCGGGTTGAGGACGGCACACCTACGCCGGGGTCCCTGGGGGCACTTCTGGGCCGACGCTCCCGAGGTCGTCGCGGCGGCGGACTGGCGCATCGACAGCCTCACGCAACTCGTCGACATCGCGAGGCATGACGCATAACCCTCGCTGTTCCCGAAGGCGTTGGGGCCGTTTCCGTACACGGAGGGTTCCTGCACGGATACGGTTCGCGGTGGATGCGCCGAGCCAGGAGCCAGCTTGTCTGCACACGTCCGAGGCGGGGTGGGTGGTCGCGTCGCCTACTACCGCAGCATCATGCGACCCAAGATGTCCCAACGGGACCTCGCGGACGCCCTCGGTGTGGACCCTTTCCTGCTCCTGTTCGGACGCGGCGCTCCGCACACCGCCGTCCACGCTGCATTGCCGGCGCTTTCCGCAGCGTTGGCCACGCAGGAGATCCCGGAGGACGGCGTGGTGCGTCCCTTGCGAGAGCTGCGTGCGGATGTCGACGCCACCGTGGACTGGAGACTCACGGCGCACTACACCCGTATCGCCCGAAGACTGCCTGGCCTCTTGGCCGAACTCGCCCGTGCCCGCCACCAGTTCGACGGGTCCGACCGTGCCGCACTCGCGGCTCTGCTGGTCACGGCATGCCGCTCGGCGGACGCCGCCGCCTTCAAGGTGGGCGCCTGGGACCTCTCCGCCCGGCTGATCGACCTCATGCGCAGCATCGCTCCTGACGCGGACGACCCACTGCTGACAGCCTCCGTGGCCTACGTGCGTACCGAGACGTTCTTCGCCGCGTCCGCCCATACGGCGGGTCTGCGGGCCTTGGAGCAGGCGCTCGACGCGGCACCCGCACCGGCCACGGCAGAAAGGGCCGCGGCTCGGGGAGCACTCCACATGAGGGCGGCCGTCATCGCGGGCCGAGCGGGTGACATCGCCGCCACTCACATGCATCTCACCGAGGCCCATGCCCTCGCAGACCAGGTCCCTGAGGCCGTCTACCACGGCACCGCGTTCGGCCCCGACTCCGTACGTGTCCACGAAGTCTCCGTCGCTGTCAGCCTCGGGCACGACC
This sequence comes from Streptomyces acidiscabies, assembly GCF_020010905.1. GTDB lineage: Bacteria > Actinomycetota > Actinomycetes > Streptomycetales > Streptomycetaceae > Streptomyces > Streptomyces acidiscabies. The sequence continues at coordinate 2,436,357 of NZ_JAGJBY010000001.1, read as the reverse complement.
ATGTCGGCAGGGCACTGGAAGTGGCGCGCGAGTGGAAGCCCCCGATCGACCTTCCCGCAGAGCGGCGGAGCGGTTTCTACATCGACCTGGTCCGCGCGTACTTGTGGTCAGGACAAGCCGACCGCTCCTTCGAGGCTCTCAAAGCGGCCCGCCGCATCGCCCCTCAGCACACCCGGGAACACCCGTGGGTCCGCGAGGACGCGGGAACCCTCCGACGCCTCAAGCGAGCCGATTCCGAGGCCCTCACCGCATTCGCCGAGTGGTGCTCCGCCCTCTGACGGCGTGTACCCCGCACAGGGGTACTTGTGGCTGCCGCCCGCCTTCACCATCTGTCGTGCGACGGTGAGGCGTGCTTCGACCGCGGAGACGTGACCAGGTACCTGCGGATGCCGACCCGTGCCTGACCAGGACTGCGTCGAACGCCCGAGGAGCACTGACAGTTGGACAGCACAACCCCGCTCGAAGCCGAAGCCCGCCCGCCGAAGCCCCGTATGACGGTGCATGTGTTCACCGTCGACCGGTACGGCCGTGTCACCCGCGATCTCGGTATCCGCAATGTGTCGGTCGAACCGGACACACCCCCCGAGCCGCTTCCCCTGAAGTTCCCGGCGTGCGCGTGCCCGCGTCACCGGACGGCCGTCACCGGCAAGGGAGTTGCCCAGCCGCCGACGGTTCACGCGGTGCGTGCCGAGGCCGGTTGGTTTCTGGAGCAGCAGTCGCTGCCTCGGCATCAGACGGTGGCCGGGTTCGGGCGGGACTTCGCCGCCTGTATCGCCGAGTTGATCCCCCGGGTCGAGCGGGCCGCCCGGGAACAGGGCCGGGCGGAGACCGTCTCGGCCGTCGTCGCCGACGCCCGGCGCCGGCTCGGTGTCTCCCGGCAGCCCGGGCTGGTCGGTGAGGTGACGCGGGTCAAGGGCTTGGCTCAGTGTGTCGTGGCGTTGGGTGAGTACTACGACGTACTCGTCCAGGAGGCGCGTACGTGAACAGGCGCCTGCTGGCCGTCGCGTATCTGACGGTCCTGGTGGCCCTGGCCTGGGGAATCGCCGATGCCGGGGGTACGTCGCGACTCTCGCCGGATTCCGTGTCGCACAAGGACGGACGCCGCCATGAACCCGGATATCCCAGAGCGGCACCCCCCGCCCCCGCCCAGGGCCGCAGCGCGCTATCCCCCTCCGGCAGCGCGCCGCAGCCCTGGGCCTGACCCACTGTGACGCGCGCCGCGAACCGTTCGCGAGGAACCTTTAGCAAAGTCACCCTGATTGGGGAACTTCCTTGACGTTGCGTCAGTTTCGTTGACGGGGAGGGAGTTGACGGGGTGTCAGATGTGGACCCCACCCCCGGCGGCGTCCGCGTTCTCCCCCCGCTTGGTCAACAACGCCACCAGCACGGCGAACACCGCCACCCCAGCGGCAACCAGCGACGCGAGGCTCATCCCCGAGATGAACGTCTCATGCGCCACGTCGGCGATCTTCGCCGCAACCGCGTCCGGCGTCCCCGGAGCCACCGGCGCCGCCCCCACCTGCACCGCCTCGGCGGTCCGGTCGAGCTGGGCCGGGGTCAGGTCGGGGAGCCCGGCCGCCTTCCAGTTGCCCGGCAGCGCGCTGTCCACCTTGGAGGCCATGACCGCGCCCAGGACGGCCGTACCGAGGCTGCCGCCGATCTGCATGGCCGCCTGCTGAAGACCCCCGGCGACCCCGGAGAGCTCCATGGGCGCGTTGCCGACGATGACCTCCGTCGCTCCGACCATGACCGGCGCGAGGCCGAGGCCGAGGAGGGCGAACCAGATGGACATGGCGAGGCTGCCGGTGTCCGTGTCGAGGGTGGAGACGCCGTACATGGCGACAGCCGTGCAGGCCATGCCCCCGGCGAGGGGGATCCGGGGCCCGAAGCGAGTGATCATCACACCGGCGAGAGGGGAGCCGACGATCATCATCCCGGTGAGCGGGAGAAGGTGGAGCCCCGCGTCGATGGGACTGAGCCCGTGGACGTTCTGGAGGTAGAACGTCACGAAGAAGAGGCCGCCCATGAAGGCGATGGCCATGAGGACCATCAGCACCACACCGGCCGAGAGCGGTACGGAACGGAAGAGGCCGAGCGGGATCAGCGGCTCCTTGACCTTGGTCTCCCAGAACGCGAAGGCCCCGAACCCGGCGACGGCGACCGCGAGGAACGTCCAGGTCAGCCCGCCGCCCCAGCCCCACTCGGGCGCCTTGATGAGGGCCCAGACGAGACAGAACATGGCGCCGGAGAGCAGCCCGATACCGGGCAGGTCGAAGGACCGGGGCGCGTTGTCGGCGCGGTGGTCGAGGAGAATCGTCACGCCGAGCACCACGGCGATGACCCCCACCGGCACGTTGATGAAGAACACCGACTGCCAGCTGACGTGCTCGACGAGCACCCCGCCGAGGATCGGCCCGCCCGCGGTGGACGCCCCGATGACCATGCCCCAGATCCCGATGGCCATGTTCAGCTTCTCGGCGGGGAAGGTGGCCCGCAGCAGCCCGAGCGCCGCAGGCATCAGCAGCGCCCCGAACAGCCCTTGCAGGACACGGAAGACGACGACGGCGGAGACGCTGGAGGAGAGGCCGATCGCGCCGGAGGCGAGGGCGAAACCGGCCACGCCTATGAGGAAGGTCTGGCGGTGCCCGAAGCGGTCGCCGAGCTTGCCCGCGGTGATGAGGGCGACCGCGAGCGCGAGGAAGTAGCCGTTCGTGATCCACTGGACCTGCGCGAACGTCGCGCCGAGGTCCTTCTGGATGGCCGGGTTGGCGATGGCCACGATGGTGCCGTCCAGGGCGACCATCATGACCCCGACCGCGACGGTGATCAGCGTGAACCAAGGGTGGCCGCGCAACCCCGCGCCGGGCGGCGAACCCGCCGGGGCCGTCGGCGCCCCGTCCCCGTGGCCCGCCGCTTCAAGAGTGGTCTGACTAGTCATGCCTCCACGCTAGTGACAGCCACTGACAATTGACGAACCTCTCCACAAGCCGGTGACTGACACATATGCCCACCCTCCGCGAACGCAAGAAGCAACACACCAGAGACGCCCTGGTCAGAGCCGCTCTCACGCTCTTCACGACCCAGGGCTTCGAACGCACGACGGTCGACGAGATCGTGGACGCCGTCGAGGTCTCGCAGCGGACCTTCTTCCGCTACTTCGCGAGCAAGGAGGCGGTCGCCCTCTTCGTCCCGGGCATCGCCGAGGACCACTTCGTACGGTGCCTGCTGGAGCGCCCGGCGCCCGAGCACCCCTTCGAGGCGATGAGCGAGGCGCTCAAGGAGAGCCTCGCGGCGCTGGACGAGGCGATCGAGAGCGTCGTACCGATGGAGCTGCACATGCGGGGCTACCGGCTGATCGAGGAGACGCCCGCGCTGCTCGCGGCGCATCTGCGGCGCTCGGCGGAGCTGGAGGAGCGGGTCGCGGAGATCATCGCCGGGCGCGAGGGGACCGACCTGGCCACGGACCCCCGGCCGCGTCTGGTCGTCGCGCTGTTCAGCGGGGTGGTCCGGGTCGCCGAGCGGGACTGGGCCGGGGAGGCGGGGATGGACCTGGCGGCGATGCGGGAGCGGACCGCGCGGTACCTCGATCAGGTGGGTCCTGAGCTGATCGGCGGCTGGCGAAAGGGCTGATGGCGGGCCCGAGTTGGCTGTTCGAAGCGTTTCCCATACGGCCGGTCACCAAAACGTGATACCTGTCACTCGCGGCCCCCGAGACCCTTCCGTTCTCCTAGTGTGTCCTCCCAGTGACTTCCTTCGACTCCTCTCCCCAGATCGGCCTCTGGCGCGCACTGCTCGCGCTGGCCGTGGTCTTCGTGATGCTGTCGACGACCGGCTGGACGGCGCTTCGCCCCCAGCGTTCCGACAGCGCCCTCGAAGCCTCCCTCGCCTCCTGGCGGCACGGCTTCCTCGACGGCCACAGCCTGCCGGACCCCGCCCAGGCGCCCGCCCGACTGGCCCGCTTCTTCGCCGCGCTCAGCGCCCCGGAGCGCAACAGCCTCGCGCACACCTACCCGCTGGCCGTCGGCAACATGAACGGCGCCCCGGTGAAGCTGCGCTACCGCGCCAACCGCATCGCCCTCGGCGAGGCCGCCGTCGTCGAGCGCGTCCGCATGAGCGATCCCCGGCTCACCTCCGACGGCCAGCGCGACGCGGGCCGTCGTATGCGCCGCTTCGAGGCGATGGCCGAAGGCGGGCGGCAGATCCTCGCCTTCGACCCCGAGGGCAGCGGCCGGGCCGCCGAGGTGTTCGGCGACCTGACGAGCGCCGCGCGGGTCTCCGTCGTCGTCCCCGGCGTGGACACCGACCTGCTGACCTTCGAGCGGACGGTCAGCAAGTACCGGGCCCCCGTCGGCATGGCGCAGGCCCTGTACGCGGCGGAGCGCGCCGCCAGCCCCCGTACCGGCACGGCCGTCATCGCGTGGGCCGACTACACCGCCCCCGCCGGGCTCGGCATCGAGTCGGCGACCGCGCGGCGCGCCGAGGCCGGCGCCGTACGACTGAACGCGCTGCTGCGCGCGCTGCCCGGGACGGCGCCGGTGTCGCTGTTCTGCCACAGCTACGGCTCCGTCGTCTGCGGCGTCGCGGCGCACGAACTGCCCGCGCGGGTCGCCGACATAGCCGTCGCCGGGAGCCCCGGGATGCGCGTCGAGAAGGCGTCCCACCTGCACACCTCCGCGCACGTGTGGGCGATGCGGGACGCGGACGACTGGATCCAGGACGTGCCGTACCTGGAACTCGGCGGGCTCGGGCACGGCGAGGACCCCGTCTCGGAGGCGTTCGGGGCGCGGCGGCTGGCCGCCAAGGAGGCGCACGGGCACGCCGGGTACTTCGAACCCGGCACCGACTCGCTGCGCAACTTCGCCGAGATCGGGACTGGCGCGTACCGATCGGTGGTCTGCGCCGACGATGACGCGGCCTGCCGGGCGGATTTGTCCTCCACTACCACGGCCGGACGCGCGTAGAAACAGCAGGAACTGCGGTACGCGCAGGGAGGGGACGAAGATGCGGGTCCCGCATACGATGAGCCGCATGGGTGATGTACTGGCCGGTTCGCATGCCGCCTGGGAGTTCGGGTCCGACTCCGTGCTCATCCGCTACGAACGGGGGATGCGGGCGCCGAAGCTGTTCTCGGCGCTCGGCGAACGACGTGTCCCGCTCGCGGCGGTCGAGAGCGTGTCCCTGTCCCCGGGCAGGCGCGGGACGGTCGTCCTCAGGCTCGACCTGCGCGAGGGCGCCGATCCGCTGCTCGCGGCGGCCGAGGACCAGCTCAAGGAGGGCTCCGACCCCTACCGGCTCGTCCTGCCCGCCGAACGGGACGCCCTCGCGGAGTACTACGCCGAGGAGGTACGGGGGCTGCTGACGCACTCGGGCCCGGCGGAACGGTTCCTCGTGGACGCGCCCGAGGTGCCGCTCTCCTTCAAGGCGTACGACGCCAAGGCGTCCTTCGACGGCCGTACCGTCCGCTTCCGCTGGTTCTGGACCGGCGCGTCCTCCGCGAAGTGGAAGGCCGGCGACCAGTCCTTCGCCGTCTCCGACCTCACCGGCGTCGAGTGGCGCTCGCCGGAGGTCTTCGAGGGGCATCTACGGCTGCTGCGGGGCGAGACCTCGTCCGTGCAGCCCGACCAGGACCCGGCGGCGGTCGTCTTCGGGCTCGGGTACGGGCCGGTGCACGAGTCGCTGCCCTTCGCGGCGGCCGTCCTGGCGGCGGTACGGGGGCAGAAGGGGCCGTCGGCGGTCATCGCGGCGGCGCCCGCCCGGCGCGACCCTGCGGACGTCGCCGAGCGGATCCGGCACCTGGGGGAGCTGCATCAGGCGGGGCTCGTCACGGACGAGGAGTTCTCGGTGAAGAAGGCGGAACTGCTGGCGGAGCTGTAGGGGCTCTCAGGCCGAGTAGAACTGGATCTTCCGGTTCAGTACCGCCAGCGTGCCGTTCAGTTCCGCGATCCTCGCCTGGACGTCCCTGCGCGTCGACTCCAGCAGCTCCCGGCGCTCCCCGAACGTGCTCTCGCCCTCCCGCGCCAGCTCCGCGTACCGCACCATGTCCGCAACCGGCATCCCCGTCAGGCGCAGCTTGCCCACGAAGTCCAGCCAGGTCAGGTCGCGGTTGCAGTACCGGCGCTGGCCGGTGTGCGAGCGGTCGACGTGATCGAGCAGCCCGATCCGCTCGTACCAGCGCAGCGTGTGCGCGGTGAGCCCGGTGAGCGCGACGACCTCACTGATCGTGTAGCTGTCCTGGCCGTCGGGGCGGGGGTGGGGCGGCGGGGGCGCCGAGCAGACGTCGACGGGGGCTTCGAGGGTCAGGGGCGAGGTCTGCATCACCGTCATGTTCCCAAGCTATGACCTTGGAGTGGGCTCGAAGCAAGCGGAAAGGGTAAGAATGGCGAAGGTAGGCTCGCCGCATGTCCCTGAGCAGCCTCGCCCGGATCGAGACCTGGCCGGTCCCCACCGCCGCCGCGGCCGTGGTCCGTGCCGACGGTACGGTCCTCGGTACGCACGGTCCGACCGCCCACCGCTTCCACCTCGCCTCGGTCACGAAACCGCTCACGGCGTACGCGGCGCTGGTCGCGTACGAGGAGGGGGCGATCGAGCTCGACGAGCCGGCGGGGCCGCCCGGCGCGACCGTCCGTCATCTCCTCGCCCACACGTCCGGCCTGGCCTTCGACGAACACCGGGTCATGGCGCCGCCCGGCGACCGGCGCCTCTACTCCAACGCCGGTTTCGAGCAACTCGGCGACCACATCGCGAAGTCGACGGAGATCCCGTTCCCGGAGTACCTCCGCCAGGCGGTGCTGGAGCCGCTCGGCATGACGGACACGACGCTGGACGGCTCTCCCGCGAAGGACGGCACCTCCACGGTCGCCGACCTCGTCCGCTTCGCCGCGGAGGTCCAGTCCCCCCGACTCCTGGACGCCCGCACGGTGTTGGAGGCGATGACCGTCCAATACCCCGGCACGAAGGGCGTGTTGCCGGGCTACGGCCACCAGAACCCCAACGACTGGGGCCTCGGCTTCGAGATCCGCGCGACCAAGTCCCCGCACTGGACGGGGAGTTCGTCGTCGGTACGGACGTTCGGCCACTTCGGCCAGTCGGGCACGTTCCTGTGGATCGACCCCGACGCGGGGGTGGCCTGCGTGGCCCTCACGGACCGCCCCTTCGGCCCCTGGGCGGCCGAGGTGTGGCCGGCGTTCACGGACGGGGTGCTGGCGGAGGTGCGCTGACCGCGTCCGGAGCTACACGGAACGGGCCAGGAAACTCCACATCGCTCTCGGCTACCCTCTCCCGCACAGTGCTTTGGTGATCACGGGGGAACGATGAGCGGTGCTTTCGAGCCGTTGGAGGCCGGGGATCCGGTGGTGGTGGGGCCGTATCGGCTCACGGCGAAGCTCGGGGCCGGGGGGATGGGGGCGGTTTATCTGTCCCATACGGCTGGCGGGCATTCCGTCGCGATCAAGACCGTGCGGCCCGAGCTCGCCGAGAACGCCGAGTTCCGGCGGCGGTTCCGGCAGGAGGTGGAAGCCGCGCGGCGGGTGCAGGGGTTCTATACCGCGCCGGTTCTCGATCACGACGTGGACAGCGGGCAGCCCTGGCTGGCCACGGCGTACGTCGCGGGTCCCTCCCTCGCCGAAGCCGTCGGCAGGCACGGGCCCCTTCCGGTGCCCTCCGTTCTGCTGCTGCTCGCCGGGGTGGCGGAGGCGCTCTCCGCGATCCACGGTGCCGATGTCATCCACCGGGACCTCAAGCCGTCGAACGTGCTGCTCGCGGCGGACGGGCCTCGCGTCATCGACTTCGGGATCGCCCGGGCGTCCGATGCGACGTCCCTGACGGGGACCGGGGTCTCCCCGGGAACCCCGGCGTTCATGTCGCCGGAGCAGGCCGCGGGGAAGCGGGTGACACCGGCGTCGGACGTCTTCTCGCTGGGGCAGGTCGGGGTGTTCGCGGCGACGGGGAGAGGGGCGTACGGGGACGGTTCGGCGCACGCGTTGCTGTACCGGATCGTGCACGAGACGCCCGACCTCACCGGGCTGCCCGCTGAACTCGCCTTCATCGCACGGTGCTTGGCGAAGGACCCGGCGCAACGGCCCACGCCGGCCGAGGTGATCGCGCTGTGCCAGGGTGCGTCGGCGACGCCGCTGAGGCAGTCGGGGGACTGGCTGCCGGCGGCGGTCGGGGCGGACATTCCGCTCAGGACGCCGGGGAATGCGGGGCCTGTTGAGCCGCAGAGGGTCGCAACGCACGTTGAAACGCCGGGAGTCGCGGGGCAGCTCGGTACGCCGGGAGTCGCGGGGTCTCTCGGATCGCCGGGAATTGCAGGGCCTGTCGGGGCGCCGACGCCCCAACCTCCGACCCACCCCGCGTACAGCCCGCCCCAACACCCGTACACCCCCACCCACTTCGCACCGACCACGCCCCCGCACCCGGCACCGGCCTGGCACCCCCCGCACCCCCGGCCCCGCCGCACCAAGACCTTCCTGGCCCTCGGCGCAGTGCTCGTCCCCCTGGCCATCTGGGGCTCGAACCTCATGGCCGACGACGGGGACAACTCGGCCGGCAACACCCCGGACCCGAAGGTCTCGGCCAGCCCCAGAGCCTCCGCCGCGCCTCCAACTCCCCACACCTACAAGAACATCGACATCCCCATCGACTACTTCATCCGCTTCGGCGACACCCCGCCGAAGCCGATGAACAACGGCGGCTCCACCCGCAACACCGAGGAGTCCGACTTCTACTTCTTCCAGGGGAACGACGACGAACTCATCGGCAGCGTGGGCAGCAAGGTCGTCGTCCTGGACGCGCAGCAGCAGGGCACGCTCCAGACCTGCCGGACGGACACCCGCTTCACCCGCGAACTCGGCCTCTCCCAAGTCCCCACGGGCACAAGGCTGTGCGTGCACTCCTCGGCCGGGAACATCGCGCTGATCACGTACCGGGGAAACTCCCCGGCGTCGGACCCGAGCAGGTACATCACGGTCGACGTCACGGTGTGGCGGAACGCGGAGGGCTAGGCCGCGTCCATCTCCCACATCAGCACCTCGGCGCCGCCGCCCACCGCGACCAGCTCCAACTCCCCCTCGGCGGACAGCCGCAGAGCGTCGCCGGCTGTCAACTCCGTCTCCGCGAGGCGGACTTCGCCGCGTACGACATGGACGTACCCAAGTCCCGTGTGGGGGACGGCGATCCGTTCACCGGCGGTGGACAGGCGGCGTACGTGCAGCATCGCCGCCGCGCGGGGAACGGCGTACGGCGTCGAGTCGGCGATGCCCCGGACGATCTCGTACGAGGGGTCGCCGCCGGGGTCGAGGGGGGCCAGCCACATCTGGAGGAAGACCAACGGCACGTCCCCGGCGTTGCGTTCGACGTGGCGGACGCCGGCCGCCGAGGAGAGGCACTGGACGTCGCCGGGCCGGACGACCGTCTCGTGGCCGGCGGAGTCGCGGTGGGTGAGTTCGCCGGAGACGACCCAGGTGACGATCTCGGTGTGGGAGTGGGGGTGTTCGTCGAAGCCGGCGCCGGGGGCGAGCCGTTCCTCGTTGCAGGCGATGAGGGCGCCGAAGCGGAGGTTGTCGGGGTCGTAGTGGGGGCCGAAGGAAAAAGAGTGCAAAGTCTCGATGCCCTGCCCGGCATCCCCGCCCCGATAGCGCGCGTCCCCGCGCCGCACGTCCATCACCGCACCAAGGTATCCGCCACGGGGCCCGCCGCGCGCCCGCGCACTCCGGCCGACACGGACCCAGCCGTACGGATCAGGCGCCGCAGCCTCACACCGCCGCGCCCCCACGCCCCGGCCCTCGCCCCGCCCCAACCCCCACGCCCCGCCTCGCACCGCCCCGACGCCCACGCCCCGTCCAGCCCGGCACCTCGGTCTCGCGCCCCCATCCCCACACCCCGCCCCGCCCCACCCCACCCGACAGCACACCCCCTCTCACGCCCCGTCCGACCAGGCACCCCAGCCCCGCACCACCCCTAGCCCCGCACCACCCCCATCCCTGCGCCCCCTCCGGCCCGGCACCCCCACCACCCGCATCCGGACAGACCCCCCGCCCCCCGCCGCACCACCCCGCCCGGATGAGGCACCCTTGGATCGTGCCCGAACCCAGATCCACCCCCCCGCCCCCCGCCGCCCCGGCCCACCCGCACCTCGCCACGTTGAAGCGGCTGGAGAGGTCGTCCGGATCGCTGGCCGTGCAGGCCATCGCGCGGATGGACGAGAGCCTGTCGTGGTACCGGGCGATGCCCCCGGAGAACCGTTCCTGGATCGGCCTGGTCGCGCAGGCGGGCATCGCGGCGTTCACCGAGTGGTTCCGGCAGCCGGACGCCCCGCAGGCGATCTCGACGGACGTCTTCGGGACCGCGCCGAGGGAGCTGACGCGGGCGATCACGCTGCGGCAGACCGTCGAGATGGTCCGCACGACGATCGAGGTCATGGAGTCGGCGATCGACGAGGTGGCCGCGCCGGGCGACGAGGCGGTGCTCAGGGAGGCGCTGCTGGTGTACGCCCGGGAGATCGCGTTCGCGACCGCGCAGGTGTACGCGCAGGCCGCCGAGGCACGGGGTGCCTGGGACGCGCGCCTGGAGTCGCTCGTGGTGAACGCGGTGCTGAGCGGCGAGGCCGACGAGGGGGCGGTGAGCAGGGCCGCCGCGCTGGGCTGGAACTCCCCGGAGCACGTGTGCGTCGTTCTGGGCAAGGCCCCGGACGGTGACTCCGAGCTGACCGTGGAGGCGATCCGCCGCGCTTCCCGGCACTCCAAACTCCAGGTCTTGACCGGCGTGTTGGGCACCCGGCTCGTCGTCATCGCGGGCGGCAGCGACAACCCGCTCGCGGTCGCCAAGTCGCTGATCGGCCCGTTCGCCGCGGGCCCGGTGGTCGCAGGGCCCGTCGTACCGGACCTCCAGACGGCGACCCGCTCCGCGCAGGCGGCGGCGGCCGGGCTCAAGGCGTGTCTGGCCTGGCAGGACGCTCCCCGGCCGGTGCTGGCGGACGATTTGCTTCCGGAACGCGCGATGGCGGGCGATCCCACCGCGCGCGGTCAGTTGGTGGAGGAGATCTACAGACCGCTCGAAGAGGCCGGTTCCGCACTCCTGGAGACACTCTCCGTATATCTCGAACAGGCCAGCAGTCTCGAAGGCGCCGCCCGGATGCTCTTCGTCCATCCGAACACCGTGCGCTACCGGCTGCGACGTGTGACTGACGTCACCGGATGGTCACCCTCCGATGTACGCTCGGCCTTTACTCTGCGGATCGCGCTGATCCTGGGGCGCCTGGCCGACGGAGATCCCCAGACCTAGGCTTTTGTCGGGGCTCCACAAAACCCCCTGCTGTTCTTCGTCCCTGTCACCACGGGCGGCCGTGCCCGTCCCCAAGAGAGAGTGTGAGAGTGCTCGTACTCGTCGCTCCCGGCCAGGGCGCCCAGACGCCCGGCTTCCTGACCCCCTGGCTCGAACTCCCCGGTGTCTCCGACCAGCTCTCCGCCTGGTCCGAGGTCATCGGGCTCGACCTGGTGCACTACGGCACGAACGCCGACGCGGACGAGATCCGTGACACCGCCGTCGCCCAGCCGCTGCTGGTCGCGGCCGGGATCGTCTCCGGCGCGGCACTCGGTGCCATCACGCCGGGCGCGGTCGCCGGGCACAGCGTCGGTGAGCTGACCGCCGCCACGTGGGCGGGTGTCCTGACCCCCGAGGACGCGCTGTCCCTCGTCCGTAAGCGCGGTCTGGCGATGGCCGAGGCCGCCGCCGTCACCGAGACCGGCATGGCGGCGCTGCTCGGCGGCGAGCCCGAGATCACCCTCCCGCACCTGGAGAAGCTGGGACTGACCCCGGCGAACATCAACGGCGCGGGCCAGATCGTGGCGGCCGGTACGGCCGAGCAGATCGCGGCGCTGATCGCGGACAAGCCGGAGGGCGTACGGAAGGTCGTGGCGCTGAAGGTGGCGGGCGCGTTCCACACCCACCACATGAGCCCGGCCGTCGAGAAGCTCGCCGAGGCGGCACAGGCCCTCACCCCGGCCGACCCCACGGTCGCGTACGTCTCCAACAAGGACGGCAAGGCGGTCGCGACCGGCGCCGAGGTGCTGGAACGCCTCGTCGGCCAGGTCGCGAACCCGGTCCGCTGGGACCTGTGCATGGAGACGTTCAAGGAGCTGGGCGCCACCGCGATCATCGAGGCCGCCCCCGGCGGCACTCTGACCGGCCTCGCCAAGCGTGCCCTGCCCGACGTCCCGAGACTGGCCCTGAAGACCCCCGACGACCTCGACGCGGCCCGCGAGCTGATCGCGGAACACGGCGCCTGAGAGGAGATCCCGATGGCGAAGATCAAGCCCGGAAAGGGTCATCCGTACGCGCGCATCCTCGGTGTGGGCGGCTACCGCCCGACCCGTGTCGTACCGAACGAGGTCATCCTGGAGACGATCGACTCGTCCGACGAATGGATCCGGTCGCGTTCCGGCATCGAGACGCGGCACTGGGCGAACGACGAGGAGACCGTCGCCGCCATGTCGGTGGAGGCGTCCGGCAAGGCGATCGCGGACGCGGGCATCACCGCCGGGCAGATCGGCGCGGTGGTCGTCTCGACCGTCTCGCACTTCAAGCAGACCCCGGCCGTCGCGACGGAGATCGCCGACAAGCTGGGGACGAACAAGGCCGCCGCGTTCGACATCTCGGCGGGCTGCGCGGGCTTCGGCTACGGCCTCACCCTCGCCAAGGGCATGATCGTCGACGGCAGCGCCGAGTACGTGCTGGTCATCGGCGTGGAGCGGCTCTCCGACCTGACCGACCTGGAGGACCGGGCGACCGCCTTCCTGTTCGGTGACGGCGCCGGAGCCGTCGTCGTCGGCCCCTCGAAGGAGCCGGCGATCGGCCCGACGGTGTGGGGCTCGGAGGGCGACAAGTCCGAGACGATCCGGCAGACGGTGCCGTGGACGGACTACCGCGACGGCGTCGTCGACAAGTTCCCCGCCATCACGCAGGAGGGTCAGGCGGTCTTCCGCTGGGCCGTCTTCGAGATGGCCAAGGTCGCCCAGCAGGCGCTGGACGCGGCCGGCATCACCGCGAGCGAGCTCGACGTCTTCATTCCCCACCAGGCCAACGAGCGGATCATCGACTCGATGGTGAAGACGCTGAAGCTGCCGGAGCACGTCACGGTCGCGCGTGACGTACGCACCACCGGCAACACCTCGGCCGCCTCGATCCCGCTCGCTATGGAGCGGCTTCTGGCGACCGGGGAGGCGAAGAGCGGCGACACGGCGCTCGTCATCGGTTTCGGGGCGGGTCTCGTGTACGCGGCGACGGTCGTTACCCTCCCCTAGGCACCCGTTGCCGGATCACGCAATCCCGCACCCGGCGCGGTCAGCAGCACAGCCAACCCTCTGGAAAGAAAAAGAAGGAGCGCCACCATGGCCGCCACTCAGGAAGAGATCGTCGAAGGTCTCGCGGAGATCGTGAACGAGATCGCCGGCATCCCGGTTGAGGACGTCCAGCTGGACAAGTCCTTCACCGACGACCTGGACGTCGACTCGCTGTCCATGGTCGAGGTCGTCGTCGCCGCCGAAGAGCGCTTCGACGTCAAGATCCCGGACGAGGACGTCAAGAACCTCAAGACCGTCGGCGACGCGACCGACTACATCCTCAAGAACCAGGGCTGACCCTCCCTGGGCTCTGAGCCTGTGGGGTGATTGCCCCGCCACCCGGCGGTGGCGCCGTTTCATCCTCGAAATTCCGTAGGAGAGAGAATTCCCGTGAACTCGACCAATCGCACCGTGGTCGTCACCGGTATCGGCGCAACCACACCGCTGGGTGGCGACGCAGCCTCGACCTGGGAAGGTCTGATCGCCGGCAGGTCCGGCGCCAAGGCGCTGACCCAGGACTGGGCGGCCGACCAGGCCGTCAGGATCGCGGCCCCCGTCGCGGTGGACCCCTCCGAGGTGCTCCCCCGCCCGCAGGCCCGCAAACTCGACCGCTCGGCGCAGTTCGCGCTGATCGCCGCGCAGGAGGCGTGGGCCGACGCCGGCTTCACCGCCCGCGCCGGTGAGGACACCTCCGTCAACCCCGACCGGCTGGGCGCGGTCATCGCCTCCGGCATCGGCGGGGTGACGACGCTGCTCGACCAGCACGACGTGCTGAAGGAGAAGGGCGTACGCCGGGTCTCCCCGCACACCGTCCCCATGCTCATGCCGAACGGCCCCGCGGCCAACGTCGGCCTGTACGTCGGTGCCCGCGCCGGTGTCCACACGCCGGTCTCCGCCTGCGCCTCGGGCGCGGAGGCGATCGGCTACGCGATCGAGATGATCCGCACCGGCCGTGCGGACGTCGTCGTCGCCGGTGGCACGGAGGCGGCCATCCACCCGCTGCCGATCGCCGCGTTCGGCAACATGATGGCGATGTCCAAGAACAACGACGACCCGCAGGGCGCGTCCCGTCCGTACGACAAGGCGCGCGACGGGTTCGTCCTCGGCGAGGGCGCGGGCGTGATCGTCCTGGAGGCCGCCGAGCACGCGGCGGAGCGCGGCGCGCGGGTCTACGCCGAGGCCGTCGGGCAGGGCATCTCCGCCGACGCGCACGACATCGTGCAGCCGGAGCCGGAGGGGCGCGGCATCGCCGCCGCGCTCAACCACCTGATGGCCTCCACCGACCTCGACCCGGCCGAGATCGTGCACGTGAACGCTCACGCGACCTCCACTCCGGCCGGTGACATCGCCGAACTCAAGGCGCTGCGCAAGGTGTTCGGGGACCACGCGGACCACTTCGCGGTGTCCGCGACCAAGTCGATGACCGGTCACCTGCTGGGTGGCGCCGGTGGGATCGAGTCGGTCGCGACCGTCCTCGCGCTGTACAACCGGATCGCGCCGCCGACCATCAACGTCGAGAACCTCGACCCGGAGGCGGAGGCCAACGCGGACGTCGTCCTCGGCGAGGCCCGCAAGTTGCCCGTCGAGGGCCGTATCGCCGCGCTCAACGATTCGTTCGGGTTCGGTGGGCACAACGTGGTACTGGCGTTCCGGACGGTCTGAGAAAGCTCCGTACGACGCTTCCGTACGACGCTGAAGGGGCCCAACCTCACTGAGGTCGGGCCCCTTTGGCGTGTCCGGGGGTTGGTGGGTCTTGCGGTGTGATGATCAGACCACCTGGTGCAGCCACCGCACCGGCGCGCCCTCACCGGCGTACCGGAACGGCTCCAGCTCGTCGTCCCACGGCTTGCCGAGCAGCTTCGTGATCTCGGCCTCGATGTCGGTCTCCCCGCGCTGGGACCTCAACAGGGCGGCTCTGAGCCGGTCCTCGGGGATCAGGATGTCGCCGTGGATGCCGGTGACCGCGTGGAAGATGCCCAGGTCCGGCGTGCAGCTGTAGCGCTCGCCCTCGGCGCTCGCGCACGGTTCGGCCGTGACCTCGAAGCGCAGCATCTGCCAGCCCCGCAGCGCGGACGCGAGCTTGGACGCCGTACCGGCCTGGCCCTTGAAGGAGAACTCGGAGCGCCAGGTTCCGGGCGCGGCGGGCTGGCGGATCCAGTCGAGGTTGACGCGCGTGCCGAGCACCCCGGCGATGGCCCACTCGACGTGCGGGCACAGCGCGCGCGGCGCGGAGTGCACGTACAGAACTCCACGTGTCGTCACCGGGACCTCCGGGCAGAGCGGGACATCTTGCAGGGCTGGTTGAGCGGCGGCGTCAGGGCAGCCACGTTGATGGCGAGGCTACCGTGCGACGGGGTGAGGAGTGTGACGTACCGTCGGTCCAGGTGCCCCGAAAGGCCCGCCATTCACTCGGCAGGACGCCTGTGCGGGTGGGGAACGTTCCGTGGATCACGTCAGAAGTCGGCAAGGAAATGTCCTGAAGACAGTCCGGGAACTCGGGTGCGTTGTACTGGGTACGGGGGTCAGGGACCGGACGGCCGAAGGGACCAGTCGATCATGGGGACGACGCGAGGGCGGGGCGTGTTCGCCGGGGTGATGGCGGGGGTGTCGCTGACGGTGGCGGGATGTACGGGCGGGGTCGTGGGCGGGGGCGCTTCGGGCTCCGCGACTCCTTCGGGGACCCGCGCGGGGGCGAAGCCGCCTCCGGTGTGGAACACGCGGCCGGGGTCGCTGGCGGCCGTCGGG
Source organism: Streptomyces acidiscabies (assembly GCF_020010905.1). Lineage (GTDB taxonomy): Bacteria > Actinomycetota > Actinomycetes > Streptomycetales > Streptomycetaceae > Streptomyces > Streptomyces acidiscabies. The sequence goes on along the minus strand of NZ_JAGJBY010000001.1, from coordinate 2,420,275 downwards.
GACTCCATCACGCGCGGGTTCGACGCGTGCGGGATCCTCCAGGACTGTCCGCAGGTGTCGTGGGCGACGGGCGACAGCGAGGACGTCGACTCGCTCGCCGTACGCCTGCTGGGGCCCGCGAAGGCGACGACGCACAGCTGGAACTACGCCAAGACCGGTGCCCTGATGGCCGATCTGCCGGGCCAGATGGCGCAGGCGGGGACGCGGAAGCCGGCGCTGGTGACGGTCATGGCGGGGGCGAACGACGCGTGCCGGGACACGGTCGAGGCGATGACGCCGGTCGCGGCGTTCCGTACGTCGTTCGAGCAGTCGATGGCCGCGCTGCGGTCGGTGTCGCCGACGTCCCAGGTGTACGTGTCGAGCGTGCCCGATCTGAAGCGGCTGTGGTCCGAGGGGCTGACCAAGCCGCTCGGCAAGGTCGTCTGGAAGCTGGGGATCTGTCCGTCGATGCTGGCCGACGCGACCTCGAAGGACCAGGCGGCGGTCACGCGGCGGGACTCCGTGCAGGAGCGGGTGCGGGAGTACAACTCCGTGCTGAAGGAGGTGTGCGCGAAGGATCAGCGGTGCCGGTTCGACGGTGGGGCGGTGTACGACTTCCGGTTCGGGACGGAGCAGTTGAGCCGGTGGGACTGGTTCCATCCGAGCAAGGACGGGCAGGCTCGGCTGGCGGAGATCGCGTACGGCAAGGTGACGGCGCCGGAGGCGTGAAAGGGACGTGTTCCGGGGGCTGGGCCGTGACTTAGGGTTTCGCTCATGAGCGAACACTTCGGCACACTTTCCGACGGCACCCCGGTGCACCGCTGGACCCTGGAGCGGGCCGGGACGCGGGTGCGGATCCTGTCGTACGGCGGGATCGTGCAGTCCGTCGAGGTCCCCGACCGGGACGGGCGTACGGGCGATGTGGTGCTGGGGTTCGCCGATCTCGCGGGGTACCTCGGCCATCCGGAGCCGTTCCTGGGCGCGTTGATCGGGCGGTACGCGAACCGGATCGCGGGGGCGCGGTTCGCGTTGGACGGGCGGGAGTACACGCTGGCGGCCAACAACGCGCCGAACTCGCTGCACGGGGGGCCGGTGGGGTTCGACAAGGTCGTGTGGGACGCCGAGGAGGTCGGTCCGTACGGTGTGCGCCTCAGCCGCGTCTCCCCCGACGGCGAGGAGGGGTTCCCGGGGCGGCTGGACGTCTCGGTGACGTACGCGCTCGACGCGTCCGGCGGACTGCGGATCTCGTACGAGGCGACGACCGACGCGCCGACCGTCGTGAACCTCACGAACCACAGCTACTTCAACCTCGCGGGGTCCGGCGTCGCGACCGGCCACGAACTCCGCGTCGCCGCCTCGCGGTACACGCCGGTCGACGCGACGCTGATCCCCACGGGCGAGCCGGCCGACGTCTCCGGCACGCGCTTCGACTTCCGTACGTCCCGCAAGGCGGGCGACGGGTACGACCACAACTTCGTGCTGGACAAGGGGGTGACGGCGGAGGCGGAGGAGATCGCCGAGCTGCACGATCCGGCGTCGGGGCGGACCCTCACGGTCGCGACCACGGAACCCGGTATCCAGGTCTACACGGCCGACCATCTCTCGGCGCCGTTCGCGCCCTGCGAGGGCATCGCGCTGGAGACCCAGCACTTCCCTGACTCGCCGAACCGGCCGGAGTTTCCGGGGACTGTGCTGCGGCCGGGTGAGGTGTACCGGTCGGAGACGGTGTACGGGTTCTCGGCACGGTAGTTGAGCGGGGTGGTCGGGCGGGGTTTCATGCGGGGTGTACCCCGGTCCAGGGGTCAGGGTCCCGGACCGGGGTAGCTCCCGAGGGGAACCCCGCATCGCAGGCTATCCGCGTGCGGCGATTCCACCGTCCTCGGACGATCTACCCGCGTTAATTCCGAACGAACCCTTCACAACTCCCGCTCCATGGGGGCTTCTTGTGGACCACTCCCGTCACGGGATAATTCTGGGGCCCCGGCCGTCTCGGCCTCGGCACCTCGGAAGGAACGGAAACCCCCACATGCCCTCCTCCCTTCGCGTCCACTTCGGCGCCCTCGGTCTGGCCCTCCTCGCGGGCCTCGCCTCCCCCGTCGCCGCGAGCGCGGCACCTGCGCTCGCACCGACCGTCGAGGAGCAGCGCCTCGACCGTGCCGTGCCTCAGGAGATCCTCGCCCGGTCCGGATTCGCCTCCGTGGCACCGGAGTTCGCGCGGGCGCTCGGCGGGGCGCGCAGCTATGCGCAGGCCCGTGCGGTCGTCGTGCGGGAAGGGTCGGCGCTGTGGCGGCGGGCGGTGGACCGTGCGCAGGGGCGGGGGCCGGTGGTTGGTGATCTGAGCCGGGGTGACGATCGGCCGCTGTACTGGGCGCGGTTGGGGATGACGCGTGAAGTGCGGGGCTGGGAGCCGTCGTTCGGGCTGAGCCCGGCGCAACGTGCCGCGCTGCTGGACGAGTTGGAGCGTACGTCCCGTGGGCAGACGGACATCGCCTATCCCGCCCGCGACAAGGGCCTCAAGCGTGTCCTCGTCACCGGGTTCGACCCCTTCACCCTCGACGCTGACATCCGTATCTCCAACCCGTCCGGCGCTACGGCGCTCGCGCTGGACGGCACGGTGATCGAGACCGCGCACGGTCCGGCCCGCATCGAGACGGCCGTCTTCCCTGTTCGCTGGCAGGACTTCACGGACGGCACGGTCGAGCGTGTGTTGAGGCCGCAGCTCCCCCAGGTCGACCTCTTCACCACCGTCAGTCAGGGCCGCGTGGGCCGCTTCGACATCGAGCGCACCAACGGCGCGTGGCGCGGCGGCTTCGGCGACAACGAGAACATCGGCCGCACGGAGACGATCCCGGTCACGGACCCGGCGACGCAGCCGCAGTGGACGACGACAACGCTCCCGTACGCGGCGATAGTCGCGGCCCACACGGGCCCGTTCCCGGTGTACGACAACACGACGGTCACGGAGATCCCGGCGGGCGCCACAACACCGGTGGACCGCCCGGACGGCCCGACCCCGGGTTCAACTGCGCGCGAAGGGGGCGGCGGTGACTACTTGTCCAACGAAATCGCGTACAGGGCAACCCTGTTGAGGGACCGCCTGGGCCTGCACAACTCCCTGCCGGGAGGCCATGTGCACACGCCGGTACTGCAGTTCGGGGCGAGCAACACGACAGAGGTAACAGACCCGGAGTTCGTGAGGAACAGGGAGGAGATCGTGAGCCAGGTGAGGGAGATAGTGCGAACGGCGGCGTCGGGGAGCTGACGACACGGCGGGTGGGCGGGGGTCTTCAGGGGCGCGGAACTGTCTGCACCGGCGGGTCGGCGCGGCTCTTTCAGAGGCGCGTAACTATTGCAGCGGCGGTCAACGCGGCTCTTTCAGGAGCGCGGAACTGTTTGCACCGGCGGCTCGGCGCAGCTCTTTCAGGGGCGCGGAACTTACAACGGCGGACCGGCGTGGTTCTTTTAGCGGCGCGGGACTGCTGGCAACGGCGGGTCGCAAGTCTTTTAGGGGCGCGGGGAACTGCGCGACAAGCCACAACGGCGCCGCACCCGCCAACGCACCCCATCGCGGCACCCCCTATTGCGCACCCCCCACCACCCGCACCTCCTCCGCCTCCGGCAACTTCCCCCACCACCTCCCGTACCTCTTGTACGGATCACCACCTCTCCCCTCCAACACCCCCCACAACTCCCCCGCCTCAGCCGCAACCCCCTCCCACGCCTCCCCCGAGATCCGCCGAAACGCACTCACCTCGATCCCCCCGTCGACCACCCGCCACACCCCCGCAACCCGCCCATCCACCAACACCGTAGGCAGCACATCCCCGTTCACCCGGATCACCACCCGCCGATACTCCTCCGGCAACACCCTCCCCCGCTCCGCATGCGCCAACAACACGCTGTCCCACATGGGCAGAAGCCGAGGCGGCGCAACAACGTCCGCATCGGGCCGCACCCCACCGGGAACGTCGTAATAGACCACACCCCCAGGCCCACTCAACCGCTCGACCTCATCCCCGAGTTCCCGCAACGCCTCCTTCACCGGCCCCGTGTACAGCAACCCGAACCGCGCAACATCCGCAGCGGTCGCCGGCCCGAACGCGGCAAGGTACCGAAGGATCAACTCCCGCAACCCCACAGGATCCGGCACCCGGTCAACGTACGGAAACCCTCCCCCGACCGGCGCCGAGACGTACGAGTTACGCGGCCCGCCGAACAACCAGGGCCCACCCGTGGGGACATGGAGCAGCGGCGCATACGCCCGCAACCCCCACCACGCCCCCGCCGCCTTCTCCGCCCCGAGCCGCTCCCGCAACCACCCCTCGACCTCGGTCGACACACGGGGCCGGGACGCGAACTCCAGCAGCTCCGGCACGACCCGGTTCGCGTCGGCGGGAGTGAGCCCCGCTTCGGCGAAGGCGTACCCGAGGCGCGCGGCGTACAGCGTCTGCTGCATGGCACCGCGCAGGACAAGGTGATCGTCGGCGTGAACGGCATGCAGCGTGATCCGCATCAACGTCGCCTTGACGACGCTCTGTTCGGCGAACGCCGTGTCCAGCTCGGCGGGGTCGAACCCGGCGACCCGGTTCCACAGGGCGAGATAGGGCGACGCGGCCTGCTGAGCCTGGAGCGCGAGGACGCGCCGTACCGCCTCGGGAACCGTCAACGGCTCGCGGCGCAGAAGGAGTTGCCGCGCGAGGGTGGCACGGCCGAGCGCGCGGGGGCTGAGATCGGTCAAGCGGCGTTCACCTCCGCGTCGTCGTCCTGGTGGTCCTCTGCGCGGTTCTCCTCGTCGAGCAGGTGCCGGGACATGAGGGTCGCCCCGGCGACCGCGCCCGGCATGAGGAAGACGGCGACGACGGGGACGAGGAAGGCGATGCCCAGGGGCGTACCGAACCCCCAGACGAGCAGCTTGCGGGAGCGCAGCATGCCGAGGCGGGTGCGCAGGTCGATGCCCCGGCGCTGGAGGGCGACGGCGGTGAGTTCTTCCGTGAGGAAGAAGCCGGTGACGAAGAAGCCGATCACGGGGACGACGGTCTGGCCGACGACGGGGAGGAAGCCGAGGCCGAAGAGGAGGACGCTCCACAGGCCCGCGCGCAGGAGGACGCGGAGGCTGTCGCGGGCGGAGATCAGGAGGTCGCGCCAGAGGGGGAGGCCGGACTCGGGGGCGGTGCCGTCGGCGGAGACGTCCCGGTCGACGCTCTCGGAGAGGCTCTCGTAGAACGGCTGGCCGATCAGCAGCGTGACGGCCGTGAACGTGAGGACCGCGAGGAGCAGCGCGAGGGCGAACAGGACGACCGTGAGGAAGCCGCGGAAGAGGCCCTGCCAGGGGCTGGACCAGTCGTCGGCGAAGGGCGTCGCCCAGGAGACGAGGTCGCCGCCCCACATGATCAGGGAGGCGAGGGCCGCGACGTACAGCACGAGCGTGATCAGGCCGGGGATCAGGCCGAAGCCGTACTGCCTCCCGTGCCCGGCCACCCACCGCTGGCCCTGCACCAGATACCCGAAACCCGCCCCAAGATCGCGCATGGGAAAACTCTATCGGCCGCCACTGACAACGCCCTCCGCTCCGCCCGAACCTTCTTCGGGCTCGCCGATCATGCGGCGCAGCAAGCTGCGCAGGACCTCCCGCTCGGTCCGGGTGAGCTCCGCGAACGGCTCGTGCGCGAAGCGCAGCGAGTCGCGCAGGTCGCGGGCGACCTTGCGGCCCTCGTCGGTGGCGGCGGCGAGCTTGACGCGGCGGTCGGCGGGCGCGGGGCGGCGCTCGACGAGGCCGCGGGTTTCGAGGCGGTCGACGATGCCCGTGACGTTCGACGGCTCGCACTTCAGGCGCTCGGCGATCTTGCGCATGGGGAGCGGTTCGACGGCGAGGAGGCTGAGCAGGCGGGCCTGCGCGCCCGTGAGGGAGTGTTCCGTGGCCGCCGAGTCGTAGTCGTCGTGGAAGCGGGCCACGACCTCGCCGATGAGTTCGATGACTTCCACGGTGAGGGGGTCGTAGCGGCGGATGCTGTCTGTGGCCATGCTCACCAGGGTACCCCGATACTTGACAACATGAAATATCCAGAGGCATGGTTGTTTCAGGTAATGAAGTAAATGTGAGGAAGGGTCCCCCCATGCTCAACCGTGAATGGCACCTGCTCAGCCGTCCCGTCGGCTGGCCGAAGACCGAGGACTTCGCCCTGGTCGAGGCGGAGGTCCGCCAGCCCGGTGAGGGTCAGGTGCTGGTCCGGAACAAGTACCTGTCGGTGGACCCGTACATGCGCGGGCGCATGAGCGCCGCGAAGTCGTACACCGCCCCGTTCGAGCTGGGCAAGGCCATGCAGGGCGGTGCGGTCGGCGAGGTCGTCGCGTCGAACGCGGAGGGCATCGCGGTCGGCGACCACCTCCTGCACTTCGGCGGCTGGCGCGAGTACGCGACGTTCGACGCGAAGCAGTCCGTCAAGGTCGACCCCGAGGCCGCGCCGCTCTCCACGTACCTGGGCGCGCTCGGCATGACCGGCCTCACCGCGTACGCGGGCCTGCTGCGCACCGGCGCCTTCAAGGAGGGCGACTCCGTCTTCGTCTCCGGCGCGGCGGGCGCGGTCGGCAGCCAGGTCGGGCAGATCGCCAAGCTGAAGGGCGCCTCCCGGGTCATCGGCTCCGCCGGGTCCGACGAGAAGGTCAAGCTCCTCGTCGAGGAGTACGGCTTCGACGCCGCGTTCAACTACAAGACCGGCAAGGTCTCCGACCTGCTGCACGAGGCCGCGCCGGACGGGGTCGACGTCTACTTCGACAACGTCGGCGGCGACCACCTCGAAGCCGCCATCGGCGCTCTCAATGTCAACGGCCGGATCGCCGTCTGCGGCATGATCTCGATCTACAACAACACGGAGCCGGCCCCCGGCCCCCGCAACCTCGCCCGTCTCATCCAGACGCGCGGGCGCATCGAGGGTTTCCTCGTCAGCGACCACAGCGACCTCCAGCCCGAGTTCGTCGCCGAGGTCGCCCCCTGGATCGCCTCCGGCGCCCTCAAGTACCGCGAGACGGTCACCGAGGGCATCGAGAGCACCCTCGACGCGTTCCTCGGCGTCCTGCGCGGCGACAACATCGGCAAGATGGTCGTCAAGGTCTGACCCCGCCCCGCGCACTCCGAAGGCCGTACCCCTGGACGTGGGGTGCGGCCTTCGCGCGTACGTGTGCGAGCCGTGGTGATTTCCGCGCCCTCTTGTTGCCGTTGAGTCGAACGGGTACATCTCGCCGTACCGATCTGAGGAGGTACGCGTGAGGAGCACGAGAACCATCCCTGTCAGACCGTTGCTGATCGCCGGCGTCGTGGGGGCCGTTGCGGGTTCGTTTTTGTTGGGGCCGGGGACGGCCAGTGCGGAGAACGAGCGGCCCAGCAGGGAACGGGAGTTCACCGGCGGTGCTGCCGACTCGGGCGCGGAGGCGGCCAGTCGGGCGCTCGGGGCGCCCGTCGCCGAGTTGGGGAAGGACACGCGGGGGTATCCCCGGCGGGTGGTGCTCTCGCCGGACCCCGTCAACTCCGGTGACAAGTCCATCAAGTTGGGGCTCACCCCGTATCACGCGATCGCGACCAAGCTGAACTCGCTCCAGCGGCTGGGCAACCGGGTGAGTGTGGAGGTCACCGGGCGGTCTGCGGGCGGGCATCGGCTGTACCTGGTGACCGTGACCGCGCCGGAGAGTGCCGCGCAGGCGCGGATGCAGGAGCGGACCCGGCGGCTGATCGAGGACGCGAAGGTGTCGTGGGCGAGGCAGGTCGCCGGGTACAAGGCGCCCGTCTTCTTCAACAGCAACATCCACGGCAACGAGTGGGAGGGCACCGACGCCTCCCTGAAGGTGATCGAGCGGCTCGCGACGGCGAACGACGCCCGGACGAAGGATCTCCTCGCCCACACCCGGCTGTACTTCAACGTCACCGCCAACCCGGACGGCCGCATCGCCGGCACCCGCGCGAACGCGAACGGCTTCGACCTGAACCGCGACTTCGTGACGGCCTCGCAGCCGGAGACGAGGGCGATGCGGCAGATCCAGATCGACAAGCAGCCGGCGGTCATGCTGGACCTGCACGGGTACGTGAACGGCACCCTGATCGAGCCGACCACTCCCCCGCACGGCGAGAACTACGAGTACGACCTGTTCCTGAAGAACACGTACGCGAACGCCCTCGGCATGGAGAAGTCCGTCAACTCCCTGGGCTACACGCCGAGTCGGGACGGAGTCGAACCCGCGCAGATCCCGTTCCGCGACCAGCAGGAGGGCTGGGACGACTGGCCGCCCATCTTCACCCCGCAGTACGCGGCCTTCCACGGCACGGTCGCCGCGCACACGGTCGAGATCCCGCTCACGGTCAACAACTCGGCGTACAACCTGCCGGTCGAGGAACTCCGGCGTCGCTCAAGCATCAACACCGCGGTCGCCGCCGCAGCCGTGAACGCCACCCTCGACTTCGTCCGCACCCGCCGCACCCAGCTGATCGCCGACCAGGTCGAGGTCTTCCGGCGCGGCGCGCGAGGCGCGGCCCAGACCCCGGTCTCCCCCGCAACTGTCCCCGGCGTACCGGGAATCGGCCCGGAGGACGTCTACACGACGAAGTTCCCGCGCGCGTACCTGATCCCGTCCGGCACGACGGCAGCGGCCCGCCTGGTCGACCACCTCATCGCCAACGACGTACGCGTCACCCGCGCCAACTCCCCTGCGGGCACCTACCTCGTGGACATGCGCCAGCCCAAACGCGGCCTGGCGAACGCCCTGTTGGCCGACGGCCGCGACATCAGCGGCAAGGTCACGACGATGTACGACATCTCGGGCTGGAGCCTGGGCCGCCTGTGGGGCGCGAAGATCGAACCGGTCACCACGGGCCGCCTCCCCGCAGCACACGCCATCTCCCGTGCGGCGCCGGTGAGTTCGGTCCCGTCCTACGGCAACCTCCGGCTGAGCCTGGACGACCCGAACGCGTACGCGGCCCTCAACTCCCTGCTGAAGCAAGGCGTTTCGGTACGCCGGGACAGCGCCACCAGTGTCATCGTCCCGGCGTCCGCCCGCCGCGCGGCTCTGGCAGCCGCCCGCACCCACAATGTCGCTTTCACCGCGACGCCGTTCACCGGCACGGCCCCGCTGCACCGGGTCCGCGTCGCCGCCGCCGTCACCTCCGGGGAGCTGTTCGCCCTGCGGGAGATGGGCTTCGAGGTGACGCCGGTCTCCACCGAGGTCCTCAACGCGGGCTTCAAGTGGTCTTCCGTGGACGTCCTGTTCGCGTCGGCCGGGCTCGACCACGCCGGCCTGAACGCGGACGCGCGCAGCGCGCTGGACACGTTCCTGGCGGGGCACGGGCTGGTCGGCCGGGGCGTCGTCGGGGCTGAGGTCAACGCCGGGGCGGGGCTGTTGGCGGTGACCGCCGTCGAGGGCAACGAGGACGCCAACGGGGTTGTCCGCGTGGCGAGTTCTTCCTCGAAGGGGTACGCGTTCGCGTACGCCCCCGTCTGGTTCACCGGCCTCGGCGCGGGGGTGCGCGTGGAGGAGTCGTACGCCGCCGGGAACCCGCTCCTCTCCGGCCACTGGCGGTCGCGGTCCGACGGCACCGGCGGTCCGGCCGCCGCAGCCGGGCGGCCGTCGGTCGTGAGCGGGCCGCATGCCGTCCTGTTCGGCACGGAACCCCTCTTCAGGGATCATCCGAAGGGGGAATTCCCCCAGGTCGCACAGGCTTTGTTCACCATGGCACACGCAAGCGGTCTGGTTGAGGAGAGCGGATGACCCTGGAGATCCACGGCACCGTCGCGGACGGTTTCGCGTCCGTACGGGAAGAGTTCGCCGCGTTCGTGGCGACCGAACGGCCCGATTACGAGGGCCAGTTGTGCGCGTACGCGGACGGCCGCAGAGTGGTCGACCTGTGGGCCGGCGAGGAGGCCGGTCCCGACTCCCTGTACGGGGTGTTCTCGTCGTCGAAGGGCGCCGCGCACCTGGTCCTCGCGCTGCTCGTCCAGGACGGCACGCTGGAGCTGGACCGCAAAGTCACCTACTACTGGCCGGAGTTCGCCGCCGAGGGCAAGGGTCAGCTGACCCTGCGGGACCTGGCCACGCACCGCGCGGGCGTGGTCGGTCTGGACGCCGGTTTCTCGGACGCGGAGCTGGCCGACGACCGGCTGCTCGCCGAACGCCTCGCCGACCAGCGGCCGTTCTGGCGCCCCGGCACGGCGTTCGGGTATCACGCCCTGGTGATCGGGGCGTTGACGGGCGAGGTGGTGCGCCGGGCCACCGGCCGCAGCCTTCAAGAAGTGTACGAAGACCGGGTGCGGGGGCCGTACGGGCTCGACTTCTTCCTCGGGCTGCCGGAGGCGCTGGAACCGCGCTTCCGGTCCGTGCAGCCGATGCTGCCGACTCCCCGGCAGCAGGCGGAACTCGACGCGGTTGCCCGCGACCCGCACTCCCTGGCGTCCATCGCGTTCAACACGCACGTGCCGGATCCCGGGGACCTCGTCTCGTACGCCAACTCCCGTGCCGTGCGCGCCAAGGGGCCCGCCTCGGCGGGTGGCGTCGGCGCCGCGCGGGGGCTCGCGGGGATGTACGCGGCGGTGCTGTTCGAGGTGGACGGGCGGCCTCCGCTGCTGAAGCCGGACACGATCGCCGAGGTCGGGCAGATCCACTCCACGGGGTACGACCTGGTGGCGCGGACGCACAAATCGTTCGGGCTCGGGTTCCAGGCGGTCGCCGACAGCGCGTACCCGTTCCTCGGCGCCGGCTCCTTCGGGCACAGCGGCGCGGCGGGGTCCCAGGCGTTCGCCGATCCGCGCGGGGGGTTCGCCTACGGGTACACCCGGCGCCGGCTGGCGTTCCCGGGCGGGGCGGCGCCGGAGAACGAGCGGCTGGTGCGGGCGGTGCACGAGGCGGTGCTCGCGATGTGAGGCAGGGCGCTCCACATCGTACGTAGGTCGTACCCCGGTACCCCCGAGGTACGGCCTACGTGCACCACCACAGGAAACGGTTGCAGGTTTCCGACGGCGACGGCTGCGGGGACGGCGCGGTGGGTGTCGGGTCCGCCGAGGGGCTCGTGGGGTCGGGGTCCGTCGGGGTGGACCCTGCCGGGGCCGTCGGCGCCGCGTCGGCCGGGGCCGTGCCGGGGCCCGTCTCCGTCGGCGTCGGGGACGCGCTGCCCGACGCGGAGGGGGAGGGCGAGGCCGACGGGGAGGCGGACGCGCTCGGGCCGGACGTCGCAGGTGAGGGGTTGTCCAGGGGGCGGGCCGGGTCGCCGGGCGTCGGGGACGCGCCGTCCACCTCGGCGGACTCGCCGCCGGCCGCCGCCGGCTTGCCGGAGGAGGAGCCGGGGGCGTCCATGCCGAGTTCCGCGAGGCCGACACCGGCCGTCAGCAGGATCACGCCGGCCGCGATCATGACGACACGGCGACGGCGTCTTCGGTGCGCGGACGCCTTGCGATCGCGACGGCTCGCTCCGGACGTGGGGTGCGCGTCCTCGCCGTCGGCGCCATCGTCGTCGTAGGCGTCGTCGTTCTCCGGGGGGACGGTACGGCCCCGGCGGCGGGCGGCGCGGCCACCCTCCGCGAGTGGTGTCGTACCCGTAGTACTCGCGGGGTCCTCGGGTGCTACCGATTCGATAACGGGCTCCGTGACCGGTTCCGGGGCCGGCTCGTACCCGTACGACTCCTGAGTCACCCCGCCCTGCTCCCCGTACCCCTCGGGATACGCGCGTAGAGACGCGGCAGCGGCGCCGCAGCCAGGGCAGACGAGTGCGCCGTTCAGGTGGCGTCGGCAGGAGTGGCAGTAGTCCATGACGCGGGAAGACTAGGTTCCCGACACGGGGATTTCCTAGACGAGTCTGTGGAGGTTTCGTGGGAACAGGCGCCCGAAACCTCGGCGCCCGGAGCGAAACTGTCGAAACCGTTATGCGTTCGACCCATTGACACTCCCCTCACGCCATCCTTACTGTCACGCCAGCATTTCGAACGTGTGACGAAATCTCGAACAGCTGAGGGGCAACATCCGTGCGTATCACCGGAATCAGCACACACGTGGTCGGGACGCCGTGGCGCAACCTGACCTACGTGCAGGTGCACACTGACGAAGGGATCACCGGAGTCGGCGAGACCCGGATGCTGGGCCACACCGACGCACTGATCGGCTACCTGCGCGAAGCCGAGAACAACCACATTCTCGGCTCCGACCCGTTCGCGACGGAAGACCTCGTGCGCCGGATGAAGTACGGCGACTACGGCCGCGCCGGCGAGATCGTGATGTCCGGCATCGCGGTCATCGAGATGGCCTGCTGGGACATCAAGGGCAAGGCCCTGGGCGTGCCGGTGTGGCAGCTGCTGGGCGGCAAGGTGACCGACAAGGTCAAGGCGTACGCGAACGGCTGGTACACCACCGAGCGGACGCCTGAGGCGTACCACAAGGCCGCGCAGGGCGTGATGGCGCGCGGGTACAAGGCGCTGAAGATCGACCCGTTCGGAACCGGCCACTTCGAGCTGGACCACGACGAGACGCTGTACGCGGTGTCGCTGATCGAGGCCGTGCGCGACGCGATCGGTCCGGACGCCGAACTGATGCTGGAGATGCACGGCCGGTTCTCGCCGGCCACCGCCGTACGGCTCGCGAACGAGCTGGCGCCCTTCAAGCCCGCGTGGCTGGAGGAGCCGTGCCCGCCGGAGAACCTGAAAGCTCTCGAAAAAGTTGCGGCGAAGGTCGGCATCCCGGTCGCGACCGGTGAACGCATCCACGACCGCATCGAGTTCCGCGAACTCTTCGAGAGCCAGGCCGTCGACATCATCCAGCCGGACGTCGGCCACATCGGCGGCATCTGGGAGACCCGCAAGCTCGCGGCGACCGCCGAGACGCACTACGTGCTCGTCGCGCCGCACAACGTCGGCGGGTCCGTGCTGACCGCCGCCTCGCTCCAAGTCGGGTTCAGCTCACCGAACTTCAAGATCCTGGAGCACTTCAACGACTTCGCGGACGCGGAGATCAAGAAGATCGTGAAGGGTGCGCCGGAGGTCGTCGACGGGTACTTCCACCTGTCGGACGCCCCGGGTCTCGGCGTCGAGTTCGACGCCGACGCGGCGGCCGAATTCCCGCAGCAGCAGGCCCGGTTCGACCTGTGGGCCGAGGGCTGGGAGCAGCGCAAGCCGAAGGGCACGCAGTGAGCACGCAAGTCGTCGTCCAGGCGCCGGGCGAGCACCGCGTCGAGCCGCACACGCCGCGCGAGCCGCTGGCGGGCGAGGCGCTGGTGCGGGTCCACGCGACGGGCATCTGCGGCAGCGACCGCGAGGTGTACCAGGGCAACAGGCCCGAGGGGTACGTCCGTTACCCGCTCACGCCGGGTCACGAGTGGTCCGGGACCGTCCAGGCCGTCGGCGCCGGTGTGCCTTCAACTCTCGTAGGCCGCAAGGTCGTCGGGGAGGGCTTCCGCAACTGCCAGGTGTGCGACCGGTGTCACGCCGGTGAGACGACGCTGTGCACCGACGGGTACGAGGAGACCGGGTTCACGCAGCCGGGCGCGATGGCCTCGACGCTGACGCTTCCGGCGCGGTTGCTGCACGTCCTGCCGGACGACGCGGACCTGACCGCCGCCGCGCTGCTGGAGCCGGCCGCCTGCATCGCGGCTGCCGCGATCAAGGCGAACGCGCTGCCGGGCGAGCGGGTGGCGGTCGTCGGGACCGGGACGCTCGGAATGTTCGCCGTTCAGTTCCTGAAGGCGGGCTCGCCGGCCGAGCTGCTCGTCGTGGGCACCCGGGGCGACCGGGAGGCGCTGTCGCGGCAGTTCGGCGCGAGCGACTTCCGGACGCGCGACCAGGAGTTGCCGGACGACTTCGACGTGGTGATCGAGACGGCCGGTTCCGCCTCGGCGGCGCGTACGGCGGCCTCGCTGCTGCGGCGCGGGGGGCGGCTGGTGCTGACCGGGATCCCGGCGCCGGGCGCCGACGGTCTCGACCCGACCGACCTCGTCGTACGGCAGCTGGAGGTGCACACCGTGTTCGGGGCGCCGCCGGACGCCTGGGCGCACACGGTGCGGGTCTTCGGTGCCGGGCTCCTCGATCCGCTGCCCCTGGTGACGCACGAGCTGCCGCTCGCGGAGTTCTCGGAGGCGATCGAGCTGGTCGGCTCCGGGGATCCGAAGGTCGGCAAGGTCCTGCTGAAGCCGTAGTCCTCACGTCGTACGCCGGTACGGGGACACCTGACGGTTCCCGTACCGGCGTACACCCCGTAGCTCCCGAGAACTACCCCGCGCTCCACCCGTACCCCGAGCCGCGAACCTCGTCCGAAATATCGAACCTCCAGGACAACGAAGGAAAGCTAGTGACCGACGCTTCCGTTCCGGCAGCCCGTCGTCCCGGTGAGCCCGTGCTCACCGCGCTCGGCCTGGGTGCGCCCGCCCTCGACCCCGCCGACGCCTCCGCCCACACCTTCCCGGGCGGCGGCACCTGGCGCACCGAGGTCCCTTCCTGCGAGGGTCCCGAAGCGCTGGCCGTCATCCTCAAGGAGTCCTCCCGCCTCGATGTGCCGATCCACCGGATCAGCCAGGGCAGCGGGGTGTGGATGCTGTCCGACGCCGAGATCACCGAGATGGTCGAGGCGACCGCCGAACGCGACATCGAGCTCTGCCTGTTCACCGGCCCGCGCGGCACCTGGGACATCGGCGGCTCGACGCGCACCGACTCGCGCGGCGGCGGTCTGCGCGCCCGCGGCCACGACGCGGTCGCCGGCTGTGTCGAAGACGCCGTCCGGGCAACCGAGTTGGGCGTCAAGTGTCTGCTGGTCGCCGACGAGGGCGTGCTGTGGACCTTGCACCGCGCCCGCGAGCAGGGCATCATCCCCGCCGACACCACGCTGAAGGTGTCCGCGCTGATCGGCCCGGTCAACCCGGCGGCGTACGCGGTCTACGAGCGTCTCGGCGCCGACTCGCTGAACGTCCCCAGCGATCTGACGCTGGATCACCTCACCGAGATCCGGCGGGTGTCGGGCGCCCCCATGGACATGTACATCGAGGCCCCCGACGACCTCGGCGGCTATGTGCGGATGTACGAGGTGGCCGAGCTGATCCGGCGCGGCGCACCGCTCTACCTCAAGTTCGGTCTGTCCAAGGCTCCTTCGATCTACCCGTGGGGCACCCATCTGCGGGACGTCACCCTGGACACCGCCCGGGAACGGGTCCGGCGCGGCCGGCTCGCCCTGGACCTGCTCGCCCGGCACGGCGCGGACGGCGCGATGGCGCCGCTCGGCTCCCGGCTGCCGGGAACGCTCAACCGCTTCCCGACCGGGGACTGAGCAGTCATAGCTCGCACGACCCGGCGCCTGACGGGGACGCCGGCCTCTCAACGACGAGAAACCAAGGATTGATCACCATGCGCAACCGCAGAGCCGTACTCGCCGCCATAGCCGGCGCCGCCTCCCTCGCCCTGACCCTGTCCGCCTGCGGCCAGAGCGGCGAGGGCGGCAGCGACGACAAGACGGGCGACACCACCAAGGGCGCCCTGGTCGGTATCTCGATGCCGACGAAATCCTCCGAGCGGTGGATCGCCGACGGCAAGAACGTCGTGAAGGACCTTGAGGCCAAGGGCTACAAGACGAAGCTGGTCTACGGCGAGGACGAGCCCGACCAGCAGGTCTCGCAGATCGAGAACCTGATCACGCAGGGCGTCAAGGCGCTGATCATCGCGGCGATCGACAACAAGTCGCTGGGCAACGTCCTCCAGCAGGCCGCCGACGCGAAGATCCCGGTCATCTCCTACGACCGCCTGATCCTCGGCACGAAGAACGTCGACTACTACGCCTCGTTCGACAACGAGAAGGTCGGCCGCCTCCAGGCGCAGTACCTCGTCGACAAGCTGGGTCTCGCGAGCGGCAAGGGCCCGTTCAACATCGAGCTGTTCGCCGGCTCCAACGACGACAACAACACCAAGTACTTCTTCGGCGGCGCGATGAGCGTCCTCAAGCCGTACATCGACTCGAAGAAGCTCGTCGTCAAGTCCGGCCAGACCGAGCTGACCAAGGTCACCACGCTGCGCTGGGACGGCGCGACCGCGCAGCGCCGCATGGAGGACATCCTCACCTCGACGTACACCTCGGGCCGGGTCGACGCGGTGCTCTCGCCGTACGACGGCATCTCGATCGGCATCATCGCCGCGCTGCGCTCCGACGGCTACGGCACCGCCGCCAAGCCCCTGCCGGTCATCACCGGCCAGGACGCCGAGATCGCGTCGGTGAAGTCGATCATCGCCGGCCAGCAGTCGATGACGGTCTTCAAGGACCTGCGCAAGCTCGCCCAGTCCGCGACCGACATGGTCGACGCGTCGCTGAACGGCAAGACGCCGCAGACCAACGACACGAAGACCTACGACAACGGCACGAAGGTCGTCCCGGCCTTCCTGCTGGAGCCGGTGAGCGTCGACAAGACCAACTACGAGAAGGAGCTCGTCCAGAGCGGCTTCTACACGGCGGACCAGCTCAAGTAAGCGTCGGCCCTTAAGGATTGGAAGGCACGACCATGGCGGGACCCGTCCTGGAAATGCGCTCGATCGTCAAGACCTTTCCCGGTGTCAAAGCGCTCTCGGACGTCACTCTGACCGTCCGTCAGGGCGAGGTCCACGCCATCTGCGGGGAGAACGGCGCCGGCAAGTCGACCTTGATGAAGGTCCTCTCCGGCGTCCACCCGCACGGGAGTTACGAGGGGGACATCCTCTTCGAGGGTGAGCCCTGCGAGTTCAAGGACATCCGGGCGAGCGAGCACCGCGGCATCGTCATCATCCACCAGGAGCTGGCGCTGTCGCCGTACCTCTCGCTGGCGGAGAACATCTTCCTCGGCAACGAACATGCCAAGGGCGGGTTCATCGACTGGCGCGAGACGCTGCGGCACGCGACCCAACTGCTGCGCCGGGTGGGCCTCACGGACCACCCGGACACCCGGGTCGCCGACATCGGCGTCGGCAAGCAGCAGCTGGTGGAGATCGCGAAGGCGCTCTCCAAGAAGGTGAAGCTGCTGATCCTCGACGAGCCGACGGCGGCGCTCAACGACGAGGACAGCGACAAACTCCTCGATCTCATCCTGGAGTTGAAGAACCAGGGCATCACCTCGATCATCATCTCCCACAAGCTCAACGAGATCCGCAAGGTCGCCGACTCGGTGACGATCATCCGCGACGGCCGGTCCATCGAGACGCTGGACGTGAAGGCCGCGGAGACCACCGAGGACCGGATCATCAGCGGCATGGTCGGCCGCGACCTCGACCACCGCTTCCCCGAACGCAGCACGTACGACGGGGAGATGGACGACGCGCCGGCCCTGGAGATCAAGGGCTGGACCGTGGGGCACCCGATCGACCAGCACCGCAAGGTGGTTGACGATGTGTCACTTCACGTACGGCGCGGGGAGATCGTCGGCATCGCGGGTCTGATGGGCGCCGGCCGCACCGAGCTGGCGATGAACGTCTTCGGGCGCACGTACGGCCGTTACGGCGGCGGCACGGTCCTCAAGGACGGCCACGAGATCCGCACGAAGACGGTCGCCGAGGCCGTCCAGCACGGCATCGCGTACGTCACCGAGGACCGCAAGCACTACGGCCTGAACCTCATCGACACCATCAACCGCAACATCTCGCTGACGGCGCTGAACAAGGTCGCCAAGCGGGGGATCGTCGACGAGCACGAGGAGCAGAAGGTCTCCGAGGGCTACCGCAAGTCGATGAACATCAAGGCGCCGACGGTGTTCGAGCCGGTGGGCAAGCTGTCCGGCGGCAACCAGCAGAAAGTCGTCCTCAGCAAGTGGATCTTCGCGGGTCCCGAGGTGCTGATCCTGGACGAACCCACGCGCGGTATCGACGTGGGCGCCAAGTACGAGATCTACACGGTCATCGACCAGTTGGCCGCCCAGGGCAAGGCGGTCGTCTTCATCTCCTCCGAACTGCCCGAACTGCTCGGCATGTGCGACCGCATCTACACCATGGCCGCCGGGCGGCTCACCGGTGAGTTCTCGCGGGCCGAGGCCACGCAGGAAGTGCTGATGCGTCAGATGACGAAGGACAAAGAGGTAACGCGATGAGCACCGACGTGACCAAGAGCCCGGCAGCGGCTCCGCCCGGCAAGAGCGGGGGCTCCGGGGCCGGCGGCAACCTGCTCCAGCTGATGCTGAACGGCCTGCGCCGCAACATGCGCCAGTACGGCATGCTGATCGCGCTCGGCCTGATCATCGTGCTGTTCCAGGTGTGGACGGGCGGCGACCTGCTGCTGCCGCGCAACGTCTCCAACCTGGTCCTCCAGAACAGCTACATCCTGATCCTGGCGATCGGCATGATGCTGGTCATCATCGCCGGGCACATCGACCTGTCGGTCGGTTCGGTGACGGCGTTCGTCGGTGCTTTCGCGGCCGTACTGACCGTGCAGCACAACGTGTCCTGGCCGGTCGCGCTGGTGCTGTGCCTGCTGGTGGGCGCGGTCGCCGGCGCCGTACAAGGCTTCCTCATCGCCTACTTCGGCATACCGTCGTTCATCGTCACTCTCGCCGGGATGCTGCTCTTCCGCGGTCTGACGGAGATCCTGCTGGAGGGCCAGACCCTCGGCCCGTTCCCCGACGGGCTCCAGAAGATGGGCAACGGCTTCCTGCCCGAGGCCGGTCCGAACACCAACTACCACAACATCACGCTGCTGTTGGGGTTCGTCCTGATCGCCTTCACGGTCATCCAGGAGGTCCGGGACCGCAAGCGGCAGCAGGAGTTCGCGCTCGACGTCGTGCCGCGCAACCTGTTCCTGCTGAAGATCGTCGCGATCTCGGCGGCGATCCTCGCGGTGACGATGCTGCTCGCCAGCTACAAGGGCGCGCCGATCATCCTGCTCATCCTCGGTGTGCTGGTGGTGGGTTACGGCTACCTGATGCGCAACTCGGTGTTCGGGCGGCACATCTACGCGATCGGCGGCAACCTCCCGGCGGCCAAGCTGTCCGGCGTCAAGGACAAGAAGGTCACCTTCCTTGTCTTCCTCAACATGGGCGTGCTCGCGGCCCTGGCGGGTCTGGTGGTCGCCGCCCGTCTGAACGCGGCCTCTCCGAAGGCGGGGCTCAGCTTCGAACTGGAGGCCATCGCCTCCTCGTTCATCGGTGGCGCGTCCATGAGCGGCGGTGTGGGTACCGTCCTCGGCGCGATCATCGGTGGTCTGGTCCTCGGCGTGCTGAACAACGGCATGAACCTTCTGAGTGTCGGCTCCGACTGGCAACAGGTCATCAAGGGCCTCGCCCTGCTGGCGGCGGTCGGGTTCGACGTGTGGAACAAGCGCAAGTCCGGTTCGTAACCATCTCCGGGCCTCACCCCCGAGGGGGTGGGGCCCTTCCCATAAGGGGCCGCAGATATGGAACTGAACAGACGCACGGTCATCGCGGGCGCCGCAGCGGCGGGTATCGCCGCGAGCACCCTCGGCGGGACGGCCGAGGCGAGCACGGGCAGTACTTCAGGGGCGGGTACTTCGGGGGGTGCTTCGGGCGGCGGCAAGACGCCGTCGAAGAAGCTCTTCGGCACGCTCGCCGACGGCACCAAGGTGTACGTCTGGTCGCTGGCCAACGGCGGCACGAAGCTCAAGGTCCTGTCGTACGGCGGTATCGTCCACTCGCTGGAGACGCCGGACCGGCACGGTCACTACGCGAACGTCTCCGCCGGGTTCGACAACCTGGACGACTACGTCGCCAAGTCCCCCTACTTCGGTGCGCTGATCGGGCGGTACGGCAACCGCATCGACAAGGGCCAGTTCACCCTGGACGGCAAGAAGT
Source organism: Streptomyces acidiscabies (assembly GCF_020010905.1). Lineage (GTDB taxonomy): Bacteria > Actinomycetota > Actinomycetes > Streptomycetales > Streptomycetaceae > Streptomyces > Streptomyces acidiscabies. The sequence goes on along the minus strand of NZ_JAGJBY010000001.1, from coordinate 2,400,540 downwards.
ACCAGCTGTCCGTCAACGACGGCGTCAACAGCCTGCACGGCGGCGCCAAGGGCTTCGACAAGCACGTCTGGAGCGTCGAGCCGTTCGTCAAGGGCACGGACGTCGGGCTGCACCTGCACTACACCAGCGCCGACGGGGAGATGGGGTACCCGGGGACGCTCAAGACCAAGGTGACGTACACGCTCACCAAGCACGGCGACTGGATCATCGACTACGAGGCCACCACCGACAAGGCCACCGTCGTCAACCTCACGAGCCACGTGTACTGGAACCTCGCGGGCGAGGGCAGCGGCACGATCGAGAACCACGAGCTGACGATCGCCGCCACCCGCTACACCCCGACCGACTCCGGCCTCATCCCCACGGGTGAGCTGGCGCGGGTCGCCGGTACCCCCTTCGACTTCCGCAAGGCCAAGCCCATCGGGCGTGACATCCGCGCCGGGCACGACCAGCAGATCCTGGCCAAGGGGTTCGACCACAACTGGGTGCTGGACAAGGGGATCACGGCGAAGCCGGTGCACGTCGCGACGCTGCGCGACCCGAAGACCGGCCGCACCCTGAAGATCGCCACCGACCAGCCGGGGCTGCAGTTCTACTCCGGCAACTTCCTCGACGGCACCCTGTCCGGGACCGGCGGCCACGTCTACCGTCAGGGTGACGCGCTCTGCCTGGAGACGCAGCACTTCCCGGACGCGCCGAACCAGCCGACGTTCCCGTCGACGACGCTGCGGCCGGGGCAGACGTACCGGACGCGGACGGTGCACACCTTCAGCGCGCGGTAACTTCCCTTTGGGGGCCGGGCTTTGGGGAACCAGCCGTAGCTGTACGGCTGTTGCCCACAGAAGACTCACAACTTCTTACCGATTTCTCAGTGGGTGAACAGCGTCACCCCAGCCTCCGTATGTAAGGGCGGCCCGTGCTTCTCCGCACGGGCCGCCCAGCCGCGACGGGCCCGGTCGTCCCCAACGGGCCCGCCCACAACGGAGGTTCCATGGCCGACAACGTCACCTCGTTGTTCCGCAGCACGGCGGCGCACAGCCCGTCGATGGCCGCGTTGACGCGAGAAGGCGGGGAGGGCACCGGCCCGGTCGACTTCTGTATCCCGTGCAACCCGTACTTCCCGACGCCCGCGATGTACGACGACATGGCGGCGCGGTTCCGCGACATCATCACGTACTACCCGAGCAGCGCCGACACGATCACGTCCGAGCTGTGCAACCTCCTCCAACTCCCCCCGCAGGCCGTGGCGATGGGGAACGGCTCCACCGAACTCATCACCTGGATCGACCACTTGCTGGTGCGCGAGTCGCTCGCGGTGCCGGTGCCGACGTTCGGCCGGTGGACCGACCAGCCGATGGAGACGGGCAAGCGGGTCGACATGTTCCCGCTCCAGGAGGCCAACGGGTTCGTCCTCGACCTCGCGCAGTACGCGGAGTTCATCCGCACCCGGGGGACGCGGGTCGCCGTGATCTGCAACCCCAACAACCCCGACGGCGGCTTCCAGCACCGGCAGGCGCTGGTGCAGTTCATGGACGCGATGGCCGACCTCGACCTCGTCATCATCGACGAGTCGTTCCTGGAGTTCTCCGACGCCGAGCAGGAGCCCAGCGTCGTCCAGGAGGCCATGCTGCGGCCGAACGTCATCGTGCTGCGCAGCCTCGGCAAGAACTTCGGGCTGCACGGGATCCGGTTCGGCTACCTCGTCGCGAACCCGTCGCTGGCCGGCAAGATCCGCTCGATGCTGCCGAAGTGGAACCTCAACTCCTTCGCCGAGCACGTGGTGTTCATGCTGAAGGACCACGGGCCCGAGTACGCCCAGAGTCTGATGCAGGTGCGCAGGGACCGGCTGGAGATGGCGAGCCAGCTCTCCGCGCTGCCGGGTCTCACGGTCTACCCCTCGCAGGGGAACTTCCTCTTCGTCCGTCTTCCGGTGGGGGCCGAGGGGACGGTGGTCCGCGACCGGCTGCTGACCGAACACCGGGTCCTGGTCCGGGAGTGCGGCAACAAGATCGGCTCCTCCAGCCGCTTCCTGCGGCTCGTGGTGCGCCCCCAGGTCGACGTACGCCGTCTGGTGTCCGGCATGGAACAGGTGCTCTACGGGACGCGCAGGGGCAACCCCGTGCCCGAGCTGGCCCCCGCGGTGGGGTACAGCTCCGGTACGGCCGCTGTCGACCGGCTGGTCACGAACGGCGCCGGCATGCAGGGACTTGCCGCTCAGGCCCTCGCGGCCGGCGCCCCGGCTCCGATGGCGGCGGCCGTCGGAGCCGGATTGCCTGCGCAGGTGGCTCCGCCGGTTCAGCCGACTCCCTTGGCGCCGGTGGCTTCCATGGTTCCGGCTGCTCCGGTGGCCCCGGCTGCTCCGGCTGCGATGCAGCCTGCGGCGATGGCTCCGATGCCTATGGCGCCGATGCCTATGGCGCCGCCTGCGATGGCGCCTGCCGCTATGGCACCGGCCATGGCTCCTGCCGCCGCTATGGCGCCGCCGCCCGCCGCGCCGGCTCCTATGGGGCAGGCCATGGGTCAGGCGCCGATGGGGCAGGCGCCGATGGGGGCGCCGATGATGGCTCCCCAGGTGCCGCAGCAGATACCTATGCCGTCGAACGGGGCGGGGATTCCAATGCCGGCGCCTCAGGCGGTTCCGGCTCCTCCTCCGGCCCCGATGCCGACTCCGGTTCCGCCTCAGGGGATGACCCCGCCCGGTGTGCCCGCGCGGGGTGGGCTCACCGCGGCTCAGGTCCGGGGGACGAACGGGTTGACTCCGGCGCCGGCCACGGGGTGGCCGAACGCGGGGAGCTGGCCGAACGCGGCGGGGATGGGGCAGGCGGGGTAGGGGCGGGGTAGTACCTGAGAGCCAGGGCGGTATCCGTAGTACTTCAGTATCGGGAGGGATACTGGGGGACTACGGGTGCCGCCCTTTCTTCGCGCCGGTGGCGGTGCCGGTCAGTAGGCCACCGGCCAGCCCGAGCTCCAGTTCAGCAGGTTGATGCCGAGCTTGGGGGTGCCGTTGTCGTTGCCGTCGTAGTAGTGGTAGACGATCAGGTCGCCGTCGGAGTCGGCCATGACGGACTGCCCGCCAGGGCCGATGACACTGCCGTGGGTCTCCAGGACGGGGGTGCCGCCGTTGTTCGTCAGGGCGACGCCGTTCTTGTCGTAGTACGGGCCCGTGACACCGGTGGCGCGGCCGACCTTGACCTTGTACGTCGAACTCGTGCCCGCGCAGCAGGTGTCGTACGACGCGAAGAGGTAGTAATACCCGTTCCGCTTCACCACGAACGGCGCCTCGACCGCCTTCGTCCCGGTGGGGCGGGACGCGATGGAGTACCGGGTCGTGTTGCTCGCGAGCTGCTTGCCGGTGCCGGGGTCGAGCTGGATCATCTTCAGCCCCGTCCACCAACTCCCGAACGACAGCCACCACTTGCCGTCGTCGTTCACGAAGAGGTTGGGGTCGATGGCGTTGTAGTCGCTGGAGGTGGCGGAGGTGTAGACGGTCCCCTGGTCGGTCCAGGACCCGGGCAGCCCGGTGGCCGAAGTGGCCAGCCCGATCGCCGACTTGTTGGACCCGAAGGTCGAAACGGCGTAGTAGAGCAGGTACTTGCCCCCACGGTACGAGATGTCCGGCGCCCACGCCTCGGTGGCCCCGTACGAGGACCACCAACTCGGCTTGTTGGCAAAGGCGTCGGCCCCGGCGCTGAAGGCGACCCGGTCGGTGGAGGTCCGGTACGAGATCCCGCCCCCGGTCCCGTACACCAGGTACCGCCCGCCGGACGTCCGGATCATCGTCGGGTCGTGAACGACCGTACTCCCCGTCACCCGGCCGGGGTTGGGGTAGGCGGACGCCGCACTCGGCATCAACGCGAGCAGGAACGCGGCGGGTACCGCGAGCAAGGCGGCCCGGCGGGAGGTGCGGATCATCTGGACGCTCCTTGAAGTGGGGGGAGGCGAGGGGGAGTTCGAGGGGGAGGTTGCCGTTCGATGTCCCGAACGGCGGTCGCGTCATCGGACGGGACGGTAGAAGCGAACCCTTTGCGCGTCAACGCCCCCGGCAACCACTCGAAACTCTTCGAAAACACCGGGCCCCACCTCCTCCTCCAACACTCCTGTCCGACACATGACTTGACGAGCCATCACTTTGCTTATCTGACAGCTCAGATACAGAAACCCCTCCTAAGATGCCGTGTCCATGACAGTCAAACCATCGAGCACCCCAGAACCCCGCCTCCCCGTCGGCCGCCGCACCGTGCTGGTCGCGGGCGGGGCGACGGCCGCGGCCCTGGCCGTAGGCGTCGCGTCCGCGCGAGGAGAGGCCGACTCGCAGGCGGTGAAGGCGCAGCCGGTCGCAGCGGCGGCCGTCTGCACGCTGACGAAGGAGTTGACAGAAGGTCCCTACTACCTCGACGGGCAGTACGTCAGGGCGGACATCACCGAGGGCAAGGCCGGCTTCCCGCTGAAGCTCACGCTCACCGTCGTGGACGACGACACCTGCGCGGTGATCCCGAACGCGCTGGTGGAGATCTGGCAGGCGGACGTGCTGGGCGAGTACTCCGGCTTCGTCGGCAGCAACGGCCACAGCGAACCGGACAACGGCACGTTCCTGCGCGGCGGCGTCCTCACGAACTCCGCCGGGGTCGCCACCCTCACGACGGTGTACCCGGGCTGGTACCGGGGACGCTGCATCCACATCCACGTGAAGGTCCACACGAACGTCACGCTCACCCCGGACGGCTCGTTCACCGGCGGCCAGGAACTCCACACCGGCCAGCTGTTCTTCGACGAGACGGTCACGGCGAGGGTCGGCGCGCTGGCGCCGTACAACACGAACACGGTGCCCCGTACAACGCTCGCGCAGGACTCGATCTACGACGACGGGGGCGCCGCGTCGGGCCTCCTCACCCTTGCGGCGCTGGGCAGTTCACCGGCCGCTGGCTACTCCGGCGCTCTCACGCTCGGCGTCGAGCGGTAGCCGGTCGGGGCGGTCCCGGCGTCAACCGGGGCCGCCCTGACGGGTGTTGCGTCACTTCGCCGGGCACTCCTTCCACGCGACGTGGTAGATCGTCGAGAAGTCGCCGTCCGTCGAGTCCATGGTCATGAAGCTGACCTTGCCCGGCGACTGCGACCCGGCGGTCACCCGCACCTCGGTGTTGACGTTGAAGTTGCGCTGAACTCCGCAGGGCGCCCACACCAGTTGGGCCCACTCGGTGGAGTCGGTGGCCTGCCAGTTGTCGGTGAGGGCGCCGTTGAAGCTGTGGCTCTTGGCCACCGTCTGCGAGGACCCCTGGAAGTAGTACGAGGCCCGCTGCATGCCGCTCGCGCCGCGCTGGAGGGACGCGAAGCCCCGGTAGTCGACGCTCGCGATCGCGTAGGTGAAGCCGCCGGGGACGTGGACGACCATGCTGAGCTGGCAGTTCTTGCGGAACGCCGTCGGGTCGGAGCTGCCGCCCGCCTGCGCGAGGTAGTCGCTGTAGGTGACGGTGAACGCGGTGTTGTCCTCGGAGACCGCGACGGCGGCGGTGCCCGCGGGGCAGCCGGAGCCGTTGATGGTCGCGAGGTTGATGACGATCTTGTCCGGCGGCGGGTCGACGAACACCGGGTCCGCCTGGGCGGGAAGCGCCGTGGCGAGGAGGGCGGCTGTCGCGCCGCCGAGCAGAAGTGCACCGGTTCTCATGGGGTCTCCCGTGAAACGGTCCGTGGGGGGTGGTCACGCCTCGGCCGGAAACCTATGGAGAATCTGTGCGGTTTCCGTGAAGGCCGGGGCGAACGCATCGTAGGGACTGGGGAGTTCGGCGCCTACGTCGAACTCCGGCCATTCACAGGAGTCCCGTTCACATACGGGTACTACGTGAGTACTACACGGTTACGACTCAAGGGCTACCTCGGTGCTCAGGGGTTCTCCCAGGCCGCCGGTTCCGCCGCCAGCGCCCGTACCGGACCCGGCAGCGCGTCCCCCGCGAGGTCCGCGATCGTGACGCCCTCCAGGATCCGCCGCACGTTGGCCCGCAGCGCGATCCACAGCGGGAGCAGCGGCTCGGCGGTCCCCTTGTACGTCAGCTCCGTCGGCCGCTCCCCCCGTACGGAGACGATCGGCCCGTCCACCCCCCGGATGACGTCCGCGACGGTGATCTCGGCGGCGTCCCTCGCGAGCCGGTATCCCCCGCCCCCGCCGCGCCGGCTGTCGACGACGCCCACGCGACGCAGATCGCCGAGGATCCCTTCCAGGAACTTGTGCGGAATGTCCTGCGCGAGGGCGACGGTCTCCGTCTTCACCGGGTCGTCGCCCTGGCGTACGGCGATCTCCAGTACCGCCCGTACCGCGTAGTCCGCCCGTGCCGAGATCCTCATGCGCCCATTGTGGGGGCAGTCTCCGGCACGGGCGGAACGAGGCGGACGCGCCTCAGGCGAGCCGGATGACGTTCCAGGAGAGCGGCTCCAGTACGGCCGTGAGGGTACCGTCCGTCAGCGCGGTGCCCTCGGCCGTGTGCGGGGCGACCCGCTCGGGCTCGGCGAGGGTATTACGCGCATCGGGGTCGGCGTCGGCGAGGACGCTGTGCTCGACGATCCGCTCGACGCCGAGCCCCCCGAGGGCTACCTCCAGCGGTAGCCCTTCAGTACGACTCCGGTTCACCGCGAACACGGTCACCGACCCGTCCTCCCCGCGTACGGCGGTGGCGTGCAGGAGGTCGGTCTCGCCGAACTTCTTCGTGTCGTACGTCGGCGAGTCGGCCCGGACGTCGAGGACCTCGCCCCGGCCGTACCGGGAGGCCTGGGCGAACGGGAAGAAGGTCGTCTGGCGCCAGGCCTGGCCGCCGGGCTCGGTCATGATCGGGGCGATCACGTTGACCAGCTGGGCGAGGCAGGCGACGGTGACGCGGTCGGCGTGCCGGAGCAGGGCGATGAGCAGCGAGCCGAAGACGACGGCGTCCATGACGCTGTAGTTGTTCTCCAGGAGGCGGGGGGCCTCGGCCCAGTCCCGCGCGCCGGAGTTCTCGATCTCGTGCCACTCCGAGATGTACCAGACGTTCCACTCGTCGAAGGAGAGGTTGATCTTCTTCTTCGACTTCAGCTTCGCGCCGATGTGGTCGGCGGTGGCGACCACGTTCTCGATGAAGGACTCCATGTCGACGGCGGAGGCCAGGAAGGAGTCGACGTCACCGTTCTCGGGCTGGTAGTAGGCGTGCAGGGAGATGTAGTCGACGAGGTCGTACGTCTCCTCCAGGACCGTCGCCTCCCAGGCGGCGAAGGTCGGCATGGACTGGCTGGAGGAGCCGCAGGCGACGAGTTCGACACCGGGGTCGATCTGGCGCATCGCGCGGGCGGTCTCGGCGGCGATCCTGCCGTATTCCCCGGCGGTCTTGTGGCCGGTCTGCCAGGGGCCGTCCAACTCGTTGCCCAGGCACCAGAGTTTGATGCCGAAGGGCTCCTTGTCGCCGTGTGCTACCCGTAGCTCCGCGAGGGTAGTACCTGAGGGGTGGTTGGCGTACTCCTGAAGTTCGAGGGCCTCGGCTACCCCCCGGGTACCGAGGTTGAGGGCCATCATCGGCTCCGCCTGCGGGCCGAGCTTGCGCAGGAAGTCGATGTACTCGGAGAGGCCGAAGCGGTTGGTCTCGGTGGAGCGCCAGGCGAGGTCGAGGCGGCGGGGGCGGTCCTCGGCCGGGCCGACCGAGTCCTCCCACTTGTAGCCGGAGACGAAGTTCCCGCCGGGGTAGCGGATGGTGGTGACACCGAGTTCACGGACCAGGTCGAGGACGTCCTGGCGCAGGCCCTCGGCGTCGGCCGAGGGGTGGCCGGGCTCGAAGATGCCGGTGTAGACGCAGCGGCCGAGGTGCTCGACGAACGAGCCGAAGAGCCGGGGGCTGACCTCGCCGACCGTGAAGGCGGGGTCGAGGGTGAAGCGGGCGGTGCGCATGTCTTCCTTTCGTGCTGCGGTGCTGTGGGCCGGGGCGTGCTGCGGTGCTGTGGGCCGGGAGGGCTAGGCCACGTGCGGCCAGCCGTCCCTCGTCCAGTCCAGCCGGTTCAGTCCCAGCTTCGGGACGCCGTTGTCCTCGGCGTCGTAGTAGTGGTACGCCAGCCAGTCCCGGCCCCGGTCCCGGAAGACCGACTCGCCCCCCGTACCCACGTACCTCCCGTGGCTCTCCAGTACGAGATCGCCGCCTCCCTCCAGCATCGGCCGGCCCTGGCTGTCGGTATAAGGGCCGGTCACCGAGGTGGAGCGGCCCACCCTGATCTTGTACGTGGAGTTCACTCCGGCACAACAGGTGTCGTAGGAGGCGAAGAGGTAGTAGTACCGGCCGTGCCGGACGACGGACGGCCCCTCGACCGCGTACGGCGCGTCGGGGCGGGTCGCGAGGTGGTGGACCTCGGCGCCCTCGACGGCCCGGCCGGTCCTGCGGTCCAGTTCGACCATGCGGATGCCGGTCCAGTACGAGCCGAAGCTCATCCAGAGCTTCCCGTCGGCGCGGATCAGCGCCGGGTCGATGGCGTTGAAGGTGTCGGTGCGTTCGGAGGTGAACGCCTTGCCGTGGTCGGTCCAGGTGCCGGGGAGGCCGGAGGGGGAGGTCGCGAAGCCGATCGCGGAGTGGTTGGTGCCCCAGGACGAAACGGCGTAGTACAGCCAGTACTTGCCGCTGCGGTACGAGATGTCGGGGGCCCAGGGGTCGCCGGTGTCGTTGTACTCGTACCACCAACTCGGGGGCGTCGCGAAGGCGTTGCCCGCGTCGGTCCAGTGGACGCGGTCCGTGGACAGGCGGGCGCCGATCACGCCGCCGGTCGAATAGGCCACGTATCCGCCGGAGTTGAGGCGGGTGACGGTGGGGTCGTGGATGATCTGCTGGCCGGTGATGGGCTGGGGGTCGGGGTAGACGGGGGTAGCCGCGCGGGTGGGGGTGGAGGTGGCGGCGTTCGCCGTCATGGGCGCGAGCGCGAGGAGTGCCGCGGCCAGAACTGTCGTCATCCGCAGGCGCATCGGAGCCCCTCTCACTGGCCCGCCAGACCGGTGTGGGCGACGCCGCGCACGATCTGGCTCTGGAAGAAGACGAAGACGATGATGAGCGGCAGCCCGGCGATGAGGCCGCCGGCCATGAGCTGCGGCCAGACGATGCCGAACGCGTTCTGGACGGTGGCGATGCCGTTCGGCATGGTCATCAGGTCGGGGTTGTTGGTCACCATGTACGGCCACAGGAAGTTGTTCCAGGACGCGATGAAGGTGAAGATGCCGACCGCCGACAGGGACGGCTTGGACAGCGGCAGCACGATCGTGAAGAAGATCCGCCAGCGTCCGGCGCCGTCGATGAACGCCGCTTCCTCCAACTCCCGTGGCAGGGACTGGAAGAACTTGTACAGGATGTAGACCATCGCGGCCGGCGCGCACTGCGGCAGGATCATCCCCCAGTACGTGTCGACCATGCCGAGGGACTGGACGGTCGTGAAGAGCGGCACGCCGAGGATCGCCGGGGAGAACATCAGGCCGGCCATGGTGAGCGCCAACAGGGCTGATTTTCCCCGGAATTCGGTGCGCGCGAAGCCGTATCCCGCGAGGGCGGAGACGATCAGGACGAGGAAGGTGACGCAGACCGACACCACCACCGAGTTCACGAACCAGTTGGGGATGTTGCCGGCGTCGAAGACCGCCTTCCAGGACTCCAGGGTGAAGTCCTCCGGGATCCAGTGCGGGGCGGCGACCGACTCCTCGGGTGTCTTGAGGGACGTCGACAGCGCCCACGCGAGCGGGGCGAGCCAGAGCAGGGAGAGGCCGGCCGCGACGACGGTCAGCGCGATCTGTCCGGGCGTCCAAGTGCTACGGGGCTTGCGGAGCACGGGAGTTGGCGTGGTGCTCATCGGGTGCCCGCCTCCTCTCGGTTGCGCAGCAGCCACATCCGGCCGAGCGCGACGGCCGCGACGATGACGAACAGGACCATGGAGATCGCCGAGGCGTATCCCACGCGGTAGTTGGTGAAGCCCTCTTCGAGCGTGTACTGCACGAACGTGCGCGTCGATTCCTCCGGTCCGGGGCCGAACTGGTACATGACCACCACCTGGTCGAACACCTGGAGCGAGGCGAGGACTTGGAGCGCGATGACGAGCCCGGTGATGTTCCTGAGGCTCGGGACGGTGATGTACAGCAGCCGCTTGAAGGCGTTCGCGCCGTCCAACTCGGCGGCCTCGTACAGGTGTTGGGGTACCGCCTGGAGTGCGGCCAGGTAGAGGAGGAAGGAGAAGCCGACCGTCCACCACAGGGTCGCGACGACCACGGCGAGCAGGGCCGTCGACTTCTGGGTGAGCCAGGGGGTGTCGAGGCCGAGGACGTGGTTGACCATGCCGTTCGTCGGCTGGAACAGCCACCACCACAGGTTGCCGATGACCGCCGAGGGCAGCAGGAACGGCGCGAAGAAGCACAGCCGCCACACCCACTTGAAGTGCGCGGCGTGGTGCGCGATGAGGGCCATCAGCAGGGCGACGACGACGATCGCCGGGACGACGTACAGGGTGAACTTGACGCTGTGCCACAGCGAGGACCAGACCAGGGAATCCCCCAGCGCCTCACGGTAGTTGGCGAGTCCGACGAAGCTCGTGTGGTCGCCGGAGATGTTCGCGTCGGTGAGGCTGAGGTAGAGGCCGCGCACGACCGGCAGCAGCACGAACAGGCCGTACAGGACGAAGAAGGGGGCGACGAACCAGCCGCCGTGCTGGAAGCGGCGGCCCCAGCGGGCCCTGGCCGAGTCGGCGGCGGTGGCGGTGCGGGGGCGCGCGGCGCGGGCGCCGAGTACGCCGGTGCTGCTCATACGTCAACTCCCTTGTGTTCTCCCCGGTGTTGGGCGAGGTGGCGGGCGGCGCTCTCGCGGTCGGCGGTTCTCATGCGCCCTCCCCCTTCGCCTCCTGTGCGGCGGTCAGTCCGTCCATCGGGTTCTTCGACGCCAGCAGGTCCTCCAGCTCGCGCTTCATGCGGCGGGCCGCGTCGGCGGGCTTGCTGGAGCCGAGGCTGGAGGCGGCGATGACGGGGCCGACCTTGTTGGCCAGTACGCCGGTCGACCCCGCGAACCAGATGTGCGGCTCGGTCGCCGGGTGGTCCATCGCGGGCCGGGAGTACTCGTTCTGCGGGCTGAGCTTGACGTACTCCGGGTCTCTGAACGTCGGGAGATAGGCGGGGATATGGCCGCCGCCCGCCCATGCGGTGGCGTGTTGCACGAGGTACGCGGCGAGCCGGTGCGCGCCGTCGTTCGCGGCGCCGCCCCGGTCGGCCTGGTGGGGCAGGACGAAGGAGTGCGACTCGACGTGCGTCGCTGGCCTGCCGAAGACGGGCGGCAGCGGCTGAGCGCCGAACTCGACCTTGGCGCCCGCGTAGTACGGCACGGACCAGTTGCCCTCCCACGCGAACGGCGACCCGGCGATGAACGCCTCGCCGTCCGAGGCGCCGACGGTGACGTACCCGTCGGTGACGTGCTTGCGGAGGAACTCCAGTACCTCGGTGGCCTTTTCGGTGTCGAAGGTGACGTGGGTGCGCGCGTCGTCGAAGTAACTCCCGCCGAGCTGCTGGTAGAAGGCGACGAAGAACCACCAGGCGAAATTCTGGTCGTTGGCGTGCAGCCCGAGTGTCTGTACGCCGGGCCCCAGCTGTTTCTTGGCCGCTTTGAGGACGTCGAACCAGGCGTCGACCGAAGTAGCCTCCGGCAGGCGGTCGTTGGCGTCCAGGAGCCCGGCCTTGCGGCAGACGTCCTTGCGGTAGAAGTTGAGCTGCGCGTGGATGTCGAGCGGCAGAGCGTACAACTCGCCGCCGACGAGGCCGCGTTGCCACAGCACCGGGTTGAAGTCGGCTTCCTTCACCCCGTACTTGGCGAGGAGGTTCATGTCCCAGGGGTCGAGCAGCCGGCCCGGCGCGAAGCCGGGGACCCTGCCCTGGTGCATGACCCCGAGGTCCGGCGCGCGGTTGCCGGCGGCGGCCATCGCGAGCTTGGTGTAGTAGGGGCCGCCCCAGGAGAGGGTGGAGTCCTTGACGTCGATGTCGGGGTCGGCCTTGCGGAAGGCGTCGACCATCGCGACCATGTTGCCGCCGTCGCCGCCCTGGAAGAGGTTCCAGTAGCTCACCCGCGTCCGTGAGCCGGAGGCGAGCGCGTCGGCTCCGCTGCCGAGTGCGGCGAAGCCGAAGCTGCCCGCGACCACGAGGCCGCCGGCCGCTGCGAGAAGTTGCCTGCGATTCAGGTCAGGTCGTCCCATTGCCTGCCCTTGCTCTTCGAGTCCCGTTTATTGTCCGAAATATCGAATGATGCTCGTAACTTCGAACAGGGACCGTAGGTTCACTTCCGCCTCACGTCAATGGGTGCGACATGACTCGCACGGAACGCGAACTCCGGGAGGAAACCTCGCCACGTTCTTGATCGTCTTGCAGGTACCCCGGTAGCTGTAGTCCTCAGGTACCCCGCCCCCAGATAGGACCTCCACGATGCCCGACCTCCCCCCGGAAGCCGCGGCCCTGGCCCGCTTCCTCACGGCGGCCCCGGCCGACCGGCCCGCGCTGGCCCCGACCGTGGCCGAGGCGGTCGGTGCCGAGCGGCTGGAGGAGGTCGTCCAGGCGACCCTGGAGCGGATCGGCGGCTTCGAGGCCGTCGAGGACAGCCCCGACGGCCTGCTCCTGCGCGGCGGCGGTACGGACCGGGTCCGGGCCTGGGCGGCGACCACACCCGACGGCGAGCTGACCGGCCTGCTCTTCGAGAACGTCCCCTACACCCCGACGCCCCCGGTACGGCGCCTGCCCGCGCCCCTGACCTGGGCGTTCATCCTGCTCCCGGTCGCCCTGTGGATCGTCCTGCCGCTCTGGGGCGCCGACGACCGCCTCACCTGGCTCGGCGACCTGTCCGTCCTCGCCGCGCTCCTCGTCCTCGCCGGCGGCTGGGGCGCGCCCGCCCAGCAGCCGCGCACCTCGCGCCGGCTCGTCGTCACCGCCGCCGTCACCGCCGCTCTCGCCTCCGCCGTACGCCTGCCGGACCTGCCCACGGGTAGCCCTGGAGTACCCCTGGTCCTGGGTACGGGCCTCCTGCTCGGGGCCGTAGCCCTGGTGACGTACGCGCGCCGCTACCGCTGGGGTACGACTCTGTCCACGCCGCTGCGCTTCCCGCTGGACGGCACCTGGTACGTCCTCCAGGGCGCCGGTGCGCTGATCAACCACCACGCGCGGATCCCCGAGCAGCGCGGGGCCGTCGACCTCGTCGGCATCGGCCCGCTCGGCACCCGGACCGGACCGGGCCGCGACGCGCCCGCGTACGCCGCGTACGGGCGGGCCGTGCACGCCCCCTGCGACGGCCGGGTGGTCTCCGCGGCCTGCTCGATCGACGACCAGAAGCCCGGCGAGATCCGCTACCAGCCCCTGTACGGCAACCATGTGTTCCTCGACACCGGGCACGAGATCGTCAAACTCGCCCACCTGCGCCCCGGTTCGGTCACCGTGCGCCCCGGTGACATCGTCCGCACCGGCCAACTCCTGGGCGAGGTCGGCAACTCGGGCAACACCACCGAACCGCATCTCCATCTGCACGCCGAACGCGACGGGGTCGGCCTGGACCTGTCCTTCACCGACGTTCCCGGCCGGCTCTACCGGGGGCGGACGATCCGCCGGTGAAGGTGGCGGATCCGCTGGTGAGGGTGGCGCCGATTTCCACCGCTCCCTCATGACGCGGACACATCCACCCGCGTAGTCTCGAACCGGCTGCCGCAGGGCAGTCAGAAGGGGGCACCGATGGACATCGCGGGCGCGGCCCGGTTCACCTCCGCGCTGCGGCGGGCGAGGACCGGCTCGGCCATGCGCGGGCTCACCGCCGACCTGCTGGAGGGGCTCGCCCGGCGCGACCGACGCCCGTCCGGCGCACGGGAGTTGTGTCACGCGCTGTGCGAGGAGATGACCGCGCGGCGGGGCGGGCGGCGGGTCGAGGTCCGGTTCGAGCGCTTCCCCGACGAGATCGACGTGACCGGACTGTGGGTGGAGTTCCAGGAGTTCGACCTGGTCATCGTCGAGGAGCGGGCCGAGGAGGTGCAGCAACTCGTCATCCTGGGCCACGAGTTGTGGCATCTGCACGCCCGGCACCGGCATCGGCACGCCGCCGTGGACGCGCTGTCCGGCTGGGAGGGCGTCCCGCTGACGGCCGCCGCCCGCGACGGCTCCCGCAAGGTCGACGAGGCCGAGGCCGACGACTTCGGCCACCGGCTCGCCGCCGCCGTACGCCCCTATCTGCGCCCGGAGGACGGCGAGTTGGTGCCCGGAACAGCGCAACGGCTGCTGGGATACCCCGGGTTCGGGGGCCGGGGCCGATGAGGGTCGACCCGGTCGCCGTCTCCTTCTGGGTGCCGACCGTCATGCTGTGCGCGGCGCTCGCCATCAAGTTGCCGACGATCGTGCGGCTGTGGCGCGACCCTTTGCTGCGCGCGGTCGGCGGGCTGCTGCTGCTCGCCTGCGCGGTGTTCGTGTTCGTGGCGCCGTCGACGATCAGCTGGACGAACCGGGTCACGGGCGTGCCCAACATCTCGGCGCCGTGGTGCTATTCGCTGCTCACCGCGTTCGCCGGTTCGTGTCTGCTGCTCATCATCGCCTGGCGCAACGGCCTTTCGGACCTGACGCCCTCGACGCGACGCGCGATGTGGTGGGTGATCGGCGTCTACTCGGGGGTCATCGTCGCGCTGTGGGTGCTGTTCCTCCTCGCGGACGTGCCCGTCGAGCGGGTCCGCGACCTGGACACGTACTACGCCAACACCCCTTTCATGCGGGAGGAGATCGTCCTCTACCTCCTCGCGCACTGCGTCGCCGTCCTCGTCACGAGCCGCCTCATCTGGAACTGGGTGCGCACCGAGGGCCTCGACGCGTGGCTGCGCTCGGGGCTGGTGTTCCTGGTCATCGGCTACGCCCTGAACCTGGTCTACGACGCCCTCAAACTCACGGCGGTCGTGGCCCGTTGGACCGGCAACGACCTGGACCTGCTGAGTACGACGGTGGCGCCGCTCGCCGCGTGCCTGTCGGCGGTGCTGGTCGCCCTCGGCTTCATCCTCCCGCACACCGGTCAATACCTGCGCGAACGCTGGCTGTTGCACCGCACCCGCATCGAACTGCGCCCGCTGTACGTGCTGTTGAAGAGGGCGCAGGGGTCCGGTGTCCCGTTCACCTTGCGCGCGGGCGCCGAACTCCGCCTGATCCGGCGGGAGACGTTCATCCGCGACGTCCTGCTCACGCTGACCCGCCGACTGGACGGGGCGGAGGCGAGCCGCGCCTACGAGGCGGCGGTGGCGCTGGGACACTCCGCCGAGCGGGCCCGCGCGCTGGCCGCGGCCGTCGCGATCGAGGACGCGGTGACCCGCCCGGCCGACGGCGCGTGGTCCGACGCCGCCGACCATCCCGACCCGACAGCCCTGCTCCAGACCATCCTCGACGTCTCCCGAGCGCTGCGCCGACCGGACGAGGTCGCTGCCGTGAGGGCCGCCGCCTGCCGGAAACGCGCCGCTTCTCAGGAGCTTGCCGCCTCCCGGGAAGCCTCGGCCCTCGGGAACCCCGACGCCTTTCGAGAACCCGCCGCCACCCGGACACCCGGCACCTCCCGGAAGTCCGCCACTCCTCAAGAACCCACCGCTTCCCGGAAACCCGCCGTCTCCGGGAAGCCCTCAGAAAGCAACCGCCCATGACCCGCACCGCCGTAGTCCTGGGCGGCTCCCTCGCCGGGCTTCTGGCAGCCCGCGCCCTCGCCGAGACCACGACCGAAGTCACCGTCGTGGAACGGGACTTGCTCCCCGCCGGAGCCGCTCCCCGCAAGGGCCTCCCGCAGGCGCGCCACGCCCACCAGCTCTGGTCCGGCGGCGCCCGCGCCCTCACCGACCTCGTCCCCGGCATCGCCTCCCGGCTCGCCGGGGCGGGCGTACGACGCCACCCGGTGACCGCCGACATGGTGGCCCTCTCCCCGCACGGCTGGTACCGCCGCTGGCCGGAGTCCCATCACATGCTGCTGGCGAGCCGGGATCTCCTGGACGCGACGGTCCGCGAGGCGGTCCTCGCCCACCCGCGCATCCAACTCCTCCAGGAGACGGAGGTATTGGGGCTGACGGGAACGCGGCAGGCGGTCACCGGAGTGCGGGTCCGCCACCGGGACGGCACCGAACGGACCCTGGAAGCAGCCCTGTTCGTGGACGCGACCGGCCGGACCTCCCGAACTCCCCACTGGTTCAAGGAACTCGGGCTTCCCGACCCGCCGCGCCGCGAGGTCGACTCCGGCGTCGCCTACGCCACCCGCCTCTTCCGCGCGCCCGAGGCCGCGCACGGGTCGTTCCCCGTGGTCAACCTCCAGCCCGACCCACGCACCGGCGAGCCCGGCCGGGGCGGAGTGCTGCTCCCCATCGAGGACGGCACCTGGCTCGTCACCCTGTTCGGCAGCCGGGGAGCCGAACCCACCGCCGACACCGAGGAGTTCAGCGCCTACGCCCGTACACTGCGGCACCCGGTCATGGCCGACCTGATCGCGCGAGCGACACCGCTGACCGACGTCTCCTTCACCCGGACCACCACCAACCGGCGCTTCTTCTACGAACGTGTCCGGGCCTGGCCGGACAACTACACGGTGCTGGGCGACGCGTTGTGCGCCCTCAACCCGATCTACGGTCACGGCATGTCGGTGGCCGCACAACAGGCGCTAATCCTGCGCGATGTGACGATCCGTCACGGACTCGGCGCGCCGGGGCTGTCCCGTCGGATCCAGAAGGCGGTGTCCCGCCCGGCGTCGGCGGCCTGGGACCTGGCCCTCGGCATGGACGTCTTCTACCCCGGGGCCACGGAGACGGGGCCCACCCTCAGGGACCGCGTCCTCGCGGCGTACGTGGGCCGGTTGCTCCACACGGCGACGGGCAACGGACGGATCGCGCGGGCGGTCACCGACGTGACCGCGCTGGAGCGAGGGGGCCACGTACTGCTGGCCCCCTCGGTGCTGCTGGCCGCCGCGATCGGCCCGCTCCAACCCCCGCTGACGGACCCGCCGTTGACGGCGGAGGAGAGGAAGCGGGCGGGGCTGGAGTAGCGGTAGACCGGCCGGGATGTGGGAGCAGCGGGGCGGGGCCCGAAAGCCGGCCCCGCCCCGCCACTGCTCAGATCGCCTTCCCTCACCCCGCGAACGCGGGAAGCTCCAGCCCCTTCCCCGCCCCGGGCACCACCAGCAGCGAGCCCGCGACCGGGTGCGGATCCGTGAGTCCGATCCGCGCGGTCGTGATGTACAGGTCGCTCAGGTCGGGCCCGCCGAACGCACAGGCCGTAACGCGCGGCGTGGGCAAGGAGATCACCCGGTCCAGCTTCCCCTCGGGGGTGTAGCGGCGTACCGCACCGCCGTCCCACAGCGCGACCCACACGCAGCCGTCCGCGTCGACCGTGAGACCGTCCGGGAATCCGGCGCCGTCCTCGATCGTCACGAACTCCCGCCGCCCGCTCACCCGTTCGCCGTCGTAGTCGAAGACGTCGACACGGCGGGTGGGCGAGTCGACGTAGTACATGAGCGTCCCGTCGGGGCTCCAGCCTGTGCCGTTGCTGACGGCGACGTCGTCAAGGACCGTCTCCAGCAGGCCCGTTGGGCCGAAGCGGGCCAGCGTGCCGCCGCCCGGTGCCTCGTCGTAGCGCATCGTGCCGGCCCACAGCGTCCCGTCGGGGGCGACGGCCGCGTCGTTCGCGCGACGGCCGGGGACGACCTCGCGGTGCAGCCAGCGGAAGGTGTCGTCGGGGTCCAACAGGCCCACGCCGTCACGGAGGTTGAGGACGAGCCCACCGCCGGCCCGGGGCTTGGCGGCGCCGACGTGCTGGTCGGTCGTGCGCAGGGTCTGCCGCCCGCTCGACGGGTCGTACGAGTAGACCCGCGACCCGAGGATGTCGAGCCACAGCAGCCTGCCCGCGTCCGCGTCCCACGTGGGCCCCTCGCCGAGGGTCGCCTCGGCCCGTACCGCTACTTCGTACCCCATCACGTCACGCTCCGGTATCCGAGCCGCTCCGACAGGTCGACGGCGCCCTTGGCCGCCAACTGCTCCAGTTCCACCCGCCGTTCGTCGCTCCACCGGATCATCGGGACGGAGATGGAGAGCGCGGCGACGACCTGCCCGGTACGGTCCCGGACCGGCGCGGCGACACAGCTCACGTCGGGGTTCGACTCCCTGCTCTCCACCGCGACACCCCGCTCACGAATGACGGCGAGCGCCTCCCTCAACGCCCCTGGTTCGGTGATGCTGTTGGGCGTCATCCGCACCAACTCGGCGTCCACCGGCAGCCGTACGTTCAGCTCGTGCTCGTGGAGCGAGGCGAGCAGCATCTTCCCCACGGACGTGCAGTGCGCGGGAAGGCGCCGTCCGGCGGCGGAGACCATCCGCACCGCGTGCGTCGAGTCGACCTTGGCGATGTAGATGACGTCCGCGCCTTCGAGGATCGCGACGTGCACGGTCTCGTCGCAGGTCTCGGCGACGGACCGGGCGACGTTCTGCCCCTCCGCCGCGAGGTCGAGCTGCTCCGCGTACCGGCTGCCGAGCTGGTACGGCCGTACGCCGAGCCGGTACCGTCCGGGCTGGCCGGGCACCGGCACGATGTACGACCGGGCGGCGAGAGTGGTGACGAGTTCGTGCACGGTGGTGCGCGGAAGCTGGAGCCGGCGCACGATGTCAGGGGCGGAGAGCGTGCCGTCCCCGTCGAGGAAAAGCTCCAGAATGTCCAGAGCCCGGGTTACGGCAGGTACCAGACGTCCCACGGCCGGCCCCCTCCCTATAAGTGTGTTCGATATTTCAACAGTCGATCGGGATGACGAACACAGGCTAATCAGAAGCCACCGACCGGGCAATGGTCGTGAAAAGACCCGATCCACAATGGGGGACATGCCACCCACCCCGCACCCCTTCACCCCGCTCGACTTCCAGCTCGTCCTGCTGCGCCGCATGGCCGACCACAACCCCGGCCTGGTGGACGAGGCGCGCCACCAACTCGGCGCCTCCGCAGGGGAGATGCGCGAGGCGAACAAGCGCTGGCAGGCGATGCGGCACGCACCCCGAGGCCGCGCGGCGGCAAGCCTCCCCCAAGTTCTCGGCTCCGCTCGAACAGGGGGGACCCCCATCCGTACGTTTCTGGGTGCCCCGGAGACCACGTCCACCCGCCGTATCGGCGACCTGACCTGCGAGTCCTGGCTCTGGCCGGTCCCCCTGTGGCCCACCCTGCGCTTCGAGGTCCTGCTCTCTCCCACGGGCGCGATCTGGAACGAATGGCTGATCCGCTCCCCCGGTACCCCTCCCCCTACCCTGGAGGGACTCCCCGACCTCACCCCCTGGTCCTGCACGGTCGACGAGGCGGCCACCGCCTTCGCCCCGGCCCGCCCGCTGGAGGGCACCGCCCCTACCCGCTGGGGCCTGTCCTTTACGGCCCCCGACGAGCAGGGGGCACCCCGCCAGGTGGTGGCGGAGTTCACCTGGGGCCTCCTGCAACGGGTCGCGGTCAGAGACTGAGCCGCGCGCTCACACCCGCTCCAGCACCGCCGCCACGACCCGGTCCACCGACCCGGTGTGCAGCGACAGGAACAGGTTCGGCTCGACGAGTTCCAGCTCCATCACGCAGGGCCGCCCGTCGTCCCCGTCGACGAGGTCGACCCGCGCGTACAGCAGCTCCTCACCCCCGGGGACGGCGGCCAACGCCCGCTCGGCGGTGGCGAGTTCGGCCTCGGTCGGCTCCCACACGGTCAGCCCCGGATGCGCGACCTTGTCCGCGTCGTACGCCGTCCCCGGAGCGAGCACCGCCCCCTTGCGACTGACGTGCAGCAGCCGCCCCCCGAAGAACTGGAGCGCCCGCTCCCCGTTGGCGTCGATGCTGCGCACGTACGGCTGGATCATCGCCGTGAACCCCTCGGCGTGCATCCGCTCGATATGGCGTACGGCGGTGTCGTGGCCGTCGGGGGTGTAGCGCGCGGCGAAGCGTGCGCCGCCGGCGGAGGTGGGTTTGACGACGTACTCGTACTCGCGGGGTAGCTCCGGAGTCTCACCCGGCGCCACATACCTGGTGGGGACGGTGGCGACGCCGGCCGCCGCGAGCTCCCCCAGGTACCGCTTGTCGGCGTTCCACCGCACGATCTCCGCCGGGTTGGCGAGCTGCGTGAGGCTCGCACACTTGCCCGTCCAGGCCAGAAACTCCGCCGCCCGCCAGGAGTAGTCCCAGGTCGACCGTATGACGGCGAGGTCGAAGGACGCCCAGTCGACCTCGGGGTCGTCCCAGACCACCGCCTCCGCCTCGGCCCCGGCCGACCGCAGCGCCGCGACCAGCCCCGGCAGATCGGGATCGGCGACGACCTCGGGTCCGGGACGGCAGGTGACGAGCGCGATACGAGGCACGGGGACCCCTACTTTCGTACGACGGTATGAGCCACAGACGCCTTTGAACTGTAGATCCGGGCCCGCCCCCACGGCCAACGGGACCCCCGTAGCCCTCAGGTATGACCTACCCCACCCGGCGCTTGACCTTCCCCCTCGGTGAACCCCCAGCATCGACACCGGACCGCCCCCGAGCCGCACCCCGAAGGAACCGGATGCCTCTGCTGACGATCGGCGCCTTCGCCCGGGCCTGCCGCCTCTCCCCAAGGCCCTGCGCCTGTACGACGAACTGGACCTGCTGCGCCCCGCACACGTGGACCCCGACACCGGCTACCGCCTGTACACACCGGAGCAGTTGGACCAGGCCCGCCTGGTGGCATGGCTGCGCCGCCTCGGCATGCCGCTCGCCCTCATCCGCGACCTCGCGGAATATCTCGCGGAATACCTCGTGGACCACCTCTCCCCCCTACCCAGGAAGGACACCACTGTGCTCGAACTCCACCACCACACCCGCTCGGACTGCGGCCTCATCCGCCCCACCAACCAGGACACCGCCTACGCCGACCACCGCCTCCTGGCCGTCGCCGACGGCTACGGCACGGCGGGCGACACCGTGAGCGGCGCGGCCGTAGCCGCCCTGCGCGCCCTCGACACCGAACGCCTCCCGTCCGGCGGCGTCCTCGGCCTCCTGGAGGACGCCGTCACCTCCGCGACCGAGGCCGTCCGCAACGCCACCGAGGGGGGCGAGGACAGCGGTACGACCCTGACCGCCCTGCTGTGGACCGGCAGCCGCCTCGGCCTGGTTCACATCGGTGACTCCCGCGCCTACCTCCTGAGGGGTACGGGTCTCTTCCGCATCACCCACGACCACAGCGTCGTCCAGTCCCTCCTGGACGAGGGACGCCTCACCGAGGAGGAGGCCCTCTCCCACCCGGACCGCATGCTGCTGCTGAAGTCCCTCGACGGAAGGGGAAGCACCATAGGTACTCCCGACCTACACCTCCACGAGGCCCGCCCCGGCGACCGCTACCTTCTCTGTTCCGACGGTCTTACCCGGGTAGTACCCGAGGACCAGATCCGCGCCGTCCTCACAACGGCCACGACCCCGGACGACGCCACCCGCGCCCTGATCGACGCGGCCAACGCGGCTGGCGGCGAGGACAACGTGAGCTGCGCGGTCGCGGACCTGACGGAGCCGGCGGAGACGGCTGAACCGGCGGCCTAGACGTCCTCGGCGTCTGTCTCGGCCTCCGCCGGTTCCCAGTCCAGGAGCCGCACCTTCGCCACCGTCCGGACATGCGTACGCATCGCGGTCGCCGCCTTGCGCGCGTTGCGCTCGGCGATCGCGTCGAAGATGGCCTGATGCTGAGCCCACGACCGGCTCGGCCGCCCCGGCTGACGCAGCGACTCCGTACGGCTCTCGGCGATCTGCTCGGCGATGGACCGCATGAACTCCGCGAGCAGCGCACTGTGCGCCGCCGCCGTCACGGCGGAGTGGAAGAGCCGGTCGCCCTCGATGCCGGGAGCGCCGGACTCGATCTCCTCGGCCATGTGCGCGAGGGCGGCCCGCATGGCGTCGAGGTCCTCCTCGGTGCGCCGCTCGGCGGCGAGTTCGGCGAGTTTCGTCTCCAGCGCCTCGCGCGCCTCCAGCACGTCCGGCAGCCGCCTGCGCCGCTCGACCATCCGGTCGACGGGCTCGACGTCGAGGCTGTCGCGCACGAGGTACGTCCCACCGCCGTGCCGCGCCTCGACCAGGCCCTGCACCTCCAGGACCACGATCGCCTGCTTGACGGAGGCCCGGCTGACCCCGAGCCGCTGGGCGAGATCCCGCTCCGGCGGGAGCCGGTCCCCGGCGGCGAGTCCGCCGTCGACCACGTACTGCCGCAACCGGTCGAGCACCTGCTCGTACAGGCGCTGCTTCATCATCGGCCGCAGGGCGTCGTTCACGGGATCCCCCTCTTTCGGGCGGGAGCCTAGCATCGGGAGGCTGGGCCGAAGTGGCTCGGTGGACGGGTGGTTGAGTGGCTGAGTGGTCAAGTGGCTGAGCCAATTCTCGCGCACCCTCTTGACGGCCGTCGAGCCGCGCAATCTAATCAGCCGACACAAGAAAGTGGCTCAGCCACTCGACCACTCCCAAAAGTGGCTCAGCCACTCAGCCAATGAACCACTCGGCCGCTTGCCCACTGGGTGGCTCAGCCACTCAGCCACTCGGCCGCCCCCACTCCCACCCCACCCCTGCCGCTCCGGGACCCAACGACGGGAGCCCGTATGTCCCCCGAACTCATCTCGATCCTCGTCCTGGTGGTCGTGTTCGTCATCGCCACCACCCGTTCCGTCAACATGGGCGCACTCGCGTTCGCCGCGGCCTTCGGCGTCGGTGAACTCGTCGCCGACCTCGACGCGGACGGCATCTTCGCCGGCTTCCCCGGTGACCTGTTCGTCGTCCTGGTCGGCGTGACGTACCTCTTCGCGATCGCCCGCGCCAACGGCACCACCGACTGGCTGGTGCACGCGGCGATCCGGCTCGTGCGCGGGCGCGTCGCGCTCATCCCGTGGGTGATGTTCGCGCTGACCGGCGCGCTCACCGGCATCGGCGCGGTGAGTCCGGCGGCGGTCGCGATCGTCGCGCCGGTCGCGCTCAGCTTCGCCGCGCAGTACGGGATCAGCCCGCTGCTGATGGGCGCGATGGTCGTGCACGGCGCGCAGGGCGGCGGCTTCTCGCCGATCAGCATCTACGGCACGATCGTCAACGGCATCGTCGAACGCGAGAAGCTGCCCGGGAACGAGATCGCACTGTTCCTCGCGTCGCTGTTCGCGAACCTCGTCATCGCCGGGGTGGTGTTCCTGGCGTGCGGCGGGCGGAAGCTGTGGCGGCAGGGGGTGGTGCCGGTCGGGGGTACGGGGGGCGTGGAGTCCTCAGGTACTACGGGAGCTACGGGAGCTACGGGGACTACGGGTATGACGGGGCCGTCCGGCGGCGGGTCCGGCACGGCCGAGAGCGCCGAGGGGGCGTCAACTGGCGGGTCCCCCGGAGGTATTACGGGTACTACGGGTGCGAACGCCCCCATCCAGACCATTCCCCGTACGGCGGCGGAGGACACGTCGGACGGGGTCCGGCTGAACCCGGCCCGGATCGCGACCCTCGTCTCGCTGGTCGCGCTGGTGCTCGCCGTGCTGGTGCTCGACCTGGACGCGGGGCTCACCGCGATCACGCTGGCCGTGGTGCTGAGCACGGCGTGGCCGGCGGACAGCCGCAAGGCGGTCGGGGAGATCGCGTGGTCGACGGTGCTGCTGATCTGCGGAGTGCTGACGTACGTCGGCGTG
This sequence comes from Streptomyces acidiscabies, assembly GCF_020010905.1. GTDB lineage: Bacteria > Actinomycetota > Actinomycetes > Streptomycetales > Streptomycetaceae > Streptomyces > Streptomyces acidiscabies. The sequence goes on along the minus strand of NZ_JAGJBY010000001.1, from coordinate 2,376,894 downwards.
CTGGACCAGATGGGCACGATCACCTGGGCCGGTGAGGGCGTCGGCGGCATCGGGGTACCGCTGCTCGCGGCGGTGCTGCTGTGCTATATCGGCGCGCTGGTCTCGGCGTTCGCCTCGTCCGTCGGCATCATGGGCGCGCTGATCCCGCTCGCCGTGCCGTTCCTCGCGCAGGGCGAGATCGGGGCGGTCGGGATGGTGTGCGCGCTGGCGGTGTCGGCGACGGTGGTGGACGTGAGCCCGTTCTCGACGAACGGCGCGCTGGTACTGGCCGCGGCGCCGGACGTCGACCGTGAGCGTTTCTTCCGGCAGTTGATGATCTACGGGGGGATCGTGGTCGCGGTGGTACCCGCGGTGGCATGGCTGGTGATGGTCGTGCCGGGCTTCGGGTGAGCCGCGTGGTACCCGTCATACCCGTAGTACCCCTAGTACTTCCGGGCTACGGGTATGACCCCCACCGAAGACCGAACGCCTGACACCGACCGACCGACACCAAACGCCCGACGCCCGACGCCCGACGCAGAACAGCAAGGAGTACGACGCGTGTCCCCTCTCTTCCCCGCCCTGACCGACGCCCCGTCCGACCGGCCGGCCCTCTCCTTCGGCCCACGCTCCCTGACGTACGCGCAGCTCGCGGCGGCGGCCGGGGCCGTCGCGCAGCGGCTGGCAGGGGGGCGCCGGGTCGCGGTGTGGGCGACGCCGGAGCTGGAGACCGCCGTCGCGGTCGTGGGGGTGCTGCTGTCGGGCGGCACCGCCGTGCCGCTGAACCCGAAGTCGGGTGACAAGGAGCTGCGGCACATCCTGTCCGACAGCGCCCCCACCCTGGTCCTGACCGCACCGGGCACCGAACTCCCCGAGGCGCTACGGCAGTTCGAGCGGGTCGAGGTCGACGTCCGGGCCACCGGCACCCTCCCCGAGGACAGCTTCGGCCCCGACTCCCCCGCCTTCGTGGTCTACACGTCCGGTACGACGGGCCCGCCGAAGGGCGCGGTCCTGCCCCTCCGGGCGATCACCCACACCCTGGACGCGCTCGCCGACGCCTGGCAGTGGACCGGCGAGGACGTCCTGGTGCACGGCCTGCCCCTGTTCCACGTGCACGGCCTGGTCCTCGGCACGCTCGGCCCCCTGCGGCGCGGCGGCAGCGTCCGCCACCTGGGCCGCTTCTCCACCGAGGGCGTGGCGAAGGAGCTGAACGACGGCGCGACGATGCTGTTCGGCGTCCCGACGATGTACCACCGCATCGCCGAATCCCTCCCGGCCGAACCGGAGTTGGTGAAGGCGCTCACCAACGCCCGCCTGCTGGTGAGCGGTTCGGCGGCGCTCCCCGTGCACGACCACGAGCGGATCGCGCGGGCCACGGGCCGCCGGGTCGTCGAGCGGTACGGCATGACGGAGACCCTGATGAACACGAGCGTCCGCGCGGACGGCGAGGCCCGCGCCGGAACCGTCGGACTCCCGCTGCCCGGCGTCGAGTTGAGGCTGGTCGAGGAGGACGGGACGGTGATCGACGGGTACGACGCGGAGCGCGTCGGCGAGATCCAGGTGCGCGGCGCCAACCTGTTCACCGAGTACCTGAACCGCCCCGACGCGACCGCCACCGCGTTCACCCCGGACGGCTGGTTCCGCACCGGCGACATGGCGGTGCGCGACCCCGACGGCTATGTCCGCATCGTCGGGCGCAAGGCCACCGACCTGATCAAGAGCGGGGGTTACAAGATCGGGGCGGGCGAGATCGAGAACGCGCTCCTCGAACACCCGGGGGTACGGGAGGCCGCGGTGACCGGGGAGCCGGACGCGGACCTCGGCGAGCGGATCGTGGCGTGGATCGTGCCGAGCGACTCCGAACACCGGCCGTCGGCCAAAGAGTTGGCGGATCACGTCGCGTCCCGGCTGGCTCCGCACAAGCGTCCCCGGGTCGTCCACTACCTCGACGCCCTGCCCCGCAACGACATGGGGAAGATCATGAAGCGGGCGCTGGCCTCGTGACCCGCTTCTCCGCCCGCGAGGTCATCGCGCTCGTCACCGACACGTTCACCGAACTCCCGTACCCCGACAAGGAGTCGGCGCCCGACGGCCCGCTCGGCTGGGAGGGCTACGACGCCTCGCTCGCCCGTGCCGCCGGGCGTACGGGCGAGAGCGAGTCCGTGGTCTGCGGCACCGCGGACATCGAAGGCACCCAAGTCGTCCTGATCGCCTTCGAGTTCGGCTTCCTCGGCGGCTCCCTCGGCGAACGCACCGGCGACCGGCTGGAGTCGGCGTACCGGCACGCCCGCGCGCACCGGCTCCCGGTCGTCCCCCTCGTCGCCACCGGCGGCAGCCGGATGCAGGAGGGCATGCTCGCGCTCACCCAACTCCAGCGCGTCGCCCGCGAGTCGGCGCTCACCCGGGCGGCGGGCCTGCCGCAGATCGCGGTCCTGCGCGACCCGACGACCGGCGGCGGCTGGGCGACCCTCGGCGCGGGCGCGGACGTGATCCTCGCCCTGCCGGGCGCCCAAGTGGGCTTCGCGGGCTCCCGAGTTCGCCCGCCGGACGCGGACCCGGCCGCGTACACGGCGGAGGCCCAGGTGGCGGCGGGCTCGGCCGACGCGGTCGTACGTCCGGAGGAGTTGCGGGAGACGCTGGGGCTGTGGCTACGGCTGCTGAGCGCCCGGCCGACCGCCACCCCGTCGGCTCCGGAAGCGACCGCACCATCCAACTCCCTGCCGTCGCCGAACACTTCGACGCCCGCAGCGCCCCGCCCCGCCCCGGTCCCCACCCCCCTCGGCGCCACAGACCTCCCCCTCTCCGGCTGGGACGCGGTCCAGCGCGCCCGCTCCCCCCAACACCCCCGCGCCCACGCCTACTTGGACACCTACTTCACCCACCGGGCCGAGATCAGCGGCGACCGCTGCGGCGGCACCGACCCCGAGGGCATCCTCTGCGGGTTCGGGCTGCGGCCGGACGGGCAGGTCGTCGCCTTCGCCGCCCAGACCGGCGCGGCGACGCGGCCCGCCGGGTACCGGACCGCCGTACGGCTGATCAGGCTCGCGGACCGGCTCGGCATTCCGGTGCTGACGCTGGTGGACACGCTGGGCGCGGCGAACGACGCGGAGGCCGAGCGGCAGGGGGCGGGCGCGGCGATCGCCGAACTGTTCACGGCCGTCGCCGAGGTGGGCACGCCGGTCACGACGCTCGTCATCGGCGAGGGCGGCTCCGGCGGGGCGCTCGCGCTGGCCGCGCCCGGCCGGACCTGGGCGACGCCGGACAGCTACTTCTCCGTCATCGCACCGGAGTTGGCCGCCGCGATCCTGAAACGCCCGCCGGAGGAGGTCGAGGCGACGGCCGGTCAACTCCGGATCAGGCCGCAGGACTTGGCCGCGCTGGGCGTGATCCGAACGGATGACCGCCGGCCATGAGAAACCCACCGCGTTCACAAGAGGAACACGCAGGACAGCGCGACAATCTCAAGTACCGTACGTAACAATGGGAGTGCACTGAGGCACGTACTACGGGGGCGTCATGGAAGGGCTCGTGGAGTTCAAGACGGAGGACGGCGCGGTCGTCGCCGTCGAGGCCGTCGACGAGCGGGGCGGTTCGCGGCTGGCGTCGCGGGACGGCAGCGTGCAGGCGGCGAGGACGTTCGAGGCCGCGCTGGACGGCGTACGGACGGCCGCGCAGTCGGCGCTGCGGGTGTTCCGGGAGGGCGCGCTGAAGCCGGACGGCGTGGAGATCGAGTTCGGTGTCAAGCTGTCCGCCGAGGCGGGCGCGATCATCGCCAAGGGGACCAGCGAGGGCCATCTGGTGGTGAAGCTGACGTGGGGGGCGTCGCCCTCGGACTCCCCCGCTACCCCCGCAGAGTGAGAGCCACCGATGAAGAGCGCCGCGTGGCACGCCCGGGTCGAGGCGTCCGGCAGGGTCCTGGGCGCCGGTTTCCTGGTCACCCCGGACACGGTCGTGACCTGCGCGCATGTCCTGGACGGCCGGACGGACGGGCTCACGGTGTCGTTCACCGAGCGCCCCGGCACCGACCCCGTACCCGTACGACTTCTGGCACACGGCGGCTGGAGCGCGCGGGCGGGTCACGATCGTGGGGACGTCGCCGTACTACGACTTGAGAGGGACGCCGGTATCACTCCCGCGGTGCTGGCCCCGCCGGGGGCGGTGCACGGGAGGGCGGCGGACGGGGGCCCGAGGAAACTCGTCGTCTACGGTTTCCCCGCCGGTTTCGACGAGGGGACGATCGCCGAGTACCGGGCCACTTCACGGCAGTTGATCAGCGACGAGTGGAACCAGCTGGAGTCCTGGCAGCAGGGCGGGCAGTCGCTCGCGCCGGGGTTCAGCGGAGCGGCCGTCGCGCTGGAGGACACGGGCGAGGTCGTCGGCATGGTGACGGCCGCCGCCGGGGCGCGCGGGGTGTCCAACGGGCGGATGATGCCGACCGAGGTGATGAAGCGGTACTGGCGCGACCTCGACGGTCTGATCCCGGTCGCCGGTCACCGCCCCGCCGACCGGGCCCGGCTGTACCGGCTCGTGGAGCGGGCCGAGTCGGCGGGCCTGGGCGGCAATTGGACGCGGCTCTACAACGCCGTACGCGACCCGCTCGACCCGAGACCACCGGAGGACGGCTTCTCCTCCCTGCGGTCGGCGGCGCTGTTCGTGCTGTCGGAGCTGGAGGGCGAGGAGGCGGTGGGGACGGTGGTGCGGTTCGCGGAGCGACTGGAAGCGCTGCTGACCGCGTACGGCACGCAACTCACCTCACCCGAGGCCCCGTTCACCCCGCCGGACACGCAACCCACCCACCCAGGCACCCCATTCACCTCGTCGGGCACGCAACCCACCTCTCCCGACACCCCGTTCACCCCGCCCGGCGCACCCCCCGAATGGGCCCCCATCCTCGTAGACCTCCACCACAGCGGCGCCGGCGACGACCGCGTCCGCGTCGAGGTGTCGGCCTACAGCGGTGGCCGCCGGCACCCGATCGGCTCGGACACCGTGTCGAAGGACGGGCTCGCGGAGTACGTACAGCGCCAGATCGAGGCGGCGTTCGGATTCCTGACGCCGGGCGCGGACGAGCTGATCGCGTTCGCGCTGCCCCGCAACTGGCTCGATCTGCCGGTGGACCGGTGGCCCAGCGGCCCCGACGACGAGACGCCGCTGGGCTGTTCGTTCCCCCTGGTCGTCACGGACCACGCGCGCCGCAGGAACAGCACCCGCCACGTCCTGACCCGCGCGTGGAAGCGGCTGGACTCCGTACCGGGCGCGCGAGTCGACCGCGTCGAGTGCGGGAACACCGAGGAGCCGGGGAAGCTGCGCATGCGGCTGCGGAGACCGGACGCCTGCCTCGCGGGCTTCTCCACCGCCCCGGCCGCGCAGCGCACCCGCGCGCACTTCGACGTCACGCTCGTCGCCCCCGCGCCGATCGTCGTGTGGTCCCGCGAGGGCTGCGACAGCGGCCCGCAGGAGGAGTGCGCGGGCGGCGTCGGCTGCGCGGGCAAGACGTTCCTGGACCAGCTGGACTCGCGCGTGTCCGGGGTCCCGCCCGCCGAACTCCCGCGCCACATCATGGAATTGCGTGAGGAGGCGGCGGCCGAGGAGGAACACTGGGCGCGGGGCATCCAGCTCCTGTGGGACGACCCGAGGCTGTTCCCCGACCTGCCCACGGCCCACAGCCACTCGCCGGTGGCCTGACCGACACGACCCACGAGAAGAGCCCGACTCGCATGCCGCACTGGTCCGTCTACACCGGCTCGAACCAACCCCACGCCGGAATCCGGGAGTTGCCCGCCCCGCCGCCGTGGCGCGCGTTCGACGGCGCCCCCGTCCTGCCCGCGCCGCGCGACGCGGACGACGAGTCGGCGGTCTCCCCCGACCGCGTCCACCGCGCCCGCACGTACGTCGCCGCCCCGGAGAGCGTCGAACTCGTCAACGCCGCCCTGATCCTGCGCCGCCCGCTCCTGGTCACCGGCCCGCCCGGCACCGGCAAGTCGTCCCTCGCGTACGCGGTGGCAAGGGAGTTGGGGCTCGGCCCGGTGCTGCGCTGGAACATCACGAGCCGCAGCACCCTCACGGACGGCCTCTACCGCTACGACCCGCTGTCCCGCCTCTACGCGGCCCGCAAGGACGAGGCGCACGACGGCGTCGAGGACCACCTGCGCCTCGGCCCCCTGGGCACCGCCCTGCTGCCGTACGAGCAGCCGCGCGTCCTGCTGGTCGACGAACTCGACAAGAGCGACCTGGACTTGCCGAACGACCTGCTGAACGTCCTGGAGGAGGGCCAGTACGACATCCCCGAACTCCTGCGCGCCGCACGGCTGTCGGCGGACGACGGCCCGACCGTGGAGGTCCTCGCGGACGGCTCCGAGACCCCCGTGGAGATCACCCGGGGCCGGGTCCGCTGCCGCGCGTTCCCCTTCGTCGTCCTCACCAGCAACGGCGAGCGCGAGTTCCCGCCCGCGTTCCTGCGCCGCTGCGTACGGCTGCGGCTGCGGCGCCCCGACCGCGCCCAGCTCACCGACATCGTCCGCGCGCACCTGGATACGCCGACCGCCGAGGCGGAGCCGCTGATCGAACGCTTCCTGGAACGCGCCACGAACGGCGACCTGGCGACCGACCAGCTCCTCAACGCCCTTTACCTGACCGGAGTCACGGGTCTGGAAGCCGCCGACCGCAGCGAGCTGGCGGAGCGGCTCATGCCCTACCTGGACGCGGTGGCGGACGCGGATGGACTCTGAGGGCTCCCTCGCCCGGCTGGCCGCCCTGCTGGACGCCGCCGCCGAGGGAACGGGACCGACCCCGCGCGAACTGGCCGAAGTGCTGTGGTTCGCCCGGCAGTTGAGCGACGACACCGAGACGTCGTCCCCGAACTCCCCTACGCCCCTTGTCCGTTCCGAACCGCCCGTCCCCTGGCCCGCCCAGTCCGACCCCGCCATCGCCCTCCCTCCGATCTCCGACCCGCCCCGCGTCCCCCTCCACCTCCCGAACGCGAACCCGAACCCGGACCCGGACGGGACCCCGCCCACGACACCGCCCCCCACCGAAACCCAACCCCCCACCCAGCCACCCGCCGAAGCCCGAACTCCCGCAGGCGGCAAGCCACTCAGCATCCCCGTCCCCCCGATGCTCCCCCACCCCCTGACCCTCCAACGCGCCCTCCGCCCCCTCAAACGCACGGTCCCCTCCCCCCACGCGCACCTCCTCGACGAGCCCGCGACCGCCGACCGCATCGCCCGCCTCGGCGCCTCCCCCGAGGTGTGGCTCCCGGTCCTGCGCCCGGCCCGGGACCGCTGGCTGCGCCTGTGCCTCGTGCACGACACGGGCCCGACGATGCCCGTATGGCAGCCGCTGGTACGGGAGTTGCACACCGCGCTCGCCCAGTCGGGCATCTTCCGCACGGTCTCCCTGCACCCCCTCGCCCCCGACGGCCGCACCCGTGGCGTCATCGCCCCGGCCGACGGCCGCACCGCGATCCTCGTCCTCAGCGACTGCATGGGCCCGCAGTGGCGCCCGGGCCCGGACGGCGACCGCTGGTACCGCACCCTGCTCCACTGGGCAACTCACGCTCCACTGGCCGTCGTTCAGCCCCTCCCCGAGCACCTGTGGCCGCCGACCGCGCTCCCCGCCGAACCGGGCCTGTTCACCTCCCCGTCCCTCGCGGCCCCGGCGTCGGCACTCGCCTTCACCCCGTACGACCCCGACGTCACCGCCCCCGCACCGGACGCCGTCGCGCTGCCGGTCATGGAACCGGACGCGCCCTGGCTCGCCAACTGGGCGGCGCTGCTGGCGAGTCCGGGCGGCGGACGGACCCCCGGCGCGGCGGCCTGGCTGACGACCACGCCCGCCGCTCCTGAAGAGGCGTCGGACATAAGGGATCTGACGGCTCGTGAGATCGTCCTGCGGTTCGAGTCCACTGCCTCCCCGGAGGCGTTCCGGCTGGCCGGGCACCTGTCGCTGGCGGCGCCCTCGGTGCCGGTGATGCGGCTCGTGCAGCACGCGGTGCAGAAGGACCCCCGGCCCCGGCACCTGGCCGAGGTCATCCTCAGCGGGATGCTCACGGCCGTCGACGGACCGCCCGGGTCGTACGCGTTCCGGCCCGGGGTACGGGAGTTGCTGCAACGCACGCTGCCCCGGACCGTGCGCGGACGCACGAGTGAATTCCTCGCGCGGATCGGCGAGTTGATCGACGAACGCGCCGGGTTCGCGCCCGGGGCGTTCCGGGCGCGCGGGGGCGGCGGGGCGGGGGACGGGGAGGCGTTCGCGACCGTACGCGGCGAGACCGTCGACCGGCTCGGCGGGACGCCGGAAACCGCGCTCCTCGGCGGGCGGTACCGGGTGCTCGGGCAGCGGGGTCCGGGGCAGCGGGTGCGGGAGGCGGTGGACACGCGGACCGGGGAGCGGGTCGCCGTCCATCTCTACCCCGAACAGCCGGAGTATCTCGGCCGGTTCGCGGAGGGCGCGCGGGCGCTCGCCGGGGTCGACAGTCCATATGTGGCGCGGGTCCTCGACCACGGGGTGGAGGGTCAAACTCCTTATCTGGTCGCGGAGTTCGTGGAGGGGGTGACGCTGTCCGAGCTGATGCTGGGGAGCGGGCCCGGGGTGTCCGTCCCGGTGTACGCCGCGCTCGCGACCGACGTCGGCAAGGGGCTCGACGCCCTGCACGCGGCCGGTCTGGCGCGTGGACAGACCGGCGGCAACGGGCTGTTGCTGCGTGCGGACGGCGCCGTGCTCATCAGCCGGTTTGCGCTCGGTCAGGAGGCGGCCGACAAACGCCCCGCGGATGACGTCGTAGAACTCCACCGGCTCACCCAGGAGTTGGTGAAGCGCTCGCCGGACGTCCGGGAATTCCTGGCTCAACACCCCAGGCAGACCGAGGAATCACTGCGCCGGGCTCGCGCGTCCGAGCACCTCCAGATCCAGACGACCTCCCCGATACAGGTCACGCGAGGCTCCGTCTCCCAGCACATCCACTCCCACGAACTGATGGCGCTGCTGGTCAAGCTGCTGCACAACCGGGGCCACCGGGTGACGTTCGACGAACTGGCGCGCGTCCTGCCGGAGTGGAACCAATCAGCGTCCCGTATCAGGGAGTTGATCGCCGAGCTGGTCGTCGGCTTCCTCGGTCCCGGCACCATGGCCGAGGTCACCGACGGCTACGTCCTGCACCTCCCGGCGGTCCAGGTCCGCGCCCCTCAGCCCCTCCGTTTCGAGACTCTCGCCCCCCTCACTCCCGAGTCCCGCATCACCCTTGAGTATGTGGTGGACGAGGTCCTCTCCCGGGGCGGCCTCACCCCCACGGAGTACGAGACGCGCGTACTACCTCAGGGCTACCGCGTCGACATCTCCCCCGACACCTACCTCGTCCCCCTCCTCGCGGCGGCCGTCCGCTGGCTCCCCGGCCCGCTCGCCACCCTCACCGACCCGCCCCGCCTCCACGTCACCTTCGACGACGCCCCCGCTCCCCCGCCCACCGCCGCCCAGGTGACCGTCACGGTCCCGCCCGCGCTGTACGAGTCGTTCATCGAGAGTTCCGCGGCGTACGGCCCGCACCGCTTCCGCCCGCTGTACGGCGAGGCCCTCGACTCCCCGCCGCTGGCCTGGTACTGCCCCCTCCCGGCCCCCCGCCCCGAGGACGACGAGCGGGACCTCGTGAAGGGCCCGTACCTGGCCCGGGACCTGCGCGAGCTGCACCTCCCCGCGCCGGGCCGCTCGGCCGTCGTCCACACCCTCCCGGACTCCCCCCTCACCCTCCTCAACCCGGCCCAGCCGTACGGGAGTCGGCAGCCGGGCAGGGCGACGTACTACGAGGTGGACCTCATGCCGCAGAGCGCGACGCGCGAGCTGGGCCTGCCCAGTTCGGGCAAGGCCCGGTTCGCGGCGTCCGCGCACCTGACGTGGCGGGTGACGGACCCGGTCGCGTTCGTCCGCGCGGAAGTCCCGCACGTCGCGGACGCCCTGTTCGCGTACGTCGCCGAGCGGGCGCCGGGCATCACCCGCCACCACTCCCACAACCGCCCCCAGGGTGCCGAGCGGGCGCTGGGCAAGGAGCTGAAGCGGTGGCCGGTGCCGGGGCTCCAGGTGAGCTGCGAGGTGCGGATAGTGCCGTACGCGCAGCAAACGGTTGCACAACAGGCGGCGCCCGATCTCATGGCGCTGCTCGCCGCGCCCACCGTCCTGCTCGGCTTCGACGGCCCGCTCACCCGGCTCTTCCCGGCGGCGCAGGCCCGCGAGGCGGCGCTCGCGCTGCTGGCGGTGGCCGCCGAGCACCGGAACCCGGAGGACGCCCTGGCGGGCCGGCCGTTCGGGACGCCCCAGGCCCGCGACAACGTCGTCCATCCCCTGGAAGTACTACGTACCTACGCCCACGACCCCGTCGGGCCGGTCCTGCGGGCGCGGCTCGACGAACTGGAGCTGGCCGCTGTCCCGGACGCGCCGACGACGCACAACGCGGTGGCGCTGGTCCGGGCGCTGCACGCGGCGGGGAAGCGGGTTCTGGTAGTAACCGATTGCTGCGAGGAGGCGGTACGGCGGTACGTGGCGCCGTACCGGCTGCCGCTGGCCGGGGTCCATGGGCGGGCGGACGACCCGGCGGCGCTGATGCCCGACCCGGACTGCCTGCGGCGGGCGCTCGGCGAGGAGGCCGGGCCTGCCGTGTTCCTCGGGTCGACGGTCGCCGAGCTGACGGCGGCGCAGCGGGCGGGGCTGCCCTTCATCGGGCTGGCGCGCAACCGGACGGTGGAGCAGGGGCTGCGGGAGGCGGGGGGCGAGGTGGTGGTGCGGTCGCTGGCACCGGTGCTGGAGGCGGCCCGCACGCTCGGTCGTACCTGAGCGCGCCCAGTGATACTTGAGAGGTAACGCACTACATCCGAGGTGGTGGACATTTCGGACAAATCATCCATTCGGTCGCTCCCTGCCCGGCCCATCCCAGCAGGCGGCCCCTCCCACGCGCCCGCACGATGCGAAGGAGACCGCCGACCGGCGGTCGTGCTCTCGGGAGGACCTGTCCATGACCGCCAGCTTGGAACAGTTGCGCCGCTGCCACTTCGCCGTCGACCTGGGCGCGGCGCGGACGCGGGTGTACGTGAAGGGGGCCGGGCTCGTCGTCGACCAGCCGTCGGCCGCCGCCGTCAACACCCGTACCGGCGCGCTGATCGCGGTCGGCGAGTTCGCCGAGAAGATGACCGGGCGCACGCCCGACTACATCCGGGTGGTGCGGCCGGTGTCCGGCGGGACGGTCGTCGACATCGAGATGGCCCAGCGGATGCTGCGCCACCTCCTCGGGGACAAGATCCGCCGCCAGCTGCGCTACAAGCCGCGCCTGCGGGCCGCCGCCTGCACCCCGCACGACGCCGACCCGCTGGCGCAGCGCGCGACGATCGAGACGCTCGTCGGGCTCGGGGCGCGGCGGGTGGAGCTGGTGGACACGCTGACGGCCGCCGCGATCGGCTGCGGGCTGCCCGTCGAGCGGCCCGAGGCGACCATGATCATGGTGTGCGGCGCGGCGGCCACGCAGGTCGCGGTGCTCTCCCTCGGCGCGATCGTCACCGCCGAGCGGGTTCCCGTCGGGGGCGTGGCAGTCGACCACGCGATCGTCCAACACCTGCGCCACCAGCACGAGTTGATCCTGCCGAGCCAGTCGGTACGGCCGCTCCAGCTCGCCCTGTCGGGCAACGGCCTCTCCCCGCACGGCCCTTCGTCGACGGAGATCCACGGCAGGGACGTCGCGACCGGTCTCGCGCGGTGCGTCCAGGTCGACACGGCCGCCGTCCGGGACGCGATCGAGACGCCACTGACCGCCGTACTCGACGGTATCGGGCGGGTGTTGCGCAACTGCCCGCCCGACCTGGTCGCCGACCTCGCCGACCGGGGGATCATGATGGTCGGCGGTTCGGCGCTGCTGCCGGGCTTCGACCAGATGCTCCGCGAGGCGACCGGCATGCCGGTGCACATCGCCGACCGGCCCGACATCTGCGCGGCGCAAGGGCTCGGCATGATGCTCGAAGGCCGCATCCAGCCCATGGAGTTGGCCCCGCTGAGCGCCTGAAACCGGTGCGGCTCGACGCCCTCCTGGCCATCGGCACCGACCTCGAACTCGCCACGACCGTACGGCACATCGTGGACGCGGCGGCCGAACTCACCGGCTCCCGCAGCGCGGTTCTGGAGACGGGCCCCTGCGACGCGCCCGTCCTGCACGTCCCGGTCGAGGGGTACGGCCGCCTGCATCTCGCCGGCGGCCGGCCCTCCCCCGCCCTCGACGTCCTCGCCGCCCGCGCGCGCACCGCCCTCACAAGCGCCCACCTCTACGAGGCCGCACGCCAGCGCGAACGCTGGATCGAGGGCGCCGCCGCCGTCACAACGGCCCTGCTCGGCAACGCCAGTTCGGCCGACCCCCTGATGACCGTCGCCGACCGCGCCCGCCTCCTCGCCGACGCCGCCGCCGGCGTCGTACTCCAGCCCACCGCCGAGGGCGGCATGGAGATCGTCGCGGCCTCCACGTACGACGACCCCGGTGACATCGTCGGTACGACGATCCGGCCCGGCAGCGCTGTACTCGTCCAACTCCTCGGCGGTGAGCCGGTGTTCATCGACGACTCGGCGACCGATCCCCGGATGACGACCCACGTACGGCACCGGTTCGGGCCCAGCATGATGCTGCCGCTCCAGGCCGACGGCCGCCTGATCGGCACCCTCGCGCTGCCCCGGCGGCACGAGGGGCGCCCGTACACCGACACGGAGAAACGGCTCGCCGTACAGTTCACGTCCCAGGCCGCCGTCGCCCTCATGCTGGCCGACGCGCGGCACCGGCGGGAGCGGCTCGCGGTGTACGAGGACCGGGACCGGATCGCGCGGGACCTCCACGACCTGGTGATCCAGAGGCTGTTCGCGACGGGGATGATGCTCCAGGCGACGGGGAGGCGGGCGGCGAGCGCGGCACCCCGGGAGGCGCGGGCCAGCGACCGCCGTGCCGAGAAACCGCGAGCCGGAGACACCCCCGCCCAGGACGCCATCGACACCGCCGTAACCGAACTGGAAGCCACCGTCCAACAGATCCGCACCGCCATCTTCCAGCTCCAACAACCCCCCGCCGAACCGCCGTCGGGCCTCCGCGCCCGCCTCCTCCGCGAGGCCACCGCATCCCTCGGCACCCAACCCCCCGTACGCTTCACCGGCCCCGTCGACGCCCTGGTCCCCGACCACCTCGCCCCCACCCTCCTCGCCGCCCTCCGCAAAGCCCTCGCCGGGCTCACGGACGCTGACATCGAGGTGTTCGCGGACGGCCGCAAGGGAGTACGGCTGGCGGTGGACGGCCGAACGGTGTGGGAGGCGGCAGCCGAGTGAACTCCCGTACGCCGCCTACGCCTTACGCACCTTCCGAGGCACCCGCACATCGACCGCCGTCAACGCCAACGCCAACGGCCCCGGCATCAGAAACGCCAGCGGCAACAACATCCACGCACACAGCACAGCCGTAGCCACCGCAAGCAGCACGAGCGCACTCCCCCCGACATCCCGCACCCCATCCTCAGCAGCCGCACGAAGCGCCGCCCCCCAATCACTCATCGACTCCGGCCGCCCACAGGCCCGCAACCCGACCAGCAACGCACAGCAACCGATTACCGCCGCCACCACGGCAAACACCGCACCCCCCGGCAACCCCGCCCGCGCCAACGCCAGATCGGCGAGAAACAGCAGCACCCCCGCCACAACAACCGCACCCGCGACCAGATCCCCGCCCCGCAACCGCCGCCGCAGCATGGAGAAGTACCGCCCCGCAGTCGCCGGCCGATCCTCCCCCGCCCCCCGCAGCACCGCACAGGCCGTCGACAGCGCGGCCGGAATCGTCACAACAGGCAGACAGGACACGGCCGTTGCGAGCCCGACGCTCATCGTGTCGGCGAACAGGGCGAACCGGGGCCCGAACACCTCCCCCGGCTCCCGCGCACTACTCACACCCCTCACCCCTCACCCCTTCAGTCCGGAGCTGGCCATGCCCTCCACCAGGAACCGCTGGAAGGCGAGGAAGAACAGCACGATCGGCAGCAGCGCGATCACCGACATCGCGAACATCGGCCCGAACGACGACTGGCTGGACGCGTCGACGAAGGACCGCAGCGCGAGCGTGAGCGTGAACTTGTCGGGGTCGAAGAGATAGATGAGCTGCGTGAAGAAGTCGTTCCAGGTCCAGATGAACGTGAAGATGGCCGTGGTGATCAGCGCGGGCCGGGTCAGCGGCAGGATGATGTGGAAGAAGCTCCTGAACGGCCCGCAGCCGTCGATCCTCGCCGCCTCCTCCAGCTCGCGCGGCAGCCCGCGCATGAACTGCACGATGAGGAAGACGAAGAACGCCTCGATGGCAAGGAACTTGGGCAGGATGAGCGGCCAATACGTGTTCACCAGGCCGAGTTTGTTGAAGATGATGTACTGCGGGATCAGCACGGCGTGGTGCGGCAGCATGATCGTCGCGATCATGAACGCGAACAGCGGACCGCGCATCCGGAACCGCAGCCGCGCGAACGCGTACGCGGCGAGCGAGCAGCTGATGACGTTGCCGAGGACCGCACCGCCCGCGATCAGCAGGGAGTTGGTGAGCAGCCGGGTCACGGAGACGCCGTTCACACCGTCGAGTGCCGTGGAGTAGTTGGACCATTCGAGATGGCTGGGCCACAGGTCGAGGCTGGCGATGACCTCGTTCGCGGGCTTCAGCGAGGTCATGAGCAGCCAGGCCAGCGGATACAGCATGACGAGCAGCGCGGCGAGACAACTGACGTGCAGGACAAGCCGGTTGCGGCTCACCCCGCGCTCCCGAACCACCGCACCGCCCCCCGAAGGCCCCCCAGTTTCCGTCCGCAACAGACTCATCGCTCCCCCTCCGCCGCATAGAAGACCCACGCCCGCGACGTACGGAACAACACCGCCGTCACCACCCCGATCACCACGAGCAGCACCCACGCCATCGCCGATGCATAACCCATGTGCGACGCGACGAACCCCCGGTCATAGAGGTACATCGTGTAGACGAGCGTCGAGTCGGCCGGCCCGCCCTTCCCCGCGCTGATCGCGAACGCGGGTGTGAACACCTGGAACGCCTGGATGGTCTGGAGGACCAGATTGAAGAACAGGACGGGGGACAGCATCGGTACGGTGATGGAGACGAACTGCCGCCACCGCCCCGCCCCGTCGACCGCCGCCGCCTCGTACAACTCCCTTGGTATCTGCTGGAGTCCGGCGAGGAAGATGACCATCGGCGCCCCGAACTGCCACACCGTCAGCAGCGCCACGGCGAACAGGGACCAGCCGGGTTCGTTGACCCAGCCGCCGGTGCCGAAGAGGTTGTCGACCGTGCCGCCGTCGTTGAAGATCGCCCGCCAGACGAGGGCGATGGACATCGACGCGCCGAGCAGGGACGGCGCGTAGAACGCCGAGCGGTAGAAGGCGCGCCCGCGTCGCATCGACTTCAGCGCGAGCGCCACGGCGAGGGCCAGGGCGAGTTGGAGGGGGACGGCGATGACGACGTACGTCAGGGTCGTGACGACCGAGCGCCAGTAGCGGGGGTCCTCCGTGAACATCTGCGTGTAGTTGCGCAGCCCCACCCAGCGCGGCGGGTTGAACAAGTCGTAGTCGGTGAAGGAGAGATACAGCGAGACGGCCATCGGAACGAGCGTGAGGCCGATCGCGCCGAGCACCCACGGGGAGAGGAACACCCAGGCGGCGCCTTCCCGTTGGCGTTTCGCGCGGCCTACCACAGGGGGCGCCTCGGTGGGCCGGTCGACGGTGGTGGTCATGACCGCAGCTCCGCCTTCGCCTCGGTGACGTAGTTCTCGGCCGCCTCGCGGGGCGACATGCGCTCGTACGACACCTGGTCGTAGTCGCGCTGGAAGGTGGTCTGCAACGCGCTGTCGCCGGACGGCGGGGCCTGCGGCGGGTCCTTCAACTTCCCTTCCAGGGACGCCTGATAGTCGGAGATGGTCCGGTCGAAGTCGGCGAGCTGCGGCTCGATGGCCCCCCGGACCGACTCGTTGACGGGAATGCCCCGGGTGGCGCCGAGGACCTTCGCCGCCTCGACGTCATTGATCATGAAGTCGATGAACTTGGCCGCTTCAGCAGGGTGTTGAGTGTCGGCGGACGCACCGAGGAACATCGACGGCTTGAAGTACTGGCCAGGCGTGCCGTCTTGGCCGCTGGGCATCTGCGCGAGGGCGACGCCGCCTTCGAGCAGCGACTTGAACCCGCTCGCCGGGGCGTCCCAGTTGGCGTCGGTGACCGACTTGCCGCGTCCCAGCGGGGTGTTCTCGACCGTGCCGTCGAGCTGGGTGGTCTGCTGGGCGGGCGATACGACGCCCTCGCGGCGCAACTGGTCGGTGAACGTCCACCACTTGGTCAAGTCGTCGGCGGTGAACCCGAGTTGGTTGTCCTTGGTGTACAGCGGCTTGCCCTGGCCGCGCAGCCAGACCTCGAAGCAGTCCTCGCTCTGGCCGGGGTCGGTGGCGCCGGGCTTGCCGGTCGCCTTCTTCAACTCCCGCATGGTGTCCGCCCATTGGTCCCAGGTCCAGGGCCCTTTGGGGAGCGGTACGCCGGACGCCGTCCACGTCTTCACGTCGTACGCGACGGTCTCCGTACCGCGCCCCTGGGGGATCGCGTACTGCACGTCGTCCACTCGGCCGGTGGCCAGCAACCCCGGGTCGATCTCCGAAGTCCGCAGCGCCGCCCGCTCCTTGCCGAGATCGAGCAGGACACCGCCGTCCGCGTACTGGTCGATCTGCCGGTAGTCCAACTGCATGACGTCCGGGGCGTCGCCGCCCGCCGCCTGCGTGGCCAACTTCTGCTTGTAGGCGTCGTATCCGGCGAACGACGTCTGGATGTCGATCCCCGGGTTCGCCTTCTCGAACAGTGCCACGGCCTTCTCCGTGCGCGCGGCCCGGTCCGGGTTGCCCCACCAGGTGTAGCGCAGGGCGACCTTGCCGTCCGCCGAGGCGGAGCCGCCGCAGCCGGCCAGCGTCGCGCACAGCAGCAGCGCGGCGGCGGCCGACAGTCCCTTCGTCCGGTACATGCCTGCCTCGCTCTCAGGTCCAGGTGAGTCCCGCGAGATGCCCGGCGACGCGTTCTCGGTCCCACGCGCCGTCCGCGAACACCACCCGGTAGCGGTAGGCGAACGACTCCCCCGGCGGCAGCTCGAACTCCTCGAAGAACGCCCAGGAGAACGAGACCGTCGGGATGGGTTCGGCGCGTACGAACCAGTGGTGCGTGGCACCGTTGTCCGGCCCGTGCTCGAAGACGAGCGTCGAGTGGCCGTCCACGTCGTCGTGTTCACCGCTGTACGCCAGCCACCGGCTGCGCGTGCCCATCAGCTTCTCGGCGCCGTCCCCCTCCGGGGCGAACGCGGCGCCGCCCGTGAAGTCGCGGGGTCCACGCCAGTGCAGCCCTGTGTACCCGGCGAGTTCACGTCCGGCGGTGGTCGGCGAGCCGAAGGCGAGGGGTACGTCCCTGAGGTTGGTGAGCCGGATCGACCAGTCCAACGCCCAGGCACCGGCGGCCTCGTCGACGGAGTGGACACGAACTCCCCTGGTTTCCCGGGCCCATTCGGCGCCGCCGTTCTCGACCCAGGTCAACTCCTCGGTGAACACGAGCTGTCGGTCGTCGACCGCGAAGTCGGTGAACCCGTCGTGCCGCATCGAGCCGATGATGTCGGGCAGGTCGAGGTACCCCTCGCCGTGCACATAGCTGTGCCCGCCCCAGAAGTTCTGCTCCGAGAGGTGGCTCGCCGTCATCTGGAGGCCCTTGTGCCACCGGTGATCGCTGGGCCGGTACCCGCTCACCAGCCGTCCGCCCAGGGTCCGGAGCGGATGCGCGTACGGTTTGCGCGCCTCGTACGCCTCCGGATCGGGCCGGTACACGTACCGCAGGATCTCGACCCCGTTCGCGGCCTCCACCGCGACGTACTCCCCGTGAACGTGACTGACCCGGATCGCCATGCGTGCTCCCGCCGACAGAGAGAAAGCGCTTGCCCGCGTGACCCTAGGGGCGGACGGAATGTCAGGACAACCCCCGTGCAAGGAATGATCGAAAGAACCTTCGCGGCCCGGGGAGCGAGAGGTTCCGGTACCGCCGACGGCACAGGAGGCTCCCCCGCACCCCTGGGAAGGGGTGCGGGGGAGAACCGAAGGCCGTGTCAGATGATGCGGTAGGGACCCCAGCCGGTGCCGGCCTGGCTGCGGGTACCGAGGGTGTCCATGCCGGAGTTTCCGGTACCGGGGTACACCCACAGCGTCCCGTCCGACGCTTGCCGGGACAGCACGTCGGTCAGCCCGTCACCGTTGAAGTCCCCTGTGCGGAAGACGTCTTGGCTCTGCCAGCTCCTCCCCACCTGGTACCGGGTGCCGAAGGTGCTCATGCCGGAGTTTCCGGTACCGGGGTACACCCACAGCGTCCCGTCGGACGCCTGCCGGGACAGCACATCGGTGCGCCCGTCGTTGTTGAGGTCTCCGGTGACGATGGCGTCCTGGCTCTTCCAGCCGGTGCCGACCTGGTAGCGGGTGCCGAGCGTGTCCATGCCGGACTTCCCCGTACCCGGATACACCCACAGCGTGCCGTCGGACGCCTGCCGCGACAGCACATCGGTCAGCCCGTCACCGTTGAAGTCCCCTGCGCGGAAGACGTCTTGGCTCTGCCAGCCCCTCCCCACCTGGTACCGGCTGGGGAAGGCGCCCATGCCGGGCTTCCCCGTACCGGGGTAGACCCAGAACGTCCCGTCGGACGCCTGGCGGGACAGCAGGTCGCCGATGCCGTCGTTGTTGAGGTCTCCGACGGTGACGGCGTTCTGGCTCTGCCAGCTGGTGCCGGCCTGGAAACGAGGGCCGAGCGTGCTCATGCCGGACTTTCCGGTGCCCGGGTAGACCCACAGGACGCCGTCGTCCTCCTTGATCGCCGGAAGGTCGGCCTTGCCGTCGCCCGTGACGTCGTCCGGATTGCGGGAGGTGGTCTGCTGGACCCAGGCGCCGATGTCGTCGACGCGGGTGTCGACGGCGCCCGTACGGGTCTCGGCAGGGTCCATGCCGAGGCAACCACCCTGCCAGGAACGGGAGTTGACGGCGACGAGTTCCGTGACGCCGTTCACCGTGCGCAGGGCGGGGCCGCCGGCGTCGCCCTGGCAGACGGTCGCGGTGTCGGAGCCGTTCAGGTCCACGGTCGTGGCCGTGGTGGAGGCGACCGTGAACGCACCGGCGTGCAGCTTGTCGGGCACCCACTCGGTCTTCGTCCGCCCGAAGCCCGCCAGCGTCAGCACCTCGCCCGCAGCGGCGGGCGTGGTCGCCAGCGGCACGGGCTTGACGGCCGGATCGGTGATCCTGGCGGCGAGTTGGACGAGCACCAGGTCCCGGTCGGCGTGCGGGACGAGCCGGACGGCGGGCAGGACACCGCCGCCGGTCTGGGTCAGGTCGGTGCGGCCGACGGTGACGGTGGTGGCGACAGCGGGGCTGCCCGCGGGGACCCCGCCGACCGTCCCGAAACAGGAGGCCGCGGTCAGAACCCACTGCGGGGCGACGAGGGTGCCGGTGCAGGCGCTCTCTTCACCGACGTTGACTTTCGCTACGTACGTAAGCGCCGTGGCGTCGGTTCCGGCGAGAGCCGGGGTGCCGTTCACCGCCGTGGCCGGGAGGGTGCTGAACGCGAGCGGGGTCGCGAGCAGCGTGGCGGCCAGCGCGGAGAGGCGGGCGCGTCTGGAGAGGTGCATGGGCGTTGACTCCTGGAGACAGGGCCGCGCGTCCCACGGACACGCGGAAGGCGAGCAAGTGGGCAGGAAACTGCGGCTACTTGATGAACCCGCCGGTATCGCCGTGAGCCTCCGCCGCGACCGCTCCCGGCACGCGCCGTCTCCGCGCTGATCTGCTGAATTCCTTCATCGCATCCCCCAGTTCGTCGCTGACAACCGGACGTACGTCACCGGTCTCGGGTTCGGGTACGCGATGAGGAAGGCAGTCCCCACCCCTCGTATCGAGAGGCCCCCCGGTCTCGGTGATTGTCATCCGCTGCGCCATACCAACACGAAGCGCTCTCCAGGTCGAGCCCAGAAAAACACCACACACCACGCCAATTCCCACGGATCACCTGTGATCCGCGCCACGCTCGACGAGCGAGGCGAGCGGTACGAGCGGGGCGCTCAGGACCGATAGGCCGAGGGGCCGGCGTGATCCGGCCCCTCGTACGGGCTCACACCTCGCAAGAGCCCCGGTCGACCCGCACAAGGCGTCGGCTCCCGGCCCACCGGGCCAGCCGAACCCCGACGACAATGCCCGCGATGGTGACCACTGCGGGCAGATACCCACTGGCGACCTGGACGAGCGGAATCGCCGGGCACCCACCGGAGATCGCCCAGCCGATACCGAACAGCACCGCCCCGGGCACGACACCGGCATGGATACGCCGCGCACCCCGGCGCACCCGCAGCAGCGCGAACACGACCGCGATGATCACGACAGCGCCGATGAAGGAGAGGAACATCCGCAGGTCCTGGAAGGTGAACATGCGGTTGAGCTCGGCGTAGTCGCCGAACCCGATACGCGTCACGGTGAAGCCAAGAGCCAGCCCGGTAAGGAGGTTGGCCAGCAGAATGCCGCCCCGGGTACGCATCAGATCACCTTCCACAGGAGGAACGACACCACGACGGCGGTGGCGCAGAACGTGGCCGTCGCGACGAGACTGACGGGACTCAGCCGACCGCAGCCGTTCAGCCCGTGCCCCGAACTGCACCCACCGGCCAGCCGGGTACCGAAACCGACCAGCACGCCTCCCACGAACAGCAGGACGACCATGACGACCGGGTTGCCGGTCACCACGTCCCGGTACCCCGCCCCCATGTCGAGGCGGAGGTGGAACCGCCCGGAGGTGACGGCGGCGATCAGTCCGCCCACGAAGACCGAGGCCAGCAGGACGGCTTGGGTGACCAGCGGGGCGGGGCGCGGCGGCCGGCGTTCACCCTTGCCCGGGACGCCCTGGCCCGGAACGTCCTTGTCCAGGACGGCAGTTGAGGGCTCGGGCATGGTGGACCCCGACCCCGACCCCGACCCCGACCCCGGCGCGACAGGCACCGTACCGAAATGCTCGGCAGTGGCCACAGCAAGGGCAGCCGCAAGAACCCGCTCGTCGGCGAACTCCGCCTCCACCCGCTCCAGTTCGGCTTCACGCCGCCAATGCAGCACTCGTTCCCAGGCACCCGACACTCCGAACGACCGGTCGGTGGCAAGGGTGTAACCGATGGTCAGCACGGCGAGTCCAATAGCCCCCGCCCACCAGGGCCAATAGGCGCTCATGCGTTGCCTTTCATCCACTCGGCCAACCGGGCCCACCAGCCCCGTTCGGGTTCTTCGGTGACCGGCGGCGGCTGTTCGTCCTGGCGGGAACCGCGTACTGCGGGCTCGGCGGACGCGGGCGTCATCGCCAGATAGCGGGCGTGCCGTCCATTGGGCAGCAGAGTGATAGGCACCCGCTCACCGGTGAACGCCACCTGATAGCGCGCGCACTCACGCCAGTTGGCCTCGCTGTCGCAGTAGTAGGAACGCCAGCCCGCCAGACTCTCGTTGAGGTGAGGGAAGAGCGGGCACGTCGAAGCATGTGAACAACCCACGCGGTTGATCAAACCACCAACCAATTGCTATAGACAACAGTTCGAGGCGCACGGCGGGGACGGCGACCACGACCGTCCGTCTCCGGCGAACCGGCCCCCGCCGACCGGAGGGGTCAGGTCGGCCGACCGGCGGGGTGCCTCCCGCAGCCCGACGGATGTTCGGCCGCCGACCGCCCCGGCACTGTTGTGCCGGTGATCGAGATCGAAAACACCGGGGAAACGACCCCCCGGAGCCTCGCCCGCCCCGGCCGCCGCCGGGAAGCACGCGCCGACCGGCCCGAAGCCCCGGCGCGCTGGGAACGCCCGGCGCTGGCCGCGGTGCTGGCCGTCGCCGCCCTGCTGTACGCCTGGGGCATGGGGCACGCCGCGATCCACCCCTACTACAGTGCGGCGATCCGGTCGATGGCCACCGGCTGGCAGACCTTCTTCTTCGGCGGTCTCGACGCCGGCGGTTCGATCACCCTCGACAAGCTGCCCGGCGCGTTCTGGCCCGACGCCGTCTCCGTACGGCTCTTCGGGCCGCACACGTGGGCGGTCGCGCTGCCCCATGTGGTCGAGGGCGTGCTCGCCGTCTGGCTGCTGCACCGGATCGTACGGGCCTGGGCCGGGCCGTTCGCGGCGCTGATCGCCGCGCTGACGCTCACCCTCACCCCGGTCACCGTGGTGCTGAACAGGGCCACCATCCCGGACACCGCACTCACCCTGCTGCTGGTGGCAGCCGCCGGAGCGCTCCAGAAGGCGGTACGCACCGGGCGGCTGCTCTCGCTGATCACGTGCGGTGTCTGGGTCGGGCTGGCCTTCCAGACGAAGATGCTGCAAGCCTGGCTCGTCCTGCCGGTCTTCGCTCTCATCTACCAACTCACCGCGAACGGCCCGGCGTTGCGGAAGGCCCGCCGCCTCCTGCTGGGCGGCGCGGTCACGCTGGCCGTCTCCTGCTCGTGGGCGCTGATCGCGTGGCTGACTCCCCCGGACGACCGCCCGTACATCGACGGCACGTCGAACAACAACCCCTTCAGTCTGGTCTTCGGCTACAACGGCGTGAGCCGCTTCAGCGGCGACGGCACCGCGCTCGGCGCCGTCCCGGCCACCGCCGCCAGCCGTACCACCGGGAACACCGGCTGGGGGATGCTGGTCAACGACACCGTCGGCCCGCAGATCTCCTGGTTCCTGCCGCTCGCCGTGCTCGCCGTCGGCACGGCCCTGGTCTGGCGCGCCCGCGAGCCGCGCACCGACCCGCTGCGCGCGGGTTTCCTCCTGTGGGGCGGCTGGCTCGCCGTCCACGCCGTGGTGTTCAGCGTCTCCAACGGCAATCACCCCTACTACACGGCCGTCCTCGCCCCGGCGATCGCCGCGCTCACCGGCGGCGGGCTCGCGCTCTTCAGGTCGGCGTACGAGGCGTCCGCGTACGAGGCGGGCGGCCGACGGCGGTTGTGGCTGCCGGCGGCGATCGTGCTGACGGTGGCCTGGGCGCTCGTCCTCGACCGGCCGACCTGGTTCGCCCCCGGGCTGGTGGTGTTCGCCGTGTTCTTCGCGGCCTGCGGGGCGTTCGGCCTGTGGTCCAGCGGGCCCCGTGCCTCCCGGCGCCGGGTCCACGGCTCCCTGGCCGCCGGAGTCGCGGCCATGCTGCTCGTCCCCGCCTGCTGGGCCGTCTCGTCCCTCGACCCGCGCTACGCGGGCGCCGCCACGTCCCCGACGGCCGGTCCGGTCGGTGATTTCCACCACCGGGCTCTGCACGACCCGGCCGCGCTGCGCCGGGCCGAGCTGGGCCGGCCGAGCACCCGCGACACCGCCCTGCTGGACTACCTCGTCGCGCACCGCGAGGGCGAGGAGTACCTGCTCGCGACCCAGGCCGCCTACCCCGCTGAGCGTCTGCTGCGCGCCGAGGCCCAACCCGTGCTCGTCATGGGCGGGTTCACCGGCAGGACGCCCTTCCCCAGCGCCCCGCAGCTCGCCGACCTGATCGCCGCGCACCGGCTCCGCTTCGTCCTGCTCACTCCCCTGCGCCCCACCACCCCTGCCACGACCTGGGTGAAGTCCCATTGCGAGCGCGTCCGCTCCGGTGCCTACGGCTGGCGCACCAAGGGCAACTTCAGCCTCTACGACTGCCGCGTCCCCGCCGAGAACTCTTCACCCGGCATCAACACCCCTGGAAAGGACTTCTCTTGACCACCAGTAGATCCCCGATATCCGAGCGGGGCCCGGCACGGCGTCGGGCCGACATGGCCGTGCTGGGAGGGGTGCGCCCGCCGCTGGTGGCCCTGCCGGTGCTGCTGGCGCTCGTCGCGGGCCTGACGGTGTTCGCCGTCGGCAGCGACACCGAACACGGCGTCCCCGAGGCCGTCCTCAGCTCCCAGCAGCACATCGCCGAGGACGGGGCGGTCGCGCTCCAGGCCGCCGTCGACCAGAACGTCACCGATCTGCGGGCGGCGGCCTCGGAGGTCGCGGCCTCCGGGACCGTACCGGCGGACCGCGTACTGGCCCGCCTCGACCGGCCGCACCGCAAGTGGCGCGGCAGCGCCGTCGTCGACCAGTCCACCGGACGGCTGCTCGCCGCGCAGGGCGAGGCCCTGCCGCTGGGGAAGGTGAACCTCCGCGGACTGCCGGTGAACCCGGCTCCGGCCCTGGTGCGGGACGACTCGGGCGTCACCCGGCTGCTGGCCTTCGCGACGCTGACGCAGGGCGGCGGGCAGCAGGTGCTCGTCGCCTCCCAGAGCGTGAAGCTCCCGGGCATCACCGTCGGCAAGGAGCACACGCTCACCGTCGTGGACCGGGACGGGAACCCGCTCACCTCGACCGGCCCGGCGCCCGGCATCGTCCGGGCGAAACCGCTGGCCGTGACCGCCGCCCGCGAGGCGCAGAGCGAGGGCCCCTCGGAAACGGCCGGCGGCTTCGACGGCCCGAGCGGCAGCCTCGTCGGAGCGGCGGACGGCGACCACCGGACCGCCGTGGGGTACGCCGCGGTGGCCCGAGGGCTCGCCCCGAAAGAGAGCCCGAGCAGCGGACTCGGACTGACGGTCGTCACGACGGTCCCGGCCGAGGGGCACGGGACCGGGACCGGTGACCTGCGCCTCGCCCTCCTCGCCGCGGCCGTCCTCGCGGCCCTCGCGGCCGGGGTCACCGCCGCCCTCCATCTGCTGGTGCAGCGGCCTGTACTGCGGCTGCGCCGCGAAGCGCGGCGGCTCGGCTCGGGTGACCTCACGGCTCCCGTCCCCGTCCCCCGCTTCGGGGAACCCGCCCGGATCGGCGCCTCCTTGGAGGCACTGCGACTCCAACTCCGGGGCGAGGACGGCCCGTCCGCGCAGGCACCGGCCAAAAGACGGCTCGGACTGCGCACCGTCGTGGCGGTGAGCGCGTTCGCCCTGGTGGCCTGGCCCACGTCGATGCTCCTGACCCTCAGCAGCACCTTGCCGCGTCCCGCCGACGCCGTACCCCGGCTGATCTCCGACGACCAGCGGCAGCGCACCGCGACGGCGGCGGACCGGATGCGCCGGGGGATCGACGACGCCTACGCGGACCTCACCCGGCTCGCCACGGTGATCGACGCCGCCCGGCCGGAGAAGGCGCGCGAGGTCCTCGACAGGTCCCTGGAGCGGCACGGCCGCTACCGGTCCCTGTACGTCGTGGACAGCGCCGGCGGGATCCTCGCCCAGGCCGGCGGCGAGCCCCGCACCTCGAAGAAGGCCCGCGTCAAGACCGGGGTCACGCAGACGAACACCTCCGGGACGGAACCGGTGCTCGCCGCCGTGGCCGCCCAGCCGGCGCCCAAGAAGGCCGAACGCCACTATGTCGTGGGCGAGTTCAAGGTCCAGTATCTGACGGGCATCCTCAACCGGCCCGGTCTCGGCTCGGTGTGGCTGGTGGACTCCGGACAGCGGGTCATCGCGTCCAACAAGGGGTTCGTGGCCTTCGACCGGGTCCCCGACCGCCGGCTGCGGAGCCGGCTGCGGGACGACCGCACGGCCAAGGGCTCCGCCGACGTGCTGGTCGGCCGACGCGATCCGGCGATCGCCGCCGTGGCGCCGTTCAGCGACAAGCCGGGCGTCGCGAGCAAGCTCGGCTGGAAGGTCGCCTCGATCCGGCCGGTGTTCTGGATCGGCCTGCCCCAGTACGAGGCACAGCGGCGGATCATGCTCGTCGGTCTGCTGGGGACGGCCGCGGGCGCCCTCTGCGTCGGCTGGCTGTACCTCGTCGTCGTCCGTCCGCTGCGGGACGTCGCCCGGGGCGCCGAGGCGCTGGCGGCCGGGGACCGCGCGGCGGTGCTCTACCCGCGCTATCACGACGAGGTGGGCTCCATCGCCCGCGGCCTCGAAGTGATCAGACAGCGCCTCCCCCGCACCGACGCCCCGTCCCGTCCCGGTCCCAGGAGCTGACCCGCCGTGCTCTTCCTGTACTGCGTCCTCGCGCTGTGCTGCACAGGCCTGCTCGTCGCAGGCATCGTCGAACAGCGCCGCCATGACGCGAACCTCGCCGTCATCCCCACCCGCGTGCTGGTCAACGGCATTCGCGGCAAATCCTCCATCACCCGGCTGTGCGCGGGCGCGCTGCGCGGCAGCGGCCTGGTGACCGTGGCCAAGACCACGGGCACCGCGGCCCGGTTCATCCACCCCGACGCCACCGAGGAGCCGGTCTACCGCAAGTTCGGCATCGCCAACGTCGTCGAGCAGATCGGCATCGTGCGGCGGGCCGCCGGCTACCGGCCCAACGTCCTGGTCATGGAGTGCATGGCCGTCATGCCGGCGCTCCAGGAGATCAACCAGACCAAGCTGATCCGCTCCACCATCGGCGTGCTGTGCAACGTCCGTGAGGATCATCTCGCCGAGATGGGCCCGACGCTGGACGACGTGGCCCGCTCCCTGTGCCGGTCGCTGCCGGTGGGCGGCGTCTGTGTCACCGCCGAGAAGGAACGTTTCCACATCCTCCAGGAGGAGGCCGACGCCCGGAACTGCGAACTCGTCTACGCCGACCCGGACACCGTCACCGACGAGGAGCTGCGCGGCTTCAGCTGGTTCACGTTCAAGGAGAACGTCGCCATCGCACTCGCCGTCGCCGAACTGCTCGGCGTCGACCGCGCGACCGCGCTCAAGGGGATGTACGACGCGCCGCCGGACCCGGGTGTGCTGTCCGTCGAGCGGTACCGCACCCCTGACGAGAAGCGGCTGCGCTTCGCGAACGTCTTCGCCGCCAACGACCCCGAGTCGACGCTGATGAACATCAACCAGCTGCTCGAACTGGGCGCGATCCAGCGTCCGTTGCACGTCGTCATCAACTGCCGTCCCGACCGGGTGGAGCGCAACGGGCAGATGGGCGCGCTCATCCCCCAGCTCGACCCTCAGACGGTGTTCCTCATCGGCCACCCCACCAGATCGGCCGCCGACGCGATCCCCGCCCACTGGAGCGGGAACGTCGTCGACCTCGGCGGCGAGCGCCGCGACCCCGACCGGCTCACCGAGGAGCTGCTGACCCACCTGGGGCCGGAGTCCTCCGTCGTCGCCATCGGCAACATCCACGGCCAGGGCGAACTCTTCCTGGAGCGGCTCGCGGCACTGGCACCCGACCCTGTTGGCCACTCCAACTCCCCCCATGGAGAGCTCCGTTGATCCCCGCAGTAGTCACCCCCCAGATCGCCGCCATCGGCATCGCACTCGGTCTGGTGTTCTCCCTCCTGTGCTACCTGACCACGAACCTCTCCCCGGGCGGCATGATCACCCCCGGCTGGCTCGCCCTCACCCTCGTCGGTGACCTGCGGCGCGCCGCCATGGTCGCGGCCGTGGCAGCCCTGACCTACCTGCTGACCAAGGTGCTCCAGCGGTTCGTCATCCTCTACGGCAAGCGGCTGTTCGCCGCCGTCGTACTCATCGGGGTCCTGCTCCAGGCCGGTCTTTCCCTGCTGCTCCACCAGCAGTTCCCCCTGCTCTTCGCCCACCAGGCCCTCGGGTTCATCGTCCCCGGCCTGATCGCCTACCAGCTGGAGCGGCAGCCCAAGACGGCGACGGTCCTCTCCACGTGCGCGGTCACCTTCGCCACCTACGTGATCCTGGTGTCCGGCCTGCTGCTGGGCGCCCTGCCGACGACATGAGCCGCGCCCTCACCTCTCATCGGAGCCGACCCATGAAACGCCTCCTGACCAGGAACACGGTGCTGTTCCTCGTGACAGCCGTCCTGTTCGCGGCGACCTGCGGGCTGGCCATGCAGCTCAGACACCGCACCGACCGACCGACGGCGGCACCGACGCCGTCGGCCGCACCGGGTCCCCAGATCCCCGCCAGGAGCGGCTCGCTGCTCTTCGAGCGGATCGGCAACCCCGCCCGCACGGTCGCCCGCGACCCGAGCGGCACCGTCGTCGCCACGTTCACCGACGGCGCCCGTACGGCCGTCCTGACCGGGCCCGGCAGAACCTTCGCCGAGCCCCGCACCACGGACGCCAAGGTCGTCACCAAGAGCTGGGTGCGACTGCTGCCCGCGCCCTGGACCCAGGGCGTGGAGCGGAGCGGCTGGTTCGGGCCCTGGCTCAAGTCCCGCCTCGCCGACCGGCGTTCGGACATCCTCGCGACGGCCTTCGAGTACGTCGCCGGCGCCCCGACCCGGACGACAGCGGCAGGAGTCGCGTACAGCGGCGCCGCCCGCTACACCCCGGACACCACCGGCGGCTCGGCGCGCACGGGCTCGGACTTCTACGACTACCTGGGCGTCCCCTGGACCTTCCCCGACACGGTCGTCCGCAGCCCCGAGAAGGACCGCGCGCGCTCCGTCGACAGCTCCGGCTATGTCCGGCTGGTGTACGGCTACCGCGCGGGCGTCGCGCTGAACAGCAGGGACAACGCGACGGGCGGCGGGTTGCAGCGCTCCCCCGACGGGATCGCCCGCGGGCGGCTCGGCGTACCGGTGCTCCCCCTCACGGACCGGCGCCCCGCGGCCGTCCAGCAACTCCAGCCCGGCGACCTGGTGTTCTTCAGGGCACAGGAGCAGTCCGGCAAACGGATCGACCACATCGGCATCTACCTCGGCCTGGACACCGCCGACCACCCGCGCTTCATCTCCAGCCGCAAGAACGCGGGTGGACCCACGATGGGTGACAAGGGCGGCACCTCGCAGCTCGACGGCGGCGGCTACTACGCGCAGGCGCTGCGCGCGGCCCGCCGCATCTGACGACGCTCCCGCACCGTCCCCGCCCCCTGGCCCCCCCACGGCCGGGGGGCGACTTCGCCGGAGCGATCGTGGCCCGGCGCGCTCTCTCCCTCAGGAGTGCCGGGTTCCCGGCATCGTCTCCCAGAACGCGCACTGGTGTTGCGCCGCGTACTGGTCGTCGTCGATCAGGGCACTCCCGCCCCCCGCCCGCAGCGACAGCATCAGGCCCTCGCCCTGGTGATAGCCGGGCCAGGCCGCCTGCCCGGCGACGGACGGCCGGCCGGTCCTCGTGAACGCTCCCCAGTACCGCGTCATCTCGTGGGCGAGCCGGCGCTCCCCGGCGTCGAACAGCGGAGCGATGGGCGTGCCGTTGTGGAAGCTGGGCCAGATGTAGGCGAGTTCCGCGGCGTGGCCCGCGCCCCAGACGTAGCCGGGTATCTGCGTCAGGCCGGGGCCCGTCCGGTGGTCGAACTCGTACGCGTGGGTGGGGGTGTACCGCTCGAAGGTCCGCACGAGCGAGCGGAGCCCGCACCCGCCGATCCCCGAGACCAGCCCCGCGTCGGTCATGATCTCGCCGATGACGTACGGCGCGGTGAACCGGTCGGACGTGCCGGGCCAGGGGTAACGGGAGAGGACCTCGTCGGCGCGGGTGCCGCCGACGGCCTGGACGAAGGCGAGGTATGCCTCCTTGCCCGCGCCGATGTACCCCGCGGCGAAGGTGCGGCCCTCGTCACGGTTGGCGCCGACGACCACGGGCACACGGGCGAACCTTCCGCTGTCCACCGCTTCGCGTACCGGGGCCGGGAACGTCGTGGTTCCGTCCACGAAGCCGGGCGAGAAGGTGCCGGCGTCGAGGAGCGTCCCCGCCGAGGCCGACCTCAGACAGTCGAGGACGGCCGCCCGATCCGCCTGGTCGCAGCCCGCCTGGCGGGCGAACGCCGTCCCGGCGTCCTCCGCCCGGCGCTGCGGGCCGCTGACGCAGGAGCCGCTCTGGATCATGGCGCGAGCGAACAGCCCGCGCGAGCCGGGCGCCACCAGATGACCGCAGACGGACCAGCCGCCCGCGGACTCGCCGCCGATGGTGACCTCGCCGGGGTTCCCGCCGAAGGCTGCGATGTTGCGCTGCACCCAGCGCAACGCGGCCTGCTGGTCCATGAAGCCGTAGTTGCCGGACTCGCCGCCCTCCTCGGTGAGCGCGGGCAGGCCGAGGAAGCCGAAGACGCCGAGCCGGTAGTTGAGCGAGACGCCGATGACGCCCGTCTCCCTGACGAGCTTCGACTCGTCGTTCTGCGCGCCGCTGCCGTTGGTCAGGCCACCGCCGTGGATGAAGACGTGCACCGGAAGACGGGCGCCGGCCCGCACGCCCGACGGCCGCCACACATTGACGCCGAGGCAGTCCTCGGTCTCGCTGCGCGGTCCGTTGCCGCTGGGCAGCACGGGGCAGAGGTCGCCGAAGCCGGCCGCCTCCCGGACGCCGGTCCACGGCGCCGCGGCCTGCGGCGGCTTCCAGCGCAGGGAGCCGGTGGGCGCCGCCGCGTAGGGGATGCCGAGGAACCTCTCGACACCCTTCGAGGTGGCGCCGCGCACGGCACCCTTGTCGGTGCGCACCACGCCCGGCGCACTCGCGGACGCCGTCGCGGGCAGCAGCCCGACGACAGCGAGGGACATGGCTAACGCGCCGCCTAAGACGGTACGGATTCCGCTGGCGGTCATGGAGGGGACCCCTCTGGTCGGGTGTCGGCCGCAGCTGGCGGCCGGAGAAGGGAGCCGGGCCGAGCGGCCCCGCCCGGCTGACGGTGCCGCCCGCGACGCGGTCGGCGAAGGGGAACAGCGGGGCGGCCTGCACCGGCCTCGAAGGCGAGCGCGACCAGCCTTTCCTGTGACGTCTCACCGCTGTCCGACCGAAGTGTTACGTGAGAGTTTCGAAGCTCCGGCGGATCAGCGTCCAGCATCAACCCGAGACTGTCTATGCCATGGGCACATCAATTCACGGGATGTCCTGAACTCGTCGGCCCTGCACAGCCACCGCACGGCCCGCGAGCGGCGACCCCAGATCTCGGCGCGCATCCTTGACGGATTGTCTGCGGATTCTCTGTCCCGGCCCTCACCCTGCTGCCGCCCGTCGCGGCCCCGCACGCACAGGCGGCCGGCTTCAGCCCCGGGGACGCCCAGCCGTGGGAACCAGCATGGTGCACTGATGCCGGCGAACCCGCACAGTGCCGTAGGTCAGACCTCCTACGCACTGCACGTGGACGGGGGCGAAGTCAACAGCGACGAACCCGAGCCGGGTGACTGGGAACTGCCGACGGGTGCCGTGCGCGGAACAGGGTTCAGGAAGCCGCCTGACGGGGTTTCTGTCCACGAATCCGGGCTTGCGTCCACGGTACGTCCACTGGATCTTGGTCCGGCCGGACGAATAAAGGCCGTCACTTTCGGGTGGCGGCCTTCGTTATGACGTTTACGCAGGTCAGAAGGTTTCTTCCCGCGTAGCGCATGGTGGGGCGGGTGGGACTCGAACCCACGGCCGACGGATTATGAGTCCGCTGCTCTAACCGGCTGAGCTACCGCCCCATAGCGGCGTGTCGCGTACATGTGTGCGCGCCGTCTGCCGCAGCATAGCCGGTCATACGATCTCCCGCTTCGGATGGTCGGCTTCCGCATGCCTGCTGACCTCGCCTTCGTGTCCGGGAGGACCGCACCAGGGTCCGTACGGTTCCACCGGACATGAAAAAGGACCCCAACGGGGTCCTCGTTCAGCATGCTCCCCCGACTGGACTCGAACCAGTAACCTGCCGGTTAACAGCCGGCTGCTCTGCCAATTGAGCTACAGGGGACCGAGCTCCCCCGACTGGACTCGAACCAGTAACCTGCCGGTTAACAGCCGGCTGCTCTGCCAATTGAGCTACAGGGGAATGCCTCGTCGCATCGATCGTCGCCATCTGGGTACTTGCCAGGGGGCGTCCTCTCGCTGCGACACATACATTAGCGCAAGCAGGGGGGTGCTTCGCCAATCGGTATCCCCGCCGACACCAGGGAAGGGCCGCCGTCATGCGCTACCGGCTGACGTTCGCCGCCGGACTCGCCGTGGGTTACGTCCTCGGCACCCGTGCCGGACGTGAACGCTACGAGCAGCTGAAGAAATCCGCCCGCGCCGTCGCGCAGAACCCGGCGGTCCGCAACACCGCCGAATCGGCCGCCCAGCAGGGCCGCCAGTTCGCGGGCAAGGCATACGAGAAGGCCGCCTCCCGCTTCCCGGACTCGGTGGCGAACCGGGTCCGTACGCTGCGTGAGCGCGGCGCGGCGACGGAGGACGACGACTGGGGAACCAGTAATACCTGAGGACCCGGTGCGACCAGCCACAACGCACCCGCATCCGAGAACCCACCGCACTCCCCACACACCTCACCGGCCCGAACCGGCGCAGCGCTACGGCAGAATTTGACCCATGGGGATAGTCGCCGGGCTGGACAGTGCGCCCGATTTCACTCGCATCGTCGTCTGTGACACGGATACAGGCGCCGTGCTCAGGCAGGGCTACGCCCCGCACCCGCTCGACACCGCGGAGGGCGGCGCCCGGCCGAGCGACGTCGACCCGCAGTCCTGGCTGCTGTCCCTCGGCGAGGCGGCCGGCGGCGGTCTCCTGGAGGGCGTGCAGGCGATCGGCGTGAGCGCGCAGCAGAACGCGGTCATCCCCCTGGACGCGCAGGGCAACACGGTCCGCCCGGCGATGACGGGCAGCGACAAGCGCGCCCAGGTCGCGGCGGCGGACCTGGTGGACGCGCTGGGCGGTCGCGGCGCGTGGGCGCAGGCCGTCGGCGCGGTCCCCCAGTCCGCGCACCCGGTGACGAAGCTGCGCTGGCTCGCGAAGAGTGACCCGGAGGCCGCCGCGCGCACGGCCGTCCTCCTCCAGGCGCACGACTGGCTGGTCTGGCAGCTCCTCGGCCGCCCGGCTCGCCGTACGACGGACCGGGGCGGGGCGTCCGGGACGGGGTACTGGTCGGCCGCGTCCGGCGGTTACCGTCCCGATCTGGTGGAGCTGGCGCTCGGTCACCAGGTGATGCTCCCGGACGTCATCGGGCCGTCGGAGGCGGCGGGTACGACGCCGGAGGGGCTGTTGATCTCGGCGGGGACCGGCGAGACGATGGCCGCGGCCTTCGGTCTGGGCCTGGGGCTCGGGGACGCGGTCGTGTCGCTGGGCGCCTCGGGCTCGGTGATGGCCGTGCACCCGGAGGCGCTGGTGGACAGCTCCGGGATGATCACGTCGCTGGCGGACGCGACCGGCATGCACCTGCCCGTCGTCACCACCCTCAACGCCGTACGCACCCTGCGCGGGACCGCCGAACTGCTCGGTGTGAAGGACCTGGAGGCACTCTCGGAGCTGGCGACGCAGTCGACGCCGGGGTCGCACGGGCTGGTGATGCTGCCGTACCTGGAGGGTGAGCGGACGCCGAACCTGCCGCACACGGCGGGGACGATCACGGGTCTGCGCCGGGAGTCGATGAAGCCGGAGCACCTGGCGCGGGCCGCGTTCGAGGGCATGCTGTGCGGGCTCGCCGACGCGCTGGACGTGCTGCGCGGGCGCGGGGTCGACGTACGGCGGATCTTCCTGCTCGGCGCGGCGGCCGAGCTTCCTGCTGTGCAAGCGGCGGCTCCTTCGCTGTTCGGGGCCCAGGTGGTCGTACCGCAGCCGGCGGACTACGCGGCGATCGGGGCGGCGCGGCAGGCGGCGTGGGCGCTCGGGGTGTCGCAGGGGACGCTGGACCCGCGGACGCCTCCGGCCTGGCAGGGAGCGGCGGCGCAGGTGCTCGACCCGGGCGAGGATCTCGCGGTGGGCCAGGCCGTGCGCCAGCAGTTCGTGTCGGTGCGGGAGCAGATCCATCCCGGGGCCCTGCACTGACGCTCCGCTGAGGCGGGGCGCGCCTCCAAAAGCGCGTTCCCGTAAGTTCCAACGCACCGGCCCGTCCCCGAGTTCCCGGTTGCGCTGTCAGCTCAAGAGGGCCACCTGATGGGTTAATCGGTTGAGGTAACACGGGTGGAGTGTCCGACGATAGGGGCCAGGGGCAACCAGAAGGCCCCTCGCCGGAACCCACCGTCCACCCTCTGTCGAGAGACGTAAGCGTGCTCATACGACTTCTGCGGACCTATCTCAGGCCCTACCGAAAACCCATCGGGCTGCTGGTGCTGCTGCAACTGCTCCAGACCAGCGCGACTCTCTACCTGCCCACGCTGAACGCCGACATCATCGACCACGGCGTCGTCAACGGCGACACCGGCTACATCCTGACCTACGGCGCCGTGATGATCGGCATCTCGCTGGCGCAGGTCGTGACGAACATCGGCGCCGTGTACTACGGCGCGCGGACGGCGTCGGCGCTCGGCAGGGACCTGCGCGCGGCGGTGTTCGACCGGGTGCAGTCGTTCTCCGCGCGCGAGGTGGGCCAGTTCGGTGCCCCCTCGCTGATCACGCGGACGACGAACGACGCGCAGCAGGTCCAGACGCTGGTGCTGATGACGTTCACCCTGATGGTGTCCGCGCCGATCATGTGCGTCGGCGGCATCGTGCTGGCGCTCGGTCTGGACGTGCCGCTGTCGGCGGTGCTGGTGGCCGTCGTCCCGCTGCTCGGGATCTGCGTAACGCTGATCGTGCTGAAGCTGCGGCCGTTGTTCCGGTCGATGCAGGTGCGTCTCGACACCGTCAACCGGGTGCTGCGCGAGCAGATCACCGGCAACCGGGTGATCCGCGCGTTCGTGCGGGACACCTACGAGGAGGAGCGGTTCCGCAAGGCCAACGCGGACCTCACCGACGTATCGCTCAAAGCGGGGAACCTGCTGGCGCTGATGTTCCCGATCGTCATGACGGTGGTGAACCTGTCGTCGATCGCGGTGGTCTGGTTCGGGGCCCATCGCATCGACAGCGGCGAGATGCAGATCGGTGATCTGACGGCGTTCCTCGCGTATCTGATGCAGATCGTGATGTCCGTGATGATGGCCACGTTCATGTTCATGATGATCCCGCGCGCGGAGGTGTGCGCCGAGCGGATCCAGGAGGTGCTGGAGACGTCGTCGAGCGTGGTTCCGCCGCTCGCGCCCGTGCGGGAGCTGCGGCGGCACGGCCATCTGGAGCTGCGGGGCGCGGGTTTCCGCTACCCGGGCGCCGAGGAGCCGGTGCTGAAGGCGGTGGATCTGGTGGCGCTGCCCGGCGAGACGACGGCCGTGATCGGCTCGACGGGCAGCGGCAAGTCCACGCTCCTGGGGCTCGTGCCCCGGTTGTTCGACACAACGGACGGCGAGGTCCTGGTGGACGGCGTGCCGGTCGCCGAGATCGAGCCGGAGCTGCTCGCGAAGACGGTGAGCCTGGTGCCGCAGAAGCCGTACCTGTTCGCGGGGACGGTCGCGACGAACCTGCGGTACGGCAACCCGGACGCGACGGACGAGGAGCTGTGGCACGCGCTGGAGGTGGCGCAGGCCAAGGAGTTCGTGGAGCGGCTCGAAGGCGGGCTGAACGCGCCGATCGCGCAGGGCGGCACGAACGTGTCGGGCGGCCAGCGGCAGCGGCTGTCCATCGCGCGCACGCTGGTGCAGCGGCCGGAGATCTACCTGTTCGACGACTCGTTCTCCGCGCTCGACTACGCGACGGACGCCGCGCTCAGAGCGGCGCTCGCGCGCGAAACGGCGGCGGCGACCGTGGTGATCGTCGCGCAGCGGGTGTCGACCATCCGTGACGCCGACCGGATCGTCGTCCTGGACGAAGGGCGGGTCGTCGGGACGGGGACCCATCACGAGCTGATGGCGGACAACGAGACCTACCGGGAGATCGTGCTCTCCCAGCTCACGGAAGCGGAGGCTGCCTGATGGCCGGGCCTGCGGCACGCATGATGGCCGGTACGGGACCCGACAGCCGGTCGCTGGACTTCAAGGTGTCCGGGAAGCGGCTGGTCGGGTACTTCAAGCCGGAGCGCCTCACGGTCTACGCGCTGCTGGTGTGCGTCGTGATCAGCGTGGGGCTGAACGTCGTCGGTCCGAAGATCCTCGGGCAGGCGACCGACCTGGTGTTCGCGGGGATCATCGGGCGGCAGATGCCGGCCGGGGAGTCCAAGGAACAGGTCCTCCAGGGGATGCGGGACCACGGGCAGTCGTCCGTCGCGGACATGCTCAGGTCGACGGACTTCACGCCCGGCAAGGGCATCGACTTCGGGGCCGTGGGGGAGGTCCTCGGGATCGCCGTCGGCGTGTTCGTGATCGCCGGTCTGCTGATGGCGGTCGCGACGCGGCTCGTCAACAAGGCCGTCAACCGGACGGTGTTCCGGATGCGGGAGGACGTGCAGACGAAGCTGTCGCGGCTCCCGTTGTCGTACTTCGACAAACGGCAGCGCGGGGAGGTGCTGTCGCGGGCGACGAACGACATCGACAACATCGGGCAGACGCTCCAGCAGTCCATGGGGCAGCTGATCAACTCCCTGCTGACCATCATCGGCGTGCTCGCGATGATGTTCTGGGTGTCGTGGCTGCTCGCGCTGGTCGCGCTGGTGACGGTGCCGCTGTCGGCGCTCGTCGCGACGCGCATCGGCAAGCGGTCGCAGCCGCACTTCGTGCAGCAGTGGCGGACCACCGGTCAGCTCAACGCGCACATCGAGGAGATGTACACCGGGCACACGCTGGTGAAGGTCTTCGGGCGGCAGCGGGAGTCCGCGCAGCAGTTCGCCGAGCAGAACGACGCGCTGTACGAGGCGGGGTTCAAGGCGCAGTTCAACAGCGGGATCATGCAGCCGCTGATGATGTTCGTGTCCAACATCAACTACGTGCTGGTGGCGGTCGTGGGCGGGCTGCGGGTGGCGTCCGGGTCGCTGTCCATCGGGGACGTGCAGGCGTTCATCCAGTACTCGCGCCAGTTCTCGATGCCGCTCACGCAGGTCGCGTCGATGGCCAACCTGGTGCAGTCCGGGGTGGCGTCGGCCGAGCGGATCTTCGAGCTCCTCGACGCGGACGAGCAGGAGGCGGACGCGAAGGACTCCGAGCGCCCCGCCGAACTGCGCGGGCGCGTCGCGCTGGAGGGCGTGTCCTTCCGGTACGACCCCGACAAGCCGCTCATCGAGGACCTGTCGCTGACCGTCGAACCCGGCCACACGGTCGCCATCGTCGGCCCCACCGGCGCGGGCAAGACGACCCTGGTCAACCTCCTCATGCGGTTCTACGACGTCTCCGCCGGGCGCATCACGCTCGACGGCGTCGACGTGGCCCGCATGTCCCGCGACGACCTGCGCGCCGGGATCGGGATGGTCCTCCAGGACACGTGGCTGTTCGGCGGGACGATCGCCGAGAACATCGCGTACGGCGCCTCGCGCGACGTCACGCGCGGGGAGATCGAGGAGGCGGCGCGCGCGGCCCACGCGGACCGGTTCGTGCGGACGCTGCCCGACGGGTACGACACCGTCATCGACGACGAGGGCAGCGGGGTCAGCGCCGGTGAGAAGCAGCTCATCACCATCGCGCGCGCGTTCCTGTCCGACCCGGTGATCCTCGTCCTCGACGAGGCGACGTCCTCCGTCGACACCCGTACGGAGGTGCTGATCCAGAAGGCGATGGCCAAACTGGCGCACGGGCGGACGTCGTTCGTCATCGCGCACCGGCTGTCGACGATCCGGGACGCGGACACGATCCTCGTCATGGAGAACGGGTCGATCGTCGAACAGGGCTCGCACAGCGAGCTGCTGGAGTCGGGCGGCGCCTATGCGCGGCTGTACAAGGCGCAGTTCGCGGAGGCGGTCGCCGAAGTCGACTGAAGTTTACGGGGGTTGGGGTGCCGTCCGGCAGGTACGGCACCCCGTCTCAGTCCAGGTATCCCCTCAGCTGGTCCGCGAACGCGTGGTCCCTGAGTTTGTTGAGGGTCTTGGACTCGATCTGCCGGATCCGCTCGCGCGTCACGCCGAAGATCCGGCCGATCTCCTCCAGCGTGCGCGGCCGGCCGTCGGCGAGCCCGTACCGCAGCTGGACGACCTTGCGCTCGCGCTCCCCCAGCGTCGACAGCACCGCCTCCAGGTGCTCCCTGAGCAGCAGGAACGCGGCGGATTCGACGGGGCTCGCGGCGTCGCCGTCCTCGATGAGGTCGCCCAGGGCCACGTCGTCCTCCTCGCCCACGGGTGCGTGGAGGGAGACGGGCTCCTGGGCGAGCCTCAGGACCTCGCCGACGCGCGCGGGGGCGAGGTCGAGCTGGGCGGCCACCTCTTCCGGTGTCGGTTCGTAGCCGCGCTCCTGGAGCATGCGGCGCTGAACGCGTACGACACGGTTGATGAGTTCGACGACGTGGACGGGGACGCGGATGGTCCGGGCCTGGTCGGCGAGGGCCCGGGACATCGCCTGGCGGATCCACCAGGTGGCGTACGTCGAGAACTTGTACCCGCGCGCGTAGTCGAACTTCTCGACGGCGCGGATCAGGCCGAGGTTGCCCTCCTGGACGAGGTCGAGCATGGTCAGGCCGCGGCCGACGTACCGCTTGGCGACGGAGACGACGAGCCGCAGGTTCGCCTCGATGAGGCGGCGCTTGGCCATCCGGCCCATGACCACGAGCCGGTCCAGGTCCAGCGCCAACTGGCTGTCCAGGTCAGGGGTGTTGAGGAGCTTCTCCTCGGCGAACAGGCCCGCCTCGACGCGCCGCGCCAGCTCGACCTCCTCGACCGCCGTCAGCAGCGGGATGCGGCCGATCTCGCGGAGGTACTGGCGGAACAGGTCGGAGGAGGGTCCGCCGGTGTCGGCGGGGCGGATCCGCTCGGGGGGTTCGTCGATCTCCTCCGTCGGCGGGCCCGCCTCGGGATGGTGCGCGGCGGCGCCCTGCGCGGGCACCGCGGCCAGCGCCTCGGCCTCGGCGTCGGGCTCCGCTTCGGTACTGACGTCGGTCTGGGTGAGCGTCTGGGTCTGCACGGGGGCGACCTCCAGGATGATCGCTGCCAGGGGTACGACAGCGGTACTTCGGGGGCGGAGTGGACGGCCTCGCCGCAGTCCGTCCCGTACGCGGTGAGCGTCGGCCTGGGTGGGGGTTCCGTGGGGGACGGATCGGCCGCGCTCCGAGTACTCAGGCACCGCCACCCAGTGTGGGGTACGACACATCGCCGCCACGAGGGGCGTGCGGTGACTTTTTGAGTCCGGGACGTGACCGGACGGTGACTGAAGATCGAGTCGGCGGCGTGTGCCGGACGCGCTCGGCGGGTGACCTCGGTGTCGGCGTCGTACCGCGCCTCTGGGGGCTTCGTGGCCCTCGGGCGGCCCGGGTGTCCGGCGGCATCGCGAAAGCCGTCGAGGAGGCCGTACAGGGCTTCGGTGTGGCGGGCTCCCGCTCAGAGAGCGATGACGCCGTGCGCCTGCAACGCCCGGTCGTACTCCTGGAGGACCCACAACTCGTTCTGGACGGCGGCCAGTTGGGCGGGGTCGCCGGCTGTGGCGAGGCGGGTCAGCTGGGACTGGATGTCGTGGATGCGGCGTTCCACGGCGCGGCGGCGGACGGTGACCAGCTGGGCGCCCGCGTACACGTCGTCGACGGTGCGG
This sequence comes from Streptomyces acidiscabies, assembly GCF_020010905.1. Taxonomy (GTDB): domain Bacteria; phylum Actinomycetota; class Actinomycetes; order Streptomycetales; family Streptomycetaceae; genus Streptomyces; species Streptomyces acidiscabies. Next base: position 2,337,647 of record NZ_JAGJBY010000001.1, on the reverse strand, counting down.
CGCATGATCGGCTCGACGGCGAGTTCGGTGACCATCGCGCGGACCGTGTCGTCGGGGGCGACCTCGCGCACGCACATCAGGTAGTCCTGCGCGTCCTCGGTGCCGTACTCGGCGCCGCCCGCGTCCAGGATGGCCTGGCGGACGGCGGCGTAGGGGGCGCAGGTGAACTCGTCCACGCCGTACGCGTCGAAGGCCGGGGAGACCAACTCGGGGCGCTGGAGGGCGAGTTTGACGAGCTCGCGCTCGGTCGCGTAGACGGGGTTGCGCAGTTGGAGGGCCGGGCCCTTGAGCGCGGGGCGGGGGCTCTCCTCGTACGGCTGGCGCGAGCGGCCCGCCTGCCCCGGGGCGTCGCCCTTGCCCCGGGCCCAGCGGGCGATCTGGGCCACCCGCTTGACGACGAACTGGGTGTCGAGGATGCCGAGCAGGCCCGCGAGCTGGACGGCGACCTCGTGCTGGGCGCCGCTGTTCTTGATGCGGGCGACGACGGGGGCGGCCTCGTCGAGCGCGGCGGCGCGGCCTCCCGGCGTGTCGAGGTCGTAGCGGGCGACGATCTGCCGCAGCGCGAACTCGAAGAGCGGCGTGCGGGGTTCGGCGAGGTCGGCGACCGCCTCGTCGCCCTTCGCGAGGCGCAGTTCGCAGGGGTCCATGCCGTCGGGGGCGATCGCGATGTACGTCTCGGCGGCGAACTTCTGGTCGTCCTCGAAGGCGCGCAGGGCGGCCTTCTGGCCCGCCGCGTCGCCGTCGAAGGTGAAGATGACGCGCGCGCTGCCGTTGTCCATCAGGAGGCGGCGCAGGATCTTGATGTGCTCGCCGCCGAAGGCCGTACCGCAGGTCGCGATGGCGGTCGGGACGCCCGCGAGATGGCAGGCCATGACGTCGGTGTAGCCCTCGACGACGACCGCGCGGCTGGACTTCGCGATCGCCTGCTTGGCGAGGTCGATGCCGTACAGGACCTGGGACTTCTTGTAGATCGGGGTGTCCGGCGTGTTCAGGTACTTGGGGCCGGTGTCGGCCTCGTACAGCTTGCGCGCGCCGAAGCCGACGACGTCGCCGCCGATGTCGCGGATGGGCCACATCAGACGGCCCCGGAAGCGGTCGATGGGGCCGCGGCGGCCCTCCTGGGAGATGCCGGAGAGGGTGAGTTCGCGGTCGCTGAAGCCCTTGCCGCGCAGGAAGCGGGTGAGGTGGTCCCAGCCCTGCGGGCTGTAGCCGACGCCGAAGTGGAGGGCGGCGGCCTGGTCGAAGCCGCGCTCGGCGAGGAACATGCGGCCGGTGTCGGCCTCGGGGCTGGTGGCGAGCTGTTCGGCGTACCACTCGGCGGCGATCTTGTGGGCCTCGACCAGGCGGATGCGTTCGCCGCGCTGGTGGGAGGGGTTGTAGCCGCCCTCCTCGTACCGCAGCGTGATCCCCGCGCGCGCGGCGAGGCGCTCGACCGACTCGGAGAACGTGAGGTGGTCGACCTTCATCACGAACGTGATGGTGTCGCCGCCCTCCTGGCAGCCGAAGCAGTGGAAGAGGCCCTTGCTGGGGCTGACCTGGAACGACGGGGACTTCTCGTCGTGGAAGGGGCACAGGCCCTTGAGGTTGCCGCCGCCCGCGTTGCGCAGTTGGAGGTACTCGGAGACCACGGCGTCGATCGGGACCGCGTCCCGTACCGCCTTCACGTCCTCGTCGTTGATCCGTCCTGCCACGCGGGAATTCTACGGGGGCCGACCGACACTCCGGTGCCGAGGCGGCCCCCGTCCGGGCTCAGACGACCAGGGTCTCCAGGGGTGTGCCCGGGTTCGCGAGGGCGTCCGGGTCGAGCGGGGCGCCGCTCTGGATCAGCCGCTGGATGTGTTCTGTGACATCCCACACGTTCACGTTCATCCCGGCCAGGACCCGGCCCTCGCTCAGCCAGAACGCGATGAACTCCCGCTTCCCGGCGTCCCCGCGGATGACGACCTGGTCGTACGAGCCGGGCGGCGCCCACCCGCTGTACTCCATCCCCAGGTCGTACTGGTCGGAGAAGAAGTACGGCACCCGGTCGTACGTGACGTCCTTGCCGAGCATCGCGCGCGCGGCGGCCGGTCCGCCGTTGAGGGCGTTGGCCCAGTGCTCCACGCGCAGGCGCGCGTCGGCGAACGGGAACGCGGCGACGTCGCCGGCGGCGTAGATGTCCGGGTCGGAGGTGCGCAGGCTCGCGTCGACCTCGATGCCGCCGCCGTGCGCACGGTCGGCGAGCGTGAGTCCGGCCGCCTCGGCGAGGCCCGTGCGCGGGGCCGCGCCGATCGCCGCGAGCACGTCGTGCGCCGGGTGCTCCTCGCCGTCGTCCGTGCGCACCGCGAGGACCATGCCGTCCTGGCCGGTGATTTCGGTGAGGCGGGCGCCGAAGTGGAAGCGGACGCCGTGCTCGGCGTGCAGGTCGGCGAAGAGCTGGCCCAGTTCGGGGCCCAGGACGCCGTGCAGGGGCGTCGGTTCGGGTTCGACGACGGTGACCTCGGCGCCGTACGTGCGCGCCGCCGCGGCGACCTCCAGGCCGATCCAGCCGGCGCCCGCGATCACCAGGTGGCCGTTGTCGCGGCCGAGGGCCTTGAGGACGTGCCTGAGGCGCTCGGCGTGCGCGAGGCGGCGCAGGTGGTGGACGCCGGCGAGGCCGGTGCCGGGGACGTCCAGGCGGCGCGGCTCTGCGCCGGTCGCGAGGAGGAGCTTGTCGTACGCGATCAGGGTGCCGTCGCCGAGGCGGACCGCGTGGGCCTCGCGGTCGATCGCGGTGACCGTCTGGCCGAGGTGCAGTTCGATGTCGTTCTGCGCGTACCAGGCCGGTTCGTGGACGAAGACGCTGTCGCGCTCCTCTTTACCGAGGAGGTAGCCCTTGGAGAGCGGGGGGCGCTCGTAGGGGTGGTCACGCTCGTCGCCGATCAGTATCACGCGCCCGGTGAAGCCCTCCGCACGGAGCGTCTCGGCCGCCTTGGCACCGGCCAGGCCACCTCCGACGATGACGAATGTCTGATCCGCGTCGACCACTTGATGCCTCCTCGTAAGGGTGTCGCCACATGCGAGCGTCCCGCACGCAACGTTCGGGGGGAAGGGGTAGTGCCCCGTCGGGGCGATCTCAGGGGCGGCCCGTCAGCCGTGTGTGCAGGGCTCTCGCGGACGCGTCGGTGAGGGACGCTATCTGGTCCACGATCACCCGTTCGCGGGCGTGGTCGTCCGCCGCCTTGACGTACAGCGCGTGGAACTGGGGGTCGAGGCCGTACGGCGCCCGCGCGGTGAGGGCCTCGGCGAGTTCCGTGATGACGATCCGCTGGTCGGCGCGCAGGCGCTCCTGTTCGGCGCGCTGCATGACGTACCGGTCGGCGACCGCCTTGAGGACGGCGCACTCCAGGCGGGTCTCGTGCGGGACGACGAGTTCGGCGGCGTAGCGCGTGAGGCGGCCGGTGCCGTAGCGCACGCGGGTGGCGCCTTCGGCGGCCAGGCAGAAGCGGCCGATCAGCTGGCTCGTCGCGTCCTTCAGGCGGGCCTGGGCGACCGCCGTGCCGTCGTAGCCGTGCGGCCACCACTCCTGCGCGAGGAGGCGGTCCAGGGCTGCGGCGAGTTCGGCCGGATCCGTGTCCGCGGGGACGTAACGGCCCACCGCCACGCGGAAGATCTCCTCGCGTTCCGCGCGCGCGGACAGGGCGGCCGGGGCGATGTGGCCCGCGTGCAGGCCGTCCTCCACGTCGTGCACCGAGTAGGCCACGTCGTCCGACCAGTCCATGACCTGGGCCTCGAAGCACGCGCGCGTGCCGGGGGACTCCTTGCGGATCCAGTCGAAGACCGGGCGGTCGTCGTCGTACACGCCGAACTTGGGGGACGTCGGGTCCGTGGGGTGCTCGCCTCGCGGCCAGGGGTACTTCGTCGCCGCGTCCAGCGTCGCGCGCGTGAGGTTCAGGCCTACCGAGCCCTCCGGGGTGAAGCGCTTCGGTTCGATGCGGGTCAGCAGGCGCAGGGACTGGGCGTTGCCCTCGAAGCCGCCGCAGTCCTTCGCGAAGTCGTTCAGCGCCTGTTCGCCGTTGTGGCCGAAGGGCGGGTGGCCCAGGTCGTGCGCCAGGCAGGCCGCCTCGACGAGGTCGGGGTCACAGCCGAGGGCCGCGCCGAGTTCCCTGCCGACCTGGGCGCACTCCAGGGAGTGCGTGAGGCGGGTACGGGGGCTGGCGTCCCACACGGGGCCCTGCGTGCCCGGGGTGACGACCTGGGTCTTCCCCGCGAGCCTGCGCAGGGCGGAGGAGTGCAGGAGGCGGGCACGGTCGCGCTGGAAGGCGGTGCGGCCGGGGCGTTTGTCCGGTTCGGGGGCCCAGCGGTCGGAGGCGGAGGGGGTGTAGGCGGGGGTGGCGTCGGCTGTGGTGGCGGGGGCCTGGTCGGGGACGGGGTCGGTGTGCGGGTCGGTGCCTTCCATGCTTCGACAGTACGGGCAGGCACTGACAATTCGGCTGTGCGCCTCGGGTCGGGGCGGGCGGAAGTGCGGGAGCGGGGTGGATCATGCCGCCTTGCTGGTGCCTGCCGTCGCCGCCGCCTCGTCGTAGCGGGTCAGTACCAGGCGGGCCATCGCCTCGTGCGCGCCCAGGGGGGCCGAGACGATCCACGGGGCCGCCTGCGCGCACTCCGTCGCGAAGCGGCCGGGGGCCGTGAAGTACGAGGCGATCGCCACGCGCGTGTATCCGCGTGCGCGGAGGTCGGCCAGTGCCTTCGGGACGGCCGGTTCGGCCGTCGAGGCGTACGCCGGGAGCACCGGGACGCCCAGGCGGGCCGAGAGGAGGTGGGCCGTGCGGTTGGTGTCCGCCGCGTTGTCGGGGTCCCGGGAGCCGGCCGCCGCGAGGACGATGGCGCTCTCGCCGTGCGCGGCGTCCGGGCGGGAGGGCCAGCCGGCCTCCTCCAGGCGGGATACCAGCGTGTCGATCAGGAGGGGGTGCGGGCCCAGCGCTCCCCCTACGCGTGCGTGCGGGTGCGTCTGCGCCGCCATCTCCGGGATGTCGCGCTTGATGTGGTAGCCCCGGCCCAGCAGGAGGGGGACCAGGACGACGTCCTGCGTGCCCACGCGCGCGAGCGTGTCGGTGAGCAGCGGCTCGTTCAGCTCGATGTGGCCCAGGTGGACGTCCAGACCGGGGCGCTGCGCGCGGACGCGGTCCAGGAGGGCGCCGACCGTGCGCAACGCGCGCGGGTCGCGGCTGCCGTGGGCGACGACCACGAGCGCGGGTGCGGCGGGGCGCCGGCGGGAGAGGCGGCTGAGCTGACTGGACATGGGTCGATCCTCGCGCGGGGGCGTTGCGGGGTGGTTGCGTGACCGTCACGGGTGTTTTCCGGGGGTTCACGGTGGGGGTGGGGGCGGTGTGAGGGCGTTCTCGCGAGGGCTGGTGCGTGGCGGGTGGCGAATGGGGCGTGTGAGTGAACCTAATCCGTGCCGGGTGCGTCTTGCCTGGTGAACGTCGTCAGGGGTGGGCCGGGGAGGGTCCGGGGAGGGGTGTCCATGCGGAGGCCGTCGCTGCGCAGGCCGCGCCTGCCGCGTACGCGTGCCGGTCAGCGGCGGCTCGTGCAGGCCGTGATGGCGGTGTGCGTGCTCGCGCTGCTGCCGTCGGCGTGGCTGTTCGTCTCGACGTCCGGCCGGTACGGGACGACGGCGGACGCACCCCGTACGGACGTCGCCGTCGTCTTCGGCGCGGGCCTGTGGAACGGCGAGCCGTCCCCGTACCTGCGCGGGAGGCTGAACGCTGCGGCGGACCTCTACCGCGAGGGCCGCGTCAAGGTCGTCCTGGTGACCGGCGACAACAGCCGTGAGGACTACGACGAGCCGGACGCGATGCGCACGTACCTGACGCGCCACGGCGTCCCGGACGACCACGTGGTGAGCGACTACGCGGGCTTCGACACGTGGGACTCGTGCGTGCGCGCGAAGAAGATCTTCGGCGTCCACCGCGCGGTGCTGATCAGCCAGAGCTTCCACATACGCCGCGCCGTCGCGCTCTGCGAGGCCGCGGGGATCGACTCGTACGGCGTCGGCGTGGCCGAGAAGCACGACGTGACGTGGCTGTACGGCGGCACCCGCGAGGTGTTCGCGGCGGGCAAGGCGGCGCTGGACGCGGTGTTCACGCCGGACCCCCGGTTCCTGGGACCGCGGGAACCGGGGGTCGGGCAGGCGCTCGCTAGCGCCCCCTGAACCGTGGCGGGCGTTTCTCCAGGAACGCCGTCATCCCCTCCGACTGGTCGCCGGTCGCGAACAGGCCGTGGAACGCCCGGCGTTCGTAGCGGATGCCGTCGCCGAGGCCGGTCTCCAGCGCCCGGTCGACGCAGTCGCGGGCCGTCCGGACGGCGAGGCGGCCGTACGAGGCGATGGTGGCCGCCGCCTCCAGGGCCTCCGGGAGCACCCGCTCGTCGGGGACCACCCGGGACACCAGCCCGGCGCTCTCCGCCTCGCGTGCGTCCATCGTGCGGCCGGTGAGGACCAGGTCCATCGCCTTGGCCCGGCCGACGAGGCGGGTGAGGCGCTGGGTGCCGCCGATGCCGGGGATCACGCCGAGTTTGATCTCGGGCTGGCCGAACCGCGCCGACTCCCCCGCGATCACGAGGTCGCACATCATCGCGAGTTCGCAACCCCCGCCGTACGCGACGCCGTTGACGGCGGCGATCTTCGGGACCCGGAGGTCGGCGAACTCCTCCCACGCCCCGAAGTAGTCCTCCGCCACCATGTCGGCGGCGCTCTTCCCGGCCATCTCCCTGATGTCGGCGCCGGCGGCGAACGCCCGCTCGGAGCCGGTGAGGACGACGCAGCCGACCTCGTCGTCGGACTCCAACGGCCGGACGGTGTCGAGGAGTTCGGCGAGCAGCTCGGAGCTGAGCGCGTTGAGGACCTGCGGCCGGTGGAGGCGGACGAGTACGACGCCGTCGTACCGCTCGGTCTTGAGGTGATGCATTGCGGTAACCCCTTTCTGTGAGATTTCTGTCGGGGTTTCTGCTGGGGTTTCTGTTGGATTTCTACGAGTCCCAGATCGCGCCGTACGCCGGTATCCCGCGCCGTTCGAGGCCGTGGACGACCTGCCAGGTGAGCTTCTTGTTGGAGATGCAGATGACCGCTTCGGCGCCGAAGTCGCGGTAGGCGGCGTGCGCGAGGGCGACCATGTCGGGTTTGCCGTGGCGGGAGGTGTCCCAGACGACCGCGTCGGGCTGGACGGCGAGGATCTCGTCCACGAGGGCGTCGCCGTAGGTGACGCGGGGGTCGCGAGTGGCCCAGACGAGGCGGGAGGGGACCTCGGCAGCGAGGAGGTGCGGCAGGCAGGGGCCGATGCCGCTGCCGGTGGCGACGTACACCACCTTGCTGAAGAGGACTTCGATGTTGGCGACCCCGGCGGTGGTGATTCCCTTCACCCACACCTTCGTCGGGAGGTCGTCGATGAACTTCCCCGTCCAGTCGCCCGCCCGCGAGATGGTCAGCCGGAAGCCCGGGCTGCCCGGCGAGGGGACGTTCGCGAAGGAGTGCCACTCCTTGAGCGGGCTGCGGCTGACGGCCGTGGAGGACCCGGCGAACGGGGTCTCGCCGTAGTCGAAGCGGGCCAACACCACGTGCGGGGACGGCCGTTCGACCCGTACGGCGACCTTGCGCAGCCGCAGCCAGGGCAGCGCGACGCTGAACGTGACGACCGCGAGCACCGCCGGTTCGACCGGCCCGGTCGCCGTCAGGATCGTGTGCGCCCAGAAGAGGGCGAGGGCGCCCCAGCCGCCGAAGCGGTGGATCTTCTCGAAGTGGTCGTGGTGCCGGGACCGGAAGGGCGGCAGCGCGGTCGCGACGATGACCAGCAGCAGGACGAGCAGCACCCAACTGACCGCCATAACAGCCCTGTTGGTGGTCGTGAGGGTCAGCGCGGCGAACCACGCCGTCCCCGCGAGCGCGCCTCCGATGTGCAGTCCGCCGAAGTGGTAGACCTTGCCCAGCGTCCAGCGGACCCGCAGCGGCCAACTGACCGGGGCTGAAGTCGCCACCCGGAAGAGGAAGTTGATGACGTACTGCTGGCGGATCAGGATCGCCAGCGTGAGGTTCGCGAGGACGGCGTGGGCCATGCCCTGCTCGGTGACCGGCCAACTCGCGTACAGGCAGACCGCGTTCACCGCGAACACCGTTGCCGCGAGCCGGTTGTAGTGCATCAGCCGGGGGTGCTTGAGGAGGCGGCGCGGCAGGGAGGTGAGGGGTGGGAGCGGGGTGCCGGTGCGGCTCAGTTCCGTCGTCATCGGGCCACCGCCGGTCGGTCCGGGGCGAGTTGGAGGAGCGCCGGTTTGTCGATCTTGCCTCGGTCGGTCTCCGGTAACGATGTCAGGGGCATGACATCATCCGGCACGCAGTAGTACGGCAGGGCGTCGGCGACCGCGCGGCGGGCCGTGTCGGGGTCGACGTCCGCCGGGCAGACGAAGGAGACGAGCGTGCGGTCGTCGCGCTTGAGGGTGACCGCGCGGACGACACCCGGCACCTGCTCCAACACCGAGGAGACGGAGTCGAGTTCGACGCGGAAGCCGCGTACCTTCACCTGGTCGTCGGTGCGGCCGAGGTGTTCGAGGCGGCCGTCCGGGGTCCAGCGGCCGAGGTCGCGGGTGCGGAACATGCGCCGGCCGCCGCCGAGGAACGGGTCGGGGGCGTAACGCTCTTTGTTCATGCGGTCGTTGGGATCGTCCGTGAGGTAGCCGGCCGAGACGCAGTCGCCGCCGGCCCACATCTCGCCGACCTCGCCGATCGGGAGTGCGCGGCGGTCGGCGTCCAGGACGTACACGGTGTTGTTGGGGGTGGGGCGGCCGATCGTGAGGAGGGGGTTCCTCGGGTCGTGCCGGGACATGGTGTTGACGATCGTCGTCTCGGTCGGGCCACAGCAGTTGAAGAAGACGGCCCTGCTCGCCCACGCGTCGGCGAGCGGGCGGGGGCAGGGCTCTCCGGCGACCGCGACCGCGCGCACCCGGGGGCAGGCGGCCGGGTCGATGCCGGACAGGACCGTCGGGGTGGCGATCAGGACGGTCGCCGTGCGGGCGGTGGCCGCGATGTCGCGGTCGCGGATGACGAGGGTGGCGCCGTGCGCGAGGCAGCCGAGGATCTCCCAGGCCGCCATGTCGAAGGCGATGTTGAGGAGTTGGGCGACGCGGTCGCCGGGGCCGATGCCGAGCGAACCGGGGTCGGTGAGCAGGATGTTGGCGACGTTGCGGTGGGTGACCTTCACGCCGTTGGGGCGGCCGGTGGTGCCGGAGGTGAACAGGACGTAGCAGCCGTCGTCCGGTAGCGGCGCCGGGAGTTGGAGCCTCACGGGTGGCAACGGCTCGTCCAGGTCGATGAGTTGGTGACCCTTGTCCGGCGGGAGCGGGACTCGGTGCGCGTGTTCGGCGAGGGTGAGGATCACGCGGGTGCGCGCGGTACTGATGACGTGGGCGAGTTGGGCGGGCGGTGCGAGGCCGATGTCCTGGGGGACGTACGCGGCACCCGCCTTGAGGATGCCGAGCAGGCCGACGAGCATCGGCAGGGAGCGGCGCACGAAGAGGCCGACGTGGTCGCCGGGGCGGATGCCCTCCGCGTACAGGCGGGCGGCCAACGCATCGGCGCGCGCGTCGAGTTGGGCGTAGGTGAGGGTCTGGCCGCGGTGTTCGGCGGCGATCGCGTGCGGGGTGGTGGCCGCGTGTCGGGACACGGACCGGTGGATCAGCGGGTCCGGCACGAAGGCGGTGGGGCCGGTGCCGTGGAGCAGGAAGAGCCGCTGGTCGTGGGGGGTGAGATGGCGCAGAGGCATGGTCGGAGGACCTCCAGGCTGCTTCGAGTGTCGGCGACATGGCCGCCAAGTGCTGCGGCCTGCCCGGGAGTTCGAACGCCGTGCGGGTGTTGGTGCGGAGGCCGTGCGGGATGGTGCGGATTCGCTGCGCGGAAAGGGGCGTGGCCGCGCGGGGCGGGCGCCCGTCGGCGGGGCCGTGCGGGGACACCCGTGTCGGTCGACTTTAGCGGTGCTTCTTCAACGCTCAAGGGTCTGGGACCGGCCAACTAGCGGTGCGGAATGAGTCACTTGTGGCCGATGCCGTCGCATCAGCAACTCGGGCGGGGGGTGGCGGCGACTGGGGTGGGGGGATGCGTGCCGGGCTTTCGGGGCGCGCAGGGGGTCGGGCTGGAAAGGGGTGCCGGGGTGCGACCACACCACCTTGCGCACACCGTTCCGCGCGGCGTACAGTGTGCGCAACGGCAGCGAGAACACCGTACGCATCAGGCGCACGATGTTCGCAACGGAGGGAATCCGATGGACGGACACGGCAGGAGCGGGCGGCGCTGGTGGATTCTGGTCGTGCTCTGTCTGAGCACGGTCGTGCTGACGATCGACAGCATGGCGCTGACCGTGGCGGTCCCGTCGATGACCTCGGACATCGGTGCGAGCGCGCAGGACACGCAGTGGATCCTCGACTCCTACATCCTCGTCTTCGCGGGTCTGCTCCTGACCTCCGGCAGCCTCGGCGACCGGTTCGGCCGGCGGCGGGTGATGCTGATCGGCCTGGTGTTGTTCGGGGCGGCCTCGCTGGCGGCGGCGTTCTGCTCAACTCCCGCCGAGGTCATCGCCGTTCGGATCGCGATGGGGGTCGGTGGGGCGCTGATCATGCCGTCGACCCTGTCGATCCTGATCACGGTCTTCGACGAGGAGGAGCGGCCGAAGGCGATGGCCGCGTGGGGTTCGGTGTCGATGCTGGGCCTGGTCGGCAGCCCGGTGCTCGGCGGCGTCCTGATCGAGCACTTCTCGTGGCACTCGATCTTCTTCCTCAACGTCCCTGTCGTGGCACTGGCGTTGGTCGCCGGGGTGACGTTGATGCCGGAGTCCAGGGCGCCTTGGCAGAAGGCGGACCCGATCGGCGCCGTGCTGTCGGCGGTTGGGATGACCGCGCTGGTGTGGTGGATCATCGAGATCCCCAAGCACGGTGCGTTCGAGGGGCGTTCGGCGCTCACGCTGACCGTCGCGGTGCTGGCGCTCGCCGGTTTCGTGGTGTGGGAGAACGTCACCGCGTCGCCGATGGTGCCGCTGGTCCTCTTCAAGCACCGTAATTTCAGCGGGGGTTCGCTCTCGCTGGCGCTCGTCCAGATCGGCAACGGCGGTCTGCTGCTGGTGCTGACCCAGTACCTCCAGTTCGTGCTCGGCTACTCGCCGGTCGAGGCGGGGCTCGCGTTCCTGCCGCTGGCGGTCGCCGCGCTGGTCGGCAACGGAGTGGGCGTGAAGCTGTCGGCGCGGTTCGGGAACCGGGGCGTGATCTTCGCCGGGATGCTGGTGATGGTGGCGTGCTTCGCGCTGATGACCACGGTCGGTGCGGACAGCGGGTTCACAACTCCCGCCGTGGCCCTCGGACTTCTCGGCCTCGGCGCCGGGCTCGCGATGCCGGCCGCCGTCGCCGCGCTGATGGGGACCATCCCGGCCGACAAGGCGGGCGTCGGCTCCGCGCTCAACGACACGGTCCAGCAGGCGGGTACGGCGCTGGGCATCGCGATCCTCGGCTCGCTGCTGACCAGCGGTTACACGGCGCGGATGCCTCAGGACGCCCCCGAGGCGGCCCGGCAGTCGATCGCCGGGGCCACGGAGCCGGGAGTGCTGGCCGCTGCGCGCTCGGCGTTCACCGACTCGATGGGGACCACGTTCATGGTGAGCGCGGTGGGGGTGCTGGTGGCTGCGGTGGTGGCGGTGCTGGTGATGCGGGACGGTGAGCCGGGGGTGGCTGAAATGCCGGTGGAGGAGCCGGAGTTGGTGGCCTGATCGTCGCGCTCATGGAAAGGCCGGTGCCCTCTTGGGGGTGCCGGCCTTCCGTACGTATTCGTCTGAGCGGGGGCGGGCTGCTTCGGGAAACGTCACGCGGGGATGAGGGAGGGCCACCAAGGAGGAATGTTTCCTGGGCAGACGGGGTCGGGGTACGCGTCCAGGGCCCCGAGTTCCACGACCGTGAACCAGAAGAGCCATGCGTTGAGCAGCACCCCCACCGTCAATGCCACCCAGCGGTGGACTCTCCCGACCACTCCGCAGACGAACACCCAGGCAAGTATCACGGCTGCCCAGACAACTGGGACGGCCATCGCCAGGGCCAGGGAATTCGCCGAGGTGTTGCTCCCGACATCGCAGGTGGCCCACACTCTCCCGACAGCGACCGCCGAAGCGACCGAAGTCAGCCCGCCGCAGAGAACCCCGATCCGCACGCCGGTCCCCCACGCACCTGTCGCTTCCACTACGCCCCTGACTCGGACCCACTGACCGGCTCCACCGGCCATGTCTCGTCCTCGAACCGTACGGCAGACTGCGGTCATGTCCACCGAGGTGTACGGCGTGATCGAGTGCAGGCCGCTTGCGCGGATCTGGGGTGCCGATGACGAGGACGCGGTGTGGCACCCCGCGATCGACCTCTTCCTCCTCGACCCCGGTAACGCGTATAACGCGTTGGCCTGCCTCTTCGGTGTCCGCAACTCCTTTGGTTTCCGTCCCTTGACCGAGGGGCGGGGGCTGCCTGCGGACGCTTCGGAGAGTGTTCGGGAGCAGTGTCACGCCCATGCGTACAGGGAAACGTGGATCAGCTGGGCCGAGTTGGAGTCGGTGGACTGGGAAGAGACGGACGCGGCCGGCAAGTGGAGCCGAGGCGGAGCCGCTGGCGCGGGGACGGGGTGGGCGCCGGTGTGGGACGTGATGAGGACGCTGGCCGGGGTGCACGGGGGTGAGCATGTGCGGCTGGTGGTGTGGTTCGACTGACGCCGGGTCCGTCAGAGGGTGCCTTCACGGAGGGCCGTTTCGAATGCGGTCCAAGTGGGCGGGGTGAGGCGGAGGTCGGGGCCGGTGGGGGATTTCGAGTCGCGTACGGCGATGAGGGTGGGGAGGTTGGTGGCTACCTCGACGCACTCCGCCGCCTCATTGCTGTAGCTGGACTTCCGGTACTCAGACACGAACACGAGCTCACAGCTCCTTACGGGTCAGCAAGCCGTCCCGCACAGCGCCCTGAAACGAAGTCCAGGCGGACGGAGCAAGGCAAAGGGAGGGACCGACTGGGGCCTTGGAGTCGCGTACGGCGATGAGGCTAGGGACGTTGGCGGCCACCTCGACGCACTCGCCGTCCTCGTGGCTGTAGCTGGACTTGCGGTACTCAAACACGGACACGGGCTCACAGCTCCTTGCGCAGTTTCTCGACGAACGCTTTCGACTCCCGCTCATCGAGCGAGTGTTCGGTGATCTTCTCAAACAATGCATCGTAGATGGCCGCGCTTTCCCCTCCTTCCGCCCAACGTTCGGTGTAGGCGGACTCCATGTAGACGACGTCCATGGCACCCGGTTCGGCGAACGACATGATGTTGAACGGGCCATTGAGGCCCTGATGGGTTCCGCCACTGAACGGGAAGATCCTGAAGCTGACGTTCGGCAACTCCGATGCGCGGAGCAGCTCTTCGTACTGGGCTGCGGCTGTCGCTGCCCCGCCGGGGATGTTGCGGAGCACGGCTTCGTAGACCAACGCCCGCAGCACCAGCGGCGGTTCCTCGACCAGGCGGCGCTGGCGAGCCAGTCGAGTCGCGGCGAACTGCTCGTCCGGTTGCGCCCCCTTCTCCAGCATGGCCACCGGCGCCTGCCTCACCGCTCGCACGTACTCCGGCGCCTGAAGCAGCCCGGGAATGTATCCGGTCTGCCACGACCTGATGGCCGTCGCCACGTTTTCCAACGCGACGTACTCCTGCATGACGCCTCGGATCTTGTAGTCGTCCCACCAACCCTTGGCCTTACGGCGTTCCCGGTCGATCCTGGCCAACTCCAGCAGACCGCCGATGACTCCGATGTCCCGCACGCCGTACAGCTCACACAACGCCCGGATATCCGGGTCCCGAATCGGAACCCAACCGCCCTCCATCTTCGCCACCTTGGCGGTCGATGCGGTAAGGGTCTTCGCGGCCTGCGGCTGGGTGAGGCCCGCGGCGACGCGCAGCTTGAGGAGTTCGGCGCCAAGTCGGCGTCCCAGAACGCTGGTTGTGCTGTTGCTCTGCCGCGCCTGACTCTCGGTCACTTGCCTGCTCCTTAGCGTACGGTGCGCCGCCAGTCTGGCGGGTGGAAATCGAGCTGGCAAACACGATCGGTGGATATCTACTGAGTAGAGGTTGAAGCCATAGCAGTCAGATCGCTACCTTGCGTGTCGTACCAGTCACGCACTCCGAGTGTGGAGGTCCGCATGACCGCACCCACCGAACCCCTGCATCACGACCTCGTCGAATACACCCCGTACCCCAAGAACGTCACCCTCGCCCGCCACCGAGCCCAGCACCTCATCCGCGACTGGGGCCACCCCCAACTCGCCGAGAACACCGGCCTCTTGGTCTCCGAGCTCGCAGGCAACGCCGTCTTCCACGGCACCCTCCGTGGCCGTCTCTTCCGCGTCGAGCTCTTCCTCACCGAGAAGGCTCTCCGCATCGAAGTCACCGACGCGCGAGGTGAGTTGCTGCCCGTGCCCCGCACCGCCGCCCCGGACGAGCACTTCGGCCGGGGACTGATGATCGTCGAGAAGACCGCTGACCGGTGGGGAGTCAGCGAGCTGATCGTCGGCAAGACCGTGTGGTGCGAGCTGGACACGGCGTGAGTGTGAGCGTGCACAGACGGAACGGCCGCCCTGGTCAACTTCCTTACCAGGGCGGCCATTTCAGCGAAACCCGCTAGTTGACGTTCACCGCGCTCCAGGTCGCCGCCACCGCGTTGTACTCGGCGCTGCCATTGCCATAGAGGTCACGCGCGGCGTTCAGAGTGGCCGTCCGCGCGCCCGCGTAGTTCGTCGAGGACGTCATGTAGACGGTCAGCGCCCGGTACCAGATCGCGCCCAGCTTGGCCCGGCCGATCCCGGTGAGCGTGGAGCCGTTCGACGTGGGCGAGTTGTACGTCACCCCGTTGATGGTCTTCGTGCCGCTGCCCTCCGCGAGCAGGTACGCGAAGTGGTTCGCGACGCCGGAGGAGTAGTGGACGTCCAGCCCACCCACCGAACTGCTCCAGTAGTCAGCCGAGTTGGCGTCACGGCTCGGACGGTCCATGTAGCGCAGCGCGTCCCGGCCGAAGCCCGAGCGGACGATCTTCTCGCCGATCAAGTAGTCGCCGGGGTCATTGGAGTTGGCGGCGTGGAATTCGACGAGGGTGCCGAAAATGTCGGAGGTCGCCTCGTTGAGGCCGCCGGACTCACCGGAGTACGTCAGGTTCGCCGTCTTGGACGTGACGCCGTGGGACATCTCGTGGCCCGCGACATCGAGGGCGACCAGCGGACCGAGCTGCGTGCCGTCGCCGTCGCCGTACGTCATGCAGAAGCAACTGTCGTCCCAGAAAGCGTTGTTGTAACCGTTTCCGTAGTGGACGCGGTTGTAGGAGCCCTTGCCGTCGTTGCCGATGCCGTTGCGGCCGTGGACGTTCTTGTAGTAGTCCCAGGTGACGTCGGTGCCGTACTGGGCGTCGACGGCGGCGGTCGCGCGGGACGCCGTAGTACCCGTACCCCAGTGGTTGTCGGCGTCGGTGAAGAGCGTCGCGGGCGCGCGGACGATGCAGATGCCGAAGATGCAGAGGTCGGTCTTGTTCTCCGCGTCACCGGTGTACGTGTTGCCCCGGCTCGGATCCTTGAGCTGGTATGTCGTACCGGAGAGGGTCGTCTCCAGCGGGACCGTACCCCCGTAGAGGGACTGCCCGTCACCGGCGGCCGTCTCGATCGCGTCCCAAGCGTCGATCTGGGCCCCGGTCCGCGCGTCGGTCACGACGGTACGGGCGACCGGGTTGCCCTGGGCGTCGAGCCCCACGGCGTCGGTCTTCCAGGCGAGCTTCGGCGTACCGTGCAGGGCGTCGACGACGAGTTGCGGCTTGGCCTTGGCCTGCCGGACCCCGGCGCCGAGGTGCGCCGCGCGCAGCGCGTTCACCGCCTTGTCGGCGGCCTCGGGCGCGGGCACGGCCGGGGTGATGGTGGCCAGCGCGATGGCGTTCCGGGTCGCGCGGTCGGCGTTGCGATATGCCCCGTCGGGCGCGAGGTGGACCACGAAGTCGCCGCCCAGCACCGGGAGTTGCCGGTACGTACGGTCGTAACGCACGTGCTGCGTACCGTCCTTGTCGACGACCACGTCACGAACGCTCGTACCCTGCGCGGAGTTGATGCCGAGACTCGCGGCCCGGTCGGCCACGGCGCTCGCCGCGTTGTCGATCGCCTGGGCGCGGGTGGGTCTGTCGGCCGCGTCGGCCACGGGGCTCAGCACCGCGGCCATCAGGGTCGCCGTGGTGGCGGCTATGCCGGCCGCGGCGAGACGGGAACCTCGGACGTGCTGCCGGAAGGGGCTCATCGGTCTCCTCGGGGGCGCGTGGTGGGGTTGGCGCTGACGTCGCCTGCGATTTATAGGCGCCACGACTTGTCATGTCCATAGCGCACCCACAGGGACGGCCGGGAGACAATCCCTCCGTGACCCCCGCGCCCCTCCCCTTCTTCGTCTACGGCACCCTGCGCCCCGGCGAGACCAACCACGCCCTGTTCCTGTCCGGCCGCACCCTCACCGAGGAGCCCGCGCGCCTGACCGGCGCGGTGCTGTACGACGGCCCGGGGTACCCGTACGCCGTGGAGGCACCCGGCGGACACATAGACGGCGACCTCGTCACCGTTGTCCCCGAGCACTACCCGGCTACCCTCGGCGAGCTGGACGCCCTGGAGGAATACCGGGCGGACGACCCGGACAGCCCCTACCTGAGAGTTACCCGGGAAGTAGTACGCGGCCGTAGCTCCGAAGTAGTACGCGCCTGGGTGTACCTCGCCGGCCCCCGCATCTCCACCCGCCTCCGTGACACCGGAACCCTCATCGAGAACGGCGACTGGCTCGCCCGGCACCGACCTGACGGCGTGTCGGTCACCCGTTCACCCCTCCCCGGAAAGGTTTTCCCCGGCCTCTCCTCGCACCCCCACTGACCTGCTGAAACGGCAGCGACAACACCTCTTCCCCGCCACCCGTTCATCCCATTCCTGACGCCCCCTCAGGAAGCGCGCCCGCCCCGCTGCCTCTTACCTCGGAAGGGCACAGGCACGAAGGGCACAAGGCACGACCGAGGCTCGGAGGAGCACCGATGCGACGTACCGTCCGGCTGCTGACCAGCGCCGCGTTCGCCGTGGTCGCGGTGGGCGGCGCCGTGGCGCCCGCGTACGGCGGGGACGGCGGAAGCCTGGAGGTGTACCCGTCGACCGTGGTGCCGGGCGGGCAGGTCACCGTCAACACCGACGCGTGCGGGGACGGCGGGAGCGCAGCCGGGGACGCGAGCGCGGTCGGCGCCGGCCGGTTCACGCTCGCGCCGTCCACCCACGAGGGCGACGCCATCGGCCAGTTCGCGGTGCCGCCGAGCGCGCAGCCGGGGACGTACGAGATCGTCGCCGTGTGCGCGGAGGGCGGGAAGAAGGTCACCGGAGATCTTGTGGTGACGCTTGCTACCGCTCGGCAGCCGGCGCATCCGAGGGGGAGTGTGAAGACGGGGGTCGGCGGCGCGCTAGGCCCCGACCCCGTGCAGACCGCGGCCGGTGTGGCGGCACTCGCCGTCGCAGCCGCGGGCGGTACCTGGCTCCTGCATCGCCGGGCGAGAGGCGACGGGATCTGACGGACACCCTCCGCTGTCCGTCCTCCGGTACCGCATACCCCTCCCCCTCCGGGTCCGACGCCCCTCGCGGCCCGGAGGGGGTACGGGGACCCGTAGAGGAGAGGGGTACGTCTGATGCGCAGGGTCGGCAACACCGCGATAGCGGTCGTTACGGTAACCGCTCTCTGCTCAGGTGCCTGGTTGTTGCACAACGGCACCGAGGAACACGCACCGCCCCAGCCGTCCGCCGCGCAGGCCCGCACCGCAGCGGTCGACCCCCGCTCGGCCCCCGCGCTGCCGCCCTCTCCCCCGGACCGCATCCGCATCCCGTCGATCCGGGTGGACGCGCCCCTGATGGGTCTGGGCCTCACCCCCCACGGCAGTCTCGACGTCCCGCCCGCCGCGAAGAAGAACCTCGCGGGCTGGTACGAGGCCGGCACCACGCCCGGCGAGACCGGTACCGCCGTGGTCGCGGGCCATGTCGACAACGCCGACGGCCCCGCGGTCTTCTACTCCCTGGGAGCCATCCGCAAGGGGGCGACCATCGAGGTACAGCGACGGGACGGCACCGTGGCCCTCTTCGCCGTGGACGCCGTGGAGGTCTACCAGGCGAGCGCCTTCCCCGACGAGAAGGTGTACGGCGCGGCCGACCGCCCCGAACTCCGGGTGATCACCTGCGGCGGCCCCTACTCGAGAGCTACGGGGTACCAGGGGAACGTGGTGGTGTTCGCGCACCTCACGGGGACCAGGTGATACCCGTAATACCTCAGCGCCACCCCGCCCCTCCCCCTCACGCCACCCACTGCTCGTACGCCATGTTCGCCACCAGCGCGAACACCACCGTCAGCAGCACCACCCGCACGAACCCGCTCCCCTTCTTCAGCGCGGTCCGCGCCCCCACCGTCCCCCCGATCAGGTTGAACACCGCCAGCAGCGCGGCGAGTTGCCAGATCACCGCCCCCTGCCAGGCGAACGTGACCAGCGCGCCGAAGTTCGTGCAGCAGTTGACGATCTTGGCGGTCGCGGAGGCGGTGACCAGGTCCAGGTGGAGGATCGCGGTGAGGGCGAGGACGAGGAACGTACCGGTGCCGGGGCCGACGAGACCGTCGTAGAAACCGATTCCCACCCCGGCCAGCCCGATCGCCGCGAGGACCCGGCGCGGGCCCGCGGGGCCGGTCGCCGGCGCCGTACCGAAGGCCGGGCGGGCGATGACGAAGGCCCCGACCGTGACCAGGACGACCATGATCACCGGCTTGAGGACCTCGGTGCTCATGCCCGCCGCGAGAAAGGCGCCGCCGGAGGAGCCGAGCAGGGCCGCGACGCCGATGCGGACGGCGAGGCCGACGTCCACCTTCGTCTTGCGGACGTAGGTGACCGCCGCGCCGGACGTGCCGACGATCGCGATCGCCTTGTTCGTGCCGAGCGCGTGGGCGGCCGGGGTGCCCGCGGGGAGGCCGAGGAGGAGCGCGGGGAGCAGGAGGAGGCCGCCGCCGCCCACCACCGCGTCGATCCAGCCCGCCGCGAGCGCGGCGAGGCAGAGCAGAAACAGGGTGGTCAGGGGTATGTCGGGCATGATCGGGAGCCTACGGACGGGGTAGGTGCAGAGTCCATCGATATGAGGGGCTCCTGAGGTTCGCGGTGTTCCCGTCTCCGGCCCGGCCCGCGACCTCACACCCCGTACGGACCCTTGCTGAGGGCAGCGTTCCTCGTGGGAAACAGGCGTGATGCGGTCGGGTAACGTCCGCGCCGCAGTCTCATCGGCATGACCTCGAATGACGGAGGCTGCTGATGCCCACGGACAACACCCCCACGATCGTGCTTGTCGGCCATGGCATGGTCGGCCAGCGCTTCCTCGAAGCGCTCGCCGCGCGCGGCCTGACCGCCACGCACCGCGTGGTCGTGCTGTGCGAGGAGCCGCGTCCGGCGTACGACCGCGTCCAGCTCACCTCGTACTTCTCGGGCACCAGCCCCGAGGAACTCTCCCTGACCGACCTGGAGTTCATCGCCGAGCACGGGATCGAGCTGCACGTCGGCGACCCGGCGGAGACGGTCGACCGCGAGACGCGGACCGTGACCTCCCGTTCCGGTCTGCGAGTTGAGTACGACACCCTCGTACTCGCCACCGGCTCCTACCCGTTCGTGCCGCCCGTGCCCGGCAAGGACGCGGCCGGCTGCTTCGTGTACCGGACGATCGACGACCTGCTCGCCATCGAGGAGTACGCGAAGGCACGGGCGACGGTCGGCGCGGTCGTCGGCGGCGGGCTGCTCGGCCTGGAGGCCGCTGGCGCGCTCCAGGGGCTCGGACTCACCACACACATCGTGGAGTTCGCGCCCCGGCTGATGCCGGTGCAGGTCGACGAGGGCGGTGGCGCGGCGCTGCTGCGGACCATCGAGGACATGGGCCTGAGCGTCCACACCGGCACGGGCACGCAGGAGATCGTCGTCGACGAGGACGGCATGGTCACCGGCATGAAGCTGTCCGACGGGTCACAGGTCGCCACGGATCTGGTGGTGTTCAGCGCCGGGGTCCGCCCGCGCGACCAACTCGCCCGGGACTGCGGCCTGTCGGTGGGTGAGCGCGGCGGTATCGCGGTCGACGAGCAGTGCCGTACGGTCACCGACCCGGCGGTGTTCGCGATCGGCGAGTGCGCGCTCGCGGCGGACGGCCGGGTGTACGGCCTGGTCGCGCCCGGCTACGAGCAGGCGGAGACGGTCGCCGCGACCATCGCCGAGGACGAATCGGCCTTCCTGGGCGCGGACTTGTCGACGAAGCTGAAGCTGCTCGGCGTGGACGTCGCCTCCTTCGGCGACGCGCACGGCACGGCCGAGGACTGCCTGGAGGTCGTGTACTCCGACGCCCGCTCCGGCCTCTACAAGAAGCTCGTGATCGCCCGGGACGGCACGCTGCTCGGCGGCATCCTGGTCGGCGACGCGGAGGCGTACGGCACGCTGCGCGCGTTCACCGGTTCGGTGCCGCCGGTCTCCCCCGAGTCCCTTGTCCTGCCCGCCGGTTCGAGCGGCGGCGCGCAGCTCGGACCGTCCGCGCTGCCGGACGAGGCGGTCATCTGCTCCTGCAACAACGTCACCAAGGGCACGATCCGCGGCGCGGTCACCGAGCACGCGTGCACGAGCGTGCCCGAGGTCAAGAAGTGCACCAAGGCCGGTACCAGCTGCGGCAGTTGTGTGAAGGTGCTCGGCCAGCTCGTCACCGCCGAGCTGGAGGCGAGCGGCGTCGAGGTCGACAAGGGCCTGTGCGGCTGCTTCGGGCAGACCCGCGAGGAGCTGTACGAGATCGTCCTCGCGCTGCGCATCAACACCTACCGCGAACTCCTGGACCGCTACGGCCGCGACGGCGCCAAGGGCGGTGACGGCTGCGAGGTCTGCAAGCCGGCCGTCGGCTCGATCATCGCGTCCCTCGCCCCGGTGATCGGCGCGAGCGTCTACATCCTCGACGGCGAACAGGCGTCCCTCCAGGACTCCAACGACCACTTCCTCGCCAACATCCAGAAGAACGGCTCCTATTCGATCGTCCCGCGTGTCCCCGGCGGCGAGATCACCCCGGAGAAGCTCATCGTCATCGGCGAGGTGGCCCGCGACTTCGGCCTCTACACGAAGATCACCGGCGGCCAGCGCATCGACCTCTTCGGCGCCCGCGTCGAGCAACTCCCGCTGATCTGGGCCCGGTTGGTGGACGCCGGTTTCGAGTCGGGGCACGCGTACGGCAAGGCGCTGCGGACGGTGAAGTCCTGTGTGGGCCAGACCTGGTGCCGCTACGGCGTCCAGGACTCCGTGCGGATGGCGATCGACCTGGAGCTGCGCTACCGGGGCCTCAGGTCGCCGCACAAGCTCAAGTCGGCGGTGTCGGGCTGCGCCCGCGAGTGCGCGGAGGCCCAGTCGAAGGACTTCGGGATCATCGCGACGTCGAACGGCTGGAACCTGTACGTCGGCGGCAACGGCGGCGCCACCCCGCGCCACGCGGACCTTCTCGCGCAGGACCTGGACGACGCCGGGCTCATCAGGCTCATCGACCGGTTCCTCATGTTCTACATCCGCACCGCCGACCGCCTGGAGCGCACCTCGACCTGGCTGGAGCGCATCCCCGGCGGCCTCGACCACATCCGGGACGTGGTGGTCGACGACTCCCTCGGCATCTGCGAGGAGCTGGAGTCGCTGATGGCCGCGCACGTCGCGAACTACCGCGACGAGTGGGCGGAGACCATCAACAACCCCGAGAAACTGGCCCGGTTCGTGTCCTTCGTGAACGCGCCCGACACCCCCGACCCGGTCGTCGGATTCGTCCCGGAGCGCGAACAGATCAAGCCCGACCTGCCCCTGCTGTCGATCGGCATGCGTCCCATGGAAGGAAGTGCCCAGCGATGACCCTGGCACCCGAGACGACCGATCTGAAAGTCCAAGTCGGCCTGGACCGCGCCTGGCTGACGGTATGTGACCTCTCCGCGCTGCTGCCGGGCCGGGGCGTCGCCGCCCTGCTGCCGGACGGCCGTCAGGTGGCCGTGTTCCAGGACAGGAACGGCGATCTGTACGCCATCGACAACCGGGATCCCTTCAGCGGGGCGGGAGTTCTCTCCCGCGGCCTCACCGGCACCCACCAGGGCCGGCCGTTCGTCGCCTCGCCCCTGCTGAAGCAGCGCTTCGACCTGGCGAGCGGGGAGTGCCTGGACGACGGCGACGTGAGCGTCGCGACGTACGAGGTACGGCTCGGCTGAACTAACTCTGCCCACGCGCCGCCTGGAGTTCCCTCTCCGGGCGGTGCGTCGGTTTCGCCGGGGTCCTCGCCGGCAGCCGTACGAAGGCGTCCAGTCCCCCCAGCGGAGCCATCCTCAGCAGCGCCTCACCCCCGCTCGCGTGGGCCAGGCGCTGGACGAGGGCGAGGCCGAGGCCGGTGCCGCCCTTGGGGGCGTCGGGGGCCCGCCAGAAGCGGTCGAAGGCGCGGCGGCGCTGCTCCTCGGTCATGCCGGGGCCCTCGTCCATGACGTGCACCTCCACGAACGGCTGGGTGAACTGCCGCGCGGTGAACCGGCGTTCGTGCTGCGCGGTGCGGCGGACGTCGATGAAGACGGTGGTACCGGCGGGCGAGACGCGCAGCGCGTTGGAGAGGAAGTTGTCGAGGATCTGCTCGACCGCGCCCGGCACGGCGGTCACCTCCCCGACCGGCTCCCCCGCGAGCGCGAGCCGGACCCCGTGCCGCTCGTACAACGGCCGCCAGGCGTGGTGCCGTTCGGCGCGCACGGCGTCCAGGTCGACGCGTTCGCGTTCGGCGGCCTTCTCGTCGAGCCGGGCCATCGCGAGCAGGCCCTCGACCATCCGCGCGAGCCGGTCGGTCTCGGTCATCGCCGCGCCGAGGCTGCCGCGCGCCTGGAGCGCGATGTGGTTCTCCAGGTTCTCAAGTCTGAGGCGCAGCGCGGCCAGTGGTGTCTTCAGCTGGTGGGACGCCTCGCCCGCGAAGGCGCGCTGGGAGGACACGAGATGTTCGAGCCGGGCGGCCGTGTGGTTGAACGTGGCGGCCAGGCTGCGGACTTCGGGCGGGCCGTCGTTGATCGCGACCGGGTCGGCGGCGACGCCGGTCGCCAACTCGCGGGTCGCGCGCTCCAGTTCGCGGATGGGCCGGCCCGTCCAGCTCGCGATGGCGAACCCGACGACGGTGACGGCCGCGAGGACCGCGATGCCGCCCGCGAGGAGCAACAGCCATACGTGGTGGACGCGTTCGTGCACCATCTCGGTCGGAACCGTGATCCGTACGGCGCCCTGCGACTCGACGCCGTGCCGGACCGGGGCGGAGGCCGCGAGGTACTGGACGCCGCCGATGGTCGAGGTCCGGACGTCGGCCGTGGCCGCGCCCTGGAGGGCGGCGGCGATACCCGGCCAGGCGGCGAGGCCCTGCGCCTCCGTCTCGGTGAGGGGGTGCGAGGAGGCCAGCAGGGCTCCCTCGGCGTCGACTATCAGCACTTTGCCGCCGATGCGTGCCGCGCAGTGCGCCGCGCGGGCGGGGAGGTCCTGGGCCGCGTTCCCCGTCAGGATGGACAGCGAGGCGTACGCGGAGACCGACTCGGCCTCGTCCTCGGCCTGGTTGACGACCCGCTCGCGCTCCGCGCCCGAGTACACGTATCCCAGGGGGATTTCGAGGCAGAGCAGGACCAGCGCGGCGAGCGTCAGGTAGCTGAGCAGCAGGCGGCGGGTCATCGGGCCGCTGTCCAGTCGTAGGTGGGGGCCGGGGCCTGGGGCTGCGGCTGGGTCTGCACGGCCAGCCGGAAGCCGACGCCGCGCAGCGTCTGGATCCACGCCGGGTTCCCCAACTTCCGCCGCAGGGTGGCGACATGGACGTCCAGGGTCTTGGTCGGCCCCTGGTAGTGGGGGTCCCAGACCCGGTCCAGGATCTGCTGGCGGGAGTAGACCGCGCCGGGGTCCTCGGTGAGCAGGGCGAGGAGGTCGAACTCCTTGGGGGTGAGGACGACGGGGTCGTCACCGACCCAGACCTGCCGGGTACGCCGGTCGACGACCAACGGGCCGGTGGCTGCCGGAGGTTGGGCAGGTGGCACAGCGGAGGAGTACACCGGGTCAGGACTTGAGGGGTACACGTTGTTCGGTACGACAGGCTGTGCCGGGTACGCCGGATAAGCGTCCGGCGTAACGAACTCCCCTCCCCCGCTGACCCGTTGGGACCTCCGCGTCACCGCCCTGATCCGTGCCACCAACTCCCGCATGCTGAACGGCTTCGCGAGGTAGTCGTCCGCCCCCAGCTCCAGCCCCAGGACCCGGTCGGCCTCTTCGCCGCGCGCGCTGAGGATGATGATCGGGACCTCGGAGACGCCGCGGATGCCTCGGCAGACGTCGATGCCGTCGATGTCCGGCAGCCCCAGGTCGAGCAGGACGACGTCACCGTACGGACCCCGCAGCCCCTCGGCTCCGGTGCCGACGTGCTGCACCGTCAGTCCGAAGTGGCCGAGCCCCTCGACGAGCGGTTCGGCGATCGTGTGATCGTCCTCGATGAGCAGGACTCGTACACCACCCATGCGTTTCCGTCTCTTCCATTCGATGGATTCGACACGGTACAAGAGGCACCGGAAATCGTCGCCCGGTTCCTTGAAATTGTGAGCAGCGACTCAGCGGCCCGCCGGCGCGCGCCAAGAAATGTCCGGCAACTGTCGGCGATTTAGTGTTCCGCTAACCTTCCGCTGGCCGACGCTCCTCTAACGTTCTGGAACACAAACCTCTGACCTGCGGATCTTCTCCGCAGTATGTGTTCATCGGGAGGAATCGTGCAGGCTTTGCTGGACCGTGCGCGGTCGTTCAAGCGGCGGGTCGACTTCGAAAGCGGCGAATACCGGAAACTGGCCGACGGGCAAAGTCCGGAGGTTTTGTTCATCACCTGCTCGGACTCGCGGGTGATACCGGCACTCATCACCGGCGCGCGGCCCGGCGAGATATTCGAGCTGCGCAATGCGGGGAATATCGTTCCGCCGCACGACGGACAGGGCCCCTCCGGTGAGGCCGCCACCATCGAGTACGCGCTGGAGGTGCTCGGCGTTCAGGACGTCGTCGTGTGCGGTCACTCGCACTGCGGGGCGATGGGCGCGATCACCTCCGGGGACGACCTGTCGACGCTGCCCGGCGTCGCGGCCTGGCTGAGCCTCGCCCGGCCTGGCCTCGCGCCCGCGCTGGAGTCCGTACCGCAGGAGCCGTCGCTCCCGGACGTCACTCAGCTGAACGTCGTCAACCAGCTTGCCGAGCTGGGGAGTTACCCGGTCGCCCGGCGGCGGGTGGAGGAAGGGAGGCTGCGGCTGCACGGGTGGTACTACGAGGTCCACACCGGCCAGGTGCACGAGCTGGACACGGACGGGTCGTTCCGGGTGCACGCGGCATGAGCGGGACGCACGCGGCGAAGGTCGGCCGGGGGCGAAGTCGGCGGCAGGGCAGGGAAGTTGGAGCGGCATACTCGGACACTCCCTACCCCGCTCCGCCGGCCTCCTCCCCGGCCGGCCGGAAGCCGAAGGCGCCCAGGGCCGACCTCGGCACCGAGATCACCGCCTCCCTCGTCGTCTTCCTCGTCGCCCTCCCCCTGTGCATCGGCGTCGCCGTGGCTTCGGGTGTACCGGCCGAGTTGGGGATCATCTCCGGTGTCATCGGCGGTCTGGTCGTCGGCGTCGCCCGGGGTTCCACGCTCCAAGTCAGCGGCCCCGCCGCCGGGTTGGCGGCATTGGTGGCAGAAACCGTGCTGGAGTACGGGGTTGCCATGCTCGGCGTCATCGTCCTGTTCTCCGGGCTGCTCCAGATCGTGCTGGGGCTGGTCCGGTTGGGCCGGTTCTTCCAGGCGATCTCGCTGGCCGTCGTCCAGGGGATGCTCGCCGGGATCGGGCTGCCGCTGATGTTCAGCCAGGCGTACCCGATGATGGACGCGAAGGCGCCGGGCACGCCGATCGAGAACATGGCCGGTGTCCCCGGGCTCCTCGCGGACACGTTCGCGAACCCGCAGGCGCTGATCGCGGCCGGGCTCGGCGTCGTCACCGTCGTCCTGAGCTTCCTGTGGAAGAAGGCGCCGGGGCCGGTCAAGAAGGTGCCGGCGGCGCTGGTCGCCGTGGGGATCGGGATCGGGGTCGCGGCGCTGCCCGGGGTGGAGGTGAAGACGCTCCAGGTCGGCAACCTGCTGGCCTCGATCAATGTGCCGGGTCCCGAGGAGTTCGCGGGGCTCGCGGACGCCGGGATCATCACGGCGATCCTGACGTTCACGGTCATCGCGTCCGCCGAGTCGCTGTTCACTGCCGCTGCCGTGGACCGCATGCACGACGGTGAACGCACGCGCTACAACCCGGAGTTGATCGCGCAGGGCGCCGGGAACACGGTCGCTGGTCTGCTGGGCGCGCTGCCCATCACCGCTGTCGTGGCCCGGAGTTCGGCGAACGTGCAGGCCGGTGCGAAGACCCGGCTGTCCCGAACCCTGCACGGCGCCTGGCTGTTGGCGTTCGCGCTGCTGCTGCCGCAGGTGCTCGCGCTGATCCCGATCTCCGTCCTCGCGGGCGTCCTCGTGCACAGCGGGTGGAAGCTGTTCGCGCCGGAGGAGTTCCCGAAGATGTGGCGGCAGGACCGGGGCGAGTTCGCGGTCATGACGCTCACCACGCTGGTCATCGTCGCGACCGCCCTGCTGGAAGGCGTGGTGGTCGGACTCGCCGCCGGGATCGTCCTGCTCGCCGTACGGATGTCGCGGACCGTCATCCGGCGGCACGAGGAGGAGGACACCGCGAAGGTCGTCATGGCCGGCAACGCGACGTTCCTGCGGCTGCCCGAGGTGATCGAGGCGCTGGAGGGCGCGGCGCAGGCGGGCAAGCCGCGCATCCGGCTCGACCTGACGGGGGTGACGCACCTCGACCACGCGTGCCGCAGCCAGGTGGAGGAGTTCGTGGCGCAGCAGCGGGGGAAGGGGCTGCGGGTGGAGCTGCTGATGCCGAACGAGAGGCGCGAGAACGACGAGCCTGTGGAAACGCAGGAGAAAACGGTTGCAGCAACACCGTCGCCCGTCCCTTCCGCCACGGCGGAGTGGTTCTACCTCGACACGACACCGGTACCGGAGGAGTACGGGTACTACGGGTCACCCCAGGAGTCGTACGAGTCGTACGGGTATTACGCCAACCGGTGACCCGCCCCGCCCCTCACCCCCCTCGCCTCACCCCTCGTACCCCACCCCCGTCATCCGCTCCGACACCTCCCACAGCCACTCCGCCACCCGGTCGTCCCGGGTGCGCGGCGCCCGCCAGGACGGCGCCGGCGCCCCCCGCCACATCGCGAAGGACGGCCCGGTGAAGGAGTCGGGGCGGACGGCGTCGGCGGTGGCCGCGTAGAGGATGGGGAGCGCGCCGGCCTCGGCGGACTGGGCGAACGAGCGGTCGCCGAGCTCCATCAGGAACCGGCTGCCGCGCCCGCCGACCCCGGACGCGAGCCCGGTCGCCGCGTACCCGGGGTGCGCGGCGGCGGCCACGACGGGGGAACCGGCGTCGGCGAGGCGGCGCGCGAGGGCGTGGGTGAAGAGGAGGTTGGCGGTCTTGGAGCGGGCGTACGCGGTCCAACGGTGGTAGCTGCGCAGGCCGTTGGGGTCGCGGAGGTCCACGTTGGACATGGCGTGCATCATGCTGGAGACGGTGACGACGCGGGCGCCGGGACCAGCTTGCAGGAGCCGGGGCAGCAGCAGTCCGGTGAGCGCGAAGTGCCCGAGGTGGTTGACGCCGAACTGCGTCTCGAAGCCGTCCACGGTGGTGCCGTACGGCACGGCCATCACGCCCGCGTTGTTGACGAGCAGGTCGAGCTGGTCGTACGGGAAGCGGTCCGCGAAGCGGTGTACGGAGCGCAGGTCGCCGAGGTCGAGGAGGCGGACCTCGGCTTCCGCGCCGGGCACCTCGCCCCGCAGCCGTTCGGCAGCCGCTTTCCCTCGCGTTTCACTCCGGCACGCCAGGACGACGTACGCCCCCTTGCGCGCCAGCTCGCGCGCGGCGATGTACCCGAGGCCGCTGTTGGCCCCGGTGACCACCGCCACACGGCCCTCCTGATCCGGAATCTCCCCCGTGCTCCAGCCGCCCATGGCCCGCTGCTCCCTCCTCAAGTGGTGATCTATCCACCCTAGGAGGGTCACTGTCGGGGCGGCGTATGTACGCAGCACGGACAGCGTGAAACCGCGTACGGAAAGTTGCACAAGAACCGCACGGAGGGCGGCGCCCCCGCACAGGGCGCCGCCCTCTCCTGTGGACCGGAACCGCCGCCGATCGGTGAGGGTCGGGGACCGACGGCGGTTCCGGGGCCGGGAGTCGGTCAGCGGTGGTCGCTGCCCTCCGACTGGGTCGCGGCGCGGCCGGCTTCGAGGCGGGCGACGGGGATGCGGAACGGGGAGCAGGAGACGTAGTCGAGGCCGACCTCGTGGAAGAAGTGGACGGACTCGGGGTCGCCGCCGTGCTCGCCGCAGACGCCGAGCTTGAGGTCGGGGCGGGTACGCCGGCCGGCTTCCGCTGCGGACCTGACCAGCGAGCCGACGCCGTCGCGGTCGATGGTCTCGAAGGGGGAGACCCCGAAGATGCCCTTCTCCAAGTAGGCGGTGAAGAAGGAGGCTTCGACGTCGTCGCGGCTGAACCCCCAGACGGTCTGGGTGAGATCGTTGGTGCCGAAGCTGAAGAACTCGGCGGCCTCGGCGATCTGATCGGCCGTCAGGGCGGCGCGGGGCAGTTCGATCATCGTGCCGATGGACAGCTTGAGTTCGGTGCCGGTGGCGGCCTCGACCTCGGCGATGACCTGGTCGGCCTCCTCGCGGACGATCTCCAGCTCCTGGACGGTGCCGACGAGCGGGATCATGATCTCGGCGCGCGGGTCGCCCTTGGCGGCCTTGCGGCTGGCTACGGCCTCGGCGATCGCGCGGACCTGCATGGTGAACAGGCCGGGGATGACGAGTCCGAGGCGTACGCCGCGCAGGCCGAGCATCGGGTTCTGCTCGTGCAGGCGGTGGACGGCCTGGAGGAGGCGCAGGTCGTTCTCGTGCGGGTCCTTGCGGGACTCGGCGAGTGCGACGCGGACCGACAACTCGGTGATGTCGGGCAGGAATTCGTGCAGCGGCGGGTCCAACAGGCGGACGGTGACGGGGAGTCCGTCCATCGCCTCGAACAGCTCGACGAAGTCCCGCTTCTGGAGCGGGAGAAGCCCCTTCAGCGACTCCTCGCGCTCGACGTCGGTGTCGGCGAGGATGAGCCGCTCGACCAGCTCGCGCCGGTCGCCGAGGAACATGTGCTCGGTGCGGCACAGGCCGATGCCCTGGGCGCCGAACCGCCGTGCGCGCAGGGCGTCTTCGGCGTTGTCGGCGTTGGCGCGCACCCGCAGCCGGCGCTTGCGGTCGGCGAACGCCATGATGCGGTGGACGGCCTCGACGAGTTCGTCGGCGTCGTCGGCGCCCGCGTGCATACGCCCCTCGAAGTACTCGACGACCGGCGACGGTACGACGGGCACCTCACCCAGGTAGACCTTGCCGGTCGAGCCGTCGATGGAGATGAGGTCACCCTCCTCCACGACATGCCCGCCCGGTACGGTCATCCGTCGCCGCTTGGTGTCGACCTCCAGCTCCTCGGCGCCGCAGACACAGGTCTTGCCCATGCCGCGCGCGACGACGGCCGCGTGGGAGGTCTTGCCGCCCCGGCTGGTCAGGATGCCCTCGGCGGCGATCATGCCGTCGAGGTCGTCGGGGTTGGTCTCGCGCCGCACCAGGATGACCTTCTCGCCCGAACGCGACCACTTGACGGCCGTGTACGAGTCGAAGACGGCCTTGCCGACGGCCGCGCCCGGCGAGGCGGCGATGCCCCGGCCGACCTGGTCGGCCTTGGCGTGCTCGTCGAAGCGGGGGAACATCAGCTGCGCCAGCTGGGCGCCGGTGACGCGCTGGAGGGCCTCGGTCTCGTCGATGAGGCCCTGGTCGACGAGCTGGGTCGCGATACGGAACGCGGCGCCCGCGGTCCGCTTGCCGACCCGGGTCTGGAGCATCCACAACTGGCCGCGCTCGATGGTGAATTCGATGTCGCAGAGGTCCTTGTAGTGGTTCTCCAGCGTCTTCATGATCGCCATCAGCCGGTCGTAGGACGCCTTGTCGATCGTCTCCAGCTCCGCGAGGGGGACGGTATTACGGATACCGGCGACGACGTCCTCGCCCTGGGCGTTCTGGAGGTAGTCCCCGTAGACCCCCTGGTGTCCGGAGGCGGGGTCGCGGGTGAAGGCGACGCCGGTGCCCGAGTCGGGGCCGAGGTTGCCGAAGACCATGGAGCAGACGTTGACGGCGGTGCCGAGGTCGCCGGGGATGCGCTCCTGGCGGCGGTAGAGCTTGGCGCGGTCGGTGTTCCAGGAGTCGAAGACCGCGTGGATGGCGAGGTCCATCTGTTCGCGCGGGTCCTGGGGGAAGTCCCGGCCGGTCTCCTTCTTGACGATCTTCTTGAAGGTGGTGACCAGCTTCTTGAGGTCGGCGGCCTCCAACTCGGTGTCGACCGTGACCTTCTTGGTGTGCTTGGCCTTCTCCAGCGCCTCCTCGAAGAGGTCGCCGTCGACGTCGAGGACGGTCTTGCCGAACATCTGGATCAGGCGGCGGTACGAGTCCCAGGCGAACCGGTCGTCGCCGGCCTGCGCGGCGAGGCCCTGCACGGACCTGTCGGAGAGGCCGATGTTGAGGACGGTGTCCATCATGCCGGGCATGGAGAACTTGGCGCCCGAACGGACCGACACCAGAAGGGGGTTGTCGGCCTGGCCGAGCTTCTTGCCCATCCGCGCCTCCAGCGCGTCGAGGTGCGCACTCACCTCGTCACGCAGTGCCGCGGGTTCCGCGCCGCTCTCCAGGTAGACCTTGCACGCGTCGGTCGTGATGGTGAACCCGGGGGGTACGGGAAGTCCGAGGTTGGTCATCTCGGCGAGGTTCGCGCCCTTGCCACCGAGGAGGTCCTTGAGGTCCTTGTTTCCTTCGGTGAAGTCATAAACGAACTTCGGGGTCTGCGGTGTTTTGTTCTCCGACACAGTTCTCGACTCCTCAAGGACGCGGCGGCTGCCCTGACGACGAGGAACATACCCAGATCAAAGGCTTCTCGGGAGGTCCAGGCACGCGTCACATGCCTGTAACCCGCCGTGCACCACGGGATCGAAAGTAAAGCCGGGGCAATAAAAAGACCCGCCATGTGTTCACTTCTTGAAATCAATCCCCCTCTTCAACCCAGCTTAGCGCTCATATGAGCGCCATTCAACACGCATGATTTCGATCGATGAACGATCAAAGGGTGGCACTGGGTGCCACCCTTTAAGGAAGTGCAACGGCTCAAGATCCGCTCATGTGAGCACCTCGCCGATCAAAGGTGGTGAGAATCACTCCTGCGGGGTACCCGTCTAATACCCGAGAGCCATCAGCCGCTCCTCCACCCGCTCCGGCGCGTACAGGTGCTCCACGACCAGCGCCCCCGCCCCGATCAGCCCCGCCCGCTCCCCCAGCAGCGAGGTCACGACCTCCAGATGAGCGGTCGAGCGCGGCAGGGCCCGCTGGTAGAGCAGCTCGCGCACACCGGTCAGGAACGGCGTCCCCGCGAGATCCCCGGCGATCATCAGGACGCCCGGGTTGAGGAGGGTGACGACGGTGGCGAGCACGTCGCCGACCTGCCGCCCGGCCTCCCGCGCGAGCGCCGCCGCCCCCGTGTGCCCCGAGGCGAGCAGATCCCGTACGTCGGCTCCCGACGCCGCCGGCACCCCGCTCTCCGCGAGCCTGCGGGCCACGGCGCCGCCGCTCGCGACGGCCGCGAGACAGCCGTACGACCCGCAGCGGCACAGTGCGTCGGTGCCCACCCGGATATGGCCGATGTCGCCCGCGCCGCCGTCGATCCCCCGGAAGATCGAGCCGCCGACGACGACGCCGGCGCCGATCCCGGTGGACACCTTGACCAGCACGAACGCCGAGCAGTCGGGGTGCGTGGCGCGCTGTTCGCCGTACGCCATGAGGTTGGCGTCGTTGTCGACGAGGACCGGGACCGTCGGGGCGCCGGTGCGGTCGGTGAAGGCCCTCGCGAGACGGCCCCGTATGTCGTACCCGTCCCACCCGGGCATGATCGGCGGCTGGACGACGCGGCCGGTCTCCATGTCGACGGGGCCGGGGACCGCGAGGCCGATGCCGCACACCTCGTCCGGCAGGTGGCCCGCCTTCTCCAGCAACTCCGCGAACCAGCCGCCGAGTTCGCCCAGGACCTGGTCCGGGCCGTCCTCGATGACGAGGGTCCCGGAGTGCTCGGCGAGGATCTCCCCCGTGAGGGTGAGGACGGCCGCGCGGGCGTGCCGCGTATCCAGATCCGCCGTGAGGACTACGGCGTGCGCGTCGTCGAACTCCAGGGTGATGGAGGGCCTGCCCCCCAGGGGTGAGTCCACCGGACCCCCGGCGCCCTCGCGCAGCCAGCCCGCCCGGAAGAGCCGGTCGAGCCGCTGGCCGACGGTGGCCCGGGACAGTCCTGTCATCTGCTGGAGCGCGCCACGCGTCGTCGCTCTGCCGCTGCGGACGAGCCCGAGCAGTTCTCCGGCGCTCGCCTGACCCCGAACCTGACCCCGTGCGGACGTACGACCGGTCATGCGCACCCCCTTGTGTTTCTCAAGCTTGCATTACATATTGAGTTTTGCGTGTTAAATAGACGTAACCCTACGGTAGCCACTACCGAACCGGCCGGTCAGCCATGTCGTCGTCGGGGAGCCCCGAGTGGATCGCACTGCCCAGCTCATCGCCCGCTCAGCCGGGCACACCACTGCATACGATCCCGGTGGTACGGGGTCGCCGCCCTCCAGGGCGGTACGGGTACTACAGGAGAACTGGACCGGGACCTCGACGGTCCCCTCGCGCAGCCTGTACCCGCACCAGTGGTCGTGGGACTCCGCGTTCATCGCGATCGGCCTGAGGCACGTCTCGCCGGTGCGCGCGCAGACCGAGCTGGAGACGCTGCTCGCGGCCCAGTGGGGCGACGGCCGGATCCCGCACATCGTCTTCAACCCCTCCGTCCCGCTCGACGCGTACTTCCCGAGCCCCGACTTCTGGCGCTCCTCGGTCGCCGGGCGCGCGGCGGGTGCCCCGCGCACGGTACAGACCTCTGGCATCGTGCAGCCACCGGTCCACGCGCTGGCCGCCTGGCTGGTGCACTGCGCCGACCCCGGCCTGTCGTGGGCGCGCGGCTTCCTGTCCCGGGTCTACCCACAGCTCGCGGCCTGGCACCGCTATCTGCTGCACCGGCGCGACCTCGGGGGCGGCGGGCTGGTCTCCGTCGTCCACCCCTGGGAACAGGGTATGGACAACTCCCCTTGCTGGGACGCCCCGTTGGCGCGGATCACACCGGCCCCCGCGCGGTCCTTCCGGCGCGCGGACCTCGACCACGGCGCTCCCGAGGACCGGCCGACGGACCTCGACTACGGGCGGTACGTCCGGCTCGCGGCCGACTACCGGGACCGCCAATACGCCGACGGGGCGCGGGAGTTCGCCGTCGAGGACCCCGCGTTCAACGCGCTGCTCGTCGCCTCGGAGCACGCACTCGCCCGTATCGCCCACGAGTTGGGGGCGACCGGCACCGCACGGCACGCGCGCGCCGAGCGCCTCACGACCGCACTCCTCGACCGGCTCTGGGACCCGGCCGAGGGGATGTTCTTCTGCCGGGACGTCGTCGGCGGCGACCTGATCCGCGAGCGCGGCGTCTCCGGCCTCGTCCCGCTGCTGCTGCCCGGCCTGCCGCGCGACGTCGCGCAGGCGGTCGTACGGACGCTGTGCGGACGGCACTTCGGGCTCGGGACGTCCACGCGGCTCGTCCCCTCCTACGACCTGCTGGGCGAGGCGTTCGACCCACACCGCTACTGGCGCGGGCCCGCCTGGTTCAACACGAGTTGGCTGCTGGAGCGGGGACTTCGGCAGCACGGCGAGACCCTGCGGGCCGATGCGCTGCGCGCCGACTTCCTCCGGGCCGCCGACACCTCGGAGTTCGCCGAGTACGTCGACCCGTACACCGGCGAGGCCTGCGGGGCGACCGGCTTCGGCTGGACCGCCGCGCTCGCACTGGATCTGCTGCACGACACAGAACTTGACGACATGTCAGACATGGGCATTGCGGGGACCAAGGGAGGGGACCGGGGATGACGGACCGGCATCATCTGCTCGTGTACGGCGGTACGTTCGCCGCCGTCGGCGACCGTGGAGACATCAGCGGCGTAGGCTCCGGGACCTCCCTGGAAGGCCTCTTCGTGCGCGACGCGCGGCACTTGAGCCGCTGGCAGCTCACCGTCGACGGGGCCGTGCCGGAGGCGCTGACGCCCGTCACCGCCGGGGACACCGCCTCGTGCGTACTCGTCCCGCGCGGCGGGCGCAACGAGCCGCCGTCCTGCACGCTCTTCCGTGAACAGGCCGTCGGGGACGGGTCGTTCATCGAATCGCTGCGGGTCGTCAGCAACCGGCCGGTGCCGACCGTCGTACGGCTCGCGGTCACCGCCGACGCGGACTTCGCCGACCAGTTCGAACTCCGCTCCGACCACCGCACCTACGCCAAGACCGGCATCGTCCGGCGCCGTCAAGTCCTCGACGACGGGGTCGAGTTCACGTATCAGCGCAGTGAGTGGCGGTCCTGTACGACAGTTACGGCCGACCCCGCGCCCGACGGGGTCGAGGAGACCGGGACCGGGGCCCGACGGCTCGTGTGGTCACTGGAGTTGGAGCCGCACGGGGCCGCCGAGGTGACCTTGCGGGTGATGGCCCGGCCGCACGGGGAGAAGCGGGCGTTGCGCGTGCCGCGGTCGCCCGCCGCCGTCGGTGAGCAACTCATGGCTCTCGAAGGGGAGTTCATCCAGGGGGTCGCGTTCCCCACCGGGTGGCCCGAGCTGGCCGCCGCCTGTGCCCGGGGGCTCGCCGACCTCGCCGCGCTCCAGGTGCCCGCCGTCGGGCCCGACGGGGAGGAGCTGCGGGTGCCGGCCGCCGGGGCGCCGTGGTTCCTCGCGCTCCTCGGGCGGGACGCCTTGCTGACGTCCCTGTTCGCTCTGCCGTACCGGCCCCAGCTGGCGAGCGCGACGCTGCTGGCGCTGGCCGCGAGCCAGGCCACCGAGACCGGGCCGCACGCCGTCTCCCAGCCCGGGAAGATCGTGCACGAGGTGCGGCACGGGGAGCTGGCGCACTTCCAGCAGGTGCCGTACGGGCGGTACTACGGGTCCGTCGACGCGACGCCCCTGTTCCTCGTCCTCCTCGGGGCGTACGTCGAGCAGACCGGGGACCTCGCCCTCGCTCGGCGGCTTGAGGGCCATGCCCGTGCCGCCGTCGACTGGATGCTCGATCACGGGGGGCTGTCCTCCCGGGGGTACCTCGTCTACCGCGCCGACCAGGGTGGGTTGTCCAACCAGAACTGGAAGGACTCCCCCGGTGCGATCTGCTCCGCCGACGGGACCCGGGTACGGGGGACCGTGATGGCCGCAGGAGCCCAGGGGTACGCGTATGACGCCCTTCGGCGTACCGCCTGGGTATCACGTACCGCCTGGGGGAACGAGACGTACTCCGCTCTGCTCGAACAGGCCGCCGCGGATCTGCGGGACCGGTTCCAGCGGGATTTCTGGATGCGGGACGCGTCCTTCCCCGCGCTCGCGCTCGACGGGGAGGGGCGGCAGGTCGACGCCATCGCCTCCGACGCCGGGCATCTGCTCTGGTCCGGGCTGCTCGACAAGGAGTACGGGGAGGTCGTGGGGCGGCGGTTGCTCGAACCCGACTTCTTCTCCGGGTGGGGTGTGCGGACGCTGGCCGCGGGGCAGGCCGCGTATCACCCTCTCTCGTACCATCGGGGGTCCGTGTGGCCCCATGACAACGCGCTCATCACTCTTGGGTTGGCTCGGTACGGGCTTCATGACGAGGCTCGGACCGTGGCTCATGCGTTGGTCGATGCGGCTACTGCTACCGGGCATCGGCTGCCGGAGGTACTTGCGGGGTACGGGAGGGATACGCAGGGGGTACCTGTGCCTTATCCGCACGCGTGCGTTCGCGAATCGCGGTCCGCTGCTACGCCGTTGGCTTTGTTGACTGCGGTGGGTGGGGCCTAGCGCGGTTCGGGGTGCCTCGGGAGGTTGTCTGGCGGCTGCGGGTCCGTTGTGGCTTGTCGCGCAGTTCCCCGCGCCCCTGATATATGCAGGCCCGTCGCGAGCCTCAAGGGCGATTGAGTTGCCCCTTGGGCCGTCGTTTGCCCTGTGTTTGCCTGCTTCTGCCCCTGGGGGGTGAACACAGGTCCAGAACAGCCCGTACGAAATGATGGCGGACCCGGACCTCCACACCGGGTCCGCCGGCCATCTGGGCCACTGCCTCGTACGGAAGGACCTTCGGGTGCCTGTCTCCACAGACTCACGTCAACAACCGGAACCGACGCCGTCCGAAGAGACGGTGGATGCCGTGAGTACCGAAGCGGAGGCCGGCCAGGTAGAAGAAAGCGAGCCGCCCGCCAAGCGGTTCGCCCTCGTTCGGGAGTGGCGGAGTCGGTATCCCCTCGCCGCCAAGGTCGTCTGGTGGACCGGGACCGTGCTCGCCGTGTTGCTGGTCTACACCTCGTTCCTGCTGCCCGTGTCCATCGCCGCCTTCAAGTGGTCCACGTTCATACGGCTGCCCGGTGAAGCCGTCATCGTCTCCGCCCTGTTGATCTCCCTCCCCCGGCGGCCCCGGTTCTGGTTCGCCGTCGTCGGGGGCATCGGGCTGGCCGCGCTGACCGTCGTCAACGGGCTGGAGATGGGGTACCGGGACTACCTCGGCCGGAGCTTCAACCCCGTGCTGGACTGGGAGTTGCTCGACGACGCGAAGTCGTACGTGGCGGACTCCTCGGGGAAGACGGCCGCGAACCTGCTCGCGATCGGGCTGGTCGTGCTCGTCGCGGCGCTGTTCGTGGGGATGGTGGGCGCGCTCGTCCGGATCGGGAACATCCTCGGGCGGGATATCCAACTCGCCACGCGGGGCACGTTGTTGGTCGGCACCGCGTGGATCACGTGCACGATCCTCACCGTGAACGTCGCGGGGATCCCGTTCGCCTCGTACCGGGCTGCGGCCGGGTTGAACTCCCAACGGCGGCAGGTCGAGGCGACGTTGAAGGACGAGGCCGCGTTCAAGAAGATCGCGAAGAGCGACAAGTTCGGCAACACGCCGCCGTCGCAGCTCGTTCCGGACCTGCGCGGCAAGGACATGCTGTTCACGTTCATCGAGAGCTACGGCCGCAGCGCGATCGAGGACCCGATCATGGCGCCGGGCGTCGACAAGATGCTCACGGAGAACACGGCGGCGCTCGCGAAGATCGGATTCCACGCGAAGAGCGGCTGGTTGACGTCGTCGACGTACGGCGGCGGCAGCTGGTTCGGGCACTCGACGACCATGTCGGGCCTGTGGATCGACAACCAGCAGCGCTACCGCACGGTGATGGCGAGCGACCACCTCTCCCTCACGAAGGCGTTCCAGAAGACCGGCGCGTGGGACACCGTCGGCATCATGCCGGGCGTGCAGAAGAGCTGGCCGGAGCAGAAGTACTACGGCCTCGACAAGGTCTACAACGCCTTCCAAATGGGGTACCAGGGACCGAAGTTCAGCTGGTCGACGATGCCGGACCAGTACGCGCTGGAGTCGTACCAGCGCCTTGAGCACAGCAAGAAGCGGGACAAGCCGCTGATGGCCGAGATCATCCTGACGTCCAGCCACATGCCGTGGGCGCCGATCCCGTCGCTGGTCGACTGGGAGGACGTGGGCGACGGTTCGGTCTTCGACGCGATCCAGAAGGCGGGCAAGAAGTCCTCGGACGTCTACAGCGACGACACCAAGGCCCGCGAGGAGTACGGCAAGGCGGTGCAGTACTCGGTGACCTCGCTGACCCAGTGGATGGAGCGGTACGCCGACGACGACACGGTTCTCGTCTTCCTGGGCGACCACCAGCCGAACGCCAAGGTGAGCGGCACCAAGGCCAGCCGCGACGTACCGATCTCGATCGTCGCGAAGGACCCCAAGGTCCTTGAAAAGGTGGCCGATTGGAACTGGACGGACGGCCTGAAGCCCGCGCACGACGCGCCGGTGTGGAAGATGGACCAGTTCCGCGACCGCTTCCTCACGGCGTACGGCTCGACCCCGCACCCGAAGACCAACTGACGCGTCACAGCGGCTCGTTCATCGCATCGCGCGCCGCTTCCACGAACGCGGCCAGGGAGGCCGAGTAGGCTTCCATGGCCGCGTCGAAGCGGGCGAACGCCTCCGGCTCGCCCGGGGAGATCCCGGCGAGGGAACCGTTGGTGCGGGTGGCCGCCGCCAGCACCGCCTGGGCCGGCCCCACGAGCCCGCCGGGCCCCTCCAGCGAGATGACCCGCACGCTGTGCATCAGCGGGTCGTACGCCTCGCGCGCCTCCACCCGCAGTTCCTGAACGCGTGTCAGAAACCGTTCGGGGTCGGCGGGTCGGAAGCGGACGTCGCCGACCTTCCAGTAGAGCTCGCTCATCCCGTGCGCCCGGCGCATCAGCTCCAGGTACGCGTCCCGCCGCAACTCCCGTATCCGGCTCTCCTGTTGGGCCTTCGCGGACGCCTCCGCCTGGACCCTGGCCGCGCGGACGTTCCCCAAGGTGGTGACCCAGCCCGCCAGTACGGCCGTACCGCCGGTCAAAGCCGCGACCCACACCGCGCTGTCCGCCACGCGATCAGTGTCGGCGGGCTCCGGCGCGGTGTCGAGAGGGCGTCAACTCAGCCGCCGGACGTGTCGAGTTCGGCGTCCTCGCTGATGCCCGCGCAGTCGTACGGGTCCTTGAGCCAGCCGTCCGGGAGGACGACGCGGTTGTTGCCGGACGTGCGGCCCCGGGGGCCGTCGGCGCCGGTCGGCCAGGGCTGGGCGAGGTCCAACTCGTCCAGTCCTGCTCGGAGTTCGGCCAGGGAGGACGTGATCGCGAGGCGTTTGCGCATCTCGCTGCCGACCGCGAAGCCCTTCAGGTACCAGGCGACGTGCTTGCGGAAGTCGATGACGCCCCTCGACTCGTCGCCGAGCCACTCGCCGAGGAGGGTCGCGTGGCGGACCATGACGTCGGCGACCTCGCGAAGCGACGGGCGGGCGAGATCGTCCAAGCGCCCCTCGAAAGCCGCGACCAGGTCCGAGAACAGCCACGGCCGGCCCAGGCACCCCCGGCCCACCACAACTCCGTCGCAACCGGTTTCCCGCACCATCCTCAGCGCGTCCTGAGCCGACCAGATGTCGCCGTTGCCGAGCACCGGGATCTCCGGGACATGCTCCTTGAGGCGCGCGATGGCCTCCCAGTCGGCGGTGCCGCCGTAGTGCTGGGCGGCGGTCCGGCCGTGCAGGGCGATCGCCGTCACGCCCTCCTCGACGGCGATACGGCCGGCGTCGAGGTAGGTGATGTGGTCGTCGTCGATGCCCTTGCGCATCTTCATCGTGACCGGGAGGTCCCCGGCACCGGAGACGGCCTCGCGGAGGATCGCGCGCAGGAGGTTGCGCTTGTACGGAAGGGCCGAGCCGCCGCCCTTGCGGGTGACCTTCGGGACGGGGCAGCCGAAGTTCAGGTCGATGTGGTCGGCGAGGCCCTCTTCCGCGATCATGCGGACGGCCTTGCCGACGGTCGCCGGGTCGACGCCGTACAGCTGGATCGAGCGGGGGGTCTCGGTCGCGTCGAAGCGGATGAGCTGCATGGTCTTGTCGTTGCGCTCGACCAGCGCGCGGGTGGTGATCATCTCGCTCACGAACAGGCCTTTTCCGCCACTGAACTCCCTACAGAGAGTGCGGAACGGGGCGTTGGTGATACCGGCCATGGGCGCCAGGACGACGGGCGGCTGGACGGTGTGCGGGCCGATCTGGAGCGGCTGGGCGGTCGTGGACATTCCCCCATTGTCGCGCATGGGACGAGTGGGCCGAACGGGTGAAGTCCAGAATCTTGTACAGGTCATTAGTTAGACGCACTATCGATACGGGCGTACAGTGGTGGGCATGCCGGAGCTCAGCCCTAACCGTCGACTGCTGGTGCTCGCGATCTGCTGCATGAGCCTGCTGATCGTGAGCTTGGACAACACTGTGCTGAACGTGGCGCTGCCGTCCATGCAGCGCGATCTCGATGCGAGTACGTCGGGTCTCCAGTGGACCATTGACGCGTACACGCTGGTGCTGGCCTCGCTGCTGATGCTCGCGGGGTCGACCGCCGACCGGATCGGGCGGCGCAAGGTCTTCATGACCGGGCTCGTCGTCTTCACGGTCGGGTCCGTGCTGTGTTCTCTCGCGCCGAACCTCGAACTGCTCGTCGTCGCGCGGATGGTGCAGGCCGTCGGGGGGTCGATGCTCAACCCCGTCGCCATGTCGATCATCACGAACACGTTCACCGACGCGCGGGAGCGCGCGAGGGCCATCGGTGTGTGGGGTGCCGTCGTCGGGATATCCATGGCGGCCGGGCCGCTCGTCGGGGGGCTGCTCGTCGACTCCGTGGGGTGGCGGGCGATCTTCTGGCTGAACCTTCCCGTCGGGGTGGCCGCACTGCTCCTCACGCTGCGGTTCGTTCCCGAGTCCCGCGCGGAGCGGGCCCGGCGGCCCGACCCGGTCGGGCAGGTGCTGGTGATCGCGCTGTTCGGTGCGCTCACCTGCGCGATCATCGAAGCGCCGGTCTCCGGGGCCGGGGTCAGCGTGCCGTTCGGGGTGCTCGCCGCCGCCGCGCTCGCCGGGTTGCTGTGGTACGAGCCCCGGCGTGCCGATCCCCTCATCGACCTGCGGTTCTTCCGGTCCGCGCCGTTCAGCGGGGCGACGGTGATAGCGATCTCCGCGTTCTCCGCCCTCGCCGGGTTCCTGTTCCTGTCGACGCTGTACCTCCAGAACGTCCAGGGGCTCGACGCGCTGCACGCCGGGCTGTGGATGCTGCCGATGGCCGTCCCGACGTTCCTCTGCGCACCCATCTCCGGGCGCCTGGTCGGTACGCGCGGGCCTCGCATCCCGCTCCTCATCGCCGGGGTCGCCATGTCCTCGGGCGCGCTGCTCTTCGCGGCCTTCGACGCCGGGACCTCCGACGCCGGGCGCTTCCTCGGCTACCTCGTCTTCGGCATCGGCTTCGGCTTCGTCAACGCGCCGATCACGAACACGGCGGTGTCCGGCATGCCGCGCGCACAGGCCGGGGTTGCCGCAGCGGTGGCCTCCACGAGCCGACAGCTCGGGCAGACGCTGGGGGTCGCGGTGGTGGGAGCAGTCCTGGCCTCGGGCATCAACGCATCGTCGTACCGCACCACCTTCGCCTCCGCCGCGACGCCGGGTTGGTGGATCATCGTCGGCTGCGGGCTGTCCGTACTGACGCTGGGACTCCTCACCAGCGGACAGTGGGCACGAGGGACGGCGGAGAAGACGGCCGCGCGGCTCCGGGCGCCGGAACTTCGGGGAGTGGAGGCGGGAGTCTCAGCGAGGTGAGCCACCGGAAGCGCACCGGCACGTAAGGCACGAAGGGCGACTCCCTCCCGTACCCCCCTGGTACCCCTTCCCCGACTCGCGTCCTCGCCCGACCGGCGTAACCCTGGTAGATGCACCCCAGGGGGATCCCCGTAGAAACGGACGTCACCCATGAACTCCGTGCCCCACAGCCGGATCGCCCGCGCGCTGGCCGCCGGCGCGATGTCCGTGGCGTTGGCGGCAGGCGGGGCGACCGCCTCGTACGCCGCCGCCTCGCACCCCGCCGCCGCCCCGAAACCGAAGCCGAGCGCGTCGTACATGAACGACGCCTCGATCACCGTCAAGGCCGACAAGTCCTCGGTGAAACAGGGCGACGAGGTCACCTGATCCACGAAAACCGGGCCCCTGCGACAGGGGCCCGGTTTCAAAAAACATCACCGATACTTCAGCAGCCGATCAGCCGGCTCGCCAGGTACCCCTCGATCTGGTCGAGAGACACCCGCTCCTGCTTCATCGTGTCCCGCTCCCGCACCGTCACCGCGTTGTCGTCGAGCGTGTCGAAGTCGACGGTCACACAGAACGGCGTACCGATCTCGTCCTGACGACGGTAGCGGCGCCCGATCGCACCCGCGTCGTCGAACTCGATGTTCCAGTGCTGGCGCAGCGCCTGCGCGAGCCCCTTCGCCTTGGGCGACAGGTCGGCGTTGCGGGACAGCGGCAGCACCGCGACCTTCACCGGCGACAGGCGCGGGTCGAGCCGCAGGACGGTTCGCTTCTCCAGCTTGCCCTTGGCGTTGGGCGCCTCGTCCTCGACGTACGCGTCGAGCAGGAACGCGAGCAGCGAGCGGCCGACACCGGCGGCGGGCTCGATGACGTACGGCGTGTAGCGCTCGCCCGCCTCCTGGTCGAAGAAGGAGAGGTCCTGGCCGGAGGCCTTGGAGTGCGCGGTGAGGTCGTAGTCCGTGCGGTTGGCGACGCCCTCCAGCTCACCCCACTCGTTGCCGCCGAACTGGAAGCGGTACTCGATGTCCGCGGTGCGCTTGGAGTAGTGGGAGAGCTTCTCCTTGGGGTGGTCGTACCACCGCATGTTCTCCTCGCGCATGCCGAGGCCGGTGTACCAGTTCCAGCGCTCCTGCATCCAGTACTCCTGCCACTTCTCGTCCTCGCCCGGCTTGACGAAGAACTCCATCTCCATCTGCTCGAACTCGCGGGTGCGGAAGATGAAGTTGCCGGGCGTGATCTCGTTGCGGAAGGACTTGCCCATCTGGGCGATGCCGAACGGCGGCTTCTTGCGCGAAGCGACCTGCACCAGCGCGAAGTTGGTGAAGATGCCCTGCGCGGTCTCGGGCCGCAGGTAGGCGACGGAGCCGGTGTCCTGGGTCGGGCCGAGGTGGGTGGAGAGGAGGCCCGAGAACTGCTTGGGCTCGGTGAACTGGCCCTTGTTGCCGCAGTTGGGGCAGTTGATGTCGGCGAGGCCGTTCTCCGGGAGGCGGTTGTGCTTCGCCTCGTACGCCTCTTCCAGGTGGTCCGCGCGGTACCGCTTGTGGCAGGCGGTGCACTCGGTCAGCGGGTCGGAGAACGTGGCGACGTGGCCGGACGCGACCCAGACCTCGGGGGCGAGGATGACGGACGAGTCGAGACCGACCACGTCCTCGCGCGACGTCACCATGTAACGCCACCACTGGCGCTTCAGGTTCTCCTTGAGCTCGACACCCAGGGGGCCGTAGTCCCAGGCGGCCTTCTGGCCGCCGTAGATCTCACTGCAAGGGAAAACGAAGCCACGGCGCTTGCTCAGGCTGACGATGGTGTCGATCTTGTCGGCGGCCACGGTGCTCTCTTCATAACGACGGTAACGGCGGCGGACGAAGCGGAAACGCCCGCGGAAGAAGCGGAGAAGTGTGCTTCGGGGGCGCGTGCTTCGGAGCGAACCCTCAGGGTACCGGCGGGGACTCCCCCTCCTCCAAATCGGAACCGTCATCCGCTCTTACCCAGCCCTTGTTGACAACGGTTTCCATATTTGTTGAAAATGGCTTTCATGAACGTACGACGACTCATATCGGGCACCGCCCTCGCGGCGGCCGGCACCCTCTCCCTCGCCGCCCTCACCGGCTGCTCCTCCGACAGCGCCGCCGCGAGCAGCGACGGCAAGCTCGACGTCGTCGCGTCGTTCTACCCGATGGCCTTCCTCGCGGAGCAGATCGGCGGCGCCCACGTCAGCGTGACCAGCCTGACCCAGCCCGGCCAGGAGCCGCACGACCTGGAGATCAGCGCCAAGCAGACGGCGAACCTGGAGAAGGCGGACGCGATCGTCTACCTGAAGAACCTCCAGCCGTCGGTGGACGCGGCCGTGAAGCAGTCCGGCGTCAAGACCAAGATCGACGCCGGCTCCCTCACCACCCTGGAGAAGCACGGCAACGAGGTCGGCGGCCACTCCGCCGAGGCCGACCACACCGAGAACGAGGAGCTGGCCGGCCTCGACCCGCACATCTGGCTCGACCCGGTCCGCTACTCGCAGGTCGCGCAGGGCGTCGGCAGCGCGCTGGAGAAGGCCGACCCGGACCACGCGGCGGACTACAAGAAGAACACCGCGGCCCTGGTCACCAAACTCGCCGCCCTGGACACGCAGTTCAAGACCGGGCTGGCCAACACGAAGACCAAGGTGTTCATCACCACGCACGCCGCCTTCGGCTACCTCGCCGAGCGCTACGGCCTGACCGAGGAGGCCATCAACGGCCTCGACCCCGAGTCGGAGCCGAGTGCCGCGCGCGTGAAGGACCTTGAGAAGATGGCCAAGGCCGACGGCGTCACCACGGTGTTCTACGAGACGCTCGTCAGCGACAAGACCGCGAAGACCATCGCCTCGGACGCGAACCTGAAGACGGACGTCCTGGACCCGATCGAGGGCATCACCGAGAAGTCCCGCGGCAAGGACTATTTCTCGGTCCAGGAAGCCAACCTCAAGGCCCTCCAGACCGCCCTGGGAACAAAGTGAGCTCGAAGTGACT
Organism: Streptomyces acidiscabies; assembly: GCF_020010905.1. Classification (GTDB taxonomy): domain Bacteria; phylum Actinomycetota; class Actinomycetes; order Streptomycetales; family Streptomycetaceae; genus Streptomyces; species Streptomyces acidiscabies. The sequence continues at coordinate 2,293,139 of NZ_JAGJBY010000001.1, read as the reverse complement.
TGGAGGACGGCATGACCACTGAGCCCGTCATATCCCTGCGCGGCGTGCGCGCCGAGCTGGGCTCGCGGCCCGTCCTCCGCGGGATCGACCTCACCGTGCGGCGCGGTGAGGTCGTCGCGCTGCTCGGCGCCAACGGCTCCGGCAAGTCGACGGCGATCCGCAGCGTGATCGGACAGGTCCCGCTGAGCGCCGGGGAGATCGACCTGTTCGGCACCCCCCGCAAGCGGTTCCGCGACTGGGCACGCGTCGGGTACGTCCCGCAGCGTACGACCGCCGCCGGCGGTGTCCCGGCGACGGTCACCGAGGTCGTCTCCTCGGGCCGCCTGTCCCGCACCCGCTTCGGCGTCCTGCGGGGGGCGGACCACGCGGCCGTACGGCAGGCCCTGGAGCTGGTCGGCATGGCGGACCGGGCCAAGGACAACGTGGACGCCCTCTCCGGCGGCCAGCACCAGCGCGTCCTGATCGCCCGCGCCCTCGCCTCCGAACCCGAGCTGCTGATCATGGACGAGCCGATGGCGGGCGTCGACCTCGCGAGCCAGGAAGTGCTGGCCCAGACCCTGAAGGACCAGGTCGCGGTGGGGACGACGGTCCTGCTCGTCCTGCACGAACTCGGGCCGCTGGAACCGCTGATCGACCGCGCGGTCGTCCTGCGCGACGGCTGCGTGCAGCACGACGGCCCGCCCCCGCGCGCGCTCGGCCAGCACGCCCTGCCGGGCCACGACCACGTCCACCCCCACGAGCCCGAGCCGATGCGTACAGGACTGCTGAGCTGACATGGACTTCCTCGACTACGCCTTCATGCAGCGGGCCCTGCTCGCCGCCGTCCTCGTCGGCATCACCGCCCCCGCCGTCGGCATCTACCTCGTCCAGCGCCGCCAGGCCCTCATGGGCGACGGAATCGGCCATGTCGCGATGACCGGCGTCGGCCTCGGCTTCCTGCTCTCCTGGTCGCCGGTGTGGATGGCGACGCTGGTGTCCGTACTGGGCGCGGTCCTCATGGAGTTGATCCGCTGGTACGGCAAGACGCGCGGCGACATCGCGCTCGCGATGCTCTTCTACGGCGGCATGGCGGGCGGTGTGATGTTCATCAACCTCGCGCCGACCGGGTCCAACGCGAACCTCACGTCGTACCTGTTCGGGTCGCTGTCGACGGTCTCGCAGTCCGACGTCACCGCGATCTGCGTCCTCGCCGCGTTCGTCGTCCTCGTCACGCTCGGCCTGCGGCGGCAGCTGTTCGCCGTCAGCCAGGACGAGGAGTTCGCGCGGGTCACGGGGCTGCCGGTGCGCGCACTGAACCTGCTGACCGCGATCACCGCCGCCGTCACCGTCACCGTCGCCATGCGGGTCGTCGGATTGTTGCTGGTCAGCGCGCTGATGGTGGTCCCCGTCGCCGCCGCGCAGCAGCTCAGCCGGAGCTTCGCGGCGACCTTCGCCGTCGCCGTCGCCATCGGGGTGAGCGTGACCATCGGCGGGACGATCACCTCGTACTACCAGGACGTGCCGCCCGGCGCGACGATCGTCCTGCTGACCATCGGCGCGTTCATCCTGCTCACGGCGCTCTCGGCACCCCTCGCGCGGCGGCGCGCCCGCGCGCACGCCCTCGCACAGCCCGGCGGGGATCCCGCGGAGTGCGCGATTCCGGCCACCCGGAAGACGGGCGACGGGGTCGGCGTCTGACCGGGCACAGGCCGGGCTGGCACAATGGCCCGGCAGGTGTTCAGACGTTCAGGAGGCAACGGTGACGACCGCTGGACCGCCCGTGAAGGGCCGCTCCACCCGGCAGCGCGCCGCAGTGGCGGCGGCGCTCGACGAGGTCGACGAGTTCCGCAGCGCCCAGGAACTCCACGACATGCTGAAACACAAGGGCGATTCGGTGGGCCTCACCACGGTCTACCGCACCCTCCAGTCCCTCGCGGACGCCGGCGAGGTGGACGTCCTGCGCACCTCCGAAGGCGAATCCGTCTACCGCCGCTGCTCCACCGGCGACCACCATCACCACCTCGTGTGCAGAATCTGCGGCAAGGCGGTGGAGGTGGAGGGCCCGGCGGTCGAGAAATGGGCCGAGGCGATCGCGGCGGAACACGGTTACGTGAGTGTCGCGCACACGGTGGAAATCTTCGGCACGTGTGCGGACTGTGCCACTAATTAGCCTCGATTGAAGCAGCGCTGCAATTCCGTGAAGTCGTAGAACTTGCTGTTCTTCGCCACCGGCTCGCAGTCCGCCTTGAAGGGGATCTCCTTCTCGTTGTAGAGCATCCGTACGAGGTACTGGGTGCCCTTCTGGTACACGTCCCACTGGATGTTGGCGCCCAGGGGAGCCACGTCGGCGCCCCTCCAAGGGTTGTTCTTGTACGTGTACGACTGACCCGGAGTCGCCGGCTTCGTGCTTTCCGGGAGGCCCATCAGAGCGGCGAGGGGGATGATTTCCTCGGCGTGGGTGAAGCGGAGTTCGGCGCCCAGGGTCGAGGTGCCGGACTTCTTCGCCTTCACCTGGTTGAAGAAGTCGTCCAGCAGGACGTTCGCCATCTTGTACGTGATGTCGGAGTCCGAGAAGCCGGGGCCCTTTTCGTAGAAGTCCTCGGCGTCTCCCAGGTATCCGAACCAGGCCGCGTCGGAATGGGAGATGTACCTCTCCAGACCCCAGCCCTTTCCTTCCGGGCTTTCCTGGATCATCGCGGGGGCAATGGCGTACAGGTTGTAGACGGCTTCCGCTGCGGCCACCTGGTCGGAAATGCCGTCCACGAAATCCCGCTTGAAAAGCTTGCGCAGGACGCTGGTCGCCGCCCGCTGCGTCTTCGGCTGGTCCGTGATCGACTTCAGGGTCGACGCGAGGCGCTGGTCGTTCGCGAGGTACTCCTGGTACGCCTTGCCGCCCGCCGCCTTGTGGAAGTACAGGAGGTCCTTGTCGGTGCGGGTCGCGCCGATGAGCGGCTTCAACGCCGGGTCCTTCGCGGCGAGTTCACCGGCGTACGTGTTGGCGCTGTCGATCGCGCGGCCCTGGCCGGAGCTGACGACGTCGATCTTCTCGCCGGATGCTGAAATCTTGCTGAAGAGTCCCGGAAGCCTGGCCGCCATCCGGTCGGCCGTCTCGCGCATCTCCTCGCGGCCCCGCCCGCTCAGGTTCCCGTACCCGACCTTCGCCATCGCCGCAAGCAGCGCCCGCACCTTGGGCCCGAACTCCTCGCCCTTGCCGGTGAGTTGACCGGACGCGGACGCCTGGTCCCAGAGCGCGAGGATCAGGTCGCCGTCGTCGCTGTCGGTGGCGGCGCGGGAGCCGTGCCGGGAGACGTTCTCCGTGAAGACGGGGACGAAACCGGCGGGGACCTTGCCGTAGGAGGCGGGGTGCTGCTTCGGCGCATACGGCGCCTTCGTGCCGTAGCTGTCGGCGTGCGCCGGCGGCCTGGACGCGGCGAGTGCCGGGGGCGCCGCGACCACTACGGCGCAGAGGGCCGCGAACGCGGGGGTTACGTGCTTCATGGGCGGATCGTCCGTGAGCCGCGTGAACCCCCGGTGGCGCTCAGGTGGACGTCTCGTCCTCCGACGTCCTGCCCTCCATCGCGAGGAGTTCCTCGTTCGGGATGGCCCCGCCGAAGCGGCGGTCGCGGGAGGCGAACTCGACGCAGGCGCGCCACAGGTCGCGGCGGTCGAAGTCGGGCCACAGGACGTCCTGGAAGACCATCTCGGCGTAAGCGCTCTGCCAGATCAGGTAGTTGGAGGTGCGCTGCTCGCCGCTGGGCCGCAGGAAGAGGTCGACGTCCGGCATGTCCGGGTAGTACAGGTACTTCGCGAGGGTCTTCTCGCTGACCTTGGACGGGTCGAGCTTCCCCGCCTTCACGTCCTCCGCGAGGGCCTTCGCCGCGTCGGCGATCTCCGCCCGGCCGCCGTAGTTCATGCAGAAGTAGAGGGTCAGCTTGTCGTTGCCCTTGGTCTGCTCCTGCGCGATCTGGAGCTCCTGCGCGACCGACTTCCACAGCTTCGGCATCCGGCCGACCCACCGCACGCGGATGCCGAGCGCGTCGAGCTGGTCGCGGCTCTTGCGGATGAAGTCGCGGTTGAAGTTCATGAGGAAGCGGACCTCGTCGGGCGAGCGCTTCCAGTTCTCGGTGGAGAAGGCGTACAGCGAGATGTTCCTCACACCGATCTCGACGGCGCCCTGGAGGACGTCGAGGACCTGCTCGGCGCCGACCTTGTGGCCCTCTGTGCGGGGCAGCCCGCGCTCCTTCGCCCAGCGGCCGTTGCCGTCCATGACGATCGCCACGTGCTCCGGCACCAGCTCGCCGGGGAGCTTCGGCGGGCGCGCGCCGGAGGGGTGCGGCTCCGGCGCCCGGTACTCGCGCCGCTGACGCCCCAGGATCCCGCGTACGACCATGTCCTTCTCGTCTCCCTAGCTTTTTTCCACGTACCTGAGCGAGCGCAGCCCCCGCTCCAGGTGCCAGTGCAGATACGCGGACACGAGCCCGCTGCCCTCCCTGACGTGCCGGGCCTCCGCCGCGTCCGCCGCCTCCCAGTCTCCCGTAAGCAGCGCGCCCAGGAGGACCAAGGTCTGCGGGGAGGGTACGACGCTGCCGGGGACGCGGCAGTCGACGCAGATGCAGCCGCCGGACCCGACGGAGAAGAACCGGTTGGGGCCCGGGAGTCCGCACTTGGCGCAGTCGCCGAAGCTGGGGGCGTAGCCGTTGACGGCGAGCGAGCGCAGCAGGAACGCGTCGAGGATGAGGTGCGGGGCGTGCTCGCCCCGGGCCAGCGTCCTGAGCGCGCCCACGAGGAGCAGGTACTGCTGCACCGCCGGCTCCCCCTCGTGGTCCGTGAACCGCTCGGCCGTCTCCAGCATGGCCGTCCCGGCGGTGTACCGCGCGTAGTCACTCACGATCCCGCCACCGTACGGAGCGATGGTCTCGCTCTGCGTGCACAACGGCAGCCCCCGGCCGACCAGTTCACTCCCCCGGGTAAAGAACTGCACATCGACGTGCGAGAAAGGTTCCAGACGCGCCCCGAACTTCGATTTTGTCCGCCGCACGCCCCGGGCGACTGCGCGTACCCTGCCATGGCCGCGCGTGAGCAAGGTGATGATCCGGTCCGCTTCGCCCAGTTTCTGGGTGCGTAGGACGATGCCGTCGTCGCGGAACAGGCTCATGGGTCCATTCTCGCATCGAGCGGCTTTTCTGAAGGGCGGGGGCGTTGGTGGGGCGGGACTTCCGGTGGTTGTGGGGGGCCTACGCGGTCAGTGTGTTCGGTACGTGGCTGGCGTTCGACGCGTTTCCGATGATCGCCGTGCTGGCGCTGGACGCGAGTCCGGCGGCCGTGTCGGCGCTGGCTGCGGTGGGGCCGGCCGTGGGGGCGCTCACGGCGGTGCCGCTGGGGCCGTGGGTGGAGTACCGGCGCAAGCGGCCCGTGATGGTCGCGATGGACCTCGTCCGGTGCGTGGCGCTGCTCAGCCTGCCGCTCGCGTACGCGCTCGGGGTGCTGGGGTTCGCGCAGTTGCTGCTGGTGTCGGTGGTGGTCGCCGCCGCCGACATCACGTTCACCTCGGCGAGCGGGGCGTTCGTCAAGTGGCTCGTGCCGAAAGACCAGTTGCTCGCGGCCAACGGGCGGTTCGAGTCGACGATGTGGACGGCGACGATGGTGGGTCCGCCGCTCGGGGGTGCGGCGATCGGGGTGGTGGGGCCGGTCGTGACGGTGATCGCGAACGCGGTGAGCTTCCTGCTGTCGGCGCTGGGGCTGGCGAGGGTGCGCGGCGAGGAGCCCCGGCCCTCGAAGGCGCCCGCGCTCAACTGGCGTGAGCTGCTGGAGGGTTGGCGGTACATCCTCGCGCACCCCGTGCTGCGCCCCCTGCTCCTCAACGCGATGGTGGTCAACGGCCTGATCATGGCCGGCGCCCCGCTCCTCGCGGTCCTCATGCTGGGCGAACTCGGCCTCCCGCCCTGGCAGTACGCGCTCGCCTTCGCCGTACCGTGCATCGGCGGACTCATCGGCTCCCGGCTCGCCCGCAGGCTGGTGCCCCGGTGGGGGCGACGCCGGATGCTGCTGTGGTCCGGCGCGCTGCGGGCGTGCTGGCCGGTGGGCCTCGCGTTCGTGGGGACCGGGGTGGCGGGGGTGGCACTGATCATGCTGGTCGAGTTCGGGCTGATCATCTGTTCCGCCGCCTACAACACGGTCCTCTCCACCTTCCGCCTGGAGTCGACACCGTCCGACCGCGTGACACGGGTCCTGTCGGCGTGGTCGGTGAGCACGAAGGCGGGCATCGCGTCGCTGACGGCGCTGTGGGGGGTGGTCGCGGGGGTGACGGGGACACGGACGGCACTGGGGGTGGCGGGGGTGGTACTGCTGGCAACTCCGGTGATGCTGCGGGGGGTTGGGAGGGCGGCGGTGGGGGCGGAGAAGGTCGCGGGCTAGAACCGGCGTACGTACCGGCTCTGCCAGGGCGTCTCCACGGCCCTTCGGCGATAGTTCCGGCGCACGAACTCCACGGCCTCGTCCGCCGGTACGCCGTCCAGGACGGCCAGGCACGCCCCCGCCCTCCCCCGCACGCCACCTCGACGCGCTCCTCCCCAGCCCTGTGCCACGCCTCCGTGAACGCCTCCCGCGCGTCCCGCCGGTCCTTCGGCAGCCGGAAGTCCGGCCAACGGACCCATCGGGAGGGCCAGTTGTGGGGTGGTGGCGGGCTGCCGAGGAGATAGAGGCCGTACGTGGGGGTGGGGGCCGTCTCCGGGAAGGGGTTCCGTAGTCCTCTCCCCCGTATCCGTCGGCCCGACGGCAGTTCCAGTACGCCCGGTGTGTCCCTCTTCCAGATCTCCATCCGACGATTCTTTCCCGGCCGGGCAACCCTTTTCGCGTTCTGTGTGGTCTGGGGGGCGAGGAGGAGTTACCTGATGCGTGACGAGCTGGAAGAGCAGTTCCAGGAGTTCGTGCGGGCGCGGTGGACGCGGCTCGTGCGGACGGCGTACCTGCTGACGGGGGACCCGCACCACGCGGAGGATCTGACGCAGACCGCCCTGGCCAAGGCGTACCGGTCCTGGCGGCGGGTCTCGCGGGCGGACAGCCCGGAGGCGTACGTCCGTCGCATGCTCGTCACCTGCAACAACGACCGCTTCCGCAAGCGCCGGGTACGGGAGTCGCTGACAGCGGCGCCGCCCGACACGGTCGCCTACGCCGACCACCCCGTCGAGGACCGCGGCCCCCTCCTCACCGCCCTCGCCGAACTCCCCGACCGCCAGCGGGCGGTGGTCGTCCTGCGCTACTGGGAGGACCTCTCCGAATCCGAGGTCGCCGAGGTACTGGGCTGCTCCCAGGGCACGGTGAAGAGCCAGGCGTCGAAGGGCCTGGCGAAGCTGCGGTCACATCCAGGGCTGGCCCGGACGCCGGGGGGTGGGCCCCACGGGGGTGGACCCTCCCTGCGGGCGTCCGGGCCGGGGGCGGCGGCGTCGGGGGGTGGGTCCCACGGGGGTGGGCCCACCCGACCGGCGTCCGGGCAGACGACGCCGGAAGCTGACGCGTCCGCCTGCGCCGGCTCTCAGGAACGGCCGGCCATCTCACCCGCGACACGCACCCACCCCACCTCGGCTCCCCTCGGCCCTCGCCCCCTGTCCCCCACCCCGACACTTCAGAAAGGAACCGGCGATGAGCGGTGAGCAGGACGGACGACGGAAGGACGCCGGGGACGGCGAGGAGTGGGAGTTGCTCGCGGAGGGCGGGGGCGGCGAGGACGAGGAGTGGGTATGGGGGCTGCTCGGGGAGGACGCCGGGGGCGGTGACACCGGAGCGCGAGGGCCGCTCGCCAAAGACGCCGGGGACGGTGAAACCGAGGAGTGGGTACGGGAGTTGCTCGCCGAGGATGCGTACGCCATCAGCCCCTCGCCCGTGCCGTACCCGGCGATCCGGCGGCGGGGTGTGGTGGAGCGCAGGCGGCGGCTCGCCGTGGCGGGTGCGGTGATCGTGGCGCTCGGGGTCGCGCCGGTGGCGACGTGGACCGTGGTCCGGGGGGACCAGGCCGACACGGTCGTGGCGGGACCTCCGGCTGAGGACTCCGGCACCCCGGACAGCAGCTCCTCGTACGCCTCACCCCCCGCCACCCCCCAAGGCCCCACCCCCCCAGCCACCCCCGCCCAACTAGTCGCCGGCATCACCTTCCCCCAAGCCGCCGACGGCCTCGAAAAATGCCTGGCCTACGACCGCTCAGGCGCCCAGCCCGGCGAGGAGGGCCCGGGCGAAGCCTCGGAGTACCGGATCATCCTGGCCATCCCCAGCACCGGCGACTCCAACTCCCCCGGCGACGGCATCTACGTCGTCGCCGTCAAGGAGAAGCCGACCCCGGTCCGCCTGATCTGCACCCTGCGGAACGGCAGAGCCGAGGGCGTCAACAGCAGCGGCACCGACGAGAACGAACCCGTCCCGCTGGTCTACCCGGACATCAACAGCAAGCTCTACCAGCAGTCGTTCCTCGACCGGGGCAACTGGAAACTCCCCTTCCGCTGGGGAGTCATCGGCACGTACATCCCGGCAAAGGTCACCCGGGTAACCGCCTCGTACGGTACGAGTACCCCCGTAGAAGCAGCCCTGGACCACGGCTGGTACGTGGCGACCGGCGTCCTGGACCGCCAGGTGACCCGAGCCCCCCACCTCAAGGGGTACGACTCCAGCGGGAGGCTGGTCTACGACTCGGACACGGACACGACGTACGAACACACCCTGCCCTGATACCTGTACCCCGCGAGGACTACGACGGCGTCCGCGCAGCCGCCAGCAGCCGCGTCACATCCTCCGCCCCGATACTCAACGCCACCCCCACGGTCGCCAGCGTCTCCCGCTCGGCGGGCGTGTACGGCCCGTCCGCGAGGGCGATCCGCGCGCCCTGCAAGAGGATGGACTCCCGCCCCACGGCGGCGAGATGGGGCGCGAGGGGGTCGAGCGCCTCGTGCAGCTCTATGGCCAGCCCCGGCCCGCAGGGCGTCCCGTACGCCCGCCCGGTGTCCGCGGCGACCGCCTCCACGAGCGCCACGAGCTGCTCCCCCGTACAGTCCTGGAACCCGGCGGCACGGACGGCGGCGGTGGCCGTCTCCAGGGCCGTACGGGACGACGTACCCCCCGCCGAGAGGACCGCGAGAGCGACCGTGTGGACGGCGTCGCGGAGCATCGCGGAGAACCGCGTGGTGGTGGGATGGTCGAGGACGTCGATGGGGAAGTGCCGACGGCAGGCGGCGCACTCGACGACGGGCCCGGTCTCACCCCGAGGCAGTACGGGTACCCCCAGGCACGTGAACCGCCGACGCCCGGTCAGCCGCTGGTAGTTGCGGTCCCCGCCGCACCCGGGACAGAAGAACTCCCCGTCCCCGACGGGCGTCCACGCGGTACGGGTCCCCAGGATGCGGGCAACCCCGGTGGCCCGGCTGTCTCGTCCCGGTCCTGGCAGCACGTCGCACCTCCGTCACCAGCGCGGCCCCATCGCCACGTCTGCGTGATGTTAGCCACATCGGACAGGTGTAGTCAGCACCTTCGACGAGACCTTCTCGTGATCTGCACCCGGAAATGGCCGATATACGCCGGAGCCCGGACCGTCGCACAGGACGGCCCGGGCCTCCGGCACAGCCGGGTGAGTTACCGCGTCGCGCGGTTGACGGCGGAGACGACCGCCTTCAGGGACGCGCGGGTCGTGTTCGCGTCGATGCCGATACCCCACAGGACCTTGTCACCGACGGCGCACTCGATGTAGGAGGCGGCCTGCGCGGACGCGCCCTCGCTCATCGTGTGCTCCTGGTAGTCCAGCAGGCGTACGTCGATGCCAATGCCCTGGAGCGCGTGGAAGAAGGCCGAGATCGGACCGTTGCCGGTGCCGACCAGAGTCGTCTCCACGCCGTCGACCTCGGCCTCGACGGTCAGCGTGTCCACGCCGTCCTTGTCGGTGGTCGACTGGCCGGCCTTGAGCTGCATCCGCCCCCACGGGTTCTCGGGGTTGGGCAGGTACTCGTCGCGGAAGACGGACCAGATGTCGCCGCCGGTGACCTCGCCGCCCTCGGCGTCGGTCTTCGCCTGGATCAGCTTCGAGAACTCGATCTGCATCCGGCGCGGCAGGTCCAACTTGTGGTCGTTCTTCAGGACGTACGCGATACCGCCCTTGCCGGACTGCGAGTTGACGCGGATGACGGCCTCGTACGAACGCCCCACGTCCTTGGGGTCGATGGGCAGGTACGGCACGGCCCACTCGATGTCGTCGACGGTGACGCCCTTGGCGGCGGCGTCGGCCTCCATCGCGTCGAAGCCCTTCTTGATGGCGTCCTGGTGGGAGCCGGAGAAGGACGTGTAGACCAGGTCGCCCACGTACGGGTGGCGCGGGTGGACCTCCATCTGGTTGCAGTACTCCCACGTACGACGGATCTCGTCGATGTCGGAGAAGTCGATCTGCGGGTCGACGCCCTGGGAGAAGAGGTTCATGCCCAGCGTGACCAGGTCGACGTTGCCGGTGCGCTCGCCCTGGCCGAAGAGGCAGCCCTCGATGCGGTCGGCGCCGGCCATCAGCGCCAGTTCGGCCGCCGCGACGGCCGTACCGCGGTCGTTGTGCGGGTGGACGGACAGGACGACGTGCTCGCGGCGGGAGAGGTTGCGGCCCATCCACTCGAAGCGGTCGGCGTGCGTGGAGGGGGTCGAACGCTCAACGGTGGCAGGCAGGTTGAGGATGATCTCGCGGCCCGGGCCGGGCTGGTAGACGTCCATGACCGCCTCGCAGACCTCCAGCGCGAAGTCCAGCTCGGTGTCGGTGAAGATCTCCGGGGAGTACTGGTAGCCGAACTCGGTCTCGGGGCCCAGCAGTTTCTCCGCGTACTCCATCACCAGGCGGGTGCCGTCGACGGCGATCTGCTTGATGTCGTCCTTGGAGCCGCGGAAGACGACGCGGCGGAAGACCGGCGCGGTCGCGTTGTACAGGTGGACGGTCGCGCGCCTGGCGCCCTTCAGGGACTCGACGGTCCGCTCGATCAGGTCCTCGCGGGCCTGGGTCAGGACGGAGATCGTCACGTCGTCCGGGATCGCGCCCTCTTCCTCGATGATCGAGCGCACGAAGTCGAAGTCGGTCTGTCCGGAGGCCGGGAAGCCGACCTCGATCTCCTTGTAGCCCATCTTGACCAGCTGGTCGAACATCCGGCGCTTGCGCTCGGGCGACATCGGGTCGATCAGGGCCTGGTTGCCGTCCCGCAGGTCGGTGGAGAGCCAGCGGGGGGCGGTGGTGATCCGCTGCTCGGGCCAGGTGCGGTCGGAGATGTCGACCTGGTCGTACCGGCCGTACTTGTGGATCGGCATCTGGCTGGGCTGCTGGCGATTCGCCATGGGGATTCAGGCTCCTCAAGGGGGTCCGGATGAACCGGCCGACACGCACCACCAAGCTCCGCGGGGAGGGAGTCGGCCTTCTTTACAGGCCCTCGCCGCGGCAGCTAAGGAGAAGCAGCCCGAAACGCATAGTGCTCTGCACTCTAACGGAGGCGCTGGTGGGGCGCGGCTCCGTCCCAGTATGCGGGACCGGTGGGACGAACGGTACGAAACGTGCGCCGTACCACACAGCGGAATCATTCACATCCCTATGTGGGGGTATTTCACCAATCATGGTTGCGGGTAGTGACAGGCGCGTGACTCAGTGCCAAGGTGCCCGACATGACTCACCACGGGGGCTTCGAGCCCGTCTTCTGCACCATCATTCCGCCACACGTCCTGGACCACGTGGCCCGCCACGAGGACGCGTCCATCGCCGACCGGGTCGCGCGCACGCTGGAGCGCGACTCCCTCCAGCGCACCCGCCGCCGGCTCACCATCGAGCGCGGTCTGATCGCCGCCGCGCCCGCCGCCGGCACCGGCAAGCCGAAGCGCACCATCTACGACGCCGGCCACACCACCGACCTGCCCGGCACCGAGGTACGCGCCGAGGGCTCCGAGCCGGGCCAGGACGCCACCGTCAACCGCGCGTACGCCGGGCTCGGCGCGACGTTCGACCTGTACCTCAACGCGTACGGCCGTGACTCCATCGACGGCAGCGGGCTCGCGCTCGACGCGACCGTCCACTACGACCGCGACTACGACAACGCGTTCTGGGACGGCCAGCAGATGGTGTTCGGCGACGGGGACGGGGAGCTGTTCCTCGACTTCACCATCCCGGTCGACGTCATCGGGCACGAACTCACCCACGGCGTCACCCAGTTCACCGCCAACCTGGAGTACTACAGCCAGTCCGGCGCGCTCAACGAGTCCGTCTCCGACGTCTTCGGCTCCCTCATCAAGCAGTACGCCCTCGGGCAGACCGCCGACCAGGCCGACTGGCTCATCGGCGCCGGCCTCCTCGGCCCGGCGATCGACCGCGGCGAGGCCCTGCGCTCCATGAAGGCGCCGGGCACCGCGTACGACGACGACGTCCTCGGCAAGGACCCGCAGCCCGCGACCATGGCCGACTACGTGAAGACCAGCCGCGACAACGGCGGCGTCCACATCAACTCCGGTATCCCCAACCACGCGTTCTACCTCTTCGCCACCGAACTCGGCGGCAACGCCTGGGAGAAGGCTGGTCAGGTCTGGTACGACGTGCTGACGGGCGGGGAGTTGGCGACGGACGCCCGCTTCACGGACTTCGCGAAGCTCACGGCCGCCGCCGCGAAGGCCCGCTACGGCGACGGCGACGTTCACAAGGCCCTCCTCGGCGCATGGGGCCAAGTCGGGGTGTCGACCACCTGAGTTCTGTACTAGACAGGGCTCCATGCGGATTCAGGTGCGACGCACCGGCGGTTTCGCCGGCATCGAACGGTACGCGCAGCTCGACACGGCCGGCCGCCCCGACGCGGCCGAGTGGCACACCCTCGCGGAACAGGCGGTGGCCTGCGCGCGGACGGTACGCCCGGTCGGGGTGCCGGACGGGTTCAGCTACGAGATCACGGTGGACGGCAAGACCGTGTACGCGGCCGACCCTCAGCTGACCGAGGAGCAACGGACGCTGATCTCCAGGGTGTTGAAGGAAGGGGCTTAAGGGAGGGCCGTAAGAGAGGGGCGTTCCGGACGGGGGATTCCGGGACGCCTCTCCCGTTCTCCTGTTCTCCGTCAGGGCGTTGACTTCCCTACCCGTCGGTACGGATGATCCGCGCATGGCGATTGACGCAGGTAACGCGATACCTCAGTTCCCGGCGAACTTCCTCTGGGGAGTGTCGACTTCGGCGCATCAGATCGAGGGGGCCGGGGGGCGGGGGCCCTCGGTGTGGGACGAGTTCTCCGGGGTGAAGGACGGGTCCACGGCCGACGTCGCCTGCGATCACGTCAACCGGTACCGGGAGGACGTCGCGCTGCTCGCCGGGCTCGGGGTGGACGCGTACCGGTTCTCCGTGTCGTGGCCGCGCGTCGAGTCGCCGGGCGGGCTGGACTTCTACGACCGGCTGGTGGACGAACTCCTCGCGGCGGGGGTGCGTCCCGTCCCCACCCTCTTCCACTGGGACCTCCCCGTCGGCCTGGACTGGCTGGAGCGCGACACCGCGTCCCGGCTCGCGGAGCACGCGGCCGTCGTCGCCGGGCGCCTCGGGGACCGCGTACAGAAGTGGATCACCCTCAACGAGCCCGCCGAACACACCCTGCTCGGCCACGCGCTCGGCACGCACGCGCCCGGCAAGCAGCTCCTCTTCGACGCGCTCCCGGTCGCCCATCACCAGCTCCTGGCCCACGGGCTCACGGTCCAGGCCCTGCGCGCGGCCGGTGCGACCGATGTCGCGATCACCAACTCCCATGGCCCGACGTGGCCTTCGTCGGACGACCAGGCCGACATCGAGGCGGCGGCCTTCTACGACACGCTCCTCAACCGGCTCTTCGCGGAGCCGGTCCTGCTGGGCGAATACCCGGACGGCCTGGGCGAGTTGATGCCGGGCGACGTCTCGGCGGACCTCAAGATCATCTCCGAGCCCCTCGACTGGTACGGCATCAACTACTACGCCCCCACCCGGGTCGGCGCGCCCCAGGGCGAGGAGATCAACTTCGGCGGCGTCACGATGCCGGCCGAACTCCCCTTCTCCGTACGGCAGATCGAGGGCGTCCCGACCACGGACTTCGGCTGGCCGGTGGTCCCGGAGGCCCTCACGGAACTCCTCACCACCTTCAAGTCCCGCTACGCCGACAAGCTCCCCCCGATCGTCATCACGGAGAACGGCTGCTCCTACGAGGGCCTCGACGACCAGTCCCGCATCACGTACCACGCGACCCACATCCAGGCCCTGCACAAGGCGTTGGAGGCGGGGGTGGATGTACGCGGCTACTTCGTCTGGTCCCTCCTCGACAACTTCGAGTGGGCCGAGGGCTACGCCCGCCGCTTCGGGCTGGTGCACGTGGACTACGCGACGCAGGAGAGGACGCCGAAGGCGTCGTACGGGTGGTACCGGAACGCACTACGGGCCCAGCGCTGAAGGCAGGACCCGTAGCTCTCCGGTACTCCGTCTTTAGAAGCCCAGCTTCCGGAGCTGCTTCGGGTCCCGCTGCCAGTCCTTCGCGACCTTCACGTGCAGGTCGAGGAAGACCGGCGTACCGAGGAGGGCCTCGATCTGCTTGCGGGACTTGATGCCCACGTCCTTCAGGCGGCGGCCCTGGGGGCCGATGATGATGCCCTTCTGGCTGGAGCGCTCGATGTAGATGTTCGCGTGGATGTCGAGGAGGGGCTTGTCGGCGGGGCGGTCCTCGCGGGGGAGCATCTCCTCGACGACGACGGCGATGGAGTGCGGCAGCTCGTCCCGGACGCCTTCGAGGGCCGCCTCGCGGATCAGCTCGGCGACCATGACCTGCTCGGGCTCGTCCGTGAGGTCGCCCTCGGGGTAGAGCGGGGGGCTCTCCGGCATCATCGGCGCGAGGAGGTCGGCGAGCAGCTCGACCTGCTGGCCCGCGACCGCCGACACCGGCACGATCTGCGCCCACTCGATCCCCAGCTCCTTGCCGAGCAGGTCGATCGCGATGAGCTGCTCGGCGAGGGTCTTGGAGTCGACGAGGTCCGTCTTCGTGACGACGGCGACCTTGGGCGTGCGCTTGATCCCGGCGAGCTCCTTGGCGATGAACCGGTCACCGGGGCCGAGCTTCTCGTTCGCGGGCAGGCAGAACCCGATGACGTCGACCTCCGCCCACGTCGTCCGCACGACGTCGTTGAGCCGCTCCCCGAGCAGGGTCCGGGGTTTGTGCAGGCCAGGGGTGTCGACGAGGATCAGCTGCGCGTCCTCGCGGTGGACGATGCCGCGCACCGTGTGCCGGGTCGTCTGCGGCCGGTTGGAGGTGATCGCCACCTTCTTCCCGACGAGAGCGTTCGTGAGGGTGGACTTGCCCGCGTTGGGACGCCCCACGAAGCACGCGAAGCCCGCACGGTGGGCGGCGCCGCCCGACTTCTCGGACGGCGAGGATGACTGGGAACGAACGCTCATACCCCCATTCTCCCTGATCCACGAAGCACCGCCGCACACACGAGCGGCCGGCCACCCCCACGGTGAGTTTCCGGAAACCCATCCGCAACGAAACTCCCCGGAAACACATCCGTACGCGGCCGGAAACCGGAACCGGTGACCCTCTGACGAGCCCCGACCCCGTTGGAGACCCCCGTGCCCCTCGCCGCCGCACAGGTGAACACCGGCGACACCGCCTGGCTGCTCGCCGCGACCGCCCTCGTCCTGCTGATGACCCCGGGCCTGGCCCTGTTCTACGGCGGCATGGTCCGCACGAAGAGCGTCCTCAACATGCTGATGATGAGCTTCGTGTCGATCGCCCTCGTGACGGTCGTCTGGCTCGTCGCCGGCTACTCCCTGGTCTTCGGCGAGGACACCGGCGCGGGCCTGATCGGCGGCCTCGCGCACGCGGGGATGGCCGGTATCACCCCGGACAGCGTCCAGGGCACCGTACCGACCCTCCTGTTCGCCACCTTCCAGCTGACCTTCGCAATCATCACGGCCGCGCTGATCAGTGGCGCGATCGCGGACCGCGCGAAGTTCGGGGCGTGGCTGGTATTCGTCCCCGTGTGGACGCTGCTCGTATACGTTCCGGTCGCGCACTGGGTCTGGGGGCCCGGCGGGTGGATTTTGGAAAGGCTGGGAGCGCTGGATTTCGCGGGCGGACTGCCGGTGGAAATCACCTCCGGGGCGTCCGGACTGGCCCTCGCGATCGTCGTGGGGCCTCGGCTGGGGTTCAAAAAAGATGCCATGCGTCCCCATAACCTCCCCATGGTCGTCCTCGGTGCCGGTCTCCTCTGGTTCGGCTGGTTCGGCTTCAACGCCGGGTCCGCGCTCGGCGCGAACGGCCTCGCCGCCGCCGCGTTCCTCAACACCCTGGCCGCCGGCTGCACCGGCCTGCTGGGCTGGCTCTTCGTCGAGCAGCGGCGCGACGGCCACCCCACGACGCTGGGCGCGGCGTCCGGCGCGGTCGCCGGGCTCGTCGCGATCACCCCGTCCTGCGGGTCGGTCTCCCTCCTCGGCGCGCTGGTCATCGGGCTCGCGGCGGGGGTCGTCTGCTCGTACGCCGTGGGCTGGAAGTTCAGGTTCGACTACGACGACTCGCTGGACGTCGTCGGCGTGCACCTCGTCGGCGGGGTGATCGGCACGCTCCTCATCGGCGTCTTCGCCGCGAGCGAGTTGACCGGGGGTACGACGGGTCTCCTGTACGGGGGTGGCCTCACCCAGCTCGGCAAGCAGGCCCTGGCGGTCGTGGTCGTAGCCGGGTACGCCTTCGGAGTGACGTACGGCATCGGCAAGCTCATCGACAAGGTCATGGGGTTCCGGGCTGACGAGGACCACGAGCACACGGGCCTGGACCTTACGGTGCACGCCGAGACCGCATACGATCACGGCGTCCTCGGCCACGGTGCGCCCATCTCGCACTCCATCCAGAAGGTGACACCGCCCGCATGAAGCTCATCACCGCGATCGTCAAGCCGTACCGCCTCGATGCGGTCAAGACGGCGCTGCAAGAACTCGGCATCCATGGTCTGACCGTGACGGAGGCGAGTGGGTACGGGCGCCAGCGGGGGCACACGGAGGTGTATCGGGGGGCGGAGTACCAGATCGATCTGGTGCCGAAGGTGCGGATCGAGTTGGTGGTGGAGGACGCGGATGTGGAGCCGGCGATCGAGGCGATCGTGAAGGCGGCGCAGACGGGGAAGATCGGGGACGGGAAGGTGTGGGCGGTGCCGGTGGAGACGGTGGTGAGGGTGAGGACGGGCGAACGGGGCCCGGACGCGCTGTAGGTCTTAGCGCCGGGTTCGCTGTGTGCTTTTGCTTTTAGGGGCGCGGGGAACTGCGCGACAAGCCACGACGGTGCCGCACCCGCTAGACGGCCTTCTGCGGCTCGACAGTGGCTGGTCGCGCAGTTCCCCGCGCCCCCAGAGGGCGGCTACGCCGCCATTTGAGCAGCACCCCGGCTCCTACAAGAACCCCCACAGCCGCCCCCACCGCAGCCCACGGCACCGCCAAGAACGACGTACTCCCCTTCTCCTCCGTCCCCGTGGCGCTAGCCGTCAACGTCACCCGGCCTCGATCCAACTGCGGTGCGCCGCCCCACCGTTCACTCAACCGAACCCGCTGCCCCGGCAACAACTCCGCCGGCACCTTCGTCAGTTCACGACTCAGCAGCGTACGTCCGAACAACCCCGTCGCCTTCAACCGCACCCGGGGATCCAGCGTCACATTCCCCGTGTTGTGCAGCGTGTACGAGACGGTCGCCGTACTGTCCCCGAACCCCGGAACCAGCGGACGATCCTGAGCGATCCGGACGTCCTCCACGGCGAGCGCCCGCAGTGAAACCCCCGTGACCTGCAAATACACCCGCGCCCCGACCGCCCGCTGAACCCCGAGCGCGACCCCTCCCCCACCCTTCTCGACCTTCTCGTCAAGCGCCACGATCGCCCCGGGATGATCACCGGGCTCGGCGCCTTCAGGCACCTCGATCGCGAACGGCACCGTGACAGTCCCCCGAGCCGGCACGCTGACGGAACTGCCGGGAAGCTTCGCCCACGCCCCGACGCCGAGCATCTTCTCGCCGACCGACTTGACGGCAAAGCCACCATCGCGGGCGGTGTTGTACGCATCGGCCGCGTAGAGCCGGAACTTCATGGCCTGGTCGGTCTTGTTGGCGATGACGACCTTGTCCCGGACGGTACGCCCAGGATCGGCGGAGACGAAGAAGTACGGCCGCGCCGCGACAGCCGTGGACGCCGGATAGACGGACCAACTCCCGTTGTCGGCGGCCCGAGCCGGAGCCGGCAACAACAGGAGGAGCAGAACCGGGACAAGCCCGAAGAGCTTCCGCATGGAGACGAACCCCCCTGGTGCGAAGGGAAGTTGGACGGTCGGGCGGATGCGGACCAGTGGGGTGGACGCCCGGCCGTCAGAACCCGGCGCTCAGGTCAGCGTCAGGGTGAGGACGCCGGCGTAGCTGCCCGGAGGCGTGAACGCCGGTACGTCGAGGGAGAGTTGCGCGCCAGCGGTGAACTCGCCGCCGGCTCCGGCCGCGTCGGGCGTGGACGCGAGAGTCGCGCCCGCACTGCCGACAGCGCCGGCGCTGCCCGCCTGACACGTGCTGGGCGAGCCCACCTTGGTGGCACAGGAAGGTGTCCAACTCAGCTTGCCCGCCGCGATCTTGGCGCCGGGCCCGGTGAAGTCGGTGACCTTCCCGGTCAGGGACCACCCCGCGGGACCCCCGCGGAAGTCCTTGACGGTGACGGTCTGGAGCGCACCGGTGGACGCGTTGCCGCTGCCGAAGTCGACGGCGGAGAGCGCGACCGAGTCACCGGCCTGGGACATGGCGAGCGTCCCGGCCTTGACGGTGGCGGTGAGCTTCTGGCTGCCGGGCGGTACGGGCGTGTCGTTGACGACGACGTACGCGGCCGGCCCAGCCCCCTTCGTGTCGGACCAGGCGCCACCCTCGTAGGCGACGATCCCGGTGGTGGTCAGGTCGTTGACGGTGAGCGAACCGCTGATCGCGCCACTGGAGTTGGCGGTCACGGTCGCCGTGTCCTGCGTCTGGCTCGCCCCCGCGCGCCCGGCCAGCGTGACGCTCGCGCCGGCGGTGAAGTTGCTGCCGCTGACGGTAACTGCCGTACCCGGCGCGCCCGTTGCCGAACTCAGCGAGATCGTCCGGGTGTTGGCGGGCGGGTTGGCCGTGGCGGTGACCGTCTCCGAGGTCGGTGCGGGCGGGCTGGTGACGGTGCAGGGCGTGTCCAGCTCCAGGATGTAGCTGGTGTGGATGTTGTAGTCGCCGGGCGAGAGGGTGATCGCGCCGGGCGCGGTCACGGTGAACGACCCGGACATGGAGAACGACGGGAAGGGCGCCCGGCCGGGCACCGGATCGTTCTTCTTGGGCCCGGCGACCGTGAAGCTGCCGCTCTGGGCGCCGCCGAGGGTGACCTTCCCGGTCGGGGTCATGATGTCGGCCGGGAGAGCCAGGTCGGTGGGGTTGCCGGCGGCCGGAGTGACCACCGTGTAGGTGACGTTGACGGTGTCGCCGACCTTGGGCGACGTGTTGTCGACGGCGATCTTCGCGGTGGTGGTGCCGTCGATCGGCGGTATCCCGGCGACCGCCGGGGGGATGCAGTGGGTGGGGAAGTCGACGTTCGTCGCGGCCGACGCGGGGCCGGCGAGCGCGCCGCCCGCGCCGAGCGCGAGCGCGGCCGTCCCGAGCAGTGAGACCAGACGCCGTCTTCGGGTGGGTGTGCGACCCATGGGTGGTGCCCCCTCCTTCTTGGGGTGAAGGCGCAGCGGCTCTTCTGCGCCGACAGGGGGCATTGACGTGGAGGCGGCCGAAGAAGTCAATGGACTCGGCGGACAAAGCTGACGGTCGGTCAGCTACAGAACTGACAGACCGTCAACTCACTTCGCAGGTGCGAGGGTTCAGCTGTAGACGAACGGCGCGGACTGGTGGCCGGTCGCCGTACAGGTGACCGTGACGCCGAAGACGACCATCGTGAGGCCGCCGCCGAAGATGTCCAGGCTGTCGCCCGAGGCGACGGTGCCGTTCAGCGGGCCGACGGTGATCGGGTCGTTGATGGCCATCGCCGGGTTCGCGTTACCGGTGAAGACCCGGTTCGCACCCGTCGAATTCGTCATCGTGAGCGTGGAGTTGATGCTGTTCGCGCCGATCGGGAGCGGCGCCTTGACCGCCGCCGTGGACAGGGTGAGGGTGGCGGCGGTCCCGTTCTGGGTCGCCGTGAGGGTGGCCGAGCCACCGCCGAAGATGCCGCAACTGGCGGTGAACGTCGCCGTCGTGGGGCTCACGGCGACAGCCGTGGGAGCGAGCGCCAGCCCGGTGACCGCGAGGGCCCCGGCCAGCAGTGCCGCACCTGATCCGATTCGCTTGCCTCTCATGGAGTTTCCGGCTCCTTCCGGGGGGGGAGAGACGGACGGCCGATCGGGGCGGGAGGGTGCGGACTCCGGCCCCGGTGAGGAGATCTGACGGCCCGTCGGAATCAACGGCTCCATTGATGCGTGGGAGACGAGCGAGGGCAAGGCCCCTTTTCAGCCAACGGCGAGAGTCCGCAGTACGGTCCCGTCGGGCCCCGCCACCAACACGGGTGTCCCCACGCCCCCCAGGTCCCGCACGGCGGCGAGGTCCTCGTCGGCAACTTCTCCCTCACCGGTCACGACAGCCGCGGCCTCCAGCGACTCGGCGCCGGACGCCACCGCCATCGCCACGGCCGTACGCAGCGCGCTGAGCTTCAGCGACGGCAGCTCCACCGTCGCCGCGACATACGTCCGCCCCGTCCCGTCCCGCACGGCCGCCCCCTCCGGAACACCGTTACGGGCCCGAGCGGAACGGGCCAGGGTGACGATCTTGCGGTCCTCGGGGTCGAGGGAGGTGGTGTCGGTCATGGTCAGAGCATACGAGCGGCTCAGGCCGGAGCCGGGCCCAGGTCGCCCTCCAGTACCGCCACCGGGAGCACCGAGCGGTCGAAGAGGGTGAGGATCTCGTACGTGAGGGCTACGAGGGCGAGGGGGTGGTGGTCGGGGCCGCCGCCGTTCGTTTCGATGGACGCCGCCAGCAGGGTGCCCGGGACCGCGTCCGCATCCAGGAGGGTGCGCCAGTCCTCGTAGGGGAGGCGGAGGTACTCCAGGGCGGGGAGGCCGGCGAGCTGCGCGGGGTCGGCGAGGGTACCCGGGTACGCCGTGAGGGTGCGCAGGCGCGGGAGGCCCAGCACGGGGGCCAGGCTGAACGGTTCGCCGTCCCACACACCGAAGGAGAGCACTTCGAGCGCCGGGCCGGCGACAGCCTCGACGCTCGTCCCGGCGTACCGGTTGATGCGGGCGATCTCGGGCAGCTCGTCCCGCTCGCGGTACTCCTCCTCCCGCTCACCGTCCACGATCAGCTCGGTGAGGGAGCCGGCGAGCAGCACCCCGCCCATGTCCTCCTCGTGGCTCAGCAGGATGACCTGCCCCAGGTGACCGCGCGGCCCCGGCGTCAGGTCGACGACGATCCCGTCACCCCCGCCGTTGTCCCCGATGGTGATCCACCCCGGCGATCCGGCGAGCCGCTGCACCGCGTCGTCGGCCCTGGTCGCAACGGCCTCCATCGCCGCGAACTCCCAGGGCGTCGCCCGGTGTTCGGCGTCGGCGACGAACACGTGCTCCAGCCCGAAGAGTTCGAAGCCCACCGACTCGCAGTGGTGCCGGGACGCCGCGTAGTCATCGTCCGTGCTCCAGTCCTCCCACCTGGCCCGCGTCACCCTGTAGAGGGCCTTCACCTCCTCCGGAAGGACGACACCCAGCCGCGCCTCGGCCGCCGCGATCTCCTCTTCGGTGGCCCCGATCGCGTCGGGAAGCCGTTCCCGCAGCACCCGTTCCAGCTCGCCCGCGTCGGCCGACGGCGCCGGCACCGCGTCCGGCGCCGGCTCGGGCAGCCTGCGCCACGGCTCGGGCACGGCGCCGTCCGCGAGGATCATCGTCCCGCCCTGCGGCCCGCCGGCCCCGGGCTCGACGTCGGGCCCCGTCCCGAACAGCCGCAGCGTCGTGGCCCCTTCGGCCGTGCACTGGACGAGGAACGACACCCGCTCGACCCCGGCCGCGACGACCGCCGCGCGCAGCGGCTCGACGGCGTCCCACTCCGCCTGGTTGTCCGACACCTGGGCCGCCTGCCCCGGCGGCGGGTACACCCGGCGCAGCGGCACGCTCCACGAGCCCTGCCCGATGTGCCCCTTCACATACCCCTCGGGGGCGGCGAGCCGCTTCGGGTTGCTCTCCCGCACAAGCCTCAACAGCGGCTCCCAGGAAGCGAATTCATACAGCGCGGACAAAGCGGAGCCCCCTAGGGCCGGTCCAGCCGCAACCGCTCCGCCCTCGGCAGACCGGCCACGACAAGGTCGTACGAGTCCTCCACCAGCTCCCGCACCAACCGCTCCGGAAGACCGGCCGCCAGATCGACCGTGTTCCAGTGCCGTTTGTTCATGTGATACCCGGGAGTGATCACCCCTGGGTACTCCCCCCGGAGGCGTACAGCGTCGTCAGGGTCGCACTTGAGGTTGACCTTCAGGGGTACGGCGTCCATCCAGCTCAACGCGAACAGTTTGCCGCAGACCTTGAAGACGGAGACCTCCGGCGAGAACGGGAAGTCCTCGACGGACGCGTTGAACGACAGGCACAGGGAACGGAGTTGCTCCGGGGTCACGCCGACTCCTTCTCGGGGTCGTCCCCGACGGGCTCCACCAGCACGGTCACGATCTTGTTCCGCCGCCCGGCAGCCGCCTCGGCGGTCAGCCGCAGCGTCCGGTCGTCCGGAAGGCGTACGACCGCGGAGGCACCGGCGATCGGCACCCGCCCCAGCGCCTTCGCGAGGAGCCCGCCGACCGTCTCGACGTCCTCGTCGTCGTACTCCTCAAGTCCGTACAGCTCGCCCAGGTCCGTGATGTCGAGGCGCGCGGTGACCCGGTGCCGGTCGTCACCCAGGTCCTCCACAGGGGGCAGCTCACGGTCGTACTCGTCGGTGATCTCGCCGACGATCTCCTCCAGGATGTCCTCGATGGTGACGATCCCGGCCGTACCCCCGTACTCGTCGATGACGACGGCGACGTGGTTGCGCTCCTGCTGCATCTCGCGCAGCAGGTCACCCGCGTTCTTCGTGTCGGGGACGAACGCGGCGGGCCGCATGGTCGTGGAGACGAGGGCGGACTCGGCGTCGCGGCTGATGTGCGTCCTGCGGACGAGGTCCTTGAGGTAGACGATGCCGACGATGTCGTCCTCGCTCTCCCCGGTGACGGGTATCCGGGAGAACCCGGACCGCAGCGCCAGGGTGAGCGCCTGACGGATCGTCTTGTAGCGCTCGATGACCACGAGGTCGGTCCGGGGGACCATGACCTCCCGTACGAGGGTGTCGCCCAGCTCGAAGACGGAGTGCACCATCCGGCGCTCGTCGTCCTCGATCAGCGACTCCTTCTCCGCGAGGTCGACCATCGCGCGCAGCTCCGCCTCGGAGGCGAACGGGCCGCGCCTGAACCCCTTGCCGGGGGTGAGCGCGTTGCCGATGAGGATCAGCAGCGACGGGATCGGGCCCATGATCCGGGCCAGCGGCAGCAGGACGTACGCCGCCGCAGTGGCCGTGTTGAGCGGATGCTGGCGGCCGATCGTGCGCGGGGAAACGCCGACCGCGACGTACGAGACGAGGACCATCACGCCGATCGCGGTGAGCAGCGCCGCCCACGTCCGGTCGAAGTCCTGGAGACAGGCGTACGTCACGAGCGCGGCAGCCGCCATCTCGCAGGCCACCCGGACCAGCAGGGCGACGTTCAGATAGCGGGTCGGGTCGGCCGCGACCTGCGCGAGCCCCGCGCTGCCCCGGCGGCCCGACTTGACGGCCTCCTCCGCGCGGAAGCTGGACACGCGCGCGAGGCCCGCCTCCGCGCAGGCGGCGAGCCAGGCGACGACGACCAGCGCGACGGCACCGCCGATGAGCTGGACGCTCATGAGACGGTCGGCGCGGGAGAGGGGCCGGTGATGCCCTTCTCGGCCCGCCAGCCGTCCACGATCGCCGCCTGGAGGCCGAACATCTCGGCCTTCTCGTCGGGCTCCTCGTGGTCGTAGCCCAGCAGGTGCAGCACCCCGTGGACCGTCAGGAGCTGGAGCTCCTCGTCCATGGAGTGCTGCGTCGGCGCTTCCTCACCCTGCTTCTTCGCGACCTCCGGGCACAGCACGATGTCCCCTAGCAGCCCCTGCGGGGGCTCCTCGTCGTCCTTCGCCGGGGGGCGCAGCTCGTCCATCGGGAACGACATCACGTCCGTCGGGCCGGGCAGGTCCATCCACTGGATGTGCAGCTGCTCCATCGCGTCGGCGTCCACGACGATCACCGACAGCTCGGACAGCGGGTGGATCCTCATCCGCGCCAGCGCGTAGCGGGCGATGTCGAGGACCGCCTGCTCGTCGACTTCGGTTCCGGACTCGTTGTTGACGTCGATCGACATGGCGCTGTTCTGCTACTTCCGCTTGGGCCGGCCGCCCTTGTGGCCGCCGTTGTCCGTACCGTTCTCGCTGTCGTACTTCTCGTACGCGTCGACGATACGGCCCACCAGCTTGTGCCGGACGACATCCTGCGACGACAACCGCGCGAAGTGCACGTCGTCGACCCCATCCAGAATGTCCTGCACCTGCCGCAGCCCGCTCTTGGTCCCGCTAGGCAGGTCGACCTGCGTCACGTCCCCGGTAATAACGATCTTCGAGTCGAACCCGAGCCGCGTCAGAAACATCTTCATCTGCTCGGCGGAGGTGTTCTGGGCCTCGTCGAGGATGATGAAGGCGTCGTTCAGCGTGTTGTGGGTGAGCAGGTAGTCCGTGGTGACGTACAGCGAGTCCTCCGCCGCCACCTGGATACAGACCGTCTCCTCCCGGCCCGCCGGTTCGATCGAGTCGATGAACCGCATCGGACGTCCGCCGCCTCCGGCCGCGAGGTACTTGTCGCGCTTGCGGGCGAGGCGGAAGGGTTCGATGTCTTCGGGGAGGCGGATGTCGATGACGTGGGCGTCGTGGCGGTGCGCACCCAGCGCGCTCCCCTGCTCACGTCCCTCAGCCATGCGGCGGTGTGTGTACGCGACCCCGCCGAGCGACTGGACGAGGGCGATCACGTCGTCGCGGAGCATGATCGACGTCGTCGAGTACTGGATACGGCACGTCCGGTCCTTCTGCGTGACCGGGCCGCCGTCGGAGTCCAGCAGTCCCTGAAGCACCGCGAGCCGAATCTCGGCGGAGTTGTACAGGTAGCTGTCCGGCACGAACTTGGTGTGTGAACGCGTCCGCAGGAGGTCCAGTTCACGCAGGACGCGGGTGACCGGGTTCTCCAGCGTGACGACGTCCCCGGGGGACTTGATCCGGTTGAGGACATAGTCCGGCCCACCCTTGTGCCGTACCCGCACTCCGGGCAGGACCGATTCCAGGGCGACCGCCAGTTCGGGGTCCTCCGTGGCGAAGGACGGCGTCGTGGAGCCGGTCAGGCAGCCGTCGCCCAGCAACAGTCCCAGCGCGTACGGGTCCATGGGGACCTCTTGCTCCGGGAAGCACACCGGCGCCGTCAGCATCGGCAGCTCGTACCGGCGCGCGTGCGCCGCGCGCAGGTTGCCGATCATCTCCTGCGTCTCCAGGACCCGCCACGGCTTGTCACGGCGCTTGTCGTCGCGCGCGCGGACGGTCCACAGGTGCTCGCCGCAGGCCAGGGTCCAGGAGCCGTCCTGAGCCGTGACACGGTAGACGTCCTTCTCACCCTGCGGGTAGACGCCCAGAACCGGGGTGGGTTCGCCGTTGGAGCCGATGACCAGGTCACCGACCTCAAGGTCACCGATGGGGCGCCAGCCGTCCGGTGTGAGGACGTTGGTGAACACAGGCTGCGCGCGTCCCCGCATATATGCCAGCGGCGCCACCTCGATCGTCCCCGCTGCCATCAGGCGCGGGATCGAGTCGGGGTCCAGCATGTCGTGGAGGGCGTCGTACAGGGGGCGCAGGTACGGGTCGATCTTTTCGTACAGGGTGCCCGGGAGGAAGCCGAGGCGTTCGCCCGCCTCTACCGCGGGGCGGGTCAGGATGATGCGGTTGACCTGCTTGGACTGGAGCGCCTGGACGGCTTTCGCCATGGCCAGGTACGTCTTGCCGGTGCCGGCGGGGCCGATGCCGAAGACGATCGTGTGCTTGTCGATCGCGTCGACGTAGCGCTTCTGGTTGAGGGTCTTGGGGCGGATCGTGCGGCCCCGCGAGGACAGGATGTTCTGCGTGAGCACCTCGGCCGGGGTCTCCTGGCCGTCGCTCGTCCCGTTCTCACTCGCCCGCAGCATGGCGATCGAGCGTTCCACCGCGTCCTCCGTCATCGGCTGCCCGGTGCGGAGCACCAGCATCATCTCGTCGAACAGACGCTGGATCAGGGCGACTTCCCGTACGTCCCCGACCGCGCTGATCTCATTGCCCCGGACATGGATGTCGGCCGCCGGGAAGGCCGTCTCTATCACGCGCAGTAGGGAGTCGCCTGATCCCAGCAACGACACCATGGGGTGCTGGGCGGGAACGGTGAACTGTGCTCTCGCCTGCCCCTGCGCGGGGGCCTTGGCCGTGGGTGTCTGCGTCATAGTCCGGCCCGTAGGGCCTCTACGTCCTCCCGAACACGTCTCGCCTGCCACAAGGGCGGCCTGGCGATTTCAAGAGTACGCCTTGCCACTGACAACGCCGTAGGGGTTTTCGCACGGCCGTACGGGGTGCGGCGGGGGGCCGGGTACGTCGCTCCCGGCGCCCCCGCGCGCGGGTTCACGCCGAGCGTCTGAAGCCGATCGTCGGGACGGCCCTGCGCAGCGGCCAGGGCCGTGCGTCACCGTCGGACAGGAGGTCCGCGAGGAACGCGTACCGGCGCAGGGCCTCGGGGTCCTGCGTGTCCACGGAGCGGACCTTGCGCCACCACGCGGCGATCTCGGACCAGCCCGGCGCGGAGAGGGAACCGCCGAACTCCTGGACGGAGAGGGCCGCGGTGAGGCCCGCGAAGGCGAGGCGGTCGGCGAGGGGCCAGCCGGCGAGGGTGCCGGTGACGAAGCCGGCGACGAAGACGTCCCCCGCGCCGGTGGGGTCGAGCGCCTCGACGGCGATCGCGGGCACCTCGGCGGTCTCGCCGGTGCGCCGGTCGACCGCGTACGCGCCCTGCGCCCCCAGCGTGACGACCGCGAGCGGTACGTGTTCGGTGAGCGCGTGCGCGGCCTCGCGGGGGCAGTCCGTGCGCGTGTACCGCATCGCCTCCTCCGCGTTGGGCAGGAACGCCTCGCAGTGCTCCAGGTCGGCGAGCCCGGCGAGGTCCCACGCGCCGGTGTCGTCCCAGCCGACGTCGCCGAAGATCCTCGTCCCCTTCGACGCGGCCTGCGCGATCCACGGCTCGCGCCTGCCCGGCGTGAGCGAGGCGACCGCCGCGCGCGCGGGCGGGGGGCAGGCGGGGGCGGGCTCTTCGGGGGGCGCCTCGTGGCCGTGGGAGACCATCGTGCGCTCGCCCTCGTACGCCATCGACACGGTGACCGGGGAGTGCCAGCCGGGGACCGTGCGCGAGGGCGTCAGGTCGATGCCCTCGCCCTGTTCCAGCGCGTCCCAGCAGTACTCGCCGTAGTGGTCGTCGCCGAAGGCCGCCGCGAGGGACGTGCGCAGGTTGAGGCGGGCCAGCGCGGTCGCCATGTTGGCCACGCCGCCGGGGCTTGAGCCCATGCCGCGCGCCCAGGACTCGGTCCCGCGCACGGGTGCGGAGGCCAGACCCGTGAAGATGATGTCCAGGAACACGGTCCCGGTCAGGTACACGTCGCACGCCGGATCGCCGGGCGCGCGCACCCCGGCCAGCGGATCCATCGGACACTGCCGGTCCTGGCGGATCCTGCTCCTCGGTACGGTCTCTCCTGCCGACGCGTCGGACGGGGTCACGGTGCGCTCCCTGCGAGTGGTGCCGATCCGGCAACCCGCGTCCCGTGAACGCCCCCACGGCGGTGCGTCCTCGCGAGTGTGCCGATCCGGCCAGTGTGCACCACCCCACTGACAACAGGCCCCTCAACAGGCCCGCACCACCCCACCTACGCGCGCGTGCCCCTCGAAAACACGCCCCGCCTCACCACCGAGGCACTGAAGGCGTCTCCCACCCCGGCTCGGCCACCCGCATCGCCGCCGCGTCGTCGCGGTCCCGCAGCGTGCCGTCGTCGTCCAGCCACCGCTGGTGCAGGAAGGCGAGCCGGTCGCGGTCGAGTTCGACGCCCAGCCCGGGGCCGTCGGAGACGGTCAGCTTGCCGCCCTCGAACGTGAGGCGTTCCGTGAGGACGTCCTCGGACTGCCACGGGTAGTGGGAGTCGCAGGCGTGGTGGAGGTCGGGGACGGTCGCCGCGACGTGGGTCATCGCGGCGAGCGAGATGCCGAGGTGGGTGTTGGAGTGCATGGAGATGCCGACGCCGAACGTGCGGCAGACCGCGGCGAGTTGCTGGGTGTTGCGCAGCCCACCCCAGTAGTGGTGGTCGGAGAGGACGACCTGGACGGCGCCCCGGGTGAACGCCTCGGGGATCTCGGCGAACGTCGTGACGCACATGTTGGTCGCGAGCGGCACTCCGGTCCGCGCGGCGACCTCGGCCATCGCGTCGGTGCCGAGCGCGGGGTCCTCCAGGTACTCCAGGACGTCGCCGAGTTCCTTGGCGACGGTCAGGGACGTCTCGACGGACCACGCCCCGTTGGGGTCGAGCCGCAGCGGATGCCCGGGGAACGCCTCGGCGAGCGCGCGGACCGCGGCGATCTCCTCCGCCGGCGCGAACACCCCGCCCTTGAGCTTGAACGACGTGAACCCGTACCGCTCGGTGAACTTCCGCGCCTGCTCGACGACCCCGGCGGGATCGAGGGCGGCCCCCCAGTCGTCCCGCTCGGCCGGGACGCCGGCGGGGTGCTCGGCCCACTTGTAGAACAGGTACGCGCTGTACTCGACGGCATCGCGCACCTTCCCGCCGAGCAGCGCGTGCACGGGCAGCCCGAGGGCCTTGCCGAGCGCGTCGAGACAGGCGACCTCGAACCCGGAGACGACGGACAGCCGCAGCTTGTCGGCGGTCTGTACGCCCCGCAGCCCGCCGACGTCGACCTGGTCGACGACCCGCGCGCGGTCGACGTCCACCCCGTTCATGACCGTGAACAGCCCGTGGTGATCGGCGACGGACCTGCCGACGAGCCGCTCCGCGAACGGCCGCGCCAGCTCCAGGTACTTGGTGTCCCCGTAGGTCTCCCCGAGCCCGGCGACCCCGTCCGCGGTGACGACTTCGACGATCAGCCGAGGGGTGTACGGCTGGTGCACCCCCTGCGTGTTCAGCAGCGGCGGGTCCGCGACCAGGATCGGCGTGAGGCGTACGTCGGCGATCGTGAGGTCCACCTGGTCATCTCCCTCTCAACGTATCCATGTACGGAAACATAGGTTATATACGTGAACCTGAGCCGTCAATGGAGCGTCCGAGCCCGCCGCATCGCGTAGACCCCGGCCAGCGCCAGCAGCGCCGCGATGCCCGCGACCGCGCCGACGGTCACCCCGGTGGAGGCGAGGCTTCCCCCGGTGGTCGTAGTACCTCCGAGGGACCCCCCGGAGGACGTAATACCCGTGGTACCCGTAGTACCTGAGTCGTCCCCCGTGGACCCGGTACTACCCGTAGTACCCGTAGTACTCGTAGTCCCCGTCTCCGGATCGGTCTCCACCGGCGCCTGCCCCACGAAACTCACCGGCACCTTGACGTCCTGCGACCGGTCCCCGGACAGCGTGTGATCGGCCCGGGTCGCCAGCACGCACGTCACCTTGAAGCAGTCGGTGTACGCGTCCTTGGCATCGAGGGCCAGCGAGACGGAGAACGTCCCCCCGTCCCCGTACGGCGTCGCCAACTCCTCGCCGTAATCAGGCGGGTTGGAGGAGATCCACGCCGAGGAGTGCGACGCGCCGGTCATGTCGACGCCCCCGATGCACGGCGTCGGCAGCTGCCCGGCACCGTTGTCGACGCAGAGGGCGACGTAGACACCCTTGGCCTCGTCGTACCCGGACCCGGTGACCCGCACGGTCTGCTGCTCGACGGCCAGGTCGTTGACCGGCGTGACGGTCAGCTTCTGCCCCTCGGCGCCGGTGACGGTCCGGGTCCCGGACGGCATGGTCTCCCCGGGCGTCTCACCGCCGCCGGTGGTGGCACCGGCTTCCTTCACGGTCAGCGTGAACTCCGAACTCCGTGTCGTACCACCGGCGTTGGAGAAGACGACGCGGTAGCGATAGCCGTCCTGCGCGGCGCGCGCAGTGAAGGAGTACGTCCGGGACGTGGCGCCCGCGACGACGTTCCAGGTCTGCCCGTCGTCGGCGCTGACCTCCCACTTCTGCCCCGGCGCGGGGACCCCTTCGGCGGCGGCGACGAAGGTGACCTCGTCCCCCGCGAACACCGTCTGGTCCGTCGGGGTCTGGGTGACCTCGGGCGACACCCGCAGGTCCACCTTGACGACCTTGCTCTCCGCGTACTTGGTGAGGTAGACGGAGGTCGCGCCGGGCGTGACCGCGACGCCCGCGTAGACCGTGCCCGCGATGCTGCCGGGCAACGCGACGGGCGCGGCGGCCTGTTCGAAGGTCGCGCTGTCGAGGATCTGGAGCGAGCCGCTACCGTCGGCGCCCTCGGCCGCCGTGCCGTAGTCCTCGCGCAGGACGAACGCGCGCCCGGACACCTTGTCGAAGGCCATCGCGAGCGGACGGTCCTTCGCGGTGAGCGTCTTGAGGAGCTTGCCGTCCTTGTCGAGGACGAGGACGGCGTCGTCGACGGCCACCCACACGCTGCCGTTCGCCGGGTCGACCTCGACGAAGTAGACGGAACCGGCGGGGAGTTCGGCGGTCGCGGTGACCGCGAAGGCGGCGGACCTCGTGTCGACGCGCCGCAGCACCTTCTTGCCGTCGGCCGAACCCACCGACCAGACAACGCCGTTGACGGCATCGCCGCCCAACTGGGCACCACCTTCGAGGGAGATGGTCCGCTTCACCGTGCCGGTGAGGGTCTCGACCTCGGAGAGGGTGGCGCCCTGCGCGACGAGGACGGTGGACGCGGTGGCGGGCCCGGTGCCGGTGACGGTCGAGCCGTTCAGCCAGGTGCCCTCGGCGCGCGCGTCGCCGTCCTTGGCGGTGGCGAGGCCGCGCAGCGGGAAGTGGAAGGAGACGCCGTCGCCGGGCAGCGGGGCGACGATCTGCCGGACCACGCGCGCGGCGAGCGTCCCGCCCGCGCCGGGCGCCTGGGCGATGTGGCTGAGGAGCTTTCCGGTGGCCGGGTCGAGGGCGTAGAGGCCCTGTTCGGCGATGTCTGCGGTGTCGGGGATGTTGTCCGAACCGACGTACAGCTTCCCGGAGTCGGGGTGGACCAGTACGTCCAGGGGACGACCCGCGGTGGTGAACTCTGCGGCCTGCGCGTAGGAGACGGTCCCGGCGGGGACGTCCACGCCGCCGTCCTCGCCACCACCCGGGTCCTGGCCCTGGAAGGTGACGGGGATGCGTACGTCCTGGGAGCGATCGCCGGGTGCGTTGTGGTCGACGCGGGTGACGACCGAGCAGGCGGTCTGCGTGCAGTCGAGGCCGCCGTCCTTCGCCCTGACGTCGAGCCGTACGTCGAAAGTACCGCCCGCACCCCACTTCTCGGCGGCCCCGGCGGGGGCCTCCGTGGAGTCGGCGGGGACGATCCACCGGGACGCGCCGCTGCCGCCGGTCTGGTCGGCGCCGCCGAGGCAGGGGGTGGGGATGCGGTTGTCGCCGTTGTCCTTGCAGAGCGCGACGTACACCCCCTTGCTGACGTCGTACCCCGAGCCGGTCACCCTCAGGGTCTCCCCCTCAAGAGCCAGTCCGGCCGAGGCGGAGACGGTGAGCCGCTGGCCGTCCTTGCCGTACGCGGTACGGGGGGTGTCGGCGGCCTGTGCGGCCGGGCCCACCGTGACCGCCGTCGCCGTCGCCGTCGCGGCCACGAGTGCCACCGCGCCGAGCAGAGCGGCGGGCCGTCTCAGCCGCCGGGCGGGGGTGTCGTCTGTCATGAGAGGTCCCTCGGAGAGGTAGTACCCGGGTAGTACCTGAGCGGTACCGAGGGGCACCCCGCAGCAGGCGCCCCTCGGAGAGCAGGAGTAGTGCGGGACTACTGGAAGGTGATCGGCACGTGGACGTCGTAGGCGCGGTCGTTCGTGTCGAAGTGGTCGGCGCGGGTCACGACCGCGCACTCGACGTCCTGGCCGCAGACACTGCCGTCGTCCAGCGTGGCCTTGACGAAGACGTTCACGCTGAAGGTGCCGCCGGTACCGAACTTGGAGCTGTTGGCGAAGAGGCCGCCGTAGGTGTTGTTGACCCAGTGGGAGGCGCCGGTGGAGCCGGACTCGTCCTGGCCGCCGAGGCAGGGGGTCGGCTTGTTGACGCCGGCCGCGCCGTCGACGACACACAGGCCGACATAGATGCCCTGGCCGGTGTTGTAGCCGGAGCCGGAGACGGTGACGACCTGCCCGGCGGCGGTCGCGGTGCCCGGCGAGGTGAGGGAGAGGGTGTAGGTGGTGCCGCCGTCGGTGACCGTGCGGGTGGCGGTCGCGGCGGAGGCGGAGGTGGCCAGGCCCAGAGTGAGCGCGGACGCGGCGGCGACGGCGAGACCGGCGCGGGCGGCGGTGCGGGCGGAGGCGACTCTCATGAGGGAGACCCTTCTGATCGGTCCAAGCCTGAATGACCTGAATTTAGGTAAGGCTAACCTAATTACGATCTTCGGTTATTTGTCAAGGGACGGTAAAGGAGCTGTGGCGTACGCGACTCGGCCCACGGGTTCGCCCACCTCGAACTCGGCGCCTACGACGGCCTGTTCACCGGTCACCGCCGTCACCTCGACCGCGTGCGCGCCCCGGGCCGCGTTGCCGTACACGGGGAAGTCCTGCGCGAATCGGCCGTCGCCGTCGGCCACCGCCTGATACCGGGTGTCCCCGTCGATCGCGACGAGCAGCACCGCGCCGGGGGTGAACCCCTCGCCGGTGAGGCGCTGTTGGCCCCCGGCGGGGAGGGTGGGGCGGGTGAGGGAGACGGCAGCCGCAGCCTCGGGAGACGCCTCCGCACCCGAACTCCCCGGCGTCGGCGTGGGGTTCGTGGCCGGTGCCCCGACGTGCTCCTCGGCAACCCCGGTGCCGACCGTCACGTCGAGCACCCCGAGCCCGTCTCCGGCCACGAACCCCCGCCCGCTCCAGGAGGAGAGCAACTCGGCGCCCTCCTCGGAGAGTTCGGCGCGCAACCCGGCCCACGTCACGGCGCCCTCCCGGACGACGGGCCCCGCGTCGGGCGCGGCGACCTCCGCGAGCGTCACCTCACGGGCCCGCCCGTCCACGGCTGTACGAGCCTGGAGCGTGCCCGCTTCCCCGCTGAGCCGCAGCGTCAACCCGGCGAGGACCAGGGGCTGTTGACCCTCGGCGCCGTCAAGCCGGACGGCGCCGCCCAACCGCACCTCCCCCGAGGCCCGTTGGACGTCGAGCCCACCGCCGACGGCCGGGAAGGAGACGCCCGCCGACTCGACGGCGGGTTGCGTCACGCCGAACGACACACCCCGCGCGGCGAGTTCACCGTCGATGCCGGACCAGGCGGCCCGCCCTTCGGTGACGCCGGGCAGCTCCTGACCGGCGAGCGCGCCGGGGCTGCCGAGTGCGAGCAGGGCGCCGGTCGCCAGGGAGACGACGGCCGTTCTCTTCGCCATGTTCGGTTCCCTCTCGGGGGTATGGAGTTCTGGGTACGGAAGTTGATGAGACGTCAGCCTGGGGACTTCAGCTCTCGCCGACGCCGAGCCCACACCCACGCACCCCCACCCGCCGCCAGCAGCCCCGCCGAGGCGATCCCCAGCGGAAGCGCGAGGCCGGACCCGGTGTCGGCCATGGACCCGGACGGCGCGGAGGAGGTCACCGACCCCGAGGAACCGCCCGTGGCCAAGGCGGACGCAGTAGCACTCGGCGAGGTCGAACTCCCGCCCGTAGCACCGGAGTCCGCGCCCCCGAACGTCACCGGAACCCGCACGGTCTGGCTCTGATCGCCGCCCCGCGTATGGTCGTTGCGCGTGATGACCGCACACGTCACCCCGGCCGCCGCGCAGTCGGTGTTCGCGTCCTTCGCCCGCACCTTGAGCTGGACGCTGAACGTCCCCTGATGCGCGCTGCCGCCGTACGGTTCGGCCAACCCCTCGCCGTAGGAAGGGGGGGTGGACGAGACCCACACGGACGCGCCGGACTCGCCGGACATGTCGACGCCGCCGACGCAGGGCGTGGGCGTCTTGCCGGGGCCGTTGTCGACGCAGAAGGCGACGTAGATGCCCTTCTCCGTGTTGTAGCCGGTGCCGCTGACGGTCACCGTCTCGCCCGTCGCGGCGAGGCCGGACGTCTTGGACACGGTGAGTCTCTGGCCCTCGGGACCCGAGGCGGTACCGCTCGCGGCGGAGGCCGTCGGGGCGGTCGCGAACAGGGCGACGGCCGCGAGAGAACACACAACTCCCTTGCTGCGTACGCCACTTGCCGACGCCATGAGCACACCCCCACCTAGCGAAACTAAGGGAAGGCTAACCTAAACTAATCACCAAGGAACTGCCAAGCATCGCCGAGAGGAAAGACCATGCGGAGACGACTGGCCGCCCTGGGGGCGGGCCTCGCGCTGCTGACGGCGGCCTGCGGCACAGGCGGCGCGAGCGACACGCGGGAGGCACCGAAGACCACGAGCGCACGGGCCGCCGTCGCGGTGGAGCGGCTCGCCGAGAACACCGTCGTACCGCTCGAAGACCCCGCCCCCGCACCGGAGTTGCCGGTCACGGTCGACTCCTCGGACGGCCGGAAGGTGACCGTCGCGGACGCCTCACGCATCCTGCCGCTCAACGGCGGGGTCGCGGAGACCGTGTTCACGCTCGGGCTCGGGAAGAACGTCGTCGGGCGGGACATCACGGCGACGTTCGAGGAGGCGAAGAAGCTTCCGCAGGTCACCAAGGCGCACGACGTGAGCGCGGAGAGCGTGCTGTCGCTGAGGCCGACGGTCGTGCTCGCCGACACCGACACGGGCCCCGAGGAGGCGATCGACCAGATCCGCGCCGCCGGGGTCCCCGTCGTCGTCCTGGACCCGGCGACGAAGCTGGCCGACGTGACGACGCGAACGACCCGGATCGCGACTGCACTTGGCGTCCCCGACGCCGGGAAGGCGCTCAACTCGCGGATGGGGAAGGAGCTTTCGGAGGCGCGGGCCGGGGTGCCTGCGGGGAGCAGGCCGAAGGTCGCGTTCCTCTACATGCGGGGCAGTGCGGCCGTGTACCTGATCGGCGGGAAGGGGTCGGGCGCGGACTCGCTGCTGGAGGCGGCGGGGGCTCAGGACGCGGGCGTGGCCGCCGGGTTCACGCGGCCGTTCACGCCGATCACCACCGAGGCGCTCGCACAGGCGAGCCCCGACGTCATCCTGATGATGACGAAGGGGCTCGACTCGGTCGGCGGCCTGAACGGTCTGCTCCAGGTGCCCGGCATCGCCCAGACCCCCGCCGGGATGAACGAGCAGGTCGTCGACATGGAGGACGGCGTCCTGCTGAGCTTCGGCCCGCGTACACCGCTCGTCATCGACATCCTGGTGGACAGGATCCACCAGCCTTAAAAGACGTACGCCTCGACCTCCGCGAGGTACTTGGCCCGTCGCTCCTCGTCGTCCTCCAGGAAGGACGCGACGAAGGAGTTGCGGGCCAGCTCGCGCAACTGCTCCTGCTTCAGGCCGAGTTCAGCGGCGACCGCGTCGAAGTTGTCGCCCGCGTAGCCGCCGAAGTACGAGGGGTCGTCGGAGTTGACCGTGCACAGCAGACCGGCGTCCAGCATCGCGGGCAAGGGGTGGTCGGCGAGGGTGTCGACCGCCTTGAGCCGTACGTTGGACAGGGGGCACAGCGTCAGCGGTACCCGCTCGCGGACCAGCCGCTCCACCAGCGCCGGGTCCTCCACGCAGCGCAGGCCGTGGTCGATCCGCTCCACGCCGAGGACGTCGAGGGCCTCCGTGATGTACGCGGCCGGGCCCTCCTCCCCCGCATGCGCTACCCGGCGTAGTCCCAGAGAGCCGGCAGCCTCGTACACCTCGCGGAACTTCGCCGGAGGGTGGCCGACCTCGGCGGAGTCGAGACCGATACCCGTAATACGGTGGAGGTACGGCTTCGCCAGCTCCAGGGTCTCCATCGCCGACTCGGCGGACTCGTCGCGCAGGAAGCACAGGATCAGGCGGGTGGAGATGCCGTGCCTCGCCTCGCTCTCGCCGAGCGCCCGCCACAACCCCTCGACGACCGTGCCCAGTTCGACGCCGCGCGCGGTGTGCGCCTGCGGGTCGAAGAAGATCTCCGCGTGCCGGACGCCCTGCGCCGCCGCCCTCGCGAGGTACGCGTCCGCGAGGTCCGCGAAGTCCTGTTCCGTGCGCAGGACCGCCATCAGCGCGTAGTACAGGTCCAGGAACGACTGGAGGTCCGCGAAGTCGTACGCCCGCCGCAGGGCCTCCGTGTCCGCGTACGGCAGCGTCACGCCGTTGCGCTCGGCCAGCGTGAACACGAGTTCCGGCTCCAGGGTGCCTTCGATGTGCAGGTGCAGTTCAGCTTTGGGGATGGGCATCCAAGTATCGTACGGCCGCTTTACCGACGTTTCGGAACCGGCACTCGCATCAAGTCCCTGGCGATGGTCAGCTCGCCCTCGAACCCCGCGGATCTCGCCTGGCGCTCGAACTCCTCCGGGTCCGTGTAGCGCTGGCTGAAGTGGGTGAGGACGAGGTGGCGTACGCCGGCGTCCCTCGCGACTGCTGCCGCCTGTGACGCCGTCAAGTGGCCGTGGTCCTCCGCGAGTTGGGCGTCCTCGTCCAGGAACGTCGATTCGATGACCAGCATGTCGCAGTTCTCCGCGAGTGCGTGTACTCCGTCGCACAGGCGGGTGTCCATCACGAACGCGAACCGCTGTCCGCGTCTCAGCTCGCTCACGTCGTCCAGCGTGACGGTTCCCAGTGCGCCCTCTCGTTGGATTCGGCCCACGTCCGGGCCCTTGATGCCGTGCTCTGCGAGGCGGGCCGGGAGTATGCGGCGGCCGTCCGGCTCGATCAGGCGGTAGCCGTACGACTCCACCGGGTGCGCGAGTTTGTGTGCTTCCAGGGTGTACGAGGGGCCCTCGGCCAGCGTGATCATGCCGCTGCCCGCGACCGGGGCCTCCGTGATGCCGACGGTTTCCCTGTACGCGGTGGAGTAACGGAGTCTGTCGAAGAAGCGCTGGCCTGAACGCGGATAGTGGGCGGTGACCGGATGCGGTACCTGGTCGAGGTTGATCCGCTGAATCACCCCGGCCAGTCCGAGCGAATGGTCCCCGTGGAAATGGGTGACGCAGATCCGATGCAGATCGTGCGCGGCGACTCCGGCCCGGACCATCTGCCTCTGCGTTCCCTCGCCGGGATCGAAAAGGATTCCCTCGGCATCCCACCGCAGAAAATACCCATTGTGATTACGGTGCCGGGTGGGCACCTGGCTGGCTGTACCCAGCACTGTCAACTCACGCACAGACACGCAGAATCACCCCGGAGGCCACTGGAGCCCGCGTCCGCCGAGGACATGGGCGTGCACATGAAACACAGTCTGTCCAGCACCGGTACCTGTATTGAAAACGGTCCGATAACTGTCGAGCTTCTCCTCGTCGGCGACGGCCTGGGTCTCCCGCAGAACATCGGCAACGAGTTCCGGGGCTCCCGCAGCAAGAGCGCCGACGTCCTCATAATGCGCCTTGGGAATCACGAGCACATGAGTAGGCGCCTGAGGATTGATATCCCGAAAGGCAACGGTAGTCTCAGTCTCGCGCACAATGGTCGCCGGAATCTGCCCAGCAACAACTTTGCAGAACAGACACCCGTCTTGCGGCTCTCCTGTCATACGTGTCCCTCCTAGGTAGTAGGGCGAATGGTAGTCGTACGGGTGCGGCGGGTCCGTGGCTGGTCGCGCAGTTCCCCGCGCCCCTGGGTGGGACAACTCACCGCGCCTCAAGCAGCACCGTCCGGCTGGCTCGCGGGCGCAGGGGTACGGCGGCGGGGTGCGGCTAGTACGTGGCTAGTCGCGCAGTTCCCCGCGCCCCTTAGGTAAGACGACTCACCGCACCTCAAGCAGCACCGTCCGCCCGGTTGTACGCCTACCGCCCCGCGAGCGCAGGAGTACAGCAGCGTTCGGGTACGGTCGCGCCCGCGCGGCGGAGCCGCATATCGATACAGCCCCGCGCCCCTAGTGGGACCAGCCGCCGCACCTCAAGCAGCACCGCCCGCCTGGCTGTACGACTACCGCCCCGCAGGCGCGAGAAGCCACAACACAACCCGCACTCAACAAAGCACCACCACCCCCACTACCTAGGGGCGCGGGGAACTGCGCGACCAGCCACGACGGACCCGCACCTGCCCACTCACCCCACCCAGCCGCGGGCAAGCGCCAACACCCCCCTAACCCGCACCCGACAAAGCACCCCCACCCCCACCCACCCAGGGGCGCGGGGAACTGCGCGACCAGCCACGACGGACCCACACCCGGAATCACACCGCACCCCCACCACCTCACCTCAAGACAACGGCACCCCCGGCGCCACCCTCGCCTCCCCCAACCCCTCCAGCGCCATCCTTATCGCCGCATCCAACTGCACATCCACCCCCGCCACATAATCCTGAGGCCGAACCACCACCTCCACATCAGGATCAACCCCGTGATTCTCCACCCCCCACTCGAACCCCTCCAACCAGAACGCATACTTCGGCTGAGTCACCAACGTCCGGTCCACCAACCGATACCGGCTGTCGATCCCGATCGTCCCGCCCCACGTCCGCGTACCCACCACCGGCCCAATCCCCAACGCCTTGATCGCCGCATTCACAATGTCCCCATCAGACCCGGAGAATTCATTGGCAATGGCGACAACAGGCCCCCGAGGCGCATCGAGGGGATACGTCGTGGGCCGCATCCCCCGAGCCACATCCCACCCGATAACCCGCCGCGCAAGCTTCTCGATGACCAACTGAGACGTATGCCCACCCCGATTCTCCCGGACATCGACAAGCAACCCTTCCCGGGCGACCTCGACCCGCAGATCCCGGTGAATCTGAGCCCACCCCGGCGCCTGCATATCAGGGACATGGAGATACCCGAGCCGCCCCCCGGACGCCGCATGGACATAAGCCCGCCGATCAGCCACCCACGCGTGATACCGAAGCGCCTCCTCATCCCCAATAGGCACGACAACGGCATGCCGAACATCCCCCCCATCCGCAGGCGAGACGGTCAGCTCAACA
This sequence comes from Streptomyces acidiscabies, assembly GCF_020010905.1. Taxonomy (GTDB): domain Bacteria; phylum Actinomycetota; class Actinomycetes; order Streptomycetales; family Streptomycetaceae; genus Streptomyces; species Streptomyces acidiscabies. The sequence goes on along the minus strand of NZ_JAGJBY010000001.1, from coordinate 2,253,887 downwards.
GCCTTCCCGGCCGTACCGACAAGCAGCGGACCGGGCCCGGCGACAGAGTCGACAGGATGCCCCCCGACGGCAACGATCGCGTCACCGACACGAACAGCAACTCCCGGCGCAGCAAGGGGAGATCGGGCATCAGGGTCGGACGTCTCGGAAGGAAGGATCCGATCGACACGCCAACTCCCGTCATCCGCACGGGAGATGTCCGCCCCCAGAAGCCCCTGCCGAGGCCCCCGCCCATACCCCCACCCCGGAGTGACGTACGCATGGGACGTCCCCAACTCCCCCTGAACTTCCCAGAGAAGGTCGACAAGGTCATCATGCGTGGCAACCCGTTCGAGGACGGACCGATACCGGTCGAGAACCCCGGCCCAGTCGACACCCCCAAGATCCTCCCGCCAGAAGTTGTCCCGCATGAGCCGCCCAGCCTCGTCATACATCTGCCGCCACTCCGCAGCGGGATCGACGGTCTGCCGAATCCGCCCGAGATCGACGGTGATGTTGGAGTCGCTGTCCTCGTCCCCGGAGGCCCGCCGATCGCTGGGTACGACTTTGAGCTTGCCGTCGGTCCAGAGCAGCAGTCGCTTCCCGTCGCCACTGACCTCGAACCCATCGGCGTCGTCGGCAAGATGCTCAACCCGCCGCGCGCCAAGGTCGTACCGCTCCAACTCGGTTGTGGCGGCGGGCTCTTCGGGGGTGGCCCGGGAAGTCCCGAGAACCCCCTGAACGGGATGACGCAACCACAACAGCCCATCCTTGGCGGCGCGCAACGACGAGTACCGACCAGCCTCGACAGGGAACGGAACGATGCGATCGGCGAGCCCGTCAAGGTCGATGCGGGTCGCGGGCGTCCCCTCGCTGTCGGGCGTCTCCTCCTTGTCGGGCGCCTCGAAGGCACGCCCGTGCCGCTGAGGCCCGAAGGGGGACGGGGTCGTCGCGGCGAGGGTGATGAGGTGGGGCCGGGCGCCGGCGAGGAAGGACAGGTCGAAGGCGTGCTGGTCGTAGACGGGATCGAAGGCCCGCGTGGAGAGGAACGCGAGATGCTTGCCGTCAAGGGTGAACGCGGGAGCGTAGTCGCGGAACCGCAACGGCGTCGCCTCAGTGACGGACAGATCAGTGGTGTTGGCCAGCATCAGCTGACTGAGCGGATTGGGCCCGGGATGGGACCAGGCGAGCCACCCGGAGTCGGGAGAAAAGACCAGGTCGGACACGTCACCATCGTCGCTGCGAACGACCTCGCGAACCTCCCCGCTCTCCCGCTCGACGAACAACAGCCGCCCGTCGTGCGAGGCGACAGCGGCCCGACTGCCATCGGGAGCCATGGCCAGCTCAAGCACCCGCCCCAGCGCACCCCCCGCGAGCCGCCGAGGCGTGGCCCCCGGCGCGAGCCCGGTCGCGGGCGCGAACTCCAGCGCGTCCTCCCCCTCCGCGTCCGTCACCCACACGACCCACTCCTCCCCCTCCGGCGTACGGAAGGTCCGCGGCAGCCGCGCCCGCACCCCGGGCTCGGCGGCGAGCGCGCGGGCGGGTCCGGCGCGGTGGGTGACCCAGTGCAGGCCACCGCGTACCTCTACGGCGCTGCCGCGCGCGGTGTGGTCGGGCGCGGCCTCGCCGAGCCAGCCGGCGGGGGCGAGGGGGCGGGGCCTGCGGTCCATCCGCTGGCCGCCCAACTGGACGTCCAGGAGCCGGGGTTCGGCCCCGTCGAGGTCGTCGAGGAGCCACAGTTCGCCGCCTGACGCGTACACGAGCCGGGTGCCGTCACCGGTCAAGTGCCGTGCGTAGAAGCCGCCTTGGGGAGTGTGTCGGCGCAGATCGGAGCCGTCGGCGAGCGAGGAGTAGACGGCGCCGGTGCCTTCGTGGTCGGACAGGAACGCGATGCGGTCCCCCGCCCACACCGGCGACTCCAGGTTCCCGTCCAGCCCTTCGTGCAGCCGTACGAACTCCCCCTCACCCTCCCGGTCGATCCACAACTTCCCCGCCATACCGCCCCGGTAGCGCTTCCAGTGCGCGGCCTCGCGGCCGTGGCGCGCGGAGAGCAGGACGACGGACGGTCCGCCGAGCGCGAGGTCGTCGACGAGTCCGTACGGCAGGGTCGTCGCCGGTCCCCCGTCGAGCGGGACGGCGCGGGCCCAACTCCGGGAGCGGGACGCCTGGTCGTACGTCGACACGACGAGGACGTGCCCCTCGGGGGTCCAGCCGCACACGCGGGTGGACGAACTCCCCCAGTACGTCAGCCGGGTCGACGGCCCCCCGTCGACCGGGGCGACCTGGACCTCCCGGGCCCCGTCACGCGTCGACGCCCACGCGACCGTCGTACCGTCGGGGGATATCCGGGGCGCGGTGACGGGCATGTTGTCGGCGCTCACCCGCCACGCGCGACCACCGTCGAGCGGTGCGAGCCATACGTCGTCCTCGGCGGTGAAGGCCACCAAGTCGCCGTGCAGATGCGGGAACCGGAGATACGCAGCGGGCTGGGTCACCGGCTCACCCTATGCAGCGAACGCCCGAAGAGACACCGCTTTCGGATCACTTGCGCGCATACCCGGATGCCTGTCACCACCGGACACGGCAGGATGACGGCCATGCGCGTACGGAAACTCACGACGGACCGGGAGTACTACCGGTCCGTCCGCCACTCCCACCCACCTTGCCGGGACACCCTCACCCTGGGCCGTGACAACGTCCGGCTGCGCCTGGTCTTCGCCGAGGGCCCGGGCCGTATCCCCTCCGACGTCCACATGGGCACGGTCAGCACCGGCGGCCACTACCTCAACCTTCATCTCCCGTCCGTGGTACGGGCGTTCGCGGAGGAGGCGGAGAAGAGGGGCCTGTTCAGCCGGACTTCGGACGCGGACGGCTGGGAGCTGTTCGACGCGGTGATCCAGCGCACCACAGGTCTATGACCAGCGCCCAGTCCGCCCCAACACCAGCGCCGCAGCCGCAGTCCCCGCCGTGGACGTCCGCAACACACTCCGCCCCAACCGGCACGTCACCGCCCCCGCCTCCTCGAAGAGCGCCAACTCCTCGGGAGACACGCCCCCTTCGGGACCGACCACGAGCACGATCTCACCGGCGGACGGCAACTCCACCCCCGCGAGCGGCGCACTCCCGTACTCCCGGTCCTCGTGCAGCACAACAGCGAGATCCGCCCCCGCCAGCAGCGCAGCGACTTGCTTCCCGCTCGACAACTCCGCGACCTCGGGAAACCGCACCCGCCGCGACTGCTTCCCCGACTCCCGAGCCGTGGCACGCCACTTGGCCAGCGCCTTCGCCCCCCGCTCGCCCTTCCACTGCGTGATGCAGCGGGACGCGGCCCAGGGAACGATCGCGTCGACCCCCACCTCGGTCATCGTCTCGACGGCCAACTCCCCCCGGTCGCCCTTGGGAAGAGCCTGCACGACGGTGAGGCGAGGCACCGGAAGCGGCTCCTCGGACACCGGAGAAAGCCGGACCACGAGCCGGTCCTTGCCCTCGGCAGCGGTCACGACCCCCTCGGCCCAGCGCCCCGCGCCATCCGTGAGGACCACCGCCTCACCCGCCTGGAGCCGCTTCACGGAGACCGCGTGCCGCCCCTCGGGCCCGTCGACGACGAACTCCGCCCCGGCGCCGAGGAGTTGCTCGACCACGAAGACCGGAGCGGTCATCAGGCCACGCCCCCGTCGGCGGTGGGAGCGTCGTCGGGAAGGGGCGCCGTCGCGGCCAACGCGGTACGCGCCGCGTCCAGTTCGGCCGCGAGCACCTCGACGAGGTCCCCGGCGGGAAGGTCACGCGCCATCCGGTGCCCCTGCCCCGCCCAGAGCGCCATCCCCTGCGCGTCCCCGGCCTTGGCGGCGGCCTTCCGCAGCGGCGAGGTCAGATGGTGGATCTCCGGGTACGCGGCGGGCGCGTACGGCCCGTGCTCGCGCAGGAACCGGTTCACCAGCCCCCGCGCCGGCCGCCCGGAGAAGGCCCGCGTCAACTCCGTACGCGCGAACAGCGGGTTGGTCAGCGCGGCCTTGTGCACGGCCGCCGCCCCGGACTCCGCCGTCGCGAGGAACGCGGTACCGAGCTGAGCCGCAGAAGCACCCGCAGCCATCACCGCCGCGATCTGACTCCCCCGCATGATCCCGCCGGCCGCGACCAGCGGCAGCGACACGGCCTCACGGATCTGCGCGAGCAGAGCCAGCAGTCCGACCCCCGCACGGTCGTTCTCCGGGTTGTCCCGGTGCGTCCCCTGGTGACCGCCCGCCTCGACCCCCTGCACGATCACCCCGTCCGCGCCCGCCCGCTCGATCGCGACGGCCTCCTCCGGAGAGGTCGCGGTGACGAGGGTGTACGTCCCGGCCCGCCGGAAGTTCGCCAGCACCTCGGGGCTCGGCACGCCGAAGTGGAACGACACGACGGGTACGGGGTTGCCGAGCAGAACGGCGAGCTTCGCCTCGTACCCGTCGTCCCGTCCGCTGTCGGGGTCGCCCAGCTCCGTCTCGTACCAGGTGGACTCACCGGCGAGCTGATGCGCGTAGAGCTCGACCGCGCCCGCCTCGGCATATTCGGGCTGGGGCATGAAGAGGTTCACACCGAACGGCCGCGAGGTCTGGCCACGGACCTGCTTGATCTCCTCGTACATGCCGTCGGCCGTCTTGTACCCGGCGGCGAGGAAGCCGAGGCCGCCGGCCTCGGACACGGCGGCAGCCAGCCGCGGCACGGAGACGCCACCCGCCATGGGGGCCTGCACGATCGGGAGAGGAAAGAGATCGGTCAGTTCGGAGGACATGACGGCATGTTGTCACGTCCTCCGAACATCCTCGAACCGACCCCAGGTTTGGCACATGCCAACAAGGATCACCGGCCTGCCGCTGAGGCCCCGGCTCCCGCCGAACGCGACCTCAGCGCCCGTTGAAGGCGTCCTTAAGCCGCGAGAACAGCCCCTGCTGCCCCGGCTGGAACTGCCCCGTAGGCCGTTCCTCGCCCCTCAGCTTGGCCAGTTCCCGCAGCAGCCGTTCCTGTTCCGGGTCCAGCTTCGTCGGTGTCGTGACCTCGACGTGCACGATGAGGTCACCGCGTCCGCCGCCCCGCAGATGCGTGATGCCCCGCCCGTGCAGCGGGATCGACTGGCCGGACTGCGTGCCGGGCCGGATGTCGACCTCCTCCAGCCCGTCCAGCGTCTCCAGCGGCACCTTCGTGCCGAGGGACGCCGCCGTCATCGGGAGGGTGACCGTGCAGTGCAGGTCGTCGCCCCGGCGCTGGAACATCGCGTGCGGCAGCTCGTGGATCTCGACGTACAGGTCACCGGCGGGACCGCCACCGGGCCCGACCTCGCCCTCACCGGCGAGCTGGATGCGCGTGCCGTTGTCGACACCGGCCGGGATCTTGACGGTGAGCGTCCGCCGCGACCGGATGCGGCCGTCACCGGCGCACTCGGGGCACGGCGTCGGCACGACCGTACCGAAGCCCTGGCACTGCGGACACGGCCGCGAGGTCATGACCTGGCCCAGGAAGGACCGCGTGACCTGCGAGACCTCGCCACGGCCCCGGCACATGTCGCAGGTCTGCGCGGTGGTGCCGGGTGCGGCGCCCTCTCCGCTACAGGTGTTGCAGACGATGGCCGTGTCGACCTGGATGTCCTTGGTCGTACCGAAGGCCGCCTCGTCGAGGTCGATCTCCAGCCGGATCATCGCGTCCTGGCCGCGCCGGGTGCGCGAGCGCGGGCCGCGCTGGGACGCCGTGCCGAAGAACGCGTCCATGATGTCGGAGAAGTTGCCGAAGCCACCGGCGCCGAAGCCGCCCGCGCCTCCGCCGCCGCTCTGCGAGAGCGGGTCGCCGCCTAGGTCGTAGACCTGCTTCTTCTGCGGGTCCGACAGAACCTCGTAAGCGGCGTTGATCTCCTTGAACCGCTCCTGGGTCTTCGGGTCCGGGTTGACGTCCGGGTGCAGCTCGCGTGCGAGCCGACGGAACGCCTTCTTGATCTCATCCTGCGACGCGTCACGGCGCACGCCGAGTACGGCGTAGTAGTCCGTGGCCACTTACGACTCCGCCAGGATCTGTCCGACGTACCTCGCCACTGCGCGTACCGCTCCCATCGTTCCCGGGTAGTCCATGCGGGTCGGTCCGACCACGCCGAGCTTGGCGAGTGCCTCGCCGCCCGAACCGTAACCGACCGACACGACGGACGTGGAGTTGAGTCCCTCGTAGGCGTTCTCGTGCCCGATGCGCACGGTCATGCCCGAATCCCCGGCCTCGCCAAGCAACTTGAGAAGCACGACCTGCTCCTCCAAAGCTTCCAGGACGGGCCGGATGGTGAGGGGAAAGTCATGTCCGAAGCGGGTGAGATTGGCGGTTCCGCCGATCATCAGCCGCTCCTCGTTCTCCTCGACGAGCGTCTCCATCAGCGTGGAGAGCACGATCGAGACCGTACCCCGGTCCTCGCGCTCGAAAGCCTCCGCGAGGTCCTCGACGAGCATCGGTACGTCGCTGAACCGGCGCCCCGCGACCCGGCTGTTGAGCCGCGCGCGCAGATCCGCCAGCGACGACTCCCCGAAGGGCGCCGGGCAGTCCACCATCCGCTGCTCCACCCGGCCCGTGTCCGTGATCAGCACGAGCATCAGCCGCGCGGGCGCGAGCGCCAGCAGCTCGACGTGCCGGACGGTGGAGCGGGTGAGGGAGGGGTACTGGACGACGGCGACCTGACGGGTGAGCTGCGCGAGCAGCCGGACCGTCCGCGCCACCACGTCGTCCAGGTCGACCGCGCCGTCCAGGAAGTGGTGGATGGCGCGGCGCTCGGGCGCCGTCATCGGTTTGACGCCGGCCAGCCGGTCGACGAACAGGCGGTAGCCCTTGTCGGTGGGGATGCGCCCCGCACTCGTGTGCGGCTGCGCGATGAACCCCTCGTCCTCCAGGACGGCCATGTCGTTGCGCACGGTCGCCGGGGAGACGCCGAGGTTGTGCCGCTCGGTGAGTGCCTTGGAACCCACCGGTTCCTCGGTCCCCACATAGTCCTGGACGATCGCGCGCAGCACCTGGAGCCTGCGTTCACTCAGCACCGCGCACACCTCCAGAAGTCCGCCTTGGCACTCTTCACCTACGAGTGCCAGTGTACGGCGGTCGGGTACCACGGGGGCAAGGTCGTCCCCGTCGCCGGATGGTACGGCTAGCGTCTCTGTATGACGGTGACTTGGGAAGAGCTGGGCTGGGAACGTCTCGCGGAAGGTGTCGGCCGGGTCCGGCTGCCGGGTTGGGACTGCACGACGGGGCTGGTGATCACCCCCGGCGCGGCCCTCGTGATCGACTCCGGCTCCAGCCTGGCGGAGGGGGCTCGGCTGCGGTCCGACGCAGAGCGGATCGCCGGCGTCAATGTGACCCATCTCGCGTTGACCCACCCGCACTTCGACCACGTGTTCGGCACGGCGGCTTTTCCGGGGGCGGAGGTGTACGCGGCTCACGCCGGGTACGACGCCGACGAGCTGGCCGGGGACGCGGTGCGGGGCGGCCTCGACGCCGGGCTCGCCGAGGAAGCCGCGTCCGCACTGACCGCCCCACGGCACGTGGTCTCCGGTACGTGTACGCCGGTTCCCGGCGTCCTCCTCGCTTCGCTGGGGCCCGCGCATTCGCCGTACGACCTTGTCGTCGTCGTTTCCGGTGCCGTGCCGGTGGTGTTCTGCGGGGACCTCGTCGAGGAGTCCGGGGAGCCGCAGGCGGGGTCGGACGCGGCGGTGTCGCGCTGGCCCTCCGCGCTGGACGCCTTGCTGGCGCTCGGCGGGGAGGACGCCGTGTACGTGCCGGGGCACGGGGCTGTCGTCGACGCGGCTTTCGTACGGCGGCAGCGGGACGCTCTCAGCGAACGGTTCGGCGTGTCGCGCGCGTGAGGGGTCTGTTCGGTGCGGGGGTTTCTCCTATCGTCATCCGAATGCGCCAGTACTCTCCGGACCTCACCCCGCCGTGGAAGAAGCAGGCCCCCGCGCCCGAGATCCCGGCCGACCCCGGCCTAGTCGTCGAGGAGCCCGGCACCGGGTTCTGCGGGGCGGTGATCCGCTGCGAGGCGGGGACGGTGACGCTGGAGGACCGCTTCGGCAAGCACCGGGTGTTCCCGCTGGAGCCGCGCGGGTTCCTGCTGGAGGGGAAGGTGGTGACGCTGGTGAAGCCTTCGGGAGCTTCGGTACGTCCCACCCGCACCGCTTCCGGTTCCGTCGCCGTCCCCGGCGCCCGCGCACGCGTTGCCCGTGCGGGCCGCATCTACGTCGAGGGCCGGCACGACGCCGAACTCGTCGAGAAGGTCTGGGGCGACGACCTGCGCATCGAGGGCGTAGTAGTCGAATACCTGGAGGGAGTGGACGACCTCCCCGCGATCGTCGCCGAGTTCGCGCCCGGCCCGGACGCCCGCCTCGGCATCCTGGTGGACCACCTGCTGCCGGGCACGAAGGAGTGGCGGATCGCCCAGTCGGTGACCAGCGAACACGCGCTCGTCGTCGGCCACCCGTACATCGACATCTGGGAGGCGGTAAAGCCGTCGTCCCTGGGAATCACGGCCTGGCCCCGGGTCCCGCACGGCCAGGACTGGAAGACGGGGGTGTGCCGCGCCCTGGGCTGGCCGTCCGAGAACACGGGCGCGGTATGGCGGGCGATCCTGGACCGGGTGACGTCGTACAAGGACCTGGAGCCGGAGTTGCTGCGTTGTGTCGAGCACCTCATCGATCACGTGACCGTGCCCTGAGGCCCGCCGAGTCGTTGACGCAACGGACCTGGTGGACTGTTTCTCCGCCGACGCGGAGGTGTTCCGTCGATCAGCTCGTCCACTCGCCCGAGCAGATCATCGTCCCCGCGCCCGCGGGGTTGTGATCAGTCCACCAGATCCCTGACGACGGCGTCCGCCAGCAGCCGCCCCCGCAGCGTCAGCACCGCCCGCCCCGCCTCATACGCCCCCCGCTCCAGCAGCCCCTCCCCCAGCACCCGCCCCGCAGCGGCCAGCCCCGCTTCCCTGAGCAACGTCAGCGGTACCCCCTCCCGGAGCCGTAGCTCCAGCAGGATCCGTTCCACCCGGCGGTCCTCCTCGGAGAGCAGCTCCCGCCCGGCGCCCGGCGACTTCCCCGCGCTGAGCGCCGCCGCGTACGCTCCCGGGTGTTTCACGTTCCACCAGCGCACGCCGCCCACGTGCGAGTGCGCGCCGGGGCCCGCGCCCCACCAGTCCGCGCCCCGCCAGTACAACTCGTTGTGCAGGCAGCGGGCCGCCTCCGAGGTGGCCCAGTTGGACACCTCGTACCACTCGAAACCGGCCCCGGACAGCACGGACTCGGTGATGAGGTAGCGGTCCGCGTGGACGTCGTCGTCGGTCATCGGGACCTCGCCGCGCCGGATCCGACGCGCGAGCTGCGTTCCCTCCTCGACGATCAGCGCGTACGCACTGACGTGGTCGGGACCGGCGCCGAGCGCGGCGTCAAGGGAGGCCCGCCAGTCGTCGTCGGACTCGCCGGGGGTGCCGTAGATCAGGTCGAGGTTCACGTGCTCGAACCCGGCGGCGCGGGCCTCCCGGACGCATGCCTCGGGCCGCCCGGGGGTGTGCGTACGGTCCAGCACCTTCAGCACATGCTGCCGGGCACTCTGCATCCCGAAGGACACCCGGTTGAACCCGCCCTCGCGCAGAGCGGCGAGATAGGCGGGGTCCACGGTCTCCGGATTGGCCTCGGTGGTGACCTCGGCGTCCTCCGCGAGCCCGAACTCCTCGCGGATCGCCTCCAGCATCCGTACGAGATCCCCGGCGGCCAGCAGCGTGGGCGTCCCCCCGCCCACGAACACGGTCCGCACCTCCCGCGGGTCGTCCCCCAGCACCTTCCGAGCGAGCCGGATCTCGTCGATCAGGGTGTCGGCGTAGTTGTCCCGGGAGGCCAGCACACCCCCCGTACCCCGCAACTCGGTGGCGGTGTAGGTGTTGAAATCGCAGTACCCGCACCGCGTGGCGCAGTAAGGAACATGCAGGTAGAAGCCGAGTGGCCGCTCCGCACCCCCAGCAAGCGCGGCAGCGGGCAGCGCACCATCGTCGGGGACGGGTTCACCGTCGGGCAGTACGGAAGGCATGGGCCCATTGTCCCGCACCGCCCCCGTCACTCACTCCGCCTGGAGCACCAGCAGCGCCAGATCGTCCTCCGGCGGCTCCGAGCCGAACCCGTGGACCAGTTCCTGGATCCGTTCGGCGATCAGCTCCGCGTCGTACCCCGCGCACCCGGCCAGCGCGACGGCCAGCCCGTCCCCGTCGTCGAACTGCCGCCCGCCGTTGCGGCGTTCGGTCACGCCGTCGGTGACGCACAGGAGGCTCTCGCCGGGGAGGAGGTGGAGGACCTCGCTCCGGTAGGTCGCGTCCTCGACGACCCCGATGAGCGTCTGGGGCTGGGCGACAGGGGTGACGGTCCCGTCGGGGCGCAGCAGCAGCGGCAGGGGGTGACCGGCGGACGCGAGGGTGACCCGTACACCCCCGTCGTACGGGACCAGCTCGCCGTAGAGGAGGGACAGGAACCGCGTCTGGGGCCCCTCCCCGGGCCCGGCGGGGCCTACGTACGCGCGGGCGGCGGCGTCGGCGGCCTCGGTCGCGTCGTCGAGGAGCAGCTGGTTCAGCCGGTCGAGGACGTCCGCGACCCCGTACCCCTCCCGCGCCAGCAGCCGCAGCCACGGCCGGGCCAGCCCGATGACGACGGCGGCCTCGGGCCCCTTCCCCTGGACGTCGCCGATGGCGAAGCACCAGCGCCCGTCGTCGGCGGGGAAGAGGTCGTAGAAGTCGCCGCTGGGGCCGCCCTTCTCCCGGGGCTCGTAGATGAGCGCGCTCTGTACGCCGGGGATCTCGGCGACGGCCCCGGGCAGCAGCCCGCTCTGGAGTACGGAGCTGATGGTGACCTGTCGGGCGTACTGCCGGGCGGCGCCGACCGCGAGCGCGACCCGCCGGCTGAGGTCCTCGACGAGCCCGGTGACCTCGTCGGGGAACCGCAGGATCCCGCACCGCCCGATGACGAGCGTCCCGAGGAGCCGTCCCCCGGCGACGAGCCGGTACGCGAGGGCGGCGCCGGTCCCGCCGAGGGACTGGCCGGGCCAGGGGTGGTCGTAGGGCTGGGTGTCGGGGGGCCGCCCGTTGTGCTCGGGGGGCCGGGGCGGCGTCTGCTCCAGCTCCCGCTTGAGCGCTTCGAGGAACCCTTCGCTCTTGTGCCACACGCGCGCGAGGCGGCCGCCGCCCCCGGTGGTCTCGTCCTCCAGCCATACGGCGCACCAGTCGGCGACGCGGGGGACGACGACCTGTCCGGTGAGCGCGGCGACCAGGTCCTCGTCGAGCTGCCCGGCGAGCAGGTCGGACGCCTCGGCGAGGAAGGAGAGCGCACCGCGCCCGAGCCAGTCCTGCTCGTTCGGCGGGGGCTCGGGCGCGAGGGCGAGGGCGAGCCCGAGGGAGGGCAGGGGGGCGAGCACGGAGACGGGGCCGTGGGCGCCCTGGTCTCCGCCACAGGCGCCACAGCCGGTCCCGGAGCTGTCGTCCCCGCCACACTCCTCGTCCCCGCACCCGCCCATCTCCCCCAACCGCGCCCACACCGTCTTCCCGTCCCGCCGGTACGTCACCCCCCACTCCATCGCGAGCGCGGTGACGAGCCTCAACCCCCGCCCGTACTCGGCGGGTTCGTACGACGGATCGGGGTCCCCGTCCCGCAGCGTCCGCGACGGATGCCGGTCGGAGACCTCGACGACGAGGTCGTACGACGCCCCCGCCCCCTCCTTCGGCTCCTCCAGCCGGCAGCTGATCTCGACATCGGTCCCGGCGTGGACGACCGCGTTGGTGACGAGTTCGCTGAGGACGAGGAGGGCCTCGTCCCCGGTGCGGGCGGTGGCGTGCCAGCCGGCGGTGGCCCACTCGTCGAGCGCCCGGCCGAGCACCTCGCGCGCGGTGCCCGGCGCGAGCGCGCTCCCCGCGAGGGTCGTACCGATCCGCGCCGGCCGGCGGAGCCGGGAGCGCGGGGTCGATTCCCGTTGTGTCGGAATGGTCCCCATGAACGGCTCCCCTCCCCGAGTGGTTGTCCGGCGGTTGGTCCGGCAGTTGGTCCGGCGTTTGGTTCGAATACGCCTCGGTCGTCAGGGACAGGGTGACAGACTGACTACGCCCATAAGCGTCGAGTTACCGAAGTGGGCCGTCATGAGTGAGAACAGTGCTGTGTGTGTGCTCGAAGACGGATCATTTGAGGGCGGGATTCGAGCATCCGCGCTACGCCCTCTGCTCACCGCGCTGCTCGCGGCCCGGGACGGGGACTTAGTCCGGGCGGCGATGCCGGTGGAGGACGACGGGATCGTGGCCGAACTGACCACGGTCTTCAACCAGATCGTGGACCGCAGTACGCACTTCAACGACGAGGTGCGCCGGGTCAAGCGCGAGGTGATCCGGCACGGCAGGCTGGACGAGCGGGTCTCGGCCAGCCCGGGGCAGGGCCGTTGGACGTCACGGGTGGACGACGTGAACCAGCTCCTGGACGCCCTGGCGGCGCCGGCGGCGAACGCGGCCCGCGTCCTGGACGCGGTGGCGGGCGGCGACCTCACGCAACGCGTCGACCTGCACGACGGCACCCGCCAACTCCGGGGAGATCTACGCCGGTTGGGCCGGGCCGTGAACAAGATGGTCGACCAGCTCTCGCTGTTCACCGGCGAGGTGACCCGCGTCGCCCGCGAGGTCGGCACCGAGGGCCGCCTCGGTGGCCGCGCCAAGGTCCAGGGCCTGTCGGGGAGTTGGCGGGACGTGACGGAGGCCGTCAACACGATGGCGTCCCGGCTGACCGCGCAGGTACGGGACATCGCGCTGGTGACGACGGCGGTGGCGCGCGGCGACCTGACCCGTACGGTGACGGTCGAGGCGACCGGCGAACTCCTCGAACTGAAGCTGACCGTCAACACGATGGTGGAGCAGCTCTCGGCGTTCGCGGACGAGGTGACCCGCGTCGCCCGGGAGGTCGGTACGGAGGGCCAGTTGGGCGGCCGGGCCCAGGTCCGGGGCGTGTCCGGCGTCTGGAAGGACTTGACGGACAACGTCAACTTCATGGCCTCGAACCTGACTTCACAGGTACGCAACATCGCCCAGGTGACGACGGCCGTGGCGAACGGCGACCTCAGTCAGAAGATCACCGTGGACGCGCGCGGCGAGATCCTGGAGCTGAAGGACACGGTCAACACGATGGTCGACCAGCTCTCGGCGTTCGCGGACGAGGTCACCCGGGTCGCCAGGGAGGTCGGCACCGAGGGCAACTTGGGCGGCCGGGCCCAGGTCCGAGGCGTCTCCGGCGTCTGGAAGGACCTCACCGACAACGTCAACTTCATGGCGGACAACCTGACTTCACAGGTCCGCAACATCGCCCTCGTCTCGACGGCCGTCGCTCAGGGCGACCTCGGCAAGAAGATCACCGTGGAGGCGAAGGGCGAGATCCTGGAGCTGAAGACGACCATCAACACGATGGTCGACCAGCTCTCGGCGTTCGCGGACGAGGTGACCCGCGTCGCCCGAGAGGTGGGCACGGAAGGCAACTTGGGCGGCCAGGCACAGGTCCGGGGCGTCTCCGGGGTCTGGAAAGACCTCACGGACAACGTCAACTTCATGGCCCTGAACCTGACTTCACAGGTGCGGAACATCGCCCAGGTGACGACCGCCGTGGCCAACGGCGACCTCTCCAAGCAGATCACGGTCGACGCGCGCGGCGAGATCCAGCAGCTGAAGGACACCGTCAACACGATGGTGGAGCAACTGCGGGCGTTCGCCGACGAGGTGACGCGGGTCGCCGCCGAGGTGGGCACAGAAGGGAATCTGGGCGGCCGGGCGCAGGTGCGGGGCGTGTCCGGGGTGTGGAAGGACCTCACCGACAACGTCAACTACATGGCGGACAACCTGACTTCACAGGTCCGCAACATCGCGCAGGTGGCGACCGCGGTGGCGCAGGGCGACCTGTCGAAGAAGATCGACGTGGACGCGCGCGGCGAGATACTCGAACTGAAGACGACCATCAACACGATGGTGGACACGCTCTCCGCGTTCGCCTCGGAGGTCACCCGCGTCGCCCGCGAGGTCGGCTCCGAAGGCCAACTCGGCGGCCAGGCACGGGTGGAGGGCGTCTACGGCACCTGGAAGCGGCTCACGACCAACGTCAACGAACTCGCGCTGAACCTCACGACGCAGGTCCGCGCGATCGCCGAGGTCGCCTCGGCGGTGGCCCAGGGCGACCTGACGCGGGCGATCACCGTCGAGGCGCGCGGCGAGGTCTCCGAGCTCAAGGACGACATCAACCTGATGGTCGCCACCCTGCGCGAGACGACCCGCGCGAAGGACTGGCTGGAGTCCAACCTCGCCCGCCTCGCGTCGCTGATGCAGGGCCACCGGGACCTGATGGAGGTCGCGGACCTCATCCTGCGCGAGCTGACGCCGCTGGTGAACGCGCAGTACGGGGCGTTCTACCTGGCCGACCCGGAGGACCACACCGCCGGTCCGGCGAAGGGTCTTGCGTTCATCGCCGGGTACGGCGCCGTCGAGACGGGCGGGCTGCCGGTGCACGGGCTGGTCCGGCAGGCGGCGCGGGAGAAGAAGCGCATCCTGGTGGAGGAGACCCCGGCGGACTACATCAAGATCGCCAGCGGTCTCGGGGAGGCTCCGCCGACGACCGTCGTCATCATCCCGATCCTCTTCGAGGACACGCTCCTCGGTGTCGTCGAACTCGCCTCGTTCTCCCGCTTCTCGGACGTCCACCTCGCGTTCTTCGACCAGTTCGTGAACACGATCGGCGTCGCCATCAACACGATCATCGCCAACTCCCGTACGGAGTCCCTGCTGAGCGAGTCCCAGCGGCTCATGCGCCAGCTCCAGGAACGCTCGGACGAACTCCAGAAGCAGCAGGCGGAGTTGCGGCGCTCCAACGCCGAACTCGCGGACAAGGCGGCCCTGCTGGCGACGTCCTCGCAGTACAAGTCGGAGTTCCTGGCGAACATGTCGCACGAGCTGCGCACGCCGCTCAACTCCCTGCTGATCCTGGCCCGGTTGCTCTCCGACAACCCGGACGGCCATCTCTCCGAGCAGGAGGTGCAGTTCGCGACGACGATCCACCGCTCCGGCTCCGACCTGCTCCAGCTCATCAACGACATCCTCGACCTGTCGAAGATCGAGGCGGGCCGGATGGACGTACGCCCCAAGACGCTCCCGCTGAACAAGCTCCTCGACTACGTGCACGCCACGTTCCGGCCGCTCACCCTCGACCGGGGGCTCGCCTTCGAGGTGTCGGTCGGCGAGGACGTACCGCGCACGATGCACTCCGACGAGCAGCGCATCCAGCAGATCCTGCGCAACCTGCTGTCCAACGCGGTCAAGTTCACGTCCTCGGGCCGCGTCGAGCTACGGGTGACGCGGGCCCCCGAGGACATGGTCGCGTTCGCCGTCACCGACACGGGCATCGGTATCGCGCCGGACCAACTCCCGGGCATCTTCGAGGCGTTCCAGCAGGCCGACGGCACCACGAACCGCAAGTACGGTGGCACGGGGCTGGGGTTGTCCATCAGCCGCGAGATCGCCGGGCTGCTCGGCGGCAGGATCGTCGCCCAGAGCGCGCCCGGCCTCGGCTCGACGTTCACGCTGTACGTCCCGCTGGTCAGCCCCGGCCACCTCGCGCCGCCGGCCACGGAACCCGCCGAGACCTGGCCACCGGCCACCACGCCGGAGACCTGGCGCACCGGCCGCGCCGCCGAGGTGCTGCCCGGCCGCCGGGTCCTGATCGTCGACGACGACATCCGCAACGTCTTCGCGCTGACCCACGTACTCGGGCGGGTCGGAATGCACGTCCAGTACGCGGAGAACGGCCGCGAGGGCATCGAACTCCTGGCGTCCGACCCCGACATCGAGCTGATCCTGATGGACATCATGATGCCGGAGATGGACGGCTACGAGACGATCACCGCGATCCGCAGCTCCCCCCGCTGGACCGACCTCCCGATCATCGCCCTCACGGCGAAGGCGATGCCGGGGGACAGGGAGAAGTCGATCACGCAGGGGGCGGACGACTACGTACCGAAGCCGGTGAACATCGACGAACTGTTGGCTGCCATGGCCGGGTTACTGGAACGCCGATAGGGGCGCGGGGCTGTGTGAATTATGCGGCTCCGCCGCGTGGGCGCGAATGACCACGACGGCGCAGCACTCGCCAACGCTCCCCGGCCACCCCCTACGCTTCGCGCGTCCCCGCGTACATCTCCTCCAGCAGCCCCTTGTACGCCTTCTCCACAACAGGCCGCTTCAGCTTGAGACTCGGCGTGATCTCGCCATGCTCGACGTCCAAGTCACGGGGCAGCAACCGGAACTTCTTGATCGTCTGCCAGCGCTGAAGCCCCGAGTTCAGCTCATCCACGTACCCCTGGATCAGCTCAACCGCCGCAGGCGAGCCGACGACCTCCGCGTACGACTTGCCTCCGAGCCCGCTCTCCTCCGCCCACGCGAGAATCGACGGCTCGTCCAGCGCGATCAGCGCCGTACAGAAGTTCCGATCGGCCCCGTGCACCAGGATGTTGGAGACGTACGGGCAGACCGCCTTGAACTGCCCCTCGACCTCGGCGGGCGCGATGTACTTGCCGCCGGACGTCTTGATGAGGTCCTTCTTGCGGTCGGTGATCTTCAGGAACCCGTCCGGGGACAGCTCGCCGATGTCACCCGTGTGGAACCACCCGTCGGACTCCAGCACCTCGGCGGTCTTCTCGGGGAGCTTGTGGTACCCCTCCATGATCCCGGGGCCGCGCAGCAGGATCTCCCCGTCGTCGGCGATGCGCACCTCCGTGCCGGGCAGCGGCTTGCCGACGGTCCCCGTGCGGTACGCCTCGCCGGGGTTGACGAAGGACGCGGCGGACGACTCGGTGAGCCCGTACCCCTCAAGGATGTGGATACCGGCGCCGGAGAAGAAGTACCCGATCTCGGGGGAGAGCGCGGCGGACCCGGAGACGCAGGCGCGCAGCCGCCCGCCGAACGCCTCGCGGATCTTCGCGAAGACGAGCGCGTCGGCGGCCTTGTGCTTCGCGGTGAGCGCGAAGGGCGCCGTCCGGTCCCCGGTCCGCATGAAGTTGTCCTGCGTGACCTTCGCGTACTCCCGGCCGACCTGCGAGGCCCACTGGAACACCTTGTACTTCGCGCCGCCCCCGGCCTTGGCCTTCGCGGCGACGCCGTTGTAGACCTTCTCGAAGATGCGGGGGACGGCCGCCATGTACGTCGGCTGGACGACCGGCAGGTTCTCGATGATCTTGTCGACGCGCCCGTCGACGGCGGTGACGTGCCCGACCTCGATCTGTCCCGAGGTGAGGACCTTGCCGAAGACGTGCGCCAGCGGGAGCCACAGGTACTGCACGTCGTCCGCGCTGATCAGCCCGGTCGCGGCGATGGCCTTGGCCATGTAGGACCAGTTGTCGTGCGGAAGGCGTACCCCCTTGGGGCGACCCGTCGTACCCGAGGTGTAGATCAGCGTGGCCAGCTGGTCCTTGGTGATCGCGGCGACCTTCTCCTCGATCAGCCCGGGCTCCTTGGCCAGCCGGTCGGCGCCGCGCTGCTCCAGCTCGTCCAGCGTGAGGATCCAGTCCTCGCCGGTGTCCGCGCCGGTCGCGTCGATGACGACGACGTACGCCAGATCCGGCAGCTCGCCCCGCCGGGCGACGGCCTTGGCGAGCTGGGCCGCGTCCTCCGCGATCAGCACCCGGCTCTCGGAGTCGGAGAGGATGTACGCCGACTCCTCGTCGTTGGTCTGCGGGTAGACGGTCGTCGTCGCGGCGCCCGCGCACATGATGCCGAGGTCGGCGAGGATCCACTCGATACGGGTGGAGGAGGCGAGCGCGACGCGCTGCTCCGGCTCGACGCCGAGGCCGATGAGTCCGGCCGCGATGGCATGGACGCGCGTAGCGGCCTGCGCCCAGCTGAGCGACTTCCATTCGTCGGGCCCCTGGCCACCGGCCGCCGGCACCGGGTACCGGTACGCCTCGCCGTCCGGCGTCGCCGTCACGCGGTCCAGGAAGAGGCCCGCCACGGACGGCGGCCGGTTCTCGATCAGGGTCTGTGTGTCGCTCACGACGTCCTCCGGGGCCCGCGACGGTGCGGCGGTTGTGCTGCGCGGCTATTTAACTCACGAGTAACTACCAGGCAGGGATCAGAGTAAAGGGCGTCCGGCCCGGGCGTAAGGGGTCTCTTCCCGCTGATCCGGTACCGGTACGACAACGGGGCCCGCCACGCTCACACGCGACGGACCCCGCATACACAGGCGTACGGGCCCTACTTCTTGCCCTTGCCCGAACCCGCGTTCTCGTCACTGCTCAGGACGGCGATGAAGGCGTCCTGCGGAACCTCCACGGAACCCACCATCTTCATCCGCTTCTTGCCTTCCTTCTGCTTCTCCAGCAGCTTCCGCTTCCGGGAGATGTCACCGCCGTAGCACTTGGCGAGGACGTCCTTGCGGATGGCGCGGATGGTCTCGCGGGCGATGACCCGGGAGCCGACGGCCGCCTGGATCGGCACCTCGAACGCCTGGCGCGGGATCAGCTCGCGCAGCTTCGCGACCAGCCGTACGCCGTACGCGTACGCCGCGTCCTTGTGCGTGACCGCCGAGAACGCGTCGACCTTGTCGCCGTGCAGCAGGATGTCGACCTTGACGAGGGAGCTGGTCTGCTCGCCGGTGGGCTCGTAGTCCAGCGACGCGTAGCCGCGCGTCTTCGACTTCAGCTGGTCGAAGAAGTCGAACACGATCTCCGCGAGGGGGAGCGTGTAGCGGATCTCGACGCGGTCCTCGGAGAGGTAGTCCATGCCGAGGAGGGTGCCGCGCCGGGTCTGGCACAGCTCCATGATCGAGCCGATGAACTCGGTCGGCGCGAGGATCGTGGCGCGTACGACGGGCTCGTACACCTCCATGATCTTGCCCTCGGGGAACTCGCTCGGGTTGGTGACGACGACCTCGCTGCGGTCGTCCAGGACGACGCGGTACACCACGTTCGGCGCGGTCGCGATCAGGTCGAGGCCGAACTCGCGCTCCAGGCGCTCGCGGACCACGTCCAGGTGCAGCAGGCCGAGGAAGCCGACGCGGAAGCCGAAGCCGAGGGCGGCGGAGGTCTCCGGCTCGTAGACGAGCGCGGCGTCGTTCAGCTGGAGCTTGTCGAGGGCCTCGCGCAGCTCCGGGTAGTCCGAGCCGTCCAGCGGGTACAGGCCGGAGAAGACCATCGGCTTCGGGTCCTTGTAGCCGCCGAGGGCCTCGGTCGCGCCCTTGGCCTGGCTGGTGACGGTGTCGCCGACCTTGGACTGGCGGACGTCCTTCACGCCGGTGATCAGGTAGCCGACCTCGCCGACACCCAGTCCGTCCGCGCCGAGCATCTCCGGCGAGTTGGTGCCGATCTCCAGCAGCTCGTGGGTCGCGCCGGTCGACATCATCTTGATGCGCTCACGCTTGTTGAGCTGGCCGTCGATGACACGGACGTACGTCACGACGCCGCGGTACGAGTCGTACACCGAGTCGAAGATCATCGCGCGGGCGGGCGCGTCCTTGACGCCGACGGGGGCCGGGACCTCCTGGACGACCCGGTCGAGCAGCGCGTCCACGCCGATGCCGGTCTTGGCGGACACCCGCAGGACGTCACTCGGGTCGCAGCCGACCAGGTTCGCCAGCTCCTCGGCGAACTTCTCCGGCTGCGCGGCCGGGAGGTCGATCTTGTTCAGCACCGGGATGATCGTGAGGTCGTTCTCCATCGCGAGGTACAGGTTCGCGAGGGTCTGCGCCTCGATGCCCTGTGCCGCGTCGACGAGGAGGACGGTGCCCTCGCAGGCCGCGAGCGAGCGCGAGACCTCGTACGTGAAGTCCACGTGACCCGGGGTGTCGATCATGTTCAGGATGTGCGTGTTGCCCTTGTCGTGGGTCGGCGCCCACGGCAGCCGCACAGCCTGCGACTTGATCGTGATACCGCGCTCGCGCTCGATGTCCATCCGGTCGAGATACTGAGCACGCATCTGCCGCTGATCCACCACACCGGTCAGCTGGAGCATCCGGTCGGCAAGCGTGGACTTGCCGTGGTCGATGTGAGCGATGATGCAGAAATTCCGGATCAGCGCCGGGTCGGTACGACTCGGCTCGGGCACGTTCTTAGGGGTCGCGGGCACGCAGGGTCCTGTCTCTTGAGGCGCCTTGTGCCTCGGGTCGGATCGATACGTAGCTTCTATGGTCCCATGGGCGGGGGGTGGGGGTGGTTCGGGCGGGGTGGGGCGGGGGGTGTGGTGCCGGGGCGGGGGGGCGGGATGCCTGGGGGCGGGGGCCTGACGCCGGGGTCGGGAGGCGGGACCCGAGGTCGGGAGACGGGGCGCCCGGGGTGGGGACCCTAACGTCGGGGCCGGTAGGCGGGGCGTCTAGGACGGGCAGCCTGACGCCAGGGGCGGAGTCCATGACGCCGGGGGCGGGAGGCGGGACGTCTGGTTCAGGAGGCGGGGTGTCTGGGGTGGGAACCTGAACGCCGGGAATCGGGAGGCAGGGCGCCCGAGGGTGGGAATCTGACGCCGGGGGGGCGGGGGCGCTGCGCTCGGGGCGGTGACTGTCGTGGGGGTGTTGCTCGGGCGGCGGGTGGTGGGGCGGCCCTTGTGGTGCGGGGCGTTGGTCGTGTTGCAGCCGCCGGTGACTCGGGTGGTGACGGGGCGGCCGTCGCCCCCCGGGGCGGGGCTACGGAGGCGGGAGGCTGGGCGCCTGGGGTGGGGAGTGTGACGCCGGGGATCGGAGGCGTCGCGCCGATGCGGAGTCCGTGACGCCGAAATCGGGATTGCGAGACGTCTGGTTCAGAGGCGGGACGCCTGGGGTGGGAACCTGACGCCGGGGATCGGGAGGCAGGGCGCCCGGGGTGGAAGCCTGACGCCGGGGGCGGGAGGCGGGATGCCGAGGTCGGGAGGCGAGGCGTCTGAGGGGGGAGTGTGACGCCTGGGGCGGGGAGCGCGGCGTCGGTGTGGGCGGCTTGGCGACGTGCCTCTCGCTCCGGGGGCCTCGGCGGGGAGGCAGTCGGTCCCTCGGGCCGGGCGGCCCCGGTTTGGGTCGGGCGTAGGGCCGCTGGTAGTGTGGACAGCTGTGTCTCTTGCCCTCTCAGCGCGAGGCACAAACCCAAGAAATCACCTGGTGAAGCCCGCGAGGGCAGCTCACCTGAACCTGAAAAGGCTCAATCAGTGGCGAACATCAAGTCCCAGATCAAGCGGATCAAGACCAACGAGAAGGCCCGGCTGCGCAACAAGGCCGTCAAGTCCTCCCTGAAGACCGCGATCCGCAAGGCCCGCGAGGCCGCCGCCGCGGGTGACACCGAGAAGGCCACCGAGTACCAGCGCGCTGCCGCGCGTCAGCTCGACAAGGCCGTCTCCAAGGGCGTCATCCACAAGAACCAGGCTGCCAACAAGAAGTCGGCGCTCGCTTCCAAGGTCGAGGCGCTCAAGGGCTGAACACCTTCCTGATCTGACCGCCGACGGAATCTAGCGGGCCCTCTCTCCTCCGCTCCCGTCCGGCACCCAACCGATCACGCGCGGCCTGCGTTCGCCACGCGGGCGTGATCACCAAGCTCAAACCAAAGGCCCCGGCCCCCACCCTTCCCCAGGGCGTGAGCCGGGGCCTTCGGCGTACGCGGACGGGGTTGACGCACTGCCCCCGGCGGCCGGAACCCTGGCGGGGCGATGTCGATGCCCCGGAACCCCTACGCCTGCCCCTCGGCGGACGAGCAAGATACGGACAGCCCACCAGCCCGGCCTGTACGAAGCCCCTGCCCCCGGCACAGAGCCGCCCCCGATGCCCTCTGCATATCCCGGCGGCGCCAACGCCCTCGACGCCCCGCCCCGAAAGACACCACACCGTAAGGGCGCCCCGCGTCGACCCCGCCGTACCGTCGTCACCCCGTCTTCGCCGCCCGCACCGAGTACACCCGAGGCACCCCCCGCCCCGCAGGAAGCCGGAAATGGCCACGGTCATGCTCGTGCAGAAACTCCACCCTGAGGCCGGCCGCAGCCAGAGCGCTGACCACCTCACCGACCCCGTGCCTCCACTCGACGGTCAGCGTGGCGTCCATGGACGCGGCGGCATCGGCGTACGTCCCCGGCGCATCGACCACGAACGGCTCACGGCGGAAGTAGTCGCTCTCCACAGTGACCCCGTCATCGGCAAGCAACTCGGCGACGGGATGATACTCAGCCAGATACAGGAACCCGCCCTCGGCGACCAACGCGGCAACCGTCCGCGCCCACCCGGCGATATCAGGAAGCCAGCACAGCGCACCGAAGCCGGTGTACACGATGTCGAAGCGCTCCCCGCCGACCGCCTCGACGGCGTCGTACACATCCGCCGTCACGAACCGCGCCGTATCCGCACCGACCCGCCCCGCCAACTCCCCGGCAACCGCGACAGCGGCCGGCGAGAAGTCGAGCCCGGTGACGACGGCGCCGCGCCGGGCCCAGGACAGGGTGTCCAGCCCGATATGGCATTGCAGGTGAAGCAGGCTCTTCCCCCTGACATCACCGACCTCGTCGACCTCGAAGCCCTGAAGCGATTCCCGGCCCGCGACGAAGGAGGGCAGGTCGTAGAAAGAACCGGCCGCATGGATCGGAACACGCTCGTCCCAGTTGGCGCGGTTGACCGCGAGCCAGTCGGCGGCGTCCGGAGTCGTCGTCATACCGGAAACGCTAGCCAGTCCCACGGACGACGATCAATCCGTTTCCCTACCGCCCCCGGGACCGAGCCGCCCGGGCGATCGCCACGACCGCCTTCTCCAGCGCGTACTCCGGGTCGTCCCCCCCGCCCTTGACCCCGGCATCCGCGTCAGCGACGGCCCGCAACGCCACCGCCACCCCGTCCGGCGTCCACCCCCGCATCTGCTGCCGGACCCGGTCGATCTTCCACGGCGGCATCCCCAGCTCCCGCGCGAGATCAGCCGGCCGCCCCCCACGCGCTGACGACAGCTTCCCGATCGCCCGCACCCCCTGGGCCAGCGCACTGGTGATCATCACCGGCGCCACCCCGGTGGACAGCGACCACCGCAACGCCTCCAGCGCCTCCGCCGCCCGCCCCTCGACGGCCCGATCGGCGACGGTGAAGCTGGACGCCTCGGCCCGCCCCGTGTAGTACCGCCCGACAACGGCCTCATCGATGGTCCCCTCGACGTCCGAGGCCAACTGGGACACCGCGGAGGCCAGCTCCCGAAGGTCACTCCCGATCGAGTCGACCAGCGCGGAACACGCCTCCGGCGTCGCGGACCGCCCGGTGGCCCGGAACTCCTGCCGGACGAAGGCCAGCCGGTCCGCGGGCTTGGTCATCTTCGGACAGGCGATCTCCCGCGCCCCCGCCTTGCGCGCGGCCTCCAGCACGGCCTTCCCCTTGGCCCCACCGGCATGCAGCAGCACGAGCGCGATCTCCTCGACGGGCGATCCCAGATACGCCTTGAGGTCCTTGACCGTGTCCGCCGAGAGATCCTGCGCGTTCCGTACGGTGATGACCTTCCGCTCGGAGAACAGCGAGGGACTCGTCAACTCGGCCAGCGTCCCCGGCTGCACCTGCTCCGCCACCAGGTCCCGCACATCCGTGTCCTCGTCGGCCTCCCGGGCCGCCCGCACGACATCCCGCACGACCCGGTCGAGCAGCAACTCCTCCTGCCCCACGGCGAGGGTCACAGGGGCGAGGAGATCATCATCAGCACGTTTCTTGGCCATCCCCACAAGCATGTCACGCACCACCGACAACCCCGCCCCAGAGGCGTTCTACGGCTCCTCCCGCCACCCCTCCCACTCCCGAGCGAACGCGTCCAGTTCCTCGGCCCCGAGCCGCCCCGCCTCGTCCCCGAGCACGACGAGCCACTGCGCATCCTCCGCATCGTCCTCCCCCGCCAGCGCGTCCCGCACGACCAACGGCTCCTCCACCACCCCGAACCGCTCCCGCAGCTCCTCGACAACCTCCTCAGCGGTATCCCGATCCGGCAACACCAGCACATGTCTCACATCACTCACAGGCTCATTCTCCGCCACCCCACACGCACCCCGACCCGACCCACACCCACCTCCTGCCCACGCACCCGGCCCCCGGCGGCCCGCTCCCAGAGTCACCCCTTTCCGGCCCGCCCCCACCCGCCTCCGGCCGACGCACCCCGCTCACCGCACCCGACGACCCTCTCCGAGAGCCACCCTTCTCACGCCCCCTGTCCGGCCCGCCCCCTCCCGACCTCCCCGCCCACACTCACCCACCCCCCATAACCCGCACCCCATCCCCCACCCCACCAACCACCAACCCCCCATCCCGATCCGTACGCATCACCACAGCCCCCGCCTCCCGCAACGCCGCGACCGTACCCGGCGCCGGATGCCCGTACGAATTCCCCGCCCCGCAAGAGATCAACGCCACCCGAGCCCCCACCGCCCGCATCAACCCCGCATCCTGATGCGCCGACCCATGATGAGCCACCTTCACCACATCCACCCCACCCCGCAGCACCCCCGCCAAGGCCCCCGAGTCAACCATCGCCCGTTGCCCCACCGGCTCCAGATCCCCCAGCATCAACACCCGCAGCCCACCCACCCGCACATACATCGCCACACTCGCGTCATTGGCCCCCTCCCCGACCACCCCTTCCCCCGGCGGCCACAGCACCTCCCACTCCAGCTCCCCCACCCGCCGCCGCTCCCCGGCAACGGCCCGCACCACCGGCACCCTGGCTTCCCGCGCAGCCCTCCGCACGAACCCCACCTGATCCACCGGCTCCTCGAACCCGGTCACCTCGATCGCCCCCACGGCCCGCCCCCGCAACACCCCCGCCAGCCCGGCCACATGATCGGCGTGAAAGTGCGTGAGCACGACCAACGGCACCCGAGTGACCCCCAACTTCCGCAGACACCGGTCGACGGCCCGAGGATCAGGCCCGGCGTCCACGACAACCCCCGCCCCCTCCCCCGCCGCCAACACAGCCGCATCCCCCTGCCCCACATCGCACACCGCCAACTTCCACCCGGGCGACGGCCACCCCGTCACCACCCGAGTCACCGGCGGCGGCTGCAACACGACCAGCACCAGCAGCACCCCCAACACCCCGCACCACAAGGGCCGCCCCACCACCCGCCGCCCGAGCAACACCCCCACGACGGTCACCACCCCGAGCGCAACGCCCCCACCCCACCCCCCGGGCCAATCGACCCCGGCACCAGGCAAAGCCGCCCCGGCCCGAGCGACATCAGCGATCCACCCGGCGGGCCAACCGGCGCACCACGCAAGCACCTTGGCCACCGGCATCGCCACCGGCGCCACCGCGAGCGCCGCGAACCCCAACACCGTGGCCGGCGCGACCGCGAACTCCACCAGCAGATTGCACGGCACCGCCACCACACTCACCCGCGCCGACAGCACCGCCACCACCGGCGCGCACAGCGCCTGCGCCGCCCCCGCAGCGGCCACCCCCTCCGCCAGCCGCGCCGGTACCCCCCGCCGCCGCAACGCCGCACCCCACCCCGGCGCCACCGTCAGCAACGCCCCGGTGGCCAGCACCGACAGCAGGAACCCGTAACTCCGGGCGAGCCAGGGGTCGTACAGCACCAGCGCCAGGACGGCCGCAGCCAGTGCGGGAAGCATCGTCCGGCGCCGCCCGGTCGCCAGCGCGACCAGCACCACCGCCCCGCACGCCGCCGCCCGCAGCACGCTCGGATCGGGCCGGCACACCACGACGAACGCCAGCGTCAGCCCGCCCCCGAGAACCGCCGTCCCCCGCAGGGACACCCCGAGCCGGGGCGCGAGCCCACGCCGCTCGACGTGCTGGGCCGACCCGGGCGGGCCGAGCAGCAGGACGAGGATGATCGTCAGGTTGCTCCCGGAGACGGCGAGGGTGTGCGCGAGGTCCGTCTCCTTGAACGCCTCGTCCAGCTCGGCAGAGATCCGCGAGGTGTCCCCGACGACCAGCCCCGGCAGCAACGCCCGCGCGTCGCCCGGGAGTTCCTCGGTCGCCTCCCGCAGCCCGGCCCGCAGCCGCCCGGCCACCCGCTGCACCCAGGACGCCTCCCCCACCACCTCGGGCCCCGCGTCCCCCCGTACCCGCAGCACCGCCGCCACACCGTCCCCGCCGCCCATCGGCGGCACCAGCTTCCCGGCGACCCGCACCCGCGTGGACGGCAGCAGCCCCAGCCACCCGGCCCCGCCCTCCCCCGACACGACGACCAGCACCGGCGCCCGCGTCCCCACCTCCCGCCCACCGGCCCCCACGACCCGCAGCACCTCGGCGTCCACCACCACCGCGTCCCGCGACATCCGGTCCCCCGTGACCCTCGGCCGGGTCCGCCGCGCGTCCGAGGTGATCCGTACGTCCGCCCGTACGTCGGCGAACTCCGCCGCCAACTCCGGTACGGGCCCGCGCTGTACGTCGTCCCCGTGCACCCCACCGACCACCGCAGCCGCGCCCGCGCACAACAGCACCCCCGCCCCGGTCACCCCCGACCACCCGGACCGCCGCCCCACGAGCAGCACCCCGGCCACCACCACACACCCCGCCGCGACCGCCAACGCCACCCCCAACGACACACCCAGCGCCCAGGCCGCCGTCCCCCACGCCGCCAGCGCCGGCGGCACCAGCCGCAGATCCGCCTCCCGCTCCCTCTTCATGGCCGCACAAGCTCCCGCAACTCCGAGAACCGCCGCTCCCCGATCCCGTTCACCTGCCGCAACTCGTCCACCGACCGGAACCCACCGTGCTGCGTCCGGTAGTCGAGAATGTGCTGAGCGAGCACGGGCCCCACCCCGGGCAGAGCATCGAGCTGCTCCAGGGTCGCGCCCCCGAGCGAAACCGGCACACCGCCCCCACCCCCGGCCACACCCCCGGGTACGCCGCCACCAGCCGCACCCCCGCTCCCCGGTACGACCCCGGCGACAGCAGCGGCACCGGGCACCCCCACCGCCACCTGCTCCCCGTCCACCAGAAACCGCGCCTGATTCAACCCACTGACATCAGCCCCCGGCCGCACCCCACCCGCCGCCCGCAAGGCATCCACCACCCGAGCCCCCGCCGGCAACCGATGCACACCGGGATCGCGAACCTTCCCACTGACATCGACGACGATCTCGGCACCGGCCGAGGGCACACCCCCGGCCCCCAAGACCCCCGCACCCGCACCCGCACCCGCACCCGCACCCGCACCCGCAGCACCAACCCCCTTCCCCACACCCGAAGTTCCACCACCCCCCACCTCCGCAGCCCCCGACTCGACCACAGCCGCCCGCACCACCTCCGGCGCCCGCACACCCTGCGTCCGCCCCGCCCAAAAATGCTGCCCCGCGAACACAGCAGCCACCACCAACACAACGCTCAACGCCACAACACCCCGCCGCTCCACCCCACACCGAGCCTGCACCCACACCGGCAACCGCTCCACCACAGCGGCCCTCACCCGCCCGCGCCGCCCCACACCGTCACCCCGAGCACCCCCGACCGACCCCACCACATCCCGCCCTGCAACCTCCCCGACCCCCAACTCCCCAGCCCTCTCGCCCCGTTCCCCGAACAACACCTCCACCCTCCGCCGCGTCTCCGCCACCGACTCCCGACGCCGCCGCCCGCGGACACGGCTGTCAGAGCCGGGCCCCCGCCCGGGTCCACTGGTCGCGATCGTCATACGCGCTGAACGTGCTCGAAGTGCCATGCCCCGAGCATCGACCAATCCCCGCCCTCACGGAGATCTCACCCGAATTCAGTGGACAACCTCCCACCTGTGGATAACTCGGTCACCCACACGAGTGACACCCCCGCGCCCCAACCCCCCACCGCCCCCTCCCTGCTGCCCTACCGAGGCGAAACCACAACCCCCAACAACCCAGGCCCCGTATGCGCCCCAATCACCGCCCCCACCTCACTGACATGCAACTCCCCCAGCCCCCCCACCCGTTCACGCAACCTCTCCGCCAAAACCCCCGCCCTCTCCGGCGCAGCAAGATGATGCACAGCGAGATCCACAGCAGCCGCCCCCGCCCGCTCCACAGCCAACTCCTCCAACCGCGCAATCGCCTTGGAAGCCGTACGCACCTTCTCCAACAGCTCGATCCGCCCCTCATCAAGCTGGAGCAACGGCTTCACCGCAAGCGCGGACCCGAGCAACGCCTGAGCAGCACCGATCCGCCCACCCCGGCGAAGATAGTCAAGCGTGTCGACGTAGAAGTACGCAGCGGTCCCGGCCGCCCGCTTCTCAGCAGCAGTAACCGCCTCATCAACCGTCCCCCCGGCCTGCGCAGTCTCAGCAGCGGCGAGCGCGCAGAACCCGAGGGCCATGGCGACCATCCCGGTATCGACAACACGCACGGGTACGGGAGCCTCACGCGCGGCAACGACCGCCGCGTCGTACGTCCCCGACAACTCGGCGGAAAGGTGCAGCGAAACAATGCCGGTGGCACCCGACGCGGCAACCCTGCGATACGTCTCCGCGAACACCTCGGTCCCGGGCCGGGAAGTCGTCACCGGCCGCCGTTTCTGAAGCGCCTGCGCAAGGGACCGCGTCGAAATCTCGGTGCCCTCTTCCAGCGCCTGATCCCCGAGAACCACGGTCAACGGCACCGCCGTAATACTGTGCCGCTCCATCATCGGCTGCGGCAGGTAGGCCGTTGAATCCGTGACGATCGCGACATGGCGGGACATGATCTGGAGGTTACCTGGCGTATCGGGCGACCGTCAGCCCGGCCCCTCGCCCGAGCCACTCCTTGACCGAATCAAGGTGTACGGGGCCTGCCGCTCAGGTCGTGCTCTCCGGCCGGGTCTTCTTCTCCCAGGGGTACGCCGGACGCGGCGGCTGAGGACTGATCGCGGGCGCCGGAGTCTCCCTCGAAGCACCCTCGGGCCCAGCCTGCCAGGCCGGCCCGGCCTGACCGGAACGGCCGGCCTGCGGAACATCGTCCGTGGTCCAGTGCCGCAACGCCCCCGCCTCCACATCGATCTGCGCGCTCAACGAGTCCAGCTCGTCCTCGGCGAACCGACTGGCCCGATCCCGCGCGGCCCACCGCAGCGAGTCGGCGGACGCGGTGATCCTCTCGGTACGCTCCCGCAGCTCCGGAAGTCGCTGAGCGAGGGTGCTGCGGTCGGGGTCGGACTCCAGCCGCTTGAGTTCGTCATCGAGCTGATGCCCATGCGCGCTGAGCCGCTCGAAGAGCCCCAGCGACTCCTTCAGGGACTCGTCCTCGGCAACCCCGGCATGCAACGCGTCCTGAGTAGCCCGCATAGAAGTCCGCAACGTCAACCGAAGCTGAGCGATCTCCCCCGCAGGCCCGAGCCTCCCGAACGACTTGGCCCGCAAGGTGTGATCCTCAACAGTCCGCCGAGCCTGCCCAATGGTCCGGTCCACACTCCGCTTAGCGGCCCCCACAGCCTTGACGGTCCCCCAAACCCCCAACAGAAACAGCACCAGGAAAACCAACGCAACCACAACGATCACGGCTTCCACAGCGCTCCTCCATCCCCGACCCGACGCACCCGCGCCGCCTTCTCAAGATAAACGCCGCCCCCACCCCCCAAAGTTCCCCCAACCCTGACCTTCCCCCCACCCACCCCGTAGGGGCCTGCCCTGACGACCACCACAGACCGGGCACAGACTCGGGCGGAACGCCCGAAGCGAAGCGGAAGACACACTGCACGACCTTTGCCGGGAGGCTCGCCCGCGCTGACCTCACCGACCGCACGCCCGAGATGAAGCCCCGCTACTCCTGCCGGATCGGGAGGGGTAGCGGGGCTTCCTTGGTTCTGAAGAGCCAGGGGATGGAGGCGAACAGTCAGACCGTGTCGAACTCTCCGATCTTGATCCCGGCCACGAATGATGAGAACGCGACCGAGCGGAAGTCCAGCACCGGGCCGCTGGTGCGCTTGGAGTCGCGGACCGGCACCGTGCCGTGTGTGGCGACGAGATTGACCGCAACTTCAACACACTGGCCGCCATTGCCACTGTACGAAGATGTGAACCAGCGAGGATGTTCGGTACTCACGGGGTGCCCTTTCGCAACTTTCTGATCAAGGCCGCGGATTCCGCCTGCGAGAGCGCTTCGGCCTGTAGCTGATGGTAGGCCGCGAGGATGGGCAGTACGAACGTGCTTTCGCGTTCAAGGTGACCCCGGTGGGTGGACTCGGCGTACGACAGTATCGATCGGTCAGGAAGCGTCAGCAGGGTGACTGGCAGGCTGAACGGTCGGCGTGCCCCCATGGAGAACGGCGCGATCTGGAACACGGTGTGGGGCAACTCGGCGAACGCCAGCAGTCGTTCGTACTGGGCATCCATGACAGCGGCAGTCCCCATCGGCCTGAGAATGCAGCCTTCATCGAGTACCGCGATGATCAAAGGCGAGGGCATGCGGACCAGGGACGCTTGGCGCCGCGCCACCAACTCCACGCGTTCTTGAGCCTGTTCGGGAGTGATCGCCGCACGCCTTACGGCGTCTGCTTCAAGCGCCGCTGCGTACTCGGGAGTTTGGAGGAGTCCGGGAATGACACCCACCTCGTACAGCCGGACTTCCGCCGCCCGAGCTTCGTGAGCAAGGTACTCCGGGAACCCTTCGATCAACGCCGTATGGCGTACCGACCGGCTCATGCGTTCAAGCATGTCGCCGGTGCCGAACACCCTGTCAAGACTTGCTGCAAATTGGGGAGTTGGAGGGCGACGCCCAGTTTCCACGGCTGAAATATGGGTGGCTGAGCAGCCGGCGCGCGCAGCTAGATCGTCCTGAGTCCACCCCCTTGCGTCCCGTAACCTGCGCAGTTCAATGCCGAACTTTGCACTGGGAGACCCCTCAGGGTCCAGCTCTTTGCGGTTCAACGGGTCACCGTCCAACTATCTAGCCAACTTCTGCAAGTTGAAGACTTCCCGACTCTAGGCCACGCTGAACCGCCCCGGTAGTGAAACCACTACGGAAAGGAGCGGCCGTGTCCGGCAAGACCCTGTCTGCGGCGCGGAACCCCCCACCCGTTCCGACTGTCGGCACGATCATGATCGACGAGCACGACCGCGTCGGAGAGTTTCGCGGCGAGGCACACGGCCAGTGGTGGTTGCGGCCCCTCAAGGGCGGAACCGAGTGGACGGTGAAGCCCGGCGAAGCCGAGCCGGTGCCCCCGGACTGGCGGCTCCGCGCGAAAGTTGCCCTCGCGAACGAACGGACCGCGTGGCGGAGGGAGTTGACGTGACGTCTCAACTTCCTTTGCTGGTCGGGTACTTGTGCGCGGTGCGTGCCGAAGGCCGTGTGCAGGGCACTGGCCGCGAGGCGGCGTACATCTTCGACGCCTTCCAGACGATCTCGCCGGTCCTCGCGCTGCGCTGGCTCCGTCACCAGGCCCTGTATCTCGCTCATCGTGTGGACCCCGACCCGTCATCGGTTGGCTGGGCTCCCCCCCGGGCGTTCCGCGCGTGTGTGTCCGACTGTGACCCCGCCGGCGAACTCCGGGCGTGGGCCGCGTATTTCGTACCGCACCGCGAGGCGCAACGGCATCTGCGGGAAGGGAATCCGCTCACGGCCGTGGTGGAGACGTAGACGCGCAGTGCCGGTTCCTGCTGTCCGCGCTGCCGATACACGCGCCGGTGAGCAGTCTCCACCCCGAGCCCCCGCCCTGGTCGCAAGAGTCGTACCGACGGCGGCACGATTCTTCCCCTTCCGACCAGGGCGGGCCGAAACACCGAAGGAGGCGCCGTGCCCCGTCGTACGCCTGAGGAAGTCCGCGCTGCGGAAGCGGAGTTCATCGAGCAGCGTGAATCGGTGATCGAGCGCTACAAGCGCGGGGAGTCCGCCGCTGCTCTGTCCCGCAAGTTCCGGGTGAGGTCGTCGTGGATCACCCATCAGTTGCGGACGTGGGGCGTTGAGGTCCGTGACTCGTCGGCTGCCGGACGCGTGAACGGCGCCGGTGGCTGGTCGCACTGAAGACGCCGCCCCCTGCCACATGAATGCGCTCTGGGGCAGGGGGCGGGACCAACCCTGGTCGGCTTTCTGCATAGCGCCTGACGGCAGACCGGGGCCACATCGCAAGGGCACAGGGAGCACAACACATGAGCAAGGCGAGAAGCGTCGTTACCCGCGCGGCAATCACGATAGAGGCGGACCCCCACGCCCCGATCCTCACGCGCGGCGAACCCGCCGTCTGACAACCGCATGCACTCCCGTCCGGCTGCCACGCATCCCGTGAAGCGAGGCAGCCGGACAGGTCGCACCGCCACGGACCAAGGCAAGGGAAGGGGAACCATGACCACGCTCATCGAGCCGCCCGCCGTACCCTCGCTGCCCGCCATCCGGTCGCTGGAACTAGAGATTACCGGGAAGTGCCAACTCACGTGCACGCACTGCTTGTCGGAGTCCGGCCCGCAGGCCACGCACGGCACGATGACCCCCGAGGACTGGCGTGCGGTGATCGTCGACGCCGCCGCGCTCGGCATCGAAACCATTCAGCTCATTGGGGGAGAGCCGACCGTTCACCCGCAGTGGCGGGAGTTCACGGAACTCGGTCTCTCCTTGGGGCTTCGGGTGGAGGTGTACTCGAACCTGTTCCATGTCGCCCCGGACTGGTGGGAGTTGTTCGAGCGGGACGGCGTGACTCTGGCGACGAGCTACTACAGTGACGACCCCGCCGAACACGACAAGGTCACCGGTCGCAAGGGGAGTTACGCCCGTACTCGGTGCAACATCCGGGAAGCCGTCACCCGGGGAATCACGCTCCGGGCGGGAATCGTGGACATCCTTCCGGGGCAGCGCGTCACTGAGGCCGTCGCGGAACTGAAGTCCATGGGTGTGGAGCACATCAAAACGGACCGGGTTCGCGCCGTGGGCCGTGCCGCACTTCCCGGCACCGCACCGTCGCTGGACGAGCTGTGCGGCAAGTGCACCCGAGGACGCGCCGCCGTTCTCCCGAACGGGGCCCTTGCCGGATGCGTGCTGTCGCGCGACTTCCCGGTGGGCAACGTCCGGGAAACTCGGCTCGCCGATCTGCTGGGCGGAAAGGCTTGGAGTGACCTGGCGGCACTCATTCCGGCGCCCCGTGCCGCATGCCAGCCGAACGACTCCGACGACTGTGACCCCGCCAGCACCCCTTCGTGCGACCCGCAGTGACCGGCAGGACCGCTGAAAGGACTTCGATGGACTGGGAAGAGCACGCGTCACGGCTAGCGTCACGCGTCACCGATCCCGATTCCCGCTGGGTCGGCGCAGTGGCACACATCCCCCGTCACGAACTCGTCCCCCGCTGGTGGGAGCACACCGGCGGGAAGTGGCAACTCCGTGACGGGCCGTCCGCTCCTGAGGCATGGATGCGCGCCGCGTATGCGGACCGCTCGTTGGTCACCCGGGTCGGCCCGCTGCATGCGGACCGGGCGAGCCCCGACGACCGGCCGCAGGGGTGGCCCACATCGTCCGCCACGCTGCCGACCCTGGTGGTGCGGATGCTGCGGCACGGACGCCTCGGGGACGGGCTGTCGCTGCTGGATCTCGGGACGGGGGCTGGTGGGCTCGCCGCGTATGCCTGTCACCGGCTCGGGGATCACTGCGTGACCAGCCTGGATGTGGACCCTTACTTGGTCAGTGCGGCTGGGGAGCGGCTCGCCCGCATGGGCTACCAACCGAAGATGGTCACAGCCGACGCCACCGAGTGGGTACCGGGCACGTACGACCGGATCGTGGCTACCGTCGCGCTCTCCCCCGGTCCCGGACTCCGGGCCGTGGTCGGGGCACTGGAACCTGGCGGGCGCCTCGTGACGACGCTCGCCCGTACCTGCCTGCTCGTCACCGGCTGGAAGGACCAGTCAGGGGACGTCGTGGGACGGGTAGAACGGGACATGGCCGGCTTCATGCTCACCCGCTCCGGCAGCGACTTCCCGCCTGCCCGAACCGAGTTGTTCACCCTCGCCCACAACGCGGAAGGAGAACACCGCAGCAGTGGTCGCTATCCCGTGGTGGACATCGAGAACGCGTGGGAACTGCGTTCCATGCTCGAAGTCACCACGCCCGGTGTGGAGATCGACTACCGGTCCGAGGGGGAAAGCCGTACGGCCTGTCTGATCCACCCGGACGGTTCTTGGGCACGCGCGTCCGCCGAACGGCTCGACGACCCCCCGGAAGTCCACCAGGGCGGCCCGCAGCGCCTGTGGGATGCCCTCGAACGCATCCGCGACCGCCTCAACACCGAGGGCTCGTTGCCTCTGCTCGGCGCGAACGTCCGCATCACGCCCGACGGAGTGTGTCATCTGTCGCGCGGACGCTGGAGCGCGTCCATCGGCGAGCAATAGCCCCGGTACGGAGGACGAGTCCCGTCGTCCGCCGCACCGGACCCGTGGCGCCCCTGACCGGCCGGCGCCGAGCACGGTACGCGGAGACACGCCCCGGCGCCGGACCGGTCCGCCCCCTGTGCAGGGTGCCGCTTCGCCCCGAGCGGTGAGAGCGCCACACCCCGCCCCGCCTGTGTGCCCCGTGGCGCGCGGGCGAGGCTTCTTCCCCTCTCCCACACTCAAGGATGACGTCCGGCGATGCCGCTGCAATGCACTGCCTTCACCCCGGTCCCGCAAGGCCAGGGGATGGCCGCCGTCGTGAGGATGACGGACATACCCGATGACGAGATCGGGGACATACTCGCGGAGTTCCCGGATTTCTCGCTGTGTGACCTGGGGGAGCACGACGAGGTGACAGGGCACGGCTCTGTGCTGTGGGTTCTCAAACCCCCGCAGGAGACGGCGCTGTGGGTGCGCTGGGTGCAAGTCGACGCAGGCGTCATACACCGGTTCGAGCTCTTGCCGTTCTGTCCCGCCAAGGCTCCCGAGGACTCCCGAGACGGCGACACCGAATGCGCGCTGTTCGCAGACCACCCCACAGGCCACAGCTGGGACGTGACAGACCCCTTAAAAAGCGCACTCGCGCGTCTCACCCCAGCCGACTACCGGAGATTGATCGGGCTCGACGACCATGACCGACCCGAGGACTAGTCGCCCTGGCGCTCGTCCTCGCCGGTCGGCTCCGAGGGACCGGCCACGAACGACCCCTTGCCCCAACGAGTCTCGATGAGCCCCCGCTCCCGCAGGATGCGCACTGCCCGCCGGGCGGTCTCCCGCGCCACTCCATGGCGCTCGCACAGCTCCGCTTCGGACGAGATCGGCTCGCCCGGCGTCTTCCCCTTGATCTCTTCGGTGAGCGCGTCGAGCACGTCCATGTAGGGGGCGCGCGGCGTGTACGGCTGATCGGGGCGGCGAGGCATGTGCCGAGCGTAGACAACAGGCCAAAACCCAGGCGACTCAGACAGGCAAATGAGTTAGGCGTGTAGATGAGTTAGACGTGTTGGTCTAGCGTGACCCTTGAACACGAAAACGCCCCGAGTGAACCGGTCCTACGCGGTCCGCCCGGGGCTCGCCGAGACAGCTATCTAGGAGCTGACTGACGTATGCGCGATGCTATCGCCCGCGCCCTCACCTGGGTGCTCGCCGTCCTCACCCCCCGCCGACGCCCCGGGCGTCACAGCGCCGAATTCCTCACGGTGCAACCGCAGATCACCGAGGCCACCCCGGACGTCATCCCCGCCTCCCCCTGGTCCCGCCCGTGGACCAGCGCCACGAAAGCCGAAGCCGCCGCACGGTTCCGGCAACAGGACGCGGACACCCTCGAACTCCACCGACAGCAGGAACGGCGCCACGCGCTCACGCTCGCCACGATGGGCATCGACTACCCGTACATCTACCCCGACGCCCCGTTCGGCCCCGACGCGTTCGCCACGGCCGGGGCGGACGTATGAACCGCGACGCACTGACCGGCGAACTCCCCGCCCGCTCCGGCGCAGTGTGCTGCCACTGTGAACGGTGGAGCGCTGCGGCGATCCCATGCCGCTACATCGAGCGCGTGAGCGGCCCCGGGGTCACCTTGTACGCCTGCCCCGACTGTGTGGTCATCGTCGGCGTGGGCCCCGTGGCAGACGACGTGATCCACAACACCCCGTCCTGACAGATCAGCCCGGAGCCCCGTTCGACCAACGTCGGACGGGGCGCTGCTGCATCCGCGAGAAACCCATCCACCAGAACCCCAACCACCCACCACCCCCAACGCAAAGCGCGCCCCACCCCGACCCCAGCCGGAACAGAGCGCGCCCGCGCAAACAC
The DNA here is from genome assembly GCF_020010905.1 of Streptomyces acidiscabies. Taxonomy (GTDB): domain Bacteria; phylum Actinomycetota; class Actinomycetes; order Streptomycetales; family Streptomycetaceae; genus Streptomyces; species Streptomyces acidiscabies. The sequence continues at coordinate 2,217,817 of NZ_JAGJBY010000001.1, read as the reverse complement.
CCCACCTCACCCAGTAACGATGTTCACCAACTTCGGCGCCCGAACGATCACCTTCCGCACAGCAGCCCCATCCAGCGCCTTGACCACAACCTCATCCCCCAGCGCCACCTTCTCCAACTCCTCCTCGGAGATCCCCGGCGACACCTCCAGCCGAGCCTTGACCTTCCCCTTGATCTGAACGACGCAGGTGACGGTCTCATCGACGACGTACGCGGGATCGGCGACCGGCAGGTCCTGATGGACGACGGACGACGTGTGCCCCAGCTTCCGCCACAGCTCCTCGGCGACATGCGGAGCCAGCGGAGCGACCAGCAGCACCAGCGCCTCGGCGACAGACCGGGAAACAGGCCCCCCCACCTTGGTCAGATGGTTGTTCAGCTCGGTGATCTTGGCAATGGCGGTGTTGAACCGCAGCCCCTCCAGATCACCACGCACCCCGTCGATGGCCTTGTGCAGGGCACGCAGAGTGGCCTCGTCGGGAGCGGCGTCGACAACGGTCACAGCACCGCTAGCCTCGTCCACGACGTTCCGCCACAGCCGCTGCAACAGCCGGAACTGCCCGACGACGGCCCGCGTGTCCCAGGGCCGGGAGACGTCCAGCGGCCCCATGGCCATCTCGTACAGCCGCAGCGTGTCAGCCCCGTACTCCTCACAGATCTCGTCCGGAGTGACGGCGTTCTTCAGGGACTTGCCCATCTTCCCCAGCAGCCGGGAGACCTTCTCGCCCGCGTACCAGTAAGCACCGTCCCGCTCCTCGACCTCGGCGGCCGGCACCGGGAACCCACGCTCGTCGCGGTAGACGTACGCCTGGATCATCCCCTGGTTGAACAGCTTGTGGAACGGCTCGGCGGACGAGACGTGCCCCAGGTCGAACAGCACCTTGGACCAGAACCGGGCGTACAGCAGGTGCAGGACGGCGTGCTCGGCGCCACCGACGTACAGGTCGACGCCACCGTGCGGCTGACCGGCACGCGGCCCCATCCAGTACTGCTCGATCGAGGGATCGACCAGCTGCGTGGAGTTGTGCGGGTCCAGATACCGCAGCTCGTACCAGCAGGACCCGGCCCAGTTGGGCATGGTGTTGGTCTCACGCCGGTACTGCTTGGGCCCGTCGCCCAGATCCAGCGTGACGTCGACCCAGTCCTGCTTGCGGGACAGCGGCGGCTCGGGCCGGGTGTCCGCGTCGTCCGGCTCGAACGTACGCGGCGAGTAGTCGTCGACCTCGGGCAGCTCCAGCGGCAGCATCGACTCGGGCAGCGCGTGCGCGACGCCGTCCTCGTCGTACACGATCGGGAAGGGCTCGCCCCAGTACCGCTGACGGCTGAACAGCCAGTCCCGCAGCCGGAAGTTGACGGTCCCGCGCCCGATCCCCTTGCGCTCCAGCCACTCGGTGATCCGCGCCTTGGCCTCGGCGACGGGCAGCCCGTCCAGCGAGATCTCGCCGTTGGCGGAGTTGACGATCTTCGCGTCGTACGAGGAGAAGGCGTCCTCCCACAGCGCGGTGTCGGTGCCGCGCCCGTCGGTCGGCTCGACGATGCAGGTGACCGGCAGCTCGAAGGCGCGCGCGAACTCGAAGTCGCGCTGGTCACCGGCGGGTACGGCCATGATGGCGCCGGTGCCGTACCCCATCAGGACGTAGTCGGCGATGAAGACGGGCACCCGCTCGCCGTTGACGGGGTTGACGGCGTACGCCCCGGTGAAGACGCCGGTCTTCTCCTTGGCCTCGGCCTGCCGCTCGACGTCGGACTTGGCCCCGGCCTGCGCGCGGTACGCGGCAACGGCGTCGACGGGGGTGGCGTGCCCGCCGGTCCACACGTCGTGCGTGCCCTCGGGCCAGGCGGCGCCGGTGATCTTCTCGACCAGGGGGTGCTCGGGAGCCAGGACCATGTAGGTCGCGCCGAACAGGGTGTCGGGCCGGGTGGTGAATACGGTGATCCGATCATCGGACTCCACCGAAACGCCCTCTACGGCGAAGTCGACCCGGGCACCTTCACTGCGCCCGATCCAGTTCCGCTGTTGCAGCTTGATCGCCTCGGGCCAGTCCAGCTCATCCAGATCATCCAGCAGCCGATCGGCATACGCAGTGATCCGCATGTTCCACTGCCGCAGCTTGGTCTTGAACACGGGGAAGTTCCCGCGCTCCGACCGCCCATCAGCGGTGACTTCCTCGTTCGCCAGCACGGTCCCCAGCCCAGGACACCAGTTGACCGGCGCCTCGGAGGCATAGGCCAGCCGGTACTCCCCCAGCAGATCGGCCCGCTCGACAGCGCTCAGCGCCCCCCAGGACCCACCCCCGGGAACCGCCCGCTCACCGCTCTCGAACTGAGCGACCAGCTCGGTGATCGGCCGAGCCTTGCCCGCCTCCTCGTCGTACCAGGACTCGAAGATCTGGACGAAGATCCACTGGGTCCACTTGTAGTACTCGGGGTCGATGGTCGCGAACGACCGGCGCTTGTCGTGGCCCAGCCCCAGCCGCCGCAGCTGGGCCCTCATGTTCTCCATGTTGGCCTCGGTGGACACGCGCGGGTGCGTGCCGGTCTGCACGGCGTACTGCTCGGCGGGCAGCCCGAACGCGTCGAAGCCCAGGGTGTGCAGGACGTTGTGCCCGGTCATGCGCTGGAAGCGGGCGTAGACGTCGGTGGCGATGTACCCCAGCGGGTGGCCGACGTGCAGCCCCGCGCCGGAGGGGTACGGGAACATGTCCATGATGAACTTCTTGGGCCGGGCGACCAGCGAAGGGTCACCGGCCAGGTCGCCCGTGGGATTGGGCGCCGAGTACGTGCCTTCCGCGTCCCAGAAGTCCTGCCAGCGTGCCTCGATGTCGGCCGCCAGCGCGGCCGTGTAGCGGTGCGGCGCAACCGTCTCGGCGGTTGCGGGGTTCGTCTCGCTCATGATCCTCAAAGCTCCATCGATCGTCATCTGCCCAGCGGGGCCCGGAAACGAAAAATCCCCTCGCACAGGAGGGGAAGCCACGCCGACTCCGACCACACTCAGTGGCGGTCGGGACTGGTCAGCGCGGCCCGCTAAGCAGAAGGCGTACGGCACGCATGTCGTCAGGGTACCGCAGGGCTTGAGCAAGCTGCGACGAACCTGCGTATAGCTGTACGACACCGCGAGCACGGGAGCAAAAACTGACTACCGTTCAAAAATTACCTGACACAACACCCCCTATAGGGACATCGCTTCGGCCGCCCCTCCCTTAGGTAACAGCCCAATAACTCAAACTCGTACCCATCGGTATGGCGCCCACTTAGAGTTCGGCAGCGGGACCGCTTTCCCGGACTGCTCGGAGTTGCCCCCATGAACCCTCGTCGTAGTAACACCTCGCTCCCCCAGCCGGGGCGGTCCGCGTACGGGATCGCGACGGCTGTCGTCCTCGTCCTCATACCCGTGGTGGTCGTCCTCGGAGGCACCTGGCTCCAGGACTTCCTGAACTTCGGTGCGGGCGTGCTCTCCCTGGTGAGCCTCACCTGCTCGGTGATCTGGGGACTCGTCGCCCAGGACCGGCTCATCCTCAACACCCGTCAGCGGATCCTGGCGCAGGGCATCCACCGGGTGACCGCCGTCGCCTCGATCGCGTTCCTGCTCGTGCACATCACCATCAAGGTCGCGCTGGGGCACGCCGCCCTCATCGGCGCGATCATCCCGTTCAGCCTCGGCATCACCGGCATCGGCGGCCTGATCGGCCTCGGCTCGCTCGCCGCGCTGCTGATGATCTTCGTCGGTGTGACGGGCGCGCTGCGCAACCAGTTCGCCTCCCCGGCGGCGACCGCCGCGCGCTGGCGGATGATGCACATGATGGCGTACCCGGCGCTGTGCGCGGCCCTGGTCCACGGCCTGTTCGCGGGCCGCGCCGCGAAGCCGTTCTTCATGATGAGCTACCAGCTCTGCCTGGTCGGCGTCATCGCCGCGCTCGCGCTGCGCGCGGCTCCCCGCTCCTTCAAGCGCAAGGTCGCCGACCGCCTCGGCGCGGTCATCGGCTCCGAGGGCGACATGCGCGACAACCTGGAGCAGAGCCGCGCGCGGGTCTCCGAGTCCGGCCCCCGGGAGCGGCCCCCGCGCGCCGAGCGCGAGCGCCCGTCGGCTCCGCAGACGTCGTCGCTGTTCGGTACGCCCGCCCCGGAGGCCGGCGGTTTCGCCGCCGCGTACCGCAACGCGCCGCCCACCCCGCAGGCGCCACAGCCGTCGTACGGCGCGAACATGCCGTACGACACGCAGGCCACGGCGGCGATGCCGCGCATGGACGGCCCCGGCTCCACCTCGGGGAGCTGGCCCGTCCCGTCCCCGCCGCCGGTCGGGGAGGCCCCGCCGTCGGCGTACGACCCGATGCAGGACACCGGGTTCAACATCCCGGTGTACGAGACCCCCAACCCGAACGCCCCCTACGACAACGCCCCCGGCAACGCCGCCCAGGGCCCCACGCCCGGTTCGGGCGAAGCTTGGAACACGCCTTCCGGAGGCTATAGGTGAACGAGGCCCTGCCCGACGTCCCAGAGGTCCGCGTGGTCGGTCTTCCGCAGCTCACGTCGGGTTTCGACCTTGTCGAACGGCTCGATCTGCCCATGCATCTGAAGGTGCACGGGCCGCTGGAGCCGATCGGCGGCGAGAAGCTCGCGCAACTCGCCGAGCGGATCAACCTCAAGGGGCGCGGCGGGGCGGGCTTCCCGTTCCACAAGAAGCTGCGCTCGGTCGCGGACGCGGCGATCAAGAAGGGCATCCGGCCCGTCGTCGTCATCAACGGCAGCGAGGACGAGCCGGCCTGCCGCAAGGACACGGTGATGATCAACCGTGCCCCGCACCTCATCCTGGACGGCGCGCTGCTGTGCGCCGAGGCGCTGGGTGCCCGCACGCTCGTGGTGGGGGTCACCCGTGAGTCGACGCAGCGCTCGATGGAGGCGGCCCTCGCGGAGCGCGGCCTGAGCGACAGCCGGCGTTCCGCGCTACGCGCGTTCGTGCAGCGCAACCCGATCCGCATGGTGACGGGCGCCGCCGCGTCCCTGGTCCGCTCGATCGACGGCGGCCCCGCGATCCCGCCCGGCCGCAAGACCAGCGCCTCCCAGAACGGCGTCGGCGGCGCCCCGACGCTCCTGTCGAACGCCGAGACCTTCGCCCAGCTCGCCATCGCGGCCCGCATCGGCCCGGAGCGGTACGGCAACACAGGCCTGTACGACGAGCCGGGCACCGTCATGCTGACCGTCTCCGGCGCGGTGGCCCGCCCGATGGTCATCGAGGTCCCGACGGGCGTGCCGCTGCGGTACGTCCTCCAGCTCGCCGGCGCCCCGCCGGTCCCGCAGGGCGTGCTGACGGGCGGCTACCACGGCAAGTGGATCGACGCGGCGACGGTCAACGAGGCCGTCGTCTCCCGCAACTCCCTGGACGCCGTGGGCGGCGCGCTGGGCGCGGGCGCGATCCTGCCGATCAGTCAGGAGACGTGCCCGCTGGGCGAGTCCCTGCGCGTGGCGCAGTGGCTGGCCGACGAGAGCGCGGGGCAGTGCGGCCCCTGCTACCTCGGCCTCCCGGCCGCCGCGCGCGGCATGGAGGACATCCTCAACGGCGGTGGTCCCGCCGCCCTGGAGGCCCTCAAGCAGGTCGCCCGCAACGTCAAGAGACGCGGCGCGTGCTCGCACCCCGACGGCTCCGCGATGTTCCTGGAGTCGACCATCAAGGCGTTCACGGACGACCTCGCCGCGCACGTCCTCGGCAACGGCTGCGGACGGCCTGTGGAGGGCGTCCTGCCGCTCTTCGAGGACGGCCACATGCCGGCCGGCATCACCAGCGGAGCCCCCGCCGAGGACGCCTCCGGCAGCCGCCAGAAGATCTTCGTCGACTGGACCCTGTGCCGGGGCCACGGCCTGTGCGCGGACATCCTCCCCGAGGTCTTCCAGCTCGGCGCCGACGGCTTCCCCACGGTCGCCCAGGCAAAGGTCCCCCGCTACGCAGAAGCCAAAGCTCTACGCGCGGTGCGCCGCTGCCCCGCCCTGGCCCTCCGCATAGAGGAGGACACCCGGGGCCAGGCCCCCGCAAAGAACCTCCCGGTCCTCTCGAACCGCGAGGGCGGCGGGGGCAGGGGACGGCGGGCACTGGGCCGCTGACACGCCGAAGGGGCCGTCCTCCTGGAGGGCGGCCCCTTCTTTGTCGTCGTCTCGCGCGCGGGCACGAAAAATCCCGCCGGACCCATGAAGGATCCGGCGGGATCTCGATAAGTGGAGCTAAGGAGAATTGAACTCCTGACCTCCTGCATGCCATGCAGGCGCTCTACCAACTGAGCTATAGCCCCGTGCTGCGGTCCGCCGGGTCTCCCTGGCGGCGACGCCAACATTACACGGTCACCGGGGTGCTCCACCAAATCGATTACGCGGTGACGAAGGAGTAGAAGCGCTTGAGCGTGCAGTGCTCTTCGAGGAGGCGGCCGTAGATCGGCTCGCCCTCCAGTTCGCGGTACGTCTCGATGGGGTCGCCTTTTATGATCAGCGCCCGCGCGCATTCCTCGCACCAGTACTGGTAGTCGGGGTTGACCGGCTCCATGTCACGGACGATCGGGGTGCCGCTCCCGCACCAGTCGCACTTCCGCCTGTGTGCACCCATCGATCAGCTCCAGCTGTGGCCGCAGGCCGTGCACACGTAGGAGATCCCGCCGTTGTCGCCGAGGACCTGTGCGACGTGCGCGGAACCGCAGGAGGGGCAGCTGAGCCGGGTGGCCGTGTCCCGTGTCGACGCCGCATCGGAGAGGTGGCCGACCTCTCCGAGGATGCTCGCAGGCATCACTGCTCCCTCCCGTCGGGCCGCGCTCCCATCCGGCCGTTTGATTCTGCCACGGCCGGACCGACACGGTCAGCGACGCCTCAGTACCAGTCCGGACACGGCTCCCGCGACGGCGGTCGCGGCAAGCGCGTACATGCACACGAGAAGCGCTTCCGAAGAGGTATACGCCCGAGGCCCCCCATGTGACTCAAGGCGGTTCAGGAAGAGTGTGCCGAAGGCCGAGACCCCGACGAGCTGCCCGAGCTGGGTGACGGTCGCGAGCAGCCCGCTGGCGTCCGCCGCGTCCTCGGGACGTACGGCCGCCAGCGCGCGCGTGAGGGCCGGGCTGAAGGCCATCGCGAGCCCTGCCCCCAGGCCCGCGTACGCGACGTACACGGCCGCCCCGCCATGGCTCCCGTCCCGCAGCGCGAGCCCCACCCCGGCCACCGCCGCCGCGACGAGCGCGAACCCGCCCGGCACCAGCGCCCGTTGGAGACCGGCCGGCCACCTCCGCCAGGTCAGCCCGACCACCCCGAACACCACGGCGGTCGGCCCGAACGTCAGCCCCGCACGCAGCGCGCTGTACCCGAGCCCGGCCTGGAGATGCAGCGTGAGGACGAACAGGAACCCCCCGTTGACGGCCATCACGGCCGCGATGCGTACGACGGCCAGGGCCGTACCGGGGTGGCGCAGCACCCGGGGCGCGATCAGCGGTACGCCCCCGCGCCGGGCGAGCCTCGACTCGTGCCCGCAGAACAGGGCGAACACCACAGCCCCGGCGGCCAGCGACAGCCAGGACCACGCCGGCCAGCCCTCCTCCTGCCCGAGCACCAGCGGGACGGTGACGAGCGACACGGCCGCCCCGAACAGGACCTGTCCGGGCCAGTCGAGCCCCCGCGCGGCCCCGGCACCACCCGCACGCGGGAGCACGCGAGGCCCGACGACCAGCAGGAACAGCCCGACCGGCACGTTCACCAGGAACACCGGCCGCCACCCGGTCCCGAACAGGTCCGCGCTGACCAGCACCCCGCCGACGACCTGCCCGGCCGCAGCGCCGACCGCGAGGACGGCCGAGTACACCCCGAGCGCCCGCACCCGGGCCTCCCCGGTGAACGACCGCTGGACGATGCTCAGCACCTGCGGAATCATCACCGCCGACCCGGCGCCCTGCACCAGCCGGAAGACGATCAGCTCGGCGACCCCCTGCGCGAGCCCGCACGCGAGCGACGCCCCGGTGAACAGCGCGAGCCCGGCGAGATGCACACGCCCGTGCCCGAACCGGTCCCCGAGCCGGGCGCCGGTGATCAGCAGGACCGAGTACGTGATCGCGTACCCGGCGACGACGAGCTGGAGTTCGGCTCCCGAGGCACCGAGGTCGGAACCGATCGTGGGGGCCGCGACGTTGACGATGAAGACGTCGAGCAGGGCCATGAAGAGAGCGGCGAGCACGGCGGCGAGCAGCCGCCCGGAGCCACTGTCAGTGGCGGGGGTTCTACTTGGAGCAAGTGGTGTGGTGGTCATGCCCCAGAGCGTGACCCCGGTTCGGTACGGGTGCCGAGAGCCCACTGATGCTGGTACTGACACCACTAGGAAAGCAACTGGCGTAAAACGGGAGGGAGTTCGAGGATGGGGGACGTGACGATGGGAACGATGGAGACGGCACCAGCACCCGCACGCCCCGCCCAGCGCCGCCGCCCCGAGCTGGCCTCCTTCCTGCGCACCCGCCGCGCCCGCCTCACCCCGGCGGACGTCGGCATGGCCCCCGGCCTGCGCCGCCGCACCCCCGGCCTGCGCCGCGAGGAGGTCGCCCAGCTCTCCGGCGTCGGCGTCACCTGGTACACGTGGCTGGAACAGGGCCGCCCGATCAACGCCTCCGCGCAGGTCCTGGACGCGATCGCGCGGACCCTGCGCCTCGACCAGCCGGAGCGCGAGCACCTCTACCACCTCGCGGAAGTCCCGTTCACGGCCCACCCGGAGGCCGAGGTCCTCTGCATCCCCCCGGAGGTCCAGGGCATCCTCGACGCCCTCGCCCCGCGCCCGGCGGTGGTCTACAACGCCCGCTACGACATCCTCGCCACCAACACCCCGTACCGGGCCCTGTTCTTCCGCGCCGGGGAGGGCGTACCGAACGCCCTGTGGCGCCTGTTCACCGCGAGGGACGAGGAGTGCCCCCTCGCCTTCCGCGACCAGGAACTCCCGGTGATGGTCGCCACGATGCGCTCCGCGTACGGCCTGCACGCCGGCGAACCGGCCTGGGAGACCTTCGTGACCGGCCTCTCGGAGGCCAGCCCCATGTTCGCCCGCCTCTGGAAATCCGGCGACGTGGTGGAACCCGGCCGCCGCGTGAAGGTCTTCCGCAACTGCGGTGTCGGCGAGCTGCGGATGACGTCGATGTCCCTGTCGATCGACGGAATGCCGGAGTGCCGGATCGTCGTCTACACACCCAGCGACGAGGAATCGGCGGAGCGGACGAGGCAGTTGACAACGAAAGATCCCGCCCCCACCGGGGACGGGATCTTGAGAAGTGGAGCTAAGGAGAATTGAACTCCTGACCTCCTGCATGCCATGCAGGCGCTCTACCAACTGAGCTATAGCCCCTCGCGTTCTTCCCGTTCCGTCTGGCCGGGCGAACAAGAAGAACTTTAGCCTGCGACCTGCCGGAAAGTGAAATCCGGGGTGCGGGCCGCCGGGGACGCTCAGTCGTCGTCGCCGAGGACCGGTTCCGGGAGGGTTCCGGCGTTGTGTTCCAGCAGCCGCCAGCCGCGAGCGCCCTCACCGAGGACGGACCAGCAGCAGTTGGAGAGCCCGCCGAGGGACTCCCAGTTCCCGGAGTCGAGCCCGAGGAGGCGCCCGATGGTCGTACGGATCGTGCCGCCGTGGCTGACGACGACGAGCGTCCCGTCGTCGGGCAGCTTCTCGGCGTGACGCAGGACGACGGGAGCCGCGCGGTCGGCGACCTCGGTCTCCAGCTCGCCGCCACCCCGGCGCACCGGCTCGCCGCGCTTCCACGCGGTGTACTCGGCGCCGTGCCGCGCGACGATCTCCTCGTGCGTCAGCCCCTGCCAGGCGCCCGCGTACGTCTCGCGCAGCGCCTCGTCGTGGGTGACGTCGAGGCCGGTGAGCGCGGCGAGTTCGGCGGCCGTGTCGGCGGCGCGGGAGAGGTCGGAGGCGACGATCGCGTCCGGCGTGAGGGAGGCCAGCAGGCGGGCGGCGCGGCGGGCCTGGGCGACGCCGGTCTCGGTCAGGGCGACGTCCGTCGTGCCCTGGAAGCGGCGCTCGACGTTCCACGCGGTCTGGCCGTGCCGCCACAGGATGACCCGGCGCCCCCGGCCGGGCCTGCCGTCGGCGACCTCACCCGTGGCGCTCACCACTCACCGCCGGCGCTGTCCTCGGCAGCCTGGAGCTTGGCGTGCTCCGCGCCCTTGCCGCGGGTCGCCTTGGCGTCCTCGGGGAGGTCGAGCTCGGGGCAGTCCTTCCAGAGCCGCTCCAGCGCGTAGAACACGCGCTCCTCGCTGTGCTGGACGTGGACGACGATGTCGACGTAGTCCAGCAGCACCCAGCGCGCCTCGCGGTCGCCCTCGCGGCGTACCGGCTTGGCGCCCAGCTCCTTGCTGAGCCGCTCCTCGATCTCGTCGACGATCGACTTGACCTGGCGGTCGTTGGGTGCCGACGCGAGCAGGAAGGCGTCGGTGATGGAGAGCACATCGCTCACGTCGTAGGCGATGATGTCGTGCGCGAGCTTGTCGGCCGCGGCCTGCGCGGCGGCCGAGATGAGGTGGACAGAGCGGTCGGTGGCGGTCACTGCACGGCTTTCCCTAGACGGTCGGTTACCCCTCAAGGGTCTCACGGCCCGCCGAGCGCGCTCACGCGACGAAGATCAGGACGCCGACGGCTTGTAGTCCTTCCCCAGGATCACGGTGACGTCCCCGCCGGACGCCGCCGCGGATTTCTTGACGGCGCCGGCGGCCAGGCCCAGCGTCTTGGCGACCTCGGTGGCGTTGTTCTTCTCGGCGTCGTCGCTGTAGGTGACGGACGAGGCGGAGGCGGTCGAGGTGACCGTGCCGCCGTCGAGGACGGTGAAGCCGCCGTTGAGCAGGACGACACGGGCGTCCTCGGAGTCGGCCTTCTTCCCGGTGGCGTTCTGCACGGAGACGCGGACGGCCGCGCCGGGGTCCGGGCTCTTCGCCGTACCGCCGAGGACGTTCTTGACGACCTCGGTGCTCGCCTCGGCGCTGAGCGTGCCGTCCTTCTGGACCGGGAGGGTGTCGGTCTTGTAGTCGCCGCCCTTGGCGAGGGAGGCGAGGTTCGCGAGGAAGGCGCCGAGGTCCTTGTCCGTGAGGGACGGGTCGAGGATCTGCGCGAGCGTCTGGACGGTGATCGTCGCGGCCTGCGCGTCGGAGGACACCTTGCGCAGCACCCCCTGCACGACCTGCCCGAACCGGGCGAGCTGCGCGTCCTGCTTCTCCTCCTCGCCCCGGTACGTGGCGTACGCGACGGCCATCTTGCCGCTGAGCGACTGCTTCTCCCCCTTGTTGACCAGCGCCTCCCCCTTCTTCGAGGCCGGGTCGGGGACGGTCGCGTCGGTGTCGACCTCGATGCCGCCGACCAGGTCGACGAGGTTCTGGAGGTAGGGGGTGTCGAGGCGCCAGGTCCCCTCGATGTTCGTCCCGAGGACGGTGTCCAGCGCGTCGCGGGTGCCCGCCGAGCCGTCGTCGTCCACGGACTTCGCGAGCGTCGTGCTGTTCCCGTCGTCCGTGGTCACGACGAGGGAGTTCGGCAGCAGGACCGTCGTCCCCCGCTTCGCGGTCGTGTTGTCGACGAGCAGCAGCGTGGAGGTGCCGCCCTTCGCGGTGTCGTGGAGGTGGACGACGACGACGTCCCGCTTCTGCGCGGCGCCGCCGGTCGTGGCGGTGGCCTTGCTGTCCGAGGAGGACAGGCCGGGGAGCTTCCCGGCGTACGCGAGATAGCCGACGCCGCCGACGGCGGTCAGCGCGAGGACGACGACGAGCGCGACGAGCCGGCCCTTCGCACGCCGCTTGGCCTCCTCGCGGCGTTCCGTGCGGTTCTCGGTGAAGTTCAGCCAGTCGATGACGTCCTCGGAGTCCGCGGTGGGCTCCTCGACGAACGCGAACTGCTCGGTCTTGTAGTCCGGTTGCTCCTGTGCGGGGGCGTCCTCGGCGGGCGCCGGGGGTGCCTCTTCCTCGACGGGGGTGGACTGCTGGGGCGGGATGTAGGCGGTGTTCGTGTCCGTCGCGGTCTGCTGGCCGTACGCGTCGTACGAGGGCTGGGTGCCGTACGCGTCGTAGCCGTAGCCCTGCTGGTCGTACGGCTGTTGCTGGCCGTACTGCTGCTGGGGGTAGGCGGGCTGCTGGCCGTAATAGTCGTACGTCTGACCCTGCTGCTGGGCCGCGTACGGGTCGTAGGGCTGCTGCTGGGGGACCTGTTGCTGGGGGCGGCCGTAGACCGGGCGGCCGTAGTCGTCGTAGCCGACCACGACGTACGGGGTCTCCTCGTCGTCCGACTGGTCCGCGTCGTAACGGTTGTTCACCGGTGCCCCTCTCGGCCTGCTCGCCTCACTCGCCGCGGTACAGCTCGCGCTTGTCGATGTAGCGCACGACGCCGTCCGGCACCAGGTACCAGACGGGGTCCCCCTTCGCGACGCGCGTGCGGCAGTCGGTGGAGGAGATGGCGAGCGCGGGGACCTCGACGAGGGAGACGATGCCGTCGGGCAGGCCGGGGTCGGCGAGGTTGTGGCCCGGCCGGGTCACGCCGATGAAGTGCGCCAGCGCGAACAGCTCGTCCGTGTCGCGCCAGGTGACGATCTGCGCGAGCGCGTCGGCGCCGGTGATGAAGAAGAGGTCCGTGTCCGGGTTGAGGGCACGCAGGTCGCGCAGGGTGTCCACGGTGTAGGTGGGGCCGCCGCGGTCCATGTCGATGCGGCTCACCGAGAACTGGGGGTTCTCGGCGGTCGCGATGACCGTCATCAGGTAGCGGTCCTCCGCCGGGGAGACCGCGCGGTGGCTCTTCTGCCAGGGCTGGCCGGTCGGGACGAACACGACCTCGTCCAGGTGGAACGCCGCGGCGACCTCACTGGCCGCCACGAGGTGTCCGTGGTGGATCGGATCGAACGTCCCGCCCATGACGCCGAGGCGGCGCTTGCCCGGGGTCGACGGGCCGGTAGGCATGTCCTGCTCTCCCATGCGGCAGACCCTACCGGCACCGGGTGAGGGGCCGGCCGGGGTGTCTCAGCGGTCGCGGTTGAAGCGGGTGGTGATCCACAGCAGGAGCAGCAGGATGCCGAACGCGGCACCGCCCGTGACCAGCGGGTCCAGGCTCTGGTGGTTGCCACCGTGCTCCTCGCCCTCGGCGGCGAGGGTGACCAACTGAACTGCGGTGCTGTGAAGGCTCATCTTCGGCAGACCTATCCGAGTGTGGGCGGAGTAAAGACGTCCGCCCATGGTACGGGGACGGGCCGTCGGCGATCACGCCGACTCCGCCATCGGGAAACAGAGCGAGGGGCGCGGGGAACTTTCGCGGGGTGTCAGTCGTCTTTCCGCTTGTAGCCCCGCAGCAGGAACCACCCCGTCAGCACACAGCCCACGACCATCACGAGAAGCACGATCCGGAGCAGGTTCCCCGGCCCCTGCTGGTCGGCGGCGGCTGCGGCGAGCCAGGCGGCGGGGGTGTGCTCCATGGTGCGGGACTCCTTTAGATGTAGTGCCCGTCCACCGTAACTCCGCCTAGGCTGGCAGCAGCCTCGGGGGCATAAAAGACCGCACAAGGGTCAGCAAAGGGGCCGTAAGCGGCTCACTCCACTTCGCACATGGGGGACGACATGTCCGACGACGGCCAAGAGCAGAGCGGCCACGAGAACGTGCCCAGCAGGCAGCGCAGGCGATTCCCGGAGATCTCCTCGCGTGCCTACGAACACCCCGCCGACCGTTCCGCCCTGGTCGCCCTGCGCAAGCTGAGCGGCTTCGACACGGTGTTCAAGGCGCTCAGCGGGCTCCTTCCGGAGCGCAGCCTGCGCCTCCTCTTCCTCTCCGACTCGGTCCGCGTCTCGGAGCAGCAGTTCGCGCACCTCAACGACATGCTGCGGGACGCCTGCGACATCCTGGACCTGGAGAAGGTCCCGGCGATGTACGTCAACCAGGACCCGCAGCCCAACGCGATGTGCATCGGTCTCGACGAGCCGATCATCGTCGTCACCACGGGCCTCGTCGAACTCCTCGACGAGGAGGAGATGCGGGCGGTCGTCGGCCACGAGGTGGGCCACGCGCTCTCCGGCCACTCCGTGTACCGCACGATCCTGCTCTTCCTCACGAGCCTCGCGCTCCGGGTCGCCTGGATCCCGCTCGGCAACCTCGCGATCATGGCGATCGTGACGGCGCTGCGCGAATGGTTCCGCAAGTCCGAACTCTCCGCCGACCGCGCCGGGTTGCTCGTCGGCCAGGACCTCCAGGCGTCCATGCGCGGCCTGATGAAGATCGCGGGCGGCAACCATCTGCACGAGATGAACGTCGACGCGTTCTTGAAGCAGGCCGAGGAGTACGAGGAGGGCGGCGACCTCCGCGACTCCGTCCTCAAGATCCTCAACGTCCTGCCCCGCTCCCACCCCTTCACGACCGTCCGCGCGGCCGAGCTGAAGAAGTGGGCCGAGTCCCGCGACTACCAGCGCATCATGGACGGCCACTACCCGCGCCGCACACAGGACAAGGACACGTCGGTCACGGACTCCTTCCGCGAATCGGCGGCCAGCTACGCGTCCAACGTCAAGAACTCGAAGGACCCGCTGATGAAGCTGGTCACCGACATCGCCGGCGGCGCGGGCGATTTGGGCGGCCGGGTGCGGCGGGGGTTCGGGGGGCGGACTTCGACGCCGACGAAGGACCGGCCGCAGACGGATACCGAGGGGGACGAGCAGTAGGACTTCGGGGGCATCCTCGTATCGGCTGCTTTCGGGTGGCCGGTACGGGGTTCCACTTCACGATGCCGTACGCCTGCCGATGATTCGAGGGCTACGGAACCTGGCGGTAAACGTCGCGGCGGTTGCCGACGGCCAGGACCCACACGATCAGTCGACCGTCCTCGACGGTGTAGACGACGCGATAGTCACCGACCCTGAGCCGCCAACGGGCACTGTGTCCCTGGAGCGCTTTGATGTCGAACGCGGTGGTGTCCCCCGCGTCCATCGCCTTCTGGAGTTCGGCGAGGCGATGCAGGACACGGAGGGCATCCGGGCGCGGGATCTTGAGCATGCCCCGCTGCGCGTGCGGCGTGAAACGTGTGGCGTACCCCACGAGGTCACCCCTGGTGGGTACGGAGCAAGGCGGCCATCTCTTCGAGCGAGACCGACCCCTGCACGCCCTCGGACTCGGCTTCGTCGGCCAGCCGGTTCAGCCACGCCTCCTCGGCGTTCTCCGCGACCTCACGCAGGCGCTGGTACTCCTGGATGTCGATCACGACGGCTTCCTGCTTGCCGCGCCGGGTGATGATCGTCGGGGTCTCCTCCCGGCGAGCACGATCGATGACGTCAGCGAGGTGACTACGGACCTCGGCCATGGATTCAACCACCGGATCACTCATGCACCCAATGTACTAGATGTACATGAACCCTGCGGGGCTAGGCCGAAGAACCCTCGGTACCGGCCGGTTCTCTCACACCTTCGGCAGCGCACCCCCCGCCAACGTCCCACACAACGCCGCCGTACTCCCCGTCCCGTACGGGTCCGTTCCCGCTGGGCCCGCTGTGCCTGCCGTCTGGCCCGCGAGGAGCGGGCGTAGGTAGCCGATCGCGTCCGAGGAGCAGGCCAGGGGGCCCGCCTGGATCGAGGAGACCAGGAGTTGGGTCTGGCGTAGGCGTAGGTCGTCCTGGTCGAAGCGGAAGTGGAGTTCGCGGCGGACGGTGAACAGGGACGCCTGGGCCGCGGACGCCGATGCGGGGCGGAGGGCGTAGACGTACGTGTGGTCCGCCGTGACTTCCAGGGTCTCGGAGTCCGTCTCGGCTATGCCCAGGGTGCCGCGGACCCGGATGCCGGGGTCGGCCAGCTTGACCTGGTGGGGGTCGAAGCGGACCAGCCAGCCCGTGGGGGCGTGGAGGCCGTCGGCCGAGGGGTGGGTGAAGCTCGCGTCGAACTGGTCGAGTTGCGCGGAGTCGAGCAGGACCCGGGCCGCGCGGATCTCCTGGCCGAGAATCACCTCCGGATACAGCGCCGAGCGGACGATGTACTCCTTGGCCGTGGTGAGCGCGGTGACGACCTGGCTGTCGGAGAAGTGGGCGGTGCGCCGCGCGGCGGGCAGGGTGACCCCGTCGGCGCCGGTCTTGAACCCGGCGGCGGGACTGTGCGCGAAGAGATACCCGGCGTCGGCGGCGCCGGGTACGGGAGACTGCGGGGCGAGCGGCACGACGGTCATCCGCAGGGGCTCGACCGCCCGCCGGGCACCCGGCGACTGGTAGGGGCTGCGGACCCCCATGTAGATGGCCGTACCGAACGCGATCGTGATCAGCAGGGCGAGGAAGAGGACCTGCCGGGTCAGTCCCCGGCGTAAGGGCGGGGGCCGGCGCCGTACGGCGGGCGCGTGGTCGCCGATGCGCTCCTGGGCGGAGTACTCCTGGATCCGGGCAGCGCGGACGAACGACTCGTCGAAGACGACGGATCGGTACTCGTCCTCTCCACCGGCAGGAGTGCCCTCGGGTGTCCCCTCCGGTGGGTCTCCAGGCCCGCCCATACCTTCAGAGTAGGTCTCAGGAGCCTCGGGTAAACGCCCAGTCGCAGGACAACTTCTGACAGGTTCTCAGCAACCGCTCACGGCGCCTGCGGGACCACCGAGACGGCCGGCGGAGCGGACGGCGTCGCGTCCGCGCCGGTGGACGTGGGCGGCGCCTGCCGGCTGCCGCCGCCCGAGGAGGAGCCCCGGTAGACGGCGGTGAAGGCGAGCGCGACCATGCCGATGCCCATGACGAGGGCGAGGAGCCAGGCGACGGGCCGGTGCCAGCGGACCTGTTTGCCGTACGCCCCGTAGAAGCCGTACGACGCGGGGGCGCCGTAGCGCGCGTCGAGGACCTCGGGGTCGTCCAGGTCATCGAGGTCGTCGGCGTCCCGGCGGGGGCCGTCGTCGTAGCGCTCGGGGCGGGGTCTGGTGCGGCGGGACTCCGCCTCGGCCTCGGCTCTCGCCTCGGCGGCGGCCAGGAGGCGTTCGACGGCGGACGGCTCGTGGTGCACCGCCGCCTTCACGAAGGCCTCGTCGAAGACCACGGAGGCGAACTCTTCGTCCGACACCCCGCGGTCGTGGTCGTCGTCGGGCTGTCCGCCGTCAGGGAACGGCGTGCCCCCCACGTCCTCCGGCACATGTCCAGAGTAGACCTGGGGGGTCCGTTTGGGCAGACGGTATGAATATTCGGCCACCCGATGAGACGCCTCTCACGCCGATCTCACGCCGGACAGACCGTCAGCGGACGTGCCCGTCCCCGGTGACGATGTACTTCGTGCTGGTCAGCTCCGGCAGCCCCATCGGCCCCCTGGCGTGCAGCTTCTGCGTGGAGATCCCGATCTCCGCACCGAACCCGAACTGCCCCCCGTCGGTGAACCGGGTGGACGCGTTCACGGCGACGGTCGTCGAGTCGACCAACTGGGTGAAGCGGCGCGCGGCCTGCTGGGAGGTGGTGACGATCGCCTCCGTGTGGCCGGAGGTCCACAGCCGGATGTGCTCGACGGCCTTCTCCAGCGAGTCGACGACGGCCGCGGCGATGTCGTACGACAGGTACTCGGTCTCCCAGTCGTCGGCGGTGGCCTCCACGACCGTCGCGGTGGAGTCCTTCGCGTACGCCATAACCCGCTCGTCGGCGTGCACGGTCACCCCGGCCTCCGCGAGCGCGTCGAGGGCGCGGGGCAGGAACTCGGGGGCGATGTCCTGGTGGACGAGGAGGGTCTCGGCGGCGTTGCAGACGCTGACGCGCTGCGCCTTGGAGTTGATGAGGATGTCGATCGCCATGTCGAGGTCGGCGTCCGCGTCGACGTACACGTGGCAGTTCCCGGTCCCCGTCTCGATGACCGGAACCGTCGACTCGGACACCACGGTCTGGATCAGGGAGGCGCCGCCGCGCGGGATGAGTACGTCCACGAGCCCGCGCGCCCGCATCAACTCCCGTACGGATTCCCGGCTTTCACCGGGCACGAGCTGTACGGCGTCGGCGGGGAGGCCCGCTCCGCCGACCGCGTCGCGCAGGACCCGGACGAGGGCGGAGTTGGAGGAGTAGGCGGAGCCGGAGCCGCGCAGCAGGACGGCGTTGCCGGACTTGAGGCACAGGGCGGCGGCGTCGACGGTGACGTTGGGCCGGGCCTCGTAGATGATGCCGACGACGCCGAGGGGCACGCGCACCTGGCGCAGGTCGATGCCGTTGGGCAGCGTGGAGCCGCGCACGACCTCGCCCACCGGGTCGGGCAGCGCGACGACGTCCCGTACGTCGGAGGCGATGGCCCGGATGCGCTCGGGCGTGAGCGTCAGCCGGTCGATGACGGACTCGCTGGTCCCGGCCTCGCGCGCCCGCGCCACGTCCTCCGCGTTCGCCTCGACGATCTCCCCGGTGCGCACCTCCAGCGCGTCCGCGATGGCGAGCAGCGCGTCGTCCTTCACGGCCCTCGGCAGCGGCGCGAGGTCGGCGGCGGCGGCCTTGGCCCGGTAGGCGGCCTCGATGACCGGGGACATGGCGTCGTACGGAGAGAGCGTGGTCATGGGGGAAGCGTAGTGCTCCGCGAGAGGGCGTCCAGCGCGTGGTCCACACCGCGAGACGGGTCAGAACGGGTGCACGCCGACCGGGGTCGCCGGGAGGGGGCCGTAGCCCTCCGCCACCCGTTGGTGGTAGGTCTCGCGGTTGATGACCTCCAGGCCGACGATCTCCCAGGCGGGCAGATTGGCGGTCTGGCGGTGTTCGCCCCACAGGCGCAGGGCGACGGCGGCGGCGTCGTGGAGGTCGCGGGCCTCCTCCCAGTAGCGGATCTCCGCGTGGTCGGGGGCGTAGCGGCTGGTCAGGAGGAAGGGGTGGTCGTGGGCGAGCTGTTCCAGACCCCGGCGCAGGTCCTTCACCGGGACGGCCGCGCCGGAGACGCTGAGAGTGACGTGCCAGAGGCGGGGGAGATCCTTCGGTTCCTGGTACGTCTCACCCGCCACGACGCTGGTCAGTCCCCCACGGACCGTCGGCCCGGGGCGCGTTCGACTCACGACGGCCTCCTTGACAGCTTGCACCTGGAACACAGTTGAGCAGGCCGCCGCCGTCCGCGGGCCACTTTCACGGAACGTCCCCCGGCGGTACGGGAGCCGTTCGAACGGATGCCATGACGCTCGTACGACAAGACGACGGTCGGACGGCTCTCCCGTGCCCTTGTTCCCGTCTCCTGTGCCCCTGTTCCCGCCCGGCACACCTCTCAGGACGGGGCCAGCACCACCAGGTCGTCCCGGTGCACGACCTCCCGCTCGTACGCCGCGCCCAGCTCCCGCGCCAGCTCCCGCGTCGACCTGCCCAGCAGCTGCGGGATCTCCTTCGCGTCGAAGTTGACCAGCCCCCGCGCCACGGCCCGCCCGCTCGCGTCCCGCAGCTCGACCGGGTCCCCGGCGCTGAAGTCGCCCTCCACCGCCGCGATGCCCGCCGGGAGGAGCGAGGTGCGGCGCTCCACGACGGCCTTGACCGCGCCGTCGTCCAGGGTCAGCGAGCCCTGGGGGGTCGAGGCGTGCTGGAGCCAGAGCAGGCGGTCCGCCGAGCGCTTGCCGGCGGGGTGGAAGTACGTGCCCGTGTCGCCGCCGGTGAGTGCCTCCGCGGCGAAGACCGCGCTGGTCAGGACGACCGGGATGCCGGCCGCGGCGGCGATTCTGGCCGCCTCGACCTTCGTGACCATGCCGCCCGTGCCGACGCCCGCCTTGCCTGTGCTGCCGATCTCCACGTGTGCGAGGTCCGCCGGGCCGTGGACCTCCGCGATCCTCGACGTGCCCGGTTTGCCGGGGTCGCCGTCGTACACGCCGTCCACGTCCGAGAGGAGGACGAGGAGGTCGGCGTGGACCAGGTGGGCTACCAGGGCCGCGAGCCTGTCGTTGTCGCCGAAGCGGATCTCGTCCGTGGCGACCGTGTCGTTCTCGTTGACGATCGGGAACGCGCCCATCGCCAGCAGCTTGTCCAGGGTGCGGGACGCGTTGCGGTGGTGGGCTCGGCGGCTCATGTCGTCGCTGGTGAGGAGGATCTGGCCGACTCTTACGCCGTGGCGGGCGAAGGAGGCGGTGTAGCGGGCGACGAGGAGGCCCTGGCCGACGCTGGCTGCCGCTTGCTGGCGGGCGAGGTCCTTGGGGCGGCGGCGCAATCCCAGGGGGGCGAGGCCCGCTGCGATTGCGCCGGAGGAGACCAGGACGATCTCCTTCTCGCCGCCGCTGCGGTTCTTTGCAAGGGCGTCGACCAGGGCATCGACTCTGTCGGCGTCGAGGCCGCCGGAGGCGGTGGTGAGTGAGGAGGAACCGACCTTTACGACGATCCTGCGTGCGTCTGTTACCCGCTGCCTTGCCGCTGTCACCTGCGTGTCCTCACGTGCGTCTGGGATTCGCAATGTACGTGAGGAGATTGGGGTGGTGCGCGGTTGTTTCAGAGTGCGGAAGCCAGTGAACGCCTGTACGCCACGCAGTCCTCGTACCTCGGCAGGATCCCCAGCTCCTTCGCCTCCGCCAGCGTCGGAGCCTCCGCGTCCTTCGCCGACAGTTCCGGCTCGCCCGGCACCGGCCACTCCACGCCGAGTTCCGCGTCCAGCGGGTGCAGGCCCCGTTCCCGCTGCGGTGCGTAGCCCTCGGAGCACAGGTACGTGACCGTCGCCCCCTCGGTGAGGGCGCAGAAGCCGTGGCCCAGGCCCTCCGAGATGTAGACGGCGTTGCGGGTCTCGTCGTCGAGGCGCATCGCCTCCCACTTGCCGAACGTCGGGGAGCCGACGCGGATGTCGACGATGACGTCGAGGACCGCGCCCTTCACGCACGTCACGTACTTCGCCTGGCTCGGCGGCACGTCCGCGAAGTGGATGCCGCGCACGACTCCGGCCGCCGAGACGGAGAGGTTGGCCTGCCGCAGGTCGAGGGCGTGGCCGACCGCCTCCTCCAGCGCTTCGGCCTTGTACAGCTCCATGAACATGCCCCGGGCGTCGCCGAACTGC
Organism: Streptomyces acidiscabies; assembly: GCF_020010905.1. Lineage (GTDB taxonomy): Bacteria > Actinomycetota > Actinomycetes > Streptomycetales > Streptomycetaceae > Streptomyces > Streptomyces acidiscabies. The sequence continues at coordinate 2,196,899 of NZ_JAGJBY010000001.1, read as the reverse complement.
TGCGGTACGAACTCCCAGGCGCCCTCGATGGAAAGCGGGTTGACCTTCATGGAAACAGGGTCCTTCTCTCAGGCTTCGTACGTGAGCAGGTCGAGCAGGTAGTCGCCGTACCCGCTCTTGAGCAGCGGCTCGGCGAGGGAGCGCAGCTGGTTGTCGTCGATGAACCCGGCCCGCCAGACGGCCTCCTCGATGCAGCCGATCTTCATGCCCTGGCGTTCCTCGACGACGCGGACGAACTCGGAGGCCTGGACGAGGGACTGGAAGGTGCCGGTGTCGAGCCAGACGGTGCCCCGGTCGAGGACGGAGACCTGGAGTTCGCCCCGGTCGAGGTAGTACTTGTTGACGTCGGTGATCTCCAGCTCGCCGCGCGCGCTGGGCGCGAGCCCCTTGGCGATCTCGACGACGCGGCTGTCGTAGAAGTAGAGCCCGGGGACGGCGTACCGGGACTTCGGCCGCTCCGGCTTCTCCTCGATGGAGCGGGCGCGGCCGTCCTCGTCGAAGTCGACGACGCCGTACGCGGTCGGGTCGGAGACGGCGTGCGCGAAGACGACGCCGCCCTCGGGCTCGGCGTAGCGCACGAGCTGCCGGTCGAGGCCGACGCCGTGGAAGATGTTGTCGCCGAGGATGAGCGCGACGGACTCGTCACCGATGAAGTCCTCGGCGATGAGGAACGCCTCGGCGATGCCGTTCGGCTTCTCCTGCGTGGCGAACTCGATGTTGAGGCCCCAGTCGGAGCCGTCGCCGAGGAGCCGCTCGAACTGGGGTCGTTCGTCGGGGCCGGTGATGATCAGGATGTCCCGCAGGCCGGCCAGCACGAGGGTGGTCAGCGGGTAGTAGATCATCGGCTTGTCGAAGACCGGCATGAGCTGTTTCGACACCGCACGGGTGATCGGCCACAGTCGGGAACCGGTACCACCGGCGAGCAGGATTCCACGCATGGACAAGCACCCTACGGCAGGTGGGGACCCCCGATTGTCCCGGCGGTGGCCTCATCGGGCACAGTGCGCACAACAAACACGATGCCAACAGCCGTGGAACAGCGCCCGACCCCCACGGCCTAGAATGCGGGTTCTTATGAGGATTCTTGTCACCGGCGGCGCCGGCTTCATCGGCTCGCAGTTCGTGCGGGCCCTGCTTTCCAACGAGCTGCCCTCAGGTGAGGGCGCGCAGGTCACGGTCCTGGACAACCTGACCTACTCCGGCAACCAGGAGAACCTGGCCCCGGTCGCGGACGAGGCGGGCTACACGTTCGTCCACGGCGACATCCGGGACTACGCCACGGTCGACGACGTGATGCGCGGCCAGGACGCGGTCGTGCACTTCGCGGCCGAGTCCCACGTGGACCGCTCGATCGCGGACGCCTCCCCGTTCGTCACGACGAACGTGCTGGGCACGCAGGTCCTGCTGGACGCCGCCAAGCGGCACGGCGTGGCCCGCTTCGTGCACGTCTCCACCGACGAGGTGTACGGCTCGATCAGCGAGGGCTCCTGGACCGAGGACTGGCCGCTGGCCCCGAACTCGCCGTACTCGGCGTCGAAGGCGGGCTCCGACCTGCTGGCCCTGTCCTACCACCGCACGCACGGCATGGACGTCGTCGTCACCCGGTGCTCGAACAACTACGGGCAGTACCACTTCCCGGAGAAGATGATCCCGCTGTTCACGACGAACCTGCTGGACGGCAAGAAGGTCCCGCTGTACGGCGAGGGCCTGAACATCCGGGACTGGCTGCACGTCTCCGACCACTGCCGGGGCATCGAGATGGTCCTGCGCGGCGGCCGGCCGGGTGAGGTCTACCACATCGGCGGCGGCACCGAGGTGACCAACAAGGAGCTGACCGGTCTCCTCCTGGACGCCTGCGGCGCGGGCTGGGACATGGTCGAGCACGTCGAGGACCGCAAGGGCCACGACCTGCGCTACTCCCTGTCGATCGAGAAGATCCGCAGCGAGCTGGGCTACGAGCCGCTGGTGACCTTCGAGCAGGGTCTCGCCTCGACCGTCCAGTGGTACCGCGACAACCGCGCCTGGTGGGAGCCGCTCAAGGCGAAGGCGGCGCTTCCGGCATGACGCGCTGGCTGATCACCGGCGCGGGCGGGATGCTCGGCCGGGACCTCGTCGCCACCCTGAAGGGCGAGGTCACCGCGCTGACCCGCGCGGACCTGGACATCACCGACCCGGCGGCGGTCCGCGCGGCCGTCGAGGGCCACGACGTGGTGGTCAACGCGGCGGCGTGGACGGACGTGGACGGCGCCGAGACGGACGAGGCCGCCGCGACCCGCGTGAACGGCGAAGCCGTACGCGTCCTGGCCGAGGCCTGCGTGCCCGGCCGCACCAGGCTCATCCAGGTCTCCACGGACTACGTCTTCCCCGGCGACGCCACCGAGCCCTACCGCCACGACTCCCCCACCGCCCCGCTCAACGCCTACGGGCGCGGCAAGCTGGTGGGTGAGGATGCCGTGAAGATGCTGCTGCCGGATTCCGGATACGTCGTGCGGACCGCGTGGCTGTACGGCGCCCACGGCCGCAACTTCGTCTCGACGATGCTGAAGCTCGCCGAGTCCCGGGACACGGTCGAGGTCGTGGACGACCAGCGCGGCCAGCCGACGTGGACGGTGGCCCTGGCCGAGCAGATCGCGGCGCTGGGCGAGAGCCAGGCTCCGGCCGGCGTCTACCACGGCACCGCGTCCGGCACGGCGACCTGGTTCGACCTGGCGCGTGCCGCGTACGAGCTGTCGGGCCTGGACCCGGAGCGCGTACGGTCGACGACGTCCGAGAAGTTCGTCCGGCCGGCCCGCAGGCCGTCGTACAGCGTCCTCGCGCACGACCGGTGGGACGCCGTCGGGATCGCCCGACAGCCGCACTGGAAGGACCAGTTGGCCCAGGCGCTGAAGGTGCTCGCGTGAGTCTGCTGGACCGGATCACCACCGCCCTGCCGACGGGAACGGCGTTCGTCGGGGCGGGGACGGCGCTGCTCGGCATCGCCAGCTACGTGCATCTCGCGGCGGCCGGGCACACGCTCGACGTCGACGACATGGCGAGTTTCTCCGTGCTGTGGACGGTCGTGTCGTCGATCGGGCTCGGCCTGTTCTTCCCGGTCGAGCAGGAGATCACCCGCCTCGTGGCGTCCCGTGTCGTGCACGGCGACGGCGTGGCACCGGTGCTGCGGCGCGGCGCCGCGCTGTCGCTGGGGCTGCTCGCCCTGGTGCTGGTGCCGCTCGCGGTGTTCTCGGCGAAGGTCGCGGACGTCTTCTTCCACGGCGACGAAGCTCTCGTCCTGGCGCTGGGCGGCGCGTTCGCGGCGCTCGCGATCGCGTACGTCACGCGCGGCGTCCTCGCGGGCCTGGGCCGCTTCCAGGCGTACGGCACCCAGCTCGGCCTGGACGGGGCGCTGCGGATCATCCTGCCGGGGATCCTCGCGGTGGCCGGTGTGAAGTCGGTGTTCGCGTTCGCGGCCGTCCTCACGGTCGCCCCGCTGATCGCCGTGCTGCTGACGATCAAGCCGGTGCTGAGCGGCAGCCACCACGGCACCCCGGCGCACTGGCGGGACCTGATCGAGCACCTGGGCCTGCTGGTCGGCTCGACGCTGCTGGCCCAACTCCTCGTGAACATCGCGGTGATCAGCACCAAGCTGATCTCCACGAACGACGACGCCCTGGTCGCGGCCCTGCTGTCGGCGCTGGTGGTGGCCCGCGTCCCGCTGTTCGTGTTCGGGGCGTTCCAGGTGTCGCTGCTGGCCGGGCTCTCCTCGGCGGCGGCGGAGCAGGACTGGGCGGGCTACCGGCGGCTCCTGCTGCGGGCGGCGACGATCACCGGCGGCCTCGGGGTCGCGGGCGGGATCGGCGCGACCGCGCTGGGCCCGGCGCTGCTGCCCGCGCTGTTCGGGGCGCCGGACGTGCTGACGGCCGTCGACTTCGCGTGGCTGTCGCTCGGGACGACCCTGTACATGCTCGCGATGGTGCTCGGCCAGGCCCTGCTGACGAGCGGGGGCGCGCGCAAGCAGCTGCTGGCGTGGGTGGTCGGCACGGCGGTGCTGCTGGCGGTCACGTTCAGCTCGCTGGAGCTGCGGACGCGGGTGGAGGTGGCTTATGCGGCGGGGTCTTTCGCCGTCGTCGCCTTCATGTCACTCGTTGTTCGAGCTCGTGTAGGCTACCGTTCGCCGCACTGACGAGAGTGACCATCTTCCCCTCACTCTGGGTAGTCACCGTGACGGGCAGTGGATCACAGTCCGACGGTCCCCTTCTGTGGCCGTCCACCTTCCGGAAGAGTAGACAGGCCCTCTAGCCATGCAACTGTGGATGCTGACGTCGGTCACCGGCGTCTTCCTGGTGCTCTGCATCGTGGAACTCCTGCGCCGCCGCAAGCTCAAGGAGAAGTACGCGTTCCTGTGGGTGTTCACCGGCATGGTGATCATCCCGCTCGGCTTCTTCCCCTCCGGTCTGGACTGGGTGGCGCGGAACGTCGGGGTCCGCTCGGGTGTGAGCCTGATCCTCTTCCTCAGCGTCGCCTTCCTCTTCATCGTCTGCCTCCAGCTCAGCTGGGAGGTCGGGCACCTCGAAGAAGAGGGGCGGACGCTCTCCGAGGAGGTCGCGCTGCTGCGCGTCGACGTCCAGGAACTGCGCCAACAACTGTCCGAGGGCGATGCGACCGTCGCCTCGGGGGACTCGGGGAGGCTCAAGTGATCGACGGCAAGCGCGTCTTGATCATCATGCCCGCGTGGAACGAATCCGAGGGCGTCGCCGACGTCGTCAAGGAGGTCTACGCGACGCTGCCGGGGGTCGACATCCTGGTGGTCGACGACGGCTCGGGCGACGAGACCGCGAAGGTGGCGGGCGCCGCCGGAGCGACGGTCATGAAGCTGCCGTACAACCTCGGCGTGGGCGGCGCGATGCGCGCCGGCTACAAGTTCGCGCACGACCGGGGCTACGACATCGCCATCCAGGTCGACGCGGACGGCCAGCACGACCCGCGCAACGTCCCGGAGCTGATCGCGCGCCTGGACGCGGGCGCCGACCTCGTGATGGGCGCCCGGTTCGCCGGGACCGGCGAGTACGAGGCGCGCGGGCCGCGCCGCTGGGCGATGCTCGTCCTCGCGTTCTGGCTGTCGCGGATGGCCCGCACCAAGCTGACCGACGTGACCTCGGGCTTCAGGGCCTGCGGGCCCGATCTGATCGACGCGTTCGCGCGCTGGTACCCCGTGGAGTACCTGGGCGACACCGTCGAGTCGACGATCGCCGTGGTGCGCGCCGGGTACAAGGTCGAGCAGGTGCCGGTCGCGATGCGGGCGCGCACCACCGGCACGCCGAGCCAGTCGCCGTGGAAGGCGACGATGTACCTGGGCCGGATCGGGATGATCCTGCTGCTGGCGTTCAGCCGCCGTTCCGCACTGGGCCCGGCGCGCAAGCGGTCCCAGCAGAAGGCACTGGAGAAGCAGGCCTCGTGACCATCGACATCATGCTGCCGCACTACGGCGACACCGCCCTGATGCAGGCGGCCGTGCAGAGTGTGCTGGACCAGACCGACAAGGACTGGCGGCTGACCGTCGTCGACGACGGCCGCGAGCCGGACGTCCCCGAGTGGTTCGCCGCCCTCGGCGACGAGCGGGTGCGCTATCTGCGCAACGAGGTCAACCTCGGCATCACCCGCAACTTCCAGAAGTGCGTGGACCTCGTGGAGGCCACGCATTTCACGATGCTCGGCAGCGACGACCTGATGATGCCGACGTACGTCGAGACGCTGCGCGCGGCGATCGAGGCCGAGCCCGGCGCCGCGATCTACCAGCCCGGCGTCGAGGTCATCGACGAGCACGGCAAGCCGGTGACGACGCTCGGCGACGAGGTGAAGCGGCGGTTGTACGCGCCGAAGACCAGTGACGGCAAGCGCCTGGTGCTGTCCGGCGAGCCGCTGGCCGCGAATCTGCTGGGCGGGAACTGGCTGTACTTCCCGTCGATCTGCTGGCGTGCGGACGCGGTGAAGGCGATCGGGTTCCGCGAGGAGCTCTCCGTCATCCAGGACCTGGCGCTGATCATCGAGCTGATCCGGCGCGGCGAGTCCCTCGTCGTCGACCCGGCCCCGGCGTTCCGCTACCGCCGTCACTCGGCGTCCCTGTCCTCCTCGGAGGCGGCGACCGGGTCGCGGTTCGGGGAGGCGGTGCGGTTCTTCAACGAGGTCGCCGACGATCTGGACGCGCACGGCTGGCACAAGGCCGCCAAGGCCGCGCGCCGTCACCTGTCGATGCGGCTGCACGCGCTGACGATGCTGCCGGGCGCCCTGCGCCAGCGCCGCTCGGACGCGGTGCGCAGGCTGCTGGGGTACGCGCTGACCCGGGCCGAGTAACGGCTCGGCCGAAGAACCGCAAAGAAGCACCCGATGTCCGGGGACTCGTGGAACCCCACTCCGCCGGGTCCCGTCCTCCAGTGCGAGGCTCGCCCCTCCCCCCGTCGCGAAAGCTACTGACCCCATATGACTGCCACTGGCTCCGAAGACCGGTCCCCCCGTTTCAGCATCGTCGTGCCCGCGTACGGCGTGGAGGCATACCTGCGTGACTGCCTCGACTCCGTGCTGGAGCAGGCGTACGGGGACTTCGAGGTCATCGCGGTCAATGACGCGTCGCCGGACTCGTGCGGCGAGATCATGTCCGAATACGCGGCGGCCGACTCGCGCGTGATCGCCGTACAGCTCGCCGAGAACGTCGGTCTGGGCCGGGCGCGCAACGCCGGGATGGAGCGGGCGCGGGGCGAGTACCTGATCTTCCTGGACAGCGACGACGTGATGCTGCCGGGGTCGCTCCAGGCCATAGCGGGACGGCTTGAGGACACCGGCGACCCCGAGTTGCTGGTCTACGACTACGACCGTACGTACTGGGACGGGCGGGTCACGCCGAACGCCAAGCGCAAGGCGCTCACCGACGCCCCGTCCGGCGCGTTCGCGCTCGACGACCACCCGGTGCTGCTCGAACTGCTCCAGGTCGCCTGGAACAAGGCGTACCGGCGGGACTTCATCGAGCGGTGGGGGTTCGTGTACCCGACCGGGTACTACGAGGACACCCCGTGGACGTACCCGGTGCTGGTCGCCGCCGAGACGATCGCCGTGCTGGACCGGGTGTGCGTGCACTACCGGCAGCGGCGGCAGGGGTCGATCCTGTCGTCGGCGAGCCGTAAGCACTTCGAGGTGTTCGACCAGTACGACCTGGTCTTCGGGTTCCTCGCCGCGCACCCCGAGTTCGACCGCTGGCGCGGGCCCCTGTTCGAGCGGATGGCGTTCCACCTCGGTGTCATCGAGCGGATGCCGGGCCGCCTCCCGGCGGGCGCCCGCGCCGAGTTCCGGGGCCGGCGCCTGGAGGCCGAGCGCCGGTACCGTCCGGCGGGTTACCGGGACCCCGCGAAGAAGCCGGCCAAGTCGGGCGTACGGCGGGTCGCGAACCGGCTGCCGAACCGGCTGCGCAGGCCCGCGCGCAGTGCGTACCGGGCGGCGGCCAAGCTGAAGAAGCCGGTGCGGACGGCCGTCCTGATGGCGTACTACCGGGCGCAGCGGATGCTGCCGGTGAAGAAGGACACGGCGGTGTTCGCCGCGTACTGGAACGCCGACTACTCCTGCAACCCGGCGGCGATCGACCAGAAGCTGCGCGAGCTGGCGCCGAACGTGAAGCCGACGTGGGTGCTGAAGCCGAGCCCGCGCAACCGGCCGCCGGCCGGGACGCCGACCGTGCACCCGGGGTCGTTCGGGTTCTGGCGGGCGATGGCGCGCTCGCAGTACTTCGTCAACAACGTCAACTTCCCGACGCGCGTGGTGAAGCGGCGCGGTCAGGTCTTCGTGCAGACCCACCACGGCACGCCGCTCAAGCGGATGGGTGTCGACCAGGTCGAATACCCGCTGGGCGCCGCCCAGTTGGACATGCGGCTGCTGATGGACCGGGTCGACCGCTGGGACTACAGCGTCTCCTCCAACAGCTTCACCACCGCCGTCTGGGACCGCGCCTACCCCTCCACGGCGTACACGTCCCTCGACTACGGCTACCCGCGCAACGACGTCCTCGCGAACGCGACCGCCGAGGACCGCGCGCAGGCCCGCGCGAAGCTCGGTCTGGAGCCGGACGAGAAGGTCGTCCTGTACGCGCCGACCCACCGCGACTACCAGTCGACGCCCCAGCCCCTGCTGGACGTCGAGCACTTCGCGCACAGCATCGGCGCCGAGTTCACGGTCCTGGTGCGCGCCCACTACTTCAACCTCGACACCGGGCACGGCAACAGCGAGGGCGTCATCGACGTCAGCGGCCACCCGAACGTCGAGGAGCTGTACCTCGCCGCGGACTGTCTCCTCACGGACTACTCGTCCCTGATGTTCGACTACGCGCTCCTCGACCGGCCGATCGTCCTGTTCGCGAGCGACTGGGACGTCTACCGCGCCACGCGCGGCACCTACTTCGACATCCACTCCGTGTCACCCGGTCCGGTGGTGGCCACCCGCGACGACCTCATCGACGTCTTCCGCTCCGGCCGCTGGTCCGACGACACGTCCGCGAAGGCCCGCGGCGAGTTCCGGCGCCGGTTCTGCGAGTACGACGACGGGCGGGCGGCGGAGCGTGTCGTGCGCCGCGTCTTCCTGGGGCAGGAACCGGAGCCTCCCGTGCGAGGCTAGTGCCACGGTGTCCGGCGAGTCCGGTCATGTCCGTCATCGCCAGCCGCAGTTCCGAGAAAGGCGCAGTACCCCGATGCCTCCCCGTCTGTCAGTAGTCGTTCCCGTCTACAACGTGGAACTCTTCCTCGACGAATGTCTCCAGTCGATCGCGGACCAGACGTTCACCGACTGGGAGGCCGTCGTCGTGGACGACGGCTCGACGGACGGCAGCCTCGCGATCGCGGAGAGATGGGCGGCGAAGGACGACCGCTTCCGGGTCGTCCCGCAGAAGAACCAGGGTCTCGGGCCGGCGCGGAACACGGGGGTCGCGAACCTCACCGAGGGGACGGAGTTCGTCGCGTTCGTCGACAGCGACGACATCGTCCTGGCGGACGCGTACGAGCGGTTCATCACCAGCCTCGACAAGACCGGGTCGGATTTCGCCAGCGGGAACGTCAACCTGCTGAAGGCCGGCGAGATCCTCACCTCCCCGCTGCACCAGAAGCGGCTGCGCACCGACCGCGAGCGCACCCACATCACCCGCGACAAGGACCTCGTCTACGACCGCACGGCGTGGAACAAGGTCTTCCGCCGCTCCTTCTGGGACCAGCACCACTTCGAGTTCCCCGGCATCCTCTACGAGGACGCCCCGGTGACCCTCCCCGCGCACTTCCTCGCCAAGGCGGTCGACGTGCTGGGCGAGCCGGTCTACCTGTGGCGCCAGCGCACCGGCGGCGCCCCCTCGATCACCCAGCGGCGCACCGAGCCCGTCAACGTCCGTGACCGCATCCGGTCCTGCGACTCGGTGAGCCGCTTCCTCGGCTCCCAGCCCGGCGAGAAGTACGCGGCGCACAAGCGCTGGTACGACGAGATCTTCATCACCGACGAACTCCCCCTGTTCATGGGCGTCCTGGACGAGGCGGGGGACGAGTTCCGCGATCTGTTCATGACGGGCGCCGCCGGCTTCCTGGGCCGCGTCGACCCGGCGGTCTTCCCCCGGCTGCCCGTCTCGTTGCGCCTGAAGTGCCACCTCATCCAGGAGAAGCGCCTGGACGAGCTGATGGACCTCCTCGCCTACGAGCGGGAGACCGGCCGCGCGGTCCCCGTGGTCCGGCAGGGCCTCAAGCACTTCGCCGACTACCCGGTGCTGTCCGGCAAGGGCGCGGTGCCGCGCTCGGTGCTGCGCGTCGACTCCGACTTCTCGGCGCGGGCCCGCGCCGAGGAGGTCGTCTGGGACGGCGGCAAGCTGCGCATCACCGGCCACGCCTACATCCGCAACCTGGCCGCCGAGCGCCCCCAGCCGACGGCGCTGCGCGTCCTGATGCTGCGCGAGAACGGCAGCCGCCGCACGGTCCTGGTCCGCCCGAACCGCGTCCAGGCGGCCCGTGCCACGCAGACGTCCGGTCAGTCGCTGCACAACTACGACTGGTCCGGGTTCTCCCTCGACCTCGACCCGCGCAAGTTCAAGGCGCGCGGCGGCTGGCGGGACGGCGTGTGGCGGCTGACCGTCGCCACCGTCCAGCAGGGCATCGTGCGCCGCACCCGCCTGAAGGCCGGCGAGAGCGGCAGCGCCGAGAGCCCCGTGCCGTACTGGGTCGAGAAGGACGTACGGGTCGTCCCGTTCGTCACCGACGACCACATCTACCTGCGCGTCGAGCGCGTCCGCGCCAAGCTCACCGGCCACCGGGTCACCGACGGCGTCCTGGAGCTGACCGGCGCGCTGGGCCACGAGGCGGTCGGCGGCAAGCTCGGCCTGCGCCTCACGCACGGCTCGACGCAGGCGACGCTGGCGTACGACGTCGAGCGCGACGGCGCGACGTTCACCGCGCGGGTCCCGCTGGCCGACCTCGCCGTCGACGGCCGCGACCTCGGCAACTGGGACCTCACCGACAAGTGGACGGCCGAGCTGTCGGTGGACGGCCGCTTCCACCCGGTCGCCGTCGCGCCGAAGGAGGGCGGCCTCACCGGCCAGTACCCCGTCGACGGCGAACCCGTCTGGGGCGGGCGCGCGGTCTGTGTCGCCGACGACGGCGTGGGCCGCCTCGCGCTGCGCACGCAGGCCGCGCAGCCCGCGGTCACCGAGCTGTCCGTGGACCCCGAGGGGCGGATCACGCTCGCCGGGGCGCTGCCGGTGACGGTGGACGAGCCCGTCGAGATCGTCATGCGGCACAGCCGCCACTCCGAGGAGCACTCCGCCCCGGCGACCCTCGTCGACGGCGTCTTCCGCGCCGAGTTCCTGCCCGTCCCGGACAGCCTCAGCGAGGTACCGCTCCGGCAGGGCCGCTGGTACCTGACGGCGCGCGCCGCCGAGAGCCGTACGGAGGTGCCGCTGCGCGTCGCCCCGGCCGCGCTCGGCACGCTCCCGCTGCGGTTCGCCGTACGCGGCCGGGACTACGCGCTCACCCACCGCTTCTTCGACCGCCTCCTCATCGAGGCGGCGCCCGACCTGCTGCCCGACGAGTTCGGCTGGTTCCGCCAGCGCGAGCTGCGCACGGGCGTGTACGCCGACGCGCGCACCGCGCCGCTGCGGGACACCGTGCTGTACGCGTCGTTCTCCGGCCGCCAGTACTCCGACTCGCCGCGCGCGGTGTACGAGGAACTCGTGCGCCGGGGTGACGAGTTGGAGCACATCTGGGTCGTCGAGGACAAGCGGGCGCAGATCCCCGAGGGGGTCCGGGTGATCCGCCGGTGGAGCCGCGAGTGGTACGAGGCGCTGGGCCGCTCCCGGTACATCGTCACCAACACGCACCTGCCGCACTGGATCCGGCGCCGCGAGGGCCAGGTCATCGTGCAGACCTGGCACGGCACCCCCCTCAAGCGCATCGGCCACGACATCGACAGCGTCCAGTTCGCCGACCGCAAGTACCTGACCAAGGTCGCCGAGGAGACGCCGAGCTGGAGCTTCCTCGTCTCCCCGAACCGCTTCTCGACGCCGATCATGAAGCGGGCCTTCCAGTACGACGGGGAGATCCTGGAGTCGGGCTACCCGCGCAACGACCTCCTGCTCGCGCCGAAGACCGAGGACACCGCGCGCAAGGTGCGGGAGCGGATCGGGCTGCCGGAGGGCAAGAAGGTCGTGCTGTACGCGCCGACCTGGCGCGACGACCAGTTCTACCGGGCCGGCAACTACAAGTTCGACCTGCGGGTCGACGTGAAGAAGGCCCGCGAGCAGCTCGGCGAGGACCACGTCCTGCTGGTGCGCAAGCACTCCAACATCGTCGACGCGGTGCCCGGCGCCGGGGACGGCTTCGTCTTCGACGTCTCCAGCTACCCGGACATCGCCGAGCTGTACCTGATCACGGACATCCTGGTCACGGACTACTCGTCCCTGATGTTCGACTTCGCGAACACCGGCCGTCCGATGCTGTTCTTCACGTACGACCTCGAGTACTACCGCGACCAACTGCGGGGCTTCTACTTCGACTTCGAGCGGCAGGCCCCCGGCCCGCTGCTGCAGACCTCCGACGGACTCATCGAGGCGCTCGGCGACATCGAGCGCATCCACGCCTCCTACGCCGACGCGTACACCGAGTTCAGGAAGATGTTCTGCGACCTCGACGACGGCCACGCCGCCGAGCGGGTCATCACCCGGATGCTGGAGCTCGCGCACCCCGACCGACCTGCCACGGAGCGTTGAGAGTGCCCACAGTCTCCTCGATGAGGACCAGCCTGCACGAACGCTGGGAGCGGATCCCGCCCAAGCGCCGCATGCCCCTGACGGTGTACGCCGTCACGCAGTTCGTCTTCCTGCTGTGGTGGGCGGCCTTCTATCCGGGCGGGATGAGCTACGACTCCATCTCGTACGTCTGGCACGTCACCACCGGACACTGGATGTCCAACCACTCGGTGGCGTACGACGGGCTGGTCTGGCTCTCCATCAAGCTCACCGGTGACCTGGCGCTGCTGACGTTCGGCCAGTCCGTCGGCATGGCCGCCGCGCTCGCCTATGTCGCCGTCACGCTGCGGCACTTCGGGGTCCCCGGCAAGTGGAGCGCGCTCGCGGCGATCGCCTGCGCGGTGCTGCCGTCCATCGGCACGTTCACCATCTTCGTGTGGAAGGACGTCCCGTTCGTCATCGGCGCGCTCCTCGCGTTCGGGGCGGCGGGGCGGCTCACCGTACGGCGGATGCGGGAGCGGCAGGCGGTGCACGACACGGTGTTCCGCAACCAGGTGATCGTGCTGTTCGCCGGGTTCCTGATGATGGGGCTGTTCCGCAACAACGGGCTCCTCGTCGCCGTCATCGCCTGCCCCGTGCTGCTGCTGGTGCTGCCGAGGATGCGGCGCGCGATACTCGTCGCGACCGTCGTCCCGACGGTCATCTCCGCCGCGCTCCAGCTCGTCATCTATCCCGCGCTCGGCGTCCAGACGCCGACCAAGGACCAGGTGTACGCCCTCAACTACGCCGACATCGCCGTCGTGTACGGCAAGGCGCCGTGGACGTTCACTGCCGCCGACAAGAAGCTCATGGCCGAGGTCGCGCCGCTCTCCCACTGGGGCGGGCGCGCGGCGAACTGCTGGAACGCCGACTGGGCCATGAAGAAGCCCATGAACCGCCAGAAGGCAGCCGAGCTCAACACCGAGCTGCTCGACCTGTGGGGCCGCGTCCTCAAGCGCACCCCGGACCAGATGATCGGCGCGCGCCTGTGCCGCTCGCAGATCGCCTGGGGCATCTTCCCCGGCCCCGCCGACCTGGACGGCGAGACCCTCATCTCCGTCCCGTCCGTCCCCAAGAACCTGTACGGCTGGGCCGACTGGAACCCGGAGATGGCGAACAGCCCCTACCGGGACGAGCTGAAGATCCGCCCCCTCAGCGACACCCTCCACGACGCCGCGTTCTTCACGTGGAAGGCCAGCAAGACCCCGCAGCTCCAGTGGATCCTCTTCCGGGGCGCGTTCTGGTGCTACGCCGCGTACGCGGTCTTCTACGTCTTCTCCCGCCGCAACCGCTCCTGGGCACCGATCGGCATCCTGTCCATCCCGCTGGCCCTCCAGCTGACGGTGGTCGCCGCCAACCCGGCACCGCTGGCCCGCTACATGTTCGCGCCGATGTTCCTGGGCATCATGACGATCCCGCTGCTGGCGGCCCGGCCGAAGTGGGGGCGGGTGCCGGAGGCGGTGACGGCGGAACCGTCGACGAAGGCTTCGGCAAGGCCGGAGGCGACGAAGCAGAAGGAGCCCGAGGCTTCACCGGAACCGGTCGCCTGAGGCTCAGCCTCGGGGCATCCCTTATGCCGAGGGCCCGCCCACCTTCCCTACGGGGACGGTGGGCGGGCCCTTTTCAGCTACGTCGGTGACCGGCCTGTCAGAAGGGCTCGAAGCCCTCGAACTCCTGGGTCGCCTCGTCGCGTTCCGCCTGCTTGTCGCGGCGGCGTTGCGTCGCGGGGCGGGGTTCGTCGAGGCGGTGGTCCTCGCCTCGGCGGCCCAGCATCTCCGCGCCGGCCATGACCGTCGGCTCCCAGTCGAAGACGACCGCGTTGTCCTCGGGCCCGATCGCGACGCCGTCGCCCGCGCGGGCGCCCTTCTTCATCAACGCGTCCTCGACGCCGAGGCGGTTGAGGCGGTCGGCGAGGTAGCCGACGGCCTCGTCGTTGCTGAAGTCGGTCTGCCGCACCCAGCGTTCGGGCTTCTCGCCCCGGACGCGGAAGAGACCGTCCTCCTCCTGGACGACGGTGAAGCCCGCATCGTCCACGGCCTTGGGCCGGATCACGATCCGGGTGGCCTCCTCGAGCGGCTTCGCGGCCCGCGCCTGACCCACCAACTCGGCCAGCGCGAAGGAGAGTTCACGCAGGCCCAGGTGCGCGACGGCGGACACCTCGAAGACCTGGTAACCACGCGCCTCCAGATCGGGCCGGACCATCTCCGCGAGGTCCTTGCCGTCGGGGATGTCGGTCTTGTTCAGGACGACGATGCGCGGACGGCCACCCAGACCGCCGTACTGCCGCAGCTCCTCCTCGATGATGTCGAGGTCGGAGATCGGGTCGCGCTCGGACTCCAGCGTCGCCGTGTCGAGGACGTGCACGAGGACACTGCACCGCTCGACGTGCCGCAGGAACTCCAGGCCGAGCCCCTTGCCCTGGCTGGCTCCCGGGATCAGACCGGGAACGTCCGCGATGGTGTAGACGGTCGAACCGGCCGTCACCACACCCAGGTTGGGGACCAGGGTCGTGAACGGGTAGTCGGCGATCTTCGGCTTCGCGGCCGACAGCACCGAGATCAGCGAGGACTTCCCCGCACTCGGGTACCCGACCAGCGCGACGTCCGCGACCGTCTTCAGCTCCAGGACGATGTCCCCGAGATCCCCCGGCACCCCCAGCAGCGCGAACCCGGGCGCCTTGCGGCGGGCCGACGCCAGCGCCGCGTTCCCGAGCCCGCCCCGGCCGCCCTGCGCGGCGACGTACGAGGTGCCGTGGCCGACGAGGTCCGCGAGGACGTTGCCGTGCTTGTCGAGGACGACCGTGCCGTCCGGGACCGGGAGGACCAGGTCCTGGCCGTCCTTGCCGGAGCGGTTGCCGCCCTCGCCCGGCTTGCCGTTCGTGGCCTTGCGGTGCGGGGAGTGGTGGTAGTCGATGAGCGTGGTCACGGACTGGTCGACCGTGAGGATCACGTCGCCGCCGCGCCCGCCGTTGCCGCCGTCGGGCCCGCCGAGCGGCTTGAACTTCTCACGGTGGACGGAGGCACAGCCGTGGCCTCCGTTACCCGCGGCGACATGCAGTTCGACGCGGTCCACGAAGGTGGTCATGGTTAGTGCCTCCAAAAAGCTAAACAGGTGTTACCTATACCAACACGCGAAAGGCGGACCCGCCTTCCCGAACGGGAAGTGAGGTCCGCCTCGCGAAAGCTTCCGGATCAGGCTTTTCAGCCGACCGGAACGATGTTCACGACCTTACGGCCGCGGAACGTACCGAACTCCACCGCACCGGGCTGGAGCGCGAACAGCGTGTCGTCGCCGCCACGACCCACACCCGAACCCGGGTGGAAGTGCGTGCCGCGCTGACGGACCAGGATCTCACCAGCGTTGACGACCTGACCGCCGAAGCGCTTCACGCCGAGCCGCTGGGCATTGGAGTCGCGACCGTTCCGGGTGGACGATGCGCCCTTCTTGTGTGCCATTGCTCAGTCCCTCTTTACTTCGCGGCCGACGGGATGGACGTGACCTTGATCGCCGTGTACTGCTGACGGTGACCCTGGCGACGGCGGTAGCCGGTCTTGTTCTTGTAGCGCAGGATGTCGATCTTCACACCCTTGTGGTGGTCCACGATCTCAGCCTGGACCTTGATGCCGGCCAGCACCCACGGGTCGCTGGTGACAGCTTCGCCGTCGACAACGAGCAGGGTCGAGAGCTCGACCGTGTCGCCAACCTTGGCAGTGGGAATCTTGTCAACCTCAACGATGTCGCCGACAGCAACCTTGTGCTGGCGACCACCGCTGCGCACGATGGCGTACACGCGGATCTCACTCTCTCGCTCGGAACCGGCACCCCCGCAGTCCAGCCGACCGGTCATAAACACAGCCAGCCTCTCCCGGCCACGAGGCGCACCCGGAGGGAAGAAAGGTTTACGGGGATGTGACGCACTCATTAGCACGCCGACGCCCCAGGCTACGAGGTGTCCCCCGTACAGGTCAAACTGAGTCGAGTGCAACGCCCCACAACACAAAGCGGCCCTTCCTGCGAAGCACCACGCTCCGTAGGAAGGGCCGCTCAGCTCAACCCTCGACTCAGCTCTCGTCAGCCGCAGCAGACACGGACGGAGAAGAAGCCTGCTCAGCCGCAGCGGTCTTCTTGGCCGCAGCCTTCGTCGTCTTCTTGGCCGTCGTCTTCTTGGCCGCAGTCTTCTTGGCAGCCGTGGTCGTCTTCTTGGCCGCAGTCTTCTTCGCGGGAGCAGCCTTCTTGGCGGTCGCCTTCTTCGTGGCCGTCTTCCGAGCCGCCGTCTTCTTGGCAGGCGCAGGCGCCTCCTCCTCGACAACAGCCGGCACGACAACAACAGCCGCCTCATCGGAGGACGTAGGCGCCGCAACCTCCCGCACAGCCCGCCGCCGCGCCCGAGCCGGAGCCGGAGCGACCGTCTCCTCGACAACCGGCGCCTCGACCACAGCCTCCGCCACCGGAGCCGCAGCCTCGACAACCGTCACGACACCGGCCTCAGCCCCGGAAGGCGACCCCGCAGGCGCGGACGCCTTCCGAGTGGCCCGCCGACGCGGACGCCCCTCGACGACGGGCTCAGCAACAGCCTCGACGACCGGCGCCTCAACCACAGGCTCCTCGACGACAACCGGCGCCTCGACAACCGGCACCTCAGCAACCGGGTCCTCGATGGCAACCGGATCAGCGGCAACCTCAGCAGCCGAAGCCACCACATCCCGCCGGGCCGAAGCCCCCCCGGGAGAGGAAACCCGCCGACTGGCCCGCCGACGCCCCCGCCCCCGAGTAGCCGCAGCCTCGGCCTCAGCCACGCTGCTGTACAGCTCCTCATCGGGCTCAAACTCAGGCGCGGGCAGCGAAACAGGAGCCGCCACCTCAGCGGCGACCTCCTCCACGCTCTCCTCGACGGCGACCGGCGTCAGATCCTCGACGACGTGCTCGTGAGCACCGTGCTCATCCCCACCCCGCCCGCGCTTCTTCCGCTTCCCGCCCCCGCCGACAGCCGACGGCTGGTCGAGGTGAACGATCACACCCCGCCCGTTGCAGTGCACGCACGTCTCGGAGAACGACTCCAGCAGCCCCTGCCCGACCCGCTTACGCGTCATCTGCACGAGCCCGAGCGACGTCACCTCGGCGACCTGGTGCTTCGTCCGGTCCCGGCCGAGGCACTCCAGCAGCCGCCGCAGCACCAGATCCCGGTTCGACTCAAGGACCATGTCGATGAAGTCGATGACGATGATCCCGCCGAGGTCCCGCAGCCGCAGCTGCCGGACGATCTCCTCGGCCGCCTCCAGGTTGTTGCGCGTGACGGTCTCTTCGAGGTTCCCGCCCTGCCCGGTGAACTTCCCGGTGTTGACGTCGACGACGACCATCGCCTCGGTCCGGTCGATGACCAGCGACCCACCACTGGGCAGCCACACCTTCCGGTCCAGCGCCTTCGCGAGCTGCTCGTCGATCCGGTACGTCGCGAACACGTCCACCTCGGACGTCCACCGCGACAGCCGCCCGGCGAGGTCCGGCGCGACGTGCGCGACGTACCCGTGGATGGTCTGCCAGGCCTCGTCACCGCTGACGACGACCTTGGTGAAGTCCTCGTTGAAGATGTCGCGGACGACGCGGACCGTCATGTCCGGCTCGCCGTACAGCAGCGTCGGCGCGTTCCCGGTCTTCGCGTTCTTGCGGATCTCCTCCCACTGCCCCTGGAGCCGCTCGACGTCACGCCGCAGCTCGTCCTCGCTGGCGCCCTCGGCCGCCGTGCGCACGATGACGCCCGCGTCCTCGGGGACGATCTTCTTGAGGATCGTCTTCAGACGCGCCCGCTCGGTGTCGGGCAGCTTGCGGCTGATCCCGGTCATGGAGCCCTCGGGGACGTACACGAGGTAGCGCCCCGGCAGCGAGACCTGGCTGGTCAGACGCGCGCCCTTGTGCCCGATCGGGTCCTTGGTGACCTGCACCAGCACGGACTGCCCGGACTTCAGCGCGGACTCGATACGCCGGGGACCGCCCGACATCCCGAGCGCCTCGAAGTTGACCTCACCGGCGTACAGGACGGCGTTGCGCCCCTTGCCGATGTCGATGAACGCGGCCTCCATGGACGGCAGCACGTTCTGCACCTTGCCGAGGTACACGTTGCCGACGTACGAGGTCGACTGCTCCTTGTTGACGTAGTGCTCGACGAGCACCCCGTCCTCCAGAACGCCGATCTGCGTACGCTCGTGGCTCTGCCGTACGACCATGACGCGCTCGACGGCCTCGCGGCGCGCGAGGAACTCGGCCTCGGTGATGATCGGAACCCGGCGACGCCCCTGCTCGCGCCCCTCACGGCGGCGCTGCTTCTTGGCCTCAAGGCGCGTCGACCCCTTGATCGACTGCACCTCGTCGGACGGCTCGGCCTGCTTGCGCGGCTCACGGACCTTCACGACGGTCCGCTCGGGATCCCCGTCACTCTGCTCGGCCTCGCCACCGGAGTCCCCGGCCCGACGACGCCTACGACGCCGGCGACGGCTCCCGGCGGTGGAGCCGGCGGCCCCGTCCTCCGCGTCCTCTTCGTCCTGCTCGGCGCTGTCCTCGGCATCCTGCTCCGCCTGCTCGGCGGCCAGTTCCTCGGCGTCTGCCTCGTCCTCGGCGCTCTCGCCACGGCGACGGCGACGGCCACCGCGACGGCGGCGACGGCGCGAACCGGACTCCTCGGCGTCGTCGTCGGCGGAGTCCTCGGCGTCGACGGCGTCCTCGACGTCCTCCGGCTCCTCCTCGACAACGGGCTCGGGCTCCACGACCGTCTCGACGACGTCCTCGGCGGGCGCGGCTGCACCCCGGCGACGGCGGCGGCGACGCGAGCCCGCGGGCTCCTCGGCGACGGCCTCGGGGAGCGAGATGGGCTCGGTGGCCTCGATCTCCTCCTCGACCTCGGCGTCGACCTCCGCCGGTGCCTCGGCCTCCGCGGCAGCGGCCTCGGCCGCCGCCCGCTGGAGCGTCTGGAACTGGAACTTCGGCTCGGTGAACACCGGCGCCTGGAACACGGCCACGGCAGGCCGCCCGGCGCGCTTCGGCGACTCGTCCGCAGCGGGCGCGGGCTCGGAGAAGCCACCGGCGGCCTTGCTCACGACACGGCGGCGGGAGCGGCGGGGACCGCCCTCCTCCGGAGCCTCCGCGACGGGGGAGGGAGTCTTGGCGGGCGCCTTGGCCCGGGTCGCGCGCGTCTTCGTGGCCGGCGCCTCGTCCTGTGCGGGAGCCTCGGCGACGGCCTCGCTCTCCTCGGCGGGTGCGGTCACCTGGCGCGTGACACGGCGGCGACGGCGCGAGCCGGTCTCCTCCGCGACGGCCTCTTCAACGACCGGCGCCTCTACGGCGGCGGGGGCCTCGACAGCCACCGGAGCCTCGACGGGCGTCTCGACAACGGCCTCGGCCTCGGCGGCCTTGGGCGCCCCGGCAGGCGCGGACGCCCGACGGCTCGCCCGGCGACGGGTGGTACGCGGAGCGGGCGCCTCGTCCTCGACGGCGGGAGCCTCTTCCACGGCGGGCGCGGCCACGACGACCGCCTCTTCGGCGGCCTGCGGAGCCCCCGCCGGCGCGGACGCCCGACGGGTCACCCGGCGGCGGGCACGCGGAGCGGTCTCAACCGGCGCGTCGGCCGCCCGCTCCTCGGCTGCGACGGACGGCGCGGGCGTGGCCTCGGCCGGTGTTGTTGCGGTCTGTGCGGCCTCGTCGGCCTGTATGGCCGAGGTGTTCTCGGCGCCTCCCTCAGCGCCGGCGGGCGGACCGGCCGGGCGGGACGCGGCACGGCGCCGACGACGCGGCGGCAGGGTGTCGCTGGGAGTGTTCTGTTCGGAACCCTCGATGGGGTCGGTCGGTTCGAGCATGCGGGGGTATCTCCCGTTCGGGCTCCCGGGCGCCGCGCCTGGTCCGGCGCCGGCCATGAGGGCCGGTCACCGCTGACGTCCGCGGGGTACGCGATTCGCGTTCACCGCCGCCGGGGCGCGTGCGCCGCACGGGAGCTTTCCGTGTCCTGTCTCGCCGGTTCCGTACGCCGTGTTGCGTACGGCCTGGCGAAAGTCTTGTGGTGGGTGCGCTGCCCGACCCAGGTGGCTCCCGAGTACGAGGGCGGCGCTACGATGTCCGTCCTTCGCGGGACCTTCCCCCTGCCTACGCCTTCGCGGCGGCAGCCGGTTCGGCCGTTGAGAGGGCCTGAGCTGCCTCGCGGTCGGGCGCGAGCGGGTCGGTCACCGTGCCGGTCTCTTCATCGAGCAGCCCCTGCGCCAGCCTGGTCACCGCAGCGGGGACCGGCGGCGCCAGGTCGGCCACGGCGCGGAGACCGGACAGGACGTCGTCGGGTCGAACGGCAGGCGTCACGTGCCGAACAACCAGCCGCAGTATCGCACAGGGCTGGTCCGTCGGCCTATCAGCCGTTTCACTCTGTGTTGTTTCCAGGTGTACGACAGCGGCGCGCGCGTCGAAATTCCTGACGCCGTTCTTCGTGGTCCGCTGGACCTCGACGACCTCGGCGGCGTTGAACGCGGCCACGGCCTTCTCGGCGTCGCCCTGCTCCACACCGGCGAGCCGCAGCTCCCACACGGAAGCCGTCAGCCGGTCCGCGAGCCCCGAGGTCCTGGCCTCCACCGCGTCGGTGATGTCCAGGCCGTCCGGCAGCGACTCGTCGAGCAGTGCCCTCAGCCGCTGCGGGTCCCGCGCCGCCGTGAGCGCGATCTCCAGGTACTCCGCCTCGCTGCCCGTGCCGGTGGGTGCGGCATTGGCGTACGACACCTTCGGGTGCGGCGTGAACCCCGCCGAGTACGCCATCGGCACCTCGGCCCGGCGCAACGCCCGCTCGAAGGCGCGCTGGAAGTCACGGTGGCTGGTGAACCGAAGGCGACCACGCTTGGTGTACCGCAGTCGAATACGCTGCACCGCCGGAGCGGGCGGCGGGCCTTCGGGCTGTCGCTTACCCAGTGTTCTGTTCCTTAGTGAGAGCTGTCGTACCTCTACCAAGAGTACGTCCGTCGCCGCTCCCAGGTTCCCGACGAGCGACCTCTTCCCTCTCACGAGGTGCCCCGAACAGCGCTCTGCGCAGGTCGGCGCGGGTCTGTCGGGCCGTCTCGCGCGCGGACGCGAGGACCTGTCGGGTGACGCGGCCCACACTGCGTACGGCCTCGGCGGCGGGCCGCAGGACGGCGTCCCGTACGACATGGCCGACGGGAGTCAGCATCGCCGTATAGACCCACCGCACGGGCTCCACGAACACCCACCGGAACACCCCGACGAGGAACCGCCACACGGCGAGCGAGACCCACCCGGCGACCCGCCACGCATGCCCCAGCGCGTCCCCCACCTCCCGCGCGACCACCCCGAGCACCCGCCCCACCGGCGCGAGCACCCACCGCCACAGCGCCACCAGCGGCAGCACGAGCAGGATGCGGACCGTCCAGTAGAGGGCGAGCCACACGCCGGTGGCGACGAGCACGACCCCTCGCCACACCCCTTGCGCACACCACCCGATCCCCCTGCCGACCGGCGCGAGCACCCAGTCGTACAACCACCGCGCGGGCACGACGACCAGATACCGCGTCAGCCACGCGCCTCCGGCGCCGAGCGCCGCAATACCCGTACCGATCCCGCGCAGGACCCACATCACCCCGCGCCCGACAGGCGCGACCACCCACACGACGCCATGCCCGAGCGCGACCAGCACATTCCGGTAGACCCACACCACCGGCACCACGACGAGCACCCGCCCGAGCCACCCCAGCCCGACCCCCACGGGCACGACGACATACCGCCAGACCCCTACCAACGGCCAGACGAACACCGCCTTCCCCACCCACAACAGCCCTCGCCCCACAGGCCGCAGCACGGAATACCTCAGCACCCGCCCCACCACGACAAGCCCGTCCCACACCACCCGCACCGGCACGACCAGCACCAACACCACGATCCGCACCGGAATCCGGATCGCGACGACAAGACACCCCTCGGCATCCCGCCGGGGTACTGCCGACTGCGTCCCGCGCTTCTCCAGATCCATAACGGCATAGACGCTACGCCAGCCCACAAGGGTGCGGCCAAACTCCCGTCCTCAGTACCGAACCTGCAACAACCGCTCGGACCCCGCGAACCCGGCCCGCACGTACGCGGGCACGGCCCGCCCCGACGAATGCACGGTCAGCCGCTCGACGCCCAGCTCCCGGGCCCGCTCCACCACAGCCCCCAGCAGCCGCCCGCCCACCCCCGCCCCACGCTCCTCCGGCACCACGTACACGCACTGCACGTCCCCCGAGAGCCGCTCCGGCGCGGTGGGTGTGGGCACGCGCGACACGATGGCCACCCACGCCATGCCGACGACCCGCTCCCCCCGGACCACCACCGTGCACCCATGCGACCCGGCGTTCTCCTTCGCCCACGCCACGAACCCCCGCACGAACTCCTCCCGTTCGACGACCGCCGCCTTCCCGTCCTCCTCGAACCACCGCCACCGCAACCCGGCGACGGCGTCCAACTCCCGCTCTTCGGCGGCCCTGATGACGATCTCGTCCGGCATGGGCTCTTCCCCTATTCCACGTCGAGGCCGAAGTCGCGTACCAGTTCCTCCAGGCCGCCCCGGTAGCCCTTGCCGCCCAGGACGAAGTCCCAGTCGCCGGTGGTGCGGTGGCGGAAGGAGCCGAGGACCAGGGCGGTTTCGGAGGGGCGGCCGTCGGAGACCTCCAGGACGCCGAGTTCGGCCGCGTGGGCGTCGAGGAGGCGGATGCGGGCGTCGGTGAAGCCGGCCAGGTCCGCGTGCGGGTCGGTCTCGGGGTCGACGGCGGCGACCAGGACGAGGCGGTCGGCCGTCGCCGGGAGCGCGTCGAACGCGACCCGCAGGGAGGCCCGGTCGGGGGCGGTCGGCGGCAGGGCCCGTACCGAACCGTCCGGGGTCGCCGGGTTGTTGAAGAAGACGAAGTGGTCGTCGGAGAGGACCCGGTCGCCCTGGCAGACCAGCGCGCAGACGTCGAGCGCGACCGTGCCGGACCAGGACATGCCGAGGATGTTGTACCCGTCGTCGTCCAGGTCCGGCGGGGTGCCGTCGCCCAACCGTCCCCGCAGGCCGTGCTGGTGGAGGAGGTCGACGAGTTCGGGGCCGGAGATCAGCTCCAGCGGTTTCCCGGTGGCGAAGTCGCGCGAACCGGGTCCGAAGGACGACGTCGTCACGAGGACGCCTTTGTTGGCGCCCCGGTCGAGCACCGTGCCGTACAGGTCCCGGACTGCCGTGGGCGACACCGTGTTCCGGTACCGCTTCACCTGGACGACTATGGTCCCGCCCCGGACCGGCGTCGGATCGGTCGCGTCGACGTCCACCCCGCCGTCGCCGGACCGCTGCGTCGTCACCGCCTCCATCCCCATCGCCCGGAACAGCTCCGCGACGAGTTCCTCGAAGGCGAGCGGGTCCATCGCGTAAAGGTCGGGCTCGTCGTCGTCCCGGTGGGTGACGACCCGGTTGCCGACGTCCTGGGGGCGGCGGTCCGGGCGTACGGGGGTCAACTGGTCGGGGCGGGCGGAGAGTTGGCCGCGCAGCCCGTCCGTGAGGCAGCTGACCGCGTCGACCTGCGCGAGGTTGAAGGGCGTGAAGGCGGCGCGCTGGGCCAGGACGGTGACCAGGATGTGCTGGGCGCGCAGGCCGGTCACGGGGTCGGGGCCGTCGGCGAAGCCGTTGAGGACGACGGACTCCAGCGCGCCGGCGGTGTCGGCGGCGTACAGCTCGTGCAGGACGAGCAGCGCGGACTGCGCCAGCGTCTCCCGGTACAGCGCCCGGCGCTGGGTCAGCGGACGGGCGCTCTCCCGGTACTGGTCATCGCCCGGCGACCAGCGCACCGCCTTCGCCTCGGGGACGACGCCGTAGCCGGGGAGCTCCCAGTCCAGGACGAGTTGGCGGGCCGCCTGGTCGTAGGCCGCCGAGAGCTGCCGGGGGAACTCCTCCGGCCAGGACGGGGAGGCGTACAGCGCGGCGGTGAAGTACTCGACGACGGCGTCCGGTTCGCCCCGCTGGACGCCCCGGGCCGCTTCGGCGACGCCGGTGTTGTGGCGGCGTACCTCGGTCCGCAGGCCCTCGGCCCACTGCTCGTACTGCCGCTGCTGAACGGCGAGTTGCTCCAGGCGCTGGGCCTCGGCGGCCTGGGCCGCGTACCACGCCTGCTCGAAGCGGGCGCGGGCCTCGGCCTGGGCCTGGGCGCGTGCGTTCGCCGTCCAGCCGCCGCCGTGCACGGGGAACTGGCTCGGGTCGGGCATGAGCACGGGGTGGGCCAGTGCGCCGGGGTCGAACGGCGGGACCTGCTCGGCGCGCAGCAGCGCGTCCGGGTGGAACGGCGCCGCACTGCATCCGGTCGCCAACAGCCCCTGGAGCGCGGCCACTCGCGCCTCCAGCTCGGCGGTCCGCCGGGCGGCTTCCGCCTTGTGGTCCTGCGCGGCCTGCCGCTGGTACGCGCGCGCCTGCCGCTCCCGCTCCCTGAGCTGCCGGGCGGCGGCCTGCTCCTGTTGCTGCTGCCGGCGCTGCATCTCGGCCCAGGCGCCGACCGCTGCGGACCTACGACGACTCATCGGCCCGAGTCCCTCCCCCGCTGTGAACAGGACGACTCTATCCAGCGATCATGGAAATGGGCCCTCCCCCGGAGGGAAGGGCCCGGTAAGCGGCTCGCTACTTGTTCACGACGCTCAGCGGCAGCAACTTCTTGCCCGTGGGGCCGACTTGGATGCGGGTGTCCATCGCCGGGCACACCCCGCAGTCGAAGCACGGGGTCCAGCGACAGTCCTCGACCTCGGTCTCGTCGAGGGAGTCCTGCCAGTCCTCCCAGAGCCAGTCCTTGTCCAGGCCGGAGTCCAGGTGGTCCCAGGGGAGGACTTCCTCGTACGTGCGCTCGCGGGTCGTGTACCAGTCGACGTCCACGCCGAACAGGGCCAGGGACTTGTCCGCGCAGGTCATCCAGCGGTCGTAGGAGAAGTGCTCGCGCCAGCCGTCGAAACGGCCGCCGTCCTCGTAGACGGCGCGGATGACGGCGCCCACGCGGCGGTCGCCCCGGGAGAGCAGGCCCTCGACGATGCCGGGCTTGCCGTCGTGGTAGCGGAAGCCGATGGAGCGGCCGTACTTCTTGTCGCCGCGGATCTTGTCGCGGAGTTTGCCGAGGCGGGCGTCGGTCTCCTCGGCGGAGAGCTGGGGGGCCCACTGGAAGGGGGTGTGGGGCTTGGGGACGAAGCCGCCGATGGAGACGGTGCAGCGGATGTCGCCCGCGCCGGAGACCTCGCGGCCCTTGGCGATGACGTTCGCGGCCATGTCGGCGATCTGGAGGACGTCGTCGTCGGTCTCGGTGGGCAGGCCGCACATGAAGTACAGCTTCACCTGGCGCCAGCCGTTGCCGTACGCGGTGGCGACCGTACGGATCAGGTCGTCCTCGGAGACCATCTTGTTGATGACCTTACGCATCCGCTCGGAGCCGCCCTCGGGGGCGAAGGTGAGGCCGGAGCGGCGGCCGTTGCGGGTCAGCTCGTTCGCGAGGTCGACGTTGAAGGCGTCCACGCGGGTGGAGGGCAGGGAGAGGCCGATCTTGTCCTCGGTGTAGCGGTCGGCGAGGCCCTTGGCGATCTCGCCGATCTCGCTGTGGTCGGCGCTCGACAGCGACAGGAGGCCGACCTCCTCGAAGCCGGTCGCCTTCAGGCCCTTGTCGACCATCTCGCCGATGCCGGTGATCGACCGCTCGCGCACGGGCCGCGTGATCATCCCGGCCTGGCAGAAGCGGCAGCCGCGCGTGCAGCCGCGGAAGATCTCGACGGACATCCGCTCGTGGACGGTCTCCGCGAGCGGTACGAGCGGCTGCTTCGGGTACGGCCACTCGTCGAGGTCCATGACGGTGTGCTTCGACACGCGCCACGGGACGCCGCTGCGGTTGGGGACGACGCGGGCGATACGGCCGTCCGCGAGGTACTCGACGTCGTAGAACCGGGGGATGTACACGTTGCCGGTCCTGGAGAGGCGGAACAGCACCTCTTCCCGGCCGCCCGGACGGCCCTCCGCCTTCCACTGCCGGACGATGTCCGTGATGTCCAGCACCGCCTGCTCGCCGTCCCCGATGACCGCCGCGTCGATGAAGTCGGCGATCGGCTCGGGGTTGAACGCGGCGTGGCCGCCCGCGAGGACGATCGGGTCGTCCAGGCCACGGTCCTTGGCCTCCAGGGGGATGCCCGCGAGGTCGAGGGCCGTCAGCATGTTCGTGTAGCCCAGCTCCGTGGAGAAGGACAGGCCGAACACGTCGAACGCCTTCACCGGGCGGTGCGAGTCCACGGTGAACTGCGGGACGCCGTGCTCCCGCATCAGCGCCTCCAGGTCCGGCCACACGCTGTACGTGCGCTCGGCGAGGACGCCGTCCCGTTCGTTCAGCACCTCGTAGAGGATCATGACGCCCTGGTTGGGGAGTCCGACCTCGTAGGCGTCGGGGTACATGAGCGCCCAGCGGACGTCAGTACTGTCCCAAGGCTTGACGGTGGAGTTCAGCTCGCCGCCCACGTACTGGATCGGCTTCTGCACATGCGGGAGCAGAGCTTCGAGCTGCGGGAAGACCGACTCGACAGACATCGCGCGAACTTTCGTGAGCGGGGGTAACGACAGGGGTGACCACCCAGCCTAACGCGGCTGGGGGTCATCCCCGGCCGTTCAGATCCCCGTCCCGCCCTTCGCCTCCGCCCACAACCCCGGCAGCTCCGCCTCGTCCGTCGCCGAGCGGCGTTCCTCCCTGCCGTACAGCACGCCGTACGTGAAGCCGTTCTCGCCCGCCGCGTGGGCCTGGGCGGCGATCTCGCGGAGCGCGTCGCGGGCCATCACGCTGTCCTGGTGGTCGCCTAGGAGGTTCTGGAGGGACTTGGCGATCTTCACCAAGGCCGTCGCGGGAGCGCCCAGCGCGGGTTCCGCCGCCTCCGCCGAGTACCTGGTCCGCTTCGCCTTCTTCCGCGCCTCGTGCAGCGCGAAGTCCCGCTCCGGGCCGGACGAGGGCTGCGCGAGGGCGTCCTCCACGAGGGCGGCGACCTTCGCGAAGTCCTTGCGGACGGCTGCGGCGATGACCTTCTCGGGCGTCCCGGCCGCTTTTCCGGCGAGCGGGGGCTCCGCGATCAGCGCGTCCAGCTTGTCGAGCAGCGTCAGGTACCGCTTTCCGTCCAGTACGGCGATGAGGCGCCTGCGTGAGCCGCCCCGGCGGGCGTGCGACCAGGTCCGTACGCGGGTGCGGACGGGGCCGACGACCAGGTGGCGCGGGAGGTCGTCGAGGCCGGCGGCGATCCTCTCGGTGAGGACCTCCTGGTCACGGTCGACGCCGAGTTCTCCCGCGAGCCACTTCAGCTCCTCCCCGACGGGGTCGGTGACCGTACGGTCCAGCACCTTGCCGAAGGACCGGAACGCGCTGCGCATCCTGCGGGTGGCGACGCGCATCCTGTGCACGGAGTCGTACTCGTCCTGCCGGACGGCGGGGTCGAGGGCGACGATGGCGTCGCGCTGGGCACGGAGGTGGACGAGGACGTGGTCGGCGGCGGTTTGGGGGGCGGTGGGGGTGGTCTTGGCTGTACGGGGGGTGCTGGGGGTGTCCGGGGTCTTGGCGGTACGTCGGGTGGCGGGGTCGGTCGAGGTGTCGGCGGAGGGCTTCGCCGGCTTCTTGGACTTGGCCGGCTTTTCCTTCTTGCCGGACTTTTCGGGGGCCGGCTCATCCGCCTTGGCCTTACCGGCGGTTCCGGGGCTCGTCGCCGTCTCCGCCAAGGCTCGCGCCAGTTTCGACTCCGACTTCGAGCGGCGTACCCCCGCCTTGCGGAGGCGTTTCTCCACGTGGTCCAGGAAGGCGGGGTCCCCGCCGTCGGCGAGTTCCACCTCGATCTCCGACCACTGGGCCACGCCCTCGCCGCCGCTCAGCCGCTCCGCGCGGACCGCGTCCACGCTGACCTCCGCGAGGAGCTTGCCCTCTCCGTCCACCAGATCCCGTACGTCCCGCGCGGAGCGCAGTCTCACGACCGGTACGAGTTCGGCGTCCCTGACCCTCGACCTGACCAGCCCGGCGAGGCTCCGTGGCAGGGTCGGCGAGAGGGGTGCCTGTACCTCGTCCCGCACCCCCGGCCCCACCGGAAACTTCAGATGCCACCCCGCGTCCGACCCCCCGGTACGCCGCCGCAGCGTGATCGACGCCGCCGCCAGCCGCCCGTCCGGGGTGTCGTAGTACGTGGCGTCCAGCTCCGCCACACCCTTGTCCAGCACGGCCTCGATCCCGGCGACACCCGTCAGATCCGGAAGCCCGCTCTCGTCGGATTCGTACTTGCGCTCGATCTCGCGTTTCGTCTCCGCCATAGATTGAATCTAGTGGCACCCGGGCCAAAGCGGCAGAGGGAACCGGAGGGTGAATTCACGACGAACGTGCAGATAACCGGGTGCGGGGTGGTTGGGGGGCGGGGGTGTGCGGGGTGGGGACGCGAGGGGTTCCGGGAACAGCCGCCGCACGGACCGGCCTCCCTGTCGGACGGCGACGTCCCGTCGGACCCCGTTCCGGGGAGACCGGCGGGCCCCAGCCGCCCTGTCTCCCGCCCAACCGCCGGAGGCTTACGCCGACATCGGTCTCTGGACCTTGATCGACTGGAGCAGGCCCACCGCCACCCAGACCGCGAACATCGATGAACCTCCGTACGACACGAACGGCAGCGGGAGGCCGGTGACCGGCATGATGCCCAAGGTCATGCCGATGTTCTCGAACGCCTGGAAGGCGAACCACGCGACGATGCCGGCCGCGACGATCGTGCCGTAGAGCTCCGTCGTCTCGCGGGCGATCTTGCAGGCCCGCCAGAGGACGATGCCGAGGAGGAGGATGATCAGGCCCGCGCCCACGAAGCCCAGTTCCTCGCCGGCGACCGTGAAGACGAAGTCCGTCTGCTGTTCGGGGACGAACTGGCCCGTCGTCTGGGAGCCGTGGAAGAGGCCCGAGCCCGTGAGGCCGCCGGAGCCGATCGCGATGCGGGCCTGGTTCGTGTTGTAGCCGACGCCCGCCGGGTCCAGCTCGGGGTTGGCGAACGCGGCGAACCGTGCGATCTGGTACTCGTCGAGGATCCCGAGCTGCCACACCGCGAGCGCGCCGGACGCGCCCGCGCCGAGGAGGCCGAAGACCCAGCGGTTCGACGCGCCGGACGCGAGCAGTACGCCGAGCACGATCATCACCATCACCATGACCGAACCCAGGTCCGGCATCAGCATGACGACCAGCATCGGTACGGACGCGAGGCCCAGTGCCTGGAGCACCGTGCGGTGGTCGGGGTACGGCTTGTCACCCGCGTCCACCCTCGCCGCGAGCAGCATCGCCATGCCGAGGATGATCGTGATCTTCACGAACTCCGAGGGCTGGAGGGAGAAGCCGCCGCCGAGCACGATCCAGGAGTGTGCGCCGTTCACCGTGGAGCCCAGGGGGGTCAGCACCAGGAGGATGCCGAACACGGAGAGGCCGTACAGGATCGGGACCGCGTTGCGCAGGGTGCGGTGGCCCAGCCAGACCGTTGCCAGCATCAGGCAGAAGCCGATGCCGGTGTTCATGAGGTGGCGGAGGAGGAAGTAGTACTCGTCGCCCTGGTTGATCTCCGTGCGGTTTCGCGTCGCGGAGAAGACCAGGAGGGAGCCGATGAAGGAGAGGGACAGGGCCGAGAGGAGTATCGGCCAGTCCAGGCGCCTTGCTAGCGAGTCCCTCGCGAAGATCCTTGTCCAGCCTGCGCGGTCTGGGCCGTAGCCCGAGACGGAGAAGGTGTTGCCCGTCATTTGGCTTCCCTTCTAGGGCGGCGGAGGAGGGATCGCAGACCGGGGGTACCTCGTCTGGTGAGCTGGCGGGTGCGGCACCGTCGTGGCTGGTCGCGCAGTTCCCCGCGCCCCTGGGGGGCTGCGCCCCCTGGGACGCCAGCCCCAGGACCCGGCCTCCTACGCCTCGACTTTCGGCGCGTGTCCTGGTTGCCGCCCGTGTTCGTGGGGGCCGTTCCCGGCGGCAGCGTGTCGTCCTGCTTCGGCTTGTCCGTCTGGCTGGCCCTCTGGTCCTTTGCCGGGTCCTTCGCCACCTTCGGGGACGTGATCGTGCCGTCCGGCTGGACCTTCGGGAGGGTTTTCTGGGGGGTCGGGAGGAGCGCGTTCTTCGGGGTGATCGTGCCGTCGTCCGCGACGCCGTACAGGGCGTCGTAGATGTTGCGGACCGCCGGGCCCGACGCGCCGGAGCCCGTGCCGCCCTGGGAGATCGTCATCACGATCGCGTAGTCCTTGGTGTACGTCGCGAACCAGGACGTCGTCTGCTTGCCGTAGACCTCGGCGGTACCCGTCTTCGCGTGCATCGGGATCTTCGCCTGCGGCCAGCCGACCTGGGCGAACCGCCAGGCGGCGGTGCCTTCCGTGGCGACGCCGGCGAGGGCCTTGTCCATCTGGCCCAGCGTGGTCTGGCTTATGGGCAGCTTGCCGTGGGACTCGGGCTTGATCTCGGTGGTCGTCCGGCCGTCGGGGCTGATGACGGCCTTGCCGACGGTCGGGTTCCAGAGGGTGCCGCCGTTGGAGATCGCCGCGTAGATCGTGGCCATCTGGATCGGCGTGACCAGGGTGTCGCCCTGCCCGATGGAGTAGTTGATCTCGTCACCGGCGCGCATCTGGTTGCCTTCGAGGCAGTTCTCGTACGCGATCTGCTCGACGTACGTGCCGCCCTTCTTGCCCTGCTTGCACCAGGCGTCCTTGTTGGCCTTCCAGTAGCTCTGCTTCCACTGGCGGTCGGGGACGCGGCCGGTGACCTCGTTCGGCAGGTCGATGCCGGTCTCCTTGCCGAGGCCGAACTGGTGGGCGGCCTTGAAGAAGTAGTCGCCGGGGTTCTTCTTCGGCTTGATGCCGCCGTCCTTCTGCCACTCGTTGTGCGCCAGGCCGTAGAAGACGGTGTCGCAGGAGACTTCGAGGGCGCGGCCGAGGCTGATCGGGCCGAAGTTCTCCGACTCGAAGTTCTTGAAGACCTGCCCGCCCACCGAGTACGAACTCGTGCAGGGGTAGCGCCCGTTGAAGTCGTAGCCCGCCTCCACCGCCGCCGCCGTGGAGATCACCTTGAAGGTGGAGCCCGGTGCCGACTGACCCTGTATGGCCCGGTTCAGCAGCGGGTAGTTGGAGTCCTTGCCGGTGAGCGACTTGTAGTCCTTGGCGGAGATCCCGCCCACCCACGCGTTCGGGTCGTACGTCGGGTTCGAGGCCATCGCGACGATGCGGCCGGTCTTGGCCTCCATCACGACGACGGCGCCGGAGTCCGCCTTGTACCGCTCATTGGTGTTGCGGTCCCACTGCTTGCGGGCTTCCTTCATCGCGTCGTTCAGCTCGTACTCCGCGACGCGCTGCACCCGGGCGTCGATGCTGGTGACGAGGTTGGCGCCGGGCTGGGCCGGGGTCGCCTCGGCCTGGCCGATGACGCGGCCGAGGTTGTCGACCTCGTAGCGCGTGACGCCCGCCTTGCCGCGCAGCTCCTTGTCGTACTCCCGCTCGATCCCCGACCGGCCGACCTGGTCGGAGCGCAGGTACGGCGAGTCGCTGTCCTTGGCCTGCTGGATCTCGTCGTCCGTGACCGGCGAGAGGTAGCCGAGGACCTGCGCGGTGTTCGACTTGCCGGGGCCGGGGTAGCGGCGGACCGCTTCCGGCTCGGCCGTGATGCCGGGGAAGTCCTCGGCGCGCTCGCGGATCTGGAGGGCCTGCTTGGCGGTGGCCTCGTCGGTGATCGGGATCGGCTGGTAGGGCGAGCCGTTCCAGCAGGGCTGCGGGGTCTGCGCGTCGCAGAGGCGGACCTTCTGCTGGACCTCCTCGGGCGTCATGCCGAGCACGCCCGCGAGTTTGGCGAGGACCGCCTTGCCGTCGTCCTTCTGCTTCAGCAGGTCCGTACGCGACGCGGAGACCACGAGCCGGGTCTCGTTGTCCGCGAGGGGCACTCCCCGCGCGTCCAGGATCGAGCCGCGCACCGCCGGCTGGACGACCTGCTGGACGTGGTTGCCCGACGCCTGCTTCGCGTACTCGTCGCCCTCCCGGATCTGGAGGTACCACAGGCGCCCGCCGAGCGTCCCGAGCAGGGAGAGGACGAGGATCTGGATCACCACGAGCCGCGTCTGGACCCTTGGTGTCCGCCCGGTCTCCGGGATGTTCGTCACTGCCGCCCCCTCCCAACACTTGCCACGCCGTGAATCGAATGTCCGTACGCCTCATGAACGGCCGGGCCACCCGCCCGCGTTCCGCCACCGTTCACCCTCACGGGTGAATTCCACCCGGAAAATCCAGAAAAAGCCCCGCTCGACTCCCCCACCCTCACAGCCGCTTCACCCCTTTGATCCGCCCCGTCCGCGCGGCCGACCTCTTCGCCGCCTTCATCTTCAGCCCGCTCCCCCGCTGCCCCCCGATCCGCAGCCCGGTCCCGGACGACAGCCACCCGGTGGACACGTCCCGCGCCGAGGAACCCGAACCGGCCTCCGCGAGCGGGTCGTTGTCGGCGCGGCGGGCCAGGAACATCACGGCGGGCACGACGAACGGCGCGAGCAGCAGGTCGTACAGGGCGGCGCTGAACAGCAGCCCCCCGATCCCGACATGCCGGGCGGACGTGTCCCCGACGAGCCCCCCGACCGCCGCGTACAGCAGCGTCGAGCCGATCGCGGAGGCGACGACGACCAGCATCGGAGCGGTGGCCGACTTCAGCCGGCCCGTCTCGGGTTTGATCAGCCCCGCCGCGTACCCGATGACGCTGAGGACAAGGGCGTACCGCCCCGCAGCATGGTCGGCCGGCGGCGCGAGGTCCGCGAGGAGACCGGCGCCGAACCCGATGAGGGCGCCGCTCGTGTGGCCGTACACCATCGCGAGCCCGAGGACCGTGAGGAGCAGCAGGTCGGGGACCGCGCCGGGGAGGTGGAGCCGGGCCAGGACGCTGACCTGGACGACTAGGGCCACGACGACGAGGGTCGTGGAGAGCAGGATGCGGTTCACACGCATGGGGGGTTTCAGCTCCTACTGCTCTTGCTGGTCGTTGGTCCGGCCCTGGCCCGGCGCCGCGGCTCCCGGCGTCACCGTGACGGTGACCGTCGGCGTGGGGACCGGCTTCGGCTTGGCCGGCAGGACCGTGTCACGCGGGTCCTTCTTCGGCGCCTCGACGACGACCCCCACGATGTCCAGCTTGGTGAAGCTGACGTACGGCGTGACGTACAGCGTCCGCGTCAGGTCGCCCCCCGAGGGGTCGACCCGGGACACGATCCCGACCGGTACGCCCGGCACGAACGGCTTGTCGGCCTGGGAGCCGAAGGTGACCAGCCGGTCGCCCTTCTTCACCTCGGCCTTGCCGTTGAGCAGTTCGACGCGCAGCGGCCGGTCGCCCTGGCCGGACGCGAACCCGAGTTCGTCGGACGACTCCATGCGCGTACCGACCGTGAAGTCGGGGTCGTTGGCGAGGAGCACGGTCGACGCGTTGGGGCCGACGGTCGTGACGCGGCCGACCAGTCCGTCCCCGTTGAGTACGGTCATGTCGCGCTGGATGCCGTCGTTCGCGCCGACGTCGATGGTGATCGTCCAGGAGAAGCCCTGGGCCGCCCCTATGGCGATGACCTGCGCGCCCTTGATGCCGTACTGGCCCTCGCCCGCGATCTTCAGCATCCGGTCGAGCTGGGTGAGGCGGCTGCGGTTGCGGTCGTCGCTGCCGAGCTTCGCCTTGAGGGCCGCGTTCTCCTTCTCCAGGCCCGCGAGCCGGTCGTGGCGCTTGCCGGAGTCGCGTACGGCGGAGACCGCGTTGCCGACGGGGTCGACGGCCGAGGCCATGCCGTTCTCGATGGGTCCGAAGACCGTCGCGGCGGCCTGCCGGGCGCCGTCGACCGGAGAGTCCTCACCTCCCCTGATATCGACCGTGATCAGCGCGAACGAGACGGCGACCAGCAGTACCAGGAGCAGCCGGCTCTCTCGTGTGTCCCTCACGTGCGGCGGCCGTGCCTTCCTCATAGAAAATCGGGAAAACCAGAAAAATCAGGGGGCTTGTGCCTCTATATCAACGATCCGCCGCACGAGAGGAGATCGTCTCGTACGGCGGAATCGAAGCGTCACGTCATCTGCGCGGCGCGGCGTCCAGGACCTGCTGGAGCGCCTCGAACTCCTCGACGCACTTGCCGGAGCCGAGCGCGACGCTGTCGAGCGGGTCCTCGGCGATGTGGATCGGCATGCCGGTCTCCCGACGCAGCCGCTCGTCGAGGCCGCGCAGCAGGGCGCCGCCGCCGGTGAGGACGATGCCGCGGTCCATGATGTCGCCGGACAGCTCGGGCGGGCACTTGTCGAGGGTCGTCTTCACCGCGTCGAC
This sequence comes from Streptomyces acidiscabies, assembly GCF_020010905.1. Lineage (GTDB taxonomy): Bacteria > Actinomycetota > Actinomycetes > Streptomycetales > Streptomycetaceae > Streptomyces > Streptomyces acidiscabies. The sequence continues at coordinate 2,162,312 of NZ_JAGJBY010000001.1, read as the reverse complement.
GATCGCGTTGACGGGTTCCTCGATCGCCTTGCGGACCTCGGCGGCCGAGATGACGACGGTCTTGGGGAGGCCGGAGACGAGGTCCCGGCCGCGGATCTCGGTGTGCTCGTCGTCGTCGAGGTCGTACGCCGAACCGATCGTGATCTTGATCTGCTCGGCCGTGCGCTCACCGAGGAGGAGGGAGTACTCCTTCTTGATGTGCTGGATGATCGCGTTGTCCAGCTCGTCGCCCGCGACGCGGATGGACTGGGCGGTGACGATTCCGCCGAGGGAGATGACCGCGACCTCCGTGGTGCCGCCGCCGATGTCCACCACCATGTTGCCCGTGGCCTCGTGGACCGGCAGACCCGAGCCGATGGCCGCGGCCATGGGCTCCTCGATGATGTGCACCTGGCGGGCGCCGGCCTGCGTCGACGCCTCGATGACGGCGCGGCGCTCGACGCCGGTGATGCCGCTGGGCACGCACACGACGACGCGCGGGCGGGCGAGGTAGCGGCGCTTGTGGATCTTCAGGATGAAGTAGCGCAGCATCCGCTCGGTGATCTCGAAGTCCGCGATCACGCCGTCCTTGAGCGGACGTACGGCGACGATGTTGCCGGGGGTGCGTCCGATCATCTTCTTCGCCTCGGAGCCGACCGCGAGGATCCCACCGGTGTTGGTGTTGATCGCCACCACGGACGGCTCGTTGAGGACGATCCCGCGACCCCTGACGTACACCAGCGTGTTGGCGGTCCCGAGGTCGACAGCCATGTCACGGCCGATGAACGACATTGAGTTCCCCATCAGGATTCGTCTGGCCTTCCCACGAGCTTTTGAGGGCTTATCAGGACGGCGAAGTGGGTGCGGTGACGTGAAGGATTACATCGTAGACGCGCCTTCACGGACACCGCGCGAGGGTCTTCGCCATTGTCAGCACGTGCCGACCCGCCTCGCTTGTGGAGACGGTCCATCGGGGGCACGCGTTCCCCCGATCGGCACCGCATATGCCGAAGGACGGCCGAAAATGTACGGCCGTCCCCAGGCTGACGAACAGACGATCTGACCCGGCGTCAGAAACGTCCACGAAAACTCCCTGAGTGTTCATGAACGCCGTTGTAGGAAGGTCAGGCGCGACCCGGGAAGAACAGCTTGACCTCGCGCTCCGCCGACTCCTCCGAGTCCGAGGCGTGGATCAGGTTCTCCCGGACGATGACCCCGAAGTCGCCCCGGATCGAGCCCGGCGCGGCGGCGATCGGGTCCGTCGGACCGGCCAGCTGGCGCACGCCCTCGATGACCCGCTCGCCCTCGGCGATCAGCGCGACGACCGGACCGGACGCCATGAACTCCACCAGCGGCTCGTAGAACGGCCGTCCGACGTGCTCCGCGTAGTGCTGCTCCAGGATCGCCCGGTCCAGCGTCCGCAGCTCCAGCGCGGTGATCCGCCAGTCCGCCTTGCGCTCGATACGGCCGATGATCTCGCCGGTCAGGCCACGACGAACGGCGTCGGGCTTGAGGAGGACGAGGGTGCGCTGGCTCACGGAGTAGCTCCTTCGCTGCTGATGTGCGGTGTCACGAGGCTACAGGGCGTGTCGGTGCCGCCGTCACGCAGCGTCAGGTGTAGTGGAGGCGGCCTGCGCGGCGAACCTCGCCCTCGCCTCGTCGACCTTGCGGCCGTAGTGGACCGAGGCACCCCACAGGGCCGCGAAGACCGCGCCCATGAAGAACATCAGCGGGACGAAGACGCCGGACACGATCAGGGCGATCTGGAGCGCCCAGCCCAGCGCGATGCCGCCGGGCCGGGTGACCACGCCGCACAGCAGGACGCTCAGGAACATCAGCGTTCCGCAGACCGTCCAGACCGTGCCCATCGACAGGTCCGGGTCCTTCATCGCGACCAGGCCGGCGAAACCGATCAAGAAGAATTCGCCGATCAGCGTCGACGAACAGAGCGTGCGCATCCTCAGCGCCTTCCCAGGAGCAGGCGGGCCTCGCCCACCGTGATGACCGAACCGGTGACCAGGACGCCCGCGCCGGAGAACTCGCCGTCCTCCTCGGCCAGGGTGATCGCGGCCTCCAGGGCGTCGGGGAGGCGGGGCTCGACCTGGACCCTGTCCTCGCCGAAGACCTCGACAGCGACCGAGGCGAGCGCATCCGCGTCCATCGCCCTCGCCGTCGAGTTCTGCGTCACCACGATCTCCGCGAAGATCGGCTCGAACGCCTCCAGCAGGCCCCGTACGTCCTTGTCGCCCGCCGCGCCGACCACGCCGATCAGCTTGCTGAAGTCGAAGACCTCGCTGATCGCTTCCGCGGTCACGCGCGCGCCCGCCGGGTTGTGCGCGGCGTCCAGGACGACCGTCGGGGAGCGGCGCACGATCTCCAGGCGGCCCGGGGACGTGACCTTCGCGAACGCCTTGCGGACCACGTCGAGGTCCAGGGGTTCCGCGCGGGCCGCGCCGACGCCGAAGAACGCCTCCACCGCAGCCAGGGCCACCGCCGCGTTGTGCGCCTGGTGGGCGCCGTGCAGCGGGAGGAAGACCTCGGGGTACTCGCCGCCGAGTCCGCGCAGGGTCATGAGCTGGCCGCCCACCGCGACCTGCCGCTCGACGACGCCGAACTCCAGGCCCTCCCGCGCGACCGTCGCGTCCACCTCGACCGCGCGCTTCAGCAGCACCTGGGCCGCGTCCACCGGCTGCTGGGACAGGATCACCGTCGCGTCCTGCTTGATGACGCCGCCCTTCTCGCCCGCGATCTCCGCCGGGGTCGAGCCGAGGCGGTCCGTGTGGTCCAGGGAGATGGGGGTGATCACCGCTACGTCCGCGTCGATCACGTTCGTCGCGTCCCAGGTGCCGCCCATGCCGACCTCTACGACCGCGACGTCCACCGGCGCGTCCGCGAACGCCGCGTACGCCATGCCCGTCAGCACCTCGAAGAAGGAGAGGCGGTACTGCTCCTTCGCGTCCACCATCTCCACGTACGGCTTGATGTCCTCGTACGTCTCGATGAACCGCTCCGCCGACATGGGGGCGCCGTCCAGGCTGATGCGCTCGGTGATCGACTGGACGTGCGGTGACGTGTACCGGCCCGTCCTCAGCTCGAACGCGCCGAGCAGGGCCTCGATCATGCGGGCCGTGGAGGTCTTGCCGTTCGTTCCGGTGATGTGGATCGACGGGTACGCGTTCTGGGGTTCCCCCAGGACGTCCATCAGCGCGGCGATCCTCTTGACCGAGGGCTCCAGCTTGGTCTCGCCCCAGCGGGTCGCCAGTTCCGTCTCTACGCCGCGCAGCGCCTTGTCGACCTCGGGGTCGGTGGGGCGGGTCGGTACGTCGCCCTCCGGGTGGGCGCCCTGGGTACGCAGCGTGCGGCTCCCCGCTTCGATGACCGCGAGGTCGGGGTCTCGGTCGGTCTCGGCGGCGATGATCTCGTCGAACGGGTCGCTTTGTGTCACGGGTCCAGTCTACGGAGGAGGTATGACAGTGCGCCTAAGGAGTGGGGGGTACAGCGAGAACGGCGGGTGCGGGATGCGTTGTGGCTGGTCGCGCAGTTCCCCGCGCCCCTAACGGCGAAAAGGTCCCCCGGCGCTGAAAAGCAACCGGAGGACCTGTCCACGAAAACTACGCCTTCGGCAAGTTCTCCAGCTGTGTCGTGATCCTCGCGATGTCCGTCTCCGCCTTCGTCAGGCGGCCCTTGATCTTGTCGACCACCTGGTCCGGGGCCTTCGCGAGGAACGCCTCGTTGCCCAGCTTCTTCTCGGCGTCGCTCTTTTCCTTCTCCGCCGCGACCAAGTCCTTCGTGAGGCGCTTGCGCTCCGCCTCCACGTCGATCGTGCCGGAGAGGTCCAACGCCACCGTCGCTCCTGCCACCGGCAGCGTCGCCGTTGCCGCGAACTCTTCCGTTTCCGGCTGGAGTCGGAGGAGTTGGCGGATCGCGGCCTCGTGGGCCGAGAGGGGCGTGCCGGTCAGGGACAGGCGGGCCGGGACCTTCTGGCCGTCCTTCAGGCCCTGGTCCTTGCGGAAGCGGCGGACCTCGGTGACGACCTGCTGGACCAGGGCGATCTCCTGCTCGGCGGCGTCGTCGCGGAAGCCCGAGTCGGACGGCCACGGCGCCGTGACCAGCGTTTCGCCGCCCGTCAGCGTCGTCCACAGGGTGTCCGTGACGAACGGGATCACCGGGTGCAGGATGCGCAGCATGACGTCCAGGACCTCGCCCAGGACGCGCGCCGAGACCTTCGCCTGGGCGCCGCCCGCGAAGAACGTCGGCTTGGAGAGTTCGACGTACCAGTCGAAGACCTCGTCCCACGCGAAGTGGTAGAGGGCCTCGCTGAGCTTGGCGAACTGGAAGTCGTCGTAGAGGGCGTCGACTTCGGCGACGGTCTTGTTGAGGCGGGAGAGGATCCAGCGGTCGGTGGCGGAGAGCTGCTCGGCCGGCGGGAGGTCGCCCTCGACGGTCGCGCCGTTCATCAGAGCGAACCGCGTCGCGTTCCACACCTTGTTGGTGAAGTTGCGGGACGCCTGGACCCAGTCCTCGCCGATCGGCACGTCCGCGCCCGGGTTCGCGCCCTTGGCGAGGGTGAAGCGGACGGCGTCGGAGCCGTACTTGTCCATCCAGACCAGGGGGTCGACGGCGTTGGGGTTCGACTTGGACATCTTCTTGCCGAACTCGTCCCGGACGAGGCCGGTGAGCGCGATCGTCTTGAAGGGAGCCTCGCCGTCCATGGCGTACAGGCCGAACATCATCATCCGGGCGACCCAGAAGAAGATGATGTCGTGGCCGGTGAGCAGGACGTCGGTCGAGTAGAACTTCTCCAGGTCGGGCGTCTTCTCGGGCCAGCCGAGGGTGGAGAAGGGCCACAGGCCGGAGGAGAACCAGGTGTCGAGGACGTCGGCGTCCTGGGTCCAGCCCTCGCCGGTCGGCGGCTCCTCGTCGGGGCCGACGCAGACGACCTCGCCCTCGGGGCCGTACCAGATCGGGATCCGGTGCCCCCACCACAGCTGGCGCGAGATGCACCAGTCGTGCATGTTGTCGACCCAGTCGAAGTACCGCTTCGACATGTCCTCGGGGTGGATGGCGACGCGCCCGTCCCGGACGGCGTCCCCGGCGGCCTTGGCGAGCGGCGCGACCTTGACCCACCACTGCATGGACAGCCGGGGCTCGACGGTCGTCTTGCAGCGCGAGCAGTGGCCCACGGAGTGCATGTACGGCCGCTTCTCGGCGACGATCCGCCCCTGCTCCTTGAGCGCGCCGACGACGGCCGAGCGCGCCTCGAAGCGGTCGAGGCCGAGGAAGGGGCCGTGGACGGTGATGATCCCGCGCTCGTCCATGATCGTCAGGTTCGGCAGGTCGTGCCGCCGCCCGATCTCGAAGTCGTTCGGGTCGTGCGCCGGGGTCACCTTGACGGCGCCGGTGCCGAACTCGGGGTCGACGTGCGTGTCCGCGACGACCGGGATCGTGCGGTCGGTCAGCGGGAGCTTGATGCGCTTGCCGACGAGGTGCTTGTACCGCTCGTCGTCGGGGTGGACGGCGACGGCCGTGTCCCCGAGCATCGTCTCCGCGCGGGTCGTCGCGACGACGAGGCTGTCCTCGCCCTCGCCGTACCGGATGGAGACCAGCTCGCCGGCGTCCTCCTGGTACTCGACCTCGATGTCCGAGATGGCCGTCAGACAGCGCGGGCACCAGTTGATGATGCGCTCGGCCCGGTAGATCAGCTCGTCGTCGTACAGGCGCTTGAAGATGGTCTGGACGGCCTTGGAGAGGCCCTCGTCCATGGTGAAGCGCTCGCGGGACCAGTCGACGCCGTCGCCGAGGCGGCGCATCTGGCCGAGGATCCTGCCGCCGTACTCGTCCTTCCACTGCCACACGCGCGCGGTGAATTCCTCGCGCCCGAGGTCGTGGCGGGACTTGCCCTCCTCGGCGAGCTGCTGCTCGACCTTGTTCTGGGTGGCGATGCCCGCGTGGTCCATGCCGGGCAGCCACAGGGACTCGAAGCCCTGCATGCGCTTGCGGCGGGTGAGCGCGTCCATCAGCGTGTGCTGGAAGGCGTGGCCCAGGTGCAGGGAGCCGGTGACGTTCGGCGGGGGGATGACGATCGTGTACGGCGGCTTGTCGCTGTCCGCGTGCGCCGCGAAGTAACCGCGCTCTACCCAGCGCTCGTACAACGGCCCTTCTACCTCGGCCGGCGCGTACTGCGTCGGCAGGTCGGTGGTGGGCGCTGTGTGCTGCTGAGGGTTCTCGGTCACGCAGCCAGTTTAAAGGGGTCGCGGGACTGTCCAGAACTCGATTGTTCTGTAACGGGGCAGACCCCGATGCCGGGAGTTCCCCGTGCCTGGGCCAGGATGACAGGAGCACCTAAAAGCATCTGGAGGGGAACCCAGGGATGAGCAACAACCAGCCGGGTCCGTACGGCGGTCCGCCGCAGCAGTCCGGTCCGTACGGGGGCCAGCCCGGCCCGTACGGCCAGCCGCAGGCGCCGCAGCCCGGCTACGGGTACCCCCAGGGTGGTGTTCCGCCGCAGGCCAACCCGTACAACCAGCCCACGCAGCCGATGGGCCAGGCTCCCTACGGCCAGCAGCCGCCGTACGGCCAGCAGCCTCCCTACGGCGGTCCGCCCGTGCAGCAACCCCCCGTCCCCGCCGGGAAGAAGAAGCGTGCCGGGCTGATCGTCGGGGTCGCCGCAGTCGTCGTGGCTCTCGCGGTCGGGGCGTACGTCGTGACGCAGGGCGGCGGCGGTGGCGGGCTGGAGAACGACGGGGCGCACCGGCTCGACACCCCCGCGACGGTCGTCTCCGAGTACAAGCGGGTCGGCAAGGGCGGCGAGACGTCCGACGCGGACACCGTCAAGTACCTCCGGACCAGCGGCGTCCAGGGCGGCAAGGCCGTCCTCGGGCAGTGGTCGACGGCGGACTTCGGCGACTACGACCCGAAGAACCCCGACCCGGCCGATCTCCCGTCCCAGGCCGAGCTGTTGACCGCGCGCGGGGTGACGCTGCTGGGCGGTTACGGCGAGATAGCCGACCCGCAGTCGACCCTCGACAGGTACTTCCTCGCGATCACCGCGCAGATCGACGCGAACAACAAGAAGATCGAGGCGGGTGGCACGTCGTCCGGCGGCGCCTCGAAGACGACGCTGGAGGGCCAGCCGGAGAAGGTCGACATCGACGGCGCGGTGGCCAAGTGCCAGGCGGCGTCGAGCGTCAACGCCCTGACGAAGAAGGTCTCCACGGACTGGTTCTGCGTCTGGGCCGACTACAGCACGGTCGGCATGGTCTCCCCCGGCGACAACACGAAGAGTATCGACAAGGCGACGGCCGTGGACGTGACGACCAAGCTGCGCAAGGAAGTTCGGGTCAAGGTCTGACGGTTACGACGATGAGGGGCCCCCAACTCGCTGTTGGGGGCCCCTCATCGTCGTAACTGTCCAAGCTCTACGCGGACTTCTGCTCCCCCGGACCCCGGCCGCCGCGCGAATCGCGCGGGATCAGCGTCGGGTTGACGTTGGAGAGGACCACGTCGGCGGTGATGACGACACGTGCCACGTCCTTGCGGGACGGGACCTCGTACATCACGCCCTGGAGGACTTCCTCCATGATGGCGCGCAGGCCGCGGGCGCCGGTCTGGCGGAGGATCGCCTGGTCGGCGATGGCTTCGAGGGCCTCGCGCTCGAAGTCCAGCTCCACGCCGTCGAGTTCGAAGAGGCGCTGGTACTGCTTGACCAGGGCGTTGCGCGGCTCGATGAGGATCTGGAGGAGGGCCTCGCGGTCCAGGTTGTGGACCGAGGTGATGACGGGGAGGCGGCCGATGAACTCGGGGATCATGCCGAACTTGACCAGGTCCTCCGGCATGACCGCCTCGAACTGGTCCTTCGACTGGAGTTCGAGCTTGGAGCGGATCGTCGCGCCGAAGCCGATGCCCTTCGCGCCCGCGCGGGACTCGATGATCTTCTCCAGCCCGGCGAAGGCGCCGCCCACGATGAACAGGACGTTCGTCGTGTCGATCTGGATGAACTCCTGGTGCGGGTGTTTACGGCCGCCCTGCGGGGGCACCGACGCGGTGGTCCCCTCCAGGATCTTCAGCAGGGCCTGCTGGACGCCCTCACCGGAGACGTCACGCGTGATCGACGGGTTCTCGCTCTTGCGGGCGACCTTGTCGATCTCGTCGATGTAGATGATCCCGGTCTCGGCCTTCTTGACGTCGTAGTCGGCCGCCTGGATCAGCTTCAGGAGGATGTTCTCGACGTCCTCGCCGACGTACCCGGCCTCGGTCAGCGCCGTCGCGTCCGCGATCGCGAACGGGACGTTCAGCATGCGCGCGAGGGTCTGGGCGAGGAGGGTCTTGCCCGAGCCGGTGGGGCCGAGCAGGAGGATGTTGGACTTCGCGAGCTCGATGGCGTCCTCGCGGCTCTGGCCGCCGCCGTTCTCACCGGCCTGGACGCGCTTGTAGTGGTTGTACACCGCTACCGAGAGGGCCTTCTTCGCGGCCTCCTGGCCGACGACGTACCCCTCCAGGAACTCGTAGATCTCGCGGGGCTTGGGGAGTTCCTCCCAGCGCACCTCGCTCGTCTCCGCGAGTTCCTCCTCGATGATCTCGTTGCAGAGATCGATGCACTCGTCGCAGATGTACACACCAGGCCCTGCGATGAGCTTCTTGACCTGCTTCTGGCTCTTGCCGCAGAACGAGCACTTGAGCAGATCGCCGCCGTCACCGATGCGTGCCACGGTGTGCTTCCCCTTCGCCATGGGAGACGCCTGGACGATACGAGTCCAGCGGCTCCTGGTGCTGCCTTATGTCGACGGTACCTTGCCTGACCCCCCGTTCGGGTCCCCCTTGGCACGGTTCACTTTGACGTGGAACGTGTCAAACCGTGCCAAGGGGCGGCAGACGGATTCGCCCGCGCGTCAACGGATGGACGCGTTGTTCATCTTCCGGGTGGAGATGATCTGGTCGACCAGGCCGTACGCGAGCGCGTCCTCGGCGGTCAGGATCTTGTCGCGCTCGATGTCCTCGCGGATCTTCTCGATCGGCGTGGTCGAGTGCCTGGCCAGCATGTCCTCCAGCTGCGCGCGCATGCGGAGGATCTCATTGGCCGCGATCTCCAGGTCCGAGACCTGACCCCGGCCCGTCTCGCTGTAGGGCTGGTGGATCAGGACGCGGGCGTTCGGCAGGGCCATCCGCTTGCCGGGGGTGCCGGCGGCCAGCAGGATCGCGGCGGCGGAGGCCGCCTGGCCCATGCAGACCGTCTGGATGTCCGGCTTCACGAACTGCATCGTGTCGTAGATCGCGGTGAGCGCGGTGAACGAGCCGCCGGGGCTGTTGATGTAGACCGAGATGTCCCGGTCCGGGTCCATCGACTCCAGGCACAGGAGCTGCGCCATGACGTCGTTGGCGGACGCGTCGTCGATCTGCACGCCGAGGAAGATGACGCGCTCCTCGAAGAGCTTCGCGTACGGGTCGTACTCACGGACGCCCTGCGAGGTGCGCTCGACGAAGCGCGGGATCACGTAGCGGGACTCGGCCTGCGGGCCGGTGTACTCGGCCTGGGCGCTCTCGTACAGGCCGTTGCCGGGAAAGGTGTTCACGGGTTTCTCCTGAGAAGGCTGTGCTGGGCGGTGGCTGGTGGGGGTGGAGGGGCTGACGGGGTGGGGCCGGGGCCGTACGGGCCCTGAGGCCCTCCAGGGCCTTCGAGGGGCCCTGCCGGGTCGGGGACCCGCCGGGACCCCTCCAGGAGCTTCAGCGGGCTCCGGAGGTCCCATACGGACCTCCCGGACCGGTCCCTCCCGGCTTCCGGACCGGATCCGGACCCTGGGTGCCCCTCCCGGGGGCTACACCCCGGTGCCGCCGCCGCCCGGCATGCCGGCGGCCGTGGCGATGACGTCGTCGATGAGGCCGTATTCCTTGGCCTCTTCCGGGTCGAACCAGCGGTCGCGGTCCGAGTCGCGGGTGATCTGCTCGACGGACTGGCCGGTGTGGAGGGACGTCAGCTCGGCCATGCGCTTCTTCGTGTGGAGGAGACGCTCGGCGTGGATCTTGATGTCCGAGGCCGAACCGGCGAGGCCGGCGGACGGCTGGTGGATCAGGATCTCGGCGTTCGGGAGCGCGAAGCGCTTGCCCGGGGTGCCCGCACTGAGGAGGAACTGTCCCATGGAGGCGGCCAGGCCCATCGCGATGGTCATCACGTCGTTCTTGATGAACTGCATCGTGTCGTAGATCGCCATGCCGGCCGTGATCGAGCCGCCGGGGCTGTTGATGTAGAGGTTGATGTCCTTCTCGGGGTCCGCGGCTGCGAGAAGCAGCAGCTGCGCGGTGATCCGGTTCGCGATGTCGTCGTCCACCGGCTGGCCGAGGAAGATGATCCGCTCGTTGAGCAGTCGGTTGTAGACATGGTCGCCGAGGCCACCACCGATGGAGGGCTCACCGGCGGCGGAGGGCATCAGATTCGTCACGTATCCACCTGCTCGTCTTACGACGGCGCCGGGCCGTCTCGCGTTTCCCTGCGGGGCCTCCGGCGGTTCAGCCGATAACGCAGGCCCTGTTCATGGACCCTAACGCGCGGGTCCCTCCAGGGAATCCCGCAAAGGTTGGTGTTCGCCGGGGGCGTAGACCCGCGCCCCTCAAAGACCGGAAACGAACGAACGAGCCCCGGGTTCGCAAGAACCCGGGGCCCGTCGTCAGTCTGCTACCGATCAGGCGTCGGCCTTCTCCTCGGAAGCGGCCTCGACGGCAGCGTCCTCGGTGGCCTCTTCCTCATCCTCTTCGTCGTCGAGGTCGATGACCTCGCCGTTGGTGTCCTTGACCGTCGCGGACTCGACGACGAGCGCGAGGGCCTTGCCGCGGGCGACCTCGCCGACGAGCAGCTGGACCTGGTTGCCCTCGACGACGGCCTGCGCGAACTGGTCCGGGGACATGCCGGAGGAGGCGGCGCGGCGCATCAGGTGCTCGGTCAGCTCTTCCTGGTTCACGGAGAGCTTCTCGCGCTTGGTCAGCTCGTCGAGGACGAACTGGGTCTTGATGCCCTTGACCGCGGCGTCACGGGTCTCGGTGTCGAACTCCTCGGCGGTCTTGCCCTGGAGCTCCAGGTACTTGTCGAGCTCGAGACCCATCTGGGGCAGCTGGTGGTGCTCCAGGTTGTGCTTGCGGGTGTTGATCTCCTCTTCGAGGAGCTTCTCGGGCACCGGCACCTCGACGATGTCGAGGAGCTTCTCCAGGACGCGCTCCTGGGCCTGCGTGGCCTGGTCGTACTGCTTCATGTTCTCCAGGCGCTTGCGGCTGTCCGCCTTCAGCTCCTCCAGCGTGTCGAACTCCGAGGCGAGCTGCGCGAACTCGTCGTCCAGCTCGGGGAGTTCACGGGCGGCGACCTGGGTGACCTTGACGGTGACCTCGGCCTCCTTGCCCGCGCCGGTGCCGCCCTTCAGCTCGGAGGCGAAGGTGGCCTCGCCACCGGCCTCCAGGCCCTTGACGGCGTCGTCGATGCCTTCCAGCAGCTCGCCGGAGCCGATGGTGTAGGAGACGCCGTTGGCGATGCCGTCCTCCAGCACCTCGCCGTCGACCTTGGCCTCCAGGTCGACGGTCACGACGTCGCCGTCCTCGGCGGCGCGCTCCACCGGGGAGGTGGAGGCGAAGCGCTCACGCAGCTGCTCGACCGACTTCTCGATGTCCTCGTCGGTGACCTCGACCGCGTCGACCTCGACCTCGATGGAGGAGAAGTCCGCGGGGAGTTCGAGGGCGGGACGGACGTCGACCTCGGCGGTGAAGTTCAGCGTCTCGCCGTCCTTCAGCTCCGTGATGTCGACCTCGGGCTGGCCCAGGACGCTCAGCTCGGCCTCGTTCACGGCTTCGGTGTAGAACTTCGGGAGGGCGTCGTTGACGGCCTCCTCCAGCACCGCACCGCGGCCGAAGCGCTGGTCGATGATCCGGGCCGGGATCTTGCCCTTGCGGAAGCCCTTGACCGTGACCTGCTGGTTGATCTTCTTGTACGCCGCGTCGAGGCTGTCCTTGAGCTCCTCGAAGGGCACCTCGATGCTGAGCCGAACCCGAGTCGGGTTCAGGGTCTCCACGGCGCTCTTCACGGTTCGGTCTCCTTGGGGGCTGACTTCTTGGGTTCCGCCGGGACCTCGATTGGTCCGGCCGATCGCCGCCCGGAGACTTCCAGAGAGTGAGAGACACGGGCGTGCAGCCTGCATAGTAACCGCAGCCGCCGAGGCCCCCCAAAGCCGATCACCGAGGTGATCGCGTAAATGGTCGGGGTAGCGGGATTTGAACCCACGGCCTTCCGCTCCCAAAGCGGACGCGCTACCAAGCTGCGCCATACCCCGTGCCGGTGCGACACGTAGGGTACATGCCCGGACGCGGTCCGGCTGCCGCATTCGCCGCAGGCCCTGGAAGGGGTGTGCGGTGGAGGGGGATCAGCCGCTACGATGCTCCTGTGTCGCGGGCTTCTCTGACCTGCGGCGCGCTCTGTGCGGGCGTAGCTCAATGGTAGAGCCCCAGTCTTCCAAACTGGCTACGCGGGTTCGATTCCCGTCGCCCGCTCTCTTCAACGGCCCGAGCCGGACCGGAGGTTGACCCTCCTGGTCCGGCTTTTGTCTTGCCAGAAGCCGGTGTCCGCTCAGAAGTTGATGTCCGCGATCGCCTTCGTGATCGAGTTCATGAGGTCGTTTATCGTCGGCGCCAGGCCGGTCGAGGCGAGGAAGAAGCCGAAGAGGACGGCGACGACCGCCGGACCGCCCTTGATGCTTCCGCTGCGGATCATGACCACCAGGACGATCGCCAACAACAGCACCACTGACAGAGAAATGGCCATGACTGATCACACGCCCTAGGTCGGTTCGCTCTCCCGAGAGCATCGTGCCACCAACAGGCGCATGTCATGCGGGGTGTTGGTCACAAATCCGTTCTGTACAGCCTTGTCCGTGCCGTCCGCCGCCCTGGCTCAAAAGCGCGCCGACGACGCCGTGGGGCCCTCGCGGCAGACCAGGAGGAGGGCCCGGTCGTCGTTGACGTCCTTCGCCACCGCCTCGATCAAGTGCCAGGCGGCGCCCTGGAAGCCGCCCGCGACGTAGCGGTCGGCCTCGCCGGTGAGGCGGTCTATGCCTTCGACGATGTCGCGGTCGGAGGTCTCCACCAGGCCGTCCGTGAAGAGCATCAGGACGTCGCCGGGGCGCAGGGAGCCCTTCACCGGGTCGAACTGGGCGCCCTCGTAGACGCCGAGGAGGGGGCCTTCCGCCGCCTTCTCCTCCCAGCGTCCGCTGCCCGCGCTGAGCTGGAGGCCCGGCGGGTGGCCCGCCGAGTACAGCTCGTAGTCGCCCGAGTCGAGGTCCAGGACCAGGTGGATGGAGGTCGCGAAGCCCTCGTCCCAGTCCTGGCGCAGGAGGTAGCCGTTCGCGGCCGGGAGGAAGGCGTGCGGGGGCAGGGAGCCGAGGAGGCCGCCGAACGCGCCGGACAGGAGGAGGGCCCTCGATCCCGCGTCCATGCCCTTGCCGGACACGTCCGTGAGGACGACCTCCATCGTCCGGCCGCCGTTGGTGCGCGCGGCCACCACGAAGTCGCCCGAGAAGGACTGGCCGCCCGCCGGGCGCAGCGCCATCTCGCGGTGCCAGCCCGGGGGGAGCTTCGGGAGCTTGCTCTGTACGCGGATGCGTTCGCGCAGGTCGAACAGCATCGTGCCGCCCCGCCGCCACGGGACGCCGACCCTGCTGCGGAACTGGGCGATCAGCAGGCCGAAGAAGCCGCACGCCGCGACCACCAGGACCACGCCGGGGGTCACCCGCGACGGGCCCTCCGTGTACGGGCCGAGGCGCACCGACTCGATGATCAGGGCCGTCGCCGCCGCCGCGTACAGGGCCAGCAGGCTGGAGGGGCGCAGCAGGAGGCCGCCGGCCACGATCGGGAGGACCAGGGCCGCCGGGGAGAACCACACCGAGTTCGCCAGGGTCGCCATCATGATGACCGGGACCGTGAGCAGGAGGCCGGCCAGCGCTATCCAGTCCGAGCCGTCGCCCCTGAAGTAGTCCACCGCGCTTCTGCGCAGGCCGGTGCGGACCCGGTGCATCAGATGCCTCAACCGGGCCGTGAACGTCTCGGCTTCCGCGCGCCGCTGTCGTCCTGCTGCCATTAGTTCGGGACCCTATCCATCCAACCCGCCGCTTGGCACGGGAGGTCCCACTTGTCCCCCGTCCGAGGTTTGACCTCCCAGTGAACTTCATGGAGAGCGGTTCGTGGGCGGGGAGGGCGAAATTCGATCTGTCGTCCCGGGTTGGGGTGGTTCGGGGTGGAGTGGCTCGGTGTGGTCACGCCTGTTGGCAAGTCGGGCACCAGAAGAGGTTGCGGTTCGAGAGGTCCGCTGTGCGGATCTTCGTGCCGCAGAGGTGGCACGGCTGGTTCGTGCGGCGGTAGACGTAGACCTCGCCGCCGTGGTCGTCCACCCTCGGGGGGCGGTTCATCGCCTCGGGGGTGTGCTGGGGGCGGACCGTGTCGATGCGGTTGTTCTTCACGCCCTCCCGCATCAGGTCCACCAGGTCCGTCCAGATGCCGTCCCACTCCGGCTTCGTGAGGTCCTTGCCCTGGCGGTACGGGTCGATGTTGTGGCGGAACAGGACTTCCGCCCGGTACACGTTGCCGACTCCCGCGATGATCTTCTGGTCCAGGAGGAGGGCCGCGATCGTCGTCCGGCTGCGGTGGATTCTGTCGTACGCCGTGTCCGGGGTCGCGTCGTCCCTGAGGGGGTCCGGGCCCAGGCGGTCGTGTATCGCCGCCTTCTCCTCCGGGGTGATCAGGGCGCAGGTCGTCGGGCCCTTCAGGTCCACGTACGACGTCCTGTTCGCCAGGCGGAGGCGGGTGGTGTCCGTGGGTGGGGGTGCGGGGGTGTCTCCGAAGGTGACCTTGCCGAAGAGGCCCAGGTGGATGTGGATCCAGTGCGCATGCCGGAAGGCCAGGAAGAGGTGTTTGCCGTGGGCCTCGGTGGAGGTCAGTTCCGTACGCGTGAGGAGGGGGGCGGCGTCGGAGAACTTGCCCTGGGGGCTGGTCACTTCGGGGGTGGTGCCTTGGAAGCGGGCTGCGTAGTCCTGTGCCAGGCGGTGGATCGTGTGACCTTCTGGCACAGCGCTTCCTCTTCTTGTTCGAAGGTGCGGACCGGCGTCGAGAGGGGGCCGTCCGGCCCCCTGCTCTCCCTACTGCTGCGGGTGGTGTGCGGGGATCTCCGGGAGGTCGCCCGTCGTTTCGTACTCGCTCAGCATGTCGATTCGGCGGATGTGGCGTTCGTCACTCGAGAAAGGGGTCGCCAGGAAGGTTTCGACGAAGGTCGTGGCCTCGTCCTGCGTGTGCATGCGGGCGCCTACCGCGATGACGTTCGCGTTGTTGTGCTGGCGGCCGAGGGACGCCGTTTCCGCGCTCCAGGCCAGGGCCGCCCTTACGCCCTTCACCTTGTTCGCGGCGATCTGTTCGCCGTTGCCCGAGCCGCCGATGACGATGCCCAGGGAGTCCGGGTCGGACGCGGTGCGTTCGGCTGCCCGGAGGCAGAACGGGGGGTAGTCGTCCTGGGCGTCGTAGATGTGGGGGCCGCAGTCGACGGGGTCGTGGCCGGCTGCCTTGAGCCAGTCGACGAGGTGGTTCTTGAGTTCGTAGCCGGCATGGTCGGAGCCTAGGTACACACGCATGGGACGAGTGTGACATGCGGGTTGCTGGGGAGGGTCAGGGGTGGGCGTCGGGCGGCACACACCGGTAATTCGACGAAACGTCCAGATCACAGTTGTCGCCGATCCTTAATGGCAGGTACACCCCGTGCCCCGCCTCCGTTTCACTGGCCGCCAGCACCCGCACCCCTCTCCCCTCCCCCACGCCGCGCAAAGGACGTCCCCATGACTTCGCCCCCGACTCTCTCCAAGGCTCCCGAGAACCCCCAGGAACCCGGCCCCGGTCTCCAGGCGGGACTGAAGAACCGGCACCTGTCGATGATCGCGATCGGCGGGGTGATCGGCGCCGGTCTGTTCGTCGGGTCGAGCACCGGCATCGCGACAGCGGGGCCCGGCATCCTCCTGTCGTACGCGCTCGTCGGCACGCTCGTGGTGTTGGTGATGCGGATGCTGGGTGAGATGTCCGTGGCGAACCCGACGTCGGGTTCGTTCTCGGCGCACGCGGACCGCGCGCTCGGTCCGTGGGCGGGGTTCACGATCGGCTGGCTGTACTGGTTCTTCTGGGTCGTGGTGCTGGCGGTGGAGGCGACGGCCGGGGCGAAGATCCTGGAGTCGTGGATCCCCGCCGTGCCCCAGTGGGGCTGGGCGCTGATCGTGATGATCGTGCTGACCGCCACGAACCTGGTCTCGGTCGGCTCGTACGGCGAGTTCGAGTTCTGGTTCGCCGGGATCAAGGTCGTCGCGATCGGCGCGTTCATCGTGGTCGGCGGGCTCGCGGTGTTCGGGGTGCTGCCGGGTGTGGACAGCGACAAGGCGGGGCTCGGGAACCTCACGGACCACGGCGGCTTCCTGCCGAACGGCGCCGGGGCGATCCTCACCGGCGTACTGCTCGTCGTCTTCTCCTTCATGGGGAGTGAGATCCCGACGCTGGCGGCGGGTGAGTCGGAGAACCCGCAGCAGGCGGTGACGAAGGCGACGAACAGTGTGATCTGGCGGATCGCGGTGTTCTACCTGGGGTCGATCTTCGTGGTGGTGACGCTGCTGCCGTGGAACGACCCGTCGATCAAGGAGGAGGGGTCGTACGTCGCGGCGCTCGACTCCCTCGGCATCGCGCACGCCGGGCAGATCATGAACTTCATCGTGCTGACGTCGGTGCTGTCGTGTCTCAACTCCGGTCTGTACACGGCGTCCAGGATGGCGTTCTCGCTCGGCCAGCGCGGGGACGCGCCGAAGGCGTTCGCGCGGACCACCTCGCGGGGTGTGCCGCTGGCGGCGATCCTGTCGTCCGTGGTGTTCGGGTTCGTCGCGGTGTTCTTCAACTACGCGTACCCGGACTCGGTGTTCCTGTTCCTGGTCAACTCCTCCGGCGCCGTCGCCCTGTTCGTGTGGCTGGTCATCTGCCTCTCGCAGCTGCGGATGCGGAAGATCATCCAGGCCGAGGCGCCGGAGAAGCTCGTCGTGAAGATGTGGCTGTACCCGTATCTGACGTGGGCGACGGTCGGGTTGATCGTGTTCGTGCTCGGTTACATGCTGACCGATACGGAGCACGACGGGCGTACGACGGTGCTGTTGTCGCTGCTCGTCGCGGCCGGGGTGCTCGCCGTGGCCGTCGTGAAGTCGCGGCTGCGCGCGCGGGACGGCGTCACAGCACGGTGAAGCTCGTCTTCACCTCCTCGTAGACCTTGAGGGCACTCTCCTCCACGCCCGGCTGGTACCACGTGTTGACCTGGAACGACTTTCCGTCCTGGTCGAACCCGAGGAGCCGGGCGTGCCAGGGGGTGCCCTTCAGGGTGAACGTGTACTCCCACACGACCGCCGGGTTGCCTCTGAACTCCGTCTCCTCCAGGCGGAGTTTGCGGTAGTTCTGGCCACGGTGCGCGTCCTGCTCGGACTTGCGCCAGGAGTCGATCAACGTGCCGCGTGCGAGGGCGGACTTGGCGAGGAGTTCCTGGGTGCCGTCGGGGGACGTGTAGTGGACCTCGGCGCCGGTCTTCACGTCCCGCCGCCAGCCGGCGGGGGTCTTCCAGGCGTAGCCGCCGGCTTCTTCGTGGGTGCCGGGGGGTGGGGTGCGGGGGTGGGTGGTTCCCTCGACTGTGGGGGTGGGGGCGGGGGTTGTCGTGGCGCCGGTCGCTTCGTTGTCGGCGCCGCCGCCGGAGGTGAGGAGGACGGCGGTGACGATGATCGCGGCCACCGCGGCTACTCCGGCTGCGGCGAAGGCTGTTGTGCGGCGGTGGCGGGGTGGGTCTTGGGGGGTGGTGGGGGGTGGGGGGAAGGGGGAGGGGGGTGTCCTGGGCGGACGGGAGAACGGCGTGGTGGTGAGGTCGGGTGGGGGTGGGGGTGTGGTGGCGAGGTCGGGGTGGGGTGACGGCGGGGGTGGCAACTCGGCCTGGGCGGGCTCGGCTTGGGCGAGTTGTGACGCGTAGGGGAGCTGAGTCGGCTGGGGCGGCTGAGGTACTTGCGGTGCCTGTGCTGCTTGCGGTGCCTGCATTGCCTGCGGTGGCTGTATTGCCTGCGGCGTATGTGTTGCCTGCGGCGCCTCCCCGTACCCCGGCTCGAACCCCACCCGTACCGTCGGCGTCGGTTCCGGGAACGCCACTCTGCGCAGCTCCGTCTCCAACTCGGCGAGGTCCGGGCGTCCTTCGGGTTCCTTCGCCAGCAGCCGTTCCAGTACCCCGCCCAACTCCCCCGCGCCGTCCGGGAGTCGAGGCTCCTCGTACAGGACCGCGTGCAGCGTCGCCATCGTCGTGTCGCGCGCGAAGGGTGAGTGACCGGCGAGTGCCGCGCACAGCGTCGCTCCCACCGACCAGATGTCGGACGGCGGGCCCTGCGGGCGGCCGGAGATACGCTCGGGGGCCATGTAGTCGGGGGAGCCGACGAGCATGCCGACCATCGTGAGCGCCTTGGCGTCCTGGATCGCGGCGATGCCGAAGTCGGTGAGGACGACCCGGTCGCCGTCGCCCTCGACCAGGACGTTCCCGGGTTTGATGTCCCGGTGCAGGACGCCCCGCGCGTGGACCCGCTGGAGCGCGGCGACGAGTCCGAGGCCGACCCTGGCGGCGGCGACGGGGCCGAGGGGGCCGTCCTCCACGGTGATCCGCTCCAGGGAGCGGCCCCGCACCAACTCCATGACGATCCACAGGAGTTCGCCCTCGTCGACGACGTCGTAGACACGGACCACGTTGGGGTGGTCGATGCGGGCGGTCGCGCGGGCCTCGCGCAGGGTGCGTTCGCGGCGGGTCCTGGTGTCCTCCGCGTCGGTGCCGTCGATGCGTATTTCCTTCACCGCGACCAGGCGGTCGAGGATTTCGTCGGCGGCCCGCCACACCCGCCCCATTCCCCCCTGCCCAATACTCTCGACCAATCGATATCGCCCGGCCACCAAAAGCCCGGGAACACCGCCGCTGCTGCTGTTCCTCGGCAATCCACTGCTCCCTTTCACCGGCCGTACCACCAGAAACACAATGGTCACACTTCAGGCCGTACCAGCATAGTGGCGGGAAATCTTGTGGTACCTCTTCAAGTACCGCGAATTCAGGTGCGGTATCAGGGGGAGCGAAAGAGGGGGACGGACATGAGTTCTCGACACGGTACGGCTGCCGCCGGTGCGGCCGTCGTGGCCGGGCTGGCCGCGTTGCTGGTCCTGGCGCCGCAGGCGGGCGCGGACGAGGGGCCCGGCAGCGGCATGGGCGGCAAGGCGGTCGATCCCGCGCCGGCCGGCGTCAAACTGACCACGACACTTCCCGAGCGCATCTCGGTCGACAACAGCACCAGCAAAACCACCCTCACCGCGACCGTGAAAAACGAGGGCACGAAGGAGAGCGGCGCGATCAGGCTCCTGGTCGTCGGTTTCGAGGGCCTTTCGATCAACAGCGTAGAAGGCTGCACGCAACTCCCGAAAGAAAACCTCCCCGAGGGCTCGAACAGCGGTTTCAATTGCCCGATAGACACCCTAGCGGCGGGCGCAACCAAGTCGTACAAAGTCAACGCGACATACGACCTCAAAAAGCAGGGCAAGATCTGCCTCCCCGTCCAATCGGCGGACGGCAAAAAGACGTACTGGCAACAGGGCCCGGTCCCCTTCGGCGCATCCAACCCGGCCCCCAACGCCCCCGCAACCCCCCTCCTCCTGGGCACGGACAACAAGCCGGTAACCCCGGGAGGAGACCAACTCCCCAACACGGGCCCGGCAGATGAGTTGTTGCCCTTGGGAGCAGCGGGAGCCGCACTCCTGACGGCAGGAGCAGCGGGCCTGTGGTGGTCGCAACGCCGCCGCGGGGAGCAACTCCGGTAGGAGAGCGGGGAGTATCTCCGGCAGGAGAAACGCCAAAGAGGCTCGCGAGCGAAACTCGCGAGCCTCTCAGTGCCGGGCAACAGTCGGTCTTTTAGGAGCGCAACCAGCCCCCGCCGCACTCACAACGAACGGCCACCGTCGATCTTTTAGGGGCGCGGGGAACTGCGCGAACAACCCCCACCGGCCCGCACCCGACCAACTACCGCCGTTCGAGCAACTTCCACACCCCCGGCACCAACCCCATCGCCAACGCCGCCTTCAACGCATCGCCGAGCAAGTACGGCGTAAGCCCAGCGGCAACCGCCTGAGACGCCGACATGTCCGCCGCGTACGCGAGATACGGCACACCGACCGCGTAGATCAACGCCTCCCCCAACACCACAGCCCCGGCCATCCGCCACACGTTCCGATCAGCCCCCCGCCGAGCCAACGCCCCGACAACCGTCGACGCCAGCAGCAACCCAAGGACGTACCCGAACGACACCATCCCCGCCCCGGACGCCCCCTGCGCGAACCACGGCACGCCGGCCACCCCGGCAACGGCGTACAGCGCAAGCGCGAGGAACCCCCGCCCCGCACCCAGCGACGTACCAACGAGCAACGCGGCGAAGGTCTGACCAGTGACCGGCACCGGAGAACCGGGCACCGGAACCGCGATCTGGGCCGCGAGCCCGGTGAGAGCCGCGCCGCTCATGACGAGCGAGGCGTCGCGGACGCGACCGGCAGGGAGGAGGTCGGCGAGGACCCGCCCGGGGGCGGACGTGGCGGCGAGGATGCTCATGCAGGACTCCGCGAGGACGGTGAGTAAAGGGGACCTAAGGACGCTATCCCAGCCCCCCACCCCCGCGAACCGTCAGGCGTCGACAAACGGCAGGTCAACGCATTGGTGGGCTCTACACAAACCGCTCCCCCACACGTGATCCCGGTCACGGATCGAACGTGACCGGCGTCGATAGGGTGAACGTTTTGCCCACCTAGCCGCATTGGACGAGCCGCGCCCATGCCCATACGCACCACCTCGGAGACCCCCGCCACCGCGCCCGGTCTCACGCACGCCCTCAAACAACGCCACCTCTCGATGATCGCCCTCGGCGGAGTCATCGGCGCCGGCCTGTTCGTCGGCTCCGGTTCCGGCATCGCCGCCGCCGGCCCCTCGATCGTCCTCGCCTACGCCCTGTCCGGCGCCCTCGTGATGCTGGTGATGCGGATGCTGGGCGAGATGTCGGCGGCGTACCCGTCGTCGGGCTCGTTCTCCGCGCACGCCGAGCGCGCGATCGGCCCGTGGGCCGGGTTCACGGTCGGGTGGGCGTTCTGGATCCTGCTCTGCACGGTCGTCGGACTGGAGGGCATCGGCGCCGCGAAGATCGTGACGGGGTGGCTGCCGGGGACGCCGGAGTGGCTGTGGGTCGCCCTGTTCATGGTTGTGTTCTGCGGAATGAATCTCGCGGCCGTGAAGAACTTCGGCGAGTTCGAGTTCTGGTTCGCGGCGCTGAAGGTCGGGGCGATCTCCCTGTTCCTGGTCCTCGGCGTGCTGGCGATCGCGGGCCTGCTCCCCGGCACGGACGCGCCGGGCACCGCGAACCTCACGGACTTCCTCCCGAACGGCGGCGAGGGTTTCGTGATCGGCCTGCTCGCGACGGTTTTCGCGTACGGCGGTCTGGAGACCGTCACGATCGCGGCGGCCGAGTCGGAGGACCCCGTACGGGGTGTGGCGAGCGCGGTCCGCACCGCGATGTGGCGCATCGCGCTGTTCTACGTCGGCTCGATGGCCGTCATCGTGACGCTGGTCCCGTGGAACGCGAAGGAGGTCACCGCGAAGGGCCCGTACGTCGCCGCGCTCGACCACCTCGACATCCCGGGCGCCGGTCAGCTGATGAACGTCATCGTCCTGGTCGCGCTGCTCTCCGCGATGAACGCGAACATCTACGGCGCCTCGCGCATGGCGTACTCGCTGGTGGAGCGGGGGCAGGCGCCGCGTGCGCTGGGCGCCGTGTCCGGTGGGGTGCCGCGGGTCGCCGTACTCGTCTCGTCGGTCGTCGGGTTCGGGTGCGTGCTGCTGAGTTACTGGCGGCCGGACGACGTCTTCATGTGGCTGCTGAACATGATCGGCGCGGTCATCCTCGTCGTCTGGATCTTCATCGCCGTCTCGCAGTTGCGGCTGCGGGGGCGTACGGCGCCGGAGCGGCTGGCCGTGCGGATGTGGGGGTTTCCGTGGCTGACGTGGGTTGCGCTGGCGGGGATGGTCGCGGTGTTCGTGCTGATGGCGCGGGAGGGGGATACGCGGACGCAGCTCGTGTGGACGGGGGCGATGACTGTGGTGCTGGCGGGGGTTGGGTACGGGTGGCAGCGGGCGCGGAAGGGGTGACGCGGGGGGGGGTCTGCCGGGGCTGGGGTTCTTGCTGTGATCCTCTAACTGCAAGTATCTTGCAACAAGAAGCTGTGCGCAGGAAAGGTTCTGAGAGGACCCCCCATGCCCGTCTACACGCTGCCTGAACTCCCGTACGACTACTCCGCGCTCGCCCCCGTCATCAGCCCGGAGATCATCGAGCTGCACCACGACAAGCACCACGCGGCGTACGTGAAGGGTGCCAACGACACGCTGGAGCAGCTCGCGGAGGCGCGGGACAAGGAGGTGTGGGGGGCGGTCAACGGGCTGGAGAAGAACCTCGCGTTCCATCTCTCCGGGCATGTCCTGCACTCCATCTACTGGCACAACATGACCGGCGACGGGGGTGGCGAGCCCCTCGCGGCCGACGGGGTCGGGGAGTTGGCCGACGCGATCGCCGAATCCTTCGGGTCCTACGCGGGGTTCAAGGCGCAGCTCACCAAAGCCGCTGCCACGACGCAGGGTTCGGGGTGGGGGGTGCTCGCGTACGAGCCGCTGAGCGGGCACCTGATCGTCGAGCAGGTCTACGACCATCAGGGGAACGTGGGGCAGGGGTCGACGCCGATCCTCGTCTTCGACGCGTGGGAGCACGCGTTCTATCTCCAGTACCGGAACCAGAAGGTCGACTTCATCGACGCGATGTGGGCGGTCGTCAACTGGCAGGACGTGGCGCGGCGTTATGCGGCGGCGAAGTCCCGTACGGATGTGTTGCTGCTGAACCCCTGAGGTTCTGATGCTCTTTTAGGCGTCCTGCCTCGTGATCGTCTTCTCAACTGTCACCGGGGCAGGCGGATTGAGGGAGACCCCCGTGAGGACGTGACTCACGGGGGTTTCCTGTATGGGGAGTTACGGCTTACGCCCGAGGCCTCCGTGCTGGCCGATCGGCGTCGTGCTCGCGCCGGGTTCCGGGCGCCACAGCGGTACGGAGACGACTCCCGGCTCGACGAGGTCCAGGCCCTCGAAGTAGCCCTCGATCTCGGGGATCGGGCGCAGGAAGTAGGGGACGGCGCCGGTCTCGTTGTAGCCGTCCTGGGCGTGCTCGTACGCCGGGTCCGTGCCCCGGGAGCCCTCGTTGAGGGAGAGGTAGCTGCCCGAGGGGAGCCCGGCGAGGAACCCGCGGACCAGGTCGCGGGCGCGGTCGTAGCCGTCGACGTGGCCGAGGATGCCGCTGAGGATCAGGGCGACGGGCTGGTCCAGGTCGAGGGTCCGGCCGGCGGCCTCGATGATGCGCTCGGGGTCGTACAGGTCCAGGTGCTCGTACGCGGTCTTGCCCTCCGGCGAGGAGTACAGCAGCGTACGCGCGTGCGCGAGGATCAGCGGGTCGTTGTCGACGTACACGATCTTCGACTCGGGGGCGTACCGCTGGGCGACCTCGTGGGTGTTGTCGGCGGTGGGCAGCCCCGTACCGACGTCCAGGAACTGCCGCACGCCCGCCTCTTCCACGAGGTACCGGATGGAGCGGCCCAGAAAGGCGCGGCTGCTGCGCGCAATGGTCACAATGCCGGGAAAGACGGCGGTGTAGGCGTCACCCGCCGCCTCGTCCACCGGGTAGTTGTCCTTGCCACCGAGCCAGTAGTTCCAGATACGGGCCGAGTGGGGCACCGTGCTGTCGATCTTCGTCATGCGGTCCATGGTGCACTCTGGGGGAAGTGGCGCGCGAGGGCTTGGGGTTGATGGGTGCGGGGGAAGCCCTGAAGCCGCCGCTTTCCGCCCGTTCGCGAGATGCTGAAGCATGGCCAAGGCTCACAACCCCAGAAGCTGGCGCGTCGAGACCGCCGGTGCGCACATCGGGCTGGCGTGTACCGCCGTCATCTTGGCGGTCGTCTTCCACTTCGGTGGGCTGCGCCGGGCGTTGCTCGTCTTCGGAGGGTTCCTCGTCTGGTTCCTGCTCGCCCTGACCGTGATCCTCATCCGAGGCCGACGAGGCGGCGACGCTCTCCGAAGGGCTTACGTGGCAACCTTCGGCTGGGGTGACTACGTCACGCCGTGAGGGGCCGTCCAGCCCCGGAGGCGATGCTGACACTGCCGGGTCCGTGGAGAGACTTCGGCAGTGCCGGGAACCGGGGGAACGTCAAAGCGCGCTCGCGCCGACGTCCGGTCGGTCAGGGGCCTGCTGAAAAATTCGGAGAGGGGTTGGGCATGATGGCAGCCAAAGCTGGTGAAGTCACGCTCAGGCGGCGATCCTGGCTTGTCTTTGGCGGAGCGATGATCCTAGGGCTCGGTATCGGAATGGTCGGGGCGGTCTATGGGTGACCTCGGTGAACGGGTTCCGGACCGGCTGGCAAGGCATACCCGCCTTTTTGGTGACCGCCGCCATCGTTGGCCGGATCTCGAACAGCAAAGTGGTCCTGAGTGGCGATGTGCTCACGGTCGTGAATCCGTTGCGTAGTCACGTCATTCCGAGGTCGGCGATCCGCAGAGTTGAGGTTGATACCGGTGGGACGCTTGTGGTTCGGATCGGTGGGGAAGCCGCGCTGAGGATCAATGGCTGGCTTCGTGCGGGTGGTGGGGCCGACGCTGGGGGGCCTCGGGTCCAGTGGACTCGGTGTCTGAGTGCCGATGTGTCGCTTGCCCTGTGTGTGCTCACGGTGGGAGTCGGCGCGGTGTGGATGGCGTTCAGCGGTAGTTGACCGTTTTCTGCGCGGAGGAGGGGGCACCCGGCGTGATGACCAGGTGCCCCCTCCTTTCCCCCGGGAGGGTGCTGCTTCGGTTCCCCTCCTGCTTTACCGGGGCAGCACCACGACGTAGGCGGACGGGGGGCGGTCGGCTGCGGTGAGGAGTGCTGTGTGGAGCACCATCGCCTGTTGTTCCATCGACTCGCGGAGTTTGCGGGGGGTGATGTGGACGACCGTGATGCCGAGGCGTTCCAGGGTTTCGCGTTTGCGGGCGTGGTCCGTCCAGAGGGTGTCGTCGTTGTGGTGGGGGGTGCGGATGTCGAGTTCCAGGGCGACCGCGTGGTCCGGCCAGTACGCGTCGAGGCCGCCGAGGTGGGGGCCGCCGGGGAGGCGGAGGTCGACGTTCCAGAGGGGGTCGGGGAGGGCGTGGTCGCGGACCAGGCGGTAGAGGCGGTTCTCCGCCAGGGCCCGGCTCTCGGCCATCAACGAGTCCACCGCGTCCACGACATGCGGTCGCGTCAACAGCTTCGCCCGGCTCAACTCCCGTACCGCCGCCGCAGGTTCACAGTGACCGTCCCGTACCGCCTCCGCCATCAGGCGCCGTACGACGCCGGTGTCCGTAAGGCCGGAGAGCGCGTCGGCGAGAGCGCGAGCGGCAGGAGCCACGGGAACGCCGTCCAGGAGCAGCGGAGTTGGCGGGGTCGCCGTGCGGATGATGCGGACGTACCCCGTGGAGCGCAGGCGGCGCAGGCGGGGGACCAGGACGTCGATGTGGTCGTGGGTGGGGAGCGAGGTGAAGCCGTGCAGCCGCAGCGCCGCGAGGCCGGTGAGCATGGACTCGGCGTCGGGGGCGCCTTGCCGGGGAATCGCACCCCGCCCCGAACTCCGGTTCTCCCGCGCCGCGTACAGCAGCGCCCCCCGTACCCGCTCCTCGTCGCTCAGTTGCCCGGCGTGCAGCGCGTACACCCCCGGCAGCACCTGCTGCCAAGGCCCGCCGGGCCGGCAGCGTTCGTTCGTCTCGGCCTGGGAGACGCCGTGGGAACGGAGTTGAGGGGTCGTCAGGAGGGAGTCGGTGGCGGCGCAGCTGCGGGGGGTGTCGGCGTTCATGGAATCGGGATTCCCGCGCTCGGCCCGCGCTTTAACCGGTGTTACACGCTCGTCGATAAATGCGGACAACGCCGTACTAAAGGACGGATGTTCGGATGCCGATAAGCGCCCGAAAATCGCTGGTCCAAGGGGAGAGAGCCGGAGGTTACGGGTTCGATTACCCGAATTCCGTAACGGTCACCGACAGCGGAATTAATGGCCCTAGGGCCAAAGCTTCAGGCATGCAGCGTGGGCCGGTACACGAGTTCCTGAGTACGCCCGTCGAACGTCCGGCTCCCGATCAGTTCGAGGTCGAAGTCGGCGGCGCCCTCGAAGACCCGGTAGGTCCCGGTCCGGCCGCTGAGCACGGGGAAGATCGTCAGCTGGACGCGGTCGACGAGCCCCGCGGCCAGCAGCGCCCGGTTCAGCGACAGGCTGCCGTGCGAGCGCAACGGCACGTCGGACTCCTTCTTGAGGCGGGCGACGACGTCGACGGCGTCGCCGGGCGCGACGGTCACGTCCGGCCAGGCGAGGGGTCCGGTGAGCGTCGTCGACACCACGGTCGTCGGCAGGGAGCGCATCCGGGAGTTCACCGGATCGAGGTCGGCCTCGGGAATCGGGCCCAGCAGTTTCAGGAACTGCCGGTAGGTGTTGGCCCCGAGGACCATCCGCTGCTCTTCGCGCATCTCGGCGAGGCGGTTGGCGAGGAATTCGGGGCCCTGCTTTCCCCAGTAGCCGCCCCAGTCGCCGTCGGGACCGTAGGAGCCGTAGCCGTCGAGGGTGGCGAAGACGTCCCAGGTGTAGGTGGCGGTCATGGCGATCTCCTCAAGTGCGGCGACGGTTGCTGTGGATACAGACGGGGAACCGCCGCGAAACTCATCGCACTTGGAACATCAAAAAGCGGGGCCGACGAAAACGCCGGCCCCGCCCGACACCAACTCCCCTACACCCCCTGCGCCTTCAGCGCCCGAGCCAGATCGTCCCGCCCCTCCAGCACCAGCCGCCGCAACGCGGGCGCAGCCTCCTCGTGCGAGGCCAACCACGCATCGGCCGCCCCCAACACCTCCCGCTCAGCCCCCGGCAAGGGATACGCCGGGAACAGCCCCGACACCACGTCCACCCCGATCTGGATGGACCGGTCGGCCCACACCCGCTCGATGGAGTCGAAGTACTTGGCGACGTAAGGCGCGGTCAACTCCCGCTGGGACGACCGGGCGAACCCGGCGATGGTCGCCCCGACGAGCGCGTTGGACAGCGCGTCCCCCTCGACGACCTGCGCCCAGGCCTGCGCCTTGACGGCGGCGGACGGACGGGACGCGAGGCACCGTACGTGGTGCCGCTTCCCGGAAGCCGTGTCGTCCCGGACCAGCTCGGCCGCCAACTCCCCTTCCCCCACGGCCCCGTGAGAAGCGAGGGCATCGAGGAACGTCCACCGCAGCTCCTGGTCCACATCGAGCCCGGCGATCTTCTCGGTCCCGTCGAGCAACCCCCGCAGCAGCCCCAGGTCTTCGGCGGAGGAAGCGCCCGACGCGAAGAACCGGGCCCACGCGAGCTGAGGTTCACTACCCGGCTGGGCGGCACGAAGGTCCCGCAGCGCGACCCGGGCGACCAACGCCTCCGCGTCCGAACGCCCCGCAGCGGGAACGTAGTTGACGAGCGCTGACCCGGCCCAGGCGTGGAGCATCTGCAACACCCCGATGTCGGACTCCCGTTGGGCGAACCGCCCCACCAACTCCACGAAGTCCAGGGCGGGAAGCAGCGCGTCCCGCGTCAGATTCCACAGCGCGGACCAGCACAGGGCGCGGGCGAGCGGGTCGGCGATGTCCCCGAGGGACTCCCGCAGCGTCTCCAACGACCGTGCGTCGAAACGGATCTTGCAGTACGTCAGGTCGTCGTCGTTGACGAGCACGAGGTCGGGTGCCTCGGCGCCGGCCAGCTCCGCTACGACCGTCCGCTCCCCGGTGACGTCCACCTCGGCCCGCGCGTACCGTACGACCCCGTCGGCAGGGGTCCGGCGGTACAGCCCCACGGCGACCCGGTGCGGACGGGCGGGCAACTCCTCCTGGAGCACGGCGAGTTCAGCGACCCGTCCGTCAACAACCCGAACCTCGGGGGTCAGCGAGTTGAGGCCGGCCGTCTGGAGCCAGGACTGGGCCCAAGTCCCCATGTCCCGCCCGCTGGTCTCCTCCAGGACGGACAGCAGGTCCCCAAGTCGCGTGTTCCCGTAGGCGTGCCGCTTGAAGTAGCGCCGCGCGCCTTCGAGAAACGCGTCCTGACCGACGTACGCGACAAGCTGCTTCAGTACGGAAGCCCCCTTCGCGTACGTGATCCCGTCGAAGTTGAGCTTCGCGTCCTGGAGGTCGCGGATGTCGGCGGTGACCGGGTGCGTGGAGGGGAGCTGATCCGCCCGATAGGCCCAGGATTTACGGCGGTTGGCGAACGTGATCCACCCGCCCTCGAAGCGGGTCGCGCCGACGAGGGAGAACGCGCCCATGAAGTCCGCGAAGGACTCCTTGAGCCACAGGTCGTCCCACCACTCCATGGTGACGAGGTCGCCGAACCACATGTGCGCCATCTCGTGGAGGATGACGTTCGCGCGGGCCTCGTACGACGCCTGCGTGACCTTGCCCCGGAAGATGTACTCCTCGCGGAAGGTCACGAGACCGGGGTTCTCCATCGCGCCGAGGTTGTACTCGGGGACGAACGCCTGGTCGTACTTCCCGAAGGGGTACGGGTAGTCGAAGTGGTCGTGGAAGAAGTCGAGCCCCTGCTTGGTGACGAGGAAGACGTCGTCCGCGTCGAAGTGCGGGGCGAGACCCTTGCGGCACATGGCGCCGAGGGGGATCTCCAGCGTCGTACCGTCATCGAGCGTCCGCGCGTACGAATCCGTCACGTAGTGGTAGGGACCGGCCACCACACAAGTGATGTACGTCGAGATGGGTTTCGTCTCGGCGAACCGCCATACGCCGTCCGTCTGCGTCCCAACTCCGTTGCTCCATACGGTCCATCCCTCGGGCGCCCGCACCTCGAAGCGGAACGGCGCCTTGAGGTCCGGCTGTTCGAAGTTGGCGAACACCCGGCGGGAGTCGGCCGGTTCGTACTGCGTGTAGAGGTAGACCTCGCCGTCCTCGGGGTCGACGAAGCGGTGCATGCCTTCGCCGGTACGGGAGTACGCGCACTGCGCGTCGACGATCAGCTCGTTCTCGGCGGCCAGGTCCTCCAGGGCGATGCGGGAGCCGTCGAACACCTCGCCGGGGTCGAGGTCGCGGCCGTTCAGGGAGACGGCGGTGACGCTCGGCGCGATCAGGTCGGCGAAGCTCGTCGCGCCGGGCTCGGCGCAGCGGAACCGGAGCGTGGTCACCGAGCGGAAGGTGCGGTCGCCGACCGGGTCGCCCACGGCCGAACGCAGGTCGAGGGACACCTCGTACGCGTCGACCGACAGCAGCGCGGCCCGCTCCCTGGCCTCGTCGCGGGACAGATTCTCACCAGGCACCGGCGGTACTCCCTCAGACAGTCGTGGACTCGGCGCGACCTGTTTCGCGGTACGCCTGGACAGCACCGATCCTGCCATGCGCGCCTGACCGGACACATGAGGGAACACCACCGGGAATGGTTGACCCGGGTCGTACGTTGGCACGGGAATACTCCGTCATTCCCCGCCGTGGCGCTCTTGAGGAGAGACATGTCCGAGAAGACCCCCGTCGACTTCTGGTTCGACCCCCTGTGCCCCTGGGCCTGGATGACCTCCCGCTGGGTCCTGGAGGTCCAGAAACAGCGCGACATCGACATCCGCTGGCACCCCTTCAGCCTCGCCGTCCTCAACGAGGACAAGCTCGACCAGCTTCCCGAGGAGTACCGGGAGCTGCTCGCGACGAAGGCGTGGAAGCCGATCCGGGTCGTCACCGCGGCCTGGCAGAAGCACGGTGACTCCGTCGTCGGGCCGCTCTACACCGCGCTCGGTACGCGCTTCCACAACAACGGCGAGGGGCCGACCCTCGAAGCGATCGCCGGTGCGCTGGAGGAGGTCGGTCTTCCCGCCGATCTCATCGACTACGCCGAGCAGGAGGACTTCGAGTTCGACGCCGAGCTGCGTGCGTCGCACAAGGAGGGGATCGACAAGGTCGGGCAGGACGTCGGTACGCCGATCATCGCTGTGCCCGGTCCTGAGGGTAAGGAAGTCGCCTTCTTCGGTCCCGTCGTGACCCCGGCTCCCAAGGGTGACGCCGCGCTTCGCCTGTGGGACGGCACGATCGCCGTCGCCTCCGTGCCGGGTTTCTACGAGATCAAGCGGACCCGTACGCAGGGGCCGATCTTCGAGTAGGCGCTCAGGATTCCGGCCGGATCTGCATCTCCTCCGGCAGGTTTCCGCCCATCGTCCACTTGTCCTTCCGCTGGATGCGCCGGCAGCCTGTGCCGGTGCACCGGTGGTAGGCCGACGGGCGGAACCGTTCTCCCTGCTCGCTCTCGAACTTGCTCATGACCTGCGCCGCTGCGGCGATCTCGGCACCCTCCAGGTCTCGGAATCGCTGCTGTGGTCCTTTGCAGGTGGGGTTGGGGCATCGGACGTGGGACATGTGGGCCTCCTCTCGGCGGGGGGAGGAGCATAGGGCGTGGGGCGGGTGGAGGGGTGGGTTCCGCGGTTTTGACGTACGTCATGCTTCTGCGTGCGGTGACTTTTTCACGGACTCGGCGTCGCCCTCGCTGAGGAGGATGCTTGTCTCGCCGTGTTCCGGTGAGGTGTACGTGAGTGTTGTCAGGCCGGGTCGCTGCGAGCATGAAGCCCCGGGAGCGTGCTCTCACGTCACGGCAACGAGCGTGTGAGCCAGACCACTTCACCGTTGTCTTCCGTGGAAACGTGATCCCGCTCGAACCCGAGCTTCTCAAGGACACGGAGCGACGGTGTGTTCCACGCACCGACAGTCGACCAGAGCCGTTTCCGCCCGGTCGCGATAGCGGCATCGAGCACCGCGCCGGCCGCCTCGGTGGCGTAGCCACGCCCATGCGCGCGCTGGAACAGCTCATACGCGATTTCAGGCTCCTCCACAGTGGAACGGCCGATGATCAGCCCGCAGTAGCCGATGAAGTCGCCTTCGTCGCGGCGCTGGATGGGCAACAGGGCGATCCCCGTAGTCGCCGTCGCGGTGAGCAGCTCCGCGATGGACGTCCGGATGTGTTCAACCGTGGGGGTCCCCTTGCCGCGTTCGGAGAGGAGGGCGCAGAACTCAGCGGCGTCCGACTCAGCCCACGGCCGCAGTATCAGCCGCTCGGTCTCAAGGTGGAACGGCATCGTCTCGTACGTAGTCATGCCCCCACTTTGCCCCACGGATCATCACGAACTGCAGCTGGAGTACTGGCCTCGATTCTTCGGTGGGTTTGGTCGTTGAGTGGCCCGGCGGTTCGCCCGTAATTTCCCTCGCCGTGTGAGGGTGGGCCGTCGCGTGTCACTGCGGAGTGCGCCGGGTTCCACGGGCCCGGAGGAGCGTCTCTGCTGCCGGGGATGTTCGCGCCGGGCTACCAGAGATCGCGTCGAGGACACTCCACCTTCGGCAATCACCCTACGGAGCGGACGGGGCTGGCGCGGGTTGTCGGGTTGAGGTGGGGGCTCGGCGTGGATGTGGGGTGGGGCGCTGAGGGGTTCGACGGAGGTGGGTGGGTAGGGATGGCGGGGATACGGTTTGGGCCGGGGGTTCGGGGAGGGGCGACGAAATGTCCGGTTCCCGGGAAGCGATGAGAAACGGTGGCTCGCCTGGGTAAAGGGCCAGGTCATGGACTGTGGTCCCCGCGCACGCGGGGATGTTCCCGAAAAAAGCCAGGTCGGAAACCATTCCGCCGTGTGGTCCCCGCGCACGCGGGGATGTTCCCCCGGGCGTGTGCGTGACCTGGACCGTCCGCTCGTGGTCCCCGCGCACGCGGGGATGTTCCCCCGGGCGTGTGCGTGACCTGGACCGTCCGCTCGTGGTCCCCGCGCACGCGGGGATGTTCCCATCCCCTCTCGGCCCGCGAGAGGGGTCACGCTGTGGTCCCCGCGTACGCGGGGGTGTGGAGAGATTTCCCTGTTGGCCTGGAGCGTCCAATGCGGTCAGCGAAATTGAGGGAGGCGGCTGTCACGGTGATCGTGATGCGGTCTGTGGACGGTTAGGGCGAGGTTCAGTGGGCGGCATGCGGAGTCTTTAGGGAGACCCGATAATCAGGCCGACGTCGAATTCGCGGAATTAGCCTGTTCTGACCTCAAAGGGGAGACGTGAATCGAGCCACCAGCACCTTGCTGTCCTTCTCTGCCGCGCTGATCAGTATCGGGGTGACCGTCGCTCCGGCCAGTGCAGCCGATTCCTCGCGTATCGGTCCCGTGCATGTGTCCAGGGGCAGCGGCGAGGAGATCATCCTGTTCGACAAAGGTTCTGAGTTCAGGTCGGAATCCGGATCAGCCAGCGGTGAAGTCGGCTTCCGCGGTGGATCGTTCACATGGGTCGCCGATTTTCAGATCGGGTTCGAGTCCCGCCACTACACCGCAGTCGACGCAGGCACCCACCGGATTCAGATCAACGGCATCTCCAACACCAGCGGGTCACCGTCGGCAGGCTGCGGCTCGTCCCAGGAAGTACAGGTGACACTCCACAGTGAGGACTTTCCCGGTGATGACTCACACGGCATGAAGACCCTGCCCTGCTCCGGCGGAACCGTGAGCTGGACCGGCAGGCCGGCCGACACCTACTACTTCTATGTACGTGTCACCGGCAACTGGGACAGTGACGACCTCACGAGCCGTCGTGCGACCGGTACGACCAGCTATCCCTGATAGGTACGGTCTCGGGTCGGTCGGTGCTTCGTGGTTGCCACCAGTTGCGGGTCAGCAGTGCTCCCGCCACCGCGCCCGCCGTGTTGAGCAGGACATCGTCCGTGGACGATACGCGGCCCACCGCCAGTGCGTACTGGGTGATTTCCACGGCCGTCGAGAGGAGTGCCGCGATGGTGGCCACCCGTCCCAGGGTTCTGGAACGGCGACTCCGGATTGGTAGAAGGGCACCGAAAACTAGGAGCAGTGCCGTGTTTCCGCCGACGTTGAGGAGTGTGACGTCCGAGAAAGCCAGTTGGGAGGAGGCGAATGAGGCCGACAGTTCGCCGAACGGCATCAGGCTCAGCGTTCGCTGGTTTCCGTATCCCTGGGACAGCGTGACGTAGAGGTACGGCAGGAGCGACGCGATCAGCAGGCCGTCCAGGAGTACGTCGCGTCTTACGTCAGCCGGAGTTCTGTTCCGGCGGCGCCAGTTGTGGAACGTCCAGGCCAAGCCGAGGCATGTCGGTACGCCGAGAAGGACAGCCGTCGCGAGTTCGTCCGCGTACGAGTTCCAGGCCCAACTCACGTTCGCCTCCTGCGCCGACGGCGAGTTCCGTCCGCCGAGCGTATGGCTCGGTGACCGTGCGGATTCGTTGGCGTGGCGGGTGGTTGGACCGGAACTGGTGTTCAGCGCTGCGGGAGGTGGGCCGTGATCGTTTTGCCGAGTTCCTGGTGGGGGTGCCAGGAGAGGTGGGTGGTGAGGGCGGTGACCACCTGGAGGCCGCGGCCGGCCTCGGTCGTGGGGGTTTCGCAGAGGGTGGGGAACGTGAGGGTGGGGTCCGAGACCTCGATCAGGAGGGTGTTCTCCTCGTCCTCCAACAGGGCCAGGTGGAGCCAGAGTTCGTGGCCGGGGCGGCGGGCGTGGCGGATCGCGTTCGCTACCAGTTCCGAGACGATCAGGATCGCGTCGTCCTTGTTGCCGGGCCAGTTCCAGAGGGTGAGGCGGCGGAGGGTTTGGCGGCGGGCGAGGGGGACGCTCCGCAGCGTCATGGGGTAGCTCATGTTCCAGGATTCGGTGACGGGGGTGGTGGGGGTGGGGACGGGGGTGGTCATGTGGGGTCCGGTCCTTTCGGTTGCCGCTGTGGGTCCACGGTGGCGGGGTGGGCCGTTCGACTGCAATCGAAAGTCCGCTGAATCATCAGTGATGGACGAAGTGGACTATGCCTGAATCTGAGCATTCGCCTGCGCCGGTCGCACACGGAGTGCCACACTCTGCACACGGTCACTTGCCGTACGCACGACAGCACAGAGAGGTGCACATGGCAGCCAAGCGCGGGCGCACCGCCCAACGACTCGAACTCGGCCTTCAGATGCGTCATTTGCGGGAGAACTGCGGGCTCGGCGACCGGGGTGGGGTGCTCTCCCGGAAGCAGGCAGTCGTGGGGCTGAAGATCTCCGAGGCGTCCTTGCAGCGGATCGAGTCGGGCGCGCTCAACTTCCGCAACGTCGGTGATCTGCGCAAGCTGTTGGACAAGTACGGGGTCACCGATCCCGACATCATCGACGGGCTGATCAGCCTCAACAAGGAGTCGAACCGGCAGGATTGGCTGACCCAGTACCGGGGGTTGATGCCCACGGGGATGCCCGGCTTCGTGGGGCTGGAGCCCGAGGCTCACTCCATGAGGGCCTATCACCCCTCGCTGATCTACGGCCTGTTGCAGACGGAGCGGTACGCGACCGCCGTGCACGAGGTGCAGAAGCCGGTCGAGGAGTACACCTCGGAGTTCATCAGCCAGAGCGTGGAGTTGCGGATGCGGCGCCAGGAGGTACTCACCCGCGAGAACCCCGTCGAACTGCACGTCATCCTGGGGGAGGCTGGTCTCCGGTACCCGATCGGGGGTCCCGACGTCATGCGTGAGCAGTACGGTCAAGTCGAGGAGATGGCCTCGTGGGACCACGTCACGATCCAGGTGCTGCCGTTCCGGCCGAGCTACCGTTCCCCCGACGACTTCGCGATCCTCGACTTCGGCGACGAATTCCCGCCACGTGTGCAGGTGGACAGCGCTTGGGGTTCAGTCTCCACTTCCGACAAACCTCGTGAAGTCAACCGGTTCGCACGGAGGTTCAGCTCCATGACAGCATCAGCACTGCCTCCTGAGGACACCCCTGCCTTCCTGCACCGACTAGAACGAGAGCTGTAGTCATGCACAAGCGTTACACCGCGCCAGAACTCGCCGCCGACCAGGCATGGTTCAAGTCGTCCTACAGCACCGGCGGCCAGAACTGCCTTGAAGTCGCCGACCTCGCCCCCCACATCGGCATCCGCGACTCCAAGAACCCCACCGGCCCCGCCCTGTTGCTCCCCCTCACCTCCTGGTCCCCCTTCCTCACGCACCTGCGCGCGACCTCCGCGTAGCCCGCCCACTCACCCGGTCCAGCAACGCCGCATACGACGCGATCATCCGCGTCCGGCTGAACCGCTCACGGCTCCCGGCGAGGGCAGAGCCCAGCTCCGTCCTCGCCGCGACCGCCTCCGACCACGCGGAAGCGATCGCGCCCGCGTCGAACGGCGTCACCAAGCCATGGCCCGCGACGATGGACGCGCTGTCGCCGACGTCCGTCGTGACCGGGATCGCGCCGCACATCATGCCCTCGATGAGGCACAGGGGAGCCGCCTCGCCCCACGCCGACGTGAGCGCCACGACGTCCGACGCCGCGTACAGCATCTCCATGTCCCGGCGCACGCCGAGCAGGTGCACCCCGGCCCCACCGAGGCCCGCAGAGGCCATCTCCGCCAGCAGCCCGGCGTTCTCCGCACTCATCCCCGCCCCGCACATCAGAACGTGCCCCTCAGGCTCCCTGGACAGCCACTCGGCCGCCGCGCGCAGGAACAGCGGGACGTTCTTCATCGCGTCGTAGCGGGCGGCGAAGACGACGACGGGGGCCGACTCGGAGATCCCCAGCTCCGTACGGACCGCGAGGCGCCGAGCCGCGTCGGGCCGGAAGCGGATCAGGTCGACGCCGTTGGGGATGACGGCCAGCAGCTCGCCGGGGACCCCAGCAGCCTCGTACGCGGCACGGGTCGACTCCGCGCAACAGACCGCCGCCGCGACCTTGCCGTCAGCGATCCCGGCAAGAAGGTCGTCGAGCGCCTGGTTCTCGGGGTCGGACCGGTGCAGCCCGACGACGACGGGACGGCGAGGAAGGCCGGCCTGGTTCAACAGCGCCAGCGGCTGTTCCTTCAGCGACAGGATGACGTCCGCCTCGGCCATCGCCCGAGCCGTATCGGCCAGCTCATCACCGGTGAAGGTGGCCGGATCACCCCCCGCGTACACACGGCCCAGCGCCGTCACCGGCACCCCCGCCGCCGTCAGCTTGCGATAGCACGTGTCGTTCTCCATGCGCTGCCGAGTCGCCTCGCGGTGGACCTCGGAATGCATGCTGAGGACGCGATGGTGCTGGCCCCCCTCGCTCAGGCCCAGCACCACGTCGCTGTGGACGATCCGGGCGCCTCCGGAGAAGAAGCCCTCGTAGACAGACAGCACACGGAGCATTCGCGCTCACCCGCCTTGCACATGTATCAAGCCATCCCCGTGTTGGTGCGGGTTAGCCGATATCAGGCGGTACGGATATTTCCGGCGGATGAACGGGGTGTTTTATTTCGCCAGATCCTGGATGACAGCGAGGTCGGATTCACTCGAACGGCTTGCGCCCGGTGCGGGGTTTCCACAGAATTCCGCTTCGATGACCGGCACGACGTCGCCCGTCCAGTCCGCGTTCAGGTTGAAGGCGACCGCGTGCTTGCCGTCCGCCGTCGTGAGGGCGACGGAACTGGAGCCGTGAATTCCGCCGTCGTGGCCCCAGACGGTGACGCCGCAGGAGAGGGTGCCCCCGCCGATACCGAGGCCGTACCCGGAGGCGGGGTGGACCGTCTTCATCTCCTTGAGCTGGGCCGGAGGCAGGAGTTTGCCCTGGAGGAGGGCGCTGTAGAAGCGGGTCAGATCGGCGGAGGTGGAGATCATCTCGCCCGCCGAGCCCGCGATCGAGGGGTTGAGTTCGGTGACGTCGTACGTCGGCCCGTCGGCCGTCTCCGCGAGCTTGCCGTACGCGCGCGAGGCCGGGCGCGGGAGGGTGACGGAGTTGCCGGGGACCGAAGTGCCCTTGAGGTGGAGGGGGTTGATGATGCGGGTGCGGACTTCCGCGCCGTACGGGTGGCCGGTCGCCTTTTCGATGACCATTCCCGCGAGGATGAAATTCGTGTTGGAGTAGAGCCAGTCGGTGCCGGGTTCGAAGTTCGGGGCGTGGGACATGGCGAGGCCCACGGCATAGGACGGGGTGCGGGGCGTGAAGCGGTTCTTGTAGAACCCGTCCTTCAGGAAGTAGTCGCGCCCGAACTGCTCGTCCTCCGTGTAGTTGTAGATCCCGCTGGTGTGGTTGAGGAGTTGGCGCAGAGTGATACGGCTGCCGTCGTGGCCGTTGCCGTGCACGACGCCCGGCAGCCACTTCTCGACCGTGTCGTCGAGCGACAGCCTGCCCTCCGCCTCCAGTTGGAGCAGGACGGTCGCGACGAACGTCTTGGTGATGCTGCCGACGCGGTAGTGGTCGCCGGCCGAACGCGGCTTGCCGGTACGGAGGTTGCCGACACCGGCGGTCATCGACCAGGTCGCGCCGTTCTCCCGTGCGGTCAGCGTGACGCCGGGTACGCCCTGCTGGACGACGCCCTCGACGGCCTTCCTGGTCGGCCCGTGCGAGGCCGGTGCGGCGGCCAGCGCCGGTGCCGCGAGGGCGACCGTCGCCGTGAGGGCCGTCGCCGCCAGCACCGTCGTACGGAGTCTCTTCATGGGTTTCCCCCTGCTCGTGATCATGCGGTCAGGGGGAGGGACGCCGTCGGATCAGGGGGAGTTGTGCTCGTTCCTGAGGGTTGAGCGGCTTTCAGTCAAAGTGGCCCGTCGCCGGGCGCTCGCGCCAGAGGCGTACGGATCTGGCGACCATGTCGCCCGTCGGGAGGTCCGGCAGGGCGTCGAGGTCGTGCCAGGCCGCGAGGTCCGTGGAGCCGTCCTGTTCGGAGCGCAACTCGCCGCCGGTGACCTTCGCTTCGTAGATCAGGGCCAGGCCGTGGTGGTCGGAGGGGAGGCGCAGGCCGCGCCGGGGAGCGGGGAAGCGGCGGGAGACGACTCCCAGGAGTGCGGTGACCTCGACGTCGTAGCCGGTCTCCTCGCTCAGTTCGCGGACCACCGCGTCGTACGGGTCCTCGCCGTGCTCCACTCCCCCGCCGGGCATGATCCACACGCCGGTGCCGCCGGGTTCGCGGAAGCGCGGCAGGAGGATGCGGTCGTTCTCGACGATCACCGCGTACGCGGCCGTCCTTCGGGTTCTTCTCACAGGCTGGTCACAGCTCCCTCGTAGCCGGTGGGTGGTTTGTCTCGAATTGGCGGTCTGCTACCTAAAGTCCATCGCGGGTTTTCCCCATTCGTTCACCACCTCACGGTCAACCCTCCCCAAACATTCACCCTGTGGGTAAAGCTGGGCGATCACTCGGGATCACTTCTGACATGAGCTAGGGATGCCCATGACCAACACCCCCCACAGACGTACGGTACGAATAGCCGTGGCGGCGGGGCTCGTCGCCGCGCTGTCGGCCGCCGGTCCCGTGCCGCTCGCGTTCGCCGGTGACCAGCACTCCACGGTCGCCCCCGCCCCCAAGTCGACCGGCGACAAGCTCGGTTCGGACGACGCCGCGGCGCTCACGGACGCGAAGGCCGAGGGGGACAAGACCGTCACGATGATGGTCGCGACCGCCCCCGGCGAGACCGCGCAGGTGGCGAAGCAACTCGACGGTCTGGACGGCGGGTTCGTCGGCCGCAAGGACGACGCGCTCGGGTACGTCCGCGCAACGGTCCCCACCGGCAAGGCGGATGCGGCCATCGCCGCCGCGTCGAAGCTGACGTCCGTGCAGGCGATCGACCTCCGCCAGGAGATCGCCCTGGACGACCCGACGCCGAGCAGCTCCAAAGAGGCGCCCAAGGCCGGGAGTTACCCCGCGCCCGGCAAGAAGACGCCTGCCGCCAACCCGTACAACCCGTCCTTCGAGACGGGTGCGGTGTCCTTCGTCGAGGACCATCCCACGTACGACGGCCGTGGCGTCACCATCGGCATCCTGGACTCCGGCGTCGACCTCGGCCACCCCGCGCTCCAGAAGACGACCACCGGTGAGCGGAAGATCGTCGACTGGGTCACCGCGACCGACCCCGTGACGGACCGCGACGGGACCTGGCTGCGGATGAACGCGGCCGTGAGCGGCCCGGACTTCACCGCTGCGGGCCGCAGTTGGAAGGCGCCCGCCGGAAGCTTCCGGTTCCAGACCTTCGCCGAGTCCGTCACCAACGGCGGTGACATGGCAGGGGACTTGAACCGTGACGGCGACAAGTCCGATGTGTGGGGCGTGCTGTACGACGCCGCCGCCGGGACTGTTCGCGTCGACCTCGACAACGACGGTGACTTCACGGACGAGACGCCGCTGAAGCCGTACAAGGACGGTTTCCAGATCGGGTACTTCGGTGTCGACGACCCGAAGACCGCGATCTCCGAGCGCATCCCGTTCGTCGTCGAGATCCGCAAGGACGTCGTCTTCAACGGCGCCGGGGACAAGTCCGACTACGTCAACATCGGCGTCGTCGAGTCCCGCCACGGCACGCACGTCGCCGGGATCACCGCCGCCAACTCCCTGTTCGGCGGCAGGATGAACGGCGCCGCGCCCGGCGCGAAGATCGTGTCCTCGCGCGCCTGCACCTGGACCGGCGGCTGCACGAACATCGCCCTCGCCGAGGGCATGATCGACCTCGTCACCAAGCGCGGCGTCGACATCGTGAACATGTCGATCGGCAGCCTGCCCCCGCTGAACGACGGCAACAACGCGCGCGCCCAGCTCTACACGCGGCTCATCGACCAGTACGGCGTGCAGCTCGTCATCGCCGCCGGGAACGAGGGCCCCGGCACCAACACGATCGGTGACCCCGGCCTCGCCGACAAGGTCATCAGCGTCGGGGCGTCCATCTCCAAGGAGACCTGGGCGTCCAACTACGGGTCCCAAGTGACCAAGAAGTACGCGATGTTGCCGTTCTCCTCCGCCGGGCCGCGTGAGGACGGCGGGTTCGTGCCGACGCTCGTCGCGCCGGGCGCCGCGATCAACACGATGCAGACGTGGTCGCCGGGGGCGCCGGTCGCCGAGTCCGGGTACCAACTGCCGCCCGGGTACGCGATGTTGCAGGGTACGTCGATGGCGTCGCCCCAAGCGGCCGGTGCGAGCGCGCTGTTGCTGTCCGCCGCCAAGCAGCGGAAGATCGCGCTGTCGCCGCTGGCGCTGCGAACTGCCCTCACCAGTACGGCTCGTGAGATCAAGGGGGTGCCCGCGCACGTGCAGGGGTCCGGGCTGATCCGGATCGTGCAGGCATGGGACGCGATCAAGAAGGGCGCCACCGCGCACGACTACACCGTCAAGGCGCCGGTCAGCACCGCCCTTTCCGGGTCGCTCAAGGAGCCCGGGTTCGGTACCGGGATCTATGACCGTGAGGGTGGGCTGAAGGTCGGGGAGAAGCGGTCGTACGACGTCGTCGTGACGCGAACCTCCGGGCCCGCCAAGGCTGTTAAGCACAGTGTGTCGCTGCGGACCAACGACGGTACGTTCAAGGTCGTCGGCGGTAAGAGCGTCCGTCTGCCGCTGAACACGCCGGTCACCGTCAAGGTGCAGGCTCAGGCCAAGTCGGCCGGGGTGCACAGTGCGATCGTCGAGCTGGACGACAAGGCGACCGTCGGGGTGGATCAGCGGATCCTCTCCACCGTCGTCGTGTCCAAGGCGCTTGCCGCTCCTTCGTACTCCTTCTCCAAGTCGGCCACTGTGCAGCGGAATTCGAGTCACTCGTACTTCGTGACCGTGCCGCAGGGGGCCAAGACGCTTGAGGTCGCGCTCGGGGGGCTGAAGGACAAGAGCCAGACTCGGTTCATCTCCCTTCACCCGCAGGGGGTGCAGGTCGAGGACTCCTCGACCGTGTACTGCTACAGCAACTACTCCAACCCCGACTCGCCCAACAACTGCCGCCCGGATCTTCGGACTTACCCGAACCCGATGCCGGGTGTGTGGGAGATCGAGGTCGAGTCCCGGCGGACGTCTCCGTACCTCGACAACCCGTACACGCTTGATGTGTCGGTGCTGGGTACGGAGTTCTCGCCGGCCGTTCGTACGGTGGCCGAGGCGAAGGTCGGTACGCCGGTTGTCGCGGAGTGGGCCGTGACGAACACGTTCGCGCCGCTCAGCGCGAAGCTGGAGGGTGGGTCGCTGGGGTCCGTGAAGTTGGCTACGCCGACCATCGCGCACGGTGCTTCGCAGACGTCGACTGTCGTTGTTCCGGCCGGTGTTGAGCGGTTCGACGTGTCCATCGGGGGTGTGTCCGACGCGGCTGCGGATCTTGACCTGACCGTCTACCGGGACGGTGTGCAGGTTGGGCAGTCCGCCGACGGGGACTCCGAGGAGTCGGTGAGTCTTGTTTCGCCGGCTGCTGGGACGTACACGGTTGTCGTCGACGGGTACAGCGTGCCTGCCGGGACCACCACGTTCCAGTACAAGGACGTGTACTTCTCGTCTGCGCTGGGGTCGGTTTCTGTGGACTCCGGGGCTGTGTCCATCCCGAGCGGTGGGACCGCGAACATTGCCGGGAACGTGCTCGTGAAGGCTGCTGGGCCTGAGGGGCGGGAGTTCTTCGGGGAGGTTCGGTTGGTGAATGCTCGGGGGACTGCGGCGGGTGTTGGGACCGTTGTCATCGAGAAGGTCGTGGGTTAGCGACTAATGGGGTGGTGCGGGGGGTTGTGTGTCGGCTGCGGGTAGTTCGTGGCTTGTCGCGCAGTTCCCCGCGCCCCTAAAAGCCTGCGGGTTGCCGCGCGTTGAAAGGCGGGGCGCCGCGCCCCTGAAAGACAGAAGCCACCCCGCCGCTGCGCAAGCGTTAAGGGGCGGGTGCTCCCCCAAGAGCGCCCGCCCCTTCTCGTCCCGCCCCGATTTCCCCCGTACTCCCCCACCTCTTTCCGGCCGACGCCCACCCCCGTGACGGCGTCGGCCGGTGCCTGGTGTGCCGGGTGATGCCCTCCCCCGAGGGAGCACCACCCGGCGATCACGAGATTAGGCCGGGTGTACGCGTGGCAGGGGGGTTCGGTTGTGGCACCACGCGGCCATGGCCGGGAGATGCCAAGAGGTCACGGCGGGTGACTCGAACGCAGGTACGGCGAAATCCGCGATCGGATACCGTCAGCGGCAGTCCGACGCCAACGACAGATCTCGGCCGCGAGGCGGCCTTCGCAGGGGGAGCCATGCTGGAGACCATCGGCATCGACCAGTCGACCCACGACGTCTACCGGTCTTTGCTGCTGCACCCCTCCTGGACCCTGGAGGACATAGCCCGTGAGACGGGGCTGGCCGAGGCGGACGTACGGGCCGCGCTCGACCGGCTGACCCAACTCTCCCTGCTGCACGAGGCCGCCGGCCACCAGTTCGTTCCCGTGAGTCCGGAAATCATCCTCTCGCCGCTACTCCAGCGCAGGGAGGCGGAGCTGGACGAACAGCGCGCCCGGCTGTCCCAGGAGCGCGCCGCGCTGGCCGCGCTGACCTCGGACTACGCGAACATGGCGGCGCACCGCGTGGACAGCGGGGTGGAGCGTCTGGAGGGCGTCGACGCGGTACGGGTGCGGCTGATGGAGTTGGCTCATCAGGCACGTATCGACGTCCGGACCTTCGTGCCGGGCGGCGCGCTGAGCGCGGCGGCGCTGGAGGCCGGGCGGCCGTTGGACGAGCAGCACCTGAGCCGGGGTGTGCGGATGCGGACGGTTTACCTCGACAGCGTCCGCAACGACCAGCCGACCGTGGAGTACGCGAACTGGCTCGCCTCGCGCGGCGGCGAGACCCGTACGGTTCCGGCCCTGCCGATGCGGATGATCCTCTCCGACCACACGACCGCCGTGATCCCCATCGACATCGACGACAGCCGCAAGGGCGCGCTCCTGATCCGCTACCCCGGGATGGTGCGGGCGCTGGAGGAGCTGTTCGACATGGTCTGGGAGAACGCGGTCCCGCTGGGCTCGGCCCCCCAGGACGCGCCCCCGGACGCGCCGACGGACCGCGAGGCGGCGCTGCTGAAGATGCTGGCGGCGGGCCTGACGGACGAGGGCATCGCGCGAAAGATGGGCGTCTCGCTGCGGACGGTGCGACGCAACACGGCTGATTTGCAGCGGCGGTTGGGAGTGCAGAGCCGGTTCCAGGCGGGGGCGGAGGCGGTTCGGCGAGGTTGGCTGTGAAGTTGCCGTCGTAGCGCTTATCGGTTGCTGGCATCTCCCTGCCATGACCGGGGGCTGACAGCGTTCTCGTGCCGATTTGGGTACGTCCGGTGCCTAAGGTCACCCCGTGTACGCAGTCAAGGTCGTTCTCCTCCCGTCGGCGCCCGTCGCTATGCCCAGCGACCAGCGGCTGCACGCCGTGGCCGAGACCACGAGAGCCGCCCCGCAGCCGGGCATCGCCCATGTCTCGCTCGCGCGGTGGGGCCGGCGGCTGGTCGGGATGACGTTCGTGGAGGCGGGCAGCCTGGACGAGGCGCTGGACCGGGCGCGGGACGGCTGGGCGGACTGGCTGAGCGTGCCGGGCCTACTGCCGGACTGGGAGCTGGGCGACTGCCGTCCGGACCGTTACCTGTACGGGGAACCACGGGGCGGTCGGGTCGCGTGATCACCGGTGATCCATGCGTCACCTGATTGGCATGTGACTGCCATGGCCTCCTGAGGCCAGCGAATGAACATGACAGCGGCATGACCGCCGGACCATCATCGTGGCTGGCACACGCTCACCGGGAACGAAGAAACCAGGGGCACAGAATGAAACGCATCACCGGCCGAGCCGTCCGCACCGCCCTCGCCGCGCTGGCGGTCACCACCATGGTGGCGCTGCCGCTGGCTGTCGCGGGGCACCAGGGTTCGGCTTCGCAGGGGAAGCAAGTGGTCGCCGCCGGCGACCCGCTGGACGACCTGAGGTACCCGCCGGGCGGGGACGGCAAGGGCAGTTGGGTCTGGGACGACCAGGAGTAAGTAGGAAGCGAGCAGGGGGGCAGGGAAAGGGGCGGGTGCCGGGGGGCGCCCGCCCTCTCTCGTGCGGTCAGGGCGTGCAGGAGCTGTATTCCTTCAACGCCCGTGTGAGGGCAGGGAGTTGGGCGCCGATCTCCTGGGTTCCGACGAAGAGGTCGTCGGGCGTGGTGGAGTCCGGGGAGAGGACGACCAGCACGGGGGCGCCCAGGGTGAGGGGGGTATCTGTCGTGAAGGTGACCGCAGTCGGTCCCGGCGTCGGCTTGTAGGCGTGCGTCACCCTGAGCGTGACCTCGGTTCCTTCTACGGTGGTGACGGTGCCCCTCACGATCGTCTCGGCGCACGCCAGGGACACGAGGTCGGGCAGCGCACTCTTCTCGGTCGAGCCGCCCGCCGCCGAGGAAACCCCCTGGTCGGACGAGGAGTTGCCGGGAACGTCGAGGAGGGCGACCCCTCCGCCGAGCAGGGTCAGCACACCGGCCGCCGCGACGCCGACCAGGGCGACCTTCAGGCGCCGGTGCCTGTACGGGGCGAGTGGGACGACCTGCGCGGGCGGGGCCAACTCGTCCGCGATCAGCGCGAGTTGCGTACGGAGTACGTCGATGTCCTCGCGTGCCGCGCGGAGTTCGGGTGTGTCCGGGGCCGACTCGCCGGTGATCGCGGCCAGGAGGGCGGCGTCGTCCTCGTACACGTCGTCTTTCTCCGCCATCTCACACCACCTCGTCCTCGTGCAGCCGGGCTCGCAGCGCCTTGACCGCTGTGTGCAGGCGGCTCTT
Organism: Streptomyces acidiscabies; assembly: GCF_020010905.1. GTDB lineage: Bacteria > Actinomycetota > Actinomycetes > Streptomycetales > Streptomycetaceae > Streptomyces > Streptomyces acidiscabies. The sequence goes on along the minus strand of NZ_JAGJBY010000001.1, from coordinate 2,117,678 downwards.
CACCGTGCCTTCGGGGACGCCGAGTTGGTCCGCGATCGACGCCACGGGGAGGTCGGCGTAGAAGCGGAGGATCACCACCTGGCGCTGGGGGTCGGGGAGTTGGTCCAGGCCCTGGGCGACCGCCAGCGAGAGCACGCTGTTTTCCTCGCCGGACGGCTGGGCCGACTGGCGTAGCGAGGCGAGGCGTTCGCCCAGGCGGTCCTGGCGGCTTCTCGACCTGTGCCAGTCCATCGCCAGGTTGGAGGCGACGACCGCCGCCCACGCGGAGACGTCGCGCGGAGCGTCGTACCCCTTCGCCGCGCGCTCCAGGAGCCGGAGCCGGACCTGCTGCACCCCGTCCGGCAGGTCCGTCTGCGGCACCCCGCCGAGGGCCAGGACCGCGCGGACCCGGCGTTCCTGTGGCGCGTCCAGCGGGTCCTCCCCCTTCCGTTCCCGGCGCGTCGTTCTGCGCAGCACTGACACCCCTCCCCCTCGGCGTTTCCTCTACGACGCGGGGCGGGGGCGAAACGTTCGTGGGGTGTACGTCACATCTGTGGGCGTGGCGCGGAACAGCTTGCGGCGGGTGCGCGGCTCGGGGCGAATATCTCCAGCTCAGGGCGGGTACGGCCGGAGTTCTGGAGCCCTGCCCTGTGGCCGGTCCTGGTGTCGTGGGCAAAGAATTGGACAGGTGGACCGGGGTGGGCCGCATGATGGAAACGCCGCAGACACATCAGGTACAGCTACAGGGAGTCGCCGTGAGGATCGGAATCGTCGGAGCAACCGGGCAGGTCGGGACGGTCATGCGCAGGATCCTCACGGAGCGTGCGTTTCCGGTGACCGAGCTGCGGTTGTTCGCGTCGGCTCGTTCCGCCGGGTCCGTGCTGGACGGGGTGACCGTGGAGGACGCGGCGACCGCGGACTACTCCGGGCTGGACATCGTGCTGTTCTCGGCGGGGGGTGCCACGTCCAAGGCCCTTGCCGAGAAGGTCGCCTCCCAAGGCGCCGTCGTCATCGACAACTCGTCCGCGTGGCGGATGGATCCCGAGGTGCCGCTCGTCGTCTCCGAGGTCAATCCTCACGCGATCGCTGCGCGGCCGAAGGGGATCATCGCGAACCCCAACTGCACGACCATGGCGGCGATGCCGGTGCTGAAGGTGCTGCACGCCGAGGCGGGGCTTGAGACCCTCGTCGCGACGACGTACCAGGCCGTGTCCGGGTCCGGGCTCTCCGGGGTTGCCGAACTCGCCGACCAGGTACGGAAGGTGGTCGACGACGCGGAGAAGCTCACGCATGACGGTGGCGCCGTGTCGTTCCCCGAACCCGGTGTCTACAAGCGGCCCATCGCCTTCAACGTCCTCCCGCTCGCCGGGAACCTCGTCGACGACGGGTCGAACGAGACGGACGAGGAGAAGAAGCTGCGCAACGAGTCGCGGAAGATCCTGGAGATCCCGGGGCTGAAGGTCTCGGGTACGTGTGTCCGGGTGCCCGTCTTCACCGGCCACTCCCTCCAGCTCAACGCGAGCTTTGCGCGTCCGCTGAGCCCTGAGCGCGCGCTTGAGCTGCTGTCCTCGGCGCCGGGTGTCGTGGTGACGGACATCCCCACGCCGCTCCAGGCCGCCGGGCAGGACCCGTCGTACGTGGGCCGGGTACGGCGGGACGAGACCGTGGAGAACGGGTTGGCGCTGTTCGTGTCCAACGACAATCTGCGGAAGGGTGCGGCGTTGAACGCGGTGCAGATCGCGGAGTTGGTGGCGGCGGAACTCCAGGGTTAATCCCTTTCGACGGCGTACAGGAAGCAGCCGTACACCACCGAGCGCACGTGCACCTGGGCCACGTCCTCATCCTCGAACGCCCTCCGCAGTGCCCCGTCGAAGTCCTCCCCCACCAGTTCGCCGCCCATGATGTGTCCCTCCGCCGAATAGCGGCGCAGGACGCGGTGGTTGTCGGTGAACGCGGGGGTCGTCGTGTCGGCGGGGCCCTCGCAGGGGGCCGCGTGGATGAAGACGGGGCCCTGTTCGTCGTACGCGCCGGGGTTCGTCGCCCAGCGGCGCAGCGGGGCGTACGTGATCAGCGTGATCCGTTCGCCCTTCTCGCTGTCGCGGAGGCAGCAGCGGAGGGGGGCGTCGCCCTCCGGATCGTCGTAGGGGTGTACGGAGTTGTCGGCGTCGTCCCTCGTGCGGAGGGCTGTGAGGACGGTCGGGGGGATCGGCTGGACCGCGTAGTTCATGCCTCCTATGTTCGCGCCCGGCGTCGGGGTTCGCTGGCGGGTTCGCGACGTTGCGTTCCCGCTAGGGCCGGTGCCGCGAGGAGGGCTAGGGCCGCGCCGAGGTACAGGACCGCTGTCGGGCCGTACGTGTCTGCCGTGCGGCCTCCCGTGAACGCGCCCAGCGCGATCGCCGAGTTGAAGACGCCCGCGAACAGGGCCGACGCCGCTTCCCTCGCGTGGGGTACCGCTGCCGTCAGCCAGGTCTGGGCCGAGACCGAGACGCCGCCGTAGAGGAGGCCCCAGAGGGTGAGGAGCCCGGCGGTCAGGGGTAGGGACGTGTCGGCGGGGACGAGTAGTGCGACCGTAGTACCCAGGGACGACGCGACCAGGACGAGGGTGCGGCCGGGGTTCGCGCTCGCCCTCGTGCCGATGACGAACGTGCCGACGACGCCTGTCACCCCGTACCCCAGCAGTAGTACGCCGACGCCGCCCGCCGCGAGACCGTCGACGCGCTCCAGCACGGGGCGGACGTACGTGTACGCGGCGAAGTGGCCGGTCACCAGAAGAGCTACGGCGGTGAGCCCCCGCCTGAGCCTCGCGTCTCTGAGGAGTTCGGGGAAGACCACCAGGCGTACCGGTGCCTCCGCCGGAAGTAGGGGGAGGGTGACGTGCAGGGTCACCGCCACGGCGAGCGCCAGCACCGCGAGCGCGGCGAAGGACCAGCGCCAGCCGGCGAGGGAGCCGAGGAAGGTACCGGCCGGGACGCCGATCACCGAGGCGACGGCGATGCCGGAGAAGACCAGGGCCGTGGCCCGTCCGGCGTACCTCTCAGGTATCAGCCGCGCCGGAAGCCCCGCCGCGACCGCCCACACCCCGCCGATACAGACCCCGACCAGCGCACGGGCGACGAGCAGGACGGCCAGGCCGGGGGCGAGGGCCGAGAGCAGGTTGGCGGCGGCGAGGAGGAGCAGGAGGGCGGCGAGGACGTGACGCCGGTCGGCGCGGCGGACGACGACGGGCAGCAGGGGCGCGGAGACGGCCGCGACCAGTCCGGGAAGGGTGACGGCGAGCCCTGCCGTACCCGCCGAGACACCGAGGGAATCACCGAGGGACGTGAGCAGACCGACGGGAAGCATCTCGGTGGTGACGACGGAGAACGTGGCGGCGGCGAGAGCGAAGACACCGGGCCAAGGAGCCGACGGGGACCGGGAGTTGATGATGGACCGAGGGCTGGCGGAGGTCCGGGGTTCCAGGGAGGACATGCCTCCACTTTTCGCGCCGTGGCCCTGCGGGAACAACGGCGAAGTCCTCACCCTTCCATGAGCGTGACTTATCGATCGGCCCCCGACCTGCGCGAGCTGGAGTGCTTCCTCGTCCTTGCCGAGGAGTTGCATTTCGGCCGGACCGCCGAGAGGTTGTACGTCTCGCAGGCGCGCGTCAGCCAGCTCCTGCGCTCGCTGGAGCACCGGACCGGCGGCCGACTGGTCAGCCGCACGAGCCGCCGGGTGTCCCTGACCCCGCTGGGTACGCGGTTCCTCGCGCGGGTCCGTCCGGCGTACGACGACCTCGTGGCCGCCGTCGAGGACGCGCGCGGCGCCGCGCCGAGGCTCGGCTTCCAGGGGGCGGTGGATGCCGAACTCGCCGGTGCCGTACGGGAGATGGGCGCCGTCGAGCTCGTGGAGCTGCCGCTGTCCGACCCCTTCGGCGCCGTACGCTCCGGCGTCGTGGACGCGGCTGTCGTCCTGCTGCCCGTACGGGAACCGGACCTCGTCCTCGGCCCGGTCTTCTCGCGGCACCCGCAGACGCTCGCCGTCCCCCGTACGCATCCCTTCGCGGCGCGTACGGCCGTCTCGGCGGCGGAGGTCGCGGCGGAGCCGCTGGTCAGGCCCGCTCCCCCGGCCCCCGCGTACTGGCGTGCCGCGCAGGCGCCGGGGGTGGGCGGGCCCGAGGCGGGGACGCTCCAGGAGGGGCTGACGCTGGTCGCGACGGGGCGCGCGGCGATGCTGCTGTGCGCGCCGACGGCCGCCGCGTACCGGCGGGCGGACGTGGCCGTCGTACCCGTCGAGGGGCTCGGGGAGTCGGCGTTGGGGTTGGTGTGGGCGCGGGGTGGGGAGGGACGGGGGGTGCGGGCGCTGGCGGAGGCGGTGCGGGGGCTGGCGGAGGCGGGCGGGGCGTAGGCGGCGAGGGGGCTGGCGGCGTCGGGCACGGCGTAGGCGGCGAGACGGGCGGCGCCGTCGGCCGGGAGCGCGGGCACGGCGAAGACCGCAAGACAGGCAGCGGCATCGGCCGGGAGCGCGGGCACGGCGAAGACCGCAAGACAGGCAGCGGCATCGGCCGGGAGCGCGGGCGTTGGCGGAGGCGGTGAGGGGGCTGGCGGTGTCGGGCGCGGCGTAGGCGGCGAGACGGGCGGCGGCATCGGCCGGGAGCGCGGGCACGGCGTAGGCCGCAAGACGGGCAGCGGCATCAGACGGGGGCGCGTGAGGTGGGGGCGGCGAGGCGGGCGGCTTCGGTCAAGAGCTCGTGTGCTCCGCGATAGTGGCTGCGTGCCCGGAAGCGGCACGTGGAAAGATGGCCACAACCCACGCATAACGAGGAGATGACCGCGTGCCTGGCACAAACCTGACTCGCGAAGAGGCTCGGCAGCGGGCTCAGCTGCTCACCGTTGACTCGTACGAGATCGATCTCGACCTCTCCGGAGCGCAGGAGGGCGGCACCTACCGGTCCGTGACCACGGTGCGCTTCGATGTCGCCGAGGGCGGCGCCGAGTCGTTCATCGACCTGGTCGCCCCGGCGGCCTTGGAAGTGACGCTGAACGGCGACGCGCTGGACCCCGACGAGGTGTTCAAGGACTCCCGCATCGCCCTGCCCGGCCTGCTCGCCGGTCCGAACGTCCTGCGCGTCGTCGCGGACTGCGCCTACACCAACACCGGTGAGGGCCTGCACCGCTTCGTCGACCCGGTCGACCAACAGGCGTACCTGTACACGCAGTTCGAGGTCCCGGACGCGCGCCGCGTCTTCGCGTCCTTCGAACAGCCGGACCTGAAGGCGACGTTCAGGTTCACGGTGAAGGCGCCCACCGGCTGGACGGTGATCTCCAACTCCCCGACGCCCGAACCCAAGGACGACGTCTGGGAGTTCGAGCCGACGCCGCGCATCTCGACGTACATCACCGCGCTGATCGTCGGCCCGTACCACTCCGTGCACAGCGTGTACAAGAAGGACGGCCAGTCCGTGCCGCTCGGCATCTACTGCCGTCCTTCCCTCGCCGAATTCCTCGACTCCGACGCCATCTTCGAGGTCACCCGACAGGGATTCGACTGGTTCCAGGAGAAGTTCGACTACGCGTACCCGTTCAAGAAGTACGACCAGCTGTTCGTCCCGGAGTTCAACGCGGGCGCGATGGAGAACGCGGGCGCGGTGACGATCCGCGACCAGTACGTGTTCCGCTCGAAGGTCACGGACGCCGCGTACGAGACGCGCGCCGAGACGATCCTCCACGAGCTGGCGCACATGTGGTTCGGCGACCTCGTCACCATGGAGTGGTGGAACGACCTCTGGCTCAACGAGTCGTTCGCGACGTACACGTCGATCGCCTGCCAGGCGTACGCGCCGGGCTCGCGCTGGCCGCACTCCTGGACGACGTTCGCGAACTCCATGAAGACGTGGGCCTACCGGCAGGACCAACTCCCGTCCACGCACCCGATCATGGCGGAGATCAACGACCTCGACGACGTCCTGGTCAACTTCGACGGGATCACGTACGCGAAGGGCGCTTCCGTCCTGAAGCAGCTCGTCGCGTACGTCGGGATGGACGCGTTCTTCCAGGGCGTGCAGGCGTATTTCAAGGCGCACGCGTTCGGCAACACGCGGCTTTCGGACCTGCTCGGCGCGCTGGAGGAGACCTCCGGGCGTGACCTCAAGTCGTGGTCGAAGGCGTGGCTGGAGACGGCCGGGATCAACATCCTGCGGCCGGAGATCGTGACGGATTCCGCCGGTGTCATCACGTCGTTCGCGGTCCGCCAGGAGGCGCCCGCGCTGCCCGTCGGCGCGAAGGGCGAGCCGACGCTCCGCCCCCACCGCATCGCCGTCGGCCTGTACGAACTCGACGACGACAGCGGCAAGTTGGTGCGTGACGAGCGCATCGAGCTGGACATCGACGGGGAGTTGACGGACGTACCCCAGCTGATCGGCAAGCGCCGCCCGGCAGTTGTCCTGCTCAACGACGACGACCTCTCGTACGCGAAGGTCCGCCTCGACGTGGAGTCGCTGGCCTTCGTCACCGAGCACCTCGGCGACTTCGAGTCCTCCCTCCCCCGCGCCCTGTGCTGGGCCTCGGCCTGGGACATGACCCGTGACGCCGAACTCGCCACGAGCGACTACCTCTCGCTGGTCCTCTCCGGGATCGGCAAGGAGTCGGACATCGGCGTCGTCCAGTCCCTCCAGCGGCAGGTGAAGCTGGCGCTGGAGCTGTACGCGGCTCCGGCCAAGCGCGCTTCTCTGCTGACGCGTTGGACCGAGGCGACGCTGGAGCACCTGCGTGCGGCTGCCCCCGGCAGCGACCATCAGCTCGCGTGGGCACGGGCGTTCGCGGCGACGGCCCGGACCGACTCCGAACTCTCGCTCCTTGAGGGCCTGTTGGACGGGTCCTCGGTCGTGGAGGGGCTCGCCGTCGACACCGAGCTGCGGTGGACGTTCGTCCAACGGCTCGCCTCTGTCGGGCGGTTCGACGAGGCGGAGATCAACGCCGAGTACGAGCGCGACAAGACGGCGGCGGGCGAGCGGCACGCCCTGACGGCTCGCGCCTCCCGGCCCACCGCCGAGGCCAAGGCCGCCGCGTGGTCCTCGGTCATCGACTCCTCGGACCTTCCCAACGCGCTCCAGGAAGCGGTGATCGGCGGCTTCGTCCAGCCGGAACAGCGCGAACTGCTCGCGCCGTACACGGAGAAGTACTTCGAGGTGGTCAAGTCGATCTGGGAGACCCGGTCCCACGAGATCGCCCAGCAGGTAGCGGTCGGCCTCTACCCGGCGATCCAGGTCTCGCAGTCGACGCTGGACGCCACGAACACCTGGCTGTCCTCCGCCGAACCGAACGCCGCGCTGCGGCGGTTGGTGTCGGAGTCCCAGTCGGGGGTTGAGCGGGCGCTGAAGGCGCAGGCTGCGGACGCGTAGTACACACAGGGGCGCCCGGCGTTGTCGACGCCGGGCGCCCTTCGTCATGCCGTCAGGCGAACCGTCTCGATCATCGTCCGCACCTGTAGTCCCGTCTGCGCGGACACCGGGACCCACCGCAGGTCGAAGGACTTCTCCAGTTCCTGGAGCCAGTCGTGGAGGAGGACGGCGAGGACGTCCGCGGCCTGCGTGCCCGCGAGCGCCCGGTGGAGCATCGCCGCCGCGCGGATCGGGACACGGCGGGCCGAGATGCCGAGGGCCGTGGAGTGGCCCCGGTGGCCGGGGGGTTCCTCGGTGGCCCAGGTCTCGACGATGGACGGGGCGACACCGATGAGTTCGAGGGCGGCCGTACGGAGGGGGATCAGCGCCTCGGGGACCTTGGCGAGGGCCGACTCGGGTACGGCGTCGGTCAGTTGACGCGTTCGGTCCAGGAGGAGTTCGTTGACGCGAGCCGTCTCACCGTACGGGTCGGGGGCGGGGGTGGGGTCGTCCACGCCGGCCACTGCCCGGGCGGGGGACTCGACGATGGTCGTGAGCGTGCCGTACCGGCGGGGGTGCAGCCAGGTGCTCTCGGCGACGTAACCGCTCTGGTCGCGTTCGCCGACGCCCGCTTCGTCGGGGAGGACCAGGACTCCGGGCGGCCTCGGGCGCCAGTCGATGCCGTCGAGGGGGTGGTGGGTGAGGGGGATGTCCAGGCGGGCGGCGATCCGGCGGAAGGCGGCGGCGATGCCGGGGTGCTCGCGCGTCAGCATGACGAACGCACCGCCGAACTCGATGCCGTGCAGGGTGAATTGAACGTCGGGACGGAGTTCGTCGAGCAGCCGTACGAGCGCGGCGGACTCGGGGAGCGACTCCCCGCCCACCGGCATCGACTCCGGCTGCCACCCGAACTGCGGCCGGTAGAAGCGCCGGTAGGACTCCGCCAGCGACGGCTCGGCCCCCTCCTGTGGCTGCCCGCCTTCCGCGAGCATCGCCCCGTCCGGGTCCAGGCAGAGCAGGAAGTGCCAGGTGCAGTCGAGAGGTTCGAAGCGGTGCGGCCGGTGTGCCAGGAGCCTGGCCAGCCTCAACGCCGAAGCCCCGCCCACCGGTTCGTCCGCGTGCGCCCCGGCGACCGTGAGGATCTGCCGGGTCCCGTGTCCGGCGGAGAGCAGCCACAGGGGTCGTCCTGCGCGGCTCTCGCCCACGGCACGAAGGCGGAGGTCGCGCGGCGCCGAGGAGACCAGCGCGCGGGCCCGCCGCTCAAGGTCGCCGACGTTCGGAAAGGGCGACGAAAGGGACGGTGTCCGCACGCCGGTCCCCCCGTCTCAGGAGCCCTGTGAGTTGCTGGGGGCCGTGGTTTCCTTCTTCTCCAGCGGGCGGATCACGATCTTCGTTGCCATGCCAACTCCCTTTCCCGGCAAGGATGTCAGGTGTTCCATGGGATCCCCGGGGGTATCTGCTGTCAAGTGCGCCCCACGGGGCCACGAGGCCCGGGTGATGCCCCAGCGACGGAGGCTCTGTGGACGTGGTCGAGATGCTCGCGCTTCCGCGCGTCAAGCCCGAGCACCGCCCGTACCGGACCGTGGACGGCAACATCCGCATCGGCAGCGTGATCTACGGCATCGGCGCGGAGATCGAGGACCCGCAGGGCTGGATCTGGACCCTCGTCGAGACACTGGACGGCACGCGAAGCCCGTCCGACATCATCATCGAAGTCCGCTTCCGCCACCCGGACTTGGCTCCCGAGGACGTCCCGCAAGCCCTGGCGGATCTCTACGGCGCCGGTTTCGTCGAGGACATCGGCGCCCCCAACCCCCTTCCGCCCCACGAGCGCGAGCGCCACAGCCGAGGCGTCCCTCTCCTGCACTGGATGGACCGGGGCCCCCGCCGCACCCCCTGGGACGCCCAACTACGCCTGCGCGAGGCCCGGATCCTCCTGATCGGGCTCGGCGGCACGGGAGGCCACGCCGCGCAGAACCTGGTGGCCTCCGGTGTCGGTCACCTGCATTGCGTGGAGCCGGACACCGTCGAGCTGTCCAACGTCCCGTCGACATCTGGCGCTGGGCCAACCGCGTCTGCATAGCCGCCCGCCTGCCCTGGGTGGACGCCGGCTACCGCGGCCCGTTGGCGACGGCGGGCGTCTACGTCCCCGGCACCGGCGCCTGCTGGGAGGTCTGCGCGAGGGCGAGTTCGCGCGCCGGGACCTGCGCCGCTGCCCGGCCTGCGGCCAACTCACCCCGCGATGACCCGAGTTCGCCTGCATTCCGACGTCCGCTCACGCCCTGACGGTGAGGAGTGGATCGTCGGCCGGCTCTCCACGGGCCGGACGGTCGCACTCCCCAGGACGGGGAAACGGGCTCTGGACCTCCTCGCCGAGGGCCTCACCGCGCCGGAGGTGGCGACTCGGCTGCGTACCGAGACCGGCGAGGACATCGACGTACCGGACTTCGTGGAAGCCCTGGTCGCACTGGGCTTCGTGGTGGAGCTGGACGGCGAGGGGGCCGCCGAACCGTGCCACCGGCCGCCTCCGTTGGCCAAGATCCGCCCCCGGCACGTCCGTTGGCTGCTGCATCCGGTACTTCCGTTCCTCGTGGCGGCGTTGGCGACGGCAGCCGCCCTGAGCCGTCCGCCGGTCCCCCTGAGCCACCGCACCCTCCTGTGGAGCGACCACGGCAGCGCCGTCCTCGTGTCGGGCGCCTGCTTCGGCTGGGCCCTGATCATGCTGCACGAGTACGCCCACCTCCTGACAGCGCGGGCGACCGGCGTGAACGGCCGCATCGGACTGGGCACCCGCCTCCAGTTCCTGGTCGTCCAGACCGACATCAGCGGCATCGAACTCGCCCCCCGCCGCCACCGCCTGACCGCCTACCTCTCCGGTATCGCGGTCAACGTCACCGCCGCTTCCCTGCTCGCTCTGGCGACACACGCGGTCGACGGCACCCCGCGCCGCCTCCTCGCCGCTCTCGCCCTGCTCTCCTTGCTCCCGGTCCCGTTCCAGCTCATGGTCTTCACCCGCACCGACCTCTACTTCGTCCTCCAAGACCTCCTGCGCTGCCGGGACTTGTACGGCGACGGCCTGGCGTACGCCCGGCACCTCTCCCGGCGCCTCCTCGGCCGCGCCGCCCCCGAGGACGATCCCAGCCGTGCGCTGCCCGCCCGCGAGCGCCGCTCGGTACGGCTCTACAGCGCCGTACTCGTCATCGGTACGGCGCTGTGCCTGAGCGCTCTCGCCGTCGTCACCCTTCCCGCCGATGCGGTCCTCCTCGCCGACGCGCTCGCGGACCTGGGCTCCGGTTCCTCGGTGGGTGAGCGGCTGGACGCGGTCGCCGTCGTCGTCACACTCGGTGGAGTTCACGCTCTCTGGGCGCGGACGTGGTGGCGCGCGCGGCGGGCCTCAGTTGCCCGATGACGGTGGCCCCCAACGCCACCCCCATGCCCACGAGTTGCAGCGCCGTCAGCGACTGACCCAACGCCGCCCACCCCACGACCGCCGCCGTCACCGGCGAGAGGGAGCCGAGCAGTGAGACCTGGGCGACGGAGAGGCGGCCGATTCCTCGGAACCAGAGCCAGTAGGCGACGGCCGTGTTGGCTAGGGCGAGGTACAGGTAGCCGCTGATCGCGCGGGCGTCGAGGGCGGGGGGTGCGCCTTCGGCGAGGAGGGCGATGGGGGCGATCAGGAGGCCGCCTGCCGTCAGCTGCCAGCCGGCGAGGGTGAGGGGGCCTACGCCGGAAGGACGACCCCACTTCTTCGTCAGGACCGTACCGGCGGACATCGAGGCCGTGGAGGCCACTGCGGCCGTAATACCCAGGGTGTCCAGCGCGCCGCCCGCCTTGAGGACTACGAGGGTGACGCCGAGGGCCGCAGCTATGCCCGTGAGGAGGGGGCGGAGCGTCGGCCGTTCGCGGAGCACCACCGTCGAGAGGGCGAGTACGAACAGCGGCCCCGCCGAGGAGACCGCCGCCGCGAGCCCCCCGGGCAGCCGGTACGCGGCGAGGAACAGCAGCGGGAAGAACGCGCCGATGTTGAGCGCGCCCAGCACCCCCGCCTTCCACCACCACGCGCCGCGCGGCAGCGTGCGGGTGAGGGCGAGGAGGAGCAGGCCGGCGGGGAGCGCGCGCATGAGGCCGGTGAAGAGGGGCCGGTCCGGCGGGAGGAACTCCGAGGTCACGGCGTAGGTGGTGCCCCAGGAGATGGGCGCGAGGGCGGTGAGGAGGACGGTCGTGGACTTCATGGGACACCCCGGTCAGGTAGCTCGACGATGATTAGCTTAGCACTAAGCGAATTAGAGTCAAGCTACTTAGAAGTAAGCCAGTCGGAGGCAAGCCGGTGCCGCTTGAGATACTCGCCCCATGAGCACGCCCCCCAAGGACCCCGTGGACGCGATCGTCGACCAGTGGGCCGCCGCCCGCCCCGACCTCGACACCGCCGCGATGGAGATCTTCGGCCGCATCTCCCGCATCGCCCGCGCCATGGGCGACCGCGCCGAACGCGCCTACGCCCCGTACGGCATCTCCCGGGGCGAGTTCGACGTCCTCGCGACGCTGCGCCGCTCCGGCGCGCCCTACTCCCTCTCGCCCCGCGAACTCTCCTCGACCCTCATGCTCACGACCGGCGGCATGACGGGCCGCCTCGACAAACTCGAACGCGCGTCACTGCTGCGCCGCTCCCCCGACCCCCACGACCGCAGGGCCCTGCGCGTCACTCTTACGGAGGACGGTCTCAGGGTCGTCGACCAGGCGGTCGAGGCCGGCCTTGCCGTCCAGCAGCAGGCGATCTCGGTCCTGGACGCGGAAAAGGTCGGCCAGTTGGCCGACCTTTTGCGGGAGTTGCTGCCGGGTACTACGCAGGAGTAACTCTCGGGGCGTACCCGGTTAGTACTCAGGCAGCACCCGTATGACTCAGTAAGCGGACGTCAGGCCTTGGAAGCCTTGGGCTCGCGGTCCTTCGACCGGTCCAGGACCCAGACCAGGCCCGCGATCACGAGGAAGATCCCGATGGGAGCCACGACGAAGAGGCCCAGCGTGTCGACGACACTCAGACCCGGACCCGGGTCGTCACCGTCGTCGCGCGTGAGCGCGAGCGCGGGGGACGACATCAGCAGCATCATCAGCGTCGTACCGGCCGCCAGGGTGCCGGCGCGCAAGGCGTTCTTCTTGTCCACGGTGCAAAAGTAGCGAACGCCGGGGGAGGGCGCTCGTCCGGGGTGCCTTAAAGGACCGGGCGGGGCGAGGCGAAGGGACCGGGCAGGGGGGATCAGGGGACCAGTACGACCTTCCCGAGATTGCCCCGTGTCTCGATCACCCTGTGCGCGCGTCCCGCCTCCGCCAACGGGAACTCCGCGAAGACACGAGGCCGCAGCACGCCGGCGCTGTACCGCTCCCACAGCTCGCCCACCCACCCCGCGTACGTCTCCGGCTCGCGCCGCGCGACCGCCGCCACCTGGAATCCGGTGACCGAAGCACTCCGTACGAGCAGTTCGTACGCGTCGACCGTCCCGCCACCCGACCCGAACGCCACCAGCCTCCCGCCCGGCGCCAACACCCGTACGGCAGGCCCGAGTACGTCGCCGCCGACCCCGTCGAGGACGACGTCCACCGGGTCGCCCCAGCTGTCGTCGCCGTACAGCACGACCTCGTCGGCACCGAGTCCGCGCACGAACTCCGCTTTGTCCGCGCTGCTTACGGCGGCCACGACCCGCAACGCCCCTTTGTTCCGCACGAGTTGCAGCGCCAGCGACCCGATCGCGCTCGCGGCGGCCGTGACCAGGACGGTGTCCCCCTTCTCAACTCTCCCCACCTCCACGACTCCTCGCGCCACCGCACCGCTCCTCACCAGCGCCACGGCGTCGACGGCGCTCGCGTCCTCGGGTACGGCGGACGCCATCTCCGCGCGGAGGGTGGCCAGTTCGGCGTACGCGTGCGAAAAGCAGAGACCGACGACCCGGTCACCCACCGCGAACCCCGTGACCCCGTCCCCCACGGCGACGACCACCCCCGCGACCTCCCCGGCCAGCGGCCCGACCCCCTCGCGCACCTTCCGTACGGCAGGCAGCGTGACGCCGACCGCCTCCGTCCGGACGAGCAGCTCGCCGGAGCCGGGGACAGGGACGGGAGCCTCCTCCAGGAACAGCACCTCGGGACCGCCGCTGACCTCGTACCGGACACGCCGCATGGCCACCTCCTCGGATTCATAGTCATTGGGATTCCCAACGGATTCCGAGGTTAGACGTGAAGCCGTTGGGATGTCCAACGGTTTCTGGTTACCCTGCGGACATGACCGAACCTCGCCCCCTCACCCACATCCAGTCCCTCCCCAGCTGGCTCGCCGGCCGGGTGGCCGCTCGGGGACGTGAGCTGGTCGCGGAGGCATTCGCGGCGGAGGGGCTGCGGTTGGCGCAGCACGCGGTGCTGGCGGCGGTCGCCGAGCACGAACCGGTGGCGCAGGCGGATCTGGTGCGGCGGCTGGGGTTCGACGCGAAGGACGTCGTGCTCGTGATCAACCACTTGGAGGAGAAGGGGTACGCGGTCCGGGAGCCGGACCCGGCGGACCGGCGGAAGAACGCGGTGCGGGTGACGACGGAGGGGGTGCGGGTGCTGGAGCGGTGCGCGGAGCTTGCCGAGCGGGCCAACGCGGAGTTGCTGGCACCGCTCGGGGTGGGGGAGGCGGAGAGGCTGATGGAGTTGCTGCGGCGGGTCCACGAGGCGGCGGAGTAGCTCCTGCGGGGTACGGCGCGGTAGCTCCCGAGGTGTAGGGAGTTACGACCTCAGAGCCACTCCCGCCCACTCAACCCCTCACCCTCCCCCGCTCACCCGCAGCGCCTCGAACAACCCATGCGCCCGAGCCGACCCCGCCAGTTCCTCCAGGCTCACCGGCCTCCCCTCCCCGTCCGCGACCGGCAGCCGCCAGTTCGGGTACTGGTCCCACGTCCCCGGCAGGTTCTGCGGGCGCCGGTCCCCGACCGTGTCCGGCAGCCAGACGCCGACCAGCGAGGCTGGCGTACGCATCAAGTACCGGTACACGGCCCGGACTTGGGACTCCTCGTCGCCATCACCCCCGCCGATCACCCCCAGCCACTCCCGCACATCAGCCGCAGCCGCAGCCCGCTCCCCCTCCAGCGGCCCGTCCAACAACCCCAGCCGCTCCCGAAGTTCGACATGCTCCCCGCTGAGGCGAGCGGCGGTCGACGGCAGGTCGTGCGTCGTCGCCGTGGCGAGGCAGTCGGCGCGCCAGCGTTCCGCCGGGATCGGCCGCCCGTCCCCGTCCCAGTCCCGCTCGAACCACAGGACGGACGTCCCGAGCACCCCACGCTCCCGCAAGGTCTCCCGCACGCCCGGCTCGACGGTCCCGAGGTCCTCGCCGATCACCACCGCCCCCGCCCGCGAAGCCTCCAGCACCAGCACCGCGAGCATCGCCTCCGCGTCGTACCGGACGTACGCACCGTCCACCGGCGCCTCCCCCTCCGGCACCCACCACAGCCGGAACAACCCCATCACGTGGTCGATCCTGAGCGCCCCCGCGTACCGGAACAGCCCCCGCAGCAGCTCCCGGAACGGCCGGTACCCCGCCTCCGCGAGCCGGTCGGGACGCCACGGCGGCAACCCCCAGTCCTGGCCGAGGGAGTTGAAGGCGTCTGGGGGTGCGCCGACCGACATCTCCCGGGCGAAGATGTCCTGTTGGGCCCAGGCGTCGGCGCCGCCCGGATGCACACCGACGGCGAGATCGTGTACGACGCCGAGCGCCATCCCCGACTCCCGCTGTACGGCGCCGAGTTGGGCGTCCGTGTACCAGGCGACCCGGCAGTGGAAGTCGACCCGCCGCATCAACTCCAGCCGCGCACGGGCGGTTTCGTCGGACCGGGGGTCGCGCAGCCCCTCCGGCCACCGCGTCCAGTCGGCCCCGTACACCTCCGCCAGCGCACACCACGTCGCGTGGTCCTCCAGTGCCTGCCCCTGTTCGGCGAGGAAGTCGCAGTACACGGCCCGCCGACCCGGCCCGAGCGGAACGGCGACGACAGCCTCCAACGCCTCGCGTTTCAACGCCCATACGGCGTCCCGGTCGATCAACTCCCCTTTCTCCAGGACGTCTTGCCGCAGCGCGGCACCCCGGGCCTGGAGCACGGCGCCGTCGACGTAGGCGAACTCGGGGATCTCCTCGACCCGCAGATACACCGGATCAGGGAACCGCCGGGACGACGGCCGGTACGGCGAAGGGTCGGTGGGCGGCCCCGGCACGGCCGCGTGCAACGGGTTGACCTGCACGAACCCCGCCCCGAGCCCCCGCCCGGCCCACTCCACCAGCTCCCGCAGATCCCCGAGGTCCCCCATGCCCCACGACCGCCGGGAGAGCAGCGAATAGAGCTGGACGAGAATCCCGTACGACCGTGAGCCGAGCGCGGGCAACCGTGCGGGGGCGACGACGAGTTGAGCCACGCCGGTACGCCCGTCGGGCACGGTGACGGTCAACTCGTGCACTCCGGGCGGCAGTTCCTCCACGCCGTCCCGGACCTCCCCCTCCTCGGTGACGACCCGCACCACGCTCCCCTCGGGCAACTCCGGCGCCGCCCCGCCCACCCACTGCACGAGCGTCGGCGCCACGACCCGCTCCCCCAGCACCCGCCGCCGCTCCCGGATCCCCTCCCGCACGGCCTCCGGGCTCCCGGCGTCGACCCCCAACGCGCCCAGCACCCGCACCAACGCGGTGTCCGAAGCCTCGACCACCCTCCCCGGCCCCGGGCTGAACGACGGAGCGACCCCGTACAACTCGGCAAGCTGCGCCAGTTCCTGATCGGCCACAACGACCTCCTCGACAGGCGGGACGGGTCATCCCAGCACTACCCAGTACGTACTTCACAGACGCCCCCTCAACTCCGCACAACGCCCACTACAGTCTCTACTTGTGCCGTACGTCACACCTGGGGGGTTACATGAAGGAGATGACCAAGGGCTCGAACGTCGCACTGGCGGCGTTGAGCGAGAGCGCCGGTTCGGTGATCGTGAGCCTGAGTTGGGTGAGCCCGACGGGCGAGGGGGACGCGGATGTGTCGGTGCTGCTGCTGGACGAGAACGGAAAGGTGCGCAGCGACGGGGACTTCTACTTCTACAACAACCCCGTCGCCGCCGACGGCAGCGTGCAGATGCTCGGCAAGACGCCGACCGACAGCGGTGACGAGGACCGGATCAGCTTCGACCTGACCGTGGTCCCGCCGGAAGTCGAACGGATCGTCGTGGCCGCGAGCCGCTACGGGGCGGCAGGCTTCGGCGAGTTGGAGGACCTCAAGGTGACGCTGGCCGACGGGAGCGGGGAGGCGCTCGTCGGGTTCGCCATCGAGGACGCGGGGGCGGTCAGCGCGATCATCTTCGGGGAGCTGTACCGGCGGGGCGAGGAGTGGAAGTTCCGCGCGGTCGGGCAGGGGTACGACGCCGGACTCGCGGGCCTGGCAACGGACTTCGGCGTCGACATCGAGGACGACGCGGGCGCGGAGGAGCCGCCGGACCAGCAAGAGTTCCAGCCGGAAACCCTGCTGGAAACCCCGCCGAAAACCCTCCAAGGCCCCCCGCACGAAACGGCGTTGGCCCTGGTCCCAACTCCCCGCGCACCAGCCGAAGAAGAGGCGGCACCGAAAAAACCCGCACGCCCCCGGACCGCGAAGAAGAAAGTCACCGTCCCCAAGACCCCGAAGAAATCCCTCGCGGAGAACGAGAGTTGGCGTCAGTCCCGCCTCTTCCCCGCCTCCGCCCTCAAGAGCGACCACGACCGCGAGACCCGCGCGACCTCCGTCCTCCTCTCGGTCATGGCCCAAGTACCCGAGTTCGGCCGCAGATTGACCGCCGCGTTCGGCGCCCCCGCAGGCCGCATGGAGACGTTCACCGAGGTCTCGCTCCCCCACGGCGACACCCCGAAGCGCCCCGACGGAGTCATCCGCGTCGAGCGCGCCGGGAAACTCTGGACCGCCCTCGTCGAGACGAAGACCAACGGCAACGCCCTCAAGTCCGAGCAGGTGCAGGCGTACATGGACATCGCCGCGCGGCGCGGGTACGAGGCCGTCATCACCCTGTCGAACGACGTCGCCCTCGAAGGCAGCCCCCTCGTCGACGTCAAGGTCGACGGACGCCGTAAGCACAAGGTCGGTCTATGGCACCTGTCCTGGGCCGAAGTCGCCTACCAGGCCCAGATGTTGATCCGCCACGAGGGCGTCAACGACAAGGCGCACGCCTGGCTGCTCCTGGAACTCCTGCACTACCTGCGGCACGAGAACTCCGGCTGCCACGGCTTCCAGAACATGGGCGCGGCCTGGGTCCCCGTACGCAACGGCATCGACGACGAGACCCTGTGCGCGGGCGACCCCCGCGCACTGGACGTCGTGGAGAGCTGGGAACGCCTCGTCCGACAGCTCTGTCTCAGCCTCGGCGGCGAACTCGGCCAGAAGGTCCTGCCGGTCCAGCGCGCGAAACGCGGCGCCGACCCGAAGGAACGCCGCAGCCGCCTCGCCGACCAACTCTGCGTGGACGGACGCCTGTTGGCGGAACTCCGGATCGAAGGCGCGCCGGGAATCCTGGCGGTCGGCGCGGACCTGCGGACGGCGAGACTCCGTACGTCGATCGACATCCCGGCACCGGACCAGGGCTACCCCCTGACCTGGGCCAAACGCCTGATCCGCCACCTCTCCGAGGCCCCCGCCGACCTCCACGTCGAGACCCTCGTCGAGGACGGCACCGGCCCGCGCGGCACCCTCGAACGCCTCCGCCCCGAACCGGCGGACCTGCTCCCGAAAAACCCCGACACCCGCATCACCGGCTTCCGCCTCTCCCTGCTCAAGAGCATGGGCAGCAGCCGGGGCAACGCGGAGTCGGGGTTCATCCGCAGCGTGGACGACGCCGTGAACCGCTTTCACACGGGCGTCGTCGTCCACCTGGATCGGGCTTAGGGTCTGTCCGGCGGATCAGGCTGCACAAGAGTGACGGCCCCTTTCCATGCCGGTGAGCGGGGTCTGGTGCGTGCAGCTGCAAGGCGGAGGAGGGCGTCGACGCGGAGCGTCGGCAACCGACGACAACGCCGCAGATGCGCGTGCCAGACCCCGCGACCGCGGCCTGATCCGCCGGGCAGGCCCTAAAAGTCGTCGGCCCCGTTGCGGAGTTCGTACGTCCAGTACCCGGTGAGCGCCTTCGCCGGGTCGACGGCGATGCCGTCCTTGCCGGGCGCGGAGACGGTGATGACCGTGGAGTCGTCCTCCAGCATGACCTGGAACGCCGAGACGGGTTCGTTGTCCTCGTCGACGCCGCCGTCCGACAGCTTCACGAGGGCGTAGGCGGGAGCGCCGGCCGCCAGTACGACCGGGGTGGCCGGCTTGCTCTTCGCGACGGACGGGACGTCCTGCTTGTGGCTCTCCAGGAACTGGACACGCGGGAAGCCCGCCAGGCGGCAGGAGTGCCGGCTCGTGTTCTTCGCGGTGAGCACGATGTGGGTGTAGGGCGGGCCGTCCTGGAGAGCGGCGGTGATCCGTACGTCGGCTGCGGTGCACGTCGGCGTCGCCGCCTTGTCGCCGGTCGAACTCCCGGAGCCGGCCGAGCCGTTAGAGCCAGCGGCCTTCGCCGAGCCCGAGCCGGACGTACCGGACGCGCCCGGCTTACCGGCCGTACCCGCCGTCGTACCCGCAGCCTTGTCAGCCGTAGACGTACCGGCCACCGGAGTCGACGCCACCGTGACATCGGGCGACGCCGCCGCGGACTCGGTGCCCTCACCGCTCTGGCAGGCGGTGAGGGAGAGGGCGAGGGCCGTCCCCGCGAGGGCGAGCAGCGTGGAGCGGTGCAGTGCGGTGTTCATGAGAGATTCCCCGTAGGTGGTAGTGGGCCGCGACTCGATGCCGTCGGCTTTTTCGCTGAAGTCAGCTGAGGTCAGTTGTGGTCGGCCGAGCGGTCAATTGCCCCGGCCCGGCCGGTAGTTGGCAGGCAGCGTGTGGACGAACTCGCGAGCATCCGCATGCGCCGCCTCCAGCAGATCCGGCACGCTGTGGTACCCGAGCGCGTACAGATTCCGGCTCGGATCCCAGGTGTTGTACGCGTACATCGCGTTCCGCTTGGTCTTCATGTGCGCGGCAGGGATGTTCAGCACGTACGAGGCCCCGTCCGCCCGCTCCCCCTCGGGACGGCCGTACGCGTACACGTAGTTGAAGCGGACGTCCGAGATCGCCCCGTCGTTCATCAGCCGGTACGCCGCGTCGCTGCACGCCTTGTGCGTCTCCGTGTGCTCCAGCCACCCGGCGGTGAACTTGTGGGAGGCGCCCGGGTATTGCTCGGCGAGCGCCCTCACCTTGGCCTCGATCCGGCCGACGAGCTTGTTGTAGGCGGAGTCGCTGGAGAACCCGTCGTCCGCGACCTTGAAGTTGATGACCTTGTCCACGCCGAGCGCCTTCGCGGAGGCCATGAACTCGGCGGTCCGCGCGGAGACGATGTTGGTGACGCCGTCGGTCGGCCAGGACAGGTTGTGCCGGCCACCGGCGGCGCACGGGTGAGGGCTGGACCACTGCGTCAACGCGCAGGGGTCGGCGTTCATCCGTACGGCGAGGTCGGGATTGCGCCCGTCGCTGACGAGGACGAGGTAGACGGGCCGCCCGGCCGCCTTGTGCTCCAGGATCGACCCGGCCAGCCCGATCGCGTCGTCGTCCTGGTGGGGTGCGTAGAAGATGGCGGGCTTACCGGCGGCGGACGCGGGCCCTGCCGGGAGGGCGACGGCGGCGGCGGTCAGCGCACCGGCGGTGAGGACGCCGCGCCGGGAGAGCCGGGCGGCGTACGCGTTGTCGTTCATGTGGGGGGCCTCGTTCGGTGTAAGACGTAAGGGGGACGGCGGTGGAAGGCGGTCTACGGCAGGCCGACGACTGCGGATGCGCGGCAGAGCTACGGCTACGGCTACGGAAGCCCGGCACGCGGCAGAGTTTCGGCTGCGAAAGCCCGGCACGCGGCAGGGCTCCGGCTGCGAGAACCCGGCGCACGGCACGGCTGCGGCTGCGGCTGCGGCTGCGGCTGCGGCTGCGGCTGCGGCTGCGGAAGCCCAGCACGCGGCAAGGCTGCTACTGCGAAAGCCCGGCATGCGGCAAGGCTGCTGCCGCCGCGAAAGCCCAGCCCGCAGGCGGCGAGCGACCGGCACGCTTCCCCGCACCAGCGCCGCCCCCCGCCCACCCGGACCCCGCTCCCCCAGCCACCCGCCCGGCTCACCGGGATCACCGGCACCACCGAGCGGAGTACGCGCCGGACCCGGCACCCCCGCACCCGGAACGCCACCCCATACCTGGGAGCCACGCCCCGTGTCCTCCTCAAGTCGACCACCCCCCTCCCCCCTCCCACCAGGCAGTTCACCCGGCAGAACTACGTCCGTCATACTTCTGCCGGAGGCCCGCACCGGAACAACCCGGACGAGCCACCCCACCCGCCCGACCCGACCAACCCGGACAAGCCGCCCCACCCGGCCGACCCGACCGACCCGGATACCCCGGACGACCCGCACGATCGGAGACACCAACGGTGCGCGCCAGCACACCCCCCGCAGGAGACTTCGCCCAGCGGCTGCGCACCCTCCGCACCGAAGCCGGCCTCAGCCAGGAAGCCCTGGCGAACGCGGCAGGCGTGAGCGTCAGAGCGCTGGCCGACATGGAGCGCGGCCGTACCCGGGGCCCACAGCGCCAAACCGTGCAAGCCCTGGCCGAAGCCCTGAACCTGGACGACATGGAGACGGCGAGCCTGGAGAAGTCGGCCGCAGCCGGACGCCCCCGAGCAGCCAGCCCCTCGGCCGCAGCCGACCGCCCCCGAACGACCAAACCCACGGCCACCCCCCTCTCCCTCCCCCGCGACATCCAGGACTTCACCGCACGCGCCCCGGCCCTGGCCCAACTCGCGGCCACCCGCCCCCAGGTGACCGTCGTCTCCGGCCAACCCGGCCTGGGCAAAACGGCGTTCGCCGTACACGCCGCCCACCACCTGGCCCCGCACTACCCGGACGGCCAGTTCGCCCTGGACCTCCACGGCATGACCCCCACCCCCACCACCCCGAGGGACGCGCTGGCCCGCCTGCTGAAAGCACTCGGCGTAGCGGACATCCCGTCCACCACCGAGGACCGCGCGGCCCTCTGGCGATCGCTGGCCGGCAACCGCCTCCTCCTCCTGGACAACGCGATCGACGAGGCCCAGGTCGCCCCCCTCCTCCCCGGCACCGGCCTGACGATCGTCACCAGCCGCCACGCCCTCGCGGGCCTGGAGTCGGTCCACCGCACGGACCTGTCGCTGCTGCGCCGCGAGGAGGCGGTGGAGCTGCTGACCCGCATCATCGGCGCGGACCGGGTACGGGCGGAGGCGCAGGCCGCCCGCGACCTCGCCGACCTCTGCGGCCACCTCCCCCTGGCCGTACGCATCGCGGGCCAGCGCCTCGCGTCCCGCCCGCACGAACGCCTGGCCAAACTCGCCACCCGCCTCAAGGCCGAGAGCCGCAGACTGGACGCCCTCCAGGCCGGAAGTCTGCAAGTACGGGCGGCATTTGAACTCTCGTACCGCCAACTCCCGCCCGCCTCAAGGCTGTTGCTACGGCGCTCCGCGCTGGCCGCCGGAGGCGACTTCAGCCCCGAGACAGCCGCGCTCCTGGCGGGCCTGCCGTACGACGAAACGGCGGCCCGCGCCGAGGAGTTGACCGACGCGGGCCTCCTCCAGAGCGACCCCGTCGCCGAGCGGTACCGCTTCCACGACCTCCTCAAGCTGTACGCCGCGGAGCTGACCGAGTCCGAGGACACCGCCGAAGCCCTGGACCGTACGGCGGACTGGATGCTGCGCCGGGCCACAACAGCCGCGCTGCACTTCGACGTTGACCACGAGCGGACCTCGGAGGGCGACCCCGACCCGGACAGCGCGCCCACCGGCCGCGAGGAGGCCCGAGCCTGGCTGGAGGCCGAACGCGCGCAGTGGCTGGCCGCCCTGCACCGGGCGCACGAGACGGGCCGGCACCGCCAAGTCCTGGACGCGGCAAGGGCGATGCACTGGTTCTCCGACCTCAACCAGCACTGGGAGCAGTGGGTGGAGGTCTTCCTGCTCTCCTCCAACTCCGCGCGCCAGCTGGGCAGTCGGCAGGAGGAGGCCGTCCACCTCAACTACCTCGCGTGGGCGTACAACCTCTGCGTGCACGACCCGCGCGCCGCGCTCCCCGCCGCCGTCGAGGCGCTGGCGGCGGCCCGCGAGTGCGGGGACGGACTCCAACAGGGCTGGGCGCTCGGCTACATGGCGGGCGGCCTGCACCGGCTGGGCCGGGTGGACGAGGCGGAGGAACGCCTACGGGAGGCGACCGGCTGCCTCGCCCCGCAGGAGTCCCCGCAGGCCAGGCTCGCCGAGTTGAGCCTCCTCAACGCCCTCGGCACACTCCTCCGTCAGACCGGCCGCCCCGCCGAGGCCCTCGACGTCCACCGCCGCAGCGAGCGCATCTGCCGCGCCGGAGTACCCGGCCGTACGGCGGACGTCATGGCCATGTACCACGCCGTCGCCCGCCAGCAGATCGGCAACGACCTTGCGGCGCTGGAGCGTTGGTACGAGGCGGAGGCGCCGTTGCGGCAGGCGCTGGCGGCGTTCGACAAGGCGCAGATGCCGGCGTGGTCGGAGCAGGCGCGGTTGGATCTGGGCCGGGTGCTGGGGGCGACGGGGCACCCCGAGGCGCGGGAGGCGCTGCGTACGGCGCGGGACGCGCTCGCGGCGATGCGGAGCCCCAGACAGGCGGAGGCCGCGGAGGCGCTCGCCGCGCTCGACGGGTCCTAGCGTTTCTTCCAGTCGTCGACGAGGAGCCCGAGGATCACCTCGTCCACGAACTCGCCCATCACCCACGCCGAGGACTTGAGAACGCCCTCGCGTACGAAGCCGTTGCGTTCGGCGGCGGTGAGCATCGCCGTGTTGTCCGCGAGGGTCTCGATCTGGAGGCGGTAGAGGCTGCGGACGACGAAGGCGTACTGGCAGAGGGTGGCGACGACGTCCGTGCCGTAGCCCTTGCCGCGGGCTGCCGGGAGCAGGTTGAGGCCGATGTGGGCGGCACGGTTGTGGGTGTCGATGCCCCAGAGGCTGGCGACGCCGATGAGGGTGCCGCCCGCCAACTCGACGACGGAGAAGGGGACTCGGTCCTCGTCCCCCTCGTCCTCGACGAGGCGGGCGTCCTTGGACTCGGGGCTGAAGGGCCGCCAGGGTGCGTTGTCCGCGCGGGCGGCGTTGGCCACGTCGTTGAAGAGCTCGGTACGGAGGGTGGGGAAATCGTCCTCTTGCCGGGCTCGGAGCCCGATGGTGACGCCTGTGAGCATGTGAGCGTTTTATCGGGCGGGGTTGGAGGGGGCAACTGGATTAGCGGAGGACACGATGGAACACGACGCGAGCCTCGCGATGACCGTCGAGATCCACGGCGTGTTCCGGCGGCACGCCTGGATCGATCAGGTCAGCGCGGACCACGATCTCGACGAGGACCTCTTCAGCCTCGTCATCAAACGGGCCGCCGCGTACGGGTGGAGCAGCGCGTTCTTCGGTGGCCTGAGCGATCTCGCGGGCGCTCGCTGGGGGCATGCCGATGCGGGGAACGACTGGTCGCAGGACGGCCGGAACCGTCGGCTGGCGTGGCTGACGGTGTACCCCACGGCGGGGATGGCCCGGCAGCACGTCCCGATCCTCCCCATGACGCGGGTCATGACCGACTCCCTGCACCGGGTGGGGGACGTGACTTTCAACGCGTTGAGCGCTCACGTCCCCCTAGGGCTCGCGCCCAACACCGCGCTTGACCTCCGGATGGACGCGGATTGGTACGCCCTCTCGTCGCCGGAGGCCAGGACCGGCATCACGGTGAGGATCGCGGCGGGATCGGAGTTCGGTCCGGTCGAGGTACTCACGCATGCCGCGCAGCGGTCCATCGGGCAACTGCGCGTGGATCAACGCGGGTTGCCTGCGAGGGCTGCCGAGACGACGTTCACCGCGTCCGCGCCCGAGTGGACGCCGGATGCGGCGGCGTGGGTCACGGAGTTGGTCGTGAACTCGCTGCGGGAGTTCGGGGTGGGGGGTTCGGTGGCGATCAGCGTGTCCAGGGGGAGTGGATGAAGGCGTGCCAGGTGGTGGGGGTGAGGAGGAGGTGGGGGCCGGTGGGGGCTTTGGAGTCGCGTACGGCGATGGTGTGGGGGATGTTGCGAGCGACCTCGACGCACTCCTGCAACTGACCGGAGTAGCTGGACTTCACAAACTGGAACTCAGGCACGGTTAGCTTTCCTTGTACAGGCTGTCGATGAGCATGGTGGAGTCTTTGGGAGCCAGGCTAAGCCGAGCGAGCCGGTCGAACACCTCGCCGAAGTACGCGCACTCCTCATCGTTCTCCACCCACATCATGTCGTTGTGGGTGTCACTCTCCACCACATCGAGCGCTCCTGCCTCTGCGTACGAGAGGATGCAGAACGGACCGGCGGTAGCCGGGTGGGCGCCGGTCCGGAACGGCAGCACCTGAAGCCGGACGTTGGGATACTCCGAGACCTCCAGCAGGCGTTCCATCTGACCCCGCATGACGTTGGGTCCACCGATCTGCTGCCGCAACGCGCCTTCCCAGATCACCACATGGAGATGAACCGGGTTCTCACCCATCAGGCGCCTCTGACGCTTCTGCTTGACCTCGACGTCAGTCTCGATCTCATTGGGGTCTTCCCAAGCGGGGTTGGCCACAGCCATCGCCCGCGTGTACGAGGCGGTCTGCAACAACCCCGGAATCAGCGTGACCTGCCAGTTACGAATACGGGTGGCGCTGTCCTCCAGCGAAACGAAGTCGACCAGGCCCTTGCCGACGGAGGCGTTCAGCCACCACCCCTTGGCCTTCCGGCGTTCTCGGTCCAGCTTCGCCAGCGCGAGCAGCCTGGCCAGGACTTCGGCGTCCTCCAACCCGTACCCCTCACACAGCACCCGAATGTCCGGGTCCCGCATGGGCACCCAGCCCTGCTCCATCTTCACGATCTTCGTGCCGGTCGCGTTGATGGACTCGGCAGCCTGCGTCTGAGTCCTGCCCGCAGCGATGCGCAGCCGCAGCAACTCCCCACCGAGCTTGCGTCCCAAGACAGTTGACGTCCGATTGCCATCAGGCTGCGTTGATCGCTTCACGAGCACAGTGTGTACCCAGTTCGCCACTCAGGTCGACTAGTTCACCAATTTGGGGAAGAACTTCCCCGAACCGATTGCCGCAGTATCGGAACCCTCGCTACCTTCAGTGCCCCACCGCTCACGCAAGGGAGGCCCTCCATGCCCACCCACCACGAAGACGAACGCACCTACACCCCCACCCCCCACAACGTCACCCGCGCCCGCACCCGAACCGCCCAGCTCACCATCGACTGGGGCCACCCCACCCTCGCGGGCGACGTCGCCCTCGTCACCAGCGAGCTCACCACCAACGCCATCCTCCACGGCAGCCTCCGCGACCGCCTGATCCACATCCGCCTCTGCACCACCGACACCACCCTCCGCCTGGAGGTCAGCGACCCCCGCGCGGAACGCATCCCGTCCCCCCGCGAAGCAATCCCCACGGAACAGTTCGGCAGGGGCCTCACCTTGGTCAACGCCCTCTGCCACGACTGGGGCCACGGCCCCCGCGACGGCATCGGCAAAACGGTCTGGGCAGAGTGGAAACTCCCGAACTGAACGGCGAGGGCGAGGGCAAGCCCCTCACCCCCCGACCTCCAACACCGCCTTCCCCGCAACCCGCCGCCCCTTCAACGCCTCCGCCGCCAGCCCCGCAAGAACCGCGAGGTCTTCGCCCGCAGGACTGTCGATGACGAGCGCCAACAAGGCCCAAGCCGCGACGAGTTGAGAACCCCCTCAGCGCTGCGCACAACAGTCCCCACAAGATCCGACCCGAGCACACCCCCCACCGGAAGCCACGACTCACCCGCTCGGCGCAGCGTTCACGCGGCTTCTGCTCGACCCCGGGGATGGCTCCACCCGCGTCTCCACCAGCACCCCGACCGGCAACCGGCGTCACGGTCACCGCTTCCTCACCAAAACATTGCGGAGACCCCGCTTCCCTTTTAGCGAGAAGATCTTATGATTCACCTACTTATTTTCAGCCATCCAGTCACCCGGTGGCCCGTCCTCACCCCTGCACGGCCTCCGCGAGAGAACGACGGTCGCTCATGCCCGACACGCGCTCCTCCGACTACACCAGCCGCCTCACCCGCCTGGAAACGTCCGGCCTCAAACGCTTCCTCCCCACCCAGGCCCCGTACCGCTGGAACCTCCGCCGCCTCCACATGGGCAGAGTCCTGGACGTCGGCTGCGGCCTCGGCCGGAACCTCCTGAACTGCTCTCCGGAGAGCGTCGGCGTCGACCACAACCCCCACTCGGTCGCCACCTGCCGGGAACGCGGCCTGACGGCGTACACCCCCGACGAACTCGACGAGCCCCCGGGCTCCTTCGACAGCCTCCTGTGCGCACACGTCCTGGAACACATGGACGCGGACCTGGGCGTCAAGATCCTCGCCGAGTACCTTCCCCTGATCAAACCGGGCGGCAAGGTCGTCCTCATCACCCCCCAGGAAGCGGGCTACAAGACGGACGCCACCCACGTCCGCTTCGTCGACCTCACCGGCCTGCGCGAACACGCGGAAACAGCGGGCGTGACCGTGACCCGCGCCTACTCCTTC
Organism: Streptomyces acidiscabies; assembly: GCF_020010905.1. Lineage (GTDB taxonomy): Bacteria > Actinomycetota > Actinomycetes > Streptomycetales > Streptomycetaceae > Streptomyces > Streptomyces acidiscabies. The sequence continues at coordinate 2,090,678 of NZ_JAGJBY010000001.1, read as the reverse complement.
CCCTTCGCCCGCCCGGTCGGCAAGGTCTTCCCGTACAACGAGTTCGTCCTGGTGGGCACCGTCCCCTCCTGACCGGCCCAGCCCTCACCCCGGTGAGGGCTTGTTCCCGGCCAGCTATTCACTCAGTACATATACGTAGTGCATACTGCTCCCCATGAGCACCCGCCACATCCTCCTCGGCCTGCTCGCCACCGGCCCCAGCCACGGCTACGACCTGAAGCGGCGCCACGACGAGCGGTTCCCGCAGGCCCGGCCGCTGGCGTACGGGCAGGTGTATACGACGTTGCAGCGGCTCGTGCGGGACGGGCTCGCGGAGGTCGAGGGGACCGGGTCCGACGGGGGGCCGGAGCGGACGATGTACCGGGTCACCGAGAAGGGGGCCGCGGAACTCACCGAGTGGGCCGCCGAGGTCGCCCCGCCCGCCCCCTTCGTCGCCAACGAGATCTTCGCGAAAGTCGTCGTCGCGATCCTCAGCGGCGGGGACGCCGGCGCGTACCTCACCGCTCAACGCGCCGCGCACATGGGCCGGATGCGGGAACTCACCGCCGTGAAGACGGGGCGGAGTGCGGACCTCGCGACCGTGCTGTCCGCGGACTACGCCCTCAACCACCTTGACGCCGACCTCCGTTGGATGACCACCACGGGGGCCCGGCTCACCACACTCACCGAGGAGGTCGATGCCGGATGACGGACACTGCGCTTCTGTCGGGGCTCGGGCTGGGCAAGACGTACGGTGCGACACCCGCCCTGCGGGACGCCTCGCTGGAGCTGGCCGCGGGCGAGGTCCTCGCGGTCACGGGGGCCAGCGGGAGCGGCAAGTCGACGTTGCTGCACTGCCTTTCGGGCATCGTGCGGCCCGACCGGGGGTCGGTCGTGTACGCCGGGAAGGCGCTGGACGGGCTCGGCGAACGGGAGTTGAGCGAGCTGCGGCGTACCGAGTTCGGCATCGTCTTCCAATTCGGCCAGCTCATCCCGGAGTTGACGGCGCTGGACAATGTCGCGCTGCCGCTGCTGCTCGCCGGGCGGCGCCGGGACAGCGCCTGGTCCGAGGCGCGGGAGTGGCTGGAGCGGTTCGGGGTGCTGGGCCAAGAGGCCCTGCGGCCGGGGGAGATGAGCGGCGGCCAGAACCAACGCGTCGCGCTGGCGCGGGCGTTGATCACGGGCCCCCGTATCGTCTTCGCCGACGAACCCACCGGCGCCCTCGACTCCCTCACCGGCGAACAGGTCATGACGGCACTGACCCTCACGGCCCGCGAGAACGGCACGGCCGTCCTCCTCGTCACGCATGACGCGCAGGTCGCGGCGTACGCGGACCGAGAGGTACGGATGACGGACGGGGCGGTCGTGGCGGCGGGGGTGACGGCGTGAGCACCTCGACGCCGGGTACCTCCACGCCGGGCACCTCCGCGATGAACGCCCTCGCGAGTGACCTCCGCCTCTCCTGGGCCCTCCTTCGCGGCTCCGACCGGCGTGAGTGGTGGCGGGTCGGGCTCACCGCTCTCGGTGCCGGGCTCGCCACCGGGCTCGGGCAGGTCGCCGCCGCGCTGTCCTCGCTCCGGGGGTACCACCAAGTCCCGTACGCCGCCGGGCTGTTCAACGGTCCGGGCGAGCGGCAGGGGATCGTCTTCGCCCTCGTCCTCCTCCTCGTACCCGTCCTCGCCTTCCTCGGCCAGTGCGCCCGCATCGGCGCCGTGCACCGGGACCGGCGGCTGGCCGGGCTGCGGCTCGCGGGGGCCGGGGCGGGGCAGGTGCGGAGGATCGCGGCGCTGGAGACGGGGCCGGCGTGCCTGCTCGGCGCCGGGGTCGTCAGTGCGGGGTCCGTGGGGGTGCTGGCGAGCATCTGGAAGGGGGCGAGCCTCTATACGTGGGGCGGGATCGCCACCGTCGCCGTCGTGGTGCCGGTGCTCGGTGCCGGGGCGGGGATGCTGGCGTTGCGGCATGTCGTCGCGTCGCCGTTGGGGTGGGTGCGGAGGGCTCGGCCGCAGGTGGGTCGGGGGGCCTGGGCGGTCGTGGCCGGGTCGGTCGTCGGTGTACTCCTCCTCGTGTTCATGGTGCTCGTCATGAAGGTCGGCCTGGTGCTGCTGCCCCTGCTCCTGGTGGCGCTGGTCGTGATCGTCGGCATCGGAGCCGTAGCGATCGCGGGAGCGCTCGCCCGGCTCGCGGGGCGGGTGCTCGCACCCCGGGCCCGGTCGGCCGCCGTACTCATCGCGGCGGAGCGCCTGCGGGACGACCCGTGGGCGGCGGCCCGTACGCATGCGGCGGTGCTGCTGGTGACGGTCGTGGGGACGGGATACGTCGGGGTCCGCGCGGTGTTCGTGCGCAACCTGCAAGCGACCGCGATGGGCCCCGACTTCTACATCGCGGGGTTCGACCTCGCTGCCGCCGCCATCACCCTGGCCCTGTTCATCACCCTGTCCGGGCTCGCCGCGGGTGCCGGTGAGTCGATCGCGAACCGGCGGCGCGGGCTGGCCGCGCAGGTCGCCGCAGGGGTACCGCGCGCAGTGCTCGTACGGGCGCTGCTGCTGGAGACGGCCCTGCCCTTGGCTCCTGCGGTGCTGTTCGCGGGCGGCGGCGGCATGGTGGTCGGCCTCTGCTACGCCGCCGTCACGGAAGGCCCCGGCACGGGGATGTCGTACGCCTCCCCGCTGGTGCCGCTCCTGGTGTACAGCACGTGTCTGCTGGCGGTAGCGACATCCTTGCCCCTGCTCGGCAGGGTGGTACGGCCGGGGGAACTGCGGCAGGCGTGAGCCTCCCGGAGCGCGTACAGAACCCGGCTCACGTCCGCGCCGACGCCGTACACCGATCACGGCGTCGCGGCGACAGCGCCGTACGTATCCACAGCCTCCGCCCCGGAAACACGAGGGGATTTCCGGGGCGGATATGCGAAAGCCCGGATCTCAGGCCGATATGCCGTCGATCCGGGCTAGTGCGTCGTCCGCGCCATATGGCCGCAGGTACGGCAGCCAGCGCGGGTCCCTATGGCCGGTCCCGATGATGCGCCAGGCCAGGCCGGTGGGTGGGGCGGGTTTGTGGCGCAGGCGCCAGCCGATCTCCGTGAGGTGGCGGTCGGCCTTCGTATGGTTGCAGCGGCGACAGGACGCGACGACGTTGTCCCACGCGTGCTGGCCCCCGCGGCTGCGCGGGATGACGTGGTCGACGCTGGTTGCGACGCCACCGCAGTACATGCACCGGCCCCCGTCACGCGCGAACAGCGCGCGGCGGGTCAAGGGGACGGGCCCCCGGTAAGGGACTCTGACGAATCGCTTGAGCCGGACCACGCTGGGCGCGGAGACTGTGACGGTCGCGCTGTGCAGATAGGCGCCCGAATCCTCCAGGGAGACTGCCTTGTTCTCCAGGACGAGGACGAGCGCGCGGCGGAGCGGTACGACGCCGAGGGGCTCGTACGACGCGTTGAGGACCAGGACATGCGGCACGGATGCCTCCTTGGGCGTCGGCGGCGCGTGGCTCGCGCCGGGACGATCTGGTAGTCAGTCTCCCCTCTTGCCTGGTGGACGCGCCACCATCTCCCGGTAACGGGCTGGGAGTGTTTTCGACCACACCCCATGTTTTGCCGCCGTACGCCCCCTTCAAGCACGGGTGAGACAGGTCTCTGTCGGGGCACACGGACGGACCTCCACACAATGCCCCGTTAGTGTGGTGTGCCTGCCCGTACGGTGACCTTTTCGTGACCTCTCTGCGGGCCGCCGTTGCTCCTGGAGGTTCCCGCCGTGTCCCTGTCCGCCGCCTCGCCGACTCCTACGCCGTCGCCGTCCATGTCACCCGCCGTGACCGTGCCGACGTTCCAGGACGCGCAGGACAGCGCGACCAACGCCGCGAGCTGGGTCGAGCAGAACTGGTCGACGTGGCTGGCGATCGGGCTGCGGGTGCTGCTGATCGTCGTCGTCGCGGTGGTCCTGCGGAAGTTCGTGCTGCGGGCGATCACGAAGCTGATAGACCGCATGAACCGTACGGTCGAGTCGGTCGACGGCACGGCGCTCGGGGGGCTCCTGGTCAACGCCGAGCGCCGCCATCAGCGCTCCCAGGCCATCGGGTCCGTCCTGCGCTCGGTCGCGTCGTTCCTGATCCTGGGTACGGCGGCCCTGATGGTCCTCTCGACCTTCCAGATCAACCTGGCCCCGCTGCTCGCCTCCGCCGGTGTCGCCGGTGTCGCCATCGGTTTCGGCGCCCGGAACCTGGTCACCGACTTCCTCTCCGGCGTGTTCATGATCCTGGAGGACCAGTACGGCGTCGGCGACCAGATCGACGCCGGGGTCGCGACGGGCGAGGTCATCGAGGTGGGCCTCCGCGTGACCAAGCTGCGCGGCGCCGACGGTGAGATCTGGTACGTCCGCAACGGCGAGGTCAAGCGCATCGGCAACCTCTCGCAGGGCTGGGCCACAGCGGGCGTCGACGTCACGGTCAAGCCCACGGAGGACCTGGACCGGGTCAAGTCCACCCTCACGGACGTAGCCGAACGCATGAGCAAGGAGGAGCCCTGGAACGAACTCCTCTGGAGCTCCATCGACGTCGTGGGCCTCGACTCCGTCCTCCTGGACTCGATGGTCATACACCTGACCGCTCGCACGATGCCCGGCAAGAAACTCACGGTGGAACGGGAACTGAGGTGGCGCATCAAGCGCGCCTTCGACGCGGCGGACATCCGGATGGTGGGCGGGGTACCGGTGGCGGGCACGGAGGAGGCCCCGGATCCCTCGGCGGGGGTTGCGGCGCCGTCGGTGTTCGCGAACGCGGATTCGCCGCAGGTGGCGGCTGCTGCGCCGATTGCTTCTACGCAGCGGACTGCGCCGAAGTAGGGGCGGGACCTTCGGGAGGCTTCCTGCGGGTCCCGAAGGGGCGGAACGGTTCGGCACACTCGTTCGAGTGAGGCGGGGGGCTACATCCCCGTTCGCCGAGACGGACACCGGCCCCGAGTTCCGTACCTACGCCGTCGGCATCAGCACCGTTCTTCGGGAACGTTCACGCCGAACCCGCGTCACCGACGCCCAGTTCATCCCCGCAGCACGGGCAGACCGTGTCTTCGTCGAGCCAGCCGGGCTCCCCGAAGGGGTACTCGGCGTCGTCGGTGCCGATGGTCTCCCGCTCGGGGCGGTCTCCGGGGGTGGACGTCATTGTTGTCCCACTCCTTCCACGATGGTCGTACGTACCCCCCTCGGCCCGACGCGCCCGCGTCCTTGCGGAGTCAGCCCACGGTGGCGTTCTCCTTGGCCGGGGCGGGAGAGACGGGGGTGGGGGCGGCGGGGGTGCTGCCGAGGTCCTTCAGACGGAGCGCGGGCTGTTCGACGAGGTGCCAGGACGCGGCGGCCAGCGCGACGGTGAGCGCCATGGTCAGCGCGAAGTAGACGGGCAGCCCGAAGCGAGGGACGTCGAGGACGGCGAGGGTCTGCTGGACGAGGAAGCCGTAGATGTAGATGCCGTACGAGTAGTCGTTGCGGGCACCGATACGGCGGAAGGGTCCGGGGAGACGGATGGCGAGCCACAGGAGGGCGTACGCGAAGGCCGGGACGCCGACGACGAAGAAGTAGCCGAAGTGCAGGCTGCCGGCCATGACGACGAGGGAGACGACACCGAGCGCGTCACTGACGGGTATGCGCTCCTTGTACAGCTCGATCAGCATCCCGAGGGAGAAGGCGAACCCGAGGTAGATCATCCAGACCGGCGTGACGAAACCGACGCCGGGCAGCTCCACGGCGTGGAAGTAGCGCGCGTCGTACGCACCGGCCCAGAACCGCTCATCGATCGCCTGCCGGATGACGAGCCAGCCGAGGAAGGCCGTGAGCAGGAGTACGGCGCGCCGGGCGCGCGTGAGGACACCGGTGACGGCGAGGACGGCGACGACGACGTAGCACAGGGCCTCGTGGCGCAGCGTCCACAGGGAGCCGTTGAAGGCGGCGTTGTGGGTGACACCGGCGGTGCGCTGATGCTGCATCAGCCCGGCGATGTCGTACTGCCGGGTGGCGATCAGCCAGTTGGCCTTCACGTGCGCGACGAGCCCGCCGGGGCCGTTCAGCCCGGCGAAGGTGGAGTGGACCTTCCAGTACAGCAGCGGCGCCACGACGAGCACCGTCACCGCCAGGCAGACCCAGAACCCGGGCAGGATCCGCAGTGCACGGTGCCACAGGAACCGGCCGACCGGAAGCCGCACACCACTGCGCGCGACCAGGATTCCCGAGAGGACGAAGAAGCCGTACACCGCGAGTTTGCCGAGGTCGGTCTGGCCGCCGGTGAAGGTGTGACCGAACTCCTTGCCGCCGTATCCGAGAACGCGGGCGTGGGACGCGACCACCGCGGTGGCCAGCACCAGCCGGAGCAGCCCCAGGCTGTTGTTGCGCCCTCTGAGCAGTTCGGCGACGGTGCCGTGCGACCAGCGCGGCGTGAATGTGAAGGTACGGGTCCCGACCTGGACCTGACGGGTGAGCCTGCCTGACAGGTCGGTTCCGGATATCACGAAGTGTTCCCCACGGGTCGCGGACTACGAACGAGGGAGCGCGACCGGAGGTGAACAGGAAAAAGGGAGCACAGCCACAGCTGACGAAAAGAGATGCTCCTCCGGGTCCCCACCCTCACCAGCCGCCGACACGGCCGCTCCCCCCTACAGAGAGGGAGACCCTAACAAAACACAAAGTGAAATCAAAGCTGCCCCATGGCAAGCTCTCAGCCCCCACCCGGGTTAGCCGCATGCGACTATTTAAGTACGCTGCGTCACCAAGAGAAATCAATGACGCCCTTTCTAACCCTTCACCCCTTTTGAGGTCAGTGCACTGAAGTACCCGCTATTGACTTTGCCTCTCTCCCGGATTTACTAATCACGGTCTCAGGAATACGCATCGCACAGCTCCCCGAACTCCCGCCTCCGCAGCTCGCGCAGCGCAACCGCTTCCGGGTCCCGGGGATCCAGGAGGTACCCGAGGGGTGGGGGTCGGAGGCGGAAGCCGACGGATTCCCAGTGGGATGTCGTGGCCGCGATGGCACTGCAGCCGTCCGCCAGTGTCCAGATCGCCTCGGAGACGACGATCGCGCCGAGGCCGAACCCGCGCCAGTCGGGGTCGAGTCGGACGTCGTCGAGGACGAGGAGGTCGCCGTCGGTGGAGGTGATGTGGTCCTGGAAAGGTGGCCGGTAGCCGCCGTGGCCCATGTCGAAGATGCCTAGGAGTGCGTCGCGGACGCCGGGCTCCGTAAAGTCCTCGGGCTGCCAGTTGAAGAGTTCCGCCTTTCGGGCCCGGACTAGCTTCAGTTCGCCGATCTCCCCGGGCTCCACCGGCGTCCAGCCCGACCGTCCCCTCCCCCGCAGCCGTACGGTCACCGTCCAATCGTCGGCCCCGTCCCACTCCCCCTCCCGGCTCACCTGCCGCACCTGCTCGTACTCCAGGGCGAGGTCACGAGGGTCGGCGGGCAGGTCAGTGGCAGGTCGTCGGGTCATGGTCGAGAAGACTAGGAGACCCCTCATAAGGAACCGAACACACGCTCCCCGCGTATTCATGGGCAGAAGGTTCATGCGCAGGTGGTGACACGAACCGATCAAGATCCAGTGAAGTCCGGTGCGCGGTGCGCCTCGGGGCGGTGATACTTGCGGCGCGGACGCGACACGGGGGAGGTCGGCAGTGGGGAATCGGCCGGATGTGGGCGGTCGGAGAACGGCGTGGGCGGAGAACACCGAACGGCTGAAGCGCGCGGCGACGACGGAGCCGGGACGGCTGCGGATCATCGGCGCGGTGCTCGCCGTGCTGGTGATCGTGTTCGGCGCCGTCACCGCATGGCAGATGACCGACCGCTCGGATGCGGCGGACGACGTGCTGCACAAGAGCCAGCCGCTGACCAGCGACGCGGCGGACATCTACCGCGCGCTCGCGGAGGCGAACACGGCGGCGTCGAGCTCGTTCCTCGCGGGCGGGCAGGAGACGCCGGAGGCGCGCAAGACGTACGAGGACAGCATCAACGCGGCGGCCACGAAACTCGTCACGGCGGCCAACAGCGCGGAACAGGGCTCCCCTTCGGCGCAGGCGATCACGAAGCTGAACACGGCCCTCCCGGTCTACAAGGGCCTGGTCGAGCGCGCGCGTACCTACAACCGCATGGGCTTCCCGGTCGGCGGCGCCTACCTCCGGTACGCCAACCAGAAGATGCAGGACGAGATGCTGACGGCCGCGCAGAGCCTGTACGACCAGGAGAACGCCCGCCTGGACGACGACTACGCCGCCGCGAAACCCTATCCGTGGGCGGCGATCGCGCTCGGCGTCCTCGCCCTCGCCGTCCTCGCGGGCACGCAGGTGCGTGAATACCGGCGTACGAACCGGCTGTTGAGCCACGGCCTGGTCGCGGCGGCCGGCGCCACGGCGGTCGTCCTGCTGTGGCTGGTCGTCGGACACAGCGTCGCGCGCGCGGAGTTGGACAAGTCGTACGACCACGGCGTGCGCTCGCTGAAGGTCCTGCACGACGCGAGGATCGCGGCGTTGAAGGCGCGGGGGAACGAGAACCTGACCCTGATCGCGCGCGGCGCGGAGACGGTCAAGGTGGGCAAGGACACCAAGGACAAGTACGACGTGGAGTACGGGACCGAGATGGGGACACTCGTCTCCGGTCTCGCCCGCGCGGAGACCCTCGCCGACGACAAGGCCGGCAAGGCCCCCGTCACCTCGGCCCGCCAGAGCGTGACCGAGTGGAAGTCGCGCCACACCGAGGCCCGCACGGCGGACGAGAACGGCAACTACGAGGAGGCCCTGGCCCGGGTCGTCGGCACCGAACACCCCACCAACCAGTCCTTCGACGCCGTGGACAGCAGCCTCGACAAGGCCCTCACCCACGAACAGGCCGAGTTCAAGCAGGCCGCCAAGGACGGCAGGGGCGCCTTCACCGGCCTCCCCCTCGGCGCCGGCGTTCTCGCCGTCCTGGCCGCAGCGGGCGCCGTACTCGGTATCGGCCGCAGACTGTCGGAGTTCCGATGAGCAGGGGAGGATCCATGCGGGGCAAGGGCTGGGGCGGAGTCGGCGCGATGGCGGCCCTCATCGGCGTACTCGCGCTGGCCGTCGCCCTGTTGCTGCCGCTCGCGAGGGAGCACCAGGCGGTCGAGAAGGTCGCGGAGACGACGCAGGCCGCCGCGGAGACCTGCAAGAACCCGGAGCAGCAGACGCTGCGGCCGTCCGCCGCGGACGGCCCGACGATCGCGGAGATCAAGGCGCGGACCGGCGCGAAGCGCAAGCTGATCGTGGGCGTCGACCAGAACAGCTACCGCTGGGGCTACCGCAACCCGAACAACGAGGACGCGGTCCTGGAGGGCTTCGACATCGACCTGGTGCACGAGATCGCGGGGAACATCCTGGGCGACCGCGACGCCGTCCAGTTCAGGGCGATCCCGACGAACGAGCGGATCAACGCCATCCAGAAGGGCGAGGTCGACATGGTCGTACGGACCATGACGATCAACTGCACGCGGATCGGGCAAGTCGCTTTCTCCGCCCCGTACTTCAGGACGGGCCAGCAGGTCCTGGCGCCCAAGGCCGCGCGGGAGATCACCGGCTTCGACAAGAGCCTCGCGGGCAAGAAGGTCTGTGTGGCGGCGGGTTCGATCGCGCAGACGGCACTCGACGCGAACAGGCAGGGCGCCACCCCCCTCGTCGTACCGAACCAACTCGACTGCCTGGTAAGGCTCCAGCTCGGCGAGGCGGACGCGATCATCACGGACGGCGCCCTCGCCGCGAGCCAGGCCGCGCAGGACCCGACGGTCGAGCTGAAGGGCAAGGCGTTCACGACCGAGTTCTACGGCGTCGCGATGAAGTTGGACGCGAACGACTTGGTGAGCAGGGTCAACCAGGTTCTCGCGCAGTACCGTTCGGGCGGCTGGCAGGCCTCGTACACCAAGTGGCTGTCACCGACGATGGGTTCGGACTCCGCGCCGTACCTCCCGGCGAACCCCGTTTATCTGCGCACCAGTTAGACGACCACACGGACCCCGTTAGACGACCACACGGACAGGGAAGATCGACCGCACAGAGCAACCACCCCCGGCAGCAACTCCAGCAGCAACGACAAGAGGTGATCGATGGGCGTCGCGGGACCCCCTGGTCCGGTGATGGACCGGGACGAGGTGGACCGTGCGCTGGCGCGGCTCGGCCAGGAGCACGAGGCGATCGAGACCTCCTTGCTGGCGCTCCAGGACCACGCGGGCCGACGACTGCTGGAGGGCGCGGAGCTGACCGGCGTCACCCGCGAGCGCTGGGCGGCGGCGGACACCGCGATATCCCTGCTGTGGACGTACTTCGACGCGTACGCGGACGCCCTGCGCTCGGCCCGGGAGATCCGCTCCCGCCGCCGCTGGTCGTCCCGCGAGGACCTGGTCGAGCTGACGGAACTCCTGCGCGGCGAACCGATATCCATGACGGGCACCGGCGTCCTGGCGGAACACTTCTCGCTGGCCGCCCTGGTGGACCGCATGAACGACCTGTACGCCTCCTCCCTGGACCTGGTGGTGGCGGCGGACGCCGTCTGGTCCGCGCTCCCGGCCCGGATCGATTTACTGGCCGCGGAGTTGCAGCGCACCCGCAACCTGGCGCACTCGGTGGGAGTCCGCCCCGGCGAGCACCCGTCGGGCGACGACCTGGAACAGATCACCCGCACGCTGACGGACCTGCGGTCGAAGGTGGTGTCCGACCCGCTGGCCTACTGGGTTCCCACGAAGGGGAGTTCGGCCCCGGGCGGCGGTCGCCCCGACACGACGGTGTACGACCGTGAGGCGCGCGCACTGGAGGACGTACGCCGGGAGATCGACGCGGTGTTGACAGTCCGTCAGGACGCGGAACAGCGTCTGGTCCGGCTGAGGGACGTCCTCTCGCGCGCCGACCGCACCCTCGCCGAGGCGAGGTCGGCCCGCGGCGAGGTCCTGGCGAAGATCGCGGCGACCGAGGTCCCGGTGGTGAACGGCCCCCCGACGGCGCTCCAGGAGCAGTTGGCGGCGGCGGCCGAGTACCGCAGGCAGGGCCAGTGGCACCGGCTCTCCCCGCTGCTCGAATCCCTTGAGCAGAAGGCGGACGACGAACTGGAGCGCGCCCGCGACCAGTTGGGCGCGGTGACGGCGCCGCTCGCGATCCGCGCGGAGCTGCGCGGGCGGCTCGACGCGTACAAGGCGAAGGTGGCCCGGCTCGGGCTCGCGGAGGACCCGTTCCTCATCGAGCGGTACGACGCGGCCCGCCGGATGCTGTGGAGCGCGCCCTGCGATCTGCGGGTCGCGGAGCAGGCGGTCCTGCGTTATCAACGGCTGGCGGCGGAGCTGCTGGCGACACCACGGGACCGTCAGACTGGGGGGACGTCATGAGTCAGGCCGGCCAGAGCTGCCAGCGTCCGGGGTGCGAGGGCACGTACGAGGACGTCGGCGGCGGCGAACTGTACTGCGACACCTGCGGGTTGGCGCCCGTGGTGTCGGCGACCGGCATGGTCGGCTCGCCTGCCACGAGCGGCATCACGCCGTCCACGTCGTCCATGTCCTCCCAGTCGGCCAGATCCCGGCGCTCGGTGTCCGGACGGCTCTCGCGCTCACTGTCGGGCAAGGCCTCCAACCGCTCGGTGTCGGTGCGCAGTTCGGGCGCGTCGGCCGGGTCGTCGGGGCGGGCGCGGCTCGGTATGGGCCTGGTCTCCGTGCCGCAGGTCCCGAAGCCGGACCCGCGCGCGATGGTGCTGGACAACCCCGAAGTCCCGGAGCGCAAGAGGTTCTGCTCGCGCTCCGACTGCGGTGCGCCCGTGGGCCGTTCACGCGGCGAGCGGGAGGGGCGGACCGAGGGGTTCTGCACCAAGTGCGGCCACCCCTATTCCTTCGTACCGAAGTTGAAGTCCGGGGACGTCGTGCACGGCCAGTACGAGGTGGCCGGGTGTCTCGCGCACGGCGGGCTCGGCTGGGTCTACCTCGCCGTGGACCGCGCGGTGTCGGACCGCTGGGTCGTGCTGAAGGGTCTGCTGGACACCGGCGACCAGGACGCGATGGAGGCGGCGATCTCCGAGCGGCGGTTCCTCGCGGAGATCGAGCACTCCAACATCGTCCGCATCTACAACTTCGTCGAGCACCTCGACCAGCGCACCGGCTCCCTCGACGGGTACATCGTCATGGAGTACGTCGGCGGCAAGTCCCTGAAGGAGATAGCCAATTCACGCCGCGCCACGGACGGCCGGCGCGATCCGCTGCCGGTGGAGCAGGCGTGCGCGTACGGCATCGAGGCGCTGGAGGCGCTCGGGCACCTGCACAGCCGCAACCTCCTGTACTGCGACTTCAAGGTCGACAACGCGATCCAGTCCGAGGACCAGCTCAAGCTCATCGACATGGGCGCGGTGCGCCGGATGGACGACGACGAGTCGGCGATCTACGGCACGGTCGGCTATCAGGCGCCGGAGGTCGCGGAGGTCGGCCCGTCGGTGGCCAGCGACCTGTACACGGTCGGCCGCACGCTGGCCGTCCTGACCTTCGACTTCCAGGGCTACACGACGGTCTTCGCGGACTCCCTGCCCGACCCCGACCACATCGAGGTCTTCCGCACGTACGAGTCCTTCTACCGCCTCCTGGTCCGCGCCACCGACCCCGACCCGGCCCGCCGCTTCGCCTCGGCGCAGGAGATGGCCGAGCAACTCACCGGCGTGCTGCGCGAGGTGGTCTCGATCCAGACGGGCCGGGCGCGACCGGCGCTGTCCACGCTCTTCGGCCCGGAGATCCGCGTCACGGACACCGAGCTGTTCCCGCAACTCGACGGCGAGGTCTCGCGGTCGGGGGCGCGTACGGTCAAGTCGGGCCGTTTCACCCGGCTGTTGACGCCGAAGGCGGTGGCCGTGCCGGCGCCGGTGTCAGTGCCGGTGTCGGCGAGCCTCCCGGCGGCCGTCGCGAGCCCCGCCGTCAGCACGTTCGTCAACAACCCTACGGCGACGGAGATTTCGAGCGACCCGACCCGCGCGGTCATGCACGGACCGGGCGGAGTGTCCCTCAAGACCACTGCCTCACCCATGCTCATCGCTCCCCCGCCCACCCCCACCACCCTCGTCAAACCCGCCGACGCCTCCACCGCGTCCCTCGCCCTCCCCACCCCCCTCGTCGACCCCACCGACCCCAACGCCGGTTTCCTCGCGGGACTTTCGGCAACGGCCCCCGGCGAGCTGATCATCGCCCTGGAAGCCGTACCGACCACGTCCGTCGAGACCCAACTCCGCCAGGTCCGCGCCTGGTTGGAGACCGGCGACGCACAGGCGGCGACAACTGCCCTGCACACCCTGGAAGGTGAGCGGGAGGACGACTGGCGGGTCGTCTGGTACCGGGGTCTCGTCTCCCTCGTCACCGGCGACCACGAGAGCGCGGCGCTGGCCTTCGACGCGATCTACGACGCGTTCCCGGGCGAACCGGCGCCGAAGCTGGCGCTGGGCCTGTGCGCGGAGGTGCTGGGCCAGTTGGACAACGCGGCGGAGTACTACCGCCTCGTGTGGACGACGGACCCGAGCTATGTGAGCGCCGGGTTCGGGCTGGCCCGCGTACGCCTCGCCTCCGGCGACCGCGCGGGCGCCGTACGCACCCTGGAATCCGTACCGGAGTCGTCGATCCACTACACGGCGGCGCGGGTCGCGGCCGTCCGCGCGCGGCTGCGGCAGCGGACGGCCGGCAGCGGCGACGTACCCTTCCTGGAGGACCTCACCGCCGCGGCGGCGCAGGTCGAGGCGCTGGACGCGTACGGCCTGGACCCGAAACGGCGGGAGCGGCTGTCGGCGGAAGTCCTCGGCAGCGCCCTCGACTGGGTACTCTCCGGGGGCCGGGGCAGCGACCCGGCGCCCGCGCGGACGCTGCTCGGCAGCGACCTCGACGAGCGGGGCCTGCGCTTCGGTCTGGAGCGCTCGTACCGCGCGCTGGCCCGGCTGGCCACCGCCGGTGAGGAGAGGATCGACCTGGTGGAACGAGCCAACCGTTACCGCCCCCGGACATGGGTGTAGTTGATGTCGCAGATGCCCCCGTCGCACACGCCCCCCACGGCAGCCCTGCCGACGTGCCCGAGCTGCGCGGAGCCCCTGGAGTCGGGGGACCGCTACTGCGGCGCGTGCGGATACGACCTGTCGGCCGTGCCACCGCGCCCGGACGACCATCCGACGCTGACCCTCAACGGTTCGGCGGACCCGGCCGGTGTGCGCTTCGACCGGCCGCAGGCCCCGGAGCCCGAGCCCGAGGCCGAGCCCGAGGAATACCCCCTCCAGGCCCCCGACCCCAGAGCCGCGGCCGAGGCGGCGAAGCTCTGCGTCGCCTGCCGGGTCGGCCTGGTCGACGGTGACGGCTACTGCGAGAACTGCGGCCACGCCCAGCCCCGCGAACGCGACCACATGGAACGGGAGTTCGGCCCACTGGCCGCCGTCAGCGACCGGGGCCTTCGCCACCACCGCAACGAGGACTCGTTCGCGGTCGGTACGGCCGTCCTGCCGGACGGCGCTCCGGCGAGCGTCGCGATCGTGTGCGACGGCGTCTCCTCGGCGACCCGCCCGGACGAGGCGTCGGAGGCCGCCGCCCTGGCCGCGCACGACACGGTCCTCGCGGCGCTCCCGCAGGGCACGCACCCCCAACAGGCCCTGCACGACGCGATCGTGGCCGCCGCGCGCGCGGTGAACGCCCTGGCCGACGAGGACGGCGGCGCCCGCGAGCACTCCCCGCACCAGAACGCCCCGGCCTGCACGATCGTCGGTACGGTCGTGACGCCCGGACTCCTCGTCGTCGGCTGGGTCGGCGACAGCCGCGCGTACTGGGTGCCCGCCGACCGCGCGACCCCGGCCGTCCGGCTCACCGAGGACGACTCGTGGGCCGCGCAGATGGTGTCCGCGGGCCTGATGAACGAGGCCGAGGCGTACGCCGACGAGCGCGCCCACGCGATCACCGGGTGGCTCGGCGCGGACGCGTACGAACTGGAGCCGCACACCGCGTCGTTCAAGCCGGATCGGCCCGGAGTGGTCGTCGTGTGCACGGACGGGCTGTGGAACTACGCGGAGGCGGCTCAGGAGATGGCGCAGGTGCTGCCGCTCGACGCGGCGGCGCGTCCGCTGCACAGCGCGCGGGTGCTGGTCGGGCACGCGCTGGACGGTGGGGGCCACGACAACGTAACAGTGGCGGTCGTGCCGTTCCCGGCGGCTGCGATGGGGGCAGGATCGCTCTGAGGTATCGGTCCGAAGCGGGTACCCGGTGGGGGCCGGGTCCGCTCCGGTCAGCGCATCGCGGCTCAACGGCCGCACTCACAGGGGGATTTGAGCAGTATGGCCAATTTTTCCAAGTCCAACGTGCCGCAATTCGCGGTGGACGTCTACCAGAACGAGTACCTGCCCGAGGGCGGTCGCGAGGTGAACGCGATCGTCACGGTCACCTCGACCGGCGGCGGCACCGTCGGCGGCGCGGTCGCCTCGCCGCACCTCTACTCACCGACGCAGGGCCCCTCCGCCGCCGTCGCGATCATGGTCGACTGCTCGGGGTCGATGGACTACCCGCCGACGAAGATGCGCGGCGCCCGCGAGGCGACGGCCGCGGCGATCGACGCCGTACGCGACGGCGTGCACTTCGCGGTGATCGCCGGGACGCACGTCGCGAAAGAGGTGTACCCGGGCGCCGGACGCCTCGCGGTCGCCGACGCGGCCACCCGTGAGCAGGCCAAACAGGCGTTGCGCAAGCTCAGCGCCGGGGGCGGTACGGCGATCGGAACCTGGCTGCGGCTCGCGGAACGGCTGCTGTCCTCGACGGACGTCGCGATCCGGCACGGCATCGTGCTGACCGACGGGCGCAACGAGCACGAGGAGCCCGAGGCGCTCAAGGCGACCCTCGACCACTGCGCGGGACAGTTCACGTGTGACGCACGCGGCGTCGGCACCGACTGGGAAGTGAAAGAAGTCACAGGGATCGCGTCCGCCCTGCTCGGCAGCGCCGACATCGTCGCCGACCCCGCCGGGCTCTCCGCCGACTTCACGCAGATGATGGAGACGGCGATGGGCAAGGAAGTCGCTGACGTGGCCCTGAGGTTGTGGACGCCGGTCGGCACGACGGTCAAGTTCGTCAAGCAGGTCGCGCCCACCGTCGAGGAGTTGACCTCGCGGCGCACCGAGTCCGGTCCCCGGTCCGGGGATTACCCGACCGGATCCTGGGGAGACGAGTCCCGCGACTACCACGTCTGCGTGGAGGTGCCGGGTGCCGGACTCGGGCAGGAGATGCTCGCGGCCCGCGTCTCGCTCGTCGTACCGCAGGCGGACGGAAGCGTCCAGAACCTCGGCGCGCAAGGGCTGGTGAGGGCCGTGTGGACCGACGACATGACCGCCTCCACGTCCATCAATCCGCAGGTCGCGCACTACACCGGACAGGCCGAACTGGCCCAAGTCATCCAACAGGGGCTGGACTTGCGCAAAGCGGGCGATATGGACGGCGCAACGGCCAAGCTCGGCCGGGCCGTGCAGCTCGCGAGTGTCTCGGGGAACGCGGATACTGCGAAACTGCTTGCGAAGGTGGTGGACGTGGTCGATGCCACGACAGGTACTGTGCGGTTGAAGGCGAAGGTGGCCGAGGCCGACGAGATGACTCTCGAAACCCGGTCCACAAAGACAGTTCGTGTGAAGAAGTGACGCCGAAGCGACACAGGTAAGGAAAGGGGGACGCGCCGACATGCCGACCTGCCCGAACGGACACCAGTCGGGTTCCGACGACTGGTGCGAGGTCTGCGGTCACCGCATGGCCGGTGCCGTACCTCCGCCTCCACCGCCGCCGCCTCCGCCGCCCGGCGGATACGGCTTCCCTCCGCCGCCGGGTCAGCCGGGCGGTCCCGGGGGACCCGGTGGCCCCGGTGGAGGCCCTGGTGGCGGGCGCCACCTCTCCGCCGTACCCGGCCAGGAGGCCGAGCTGTGCCCGCAGTGCCGGACGCCCCGCGAAGGGGGCGCGCCGTTCTGCGAGGAGTGCCGGTGGAACTTCCTGACGAACACGGCTACGTCGTACACGCCGGCCGCGCCTCGTCCGTCGAACTCGCCGGGTGGCGGGTTCGGAGGGGCGGGGGGAGCGGGGGGCTACGGCGGACCTGGGGGTCCTGGTGGGCCTGCGGGTCCCGGTGGGCCTGGCGGGTCCGGGGGGCCTGGTGGCTTCGGGGACTCCGGCCGACGGGGTGGGCCTGGCGCGGGTGACTTCGGTGGACCCGGTGCTGGTGGGCCTGGCTCTGGTGGCGCCGGTGGTTTTGGTGGCCCCGGCGGGTCCGGTGGACCTGGCTCCGGTGGTCCCGGTGCCGGTGGTCCCGGAGGTGCTGGTGGCTTCGGCGGTCCCGGTGGGTCCGGTGGGCCTGGCGGTTCCAGCGGCTTCGGTGGGTCCGACGGTTTTGGTGATTCCGGCCGACCCGGTGGGCCCGGTGGAGGCAGCGGCTTCGGCGGACCTGGTGGGTCCGGCGGGCCTGGCAACCCCGGTGGGCCCGGCGGCCCCGGCAGGGCTCGTGGCTTCGGCGGGACCGAAGGCTCCGGTGCGCCCGGCGGCTACAGCGGTCCCCCTACGACCGGCGGCCCCGGCAACTTCGGCGGTCCCGGTGGGCAGGGTGGCTCCGGCGCGCCCGGCATACCCGGTGGCCCCGGTGCACCCGAGGGTCCCGGTGGACCCGGCGGCGCCGGTGGCCCCGCCGGTGCGCGCTACCCCGCCCCTTCCTACGGCAACGGTGACTCCTTCGACTACCAGGGCTCCAGCCCGTCCCGCGTGAACCGTCCCGCCGAACCGATTCCCTTCGGCGGCGAGCCCTCGGGTTCCACCGGCGCACCGCCGTTCGGCGGACGGCCGGGAGGTCCCCCGCCGACGTCGGGCGGCGGCTTCGGCCGCGACGCCGGTACGGGGACGGGGGCCCCAGGGTCGACCGGTCCCGGCGCCTTCGGGGGCCGGGAGGGGTCGCCGGGGTCCGGCGGACCGGGCGGAGCCGGTGGCTTCGGTGGACGCGAGGCGCAGAACCCGAACGGTCCGGGCGGACCCTTCGGCGGACGTGAGGGAGCAGGCCCCGGCGGAGCCGGTGCCTTCGGCGGACGCGAAGCCTCGGACCCGAACGGCCCCGGCGGACCCTTCGGCGGACGCGAAGCCTCCAACCCCAGCGGCCCCGGCGGACCTTTCGGCGGACGTGAGGGAGCAGGCCCCGGCGGGCCCGGTGCCTTCGGCGGACGCGAAGCCTCAGACCCGAACGGCCCCGGCGGACCCTTCGGCGGACGCGAAGGAGCCGACGACTTCGGCAGCCGCAGCGGCGCCCCCGCAGGCCTGTTCAGCGGCCGGGACACCACAAGCCCCGGCGGACAGTTCCCCGGCCGCGACGGCAACCCGGCGGGCACCCCCGGCGGGTTCGGCGCACCCGGCGGCCCTGGTGGACCGGGTAACCAGGGCGGACCCGGCGGCCCCGGCGGCCAGAACGGCCCCGGCACCCCCAACCCCTTCGGCGACCCCTCACGCCCAGGCCCGAACGGCCCCGGCACAGCAGGCTCCCCCCAGGCATTCCAGCAGGCAGGCGCAACAGCCCCGCCAAGGTTCCCCCAACAGGGCAACCCCACCGGCGCAGGTTCCCCGCCCGGCCCCGCGTTCGGCGGCGCCGAGGACGACTGGGTCATCTCCCCCCCGACCTCCGGCACCCCCGGCGGCGGCTACGGCTACCCCCAGCCCGGCTCAACCCCGGGCGGCACCTGGATGGCAACGGTAGGCCCCGACCGCGACTACTTCATGGCGATGATGCAGCGCTCGGGCCCCGAGGCAGCAGGCCTGAACCTCCCGGCCTACTCCCCGGAACAGCAACGCACCCTCACGGGCAACCAGGTAACGATCGGCCGCCGCCGCCACTCCACGGGCGAAACCCCGGACATCGACCTCTCGGTCCCCCCGGAGGACCCCGGCGTCTCCCACCAACACGCGGTCCTGGTCCAACAACCGGACGGCACCTGGGCGGTAGTGGACCAGAACTCCACAAACGGCACCACGGTGAACAACGGCGAGGAACCGATCCAGCCCTTCGTCCCGATCCCGCTGCAAGACGGCGACCGGGTACACGTAGGAGCCTGGACAACGATCACGATCAGACGCGGCTAACAAAACAAAACCCCACAACGAGTACGTGGCTGCTGCCGACCCCCGGCACCAGCCACGTCTTTTTAGGGGCGCGGGGAACTGCGCGATCAACCACAACGCACCCGCACCCGCCACACACCCAAACCCACCACCCCCGTAGGCATCACCGCAGCACCCACGAACAAGCCCCACCCGGCGAATCCAGCCAAGCCCAAACCCTCCCACCCTCCACGCTCACCCCAAACCGCTCCCGCCCAGGCCGCCCCTCCCTCTCCCACACCTCATACGCCTCCCCCGCCCCCACCACCCCCTCCACCAACCCAGCCATGAACCGAAACCCCTCCTCCCCCTCCACCTCCACCCCTTCCCGCCGCTCCCCCACCCCCCTCAGCTGCACAAAATAAGCAGGCGTCCCCAAAAACCTCCCCTCAGCCCGCCCCTCCCCCACCACCCGCAACAACACCAACCCCGACGCAACCGGCACCAGAATCCGCCCCCCGACCCGACACTGCCGCACCCAGGCCTCAGGCACGGTACGAACCCCACAAGTCGCGACGACACGATCGTACGGAGCCCCCTCGGGCACCCCCCGAGCCCCGTCCCCCACCACAACCGTCGGCCGACACCCCGCATCGGCGAGATGCCGCCGAGCAGACTCCACAATCTCCGGCTCAAGATCGACACTGACCACCCCCCGATCCCCCAGCCGATGAGCCAGCAACCCGGCGTTGTACCCACTCCCGGCCCCCACCTCAAGCACCCGATCCCCGTCCCGCACATCAAGGGCAACCAGCATCAGAGCCATGAGCGACGGCTGACTACTGGACGAAACCAGCTCCCCGTCCCGCACCCGGGTAGCAAGCGGCACATCCTCATAAACCCCCCGCCACCACCGCTCCCGCACCCGAGGATCGGGATCCTCCTTCCACACCCGCCGATACCCACCCACCCCGGCGACGTAGAAATAGGGCACGAACAGATGCCGAGGCACGGCAAGAAACGCCTCCCGCCACAACGGCTCCCCGGCGAACACCCCGCTCTCCTCGACGACCCGCACCAGCTCCCGCACACCCATCCCCCCACTGTGACCCGAAACAGCGCCCCCGGCGAACAGACGAGGTCCTAGGCCTAAGGTCCTGGTCCCACCGATCTGAGACCATGGGAGGCGTGAATGAGATCCGGCGCGGCACACTCCAGGAGCAGACCTTCTACGAGCAGGTCGGCGGCGAGGAGACCTTCCGCCGTCTGGTCCACCGTTTCTACGAGGGCGTGGCCGAGGACCCGATCCTGAAGCCGATGTACCCGGAGGAGGACCTGGGCCCGGCGGAGGAGCGCCTGACGCTGTTCCTGATGCAGTACTGGGGCGGCCCGACGACGTACAGCGACAACAGGGGCCACCCGCGCCTGCGGATGCGCCACGCGCCGTTCACGGTGGACAGGGCGGCGCACGACGCATGGCTGAAGCACATGAGGGACGCGGTGGACTCGCTGGACCTCTCGGAGGACCACGAGGCGACGCTGTGGAAGTACTTGACGTACGCGGCGGCGTCGATGGTCAACGCCCCCGAGTAGCCACGGCAGTTCAGCGCACGCTGAGCCCGAAGTCCCCAAGTCCCGCACGCCGTACGGCGATCGACCCGTACTCCGTGCGCAGCCGCAGCCACGCCCCGGAGGAGAAGAGGCTCACGTCCGGGCCGGCGGGCCGCAGGAACCCAAGCGCCTGGGCGGCGTGAACGGCCCGCAAGGGAAGGGGAGTTGCCCCGACCGTACGCGACCAGATCTCCCGCCCGATCCGGTCCAGCTCGGCCCGGGTACGCTGCTCGGCCGCCAACTCCTCGCTGCGGCGCCGGAATTCACCGACGACCCCGGCGACGAGGTCCCGCAGCTCGGCGACGCCGGGCAGGCCGGCCTCGGTGCGCCAGCCCCCCTTGGGAGGCAGAACTCCGGCCCAGGGAGGCCCGGTCACCGCCCCCGGCACCCCGAGGACGGACGCGTTCTCGTCGACGCCCTCCAGCAACTCCCCTGCGGAGACGGTGACATCGAGGCTCGCGTCGAGCCCGTCCTCGTACGGCTTCGCGAGCCGCACGGCCCGTACCGCGAGAACTTCGAAGGACGGCGGCCGGCCGAAGACCGCGAGCGCGGTGCCGGCCGCCTGGAGACGGACGGCCGCGCCGCGGTCGTAGTGGAGCAGCCGGGAGAGGAAGGCGGCGAGGTCGGACGCCTCCCCCTCGTCGGCGAGATGGAGCACCGTCATGCGGCGACGGCCCCCTGCGGGTCGTCGCGGTACTCCGCCAGGAACTCCCGCTCCTCCGCGGTGAGCCGGCGGGGCCGCTCCGTCTCGAAGTCGAACGGGACGATGACGGTGGCGGCGCGGACGTACACGACGTCCTCGTCCTTCACCTCGTAGCTCACGGTGAAGGACGCGGCCCGTATCTCGGTGACCCACAGCTCGATGGTGACCGGCGCGTGCCGGTGGACCAACTGCCGTTTGTAGTCGACCTCGTGGCGCGACACCACCGACCCCTGCTGGAAGTTCTTGTCGGGACGGAACAGGAAGTCGATGCGCGCTTCCTCCAGGTAGCGGAGGAAGACCACGTTGTTGACGTGGCCGTAGGCGTCCATGTCCGCCCAGCGCAGGGGGCAGTGGTAGATGTGCCGCAAGGTCAGCCCCGGGTCAGCTTCTTGTAGGTGGCGCGGTGCGGGCGCGCGGCGTCGGCGCCGAGCCGCTCGACCTTGTTCTTCTCGTAGGACTCGAAGTTGCCCTCGAACCAGAACCACTTGGACTCACCCTCGTACGCGAGGATGTGCGTGGCGACCCGGTCGAGGAACCAGCGGTCGTGGGAGACGACCACGGCCGCGCCCGGGAACTCCAGGAGCGCGTTCTCCAGCGAGGAGAGCGTCTCGACGTCGAGGTCGTTGGTCGGCTCGTCGAGGAGCAGCAGGTTGCCGCCCTGCTTGAGGGTGAGCGCGAGGTTGAGGCGGTTGCGCTCACCGCCGGACAGGACGCCGGCGGCCTTCTGCTGGTCGGGGCCCTTGAAGCCGAACGCGGAGACGTACGCGCGCGAGGGCATCTCGACCTGGCCGACGTTGATGTAGTCCAGCTCGTCGGAGACGACGGCCCACAGCGACTTCTTGGGGTCGATGTTCGCGCGGCTCTGGTCGACGTACGAGATCTTGACGGTCTCGCCGACCTTGATCGTGCCGGAGTCGGGGGTCTCGAAGCCCTGGATCATCTTGAACAGGGTCGTCTTGCCGGCGCCGTTCGGGCCGATGACGCCGACGATGCCGTTGCGCGGGAGCGTGAAGCTGAGGTCGTCGATGAGGACCTTGTCGCCGAACGCCTTGGTCAGGTTGTTGACCTCGACGACGATAGAGCCCAGGCGCGGGCCCGGCGGGATCTGGATCTCCTCGAAGTCCAGCTTCCGCATCTTGTCGGCCTCGGCGGCCATCTCCTCGTACCGGGCGAGGCGCGCCTTCGACTTGGCCTGGCGGCCCTTCGCGTTGGACCGCACCCACTCCAGCTCTTCCTTGAGCCGCTTCTGGCGCTTGGCGTCCTTCTGGCCCTCGACCTTGAGGCGGGTGGTCTTGGTCTCCAGGTACTTGGAGTAGTTGCCCTCGTAGCCGTGCAGCCGGCCGCGGTCGACCTCGCAGATCCAGCCCGCGACGTTGTCGAGGAAGTACCGGTCGTGGGTGACGGCGACGATGGTGCCGTCGTACTTGGCGAGGTGCTGCTCCAGCCAGTTCACCGACTCGGCGTCGAGGTGGTTGGTGGGCTCGTCGAGGAGCAGCAGGTCGGGGGCTTCGAGCAGCAGCTTGCACAGCGCGACGCGGCGCTTCTCGCCACCGGACAGGTTGGTGACCTGCCAGTCGCCGGGCGGGCAGCCCAGCGCGTCCATCGCCTGCTCCAGCTGGGCGTCGAGGTCCCACGCGTTCGCGTGGTCCAGCTCCTCCTGGAGCTTGCCCATCTCGTCGAGCAGCGCGTCGCTGTAGTCCGTCGCCATGAGCTCGGCGATCTCGTTGAACCGGTCGAGCTTGCCCTTGACCTCGGAGACGCCTTCCTGGACGTTCTCCAGGACCGTCTTCTCCTCGTTCAACGGCGGCTCCTGCAACAGGATCCCGACCGTGTACCCCGGCGACAGGAACGCGTCCCCGTTCGACGGCTGGTCGAGCCCCGCCATGATCTTCAGGATCGTCGACTTACCGGCCCCGTTCGGCCCGACCACACCGATCTTCGCGCCGGGGAGGAAGTTCAGCGACACGTCGTCAAGGATGACCTTGTCGCCGATCGCCTTGCGCGTCTTGCGCATGGTGTAGATGTACTCAGCCAAGAGAAACCGTCCGGCAACTTGAGATCTGGCAGTGGGCAGATACACCCCATCTTGCCGTACGTCCATCCCTCCGAGGAAACGTGTTGGCGGGGGGTGGGGTGAGCTGGGGCTCCCCCTCCGACTGCGGGTGACGACCGCGTCACCGTACGTCGCCTCCCCGGTCCTCCTACGCCCCCTGGTTCTTCCGGGCCGACAGCACCAGTGCCGTCCCCCCGATGAGCACCAGGCCGATGGCGGTCCCGGCGATGAGTGGGGTCGTGCTGTCCGTGCCCGTTGCCGCGAGGTTCGTCGGGGTGGCCGGGAGGACTGTCGCGGGCGTGGGGTCGCTGAGGGTCTGCGTTGCGAGGTTCGACGTCGTGCGGGACTGGGTCTTGCAGTCGAGGATGCCGGTGAAGCGGGGGGCCGCGCCCTGGGGCGTCGTCAGCGTGAAGTCGTAGAGCTGGTCCTCCTGGAGGGGGACCGTGAAGGTGCGGGTCTCGCCCGCGCCGACCGTGTATTCCGCCGTGAGCAGCGCGAACGTGTACGGCTGGTCGCCCTTGTTCGACGCGGTGATGTCGAGGCCGCCGCGCAGACAGTCCCGGGAGGCCGACAGCGCGGGCACCGCCCCCACCTCGGCCCAGCTGGCCACCGCGCTCGCGGACACCGTCGACTCACTGGACCCCGCGAGGATCTGCGTCTGGCTGCGCCCCTCGGAGACGAACGCCCGCCCGACGGGCACGGTCGTCGACGCCTGGAGCGTCACCTGCGCGGACCCGGCGGGCGCCTCGGCCGGCACCTTGAAGTACAGCCGGCTCCCGTCGCGGGCGGAGGTCACCGCCTCCCCGTCCGCGTCGACGACCTTGACCCCGCTGATCGCGGCGTCCGGCGGCGGCGCCACGGACACGGTCCCGGCGTCGGTGTGCACGGTCACCGGCCCGAGCAGCTCCCCGGGCTTGCCGGAGACGGCCGGGACGTCGACGGTCAGGGACGCCGACGGCTCGGCGGCGTCGCGGGCGGCCTTCTCCAGATAGTCGGCGAGCTGCCGCGCCTGCGGATCGACCGCGTCGACGTCAGCCCCGTCCGAGTACCGCCAGATCGCCACCTGCGTACCGGCCGCCGCGTCCTGCTCGGTGAGCCCGCTCTTGATCCCGGCCTTCTGGGCGAGCGAGGCGAGGTCGTTGACCTGTGGATAGGAGTTCTGGAGGATCCACCCGATCTGCCCGGCCCGCTTGTTGGCGGCCAGCGACGTCCCGCTCCACGCGGCCTCGTGGTACTTCGCGTCCTTCTGGGTGGGGTTGTAGACGTCGACGCAGTACGTCTGGAGCATCCCCCCGCCGTCGACGGACATCTCGAACAGCCCCGCCGGGATCTCCTGGTCGCCGCTCTCCTCGTGGAGCACCGCGCTGCCATAGACCTTCAGTCCGCCGATGGTCGCGGTCGCCCCGCCCTGCGCCTGCGCACCCGCAGCGGCGGCGGCCGTACCCGCGCTGGCCAGGACCCCGGCGGCGGCGAGACCGGACACCAGGGTCACCGCCGCGAGGCGGCCGACCCCTCGGGCGAACGGCACAGTGATCGAAGAAAGCACGCAATTCCCCTTCGAGCGGGACCCGTTGACGTGGGGGACGGGGTCCCACCAGCAGAATCGGAAGCCACAAGGGCCATGTCGCGCATCCTAGAGAGAGCGACGCGGCCCCTTTCCCCGTCGGATCATCGGGCAACCGATCCGAATCGGAATCGTTATCCCAAGATCGCTTCGACAAGCCGGAAACCCGGGCTTATCGACAAATCAACGCTCTTTCACGGCAGTTGACCCACTCCCACGGGAGGCGTGATCCGCCGATAAGCCCCGCCCCGGCTTCTTCAGGCGCCTCTCGACCTCACGCCACGCTCACCGGCTCCCGCTCCGCCGGCACCTCCCACTCCGGCTCCGGCCGCCCGCCCGCCGGCTCCGCCTTGGCCGCGCGGACGAACGCCGAGGTGCCCCGCGCCAGATCGTGTCCGATCGCCGACGCGTCGATGTCGGCGGACGTCCAGTTCTGCCCGTCCCGCAGGTCCGACCGCACTTTCAGCCTCCCCTGCACGACCACCGGATCCCCCACCGACAGCGACGCCGCCACGTTCACGGCGAGCTGCCGGTTGGCCCACACCGTGAAGAAGTTGGTGTGCCCGTCCACCCACTCGTTCTTCTCCCGGTCCCAGTACCGCGCGGTCGCCGCCAGCCGGAACCGCGCCGAGGCACCGCCCGCGAGCTCCCGGAAGACGGGCTGCGTCGCGACGTTCCCCACCGCGCACATCGTGACCTCGTTCATCGCTCACCCCTTGTCTGTCACGCGCCGACCACGCCGTTCGTGATCGCCGCGGAACCAGACTGGACCGGCCGCGAAAACCCCGCCGAGCCCTGTGGACGACGCCCGGCCTGTGGACAACTCCGTCACCCGATCGAGCGACCCCACGTCACGCCACCTGTGGATCACCTGCACGGATCACCCTCCGTGAACACCACGAAGCGGCGGCACCGACACCCACCGGCATCGGCACCGCCGCCCGACTTCACCTACCGGCCCGCCACCCCCACGACCCTCCCGTACTGCTCCCGCACCTCCCGGTACCGCAGCAGCTCCGCCGCCACCGGATCGAGCACCCGAGCCCGCCCGCACCCGGCAGCCGCCTCCCGCAACCGCCGCTCGGCGTCCTGCCCGTACCGCCGAGCCGGCCCCCGCGCCGCCATCCGGCAGCTCCACTCGACGAGCGGCCCGCCGATGATCCCGGCGACCATCAGCAGCACCGGCACCCCGAGGTTGGGAGCCATGACCCCGGCGATCTGCGCGACCAGCCACAGCCCCCCGACGAGCTGAAGGACCGTCATGGACGCCTGGGCGAACACGGCGACGGGCCACCAGCCAGGCCGGGGCGGACGCCCCGGCGGCAGCCCCGTGCGCGCGGCAAGGTCGTCGAGCGCCTCGGGAAGCCCCTGCGAACCCCGCACGGCGGCCTCGCGCACGGCGAGCGCCCAGGGCCCCGGCAGCCCCGAGGACGCCCGGTCGGCGACCGTACGGACCGCCTGTTCCACGCGCTGGCGCGCGGTCGCCTCCTCGTCCATCTGCGCGCGCACGGGCAGCCGCCCGGTCGGCGGGTCGCGCCGGTCCTGGTGCCAGCGCCACAGCCGCAGCCACGGCGTCCCGCACGCGCGGTTCGCGTTGCGCAGCCACGCGCGCTCGGCGGCGTCCCCGGCGGCACTCGCGCCGACGGCGTCCGCGAGACGGGCGGCGAACTCGTCGCGCGCCTCCTCGGTGAGCCCCGCGCGCCGCGCGGGCGCGTAGACGGACCGCAGCCGCGCGGCGGCGGCGTCGACGTCGGCGGCCACCCTGCGCGCGGGCGCCTCGCGTTCGGCGACGAACTGTCCGAGCAGCTCGCGCAGTTCCGGTACGCCGTCCCCGCTGAGCGCGGACAGACCGAGGACCCTCGCGCCGGGCTCGCCGTACTCGCCGAGCGCGATGCCGTCCTCGTCGAGGAGCCTGCGCAGGTCGTCGAGGACGAGTTCGGCGGCCTCGCCGGGGAGCCGGTCGATCTGGTTGAGGACGACGAACATGACCTCGGCGTGGCCCGCCATGGGCCGCAGGTAGCGCTCGTGGATGACGGCGTCGGCGTACTTCTCCGGGTCGACGACCCAGATGACGGCGTCCACCAGGGCCAGGACCCGGTCGACCTGCTCGCGGTGCAGGGTGGCGGCCGAGTCGTGGTCGGGGAGGTCGACGAGGACCAGACCGCGCAGCTGCGCCTCGGCCTCGGGGCTCTGCACGGGGCGCCTGCGCAGGCGCCCGGGGATGCCCAGGCGGTCGATGAGGCCCGCCGCGCCGTCGCTCCAGCTGCATGCGATCGGCGCGGACGTGGTGGGCCGCCGTACACCCGTCTCGGAGATCGTGACGCCGGCCAGGGCGTTGAAGAGCTGGGACTTGCCGCTGCCGGTGGCGCCGGCGATGGCGACGACGGTGTGCTGGCCGGAGAGTCTGCGGCGGGCCGCCGCCTCGTCCAGGACGCGGCCGGCCTCGGCGAGGGTCTTGCCGTCCAGGCGCGCGCGCGAGAGGCCGACGAGTTCCCTGAGGGCGTCCAGCCGGGACCTGAGGGGGCCGTCGTAGGCGAGGGGAGCGGAGGAGAGGGGGCCGGTGACGCGGGGTTCCGGGGCGGGGGGTTCGGGGTCGCCCGCGTTGACGCGGCGGGCGATGAGACCGTCGTCCCAGGAGATGGCGTCGGGGTCGGCGGGGGGTGCGCCCTTGGCGGAATCGTCGTCCTTGAGGAGGCCGTTCTGGAGGCTGCTCTCAGGGACGTCGTTTCTGTCATCGCCCTCCTTGGGGGCGCCGTTCCCGACAATTTCGTTCACGGGACCCCCGTTCCCGAGGTCGTCGAGGTCTTCCGGAGCCCCGTCCGTACCCGTGGGCCCCTGCTCGTGTTCCTGATGGTCCGTGACGGCGGTCATCCGTCACCTCTCCTTCTGCAGTACGGACAGCGCGGCGATCAGTTCGGCCTGCGGTTCGGCGTGGACGTCGAGCCCTTCGAGGGGGGCGAGGCGGCGCTCGCGTTCGGTGGTGACGACCCGGTCGAGATGGGCGGTGAGGAGGCGGCCTCCCCGGTCGCGCAGGCGCAGCGCACCGTGTGCGCCGAGGCGTTCGGCGAGCCCCTCTCCGGCGGAGCGCGCGCGCCGGCCGCCGAGGAGGGCGGTGGCGACGAGGGCGGCGACGGACTCGGGGTCGGGCGCGGAGCCCCGGTCGAGGTCGCGCACCTCGTCCTCGGCGTACTCCTCCAGTTCGCGCCGCCAGCGCCGTACGGCGAGGCCGATGCGGTGTTCGGCGCTCTCCAGGTCGGGGTCGCGGTCGTCGAAGTGGCCGGCGGCGGGTTCGCGGCGCCAGGCGTCGGCGACGCGTTCGTCGGCGGCGGTGACGGCGCACAGCAGGAGGGCCGCCAGGGACTCCACAAGGGCGTCCAGGAGCTCTCCGGGGGTGCAGTCGAGGGGGAACGCCCGCCAGCGCTTGAGAGCGTCTCCTGCGAGCACCGCGCCGCTCTGGAGGCGCCCGCGCACCCGCGCGTACTCGTTGTCGTACGCGGTGTCGACGGCGGCGGTCAGCCGCAGCGCGGCGGCGTACTGGGCGGCGGCGGCGCCCGCAAGTTCGGGCATGCGGGACTTGAGGGAGTCGAGGACGCCGTGGGCGGTGCGGGCCATCGCGCGGTGGCGGGCGCCGGGGTCCTGGGCGTGCTGGACGAGCCAGGTGCGCAGGGCGGCGACGGCGGTGGCGGGCAGCAGGCCGCCGCCCCAGGCGGACTCGGGGAGTTCGGGGACGGTGAAGCGCGGCACCTCGCCGAGCCCGGCCTTGGCGAGCAGGGCGCCGTACTGGCGGGAGACCTCGGAGACGACCTGGTGGGGGACCCGGTCGAGGACGGCCACCAGGGTCGCGTCGTACTCCTTCGCCGTACGCAGCAGGTGCCAGGGGACGGCGTCGGCGTAGCGGGCGGCGGTGGTGACCATGATCCAGACGTCGGCGGCGCAGATCAGCTGGGCCGCGAGGGAGCGGTTCTCGGCCACCAGGGAGTCGATGTCGGGGGCGTCGAGGAGGGCGAGGCCGGCCGGAAGGGTGTCGGCGGTCTCGACGCGCAGCACGTGCCGGCCGTCCTCGCCGGTCGGGAGGAGGTCGTCGGAGGGTTCCTGATGGGGTACCCACGCGCGCGTGAGGCCGGGCAGTACGCGCATGCCGCTGAACCAGTGATGGTCCTCGGGGTGGCAGACGAGTACGGGGGTACGGGTGGTCGGCCGCAGCACCCCCGCCTCGCTGACGCGGTGCCCCACCAGGGAGTTGACGAGGGTGGACTTGCCGGCCCCGGTGGAGCCGCCGATGACCGCGAGGAGCGGCGCTTCGGGGGCTCTGAGCCGGGGCACCAGGTAGTCGTCGAGCTGGGCGAGGAGTTCGTCGCGGTTGGCACGCGCGCGTGGCGCCCCCGCCAGGGGCAGCGGGAAGCGTGCGGCGGCGACACGGTCGCGCAGGGCGGAGAGTGCGTCGAGCAGCTGAGGCCGTACGTCCAAGGTCACCACATGCGAAGAATGCCCAATTTCAGGTGATTTCTGAAGCACATAGGGATGTCTGCGCGCCGACTGGACACAGGGGACGGAAGGGACGACCGGGACAAGAGCGCACCCCAGGCATAACGAGTGCACAACACCCGGCGCTCCAGGCCCGAAAAGCGATGCACGATTCGCACCTGCCTGCGATTATCAGGACCGCTTCACCGAACCTCCACATCGAGCCACGGAGGGGAAGCAACCAGGACAAGGAGCCGGGAGCCCTATCCTTGTCCCCGGCAACGTCCCGACGGCCCCACCAGGTCCCGGCACACCGCCGACCACCCGGCCCCCGTAGCTCAGTGGATAGAGCAGGCGCCTTCTAAGCGCTTGGCCGCAGGTTCGAGTCCTGCCGGGGGCGCCCCTCAGAAAGCTGGCGGCGTCATCGTCTCCGCCACCATCGTCTTCCCCTTGCTTTTCCGAGGCGCCGCCTCGGGCTGTCCGCCGGGGAGGATCCCCGCCAAATCGGCGATGTCTCCCATGCTGCCACCGGTCAGCGTCACCCGATAGATGGCCAGTTCTGGCCTGTGGCCGTAGCGGATCTCCAGCCGCAGCACCTCGAACAGGCGGCGAGGAACTCGCCCCGGCTGGCTCCAGCCCCTCCTCACCCACCTCAAAAACCTGATGGACCCCAAGCCCGCCACTTCCGCGACATCGTCCGCCGGCAACAGGACACCACCGTCTTCGAGTGGTTCCTGGAGTTCGACTTCGGCTCCTGGTCACCGCCTCCGGCGCCGACGAGTTCCCCGGGCTGTGCACCAGCCGGTGGATCACCGACCCGGCCGCGGCCAGCGCCGACCTCTCCCTGCCGGCCATCTCCCAGCGCCTGTTCGGCGGCGCCCCCTCCCACCGCTGGGGCTTCGAACTCGACGGGACGACGCCCCCGCACACGGACACCTCAGGTCTGCCGACCGAACTGGACCTCCTGCTCCACACCTGAATCGGATGTGACGCCGGGCGGGCGGGCGAGGCGCCCCAGACCCGTCACACCCCGTCGAGGGCACCCCTCGTCGCGCCCCGCGTGAACGCGACCCGCACCCTCCCCCGCCCCGTCCGGATCACCAGCCCTCGCACCAGCTCCGCCCCGCTGTGCCCCTCCGTCAGCCACAAGTGGAGGGCGGCGCCCAGGAGGAGGGGGTCCAAAGTCGGCCGAAGACCGCCCCAGGGGCGTTCGGTGTACGCCTCGAAGAGGGTGTCGCGCAGATGCACAACGGCCGAGAAGCCGTCGATCCGGGCAACCAGGACGTCGGCGCCGAGGACCCCGGACGCCTTGCTCAGGCACCAGTCCGCCGGTGAGGGCTCCGAGACGGGCACCGTGCGGGCGATCACCTCGGCGCTCTGGAACCACGCGTGGTGGACGCACTCAGCCGCAACCGCGTAAAAGCCGTCCCCCTCCTTCACCCGCTCCCGCACCATCGGCCGCCGCCGGACGTCGACCGAGCCGTCGGACAGCACCGTGCCGGTGACGGCGTACGCCAAAGGCGGCACCCCCCGCTCCAGCAAAGGCTCAGGAACAGGCGACGGCCCCGGTGCCCGCCGAGGCACGGGAACCCCCCGATGCTCCAAGAACTCGTACAACCGCCGCTGCGTCCGCTCCCCCGACTTCTCCACATCCGCAAGCTGACTGTCGACGACGGGCCGCAGCACACCAGGCTCGTACTCCCGTTCCGCGCGCAGGAGTTGCCCATACAGGTCACCCGAAGGATCGAGGCGGGGCGCGGTGGCGGCGAAGGCCGCGGCCGGGGACGCGGGGTCGAGTTCGTCGAGGCCGGTGGCGGCGAGGAGGGTGGGCCGGTCCTGGGCGGCGGAGTAGAACGTCGTACTGCCGTGATCGCCGATCACCACATCGCAGGCCACGATCGCCGCACGCCAGCCCTCGTGGGGCGGAATGACCATCAGCCCCGCGTTCATGGCCTCGCGAAGGCGCTCCAGAAGGGCGGCGCGGGTGTGTCTGGCCCACACATTGGGGTGGAAGACGGCGGCGACGGCGAACTCGTCGGCGGGCAGCGCGGCGACGAGGTCGAGGGGCAGGCGGGGATGGCGGCCGAGCAGCGAGTGCTCGCTCCACGTGGAGTGCAG
Organism: Streptomyces acidiscabies; assembly: GCF_020010905.1. GTDB lineage: Bacteria > Actinomycetota > Actinomycetes > Streptomycetales > Streptomycetaceae > Streptomyces > Streptomyces acidiscabies. The sequence continues at coordinate 2,059,138 of NZ_JAGJBY010000001.1, read as the reverse complement.
GACGACAAGCCGCCGCCCGTCGGTGACGCCGAACCGGGCGCGGTAGCAGTCGCGTTGGGCCTCGCTGTCCCGGATCCGCTGGGCGCACCAGTCGCCGATCACCTCGGCACGCGGCACCGCCTCGGGGCAGGTCTCCAGCAGCCGGACGAGCTGATCGGGATGCGAGACCCCGATCGCGGCGGGAATCACCTTGCCCCGGTGCGTCAACTCCCGCCGGGACAGCCCCGCCGGGGACGTCGCGTCCCCCGTCGACTCACTGACCAGCCGGTTGTACCCGGCGCCGTGCGGCATCACCATCAGCGGCGCGTCGAGCCGCCGCATCGTGGGGTGCACGGCGCAGGCGACGGCGAGTTGGAAGGTGCGCCGCGTCGCCTCCTCCCACGTCAGCACGCGCGCCCCCGCCACGGACACCAGGTACTCGTGCAGCCCGTCCGCGAAAGCCGAGCCGGGATTCACCGTGTAGTACTTCTCGATGCCGTCCTCGACCCGCAGCAGCTCCATCACGTCGAGCACCCGCGTCGCCGAGGTCAGCGTGCGCGCCACCCCCAACACCTCCGCCCTGGGCGGCGGTTGGGTGTCCCAGCGGGACCGGGCACGCGGCGGACGCGGACGGCGGAACACGGACAACGGGCTTCTCCAGTACGGCGGTTGCGGGGTCGGCGGACGTACTCGCTCTACGGCCTCACTCCGACGTTCCTGCGCAGCTCCCCGAGCTTCGCCTCACAGGCCGCCCGCAACGTCGCGTCGCTCGCGGCCAACTCGGCGAGGACGCCCAGCGCTTGGTCGAACTTGGCGTGCTGCCGGCTCGCGGAGGCCTGCTCGGCGGCACTGACCGCCGCTTCGATCGCGGGGCCGAAGCGCCCGAGGGCGTGCAGGGCTTTCGCACGGACGATGTCGAGCCGCAGCAGCATCCCCGTGTTGTTCTCGCCCACGGCCGTCGCACGCGCCTCGTCGAGCACACCGAGCGCCTCCTGAGCCCGCCCGGCAGCGAGCAGCGCCTGTCCGACGTTGTACGACTGGACGACGATGCCGTGGGTGTCGTTCAGGGACGCGTTGGCCTCAAGTGCCTTGAGGAACAAGGCGTGTGCGTCCTCGTACGCCCCCTCCGCGAGGAAGACGAGCCCCCGGGTCTCCCACAGCACGCCGCTGAGCCGCGCGTCGGTGACCCGGTCGAGCAACTCCCCGGCCGCGTCCAGGACTTGGTGCGCCTCGTCGTACGCGCCCAACTCGTAGTGCGCCCGCGCCAGTTGGTTCCGCATCCGGATCTCGGCGTCGGGCCGCCCGCAGCGCCGGGACGCCGTGATGCCGAGGGTGTGCGCCTCGATGGACTCCAGGTGGTGCTTGCGGCTGTGGTAGAGCGCCCACAGGGATTCGCAGAGCTGCCAGACGGTGTCGTCCCACTGCTGTTCGGCGGCGACCCTCAACAGGGCGAGCAGATTGCCGCGTTCGGCGTCGAGCCATTCGATGGCCTCGGCCTTGTCCGTGAACAGCGCTTCCCTGCCGCTCAGTTCGGCCAGGGAGCGCTCCGGCGGCGACTGGAGCCGGAACCGGCCCGCGCCGAGCACGTGGACATCCGCGTGCGCGGCGGCCTCGACGTAGTAGGCGGCCACGTCCCGCAGGACGGCCGTACGCTCCGCCTCCGGAAGCCCTTGTGCGACCTTGCGCGCGTGCGGCCGGGCGACGTCGTGGAGTTGGAAGCGCACGGGCCGGTCGAGGGACTCGACGACTTCCGCCGAGCGCGCGGAGATGAGCCGGGCCACCGCCCTGCCCGCCTCGGGGACTCCGGCCGCCGTCGCGAGGGAGCCGGTGGCCGTCGTCCCCGGCAGCAGGCCGAACAGCCGGTACAGCAGCCGCGCGGACTCGGGGAGGGACCCGTACATCATGTCGAGCACCGTCGTCACCGCCTCGATCCCGCCCTCGCCCACGCAGAGTTCGGCCACGGCATCGCTCAGGCCGAGGTGGGAGTGCTCGTCCAGCCAGTCGCCGACGACGCCCAGCGCCAGCGGCAACCCGCCGCAGAACCGGACCAGTTCGGCGGCGGCGCCGTCCGCGTCCGTGTCCCGCCACCGGTGGACGAGTTCGACACCGGCCGTCTCGTTGAGCGGGTCGAGGTCGATGAGGACCGCGCCGTCCCTGGCCAGGCCGGACAGGCGGGTCCGGCTGGTGGCCACGAGCAGCCCCGAGGCCGGGACGAGCGGTCTGATCTCGGCCGCCTGCCAGACGTTGTCCACCACGACGAGCGTGTCCTGCCGGGCGGTGATGCTCCGGAAGAGCGCGGCCCGTTCGTCCACCTCGGCCGGGACGAAATCCGGGTGCACCCCCAACGCCCGCAGAAACAGGGCGAGTACGTCGCCGACATCGACCGCGCCGTCCTGCCGTCTGCCCGCGAGGTTCACGTAGAGGTGACCGCCGGGATAGTCGAGCGCGCCTGCGGCCCACCGCGCCACCAGCGCGGTCTTGCCCACTCCGCCGAGTCCGGTCAGCACGACGACCCCCGGGGTACGCGCCGTGCGCAGCGCCCGGGCGACCGAGTCCAGGCGGCCGAGTTCGGCCGTACGGTTGACGAACTGCGGTGTACTGACCGGGACTTGACGAGGCGTCACCTGTGGCGGCCCCGGCGGCAGCGTCAACGACCCCACCCGCTCCGCCATCACGACCGGTCCGAAGAACGTCGCGTTCCCGGAGATCGAGTTGTACGTCGACCCGCTCTCGCCCACCCGCCCACCCTCCCGTTCACCCACGAGTGCCCCAACTTACTACCGTGGTGGCGCAGTCGGCGGTCGTCCCTCTACCGTGAACGGGAGGACGACTTCACAGGGGGACGCGGGTGGAAGCGGAACTGGTGGCACTCGCCGGGACGGGCGCGACGACGATCGTCGGCCTGATGGCCACGGAGGCATGGGACCAGGTGCGGCAGCGGGTCGTCCGGCTCTTCACGCGCGGCGGCGACGGCAGCGCGAACGCCATGGACGACGAACTCACCGCATCCCGCACGGCGTTGGTCGCGGCGCCGGAGGAGGAGACGGCCGACGTCACCGCGTCGGTGAGAATGCGCCTGCGCAGGCTCCTCGCGGAGAACCCCGAGGCGGCCGAGGAACTCCGGCTATTGGTCGAGGAGTTCACCCCCGTGCGCGGCGACAAAGGCGGCTCGACGTACAACACCATCAACGGCGGGATCTACAACAGCCCCGTCGTGATGGGAGGTTTCATCGGGGACACGACCTTCAACAACAACAGCGGCGGCGCGAGCTGAAGCCCGAAGCCGCCGCCACCCGGGCCGCGCCAGAAGCGATCAGCGCGGCCAATGCGGTCAGTACGGTCAGTGCACCGCGCGCAGCATCCGCGTCACATTGATCCGCGTGGGCGAAAGCCCCTGCTCCACGCTCTCCATCATCCGCTCACCGTTGAGACGCCCATACGCGAGCAGGTCGACGTTGGCCAGGTTGAACTCCGGCCACGTGTGGATGCTGAGATGGGAGGCCGAAAGGAGCAGAATCGCAGTGACCGCCCCATTCGGAAACACGTGGGACGCCTCGCCGAGCACCTTGGCGTTTCCCTTTTCGGCGGCTGTCCGGAGCACCTGGAGAAGGCGTTCCTCGTCCGTCAGAATACTGTTGTCGCTCACCCAGACATCGACGGCGTACGAGCACAGATCGTCGACGTCTATACCCTCGGTGGCAAGGCTTTCGGCGTTCGTCATGGGGGACCGGGGAGCGTGACCGAGGTCACCGTCCCCGTCTCCTTTCGCTTGGGTTCTGCGCTGGTCCGCGCGGCCGAACAGGGGAGGTCGCGAGGCCAGTCGCTGGCGCTCGTTGACGCAAGCCTAGCATCAGACGCCCCCTACGGCACTTCGTCCAGTTCGTCAAGAAGGCGGCCCGACGTGACCTGCTTCACTTTATGGAATTCCACCCCGATAAAAGATCAAGGGATTCCCTGGCGGCCCGTAACGAATTCCCGGAGTGAATACCCCCGATATTCCCGCGCATACGCCGAACCCCCGTCCCCTACACTGGATGCCGCCCTGTCCGAAACCCTCCCCCGCCCTGGAGACCCCTGGTGAGTACGGCCGCCGATCGAGTGCTCAGCGAAGTCGCCGCAGCGGTCCGGCTCCAGGAAGGCCCGCCCGGCATCCGCTCGGTGCTGCGGGCGCTGCGCCGCCTGGAACCGGCGTCGACGAAGGAGCTGAGCCGGGCGACGAGCCTGCCGGTCCCGATCGTCGCGGCCGTCGGCAACGAACTGCGCCGCCGCGACCTGGTCACCAAGGAGCGCCCCTCCCGCCTGACCCCGGCCGGCCGCGCGCTCCTGGGCGAGCTGGGCATGGACCTCGCGCTGGACGCCACGTGCACGACGTGCGACGGCCGCGAGCTGGTCATCCCGGACGTGCTCGACGAGGCCGTACGGCGCCTGACCGCGCTGATGGCCGACGGCCCCGCCGCCGACCTCGCGATCGACCAGTCGCACTGCACGCCCGAGACGAAGGTCCGCCGCGTCCTCGCCCTGCTCACCGCCGGCGTCCTGCCGGGCGGCTCGCTGCTGCTGATCGGGGACGACGACCTGGTCTCCCTCGCCGTCGCGGTCGTCGGGGACGTCCTGGGCACGCCGATCGTCGAGCGGGTGACCGTCGTCGACATCTCCGCCGAGATCCTCGGGTACATCCAGGAGGTCGCCGGCACACTCGGCACGCGCGTCGAGACGGTCGAACACGACCTGCGCGAGCCGCTCCCCGAACAGCTGAGGGACCGGTTCGACGTGGCGATGACCGACCCGCCGTACACCCCGGAGGGCGCGCGCCTCTTCCTCTCCCGCGCGGTCGAGGGCCTGCGCCCCGGCGCCGCGCACAGCGTCTTCTTCTCCTTCGGCGGCAAGAGCCCGGACCAGATGCTCGCCGTCCAGCGGGAGATCATGGACCTGGGCCTGGTCACCCACGGCCACATCCGCAACTTCAACGAGTACGAGGGCAGCGGCATCCTCGGCGGAGTCGGCTTCTTCCAGCACCTCCTGACGACGAGTACGACGGCCCCGACGCACACCGGCGACTTCACCGGCCCCCTCTACACCGGCGACAAGCGCACCCGCGCCCGGCGCTACGAGTGCATGTCCTGCGGCACGGTGGTCGAGGTCGGCCCCGGCGCGAAGTGGGCCTCGGTCGGCGCCCTGCGCGCAGAGGGCTGCCCGAACTGCGGCAAGGGCCCTTTCCGGCCGGGGCAGTTGGTACCGGAGACGCCGCAGACACCTACGCCGATCCCGGCGCCCCCCGCCTCGGAGGCCACCGGGCAGCAACAGCAGCAAACGGTTGCTGAAACGCCGACGGCACCGGCGACACCGACGGCGCCCACACCTCTCGCGGCACCCCCGGCACCCCCCGCCAACTCCCCCACCCCCGAAGCCCGCACCGCCCTCACCCACCGCGCCGCCCCCTACCTCACCCGCCAGGCCGCCGAACCCGACCTCCCCGCGATCGGCGAGTTCGAGGCCGAGATCGCCCGCGTCTCCTTCGGCGAGGACGCCATCGACGACCCGGCGGTCTGGTCGGTCCGCCTCGGCAGGGCGATGGAGAAGAACCGCGAGGGCATGATCATCGCGGCGGCCCCGGACGGCGCCCCCGTCGGCTGGTGCTGGATCAGCATCAACACGAACGCGATGACCGGCGACCGCTACGCCAACTTCCGCTCCCTGGCGGTCTCCCCGCTCGACAACCGGGCGGACGTCGCCGAACTCCTCCTCACCGCGGGCCTGGAGTTCTGTCTGGCGAACGGCATCAAGGAGGTCACCGGCCGGGTCCACGTCGGCAACCTCCCGATGCGCACGCTCTACCGCCAGTTCGGCTTCGACCCGACGAGCCTGACGATGAAGCTCAAGTTCCCGACGGGCCCGGCGGGCGACGGCGCAGCCGCAGAGGCCGCCCGGTGACCACGTACGGCCACGTCAAGTGCGTCGTCTGGGACCTCGACGGCACCCTGTGGGACGAGGTCGCGGTCGAGACCCCGACGGACGAACTCCCCACGCCCCGCCCGGAGATGCTCGCCGCGATCGACGCCCTCACGGCCCACGGCGTCCTCAGCAGCATCGCGTCCCGCAGCGCGCCGACGGTCCTGGACCGCCTCGCGCAGAAGCTCCCGGAGGTGCACGCCCGCTTCCTGTCCCCCCAGGTCTCCTGGCAGGACAAGAGCGTCGCCCTGCGCCGGATCTCCGAGGAACTCGGCATCGCCACCGACTCGTTGCTCCTCGTCGACGACTCCCCGTACGAACGCGCCGAGGTCGAGGCCCTGTTGCCCGGCGTCACCACCCTCGCCCCCGAGGAACTCCCCCTCCTGCTAGCGGAGTTGGAGGGCAAGGAGGTCACCCCGGAGTCCCGTTCCCGCGTCGACCGCTACCGCACGGAGGCGGTCCGCCGCGCGGAGGGCGACCGCTTCGAGGGCACCCGCGAGGAGTTCCTCGCCTGGTGCGACATGCGCCTCACGATCGGCCCGGCCGCCCCGGACGACATCCCCCGCGCCCTCGAACTCGCCGCCCGCACCCACCGGTTGAACTCCTCGGGCCTCTCCCCGCAGCAGCTCGGCGAACTGGTCGCCGCCCCCCGGAACACGCTCCACACCGCCCGCATGTCCGACCGCTTCGGCGACTACGGCATCATCGGCGCCGCCCTCGTCGACCACTCGGTGCCGGACACCTGGTCGGTCCCCCTCCTCGCGCTGTCCTGCCGGGTCGCGGGCCGGGGCGCGGCGGCGGCGTTCCTGATCCGGCTGATGGAGAAAGCGCGCGGAAACGGCGTACACAACTTTTCCGTGACCCTGCGCCCGACGGACGCGAACCTGGAGATGCGGATCCTGCTGCGGCAGGCGGGGCTGCGCAGGACGGAAAGCGGGGAGCAACCGCTTGCGGCAAACTCCGCCGAGCAGGCCACCCCCGTACTCACCCGCTCCCTCACCGGCGACCTCCCCCAGCCCCCCGCCTACCTCCACCTCACGCAGCCCCCCGAAACCGCGACCCCCGAGACCGCGCCCTCCGAGACAGAGACCTCCGCACCATGACCGACACCGCCCCCGGCACCTCCCCCGGCACCGACGTCGAGCGCGAGATCCGCGCCCTGGTCGCCGAGGCCACCCGCCTCGACCCCGACTACCTCGCCGCCCTCCCCGCCGACACCGAACTCTTCGGCCCCCAGATCGCGTTGACCTCGCTGGCCGGCGTCGCCCTGCTCGCCGCGGTCAAGAAGCGGTACGGCGTGGACGTGGCCGATCTGGACATCGGCCTGGACAGCCTGGAGTCGATCGGGACCCTGGCACAGTTCGTCACTCGGGTGATCCACCCGGACGCGCCGTGACCCGTTCGCGCCGCTGACGTTAACGGGGAGTGCGGTCGGCGAACCCTTGCCGTCGTACGTACCGAGTCAGTGAGGAGAACGTGATGTCTCGCATCGCGAAGACCGCGGCCGTAGTGCTCAGCACGTCCGCGGTGATCATCGGCGGCGCCGGTCTGGCCATGGCGGACGCGGACGCGCAGGGCGCGGCTGTCGGCTCGCCCGGCGTCCTGTCCGGCAACGTGGTCCAGGTCCCCGTCAACGTCCCGGTGAACCTGTGCGGCAACACCGTGAACGTGATCGGTCTGCTGAACCCGGCCTTCGGCAACACCTGCGTGAACGACGGCCACGGCGGCCCGAAGCACGGTGGTGGCTACGGCGGCGGCTACGGCGGCTGACGCTCCGTCACCTTCCGTACCTGCGCGAGAGAACCCCGGCTCCTCCGAGCGCCGGGGTTTTCCCGTGTCCTCAACTCCCTTACGCGTAGCGGTAGATGCGGCTGACGTCCTCCAACTGGTCCGGCGTCATGTCCCACGGCGGCAACTTCTCGCCCCGGGCCACGATCCGCCCCCGCTGGTCCCCCGACTCCGGCTGTTTCGCCGGGAGATAGCGGTGCTGCGCGTGGCGTTTCTGCCAGCGGTACCAGAGCAGGTCGATGAAGGCGTGGTGCAGCCAGAACACCGGGTCGTTGACGGAGGCGCCGCCCAGCATCACCCCGCCGACCCAGCGGTGCACGCGGTTGTGGTTGCGCCACGAGACGCTGCCCCGCCCGGTCCCCCACCCCTCCAGCTTGTTGCGGAACCCCTTGGTGACCGTCGAGTCCCAGGGCGCGGTGTCGTAGACAGGGTCCGACATCGCCCACTCCAGCTCGTCCTTCGTGGGCAGCTCGATCGGGTCGCGGGCCCGCCCGAGGTCGCGCGTGAGGAAGTCCTCGTCGGTGATGTTCTCGTGGAGCGTCCAGTTGCCCGACCCGTACGCGAACGGCCCTGTCGTCACCTGCCGGTCGCCGGGGCGGCCGTTGCCGCCGAGCAGATCCGCCGTCCAGGGCGCCGACTTGGCGGTGCGGTCGCGCGTCCAGTCCCAGTACGGCACGGTCACCGAGTCGTCGACCTTGCGCAACGCCCGCTCCAGCTCCAGCAGGAAGCGCCGGTGCCAGGGCAGGAAGGAGGGCGCCATGTGGGCCGTACGCAGGCCCTCTTCGCCGTCGGAGACGTAGAAATCGATGTGCATGCGCACGAACTCGTCGTACTCCCCCCGGCGTTTGACCTCCAGGAGCGCCTTCACGAAGCGTTTTCGCTCGGCCGCCGTGAGGGTGCTGACGTCTTTACGCGTGTAGGCCATGGTGTCCCCCCACCTCCTTGAGCTGTTCCCCTGGGCTGAGTTCGTCGACGGCGGCGCGCGCGGCCTCCAGCGGGGTGTCGTACGAGCGGTAGTGGTCGATCATGCTCAGCCAGGTGCCGTCGGCGCGGCGCATGAGGTGCAACGGCCGTCCGTCGACGGTGACTTGCCACGAACCCTCGCCCGAGCGGCCGGTCTTCGCCGGCATGCCCTGGAGGTGCCGCCCCCGGTACATCTCGTCGAACCCCGGCCCGGGGTCCACGTTCCTGAACCCCCGCGAGGCGACGAGCAGCGGGGTGACGGCGGCGACCGCACCCACCCCGATCAGCCCCCGCAGCAGCGCCCGCCGCCCGGGTCTCGCCACCGCCACCGAACCCCTGCCCACACCGACGACCGCCATGCTCGACTCCTCCTCCGGTTTCCGTTGTCACAGCGGTAACCGCGAAGGGGGTCGGGGAGTCACGGCGTACGGCGGCCCGGGGCCGTCCACCGCCCCGGGCCGCCGCAGGAAAGTTGTGCAACCGGTTGCTACAGGCCCTCTCCCAGGCCCAGGTCGGCCGCCGGGACGGCCTGGAGCACGGGCGTGACGATGCCGGCCGCGGGCAGCTTCGGGTCCGGGAGGCCGAAGTTGTCGGGGTTCGGCGGGGTGAGGGGGAGGTCGAGGGTCGCGCCGGGGCCGAGCGCGCGAACGTCGTTCGCGGGGGCGTCCACGCCGACGTGGTCGAACTCGTCGCCGAGGACGCGCGGGAGCGGCGTACGCAGTCCGAGGCCCGGCAGGCCCGCGCCGACCGGGAGCTGGGGGAGCGCGCGGTCGGGGACGAGGCTGCCCTCGACGTACCGGGGGCCGTCGGGGGCGCCCGGCATCGGGAGCGGGAGCTCGCCGCCGAGCTTCGGCAGTTCCATGCCCAGCGCCGTCTCGGCGCCCTCCAGCGGGACGGGCACGGGGACCGTCTCGGCCGCGACGGCGGGGGTCGCGACAGCGGCACCGGCGGCGGCCAGCAGCACGGCGGCGAGGGTTCCTCGGGTGGTGGACTTCATCTCGGGTACGGGCCTTTCGGATGTCGGGGGACGCGCTCTGCGTACGGGGTAACGAGCGGGGCGGACACCCGGGAAACGAAGCCGGTTCACAATTCCCCCGGACGCGGGAATCGAACGACTAAAGCGGACGAGGTGTCACTCGCATGGGTGACACCCCGACCGCTCCGAAAAAGCGTGAAAGCGCTATCGCAAGCTGCGCGCCGGCAGCACGATGTGGGCCGCCGCGTTCAGCGTCTCGTCGGCTCCGGCGAACGCGGCCAGCGCCTCCAGTTCGACGGGCTTGCCCGGCTCGGCCTCGGGCCAGGGGCGGGTGGTGAACACGAGGTAGGCGTACCCCCGGTGCTCGACGGCGGCCAGCCACTCCGGCGGCGGCACGCACTGCGCGTTGAGGCTCGGCATGTTCAGCACCGCCTGGCCGGACTCGACCAGCAGGCTGACCGGCAGGCTCGGCCGCTCGGTCCCGTCGACGAGGTCGCCGCCGACGGGCAGACCGTTGTCGGTCAGGAGCCGCTCGATGGCGTTCGCGGTCACCTCGGGCCCGTCGGCCGCGTCACCGAGGGAGTAGGCGAGCAGGTAGGGCATGTCACTGCCGTCGGGGGCCTCGCCGCTCCACGGCATCACGACCAGGGTGCCGAGGTCGGCGACACGGAAGGGGCGGGTTTCGCTAGTTGAGGTCACCGCGCGACCATAGCGGCGGCCGACGCCCCGTCAGACCGCGTCCTCACCCGAGCGGAGGACGCACGGTGGGCGCGCCACCCGTACGAGGGACGGGCGGGGTTCCAGGTCGACGCGCGAGGCCGGTCCCGTGGGTGACGGGACCGGCCTTCGGTACGGCGCTCAGCCCTGGAGCGGCAGCCCGCCCAGCAACGGGTTGTGCTGGTTGAGCGCACCGGTCGCGCCCTTGATGGTGTTGAGCGGGGAGTCCGCGTTCTCGGTGTTGAGCGCGTCGGACTGGTGCTGGAGCGGCATCACGTCCTTCGCGGTGAGGTTCCCCGAGGTGAGCGTGTTCACCGCGCCGGTGAGGCTGGTGGGCGTGAGGTCGGCGGTGCTGTGCGCGAACGCGGGCGCGGCGGCGCCGGCGAGGGCAATGCTTCCGGCGACGACGGCGGCAGCCTTGAGCGACTTCATCGGGTTCCTTTCATCGGCGGCTGAGAGGGGGTCGTCACAACACGACGCCGTGCCTAACGACTGCCTCGCGCGCCGGAAACCCCGGACGCAGAAAATTTCTGCACCCCGGCCGGATTCCCGCCTGGCGGGCGGGAAATCACCGGCGATTGTGGAACTCCTCAAATACGGCTCGCACAGGGCGAGTTCACAAAGGAGGAGCGACCAAAGCGCCGTCGGCCGGGGTGCGGAAACCTTTTTCGGATTACGGCGGTCGTAGCGCCGTATCGGTGCTTACGGCAGCGGCAGCGCCGGCGCGGCTACGGGAAGCGGTGGCGTCGCCGGGAGCGCGGGGGCCGGCGGGAGAGCCGGGGTCGCGGGCAGGGCGGGCGCGGCGGGGACAGCGGGGACGGCCGCCGCCGGGTCGACCGGCAGGGCGGGCGCCGCCGGCAGCGCCGGGAGCGGCGGCAGTCCCGCCAGGCTCGGCGCGGGGAGGCCACCGCCGAGCAGGGTCGCCGCGACGAGGTTCACCAGCCCCAGCAGCGTGCCGGTCGCCGCGGGGACGACGCCGGCCACGTCACCGGACGTCACCGCGGCGAGCAGCTTCGCGACGGCGCCCTGCAGCGCGGTGAGCGCGTCACCCTGGAGGTCGGCGGCCTTTCTCTCGCCTCGCGCGCCGGACTTGCCGTCGTCACTCACTGAACGTTCGCCGTCCGCGGCGAGTTCCCCGGCCTCGGCGCCCGACTTCGCGGCCGGCAGCGGCAGCGTCGGGGTGGCCGGAAGCGCGGGGGCCGCGGGGAGGGCCGGTGTCGCCGGGAGCGCCGGGGTCGCGGGCAGGGCGGGGGTCGCCGGAAGTGCCGCCGGGTCCGGTGCGGGAGGCACCGCCGGGGTCGCGGGCAGCGCCGGTGCGGCCGGGGTGGCGGGCGCCGCCGCGGTGATCTTCGCGACCGCCGCCTTGATCGCGTCGGACAGAGCTGCGGCCTTGTCCGGCGTCAACTGGCCGTCGGGGGCCGCGAGTACGGCGTTGATGAGGTCGGTGATCGGGGCGAGCAGGGAACCGAGGTCACCGAGGCTCTTGGTCTGGGCGAGCAGCGCGTCGGCGTTGGGAAGAGGCGCCTTGGACGCCGCGGTGCGCTCAGGGGCGAGGCCGTCCGCCGCGAACGCGGTGGGGGCGGCGACGCCGAGGACGAGGGAGGCGCACAGGGCGGTGGACGCGAGACGCCGTACGGGCAGACCACGCATGAGAATTCCTTTCGATTGCGTCAGGTCTTGAGCCCACCGTGCGAGTGACACCCACTCACCGCAACAGGTCAATCACGTGCTGCAACCGTTTACACAACCGCATCGCCCCAGGTCGGACGGGTCGTCAAGCGCCGTACGCCGTGTCGCGCGGACGACCGCCCATTCGGGGTAGCGGCACGCGAAACGGCCGCCCCCCTGGCTGGGGAGCGGCCGTCCGGCGAAGAGGCGCGTCAGTCGTTGACGCAGGTGTTGCCGAAGGCCGGGTTCAGCAGGCCGATGACGTCGACGGAGTTGCCGCAGACGTTGACCGGAACGTGCACGGGGACCTGGAGGACATTGCCCGACAGCACGCCCGGGGAGTGCTCGGCGACACCCTGCGCGCCACTGTCGGCGGCGGCGATGCCGGAGGCGCCGGCGACGGCCGCTGCGGCAACGGTGGTGAGGGCCAGGCCCTTCGCGATACGCGACATGGAGAGGTGCTCCTTGGGGGGTTTTGACACGAACATCCGGGCGGGGATGCCCGGCGCTGTGTCAACGCGCGACACCCCGGAGGGTTGTGCGGCCAATGGGGTGATGTGCAGCCGGTCCGACTTTCACCTTTCCGACACACTTGACCGGTATCACCGTATTAGTCCGAATACGGTCTAGAGTTGCGGCCCATCCGACGCACCCCTATAAGCCAGCAAATCGCACTGCGGAATCACCCCGCAGGTTCCCCGAAAGGGCCATGCCGGTCATGCGCACTCCCACGGCTCCGCTGCTGCGCCGCGCGACGGTGGGCGTCCTCGCCCTCGCCACCTTCTGGACCTCCCACTCGGCGCTCGCAGCCCCGCCGACGCCGCCCGCGCCGGCCGCCGCCGAGGCCCCCGCCCTCCCCTTCGCCGAGCGCTACCGCGCCACCCAGCACGGCGGCATCGTCCGCGCCGCGAACACCTCGATCAGCTGCCGCGCGAAGACCCCCGGCTGCGCCGAGGCCCGTGACGCCCAACTCGCCGCCGCCAACAGCGACTTCGACATGTTCTACGTCGACGTCGACGACGACCCGAACACCTACAACTCCTCCCGCGCCGAGGTCCGCCTCCCGGAGGGCTCGCGCGTCACGTACGCCCGCCTCTACTGGGGCGGCAACCTGCGCGTCGGCGAGCAGAAGCCCCCGAAGGACAACGGCCGCGTCCTGATCGCCGAGCCCGGCGGCTCCTACAAGGCGCTCCTCGCCGACACGGTCACGGGCCACCGGGTCGCGGGCGGCGCCGACGCCTTCCAGGCCTCCGCGGACGTCACGAAGCTGGTCCGGGAGAGCGGCGAGGGGCTGTACACGGTCGCACAAGTCAACGTGGCGATGGGCAAGTCGGCGGCCGGCGCCTGGGGCGGGTGGACGCTCGTCGTGGCGTACGACAATCGGAACGAACCCCTCCGGCACCTCTCCCTCTGGGACGGCTTCGACACCCTGAACGGAAAGCGGGGGCACGAAGTGACACTCAAGGGGCGCGCGCTGGCGGCGCACGCGGGTGGGTACGCCGGGCTCGTGGCGTACGACGGCGCCCCCGGCCGAACGGGTGACTCGCTCATGTTTTCGACGGGGAAGGGCCGCGAAACCCCGCTCGGAAACGCCGTCAATCCGGCCGGCGACGTACTGAACTCCACGATCAGCGAGCCGGGGGAGGCTCCGGCGGCGCGTGAACCGGCGTACGCCGCCACCCTCGGCTACGACTCCGACGTGTTCGATCTGAGCGAGGGTTTGCGGCGCGGTGGTGACCAGGCGGCCTTCCGTCTCGTTTCCTCCCGGGACGCGGCGTGGGCCGGTGCGATCTTCGTCGCCGTCGACGCCCGGCAGTAGTCAGGCGCGTTCCCGCCCGTCCCGAGCGTCGTCCGTGAGCGAGGAAACCGCGCCATGCACCAGTCGGTACCCGAAGCCGGTCCCCGGGTCCTGCACGTCACCCAGCCCGTGGACGGCGGAGTCGCCCGCGTCGTCACGGATCTGACGGCCCTTCAGCTCGCCGCCGGGTGCCACGTCACGGTCGCCCTCCCCGACAGCCCCCTCGCCGCCGACCTGGCCGCGCTGGGGGCCGTCGTACGCCGCTGGGAGGCGGCCCGCGCTCCCGGACCCTCGCTGGCCTCCGAGGTGCGGCGGCTCGGGGGGGTACTGCGGGACGTACGGCCCCAGTTGGTGCACGCGCACTCCGCGAAGGCCGGTATCGCCGGGCGGCTCGCGGTGCGGGGGCGGGTGCCGACGGTGTTCCAGCCGCACGCCTGGTCGTTCGAGGCCGTCGACGGGGCCATGGCCGCGCTCGCCCTCAACTGGGAGCGGTTCGGGGCACGTTGGGCGCACCGGCTGGTGTGCGTGAGCGAGGGCGAGCGGGCGGCGGGTGAGCGCGCCGGGATCGCCGGGCGGTATCAGGTGATCCCCAACGGCATCGACACCGGCCGCTTCCACCCCGCGTCCGTGGACACCGTCCGCGCCGCCCTCCTCCCGGACGCCGACCCGGCCGCGCCGCTCGTGGTGTGCGTGGGGCGGCTGTGCCGGCAGAAGGGCCAGGACGTGCTGCTCGCGGCGTGGGAGTCGGTCGTCCGGCGGGTACCGCAAGCCCGTCTCGTGCTGGTCGGCGACGGCCCGGACCGGTCTCAACTCACTCTGAAGGCACCGGAGTCGGTGACGTTCGCCGGTGCCGTCGAGGACACCGTCCCCTGGTACCAGGCCGCCGATCTGGTCGTCCTGCCCTCTCGCTGGGAGGGCATGGCTCTCGCTCCGCTGGAGGCGCTGGCGTGCGGCCGGCCGGTGGTGGTGACCGATGTGGCCGGTGCCCGCGAGAGCCTGCCGCCCGCGCTCGCCGAGAGATGTCTGGTGCCGCCCGGGGAGCCCGCCGCGCTGGCGGGCGCGGTCACCGGCCTGCTGCTCGACCCCCTGCTGCGCGAGTCCCTCGGCTCCCGGGGCCGCCGGCACGTCCTGTCCACACACGACGTGCGGCGCAGCGCCGGGACGGTCGCGGAGCTGTACCGCGAACTCCTGGGCGGCGAGCGGCCGTTGCCGCGCGTCGAGCCCACCGAGTACAGGGAGTCCATCCCCTCGTGACCGCCGAAAGCACCGTCCCCTCCCCCGGTTCGCCCGTCTCCGTCATCCCGCGCCGCGACAGCGGTACGGGGTTCAGGTTCCCGGTGCGGCGGCCCTCGGCGCGGCCCCTGTCGCCGCTGCCGCTGCTGCTGGCCGACTTCGCCGCCGTGGCCGCCGGTGTCCCCGCGCTCGCCGAGGCGCAGCGCCGTCCGTTGCTGGTCGGGGCGCTGGTGGCGGCGACGATACTCCTGCGGCCCCAGCGGGCGCGGCCCGTCGCGGGGGTGCTGGACGAACTCCCCGCCGTCTGCGGGCGGATCGCGGTCGCCTGGCTGCTGCTCGCCACCCTGATCGCCGCTAACTCGCCGCTGGAAGCGCTGAGTTGGGGGACCCTCGGGTTCGGGTGCGCGGCGCAGGCGAGTGCCGCGTGCGCCGGGCGGTCGCTGGTGCACCACCGGCGCCGACGGCTGCTGGCCCGGCGTCCGCGTGCCGCGCTCGTCGTGGGTCCCGTCGCCACCGCACAGAAGGTCGCCGCCGCCGTGCTGCGGCAGCCCCGGTGCGGGGTGGAGCCGGTCGGGATCGTCGCCGAACAGGGCGGCGGGGGCGGCGGGTTGCCGGTTCTGACGACTGGTCAGGACGTCCAGATGGCGGTCGTGCAGAACGGGGTGCGGGACGTCCTGTGCGTCGACCCGTCCGTACGGGCCAGGCAGGCGCCGTTGCTGCGGGCGCTCGCGGAGTCCGGGTGCGCGGTGTGGGAGGTGGACGCGGAGTCGCCGTCGTACGCCTCGCGCGACCCGCTCGCCGGGTACGCGCGTCGGCCGCTGGACCTCGGGCTGCGGCGGCGGGGAAGCGCCGGTAAACGGTTGCTCGATGTTGCTGTCTCCGGGGTGCTGCTGCTGCTGATCAGCCCGTTGCTGCTGGTGTGCGCGGTCGTGCTGCGGTTCACCGACGGGCCCGGGGTGGTGTTCCGGCAGGAGCGGATCGGGAAGGACGGGCGGCCGTTCACGCTGCTGAAGTTCCGCACGTACCGGCCCGCCGACGAGCACGAGTCCGCGACGCGGTGGAGTGTCGCCGGGGAGCGGGAGATGAGTCCGTTCTGCCGGTTTTTGCGGCAGACCTCGCTGGACGAGTTGCTCCAGTTGTGGAACGTGTTGCGCGGGGACATGAGCCTCGTCGGGCCGCGTCCCGAACGGCCCTTTTTCGTCGGGCAGTTCAGCCAGACCTACCCCGGTTACGCGGCCCGGCACCGGATGCGGGTCGGGATCACCGGGCTCGCCCAGATCAACGGGCTGCGCGGGGACACCTCGATCGAGGACCGGGCCCGCTTCGACAACGCCTACATCGACAACTGGTCGCTGTGGCAGGACATCTGCATCCTGCTGCGCACCGCCGCCGCCTTCGTCCGTCCGACCGGGAGCTGACGCCGATGGCCCTCGCCCTGCCCCTCACGCCGCCCCGGTCCTGGTCGCCGGTCCTGCCGGTCGCCGCCGTGATCGCGCTCATCGCCCTGCCCGTCGCCCCCGGCGGCGAGGGGGGTGCGGGGCCCGCCGACGCGCTCTCCGCGCTCGTCGTCCTCTTCTGCGTCGTACGGCTGCTGCGGCAGCGGGTCCGGCCGCTGTCCCGGCGTGCCGCCGTGCTCTTCGCTATGCCGGTCGCGGGGCTCACGCTGGCGGCGCTCGGCGCGTCCTCCGCGAGCGCCGGGATGTCCGGGCTCGGGCGCTACCTCCAGATCTTCGTCCTCGTGCCGGCCACCGTGCTGCTGCTGATCCGCGACGCCCGTGACTTCCGGCTCCTCGCCTGGTCCTTCGTCGGGCTCGCCGGGTGGCAAGGGGCCGTCGGGGTCCACCAGTTCGTCACCCACACCGGGGCGTCCTACCAGGGCGAGGAGATCCGGGCGGTCGGCACGTTCGGGCCGCAGGACGTCATGGGGATGGCGACCGTCGTGTCGTTCGGGCTGATCTGCTCGGTGGGGCTCGCGCTGGGGCGGTCGGTGCAGCGGGAACGCATGATCGCGGCGGCCTGCGCGGGCGCGCTGCTCATTCCGCTGGCCCTGTCCTTCAGCCGGGGCGCCTGGATCGCCACGGCGCTGACGTGCTCGGTCCAGCTGGTGCTGGCGGGCTTGCGAAGGGCCCTGAAAGTAGGGGCAGTTGTCGCGGCCCTCGGTGTCGTCCTCGTCGGTGGCCTCGGTATCGGGTCCGCCATGCTCCAGGAGCGCGTCAGCAGCATCACCCAAGTCACCGACACCCCGGACCAGTCGGTCACCGACCGCTACACCATGTGGGCCGCCGCCATCGGCATGTGGCGCGAACAGCCCCTGACGGGCGTCGGATTGAAGGGGTTCCCCGAACACCGGGACGCGCACGCGTCGTTGGCGCTGTCCTCCGGGAGCGACACGGAGGGCGCGGGCTCGGCGTACGTGAAACAACCCCTGCTGTCCCCGCACAACATGTACTTGCTGATCCTCAGCGAACAGGGCCTGCTCGGCCTCCTGGCCCTGGCGGGCGGCTGGCTGGCCCTGCTGACCTGCGCACTCCGCAACCTCGCCCGTGAGCACAAGCGCCAACAAGGCTCCCTGGACTGCGCGTTGATCGCCTGCGGGCTGTCGGTGTGGCAGCTCACGGACTTCATGTACGCGGACATCGGGGGGCCGTCGACGGTGCTTACGGCGATCTGCGTGGGGTTGATCGCATGGTGGGGGCTGGCCGGCAAGTCCGAGGGGGCCAGCGCCCGATGACGGTGCCCGCTTCCCGAACACCCTCTACGGACGGCCCTGCGCAGGAGGTTGCGCCGGGGCCGTCCGCGAGGGTGTCCGGAACACTGGACACGGATGCCGGGTCTCGGGAGACCGGGGGGCGCGAGGGCGCTCGGGCGTCGTCCGGCGCGGAGACGCGAGCGGATGCGGGTGCCGCGTCGGAGGCGGAACGGCGGCGGGGGGCGGTTGCGCGGGCAGCGGCCGAGCCCACGCCGCAGGCCGGGCTGCTGGGCGGGGCCACCGCACCAACAGGGGCCGGCGGCGTGCCGCAAGCCGGACCACTGGCCGAGGCCACCGCGCAAGCGGAAGCCAGAGCCGCACTGGCAGCCGAAACGCTGGGCGGAGCCAGTGCCCGGGCAACAGCCGAGCCCCCGCC
The DNA here is from genome assembly GCF_020010905.1 of Streptomyces acidiscabies. Lineage (GTDB taxonomy): Bacteria > Actinomycetota > Actinomycetes > Streptomycetales > Streptomycetaceae > Streptomyces > Streptomyces acidiscabies. Next base: position 2,040,942 of record NZ_JAGJBY010000001.1, on the reverse strand, counting down.
ACAGGCCGGACCACTGGGCAGGGCCACCGCACCGACAGGGGCCGGGGGCGTGCCAGAAGCCGGAGCACTGGCCGAGGCCACCGCGCAAGCGGAAGCCAGAGCCGCACTGGCAGCCGAAACGCTGGGCGGAGCCAGTGCCCGGGCAACAGCCGAGCCCACACCGCAAGCCGGACCACTGGACAGGAACACCACACGAGCCGAAGCCAAGACCGCCACGCAAGCCGAACCGCCCGCTGAGGCCACCGCGCAAGCGGAGGCCAGAACCGCACTGGCAGCCGAAACACTGGGCGGGGCCGGTGCACGGGCAGGAGTCGGGACCTCTTCGGGAACCGGACGGCTGGGTGCGACTGCCGCGCGAGCGGAAGCCGGGCTGCGGGGCGAGTTCGGTGGGCCGGGCTGCGCCGTCCCCGAAGGCGCGCGGCGGGACGGCGTCGGCGCGTCGGCGCGCGGCACCGCCGCGGGTTCCGGCGTCGATCGCCTCCGGAGGTCCGCCGCGCCCCTCGCCGACAGGCCGCTCCCCGATCCCCCGGGCGACGGGTCCCGCCCTGATCAGAACGCCCCCCACCCGTCCCCTGAACCCACCCACCCCACCGGCAAGTTCCTCGCCAAGGCCGCCGTCCTCACCGCCGCCCTCTCCATCGCCGGGTCCCTCCTCGGGCTCGTCCGGGATCAGGCCCTCGCCCGGCTCTTCGGGGCCGGGCAGGAGACCGACGCGTTTCTTGTCGCCTGGACCATCCCGGAGTTCGCCGCGACGCTGCTCATCGAGGACGGGATGGCGTTCGCCCTCATCCCGGCGTTCAGCATGGCGCTGGCGAGGAAGGCGCAGGGAGCCTCCGGGGATCCCGTACGGGCGCTGGTCGCCGGGACCCTGCCGAAGCTGGCGCTCGCGTTCATGGCCGTCGGAGCGCTCGTCATCGGGCTGGCACCCCAAGTCGTCGAGGCGCTCGCACCCGGCCTGTCGAACCCCCGACTCGCCGTCGACTGCACCCGGTTGACGGCGACCTGCGTCGTCAGCTTCGGCCTCGCCGGATATTGCAGCGCCGCGCTGAGGGCGCACCGCACGTTCGGCGCCCCCGCCGCGATCTACGTCGCGTACAACACCGGCATCATCGCGGGGATGTTCGTGCTGGGCGGGCACTGGGGGGTGCGGTCGGCGGCGGCAGGGGTCGCGGTCGGCGGCGTACTGATGGTCCTCGTGCAACTGCCCGCGCTGCTCAAGCAGTTGACCACCAAAGCCGCCGTACAGGACAAGCGCGGCAACCAGGAACCCCAGGCGCTCAACACCGCGCTCCTCGCGACCGTCCTGCTGTTCGCGCTCTGCCGGCAGTCGCAGGTCCTGATCGAGCGGTTCCTCGCCTCCCGCCTCCCCGAGGGCGCCATCTCGCATCTCAACTACGCCCAGAAGGTGGCGCAGATGCCGATGCTGCTGTCGATGATGCTGATCACGGTCACGTTCCCGGTGGTCGCGAGGGCGCTCGCGGAGGGGGACACCGAGCGGGCGCGCAAGCGGGTGGAGAGCGACCTCGCGCTGGCGACGTGCGTCGTCCTCCTCGGTACGGCGGCCATCGTCGCCTGCGCCCCGCAGATCATCCAACTCCTGTTCCAGAAGGGCGCGTTCACCCCGGAGGACACCGCGGCGACCGCGAAGGTGATGCGGGTGTACGCGCTGGGCCTGCTGGGCCAGACCCTCACCGGCGTCCTCGTGCGCTCGTACTTCTCGGCGGGCCGCCCGAGTTGGTACCCGGTAGGCGCGATGGCCGCGGGGATCGTGGTGACGTCGTGGATCGGCGCGCTGAGCGTGGGGAGCCTGGGGGTCACCGGCATCGCCGTGGCGAACGCGGCCGGTATCTCGGTGACCGCGCTGGTACTGCTCGCCGGGCTGGGCCCGAAGAGTGTCCCGGTCCATGTCCGGGGCGTGCTGCACGAGTTGAGCAGGCCGGTACGGGCCGCGCTGGTCGCGACGGTCCTCGGCGCGTACGCGGCGGGCCACGTCGCCGGGGGGCCGATCGCGGGGGCGTTCGCCGGGGGGCTGACCGTGACCGCCGTCTTCCTCGTCCTCTGCTGGGCGCTGGACGCCCAGGGGGTCGAGCCCGTCCTCAGCTCCGTCCGTTCCGCATCCCGAAGGCTGGCAGCCCATGTCCGTTCCCGTTGAGACCAGAAGCAGACGCCAGGCACCCAACTCCCTTCCCTGGGTGGCGATGTACCACTCGGTGGGCGACTGTTCCGACGACCCGTACCGCATCACCGTCACCCCGCAGCGCCTCGCCGCACAGCTCGCCTGGTTCGCGCGCGGCGGCCTGCGGGGCGTCTCCATGGCCGAGCTGCTCGCGGCCCCCGACCGTACGGGCCTGATCGGCCTCACCTTCGACGACGGCTACACGGACTTCGTCGAGACCGCGCTCCCCGTCCTGCGCGCGCACGGCATGAACGCGACCCTCTTCGTCCTCCCCGGCCGCCTCGGCGGCGACAACGCCTGGGACCCGCTGGGCCCCCGCAAGCCCCTCCTCACGGCGGACGGCATCCGCGAGGCGGCGGCACAAGGCGTAGAAATCGGTTCCCACGGCCTTACCCACGTCGACCTCACCAAGGCCGACGACGAGACGCTCGCGGCAGAAACGGCAGAAAGCCGTTCCCTCCTCCAGGATCTCCTGAAAACCGACGTAACCGGTTTCTGCTACCCGTACGGCACGATCGACGAGCGCGCCATGACCGCCGTGCGCGACGCCGGTTACGCCTACGCCTGCGCGATCGACCCCGGCCCCCTGAACGGCGTCCACGCCCTCCCCCGCGTGCACATCGGCCAGAACGACACCGCCGCCCGCCTCTTCCTCAAGCACCGCCTGCACAGGCTGCGCCGGCGTCCGGTGGAGGGTCTGCGGTGAGGGCGCTGCACATCATCACGGGCCTGGGCACGGGCGGCGCCGAGCAGCAACTCCGGCTGCTGATCCGGCATCTGCCGGTCGAGTGCGACGTGGTGACGCTCACCAACCCGGGCGCGGTCGCCGACGGTCTGATCGCGGACGGGGTCCGGGTCACGCACCTCGGCATGTCCGGCAACCGCGACCTGGGCGCGCTGCCCCGCCTGGTGAGGCACATCAGGTCCGGCGGCTACGACCTCGTCCACACCCACCTGTACCGCGCCTGCGTGTACGGCCGTCTCGCGGCGCGCCTCGCGGGGGTGCGGGCGATCGTCGCGACCGAACACTCCCTGGGCGACGCGCAGATGGAGGGCCGCAGCCTCACCCAGGGGGTGCGCGCCCTGTACCTGGCGAGCGAGCGGCTGGGGAGTTCGACGGTCGCCGTCTCCCCCACGGTCGCCGACCGTCTGCGCCGCTGGGGCGTGCCCGCGCCGCGTATCGAGGTCGTCCCGAACGGCATCGACCTGGACCGTTTCCGCTTCGACCCGGTGGCCCGCCACCGCACGCGCCGCCGTCTGGGCCTGCCCGAGGACGCGTACGTGATCGGCGGCATCGGCCGCCTGAGCGCCGGGAAACGTTTCGACGTCCTGATCGAGGCCCTCGCCCAACTCCCCGAGGACCACTGGCTGTTGCTGGTCGGCGGCGGCCCCGAGGAGAGCGTCCTACGGCGGACCGCGCACGAAGTCGGCGTCGCCGACCGGGTGTTGTTCACCGGCGAGCGCCCGTACGTCCCGGACGGCTCCCCCGGCCCCGACCTGCCGTCGCTGACCTCGGCGATGGACGTCCTGGCGTCCCCCTCGCCGGACGAGGCGTTCGGCCTGGCGGCCGTGGAGGCGCTCGCCGCCGGTCTGCCGGTGCGGTACGCGTCGTGCCCGGCGATCGAGGACCTGCCGGGACAGGCGCCGGACGCCCGCCAAGTGCCGTGCGGCGCGGAGGAGTTCGCCAACTCCCTGCGCAGACCCCCGACTTGCGGCCCGCGCACCCCGCCCGAAGCCGCCCGCCACTACGACATCGCCCGCAGCGCCGCACGCCTCATGGACGTCTACACGACCACCCTCTCCGTCCCGTCACCCCAGAAAGCCACCGTCACATGACCGAGAACACCTCCCGCCGCCCAGCCCTCCTCACCCGCGCCAAGGCACTCCCGCCCTGGACCCTGCTCGCCGCCGGCGCCCTCGCCGGGGGCCTGGCGGGCGGCGCGTACGGCGTGCTGAAGCCGCCCGTCTACACGGCGACCGCGTACGTCGTCGCCGTCCCCGCCGAGAAGTCCGACCCGTCCTCCGCGCTGGGCTTCGCGCAGGCGTACGGCCGGGTCGCGACCCAGCTCGCGGTGCTCGGCGACGCCCAGGTGTGGGCCGGGGTGCCGGTGGACACGCTCCGCAAGAGCGTGCAGACGGCGACCTCGCCGGACGCGCCGATGGTGTCGATCACCGCGACCTCGGGGCGTGCCGACCTCGCCGCCGACATGGCGAACGCGGTGTCGCGGGCGCTGACCCAGCACGCGAAGGGCAGCGAGAAGACGACGAACGTCGAACTCCAGCAGTTCGCGCGGGCGTTGAAGCCGACCGACCCGTCCTCGCAGTCCCCGGCGGTCACCGGCCTGGTCGGGGCGAGCGCGGGCGGACTGCTGGGCGGGCTGGTGCTGCTGGTCCGACCCAAGCGCAACTCCAAGGCGGCGAGGCGGACTTCGGAAGGGACGCGGGCGCCGGAAGAGAAGCGGACCGCCGAGGACGCCAAGACCTCCGTCCCCGGCCCCGCCCTCGCCGCCGACGTCCACGGCGCGCGATGAACACCGAACTGGTCGCGGACGAGGGCGAGTTCGCGTCCCTCGCCGCCGACTGGGCCGATCTGTACGGGCGGTGCGGGACGGCGACGCCGTTCCAGAGCCACGCCTGGCTGCACTCCTGGTGGCTGTCCTACGGCAGGCGCGGCCGACTGCGCCTGCTCCTGGTGCGCGACAAGGGCGGTCAACTCGTCGCCGCCGCGCCCCTGATGGCCGTACGCAGTCCGTTCCCCTCGCTGGTGCCGCTGGGCGGGGCGATCTCCGACTACGGGGACGTCCTGGTCGACGACGAGCGCGCGGAGGAGGCCGTCGCCGCGCTCACCGAGGGTCTCGCGGCGGCGGCGCGGACCGCGCTGATCGACTTCCGCGAGGTGCGGCCGGGGGGTGCCGTGGAGCGGGTGTACGAGCACTGGCGGGGCCCTCGGCGTCGGGTCGGCGACTCGGTGTGCCTGGAGCTGCCCGCCGTACCGATGGAGGAGCTGGTCGCGCGGCTGCCCTCGGCGAAGGCGCAGCGGGTGCGGGCCAAGCTGCGCAAGCTGACCTCGCTCGGGGTGGAGCGCAGCGTCGTACCGGCCGACGAGGTGGACTCGGCGCTGCGGCGCCTGCTCGACCTGCACCAACTCCAGTGGCAGGGCCGGAAGGTGACGTCCGAGCACCTGCAACAGCGGTTCTGCGACCACCTGGTGAGGTCGGTCGGGCCGATGGTGCGGTCGGGGGACGCGGTGGTGACCGAGTTCCGGCTGGACGACGACGTCGTGGCCGTCGATCTCACGCTGCTGTCCCGGGAGTTGGCCGGCGGCTATCTGTACGGGGCGCATCCGCGGCTGCGGGAGCGGAAGGCGGATGTCGCGGTGATGCTGCTGGACGCGTGCGCCGAGCACGCCCGCCAGCGGCCCCGGGGAGCCTTGAGCCTGCTGCGCGGGAACGAGCCGTACAAGCACCACTGGCGGCCCGAACCCGTCGTCAACCAGCGGCTGTTGCTCGCCCGGCGGCGCACCGCGCCGCTGCTGTCGGCGGCGCTGTGCGACGTGGCGGCCCGGCGGCACGGCAAGGAATTACTGCACCGCTGGGAGTCCTTCAGGGAGCGGTCCGGTGGCGGCGGGACCTGAGCGTGCGGGCCCGCCGCCACCGGCCGGGTCACCGGTTGCGGGAGAACCAGTCGAACTTGAGGCAGAGCTTCCCGCCGAGCCAGTGCTCGACCCAGCTGCCGAGGTCAACCGGCGAGCATTCCGGCTGGGGTTGGGGCTGCGGCAACGGGACCGGCACCGGCTCCACCGGAGGCGTCGGGTCGACCGGCGGCACCACGACCGGCGGCTCCACCGGGGTGACCGGCTCGTCCGTCCGGCCGGACAGCATCGACCGGTAGACCTCGGAGGAGCGCGGGTTCGATCCGCACTGCCACACGCCGTGCGGGCAGTAGTCGGTGACGGTGTTGTACAGCGGTTTGTGCTCGTCCATCCAGGCGAGCATGCGCCGCATGTACTCCGGGTTGTCGCCGTTGCGGAAGAGCCCCCATTCCGGATAGGAGATGGCCTTGTTGTGGGATTTCGCGAAATCCACGTGTTGCTGAAGGCCGTAGGGCTCCGTCACCTGTTCGTCGAACGTCCGGCCGGTCGGCTGGTCGTACGAGTCCATTCCGACGATGTCGACCGTGTCGTCACCGGGATAGCACTCGGTCCACGGAACGGCGTCGCGGCCCCGGCTCGGCGTGAAGTCGAACTTGAACTGCTGGCCCGGCACCGAACGCATGGTGGTGACGATCCTGTTCCAGTACGTCTTCCAGGCCTGCGGGTCCGGGCCGCAACGATGGGTGTACGTCGTGCCGTTCATCTCCCAGCCGAGCACGATGACCGTGTCCGGCACCTTCAGGGCGACGAGGCGTTCGGCGAGGGCCTTGTAGTGGTGGTCGAACTGCCCGGCGGCGCCCTGCCGCAGCAGCCTGCGCACCTCGGGGTCGGAGACGCCCTCCTCGTTGCGCTCCAGCATCGGCACGTTGAGGACGAACGTCCGGTCGTCCTTCTCGCGCCGCCAGTCCGCCCACACGTCGAGGAAGCCGGGGGCGCCCTCGATGTTGCTCCACCGGTCGCCCGGCAGGTAGGTGTGGCCGACCTTCAGCTCCGACCCGCCGAGCCAGCGGCTCAGCTCGGCCATCCGGGACACGCCCCGGGGGCCGTAGTCGAGGTAGGCGCCGAAGGCGGGGTACTTCTTGGCGGGGGTCGCCGGGTCCTTCGGAGGTACTACGGGGTCTACGGGTACTACGGGCGCGGGGGCCTGGGCCGGCTCCTCGGCGGGGGCCGGGTCGCCGTCGTCCCCCCACCACCCGTCGTGCCACCGGCCGCTCTCCCACCACGCGGGAGCGGGAGGTTCGGCGCGTTGCACCACCCCCGCACTCGCGGCGAAACCAGGACCGGAGGCCAGGGCGGCCGATACGACGACGGCCGTCGCGACGACGGCCAGCCGACGGGACCGGGTACGTCGCTTTCGTGGGGCCATGCCTGCTCCTTTCTCCACTCTCACGCGTGATGACCGCACCATTCGCGCGTTATGACAGCGTCAGGAATTCCTGACAGACAGTCACATATAAGTCATACGAAAAGGAAGTACGCCACCGCCGTTACGGCTTTCGAGTGATCCGCTCGTCCGCACCGGTGAACGAACCGAAGGAATGCCCGTGCCCCTGCTCGACACCCGCGTCCCCGCAGTGCTGCTGCGGATCGACCGGAATCCCTTTCACCACGGAACGCTGGGTGCCGTGCGCTCGCTCGGCCGCGCCGGGGTCGAGGTCCACCTCGTCGCGGACGTGACGGGGAGCCCCGTACGCCACTCCCGGTTCGTACGGCAGCTGCATCCGCCGCCGCTGCCCGGGGCCGCCGACGCGGAGATCGCGGCCGTGCTGCTGCGGGTCGCCGCGCGCGTGGAGCGGCCCGCCGTGCTGATCCCGATGGACGACGCGAGCGCGGTCGCGGTGAGCAGGCTGCGCGAGGAGCTGGCGCCCGCCTACCTGCTGCCGCAGCAGCCCGGCGAGCTGCCGCAGCGGGTCGCGGACAAGGCCGAGCTGGCGGGGCTGTGCCGGGCGGCGGGCGTCCCGCACCCCGAGACGGTCGTCCCGGAGAGCGAGTCGCAGGCGGCGCAGGCCGCGTGGCGGCTGGGCCTGCCGGTGATCGCGAAGTGGAGCCGCCCGTGGCTGCTGCCCGGCGGCAGCGGACTGCGCAGCACGGTCGTCCTGCGCTCCACCCAGGAGGCGCGCGAGCTGTACCTCCGTACGGAGGAGGCCGGCTGCCCCCTGCTGCTGCAAGAGTTCCTGGCGCCCGGCGCGGGACTGGACTGGTTCTTCCACGGGTACGCCGACCGCGCCGGAGCCGTCCGCGCGGGCGGGCCCGGCCGCAAGCTGCTGTCCTGGCCGCGCGGCGCCGGGCTCACGGCCGTCGGCGAGTGGGTCCCGAACGCCACGGTGACCTCGCTCGCCGAGCGCCTCACCGGCGACCTCGGCTACCGGGGCATCCTCGACCTCGACTTCCGCCGCTGCGCCGCCACCGGCCGCTACCACCTCCTCGACTTCAACCCGCGCCCCGGCGCCCAGTTCCGCCTCTTCACGGACGCGGCGGGCCTCGACGTCGTCCGCGCCCAGCACCTCGACCTCACCCACCGCCCCCTCCCGCCGGGCTCCCCCCGCCCCGGCCGCGCCTTCGTCGTCGAGAACTACGCCCCCCTCACCGCCCTGCGCCCCGCCCCGCACGGCCGTGAACTCGCCTGGTACGCCGCCGACGACCCCACGCCGGGCCGCACGATGTGGGGCCTGTGGTGCCGCCACGTCGCGACACGGGTCGTCCAGCGGCTGCGGCGGGCGGGTAGCGGGTCCGGCGGTACGGGGGGTACGGGGGTACGACCCCGGGTCGTACGGCAGTCGCCCTCGCCGCCGGTATCCCGTACCGGGCTACCTCAGGGTGATAGCCGTCCGGCGTCACTCTCAGGTCTCACGGGTACGACGGCCTCCCCCACGACCTCCCCCGTGGTCTCCCCTTCGGCTTCCCCCCACACCCCTCCGAACACTCCTCCGACCGATGACTCGAAAGCGAGCAGTTGCTGATGTTCGACCTGCTGGTGGTGGGTGCCGGCCCGTACGGCCTGTCCATCGCGTCCCATGCCGCGTCCGCCGGGCTGAGCCTGCGCGTCTTCGGCCGGCCCATGGCGTCCTGGCGAGACCACATGCCGCGCGGCATGTTCCTCAAGTCGGAGCCGTGGGCGTCCAACCTGTCCGACCCCGCCGCGCGCTGGCGCCTCGACGCGTACTGCGAGACGCGCGGCGTCTCCGCGCGCCACGGCGAGCCGATCCCGGTGGAGGTGTTCGCCGAGTACGGCCTGTGGTTCGCCCGCAACGCCGTCCCCGAGGTGGACGAGCGGACCATCGTCCGGATCTCCCCGCACCCCGGCGGCTTCGAGGCGGTGACCGACGACGGGGAGACCGTCCACGCCCGTACGGTCGCCCTCGCGATCGGCGTCATGCCGTTCGTGGAGATCCCCTCCGCGCTGCACGGCGTCTCCCCCGACCTCGTCACCCACAGCAGCCACCACAGCTCCCTCGACCGCTTCCGGGAGCGCGACGTCACCGTCATCGGCGGCGGCCAGGCGGCCCTGGAGACGGCCGCGCTCCTCGCCGAACAGGGCACGAAGGTACGGGTGTTGGCGCGCGCGGACCGGCTCGACTGGAACGATGTCCCGCCGCCGTGGGAGCGGCCCTGGTGGCAGTCCCTGCGCTCACCGCACAGCGGGCTGGGCTGCGGGTGGCGTAACTGGTTCTACTCCGAGCGGGCCGGGTGGTACCGGCGCCTGCCGGAGGAGACGCGGGCCCGGATCGCCGCCGACGCCCTTGGCCCCGCCGGGGCTTGGTGGGTACGGGACCGGGTGGAGGGGATGGTGGAAGTACTGCTGGGGCACGAAGTGACGGCGGCGGAAGGGGAGTTGTCCAACTCGGCGGCCGACAAGGGCGCGTCGGCGCCGGGCAAGGGCAAGTCAGGGCCGGGCAAGAGCAAGTCGGCCTCCGGCAAGGGGCGTTCGGCGTCCGGGAAGCCACGGACCGACGCCGAGAAGCTCAAGCTGGAGATCACCGACTCCGCCGGCCGCACCCGCTCCATCGCGACCGACCACGTCATCTCCGCCACCGGCTTCAAGGCCACCCGCGACCGACTCGCCCTCCTCTCCCCCGAGTTGCGCGGAGCCCTCGCCGCCGTGGCCGACGGATCCCCTTCCGTGGGACGGGAGTTCGAGTCCTCCTGGCCCGGCCTCTTCATGGCCGGCCTCGTCACCGCCTCCGGCTTCGGCCCCGCGATGCGCTTCGTGCACGGCGCGACGTTCACGTCCGGCACGCTGGTACGAGGCGTACGCCGCCGCCTGCGCACCGGGGTGCCCGGCGGGGCGGTCCCGGCGCCGGGGCGGAGCGGGGAACGGAGCGCGGACGCCGTACGGCGTTGATCCCGGAGTCAGCTGATCCCAGGGCCAGTTGACCCACAAACGCGGGTGCCGGCCGCTTCCAGGAGCGTCCGGCACCAAGGCGTGTGCGAAGGGTTCGTCACCGACGGGAAGCGGCCCTGCCACGTCGGTAGAGAACGGCGCCGCCCGCGATCATCGCGGCGCTGAAACCCGCGGCGGCGAGCAGGTCGCTCGTACCGGTGTGGGCCAGGACCGGCGGCTTGGCGGGGGGCTGGTCGTTGCCCGTGGGCGGCTGGTTGGTACCGGTCGGCGGCTGGTCGTTGCCCGTGGGGGGCTGGTCGTTGCCGGTCGGCGGTTGATCGTTGCCCGTGGGGGGCTGGTCGTTGCCACCGGGAGGCTGATCGTTGCCCGTCGGGGGTTGATCGTTCCCGCCGGGGGGCTGGTCGTTGCCGGTGGGCGGCTGGTCGCCACCGCCGGGGGGCTGGTCGTTGCCCGTCGGGGGCTGGTCGCCACCGCCAGGGGGCTGGTCACCTCCACCGGGCGGCTGCTCGCACGTCTCCCCGTTGGAGTCCGGCCCACCGATCACATCCCCGGGGCTGTCGCACTCCTCCCCACCCCCGGGCGGCTGATCGTTGCCCGTCGGCGGCTGGTCGCCTCCACCCGGAGGATGGTCACCCCCGCCGGGAGGCTGGTCACCCCCGCCCGGCGGCTGGTCGTGGCCCGACGGAGGCTGGTCCCCGCCGCCCGGCGGCTGCCCGGTCCCGTACCCCGAGTCGTCGCCCCAGTCACCGGCCCCGTACCCGTGCTCGTGCTCGTCGCCGTAGGACCCGTACCCCCCGTACGACTCGTCGTCATCGTCCGCCCCGTACCCGGCATACTTCTGAGCCACCTCCGCAGGGGACCCGCAGGAGTTGCCGAAGGTGGGGTTGAAGCCGGCTGCCGCGTCGGCCGTGTTGCCGCACGCGTTGACCGGGACGTCGATGGGGACCTCGACGTTGTTGCCGGACAGGACGCCGGGCGAGCCGGCCGTGGTGCCGCTGGTGTGCGAGTCGGCGAACGCCGGGCTGCCGCACAGGGACAGAATGCTCGTCGCGGCAGCCGCCGCGACCATTCCCCTGCTCAGGGTCTGTCGCAATCTCGTTGTCTTCCTGCTCGAACTGCCATGAATGCTGGACTCGGCGTGAACGGACCTCGACGGCGGCCACGACTGGCGCGGGAGTGCCGAAGGCCGGCCTCGGAACGTTGGGCAGGTGTCCAAGGCCGGCCTTCGACCAAGCCGTTCAGCCTGGTATGACGCGAACGTCAGTCGTTGACGCAGGTGTTGCCGAACGCCGGGTTCAGGGCCGCGATCACGTTGACCGTGTTGCCGCAGACGTTGACCGGGACGTGCACCGGGATCTGGACGACGTTGCCGGAGAGGACACCCGGCGAACCGATGGCCGCACCCTCGGCGCCCGCGTCCGCGAAGGCCGGAACCGCACCGCCGAGGGCCAGTACCAGACCCGCGATGACAGCAGCGCTCTTCTTCATGTCTATCCCTTCTCCGTGGTCATGCCTCCCATGACCTACAGGCTGCAAACGAGAGATAGACAGCGAAAGAAACTGAGCAACATGGGCCGAACGGGAATTCACTCGAACGCATTCATATAATCAGCAGTTTGGCGTGACAGAACGATTCTTCGCAGGAAAGTAAAGCGAATTGACGGCGTGTCACAGAGAAACGCCCGGACGGCCCACACGCAGAGCGGACCGCCCGGACGCGACACACCGGCGGACGTCAGCCGTTGGAGACGCCGTTGCCCGAGAGCGCCGAGATGTCGCTCGCGAGGTGCGACAGCGGCTCGTCGCCCTTGGCCTGCGTCGAGTTCTCGGCGCACTGCTGGTTCTGCGGGGCCGACAGGATCGGGATGTCCTGGACGGCGATCGGCACCACGCCGACGACGGAACCGACGTTCGCCTTCAGCGGCACGCCGGCGCAGAGCTTGTTGACCGAGCCCTGGACCAGGGTGGCCTGGGGGCTCATGTCGCCCTTGGTCACCGAGTTGCCGAACGCGGACTGCGCGCCGTTGCCGCTGGCCGAGGTGGTCCCGCTGTCGTCCCCGATGGCAAGCGCCTGGGGGGCCAGCGCCGCGCTCGCGCCGACGACGGACGCCGCTACCGCCGCCACGGCCATTGCCTTCTTCAGCATTTCGCTCTCTTCTCTTTCCCGATCCCGGCCGTGGAGCCGGGACCTTGTGCCTGCCCCCGACACAACAGCGGACGCGGGAATTGGTTGCGGCACGTCACCCGATCGGTTTTCCGACACGCCGGTCTTGAGCCGTACGGGTGAATGGGGGAAACCGACGGGCCCCTTCGTCGGTTGATCAGCACGCTCCGGTGGACGGGGTTTCTCGAGAAGGGATTTATTCACGTGATCAAGAAGGTACTCGCCGCTGCTGCTGTCGCCGCGTCCGTCGTCGGCGCGGGCGCCGGCCCGGCCCTCGCCATCGGCAACGACCACGGCACGACCTCCGCGAGCGGCAACGGCGCCTCTCAGTCGTTCGGCAACTCGGCGACCTACGGCAACATGAGCCCGCAGATGGCGCTGATCCAGGGTTCGCTGAACAAGCCCTGCATCGGCCTGCCGGCCAAGGTCAACGCCGGTTCGATCGTCGGCCTCGTGCCGATCGCGGTCCAGGACATCAACGTCCTGTCCTCCCCGCAGAACCAGCAGTGTGTCGAGAACTCGACGCAGGCCAAGGGCGACGAGCCGCTGTCGCACATCCTCGACGACATCTCGGTCCTCGCGGGCAACGGCGCGGCCAACCACTGAGCCGTCGAACGGGTTCACTTCGCTGAGCCCAGGGGCTGATTTCCGCCCCGTCGCAGCGGGCCGCCGGTCTTCCGGCGGCCCGTTCCGTTTACGGTGCGCCGCGTGACGAGCGACAGAGCATCGAACTCATCCGAGAGAAACCTTTCGCCACTCCTACGGCCGTCCCGGCGCCGTCTCGCCTGCACGGCCGTCGTCCTCACCACCACCGGCACCCTCCTCGCCGGTGCCGCACTCCCCGCAGCGCACTCCGCCCCTCGCCGCCCCCTGAACATCCTCGTCCTGGGCACCGACGAGCGGGACACCATCACGGCCGCCGAGAAGCGCCGCTTCCACGCGGGCGGCGAGCCCTGCGGCTGCTCCGACGCGATGATGCTGGTGCACCTCTCGGCCCGCCGGGACCGGATCAGCGTCGTCGGCCTGCCCCGCGACTCCTTCGCGACGATCCCGGCGTACCGCGACGACGCGGGCCGCACCCGCCGCGCGCACCCCGCGAAGCTCAACTCCGCCTACCAGGAAGGCGGTCCGGAGCTGGCGGTGAAGACTGTGGCGGCGATGACGGGGGTACGGATCGACAAGTACCTCCAGGTGGACTTCCGGCGCTTCATGGACACCGTGAACCAGGTCGGCGGCGTCGAGGTGTGCACGCCGAGGCGGCTCAGGGACTCCGCGACCAAGATGGACCTGCGGCCCGGCAGGCACCGGCTGAGCGGTGGCCCGGCGCTCCAGTACGTGCGGTCGCGGCACTTCGACGGCAGCGCCGACCTCGGCCGTATCCAGCGTCAACAGCGGTTCCTCGTGCAGGCGTTGCGCGGTCTCCAGGCGCGCAGGCTGCTCGCCGATCCGGTGCGTACCGTCAAGTGGGCTCGGACGCTGCTCGGTTCGGGGCCGCAGGGGTTCGGGGTGAGTGAACTCGTGCGGCTGGCCGGGGAGTTGCGCACAGTGCCGGTGGGGGCGACGGAGTTCACGACCGTGCCGATCGCCGGGTTCAACCCCGTACGCAGGGACGTCGGTTCGACGCTCGCGTGGGACAAGTCGAAGGCGCGGGCGGTGTTTTCGAAGGTCGCGAAGGACCAGCCGCTGCTGGTGAAACGGGCGAACCCGCGCCCCAAGGATCCGCCGAACCTGGTGGGTGCGCCGGTGCCGGTGCGCGGGAGCGCGTACGCCTGCAAATAGCGCGCTCGGCTGAACGGGTCATCCTGCGCAACCTTCGACGGGGGCCGACAGTTCTCGATCACGCAGCTCCTCCCCCGGAGTCCGCTTTTCGAAGGGAACAAGAACCATGAAGAAGCTGTGGGCAACCGCCGCTGTAGCCGCGTCCGTAGCCGGTATCGCGGCCGGTGCCGCGCCCCAGGCGCTGGCCATCGGTGACGACAGCGGCACCACGTCCGCCAGCGGCAACGGTGCCTCGCAGGAGTTCGGCAACTCCGCCACCTTCGGCGACATGAGCCCGCAGCTCTCGCTGGTCCAGGGCTCGCTCAACAAGCCCTGCATCGGTCTGCCGGCGAAGATCAACGCCGGTTCGATCGTCGGCCTCGTGCCGATCGCCGTCCAGGACATCAACGTCCTGTCGGCGCCGCAGAACCAGCAGTGCGTGGAGAACTCGACGCAGGCCAAGGGCGACGAGCCGCTGTCGCACATCCTCGACGACATCTCCGCTCTGTCGGGCAACGGCGCGGCCAACGGCTGAGCCGTACCGCTCCCGTCGTACGGCGGGTCACCGGGCTTCCCGGTGGCCCGCCGTCCGTCATTTCTTGCGGTAGATCCCCTCGATCTGCTCGGCGTACACGCGCGTCACGACGTCCCGCTTCACCTTCAGGGACGGGGTCAGCATCCCGTTCGCCTCGGTGAACTCCCCTTCCACCAGCGCGAATTCACGGATCGACTCGGCGCGGGAGACGGCCTGGTTGGCGTACTCGACGGCCTGCTGGACGGTCTCGCGCATCCTCGGGTCGGCGGCGATCTGCGGGAACGGGGTGTCGGCGGGGAGCCCCCGTACGGCGAGCCAGTGGGCGAGCGCGTCCGGGTCGAGGGTGATCAGCGCGGCGATGAAGGCGCGGTTGTCGCCGACGACCAGGCACTGGCCGACGGGGGTGCGGCTGCGCAGGCGGTCCTCCAGGACGGCCGGGGAGACGTTCTTGCCGCCGGAGGTGACCAGGAGGTCCTTCTTGCGGCCGGTGATCGTGAGGTAGCCGTCGGCGTCGAGCGCGCCGAGGTCGCCGGTCTCGAACCAGCCGTCTTTCAGGGCCTCTTGGGTCGCCTCGGGGTTGTTCCAGTACGCGCGGAACACCGCGCCGCCCTTGATCAGGACCTCGCCGTCGTCGGCGATGCGGATCGCGGTGCCGGGGACCGGGCGGCCGACCGTGCCGGGGCGGGGTTCGAGCGGCGGGATCATCGTGGCGGCGGCTGTCGTCTCCGTCAGGCCGTAGCCCTCGTAGACGATGATTCCGGCGGCCTGGAAGAAGAGGTTGAGGGTGCGGTCGAGTGGACTGCCGCCGCTGATCGCGTAGTTGAGCCTGCCGCCGAGTTCGCTGCGGATACGGCGGTAGACGAGTACGTCGTACAGGGCCCAGGCGGCGTACAGCTTGAGGTCGGGGCCTTTGGTGGTCTGGCCGAGGAACTTGGCGAGGTACGCCTCCGCGAATTTGACCCCGATGCGTTCGGCGCGGTCGAAGGAGGCGCCTCGGCCGATCTTCTCGGCGGTGGCGCGGCCGGTGTCGTGGATGCGCTCGAAGAGGTAGGGGACGCCGACCAGGAACGTGGGCCTGAACTCCTTGAGGGCGGGGCGGAGTTCGTCCGGTTTCACGCTCGGGAAGTGGCCGACCTCGATGCGGCCCGTGAGGCAGGCGATCTGGAGGACGCGGCCCATGATGTGCGCGAGGGGGAGGAAGAGGAGGGTGGAGGCGGTGCGGCCGGTGACCGCCTTGAAGACGGGGTGGAGGAGTTCGAGGACGTTGCCCGCCTCCTCGTGGAGGTTGGTGTGGGTGAGGACGCAGCCCTTGGGTCGTCCCGTAGTACCTGAGGTGTAGCAGATGGTCGCGGTGGCGTCGGGGGTGAGTTCCCGGCGGCGCTTGGTGACCTCGTCGTCGTCGACCTCTCGGCCGAGGTTCCTCAGGTCGGCGAGCGCGCCCGCGTCCAGCTCCCAGAGGCGGGGGTCGCGGCCGGCGGTGGCGGCTACGGCCGTGGCGGTGTTCGCGGGGTTCTCGGTGATGATGTGCCGGGCGCCGGAGTCGCGGACGATCCACTCGACCTGTTCGGTGGAGGAGGTCGCGTAGACGGGTACGGTGACGCCGCCCGCCGACCAGATCGCGAAGTCGAGGACCGTCCACTCGTACCGGGTCCGCGACATCACCGCGACCCGGCCGCCGGGTTCGAGGCCTGCCGCGATCAGGCCCTTCGCGACGGCGGTGACCTCGGCGGCGAACTCCGCCGCCGTGATCGGGCGCCAGGTTCCCGCGGAGTCGCGGCGGCGGAGGATCGCGTCGCCGGGGGCCTCGGTGGCGTTCTTGTACGGCAGGTCCGCCATGCTGCCGGTCGTCAGGGGGGCCGTGAGGGACGGGACGTGCGCCTCGCGGACCGTGCCGGCGCTGTCCCGGACCAGGTCCAGGGCAATGCGGGCCGCGAGGTCGGTGCGCCGCTTGGCTTTCCTGAGGTCCCTGCGTACGCCCATGACGGCTCCCCTGACTTCAACTGGCTGGAAGTGAGGGCAACTTACTCGTGCGTAGCCTTCCGAGGCCAGAGGTTGGTCAAGAGACCACGTCCTTCTTCGCGAACCCCCTGAACGCCAGCGCGAACAGGATCACCGCGTACGTCACCGACACCGACGCCCCCTGCGCCATCCCCGCCCACTCCGGCGTCGGCTGGACCGCGTCCGCCCAGGCGTACTGCCAGTGCGCCGGGAGGAAGTCGCGCCAGTCGCCGAGCGCGGTGACCTGGTCCAGGACGTTGCCGACGATCGTCAGGCCGACCGCGCCGCCGACCGCGCCGAGCGGGGCGTCAGTCCTGGTCGAGAGCCAGAACGCGAGCCCGGCGGTGACCAGTTGGGAGACGAAGATGTACGCGACGACGATCAGCAGCCGCTGCGCCGCCGTACCCGGATCGAGCGCGCCGCCCGTCGGGAGGTCCAGTGAGCCCCAGCCGTACGCGGCCGTGCCGACCGCGAGCGCGACCAGCGGGAGCAGGACCATCGCGGCGAGGCTGAGGCCGAGGCCGACGACGAGCTTCGACCACAGGAGCCGGGCCCTGGGGACCGGCGCCGCGAGCAGGTAGCGCAGGGAGGACCAGCCGGCCTCCGAGGCGACCGTGTCCCCGCAGAACAGGGCGACCGGGATGACCAGGAGGAAGCCGGCCGACACGAAGAGGTTCACGGCGGCGAAGTTGGCGCCCGACGCGGTCGCCGTGTCCATCAGGGTGACCCGGCCGTCGCGGCCGTCCGGTGTGCCGCCGATCAGGAACGCGATCCACAGGACGAACGGCAGCGCGGCGAGGATGCCGCCCATGACCAGCGTGCGGCGGCGCTTGAGCTGGCGGGCGAACTCCACCTTCAGCGGCAGGGTCTTGGCCGCCCGGTAGCCGGAGGCCGTCTCGGTGAGCGTGCTCATGCGGAACCTCCGATCAGGGTGAGGAAGGCGTCCTCCAGGCGGCGGTGCGGGCCGACGGACTCCACCGGTATGTCGAGCCGGACCAGCTCGGTGATCAGGCGCTGCGCGGTGCCGTCGGGACCGAGGCGGACCAGGATGCCGCCGTCCGCCTGCGTCGCCGAGACGATGCCGGGCAGGGCCGCGATCTTCTCGACGATCGGCTCGTCGAGCGGCGTCGCCGTACCGACCAGGAGCGTGTCACCGGAGCCGACGATCTCGGCGACCTTGCCCGCCTGGACGAGCTGGCCGCGGTCCATGACCACGAGGTGCGTGCAGGACTGCTCGACCTCGGACAGGAGGTGGCTGGAGACGATGACCGTACGGCCCTGGGCCGCGTACCGGATCATCACCTCGCGCATCTCGCGGATCTGCGGCGGGTCGAGGCCGTTGGTCGGCTCGTCGAGGATCAGCAGGTCCGGCAGGCCGAGCATGGCCTGGGCGATCGCGAGGCGCTGGCGCATGCCCTGCGAGTACGTGCGTACCGCGCGGGCGAGCGCGTCGCCGAGGCCCGCGATCTCCAGGGCCTCCTCCATGTGCGCGTCCTGCGCGGGGCGGCCGGTCGCCTGCCAGTACAGCTCCAGGTTCTCGCGGCCCGACAGGTGCGGGAGGAAGCCCGCGCCCTCGACGAACGAGCCGACCCGGGAGAGGACCGGCGCGCCCGGGCGGATCGCGTGCCCGAAGACGCGGATCTCGCCGCCGTCGGGCCTGATGAGGCCCATGAGCATGCGTAGGGTGGTCGTCTTGCCGGCGCCGTTCGGGCCGAGCAGGCCGAGGACCTGGCCCTTCTCGACGGTGAAGCTCAGGTCCTTGACGCTGTAGCGGTCGCCGCCCTTGTACTTCTTCGTCAGGCCGGTGATCTGGAGGGGTACGTCGCTGTGCTCCGGGTCCGGCGCCGGGGTCGCCGTGCGGCGGCGGGCCGTGAGGAGCAGGGCGGCGGCGACGCCCGCGCCCGCGAGGGGGAGCCACCAGACCCAGGCGGGCAGGGTGGACGCCGTGCTTTCGAGGGCCGGGTCCGTCGGGACGGTCAGCTTCTGGTCGGCCAGGGAGACCGTGTACGACGCCGTCGCCGCCGGGGAGGCGTAGCCCAGGTCCGTCGAGGCGAGGACCAGGCGCAGGCGGTGGCCCTGCTCGATCTTGCGGTCGATCGCGGGGAGGGTGATCTTGACGTCCTGGCCGTCCTTCGCGTTGTCCACGCGGAGGGGGGTGACCAGTTGGGAGGGGAGGACCTGGCTGCGGCCGTCCGCGCCTACGTCGTACACCTTCGCGAAGAGGACGGCTTCGTCGCTCGTGGACTTGACATGGACGGTGGCCGTCGGGGAGCCGGTGATGCGGAGGTCGTCCGTGACCGGCTGGGACGTGAACGCCGCGTACTGGCCCGGGAAGTCCAGGGAGAGGCCGACGCCCAGGGAGGAGAGCTGGGCCAGGCCGCCGCCGCCCGCGCCGAGGCCCGGGAGTGCGGAGATGGCGGGCGGGTTGGCGCCGGGCGGGTTGGTGAACGTCTGTGCTTCGCCGGTGAGTTGGATGTTCTTGGTGTCGTTGCCGAGGCCCGGGTACGTGTTCGCGCTCGCGCCCCTGAGCTGCGCCGCGCCGTCCGTGGAGTCGACGCCGCCTGTGCGCGTGACGCGGAACGCCGGGCCCGTGTCCGTCGCCTTGTCGTCCTTCAGGTAGCGGTCGAACCAGTTCCGTACGCGGGTCTGGACGCGGTCCGACTCCAGGTCGCCGCCGTCGTGGCCGCCGGCGATCCAGTCGACGTCCACGGGGGCGCCGTTCGCCTTGATCGCCTTCTGTGCGGCGTCCGACTGGTTCAGGGTGAAGAGGGAGTCCGTCTGGCCCTGGATCAGGAGCGTCGGGACCTTGATGCGGGTGCCCACCGCCGAGGGTGAGCGGTCTTCGAGGAGCTTCTTCGCCTGCGCGTCCGGGACGCCGGATTCCGCGACCCTGTCGTACATCGCGCACAGCGCGGGCTCGAACTTCGCGCAGCCGCCCGCCGTGTTGAAGAAGACGCCGGTCCAGAGTTTCTTGAACACGCCGTCCGGGAAGAGGGCGTCGGCGAGGTTCCAGTACGTGATGGAGGGGGCTATCGCGTCGACGCGGGTGTCGTAGCCGGCGGCGAGCAGGGAGATCGCGCCGCCGTACGAACCACCGGCGATGCCCACGCGCGGGTCGTTGGTCTTGTCCAGCTCGACCTGGGGCTGTTTCGCGAGCCAGTCGATCAGCTTGGAGACGTCCTTGACCTCGGCGTTCGGGTCGTTGAGCCCGATCTTGCCGGTGGACTT
Organism: Streptomyces acidiscabies; assembly: GCF_020010905.1. GTDB lineage: Bacteria > Actinomycetota > Actinomycetes > Streptomycetales > Streptomycetaceae > Streptomyces > Streptomyces acidiscabies. The sequence continues at coordinate 2,021,089 of NZ_JAGJBY010000001.1, read as the reverse complement.
GCCGAAGCCGCGCGCGGACCAGGTGAGGACGGCGTAGCCGTCGCGGGCGAGGTCTTCGGCCTGGTCCTTGAGGTCGTCCTTGCTGCCGCCGAAGCCGTGCGCGAGGAGCACGGCGGGGCGCTTTTTCGTACCGCCGGTCGTGAAGTACGAGGTGTCCAGCTTGACGCCGTCGATGTCCATGACACGGTCCGCTTCACGCACCGCCGGCTTGCCGTCCGACGCCACCGCCGTCCACGTGCCTGCGCCCGCGAGGACGACGACGGCGGCTGCTCCGGCCAGAAGGCGCCGTGGGGAGAGGCGCCTCATGTGCGGCCCCGGGTCTGCCTGGACACTCGATCACTCATGCGTCAACGGTACGGGGTGAGTCTGACAAAGAGCTGTCGACCGTAGGGCGAGGTGGGGGCCATCCTTGGGGTGTACAAGTCGCCGGGGCGTACCGCAGGTGCGGTACGCCCCGACACTGGTCTCCCCGGTCAGCCCAGTTGCTTCGTCGTGGCGAAAAGGCTGGCGCGCAGGGTCGTGGCCGCTCCGATGGTGGTGGCGCCCCCCTTGTAGAGCAGCAGGGCTCCCGCGCTGTTGGTGGCGACGATGTCGGGGATTCCGTCCTTGGTGATGTCCGGGCTGCCGTACAGGAGAGGGAAGTCGGCAGCGGTGAAGGTGCCCGGGGTGACGTAGTAGTCGTCACCGTCCAGGCTGTCGGCAGAGGTACCGAGACTCTTGAGGACCGTGCCCACACCGTCGCTGTCGAGAATGCCCTTGCGCAGGTAGATATTGCCTGCGGCGGTTCCGGTGCGGACGCGGTACGTCATGTCGGCGGCGCCGTCACCGTTGTAGTCGGCGATGGCGACGAAGTCACGGTCCGCCCAGGCACCGGTGGTCAGTTGGATCGCCTCGGTGAATGTAACGCCGGTGTAGCCGGTGAACACCCACAGCTCGGCCCCGCCCGCACCACCCGCGACGAACAGTTCGGGTCTGCCGTCACCGGTGACGTCGCCTGCCGACTTGATCTCGGAGAACGTCGAGGGGTGAGGCGCGTTCGCCGGTAGGCGTACCTGGATACGACGGCTGACGTCGATGCCTCCGTAGCCGTCACCGGGGTAGACGAAGAGCCGACCCTCAGGAGTACGGATCACCCAGTCGGTGACGCCGTCGCCGTGGGCGAAGTCGCCGTTGTGGGTGACCAGGGAGAACGTGCCCTGGCCGTTCCAGATGTGGGGAACGGTGGCAGCGTCTCTGAGGATCTTGCCCTGATCGTGCGCGGCATATGTCTGGTTGAACCAGGTGCCGTTCTGTGACAGTGCGCCGATCCAGAGGTTCCCGACGTCACTGATGTGCGCGAAGTCGGCGGTGCCGTCGCCGTTCAGGTCACCGGGGCTGTCCGGGGTCGAGCGTGGCTTGACGTAGAAGGTGTGGATGCGGGCGGCGGGGGACATGTTGCCCGCCGCGTCGACAGCCTTGACGTACAGGGTGTTGGGGCCTGCGGCAGGTGGCATGACTCCGGTGACCGTGGCCGACTTGAGGGCCGTGGTGCAGGAGACCGTGGTACCACCCGAGGTTCCCTGCTTACCGTTCGCGCAGACGTAGCCCGCGTAGTTGGTGGAGTTGATCGACCAGACGAACTTCACGATGTCCGTCTCGCTGGTGTCACCGACTGCGAAGGTGAAGCTGCCGGCGGTGCCGAAGGGATTCTTGGACCAGGTCTCGCCGTCACCGTCGTTGTCGTTGTCACCGGGGAAGTCCGTCGAGACGACCGGAGCAGGCGAGTCGGGCAGGTCGGTGTCGTAGGTGAAGCGGCAGGTGGGGGTCCAGCCGCTGCTGGTAGCGGCATCCCAGGCACGTACCCGCCAGGCGTACGTCACTTTGTTCACCAGGCCGGTGAGAGAGGCTCCGGCGACCTCACCGTCGTCGGCGGCCCGGTTGTACGTCGTCTTCGCACCGGTGTCGGAGCGCGTGACCTCGAACTCCAGCTTGGCGAGGTCACCGTCCGGGTCGACGGCCTTGGCACTGATGGTGGGTACGGTCTTGCCGAGTTTGATGTACGGGGCACTGCTGGTGTCGCAACCACCCGGCGTCATCGTGTAGTTGGTCGGAGCACCGGGCCTGCGGTTGTAGGTGACGGCAAGTACGGGCGAACCGGCGCCCTCCGCCTGGAACTTCTTCCAGGAGTACGTGTCCGTCTCCAGGCCGCCGGCGGAACTCGTGGGTGCCGTCGACGAGTTGGAGGCGACCATACCGAGGTTGAACTCGGTCCAGCCGTTGTCGGCGGCCTCCTGGAGGAGGGAGGTGACGGTGAAGTTGACGTAGGCGTCCGGGCAGGCGCTGTTGGACTTCCAGCCATAGGCGAAGGACTTGGAAGTGATCTTCCGCTTCCACGCCGGCTGGTTGTTCCAGGTCGTCCGGGTGCCGAAGCCGTCGGTGCGCCACAGCTGCACGGTGCGCTTGCTGCACGACCAGGAGTGGGTCTCCAGGACCTTCAGGTTGGCGGCGGAGACCGTCGCGCCCTTGATGGCGGTGCGCAGCCTCATCTTGAAGAAGGAGCGGGCGGTGCCCCAGGTGTCCCGCTCAAAGCCGACCCGGGCCTCTTTGGTGTCCTCGTTGTAGTTGGCACCGTCGTAGAAGCTGGAACCCGGATATTTCTTGTAGACCGTCGTCCAGTTGGCCCGGATGCCGGTGGTGGAGGGGTCGAGAAAGAGAGGGTAGGTCAGTCCTTCGGTACTCACGAGATAGCTGCTGGGTGGGCTGACCGTGAGAACACCCGTGTCGAAGGAAGCAGCCGCGGTAGTCGCGTGAGCGCCTTCGCCGGGACCTCCCGCGGCGGGCAGCGCGAGAGTCTCGTGTGCGGCAGCCGGTACGGCGTAGGCGGCAGGGTCGATGCCCTCCTCGCCGGGCACGGTGCCCGCGTCCTGGCCTGCGGAGGGAGCGAGGGAGGGTTCGATGGTGAAGTCCGCGTCCGGGACCTCGCCGGGGTCGTCGCCGTGCGCGTCGGCACTCGGCGGTTCGGTGTCGTCCGGGGCGGGTGCGGGTGTGTAGCCCTCCTCCACCGCTTCCCGGTCCTCGTTCGTGCCGGTGGCGGCGTCCGGGTCAGCGGCCGGGGTGTCGGTGTCGTGCGTACCGGCGGAGTCCCACAGGAAGGGAGTGGGGGAGACAGCGATCTCCTGACCCGCATCGTCCTTGGCCAGCAGCACGTCGGTGGCAGGGTCGAGAGAGAAGGACAGGGTGGGTGAGGTGACGCGGTACCTTGGCGGAGTCGCGGCCAACTGTGCGGCGGCCTCGGGAGTGTGGACGATCAGTACGTGGGTGAAGCCGGTGTCGCGGGCGGACAGCATGAGGTCGACGCCGGGCAGGACTCCCTCGTACAGGGTCCGGTTGTCCTCGACCACGGGTGCGGGCAGTTCTCCGGGCCACTCGAACGTGATGTCGTGGCCGTCCGCGGTCATCGTCAGGAGGTGGTTCCAGGGGGTGTCCTCGGCGCGGAAGGCGGCCTTGCGTGCGGTGGATCCCTCGGCTTCACGGTCCCCGTCCGTGAAGGTCACCGGGTAGGGACTGTTGACGGTACGCCAGCCGTCGCCCTCGCGCCGGAGTGTGGTGTCGACCGGAGCCCACTGTCCTGCGGAGTTCTTCGCACGCACGGGTGCGACGGACGTGGTGTAGGTGAACGTGCCGTCCGGGTTGGCGACGGTCGTGGAGAACTCGTCGTGCAGCGCGGCGACTTCGACCTTTCTGCCGGTCTGCCGCGCCTTGAGCTGAGCGGCGTTCTCGTCCAACGGACGTGCGGCGGCAGGCGGCTTCGCGTCGCGCTCCGGGTCGCCGTCGCTCCGCAGGGCCAGCACGGCACCGCCTCCTGCGAGCAGGGACACGGCGAGCGCGGCGGCGAGGCCACGGCGAACGCGCTTGCCGACAGACGGACTTGGTGCCGTCTCCTGTGCTTCGGTGGCGCTGTCGAGGTCGCTCAAGGAGCCCTTCTCCAAGCGGTGCGGTTCTTCGGGATGCCCTCGGACCTGGCCGTCTCGGCCACACGGACGCGCCGATCGCGCCGGTTCGGGCCGTTGGAGTATGAACAGCTCATCCGTTCGAGATCAACACCCTTTGAGCCACCGACCAGTGACTTGCCGGACACCCAGGGCCACTTAGAGGTTGTCTCATGTGGCGTGATGTTCGTGCGGCATGATGTCGGTCGTGACTGCCGATCTGTCGAAGCGGCTGGTTCCTGATGAACTCTGGGAGCTGGTCGCCCCGTTGCTGCCGTCGTTCGTCGCTCGACCGCAGGGAGGCGGGACCGCTCCGCGTGATGAGCGGGCCGTGTTCACGGCGGTGGTGTACGTACTGACCAGCGGGTGTGCCTGGCGGCACCTGCCGCCGACGTTCGGTACGTCCCCGGCGACAGCGCACCGCCGGTTCACGGCCTGGACCGAAGCCGGCCTGTGGCGCCGGCTGCACCGGGCCGTGCTCGACCGACTCGGCGCCAGGGGTGAGCTGGACTGGACCTCGGCGATCATCGACGCGGCCTCCGTCCGTGCGAAAAGGGGGGATCACTGACCGGGCCGAACCCGGTCGACCGCGGCAAGAAGGGCAGCAAACTGCACGTCCTGTCCGACGCCCAGGGCATCCCGCTCGCCCTCGCGGTGTCCGGCGCGAACCTCCACGACAGCCAGGCGTTCAAGCCGCTGATCCGGGCGATACCCGCCGTCCGCTCGCGGCGCGGACCACGAAGACGACGTCCCGTCAAGATCCGCGCGGACAAGGCGTACTTCTCCGCCGACCACCTGGCCTGGCTCCGTGAACGGGGCCTGGTCCCGCGCATCGCACGTCCGGGCATCGAGTCCGGCGAGCGACTCGGCCGGCACCGCTGGAAGATCGAACGGTCCATCGCCTGGCTGCTCGGCTACCGCCGCCTCACCGTGCGATACGAGCGGAAGGGATCGCACTTCCTCGCCTTCCTCGGCCTCGCAGCCGCCCTGACCTGCTACAAGAAGCTCGCGAAACTCACCACGTGAGACAACCTCTTAGAGCTTTTTTTGCATTTCTTTGTCCAGATTTGACGCGTGACATGAATTACACGAATCCTTCAAATCTTGACGAAGATCTTCATCTGGCCTTTATCTCGTGCTCTGTCCGTGAGTTTGTGATCACCATGCGCCATCCACCCGAGGGGATGGGGCGTCGGGGGGTGCGTGGGGTGCTGTCGTGGTGCGGCAGAGGTGTACTGAAGAGATCGCCGCGTGAACGCCGGATACGACGCGGAGCTCGCGCCGGCGTGATCGCCGGGCTGTTTCTCGCCCTCAACGTCACACTGCTGCCGGGGGCAGTGGCCGTCGGTCCGGACGACACCCGCACCGCAGTCGAGTTGGACGATCTCCAGGAGACGGACGCCGTACCCGTCGACGAGAAGCTCAGCGACGACCTCGCGGAACTCTCCGGCGAGGCATCGACCCAGCCGAACGAGCCCTACAGCCCGGCAGCGGTGGCCGAGGTCCCTGAGACCACTGGCAGCAAGACCCTCGACACCCTGGCCGCAGGCTCCCCGACCGAGATCGCGAAGTCGGCCGACGGCACGATGAGCATCGGCGTCGGCGCACCCGAAGGCGCCACGCCTGAAGCCGCCGACGCCCTCAAAGGCCAATGGAGCGTCGCCGCAGCCGCTGAGGACAAGGTGCTCGCGAGCGGCGCGCAGGGTTTCCTGCTCGCCGTCGACGCACCCGACACCGCCATCGGTGACGCGGTCGTCTCCATCGACGCGACCAAGCTCGCGAAGAGTTACAGCGCTCAGTGGCTCGACCGGCTGTCCTTCACCCTCATGCCGGCCTGTTACGCCACCACACCTGATCTGGAGGAGTGCTCGACCGGTACTCCGGTGACCACCGATGTCGAACGCACCGGCGACACGGTCGAAGTGCCACAGGACGCCGGAGACTCCTCGGGCTCCGAGACGGATCCCGGCGAGGACCCCTCGGACGACGAGGTCGTCGGCGACACGGACACGACTGTCGAGGTCCCGGAGACCCTGCTCAACATCACCGTCGACACCGCCGCGCTCGGCACGGCGTCACAGCCGACCGGCGTCAGCGCCGAAGGCACGCCCTCGGTGAACCAGGCGGTCTGGCGTGGAGGCCGTACCGCCGGTGCCGTACGGCAGATCGCCGACTCCCCGAAGAGTGCTCTGTTCGTCGGCAGTTCCTACGGAGCGGGTTCGGGTGGCGACTTCAGTGCCAGTCCGATCGTCTCCGCGGGTTCCTGGACGGCCGGAGGCGCCTCGGGAGCCTTCAGCTACGCGTACACGATGGCCGCACCTCAGACCCCCGCCGGCCCGTCCCCCAACGTCACTCTCAGCTACAACTCGCAGACCTCGGACGGCCGTACGTCCGCGACGAACAACCAGGTCTCCTGGGTCGGCGAGGGCTGGGACTACAACCCCGGCGCGATCACCCGCACCTTCGTCGGATGCGCCGCCGACACTTCCGGTGCCAACAACAAGGACCACTTCACCGGTGACCAGTGCTGGGGTTCGGACAACGCCGTGCTCTCCTTGAACGGCAGCACCACCGAACTGGTGCGCGTGAGTCCCACCAGCAAGGAGTGGAAGAGCTCCCGTGGCGACAACACGCGCGCCGAACTGCTGACCGAAGCCGACTACTCAAAGGTCGTCACCGGGGTTTCTTCCTCCGGCAACGGTGACGACAACGGCGAGTTCTGGAAGGTCACCACCAGCGACGGCACCCAGTACTACTTCGGTCTCAACCGCCTGCCCGGCTGGTCCTCCGGCAAGGAGGAGACCAACTCAGTCCTCACGGTCCCCGTCGCCGGCAACCACAGCACCGACCCCTGCTACGCCGAGAAGTTCGCGGACGCCTTCTGCGACCAGGGCTGGCGTTTCCAGCTCGACTACGTCGTCGACACCAACGGCAACGCGATGTCCTTGTGGTGGGAGAAGGAGCGGAACGCCTACGCACGGAACATGAAGGAGGCCCGTGCCGTCGGCTACGACCGGGGCGGCTACCTCACCCGCATCGACTACGGCCAGCGCGCGGGTGCACTGTTCACCGAGGAACCGCTGGGCCGGATGCGTTTCAACGCCGCCGAGCGCTGCTTCTACGACAACGCCCTCAAAGTCCCCTGCACGAGCGCCAACTTCGACTCGAAGCAGTCCGACCGGACCCGTCCGTGGTTCGACACACCCGCCGACCTCGCCTGCACGACTGGCTCCAAGTGCACGACGTACACACCGACTTTCTGGTCGCGCAAGCGGCTCGCCTCGGTCGACGCCTGTGCTCAGCGCGAGCAGGACGTGCGGCTGACCGAGTACAAGGCGGACACCGACGGCAACGAGACCGGACAGCGCAACGCCTGCGGTGTGGCGCCGGGCTCGTCGACCCTGCTGTCGAAGGTCGACTCCTGGAGCCTGGGACAGTCCTTTCCCTGGGACCTGACCGGTGAGTACACCGCGCTGTGGCTGGAGTCCATCACCCGTACCGGATACGCCGTCGACGGTGCCACGGACACCCTCAACCCCGTCTCCTTCGGTCACAACAAGCAGGCACTGCCCAACCGGGTCAAGGAAACGGCAGCCGATCAGGGCGAGGTGTTCGACCGGCTGCGCATCCAGGATGTCGTCTCCGAATACGGCGGCCGCACGCACATCGACTACAAGACGCCGGCAGGCAAGTGCCTGCCCGGCAGCGCCCGACCGGACCCGGACCAGAACGACCAGCTCTGCTATCCCGTCCACTGGCACGCCGACGGCGAACTGGCCGACAAGCGCATCTCCTGGTTCCACAAGTACGTCGTCGACAAGATCACCGAGTTCCCGCGGCTCGCGGATGCTCAGGAGATCGTGACGAAGTACACCTACGACACCGACAGCAGCCCTCTGTGGGCCAAGGGCCAGGCGGAGTTCTCCCGTCCCAAGACCCGCACCTGGGACGACTGGCGCGGCTATCCCACCGTCACGACCGTCACCGGAGCCACCGACGCGTCCGCGGGCAGCGTCGCCGCCAAGTCGGTCACCCGCTACTTCCGGGGCATGTACGACGACGTTCTCGCGGACAACACCCCGGACAAGTCGACCGACGACGTCAAGCGCGCCGTCAAGACAGCCGACATCGAGGGCAAGGTCCTCGCGAACGACCTGAAGGCGTACGCCGGTATGGTCGCCGAGTCGCTGGCCTACCCGAACGCCGCCGCCGACACCAGGACCGGATGGACATCCCGTACGGTCAACGTCCCCGACCCTCCGGTCCGGTTGGCCACCCGGGAGCGCACCGACGGCCCGGACGTGGTCGCCGAACGTGTCACGCTGGGCGCGACCACTACGTACACGAAGGCATCGGGCAAGGGTGCCGACGGCTCGACGCTGCGCACGGTCAGCACGAAGACCGAGTACGAGGGCACCTACGGGTTGCCGGTCAAGGTCCATGAATACGGCGACCTGGCAGACTCGAAAGACGACTCGTGCACGGTGACGTCATACGTGCACAACACGGCCGCCTACCTCATCGGCCTGGTCTCCCAGACCGTGACGACGACCGGCGCCACCACCTGTTCCGCCGATCTGTCGGCGTCGACCGGCCCGACCCTCGTGGCCGCCTCGCGCGTCTACTACGACGGCGCGAGCAGCCTCACAGCCACACCCGCCAACGGCCTGGCGACCAGGACGGTCACCCCGACCGGCACCGGCACCGGCTGGCAGGAGAGCATCGCCGAGTCGCGGACCGAGTACGACGGCCTCGGCCGTGTCGTCAAGGTCACCGACCCGACGGGGATCGCCAACACGACGACGTACACGCCGTCGAGCGGCCAGGTCTACTCGATCGAGACAGTGGCCGACGCGGGCGGGAGCAACCTGCGGGAGACCACCGCTGTCGAACCCGGACGCGGCACCACGCGCACGTCGACCGACGCCAACGGCCGCGTCACGTCGTACCAGTACGATCCGCTGGGCCGCGCGGTCGCCGCCTGGGACACCACCCAGTCCGCCACCGACGACCCCACCGCGCGTTACTCCTACAACACCGACCTCAAGAACCCGGTGTCCGTCGTCACGGAGTCGCTGTCGGACAACCCGAGCGGCGCCGCCGGGGACGCGACGTACAAGACCGCCACCACCATCTACGACGGCCTGGGGCGTGAACGTCAGACCCAGGTCCCGGCAGTGGGTGGCGGCAGACTGGTCACCGACACCTTCCACAACGCCTCCGGCCAGGTCCGTTTCACCCGCAACGCCTACTACATGGCGGGTGACCCGGGCACCGGCCTGGTGGCACCCGAGTCCGAGTCGGCGGTCCCCAACGCCACGTCGTACACGTACGACGGCCTGGGCCGCGTCCTGACGGTCACCCCCGTCCACCACTCGTACCCGCAGACCGGCGAGACGTTCACCAACGCCGACAAGCCGGTACCGACCACCGACCGCCGCACCCGCTACGAGTACGCCCTCGACCACACGATCGTCCGTCAGCCGCAGGGCACCCCGGCATCCCGGGTCTGGACGGACGCCTTGGGCCGGACGGTACGTCAGGACACCTTCAGCGACACCCAGTTGAGCGAAGCGGGCGCGGTCAGCACGACGTACGCGTACGACCTGCGCGGCGACATGGTGACCAGCACCGACGACGTCGGCCACACCCGCACCTGGACGTACGACGCCCTCGGCAGGGTCACCGACACCACCGATCCGGACACCGGCGCGACGCACACCGACTACGACGCCTACGGGCGGGTCTCCTCCGCGACCGACGCGCGCGGGCAGAAGGTCTCCTACACCTACGAGCGTCTGAACCGCGTCTCGGAGATCAAGGTCACCCCCAAGGGCGCCTCCGCCTCCACGCTCGTCCAGGCATACGCCTACGACGGCGCGACCGGTGGCAAGGGCCAGTTGTCCTCGGCCACCCGCTACACCGACGGCAAGGCGTACACCACGTCGATCGCCGGTTACACGGCCGACTACCAGCCGACCGCGATGACCACGGCACTCCCGCCGGGTTCGACGCCGGGTCTGACCGCGGACGGCTTCGCGACGCAGTACACGTACAACTACACGTACAACTCCGACGGCCAGTTGGAGAAGTACAGCTCTCCGGCAGCGGGCAGCCTCAGTGCCGAGGACGTCGTCACCCGCTACAACGAGGCCGGCCTGCCGGTCACGGTGTCCGGGCGCGGCTGGTACACCGCCGAGACCGCTTACTCGCCCTACGGCCAGGTCCTGCGCTCGACGGTCGGCGAGGCGGGACACCGCCTGTGGCAGGAGAACACCTTCGACGAGTCCACCGGCGAACTCCTCACCGCCCGGCTGGTCCGGGAGAGCGCCACGGACACCACGGTCGTCCCCGGCAGCGAGGTCAGCAAACGCTCCTACGCCTACGACGCCTCCGGCAACGTCCTGTCCGTCGCCGACCGCATGGGCACGGCGGCCGAACGGCAGTGCTTCACGTACGACACCCTCGGCCAGCTCACCCAGGCGTGGACGACTCCGGGTGGCGGCACCTGCACGGCCTCCGGCAAGCCGTCCCCCGCGCCGGTGTACGCGGACGGCACGGTCAACGTCTCGTCCGCTTCGGCCGGTTACTGGCAGTCGTACGAGTACGACGTGCTCGGCAACCGCACCAAGAAGACGGCGTACAAAGCCGATCCGACGTTCACATCGGGCGTGCGGGACACCAAGGGCGACGTCGTCACGGAGTACGCCTACGGCACAGACGCGTCGGAGGCAGTGAAGAACGACCAGCCGCACACGCTGACTTCGGCCACGGAGACGTCGACGACGGCTGCGGGGGCGCAGGTCAAGTCCCGTTCGACGCAGTCGTACGACGCGGCAGGCAACGTGGTGGACCGCGCCGACGCCGACGACTCCGCCCAGAGCTTGGCCTGGACGTGGGACGGCAAGGTCGAGTCGGTCACCGGGTTCGGTGCGGAGGGTTCAGGGCCGTGGGTGGGCGCGTCGAGCCTGTGCCTGGACCTGGCGGGCGGTCTAACGACGGCCGGTACGGCGCTTCAGGTCTACGTCTGCAATGGGAGCAAGCCGCAGAACTTCCGTGTGCAGCCTGCTGGTTCGGACTCCACCGTGGGCCAATTGGTCGTGGGCGGGCAGTGTGCTCAACCCAGCGGCACGGCAGCCGGCTCGGCCGTGGTGATCCAGGCGTGCGCGACCACAGTGGCGGCACAGCAGTGGCAGACGCTGGACACCGGCCAGATCAAGCACGTCTCGACGGGCCTGTGCCTGTCCACACCGGCCGCGACCGTGGGCACCGATCTGACACTGACCGCCTGCAACTCGACGGTGGCGACGCAGATCTGGAAGCCCGCGTCGAAAACGTCGTATGTGTACGACGCGATGGGCAACCGGCTGCTGGAGCGCACCAGCGCGGGTGCGGTGCTGCATCTGCCGGACGCGAAGGTGTCGTTGACGACCGCGGGGAAAGTCCGGTACGCGGAGCGGACCTACGGCGGCAGCGTCGCGGTGACGCGCTACCACGAGGCGGCGGCCAACACCGCCGGTTTCGTGGAGCACTTGTACGCCCAGGCGACCGACCTCAACGACACGCCACTGGCAGAGGTCCGACTCGACGACGGCATGGCGGTCCGGGTCACGAAGAAGGACCCGTGGGGCGAGGACCGTGCCGCGAACCTGCAACCCCGGTCGCACACGGCGTTCCACACAGGTGACGACGACGCCGGCTCCGGCCTGGTCCACATGGGTGCGCGGGAGTACGACCCGTCGACGGGCCGCTTCCTCTCCGCCGACCCCGTCCTCGACCAGTCCGACCCGCTCCAGGCGAACGGCTACTCCTACGCCAACAACAACCCGGTCACCCACTCCGACCCCTCCGGCCTCACCTCGACGGCATCGAGCTTCGACGCGTCGATCGCAGCGCTGGACGCGAAGATCGCGGAGTACCAGCGGACGCTGAACCGGTCCATCGGCGATGTGATCCTGGCGACCGGCTGGGCGGTGTTCAAGCAGTTCATCGGATGGGACGACGTTGTCGGATGCTTCTCTCAAGGCGACTTGTGGGCCTGCGGAAGCCTGCTGATGGACGCAATTCCCGCCACCAGCTTCTTCTCTAAATCCAAGAAGATGTGGGGAGCCTTCAAATCGACGCGCAAGGCTGTCAACGCCTGGCGCTCGGCCAAGGCAGCAGCTGAGACCGGGCTCAAGGCGGCCCAGGCCGCCAAGGCGGCGCTGGTCAAGGCGAAGAAGGCCGCGGAGGCCGCTGCGGCGGAGGCCAAACGGAAAGCGCAGGCCGCCGCGAAGGCAGCTGCGGAAGCAGCCAAGAAGAAGGCTCATACCGGGTCCAAGGGGGCACGCGGCAACCCCGTACAGGTCCAGGCCCGTAAGACGGCCCAGCAGAAGGGATCTGCCGGGGGCGGCAAGGCGGAGAACAAGTCCGGAGGGTCACGGAGCGGGTCGGGGAAGGAGGACTCGGGCTCGGGCAATTCGAGTTCGGAGGCCGCCGCGTCTTGCACGACCAACAGCTTCACCCCGGACACCCGTGTCCTGACGGCCGATGGCACCACCAAGGCCATCAAGGACGTCAAGGTCGGCGACAAGGTCCTTGCCACCGACCCCGAAACCGGTGAGACGCGGGTGGAGACGGTCACCCGCGAGATCAAGGGCAAGGGCGTCAAGCACCTGGTCAAGGTCATCATCGACACCGACGGCGACAAGGGCACGAAGACCGCCGACGTCACCGCCACCGACGGCCACCCTTTCTGGGTCCCGGAGCTGGGTGAGTGGATCGACGCGACCGACCTGCGAGCCGGCGAGTTGCTGCGGACCGGTGCCGGAACGCTGGTCCAGATCTCAGCCGTCGAACGGTGGACGGCGCTGGATGAGACAGTCCATAACCTCACTGTCAGCAGCCTGCACACGTACTATGTGCTCGCGGGGGCCACGCCGGTACTCGTTCACAACTGCAACGTTAACGGCGAAGCTGAGGTCAGGATCCCCGAGTGGGCCACAGACGCAGAAGCACAGCAGTTCGCAGACTATGTAGATGCGGCCAATGACGCCATTGCGCGGGGCCAGATGTCGCCCACGGGACGGGTCTCTACCGCAGGTTCCATCAGAAGGGAGGCGGCACGTGAGGCAGCCATCGAGCGGCGCCGTGCGGCGGCGGCCGGAACTCCCTACTCTGGTGTTGCCGGGCATGCGCCGGATGCGATGTGGCTGGGTCATGGGAAGCCGCCAACCTGGATCGATATGGCGAAGCGGGTGAACAGTAGTCTTTCTGCCCAGGGGCAGCGCTGCCCCGTGGGGTGCAGTCCTAGGAGATTCGTGCTGGTGGATAACAGGGGTGGCGGTGTCTGATTGGTCGGCGCTTTTTGCGGAAATGGAAACGGCTAAGCGCAGGTTGGCGGCGAGTGACCGAGACGGGCTATGGCGTCACGAGCAACGTCGGCCTCCAGCCATACCGAGTCGGATCGCGGAGATCGCTACGGTGACTCACTGTTCGGTGGACCCTGAATACGCCGATTTCCTCCTGCATGCGGATGGCTGGTCGGCCATTTTGCAGGACATTGACCTGTTCGGGACGGCGGACTTCTATACCGACGCTTACGCCGAAGCCGAGGAATTGGTACGCGTGATCGAGGATGAGGTGGAGATCGAGCACGGAGAAAGCTTCACCCGCCTGATTCCCATCGGGGCGTCACGGACGGACATCGACATCCTCGTCATGCCGTGTGCGAGCGATCTGAAGCGACCGGCCCCCGTCATCTGGCTTGCGGGCGGGGAAATCGAAAGGTATCGAACCTTCTCCGATTTCTTTCGTGGGATGATCGCCGAGAATACTGCGGAGGCGGACTCCCTGGCGTGAACTCACCCCTCCAAAGGTTGCAATAGAAAATAAAAAGCCCTGCCGGGTGCGCCCTGGCGGGGTGTCGGCCTTGCGGGCCCGGCGGCCGTACTGTCGCCAGGTGAGACGTCGGCGAAGTGGCGCTGGGCGAGCTGCACGATAGCGGACCCGCTCGCGCAGGTGGCGGGCCGGGAAGTGAGCCAGTCAGCGACCGACGCCGCGTGCGGCCTTCGACCTGGCCGAACAGACCGCGTCCGCCGATCGCGTCGACGAAGCCGATGTGCCAGGCGTCCGCGACGAGTTCCCACTCGCTGGTGGCGGGGTTCTGCTTCCGCACCGGCTGCCCCGCCGGGTCTCGTCGATCCCGATCGACGAGGTGGCCGGCAGGGCTTCGGCCGCATACTTCTCGAAGCAGTGCTGCACGACCTGGCCGGCTCAGGCGCGGGTCGCGGCCGGCCTGCACGACGGTGCGAGAGCCGTCGCAGACCGCGGCCCCCGCCGCCCGGCGCAGGGCGGTGGTGGTCCGCATTCCCACGGGGACCGCACGGATCGCCTCGGTGAACGAGCCGCGTGGGCAGGCGGGTTCGGTGCAGCACCAGCGCGCTTTGCGCCACTGGATATTCACCGGGCGCCCACCACAGGGCAGGTGCCGGGGCAGGGTGGTGCGGTAGTCCTTCAACCGGGTGGCGAAGACCCCGCAGGGGGCAGACCCGGGCGGATTCCTCGGCCGTGACGACGTACACCGTCGATCCGCCCGATCTGTCGTCCTTGACCTGCGTCACGCTCACCCCCTCCAGCCTCAGAAGTCGCGTGGCCGCCTCATTGGTCCCGGTATTGTCGATGTTCAAGCCCGTGGGGTTTCGTGATCGGTTGCGTAGAGAACAACCACGATCATGAAGACCTACGGGCTCTTTGCGCCGGGGGCGCAGCCATCCCAGCTACCTCACACAGAGTGACCGACCGCAGCCTACGAAAACGTCACTCAAATGGTGGAGGCATTTACAGAATGCTACTACCGCGAGGCATTCTTCATCGACTCCGACGGAACTCTAGATATCGACGTGGAGATCTGGGACGAGGTGGACCGCGACTTCCCGTTCCACCTCCGAGAGGTTTAGCAGGATTTCAAGAGCCCGTCCGCGTAGGCGCGAACGGGAATGGAGTAGGAGAGGTTGTCTGCGACTTCGACGCAGGCGTCTGCCTCCCGCCCTCCGCTATAGGTGGACTTGCGTCACTGGGCAGCGGTCAGGTCTGGGACTGCTCGCATCGCGCAGTCCTTTCAAACAGCGGGAGTGTTCTTAGTTGCCTCGACGAAGGCTTGCCAGGCGGGGAGGGCGAAGGTCAGCGGGGTGGTGTGGGGGGTCTTGCTGTCGCGGACCGGGATGAGGTTCGGGATGTTGTGGGCGACCTCGACGCACTCGCCGCCCGGCTGGGCGTCGCTGTGGCTGGACTTGCGCCAGTGGGCGCCGGTCAGGTCTGGGGTGGCTCGCATGGTGTGAACGTCTCCATCGCCGCTTCGATCATCGCCGCAGACGCCTCCGGCGAGAGAGCGCGGGCTTTCATCCGATCGTAGTCGCGCAGGCGGCGCTGCACGGTGCCGCGATCATCGAAGCTCTCTCCGATGCCGGACGCCTCCTGGTAGACGGTGACGGAGTTGTCGGGGAGCGTGAGCAGGATGAGGGTGCCGTTCATGCCCTCGTACTCGCCGACGTCGAACGGGATCACCTGGATCGTCGTACGCGGCGTGTCCACCAGGGCGAGGAGCGCGGCGAGTTGCTCACGCATCACCGCCGGTCCGCCCACCGCGCGCCGGAGCACAGCCTCGTCGAGGATCGCCCAGTACTCGGGCCTGGTGTCGCCGTGAAGGATCTCCTGTCGGCTCAAGCGTTTCGCGATGAAACGGTCGACCTCCCCGGGCGCCGCCTTCGGATGGTCCCGGAGGAACAACGCCCGCATGTACGCCTCGGTTTGGAGCAACCCCGGTACGAGAGTCGCGCCGTACGCCTGGATCCGCACCGCCTTCGCCTCCAGCGCGAGGCAGTGGTCGAACCGCTTCAGCGGCCTCTCCCGCAGGATCCCCGCGTACATCCCCTGGAACAACACCCCCGTCCCGAACGCCGCGTCGAACTTCTCGGAGATCGGCGGCAGTGGGGGACGTGTGCCCATCTCCACGCCGTAGACGTGAGGTTTGCTGTACTTGACGATGGCCGCCAACTGGCCGAAGGACAGGCCCGCCAGGATGCGCTGGCGATTGAGTTCCTTGCGGTACGACTCGCTTGCGGTGCACGGCACTTCGAGGCCGTTCGCTTCAGTGGTCATGTCGTCGGGCTTCCTTGCCCTCGGTCGTCCACCCGTTTCAGCTTTCAGCCGTTAACGGCTTCCACCTACCCGAGGCTAGCGACAGACCGCAACCATGGAGGCACAACCAGTCAATCCCCCCATATCCGGAGGCACCCCCATGGACCCCAATCTCCGCCTGCTCCCCTGGACCACCCCCGACGGCCGCCCCTGCTACCTCTCCCCCGACCCCAGCGGCAACGGGCACATCACTCAACTCGCCGACGATATCGAGGCGATGCAGATGGACACCGCCGTCGAAGTGCTCGGGCACGCCAAGGTCGTGCTCGACGACCCCGACTCCGCGCCGCGCGAAGTGCGGTTCGCCGGGAAGCGGTTGGTCGAGTGTCTGCGGGACACCGTGCGGGTCGCCGAGTCGCGGGGGCGGCGGATCGAGGTGGGGGACGAGGATGACGACGACGCCCCGCTCGACCCCAAGTAGGGGGGAACGGGGCGTCGTTCGGGTGCCGCTGCTGCTCAGTGGTTGCGCGGGAAGCCCAGGTCCACTCCCGACGGGCCCTCCGACGGGTCCGGCCAGCGGGTCGTGACGACCTTGCCGCGGGTGTAGAAGTGCGTGCCGTCGTTGCCGTAGATGTGGTGGTCGCCGAACAGCGAGTCCTTCCAGCCGCCGAAGCTGTGGTAGCCGACGGGGACGGGGATCGGGACGTTTACGCCCACCATCCCTGCCTCGACCTCCAGTTGGAAGCGGCGGGCCGCGCCGCCGTCGCGGGTGAAGATCGCCGTGCCGTTGCCGAAGGGGGACGCGTTGATGAGGGCGATGCCCTCGTCGTACGTGTCTACGCGCAGGACCGTGAGGACCGGGCCGAAGATCTCGTCCTGGTACGCCTTCGCCGTCGTGGGGACCTTGTCCAGGAGGGAGATGCCGATCCAGTGGCCCTCCTCGAAGCCCTCGACCGTGAAGTCGCTGCCGTCCAGGACCACTTCGGAACCCTCGGCCGCCGCGCCCTTCACGTACGACGCCACCTTGTCGCGGTGCGCGGCGGTGATGAGGGGGCCCATCTCGGACGTCGGGTCGTTGCCGGGGCCGATCTTGATCTTCTCGGCGCGCTCGCGGATCTTCTCCACCAGCTCGTCGCCGATCGAACCGACCGCCACGACAGCGGAGATGGCCATGCAGCGCTCACCGGCGGAGCCGTACGCCGCGCTGACCGCCGCGTCCGCAGCCGCGTCGAGGTCCGCGTCGGGAAGGACCAGCATGTGGTTCTTCGCGCCGCCAAGTGCCTGGACCCGCTTGCCGTTCGCGGAGGCGGTGGTGTGGATGTAGCGCGCGATGGGGGTCGAGCCGACGAAGGAGACGGCCTTGACGTCGGGGTGTTCGAGGAGCCGGTCGACGGCCACCTTGTCGCCGTGGACGATGTTGAAGACACCGTCCGGCAGACCCGCTTCGGCGAGGAGTTCCGCGATCTTGAGGGACGCCGACGGGTCCTTCTCGCTCGGCTTGAGGACGAACGTGTTGCCGGTCGCGATGGCGATGGGGAACATCCACATCGGCACCATGGCCGGGAAGTTGAACGGCGTGATGCCCGCGACGACGCCGAGCGGCTGGCGGATCGACGCGACGTCGACACGGCTCGCGACCTGCGTCGACAGCTCGCCCTTCAGCTGGACGTTGATCCCGCACGCGAGGTCGACGATCTCCAGGCCCCGGGCGACCTCGCCGAGCGCGTCGGAGTGGACCTTCCCGTGCTCGGCGGTGATGAGTTCGGCGATGGCGTCGCGGTTGGCGTCGAGCAGCGCGCGGAACTTGAAGAGGATCTCGGTGCGCTTGGCGAGCGAGGACTGACCCCACGAAACGTAAGCGTCCTTGGCGGCGGCGACAGCGGCATCGACCTCGTCGACCGTCGCGAACGCGACCTTCGTGGTGACCGCGCCGGTCGCCGGGTCCGTGACCGGACCGAACGTTCCCGACGCGCCTTCGACGGTCTTGCCGCCGATCCAGTGGTTGACGATCTTCGTCATGACCAGATGCTCCTTCTTGTCGATCAGAGGTGGCGGCGACGGGTGGCGACGTGCCGTTCGTACTGCTCACGGGCCTTGACGGCGGACGGTCGGGTCGCGGTCTCGGCCACGGGAACATCCCACCAGGCTTGCGCCGGGGGCGCTCCCGACACTGTGTCTGCCGTTTCGGTCTCGACGTAGACACAAGTGGGGGTGTCGGCGGCGCGCGCCTCGGCGAGGGCCTCGCGCAGTCCACCGACGGTCTTGGCGCGCAGGACGCGCATCCCGAGGCTCTCGACGTTGGCCGCGAGGTCCACGGGGAGGGGTGCGCCGGAGAAGGTGCCGTCGGATGCGCGGTAACGGTAAGCGGTTCCGTAACGTTCCCCGCCGGTCTCCTCGGAGAGGCCGCCGATGGACGCGTACCCGTGGTTCTGGATGAGGAGCATCTTGATCGCGATGCCCTCCTGTACGGCGGTGACGATCTCGGTCGGCATCATCAGGTACGTCCCGTCGCCGACCAGCGCCCACACGTTGCGCTCGGGAGAGGCGATCTTGACGCCGATGGCCGCCGGGATCTCGTACCCCATGCAGGAGTACCCGTACTCCAGGTGGTACCCGTCCTTGGACCGGGCCCGCCACAGCTTGTGCAGGTCCCCGGGGAGGGAGCCGGCCGCGTTGATGACGATGTCCGATTCGTCGGAGAGGGCGTCCAGTACCCCTAGTACCTGGGTCTGAGTCGGCCGCACGTCCTGCTCGGTCGCCTCGTACGCCGCGTCGACGCGCTGCTCCCAGAGCTCCTTGTCCTGCGTGTACTCGTCTACGTAGGCGGTACTGACGCGGTAGTCCTCAAGAGCTACGGCGAGCTGAGCCAGTGCACTGCGCGCGTCCGCGACCAGCGGGAGGCCCGCGAGCTTGTGCGCGTCGTACCCCGCGATGTTGAGGTTGAGGAAGCGGGCGTCCGCGTTGAAGAGGGTGTTGGAGGCGGTCGTGAAGTCGGTGTAGCGGGTGCCTACGCCGATGATCAGGTCCGCCGTGCGGGCCAGTTCGTCGGCGGTGGCGGTACCCGTGTGGCCTACCCCGCCTACGTCCTGAGGGTGGTCGTAGGAGAGGGAGCCCTTGCCGGCCTGGGTGGAGGCGACGGGGATACCCGTAGTACTCACGAGGGACGCGAGTGCCTCCTCCGCGCGGCTGTGGTGGACGCCGCCGCCCGCGACGATCAGGGGGCGCCGGGCCGCCTTGACCGCCTCGACCGCCGCCGACAGCTCGACCGGGTCGGCGCCGGGGCGTCGTACCGTCCACACGCGGTCGGCGAAGAACTCGTCCGGCCAGTCGTACGCCTCGGCCTGCACGTCCTGCGGGAGCGCGAGGGTGACCGCGCCGGTCTCCACCGGGTCCGTGAGGACGCGCATCGCCTGGAGGGCAGCCGGGATGAGGGCCTCGGGGCGGGTGACGCGGTCGAAGTAGCGCGATACGGGGCGCAGCGCGTCGTTCACCGACACGTCCCCGGCGTACGGGACTTCGAGCTGCTGGAGCACCGGGTCGGCGACGCGGGTCGCGAAGATGTCGCCCGGGAGGAGGAGGACCGGAAGGTGATTGACCGTCGCGAGGGCCGCGCCGGTCACGAGGTTCGTGGCGCCGGGGCCGATCGACGTCGTCACCGCGTGGGCGGAGAGCCGGTTCGACTGGCGGGCGTAGCCGACGGCCGCGTGGACCATCGACTGCTCGTTACGACCCTGGAGGTACGGCATTTGGGTGTCGTACTCCAGTAGGGCCTGGCCGAGACCCGCCACGTTGCCGTGGCCGAAGATCCCCCAGGTCGCGCTGATCAGCCGCTGCCGGTGGCCGTCGCGCTCGGTGTACTGCGCGGCCAGGAAGCGCACGAGCGCCTGGGCCACTGTGAGCCTGGTGGTCATCGGTAACCCTCCGTGTGGTCCGGGTGGAAGCAGATCCGCCATTCGCGGGTGGCACCCGGTCCGGCCATGACGTTCAGGTAGTACATGTCGTGGCCGGGCTGCGCGATCGACGGGCCGTGCCAGCCGTCGGGTACGAGGACGGCGTCACCCGAGCGGACCTCGGCCAGGACGTCCGCGCCGCCCTCGCGGGAGGGGGACACGCGCTGGTAGCCGAAGCCGTGCGGGCCGTCGATCTCGAAGTAGTAGATCTCCTCCAACTCGGCTTCCTCGCCCGGCCGGTGCTCGTCGTGCTTGTGCGGCGGGTACGAGGACCAGTTGCCGCCGGGGGTGACGACCTCGACGGCGATCAGCTTGTCGCAGTCGAAGGCGTCGGCCGAGGCGAAGTTGCGGACGTGGCGCAGCCGGTTGCCGCTGCCGCGTGCTTCGAGGGGGACCTCCGGTGCGGGGCCGTAGCGGGCGGGGAGTCGTCGCTCGCACTTCGCTCCTGCCAGGGCGAAGCGGCCTCCCGCACCGGAGGCGATCGTTGCCTGGGCGTCGCGGGGAACGTACGCGAAGTCGGTTACCCCCGCGAAAACGCTTTCCCTGCCCAGGAGTTGGAACTGTTTTCCCTCTGTTTGCACGGTACATCCGCCTTCGAGGGGGAGCACGATCCACTCCGTGTCCCCGGTCTCGAAGGTGTGCGCGGCGCC
This sequence comes from Streptomyces acidiscabies, assembly GCF_020010905.1. GTDB lineage: Bacteria > Actinomycetota > Actinomycetes > Streptomycetales > Streptomycetaceae > Streptomyces > Streptomyces acidiscabies. The sequence continues at coordinate 2,000,404 of NZ_JAGJBY010000001.1, read as the reverse complement.
CGGGCCCAACTCGACGATACGCAGGGCGCTGTAACTCCACCCCGCGCTTTTCGGGTCGATGTCGAGCGCGTAATCGCCTTGCGCGGACGCGCCCTTGGGTACGTACAGGTCGTTGCTCATGCGGCCCTCACAGCAGTCCTACGGCGGTGTCCACAGCGGCGGTGACGTCCCCGTCCGCCGGGTACAGCAGCGAGCGGCCGACCACCAGGCCCCGTACGGTGGGGAGTTGGAGGGCGCCGCGCCACTTCTCGTACGCGCCGTCCTGGTCGCCGCCGACCTCGCCGCCCAGCAGGACGGCGGGCAGCGTGGACGTCTCCATGACCTCGGCCATGTCGTCGGGGTTGTCGGTGACCGGGAGCTTCAGCCAGGTGTAGGCCGAAGTGCCGCCCAGGCCCGAGGCGATGGCGATCGAGCGGGTCACCGCCTCCGCCGACAGGTCGTTCCTGACCTTGCCCTCGGGAGTGCGGCGACTGATGAACGGCTCGACGAACAGCGGGAGTCGACGGGCCGCCATGTCGTCGATCGCGCGGGCCGTGGTCTCCATGGTGGTGAGGGAGCCCGGGTCGTCGTAGTCGATGCGCAGGAGGAGTTTCCCGGCGTCGAAGTTCAACCGCTCGATGTCCTCGGCGCGGTGGCCGGTGAAGCGGTCGTCCATCTCGAAGACCGAGCCCTGGAGTCCGCCGCGGTTCATCGAGCCCATGACGACCTTGCCGTCGAGCGCGCCGAGGAGGAGCAGGTCGTCCAGGATGTCGGCGGTCGCGAGGACGCCGTCCACGCCGGGGCGGCTGAGCGCGAGGCACAGTCGTTCGAGGAGGTCGGCGCGGTTCGCCATGGCGAGCTTGTCGCCGCCGACGCCGAGGGCGCCGCGTGCGGGGTGGTCGGCCGCGACGATCATCAGGCGGCCGGTGCCGCTCACGAGGGGGCGGCGGGTGCGGGCCGCTGCCGCTTCGGCGACCGCTTGGGGGCGTTCGGCGCGGAGGCGGACAATCTCGCCGATGTCCACGGCTACGGGGCTCATCGGTCGGCTCCGGGGGTCTTGGTGTCGGTGGAGGTCGCGCCCGCTTCGAGGGCGGCGGCCGTTTCAGTAACCGTTTGCACAACCGCTCCCGCCGCGCCGGAGATCTCCGGCGTGACCTCGCCCGCCTCGACGGCCGCCTCGATCTCGGCGGTCGTCGGCATCGCCGAGCTGCACTCCAGGCGGGAGGCGACGATCGCGCCGGCCGCGTTGGCGTGGCGCATGATCTTCTCCAGGTCCCAGCCTTCGAGGAGCCCGTGGCAGAGCGAGCCGCCGAACGCGTCGCCCGCGCCGAGGCCGTTGAGGACGGTCACCGGCAGCGGCGGGACCTCGGCCTCCTCGCCCTTGCTGTTGACCGCGAGGACGCCCTTGGGTCCCTGCTTGACGACGGCGAGTTCGACGCCCGCGTCCAGCAACGCCCGTGCGGCGGCCCGGGGTTCACGGACGCCGGTCGCGACCTCGACCTCGTCGAGGTTCCCGACGGCGACGGTCGTGTGCTTCAACGCCTCGGTGTAGAACGGCCGCGCGGCCTCGGGGTCGGACCAGAACATCGGGCGCCAGTCGAGGTCGAAGACCGTCGCACCGGCCTTCGCGCGGTGGGCGAGCGCCGCGAGGGTCGCCGTACGGCTGGGCTCCTCGCTGAGTCCCGTACCCGTGACCCAGAACAGGCGCGCTTCCTGAATGGCCGCCAGGTCGAGGTCGTGGGCGTCGAGTTCGAGGTCGGGGGCCTTCGGGCGGCGGTAGAAGTAGAGCGGGAAGTCGTCCGGCGGGAAGACCTCGCAGAAGGTGACCGGGGTCGGGAGCCCGGCGACCGGGGTGACCCAGCGGTCGTCGACGCCGAAGCGGCGCAGCTCCTCGTGGAGGTAGGTGCCGAACGGGTCGTCGCCGGTGCGGGTGATCACGGCCGTACGCCGCCCCAGGCGGCTCGCGGCGACCGCGACGTTCGTCGCCGAACCGCCCAGGAACTTCCCGAACGAGGTGACCTGCGGGAGTGGGACGCCCGTCTGGAGCGGATAGAGGTCCACTCCGATCCGTCCCATGGTGATCAGGTCGTACGCCATCGGGTTCCCTTCGCGTCGGCTCGCCACGGCAATCGGCTCCGCAACCGTTTTCTAGCCCTGGTCTCCGAGCCCTGTCAATACTTTGTCCAGACATTCGGACCAGGTCTTGACACCTCTCGCGGGGACACCGCACGCTGACGCTCATGACGACGTTGTCCTCATCCCCCTCACTCTCCCGCATCCGGATCGGTTCGGCCCCCGACAGCTGGGGCGTCTGGTTCCCGGACGATCCCGCGCAGGTGCCCTGGCAGCGGTTCCTCGACGAGGTCTCCGCGTCCGGGTACGAGTGGATCGAGCTGGGCCCGTACGGGTACCTGCCGACCGACCCCGCAGTCCTCACGAGGGAGGTCGCCGAACGTGGCCTGAAAGTGTCGGCCGGCACGGTCTTCACCGGGCTGCACCACGGCGAGTCCGTCTGGGAGAAGACCTGGGCGCACGTCGCCGACAACGCGGTGCTCGCGCAGGCGATGGGTGCGAAGCACCTCGTCGTCATCCCGTCCTTCTGGCGCGACGACAAGACCGGCGAGGTCCTGGAGTCCGACACACTGACGCCGGAGCAGTGGCGGAACCTGAACACGCTGACCGAGCGGCTCGGCGAGCGCGTGCGCGACCAGTACGGCCTCCAGATCGTCGTCCACCCGCACGCCGACACCCACATCGACAGCGAGGAGAACGTCGTCCGGTTCCTGGACGGCACCGACTCCGGCCTGGTCTCGCTGTGCCTCGACACCGGGCACTACGCGTACTGCGGCGGCGACAGCGTCAAGCTGATCGAGACGTACGGGGAGCGGATCGGATACCTGCACCTCAAGCAGGTCGACCCCGAGATCCTCGCCGACGTGCGCGCGAAGGGGACGCCGTTCGGGCCCGCCGTCGCGCAGGGCGTCATGTGCGAGCCGCCGACCGGGGTGCCGGAACTGGGGCCCGTCCTGGAGGCCGCCGGGAAGCTGGACGTCGACCTGTTCGCGATCGTCGAGCAGGACATGTACCCGTGCGCGCCGGACAAGCCGCTGCCGATCGCCCAGCGGACGCGGGCGTTCCTGCGGTCCTGCGGGGCGTGAGGGTCTTCTGATCGCCGTGTCCGGAACGCGCTCCCCAAGGGCGCGCGTTCCGGACATTTTTCGTCAGTCGTGTCACAAACACCTCCCCCGTGTCACGCATGTCCCGTGTACGCGGGCTTTCGGTCACACGTGATCAACCGGCGCTTCCCTGTGGTCGCCCGGTGTCGTTCAGCAGTTCATGACAGACCGTCAGCTCTGGTCCTACAGGGACATCGCCGCTCACATCCGCGTCCAGCCGGACACCGTCCGCTCCTACCGCAAGCACGGGCTCCTGCCGCCCCCGGACCACGTCGAAGGGGGCAAGCCGTTCTGGTACGCCGACACGGTCCGGGCGTGGGCCGCGTCGAGACCCCGGAGCCAGACCCGCCGGGAGGAGTGACGGGCCTGCGACGACCCCGGAAAACCCCTCTGTGCCCCGCCTCCGGGTGGGGCACAGTGCCGTGCATGGACTTCTCCGTGAAACCCGTTCTCAGCGGCCCCCTGACCGTGCTGCGCCCCTTCACCGAGGCCGACGCCGAGGTCATGGCCCACCTCATGGAGGACCCCGAGGTCGCCCTGTTCACCGGCGCCTCGCCGAACCCGGTCACCCCCGAGTCGCTGCGCGCCTGGTACGGCTCGCGCGGCGCGCAGGGCGACCGGCTCGACCTCGCCGTCACCGACCGGGAGACCGGGGAGGTCGTCGGCGAGGTCGTCCTCAACGAGTGGGACCCGGCGGCCCGCAGCTGCACGTTCCGTACGTTCCTGGGGCCGCGCGGGCGCGGGAGGGGATTCGGCACCGAGGCGACGCGGCTGATCGTGGGGTACGGGTTCGATCGGCTCGGGCTGCACCGGATCGAGTTGGAGGCGTACGCGTTCAACTCTCGCGCCATAAGGGTTTACGAAAAGGTCGGATTCTTGCACGAAGGGGTGCGCAAGGAGATCGAGCTGAGGGACGGGAAGTGGGTCGACGAGGTGGTGATGGCGGTCCTGGAGGACGAGTGGGCCGTCCACCGGGGGCACCCCGACATCGCCGAGGCCACTGGGGTCACTGGGGTCACTGGGGTCACACCCACGGTTCGATGACCGTCACGCCCGCGCCCGGTGCCGTTCCCATCGCCTCCAGGGCCTCGGGGACGGCGTCCAGGGCGATCGTCGAGGTGACGAGCCGGTCGGGGCGCAGGGCGCCCGTACGGACCGCCTCCAGCATCTCCGGGTAGGTGTGCGCGGCCATGCCGTGGCTGCCGATGAGGCGCAGCTCCAGGGCGATCGCGCGGGCCATCGGGACGGGGGTCGTGCCGGTGTCCGAGGGGAGGAGGCCGACCTGGAGGTGACGGCCCCTGCGGCGCAGGGAGTTGACCGAGGCCGCACACGTCACCGGGGAGCCGAGGGCGTCCAGCGAGAGGTGGGCGCCGCCGCCGGTCAGCTCACGGACGTACGCCGCCGTGTCGTCGACCGTGCTCGCGTCCACGCACTGCGTCGCGCCGAACGCCCGCGCGAGGTCCAGCGCGCGCGGGCTGACGTCGACGGCCACCACGCGCGCGCCCGAGGCCGCCGCGATCATCACCGCCGACAGGCCGACGCCCCCGCACCCGTGCACGGCGACCCACTCCCCCGCCGCGACGCGCCCCTGCTGCACCACCGCGCGGAACGCCGTCGCGAACCGGCAGCCCAGGGAGGCCGCCGTGGCGTACGAGAGGTCCTCGGGGACGGCGACGAGGTTGACGTCGGCGTGCTCCAGGGCGACGTACTGCGCGAAGGAGCCCCAATGCGTGAAGCCGGGCTGCGTCTGGCGCTCGCACACCTGGTGGTCGCCGGCCTGGCAGGCGGGGCAGCTTCCGCAGCCGCACACGAAGGGGACGGTGACGCGGTCCCCCGCGCGCCAGCGGGTGACGTACGGGCCGGTCTCCTCGACGACACCGGCGAGTTCGTGCCCGGGCACGTGCGGGAGGGCGATGTCCGGATCGTGGCCCATCCACCCGTGCCAGTCGCTGCGGCACAGACCGGTGGCCTCCACCCTTACGACGACGCCGTGCTCCCGCGCGCGGGGGTCGGGCACCTCCCGTACCTCGGCCCGCTCGCCGTACCGCTCGAACACCACTGCCCGCATCTCGCGCTCCCTTCCGGTCCGACGATCATGCAGGAAGCGGAGGTGAGGGGGTAGCCCGTGCGGGCCGCCCGGACTGCGGCACCCGGCACACCCCCCTAAAGTGCGACGAAAGCCACCCTCCCCGCCTCCTGAGGGGCCTTCTGTGACGTACTCCCCGCCGCCCGGTCCGCCCCGCGCGCGTATTCCTGGTCCGCAGCAGCCGCCGCCCACGTATCCGCGCATTCGCGAGGGGCTGTGGAAGCACGCGCTCGCGGGCGGGCTGACGCTGTGGGCGCTGACCGCGCTCACGACGTACGCGACGGGGAACACGACGCTGCTGCCGACGCTGATCCTGCTCGGGAGCTTCCTGGTGCCCGTGACGTTCGTGCTGTGGGCGTACGAGCGGCACGGGCGGGATCTCGGGGTGAGCGTGCTGCTGGGGTGCTTCCTGACCGGGGGGACGCTCGGGGTGCTGGGCGCGTCGGTCATGGAGACGTATCTGCTGCACCCCTCCGCGTGGATGTTCGTGGGCGTGGGGCTGATCGAGGAGGGCGTGAAGCTCGGCGCGCTGATGCTCGTGGTGCGGCGGCAGGTGCGGCTGCGGGGGATGCGGGCGGGGCTGGTGCTGGGGGCGACCGTCGGGTTCGGCTTCGCGGCCCTGGAGAGCGCCGGGTACGCCTTCGACGCGGCCGTCTCGACCCAGGGGGTGGATCTGAGGGCGCTGGTCGAGACGGAGGTCCTCAGGGGCCTCCTGGCGCCTTTCGGGCACGGGCTGTGGACGGCGATCGCCGGGGGCGTCCTGCTGTCGTACCGGATGCCCAACGGGCGCTTCCGGATCGCCGGCCCGGTCGTGGGCGCGTTCCTCGGCGTGTCGCTGCTGCACGCACTGTGGGACTCGACGCACGGGATCGCGGTCTGGCTGGTCACGCGGCTGACGAGCGTCAACCTGGAGCGTGAGCTGTTCGAGGTGGGGTACCTGGCCGACACCACCCGGCAGCAGGAGCACCTGTTCACGCTGTTCTCGGTCGGCGGGATGGCCTGTGTGGCGCTGTTCGGGCTGTCGTGGGCGCGGTCGCTGGCCCGTCGGGACCCCTCTTGGAGAAATACCCCCTAGGGGTATACAGTCGAAGGAGAAGGAGCACCGTGGGCCCCAGTCGGCCCCCGCTCTCCCACGCCTTCCCGAGGAGTAACGACATGACCGCCACCACCGACACCGTCACCGCCGTCTACAAGGTCAGCGGCATGAGCTGCGGCCACTGCGAGGGCGCCGTCTCCGGTGAGATCTCGGAGATCGAGGGCGTCAGCTCGGTCAAGGCCGTCGCCTCCAGCGGCGAGGTCACGGTCGTCTCGGCCGCCGCGCTGGACGAGGAGGCCGTCCGCGCGGCCGTCGACGAGGCCGGCTTCGAGCTGGTCGGCCGGGCCTGAGACCCGCTCCCCCACCCTTCCGACGGGCCGTACGACCGACCGGTCGAGTACGGCCCGTCGCGCTTCCTGGAGTACGGAGATGTCGAGCACGCACGCACCGGCGGCCCCGCAGACGGCGGAGGTCGAACTGATCATCGGCGGCATGACCTGCGCGTCCTGCGCCGCCCGGATCGAGAAGAAGCTCAACCGGATGGACGGCGTCGAGGCGACCGTCAACTACGCGACCGAGAAAGCCAAGGTCAGCTACCCCCTGGGGGTAGCCGTGACGGATCTGATCGACACCGTCGTCAAGACCGGGTACACCGCCGAGGAACCCGCGCGCGTGGAGCGCGATACGGACAACGGCGTCAATAAAGAGGACGACGATCCGGAACTCGGCGCCCTCCGGCACCGCCTCCTGGTGTCGCTCGTCCTCGCGCTCCCCGTGATCCTCCTGTCGATGATCCCGTCGCTCCAGTTCGACAACTGGCAGTGGCTGTCGCTGACGCTCTCCGCGCCGGTCGTCGTCTGGGGCGGGTGGCCGTTCCACAAGGCCGCGTGGACGAACCTGCGGCACGGCTCCTCGACGATGGACACGCTGGTGTCCGTCGGGACCGCCGCCGCGTTCGGCTGGTCCCTGTGGGCGCTGTTCTTCGGGGACGCCGGGATGCCCGGGATGCGGCACGGCTTCGACCTGACCGTCGCGCGCGAGGGCGCGTCGTCCGCGCTGTATCTGGAGGTCGCCGCCGGGGTCACCGTGTTCCTGTTGCTCGGGCGGTATCTGGAGGCGCGCGCGAAGAGGCGCTCCGGGGCCGCGCTGCGGGCGCTGATGGAGCTGGGCGCCAAGGACGTCGCCGTCCTGCGCGACGGGCGCGAGATACGCGTCCCGATCGGCGACCTGAAGGCCGGTGACCGGTTCGTCGTGCGGCCCGGCGAGAAGGTCGCGACGGACGGGGTCGTCGTCGAGGGGGCGTCCGCCGTGGACACGTCGATGCTGACCGGGGAGTCCGTGCCGGTGGACGTCGGGCCCGGGGACGCCGTCACCGGGGCGACCGTCAACGCCGGGGGGCGGCTCGTCGTCGAGGCCACGCGCGTGGGCGCGGACACGCAGCTCGCGCGGATGGCGCGGCTCGTGGAGGACGCGCAGAACGGGAAGGCGCAGGTGCAGCGGCTGGCCGACCGGATCTCCGCCGTGTTCGTGCCGGTCGTGCTGCTGATCGCCGCCGCGACCTTCGGGGGGTGGCTGGGGGCGACCGGCGACACCGTGGCCGCGTTCACCGCCGCCGTCGCCGTCCTGATCATCGCCTGCCCGTGCGCGCTGGGGCTCGCCACGCCGACCGCGCTGCTGGTGGGGACCGGGCGGGGGGCCCAGCTCGGGATCCTGATCAAGGGGCCCGAGGTGCTGGAGTCGACCCGGCGCGTCGACACGGTCGTCCTGGACAAGACCGGGACCGTGACGACGGGACGGATGACGCTTCAGGAGGTGTACGCCGGTGAGGGGACCGACGAGGGGCAGGTGCTGCGGCTCGCGGGGGCCCTGGAGCACGCCTCCGAGCACCCGGTCGCCCGGGCGATCGCCTCAGGGGCCGCTGAGCGGGTCGGGGAGCTGCCCGAGGTGTCCGGGTTCGAGAACGTGCCCGGGAGGGGCGTACGCGGTCGCGTGGACGGGCTGGAGGTGGCTGTGGGGCGACTCTTCAAGGAGGTCCCCGAGGAGCTGGCGCGGGTCCGGGACGAGGCCGAGCAGGGCGGTCGTACCGCCGTCGTCGTCGGGTGGGACGGGAAAGCGCGTGGTGTGCTCGCCGTCGCCGACGCCGTGAAGGAGACCAGCGCGGAGGCCGTGCGCGCGCTGCGCTCGCTCGGGCTCACGCCGGTGCTGCTCACCGGGGACAACCGGGTCGTCGCCGCGTCCGTCGCCGCCGAGGTCGGGATCGACGAGGTGATCGCCGAGGTGCTGCCCGAGGACAAGGTGGCCGCCGTCCAGCGGCTCCAGGGCGAGGGGCGGGTCGTCGCGATGGTCGGGGACGGGGTCAACGACGCCGCCGCGCTCGCGCAGGCCGATCTCGGGCTCGCGATGGGGACCGGGACCGACGCGGCCATCGAGGCGGGCGACCTCACGCTCGTGCGCGGGGACCTGCGCGTCGCCGCCGACGCGATCCGGCTCTCCCGCAGGACCCTCTCGACCATCAAGGGCAACCTCGTATGGGCGTTCGGCTACAACCTCGCCGCGCTGCCGCTCGCCGCGGCCGGGCTGCTCAACCCGATGATCGCCGGGGCCGCGATGGCCTTCTCCTCGGTGTTCGTGGTCACGAACAGCCTCCGGCTGCGTACGTTCCGCTGAACTCCGGGCCGGGTTACCAGAGGTTACGGGGAGTTCGTTCAATTTGATACGACCGGATATGACAATCCCCCTGGAGTCCGGGCAGCGCCTCACATAAGCTCTTCACAAGGCTCGCGCATCTTCACCACGCGAGAGCCCCGATCGCCGTATCCGGTCACTTGCGCACCAAACGGGACGCGCGCGAGAGACACAGATCACAGTGATGTGAACGTAACCATCGAAGGGGTTCGAAGGTCTAAGTTGACGGTGTCGGGAAGCGTCTTGGGGGGCGCCTACCGGCATCTGGGGATGTCTTGGGGGACCTCCTCAGAGATGCGTTGCCGGGACACGTACAACGGGAAGCTTTGAGCGGCCCTCCCAGCGTGCGCGTCCCGGCAGATCGCAGAACCCTGCGGTGCGGCGACTTTTGCTCGTTCCGCTCACGCACAACCGCATACGCAGTACACAGCACAGCGATTCAGGCGCTGTCCTCCGAAACGCCCGGCCGGATCCCGTGGGGGGAATCCGCACCGGGACATGGGAAGGCGCCCTGGACGTCGGCCCGTGGGGGGACCGGCGCCAGGGCGCCTTCTGCTGTCCGGGGGCGTTTTCGCACCGCCAGTCGCCGGGAGCGTCGGCCGCTAGATCGCGAAGTGCCAGACCGTGAGCATGTACGCGCCGTACCAGGAGCCGAAGAGTGCGGCGACGGCCAGGGTGATGATCGCTGTGCTCGTGCGTACGCGCGCGAGGGCGCGGGCCGCCGGGACGGTGAAGATCAGGGCGGGGATCAGGAGGCGGAGTTTCGAGTGGTAGAAGTTGCTCTGGCCGAGGGTGATCACCAGGACGACCGTGCCGTAGACCGTCAGTGGGGGCCAGACCCTGTCCCGCCAGGCTGCCGCCGTGGCCGCTATCAGGGCCAGGAGCAGTAGGGCCGTGCTGATCGGGACCCAGCCGTCCGACTTCGTGAACGTGTCGCCCAGGAAGCTGAAGAACGCGTCGCCGTTGTCCCAGCGGGTGCCCCAGCCCGCCTCCTGGATCTTGAACCAGGCGTCGAGTTCGCCGGTGCGGTGGGCCACCCACAGGACGTAGGCGGGGACCCCGCAGTAGGAGAGCAGGAGGGCGGTCAGGGGGCGCCAGGTGACGCGGGCCTCGCGGCGGAAGTGGAGGACCGCCGCTACGCCCAGGGCCGCCATCAGGGCCACCGCCACGGGGCGCGTCAGGCCCGCCAGGAGGATCAGCGTGCCTGCTGTCAGCCAGTGTTTGCGGTGGAGCGCCAGGAGGGCCGCTGCCGCGAACGCCAGGAACAGGGACTCGCTGTAGGACATCAGGAAGACGAGCGCCATGGGCTGGGCGCAGGCGACGAGGAACGTCGCCATGTGGGCCGTGCGGCGGTCGTAGAGGTCCAGGAGGAGGCGGTGGATGCAGAGCAGGGCCGCTATGAGCGCCAGGTGCGCGGCGACGAGGCCGGCCGTGTCGTAGTCCAGGAACGTCAGCGTGTGGACCGTACGGACGAGGAGCGGGTACGCGGGGAAGAAGGCCAGGGTGCCGCCCTGGAGGCCGTCGGGGGTGATCGCGAAGGTGTGGGGGTAGCCGTTGCGGGCTATGTCGAGGAACCACTGGCCGTCCCAGGAGGTCAGCCGGTCGTGGACGCTCTGGTCGCCGGGCGGGTTCAGGAGGGCGAGCAGGACGAGGTGGAGGACCAGGCAGACGCCGTACACCGCGAGAGGGAAGCGGGCCGCGCGGGCGGCGCGGTGGAGGCGGGTGAGGCGGGGGCGCGTGTTCCAGGGGTCGGTGTGCGGGGGCGGCGCGGGGGCGCGCACCTCGGGCGGGAGGGGGCCGCGGGCCGGCAGCGGGAGAGGGGTGGGCGGCATAGGAGGCGTTCGCCATTCTTTCTTCGGTAATACGCCTGGCGGGAATTGAGGGAGGGTCAGCCAGGGCCCGGGCTCGGATAAGGGCGGGAATCCAGCGGCGGCAGGCGGTGTTCGGGGGGAAGTCCGAGCGGGCTCGCATTCGGTGGGGAATAGCGGCGGGTCACGGTCGGGTGACTCACCGAAAAGACCAGCGCGACCGCGAGGAGTAACAGCGAGGCGGCGGCGCACGAGCCCAGGACCAGGGCTCTGTACGGGTGCGACGGCATGACGGCATCTCCGGGCGCGGAACGGTGGGGGGTCTCCAGGAGCCGGATATCGCGGGCGGCACGATATTTCTTCGCGTCCTCGCGATGAGATGTTCGATCCTCTCACGCACATGATCGAGGAAATAGACCGTCAGCTTACTTGAAGTGTAAAGCTTCGATCTCGGTTGTGAATCGATGGTGAAAAGTGAGCGCCGGTCGGATACTGACCGGTCGCTTTTCCAAACGGCCCGGAATCGGCCGTGCACACCCCGTTGTCAGACCCGGGCGGTACCTTCGGATCATGTCCAGTCAGGCGGGGAACCCATCGGGCGAACGGCGGTCGACGACCCTCGAAGGCGTACTGGAGCGCATCACGTACGCGAACGAGGAGAACGGCTACACGATCGCCCGCGTAGACACCGGCAGAGGCGCCGGTGATCTTCTCACGGTCGTCGGCGCGCTCCTCGGCGCGCAGGTCGGGGAGTCGCTGCGGATGGAGGGCCGCTGGGGCTCGCACCCGCAGTACGGCAAGCAGTTCACCGTGGAGAACTACACGACCGTCCTGCCCGCGACCGTCCAGGGCATCCGGCGCTACCTGGGCTCCGGTCTGGTCAAAGGGATCGGCCCGGTCTTCGCCGACCGCATCACGCAGCACTTCGGCGTGGACACCCTCAGGATCATCGAGGAGGAGCCGAAGCGGCTGATCGAGGTCCCCGGCCTCGGCCCCAAGCGCACGCGCAAGATCGCCGACGCCTGGGAGGAGCAGAAGGCGATCAAGGAGGTCATGCTCTTCCTCCAGACCGTCGAGGTGTCGACGTCCATCGCGGTGCGCATCTACAAGAAGTACGGCGACGCCTCGATCTCCGTCGTCAAGAACCAGCCGTACCGCCTCGCGGCCGACGTGTGGGGCATCGGGTTCCTCACCGCCGACAAGATCGCCCAGTCCGTGGGCATCCCGCACGACAGCCCCGAGCGCGTGAAGGCGGGCCTCCAGTACGCGCTCTCGCAATCCGCCGACCAGGGCAACTGCTACCTCCCCGAGGAGCGCCTCATCGCGGACGCGGTGAAGCTCCTCCAGGTCGACACCGGGCTGGTCATCGAGTGCCTGGCGGAGCTCGCCGGGCCGCCGGCCGAGGAGGACGGGGAGCCCGGTGTCGTACGGGAGAAGGTGCCCGGTCCGGACGGGGAGCCGGTGACGGCCGTGTACCTGGTGCCGTTCCACCGCGCGGAGCTGTCGCTCTCCGGCCAGCTGCTGCGGCTGCTGCGCACCGGCGAGGACCGGATGCCGGGGTTCCGGGACATCGTCTGGGACAAGGCGCTGGAGTGGCTGAAGCGGCGTACGGGGGCGGAGCTGGCGCCCGAGCAGGAGGCGGCCGTACGGCTCGCGCTGAGCGAGAAGGTCGCGGTGCTGACGGGCGGGCCGGGGTGCGGGAAGTCGTTCACCGTGCGGTCGATCGTGGAGCTGGCGCGCGCGAAGCGGGCGAAGGTGCTGCTGGCCGCGCCGACCGGGCGCGCGGCGAAGCGGCTCGCGGAGCTGACCGGCGCGGAGGCGTCGACCGTGCACCGGCTGCTGGAGCTGAAGCCTGGCGGGGACGCGGCGTACGACCGGGACCGGCCGCTGGACGCGGACCTGGTCGTCGTCGACGAGGCGTCGATGCTGGACCTGCTGCTCGCCAACAAGCTGGTGAAGGCCGTCCCCCCGGGCGCGCACCTGCTGTTCGTGGGGGACGTCGACCAGTTGCCCAGCGTGGGCGCGGGTGAGGTGCTGCGGGATCTGCTCGCCGAGGGCGGGCCGGTGCCGGCGGTGCGGCTGACGCGCGTGTTCCGGCAGGCGCAGCAGTCGGGGGTGGTGACCAACGCGCACCGGATCAACGCCGGGCAGCATCCGGTGACCGACGGGATGGCGGACTTCTTCCTGTTCGTCGAGGACGACACGGAGGAGGCGGGGAAGCTCGCGGTGGACGTGGCCGCGCGGCGCATCCCGGCCAAGTTCGGGCTCGATCCGCGGCGCGACGTACAGGTCCTGGCGCCGATGCACCGGGGGCCCGCGGGCGCCGGGAACCTCAACGGGCTGCTCCAGCAGGTCATCACGCCCGGCCGGCCCGACGTACCCGAACGGCGGTTCGGGGGGCGGGTGTTCCGGGTCGGGGACAAGGTCACGCAGGTGCGCAACAACTACGACAAGGGGGCCAACGGGGTCTTCAACGGGACCGTCGGCGTCATCACCTCACTCGACCCGGTGGAACAGAACCTCACCGTGCTGACGGACGAGGACGAGGAGGTGCCGTACGACTTCGACGAGCTGGACGAACTGGCGCACGCGTACGCCGTCACCATCCACCGGTCGCAGGGCAGCGAGTATCCCGCCGTTGTGATTCCCGTCACGACGGGCGCATGGATGATGCTCCAGCGGAACCTGCTCTACACGGCCGTCACACGCGCGAAACGGCTGGTCGTGCTCGTCGGGTCGCGCAAGGCGATCGGGCAGGCCGTCCGGACGGTCTCCGCGGGGAGGCGGTGCACGGCGCTGGACTTCAGACTGGCGAACGGGTGAGCGGGCGCACCGGAGGGCATGCCCCCTCGCGCGCCTACCCTGTGAAGTCGCGGGAAAAAATGATCGATCAAATGAGTCACGAAGGTCACAGAGCACTTCCGGAAGCGGAACAAAGGCGGCAGGATGAGCAAGTTGGCGGCACTGAGTGCCGCCGACACGCCCGATGGCCGACCCCGAGTGCACTCTCCTGCGCCAAATGGGGGATGGTAGAGACAGTCAGGGCAACCTCGAAGATGAGGCACAACGTCGGTGAGGGAAGACGTGAGCGACAACTCTGTAGTACTGCGGTACGGCGACGGCGAGTACACCTACCCGGTGATCGACAGCACCGTCGGTGACAAGGGCTTCGACATCGGGAAGCTCCGCGCCCAGACCGGTCTCGTGACACTCGACAGCGGCTACGGCAACACCGCCGCGTACAAATCCGCGATCACCTACCTCGACGGCGAGGCGGGCATCCTGCGCTACCGGGGTTACCCGATCGAGCAGCTGGCCGAGCGCTCCACGTTCCTGGAGGTCGCCTACCTGCTGATCAACGGCGAGCTGCCGACCGTCGACGAGCTCTCCGTGTTCAAGAGCGACATCACGCAGCACACGCTGCTCCACGAGGACGTCAAGAACTTCTACCGGGGGTTCCCGCGCGACGCGCACCCGATGGCGATGCTGTCGTCCGTCGTCTCCGCGCTGTCGACGTTCTACCAGGACAGCCACAATCCGTTCGACGAGAAGCAGCGCAATCTCTCGACGATCCGGTTGCTCGCGAAGCTTCCGACCATCGCCGCGTACGCGTACAAGAAGTCCGTCGGGCATCCGTTCGTCTACCCGCGCAACGATCTCGGGTACGTCGAGAACTTCCTGCGGATGACGTTCTCCGTGCCGGCGCAGGACTACGACCTCGATCCCGTCGTCGTCGCCGCGCTCGACAAGCTGCTGATTCTGCACGCCGACCACGAGCAGAACTGTTCGACCTCGACCGTCCGCCTTGTCGGGTCGTCGCAGGCCAACATGTTCGCTTCCATCTCCGCGGGCATCAACGCGCTGTGGGGGCCCCTCCACGGTGGCGCCAACCAGTCCGTCCTGGAGATGCTCGAAGGGATTCAGGCGAGCGGGGGTGACGTCGACTCCTTCATCCGCAAGGTGAAGAACAAGGAGGACGGCGTTCGGCTCATGGGCTTCGGGCACCGGGTCTACAAGAACTTCGACCCCCGCGCGAAGATCATCAAGGCTGCTGCGCACGATGTGCTGTCCGCGCTCGGTAAGTCCGACGAGCTGCTCGACATCGCGCTGAAGCTTGAGGAGCACGCGCTCTCCGACGACTACTTCGTGTCGCGGAGCCTGTATCCCAACGTCGACTTCTACACCGGGCTCATCTACCGGGCGATGGGCTTCCCGACGGAGATGTTCACGGTGCTGTTCGCGCTGGGGCGTCTGCCGGGGTGGATCGCTCAGTGGCACGAGATGATCAAGGAGCCGGGGTCGCGTATCGGGCGTCCGCGGCAGATCTACACGGGTGTTGTGGAGCGGGACTTCGTCCCGGTCGAGGAGCGTTAGCCTTCGGGTGAGTTGTGGGTTCGGGGTCCTTTCGCCTGGTGGCGGGAGGGCCCTTTGCCTATGTGGGGGGTTCTCTCCGCCGTGCGGCCACCTGTGTGACGATCCGTAAATTCACTACAAGTACGACTTGTGCTAGAAAGTTCAAGCACACCAGGTCACCCGAAACCCGGTGCGGTCCCCCACCCCCCTCACCGCGCACCCCGCATGGAGACGCAGTGCCGCACGACCTCGCCTTCCCCCCACAGCCGTTGCGCACCGAGTCGCTGACCGTGGCTCTGGTGAGCCGTCACGGCAGCCGGCCGCCCGCCATGGCGAACGTCGAGAGCCGGCTCGTAGAAGAGCCGCACGAGATTCGCGCGAGCGACGACGTCGTCCTGTTCTACGGCCCCGGCCCGGCGCGGGAACTGGAGCGGTTCTCGGCGGAGGGCGGTCTGCCGCCCGTCGCGGTGCTGGCGTACTGGCTCGACTGGCAGGACGTACGGCAGGCCCTGGACCACGGCGCCGGCAGCTACCTGCTGGAGACCGTTCACGTGTCGCGGTGGCTCCCGTGGATGCTGCTGTGGACGGCGCGCGGAGGAAGCTGCCTCGATCCGGTGATCGCCGCCGAACCGGGCAAGGTCGTCGGCCGGGTGGGTGCTCAGGAGCACGGGTTTCGCACGCTGTCCGAGCGGGAGCGGCAGGTCATGGAACTGCTCGCCGCCGGACAGGGTGTCCGCGACATCGCCCGGGGCATGTTCCTGACCGAGAAGACGGTGCGGAACTATCTGAGCCGCATCTACGCGAAGCTCGAAGTGCGGGGACGGTCCGAGGCCATCCTCCGCTGGCTCGGGCATCTGGGCGGCACGACGTGCGGCGAGACGCGGAAGCCGGACGGACGGGGTACGGACCACGTGTCAGAGGTGACGTCGTCACGGCACATCGTGTCGCGGCGCGCGGGCAGGGGTGGGCCCGCTACTGGGCCCACCCCTGCTGTCCCGTACGTCAGTTGACGTTCACGCCGCTCGGCGGCGAGTCGGTCAGGCCTGCCGGCACCCGGCGCCGAGGCCGTCGGTCCAGCCGCCGTCGGTGCAGACGAACATGGCGGGATTCGTGATGCGGACCTGTACGAGCGTGAACGTCCCGTTCTTCGGGCTGGGACCGTTGTACGAGGCCGTGTAGCCGATGCCCGGGGAGACCTTGTTCCCCCGGCAGGAGCCGTCGCTGAACGCGTCGATCGAGAACGAGGTGCCCTCGCCCACCTGGAGCCCGGTGCTGATATTGGCGCTGCGGTCGCCCGGACGGCCGGTGCAGAACGCGCCCGTGCCGGGGATGGTCACCAGGACGCTGTTGGCGCTGTCGGGAAGGCTGACCCGTCCGCCCTGGATGGAGAGCGGGACATTGCCTCCGCCCCTGTTGGACAGTGCGGCATAGGCGGTGCCGCCCGTCATGGCGACCGCGCCGAGGCCCATTCCGGCCACGGCCAGCAGGCCCAGGGACTTGTTCAGGAGACGACGCCCGTTCGGACGACTCGACGTGAGCACAGTGGCTCCTCTCGTTTCGGTGGCTGTGTTCCTGATCAAGATTTCCGTGGGTAACCATGAGGTGATAGAGGCAAATGACCCCAACTCCCGAGTAGGGCGGGACCGGTGACTTCTGCCTTTATGGGTGATCCGCGTGCGACGCCGCCGCTGATGCCGGCGCCCGGAAAAATCTTGCAGAAGCCGTACAACCCTTTGCCACCCAGCCCGGTCGTACTGTGCGTCGGAACCCTGGAGGGGGATCTGGGGGGATCACGAGGGTTCCGACACGGAGGGGGAAACGCCGAGGGGCCCGGTCGACGGACGGGGCCCCTCGAAGCATTTCCGGCACCGGGAGCTAGAAGAACACCCCGCACCGCAACAGCACGTTCGCGTACGGCCGGGCCTCCCCCGTCCGCACCACCAACCGTGCCCCCGCGCTCAGTTCCTTCAGCTTCTCGTGCGACACGTACGCCAGCTCCGCGAACGACCCGGCCAACAACGCGTCCGCAGCAGGGTTCGCCTCCCGCACCTCCGCCGCCGCGACCGCCCCCTCGACCACCAACTCGTCGAGCAGCCCGGCGAGTACGTCCTCGAACGACGGCACCCCCGCCCGGAACGCGAGGTCGACCACCCGGGGCCCGTCCGGGATCGGCATCCCCGCGTCGCAGACGAGCACCCCGTCCCCGTGCCCCAACTCGGCGATGGCCCCCGCGAGATGGCGATTCAGAATCCCACCCTTCTTCACAGAGCTTCGACCTCCTCGGCCGTGGGGAACGACTCCTGCGCACCCCGCCGCGTCACCGCGACCGCACCGACGCGAGCCGCGTAAGCAGCGGCCTCCGCGAGAGACGCACCCGCCCCCAACTTCCAGGCCAGCGCGGCCGTGAAGGAGTCCCCGGCGCCGGTCGTGTCGACGGCGTCGACCTTCACGGACGCGACTCGCGCGACCCCCTCATCCGAAGACGCGACCAACGCTCCCTCCGAACCCAGCGTCACCACCACCGACTTGGGCCCACTCGCGAGCAACTCCCGCGCCCACTCGGCAGGATCGTCCCCGATCGAGCCACCACCCAGGATCACCCGGGCCTCGTGCTCGTTGACGATCAGCGGATCGCACGCGGCCAACACCTCGGCGGGCAGCGCCTGCGGGGGAGAGGGGTTCAGCACGAACCGCGTACCGGACGGCAGTTGCCGCACGACCTCCACGACCGACTCCAGCGGGATCTCCAACTGCGCCGAGACTACCCGCGAGGCGTGGAACAGGGACCCGGCGGACCGGATGTCCTCAGGCGTCAGCCGCCCGTTCGCACCGGGCGACACCACGATGCTGTTGTCCCCCGACGGGTCGACGGTGATCAGCGCGACGCCGGTCGGCGCCCCGCCCACCAGCACGCCGACCGTGTCGACCCCGGCGCCGCGCTGCGACTCCAGCAGCAGCCGCCCGTTCGCGTCGTCCCCGACCCGCGCGAGCAGCGCCGTACGCGCACCGAGCCGCGCGGCGGCGACCGCCTGGTTGGCCCCCTTGCCGCCGGGATGGACGGCGAGGTCCGACCCGAGCACCGTCTCCCCGGCGCCGGGCCTGCGCTCGACACCGATCACGAGATCGGCGTTGGCCGAACCGACGACCAGCAGGTCGTAGTCGTACATGAATTGACTCCCAGTCATCCCTGTGAACGGCGGTGCGGGTGACGGGAGTTCACCCCGCCACCCACCCCTGAGCTGTCTCAGCCGCTGAACCCGGCCACGTTCTCCTTCGTGACCACCTTCACCGGCACCTTGATCGTCTCCTCGACCTTCTCCCCCTTGATCGCCTTCAGCGCGTTGTCCACCGCGATCTTCCCGAGCTGCGACGGCTGCTGAGCCACGGACGCGTACAGCGTCCCCTGCTCAACCGCCTTGAGCCCATCGGGAGTTCCGTCGAACCCGACGACCTGCACGGACTTCCCGGCCTTCGACCCGAGCGCCTTGGCCGCGCCCAGCGCCATCTCGTCGTTCGCGGCGATGACACCCTGCACATCGGGGTGTGCCTGGAGCAGGTTCGACATCACGTCGAGCCCCTTGGTCCGGTCGAAGTCCGCCGGCTGCTGTGCGACGACCTGGATCCCCGGGTACGCCTTGAGCCCCTTGGCGAAGCCCTCGGCCCGCTCGCGCGCGGCGGACGTACCCGCCTGCCCCTGAAGGATGACGATCTTCCCGTTGCCGCCGAGCTTCTCGGCGATGGTCTTCGCCGCCTGCTCACCACCGGCGACGTTGTCGGAGGCGACCAGCGCGTCCACATCGGCCTTGTTCACGCCACGGTCGACGGCGATGACCGGGATCTTCGCCTTGTCCGCGGCCTTCACGGAGTTGCTCGCAGCGTCCGAGTCCACCGGGTTGACGATGATCGCCTTGAGGCCCGAACTGGTGAAGTTCTGGAGCTGGTTGGCCTGCTGCGAGGCGTCGTTCTGCGCGTCGGTGACGGTCAGGTCGACACCGAGCTTCTTCGCCTCGGCCTGCGCCCCGGACCGGATCTGCACGAAGAACGGGTTGTTGAGGGTGGAGAGCGAAAGCCCGATCTTCTGGTTGCCGGACGTCGAGTCGTTGTGCAGGAACGAGGTCGCCCCCACGATCGCCACGGTCACCACAGCCGCGATGCCGTACGTCGCGACCTGCTTGCTCTTGCCCCCACCGGGCGCCCCGATCGCCGTAGGAGCCGCCCCGGCCTTGCGCCGCACCGTGTCCAGCAGCACCGCCAGCGCGATGACCACGCCGATCACGACCTGCTGCCAGAACGCGGAGACGTTCAGCAGGTTCAGCCCGTTGCGCAGCACCGCGAGGATCAGCGCACCGATCAGCGTCCCCGAGGCCTTACCCGTACCCCCGGCGAGGGACGCGCCCCCGATGACGACGGCCGCGATGGCGTCCAGCTCGTACCCGCTGGCGGCCTGCGGCTGCGCGGAGGAGAGCCGGGAGGCCAGCACGACACCGGCGATGGCGGCGAAGACACCGGACATCGCGTAGATCGCGAGCTTCTGCCGGTTCACCCGAAGACCCGACAGGCGTGCCGCTTCCTCGTTACCACCGATGGCGTACATCGAACGACCGATGTACGTACGGCTGAGGACGAACGCCGCGATGAGCCCCATGGCCACCATCACGAGCACCGGCACCGGCAGCCACCCGCCGAGCGTGTCACCGAGGTGGGAGATCGAGTCCGGGAACGCGGTCGGCGACCCGTCCGAGATCACCAGCGCGAGCCCGCGCCCCACCGACAGCATCGCGAGCGTCGCGATGAACGGCGGCAGCTTGCCGTACGAGATCAGGAAGCCGTTGATCAGACCGGCAGCGACACCCGTAGCCAGCGCCAGCAGCACGGCCAGCACCACCGGCACCCCGTGCGACGTGGCGCTCCACGCCAGCACGGTCGCCGACAGCGCCGCCACCGAACCCACCGACAGGTCGATGCCCGCCGAGACGATCACGAAGGTGACACCGAAGGCGAGGATGGCGGTCACGGCCGCCTGGACACCGACGTTGAGCAGGTTGTCGGTCGTCAGGAAGTCGCCCGACAGCGCCGACATGGCGATGACGAGGACGATCAGCGCGGTCAGCGCGCCGTTGTCGAGCAGCAGGCGGCGCACCGCCGCGGCGCCACCGGCGCCCGTACCGCTCTTGAGCGTTTCAGCGGCCACGGGGGGCCTCCAGTTCGGTAGTGGGGTTGCTCACGGCCAGCGACATGACCGCGTCCTGCGTGGCGTCGGCGGCGGACAGCTCGCCCGCGATGCGGCCCTGCGCCATCACCAGCACCCGGTCGCTCATACCGAGCACCTCGGGCAGATCGCTGGAGATCATGAGTACGGCCGCCCCGGCGGCCGTCAGTTCGTTGATCAGCTGGTAGATCTCGACCTTGGCGCCGACGTCGATCCCGCGCGTCGGCTCGTCGAGGATCAGCACCTTCGTGTCGGCCAGCAGCCACTTGCCGATGACGACCTTCTGCTGGTTCCCGCCGGACAGCGTGCGCACCTGCTGGCCGAGCCCGGCCATCCGTACGCCGAGCTGCTCGGCGATCCGCGCGGCGTCGTCGTGCTGGCTCTTGAGGTCGACGATGCCACTTCTGGTGGCAGACCTGAGAGTGACCAGTCCCAGGTTCTCCTCGACCGACTGATCGAGGACGAGACCCTGACCCTTGCGGTCCTCAGGTACTAGACCGATCCCGGCGGCCATCGCCGCGACGACGTCGTGCTTCTTCAAAGAGTCCCCGGAAACCCGGACCGTACCGTGGTCGTACGGGTCCGCCCCGAACACGGCGCGTACTACTTCAGTACGACCCGCGCCCACGAGACCGGCGATCCCGACGACCTCACCCGCGCGCACCTCGAAGCTGACGTCGTGGAAGACGCCGTCCCGGGTCAGCCCCTCCACGGACAGCAGCGCCGCGCCCGTGTCGGCCCGCTCGCGCGGGTACTGCTGCTCGATGGACCGGCCCACCATCAGCCGTACGAGTTCCTCCTCCGGCGTGGAGGCGGGCACCTGGCCGACCGACTTGCCGTCCCGGATGACCGTCACCCGGTCCCCGAGCGCGGCGATCTCCTCCAGGTGGTGCGTGATGAAGACGATCCCCACGCCGTCCTCGCGCAGCTTCCGCACGATGACGAACAGCTTCTCGACCTCCTCGGAGGTCAGCACGGCCGTCGGCTCGTCCATGATCAGTACGCGCGCGTTCAGGCTCAGCGCCTTCGCGATCTCGACCATCTGGAGCCGCGCGATGCCCAGTTCACGCACCCGCGCGCGGGGGGAGACGTTGACGCCGACGCGTGCGAGCAGCACCTCGGCGTCCGCCTCCATCCGCTTCCGGTCGATCATCCCGTACTTGCGCGGCTGGCGGCCCAGGAAGATGTTCTCGGCGACCGTCAGGTCGGGGACGAGGTTGAACTCCTGGTAGATCGTGGCGATCCCGAGCCGCTCGGAGTCCTGCGCACCATGGATGCGCACCTCCTCGCCGCCGGCCAGAATCCGTCCCTCGTCGGGGGTGTACGCACCGGAGAGCATCTTGATCAGCGTGCTCTTTCCCGCGCCGTTCTCACCCAGCAGGACATGGACCTCGCCCCGCCTCAGGTCGAAGTCGACGCGGTCCAGCGCGACCACCCCGGGGAAGGTCTTCCTGATGCCCTCGATGCGCAGCAACTCGTCCGCGTTGCTCACGACTGGCTCCTGTTCGTTACGGGGTTCTCGCCGCAGGAGCGGCGAACGACGAGACGGGCGGGGAGTGTCACCGACTGCGGCGCCCGCCCCTCGATGCGGTCCACGAGCGCGCGTACGGCCGCGCGGCCCAACTCGCCCGTGGGCTGGGCGATCGCGGTGATCGGCGGGTCCGTGTGCACGAACCAGCGGATGTCGTCGAACGCGGCGAGCGCGATGTCGTCCGGCACGCGCAGCCCGCGCGCGCGTACGGCGTCCAGGGCGCCCAGCGCCATCAGGTTGTCCGCCGCGAACACGACCTGCGGGGGTTCGGCGAGGTCGAGGAACCCCTCGGTGACCCGGCGTCCGCTCTCGGCCTGGAAGTCGCCCTGGCCGATGTACTGGGCCGGCAGGTCGAGCCCGCACTGCGCGAGCGCCTCCCGGAACGCCTCGACGCGCTCCTGGCCGGTCGTGGTCGCCGCGGGCCCCGCGATGATCGCGAGCCGCCGGTGGCCCAGCCGGTGCAGGTGCGCGACGAGATCCCGGACAGCCGCGCGGCCGTCCGACCGCACCACGGGTACGTCGACGCCGGGGATCCAGCGGTCCACGAACACCATCGGCGTCCCGCTCCGGGCGGCCTCCAGCATCAGCGGCGATCCGCCGTCGGTGGGCGAGACGAGCAGGCCGTCGATACGGCGGTCCAGCAGCGTCCGTACGTGGTGGTCCTGGAGGTCCGGCCGCTCGTCCGCGTTCCCGATGATCACGCTGTATCCGAGCGCCCGCGCCTCTTCCTCGACGGACCTCGCCAGCTCGGTGAAGTACGGGTTCAGCACGTCGCTGATCACGAGCCCGAGGGTGCGGGTCTGATCGGTACGCAGGGAGCGCGCGACGGCGTTGGGGCGGTACCCCAGCGCCTCGACGGCGGCCTCGACACGGGTCCGTGCGTCCGCACTGACCGAGGGGTGCCGATTCAGGACACGCGACACGGTCGCCACGGACACGCCCGCCTCGGCGGCAACATCCTTGATGCTCGCCATGACCGCCCCACCTCCTCGTGGAATCGATTACATCGACGTGTTAACTCGATTGGAATCGATTACATGCCCGAGATGCAAGGGTTACGCCACTGGCTGAAACCCGATCGTGATGAACCCCCGCTCAGATGAGCGCGAGCTCGTACCGGACTCCGCCGCGCTCAGTGGCGCCGGTGGTCACGAACCCGTTCCGCTCCAGGACGGTCTGCGAGGCGCGGTTTCCGGTGTCGGTCCCCGCGAAGAGTCCTCGGAGGCCGTACGTGTCTCGCGCCAGCCGGCACACCTCGCCGACGGCGCGTGTCGCGACTCCTCGCCCGGTCCAGCGCTCGCCCACTCGGTAGCCCAGCTCGGCGAGGTCGTCCTCTACGTCCACGAGGTTGATCCGGGCCGCCACTTCCTCGCCGCTCAGCAGGACGTGGAAGTGGCATACGCCCTCTTCCTGCTCGGCGAGGAGGCCGGCGAGTCGGTCGTCGAACTCCCGGAAGTAGTCGTCGCCACGGTCGGGGATGGTGCGGGCGAAGTAGGCGCGGTTCTCCAGCTCGAAGGCGAGCAGGGCGGGGGCGTGGTCGGCTCTGAGGCGCTCCAGACGGGTCATGGGGTGACGCTAGCTTGGGGGCGGGGGGCGGTGGAGTCCCGTCCGTCCGCTGCGGGGGACAGTGAACGGGCGGGACGTTCAGGGGTGTTGGGGGCGGATCAGGTGTGGAGGAGCCTCGTCAGGGTCGCTGCGGACATCGCGAAGAGGCTGGCGAGGCTCAGGGCTGTGAGGAGGGTGTCGAGGAGGCGGGGGGTGGGGGGCGGCGGGGGTTGCAGCGGCGGTGGGGGGATGCGGGGTGGGGGTGTCGCGTAGGTCGGGGGGACTTCGGTGATCTGGTGGGGGTGGAGGCGGGTCACTCCGTGGTGCCCTGGAGCTGGGGGTGGGCCTCGGCGTGGTGGCGGCGGAGGAGGACGTTCGCGTCGGCGGCTGCGCTGTAGTCCAGTTCCTTGGCGGCGGCTCGGCGGAGGGTGGCGAGTTCGTCGCAGGTGGCGCAGTTGGGGTAGGGGCGCGGGGGGACGTTCAGGTCGATCGCCGGTTCCAACGGGGGGTTCTTCGGCGGGGTGTTGAGGCTCTGGCGGTTCGCGGCCTTCACGCCGGCGCGGAGGCGTTCGGTGTCCGTCGGGGGGCGGAGGGTCTTGGGGTCGGCGGACCATTCGGTGCCGCCGCCGACGGGGCGGAGCATGGCGTACTTGCCGAGGTGGTCCTGGTATTCGCCGACCTTGTCGGTGGCGGGGTCGTAGTAGAGGGTTCCCGGTTCCATCGGGTATCGGTCCTTTCGCCCAACATCTGTACGGAATGCGGCAGTTGCACTACTCTGCGTATTCCTGGGTAAGAAGAGGATGGCCCAGGCTCGGGTGTCGGTGCAGCCGGAATGGGCGTTGGTTCCGGGTGGGGCGGCCAAATTCCATAAATTCCGGGAGGGGACGAGGTGCCACAGCGGAACCCGGTCACAGGACGCAGCCAGGAGCCGAGGAAGAGG
The DNA here is from genome assembly GCF_020010905.1 of Streptomyces acidiscabies. GTDB lineage: Bacteria > Actinomycetota > Actinomycetes > Streptomycetales > Streptomycetaceae > Streptomyces > Streptomyces acidiscabies. Next base: position 1,976,056 of record NZ_JAGJBY010000001.1, on the reverse strand, counting down.
TTCGCGCAGGAGCTGAGGCGGCTGCGGGAGGAGAAGGGGGAGACACTTCAGCAACTCGCGGACCAACTCGGGTGGGACGCTTCGACGTTCGGGAAGCTGGAGAGCGGGCGGAACCTGGGGAGTCCCGAGATCGTGGAGGCGCTGGACCAGCACTACGGGACGACGCCGTTGCTGATGGCGTTGTGGGAGTTGGCGATCTTGGACATGAAGCAGTTCAAGGCGGAGTTTCGGCCGTACATGGTGTGGGAGGCCAAGGCGGTCAGCATGTGGCACTACGGCGCCGAAAACCTTCACGGTCTGCTTCAAACTCCCGCGTATGCCCAGGAGTTCCTGGCGGCAGGCGGCATGACGGGTGACGAACTTGCCTCTCAGGTCGATGCGCGTATTAGCCGACGTGACCTCCTGGTCGGGGAGGACGCACCGACCTTCCGCTCGATCCTCTCGGAGGTCTCGCTGCGGACCCCGCTGGCCGACCTCGACGAATGGTGCATCCAACTCCAGCAACTGCTGGACCTGTCGGAGCTCAGCAACGTCACCATCCAGGTGCTCCCGGCGTCCGTCGGGCTTCACGCCCTGACGAACACGGACACCATGTTCCTCCAGGACGCCTCCGGTCAGACCGTCGCCTGGGTAGAGACCGGTTACGACGGCGAGTTGTTCGAAGAAACTGATGACATCCGACGGCTTCAGCTCAGATACGATCGGGTTCGCGATTTGGCCCTATCCCCGGACGAATCGCGCGAGTTCATCCGGCGGCTGTTGGAGGAAGCACGGTGCGCGACATCGACCTGAGAAACGTCTCGTGGCGCAAGAGCAGCTACAGCAACCAGTCCGGCGGGGCCTGCCTCGAATTCGCCTCCAACCTCCCCTCCCTCGTCCCCGTCCGCGACAGCAAAGCCCCCACCCTCGGCGCCCTCCTCTTCACCCCCGCCTCCTGGAACACCTTCGTCGACTCCGTCAAGGAATCCACGCGCTGACCTCACGCCGAGGCCCCGCCCAGGAAACGTTCCCGGGCGGGGCCCGTTGCGTCTCCCTCGCGCTCAGCCAGCCGCGTGTTCCACGAACCGCGCCGCCGTCTCCGCGAGGAGTTCACGGCCGTCGCGCGCCCGTTGAGCACGCCCTCAGGCAACGGCGTTGTCCAGTCGGTGAGTTGGAGGGTGTGGATCCGGCCCCGGCACTCGCGCGAGCGATCTACGCGGGCGCGTCGTCGTCCCACCAGATGTGGTACGTGGCCAGCGTCGAGACGACGCAGCGGTCCGAGCCGTACATCGGGTGGAGTGGCTCGATGGCGAGACGTACGCCGTGCTGCTCCGCGTACGGGCCCAACTCCCCCAGCGCGTCCGCGATCCGCTCACGGGCACCGCGCAGGTCCTTGGAACCCGCCGGAGACCAGAACCAGCGTGTCGGTGCCGAGAGTTGCCGCCTCCTCGATCGCACGGCGGTTGTCGGCCAGGGCCGCCGCCCGCTCGGCCGCGTCGATCGCCGTGAAGAAGCCGCCCCGGCAGAGGGTGGTCACGGTCAGGCCCGCGTCGCGGACGAGCGAGGGCTGTACGGTTTCCGCAAGATTTTTCCGGCCGTAGCTTCAGAGGCGTACGGCGTCCCCTTCGCGCACCGAGCCGCCCCGTACGACCTTCGCGTAGACGCCCACGCAGGGTTCGGGTTGCCGCCCCGGCAGTGCCGGGACCCGGTTGTGTAGGGCCGGGATGCGCAACGCCTCGGGGTCGCGCGGGAGTTGGCCGTGCTCCAGGGTCGGTACGGCACAGCGCGGGGTCGAGGCGATGATCTGGAGTACGGCGTCGCCGATGGCCAACTCCCGTCCTACCCAAGCGTGTTCGGGGAACCCCTCCCCCGCCGTGCCGATCACGAGGTTGGCCCGGTACCGCTCCGCCTCGACCGTGCCGCGTGGGCTGAGGGCCGCCAGTGTCCGCAGGGTGGACGTGGTGACGAGGTGGACGGGGGCGAAGTCGAAGAACGTGCCCGGCGGGGCCGCCGACCCGAACCGCACGACGTCGTGGGCGACTTGGGCCGTGACGCCCTGGTCCAGTACCTCTTCCGGACGGTCCCTGTCCAGGCTCGCGGCCGGGGGCGGTACGTCGATGAGGGTGACCTCGCGGCCGAGGTGGGCAGAGAGGGCCTCGTGCACGCCGGGGTCGTCGGCGGCGATGCGGTGGCCGTCGGGGGTGGTGATGTGGACGCCGGCTGCGGCCGACACCGCCGTACAGCGCGGCAACTCCCGCCAGAGGCGGGGGGACTTGGCGCTCGCGATCTTGCCGGTCTCCCGGTCGAGGAGGGCGAGGCGGCGGTCGCCGGTGAGGCCTCGGTCGGTCAGGGTGGCGGCCGGGAGGCGTTCGCCGAGCATCGACTTGACCGGGTAGCGGTGGAGTTGGGTGACGGACGCGATCATGCGGGCATGAGATCACGGCCCGGCGGATGCGGGGTGGTCCTCACAGAAAGACGACCACCCCGCACCGGAATCGGCGAGGGGTGGTCGGTGCGGTGCGGGTCAGCGGATCGCGTGCTCCACGAACCGCGCCGCCGTCTCCGCGAGGAGTTCGCGGCCGTCGCGGGCCCAGAGGTGGTCGTTGAAGAGTTCGACCTCGATGGCCCCGGTGTACCCGGCGTCCTCGACGTAGCGCTTCCACTCGCGCATGTCGATCGCGCCGTCGCCGATCTGGCCCCGGCCGTTGAGCACGCCTTCGGGCAACGGGGTTGTCCAGTCGGCGAGTTGGAAGGTGTGGATGCGGCCCCCTGCGCCCGCGCGGGCGATCTGCGCGGGCGCGTCGTCGTCCCACCAGATGTGGTACGTGTCGACGGCCACGCCCACCTGGTGCGCCGGGAAGCGTTCCGCGATGTCCAGGGCCTGGGCCAGCGTCGAGACGACGCAGCGGTCCGAGGCGTACATCGGGTGGAGCGGCTCGATGGCGAGACGTACGCCGTGCTGCTCGGCGTACGGGCCCAACTCCCCCAGCGCGTCGGCGATCCGCTCGCGGGCGCCGTGGAGGTCCTTGGAGCCGGCGGGGAGGCCGCCGGAGACCAGAACCAGGGTGTCGGTGCCGAGGGTGGCCGCCTCGTCGATCGCGCGGCGGTTGTCGGCGAGGGCCGCCGTTCGCTCGGCCGGGTCGATCGCCGTGAAGAAGCCGCCCCGGCAGAGGGTCGTGACGGTGAGGCCGGCGTCGCGGACGAGCTTGGCGGTGGCGTCAAGTCCGTACGTCTGGACGGGGTCCCGCCAGAGGCCGACCTTGTCGATGCCCAACTCGGCGCAGGCGTTGGCGAGTTCGGGGAGCGACAGTTGTTTGACCGTCATCTGGTTGATGGAGAAGCGCGCGAGGTCGGTCACTGGTTCACCCCGTACACCGCGAGCAGGCTCTTCATGCGCTCCTCGGCGAGCTTCGGGTCCGGGAACAGGCCCAGGCCGTCGGCGAGTTGGTAGGCGCGGGCGAAGTGCGGGAGGGAGCGCGCGGACTGGAGGCCGCCGACCATCGTGAAGTGGGACTGGTGTCCCGCGAGCCAGGCGAGGAACACAACTCCCGTCTTGTAGAAGCGGGTCGGCGTCTGGAACAGGTGCCGGGACAACTCGACGGTGGGGTCGAGGAGTTCACGGAAACCGGCCGTGTTGCCCGTGTCCAGGACGCGTACGGCCTCGGCGGCGAGCGGGCCCAGCGGGTCGAAGATGCCGAGGAGGGCGTGGCTGAAGCCCTTCTCGTCTCCCGCGATCAGCTCGGGGTAGTTGAAGTCGTCGCCGGTGTAGCAGCGGACGCCCTGCGGGAGCCTGCGGCGCAGGTCCACCTCGCGCTGCGCGTCGAGCAGGGAGACCTTGATGCCGTCGACCTTGTCGGGGTGGGCGGCGATCACTTCGAGGAACGTGTCGGTCGCCGCGTCGAGGTCGGAGGAGCCCCAGTAGCCCTCAAGTGCCGGGTCGAACATGGGGCCCAGCCAGTGCAGGACGACCGGTTCGGCGGCCTGGCGCAGGAGGTGGCCGTAGATCTCCAGGTAGTCCTCGGGGCCCTGGGCGGCTGCCGCGAGCGCCCTGGACGCCATCAGGATGGCCTGGGCGCCGGACTCCTCGACGAGCGCCAACTGCTCCTCGTAGGCCGCTCGGATCGCCGCGAGGGACCCGCCGTCCGTGAGCTGGTCGGTGCCGACGCCGCACGCGATGCGTCCGCCAACCGCCTTGGCCTCGGCGGCACTTCGGCGGATCAGCTCCGCCGCGCCCGCCCAGTCGAGGCCCATGCCGCGCTGTGCGGTGTCCATCGCCTCGGCGACACCGAGGCCGTGGGACCAGAGGTGGCGGCGGAAGGCGAGGGTGGCGTCCCAGTCGACGGCGGCCGGGGAGTCGGGCGACACGTCGGCGTACGGGTCCGCGACGACGTGGGCCGCCGAGAAGACCGTACGGGAGGTGAAGGGGACGCCGGGGGTGACGGCGAAGGGTTCGGCGCGTGGCTCGTACGCGTGCAACCCGCCGTCCGGGGAGGGGAGTTGGATGGTCACAGCGAGATCTCCGGGACGTCGAAGCGGCGGCCCTCGGTGGACGACTTCAGCCCCAGCTCGGCGAGTTGGACGCCGCGGGCGCCCGCGAGGAGGTCCCAGTGGTAGGGGGCGTCGGCGTACACGTGCTTGAGGAAGAGTTCCCACTGTGCCTTGAAGCCGTTGTCGAACTCGCCGTTGTCCGGGACCTCCTGCCACTGGTCGCGGAAGACCTCGGTGGCGGGGATGTCCGGGTTCCAGACCGGCTTCGGGGTCGAACTGCGGTGCTGGGCGCGGCAGTTGCGCAGGCCCGCGACGGCCGAGCCCTCGGTGCCGTCGACCTGGAACTCGACGAGTTCGTCGCGGTTGACGCGCACGGCCCAGGACGAGTTGATCTGGGCGATGGCGCCGCCGTCGAGCTCGAAGATGCCGTACGCGGCGTCGTCCGCCGTCGCGTCGTACGGCTTGTCGTTCTCGTCCCAGCGCTGCGGGATGTGGGTCGTGGCGAGCGCCTGGACGGACTTCACGCGGCCGAACAGCTCGTGCAGGACGTACTCCCAGTGCGGGAACATGTCGACAACGATGCCGCCGCCGTCCTCCGCGCGGTAGTTCCACGACGGACGCTGGGCCGGCTGCCAGTCGCCCTCGAAGACCCAGTAGCCGAACTCGCCGCGGATGGACAGGATGCGGCCGAAGAAGCCGCCGTCGATGAGGCGCTTCAGCTTGAGCAGGCCAGGGAGGAAGATCTTGTCCTGGACGACACCGTGCTTGACGCCCTTCGCGTTCGCGAGGCGGGCCAGCTCCAGGGCGCCGTCGAGGCCGGTCGCGGTCGGCTTCTCGGTGTAGATGTGCTTGCCCGCGGTAATCGCTTTCTTGATCGCGTCCTCGCGGGCGGAGGTCACCTGGGCGTCGAAGTAGATGTCGACGGTCGGGTCGGCGAGGACCGCGTCGACGTCCGTGGAGATGTGCTCCAGACCGTGTTCGTCCGCCATCGCGCGCAGCACGTGCTCGCGGCGGCCGACGAGGATCGGTTCGGGCCACAGCACCGTGCCGTCGCCGAGGTCGAGGCCGCCCTGTTCGCGGAGGGCGAGGATGGATCGGACGAGGTGCTGGCGGTAGCCCATCCGTCCGGTGACGCCGTTCATGGCGATACGCACCGTTTTGCGTGTCACGTCGGTCCCTTCGGAGAAGTCGTACGCGGGGAGAGTGCGCCGCACGCACGCCTCCACCTGATCAGCGTCACAGCAAGCGCTTTCTATTACTCCTGGCAAGCTAGCCTCTGACCAGTGGTCCGGACAAGACCGTGTCCAGTTCGAGACACTCGGGTCGTTCGAGGGGGCGAACGGTACGGCCGTTCGGCCGTAGGGTCTCTCCGGTACGACGATGTACGGCGACGCGCGACCCCGGAGGACGACGAGATGACGGTGACCCTGGCGGACGTGGCGGCCCGCGCACAGGTCTCCCCCGCGACGGTGTCGCGCGTACTGAACGGGAACTATCCCGTCGCGGCCTCGACCCGGGAGCGGGTCCTGCGCGCCGTGGACGAGCTGGACTACGTCCTGAACGGCCCCGCGAGCGCGCTCGCCGCCGCCACCTCCGATCTCGTCGGCATCCTGGTCAACGACATCGCCGACCCCTTCTTCGGGATCATGGCCGGTGCCATTCAGTCCGAGATCGGTGGGACCGGGGGGCGCGCGGGGGGTGAGCGGCTCGCGGTCGTGTGCAACACCGGGGGCGATCCCGAACGTGAGTTGACTTACCTGACGTTGCTGCAACGGCAGCGCGCTGCGGCCGTCGTCCTGACCGGCGGCGCGATGGAGAACGAGCCCCACGCGGCGGCCGTGGCCGCGAAGTTGCGCCGGCTGGAGGAGGCGGGGACGCGGATCGTGCTGTGCGGGCGGCCTCCGGCGCCGGACACCGGGGCGATCGCGCTCACCTTCGACAACCGGGGCGGGGGGCGGGAGTTGACCGAGCATCTCCTCGGGCTCGGGCATCGGCGGCTCGGCTATATCGCCGGGCCCGAGGAGCGGACGACCACTCGGCATCGGCTTGAGGGGCATCGGGCGGCTCTGGAGGCCGCTGGGGTCGAGGAGTTGGCCGGGTGGACCGTTCATGGGCCTTATGACCGACGGGCGGGGTATGAGGCTACGCTCGAACTCCTGCGGCGCGACCCGTCGTTGACTGCTGTTGTCGCCGCTAACGACTCTGTGGCGCTCGGGGCTTGCGCCGCGCTGCGGGACTCGGGGTTGCGGATTCCTGATGACGTTTCTGTAGCCGGTTTCGATGACTTGCCGTTCAGTATCGATGCGGTGCCTGCGTTGACGACTGTTCGGTTGCCGCTTGCTGAGGCGGGGGCTCGGGCGGGGCGGATTGCGATGGGGCGGGAGGAGCCGCCGCCCGGGGGGATTGCCGTGATCCGGGGGGAGTTGATGGTTCGGGGGTCCTCCGGGGCGCCGCGGGGGTAAGCGGTTGCTGGGGGCTACTAGAGGTTGCTGATAGTTGCTGGGGGTTTCTGCGGGCCGTTGTCGGTCTTGTCGGTGAGCCGTTAATCGAATAAATCAGCGGGATTCTTTTTCTTGCATTCCGCTTGCCGAGTCGGTGATGCGCGAGGATGCTCTTTCCCTGTCGGGGGAGCGTCCTTGTTCTTGGGCGCCGGTTCGGGGGAATCCGTCATGGCCAAGCGCGAAGTCATCGATGTCCGGGTCAGCCGGCGAATCCTGTGGGTGGGGGCGGAGGCGTATCCGCTGCACAACATCGCGCGGGCTACGACGGTTCGGATTCGGCCTCGGCGGATGGTCGCGCTGGGGCAGTTCTTCGGCTATGCGCTGGTCCTGGTGATCGTCTCCGGCGTGATCGTCTCGGCGGCTTCGCATGGGGAGTTGAACAACGCGGACGCCGGGACCGTCTCGGACCTCGTCCTCCTCCTCGACTGCGCGCTCGGGTTCGTCCTCGTCGCTCGGCTCGTGTCCGTCCTGGTCACGCCCGTCTACCACGCGCTCGTCATCGAGACCGCCGGGACGCCGTACACCGCGCTCGTCAGCACCGACAAGGCCCTCGTCTCGCGGCTCGTCTTCCAGATCATGGACGCGATCGACAATCCCGAGGCGGAATTCCAGATCCAGGTCGAGAACTATCACATCGGGGACAAGATCAATATGGTCGGCGGGAACAACAACGTGGGGAAGCAGGGGAATTGAACGCCGAAGAGGGTCGTCATTTTCATCAGGGGGATGTCGTGAACATGTACGGCGGGGCGGGGAACGTCGGGAAGATCCAGAACACGTATCAGTCGGCCGGTGATTCGGAGGCTGCGTTCCGGGAAATGGTGGTCGCTGTTCGCGCGTTGCGGGGGCAGGTGTCTCCGGCTGATCGGGAGAGCCTTGACGAGGCGTTGCGGGTTATCGGGGAGGGGGCTGAACCTGGGGTGCTGCGGCGGGCGTTGACTGCGGTTATGGGGGTGGCTGTGGTGGTGGGGGAGGTGGGGGTGCCGGTGGTGGAGGCGGTGCGGAGGGTGTTGGGCGGTTGATCGGGGAGTGGTTGGGCGGGGCGGGGGTTGGTCGGAGGTGCGGTGGTGTTGGGCGGTGGTCGGAGGTGGGGCGGGGTTGAGCGGTTGGCCGGAGGTGGGGCGGTGTGGGGGTTGGTCGGAGGTGCAGTGGTGTTGAGCGGTTGATCGGAGGTGGGGTGGGCTTGTAGCGTGCCGGGCATGTCGAGCCCCGAGTCGGACAGAGTTCGGCCGCAGATCCCGTGCGGCTGAGTAGTAACCGGTAACTGAGGCTTTTCTGGGCCACATCGGCGCCGTTTCAGCGCGCGGGACCTGTACGTCAGCGTCCGTGCACTCTCTCCTCTCTGGCTGGAGCGGCTTCCCTTGCCTGTTTTTCTGTACGTCCTCGGCCTTGCCGTTTTCGCGCAAGGCACCTCTGAGTTCATGCTGTCGGGGCTGATCCCCGGCATCGCGCGCGAGTTGTCCGTGTCCGTCGGGGCTGCGGCCAGTCTGACGTCCGCTTATGCGGTCGGGATGGTCGTGGGGGCGCCGGTGATGGCCGTCGTGGGGGCGCGGTTGCCCCGGCGGGCGGCGTTGGGCGGGTTCCTGGCGGCGTTCGTCGTCGTGCATGTTGTGGGAGCGGTTACCTCGGATTTCTCGGTGCTGTTCGGGACTCGGGTGGTGGCGGCTGTCGTCAACGCGGGGTTTCTGGCTGTGGCGTTGTCGACGGCTTCTTCCCTGGTCGCGCCTGAGTTGGCTGGGCGGGCTACTTCCGTGCTGCTTGCGGGGGTGACCCTGTCGTGTGCGGTGGGGGTGCCTGCGGGGGCGTTGCTCGGGGAGTGGTTCGGGTGGCGGGCCGCGTTCTGGGGTGTGGCCGGGTTGTGTCTGCCCGCGCTGGGGTGGGTTGTTCGGGTGTCCGGGGGTGAATCCCCGGGCGGGGTTGGGGAGTTCGGTGTCCGTGGCGAACTTCGTTCGCTGCGGCGGGGGTCCCTCCGGCGTGCGCTGTTCATGGGGGCCGCCGTCAACGGGGCTACTTTCGCCGGGTTCTCGTACCTCGCCGTCATCGGTACGGAAGTTGCCGGGCTGCCCGATGTCTCCGTGCCGGTGTTGCTCGCCGTGTTCGGGGTGGGGGCGTTCTTCGGGGTGACTGCCGTCGGGCGCAAGGGAGATGCGTGGCTGAGGGTGGTGCTGGGGGTACTGCCGCTGGCTTGGGGTGGGTTGGCGTTGACCGGGGAGTGGGGTGGTGTGCTCTTCGGTGGGGCGCTGGTGTTGGGCGCGTTGTCGTTCGGGGGTGGATCGGCTCTGGTGGGGCGGGTGTTGTACGTCGGGGCTGGTGAAGCGCCGGTTCTGGCGGGGGCATTCGCTACTGTCGCGCTTAACTTGGGGGCGGTTGTGGGGCCGTTGGTGGCGGGGGGTGTTACTGAGGTGACTGGGGATTATCGGGATGCGTTGTGGGTGAGTGCGGGGCTTGCGGGGTTGGTGGTAGTGGGGGGTGGGGTTGGTGGGAATAGGGGGCGTTTCGGTTGGGGCGGTTGGTTCGGCGGGGGTGGGGAGCGGTGTGGGGAGCGACGGGAGGGGGCTGTGTGAGGGGGGCTTGGTGTGAGGCGGCTTGGTGTGAGGGGCTGGGCATGAGTGGGGTCGGTGTAGGGGGGCTCGACGGGGAGAGCTCGGCATACGGAGGCCGATATGAGAGAGCCCGGGGTGAGGGGGCCCGGTTCGGGGGGAAGCTCTGCGCGAGAGGGCCCGGCACGAGAGAGCCCTGGGTAAGGGGGCCCAGCGCGAGGAGGCTGGGCGTAAGGAGGCCCGGCACAAGAGAGCCCCGCGCAGGGGGCTCGGAGCGAGTGAGCTCGGCACGAGAGGGCCCGGGGTAAGGGGGCCCGGGGTAAGGGGGCCCGGGGTAAGGGGGCCCGGGGTAAGGGGGCCCGGGGTAAGGGGGCCCGGGGTAAGGGGGCCGGGCCCGGAGGCCAGCGGCCCTCTTGCAGGACCACGGAAAACATAACGGGGGGGGAAGCTCGTCGGGAGAGGGCTCGGCGCGAGGGGGCTGGCGAGGGACCCGGTATAAGGGGGCTCGGCACGAGAGAGCCCGGGGTAAGGGGGCCCGGCACGAGAGAGTTCGGCGCGAGAGGGGCCGGGATAAGGAGGCCCAGCATCGGCGGGCCCAACTCGAGAGGACCCGGGGTAAGAGGGCTCGGCGGCGGCGAACGCCGTACGGTACGCGCTCCCCTCGCCTGACCTCCCCCGCCTCACCTCGCCGTCAGCCTCGTCTCGCCGTTCAGGCACCACTCCAGCACCGACGGCCAGGAGCCGTACCCGTCGTCCGGCGTCAAGTGGCCTGCACCGGGGAGGACTTCGGCGGTCACGCCCAGGGGGTCGCCGTAGGCCGCCTGGGCGCCCTCGGGGCAGTACGGGTCGTCGTCCCCGGCGACGATGCGCGTCGGGGACGGCGGGGTGAGGCCGGTCAGCGGAGGGAGGGCGAAGCCGGCGATCTCGGGGTAGTCGGTGACGACCGTGACCGGGGAGACGAGGAGGGTGCGGGCGACTGTGTCGAGGCCGGGGAGGTTGCGGGCGAGGGCGTGCAGCCAGGTGACGGTGGCGAGGCTGTGGGCGATGACGATTCGAGAGCGGGGCGGCGTGGTGAGGGCGAGGGTCGGCTCGGTGAGGTCGCGGAGCGGGGCGGTCGGGTGGGACGGCGGGGTCAAGTCGTCGGCCGGGGCGGACTGGTGGCTCGGCGCAGTCAAGTCGTCGGCCAGCGCGGGCTGATGACCCGACGTGGTCAAGTCGCGGTTCGGCGTGGGCTGGTGACCCGGCGCGGTGAGGTCGTGGGGCGGCGTGGGCTGGTGGTCCGGTGTGAGCGAGTCGCGGGTCGGCGCGGTCAAGTGGCGTTCGAACTCCGCCAGCCAGACGTCGAGTTCGGGGTTGTCCGGGTCCGGCAGCTGGGGGTACACGACCTCGTGTCCGAGGTCGGTGAGGCGGGCGGCCAGCCAGTGTTGCCAGTGGCCCTCGGGTCTGTGGTTCTGCCAGCCGTGGAGAATCAGGAAGGAGGAGGTCATGGGGTGATCATCCCCAGCGTCGAGATGGCGGGTCCAGTGCCGTCTTCCCTGGTGGGATCTGTTGGTGGAGGGGCGGAGGTGAACGTTCCTCGGGGGCGGGGCGTCACCGTCGTGACGAGTCGTCCGTACGGAGGAGATGTCCCGCTGTGAGAACCGTAGTAAGCCGTTTCACCGTGTTGCTGGCCATGGGCGTCGGAGCCACGCTCGCCAGTGGGTGCACCGCCGACGACAGCACGGCGTCCTGCGCGTTCGTCGCCGACTTCGACGGACGGCGGTACTCCGACCTGGCCGGAGCCGAGTTCACGCTCGGGAAGGCGGTCGGTACGGCGGTGCTGCCCACCTGTGACGACACGGGCGGGGACGACGACCCCGGGAGCGCGGCGCGGGAGGTACGCGCGTACTCCGTCGCCGGTGTGGACCCGTCGGTGGCGATCGTCGTGGACGAGTCCACGGAGACGTTGTTGGTAGCGATGAGCGTGCGGGAGCAACTGCCCGTGGAGGTAGGGAAGTTGCTTACGCGAGAGCCGTCCGCTTCGTAGGCGTGTAGCGGGCGATCCGCTCCTCCAGGCGGGTCTGGCACTCCGGCCACTCCTCGGACGTGATCGAGAAGATCGCCGAGTCACGCAACTCGCCTTCCTCGCCGGGGTACTTGGAGGGGGACCAGTTGCGCAGCACGCCCTCGAAGCCAGCGCCGACAGCGGCGATGGCCGCGCGGGAGCGGGCGTTGCGGGCGTCGGTCTTCAGGTCGACTCGGGAGACCTGCCAGACCTCGAACGCGTGCCGGAACAGGAGAAGTTTGGCCTCCGCGTTGACGCCGGTGCCCTGGGCGGACGCGGCGAGCCAGGTGTGGCCGACCTCAACCGCGTCGAGCCGGTCGGGGTCGAGCCAGGCGCGGGGTTCGCAGTAGGCCGTCACGCCGACGGCGCGGCCCGTGGACGCCGAGATCTGGGCGAACGGGGAGATCGAACCGTCGGCTGCGCGGGCGAGTTGGAGGTCGAGGTAGCGGTCCAGTTCGGCGAGCGTCGGGACCCAGGTGTACGCGTACGTCCCCCGGTCCTCCTGCGCCGCGCGCGCCAACTCGGCGGCGTGGCGCCGGTCCAATGGTTCCAGACGTACGAAGTCGCCGTACAGGAGTGGCTGTTGGCCCGCCTCGAATCTCACCCGGTGATGTCCTTCCTCAACTGCGCGAACGCTTCGTGGAAACCGGGGAAAGTCTTGCGGACGCAACCGGGGTCGTCGAACGAAATACCGGGCGTGCGCAGGCCGGTGACCGCGAAGGACATGACGATGCGGTGGTCGCCGTGGGTCGTGATCTCGGCGGGCTTCGGGGTGCCGGGGTGGATCTCGATCCAGTCGGGGCCCGTCGCAACGTCGATGCCGAGGCGGCGCAGGTTCTCCGCGCAGACGTCGAGGCGGTCGCACTCCTTGACGCGGGTGTTGGCGACGTCCTCGATGCGGACGGGGCCGGTGGCGAAGGGGGCGATCGCGGCGAGGGTGGGCATCGTGTCGGAGATGTCGCGCATGGTGACCGTCACGCCGTTCAGCGTGCCGGTTCCCCGCACCGTCGTACGGTCGGCGGCGATCTCGACGTACGCGCCCATCTTGCGCAGGACCTCCACGAAGCCCAAGTCGCCCTGAAGTGCGCCCTGTCCGAGGCCGGGGACGGTGACCTCGCCGCCGGTGAGGGCCGCTGCGGCGAAGAAGTAGCTCGCGGTGGAGGCGTCGGGTTCGATGGGGTAGGTGGTGGCGCGGTAGCCGCCGGGCGGGACGGTGTAGACGCGCTCGCCCGAGGCGCCGGGTTCGTTTGTGGAAACGGTTGCTTCCTGTTTCACCTCCACCCCGAACGCCCTCATCATCGCGATCGTGATCTCCACGTACGGCACGGAGACCAGATCGGTGACGCGGATGCGCAGGCCCGTGCGGGTGAGGGGACCAAGGAGGAGCAGCGCGGTGAGGTACTGGGAGGACTGGCCGGCGTCGAGGACAACCTCGCCGCCCTCCACCCCGGCCGCGTTGACCGTCAGGGGGTGGTGGCCCTCCGCGTCCTCGTGGCGCAGGTCCACGCCGAGGTCGCGCAGGGCGCGGGTGAGTGGGAGGAGGGGGCGGCGGCGCATCTGGGGCGAGGCGTCGAAGCGGAACGTGCCGTGGCCGGCGGCGGCGAGCGTCGGCAGGAAACGGGCGGTCGTCGCGCCGTCCCGGCAGTACACGTCCACGTCCGTGACCGCCGGGCCCTGCGGGCGGCCGTCCACCTGCCAGACGTCCGGCGCCCGCCCGACCCGATAACCGAGGCTGCTCAGCCCCTCGGCGAACCCTTCCGAGTCGTCCGAGCGCAGGGGGCGCACGAGGGTCGTGACACCGTCCGCCGCTGCCGCCAGGAAGAGGGCGCGGGCGGTGAGGGACTTGGAACCGGGGATGTCGACGAGGGGCATGCCCCTCATGATCCCGTGCCGGGGGTGATGGGAGCGGGAGCGTCCAGGGGTTGGTATGGGAGGTTCGTCAGGTTGGTGGTGGGGCCGGGGGCGTACCGTCCGGACGTTTCAGCAACCGTTTACACAACGGATGACCGCTGGGCCGACTCCGTCGGTTGTGCAACCGCTTCCACAACCGGCGTCCGCGAAGTCGTCCCCGGTGTTTGCGTAACCGGTTGCACAACTCGCGCGCCCGGGTCCGCGCCCGGCGTTTGTGCAACCGCTTCCACAACCTTCCTCCCCGGCACCAGCGACGTCAGTGCCACCCCGCCCACCAGCAGTACCGCCGCGCACCAGCGCAGTGGGCTCACCGGTTCGCCGAGGAACAGGGCCGCGGAGGACATGCCGAAGACGGGGACGAGGAGGGAGAAGGGGGCGACCGTGGAGGCGGGGTGGCGGCGCAGGAGCCAGCCCCAGGCGCCGAAGCCGAGGACGGTGGAGACCCAGGCGACGAAGAGGACCGTTCCGGCGCCGGCGAGGTCGAGGGAGCGCAGGGCGTCGAGGTCGCGGCGCGGGCCTTCGGTGAGCAACGACAGGGCGAGCAGCGGGAGTACGGGGACCGTGCTCACCCACACCATGAAGTTGAGGGCGTCGGGCGGCGCGGCCTTGCGGGTCAGGACGTTGGAGACACCCCAGCAGGCGGCACCGGCGATGACGAGTGCGAATGCCCCCAGCGGCCCGGCGGTTCCCTCGTCGACGGCGGCGACCCCGATCCCGGCGAAGGCGACAACCATCCCCAACACCCGTATGCGCGTGAGTCGTTCGCCCAGCACCGCGAACGCGATCAGCGCGGTGAACACGGCCTGGATCTGGAGGACGAGCGAGGAGAGCCCGGCCGGCATCCCCGCGTCCATCCCGACGAAGACGAACCCGAACTTCGCGACGCCGAGCGAGAGCCCCACGCCGACGATCCACTTCCACGCGACCTTCGGCCGCCCCACGAAGAACACGGCGGGCAGCGCGGCCACCAGGAAGCGCAGGGCGGAGAAGAGCAGCGGCGGAAAGTGGTCGAGACCGATTTCTATGACGGTGAAGTTGACGCCCCAGATCGCGGCGACGAGGACGGCGAGGAGGAGATGTGCTGGTCGCATGCGTCGAGGATCAACTGTACAGACCATGTAGCACCAGCGATGATTACTGCACTACAGGATGAAGCAACGCTTACCTTTGGGGAGCCCGGCATGCTCGACCTCCAGCGCCTGCGCGCCCTGCACGCGGTCTCCGTCCACGGCACGGTCGGCGCCGCCGCTGCCGCGCTCGGGTACACCTCGTCGGCGGTGTCGCAGCAGATCGCCAAGCTGGAGCGGGAGACGAGGACGGTCCTGCTCGAACGCGAGGGCAGGGGCGTGCGGTTGACCGACGAGGCATGGCAACTCGCAGAGACCGCACAGGAGTTGCTGGCGATCGTCGAGCGCGCGGAGACGGGTCTCGAAGAGCGCCGGGGGCTGCCCGCCGGGCGGCTGACGATCGCGGCGTTCGCCTCGGCGGCGCGGGGGCTGATGCCGGCCGTCCTCGCGGACCTGGCCCGCCGGCACCCCGCGCTCGACGCCCGGCTGACCGAGGTCGACCCGCATCTGTCGGTGGACCTGGCGGCCAAGGGCGCGGTCGACCTCGTCGTCGCGCACGACTGGGACATCGCCCCGCTGCCCGCCCCGGCGGGACTCGAGCAGGTACACATCGGGGACGACCTGTGCGACCTCCTCGTACCTGAGAGCCACCCGTTCGCGGGTCGTACGGCGGTCACGCGCGAGGAGTTGGGGGGTGAGCGGTGGATCTGCCAGCCGCCGGGGCGGGTGTGCCACGACTGGCTCCTGCGTACCCTGCGCTCGGCGGGGCACGAGCCCGACGTGGTCCACCAGGCCGACGAGAACCCGACGCTGGTGGCGCTGGTCGCGGCGGGGCTGGGGGTGGCGCTGATCCCGCGCCTGGGTCGCGGGCCGCTGCCGCCGGGGGTGGTGGAGGTACCGCTGGAGCCGGTACCCGTACGCAGGTTGTACGCCTTGTGGCGTACGGGGGCGGCCCGGCGTCCGGCGATCGCGGAGACGGTGCGGACGCTGCGGGAGCACTGGCCGAGGGTGACGGCCAGGTGAGGTACCCCGGCGGTACGGGGGGTACCGGGTACGTGAGCAGAGGGTCCGGGGTGGACCGTCCCCGCCGGGAACCGTTCGTACCCCGGGTACGTCGAACCTCAAACTGCCGGACGAGTCACCACGGTGCGGTGTCGGCCCTCGCGGCTGGCCGTGATCGCCGACCCACCCTCTCCGCCGTACCGCGGCCGGCAGCGTGCCGTCATCGGCGCGCCCCCCTCCAGAGCGCCGATGGCGGCCCCTCCTGGCGTGAACTCCTCGTGACAGCGCGGCGGATGGGGTGATTCCAGGCCGTAGGGTGGGCCGATGCGCGCGGGGATCGGGCTCAGGGAGGTGGCCGAGCGGGCCGGGGTGTCGATGCGGACCGTGTCGAACGTGGTCCGGGGCACGGGCCGTTTCTCGGAGGCGACGCGGGTCAAAGTCGCCCTCGCCGTCGAGGAGTTGGGGTACCGGCCGAACACCGCCGCGCGGCGGCTGCGCACCGGCCGCAGCGGGGTGCTCCTGCTGGCGGTGCCCGATCTGTCCATGCCGTACTTCGCCGAACTCGCCGGGCACGTCCTGCGGGAGGCGGCGGCGCACGGCTGCACGCTCCTCGTCGAGGCGACCGGCGGTGCCCCCGGGGCGGAGTTGGAGATCGCCCTCGGCCGGACCGACCCGATGGTGGACGGTGTCATCCTGAGTCCGCTCGCGCTGGACGACGCGGCGGCCTCAACCACCGTACGCAGCAGGCCTCTTGTCCTGCTGGGCGAGCGGTTGCACGACCTGCCGCATCCGCACGTCACCATCGACAACACGGCGGCTGCGCGGGAGGCGACGGGCCGGTTGCTGGCGCGTGGGCGGCGCCGGATCGCCGTGATCGGGCGGCAGACCGTGCCGCACGCGGCGACCTCGACGACCCGGCTGAAGGGGTATCTGGAGGCGCTGCGCGCGTTCGACGTGCCGTACGACGAGGCGCTCGCGCCGCCCGTACCCGCGTACGACCGGGCGTCGGGTGCCGACGCGCTGCGCACTCTGCTCGGGCTGTCCCAACTCCCGGACGCTGTCTTCTGTTTCGCGGACGCGCTCGCCGAGGGGGCGTTGCACGCGGCGCGGGAAGCAGGGGTGCGGGTTCCCGGGCAACTGGCAGTAATCGGTTTCGACGACATCGAGGCGGCCCGGTACACCGCTCCCCCGCTGACCACCGTCGCCCCGGACAAGCCGGGGCTGGCGCGGCTGGCGGTGCGGTCGTTGCTGACGGGGATCGAGGGGGTGGACCGGGCGCCGGTGCTGGTCGCGGGGCATCGGCTGGTGGTGCGGGAGAGCGGGTGAACAGAGGCGCGGACAGCGGCCGTAGGTAGGTCATCTCTCCTGTTTCTCCTGTGAGTTCAGGTGGCTGTGCGCTCTATGCACTCTGGCGCCAAGGCCGTTGCTCCGATACCTTCCGGCGCACACATCAACTCCACAGGTATGCAGGAAGGGTGCACGCGCATGCGCAAGGCGCTCAGATGGCTGCTCGCGCTCATGGTGCTCATCAGCACGCTGGGTACGGCGACGGCGGCGACCGCCGCCGAACCGGAGGCCACCGACATAAAAGACCAGCTGCTGGCGATACCCGGCATGAGCCTGGTGCAGGAGAAGCCGTACCCCGGTTACCGCTTCTTCGTGCTGAACTACACGCAGCCGGTCGACCACCGCCGCCCTGCCGCCGGAACGTTCGAGCAGCGCATCACGGTGCTGCACAAGGACGTGAACCGGCCGACCGTCTTTTACACAGGCGGTTACAGCGTCTCCACGACGCCGGGCCGCCGCGAGCCCACGCAGATCGTGGACGGCAACCAAGTCTCCATGGAATACCGGTACTTCACGCCGTCTCGGCCCGCCGAGCCGGCCGACTGGTCCAAGCTGACCATCTGGCAGGCCGCCAGCGACCAGCACCGTATCTTCGAGGCGTTGAAGCCGATCTACTCCAAGAAGTGGCTGTCGACGGGCGGTTCGAAGGGCGGGATGACCGCCACGTACTACGAGCGTTTCTACCCGCGCGACATGGACGGCGTCGTCGCGTACGTGGCGCCCAACGACGTGGTGAACGACGAGGATTCGGCGTACGACCGGTTCTTCGCGACGGTCGGCACCAAGGAGTGCCGCGACCGGCTGAACGGGGTGCAGCGCGAGGCGCTGGTGCGCCGGGAGCCGCTGGAGAAGCGGTACGCGGCGTACGCGGCCGACAACGGGTACACCTTCGGTACGGTCGGCAGCCTCGACAAGGCGTACGAGGCGGTCGTCCTCGACTACGTCTGGGGTTTCTGGCAGTACAGCCTGCTCGGGGACTGCGACACGATCCCGGCGGACGCGAAGAACGCGACGGACGACGAGATCTGGAACTCCGTCGACACGATCTCCGGGTTCTCCTTCTACACGGACCAGGGCCTCACCCCGTACACCCCGTACTACTTCCAGGCGGCCTCGCAGCTCGGCGCGCCGACCATCCACTTCCCGCACATCGAGCGGAAGTACGTCCGGTACGGGTACCAGCCGCCGTCGAACTTCGTGCCGGACAGCGTCCGCATCCCGCGCTTCGACCGGTACGCGATGGCCGACGTCGACAACTGGGTGCGGCACAACGCCCGCCGGATGCTCTTCGTGTACGGGCAGAACGACCCCTGGGGCGCGGAGCGGTTCCGGGTCGGCAAGGGCGCGAAGGACTCGTACGTGCTGACCGCGCCGGGGCTGAACCACGGGGCGAACGTCGCGGGGCTCGTCCCCGACGAGAAGGCGTTCGCCACCTCGCGCATCCTGGAGTGGGCGGGCGTCTCCGCCTCCGCCGTGGAGGCCGCGAAGCCGCTGGCGAGGTTCGACGCGAAGCTGGACGTGCGGGACGTCGAGAGGGAGCCGGCCCTGCGTCCGTAGTTGTACCCGGGTAGTACCTGAGAGCCACCCCGACGGCCGGCCGGACCACATTCCGGTCGGCCGTCGTCTCTTTCACCGGTGATGTGTATAGTCCCGGCCCATGGAATCCACCGGTGTCGAGCTCGTGAAGCGCGCGCACATCGACCTGCTCCGGGTCGCCACCGCGCTGTGTAGCTGACCCCGCGCGCCGCCTTCGGCGTTCTCCTTTCCATCTCTTCATCTCTTCCTTCTGCTTCGTACGCCTCCGTGCCATGTTCGCCGGGCGTTGATTCAACGTTGCATCCACCTTGGTGACCACCCTCCTCCTGGAGTCCCCATGACCGTGCGCCTGCACTGGTTCCTGCCCACCACGGGCGACGACCGTGACGTGGTCGGCGTGACCGCGCGTGACTCGCTCCAGTCCCGGACGACCACCCGCCCCCCGACCCTGGACTACCTCGCGCAGGTGGCGCGCGCCGCCGAGTCGGCCGGTTTCGAGGCCGTGCTGACCCCGACGGGCAGCGACTGCGAGGACTCCTGGCTCACCACGGCCGCGCTGCTCCCGCAGACCACCCGGCTGAAGTTCCTGGTCGCGTTCCGCCCGGGCGTGATCGCGCCGCCGCTCGCCGCGCAGATGACGGCGACCTATCAACGCCTGTCCGGCGGGCGCCTGTTGCTCAACGTGGTCACCGGCTCCGACGCCGACGAGCAGCGCGCGTACGGCGACTTCCTCTCCCACGACGAGCGCTACGGCCGTACGGCGGAGTTCCTTGACCTGCTGCGGACCGCGTGGTCGGGCGAGTCGTACGACCACGAGGGCGCCCATTACCGGGTCGCGGGCGGACAGTTGCGCAAGCCTCCGGCCGAGCTGCCCCCGGTGTTCTTCGGCGGCTCGTCGCAGGCGGCGCTCCCGGTGGCCGCCAAGTACGCGGACACGTACCTGACTTGGGGTGAGCCCCCGGCCGCCGTCGCCCAGAAGATCGGCCGCGTACGGGAGTTGGCCGAGGCCGAGGGGCGTGAGCTGTCGTACGGCATCCGGCTGCACGTGATCAGCCGGGACACCGCCGCCGAGGCGTGGGCGGAGGCCGACCGGATCCTCGACAGTCTCGACCCGGCCGCCGTCAAGGCCGCGCACGAGCGGTTCAGGACCTCGGAGTCGGCCGGTCAGCGGGCGATGGCCGCGCTGTCCGGGGGGCGTACGGACCGGCTGGAGATCCACCCCAACCTCTGGGCCGGGTTCGGGCTGGTCCGGCCCGGCGCGGGCACCGCGCTGGTCGGCAGTCACGAGCAAGTCGCCGAGCGCATCGAGGAGTTCGCCGCGCTCGGCATCGAGCACTTCATCCTCTCCGGGCAGCCGCACCTGGAGGAGGCGATCCGCTTCGGCGAGTGCGTCCGGCCGCTGCTGGCCCGCCAACTCGCCGCTGCCTGACCCGACTTCCCCGGCTTCACCCACTTCACCGGTTCCGCCAACTTCGCCGACTCCGCCAGAAGAGAGATCCGCGCCATGTCCTCCACGCTCGACAGACGAGCCGCCCTCCGCCTCTTCGCCGCCTCCGGTCTGGGCCTCGGCCTCGCCGCCTGCGCCGGTCCCGGCGGTGGCGGCACCTCCTCGGCGAGCAGCAACTCGCCGTCCGCTCTGGCCACTTCGGGCGCGGTGAAGGGGACCGTGTCGTTCGCGCACTGGCGGGCCGAGGACAAGGCGGTGATAGCCGAGCTGGTGAAGGCGTTCGTGAAGAAGTACCCGGACGCGAACGTCGAGCAGGACATCTCCCCGTCCGCCGACTACCAGTCGACCGCGCTGCGCCGCATCCAGGGCTCGAAGACGGGCGACCTGTTCACCGCGTTCCGGGGCGCGCAGTTCCAGCAGATCGTGAAGGCGGGCGTGTACGCGCCGCTGACCGGCACGGATGTGGTCGGCAAGTACCAGGCGAGCCTGATCACGCCGGGCGCGCAGGCGGGCCAACAGTACGGGCTGCCCTACCAGTTGGTGTTCAACATGCCGCTCGCCAACACCGACGCGCTCGACAAGGCGGGGCACACGAGCGCGCCGAAGGACTGGAACGGATTCCTCCAGCTCCTCGACGACCTCAAGGCGAAGGGGTACACGCCGATCGCCTGGCCGGGCGGAGACACCGCGAACGCGGGGCAGTTGCTCAACACGATGGTCATGAACAACGCGCCGAGCGACGACATGTTCACGAAAATCGAGTCGGGCGCGTACAAGGTGACCGACGACTGGTTCCTCAAGACCCTTGAGCAGTATGCCCAGTTGACGCCGTACTTCCAGGCCCGCGCGACCGGTTCGACGACCGACGCGGTGACGCAGCTGTTCGCCTCCGGGAAGGCCGGGTTGCTCGCGACGGGTTCCTTCCAGATGGCCGGGGTGCGGGCGCTGGGGGCGAAGTTCCCGTTCGACCTGGTCGCGCCGATCACGACGACGACCGGGCAGGCCAAGTACGAGGGCGTGTTCAACGCGACGTTCGTCCTCGGGGTGAACAGCGCGTCGAAGGTGCAGCCGGCGGCGTACGCGTTCCTGGAGTTCCTCAGCGACCCGGTGAACGCGGCCGTCTACGCGAACGGCACGGGGCAGCACGTCACCGTGAAGGACGTCGCGTACACCAACCCCGACCTGAAGGCCGTGTCGCCCTGGCTGACCCGTAAGACGCTGCTCGCGCCGCGCTTCCAGTTCCTGGACCTCGACATCCGCTCGGCGGTAGAGAACGCGGCCGTGGCCGTCGTCGGGGGCAAGAAGCCGGCGCAGGCGGCCGAGGAGGCCCAGCGTGTCATCGACCAGAAGCGCGCGTAACCGCCGTACGGCGCGGGCCCTTTGGCTGTTCCCGGTGCCCGCGCTGGCGCTCTACCTGTTCTTCTTCGCGTACCCGACCGTGCAGGCGGTGCAGTACGCGCTGACGGACTGGGACGGCTACAGCGCCACCTACCACAGCGTCGGGCTGGACAACTTCCGTCAACTCGCCACCGGCGACGACGTGTTCAGGAACGCGGCCGAGAACAACCTGAAGCTGATGGTGGTGGTCGTCCTCGCCCAGACGGCGCTGGCGCTGCTCCTCGCGCTCTACCTGGTCCGCACGACGCGCGCCTCCACGTTCCTGCGCGCGCTGTTCTTCCTGCCGACGGTCCTGTCCTCGGTGGCCGTCGCCTTCGTGTGGCGGTTCGTGTACGACCCGGACGGCGGGCTGCTCAACTCGGGCCTGCGCGCTGTGGGGTTGGGGAGTCTCCAGTCGGTGTACCTCGGCAACCCGGACACGGCCGTGTACTGGCTGGCGCTCACGCAGGTGTGGTTCCACGTGGGCCAGATGATGGTCGTGTTCATCGCCGGACTCCAGGCGATCCCACGGGAGTTGTACGAGGCGGCCGAACTGGACGGCGCCGGGCGGTGGGCTCGATTCCGGTACGTCACCTGGCCGTTGGTGGCTCCGGCGACCGGGATCGTCGTCGCCTACACGACCGTGCAGTCCTTCAAGGCGTTCGACCTGGTCCTCGGGCTCGGCGGCAACCCCCCTGGCCCGGCACTGGACTTGCTCTCCACGCGGGTCTACACCACCTTCTCCAACAACCAGTTCGGCTACGCCGCCGCCCAGTCCCTGTTGTTCATGGCGCTCATCGCGCTGCTCACCTGGGTCCAGCGGCGGGCGATCCGGAGGGCGACGCGATGACGAAGACCCTGCGACCCCTGGTCCTGACGCTGGGCGCGGCGACCGTCGTACTCCCTTTGCTGGTCGTGGTGTTCGGCACGTTCAAGACGCTGCCGCAGCTCTTCGACTCGCCGCTGGCGCCGCCGTCCTCGCCGACGCTGGACAACTACCGGCGCGCGGTCGACGAGGGCGGGCTCGGGGCCGCGTTCGGCAACAGCGTGATCGTGACGGCGGGCGCGGTGACGCTGACGCTGGCCGTCGCGAGTCTCGCCGCGTTCTTCTGCGCGCGGATCCCGGGGCGGGTCGGGTGGATCGTGTTCGGTGTCCTCGTGGCGGGGCTCGCGGTGCCCGCGCAGGCGGCGATCGTCCCGCAGTACGTGCTGTTCGACCGGCTCGGGCTCACCGACAGTCTGCTCGGGCTGATCCTCGTGGACACGACGATGACGCTGCCGACGGCCGTGTTCATCCTCGGCGGGTTCCTGCGCACGATCCCCGAAGAGCTGTACGAGGCCGCCGAGTTGGACGGGGCCGGGCCGCTGCGGTCGTTCGTGTCCATCGCGCTGCCCCTGACCCGGCCCGCGCTCGCGACGACCGGGATCTTCCTGTTCGTGATGGACTGGAACGACCTGCTGTATCCCCTGCTGTTCATCCGCTCCCACGAGCAACGGACGCTGCCACTCGCCCTGTTGGACTTCCAGGGCGAGTTCCTCACGCAATATCCCTTGCTGTTCGCGGGAGTTGTGATCGCTTCGGTACCGGTGGTGGTCGTGTACGTGCTGTTGCAGAAGCACTTCGTGTCGGGGCTGACGGCGGGGGCGGTGCGCGGCTGAGGCTCGTGGCTGAGTTTTCGGCCTTCAGATGCCGTAAGCCCCTGTCCTCGGCGGGTCGTTGTGGCGGGCGTGCGGGGTGAGGGCGACCATGCCCTCACCCCGCACCGGGGTGTCGGCGTCCAGGTCGAGAGGGCTCACGCCCCACTCCGGGTCGAGCGTGACCGAGGGGTCCCGCCAGTCGTCGGGGTCGTCATCGTCGTCCTCCCAGGAGGGGAGGTAGCGTCGTACGACCTTCCCGTCGGCGGCGGCCAGCCAGCCCGAGGGGCCGCCCTCGTCGCTCTCGTAGTGCGCCTCGGCGCGGCCGTAGCGGGCGCTCAACTCCTCGACCAGGCGCTGGACTTCGACGGCGCGCTCGGGGTCGCCGGGGTTGCCCCAGGGGCCGAGGACCAGGGTCCATCCGTCCACCTCTGGAGTGACGTACACCCTGCCGTACTCGGCGACGTCGTGGCTGTCGTGCGAGACGACGTGGTGGCCCAGTTCGAAGGTCGCCGGGCGGCCGTTCCACAGGCCCAGCACCTCGGCGATGCCGTCGCGGTCACCGCCGGGGACGGCCATCCAGGCGTTGAAGCAGACGTCGAGGAGCTTCGGGCGGTCGTCCGGGAGTTTGACGCGGACGAGGCGTTCGACGGCCGCGCGGTCGCGGTCCGACAGTGCCTCCTCGCCGCCGACCGTCGCGAGCACCGACAGCGCGTCCGCCCTCAACTCCCCCGGCCCGTAACGCCGTACGTGACGCAGCGGTTCCAGGATCTCGGGGCCCAGCATCGACAGGACGACCGCCGCCCGCCAGGCGACCTCGCCGTCCGGGTCGGCCATGAGGGGGATCAGCGCGTCGATCACCGGGGCGATGTCGATCGCGGGGTCGCGCCGGCGGCCGTACGCGACCGAGCAGACGTTCTGGATGCCGATCGCGGCGGACTCGCGGACGTTCGCGGAGGGGTGGGTGAGCGAGGCGACGTAGCGGTCCAGTGTCCCGAACCGGCTCAACACCACGCTCGTGCGCCGCCGTTGCTCCTCGTCCGAGGCGGCGGCCAGGGCCTCGGCGACCTCGTCGTACGCCGTCTCCCCGAAGCCGTCGACCAGGACGTCCTCGATCCGGCCGAGCAGGTTGCGGGGCGACTTCTCGTCCAACAAGGCCTTCAGCAGCGGGCCCACGGCTGCCGGGCCCATCGCGACGAGGGTGCCCCTTGCCTCCTTCTGCCGTGTCTCGTCCGTGAGTTGGGCGATGACGTCCATATGCTGCTCCCCCGGTCAGTGGCTGGTGATCGTCATCATCGCGTACACCCGCACGACAACAACTCGTTCAACATAATGAGTTGACGCCTCTTCGTTCAACTCTCATGCTGAGGGCATGACTTCGGATCTCTTCAGCGCTCCCGACCCCGAACAGGCCCGCGCCCAGCGCGTCTATCCCTCCCTCTTCCGCATAGCCGAGCGGCACGCGGCCACCGACGCGCAGCGCGCGCGGCAGACCAACCCCGCGATCCTCGCGCCGCACGAGGCGGTACGGCTGGTGTCGTTCCTGCTCAGCGGGGCGGCGGTGAAGGAGGAGGACGAACAGGACGTCGACCGGGCCGACATCACGGCCGCGCTGACGCTGCTGCCGTTGGTGCGGGCCGAGTTGGACGAGCTGGAGATCGGGTTGCTGGAGATGGCGCGGGGGCGGGAGATGACGTGGCAGGAGATCGCGTTCGGGCTGGGGCTGGGGACTCCGCAGGCGGCCCGGCAGCGGCATGAGCGGTTGGCGAGCCGGGTGGAGGGGGATGCGGAGTAGGCGGGCGGGGAGTAGGCGGGGTGGGGAGCGCGGTTGCCGCCCGCTCCCCTCACGCCGTACGCCTCAAGTACCCCCACACGCCGTACGCCTCAGGTCGTACCCCTCAGGTCGTACCCCTCACGCCGTTGCCATCACGCCCCGAAGCACTCCCGGCCACCCACCCCTGTCCCCGCCCCCGGCACGAAGCACACCCGCAACCCCGCCCGATCCGGCTCACCGATCATCGCGGTGAACCGATAGACAGCGGTGTCAGCAACGTTCCTGACCACGGCCCGCCGCACCCCCGCCCCCGGCGCCGAGATCTCCACCGCGTCCCCGACCCGCGCATGCCAGATCCGCCCCCACGCCGCCCCGCACACCGCGCTGTACCGCGTCTCGACGCTCGCCCCGGTGCGCGTCCGGTGCTGCGGGCCGAGCGAGTCGACGCGCCCGGGCAGTCCGCAGGACATCGCGTCGGGGTCCTGCCCGTCGCAGGTCCGGCCCTGGCAGCCGGGGGTGGGGTCGAGCACGGGCGTGGCCACCGTGGTGTGTTCGGGACCCGACCCTCGTACGGAGAGCGCGGCGATCGCGACGGCGGCGAGCACGGCGCCGACGGGGAGCAGATAGCGAGGCCTGCGCCTCAACGGCGTTGGTGCGGAGGCCAGTTCGACCGACGCACTCACACCGGCACGCCCGCGTCCGCTCCACTCGACGTCCGCAAGTTCCCACAGCGCGAGGAGCCGCGCGGGAGGTTCCCCGGCGAGTGCGCAGAGCGCCTCGACGGCCTGCCGGGGTGCCGGTTTCTTGCCGTTGAGATAGCGCTCCCAGGACGACTTGCTGTACGGCGTCCGCTCGGCAAGTCCCGCCAGGCTGAGGCCCGTTCGGGCCCGCACGGCGCGCAGCCCCTCGGCGAGGGCCGCGCACTCCGGCGCCGTACCGGTGGTCATCCGCGCAGCACCTGCCAGGTGTGGGGCCCGACGACGCCGTCCGCGGGCAGCCCGGCGCCCTGCTGGAGCCGTACGACGGCCGCGATGGTCTGCTGTCCGTAGACGCCGTCGACCGGGCCGGGGTCCAACTTGCGGCGGCGCAGCAGGCATTGGGCCTCGACGACGTCCCAGCCGGGTCCGGCGAGGACGGCGGTACGGGTCGTGCTGTACCCGGCGCCGAAGCCGACCGCCTCGCGCTGACGGACCTCGCAGGGGTAGGCCTTGCCGACCTGGAAGACGTAACGCCCCGGTCCGCCCTGGGTGGTTGAGGGGCTCGGGCTCAGGCGGGTGCCGGTGACGGCCTGAACCTTGTCGTTGCCGCCGCCGTCGTTGTCCCCGTACCAGGGGACCGCGATCAGCAGTCCCGCGCCGATGCCGAGGAGGGCCGCGATCACGACTGCGGCGAGGGCGTGGAGGCGGGGGACTCCGACAGAGCCTGCGGGCCCGTCGTCTCCGGTCGGGGCCAACTCGGCGTCCGGCACGGCCTGTTCGCCCGCCTGCCACGCGTCCGCCGCCACCTCGTGCAGGACGAGCAGCCGGGTCGGTTCCGTGCCGGCGACCCGCGCGAGTTCCTCCACCGCCCGCCGGGGCGGGAGCGCCTTGCCGTTGAGGTAGCGCTCCCACGACGAGCGGCTGTACCCGGTCTTGGCGGCGAGCGAGACCAGGCTCAGCCCGGAGCGGTCCTTCAACCTCCGTAGCTGCACGACGAGTTGCCGGACCCTCTGGTCCAGTGAGTCCGGCAGTTCCTGCCAGCGCGACATGCCTCACCCCGCACGCGTCAGGGAACCATCGACTCTGTAGTACACCCCCGCGCGGGGTTCCGGGTTCCGGCCGGGACGCCGCACCGGTCGTCTTTCGGCCGCGTTCGACGGGGGTTCCGCGTCCCACCGGCGCCTCGTCGCCGTACCTGTCCGCGCAGGTCAGCGGGTGGGACGTCCCACGATGTCCCGGAGGGGCGGGTTTCACTGGCCCGGAGCCAAGTTGGCCAGCAATCTCAGTGGTGCGGGCCGGAAGGGACGGGGGTCCATCCGGCCCGTCAAAGGACCGTCAGCACAGGATCCACCCCGACTTGACCTCCCCGCGCCCCACTTGGCCCTCCACGCGCACGCACCGGTGCCCCGCGTGGACCGTGACGGCCGGGGAGGTCCGGGCATGGGACCAGCCCCGCTTCACGGGGGCGTTGCCGCGCGCCTGGACGGTGACGGAGATGGCCTGCCGCCCGCCGGGCCGCTTGGCGAGGGTGACGGCGCAGACGTACCCGGGACGCTTGTAGACGACGACCGTGCCGGTGGCGAAGGGGAAGGTGCGGACCGCGCGGCCGGCGCAACTCATGGGAGCCGGCGCCCTGTTGGACGGCGGCGGCGTCGCCTCCGCGACGGCCGGGGTCGCCAGGGCGAGCACCCCGGACACCGCCAGTCCGGCCGTCACCAGCGCCAGCCGCCGTCTCGTCCCGCGTTTCCCCGTCCCGCGTTTCCCCATGGCCCCCACCCGCGCGCGTAGTCCGCCCCCGTACTGTTGTACGGACGCACGGCGTGTGTCGTACGGTTGCACGACCGTCACGAGGACACGGCGTCCGCGGGCTCCCCGATGAACGTCCGCCACAGCAGGGCGTACCGGCCGCCCCGCGCGAGCAGTTCGTCGTGGGTGCCGTCCTCCGCGACCCGGCCGTCGGCCATGACGACGACCCGGTCGGCGCGCGCGGCGGTCGTCAGCCGGTGGGCGACGACGAGGGTGGTACGACGTCCGGCGAGCCGCTGCGTGGCCTGGTTGACCTGCGCTTCCGTCGCCAGGTCGAGGGCGGCCGTCGCCTCGTCGAGGAGCAGGACGTCCGGGTCGACGAGTTCGGCGCGGGCCAGCGCGATCAACTGCCGTTGCCCGGCGGAGAGGTTGCGTCCGCGTTCGGCGACCTCGTGCAGGTAGCCGTTCTCCAGGGTGGCGATCATCTCGTGCGCGCCGACGGCCCGCGCCGCCGCCTCGACCTCGGCGTCGGTCGCGTCGGGGCGGCCGTACGAGATGGCGTCGCGGATCGTCCCCTGGAAGAGGTAAGCCTCCTGGGGTACTACTCCGAGGTGATGGCGGTACGACGTGAGGTCGAGGTCGCGCAGGTCGGTGCCGTCGGCCAGGACCCGCCCCGAGGTGGGGTCGTAGAACCGGGCGACGAGCTTCACCAGGGTCGACTTTCCGGCGCCGGTCTCGCCGACGAAGGCGACGGTCTGTCCGGCGGGGATCGTCAACGAGACGCCGCCCAGGGCCTCTTCGCCGTCGGTGTAGGAGAAGTGAACGTCCTCGAAGGTGATGTCGCCGCGCAGGGAGAGCACGTCGAGGGGTTCGTCGGCGGACTTCGTGGACGTCGGTTCCTGGAGCAACTCCTGTATGCGGCCCAGGGATACGGACGCCTGCTGGTAGCCGTCGAAGACCTGTGAGAGCTGCTGGACGGGGGCGAAGAACAGGTCGATGTAGAGCAGGTAGGCGACGAGCGCGCCGGTCGTCAGGGTCGCCGCCTCCACCCGGCCCGCGCCCGCGATCAGGACGGCCGCGGCGGCGACGGACGACAGGAGCTGCACGAACGGGAAGTAGACCGAGATGAGCCACTGGCCGCGTACCCGGGCCTCGCGGTAGGCGGTGGAGCCCGCCGCGAACCGTACGCCGCCGTCGCGTTCGCGGCCGAAGGCCTGGACGATCCTGAGTCCGGCCACGGCCTCCTGGAGGTCGGCGTTGACGGTGGAGATCCGCTCGCGGGCCAGTTCGTAGGCGCGCACGCTCGCCCGCCGGAAGTAGTACGTCGCCAGTACCAGCGGGGGAAGCGTCGCGAAGACGACCAGCGCGAGCTGCACGTCGATGACGACGAGGGCGACCATGATCCCGAAGAAGGTGACGACGGAGACGAACGCGGTGACCAGACCGGTCTGGAGGAACGTCGACAGCGCGTCGACGTCGGTGGTCATCCGGGTCATGATCCGGCCGGTCAACTCCCGTTCGTAGTAGTCGAGTCCGAGCCGCTGGAGCTGGGCGAAGATCTTCAGCCGCAGGGTGTAGAGGACGCGTTCGCCGGTCCGGCCGGTCATCCGGGTCTCGCCGATCTGCGCGGCCCACTGCACGAGGACGGCGAGGAGCGCGAGCAGCGAGGCCGCCCACACCGCGCCGAGGGCGGCCTCGGTGACGCCGCTGTCGATGCCGTGCCGGATGAGGACGGGCAGCAGCAGGCCGACGCCCGCGTCGACGGCGACGAGTCCGAGGCTGATCAGCAGCGGCGTACGGAATCCGCGCAGCAACCGCCGTAGCCCGTACGACTCTTCGGGGGTGACCGCGCGCGCCTCGTCGATGCCGGGGGTGTCCGTCGCCGGGGGCAACGCCTCGACCTGGGCGAGGAGTTCGGGGGTCGAGGGGGTGCCGGAGAGGGCCGTGTCGCGGGCCGGGCGCTCCCCCGCCCAGAGCCTCGGGGTGATGCCGTGTTCGGCGTCGAACTCGGCGTCCAGCTCGTCGCGTACGGTCGTGTCCTCGGCGGGCTGGACGGGCCGGGCGTGGCCGGGGCTGACGCCGCCGAGGCCGTCGGGGTCGGTCAACAGGCGCCGGTAGAGCGGGGATCGGCGTTCCAGCTCGTCGTGGGTGCCGATGTCGGCGAGGCGTCCGGCGTCCAGGA
Organism: Streptomyces acidiscabies; assembly: GCF_020010905.1. GTDB lineage: Bacteria > Actinomycetota > Actinomycetes > Streptomycetales > Streptomycetaceae > Streptomyces > Streptomyces acidiscabies. The sequence continues at coordinate 1,946,782 of NZ_JAGJBY010000001.1, read as the reverse complement.
CGGCGATGCGGTCGGCGAGGTTGAGGGTCGAGCGGCGGTGCGCGATCAGGAGGGTCGTACGGCCGTTCATGACCGTCTTGAGGGCCTCGTGGATCTCGTGCTCGACGCGGGCGTCGACGGCCGATGTGGCGTCGTCGAGGATGAGGAGGCGGGGGTCGGTGAGGATGGCGCGGGCGAGGGCGACGCGCTGGCGCTGGCCGCCGGAGAGGGTGAGGCCGTGTTCGCCGACCTTCGTGTCGTACCCGAGAGGGAGGCCGGTGATGAAGCCGTGGGCCTGGGCGGCGCGGGCGGCGGCCTCGATCTCGGCGTCGGTGGCGTCGGGGCGGCCGTAGGCGATGTTGTAGCGGACGGTCTCCGAGAAGAGGAAGGAGTCCTCGGGTACTAGTCCTATGGCGGTACGCAGGGAGTCGTACGTCAGCTCGCGGACGTCGTGGCCGCCGACCAGGACGGCGCCGTGGGTGACGTCGTAGAACCGGGGCATCAGCAGCGACAGGGTGGACTTCCCGGAGCCGGAGGAGCCGACGACGGCGAGGGTTTCGCCGGGGTGGATCTCGAAGCTGAGGCCGGACAGGACGGGGCGGTCGTCGTCGTAGCCGAAGGAGACGTCGTCGAACTCGACGGTGGCCGGGGCGTCGGCGGGCAGCTGCTTGGTGCCCTCGCGCATCGTCGGCTCGGTGTCGATGAGTTCGAGGACGCGTTCGGTGCCCGCGCGGGCCTGCTGGCCGACGGTGAGGACCATCGCCAGCATCCTGACGGGGCCCACGAGTTGGGCGAGGTAGGTGGAGAACGCGACGAACGTGCCGAGGGTGATGCTGCCGCGTACGGCGAGCCAGCCGCCGAGGGCCAGCATCGCGACCTGGCCGAGCGCGGGGACGGCCTGGAGGGCGGGCGTGTAGAGGGAGTTGAGGCGTACCGTGCGCAGCCGCCCGGCGAACAGGCGGCGGCCGACCTCGCGGAGCTTGCCGGTCTCCTGGTCCTCCTGCCCGAACCCCTTCACCACGCGTACGCCGCTCACGGCGCCGTCGACGACTCCGGCGACGGCGGCGGCCTGCGCCTGCGCGTACCAGGTCGCCGGGTGGAGCCGGTGACGGCTCAGGTTGGCTATCCAGATCAGCGCGGGGCCCACCGCGAGAGCTACGAGGGTGAGCGGGACCGACAGCCAGGCCATGACGGCGAGGGAGATCACGAACAGGGCGATGTTGCCGATCGTCATCGGCAGCATGAAGAGCAGGCCCTGGATGAGCTGGAGGTCGCTGGTGGCGCGGCCGACGACCTGCCCGGTGGACAGCTCGTCCTGGCGGCGGCCGTCCAGCCTGGTGATCGTCCCGTACATCTCGGTACGGAGGTCGTGCTGGACGTCGAGGGCGAGGCGGCCCCCGTAGTACCTGCGTATGTACGTCATCACGTACACCACGAGAGCTGCCCCGATGAGGGCGCCCGCCCAGGGCGCCATCGAGCGGGAGCGGTCACCGATGACGTCGTCGATGATCACCTTCGTGATCAGGGGTACGACGGCCATGACCGCCATACCTCCGAGGGAGGAGCCGAGGGCCAGGACCGTGTCCTTCGGATACCGCCAGGCGTACCCCGCCAGCCGTCGTGCCCATCCCCGTTGCGCTGCCACGCGGTGCCCTCCTGCAGAAACCGATGCTTACCCGGAAGGCACCAACGCGAACAGCACCGGATTTCATCCCTCCGCAACAATTCCGGCGGCGATCTTCTCCTCCTTCACACTTTCCTCCGCCGTCCGGCCGGACAGGCAGACCACCGCGCAGCCTGCGGCGATCACGGCGGCGACGTACCAGTTCAGTCCCGGCAGGTCCAGCGAACCCGACAGGTCGAACAGCACGCCGGCCAGCAGCGAACCAGCCATGTTCCCGGCGCTGCGGAAGAAGTGCATGGCCCCCATCGCCTTCGCGAGCCGGTCCTCGGGAACCCGCCGCGCGACCCACATATCGAACGAAGGTACGAAAAGAATGTCACCGAGTACGACGACGAGGCACCCCGCGAACACCCACCCCGGCCCCCGGCCGGCGCCGAACGCGAGGAAGGCCAGCGTCATGCCCACGAGCCCGATCGCCATCACCGTGCCGGGTTCCAGGCGCTTGATGAGGGCCTTGAACAGGGGGTACTGGAGTACTAGTACCACCAGACCGGTGATCCAGAAGGGGGACGAGGGAGCCCACCCCGAGGCGTACCTCTCCATGTGGAGGGGGATGCCGACGATGAAGCCGATCGACAGGAACCAGAAGACGGCCGAGAGCAGGAAGTAGCGGGTCGCACCCCGTACCTCGATGCCCTTGAAGACGGCGGTGCTGAAGAGAGGCGGCTTCGGCGTAATACCCGTAGACCCCGTAGTACCCGTAGTACCCGTAGCACTTCCGTCGCTCTGCGTGGCGGCCGTGAAGCCGTCGCGCGGGATGAACGCCGACGACGCCAGGCAGAAGCCGATGAAGATCGCGAAGACGACGGAGAAGAGGGTGCGCAGGTTCAGGTCGACGAAGAGGCCGCCGATCAGCGCGCCGCCGAGGAGGCCGACCTGCGCGGCCATCTGGAACGTGGAGAACGCCTTGGGCCGCTCGTCGTCCGGGTAGGAGACGAGGATGTTCTTCAGGCCGGGGAAGGCGGTCCCCGAGCCGAGGCCGATGAACAGGGCCAGCGCGCTGTAGGCGGCGACCCCGCCGACGAATCCCATCGCGCCGAGCGCCGTCGCCTCCAGCGCCGTACCGGCGAAGACCGCGCCGCGTACGCCGATCCGGGCCGCGACCCCCTCGTAGAAGAAGGTCGCGGCGAGCCGGCCGACGTACGTCATGCACATCACGACACCGGCCCAGAAGCCGCTGTCGGTGCCGCCGAGGGAGGCGACGAAGACCGGGAACCAGATGTAGTTACCGATGTGGGCGAGGAAGATGCCGGCGTTGACGCCGATCAGCGCCCGCCTGCGTTCGGAGGTCACAGGGCTGCCTTTCTGCTGGTCTCCGCGTCGGAGCGGAGTTCGGAGCGGAGTTCGGTGATCGCCCTGGCGAGGGCGGGGCGGTCGACGGGAATGCCGTGCACAACCGTTTTCTGCGGGATTGCTGTCAGGGGTGCCGCGGGGTCGATCAGGTTGTACGTCGCCGGCGCGCCGACGCTCAGCGGGTGCGCGCCGGCGGTGTCGCCGCGCAGCTCGTCGAAGTACCGGCGTCCGCCGACCGTCGCCCGGTGGCGCAGCGGTTCGTCCAGCGAGGCGTCCTCGCCGCGCAGCAGACCGAGTTCACCGAGGAGTGAATAGCCGTGGTACGCACCGGTGTTGCCCGCATCGGTGCCGATCAGGAGGCTGCCGTCGGCGAGCGCGGCGAGCGCGTTGCGGCGCATGTCGCCGAGAGCGGCCGTACGGATCTCCTGGACGCCGAACTTGACGCCGTACGGCTGCTCGATCCCCCGGACGAGGTCGAGGTTGCGGACGTCCTGGGTCTCGGCGAACCCCTCGCGGGAGTACTCGGCGAGGAACTCGTCGCCGGTCATGACCATCGGCCGCAGTCCGGCGAGCGTCGAGATGAACCGCGCTCCCTCGAACTCCTTCCGGTCGGCGGCGTCGAGCGTGCGGTCCCGGACGGTGTGCGCGAAGAGGCGGAAGCCGCACGCGTAGGCCCAGCGGGTCTCCTGGAGCGTGTTGCAGTCGATGACGGCGGTCACCCCCCGCTCGGCCGCCAACCGGGCGGTGAAGCGCAGGACTTGTTCGGAGATACGGCTGAACTTGACGGGACTGTCCGGCTGTTCGGTGCCGTCGGTGAACATCACCTTCAGGAACGTGCCGCCCCGCGCGGAGTTGGCGCTCAGCGCGTGGTCGAGGTCGGACTCCACGGACAGCATGTGCACCGGCGCCGGGAACTCGACGCCGTGTCCGGTGCGGCCGGCCGTGTCGGTCGTCGCGGTGACCGCGTACCCGCAGTGGACGAGGTCGGGGTACGGCCAGGGGGAGGCCGTACGGCCTCGCTCCCAGGCGTCGGCGACGAGGGGGAAGCCGAACATGTCCACGACGTGGGTGACCCCGTGGTACAGGTACTGGAGAGCTACCACTTCCGGGGGATCGGCGGTGTCGTCCCAGTTCGCGGGGAGGGAGACGTGCGCGTGGGTCTCGGTGTAGCCGGGCCACAGTTCGGCCTCGCCGCCCCGGCGGGGTCCGGTCTCGTGGAAGGCGGTGAAGACGCCGTCCTCGGTGGTGACGTCGTAGACGCTGCCGGGGTCGAGGCTCGGGACCGCGACACGGGTGACACTCGTACGGCGTACCTCTGCGGTACGGGTCACCGCGCGACCTCCACCTTCAGGCGCAGGTCGATGTGGTCGAGGCCCTCCTCGCAGCGCTTGTTGACCTCGTCGCGGCCGGTGCCGGTGAAGATGACGTGGCCGATCCAGTCGAAGTTGCTGCGGGAGAGGCGGGTGACCGCGACGCCGGGCTTCTTGTAGGCGAGGGCGCTGTGGAAGCCGGGGAGCTGAGCGAGTCCGTCGAAGCCGATCCCCTCGACGACACCCTCGACCGGGGAGCCGAACCAGTGGCCGCCTGCGGTGACTTCGCCGGGGAACGGCAGCTCGGGACGCTCGCCGAGAGCCTGCCGGATGACCTCCAGGTAGGCGTCCACGCCGGAGCTGAGCTGCATCAGGCTCGGCACGATCCCGCCGATGAGACGGCCGTTGACCTCGCACAGCACCGGTCCGTCGGGACCGAGCAGGAACTCGGTGTGGATGAACCCGAAGTCGACGCCCAGCTCTTCGAGGACGCGGGTCGTCATCGCGAACAGCTCGTCCTGGAGCGGGTGTCCGGAGAAATACGTCGCACCCATCTCGATGAAGTGCGGGAAACCGCTGAGCGGCCGGTCGGTGAGGCCCAGGTTGACGATCTCGGCGCCGCCGTCGGCCGTGCGCAGCACGCAGGACTCCACCGAGATCAGCTCCCCGGTGACGAACTCCTCGATGAGCACGTCCGGTACCCGCACGACGCCGCGTCCGTAGTCCGTGACGTCCGCCAACTCCGCGAGGTACGACCGGAGATCGTCCTCGTCCTTGAGGTGCAGGACGTGCAGGCTGGCGGTGCCGTCGGACGGCTTCACGACGCAGGGGAAGCCGATCTCGCGTACGGCGGCCTCGACGGCGGCCGGGTCGTCCGCGTCGGCGACGTGCGCGAAACGCGGCTGGCCGACACCGGACTTGCCGTCCAGGGTGAGCCGGGTGCGGTGCTTGTGGCGGGCGTTGCGGGCGCCGTCCACGCTCATGCCGGGAAGTCCCAGCGCCTCGGCGACGGCGGCGGTGTGGACGGTGTGGTACTCGCTGTACGTCGTCACGCCGTGGACCGGGTTCGCCGCGTGCAGCTCGCGGGCCAGGGCGATCAACTCATCGACCACGAAGGCTCGTTCGCTCTTCACGACGGTGCAGCGCGGGTGGGCGTACGCGGCCTCGGTGAGCGGGGAGACGGCGAGGTAGAAGTCGGGGTCGGCGGAGACCAGGGTGACGTCATGGCCCAGGTCGAGCGCGTTGGCGATGCCGGCCATGCCGTTCGGGTTGCATTCGATCATCAGGACGTGCATGAGAGGCTCCTTGGCTGGGACGGGGTGGCGGTGGGGTTCTGCGTGGCGTGGTGCAACGCCTTGAGGACGGCGGGGAGTTCGAGGCCGAGCGCGGCCATCACCTCCGCGTGGTCGCCGCCCTGCGACGGCCAACTCCGGTCGGCGGCAACGGAGGTGACCTCGCAGCGGGGCAGGAGGAGGGCCAGTGCCTCGGCGGCTCCGCCCTGGGTCCGGTGCTCCTCGACGACCACGAACTTGCGGTGTCTGCGCGCGAGTTCGGGAGCCACTCGGGCGAGGTGCTCGTGGTCGACGTGCACGAGGTGTGCGTGCGCGGTGCCGGGCCGCTGCTCGCGGGCCTCGACGGCGAGGCGGGTGCCTTCCTCGCCGACCGACACGAGACAGACGTCGCCGTCCGCCGACTCCCAGTTCACCAGGGGGAGTTGGTCAGCGCCCGCGAGCGACGCGTACCGCGCGTTGCGTCCGGTCCGGATGTAGTACGGCCGTCCCGAGCGGGCCGCCTCGCGGATCACCGCCCTCATCTCGGCCTCGCCGTACGGCGCGGCGATCGTCACGCCGGGGACCGCGCGCAGGACGGCGAGGTCCTCCAGGCAGTGGTGGGTCGTACCGAACCAGGCGCCGGAGACCCCGGCGTACGGCGCGACGACCGTGACACCCGCGTTCAGGTATCCCAGCGTCAGCTTCAGGCTCTCGGCGGCCCGCAGGGCGGCGAAGGGGGCGAACGTGCTGACGAACGGCTTGTGTCCGCCGGCCGCGAGTCCCGCCGCCATGTCGACCATCGCTCCCTCTGCGATGCCGAGGTTGAAGAAGCGGTCCGGATAGGCGAGTTGGAAGGGGTGGCCCTTGCCGCCGAGGTCGGCTTCCAGGCAGAGGATGCGGTCGTCGGTGGCGGCGAGGCCGGTGAGTTCGGCGCGGTAGGCGTCGCGGCCGGAGAGGGGTTGGGCGTCCGCGGCCGTGGTCATCGTACGACTCGCTTCCACTTGGCGGCCCGCGCCGCGTCGATGCTCACGTAGTGCGAGGCCGCCTTGCCTTCGACCGGCGGAACTCCCTTGCCCTTGACGGTCGTTGCGAGGACCGCGAGAGGGCGGCCGACCATGGGCCGGTCGGCGGCGAAGAGTTCGGTGAGGGCGGTGAGGTCGTGGCCGTCCACCTCCACCGCGTCGAAGCCGAACGACCGGAAGCGGTCGGCGAGTTGGGGCAGCGGGGAGATGTCCGCGACGAGGCCGTCGTTCTGGCCGCCGTTCACGTCGACGACCAGCACGAACCGGCCCAGCTCCTGCGCCGCGGCGACCTGGCAGGTCTCCCAGACCAGCCCCTCCTGGAGTTCGCCGTCCCCGGCGACGGCGATCCCGAGGCCGGGGGCGGCGTCGAGGCGCCGGGAGAGCGCCCACCCCGCGGCGTACGGGACGCCGTGGCCGAGGCTGCCGGTGGGGAAGCGGACGCCGGGGACCTTCGGGCCGGGGTGTCCGGTGAAGGGTTCCCCGGCCAGGCCGTAGCGGGGTGCCGGGTTCTCCGGCAGGACGCCGCTGACGTACAGGGCCGCGTACAGTCCGGCCGCCGCGTGCCCCTTGCTGAGCACGACCTCCGTACCGTCCCCGGCCGCCGCCCGGTGCAGGGCGGCGATCAGGATGTCCAGCACGGAGAGGCTGCCGCCGAGGTGGCAGCCGCGCGGGCTCGCGGCCATGTCGATCACGAGGCGGCGGGCGGCGAGGGCGCGTTGTGCAAGCGTTTCCACAACGAGCGCATGTCGTGGGGTCTCTTCCACGACACCCTGGTCCAGAGCGACGCTCATCCCCGGCCTCCTTCCGGCAGCGCCAGCCACCGGTTCACCGCGTCCGCCAGCAGCGACCGCGCCGTCCGGTACTCCATCGCTCCGATGCGCTCCTCGTCGGTGTGGTCGAGGGAGGAGTCACCGGGTCCGTAGGCGACCATCGGCACGTCGCGCCAGGTCGTGGCGAGCGTGTTCATGTCCGAGGTGCCTTTCTTGACGACGAACCGGGGACGCACCCCGACGTCCGCGAACGCCCTGGTGAAGGACTTGACGAGGGGTCCCGTACGGCCTCCGGCGTACCCCGGGGTAGCTCTCAGGACGGAGATCTCCACCCTGTCCCCCGCGAGAGCCACGGCCGCCGTACGCAGCGCGTCGAGGTCGGCCCCGGGAGGGACCCGGAAGTTGAGGATCCCGGTGGCACTCCCCTGTTCACGTCCGGTCGCGCAGGAGACGTCGATGACGGCGCTGAGCGCGTCGGGTGCCTGCGCGAGGACCCCGGCACGGATCGCCGCGAGCACCTCGATGAGCCGGTCCGGCGCGGACACCGCGTCCATGCCCGCCGAGTGTCCGGTCGGCACGGAGACGGTGACGCGCAGCTTGAACAGGCCGAAGTAACCGAGTGTAAGCGTTTGCGCACCGCTGGGTTCCCCGATGACGACGGCGTCGGCCGGGTAGTGGTCGCGCGCGTGGAAGGCGCCTTTGGAGGACGAGATCTCCTCCTCGACGGCGCCGACGACCATGACCTGTCCGTCGTCCGGGATGTCGGCGTGCGCGAGGACTTCGAGGAACGCGGCGAGGCACCCCTTCGCGTCGACGCTCCCCCGGCCCCACAGCTCGCCGCCGCGCCATTCGGTGGGCCAGACGTGCGGCACCGTGTCCAAGTGGCCCATCAGCAGCAGCCGTCGAGGTCCGTGGCCCCGGCTCGCGACGAGGTTGCCGGCCGCGTCGACGTGCGCGTCCATGCCGCGTTCACGGCACCATTCGGCGAGGTAGGCGGCGAGTTCGGCCTCGTCCCCGGAGACCGAGGGGACGCCGACGACGCGGGTGAGCAGGGTGAGGTCGGCGGCGGGTTCGCGGGTGCGCCAGAAGCGGGTCCAGCCGGTCGGCTCGTCCATGGTGTGCGGGCCGGTGATCGCGACGTCCGCGCTTGATTCCAGGGCGAGTTCGGCCGCGCGCACCTTCTGCCGCATCCGTCCGCCGGCGTAGCGCGCGGCGTCGCCGGGGTAGGCGTCGGTGAGCGTGGACCCCGGGTCGGCGGGGTCGGTGAGCAGACCCCGGGTGCCGGTCACGAGGCGTACGTGGTCGGCGTGCAGGGCTTTGGCGAGGGCCGCGGCGAGGACGTCCGCGTCCACGTTGAGCGGCGCCCCGCCGGCCGTGTCGGCGACCGGCGGGGAGAGGCACACGACGTCGTACGCGTCGAGCAGCGCGGCGAGGCGGACGGTGTCCACGTCGGTGGGGACGCCGGCCCGGTGGTCGCGGACGACGAGGGTGCGGCCCTCCGCCGAGACCGCCTTGAGCGGACGGTTGGCGCGTCCCGCGACGAGTGCGCCGCGTGCGGCGACCGCCGTGAAGACACTCAACTCGTGGAGGTTCAGGCCCTCTTCGACGGCGGGCAGGGTGACCCGTTCGTAGGCGTCGACGAGGTGCGTCATCTCCTCGGGCGGGCAGTACCGCACCGAGTCCCCGTTGGCGAGCCGAAGTTGAGGCATCGGCCGACCGATCGCCTTGTAGTGGCGCTCGATTCCGGTGGCGCCACCCGCGACGAGCAGGACGCGGGCACCCCGGCCGACGAGGTCGGCGATCTCCTTGAACACCGTCTCGCGGTCGAGGGTGGCGCTGCCGACCTTGACGACGTACAGGGCACGGCGTGAAGTCGTGGCGGCCTTACGGGAGTTACCGGTGACGGAACCAACAGCCGTGCCGGATACGAGAGTTGCGCTCACGGTGACACCGCCGTACTCGGCAGTCCGGCCGCCTCGTCGAACCCGGCGATCAGGTTCATCGCCTGGATCGCCTGTCCCGCCGCGCCCTTGACGAGGTTGTCGAGAGCGGCGACGGTGACGCACTGTCCGTCGCGGACGGCGACGGCGACCTCGGCGACGTTCGAGCCGACGACGGCCTTCAGCATCGGGAAGTCCTGCGGCGCCTTCGGCGCGGGGCGCACCCGCACGAACGGCTTGCCGACGTACGCCTTCGCGTAGGCCCGCTTGACGTCCAACGGCGTGACGCCGTCGCGGAGTTCGGAGTACGCGGTGACGAGGATCCCCCGCGACACGTCGAGGCTGTGCGTGGAGAACCGCAGTTCGACGGCCGCGCCGGTGAAGTCGGCGAGGGCCTGGCGGATCTCCGGCGCGTGCCGGTGGCCGTACAGCTTGTGCACCCGGAAGTTCCCCGAGCGCTCGGCCGGCGGCTCGCCGCTGCCCCGGCCGCCGCCGGTGGAGCCGGTCTTGGCGTCGACGATGACCCGGTCGGCCACCAACTGCCCCTGGGAGAACAGCGGGTAGAGGGCGTAGATGGTGGTGACGGCCATGCAGCCGGGCAGGTTGACGAACCGGCCCTCCGGCACGGACGTGCTCAACTCGGGTACGTAGTACGCGAATTCGTCCAGCGGCGGATGCTCGGCGGTCTTCGGGTAGTGGCTGCGGATCTCGGCCTCGTCGCGGAGCCGGAAGTCGCCGCCCAGGTTCAGGATCCGCTTGGCGTGTTCGGCGATCAGCGGCAGCCGCTCGGGCAGCGCGCCGGTCGGCAGGCAGGTGAACGCGACGTCCACCGGCCCGAGTTCGGCGAGCGGCCGGAACTTGAGGGAGGCCGCGCGGGGATGGTTGCGCAGCCAGGGGTGGACGGCGCCGACGGAGGCTCCGGCGGCGCGCTCGGCGGAGAGGAACGCCAGCTCCACGCCCGGGTGCTCGAGCAGGAGGCGGATCACCTCGCCGCCGGTGTAGCCGCTCGCGCCGATCACAGCGACGCGCAGGGTGTCAGCCAAGGCGGGCCGCCTTCTCGTACGGCCGCCGGTAGTCGCGCTCCTCGACGAGCTTGCGGATGGCGTCGGGGCGGCGGGCGACCTTGCGGAACGCGTCGGCGTACCTGAGGATCCGCTCGTACTCGACGGGCGAGCGCAGTTCGCGGCAGAGGACCAGCGTCGAGTCGAGCATCCCGAGGGTGACCGGGAAGTCCTCGGGCCGGTGGTCGCGTACCGCGCCGGGGTTGAGGGTGAACGGGTAGCCGTTGCCGAAGCCGTCGCGGTGCGTGAACGGCAGGTGGCAGGGGATCGGCGTGTTCTGCCACTCGCGCGCGGGAACCCCTTCGGCGACGAGGAGTTCGTGCACGGCCTCCTTCACCGCGAACACGGGAAGGTCGTCGAGGCCAACTGCCTCCGGGTGCAGGGTGGTCCGGTACATGTTGTACGCGTGGACGTGTCCCTCGGGGACCCGCGGCGGCGTGAACAGCCCGGTGCCGTCGAGGACTTCGCCGAGCAGGGCGGCGTTTCGTGCGCGGATCTCGTCGTAGTACGGCAGCCGCTTGAGCTGGCTCGCGCCGAACGCGGCGGCCACCCACGACATGCCGTAGTCGATGCCGTGCTCGGCGAGATACGCCAAGGCGCGCTCGTACGACTCCTGTTGGGCGAAGAAGGCGATGCCTCCCTCGCCGCCGAGCGGGAAGTTCTTGTCGGCCATCAGGCTCTGGCCGGCCGCGTCACCGAACGAACCGGCGACCCGGCCGTCGACGCGCGCGGAGTGCGCGTGGGAGGCGTCCTCGACGAGAGCGAGGCCGCGCGTGTCGGCGAGTGCGCGCAACTCCCGTACGTCGGCGGGGAGTCCGTGGACGTGGACCGGCATGAGCGCGCGGGTGCGGCCGGTGATCGCGGCGGCTGCGGCGGCCGGGTCCATGCAGTACGTCACGGGGTCGATGTCGACGAACACGGGGATGGCGTGCGCGGCGACGACGGCCTGTGCGGTGGCGATGAACGTGAAGGCAGGGACGATGACTTCGTCACCCGGTCGCACCCCCGCGCCGACCAGAGCGAGGTGGAGACTGGAGGTGCCGCTCGCCGTGGGGAGCGCGAACTCGGCGCCCACGTAGGCCCGGTAGGACTCGGCGAAGTCGGCGACGACCTTCTCCGGTGCCTGGCGCTGGGCCAGCATCAGGTTGAAGACGTCCTCCTTGGTGATGACCGGGAAGAGCGTGCGGCGCAGCGCCTTCGGGATCATCTCCGCGCCGCCGAGCGCGGCGAGTTCGGCGTCGACGTCGGCCGGATCGGGCAGCGGCAGCGGTGCCGCCGGGAAGTCGGTGATCACTGGTTCGCTCCCGAGGTGGCGGCGGGCCGGGCCGCCTGGGTCAGGGCCATCCGCACGCAGGCGGCAACCAGCGGACTGAGCCGGTAGTTGAACTGCACGCCGGGGACCGGCTGTTCGCCGTCCTCCTCCTGCGTCCACATGGTCCGCAGGTCGTGCGCGCCGAAGATCTTCAGCCGTTCGGCGCGCGACCAGAGGGCGGTGTCGTCGGTGAGGACGGCGGCGGCGGGACCGAAGCCGATGCCGGTGAGGTCGACGACGAGAGCGGGTGCGGTGGACGTGAACTCGCCCAGCAGGTGGGTGTTTTCGGCGTCGAGGGCGAGGAAGTCGTACGGCGCGGGGGCGCCGTCGCCGGTGACGGTGACGCCGAGCCACTTGAGGAAGCGGACGGTCTCGGGGGTCGCGCCGGGCAGGCTGACGGTGTCGCCGTGGCCGATTCCCTGGCCGGCGAGTGCGGCGTGCAGGGCGCCGGTGCGGCTGTTGAGGAGGACGGCTTTCGCGCGGCCGGTCCGCTTGGTCAACAGGCGTTCCAGACCGGGGAGTTCCCGGTCGCTCTTCTCGATGCTCATGACGACGCCCGAGGTGAGGACGCGGGTGAGCACCGTGGCGGTGTCGAACGGTTCCATGACGTCGGTGTTCTCCGGTTCAGGCGGCTACGGGGGTCTGCGCGAGCTGCTGGGTGACGTGCTCGGCGAGCAACCCCGCGACGTCCACGCCGTGTTGGGCGGACGACTTGGCGAACTCCGGGTTGGCGTTGACCTCCAGGACGAGGAGTTCGCCGCTCGCGCGGTCCTCGACGAGGTCGACGCCGTAGAAGCCGGGTCCGAGGACGTCGACGACGAGGCCACACAACTTCTCGATCTCGGCGGTGAGTTCGATCCGGCGGACGGTGGCTCCGAGGTGCGTGTTGGTGCGGAAGTCCGTGGAGGCGCGCTCGATGGCGACGACGGGGGTGGTGCCGACGACGACCACGCGCAGGTCGTGGCCGGGCTTGTCGACGTACTCCTGGACGACGACGGGGAACAACTTGCCTGCCGCGTCGGCGGATTCGCGTCCGCCGGCCCACGCCTCGACGCACTCCGGGTTGACCATCCGGGTCACGCCGCGGCCCCAGGAGCCGCTGACCGGCTTGACGACGGCGGGCAGGCCGAGTTCGGCGACGGTCGCGCGGACCTGGTCGTAGCTGAAGGCGTGCCGGGTCAGCGGGTGCGGGATGCCGTGCCGGGCGAACAACAGGGCTTGCAGACCCTTGTCGTTGCAGGTCTCGATGACGGCCGCGCGGTTGAGGGTGGTGATGCCGGCGTGTTCGAGGCGCCGGGAGACGCCGATGGCGTCGCGGTGGGAGAGGTTGCGGATCAGCGCGAGGGCGGGTGGCGCGGTACGACCCGCGACCACCCCGGCGAGATCCTCCATGAGCAGCGGGTCGGCGGTGAGTCCTCGGTCACGCAACGCCCCGAGGAGGAGTTTCTCCTCGGGACGCAGCATGGTGACCGAGAGCAGGACCCGGTCGGTGGTGGTCACTCGCCCCAGTCCTCCTCGACCTCGGGCGCGAGGTCGAGCCGGACCACGGCGTCGCTCTTCTCCAGCACCTCGTGCTCCTGGCCGCAGGCCGCGCACTCGGTGATCTCGCCCTTTTCCCAGTCGGCCTGGACCTCGAATTCGGTGTCGCAGACGAGGCACTTGGGAGCCGCCACGGCAAGGGACATCGACAACACTCCTTATTTTTCCGTAAAACTTGTGTACGGGCATGCGGAAATCACCGTGCGGCGGTTATCACGCGCAGGAATTTCCTGAAGCAGGCGACGGGCGGCGGACGATGACGGAACGTCACGGTCCACCGGGCGGGATCATCCCCAGCGGTCGTCGCCCGGGACCGACGCGGCGGCGGCCGACGTCGTGGGGTGAGCGGTGGCGGCGGAAACGCCGGTGAAAGCGATTGCCGTGACGGCGAGAGCGCCGAACAGGCCGGCGAGTCTGCGGATCAGGACGGCACGCTTCATTTCAATCCCCCTGGTGATATTCGGGCGGCTATCCGTGGTACGCCGCCCGCACACCGAAAGAGTGCCTCCGGAGGCATGGTTGCCGAAAGAGTCGGCAGGGTTCATGATCATGCGTTGCAGAAGTCAGAAGGGGGAGCGACGAGATGTGCGGCAAAACAGACATAAGCGAAGCAGGGTTTCATACAGAGCTCTGTTCCGCGGGAATCACGTTCTACCGCAACGCCGTACGGCGGGGCCGGGCCGTCCGCGACGGAGCCCCGGACTGTCTGGAGTCGCTCGGACTGCTGACGCCGGCCGTGGACGACCCGGACGCCGTCATACCCGTACCCCCTGAGATGGCCACGGTGGCACTGACCCGTCCGCTGGAGGAGGAGATCCTGCGGCAGCAGCGGGAGATGGCCGCCGTACGGACGACGATGTCGCAGGTGGAGAGCGTCTACCGGGACCTCCAGGGGCGCGACGGCAAAGCCGTGCAGCCGCTCGCCGGGGAGTCGGTGATCGCCGCCGCGATCGACGAGGCGGTGCGCTGCACACGGATCGAGGCGCTCTCCGCGCACCCCGGTGGCGGCCGGCCGCAGCGCGCGCTCGTCCAGGCGCTGCCGCTCGCGCTGGAGGCCCGCGAGCGCGGCATACAGCAGCGCAGGCTGTACCAGCACACCGTCCGCACGCACGGGCCGACCCTCGACTACATCAAGGCCGTCACCGAGGTCGGCGTCGAAGTCCGCACCGTGAACGAGGTGTTCGACCGGCTGCTCGTGTACGACCGGACGGTCGCGTTCATCCCCGACGTCGAGAAGTCGCACCGCGACCACGCGCTGCGCGTCACCGATCCCGGGATCGTGCACTTCCTGGTCTCGGTGTTCGAGCACGCCTGGGAGCGGGCGCAGGCCATCGTCTACACGGACGACCATCACCGGCCGCGCCTGCTCACTGATGAAACACGTCTACGCGTGTTGCGTCTGATGGTCGACGGCTACACGGACGCGGCGATCGCGACGCGGCTGGGGATGAGTACGCGGAGTGTGGCGAGCCATCTGAAGAAGGTGTCGGACATGCTCGGGAGCAAGAGCCGGGCTCAGCTGGCGTACCTGACGGCGCAGAGCGGACTGCTGGACGAGCCGGTGGGGGACCGGGTCGAAGCGGCTCCGTAGCGCTCAGGTACTACCCGGGTAGTACCACGGGAGGGGTCGTACCGGACGGTTCGTCCCCTCCCCCCGGACCTGGGTCAGTGCGTCCGCACCCGCAGGAAGTAGAACCGGGTCGTCTGTACGGCGTTCTGGTTGTCGTCGCTGACCAGCGTCACGCGCAGCCGGTCGCCGGAGCGGCCGGTGACCGTCATGCCCTCGATGTTGTCGAGCAGGGGGTTGGGCTGGGGCTGCTTCGCGGTGGCGCCGAGGGTCGGGCAGTCGGCGATGTCGGCGAGGAGCGTCTTGCGGATGACGCGCACCTCGGGCTGCCCGGTCAGGTACTCGACGTCCCGCGTGTCCGTCGCGTGGCGCGGGTCGGCGAGGTAGAGGCGGACCGTGTTGCCGACGCCCGCGGTGAACCCCCGCTCCAGGACGAGGAGTTGCCCGCCGGGCAGCGCCTGCACCTCGGGGACGCCGAGCCCGGTGTCCGTCCGGTAGGCGTACTGCGCGCCGAGCGCGAACCCCTTCCCGTGCCGCTTCCAGGTCTGGAACCGGACGGTCCCGGCGGTGTCCCCGGCCAGCGCGTACTCCATGGACGCCAGCAGCGTACGGCCGCCGTCCGCCCAACTCAGACCCTCGAAGGTGCCGTTGGACACGGCTCGCCCGGCCGGCGCGACCTGGAGCGAGGCGGGGACGGGGAGCCGGTCGAGGACACGGCCGTCCCGGTCGTAGCGGCGTACCGACGGCTCGGTCTCGGAGGTGATCAGCCGGGTGCCGTCCCGGTCGATGACGAGCCCCTCCGAGTCGAGGGCGGCGCCCTTCTCGTCCGCGAGCTGAACGGCCTTGCGAGGCTGGAGAGTTCGCCGGTCCAGCGAGAACAGGGCCGACCGGTCGGAGAGCGCGGCGAGGGTGCCGTCCGGGTCGAGGGCGAGGGCGGAGAAGTTGCCGGCGAAGGTCCCGTCGTACGACGTCTTGTCGAGGGAGTCGGAGAAGCCGTCGATGGCCACGGCGGGCGAACAGGCGTGGTTCGCGGGCGTGTTGGCCACGGCAGGCCCTGCGGCGGTGAGGGTGGTGGCCGCCGCCAGGCCGGCGGTGAGGGTGGCGAGTACGGTTCTCAGGCGCATGGACGGCACCGTAGGACGCGCGGGTGTCCACGAGAAGAACGCCGCGCCACGAACCCCGGGAAGCCCGGCCGCGGGGAGGCCGGGTACCGGTTCGTTCAGGACGCCTTGAGGTCCGCGTGGACGACCTTCGCCACGCCCTGGATCGTCGCGATCCCGTAGTTCATGGTGCTGTTGCCGTGCGTGAGCACGGTGATCGTGTAGTCGTGCCCGCCACCGGTGAACGTGCCGACGCTGTGCACGCGCCAGCCGTTGGTGGCCCGCTGGAGCCAGCCGTTCTTGACACGGACGGCGACACCGGCCGGAGCACCGTAGGGAGTTCCCCAGCGCTGGGACGAAATCACCTTGCTCATCAGGCCGTTGGCGTACGAACGGGAGCCGTCGGTGAGGACGGTGTTCTTCGCGTGCAGCAGCTTGAGCAGCTTCTGCTCGTCGGTGACCGTGATCTGCGTGAGGCCCCAGTAGCCGTTCGCGCCCGGCTTCGTCTGGGTCATCGCGGCGGCCTTGAGGAAGTTGTTCACCTTGGTGACGCCGAGCTGCTTCCACAGGGTGCTCGTGGAGGCGTTGTCCGACTTGGTGATCATCGCGGTCGCGAGGGACTTCTCGCGGGCGGTGAGGGAGCGCTTCGCCTTCTGCGCGTCCCAGAGAAGGGTCGAGAGAACGGTTACTTTGACGACGCTGGCCGAGTCGTACGCCGAGGACGCCCGCAGCGTGCAGTTCGTGTTGGTCGTACGGTCGTAGACGCCGACGGCGACCGTGCCCTTGCGGGAGGCGACCGCCGCGGTGATGTCCTTCTTGAGTTTGGTCGCGAGGGCCGCCTTGGACGACGTGCAGCTCACGGCGGGTGCGGCTGCCGAGGCCGGGACGGCGGCGGTTATGAGAAGGCCGGTGCCGAGGGCGGCGACCGTGGCCGCTCTAGCACGTCTCGAAGTAGACGGAGTCATACCTCAGTTGACTCATGAGTTCGAGCGAATGGTTGTACGAGCCGTCAGCACGGTTGGGTAAAGGTTGCACAACGCGTTACTGCGCCCCGTGCGCATTCACAGGCGGCGGCCAGCTTCGGCACAGCGGTCGCCAACGTGGGGTTCGCACCATGCTCGGGTGACCTCTGCCACCGATCCCCAGCACCGTACGACCGAGTCCGTGTCCCCCGACCGGCCACCGCCCGAGCCCGCGGCGGGCGCCGTACCGGGGAAGGCGCCGCGCTGGTCGCTGCCCGCGCTGCTCTCGATCCTGGCCCTGGCAGCGGTCCTCTACTCCTGGAACCTCTCCGGTTCGAACCTCAACAGCTTCTACAGCGCCGCCGTGTTGAGCGGTACGGAGAGCTGGAAGGCCTGGTTCTTCGGCTCGTTGGACGCCGGGAACTTCCTGACCGTCGACAAGCCGCCGTTCGCGCTGATGGTGATGGGCCTGTCCTGCCGGGTCTTCGGCTTCGGCACCTGGCAGATGATGCTGCCGATGGTCCTGGTCGCGCTCGGCACGATCTGGATCGTGCACGCGTCCGTGAAGCGGGTGTGGGGGCACGGCGCGGCGGCCGTCGCCGCGCTGGTCCTGGCGCTGACCCCGATCACCGTCGCCATCAACCGCGACAACAACCCCGACACGCTGCTGGTGTTCCTGATGGCGGGCGGCGCGGCCCTCGCGCTGCGCGCCGTGTACAACGGCAGGCTGCTGCCGCTGCTCGGGTCGGCCGCGTGCTTCGGGCTCGCCTTCAACACCAAGATGCTCCAGGGCTACATCGCGCTGCCGGCCGTCTTCGCGGTCTACCTGTACGCGGCGAGGCCGAAGCTGGTGAAGCGGATCGTCAACCTGCTGCTCGCGGGTGTAGTACTCGCGGTTTCCTCCTTCTGGTGGGCCGCCGCCGTGTCCGTAGTACCTGCGGACGAGCGGCCCTACATCGGAGGTTCGACGGACGGTTCCGCCTGGAACCTGATCATGGGCTACAACGGCCTCGGCCGGGTCTTCGGCGGCGACGGCAACATGGGCGGCGGAGGCGGGGACGGTGGTGGAGGCGGCGGCTTCTCCGGCGCCGCCGGTCTCGGCCGGATGTTCAACGACATCCTCGGCGGGCAGATCTCCTGGCTGCTGCCCTTTGCAGCAATCGCTTTCATCGGCGCCGTCATTCTGTGCGGCCGTGCTCCGCGCACCGACCTCACCCGCGCCGCCGTCCTGGTCTGGGGCGGCTGGCTCGGCCTGCACTTCCTCACGTTCAGCATGGCCGAGGGCACGATGCACCCGTACTACACGACCGCCATGGCGCCCGGGATCGCGGCGCTGTGCGGGGGCGGCGGCGCGATGCTGCTGCGCGCGTTCCGTACGGACAAGCGGTGGGTGTGGGTGCTGCCGGTGGCTCTTGCAGCAACCGCTCTCTGGTCCGTTGTGCTGCTGCGGCGCGCGTCCGGGTGGAACACCTGGCTGTGGCCGTCGGTCGGTGTGGTGATGGCCGCGGCCGTCGTCGGGCTGATCGTCTTCCGGTCCGGGAACCGGGTACGGCTGCTGGCGGCTTCCGTCGCGGCGGCGGTCGTGGCCTCGGTGGCGGGGCCTGCGGCGTATGCGTGGTCGGTGCCGTCGGGGTCCGGCGGAGGTATGGGGGGTACTAATCCCACGGCCGGTCCGACCACGGGGAACGGTGGCTTCGGCGGGGGGCTTGGTAGGGGTGGGGGTGGACAGGGTGGCTTCCCTGGTGGCCAGGGTGGTCGAGACGGCCAGGGTCAGGGGGGTCAGGGGCAGGACGGTCAGGGCGGCGGTCAGATGACGCCCGGCGGCGGGTACGGGGAGCTGCCCGGCGGCGTCCAGGGCGGTACGGGGCAGAACGGGACCGGCCAGACCGGTCGACTCCCCGGCGGGAACGGCGAGATGGGCGGTACGCCGCCCGGCGGCACCGGCTCCACCGAGGGGAACGCCGGGTCCGGCACCGAGGCCGACGGCACCCAGGGCGACCCCGGCGGCATGACCGGCGGCGTACCCGGCGGTGGCGGCATGCGCGGCGGCATGGGCATGGGCGCCGCGAACACCGAGCTGATCGCCTACCTGAAGAAGCACCAGGACGGCGCCAAGTGGCTGCTCGCGGTGTCGAGTTCACAGAGCGCGGCCCAGCTGATCCTCAGCAGCGGCGAGCCGGTGATCTCCATGTGGGGCTGGTCCGGCAGCGACAAGGCGATGACCCTCGCCAAGCTGAAGGAACTGGTCGAGAAGGGCGAGCTGCACTACATCCAGATCGGCGGCAGCGGCATGGGCGGCGGCCCCGGCGGCGGCTCGAACGTCAGCTCCGAGGTCACGGAGTGGGTCCAGAAGAACGCGACGGCGGTGAAGGAGAGCGACTACAGCAAGAGCGCGTCCACATCGACGAGTTCGACGACGACCCAGTCGACGGTCTACCGGCTGGACCCCTCGGACGTGAGCTGACCCTCACCAAGCGGCCCTCGACCCACCCGGGTTGAGGGCCGCTTCACTTCTCCGTGAAGTCAACTCGCGTAGATCGCCACCGATTTGCCGTTTCTTGACACCGAACAGACATGTCACATTCATTTACATGACCTCATGTCCATGTCACCCTCGCCGTGTTGCCCCCCACTCAACACGCGTAGACAGGACACTCCTTATGCTGGCGACACGCATACGCCGCCGCTGGAAGCCGGTGGCGCTGACGACCGCAGCGGTCCTGATGGGCCTCGCCGCACCCGCGGTGACGGCGACCCCGGCCTCCGCCACGACCACGGCGTACGACTCGACGTACTACAAGAACGCGGTCGGCAAGACGGGTGCGAGCCTCAAGTCCTCGCTGCACACGATCATCAGCAGCCAGTCGAAGATCTCGTACTCCGCCGTGTGGGACGCGCTCAAGGCGACCGACCAGGACCCGAACAACAGCGCCAACGTGATCCTGCTCTACAGCGGCGTCTCGCGCAGCAAGTCGCTCAACGGCGGGGACGTCGGCGACTGGAACCGTGAGCACGTGTGGGCCAAGTCGCACGGCGACTTCGGCGAGGCGACCGGGCCCGGCACCGACCTGCACCACCTGCGCCCGGCGGACGTCCAGGTCAACAGCACCCGGGGGAACCTGGACTTCGACAATGGCGGCAGCTCGGTCACCAACGGCGGGGGCAGCAAGGTCGATTCGGACTCCTTCGAACCGCGTGCCGCGGACAAGGGCGATGTCGCCCGCATGATCCTCTACATGGCCGTGCGGTACGACGGCGGCGACGGCTTCGCCGACCTGGAGCCGAACGAGCAGGTCAACAACGGCAGCAACCCGTACATCGGCAAGCTCTCCGTGCTGAAGGCCTGGAACGAGCAGGACCCGCCGAGCGCCTTCGAGGAGCGCCGCAACCAGGTCATCTACGACACGTACCAGCACAACCGCAACCCGTTCATCGACCACCCGGAGTGGGTCGAGGCGATCTGGTAGCAACCGGTTTCAGCAACGCGGACCCTTCTCCTGGCCGGGGAAGGGTCCGCGTCGTCTTTCCAGGTCGGCCGAGGCCGTCCACACAGCTCGGACACAATGATCGGCAAGCGCACACAAGCCCGCCGGGAAAACCCCGACTCCCTTTTCCTGTAAGGGAGTTGGCCTTCCGCAGTCGCGCAGCCGATCATGGGACGAGCGGTCGAGCGGGAGGGGAAGGACGACGGTGAGCTACGCCCTGGAGATGAGTACGGGGGACATGCGGCAGGTGGTCCGGCTACTGACGACGGTGGAGCGGACGCCCGCGCAGGAGGAGCACCTCGGCAGGGTGCGGGAGCACTGCAAGGCACTGGACGTCAGACTTGAGAGCCAGGGGGTGCACTACGACGTACCGGTGATCCGGGCGCTGGAGGAGCTGATCGACGGCGCCCCGTCGAGGACCGTGTCCCCCGCGTACGCGCACGCCTTCCACGAGGTCGTGACGTCCTGCTTCTCGTACACCACGGACCTGGGCAGCTGGCGCCGGATGTCCTGGTTCCAGACGGTCTCCAACGACCTGGCCCGCAACGGCATCCCGCCGACGCTCCTCCCCGAGGCGTTCCTCTTCTCCGGCCCGCCGCTCCCTCTCCCCCACCCGGGCGACGTCCACCCCCGCATCGGCACCCTCTCCCTCCAGCGCGCCGCCGAGGCGGCAACGGCGTACACCGCCGTCCTGGACCGCGTCCACCCCGACTGCCAGGACACGGTCCGCCGCTTCACGGAAGCATTCCGCTTCGAGTTGAACGACTGGCGCCCCAACTCACCGGCGGACACGCTCTTCTTCTGGTTCGACCGACCCTAGAGCCTGGGTCACATCCCCGGCCGGATCAGCGCACGTCGTCTGGTGCGTGCGATCGCAAGGCGCCGGAGCGTCCTCGTGGCGGAGCCACGTGGGCGTTTCGGCAACGCGGCGAGCGGGCGTGCCAGGCGGCGGGCGCCCGGCCGGGGATGTGACCCAGGCTCTTAGACTCCCCGCATGATCGCCGACCTCCAGTGCGTGGTCCTGGACTGCCCAGCCCCCGCCGAACTGGCCGCCTTCTACCACGAGTTGCTGGGCGGCAGGATCGACCACCCGGACCCCCGCTGGTCCCTCGACGAAAACTGGTCCACCCTTCACACCCCCTCCGGCCTGGTCCTCTGCTTCCAGGCGGTCCCGGACCACCGCCCCCCGACCTGGCCGGACCCCACCCGCCCCCAGCAGTTCCATCTGGACCTCGGCGTACGGGACTTGGACGAGGCCCAGACCCAAGTCCTGGCCCTGGGCGCCAAACTCCTCGACGCAGGCTCCCCGAACCACAGTTGGCGAGTCTTCGCGGACCCGGCGGGCCATCCCCTGTGCCTGGTCCGGCACCACGGCGACTGAGTCACCCCTCCACCGCCACCGCCTCCACCACCGACAGCACCGACTCCGTAGGAATCACCCGGCTCAGCCTCAGCCCCGCCGTCTCGAACAGCGTCGCGAAGTCGGAGGCCGTGCGCTCTCGGCCGCCGAAGGAGGTCATCATCATGATGTCGAGGGTCTTGGACTGGTGGGGTGCGTTGCCGGGTGGGACGACGGCGTCGAGGACGAGGACTCGGCCGCCGGGGTGGAGGGAGTCGCGGCAGTGGCGCAGGAGGGTTGCGCAGCGGTCGTCGTCCCAGTCGTGGGTGATGCGTTTCATCATGATGACGTCGCCAGGGGGGACGGATGCGAAGAAGTCGCCGTCCGCCAGGGTCCAGCGGTCGGCGATGGTCTTGTCGCCGGTCAGGCGGTGGCCCGCGAGGACGTGGGCGCGGTCGTACAACACGCCTTCCAGGCCGGGGTTCTGGCGCAACGTCTCCTGGAGGAGGCCGCCGTGGCCGCCGCCGACGTCGACGACCGTACCGCTCGCCGGGAAGTCGTACGCCGCGGCGATGACCGCGTTCTCGGGATCGGACATCGCGGCCATCCCGACGTGGAAGACGGCGGCCGTACGCTCGTCCTGCGCGAAGTAGTCGAAGAACGGCATCCCGAACATCGCGTCGAACGCGGTGACTTGGCCGGTGAGGCAGCGGGACAGCTCCCCGGCGGGCTGCCACATGCTCTGGTCGGTGATCATGAGTACGGCGTCCCGCACGGAACCCGGCACGCCGCCGCGCAGCGCCTGCCCGGCCTCGGTGAGGGTGAACGCCCCGCGCGCGTCCTCCTCGACGATGCCGCGGGTCGCGAGGAGCCGTAGGACGCGGTAGAGCCCGCGCTCGTCCACGCCGGTGGCGACGGCGAGTTGGGCCGGGGTGCGGGGACCGTCGGCGAGGTGGTCGGCGACGCCGGTCTCGGCCGCCGCGCGCAGGGCCGCGGGTTGGAGGAAGCCGAGCGCCTCGTCGACGAGGAACGCGCCGGAACGCCGCAGGCGTTCGCTCTCCGGCTCCGGAACACCCGCCGCACCGGCCTCACCCTGCGCCATGCCGTTCTCCTCACCACGAAGCCAAAAGTAACCCTCTGTTCACCTAGAGTGACATACCGCACCGGCAGAGCGGAACACCCGAAAGAGCCAACCTCCCTCGGGAGTACCCCCCTGCTACAGATGCGTCGGCGCGAACATCCGCAGCACCGCCGGCAGTACCACCACCGAAGGCCCGGGCTCCGCAAGGGACTTGGCCAGATCCTCGGCCAGCGTCTCCACCGAGGTCAGCACCCCCGGCACCCCGAACGACTCGGCCAGCGCCACGAAGTCGGGCCGGACCAGCTCGGTCCCGGCGGCCTCGCCGAACGCGTCGGTCATGTACTCCCGCAGAATCCCGTACCCCCCGTCGTCGACGACGAGCCAGGTCACGTCGAACCCGTACTGCCGGGCCGTGGCCAGCTCGGCGATGGAGTACAGCGCGCCCCCGTCCCCGGACACCGCGAGGACGGGCCGCGTCGGATCGGCGGCGGCAGCCCCCAGCGCCGCGGGGAACGCGTACCCCAACCCCCCGGCCCCCTGGGCGGATTGCATGAGGTTGGGCGCCCCGGCGTCGAACCCGGCCCATGCCCAGTACCCCAGGATGGTCATGTCCCAGAACGACGCGGCCCCCTTGGGCAGTGCACGCCGCACAGCCGCCAACACCCCTTGCTCCAGATCGAGTTGCTGACCGGCGAGCCGCTCCCCCACCTTCGCCAGCAACTCCCGCACCCGCACCGGCGCTTGCTCGTCGACCCGATCGGCCACCGTCTCCAGCAGCGCCTGCACCGCGAGCCGCGCGTCCGCGTGGATGCCGAGCGCGGGATGGTTGGACTCCAACTTGCCCAGATCCGCCTCGACCTGGATCACCCGGCCGCGCGGCCTGAACGTGTGGTAGTTGGAGGACAGTTCACCGAGCCCGGAGCCGAGGACGAGCAACACGTCGGCGTCTTCGAGGAGTTCGGTGGTGTGCCGGTCCTCCATCCACGACTGCAACGACAGCGGGTGCTTCCAGGGGAACGCCCCCTTCCCGCCGTACGTCGTCACGACGGGCGCGGAGAGCCGCTCGGCGAGCTTCCGCAGCTTGCCGGAGGCGTCGGCGCGGACCACCCCACCGCCCGCGACGATCACCGGGCGCTCGGCGCGGGAGAGCAAGTCGGCGGCCACGGCGGTGAGTTCGGGCCGGGGCGCCAGCTCCTCGGGGGTCGCGTCGACGCCGGTCACGACGGGGATCGCGGTCGGCGCGAGGAGCACGTCCTGCGGGATCTCCACCCACACCGGCCCGTGCGGCGCGGACAGCGCGGAGCGCCACGCGTCCGCGATCGCCGAGGGGATCTGCGACTGCGTACGGACGGTGTGGACGGACTTCACGACACCCCTGAACGAGGCCGCCTGGTCCGGGAGTTCGTGGAGGTGGCCGTGGCGTCCGCCGCCGAGCCCGGCGGTCGGGACCTGGCTGCAGATCGCGAGCACCGGAGCCGAGGCGGCAGCCGCCTCCTGGAGCGCGGCGAGCGAGGTCAGCGCGCCGGGCCCGGTGGACAGCAGCAGCGGCGCCGCCTCCCCCGTGACCCGGCCGTACGCGTCGGCCGCGAAGCCCGCATTGTTCTCCACCCTGAGACCGACATACCTGAGAGTGGACCGGCGCAGCGCGTCGAACATGCCGAGCGCGTGCTGGCCGGGCAGTCCGAAGACGGTCGTAGCTCCCAGGCTGTACAGGGTTTCCACGACCAGGTCCCCGCCGATCCGCCCGGCGGGCGGGTTCAGCGCGGCCTCGGTCTGGGCCGCCGTCGGACGGAGGACGAGGTCATGGTCGTGAGTCACTGTGCGCGGGCCTCGGCAATCTGGCGGGACATGAGGGTGACCAGCTCGTACGCCGTGTGGGAGGCGGCGACGGAGGTGATCTCGGCGTGGTCGTAGGCCGGAGCAACCTCTACCACATCGGCGGAAACGAGGTTGCACCCGGACAGGCCACGCAGAATCTCCAGCAGCTCGCGGGACGTCATACCTCCGGCCTCGGGGGTACCCGTACCAGGGGCGTACGCGGGGTCGAGGCAGTCGATGTCGATCGAGATGTACAGCGGCCGGTTCCCGACCCGCTGCCTGAGCTGGTCGGCGACCTCGTCGACGCCGCGCCGCATGACGTCGGCGGAGGTGACGATCCCGAAGCCCATCTTCTCGTCGTCGGTGAGGTCCTGCTTGCCGTAGAGGGGGCCGCGGGTGCCGACGTGCGAGAGCGCCGAGGTGTCGAGGATGCCCTCCTCGACCGCGCGCCGGAACGGGGTGCCGTGCGTGTACTCGGCCCCGAAGTACGTGTCCCAGGTGTCGAGATGGGCGTCGAAGTGCAGCAGGGCGACCGGCCCGTGCTGCTTGGCGACCGACCGCAACAGCGGCAGCGCGATGGTGTGGTCGCCGCCGAGAGTCATCAACCGGGCGCCGCCGTACAGGAGTTGGTCGGCGGCGGCCTCGACCGTCTCGACGGCCTCGTTGATGTCGAACGGGTTCACGGCGATGTCCCCGGCGTCCGCGACCTGCGCGAGCGCGAACGGCGAGGTGTCCTGCGCGGGGTTGTACGGCCGCAGCAGCCGCGAGGCCTCCCGGATCGCGTTCCCGCCGAACCGCGCCCCCGGCCGGTACGAGACGCCGGAGTCGAACGGCACGCCCACGACGGCGACTTCGGCCCGCCCGCCGACCTCGTCGATCCTCGGCAGCCGCGCGAACGTCGCGGGTCCGGCGTAGCGGGGGATCCGGGAGGAGTCGACGGGGCCACGGGGCGTCTCGTACTCAGCCATGCTCAACTGCCTTCTTTCTCACGCCTGTTGGCGTGTTCTGCACTGTCTCCTACGACGAGGTCGTCGCCGTACGGAGCTGATGTTCCGTCAGTTCGGGTGTGTGTCCGGCGAGTCGCTCGCGCCAGGCGGCGAGGACGGCCGCGTCGGTCGGCGGGGTCGCCAGCGAGACGGCGACGTACGCCACGAGAGAGGCCGAAAGGCCGTAGTACACGGGCTCGTTGGCGAGGATGCCGTACGTCGCCATCAGCCCGATGACCGAGCCGCCGCCGACCACGACCGAGGCGAGCGCGCCGTGCACCGTGCCCCGCTTCCACAGCAGGCCGCCGAGGATGGGGACGAGGAGGCCGCCGACGAGGAGGTTGTAGGCGACGGTGAGCGCTTCGACGACGTTGTTCAGCGCGACGGCCGTGCCGATCACCGCGATGCCCATGACCAGGATGAACCGCCGGTTGTCCCGGACCTCGTCGCCGCCGCTCCCGGCGCCGGCCACCTTGCCCCGCAGCCGCGCCCAGATGTCGTTGTTCGCGACCGTCGCGCAGGCGATGAGCGCGCCGGACGACGTCGACATCACCGCCGCGAGCGCCGCCGCCAGCACCAACCCGCGTACCCCGACGGGGAGTTCGTCCTTCACGATCGTCGCGAAGGCGTCGTCCGCCGAACTCAGGTTCGGGTAGAGGACTTTGGCCGCCGTACCGATGACGGCGCCCGCGAGGGCGTACGCGAGGCAGTACGAACCCGCCACCGTGCCGCCCCACTTGGCGGTGCGGTCGCTGCGGGACGTGAACACGCGCTGCCAGATGTCCTGGCCGATGAGCATGCCGAACGTATAGATCAGGACGTAGGTGAAGATCGTCTCGCCGCCGATGCCCAGCGGGTCGAAGTACGAGGTCGGCAACTCGTCGCGCATGGCGCCGAATCCGCCCGCCTTGACGACCGCGATCGGCAGCAGCAGGAGCAGGACGCCGATGGTCTTGACGACGAACTGCACCATGTCCGTCAGGGTGATCGACCACATCCCGCCGAGGGTGGAGTAGGCGACGACGATCGAGCCGCCGAGGACGATCGCGAGGGTGCGGTTCATGTCGAAGAGGACGTCGAAGATCGTGGCGTACGCGATGGTCGAGGTCACCGCCAGCATCAGGGTGTAGGCCCACATGACCACCCCGGAGATCACCCCGGCCCTGCCACCCCCGTACCTGAGGTCGAGCATCTCGGAGACGGTGTACACCTTGAGGCGGGCGATCCGCGCGGAGAAGAAGACGCTCAGGGCGAGCAGACCGAGGCCGATGGTGAAGACCATCCAGGCGCCGGAGAGGCCGTACTGATACCCGAGACCTACCCCGCCGATGGTGGACGCGCCGCCGAGGACGATCGCGGCCATCGTCCCGGAGTACATCGCGGGACCGAGCCGGCGGCCCGCCACCAGGAACTCGCTCTTCGAGCGGGCGCGGCGCATGCCCCACCAGCCCATGGCCAGCATCCCGGCCAGGTAGACGACGATCACGGTGTAGTCGACGGCCATGGAATCCCTCACTGTGGCTGCGCGCGGGGGCGCTCGTTGTCGCCGTGCGGGTGACGGACTCCGACATTAGGTGGCCGGAAAGCGACTGCGAAGTGTACGTTTCCCACACCCTCGCGGTCCGGGATGGAGGAAACGCACATGCATGGCGAACCGCCGGTCACATCGCCGCCTCCGCCCGCCGTCCCTCCCACCCCGCCCGTCCCCCTCTCCGCCCTCCTCGCCCGCGAGGATCTCGCCCTGCGGCAGATCGCCGGTCCCTCGGACCCGGCCACCGTCCTGTACGGCGCCCTCACCTCCGAGATGGCCGACCCCTACCCGTACCTCCTGGGAGGGGAGTTGCTCCTCACGGCGGGCGTCCACATCCCGGAGGCCACCGGTTCGGGGACGTACTTCGACGACTACGTCTCCAGGGTGATCGCCGCGGGCGGCGTGGCTCTCGGGTTCGGGGTCGCCCCCGTCCACGACACCGTCCCCCGCGCCCTGGTCGCCGCCTGCGAGTCGTACGGGTTGCCGCTGATCGAGGTACCCGAGGAGACGACGTTCGCGGCGGTCGCCCGTGCGATGTGGCAGTTGATGGAGCGGGCTCGTACCTCGGAGTTACGCCGGGTGACGGAGGCCCAGCAGAGCCTCGCGGCGGCGGCGTCGCGTCCGGACCCGGTCCCGGCGGTGCTGCGGCAGCTGGCCCAGCGGACCGGGGGGCGGGCGGTGCTGTTCGGGCCGGAGGGGGTGGAGGTCGCGGCGGCGGGGACGGTGGGCGGGGCTTCCCTGGCGGGCGCAGCTTCCGGGACGGGCGCGGCCTCCGGAGCAGGCGTGGACGCCTCTCTCGCCGCGCTGGCCCACCTCGTCACGACCCGCGCCTCGGTGACGGCCACCGACACGGATCCCGCCACGGGGGTACACCTCGCGGCGTACGCCTTGGGTACTACGGGGGCTACGACGCCCCCTCGCACCCCGAGTACCACCCCCACCCCCCGCCGCCCCTTCGCCCTCGCCGTAGCCTCCCCCCACCGCACCCCCGCCGACCACACCATCACCTCGGTCGCCGCCGTCCTCCTCACCCTCCTCACCGACGAACGCCAGAGCGCCCCGGAGACGACCCGCACGACCTCCCTCGTACGCCTCCTCCTGGGCGCGCCCCCGGCGGAGGTCGCCCCCCTCCTCGGCGCCGACCGCTGGATCGTCGTCCACGCCCGCCGGACGAACCGCCCCTCCCCCACCCCCCTCGACCCCCACCCCGCCCTCACCCTCGCCTCATCCCTGGGTACCCCCCTCGTAGACCTCACCCCCGACCTGATCCGCCTCCTCCTCCCCGCAGACCAGGACCCGTACCCCACCCCGCACCCCCCACCCGGCTGGTCCCTGGGTATGAGCGCCCCCGTCACCCCCGCCGACTGGCCGGCGGCCGACGCACAAGCCGCCCGAGCGCTCGCCCGGGCCCTGGCCACCCGCATCCCCCTCGTCCAGCACACCGCCCGCACCGCGCTCACCGCGCTGATCTCCCCCCAGGACGCCGAGGCGCACGCGCGGGTGCTGCTCGCGCCGGTCGCCGAGAACCCGGCGCTGACCGAGACGCTGCGCACCTGGCTGTCCCTGCACGGGAGTTGGGACCGTACGGCGGTGGCGCTCGGCGTGCACCGCAACACCGTCCGCCAACGCATCGCGCGCTGCGCGGGGTTGCTGGGTACGGACCTGGACGATCCGGACGTACGGATGGAGTTGTGGTTCGCGCTGCGGCAACGGCCGGGCGGCGAGGCATGATCGCCGACGTGACCCACGTCCCAGCGGCCACAACCGCGCTGACGCGCACAGGCGTCCGGTCCAGAATGGGGGTATGCCGATACCCCGGATCCCCACCCGCAGCGAGCTCGTCGACCACTTGGTGAAGACCCGCATCGCGGGCCAGGTGGCCACACCGCGCGAGAACAACCTCTCTCACTACCGTCAACTCGCCAATGGGGTGCGGAACTTCTGGCTCGGCCTCGAACTGGGCGACCGGTGGGCGGACGAGCAGGACGTGCTCGCGGTGATGGCGGAGCGGGTCGGGGTGAACGACGATCCGGAGTACCGGTACGGGCAGGACACGATCGACCCGGAGCTGACGGTCGACGCGCTGGACCGGATGGCGGCGCGGCTGCGCAAGGCGGCGGACGGGCACCAGCGGGTACTGTTCGCGACGGGCCACCCCGGCGGGCTGCTGGACGTGCACCGCACGGTCGCCGCCGCCCTGCACACCGCGGGCTGCGACATCGTGGTGATCCCGGACGGCCTCCAGACGGAGGAGGGGTACGTCATGCAGTTCGCCGACGTCGCGGTCCTCGAACACGGCGCGACCCTCTGGCACACGCACTCCGGCGAGCCCATGCGGCAGATCCTCACGGCCCTCGAACGCACCGCCCGCGACCTGCCCGACCTCGTCGTCGCCGACCACGGCTGGGCCGGGTACGCGGGCCAGCACGGCATCGACTCCGTGGGGTACGCCGACTGCAACGACCCCGCCCTGTTCCTCGCGGAGTCGGAGGGGACGGTACAGGTGGCGGTGCCGCTGGACGATCACGTCGTCAGCCCCAGGTACTACGACCCGATGGTGACGTACCTGCTGGCGGAAGCGGGGCTGAGATGACCCGTAGCCCTCAGGACGTACCCGGCTAACTCTCGCGGGGGACCCGGACCACACCCTCCTGGATCACCGAGATCGCCAGCTGCCCGTCCTGCGTATAGATCCGTGCCTGCCCCAGCCCCCGCCCCCCGTGCGCCGACGGCGACTCCTGGTCGTACAGGAGCCATTCGTCGGCCCGGAAAGGCCGGTGGAACCACATCGCGTGGTCCAGGGAGGCCCCGACGACGTCCCCGACGGCCCAGCCCCCGCGCCCGTGCGCGAGCAGGACCGAGTCGAGGAGCGTCATATCGGAGACGTACGTCGCGAGGACTACGTGGAGCAGCGGGTCGTCGGCCAGCTTGCCGTTCGTGCGGAACCAGACCTGGGAGTGCGGCTCGCGGGGTTCGCCGTACTTGCCGTACGGGGGCTCCTCGACGTACCGCAGGTCGATCGCCTCGCGGGATGCGAGGAAGCGCTCGACGACGTCCGGCGCCAAGTGGCCGTACCCGCGCAGCCGTTCGTGGCTGGTCGGGAGGGTCTCGGGGTCGGGCGCGGGCGGTATCGGGGTCTGGTGGTCGAGACCGTCCTCGTACGTCTGGAAGGACGCCGACAGGGCGAAGATCGGCCGGCCGTGCTGGACGGCGACCGCGCGGCGGGTCGTGAAGGAGCGGCCGTCGCGCAGGCGCTCGACCGTGTAGACGATCGGCGCGCCGGGGTCGCCGGGGCGCAGGAAGTAGGCGTGCAGGGAGTGCGCGAGCCGGTCCGGCGGGACCGTGCGCCCCGCCGCGACCAGCGCCTGAGCCGCGACCTGCCCGCCGAAGACCCGGGGGACGACGGCGGAGCGGGACTGGCCGCGGAAGATGTTCTCCTCGATCTGCTCAAGGTCGAGCAGATCGAGAAGATCGTGCAGTGCCTCGGTCATGGCCCCTATTTCTACTGACTTGTCGTTACAGGGGCCCTTCCCGCTGCTTACAGGCCCATGTTCTTCGCGATGATCGACTTCATGATCTCGCTGGTGCCGCCGTAGATGCGGTTGACGCGGTTGTCCGCGTACAGGCGGGCGATCGGGTACTCGTTCATGAAGCCGTAGCCGCCGTGCAGCTGGAGGCAGCGGTCGATGACGCGGTGCGCGACCTCGGTGGTGAAGAGCTTCGCGGAGGCGGCCTCGGCGGGGGTCAGCTCGCCCGCGTCGAGCGCCTCGGTGGCACGGTCGACGACGGCCTCGGCGGCGTCCACCTCGGCCTGGCAGGCGGCGAGTTCGAACTTGGTGTTCTGGAACGCGGCGACCGGCTGGCCGAAGACGACGCGGTCCTTGACGTACTGCGTGGCGAACCGGATCGCGGCCTTCGCCTGCGCGTACGCGCCGTAGGCGATGCCCCAGCGCTCGGAGGCGAGGTTGTGGCCGAGGTAGTAGAAGCCCTTGTTCTCCTCGCCGAGGAGGTCCTCGACGGGGACCTTGACGTCGACGAACGCCAGCTCGGCGGTGTCGGAGGTCTTCAGGCCGAGCTTGTCGAGCTTGCGGCCGACGGAGTAGCCCTCGGCCTTCGTGTCGACGACGAAGAGCGAGATGCCGTGACGGCGGTCCTCGGCACTCTGCGGGGAGGTGCGGGCGCAGACGATCATGCGGTCGGCGTGGACGCCGCCGGTGATGAAGGTCTTGGCGCCGTTGAGGACGTAGTGCGTGCCGTCGTCGCTCAGCTTGGCGGTCGTCTTCATGCCGGCGAGGTCGGAGCCGGTGCCCGGCTCGGTCATCGCGATGGCCCACATCTCCTCGCCGGAGACGAACTTCGGGAGGTAGCGCTTCTTCTGCTCGTCGGTGGCGAGCAGCTTCACGTACGGCAGGCCCAGCAGCGTGTGCACGCCGGAGCCGCCGAACGTCACGCCCGCGCGCGCGGTCTCCTCGTAGATGATCGCCTCGAACTTGTACGAGTCGATGCCGGCGCCGCCGTACTCCTCGGCGACCTGGATCCCGAACACGCCCAGCTCGGCGAGCTTGAGATAGAACTCCCGCGGCGCCTGGCCGGCGGCGAACCACTCGTCGTACACCGGCACGACCTCGGCCTCGATGAACGCCCGAAGGGTCTCCCGGAACGCCTCGTGATCCTCGTTGAACACCGTACGGCGCACGCCGCCACCTCCCACTACATGTCTAAGCGCTTGCTCATACCCCAAGATACCGGTGGGTAGCGAGCAGCGTCCAGAGATGCAGGTCACTTCGGGGGAACCGGCGCGCGTACGCGTGAATCCCCACCCCTACGCGCGCGTACGTCACTCCCCCTCCGCCGCCGCCCCGAACGCCCCCCGAGCCATCCGGTGCAGCAACCGCGCCGTGTCCCCGCGCCCCGGCAGCGACCCCGCGCGCCCGAGGTGCGGCGTCGAGTTCAGCAGGCCGAAGACCGAGTGGACGGCGGAACGCGCGGCGGGTTCGGCGAGGTCCGGGTACACCTCGCGCACGACCCCCACCCACAGCTCGACGTACTGCCGCTGGAGCTGGCGGACGAGCTTGCGGTCGCTGTCGCACAGGCGGTCCAGTTCGCGGTCGTGGAGGGTGATGAGGGGCCGGTCGTCGAGGGCGAAGTCGATGTGGCCCTCGACGAGGGAGTCCAGCACGCGCGCGGGAGGCTCGGCGGCGGACTCCTGGAGGCGGCGGCGCGCGCCCGTGAGGAGCTGGCCGCTGATGCCGACGAGGAGTTCCGCGAGCATCGCGTCCTTGCCGGCGAAGTGCCGGTAGAGCCCGGGTCCACTGATGCCGACGGCCGCGCCTATCTCGTCGACGCCGACGCCGTGGAACCCGCGCTCGGCGAAGAGCCGCGCGGCCTCTCGGAGGATCTGGTCGCGCCGGGTGGGAGCGTCGGTTCGGGTGCCCATGAAATCAATTCTAGACAGGCTTGTTAGCGGTCGTTAACATGGAGGACATGGGTTAACGCTCATTAACTTCGGAGGGGAGCGCGACATGGCGCAGGAACCCGTGCTGACCAGCGCGGCAGACCCCGCGTCGGAGACGTGGCGGGCGAACGAGGCGGCGCACCGGGCCCTCGTCGAGGAGCTGCGCGGCAAGCTCGCGGCGGCCAGCCTCGGCGGCGGCGAGAGGGCCCGCGCCCGGCACACCGCGCGCGGCAAGCTCCTCCCGCGCGACCGCGTGGACACCCTCCTGGACCCCGGTTCCCCGTTCCTGGAGCTGGCCCCGCTCGCGGCCGAGGGGATGTACGACGGCCAGGCCCCGGCGGCCGGCGTCATCGCGGGCATCGGCCGCGTGAGCGGGCGCGAGTGCGTGATCGTCGCGAACGACGCCACGGTCAAGGGCGGGACGTACTACCCGATGACCGTGAAGAAGCACCTGCGCGCGCAGGAGGTCGCCCTCGACAACCGCCTCCCCTGCGTGTATCTGGTGGACTCGGGCGGCGCCTTCCTCCCGATGCAGGACGAGGTCTTCCCGGACCGCGACCACTTCGGCCGCATCTTCTACAACCAGGCCCGCATGTCCGGCGCGGGCATCCCGCAGATCGCCGCCGTCATGGGCTCGTGCACGGCGGGCGGCGCGTACGTCCCCGCGATGAGCGACGAAGCGGTGATCGTCCGGAACCAGGGCACGATCTTCCTGGGCGGCCCCCCGCTGGTGAAGGCGGCCACGGGCGAGGTCGTCACGGCGGAGGAGCTGGGCGGCGGCGAGGTCCACGCGCGTGTGTCGGGCGTGACGGACCACCTCGCGGAGGACGACGCGCACGCGCTGCGCATCGTCAGGAACATCGTCGCCACCCTCCCCGCGCGCGGGACGCTCCCCTGGGAGGTGCGGCAGGCGGCGGAGCCGAAGGTCGACCCGTACGGCCTGTACGGCGCGGTCCCGGTGGACCCGCGCACCCCGTACGACGTCCGCGAGGTCATCGCGCGCATCGCGGACGGCTCGCGGTTCGCGGAGTTCAAGGCGGAGTTCGGCCAGACCCTGGTCACCGGCTTCGCGCACATCCACGGCCACCCCGTCGGCATCGTCGCCAACAACGGCATCCTGTTCTCCGAGTCGGCCCAGAAGGGCGCCCACTTCATCGAGCTGTGCGACCAGCGCGGCGTCCCGCTGCTGTTCCTCCAGAACATCTCGGGCTTCATGGTCGGCAAGGACTACGAGGCGGGCGGCATCGCGAAGCACGGCGCGAAGATGGTCACCGCCGTCGCGTGCACGCGCGTACCGAAGCTGACGGTCGTGATCGGCGGCTCGTACGGCGCGGGCAACTACTCGATGTGCGGCCGGGCCTACTCCCCCCGCTTCCTGTGGATGTGGCCCGGCGCGAAGATCTCCGTCATGGGCGGCGAACAGGCCGCCTCGGTCCTGGCGACCGTCAAGCGCGACCAGCTGGAGGCGCGCGGCGAGGAGTGGCCGGCCACCGACGAGGACGCCTTCAAGGCGCCGATCCGCGCACAGTACGACCAGCAGGGCAGCGCCTACTACGCGACGGCGCGCCTGTGGGACGACGGCGTGATCGACCCCCTGGAGACCCGCCAGGTCCTCGGACTCGCCCTGACCGCCTGCGCCAACGCGCCGCTGGGTGACCCCCAGTTCGGCGTCTTCCGGATGTGAGGGCTGCCTTTGCGGCTAAACCGCCGCCGCTCTCGCGGACCTGGTTGCTCGCCGTCGTGGTTCCTCAATTAATGGTTGCGGTGATCTCGTGGAAAGAGAGTTCTTCATGATTGGGACCGTTCTGGTCGCCAACCGGGGCGAGATCGCCGTCCGCGTAATCCGTACGCTCCGTGCGCTGGGCGTCCGCTCCGTCGCCGTCTTCTCGGACGCCGACGCGGACGCGCGGCACGTCCGCGAGGCCGACACGGCCGTACGGATCGGCCCGGCGCCCGCGTCGGAGAGCTACCTGTCGGCGGAGCGCATCCTGGAGACCGCCGCCCGCACGGGCGCGCAGGCGGTCCACCCCGGGTACGGCTTCCTCGCGGAGAACGCCTCCTTCGCGCGCGCCTGCGCCGAGGCGGGGCTCGTCTTCATCGGCCCGCCTCCCGAGGCGATCGCGCTGATGGGCGACAAGATCCGCGCCAAGGAGACGGTGGAGGCGGCCGGTGTCCCCGTCGTCCCGGGCGGGCGTGACCCCGAACTCGCCGAGGCGGCCCGTGCGTTGGGCGCCCCCGTCCTGCTCAAGCCCAGCGCGGGCGGCGGCGGCAAGGGCATGCGCCTGGTGCGCGACATGGCCGCGCTGGACGACGAGATCGCCGCCGCGCGCCGCGAGGCCCGCGCCTCCTTCGGCGACGACACGCTCCTGGTCGAGCGCTGGATCGACCGCCCCCGGCACATCGAGATCCAGGTGCTGGCCGACAGCCACGGCAACGTCGTCCACCTGGGCGAGCGCGAGTGCTCCCTCCAGCGGCGCCACCAGAAGGTGATCGAGGAGGCCCCCTCGGTCTTCCTCGACGCGTCCGCGCGCGCGGCGATGGGCGAGGCGGCGGTGCAGGCGGCGCGCTCGTGCGGGTACGTCGGCGCGGGGACGGTCGAGTTCATCGTCCCCGGGAGCGACCCGGCGCAGTACTGCTTCATGGAGATGAACACCCGCCTCCAGGTGGAGCACCCGGTCACCGAACTCGTCACCGGCGTCGACCTGGTGGAGTGGCAACTGAGGGTCGCCGCCGGGGAGAAGCTCCCCTTCACGCAGGACGACGTCACTCTCAAGGGCCACGCGGTGGAGGCCCGCCTCTGCGCCGAGGACCCCGCGCGCGGGTTCCTCCCGACCGGCGGGACGGTCCTGCGGCTCCGCGAGCCCCAGGGCGACGGCATCCGCACCGACTCCGGGCTCAGCGAGGGCACCGAGGTCGGCAGCCTGTACGACCCGATGCTCGCGAAGGTCATCGCGTACGGGCCGGACCGCGAGACGGCCCTGCGCAGGCTCCGGGGCGCCCTCGGGGAGACGGTCACCCTGGGGGTGCAGACCAACGCGGGGTTCCTGCGCGCGCTCCTGGCCCATCCGGCGGTCGTCGCGGGCGAGCTGGACACCGGGCTCGTCGAGCGCGTCGCGGAGGACCTGGTCTCCGACGCGGTGCCGGAGGAGGTGTACGAGGCGGCGGCGGCCGTACGGCTGGAGGCGCTCCGGCCGGCCCGGCAGGGGTGGGTGGACCCCTTCTCCGTACCGAGCGGCTGGCGGCTGGGCGGCGAGCCGAAGCGCACGGCCTTCCACCTGAAGGTGCGCGACCCGCTGGAGTACACCCCGCGCGGGACGCACACCGTCACCCCCGACCAGGTCTCCGTCACGCTGGACGGCCTGCGTCACACGTTCCACCGGGCGGACGACTGGCTGGGCCGCGACGGCGACGCCTGGCAGGTCCGCGACCACGACCCGGTCGCCGCCTCCCTGACGGCCACCACGCGCGCGGGCGCCGACGCCCTCACCGCCCCGATGCCCGGCACGGTCACGGTCGTCAAGGTCGCGACCGGCGACGAAGTCACCGCGGGCCAGAGCCTGTTGGTCGTCGAGGCGATGAAGATGGAGCACGTCATCACGGCCCCGCACGCGGGCACGGTCACCGAACTCGACGTCACCCCGGGCACGACGGTCGCCATGGACCAGGTCCTGGCCGTCGTCACCCCGAACGAACCGAACGACCCGACCGGCGCCCCTCCCCAGGAGGCCCCCGATGCCTGAACTCCCCATGACCGTCCCGGCCGACGGCCTCCCCGCACGCGTACGCATCCACGAAGTCGGCGCCAGGGACGGCCTCCAGAACGAGAAGACGACCGTCCCCACGGAGATCAAGGCGGAGTTCATCCGCCGCCTGGCCGCCGCCGGCCTCACCACCATCGAGGCGACGAGCTTCGTCCACCCCAAGTGGGTCCCCCAACTGGCGGACGCGGAGGCCCTGTTCCCGCAGATCAGCCAACTCCCGGTGGATCTCCCGGTGTTGGTCCCCAACGACCGCGGCCTCGACCGGGCCCTCGCGCTCGGCGCCACCCGGATCGCCGTCTTCGCCAGCGCCACGGAGTCCTTCGCCAAGGCCAACCTGAACCGCACGGTCGACGAGTCCCTGAAGATGTTCGAACCGGTGGTCACGCGCGCGAAGGAGCACAAAGCCCACGTCCGCGGCTACCTCTCGATGTGCTTCGGCGACCCCTGGGAGGGCCCGGTCCCGATCCCCCAGGTCGTCAGGGTCGCCAAGGCCCTGCACACCATGGGCTGCGACGAGTTGAGCCTCGGCGACACGATCGGCGTGGCGACCCCGGGCCACGTGAAAGCCCTCCTCGCAGCGCTCAATGAGGCTCAAGTCCCCACCTCCGCCCTGGCCGTCCACTTCCACGACACCTACGGCCAGGCCCTCGCCAACACCCTCGCCGCCCTCCAGCACGGCGTCACCACGGTCGACGCCTCCGCAGGGGGCCTCGGCGGCTGCCCGTTCGCCAAGTCGGCCACCGGCAACCTCGCCACCGAGGACCTCGTGTGGATGCTCCAGGGCCTCGGCATCGACACGGGCACCGACCTCGGCCAACTCGTCGCCACGAGCGCATGGTTGGCCGGTCACCTGGGCCGCCCGAGCCCGTCCCGAACCGTCCGCGCCCTCGCCCGCGAGGAACTCTCCCACAAGGAACAGTGATGGACTACCGCCTCTCCCCCGAGCTGGAAGAACTCCGCCGCACGGTCGAGGAGTTCGCGCACGACGTCGTGGCCCCCAAGATCGGCGACTTCTACGAACGGCACGAGTTCCCGTACGAAATCGTCCGCGAGATGGGCCGCATGGGCCTGTTCGGCCTCCCGTTCCCGGAGGAGTACGGCGGGATGGGCGGCGACTACCTCGCGCTGGGCGTCGCGCTGGAGGAACTGGCCCGCGTCGACTCGTCGGTGGCGATCACCCTGGAGGCGGGCGTCTCGCTGGGCGCGATGCCGATCCACCTGTTCGGCACGGACGAGCAGAAGAGCGAGTGGCTCCCGCGCCTGTGCACGGGCGAACTCCTCGGCGCCTTCGGCCTGACGGAGCCGGACGGCGGCAGCGACGCGGGCGCGACGCGCACGACGGCCCGCCTCGACCCGGAGACGGACGAATGGGTCATCAACGGCACGAAGTGCTTCATCACCAACTCGGGTACGGACATCACGGGGTTGGTGACCGTGACGGCGGTCACCGGCCGCAAGCCGGACGGCAAGCCGCTGATCTCGTCGATCATCGTCCCGTCGGGGACACCGGGGTTCACGGTCGCGGCCCCCTACTCGAAGGTCGGCTGGAACGCCTCCGACACCCGCGAGCTGTCCTTCGCGGACGTGCGCGTCCCCGCCGCGAACCTCCTCGGTGAACTCGGCCGCGGCTACGCCCAGTTCCTGCGCATCCTGGACGAGGGCCGGATCGCGATCGCCGCGCTGGGGACGGGTCTCGCGCAGGGCTGCGTGGACGAGTCGGTGAAGTACGCGAAGGAGCGCGAGGCGTTCGGCCGCCCGATCGGCGCGAACCAGGCCATCCAGTTCAAGATCGCCGACATGGAGCTGAAGGCGCACACCGCGCGCCTGGCGTGGCGGGACGCGGCGGCGCGGCTGGTCGCCGGTGAACCCTTCAAGAAGGAGGCGGCGTTGGCCAAGCTGCACTCCTCGACGGTCGCGGTCGACAACGCGCGCGACGCGACGCAGATCCACGGCGGCTACGGCTTCATGAACGAGTACCCGGTGGCCAGAATGTGGCGCGACTCGAAGATCCTGGAGATCGGGGAGGGTACGAGCGAGGTGCAACGGATGTTGATTGCAAGGGAGTTGGGCCTCGTGGGCTGACATTCGGCATCCCACAGGCCACACACAGCTTTCGTTCCAAGGCGACCACCCCTAGGAAGATCTACTTAGGTTAGGCTAACCTAGCTTCGATCTGTCCCGGCGGTGATCCCGCACGTCCGAAAGCAGCCTTCCCCATGCCCAACGCCAGAACCACCCACCTCACCCGCCGCGGCGTCCTGGCCGCCGGCGGGGCCCTCGGCCTCGGTGCCGCCCTCGCCGCCTGCGGGGACGACGACGCGAAAAGCGGTGGTTCCGACGCGTCGGCGAGCGCGAACACCGCCAAGTCGGGCCCGTGGACGTTCAAGGACGACCGCGGTACGACCGTGAAGCTCGACAAGATCCCCTCGACGATCGTCGCCTTCACCGGCGTCGGCGCCGCGCTCTTCGACTACGGCATCCAGGTCAAGGGCGTCTTCGGCCCGACGAAGACGCCCGCGGGCAAGGCCGATGTCCAGGCCGGCGACATGGACGTCTCGAAGGTCGAGATCCTCGGCAACGTGTGGGACGAGTTCAACGTCGAGAAGTACGCCGCCCTCGCGCCGGACGTCCTCGTCTCCACGATGTTCGACACGGCCGGCACCCTCTGGTACGTCCCCGAGGCGTCCAAGGACAAGATCGCCAAGTTGGCGCCCAGCGTGGGCCTTTCGGTGTACGACCGCCAGCTCACCGCGCCGCTGGAGCGCATGTGGGAGCTGGCCGAGTCGCTCGGCGCGGACATGACGGCCGCGAAGGCGACCGCCGCGAAGAAACGGTTCGAGGACGCGGCGGCCCGGCTGCGCGCCGCCACCAAGGCGAAGCCCGACATCAAGGTCCTCGCCGGTTCCGCGAGCGCCGAGCTGTTCTACGTCTCCGGCAGCAACCTCTCCATCGACCTGGAGTACTTCAAGGCCCTCGGCGTCAACTTCGTCGAGCCCCCGGCCGGCACGCTCAAGGCGAGCGGCGGCTGGTTCGAGCCGCTGAGCTGGGAGAACGTCGACAAGTACCCGGCGGACCTGATCCTGATGGACGACCGCACCTCGGCGATCCAGCCCTCGGCGATCACCAAGGACACCTGGAAGAAGCTCCCCGCCGTCAAGGCCGGCCAGGTCATCGCGCGTTCGCCCGAGCCGATCCTGTCGTACGACAAGTGCGCGCCGCTCCTGGAGAACCTCGCGGCGGCCATCGAGAAGGCGAAGAAGGTCTCCTGATCCCCGCGTGACCGATCACCCCGTTCCCCCCACACACACGCCGCCGCCGTCCCCTTCCCCCGGAGGACCCCGCATGCGCTCGCACCTGCTCAACGACACGACCGCGGAGCAGTACCGCCGCTCCGTGACCGACGGAGTGGCGCGGGTGGCCGCCAGACTCGCCGCCACCGACCGTCCGTTCACCGGCGTCACGGCCGACGCCCTCGCCCCCCGCATCGAGCGGATCGACCTCGACAGGCCGCTGTACGACACGACGGCGGTCCTCGACGAGCTGGAGGAGGTCTACCTCCGGGACGCGGTCTACTTCCACCACCCCCGCTACCTCGCCCACCTCAACTGCCCGGTCGTCATACCGGCGGTGCTCGGCGAGGCGGTCCTGAGCGCGGTCAACTCCTCGCTGGACACGTGGGACCAGTCGGCGGGCGGCACGCTGATCGAGCGGAAACTGATCGACTGGACGACCGAGCGCATCGGCCTCGGCCCGTCGGCGGACGGCGTCTTCACCTCCGGCGGCACCCAGTCCAACCTCCAGGCGCTGCTGCTGGCCCGCGAGGAGGCCAAGACCGACTCCCTGGCGAAACTGCGCGTCTTCGCCTCCGAGGTCAGCCACTTCAGCGTGAAGAAGTCCGCCAAACTCCTGGGCCTGCCCACCGATTCGGTCGTCCCGATCCCCGTCGACCACGACAAGCGGATGCAGACGGTGGCCCTGGCACGGGAGTTGGAGCGCTGCGCAGCCGCCGGCCTGACCCCGATGGCCGTCGTCGCCACCGCCGGCACCACCGACTTCGGCTCCATCGACCCGCTCCCCGAGATCGCCGAACTCTGTGCCCAGTACGGGACTTGGCTGCACGTGGACGCGGCGTACGGCTGCGGCCTGCTCGCCAGCCGCAAGTACCGGCACCGCATCGACGGCATCGAGCGCGCGGACTCCGTCACCGTCGACTACCACAAGTCCTTCTTCCAGCCGGTGAGTTCGTCGGCCGTCCTGGTCCGCGACGCGGCGACCCTGCGCCACGCGACCTACCACGCCGAGTACTTGAACCCGCGCCGGATGGTGCAGGAGCGCATCCCGAACCAGGTCGACAAGTCCCTCCAGACGACCCGCCGCTTCGACGCGCTCAAGCTGTGGATGACGTTGCGCACGATGGGTTCGGACGGCATCGGCGAACTCTTCGACGAGGTCTGCGACTTGGCCGTCGAGGGCTGGCAACTCCTCGCCGCCGACCCGCGTTTCGACGTCGTCGTGGAGCCCTCGCTGTCCACGCTGGTGTTCCGCTACATCCCGGCGGCGGTCACCGACCCCTCGGAGATCGACCGCGCCAACCTGTACGCCCGCAAGGCCCTGTTCGCGTCCGGTGCCGCGGTCGTCGCGGGCACGAAGGTCGGCAACCGGCACTACCTGAAGTTCACCCTGCTCAACCCCGAGACCACGGCGGACGACATCACCGCCGTCCTCGACCTGATCGCCGGCCACGCCGAGCAGTACCTGGGAGAGCCCCTTGACCGCGCTTCCTGACACCACGTACGACTTCGTGGGGATCGGCCTCGGCCCCTTCAACCTCGGCCTCGCCTGCCTGACCGAGCCGATCGCC
Organism: Streptomyces acidiscabies; assembly: GCF_020010905.1. GTDB lineage: Bacteria > Actinomycetota > Actinomycetes > Streptomycetales > Streptomycetaceae > Streptomyces > Streptomyces acidiscabies. Next base: position 1,905,655 of record NZ_JAGJBY010000001.1, on the reverse strand, counting down.
GAACTCGACGGCGTCTTCCTGGAGTCGAAGCCCGACTTCGCGTGGCACGCGGGCATGTTCCTCGACGGCGCCCACCTCCAGACCCCGTTCCTGTCGGACCTGGTCACCCTCGCCGACCCCACCTCGCCCTACTCCTTCCTCAACTACCTGAAGGAGAAAGGCCGGTTGTACCCGTTCTACATCCGCGAGAACTTCTATCCGCTGCGGGTGGAGTACGACGACTACTGCCGCTGGGCCGCGGGCAAGCTGACCAGCGTGCGCTTCTCGACGACGGTCGAGGAGGTCACGTACGACGACGAGGTGTACGTCGTGAGGACCACGACCGGTGACACCTACCGCGCCCGCAGGCTGGTCCTCGGCACCGGCACCCAGCCGTACCACCCGCCGGCCGTCCAGGGGCTCGGCGGCGACTTCCTCCACAACTCCCGTTACGTGCAGAGCCGTTCGGAGCTGGTGAAGAAGGAGTCGATCACGCTGGTCGGCTCGGGCCAGTCCGCCGCCGAGATCTACTACGACCTCCTGAGCGAGATCGACGTCCACGGCTACCGGCTGAACTGGGTGACGCGCTCGCCGCGCTTCTTCCCCCTCGAATACACCAAGCTGACGCTGGAGTTGACCTCCCCGGAGTACATCGACTACTTCCGCGCGCTGCCCGAGGCCACCCGCTACCGGCTCGCGTCCCAGCAGAAGGGGCTGTTCAAGGGCATCGACGGCGAGCTGATCGACCAGATCTTCGACCTGCTCTACCGGAAGAACCTCGGCGGCCCCGTCCCCACCCGGCTGCTCACCAACTCCTCGCTGAACAGCGCCACTTACGACAGCGGCAGCTACACCCTGGGCTTCCGCCAGGAGGAGCAGGGCAAGGACTTCGAGCTGACGACCGAGGGCCTGATCCTCGCGACCGGGTACGCCTACACCGAGCCGGAGTTCCTCGCGCCGGTCCGCGACCGGCTGCTCTACGACTCCCACGGCAACTTCGACATCGCCCGCAACTACGCGATCGACACGACGGGCCGGGGCGTCTTCCTCCAGAACGCTGGCGTGCACACGCACAGCGTCACCTCCCCCGACCTGGGGATGGGGGCGTACCGCAACAGCTGCATCATCGCGGAGCTGCTGGGCCGGGAGTACTACCCGGTGGAGAAGACCATCGCGTTCCAGGAGTTCGCGATATGAACTTCACCTTCCGCCCGGTCGACCCCCTCACCGACTCCGAGCTCCTGCACTCCTGGCTGACCCACCCCAAGGCGGCCTACTGGATGATGCTGGACGCGAAACTGGAAGACATCGAGCGCGCCTACATGGCGGTCGCCGCCGACGAACACCAGCAAGCGTTCCTCGGCCTGGAACACGGCGTCCCCGCCTTCGTGATGGAGCGCTACGACCCCGTCCACCGCGAACTGCCGGGCCTGTACGACCCGTTGCCCGGCGACGTCGGCATGCACTTCCTCACCCCCGCGACCGACACCCCCCGCAGCGGCTTCACCCTGGCCGTCATCACCGCCGTCATGGCCCACCTCTTCGCGGACCCGGCGGTCGCACGGGTCGTCGTCGAGCCGGACGTGTCCAACACCGCCGTCCACGCCCTGAACGAAGCCGTCGGATTCGTCGCCGAGCGCGAGATCCAGAAGCCGGAGAAGACAGCGTTGCTGAGTTTCTGCACCCGCGAACAGTTCCTCGCGAAGCGCCCGGCGGCGGTGACCGCATGAGCCTCGCCGACTCCGTGGCCCACCTCTCCCCCGACCACTGGGAGAAGGCCAACCGCCGGCTGATCCGCAAGGCCCTCGCCGAGTTCGCGCACGAGCGCCTCCTCAACCCCGAGGAGCGGGACGGGAGTTACACGGTCCGCAGCGACGACGGCCAGACCGTCTACCGCTTCACGGCCGTCCGCCGCGCCCTCGACCACTGGCAGGTCGACGCGGACTCGATCACCCGCACCCGCGACGACGCCCAACTCCCCCTGGCCGCCCTGGACTTCTTCATCGAGCTGAAGGACACCCTCGGCCTCAGCGACAAGGTCCTCCCGGTCTACCTGGAGGAGATCTCCTCCACCCTCTCCGGCACCTGCTACAAGCTCACGAAGCCTCAACTCACCTCCGCCGAACTGATCGACGCCGGTTTCCAGGCGATCGAGACCGGCATGACCGAGGGCCACCCCTGCTTCGTCGCCAACAACGGCCGGCTCGGCTTCGGCGTCCACGACTACCTCGCGTACGCCCCGGAGACCGCGAACCCGGTCCGCCTGGTCTGGCTCGCCGCCCACCGCTCGCGCGCCGCGTTCACGGCAGGCGCCGGCATCGAGTACGAGTCGTTCGTACGGCGGGAGTTGGGCGGGGAGACCGTCGACCGGTTCGAGGCGCGCCTGCGTGAACTCGGCCACGACCCCGCCGAGTTCCTCCTCATCCCGGTCCACCCGTGGCAGTGGTGGAACAAGCTCGCGGTGACGTTCGCGGCGGAGGTCGCGCGCGGGACGCTCGTACCGCTCGGCGAGGGCGACGACGCGTACCTGGCCCAGCAGTCGATCCGCACCTTCTTCAACAGCTCCCACCCCGAGAAGCACTACGTCAAGACGGCGCTGTCGGTCCTCAACATGGGCTTCATGCGCGGGCTGTCGGCCGCATACATGGAGGCGACCCCGGCCATCAACGACTGGCTCGCCCAACTGATCGACAACGACCCGGTGTTGAAGGAGTCCGGCCTGTCGATCATCCGGGAGCGCGCCGCCGTCGGCTACCGCCACCTGGAGTACGAGGCGGCGACGGACCGCTTCTCGCCGTACCGCAAGATGCTCGCCGCGCTCTGGCGGGAGAGCCCCGTCTCCGCGCTCCAGGAGGGCGAACAGCTCGCCACGATGGCCTCGTTGATCCATGTGGACCACGAAGGCCGGTCGCTGGCCGCCGAGTTGATCGAGCGGTCGGGCCTGGCACCCGCCGCGTGGCTGAGGCGCTACCTGGACGCCTACTACACGCCGCTGCTGCACTCCTTCTACGCCTACGACCTGGTGTTCATGCCGCACGGCGAGAACACGATCCTGGTACTGAAGGACGGCGTCGTGCAGCGGGCGGTCTACAAGGACATCGCCGAGGAGATCGCCGTCATGGACCCGGACGCGGTGCTGCCGCCCGAGGTCCGGCGGATCGCCGTCGAGGTCCCCGAGGACAAGAAGCTGCTGTCGCTCTTCACGGACGTCTACGACTGCTTCTTCCGCTTCCTCGCCTCCGACCTCGCCGCCGAAGGCGTCCTCACCGAGGGCGAGTTCTGGCGGACGGTCGCGGAGACGACCCGCTCCTACCAGGAGGAGCACCCCGAACTCGCCGAGAAATTCCGGCAGTACGACCTGTTCGCCCCCGAGTTCGCGCGCTCCTGCCTCAACCGGCTCCAGCTGCGCGACAACGAGCAGATGGTCGACCTGGCCGACCCGGCGGGCGCCCTCCAGCTGATCGGTACCCTGAAGAATCCCGTCGCCTTCTGATGGACAATCATGGCATGGCGGAAATCATCCAGAAGGACGGCACCTGGGTCTTCGACGGCGACCGGCTGAGGCTGACGCCGGGACACGACAAGAACGTCAGCCCGCTCCGCAAGGAACTGGGTGAACTCACCGTCCCCCTGGAGGCGTTGGCCGGTGTCTCCTTCGAACAGGGCAAGAAGAACGGCCGGTTGAGACTGCGCCTGCGCGACGGCGCCGACCCCCTGCTGCTGGCCACCGCGGGGCGGCTCACCGAACCCCACGACCCCTATCAACTCGTCGTCGAGTCCGACCGCTACGGCGTCGCCGAGTACGTGGTCGACGAGGTCCGCAACGCGCTGCTCCTGGAGCAGATACCGGGCACCCCGGTGGACGCGTTCCTGCTGGCGGGTCCCGCCGTACCGCTCTCGGTGTCCGCCGGGGACGGCAGCGCGAGCTTCGACGGGGACACCGTACGGCTGGAGTGGAACTGGAAGACCGAGGACGCCAAGTCGGCTGCCGGGGCACGACAGTTGGCGATCGGCGACATCCTCGGCGTGGAGTGGCTGCCGGCCGCCGGGCTGGAGAACGGGCATCTGCGCTTCACGGTCCGGGGCGCGGCCACGAAGGCGCCGCCGAAGTACGACCCCAACTCGGTGGAGCTGTGGGGGTTCAAGAAGGACCCGCTGATGGCGCTGGTCGCGGCGGCGGTCCAGGCACGGCTCCCGCATCCGGCGGCGGAGCCCGTCACCGCCGTACCGGCCGCCGAGGCAACTCCCGTACCGGCGAGCGGAGATGACCACGACGCGCTGCTGCGGCGGCTGCGCGAACTCGGGGAGCTGCACCGGGACGGGGTGCTGACGGACGACGAGTTCACGATGGCCAAACAGGCCGTCCTCAAACGCCTTTGACGCCCCGGAACGCGAAGTGGGCTGCCCTCGACCAGCTTTGAGGACAGCCCGACATCAACTCACCTGTACGCCCTGCCTTCTGGGCGCACGGTTCACTTCGCGCGCCGCGCCACCGTGAAGTGGTCGACCTGCTCACCGGTCTCGGCGATCCCGCGCACGGTCAGCGTCGCCGTACGCCCCTTGGCGGCCGGGGTGACGTCGACGCGCAGGAACGAGTAGTCGAGGTAGCGCACACGCGACCAGGTGACCGTCTCATTCACCTTGCCGTCCTTGGTGTTGATGAAGGAGGCGACGGAGTCGACCTCGTTCTCGTGGCCCTCGTACGACAGCGGCGCGGTGAACGCGTACAGGCTGCGGCCCGCCGCGCCCGCCGTGACGTAGACGACGCCGTCGGTCTCGGGGTACGCCGTACCGCCGATCGGGAGCTTCTTGGTGACCGCGCCCTTCTTGATGACGTCGGTGCGCTCGTACTGGTGGTTGTGGCCGTTGATGACCAAATCGACCGTGTACTTCTCGAACAGCGGCACCCACTCCTGCCGGACCCCGCCCTCGGAGGCGTGCGCGGTGGAGGTGCAGTAGGCGCAGTGGTGGAAGAAGACGACGACGAAGTCGATGTCCTTCGACGCGCGGTACTTCTTGAGCTGCGTCTCCAGCCATTTGGTCTGAGTCCCCCCGGAGATACCGAGGTTGGCGGGGATCTCGAACGAAATGTCGTTGGCGTCGAGGGAGATGATCGCCGTGTTGCCGTAGGTGAAGGTGTAGACGCCCGGCAGGTTCTTCTTGTCGGGGCCGTTGTCGGGGAGGTTCCAGCGGGCCTCCTCGCCGCCGTAACCGTTGGGCGAGTACCAGGCCTCCATGTCGTGGTTGCCGTAAGCCGGCATCCACGGAACGGACTTGGCGACCGACTCGGTCTGCGCGAGGAACTGGTCCCACACGCGCGAGTCGAAGCCGGTGTCCCCGGTCTTGCCGGCGCCGGTCGGGTCGGCGTACGCGATGTCGCCCGCGTGCAGGTGGAAGGCCGGATTCTGGCCCAGGAGAAGGGAGTTGTTGGCGAGGCCGTGGTAGCTGACGCCCTCGTCGCCGAACGCGGTGAAGGTGAACGGCGCCTTGTGCGCGGGCGCGGTGGTGAACGTGCCGAGCGTGCCCAGGAGATGGGGCGCGGCCGGGTCGAAGCCGGCGTGGCCGACGCCGTAGTAGTACGTCTTGCCGGGGCGCAGGTGGGTCAGCTTGGCGTGCAGGTAGTACTGGGTGTGGTTGCCGCTCGCGCCGACGCCGGCCGGCGTGAAGAGCGTGCGGACCTCGGCCTCGATCTTGCGGGAGAGGTCCCAGGGGTGGGCGCCGATGCGGATGTACGGCTTCTTGACGGCGACCGGGACCTGCCAGGAGACGGTGATCTCGGTGCGGGGGTCGTTGCCGTAGGCGAGGTGGCGGCCGAAGGGGGCGACGAGGGAGCCGTCGACCTTCTCGGCGGCCGGCTTCGGGGAGTGGGTGCGGGGCGCGGCCTGGGCGACGGCGCCCGGCACGAAGACGCCGCCGGCGACGGCGCCGAGGGTCACGGCGCCGCCTCTGACCATCGACCGGCGGGAGAACTTGGCGCGCAGGTACTCGTGCTGCTCCGCCATCGTCATGCGGGCGGCGAGCTGCTCGGGTACGCCCATGCGAGGAGTGTCCATGAGGTCTGAAATTGGTCGTTCCGGACGACGCCTGACAAGACGCCGAATGGACGATTTACGAACAAGGGCTCATGAGACCTTCAACACCGTCCCAAGAGTTTCCCTCCCGGGTTTCCCGCAGGGCCGTGCCCGATAGCGGGCAGATTTCTTGCGAAAGACGCCCTTGTCCCTCAGGATCTACCGGGTGCACGACGAACTCGTTGATCATCTGACGCGGTCCACGCCCCTCCAGCGGGGCGAGGCGCTGCGGGTGATCCAGGACGTGCTCGCCTACTTCGACGAGACGACGGAGGACTACGTCCGCCGCCGCCACCGGGAGCTCCAGGCGCAGGGCCTGGTGAACGCGGAGATCTTCGAGCGGATCGAGGCGGAACTGAAGTACAGGGCGGTCGCCCCGCCGGAGCTCTCGCTCCGGCAGCTCCGGCGGATCGTCTACGGGTAGTCACTCTCAGGAGTGACTCGGACCATGAGGACCTTTTACGTATGTGCGGAATTGTCGGATACATCGGCAAGCGTGATGTGGCCCCCCTCCTCCTTGAGGGTCTCCAGCGGCTGGAGTACCGGGGGTACGACTCGGCGGGCATCGTCGTGTCCTCCCCGAAGTCGGCCGGTCTGAAGGTCGTCAAGGCCAAGGGCCGCGTCCGTGACCTGGAGGCGAAGGTCCCGGCGCGCTTCAAGGGCACGACCGGCATCGCGCACACCCGCTGGGCCACCCACGGCGCCCCCTCCGACGTGAACGCGCACCCGCACCTGTCGGCCGACCTGAAGGTCGCCGTCGTCCACAACGGCATCATCGACAACGCCTCCGACCTGCGGCGCAAGCTGGAGGCGGACGGCATCGAGTTCCTCTCCGAGACCGACACCGAGGTCCTCACCCACCTGATCGCCCGCTCGCAGGCCGAGAAGCTGGAGGACAAGGTCCGCGACGCGCTGCGCCTCGTCGAGGGCACGTACGGCATCGCCGTCATGCACGCCGACTTCCCCGACCGCATCGTCGTCGCCCGCAACGGCTCCCCGGTCGTCCTCGGCATCGGCGAGAAGGAGATGTTCGTCGCCTCGGACATCGCCGCGCTGGTCGCGCATACCCGTCAGGTAGTAACGCTGGACGACGGCGAGATGGCCACGCTGAAGGCGGACGACTTCCGTACGTACACCACGGAGGGGACCCGTACTACTTCGGAGCCGACCACGGTCGAGTGGGAGGCCGCCTCCTACGACATGGGTGGCCACGACACCTACATGCACAAGGAGATCCACGAGCAGGCGGACGCCGTGGACCGCGTCCTGCGCGGCCGGATCGACGACCGCTTCTCCACCGTCCACCTCGGCGGCCTCAACCTCGACGCGCGCGAGGCCCGGCAGATCCGGCGCGTGAAGATCCTCGGCTGCGGCACCTCGTACCACGCGGGCATGATCGGCGCCCAGATGATCGAGGAGCTGGCCCGCATCCCCGCCGACGCCGAGCCGGCCTCCGAGTTCCGCTACCGCAACGCCGTCGTCGACCCCGACACCCTGTACATCGCCGTCTCCCAGTCCGGTGAGACGTACGACGTCCTCGCGGCCGTCCAGGAGCTGAAGCGCAAGGGCGCGCGCGTCCTCGGCGTCGTCAACGTCGTCGGCTCGGCGATCGCCCGCGAGGCGGACGGCGGGATGTACGTCCACGCCGGTCCCGAGGTCTGCGTCGTGTCGACGAAGTGCTTCACGAACATGACGGTCGCGTTCGCGCTGCTCGCGCTGCACCTGGGCCGTACGCGTGACCTCTCGGTGCGCGACGGCAAGCGGATCATCGCGGGGCTGCGCAAACTCCCGGGCCAGATCGCGGAGATCATGGCGAACGAGGCCGAGTACGAGAAGCTGGCGGCCGAGTTGGCGGAGGCACGCTCGATGCTGTTCATCGGGCGCGTGCGGGGCTACCCCGTCGCCCGTGAGGCATCCCTGAAGCTCAAGGAGGTCTCCTACATCCACGCCGAGGCCTACCCCGCCTCGGAGTTGAAGCACGGGCCCCTCGCGCTCATCGAGCCCGCCCTCCCGACGGTCGCCATCGTCCCCGACGACGACCTGCTGGAGAAGAACCGCGCCGCGCTGGAGGAGATCAAGGCCCGCAGCGGCCGGATCATCGCCGTCGCGCACCGCGAGCAGGAGAAGGCCGACCGCACGATCGTCGTCCCGAAGAACGAGGACGAGCTGGACCCGATCCTGATGGGCATCCCGCTCCAACTCCTCGCGTACTACACGGCGAAGGCGCTGGGCCGTGACATCGACAAGCCGCGCAACCTCGCGAAGTCGGTGACGGTCGAGTAGTTCTCGCTCCCGCTACAACGGAACGGGTCCCCGGTGATGCCACCTTCACCGGGGACCCGTTCATGTGTGCCGGGGAAGCCCAACTCCCCGGCTGCGGCTGCCATTTAGCCGGTGGCCGTCACCCCCCGGCCGGCAGCGCGTCCACGTCGGGGCAGGGCGGTGGGCCAGTGGGCCAGGGCCGCTGTCGCGGCGTACCAGGCGACCGCGCCCGCCGCGACGGCGAACCAACCGCCCACCTTGGCAAGGGAGTCGGGGCCCCACAGCCGCGCGACGGCCATCAGGACCAGCGCGACGAGGAACAACCCGTAGGTCCCCTGGGTGAGTTGGTCCCCGCCGGAGACGGTCAGGGACAGGGCGATGAGCGCGAACAGCAGCAGGAACAACCCGGCCCCGTTGTCGGAGACCTGGTTCCCGGCGGACACGGCCCAGGTGAACCAGAACGCCCCGACGGCCACGAACCCGGTCCCGTTCAGGGTGTCGTGGTCCCGGAAGGCGAAGAGTCCGGCGACGAAGAGAGTGACTCCGCCGACGTAGTGGGCGACGGAGACGGCGTCGGCCGCCGAGACCCCGTCGATGACATCGGCGTACCCGAGCCCGAAGGCCAACAGGGTGACGGCGAGGGCGAGTCGGCCGGCGATCGTTGAGGTGCCTGTGATTCCCGCAGGGACGTCGTTGGCCACGGCGGGGCTCCCTTCAAGCATGTGCAGTTGTGCGGTGTGCGATATATGCCCTTCACCAAGGCACGAACACCTCTACGCGCCGGTAGGGTTCACGCCCGCACAAAAGCCTGACCTCAGCAGTCACCCGTCCCTCAAAAGGCTTACGGGTACTACGGGATGACGACCACGGGCCGCTGCGCGCGCTTCGCGAGCCGCCCCGCGACGGAGCCGAAGATCCGGCCCACGATGCCGTGCGTGGAGCCGACGACGATCGCGTCCGCCTCGTACTCCCGCCCCACCTCTTCGAGTTCGTGGCAGATGTCGCCGCCGCGCTCGACGAGGATCCACGGCACCTCGGACAGGTACTCCGCACAGGCGAGTTCGAGGCCGAGGACCTCCGTGCGGTGGTCCGGGACGTCGACGAAGACCGGGGGCTCGCAGCCCGCCCACACGGTCGTGGGCAGCCGGTTGGCGACGTGGACGATGATCAGACCCGAGCCGGAGCGGTGGGCCATGCCGATGGCGTACGCGAGGGCCCGCTCGCTCGACGTGGAGCCGTCGAAGCCGACGACCACGCCGTGCTTGAAGGCGGGATCGCAGAGGGGGCGTGCGTCTTCCGCCGCCAGGGGCTCGGCCGCCGTTGGGTCGGCGACGGGCCGCTTGCGGTCTGCGGGTTCGAAGAATTCGTGACCGGCCATGGCTGTCTCGGCGAATCGATCCTTGTGATGGGAGGGCGACAGGAGCGGCGGAGCTGTTGTCCGGGAATCATCTTCCCAACCCCATACCCCCAAGGGTACGGCGGCACGCCTCCGCAGCCCATATCCCGTGCCCTACCGGTGGGGGGTTCCAGGGAGCATGCACGAGGTGGCGCCCGTAACGCAATGGTTGCTGCCCCGTGCAGGCGGTTTGCACAGGATTCGCTGACGCGGCGCCTACACCCGAGTGACCGACCGGTCGAACGGGCGTTGAACCCGGTGCCCGACCGCACCGCCGACCACCCCGCCGACCGCCTCCGGGAGTCAGGAAGCCCACCGTGCCCGTACCCCGTAGTACCTCCGAGGGACCCCCGGGATCCCCCGAGGACCGGACGACCGATCTCATCCGCTGGGCGGTCTTCTCCTGTCTGCTCGTACCCGTAGTACTCCTTTGGTACGGCACCTCGCTCGGCGGCACCGCCGGCACCGCGCTGGGGCTGGCCGCCGTGACGGCCGTGTGCCGGGTGCTGCTGCGGCAGTCGGAGCGCTGCGAGGCGCGCGTGCTCGCCGAGGAACGCGCGCCGCACCCGCACCACCACAGGCGCCCCGCGCATGCGGGCGCGGGCGCGCACCGAGGCGGACGTCACACCGGGGGAGGCTCACCGGTCGGCTGACCGGTTTCCGCGCACAACCACATCGCTTTTCAGCCAACTTCCCGCACCTGTGCATCAGCTGGTCCGAACACCCCCCACCCCCCGTTTGACCTGCACGGAAAGGGTCTCAGGGCCCCCCTGCACCCTACGCAGATTAGCCACTGCCACGAGGCGCACTTCCCTGCACGTCCTCGTAGTGCAACGCTTCGTGATCGAATGCTTCACGCCAAGTTGCCATGTCGACAATGCGCCGGGTGGAGAACTGGCCACCGCGGCACGACGCGACACAGTAGATTCGATCTTGACTGTCTACGGCGGGGGACTCGTGCAGGACCGAGGGGAAACGTGCAGGAGCGACACAACCGAGGAGCCGCGACCACCGAGGGGGGCTTAGCAGGATGAGCCACGACTCCACTGCCGCGCCGGAAACCGCTGCCCGGAAGCTTTCCGGGCGCCGCCGCAAGGAGATCGTCGCGGTGCTGCTGTTCAGCGGCGGCCCCATATTCGAGAGTTCCATACCGCTGTCGGTGTTCGGCATCGACCGCCAGGACGCCGGCGTACCGCGCTACCGCTTGCTGGTGTGCGCCGGTGAGGACGGCCCGCTGCGGACCACAGGGGGCCTGGAACTCACCGCGCCACACGGCCTGGAGGCGATCTCCCGCGCCGGGACGGTCGTCGTACCGGCCTGGCGCTCGATCACCGCGCCACCGCCCGAGGAGGCGCTCGACGCGCTGCGCCGGGCGCACGAGGAGGGGGCCCGCATCGTCGGGCTCTGCACGGGCGCCTTCGTGCTGGCAGCCGCAGGGCTGCTGGACGGCCGTCCGGCGACCACCCACTGGATGTACGCGCCGACCCTGGCGAAACGTTATCCGTCGGTGCACGTCGATCCGAGAGAGCTGTTCGTCGACGACGGCGACGTCCTCACGTCCGCCGGTACGGCGGCCGGGATCGACCTGTGCCTGCACATCGTGCGCACGGACCACGGCAACGAGGCGGCCGGCGCGCTGGCCCGCAGGCTTGTCGTCCCGCCGCGCCGCTCGGGCGGTCAGGAGCGCTACCTCGACCGGTCTTTACCAGAGGAGATCGGGGCCGACCCGCTCGCCGAGGTCGTCTCCTGGGCGCTGGAACACCTCCACGAACAGTTCGACGTGGAGACGCTCGCCGCGCGCGCGTACATGAGCCGGCGCACGTTCGACCGCCGGTTCCGCTCGCTGACCGGCAGTGCGCCGCTCCAGTGGCTGATCACCCAGCGGGTGCTTCAGGCGCAGCGGCTGCTGGAGACGTCCGACTACTCGGTGGACGAGGTCGCGGGGCGCTGCGGCTTCCGTTCGCCGGTGGCGCTGCGCGGGCACTTCCGCCGGCAGCTCGGGTCGTCGCCGGCCGCCTACCGGGCCGCGTACCGGGCCCGCCGGCCGCAGAGCGAACGCCAGTTGGACAGTGATCCGACACCGGCCCCGCTGGGTCCGCCGTCCCCGGGGATGCACTCCGAGGCGCCGGTCCCGCTCCAGGCCCGCCGTACGGCGTCCGTCGGCTCCTCCGCGTCCGGGCTCTCCCCGGACCACGCGGTCTCCCGCGATCGGGACCGGGACCGGGACCCGTACGCCACCGCCCGCGCGGCCCTGCCGGGGCAGCGCAGCGGAGGCTGACCATACCGATCGGTCGACCGGTCGACGTCCGGCCCGGAGGGGGTAACCCTTCCGGGTCGGGCATCTGCGGTGCCGTACCTCTGGGGTCGTACCCGTGTACTACCGGGGAGCTACCCCAGGTCGCGGTACACCCGATCGGTGGATGTCAGCCTTAGGGTGGACGCATGAACGATCGCATGGTGTGGATCGACTGCGAGATGACCGGCCTCTCGCTGTCCGACGACGCGCTCATCGAGGTTGCCGCCCTCGTCACCGACTCCGAGCTGAACGTGCTCGGCGAGGGGGTCGACATCGTCGTCCGCCCGCCGGACGCGGCGCTGGAGACGATGCCGGACGTGGTGCGTCAGATGCACACCTCGTCCGGGCTCCTCGACGAACTCGCGGGCGGTACGACGCTGGCCGACGCGGAGGCGCAGGTCCTCGCGTACGTCCGCGAGCACGTGAAGGAGCCCGGGAAGGCGCCGCTGTGCGGCAACTCCGTCGGCACGGACCGCGGCTTCCTCGCCCGGGACATGGCCGCGCTGGAGTCCTACCTCCACTACCGCATCGTCGACGTGTCCTCCGTCAAGGAACTCGCGCGGCGCTGGTACCCCCGCGCCTACTTCAACAGCCCGGAGAAGAACGGCAACCACCGCGCCCTGGCCGACATCCGCGAGTCCATCGCGGAGCTGCGCTACTACCGCGACGCGATCTTCGTCCCCCAGCCCGGCCCCGACTCCGACACCGCGAAGTCCATCGCGGCGCGGCACGTACTGCCCGCGAGCTAGGTCCGCAGGTCACCCGGAAGGGGTGCCGTGAAACCCGTGCGCGAGCACCCCTTCGGACCCTGTACACTTTTCTCAGCCGGTCGGAAAGAAACAAACAGTGCCGGTCATGGTGGGTGTAGCTCAGCTGGTAGAGCACCTGGTTGTGGTCCAGGATGCCGCGGGTTCAAGTCCCGTCACTCACCCTGAAGTACTAAGGGCCGATCCGCTCAGGCGGGTCGGCCCTTAGTCGTACTCCCCCTCTACGAGGGTCTCGCGCCAGGCATCCGCCAACTCCCGTACGCCCGCGAACCGCTCCCCCGGCCTCTCCCTCGTCGCCCGTTCCACCACCGCGTACTGGTCCGCCGTTCCCCTCCACCCGCGTTCGTCGTCCCCCGCGTCCAGCAGCAGCCGTACGGCTCTTCCGAGTACGTGGACCGTCGTCCGGCTGTCGATCCTGGCGCCCCGGCGCCACTCCTCGGGCGCCATGAAGCGGCGGGAGCCGGGGAGGCGGTCGGTGTCGAGGCGGAAGGGGGACGGGCGGTACTCGTCCAGGTCGATGAGGTGGAGGGTCGCGCGGGGGAAGTCGTAGAGAAGGGCGCCGTCGTAGAAGTCGACGGGTTGCCAGCCCGCCGACTCCACGGCGAGGTGGGCGTCCAGGAGGGTGTCCAGCGCGCGGTGGATCTCCGGGAGCGGCAACCGGCGGAAGCGGGCGCGGTGTTCGGGGTCGTGGAGCAGGTCGCCGTCCCGCCACGGCATCACCACCGCCGGGCCCAGCCGGTGGAGTTGGGGCACGATCGCGGGATGCCGCACGGCCCGGTGGAAGCGCCAGGCACGGTCCAGGGTGCCGTACGCCTCGGGCGCCGTCGGGGCCTTCACGAACCAGCGCTCACCACTTGGGAGGCGTACCCCGTAGGAGGTACACCCCGAGTCCTGCTCCGGGGCGGCGAAGCGCCGGAAGACCTCACCGATACCTGAGAGGTAGCTCTCCAGGGGGACGGGGGTGTCGTCGATGTCCAGGAGGGGGTGCGGGGGCATGGCGGGGAGTGTCGCAGGGCCTCGGTGACGGCGTCCATCGAGAAACTGCCGGGTCATGGCGGGGGGCGTACCGTCGAGGTGTGAGCCGTTCGTGTGGTTGGGAGGCTCGTCATGTCGTACCAGGGATGGACCAGTCCTACGCCTCCGCCGGTAGCGCCGCGTGCGCGTACCCGTCGTAGGCATCGGCCCCGGTGGCGGGCGCTCACGTGGGTGATTCTGGGGTTCAACGCGTTGATGCTGGTGTGGCTCGTCACCGGGGTCAATGCCGCGTCCGACGGCGGCGAGGACTGCGGGACCAGCAAGGCGTGTCAGGACGCCAACGACGCCGGAACCGCCATCGGCGCGGGGATCATCATCTTCCTCTGGGTCGCCGGCGCCATCATCCTCGGCGTGATCTGGCTCGTCACCAACAGGTCCGCAGACCGCGCTGCCCGGCGTCAACCACCCCCGCCCGACCGCTGGTGAGTGGAGTCCCCGGCCTCAGGAAGACGCCCGCACCACCAGCTCCGTAGCCGCCACGATCTGCCTCCGCTCCAACCCCCGCGACACCGCCGGACGGCGATCCGCGATCTCGGTCAGGAGGAGGTCCAGCATGTGGCGGCCCATCTCCTCGATCGGCTGGCGGACGCTCGTGAGGGGCGGGTCCATGTGGCGGGCGATGGCGGAGTCGTCGTACCCCACCAGAGCTACGTCCTCAGGGGTACGGCGGCCGGCCTCGCGGAGGGCCTGACGGGCGCCCGCGGCCATGACGTCGGAGCCGGCGAAGACCGCGTCCAGCAGGGGGGCACGGGACAGCAGGCGCTGGGCCGCCCGGTAACCGCTCTCCTCCGTGAAGTCCCCGGCCTCGATCAGCGGCTCCCGGCCCGCGTCCTCCATCGCGTCCCGGTACCCGTCGACGCGCCGCTGCGCGCCGTACACGTCCGGCAGCCCGGTGATGTGCGCGATCCGTTCCCGCCCCCGCGACAGCAAATGCTCGGCGGCGCTGCGGCCACCGCCGTAGTTGTCGGAGTCGACGGACGGCAGCGTCTCGGCGGCGGAGCGGGGGCCGCTGATGACGGAGGGGATCTCCAGCTGGGCGAGCAGGTCGGGGAGGGGGTCGTCGGCGTGGACGGAGACGAGGAGGACGCCGTCCACGCGGTGCGCGGCGAGGTACTGCGCGAGCCGCTTCCGCTCCCGGTCGCTGCCCGCGAAGATCAGTAGCAACTGCATCTCGGTGTCGGAGAGTTCGGCGCCGACACCACGCAGGATGTCGGAGAAGTACGGCTCGGAGAAGAACCGCGTCTCGGGCTCGGGGACGACGAGCGCTATCGCGTCGGTACGGTTCGCGGCGAGCGCGCGGGCGGCGGTATTAGGGACGTACCCCAACTCCGCGACGGCGGCCTCGACGGCGGCGCGCGTCGCGTCGGAGACCCGGGGGGAGCCGTTGATCACGCGGGAGACGGTGCCCCGGCCGACCCCCGCGCGTGCGGCCACTTCCTCCAGGGTCGGGCGGCCACCGCTGCGCCCTCGCGCTCCGTGGGTTGCCATGGGCCCCGCCTTCCCTCGTCCGCTACGCACTGGCCTGGAATCTAACAGCCCTGTCCTGACATGAAACGGCCCGCACCTCACCCTCGCCAGCGGGATCGGTCCGGCCGAAAACCGCCCCACCCCGCTTCCAGTTAACGTCCCGATAACTGAACGCATCTCTCCGCGTCGACTCCCTTGACACCCCCGCCGGAACCGACGAACCTTCAACACATCACTTGTGGGAGCGCTCCCACACTACCTGACACATACACATCCCGCACGTTCCCCGCCCGAGCCGCAGCGAGAAAACAACGGGCCCAACCATGCACGTTGGCCGGGGGGTCGGCACGTCAGGGCAACAGGAGGACGCAATGCGAGCACGTTCCCGAACCTCCCGTCGGGTGGTGGTCCTGGCGGCTGTCGCGTCGCTGGGCGCCGGGCTGCTGGCCGGCTGTGCCGACGACGGCGACAAGGCATCCGACGACCCGTCGGCGTCGTCCGGCGGCGGTGGCGGCAAGGGGCAGACGACGATCACCCTCGGCCTCTTCGGCACCATGGGCTTCAAGCAGGCCGGTCTCTACACCGAGTACGAGAAGCTCCACCCCGACATCAAGATCGCCGAGAACGTCGTCGAGCGGAACGAGAACTACTACCCGGCGCTGCTCAACCACCTGACCACCAACGCCGGCCTGATGGACGTCCAGGCCATCGAAGTCGGCAACATCGCGGAGATCGTCGCGACGCAGGCGGACAAGTTCGAGGACATCGGCAAGGCGGAGGGGGTCGTCAAGAGCAACTGGCTGGACTGGAAGTGGTCGCAGGGCACGACCAAGGACGGCAAGACGATCGCTCTCGGCACGGACGTCGGCCCGATGGGCATCTGCTACCGCAAGGACATGTTCCAGGCGGCGGGGCTGCCCACCGACCGCGACAAGGTGAGCCAGCTGTGGGCCGGCGACTGGAAGAAGGTCGTCAGCGTCGGTGAGCAGTACAAGTCCAAGGCGCCGAGCGGCACTTACTTCATGGACTCGCCGGGCGGGCTGTTCAACGCGATCGTCGGCAGCGGCCCGGAGAAGTTCTACGACAAGAACGGCGAGGTCGTCTACAAGAAGAACCCGGCGGTGCGGGCCGCGTTCGACATCGCCGGTGACGCCGCCAAGAAGGGCCTGGTCCAGCCGGTGACGCAGTTCCAGCCGAACTGGGACCAGACCATCGCCAACAGCAAGTTCGCGGCGGTGTCCTGCCCGCCGTGGATGCTCGGCACCCTGAAGGAGAAGTCGAAGCCCGACGCGGCCGGCAAGTGGGACGTCGCGCAGGCGCCGAAGGCCGCCAACTGGGGCGGCAGCTTCCTCGCCGTCCCCAAGGCCAGCAAGCACGCCAAGGAGGCCCAGGCGCTGGTGACTTGGCTGACCCAGCCCGAGCAGCAGGCCAAGCTCTTCGCCATCCAGGGCAGCATCCCGAGCACACCCGCCGCGTACACCTCGCCCCAGGTCCTCGACGGCAAGAACGCGATGACCGGTGACGCGCCGATCGGCAAGATCTTCACCGAGGCCGCCAAGAACGTGTCGGTGCAGCCGATCGGCCCGAAGGACCAGATCATCCAGCAGGGCATGACCGACAACGGCGTGTTCCTGGTGACGAAGGGCAAGTCGATCCAGGAGGCATGGGACACCGCCACCAAGACCATCGACAACAACCTGGACAAGTGACCCGCATGGCCAGTCATGACACCGCCGCGCCCCCCGCGAAGGGGGGCGCGGCCCCGGGCCGCCCCGAGCCCGGTGAGCCCTCCGAGGCGGATCGAAAGCACCGGGCCCGGCTCTCGCGGCGCTGGCAGCGGGACCTCAAGTGGAGCCCGTACGCGTTCGTTTCGCCGTTCTTCCTGCTCTTCCTGGCCTTCGGCCTGTTCCCGCTGGTCTACACCGGCTGGGCCTCGCTGCACCAGGTCGAGCTGACGGCCCCCACCGACATGAAGTGGGTGGGGCTGCGCAACTACACGCGGATCTTCGACGACGACTTCTTCTGGAACGCGGCGAAGAACACGCTGACGATCGGCATCATCTCAACCGTCCCGCAGCTGCTGATGGCGCTGGGGCTCGCCCACATCCTCAACTACCGTCTGCGCGCCTCGACTTTCTACCGGGTCGTCATCCTCGCGCCGTACGCGACGTCCATCGCCGCCGCCTCGCTCGTCTTCGTGCTGCTCTTCGGCCACGACTACGGGATGATCAACTGGGGCCTGGATCTGCTGGGTTTCGGCAAGGTCGACTGGCAGAGCGACAAGTGGCCCTCCCAGATCGCCGTTTCGACGATCATCATCTGGCGGTGGACCGGCTACAACGCGCTGATCTACCTCGCCGCGATGCAGGCGATCCCCAACGATCTGTACGAATCAGCGGCGTTGGACGGCGCGAGCCGCTGGAAGCAGTTCATCCACGTGACGCTGCCGTCGCTACGGCCGACGATCCTGTTCACGGTCGTCGTCTCCACGATCGGCGCGAGCCAGGTCTTCGGCGAGCCTTTGCTGTTCGACCCCAACAAGGGCGCGTCGGGCGGGGCGGAGCACCAGTTCCAGACGCTCGGCCTCTATCTGTACGAACAAGGCTGGGTCAACCAGCACTTGGGCCGCGCCTCGGCGATCGCCTGGACGATGTTCCTGATCCTCATCGTGATCGGCATCGTCAACTACGTCATCTCGCGCCGCCTGCGCGCCAGCAGTGGCAGTTAGGAGTACGACGGTGACGACGACGTTGCCCAAGCCCGTCCCGGAGGAGACGGCACCCAGGCCCACGCGCCGCCGCCTCGCCAAGTCGGGCCGCGCGGGAGGGCAGTTGTACGCCGGCCCGATCGCCTACATCATCCTCGGGCTGTTCACGTTCGGCTCGCTGGCCCCGCTGATCTGGACGGCGGTCGCGGCCTCGCGCGACACCAACCGGCTGGCCCAGACGCCTCCCCCGTTCTGGTTCGGCTCCAACCTCTTCACGAACCTCGACAAGGCGTGGGGGGACGCCAATCTCGGCAAGGCGTTCTTCAACACCACGATCGTGGCCGGGACTTCATCGATCACCATCGTGATCCTGTCGACCATCGCCGGGTTCGCGTTCGCCAAACTCCGGTTCCGGGGGCGGGGCGCGATGATGCTGATCGTCATCGGGACGATGATGGTGCCGCCGCAGCTCAGCATCATCCCGCTGTACATGATGGTCGCGAAGCTGGAGTGGACCGACCAGCTCCAGTCCGTCATCCTGCCGTCGCTGGTGAGCGCGTTCGGGGTGTTCTTCATGCGGCAGTACCTGATCCAGGCGTTGCCCGACGAACTCATCGAGGCGGCCCGGGTGGACGGCGCGAGCAGCTGGCGGATCATCTGGCACGTCGTGTTCCCCGCCGCGCGGCCGGCGATGGCCGTCCTCGGCATGCTGACGTTCGTCCAGTCCTGGAACGACTTCCTGTGGCCGTTCCTCGTGCTGAGCCAGACCGGCAACCCGACGGTCCAGGTCGCGCTGGCCGGACTCGGCCGCGGCTACACCCCCGACCAGTCCCTCATCATGGCCGGCGCCTTCCTCGGCACGGTTCCCCTCCTGATCGTCTTCGCCATCTTCGGCAAGCAGATCGTGGGCGGGATCATGCAGGGGGCGGTCAAGGGCTGAGCGAGGAGCGGGAGTTGAGGGAGTTGGCCGGAATCTCCGAGTCGGCGGCGGGTATTTTCCACTGATCCGGATACGGCCAACTCCCCCCGCTCGTCGGCCTCCTGACCGTCATCCGCTCAACTCTCCTCGTCCGTCCCCCACTTCAGTCTCCCGGCACGACTCTCCGCAGGCTCACCCCCACCATCCCCCCTCCACTCTCCGTCGGTCTCGACGACCACCTATGGGAGCGCTTCCATGTCTGAGCCCATTACGCCCGTCTCCTTCCCCTCCACCTTCCTCTGGGGCGCCGCCACCTCCGCGTACCAGATCGAGGGGGCGGTACGGGAAGGCGGCCGTACCCCGTCGATCTGGGACACCTTCAGCCGTACGCCGGGGAAGACCGCCGGTGGTGAGACCGGTGACATCGCTGTCGACCACTACCACCGCTACCGCGACGACGTGGCGCTGATGGCGGACATGGGCCTGACCGCCTACCGCTTCTCCGTCTCCTGGTCGCGGGTGCAGCCCACCGGGCGCGGGCCCGCCGTCCAGGTCGGCCTCGACTTCTACCGGCGGCTCGTGGACGAGCTGCTCGCGGCCGGGATCAAACCGGCGCTCACGCTCTACCACTGGGACCTGCCGCAGGAGCTGGAGGACGCGGGGGGCTGGCCGGCGCGGGACACGGCGCTGCGGTTCGCGGAGTACGCGCAGATCGTCGGCGAGGCGCTCGGGGACCGGGTGGAGCACTGGATCACCCTCAACGAGCCCTGGTGCAGCGCCTTTCTGGGGTACGGATCCGGGGTGCACGCGCCCGGGCGGACCGACCCGGCCGCCGCGCTGAAGGCCGCCCACCATCTCAACCTCGGCCATGGTCTTGCCACTTCGGCGCTGCGGTCGGTGATGCCGGCCCGCAACTCGGTGGCGCTCAGCCTCAACTCCCATGTCCTGCGGCCCCTTTCGCAGGATCCCGCCGACCTCGCGGCCGTCCGCAAGATCGACGACCTCGCGAACGGGATCTTCCACGGGCCGATCCTGCACGGCGCGTACCCGGAGAGCCTGCTGGCGGCGACCTCGTCCGTCACCGACTGGTCCTTCGTCCAGCACGGCGATCTGCGCACCGCGAACCAGTCGTTGGACGCGCTCGGGCTCAACTACTACTCCCCGACGCTGGTTTCGGCGGGCGGGGCGCCGACGAAGGCGCGGCGGGCCGACGGGCACGGGGCCAGTGAGCACACGCCCTGGCCCGCCGCCGACGACGTCGCCTTCCACCAGACCCCGGGCGAGCGTACGGAGATGGGGTGGACCATCGACGCGACCGGGCTCCACGAGCTGATCATGCGGTACACCCGCGAGGCGCCCGGGCTCCCCCTCTACATCACCGAGAACGGCGCCGCCTACGACGACAAGCCCGACCCCGACGGGCGCGTCCACGATCCCGAGCGGATCGCCTACCTCCACGCCCACCTCGCCGCCGTCCGCCACGCCCTCGCGGACGGGGCGGACGTCCGCGGGTACTACCTGTGGTCGCTGCTCGACAACTTCGAGTGGTCCTACGGGTACGGGAAGCGGTTCGGGGCGGTGTACGTGGACTACGCGACGCTGGCCAGGACGCCGAAGTCGAGTGCGCTGTGGTACGGGCAGGTGGCCCGGACCGGGGTGCTGCCGGGGGAGGCGGGGGGCGAGGCCTAGTACCTCGGGGGTAACTCGGAGGTACTACACGTACGCGGGGTGCGGCACGGGGAGGGGACGTGCCGTGCCCCGTCCGTGTGCTCGGCGCCGGCCGCGGGGGCGTCAGCGGAACACCGACTCCGGTGGGGCCGGGGACGGGGTCGCCGAGGCGTCGGTGATCGGGGTGGCTCCGCCGGTGAAGTCGGTGAGGGGGCGGCCGTGTTCGATGCGGACGGGGTGGGGGTCCGTGGCGGCGCGGCGGGTCAGTTCGGGGAGGGGGAGGGGGGTGTCGGACGCCGTGAGGATCGCGTTGCCGAAGCGTTTGCCTCGCAGGACCGTGGGGTCCGCCAGGAGGGCGAGGTGGGGGAAGCGGGAGGCCGCCGTGGCTATCTGGGCGCGGAGGTGCGTCAGGGGCGGGCCGTCGGCCACGTTCGCGGCGTAGACCGCGCCCGGGCGCAGCGTGCGGCGGACCTCGTCCAGGAACTCCGTCGACGTCAGGTGGGCCGGGGTCCGCGCGCCGCTGAAGACGTCGGCGATCACGAGGTCCGCCCAGCCGTCGGGGACCTTCGCGAGCCCCTCGCGCGCGTCGGCCGAGCGGATCCGGATCCGGGCCGCCGGGTCCAGCGGGAGTTCCCTGCGGACGAGCTGGACGAGGCGCGCGTCCCGCTCGACGACCTGCTGGGTGGAGCGGGGGCGCGTCGCGGCGACGTACCGCGCGAGCGTGAGCCCGCCGCCGCCGAGGTGCACGGCCTGGATCGGCTTCCCCGGCGGTGCGACGAGGTCGATGACGTGCCCGAGCCGGCGCTGGTACTCGAACGACAGGAACCGCGGATCGTCGAGGTCCACGTGCGACTGCGGTGCCCCGTCGATGAGCAGCGTCCACGCCCGCGTGCGGTCCCGGTCGGGCACGAGCCGCGCCGTCCCGCCGTCGACCTCCTCGGCCACGCCCTCGGCGTCTGCCCGCCTGCCACCCTTGCCCTTCGCCATGCCCCCATCCTCGCAGCCAGGGCCGACACGTGCCGCTGACAGCGGCCGGCCTGTGGATAACCCTGCGCCGGGAAGGGCTGAGCACCTCCTGAAGGACCGTTTCCCCTCCCCCAGTGGCCGTTCACCGGCAGCTGTCCGCCGCCTCGATGAGCCGCGCCGCCTCCCCCAGGGCCCGGCGCAGCTGCGCCGGGTCCGTCGCGAGGTCCGTGTCGCCCGGTGGCAGGAGCCAGTCGGAGCCCTCCACGGGGGGTTCGGGGGCGAGGCGCAGGCCCCGGCCGTCCGTCTCCGTGCAGGTGCTGCCCGGGACGTCCCAGGCCGCCGCCGTGCCGGGCGGGACGAGGAAGCCGAGGGTGCGGCCGTCGTCGTCGTGCAGGACGGGGCCGACCGCGTCGCAGGCGCCGCGGCGGAGGATGTCGACCGCCTCCAGGCCCTGCCGTGTCGGCACCGTCACGAGATCGCACGGCGCCGGCGACGGCGTCGTACAGGGTTCGTTGCTCTGGCTGGTCTCCATGCCGGCCTCCACCGCGCAGCCCGATTGCAGTCCACAGCGTTCAACGCGCCACCGCGTCAACGGCTACGGCGGAAGTCAGCCGCAAAGGATGGCACTTCATGGCAGATCACGCATGAGATATCCGGTTTGTAGCCAAATCCTGTGTGGCGACCCCGGAACAGCAGGTACGTTCTTGCCCGCCGGAAACAGTTGGATACGGCCGTTACTGCCTGATACAGGGCTTTACTCGGCCAATTCTCCCTGGAACCGGCATGGTTCGACGGTTCGCACGAGAGGACCCGGCCATGGCGTCGTCAACGGTGACCCCACCCCGTCCCGACCGGCCCGCACACCCCAACCACGCCTTCCGGCGCCTGCGCGGACAGCGCTCGCCCGCCGAGTTCGCCGCCCTGGTGCGGCGCGCCGCGCGGGAGATCGGAGAGCGGGTCAGCTGTGACGCGCGTTACATCGGGCGGGTCGAGGCGGGCGAGATCCGCTGCCCCAACTACGCGTACGAACGGGTGTTCCTGCACATGTTCCCCGGTCGCACGCTCACCGACCTGGGCTTCGCCCCCCGCGCGTCCGTACGCGGGCGCGCAGCGCGCGATCCGGACAACGCGCCCCGCGCGCGCATCCCGAGCCCCGTACACACCACCGCGTCCGCGCGGGGGGCGGATGAACCGCGCGCGGCGGGTCATTCGTATGACACGCAGGACCCGTACGACACGCACCACGACCACGAGGAGAGCGACGTGCTGCGTCGCGCATTCATGACCGGCGGGGGCGCCACCGTGGCGGCCGTCTCGCTGGGCTCCCTGGGCCTCGCCACCGACGCGTACGCCTCCGGACGGCCCCCGCGCCGCGCCGGGGCGGGCGAGGCGGGCGCCCTGGAGGAAGCGGTCCGCAGAATCCGCCTGCTGGACGACCGGCACGGCGCGGACAGCCTGTACCGGCGTGCCGCCGAGCCGCTGCGCGCCGCGTACGCGCTGCTGGACGCCGGCACGACCCGCCGCACGACGGCGGACCGGCTGTACTCCGGCGCCGGGGAACTGGCGATCTCGGTGGGCTGGCTGGCCCACGACTCCGGGCGGTACGAGGAGGCCCGCTCGCACTACGCGGAGGCGCTGGCGACCGCCCGGATGACCGGCGACCGCGCGCTGGAGGCGCACGCCTTCTGCAACACGGCGTTCCTGTCGCGCGACGCGGGGCGCCCGCGCGAGGCGGTGCGCGCGGCACAGGCCGCCCAGCGTGTCGCGCGCCCGCTGGGCTCCGACCGGCTGCTGTCGCTGCTGTCCCTCAGGGAGGCAGGCGGCTGGGCCGGGCTCGGGGACCCTACCGGCTGCACCCAGGCGCTCACACGCGCGCACGCCCTGTACGAGCGAGGCCCCTCGGACGCCGACCCCGAGTGGATGAGCTTCTACGGGGAGGCGGAGCTGGCGAGCCTGGAGGCGCAGTGCTGGTCCGCCCTGGGCCACTGGTCGCGGGCCGCGCGCCGGGCGAGCGACGCCGCCGACCTCCAGGACCCCGACTTCAGCCGCAACATGGCGCTGTACACGGCCGAGCTGGCCGACGACCTCGCGCGCGACGGCCGTCCCGACGAGGCCGCGCGCGCGGGCCTGCGCGTCCTGGAGCTGCTGGGCCACGTCCAGTCGTCCCGGATCCGGGGGATGCTGGGCGACACCGCGCGCGTGCTGCTGCCGCACCGCAGGACGGCGGACGTCTCGGAGTTCCTGGAGCGACGGGTGCCGCGCCAGAGGGGGCGGTGACCCGCGCGGGCGGGCTTGCGGCGTCTCGCGCGCGGGTGCCCCGGATGACCGGGCGGTCCCGGGGTACCTACGAGAGGTGTCCCAGGTCGTTCCAGCTCTCGATCGCCGGCTGTCCGTAGGCCCAGCCCAGTACCGACAGGGAGGTCGGGTTGAGCCGTATCCGGGCCGCGAAGTCCAGCGGCAGGCCGAGCCAGCGGGCCCCTATGGAGCGAAGGATGTGCCCGTGGGCGAAGACCAGGACGTCCCGGTCGGCCTCGCGCGCCCACGCGACGACGTCGTCCGCGCGCGAGGTCACCTCCGCGACGCTCTCCCCCTCGGGCACGCCGTCGCGCCAGATGAGCCACCCGGGGCGGACGGCCTGGATCTCGGCGGGCGTGAGCCCCTCGTACGCGCCGTAGTGCCACTCCATGAGCGTGTCCCACTCGGTGGCGCGCTCCCCGAACCCGGCGATGTCGCACGTCTCGCGCGCGCGGGCCAGCGGACTCGTGCGGACCTCCACTCCCGTGAGACCGTCGTAGGGCATCCTGCGCAGCCGTTCGCCGAGCAGCTTGGCGCCCCGGCGGCCCTCCTCCAGGAGGGGGACGTCGGTCCTGCCGGTGTGCTTCCCGGACAGCGACCAGGCGGTCTGTCCGTGCCGGGCCAGCAGGATGCGCGGTGCCATGAGGGACCTTTCCGGGAGAAAAACGGGAGCGGAACTTCTCCATCATCGCGCACCGTGGATCAGGGCAACCCGGTGGGCGATCCCGACGTCTTCACAGGCCGAGGGCGCCCGGTCCGGGCGCGCACATACGCCGTAAAGTGACACGTCCGCACGGCATGTCCACCACGAATCGGAAGGGGAGGCGATCGGATGCCGAAGACCAAGACACCGGGCACCCAGGAGGCTCCCCCGGGACGGCTGCGCTGGTGGACGGAGCTGCCGCTGATCGTGCTGGTGTACGCGTGCTACTCGGCGGGCCGCCTCCTGGCGCGCGGGGACGTGTCGACGGCCGTGGACCACGGCCTGACGCTCCTCAGAGTCGAGAAGGCGCTGCACATCAACGCGGAGCACCCGCTGAACCGGCTGTTCACGCGCGAGGCGTGGCTCGGCGTCCCGGCGGACTTCTGGTACGCGTCGCTGCACTACGTGGTGACCCCGGTGATCTTGATCTGGCTGTTCCGCTCGCGCACGGTGCGCTACCGCGCGGCGCGCACGTGGCTGATGACGTCCACGTTCATGGGCCTGATCGGCTTCACGCTGCTGCCGACCTGCCCGCCCCGGCTGCTGGACGCGGGGCACGGTTTCGTGGACACGATGGCGCAGTACAGCTCGTACGGCTGGTGGGGCGGCGAGGCGAGCGCCCCGCGCGGGCTCGGCGGCATGACGAACCAGTACGCGGCGATGCCGAGCCTGCACGTGGGCTGGGCGCTGTGGTGCGGGGTGATGCTGTGGCGGTTCGGCGGGTCGCGCTGGACGAAGGCGGCCGGCGTCGCCTACCCGCTGATCACGACGATCGTGGTCATGGGCACGGCGAACCACTACTTCCTCGACGCGGTCGCGGGGGCCGCCGTGATGGGCGTCGGGCTGCTGCTGACGCCGTTCGTGATGCGTGGCGCCGACCGGCTCAAGTCCCGTTTCCTGCCGGTCAAGGCGCATGTCGCAGCCGTCCCGGCAGCCTCACGGACCCCGATTGTCAGTGGCGGATGCCAGACTTCGACGGGTGAGCACTTCTCCCGGCCCCGCGACTCCCGAGCCGAGCCGAGTGCCTCCTCCGCGGACGCGGGGGACGGCGCTCCGGCACCAGCTCGCTGAGCTGCGCGGACCCGACGTCCCGGCCAAGGCGCTGGACGCCCGCGCCCTCGCGGCGCTCGCCGCGAACCCGGGCTGCGGGCGGCGCGCGCTCCTCGACGGCGCGGGGGTGGACAAGACGGCGCTGGCGAGCGCGCTGGGGTCCCCCGCGGTCTTCGGCCAGTCCCAGTTCGCGCTGACGCGCGGGAACGCGTTCGAGGCGAAGGTCAAGGCCGACGGCGGCGCGGAACTCCTGCGCCTGGCGCACGCGGCGCTGGACGCGTCCGCCGAGCCGCCCGCCTCGGCCGCCGTCCCGGACCTGACGGCCGCGGGCCCCGAGGGGCGTACGGCGCGTACGGCGCTGGCGCTGCGCGAGGCGGCCTCCGCGCCGGGGGCGTGGACGCTGCTGGACCACCCGATGCTCGCGCTGGACGTGGCCGGTTCGCCCGCCTTCCTGGAGCCCGACGCAGTCGTGGTGCACCCGGACGGGGTGTGGACGGTCGTCGAGATCAAGTCGTTCCCGATGCTGGACGGTTCGGCGGACCCGGCGAAGGTGGGCGCGGCGGCCCGGCAGGCGGCGGTGTACGTGCTGGCGCTGGAGCAGGTCGCCGCGCAACTGCCGGTCCCCCCGCGCGTGCGCCACAGCGTCCTGCTGGTCTGCCCGAGGGACTTCTCCAACCTCCCCACGGCGTCCGCGGTCGACGTCCGCAAGCAGCGCGCGGTGACGGCCCGCCAGCTGGCCCGCCTCACCCGCATCGAGGACATCGCCGCCGGCCTCCCCGAGGGCACCTGCTTCGCCCCGTCCCTCCCCGCCGAGCAGCTCACGGCGGCCGTCGAGTCGGTGCCCGCGACGTACTCGCCGGAGTGCCTCGCCACCTGCGAACTCGCCTTCCACTGCCGGGCCCGCTCCCGGGCGACGGGCGCCGTCACGACGCTGGGCCGCTCGACCCGGGCGGAGCTGGGCGGCCTGAGCAGGGTGGAGGACGTCCTGGCCGCCGCGCGCGGCGAGGAGGGCGACCCGGACGACCCGGCCGTGGCGGCGCTGCGCAGAGCGGCACAGCTGCGCGCGGAGGCGCTCGCGGGATCGGTCTCCGGCAGCCCGGCGAACCCCCTTCGCGAGGTGACCCCATGTCGCTGATCTCCACCCTCGCGCGCCTGGAGGCCGACTCCACGGGCCGCGCGCAGCCGACGGCGACCGTCCTGCACCGGCATCTGTCCGAACGCCCCATGGTGCTGGTCCCGTTGATCACGGGCGGTGAGGCGGGGGCGCCGCTCGGCGCGCTCGTGGGGACGGACCGCGACGCCCCGCGCCTGTTGGCCGTACCGCAGCCGCGCAACCCGGAGCTGCGGTTCGCGTTCCTGTCGCGGCTCGCCGACGTCGTCCTGCCGTACATCGACGAGTACGGCGAGCTGGTGGAGGCGGCCGAGCGCAATGAGACCGACCCGGAGACGGGGAAGCGGGTCAAGGTCGAGGTCGAGCTGTGCGCGGACGCACCGCAGCTGATCGTGCCGAGCCGGGGCGGCGTGGACCTGCTGCGCCTGCTGGGGCGGTCGATGCGGTTCCGGCGTACGGCGGAGCAGGACCCGCAGGCGCCCTATCCGGCGCCCCCGCGCGTGCCGTTGCTGGGGCGCTGGCTGACGCACTACGCGGAGCGCGCGCGGGTGCCGGGCTCGTCGCTGCTGCTGGCGCTGACGGACGTCCTGGCGCTGCACTGGGCGACGGGACAGTCCTCCCTGGAGGACCAGCACCTGGGGTCGCTGCTGGCGTGGATCGATCCCCCCGAGGGCGCGTCCGGCGCGCGGGAGGCGCTGCGGGTGGAGCTGGCGCGGGACGACGACGGCCAGTTGACGCACCCCCCGGCGGGGCCCGCGACGGACCCGGCGTTCGACAACAAGCTGCTCGCCCCGGCGATCGAGCGCTACGACCGCGCGCGCACCGCGCTGGCGCTCGCCGAGGACGGCCTGGAGGCCGACGACCGGCTGGGCGACCTGACCGCCGCTGAGGAGCGCGTCCGGGAGCTGGTGCTGAGCCGGACCCTGCCGACCTGGGAGCGCGTGTGGCGGGGCCTGGACCTGCTGCGGGAGCTGCCGCCGGGGGCGCACGTCGAGGAGCGGTGGACGCGCGACCGCTGGTCGTTCACCGGCCACCGTGACCGCGTGCGTGCGGGTGAGCCGCCGCAGCCGCGCCGGGACGACGCCGTGACGGCCGCGAACAAGCTGGCCACGCGCGAGCGCGAGCAGGCCCGTCTGGACGCGCAGGAGGCCCTGGACGACCCGCTGGTGATGGCCGGCCGGCGGCTGACCGGCGAGGCGTTCGCCGGTGAGGTCGTCGACGTCGAGATGGCCTACAGCGAGGGCCGCTCCCCGCGTCCGCGCCCGCTGGTGACCGTCCGTACCGACGACCGCCCGCACCTGGGCGAGCGCGCGAAGGTGTACCGCTCCCTCGCGGGCAAGCCCCAGGCGGCCGAGTTCGTCGCCGCCGAGGCGGACGGCGTCCTGACCCTGCGGCTCCTCGACAAGATGGGCCGCGGCAAGGAGCCCGACCAGGGCTCCGTGCCCGAGAAGGGCGACCGTGTCTGCTGGACCACGTTCGAGCACGAGCAGCGCGGCGGCGCGAAGCTCCCCGACCCCGAGGACACGCCGTGGACGCACGGCGGCCCGCCGGGCGAGCCGGTGCTCGAAGCGGCCGACCCGGTGACCGAGGAGGACGTCCTGTGACCACCGTCTTCGACCCCGGTACGGCCGCCGCCCAGGCCACCGACGCGATCCTGCGCGACACCCTGCACGGCACCGCGCGCGGGGTCGTCGTCGACTCGCCCCCGGGCGCGGGGAAGTCGACCCTCGTCGTGCGCGCGGCCCTCGAACTCGCGGACGCCGGGCGCTCCTTGATGGTCGTCGCGCAGACCAACGCGCAGGTGGACGACCTGGTCCTGCGGCTCGCCGAGAAGGCGCCGGAGCTGCCGGTGGGGCGCCTGCACAGCAGTGACGCGGACGCGTACGACAAGGCGCTGGACGAGCTGCCGGCCGTCCGGACGTCGGCGAAGGCGGCGGATCTCGCGGGGCTGCCGGTGGTGATCTCGACGGCGGCGAAGTGGGCGCACGTGAAGGTCGACGAGCCGTGGCGGCACGCGATCGTGGACGAGGCGTACCAGATGCGCTCGGACGGGCTGCTGGCCGTCGCCGGGCTGTTCGAGCGGGCGCTGTTCGTGGGCGACCCGGGCCAGCTGGACCCCTTCGCGATCGTCGGCAGCGAGCAGTGGGCGGGGCTGTCGTACGACCCGTCCGCGTCGGCCGTGACGACGCTGCTGGCGCACAACCCGGGGCTCCCCCAGCACCGCCTGCCGGTGTCCTGGCGGCTCCCGGCGTCGGCGGCGCCGCTGGTGTCGGACGCGTTCTACCCGTACACGCCGTTCCGCAGCGGCACCGCGCACGCGGACCGGCGCCTGACGTTCGCCGTGCCCTCCGACGGCTCCGGCCCCGACCGGGTCATCGACGAGGCCGCGGAGTCCGGCTGGGGCCTGCTGGAGCTGCCCGCGCGCCACACCCCGCGCACCGACCCGGAGGCCGTCCGCGCGGTCGCCACGGTCGTACGGCGCATGCTGGACCGGGGCGGCGCGGCGACGTCCGAGCGCTCGCCGGACCCGGCGCCGGTGACGGCCGCGCGGATCGCCGTCGGTACGGCCCACCGCGACCAGGCGGCGGCCGTCCGCGCGGCGCTGGCGGACCTGGGCGTGAGCGACGTCACCGTGGACACCGCGAACCGCCTCCAGGGCATGGAGTTCGACGTCACGGTCATCCTGCACCCCCTCTCGGGCCGCCCCGACGCGACGGCCTTCCACCTGGAGACGGGCCGCCTGTGCGTGCTGACGTCCCGCCACCGGCACGCGTGCGTGGTGGTGTGCCGGGAGGGCGTGAGCGACCTGCTGGACGACTACCCGTCCACGGAGCCGGTGCAGTTGGGGACGCTGGTGAAGTTCCCGGACGGCTGGGAGGCGAACCATGCCGTGCTGGGGCACCTCGCGGAGCACCGGGTGCGCTGGAGACCCTGACGTACCCGCGCGCGGGAACACCCGTCACTCCTCGCGCGTTGGTTCTCGGGGTCACTGTCCGAATGCCTCTTGCGTATGCGGGGGACAATGGAGGGTGGTCCGGAATCGCACCGTACGAGGAGGAGAAGACATGGCGGAGCCCACGCCGCGTCGGAACGAACCGCGGCCACGCCCCGCGCCCCTGCTCTTCGAGCCCGCCCACGCGGCGGCCGACCCGGAGCACTTCTTCGACCTGGAGTCGATCGACGACCCCGCGGCGCTGTTCGCGCGCGCGAGCGAGCTCGCTCAGGCCTTCCAGGCCGCCGCGGACCGGGCGTCGGAGTTCCAGGCCATGGCCGCGGCCCAGCTCGCCGATCCCCGGCGGTTCGACCGGCTGACGCCCGCGGACCTCGCGGAGCGCGCGGAGTGGACCGAGGACTACGCGCGCAAGGTCGTGGAGTTCGGGCGGGACCTGCTGCGCGCCGAGGGCGAGAACGCCGGGGGGAGCCACAGCCGGGTGGAGCCCATCTAGAGCGCGGCGCCGCGGGGGGCTCGCGATCGGCCGTACGCGCGCGAGGGGGCCGTACACCGGTACGACCCTTCACCCCGTAGGACCCTCATCCGTCCGGCATATGCCAGCGGGGCAAGATACCGCTCCGGCCGTCACCTGTCCCCGTTTTCGGCAACTCTCCGGGATCTTCCGCTCACCCCCGGTAGACCTTTAGCCCATGAGCGGCTCTTGGGACGAGTGTGACGAGATCGGCGGGGTGACCCCGGACGGCGCGGCGTGGCTGGCTTCGGCGGGGGCGCACCCGCGCAGCCTGCTGTCCTTCTGGGAGGAACGGCCGGACGCGCCGGTCGTGCTGTCGTGCGGCGCGGTCTTCGACGTCGTGAGCACGGCGGCGGTCTTCGGCCGGCGGATGCTGGACCGCCTGTGGGGCGAGGGGGAGGGCACGGGCCCGGTGGCGGTCTTCCGGGGCCGGATGCTGCTGTTCGCCGCCCCTGGGACGGCGCAGCGCCTGCCGTCGCTGCTGTCCTGGGAGGAGTGGGGCGGCGACAGCCGCCGTACGGCGTGTCTCCCGCCGCTGCTGTGCCATGGCCCCGGCGACGCGATCACCGTCCCGCCGGTCGCCGGCGAGGCGACCTCGGCGGCGCGCTGGCTGGTCGCTCCGGACACGCGTCACCCCTGGCTGCCGGGGGCGGAAGTGCTGCTGTGGGCGGCGGTGCGGGCCGCGCGGGCGGCCGTACGTCTATCGATTTCGCCGGGTCCCGATCAGGGTGCTAAGGTCTACGACGTCAGCAGGCGCCGCTAGCTCAGTTGGTTAGAGCAGCTGACTCTTAATCAGCGGGTCCGGGGTTCGAGTCCCTGGCGGCGCACTTGACGGCAAGGCCCCTCGTGGAAGCGGGGGGCCTTTCGCGTGCCCTCCTCGCCTGCGCGCGCACCCCCTACCTGAGAGTTAGTGCGGGACTACCGTGGCGTGATCCGCACCGTCCATGCCCCGGAAGCCGTACGACCCTCCACCTCCAGGCGTACGGCCCGCTCCCCCGGTACGGCGGGCACGGTGAAGCTCTCGCCCGTGCCGACCGGCGCGTCCGCGAGGGGCGGGTACACGGAGCGCTCCCAGCAGGCCTCGCTGTGCGGGTGCGCGTCGACGACCTCGACGGGGCCGCGCCCGGAGTCCGCCGTACTGCGGACCCGGTAGACGAGGACCCCGGCGCGGCAGGAGGCCGTGTCGTCGCCGACGGGGCCGCGCGCCTCGAAGGCGAGCGTGCTGCCCGCGCCGGTGCGGACGACCGCGAGCTTCGTGCCGTTGCCGAGCCCGAAGGCCGGGGAACCGGAGGCTCGGGTGACGGGTACGCCGGGGCCGGCGCCCAGCGGTTCCAGGGTGAGGCGGGTCGTCCCGGCCTCCCGTACGCAGACCACCTGGCGCGGCCGGAGCCAGCCCAGCTTCCACTTGTGCCAGCCGAACAGGTCCGGCGCGAGGCCGAACTGGCTGCCCATCAGGTCCCAGTCGCCGACGTACGTATCCCAGTCGCCCTTGCCGTCGGCGGGCCGGTGGTACAGGTCGGGGAGGTCGAAGACGTGGCCGGTCTCGTGCGCGAGGACCAGCCGGTCGGGGGGGTGCTGCTCGAAGACGGTGACGACCCGGCGGATGTCGACTCCGTCGGCCCTGAGAGGGATGTCGAGGTTGACTACTTTCGTCGCGTCCGAGTCGACGCCGGGCGCGTCGGGGTCGGCGACGAAGTAGACGACGTCGTACCGGGTGAAGTCGACGCCGGGGTCGGCGGCGGCGAGCGCGTCGCGCAGGTAGGCGGCGCGGTGCCCGGCGTTCCAGTCGCGCTGTATGGCGTACGCCGTGGACGGTTTCGGCATGCGGATCCACCGATCGAGGGGGTGGGCGCGCAGCGTGAAGCGGCCGTAGGAGGCGCGGCGGAAGAAGTCGGAGGTGGCCGGGAAGTGGTCGGCGGCGAGTTCGGCGGGGGTGGTGCGGGGGCGGCTGTCGGGGAAGGACAGGAAGACCATCACCGCGTCGAGGGAGCGGGCCGGGCGCGGATAGGCGGCGTTCCAGGTGTCGAGGCCCTCGGAGTGGTGGGCGGTGGTACGGGTGAGGGCGCAGGGCGCGGTGGAGAAGGGTTCGGCCACCGAGGGGGCGCCCGCGAGGGAGGTCGCGGCGAGCGCGGAGAGCGTGGTGCACACGGCCGCCGACTTGCGCAGTCGGGGGCGCGGGAGCGGACGCGGCACGAGGACCTCCGGAGGCGGGCGGTTCTGGGGACACCTCCACCCACCCTGTACGGGTTTGTCATACTGCGCCTCGTTTGTCTGCCCCGGAAGAGTGAGCGGTATGACATACCGGGGGACCCTCGACACCCCGGAACACTCACGGAACGTCACATGTGGTCCCAGGTCCGCAGAACCGGTCCCGCTGCGGGCAGAAACGATCTGTCAGAAGAGTGGGTAGGTCATGGACACTTGGCAGTGGCTGCGGTGGTCCGGGCCCAGCCTCTATGATCGGCACACTTTCCTGACACTTTCCTGCGCGGACAGAGATCGAGTGCACTGCGGGAGCGAGCGGTGAGCGGAACGTCCGAAGGGCCGACGCCCGCGGCAGACCTCGACCGGTCCGCCGTTACAGAGAGTGACACTTTGGCATCGGATGGTGCCCGAGGGCTGAACGGCGCCCTCGGCGCCTCCACCTATCAGGCGGTCTTCGCCGCGTCCCCCTCGGCCATGGCCGTCGTGGGGCGCGACGGGCTGATCGTCTCCGTCAACGCGGCCTTCGGGGAGATCCTCGGGGCCGACCCCGGCGGGCTGGTCGGGCGGGTCGCCGCCGACCTCCTCGACCTCGCGTCCGACGCGCGCACCTGGCACGCGTACCGCGAGGTGCTGTGCGGCCGGCACGCCGAACTCCGGTGCGCCCGGCGGCTCAAGCAGCCCGACGGGCGGGCCGTGTGGGCGCGGGTGACCGTGTCCCCCCTCGGCGGCGACACGCCCGGGGTGCTGCTGTCGGTCGCCGACATCAGCGCGCGGCGCGAACTCCAGGCGCGGCTGCGGCATCTCCAGATGCACGATCCGGTGACCCGGCTCCCCAACAGGGCGTTGTTCTTCGAGCGGTTGTCGGCCGCGCTGGAGCCCGACGCGTACGAACGGGGCGGCACCGGGCGGATCGGGCTGTGCTACCTCGACCTCGACGGGTTCAAGGCCGTCAACGACACGCTCGGGCACCGGGTCGGCGACCGGCTGCTCGCCGCCGTCGCCGACCGACTCAACTCCTGTGCGGAGGAGGCGGGTCGGGCCAGGGCGGCGGCTCCGCTCGTCGCGCGGCTCGGCGGGGACGAGTTCGCGCTCCTCGTCGCGGACTCCACGGGCACGGATCAGCTCGCGGAGCTGGCGGAGGCCGTCCTCAAGTCCCTTCAGGCGCCCTTCGATCTGGACGGGCAGCGGCTCAACGTCACCGCGTCCATCGGGGTCGTGGAGCGGCACGCGGCGGGGACGACGGCAACTGGCCTCGTGCAGGCGGCGGATACGACGCTGTACTGGGCCAAGGTCGACGGGAAGTCCCGGTGGACGCTGTTCGATCCCGAGCGCAACGCCCACCTGATGACCCGTCAAGCTCTCGCCTCCACCCTCCGGCCCGCCATCGAGCGGGGTGAATTCGTGCTGGAGTACCAGCCGTTGGTCGGGATGTCCGACGGACGGCTGCGCGGAGTCGAGGCGTTGGTGCGCTGGGACCATCCCCGGTTCGGGCTGCTGCCGCCGAATCGGTTCGTCGGGCTCGCCGAAGAGGACGGCTCCATCGTGCCGTTGGGGCGCTGGGTGCTGGCGACCGCCTGCCGGCAGGCGCGGCGCTGGCAGCTCGACCATCCCGACGAGACGCCCCTCTTCGTCAGCGTCAACGTCGCCGTCCGGCAGGTGTGGGACTCCGACCTCGTCGCGGACGTCGCGGAGATCCTCGCGGAGACCGAACTCGCGCCGGGGCTGCTCCAGTTGGAGCTCACGGAGTCGGCGGTCATGGGGTCCGCCGGGCGTCCTCTCCAGGCTCTCCAGGCCCTCAGCGACATGGGTGTCCGCATCGCCATCGACGACTTCGGGACGGGGTACTCCAACCTCGCGTACCTGAGCCGGCTGCCGGTGTCGGTGCTGAAGCTGGACGGTTCCTTCGTCCGCGGCTTCCAGTACGACGGCTCCGGCGCGCCGCCCAATCCCGCCGACGAGGTCGTCGTCGAGGCGATGATCGACCTCGCGCACCGGCTGGGGCTCACGGTCACCGCCGAGTGCGTGGAAACGGCTTCGCAGGCGGCGCGGTTGAGGCGGATCGGGTGCGATACGGGGCAGGGGTGGTTGTACTCCCGGCCGGTGTCGGCGGAGCGGATCGCGGAGTTGCATGGAGGCGGGGCGGAGGGGCCCGGGAAGAATGGGGAGGTTCGGGGGCGGGCTGTTCGGCCGTAGGGGGTGGGGTGTCGCGTCGGCTGGTCGGCTGGGGAGTTGAGGGGAGTTGCGTCGGTCGGTCTGTGGGAAAGGCCGGCCGGCGTGAGGGGTGGGGGAGGTGTCTGTGGGTGGGTGGTGATCGGCCCTGAAGGGTCCTCGTCCTCAAACGCCGGACGGGCTGAAATGGGAGGGTGCGTCGGCCGGTTGGGGCGGCTCGGGTGCTCGGTGAAGGGATTGGAGGTGAGGGTGCATCGGCCGGTCGGCGCGGCGGTTGTGTCGGGTGGTCAGTGAAGGGGGCGAGCCGGAAGGGAAGTTGACGTGAGGATCAGCGCCCGCCGGTCGGGGCGAGAGGGCGGTCGGCGCGGGAGTCGTGTCGGCTGTCAGTTGAAGGGGTTGGCTGGTGCGGGAGTTGGGGCCTGATGGTGTCGATGTGCCGCTAGAGGGCGGGGAGTTGGCGGCGTACGGGTGAGGTGTCGGCGGCCTCAGCCGGGCGGCGGGCGTCGGGAACTATTCGGCCAACCATCCGTGTACGCCCCGCCTCACGCCGCCCGCCTCTCACAACTCACGCTGCTCATCGGGGGATTGCCGGGCCGTCACCGCATCACGCTCCGCGATCGGTGCCGCGGGGCCAGGGCTCACGTTGTTGGCCGCGGGCCGCGTTCGCCCCGTATGGCACTGGTTTCCCATAGGCGTCTCTCGTCAACGAGCCCCGGACGTAGTACTGGTGGCGCTCCGTTCGCCCCGTAACGGCACAGGCTTCCCGGCAGGTGTGCGCGTCAACTCACGCCGGGCACCGTTCCTTTGGCGAGTCGCCGGACAACACCCCACGCACGGCGCCCCGTTCCTGCACGGCGAGGGCGGCTCGGGCCTCTGCTGTGCGCACCCGACGCCCCACCTCAGCGCAGGCACTGCCGGCGTCGCCGAGCACCACTCCGCGCCCGGCGACGCTCCATCCCTCGGCCACCGCTCGGCGCACCACCGGCCTCGCGCGCCAGGATCTCACCCAGCGACGCGCGGAGTAACGCCGCGCCCCGGCTGGGCGCCAACGGGGCGACGCCCGGCACCACTTCACCCCACCGCCGACGCAACACCAGGCACCACCGCGTCAGCGGCGCGACGCCAAGCGCTGCTCCGCCTCACCGCCGACGCGACGCCAAGCGCCACCCAGTCCTGGCCCTCAGGCCCTCACTTCACCAGCGCCCAGCCCCGACCCCCCGCCCCCTTCACTCCGTAGGCAACCCATACGCATCCGCGATCAACTCGTACGACCGCACCCGCAGTTCCCCCCGATGCGCATGGCTCGTCAGCATCAACTCGTCCGCTCCCGTCCGCTTCTGGAGGTCGTCGAGGCCGGTGCGGACCTCGTCCGCCTGGCCGTGGATGACGTTGGCGTTCCAGGAGTTGATGAAGTCGGCTTCCATGTCGGTGAGTCGGTGGGCCTCGGCCTCCTCGGGGGAGGGGAAGAGGCCGGGGCGGCCGGTGCGGAGGCGGACCATGTTGAGCCCGGCGGCGAGGAGTTGACGGCGGGCCTCGGCCCCGTCGTCGGTGGCGAGGACCGAGACGCCGATGAGGGCGTAGGGCGCGTCGAGGACCGCGGAGGGTTTGAAGGACTCGCGGTAGAGGTCGAGCGCGGGGACCGTGTTCTGCGCGGAGAAGTGGTGCGCGAAGGCGAAGGGCAGCCCGAGGACCCCGGCGAGGCGCGCGCTGAACCCGGAGGAGCCGAGGAGCCAGACGGGCGGACGGTGGGGGGACTGGACCCCGCCGGGCGCGCTGCCCTGGATCGGCCCGGGGATGGCGTGGATACGGGAGTAGGGGTGCCCGTCGGGAAAGTCGTCGTCGAGGAAGCGCGTCAACTCGGCGAGCTGCTCGGGGAAGTCGTCCGCGCCCTCGTGGAGCCGCTCGGTCCGGCGCAGCGCGGCGGCGGTAGCCCCGTCCGTACCGGGCGCCCGCCCGAGCCCGAGGTCGACCCGGTTCGGCGCGAGCGCCTCCAGCGTCCCGAACTGCTCGGCGATGACGAGCGGCGCGTGGTTGGGGAGCATGACGCCGCCGGAGCCGAGCCGGATGCGCCCGGTGTGGGCGGCGAGGTGGGCGAGGATGACGGCCGGCGAGGAGGAGGCGACGCCCGGCATGGAGTGGTGCTCGGCGACCCAGTACCGGTGGAACCCGCGCCGCTCGGTGTACTTCGCCAGCTCCACGCTCGTCCGCAGCGCGTCGCTCGCCGTCCGCCCGCTGCCGACGGTCACCAGGTCCAGTACGGAGAGGGGTACGGGCGCCTCGCCCTGAACCGTGCCGCGGATCTCGTCCACCGATTGCCTCCTGCGTCGCGTCGTCGACTGCCTTCCCCGCGATAACAGGAGGCCGTCTCCGTTTATTCCCGCCGGTTCCGCACGCCTTCACGCCGCTACCCCTCTGGTACTACCCGGTTAGTACTCCAGTCCGGTCTCCTCTCGGGGGTCCTCGAAGAACACCAGGCCCACGCCAGGCGCCCCGCTCAGACCTGCACCACCGGCTCCCGCGTGAACAGGACGCCCAGTTCGGGCGCGTTGACGCGCCGGTCGGTCAGCCGCAGCGCCTCCCAGACGGCGACCTGGTGGGCCGACAGGACGGGCTTGCCCAGCCGGCGCTCCAGCGCGGTCAACTGGGCCACCGTGCGCAGCGATGTGTCCGGCAGGAACAGCGCCTGCGCGTCCTCGTGCGCGGCGGGGTGCACCGACGCGGCCAAGTCCTCGCCGAGCGGCGCCGTGCAGACCACGCCCACCCCGCCCGCCCGCAGGAACTCCGTGAAGGCGGCGTCCCCGTGCGCGGTCACCACGGCGACCCGGCTCACCGCCAGCTCCCGGGCCGCGTGCACGAACCCGAACGCGGTGGACGACGCCGGCAGCCCCGCCGCCCGCGCGAGCATCCTGACCTGCCCGTGCGCTCCCTCCCACCCGGCGGCCACGGCGGCGGTCGTACTCGCCCACACGACGGAGTCGGCCCCGGCGAGCCGCAGCTCCTCGGTGCGCGCGGCGAGCCGCTCGGGCGGGTCCCCGGCCGGGTCGGCGCGGATCAGGTCGATCCGTACATCGCTGCCGAGGAGCTGTTCGAGGCGCGGGTAGTCGTCCTCGGCGGCCTCGCCCGGGACGAGCAGTCCGAGTGCGGTCATGGTG
Source organism: Streptomyces acidiscabies (assembly GCF_020010905.1). Lineage (GTDB taxonomy): Bacteria > Actinomycetota > Actinomycetes > Streptomycetales > Streptomycetaceae > Streptomyces > Streptomyces acidiscabies. The sequence continues at coordinate 1,867,973 of NZ_JAGJBY010000001.1, read as the reverse complement.
GGGGTCCTTCCTCGTGGCGGCGGTTTCCGCGGCTTTCCTGCGACACGACGGCACCCGGTACGACCCGTGTAATACCCGAGTACGACCCGACGGGTCACCCGTCCCGTTCCGGCTGCCTCCCTCCGCCGGGTACCCCGTACGGCGCCGACCCCCGCACCGCATCCCCCGCAGCCATCCGTACGGCCCTGTTGACGCCACCCGGCGGCGGTGCCAGCGTGTTCCCACCCACCGGCACGAGCCAGGTCACGAGGTGCCATGCCCGCCCCCACCCTCCTGGTCCTGGACGCCGACCCGCTCCCCCGGCTGGGCCGCCTGACCGGCCGGGCCACGATCGTGCACACCGGCGCGGACTCCCTCGCCGCACGCCTGCCGGAGGCGGACGTCCTCCTGGTGTGGGACACCGCTACCGAAGTACTACGGGACGCCTGGGCCGGAGAGGGCGCGCGGCCCGCGTGGGTGCATGTCGCCGGGGTCCCCGTGGACCGGGTCCTGGGACCGGCGCTCACCTCGTCGGACACGGTCGTGACGAACGCGCGGGGCGTCTTCGAGGACGCGGTCGCGGAGTACGTCATGGCGCTGGTGCTGGCGATGGCGAAGGGGCTGCCGGGGGCGTGGGAGGCGCAGCGGGCGCGGCAGTGGCGTCCCCGGGAAGTACTACGGGTAGGGGGTACCAGGGCGGTAGTCGTGGGGGCGGGCCCGGTGGGCCGTACCGTCGCGCGGGCGCTGAAGGCGGCCGGGGTGGGGGTGGCGCTGGTGGGGCGGGCGCCGAGGACCGGGATCCACGGCCCCGGGGACCTGGACCGGCTGCTGGCGCGGGCCGAGTGGGTGGTCGCGGCGGCGCCGCTCACGGAGGCGACGCGGGGGATGTTCGACGCGCGCCGGTTCGGGGTGATGCTGCCGTCGGCGCGGTTCGTGAACGTGGCCCGGGGCGAGCTGGTGGACGAGGCGGCGCTGGCCGAGGCGCTGCGCCGGCGGTGGATCGCGGGGGCGGCGCTCGACGTGTTCGCGCGCGAGCCGCTCGGCCGGGACAGCCCGCTGTGGGACGTACCGGATCTGCTCGTGACGCCCCGGGCGAGCGGTGCTTTCGTGGGGCAACACGACCGTCTGGCCGCGCAGTTCGTGGAGCTGTGGGAACGTAGAGAGGCGGGGAGACGGCTGGTGAACGTGGTGGACAAGGCCCGTGGGTACGTCCCCGGCCACTGACACCCGCCGCCGATGCCGTAGATATTTCTGCTCGGAGCACGTGGTGCGACCGCGCAACCGCCAGGCGTGCACACGTCAAGCATGCAGGTCCGGGCTCCGGTTCATGTCAAAGGCATATGCCATTCGAACGTTGCCGCACGTGAGAGGCCCTACGGTCACCCCACGTTCTCGTCAACACCCCCTCCGTATCCGGCGGTTGGCGGTTATCGTGGAGGAGATCCGCCACCCGGATCACGGCCTGAAAGCGACCGCAGGGGGAAAACCGTGGCGCTGAAGCACGAGCCGCCCACGCCGTACCACTCCGCGCGGGAGGCGCTCTGGGTCCTGGAGACCATCGCCAGGCACTCCGACGGTGTCACCGACACCGCGCTCGCCCGCCGCACCGGCCTGGACGACCGCAGACTGACCCCGCTGCTGCGGATGCTCCGCCGCGAGGGGTACGTCGAAAGGACTACGGACGGGGCGTACGTGACGGGCGCCGCCCTCGCCCGCCTCGGTTCCGCGCAGGACCGGGAGACCGCCCTGCGCGAGAAGCTCCAGCACACCCTGGACCGGCTGCGGGACTCGGTCGGCGCGGCGGTCTACATCAGCCGGTACGTCGACGGCGAGATCAAGGTCGACCAGTACGCCGCCGGACCTACCACTCCCGTGGTGCACGAGTGGGTGGACTTCCGGTACTCCGCGCACGCGACCGCGATCGGCAAGAGCCTGCTGGGGCAGCTCGACCGCGACGGGCGCCGGGACCACCTCTCCCGCCACAAGATGGCCCGCCTCACATCGCGCACGATCACCAGCGACAAGCTGCTGCTGTCCCGGCTGGAGGCCCAGCCCCCGAGTAGTCCCGCACTAGACCTCCAGGAGTACGCCGTGGGGACGGTCTGCGCGGCCGTGCCGATCACCGACGGCACGTCCGTGGGGTGCCTCGCGCTGTCCCTGCCGGTCTCGGACGCGCACCGGCTGAGGCAGGCGGCCGACCGGCTGCACCGGCACGCGACGCCGCTGCTGCTGTCGCTGGCGATCTGAGGGCGGTCAGGAGCACCCTTCCGGACCAGGTAGTATTTTCTCTGTCGCCGGGAAAAGCATGACAAACCCGGCGAGAGTCACGCGCCGCTAGCTCAGTTGGTTAGAGCAGCTGACTCTTAATCAGCGGGTCCGGGGTTCGAGTCCCTGGCGGCGCACATTCGGGAAGCCCTTCACTCCGGTGGAGGGCTTCTCTGCTGTCCGCAGTCCGAATTCGCCGCCTGACCGCTCCCACACCGGGTCCCCGCACTCCACCCCCTCCCTCCGCAGCCGCGCCCGCTGGATCTTGTTCGTCGCCGTCACCGGCATCCGCTCCAGCACCCGTACGAACCGGGGCGCCATCTTCGTCCCCAGATCGGGCTGGGCGCGCAGGAACGCGGCGAACGACTCCGGCTCGAACCTCCCGGCGATCGCCGCCATCACCTGGTCCCCGGTCACCGGATCGGGCACCGCGTACACGGCGACGGCGTCGGCACCGTCGTACCGCGCGAGGATCGACTCGATCAGCGCCGCCGCCAGGTTCTCCCCGTCCACCCGGATCCGGTCGTCGCCGCGTCCGGCGAAGTAGAGGTAGCCGTTCTCGTCGCGGTAGAAGAGGTCGCCGGTCCAGTACGCCCCATCGCGCCGGCGCTCGGCCTCGGCGGCGGGGTTGCGCCAGTACCCCTCGAAAGGGCTCGGGCCGTGGTTGACCAACTCCCCTATCGCCTCGGTGCCGTTGAGGAGTTCCCCGGCCAACCCGAAGACGGCGGGCGGGCATTCGGCGTACGTCTGCGGGTCCCGTACGACGAGACCGGGCACCGCCGGACCGACCGCCCCGGTGGGCGTCCCGGGCGCCCACTGGATCGCCGCCCCGCCCTCGCTGGACCCGTACCCCTCCACCAGCCTTGTGCCGAACCGGAGTTGGAACGCCGCCGCGTCGACCGCGCCCGCCTCGGTGCCGAAGCCGAGCCGCAGCCGGTGGTCGCGGTCCTCGCCGGGTCGGGGCGGCGTGGCCAGGACGTACTGGATCGCCCGGCCGACGTAGGTGAAGTACGTGGCCCGGTAGCGGCGTACGTCGTCCAGGAAGCCGGAGGCGGAGAAGCGGCTGCGCAGGGCGAGGCCGGCACGGGCGACGAGGGCGGGGGCCCAGCCGGCGATGACGGCGTTGCCGTGGAACATCGGCATGCACAGGTAGTGGACGTCGTCCTCCACGACCGCGAACTGCTCGGCGAGGCGGTGACCGGCCGCCGCGAGGCGCCCCTGGGTGCAGATCGCCGCCTTGGGGGCGCCTGTTGAGCCGGAGGTGAAGTAGAGGAGGAGGCGGTCGGTGGGCTCGGCGGCGCTCCGGTGGAGGGCGGTCGCCGTGAACTGCCCCAGGAGGGCGGCGTATTCGTCCGTCCCGGTGATCAGGAGGCGGACGCCGGGGAGGTCCAGGCCGCGCAGGAGCGGGAGTTGGGCCGGTTCGGTGATCAGGAGGGCGCAGTCGGTGTGGAGGATGTCGCGGGCCAGGTCGGGGCCGCGGTGGGTGGGGTTGATGCCGGCGACGGCGGCTCGCGCGAGGGCGGCGGCCGAGAGCCAGTGGACGAACTCCGGTGTGTTGTCGAGGAGTACGCCTATATGCGGGGGTGCGTCCGGCGGGAGGAGGGCGGTGAGCAGGGCCGCCCGGGTGGAGGCTTCGCGGGCGAGGTCGTGGTGGGTGAGGACGGTGTCCCGCCACCACAGGGCCGGGCGGTGGTCGGCCCAGCCTTGGGCGACGAGTTCGGCGGTCGTGGTGGCGCGCTCCGTGGACTCCATGACGGGGCACGGTAGTTGACGGACCGTCAGATGAGGATGGTCACGGCGTGGGGAAGTCGGTCGGGAAGTCGGCGGGAAGGTCGCCGCTGTCGCTGCCGAAGACTCCGTCGGCCAGGTCGAAGAAGGTGTGCACGCCGATCATGAAGGCGACGCAGAGCGCGGCGAACACCCCGAGGAAGACGAGCAGTACGCCGGATTCGGCCATGAGGCGGCCCCGCATGGGCGGCAGTGCGGTCGCCTGCTCGGGGTGCTCGGGGGTGTAGTGGACGGTGACGTAGTCGCCCTCGATGACGGTCCCCGGGCCGTTCTTCTCCTCGAAGCGGACGGGGCGGCCGTCGGCGGCCGTGAACTCGTAGACGTGGTGCAGGGTCGTCCGGGTGTGGTGATGCTCGCCGGCTTCGCTGCTGGTCGTCGTGTACGAGCGCAGACAGCGGCCCTCGGCGGTGAAGCCGCTGTTCCAGGCGGTGCTGATGCGCCGGGAGCGGCGGACCACTGCGGCGGCCATGGCGAGCACGCCGGCGAGCATGAGCGACGGGACGAGGTAGAAGATGACGTCCATGGCGGTTCCCCCGGATGTGCTGGTCGGTGCACAGGCGTGCCGGTCGGTGCACGTGTCGGGAACGTACCCCTGAGGTACTACGGATTGCCTCAGGGGAAGCTCAGAGTTCCGGGTGATACCTCGGTACTACCTCACTACCTCGCCGGTACTACGTCACCCGCCGCTCTCCCCCCGCCCCGCGCAGAACGCCACGGTGAGGTCCTTCACCAGCGCCTTGCGCTCGTAGTCGTCCAGTTCGACCAGGCCCCGCATGGTGAGCCGGGTGACCGTGTCCTCCACCGAGTCGACGACCGACGTGAGGACCGAGGCCCGGTGCTGCGCGTCGAGCGCGGCGATGCGGCGGCGGTGCATCGCGGTGGCGACCTCGGGGGCGTACTCGACCCGGACGGGCTGGACGGAGTACACCTCGAGTCCGATGGCCCCGGCGTCCGCCGCGACCAGCCGGGTCAGCGCGTCCCCGGCGGTCTCGACCGGGCCGCGCCCGGCGCCCGGCATCTCCACCGGCACCCTCGCCAGCGCCGCCTCGACGCATTCGCGCAGGTAGGTCTCGTGGTCCTCGACCCCGAGCGTGGCCCGCGCGGTGTCGCGCACCCGCCATACGACGAGGACGACGGCCCGCAGCGCGACCCCGCTGCCGTCGGCGGCCGGCATCGGCTCGCTGCGCCAGTGCCGCAGCCGTACGTCGACCCGGCGGCGCAGCAGGAGGGGGTTCACCCACATCAGCCCCGTACGCCGGACGGTCCCCCGGTACCGGCCGAACAGCCCCAGCACCCACGCCCGCCCGGTCCGGCCGCGCGCGAGGCCGCCGAACCCGAACAGGCCGAGCGCACCGGACCCGGCGTACGCGGCCCACTGCGCGAGGCCGAGTCCCGTCCCCGTGTACATCGGAAGGTGGAGGGCCTCGGTCGCGAGGTGCGGGAGGACGCCGGCCCACCAGGAGGCGGCGACGCAGCCCGCGGCGCCGCAGGTGCCGGCGAGGACACCGACGGTTCCGGGGAGGACCCGCGCGGGGCGCTCCACCAGGGCGGGGTCGACCTGGGCGGCCGGGCGGGGGGTGCCCTGGCCGGGGCGTCTGAAGCGGGGGGTGGGGGGTTGTAGTCCTTGAGTACTACGGGGAGTACCGCCCGGGGTACGGCTGATCAGCGCCTGGTCCACTGATACCAGAGGACCAGGCTCGGGGTCGTCCCGGAAGAGGAGGTGTACGGGGATCTCGGTGGTGGCCTCGTTCTGGATCAGCCGGGTGGGGCGAGGGGTCCCCTCGGGCATCCCCTCCGGCCGTTCCTCCGCGGGCCCTCCGGGACCCGGCGTCTGTGAAGTGGTCGTCCTGCTCATGTCTGCCTCCAGCCTCCGCGCCAGATGCGTCAACGTTTCTGCGGTCCGCGCGGCATCCGCGCCCACGACAGGGTCAGGAGAAGAGGCGCCTCCAGGTCTCGGGGCCGGGATAGCCGTCGGCGGCAGCGCCCCGCCAGCCCTGGGCGCGCTGGAACGCCTCGACGGCACGCCGGTCGGCGTCACCCCAGCGGGGGGTGGGTCCGGTGCCGTAGTACCGCCCGTACCCCTTGCGTACGAACTGTTCGCCCAGCAGGGTGACGTACGTGTTCTCGGCGCCCGGCCGGAAGTACGCGCGCCCCGGGAAGGCGGGCGCGCCGGCCGCGTGGGCGGGCGGGCCGGCCGCGTGGGCGGGCGGGCCGGGGGTGCCGGTGACGATGTCGCGGCCCTTGCCAGTGATCAGCAGGGCCCAGGTGTCGGGGCCGGGGATGCCGTCCGCGTCGGTGCCCCGCCAGCCCTGGGCCTGCTGGAAGGCCTGGGTGGCGCGCCGGTCGGCGTCGGACCAGCGGGGGCCGGGACCCGTCGCGTAGAAACGTTTCGCCCCGCGTTCGACGAGCATCTGTCCGAGCGCCGTGACGTGGGTGTTGTTCGCGCCGGGGCCGAAGTGGGCGCGCCCCGGGAAGGGGGTGGTGCCATCGGTCTGGGCGCCCCCCGTACCCGTAGGACCCGTCACTCCTGAGTACCGGTAGGCGACGTACCGGTCGGAGTGGGTCCAGTAGGCGTAGGGGGTGGCCTGGCGGCGGGTGCCGGGGCGGGTCTGCTCGTACGCGATGTAGTAGCTGTGGGTGTAGTCCGTCCAGCCGCCGAAGATCACCACATGGGATCCCTTCTGGGGGTCGACCGGGTTGTGGAACAGGAGGATGTCGCCGGGCTGGAGGTCCTCCTTGGCGATACGGACGCCGTAGCGGTCGAGGGTGCCCGTCCACTCGTTGCCGGGGAGGTTCCAGGCCATCGAGACGAACCCGGAGCAGTCCTGCCGGTAGCCGTCCGACCAGTACGCGGTCATGCTGTACGGCACTTTCGTGGCGACCCACGTCTTCGCGCGCCGGATGATGTCGGCGCGGGTGGTGGCCGGGGCCTTCACCGGGGTCGCCGGGCGGCCGGGCGGGCCGTGCAGCGGGGCCGAGCCGCCCTGGGGGGTCTCGGGCTCGCCATCTGCGGGAACGGCGCGGGCGGGGCTCTGGGGCGCGGCCTGGGCGGGGGGCGCGTGCGCGGCGCCGAGGGCCGCGGTGGCGGCCGACGCGGTGGCCACGACGATCACCGCGCGGGGGGTGACGGCGAGCGCCGGGCGGCCGGAGCCGCTCAGTCTGCGGCGTACGCAGCCGGTGCAGCCGCAGTCGTTCGCGGGATCGATCTCCTCGAATACCGGAGTCTCCATGAGACGCCCCTCACACTCCGCCAGACATATCCACTTCCATGCACATTCGCCAGCTTCTCAACTGTCGCCCGGGCTCGCATGTTGACGGTCCGAATGATGTACCCGGGTAGCACTCCGGTGTTCGACCAGACGTTCGGGCGGTCGGGATCACCCTCGGGGGTCCTGTAGAGTTACGCCGTCAGCAGGCGCCGCTAGCTCAGTTGGTTAGAGCAGCTGACTCTTAATCAGCGGGTCCGGGGTTCGAGTCCCTGGCGGCGCACAGACCGGAGAAGCCTCCCGAGTGATCGGGGGGCTTTTTCGCGTTCCCGTGCTGTCAGGGGAGCGCGGGATCATGCTGGCCGGCGACGGGGGTGACGGTTAGTCACAGCCTCGGGACTTGGCGTCAAAAGAACCTAGGCTCCGGGCCCTGATCCGTTCTACAGTTTTTCTCGGACACCTCGGTCTCCCCGGCTCTACAGCCTTGCGGTGCCGCTCAGTTACTCTTCTCGGACGGCCCCAGCCCCCGGTCGGCCACAAACCCACCGAGGTTTCCACGAGCCTCCCGCGCCGGTCGCCGGGTTTCTCCCGCAGCCCGTGCGCGCGCGGTCGAGGACCTGCCCGGTCGGCGGTTTCGGGGGAGCGGGCCGCCGGCCGGGACAGGTGTACTCCCTTGCCGGGTACGGGAGTTCAGGATCCCGCGCCCGTGAGGTACGCGGAGACGATCACGTTCGCCGTGTAGCTGCGGCTGACCCGGTCGAAGGTGCCGCCGCAGGTGATCAGCCGTAGCTCCGCGCGCCCGGACTCCCTTGTGCCATACGCCCGTTGGGCGTCGAAGCGGTCGCGCCGGACGACCTCCACGTCGTCCACCGTGAACTCGGCGACCTTTCCGTCGCCGCGCACCACGCGGATCGTCTCGCCCGCCTTCACCGTGCTGAGCTTGTAGAAGACGGCCGGGCGGGTCTCGGTGTCGACGTGCCCCACCAGCAGCGCGGTGCCGCGTGCGCCGGGGGTGACACCGGCCGCGTACCAGCCGACGACGCCGGCCTGGTCGTAGGGCGGCGGGTCGATCGCGCCGCTCGTGTCGAGGCCGCGGGCCACCACGGGGGCCTGGACGCCGAGTTCGGGGATGTCGATGCGCTGCGGGAGGGCCTTGGTCAACGGGCGTGCGGCGGGCGGGAGTTGCTGCTCCGGCGGGCGTCCCACCGCCGCTATGTCGCCCGTTGTGGGGGCGGATATCCCGCCGGGGACCTCGGTGACTTCGCGTCCCCACAGCCAGAGGCCCAGGAGGAGGAGCGCCCAAGCGAGGCCGGTGAGGAGGCGGGTGGGGTGGGAGGCGCGAGGGTGGTCGGACACCGGTCAGGGCTTTCGGGGGGTGGTGTCGGGGGGTGTGGGGGTGACGCCGGGTACGGGGGTAGGGGTGACGGGGGTGAGGGTTTCGGTGGGTACGGGGGTGGAGGTGAGGCCGGTCGCGGTGGCCGCGGTGGCTCCGCGTCTGCGGAGGACCCCCCTGAGGGCCAGTACCGCGAGGGCGGCGAGGCCCGCGAGGGTGAGGCCGGTGACGGCGTGCGCGGTGTTGGGGGCGGTGGCTCGGGGCTGGGCCAGGGTCTGGGGGTGGGGCCGGGTTTCCGCCGGGTTCTCCACCCGCGTCTCCACCCGGTTCGCGAGCAGGTCCGCCGCTCCTCCGCCGCCCGCGTGGACCGGGGCCACCGGGGTCGCGTGCGGCGTCGCGCCGGGGCCCGCGACCGTGATGCTGCCCTTGATCTCGATGTCCGCGCAGGTGATCGTCACGGCGTACGCGCCCGGCTCGGTCGTCGAGCGGATCTTCGTCTCACCGACGAGGGTGCCGTCGGCGCCGATCAGGCGGGCATCCGAGACGAAGGCGCCGGACACCGCCTTCGCCGTCTTCCCTGTGCAACCACTGACCTTGAGAGCTACTTCGCCGCCGGCCACGGGCGTCGACGGGACCACCGAGACGCCCCGGTCTCCGTCCGCCGCGTACGCCGCGTACGCCGCAGGTACGACCGGGGCGAGAGCCAGGGCGGCGGCCAGCACGCCGGTACAGAGTGTGAAGCGGGGTGAACCCATCGCGAAACCTCCAGATAACTGGAGGCTCCCTCACGGGGGCGGCTCCTGCACCCTCAGTAGGGGTGGGCTACTCCGTACGGGTGGGGGTCACGAGGGGGGCCGGGGTGTCCCGGAAGCGGCGGCGTTCCGGGCGCCGGGGTGGTTCAGATCCGTTCGACGAGGTCGGCGATCGAGTCGACGATCCTGGACGGGCGGTACGGGAAGTTCTCCACCTGCTCGGGCCGGGTGAGCCCCGTGAGGACCAGGTACGTCTTCATGCCCGCCTCGATGCCGGCCAGGACGTCGGTGTCCATCCGGTCGCCGATCATCGCGCTGCTCTCGGAGTGCGCGCCGATCGCGTTCAGCCCGGTCCGCATCATCAGGGGGTTCGGCTTGCCCGCGAAGTACGGCTGCTTGCCGGTCGCCTTCGTGATCAGCGCGGCCACGGCACCGGTCGCGGGGAGGGGTCCCTCTGTGGAGGGACCGGTCTCATCCGGGTTGGTGCAGATGAACCGGGCGCCGTCGTTGATCAGCCGGACCGCCTTCGTCATCGCCTCGAAGGAATATGTCCGGGTCTCGCCGAGGACGACGTAGTCCGGCTCGTGGTCGGTCAGCACGTACCCGATGTCGTGCAGCGCGGTCGTCAGACCGGCCTCGCCGATCACGTACGCCGTGCCGCCCGGCCGCTGGTCGTCCAGGAACTTCGCGGTCGCGAGCGCCGAGGTCCAGATGTTGTCGACCGGCACGTCCAGGCCCATCCGCCGCAGCCGGGCGTGCAGGTCGCGGGGCGTGTAGATCGAGTTGTTCGTCAGCACCAGGAACGGCTTGCCCGACTCCCGCAGCTTCTTCAGGAACGCGTCGGCCCCCGGGATCGGGACACCCTCGTGAATCAGCACACCGTCCATGTCGGTGAGCCACGACTCGATGGGCTTGGGGTCTGCCATGTGCGGGGTCTCCTGCCGTGCCGTACGCGAACGCACCGTGAGTACGTCCTCGGGCCCACCCTAAGCACAGGTCGGATCTTGAGGGAATGGGTGGATTTTCTGGGGATGGCCGGTGGGTTACGGGGTGGGGGACTTGAGGGGGATGGGGGTGAGGGCCGAGGGCTCGGAGGTAGGGGGTACTTGAGGGGTAGGGGGTGACCCGTAGTACCGGGGAGGGACGGCCGTACGGTACGACGCGTCGGCCCCCTTACCGGTAGCGCCTCCGGCGTACGACGACCAGTCCCGCCCCCGCCGCGACAAGGCCACCGGCGACCGCCGCCACCCCCACGACGACCGGACCGGCCCCCGTACCGGCGAGTTCACGGCCCTCCTCGGTACGCGCCCCCGTCCTCTGCGGGACGGAGGTGGAGGCCGGGGTGGAACCGGTCGTCCCCTCGACGGTGAACCGGTAAGCGTCGGACTGGCCGACCCACTCCCCGTCGCCCCCCCGGCGCTGGACGACGGCCGCGTGGGCGGTGACGTCGTCGGCGACGGCGTCGGAGGTGAACGAGAGGCGGAGCTTCACGGTGAGGGTGCGGTGCGCGGGGACGGAGAACCCGGCGAAGCCGTCGCCCCCGGCGCCCGCGTCCCCCTCGCCGAACGGCCCGACCAGCTCATCCGCGTCCGTCTCCTCGAACTGGACCGCGCGGGGGCGCTCACCGTCGTAGAACTCCAGATGGACCTGGCCCGCCTTCAACTCCCGCCGCCCGTCGACCAGTACGACCACGGGGTGCACCCCGGCACAGTCCCGCCCGGTGCTGTTCACGAGGTCCAGGTACCAGACTCCGTACCCGCCCCCGGACTCGTAGCTCTCAGGTCCACCTCGCAGCCGGGCGGTGAGCGGGAAGTCCCGGGCTTCGGGGGTGGCACAGGCGGGTGCTTCGGCGGCGGGCGCGGGGAGGGTGGCGGGGGCTAGGGCGAGGGCAGCGGCGGGGACGCACAGGAGGGCTTGGCCGAGGAGGGCGGGGCCGAGGGCTGCCCCGGCGAGTCGGCGGGCGTGGGACAGGCAGGGTCGCATGGTCACGTGAGCCTGCCGGAGGGCGCCGGGTTCAAGGGGGCGCCGCTCCGGTGGGGTGCCGGAGTCCGCCCGTTCAGCTCATATGACGTACATATGAGGCGCGTACGGGTGTGGGGGCGGCGTGGGTATTAGCGGGGTACAACTGCGGGACGTCGCGGGACCAACCGCGTACGGCCGCAAGACGCCGTAGGTATTAACCGTCTACCCCTCCGGAGCTACGGCCCCCTCCCCCGCCGCACCCGCCGTCCCTCGCAAGTCCTACCCCCTCCCGAACACCTCCCCCAACCACAGCTGCGCCGCCCCCACCGCAACCCCCCACACCCCGCCGTCAGCGACCCGCACCGGCACCTCCCCCACCTCTGTGGAAACCCCTCGCACGAACACCTCCGGTGTCTGTTCGATCCGGCGTCCGCCGAGCAGGACCTGGTCGATGTCCAAGAGGCCGACGAGGTTCGCGGCGCCCACGCCCAGTACCCGGGCCGCCTCCTCCGGGTTCTCGCGGTCGAGGGCGGCGAGGCACAGTGCCTCGACGCAGCCGGACTTTCCGCAGGGGCAGGGCGGGCCGTCGAGGAGGATCACCTGGTGGCCGAACTCGCCGGCGCCCGTGCGCGCGCCCCGGTGGACCGTGCCGGCGATGACGAGCCCCGCGCCGAGGCCGGTGCCGAGGTGGAGGTAGGCGAAGGAGCCGCCCTCGCCCGCGACGGCGAGGCCGAGGGCGGCGGCGTTGGTGTCCTTGTCGACGACGACAGGGACGCCGAGTTCGCGGGCGAGGACGTCGCGCAGGGGGAAGCCGTCCCAGTCGGGAAAGCCGGTGACGCGGCCGAGTACCCCGTACGTATGGTCCAGCGGCCCCGGCAGAGCTGCCCCCACCCCCAGAAGTCCTACGACCCCCTCCGCGAGCAACCCCCGCACCTCACGTACTAGACCGTCTACGACCTCGGAGGTACCCGCCCCCAGATCCAGCGGGGTACGCCGTTCGGCGACGACCCGCCCGTCCAGCCGGACAAGGACCACGCGCAGCTCGTCCCGGTCGAGGTGTACCCCCACGGCGTGGCCCGCCTCGGGGACGAGCCGCAGGACAGTGCGGGGCTTGCCGCCGGTGGAGGCGCGGCGGCCGGCCTCCGCCGCGAGGCCCTCCTCCCGCAGCCGTGCGGTGATCTTGCTGACGGCCTGGGGGGTGAGCCCGGTGCGCTCGGCGAGTTCGAGGCGGCTGATCCCGTCGGCGCCAGCCGTGCGCAGCAGGTCGAGCACGAGCGCGGTGTTGTGCCCGCGCACGGCGAGGAGGTTGGTGCCCGTCGTACGCCCCGGGTCGTTCGTCCTGTTCACGGCTCCATTCTCGCCCGCGCTTGCACTTTGGCAACAGCGTTGCCAAAGTGGACGGCATGAGTACTGGCGCTGCTGCGAACCCCCTCCGCGTGGGCCTGATCGGCTACGGCCTCGCGGGTTCCGTCTTCCATGCCCCGCTGATCGACACGACGAAGGGCCTGACCCTCGACACGGTCGTCACCTCGAACCCGGACCGCCAGGCGCAGGCGCGCGCCGAGCACCCGGGCGCCGAGGTCGTGGCGACGCCGGACGAACTCCTCGCGCGGGCGGGCGAGTTGGACCTGGTGGTGATCGCGTCCCCGAACAGGACGCACGTCCCGTTGGCGACCGCCGCGCTCGACGCGGGGCTGCCGGTCGTCGTCGACAAGCCGGTCGCGGGGACGGCGGCGGAGGCCCGCGCGCTGGCGGCGCTCGCCGAGGAGCGCGGTCTGCTGCTGTCCGTCTTCCAGAACCGCCGCTGGGACAACGACTTCCTCACGCTCCGCAAGCTCCTCGCCGACGGCGAGCTCGGTGACGTCTGGCGGTTCGAGTCCCGCTTCGAGCGCTGGCGTCCGCTGCCGAAGGGCGGCTGGCGCGAGTCCGGCGACCCGGCAGAGATCGGAGGTCTGCTGTACGACCTGGGTAGTCACCTCGTAGACCAGGCGCTGGTGCTGTTCGGTCCGGTCGCGTCCGTGTACGCGGAGGCGGACGTCCGTCGGCCCGGCGCCGAGACCGATGACGACACGTTCATCGCCCTGACGCACGTGAGCGGCGTCCGTACCCATCTGTACGCGTCCGCGACGACCGCTCAACTGGGGCCGCGTTTCCGGGTGTTGGGGTCGAAGGCGGGGTTCGTGAAGTACGGGCTCGATCCGCAGGAGGCGGCGCTGCGGGAGGGTGCGCGGCCGGGGTCCGGGTGGGGCGTGGAGCCCGAGGAGCTGTGGGGGCGGGTCGGCTCCGGGGAGTCGCCGGTGACCGGGGGCGGCCGGGCCGTGCCGACCCTACCTGGGGACTACCCCGCCTACTACGCTGCGGTGACCGAGGCACTGATCGGCGGCGGCCCGAACCCGGTGCCCGCCACCGAGGCGGCCACCGCTCTCGACGTCCTGGAGGCGGCCCGCCGTTCGGCACGAGACGGATCGACGGTGAACCTGTGATGGTGAACAACAACCCCGCCCTGGAAATCACCCCTTCGCTCGACGAGCTGAAAGCCCAGGAACGGCGACTGGTCTTCCGGCAATTCACTTATGACGACGCCTGGGCGCTGGGTTCTCTCCTGGTCGAATTGGCCCGTGAGCGCGAGGCGCCCGTGGCGATCGACATCCACCGCGCCGGACAGCAGCTCTTCCATGCCGCGCTGCCCGGCTCGTCCCCCGACAACGACGCCTGGATCGCCCGGAAACGCCGGGTCGTGGAGCGGTACGGTTCCGCTTCCTATCTGGTGGGCACGGAATTCAGGGCGAAGGGGACGACCTTCGAGGAGTCGTCCCGTCTCGACCCTGACGAATACGCGGCGCACGGGGGTTCTTTCCCGATCACCGTGGAGGGAGTGGGTGTGATCGGGTCCGTGACGGTCTCGGGACTTCCGCAGCTTGAGGACCACAGGTTCGTGGTCGAGGCGCTGGAGGAATTCCTCAAGAAGGACTGACCGCTCAGGCGTCCTTGAATTCCTGCCGCTGCCGCCCGAGCCCTTCGATCTCCAGTTCCACCACGTCACCGGACCGGAGGTAGGGCTTGGGCTCGGGCTCTCCCAACGCGACCCCGGCGGGCGTACCCGTGTTAATGACGTCGCCGGGGTAGAGCGTCATGAACTGGCTGACGTACCGTACGACCTCGCCCACCGGGAATATCTGCTCGGCGGTGGTGCCGTTCTGCTTCTGTTCTCCGTTGACCCAGAGTTTCAGCGCGAGATTCTGCGGGTCGGGAATCTCGTCGGAGGTCACCAGCCAGGGTCCGAGCGGATTGAACGTCTCGCAGTTCTTTCCCTTGTCCCAGGTGCCGCCCCGCTCGATCTGGAATTCCCGCTCCGACACGTCGTGCGCCACCGCGTAACCGCCGACGTGCGCAATACCTTCCTCGGCGGATTCCAGATAGCGGGCGGTACGGCCGATGACGACCGCCAATTCGACTTCCCAGTCCGTCTTCACGGAACCGCGCGGCACGAGAACCGTGTCATAAGGGCCCACGACCGTGTCGGCGGCCTTGAAGAAGATCACCGGTTCCGCGGGCGGCTCGGCGCCGGTCTCCCGGGCGTGGTCGTGGTAATTGAGGCCGATGCAGACAATCTTCCCGATCCGGCCGACCGGCGCCCCCACGCGTTCGGCGTCCGCGTCGATCACGGGCAACTCGCCGCCGGCGACAGCGTCCCGGACCCTCGCCAGAGCCGCCTCGTCCGCGAGGAGGGCACCGTCGATGTCGTCCACGAGCCCGGAGAGGTCCCGTAGTACTCCAGCGGTATCCAGCGCCGCGGGGCGTTCCGACCCCGCCGTACCGACGCGCAGCAGCTTCATGGTCGTAGTACCTCTCCCTCGCTGGTGGTACGTCTCCGGTGACCCCAGCCATCCGATGTCTGCTCGAATCCTCCGACCTCTCCGTTCAGTCCGCAATACCCCGTTCACGTACTGGACCGATGCGGCCGGGGGTGCGTCACCTGTAGAGCAGCGTCCTCTCTGCCGTCCCCCATGCCGTGCTCGTCACGATGTACAGCGCGGCTGCCAGCGGTACGACGGCGACGCTCACCAGTGTGAAGAACGACAGGTACGGCATCATCCGGGTGACCGCGCCGAGGCCCGGCACTTCGCTGCCCGTGGCGGCCGGCGCGCTCGTGCTCATGGTGCGCCGGGTCTGCCGGTACGAGAACCACGCGACGACCGCGACGAGAGCGAAGAGGACCAGGTAGACGAGGCCCGCCGGGCCGAACAGGCCGCCGTCGCCCAGTGCATCGGTCCATCGGTTCCCCAACGGGGCGGCCAGCAGCTCGTGTTCGAGCAGGCCGTTGGTCTCGCCGCCGATCGTCGGGCGGGAGAAGAGGTGGAACAGGACGAAGAACACCGGGAGTTGGATCAGGCTCGGCAGGCAGCCCGCGAGCGGGGACACCTGTTCCTTCGCGTGCAGCTCCAGGACGGCCTTCTGGAGCCGTTCCGGGTCCTTGCCGTGCTTCTCGCGCAAGTCGGCGATCTTCGGTTGCAGCGCCGCCCGCGCCTTCTGGCCGCGCGCCGATGCCCGGGACAGGGGGTGGACGAGGAGACGTACGAGGGCCGTCAGCAGGATGATCGCGGCGGCTGCGGCGGAGGCGTGGAAGAGGGGTTCGAGCAGGGCGGCGAACCGCTCTACCAGGGACGCGAAGACGGACATGGTGAGTGAGCCCTCCGGGGGTCTCGTCGTGCCGGGAGTGGTGGGGCGGCATGACGACTCACGCGGGCAGGCGTGTCCCACTGGAGGGGGGCCGGGTTTCTTTCCCGGCCCGGCCTGTGACCTGGGGGTGCCCTACGCGGTGGTCGTCCGGAGGGCGAGCCCTGGGGCTCGGGGTCTGGAGCGGCCCGAGGCGTCGGGGTCACGTTGCGGCAGGAAGGCCGTACGGCGGGCCCGGTCCCGTATCGCTGTGCGTATGCGCGTGCCGGGTACGGGCGGTGCGCAGCGGGCGGCGAGGAGGCAGCAGAGGGCGAACGCCGAGCCGATCGCGGCGGCCACGGCGAGGGTGGTGAAGAGGGGGCCGGTGTCGAGGAGGAGGGCGCCGGCGAGGAGGACGAGGAGGGCGCCGAACGCGCGTACCGGGAACCGGCTCTGCAGTCGTTCCATCGTTCACTCCCCCTCTGTCGCTCGGGCCGGTCGAGCGGCCTGGTCGCTGTCTGTGCCCTGAAGACGAACGGGCCCGGCCGGTGGTTCCCGCGTCGGACGATCTTTTCCGCCGGTCCCGGCCGCCGTTCGGCAGGTCTCGCCGCTCGGCCCCGGCGCCCGCTCGCCTGAGTCCGCCGCCTCCTCACTCCCTTCGCTCACCCCCGCCGCTCGCTGGACACCAGCTTCCCCCACACCACCAGCCGGTACCGGGACGTGTACTCCGGGGTGCACGTGGTCAGCGTGACGTACACCCCAGGTATGTCGTACCCGTACCCGGGGTGGACGATCGAGCGGGGTACGGGTCGTAGTACTCCGGAGTCACGGGCCGAGGTCTGCGGGAGGATCCGGTCGACGGCGTACGTGTAGACGGTGGACGCGGTCTCCACCCGGACGGTGTCCCCCCGCCGGAGCCGGTCGAGGTGCCGGAAGGGCTCGCCGTGGGTGTTGCGGTGGGCGGCGAGGGCGAAGTTGCCCTGGGCGCCGGGCTGTCGGGTGCCGGGGTAGTGGCCGGCGTACCCCTTGTCGAGGACGCCCCGCTTGTCGATGCCCTCGGCGATCGGGACACGGACGCCGATACGGGGGAGGACGAGGACGGCGTACGCCTGGGAGTGTCGGGGTGTAGTACCTCCCTGCCCCGAACTCCCCTCGGCGGAACCAGAACCGGAGTCGGCGCCGGAATCGACGGAGGGGTCTTCCTCGGGAGAACTGCCCTGGGACGGCTCCTCCTCGCTCCCCCACTGCCGCTCCAGCGCCCGGACCTCGCGCTCGGCGCCCTCCCTGGCCTCCTGGTTGGTCCACCAGAGCTGGTGGACGACGAGCAGCAGTCCCAACACCCCGGCCGTGACGAGGAGTTCGGCGCCGGTCCACAGGAACCTCCGGCGCCGGGCGCGTCGTCGCAGGACGCGGTGCTGTACGACGTGCTGGACGCCGGGATTCGGCACGCGGACCACCTCCGCCACATCAGACCCCGATCCGGGGTGCAGGGACGATAAGTGATAGGGACCAAACTCTCCAGACCTACCCA
The DNA here is from genome assembly GCF_020010905.1 of Streptomyces acidiscabies. Taxonomy (GTDB): domain Bacteria; phylum Actinomycetota; class Actinomycetes; order Streptomycetales; family Streptomycetaceae; genus Streptomyces; species Streptomyces acidiscabies. Next base: position 1,850,501 of record NZ_JAGJBY010000001.1, on the reverse strand, counting down.
TTCACGGCGTCGCGTTCGTCCGGTCGAACCCTTCTTCCATCGGTTTGTGAAAGGGCTGTCGTATGTCTCGACAACACGGCACGGCACCCCTGATGCTTCCTGTCGCACCCCACAGGGCCGGTTGGACGACCGGCCCTCCCCACTACCGTCGATCGACGATGATCGAAGCGGAGTAGCCATGATCCGACGCAGGACACTGCTCGCGGCCGGCGGCGGCGCGTTCCTCGGCAGCGCGCTGGCCACCGGCACGGCCCATGCCGATGCGACGATTGCCGTCAACCCCGGCTCCACGTACGGCACTTGGGAGGGCTGGGGCACGTCCCTGGCCTGGTGGGCGAACGTCTTCGGCGCCCGGGACGACTTCGCCGACATCTTCTTCACCACCAAGTCGACGACGTACAACGGCACTTCGCTGCCCGGCCTGGGCCTGAACATCGCGCGCTACAACCTGGGCGCGTGCAGCTCGAACTCGGTGGGCGGCGAGTCGATGGTGGCCTCGGCCAACATCCCCGCGTTCAAGCAGATCGAGGGCTACTGGCAGGACTGGAACAACGAGGACCCCACCTCCTCGGCATGGAAATGGACGGCGGACGCCAAGCAGCGCGCCATGCTCCAGAAGGCGGTCTCGCGCGGCGCGACGACCGAGCTGTTCGCCAACTCCCCCATGTGGTGGATGTGTTCGAACCACAACCCGTCCGGCGCGGCCGACGGCGGCAACAACCTCACGACGTGGAACTACCGCCAGCACGCCTCGCACCTCGCGGCGGTCGCCCTCTACGCCAAGAACAACTGGGGCGTGAACTTCGCGACGGTCGACCCCTTCAACGAGCCCTCGTCGAACTGGTGGACGGCGACCGGCACGCAGGAGGGCTGCCACATCGACTCGACCGTCCAGGCGGCCGTACTCCCCTACATGCGCAGCGAGTTGGACAAGCGGGGCCTGACCGGCGTACGGATCTCGGCGAGCGACGAGACCAACTACGACACGGCGCGCAGCACTTGGAGCGCGTTCTCGTCGACGACCAAGGGGTACGTCAACCAGGTCAACGTGCACGGGTATCAGGGGTCCGGCGGCCGAAGGGACCTGCTCTACACGGACGTTGTGACGACGTCCGGCAAGAAGCTGTGGAACTCCGAGACCGGTGACAACGACGGTACCGGCATGTCCATGGCCAGCAACCTCCTCTCCGACTTCCGCTGGCTGCACCCGACGGCGTGGGTGTACTGGCAGGTCATGGACCCCTCGTCGAACTGGGCGATGATCGCGTACGACGCGGCGACGCTCACGCCCGGTGCCGTACAGACGAAGTACTACGTGATGGCCCAGTTCAGCCGGCACATCCGGCCGGGGATGACGATCCTCGACACGGGCGTGAGCTACGCGGTCGCGGCGCTCGACCGGTCGGCGAACCGGCTCGTGATCGTCGCGGCGAACACGGCGACGTCGGCGCAGACGCTGACGTTCGACCTCTCCCGGTTCACCACCGTCTCCGGGGGTTCGGGGGGTGTCGTACCGCGCTGGAGCACGCTCACGACCGGCGGCGGTGACCTCTACACGGCCCGCTCGGACATCCGCGTGTCCGGCAAGACGGTCGCGGTGCCGTTCGCGGCGAAGTCGGTGCAGACGCTGCAGATCGACGGGGTGGTCGTGTAGGGGGTACCTGAGAGCTACCCGGCGTACTCCGCGTACCGGTGACGGTCGGGGGCGCGTCGGGTGGCGGCGGGGCCGGGTATGACGTACCCAGGTATGACGTACTGCCGTGAGCCACGGTACGGACCCACCCCGGCCTGCGGATACCTCACCTTTGTCACCGGCGCGCAGTACCGTGTCGTCCATGCGCCCCGACACGCCCGCCGAGAACGTCGACCACACCGCCGAAGCCGCCCGCCTGGAACGCACCGTGGCCCTCCACCCGGAGGACGCGGAACCGCTCCTGCTGCGGGCGGCGGCCCACCTGGAACTGGCCGGCGACCGCCCCTCGGCAACCGCTCTGTACGACCGTCTGCTGGCGACCCCGGACTCCCTGGACGCCCCACACCTCACCCGCGCCCTCAAGGCGGCCAACCTCTGGGAGTACGGCCACGAGGCCGAGGCCCGCGCGATCATCGACGGCATCCGCGCGTCCGCTCCGCGCGACCCGGCGCCCTGGGTGATCGTCGCGGAGGCGCTGGAGTCCCACGACGAACTGGAGGCGGCGGAGGCGACGTTCACCGACGGCGCCCGCCTCCTCCTGACGGACGGCGCCGAACCCCCGTACTCCACGCACCCGTTGCTCTTCGGCCGCCACCGGGTACGCCGCATGCTGGGCGCGGCCCACGACGACTGGGACCAGCTCGCGGACACCCTCCACACCTCGCCGGTCTCCCTCGACGAACTCCACGACCCCAAGCGCGTATGGTCACTCGGCTCGGAGAACCCCGACGAACTGGCCGCCGAGATCTCCCGCCTCCGCGCCGAACTGGGCGCCTACCGCGAGGCGTTGTCCCGCCCGTTCCCGGTGGCGATCCTCCACTGGCCGGCCCCGGAACTGACCGAACTCCTCGCGGCGTACCCCGCCCTCTCCGCCGAATACCCGTCCCACGAAGCCCACTTGGCGACCATAGAGTCCTCCCTCCGCGAACTCTCCGCCTCCGGCACGCCCAACCTCGGCATCGTCACGGGGACGGTCCCGTCGTACGAGGCGTTCGCCGCATCGGAGAGCACGTCCCCCTCCGACCCGACGCTACTGCCGCAGTACGCGACGACGTTGGCGGCACGGGGACGCGCGGTGGCGTGGCCGCCGCAGCGGGGGGCGGAGTGCTGGTGCGGGTCGGGGAGCGCGTACGGAGAGTGTCACGGAGTGGACTGAGGTCGCCCCGCACATCGCAGCCTACGTTCCACGATCGCGAGATCCTCTTGAAACCGTCTTCATCCGCAGTCTCGGCGCGCATGAGCAGACAAGCCAGCAAGGACACGTCCGCCGAACTGGCGGTGCGTCGACTACTCCACGCTTCCGGATTGCGCTACCGCGTCGAGTACCCGGTGCCGGGCATAGCCCGACGCCGGATCGACGTGGCCTTCACATCGGTCAAGGTAGCCGTCCTGATCGACGGATGTTTCTGGCACGGCTGCCCCGAGCATGCGACACAGCCGAAGTCCAACGCGACATGGTGGCGACAGAAACTCGACCGCAACATGGAACGCGACATCGAGACCACTCAACACCTCACGGCAGAAGGTTGGAAGGTGCTGAGGTTCTGGGAGCATGAGACACCGGAGGACGTAGCCCAACGAGTCGCGAAGACGGTACGAGGTCGAAAGGCTCTGCAGGCAGGGGGAAGGAATCAATGAACGGGCTGACCTTGGTCGATGTGTGCTCGGGGGCAGGTGGTCTCGCTCTGGGATTGGAACGAGCGGGTTTCTCGCCCACGTTGCTCCTGGACGAGGATGCCGATGCCTGCCGGACCTTGCAGACCAATCGGCCCGGCTGGAATGTGCTCCAGGCGGACCTTCTCGAATTCTCCCCGGAAGATCATCCGGAAAGCTACGACGTGGACCTGTTGTCAGCAGGAACGCCACGAGTGAAATCCAGTGCCACAGCCCGTCGGATCGATTCAGGAGATGAGGAACGCCTGCTCAAAGCTGCGGTATACCTCACCCACGCGATCGGCCCTCGGGCGCTGCTCGTCGAGAACGTACCCACCCTCGCGCACTCGGACAGGTTTCGCGGCTTCCGCGACTTCGCCCATGCCGAACTGGAACATCTCGGTTACGATTTCAACTGGTTCGTCCTCGATGCCGCTGACTTCGGGGTGCCACAAGAGCGTAGGCAGGGAGTGCTGGTGGCACTCAAGAAGCAGTGGTTTCCCTACTTCCGCATTCCATCCCCCAACGTCACGGACCATGTGTCGGCAGGTCAGGCACTGGCATCTTCCATGCGATCACGGGGTTGGCTCGACGCCGACCGCTGGGCTGCCCACGCCGGAGTCGTCGCTCCGACACTGGTCGGCGGATCGAAGAAACGGGGCGGAGCCGATCTGGGACCGACCGGGACGAAAAAGAAGTGGGAGAGGCTGGGCGTGAACGCCCACTCGCTGGGCGACGCAGTCCCCGGGCCTGACTTCGTGTGGGAACCCGAGCGCGGCAGGGAAGGTATGGTCCGGCTCACGGTGGACCAGACTGCACTGCTCCAGAGCTTCCCCGAGGAGTGGGAAATCACCGGGAAGAAGACGGCCCGTTACCGACAGATCGGCCATGCGTCACCTCCGCCGGTGGGTGAAACGCTCGGCCGAGCCATCGCTCGTGCACTCCGTTCCTGAACGAAGACATTCCTGGTCAGACCAGATTTCTCGGGCCTTCGACCGATCGAACCGGACTGGCTGAACACACCGTCAGTCGCCCGATACACTTCCACCCCATGACCCGAGCACCTCATTCGGACCCAACCCAGGGTCCGCCCATCATCGCTGACCTGTTCGCGGGACCTGGCGGTCTGGACATCGCGGCCGAGGTGCTCGGGGTACCCAGCATCGGCGTGGAGTGGGAGAGGTCGACCCGCGCGACCCGTAAGGCCGCTGGTCTGCGCACCACTGGGATCGGTGACGTGGCGAAGCTGAACCCGCTGGACCCCGAGGTCCGTTCGGCCCGCGTCCTCGCTGGTGGACCTCCCTGTCAGACCTATTCCGTGGCCGGTAATCGTGAGGGACATGACCACCTCGAAGACGTGAAACTCCTGGCCCACCGCGTCGGGCGGAGCAGAACCGTCGCGGAGTTGAAGAAGGCATGGGCAGTGGTGGAGAAAACCGCTGTCGAATTGGAGTGGGCCGACGAGCGAACCGGGCTGGTCCTTCAGCCTCTGCGGTGGATCGTCGAGAAGAAGATCAAGTCCGAGCCGTACGACGCCGTGGTGCTGGAGCAGGTACCCACCGTCCTGCCCGTCTGGAAGGAATACCGCGACATCCTTCGTGCTCTCGGGTACGACGCGGGATGCCACATTCTGTACACCGAGGAGTACGGGGTTCCACAGACTCGTCGTCGCGCTGTGCTGATCGCCCGCTATCGAGGAGACGGGTCGAGCGGAAACGACCTCGACTTCCCGGAAAAGACTCATCAGCGCTACGAGGCAAGGAATCCTGCACCCTCTCAGAACCGGCTTTTCGAAGCCTCACCCAAGAAAAAGGAGAACGAAAGGGAGCCCTGGGTTTCCATGGGCACCGCACTCGGGTCGTCTCGATCCACAAAATTTGTCGTACGTTCGAATTACGGATCGGGGGGGAAACCTGAGAATCGGGGACTCCGCACGTCCGACATGCCCGCTGCCACCGTCACCGGCAAGGTCCGCCGCAACAGGGTGTTCGACCTCAAAGGCACCGACGCGCAGGGCAAACCCGAATTGGGGCCGGAACAGGATCGTTTCACGTTCACCGAGGCCGGCCTGCTACAGACCTTCCCGGCTGCGTATCCCTGGCAGGGCACCGACGTCGCGCAGCAGATCGGCAACGCGATCCCACCGCTTCTGGCTGTGCACGTCCTGTGCGCAGCGCTCGGATTGGACGACACCGCGAAGCGGAAAGCCATCACGGCACTGAAGTCCTGGCGCCCTCCCCTCTCACGGTGACGAGAGATTCGGGTCAGTCCTCCTCCGCCCTGCCCTCGCTCTCTTCCTTCCCTCGTACCGGCGTCTCGGCGAAGAGTTCCGCGAAAAGTTCGGTCAAGCGTTCCACCGCGCCCTCAGGGGTTCTCTCTTCGGCAGGTCCCTGAGGAAGCGATCGACGGCTCACGGAGGAACCCGTGGTGTCACCCTCGTCGACCCATCTCCGCACAGCTCCGGTGTCCCGCCCCACGTCCGGTGCCAGGACGTCGTACATCACTGTCGCCGCTGCGGCGTTGACGGCCTTGCCCAAGGCATTCGCATCACGACCGGTCCGTACGACCTCTCTCCCCATCAGCCGAACCAACGCCTGCGCCGTGGGCCGATGGTCGATGACGTCCAACCTCAGTACCGTGTTCAACATGTCCTGGTTCCTACAGGCCGTGACGACAGGTTGATAGTCGTCCCCGTCCCGGAACAGTTCGGCCGACCACCACAGACGAGCGAACGCCTGCTTGTGGTATGGGCCCTTGAAGTACCTGGCGTTGACCTTCTTCCTGGTTTCGTTGAAATGTCGCCAGACCACGAAGTCAGGAGCGACGCCCAGTGCCAGGTAGTTCCACAGCGCGGAGTCTGCCGCCTCCGCTCGGGTCAGGCGGAGGAGCGCGTGGAGACGGGGCGCGAGCCATGCATCCACCTGGGTCGGCTTCCCGTCCCGGTACGCATACATGGCGTCGTCGATCAGGTCCCGAAGTGCGCGCAGTCGCCGACGGGGAGTCTCGGGCAGTGCCTCCACGGCTTGGTTGAGAGCGATCACCGGAACGTTGTCCTTCCCGGACAACAAGCCCTCCGTGATGAAACGCACCGCTTCCTCGTCGGTGAGCCTCGCCATGTGCCCGGGCAGGTAGTCGGGCTTCTCCGTCATGCCTCGTCCTCACGCTTGAGCTTGTCGAGACCATGCACGGTCTCCGAGAGTGCCCTAGGCACTGCGGCTCTACGCATCGCGGCGTACTGGATGCGTGGTTGCAGTTCGGTCCAGCCCGTCGCACCCACACGACCGCGATGCACCTCACGCAAGGCGTCCTCCAGGTTCCGGTCCGGCGCGACATCGGGAAGCATCTCCCTGAGGACCTCTCCCTGCCAACCGTGCGGGAAGAGCGGTGTCCCGTCGTCCTCCATCTCCAAGTCCCCGATGGCCGAGTGGAACACGGCGATCCACACATCTGCGGCCATCTGAGCGACCATCAGTTCATTGACCAGCCCCTCGGGTCCTCGCCCCTCAGCGCCGAGAATGTCCGTCATACCTTCGAAGTCGGTGTTGATGTACACAGTCGGCAGGTTTCCTGACGCGTTCACGATCCACGGGGCATCGGTGAACTTCTGCAACCAGCGTGGCCCCTTGGTGAACCCGAGCTCCTTGACATCGAGGCTCTGCTCTCGCGTAGGAGTGTCGCTCCGCACATCGACGATCCAGTCGTCAGCCGCCTCCGCGATGATCCGTCCGGGCACGCCGTCGACGGTCGCGACCACCTGAACCGTCAGTGCTGCCCGGTCGAAGAGGTCGGCACGCAGGACCTGAAGGTCACCGCACCATTCACGGCCGCCTTCTGCCTCGGGCGCGAGGCCGGCCGTGACACGCGTGTTGGTGGTCCTGTCCGTGAGTACCGCGACAACCATCGCGTCGGACCACGGACCGGCCGGCTCGGTGACCTTCGACGGAATCGTCGCCGACACGGTCAGGGTCGCCGTTTCCCAGTCCTCCGTCTCCGCGAGGCCGAGCGCCACGACGCGCTCGACGACGGATCGGGCTCGTGCGTCGAGTTGTTCCCGAGGCTGCTCGGGTGCCTTGACGCAGACAGCGTCCACCCTCAGCGAGACCGTGCCGCTCGGGCGCCGGTACGGAAAAGCCTTCATGACAGCGATTCCCCTTCACCTGCACGGAGTTCGATGACGAGACCGCTCAGGCTCGTCCGGACCGCGTGAGTGGCGGGGTCGGTCACGCCTCGGAACGTCGCGGTCCGCGCCCCCTCTGCGAAGCTCAGGCTGCCGTCCACCACCCGACAGCCGTCCACACCCGCGAGTTCGGCCCACGCGATGGTGGGACGAGGCCCCGAACGCACATCGAACTTGGCCACCGGGACAAGCCGCCAGGACTGGCCTCCGGTGGGAATCCTGATCTCGCCGATCACCTGCCAGGCGCCGTCGTCGAGGACCCGCGCGTCCAGGTCCTCCAGCACGGGCAGTGTCGCGGCCGTGAGTCGACGCTGCTTCTTCGCCCCTCCGACCGCCAGTTTGGGAGCCAACCGCCCGCCGCCCGCCTTGGTCTTCTTCTTGGGCCGGGCCACCAGTTCCTTGATCGCCGCATTGGTGTCCCTGGTGAGGTAGTTGATCCGCCGGTAGGCCGACGGAGAGTAGGTGAGCGTCAACTCCTCGGTCTGCCCCCACTTGTTGTGCTCCGGAGGCTCGGCCGCACGCAGGAACTCCTCGGCCTCGGTGGCGAACGGGGCGTTCGGCCCTGCGGCATCACCGGTCAGCAGCACGGCCTGAAAGGGGTTGACGGACATCGACAGCCCGGGAACCGCGGTGTCTCGCACCGTCATCCGGTTTCCGCGCATCGAGACGACCCGGTTGGGCCTGCCGTCCGCGTCCTCGGCGTCCGTCACGAGGAGCACGGCGCGGTGTTCGCCCGACGACGCCCGCCCGTTGCCACGAGCCGGCAGGTTCAGAGGCACGGTGGTCGCGGTCACTTGCCCTGCCTCCGTGAGCTGCTCCACGGTCGTACCGTCGAGGAACGCCTTCAGGGCTCTGGTGCGGGAGGGCTGGGCGACCGCGGGGTCCACGCGTTCCTCCGCGAGGACGACGGCGCCGTTGCGGAAGGTGCGGACGGAAGCCTCCAGAAGAGGCGGCCTCTCGGCGCCCCCTGTCATCGCAGCCCAGAAGTTCTTGCCCAGGGCTCGGACCAGCCGGTGATGCATCCGCTGGATGCTGTCGTCGTCCTCGCCCTCGTCCCCCTCGGTCGTGGAACCGTCCGTGGCGAGACTCGCCACATCGTGGGCCCCCACGATGAGGAAGGACGTCCCCGGCTCACCGCTGTCCCGTTTCAGGTACAGGGATTCGACGGTGCCTTCGTCGGCCCACCACGAGCGGGCCACCGCGGCTCCTGGCGAATTGGGATCGGCGCGCCCGAGCCACGCCGGTCCGGCCCACGGCTTCCCGTCGACCTGACGCCACGGCAGGTCGAGGCGCCCGACGAGCCGACGCTCGGTACGACCTTCGTGCGGCTCGGACAACGTGGAGTTCATGAGAACGAGGCCCAGCCGGCTGGTGGCCCACAGTGTGGCCTTGCCCAACCCGTACGAACCGCCCGCCGAGCCACCGGACTTGTGGCTGTCGAGCTGGCGTCTCACCACCGCCGCGAAACGACCGTCCCCGTAGTCGTCCCCCGTGAGTCCGGCCGCGTTGTAGTCGTCCACCCTCAGCAGTACGAGCCGGTCGTGCTCGTACATGTCACGCAGTCCGGCGCCGATGACCCTGCCGACCTTCTGCTCCTGTGCGGCGGCGGCCTCGTAGTGCGGAAGGAGTCTGTCCCACTGGACGGCCTCCCGGAAGTTCGCCAGGGCCTCGCCCGTGAGCTCGTGCAGGGTGTAACGCACCTGCACGGGGCGACCGTCGGCGACGAGCCGCTCGTCGAGGCTGTTCTGACAGGTCTCCCTGGCCAGCACCGACACGTCGGCGTCGAAGGCGAACGCGGCGGCGTTGCCCAACTCCCGCCCGCCGTCGGCGTGTCCGGGACGGTGGTACCAGCCGACAGGAAGGCCGGCCCGCGTGTCGGTGGTGCGGGTGTGCACCGTGGCCAGATCTGTGTTCAGGGCCCGCGCGATGCGCTCGATCGTCTCAGGGCGTGGGGTGGCTCGACCGGTGATCCATGCCGAGACCGCCGCACGTGTCACGTCGACGGCCAGAGCGAGTTCGGTCTGCGTCATGTCGGCCAACGTCAACTGCCGTGCCAGCCATGGGCCGAAATCCTCGCCTGCTTCCACGGTCACCTGCTCCCGGGTTCTGCGCGGTGCGCGTTCGGACAGTGGGCCCACCATAACCCCGTCTTTGACAAAAACAGCTTGTCAAAGGTTTTTTGACAAGCTTCTCGATCGAGAGAACAGTACAACAGTGCGAGATTCCCCGCCTTTACATACCCTTTGCCCTTTTTTTCGCTGCCCGGCAAACGTATCTCCGTCTCCCCTTGCACGCCCAAGACAACGCCGGGTAGCCTCAGTTCAGCGGCCCCACCCGTCTCGGAAGAAACCTTTTTCCGAAATTACGGTAGGAGTGTGCCGCGTTTCCCTCGCACTTTTTTCTCTGCGACTTCCTCACCGGCGGAACCGTCCCCCACCGCGACCGCGTCCGTGCAATCACCCGCACATCACCTCAGGACGGAGCCCTTTGTCTCCTGAACCGACAGCCGTGGTCAAGACCGTGCTCGATCAGTCCGCCCGTGTTCTCAAGACGTACGCCGTCGATCCCGACCTCATCACGGAGCATGCAAACGGGGAGAGGCGCATCACCCAGGGCGGGTACGGCGACCGGCAACTCTTCGAACTGGTCCAGAACGCCGCCGACGAAATCGCGGACGAGCCCGGGGGTACCACCCACGTCGTACTCACGGACACCCACCTCTATTGCGCGAACGAGGGAACTCCTGTCACTCCTGAGGGGGCCGAGACCATTCTCCGAATGAGCATGTCGCGCAAACGCGGCGGCCAGATCGGGCGTTTCGGTGTCGGTGTGAAATCCGTACTCGTCGTGACCGACGCCCCCCAATTCTTCAGCCGCACCGGCTGCTTCGGTTTCGATCGCGAGTGGTCCCACGACCAGATCCGCTCCGTCCCCGAGGTCAGGGCCCGGTTCGACGCGGAGTTCGAGTCTCCGGTACTGCGCATGGCCCGTCCATTGGACGAGAGCGCCGAACGTGCCGTCGACCCCGTGCTGGACGAACTCCTGGGCTGGGCCACCACGGTCGTTCGTCTGCCCCTGCTCAGCGACGCCGCCGAACGGCTCGGCCAGGACATGCACGGTGGACCCTCAGCGGGCGGTCGGGAGGAGTTCCCCGCAGGGTTCCAACTCTTCTCCCCGCACGTGGGCAAAGTAGTCCTGGAAGACCGTCGTCCGCGTCCCGTCGTACGACGGACCCTCACCGTGGAGCAGGACGGAAGCCTGCGCACCGTACGCGAGGAGCGCCCCGGGCGGCACCCGTCGGTCAGCCGTTGGCGAGTCTTCACTCTCACGCACCAGCCGACCGACGTCGCCCGTTCCAGCGCGGGCGAGTTGCACGACCGAGTCTCCCTCGACATCTCCTGGGCCGTGCGCGAGTACGAGAGGGGGAACTCCGCCGAACTCCTGTCCGTCCCCAAGGGACGGGGAAGGTTCTGGTCGTTCTTCCCGACCAAGTACGAGATGACACTCGGCGGAATCCTCAACGGGGCCTGGAAGACCAACGAGGACCGGCAGAACCTGCTGGACTCCTCCCCGTTCAACCAGGAAATGATCCGCATCGCCGCTCGGCTGGTGGTCGATTCCCTGCCCGAACTGGCGCCCGCCGAGGACCCGGCCGCGTACCTCCCGCTCCTTCCCGGACGCTCCCGCGAGTCCGAGACCGTCAGTTGGGCGGATCGCTATCTCACGGAACGAATCTGGGAGGCAGCCGCCCATCGTCCGTCTCTGCCCGACCAGGACGGCCTGCTGTGTACACCTCGGGACCTGAACGTCCACCCGGCGCTCGGCAAGGACAACAAGTCGCTGGTCCGCTGGCTGACCCTGTGGAACTCCTACCCCGGCCGGCCGGGGAACTGGCTGCACCCGTCCGCAGAGACCACGGACACCCGCTCCGGCAAGGTGGAGCACATCCTCAAGGCGGTCAAGCGTGGACGCGCCTCGGTGCGGGAGTGGTTGGAGGCCCTCGTCGCCGACGGCACCGCCGCAGCGTCGGCCGCCGCGATCCGGATCGTCGCCGACATGGTGCAGTCGGCCTCGCCGTTCGCGGACGAGGCCCGCGCGGCCCGGATCGTACTGACCGAGGAACACGGCATGGTGGCCCCGGTCGTCGGGAAGGTGTTCCGTCGAACCGATCAGGACGGGCTGCGAGAGTCCCTCGTGTACGCAGCCGCCGCGCTGTCCACTGACCCGTCGCTCGCGGGCGCTCTCACCGTGCTCGGCATCCGCGACGCCGACGTCCGAGGCCGATTCATCAGCGTCCTGGAGCAGGGCTTCGGCACGTACGGCCCGCAGGAGTGGACCCGATTCTGGGAGCTGTTCCATCAGGCGGGCAGCAGCGCCCTGTCGCACGAGGTGGCCCAGCGTGTGCCGGACCCGTCGTCCACGCTGTACGTGCGGACCACCGACGGACGCTTCCGAGCGATGCGCGACTGCCTCCTGCCCGGCCCGGTCGTGACCCTCGAATCGGATGCGTCCGTCGCCGTCGACACTCGTTTCCACTCCGACGACATGACGTTCTTCCGCGAGACGGGATTGAGGGACCGTCCCACCGGGGGACACCGTCCTGAGGGCGAGCCGTGGTTCGAGCAGTACCACGAGGCCATGCACCGGGCGTATTGCGCGAAACTTCCCGACCAGGCGTCCCGCCCGACACTCGCCCGGATCAAGCTGGAAGGCGCCCCCGTCGGCGGGCCGTTGCATCTGCTCCCCCGGTTGTCCGAAGAGGCACGGGCCGCGTTTCTGGCGGCGCTGCCCGACGACGCTCTCGTCGACAGCTGGACGTTGCAGGTCGGCGCGCAGGTCGGCACGCGCAAGGCCGTCGTCTCACCGATGCGCTGGATGCTGAAGCAGCACGGTCGGGTGGCGACCTCTCAGGGGATCCGCTCACTCGACGAAGCGGTCGGCCCTCAACTGAGCGGCTACAACGACATGTTGCCGGTCGCCCGGATCAGTGCTGAGAAGGCTCGCAAGCTTGGGCTGGCCACTAGCGTCGAAGACGTGCCCGACTCCTTCTGGAGCCAGCTCATGGGAAAACTCCAGAACAGCGAAGACGATGCGTTCGTCGGCAACACCTACGTACTGCTGACGCGCCTGGAAGTGGCTTTCCCCGAGGACTCGCTCACCCGCTGCCGCATCGGTGACGCGTGGGGCACCCGGCCCGACGGCGAGATCGCCGTCGCCGCGTCGGGTGAGGAGTACAGAGCGTTGCGCGCCGAGGGACAAGCCGCGCTGCTGACCGCGTCCGCCGCGGACGCCGCGCTGCTCGTCAAGCAGTGGGGCATGCTGCCGTACGCCGATGTGATCAGCCGAGAGACCCGGCACGAACCCGCCGGTGAGCCGGTCGCGCTCAAAGAGGCGTACCCCACGCTGCGGCAGATGCGCGGTTCGCAGGTGGACCAGTACTCCTTGCAACTGTGTTCCGTCCTCGAAGAGGTGACACGCACCCCGAAAGGCATGCGCCCCAAGACGCTGAACAGCAGTCTCCAGGGATCGACGGTCCTCGTGCTCACCCCAGCCGATCCACTCGAAGCCCTGATGGCCGTGGACCGTGAACTGCGCTGGCGCATGGGCGAGTCCGGATGCCGGCAGGTGTTGGAGGCGCAACGGCTCCAGGAGGAGGACCAGAAGGTCAGAAGTGCGCTGAAGGCTGTTCGCGAGAGCGACGACGACGTGGTCAAGCTCCTGTTGCTGCTGGGTGTCGAGAACCTGCGGGACCGGCTGCCCGCAGGCCTGTTGGACAGTGAGCGCGCGGAGAAGGACGGAGCCGAGCCGGACGATCTTCGTATCGCGCAGATGGCGTTCAACGCGCATGGTGACAGCATCCTCCAGGAACACGCCCGAGACCTCCAGAAGCTCTACCCGGCCCACGCTCCCGCCTCCTTCACCGGCTCCCCCAACGCGGTGGCGTTCGTGACGGACCTCCGGTTCCCCGGCACCTTCGCCGGATTTCGGGCCCCCTCGCTGGACGCGCAGATCACTGTGGAGGGACCGCGGCACTTCCCCCGTCTGCACGACTACCAGGAGCGTCTGGCGACAAACGTCTTCACCATGCTCGACCGAATGGTCCCGCAGCGCGGCATGCTCTCTCTGCCGACCGGCGCCGGCAAGACGCGTGTGACGGCCGAGGCGGTGATCCGCTGGGTGAAGCAGATGGGACAGCTCGACGGGCCCATCCTGTGGATCGCGCAGACCGAGGAGCTGTGCGAACAGGCGGTGCAGAGCTGGAAGTTCGTCTGGGAGAAGGTCGGTGCCGAGACACCATTGACGATCAACAGACTGTGGTCGTCGCACGAGGCAGGTCCCGTCACGAACGGACCGCACCTGGTCGTCGCCACGGACGCCAAACTACAGCAGCCGAACTGCCTCGCCGCCGACTCCTACGACTGGCTCCGGAAAGCCGCCCTCGTCATCGTCGACGAGGCGCACACCGCCATCACCCCTCGCTACACGGAGATCCTCACGCACCTGGGGCTGACCGCCTCCCGTACCGACCGTCATCTTCTGGGACTCACCGCCACGCCGTTCCGCAACACCAACCATGACGAGACCCGCCGGCTGATCAACCGCTTCGGCGGCCATCGCTTGGACGAAGACATCTTCGGTGACAGCGACGCGTACGCGGAGTTGCAACGGCTCGGCATGCTGGCGCAGGTCGAGCATCGCCTGCTGCAAGGCGGCACGATCACCCTGACCCAGGACGAGAAGCAGCGCGCCGAGCAGTTGAGCTTCCTGTCCAGGGCCGCCGAGAAGCGATTGGCCGACGACCACGACCGCAGCGCCCGGATCGTCGCCGAGATCTCGGGCATGCCGGACAACTGGCCGGTGCTGGTGTTCGCGACATCGGTCGAGCACGCCAAGACCCTGGCGGCAAAGCTACGCGACCGGGACATCACGGCGTCCTCCGTCGACTCCACCACGTCGCCCAACGATCGGCGCCGCCGCATCGAGGATTTCCGGTCGGGTCGGGTCCGGGTACTGACCAACTACGGCGTCCTCACCCAGGGGTTCGACGCTCCCGCCACCCGGGCCGTCGTCGTCGCGCGTCCGGTGTACAGCCCCAACGTGTACCAACAGATGATCGGACGCGGGCTGCGCGGCCCCGGCAACGGCGGCAAGGAGACCTGCCTGATCCTCAACGTCCGCGACAACGTGCGGAACTTCGACACCGCTCTCGCCTTCACCCAGTTCGAGCACCTGTGGAGCAGCAAGTGACCGAACCTTACGAGGGCAGCCCTCCGCTCACCGACGAGCAGCGAGCCGTCGTCGATCTCCCTTGGGACGCCCGTCTGCTGGTCACCGCCGGGGCAGGGACCGGTAAGACCCATACGGTGGTACGACGCCTCGACGCCCTGGTGGGGCACGAGATCCCCGAAGAGGCGCTGAGCGCGGGCGAGATCCTCGTCCTGAGTTTCTCCAACGCCGCCGTCCGCGAGCTGCGGGACCGGATCGCCCGGCACGGAGAGCGAGCCCACAGGGTGCGGGTCCAGACCTTCGACTCGTGGGCGTACCAGTTGCTCGTACGGGCGTATCCGGGCGAGGACTGGAAGTCCCTGAGCTTCGACGAGCGGATCGGCGCGGCCACGGACGCGATCGAGAAGGGTGCGGTGGAAGCGGGCGAGCTCGGGGCGCCCGCACACGTGGTGATCGACGAGGCACAGGATCTGGTGGGCGTCCGCAGGGATCTGGTGGAGGCACTGCTCGACCGTTTCCAGCGCTCGTGCGGTTTCACCGTGGTCGGTGACTCCGCCCAGGGCATCTACGGGTTCCAGATCGACGACCCGGTGGAACGGGCCGGCGAGACGGACCGGTTCTTCGCCTGGCTGCGGACGTCCTACGACGACATCGTCGAACTCGCCCTGACCGAGAATTTTCGAGCGAGAAGTCCCGAGGCCCGTACCGCTCTCCCCCTCAACCCCCGTCTGCAGGCTCTGCTCGCCTCCTCAGAAGGCCAGGACGCCTCGGCCGCAGCGCTCCACACCGAGCTGCGCGACCTGCTTCTGGACCTGCCGGGTCTCGGGGACCTCTCCGACGCGTTCACCCTGGGCACGCTGAAGGCGTTTCCCGGCACGTGCGCGATCCTGACCCGGGACAACCGAGAGGCACTGGCCGTCTCGGAGCTCCTGTACGCGCACGGCGTGGAACATGCGCTGAAACGCTCGCTGCGGGACCGCCCCGTGCCGTACTGGGTCGCCGAACTGCTGCGCCGCACCGAGTCGTCGACGCTCACCGAGGCACGATTCCTGGGACTGCTCGCGGAGACACTGTTGCCGCAAGGCGTGGACCCCGTGCGTTGCTGGCGATCGTTGCTGACCGCGACCAGGCACTCCGGCCGCAGGGTCGTAGACATCGCCGCCGTGGGTCGTCTGGTGGCGGAAGGCCGTTTCCCCGAAGACCTGAGCGACCCCGAGACCGCTCTGCTGACCGTCTCGACCGTGCATCGGGCCAAAGGCCTGGAGTTCGACCGGGTCCTGGTCCTGTCGCCCCGTTCTCTCGCCGAGCTCCGGAAGTCGCACGCCGACCTCGACGTACCGGCCGAGGCGCGCACCCTGTACGTAGCCATGACACGGTCCCGCGAGGATCTCTACCACGTGACAGGGCCAGACACCGCCCGCATACGGCGTCACCGTCCCAGTGGTCGCTGGTACCTGGGCGGTTGGCAGAAGTACGAGCGCTACGGCATCCAGGCGAGGGCCGGCGACATCCACACGGTGGAACCGCCTCGGTCGCACACGGCGGACATCTCCGCCGCGGAGATTCAGGACCACCTGCTGAAGCACGCCCGTCCGGGCGATCCGGTAACGCTCCGCAGGCGGCATCCGCTGCCTGCGGGACCGGACCAGAGCCCGCCGTACGACCTCGTCCACCGTGACCGGATCGTCGGCGAGGTCTCCGAAGGCTTCCGGCGGGACCTTCATGCGGTGGAGGCGATATCGCGTTCCTGGGACGTCGCCTGGCCCGCCGAGATCGTCGGCCTGCGGGTGGACACGCTCGAAACGGTCGCGGGCAGCACAGCGGCGGGGGCCAACGCGGGGCTGGGAGACCATGGAGTGTGGATCGCCCCTCGTATCACCGGAATCGGCAGGTATCGACGTGGCGAGCGCGCCGGAGAGGAACGGGAATGACGTACGGGAGCGGTCCGCACGCCGAGCACTACCGGGTCCGTGACGAACTAGTGCGACGGCTGCGGCGCGAGCTCCTCGGACCGGATGTCGAGGCGGGCGACGACCCGTCCGAGGTTCTCACCCAGGAGGCTCCGATCACCCGGTACCCGATCGGGGTGCTGTTCCCGAGGAGCGGCGGCAGCGAGGACGCCGCCGAGCACGACGGGGTGGACGAGTCCCCGTTGCTCGGCCGGAACGACTCCGAGGAGGCCGACGGCCCCCCTGAACCGCCGACCGCCGGTGGTCGACGTCCGTCGAGCATGGGTCTCACCTTCATCGTGGATCGACGGTCGAGCCCCGAGATCGTGGTCTCCGCGCAGGCCGCCATGTACGACCCGGTGGACTCCGACGGCCGGGCGCTGTCCCCTCAGCGGGCCGAGGCCAGAACCGTCGGGGACCAGCGCGAGCACTGGCGGCGCCGGGAACTGGAGCTGCCGGACACCCTGGTGGACATCACACGCCCCGCGATCCACAGGCCGCATCTTGTTCCTGACCGTGTTCGGTTGTACGTCCTCGTACGGCCTGCCGAGGCTTCGTACGTCACCGTCACCGTCACCCTGATCAACACCCACGAACCAGAAGAACGGGATCTCCAGGACGCGTTCGCCCTGTTCCAACCGGTGCTCCGGATCCGCTCCGGCAACGGCGCGTCAGCCTTCGTCGAACGTCCCGCCGCCTTGTCCGCCGTCGACGAAGAACTCGGCACCAGCCGTCTGCTGTACCGCCACGCCCCCACCTTCGCGGTGGGCCACGGCTGCTGCGCCCACTGGGACTGGACGCCCTCGCAGGTCGGTCTGACCGATGTACGGCGTGCGGCGATCAGCGAGATCCGTTCCGAGTTCGTACCCACTCACGAGGTGTTGCTGACCGACTCCAACCCTGAGATCGAGAAAGCGCTCGGCAACGGGGCGCTCGGCATGCTCCGTCTGGCCGAGAGCCCCGCAACCGACGTGATCGCCACGTTGCGCGACCTCGCCATCGGTTATGAGCAATGGATCGACGCCAAAGCCACGGAGGCCGCTTCCCTGGCCGGAACCGTTCACGAGGAATCCGCGCACACCCAGCTCGACGCCTGCCGGGAAGCCTTGGGCCGGATGCGTGAAGGCATTCGAACGCTGGCCGAGAAGCCCGAGGTCATGGAAGCGTTCCAGCTCGCCAACCAGGCCATGGCGCAGCAGCGGGCGCGCAGCGCCTGGGTGAAGGACGGTCGTATCGGCGTGCCCGATCCGCGGGGCCAACGCTGGAGACCGTTCCAGATCGCGTTCGTGCTCCTGTGCCTGTGCGGTATCGACGATCCCGAGCACCCCGACCGTGAGATCTCGGACCTGCTGTGGTTCCCCACCGGTGGCGGCAAGACCGAGGCGTACCTGGGGCTGATCGCCTTCACCACGTTCCTGCGCCGACTGCGCCGAGGCGCCGACGGTGCGGGCGTCACCGTACTGATGCGCTACACCCTGCGCCTGCTGACGCTCCAGCAGTTCGAGCGTGCCACGATCCTCATCTGCGCGATGGAGATGATGCGCCGCCGTGATCCGGATCGACTGGGCGACGAGGCCGTCTCGATCGGCATGTGGGTCGGGAAGTCGGCCACGCCGAACGACTTGAGAACGGCGGCGGAAAAACTTGCCGAACTGCGGAACGGACGGAGCCTCCAGAAGGAGAATCCTGTTCAACTGCACGCCTGCCCCTGGTGCGGCACAGCGCTGGACGCGCACAACTACTCGGTCGACGAGAACACCGTCCGCATGGATGTCCGATGCCCCGGCTCCGACTGCGACTTCGCCTCCGGCCTGCCGGTGCACCTCGTGGACGAGACCGTCTACCGGACACGCCCGACACTTGTCATCGCCACGGTGGACAAGTTCGCCTCCATGCCCTGGCGCGAGGAGACCGCCGCGCTGTTCAACAGGGACCGGGCGGGCGGACGGACTCCTCCCCCTGAGCTGATCGTCCAGGACGAACTGCACCTGATCTCCGGTCCTTTGGGCACGCTGACCGGCCTGTACGAGACGGCCGTCGACACCCTCGCCGGTCGGCCGAAGGTCATCGCCTCCACGGCCACCATCCGCCGTGCGGCCGACCAAGGACGCAAGCTCTTCCACCGTGCGGTGCGTCAGTTCCCACCGGCCGGGCTGGACGCGCGCGACTCCTGGTTCGCCGTGGAGACCGACCGCGGCACCAAGGCCAGCCGTCGTTACGTGGGTCTGCTCGCCCCGGGCACCAGTCAGTCGACGCTGCTCATCCGTACCTACGCGGCCCTGCTCCACCAGGCCATGCGTTCGGACACGAGCGACGAGGTCCGGGACGCGTACTGGACGCTGGTCGGCTACTTCAACAGCCTTCGTCTGCTGTCGGCGGCCGAGCTCCAGGTGAGCGACGACGTCGAGGACTACCTGCGGCTTCTGGCCGACCGCGACGGCACCGAGGCACGTGTCCCCGACCGTCACTCTGAACTGACCAGCCGGGTCGACGCGAGTCTGATCCCGGCGCGACTCAAGGAGATCGAGAAGCGCTACCCGGACCCCGACGTACGTGACGTCCTCCTGGCGACCAACATGATCGCTGTCGGCGTGGACGTCGACCGCCTGGGTCTGATGGCCGTGATGGGACAGCCTCAGACCACGGCCGAATACATCCAGGCGACCAGCCGGGTGGGCCGTGCGCATCCGGGGCTGGTCGCGGTCATGCTGAACTCGGCGCGCCCCCGGGACAGCTCGCACTACGAGAACTTCCTACACTTCCACTCCGCGCTGTACCGCGACGTCGAATCGACGTCCGTCACGCCGTTCTCCGTCCGATCCCGCGACCGAGGTCTGCACGCCGTGGTCGTGGCACTGGCCCGCATCCTCATCCCCGAAGCTCGGGCGGACGACGCCGCCGGCCGGATCCACGAGTACGTGGACCGTCTGTACACCGAGATCAAACCGCTGCTGACGAATCGCGTCTCCGACATCACTCCCGAGGAGTTGGAGGACACCTCCGACGCCTTCGACGAGTTCGTCGAAATCTGGCAGGACATGGCGCGTGCTTCGGGCAGGCTGCGGTACGGGCCTCGTCGCGGCGATCCCACCCCCGCCCTTCTGAAGCCGTTCGACGACGAGTCCGAGGGCGCCGACGCCTGGTCCACCCTCTGGAGCCTGCGCGACGTCGACGCCGAGTCCGCCCTTTTCCTGGAGACCTCCCGATGACCCCGCCTCCCGAGCGACGGCGCCGTCGCACCGCAGCCGGCTCGGCCGTCGTCCGTCCCGCCTTCGCTCGCCGTGGATCGGTCCGTCGTTCCCAGATGATCACCACGTACGGCGTCGGCGCACTGATCGCAGTCGACAACGAGTCCTTCATCGTCTCCGGCATCGACGACGCCCACGAGAGCTGGTCCCTGAAAGAAGCGCCGATCGTCCACGAGCACCGACTCGCCCGAGTTCTCGAAGTGAACCACTTCCGGCTGCCGCCGTCCTCGGAGGAGGCCAGCAGGGACGGCGTACGCGTCAAGCGCTTCCCCTTGTGGCACTCGTGCCCCAAATGCCAATCTCTGCAACATGTGAAGGACTTCAACCCGCCTGCCGGAAAAAACGTCTGCACCGACTGCGACGACGAACCGCTCGTGCCGTCCCGGTTCGTCATGGCTTGCGACGCCGGGCACCTGGCCGACTTTCCGTACTGGAAGTGGCTGCACCGCGACAACCGCGAGGATGGAGCGAAGGGGCACTGCGGCGGGAGGATGAGCATGCGCTTCACCGGTCGGAGCGCTTCTCTGCGCGCTGTCATCATCTCGTGCACGTGCGGTGTCCAGGACGTTTCCATGGAGGGCGCTTTCCGTCGCAGGGCCCTGGCCGACCTCAGGGTGCGTTGCCAGGGCGAGCAGCCCTGGCTCAAGAACACCCCCACCGGGCCCTGCCGACGAACTCCTCGCGCGCTCCAGCGTGGTTCGGCGACCGTGTGGCAGCCGGTACTGAAGTCCGCGCTGTCCATCCCCCCGTGGAGCGACGGCCTCGCCGACAAATTGGGGCCTCACTGGGACAGACTGCGCTCGTTCACGTCCCGCGAGCGGATGGAGGGCTACCTGATGGGGGCCTTCCCGGACGACGACTCGGTATCGGTCGACGTCGTCATGGAACTGTTGGAGGCCGAGCAGGCGGAGGACCTGGCCCAGGGGAACCTCTCCGACGCGGGCGCGGTGAACCGCTACCAGAAGCTGCGACGCCAGGAGTACGAGCGACTCCGTTCCGGTAACACCCAGGGGGACAAGGGTCGCGAGGAGCAGTTCGTCTGCGAGCCGCCGCTCTCGGACCCCTCGGTGCTCGATCCGTTCGACATCGAACGGCCGATGCTGGTCAAGCGCCTGCGCGAGGTGCGGGCACTCAAGGCGTTCATCCGCGTGGCGGACCCGGAGTCGAGTTCCGAGAGCCACGAGGCCCCGCTGTCCCGGTATCCGACGGACTGGCTGCCGGCGATGGTGGTGCGCGGCGAAGGAGTCTTCATCGGACTCGATGAGCAACGTCTGGACTCCTGGGCCGAGTCGGTCTCGGTGGCCGCCCGTGTCGAGCACATGCGCGCCAACCACGACCAAGCGCTGAGAGAGCGTGCCGTCGATCCCTCGAAGGCCCCGTGCTCGCCCGCCACCCCCCGCATGGTGCTGCTGCACACTCTGGCGCACGTGCTGATCAACGAGTGGAGCCTGGACGCCGGTTACCCGGCCGGCGCACTGCGCGAGCGCCTCTATGCGGACGACACCATGGCCGGCTTCCTCGTCCACACGGCGACCAGCGACTCCGCGGGCAGTCTCGGCGGTGTCGTGGCTCAGGGAGAGCCCGACCGACTCGCCGCGGCACTCCGATCAGCACTGCGACGTGCCGCCTGGTGCTCGGCAGACCCCCTGTGCATCGAAGCAGGGGCCTCAGGTGCCGGAGGAACGAACATGGCCGCCTGCCACGCCTGCGTGATGCTCCCCGAGACGAGCTGCGAGCACAACAACATCCTCCTGGACCGGGCGTTGCTCGTCGGCACCCCGGAAAGACCGGACCTGGGGTTCTTCGCAAAGGCGTTGGAACGCTGACACTCGGTGGGCAGCGCCACCGCTACCCACCGAGTCGCTCTCACGAATGTCAGGCCGCGTCCACCTCGTACCGCACCTGCGCCCGGTCCAGGAAATCGTCCGGATCATGCCCGAGAGCCGACGTCCAGTGCAGCAGGTCCACGATCAACTCGATCGCGGACGCCTCCTGCGTGGAGGACAGCCGCCCGCCGCAGGACTCCTGGTACCCCTTGACCGCCGCGACAGCCCGCGCGATCCGCCGGCACTCGCTCCCCCGCTCAACAGCGATCTCACACCACACCGCCTTGCCTACCGCCGTAAGCGCCGTCCCCCAGTCGGCTGCGAGGGCACCGAGAAGGTGAAGCCCCCGCCCGCACTCCTCGTCACAACCGGCACCCCTGAGGACCGGAACAGCGTTGCTCCGGTCATGGATCTCGACCCGGAGCCGCTCACCCCCGCTCTCAAGGACCAGGGTCGCCGCCACTCCCTCGCCGACATGCTTGACGACATTGGTCACCAGCTCGGTGACAAGGAGTTCCGCCTCGTCGACAGCGGCCGGCATCCCCCACTGGGAGAGCTGCTTGGCCACGGCCCTCCGGAGCAGCGACACTTCCGCCGGTGCCGCCTCAAAGGGCAGGACACAGCGGAGTCGAGGTTCGATGATGTCGTAGCCGGGCACGGCCACTCCTCCCTCCCTGGCCACGCGCGCGCTGCGCTCGCCGTATCCGTACGGCCGCGTTGCGTAGCTGACTTGATGGCTGAGCATGGCACGACCGAGAGATCCCTCCATGCAACTTCTCACCCCGGGTCATCCCATCGAGTGAACTCGCCGCAGGAGAACCCCACTTCGCCTGCCTGCCTGGAAAGGTGCCCTCACCGCACCCCACTCACCTGGACGGGGAACACCATGACCGAACGGATCACGACACGCCGACGCCAACTCGGTGCCACCATGCGCAAGTTGAGAGCACGCAAGGGGTTCACCCTCGAAGAGGCGGGTGAACTCGTCGGCGTCTCCAAGGCGACTGTCAGCCGGTACGAAACTCAGGCCGGACCAGTCAAGTGGCTTGTCATCGACGCGCTTTGCCGTGAGTACGGAACAACCGACGTCGAACGCAAGGCGATTGTCGCCCTGGCCAAGGATGCGAAGCAGCAAGGCTGGTGGCACTCCTTCGCGGATGCCATTCCCGAAAGCATGGATCTGCTGCTGACGTTGGAGGACGACGCGGTGCGGGAGGATCACTTCGCCTGCGTCTACGTCCCAGGGCTCCTCCAGACCCGCGCCTACAGCACCGCCCTCCAGAGCACCCACAAGGTTCCGCTCGCGCCCGACGAGATCGAGCGGCTCGTGGACATCCGCATGAAACGGCAGGAGATCCTGCTCCGTCCGAAGCCGCCACGGCTGTGGGCGATCCTCGACGAGTCCGTGATCCGCCGGGTCGTCGGCTCACCGCAGATCATGCGTGAGCAGCTGGGCCATCTCCTCGAAGCGGCCGAGTCCCCGCACATCACTCTCCAGATACTGCCCTTCGCGAAGGGAGCACACGGCGCCGCCCTCGGCAGCTTCGTCCTCATCGGCGGTCTCGAACCGGCGCTGGACGTGGTGTACGTCGACCTCCACACCGGCTCCCTCTTCATGGAGAAGGACGAAGAACTGGATCACTACAAGCTTGCGTTCGAGTATCTCCGCGCACAAGCATGGGACATGGAAGCCTCCATCTCCATGATCCATCGCGCCCGCGAGGAGTTGTGAATGTCCGTCGGCCCGCAGCCCGCTCCCATCTGGTTCAAGTCGTCCTACAGCGGGAGCGGTACGTCCGAGTGCGTGGAGTGCGCCGACACCGGCCACGGCACACTCCTCCGGGACTCCAAGCGGGCCGACGGCGGCGTCATACCGGTCAGAGGACCGGCTTGGCATTCGTTCATAACCGCGCTGCGGCAAGAGGAACCGCGTCGCTGATCGGATCTCGGAGCGAACCGGGAAGCATCCAGGAAAGGCTTACAAGGAGGTACGTCATGACCGAGTCCACGCCCTGGCAGCAGCGGCTCGCCACCGGTACCGAGGACGTCCAGGACGAGGTCGTCGCGTTGTACCGGCGGTCGCGGAGGAGCAAGGCGTTTCTGCCGACGATGATCTGGGGGACGTTGCAGACCGAGGCGTATGCGACGGTGATTCTGCGGCAGGTGGTGGAGTTCCTCGGGGTGCCGGACGACGTGCCTGCCGGGGTGGCCAAGAGGATGGAACGGCAAGGGGTGTTGTACGACGGGGAGCATGCGTACGAGGTGGTGCTCGGGGAGCAGGCTCTCTATACGAACGTGGGTGGAGGGGAGGTCATGCGGGGGCAGTTGGAACGGTTGTTGCGGGACATCCGTCTTCCCTCGCTCCGGCTCGGCATCCTGCCCGCGACCGCTGCGACGGGCGTGATTCCTATGCCGGGGTTCGACATGTTCGACGACAGCCTCGCGTCGTACGAGCTCGTCTCCGCCGGTGTCGACATCACCGATCCGGCCGAACTCGCCCTGCACATCAAGGCGTTCGACGCCATCAGCCGTGCCGCGGTGTACGGCGATGCCGCCGAGGCGCTGATCTCCGAGGCGCTCACGCGCTGGAGCGAGGCCGGCTAACGAACTCCGCCACCGTCTCGTACAGCTCGTTCGGGCGGTCCAAGTGAACGTCGTGGCCGGCGTTCGGGATGGTTGTCAGGTGGGTGATGTCGGGGCGGCGGGCCTGCATTTCGAGGGGCTCGGATGCCGGCATGGTGCCCTGGGCTCCTCGAACCACCAGGGTGGGGCAGTGGAGTTGGGACCATTCCGGCCAGTGGTCGTGAGTGGTCAGGTCGTGGGTTGCCGCGAGCATTGTTCGGGGGGTATGCGGGGGTGGCCTGTGCCGTCCGGGTGCCACGTCAGGCTGTCTGCCCAGGCTCATCTGTTTCCTTAAGGATCCGTGGTGATGTCTTGTCCGGGTGGTGCCGTGTTCTGTGGCCGGTGCCCGTGTCCGTGTCGTACAGAAGTTCCTGGATCGAATGCGTGACCTTTCCGTGGGACTGTCGTTGATCGGATGACAGGACCATGCGGGAAGGGGGGTGCGGGGTGAGCCGGAAGCTGCCGGTCGGTGAGGGGGAGGCGGCTCGTACCGCGTGTGCGCGTGGGATGTTGCGTGGTGGGGTGGACGAGGAGAGCGGTGAGTTCCTGACGGCTTCAGTGGTCGCTGAGCGGGTGGGGTGGTGTGCGGGGCTGGTGTCCGGGATGGTTGCCGGGCTGCTGGCGGAGCACTGGAACGCCGCCGACGTGGAGGCTTTGGCATCGGGGGTGGATGCCGGGGGCCGGGGGCTGCCGTCGAACGCGTGGATGGCGTTGCGCCGCCTGGGATGGAGCGCTTCCGTGGCGGGGGGTGTGCGGGTCAATGACCGGATCGTGAGGATGGTTCAGGAGCAGGCCGGGCGGGTGTTGCGGTCGGCGGCATGGCGTGCCGCTCTGACCGCCGGGGTTCTGGCCGCCTGGCCTGCCGATCCGGCCCGGCGTACGGCGGCCGAGTGGGATGCGGTACGCGATGCGGTGCCCGGCGGCCGATCCCTGCCGTCCGGCGTGATCGCCTCCCGTACCCGCCAGATCCAGGCCTTCGCCCGCGAGAACGGGCGGCTTCCGGCGGACGTGTTCAATCTCGAACCCCCGCCCCGGGCGGCGCGCATGCTGCTGCTGTCCGCGTGCGACGGCCAGCAGGCCACCATCGAACGCGCCGACGAACCCGGCCGTGCCCTGCTCCGGCTGCAACTCCCCACCCGCCCCGACCCCGTGTCGTACCGGGACTGGACGTGGGTGGCCTGCCCGATCGCGCTGCCGCCGACCGTCCCGGCCGGTGCGGTCCTGCACCTGCCCACCCTGCGCCCCCACCAGGGCCGGGTGCGCGCCGACCTCGCCTACACCCACACCGTGCCGAAGACCGCCCACACCGGCCACACCATCGCCCTCGGTGTGGACTGGGGCCTGAACACGCTCCTGTCCGCCGGGGCGGTACGCCTCCACCAGGACGGCCGGATCACCGAACTCGGCGCGGGGGGGTGGCCAGTTCCGGGCCGCCGGAGTCCTCGCGAAGCAGCACCGGCTGCGCCGCCTGTCCGAGCAGCTGCACACCAAGGCCGATCAGTATCTGCGGCTGACCGGCGGTGAGGAGCGGCATCCGCTGGCCGCCCGCCACCAGGTTCTGGCCGACGAGATCGGGCACGTCTCCAACCGCCGCACCCGCCTCAATGACGCCCTGGCGTGGTCGGCGGCCCGCTGGACGGTGGACCAGGCGGTCGCCGCCGGAGCGAGCGTCATCTACGTCGAGGACCTGCGGTCCATGGAAGCCCGGGGCATGGGCCGCACCCTGAACACCCGCCTCTCCCAGCAGATACGCGGCCGGATCACCGACCGGATGCGGCACGTTGCCGCCGAGGCGGGTATCGCCGTCGTCACCGTCCCCGCACGCAACACCTCCCGACTGTGTCCGCGCTGCCTGGCCCCGCTGCGGCACCGCAAGGCCCCCGACCGGCCCACCACCGCGGGCTGGAAATGGGCCCTGTGCCCCGACCGCGCCGGCTGCGGCTGGCAGGGCGACCGCGACCACGGGGCCTGGCGGCGCATCGCCGCACGCGGCCTCACCCACCAGACCAGAACCGTGGCGGACCGCACCAGCGGCGCGATGGCCATCCGGTCGGTGGCCGACAGCCTCGAAACCAGAGCCGTGGTCACCCCGACCACACCCACAACCAGCCGGAAGGACCGGTCGAAGACCGGACCCACCCGGCCTCGGACTACACGCCCCGCGCCCCGGCGACGCAGGGCACCCTCCCCCACCAGACCCACAGGTCCGGCGGGCAAGCGTCCGGAGGGACACGCACCAACGGACCGGCACCGGCTGCCCCGCGCAGCCCACCGGCACCAGAACGTGAACACGACCAGCACACCCACCACCGGCCGACACCGGCCACGCGGAGCAGCACTGGGCGCCGGCTTCCACCTCCACGCCCACGCATCTCCACCACGATGGGAAACGATCCAACCGATCCCGCACCTCACGGATCACACACGATCGCCAAGCTGATCAGAGACGCTTTGTGGCCGAAGAAGGTTACTGCTGACTGGTATGAGGGGAAGGGGGTCGGCCAACTGGCCAGCCAGGTCGCGATGTTGTCGGGGAGGTCGGGGGTGGCCTGTGCGGGGCCTGCCTCTACGAGGATCAGGGAGTGGGCCAGGGTGGGGTGGGTTGCTGCGGTGAGTAGGGCTGTCACGCCGCCCAGGGATTGACCCAGGAGGATGGCTGGGGGTGCGTTCAGGGAGGTGAGGAGAGTTGTTGCGTCGGCCGCTGCCGCCTTGCGGGACATGTCCGGTGGGGTGCGGGTGCTGGCACCGTGGCCTGCCGCGTCGTAGCGGATGACTCGGTGGCCTGCCGTGAGGAGGCGGGTTGTCAGGTCGTTCCATTCGCCCATGTGGCCCGCCAGGCCGTGCAGGAGGAGGAACGGGGGGACCTGCTTGGGGTGTTGGGGGTGTTCGTCCCGGTAGGCGAGTCTGGTGCCGGTGGGGGTGTGGAGGAAGGAAGGCGGGGGTGGAGGCATGGAGGGATTCTGCTGGTTTGGGGGGTGCCCCCGCCTTCTGGTTTTCCTTAGGGCTTTCGCATCAGTTCCGCCCTGCCGAACAACAGCGCGTAGCCCTGCGGGAGTTGGGCGACGATGCGGTTGGTCACCGTGGGGCCCGCGTAGTGGGCGAGGGCGGTCAGGACCGATGTCACGTGCCAACGGGCCGTGTCCGGGGTGGTGTTGTCCAGGCGTGCGGCCACCTTCGTCACGAACTCCGCCGCTCCGTACGGGGGTTGGGGTGGGGCCGCGAGGAGGGTGGCCGCCTCCGGAGGGAGGGTGCGGGTCAGGGCCGTGCGTTCCGGGGCGGGGAGGAGTGGGGCCAGGGTCGTCAGGGTGGTGCGGGTGATCTTCTCCGCTTCCGCCGTCGTCAGGTACTGGCCCGTTCTCTTCACCCTCGCCACCAGGTGGGGCCAGGGCTCCGGGGTGCGGATCAGGGAGTGTCTCGGTGACGGGATCGCCCTCCCCGAGGTGTCCTTGGTCTGCTTCGGGTCGGCCGGGTGAGGCTCCGTCGTCGTCATGTTCTCGTTTCCGCTCGGGTTCGCTCTGTGCCCCGTCTTCCGCTCCTGCCCCGTTTTCCAGGGGTGACACCTGTGAAGTTGACAGGGGTGGGCTCAGGTTCGGGGGTGTATCGCCCTGCGGGGTTAGCCTCGGGGATAACTCCCAGGAGGTATCTCATGGCCAAGGTTCCCAGCTCGCTCATCGCCGCCGGTGGGCTCGTCGGTGGGTACGGTGTCGCCCGCTGGACCAGGAAGCGCCAGCTCGGCGGGGTCGTGCTCGCCGGTGCGGGGGCCGCTGCCGCCTGGCAGTGGAAGGAGCGGGCCGGCGGGAAGGCCGCGGGGGCGCTCGGGGTCGCGTACCTCGCCGCGTTCGCCGGGTCGCATCCGCTGGCGAAGAAGGTCGGGGCCTGGCCGTCGGTGTTCGGGGTCGCGGGGGTTGTGGGGCTCGCGTCGTGGGCGGTCGTGGACCGCAAGGGGGATTGAGGGCGGCGTCGTACTTCGGGGCTAGCTCGGTGGGTGTATGGGTGCGGTCGTACTCCGGGACTACCTCGACGAGGGGGGGGCGGGGCGGTCATACTTCGGAGCTAGCCCGGTGGGGTACCGGCGGCGTCATACCTCAGAGCTACCTCCGCAGAGGTACCAGCCTCGCCATACCTCAGAGTTAGCCCGGCAGGCGTAGAGGCGCGGTCACCCTCTGGAGCTACTCCTGCGGGGGGTACGACCGCAGCCCTCCCCCCACCACCACCCACCCGGCGCCGAGACGTAGCCCCGTCATACCCCTCACCCCACCCCGGCCCCCTCACCCCGAAACGCCCGCCGATACCCCTGCGGGCTCGTCCCCACCACGCTCCGGAACCGTTCCCGGAACGCCGTCGGTGATCCGAAACCGACCTGTGTCGCGATCCGTTCGACCGGGTGCGAGGTCGTCTCCAGGAGGTACTGGGCCCGCCGTACCCGCGCCCGGTGCAGCCAGCGCAGCGGCGTCGTGCCGGTCTGTTCTCGGAAGCGGCGGTTGAGGGTTCGGGTGCTCATGTCGGCCCGCGCCGCGATCTGGTCCAGCGTCAAGTCCCTTGCGCACTCCGCCTCCAGCCACTCCAGCAGGGGTTCCAGGGCGGCGCCCGACGGTGCCGGAGGCAGGTCGTGGACGATGAACTGGGCCTGGCCGCCCTCGCGTTCGAGGGGTGTGACGCACATGCGGGCCGTGTGCGCGGCGACGGCCGAGCCGTGGTCCGTGCGGACCATGTGGAGGCACATGTCCATCGCCGCGGCAGCTCCGGCCGACGTCAGAAACTGGCCGTTGTCGACGTACAACACCTCGGGATCCACGTCGACTTGGGGGTAGCGGGCCGCCAGGTCGGACGCCGCGATCCAGTGGGTCGTCGCGCGCAGGCCGTCCAGGAGACCGGTCGCCGCGAACAGGAACGCGCCCACGCAGACCGACGCGATCCGCGTGCCGTTCGCTGCCGCGTCGCGCAGTGCCTCCGTGACTCCCGGCGGGAGTTGCGTCGGGGGTTCGTCCACGCCGGGGAGGATGATCGTGTCCGCCTCGGCTAGGAGTTCCAGGCCGTACGGGGGTCGCAGCGTGAACGCCGACGATCTCATGCCGGCACGCACGTCCTCCCCCGCCCGTACGCCGCACACCTTCACGTCGTACGGCGAACGGCCGTCCGGCAGCCGGGCCCAGCCGAAGGTGTCGATCGGGAGGGAGAGGTCGTAGGGGATGACTCCGTCGAGAGCGAGCACGGCAACGGTATGCATGGCGGGATCGTACGTGGCCGCTGAGTTCTCGCCATGGCGCGCACCCCGCCACACCTCACGCCCCCGTCGTCGACCCCGGCCGCACGATCATCAGCACCGTCACCGTCGCCCACAACAGGTTGAACACCCCCGTGAACATGCCGAGTTGGACAGTCGTCCGCTGATTCCCGCCGCCCTCCACGAGGACCTCCTGCCGGGGCAGCACCAGGACGACGAGGACGAGCGCAGCGGCGACCGTCAGTGCCGTCGACACGATCAGCCACATATCACCCATCACCCCCATCGCGCTCGCCGTGGCGAACCCGAGGACCGGTACGGCGACGCCGACCGCGGCGTACACCTGGCAGATGCGGTGCAGCAGCCGTACGGAGGCCCCCGCCCGTTCGTCCTCCGGCGCGGCCAGCGCCTTGCGTGCGGCGGGCGGGAACATGCTGGCGGCGACCGTGACCGGGCCGACGGCGATGATCGCGGCGAGGACGTGCAGGGAGAGGAGGAACTTGGTCATGGGGCGACGGTAGGAGCAGGCAGGGATCTTGGAGAAGTGGCGGGATTGACATGGTTCAACGGATTCTCGCCATGGCGACACCCCCTCCGAGACCCCACGGCAGAAAACCCCTGCAACCGGTTACCCCACTTTTCGTTATCGCCCCCACCCCCACCCCGTCTCCACCACATGCACCTCACCCGACGCACCCTCCTCAAGACCACCGCCCTCACAGGAGCCGCCTCAGCCCTCGCCCTCCCGACGACAACCGCCGCAGCCGCCCCCACCGCCTACGCCCACCCCGGCCTCCTCCACACCGCCGCCGACCTCACCCGCATGGCCACGAAGGTGAAGGCCAACTCGGCGCCGTACACGGCCGGTTACGCAAAGCTCACCGCCAACCGCCACGCGCAGACCGGCTGGAACCCCCGCCCCCAGCAGACGGTGTACCGGGGCGCGGGCAGCCCGCAGAACTACACGATCCTCTACAACGACCTGCACGCGGCGTACCAGAACGGCCTGCGGTACCACGTGAGCGGCGACGAAGCGCACGCCGACACCGCCGTGAAGATCCTCAACTCCTGGTCCGGCAAGCTGACTTCGCTCCAGGGCTCCGCCGACCGATTCCTCGCGGCGGGCCTGTACGGCTACCAGGCCGCGAACGCCGCAGAACTGGTCCGCGACCACCCGGACTTCAAGCTGGACCGCTTCCGCACGATGCTCATGGAGGTCTTCGCGCCGATCAGCGACAGCTTCCTGCTCCACCACAACAACGCGGTCGTCACCAACTACTGGCCCAACTGGGACCTGACCGCCCTCGCGTGCGTCCTGGCGACCGGCATCTTCTGCGACGACAGGGCCCAAGTCGCCCGCGCCGTCGACTACTTCAAGAACGGCGACGGCCTCGGCGCGGTGCGCAACGCGATCCCCGTCGTGCGCGAGGACGGCCTCGCCGAGTGGCTGGAGGCCGGCCGCGACCAGGGGCACACCCTGCTGGGGATCGGGCTGATGGGCACGGTCTGCGAGATGGCGTGGAACCAGGGCATCGACCTGTACGGGTACGACGACAGCCGTTTCCTGAAGGGTGCGCAGTACGTCGCGAAGTGGTGCCTGGGCGAGCAGGTCCCGTACACGCCCAACACCCGCCGCAAGGGCGCGATCGGCGGCTGGTCCGGGCGGGAGACCGCGTCCGCCGCGGCGTCCGTGGACCCGAACATGACCCGTCCTGTGTGGGCGATGATCGCGAACCACTACACCAAGCGGCGCGGCCTCGACGCCTCGTACGTCACCCGGGTCGCCGCGAAGTCCGCGCCCGAGGGCGGCGGCGGGGACTACGGCCCCAACAGCGGCGGGTACGACCAACTGGGGTTCGGGACACTGGCGTTCACCCGGGACAAGGCGACGCGGGACCAGCGGCTCGCGGGAGCGGGCGCCGGAACCGGAGCGGGCGCCACGAACCCTGCCCCCGGCGCGAGCGGCGCCCCCGGCCCGAACGCCGACGCCAGCACCAGCACCAGCACCGGCACCGGCACCGGCACCGGCACGAACCCCACCGCCGACCACCCCAAGACCCAAGACCTCGCCGCCACCGGCCCCACCGA
Source organism: Streptomyces acidiscabies (assembly GCF_020010905.1). Classification (GTDB taxonomy): domain Bacteria; phylum Actinomycetota; class Actinomycetes; order Streptomycetales; family Streptomycetaceae; genus Streptomyces; species Streptomyces acidiscabies. The sequence goes on along the minus strand of NZ_JAGJBY010000001.1, from coordinate 1,818,794 downwards.
CCTCGCCCCCTGGGCAGCGGCCACCGGCATCACCACCCTCGCCGCCGGCTTCCTCCTCCTACGCCGCCGCAACAGGAACCGCGAGCTCCAGCCCCAGGCCCACCCCCAGCAGACCCCGCCCGAGTCCCAGCCCCACCGCCCCCACCGCCGCCCCCAGTAACCCCCGCGCCCCCTCAGGCTCCCAAAGCCCGAGACACCGTATAAATCAGCACCCCCGCCAACGCCCCCACCACCGTCCCATTGATCCGGATGAACTGCAGATCCCGCCCGATATGCGCCTCGATCTTCCGAGTCGTGTGCTCCGCGTCCCACCCGGCCACCGTGTCCGTGATCAGCGACGTGATCTCCTTCCGGTACGTCGTCACCACATGCACGGCCGCCCCCTCGACCCACCCGTCCACCTTCCCCTGGACGGACGGCTCGGCGGCCATCCGCGCGCCCAGCGACAGCAACGCGGCCCGCACCCGCAGCCGCAGCTCACTGCGCTCGTCCTCGGCCGCTGCGACGATCATCGAGCGGACGGCGGTCCACGCGGACGCGATGAGGTCCTGCACCTCGCCCCGCCCGAGAACCTCGGTCTTGAGGCGCTCGACCCGCGCGCGGGTGTCCGTGTCGGACTGGAGGTCGGCAGCGAAGTCGGAGAGGAACCGGTCGAGGGCGCCGCGCGCGGGGTGCGAGGGCATGTCCCGCATCTCGATGACGAACCGGAGCAGCTCCTTGTAGACGCGCTCACCGATCCGCTTGTCGACGAACCGGGGCGTCCAGCCGGGCGCCCCGCCCTCGACGGCGTCCATCACGGAGTCGCTGTGCAGCACGAGCCAGTCGTGCGCACGCGCCACGACCAGGTCGACGGCGCGCTTGTGTCCGCCGTCCGCGACGACCTTCTCCAGCATCTTGCCGATGCCGGGCGCGATCTCCTGCGCGTCCGCGCGCCGGGTGATGGCCTCGCCGACGACGGCCTGGACGTCGGAGTCGCGCAGGACGGCGAGCGCGCCGCGCAGGGCGGTCGCCAGCTCCGCGGTGACCCGGTCGGCGTTCTGCGGCTCGGCGAGCCAGGCACCGAGGCGGCTGCCGATCCCGACGGAGCGCAGGCGCTGCCGTACGACGTCCTCGGAGAGGAAGTTCTCGCCGACGAACTCGCCCAGGGACACGCCGAGGGCGTCCTTCTTGGTCGGGATGATCGCCGTGTGCGGGATGGGCAGGCCCATGGGGTGCCGGAAGAGGGCGGTCACGGCGAACCAGTCGGCGAGCGCGCCCACCATGCCGGCCTCGGCGGCGGCGGCCACGTACCCGGCCCAGGTGCCCGCGCCCGCGTGGGAGGCCCACTTCGCCAGCACGTACACGACGGCCACGAAGAGCAACAGCCCGGTGGCGGTGAGCTTCATCCGCCGCACCCCACGCCGCCGCTCCTCATCGGCAGCGGTGAACGCGGTCATCGTGCGGTACGACGGAGCGGCACCCCCAGCGGCACCCTGCGAGCTCGCGCCCCCGGACCCCACGCCCCCACCCCGCCCGGCACCCTCCACGCCCACGCTCCCCTCACCCTCGGCACCACCCGCACCCGCACCCGGCGCCCCCGCGCCCAAGCGCCCAGCGCCCCCCGTCTCCACTTCCCTGCGTTCCATAAGCTCCACCCGGTCGGCGATCTCCTCCCCATTGTCCTTCTTGCTCCTGGAACGGGAGAGGCGTCCCCGATGGTTCCCACCACCCCCGCGTTCACTCGCGCGGGTGATCCTCCCGGCGCTTACGGGACTCCCCCATCAGATCCCCCAGCACATCGCGATGCCCCTCCAGCATCCGGTGCCGCTCCCCCCTCCGCTCCTCCCTGAGCCGGCGCCGCTCCTCCCGCCGGTCCTCCTTCTCCTGCTTCAGCGCGGCCCGCGTCCGCTTGCGCTCGATGTTGACGCCACCCCAGAACGCGAACCCGGTGATCACCACGCGCGGCGCGCCGGGCCCGGCCGGCACCCCGCTCTCGCGGTGGCTGAAGTCGCCCATGACCCCGATCCCCTTGGACACGATCTCGACGCCGGGAGGCACGAGGACGTCGATCCCGCCCATGATCGCGACGCAGTTGATCTCGACCTCCCCGGCGGAGAAGTCGGCCTCGCGCAGGTCGATCTCGCCGCCGCCCCAGAAGGCGACGCAGTTCATCCGCCGGGGCACGGTCCACCGCCCCTTGCGCTGGAACCCGCCCATGACGGCGACGGCCCAACTCGGCGACGTATCAACGCCACCGACCACCCTCCCTGTCCAACTCCCGTCGGACGGCGGCTCCTTGAAGAGGTTCACCGGCGCCTGCGGCACACCGCCGGGCGCGGGCAGGTCACGGGTGATCGGCGCCAACTCGCCGTACGTACGCGCCTTGTAGGTCGTCTCCAGCCGTTCCTCGAACTCCTCCATGTCGAGCCGGCCCTCTGCGAGGGCGTCCCGCAGGATCTCCGCGACCCGTTCGCGGTCGGCGTCCGATGCGCGCAGTTCCGGAGCGTTGTCGGTCATACGGCCAGCCTACGAGGAACCGGGGTACGACACTATGCGGTAGCTCTGTCGGCGTACATCTTCGCGATGACCGCCTCGATGTCCGGCTCCCGCACCGACAGGTCCACCAGCGGGTACTCCGCCGCGATCCGCGCGACCAGCGGCGCCGCCGACGCGGACGCCGGGAACGCGAGCCACTGGCGTACGCCGTCGACGCGTACGACGCGGGCGGAGGGGCCCACGTCGATGGGCGGGAGTTCGCGCTCCAGGTCGACGACGAGGACGCGTTCGCTCTCGCCCGCCTCGTGCAGGCCGGCGAGCGGGCCGTCGTACATCATGCGGCCGTGGTCGATGACCATCACCCGCTTGCACAACTGCTCGATGTCCTGGAGGTCGTGGGTGGTGAGCAGGACCGTCGTGCCGCGTTCGGTGTTCAACTCCCGCAGGAAGTCACGGACCTTGGCCTTGGAGACGACGTCGAGGCCGATGGTCGGCTCGTCGAGGTAGAGGACGTCGGGGTCGTGCAGGAGGGCCGCCGCGATGTCGCCGCGCATCCGCTGGCCGAGGGAGAGTTGGCGCACCGGGCGGTCCAACAGGTCGCCGAGGTCGAGGAGTTGGACGAGGCGGTCGAGGTTCTCGGCGTAACGGGCGTCCGGGATGCGGTACATGCGGTGCATCAGCCGGTAGGAGTCGATGAGCGGGAGGTCCCACCACAGGGTCGTACGCTGCCCGAAGACGACGCCGATCCGGTGGGCGAGGCGCGTGCGTTCGCGGGAGGGGTCGATGCCGGCGACCCGCAGCCGGCCGCCGCTCGGGGTGAGGATGCCGGTCAGCATCTTGATGGTCGTCGACTTCCCGGCGCCGTTCGGGCCGATGTACCCGACCATCTCGCCGCGCGCGACGGTGAAGGAGAGCGAGTCCACGGCGCGCACCTGGGAGCGCTCGCGCTTCAGGAAGCCGGTTTTCCTACGGACGTCGAACACCTTTTCCAGGGCGTCGACTTGGATGAATTCGGCCACGGTTCAGCTCCCTGTGCTCCGGTACGACCTGACGCCCGCCCGCCACACGAGCCCCGCGAGCGCGCAGCACAGCGCGGCGACCAACGGCGGTGCCCACGCGGTGCCTTGGGGGAGGTCCAGGGGGTACGCGCGCCCCAACACGTAGGACGCGGGCACCCAGTTGACGAACGCGAGCGGGAAGACGAACGTCACCCCGCGCACCAGTTCCTTCGCGAACACGGTCGGCGGGTACTGGAGCATCGTCCCCCCGCCGTAGGTGAACGCCGACTGCACCTCGGACGCGTCCTCCGCGATGAACTGGAACGCGCCGCCCGCGACGAACACCGCCGAGAAGATCGCCCCGCCGGACAGCACGGTCACCGGCACGAGGAGCACCTTCTCCGGGGTCCAGTGGATGTCGAGCGCAGTAAGCGCGTACACAAGAATCAGCGCGCCCTGGGTGATCCGGCTGAGCCGGCGCAGCGCGAAGCGGTCGGCCGCGACCTGCGCGAGCACCGGGGCGGGCCGTACGAGGAGGGTGTCGAGGGAGCCGTCGCGCACGCGCTGGCCGAGGCGGGCCACCGAACCGATCGCGAGGTCCGCGATGCCGAACGACGTGGCCGCGAGGCCGTACAGGAAGGCGACCTCGGGGAGGGTGTAGCCGCCGAGGGAGTCGACCTGCGAGAACATCAGGACGATGCCGACGAAGTCGAGGCCGTTCAGGAGCAGGCCGGCGAGCAGGGACATCGCGAACGAGGCGCGGTAGGCGAGGGTGGAGCGGATCCACATGCCGGCGATCATGCGGTAGGCGCGCAGGCCCTCCGCGAGCCGGCTGCCCGCGGGCGCGACGGTGTCGTACCCCCCGTACCCGTCATACCCCCCGTACCCATCGTCCCCGTCGTCCCTGTCGTCCTTCTGATGGAGATCAGCCACCCTGGACCACCACCCTGCGGGTCGCGACCGTCACCAGGAAGCGCCCGGCCGCGAGGAGGACCACGGCCCAGGCCGCCTGGAAGACGTACACGTGTAGTACTGAGGTCTTACCCATCAGCAGGTCGGCCGGCATCTGGAGCTGGGCGGCCCACGGGAGGGCCTTGACGACGTCGCCGAGGGCGCCGGGGAAGGCGTTCAGCGGGAGCGTCATGCCCGAGCAGAACAGGCCGGTGATCATCATCACCTGGAGCGCGCCGGTGCCGTCCAGGAGCCAGAAGCCGGTGAGGGCGACCAGGAAGCGGATCCCGAAACTGACCAGCGCCGCCAGGACCAGCGCGATCAGGAAGGCCAGCCAGCGCAGGGGGTCGGTGGGCAGCGCCGTCGGGAAGAGCAGCGTGCCGATCGCGAACGGGATCACGCCCCGGCCGATCAGCTGGAACGCCGCGCGGCCCAAGTCGGCGGCCAGCCACCAGAGTTGGAGGTCGACCGGCCGGTACAGGTCGACGGCGATGTCACCGGAGCGGATGCGCTCCATGAGGTCGGCCTCCATGCCGCCGCTCTGGAGCGCGAGCGTCGCGAACAGGGCCTGGCCGAGCCAGACGTACGTCACCGCCTCCGCCTGGTCGTACCCGCCGAGATGCGGACGTTCGTCCCACAGGGCGAGATAGGTATAGACCAGGATCAGGCCGAAGACCGTATTGGTGAAGACCCCCGCGGCCGTCGCCACCCGGTACGTCGCGTACCGTCGGAAACTCCCCGCCGCAACAGTCACGTACAACCGCGCCGGACCCACCGCGAGCGCCCTCCTCCTCGTCCGAGGCGTCCCCGGGACGCCCCCGGGACGTCCCCGGGACGCCCCCGCGCGACGTGACATTCGTCGCACGACACCGAAGCGCAGGAGCCTAGTGGGCGGGAATGACCGCGTGCCACGCGTTTTCCGCGCCAACGCGTGCCGATTGCCGGGAACGGTTCGCATGGTGCGAGAGTCTTCAAACCAGAGGCGCGCGAAAATCGAGTACGGCGAGCCCGCCGAGGCCCTCGGGTCCGCCGAGCAGTAACGAGCAGTAACGGGTTGCACAACCCGCGAGCACCACATCCCGCACGAGTCACAGCTCGCCGCGCGAGAATCACGAGACACACGCCAGAGCACCAGGCACGCACAGGAGTCCGAGCAATACATGAGCGACGAGCCGCAGCCGCAGCGACCGGCCCAGGGGTGGGCGCCGAGAGAGCCCATCGGCGACGCCACGGGCGTCCCGGACGCCCCTGAGGACGGCAGCAAGAAGGCCAAGCGGCCCAAGCGCACCGGGTGGCGGCGGATCATCCCTACCTGGCGGATAGTGCTCGGCACCTTCATCGTCGGTGTCCTCGCGCTCGTCGGCGTCTTCTACCTCGGCTACTCGATGGTCAAGATCCCGCCGGCCAACGCGCTCGCCACCAAGCAGTCGAACCTGTACCTCTACGCGGACGGCACCGAGATCGCCCGCGACGGCGAGGTCAACCGCGAGAACGTCACCCTCGCGCAGATCTCCAAGGACGCGCAGCACGCCGTACTCGCCGCCGAGGACCGCGACTTCTACACCGAGTCCGCGATCGACCCCAAGGCGATGCTCCGCGCCGGCGTCAACACCGCGATGGGCAAGGGCAAGCAGTCCGGCTCGACCATCACCCAGCAGTACGTGAAGAACTACTACCTCGCGCAGGAGCAGACCGTCTCCCGCAAGGTGAAGGAGTTCTTCATCTCCATCAAGCTGGACCAGGAGCAGAGCAAGGACAAGATCCTTGAGGGCTACCTGAACACGTCATACTTCGGGCGTAACGCGTACGGCATCCAGGCCGCCGCCCAGGCGTACTACGGCGTCGACGCGACCGCCCTCACCCCCGGCCAGGGCGCCTACCTCGCCGCGCTGCTCAACGCGCCCAGCGAGTACGACGTCATCGCGCACCCCGAGAACAAGGCAGCGGCCCTGGCCCGCTGGAACTACGTCCTCGACGGCATGGTCAAGAAGGGCTGGCTGGAGCAGTCGAAGCGGACCGGGATGAAGTTCCCGACCCCGCTGGAGTCCAGCGGCGCCTCGACCGGCATGTCCGGGCAGCGCGGGTACATCGTCACCGCCATCAAGGACTACCTCAAGGACAACAAGATCCTCACCGAGGAGCAGCTCGACGGCGGCGGCTACCGCATCACCACCACGCTGGAGAAGGCCAAGCAGGACGCCTTCGTGAAGTCCGTCAACGACAACCTGATGGACAAGCTCGACAAGAAGAAGAACAAGGTCGACAACTACGTCCGCGCGGGCGGCGCCGCCGTCGACCCCAAGACCGGCAAGGTCCTCGCGATGTACGGCGGCATCGACTACGTCAAGCAGTACACGAACAACGCGACCCGCCAGGACTTCCAGGTCGGCTCCACGTTCAAGCCGTTCGTCTTCACCTCGGCCGTCGACAACAAGTCCGAGACGCAGGACGGCCGTCTCATCACGCCGAACACGGTGTACGACGGCACCAACAAGCGCCCCGTGCAGGGCTGGAACGGCGGCACCTACGCGCCCGCCAACGAGGACGACGTCAACTACGGCAACGTCACCGTCCGCACCGCCACCGACAAGTCGATCAACTCGGTGTACGCGCAGATGGCCGTGGACGTCGGCTCCGACAAGGTCAAGGAGACCGCGATCGCGCTCGGTCTGCCGAGTAGTACTCCAGAGCTAACCGCGTCACCCTCGATCGCCCTCGGCGTCGCCACCGGCAGCGTCCTCGACATGGCCGAGTCGTACGCCACCCTCGCGAACCACGGCAAGCACGGCACGTACACCCTGATCGACAAGATCACCAAGGACGGCAAGACCACCATCGAGCTGCCCGTCCAGAAGTCGTCCCAGGCCGTCAGCCGCGAGGCCGCCGACACCACCACCGCGGTCCTCCAGAGCGTCGTCGAGAACGGGACCGCGACCGCCGCGCAGGCCGTCGGCCGGCCCGCCGCGGGCAAGACCGGCACCGCCGAGGAGGACCAGGCCGCCTGGTTCGCCGGCTACACGCCCGACCTCGCAACCGTCGTCGCCGTCATGGGCCAGGACCCGGAGACCGCCGCGCACAAGTCGCTGTACAACGCGATGGGGCTGCCCCGCATCAACGGCGGTGGCGCGCCCACCGAGATCTGGGCGCAGTTCATGAAGGACGCGCTCAAGGGCACGCCGTCCTCCGAGTTCGACCTCCAGCTCCAGGAGGGGGCGGACGTGGTGCAGGACGTGCCGCCGACGCCGTCGGACACGGAGAGCACCGGGCCGGAGGACGGGGGTACGCCGACCGACGGTGGCGCCGACGGGGGTGACGCCCAGGGGCAGAACCAGGGTGCTGCTCAGGGTGGGGCCACTCAGGGCGGGCCCACCGGAGGTGCTACGGGTGCTACGGGAGGCGCCTCCACCGGGGGTACTACGGGTACTACGGGTGGGGATACGTCCACGGGTGCCACCGGGGGTGATACCTCCGGCGGGGGTACTACGGGTACGACGGGGGGCGATACCTCCGCGGGGGCGTCGGGCGGGGATACCTCCGGCGGGACCGGGACGTCGGTGGGACCGGCGTCGGGCGGGACCAACGGAGGGACGACGCCCGGGACGTAGGGGCCGCCGACGGGTACTAGAGCTCTAGTACCTCAGAGGGACCAGGTGGGGCTCAGTGGCCGGAGGTGGCCTTGAGCCCCACCACTGCTGTCAGCAGCAGGCAGACGAAGAAGATCCGGGCCGCCGTCGTGGGCTCGCCCAGCGCGGCCATCCCGACGACCGCCGCACCCGCCGCGCCGATCCCCACCCACACGCCGTACGCGGTGCCGACGGGGAGCGTGCGGACCGCGTACGACAGCAGGACCATGCTGGTGACGATGCCGGCGCCGGTGAGCAGGCTGGGGACGGGGCGGGTGAAGCCGTCGGTGTACTTCATGCCGATCGACCAGGCGACCTCGATCAGACCGGCGAGAATGAGCGCTATCCATGCCATGACGGCACCTCCGGAGTCGGTACTCGATACGGGGGTGCGTCGTCTTTTCCGAAGGTGCTGCTGGTCGCCCGGTACGGCGCGTCTCGTCGGGTATTTTCCACGCTAGCAAAGGAACGGCAAAGGGGGCCGGTGACGATGGTCACCGGCCCCCTACCGCTTGAGTACTACAGGTACAGCCCCGTGGAGTCCTCCGACCCCTCGAAGCGGTCCGCGGCGACCGCGTGCAGGTCGCGCTCGCGCATCAGTACGTACGTCGCGCCCCGCACCTCGACCTCGGCGCGGTCCTCGGGGTCGTACAGGACCCGGTCGCCCGGCTCCACCGTCCGGACGTTCTGCCCGACCGCCACGACCTCCGCCCAGGCCAGCCGCCGGCCCACCGCCGCCGTCGCCGGGATCAGGATCCCGCCGCCGGAACGCCGCTCGCCCTCGCCGCTGTCCTGCCGTACCAGCACCCGGTCGTGCAGCATCCGGATCGGAAGCTTGTCGTGCTGGGTACCGCGCTCGTTACTGTTGCCGCTCACGCCTCGAACCTACCTGCCTCCGGCGGTGCCGTAGCTCTCTGGGGTTAGCCCTTACGGCGCCGGGTGCCGAGGACCAGGAGGCCGACGACGCCGACCGCCAGGAGAGCTACGGGGACGATGCGTTCGACGCGGGGGGCGCCGTCGTCGTCCGTGAACTTCGCCGTGACGTCGCTCACGACCCGGTTCACCTGGACGTACGCGCGTCCGAGCGTGTGGTCGACGTTGGCGACGACCTTGGCCTTGGCGTCCCCGACGATCGTCTTGGGGTGCACCCGTACACCGATCTCGTCGAGCGTCTCGGCCAGCGTCTCGCGGCGGCGCTTGATGTCCGCCTCGATCTGGGCCGGGGTTCTCGTGTCCGGCGTGTCCGCAGTGTCCGCCACCGTACGGCCTCCGAAGTCTGCTGATGCGTTGTTCCGCACAGTCTGTCAGCTTCTCCGCCCGGCGCACGGGCAGGGGCCGCCGTTGTCGCGCGCCCGGCTACGCTGGCCGGATGAGCGAGCGACTCCAGCCCGGCGAACCGGCCCCCGCGTTCACCCTCTCCGACGCCGACGGCAACGAGGTGTCCCTTGCGGACCACAAGGGCCGCAAGGTCATCGTCTACTTCTACCCGGCGGCCCTGACTCCCGGCTGCACGAAGCAGGCCTGCGACTTCACCGACAACCTGTCCCTCCTGGCCGACGCCGGCTACGACGTCCTCGGCATCTCCCCCGACAAGCCCGAGAAACTCGCCAAGTTCCGCGAGAAGGAGTCCCTCCGGGTGACCCTCCTCGCGGACCCCGACAAGGCAGTACTAGAGGCGTACGGGGCTTACGGCGAGAAGAAGCTCTACGGCAAGACCGTCGTCGGCGTCATCCGCTCCACGATCGTCGTCGACGAGTCCGGCAACGTGGAACGGGCCCTGTACAACGTCAAGGCGACGGGCCACGTGGCGAAGATCATAAAGGACCTGGGTATCTGACGGGTCCCCACCCACCGCACGGCCCGCGTCCGGGGTTTCCCGGGTGCGGGCCGATTTACATTTCCCGCGTAACCGTCCGGGCCGCCGTTCGTTAATACGTTCGAGTCACGAGCAAGTGAGCCTGGACGGAGGGGTCTTGTGGGACGGAGTGCGTACACCAAGGAGCGGCTGGAGGAGGCCGCGAGGGGGGCTCGGACGTTGTCCGAGGCTTGTGAGCGGTTGGGGGTGGGGACGGGGAGTTCGATACGGCGGTACATACACGACCGGATGCGGAAGCTGGGTGTCGATGTCTCCCACTTCCAGCGGGGCGGGGTGAAGTGGACGAGGGAAGTCCTGGAGCCCGTGGTGGCAGCGTCGACGAACATGTGTGACGTGCTTCGAAACCTCGGACTGGAGATGGTCGGCGGTCATCACACGCACATCAGCCGCAAGATCAAGGCGTACGGCATCGACACCTCGCATTTCCGGACGCCGACGGAACGAGGCAGGGCCCGCCGAACTCCCGAGGAGATCCTCGTCAAAGATCAGTCGGCCCACGCCCGTCGGATCCCCAGCGGCCGCTTGAGGCGCCTGATGCGCCAGGTCGGCGTGGAGGAGCGGTGCGCTCTGTGCGGCATCGAGGGCGTGTGGCTCGGTGAGCCGCTGCCCCTGGAGGTCGATCACATCGACGGCAGCTGGCGGAACAACCGCATCGAGAACCTGCGGTTCCTGTGTCCCAACTGCCACTCGACGACAGACAGTTATCGCGGTCGTAGCAGTAGGCGGGTCTCATGAGCGGCATTCAGTACACCAGAGAGCGTCTGCTCGAAGCAGCTGCTTGCTGCTCCGACATCCATGAGGTCGTCGCCTTCTTCGGAGCGAAGCCCTACCGGAACCTGCATCGACACCTGTACAAGCGTTTCGAGGACTTCGGCATCGATGTCTCGCACTTCCCCCGTCGACGGAGGGGACATGCCTATCCCCGGCCCACGTCCGAAGAACTACGCCGGGCAGTCGCAGGGGCGATCTCCCGAGCGAGCGCTCTTCGCGCACTGGGCAAACCCAACAACGGTCGGTGCCGCGCGCTCTTCCAGCAGTGGATCGTGGAGGAGCAACTCGACACCTCGCACTTCCTGGGACAGGCTCACCAGAGAGGCCGTCCGAGTTCAACAGCCAAGTCCGCCGAGGAAATCCTGGTCCAGCACCACGGAAAACGCCGGACGCATACTCCCCTGCTGCGCCGCGCCCTCCGGGAAGCGGGCGTACCCGAAGCCTGCGACAGGTGCGGCGTCGGTCCCGAGTGGCTCGGCAAGCCCATGACCCTGGAGGTCGATCACATCAGCGGGGACTGGAGCGACGACCGGCGGGAGAATCTGCGGTTGTTGTGTCCCAACTGCCATGCGGTCACGAGTACGTGGTGCCGAGGAGGAAGGCGGCGGCAATCGCCCCCGGGAGCCCAGTAGAGTAGGGAGGCATTGCGGGCCCGTACCCCAGCTGGCTAGAGGGCGCCGGTTTAGGTCCGGTGTGTCGTGGGTTCGAGTCCCACCGGGCCCACGCAACTGTGAAGGGCCGTCCGCCAGGACGGCCCTTCCCCTGTCTCATCCCAACAACTCCCGCACCACCGGCACCAACTCCCTGAACGCCTTCCCCCGGTGACTAATCGCGTTCTTCTCCGCCGCCGTCAGTTCCGCGCAGGTGCGGGTCTCGCCGTCCGGCTGGAGGATCGGGTCGTAGCCGAAGCCGTTGGTGCCGGTGGGGGTGTGGCGGAGGGTGCCTCGGAGGTGGCCCTCCACGACCCGTTCCGTGCCGTCGGGCAGGGCCAGGGCTGCCGCGCAGACGAAGTGGGCGCCCCGGTGTCCGTCCCCGATGTCGGAGATCTGGGCGAGGAGGAGGTCCAGGTTGGCGCGGTCGTCGCCGTGGGTGCCGGACCAGCGGCCCGAGAAGATGCCGGGGGCGCCATTGAGGACGTCGACGCAGAGGCCGGAGTCGTCGGCGACTGCGGGGAGGCCGGTCGCCCGGGCGAGGGCGTGCGCCTTGAGGAGCGCGTTCTCGGCGAAGGTGACGCCGGTTTCCTTGACGTCGGGGACGTCGGGATAGGCATCGGCGCCGACCAGTTCGTGCGGGAGCCCGGACTCCGCGAGGATCGCGCGGAGTTCGGTGATTTTGCCGGCGTTGCGGGTGGCGAGGATCAGGCGGGTCATGGCCCCCAGTATTACGGGGGCTACGACTTCAGGGGTACGGGGAGCAGGTCACCGGCGTAACGGACGGCACGGCGCCGCTGTCCCCTACCTCACCCGGCCCGCCCCACCCCCGTACTCAAGACCTACCCCTCACGGCGTACACACCTTCGTCAGCTCCCCCGCCGCATCCGTCAGCGGGCTCAGGTCCGGCGTCCTGTCCCCGCTGTCCACCGAGCTGCGGACGTTCGTGACCGCCTCGCGGAGGCCGTCGACGGCCTTGTTGACGTCCGCGTCGTCCGTCTTGTCGCCGAGGGTGTTGAGGTCCTTGTCGATGCTCGCGAGGGATTCGTCGAGTTGGGTGGGGTCGGTGGCGGCGTTCTCGACGGCCTGCTGGAGGTCGGTGACGCTGTCGGCGACGGTCTCGGCGGTCTGGACGCAGTCGAGCGCCTTGTTGACGGCGTCGCAGCCGGTGGTGGTGAACCCCATCGTGAGGGCGACCGCAGCGGCGGCTGCGGCGATGACGGTTCTGCGACCTCGGCGTCGGCGGAGCGCGGCCATGCGGTGGTTCCTCCCGTTCGTCAGGCCCCGGCTCGCACCGCTGGGCCCCCGTCCCCAGGAGCTTCCGGTCGGAAGCCTCCTCTGTACTGCCCAAGACGCGAGGAAAAGCGGCACAGTTGCTCCACCGTACCGCTTTCCTTGGCTTTTTCTTTACCTTTCCAGGGCCTGCTCCAGAGCGGCCCGCTGGAGCGCGGCGAGGTCCGTGCAGCCCGAAACGGCCAGATCCAGCAGGGAGTTGAGCTCGTCGCGCGCGAACGGCTCGGCCTCGGCGGTGCCTTGGACCTCGACGAAGCGCCCGTCGCCGGTGCAGACGACGTTCATGTCGGTGTCGGCGCGGACGTCCTCCTCGTAACAGAGGTCGAGGAGGGGTACGCCGCCGACGATGCCGACGGAGACGGCGGAGACGGTGCCGGTGATGGGCTGGCGGTTCGCCTTGATCAGCTTGCGGCCCTGCGCCCAGGCGACGGCGTCGGCGAGGGCGACGTACGCGCCGGTGATGGCGGCGGTACGGGTGCCGCCGTCGGCCTGGAGTACGTCGCAGTCGAGGACGATGGTGTTCTCGCCGAGCGCCTTGTAGTCGATGACGGCGCGCAGCGAGCGGCCGATGAGGCGGCTGATCTCGTGCGTGCGTCCGCCGATCCTGCCGCGTACGGACTCGCGGTCGCCGCGGGTGTTGGTGGCGCGCGGGAGCATGGAGTACTCGGCGGTGACCCAGCCCTCGCCGCTGCCCTTGCGCCAGCGGGGAACGCCTTCGGTGACGGAGGCCGTGCAGAAGACCTTGGTGTCGCCGAAGGAGACGAGGACGGAGCCCTCGGCGTGCTTGCTCCAGCCACGTTCCAGGGTGACCGGGCGGAGCTGTTCGGGGGTGCGGCCGTCGATTCGAGACATGGGGACGACCCTATCCGTACGACGGAAAGGGGCTGCTCCCGCCGTGGGAGTAGCCCCTGCGATGTAGAGCTCTAGTACCCGAGAGCTACATCATGTCCTCGATCTCGCTCGCGATCGGGTCCGCGTCCGTGCCGATGACGACCTGTACGGCCGTCCCCATCTTGACGACGCCGTGCGCGCCGGCGGCCTTGAGCGCGGCCTCGTCGACGAGACCGGGGTCGGCTACCTCGGTGCGCAGCCGGGTGATGCAGCCCTCGACCTCTTCGATGTTGTCGATGCCCCCGAGCCCGGCGACGATCTTCTCTGCCTTGGTGGCCATGTCGGTCTCCTCATGCACAGTTGGCCCAACTTCGCGAGCGATTGTGCCGTGGGTACCGAAAGATGGCGTCACAGCATCCCAATCGTCGAGAACTGGTCTACACCACCTGACGGGCGGTCGCCAATCCATGAGTGCCGACAGTGCAGTGACCCCGGCCCGCGTCCGCTGGGGCGCCCTCTTCCAGGGCCTCCAGAAGATGGGCCGCAGCCTCCAGCTCCCCATCGCCGTGCTGCCCGCCGCCGGAATCCTCAACCGGCTGGGCCAGCCGGACATGTTCGGGGACGACGGGCTGGGCTGGACGAACGTCTCGAAGGTGATGGCGGGCGCGGGCGGCGCGCTGCTGGACGGCTCGCTGGGGCTGCCGCTGCTGTTCTGCGTCGGCGTCGCGATCGGCATGGCGAAGAAGTCGGACGGGTCGACGGCGCTGGCGGCGCTCGCCGGGTTCCTCGTCTACTACAACGTGCTGCGCCAGTTCCCGAAGGATTGCGTGGACGGTGCGAAAACGGTTGCTACGGGTTGTCAGGGCGCCGACGGGACGGTGACCGCGTTCAGCTACCAGAACCCGGGGGTGTTCGGCGGCATCGTGATCGGGCTGCTCGCCGCGTACCTGTGGGTGCGGTTCCACCGTACGAAGCTGGTGGACTGGCTGGGGTTCTTCAACGGGCGGCGGCTGGTGCCGATCCTGATGTCGTTCGCCGCGATCGTGTTCGCCGCGCTGTGCCTGTGGGTGTGGCCGCCGATCGGTGACGGTCTGGAGAACTTCAGCGACTGGCTCAACGGCCTCGGCGCGTGGGGCGCCGGGGTGTTCGGGATCGCCAACAGGGCTTTGCTGGTGGTGGGGTTGCACCAGTTCCTGAACGTGCCGATCTGGTTCCAGTTCGGGTCGTACACGAAGCCGGACGGCACGGTCGTGCACGGCGACATCAACATGTTCCTCCAAGGGGACCCGCACGCGGGGCTGTTCACGACCGGGTTCTTCCCCATCATGATGTTCGCCCTGCCGGCGGCGGCACTTGCGATCGCGCACACGGCGAAACCCGGGCGCCGCAAGGAAGTCGGCGGTCTCATGCTGTCGGTCGCGCTGACGTCGTTCATCACCGGCATCACGGAGCCGATCGAGTACTCGTTCCTGTTCATCGCGCCCGCGCTGTACGCGGTGCACGCGGTGCTGACCGGCGTCTCGATGGCGGTGACGTGGGGGCTCGGGGTGCACGACGGGTTCAGTTTCTCGGCGGGGCTCATCGACTACGTCATCAACTGGAACCTGGCGACGAGACCGTGGGCGATCATCCCGATCGGGCTGTGTTTCGCAATCGTTTACTACGTGATCTTCCGGTTCGCGATCACCCGGTTCGATCTGAAGACACCCGGCCGGGAGCCGGAGGAGGAGCGGGAGGACGTCACCAAAGCGTGATCGCGGGCGCCTTAACAGGGGGCTTAACTCCGGCCTCTCCCCCGTGCTACAAAAGGTCTACACCACACACTGGTGTAGACCTTTTTCGCGTCCTCCCCACCCCCTGAAGGAACCCCTCTATGAGCACGGCCGGCGCCGCTCCCGCAGCCGAGAAACAAGCCCGGAAGGGGACGGCCGTGATGGCCGTCCTCCAGCGCATCGGCCGCAGCCTGATGCTGCCCGTCGCGGTGCTGCCCGCCGCCGCGCTGCTGGTGCGCCTGGGCAACGCCGACATGCTCGGCCGCCCGAACTTCCCCGGCTTCCTGACGAAGATCGCCTCCTTCATGGCGGCCGGCGGCGGCGCGATCCTCGACAACATGGCGCTGCTGTTCGCGGTCGGCGTCGCGATCGGGTTCGCGAAGAAGTCGGACGGCTCGACGGCGCTCGCCGCGGTCGTCGGCTACCTCGTCTTCAAGAACGTGCTCGGCACGTTCACCGACAAGAACCTCCCGAAGGTCGCGACGGCCGTCGACGGCAAGGTCGTCATGGTGGACGCGCCCGTCGACGCGAAGGTGCTCGGCGGGGTCGTGATGGGGCTCGTCGTGGCGCTGCTCTACCAGCGCTTCTACCGCACCAAACTCCCGGACTGGGCAGGCTTCTTCGGCGGCCGGCGGCTCGTCCCGATCCTGTCCGCGTTCGCGGGTCTGCTGATCGGCGTCGTCTTCGGTTACATATGGCCGGTGTTGGGCACGGGGCTGCACAACTTCGGTGAGTGGCTGGTGGGTTCGGGCGCGGTCGGCGCCGGGATCTTCGGTGTGATGAACCGCGCGCTGATCCCGATCGGCATGCACCACCTCCTCAACTCGTTCCCGTGGTTCCAGGCCGGCGAATACCACGGCAAGAGCGGTGACATCGCGCGCTTCCTCGCCGGGGACCCGAGCGCCGGGCAGTTCATGACCGGCTTCTTCCCGATCATGATGTTCGCGCTGCCGGCCGCGTGCCTGGCGATCGTGCACTGTGCCCGTCCCGAGCGCCGCACGGCCGTCGGCGGCATGATGTTCTCGCTCGCGCTGACGTCGTTCGTCACGGGCGTCACCGAGCCGATCGAGTTCACGTTCATGTTCATCGCGCCGGTCCTGTTCGCGATCCACGCGCTGCTGACCGGCGTCTCCATGGCGCTGACCTGGGCACTCGGCATGAAGGACGGCTTCGGCTTCTCGGCCGGCGTGATCGACTTCGGCCTCAACCTCGGCATCGCGACGAACCCGTGGGGACTGGTGCTGGTGGGGTTGTGCTTCGGCGCCGTCTACTACGTCGTCTTCCGCTTCGCGATCACGAGGTGGAACCTGCCGACGCCGGGACGTGAGCCGGAAGAAGCGGATCTGACCAAGGGGTAATACCTGAGAGGGACACGAAGGCACCCGGGGCCCTGAACTGCCCCGGGTGCCTTCGTGTTCGTACCCGTCATACCCGTAGTACTCAGATCTCGTACGACGTCCTCGCCGCCGCCAGTTCCACCGGACCGTCGTACGTCGCGCGCGCGTCGGCCAGGTTGATCTGGGGGTCGGTCCACGGGGGGATGTGGGTGAGGACGAGGCGGCGGACGCCCGCCCTGGTGGCCGTCTCACCCGCCTCCCGGCCGTTGAGGTGCAGGTCGGGGATGTCCTCCTTGCCGTGCGTGAAGGCGGCCTCGCACAGGAACAGGTCGGCGCCCTGGGCGAGTTCGTCGAGCACGGGCGTGACACCGGTGTCCCCGGAGTAGGCGAGCGCCTTGCCGCCGTGCTCCACGCGGATGCCGTACGCCTCGACCGGGTGGGCGACGCGTTCGGTGTGGACCGTGAAGGGGCCGATGTCGAAGGTGGACGGCTTGACCGTGTGGAAGTCGAAGACCTCGCTCATCGAGGAGGCCGACGGAGTGTCCGCGTACGCCGTGGTCAGCCGGTGTTCGGTGCCTTCGGGGCCGTAGACCGGGATGGGGTCGCAACGGCCGCCGTCGTGGCGGTAGTAGCGCGCCACGAAGTAGGCGCACATGTCGATGCAGTGGTCGGCGTGCAGATGAGTCAGGAAGATCGCGTCGAGGTCGTAGAGACCGCAGTGGCGCTGCAACTCGCCCAGGGCGCCGTTGCCCATGTCGAGAAGCAGCCGGAAGCCGTCGGCCTCGACGAGGTAGCTCGAACAGGCCGAATCCGCGGACGGGAACGACCCCGAGCAGCCGACGACGGTGAGCTTCATGATGCAGAAACCTCCGCTGGCGGGAACCGAAGGGGACACCGGCGGTCGTCGATGGCGCCGGGGGACCGGATGCCACCGGCGGTGCCGGGTGGTGCCGGCGCGGCCGGGCCTCGCGAAGGATCCGGAAGGCCGGGAGTGCCGGGTGGACCGGGCCCGAGGAGTGCGTGGGAACGGGCGTCGGGGGTCGTGCGGTCCGTAGAGCGTAAGGCGCAAAACCCCCCTTCGCTCCGTTGCCAGGGGCCGTTGTGGGCGAACTCACCTGCGGTGTCACCGGTTCGGCTGGAAGTGGGGCGCGTGGGGATCGCGAGAGGGCGCGCGGCGGATCGCGCGCGCCGGTACCGTCGTCCTCATGGACACGTCCTGGTGGCTGGCGCTCGCGGCGGTGGTGCTGCTCGCGCTGGTCGCCACGCTCGTCGACGGCTGGGGCCGCTCGGGCCGCCCGCCCCGCCGTCCGGCGCGCTCCCGTACGGACGCCGATCCGCGGCCGGCGGAGATCTGGGTGGCGGACGATCGCCGTTTCCTGGTGCTGAGCGTGCGCGCGGGGTACGTCACGGTCGCGCGGATCAGCGGGAAGTTCCGCGACGAGCGGTCGGGGGTGATTCCGCTGCCGCCCGGCGCCGTGGGGGACGCGGGGGGCCGGGCGAGTTTCCTGGAGACCGACGAGCTGCTCGACGTACCGGTGGGGGATCTGCGGCACCGGGTGGGGGTGGTGGACCCGGTCCTGTGGGACCAGGTCCGGCACCTGACCTGAAGTACTACGGGTACTACGCCCAGAGTTGACCCTGCAACGTCTCGATCGCTTCCTCGGTCGTCGCCGCCGTGTACACCCCCGTCGAGAGGTACTTCCACCCGCCGTCCGCGACGACGAAGGCGATGTCGGCGGACTCCCCCGCGGCCACGGCCTTCTTGCCGACGCCGATCGCGGCGTGCAGAGCCGCGCCGGTGGAGACCCCGGCGAAGATGCCCTCCTGCTGGAGTAGCTCGCGAGTACGAGTGACCGCGTCCGCCGAGCCGACGGAGAAGCGGGTGGTGAGGACGGAGGCGTCGTACAGCTCGGGCACGAAGCCCTCGTCGAGGTTGCGCAGCCCGTAGACGAGGTCGTCGTAGCGCGGCTCGGCGGCGACGATCCGTACGTCCGGCTTGTGCTCGCGCAGGTAGCGGCCGACGCCCATCAGGGTGCCCGTCGTGCCGAGTCCGGCGACGAAGTGGGTGATCGAGGGGAGGTCCGCAAGAATCTCGGGGCCGGTCGTGGCGTAGTGGGCGCCCGCGTTGTCGGGGTTCCCGTACTGGTACAGCATCACCCAGTCGGGGTGCTCGGCGGCGAGTTCCTTCGCCACGCGTACGGCGGTGTTGGAGCCGCCGGCCGCCGGGGACGGGATGATCTCGGCGCCCCACATCGCGAGCAGCTCGCGGCGTTCCTGGGAGGTGTTCTCGGGCATCACGCACACCATGCGGTAGCCCTTGAGGCGGGCCGCCATCGCCAGCGAGATGCCGGTGTTGCCGCTGGTCGGCTCCAGGATCGTGCAGCCGGGGGTGAGGCGTCCGTCCTTCTCCGCCCGCTCGATCATGTGCAGCGCGGGGCGGTCCTTGACGGAGCCGGTGGGGTTGCGGTCCTCCAGCTTGGCCCAGATCGAGACCTCGGGGGACGGCGACAGCCGCGGCAGGCGCACCAGGGGGGTGTTGCCCACCGCGGCCAGCGGAGAGTCGTAGCGCATACCGGTATCAGGCCATGCCGCCGGCGACGGCCGGCAGGATCGTCACCGTGTCGCCGTCGGCCAGCTTGGTGTTGATGCCGTCGACGAAGCGGACGTCCTCGTCGTTGAGGTAGACGTTGACGAAGCGGCGCAGCTTGCCCTCGTCCACGATGCGGGCCTGGATGCCGGAGTGCCGCGTCTCCAGGTCGGAGAACAGGTCGGCGAGGGTCTCCCCGGCGCCCTCGACGGCCTTCGCACCGTCGGTGTACTGGCGGAGGATGGTGGGGATGCGGACCTCGATGGCCATGGCTCAGGGCTCCTGTCGGAAGGTGGGCGGCGCTGGGACGTGCGAGTGAGGCGCCTAGTCCCTGAGGACTACGGCGCCGGGCAGGGCCGGCGTCAGATGGCGGCGGCGCACCTGCACAGGTCGACGTGCAGCCGCGCCACGAGCAGCTCGCCCGGCGTCCTCGTGCTCACGTCGTTCACAACCATGGGCTCATCGTATCGATTCCCGTCCGGCCTTCGGGAAGACGCTTCCACATGGCGGACGGATTACGACCAGTACCTGAGATGTACCCGGGTACTACGCCGACTGCCGCACCACCAGCCTCGTCGGCACCACCACCGACCCCCCGGTCCTCCCCTCGTACACCGCCCCGCACAGCAGCTCCGCCATCAGCCGGCCCATCCCCTCGACGTCCTGGTGGACGGTCGTCAGGGGCGGGACCGTGGCCTCGGCGATCTGCGTGAGGTCGTCGAAGCCGACGACGGCGACGTCCTCGGGGACGCGGCGGCCCCGTTCGTGGAGGGTCTGGAGGGCGCCGGCGGCCATCAGGTCGGAGGCGGCGAAGACCGCGTCGAGGTCGGGGCGCCGGTCGAGGAGCGTGTGCATGGCGAGGGCCGCGCCGTGCTCGGTGTAGTCCGCGCGTTCGGTGAGCGCGGGGTCGGCGCCGGGGAGGACGTCGCGGTACCCGGCGAGGCGGTCGTCGGCGGAGGGCTCCTGGTCGTAGGGGCCGGTGACGGTGGCGATACGGGTGCGGCCGAGCGCGCGCAGGTGGGTGACCGCCTGCCGGGCGCCGTCGCGGTTGTCGCAGTCGACATGGACGTACGCGGTGTCGTCGGCGCCCGCGCGCGAGCGGCCCCCGAAGACGGCGGGCAGGCCGGTGCGGGCGATGAGGGCGCCGAGGTGGTCGTCGGGGCGCAGGGAGAACAGGATCGCGCCGTCGACGTGGCCGCCGCCGAGGTAGTCGGCGACGCGCGCGTGGTCGTCGGGCTCGTCGAGGAACAGCAGGACGGCCTGGGCGCCGTGCCGGGTGAGTTCGCGGCGGATCCCGCGCAGGAGGCAGTCGAAGAAGGGGTCCATGAACAGGCGGTCCTGCGGCTGGGTGGCCACCACGGCGACCGCGCCGGTGCGCCGGGTGACGAGCTGGCGGGCGGCCTGGTTCGGGACGTACCCGAGGTCCGCGATCACCTCGCGGACCTTGTCGATCACCTCGGCGCGGACTCTCGGCGCTCCGTTGAGGACCCTCGACACCGTCGTCCTGGACACTCCGGCCCGGCGGGCGACATCCTCGATCGTGGGGCGCCGTGCTTGCGTCAACACCGTCTCCGACTGGGTGAGTTGGGCTGCGTACGGCTCAACTCGGGCCGTACTCAGTCAGTATGACGCGACGACCGTGACGTCTTCCTCGGTGATCTCGCCGTCCACGATGCGGAACGAGCGGAACTGGAAAGGGCCGTTGCCGTCGGTGTCGGCGGTGGAGACGAGGACGTAGTGGGCGCCGGGTTCACCCGCGTAGGAGACGTCCGTGCGGGAGGGGTAGGCCTCGGTCGCGGTGTGGGAGTGGTAGATGACGACGGGTTCCTCGTCGCGGTCGTCCAGCTCGCGGTACAGCTTGAGCAGGTCGCCGGAGTCGAACTCGTAGAACGTGGGCGACATGGCCGCGTTCAGCATCGGGACGAACCGCTCCGGGCGGTCCGAGCCCGCCGGGCCCGCGACGACTCCGCATGCCTCGTCGGGGTGGTCCTTGCGGGCGTGGGCGACGATCTGGTCGTGGAGGGCCTGGGTGATGGTCAGCATGGTCGCCAGGATAAGCAGAGGACCCCGTAGTACCGAGGGGTGGTACTACGGGGTCCGGATGCCGGACGGCGGCGGCCGACGAGGGCAGCGAGGGGGCGTCGTGGGTACTACCCGGGTAGTACCCAGGTCCCGTACCCCCGTCCCTCCGGAGAGCTAGCCCACCTTGTCGTACGCGCGCTCCGTGACCTCCGGGCTCGCCTTCTTCAGTACGGCCCAGCCGATGCCCAGCGCGGTCACCCACCCGGCCATGACGTACAGGCAGATCCGCGCGTCGGCGTCGTACGCGATGATCCCCGTCACGAACAGCAGGAAGACGATGGCGATCCAGCTGCACACCGAGCCGCCCGGAGCCGGGAAGGAGGAGGCCGGCAGCCGGCCCGCGACCACGGCGCGGCGGTACAGGACGTGGCTGATCAGGATCATCAGCCAGGTCCAGATACCGGCGGCGGTCGCGACGGACGTCACGTACCCGAACGCCTTCTCCGGGACGACGTAGTTGAGAACGACGCCGATCCCCATGAAGAGCACGGAGATGGTGATGCCGAAGGCCGGGGTCTTCGTGGAGGACAGCTTCTTGAAGACGGCCGGGGCCTCGCCGTTGTCGGCGAGGTTACGCAGCATGCGACCGGTGGAGTACATACCTGAGTTGCAGGACGACAGGGCGGCCGTGAGGACTACGAAGTTGACGATGCCCGCGCCCGCCGGGATGCCGATCTTCGCGAACGCCTCGACGAACGGCGAGACACCGGGCTGGAACTCGGTCCACTTGACGATGCACAGGATGACGGTGAGCGCGCCGACGTAGAACAGCGCGATGCGCCACGGCAGCGTGTTGATGGCCTTGGGCAGGGTCTTCTCGGGGTTCTCGGACTCACCGGCCGTGACGCCGACCAGCTCGACGGCGAGGTAGGCGAACATGACGCCCTGGAGGGTCATGAGGGAGGAGCCGATGCCCTTGGGGAAGAAGCCGTCGAACGCCCAGAGGTTGGAGACGGCGGCGGTGTCGCCCGCGCTGCTGAAGCCGAAGGTCAGGACGCCGAGGCCGATGACGATCATGCCGATCAAGGCGGTGACCTTGACCATGGAGAACCAGAACTCCATCTCCCCGAAGAGCTTCACGGAGATCAGGTTGACGCCGAAGAGGACCACCAGGAACACCAGCGCCGTCACCCATCGGGGGATCGCCGGGAACCAGTAGTTGACGTAGATCGCTGCGGCGGTCAGCTCGGCCATGCCGGTGACCACCCACATCAGCCAGTACGTCCAGCCGGTGAGATAGCCGAAGAACGGGCCGAGGAACTCGCGGGAGTACTCCGCGAAGGAGCCCGATACGGGCCGGTAGAGCAGGAGTTCGCCGAGGGCCCGCATGATGAAGAAGATGATCACGCCGGCGAGGGCGTACATCAGGATGAGGCTGGGGCCGGCCTTGGCGATGTTGGCCCCGGCGCCGAGGAAGAGGCCGACGCCGATGGCGCCGCCGATGGCGATCATCTGCACCTGACGGCTGCCGAGCCCGCGCTCGTAGCCTTCCTCGGGTGCTTTGTCCGCGCCGCCGTTGTCTGTGTCGACCTGAGCGGAGGTCATGTGTGGTGCGCCTTTCTCCATGCCGATCCGGGCCTCTCGTCGACCACGGATCGGGTTTCGATCCCCCCGGAACTGCTGGAGCGGGCGGGCCTGGGGGGCCTGCCCTTGCCTGGCCGGCGATCGAGCCGGCTCGGTGGCGCACCCGGCGGCGCATACGGATGGTGCGCGCCGGGCGGTCGTGAAGATTTATCACGACTGCAATATCAGTTGCCGGTGCTAGATGTGGCGCACCCCACAGGAAGAAGCGGACGAACGACGCACTCGGCGACCAAAACCGGCCGGGCCGGTGACGGGATCGTTACCCGGATTTGAGGGCCTTCTGAGCAAGGGTGTAACCGGTTACATCTGAGGTATGACGTCAGGGCATCAGCGTGCCGACGAGAGTCTCCTGGAGTCCGCCGAGCCAGAGGTACGCCATGACCATCGGCTTGCGCGGGTCGTCGTCCGGCAGGTGGTAGAGGACGTCGGTGTCGTCCTCGGCGGTGATGTCGAGGCGTGAACCGATCGCCAGGCGCAGGTCGTTGAGGGCGCCGAGCCACTTGCGGGAGTCGTCGGTGGTCAGCTTGAGGACGGCGCCGTCCGCGTCCAGCGCGTCGAGGGAGCGGACGACGGCGAGCGCGTTCTCGCGCTTGCCCGCGCGCAGGTCGTTCTCGGTGAACCGGCGGAACTCCGAGGAGTACTCCTTCTGTTGCTCCTTCTGCCGGTCGGTCCCCTCGGGGTCGGTGTAGGCGTCCGGGAAGAGGCGCAGCAGCACCGGATCGGACGGCGGTTCGCTGGGGCCCTCGGCGAAGAGTTCGGCGAGCGGGTCGGCGGAGGCGTCCTCGGCGGGGCCCGGGCCGATCAGCTCCAGGAGCTGGACCGCCAGCGAGCGGATGATCGAGATCTCGACGTCGTCGAGGGCGACGGCCGCGCCGCCGCCGGGGAGCGGTTCGAAGATGCCTGGCATGAAACGGGTCGTAGCACTTTCGGTGTAGGGGCTTACTTGCGGTCCTGCTGGAGCGTGGCCCACAGCCCGTACCCGTGCATGGCCTGCACGTCCCGCTCCATCTCCTCACGGGTGCCGTTGGAGACGACCGCTCGGCCCTTGTGGTGGACGTCGAGCATGAGCTTGGTGGCCTTGTCCTTGCTGTAGCCGAAGTACGTCTGGAAGACGTACGCGACGTAGCTCATGAGGTTGACGGGGTCGTTGTGCACGATCGTGATCCAGGGGACGTCGGGCTCCGCCACGGCGAAGACCTCCTCCACCGTTTCGGTGCGTTCGATCTCTGCGGGAGCGGGTGACGTCACAGGCCCCATGCTGCCACGCGACCCTGAAATCGTCACACTGACGAAATGGGAGTACGATCCGCTGCATGAACCCTGCGGACCTTGGGCTGCCGGTCGACGTCCCGTCCACGGCGCTCTTCACCGACCAGTACGAACTGACGATGCTGCGGGCCGCGCTGAAGGCGGGCACCGCCGAGCGGCGCAGCGTGTTCGAGGTCTTCACCCGGCGCCTGCCCGAGGGTCGCCGCTACGGCGTCGTCGCCGGCACCGGCCGGGTCCTGGACGCCGTCGAGAACTTCCGCTTCGACGCCGGGGTCATCGGCTTCCTGCGGGAGCGGAGCATCGTCGACGACGAGACGCTCGACTGGCTGGCGTCGTACCGCTTCTCCGGGGACATCTGGGGCTACCCCGAAGGTCAGGTGTACTTCCCTGGCTCTCCGGTACTACGGGTGGAGGGCTCGTTCGCGGAGTGCGTACTCCTCGAAACGGTGATCCTCTCCATCCTCAACCACGACTCCGCGATCGCCGCCGCCGCGTCCCGGATGTCCTCGGCGGCGGGCGGGCGCCCGCTGATCGAGATGGGCGCGCGCCGGACGCACGAGCTGGCCGCCGTCGCCGCGGCGCGCGCCGCGTACGTCGGTGGTTTCACCACCACTTCCGACCTCGCCGCCGGTTTCCGCTACGGCATCCCGACCGTCGGCACCAGCGCGCACGCCTTCACCCTGCTCCACGACACCGAGCGCGACGCCTTCCGCGCGCAGATCGACTCCCTCGGCAGGGGTACGACGCTCCTCGTCGACACGTACGACGTCGCCGAGGCCGTCCGTACCGCCGTAGAGGTAGCCGGACCCGAACTCGGCGCCGTCCGCATCGACTCGGGCGACCTGCTCCTCGTGGCCCATCGCGTACGACAGCAGCTGGACGCGCTGGGCGCGACGGATACGCGGATCATCGTCACCTCCGACCTCGACGAGTACGCCATCGCGTCGCTCGCGGCGGCTCCGGTGGACGCGTACGGGGTCGGGACGCAGCTCGTCACGGGGTCCGGGCACCCGACCTGTTCCATGGTCTACAAGCTGGTCGCGCGCGCGGAGTCCGCCGACCCCAAGGCGCCTCTGGTGTCCGTGGCCAAGAAGTCCTCCGGGGGGAAGACCTCGCTGGGGGGACGGAAGTGGGCGGCCCGCCGGTCCGATGCGTACGGCGTCGCCGAGGCCGAGGTCGTCGGTACGGGGCCGGTGCCGGCCGAACTCGCCGATCAGCAGCTGCTCGTGGAGCTGGTGAAGGGGGGCGAGGTGGTCGGGCGTGAGCCTCTGGACGTAGTACGTGAGCGGCATATCTCCGTACGCGGCCGGCTGCCGCTGTCCGCTACGCAGCTCTCGCGAGGGGAACCGGTTCTTCCGACGGAGTACCTCGTGGGGAGGTCGGGTAGTTAGGGCGGTGTGCCGCTAGCCGTGCCGCTGCCTGGCGGTGCAGTACCCCCGTACCCCCGCCGTACCTAGCCGTGATCCCCCCTCTCCCCCAGCCGATTGACTCCCCCCATAGCCGAAGGGCACCGACCATGCGCCGCGCACTGATCGTCGTAGACGTGCAGAACGATTTCTGTGAGGGGGGCAGCCTCGCGGTCTCCGGTGGTGCCGATGTCGCCGCCGCGATCACCGAGTTGATCGGGCAGGCCGGGGGGACCGGGTACCGGCATGTCGTCGCCACCCGCGACCACCACATCGCGCCCGGCGGGCACTTCGCCGACGACCCCGACTTCGTGAACTCCTGGCCGGCGCACTGTGTCGCGGGGACCGAGGGGGTCGGGTTCCATCCCAACTTCGCGCCCGCCGTGGCCTCCGGCGCGATCGACGCCGTGTTCGACAAGGGGACGTACTCGGCCGCGTACAGCGGGTTCGAGGGGGTGGACGAGAACGGGGTGTCCCTCGCGGAGTGGCTGCGGGAGCGGCGGATCGACGAGGTCGATGTCGTGGGGATCGCCACGGATCACTGTGTGCGGGCCACCGCGCTGGACTCGGCTCGGGAGGGGTTCCGTACTCAGGTGCTGCTCGATCTGACGGCGGGGGTGGCTAAGGAGACGACCGAGCGGGCGGTGGAGGAGTTGAGGGGGGCCGGGGTGGAGCTGACCGGTAAGCCTGTGGTGTGAGGGGCGGTATTACGCCTCGGGTATTACGCCCGGGGTATTGACCCTCGGGTACTACCTCTGGGGTACAACCCCGGTTTCCCCGGCTGAGCGGTGGGGCAGGATCGGCACGCACACCGTGATCGAGCAGAGGAAGGGGCCGTAGATGCCGCAGCAGGGGACCGTCAAGTGGTTCAACGGGGAGAAGGGGTTCGGGTTCATCTCTCCGGACGACGGCGGCTCGGACGTCTTCGTGCACTACTCCGCGATCCAGGGGACCGGGTTCCGGAACCTGGACGAGAACCAGCGGGTGGAGTTCGAGGTGACGCAGGGGCAGCGGGGGCCGCAGGCCGGGGAAGTCCGCGCGGTCTAGTAACGCGTTTCCTTCTGGGCCGGCGCCGACCGATGAGTTTTCATCGTCCGGTGAGTCTTCATCGGTGTTGTTGCCGTCGGCACAGGAGGAACCCATGCCTCAGCTCTTGCGCGTCCAGAACTTCAACGTCTCCAGCGACGGGGTCGGCGCGGGTGAGAACCAGTCGCTGGAACACCCCTTCGGTGACGCGGTCGATCCCGGGCGGCTCTTCGCGTGGGCCGGAGCGACGGCGAGCTGGCCGAACCGTACGGACCCCGGCGGGACGCGCGGCCTCGACGACTATCTGACCCGGGACTTCAGGAACAACATCGGCGCCGAGATCATGGGGCGCAACAAGTTCGGCCCCCAGCGCGGGCCTTGGACCGACCACGAGTGGCAGGGCTGGTGGGGCGACGAACCCCCCTTCCGCACGCCGGTGTTCGTGATGACCCACCACCCGCGTCCCTCGATCACCCTCTCCGACACGACGTTCCACTTCGTCTCGGGCGACCCGGCCTCGATCCTCGCGCAGGCCCGCGAGGCCGCCGGGGGCAAGGACGTCCGCCTCGGGGGCGGCGTCTCGACGGTCCGCCAGTTCCTTGACGCCGACCTGGTCGACACGCTCCATGTCGCCGTGTCTCCACTGAAGTTGGGGTCGGGGCTACGCCTGTGGGACTCGCCGGACGAACTGCTCGACCGCTTCCACCTGGAGGTCGTGCCGAGTCCGAGCGGGGTCGCGCATCACTTGTTCTGGCGGAAGTGACACCAACTCCCCGCCGACAATGGGGCCATGACTCTCCTGGCCGCCGCCGTCATCGTCCACGACAAGTCCGCCGGTCGCATCGTCCTGCTCCAGCGCGGACAACACGCCAAGTTCGGCCGGGGGTTGTGGGACCTTCCGGCTGGCAAAGGCGAGCCAGGCGAACCCATCACCACCACTGCGGTACGGGAGTTGTACGAGGAGACCGGGCTGACGGTGCATCCCGATGCGCTCCAGGTCGCCCAAGTCATCCACGGCGCCTGGGGAGTCGAGGCACCCGACGGATACCTCAGCGTCGTCTTCGCCGTGCACGAATGGAGCGGCGAGCTTCAGAACCGCGAGCCGGACAAGCATGCGCGGGTGTGTTGGGTCGATACGGAGACGGTCCCCGGGGAGTTCGTGGAGGCGTCGTGGGAAGCGCTCCAGGGGTACTTCGCGGGTAGCTCTCAGGTATCACTGGCCGGGTGGGAGTAGAACCCCACCCGACCACCAGGGACAGGATCAGCGCCGGTCGGGGTCGGGCTTGCGGTGCCTGCCTCGGCCGGGGGCCAGGGGTTGACGTACCGGTCCGGGAGCGGGGGCCTCGGCGTCCGGGTACAGGATCCGCTTCGCCTCCGCGAGGTCGGCGGCGTAGGCGTACGGCTCCCAGGCGTGGCCGTTCCAACGCTCAATGACACGAGGCTCGTTCGGGTTCACGTGCGCCGCCCGGGGACCGCCGCCCCGCACGATCGGCACGGCCCGCAGCCGCCGCCCGACCTTCGCGTCCCGGCGTTCCGCCCATTCCGAGAGGGGTTCCTCGTCCATGCGGTGACCCTAGCGTCGGGGGTGGCGTCGAGGCGGTGTTCTCAACGGAGTTGGGGTGATCCCGCTGCATCCCCCACACCGGGCGGCCGTACCGCTGTACGACACGCAGGACGATGAACGCCGGAGCGTAAGGGGCGTCCGCCCGTCGCAGGAGAACGGCCACTGACCCAAACCGGTCGGACCCGAGGATGTCACCTGGCGGGCCGGGGAGTTGAAGTGACCAGGTCGTCTCTGGGCTGCGCTTCGTACAGGGTGAGGCGCGCATGTATCTGTCGTCGACCGCTGCGGAGAGACCTGGGCACCCCCTCAGGTCTCGAACCCCGCGAACAAAGAGAGGCGTGAAATGGTCAATCGTCGTGACAAGAAACCGTTCGTTCGTCGCCCCGGAAAGCTGCGTCGTCACCCACTCCCTCAGCGACGCACTCACCTATGCCCACGAGCGAGATCACGAGGAAATCTTCATCGGCGGCGGAGAATTCATCTACCGAGAGACCCTTGACCACTGCAACAGGCTTTACCTCACCTTGATTTACGCAGACTTCGACGGTCAAGCCAGGTTTCCGGACTATTCGGGATTCGGCACCGAGATCGAAAGAAGTCCGCATGACGACGGCACCTACCAGTACGACTTCGTCACTCTCGAAGAGCCGCCCCTACTGCCAGGACCATGAGAACCGCAGTGCAACCACCCAGCAGCATGACCGCGGACGGTGAGGTGCGGTCCAGGACAACTCCCCCTACGAGCGCACCAACAGAGATCGTTGCCTGAAAGGAGGCGGTGAACAGGACCGATGCCGCTTCTGGTGCATGCGGCGCCGCCTTGAAGAACCAGGTCTGCGACGCGACCGGTACAGCGCCGTACCCGACACCCCACACGAGCAGCAGTATCACTGCGCCCGTCTCCCAGCGGCCCAACGCCGGAAGCAAGAGGGTCACCGCGGCGATCAGGCCGCCCGCGAGCCCGAACACGGTCCGCGGATACCGGGCCACCCAGGCTCCGCCCAAGAAGTTGCCGATCATGCCCGCGACACCGTAGAGCAGCAAGAACGCGGTGACCAGACCGTCGCCGGCGTGTGTGACCTGCTCCAGGAACGGTGTCACGTAGGTGTAAGTACCGAAGTGGGCCAGCACGACGAGGAACGTCAGCAGGAGGGCGAAGCGGGTGCCGGCGCTGCGGAGCATGCCGCCGAGGACGCTCAGTCGGGTGGCCTGGACCGGAGGAAGCGGCGGCACGAACAAGAGCAGCATGACCAGTACACCGACCGTCATAACTCCCATGAGAGTGAAGGCCGTTCGCCATCCAGCGAGATCTCCGACAAAGGTACCCACCGGCACGCCGAGGACGGATCCCAGCGGAACGGCGGAGAAGATCACCGCAGTTGCCCTGCTGACCGAGGCCGGCGGCACCAGTCGTTCCGCCAACCCCGCCCCGATCGACCAGAAGCCGCCGATCGTGATCCCGACCATGATCCGGGAGGCCAGCACGAGCCAGTAGTCGGGTGCCGCGGCGGCAAGGAAGTTCGCCAGTGCCAGCAGGAGTACGAAGATGCAGAGCATCACCCGGCGATCGAAGCGTGCCGTGGCCGCGGTGACCAATGGAGCGGCGATCGCCGCCAGGAAGCCGGGCATGGTCATCATCAGTCCAGCCATCCCGTCCGAGACGGTGAAACTGGATCCGATCGAGGTCAGCAGACCGATCGGCAGGATCTCAGTGGTGACGATAGCGAAGATTCCCAGCATCACCGAGACCACGGCCAACCACCCCTTCAACGGGGCTCGGGAGGACAGGAGTTGGCCGTCGACTGAAGCTGTGGTGGTTACCGGCATGGCGTTCCGTCCCGTGAAAGGCAGCGCGTTTCACGATCAGTCCAGCAGGTCTCACCGAGAGGTGGCTGGCAGATCTGCGACGGCAACCCTTGCCTCGCCGAGGCACCGAGCCGTCCGCGTGCCCGCCGGGCGTTTTAGAAGGTGCCGGTTTCGAGGGCGGTGAGGAGGGCGGGGCGGGAGAAGAGGATGGCGGGGCCGGTGGGGGACTTGCTGTCGCGGATGGCGATGCGGCCGTTGTAGGGGGCGAGTTCGACGCAGTCGCCGTTCTTGCCTGAAGCCGAAGCCTTCTGCCATGAAACGGTGAGCGTGAAGGCGTCCTGGACAACATGTGCGGGCATGTCTACTCCTTGTTGAATGCGTCTCCCATGACGCCTGCAAGCAAAGTAGTGACCTGACTGCGGGAGCAAAGGATGGCGGGGCCGTCGGGGAACTTGCTGTCGCGGATGGCTATCAGGCCCTCGTACGAGGCCAGTTCGACACAGTCGCCTTCCGCTCCTGATGCCGAAGCCTTCTGCCATGCGGCATCGATCGTGGATGCATCAGCGATGCTGTACTGCGACATTCCTATCCATCCTTGCGGTAATCATTGAGGTGGCGCTCGATCAGCTTCAGCGACTCCGGCCCCCGAAGCGAGTCTGCCATCATCAAGTGCCTGAACAGCCTGCTGTACTCCTGCACTTGCTCCGTCTCCTCCAGGAACCTGGTGCTGAAGAAGCCCTCCAGGTAGACGACGTCGGGCTCCCAGCGCTGAGGGAAGGAGAGGATGACGAACGGTCCGAACAAGGCCCCGTGCGACGGCGACTCTTCCGGCAGCACGTGGATGTTGATCGTGCCGGGGTAGTCCTTGGCCAGGCTCAGTAGCTGTTCGAGCTGGCCGGCCATCACATCAGGCCCGCCGATGACATGCCGGAACACCGACTCCGAGATGACACCCCAGAAGACCAAGGGACGAGGGCGGTCGAACACCTCGCGCCGCTTGTCCCGAATCTCAAGTCGCTCTCGGCGCTGCTCCTCGGCCATGCCGGGGAACCGTTGGTCGAAGATGGCCGCCGAGTACTCGCGTGTTTGCAACAGCCCGGGGATCAGCATCGTCTGGGTGTTGTACATCTCCGCCGCGTCCGACTCGTAGCCGATGAAGTCGGCGTACAGCGGGCTCACGACCGAACGGATGTCGGTCTCCCAGCCTCGGACGTTCCCTCGCCGACGCAGGTCGACGACGTAACCGCGCAGACTCCGGTCCTTGACGTCGTACCGGTCGAGCAGGAGTTGCAAGTCGCTCTCGCTGATTCCTAGCTGACCGGACTCGATGCGGCTCAACTTGGACTCGGGCCAGCCGAGTTCACGGCAGATGACAGCTTGGCTGCCCTTCCTGCCGCTCTCCCTCAGACCGCGCAGGATGGACCCCAAGCGGACCTGTCGCGCGGTCGGCTGCTTCGTCCGGTTCGTCGCCATGGCTCACGCCCCCCTTTCCAGGTCTGACCAGCGATAGCAGACGCCGGAGCGCTCACACACCTTACAACTCACCTACCACTCGAACGGGCGAACTTCCTCTACTGGCTTGTGCAATGCAATCGGCTGGCTACAACCTTGTAGCAATCAGTCGGCGTCACGCCGCCCGAAGGGACGTCAGCCATGTCCGAAACGTTCGCCGCCTTCCACTACCCCACCACCAAGCTCGCCGCCGCCCGCGCCCGAACCGACTGCCGTAAGTTCCTCCTCACCTGCGGCACCCCCGTGGACGACGACTTCACCGAGGAACTCGTCCTCGTGATCGACGAGTTGGTCACCAACGCCGTCACCCACGGACGCGTACCCGGCACGACGGGGCGTCAAGTCCGGCTCTCCATCTCCCGTGACGGTGACCTCTTTCGCGTCGAGGTGCGGGACACGCAGAGCGACCGGATGCCGCAACCTTGCAAGGCCGGGCCCGGTGACGAGAGCGGGCGAGGGCTCGCCCTCATCGAGTCGCTCGCCACTTCCTGGGGCGTCGTCGGTGAGGTCATCGGCAAGACCGTGTGGGCCGAGAAGGCGCTCCCCGCGCAGAGAGTCGCCGCCTCCTAGAGCCCTGCCGCGCGTGCTCCCATCCACGCGCCGCAGGTCAGAGGCTCCCGGGCACCCCCTTCTCGCCCGGTCGAGCCTCCGCCGGCGCCCTGGGCAGTCCGCCCCGCCCAGGGTGCCGGTGTCGCCGGGAACCCCCATTCCGACCCTCGCGAGAAGCCCGTACCCCCGGAGCCGTACCCCCATGAGACACCTGCTCACGTCGCTGCTGTCATACCGCCGCCGCCGAAGCCACACCCGTCATACCCGTAGCACCCCCTACATCCACGACCCCTACGTCTCCCCCTCCCCATACCGAACCCTCGGCCACTCCGCCTTACAACCCCACCCATTTGAACGCAATCCCCCCACCATCCGTGAACCAGAACAACCGCACACCCCCGGCGCCCCACCCCACCCCCCGGTGAAGCGCCCCAGCACGACAGGGGACCCCACCATGACGACCCCTCCCGAACCCCCCGAGAACCCCCCACACACCCACGCGGCAACCCTCTACCGCGACTGGCTCGTACACGCCGCGTCCTGCAAGGGCACCTGCCGGATGCAGGGCGTGGACTGCGAGGAGGCCCGGCATCTACGGGAGGAGTACCGGGCGGCGAGCGACGCGATGCGGGCGTTTCCGGAGGCGTGAGGCCAACTCCCCTTCCCCAGCCCAGACTTCAGCCCCACCCCCGTCTCCACACAACCCCACGGCACTACTTGACTTACGCAAGCCCAATCTGATTGCGTAAGTAAAGCAAATAGCTGCCGCGCTGTATCTCGACCCCACACGAGAAGCAGGAGACGCCCATGCACCGCGCCCTGATAGTCGGCGCCTCGGCCGCCGGACTCGCCGCCGCGGAGACCCTCCGCCGGGAGGGCTACGAGGGAACGATCACGCTGGTAGGGGACGAACCGCACGCCCCGTACGACCGACCACCCCTCTCGAAACAGGTACTGGCGGGCGAGTGGCCGCCGGAGAGGGTGAGGCTGCGTACCCCTGAGGAGCTAGGCGGACTAGAGCTGCGGCTGGGCAGCCCGGCGACTTCGCTGGACACCGAGGCCCGCGTAGTACTTCTGGGGGACGGGTCAGAGATCGAGTACGACGGACTCGTCATCGCCACCGGCGTACGGCCGAGAAGGCTCCCCGGCACCGGCCCCCAGCACGTGATGCGCACGTTGGACGACTCCCTCCGCCTCCAGGCCCGCCTCCGCAGCGGACGGCGCCTGGTCGTCGTCGGCGCCGGATTCCTCGGCGCGGAGGTCGCCTCGGTCGCCCGGAAGCTCGGCGCCGAAGTGGTCCTCCTGGAGCCCGCCCCCGTACCGCTGGCGCACGCCGTCGGCGAGGACGTCGGACGCGTGCTGACCGAGGCGCACCGGGAGCACGGGGTGGACCTGCGCTGCGGAGTGTCCGTGACGGAGACCTGCGAGGGAGGGGTACGGCTCGCCGACGGAAGCGAGATCGAGGCCGACGACGTCCTCGTGGCGATCGGGGCCCTCCCCAACACCGAGTGGCTCAACAACAGCGGGCTGACGCTGGACTCGGGCGTGGTCTGCGACGAGTACTGCGCCGCCGCACCCGGTGTGTACGCCGCCGGTGACGTCGCCCGCTGGCACAACCCCCTCTTCGGCACGCCGATGCGCATCGAGCACCGGACGAACGCCGCCGAGCAGGGCATGGCCGCCGCCCGGAACCTCCTGAACCCCGGCGCGCCCAAGGCGTTCGCGCCGGTGCCGTACTTCTGGTCGGACCAATACGACATGAAGGTGCAGGCGTTCGGCTACCTGCGCGGGCACGACGAGGTCGCCGTGGTGGACGGCTCGCTCGCCGAGCGCCGGTTCATCGCCGCGTACCGCAAGGGCGACCGCCTCGTCGGCGCGCTCGGCGTGGGCATGCCGCCCAAGGCGATCCGGCAGTGGCGGCAGTCCATCGCGGTGTCGGCGGCGTGGCAGGACGCGGTGCCGACGACGGCCTGACGCTGCCGCGCCGCCTCGCGGGAGGGCCCGTACGAGTACGCCCCTAGCCGTACCCCTCTCGGCCTACACGTCTAATACCCCCTCGCCCCAGAGGCCCGTACCCGCACCCCGCCGTCCCCCTCCCTCCCCCCCTACCCCCCATACCCCCACACGAGCGAGGAGCTCCCCCACCATGACCGCCACCGACGACGTAGTACCCGCCTACCCCTTCGAGCAGCCCCAGGCCCTCCAGCCGCCCCACGAGTGGGCCGAGGCCCGGCAGGGGTGCCCCGTCTCCCATGTCCGCATGCCCAGCGGCGACGTCGTCGGGCTGGTCACCGGGTACGACGACGCCCGCGCCCTCCTCTCCGACCCCCGCTTCAACCGCCGCCTCGACAAACCCGGCGCCGCGAAGACCTCGAACACCGAGGACGGCGGGCTGTTCACCCGGGAGAACGAGGCGACGTCCTCGATGATGGGCGAGGGCCACCGCAGGTACCGCCGCCTGCTGACCTCGGCGTTCACAGTGAAAAAGATGGAGCTGTGGCGCCCGCGCGTCCAGGAGATGGCGGACGAGCTGCTCGACGGCATGATCGCCGAGGGCGGCCCGCTCGACCTGCGCACGGAGTTCGCGCTGCCGCTCCCCGTCCGGGTCATCTGCGCGCTGGTCGGCGCCCCCGCGAGCGACCAGGACAAGTTCGCGCGCTGGTCCGAGGTCATGATGACGACGACCAAGTACACGCAGGCCGAAGTGGACGAAGCGCTACGGGAGTTCGGCGCGTACGCCTCCGCGCTGGTCGAGGAGAAGCGCGCGGATCCGCAGGGCGACCTGATCAGCGAGCTGACGCAGATCTCGGACAGCGAGGACGGCCGGCTCAGCCACGCGGAACTTGTGCAAACGGTTGTGGGCCTGTTGCTGGCGGGCCACGAGACCACCTCGAACATGATCGCCAAGATGACGGCCCTGCTCCTCGCGGACCGCGCGCTGTACGAGGCGATCGTGGACGACCCCTCGCTCGTGCCCGGCGCGGTCGAGGAGTCGCTGCGGCTCGACCCGGTCGGCGGGCTCGGCATCCCCCGGTTCATCACGGAGGACATCGAGGTCGGCGGCGAGCCGGTACCGGCGGGGACGACCCTGTTCGTCAACCTCAGCGCGGCCGACCGCGACGAGCGCAAGTTCACCGACCCGGACAGCTTCGACCCCCGCCGGGCGAACGCCCAGCAGCACCTCGCGTTCAGCGCGGGCCCGCGCTTCTGCGTCGGCCAGACCCTCGCGCGCGTCGAGCTCCAGGTCGTCCTCGCGAGCTTCGTACGGCGTCTGCCGGGCCTGCGGCTACGGGACACCCCGGAGTCGCTCAGCATCCGTACGGGGGTCGTGGCGACGGGGCTGGACGAGCTGTGGGTCACCTGGTGAACCGCGCCGAGCCAGCGACCTGATCCCCCACGCCGTCAGACGAAGGAACCCCACCATGAAGATCACCGTCGACGAAGAGCTGTGCTGTGCGAGCGGTCTGTGCACCGTCCAGGCGGGCGAGGTGTTCGACCAGGACGACGACGGCATCGTCGTCCTGCTGAGCGCGGCACCGGGACCTGAGTACTACGACGCCGCTCGGGAAGCCGCCGCGGTCTGCCCGGCCGCCGCCATCCGCATCACCGAGTGACCGGGCCGAGAGTGACCGTAGCTCCCAGGTATTAACCGGTTACTACCCCCACCCCGACCCTCACCGCGCCACCGTCCCCCGCATCAGCGCCCTGATCGGATGCCACAGCTCCATCGACCCGGCGGTCCGCCATATCAGCCCGTCGGGATGGTGGAGCACGGCCGTGATCTCGTCCGGCGTCGGGGGCGCGGCATTACCTCTCAGGTACACCGCGCGCAGCCCCAGGTTGCGCAGCCGGGTCAGGGCCCGGGCCCGGTTCCCGGCGTGGACCAGGACCCGTACGACCGCGTCCGCGACGGCCGGGCTGGGCAGGTTCACGGCCACCACGACGGTGCCTCCGGGCAGCTTCGAGAAGCCTCCTGTGGCCATGCGGTCATACCCCCGTGCGGGTCGGTGTCAATAAGCGGTCCACAGGAGGCACCTAAACACGATCGGCGGCAACCCGCCAGGGGGTTGCCGCCGATACGCTTCTGACCTGCGAAGACGCCGACTACTTCGTCGAGGGTCCAACCTTCACGGTGACCGTCCGGCCGCTCAGCGGCTCACTGACGATCTTGATGGAGGTGTTGGTGTCAGTGATTTTGACACCGGCGAACGGGGTCGACGCGTCGTAGTAGCTGGAGCGGCCGTCGTCGAAGACCGGGACGCCCGGACGGGCCTTGATCTTCGTCGCGACGCCCGCCTTGTGCAGCGTGAGCGCGTCGGTCGGGTACCAGCTGAAGGTGGAGTCGAAGGACTGGATGCGGTTGCGCATCAGAGTGCCGTCGGACCACTTCAGCGGGGTGGGGTGGGAGTCCACCGGAAGGACCAGACCGGCACCCGGGTGGGCACTGGTGTTGTTGTCCTTCTGCGAGGTGTCCCACTTCCAGATGAGCAGACCGTTCTGGTACGGGTAGTGCTCGACCCACTTGTCCTTGGGCGCCGCGAAACCGAAGTTGTACGGGCCTACCTTCAGGGTCTTGTCGTACGACACGTACTGGCGGTTCTCGGCGAGGTAGTACTGCGCGTAGCTGTCCGAGATGGACGCGCCGATCCGGGAGAAGCCGCTCGCGGTCCACGCGGCGTCCGCGCTCTCCGCGTCGTCCGCGAAGACCGTAGCCCCGTCGGCCTTGAGAGTGATCTGGTCGGCCGCGAAGCCCTTGAGGGCCACGCCGCCGTCCGTCTGGTAACGGAAGCGCAGCGAGATCTTCTTGCCGGCGTACGCGTCGAGCGGGAACGTCAGCTTCTGGTAGGCGTCCACCGACCCCGTGAGGGCCGGACGGCCGCTGCCGTCGCGCGGGATCGCGGTGCCGTCGGCGAGGGTGCCGTCGACCGGGGTGTACGTCGCGCCGCCGTCCGTGGAGACCTCGACGTACGCGTAGTCGAAGTCCTTCTCGGTGTCCCACCAGGCGTCCAGGGACAGCGAGGCCGAGGACTTGCCGGTCAGGTCGACCGGGCGGGTCAGGGTGTTGCGCAGGTCGTTGGCGCTGCCGCTCCACCACTGCGTCGCGCCCTGGGCGGGCGGCACGACCTCCGTCGTGACCTGCTTCTCGGGCAGTTGGACGACGACGGCCTGCGGGTTCTTCGTGTTGTACTCGGCAACTCCCAGCTTGTGCGTCGACTTGACGCCCGCCTTGGCCACCTCGTAGTCCAGCCAGCCCAGTTGGAGCTTGTCCCAGGCGTTCATGTCGCCGGGCAGGTCACCGATCTGGTTCTTGCCGGTGCCGAGCCAGGAGCCGGACGACATCAGCGTCCAGAAGCCGGTGGAGTTCTCGCCGCCGGCGGTGTCGTAGTGGTCCGGCAGGCCGAGGTCGTGGCCGTACTCGTGGGCGTAGACGCCGAGTCCGCCGTTCTCGGGCTGGATCGTGTAGTCGCCGACCCACAGGCCGGTGTCGCCGATCTGGGCGCCGCCGAGCTTGTTGTCCGCGGGGCCGGTGACGCCCGAGTCGGTGGAGAAGGCGTACCAGCGGTGCGCCCAGATCGCGTCGGTGCCCTGCGCGCCGCCGCCCGCGGACTCGTCCTCGCCGGCGTGCACGATCTGGAAGTGGTCGATGTAGCCGTCGGGTTCGTTGAAGTTCCCGTCGCCGTCGAAGTCGTAGCGGTCCCACTGGTCGTAACCGGCGAGCGTCGACTTGATGACCGCGTCGGAGACCCCAGCGGCCTTCTGTCCGGCGACCCACGCGTTGACGCCGTCCTGAACGGCGTACCAGGCGCCCTGCGGTGCGTCGTTGGAGCCGTAACGGGCCTCGTTGTAGGGGACCTTGACCCAGTCCTGCACGGTGCCGTCGACCGAGTAGCGGCCCGAGGACTGCTTCTCGTAGTACTTCTTCACCGAGGCTTCGCCGTTGCCGAAGTACAGGTCCTGGAAGTGCTCGCGGTTGTAATCGGCCTGCCAGGCCGTCGAGTTGTCGAGGGCGGGGTCGGGCTTGGCTATCTGGTTGTGCAGCGGGCCGACCGTGCCGCCGTAGCGCGGGTCGACCTGGTCACCGAACTCGACGAGGATCGTGAAGATCTTGTCGGTCTTCTCGCGGCCCAGCTCGACGTACTTGCTGTCGCCCTTCTTGCCCTTCAGCTGGACGACCTTCGAGCCGTCGCGGTTCTTGACCGCCGCCTCGCCGGATATCACCTGCTTGAGGGCCTCTTCGCGCTGCGCCTCCTGCGTCTTGCTGAGCGGGCCGTCGAAGTCGTGTTCCTTGCTCGCCGCGGGTTGCGGGTCGTGCCGGTCCACCGCCGGGGCCGCCGACGGGCCGTTGTCGGCCGCCTGAGCCACGGCGAACGTCGAGAACGTGGCCGAGGCCGCCGCGAGGGCGACCGCGGTGGCGGCCGTTCTGAACGTCCAGGATCTGCTGGTCACTTGATTGTCCTCCCCTGCACGTACCGACCCGCACAGTGGATGACATGGGCATGACATAGGACATGCCGGACCTGCGCACGGGGGATACGCGTGTATAGCCAAGTGACGTCATTTGACTACTGCTTGAGCAGAAAAGACAGACCTTGACTCGACCATGGAATGTGCACTATTAGAAGCCGGGGTTCGCATTGCGGACACATGACTGTCACATCGCGGGCGCGCACGCCGGCCCGAACACCTGTTGCCATGACTCCGTGCGCCCCCTGTGCTCCGAGCCCGTGCGTCAGGTCACGCTTACCGTTCGTTCCGCTCGGGCATGCACGCGATTAGAGTCGAGATCTCCCCCGCATCCGAGGACACGATTGCCATGCCTCGTCCGACTGTCGCACAGCTCACGTACGGTACTTGCACCGTCATTCTTTCGACGCTGGCCATGCTGCTGCTGTCAGAGACCAGTTCGGGTCCAGGTGTCGCGGTGATCGCCGTCGCGGCCCTCGCCCTCGGCCTGCTCGTCGCCATGACGGTCCCGGCCAGGTCGTCCCGCACGGCGCGCGCCGCCTCCCCTGTGGTGGCCCGCTCCACGGCCGACCACCCGGCGAAGGAGCCGGTGGCACCCTAGAACTCCCTT
This sequence comes from Streptomyces acidiscabies, assembly GCF_020010905.1. Classification (GTDB taxonomy): domain Bacteria; phylum Actinomycetota; class Actinomycetes; order Streptomycetales; family Streptomycetaceae; genus Streptomyces; species Streptomyces acidiscabies. The sequence goes on along the minus strand of NZ_JAGJBY010000001.1, from coordinate 1,779,757 downwards.
CACCGCGACGCCCGTTGTACGGCGCACCTGCCGTACGGCACAGTAGAGGGCCCGAGTTGAGAGACTCGGGCCCTCTACTGTGCTGTGTGCGCGGCGAGTTGACGCCGGGGCGCTAGACGCTCACCACGACCGTCTTCGCCGCCTTGTCGTGCAGGCCCTGTTTGTAGGGCCTGTCGAAGTAGCTCCAGCCGCCCGAGATCAGCGTCCACACGCAGGCGCAGCAGAACGCGAACGGGATCCACAGGACGGCCGCCCGCGCGAGCGACGTCTGCATCGAGGGGTTCGTGCCGTCGGCGAGGTTGGCGACCCGCATGCCGAGCCACTTCTTGCCCAGGGTCTGGCCGGTGCGGGCGGTCAGGACCGTGTCGTACGCCATGTAGAGGACGGCGGCGACGAGTGACTGCCAGAACGACTTGCCGAAGTTCACGTCGTCGCCGCTGACGTCGTACTCGTTGACGCGGAACGCCCAGGTGAGCAGGGCGACGACCGCGCCGACGAGGATCATGTCGACGATCCTCGCGAGGGTGCGCCTGCCGCTGGGGGCCAGCGGGGGCATGCCCGCGAGGGGGTCGTTGCCGGGCGGGGCGCCGCCGTAGGGGTCGTTGCCGTAGGGGTCGTTGCCGTAGGGAGGCCCCTGGTAGGGGGTACCTGAGGGGTACCCCGGGGGAGGCTGCTGACCTCCGTACGGGTTCCCGTAGGGGTCGCCGCCCTGTGACTGGCCGTACGAGGGGGGCTGCTGCTTCCTGAAGGGGTCTTCTTCCGGTGGCTGTCCGCCGGAGCCGGGGGGCGGTTCGGTGGTCATGGCCCGAGTGCACCGCGAAGTGCCCGGCTCCGCATCCGGCGGGAGGCCGTACGAGGGACCGAGTCAGGTAGTCCTGGAGCGGTACGGGGTCATCCCGCCACGAACGTATGTGCGGCCTTGTCGTGCCAGCACTGGCGCCATGGCTTGTCGAACACGCCCCAGACGACGCCCACGACTCCGACGGCCAGCAGCCCCGGGACGCTGTAGACCAGCCAGCGGCGCAGCGCGGCGCCGAAGCTCGGGGGCTCGCCGCCCTCGATGTCCCGCACCTCCAGGCCGAACAGCTTCTTGCCCAGGGTGCGGCCCCACTTCGCGGTGGGCAGCGCCTCGTACAGGACGCCGAAGAGCAGGAGGACGGCGAGGACGATGCCCAGGTAGGCGGAGGTCGTGCCGTCCAGGAGCCAGACGGTGACCGTACGGCCCGACAGCTTCGCCTCGTCGATCTTCGCGTTCACGTGGTCTACGGCCTTAGTACCCAGGGGGAACGCCGCCGCGCCGGTGACGGCCGCGAGGACCAGGGTGTCGACCAGGCGGGCGGCGAAGCGCTTGCCGAGGCCGGCGGGGCGGGCCGAGGCCTGGCGCCGGGCGGCGGCCTGGAAGACGTCCTCCACCGGGGGGCGCCACGGGGTGACGGGCTGGTTCTGGTCGTCGGCGGCGAGCCGGTGGACCTGCTGCGCCCAGGAGTGCGGGCCGCCCGCGGGGGCGGGGGACGGGGAGTCGTCGGTGTCGTGGGGGAAGGCCGGGGCGGGGACCGAGATGCCGGGGGGACGACGGGGGGTGGGGGTACTGGGGGTACCCGGGGTACTGGGGGACGCCGGGAAGGCGGGGGCGCCCTGAGCGCCGGGTCCGCCGGAAGTATGAGGGGTACCAGGGGTCCCCGGAGCTACGCCGCCGGGCCGGGACGTCGTCGTACCACCCGTAGTACCCGTAGCACCCGCACCGGCTCCCTGCGCCGCCGCCCGCGCAGCCGCCGCCTTCCCCGCGCCGAACCCCGGCTTGGCCGCGGCGGGCGCCGGTGCCGTACCCGGGGTCGTCCCCCCGGCGGAACCCGTGCTCCCCCGCTGCTCCCCCGTGCGCGGGACCGGCGCACGGAAGGTGACCGTGCCGTGGTCGCCGGCGGAACCGGACTCATGATCGGCGGGTGGCCCGGCGGGAGTACTAGTACCTGAGGACTGCCCGGAGACCCTGGGGTCCCTGGGCGCGCGGGGGTCGGCGGGCTGCGGGGAGCCCCAGGAGATACGGCGGTCCTGGTCGCCGCCGAAGCCGGACTGGCGGGCGGCGTCGGCGGCCCACGCGGACGCGGGCTCGGGGTCCTCGTCGAAGAAGTGGGGGCCGGTCTCCTCCACGGCGGGCGCCGGGCCGCCGGAGCCCGCCGGAGGTGTGAGCGGGCGGCCGTCCGACGGGGCCGGTCGACTGGTGCCCGGTACCCAGGCAGCACCGTTCCAGTACCGGACGTATCCGGGGATGGACGGGTCCGGGTAGTAGCCCTCGCGGGGCCTGTCGTCGCCGGGGGCCGGGGTTGGGGCGCTCATGTCCGTCGTCCCGCTATCTGCTCGGAGGTGGGCTGGGGGCAACCACATCTATCAGACCCGCGCGCGGCCCATCACCAGTCCGTCCGTACCGGTCTCATTGCGGACCGGTACGCACACCGTTCTCACCCCCGCGGAAAATTTTTCTCCGAACCCGCGTAATGCTCCGCCGCGAAGCCGCTCTCTCCTCGCGCGGGCCCACTCCGGGCCGCCGAGAGAGGAGTACGGACATGCACCCCACCGTGGTCGAGCGGGAGCTGGAACTCAAGCTGATCCTGTCGCCGGAGCGCAGCATCCCGGTGCCGGCGCGGCTGAGCTACCGCTCGGACGACCCCTTCGCGATCCACGTCACCTTCCACATCAACTCCAGCGTTCCGGTCAACTGGACGTTCGCCCGCGAACTACTCGTGGAGGGCGTCTTCCGGCCCTGCGGCCACGGCGACGTCCGCGTCTGGCCGACGAAGGTCGACGGCCGCAGCGTGGTCCTGATGGCCCTCAGCTCCCCCGACGGCGACGCCCTCCTCGAAGCCCCCGCCGCCCAGGTCTCCGCCTGGCTGGAGCGCACCCTCCGGGTGGTACCCCCGGGCTCTGAGGGCGAGCGGCTCGGCCTCGACGACGGCCTCGCCGAGCTGCTCGCGGTCACCCCGGCCGACGATCTGTGGCTGCGCGACCCGTGGCCGTCGGACGAGTCGAAGGACGGCGAGTGAGCGGAGTTACGACCTACGGGGTACTCAGGAGGTCACCCTCAGAACAGCTTCCCCGGGTTCAGGAGCCCCTGCGGGTCGAAGACCTCCTTGATCTTCCGCTGCATCTCCAGGCCCACGGGCCCCAACTCCCGTGCCAGCCACTCCTTCTTGAGGACGCCGACCCCGTGTTCTCCCGTGATGGTCCCGCCGAGTTCGAGGCCGAGGGCCATGATCGCGTCGAAGGACTCGCGGGCCCGGCGGGACTCGTCGGGGTCGGTGGCGTCGAAGCAGACGGTGGGGTGGGTGTTGCCGTCCCCGGCGTGGGCGCAGACGCCGATGGTGAGCTTGTGGTCCTCGGCGATCCGCTCAACGCCTTCGAGCATGTCGGCGAGGCGGGAGCGGGGTACGCAGACGTCGTCGATCATCGTGGTGCCCTTGACCGCCTCCAGCGCGTTGAGGGCCAATCGGCGTGCCTGGAGGAGGAGTTCGGACTCGGCGGCGTCCTCGGCGGGGACGACCTGTGTCGCGCCGGCGGCCTCGCAGAGCGCGCCCACGGCGGCGAGGTCGGCGGCCGGGTCGGCGGTGTCGAAGGCGCACATCAACAGCGCCTCGGTGGTCTCCGGCAGCCCCATGTGCGCGAGGTCGTTGACCGCCTTGACGGTCGTACGGTCCATGAGTTCGAGGAGGGACGGCAGGTGCCCGCCCTCCATGATCGCGCACACCGCGTCGCAGGCGGCCCGCGCCGAGGCGAACTCGGCGGCCAGGACCAGCTGTTGGGGCGGCTGCGGCTTCAACGCGAGGGTGGCACCCACCACCACCCCGAGCGACCCCTCCGACCCGACGAACAGCCGCGTCAGGTCGTACCCGGCTACCCCCTTGGCGGTACGCCGTCCGGTGGACAGCAGCCGCCCGTCCGCGAGGACCACGTCGAGGCCGAGGACGTACTCCGCGGTGACCCCGTACTTCACGCAGCACAGTCCCCCGGAGGCCGTGCCGATGTTGCCGCCGATCGTGCACATCTCCCAACTGGAGGGATCCGGCGGGTAGTACAGCCCGTGCTCGTTGACCGCGCGGGAGAGCGTCGCGTTGATGACACCCGGTTCGACCACCGCGATCCGGTCGACCGGGCTGATCTCCAGGATGCGGTCCATCTTGACGAGGGAGAGCACCACGCACCCCTCGGAGGCGTTGGCCCCGCCGGAGAGTCCGGTTCTGGCCCCCTGGGGTACTACGGGTACCCCCAGCTCGGTGGCGACCCGCATCACGTGCTGGACCTGCTCGACGGTCCGGGGCAGTACGACGACCGCAGGGGTGCCCGCCGGACAGAAACTAGCCATGTCGTTGGCGTAAGAGGTGGTGACGTCGGGGTCGGCGAGGAGCGCTTCGGCCGGGAGGCCGTCGCGGAGTCGGGCGAGGAGACCTTGGGAACGGCTCATGATCACAGCCTCGCACCCGGGGCCATCGGTGTGAACCCCACCGCACGAGCCACCGGGTGACGTGATGTGCTCGTCATATCGACGCACAGTAAGCGCATGCACGGGACAACCCAGGGAAACAGCACAGAAAACGTTGCTGAAAACGCCGCACCGCCCCCGCAGAGCCCACAACTCCCCGCCCTCCGCCGCCACCCCCGCCTCCTCACCGCCCTCGCCGCCGCCCTCACCCTCACCGGCGGCGCGCTCCTCTTCCTCCCCGGCGAGTCCGCCCCCGTCCACCGCGCCCCCGCCCCGGCGCCCGGCGCCCTGGCGCACGCGGCCGTCACCACCGGCATGGCCGCGGCCCTCCCGGACCTGACGGCGCTGATCGGCGAGCGCGAGGCGTTCGTACGGCGCCACCCGGGCGACGCCCCCGCGTGGGCCGTGCTCGGCGCGGCGTACGTCGAGCGGGGACGCAGGACCGCGGATGCAACCGTGTACTACCCGAAGGCCGAACACGCCCTGCGCGCCTCCCTGCACGCGTCCCGCACCCCCGACGCCCTCACCGGTCTCGCCACCCTCGCGAGCGCCCGCCGGGACTTCCGGGGCGCCAAGGAGTGGGGCGAGACGGCGGTGAAGGCGGCGCCGAAGCGCTGGACGGCGTACGGCCCGCTGATCGACGCGTACACCGGCCTCGGCGACTACAAGAAGGCCCGCGCCACGCTGGAGAAGCTCATGGAGCTGCACTCGGGTCCGGCCGCGCAGGCGAAGGCGTCGGCGGTGTACCGGGACCGGGGCTGGCGCGAGGACGCGGCGGCCGTGCTGTACGACGCGTCGGCGAAGGCGAACTCCCCCGCCGAACAGGCCGCGTTGCTGGAGCAGGCCGGTCAACTCTCCTGGGAGCGCGGCGACTTCCCCGACGCGCTGCGCCACTTCCAGGAGGCCGTCCGCCTCGACCCCGACCAGCGGGCGGCGCAGGCCGGCGAGGGCAGGGCGCTGGCCGCGCTGGGCCGTACGGCGGAGGCCCTGGCCGCGTACAAGTCCGCGCTCGCCGGCCAGCCGCTGCCCGAGTACGCCCTGGAGCTGGGCGAGTTGTACGAGTCGCTGGGCCTCGCCGAACAGGCCCACGCCGAGTACGAGTTGCTGCGCGCCCGCATCCGCCAGGACAGCGCGGCCGGGGTCGACAACGAGCTGCTGCTCGGCCGGTTCGAGGCCGATCACGGTGACCCGGAGGCGGCGGTGACGCGGCTGCGTGCCGAGTGGCGCCGCCAGCCGGGCATCGCGGTCGCGGACGCGCTGGGGTGGGCCCTGCACCGGGCGGGGCAGCACAAGAAGGCCCTCTGGTACCTGTCGATCGCTACGGACGGTACGAAGGGCGGCGGGGTGCGCAGCGCGTCGTACCTGTTCCACCGGGGCGCGGTCGAGCGGGAGTTGGGGAAGTACGGGCCCGCGCGCAGGCACCTGAAGGACGCGCTGCGGATCAATCCGAGGTTCTCGCCGCTGTGGGCGCCCCGGGCACGGGCCGCGCTGGAGGCGCTGGGTGAGCCGCCGGACGTGTCCGTGCCCAAGTCCCGTAAGGGGTAGGCGGGTTACAGGTTGCCGCGCTTGGCCTGCTCGCGCTCGATGGCTTCGAAGAGGGCCTTGAAGTTGCCCTTGCCGAAGCCCATCGAGCCGTGGCGTTCGATGAGTTCGAAGAACACGGTCGGGCGGTCCTGGACCGGCTTGGTGAAGATCTGGAGCAGGTAGCCGTCCTCGTCGCGGTCGGCGAGGATCTTCAGCTCGCGCAGGGTGTCGAGGGGGACGCGGGTGTCGCCGACCCACTCGCCGAGGGTGTCGTAGTAGGAGTCGGGAGTGTCGAGGAACTGAACTCCCGCCGCCCGCATGGCCGTTACCGTCGCGACGATGTCGTTGGTGTTGAGGGCGATGTGCTGGACGCCGGCGCCGCCGTAGAACTCCAGGTACTCGTCGATCTGGGACTTCTTCTTGGCCAACGCCGGTTCGTTGATGGGGAACTTGACCTTCAGGGTGCCGTCCGCGACGACCTTCGACATCAGGGCGCTGTACTCGGTGGCGATGTCGTCGCCGACGAACTCCTTCATGTTCGTGAAGCCCATGACCCGGTTGTAGAAGCCGACCCACTCGTTCATCCGGCCGAGCTCGACGTTGCCGACGCAGTGGTCGACCGCCTGGAACATGCGCTGCGCGGGCGTCCCGACAATGAGGGTCGTCGACGTAAACCCTGGGAGGTACGGGCCGTCGTAGTCCTGGCGTTCGACGAGGGTGTGGCGGGTCTCGCCGTACGTGGCGATCGCGGCGAGGACGACGGTGCCGTGCTCGTCCTTCAGCTCGTAGGGCTCGGCGAGGGAGCGGGCGCCGTGCTCGACGGCGTAGGCGTGGGCGCGGCGGGCGTCCGGGACCTCGATCGCGAGGTCGATCACGCCGTCGCCGTGCGCGGCGACGTGACCGGCCAGGAAGCGGCCCCAGTCCGTCGTGGGGCGGACGACGGAGGTGAACACGAAGCGGGCGGAGCCGCTCTCCAGGACGTAGCTCGCGGTCTCGCGGCTGCCGGTCTCCGGTCCGCGGTAGGCGGCCAGGCGCATGCCGAAGGCGGTGGAGTAGTAGTGCGCCGCCTGCTTGGCGTTGCCGACGGCGAAGACGACCGCGTCCATTCCCTTGACCGGGAAGGGGTCGGCCTGCCGGGCGGTGTCGGGAGTGTGGTGTGTGGTCTGCGTCATACTTCAGGGTCACTCCGGGCTCGCAAGCTGCGCAACAGTTCACGATTCAGCTGGGCAATATGCTCGGTACTAGAGCGCTAATACCGCCCTCTCTGTACAGGATGACCATCGAGGAGACCGGGCCATGGGGATCGACCGGCTGGACGGGCGGATCATCGTGCTGCTGGCGCGCGAGCCCCGGATCGGGGTGCTGGAGATGTCCCGGCGGCTCGGGGTGGCGCGCGGGACGGTGCAGGCGCGGCTCGACCGGCTTACGTCGAATGGAGTCATCCGCGGATTCGGCCCCGAGGTCGATCCGGCGGCGCTCGGCTACCCGGTGACGGCGTTCGCGACGCTCCAGATCCGCCAGGGCCAAGGGCCCGCGATCCGGGCGCACTTGAGCTCCGTACCCGAGGTCCTGGAACTGCACACGACGACCGGCAGCGGGGACATGCTGTGCCGGCTGGTCGCGCGGTCCAACGCGGATCTCCAGCGGGTGATCGACCTGGTTGTCGGTTTTGATGGCATCGTCCGGGCCTCCACCGCGATCGTGATGGAGAACCCGGTGCCGCTGCGGATCATCCCGCTGGTGGAGGAGGCGTCGCGCGAATGAGCTGAGGTGAAGGTGTGTGAGCTTCTGGGAGTACCTCGACAACCGGCATGAGCAACTGCTCGCCGACGCGGTGCAGCACGCCAGCGCGGTCTTCCAGTGCATGCTGCTCGCGACCGTCATCGGGATCCTGATCGGGGTGCTCACCTACCGCAGCGAGTGGGCGGGCAACCTCGCGACCACCACGACGGCGACCATCCTCACGATCCCCTCGCTGGCCATGATCGGCCTGCTCGTCCCCATCGTGGGACTGGGGGTAGCCCCTACGGTCGTAGCTCTCACGTTGTACGGGTTGCTCCCCGTCGTGCGTAACTCCATCGTCGGACTCCGTGGCGTGGACCCCTCGCTGGTGGACGCCGCGAAGGGCATCGGGATGTCCCGTCCGGCGCGGCTGGTGCGGGTCGAGCTGCCGCTCGCGTGGCCGCCGATCCTGACCGGCATCCGGGTCGCGACGCAGATGCTGATGGGGATCGCCGCCATCGCCGCGTACGCCTCGGGTCCGGGGCTCGGCAACGAGATCTTCCGGGGGATCACCTCGCTCGGCAGCAAGAACGCGCTCAACCAGGTCCTCGCCGGCACGCTCGGGATCGTCGTCCTGGCGCTGCTGTTCGACGCCGCGTACGTCGTCATCGGGCGGCTCACCATTCCCAGGGGGATCCGTGTCTGAATCCTTGGGTGCCTCGATCGAGCTGGAAAATCTCAGCAAACGGTATCCGGGCAACCCCAACCCGTCCGTCGACAACGTGAACATGGAGATCAAGGCGGGCGAGACGGTCATCTTCGTCGGCCCCTCCGGCTGCGGGAAGTCGACGACGCTGAAGATGATCAACCGGCTGATCGAGCCGTCCGGCGGGCGGATCCGGATCGGCGGCGAGGACGTCACCGACATCGACCCGGTGAAGCTGCGCCGCAAGGTCGGGTACGCGATCCAGTCGTCCGGCCTCTTCCCGCACATGACGGTCGCTCAGAACATCGCGCTGGTACCGAAGATGGTGGGCTGGCCGAAGAGCCGGATCAATGCGCGGATCGACGAGATGCTCGACCTAGTCGGACTCGACCCGGGCGAGTTCCACGGGCGTTACCCACGGCAGTTGTCCGGCGGGCAGCAGCAACGCGTGGGCGTGGCACGGGCGTTGGCCGCCGATCCGCCCGTCCTCCTCATGGACGAGCCCTTCGGCGCCGTCGACCCCATCACCCGCGACCATCTTCAGGACGAACTCATCCGGCTCCAGCGCGAGTTGCACAAGACGATCGTCTTCGTCACCCACGACTTCGACGAGGCGATCAAGCTCGGCGACCGGATCGCGGTGCTGCGCGAGCGGTCCCACATCGCGCAGTTCGACACGCCGGAGGCGATCCTCACCAACCCCGCCGACGACTTCGTGTCCGGGTTCGTCGGCGCGGGTGCGGCGCTCAAGCGGCTCAACCTCACGCGCGTACGGGACGTGCCGATCACCGACTATCCGACGGTCACCGTCGACGATCCGCTCCAGGTCATCTTCAACAAGCTGCGCGACAGCGGGACCAACGAGATCCTCCTCCTCGACAAGCGCGGCCGGCCCTACAAGTGGCTGCGGCGCGGGGACTTGATGCGGGCGAAGGGTTCGCTCGCGCGCGCCGGGACGCTCGTCAACGACACCGTGACGCGGGACGCGACGCTGCGGGACGCGCTGGAGGCCGTCCTCACCGACAGCTCGGGGCGGGCGGCCGTCACCGGGCGGCGCGGGGAGTACACGGGGGTCGTCGACATGGAGACGCTGATGAACTCCGTGCACGAACTCCTGGAGGCGGACCGGCTCGAAGCGATGGAGCACCAGCACGAGTTGGAGGAGACGCGGGCGGCTCAGACGCACGCGGAGCAGGAGGGCGACGGCGGGGAGGAGAAGGCGTGAGCACTCCGAAGGCACACTCCCCCGAGACCGAGGCCGAGGCCGACGCCGGTTCCGACACCGATCCCGGTGCCGCCGCCGGTTCCGCGACGTCGGCGCCCGAGACGTCCGGCAAGGCCCAACCCCGTATCGGCTGGCCCAAGTTGACCGTCCTGCCCGGCTTCCTCGTCGCCCTCCTCCTCGGCACCTGGCTCTGGTTCCAGCAGGCCGACCTGGACCCGATCTCCGAGAACGCGCTCTCCGGCGGCCAGGTCTCCAAGGCGCTGTGGCAGCACGTCCGACTCACCGCGATCTCAACCTTCTTCGTCCTCATCATCGCCATCCCGCTCGGCGTCCTGCTCACGCGCGGCGCGCTGCGCCGGGCCGCCCCGGTCGTCATGGCGATCGCCAACATCGGCCAAGCCACCCCGGCCATCGGCCTGTTGGCGCTCCTCGTGATCTGGCTCGGCATCGGCGAGAAGGCCGCGCTCATCGGGATCGTCGCGTATGCCGTCCTGCCGGTCCTCTCCAACACGATCGCCGGCCTGCGCGCGAACGACCCGACTCTCCTGGAGGCCGCGCGCGGCATCGGCATGTCCCCCCTCGGCGTCCTGTCCCGCGTCGAACTCCCCCTCGCCGTACCGCTGATCCTCGCGGGCGTCCGTACGGCGCTCGTCCTCAACGTCGGTACGGCCGCGCTGGCGACGTTCGGCGGGGGTGGCGGGCTCGGGGTGCTGATCACCACCGGGATCACCAACCAGCGTATGCCCGTACTGGTGTTGGGCTCGATCCTGACGGTGGCGCTCGCGCTGCTCGTGGACTGGCTGGCGTCGATCGCCGAACTCCTGTTGCGGCCAAGGGGATTGGAGACGGGCCGATGAGACGTGCGATCACCCTCCTCACCGCCGTGTCCGTGCTCTCCGCCTGCGGGCTGACGTCCGGCTCCCCCATGGTCGACGACGTCGAACCCGGCACGATCGGGCAGGGCAAGCCCCTCAAGGGGGCCGATCTGACGGTGACTTCGAAGTCCTTCACCGAGAACCTCGTCCTCGGCGCGATGATGGGCATCGCCTTCCAGGCCGCCGGCGCGCACGTCCTCGACCGGACCGGCATCCAGGGGTCCATCGGGGCGCGCGAGGCCGTCAAGAAGGGCGACGCGGACGGGATGTACGAGTACACCGGGACCGCGTGGATCACCTACCTCGGCAACAGCAAGCCGATCACCGATCCGCGGGCCCAGTGGGAGGCCGTGCGCAAGGCCGACGCACACAACGGGCTGACCTGGCTGGCCCCTTCGCAGGTCAACAACACGTACGCGCTCGCCATGAACCGGTCCGCCTACGAGAAGTACCGGACCACGAACCTCTCGCAGGTCGCCGCGCTCGCCAAGTCCGACCCCAAGGCCGTATCCCTGTGCGTCGAGAGCGAGTTCGCGAACCGGGCGGACGGGTTGCCGGGGATGCAGAAGGCGTACGGGATGAGTGTGCCGTCGTCCCGGATCACGCAGATGGACTCCGGGATCATCTACACGCAGACCGAGAAGGGGCACTGCACGTACGGCGAGGTGTACACGACCGACGGGCGGATCAAGGCGATGGACCTCGTCGTGATGGAGGACGACCGGCACTTCTTCCCCAACTACAACGCGGCGCCCGAGATCAACTCCAAGGTGATGAAGAAGTGGCCTGCGATCGCTGGGGTGTTGGACCCGGTGTCGGCTCGGCTGAACAACGCGGTGGCTCAGGAGCTGAACGCGAAGGTGGATGTCGACGGGGAGGATCCGCATCAGGTGGCGCTGGAGTGGATGAAGGAGCAGGGGTTCGTGAAGTGAGGTGAAGTGAGGTGAGGGGGAGGCGACTTGGACTTACAAAGGGTTCGTTGCAAAAAACCCTTGCAGAGGTTTCTTTGCAACGCTACCTTTGCATCCATGACCGACCCTCAGCACTCCGAGGTACGCACGATCGACGCCCGCTCCCTCCGAGGGCTGGCACACCCACTCCGTATGCAACTCCTGGACGCCCTCCGCTTCGGCGGTCCGGCGACGGCTTCCCAACTCGCCGAGAAACTGGGCGAGTCCAGCGGCGCCACCAGCTACCACCTCCGCCAGCTCGCCGAGTACGGCTTCATCGAGGACGACCCCGAGCAGGGCAAGGGACGCGAGCGCTGGTGGAAGGCCAGCCACACCGGTCTGATCTTCGACGACGACCTGCTCACCAACGCCGATCCGGCCGTACGGGGAGCGGCCGACCTCTACATGCACGAGGTCGCGACCAAACACACCCGGGAGCTGTCGACCTGGCTGGGCAACCGCGCCTCATGGCACGAGGAGTGGAGTCGCACCTGGGACATGAGCAGCACGACCCTGCGGCTCACCCCGGATCAGGCGCAGGCGTTCATCGAGGACATCCATCGCGTGTACGAGGAGTACCGCAGCCGAACCGTCGACGAGGACACCCCTGGGACCCAGCAGGTCCGCGCCCACAGCCACGTCTTCCCCCTCACCTGAGAGGCATCCCCGTGTATCACCCCGACTTCCACCTCTCCCTCCACCACCAACGCACCGCCGAACTCCAAGCCTCCGCCACCACCCACCGCCTCGCCCACACCCCCACCCCTGCCTTAAGAGTCCGCCTCGGCTGGACCCTCGTAGAGCTCGGCCTCCGCCTCGCCGCACACCCCCGCCCCCTCCCCCGCCCCGCGATCAGCAGCTAGGCACATTCCCCTTCCCCGTCTCCAACGCCTTCAACGACCCCACCGCCCCCTTCAGATCCGTCACCGGAACCAACCGCAGCCCCGACGGCAGCTCGGCCTTCGCGTCGGAGCACTCGGCCTTCGGTACGAGGAACACCGTCGCCCCGTCCCTCCGCGCGGCCTGCGTCTTCAGCGACACCCCACCCACCGCGCCGACACTCCCGTCCGCGTCGATCGTCCCGGTCCCGGCGATCACCCGCCCCCCGGTCAGATCCCCCCCGTTCCCGTCCCCGTCCAGCTTGTCGATGATCCCCAACGTGAACAGCAACCCCGCGCTGGGCCCGCCCACATCGGACAGCTTGAGATCAACCTTCACATCCTTGGACGACCGCCCCAGAAACTTCAACGCGGCCTCAGTGGCGGCATCTTGGGACTGCTCCATCTGCTGCGTGTTGTGCCGCTCGATCTCCTTGACGGAGTCCCCGCTGGGATAGACGGAATCGCGGGGCATGACAGCGGAATCCGTACGGAACCACCCGTCGAGGACGTCACTCAGCGATACGTCGGTATCAGGCCCGGTCGCGACGATGGTCGTCATCCGCAACTCCCCGGACGTCTTCCGCACAGGCGCACCGGACACGGTGATGACGGCCTCCCCCTTGTTCTCACCCAGCACATCGGCAGTCATCCCAGGCTGAGCGATGGCAAAGGGCAACGGCGCGAACACAGCGACACCGAGCAACGCGACAAGGGGAACACCGCAGACGGCAACGGCCTGAAAACGCGTGAGACGAGAGAGCACGCCACAAATCTAACGTGACGGGATGTACCTCAGACGTACCCCCTACCTCAGGGGTAGGCGCCCCGTACCTCGGAGGTACCCCCTACCTCAGCGCCTCCGCCACCTCCCGCGCCGCATCCACCACCCGAGGCCCCACCCTCTCCGGCACCGCATCCGCCAACATCACCACCCCCACACTCCCCTCCACCCCCGTAACCCCCAACAACGGCGCAGCAGCCCCACTGGCCCCCACCTCAAGCTCCCCCTGCATCAAACAGAACCCCGGCTCCCCCGCGCCCTTCCGCCGCCCGGCAAGGATCGCCATCCCCGCGGCCCCCCGATCCAACGGATGCCGAAACCCAGCCCGATAGGCAACGTGATAATCGGTCCACGTCGGCTCCACCACGGCCACGGCAAGCGCATCGGCACCATCCACCAACGTCAGATGAGCGGTGGCCCCGATGTCCTCGGCCAACGACCGCAGCGCAGGCAGCGCAGCTTCCCGTACCAGCGGATGCACCTGCCGCCCGAGCCGCAGCACCCCGAGCCCCACCCGAGCCCGCCCCCCGAGATCCCGCCGCACCAACGCGTGCTGCTCCAGCGTCGCCAGCAACCGGTACACCACGGTCCGGTTGACGCCCAGCTTGTTGGACAGCTCCGTCACGGTCAGCCCATGATCCGTGTCGGCCAGCAACTTCAGAACCCTGAGTCCCCGATCGAGCGTCTGGGAGGTCTCCGCGGTCACGACGCCCACTCCTTACGGTGATGACGCGCGACCCCCACACGGCGACCGCGTCATCGAGTCCCGTCGCTGACGCGCTGCAGAGGCCGCGATCGGCAGCCGGACCCGGCGTTCCGGGCCCGTTCGCTACACGGCTGCGCTCTGCGGCGCCACTGCCACAGGGCGTGTGCGTAGCGGGACAGTAACGGGGAGGGTTCGCTGAGCGGAAGACTCCGTCCAGAATCCGGTCAATGACCGGTATGGACTACTTGTAAATGTCCGGATACGCGGGACCCCTTCCACAGGGGTCCCACAGGCCCGCCACCCATACGCAGGCCCGGTCACTTCATGCGCGTGGCCCACTCCTGGACCTTCGCGATGCGCTGCCGCAGCTGCCCCCCGGTCGCCTCGGCGCTGGGCGGCCCCCCGCACACACGCCGCAGCTCCGTGTGGATCACGCCATGCGGCTTGCCGCTCTGATGGACGTACGCGCTGACCATCGTATTGAGCTGTTTCCGCAACTCCATCATCTCTTTGTGGGATACGACGGGCCGCCGCTCGGCGGGCAGTTCGAGGAGGTCGGCCTCGGAGTCGGGCCGCTTCTTGCTGTGCGCGATCTGCTTGGCCTGACGTTTTTGCAGCAACAGTTGCACCTGGTCGGGTTCGAGGAGCCCGGGGATGCCCAGATAGTCCTGCTCCTCCTCGCTGCCCGGGTGCGCCTGCATGCCGAACTCGGCGCCGTTGTACATGACCCGGTCGAAGACGGCCTCCGACTCCAGCGCCTCGAACTTGAACTCCTCCTGCTCGCCGGTGTCCTCGTCCTGCTGCTTCTCCGCCTCCGCGAGGAGCTTGTCCTCCTCGGCGTACGGGTCCTCCTCGCCGCCCTTCTTGGGCTTGTCGAGGGCGTGGTCGCGCTCGACCTCCATCTCGTTGGCGAAGGTCAGCAGGTCGGGAACCGTCGGCAGGAACACGGACGCGGTCTCGCCGCGCCGCCGGGACCGTACGAAGCGGCCGACGGCCTGCGCGAAGAACAGCGGCGTCGAGATGGTCGTCGCGTACACGCCGACCGCGAGGCGCGGGACGTCGACGCCCTCGGACACCATCCGGACGGCGACCATCCAGCGGTCGTTGCTCGCGGCGAAGTCGTCGATGCGCTTGGACGCGCCGGTGTCGTCGGAGAGGACGACCGTCGCCTTCGTACCGGTCAGCTCGCGGATCAGTTTCGCGTACGCGCGCGCGGAGTCCTGGTCCGTGGCGATGACCAGGGCGCCGGCGTCGGGGATCGCCTTGCGGACCTCCGTCAGCCGCTGGTCCGCCGCGCGCAGCACGCTCGGCATCCACTCGCCGCGCGGGTCGAGCGCCGTACGCCAGGCCTGGCTGACCGCGTCCTTCGTCATCGGCTCGCCGAGGCGGGCCGCGATCTCGTCGCCCGCCTTCGTGCGCCAGCGCATGTTGCCGCTGTACGACAGGAAGATCACCGGTCGGACGACGTGGTCGGCGAGCGCCGAGCCGTAGCCGTACGTGTAGTCCGCCGAGGAGCGGCGGATGCCGTCCGTGCCCTCCTCGTACGTCACGAAGGGGATCGGGTTCGTGTCCGAGCGGAACGGCGTACCCGTCAGCGCGAGCCGCCTCGTCGCCGGTTCGAACGCCTCCAGGCATGCCTCGCCCCACGACTTCGAGTCGCCGGCGTGGTGGATCTCGTCCAGGATCACCAGCGTCTTGCGCTGCTCGCTGCGGTTGCGGTGCAGCATCGGGCGTACGCCGACACCCGCGTACGTGACGGCGACCCCGTCGTACTCCTTGCTGAGCGGGCCCGCGCTGTACTCGGGGTCCAGCTTGATCCCGACGCGCGCCGCCGCGTCCGCCCACTGCTTCTTCAGGTGCTCCGTCGGTGCGACGACCGTCACCTGCTGGACGACGTGGTGGTGCAGCAGCCACGACGCCAGCGTCAGCGCGAACGTCGTCTTGCCGGCGCCGGGTGTCGCGACGGCGAGGAAGTCCCTGGGCTGGTCCTGGATGTACTTCTCCATCGCCCCCTGCTGCCAGGCGCGCAGCTTGCTCGCGGTGCCCCATGGCGCGCGGCCGGGGAAGGCGGGAGAGAGGTGGTGGGACGAGGCAGAGGCGGCGGTGGTAGTCACGGTCTCCGGTTCGGGGGTGGGTCTCGGGTCCCGGGCTCTCAGGTACGAGGCTCCCGGTTCCTTGGCTTCTCGGCTACGTATGACAACCGGGCCACCCTACCGGCGCGGGGTGCGCCGAGCCGCCCGGACAAGCCCACCCGCACCCCTGTTGGGACCCACGTCACAACGCCCTCAGCCGTGCCGCGATCACCTCGACATCCGCCTCCTCCCCGGCCGCCACGTCCACGACCAGCGCATACGCCGCATCCTGATCACACGCGTCCAGCCGGACCCCGTTCACCCCGAGAAACGTCACGGCGGCGAGCCAGGCGGTGCGCTTGTTCCCGTCGACGAGGGGGTGGTTCACGGCGAGGGCGTGCAGCAGGGCTGCGGCCTGCTGGTACGTGTCCGTGTACGCCGGGGTCCCGAACATCCTCGCGCGCGGGCGATACACGGCGGAGGCGAGCAGGCCGGGGTCCCTGGCGTCGGGAGCGTTCCCGCCGAAGGCGACACGGGCGACGTGCTCGACCTCGGCGACGGTAAGAAACCTGGTCATTCCCCGAGCCTCCTGAGCAACTCGGCATGCGCCTGCCCGAGCTGCTGGGCGACCTTGAGCACACCGCACTCCTCGTCCACGAGATACCGCCGCACAGCCTCCACCACAACGTCCTCCACCGTCCGCCCGGTGGCATCGGCGAGGTCTTCGAGGGGTTGGTGGAGGTCGGGGGGCAGGGTGAGCTGGTCCATGGAGGTCGAGGGTAGAGGTACGGGCCGGACGGGGCACCCGACTTGATCCGGCCCCATTCATGAACGCCGTGTGGCAGTCCCGTTGCAGCGCCCCTGATTCCCTTGATCCCCTCGCTCACCCGGCCATAAGGTTTCCTCACGAAGTCCGGGGGAAACCCCGAAATTCTGGCCGTGTGCCCGAGTGGTTTAGGGGCTCGCCTGCAAAGCGAGTTACGTGGGTTCGATTCCCGCCACGGCCTCTGAAACCGTACGACGTCCGGTCGCCGAGAGGTGACCGGACGTCCGGCGTACCCTGTTGCAAGATGGTTGCCGGCAGTCGGTCATAATCCTTCTCCACGCGTTGCATGGAGGGGGAGCGTATGCCGAAAGTTCCTGAGAGCCGCCGTATCGGACGTATGGCTGTGAACGAAGTACGCTCTCTGCTGGAGCGGCACGGTCATATCGTGCAAGAGATCGACGGCGCGAACGACCACGGGGAAGACCTGTACCTCACGTTCGTCGAGGACGGGAAGCGGACCGAGGACTCCTTGGCCGTGCAGGTAAAGGGCGGCATCTCGGTTCGCACAAGGCGGGGATACCGGGTGCCTGTCGAGGACCACGGGGACAACTGGCGGAGCGGAAGCCTGCCTGTCCTGTGCATCGTTCACGACCCGGAGAAGGGTGGCTTGTTCTGGGCGAACGCGACTCGCCAACTCCGCCGAGGCCAGGCCCTGCGCAAAAACGTGAAGTCGGTAGTTCTCTCCCGAGATTCCGCACTGAACGACGACAACATTGGTGCGTTCGTCCAGAAGATGCGCCTCTACCTCACCTGGGAACGTGAAGGCGTCGGAAGATGGGTGGACATGGCGGATGTGGAATTCAGCCAGGGCGACATCGTGAAGCCCTTCGAGAACGATGTCTACGAACCCATGGTGTTCTGGCAACGCCGAGGGGAACCATCCGCAACCCTGTTGCACCATGATTTGGATTGGGTTCCGATACGAATCCAGGAACACATGCTCTACTTCGAGCCCATTCCCTTCATCGGCGACGTCATCCTCGACACCTCGGAAGCACACTGGCTGATGGGATGCTTCAAATCGACCGAGTGGTGGCGCCGCCCTCTCGCCGAGCCGGACACCACCTGACCCGGATTACGCGTACAGCCCTCCCCCCGCCTCGTCCCCGAACACCTCCGGCCAGTACCGCCAGTCGTCGCCCTCGTTCAGGAGGACCGCCGTCGGGTCGATCGCCGACAGCGTGTGGTTCATCGCCGTCGTGAGCTGGTCGTACGTGTGCGTGAGGTCGTGGAGGGCGTCCAGGGTGCGTTCCCGGTGGATCAGCCAGAAAGTGAAGGCCAGCGTGGAGATGTCCGCGTTGAGGGGGCGGAGGGTCTTGTCCGGGAACGTGTAGGAGAGGACCGCGCCCGTGGTGCCGTCGAGGACGAGGCTCGTGTCTTCCAGGAGCCCGCCCAGGCGGATCAAGGACGAGGCGTGGGGCGGGAGTTCGTGGGTGTGGCCCTCGTCCGCGCAGTAGTCGGAGAGCGTGCGCAGCGGCGCGTCCGTGTCGAGGGTGAACCAGACCGCCTCCTCGGGGAGGCCCACGCGCGCGAGGAAGTGGCGGGTCGGAGTGTGCGTGAGCGCGGGCGGGAAGTCCATCTCCTCGAAGCGGACGATCTCGCCCTGGCCGTACTCGTCGTCCAGGAGGCGCGGGGGGAGGTCCAGGGCCAGGCCCGACGTCGTACCGGGGCCGGCGATCAGCGCGAGGGGGCGGATCACCGCGATCGTCTTCCAGTACGGCGCGACCTCGCCGTCCGTCTCACCCTCGTACAGCGACAGCAGATGCTTCGTCGCCTCCGTCACCGCCTGCGCGCCGAAGCGGCCCGCGTAGGAGGCGAACTGTCCGCGCAGGGCGGCGAGTTCGTCGGCGGCCGTGGCGAAGCGGACCAGCTTCTCCAGGGAGGGGGCGAGGGGGCGCAGGTCCATGAGGTCGGGGCGGTCGTGGAGGAAGTACGTCGTCGAGACGGCGCCCGTCACACCGTCGAGGACGACGGACTCGGTCTCCTCACCGCGCGCCCCGAGGAGGCCGCCGATGACGAGCTGGTCGCGGACGTCGGCGGCGAGCGCGCCCGCGGGATCGCCGGTGGAGTCCCCCACCGTCCGCAGCCCGTCCCTCCGCAGCGCCTCGAACGTCACCAGCCCGCCCACGCCGGGAAGTCCGGGACCGGTCAGCCAGCGCCGGGTCGGCGCATGCGTGACGTACGGATCGAGCGCGTCCTCGGTGAAGGTGATCGTCGTCGCCGTGCTGCCCATTGCTCCCCCGTGCCTGAACAAGTCGTCCACCAGGCAGAACGCCCCGCCCGAACCCCGAGCCGCCCCACTGCTCAGAACACTACGCGGCCCCACTGACAACGCCCCGCCACCAGCGAAGACGTCACTCGACCCCGGCGCGTTGCCTCTCGGTAAGAATTTTCTCGACGGTCTCATCGGGCGTCATCCCGGACGTATCCAGCCACAGCCCGATCCGGGGCGTCCGCTCCCGCAGCCACCGGTCCAGCTCCTCGACGGACCAGGCCCCGTACCCGCGCTTGGCCCGCCCGGCCTCCCGCGCGGCGACGGCCCGGGCATCCGGCGCGAGCACGACGACGTACAGCGGGCGCGTACGGACCATCCCCACCCACCCGGCGAGATCCTCCCCGAGCACCACGTCCTGCACGACCGCGGTGAACCCGGCGTCGGCGTACGCGTCGGCGGTCGCGGCGGACAACCGGTAGCGCAGCAGGAGCTGTTCACGAGCCTCGGCAGACACCGGGCCGGAAGCGCCAAACCCCAAACCTGACACAGGCGCCGAGCCTGATGCACCAGGCACACCCCCGGAACCGTCGGGCACATAATCAGCCCGCCCCGACACCACCATCCGCCGGAACACATCCCCGCGCACATGCGCGGCACGCGGCAACCGAGACGCCAGCGCCTGCGCGACAGTCGACTTCCCCGAAGCCATCACCCCGGTGATCAGGACGACCCCGTGCAACTACTGCGTCACCACAGCCGCCTGAGGCCGGATCGGCAACCGGTTCACCGGCCGCCCCGTAGCCGCGCGCACGGCGGACGCGATCGCCGCCGGTGACGTCACCACCGGCACCGCACTGGCCGCCTTCGCCCCGAACGGCGCGACGACGTCCCGTTCCTCGACCAGCTTGACGATGGTGATCTCCGGCGCGTCCAGGGACGTCGGCAGGGCGTACCCCGTCAGGTCGGGGTGGCGGATCAGCCCGCGCGGGGTGCGCAGGTTCTCGGTGAGGGCGATGCCGACGCCCTGGGTGACGCCGGCCTCGATGCGGGCCGTCAGCTGGGTCGGGTTCAGGACCCGGCCGACGTCCTGCGCGACCGCGAGTTCGACGACCCGCACGGACCCCAGCTCGATGTCGACGTCGACCACCGCGCGCACGGCGCAGAACGCGAGCCCTACGAAGGCGTCGCCCTGCCCGGCCTCGTCGAGCGGCTCGGTGGGATGCGGGCGGCACTGCGCGGTGGCCCACAGCTCCTTGCCGTGGAGTTCCTCGGCGACGGTGGTGGACAGCACGCCGTCGTACGAGGTGATCTTGCCGTCGGTGATCTGGAGCAGCTCGTGGGACATCCCGAACTTGTGCGCCAGCGGCTGGAGGAGCTGCGTACGGACCATCTTCGCGGCGCGCTCGACGGCGCCCCCGGAGACCCAGGTGTGGCGTCCCCGGCAGCCGGGTCCGGCGGGAGGCTGGTCGGTGTCGACGGGGGCGACGTGCACCTCGTCGATGCCGAGGGTCTCCTGGACGATCTGGCGCGCGAGCGTGGTGAACCCCTGCCCGGTCTCGACGGCCGCGCACAGGACCGTCGCGACCCCGCCCTGGACCTTGACGGTGGCCGTGGAGACCTCGTCGGCGCCCTCCGCGCCGAGCATGTGGACCATCCCGAGGCCGTAGCCGACGCCCCGGCGCACGGCACCGGGCTCGCCCGCGCCCTCAAGCCCGCCGGGGAGGAGCCACTCGTCCTCGGGGGTGTCCTTGGGGAGGGCCGGCAGGGGGTGTTCCTGGACAGCCTGGAGCAGCTCGGCGACAGGCGCGGGACACGTGACGGTCTGGCCGGTCGGCAGGACGTCACCGGTCGCCATGGTGTTGCGCAGGCGCAGTTCGGCGGGGTCGACGCCGAGCTTCTTGGCGAGCTTGTCCATCTGCGCCTCGTAGGCGGCGCAGACCTGCATCGCGCCCTCCCCGCGCACGTGCCCGGAGGGCGGGTTGTTCGTGCGGACGGCCCACCCCTCGATGAACGCGTTCGGCACGACGTACGGCCCGCACGCGAAGGAGACGGCGGCGGCGAGCGCCTCGGACGACGTGTCCGCGTACGCGCCCGCGTCGAGCAGGATCTGTGCCTCGACCTTGACGAGCCGGCCCTCCGCGTCCGCGTGGTGGCGGTAGCGCAGGAGCGTCGGGTGGCGGTGCACGTGGCCGAGGAACGACTCCTCGCGCGTGGCGGTGAGCTTCACCGGGCAGCCGGTCTTCAGCGCGAGCAGCCCGAGGGGCAGCTGGAAGCCCTGGTCCTCGCGGTCGGCGGTCGCGCCGGGCACGCCGGTGACGACGATCTTGACGCGCTCGGGCGGCAGCCCGTAGACGGCGGCGGCGGTGTCGCGGTCGGTGTGCGGGTCGGTGGAGGCGAGGTACAGCTCCACGCCGCCGTCCGGGCGCGGTACGGCGAGTCCCGCCTCCGCGCCGATCGGGGCGGGGTCGGCGCGGCCGATGCGGTACTGGCCCTCGACGACGACCTCGCCGACCGCGTCCGGGTCGCCGTGGCGCAGCGGGATGTGCCGGATCAGGTTGCCGTCGGGGTGCAGCGGCTCGGCCTCGAACGCCTGCTCCGGGTCGGTGACCGGGTCGAGGACCTCGTACTCGACGATGACGGCGGCGGCGGCCATCCGCGCGGTGTCGGGGTGGTCGGCGGCGACGGCCGCGAGGGGTTCGCCGTGGTGGCGCACGACCTCGGAGGCGAACACCGGCCGGTCGACGACACCCCGGCCGTGCCGGGGCGTGCCGGGGACGTCCTCGTGGGTGATGACGGCGCGCACGCCGGGCATCTCGCGCGCGTGGGACGTGTCGATCGACACCACGCGTGCGCGGGGGTGCGGCGAGCGCAGGACGGCGGCCCACAGGAGGCCCTCCGCCCACAGGTCGGCGGCGTACGGGAAGGTCCCCTCGGTCTTCGCGCGCGCGTCGGCGGGGTGCAGCGAGGACCCCAGCCCGTGCGGGATCGCCTCGGGCACGGGTACGGCCTCCGCCACGATCGGCGGCGGCACGGAGACGGCGTCCTGCGTCACACCCGGCCTCCGATCCGCCGGGACACGCCCGGCACGCCGTACGGGACCGACGTCCCGCGCGCGCTCACCTCACCGTACGGAACCGGCTCGTTCACGCCTGGCCTCCGTCCTGGCCGAACACCTGGCCCTGACCTCCCAAGGTCCCCGTGTCGAAGACCGACGGGTGTGCCCCGCCGGACCCCGGGCCCGCCTGATGCGGAATACGTGCCCCGTCGCCGTCCGACTCAGCCTCGGCGGCGGCGATGGCCTCACGTTCCTGGACGACCTCCTGGACGGCGTCCAGGACGCCCCGGTAGCCGGAGCAGCGGCACAGGTTGCCGCACAGGGCCTGGCGCGCCTCCAGCTCGGTCGGCGCCGGGTTGCCCTCCAGCAGGTCGTGCACGGTCATCGCCATGCCGGGGACGCAGAACCCGCACTGCACGGCCCCGCACCGCGCGAGCGCGCGCTGGACGTCGGAGGGGCGGCCGTCCTCGGCGAGCCCCTCGACCGTACGGACCTCGCTGCCCGCGCTCGCAACCGCGGGTACGAGGCAGGAGGCGACGAGCCGGCCGTCCACCTGGACGTTGCAGGCCCCGCACTCCCCTTGCGAGCAGCCGTCCTTGGCGCCCGCGAGGCCGAGGCGCTCGCGCAGCACGTACAGCAGGGACTCGCCGATCCACGCGTCGGTGACGGGCCGGTCGGTGCCGTTGACGGACAACACGTACGACGCGAGCGGGTGTTCCTCGCCGGGCGGCGACGGAGGAACCTCGTCGGCCTCCGCGGCCTCTTGAGCCTCACCAAGAGCCTCCGAGCCGCTCTCGGCGTCCGGAACACCCTCCTCGCCCTCCGAGGCGCTCTCGGCGGCCTCCACGGGCTCGGACGGGGCTTCGTACGACGGTTCGACGATCCCCTCGACGGACGCGGCCTCCGAGGTCCCGGGCTCGGACTCCTTCTCGCCCTCCGGGGCCGCCTCGTCCTCCGGGGCCAGCCGCTGACCCGCCCCCAGCGTCAGCCGGTTGATGGCAGCGGCGGCGGCACCGGACTCGGCGAGGGTGTGCCCACCGTCGGACTCGACAGGGGCATGACCAACGACCTCACCGGAACCGGCCCCGACACCGGCCCCGGCACCGAGCTCCTCGGAGTGCTCCTGCACCTCCGGATACCCGACCCCGGCGAAATCGGTGCCCCGCCCGTCCGAGTACCCGGAAAGACCCGGCAGTTCGACCCCGCGCCCGTCGGACTGCCCGGCGCCGCCCTGCCCGTGCTGCTCCCACCCGGTGTCGGTCCAGCCCCCGGGCTCCTGCGGCGCGCCGCCCCACTGCTCGACCAGCGCGGACGCCGTGAACTCCCCGGACTCGTCCGGGAGATCGCCCCCGGCGACGGGGATCGACCACTGCCCGGTCACGTCGTGCGCGGGCGCGGCCGGCGGCGGCTCCTCGTAGGTCCACTGCCCGGTGTGCTGCTGGGCGGGGTAGGTGAACCGGTCGTCGCCGGAGCCGGAGACCGTGGGCGCGGGCCACTCCGTGCCGTCCGCCGGGGCCGCCCAGGGCTCGGGCGCTATCGGCGGGGGGACGTACCCGTGACCCGGCGCGGCGAGGGGGCTGTCGCCCGCGAGGAGCGCCTCCACGCCGCCCTCGGGCAGCTTGACGAACGCGGTCGCGCCGTCGTCGTAGTCGCCTTGGGGCAGCGGGTCCCAGCGGCTGACGCCCTGCGGCGTGCCGTGGTCCTGGCTGTGCTGCTCGTCGGTCACGACAGCGCCCTCCCCAGTGCTCGTCGGGCCAGCGCGGCGACGGTGCGCCGCAGGTGCAGTACGGCGGGCGGCAGCGGGGTGACGCTGCCGTCGACCTCGGGGACCGGGTCGGGGATGCAGGCGGCGGCGACGTACTCGCCGAAGGCGGCGAGCGCCTCGGGGACGAGCCGCCGGCTGTTGTCCCAGTCGATGAGCCGGGCGACCCACGCCTCCGCGTCCAGCGGGCGCAGCGGCATCGGGGCGATGGCGCCGACCGCGCAGCGCACGCCGCGCCGGGCGGGGTCGAGGACGAGGGCGACGGAGGCGACGGCGCGGCCGGGACCGGTGCGGCCGGTCGCCTTGAGGAAGACCTGGGGCGCGTGCAGCAGGGGCACGCGCACGAAGCCGATGAGTTCGCCGCCGCGCAGCATCTCCATGCCGGCCAGCAGGTGCGAGACGGGGATCTCGCGGCGCGCGCCGTTCGGCCCCGCGATGACGAGGGTGGCCTCCAGGGCGGCCAGCACCGGGAGCGCGTCGCCGGTCGGGGCTGCGGTGGCGATGTTGCCGCCGAGCGTGCCCGCGTTGCGGATCTGCGGGGGGCCCGCCGCGCGCGCGGAGGCGGCGAGGGCGGGGATGAGGGCGGCGAAGTCGGGGCGTCCCATGCGCGCGTGCGTGAGACCGGCGCCGAGGAGAGCGTGGCCGTCCTGGTACTGCCAGCCGCGGATCTCGCTGATGCGGCCGAGGCCGACCAGCGCCGCGGGCCTGAGCTGGCCGGAGTTGACGGCGGCCATCAGGTCGGTGCCGCCCGCGACGGGGACGGCCGTGGGCATCGCCGCGAGCGCGGCGACGGCCTCGTCCAGGGTCGTGGGCAGCGTCACGGACTGCGCCGCCTGCGGTGCGTGCGTGGTCAAAACCGGCTGCCCCTTCCCGCGTCCACCTGGTCCCGCCTGTTGGCCGTACGGTACGTGCTGACAGGGCGGACGTGGCAACTCTGGCACATGTTCGCAACACCCGAGGACAGGGGTCCACTTGGGGATGTTCGCCCACCTCAGAACCGTTTTTCCCGACCGTCACCGCTCTGCTCGAATTGCCCCTCTTCGGTGACCCTGAGGGGGTTTCCCTACATACCTACTCCCCCGACATACCTACAAGGTGCGTATCGGGGCCCGCCTCAGCGCACGGAAGCCTCCGGCACACACTCGCGCGCGTGTGCCGGAGGCTTCCCGTAGTACCTGAGAGCTACTTCTTGCCGCCGTCCCCGCCCTTGTCGTCCCCGGAGCCCATCGACTCGTAGATCTCCTTGCACATGGGACACACCGGGTACTTCTTGGGATCGCGGCCGGGCACCCACACCTTGCCGCAGAGCGCTACGACGGGCGTCCCGTCGAGGGCGCTCGCCATGATCTTGTCCTTCTGGACGTAGTGCGCGAACCGCTCGTGGTCGCCGTCGCCGTGCGACACCTGCGGCGTCGGCTCGACCAGGGTCCCCGTACCGGTTCCGCGCTCGGGTTCGAGAGTGCTCATGGCCCCAGGGTACTGAAGGTCACACCCCTCAGTTGAGCGAAGGGTCGTCCGGGTACGTGGCCACCATCGCCAGCTCGCTGCGCTGACGTCTGAGCACCTCGCGCCAGAGCCGCTCGGGCGCCGGTGAGGAGACGTCGCCGGGCTCCGACTCGACGACGTACCAGGCGCCGTCCCCCAGCTCGTTCTCCAGCTGTCCGGGCCCCCAGCCGGCGTACCCGGCGAAGATGCGCAGCGAGCCGAGGGCCTCGGCGAGGAGTTCGGGGGGCGCCTCCAGGTCGACGAGGCCGATCGCCCCGTGCACCCGACGCCAGCCGAGCGGCGCGCGCTCGCCGGAGGCGCCGCCGGGGATCACCGCGACGCCGAGCGCCGAGTCGAGGGAGACCGGGCCGCCCTGGAAGACGACGCCGGGCTCGCCGGCGAGGTCGGCCCAGCCCTCCAGGATGTCGCCCACGCCGACGGGCGTCGGGCGGTTGAGGACGACACCGAGGGAGCCCTTCTCGTCGTGGTCGAGGAGGAGCACCACCGCACGCTCGAAGTTCGGGTCCGCCAGGGCGGGCGTTGCCACGAGCAGCCGTCCTGTGAGCGAGGACACCTCGGTCATGCCAGACATGATCCCGCATCCGCCCGCCGTGTGGGGAGGCAATCGCGCACGCGGGGATCGGCCGAGAGCGTAAGAGCAGGCCCGGGGTGCGAAACGCGCCGTACACGCGCGCGGGACGCCGGAAACCGACCGGTAACCACAAGTACCCGGCACCACACCGATCGTGTTGTGACACAGCCATGACGGTCCTGAGCGTCTCCGGGGCTTACGGCAGGGGGGTGAACGGCGATTACCCTTTCCCTTCTGGCCCCTGCCCCACTCCTTACTCCACGGAACGCGAGATACATGACCGTCAACGGCTCTGACGACGTACTGATAGTCCACGGCGGTACCCCGCTGGAGGGCGAGATCCGGGTCCGCGGTGCGAAGAACCTCGTACCGAAGGCCATGGTGGCCGCCCTGCTGGGGAGTGAGCCGAGTCGGCTGCGCAACGTTCCGGACATCCGTGACGTCCGCGTCGTACGCGGCCTGCTGCAACTGCACGGGGTGACGGTCCGTCCGGGAGAGGAGCCGGGCGAGCTGGTGATGGACCCGACGTACGTGGAGAGCGCGAACGTCGCCGACATCGACGCGCACGCGGGCTCCAGCCGGATCCCGATCCTGTTCTGCGGTCCGCTGCTGCACCGGCTCGGGCACGCGTTCATCCCCGGGCTCGGCGGCTGCGACATCGGCGGGCGGCCGATCGACTTCCACTTCGACGTGCTGCGGCAGTTCGGCGCGACGATCGAGAAGCGCGCGGACGGGCAGTACCTGGAGGCGCCGCAGCGGCTGCGCGGTACGAAGATCCGGCTGCCGTACCCGTCGGTCGGCGCGACCGAACAGGTGCTGCTGACGGCCGTGCTCGCCGAGGGCGTCACCGAGCTGTCCAACGCGGCCGTCGAGCCGGAGATCGAGGACCTCATCTGCGTACTGCAGAAGATGGGCGCGATCATCGCGATGGACACCGACCGCACGATCCGCATCACCGGCGTCGACAAGCTCGGCGGCTACACCCACGCGGCCCTCTCGGACCGCCTGGAGGCCGCCTCCTGGGCTTCCGCAGCCCTCGCGACCCATGGCGACGTATACGTCCGGGGCGCGCAGCAGCGGTCGATGATGACGTTCCTCAACACCTACCGCAAGGTCGGCGGCGCCTTCCAGATCGACGACGGCGGCATCCGCTTCTGGCACCCCGGCGGGCAGCTCAAGTCCATCGCGCTGGAGACGGACGTGCACCCCGGCTTCCAGACGGACTGGCAGCAGCCGCTGGTGGTCGCCCTCACGCAGGCGACGGGCCTGTCGATCATCCACGAGACGGTCTACGAGTCCCGCCTCGGCTTCACCTCCGCGCTCAACCAGATGGGCGCGCACATCCAGCTCTACCGCGAGTGCCTCGGCGGCTCCGACTGCCGCTTCGGCCAGCGCAACTTCCTCCACTCGGCGGTGGTCTCGGGCCCCACGAAACTCCAGGGCGCCGACCTGGTCATCCCGGACCTCCGGGGCGGCTTCTCGTACCTCATCGCGGCATTGGCCGCGGAAGGCACCTCCAGGGTCCACGGCATCGACCTGATCAACCGGGGATACGAGAACTTCATGGAGAAGTTGGTCGAGCTGGGAGCAAAGGTGGAACTCCCCGGCAAGGCACTCGGCTAAAAGGGTTTCGGATACGACGATGGGCGGCCCTCCTGAAAAGGAGGGCCGCCCATCGTTTGTTTAGCGAGGCGAGGCCGCTAAGGCCTTACTTGCCCTTCGCCGCTTCCTTCAGCTTGCTGCCCGCGGAGACCTTGACGGAGTAGCCCGCCGGGATCTGGATGGGGTCGCCGGTCTGCGGGTTGCGCGCGGTGCGAGCGGCGCGGTGCGTGCGCTCGAAGGTCAGGAAGCCGGGGATGGTGACCTTCTCGTCGCCCTTGGCGACAATGTCGCCGACGACCTCGGCGAACGCGGCCAGCACGGCGTCGGCGTCCTTACGGGTCACCTCGGCGCGGTCGGCCAGCGCGGCCACCAGCTCACTGCGGTTCATGTTGTTACTCCCGTGTTCTTCTTGCTGTTGGGGCGTGCCCTGCGGCAAAGCCTCGGGCACAGCGAAGCCGATACGCTCGCGCCCAGGGTCGCATCCTGCCCCTACCTGCGGCGCGAAAGCCAATCCGGCACCCGTAGGGGTCGTGAGAACCCCCTGGGAACACACGAAAGGCGCCTGTTCGGCCGCAACCCTAGAGTCACCGCCGACCGGGCCGGTTCCGCGACGCGCCGGGCATCGACCGTGGGAAGTCTCACAACCACAAGGCGATCACGAAGGCGACCGCCTCTGGGCATCGATAAGGTTACGACGCCGAGGCGCCCGCCGCTTT
Organism: Streptomyces acidiscabies; assembly: GCF_020010905.1. Taxonomy (GTDB): domain Bacteria; phylum Actinomycetota; class Actinomycetes; order Streptomycetales; family Streptomycetaceae; genus Streptomyces; species Streptomyces acidiscabies. The sequence continues at coordinate 1,751,591 of NZ_JAGJBY010000001.1, read as the reverse complement.
CGCCGCCTCCCGCACCGCCCCGGCCACGGCTCCCGCGACCTTGTCGTTGAAGACGCTGGGGATGATGTAGTTCGGGTTCAGCTCGCCCTCGGTCACGACGTCCGCCAGCGCCTTCGCGGCAGCAAGCATCATCTCCGTGTTGACCGTCCGGGACTGCGCGTCGAGGAGACCGCGGAAGACACCCGGGAAGACCAGCACGTTGTTGATCTGGTTGGGGAAGTCGGAGCGGCCGGTGGCGACGACGGCGGCGGTCTGCCGGGCGACACCCGGGTCGACCTCGGGGTCGGGGTTCGCGAGCGCGAAGACGATCGCGCCCTCGGCCATCGCGGCGACGTCGTCCCCGTCGATGACGTTCGGCGCGGAGACCCCGATGAAGACGTCCGCCCCGCGCACGGCCTCCTTCAGCGTCCCGGTGAGGCCCTCGTGGTTGGTGTTGTCGGCGATCCACCGCAGCGGCGAGTCCGCGGGCGCGTCGACGAGGTCCGGACGGGCCGCGTGCACGACGCCGTGGATGTCGGCGACGACGGCGTGCTTGACGCCCGCCGCGAGGAGCAGCTTCAGGATCGCCGTACCCGCCGCGCCCGCGCCGGACATGACGACCCTCACATCGGAGGCGTCCTTGCCGACGACCCGCAGCGCGTTCGTGAGCGCCGCGAGGACGACGATCGCCGTGCCGTGCTGGTCGTCGTGGAAGACGGGGATGTCGAGGGCTTCACGCAGCCGCGCCTCGATCTCGAAGCAGCGCGGCGCGGAGATGTCCTCCAGGTTGATGCCGGCGAACCCGGGGGCGATGGCCTTGACGATCGCGACGATCTCGTCCGTGTCCTGGGTGTCCAGGCACAGCGGCCACGCGTCGATGCCGGCGAACCGCTTGAAGAGGGCCGCCTTGCCCTCCATGACCGGCAGGGCGGCCTTGGGGCCGATGTTGCCGAGGCCGAGGACCGCGGAGCCGTCCGTGACGACCGCGACGGAGTTGCGCTTGATGGTCAGGCGGCGGGCGTCCTCGGGGTTCTCGGCGATCGCCATGCACACGCGGGCGACACCCGGGGTGTAGATCATCGAGAGGTCGTCACGGTTGCGGATGGGGTGCTTGGACGCCATCTCGATCTTGCCGCCGAGGTGCATCAGGAACGTACGGTCGGAGACCTTGCCGAGGGTGACGCCCTCGACGCCGCGGAGCTTCTCGACGATCTCCTCGGCGTGCACGGTCGAGGTGGCCGCGATGGTGACGTCGATACGGAGCCGCTCGTGGCCGGACGCGGTGACGTCGAGGCCGGTGACGGAGCCGCCGGAAGATTCCACGACGGAGGTGAGGGCCGATACGGCGGTCCCTCCGGCGGGTACCTCCAGCCGGATCGTCATCGAGTAGGAGACGCTGGGCGCCGTTGCCATGGCCGACTTCCTCTTTCACCGTAAGGCTGAATCTTGCTGTCCGATGGTCGCACCTACCGCCGGGTAGGCGTTAGCCCGGCCGGAATTGCGATCCTTTTGTTCACGACGAGAAGAGGCCCACGTCCGCTGCGGGACGTGGGCCTCTCCACTTCGTCTGTGACACCGGCCCGCCATGCTCGCCTCGCGGCAAGTGGTCGCTCGAAGCGACTAAGGTTGGGCCCGGGGGCTTGGATCGAGCCGGTGTCACAGCAAGGCTAACAAACACCCGCCACCGAACCATTCCCGTCCGGCTAGTTCACAGCAATCTAGTCCCGCAGCAGGTCCGGTACGCCGTTCCCGTCCGGATCGTCCCGGTCCGCCGATACGACCGTGAGCTGCTGTGTCGCACGGGTCAGGGCGACGTACAGGACGCGCAGGCCCGCCGGGGACTCGTCCGCGATCTCCGCCGGGGAGACGACCACCGTCGCGTCGTACTCCAGTCCCTTCGCCTCCAGGCTGCCGAGGGCCACCGCGCGGTCGCCGAGGCCGTCGAGCCAGCGACGGGCCTCCTCGCGGCGGTTCATCGCCACGACGACGCCTACGGTGCCGTCCACCTGGTCCAGGAGGCGCGCGGTCTCCTCGCGGACCGTTTCGGCGAGGGTTCGCCGTACGACCGTGAAGCGCGGGACGATCCCCGTCGACCGCACCGCCCTCGGCGACTGAGCCCCCGGCATCGCCAGGGCCAGGACCTTCGCCGCGAGGTCGGCGATCTCGGCGGGGTTGCGGTAGTTGACGGTGAGGGTGAAGCGGCGGCGGGGGCGGGAGCCGAGGGCCTCGTCGCGGGCCTCGGCGGCCTCGTCCGGGTCGGACCAGGAGGACTGGGCGGGGTCGCCGACGACCGTCCACGTCGCGTGACGGCCTCGCCTGCCGACCATCCGCCACTGCATCGGCGTCAGGTCCTGCGCCTCGTCCACGATGACGTGCGCGTACTCCACCCGCTCCTGCGCGAGCCGCTCGGCGCGCTCGCGCTGCGACTCCTCGCGGACCGGCATCAGCTCGTCGAGGCCGGTCAGCTGGTCCAGGGGGTCGAGGTCGCGGCGCTTCTTCGGCCTGGCCGGGGCGCCCAGGACCGCCTGGAGCTCGTCCAGCATCGCAATGTCGTGCACGGAGTGGCCGTCCCGCTTGAGGGACCGCGCGACGCGCCGTACCTCGCCGGGGTTCAGGATGCGCCGCGCCCAGCGTCCGAGCCGCCGCTCGTCGGCCATCGCCGCGAGGACGCCCCTCGGGGTCAGCTCCGGCCACCAGGCGTCCAGGAACGCGATGAACGCGTCCTCCGTCGACACGTCCTCGTCGAAGGAGAGCCGCAGTTCGGCGGCGAGTTCCGGGTCGGTGTGCCGGGTCGCCGCGCCGGACCGCTCCCAGAGCGCGTCCAGCAGCAGCTTCCGCGCGCGCGGGCGCAGGAGGTTGACGGGCGCGGTGCCGCTGAGCGCGGTGGCGCGCACGCGCTCCAGGGCGCCGGACTCCAGCTCCAGGCGCCGGTTGAAGGCGACGACGCGCAGGCGGGTGGGCGGACCGGCGGCCTCGTCGTCGTACGGCTCTTCGCCGAAGGCGAGCTGTGCGGGGCGGCCGTTCTGGCCGTTCTGGCCGTTCCGGTGCCGGGTGGCCGCGTAGGTGCCGCCGGGGCCCAGCTCCAGCGCGCCGCGCGCGGCCTTCCGCAGGACCTTCAGCATCCGGTACGAGCCCTTGGCGCGGGCGACGGCCGGAGAGTCGTACAGCGTGGCCTCCGCGCCGTCGACCAGGGAGCCGATCGCGCGGATCGCGACCTGGCCCTCCTCGCCGAGGGAGGGCAGGACGCCCTCCGTGTAGGCGACCAGCAGGGGGGTCGGGGAGACGATGAGGATGCCTCCCGCGTACCTGCGCCGGTCCTGGTAGAGGAGGTACGCGGCCCGGTGGAGGGCCACGGCCGTCTTGCCGGTGCCGGGTCCGCCCTCCACGTACGCCACCGACGCGGCGGGCGCGCGGATGACCAGGTCCTGTTCGGCCTGGATGGAGGAGACGATGTCCCGCATCGAGTGCGTACGGGCCTGGCCGAGCGCGGCCATCAGCGCGCCGTCGCCGATCGCGGGGAGTTCCCTGCCGTCCAGGTACGCCGTCAGCTCGGGGCGCATGAGGTCGTCCTCGACGCCGAGGACGCGGCGGCCCTTGGAGCGGATGACCCGGCGGCGTACGACCCGTCCCGGGTCGACCGGCGTGGAGCGGTAGAACGGAGCGGCGGCGGGTGCGCGCCAGTCGATGACGAGGGGTGCGTACTCCTCGTCGAGGACGCCGATACGGCCGATGTGGAGCGTCTCGGCGATGTCGGCGGTGTTGTCCTCGCGGACGACGCCCTCGGCGGGCTCCACGGCGGTGTAGGCGCCGTCGGGCCCCTTCTTGCCGTCCTTGCCGAGGAGCAGGTCGATACGGCCGAAGAGGAAGTCCTCGAACTCGTTGTTCAGCCGGTTGAGATGGATCCCGGCGCGGAAGACCTGAGCGTCCCGCTCGGCGAGTGCGCCGGGCGTGCCGACCTGGCCGCGCTGGGACGCGTCGTGCAGCAGGAACTCCGCCTGGTGGATCTTCTCCTCCAAGCGCCGGTAGACCCGGTCGAGGTGTTCCTGTTCGACGCAGATCTCGCGGTCCCGTACGGAATCCCGCTCCGTGTCGGCCGCTGATCCGAGCGCGGTCCCCTGTTGAGCCTGAGCGGCCACCGGGCCCCCTTCTGACGTGCTGGGCAGCCGTCAACCGTACGCGAAAGGGGGCCGGTGGTGGAAGTCACGCGCGCTCAGGCGTCGATCTGGACCAACTTCTTGCCGTCCAGGGTGACGACGTCGAAGTGGTCGATCTGGTCGGGCGCCATGGACGTACCGCCCATGACGTACAGCGGGTTGCGGGCCTGTTCGGTCTTGGCGTCCGGGAGGCCGTAGCCCCAGTCCGGGACGGCCCAAGTCGAGACCGTCTCCTTCTCGCCGTTCTTGCCTACGGCGATCAGGGCGCACTTCTGCGGACCGGTCACGTTCTTCAGTTCGATCACGGTCTCGGTGCCCCACGCCTTCTTGGCGGTGGCGACGGTGCCGGTGACCTTCGTGGTCGCGTCGGTCGCGGTCGTCTTCGCCGAGAGCGTGCCGAAGACGTCCTTCGCGGGGTTCGCGGAGGCGACCACGCCCGTCTTGCCGCCGCCGTCGTCGCTGCCGCCGGTCGCGGCCATCACGCCGAGCGGGCCGCCGATGATGAGCGCGGCAGCGGCTGCGACCAGGAAGAACGAGCGGCGGCGTTTGACCGCGCGCCGGTCCGCGACCTCATCGACCAGCCGCTCGACCAGGCGCGGGCTCGGCTTGGCCGAGAGCGACTCGCCGATGGCGGGGGTGCCGGTGCCCGGGAGGTCCGCGAGCGCGGCGAGCATCGGTTCCATGCCGGCCAGCTCGTCGAGCTGCTGGGCGCACCATTCGCAGCCCGCGAGGTGGGCCTCGAAGGCGGTCGCCTCGGCGTCGTCGAGGATGCCGAGGGCGTAGGCGCCGACGGTCTCGTGCTCGTTGGGAGCGGGGGCTCCCTGCCTGGGGCTCATGGGTCCAGACATACCCGGACCACCTATGCCGAATCCGCCGCCCTGTCCCCCGTACACGCTCATCACGCCGTCACCCCCCGCTCCTCCAGAGCCAGCTTCATCGAGCGCAGGGCGTAGAACACCCTGGAACGGACGGTGCCGCTGGGTATGCCCAGGGTCTCCGCCGCCTCGTTGACGGTACGCCCCTTGAAGTACGTCTCGACGAGCACCTCCCGGTGGGCCGGGGTCAGGTCGTCCAGCGCATCCGACAGGGTCATCAGCCACAGCGCCTTGTCGATCTCGTCCTCCGCGGGGATGACCTCCAGCGGTGACGGGTCGACCTCCTGCGGCCGGGCCTGCCGGCTGCGGTGTCCGTCGATGACGATGCGCCGGGCGACCGTCACCAGCCAGGGGCGTACCGATCCGGTGGCTCGATTGAGCTGTCCGGCGTTCTTCCAGGCACGGATGAGTGTCTCTTGTACGACGTCCTCGGCGCGTTGGCGGTCTCCGGCGACCAGGCGCAGGACATATGCGAGTAGAGGTCCGGCGTGTTCCCTATAGAGGGCACGCATCAGCTCCTCATCAGGTTCCGAGGGCTGGGACATGCGATGTCGGGCCCTCGATCCACGTTCATTGGCCACGACGGAATCCTTGCGCACGCCCACCTCCGATGTCCGGGGGTTCCCCCAGTCGGTCGCTCCGCCACGAGTACGGGCGGGGGTGCGGGAGTGTTCAAGGGGCTCGACATTTTTCCTCGTGGTGCCGTGACGAGGTGGACATGGACGCACATTCCCACCCGCGGTTCTTTACATTTCCGCCACATCGACAAGATCGCGCCACGTGCCCGTGCGGCGCACAAGTGAAACGGGGTGTTGTCGAAATCACTTCGACCGGGTCGGGGGATCGATGCGGCGGTTCGCGGCGAAAGGGTCATGTGGGACAGGTTGGGGGGTGGTTGACGGGGTGTCAGGGGGTGCGTTCGTGCCTTGTCTGGGTGAACCGGCGTCCACTGGACGAGATTTCACGGGCTGTCTGCGGGGTTACTGGGCGGCGAACGTGAGTTGGCGTGGCCTTATGCGATGTGGGTGGACTTGCAAGCACCCTTGGGGCCGGGTCGGGGGTGTCTGCCCGTCACGCCGGCCCACCCGTCGGCGAGGCGGGGTGGCGAGATCCCGCCGCTGAAGGTGAGCTTCCGGGCGGGGATCGGCGGACCGGGGGCTGTTGGGATGCCGGGGGGTGGGGCGGAACGGCACAGATTTCAACGCCGGGCGACAGAAGTCATCACGTGCGTGAGGGGTGGGGTGGGGGGCGTCTTCGGGAGCGAGGTGGGGCGACTTCGGGGGCGGGGTGAGGGGTTCACGCCCTCGCCAGTGCCGTCCTGCGGCGGTGGCGGGCCACCCTCTCGCGGTTGCCGCAGGTTTCGCTGGAGCACCAGCGGCGGCGCCGGCCCCGGGAGGTGTCCAGGTAGACGATGGGGCAGTTGTCGCCCTCGCACTGGCGGAGCGCCGAGCGGGAGGTGGGGTCGGTGAGGAGGTCCAGGGCGTCGCGGGCGATGGTGGCGAGGAGGGCGGGGCAGGTCGGGGGGTCGAGGAGCTGTTTCGTGAGGGTGCCGTCGAGGAGGACGGCGCGGGGGGTCGGTGGGGCGGGGCGGGCGGCCTCGTTGAGGTGGGCGAGGGGGCGGTCGTACGGCGTCCCGTCGGGCTGGAGGCTCGCCTGGACCAACCTCCCCACGGCGCCCCTGAGTTCACGGAACGCCACGAGCCAGGTCGCGTCGACACGCACCAGTGCCGTCCCGGCGGGGACCAGTCCGACTCCGGAGATCCACCCGGTCAACGCGCCCACGTCGTCGAGGCGTTCATGGGGATGGCTGGTCGCCAGAAGGTCCAGACACACGCGTCCCGCGTCGAACCGGGATGCGTAACTCCCCACACGCAGTGCCATAAGCCTGTCACCACCCAGAGACGGACAGAGAACACCCACCGGGCCCCACCAGCTCCCGGCACTCTCCACAGTGCCTGCCCACCCTCCCTCCCGAAACCCCTCCCACACGTTTCGGCCGCGGCGGAGGGGGCTCCGGCGGGGGTGGGACACCGCGAATCGTCGGGGCGCGGGGCGGGGAGGGCAGTCGGGGGGCCGGTGGTGTGGGGGGCGGGTGCGTGTGGTGGGAGCAGGGCGGAGAGCAATTCCCGCAGGCGGGAAGGGGCGTGGGGGTGGGGGCGGTTGTGGGGGGGCTGGGCGGGTCCTTGCCGTGGGCGGGGAGCGGCGTGTTTGGCGGAGACGGTCCCGAGGGGGCCGGACGGATCCTCGCCGCAGGTGGGAAGGGGCGTGGGGGCGGGGACAGCTGTGGGGGGGCTGGGCGGATCCTTGCCGTGGGCAGGGAGCCGCGTGCCTGGCGAGGGCGATTGCCAGGGGCCGGGCGGATCCTCTCCGGGGGTGGAAACCCGCGTACATGGCGCGGGCGATCCCGGGCAGACCAGGCAGATCCTCGCCTCAGGCGGAAAGCCGCGTACGTGACATGGGCGGCCCCGAGCAGACCGGACAGATCCCTCGCCGCAGGCAGGAAGCGCCGTGCCGGCCGGGGCCGATCCTGAGGGGACCGGGCAGATCCTCGCCGCAGGCAGGGAGCCGCGTGCCTGGCGGGGGCGATCCCGAGCAGGCCGGGCAGAGCCTCGCCGCAGGCGGGAAGCCGTGAACCGGCGGAGGCGAAGCCGCCTCACGGACGACGGCCGAACCGGATGCGGAAGCCCCCTCCCCGGACACGGGACCCTCCAGAGCGCGGGCCCCAGGCGCGGGCCCCAGGCACGAGACCCCTCGGGGCGCAGGCTCCCCGGGGCGCAGGCCCTCAGACGCGAGCCCCCTCCGGACGCGGAGCCCTCCGGGGCACGGAACCGCCGGGGAGCAGCCCCCCGGCGTGAGGTCTCTCCGGGGCGCTGGATACCGGGCGCGAGCCCTCCCTCCAGGGCACGGGAGGGCCGGGCACGGGAGGGCCGGGCACGGGAGCCCTCCGGGCGGGAACCGCAGCCCCCGAAGCAGGAAGCCGCCCGCCGACGCCCCGCCCCGCCGACCGGCCGCGCGCGGCGAGACCGGCTTGCGGTGGCCGGCGACTTGGGGCCCCTCATCGACGTACCCCGGAACAAGACGACGCGCGGTGGGCCGACGGGCGGCAGGAGCCGAACGCAGTGGAGCAGTCGCGAACCGGCGGGAAGCGAGACGGGATGGCCCACGGCGCGGCAGCCGCGTACGGCGGGGAGTGGGGTGCGGGGGTGCGGCGCAGCCCGTTGCTTACACAGTCGGTTGCGGGCTTCCCTGGGAACGGGCGGCCATCGTCCCCGCAACGGGCTCGCCGTGCCCCCGCGCCCCCGACCCCACCCCCATCACTGACGCGTACCGCGCGGACCTCTCAAACCATCCCCCCGCGCGGTGAGACCAACGTTCCCTTCCGGTCACCCGCAGGCACAGCCTGGAAATGCGTGATCCCTACCTTCGGGGACAGCAGCGGAGTCCAGGACCCACCGTGGAGGCGTCATGACATCCCCCGGCATTGAGAAGACAGCGACCCGAAGGGGGCGCTGGATCGAGGAGTGGGACCCGGAGGACGAGGCGTTCTGGGAGGCCGGCGGGGAGAAGATCGCCCGCCGGAACCTGCTGTTCTCCGTCCTGTCGGAGCACATCGGGTTCTCGATCTGGACGCTGTGGTCGGTGCTGGTGCTGTTCATGGGCCCGGAGTACGGCCTCACCCCGGCGGACAAGTTCCTGCTGACGTCGATGGTGACGCTGGTCGGCGCGGTGGTCCGCGTCCCGTACACCTTCGCGGTCGCGGTCTTCGGCGGCCGTAACTGGACGATCGTCTCGGCGGCACTGCTGCTGATCCCGACGATCGCGGCGTTCACGGTGATGGAGCCGGGCACGTCGTTCAACACCTTCCTGCTGGTCGGCCTCCTCGCGGGGATCGGCGGCGGAAACTTCGCCTCGTCGATGACGAACATCAACGCGTTCTTCCCGCTCCGCAAGAAGGGCTGGGCGCTCGGCCTGAACGCGGGCGGCGGCAACATCGGCGTACCGGTCATCCAGCTGATCGCCCTCGCGGTGATCGGCGCGAGCGGCGGCCCGAGGGTCCTGCTGGGCATCTACATCCCGCTGATCGTGATCGCCGCGACGCTGGCCGCCCTGTACATGGACAACCTGACGTCCGTGAAGAACGACACCGGCGCGGCGATCGACGCGGCGAAGGACGGCCACACCTGGATCATGTCGTTCCTGTACGTCGGCACGTTCGGCTCGTTCATCGGCTACTCGTTCGCCTTCGGCCAGGTCCTGACGAACCAGTTCGGCCGTACGCCTCTCCAGGCGGCGTACCTGACGTTCATCGGCCCCCTGCTGGGCTCGCTGATCCGCCCGGTGGGCGGCTGGCTGGCGGACCGGTACGGCGGTGCGCGCATCACCCTGTACAACTACATCGGCATGGCCGCGGCGACGGCGGCGCTGATCGTGGCGAGCATCCAGAAGTCGCTGCCGTTCTTCGTCACCGTGTTCGTGGTCCTGTTCGTCCTGACGGGCCTCGGCAACGGTTCGACGTACAAAATGATCCCCGGCATCTTCCAGACGAAGGCGCTGGCCAAGGGCCTGGCGGGCGAGGAGGCGGCGGCGTACGGCCGGCGTCTGTCGGGCGCGTCGATGGGCCTGATCGGGGCGGTCGGGGCGCTGGGCGGCGTGGGCATCAACATGGCGTTCCGCCAGTCGTTCCTGTCGTACGGCTCCGGCACGGGCGCGTTCGTCGCGTTCCTCGCGTTCTACGCGGTGTGCTTCCTGGTGACGTGGGCCGTATACCTTCGCCGGCCGGCGGGACGGATCGCCGCCCCGGATGCCGCTTCGGAGACGAAGCCGCAGCTCAGCTACGCGAAGGTGTGACGTAACACGGGCGACACCGACCGGAACCGAGCCTGTCACGCGGCGTTGACAGGCTCGTCGGTCTGCGGCGCTTCATGGGCGGCGTTCCGTGGGCGGCGTCCCGTGAGGCTTCGCCGCTTCGCGGGATTCGTGAGATTTTCATCGCGGGGACACCCGGGGCTCCGAGCGGGACGAGAGTGACTATGTACGACGAACAGCGACCGGAACACGGCCCCCTCGCCGGCTTCACCGTCGGCGTGACCGCCGCGCGCCGCGCCGAGGAGCTGGGCACGCTGCTCCAGCGCCGGGGCGCGGCCGTCGTCCACGCGCCCGCGCTGCGGATCGTGCCGCTGGCGGACGACAGCGATCTGCTGGCCGCGACGAAGGACCTCCTCGGCCAGGCGCCGGACATCGTCGTCGCGACGACGGCGATCGGCTTCCGGGGCTGGATCGAGGCGGCGGACGGCTGGGGTCTGGGCGAGCCGCTGCTGGCCCGGCTGTCCACGGTGGAGCTGCTGGCGCGTGGCCCCAAGGTGAAGGGCGCGATTCGCGCCGCGGGGCTCACGGAGGAGTGGTCGCCGTCGAGCGAGTCGATGGCGGAGGTGCTGGACCGGCTGCTTGAGCAGGGGGTGGAGGGGCTGCGGATCGCCGTCCAGCTGCACGGGGAGCCGTTGCCGGGGTTCGTGGAGGCGCTGCGGGTCGCGGGGGCGGAGGTCGTGGGGGTGCCGGTGTACCGGTGGATGCCGCCGGAGGATCTCGCGCCGCTGGACCGGTTGTTGGACGCGGTGATCTCGCGGGGGCTCGACGCGGTGACGTTCACGAGTGCTCCGGCCGCGGCTTCGCTGCTGTCGCGTGCGGAGCGGCGGGGTCTGTTGGGCGAGCTGCTCGCGGCCTTCCAGCACGACGTCCTTCCCGCGTGCGTGGGGCCGGTGACCGCGCTTCCCCTTCAGGCGGCGGGAGTCGACACCGTCCAGCCGGAGCGGTTCCGGTTGGGGCCGCTGGTCCAGTTGCTGTGCCAGGAGTTGCCGGGGCGGGCGCGGGCTCTGCCCATCGCCGGGCATCGGGTCGAGATTCGGGGGCATGCGGTGCTGGTGGACGGGGAGTTGAAGCCGGTGCCGCCTGCTGGGATGTCGCTGCTGCGCGCGTTGTCGCGGCGGCCGGGGTGGGTGGTGGCGCGGGCGGATCTGCTGCGGGCGTTGCCGGGGGCGGGGCGGGATGAGCATGCGGTGGAGACGGCTATGGCTCGGTTGCGTACGGCGCTTGGGGCGCCGAAGTTGATTCAGACGGTGGTCAAGCGGGGGTATCGGTTGGCTGTGGATCCGGCGGCTGATGCGAAGTATTCGGACGGGTAGGGGAGTTGGGGGTAACGAACGTCTGCGGGGGCTCCGGCGTCTCAGTCTCGACCGAGGCACTGGAGGCCCCCTATGCGCCGCTCTCTTGTTCTGGCCCTCGTGGCCCTGACGATGCTGGCAGCCGCGTGCGGCGAGGAAACGACCACCTCGGGGAGGCACAGCACTTCCCCGGACCCCGCGCAACGAACCGAACGCGCCCGGCAGGTGGCCGCCGCGTGGAACGGCTCGCGGGCGGAGGCGAGTTGGCGTGCCGGGTACCACCCGCTGGGTGACTGGACGGCGCTCCCCGAGGGGCTCAGGAACCCGCTGGTCACTCTACGAGCGACGCTCCCTCCACTCCCCCGGCCCGACGCCGAGGTCAGGTGGCCGGACGGTTCGACGCTCAAGGTTCCGCTCACTCCGGCGAGCACCGCGTACGAGGCGCTGGACCGGTACGAGGGTCCGTCCACCCAAGTTCCGGTCACCGCCGTGACGTTGGGGACGATGCCGCTCCAGACGAGCCGGGGTCCGGCGACCGTACCGGCGTGGCTGTTCACGGTGGAGGGGTACGCCTCGCCGATCAGGAGGGCGGCGGTACGCCCTTCCGCTCGCCCCAAGTCGCCGATAGGCGCGGTGAGTTCGTCGATGCTCGCGGGTCAGGTGGGGGGCATCCGGGGCCGTGCCCTGACCATTGTCGTGCCGCACAGTCCCTGTGACGACGGGGTCGGGGTGGAGGTGCTGGAGACGCCGGGGAGTGTGGTTCTGTCGCCGTACACGGTGAACCCTCGAGACGGGGCGTGCGCGGCCGTCTTGAAGATGGAGCGGGTGAGGGTGGACCTCGACCGGCCGCTGTCCGACCGGGTTCTGCTGGACGCGTCCACGGGCGCCCCCATGCCGTACGACATGGCGGACGGCTCCCCGTCCTGGAGTTGATCCGAGTGACGGTCCGCACCGGTGACACGGGGGAGGGATGGCCCGAACCGAGAGCCACCCCTTCCCACGTCACTCACCCGTCGATCAGATGAGGCTGCGAGGCGCCTCGAACTGGTCCACCGGCGCCACGGGGCATGCCGCCGACGACCCGCCGAGGACGTTCCCGCCCACACCCTCCGCGTTCGGCACCGCACACCGCAGATCGACGTTGACCAGCGGAGCGCCGTACGTGTTGAGAATCCCGTGGGCGTCACCCCCGATGGCGGTGTCCCCGTTACGCGTGGCAAAGTCGGACGCGGTGCCGCTGCCGCTGGCCGTGTCCCCGTAGGCGACACGAGCCGCGTGGTTCATCTCCCCGGCGTTGGTGGCGGTCATGTTCTCCGCCCCCACCCCCGCGGAGGTGGTCGCCGAGGCAACCCCCGTGGCCGCCATGGTCGCGGCAGACGCCAACGCCGCCCCAGCCAGAACCTTCTTGATCACAACTCTCTCCTGTCCGGCGAACCCGAAAAATAACGATCGCTATTGACCAGCGAACGCCACCGAACAAAAGATTCCGATCACCGGGAGGTCACGCACCATCACCACAACGAGTCACCGCGATACGGCCACCTGGCCGCCTCGAACGAAAACCCCCAGCCCACCCCCATCAGCACACAATAACCACACGATCAGATTACCCGACCCCGGAAGCCGCAAGATAGACCCGAGCCTTCTGCAACCCAACAGAATCGGCCCGGAACCTAATACCAGAGCCCTCACTCCCAAGAACAACAGAAACCCCACCACCCGCCTCAATCGCCACATCAAATCGAGCAGCCTCGACAGAACTCCAACGATTGACCGAAAACTCCCTGACACCCGAGAACAGAAGATAAAACTCCAGGGTGTTGTAAACCTTGTCCCGCCATGCCTCATCAGGACGCGACGGAACACTCCGAGTTTCAAGCCCGACCGTCACCGACGCCCCCCTTTCGTCGACATGAACATAATAAAGCTTACATTCCTCCGGACCCGGCACATCCCCTTCATAGAGTGGCCCTAGAGCATCGGGTGAACCAAGGATCCGACCCCAATCAGAAACGCTCATAGTAAACCTTCTCGCAAGTATCAGGAAGCGTCCCGTAGAGCCGTGAATCCAGCCGCTTCACATGAACTCTAGAATCGCCATCCATCCCATCCCCCTGAACCTTAAAAGCACTCACCCTCCCCACAAGAACAGAATCTGAACACTCAAAGGAAAGCGCAACCTCTCTCTTCTCAGTCCGAACTTCGACCTGAATACGCCTAAACTCCAGATGTCCGACAACATTCACCCGAGCGAGAACCGGAGGATTCCACCCCTCCATGGCCATGCGATCGACAGCCAAAAACTGGAGCTGACACTGAACGGTATCCAACTTCGCATCCCGCCACTCCTGCGGAACCACCACAGGAAAATGAGCGAGATCGACGCGCAGGGTCACCGTGGGACCGATCCAGCTCAAATTGACAGAACGCAGCCTGAGATCACCGCCCAACGCAATGGCATCCCCATACAGCGAACCCAACACCTGAGAGTTCACAATAAATTCGTCGAGACTCACAACTGAATCAGACACCCGAGTTCAATTTCATTCACCCTCGCTAACACTCCTCACAGAGCCGACGAGGGGCCATCTGTGTAAGCCGAGATCTTGGACAGATAGAAAGTTTCGGCAACCGCCTCAATGCGAACACCTTCAGCCGAAACTCCAAGCTTCACCCTGCCATCCTCCTCCCCGACAGAAATATCCGCCCTGACCTCTACGGAGAACCCTTCCACCAACACTTCCCGAAGAGCCCCGAAGGAAAATTCGACCTGCACCGTATTGAAACCCTGAAGCGCCCACTTCCGCGGCGGCGCTTCAGGATACCCAGGCAGATCAAGTCGAATTTTCAAAGTAGGGCCATCACGGAGAAGGGCCACCTCATGCACCTGTACATCACGGAGGTCAGGAACATCTCCACCGTAGACAGCACTGATACCTTCCGAATTGTGAAGCAGGGATGCCCATGCCATCTCAAACCCCTAGCGCATAATCGTGTTCAATACTCGTAGTGCTGAGCAGTTCCCGGCACCTTACCAGTCCTGGGGTTGCTCCACGGCCTGACATTAAAATGAGGACCCTGGTCGCCCACACCCCCTTCATTATAGTAATGACCGAATCCATGATCCTGGATGATCACTCTACTTCCGTCGTTACGCGTATACACGTACTCCCTGGTCATCACCGGGTTTCCACCATCCATGATCTGGTGCCCATTCCGATTCACCATCGGAACCCTTCGAATCTCATCAGGCTGCTGCGACACAGGAATCTCAAGATCTCGTTTCGCCTCACGGAAAGCGGCGTTCCTGCTCTCAGATTTCTTGTGTGTAGGATCTTCGCCGCACCCCTTGGGGGCAAGCCCCAAGGGGTCGCCCCACGTATGCGGATTGTCTACGTACGTCACAGGATTGACGGCAGCCGCCAAACCCAGAGGATCAGGTGTCAGATACCGGGCATTCTCGGGGTCGTAATGGCGAAAGAAGTTGTAGTGAAGACGGGTCTCCGGATCGTAATACTGACCGGGGAAACGCAACGGTGTAAATGCGGTGCTGTTCGCCCCCCATGCAGTCGTTCCCCACAGCGTGCTACGCGTAGCCCACGCTATTTCCCCTTGCTCACCGATCAACTCGGTCGGGGCACCGACCAGGTCTGTGACGATCGCGAAGAACCGGGAGTCGATCTCTTCTTGTGGGGCGTCGGCTGCCGTGATGCGCTCTGTCTGGGCGATAGGATGCAGACCCCGATGGTCCCAGGTGGTCGTGACCGGGTTCGGGAGGTCCGGGGATGTCGTGGTCTGTTCGCAGAGGGTGGTGCCGTCCCAGGTGAAATCGACGCGTTCTACGATCGCTTCGCTGTCTGAGGACAGACGGAGTTTGGCTGTGCGGCGGCCCAGAGGGTCGTACGTGTAGCGCCAGCGCGTGCCGTCGGGGGTGGTGACCGAGGTGAGGCGGTCTTCCGGGTCCCATGCGTAGCGCCAGGTGTCCGGCTTGCGCGAGAGGCGGGCCTTCTGGCGGAGGGTTACGCGGCCCAGCGCATCGTGCTCGTAGCGGACCTGGCCCGCGCGGGTGATGCGGGTGCCCGTGTAGGTGCGGTCGCCGGTCGCCTCATGGCCGGGGTGGGTGGCCGGCCAGGTTGCCCGGGTCTGGTTGCCCGCCGCGTCGTAGGCGTACGTCTCCGTCCAGTTGGCGGCGTGCACCGCTGTCACACGGCCCGTCGCGTCCAGGTCGAAGCGGCGAGAGCCCGTCAACTGGTCGTCGATACCGGTCAAGTTGCCGTCGGCGCGGTAGGTGTACGAGCGGTGCTGGACCGGTAGGCCCGTCGCGCCCGTCACCGACTGCGTTGCCAGACGGCCGAGTTGGTCGAAGGTGTGGGCCAGGGTGACCGACTCGCCGATGTGGCGGGTGAGTTCGCGGCCGGCGTCGTCGTACGTGAAGTCGATCGACCGGCCCGAGGCGAGCATGTTGGTGCGGCGGCCTGCCGCGTCGTACGACCAGGTGGTGGTGGCGCCGGTCGGGGTCGTGCGGCCGGTGCGGCGGCCGAGGTCGTCGTACGTGTAGGTGATCGTGCGGCTGTCGACCGTCTCCGAGTGGACGCGGCCGAAGCGGTCGCGGAGGATCGTGAGGGTAGTGCCGTCGGGGCCGGTGGCGAGGGCGAGGTTGTCAGTCAAGTCGTAGGCGTATGTGGCGACTTGGCCTGCCACATCCTTGCAGGTGACCTGGCCGAGGGGGTTGCGTTCGAAGGTGACGGTCGTGCCGAGGGTGTTGGTGCGGGAGGTCAGGCGGCCGGCGGGGTCGTACGTGTACGTGAGGACGCGGTCGTCGAAGTCCGTCTCCGTCGTCAGGTTGCCTGCCGCGTCGTAGGCGTAACTCCAGGTCAGGCCTTGGGGGTTGGTGACCTTCGTGAGGCGGAGTTCCGTGTCGTGGTCGAACTCGTAGCGGACGCCGTCGGGGCCGGTGCGGGCGGTGAGGAGGTCGAAGTGGGTGTACTCGAAGCGGGAGACGCCGCCCAACTGGTCTGTGTGGGCAGTGCAGTTGCCCTCGCCGTCGTACGTCCACGACTCGCTCGTGCCGTCCGCCGCCGTACGCCGGGAGAGGTGGCCCTCGGTCGTCCACTCCAGGTGGGTGGCCGCGCCGGTGGGGTCGGTGATCGTGGTGGGGCGGCCGTGGGGGTCGCGGGTGTAGTGGGTGGTCGCGCCCAGGGGGTCGGTGACACGGAGGGGGAGGCCCGCGCGGTCGGGGACGATCGTCGTCGTGTGACCGTGGGGGTCGGTGACGGTGGTGAGGTGGCCGGCCTCGTCGTAAGTGAAGTGGGTGGTACGGCCGTTGGGGGTGGTGAGTGAGGTGCGGTTGCCTCGGGAGTCGTACGTCTGGCGGAGTACCGAGCCGTCCGGGCTCACCAGCTTCACCGGGAGGCCTGGTGCGTCGTACTCGGCTCTGGTCTCGCGGCCGTCGGGGCGCACGACCGAGGTCGGGTTGCCCTGCTCGTCGTAGGTGAACGACGTGACATGTCCCAGGGGGTCCGTGTGGGAGAGCAGGCGGTTGTAGCGGTCGCGCCGGTAGCGGGTGACGGCGCCCAACGGGTCGATGTCCGCCACGACTTGGAAGATGTCGTTGATGAGGAAGCGGCGGGTGTGGCCCTCGCCGGTCGTCGTGGTGGTGACGCGGAGGCCGGTCTCGGGGTCGGTGTCGTCGTACGTGACCCGCAGGGCCATGTGGCCCGCCTCGCCGGTCTCGGCGATGCAGCGGTCCTGGTCGTCGTACTCGTAGGCGTAGCCGCGGTCGTTGGTGTCGGTCCAGGAGGTGACGCGGCCCGCTTCGTCGTACGTGAAGCGCAGGGGTAGCCCTGAGGAGTTGACGACGCCGGTGAGGTTGCCGTCCGTGTAGCTGTAGCTCTTGAGTACCTCACCCGTGAGGGCCAGGCGGAGAGCGGTGATGCGGCCCTCGGTGGTGGTGACGCGGACGTCGTGGCCGGAGCTGGAGGTCACTCCCAAGGGGGTGCCTTCAGCGTCGTACTGGAGAGTGATCCAGTTGCCGTTGCGGTCGTCGATCTGTTCCAGGACCGCGAGGTCGCCTCCCCGGTCGCCGAAGTGCCGGACGCGGCCGGTGAGCGGGTCGGTGACGGTGTAGCCGCCGTCCTCACGGTCCAGGGTCAGGCGGGGGCCGTGGCTGGGGAGGGTGGGGACGCCTGGCGCGGGATGGGGGTAGGCGAGGAGCAGGCCGTCCTCGGTGACGAAGACGACGCCCTCGGCATCGATCTCCAGGCGCTGGTCGAAGGTCGAGGACCAGGAGGGGCCGAACCAGCGGCCGAGGTGGTAGCCGGACTCCACGCGCCTCTTGAGTACTACGGGTAGGGGGCCGGGGAGGGTGACGTCCGTCTGCGGCAGATACATCTTGCCGCTGGCGAAGTCGATGGGGTCCGACCCCTTGCTCTCGACGCTCTCTCCCTCGCGGGCCGATCTGTTGGGGCCGTCCGAAACGGTGTCCCGTGCGGAAGCCTCGCCCGCTTCCTTCGTCCCACTGCGCACCGCCGCCCGTTCGGCGGCCGTCTCCGCCCCCTCCCGTGCTACCCGCACGACCCCCTTGACCTCACCCAGCCCCTTGGAACCGACCAGATCGAGGATGAAACGGCCCGTCCCCTCGGAGGGGTCCTTCTTGAAGCCGTCCCACATCGCGTTGAGGGTGCGGCCGGGTTGGGCGCCGGCCGAGACCAGGCCGGAGAGGGTGAGGCTGGCGTTCTGGAGGTATTCCGCCGGATGGGTGAGGTTGTAGGGGTCCGTGGGGTTGAGGCCGCGGGCGAAGTTGACGAGGCCACCGGTGCCCTTGACCACGCCGCCGGCGACATGGAGGAGTTCCGTGTTGGCGGCGAGCATGCCGTCGGCGACGTCGGCCTTGAGGCGGGCCAGGGGCGGCGGCTCCGCGGGGGCGTGGGCCAGGGCGGCCCGTACGCTGCTCGCGGCCGTCGTACCCGCGGAGTTGCGCTGGCGCCGGGCCTCGGCGAGGACCTCGCGGGCGCGGGCGATCAGGGGTGTGCCGGGGTCGGTGAAGGGGGCTGGGCGCGGGCCGGGGTCCTGGTCGGCGGCGAGCTTCGCGTTGTAGGCGTCGGCCTTCTTGTTGTACGACTCACGCGCCTGCTCGGACGTCTTCCTGCCCTGCGCGTAGAGGTCGATGGCCTCCTTGGCCTGACCCTGCGCCCAGGTCACCGTTCCGGCGTAACTCTCCAGGGCTACGGCGGCCTGCTCGCAGGCGGCAGCGGCGTTCAGCCAGCGCTCGGGGTGGCGTACGAACTTCTCGCGGAAGGTGTCGGCCGCCTCGCCCGTCCAGGAGGCGGAGTCCACCTTCTTCAGCCCCGAGGCGACCGTGTCGAAGGCTTTCTGGAAGTCCCGCAGGTGTTTCGCCGAGGCGGTGATGGCCTTCGGGTTGCCGTGGACCAGTTCGTTCGCCTGGTCGGTGGAGCCGAGGTCCTGCTCGCCCGGCGTAGCTCCCAGGTCGGAGGCGATGCTGTCGCCGAGGTCCTCGACCTTGTCGGCGAGGCCGCCCGCGCCGATCTTCTCCAGGCCGTCGCCGACGAGTTCGCTGCCCTTGTCGATACCCTCGCCGAGCATCTTCTTGCCCGCGTTCCAGCCCTCTTCGAGCTTGCCCAGGCCGGAGTTGACCAGGTCGTCGAGCCCCATCAGCCCGTCTGCCCTTCCTGCTCAGCCTGCCTGGCCCGTTCCTCGGGTGAGGGGCCGAGGGTTCGGTCCAGCGCCTGTTCGTAGTCGCTCTCACTCATCCCGGCCGCGCGGCGTAGTCCTTCAGGGGTAGGTCCCAGGGGCCCCATCGGGCCCAGCGTCTCGGACGTCAGCACGTCCCGGGCCGCGTCCTTCCAGCCCTGCTTCGCGGTCTCCGTCGCCTTGACGACGGACTCCGCGCTGTAGTCGGGGTTGCTGAGCGTGTCGTACTGGCTGCGGGCGATGTCGCTCCAGCTCTTGCCCTCCACCTCCTCCTCGGAGGCGTAAGGGCTGCCGCCCAGCGCGGAGTTGGCGAGCACCTTCAGCGAGCCGCTGACGTACTGGTCCGTCTCGTGCAGTGTTCCCGCCGCGAGGCCCACCGATTCGGCGAACGCGTTCGCCTGGGCCACCAGTGAGCGCACGCCCCAGTCCCAGCGCTCACAGAACGAGGAGAACTCCGAGCGCAGTTCGCCGTGGCCCAACTCCAGGCCGGACAGGGAGAGTTCGGAGAAGCCCCGGCCCGCGCCCGCGAGGCTGTCGATGCCGATCTCCCGTAGTTCGTCCAGGGTTTGGGTGATGCCCTGGGCGACCTGTGCCATGCCGGCGGTCTCCAGGTCCTTCGCCGCACCCGCGGCCGGCTTGCGCTCCACCGGATCGGTGTTCACCGTCGTCCCTCCCCGTCCGTGTCCACGGCCGCCTCGTCCGGCACGATGCCCTCGACGGGCGGGAACAGCACGCCCCCGCCCTCGCTGCCGACGTCCAGCGCGACGCCGCACGGCACCCCGGCCACGACGGTCCCGACGTCCAGCAGTCGCGCGCCGAGCACCCGCCGGTACGGCCATTCACGCCCCGCCTCACCCCTCGCGATCGCGAACCTGGCGAGCGCTTCCTCGTGCGAGAAGGCGTAGATCCAGCGGATGCCGCCGAAGTCGGCGACCAGGGGGGCGTCGTCCTCGACGAGGGGCAGGAGGACGGGGGTACGGCGGAACTCGCCGAGTACGGCGGCGAATTCACGCCGGCGACGGGTGGCGTCGGGGGGCTCGGGGTCGTTCTCCGGTTGCGGGGCCGGGAGTTCGGTTGCCTCGGCCGGTTCCGTTGCGGATGCGGCACCGGACACGGGACCGGAGGCTGCACGGGACGCCGGTGCGGGTGCCGGGCCCAGCACCGGTGCGGGCGGCGGTGGTTGCGGAGCTGCGGGCGGCAAGTCCGGCTCGGTCAAGGGGGATTCGGGGGTCGGGGGCAACACGTCCGGCGCGGTGGGCGGCGGGTCCACGTAGTCGCGCAGCCGTGACGGGCGCGCCTGCCCCGCCGTCTCCCCGCCCCCGCTTTCAGCCATGCCCGGAATCATCACACCTGCGCATCGCGAACCGCAATGCGGGTTTCCGGGCGGTGTGCGCGGGGGCTGGCAGTGGCGCCCGGCCGGGAGGTGCGGGTGGGTGAGGCGCGGGATCGGGCAGGTTTCCGCCCAAGCGAACGCCCGCCCGGCCCCCGGGGAAACGGTCTGCGGCTCGCCCGCTCCTGCCTCCTGCCTCCTGCCTCCTGCGGGTTACGGCTCTAGTACTACCGTCTCCGCCCCCGGAGACCCTTCGTCCGGCCGTTCGGCCACAGGGTTGGGCGGCGGCCTGCCGCGAGGTCCTCCGTCCAGCCGAAGGTCAGGACGCACAGGGCCGTGAGGAGCCAGGTCAGTGGGAGGACGGGCCACGGGGAGGTGAGGAGCCAGACGGCGTGGGATTCGAGGTAGGGGATGTTCCAGGCGTGGTCCCAGAGGGGTTCGGCGATGACGATGCAGAGGTTGTGCCAGAGGTAGATCGTGACGGCGCGGGAGTTGAGGAGGGTGATCAGGCCGTCCCAGCGGCGCAGGGCGGGGGGCCAGGTCCGCCAGCTCGGGCTCAGGTGGAGGAGGAGCAGGACCGTCGCGAAGGACCAGAGGGACTGGGCGAAGGGCATGTCGTCGAGGTCGTGGTCCTGGTGGAGATCGTGCGCGAGGGCATACCAGAGAGCTACGGCGGCGACGGCCGGGGCGAGGGAGGGGACGGTGTAGCGGGGGAGCTTCTGGAGGACGCCCTGGTGGTGGGCCATACCCAGGAGCCAGCAGGAGCCGAAGGTCGCGAAGTCGGTGAGGGTGGAGTCGAGGCGCCAGCTCGTGGTGGTCGCCGAGGTGAACTCCAGGCCCGCCGAAAGGACGAGGGGCGCCAGGATCGTGGTCCAGGGAGCCGCGCGCAGGGCCCGGCGCAGGAGCGGGGAGAGGAGGACGAACCAGAGGTAGGCCCTGATGTACCAGAGGGGTACGCCCAGAGCGGTGGGCCAGTCGTCCGCCACGAGGCCCTGGATGCCGTGGGAGACCTCGGCGTACGGGGGGTCGCTGAGCGGGAGGACCCAGTACCCGAGGTGCAGCCACCACCAGGCCGGGTGACCCTCCTCGCCGGGACCCCAGCCCGCGAGGACCATGCCGGTCACCCCGATCACTCCCAGGAGCCACAGGGGCGGGAGCAGCCGGCGCAGGCGGCCCCGGATCACCTCGGGTCCGGGGCGTTTGCCGAGGGAGCGGGACATCAGGTTGCCGGCGAGGGCGAACATCACGCCCATGGAGGGAAAGACGATGGGGAGCCAGGCCCAGCCCATGAGGTGATAGAGGACGACGCGGAAGAGGGCGACGGCCCTCAGGAGGTCGAAGTACCGGTCCCGGCCGCCTTGTCGGGGCGCCGGGGAGTCCGGTGCCTGCTCGACGACCGGCATCTTCTCGGTGTCCCGGGCGCCCAGTTCGGGCCTGTCCGACGTACTCGTCATGCCCGGCCTCCGCTCTCCGCCGCCAACTGCCCGGGAGGCGCGGCGACTTGGCCCTTGCGACGCAGTTTCTGCCAGCGCAGCCGGCCGCCCGTGAGCGCCGTGATCCAGGACTGGAGCAGGACGATGTACATCAGCTGCCGGTAGAGGATCTGCTGGAGCGGCAGGGAGATCAGCGGGGTGAGGCGTTCGCGGTCGAGGGCGAACGCGTAGGCCGCGCAGGCCCCTTGGACCGCGAGGACGCCGAACCAGGCCGCGATCGTCCTGCCGGTCGGGCCGAAGACGAGGCCGTAGACGAGGAACAGGTCGATCAGCGGGGCCAAGAGCGGCGCGACGACCATGAACAGCGAGACCAGCGGCAGGCCGACCCGCCCGAAGCGGCCCGAAGGACCCCGTTCGACGACGGCCCGGCGATGCTTCCAGATCGCCTGCATCGTGCCGTAGCACCAGCGGTACCGCTGCGACCAGAGCTGCTGCACCGACTCGGGCGCCTCGGTCCACGCGCGCGCGTTCTCCGCGTAGACGACCCGCCAGCCGTCGCGGTGCATGGCCATGGTGATGTCGGTGTCCTCGGCGAGCGTGTCGTCGCTCATCCCGCCGACCCGCTCCAGCGCGGTACGCCGAAATGCCCCTACCGCGCCGGGAATTGTGGGCATGCAGCGCAGTACGTCGTACATCCGGCGGTCCAGGTTGAAGCCCATCACGTACTCGATGTGCTGCCAGGCCCCGATAAGGGTGTCCTTGTTGCCGACCTTGGCGTTCCCGGCGACGGCTCCGACCCGCGGATCGGCGAAGGGCTGGACCAACTCCCGTACGGTGGACGGCTCGAAGACCGTGTCGCCGTCCATCATCACGATGATGTCGTGCGAGGCGTTGGCGAGCCCCCGGTTGAGCGCGGCGGGTTTGCCCGCGTTGAGCTGACGGACCACCCGTACGCCGGGCAGGGCGAGTTCCTCGACGATGCGGGCGGTGCCGTCGGTGGAGCCGTCGTCGACCACCAGGATTTCTATGGGGTGTTCGCTCCCGATCAGTGAACGCACCGTGTTCTCGATGCACTTGGCCTCGTTGTACGCCGGGACCAGTACCGTCACGGGTTCGGTGACCGGCGCGTCCGGGCCCCAGGTGAAGCCGCGGCGCCGGGTGCGGCGGGTGTGCGCGGCGGAGAGCAGCAGCATCAGGCCGAAGCGCGCGAAGACCAGGACGCCGATGACCGCGAGGCCGACGACGAGGACTCCGGTGAGGCTGTCGGAGGCGGTGACGAGGGCCGTCCACGCCTTGCCCTTCCACAACTCGGCGCCGGTGACCGGGATATGGGCGCTCGGGGCGTTCAGGGCCTCGGTGAGGTTCTGGAACCTGTAGCCCTGGCCCTGGAGTTGAGGCAGGTAGCGGTCGAGCGCCTGGACCGTCTGGTGCCGGTCGCCGCCCGAGTCGTGCATCAGGACGATGCCGCCTTTTCCTTTGCGCGGCGTGGAGTTGGCGATGATCCTGGCGACTCCGGGCTTCTGCCAGTCCTCGCTGTCGACGCTCGTGAGGACGGTGAGGTAGCCCCGGCTCCCCACGTAGCGCACGACCGGCCACGAGTTGTCGTCCAGCGCGTCGGCCGTGGAGGAGTACGGCGGCCGGAAGAGCGAGGTGCGGATACCGGCCGCGCCCGCCAACGCCAGCTGGTTCTGGGTGAGTTCCCAGTCGATGCGGGACCTGGACTGGTAGGAGAGGTCGGGGTGGTTGAAGGTGTGCAGGCCGATCTCGTGGCCCTCCTCGGCCATCCGCCGGACCAGGTCGGGGTAGCGGGACGCCATGGTGCCGGTGATGAAGAAGACGGCGTGGGCGTGGTGCGCCTTCAGGACGTCCAGGACCTCGGGCGTCCAGCGCGGGTCGGGGCCGTCGTCGAAGGTGAGGACGATCCGCCGGTCCGGGATGTCCATGCTGGCCGTCCGACCGCCCCGGGTGTCCACGACCGGGCCGCCCGCCAGGATCTTCTCCGGCACCGTGTCGGCCGCCGCCTCGGGGCGTACCCGGTAGTCCGCGAGGATCTCGCTGTGCACGTAGCCGCGCAGCATCAGCATCGCCATCACCGCGCAGAGCAGGAGCAGCGGGAGCAGGTGGCGCATGGGGAGGAAGCGGCGGCGGGGCGGGGCGGGGGGTGGAGCCGACGGGGGTATCGGAGGGGGTCCCTGGTATGACGCCGTCGGTGGTAGTCCGTCGGCACCGGCCGGGGTGGTCGGGGCAGCCGTAGTACCCGTAGTACTCGTACTGCCCGTCGTACCCGTAGTACCTGAGGTCCCCCGCTTCCGACGGGTCATCCCCCTACGGCCTGAGGAGGACCCCGACGAGCGGTGCGAGGGTAGGGCTGAGGAACCGGTCGGCCCCTGTACGGACCGCCGGTTTGCACGTGAACCCATCAGGAGACGCCCTCCACGGAACCGGCGGGAGCCGCCGCGGCCAGCGCCTTGCGCGCCACGAACACCCCGGCCCCGGACCCCGGCGCGCTCTCAGGCGCGTCGATGTTCGCGGCCAGGGCGGCCCCGGGGTCACCGGAGACACCGGACGCCGAACCACCGGAGCCGGTACCACCGGAGCCGGTACCGCCCGAGCCGACGCCGCCTGAACCGGCACCGCTCGAACCGCTGCCGCCCGCCCCGGCGCCGCCGGACCCGCTGCCCCCGGCCTCGGACGCCGGCGTCACCCGGCCCGACGACACGGGCGACGACACCGGCGAGGCCCCCACAGCCGACGGCCCCGCACCCCCACCGCCCGAACTCCCCGCCCCGGACGCCTGCCGCTTCTCGGTGACCCCCGGCGACGCCGACGCGTCCGGCGAGGGATCCGGCGAGGGCGCCGCCGAGGAGGACGGCGGGGACGACACCGCCGGACTGCTGCCGCCCGGCGAAGGGCTGCCGCTGCCGACCCCGGGCCCCGGCCCGGCCCCCGGCCCGGTCGCACCGGCGCTCGGCGAGACCGCCGCCGAGGAGGACGGCCGGGGCGTAGGACCCGTAGTACCTGAGGCGGACGGCCCCGGCGTCACACCGGGCGCCCTGGTCGTCGTACCGGAGGCGGTCGCCGACGAGGTACCGCCGGGGGTGGAGACGCCGTCCGGCGCGCCTGGCTCCGACGTACTGGGGGTACGGGTCGCCTCGACCTGGCTCGCGGGCTTGCTGTCGTCGCCGGGTCCGGGCAGCGGCAGCCAGGGGGCGCCCGCGTTGCCGGAGAGGAGGGTGCCGACGATGACGGCCGCGTAGGCGCCGCACGCCAGGCCGACGGCGAGTCCGAGGCACCGGAAGGTACGGCTGCGGCGGCCCGACTCGTCGACGAACACGGGGCGTTCGGACGCCTCGCCGTCGGACTTGGCACCGCCGCGCAGGGGGTCGAGCTGGACGGTCACCTCGCCGGGGTCGTGACCCTCGGCAGCGGCGTCGGCCGTGCCGTCCGCGCCTCGGCCGTCCCGTACACCCCGTCCCTCCGGAGAGCCACCCCCACGGTGAAGCTCCCCATCGGCCCCCGTCCGACGCCCCGCGCCGTCCCCGGCACGCCGGCTCCTGGGAGCCACCGGCCAGCCGCCCGCATCCGCGTCCCCGGTCGCGCCCTCGTTCCCGGCGCCGCCCGGCGTCGTACCCGTACGACTTCCGGGGGACACCCCATGAGACCCGTACCCCCCAGGTACCCCCGCGGGCTTCTCTCCCCACGGGTCCCGACCCACCGGCGCGGCCCCGAAAGCCGACTCCACCAGCCCGGCCGAGTCCGGTACCCGCGTCGAGGGGTCCGGTGCCCGTCGGCCGCTGCCGAGGATCTCGTCCGGGAACCCCTCCCATCCGGTGCCGGCCGGCGAGGGTGACTCGCCCAACGGCCCGGATATCTCACGCCGTTCACCGGCGGACGCCCCCGCCTCGGGCAAGCGCGGGGACACCCCCGTATCGGGGAACTTCTGGGTCCCGCCCCCGACCGCCGCGACCCCTTGGGTCGGTGGTGCCGGGTCGGGCCACTCCGGTTGGGCGTCTTCTGGCCATTTCTTCACGTGCGCACTTCCCCCCACGGGAGCACCTCGGAATCGCTCCGGGTCCATCCCTGGAACAGTTGTGGGCGCGTGTTCGACTACCGAGCACACGTCGCACAACCAGGCCCCCACCCGGTTCACACGCCCCCGATGTCTCTCCGTGCTCGGGGCGCCGAATCTAGCGCAGCGGATGCACGTCGTGTGCGCGATGTGTCATTTGTATGCTGATGCCATGTTCATGTCTATGGCTGAAATCCATCCATCGGTCGGGACCTCCAACCACGATTCCTCGACCGCGAGTTCGAGCACGGATTGACGCAGTACGGCCAAGATCGGATGGACCAGCCCCTTTCGCCACACGAGTGACACCGGGGACAAAGGGACGGGCTCGACGAGCGGTCGCCGGACCGTCCCCGGCATGGCCGGAAAACCCTCCACGGCGAGCACCGGCCAGCCGGACCGGGCCATGGCACGCCGGAACTCCTCCTCCCCCACGGCCATCGGAACCGGCGGCGCGACCCGGACGCCCCGCCCCTCGAACAACTGCCGGGCCAGGTCGGTCCATTCAGGGGTACGGGGATTTCCGGCGCCCGCGTAGACCTCCTCCCCCGCCAACTCCCGTACGGGCACCGCGTCCCACGAGGCCAGCCGGTGATCCTCGGGAAGGAGGACGGCCATGGGCTCGTACCGGACGAGTTGGTGATCGAGCCGGGCCCGCAGCGAGGGGGCGAGTCCCGCGTACCGTCCGAACGAGGCGTCCAGGCGGCCCGCGATCATCTCGGCGGCGGCCCAGGTGAGCCCGCTCTCGAAGCGGGCCATCAGCTCGTGGTCCGGGGCGAGTCGGCGCGCTCGCTCCAGGACCAGCGAACCGGTGCGCAGGCCGGGCGAGTTGAGGTCGACCAGCAGGGGGCGGGGGCGGCCGAAGGCGGCGCGCAGTTCCTCCTGCGCGTCCAACACCCGCCGGGCGTACGGGAGAAGGCGTTCGCCGTCCGGCGTCAGGGCCACCTGGCGTGTCGTACGGACGAACAGGTCGGCCCCCAACTCCCGTTCCAGGCGCCGTACATCGCGGCTCAACGCCTGCTGGGCGACGAACAGGCGTGCGGCGGCCCGGGTGAAGTGCAGTTCCTCGGCCACGGCGAGGAAGACGCGGAGCAGACGGGGGTCGAGGTCCTGGGGCATCCGGCGAACGTAACAAGGACTCACAACGCAGGCGCGTGAATAAGCGCGGGACAGGTGTTGGACCGGATGATCATCGCCGTACGACCGTTGGCGGCATGCCCCACGTCCACCAAAAACCACCACGAACCCACCGCACCCCCGGCCCCTACCGCCGCCTCCTCTCCCACCCCGGCGCCAGCGCCTTCACCGCCGGGAACCTCGTCGCCCGCCTCCCCTCGGGGATGTTCAGCGTCAGCGCGGTGATGATGATCGCCGACGCGCACGGGTCGTACGCGCTCGCGGGCGCCGTCAGCGCAACGGGCCTCGCGGCGACGGCAGTTGCCGCCCCGTGGGTCGCCCGGCTCGTCGACCGGCGAGGTCAGGCCCAAGTCGCCGTACCCGCCGCGCTGTTCGCCGCGCTCGGGTCCATCGCCCTGGTGCTGTGCGTCCGTTACGACGCCCCGGTGTGGACGTTGTTCGCCGCGTACGCCGCGACGGCGACCACCCCCAACACGGGCGGCATGTCCCGCGCCCGCTGGGCCCACCTGCTCGCCGGGGACGAGGAAGCCCTGCACACCGCGAACTCCTTCGAGCAGGCGGCGGACGAACTCTGCTTCCTGCTGGGCCCGTTGATCGCAGCGCTGCTGTGCGCGAACGTCTTCCCCGAGGCCGGCACGCTCACCGCAGCCGCCCTGCTCGTCACCGGCATCCTCCTGTTCGCCGCCCAGCGCAGGACCGAACCCCCACCGCACGCCCACCCCTCGGCCAAGTCCCCCCTCACCTCCCCCGGCATGCCACCCCTCCTCGCCGCCTGCCTCTGCCTGGGCGCGGTCTTCGGCGCGACCGAGGTCGTGACGGTCGCCTTCGCGGACGAGGCGGGCCACCGAGCCGCCGCAGGGCTGGTGTTGGGCCTCCAGGCGGGCGGATCGGCGCTGGCGGGGCTGGTGTTCGGCGCGATGACGGGCCACGGCGAAGGAGCCTCCGGCAAGGGCCGACGGACGTCGAAGACCGGGGCGGGTCCCGGCCAAGACCGACGGACACCCAAGGCCGGGGCAGACACCGGCAAAGGCCGACAGGCACCCAAAACCAGGGCAGCTCCCGGCAAAGGCCGGCGAACCCTCAACACCGGAGCAGCCTCCGGCGAGGGCCATCCACCCCTCCGGGCCGAACCGACGCCCCGCAAGGAACACCCCGCCGAACCGACGCCCGACAAAGAACACCCCGCCGAACCGACACCCGGCAAGGAACACCCCGTCGCGAACATGCAGACCTCCAAGACCGACCCACCCCCCAACTCCACCCCAGCCGCCCGCCGTTACCCCTGCTGCATCGCCGCCATGGCCACCCTCCTCACCCTCCCCCTCCTCGCCGCAACCCTCACCGGCTCCCTCCCCCTCCTGGCCCTCGCCCTCCTCGTCTCCGGTGCCGCGACCGCCCCCACGATGATCACCGGCATGACCCTGGTCCAGCAGCGCACCCCCGAGGGCCGCCTCAACGAGGGCATGACCCTCGCGGTCACCGGCCTCCTCGGCGGAATCGCCACGGGCAGCGCGCTAGGCGGCTGGGTGGCGGACCACACCTCCCCCACGACCGGCTACGGCATACCGGTCGCCGCGGCATGCGCGGCACTGCTGGTCACACTGACGTGGCGAGCCAGAAACACCGGACACGCCGAGCCGACCACCGCACCGAACACCCGCCCGAACGCGACCCCGTAGCCAACACCCCCGGCGACAAGGCACAACAACGCCCCACCCACACCCCGGCACCCTCCCCGATGCACCCGTCATAATCGAAACGCTTCCCTCATTCCCTGCCACCCCCATTGACGCACCTCCACCCACCCAATAACTTCCTCCGTCGAAGCGCTTCGACGTCACGCATCGAATCGATTCGACGAACACCCGCGTGACGCCGGCCAGGCCAGCCCGAAGACCCATCCGACTCCCTTGGAGAACCTGGATGTTGACGGCACGACGGCGGACACTGACGACAGCGGCGGCACTGAGTACGGCTCTCCTCCTCGCGTCCTGCGGAGGCTCGGGAGGGGGTGGATCGGACGGGAACACCCTGCGCCTGTGGCACTACGAGGCCCCCAACAGCGCGATGGGGGTGGCGTGGACGGAGGCGATCAAGGAGTTCGAGGTCCAACACCCCGGCGTCAAGGTGAAGTTCGAGGAGAAGAGCTTCGAGCAGATCCAGAAGACGGCCCCGATGGTCCTCAACTCCTCGGACGCACCGGACCTGATGGAGTACAACAAGGGCAACGCGACGGCGGGCCTCCTCTCGAAGCAGGGCCTGCTGACCGACCTCACCCCGGAGGTGACGAAGCGCGGCTGGGACAAACTGCTGGGCCCGGGCGTCCGCACGACCAGCCAGTACGACACCAACGGCGTGATGGGTTCGGGCAGTTGGTACGGCATCCCGAACTACGCCGAGTACACGATGGTCTACCTCAACAAGGACCTCTTCAAGAGGTACGCCGTCCCGGAGCCGACAACGTTGGCTCAACTCACGGCGGCCTTGCAGAAGTTCAAGGACAAGGGCGTCACCCCGCTGGCCAACTCGGGCGCGGAGTACCTCGCCCACCAGTACCTCTACCAGCTGGCCCTGTCGAAGGCGGACCGCTCCTGGGTCGACGCCTACGAGCTGTACAAGGGCAAGCCCGACTTCCACGACGCGGCCTGGACGTACGGCGCCGAGACGTTCGCGGACTGGGTCAAGAAGGGCTACATAGCGAAGAGTTCGAGCGGCATGACGGCCGAGCAGGCGGGCGTCTCCTTCCTCCAGGGCAAGGCGCCGATCCTGTTCTCGGGGAGCTGGTGGTACGGCCGCTTCCAGTCGGAGGCGAAATTCGACTGGGGCACGACCCTGTGGCCGGAGTCGAAACTCACGCTCGGCTCGGGCGGCAACCTCTGGGTCGTACCGAAGAGCGCGAAGAACAAGCAACTCGCCTACGACTTCATCGACATCACCCTGTCGAAGAAGATCCAGAACCTGCTCGGCAACAAGGGCGGCGTACCCGTCGCGGCGGACCCGAACGCGATCACCGACCCCAAGTCGAAGCAACTCATCACGGATTTCACCACGGTGAGCGCCCGTGACGGCCTCGCCTTCTACCCCGACTGGCCGGTCCCCGGCTTCTACGACGTCCTGGTCTCGGAGACGCAGAAGCTGATCACCGGCAGCGAGAAGCCCGAGGAGTACCTCGACGCGGTGAAGAAGGCGTACGACAAGGGTGTCCCGTCCTCATGACGGCTCCGCGCCGCTCGGCGCCGTACGCGCTCTTCCTGGTCCCCGGCGTCCTCGCGTTCCTCGCGGTCGTCATCGTGCCGTTCCTGATGAACACCGGTGTGAGCTTCACGAGTTGGCAGGGTGTCGGCACCCCGGAGTGGACCGGTCTCGCCAACTACCGGGAGCTGCTGGACGATTCGGCGTTCTGGGAGTCGTTCCGGCACAGTCTGTTCATGGTCGTGGCGATGGCAGCGCTGCCCACGGCCGCCGGACTCGTCCTGGCCGCCGCCCTGTTCGACTACGTCGGCAAGCACTTCGGCAGCAGGGTCACGACGATTCTGCGGGCCTGCTTCTACCTGCCGCAGGTGCTGCCGATCGCGGTCGCGGGCATCGTGTGGAGCTGGATCCTCGCCCCGGACAACGGCTCGCTCAACGAACTCCTCGGCGCCGTCGGCCTGTCGGGCTGGGAGCAGGACTGGCTGGGCGACCCGGACTTCGCGCTCTACAGCGTCATGGGCGTCATGGTCTGGGTCCAACTCGGCTTCCCGCTCGTGGTGTTCATGGCCGGACTCGAACGCGTCGACCCGCAGCTGCACGAGGCGGCCGAGCTGGACGGCGCGGGCTGGTGGCGGCGCTTCTGGCACATCACGCTGCCGCAGATCCGCCCCGAGATCTCCGTCGTGCTGACCTGGTGCACGATCGCCGCGCTCAAGGTGTTCGGCGCGGTGTACGTCCTGACGAAGGGCGGTCCTGGCGGGGCGACGGACGTGCCGTCGTACTTCTCGTTCACCACGTTCTTCGAGAAGACGCAGGTCGGGTACGGGGCCGCGATCTCGACGGTGCTGACGGTACTGATCCTCGCGCTCTCACTGATCGCGCTGAGACTCCAGAACAGGCAGGAAGAGGCGTCGAGTTGAAAGCACTGAAGCGTTATCCCGTCCTCCTCGCTCTCTGTATCGCCGCCCTCTTCATGGTCACCCCTTTCCTCATCGTCACCCTCAACGCCTTCAAGTCCCCTGCGGAGTACGCCCAGAACGGCCCCCTCAGCCTCCCCGAAGGCCTCTACCTGGACGGCCTGAAAAGCTTCTGGACCCGCGTCGACTACACGCAGAAACTCGTCAACTCCACCCTGATCAGCGGCTCGGTGGCGATCCTCGCGACCGTCCTCTCCCTCCTCAACGCCTACGCGATCGGCATCGGCCGCATCAAGGGCCGCCCCTGGATCCTCGCCTTCTTCGTCCTGGCGAACGTCGTCCCGCAGGAGGCGCTGGTCTACCCCGTCTACTACCTGAGCAAGCAACTCGGCCTGTACGACACGAGGTTGAGCGTCATCATCGTGTTCACGGTGATCCAGGCGGCGTTCGGCACATACCTCCTGTCGGCCGTCCTCGGCAGGTTCCCGCGCGAGGTGGTCGAGGCGGCGCACGTGGACGGCGCGAACAAGTGGCAGGTGCTGTGGCGGATCGTCGTACCGATGAGCCGCCCTACCCTCGGCGTGCTGCTGGTCTTCTTCTTCGTGTGGACGTGGAACGAGTTCCTGCTCCCGCTGGTGATGCTGATCTCGAACGACAACCAGACGGTGTCGGTCGCGCTCGGCGTCCTCCAGGGCCAGCGCCTGATGGACGCCACGATGACCAACGCGGCTGCCCTGCTCGGTGTGTTGCCGGCGCTCGTCTTCTTCCTCGTCTTCCAGCGCACGCTCACCCGCGGGATAGCCGTGGGTGCCGTCAAGTAAGGGGCCTCCACGTGAAGTTCACCGATGGTTACTGGCTGCTGCGCGACGGGATCACCGCGGCCCACCCCGCCGAGGTGCTCGACGTCGCCGCGTCGGACGGCACGCTGGAGATCCACGCGCCGACCCGGCCCATCCGCCACCGCGGCGACCTGCTGAAGGGACCGGTCGTGACGATCAGCGCGCACACCCCGATGCCCGATGTCATCGGCGTCACCTTCGCCCACTTCCGGGGCGACCGCCCGCCCTCGCCCCAATTCGACCTGACCGCCGAGGAGTTCACCCCTCAGCTGTCCTACGAGGAGGACCACGCGACCCTCACCTCCGGCGCCCTGTCCCTGAAGGTCACCCGCAGCGGCCCCTGGCACCTGGACTTCCGCGCCGACGGCCGCTCGCTCACCTCCAGCGGCCCCAAGGGCATGGGCATCATGCGCGACACCCGCACCGAGGCCCACTACCTGCGCGAGCAACTCGCCCTGGGCGTAGGGACATCGGTGTACGGACTCGGCGAACGGTTCGGCCCGGTCGTCAAGAACGGCCAGGTGGTGGACATCTGGAACGCCGACGGCGGCACGGCCACCGAACAGGCGTACAAGAACACGCCGTTCTACCTCACCGACGCCGGGTACGGCGTCTTCGTCGACCACCCGGGCAAGGTGTCCTTCGAGGTCGGCTCCGAGGCGGTCTCCCGGGTCCAGTTCAGCGTCGAGGCCCAGGAGTTGACGTACTACGTCATCCACGGCCCCACCCCGAAGGACATCCTGCGCAAGTACACCGCCCTCACCGGCCGCCCCGCGCTCCCGCCGGCCTGGTCGTTCGGGCTGTGGCTGTCGACGTCGTTCACCACCTCGTACGACGAGGAGACGGTCACCTCGTTCATCGAGGGCATGCGGGCACGCGAACTCCCGTTGTCCGTCTTCCACTTCGACTGCTTCTGGATGCGCGAGCTGAACTGGTGCGACTTCGAGTGGGACCCGCGCGTCTTCCCCGACCCGGAGGGCATGCTGGCCCGGCTGAAGGCGAAGGGGCTGCACGTCTGCGTATGGATCAACCCCTACATCGCCCAGCGCTCCCCGCTGTTCGCGGAGGGCAAGGAGCTGGGCCACCTCCTGAAGCGGCCGGACGGCAGCGTCTGGCAGTGGGATCTGTGGCAACCCGGCATGGCCCTGGTCGACTTCACCGATCCGGCCGCCCGCGACTGGTACGCGTCGAAGCTGGAGAAGCTCCTCGACCAGGGCGTCGACTGCTTCAAGACCGACTTCGGCGAGCGCGTCCCGACGGACGTGGCCTGGTCCGACGGCTCCGACCCGGAGCGCATGCACAACTACTACACGTACCTCTACAACCGCACCGTCTTCGACGTCCTGCGCAAGCACCGCGGCGAGGGCGAGGCGGTCCTCTTCGCCCGCTCGGCCACAACAGGCAGCCAGAAGTACCCCGTTCACTGGGGTGGCGACTGCGAGTCGACGTACGAGGCGATGGCCGAGTCGCTGCGCGGCGGCCTCTCGCTCGGCCTGTCCGGGTTCGGCTACTGGAGCCACGACATCGGCGGCTTCGAGGGCACCCCGACCCCGGCCCTGTTCAAACGCTGGCTCGCCTTCGGCCTGTTGTCGTCCCACAGCCGCCTGCACGGCAGCTCCTCGTACCGGGTGCCGTGGCTCTTCGACGACGAATCCGTCGACGTCCTACGGCTGTTCACGCGGCTGAAGCTGCGGCTCATGCCGTACCTGTACGAGGCGGCGCGCACCGCGCACGAGGAAGGGGTGCCGGTGATGC
Source organism: Streptomyces acidiscabies (assembly GCF_020010905.1). Lineage (GTDB taxonomy): Bacteria > Actinomycetota > Actinomycetes > Streptomycetales > Streptomycetaceae > Streptomyces > Streptomyces acidiscabies. The sequence goes on along the minus strand of NZ_JAGJBY010000001.1, from coordinate 1,718,043 downwards.
GCGCGATGGTCCTGGAGTTCCCGGACGACCCCGGGTGCGCGCATCTGGAACGCCAGTACATGCTGGGCGGCGACCTGTTGGTGGCGCCGGTCTTCAACGACGAGGGAGACGTGCGGTATTACGTCCCCGAGGGCGACTGGACCGACTTCTTCACCGGCCGCACCGTCACCGGCCCGCGCTGGGTGCGCGAGACGCACGGGTTCCTGAGCGTCCCGCTGCTGGTGCGGCCCGGCGCGGTGATCCCGGTGGGCGCGCACGCCGACCGGCCCGACTATTCGTACGCCGACGGGGTCACCCTGCGGACGTACGGCCTGGAGCGGGGCGCCCAGGTCACGGTGCGCGCGGGGGAGGTGAGCTTCACCGTCGTACGGGAGGGGAACACGCTGCGGGCGTCCTCCAGCGATCCGGTGGCGCCCTGGTCGCTCGCCGCCGGGGACCGGGTGGCGCGGGCTGAGGCCGGATGCGGCTTCCTGACGGTGGAGCTGGGCTGATGGTCAAGATCACCGATGTGGCGCGGCTGGCCGGGGTCTCCCCGAGCACGGTGTCGTACGCGCTGAGCGGCAAGCGGCCGATCTCCGAGCAGACCCGGCGCCGGGTCCAGGACGCCATCCGCGACCTCGGCTACCGGCCGCACGCCGGTGCCCGCGCGCTGGCCAGCAGCCGCTCCAACGTGCTCGCCCTCGTCGTCCCCCTGCGCGCCGGGATGCACGTCCCCGTCGTCATGCAGTTCGTGGGGTCGGTGGTGACGGCCGCGCGGCGGTACGACCACGACGTGCTGCTCCTGACGCAGGAGGAGGGCGAGGAGGGGCTGCGGCGCGTCGCGGACACCGCGCAGGTGGACGCGCTGATCCTCATGGACGTACAACTCCACGACCCCCGGCTGCCGTTGCTGCGTTCGCTGGAGCGGCCGACGGTGATGATCGGGTTTCCGCTCAGCCCGCAGGGGCTCACCTGTATCGACCTGGACTTCCGGGCGGCGGGCGAGGCGTGCGTCGAGCATCTCGCCCGGCTCGGGCACCGGACCGTCGCGCTGGTGGGGTCGCCGCCCGAGGTGTACGTCCGGCAGACCGCGTTCGCGCAGCGCGTCGTCCAGGGGTTCACCGCCGCCGCCCACCGCGCCGGGCTCCAGTCCGCCGTGCGCCCCTGCGAGGCGAGCCCCGCCGCGGCCCGCCGGGTCGCCGAGCAACTGCTGCGCGAGCAACCGGCGTTGACCGGGGTCGTCGTCCACAACGAGGCGGTGCTCGAACCGCTCATCGACGCGTTCCGCCGGCTCGGGCTGAGCGTCCCCGGCGACCTCTCCGTCATCGCGATCTGCCCCGCCGACCTCGCGGAGCACCTCCAGGTCACCGCCGTCGCCCTGCCGTCCGGTCAGGTCGGCACGCAGGCGGTGGAGCTGCTGATGGACAAGCTCGCGGGAGAGCCGGTGTCGGAGGCGACGCTGCTGCCGGCGGCGCTCACGCCGAGGGCGAGTACGGCGCCCCGGCACGCGTGAAAAGAAAAGCCACAGGCCCCGCCGCTCGAAAGCGACGGGGCCTGTGGCCACATGGGATGTGGAGATGGCGGGAATCGAACCCGCGTCCAACGGTGCAGAATCAGGACTTCTCCGTGTGCAGTTCGCTGTGATTTTCTCGGCCCCGGTGATCACGCGAACAAGTCGCCGACGGGCCCAGTCACTGTTTGATTTCCCATCGAACCCCGTGACCGGGCTCAATGGTTTAGTCCCCTAGATTATGCCAGGGTCCGGGTCGGGAACACTCCCGGGCTGACACCCGTTAAGGGCCTTCGCTCACTGCTTATTAGGCAGCGAGGGCGAAGGCGCGGGAATCGCTCTTGTTAGTGGCGATTATTTTTTGCGACATATGGTTAACGAGATCATTGCCGCTTCCTCGACACGCTTCTCCTGCTTCGACAACCGCTGTCGAAACCGATCATCCCCATGTTGATTTTTCAAACCCCCGAGGGGGTGCTCGCCGACCGGAGTCGGCGTTGATGCCATCGTACGTGACCAACGCGTACGGATGCCACCGTATTCCCGCTCGTCAGCCTTCCCGCTGGCGCCGCTTCGCCGCCGCGATCGCGCGGTCGGTGTCGCGCCGGTCCTGCTTCTCGCGCAGGGTCTGCCGCTTGTCGTACTCCTTCTTGCCGCGCGCGAGCGCGATCTCGGCCTTCGCGCGGCCGTCCCTGAAGTACAGGGCGAGCGGCACGATCGTGTGGCCGGTCTCCTCCGCCTTGGCCGCGAGCTTGTCGATCTCCTCGCGGTGCAGGAGCAGCTTGCGCTTGCGGCGCGCGGAGTGGTTGGTCCAGCTGCCCTGGTGGTACTCCGGGATGTGCGCGTTGTGCAGCCACGCCTCGCCCCGGTCGATCTGGACGAACCCGTCGGCCAGCGAGGTGCGTCCCTCGCGCAGCGACTTGACCTCGGTCCCCATGAGGACGAGTCCCGCCTCGAAGGTGTCGACGATCGCGTAGTCATGCCGGGCCTTCTTGTTCTGCGCGACGATCTTCTTCTTGCCCCCCTTCTCGCCGTCCCGCGTCTTGCCGCCCCCGCCGCCCTGTTTGGGCTGGGACTCCTTCGGTACGTACATTCCCTTGCTCATAGTCCCGCCATTTTCGCACCCGCCGGGCCCCGAAGGGAAAGCCGTTTCCCCTACCGCGTCCGCCCCGACCCGCTCAGCACCCGCTCCGCCCGCTCCAGCACCCCAGCCTCCACCTCAAGGTCCGGGGTGATCCCCACCCCGTCCACCGCGTGCCCGGACGGCGTCCGGTAGTGCCCCACCGTCAGCTCCGCGACCGACCCGTCCGGCAGCCGCGTCGGCATCTGGACCGAGCCCTTCCCGAACGTACGGCTGCCGACGACGACCGCGCGCCCCCGGTCCTGGAGCGCCCCGGTCAGCAGCTCGGCCGCGCTCATCGTGCCGCCGTCGACGAGCGCGACCAGGGGTCTGGTGGTGTCGCCCCCCGCGTCCGCGTGCAGGGCGTGCTCGGTGCCGTCCGTGTCGTACGTCGCGACCAGGCCGCCGTCCAGGAAGACCGAGGCGACACCGACCGCCTCGGTGACCAGCCCGCCCGAGTTCCCCCGCAGATCCAGCACCACGCCTCCCGACGCCTCCCGCACGGCGGTCCGTACCGCCTCGCCCACTCCCTTGGTGAACGCGGAGACTCGAACAAGAGTTCCCCCGCCGGCGATCTTCTGCACGGCCACCGGTTCGGTGGAGAGCGTCGCGCGCCGTACCGTCTCGCCCCACGCGCGCGCGCCGCGCGACAGCCCCAGCCGTACGGCCGTACCCGCGGGCGCGTCGGTCGCGTCGCCGCGCAGCAGGGACAGGACGTCGGTGACCGGCAGCCCGTCCACGGCGCGTCCGTCGACGCTCGTGAGGCGGTCGCCCGCGCGGATGCCGGCCGCCTGCGCGGGCGAGCCGCCGCTGACCTTGCTGACGGCGATCCCGCCGTCGGACTCGCGGCGCGCCCACAGCCCGACGCCGGTGTACTCGCCGTCGAGGGACTGCTCGAACTCCTCGAACTCGCCCTCCGAGTAGACGGCCGCCCAGCGGTCCCCGCTGCGGCTCACCGCGCGCTCGGCGGCCTCCGTGGGGGACTTGCCCGCGGCCATCGCGTCGGCCGCCGCCCTCGCCACTTGCCCGCGCGCGTCGGGGCCGACCGACCGGGCCACCCCCGCCTCCTCGCCCCCCTGGGGCAGCGATCCCGTCGCGGCCCCCGCCACCAGCACGCTCGCGAACACCAAGGTCAGGGCGGCCCCGCGGCCGAAGCGGCGGGGCTGCGAGAACAGGTCGGGGCCTGACATGGCCGTGAGTCTAGGGGAAGCGAAAGGGCCGTACGGGCAGTTGTCCGTACGGCCCTCTTGGCATGTGTCACACCTTCAGGTACTTGCGCAACGCGAAGAAGGCGGCAAGGGCGGGCATCAGCAGACTCGCCGCGAGGATCAGCGGAAGCTTCGTCAACAGGGCGTCCCAGCCGATGAAGTTGATGAGTTTCATCTTCTGTGCGAGAGCCATGCCGTGGTCGATCGTGAAGTACCGGCCGAGCGTCAGACCGACACAGGCGAGCACCCCGCCGATGAACCCGGCGACGGCCGCCTCAGCGATGAACGGCGCCTGGATGTAGAACCCGGAGGCGCCGACCAGCCGCATGATCCCCGTCTCACGCCGACGGCTGAAGGCGGAGACGCGCACGGTGTTGACGATCAGCATCAGCGCCACGAGCAGCATCAGCGCCATCACCCAGAGCGCCGCCCCGTTCAGCAGGTTCAGCAGCTCGAAGAGGTTGTCCAGAATCCCCTTCTGGTCCTGTACGGACTGCACACCGTCGCGCCCGTTGAACGCCGTCGCGATGACCTGGTACTTCTCCGGGTCCTTCAGCTTGATCCGGTACGACTCCTGCATCTGGTCCGGCGTGAGGGACGCGGCCAGCGGCGAGTCGCCGAACTGTTCCTTGTAGTGCTTGTACGCCTCGTCCTGCGATTCGTACGTCACCGTCTGGACGACCGACATCTTCTCCAGGTCGGTCTTGATCTGCTGCTTCTGGTCCGTGGTCACCGCGCCCTTGGCGCAGTTGGGGTCGGACTCGGCATCGCTCTTGTTGCAGAGGAAGATCGAGACGTTGACCTTGTCGTACCAGTAGCCCTTCATCGTGCTGACCTGGTCGCTCATCAGCAGCGAGCCGCCGAAGAGACCCAGCGAGAGGGCCACGGAGACGATGACCGCGAAGGTCATCGTCAGGTTGCGGCGGAGACCTACACCGATCTCCGAGAGGACGAACTGGGCGCGCATGGCGCTTCAAGCCTTTCCGTGGGACCTGGGGACGGTCAGTGCTGGTAGCCGTAGACGCCGCGGGCCTGGTCGCGGACGAGGCGGCCCTTCTCCAGCTCGATGACGCGCTTGCGCATCTGGTCGACGATGTTCTGGTCGTGCGTCGCCATGATGACCGTCGTACCCGTCCGGTTGATGCGGTCGAGCAGTTTCATGATGCCGACGGAGGTCTGCGGGTCGAGGTTGCCGGTCGGCTCGTCCGCGATCAGCAGCTTGGGGCGGTTGACGAACGCGCGCGCGATGGCGACGCGCTGCTGCTCACCGCCGGACAGCTCGCCGGGACGCCGGTCCTCCTTGCCGCCGAGCCCGACCAGGTCGAGGACCTGGGGCACCGACTTGCGGATCTCGCCCTTCGACTTGCCGATGACCTCCTGCGCGAAGGCGACGTTCTCGGCGACCGTCTTGTTCGGCAGCAGCCGGAAGTCCTGGAAGACCGTCCCGAGCTGGCGGCGCATCTGCGGCACCTTCCAGTTGGACAGCCGGGCGAGGTCCTTGCCGAGGACGTGCACCTGGCCGTGGCTGCACCGCTCCTCGCGCAGGACCAGCCGCAGGAAGGTCGACTTCCCGGAGCCGGAGGAGCCGACGAGGAAGACGAACTCGCCCTTCTCCACCTCCAGGGACACCTCCCTGAGAGCAGGGTGGGTCTGCTTGGGGTAGACCTTGGAGACGTTGTCGAATCGGATCACGGTGCACCACGGGTCGCCGGGGGTAGATGAGCGTGACCATACGCGAAGCGGGTGAGGCGGCGCAGGCGGCCGTCACTGTTGGGTGTGGCTTGTGTGTATTTGCGCGCGGGCGGGGAAGGGGCGCCCGCCCTCGTCCTGGGCGATCCGGCGCGGGTCCGGGGGGAACCTGGCACAGTAGAAGGCGGGAACGTATCCGTTTCCCGGAGCGTTGTGGAGAGCAGAACCGGTGCGAAGGAGGGCGAGCGCATGACGTACGACCGGCTGGTGTGCGCTAACTGCGCGGCGCCCGTGAGCGAGGGACGGTGCCCGGTGTGCCGGGCGAACCGCCAGCGGCTTCAGCAGGAGAACTGGCTGGGCTCGCTGAGCCCCGCGGCCCTGATCGCCGCGCTCGTCGTCCTCATCGCGGCGGTGGCCCTGCTGGCCCACCAGACCGCCTAGCGGGCCCCCAGGACACGAGAGAGGCCCGGAGCATCGGCTCCGGGCCTCTTTCTTCAGCTACGGGACGTACGGCCGCCTGGCTCAGGCAGCCGCGCCGCCACGGCCCTCGACGAGGCGCGGCAGGACGCGGAAGCCGACACCGCCGACGATCATCGTCGCGGCGCCGATGACCAGGAACATGGTCTGGCCGGCACCGGTCTCGGCGAGCTCCTCGTTGCCGCCCTGGGCGGTGGCCTCGGAGGAGGACGAGGCGGAGGAGGAGGTGTCGGTCAGCGCGGAGCTGCCCTCTTCCTGGGTGGAGGCGCCGGTGGTGCCGGTACCTCCGGTGGACTCGGTGCTGGGACCGCCGGAGGTGGACCCGCTGGTGCCGGTGGAGCCGCTCGTACCGGTCGAGCCCGAGCCGCCCGTGGTGGAGGACCCACCCGTGGAGGACGAGCCACCGGTCGTCGTGGTGGAGCCGCCGGTCGACGACGAGCCACCCGTGGAGGAGGAACCGCCGGTCGTGGACGAACCGCCCGTGGTGGTCGAGCCGCCCGTCGTGGAGGGGTCGCCCGTCGTGGACGAACCACCGGTCGAGGACGAACCGCCGCTGGAGGACGTGCCGCCGATCGAGATCAGGCCACCGGCCGTGGTGGTGGTGGAGCCACCGGTCGTGGAGGGGTCACCCGTGGTCGAACCACTGGTCGAGGACGAGCCGCCCGTGGTGGTCGAGCCGCCCGTCGTGGAGGGGTCGCCCGTCGTGGACGAACCACCGGTCGACGACGGGTCACCCGTGGTGGAGCCACCGGTCGTGGAGGGGTCACCCGTGGTGGAGCCGCCCGATGTGGACGAACCACCGGTGGACGAGGTCCCGCCGGTCGTCGGGTCCGGGCAGATCACGATCGTGCAGTCGTCGCCCGGCGGCGGCGGGTCGTTCGGGTCGGCGGAGGCGATACCGGCCACCGTCAGGGACGCACCGGCGGCCATGATCGAGCCGGCGGCTATACGCGCGATACGGACGCGCGTCTTCTTGGTCATATGGCTGCTACCCCCAGTAGCTGTTCGTCAGGGAGGGCAGCGTCGTCGAAGCGGTGATCGACGGGGGACGGAGTCGATCCACGTCCCCCGGTTCACATACGCCTCGCAGACAACGCGTGCCAGCTTGCACCCTCCCGATTTTTCACAGCACCGTCAAGGCCGTTGCGCGCGCAATGTCCACCTGCGCACGCTATGCCGGGTGAAGGAATCTGTGAGTGTGACGTAAAACCCAGACACCACGACAGACAAAAGGCAACCGCCCCCGTTCCAGGGGCGATTGCCTTGTCGACAAACCTACAGCTCTACTTCTCCTGCTGCTTGCGCCAGCGAACTCCGGCCTCCAGGAACCCGTCGATCTCGCCGTTGAACACGGCCTCGGGGTTGCCGACCTCGAAGTCGGTGCGCAGGTCCTTGACCATCTGGTACGGGTGCAGGACGTACGAACGCATCTGGTTGCCCCAGGAGTTGCCGCCGTCCCCCTTGAGCGCGTCCATCTTGGCCTGCTCCTCCTGCCGGCGCCGCTCAAGGAGCTTCGCCTGGAGGACGTTCATCGCGGTCGCCTTGTTCTGGATCTGCGAGCGCTCGTTCTGGCAGGAGACGACGATGCCGGTGGGAAGGTGGGTGAGCCGCACCGCGGAGTCCGTGGTGTTGACGCCCTGACCGCCTGGCCCGGACGACCGGTAGACGTCGACCCGCAGCTCGGACTCGTCGATCTCGACGTGGTCGGTCTGCTCGACGACCGGCAGCACCTCGACGCCCGCGAACGACGTCTGCCGCCGCCCCTGGTTGTCGAAGGGCGAGATCCGTACGAGCCGGTGGGTGCCCTGCTCGACGGAGAGTGTGCCGTACGCGTACGGCACGTGCACCGCGAACGTCGTCGACTTGATGCCGGCCTCTTCGGCGTACGACGTCTCGATCAGCTCGGTCTTGTAGCCCTTCTGCTCCGCCCACCGCAGGTACATCCGCTGGAGCTTCTCCGCGAAGTCGGCGGCGTCCACGCCACCGGCCTCCGCGCGGATGTTGACGAGCGCCTCACGGGAGTCGTACTCGCCGCTGAGCAGCGTACGGACCTCCATCTCGGCCAGCGCCTTGCGGACGGCCGTGAGCTCGGACTCGGCCTCCGCGCGGGTGTCCGGGTCGTCCTCCTCGTCGGCCATCTCGAAGAGGACGGAGAGGTCGTCGATCCGACCGCGCAGGGTGTCCGCCTTCCTGACCTCGGCCTGGAGGTGGGACAGCTTGCTGGTGATCTTCTGCGCCTCGTCCGGGTTGTCCCACAGGGACGGCGCCGCCGCCTGCTCCTCGAGCACGGCGATGTCTGCCCTCAGTTTGTCGAGGTCCAGGACGGCCTCGATCGACTCCATGGTCGAGGAGAGGGACTTCAGCTCTTCGGATACATCGACGACTGCCACGCCCCCAGCCTAACGGCAACGACTGACAACGCCGCCGCTGCCGCCGTACGGAGGGGGTCAGGGCGAGGAGGGCGACGAGTTTCCCGTCTCCCGCGCGGGCGCCTCGCCGTCGGACGTCGCGAACCAGGCGCCCACGCCCACAGCTGCGGCGACGGCGACTCCGGTGACGCTGATGATCACCCTGCGCCTGCGCGTGGAGGCCCGGTTGCGGGCGGAGCCGGGCCGGGGTGCGCCGGAGGCGCGCGGGACGCGGGCGGTGCCGTGCGCGCCCCCCGCCAGCTCGTCGGCGGCCGGCACCCTCATCGACGTATGCGTGTCCCGGTTCGAGTCCGGCTTGGCGCCCGGCACGAGCGGCACCGCGCCGCGGCGTACGGCGTGGCCGGAGGCGGCGGTGTCGGGCTCGGGCTCGTCGGCGGCCTCGTCGGCCTCCGTGTCGGGCTCGTCGACGTCCAGCGGCGGCATCCCCGCGAGGGACGGCAGCAGTTCGCGCAGGCGCGCGGCGAGTTCGGACGCGCGCAGGCGCGAGGCGGGCGCCTTGGCGAGGCACTGGACGAGGAGCTGCCACAGTTCGTCGGGGATGCCCGGCAGGGGCGCGACGGACTCGGTGACGTGCCGCCGCAGGACGGCCCCGGGGTGGCCGCCACCGAAGGGCGTGAACCCGGCGAGCAGTTCGTAGAGGACCGTCGCGAGCGCGTAGATGTCGACCGACGCGCGCGGGGGGAGCCCTTCGACTATCTCGGGGGCCAGATAGTCGGGTGTTCCGATGATCTTCGTGGCCTTGGTGCGCTTCGGCGTGTCGATCAGCTTCGCGACGCCGAAGTCCGTCAGAAGCGCCTGATGGGACCCGCCGGGCCCGAGGGGTCCCTGCATGTCCAGGAGGACGTTCTCGGGCTTCACGTCGCGGTGTACGACCCCTGCGGCGTGCGCGGCGGCGAGTCCCTCGGCGATGTCCGCGACGATCGCGACGGCCGCCTCGGGCGCGAGTCGCCGGTCGCGGTCCAGGCGCGTGCGCAGGTCCGTGCCCCGCACGAGGTCCATGACGAGCGCGAGGTCGTTGCCGTCGACCACCAGGTCCCGTACGGAGACCACGTTCGGGTGGGAGAGCCCGAGCAGCGCCGTGCGCTCCTGGACGAACCGCCCGACCAGTTCCTCGTCCGAGGAGAGGTCCTCGCGCAGGAGCTTGATCGCGACGGGCCCTTCGGGGCCCTCGCCGAGCCACACCGTGCCGGCGCTGCCCCGCCCCAGGATCTGGTGGGCGGTGTACCGGCTGCCGATCTTCCGTGCCAAGACTGCTCCTACCGACGCGTGTTGCGGCTAAACGTACGCGTCCGAAGAGCCGACCTTCACAGCGGAGGCGGAAATCACCCGCCGGATGTCGACAAATCCCCAAACTCGCCGATCAGTTGCCCGTCACACGGTCGAGCCAATCGGTGACCCCGGAGAACCAGTCGCTGAGCTGCTCCCAGTAGCCCTTGCCGCTCCCGATCCAGTCCTGGAGGGGCGAGAACTCCCAGATCAGCCAGCTCGCGACGAACAGGATGAGGATCGTGAACAGGCAGCCCTTGAGGCAGCCGAGCCCGGGGACGCGCATCGGGTTGGCGCTGCGGCGGCGCGGCTCCCGGGACTCGCGCTCACGCTCGCGCGGTTCGGGTGCGGGCCGCTGGGGCTGACGGCGCTCCGGCGCGGGCGCGGGGGCGTAGCGCTGCTGCTGGGGCGGCGGCTGCGGGGGCGCGTACTGCTGTTGCTGGGGCGGCTGTTGCTGCTGGTAGCCGTACGCCTGCGCGGACGGGCCGCGCTGCTGACGGCCTTGCGGGGGGCCCTGGGGAGGCCCCTGCGGGGGTTGCTGGTACGGCTGCTGGTGCTGGGGGTGCGCGACCTGTCGCTGGGGGCGGCGGCGCAGCGGGTCCTCGCCGGGGTCCAGGTACTGGACCTGCGTCTGCTCGTTGCGGTCGCGCGCGGCGCGCATCTGGTTCTGCCAGGGGTGCGGCTCCTGCTGGCCGGAGCCCTGCTGTCCCGGGGGGACCGGCGGGAGGACGGCGGTGGGGTCGGCGCCCGCGTACGGGGGTGCGCCGGTGTGCGGGAGCACGCTGGTGGCCGCGTTCGGGTCGTACGCGCCCCCCGGTGCGCTGTGCGGCAGCACCTGGGTCGGATCGGCGGAGCCGTCGGCGCCCGGGACGGCCGCAGGGGCAGGGTCGGGCGTGAGGATGTGGCCGACGCCCTCGGCTGCGGCGATCTGCATCGAGTTCGCGTGCACGCCGGTGCCCTCGGCGACGATGCGCAGCGCACGCGCGAGGGACTGCGCCCCGGGGCGTTCGGCGGGGTTCTTGCGCAGGCAGCGCTCGATGACCGTCCACAGGGGTTCCGGAACGGTGGAGGGGCGGCGCGGTTCGGCGCTCAGGTGCTGGTGCAGGACTTCGAGGGCGGAGCCCCCGGCGAACGGCGGGCGGCCGGTGACCAGCTCGTACAACAGGATGCCGGCGCCGTAGATGTCCACCGCGGACGTCTGCGGGCGGCCCTCGGCGGACTCCGGCGCGACGTACGCGGGCGTGCCGACGAACTCGCTGGTGCGGGTGAGGCCCGGGGAGTCGGCGAGGCGGGCGATGCCGAAGTCGGTCAGCAGGGGGTGCATCTGGCCGTCGTACTGGCGCAGCAGGACGTTGGCGGGCTTGAGGTCGCGGTGGACCACGCCGTCCGCGTGGCTCGCCGCGAGCGCGTCGGCCACCTGCGCGGTCAGCAGGGCGGCGGCGACGGGGCTGAAGGGACCGTTCTCGCGCAGGTAGCGGTGCAGGTCGGGGCCCTCCACGAGGTCCATGACCAGGGCCAGGAGGTCGCCCTCGACGACCAGGTCGCGGACCCGGACGATGTTCGGGTGGGTCAGGCGCAGCAGCACCGAGCGCTCGCGCAGGAACCGCATCACGATGTCCGGGTCGCTCGCCAGCTCCTCCTTGAGGACCTTGATGGCGACGGTCTCGCCGGGCTGTCCGGCGACGGCCGCCTCGGCACCCGCGGTCTCGCGCTGGCGGGCACGCCAGACGGTGCCTGTGGCGCCGCGTCCGAGCGGCTCCTCAAGCAAGTACTTGCTGCCGACTGGCCGCACGTCACGCGCTCCCTGGTGATTGCCGATGTGCCTGCATATGTTCCGACCACTGTAGTGCTGAGACCCGGTGACGGGGCTGTCGTCCGGCTATGGGTACGGGCGTCCTCCCGCGCGCGTTCGAGGGCCTGTCAACATCCTGACGCCGAATGACCGGGTAAGACCGGGAAGTCCTCCGGCTTCACCGGAAAGACGCGTTCCGCGGTCCGATGGTTGCCGGGCCCGAAACGTGACGGATCTCAAGTGATCATCGACGGACCGTCCGTCCGGCACTTTTGCGGGCAGAGCCGACCAATCAAGATCACTCGGCGGTCGGGGGCGGGCACGTTGTCAGTGACAGGTGCGAGGATGCCCCCAGTACTGGCCGACGCGCTCGTGCGGGGCGGGGGAAGCCCGCGCCCGGGGCAGAAGGGACCGCTGACGGCGATGCAGATCCGGCTGACCGTCGTAGACCCGCAGGCCCCGGTCTCCGAGGCCCGGGGCCGGACCGCGAGCAGCGACGTGCTGGTGACGGCACCGGCGGGCACCGCCCTGGCCGCGGTCGCCTCCGCGCTGGCGTCGGCCGTGACCGGCGAGGCCCCCGGAAGCGGGGCGGTCGTCCTGTACGCGGGCGAGCAGCGGCTGGACGCGACGCGTACGACGCTCGGCGAACCGCCCCTCACCGACGGCGCCGTCCTCTCCCTGACCGTCCCGGCCGCCCCCGAGGCGCACCCCGAGATCGACGCCGCGCCCGCGCGCCTGCACGTGGTCGCGGGGCCCGACGCGGGCGGGGTGCACCTCCTGCACGGCGGGCAGATCCGTGTCGGCCGCTCCACCGAGGCGGACGTCCCGCTCGACGACCCGGACGTCTCCCGCGTCCACTGCGCGGTCACCCTCTCCCCCGACGGCCTCGTCACCGTCACCGACCTGGGCTCCACCAACGGCACCACCCTCGACGGCACGCGCGTCACCGACCGCGCCGTCCACTTCCCGCCGGGCGCGCTCCTGCGCATCGGCGAGTCCGCCCTCCGGCTGGCTCCGCCCGGGGAGGCCGCGTCGCGGATGCCGACGACACCGGACGGCGAGGGGCATGTGCGGGTCGCGCACGCGCGCGTGGAGGGCGAGCGCGGGACGGGGCACGCGTACGGGGGTGTCGATCCGGCGTGGGGGTCCTCGCGCGCGGGTGCGGGGTCACACGGGACGCCGGGCGGTGCTGAGGGTTCGGGAGGGTCCTCGCGCGCGGGGGCTTCGGTTCCGGGCCAAGGGGGTGCGCCAGGGATCGAGAGGCGTCCGGCAGCCGAGGGACAGCGCGCCGAGTTCGACGGCACGCTGCCCAAGGGCGCACGGCCCGTCCTCAGGCCCACCTCCGGCTCGTCCACCGAGACCCACGGCGGCCGTTCCGGCATCGGCTCCCTCGCGACGTCCCCGGACGAAGCGGGGAACACGCGCGCGGGCGACGGTGTCCACGGCGCTCCCGAGGACGTCCCGCAGGGTGGCCGGCGGCGCGGTGGCCTCTCCGCGTGGGCGCGGCGGCTGACCGGGAACCGGAACACGCCGGGGGCGCAGGAGGAGGACGACGCCGAGGACCGTACGTCCGAGCAGGTGCCGTCGGTCGTCGCCCCGACCGGCCCCGAGATCTGGCCCGACCCCGCCGCCCTGCTGCTGACGGCGCTGGGTCCCGGCCCGCGCCTGTGGGAGCGCGCCCCGGGGCACTCCGAGTTCCTGACGGTCCGCCTGGCGACCGCCGACCGTACGACGGCCAAGGGCTCCGTCCTGCCCGCCGTACCGGTCACCGCCGGTCTGCGCGAAGCGGGGGCGCTGGGGCTCGCCGGTCCCCGGCCCCGGCTGGCGGGGCTGGCGCGCGCGGTCCTCGCGCAGTTCGCCGCGCTGCACTCGCCGGACACCCTGGAGATCGTCCTCCTCACCACCGACCGCGCCCGCCCGTCGGCCGACCGCGCCGCCGAGTGGTCCTGGCTCGGCTGGCTGCCGCACGTGCGCCCGGCCCACTCCCAGGACTGCCGGCTCCTCCTGGCCCACGACCACGAACAGGCGACGGCCCGCGTGCGGGAGCTGCTGCACCGGCTGGACGAACGCGACGCCTCGCGGGCGGGCGGGCGGTCCGGCGAGCATCCGCGCGCGGATGACCCGGCGTACCGCGCCGACACTCCCGCCGAGCCCGGCGTGTCGCTCCCGGCGCAGTCCCGTGGCTCGCACCACGCCCACGCGTCCGCCGACGCCCCCGAGACAACCGCCCGGTCCCGGCCCTCCTGGGCGCAGGAGGACCGCGCGCCCGTGTTCCCGGGCCCGTACACGGTGGTCGTCGTGGACGGCGACCCCGGCACGCCCGCGCTGCGTGAGGCGCTCGGGCGGCTGGTGCGGCGCGGGCCCGAGGTCGGGGTGCATGTGCTGGTGCTGTCGGAGACGGACCCGGGGTCGCTGACGCTGCCCGTCGCGGGGGCGTACGAGGCCGCGTGCGCGGTCGTGCCGCTGCTGCGGGAGTGCGGGGCCGTCGGGCTGCTCGGCGGGGACGTGGCGACGGTGCTGCGGCTCGTGCGGGTGGCGCCGGGCGGTGGTCCGGTGGGTGAGGGGACCGTGGGCGCGGTGGACGCCGTGTCCGCCGCGTGGGCCGAGCGGTTCGCGCGGGCGCTGGCGCCGTTGCGGCCGGACGCAGCCCCGGGCGAGGAGCACGCGCGCGTGGCGGTGCCCCTGCCGCAGTCCGCGCGCCTCCTGGACGAACTGGGCCTGGCGCGGGCCACCCCGGCTTCGCTGATGGCCCGTTGGGCGGACGCGGCGGACGACGCCGACGCGGTCGGCGGGCGTGCGCTGGCCGTCCTCGGCGCGGGCGCGCGCGGGCCGGTCGCCGCCGACCTGGTGGCCGACGGCCCGCACCTGCTGATCGAGGGGCCGGACGGCAGCGGCCGTACGGAGCTGCTGCGGGCGATCGTCGCGTCGCTGGCGGCGGCCGAGCGCCCGGACCGGCTGAGCGTCGTCCTGATGGACGGCCGCGACAGCCTGGGCCGCTCCGGCGAGGGCCTGCGCGTGTGCACGGACCTCCCGCACGTGACGACGCACCTGACCGCCAACGACCCGGTGGTCATGCGGGAGTTCGCGCAGTCCCTGACGGCCGAGCTGAAGCGGCGCGCGGAACTCCTGGGCCGCACGGACTTCACGGACTGGCACACCCACCGCACGCTGTCCGGCCACCTGGTGAACCAGCGCGCGACGAGCCTCCAGGCCCCCGCGCGCCAGGCAGCCGCGCCGGGCCCGGCAGCCCAGCACGCCACGCCCGGCCACACCGTCCCCGCGCAGAGCGCCCCGGCGCACACCGGCGCGGTCCAGAGCACCCCCGCGCCCCGAGGCACCGGCGGCACCCTGACCTCCCAGACCGCCACCCCGCCCCGGGGCACCGCGACGGACCCCGCCCCCGCGTACGGCCCCCACTCCCCCGGCGCCACCGACCTCGACGTCCCGCCCAGCACCACCCTGCGCCTGCGCCCGAACGCGGCGAAGTCCCGGCGCGAGGCGGACGCCGCGCCCCCGCTGCCGCGCCTGGTCGTCGTGGTCGACGACCTGGACGCGCTGTTCTCGCCCGCCCTCGGCTCTCCCGGCCGCCCCTCGGCGGGGTCGGTCACGCGCGCGCTGGAGGCCGTCGCGCGGGAGGGCGCGCGGCTCGGCGTGCACCTGGTGGCGGCGGCCGGTCCGGGCGGCCGTACGGCGGAGTCGGAGCCCGCGCGCCGGGCGACGCTCAGGATCGCCCTGGAGGCGCCCGGGACGGCCGCTGACGGTCCGTCGGCGGGCCGGGGGCGGCTCGGCACGCCGGACGGCCGTACGGCGCCGTTCCAGGGCGGCAGGGTCACCGGCCGTATCCCGCGCACGGCGACGCTGCGGCCGACCGTCACGCCCCTGGAGTGGCACCGCATGGGCGACCCGCCGGCCCGCCGCCCCGTCCGCGAACTGGGCAACGGGCCGACGGACCTGGCGCTGCTGGCGAGCGCGCTGGAGCGGGCGGCGAAGGAGGTGTCGGCGGCGGAGGTGCCCTCCCTGCTGGCGACCTGAGGGCACCGTCCGTCATCACGACGCCGTCACAATCACCCGCTTGACACTGTTTGCGCTCTTGCCGACCCCATCCACCCGGCGTAGACCCGTAGGACCAAAGTCCACAAGTCAGCAAACACACGGGACAACGCTCGACGTTCGACGACGAACGAAGAACGGGGCAGTGATGCGCAGCAGAACCGTGAAGACGGCCGCCACGACCTTTCTCGCGGGAGCCCTGACGCTCTCGCTCACCTCCTGCGGCGGCAGCGACGACAAGCCGTCCGGTGACGGCGGCAGCAGCGGGACGGAGACGACGGGCAGCGGTCTCACCCTGCCGAAGCTGGACGGCACCACGCTGGAGGTCGCCGCCGTCTGGTCGGGCGGCGAACAGGCCAACTTCAAGAAGGTGCTGGCGGAGTTCGAGAAGCGGACCGGGGCGAAGGTGACGTTCGTCCCGGCGCAGGACCCGATCATCAACTTCCTGGGGTCGAAGATCGCGGGCGGCAAGCCGCCGGACATCGCGCTGCTTCCCCAGCCGGGCGCGATCAAACAGGCGGTCGACAAGGGCTGGGCCAAGCCGGTGACGGGCCTGGCACTCAAGGAGGTCCAGAAGAACTACCCGCAGGGCTGGCAGGACATCGGGAAGGTCAACGGCAAGCAGTACGGCGTCTATTACAAGGCCGCCAACAAATCGCTGGTCTGGTACAACGCGAAGGTCTTCGAGAACGCGGGCGCGACCGAGCCGAAGACGTGGACCGAACTCCTTGCCACCGCGCAGACCATCTACGACTCGGGAGTCACTCCGTTCTCGGTAGCCGGCGCGGACGGCTGGACGCTCACCGACTGGTTCGAGAACGTCTACCTCTCGCAGGCGGGCCCGGAGAAGTACGACCAGCTCGCCAAGCACGAGATCAAGTGGACGGACCCGTCCGTGGCAACCGCGCTGAAAACGCTTGCGCAAATCTGGGGCAAGCAGGACTACCTGGCGGGCGGCGCGAGCGGCTCGCTCCAGCTCCAGTTCCCCAACTCGGTGACGCAGACGTTCAGCGGCGGCGACCAGCCGAAGTCGGCGATGGTCTACGAGGGCGACTTCGTGCAGGTCAACATCGGCCAGACGGAGGCGAAGATCGGGACGAACGCGAAGGTGTTCCCGTTCCCGAAGGTCGGCGACACCGCGCCGGTCGTCTCGGGCGGTGACGCGGCGGTGGTCTTCAAGGACTCGCCGGGCGCGCAGGCGCTCGCGGCGTTCCTCGCCTCGCCGGACGCGGCAACCATCCATGCGCGGCTGGGGGGTTACCTCTCGCCGAACAAGAGCGTGCCGTTCTCGGCGTACCCGAACGACGTGCAGCGGACCATCGCCGAGTCGCTCATCAAGGCGGGCGACGACTTCCGCTTCGACATGTCCGACCAGGCGCCGCAGGCGTTCGGCGGGACACCGGGGAAGGGCGAGTGGAAGGAGCTCCAGGACTTCCTGACGAAACCGTCCGACGTGGCCGGGGCGCAGGCGAAGCTCGAAGCGAACGCCGCTGCGGCCTACGGGAGTTGACGCGGTGACGGCGCAGCCCGCCCCGTCGCCGGGAAAGAGCGTGACCGGCACCAGGAAAACGGTTGCGGCACTGTTTCTGCTGCCCGCCCTGGTGCTGCTCGGCGCGCTCGTGGTGTACCCGATCGGGTACTCGGTCGTCAGGAGTTTCTACGACCAGTCCGGCGATTCCTTCGCCGGCTTCGACAACTACAAGTCCCTGTTCTCGGACGACGGCATCCGGACCGCCCTGAAGAACAACGTCATCTGGGTGGTCTTCGCGCCGACCCTGACCACGGCGCTCGGTCTGGTCTTCGCGGTGCTGACCGAACGGGTGCGCTGGGGAACGGCGTTCAAGCTGGTCGTCTTCATGCCGATGGCGATCTCGATGCTGGCCGCCGGGATCATCTTCCGGCTGGTGTACGACCAGGACCCGGACAAGGGGTTCGCGAACGCGGTCTGGGTGGGGGTGCACGACACGTTCGCGCAGTCCTCCGCGTTCCCGAAGGCGCACCCGGGCCGGAACTCGCCGCTGATCGCGGACGGCGGCGGGTTCATCACCAAGTCCCCTGTACAGGCGGGCACTCCGGTCGCTCTCCCGCTGGTCGGCGTGGCTCCCGACCAGATGCCGGACGACGCGAAGGCGGCCGTTCTCAAGCCGTCGGCGCAGGGTGAGATCACCGGCACCGCCTGGCAGGACTTCACCCGCGGCAAGGGCGTCGGACGCCTCGGGCAGCCGGACGCCTCGGAGTTGGGGTACGCGGGCATGAGGATCGAGGCGGTGAAGGACGGCAAGGTCGTCGCCTCGGCCAAGGCGGGGGACGACGGCTCGTTCACACTGCCCGCCTCCGCCGACGGTGCTCAACTCCGGCTCCCGGCAAGCAACTTCAAGGAGGCGTACAACGGACTCGACTGGCTGGGACCGTCGTTGGTGACCCCCGCGATCATCGGCTCGTACATCTGGATGTGGGCCGGGTTCGCGATGGTGCTGATCGCGGCCGGACTCGCCGGTATGCCACGGGAGTTGCTGGAGGCGGCGCGCGTCGACGGGGCCAACGAGTGGCAGGTGTTCCGGCGGATCACCGTACCGATGCTCGCGCCGGTGCTCGCGGTCGTCACCGTCACGCTGATGATCAACGTGCTGAAGGTGTTCGACCTGGTGTTCATCATCGCGCCGGGCTCCTCGCAGGACGACGCGAACGTCCTCGCGCTGGAGCTGTACCGCAAGGGCTTCTCCGAGGACCAGCCGGGTGTCGCGAGCGCCATCGCGGTGTTCCTGCTGCTGCTCGTCATCCCGGTGATGTGGTTCAACGTACGGCGGCTGCGGCGGGAGGTGCGGCGGTGATCGCGAAACTGGTCGAGAAGGTCAACAGCGGTGCCGTACGCGTCTTCCTGATCGTCGTCGGGCTGTTCTGGCTCGTGCCGACGGTCGGGCTGCTGCTGTCGTCGCTGCGGGCGCCGGAGGAAATGAGCGCGAGCGGCTGGTGGAAGGTGTTCGCCGAGCCGTCCCAACTCACCTTCTCCAGCTATAAGAAGCTGCTGGAGAACAGCGACATCACGAACTCGATCCTCAACACCGTGCTGATCACGGTGCCGACGACCGCGCTGGTCGTCGTCATCGGGGCGCTCGCCGGGTACGCGTTCGCGTGGATGGAGTTCCCGGGGCGGGACTGGTGGTTCCTGGGCGTGGTCGGCCTGTTGGTCGTGCCCGTGCAGGTGGCGCTGATCCCGATCGCCGAACTCTTCGGGAAACTGGGGCTGTTCGGGTCGGTGTTCGGGGTGATCCTGTTCCACACGGGGTACGGGCTGCCGTTCGCGGTGTTCCTGCTGCGCAACTTCTTCGCGGAGATCCCGCGCGAACTGCTGGAGGCCGCGCGGCTCGACGGCGCGGGTGAACTCCGGTTGTTCGCAAGGGTCGTGCTGCCGCTCGGCGGTCCGGCGATCGCGAGTCTCGGCATCTTCCAGTTCCTGTGGGTGTGGAACGACATGCTGATCGCGCTGGTCTTCACGGATGCCGACAGCCAGCCGATCACGGTCGCGCTCCAGACGCAGGTCAGGCAGTTCGGCAACAACATCGATGTGCTGGCGCCGGGCGCGTTCATCTCGATGGTGATCCCGCTCGTCGTGTTCTTCGCGTTCCAGCGGCAGTTCGTGTCGGGGGTGATGGCGGGGGCCGTGAAGTAGGCGGTGCCGGAAACAGCGGTGTAAGCGGTTGCACAACAAACGGTGCAAGCGGTTGCACAACGTCGGGGGGCGCGTCGGGCCGTTCGGGTGCGGCGCGTCCCCCAGATGCCGTAACCCTGCGTAACCATCGCACGTCGGGCCGCGTTGCCGGGCAGAACGCCCGCGCCGACCCATGGATGTCTCCGTTGCCCAGGTTCAGTGTCATCGTCCCCGCGTACAAGGTCCAGGCGTATCTCCACGAGTGCCTCGAATCCGTACTGTCCCAGTCGTACCGGGACTTCGAGCTGATCGCCGTGGACGACGGTTCGCCGGACGCCTGCGGCGAGATCATCGAGGAGTTCGCGGCCCGCGACGCCCGGGTGAGCGCGCTGCGGCTGCCGGAGAACACCGGTCTCGGCGCCGCCCGCAACGCCGGGATCGCGCGGGCGTCCGGCGACTACCTGGTCTTCCTCGACGGGGACGACACCCTCACCCCGGACGCGCTGCGGGCGATCGCCGATCGGCTGAAGGAGACGGGCGAGCCGGAGGTCCTGGTCTACGACTACGCGAGCGTCCACTGGAGCGGTGAGCGCGAGCGGGACAAGTTCGCCGGTCAGCTCACCGAACTCGGCCCGGCGCCTTTCCGGTTGGCGGACCGGCCGGGCTTGCTGCGGGTCCTGATGGTCGCCTGGAACAAGGCGGTACGCCGCGACTTCGCCGCCCGCGAGAGCCTCGCCTTCCCGCCGGGCTACTACGAGGACACGCCCTGGACCTACCCGGCCCTGATGGCGGCCGAGTCGATCGCGACGCTGGACCGGGTCTGCGTGCACTACCGAAAGCGCCGGCAGGGCAACATCCTCTCCACCACGAGCCGGGGGCACTTCGACGTCTTCGACCAGTACGACCGTGTCTTCGCGTTCATCGACCAGCGCCCTCAACTCGCGCGCTGGCGGCCGGTGTTGTTCCGCCGCATGGTCGACCACCTCTCCACGGTGTTCACCCGGCCGGGCCGCCTCCCCGAGCAGGACCGCGCCGAGTTCCTGCGCAACGCCCGTACGTACTACCGCCGTTACCGCTCCCCCGGCGCCAAGATCCCGCTGCACTCCCGGATGCGCCACTCCCTGGTCCACTTCGGCCTGCACCGCACGTACCGCGCCGTCCAGTCGGCGATGGCCCTGCGCAGCCGTACCCGCACCCTCTCCACCAAGGCCCGACACGCGCTGCGGGCGGCCCTCCTCCAACTCCACTACCGCGTCCAGCTGAAGCTTCCTCTGCGGCCCAACTCGGCGGTTTTCTCGGCGTATTGGGGACGGGGATACGGCTGCAACCCGGGCGCGCTGGAGTCCGCGTTCCGGGTCTTCGCGCCCCACATCCGTACGGCGTGGATCGCCGACTCCGAGTACCAGCACACGATTCCGGCGGGTCCGCGCCGGATCGCCCCCGGCACGGCCGCCTACTGGACGGCGCTCGCGCGCTCCAAGTACCTTGTGAACAACGTCAACTTCGACCGCAGGCTCGTCAAACGGCCCGGCCAGGTCTTCGTGCAGACCCAGCACGGCACCCCGCTCAAGCACATGGGCCTCGACCTCCAGGACCACCCGGCGGCCGGCCGCGACGTGGACTTCGCGGAGCTGCTGCGGGGCGTCGACAAGTGGGACCACGTCGTCTCCGCGAACCGGCACACGACGCTGACGTGGGAGCGGGTCTACCCGGGCGGCTACGAGACGCTGGAGACCGGCTACCCGCGCAACGACCTTCTGCTGCAAGCCACTTCGGACGACGTCTCACGTATCCGCGCCTCGCTCGGCATCCCGCACGACACGGTCGCGATCCTCTACGCCCCCACCCACCGCGACTACCGGCGCTCGCAGCGCGTCTCCCTCGATCTGGAGCGCGTCCTCGCGCGGCTCGGCGAGGGGTTCACGGTCCTCGCGCGCGCCCACTACTGGCAGCCGGACGTCCTGCCGCGCGGGGGCCGGGTCATCGACGTGACCGACCATCCGAGCGTCGAGTCCCTGTGTCTCGCGGCGGACGCGCTCGTCACGGACTACTCGTCGATCATGTTCGACTACGCGGTCCTCGACCGGCCGATCGTCGTCCACGCGGACGACTGGGAGGCGTACGAGGCGGCCCGGGGAACCTACTTCGACCTGCGCGCCTTCCCGCCCGGCGCGGTCGCGCGCAGCGAGGACGAGCTGATCGACATCTTCGCGACCGGCCACTGGCGGGGCTCCCGCTCGGCCGAGCTGCGGGCCGCGTTCCGGGAACGCTTCTGCCCGTACGACGACGGCCACGCCGCCGAACGCGTCGTACGGCGCGTGGTGTTGGGCGAGGAGCCCGCCGCGCTGCCGCCGGTCGTCCCGCTGGACCGGCGCGCACCGGCGGCCTCGACCCGGGTGGGTATCCCACGGCCGGCGGGCAGCAACTCCCTCTCTCCTCAGGGGCGTTGACCTCCAGAGCGTTGATCTGAGACGACGTCAGCCGGTCGGCCGGGCGGCACGACCGCAGCACAGAAGGACCCGCATGCCCCGCTTCAGCGTCATCGTCCCGTCCCACGGCGTCGCGGGCCGGCTCGCCCTCGCGCTGGACTCCGTACTCGCCCAGCGCTTCCGGGACTTCGAGCTGATCCCGGTCTGCGACGGCCCCGACTGCCCGGCGGCTTTCGTGGCCGCCGGATACGCCGAGCGGGACGCCAGGATCGTCCCGGTGCACTCGCCGCCGTCCGCCGGGCTGGCCGGGGCCCGCAACGCCGGTCTGCTGCGGGCGCGGGGCACGTACGTCCTTTTCCTCGACGGGGACGACGAGTTAGCGCCGGACGCTCTCTGCGCCGTGGCCGCGCGGCTGAAGGAGCCGGGCGAGCTGGACGTCCTGCACGTCGAGCACGAACGGCTGCCCTGGTGGGAGGGCGAGCCGACCAACCCTGCCGCCAAGCTCCGGGCGCCGAAAGGGGTGTTCGCACCGGCGCAGGCTCCGCACCTCACCGGCGTACAGATGCCGGCGTGGAGTGCGGTGTACCGGCGCGGGTTTCTGAGTGAGCATCAGATCGTGTTCCCCGGCGGCCACTTCACTGATGTCGGGTTCGGTGGGCTGGTGGCTCTGCATGCCGAGCGGGTCGCGGTGTTGCGGAAGGTCGTCGTGCGGCATCTGCTGCGGCGGCAGGGCGGGCGGCTGAATCTGCCGGGTGAGCATCACCTCCAACTCCTTGATCAAGCCGAGCTGGTGTTGTGGCGGGCGGTGCAACTGAGGCTTCCCGCCGAGCGGTTGAGGCCGCTCTTCGGCCAGCTCTTCGCCGCCGTTCTCAAGACCGCCGCGCATCCCGACCGGTTGGCGGGGTGGCAGCGGCGGGCGTTCTTCCGGCGGGCGGGGCGGATGTACCGGCGCTACCGGCCCGCCGGGTTCCGCAGGCCGGGCGGGAGTCTCGGGGTGCAGCATCTGCTGCTGGCGGCGGGCGCGTTCACGCTGTTCCGGGCGTTGCGGCGGGGGTACCGCAAGGCGGGGGCGTTCACCCTCCCCCGTCGTTCCCCGTCGCCTCTCAAACTCCCGCTGGACCCCAACCTGGCGGTGTACTGCGCCTATTGGGGACGCGGCTACACCTGCAACCCGGCGGCGATCCACGCCAAGGCCCGCCAACTCGCCCCGCACATCAGGTCGGTGTTCCTCGTCGAGCCCGGCCGGGAGCGCACCGTCCCCGAGGGCGTCGAGCATGCGACGCTCGGCGGCCGGCGCGCCACGGAGCTGCTGGCCACCGCCACCTACCTGGTCAACAACGCCAACTTCCCGGCGGCCGTGGTGAAACGCGAGGGCAGCGTCCACCTCCAGACCCAGCACGGCACTCCCCTGAAGACGATGGGTGTCGACCAGGCGAGGTACCCGGTGGTCGCCTCGGTCACCGGCAGCTACACCACCCTGATGCGCAAGGTGGACCGCTGGGACTTCAACCTCTCCTCCAACAGCCACTCCACCCAGGTCTGGGAGCGCGCCTTCCCCGGCACGTACGAGCAGTTGGAGTACGGCTATCCGCGCAACGACGTCTTCTACACGGCGACCGCCGACGAAGTCGCCGCGATCCGGCGCAAGTTGGGCGTCCCGGACGACAAGACAGCTGTCCTGTACGCCCCGACGTATCGCGACTACCGCTCCGGGTTCGAACCCGGCCTGGATCTCGCCCAGTTCTGTGCGGCGGCCGGTGACGACGTCGTCGTCCTGCTGCGCGCGCATTACTACTACGACCAGGGTCCACGGCTGGAAGCCGGGCGGGTCATCGACGTGACCGGACACCCGTCGGCCGAGGAAGTCTGCCTGGCCGCCGACGTGTTGGTGACGGACTACTCGTCGGTCATGTTCGACTACGCCAACCTGGACCGGCCGATCGTGGTGTACGTGCCCGACTGGGAGGTGTACGCCGAGACCAGGGGCGTGTACCTCGACCTGCCGGGGACGCCGCCGGGGCCGGTGGCGCGGACGCCGGAGGAACTGGGGCGGATCTTCGCCGAAAAGGCTTACGCGTCAAGGGAGTCGGCAGTGCTGCGGGCCGATTTCCGGTCCCGTTTCTGCGAGTTCGACGACGGAATGGCCGCTGAGCGGGTGGTACGGCGGGTGTTGCTCGGGGAGCCGCCGGAGTCGCTGCCGCCGGTGATCCCGCTGTCCGAACGCACCCCGGCCCCGTCCCTGAGGAGTTGACGTGCCTCGTTTCAGCGTCATCGTGCCCTGTTTCGACGTCCAGAGTTTCCTGCGCGACTGTCTGGACTCGCTGCTCACGCAGTCGTTCCCGGACTTCGAGGTGATCGCCGTCGACGACTGCTCGCCGGACGACAGCGGGCGGATCCTCGACGAGTACGCGGCCCGCGACGAGCGGGTACGGGTGCTGCACCTGCCGGAGAACGTCGGCCTCGGCCCCGCGCGCAACGCCGGTATGGCGCAGGCGCGCGGCGACTACCTGTTCTTCCTCGACAGCGACGACACGCTCACGCCGGGGGCGCTCGCGGCGATCGCGGACCGGCTCGCGGAGAGCGGCGATCCGGACGTCCTGGTCTTCGACTACGCGCGCTCCTACTGGTGGGGCGGGGTCCGCCGGAACGTTCTCGCGCACGTGCTGGCGAGGACGGACGAGGTGTTCTCGGCGTCCCAACTCCCCGAAGTCCTCGACCTGATGATGGTCGCGTGGAACAAGGTGCAGCGCCGCGACTTCGTCGAGCGGCACGGCTTCGCGTTCCCGCCGGGCTACTACGAGGACACGCCGTGGACGTTCCCGGTGATGTTCAGCGCCGAGCGGATCGCGCTGCTCGACCGCGTCTGCGTGTTCTACCGCCAGCGCCGCCAGGGCAGCATCCTGTCCACCACGAGCCGCCGCCACTTCGAGATCCACGAGCAGTACGGCCGGGTCTTCGCGTTCCTCGACTCCCGCCCGGAGCTTGCCAGTTGGCGCCCCTTCCTGCACCGCAAGCTGGGCGAGCACTGCCTCGACGTCCTCGGCAAGCCGAACCGGCTCCCGTCCGCCGACAAGGCCGAGTTCTTCCGCCGTACGGCCGAACTGTTCCGCGCGCACCGGCCGGACGAGGAATCGATTCCGCCGAACCTGCGGGTGCTGTACGGGAGTTGGGCGGCCTATCTGGCCCGGCAGCGCGTGGAGGCCGTCCGGAAGCGGCTGCGCGGGGCGGCCGTGCCCCGCGCCCGCCGGACCGCCGCCAAGGCGCGCTCGAACCGGCCGCTGGATCCCAACCTGGTGCTGTACTCGGCGTTTTCGCATCGGGGTGTCCTCGGCGACCCCGCCGCGATCTACTACGCGGCGCGTGAGATCGCCCCGCACCTGCGCGGTGTGTGGGTCGTGCGGGACGAGGCGACGGGCGTCCCCGACGACGTGGAACGCGTTCTGCCCGACTCCCGCGCCTACCGCCAACTCGCGGCCAGGGCCTCGTACTTCGTCAACAACGTCACCTGGCCCGGTGCTCTCGTGAAACGTCCCGGGAGCACGCACATCCACACCCACCAGGGCACCCCGCTCAAGTACATGGCCGCCGACCTCCTCACCAAACCCGGCGCCCGCTACGGACTCGACGTACCGCGCATGCTGCGCCAGGCCGACCGCTGGGACCACAGCCTGGTCGCCAACCTGCACTCGGAGCTGGTGTGGGAGCGGGCGTACCCGTGCCACTTCGCCTCGGCGCGCACCGGCAGTCCCCGCAACGACGTCCTGGTAACCGCCTCTCCCGACAGGGGAGTTGAGGTGCGCGAGCGGCTCGGCATCCCCGCCGGGGACACCGTCGTCCTGTACGCGCCGACCCGCCGCGACCACGTCCGGGGCGGACACGCCGACCGGATCGACCTCGCCCGGTTCGCCGCCGGCCTCGGCAAGGGTCACACCCTCGTCGTACGGCTGCACCCCTCGCTCGCGGCGGGGCCCGTGCGCGGGATGGGGCTCACCGAGTTGCACCGGCGCGGGGTGCTGGTCGACGCGACGGACGAACTCCGCGTGGAGGACGTCATGTTGGCGTCCGATGTCCTCGTCACCGACTACTCGGCCCTGATGTTCGACTACGCCAACCTGGACCGGCCGATCGTCGTCCACGCCGACGACCTCGCCACGTACACCGCCGCGCGGGGGCTGTATTTCGACGTCACCGCCGAGCCGCCCGGTCATGTCACGCGCAGCCAGGGGGAGTTGGCGGAGCTGTTCGCCTCGGGTCGCTGGCGGGACGAGGAATCCGCCCTGCTGCGCAAGGAGTTCAGGGAACGGTTCTGCGCGTTCGACGACGGACATGCCGCCGAGCGCGTCGTACGGACCCTGCTGCTCGGCGAGCCGGCGGCGGGCGGGTGAGGACTCGGGCGTGGGTGCTGGTGCTGGCAGCGCTGTTCGCCGTGTGCCAACTCGCGGGCGTGACCGGGCGGGACACGCCCGACTCCAAGAACTACCTGTCGTACGCGCTGTCGTTGCGCGGCGACGGGAAGCGGGCCGCGGCCTCGGTGACGATCGACTACGTGTGCGCCGGACGGGGGTCAATTGCCGCTCGGCAGCAGGGTGTTGATGTCACGCGGTTCCGTGAGCCCAGTCCTCGTGCGCGTGTTGTCGCCGCGTGTCGGGCGAAGGAGTGGCGGGGTGTCGAGGCGCGGCTCCGGGGCGGTCAAGTAGGGGGCCGTACCGTGCCGTTCGCGTCCGCTCGGTTCATGCGGATCTTCGAGGCTCGGCCCGGATATCCGGCGTATCTCGTGCCGTTCCTCGCGGTGTTCGGGGTGACGTGGGGGGTGTGGGCGGCGAGCGTGTGCGTCGCCGTGCTCGGTGGGGTGCTGGTCTTTCTGATCCTGCGGACGTTGCGTGCGCCGTCCGTCGCGTGTCTGACGGGGCAGGGCCTGTACTACGTCCTGCCGGTCGGGACGACCGCGATGCGGCCGATGGCCGAGGGGTTGATGCTGGCGCTCACGCTGGCGGCGTTGTGGGGGTGCGCGCTGGTCGTGGAGCGTGGCCGGGTCGGCGCCGGTGTCGGTCTGATCGGCTGTGCGCTGGCGGCGTTGTTCGCCGTCAAGCACTCGCAGGCGCTGTTCCTGGCGGTGTGCCTCGCTGTTGCTGCAACCGGTTGCTGTTTTTTGCGGCCCCGGCGCGGGGTGGGCGCGATCGCGGGCGTGAGTTTCGGTGGGGTGCTGGGGGTGGTGCTGCTGGCCCGGGTGCTGCACTTTCCGTCAGCCTCGGAAAGCGTTCAGGATCTGCTGACCGGGCATTTCGCGTATCCCGACCGGGCGCGGCCGTGGGGCGAGCTGCTGCGGCTGGAGGGGCGGTTCTGGGTGGAGTGGCTGCGGCGGCAGTTGTGGGAGCCGTTGCTGCTCGTTTCTGTCGCCGCCGGGGTGTGGGGGGTGGGGCGGCGGCGGGGGTTCGGGGTGTTCGCGGTGGCCGTCGCGTGCACGGGGGTGCTGACGCAGGCGGGGCATCCGGACATCGGGATCTGGGGTGGGCGGCTGGTGGTGCTGGTGTGGGTGCTGCCGGTGGTGGGGGTGCCGTTGCTGCTGGAGCGGGCCGGGTGGGTGCCGGGTCCTTCGGGCGAGGTGACTTCGGTGGAGGGGCGGGCGCGCGGGAGGGCTGCTTGTGGTGGGGGCCGGTTCGGTGCCGGGGTTCCGCTCGGTGCCGCGCAGCCTCTCGGTGCCGCGCAGCCGTTCGCCGCCGAAGCCGACCGCGCCGCGCCCCCCGAGGCCGTTCGTGTGATCACCCGACCGGGTGATCAGCAGTAAAGCCGCCCGTTCCGCCGGGAAGATACCCGGAATGCCGCTGATCCCCCTCTTGTCCCCCGCCCGGTGAGCGCCGGCGCCCTGACCCGTCGTCCCGCGCGCGGGGTGACGGCGTTGCGTGGTGGCCGGGTGTGGCGGCCGAGCCCCTATCAGGTGGTCGGGTTCGGGTTCTTCCTGGTGATGACGCTGGCGTCCTGGCGGGTGCCCCTGTGCTGCGACGCCGGGCAGCACGCGGCGGTGATCGAGCGGCTGAAGGCGAACCTGCTGGAGCCCCGGCACCCCACCGCCGATCTGCCGGGTGCGGGGAGCCCGTACTACTCGCCGTACGCGCTCGCGCAGGCCGTGTTCGCGCGGGTGACCGGGCTGACGGGGTGGGAGGTGCTGCGGCTCGCCGCCCCGGTGAACCTGCTGGTGCTGCTCACCGGGGTGGGGCGGTTCGTACGGGTGCTGACGCCGCGCCCCTGGGCCCCGGTTCTCGCGCTGGCCGCGATGACGCTCCTGTGGGGGACGGACCGCGCCTGGTGGAGCGGCTACCTCGGGCTGATGTCGATGACCGGGACCCTGCCCTATCCGTCCGCGTTCGCCGTCGGGCTGACATTCTGGGCGTGGGCCCTGACCGGCGCACGCGCGCGGGACGCCCGCCGGGTGCGGTTCGTCGGCCCGCGCGGGATGCGCGGTTTCGCCGGGTACGCCGTGCTGGGCGCCCTCTACGGGGTGATCCTTCTGGTGCACCCGATCACCTCTGTGGCCGCGTTCCTCGGGGGTGCCGCTTTCGTCCTGGGGTGGGAGCGGGGGTGGCGTGACGGGGCGCTCGTGCGGTGGGTGACGGCCGGGGTCGTCGCGGTCGCCGTCGCGGGGAGCTGGCCGTACTTCGACGTGTTCGCGCTCGCCGTGGACACCGGGGTCGACGGCATGCATCGACGCCTGTACCTCGATCTGTGGGGGCACTTCTGGCTCGCCCTCCTCGGCGTGCCGGCCCTCTACGCGCGTGCGCGGCGCTCCGCCCGGGATCCGCTGGTGCTGCTGTTCGTCCTGGAGTGCGGGGTGGTGGCGTACGGGTGGGTGAGCGGGCACTACACGTACGGGCGCGTGCTCGGGCTCACCCTGGTTCCCCTCCAGTTCGCGCTCGCCGTGGAACTGTCGGCTCCCCGGCCCTGGGCGTCCGGTCGCCGGGTCCTCGCGGGGTGTGCCGCTGTCGCCGCGTGCCTGGGGTTCTGGACCGTCCAGGCCGGTGCCGTCGTCCCGCGCGCACTGGATCCCGTCGGCTTCGACCAGCCGCCCGACTGGCCCTCGTACGACTGGGCCGCCCGTCACATCCGTCCCGGCGAGGTCGTCATCACCGACGGGTACCACGCGGTCCATGCGATCGCCGGGTACGGGGCGAACCTCGCCGCGCCCGCGTGGCCGGACGCGTCGGTGGCGGAGGGGGTGCGTGACGCGCGGCTCGCGGATGTGCGCGCGTACCTGTCGCCTGCGGCGGGTCCCGCCGAACGGGCCCTGCTGGGACGCCGGTACCGGGTGCGGTGGCTGTTGCTGACCCGGTGGCATCGGGTGCCGGAGGAGGCGGTGGTGGTGGCGTGGAGCCGGCGGACGGGGGAGGTGCTGGCTCGGGTGCGGTACTAGGCGGGCCGGGTGGCGACACGCCGACGGCCCCTCAGGCCGCCTGGAGGGTCGTTCCGCCCAGCCGGGGGCAGTGGGCGGAACGAACCCACCGGACGGCCTGAGGGGCCGCTGGGGGTGTTTACGGGGCCTTCGGGGGTCCCAGGTGGGGTGAGGCCGGTGGGCCGCCCCTGGGTGAAATGGTTACTCGACGATGAGGTCGACCTCGATGTTGCCGCGGGTCGCGTTGGAGTAGGGGCAGACCTGGTGGGCCGTCTCGACGAGCTTGCGGCCCGTGGCCTCGTCGACCGTGTCGGGGAGCTCGACGCGGAGGGTGACCTTGAGGCCGAAGCCCTCGCCCTGCTTGCCTATGCCGACCTCGGCGGTGACGGCGGCGTCGCTGACGTCGACCTTGGCGTTGCGGCCGACGAGGCCGAGCGCGCTGCCGAAGCAGGCGGCGTAACCGGCGGCGAAGAGCTGCTCCGGGTTGGTGCCCTCGCCGTTGCCGCCGAGCTCGGTCGGCAGGGCCAGCGCGACGTCGATCTTGCCGTCGTTCGTGTAGGCCCGGCCGTCGCGGCCGTGCGTGGCGGTGGCGACTGCGGTGTAGATCGCGTCCATGGTTCGAACCATCCCTCTTGGAGAGTCGTGACGGGGGGTGGCCGGTCCTTTCGCGCCTGCGCTCCGGGACCGCCTCACGGAGATGATTAGAGCACACAATTAAATTGTGCACAACTAGATGGCCCGCAAGAGCTACCCTGGTGCCATGACCCCGACGACGCCGACGCCCGCCGCAGCCGAGGAGAACTGGCTGCGCCTGGACCACCAGATCTGCTTCTCCCTGCACGCCGCCTCGCGCGCCTTCAACGGCGTCTACCGAGCGATCCTCAAGGACCTCGGCCTGACCTACCCCCAGTACCTGGTGATGCTGGTGCTGTGGGAGGAGGGCACCCTCCCGGTCAAGAAGCTGGGCGAGCACCTGCGCCTGGACTCCGGCACCCTCTCCCCCCTCCTCAAGCGCCTGGAGGCGGCCGGCCTGGTCCGCCGCGAGCGCAGCGCGCGCGACGAGCGCTCGGTCGAGATCCGCCTCACCGACGAGGGCACCGCCCTGCGCGCGCAGGCGCTCCAGGTCCCCCGCCGGATCGTCTCCGCGACCAGCTTCGACCTGGAAGGGATCCGCGCCCTGAAGGGCCAGTTGGACACGCTCACCGCAGCCCTGGACGAGGCGGCGCTGGAGGAGCAGCGCCCCTAGGGTCGGTCCTTGCGCACGTACAGCCGGACCACCGTCCCGCGCAGGACGGCGACCTGGCGGGGCTGCGCCGCGACGAAGTCGTCCTTGACGATCTCCAGCTTGGCCTTCTCGACCGGGTCGGAGGGCGACCACGTGCTGCCCTTCCACAGGACGTACGACTGGGAGACGACCCAGAGGCGGTCGACGTCCTGGAGGTTGCGGCGCACCCGCGCGGGCGACAGCTCCGTCCCGTAGAGGGTCCCGGACTCGGGTCCGGGGACATCCAGCGTCATGTCGCGGGTGCCCCGGAAGTCGGCCGGGTAGGTGACCGCGGGGCGCCGGGCGATCGCCGGCAGGTACATCACGGCGTCCCCGGGCCGCATCATCCGCGCGGCGGCGGAGGCGGTCTCGGCGAGGTTGTCCCCGCGCGAGGCGGTCGTCCGCTCGAAGCGCTGGACCGGCAGTTGGAAAGCGAAGGCCCCGGCGACCGCCAGCGCGCCCGCGAGGGCGACGGCCCCCCGCAGGGCCACGCGCCCGCGCTCCGGCGAACTCCCCGCCGTGGGCACGCCGGTGGGCGTCTCCGAGGGTGTCTCCGGTACGAAGGCCAGGCCGCCCCCGTCGGATTCGCCGCGCCCGCCCGCGTGGACGGCGTCGAGCCGCAGGGCCAGGGTCTGCGCGTCCACGCGCGCGGGCGGGGTCTCGACGGCGTCGCTCTGCGCGCGCGGGGAGATCTTCCGGGCGGCGAGGGACAGGCCCCGCAGTATTCGGTCACCGCCCGCGGCGGCGAGCAGCGGCGCGCCCGCGAGCGCGTACAGCACGTACCGGTCGTCGTACATGGGCCGCTCCTGCGACGCGAGCAGCAGCACGGCGGGCGGGACGATCAGCAGGGGGGCCGCGAGCGTCGCGACGGACAGCCGGCGCCGGCTCGGGAGGGCGATCACGGCGAGCAGGACGCAGGTCCAGAAGACGGCGCCGTACTCGCCCATGAACAGGTGCGCCAGGTTCTCGACGCGCTTCATGTCGGGCCGGGTCAGCCAGGACACCTGCTTGGACTGGCCGTTGGAGACGTAGACGAGCGGCAGCAGGACCAGGACCGCGGCGCCGGACGACGCGATCCAGCGCGTCCAGGCCCGTCTGGAGGCGCCGCACAGGACCAGGGTGACGCCGTGGGCGAGCAGGACCAGGACGGCGAACTCGTGCAGCAGGCAGGTGACGGCGACGGCGAGGCCGTAGTGCCACCAGGGGCGGCCGTCCAGGGCCCGCAGCAGCAGGAGGGTCGCCACGAGCGCGCCGGCCGTCACGAGGGCGTACGAGCGGCCTTCCTGGGCGTAGTGGGAGACCATCGGTGTGCAGGCGAACAGCAGGCCCGCCCAGAGGCCGACGCGCGGCCGGGCGAGCCTGGTGCCTATCGCGGCGACCGCTCCGGCCGCGACCGCGGCGCCGACGACGGACGGCAGCCGCAGGGTGACCTCGCTCGCGTGCACGGACAGCACGACGTGCATGAACAGGTAGTACAGGCCGTGCACGGCGTCGACCTCGTGCAGCAGCTTCCAGATCTGCGGCAGTGATCGCTGCCCCACCTCGTAGGTCACCGCCTCGTCGCGCCACATGCCGCCGCGGTCGATGTGCCACAGCCCGAGAGCGAGCATGACCACGACAGGGACAGCCACGGCGAGGGTGGCGGGAACGCGTGCGCGCGCGAAGCGAGTGGTCGTCACGGGCCGATTCTGCGGCATCTGAGCCATAGGGGCGGTCTTACCTGGGACTCACTGTGTTTTAGATGTCCATTAGTGCAGGAACAGGAAACAAGCCGCTTACGATCCGGCAAATGACCCTTCCTTCCTCCCGCCCTCCGGGTGGTGTGAAGAAACGTCACCGCCTCCACCGCCTCCTCCTTCTCGCCGCCGGCTGGCTCTGTACGCGCGCGCTGATGCTCTGGCTGCTCACGCACGCGGACTCGCGCTGGCTCGGCGAGGGCGACGTCACGCGCGAGGTGTGGCGGCTCTACCACGACTGGTACCTGGTCCTCGCGCACGGCACGTTCCCCACCCACGACGCGCTCTGGCAGTACCCGCCGGGCGCGGGCGCGGTGATGCTCTCCCCCGCGCTGCTGCCGTTCCTGTCGTACTTCCAGGCGTTCGTCGTCCTCACCCTGGTCTGCGACGCGGTGACGACGGCCGCCCTCGCGCGCGCAGGGGCGGCGCCGGGCCGTTCGCTGGCCGGCGCGGCCCTGTGGGTGTGCGGTCTGCCGCTGCTGCTGCACACCCCGCTGGCCCGCTACGACGTCCAGGTCACCATGCTCGGCGTGCTCTGTCTGGTGACCATGGCCCGGCGCCCGCGCGTGGCGGGCGTCTTCGCGGCGTTGGGGGCGCTGGTGAAGGTGTGGCCGGCGCTGCTGCTCCTGGGCGCGCCGAAGGGCCGTGCCACGCGCGCGGCGTGGGCGGGGGCGACCGTCACGGCGGTCACCGTCCTCGCCGTCCTGGCGGCGGCCTTCGACCACCCGTTCTCGTTCCTGCACGAACAGGGCGGGCGGGGCGTGCAGATCGAGTCCCTGGGCGGCACGGTCCTGCTGTTCGCCACGCACGCGGGCTGGCCGGGAGCGGTCCGCTACCAGTACGGCGCCATAGAGTTCGTCGGCCCGTACGTCGCCGATGTCGCCGACGCCTCTCTGGCGCTGACGGCCGTCGCGTTCGCGCTGCTCCTGCTGTGGCGGCTGCGCTCGCGCCGGCACACGCCCGCGACGCCGTTCGACGCGGCCCTGTGCGCGGTCCTGCTGTTCACCGTCACCAGCAGGGTCATCAGCCCGCAGTACATGATCTGGCTGGTTGGCCTGTCCGCGGTGTGCCTGACCTCCCGGCACACCGTCCAGCGGCCGGTCACCGCGCTGGTCCTGGCGGCGACGGCGGTCAGCGCGGTCGTGTACCCCGGTCTGTACGGCCAGGTCACCGCCTGCACCTGGCTCGGCTGCGCCCTGATGCTGCTGCGCAACGGCCTGCTGCTGACGGCCGCGGTGCTGTCCTTCGTCCGGCTGTGGCGCACGACCACGGGCCGTGCTGGTGGTGATACGCGGAGTTATCCACAGGCTCGGCGGCGGGAGCCGGCACCTGCTTGACTGGGGGTGCAGCGAGGACGGGACGTGGAGGGGAAGGCCGTACATGACGTGGCTGATCACGGGGGGCGCCGGGTACATCGGGGCGCATGTCGTGCGGGCGATGACCGGGGCGGGCGAGCGGGTGGTGGTGTACGACGACCTGTCGTCGGGCATCGCCGGGCGGATCCCGGCGGAGGTGCCGCTGGTGGAGGGCTCGACGCTGGACGCGGAGCGGCTCGCGGGGACGATCGCCGGGCACGGGGTGACGGGCGTGGTGCATCTGGCGGCGAAGAAGCAGGTCGGCGAGTCGGTGGAGCGCCCGCTGCACTACTACCGGGAGAACGTGGAGGGGCTGCGCGTCCTGCTGGAGGAGGTGACGAAGGCTGGTGTGGGGTCGTTCGTGTTCTCCTCGTCGGCCGCCGTGTACGGGATGCCGGACGTGGACCTGGTCACGGAGGAGACGCCGTGCCTGCCGATGTCGCCCTACGGGGAGACGAAGCTGGCGGGCGAGTGGCTGGTCAGCGCGACCGCGCGGGCCACGGGGCTGTCGGCGGCGTCCCTGCGCTACTTCAACGTCGCGGGCGCGGCTGCTCCCGCCCTCGCCGACGTGGGCGTGTCCAACCTGGTCCCCATGGTGTTCGAGCGCCTCACGGCCGGTGAGGCACCGCGCGTCTTCGGCGCCGACTACCCGACGCCGGACGGCACATGCGTGCGGGACTACATCCACGTCGTCGACCTCGCCGACGCCCATGTCGCGACGGCCCGCGCGCTGCGAGCGTCCCCCGGGCGCACCCTGACCCTCAACATCGGGCGGGGCGAGGGGGTGTCCGTGCGCGAGATGATCGACCGCATCGCCGCCGTCACCGGCTACGACCTCCCACCGACCGTCGAACCCCGCCGCGCCGGCGACCCCCCGAACGTGGTCGCCTCCGCCGAGCGGATCGCGGCGGAGCTGGGCTGGAAGGCGAAGCACGACGTGCAGGACATGATCGCGTCCGCGTGGGAGGGGTGGCTGAGGCTGCATCCCGAGGCGGGGCGAAGGTAAGACCTCGTCTTCCGGGGGCGGGCGGCGGACGGGACCGTAGGAGAACGGTAGGAAGAACGGGGGGAGATGTGATGCCGGTTCAGCAGACGCCCTCGCGCCTGTCCCGCGCCGTCGGCGCCGTCCTCGGTTCGGCCGTCGGTGACGCCCTGGGCGCACCCTTCGAGTTCGGCCCGGAGGGAGCGTTCTCCGCGCGGTTCCCTGCGGGCGCCCCGGCCGAGGAGATGTGCGGCGGCGGAGGCTGGGACCCCGGCGAGGCCACGGACGACACGCAGATGGCCGTCCTGGTCGGGGAGTCCCTCCTGGAGCGCGGCGGCCTCGACCTGGCGGACGTGTTCGGCCGCTTCCGGCGCTGGGCGGGGGCCGACCCCAAGGACATCGGGCTCCAGACCGAGGCGGTGCTCACGAGCGGTGACCCCTGGGACAGTGCCGCCGCGATCCACTTCCAGGTGAGCCAGCGGGCCGCCGGGAACGGGGCGTTGATGCGGGCGGCGACCTCGGCGGTGTACTTCGCGGACCAAGGTCAGGAGGTCACCCTCGACGCCGCCCGGCGGCTCTCCGCGCTCACCCACGGCGACGCCGCCGCCTGGGAGGGCACCGCCGCCCTGCACGAGCTGATCCGGGCCGCCCTCGCCGGGGACGATCCCCTGAGCGCCGTACCGCGCACGCTCGGCCTGTTGGACGCCGGCCACCGCGCGCGGTACGCCACCGTCCTCGACCCCGGCTGGCACCCCGACCTGGCGACCGA
Organism: Streptomyces acidiscabies; assembly: GCF_020010905.1. Classification (GTDB taxonomy): domain Bacteria; phylum Actinomycetota; class Actinomycetes; order Streptomycetales; family Streptomycetaceae; genus Streptomyces; species Streptomyces acidiscabies. The sequence goes on along the minus strand of NZ_JAGJBY010000001.1, from coordinate 1,682,955 downwards.
GTTCAACGGCGCCGTCTGGCCCTGTCTCGGTTCCGCCGTGTGGGCGCTGCGGACGACCGACACGTTCGCGGGCGCGCTGCGGGCGGCCGTCGACCTCGGGGGTGACACGGACACGGTGGCTGCCGTCACGGGGGCGCTGGCGGGGGCCGTGTACGGGGTGGAGGCGGTGCCGGATCGGTGGGTGCGGGCGGTGCGGGTGCCGTTGCCGGGGTTCGGGGGGCGGGTGCTGGGGGCGGGGGAACTGGTCGAGTTGGCGCGGCGGTTGGAGGGTCGGGGGCGTCGGGAGGGGGTGGTGCCGTCCTCGGCGGGCGGGTCGTCGGCGCATGGTGAGGGCGGGGGCTGAGGGGGCAGCAGCAGCGGGGCGGCACACTGCTGGGGCAGGGTTCTGAGGGGCAGCACACGCGGGTCGGCACGCGGTCCGGGCGAGGTCTAAGGGGACAAGCACACGCGGGTCGGCACACGGCTGGGGCGGGGCTTGAGGGGCAGCACACAGGTCGGCGCAAGGCCGGCGCGGGGCTTGAGGTGCAGCAGCGCGCAGGCACCTCGGGGACTGCCGGAGAAGGTCCATCAGAGCCTGGCCTCTCGGCCCGCCTGCCGAGAAGAAGGGCGACCGACTGCCGGGCGCCGTCGGGGAGTTCGAGGACTTCACAGCTCAGGACGGCCGACCGCTCGCCCTCGGACGGACGGTCACGCAAAGCTCGCGCGGGAGGCGCGGGAGGCGCGGGAGGCGCGGGAGGCGCGGGAGGCGCGGGAGGCGCGGGAGGCGCGGGAGGCGCGGGAGGCCCGGGAGGCGCGGGAGGCCCGGGAGGCCCGGGAGGCCCGGGAGGCGCGGGAGGCCCGGGAGGCCCGGGAGGCCCGGGAGGCCCGGGAGGCCCGGGAGGCCCGGGAGGCCCGGGAGGCCCGGGAGGCCCGGGAGGCCCGGCACGCCCGGCACGCCCGGCACGCCCGGCACGCCCGGCCGTACCCCGACTGCCGCGTGTCGTACCCCTACGTGTTGTTCAAGTACGCCAATACCGCCAGCACCCGGCGATGCCCGCTGTCGCTCTGCGGCAAGCCCAGTTTCAGGAACACGTTCCCGATGTGTTTGCTCACCGCGCGCTCGGTGACGACCAGCGTGCGTGCGATGGTCGTGTTGTCGCGGCCCTCCGCCATCAGTTTGAGCACCTCGCGCTCGCGCGGGGTCAGCTGGTCCAGGGGCGAGTCACGGCGTCGGGTCATCAGCTCGGTGATGACCTCGGGGTCCAGCGCGGTGCCGCCGGACGCGACCCGGTCCAGCGCGTCGAGGAACTCGTCGACTCGGCCCACCCGGTCCTTGAGGAGGTAGCCGACGCCGCTCGCGCCCCCGCCGAGGAGTTCGGCGGCGTACGACTCCTCGACGTACTGCGAGAGCACCAGGACCGGCAGCGCCGGGATCTTCTCGCGGGCCTGGAGCGCGGCCACGAGCCCCTCGTCACGGAAGTTCGGCGGCATCCGGACGTCGAGCACGGCGACGTCCGGCCGGTGCTCCAGCAGCGCGGGCAGAATCTCGGGCCCGCTCCCGGCGACCGCGACGACCTCGTGCCCGGCGGACGCCAGCAACAGGACCATGCCCTCCCGGAGCAGAGCGTTGTCCTCGGCGATCACGACTCTCACGCGGCCACACACCTCACAGCGGACACGCCCCGCCCGACACACAGGCCCCGCATGACGATCACGCCTCTCACAGCACCCACGCCCCGCATCGCGACCACAGCCCTCCCGGCGCTCACCCCCCTAACGCCAGGCACCGCTTGCTCCCCGGCCACGACCCTCTCTGCGGACCCGCCCCTCACACCGGACCCGAGCCCCACAGCACCCACGCCCTGCATGGCGACCACACCTCTCACAGCACCCGCGCCCCGTATGGCGACCCCGCCCCTCACAACAGCCACCCCCCGCTCCCCAGCCACGCCCCCCTCGACGGACCCACCCCCCACACCGGCCGCGAACCCCACAGCACCCACCACCCTCACGCCGGACACAGCCCTCTCCCCGGCCACGCCTCCCCCGACATGCCCGCCCCTCACACCAGACACGAACCCCACAGCACCCCTCACACCGGCCACCGCCCTCTCCACGCCCGCACCCCACACACCACTCCCCGCCCCCACCCCCCTCACAGCGCCCTCAACCCCGCCGCCGTAGCCCGCGCCAACTCCGCCGGATACCTCTTGTCCACGCCCTGCCGAACAACCAGCGCCCGCCAGTACATCGGCCCGGAGACCAGGTCGAGCGCCAGCTCGTCATCGAAGCCCCGGCCGATCTCCCCCCGCTCCACCGCCGCCGACAGAATCTTGTTCGCCACCCCCTGCTGCCCGTCCCGCAGAGCCTTCTGCACGGCCGCCGCGATCTCCGCGTTCCGTGCCGACTCGGCCTGGAGGTCAGGGACGATCTGCGAGACGACGGGGTGGCGCAGCGCCCGGGACATGAACTCGTACAGGATCCGCAGGTCGCCCTCCAGACTCCCCGTGTCCGGCACCGGCAGCCCCTGCACCGCGACGGCCGAGACGATCTCCAGGACCAGGTGCAGCTTGGACTTCCAGCGCCGGTACACCGCCGTCTTGCCGACCCCGGCACGCCGCGCGATGCCCTCGATCGACATGCGCGCGTAGCCGACGGACGCCAGCTCCTCGAAGACGGCCGCTCTGATGGCCTCCGTCACGTCCTCACGGAGCACCGCGGCCCCTGCCGGTGCCCTACGGCGCGTACGTGCTCCGGCACCCTCGGCGTTCGTCGTCATGCGCCCCAGCATAGAGCGTCACGACGATACGGTCCCGTCCCCACGCTGATCGTCACGACGAAACCGTACCGTCGCAACGCCACCGGCACATCGACGCCGCCCACATCGACACCGCCACCCCACCAACACCGCCCCGCACCACCCCGTCGCCCCATCGACGTACCCGTCACGACGAAACGCCCCTGTCCGACGCCCGCCCGCCCCCTCCCCACCAACGCCCACCCAACACCCCGCGAACACCCCGTAAACACCCGGCCAAACCCCGCCGACCCCCGCCAACTCCCCGCGACCATACCGCCCCACCCCACCCCCAACGCCACGACGATACGGTTGCGTTCCGACGCCCCCACGCCCTACGCTCGCGTTGCGACGATACGGTTCCGTCCCGTCGTAAGGAAACGCCAAGAGAACCGTAAGAAAACACGGCCCCCCGGACGTTCCCCCAGCGTGGACGGCGACAGTGAACGAACCCCGCGCCCGGATCGCGCACCCCCACCCCCGAAAGAAAGCAGCGGATGTGAGCCAGGCACTCGACACACCGCCCCGGACCACCCCCACCCCGCCCCCGGACCTCAGGGCGCTGGCCGAGCGCCACGGGCTGTCGGTCAGCGGGGCGCGTCCGTCGCTGCCGCAGTACGTCCGTGACCTGTGGGCGCGCCGGCACTTCATCACCGCGTTCGCCACGGCGAAGCTGACCGCGCAGTACAGCCAGGCGAAGCTGGGCCAGGTCTGGCAGGTGATGACGCCGCTGCTGAACGCGGCCGTGTACTACCTGATCTTCGGCGTGCTGATGGGCACGAAGAAGGGGGTGCCGGACTACATCCCGTTCCTGGTGACGGGCGTGTTCGTGTGGACGTTCACGCAGAGCTCGATCCTGGCGGGCACCCGCGCGATCTCCGGCAACCTGGGCCTGGTGCGGGCCCTGCACTTCCCGCGCGCCGCGCTGCCCGTGTCGTTCTGCCTCCAGCAGCTCCAGCAGCTGCTGTTCTCGATGGCGGCGCTCGTGCTGATCCTGCTGGCGGTGGGGGTGCCGCCGGCCCTGTCGTGGTTCCTGGTGATCCCGGCGCTGGCGCTCCAGTTCGTGTTCAACACGGGCGTCTCGATGGTCATGGCGCGGCTCGGCGCGAAGACGCCGGACATCGCGCAGCTCATGCCGTTCGTGCTGCGCACGTGGATGTACGTCTCGGGCGTCATGTGGAGCATCGACCAGCTGGTCAGGAAGCACCACGACTGGCCGTCCTGGGCCGGCCACGTGCTCCAGGCCAACCCGGCCTCCGTCTACATCGACCTGATGCGCTACGCGCTGATCGACAGCTTCCACGCCAGCCAGCTCCCCCCGCACGTGTGGGCTCTGGCCACGGGCTGGGCACTCGTCGCGGGCGTCGGCGGCTTCATCTACTTCTGGAAGGCTGAGGAGACGTACGGCCGTGGCTGAGAACCCCGCGAACACGAACAACGCCGCCGAACCCGACGACCGCGTCCCCACCGTCGTAGCCGACGCGGTCGACATCGTCTACCGCGTCAACGGCGTAGGCGGCCGAGGCTCCGCGACCGCCGCCCTGAACCGCATGCTGCGCCGCGGAAACGCGGAGAAGGCGGCCGGCACCCGCCTGGTCCACGCCGTCAAGAACGTCTCCTTCGTCGCCTACAAGGGCGAGGCCATCGGCCTCATCGGCACGAACGGCTCCGGCAAGTCGACGCTGCTCAAGGCGGTCGCGGGCCTGCTCCCCGTGGAGAACGGCCGGATCTACACGGACGGCCAGCCCTCCCTCCTCGGCGTCAACGCGGCCCTCATGGGCGACCTCACCGGTGAGCGCAACGTCTTCCTCGGCGGCCTCGCGATGGGCATGTCCCGCGAGCAGATCAGGGACCGCTACCAGGAGATCGTCGACTTCTCCGGCATCAACGAGAAGGGCGACTTCATCTCCCTCCCCATGCGGACGTACTCCTCAGGTATGGGGTCCCGCCTGCGCTTCTCCATCGCCGCCGCCAAGGACCACGACGTCCTCCTCATCGACGAGGCCCTCGCGACCGGCGACGCGAAGTTCCAGCGCCGCTCCGAGGAACGCATCCGCGAGATGCGCCGCCACGCGGGCACGGTGTTCCTGGTCAGCCACAACAACAAGTCGATCCGGGACACCTGCGAGCGGGTGCTGTGGCTGGAGCGGGGCGAGCTGCGGATGGACGGCCCGACGGAAGAGGTCATGAAGGAGTACGAGGAGTTCACGAGCGGCAAGAAGAAAGCAGCCTGATCACCTTCTTGTATGACGTACGACCATGAGGGCGCCCCCAGCCAACCCAGCTGGGGGCGCCCTCATCCACGTACCCCTACGAATGCGTACGCAACATCGACCGCATAGTCCGCATAGCCACCGAAAGATTCGCCAGGTCGAACGAATCCGACCCCTGAATCTCCTCCAGCGTCACCCGAGCCCGCCCCAGCAGCGCAGCATTCTTCTCCTCCCAAGCCTTGAACCGCTGCTCAGGAGTGGACGTCCCGTTCCCCACGGCCAGCACATCGGACGTCAGTGACGCGTGAGCGGCGTACAGGTCCTCCCGGATGGACGCACGGGCCATCGACTGCCACCGATCCGCACGCGGCAGATCGATGATCCGGTCCATCAGCTGAGTGATCCGCAGCCGGTCGGCGAGGTCGTAGTACACGTCGGCGACGTCGAGCGGATCCTTCCCGCTGCGGTCGGCGATGGACACGATGTCCAGCGTCGGGAACGCGGACGAGAACCCGGCGACCCGGGTCGCGCACTCGTCCGGCACCCCCGCCCCCGTCAGCTCGTCGTGGATCTTCTGGTACCACTCCAGATCGCCGCCCCGCAGCAGCTTGGGCAGCTGCGCCCACACCGACTCCACGCGATCGGCGAAGAATTCGACCGTCTCGGCGAGCTGAAGCGGCTGCGGCCGGTTGTTGAGCAGCCACCGCGTCCCACGCTCGACGAGCCGCCGCGAGTGCAGCCGGATCCGCGTAAGGACATCGGCCTGGACCCGGTTGTCGAGGGACTCGACCGCGTCCCACACCCCGGCCGAGCGGAAGATCGTCCGCGCGGCGGTCTGCGCGCGCACGATCTCCTCCAGCGAGGCCCCCGTCTCCTCGCGCAGCCGGTGCAGATAGGTCGTCCCGCCGGTGTTGACGGTGTCGTTGACCAGCACGGTCGTGATGATCTCGCGCCGCAGCGGATGGCTGTCGATCTGCTCGGCGAACGTCGCGCGCAGCGCGCTCGGGAAGTACGCGTGGAGCAGCCCGCGCAGGTAGGGGTCGTCGGGGAGCGAGGTGTGGAGCAGCTCGTCCGAGACGGTGATCTTCGTGTACGCGAGGAGGACGGCGGTCTCGGGGCTGGTCAGCCCCTGCCCGGCGGCGAGCCGCTCGCGGATCTGCCGGTCGGTCGGCAGGAACTCCAGCGCCCGGTCGAGGTGCCGCTCTCGGACGAGGTGCTTCATGAACCGCTGCTGCGCGTGGAGCATGTCGCCGGACTGGGCGAGCGCGTTGGCCAGCGCGGTGTTCTGCGCGTAGTTGTTGCGCAGGACCAGGTGGCCGACCTCGTCGGTCATCTCGGCGAGGATCTTGTTGCGCTGCTTGACGGTCATGTCGCCCTCGGTGACGAGCCCGTTGAGCAGGATCTTGATGTTGACCTCGTGGTCGGAGGTGTCGACCCCGGCGCTGTTGTCGATCGCGTCCGTGTTGATCTTCCCGCCGGCCAGCGCGAACTCGATGCGCCCGAGCTGGGTGAGCCCGAGGTTGCCGCCCTCGCCGACGACCTTGACCCGCAGGTCGGCGCCGTCGACGCGGATGGCGTCGTTGCCCTTGTCGCCGACGTCGGCCTGGGACTCCGTACTGGACTTGACGTACGTCCCGATGCCGCCGTTCCACAGCAGGTCGACCGGCGCCTGGAGGATCGCCTTCATCAGGTCGGCCGGCGTCACCTTGCCGACGCCCGCCTCGATGCCGAGCGCCTCGCGGATGTGCCCGTTGAGCTGGATGGCCTTGGCGCTGCGCGGGAAGATCCCGCCCCCGGCGGAGATCAGGTCGACGTTGTAGTCGCCCCAACTCGACCGGGGCAGCTCGAACAGCCGCCGCCGCTCGGCGTAACCGACGGCCGCGTCCGGGTTCGGGTCGATGAAGATGTGCCGGTGGTCGAAGGCGGCCACCAGCCGGATGTGCTCGGACAGCAGCATCCCGTTCCCGAACACGTCCCCGGACATGTCACCGATCCCGACGACCGTGAAGTCCTCGGTCTGCGTGTCGACGCCCAGCTCCCTGAAGTGCCGTTTCACCGACTCCCAGGCACCGCGCGCGGTGATCCCCATGCCCTTGTGGTCGTACCCGGCGGACCCGCCGGACGCGAAGGCGTCCCCGAGCCAGAAGTCGTACGACTCGGCGACGGCGTTGGCGATGTCGGAGAACGTCGCCGTCCCCTTGTCGGCCGCGACGACGAGGTACGTGTCGTCCTCGTCGTGCCGGACGACATCGCGCGGAGGCACAACTTCGCCACCCGCGAGGTTGTCCGTGATGTCCAGCAGCGCCGAGATGAACGTCTTGTAGCTGGCGATCCCCTCAGCGAGCCACGCGTCCCGGTCCACGTTCGGATCGGGCAGCTGCTTCGCGACGAACCCGCCCTTCGCGCCGACCGGCACGATCACGGTGTTCTTGACCATCTGCGCCTTGACCAGCCCGAGGATCTCGGTACGGAAGTCCTCGCGCCGGTCCGACCAGCGCAGCCCCCCGCGCGCGACCTTCCCGAACCGCAGGTGGACGCCCTCGACGCGCGGCGAGTACACCCAGATCTCGAACGCCGGTCGCGGCGCGGGCAGGTCGGGGATGGCCTGCGGGTCGAACTTCATCGACACGTACGCGTGCGGGGTGCCGTCGGCCGTGGTCTGGAAGAAGTTGGTGCGCAGGGTCGCCTTGATGACGGTCAGGTACGAGCGCAGGATGCGGTCCTCGTCGAGCGAGGCGACCTGGTCGAGCGCGGCGTCCAGCTCTTCGAGCAGCGCGTCGACGATCTCGCGTCCGGCGCGCTGCCGCCCGGGCGCCATGCGCGCCTCGAAGAGGGAGACCAGCAGCCGGGTGGTGTGGACGTTCGTGCGGAGGGTGTCCTCCATGTAGTCCTGGCTGAACGTGGACCCGGCCTGGCGCAGGTACTTGGCGTACGCGCGCAGCACCATCGCCTGCCGCCAGGTCAGCCCGGCGCCCAGGACCAGCGCGTTGAAGCCGTCGTTCTCGGCGGCGCCGGTCCAGGTCGCGGCGAACGCCTCCTGGAACCGCTCGCGCCCGTCGTCGCCCAACTGCTCGACGCTGCCCGGCACTCGGAGCCCGAAGTCGTAGATCCAGGAGGACGAGGAGCGGTCGGCGTTGCGCAGTTCGTACGGCCGCTCGTCGACGACCTCGACGCCGAGGCGGTTGAGCACCGGCAGCACGGCCGAGAGGGAGACCGGCTCGCCGTTGCGGTAGATCTTGAAGCGGCGCTCGTCGGGGGCCGCGCCCACGGGCTCGTACAGGCTGAGCTCGAAGTCCTGCTGCTCGCCGAGGTGTTCGAGGTGGACGAGGTCGGCGACGGCCGCGCGCGGGGTGTGGTCGGCCTTGTAGCCCTCGGGGAACGCGGTGCCGTAGCGGCGCAGCAGTTCGGCGGCGCGCTCCTCGCCGCACTCGGCGGTCAGCGCCTCCGCGAACGCGTCCGCCCAGGACCGCGCGGCCTCGACGAGCCGCGCCTCGATGCGGTCCTTGTCGGCGTCGGAGAGCTGCGGAAGCACGGTGCCCTGCGGGACACGGATCACGAAGTGCAGCCGGGACAGGATGGATTCGGTGTTCCAGGCGGTGAAGTCGACGTTGATACCGCCGAGTTCCTCGCGCAGGATGTCGATGATCCGCAGCCGTACGCCCGTTGTGTACCGGTCGCGCGGGAGGTACACCAGCGCGGAGTAGTAGCGGCCGTACTCGTCCTGGCGCAGGTAGAGCCGCAGCCGTCGGCGTTCCTGGAGGTACAGGACGCTGGTGACGATCGTGCGCAGCTCGTCCACCGGGATCTGGAACAGCTCGTCGCGCGGGTACGTCTCCATGATCTGGAGGAGGTCGCGGCCGTCGTGGCTGTTGCGGGTGAACCCGGCGCCGGTCAGCACCTCGTCGACCTTGCGGCGGATCACGGGGACCCGCAGCACCGACTCCGTGTACGCGGCCGACGAGAACAGGCCGAGGAAGCGCCGCTCGCCGACGACGTTGCCGTCCGCGTCGAACTTCTTCACGCCGACGTAGTCCAGGTACGACCGCCGGTGCACGGTCGCCTGGCTGTTGGCCTTGGTCAGCACGAGGAGCTTGTGCTCGCGGGCCTTGGCGCGCGCGTCCGCCGGGAGCCGCTCGAAGGACGGGCTCACCGGGTGGGACTCGTCGGTGGCGTGGTGCGGGTCGGAGCGCAGGATGCCGAGGCCGGTCCCGGGTACGGCGGTCAGCGAGTCGTCCTCGCGCAGCTCGTACTCGCGGAAGCCCAGGAACGTGAAGTGGTCGGCGGCCAGCCAGCGCAGCAGCTCGCGGGCCTCCACGACCTCCGGCGAGGGCAGGTCGCCCGGCACGGACTCGGCGGGCAGCTCCTCGGCGATCCTCAGCGCCGCCTCGCGCATCTTCTCCCAGTCCTCGACGGCCTCCCGTACGTCCGACAGGACGCGCAGCAGGTCGGCGGTGATCTGCTTCAGGTCGGCGCGGTCGGTCTCGCGGTCGGTCTCGACGTGGATCCAGGACTCGACGTGCGCGTCGTGCGGCAGGTCGTCGGCCGAGGGGAGGATCTCGATCAGCTTGCCGGTGACGTCACGCCGTACGACGACCTGGGGGTGGATGACGAGGTGGATGCCGCGCGACTGGCGGGACAGCTCGTTGGTGACCGAGTCGACCAGGAACGGCATGTCGTCGGTGACGACCTCGACGACCGAGTGGCTGCACTGCCAGCCGTTCTCCTCGACGGTCGGGGTGTGCACGCGGACGTTCGCCGTGCCCTGGGGGCGGTTCTCGGCCAACCGGTAGTGCGAGTAGGCGGCGCCGAAGACGTCGACCGGGTCGCGGTCGCCGAGGTCCTCCGGGGCCGTGTGACGGTAGTACCGCTGAAGGAAGGAGAGAACGGTGTCGTGGTCCGGGGGTGAGACGTCCGACCCGGTGGCGTCCGGATCACCGGCGGTGCCCTCCGCGGTCGTCCCGGTCGGTAGGTGCCCTCCGACCGGGCTGTTCTCAGCGACCCGCGCCGCCCTTTCGAGCAGCTCGGCCTTGGCTTCGTCCAGCTTGGTCTGCATTGTCCTCTGGCTCCTGTCGCGCGCCGTTGCGTGACGTAGAAGGAAGTTCGGTCTCTTCCCCCGGCACGGGACGCCACGACGCGGGGTGTCCGGTCTGCTTCGACGCTATGCCGCGGGGGGAGACGGACGAGGGGATATTCGTCCCCCGGAGGTGTGACACCGCTCTCGGCGCCGCCGTCCGGGGTAGGTACGACGTCCACGGAACCGTCGGTTTTCCGCCTCGCCCGCGAAGACCAGCGACCGCCGCCCGGTGCCGGACATCGTCCGTGCCGACCGGGCGCAGGGCAGGGGAAAACGCACCCCCGCGAGATATCGCGCTGATCACGGGACCAGGCTATCGCTCCTCACCGGGGGCCCGTCATGAGCCGCATATGTACAAACCAGAGCACTGATCTTCGACATCCTGCACAGCCCGGCCACGAAATGCCCCCACGCTCCCCCGTCCGCCCCCTTCCCCTCGGCGCGCCACCCTGCTCAACGGGGCTTCGGGGGGGCGGCCTTTCCTACTGTCCTCTCACCTTCCCCGGCGGCCGGGCCCCCGCCCTACGCCACCATCCGCTCGGCCGTCTCCACCGCCTCCGCCAGCGTGTCCACCACCGGTACGCCGACCTCCTCAAGGCTGGTACGGCTGTGGGACCCCCCGGTGTAGAGAACGGCGCGGGCACCGACGTGCAGGGCGGCGAGGGCGTCGTCGGACGCGTCCCCGATGACGACCGTGCGCCGGGGGTCGACCTCGCCGAGCGCCTTCAGGTGCCGCACCATGTGCTCGGCCTTGCTCCCGCCCGACGGCCCCACCCGCCCCTCGACCCGGACGAAGTGCGCCTCGATCCCGAACCCCCGGACGAGGGGGACGAGTTCGTCGTGCTCGTACATGCTGAGGATGGACTGGCTGCGCCCGGCACCGCGCCACTGCCCGAGCAGTTCGGCCACTCCCGAGGTGAGCGAACACCCCCCGCTGTGCTCGGCGTAGTACCGATGGAAGAGGACGTCCATCACCTCCCACTCCGCCTGGGTGGGCAGCCGCCCCATCAACCGCTCGTAGAACCGGGGCACCGGAACGGTGTACAGCTCCCGGTACCGCTCCATGGTGATCGGCGCCAGCCCCACTTCGGCGAACGCCGCGTTGGTAGCCCCGATAACCGCCTCGTTGTCGTGGAACAGGGTCCCATTCCAGTCCCAGACGATATGCGCACCAGCCATCTTCCCCATGCCCTCCAACGTACCCGGCCCCACTGACAACCCGACCTCGGGGCTACAACACCGCAGGTCAGAGGGGCACCACAGGGCGAACGGGGGTTCACCCCCCGAGCCCCACCAGCCCCGGGATCTCCTGCGTCGCGAACCACAGCAGCTCGTGGTCCTCGGCCCCGTCCACCACGAACTGCGCGTCGTCGTCGCCGCCGTCCGCCGCGGCCAGCGCCGAGGCCGCCGCGGTGATGTCGGCCTCCGCGTCGGACGCGTCGACATGGACGGCCGCGGCCTTGGAGAGCGGTACGGCGCCGGAGACGCGGACCTCGCCCACCGCGGAGGCGTCCAGCGCCCGGTCGGGGTCGGCGGCGGCACGGCCGTCGGGTACGTCCACGGCGACGACGACCCGGCGTCGGGGCGCTCCGGCGTCCGCGGCGAGCTGCCGCAGGGACGCGAGCGCCGCACGGCTGAGGGCGGCGTACTCCAGCTCCTCGATGTCGTCCGACAGGTACCACTCGCGCAGCGCGGGCGTCACGGCGTACGCGACCAGCGGCCCGCTCCCCAGTTCCCCCGTCTTGTACGACTCGGCGAGCCCGGTAAGGGTCAGGGGGACGTAGACGCGCATGGACGGCCGCTTTCCTGCTCGGAGACTCCGCTTGATTCCCCCCGAGGATACGTGCGCCGGTCCCCTTTCGAGTCCCCCAGCACCATCGCGAACCCGTCAACCGCACGAAAAAACCAGCTCATCGCACCCCTGTCCGACCAGCACTCCAGCACCCCGGCTCACCCATAACGGTTGACTTTCCCCCCTCCCTACCCCGCTTCCCGCTCCCCTTGCCATCCCCGATCACTCCCCGTAGAAGATCCACAACAGAAAGTTACCAACCGGTATGCAACCCACACCGCACCGAGAAACGGGGAGCCCCATGCGCAAGGTCATGACGAGGACCCAGAACCGCACCCAGCCCACCAGCACCGCCACCACCCTCAGCGCCCCCGGCACCCCAGGAGGCCGCCCGCCCGGCGCCACCCCCCGCACCGCACCCCCCGCCGGCCGTCCCCCGGGCAGCGGCCCCACCTCCCGCACCCGCCCCACCGACAACCGCCCTCCCGCGACCCGCACCTCCCGAACGACCCGCACCCCTCTCCCGGACGCGACCCGAGTCCCCACCCAGACCCCCCGCAGGCCGATCGCCCAACCCCACCCCGCAGACCTCTTCGCGGAACGCCTCCTCGCGGTCCTCACCGGCCGCCACCCGGTCCACGCGATGCTCCGTCACACCCTCGGCGAGGCCTACGACGACCTGGCCCGCCTCGCGGAACACGGCCCCCTGCGCACCGCCCGAGGCACCGCCCCGGTCCTGCGCGACCTCGGCCACGAGATGCCCCGCCCCGGCGCGATCGAGGCGTTCGCCCGCATCTCCACCGGCTCCCGCCTGCGCGCGATGGCCTTCCGCCTGGAGCTCGGCCCGGACCGCCGCTGGCGCTGCACAGCGGTGGAACTGGACAGCAGGAACCCCTGAACACCCCGGCCGACCGCGCCGCACCCGGGCAAGCCGAAGGGCCGGACACCCGAAAGTGTCCAGCCCTTCTCAGCTCTCGCCGTACTCAGCGCCCGCCGTATCTACTTCCGGCGCCGCTTCGCACCCTTCGCCTGCTTGCGCCGCTCCGCACGGGTCAGCCCGTCCGCCTCGGACCGCACCGGCTCCTCGTCCTCGTCGAAGTCACCCTCGATCGTGCCGCCCTCGCCGTCCACGGTCGGCGCGGAGAAGTGCAGCCGCTGCCGCTGCGGCGCGTCGAGACCCTTCGCCCGGATCTCGGGACGGGCACCGGCCTGCGCGGGAACCGCGTCCTGCTTCTCCAGGTCGGTCACCGCGTCGGAGACGGGCACCTCCTCGACCTGCTGCTCGACCTGGACCTCCAGGTTGAACAGGTAGCCGACGGACTCCTCCTTGATCCCGTCCATCATGGCCGTGAACATGTCGAAGCCCTCGCGCTGGTACTCGACCAGCGGGTCCTTCTGCGCCATGGCCCGCAGCCCGATGCCCTCCTGGAGATAGTCCATCTCGTAGAGGTGCTCACGCCACTTGCGGTCGAGGACGGACAGCACGACCCGCCGCTCCAGCTCCCGCATGATCTCGGAGCCGAGCTGCGTCTCCCGGTCCTCGTACTGCGCGTGGATGTCGTCCTTGATGGACTCGGCGAGGAACTCGGCGGTGAGCCCGGCGCGGTCGCCCGCGGCGTCCTCCAGCTCCTCGACGGTGATCTTCACCGGGTAGAGCTGCTTGAACGCGCCCCACAGCCGGTCGAGATCCCAGTCCTCGGCGAAGCCCTCGGCCGTCTCGGCGGAGACGTACGCGTCGATCGTGTCGTCCATGAAGTGCACGACCTGCTCCTGAAGGTCCTCACCCTCAAGAACGCGCCGCCGCTCGCCGTAGATGACCTCGCGCTGCCGGTTGAGCACCTCGTCGTACTTCAGGACGTTCTTGCGCGTCTCGAAGTTCTGCTGCTCGACCTGCGACTGCGCGGACGCGATCGCGCGGGTGACCATCTTGTTCTCGATCGGCACGTCGTCCGGCACGTTCGCCATGGACATCACGCGCTCGACCATCTGCGCCTTGAACAGCCGCATCAGGTCGTCACCGAGGGAGAGGTAGAACCGCGACTCACCGGGGTCGCCCTGACGCCCGGAACGACCGCGGAGCTGGTTGTCGATACGGCGCGACTCGTGCCGCTCGGTGCCCAGCACGTAGAGGCCGCCGGCCGACTCGACCTCGTCCTTCTCGGCCTTGACCGCCAGCGTGGCCTTCTCCAGCGCGGCGGGCAGCGCCTGCGCCCACTCCTCGATGTGCTCCTCGGGGTCGAGGCCGCGCTGGCGCAGCTCCGCCTCGGCGAGGTCCTCGGGGTTGCCGCCGAGCTTGATGTCGGTACCGCGGCCGGCCATGTTCGTCGCGACCGTGACAGCGCCCTTGCGGCCGGCCTGCGCGACGATCGACGCCTCGCGCTCGTGGTGCTTCGCGTTCAGCACCTCGTGCTGGATGCCGCGCTTGGAGAGCTGCTGCGAGAGGTACTCGGACTTCTCGACGGAGGTCGTGCCGACCAGGATCGGCTGGCCCTTCTCGTGCTTCTCCGCGATGTCGTCGACGACCGCCTCGAACTTGGCGACCTCGGTGCGGTAGATCAGGTCCGACTGGTCCTTGCGGACCATCGGCCGGTTCGTCGGGATCGGGACGACGCCGAGCTTGTAGATCTGGTGGAACTCGGCGGCCTCGGTCATCGCCGTACCCGTCATGCCCGACAGGCCCGCGACGTCCTTGCCGCTGTGGTCGGCGCGCTTGTAGAGGCGGAAGAAGTTCTGGAGGGTGATCGTGGCGAGCGTCTGGTTCTCGTCCTTGATGTCCACCCCTTCCTTCGCCTCGATCGCCTGGTGCATGCCCTCGTTGTAGCGGCGGCCGGCGAGGATACGGCCGGTGTGCTCGTCGACGATCATGACTTCGCCGTCCATGACGACGTAGTCCTTGTCCTTCTTGAAGAGCTCCTTCGCCTTGATGGCGTTGTTCAGGTAGCCCACCAGAGGGGTGTTCACCGACTCGTAGAGGTTGTCGATGCCCAGCCAGTCCTCGACCTTGGCGACACCGGACTCGTGGATCGCGACCGTGCGCTTCTTCTCGTCGACCTCGTAGTCGCCGGTCTCCTCCAGGCCCTTCAGCGGGTTGCCCGCCTCGCCCTTCTTCAAGCGGAGTACGAGCTTGGCGAAGTCGCCGTACCACTTCGTCGCCTGGTCGGCCGGGCCGGAGATGATCAGCGGCGTACGGGCCTCGTCGACCAGGATCGAGTCGACCTCGTCGACGATCGCGAAGTTGTGGCCGCGCTGGACCAGCTCGTCCTGCGACCACGCCATGTTGTCGCGCAGGTAGTCGAAGCCGAACTCGTTGTTCGTGCCGTACGTGATGTCGCAGGCGTACTGCTCGCGGCGCTGCGCCGGCGTCATGTTCGCCAGGATGCAGCCGACCTCGAGACCGAGGAAGCGGTGCACCCGGCCCATCATCTCGGAGTCGCGCTCGGCCAGGTAGTCGTTGACCGTGATGAGGTGCACGCCCTTGCCGGACAGCGCGTTCAGATACGCGGGCAGCGTGCCGACCAGCGTCTTGCCCTCGCCGGTCTTCATCTCCGCGACGTACCCCATGTGCAGCGCGGCGCCGCCCATGATCTGTACGTCGTAATGCCGCTGGCCGAGGACGCGCTTGGCGGCCTCGCGCACCGTGGCGAACGCCTCGGGCATCAGGTCGTCCAGGCTCTCACCATCGGCGTACCGCTGCTTGTACTCGTCCGTGAGGGCGCGCAGATCGGCGTCGGAGAGGTCGATGAAGTCCTCTTCGATGGAGTTGACCTGGTCCGCGATGCGGTGCAGCTTGCGCAGGATCTTGCCTTCGCCTGCACGCATGAGCTTCGAGAGGACGGACACGGGGGTTGGTCTCCTTGCCGGTCGGGCCTGGGACGGTCGGTGGTTCCTTATGTTGCTGAGCAACGGCCATCGTATGCGAGGACCCCACCACGCCGGGAGGCCCGCCGTGACACAGCCCACCCTCACAACGTCCGGCGCCCACGGATAGTGCCACCTCGACGAGAAATCGACGCCCCCCGCAGAATCACCCAATGCAGCCCGTCACCCTGACCTCGGCCCGCCTGACCCTGCGCCCAGTGGGCCCAGAGGACACCGAAGCGGTCCACGCAGCCGCCCAGGACCCCGAGATCCAACGCTGGACGACGATCCCGTCCCCCTACCTCCCCGAACACGCCCACGCGTTCACCACGGACATCGCCCCCGCAGGCTGGGCGACGAACACGATGTACACCTTCGGCGTCTACCTCCACCAGGGCCCCCTGACCGGCATGCTGAGCCTCACCCCCCGCACCCCAGGCACCACAGAAATCGGCTTCTGGACAGCCAAGCCACACCGCTCCCAGGGCTACACCACAGAAGCCACCCTCACAGCAGCCCACTGGTCCTTCACCCACCTGTCCACAGCCCGCCTGGAATGGCGAGCGGAAGTAGGCAACACCTCCTCAAGAGCGGTAGCCCAAAACGCAGGCTTCACATTCGAAGGCACACTCCGAGCAGCAACCGAAAACAAGGGCGTACGCAGAGACTGCTGGCTGGCGTCCCTACTCCCCCAGGACCTCAACACCCCACCCCACTAACCCATCAGACGCCAGACGACTACCCCACCCCACTCCAGCCCGTCCGGCGTTTGAGGACGAGGCCCGTACAGGGCCGACCTCCCCCCACAACGCGCACCTCCCTCACCCACCCCAGCCCACTCCCAGCCCGTCCGGCGCTTGAGGACAAGGCCCGTACAGGGCCGGCCCCACCCACAACCAGCACCTCCCCACCCACCCCAGCCCCCCACTTCAGCCCGTCCGGCGCTTGAGGACAAGGCCCCTTCAGGGCCGGCCCCACCCACCCTCCGCCAGCCCGGGGTCGAAGGGGCGGAGCCCCTGGGGATGGGACGGGTAGGGGCGGCGGGGGCGAGAAAACTCCAGGTCAGCCCCCACTGTCAGACCCACCCCCTATCGTGCGAAGACATGACGCCCCTCCCACCCCCAACCACCACCCTCACCCCCGACGAAGCCCGCCGCATCATCCTCAAGGCGCAGGGCCTCCTAGGCACCCCGGACCGCAGATCCGGCGTCCGAGGCACCCTCCGCCACCTGGGCGCGGTCCAACTGGACACGATCTCCGTCCTGGCCCGCTCCCACGAACTCATCCCGTACGCCCGCCTGGGCGCAGTGGGCCGCAAGACGGTGGAATCCGCGTACTGGACCCCGACCACCCCCACCACACCCCCACACGCGTTCGAGTACTGGTCCCACGCGGCCTGCATCCTCCCGATCGAGGAATGGCCCCACTTCGCGTTCCGCCGCCGCGCGTACAGAAACCGCCCCCACTGGAATCACACACTCCCGGACGGCGTCTACGACCAGGTGATCAAACAGCTCCGCACGGAGGGCCCGCTGACGGCCACGGAACTGGGCGGCGCGAAGAAGACGAGCGACTGGTGGGACTGGTCGGGCACAAAGGTCGCGGTGGAACGCGCACTGATGTACGGCGAGGTCGTCTGCGTGGACCGCAAAAGCTGGAAACGCGTCTACGACCTGGCAGAACGAGCAATCCCGGCAGACCTCCTGCACGACGACCTGTCGGACAGGGAGTGCGTACGCCGCCTGGTCCGCCTGGCCGGCGAGGCCCTGGGCGTGGGCACGAGATCGGACATCGCGGACTACCACCGCCTGAGAGCGGACCAGGTGGACGAGGTGATCGAGGACTCGGGCCTGACCCCGGTGACGGTGACGGGCTGGGGCAAACCGGCATGGGCGGACCCGAAGGCGCTGGAAACCCCTCCGAGGGGCCGCCACCGCACGACACTGCTGTCCCCGTTCGACTCCCTGATCTGGGAGCGCGCGAGAACGGAACGGGTCTTCGGCGTCACCCACCGCCTGGAGGCGTACGTCCCGAAGCCCAAGCGCGTACACGGCTATTTCGCGATGCCGGTCCTGGCGGGCGGTCGCCTGGTCGGCAGGGTGGACCCGGCAAGAGAGGGCACCACGCTGGTGGCGAAGCAGGTCTCGCTGGACGGCCCGAAGGCGGTCCCGGCGGTGGCGCAGGCACTGGTGGAAGCGGCGAGCTGGGTGGACTGCACGGACATCAGGGTGGAGCGGGTGACACCGCAGGACCTCCAGGACCCCCTGGCGCAGGAGACGAGGAGGGCCCTGACCGCAGCCCTACGCTGAGCGCGGCTCCACACCGGGAAACTCACCGGATCTCAAGGATCTTCTCCCGCATCGCATAGACCACGGCCTCCATCCTGGAGTGCAGCTGAAGCTTCTCCAGGATGTTGCGCACATGGTTCTTCACAGTGTTCTCGGAGATGAACAGCTCCTTGGCGATGTCCCGGTTGTTCATCCCGGTGGCGACGAGCTTGAGCACTTCGAGTTCCCGGTCGGTGAGCCGCGGCGCGGGCACGAGCCGCCGCTCGTCGGTCCGCTGGATCATCGATTTGAACTCGGTGAGCAGTTTGGACGCCATGGAGGGACTGATCTGGGACTGCCCGTCGGCGACGGCACGGATCGCGGTGGCGACCTCGTCGGTGGAGATCTCCTTGAGCAGATACCCGGTGGCCCCGGCCTTGATCGCGTCGTAGAGGTCGGCTTCCTCGTCGCTTATGGTCAACATGATGATCTTCGCGCTGGGCGCCACCTCCTTGATGGAGGTGCAGGCCTCGATGCCCCCGCGCTTGGGCATCCGTACGTCCATCAGCACGATGTCGGGCAGCAGATCCGCGGCTTTGTCGACCGCCTCGGCCCCGTCCCCCGCCTCCCCGACGACCTGGATGTCCTCCTCGGCCGCGAGCACGATCTCCAGTCCCCGGCGGAACAGCGCGTGGTCGTCGACGACCAGCACTCTGATCGGCTCCCCCCGCGAGGTGCCCGCGTCCGGGCCCATGCCGACGACGCCGTCGCGTGCGTCCTCGTCCCGCATCGGTCCGAAGCTGTCCGCCATCGTTCCTCCCCCTGAGGCTGGGGCCGTTGGTCCGTGCCATCGCCAACCCGAGGCAACGGCCCACTCGTTGAGCCGCCCTGGCCATGATTCCATGCCCTGACGACAATGCGGTGACGGAGCAAGGCGTGAAGTGGTCGCACGCGGGTGCCCCTGGGGGCGCACACGCGCTCCAGGGGCACCCTGAGGGTCATCGCCGGCGCGGTCAGCCGCCGAGCGTGCCGCCCGGTTCGCCGCCGTGCGCCTGCGCGGTGACCATCGTGTCGGTCTGGAGGTGGATCACGCCGTAGTCGTACGCGTGCCGCCGGTAGACGACGCTGGATTCCTTGGTCTCGGAGTCGACGAAGAGGTAGAAGTCGTGTCCGACCAGTTCCATCTCGTAGAGCGCCTGGTCGAGGGTCATCGGGGCCGCGACGTGGGTCTTCTCCCGGACGACGAGGGGACCGTCGCCCTGCACCTCCAGCGAGCCCATCTTCTTCGTGGGTACGCCGCCGTCGCGGTCGGCGTCGACCGGCTCGCCGTCGCCGCCGTTGAGGGTGGCCACGCCCGGGACGTGGTCGGGGACCTCCGCCGCCGTCAGCCGGCGGGAGCCACGCCTGGTGTAGCGCTTGTCGTGCTGCTTGCGCAGCTGTGCGTCGAGCTTCTCCGCCGCCAGGTCGAGTGCCGCGTACGGGTCGCTGGCCGCCGCTTCCGCCCGGATCACCGGGCCGCGGGAACGCAGCGTGATCTCCACCCGGTCCCGGTGGTCGGCCTGCCGGGGATTCGGCTCCTTGGACACCTCGACGTCCAGGCTGATCACCTTGCCGTCGAGCTTCTGGATCTTCTCCACGTTCAGCTTCTCGGCCACGTGCTTACGGAACCGCTCGGCCACTTCGGTCTTACGGCCCTTGACGACGATGTCCACGCAGAACTCCGTTCCCGGATCGCTCCGCTCCGTCGCGGAGCATCTCCCTTTCGCACCAGATTCCGGTGGGCCCCGGAACCTTCCTACTCGGTGACGTCCACCTCCTCCCCCTGAGGAGAGATCCACATCCTGGGCGGCGCGGGTCTTTTCCCGAAACCGCGCACGGCATTTCGGATTCGAGAGATGCGGCCTGCGGCTTTCTCTCTCCGAACCGAACATATCTCGCCCGGACGGATGGCGTCACCCTCTACTCCCGCATACCTCCGTTCCGGTGAATTGCGCCTCTCACCAGCTGCAACGAAGCGCCTTCTCGATCAGTTCCGGTTTATTTCAAAAGAATCCGGTGATCCCGCGACCACGGCCGCGCACAGCACCCCTCGTCGCCTCCTCTCCACCGGGTGAGGCCCTTCCCGGGCGACTTCACCGGACACTTCTTCACCTCCCCCCTCACACGCCTCCCCAACCACCCGCGCGGCCTCCGCGAGCGACGCCCCGGTAGTGACGATGTCGTCGACGAGCACGACAGCTCTCCCCCGCAGTACCCGCACCCCCGCGGGACTCACCCGCAACGCCCCCGCCAGGTTCTCCCGCCGCTCCCAGAACCCGAGCCCGGCCTGATCCCGCACCCCCACCCGCTGCCGCACCACGGACGCGACCCGCACGTCCACCCCACCCCGCCGCAACACTCCCGCAGCGGCCAACGCCACCCGCCGAACCGGATCATGCCCCCGAGCCCGCACAGCCCCACGCCCGGACGGCACGGGGACGAGCAACACCTCACCGCCCACAGTCGGCCCATCTCCTGGAAGCGCCCCTCCCAGCCCCACCCCCACAGCCCGAGCCAACCCCGCCCCCAGCGCCCCCACCAGCCCCAACGCCCCCCGCTCCTTGTGCGCCAGCAACACCTCCCGCACCGCTCCCGCGTACGGCCCCGCCGCACACACCGGCGGCAACCCGGCCTGCCGCCGCCTGATCCGCACCCACCGCGCCTCCTCTCCGCTCAACGCCTCCCGGCACTGCGCGCAGAGCACCGTACGAGCCCGCCCGCACCCCGCGCACTCCCCCGGCAACACCAGGTCACCGAGGTCCCTCCAGTACCGCCGTACACCGTTCACACACTCCACTGTGCCCACGCCGCCGCCCAGCCGCCACCCCTGTGGAAAACTCCTGACGCGCACCCGACACCCCAGCCGGAACCCCCTCGAACACCCCGGTCCCCCCTGGTCCTGCGCCGCCCCTTCACCACTCCCACCACCAGGCCCCGCCGACCGACCAGCCGAAGCCACCCCGGCACAACCCACGGCACCCCGCACCTCACCCCACCGACCCCGGCACCGGATCTGCCACCGCCCCCAACCCCGGTGGCAGACCCCCGAGTTCACCCCGGATAGAACGCCACCGAAGCCGTCGGCTTCAGCGTCCGCCACCCGCTCCCACCCGGCAGCCACAGCAACCCGTCCTTGGACGTGGCGAACAACGGCGCCTCGCTGTCCTCGGACGCGGCGATGCTCTGCACCTCGGTGAGCCCGGGCAGCGCACCGGTCTCCGGCACCGACCCGTCGCACTGGACGTACTGCACCTGCTCGACCCCGCCGGTCTCCTTGCCGACCACGACGAGCCGGCTGTCGGAGGCCCAGGACACGGCGGTCACCTGCTCCAACTCGGGCGTGGCGGACCGCAGTTCCTGCACGGACACGGTCTCGCGGCCGTCACTGCCCTCGTCCCGCTCGACCCGCCCGACGAGCAGCGACTGCCGCCCCCCGGACTCGACGACGAGCGCGACCCGCACCCCGTCGGCCGCCATCCGCACCGCGTTGATCCGCCCCGTGAGACCGGGCGTGCTCACCACGACGGGCGTGTCGTCGCCCTTGGCGAGCAGGTAGAGCCGGGGCGTCAGGGGATTGCGGTCGGCAACCCACAGATCGCCCTGCGCGTCCCAGGTGGGCGTGGTGAACCGGTCCTTCTCGGTCGCGCCCGCGCTGGCCAGCACGGGGTTGCCGAGCTGGCTGCCGGACGCCAGCGAGGTGACGTACAGCTGCTTGCCGTCGAGGGTGACCCCGGCGGCCTCGTGCTCGTCCCGGGACACGGCCACGGACCGCAGCGCCTTGCCGCCGTCCCCGAACGCGCCGGGCACCGACTCGGGCGCGGCGTCGTTGCCGTCGGCCGCCATCCACTGGAGGCGGTGCTCGCCGTCGATGAAGTACAGGTGCCCGGGGCTCTGCGCGGACCCGCGCGCGGCGATCCCGGCCGAGCGCCCCTCGCCGAGCGAGCACAGCCGCCGTCCGTCGGCCTGGAGCTCGACCTCGTCGACGACCGGGGTGAGGCTCTGGAGGGTGAACAGGATCTGCGCGGCCATCTCGTCGCACTTGCCCTGCTTCACGCCCGCGGCCTTGCGGTCGAGCGGCACGGTGAGCTTGTTCTGGTCGTTCGGCACGAGCGGCCCGGCGTCGTCCGCGAGGGCCACACCGGTGGGGAAGCCCGACCGGACGACGGGCCGCAGCCAGTTCGTGGGCCCGTCGAGCAGGGAGCGCACCATCTGGGTCGTCGGGTCGACGCGCTTGCGCACGTACACGGGGTCCGCGACGGCGGCGGGCACGGTCCCCACGCGTGCGCGGGAGGCGAAGTAGTACTTGTTGACGGACGTGTAGTTGCGCGCGAAGTCCGACCGCCCCATGACGACGCCCTGGGGCAGTTCGTCGATCCGCCACTGCTCCTTGTCGTCCTGCACGAGGTGCAGGGTCTGCCGGTACTTGCCCACCTCAGGCGTGTACGACTGCTGCGCGTCCAGAGCGGCCACGCGCTCGCCGTCGAGGGTGATCGACATGTCCGCACCGCCCTCACGCCCGCCCGGGCGCTCCTGCATCGGCTGCGGGCCGACGTCGAGGACCGTCGTCGAGCTCTCCGGGTCCCAGGTCTTGGCGGCCTTGCCGATCAGGTACTTGCGGGCCGTCGCGTAGTCCGGGTCGTCGCTGGTCAGCGCTTCGAGGAAGCCCTGGACGATCGCCCCGGGCGTCGCCCCCTCCTGCGGCGGCATCGCGAACACCCGCACCTGCGTGTCCTGCCGGGGCGTCGACTCCACCCCGCGCAGATCCCCGTGGTCGGGCATCGAGGCACACCCGCTCAGCAGAACGGCCCCGCAGACGACGTACGCGGCAACGCGCCCCGGCACCCGCCGGGCACCCCCCTCACCGCCCACGAGCGGCCTCCCCTTCCTCGCTGGACAGGCCGGAAGCACCGCCCAGCCGCACTTCTGCCGAAGCCGGCTCCTCCACCGGGACCGGCCCTCCCGCGCGCGGTATGACCCGCGCCCCGCTCCCCGGCAACGCCGTCGGATCCGCCGTGGCGGAAACAGCGCCCACGCGCGGAAGCCGGTCGCCACTCTGCTGCACCGGCACGGTCGCGCTCTTCACGCGCGAGCGCGAGGCGCCGCCCGCCGCCCGGTTCCTGCGCGAGTCCTTCGGCTCCAGCGGTATCGGCGACCCGCGCAGCGGCTCGTCGGCCGTACGGGGAAGCGTCAGCCGGAACTGCGAGCCGCCCCCGGGCTCGCCCCACGCCTGGAGCCACCCGCCGTGCAGGCGCGCGTCCTCCAGGGCGATCGACAGCCCGAGCCCGGTCCCGCCGGTCGTCCTCGCGCGCGCGGGGTCGGCCCGCCAGAACCGGCTGAACACG
The DNA here is from genome assembly GCF_020010905.1 of Streptomyces acidiscabies. Lineage (GTDB taxonomy): Bacteria > Actinomycetota > Actinomycetes > Streptomycetales > Streptomycetaceae > Streptomyces > Streptomyces acidiscabies. Next base: position 1,659,594 of record NZ_JAGJBY010000001.1, on the reverse strand, counting down.
CGCGTGGCCTCACCGGGCTTCAGCCCGACGCCGTAGTCGCGCACGGCGACGGCGACAGCCCCCCCGGCGGCGGCCAGCTTCACCACGACGTCCCGCCCCTCACCGTGCTCCACGGCGTTGACGACAAGGTTGCGCAGCACCCGCTCCACGCGCCGCGCGTCGGCCTCGGCGACGACGGGCTGCTGATCGCCGACGACGCGTACGGCCGTCCCCTTGCGCTCGGCGAGCGGCGCGGCCCCGTCGACGACCCGCCGTACGACCTCCCGGAGGTCTATCGGCTCGGCCTCCAGCGCCGCCGCGCCCGCGTCGAACCGGCTGATCTCCAGCAGGTCGGCGAGGAGCGTCTCGAACCGGTCCAGCTGGTCGGCGAGGAGCTCGGCGGAGCGCGCGGTCATCGGATCGAAGTCCTCGCGCGCGTCGTGGATGACGTCGGCGGCCATCCGTACGGTCGTCAGGGGGGTGCGCAGTTCGTGCGACACGTCGGACACGAACCGGCGCTGCATCCGCGAGAGGTCCTCCAGCTGCTGGATCTTCAGCTGGAGGTTCTGCGCCATCTTGTTGAACGCCTCGCCCAGGCGCGCGATGTCGTCCTCGCCGGTGACCTTCATCCGTTCCTGGAGCCGCCCGGCGGACAGCCGTTCGGCGATCCCGGCGGCCATCCGCACGGGCGTGACGACCTGCCGTACGACGAGCCAGGCGATCGCCCCGAGGAGGACGACGACGAAGAGCCCGGCGGTCGCCAGGGTGCCCTTGACGAGGCTGAGGGACTTCTCCTCCTGGGTGAGCGGGAAGAGGTAGTACAGCTCGTAGGCGGCGCCGTTGGGGTCGCTGAGCCGCTTGCCGATGACCAGCGCGGGCTGCGACTCCTTGCCGCTGTCGTAGCGGATGCGGGTGTAGCTCTGGGCGGCGGAGGTGGAGTCGTTCACCCGCGCGCGCAGGGCGTCCGGCACGCTCGCGGTGGGGCTCACGCCCCCGGAGGCGCGCGGCCCCGGCCCGCCCTCACCGCCGCCGATGGGCAGCGTGACGACGTCGAAGGCGCCCTGGCCGCCGCTGGAGAGCGACGACACGAGGACGCTGAGCCACGGGCTGACGTTCTGCGCGGAGCGGTCGGTGGAGGAGGCCGGCCCGTCGCCGGCGGCCTCCGTGTCGGCCTGCTGCTTGGCGACGGCGAACCCGCCGGTGGCCTGGCTCTGCGAGGCGCGCACCTTGGCGTCCAGCAGGCCGTTGCGGACCTGCCCGATGACGACGAACCCGAGCAGCAGGACGACGCCCAGGGACATCAGCAGGGTGGTGACGACGACCTTGAGCTGGATGTTGCGCCGCCACAGCCGCATCACCGGCAGCAGCGGACGCCGTACCCAGCGCAGCAGCAGCCGCAGCACTGGGCTGCCCTGTACGCCACCCTGGAGCAGTCCGCCGTCCAGGAGCCGCCCGAAGCGGTCCTTGGCCGTCCTGGGGCCCTTCAGGGCCCTCAGAGCCTGATCGCTCTCCCGGCCGACAGGCCGCTGCGGCCGGGCCCCTGACCGGCCTGGCGCCGAAGCGGCACTGTCCCCGGACATGTCAGCTCGGCCCGGCCTTGTAACCGACGCCGCGGACGGTCACGACGATCTCCGGCCGCTCCGGGTCCTTCTCGACCTTGGAGCGCAGCCGCTGCACGTGCACGTTGACCAGGCGGGTGTCGGCGGCGTGCCGGTAGCCCCACACCTGTTCGAGGAGCACCTCGCGGGTGAAGACCTGCCACGGCTTGCGCGCGAGCGCGACCAGCAGGTCGAACTCCAGCGGCGTCAGCGCGATCGACTGCCCGTCGCGCTTGACCGAGTGCCCGGCGACGTCGATGACCAGGTCGCCTATCGTCAGCTGCTCCGGCGCCGGCTCCTCGGACCGCCGCAGACGCGCGCGGATCCTCGCGACCAGCTCCTTCGGCTTGAACGGCTTGACGATGTAGTCGTCGGCCCCGGACTCCAGGCCCACCACCACGTCGACGGTGTCGCTCTTCGCCGTGAGCATCACGATCGGTACTCCGGACTCCGCCCGGATCAGCCGGCACACCTCGATGCCGTCCCTTCCGGGCAGCATCAGGTCCAGCAGCACCAGATCCGGCTTGGCCTCCCGGAAAGCAGCCAGCGCCTTGTCACCGTCGGCTACGAAAGACGGCTCAAAACCCTCACCACGCAGCACGATGCCGAGCATCTCGGCCAGTGCGGTGTCGTCGTCGACGACAAGGACTCGTCCCTTCATAAACGACATCATCCCATTCTCATAACGGTGCCTGGAGCGCAGGTGAGGCAGGTCACTGACCCGTGACCATAGCCGCACCGACCGGTCACTGTCTGCCCAGGCCCCCTCCCACCCGCACCCACGCACCCACGTACGGCTAGATCGTCACCCGCCGTGACCTCGTGCACAGCCCTGCGATCGCCTCCGCGGTCACCGGCGCGACGGCCCCCTCCTCGGTGACGACGGCCGTCACCAGCTCGGGCGGCGTCACATCGAAAGCCGGGTTGTACGCCTGGGTGCCGAGCGGCGCGACGGGGATCCCGCCGCCCGATCCGACGACCGGCGCCTGCGGTACGACGGCCTCCGTCACCTCGTACCCGGGCCGCTGCTCGACCTCGATCGACGCCCCGTCAGGTGTCGCCAGATCGATCGTCGTCACCGGCGCGACCACGACGAACGGCACGTGGTGGTAGCGCGCGAGGACCGCCAGCGGATAGCTTCCGATCTTGTTCGCCACCGACCCGTCGGCCGCGATCCGGTCCGCCCCGATCAGCACCGCGTCGACCTCCCCGGCCGCGAACAGCGACCCCGCCGCGTTGTCGGTGAGCAGCGTGTACGCCATCCCGCTGCGCGCCGCCTCGTACGCCGTGAGACGCGCCCCCTGGAGCAGCGGGCGCGTCTCGTCCACCCACAGCCTGCGCAGCCGCCCCGCGCGGTGCGCGGCCAGCGCCACCGCGAACGCCGTCCCCTCCCCGCCGGACACCAGCGAACCGGTGTTGCAGTGGGTGAGGATCCGGTGCCCGCCGCCCGGCAGCAGCTCGTCGAGGAGCGCGAGCCCGTGCCGCGCCATCCCGGCGCTGGCCTCGGCGTCCTCCTGGTGCAGCCGCCGCGCCGCAGCCAGCGCCGCCTGCGCGGCCCGCTTCTCGTCCCCACCCTCGCCGAGCGCGGCCCGGTGCGCGTCCAGGGCCCGCGTCACGCCGACGGAGAGGTTCACGGCGGTCGGGCGCGCACCCGCGAGAGCCGCCGCCGCCTCCTGGGCGTCGAACCCACGCGCGGCGGCGAGCGCGACCCCGTACGCCCCGGCGATGCCCAGCAGTGGCGCCCCGCGCACGGCGAGCGACCTGATCGCCTCCACCAGCACGGACGCGTCCGTGCACACCAGCTCGACCTCCTCGGCGGGCAGTCTCGTCTGGTCGAGGAGGACGAGAACGGGTCCTTCCGGCAGCTCCTCCCATCGGATCACCGGTATCCCGGTGGGGTGGTTGTCGTCTCCCGTGTGCGTGTACGGATCAGCCATGCGGTGAGTCTGCCCAGGATCCGCCGGACCATGGAAGGTTCGCGGTCCCCACCTCGGCCGGTCCCGCTGTCGGTGCCCCATGACACGATGGCACCCAACCTGCCGCCGCGACCGCGGACCGGCGCCGTGAAGGAGCGACGATGAACGACACTCCGGGCTGGGCCTCGCCCGGATCGGCCCCCGAGGGCCCCGAAGGACAGGAGTCCACCCCGCCCTCGGACCAGCAAGGCGGCCGACCGTCCGACTCCGGCACGCAGTGGTCCGAGAAACAGCCGCCCGCCGGCCAGTGGACCGCGCCCACGCGCCAGACGCCCGGCCAGACGCCCCCGCCGCCCCCACCGGGCCCGGGCGCCCCCACGGGCTGGAACGCCCCGACGACCCACCCCGGCGGCACCTACGGGACCCCCGGCGGCTGGGGCACCGGCTGGGGAGGCCCCCCGCCCGCCGCCAAGCCCGGCATCATCCCGCTGCGCCCCCTGGGCGTCGGCGAGATCCTCGACGGCGCGGTCTCCACCATGCGCACGTACTGGCGCACGGTCCTCGGCATCTCCCTGGCCGTCGCCGTCGTCGTGGAGATCATCACCGTCCTCGTCCAGGGCCTGCTCCTGGACGACGCGAGCACGGACGCCATCGGCGACCCGAACGCCAGCTTCGACGAGGTCAGCCGCGCCCTGGGCGATTCGATGACCGCCTCGGCGGTCGTCTACGCGGTCTCCCTGATCGGCACGGTCATCGCGACCGCCCTGCTCACCACCGTCGTCAGCCGCGCGATCCTCGGCAGGGCCGTCTCGCCCGGCGAGGCCTGGCGCGACGCCCTCCCGCGCCTGCCGCGCCTGTTCGCGCTGATCCTGCTGATGATGGTCCTCGTGGTCGGCACGATGGTCGTCGGCGCCCTGCCCGGCATCCTCCTGGCCGCCGCGGGCGGCGCCACGGCGGCCGGCGTCGCCCTGGCCCTCGTCGGCGTCTTCGCCGGGCTCGCCGTCGCCATCTGGCTCGGCGTCCGCTTCTCCCTCGCGCCGCCCGCGCTGATGCTGGAGAAGCAGGGCATCAAGAAGGCGCTGGGCCGCTCCGTCAAGCTGGTGCGCGGCTCCTGGTGGCGGGTCTTCGGCATCCAGCTGCTCGGGACGATCATCTCCAACATCCTCGCGATGATCGTCGTCGTCCCGTTCGCCCTGGTCGGCGCCGCCTTCGGGGGCGATGGCCTGAACGGCTTCACCGACCCCGCCGTCACCTACGGCTGGACGTACCTGATCATCAGCGGCATCGGCGCCGTCATCGGCTACATGATCACGTTCCCGATCACCGCGGGCGTCTCCGTGCTCCTGTACGTCGACCAGCGCATCCGGCGCGAGGCCCTCGACCTCGAACTCGCCCGCGCCGCAGGCCTCCAGGACTACGGCACCACCGCCACCCCCGGGAGCTGACGGCGTGCACCGGACGGGGGGAACGGTCGGGGCCCTGTGGTCGGCGGTGGCCTCGGACGACACACCGCCGCTGACCACACCCCGCGATCCCGCGCGGGAGGCGGCCCGCCGCGAACTGTCCAGGCGGCTGTACCACGAGAACGACCCCAACCTCGTCCAGCGCGCCCTGGACGCCTTCTGGAAGTGGCTGGGCGACCTCTTCGACACGGCGGCCGGCGCCACCCCGGGCGGCCCGCTCGGCCTCGCCGTCATCGCCCTGGCCGTCATCGCCGTCGCAGCCGCCCTGTGGTGGCGCCTGGGCGCCCCCCGCCGTACGCCCGTCTCCCCGTCCGACGCCCTCTTCGGCGCCCGCGCCCGCAGCGCCGCCGACCACCGCGCCGCCGCCGAGGAGCACGCCGCCCACGGCCACTGGAACCAAGCCGTCCAGGAGCGGATGCGCGCCATCGTCCGCGCCCTGGAGGAGCGCGCCCTCCTCGACGCCCGGCCCGGCCGCACCGCCGACGAGGCCGCCGCCGAAGCCGCCCACGCCCTCCCCGACCACGCCGACGGCCTGCACTCCGCCGCCCGCGCCTTCGACGACGTCACGTACGGCGGCCGGTCCGCGAGCGAACAGTCGTACCGGCGCATCGCCGCCCTCGACGAGACCCTCGACCGTACGAAGCCCCGGCTCACGGACCGCCAGGGGGCCGCCCGATGACCACATCGGCCTCCCCCACCGCCCGCCACCTGTGGACCCGCGCGCGGGGCGTCGCCCTCGCCGTCACCCTCCTCCTCGTCACGGGCGTCACCGTCGCCGCGCTCCAGTCCGACACCCACCACGGCGAACTCGACCCGCGCTCCGCCGACTCCTACGGCAGCCGCGCGATCGCCGAACTCCTCACCGCCCGGGGCGTCACCACGCGCGTGGTGACCACGCTGGCCGACGCGCGCGCGGCGGCAGGCCCCGACAGCACCCTCCTGGTCGCCGTCCCCGACCTGCTGACCGAACGCCAGCAGAGCGCCCTGCGCGCCACGACCGCCGGCTCCGGCGGCCGTACCGTCCTCGTCGCCCCCGGCAGCTGGTCCGTCCAGACCCTCGCCCCCGGGGTCGTCGCCGACCCGGCGACCAGCCGCGACACCACCCTCGACCCCGGCTGCGCGCTCCCCGAGGCCCACCGCGCGGGCGCCGCCGACACCGGCGGCCACCGCTACACCGTCACCCGCCAGGGCATCGACGAGTGCTACCCGAGCCGCCGCCTCGCCACCCTCCTGCGCGTCCCCGCCGACTCGGGGGACGGCGACACGATCGTCCTCGGCGCCCCCGACATCCTCCTCAACGACCGCCTCGACGAGCAGGGCAACGCCTCCCTCGCCCTCCAACTCCTCGGCTCCCGCCCGCATCTGGTCTGGTACCTCCCCTCGCTCTCCGACGCCACCGCCACCCCGCAGGAGGAGAAGAGCCTCCTCGACCTGCTCCCCTCCGGCTGGCTGTGGGGCACCCTGCAACTCTTCGTCGCCGCCGCGCTCGCCGCCCTGTGGCGCGCCCGCCGCTTCGGCCCGCTCGTCCCCGAACGCCTCCCGGTCGCGATCCGCGCCTCCGAGACCGTCGAAGGCCGCGCCCGCCTCTACCGCAGGGCCGACGCCCGCGACCGCGCCGCCGACGCCCTGCGCTCCGCCACCCGCATCCGCCTCGCCCCTCTCCTCGGCATCCCCGCCGCCCGGGCCCACACGCCCGAGACCCTGATCCCCGCCCTGTCCGACCGCCTCGGCGCCGACGGACAGACCCTGCACCCCCTCCTCTTCGGCCCCCCGCCAGGCGACGACGCGGCCCTGACCGCCCTCGCCGACCGACTCGACGCCCTCGAAAGTGAGGTACGCCGTCCATGACGGACCCGACCACTGACAACGCCGGGAACACCGGCGACCCGAGCGCCGCCCGCGCCTCCCTGGAGGCCCTGCGCGCCGAGATCGCCAAGGCCGTGGTCGGCCAGGACCCCGCCGTCACAGGCGTCGTCGTCGCCCTCCTGTGCCGGGGCCACGTCCTGCTCGAAGGCGTCCCCGGCGTCGCCAAGACCCTCCTGGTCCGCGCCCTGGCCGCCGCCCTCGACCTCGACACCAAGCGCGTCCAGTTCACCCCCGACCTCATGCCGAGCGACGTGACGGGCTCCCTCGTCTACGACACCCGCAGCGCCGAGTTCTCCTTCCAGCCCGGCCCGGTCTTCACCAACCTCCTCCTGGCCGACGAGATCAACCGCACCCCGCCGAAGACCCAGTCGTCCCTCCTGGAGGCCATGGAGGAGCGCCAGGTCACCGTCGACGGCACCCCGCGCGCCCTCCCCGACCCGTTCCTGGTCGCCGCCACCCAGAACCCCGTCGAGTACGAGGGCACCTACCCCCTCCCCGAGGCCCAACTCGACCGCTTCCTCCTCAAACTGACGATCCCCCTGCCCTCCCGCCAGGACGAGATCGGCATCCTCACCCGCCACGCGGAGGGCTTCGACCCCCGCGACCTGCGCGCCGCCGGCGTACGCCCCGTGGCGACCGCCGCCGACCTCGAAGCCGCCCGCGCGGCCGTCGCCAAGACCACCGTCTCCCCCGAGATCACCGCGTACGTCGTCGACATCTGCCGCGCCACCCGCGACTCCCCGTCGCTGACCCTCGGCGTCTCCCCGCGCGGAGCGACCGCGCTGCTGGCGGCCTCCCGCGCGTGGGCGTGGCTCACGGGCCGCGACTACGTCATCCCGGACGACGTGAAAGCCCTCGCCCTGCCGACACTCAGGCACCGCGTCCAGCTCCGCCCCGAGGCCGAGATGGAGGGTGTCACCGCCGACTCCGTCATCACTTCTGTCCTCGCCCACGTCCCCGTCCCCCGCTGATGGCGCTCACCGGCCGCGCCGCCCTCATCACCGCCCTCGGCTCCCTCCCGGTCGGCCTCTGGGACCCGAGCTGGACAGGCATCCTGGCCGTCAACGCCCCCTTGGCGCTGGCCTGCGCCTGCGACTTCGCCCTCGCGGCCCCCGTACGACGACTTTCCCTGACCCGCTCCGGCGACACAATTACCCGCCTGGGTGAGCCCGCGGACGTCACGTTGACGGTCACCAACCCGTCCCGCCGCCCCCTCAAAGCCGACCTCCGCGACGCCTGGCCCCCCAGCACAGCCCCGGAGACCGATCGCCACCCCATGGCGATCCCCACCGGCGAACGCCGCCGCGTCACCACCCGCCTACGACCGACCCGCCGCGGCGACCACCAGGCCGACCGCGTCACGATCCGCTCGTACGGCCCTCTCGGCCTCTTCACCCGCCAGGGCACCCACAAGGTCCCCTGGACGATCCGCGCTCTCCCCCCGTTCGCCAGCCGCAAACACCTCCCCGCCAAACTGGCCCGCCTCAGGGAGCTCGACGGCCGGACCAGCGTCCTCACGCGCGGGGAGGGCACCGAGTTCGACAGCCTCCGCGAGTACGTCCCCGGCGACGACACCCGCTCCATCGACTGGCGCGCCACCGCCCGCCAGACCACCGTCGCCCTGCGCACGTGGCGTCCCGAGCGCGACCGCCGCATCCTCCTGGTCCTCGACACCGGCCGCACCTCCGCGGGCCGCGTGGACGACGCACCACGTCTCGACGCCGCGATGGACGCCGCCCTCCTGCTGGCAGCCCTCGCCTCCCGCGCCGGCGACCGCGTCGACCTCCTGGCCCACGACCGCCGCACCCGCGCCCTGGTCCAGGGCCGCACCGCCCGGAACGTCCTCCCCTCCCTGGTCAACGCCATGGCCACCCTGGAAGCGGAACTGGTCGAAACAGACACCCGCGCCCTCACCTCGACGATCCTTCGTACGGCGCCCCGCCGCACATTGCTCGTCCTGCTGACGACGCTCGACGCGGCCCCCGTCGAAGAGGGCCTCCTCCCCGTCCTCCCTCAGCTCACCCAGCGCCACACGGTCCTCGTCGCCTCCGTCGCCGACCCACACATCGCCCGCATGGCAGCGGCCCGAGGCGATGTCGACGCGGTCTACGAAGCGGCAGCAGCAGCCCAGGCCCAGTCGGAACGCCACCGTACGGCCGAACAGCTCCGACGCCATGGGGTCACCGTCGTCGACGCGACTCCCGAGGAATTGGCACCCGCGTTGGCGGACGCGTATCTGGCACTGAAGGCGGCAGGGCGCCTGTAGAAAACAGAAAAGCCCCTCCGGAGGAAGGGGCTTAAAAGAAGGGCTCAAAAACAAGAAACCCCGCACCGAAGTGCGGGGTTTCTCCAAAGATTGTTCGGCGGCGTCCTACTCTCCCACAGGGTCCCCCCTGCAGTACCATCGGCGCTGTAAGGCTTAGCTTCCGGGTTCGGAATGTAACCGGGCGTTTCCCTCACGCTATAACCACCGAAACACTATGAAACACATCAACCGCACCGTATATGGCCATACGGGGTTGTTCGTGGTTTCAGAACCAACACAGTGGACGCGAGCAACTGAGGACAAGCCCTCGGCCTATTAGTACCAGTCACCTCCACACCTTACGGTGCTTCCAGATCTGGCCTATCAACCCAGTCGTCTACTGGGAGCCTTACCCTCTCAAGGAGGTGGGAACACTCATCTCGAAGCAGGCTTCCCGCTTAGATGCTTTCAGCGGTTATCCCTCCCGAACGTAGCCAACCAGCCATGCCCTTGGCAGAACAACTGGCACACCAGAGGTTCGTCCGTCCCGGTCCTCTCGTACTAGGGACAGCCCTTCTCAATGTTCCTGCGCGCGCAGCGGATAGGGACCGAACTGTCTCACGACGTTCTAAACCCAGCTCGCGTACCGCTTTAATGGGCGAACAGCCCAACCCTTGGGACCGACTCCAGCCCCAGGATGCGACGAGCCGACATCGAGGTGCCAAACCATCCCGTCGATATGGACTCTTGGGGAAGATCAGCCTGTTATCCCCGGGGTACCTTTTATCCGTTGAGCGACGGCGCTTCCACAAGCCACCGCCGGATCACTAGTCCCGACTTTCGTCCCTGCTCGACCCGTCGGTCTCACAGTCAAGCTCCCTTGTGCACTTACACTCAACACCTGATTACCAACCAGGCTGAGGGAACCTTTGGGCGCCTCCGTTACTCTTTAGGAGGCAACCGCCCCAGTTAAACTACCCATCAGACACTGTCCCTGATCCGGATCACGGACCCAGGTTAGACATCCAGCACGACCAGACTGGTATTTCAACGACGACTCCACAACCACTGGCGTGGCCGCTTCAAAGTCTCCCAGCTATCCTACACAAGCCGAACCGAACACCAATATCAAACTGTAGTAAAGGTCCCGGGGTCTTTCCGTCCTGCTGCGCGAAACGAGCATCTTTACTCGTAGTGCAATTTCACCGGGCCTATGGTTGAGACAGTCGAGAAGTCGTTACGCCATTCGTGCAGGTCGGAACTTACCCGACAAGGAATTTCGCTACCTTAGGATGGTTATAGTTACCACCGCCGTTTACTGGCGCTTAAGTTCTCAGCTTCGCCACACCGAAATGTGACTAACCGGTCCCCTTAACGTTCCAGCACCGGGCAGGCGTCAGTCCGTATACATCGCCTTACGGCTTCGCACGGACCTGTGTTTTTAGTAAACAGTCGCTTCTCGCTGGTCTCTGCGGCCACCCCCAGCTCAAGGAGCAAGTCCTCTCACCAGTGATGGCCCCCCTTCTCCCGAAGTTACGGGGGCATTTTGCCGAGTTCCTTAACCATAGTTCACCCGAACGCCTCGGTATTCTCTACCTGACCACCTGAGTCGGTTTAGGGTACGGGCCGCCATGAAACTCGCTAGAGGCTTTTCTCGACAGCATAGGATCATCCACTTCACCACAATCGGCTCGGCATCAGGTCTCAGCCTTGATGAGCGGCGGATTTGCCTACCACTCGGCCTACACCCTTACCCCGGGACTACCATCGCCCGGGCTGGACTACCTTCCTGCGTCACCCCATCACTCACCTACTACCAGATCGGTTCAGCGGCTCCACCACTTTCCTTTCCCCGAAGGGTCCGGAACGGCTTCACGGCCTTAGCATCACTGGATTCAATGTTTGACGCTTCACAGCGGGTACCGGAATATCAACCGGTTATCCATCGACTACGCCTGTCGGCCTCGCCTTAGGTCCCGACTTACCCTGGGCAGATCAGCTTGACCCAGGAACCCTTAGTCAATCGGCGCACACGTTTCCCACGTGTGAATCGCTACTCATGCCTGCATTCTCACTCGTGAACCGTCCACCACTGCCTTCCGGCGCAGCTTCACCCGGCACACGACGCTCCCCTACCCATCACAGCAGGCGTTGGCCCTATATGCTGCAATGACACGACTTCGGCGGTACGCTTGAGCCCCGCTACATTGTCGGCGCGGAATCACTAGACCAGTGAGCTATTACGCACTCTTTCAAGGGTGGCTGCTTCTAAGCCAACCTCCTGGTTGTCTCTGCGACTCCACATCCTTTCCCACTTAGCGTACGCTTAGGGGCCTTAGTCGATGCTCTGGGCTGTTTCCCTCTCGACCATGGAGCTTATCCCCCACAGTCTCACTGCCGCGCTCTCACTTACCGGCATTCGGAGTTTGGCTAAGGTCAGTAACCCGGTAGGGCCCATCGCCTATCCAGTGCTCTACCTCCGGCAAGAAACACACGACGCTGCACCTAAATGCATTTCGGGGAGAACCAGCTATCACGGAGTTTGATTGGCCTTTCACCCCTAACCACAGGTCATCCCCCAGGTTTTCAACCCTGGTGGGTTCGGTCCTCCACGAAGTCTTACCTCCGCTTCAACCTGCCCATGGCTAGATCACTCCGCTTCGGGTCTTGAGCGTGCTACTGAATCGCCCTGTTCGGACTCGCTTTCGCTACGGCTACCCCACCCGGGTTAACCTCGCAACACACCGCAAACTCGCAGGCTCATTCTTCAAAAGGCACGCAGTCACGACGCACCGAGTAAACTCGATGCGCGACGCTCCCACGGCTTGTAGGCACACGGTTTCAGGTACTATTTCACTCCGCTCCCGCGGTACTTTTCACCATTCCCTCACGGTACTATCCGCTATCGGTCACCAGGGAATATTTAGGCTTAGCGGGTGGTCCCGCCAGATTCACACGGGATTTCTCGGGCCCCGTGCTACTTGGGTGTCTCTCAAACGAGCCGTTGACGTTTCGACTACGGGGGTCTTACCCTCTACGCCGGACCTTTCGCATGTCCTTCGCCTACATCAACGGTTTCTGACTCGCCTCACAGCCGGCAGACTGTGAAAGAGAGATCCCACAACCCCCACGACGCAACCCCTGCCGGGTCTCACACGTCGTAGGTTTGGCCTCATCCGGTTTCGCTCGCCACTACTCCCGGAATCACGGTTGTTTTCTCTTCCTGAGGGTACTGAGATGTTTCACTTCCCCTCGTTCCCTCCACATACCCTATGTGTTCAGGTATGGGTGACAGCCCATGACGACTGCCGGGTTTCCCCATTCGGAAACCCCCGGATCAAAGCCTGGTTGACGGCTCCCCGGGGACTATCGTGGCCTCCCACGTCCTTCATCGGTTCCTGGTGCCAAGGCATCCACCGTGCGCCCTTAAAAACTTGGCCACAGATGCTCGCGTCCACTGTGCAGTTCTCAAACAACGACCAACCACCCATCACCCCCGGCCTTGGCCGAAGTTCACTGGGGTCGGCATCATGAGGGGGTTCATTCCCTCAGACACCCAACAGCGTGCCCGACCAGACCCTCGTCCGGAGATCATGCTTTCCACGCCCTTGCGGACAGTACCTGCAATGCCTCCGACCCAGAACCTGGCCGAATAATCAACGTTCCACCCATGAGCTGACCGTGCAGAACATCTGCCTGCAATCGGTACTGTGCTCCTTAGAAAGGAGGTGATCCAGCCGCACCTTCCGGTACGGCTACCTTGTTACGACTTCGTCCCAATCGCCAGTCCCACCTTCGACAGCTCCCTCCCACAAGGGGTTGGGCCACCGGCTTCGGGTGTTACCGACTTTCGTGACGTGACGGGCGGTGTGTACAAGGCCCGGGAACGTATTCACCGCAGCAATGCTGATCTGCGATTACTAGCAACTCCGACTTCATGGGGTCGAGTTGCAGACCCCAATCCGAACTGAGACAGGCTTTTTGAGATTCGCTCCACCTCACGGTTTCGCAGCTCTTTGTACCTGCCATTGTAGCACGTGTGCAGCCCAAGACATAAGGGGCATGATGACTTGACGTCGTCCCCACCTTCCTCCGAGTTGACCCCGGCGGTCTCCTGTGAGTCCCCGTCACCCCGAAGGGCACGCTGGCAACACAGGACAAGGGTTGCGCTCGTTGCGGGACTTAACCCAACATCTCACGACACGAGCTGACGACAGCCATGCACCACCTGTACACCGACCACAAGGGGGCGACCATCTCTGGCCGTTTCCGGTGTATGTCAAGCCTTGGTAAGGTTCTTCGCGTTGCGTCGAATTAAGCCACATGCTCCGCTGCTTGTGCGGGCCCCCGTCAATTCCTTTGAGTTTTAGCCTTGCGGCCGTACTCCCCAGGCGGGGAACTTAATGCGTTAGCTGCGGCACCGACGACGTGGAATGTCGCCAACACCTAGTTCCCACCGTTTACGGCGTGGACTACCAGGGTATCTAATCCTGTTCGCTCCCCACGCTTTCGCTCCTCAGCGTCAGTATCGGCCCAGAGATCCGCCTTCGCCACCGGTGTTCCTCCTGATATCTGCGCATTTCACCGCTACACCAGGAATTCCGATCTCCCCTACCGAACTCTAGCCTGCCCGTATCGAATGCAGACCCGGGGTTAAGCCCCGGGCTTTCACATCCGACGCGACAAGCCGCCTACGAGCTCTTTACGCCCAATAATTCCGGACAACGCTTGCGCCCTACGTATTACCGCGGCTGCTGGCACGTAGTTAGCCGGCGCTTCTTCTGCAGGTACCGTCACTTTCGCTTCTTCCCTGCTGAAAGAGGTTTACAACCCGAAGGCCGTCATCCCTCACGCGGCGTCGCTGCATCAGGCTTCCGCCCATTGTGCAATATTCCCCACTGCTGCCTCCCGTAGGAGTCTGGGCCGTGTCTCAGTCCCAGTGTGGCCGGTCGCCCTCTCAGGCCGGCTACCCGTCGTCGCCTTGGTGAGCCATTACCTCACCAACAAGCTGATAGGCCGCGGGCTCATCCTTCACCGCCGGAGCTTTCGACCCCCGCCCATGCAGGCAGGAGTGATATCCGGTATTAGACCCCGTTTCCAGGGCTTGTCCCAGAGTGAAGGGCAGATTGCCCACGTGTTACTCACCCGTTCGCCACTAATCCACCCCGAAGGGCTTCATCGTTCGACTTGCATGTGTTAAGCACGCCGCCAGCGTTCGTCCTGAGCCAGGATCAAACTCTCCGTGAATGTTTACCGGTAATCCGGTGCACAACACAGAAGAGCGGAACGATCGGAGGAATGATCCGACCGTTCACAGCGTCCTCGCTGTGTTTGTTTCAAAGGAACCTCATCCTCGGCCATCGGCCGGGGACGGGGTATCAACTAATCTGGCGTTGATTTTTGGCACGCTGTTGAGTTCTCAAGGAACGGACGCTTCCTTCGTACTCACCCTCTCGGGCTTTCCTCCGGGCTTTTCCCTTCGGTCTTGCGTTTCCGACTCTATCAGATCTTTTTCCGATCCGATTTCCTCGGTGCTTTCCAGGTTCTCGCTCTCCGCTTTCGCTTCGGGCGTTTCCCTTTCGGCGTTTCCGACTTTATCAGAAGTTCCGGGCCGGTCTGACCGGCCGTTCTTTTCCGAATTCATCGGGAAGTGCCTCTGATTGGAATCGAAGTTCCGGGAGGCGTTGTAGATACTAACTCACTGCCGACCGGATCAGATCCAGTTCTAGGCAACTGTTCGAATCTACCGCCCTACAGGACCCGTGTCAACGGTTCTTGCGGGGCGAAGAGGAGACTAACAGCTCGGCAACCCTGTTTGCACATCAGGCGGCCGTAGGCACACGGGCGCTGCGCTCGGCGGCCTCCACGTCACCCGTCTCCCCGGCTCGAACTGCACGTCCGCCGAGGACCCAGACGTACACGAGGAAGGCCGCCTCGGCGGCGATGCCGATGGTGATGCGGGCCCAGGTCGGCAGGCCGGACGGGGTGACGAAGCCTTCGATCGCGCCGGAGACGAAGAGGACCAGGGCCAAGCCGATCGCCATGCCGACGGCGGCGCGGCCTTCCTCCGCGAGGGCCGTGCGGCGGGTGCGTGGGCCGGGGTCGATGATGGTCCAGCCGAGGCGCAGGCCCGTGCCCGCGGCGACGAAGACGGCGGTCAGTTCGAGGAGGCCGTGCGGGAGGACGAGGCCGAGGAAGGTGTCGAGGCGGCCGGCGGAGGACATGAGGCCGACGCCGACGCCCAGGTTGAGCATGTTCTGGAAGAGGATCCAGAGGACCGGCAGTCCCAGGAAGATGCCCAGGACCAGGCACATCGCGGCGGCCTGGGCGTTGTTCGTCCACACCTGGGCGGCGAAGGAGGCCGCCGGGTGGCTGGAGTAGTAGGTCTCGTACTCGCCGCCGGGGCGGGTGAGTTCGCGCAGTTGGCTGGGGGCGGCGATGCTCGACCGCACCTCCGGGTGGGTGCCGATCCACCAGCCGAGGAGGGCTCCCACGGCCGTCGACAGGAGTGCCGTCGGGACCCACCAGTGGCGCGCGCGGTAGACGACGGCCGGGAACCCCTGGGTGAGGAAGCGGGTGACGTCCCTCCAGGAGGCGCGGCGGGTGCCTGTCACGGTACTGCGCGCGCGGGCGACGAGTTGGCTGAGCCGTCCGGTGAGTTGCGGGTCGGGGGCGCTCGACTGGATCAGGGAGAGGTGGGTGGCCGTGCGCTGGTAGAGGGCGACGAGTTCGTCGGCCTCTGTCCCGGTGAGGCGGCGCCGGCTGAGGAGGGCGTCGAGGCGGTCCCACTCCGCGCGGTGGGCGGAGACGAAGACGTCGAGGTCCATCGGTGTGCGTGCTCCTCGGCTGTTCGTCGGCGACCGGTCGGTGCGGTCGGCTTGTCGTACTGGGGCGCGAAGTACCTTCAGCTTGGCAGACTTGCTGTTCACCGGGCAGACCAGGGAAGGGGCGCGAGCGTGAGCGAGCTGGTGACGGGCGAGGCCGTCGCGTTGGAGCTACGGCCCGCGAGGCTGCCCAGCAGGGCGCTGGCCGTCCTCCTGGACCTCGTCGTGGCCTTTGTGCTCTACATCGTCGTGTCCGTCGTCCTGATCGCGACCACGGCCTCCCTGGACGAGGCCGCGCAGACGGCGCTGTCGATCGCGTCGTTCCTGCTGGTGCTGGTGGGGGTGCCGATCGCGGTCGAGACGCTGAGCCATGGGCGGTCGCTGGGGAAGCTGGCGTTCGGGCTGCGGGTGGTGCGGGACGACGGGGGGCCGATCCGGTTCCGGCACGCGCTCGTGCGCGGGGCGATCGGGGTGGTCGAGATTCTCGGGACGGGTGGGACGGTGGCCGTCATCGCCTCGCTGGTGTCCGCGCGCGGGCGGCGGCTCGGGGACGTGTTCGCGGGGACCCTGGTGGTGCGGGAACGGATACCCGTCGCGGGGGGCGGCTTCCTCGCGCCTCCCCCGCCCGCGCTGGCGGGCCGTTTCGCCGAGCTGGACCTGTCCGCCGTACCCGACGCGCTGTGGCTGGCGATACGGCAGTACCTCGGGCGCGCGCACCAGTTGGACCCCCGGGTCGGCTGGGAGATGGCGGAGCGCCTCGCGAACGATCTGGTCGCGCGTACGGGCGCGCCCGCGCCAGAGGGGATGACGCCGGGGGCGTACCTGGCGGCGGTGGCGCAGGAACGCCAGGCGCGGGAGGCGCGGCGGGCGTTCCCGGGGGGTGCGGCGGGTTCGCCGTACGACGTGTACGGGGGTGCTGGAGGGGTTTCTTACGGGGGGCAGGCGCCTCGGGCGTACCAGGAGCCGCGTGGGGCTCAGCCGGCTCAGCTGCCGCAGGTGTCTCAGGAACCGCAGGCGTCCGGTGAGCGGCCGTCGACCGGGTTCGTGCCGCCTGCCTGACGGTTCAGGTGAACGTCGACGGGGGTGAGGCGAGGTCCTCCAGTTCGATGCCGGGGGCCGCTAGGACGACGTCGCCGGCGATGTGGACGGTGTGGCGTTCGCCGGTGTCCAGGGCTGTGACCTGGTACTCGTCCACGGTCAGGGGGGCGTTGTCAGTGGCGTGTGCTTCGCTGTTCACCAAGGCCCAGGACTGGTCGGTCGTGCGGGGGGCGAGGACCGGGTCGGTGAAGGAGACGAGGCGGACGCGGGTCGCGGAAGGGGAGGGCGTGAGGCGCAGGAGGCGGGCGGTGGCGACGAGGAAGGCCGGGGAGGTGCCGGTGAAGGCGTGGGCGGGGACGTTGCCTTCAGTGGCCTCGGCGCCGGTGGGGTCGGTGCGGACCCAGGTGACGCCGTCCAGGGCGGCGGCGCGTACCTGCCAGCCGGCCGCGTGGAGTTCGAGGCGGATGGGGCGGCCGAGGTCGTCGAGGGCGAGGTCGACGGAGCCGCTGTGGTCGCCGGCGGGGGTGGTCCGCTGGGCGACGTACCGCCAGCCGGAGGGGCCGGGGGCGCACTGGAAGTGCTCCTCGCCGAGGGGGGTGTGGTCGTGCGGGTCGTGGAGCGAGTAGCGGCCTCGGGGCATGGGGGTCCTGGGTCGTGACGGAGCTGGTCGGGTCGTCGGGGGGCGGTCCCGGCCGGACGAAAGGGGCAGGCCCCCGGCACGGGGGTGCGGGGGCCTGCCTCTGAAGTACCGCCGGTTCGGCGCGGGTCGGGGACCCGGTGCCGCCGGATCAGTAGCGGTAGTGGTCCGGCTTGTACGGGCCGTCGACCTCTACGCCGATGTACGAGGCCTGCTCGGCGCGCAGGGTCGTCAGCTTGACGCCGAGGGCGTCGAGGTGGAGGCGGGCGACCTTCTCGTCGAGGTGCTTGGGCAGCGTGTAGACGCCGACCGGGTACTGCTCCTGCTTGGCGAACAGCTCGATCTGGGCCAGGGTCTGGTCCGCGAAGGAGTTGGACATCACGAAGGACGGGTGGCCGGTGGCGTTGCCGAGGTTCAGCAGGCGGCCCTCGGAGAGGACGATGAGGACCTTGCCGTCCTCGAAGGTCCAGGTGTGGACCTGCGGCTTGACCTCGTCCTTGACGATGCCGGGGATCTTCGCGAGGCCGGCCATGTCGATCTCGTTGTCGAAGTGGCCGATGTTCCCGACGATGGCCTGGTGCTTCATCTTGGCCATGTCGGCGGCCATGATGATGTCCTTGTTGCCGGTCGTGGTGATGAAGATGTCGGCCTTGTCGACGACCTCGTCGAGGGTCGTGACCTGGTAGCCGTCCATCGCGGCCTGGAGCGCGCAGATGGGGTCGATCTCGGTGACGATGACGCGGGCGCCCTGGCCGCGCAGGGACTCGGCACAGCCCTTGCCGACGTCGCCGTAGCCGCAGACGACGGCGGTCTTGCCGCCGATGAGGACGTCGGTGGCGCGGTTGATGCCGTCGATCAGGGAGTGGCGGCAGCCGTACTTGTTGTCGAACTTCGACTTGGTGACGGCGTCGTTGACGTTGATCGCCGGGAAGAGGAGGACGCCGTCGCGCTGCATCTCGTACAGGCGGTGGACGCCGGTGGTGGTCTCCTCGGTGACGCCGCGGATCTCCGAGGCGAGCTGGGTCCACTTCTGGGAGCCGTCGGAGATCGTGCGGTGCAGGAGTTCGAGGATGACGCGGTGCTCGTCGGACTCGGCGGTGTCGACGGAGGGGACCTTGCCGTCCTTCTCGTACTCGACGCCCTTGTGCACGAGGAGGGTGGCGTCACCGCCGTCGTCGAGGATCATGTTCGGGCCGCCGGTGGGGCTGTCCGACCAGGTCAGCGCCTGCTCGGTGCACCACCAGTACTCCTCCAGCGTCTCGCCCTTCCAGGCGAAGACGGGGACGCCCTGGGGGTTGTCGACCGTGCCGTTCGGGCCGACGGCGATGGCCGCGGCGGCGTGGTCCTGGGTGGAGAAGATGTTGCAGGAGGCCCAGCGGACGCGGGCGCCGAGGGCGACGAGCGTCTCGATCAGGACGGCGGTCTGCACGGTCATGTGCAGGGAGCCGGTGACGCGGGCGCCGGCGAGGGGCTGGGACTCGGCGTACTCCTTGCGGATCGCCATCAGGCCCGGCATCTCGTGCTCGGCGAGGGTGATCTCCTTGCGGCCGAAGACGGCCAGGGAGAGGTCGGCGACCTTGAAGTCCTGGGTCATGGAACTGCTGCTCCTCGATGTCGGGTCGAGAGGTGGACACGGCTGGTCTGCGCGGCGGCGGACACAGGGGTGCACCCGCGGGACACGTGGTCCTGCGGGGGCACGGGCGAGCGAGCCCGCGTACGCGTAGCGCAGTCCGTCGGAGGCCCTCTCTCCCTCGGCCGGTCCGCTGGGGACCGCCCGACCGCCATCAGCAGCGACGTCTGACTCCGCCCCAAGCTACACCGGCCACCCGGGACGGCCCAGCCCGCGTCCGGCAGGTTCGAGCCGCTCTCGAGGGGCGCACGGGGGCGGAGGTGGGGGCGGGTTCGCGGCTTCACCTGGGGTGTTGCGGGCGGGGGCGGGCTGTTGCGGTGTGCCGGAAAAGGTCGTACTACGGCGGAGGCGAGACCGGGCACAGGTCCACACGTCGGGCCGAGCGGAGGGCGGCAGCGCCCCTCGGGCCGGGCCCGCCGCTCTGTCCGCCCCGCGAACCCGCCGGGCTTCCGGGTGCGAGCCCTGTCAGTGGTCCGCCGGTGTGAGCGTCGGGCCTCCGGGAGCCGCCTCCGGGTCCGGGCCCTTGGCTGCCTCCTTCTCGCTGTAGATGTCCGGCTCCAGGTAGATGACGCGGGCGATCGGGACGGCCTCGCGGATGCGGGACTCGGCGGCGTTGATGGCTGTCGCGACCTCGGTGGCGGTGTCGTCGTGCTGGACGGCGATCTTGGCGGCGACGAGGAGTTCCTCGGGGCCGAGGTGGAGGGTGCGCATGTGGATGACGCTGGTCACCGTGTCGCCGTCGACGATCGCGGCCTCGATCTTCTTGACCTCGTCCAGGCCCGCGGACTCGCCGAGGAGCAGGGACTTGGTCTCGGCGGCGAGGACGAGGGCGATGAGGACGAGGAGGATGCCGATGCAGAGCGTGCCGATGCCGTCCCAGACGCCGTCGCCCGTGGCGAGCGCGAGGCCGACGCCGCCGAGGGCGAGGACCAGGCCGACGAGGGCGCCGAGGTCCTCCAGGAGGACGACGGGCAGCTCGGGCGCCTTGGCGCGGCGGACGAACTCCGTCCAGGAGAGCCCGCCGCGCAGTTCGTTGGACTCCTTGATGGCCGTCCGGAAGGAGAAGCCCTCGGCGATGATCGCGAACACGAGGACGCCCACCGGCCAGTACCAGTGCTCCAGTTCGTGCGGGTGCCTGATCTTCTCGTAGCCCTCGTAGATCGCGAACATGCCGCCGACGGAGAAGAGCACGATGGAGACGAGGAAGGCGTAGATGTACCGCTCACGGCCGTACCCGAAGGGGTGCTGCGGGGTCGCCTCGCGCTGTGCCTTCTTGCCGCCGACGAGGAGCAGCGCCTGGTTCCCGGAGTCGGCGAGGGAGTGCACGCCTTCGGCGAGCATGGACGAGGAGCCGCTGAAGGCGAACGCCACGAACTTCGATACCGCGATCGCGAGGTTGGCGCCGAGTGCCGCCACGATCGCCTTGGTGCCGCCTGACGCGCTCATCTGCTCGTCCGATCCCTTCGTCTCCGTACAGCGCTTTGCCGGACCTTTGCCGGTGGGCCATTTCTACAGCATCCCGGAGCCGTGGTGCGGAAGTTGTCCACAGGCCCGGTGTGACGATCGGATCAGACGACGACCGTCGCCCTGAACAGCGTTCCCACGCCGCTCACCTCGGCCTTTTCGCCGGCCGCGACGAACACGGACTGCCCCGGCGCGAGGTCGTGCTCCCCGGCGCGGACCGTTCCGGCCGTGCAGAGCAGGATCTGCGGGGCCCCCAGGGTGAGGTCGTGGACGGACGTGCCCTCGGGCAGGACGTACCGGGAGAGGCGGAACTCGTCGATCGGGGTGTCGTAGACCTCCTCGCCGTCCGGGGACGCCTCGGGGCGCAGGACGCCGGGGCCGGTCGCCTCGAAGCGGACGACGCGCAGGAGTTCGGGGACGTCGACGTGCTTGGGGGTGAGGCCGCAGCGCAGGACGTTGTCCGAGTTGGCCATGATCTCGACGCCCAGGCCGCTGAGGTACGCGTGCGGGATGCCCGCGCCGAGGAACAGGGCCTCGCCGGGCTGGAGCCGTACGTGGTTGAGGAGCATCGCGGCGATGACGCCGGGGTCGCCGGGGTAGTGGCGGGCGATCTCCGCGTACGGCGTGTAGGCGCCGCCCAGGTGCTCGCAGGCGGCGGTCGCCTCGGTGACCGTGCGGGCCATCTCCGCGCGGTCGGCACTCAGGACGGCCGTGAGGACCTCGCGCAGGGCCGCGTCCTCGGGGTGCGCGCGCAGGAGGTCGGCGTACGGCTTGAGGGAGTCGACGCCGAGGCCCTCCAGGAGGGCGGCGGACTCCTCGGGGGCGCGGAAGCCGCACAGGCCGTCGAACTCGGTGAGCGCGCAGATGAGTTCGGGCTTGTGGTTGGCGTCCTTGTAGTTGCGGTGCGGGGCGTCGACAGGGACGCCGAGTCGCTCCTCTTCGTCGTAACCCTCCTGCGCCTGCTGGAGGTTCGGGTGCACCTGGAGGGAGAGAGGGCCGCCCGCCGCGAGGAGTTTGAGGAGGAACGGCAGGCGGGGGCCGAACTTGGTGACGGCCGCCTCGCCGAGTTCCTCGCGCGGGTGCGCGCCGATGACCTCGACGAGGGTCCCGCGCGCGGTGCGCGAGGGGGCGCCGGGGTGGGCGCCCATCCACATCTCCGCCTGGGGTTCGCCGGTCGGCTCCACGCCGAGGAGGTGCGGGATCGCGGTGGTGGAGCCCCAGGCGTAGGGGCGGACGGTGTTGTCGAGGCGGTCCATACGGTTCTCTCTTGCGTGAGGTTCAGGCGGGGGCCGGGAACAGGATCAGGCCCCGGAGGCGAGCGAGAGGTAAACGGCGGCGAAATCCGTGATGGCGATCAGCTCGGCCAGGGTCTCCAGCTCGGTGCCCTCTTCCGGATCGAGTTCGCTGATCGGCGTGTCGTGGCCGAGGGCCAGGTCACGGGCTGCGGGGGCGGCGCTGAGGCCGCCGCTGGGGCGGTCCCGCAGGAGCACCACGCGCGCGTGCAGCGCGGGCGGGTCGTCGACGCGGTCGCGAAAGAAATCATCCGGATCGGCGCCGGCCGCCAGCGGGCCCGCGAGGAGGGTGCTGTGGGAGAGGAGGGCCTCCGGGAGTTCCGCGACCAGGGCGGGGCGGCCGGCGAGTTCGGCCAGGGCAGCGGCGAAACGGCGGCCCGCCGGGCCCGCGGAGACGCCCTCCGTCCAGATCACCGGGAGCGCGTCCGCGAGTTCGCCCGCGAGGGTCTTCGCCGGGTTGCTGTACGTCGCGACCGCCGGGCCGCAGCGTTCCGCGACGTGGTCCAGGCGGTCGGCGATCTGCTCCAGGGTCTCCGGCGGGGCCGTGATCAGGCCGATGCGGTCCAGGAGGGCCAGGAGAGGCGTCAGGAGCGCCCACAGGACGCCGGGGGCCGACGCCGTGAGCGGCCTCGCCTCCGCGTCGTACGGGGCCGTCGCCAGGGGCAGGAACAGGCTGTGCGAGGCGCCTGCCGCCTCCGCGAGGGGGGTGCGGGCGGGGGCGACCGCGACGACCGTGCAGCCGCGCCGGTACGCCTGCTCCGCGAGGAGCGCCAGGCCCGGTTCCGTGCCGTCCGGGGTCGCGATCAGGAGGAGGTCCACCGAGCCCGCCCAGCCCGGGAGGTCCCAGCGGAGGGCTCCGGCGGCGGAGGCCACGCCGGTGGGGGCGAGGCGGGTGACCGGGCAGGACGCGCCCGCGAGGGTGGCGAGGAGGTCGGCCACGCAGGTCGCCGCGGCGCCCGGGCCGGCGATCAGGATGCCTCGGGGGCGGCCGTCCGGTTTCAGTTCCTGTACGCCGGCTTCTGTCGCGAGCCTCGTTGCTGTGCGGACTCGTGCGCCGGCCTCTGCCGCGCCGCGCAGGAGGGCTCGGCGGTCGGCCTCGGCGAGGGCCTCCGGCGTGTCGAGGAGTGATTCGTCGAGCATGGCGGGGTCTCCGATCGCCGGGGTTGTCCATGCGTGCGGGTGGGTTCGGGCCGGGGGTGCGGTGGGGGCGGGGCGGTCCGTCGTCCCCTTGTGTCGTGATCGTCGTCCCGCGCGGGAGCGTGATCGCGACACCCCCTCCCCGGTTACTCCGGCTTCCGTGCCTCGTCCACCAGCAGGACCGGGATGCCGTCGCGGACCGGGTACGCCAGGCCGCAGTCCGGGCTCGTGCAGACCAGGTCGGTGTCCTGTTCCGACAGAGGCGCGTGGCAGGACGGGCAGGCGAGGATGTCCAGGAGGCCGGGGTCGACGAGGGGCATGGGGTGTCCTTCACAGGTCAGGCGGCGTAGAAAGGCCAGCCTATCGCCGGAGGACTGTCAGGGTTCCGGCGAGCGCAGGACGCGGAGGTGGCCCCGGCGGGCGACCTCCATGGGGTCGGCGGCGCGGCCCGAGGCGCCTCCCGCGGCGCGTTCCTGGGGGCGCGCGGCTTCGCGGACCGCGTTGGCGAGGGCTTCGAGGTCGTCACCGCTGGGGCGCGCGGGCGCGGACGCGTCGAGGAGGCGTACGACTTCCCAGCCGCGCGGGGCGGTGAGGCGCTCGGAGTGCTCGGCGCACAGGTCGTAGCAGTGGGGTTCGGCGTAGGTCGCGAGCGGTCCGAGGACGGCCGTCGAGTCGGCGTAGACGTACGTCAGCGTCGCGACGGCGGGTCGGCCGCAGGCGGTGCGCGAACAGCGACGTACAGGGCTCACGACGTTGGACGGTACCGCACTCTTGAGCGGGCCGCGACGACTCTCCACCAGGTCACTCCACCGTGTCGTGCTGTGAAACCCCCCACAGACACCTCCTGTCATACCCCGCTGACCTGCGTGAACACCAGTTTTCGGCCGGTGGTCGAGGAAGCGAACCGGTCAACAGCCGGTACAAAGCACAGCAATTGCCATGAGATCGGCGGTCTCGGAGAGATGCCGAATCGAGCCCAACCTTGGCCGGAATGGTCATCCTGCGACATGACGGTGGGCGCGGTACGGCGGCCTGAGCGGGGACTACGCTTCAGTAGTGATGGAGAGCTCCGTACCGCCCCGTGCCGCAGGCCCCGGGCCCCGCCGCCGCGACCGCCACGGTCGGGGCATGCGCGGCCCGATCGCGCCGCCCCAGGTGCCGCTCGCCGCGAGCCGGGCCGAGATGTTCGCCGACCTCGTGCAGGACTCGGTGGAGCGGCTGGAGCGGCGCTGGCCGCAGCTCGCGGACGTCGACTTCATGGTCCTGGAGGTCCCCCGGCTCGACGGCCCCGGCGGTCCCTGGAACGACGAGGCGGTCCCGCTCGGCGGCATCGTCCCCGCGGCCGGCGACCGCCAGGCGCGGGTCGTCGTCTACCGGCGTCCGGTGGAGATCCGTACGAAGGGCCGCGACGAGCGTGCGGCCCTGGTCCACGAGATCGTCGTCGAACAGGTGGCGGAGCTGCTGGGGTTGACGCCGGAGACGGTGGACCCCCGGTACGGCGAGGACTGAGCCGTCACCGTACGCCGAGCGGCGCCAGCAGCGCGGGGGCCGGGCGGTCGAGGTCGTCGCCCAGGATCGTGCCGATGACGTCGACGGTCTGCTCCCAGCCGGTGACGGCGACACAGGGGACGCCCATCGCGCGTACGGGGTAGTCGTTGCCGCCCTCGTCGAGGCGGTCGCCGACGAACAGGACGTCCTCCTTGACGAGGCCGAGGTGGTCGAGGAGGCGCTGCATGCCGTACGCCTTGTCGATGCCCTTCTTGGTGACGTCGATGGACGTCGAGCCGCCGCTGCGGACCTCCAGGCCGGGGAGGCGTTCGGAGGCGTACTCCCACAGGGCGCGGCGGCGGGCGCCGGTCGGGTCCCAGGCGGCCTTCTCCTGGTGCGGGGCCTGCTGGCCGAGCGCGGAGAAGGTGATCTGGCTGTCGCGGTCCTCGATGATGTCGCCCCAGGTGTTCTCGGCCCACAGGCCGAGGGACTTGGCGCCTTCGGTGAGGACGCGCACGATGAGCGCCTTCTCGTCCTCGGTCAGGTTCTCGGCGTACACGTTGCGCCACTGACCCGACTCCCAGCGCAGGTAGCGCGTGCCGCAGGTCGGCATCAGGTGGAGGCGCTCGGCGAGTTCCGGGGTGAGCGGCAGTTCGTCCAGGACCTGGGTGCGGAACTGCTCGTACCGGCCGCCGGAGATGATGCAGACGGGCTTCTCGGCGAGCAGCCGGGTCAGGCACCGCGCCATCGTCGGCGTGATCTTCGCCTTGGAGAGGGCGAGCGTGTCGTCCAGGTCGAACACCACGATGCGAGTCGACGGTACCAATGCGGTTCCTTTTCCTTGTGCTCTCGTCGGCCGGAGGCCGGGCACCCCCCGGGGGCACGGAGCCCTCATCCTCTGTAAATCTGAACAATGCGTCAAGACAGGTCAGACACACCCTTCAGGGGTGATCAACACCCGAATCGCCGCGCAGAGTTCAGCCCCCGTTCAGGATCGACAGGTCCTGCGTGCTGTCCGGGACGGCGACCGTGCCCCGGTCGTCGGGGAGGGTCTGCGTGGTGAAGCCGGGGGCGTCCTCGTCGGTGGAGACCAGCGTGCGGGAGGCGTACACGGGCCCGCCGGAGAGGGTCTCGACGGTCAGCGCGTACGTCCCCTTCAGCCCGGCGGGCACGGGCAGGGCGACGTCCTGGGTGGTGCCCGCCTTGACGGTGTACGTCTTCGAGGCGGCCGTCCCCGCGTCGGTGCCGGCGGACGCGGTGACCTTGACCTGGGCGGTCGCCGTGGGTGCGGTGACCGACAAGGTGGTGCCCTTGGCGGTGTTGCCGAGGACGGACGCGCGCGTGCCGACGGGCGCGGTGGCCGGGATGAACGAGGTCTCCTGGCTGTTGCCCTTGCCCCGGGTGATGCGGACCGCCGCGACGAACGGCGTGGAGACGTCGCCCGGGGACAGGACCAGCGAACCGGGCTCCCCGCGCGTGATGTCGCCGAGGTCGACGGAGGTGGTGCTGCCCGCCTTGATGTGGAGGGTCTCGTGGCCGGCCGGGGTGATGAGGCCGTTGGCTGAGGCGAGCTGGATCTTCAGGTCGGCGTCGGTGTCGTCGGAGGTGAAGGCGACCAGGCGCACGGCGGTGGCGTCCTTGGGGATGCCGGGGATGACCAGGGTGCTCGCCGGGTCCGTGGAGGCCGTCAGCCAGTCGCCGCCGAGCTTGTCGTCGAGGGCCTGGACGGCGGCGCCGACGCGCCCGCTGCGGACGTTCACGTGGACGGTGACGTCGTCGAGCTTGTCGGTGCTGAGGGTGGACAGCAGGATCGGCTCGCTGGAGTGCGCGGGGACGGTGATGCCGTCGCCCACGGAGGAGTCGAGGGCGCCCTCGGGGCCGTACAGCTCGACGTCGACGACGGCCGCCGAGTCGTCCGGGTTGGTGAGGTGGAGGTAGTCGGTGCGGTCGGCCGCCGTGCTCGCGCCGGGGAACCAGAACTCGGTGTCGGGGGCGCCGCAGGCGAGGCCGAGCAGGCCCCGGCCGGTGCCGGCGGCGACGCCGGTGGTGGCCTGGAGGGTCCAGCCGGGCGCGTACCTGCCCTCGGCGGTGCCGGCCAGCGCGGGCGCGCTGCCGCCGCTGACGTCGCCGGTGACGGGCTTGCCGGGGGCGCCGGGGGTGACGGCGGACTTCCCGGCGGGCTTCGTCTTCCCGCCCTGCGCGCTCTCCGCGACCCCGGTGAGCGTCGCCCTGCCCTTGTCGCCGGTGCCCTCGGTGACCGGCGTGAAGGACGTGTACCGGGTGTCGGCGAGGTCGGAGGTGCTGGGCGCCGGGCAGACCAGGCCGGTGCGCTCGACGGGCAGCCGGGAGGCCGCCCCGGGCGTGGCGGCGCCGGCCTGCGCCGGTTCCTGGACGACGGCGAAGGCGGTGACGGCGGCGAGCGCGGCCGTCCCGGCGATCAGGGACACGGTGGTGCGGTTCACTGCTGGCTCCCGTCGGGGCGCTGGTACGGCTGCGCCGGGTCGTAGCCCTGCTGGTACGAGGGGTCGTAGGGCTGCTGGTCGCCGTAGCCCTGCTGGTCGTACGGCGGCTGCTGCGGCTGCTGGGGCTGTCCGTCGTAGCCGTACGGGTCGTACTGGCCCGCCTGGTACGGGTCGTACTGGGCGCCGTTCTGGTCGTAGCCGCCGGGCTGGTACGGGTACTGCTGCCCGGCGCCCGCGTACTCGGCGGCGTCCCACTCGCCGTAGGGCTGCTGCTGCGGGACGGCGGCCGGGAAGTCCTCGGCGGGGTGCTCGGCCGGTGCGGCGGTCTCCTCGGCCTCCGCGCGGTCGCGCAGGCGGCGGGCGCGGCGGCCCTCGCCGGCGGCCTGGGCGGGGATGAGCTGTTCCTCGGCCTCGGGGAGATCGTCGTCGACGTCGCGGCGGCGGCCGGGTAGGGCGAGGACGACGAGCACGAGGGCGAGGGCGCCCTGGGTCCACAGCCACAGGGTGTGGGTGAAGGGGTCCTCGTAGGTGACGTCGAGTGTCCCGCCCGTGGACGGGAGTTCGAAGCCCTGCGCCCAGCCGTCGACGGTGACGGCCTTGAGGGGCTTGCCGTCGAGGGTGGCGGACCAGCCGTCGGCGACGGCGTCGGCGAGGCGCAGGACGCGGTCCTCCTTGCCGTCCTGGACCTTGGTGTGGATCTCGACGGGCCCGGCGCCGACCGCGACGGGTGTGCCGGAGCCGTCCGCGGCGACGATCGACGCGCGCGAGACCTCGCGGCCCACGCGCCACAGGGCGCTGCCGTTCTGCTGGCTGAGGCGGCTGAGTCCGGGCGTGGCGTCCAGGACGCGGGCGACCTCGCGCGGGGCGCCCTTGTGGACGAGGACGTAGCGCACCGCGAACTTGCCGAGCTCGCTGGTCTGGTCGGCGCCGGAGCCCGCGACCAGGTTGGCGACGACCTTGTCGAGCTGCTTGTTCTCGCCGTCGGCCGAGGCGGTCTCGGCGTCCCCCATGCGCGTGCCGGAACCCCGGACCAGCATGTACGAGACGTGGGCGGCGGAGTCGCTGTCCAGGACCAGCGTGCGGGCCTGGTCGCGGGTGCCGGCCTCCTCGGCGACGAACGCGGGCACCTGGACGGGGTCGCGGCGCTCCAGGGGGCCGTCGGCGCCCCGGATCATCCAGCCGGCGGCGATGAGCAGCGGGCCCGCGGCGGCGGCGAAGGCGATGAGCGCGGCGACCGGCTGGCGCCAGCCGAAGCTCTGCTCGGCGACGCGGGAGCGGGCGCCGTCGGCGCCGATCATCGCGGCGCACAGCAGGGCGAGGCCGTAGACGAGGGTGGCGGGGCCCGCCCACGCGTCGCCGTTGGACAGGACGGCGAAGACCAGGCCGACCAGGGCGACCGCCCAGGCCGCCCACACGCCGGTGTGCCGCTCGGAGCGCAGCAGGGCGGCGAGCGCGGCGAGGACGACGCCGGCGAGCATCAGGCCGCTGACCGTGCCGGGGCCGCCGGGGCTCGCGCCGAGCAGGTCGAGGGCGGTCGCGGCGGAGGCGCCGAAGTCGAGGCCGGCCTCCTGGAAGAAGCCGGTCGGCAGGAGGGACAGCGACCAGGGGGCCAGGATCAGCAGGGGGGTGCCGAGCTGGGCGAGGAAGCGCGGCCCGTAGGCGACGAGTTCGGTGCGGCGCACGGCGAGGACGGCGAGGCCGAGGACCAGCGCGATGGGCCACACGATCGGCGTGAACGCGGTGGTGATCGTCAGCAGCAGCGCGTACGCCCAGGTGGCCCGCCAGCTGCCGCGCGCGCCCGAGGAGTGCGCGAGGCCGCTGGCGGCGATGCCCGCGCGGGCGATCAGCGGGAGCAGGATCGCGAGGACGGCGGTGCCGAGGCGGCCTCCCGCGAGCGCGCCGGTGACGGCGGGCAGGAAGGCGTAGACGACGGCCGCCCACGCGCGCAGGAGGCGTGAGGTGACCAGCGGCCGGGAGGCGAAGTAGGCGGTGAACCCGGCGAGCGGGACCGAGCAGACCAGCAGGAGCGTGACGGCGAGGCCGGTCGAGCCGAACAGGGCGGCGGCGAGCGCGGCGACGATCGCCAGGTAGGGCGGCGCGGCGGGGGTGCCGCCCGCGCCGACGGGGTGCCAGGCGTCGGTGTAGCGGTTCCACAGCTCGGAGGCGTCACCGGGGGCGGGCAGCAGGGCGCCGCCCGCGAGCGCGCCGGTGCCGAGCAGGGCGCGGCAGGCGGCGAGGGAGATCAGCAGCAGGGCGACGAAGAGCACCGGGCCGGGTTTGCGGGCGATGCGCTTGAGGCGGGCGAACTGCTCGATCTCCAGGAAGTCCGCGTCGTCCCCGCCGGGTCCCGACTCGATGCCGCCGCCGTGCCGCCCGGGGGCGGTGTCGGCTTCGGAGGAGTCCAGGAAGCTCCCGGCGGCCTGTTCGACGGTGGCCCGCAGGGTCGCGCCGGGCGGCGGGAACAGGGCGCGCAGTTCGCCCTTGTCGATGACGGGCTTCCCGCGCGCGCGGCGGCCGGCGATGATCCGCTCGGGCCGCAGCAGGGTGCCGAACAGGCCCCGGATCTCGTCGACTGCCTGTCCGGGGACCTTGCCCACGAGGTAGGCGAACGTCCTGAGGACCGTCCCGATGACGATCCGGAAGAGCACCCAGGGCAGCGCCGCCGTACGGCTGTTGACGAGGAGGGTGTGGACGGCGCCGGCCTTGTCGACCTTGTGCGGAGAGGCGGTGGTGCGGCCCGCGCAGTCGACGGTGCGGCGCTCGCGGGAGGCTGCCTCGGCGTGCCGGACGACGGCCTCGGGGGCGACCAGGACGCGGTGGCCCAGGGAGGTCGCGCGCCAGCACAGGTCGACGTCGTCGCGCATGAGGGGCAGGCGGCGGTCGAAGCCGCCGAGGTCCTCGAAGACGTCCCTGCGCACGAGCATCCCGGCGGTGGAGACGGCGAGGACCGGGCGGACGTGGTCGTGCTGGCCCTGGTCCTGTTCGCGGCGGTCCAGGCCCGTCCAGCGGCGGCCGGAGGGGGCGATGGTGACGCCGACTTCGAGGAGCTGGCGTTTGTCGTACCAGCCGCGGAGTTTGGGGCCGACGACCGCCACGTCGTCGCGGCCCAGCTCCAGTTCGTTGTCCACGACGCGGAGCAGCTCGGCGAGCGCGTCGGGTTCGGGGGCGCTGTCGTCGTGCAGCAGCCACAGCCACTGGACCGGTTCGCCGTACGGGAGTTCGGGCATGTCGTACGCGTCGTCGCGCCAGGTGCGCGTGACGGGGTCCCAGCCGCTCGGGCGCTTGAGGTAGGGCAGTTCCTCCGGGGTGAGGACCGGTGCGGTGCGGGTGGCCTCCTCGACGGCCTGGCCGAAGCCGGTGCGCCGGGCGAGGTGCAGCACGCGGCCTTCGCCGAGGGCCTCGGTGAGCAACTGGGCGGAGTCGTCCGCGCTGCCGGTGTCGGCGGCCACGACGGACTGGACCGGGCGCTCCTGGCCGAGCAGTCCGGCGAGCGCGTCGGGCAGCCAGCGGGCGCCGTCGTGGGCGACGAGGACCGCGGTCACCACGTGACGCGGGAACTCTGGCGTGGCAGCGTCGCGGGCTGCCGTATGGCTGTGCACGGACATCGAGGTACGGGCCCCGGTTCGATGGACTGCGGTGAACGCCCCTGCCTCATGAGGACGGTGGGGTGTCTCGGACGAGCGACCACACTATCGGCTGGGCAAGACCACGGCCCGCCGCCTGTGGATAACCCACCGGCGACGGGCCGTCGTCCTCGTTCCGTACCAGGCCAGAGGCCCTTCCTACAGTCGTACCGGGTCAGACCGCCGCCTTCTTCAGGCGGCGGCGCTCCCGTTCGGAGAGGCCGCCCCAGATGCCGAAGCGCTCGTCGTTGGCGAGGGCGTATTCGAGGCATTCGGAGCGGACCTCGCAGGCGAGGCAGACCTTCTTGGCCTCGCGCGTGGAGCCGCCCTTCTCGGGGAAGAAGGACTCGGGATCGGTCTGGGCGCACAGCGCGCGCTCCTGCCAGCCGAGTTCCTCGTCCGCGTCGTCGACCAGCAGTTGCTGCACCAGCTCGGTCATGTGCGCCCCTCGTCTGTCTTTCGCGTCCCCGTGCCGGGCCGTCAACCGTCAAGCAAGCGGTGACGGCCGAACGACACGAGTGAAATTACAAGTGTGCTGCTCCGGGCGAGTCAAGCCGAGATCTGCTATTGGGCCCCTTATTCACTCTGCGGAACCAAGGAGGCGCGGAAAGTGTTCAAATCGCCATAAACCTTGACATGCAGACGAGGCCTGACGGCCTGTACGGGAAAGGACGCCATCAACTGCGTTCTCGTTCCGACACGCGGGTCACGCGCCCGGTTGTGCGCCATGTGTCCCGGTGAGCGCGTGAACAAACCTTTCGTCTCACAGACGTACCGGATGGGGTGAATCGCGTCCCACCCTCCGGGGGTCGAGTTGACACCGGGAGTGTGAGCCGCTGTCCTAGTGGGCATGCTCGCGAACTTGGCCACCACCTCGACCCGCACCGCCGGGTCCCTCGGTGCTGCCCGTGCTCGCCGTGGCTGTTGTTGCTGTCCCAGCTGTTGAGCCCCACCGCGCTCCGGCTGCCCCTCTGAGTCCACCGCGACTCGGCTGTCTGTTCCCCCCGCCCGCACCAGGGCACCTGCGCCACCCGTGACCCGGGCGGCCGGTACGCGACACCCAGCCCCCCGCACCGCAACTCCCGCCGAGGAACCACCGCACCCATGAACAGCGACAACGACCTCCAGATCGCCGGCGACATCCTCGAAGTCCCGCACCTGCTCCAGCCCCCGCGCGAACACCCCGCCACCGTCGCCGAGTTCGTCGGCCTCGCGCGGGGCATCGCCCAAGGCCGCTCCGAGTGGGAGCACCTCGTCCGGTACGACGCCGGCAGCCGCTGGTACCACCGGCTGCGCACGGGCCCCGGGTACGAGGTGTGGCTGCTGTCCTGGCTCCCCGGGCAGGGCACCGGGCTGCACGACCACGGGCCTTCGTCCGGGGTGATGACCGTGCTCGACGGGACCCTCACCGAACGCACCGAGCGGGGGGTGCGGAAGCTTTCCGGGGGCGCGCAGCGGGTGTTCGCGCCGGGGTACGCGCACGACGTGGTGAACGACACCCTGGAGCCCGCGGTCAGCCTGCACATCTATTACCCGGGTCTCACCGAGATGCCGATGCACACCCCCGCGCAGGCATGCGCCGGGCGCGAGGAGAGCCGCGCGGCGAGCGTCTGAGGCGGCGGGGGCCGCCTCGTTGTCGGAGGGGCCTGCGAGACTTCTCCCATGCGCATTGTGGTTCTGGCAGGCGGTATCGGCGGGGCACGCTTCCTGCGCGGTCTGAAGAAGGCCGTGCCGGACGCGGACATCACCGTGATCGGCAACACGGGGGACGACATTCACCTGTTCGGGCTGAAGATCTGTCCGGACCTCGACACGGTGATGTACACGCTCGGCGGGGGCATCGACGAGGAGCGGGGCTGGGGGCGGGCCGACGAGTCCTTCCGGGTCAAGGAGGAGCTCGCCGCGTACGGCGTCGGGCCGGAGTGGTTCGGGCTCGGGGACCGGGACTTCGCGACGCACATCGTGCGGACGCAGATGATCGGCGCCGGGTATCCGCTCAGCGCCGTCACCGAGGCGCTGTGCGACCGGTGGAAGCCGGGGGTTCGGCTGCTGCCGATGACCGACGACCGGGTCGAGACGCACGTCGCCGTCGAGGTCGACGGGGAGCGCAAGGCGATCCACTTCCAGGAGTACTGGGTGCGGCTGCGGGCGTCCGTGCCCGCGCAGGCCGTCGTCCCCGTCGGCGCGGAGCAGGCGAAGCCGGCGCCGGGGGTGCTGGAGGCGATCGCCTCGGCCGACGTGATCCTCTTCCCGCCGTCCAACCCCGTCGTCTCGATCGGGACGATCCTCTCCGTGCCGGGCATCCGCGAGGCCGTCGCCGAGGCGGGCGTTCCCGTCGTCGGGCTCTCCCCCATCGTCGGGGACGCGCCCGTGCGCGGGATGGCCGACAAGGTGCTCGCGGCCGTGGGGGTCGAGTCGAGTGCCGCCGCTGTCGCCGAGCACTACGGGTCCGGGCTGCTCGACGGGTGGCTCGTCGACACGGCCGACACGGACGCCGTCGCGCGCGTGGAGAACGCCGGGATCCGGTGCCGGGCCGTACCGCTGATGATGACCGACGACGAGGCGACCGCTGTGATGGCGGGCGAGGCGCTGAAGATGGCGGAGGAGGTGCGGGGGCTGTGAGCGACGGGGCTGTGGTGCGGGGCGGTTCGGCGGAAAGTGGGCGTGACGTGGGCGGGTATCGCGTGTGGGCCGTTGCCGGGCTGCCCGAGGTGCAGGGCGGGGACGATCTCGCCAAGTTGATCGCCGGGGCCGAGCCCGGGCTGGTCGACGGGGACGTCGTCGTCGTGACGTCCAAGATCGTGTCCAAGGCCGAGGGGCGGGTCGTCGCAGCCGATGACCGAGAGGCCGCCATCGACGCGGAGACCGTGCGGGTCGTCGCGCGGCGGGGGGCCCTCAGGATCGTCGAGAACCGGCAGGGGCTCGTCATGGCCGCCGCCGGGGTCGACGCGTCCAACACGCCCGCCGGGACCGTCCTGCTGCTGCCCGAGGATCCCGACGCGTCCGCGCGCGCGATCCGTGACGGGCTGCGGGACGCCCTCGGGGTCGACGTCGGGGTCGTCGTCAGCGACACCTTCGGGCGGCCCTGGCGGGCCGGGCTGACCGACGTCGCCATCGGGGCGGCGGGGGTGCGCGTGCTCGACGATCTGCGGGGTGGGGTCGACGCGTACGGGAATCCGCTCGTCGCGACCGTCGTCGCCACCGCCGATGAGCTCGCCGCCGCCGGGGATCTCGTCAAGGGGAAGGCTTCCGGGCTGCCTGTCGCCGTCGTGCGGGGGCTTGCGCATGTCGTCGACTCGGCGGAGGCCGGGGAAGGGGCCCGGCGCATGGTTCGTGGGGCCGACGACGACATGTTCCGGCTCGGGACGTCCGAGGCCGTGCGGCTTGCCGTCACCCAGCGGCGGACCGTGCGGGCCTTCAGCGATGAAGCCGTCGATCCCGGTGCCGTGCGGCGGGCCGTCGCCGCTGCCGTCACCGCGCCCGCGCCCCATCACACCACCCCCTGGCGGTTCGTCCTGCTGGAGTCCGAGGCGTCCCGGGTGCGGCTCCTCGACGCCATGCGGGATGCCTGGGTCGCCGATCTTCGGCGGGACGGGAAGTCCGAGGAGTCCATCGCCAAGCGGGTGCGGCGTGGGGATGTGCTGCGGCGTGCCCCCTATCTCGTCGTGCCCTGTCTCGTCATGGACGGGGCCCACTTCTACGGCGATCCCCGGCGGGATGCCGCCGAGCGGGAGATGTTCGTCGTTGCCGCCGGGGCCGGGGTGCAGAACTTTCTTGTCGCGCTTGCCGGGGAGCGGCTCGGGTCCGCGTGGGTTTCTTCCACGATGTTCTGCCGGGATGTCGTGCGGGAGGTGCTGGAGTTGCCCTCCGGGTGGGATCCGATGGGGGCGGTTGCTGTGGGGCGGGCTGCGGAGGCGCCTGCGGCTCGGGCCGAGCGGGGGGTGGAGGGGTTCGTCGAGGTGCGGTGAGGGGTGGCGGGCGGGATCGGGAGCGGTGGGGAGAGTGCTCGCCTGGCTTCGGTTCCCGTCCCCGTTTCGGTTTCGTTCAGTCCGGTTCGGTTCGGCTTGTGAGGGTGGTTCATGGCAGGGCGGTTCGCTCCTCGGTCCAACCCTGTGAGTCGTACGACCGTGCGGGGTGGGGATGCTCGGGTGCCTGGGGCCCGTGGGGGTGGTGGGGGGCTCGGTGGGCGGGTTCGGACGTACGCACCCCGTGGGCCCGTTGATCTCGGGCTTGTGCTGGGGCCCCTGCGGCGAGGGCCCGGGGATCCCACGTTTCGGGTCACTCCCGACGGGGCCGTGTGGCGGGGGAGTCTGACTCCCTGTGGGCCCGGGGCCCTGCGGGTTTCGCTTGAGGGGGGTGTGGTGCGGGGGGAAGCCTGGGGGGCCGGGGCCGAGTGGCTGCTCGATCAGCTTCCCGCGCTGGTGGGGGAGTTCGATGATCCGTCCGGGTTTCTGCCTCGGCATCGAGTTGTCGCTGATGCCTGGCAGCGGCGGAAAGGGTTGCGGTTGGGGCGTACCGGGCTTGTGCTCGAGTCGTTGATTCCGGCTGTGTTGGAGCAGAAGGTGACCACCGATGAGGCTTATCGGGCCTGGGGGGTGTTGGTGCGGAAGTTTGGGGACGTCGCGCCTGGGCCTGCGGCCGGGGGGCGGTTGTGGGTGATGCCCTCGCCTCGGGTGTGGGGTGGGGTTCCCTCATGGGAGTGGCATCTTGCGGGGGTGGATGACAAGCGGGCCTCCACTGTGGTGCGGGCTGTTCGGGTTGCCGCGCGGTTGGAGGAGGGGGTGGGGGTGTCTGCTGAGGTGGCTCGGGGGCGGTTGGAGGTGGTGCCGGGGGTGGGGGCGTGGACCTCTGCGGAGGTTGTGCAGCGTAGTCATGGGGCCGTGGATGTTGTCACCGTGGGGGATCTGCATCTGCCGGGGGTTGTGGGGTGGGTGCTTGGTGGGGAGCGGGATGCTGATGACGGGCGGATGTTGGAGTTGTTGGAGCCGTATGCGGGGCAGCGGCATCGGGCGGTTCGGTTGGTGTTGTTGAGTGGGGTGGGGCGTGAGCGTAGGGGTCCGCGGATGCCTGTCGGCGACATTCGGGGGATTTGATCTCGCCCCCGCCGCCCCTACCCGTCCCATCCTCAAGGGGCTCCGCCCCTTGGACCCCGGCCGGTTCGTTGTTGGGTGCGGGTTCGTTGTGGCTTGTCGCGCAGTTCCCCGCGCCCCTGAAAGACGTGGTTGCGCCGCGCTCATCAGGTGCGGGTTCGTCGTGGGGGGGGGCGGCCGTAGCCGCACATCGGACACAGCCCGCGTCCCAGTCCCCGATCAGCCGCCGGTACGTCGTTGTCGTGGCGGCCCCGCCCCCTCCCGCTCCCCTACTGGTCCGACGAGAACCTCACCGCTCCCGCTGGGATTCTCGCGTCGCACCACACCCTTGCTCCGTCTCGGAGTTCGTTGTCGGGGCCGATGATTGCGCCGTCGCCGATTACCGTGCCGGTGAGGATGGAGCGGGTGCCGATTCGGGCTCGGGTGCCGATCAGGGAGTCGGTGATGATGGCGCCGGGTTCGATTACCGCGCCGGGGAGGATTGTTGAGCCTGAGACTCGGGCTCCCTCTGAGATCAGGGCGCCCTCGCCTACCACCGTGCCGCCCGTTAGCTTCGCGTCTGGGGCTACCCGTGCTGTGGGGAGGATCAGGCGGTCGCCGCAGCGGCCTGGGACCGCGGGGGACGGGGCTCGGCCCAGGACCAAGTCCGCTGAGCCTCGGACGAAGGCTGCGGGGGTGCCTAGGTCCAGCCAGTATGTGGAGTCGACCATGCCCTGGAGGTGGGCGCCCGCCGTCAGCAGGCCGGGGAACGTCTCGCGTTCCACCGACACCGGGCGGCCCGTCGGGATCGTGTCGATGACCGAGCGGCGGAAGACGTACGCGCCCGCGTTGATCTGGTCGGTGACGATCTCCTCCGGCGTGGTCGGCTTCTCCAGGAACGCCAGGACCCTGCCCGTGTCGTCCGTGGGGACCAGCCCGTACGCGCGCGGGTCGGTGACCTTCGTGAGGTGGAGGGAGACGTCCGCGCCGGTCGTCTCGTGGGTCGTGACCAGGCGGCGGATGTCGAGGCCCGTGAGGATGTCGCCGTTGAAGATCAGGACCGGGTCGTCGGGTCCTGCGTGGAGGCGGGAGGCGACGTTGCGGATGGCGCCGCCGGTGCCGAGGGGCTCGTCCTCGGTGACGTACTCGATGTGGAGGCCGAGGGCGGAGCCGTCGCCGAAGTGGGGCTCGAAGACCTCCGCCAGGTACGAGGTCGCGAGGACGATGTGGTCCACGCCGGCCGCCCTGGCCCGCGCCAGCTGGTGGGTGAGGAACGGCACGCCGGCCGCCCGCACCATCGGCTTGGGGGTGTGCACCGTAAGCGGGCGCAGCCGGGTTCCCTTGCCGCCGACCAGGAGGATCGCTTCTGTCACCTGTCGTCTCTGCTTCCTGCCGGGACCGGCCGAACTGGATTTCGGCCGGTCGGGGTTATGCGGGCTGCGGTGGCTGATCGCCGGGGGTTCGGACGCGGTACGCCGGGTCCGCTCGCGGCATCCGGTCCGTACGGCACCGTCATCTGGTCCTCCCCCACCGGTCCCGTCACGCCCTGCGGTCAGCGGCCCTGGTAGTGCGCGGCCGACGAGCGGGCCGTGCCGAGCTTGCTGTAGAGCTGGCGCCCCGGGCAGTCCGTGGCGAAGCCGTCGCGGTGACCGGAGATGGCGTTCAGTCGTACGTTCTTACCTTTTCGGTAGAGATTGCCACCCGCCGACTTGAGATATGTCGTTCCTCGGGGATTGACCCCGTAGATGCCGAGTTTCCAGGCCGTGATCCGGGCGACCGCCGTCACCGCGGCGGCGGACGGCCGGGTGGCGCCGTACGTGCCGATCACCGCGATGCCCACGCTGTTCGCGTTGAAACCGAGGGTGTGGGCGCCGAGGACCGGCTTGGTCACTCCCCCGGCTCGGCCCTCGTAGATGGTGCCGCACTTGTCGACGAGGAAGTTGTAACCAATGTCTTTCCAGCCCATGCTCTTGACGTGGTAGCGGTAGATACCGCGGATGACTGACGCCACTTGAGAGCATCGGTACCGATTCCCGGTGGCCGTGTGGTGAACGAAGGCCGCCTTGACGCTCTTCGTATAGGAAAACTTCTTCTCCCGGAGCTTCTCGTCGGCCCCCCACCCCTTGCGGGTGACGATGCGGGGCCGGGGGGCGCCGTGCGGGAGGGTGCGCGGGAGTTCGGGTACGTAGGTCCCGGCGGCCGGGGTGCCGATGCGCGCGCGGGCGCGCGGGGGGCCGACGACGGGGGTGTCCTGCGTGCCGGGGTCGACCAGTTCCGCCCGAAGTCCTGTCGGGAGGGCGCGCGTTCCGGTCGTATCCGGTCGGACCCTCAGTTCGATTCCGTCCGAATCGCCGACCCACAGCGGCGCCGTCCCCCCGTGCAGGCGCGTGGAGTCGTGTTCCGGGGTGCCGGGGTCCGCGCCGTGGTCGTCGGCGTGGGTCTCCAGGTCCTGCCAGCCGGACCAGTCGTCGGTGCCGGTGGGGCGGGTGCGGACCTGTACGGCGCCGTCGAGGTGCGCGGCGGGGTCGTCCCAGACGACGCCGAGCAGCGAGAAGGGGTGGACGTCGCGACGCGGTACGCCGGGGGTGGCGCCGATCGCGCGGGTGAGCGGGGTGAGGGGGAGCGACTGGGTGCTGCCCGCGAGTACGGACGCGAGCACGGACGCCGGCTGGGTGGTCGGCGCCGCTGTGGCGGGCGGGAGGAGGGAGAAGGAGAGGGTGACGCCGATCGAGACAGCTAGCAATCCACGCATACCGACGATAGTGAACATAGTCATACATATCTGTCCATCGGGGAACTGACGGGCCGTCGGATCGGTTCGGCCGAACCGGTGAGCCGACGGGCCGTCGCGTCCGCCCGCCGCCCCGATACGCTTGCGCGGGTGAACGCCACCGATCGCACCCCCGCCGACCTGCTGCGTTCCGCGCTCGCCGCGGACCCGGCCCGCCCCCTGGTGACCTTCTACGACGACGCCACCGGCGAACGCGTCGAACTCTCCGTCGCCACCTTCGCCAATTGGGTGGCCAAGACCGCCAACCTCCTCCAGGACGGCCTCTCCGCCGAACCCGGTGACCGGGTCGCCCTCCTCCTCCCCGCGCACTGGCAGACCGCCGTCTGGCTGCTGGCGTGTTCCTCCGTGGGCGCGGTCGCGGATGTGTACGGCGATCCCTCGCGCGCGGATGCCGTCGTCGCGGGGCCGGATGATCTGGACGCCGGGCGCGCGTGCCGGGGTGAGCGGTACGCGCTCTCCCTCGCGCCCTTGGGGCGGCGCTTCATCCCTGCGCCGCCCGACGGCTACACCGACTACGCCGTGGAGGTCCCGACGTACGGCGACCGCTTCGCGCCGTACGCGCCCGTCGATCCCGAGGAGCCTGCGCTGGTCGTCGCGGGGGCGGAGCTGAGCGGCGCAGAGGTCGTGGAGCGGGCCCGTGCGGATGCCGGGCGGCTGGGACTCCTCGGCCCCGGCGGACGGCTCCTGAGCGGCCTCCCGTACGACACGTGGGACGGCCTCAGCGCCGGTCTGTACGCGCCTCTCGCCAGCGGTGGGTCGGTGGTGCTGTGCCGGAACCTCGGGGAGGCGAGCGAGGAGGCGGTGGCCAAGCGGGTGGAGAGCGAGAAGGTGACGGCTACGGCGCGCTGAGGGGGGTGGGTGGTGGTCGGCCCTGAAAGGGCCTTGTCCTCAAACGCCGGACGGGCTAGATGTGGCTGAGGCGAGTGAGAGAGAAGTGCGGGTGGGGGCGGGGCGATACGGGTACGTGGCCGACGCCAGGTAGACGCGAACACGCGGGTGGGGCCAGGTGAACCCGGTCAGCGCTCCGCCACCGCATCCAGCCGCCCCGGCCCACTCCCCGACACCGCACCCACTACCCCGGCCCCCTCCCCGTCGCCGTACCCCGCCGCCCCCACCCCCTCCTCGTCCCCCTCCCCCGTTCGGCCCATCCCCAGCCCGCACCCCGGCGTCCCACGCGGCATCGTCGTAGGTACAGGGAATCTGTACGCGAGGGGGAGCACTCGGCATGCGCAGGGCTCGATGGTGGTGGGTCGGGGGTGGAGGGGTGGTTGCGGTGGCTGCTGTCGTCGGGGTCGCCGGGAGTGTGCTGTATGCGCGGCTTGACGGGAATATCACGGCTGATGAGGCTGCCGCTCGGGAGTTGGCGCGGTATGAGAGGGAGCGGCCTTCCCCGCTTGTTGAGGGGGCTCAGAATGTTTTGCTCATCGGGTCCGACTCGCGTGGTGGGGGCGGGAACGAGCGGGCTGACAGCATGATCCTGTTGCATCTCGCTGCGGGGCGGGAGAGTGCTACCGCCGTTTCGTTGCCCCGGGATCTGATGGTCCAGGTGCCGGGGTGTTTGAAGGCCGATGGGACTCGGAGCTCGCCCTCCTTCGCGATGCTCAACCATGCCTTTCAGGTGGGGGGTTCCGCCTGTGCGATCCGGACCGTCGAGGAGTTGACCGGGATTCGGGTCGATCATCATGTCGTCGTCGACTTTCAGGGGTTCAAGGAGATGGTCGACGCCGTGGACGGGGTCGAGGTGTGTCTCGCCGAGCCCGTCGACGACCGGGCGGCGAAGCTGCGGCTGCCCGCCGGGAAGGTCACGCTCAACGGGGAGCAGGCGCTCGGGTTCGTGCGCGCGCGCAAA
Source organism: Streptomyces acidiscabies (assembly GCF_020010905.1). Classification (GTDB taxonomy): domain Bacteria; phylum Actinomycetota; class Actinomycetes; order Streptomycetales; family Streptomycetaceae; genus Streptomyces; species Streptomyces acidiscabies. The sequence continues at coordinate 1,619,223 of NZ_JAGJBY010000001.1, read as the reverse complement.
TCCCTCGGCGACGGCAGCGACACCGACCGTATGGACCGCCAGCAGCGTTTTCTCGCGGCGCTGGTGGACAAGGTGTGGAGCAATGGTGTGCTGCTGAATCCGGTGAAGCTCTATCCCGTGCTGGACGCGGCGACTTCCTCGGTGACGGCCGATCCGGAACTCGCGGGGTTGCGGGGGATGTACGAACTCGTCCGGGGTCTGCGTGAGATTCCCACCGATCGGGTGCAATTCCTGACGGTACCGAGAGAGTCGTACGTCTATAACACCAATCGTGACCAGCTCGTCCAGCCCGCCGCGGGAAAACTCTTCGGACGACTCCGCGCCGATCTCCCCGTCGCCGTCGGCTCCGCCCCGCAGTCGTACGGACACGGTGTGCGTATGCCCGCGACCCCTCTGTACCGGGGCGGCACAGCGGCCACACAGCGGTGTGAGTAAAGCAACCGCCAAGTACCCAAGATTTAACGAACTCCCGTTCCAGGAATTGCGCCGGATTGCCCGATGTAGGTACGTGGAATTTGTCACCACCGTCGCTTGACACCCGGACGGGCGGATAGTGTGAGCGACCCAGTGCACCCGGCCGCGAGCTCCTTCCCCGGGGCCCGTGCACCGTAGACCGAAGACCTGAGCGCCTTTACGGGGGAAAAGGGCGCCGCGTGGCCCCGACGGAGGATTCGAACAACCGTGGACGCGCAAGGCCGTGGGCGGGCGGACAACATCGATCCCGCAGACCAGTGGGTGCTCAATCCGAACACCGGCGAATACGAACTGCGACTGGCTCCTTCCGCAGCGCAGTCGACGACGCCGGTGCCGTCGTCCGTGCCCGGACCCCGGAGAGCCGCGTCACGCGCGGCCACCGAGGCTCCGGCGCCGGACCGTGGCGCGCTGCCCGGCGGGCCCGGGCGCGAGGTGCCCGGACCCCGGCGCCGCAGGGGCGGTGCCGCTCCCGAGGAGCCGCTGCCCGGGCGCCGGGGGCGCAAGCCCGTCAAGAAGAAGTCCAAGGGGAAGAAGATCCTCATGTGGACCGGCGGGACCATGGCGTTCCTGATGGTCGGTACGGCCGCCGCCGCCTACTTCTACATCGAGCACCTCAACGACAACATCTCCTCCTCGTCCACCGACGGCGCCGGGACCGGTGGGTTCAGCAAGGACAAGGCCATCAACCTCCTGCTGATCGGCACCGACAAGCGGACCGGGTCCGGCAACGCGGGGTACGGGGACGCGGAGAGCGTCGGGCACGCCGATACGACGATCCTGCTGCACGTCTCCAAGGACCGGACCAACGCGACCGCGCTGTCCATCCCGCGCGACCTCATCGTCGACGTCCCCGACTGTCCCACCGAGCAGGCCGACGGGACCTCCAAGGTCATTCCCGGTGAGGACGGGGTGCGCTTCAACACGAGCCTCGGGCAGCAGGACCGGACGCCGAGCTGCACCATGCGGACCGTCACCGAGCTGACCGGGATCACGCCGGACAACTTCATGGTCGCCGACTTCAACGCGGTGAAGACCCTCACGTCCGCCGTCGGCGGGGTCGAGGTGTGTCTCGCCAAGGACATCGACGACAAGGACTCCCACCTCAAGCTGTCCAAGGGGACGCATCTCATCGAGGGGGAGCAGGCGCTCGCCTTCGTCCGTACGCGGCACTCCGTGGGGTTCGGGGGGGACCTGAGCCGGATCCAGATCCAGCAGCAGTTCCTCAGCGCGCTCATGCGGAAGCTCAAGTCCAACGACACGCTCACCGATCCGACGAAGATGATAAAGCTGGCCGAGGCGGGGACGAAGGCGCTCACCGTCGACAGTCAGCTCGACAGCATCGGGAAGCTGAAGGATCTCGGTCTTGAGCTGGGGAAGCTCAACGTCAAGAACCTGACGTTCGCGACGATTCCCGTCGTCGACAACCCCGCCGAGAAGGTCAAGGCGACCGTCGTGCTCAATCAGAGTGCCGCGCCCACCGTGTTCCAGATGATCCGGGACGACGTGTCCTTCACCGAGGTCGCCCAGAAGGCCAAGGAGTCCAAGTCCGCGGCTGCGGCGGAGGCTGCCGCCCGGCTCAAGGGGACTCAGTCCGCCGCTTCCGCCGTGCGGGTTCAGGTCATGAACGGCGGGGCCGTCGCCGGTAGTGCTCAGGAGACTCTCAACTGGTTGCAGAACGACGAGGGTGTGACCAAGTCCGAGAACGCCGGGAACGCGCCTGCGGAGTTGGCCAATACGACGCTTGAGTACGGGCCCGAGCAGGCCGATCAGGCTCGGAAGCTGGCCGCGATCATGGGGTTGCCGGGGACTGCTCTGAAGCCGGGGAAGAGTGTCGTCAACTCTCAGGGGCTGCCGACGATGACCCTGACGCTGGGGAAGGACTTCAAGGGGGCGGGGGTTTCCATGACCGCGCCTGCGAAGGTGCCGGATTCGGCTAACCAGTCGACTGCGGACAAGGTGCAGTGTGCGAAGTAGGTAGCGCCGGGTTTTTCTCGCCCCCGCCGCCCCTACCCTTCCCATCCTGAAGGGGCTCCGCCCCTTCCACCCCAGCCAGGGGGCTCCGCCCCCTGGACCCCCGTCGGCCCTGAGGGCCTCGTCCTCAAACGCCGGACGGGCTGAAAAGCCCTTTCTTCTCGCCGGTTCATTAGAAAACGGTAAGAGCGTTGCCGGGTTGGCCCGTTGGGGAACCCTGGGCGCTCTTCGCCGTCTTGTACAACGCGCGGGCGCTCCCGTGTGTCTCAGAAGGTGACGCGGGCGACGCACCGGGTCGGGTCGGCCCGGGGTGGTCCTGGGTCGGGGAGGGCAGGGGATGGCTCAGAGCGGTGCGGTTAAGGGGGAGGCGGCCGTGGGGGGCGCCTCCGAGGAGGGGGCGTCTGCCAAAGAGACGTCCTCCGAGGAAGTGCCCGCCGAGGAGGCGGCCTCCGGCGAGGCTGCTTCCGGCGAGGTGCCCGGCGGGAAGGCGTCCGACAAGGCCGAAGAGGCTGCCAGCAGTCCAGCCACGTCCGGCGAAGGCACAGCACCCCCCGCCCCACCCCGCCGTACCCGCCGTCGCCGTATCCTCCGCTGGTCCGCCGGCGTTCTCGCCGTCGTCATACTCGGGACCGCCGGCGCGGGATATCTGTACTACCAGCACCTCAACGCGAACATCCGCAGCGATGATCTGAACCTGGGGGACGCAAAAGATCGCGCGGCCACCACTCAGGTGAACTCCGCCGGGCAGCGTGCGTTGAACATTCTGCTCATCGGGTCGGACGCTCGGGACACCGAGGAGAATCAGAAGCTCGGTGGGGCGAAGGACACCTTCGGGGGGCCGCCTCTGGCCGATGTGCAGATGTTGCTGCACGTGTCGGCGGACCGCAGCAACATGTCCGTCGTGAGCATGCCCCGGGACACGCTCCTCGGGATTCCGAAGTGCACCGACCCCGACACCAGGAAGACGTACGAGGCCAGCACCCGCGCCATGACCAACGAGTCCCTCGGGCGGGGCGGGCCGGGGTGCACGGTGGCGACCTGGGAGAAGCTCACCGACATCCACATCGACCACTTCATGATGATCGACTTCTCGGGGGTCGTGTCGATGGCGGACGCCGTCGGCGGCGTACCCGTCTGTGTGGACGCGAACGTCTACTCGCACACGTCGACCGGCAAGGGCTCGGGCCTGAAGCTCCCGAAGGGGACGCACTCGGTCAAGGGGCAGCAGGCGTTGCAGTGGCTGCGGACGCGGTACGGGTTCGAGGACGGCAGCGACCTCGGCCGGGCCAAGGCGCAGCACATGTACATGAACTCGATGGTCAGGGAGCTGCGTTCGAGCGCGAAGCTGACCAGCCCCAACAAGCTGCGCAGGCTCGCGGAGGCGGCGACGAGCGCGATCACCGTGGACGACGGCCTGGACAGCATCACGAAGATGTACGACCTGGCGAACGAACTCCAGAAGGTCCCGACGGACCGGATCACGATGACGACGATGCCGAACCGGTACGTCGGCGCCCGCGTCGAGCCGACGCAGGACGCGGACAAGCTGTTCCGCCTGGTCCGCGAGGACATCGCGCTGGACGGCAAGGACGAGAAGAAGGCGACGCCGTCCCCGTCACCGGCCGTCGCCCCCGTGGCCTCGCCGGACGGTCAGATCGCCGTACAGGTCCACAACGGCACCCGTACCGACGAGTTGGGCTCCTCGCGGGGCCGTGCGACGACGGTCGCCGGTGTCCTGACCGCCAAGGGCTTCACGCAGGCCGTGGCGGATCCCTCCGCCGCGACGTCGGAGGCGACGACCCTCGTCCAGTACCCGAGCGCCGACCTGGAGGGCAACGCGCTGCGGGTCGCGAAGGTGCTGGGGATTCCCGCGAGCGCCGTACAGAAGTCGACGGACGTGTCCGGTGTGACGCTGGTCGTCGGGGCTGACTGGCGCAGCGGTACGACGTACAAGGCGCCGAAGGCCGTACCCGAGGACAACACAGCCCCGGACACGGCTCAGGCGATCAACGCGTCGGACACGAGCCAGTGCATGCACGTGGACCCGTCGTTCAGCTGGTGAGGACCGCCGGTCGGCGGGACGCGATGACCTTCCTAGCCAGCGATCTGGGGCTGGTCAGGAAGCCGAAGCCCCAGCACATGTGCATGGTGGCGAGGGCGACGGGGATCTGCGCGCGGGCCTTGAGGCCGAGGCCCTTCCCGGCGGGGAGCGACCCCGCGACGATCGCGGCGAGGTAGGCGGCCGGGACCGCGAAGGCGTACGGGGTGACGAGGGCGCCCAGCACGACGCCGAGGGCGATCGCGCAGACGGCCGTCGGCGGGGCCAGGTAGCGGAGGTTGATCGAACCCGCGTGGTAGCGGGCGACGACGTGCCGCCAGCGGCCGTAGTCCTTGTACTGCTTGGCCAGCGCCTTCACCGACGGGCGGGGGCGGTACGAGACCTTCAGCTCCGGCGAGAACCAGATCAGGCCGCCCGCCTCGCGGATGCGGAAGTTCAGCTCCCAGTCCTGGGCGCGGATGAACTCCTCGTTGTAGCCGCCCTGTTGCTCCAGCGCCTCGCGCCGGAAGACACCGAGGTAGACCGTCTCCGCCTCGCCCGCCTGGCCGCCCGTGTGGAACGCCGCGTTGCCCACGCCGATCTTCGACGTCATCGCGGCGGCGACCGCGCGCTCCCAGTCGTTCTCGCCCTCGGCGTGCATGATCCCGCCGACGTTCTGCGCGCCGGTCTCCTCCAGGAGGCGTACGGCGGTGGCGATGTAGTTCGGCGAGAGGATGCCGTGGCCGTCGACGCGGACGACGATCGGATGGCTGGACGCCTTGATCGCGGCGTTCAGCGCGGCGGGGGTGCGGCCGGTGGGGTTCGGCACCGTGTGCACACGGGGGTCTTCGGCTACGAGCTGGGCCGCGATCTCGTCCGTACGGTCCTGGGAGGGGCCGAGGGCGATCACGACCTCCATCTCACCGTCGTAGGCCTGCGCGAGGATCGCCTGGACGGCGCCGCGCAGGTGCCTCTCCTCGTTCAGGACCGGCATGATCACGGACACGGCGGGGGGCTTGGCGTTCATAGGGGGTTCACGTTACCGCGAACGGGGGACAGCGATGCGCGCCGCCGTCGTCCGAAGATCATATGGGCCTACGGTGCTCACGGTTCCCCCACGTACGGCCGCCGCCGGAGGTTCCCCCACATGCCCCGTACTCCTCGCTCCCGCCGCCCCCCGCGCCGCCGTACGCGTCCGCGCTGGGCGCTGCGGCTCACCACGACCCTCTCCGTCGTCGTCCTCGCGTCCGCCGGGATCGGGCACTCCGTCGTCACGACGCTCGACGCGGACATCGCGCGCGTGGACCCCTTCAAGGACATGAAGAACCGTCCTCGTGCGGGGCACGGGATGAACGTCCTGCTCGTCGGGACCGACGGGCGCGACAAGATCAGCGAGGCGGAGCGGAAGCGGTACCGGCTCGGTGGGGCGCCCTGTCACTGCACCGACACGATCATGATCGTGCACATCTCGGAGGACCGGGAGCGGGCGAGTGTGGTGAGCCTGCCGCGTGACAGTTACGCCGATACTCCCCCGCACACCGACGACACGACCGGGCAGCATCATCGTGGGCATCCGATCCGGATCAATGCCGCGTACGCCGAGGGCGGGCCGCAGCTCACCGTGCGGACCGTCGAGTACATGACCCGCGTCAAGATCGACCACTATCTCGAAGTCGACTTCACCAGCTTCATGAAGACCGTGGATGTGCTGGGCGGGGTGAAGATCTGTACGTCTGCTCCGCTGCGCGACACGTATACGGGGCTGAACCTCTCCCCCGGCACCCACACCCTCCTCGGTGGCGAGGCCCTTCAGTACGTGCGGTCCCGGCATGCCGACGCGTCCTCCGATCTCGGGCGGATGAAGCGGCAGCAGCGGTTCCTTGCCGCCCTGGTGGACCGTACGACGTCCTCCGGGATCCTCTTCAATCCGCTGCGGTTCCGGGATGTGACCCGTGCCGTGCTGGGGTCTGTGCGGGCGGACCGGGGGTTCGGGACCGATGAACTGATCGATCTCGGGCGGGCCATGCGGAACTTCTCGCCGTCGTCCTCCGAGTTCATGACCGTTCCCATCGGGGAGATGGGGTACGCGGTGAAGGGGATCGGGTCGACGTTGAAGTGGGATCCGGTGCGGTCTGCTCGTGTCTTCCAGGCTCTCCGCGACGACAAGCCGCTCGCGGGTGCTCGTCCCAAGGCCGCCGCTGTGCCTGTCGTCGAGGTGTCTCCCTCCCTCATCCATGTGCAGGTCGAGAACGGGTCCGGGACGGACGGGTTGGGGCGGAAGGCGGACTCCGCGTTGTCCCGCGCGGGGTTCCGGACGTCCGGCAAGCCGGTGACCTCCGCGTCTCGGGTGTCCCGGACGGTGGTCATGTACGACCCTCGGTGGGATCGGTCGGCTCGGTCGCTGGGGGCGGCGCTGCCGGGGAGTGAGCTGCGGGCGGTCAAGGGGGCGGGGGCTGTGCTCAAGGTGGTTGTGGGGGCGGGGTTCGGGGAGGTTCGGAAGGTTCGGGGGCGGGGGGCTGGGGAGGCCGGGGTGTTGCGGGGGGATGAGGTGGGGTGTGGGGAGTAGGGCGGGGGTGGGGGTGGGGGTGGGGTGGCTGGTGAGGTCGTGGGCGATGGCGTTGGGGCTGGTCGCCGTGATGGCCTTGCCGGTTGCCCGGTCGTGCGGGTGCCGGCGATCGACGGTCCTCATCCGCCCTCCCCGCCTCCTGCCAGCCGGCGACGCCACCAGACCTCGGGCCGCCACTGGCGGCTGTCGCTGAAGGGGTCGGGCAGAGTCCGTGCGCGGTACACCTCGTCCAGGCGGGCCACGCGACGCTGTAGCTCGGCGCGGGCCCGGACCGGCAACTGGCGCAGGACGTCGTCGAGTACGTCGCGGGCGTGTCTCACATCGTCGAAGGAGTGGCCCCGGCACGAACACTCCGCGTCCTGCGGATACAGGGGTCTGCGTCCCGGGGGTTCCAGGAAGGCGCGGTACCGCCGCAAGGCGTGGTCCGTGGCACCCGGGTAGACGTCGGGGGCACCCGAGAGCCTCTCCACCCGGTCTATCGCCAGGCCGGTACGAGCCGAGATCCCGTGGATCCGGACCGGCGGCGGTCCCTCCGGGGCGCGCGAGCCACGCTGTTCGGCGCGCAGGGCGCCGGGCCGTCTACGCGGCATCTGCCTTTCGGTGTGCGGTCATGGTCGTCATCATGTCAGCCCGCGCGCCTACGGCCTTCAGGCGTCCACCGGGGCCACCCGGATCAGGTTGCCGTCGGGGTCCGCTACCACGAATGTGCGGCCGAAGACCGCGTCCATCGGTTCGGTGATCACTCGGGCGCCCTTCGCCGTCCAGTTCTCGAAGCGGCGGTCGATCTCCTCCGGGCCCTCCTTCACCGTGAGGCAGACCTCGCTGGTGCGGGGGGTCTGGGGGGTGGTGTCGGCGTGGCCGCTCCAGAGGGCCAGGGATGCTTTGTCGCCCAGTTCGAAGGCGATGTAGCCGGGGGTTTCGAAGGTGGGGGTGATGTCTAGGAGGTCGGCGTAGAAGAGGGCTGCTTTGGGGGCGTCGGTTACGTAGACGATGAAGGTGATCGACGTTGACATGGGGTGCTCCCTGGTTGGTGGGTGTGGTGGGGAGCTTGCCTGGGATACCTGACAGGGGGCGTCATGTTTACCTGAGGCGTTGCGAGGTGGCTTCCGGGTCGGTTTTCACCGGCTGAACCCGCATGTAGAGGAACGAAGTCCGCTGTGAAGGTGTGGAGTTGGAAACAACTGTCCGAAACCTGACCCCTAAAGGCCCGTTCCGGATCTACCTTGGTCCCCATGCTCGGGACTTCTCACTTCCGGTCCGATGTGTCACATTCCGCACGGATATGGAACTACTGGCTCGGCGGGATGGGCCACTATCCGGTCGACGCGGAGGTCGGTGACCACATCGTCGCGCTGGTCCCGGCCCTGCCCCGCTCGGCGGTGGCGGACCGCAGGTTCCTCGCGCGGGCCGTCCGGCATCTCGCGGGCGAGGCGGGCATCCGGCAGTTTCTGGACATCGGCACGGGCCTGCCGATCACCGACAACACGCACGAGATCGCGCAGCGGGTGAACCCGGCCTGCCGGGTCGTGTGCGTCGACAACGACCCCCTCGTCTTCGCGCACGCGCACGCGCTGCTGACGAGCACGCCGGAGGGTGCGGCCGTCTTCGTGGAGGGCGACATTCACGACCCGGAAACGATCCTGCGCAAGGCGTCGGCGACGCTGGACCTCACCCGCCCGGTCGCCCTGACCCTCCTCGGCGTCCTCAACTTCGTCCTCGACACGGACGAGGCCGCCTCGATCGTCCGCCGCCTCCTGGACGCGGTCCCCTCCGGGAGTCACATCGTCATCTCCCACCCGACGACGGAGGTCGACGGCGAGGCGATGGGCGAGGCGGTGGCGTACTGGAACGCGCAGGGGGCGTCCCCGATGACCCTGCGCAGCCGCGCCGAGGTGATCCGCCTCTTCGAGGGGGCGCAACTGCTGGACCCGGGCGTGGTGACGTGCACGCGGTGGCGCCCGGAAGGGGCGGGCGCGGACATCGGGGCGGTGACGCACTTCGCGGGCGTGGGGGTCAAGGCGTAACCCACTCGATCACCCGTTCGAGGGATAGCGCGATACGTCGCGTTCGCGCGATCCTGGTTGTGCGGACGCGGACGGCGTCGCGGGACCGAGGGGGTGGGAGATGCGTACGGCGCGACGGCATACGGCGGTGAGTACGACGGCGAAGGGGCGGACCCCCGGTGCCGTGACCGGAGATCCGCCCCGCGTGCCGCTGTGGCGCAGGATGCTACGGCGCGACCGTCAGCGCGGCCGTGCCGATGACCTTCTTGCCGTCCCCGTAGGAGACGAGCCCGAGGTAGACCTGGCCGGACTTGAGACCCTTCCAGGACACCGTGGACTTCGCCACCGCCCCCTGCTTGACCTTCTGCGACGCCGGGGTGGCCGTCACCTTCGGCGCGGGCTTGCCGCCCTTGCCGATCAGCCAGGTGTGGAGCGTGTAGGTCTGGCTCCCGGAACCGGCCGGCGCGACCGCCTGGTTGACGTAGATGTCGTAGGTGCCCGGCGCGAGGTCGGCGTGCTCGTTGTTCCCGGCGCCCGGCGAGGAGACGGCGTTGCCGTCCTTGTCGACGACCCACAGGTCGACGTCGCTGCCCGCCTTGAAGTCGGACGACACGATCGCGACCCGCGCGAGCGCGGTGCCCGCCGGGACGGTGAGCTTGCTCGCGGCGGTGTTCGGACCCGGCTTGGACGGGTTGACGTCACCGGCCCCCTTGAGGGTGCCCTTCTTCGTCGTACCGGCGTAGAGCCCGTTCACGGCGGTGGTGAAGGTCCCGCCGAACCCGGCCTTGGGTGCGAGCGCGACGGAGCCGGAGGCGCCCTTCCCGCTGACCGAGGAGGCCGCGCTCACCTGCGCCGCCCGCAGGGCGACGGCGGAGCGCACCTTGTGGTGCCCGTCGGCCCAGCTGACCGCCCCGAACGCCCACTTGCCGTACGCGGCACTGGCGCGGGTGAAGGTCACCTTGTACGAGGCCGAGCGGCCCGGCAGGACGGTCAGCTTGGCCGGGGAGACGGTGGCCTTGTACCCGGCCGGGGTCTCGACGCTCGCGGTGTAGGTGCCGGCCGAACCGGAGACGTTGGTGACGGTCCGGGTGACGGTCTGGACGCCCGCGAGGTCGCCGACGGAGATCGTCGGCGTGTTCAGGTCGCTCGGGTCGGTCTTCCGCACGCTCGCGCAGACGTTGCGCCCGTCGGTGGTCGCCGGCGCCTGGCCGATCGCGCAGAGGTAGGAGACCCAGTCCACGGCCGTCGAGTTGTAGACGAGCCCGGGGTCGGCCGCGCTGGTGGCGACGACGTGACCGGAGCCGTAGTCGAGCGGGGTGGCGACGGTGCCGCCGGCCCGCTGGATCGGCTTGCCCGCGGAGTCCTTGGTGGTCGCGGTCGTCATCAGCGCCGACTTGACCTCCATCGGCGTCCAGCGCGGGTGCAGCTGGCGCAGGACCAGAGCGAGCCCGGAGACGTGCGGCGCCGACATGGACGTACCGGACATGATGCCCTGCTGGCCGGAGAAGCCCGGGGTGCCGGGGGCGACGCCCGCGACGACGTCCACGCCCGGCGCGGTGATGTCCGGCTTGAGCAGGTCACCGCCGCTGTTGAGGTCGGGCCCGGAGGAGGAGAACCCGGCGACGACGGGGGCTTCCTGGCGTACGGCGCGGGCCGGGGCCAGGACGGCGGTGGCGCCGGAGCCGTCCGCGTACGCCTTCACGGCCTCGCCGTCCGCCTTGTTCAGGTGGACGCCGGGGATGGTGTGCGCGTCGGCGATCTCCTCGTCGGCCGCGTTGGTGTTGTACAGCACCAGGCCGAGCCCGCCGGACGCCTTCACCTGGGCGCTCTTGTCGGCGCGGGCGTTGCCTCCGCGCGCGCAGACCACGATCGCGTCCTTGACCTTGGCCGGGTCGAGGGTGTCGGGCATGCACAGGGCCGCGTTCGCCGCGTCGGCGCCGCTCTTGGCTGCCTTGGCCGCGTCGACGAGCGGGGCGGAGGGCACGCCGGAGCCGGCGATGCTGACGCCGTGGTAGGACGTGCCGTTGCCGAGGGTCACCGTGCCCTGGTAGCCGATGTCGTGGCTGGAGGCGGCGACGGTCGTCACCCACGGGACGCCGTTGGAGGCGGTGCCGGGGCCGGAGTTGCCGGCCGAGGCGGAGACGAAGACGCCGGCGCGGGCCGCGTTCAGCATCGCCAGGTACGTGGGGCCGTTCGCGTGGTCGGTGTTGGAGCCGCCGAGCGAGTAGTTGATGACGTCCACACCGTCGGCGACGGCCTTCTCCATCGCGGCGACGATGTCGACGGTCCCGCAGCCGTCCGTGTAGCAGACGCGGTAGGCGGCGATCCGGGCCGCCGGGGCTATGCCGGATATCTTCGTCCCGGATATCCCGCTGTCGGGGACGTTCGCGGCGATGTTCGCGTTGCCCGCCGCGGTGCTCGCGGTGTGCGTGCCGTGGGACTCGCCGTCGAGGGGCGAGGGCCAGTCGTCCGGCTTCGGGTCGGTGATGCTCTTGTTGAAGTACTGGGCGCCGATCACCTTGTTGTTGCAGGTGACGCGGTGCGCCGGGTCCTGGCCCGGGTCGCAGGTGCCCTTCCACTTCGCGTTGACGACCGCCTGGCCGGGGGCGGCCCCGGGGAAGGCCGCGAAGGACGGGTTGGCGGTGTCGATGCCGGTGTCGAGGTCGCCGAGGATCATGCCGGCGCCCGCGTTGAGCTGGCCGCCGGGGACCTTCGAGTAGAGGCCGCCGGGCTTCTTCAGGCCGAGGAAGTCGGCGGTGTCGGCGGCGGGGAGGGTGCCGGTCGCCTTGGCCGTGGTGGCCAGCGGGTGGACCATCTCGTTCCGGGTCAGCGTCAAAACGCCGGGCGTGCGGGCCAGTTCGCTCGCCTGGGCCGCCGTCAGCTTCGCGGCGAAGCCGTTGAGGAGGAGCTGGTAGCTGTAGAGCGGCTTGACGCCGTCGACCGCATCGAGGACCTTGTCGCGCTCCTGCTTGAGGTGGCGTACGAGGTCGCGGACGGCGTCGGTCGCGGTGTTCAGCCGGGTGCCGAGCTTCGGCGCGGTCGCCGGGTCGGTGGCGACGGGCTGGTCGGCGAGCTGGATGAAGTAGATACCGGCCGAGTACGTCTTCTGCTTGGCGCCGGGCGCGGGCTGAGCCTGCGTCGGCTGCGTCTGTTGCGGGGTCGCGGCGAGCGCGGGCGTGCCGGACGCCAGGACGAGGGCGCCGACGACGGTAGGGGTCAGCAGGGCCGCTCTGCGGCGCAGGCTGGGGTGGTGCTGGGACAAGGTGGGCCTTCCCCCGCGCATGCCGGCCCACGGGGAGGGGGCATGCGCATGACGGTCGCAAGTGGAGTGGTCGAGTCCCCCGAGATGACCGTCATCTTGTTACGCGTGGGGCTGGTGGGGAAGGTGCGCCCGCTTGAAGTCTCAAGAAATTCACAGCAGTTTCACGGACTTCGCCGGTTGTTCTTCTCTACCGGGGGGTACCGGCCGGAAGTTCACCGGGAGGAAGGGGCCCGTTCCTGGAACGCGCCGCTCTCACCGCAGCAGCGGCTCCAGCGCCCGCTCCAGGTCCGCCGCCTCGCGGAAGTGCACCGTCGACATGCCGAGCGCCTGCGCCGCCTCGACGTTCTCCAGCGTGTCGTCCACGAACAGGCAGCGCTCCGGCGGGACTCCGGCCAGCTCGACGGCGAGGCGGTAGATCCGCGGGTCGGGCTTCGCGAGGCCGACGCGGGCGCTGCTGACGACGTGGTCGGCAAGGTCGGTGAGCTTCATCTCCGCGAGGTCCGCCTCCAGCTCCAGCGTCGCGTTGGTGACCAGGACCAGGGGGACGTGGACGCGGGCGCGGCGCAGGAGGGTGACGACGGTGTCGTCCGCGTGGAAGGGGGACTCCAGGAGGGCCAGGCCCAGGGCCCACGCCGTCGGGTCGTCCACCATCCCCGTCAGTTTCTCCGCGATCACCGACACCCACTCCTGGCTGGTGATGTGGCCCAGGACCGCGTGCAGGCCCGTGTCGGGCGCGAACGCGACCTTGAACGTCGTCCCCTCCGCGACCCCCGCCGCACGCTCCAGCGCGTGGATGCCCGAGTTGTCGAAGTACCGGATGACGTTGTCGACGTCGCACAGGACCGCGTCGAAAGGCCTGCCGGGTATGGGCTCACTCACTGGTGACGGTGACCTTCTCGTCGCTGTTCAGCTCCTTGACGAGCTGCTTGACCTTCGTCTTGTCCCAGACGAGGTTGCCGCCGCTGGAGCCGGAGATCGGCATGTTCATCGACGTGCCGTCGCCGCCGTTGACGCCCTTCATCGCGAAGAACATCGAGCCCAGGTCCCACAGGCCCATGTCCTTGTCGACGATCAGCGTGTCGAGGCCCGCGCTCAGCGTCGGGTACAGCGCGAAGGGGTTCAGGACCGTGGCCGGCGTCGCGACCTCGTGCGCCAGCGCGGCCAGGAACTTCTGCTGGTTCTTCGTCCGCTGGAGGTCGGACGCGGCGAACGCGTGCCGGGTACGGACGAACGCGAGCGCCTCCTCGCCGTTCAGCTTCTGCTTGCCGGCCTGGAAGTCGGCGCCGGAGTACTTGTCCTTGAACGCCTTGTCGATGTTGATCTCCACACCGCCGACCGCGTCGACGATGTTCGCGAACCCGGCGAACCCGATCTCGACGTAGTGGTCGATGCGCAGGCCCGTGTTGAACTCGACGGTGCGGACGAGGAGTTCGGGGCCGTCCGTGGCGTACGCGGCGTTCAGCTTGATGTGCTTGCCGGTGCCCTGGAAGGTCTTGCCGGACTCCGAGCCGACGAAGGACGGCAGCTCCACGTCCGAGTCGCGCGGCAGCGAGATCAGCGTGTCGCCGTTGCCGCCGACGTGCAGGATCATCATCGAGTCCGTGCGCTTGCCCTCGGCGGAGCCGGTGTGCAGCTTCTTCTTCTCCTCGGCGGACATGCCCTCGCGGCTGTCCGAGCCGACGATCAGGTAGTTCGTCCCGTCGCCGCCGCTGGGGCGGTCGATGACCTTCGAGAGGTCGACCTCGCGGCGGAGTTTGCTGTCCGCCCAGAAGTACGTTCCGACGGTCGTGACGATCAGTACGCCGGCGAGGGTGATCGCGCCCCACTTGATCCGCTTGCGCCAGTTCGGCGCGGGGCGTCCGCCGCCGGCGTGACCGGCGCCCTGGCCGCCGCCACCGCCGTAGACCTGGCCGGTGTTGTACCCGTCGTACCCGTCGCTCTGCGGGCCGCCGCCCTGGTCCAGGTACTGGGGCTGGCCCTGGCCCTGGTAGGACTGCTGGCCCTGGTAGGACTGCTGGCCCTGGTACGGCTGCTGGCCCTGCTGCTGACCCGGCACTCCGTACCCGGGCGGAGACGTCGGGCCGCCCCTCTGCACCTGCCGCATCACCCGAGCACCCTCGGGCTGTGCGCTCGCGCTGCCGTACCCGTGACCGCCGCCGGCGTTGCCACGTCCGCCCCGGTTGTCACCGGACCATCCCTCGGGCCAATCGTTCATCGGGACTCCTTCGTGGATACCCTGGCCTTTGGGCTGGGGAGGAAACGATGCTCCTGCGGAGCAGGGCAGCGGGTAGGCGGTTCACCGTCGCATGAGCCCCAGCTTTGGATCAAGGCATGGCTCCTTCGGGGCGGGTGGTGTAGGCGTAGCCGTCCGCGCGCTGGAGCAGACGGAAGTACTTGTGCCGTGCGGTGTAGAGGCCGCTGGCGGTCCGGACGGCGAAGCTCCCGGAGGAACGGACCGCGACGCGGCCGGTGTGAGTGCCCGCGTTCTTCCCGGCCGGGACGAAGGCCCGGACGAGATCGCCGGTGGCGAAGCCGAAGAACTGCTTGACGCGGGGCAGGCGCAGGCGGGCGAAGCCGTGTTTGTCGGTGCGGGTGCGGGCGTAGGTGCCGCGTCCGGTGGCACCGACGATCAGGACGGTGCGGGGCCACGCGGTGACGGTGTCGAGTTCACCGACCGAGAGGGCATCCAGCGTGTGGGTCTTGGGCAGTCCGGTGCGGGTGCGGTTCCACTTCGTACGCCCGCCGGACGCCGTGTAGGTGGGCATGCGCTGGTCGAGGGCGCGCCACAGGGCCGAGCGGGTGGCGTTGACGGCGGCGGTGTCCCGCAGCGGGACTTTCGCCCGTTTCAGGATGTCGGCGGCCCGCTTCGGTGCGAAGTCCTCCACGGGTTGGCTGCCCTTGGCCTGGTTGCAGGGGACGCAGGCCAGGGTCAGGTTGGAGACGCGGTCGGATCCGCCACGCGAGCGGGGGTGGATGTGGTCGATGTTGAGGGGGGTGTCCATGGCGCCGCAGTAGGAGCAGGCGCGGCCGAACTTGGCCAGGAGGTATTCGCGGACCTCGGTGCCGTGGAGGGTGCCGTGCTGGTACTCGGCTCCTTCCAGGGGGCGGCCGGCGCTGATGGCATGGATGTCGAACGCGACGCGCTCGACATGCGCGGCGCGGACGGGGGCCCAGCGGGTGAGGCGGTCCACCCATGCGGTGGTGGTGTCCACCCGGTGCCGCAGCGATGGCGGGAGCCAGCCTGCGGGGCGGGTGCGGTTGGAGAAGCGCGGGGCGCGGTAGCGCAGGTTCCGGCTGCGGCGGCCCCGCCGGTAGGCGGACCGCTGCTTCAGCTTCTTACGGATCTGGGCACCACGGTGGTCGAGCTGGATGCTGTACCGGCCCCGGCGCTCACCCGCCACGTCGGTGAACACCGCGATGCCGGTGTGCTTCGAGCCGGGATCAATACCCAGCTCGACACCGTCGACCTGCGATCCGGCGGTGGTGCGATCTTTCAGACGGATCACGAACGGCGTGTGCCGGTCCACGACGGCCCGCCCCGATGCCAGGAGCTTGCGGGCCCTGGCCGGGTTGGTGGGCTGGAGCGGCACACCGTGCCGGTCCAGGACGAACACGACAGGGTCGGCCTCACGGCCGGACTCCCGGACCTCGCGGTCCGGGGTGACGCCACCGGCGGCAGGTGCACTGCCGGTGGTCTCCCCTCGCACATGTTCCACACCGGGTACCACCACGTGGTGGTCTCCGAGCCCCGTTTCGTCCCCGATCCGGGGGATGTCTGCTGACTCGAATTCGAGAGCGAGCTGCTGAGGAAGCACAGCGCGGTCGGTCTTCCGTCCTGTGTGGAACGTAGCCATCAAGGTCACCTCCTTGTAGGTGATGGCTGGTGCTGGTAACGGCGGCCCTCAGCCGGTCTGGCTGAAAGCCCCTCCCTTCAGGGGAGGAGATCCCGTTACGGCCACAGTGTGCCGGTCCGGCCTGCACCCCATACAACCCCCGTCGGAAAATCAGATCCCGCCTGTTGCCAAGCCGACACAAAGTCTCGATCCGCATACGGGAGGAAAGGGTGACGGATGTGACGTTCGGTAGCTATGGGGTGATCCGGAGCAGTCAGCAGGACTTGACCTCGAACCACAGCAGTTTGCCGGCGAGGGTCTCCAGGCCGCCCCACGCGTGCGCGTACGCCTGCACGAGACACAGTCCCCGCCCGCCCTCCGCGTCGGGCGGCGGGAAAGGGGTCCGGTCGTCGGCGGGGCGGGCGAAGGCGGCGGGGATGTACGGGTGCGTGTCCCAGACGCCGACGCGGAGACGGTCCCCACCGGGGGCGGTGAGCCGCACGGAGGCGGGGCCGGTGGTGTGGCGGTAGGTGTTGGTCACCAGCTCGGACGTGAGCAGTTCCACCGGGTGGAGCAGATCGCGCATGCCGTGGGCGGTGAGGGCGGCGCGCACGGTCATGCGTGCGACGTGTGCGGCTCCGGGGGTACGGGGGAGGCGGAGGGAGTAGGTCCAGGTGTCGGGCGGGGATACGGTGCTCATTCGGGGACCTTTCGGCTTACGGGTGGGGCGAGTTGGGCGGTGCGAGTCTCACCGTAGACTCCAGGAGCTGAAGGTTTTGCAGTAATCAGCAAAACCTTCAGCAGTTTCCTTCGTGTGGGTGACCACCACGTCAGGCGTACGAAAGAGGAGCAAGGGCATGACACCGAGGCCTGCCCCCACGGCACGACGCCTCCGCATCGGCACGGAACTGCGCCGCCTGCGGGAACGCGCCGGCATGCCGGCCGTCGAGGCCGCCAGATCCCTGGGGACGACGCAGGCACAGATCAGCAACATCGAGGCCAACCGCTTCGGTGTCAGCGCGGACCGCGTCCATACGCTCGCCCATATCTACGGCTGCACGGACCAGCCCTTGGTCGATGCGCTCGCAGTCATGGCCGCCGACCGCACGCGTGGCTGGTGGGCGGAGTACCGCGACACCCTGCCTCCCCGTCTCCTCGACCTGGCCGAACTGGAGCACCACGCCACGGCGCTGCGCGTGACCCAGGTCATCAACATTCCCGGCCTGCTCCAGACACCGGAACACGCTCGCGCGCTGTTCCGTGAAGCGGTACCCGCTCTGCGGCCGCACGAGATCGAGTTCCGCATCTCCCACCGCATCAAGCGCCAGGCCATCCTCCACCGCGAACAGCCACCGCCGTACACGGCCGTCGTCCACGAGGCGGCTCTGCGTATGCAGTTCGGCGGTCGAGAGGTCGCCAGGGACCAGTTGCGCCACCTCGCCGAGGTCAGCGGGCACCCCGCTGTCACCCTCCGGGTGATTCCCTTCGACGGCACCTCGTTCCCCACCACGGGGCATGCCGTCGACTACTTCCACGGACCTGTGCCGGCCCTCGACACCGTCGAGGTGGATACCGCGCACGGGAGTGAACTCGTGGACGCGGCAGGGCGATTGGAGATGTACCGCCTCGTCCTGGACCGTATGGAGGCCGTTGCCCTGAAACCCGCTCCCTCGCTCGACCTCATCCATCGCATCGCCCGAGACATCTGAGAGACGGACCATGACCGAACCGACCTGGCAGACGTCGACCTACAGCGAACAGGGTTCCGCCTGCGTCGAGATATCCACCGCTCCATCGACCGTCAGCATCCGCGACTCGAAATCCCCTTCACGTCCCCACCTCACCGTTTCCCCCGCAGCCTGGAGCGGCTTCGTCTCCCACGCGGCGGGTGCGGATTCGCGGAGTTTCCAGTAACGGAAACCGGAGCCTCTTGTGGGATGCCTCGGTGTATCGGGACGATCGACGGAGACGGCTGTCGGCCGGCGGAAGGAGTGCGTCAGTGGTGAAACTGACACGGCTGGTGGGTGAGTGCGACGAGGGTGAGTGTCCGACCTTGTACGCCACCGATCGCGGGACTCTCGTTGTGCAGGGAGGAATTCTGGTGGACCACAACCGGGAGGTTCCGGAGCACGAAGCTCTCGTCGAGATTCCTGTCGAGCTGATTCGGAAGGCCGTTCGTGACAACCTCATCTAGTCGTACCCTCGGGGACTTCTTCGCCTCTTTCGAGCGGGAAGCGTTTCGGTTGGAGACGCTGGACGATTACAGCCAGTCCGGTGGGGTCGAGGCTTATCGTGCTTTTCTGGCGGGAGAGGAGCAGCCAGAATCTTATCGGGTGGCCGACTGGTTGACGACCGTGGGGGATGCCACTCGTGCCGGTAAGCGTGTTTATCGCGTGCATTTCCTGTCCCGTCCCCTGACGGATTACCTCCGGTTCGAACTGTCCTGGGGTTATCGGCGGAACATGAGCGTCGGTGAGGAGTTCTTCATTCTCGACACCACCGAGAGCCCGAACCCGATTCCGGACGCGCCCGACTTCTGGCTGTTCGACGATCAGGCGCTCGGCGTGATGGCGTACGACGGGGCCGGAAAGTATCTCGGCAGCGACATCGTGGAGGAAGAGGCGCGGCTGGCGGAGTTCCGGGAGTACCGGGACACGGCACTCGCCCACGCCGTGCCGTTCGTCGAATGGTGGGCAGCATACGGGGAGTGAACAGAGCCGAGTTGGGGTCCGCGCCAAGTTGTCCAAGATCGAGAACGGCGTTGTCATGCCGAGCGTCGTCGATGTGGAGCAGATCCTCACCGCCATAGGTGTCTCGCCGGAGGTCAAGGCCGAGTACATGTCTGCGGCCAGGGCCGCCGCGACCGAGGCGACGGCATGGCGGTTGTACCGGCGGCTCGGACATCACCGTAAACAGCGGCAGATCCAGGCGATCGAGGCCCGGACCAAGGTGCTTCGGCTCTTTCAGCCCGCCCTCGTTCCCGGCCTCCTGCAAACACCGGAATATGTGCGGGCTGTCCTCTCGCGCAAGGATCCTGGTGAAGAACAATTGGTGCGTTCCGTGACCGCGAGGCTGGCCAGACAGGGAATTCTCTACGAGCCGGGACGGCAACTCCGTTTCATCGTCACGGAATCGGTCCTGAGGTGGAGGATCGTGCCGCCTTTGGTGATGGCCGGGCAACTCGACAAGCTCATCTCCGTCTCGCGCCTACCAAGCGTCGACCTCCGAGTCGTTCCGCTCTCGGCACGGCAGACCGACTTCCCGAGCCACTCTTTCTCCATCAAGGATGATCGCATGGTGACGGTGGAGACCGTCCACGCAGAGCTGTCCGTCACCGATCCCCGTGACGTGACGCTTTACATCGAGAAGTTCGACGGATTCGAGCGGGTTGCCGTTTCCGGGGATGCCATGAGGGGGCTGGTGGAGAGAATCCGTGACGAATTCTTGCGTGAACAGGAAACGGCGTAGATCCCCTATGGCGTCCCGTCAATGATGACGTCATGGAAAACGACGCGAAAACTCATGCCGCGCGCTATTTCCCCTTGCCCGAGCCCTCCCCCGTACCCGGCTGCACCGCGTGCCTGTCCTTCGCGACGGCGAGACACCATGCCCGTTCGGTCCATGACCACAGCGCGGTGACCGACGAGAACGTGTTGCTGCGCAGGCACCTGTCGGAGGCGCACTGATGTCCAGGAACACGACCGGCTTCGTGTGGCTGGACCTCACCCGGCACTGCCACAACCGCTCCGGGCCCGAGGGGACGCACGGCGGGAACTCACGGCTCTCGGCGTGAAGGACGTACGGGTAGGACCCGGCGCTCGGCAGGTGGCTAGGCGATCCGGCACAGACAGAACGGATGCCCCGCAGGGTCCAGGAACACCCGGAAATCCTCGCCGTCGGCTCGCCGTACCGCCCGCGCCCCCAGCTCCAGCACTCTCCGCTCCGCCTCGTCGACCTCCTCCCACGTCTCCCCCGCGTCGACGTCCACGTGGAACTGCTGCTGGTCGTGGGGTTGTGAGGGCCATACCGGGGGTACGTGGTCCGGCGCCAGGTTGAAGGCCAGGCGGGGGCCCTCGGGGACGTGCAGGACGATCCAGTCGTCCGACTCCGCCTCCGGCTTGCCGCCCAGCAGTGCCGCGTAGAAATCCGCTAGCGCCGCCGGGGCCGGGCAGTCCACGACGATCGAGCGGAAACGTCCGACAGCGGACATGGGTGACCTCCTACGCGCGGCGTTCCGACAGGCAGAACGGGTGCCCCGCCGGGTCCAGGAGTACACGCCAGCGGCGTCCGTCGGGGGTGTGCGGTGAGCGGGTCGCGCCCAGGGCCAGGAGTTTTTCCTCGGCCGCGTCCAGGTCGTCGACGTCGAAGTCCAGGTGGGACTGCTGCGGGACACCGGACTGGTCGGGCCACGTGGGGGCGCGGTAGTCGGCGACGCGCTGGAAGCCGATGAAGAGGCCGTCCGGCGTGATCAGGCCGGAGAAATCCGCGTCGGATTTCGGGTGGGGGTCCCAGCCGGTCGCCGCGCGGTAGAAGGCGGCGAGTTCGACGGGGTCGGCGCAGTCGAGCGTCACGGCGCTGAGTTTCATGAGGTCCCCTCGTACGGAGTCCCCGGCATCATCGACGCCGGGGACTTCGGAGGGGAACCGGATTACGGCAGGTTGCGGGCCATGACGATCCGCTGGACCTGGTTCGTGCCTTCATAAATCTGCGTGATCTTCGCGTCCCGCATCATCCGCTCCACCGGGTAGTCCCGCGTGTAGCCGTACCCCCCGAGGAGCTGGACCGCGTCCGTCGTGACCTCCATCGCCGTGTCCGAGGCGAAGCACTTGGCCGCCGCGCCCAGGTACGTCAGGTCCGCGTCGAGGCGTTCCGAAGCCGCTGCGGCCTGGTACGTCAGGGCTCGGGCTGCCGAGATCTTCATCGACATGTCCGCCAGCATGAACTGGATGCCCTGGAAGTCCGCGATGGCCTTGCCGAACTGCTTGCGTTCCTTGACGTAGCCCTTGGCGTAGTCGAAGGCGCCCTGGGCGACGCCGAGGGCCTGGGCGGCGATCGTGATGCGGGTGTGGTCGAGGGTCTTCATCGCCGTGGCGAAACCTGTGCCCTCCTCGCCGATCATGCGGTCGGCGGGGATGCGTACGTTGTCGAAGTAGACCTCGCGGGTCGGGGAGCCCTTGATGCCGAGCTTCTTCTCGGGGGCGCCGAAGGAGACGCCCTCGTCGGACTTCTCGACGACGAACGCGGAGATCCCCTTGGAGCGCTTCTCCGGGTCCGTGACCGCCATGACCGTGTAGTAGTCGGAGACGCCCGCGTTGGTGATCCAGCGCTTGACGCCGTTGAGGATCCAGTGGTCGCCGTCGCGGACCGCGCGGGTCTTCATACCGGCCGCGTCGGAACCCGCCTCGGGCTCGGAGAGGCAGTACGAGAACATCGCGTCGCCCTTGGCCAGGGGGGCGAGGTACTTCTTCTTCAGGTCCTCGGAGCCGGAGAGGATCACCGGGAGCGAGCCGAGCTTGTTGACCGCCGGGATCAGGGAGGACGACACGCAGGCGCGGGCCACCTCCTCGATGACGATGACCGTCGCCAGGGCGTCGGCTCCCGCACCGCCGTACTCCTCCGGGACGTGCACCGCGTGCAGGTCGCTCGCGACGAGGGCGTCCAGCGCCTCCTGGGGGAAGCGGGCCTCCTCGTCGACCGCCGCCGCGTACGGAGCGATCTTGGCCTCGGAGAGTGCGCGGACCGCGTCGCGGAGCATGTCGTGCTCCTCGGACGGGCGGTACAGGTCGAAATCAGCCGATCCGGCCACGGTCATTCACTCCAGACGACGCTAATTACCGTTAAGTAACTCAAAGTTTAGGGGGCTGTCCCCGGGACGGATACGTGAGCTACGCGACAGGGGGGAATCTGCCCGGTGAGGGGCCTTCGCACGCCCCGACTATGCTCAGGCAGCGCATGTCCGGACGTAACCCTGTGGAGCCCTCATGAGCCTCAAAATCACCGTGATCGGCACCGGCTACCTCGGTGCGACGCACGCGGCGGCCATGGCCGAGCTGGGGTTCGAGGTCCTCGGGCTCGACGTGGTGCCCGAGAAGGTCGAGATGCTCCAGCGGGGTGAGGTCCCGATGTACGAGCCCGGTCTCGAAGAGCTGCTGCGGGCGCATGTCGCCGGGATCGAGGGGTCGTCCGGGCGGCTGCGGTTCACGCTCGACTTCGCGGAGGTGGCCGCTTTCGGGGACGTCCACTTCGTCTGCGTCAACACGCCTCAGCGGCATGGGGAGTACGCCGCCGACATGTCGTACGTCGAGTCCGCGATCGCCTCTCTCGCGCCGCATCTCGACCGGCCGACGCTGGTCGTCGGGAAGTCGACGGTTCCCGTGGGGTCCGCGGAGCGGCTCGCCGCGTATCTCGCCGCCCACGCTCCCGCCGGCGTCGACGCCGAGCTCGCCTGGAATCCCGAGTTCCTTCGGGAGGGGTTCGCCGTTCAGGACACGCTCCGGCCCGATCGGCTTGTCGTCGGGGTGCGCAGTGAGCGGGCCGAGCGGGTGCTCCGCGAGGTGTACGCGACGCCGGTTGCCGCCGGGACGCCGTTCGTCGTCACCGATTTTCCCACCGCCGAGCTGGTGAAGACCTCCGCGAACTCGTTCCTCGCCACCAAGATCTCGTTCATCAACGCCATGGCCGAGGTGTGTGAGGCCGCGGGTGGGGACGTCGTGCAGCTCGCCGAGGCCATTGGGTACGACGATCGGATCGGGCACAAGTTCCTTCGCGCCGGGATCGGGTTCGGGGGTGGGTGTCTGCCCAAGGACATCCGGGCGTTCATGGCCCGGGCCGGGGAGTTGGGGGCCGATCAGGCGCTCACGTTCCTCCGCGAGATCGACTCCATCAACATGCGGCGGCGGGGGCAGATGGTGGAGATGGCTCGGGAGGCGTTGGGGGGTGGGGCGTTTCTCGGGAAGCGGGTGGCTGTGCTGGGGGCGGCGTTCAAGCCGGACTCCGACGATGTCCGCGACTCCCCTGCTCTGAACGTCGCCGGTCAGATTCATCTCCAGGGGGGTCAGGTGACTGTGTACGACCCCAAGGGGATGGGGAATGCTCGGCGGCTCTTTCCTACGCTGGGGTATGCGGAGTCGGTGGTGGATGCTGTGCGGGGGGCCGATGTCGTCCTCCACCTCACGGAGTGGCGGGAGTTCCGGGAGCTGGATCCGGCGGCGTTGGGGGAGGTTGTTCGGGGGCGGGTGATTCTGGATGGGCGGAATGCGCTGGATCCGGGGGTGTGGCGGAAGGCGGGGTGGGTTTATCGGGGGATGGGGCGGCCTACGGCTTGAGGGGTGGGGGGTGTGCAGGGTGGGGCGGGCGTTCTGGCGTGGGTTTTCCTTGGGGGGTGCTCTTCGTCGGCGGCTTGCGGTGGGGGGTGGTTCCGTTGTGTGGCGGGTGCGAGTAGTACGTGGCTGGTCGCGCAGTTCCCCGCGCCCCTAGGTGGGCTGAGGTGTGCGTTGGAGTGCGGCGCGGCTGGACATAGCTGGGTGAGCGAAGGGGGTGGAGCGCGGCATGGCTGAGGGCAGGTGCGCGGGCGGTGAGGCTGGTCAGTACTGCTTCGGTTCGTAGCCCTTGAACATCGTGTACGCCATGTCCGTGATCATGTTTTCGCGGTTGAGGATGCCTCGGGTGGGGTGGGGGTAGTCGGGCGGTAGGCCCTCCTCCACCAGGGAGACCACCTCGCCGAAGGTGAAGGGGATGCCGGTCTGGCTGACGAGGCTGGCGATGCGGATGAGTGCTTCCTTCGTGCGTACGCGCAGGTCCTCTACGAGGGCGTCATGGTCCATCTCCGTCATGGGGACACGCTAGCCAACTGCGGGGCGGCGGGGGGCCGGTGTGGGAAAACGCCGGTCCAAGGGGTGAAGGGGGAGGGGGCGGCGGCTGTCGGGCTCCGGCACACTCAGCCGTCCAGCTCCGTCACTCGCGCCGCCCGATTCCGTTGCCCTCGGCCCGCCTGACTCCGTAGCCCTCGGCTGTCCAGCTCCGTCACCTCCGACCCGTACGGCCCCGGCACCTCAGCTGTCCAGCTCCTCCAACCCCACCCCGTCCAGTCCAGCCCTGGCACCCTCGCCGTCCAGCCCCGGAACCCGCCCCGTCCAGCTCCTCCAGTCCCGGCACCCTCAGCCCCGCCCCGTCCAGTCCCGGCACCCTCGCCGTTCAGCTCCTCCAGCCCCGGCACCCTCCGCCGTCCAACTCCTTCAGCTCCACCCCTCCAGCCCTCCAGCCCCCGCACCTCTACCCCTCCACCCCCACCGCCCTAGCCGGAGGCTGTTCGCGGCGGTGCTGAGCCGTTCGGGAGAGGAAGTCCGCGCCGCGCAGGACCCGTTGGAAGTTGTCCCACGTGAGGAGCGCGATGTCGGTGTCCGGCCAGCCTCTGCGGAGGAGTTCCGTGATGAGGTGGGGGTACGCCGAGGGGTCCGGGAGGGATTCGGGGTGGGCCGACGGGGAGTCGTACGCGCCCGAGAGGGCTACCGAGGCGGGGCCGGCGACGGCGCGAATGTGGTCCAGGTGGTCGGCCACGTCCGTCAGCGTGGGGCCTGTTTGGTCCGCCGTGAGCGGGACCATGCAGACCCCCTTCGCCCGGCCCAGCGCCGAGAGCAGCTCGTCGGAGAGGTTGTCGGGGTGGGGGCGCAGCGCGCGGGCGGCTGAGCGCGTGCACAGGACCGGCGCCTTGGACAGCGCCAGCGCGCGGACGATCGTCGCGTCGGAGGCGCCGGAGAGGTCGGCGATGACACCGAGCCGGTTCATCTCGCGCACGACCTCGTCCCCGAACCGGCTGAGCCCGGCCTCGCTGGCCCAACTCGTCCCGGCGAGGGTGAGGACGCGCAGCCCGAGGGTGTGCAGGACGCGCAGCACGGCGAGGGAGTCGTCGAGGGCGGGGGCACCGGCGGGCCCGAGGAGGACGGCGACGCGGCCACAGTTGCGCGCGTCGATGACCTGCCCGGCGGTCCGCGCGGGACGCAGCCCCTCGGGGTGCGCGGCGACGACCGTACGGACGAGGTCGAGCTGTTCCAGCGTGACGCTCACCGCGCTCCCGGCGCCCTCGGGCAGGTGCAGGGCCCACAGGACCGCGCCGACGTGGCCCTCCCGCAGCCGGGGGACGTCCGTGTCGACGGCGCTCTCGCCGAGTTCGAGGTCGTACCAGGGCAGGCCCCGCAGCGCCCAGGGCAGGGTGCCGTACCCGTCGACGACGGGGTGCTCCGCGAGGATCTCCCGGGCCCGCTCCAGGGGATCGCAGGCGTAGGGGACCTCCGGGAAGGGTTCCTCCAGCGGCAGCTCGCCGACCTCGGTGGTGGGGTGCAGTTCGTCCTGGAGGTCTGCCATGAGGGGGCTCCGTACGTCTGGATCGGCGTAGTGATCAGCAGTACGGCAACCGTCGCACGGGGTAGGGGAGGTCACCCGGTGGATGGGGCGTTCGGGGGTACGCGACCTGTTTTGAAGGGGTACCCCCGGAGTCGTACCCCGCTACCTCCCAGGTACTACACGCCCCCGTCCAGCTCCTCGATCCGCGCGGACGACGGACCCCGTACCCCCTGGGTACCCCGCGCCACGTCCTCCGCCGCCCCCAGCACCCGTACCGCGTTCTGCCACGTCAGCTTCGCGAGGTCGGCGCGGGACCAGCCCCGGTCGAGGAGTTCCGTGAGGAGGTTGGGGTAGCCGGAGACGTCGCGCAGGCCCTCGGGGGTGAAGGCCGTGCCGTCGTAGTCGCCGCCGATGCCGAGGTGGTCGACGCCGGCGACCTCGCGCATGTGGTCGAGGTGGTCGGCGACCGTGGAGACCGTCGCGACGGGGCGCGGGTGCGTCTCCTCGAAGGCGTGGTGGACGGCCATCGCCTCGGGCGTGGTGGCGAGGTGGTGGAAGCCGTGCGCGCGCATGTTCTCGTCGGCCGCCGCCGTCCAGTCGACCGCCGCCTGGAGGACGAACTTGGGGACGAACGTCACCATCGCCATGCCGCCGTTCGCGGGGAGGCGTTCGAGGACGTCGTCCGGGACGTTGCGGGGGTGGTCGCAGACCGCGCGGGACGAGGAGTGCGAGAAGATCACCGGCGCGGAGGAGGTGTCGAGCGCGGCCCGCATCGTCGTCGCGGCGACGTGCGACAGGTCGACGAGCATCCCGAGCCGGTTCATCTCGCGCACGACCTCGCGGCCGAACGCCGAGAGCCCGCCGACGTTCGGTACGTCCGTCGCGGAGTCGGCCCACGCGATGTTGTCGTTGTGGGTGAGCGTCATGTAGCGCACGCCCAGCGCGTACAACCCCCGCAGCGTGCCGAGGGAGTTGGCGATCGAGTGGCCGCCCTCGGCGCCCATCAGCGACGCGATACGGCCCTCCGCGCGCGCCGCCTCCATGTCGGCGGCGGTGAACGCGGCGCGCAGGGCGTCCGGGTGACGGTCGATCAACTGCCGTACGCAGTCGATCTGTTCGAGCGTCGAGGGCACCGCGTCCGGCAGATCGGACCGCACGTACACGGACCAGTACTGCGCTCCCACCCCGCCTTCGCGCAGGCGCGGCAGGTCGGTGTGCAGGTGGGCGTCCTGCCGTACGGCGATGTCGCGCGCGGCGAGGTCGTAGTGGACCTGTTCGCGCAGCGCCCAGGGGAGGTCGTTGTGCCCGTCGACGATGGGGAACTCTGCGAGGAGTTCCCGG
The DNA here is from genome assembly GCF_020010905.1 of Streptomyces acidiscabies. GTDB lineage: Bacteria > Actinomycetota > Actinomycetes > Streptomycetales > Streptomycetaceae > Streptomyces > Streptomyces acidiscabies. Next base: position 1,592,396 of record NZ_JAGJBY010000001.1, on the reverse strand, counting down.
ACTTGGTCCCGCGTCGAGGCGCTCACTTGCCGAACCCGAAGGACCCCTTGGCGCCCTCGACCTTGGCCCGCAGCCGCTTGCCCTTCTCCGTCGCCTGGTCGTTGAGCTCCTGCTGGAACTCCCGCATCCGGCCGAGGAGTTCCTCGTCGTGCGCGGCGAGGATGCGCGCGGCGAGCAGACCGGCGTTGCGGGCGCCGCCCACGGACACGGTCGCCACCGGCACGCCGGCCGGCATCTGCACGATCGACAGCAGGGAGTCCATGCCGTCCAGATACTTGAGAGGGACGGGTACCCCCACGACCGGCAGCGGCGTCACGGACGCCAGCATCCCCGGCAGGTGCGCCGCTCCCCCGGCCCCGGCGATGATCACCTTCAGCCCACGCTCGGCCGCCCGCTCGCCGTACGCGATCATCTCGTGCGGCATACGGTGCGCGGAGACGACGTCCACCTCGTAGGCGACCTCGAACTCGTCGAGCGCCTGAGCTGCGGCCTCCATGACGGGCCAGTCGGAGTCCGACCCCATGACGATGCCTACGACGGGGCCTGCGACGGGGCTCATTCGGTGATCGTGCCTCTCAGGTATCCGGCTGCGTGGCGCGCGCGTTCCAGTGCGTCGTCCAGGTTGTCGCCGTAGGTGTTGACGTGGCCCACCTTGCGGCCGGGCTTCACGTCCTTGCCGTACATGTGGATCTTGAGCTGGGGGTCGCGGGCCATGCAGTGCAGGTACGCGGAGTACATGTCGGGGTAGTCGCCGCCGAGGACGTTGACCATCACCGTCCAGGGGGCGCGGGGGCGGGGGTCGCCGAGGGGGAGGTCCAGGACCGCGCGGACGTGGTTGGCGAACTGGGACGTGATCGCGCCGTCCTGGGTCCAGTGGCCCGAGTTGTGGGGGCGCATCGCGAGTTCGTTGACCAGGATGCGGCCGTCTTGGGTCTGGAACAGCTCGACGGCGAGGTGGCCGACCACGCCGAGTTCCTTCGCGATCCTCAGGGCCATCTCCTCCGCCTTGAGGGCGAGGGTCTCGTCCAGGCCGGGGGCGGGGGCTATCACCGTGTCACAGACGCCGTTCACCTGCTGCGACTCGACCACCGGGTAGGCGACAGCCTGGCCGTGCGGGGAGCGGACGACGTTGGCGGCCAGCTCACGGACGTAATCGACCTTCTCCTCGGCGAGGACCTGGACACCCGCGCGGAAGGGGTCCGCCGCGTCCTCGGGGCCGTCCACGACCCAGACGCCCTTGCCGTCGTACCCGCCGCGCACGGTCTTGAGGACGACGGGGAAGCCGTCGCCCTCCGCCGCGAACGCCGCGACGTCCGCCGGGTCCGTCACGATGCGGTGGCGGGGGCACGGGACGCCGATCTCCGTCAGCTTCGCGCGCATCACGCCCTTGTCCTGGGCGTGCACCAGCGCGTCCGGGCCGGGGCGGACCGGGATGCCGTCCGCCTCCAGGGCGCGGAGGTGGTCCGTGGGGACGTGTTCGTGATCGAAAGTGATCACATCGCAGCCCCGCGCGAAGGCACGCAACGTCTCCAGGTCGCGGTAGTCGCCGATGACGACTTCGCTCACGACCTGTGCCGCCGAGTCCTGGGGGGTGTCACTGAGGAGCTTGAACCTGATGCCCAGCGGGATGCCCGCCTCGTGCGTCATACGCGCGAGCTGGCCGCCGCCGATCATGCCGACTACCGGGAACGTCACGCGTCCAGGATATCGGCCGTGCCGGGCGGCTGGTCCTGCGCGCCTCTTACTGCCGGTTTCCCCGGTTCATACCCCGTGTTTCCCCACTGCTTCCCGAGCCGTTCCCAACCCGTGAGGTCGACCACAGGAAACCTCCATCGAGGGTGGTTAGCATGGCTGGGTTGACGAAACCAACCCGGACGGGGGCTTGTACAAGCATGGAACACGGTTCCACGGGGCATGCCTCCGGATTGCGCCGCGTCAGTCGCGAGGTGGCGAAGTTCGGTGCGGTGGGAGGGGCCGGGCTACTGGTCAACCTCGCCGTCTTCAACCTCGTACGGCATGTCACCGACCTCCAGGTCGTCCGGGCGAGCGTCATCGCCACGGTCGTCTCCATCGTCTTCAACTACGTCGGGTTCCGGTACTTCACGTACCGCGACCGCGACAAGAGCGGGCGGACGAAGGAGCTGACCCTCTTCCTCTTCTTCTCGGTCATCGGGATGGTCATCGAGAACGGGGTGCTCTACGTCGCGACGTACTCGTTCCACTGGGACAGCCCGCTCCAGAGCAACATCTTCAAGTTCGTCGGCATCGGGATCGCGACGCTGTTCCGGTTCTGGTCGTACCGGACGTGGGTGTTCAAGACGCTGCCCGCGAAGGAGGCCGTGGCCGGCGCGGAGGCGTTTCTGGAGCAGAGGTCCGCTGCGGCGGCGCGAGTGAGCGAGCGGGCGTAGAGGACATGTCGTTCGGGTACGGTTTTCACCCTCTGTTCCTCGGTGTGAGGTTCGTGCTGGAGCTGGTGGCTCTGGTGTGCTTCGGGCTCTGGGCGCGGGCTGTCACGCCTGGTCCTCTGCGGTATGTCTGCGCGGTCGCCGTTCCCCTGATCGTGGCCGTGCTGTGGGGGGTCTTCGCCACCCCGGACGATGCGTCCCGGTCCGGGGGGACGGTGATCGCGACACCTGGTCCGCTGCGGTTCCTGCTGGAGCTGGCCGTGTTCTTCGGCGGTGCGGCGGCGTTGTACGCGGCGGGATCCCGCAAGCTCGCCGTGCTGCTCGCCGGCGTGCTGCTCGTGTACCACCTGCTGTCGTGGGACCGGATCCTGTGGCTGATCAGGCATTGAGTCCGCCCCAGCCATCAGAAGGGCCCTAGCGCACCGTCGGCTCTTCCGTCTCCGCGGGCTTCTTCAGGGGGGCTGTGCGGGAGAGGAACAGGCCGAAGACCGGGGGCTGGGCCTGGAGCATCTCCAGCCGGCCGCCGTCCGCCTCCGCCAGATCGCGGGCCACCGCCAGGCCGATGCCGGTGGAGTTACGGCCGCTGATGGCGCGCTCGAAGATGCGGGCGCCGAGGTCGGCGGGGACGCCCGGGCCCTCGTCCGTCACCTCGATCACCGACTGGTTGCCGGTCACGCGGGTACGGAGGGCCACCGTGCCGCCGCCGTGCATCAGGGAGTTCTCGATCAGGGCCGCCAAGACCTGGGCCACCGCTCCCGGCGTACCCACCGCCTGCAAGTGACGCTTGCCCGAGCTGACGATCGCCCGGCCCGAGGAGCGGTACGCCGGGCGCCACTCCGCCAGCTGCTGCTGGATGACCTCGTCGAGGTCGAAGGAGACCGCGTTGCCCGTGCGGGGGTCGCGTGAGTTCGTCAGGAGGCGTTCCACCACGTCCGTGAGGCGCTCCACCTGTGTGAGGGCGACGTTCGCCTCCTCCTTCACCGTCTCCAGGTCGTCGGTGAGGGTGATCTCCTCCAGCCGCATCGACAGGGCCGTGAGCGGCGTACGGAGCTGGTGGGAGGCGTCGGCGGCCAGGCGGCGTTCGGCGGTGAGCATCCGGCCGATACGTTCCGCCGAGGAGTCCAGGACGTCCGCGACCCGGTCCAGCTCGGGGACGCCGTACCGCTTGTGGCGGGGGCGGGGGTCGCCGGAGCCCAGGCGTTCGGCGGTCTCCGCGAGGTCCGTCAGGGGGGACGCCAGTTTGTTGGCCTGGCGTACGGCGAGGAGTACGGCGGCGATGACGGCCAGCATGGCGACGAGGCCGATGATCAGCAGCGTACGGCCGACCTCGCGGGTCACCGCGGACTTGGGTTCCTCGACCCGTACGGTCTCCCCCCGCTCGCCCGACTGCTCCGAGTGGATGACCTCGCCCTCGGGCTTCTCCCCGATCTCGATCGGCGCGCGACCGGGGATGCGGATCACGGCGTACCGGTCCTGCGTCACCTGATCCCGCAATATCCCGGCGTTCACGTCCTCGGACCCGAGCAGCCGACTGTCCACGATCCCCACGAGCCGCACGGCCTCGGAGTCGACGCGTTCCTGAGCGGCGTTGCTGATGGTCCGGCTCTCGACGATGACGAGGGAGACCCCGAAAACGGCGATGACGACGAGAACGACAGCGAGGGTGGACTGAATAAGACGACGACGCACGACGTGACTCCGACGGAAGTTTCAGATGCCGGGAGGGCTGTGTCTTTTAGGGGCGCGGGGAACTGCGCGACCAGCCCAATCGGACCCGCAGCCGCCCCACAACCAAAACCCCTACGGCGTTACGCGCGTAGCGCCTAGCTCTTCTCGAACCGGAAGCCGACACCCCGAACGGTAGCGATATACCGAGGGTTCGCTGCATCATCCCCGAGCTTCTTACGCAGCCAAGAGATGTGCATATCCAGCGTCTTCGTGGACGACCACCACGTCGTGTCCCACACCTCGCGCATCAACTGATCACGAGTAACCACCCGCCCGGCATCCCGGACAAGCACCCGCAACAGATCGAACTCCTTCGCGGTCAACTGGAGTTCTTCGTCCCCCATCCACGCCCGGTGAGACTCGACGTCGATGCGCACACCGTGCGTGGCCGGCGGCTGCGAGGGCTCAGCGGCCCCACGCCGAAGCAGCGCCCGCACCCGCGCGAGCAACTCCGCAAGACGGAACGGCTTGGTGACGTAGTCATCGGCCCCCGCGTCGAGCCCCACGACCGTGTCGACCTCGTCCGCGCGGGCGGTAAGAATGAGGATCGGCACGGCGTGGCCCTCGGAGCGCAGCCGGCGGGCGACTTCGAGGCCGTCCATGCCGGGGAGTCCGAGGTCGAGCACGACCAGGTCGATGCCGCCCTGCATCCCGGCGTCGAGCGCGGTCGGTCCGTCCTCGCGCACCTCGACCTCGTACCCTTCCCGGCGCAGGGCGCGGGCCAGGGGTTCCGAGATGGACGCGTCGTCCTCGGCTAGCAGTACACGGGTCATGAAGCTGATGGTAGTCCGCACCGGAGGTGGCCAGGGGTGTGATCGCCCTGTCTGTTTCTTACCAAGGGGCAAGACGGGGCATCACGGGCGCGCGAGCCTGGTCCAGACCTTGTGATCCATGCCTCAAACGCTTCCATTTCGCCCCCTACTCCGTCGTAAGGTGGCAAACGCCTGTTGCACTGCGGGACCGTCGGCGAAGAAGCCGGGGGTCCTTTTTCGTGCGTACCGGTGTAAGCGACCTGTAAACAGCAGCAAGGATCCATCATGGCGTCCAGCCTGACGAAGGACTCGGTACGTCCGGGCACCCCCGGCTCCACCGGTACCTTCTTCGGCCACCCGCGCGGCTTGGCCACTCTGTTCCTGACGGAGATGTGGGAGAGGTTCTCGTACTACGGCATGCGGGCTCTGCTGCCGCTGTACCTGGTGGCACCGGGCGGTATGCACCTGAGCGCCGGTACGGCGACGGCGATCTACTCCGTGTACGTCTCGCTGGTGTACCTGCTCGCGCTGCCCGGCGGCTGGTTCGCGGACCGCGTGCTCGGCCCCCGCCGGACCGTCGCCACCGCCGGTGTGATCATCATGGCCGGTCACCTCTGCCTCGCGGTCCCGTCCTCCGCCAGCTTCTACGCCGGTCTCGGCCTCGTCGCGCTCGGCTCCGGCCTGCTGAAGGCCAACATCTCGACGATGGTCGGCCACCTCTACGACGGCCCGGACGACCCGCGCCGCGACGGCGGCTTCACGATCTTCTACATCGGCATCAACCTGGGCGCGTTCGCGGCGCCGCTGGTGATCGGCACCATCGGCGAGAACGTGAACTGGCACTTCGGCTTCGCGCTCGCCGCCGTCGGCATGGCGCTGGGCCTCGGCCAGTTCCTGCTGGGCACCCGCCACCTGAGCGAGCGCAGCGACGTCGTACCGACCCCGCTGTCCGCCGCCGAGAAGACGGCCACCCTGCGCAAGGGCCTGATCTGGCTCGCGGTCGCCGCCGTCTTCTACGGCGTTGTCGGCTTCAGCGGCCACTACACGCTGAACTGGGCGCTGATCCCGCTGACGGTCGTCGGTCTCGTCGTCCCGGTCCTGGTGATCGGGCGGATCAAGCGGGACAAGGACCTCGACGCGGCCGAGCAGTCGAAGATGTCCGCCTACATCTGGTTCTTCATCGCCGCCGCCGTGTTCTGGATGATCTACGACCAGGGCGGGTCGACGCTGTCGATCTTCGCGGAGGGCAAGGCCGACAACACGGTCTTCGGCTGGGAGTTCCCGGTCTCCTGGTACCAGTCGGTCAACCCGGTCATGATCATGGCGCTCGCGCCGGTGTTCGCGTGGCTGTGGCTGTGGCTGAACCGGCGCGGTCAGGAGCCGAGCACGATCGTGAAGTTCGCGGCCGGTCTCGTGCTGATCGGTGCCTCGTTCTTCCTGTTCCTCGCGCCGCTGTCGATCGCCGAGGGCGGGCACAAGGCCGCCGCGCTGTGGATCGCCGGGATCTACTTCGTCCAGACGCTGGGCGAGCTGACCCTCTCCCCGGTCGGCCTCTCCGTCACGACGAAGATGGCGCCGGCCAAGTACGCGTCCCAGATGATGGGCGTCTGGTTCCTCGCGGTGACGGCCGGCGACTCCGTGACGGCGCTGCTGTCCAACCCTGCCGTCGGTGGGGTGAACCTCGACAAGATGAGCTTCGTCGCCCTCGAAGCCGTCCTCGCGGTGATCGCGGGTGGTGCGGTGTGGATGTACCGCAAGCGCGTCAACTCCCTTATGGGCGACGTCCGCTGAGGTTGCCGTTCTCTGTGGGAGGGCCGTCCCCGAGGGGGCGGCCCTTCTCCGTGTCTACCGCGTCTTCCGCTTCGGCAGGAACGTGAACACGGCCCCGCCCAGCAGGACCGCAGTCCCGGCCACCAGCCCCAGCGCCTTCAGCGCGCCGTGGTCCTCGGAACCCGTGTTCGCGAGGCCGCCGGTGGTGCTGGAGCCGCCGCTCGTGGAGGTGCCTCCGGAGGCGCCGCCTTCCTGTTTGTCCGTCTTGAGGGTGAGGGAGACCAGGCTCTTGTCCGGCGTGCACTTCGTCTTCGTGCCGAGCGCCTCGATGAGCAACACCCCTGGCGACAGGGTCGATTCACCGGTCGCGCCGGGTTTGTAGGTGCCCTTCAGGTCGGGGATCTGGATGGGGTCGCCGGTCTTGATCGCGCCGGAGTTGAGGGGGCCTTCGACGTGGACCGTCCCCTTGTCCGCGCCGCCGATCTTGACCTCCATGGACGGTTTGACCGATCCGGCCGGGATGTCGGCGGGAGAGTTCATCACCGATTTCTTGAACTGGACGGAGAGGTCATAACTCCCGCCGTTCTTCTTGGCGTTGATCTGGACGGGCGAGGTCGCCTTCTTCTCGCCGAGGGGTGACTGGCAGGTGTAGGGGATCTCGACGACCTTGCCGGTGAAGTCGGTGGGTTCGTCGGAAACGGACGGGGAGGGACTCGGTGACGAGGAGGGCGGGGGCGACGAACTCCCGCTCGGACTCGGCGAGTTGCTCGAACTGCCGCTGGGGCTCGGGGAGTTGCTGCCACCCCCGGTCACCGTGATCGTCGCCGACGGCGACACCGCCTGCGTAGGTGTGCAGTTCGTGTTCGTCCCCATCGCGTTGACGACGTACGCGTCCGGCGTCAGCTTCACCTCCCCCGCCGCCGTCAGCTTGAGCGTCCCCTTCATGTCGGCGAGGACCATCGCCCCGCCCTTGGGGATCGCCGGGTTCTCGCGCGGCCCGGTCATCGGCACGTCCCCGCTCTGCGCCCCGGACGCCTTCAACGTCCCCGACGGCTGTACGGAGTTGGCGGGCAGGTCGATGATGTCCGGGTTCTTGGACGCGGCCTGCGTGAACTTCCAGACGACGTCGACGGTGTCCCCGACCTTCGCGGTGGCCGGCGCGGTGATCTGCACCTTGGTGGTCCCGTCGACGGGCGGGATCCCGGCCGGGGGGACGCAGTGGGTGGTGTACGACACCTCGGCGGCCATGGCGGGCACGGCCGCGAGCCCGAGCAGCGCACTCGTCCCGACGGCGACCACTGCGACGGCCGCTCTCCTGGTGGCTCTCACATCGTGCCCTTCCTGCTGGGGGTCGTTCGGTCGTCGTGCGGTGGGGAGAGGCGGCCCTGGGTGTCCGGGGAGAACCACGGCAGGGTCGGGCTCGTGGTGTCGGCGGGCGGCGGCTTCGGCTTCGGCCTGCGGATACGTCCGCGCAGGCGCCGTACGCCGCCCCGCCTGCGGTGTTGGCGGGGGCGGACCTTGTCGACGATCGCCATGCCGATGCGGAACAGCGCCGAGGGGACGACGATCGCCGCGAGCGCCCAGAAGAGGACGACGCCCCAGGGGCGGCCCACGTCCCAGGGCCGGTCGGTGAGGACCTTGCCGCCGTATCTCAGGGAGACCGTGTAGTCGCCGTGCGCCCCGCTGCTCAGCTCGAACGGCAGCTCCAGGCGCGCTTTTTGGCCGGGCGCGAGGGTGCCGTCCCACTGGTGGTCGTCCCACTGGGGCGCGAACACGCCGTGTGCGGTGCCGACTTGGAAGACGGGGTTGCGGACGGGGGTCGTCCCGGCGTTCCCGACCGTGACGACCAGCTTGCGGGCGGGGGGTGCGCCGAACCAGGTCAACAGGCCGCTGGAACCCTTGAGTTGGGGGTCCGTCAGGACGCGCAGGGTGCCGGTCGGTGACTCCTGAGGCAGTGGCTTCTCCTCATGGCCCGCGACCTTCAGTACGGCGTCGGCCTGCGCCTTCTGGCCCGTGGCCGTCGCGACGTGGACGACACACGGACACGGCACCGGCGGTCCCACGACCGGGAGTTGGCGGCTGAAGCGCCCCCTCGCGTCGGTCGTCACGGCCCGACCGTCCGCGTTGGCACAGGAGTTGGTGCCGCCGAGCACGCCCCTTGAGGGGCTGGACTGGCCGCACAGCAACAGCGTGAGCAGCGTGCCCGCCGGCCAGCCCGCGCCACTGACGGTGACCGAACTGCCCTTGCCCGCCTCCGACTTGCCGAGCTGGACCGTCGGTCCCGACGCCGCTTCCGCCGTCCCCGGCACGGTCAGGCACAGCGCGAGGGCGGCGAGCAGCGCGGCGGCTCTTCTAACGAGCACGACGCGTCAGCCACAGGGTGCCCGCGGCGCCGGTCAGCAAGATCGTCCCGCCGAGCGTGCCGAGCGCGACGAAGGAGTCCTCCGGGCCGGTCTGCGGGAGTTGGGACGGTGCGGAGTCCGCCGTCACGTCCAACGTCAGTGACGCGCCGGGTGAGTTGGTCGGCGTACACGTCGTCGTCGTACCGAGCGCGATGATCGTCAGCACACCGGCGGTGAACGTGACCTTCCCGGATGCCTTCGGGGTGTACGTACCGCTCAAGTCGCTGATCTTTATGGGGGTGTTGGCCGGAATCGCGGCCTGGTTCGCGGACCCGGTGACGGTGAGGGTCCCACTGTCCGCGCCGCCCAGTTTTACGGTGGCCCTCGGCTTCATCGCCCCGGCGCCCAGCTCGACCGGGCTCGACGAGACGCCCTTCTGCCACGACATGGTGATGCGGTAACCGCTCCCGCTCTTCACCCCTTTGATGTCGATCGGCGAGAGGGCGCTCTTGTCCCCGATCGGCGTCTTGCAGGCGTAGTTGACGTCGACGGCGGCGGCCGAGGCGGGCGGTGCGACAGCCAGCGCGCCCACCCCCGCCAGGACCGCGCCCGACGCGAGCACGACACTCCGCTTCCGCTTGGCCACGATCCCTCACCCCTGACGCCTCATCAGATTTGGTGCGTCAAGGTACGCCGGGCGGCTTGAGGAGGGAAGGGGGACGGCGGCGCGTAGTGCGCAGGCGTGTTCCGCGTCAGGCCGGAGCCCCCAGCTCCGCCCACACCGTCTTGCCCCCCACCCCCTGCGCCCGTACGACCCCCCAGTCCAGGCACAGCCTCTGCACGATGAACATCCCGTGCCCCCCGGGCCGCCCCGCGCGGTGCGGCGTGCGCGGTGACGGCTGGCCCGCTCCCCGGTCCACGACCTCGACCCGGATGACCTTGTTGTCGCAGGAGATGCGGATCTCCTCGGGGCCCCCGGCGTGCAGGCACGCGTTCGTGACCAGTTCGGAGACGACGAGGAGCACGTCCTCGGCGGCGGCGCGGCGGTCCGCGCCGGACGCCGGGAGCCAGCCCCACGCGTACAGCGCCTGCCGGGCGAAGTCCCGGGCCAGCGGTACGACGCCGCTCGCGCCGTCGAGACGCAACCGCCGGACACCCTCGCCGGACGGCTCACCACCGGACGGCACAGGCGCAGGGGGCCGGGTCGTGCTCATCAGCGCTTCACCTCACCAGTTCGACCGGTTCCAGAGGCACCAGGTCATTCTCAGGGTCGACGGCGCCCGCTCCCACACGGGTTCGTACACACGTGCCGCCGACATGTTCACGAAGTCTCCTGCCCGGCCCGGCGTACGGAACACACTCCGGCGGGCGGGCAGTCTCAGCCGTCGGCGCCCGGGCCCGGCAGCGCGTCGGCGACCGAGGCGTGAACGGTGAAGACGGCCTCGGCGCCGGTGATCTCGAAGACCCGGGCGACGACCGGCTGCATCCCGGCGAGGTGGACGCCACCACCGGCGGCCTCCGCCTTGAGGCGGGCGCCGAGCAGCACGTTCAGCCCCGTGGAGTCGCAGAACTCCAGCCGCGAGCAGTCGATGACGAGACGGCTGAAACCCTTCGCCAGACATGCGTCCAGAGGTTCGCGCAGCAGCTCCGCGGTGTGGTGATCGAGCTCACCCGCGGGGGTGACGACCGCACTGGAGCCCTCTTCCCGCACCTCCACCAGCAGCCGGCCCGACTGTGCGCTGCCGACCGTCCCGTGGTCCATGCCGTCTTCTCTCCCGAGGTCGTAGCCGTGTACCGATGCTCCCGAACACTACGCCTTGTACACCATCTCTCGACACTCGAACAACCACACCAACCTTGACAAAGCGGACATACCATGGTTGCGGTCGGGTCGGGGAAGCAGGTAGGGCTAGTAGCAGCCCCTTTTCCAGGGGGAACGAACGGACGGCTTCGGAGGCGCCGCACACCGCAGTCCACACGCACTGGCTCCGGCAGCCATTCGCCACACCTGCCGAGAACGATGGAGGACGACATGTCACCCCGGCTCGACGCATCCCGGCCCCCGACGGCGGCGTCGACACCCCCACCGGAACAGCTTGATCCCCACGACCTCGATCCCCTCGCGGATCTTCCGGACATCCCGCCGTACGACGAGATCGGCGCGGTCGACGCCCGCGCGCTGTCCAAGACGCTCTTCGCCCGCCTCGAAGCCCTCGAAGAGGGCACCCACGAGTACGCGTACGTCCGCAACACCCTCGTCGAGCTCAACCTCGCGCTCGTCAAGTTCGCCGCGTCGCGCTTCCGCTCCCGTAGCGAGCCGATGGAGGACATCGTCCAGGTCGGCACGATCGGGCTGATCAAGGCCATCGACCGGTTCGAGCTCAGCAGAGGCGTCGAGTTCCCCACCTTCGCCATGCCGACCATCGTCGGTGAGATCAAGCGGTTCTTCCGGGACACGTCCTGGTCCGTCCGTGTGCCTCGGCGGCTTCAGGAGTTGCGGCTCGAACTCGCCAAGGCCGGCGATGAGTTGTCCCAGCGGCTTGATCGCTCTCCCACCGTTGCCGAGCTTGCCGAGCGGCTTGGTATCTCCGCCGATGAGGTCGTTGAGGGGATGGCCGCGTCCAATGCTTACACCGCCTCCTCCCTCGATGCTCAGCCTGACGAGGAGGAGACGGAAGGGGCTCTGGCCGATCGGATCGGGTACGAGGATCACGGGCTCGAAGGGATCGAGTACGTCGAGTCGTTGAAGCCGCTCATTGCCGAACTTCAGCCCAGGGATCGGCGGATTCTGTCGTTGCGGTTCGTTGCGGGGCTCACGCAGTCGGAGATCGGGGAGGAGTTGGGGATCTCGCAGATGCATGTGTCGCGGTTGTTGGCTCGGACGTTGGTGCGGTTGCGGAAGGGGCTGACTGTCGAGGAGTAGGTGCCTAAGGGGGTGCCGCACCAGGTGGTTTGGCGGGTGCGGCACCGTCGTGGTTGTTCGCGCAGTTCCCCGCGCCCCTAGATAACTCGCCCTCGTTTCCAGACTTCTGCCACTAGGGGTACCCCAGGGCGGTACGCCAAGTGCACGTGGCTCGGGGCGTTCAGGAGGATCAAGTCCGCCTGGGCGCCCGGAGTTACTCGGCCCACATCCGTACGTCGCAGCGCCGCCGCTCCCCCCGCCGTCGCCGACCACACCGCCTCGTCCGGCGTCATCCCCATGTCCCTCACCGCCAGCGCGATGCAGAACGGGACCGAGGACGTGAAGGACGAACCCGGGTTGCAGTCCGTCGAGAGGGCGACCGTGGCTCCCGCCGCCAACAGGCGCCGTGCGTCCGGCCATTCGGCTCGCGTCGAGAATTCCGCGCCCGGCAGGAGGGTGGCGACCGTGTCGCTGTTGGCCAGCGCGTCCACGTCCTCGTCCGTCAGGTGCGTGCAGTGGTCCGCGCTCGCCGCGTCCAGTTCCACGGCCAGTTGGACGCCCGGTCCGTACGTGAGTTGGTTCGCGTGGACGCGGGGGTGGAGGCCCTTTTCCTTGCCCGCCTTGAGAATTGCCCGTGCCTGGTCGCCGTCGAACGCGCCCTTCTCGCAGAAGACGTCGATCCAACGGGCGTGCGGGGCGCAGGCGTTGAGCATCTCGCCGGTGACGAGAGCCACGTACGCGGCCGGGTCGTCGGCGTAGTCCGGCGAGACGATGTGCGCGCCGAGGTACGTGACCTCGTCCGTGTGGCGCGCGGCGATGCGGAGCGCGCGGGACTCGTCCTCGACCGTCAGGCCGTAGCCGGACTTGGTCTCCATCGTGGTCGTGCCCTGGCGGAGGGCTTCCGCGAGGTAGCCCGTGAGGTTCGCTTCGAGGGCCTCGTCGGTGGCCGCGCGGGTCGCCGCCACCGTCGTACGGATGCCGCCTGCCGTGTACGGGCGGCCTGACATGCGCGCGTTGAACTCGGCCGTGCGGTCGCCCGCGAAGACGAGGTGGGAGTGGGAGTCGACGAAGCCCGGGAGGACGGCCCGGCCGCCGGCGTCGACCCGATTGTCAGTGGCGGGTGCTTTGCTGGATTCACCGGTCCAGACGACGCGGTCGCCGTCGATGACGACGGCCGCGTCGTGGATCAGTCCGAGTGGGGTGTTGTCGCCCAGGGAGGGGTCGTTGGTGACGAGAGTGCCGATGTTCGTGATGACGGTCGTCGTACCGGTCGTGCTGTTCGCCTGGTTCGGCCCGATGGGGCTGCTGGGCGTGGTGGGGGCGTTCATGGCGTCCTCGTGGGTTGCGAAGGTCAGGAGCGCAGGTCGGCGACGGCCGCCGCGAGGGCTCGCGGGACGTCCGGTACGGCGGTGTGGGCCCCGTCCCGTACGACGTGCCGGCCGCCCACGACCGTATGGCGGACATCTGCCGCCGACGCGGCGAATACGGCCGTCTCCGCGCCCAGTCGCGGCAGCGGGCCCGCGGTTCTGACGGAGTCGAGGGCGATCGTCGTGAAGTCCGCGAGGGAGCCGGGGGCGAGGGTGCCGGCGTCGTCCCAGCCGAGCGCGGCGTGGCCGTCCTCCGAGGCCGCGCGCAGGAGGGCCGCCGCCGTCCAGTGGCCCCGGGTGCGGGTGCGCAGGCGCTCGTTCAGCTCCATCGCGCGGGCTTCCTCGAAGAGGTCGATCACGGCGTGGCTGTCGGAGCCGAGGGAGAGCGGGGAGCCCGCCTGCTGGAGGGCTACGGCGGGTCCGATGCCGTCGGCCAGGTCGCGTTCCGTCGTCGGGCACATGCAGGTGCCGGTGCCCGAGCCGCCGATCAGGGCGATGTCCTCGGTCGTGAGGTGGGTGTTGTGGACGCCGGTGGTGCGGGGGCCGAGGACGCCGTGGTCGGCGAGGAGGCGGGTCGGCGTGCGGCCGTGGGCGGCCTGGCAGGCGTCGTTCTCGGCGGTCTGCTCGGAGAGGTGGATGTGGAGGGGGGCGCGGCGGTCCGAGGCCCAGGCGGCGACGGTCGCGAGCTGGTCCGCCGGGACCGCCCGTACGGAGTGGATCGCCGCGCCGATCCGTGCGTGACCTTGTTCCTTGAGTTCTGAACAGCGTGCCGCCCAGCTCTCCGCGTCGCCGTCGGAGAAGCGGCGCTGGTGCCGGTTCGGCTCCTGCCCGAACCCCGCCGACAGGTAGCAGGCGTCGAGCAGCGTGATCCTGATCCCGGCGTCCGCCGCCGCCTGGATCAGCGCCTCGCCCATCGCGTTGCGGTCGGCGTACGGGGTGCCGTCCGGGGTGTGGTGGACGTAGTGGAACTCGCCGACCGTCGTGATCCCGGCGAGCGCCATCTCCGCGTACACCGCGCGGGCCAGCGCATGGTACTTCTCCGGGGTGAGCCGGTCCGCGACGCCGTACATCACCTCGCGCCAGGTCCAGAACGTCCCGGAGCCGACCTGGACCGTGCCGCGCAGGGCCCGGTGGAAGGCGTGGCTGTGCGCGTTCGCGAGGCCGGGGAGGGTCAGGCCCCGCAGGACCTCCGCGCCCGGGGGCGGGGTCTCGACGCCCTTGCGTACGGCCGTGATCCTGCCGTCGGTGACCTCCAGGGTCACGCCCGGTTCCACCACCGGGTCCAGCCAGGCGTGCTCCAGCCAGTACGTCGTCATACGCGGGCCAGCCCTTCCAGTACGTCGGCGAGCGCCTGCACCCCGGCCACGCAGTCGTCCTCCGTCGCGGACTCCGCCGGGGAGTGCGAGACGCCGGTGGGGTTGCGCACGAACAGCATGGCGGTCGGGATGCGTCCCGACAGGATCCCGGCGTCGTGTCCCGCGCCGGTGCCGAGGACGGGGACGGTGAGGCCGGTGTCCTTGCCGAGGAGTCGGGCCAGCTCGTCGCGCAGGGCGTGGTCGAACTCCACGACCGGCGTGAACGACTCGCGTACGACGTCCAGTTCGACGCCGTGCTCCTGCGCGTAGACCTGCGCGGCCTTCTCGATGCCGGTGACGACCGTGTCGAGGGTCTCCTGCTCGGCCGCGCGGGAGTCCAGCCAGCCGCGTACGAGCGAGGGGATCGCGTTGACGCCGTTGGGCTCGACGGAGATCTTGCCGAAGGTGGCGACGGCTCCGGCGAGTTGCGCCTCCCGGCGTGCGGCGAGCACGGTCTCCGCGTACGACAGCATCGGGTCACGCCGGTCCACGAGGCGCGTCGTCCCCGCGTGGTTGGCCTCGCCCCGGAAGTCGAAGCGCCAACGCCCGTGCGGCCAGATGGCGCTGGCGATCCCGACCTGGTCGCCGGAGAGGTCGAGCGCCCTGCCCTGCTCGACGTGCAGTTCGACGAAGGCGCCGATGCGGTCGAGGCGTTCGTTGTCGGCGCCGATGCCGTCGGGGTCGTACCCGGCGGCTTCCATGGCCTTCGGGAGGCTGATCCCGTCGCCGTCGGTGAGCTGGTGGGCCTGCGCGAGGGTCAGCTTCCCCGAGGTGAGCCGGGACCCGACGCAGGCGAGCCCGAACCGGGCGCCCTCCTCGTCGCCGAAGTTGACGATGCCGAAGGGCTTGGTGAACCGGACGCCGCGCGCGCGGAGTTCATCGAGCGCGGCGAAGGAGGACACGACGCCGAGGGGCCCGTCGAAGGCGCCCCCGTCGGGCACGGAGTCGAGGTGGGACCCGGTGACGACGGCGTCCCCGGCAGCGGGGTCACCGAGCCAGGCCCACTGGTTCCCGTTCCGGTCGACCTCGTACGCGAGCCCCCGCAGCTCGGCCTGCTCCCGGAACCAGGCCCGACAGTCGGCGTCGGCGGGGGTCCAGGCGAAGCGCCGGTAGCCGTGGGAGTCGGGGTGGCGGCCGATGGGGTGGAGCTGGCGCCACATCTCCTGGAAGGAGGGGGGAGCCACGGACAGTGTCGTGGCCCCCACCTGGGCGTTCCCGTCCGTCACGCGTCCCCGCCCTCGCGCATCGGGATGCGTACCCCGCGCTCGTCCGCCACCCTCTCGGCGATCTCGTAACCCGCGTCCACATGCCGGATGACCCCCATGCCGGGGTCGTTCGTCAGGACGCGGCGGATCTTCTCGCCCGCCAGCTTCGTGCCGTCGGCCACCGAGACCTGGCCCGCGTGGATCGAGCGGCCCATGCCGACGCCGCCGCCGTGGTGGATCGACACCCACGACGCGCCGGACGCCACGTTGACCATCGCGTTGAGCAGCGGCCAGTCGGCGATCGCGTCGGAGCCGTCGAGCATGGCCTCGGTCTCGCGGTACGGGGAGGCCACCGAGCCGGCGTCCAGGTGGTCGCGGCCGATCGCCAGCGGCGCCGCCAGCTCGCCGCTCGCGACCATGTCGTTGAAGCGCTCGCCGGCCTTGTCGCGCTCGCCGTAGCCGAGCCAGCAGATACGGGCGGGGAGGCCCTGGAAGTGGACGCGTTCACCGGCGAGCTTGATCCAGCGGGCGAGGGACTCGTTCTCGGGGAACAGCTCCAGCATCGCCTTGTCCGTCTTCGCGATGTCGGACGCCTCACCGGAGAGCGCGGCCCAGCGGAAGGGGCCCTTGCCTTCGCTGAAGAGCGGCCGGATGTAGGCGGGGACGAACCCGGGGAAGGCGAACGCGCGGTCATACCCGGCGAGTTGGGCCTCGCCGCGGATGGAGTTGCCGTAGTCGAAGACCTCGGCGCCGGCGTCCATGAAGCCGACCATGGCCTCGACGTGGCGGGCCATGGACTCGCGGGAGCGGGTGGTGAACCCGGCCGGGTCCTTCGCCGCCGCGTCGGCCATGTCGGCGAAGTCGACGCCGACCGGCAGGTAGGAGAGCGGGTCGTGCGCCGAGGTCTGGTCGGTCACGATGTCGATGGGGGCACCCTCGGCGAGCATCTGCGGGAGCAGCTCGGCGGCGTTGCCGAGGAGGCCGATGGACAGCGGCTTGCGCTGGTCGCGGGCCTCGGTGGCGAGCTGGAGCGCGTGGGCGAGGTTGTCGGCCTTGACGTCCAGGTACCGGTGCTCGATCCGGCGCTCGATGGCGCGGGGGTCGCAGTCGATGCAGATCGCGACACCGTCGTTCATGGTGACGGCGAGCGGCTGGGCGCCGCCCATCCCGCCGAGCCCGGCGGTGAGGGTGATCGTCCCGGCGAGGGTCCCGCCGAACTTCTTGGCGGCGACGGCGGCGAACGTCTCGTACGTCCCCTGGAGGATGCCCTGGGTGCCGATGTAGATCCAGGACCCGGCGGTCATCTGGCCGTACATGGTCAGCCCGAGCGCCTCCAGGCGCCGGAACTCCTCCCAGTTCGCCCAGTCGCCGACGAGGTTGGAGTTGGCGATGAGGACGCGCGGCGCCCACTCGTGCGTCTGCATGACGCCGACGGGGCGCCCGGACTGGACGAGCATGGTCTCGTCCTGCTTGAGCGTCTGGAGCGTGCGGACCATCGCGTCGTAGGAGCGCCAGTCGCGCGCGGCCTTGCCGGTGCCGCCGTAGACGACGAGCTTGTCGGGGTGCTCGGCGACCTCGGGGTCGAGGTTGTTCTGGAGCATCCGCAGGGCGGCTTCCTGCTGCCATCCCAGGGTGTTCAGTCCGGTTCCGCGGGGGGCTCGAACGGGACGGGGTCCTGACATGGGCTGCCTCCTGGGGCACGTCGTCGATATTCCGGTTCTATTCACATAGTCGCCAGCTGAATAGAACTAGTCAATAGGGCGGGGAACCGACACGCACGCCGTACGGGTGTTTGGCTGGAAGGAGGAGCACACCGAGGCGCGAGCCGGGGCATGCTCCGGCCGACGGAGACGACACGGCAGTACGGGTACCGGACCACCTCGACGGGGGCTGATGTGCGGCAGACGGCAGACGGGCGAGCGGCGGACGACGGACGGGCGGTACGCCGGGACGACGCGGTCCGCGCGGCGGTGGAACAGGGCCTGCTGGGCCCGGACACGCCGATCGTGGGCCTCCTGGACGTCACCGGCATCAAGGAGTCGGCGGCGGGGCTGACGGCCGCGTTCGACGCCGTCGTCCCACCGGGCACCCCGGTCCTGCACGCCTTCGCCGTCAAGGCCACCCCTCTGGTACCGGTACTGCGCCTGCTGCGCGAGGCCGGCATCGGCGCCGAGGTCGCGAGCCCCGGCGAGCTCGCCCTCGCGCGCGCCGCGGGATTCGGCGCGCAGTCGACCGTACTCGACTCCCCGGCGAAGACCCCGGCGGAGCTGCGCGAGGCGCTGGCCCTGGGGATCGCGGTGAACGCGGACAACCCGCAGGAACTGGCCCGGATCGACGCCCTGCGGCGCGAGACGCCGAGCGCCTCCCCCATCGGCATCCGGGTGAACCCGCAGGTCGGCGGCGGCACCATCGAGTCGACCTCGACGGCCACCCCCACCTCGAAGTTCGGCGTCGCGCTGCGGGACGAGGGCGCGCGGGAGTGGGTGATCGGCGCGTACGCGGAGCGCCCGTGGCTGACCCGCCTGCACGCGCACACCGGCTCGCAGGGCGTGCCGCTGACGCTGATGGCGCGCGGTGTCGCGGAGGCGTACGCGCTGGTCGAGGAGATCAACCGGCGGATCGGCCGCCGCCAGATCGACACCGTGGACATCGGCGGCGGCCTGCCGGTGAACTACGCCTCGGAGGAGACCACACCGACGTACGCGCAGTACGCCCGCCTCCTGAAAGAGGCGGTCCCGGGACTGTTCGACGGCCGGTACGGGCTGGTCACCGAGTTCGGCCGCTCGCTGCTGGCCAAGCAGGGCACGGTGGTCGCGCGGGTGGAGTACGCGAAGAGCGCGGGCGGGCGGCGCATCGCGGTGACGCACGCGGGCGTCCAGGTGGCGACCCGGACCGTGTACATGCCGGGCTCGTGGCCGCTCAGGATCGCCGCGTACGACGCGAAGGGCCGCGCCAAGAGCGGCCCCGAGGCCGTGCAGGACGTCGCCGGTCCGGCGTGCTTCTCGGGCGACCTGCTGGCGCGCGGGCGTTCGCTCCCGCTGCTCGAACAGGGCGACTACGCGGCGGCGTTGGACACGGGCGCGTACTACTTCGCCCACCACTACGCGTACAACTCCCTTCCCCGGCCCGCCCTTTACGGGTACGTACCCGGCGCGGACGGCCACACCAGGTTCGCGCTCGTCCGTGCGGCCCAGACGACGGCGGAGATCCTCGCCGAGGCCGGAGGGGCGTACGGCGACGCGCTCACCACCCTGGGCGAGCCCGAGCGCCCTTGACGCACGCCCGCGACCTGGGCGTTCCATAAGCCCGAAAACCAGGCAAACTCGCCCACTCTAGCTTGCCGTTGGCATTTTCCAAGGGGAAATGCCAAACACCTCACTCGTCGCACACACGGTCTGTAGCGTCTCTCTCACTCAGCCGTAACCGAGGAGGGAGGGGAACCGCGGTGCCCGGAATCGACGAGTGTCTGCTGGAGGCCATGCGCCTGCCCGGAGCCCGGGGCGCTGCCCTGGTCGACTGGACCAGCGGGCTCGCGCTGGGCTCCGTCGGGGAGTTCCCCGGCGGGGACGCGGAGGCGGCGGCGACCGAGGCGGCGGAGGTGGCCCGACTGACCGTCGAACAACGGGCGTTCGCGCCGGAGACGCCGGACGCCGGTGCTGATGTCGTTGCCGATGACCCCTCGGTCGAGGACCTCATCATCAGCAACCGCGACAGCTACCACCTCCTCCGGTTCGTCCGCACCGACTTCGACAGCAGCGTCTTCCTCCACGTGTGGCTCGGCCGCCGCGACGGCAACCTCGCGCTCGCGCGCATCCGGCTCGAAGAAATGGCCGGGAAGCTGGTGCTGGGGTGATGGCCGTCATGACAGCGCTCCCCGTCCGCGAGCACGTCACCGGCGAGGTGGCCCCGCTCCTCGCCCGGCTCGCGGCCGAGGAGGCGAGCGGGGTGCTGATGCGGGACAGCGGCGCGCTGCACCTGGTCCGGGGGCGGGTGGTGTACGGCGAGAGCGCCGCGACGCCGGGCCCCGAAGCCCTCCTGGGAACCCGCGAGAGCCTCCAACTCCTCGTCCGGGAAGGGCGGTTAGCGCGTGGCGCCGGGGAACTCTGCCTGCTGGGGGCGCTCTTCGACGCCGCGTACTTCACCCTGACGCCGGGTGACGCCCCCGCCCGTTTCCGGTACGACGACACCGGGTACGACCCCGGCCCCGTACAGCCCGTCGACGCCGGGCTCCTGGAGCGCGAGACGCGCCGGCGCCGGGCCCTGCTCGACCGGCTCTGGCCGGAAGCCCGCACGGACGACGCGCCACTGCGCCTCGTCGACTCCCACCCTCCGCCGCGCTGGCTCCCCGCGCGCAGACGGGCCGTCCTCGCCGAGGTCGACGGGGAACGCACGGCGACCGGGATCGCGCACCGGCTGGGGCGGCGGGCCTTCCCCACGCTGCTCGACGTACGGCGGCTCGCGGCGGCGGGGTTGGTGACGGTGACTTATGGCTCGCCAACTGCCTTGCCCCCTACGGCCGTTCCTGACGACGACCCCCAACTCACCCTGCTGAAAAGGCTCAGAGATGCGCTGGAGGCCCTTTGAGCGGCAGCGACCGCAGCCCGAGAGGAGAGATCTGATGACTACTCACGAGGCCGAGATACTCGACGAGTTGAGAAGACTGCGGGCCTCCGTGCCCCAGCTCACCGGCGCACTCGCGGCCAGCGTCGACGGGCTGGTGCTCGCCGCGGACACACCGGGGGTCGAGCCGGAGGGGGTCGCCGCGCTCACTGCCGCGGCGCTCGGCGTCGCCGTACGCCTCGCGGACGAGACCGGGCAGGGGGAGTTGCGCGAGTTGCTCGTGCGGGGGGTGTACGGGTACGTCGCGACGTACGCCGCCGGGGAGGCCGCCGTGCTGACGCTGCTCGCCCAAGACCGGGTGAACGTCGGCCGGTTGCACCTCGAAGGGCGGCGGACCGGGGCGCGGATCGGGGAGTTGGTGGACTCGGCGGCCGGGGAGAACGCCGCTGCGAGAGAGGCCGCGAAGACGAGTGCCGTGAAGAAGCCGGGGGCCTCCACCAGTGCCGCGAAAAAGACCAGTACGACAGGGGCGGCCACGAGCACGCCCCTCCCCAAGCTCCCCCCACTCCCCCCACTGCCCGCCAGACCGGCTCGCGCCCCCACCGACAACACGCGTGCCACCACCGAGAGTTGAAAGGAACCCAACGATCATGGCCAACACCGAGACCGCCCTCAAGGAAGCCCTCGCGTCCATCGAGGGGGCCACCGCCGTCGCCCTCGTCGACTACACGAGCGGCATGGCCCTCGGCACGCTCGGCGGCAGCAAGAGCTTCGACCTCAACGTCGCGGCTGCCGGCAACACGGACGTCGTCCGCGCGAAGATGCGGACGATGGAGCACCTCGGTCTGAAGGGGCAGATCGAGGACATCCTCATCACCCTCTCCGACCAGTACCACCTCCTGCGGCTCCTCAGCGGGCGCGGCGGCAACGGGCTGTTCCTGTACCTCGTCCTGGACGCGAAGCGGTCCAACCTGGCGATGGCGCGGCACCAGTTGAAGCGGATCGAGGAGGAGCTGGAGGTCTGAGGGCTCGCCTCAGGCGCCGACCGTGGTGCGGCGGCGCGCTCCTCCGGGGGCCGCGTCGCCCGCCGCGATGCCGGTGCTGCGGTAGCCCTTCACCGCCTTGCCCGCCGGGGCGCCGCCGTATCGGCCCAGCCAGTCCACTCGTACCCAGAGGAGTTCGCCCTCGGTCCGTTCGCGGCGGCCCAGCCAGGCGGACTTCAGGCGCAGGCCGGTTCCGTAGCCGGCGATGAGCATGCCTGCGGCTGCGGGGACGGCGAAGGAGCTGACGATCGCGAGGGTGAGGGCGAGGAGGAGCCACCAGCGGTTGCCGTGGCGCCAGTTGCGTACGGTGACCGCGCGGTCCTGGAGGGCGTCGTGCTTGCCTGCGCGTGCCGCGGCTTGGGCGAGGATGGTGTACCGCTTGCGGTGGGTGTACGCGGTGATGGCGGCGGCAAGGATGAACAACGCGGCACCGGCGAACACACCGACCCGTCGCCCGGTAACCCCCGGCACGAGCACCCCGACCCCGGCCGCGAACACCCCACACCACCACCACGGCCCGGCCCCCGCCCTCACGACGACGGCCACCCGTGCCAGTCCCTGTCCTCCACGCACCATGCCACCCGCCTCCTAGTCACCGACGTTCCATTCCACGGAAGCTACCGAGTGAACGTGAGACGAGTCTGAGAGTGGGGGGGGGGGGACGCCTAATAACTCGGGTGGCATCGGTACGTAGGCGAGTGCGGCAGCATCGTGGCTGATCGCGCAGTTCCCCGCGCCCCTTTAGGCCGGACCAGTCCCCGCCACTCACAACGCCCCGCACCACCACAGTCGGACCAGCCCCCGCCACGCACAACCACCCGCACCACCACGGTCGGACCAGCTCCCACCACCCGCACCACCGCCTACCCGCCCCACCCCGCTCCCGCAGCTGCGACCAGCCGCGCCACCCCCACCGCCCCGCACCCGTCCACCCAACCCGCGTAGCTGCGGGCAGTCGGGCCACCCCCCACGGACCCGCACCCACTTCACTCGCCCCACCCAACTGCGGCCAGCCGTGCCGCCCCCACCGCCCCGCACCCGCTCCACTCGCCCCGCGTAGCTGCGGGCAGTCGTGCCGCTAGGGGCGGCACGGGTGGGCGCAGCGGCACCCCGCAAGCGCGGGTGAGCGGCAACGCCCCTACCCCAGCCACCCACCGCACCCACCGCAGCCACCCACCCGACCCGCAGCCGGAAGCCTCAGCAGCACCCCCCACCCCCGCCGCCCGAATGCACACACCCCCCAACCCGCCTCACTCCACGAACAACCCCCGCGCCAACGCCCCCGCATCGAACTCCTCCAACCGAGCCTGCGCATCCGGCAAGTCGTCGCACATCGCCTCCAGCAGCACCCGACCCAGCAACATCGGCGCACACGCCGTGTCGAACGCCAACCCCGTCCCCACCGCCGCCGGCAGCAGCAGATCCGACGCCTTCGCCACCGGCGCGAACGCCGAGTCGGCGACCGTGACGACCGTGAGGCCCGCCCCCTTCGCGTACGTCAGGGTGTCCAGGACCTCCTTCGGGTGACGCGGCAGCGCGAAGCACAGGAGTGCGCTCGCCCCCGCGCGGACCACCGCGTCGATGCGGTCCTGGAGCATCGAGCCCCCCTCGTCGAGGAGCCGGACATCCGGGTGGACCTTGGCCGCGAAGTACGAGAACCCGTACGCCTGGGAGGCCGCCGCCCGCAGACCGAGGACCGGCAAGGGGCGGGACGCCGCGAGGAGTTGACCGGCGCGACGGACGGGCCCGGGGTCCGCGAGGACCTCCGCGAGGTGCCGCAGGTTCTCGATCTCCGCCTCGACGGCCTGCTGGTAGGCGTTGTAGTCCTGGGAGGAGGCCGCCCGGTCACCCGGCGCGACCTCGCGAAGGTGGCGCCGCAGAGCGGGATACCCGTCGAACCCGAGCGCCACGGCGAACCGCGTCACGGACGGCTGGCTCACCCCCGCCAGCTCCGCCAGCTCGACACTCGACAGGAACGGCACATCCGCGGCCCGCCGGACCATGCTGTGCGCGATCCTCCGCTGCGTCGGCGTGAGCCGGTGCCCCTCGAAGAGCGTCTGGAGCCGGGCGGCGGGGCCCTCGGACACGCTCATTCTTGTGCTCCCCCTGGCTATTCAGGCTGCATGGTTCCTGCATGTTGTTATACACCCGGCGCCGAGGCCGTCACCCCGTCAAGCCCCCGTATCGGACCGGCGATGATCTGAACACGAAAACACAAAGTGTCGTTAAACAGGCACACACCGTGATGAATCAGGCGCATACCGTGAACAGACCCTCCGCCGAGGGTTCTTGGTACGACCCCGAGGATGCGTCATGCCCTCCAACCGCCGGGCCTTCCTGACGGCCACCGCCGTCGGCGCCCTGGCCACCGCCCCGGCCGCAGCCGCGACCCGCACCCCGCGAAGAAGCCGCCCCCTCCGCACCGGCCCCCCGACCACGGCGTCCGCAGCCCTGACCGAACTCCTCGCCGGCAACAAGCGGTACGCCGAGGGCCGCTCCAGCCACCCCCACGAGGACCGCCGCCTGCGCCACACCCTCGCGGGCGCCCAGCACCCGTACGCGATCGTCCTGGGCTGCATCGACTCCCGCGTCCCGCCCGAGCTGATCTTCGACCAGGGCCTCGGCGACGTCCTGTGCATAAGGACGGCGGGCCAGGTCCTGGACGAGGCGGTGCTCGGCTCGATCCAGTACGGCGTGACCGAACTCGGCATCCCCCTCGTCCTGGTCCTCGGCCACGAACGCTGCGGCGCGATCGCCGCCACCCTCGACCACCTCCGCACCGGCGACGAGGTCCCCGGCCACCTCGAACTCCTCGTCGAGGAGATCACCCCGGCGGCCCACCGCACCCGCGCGAACCCCGGCGACTGGGCCGAACACACCATGACCGCCCACACGACGTGGGTCCGCGACGCGATCCGCACGGATCCCGCGTTCGCGGAGGCCCAAGTGACGGCGGCGCGCTTCGACTTGGACACGGGGCTGGTGTCGCTGCTGCCGTGACAGGCGGAACGACGGTACGGCGTACGGGAGTTCGCCAACTGCCGTACGCCGAGCACCCGTACGCCCCCAACCCACCCCACCGCTCCTCACCCCGTGAAGAAGCACCCCCATGAACCTCCCCCTCCCCACTCTCACCGACCTCCGCACCCTCACCCACGACCCCCGCCGCAACCTCCTCTGCGGCCTGACCGTCGCCGTGGTCGCCCTCCCCCTGGCTCTCGGCTTCGGCGTCAGCTCAGGACTGGGCGCCGCGTCCGGCCTGGCGACCGCGATCGTCGCCGGCGCCCTCGCGGCACTGTTCGGCGGCAGCGCACGCCAGGTCTCCGGCCCGACGGGCGCGATGACGGTCGTACTGGTCCCGATCGTCCACCACTACGGCCCCGACGGCGTCCTCACGGTCGGCCTCCTCGCGGGCCTGATCCTGATCGCCCTGTCCTTCGCGAGAGCGGGCGCGGCGATGGCGTACGTCCCGGCCCCGGTGATCGCGGGTTTCACGGTGGGCATCGCGGCGGTGATCGCCCTCCAGCAGATCCCGAACGCGCTAGGAGTCCCCGTACCGCACGGCGAACAGGTGGCGGCGGTGGCGGCAAGGGCGGCGGAGGAGTTCGAGGCGGCTCCGCACTGGCCAGCGCTGCTCCTGTCGACAGGTTCGGCGGCGCTGGTACTGGCGGGGGCAAGATGGAAACCGACGATCCCGTTCTCGCTGGCGGCGGTGGGGATCGCGACGGCCGTAGCGGAAACCCTGCACCTGAACGTAACAAGAATCGGCACCCTCCCAGCGTCCCTACCGACTCCGTCGCTCGGCTTCCTGGACGTAACCCGAATCCCAACGCTCCTGGCCCCAGCGGTAGCAGTAGCCGCCTTGGCGGCACTGGAATCGCTACTCTCCGCATCGGTAGCAGACGAAATGTCAAAGAACCGGCGTCCGGAAGGGTCTTTCAGGGGCGCGGGGCTGCATCAATTTGCGGCTCCGCCGCGGGGCGCGAACAACCACGACGGCGCCGCACCCGCCCACAACCCCTCAAAAGAACTCTTCGGCCAGGGAATCGCCAACCTAGCGGCCCCCCTCTTCGGCGGAGTCCCAGCAACAGGCGCAATCGCCCGCACAGCAGTAAACGTAAGAACCGGCGCCACCTCCCGCCTAGCAGCCCTAACCCACGCAGTAATCCTCGCCGGAATCGTCGCAGCAGCCGCCCCCCTGGTCTCCCGCATCCCGCTGGCAGCCCTCGCCGGAGTCCTCCTGGCAACAGCCATCCGCATGGTGGAAACCGGCCCGGTAAGAGCCATGGCCCGAGCCACCAAGGGCGACGCTCTCGTCCTCCTCCTCACCGCAGCCTCCACCCTCGCCCTAGACCTGGTCCGAGCCGTCCTCATCGGCCTGGCCGTCTCCACAGTCCTCGCCCTCAAGGCCGCGGCGACCACCACCCGCCTGACCCCCGCCGCCACGAACGAACACCCCGGCACAGAATCGATCAGCCTCCGCTACGACGGCCCCCTCCTCTTCGCCGGCGCCCACAGCCTCCGCAGAGCCCTCACGGACGTCCACGGAGTGAACGAGGTGGAGCTGAAACTCTCGGGGTTGACGGCGATGGACGCGACAGGCGCGCTCGCGCTGAAGGACGCGGTGGGAGAGCTGCGCGGCAGGGGCGTCGACGTACACCTCAGCGACATCGGCCCCGCGCACAGGCACACGCTGGAGTCCGTGGGCCTCCTCCCGGCGCCCCCCACCCCGAAGAGGGGGGCTATCCCCCGTGCGGCCGAGGCCCCCGCTCCCTAGCCTGGAGAAGGTTCCAGGGGATTGAGGAGACAACGATGACAGCGGGCCGGGACACCGAACTGAAGAAGGAACTGGACGCGACCCTGCACGCGCGCAGGGAACTGGGCGAGGAGTACGACTCGGCGCTGGTCGAGTCGTTCCTGGAAAAGGTGGACCAGCGAATAGACGGCGCGGTGGAACGCCGGGTACGCCGCCAGTTCGCGGAACAGCAGATGTCCGCAGCAAGGGACTCACGCACCCCCCACGCCACGGACTCCTGGGGCGAACGCTTCGGCTTCGGCATAGTCTCCCTGGTCCTGGCGATCCCACTCTCAGCAATCGGCGCGGTAAACGCAGACCTCCCGGGCCTCCTGATCACGTGGACGGGCATCGTGGGCGTCAACGCGGTCCACGCGTTCCGCTCCACCCCCGAGCTGCTGGAGGCGCTGCGGGGACGCCGGAAGAAGCGCGGGGAGGACCGCTGGGAGGACTGACCGCCTGGCACAGGTAGTCCTCCAGCTCGGCGGCGCCGGACGACAGATACGCCGACACCTGCGCGAACACCCCGACCGGCACCCGCAACGTCGCCCCCACCAGATCCGCCAGGTCGAGGGCCAGCAGCAGGTGTTCGCGCTGGGCGAGGCCGTCCGCGAGGAAGACGTGATGCAGATCCTCCGAGAGCAGCGCCCCGACCTCGACCCCGTCGTACCGGACATCGTCCACACACGTGGCATCGGCCCCCAGCACCGCACGCAGCGCTTCCCACGCACGGTCGTCAGTGAAGTCCGTACGCAGGACGAGCGAGGTCAGCCCGTTGGGCTGGGGAAGCGGCATACGAAACATCCTCGCAGCAGCAGAAGACCGGCGAAAAACCCGCAACCATCAATTGAGCAACCCCCACGGCGCCCAGCCACCTCCGCGAGAGCGGCGCCGGTTTAGGCGCAAAGATAGGCGGGGACCGCCGCACCCCCGGTAAGGGGGGCGGGACGACGGCGGTCCCCGCGGGGGACGCGAGCTAGGCCCTGCGTCCTGGCGTCTGTGGAGGTCCGGGAGCCGCTCCGGAGGTCCGTGACGCCGTTTTGGTTGCCGGTTCGGCGGGGAGCCGCTCCCGCCTGCCGACATCCCCTAATGTGCCGGACTCGTGTTAAGCGTGTGCTGCGCGGACGTGACGCGCTCGTACCACTTCCGCGAAGTCCGTCGTGCGGGCGGGCGAAGCGGAAGTCCGGCGGCCGGCCCGGGGGTTCACCGCAGGTTTCCCCGCCGTACACCCCCGGCGCCGTCCGGCTTACTTGCCGCCCTTCGCGAGGAACGCCAGCAGGTCCTGCCTGCTCACGACCCCCTTCGGCTTGCCCTCGACGAGCACGATCGCCGCGTCCGCCTCGCCCAGCACCGACATCAGGTCGGCGACCGGCTCCCCGGAGCCGACCTGCGGCAGCGGCGCGGACATGTGCTTCTCCAGCGGGTCCACGAGCGACGCCCGGTTGTTGAACAGCGCGTCGAGCAGTTCCCGCTCGACGACGGACCCGACGACCTCCGCGGCCATGACGTCCGGGTGCCCGGCGCCCGGCTTCACGACGGGCATCTGCGAGACCCCGTACTCGCGCAGCACCTCGATCGCCTCCCCGACGGTCTCCTCGGGGTGCATGTGCACGAGGGACGGGATCGCGCCGTGCACCTTGTCGTCGAGGACGTCGCTGACGCGGGCGCTGGGGCCCTCGTCCTCCAGGAAGCCGTAGTCGGCCATCCACTCGTCGTTGAAGATCTTCGACAGGTACCCGCGCCCGCTGTCCGGCAGCAGCACGACGACCACGTCGTCGGGACCGAGCTGCTCGGCCACCCGCAGCGCCCCCACGACCGCCATCCCGCAGGACCCGCCGACCAGGAGACCCTCCTCCTTCGCGAGGCGGCGGGTCATCTGGAAGGAGTCCTTGTCGGAGACGGCGACGATGTCGTCCACGACGGTCCGGTCGTACGCGGTCGGCCAGAAGTCCTCACCGACGCCCTCGACGAGGTACGGCCGTCCCGAGCCGCCGGAGTACACGGAGCCCTCGGGGTCGGCGCCGATGACCTGGACCTTGCCGTCGCTCGCGTCCTTCAGGTACCGGCCGGTGCCGGAGATCGTGCCGCCCGTGCCGACGCCGGCGACGAAGTGTGTGATCTTCCCCTCGGTCTGCTCCCACAGCTCCGGGCCGGTGGAGTGGAAGTGGGAGAGGGGGTTGTTCGGGTTGGAGTACTGGTCCGGCTTCCACGCGCCGGGCGTCTCGCGCACCAGCCGGTCGGAGACGTTGTAGTACGAGTCCGGGTGCTCCGGGTCGACGGCGGTGGGGCAGACGACGACCTCGGCGCCGTACGCCCGCAGCACGTTGATCTTGTCCGTGCTCACCTTGTCGGGGCACACGAAGATGCAGTGGTACCCCTTCTGCTGCGCCACGATCGCGAGCCCCACGCCGGTGTTCCCGCTGGTCGGCTCGACGATGGTGCCGCCCGGCTTGAGCGCGCCGCTCTCCTCCGCCGCCTCGATCATCCGCAGGGCGATGCGGTCCTTCACGGAACCGCCGGGGTTGAAGTACTCGACCTTCGCCAGAACGGTGGCCTGGATGCCCTTGGTGACGTTGTTGAGCCTCACCAGCGGGGTGTTGCCGACGAGGCTGATCATCGAGTCGTGGAATTGCACCGTTGTCTCCGGTTGCTTGCAAAAAACGTGGTCGTGATGGTCGCCAGCCTAAACGTGTTCACTCCTGGGTGAGATTGGCCGACGGGTCGTACGGGGCAAGGAGAGGTTGTACGGCGACGAGGGAGGTGGCGGACAGGTATGACCAGCATGTCGAGGGCACGGGTGGCCCGGCGGATCGCGGCGGGCGCGGCTTACGGCGGCGGGGGCGTCGGGCTGGCCGGGGCCGCGGCGATGGGGCTGCTGCTCGCGGAGGCCCGGTGGGCGCGCCGCCATGTGGAGAACGGCACGTCCGCGCGGGTGCCGCAGGCGGACGGCCTGTACGGCGGTGTCTACGCGACCGGCGAGGAACCCCTGCGCCTGGTTCTCCTCGGCGACTCCACGGCCGCCGGGCAGGGGGTCCACCGGGCCTCCCAGACGCCGGGCGCGCTGCTGGCCTCCGGCCTGGCCGCCGTCGCCGAGCGCCCCGTGCTCCTGCGCAACGTCTCCCTCCCCGGCGCCCAGTCCGACGACCTGGACCGGCAGGTGGCGCTGGTCGTCGGCTCGGCCGAACAGGTGCCGGACATCTGCGTGATCATCGTCGGCGCGAACGACGTCACCCACCGCATGCCGCCGACCCGTTCCGTACGTCACCTGTCCTCGGCGGTACGGCGCCTGCGCACCACCGGCGCGGAGGTGGTCGTCGGCACGTGTCCCGACCTCGGCACGATCGAGCCCGTCGGCCAGCCCCTCAGATGGCTGGCCCGCAGAGCGTCCCGCCAATTGGCGGCGGCGCAGACGATCGGGACGGTCGAGCAGGGCGGCCGTACGGTCTCGCTCGGCGACCTCCTCGGGCCCGAGTTCGAGGCGAATCCGCGCGAGCTGTTCGGGCCGGACCACTACCACCCGTCGGCGGAGGGGTACGCGACGGCCGCGATGGCCGTCCTCCCCACGCTCTGCGCGGCCCTCGGGCTCTGGCCGCAGGAGGAGGAGCGGCCGGACGTCTCGCGCCGCGAGGGGTTCCTGCCGGTGGCGCGCGCGGCGGCGGAGGCGGCGGCGGAGCCCGGGACCGAGGTCACGGCGGCCATGCCGACCGGGCCCCGGGGGCCGTGGGCGCTGCTGAAGCGGCGGCGCAGGAGGCTGCCGCAGACGGCTTAGGCGGGGCGCAGGTAGAGGTTCAGTACGCCCGTGTCCTCGCCGGTGACCTCCGTGACCTTCAGGCCGGCCTCCGCCGCGAGGTGCTCGAAGTGGTCGCGGGGGTACCAGTGCAGCACCCACGGGCGGTCCTCGACGACGCTGTCCTCGCCGTGGTGGCGTTCGTACCGCAGGACGGTCGTCTGGGTACGGGCCCGCTCGTCGCGCCGCTCGGACACGATCGATACGCGCAGTTCGGCGCCGTCGGGGGCGGTGACCGTCCGGACCTTGCCGATCTCCTCCGAGGGGGCCGGCGTGAACAGGGGGATCAGGGCGGTGCCGTCCTCGGCGAGGTGCTTTTTTATGCCGCGCAGCGCCGCGAGGGCCGTGGCGTCGTCGGGGAGCAGGTTGAAGGTCGGGCCCGCGAGGAAGACGGAACGGTAGCGCCGGGGCAGGTCGAGGGACTCCATGCGCTGGTGGTACGTGGTGACGCCGGTCCCCTGTACGTCGGCCCTGTGGCGCAGGCGGGCCAGCATGTCGGCGGAGGAGTCGACGCCGTCCACGTCCAGGCCGCGCCGGCGCAGTTCGAGGAGGGGGTCGCCGTCCCCGCAGCCCAGCTCCAGCGCCGGGGTGCCGGCCTGCCGTACGAAGGTGTCGTAGAGGTCGGGGTCCTGGGAGTGCGCCTTCAGGGGGGCGTACAGGTCCGCGACGATGCCGGTGTAGAAGTCAGCTGGGTCCACGCGGGGACCTTACGCGGGAGGCGTTCATCTGCTCACCCGAATAAATCACTGTCTCTTCTGTCATGCCCGGTGCTAAAAAACAGCGTGCACACGACACTCGCCTTCCCCGACCTGCTGCGCCTCCTCGACGAACGCTCCACCGCGTTCCGTACGGCCGTCGCCGCCGCGCCCAGCCTCGACGTACAGGTCCCCACGTGCCCCGAGTGGACGCTGGCCGACCTGGCCCACCACATCGGGGAGGGCCGCCGGCGCTGGGCGCTGATCGTGAAGGCGGGTCCTGCGGACGGTCCGCAGCCGGTGACGGCCGAGCTCCCCGAGGGCCGGGAGGCCATCTCGGAGTGGCTCGCGGAGTCGACCCGGCAACTCCTGGACGCCCTCGCGGAGGCGGGCCCGGACCAGGGCTGCTGGACCTGGTGGGGCCCCTCCCAGTCCCCGCCGACCACGGGCGCGGTGGCCCGGCACCAGCTCCAGCAGCTCCTCATCCACACGTACGACGCCCAGCTCACCGTGGGCGCCCCGCACGCCCTCCCGGCGGAGATAGCCCAGGACGGCGTGGCGGAATTCCTGACGACCTGCTGCGCGACGACGGGCCCCTGGCCGCACGCACCGGCCACCCTGGACTTCCTCACGACGGACGCCCCGGCCTGGCGCCTGACACTCTCCGCCGAGGGCGCGCAGGCCACCACTCCACCTCCGGCCACCCCGCCGACGGCCTCCGTCGAGGGCACCGCCGAGGAAGTGGTCCTGTACCTCCACGGCCGTAACCCTGTGACGTCCCTGAAGGTCTCCGGGGACGTCAAGGTCTTCGGGCAGCTGGAGGAGTGGGAGCCGGAGGTCTAGAGCGGGTCCCGGTGTGCGGTGCGGGCGGACCCACTGGGCCGCCCGCACCGCTGTGTCCGTCAGGCCCGCCGCCCCGCCCTCGTGTCGAACGAGATCCACGTGTCCGGCGGCAGGTCGGGGTTGCCCACCCGGTGTTCCTCCGTCCAGGAATCCGCGGCCGTCGTGGCCACCCGGCGCCAGAAGTGGACCGCCTTCCTGTTCGTGTCCTGGAAGGCGATGTCCCAGCGGCCCGGGTGGCGGGAGATGACGTCGAGGGCTGTGGTGAGGCCGAGGCCCTGGCGGCGGGCCGCGCGGACTATGAAGAACGTGTTCATGATGGCCGTGGGGGTGTCGAGGGCGCGGACGAAGGAGAAGCCGAGGGGGCGGTCGTCGGGGGTGAGGAATAGGTACGGGGCCCAGCCGGGGGCCGTGAACGCCGAGTGCACGCGCTCCGCGCGGAACGTGCCGTCGGGGAAGGGGAGGACCTCGTGGAAGCCGGAGAGGTCGTGGCGGAACATCAGCCAGAGGCGGTCGATCAGGGGGCGGTCGGAGGGGACGGCCGTACGGATCTGGATCTGTGTAGGCATGAAAAAAGCCTCCGCGGCGGGGAGTTCACGCCGGGAGGCTTGTCGGTGGCGTAACCATAGCAGTGCGGCTCGGGCTCGCACCGTCCAAGCAAGCGCTTAGACAATTGCGGCCAGGGTCACACCACCACCCCCGTGACCAACCCCCTACGTACGGGTAACTTCCAATCACCAGCTGATCCGTGAACGTCAATGGAGCCGTGATGCCCGAAGCCGTGATCGTCTCGACCGCCCGCTCCCCCATCGGCCGCGCCAACAAGGGCTCCCTCAAGGACCTCCGCCCGGACGACCTCACCGCGACGATCATCCAGGCCGCGCTCGCGAAGATCCCCGAGCTGGACCCGCACGACATCGACGACCTGATGCTGGGCTGCGGCCTGCCGGGCGGCGAGCAGGGCTACAACCTGGGCCGCATCGTCGCCGTACAGATGGGCATGGACCACCTCCCGGGCTGCACGGTCACCCGTTACTGTTCGTCGTCGCTCCAGACGAGCCGCATGGCGCTGCACGCGATCAAGGCGGGCGAGGGCGACGTCTTCATCTCGGCCGGCGTCGAGATGGTCTCCCGGTACCGCAAGGGCAGCTCGGACGGCCTCCCGGACACGACCAACCCCTTGTTCGCCGAGGCGCAGACGCGTACGGCGGAGGTCGCGCAGTCGACGGGCTCGACGTGGCACGACCCGCGCGAGGACGGCCTCGTACCGGACCCGTACATCGCGATGGGTCAGACGGCGGAGAACCTGGCGCGCGTGAAGGGCGTGACCCGCCGGGACATGGACGAGTTCGGCGTCCGCTCGCAGAACCTGGCCGAGGAAGCGCTCAAGAACGGCTTCTGGGAGCGCGAGATCACGCCGGTGACGCTGCCGGACGGCACGGTCGTGTCGAAGGACGACGGCCCGCGCGCGGGCGTGACGCTGGAGGGCGTGGAGGGCCTGAAGCCGGTGTTCCGCCCCGACGGCATGGTGACGGCGGGCAACTGCTGCCCCCTGAACGACGGCGCGGCGGCGGTCGTCATCATGTCCGACACGAAGGCGCGGGAGCTGGGCCTCACCCCGCTCGCCCGGATCGTCTCCACCGGCGTCTCCGGCCTCTCCCCCGAGATCATGGGCCTGGGCCCGGTCGAGGCGAGCAAGCAGGCGCTGAAGCGCGCGGGGCTCGGCATCGGCGACATCGACCTCGTCGAGATCAACGAGGCGTTCGCGGCGCAGGTGATCCCCTCCTACCGCGACCTCGGCATCGACCTGGACCGCCTGAACGTGAATGGCGGCGCCATCGCCGTAGGACACCCCTTCGGGATGACCGGCGCGCGGATCACGGGCACGCTGATCAACTCCCTCCAGTTCCACGACAAGCAGTTCGGTCTGGAGACCATGTGCGTGGGCGGCGGGCAGGGCATGGCGATGGTCGTCGAGCGGCTCAGCTAGCCGGTGTCCCGACGGCCGGATGACAGCCGTACGTAGTCGAATTGACACTTGACGTAGTAGTCGGCCCGGAGTATGGGATTCCCCCGAACTCCGGGCCGATTTGTGATCCAATCTCACCCAGGATGTGACCTATCTCCCTGGCCGCCACAATTCCCCAGCTCAGGGCCGTTCCACCTACCCTCCCCGGGCCCAAAGTCCTGTCCGTTTCGTGACGTTACGCACTGACAGTGGGAGAGTCCGCCCGCCAAGCTGAGGTAGGAAGTCGGGGGTCGACTTTGAACCGGGAGTACGTCAGTGAGCGCCTTGCCGATCGCCCTGCTGGTCACCACGGCCGCCACCGGTGCCGTGGGTGTCGCCGTCCTGCGCACCCTGCTGGCGCTGCGCCGCCAGGTGAAGGAGCTGAGCCTCCAGCTCGCGGACGACCACGCCGCCCTCGCGCATGGTCTCGTACCCGCCGCGCGCAGCTCCGACACCGACGGGATACGCGCGGCTGTCGCCGAGGCGCTCGCGGAGGAGCGGGAGCGGGAGCTGGCCGAGGCGCGGGCGTTCTGGGCCGCGCAGGAGGCGCGTGACGTCTCCGACGCGCCGTCGCTGCTCGGGCTGCCGGACAGCGAGCTGTTCCTTCCCCGGCAGAGCGACTTCGTCGGCTTTGAGCCGCTGGGTCTGGAGCCGGTGGGTGAACTCCCCTCGGACGCGGACGAATTGACGGCGGGCGACTCCCCCGAACTCGCCGCCGCGCGACGCCGTCACCCGTCCCATCCCGACTTTGTGCCGGTCCAGTCTCCGGTCATGGGTGACCACGAGCGGACGGTCAGCACGCTGGAGGAGTTGGCGGCGGCGCGAGTGGAACTGACGGACGTCCGCCCCGGCCCGCTGGGCACGCTGGACGTCTACGTCTTCGCCGACGGCACGACCCTGTGCATGACGCCGGGCCACAGGGAAACAGCGGAACGCCTGGCGTCCGCGCTGACCGCCGGGTACGCGCCGATCCTGCTGGGCGGGTCGGGGATCTCGGGGGCGTACACGCTGACGTTCGAGTGCGGGGAGGAGACGGTGTACATCTTGGCGGACAGGGTGATAGCGAGCTTGTGAGGGGGGTGGGGGAGGAGGTGGGGGGGGTAAGTGACCGTCGCTTTTCAACACACGGTGACCATCGTTTTTTAGGGGCGCGGGGAACTGCGCGACCAGCCCCCCACGGCGGGTCAGCCGCGTACAAACCTCAGACCCCCGCCCTCTTCCGCGCCTCCTCCACCACCCGCACCGCCTCCTCAACCTCCTCCGCACTCCCCAGCACCACCGCCAGATCATGAGCCGCAACAGTGATCTGATCGGCAACAGCGAACATCCCCGCATCAGGCATCACCCGAGCCTCAACCCCCGGCTCCTCAACAGCCTGCGCCCACGAGGCCAACTCCTGACCCAACCGCAGAGCCTCAGCGGCAGCGCCCCGCTGGAGCCGACTCTGCGGCGCAGCCCGAAGCCGATCCGCAAACAAATCAACCGCACGCAACAACGGCGTCGTATCCACCACGCGGCGAGCCTACGCCACGCCTCCCCACCACTCCCCCGGGACGGGACTGTTGCCAACAGGCGAACCCTCAGGCACGGTGACTTGAAGGACCGGCTTACACCCGAACGCCCCGGAGGCGCCGATGTCCCAAGTCTTCTCCGAGGAGACCCATCGCAACCTGCTCGCCCGCATCCCCCACTGCACCGGTCGTGAAATAGCCGACTGGCTGCGCACCGTAGACGAAGGCCCCGCTCTCCGCTTCGAGGAGAAGGTCAGCTGGCTGCGCCACGAACACAACCTGGCGTACGGCCACGCGAAAGCCCTCATCCATGAGTACGACCTGAGGAGGGCCGCGCGCAAACTCCGGTAGCCACGCGCCCACGTACGAAGGGACCCCGCGGATCGCTCCGCGGGGTCCCTCTCAGGTACTACCTACCGACTACCCCAGGACTAGTCGTCCCCGCCCTGGAGGATCGCCAGGAGCCGCAGGAACTCCATGTAGATCCAGACGAGGGTCATCGTGAGCCCGAACGCCGCGAGCCACGCCTCCTCGCGGGGCGCGCCGTACGCGATCCCGTCCTCGACCTGCTTGAAGTCCAGCGCGAGGAAGCACGCGCCGAGCAGGATGCCGATGATCCCGAAGACGATGCCGAGGCCACCGCTGCGGAAGCCGAGGCCGTCACCGCCACCGAAGACGGAGAACAGCAGGTTGATCGCCATCAGCAGCACGAAGCCGAGCGCGGCGGCCATCACGAAGCCGTAGAACCGCCGGTTGACGCGGATCCAGCCGGCCTTGTAGGCGACGAGCACACCGGCCGAGACGGCCATCGTGCCGAGCACGGCCTGGGTGACGACGCCGGACGAGATGTACGTCGACACCGCCGCCGAGATGACGCCGAGGAAGACGCCCTCGAAGGCGGCGTACGCCAGGATCAGCGCGGGGGCCGGACGCTGCTTGAAGGACTGGACGAGCGCCAGCACCATCGCGATCAGACCGGCGCCGACGGCGATGCCGTACGACTTGTTGAGGTTGGCCTCGTCGACCGGCAGCAGGAGCCACGCGAGGACCGCGGTCACGACGACCGTGCCGAGCGTCATCGCCGTACGCGAGACGACGTCGTCGATCGTCATCGCTCCGGACGCGGCCTGCGGCGGGGCGCCTTGCTGGGTCTGCTGGGCGTACGGGTTCGTCGCGTAGGGGTTACCCGCCTGCTGGGCATACGGGTTCGCCTGCGTGGCGACAGCGGGTCCCCCGGCCTGCGGCGCGGCGTTGAAGCCCGCATAGCCGTTGTCGCGGCTGAAGCCCCGTCGCGAGAAGACCGGGTTTCTGCTCCTCATTTCACTCCTCCATAGGCCACCTGGCGCGGCCGTTGGCCTCAAGAGTAATAGAACGGCAAAGAAATGACCCTAATGCTTGAGGAGGATCTTTCTCCACCACGCTTGCGCCAACACGCTACGCGGTCCCGCGATTCCCTGACCTCCCACCCTCCCTTCATGACCAAGTCGCGACACGTCCGGAACCGGGGGGAGACCATCCACTTATCCGACCAGTACACGCATAACCCCCGACACCCGACGCCCCCCTACCTGGCCTGCCTCCCGAGACGACGGGAAACCATCCGGGTGACGTCCGACGGGACGGCGAGGCTGTACGACGCTGACGAGCCCACCAGCGTCCAGAAGCGCCTCCGCCCCACGCGAGGAAGCGAGGTCAACCTCGGTTCCGGGGCACCGCCAGTTCTGTTCAGCCATCGCGTCGGGGGCAGCGAGCCGGTCAACTGCGAGGCCCTGCGGTCCCGCGTTCAGCCCACGGGGTGTTCCCCCGGGGAACACCCGACTCCACTGTCGGCCAGCCCCCGCGCGCGGGGGGCGCCGTGGCCGACAGCATCGCGTCGAGAACGTCCGCCTCAGCCCCCGCGCCCGGGGAGGGGTGCCGCTGGTCGTCGGGCGACACCCTGTTCCGCACCGTCAGTCCGCGCGCGGGGAGGCAGCCCAGCGAACTCACCCTCACCCAGCACGGAGCAGCCAACCCCCGCGCGCGGAAGGGACGGCCTGCCCCACGCTCCGACCCTCGGCTCAGCCCGCCGCGCGCGGAGCGACGAGTGCCGTCGCGCCCCGCCCGCATGGTGCCCGGCCGGCGGCACAGCCACAGCCCCACCGGCCAGGCACCGTCCCGACGGAGTCGCACCTCACGTGAACGCCGCCCCCCTGCCGGGCACCGGGGCCGTCCCCGGCGCGGGGCGCCCCTCGGGACCGGAGCCTCCCCGGAACGCCCTCGCCTCCCTCGGATCCTCCGCCGAGCGGCATCACACGCCGCGGCCCTCTCCGCCGCACTCCCCGGGCCACTGCCTCAAGATGCCCCGGACCCGGCGACGCCCAACGCCTCAGATCTCCCCGCCGTACGCGCCCCTCCGGCCGCCGCCCTGAGACACCCCGGCCCGGCAGCACCCAACGGCCACAGCCTGCCTCGCCGTACGTCCCTCCGACCGCCACCTCGAAGATGCCCCGCCCCGGCATCTCCCTAGCCCCGCAGCCCCCTCCCTCTCAGGTACCCCCCACCCGAGTCACCCCTCAGTACGGGAACCCCGTGTACCCCTCCGCCAGTTCCGCCTCCGCCGGAGTCGACTCGGTGATCCGCTTCAGGCGGGCCAGTTGGAGGCGGTCGTCGAAGGCGTCCGCGTCCGGTCCCCGGTGGAGCATCGTCGTCATGTCGTACGAGAAGCGTTCGGCCTGCCAGACGCGGTGGAGGCAGTCGGCGGAGTACGTGTCGAGGAGTTCGGGAGAACCGGTCGACTGCTCGTGGGCGAGCGCCCGCGCGAGGGTGACGACGTCGCCGACCGCGAGGTTGAGACCTTTCGCACCGGTCGGCGGGACGATGTGCGCGGCGTCACCGGCGAGGAAGAGACGGCCGTACCGCATGGGCTCGTGGACGTAGGACCGCATGGGAGTGACGGACTTCTGGGTGATGGGACCACGCCGGAGGACCCAGTCGTCGTCCGTTTCGAGGCGCCGGTCGAGCTCGTCCCAGATCGCGTCATCGGCCCAGCTCTCCGCATCCGTACCCGCCGGCACCTGGAGGTAGAGCCGGGAGACGGACGGCGACCGCATGGACAGCAGCGCGAAGCCGCGTTCATGGCGGGCGTAGACGAGTTCGTCGTGCGAGGGGGGTACGTCGGCGAGGATGCCGAGCCAGGCGTACGGATACGTCCGCTCGAAGACCCGGGCGTAGCTCTCAGGTATGACCTGCCGGGCGATACCCCAGAACCCGTCGCAGCCGACGACGTACTCGCACTCCAGCGTCTCCTCGACACCCCCGCGCCGGAACCGCACACGGGGCCGAGCCCCCTCCACATCGTCCACGGCGATCGCCTCCGCCTCGAACAACAGCGGCCCCCCGCCGTCGAGTTGAAGGGCGATGAGGTCCTTGCAGACCTCGGTCTGGGCGTAGACGGTGACGGACCGCCCGCCGGTGAGCGCGGGGAAGTCGACGCGGTGCCGACGGCGGTCGTACCGCAGCTCGATGCCGTCGTGCCGCAGCCCTTCCCGGTCGAGCCGCTCCGCCGCACCGGCCGCGCGCAGGACGTCGACGGTCCCCTGTTCCAGGATTCCGGCGCGCTGGCGGTGCTCGACGTACTCCCGGTCGTGGCTCTCCAGTACTACGGAGTCGATGCCGGCGACGCGCAGCAGCCGTGCGAGGAGGAGTCCGGCGGGTCCGGCTCCGATGATGCCGACGGTGGTGCGCATCGAGCGTTCCTTTCACCCAAGTCCGTTCGCACAGTGAAGTTTTCTTCACCAATCTCTGCCCATGAGTCTGCGCCCGCGTTCAGGCAGTGTCAACGGTTCACGGGGGTGCGGCCAACGCCTTGATGGACGGCGCAGTCAACCAAGTGGGACCGCGCGGCCGACGACGGGAGCGGAGGTGCCCAGAGCCGGACTTGAACCGGCACGCCCGCTTCGGGGCAGCGAGGTTTAAGCTCGCCGTGTCTGCATTCCACCATCTGGGCTGGCCAAGGGCTCCGCGTCGTCGCGCCCCGAGCCTATCGGGACGCCCCTCCCCAACAGCGGCCGGGGGAACCGATGTTGTCTTATTTTATTGATGTCTGAGGGAGCATCAGACCATGGAACAGGCCATCCGCACTTGCCAGTAGCCTTACCGGCGATCACCGCGCGTGTACGCGGAATGACGGAATTTCACCGTCTGAACGAGGGCGCTCCACCGGTTCTCGACAAACGCTTCCCGCCGCACACCGTGTTCTCACCGTCACCTCCGGTGTCAGGGTCGGTGGTCATACCCAGGTATGACAAGACCGCCCTGTGTCACTCCGGAGTCTGGTGCGGAAAGCAGAACCGAGGAGTGACTACAACCACGAGGTGCTCCGCCGACGATGGACGAGTCCCGACCCCGTCCTCAGGAGCGACTTCCGTGACCACCACTCCCCTCGCAGCTCGGCCGACCGCCGCCGTGGCCGCCCGAGCCACGGATCTCTCGAAGATCTACGGACAGGGCGAAACCCGGGTGGTCGCCCTGGATCAGGTCTCCGTCGACTTCCACCAGGCCCAGTTCACCGCGATCATGGGCCCCTCGGGCTCCGGCAAGTCGACGCTCATGCACTGCGTCGCCGGACTCGACACCTTCTCCTCCGGCTCGGTCCGCATCGGCGAGACGGAGTTGGGCTCACTGAAGGACAAGCAGCTCACGAAACTGCGCCGCGACAAGATCGGCTTCATCTTCCAGGCGTTCAACCTGCTGCCGACGCTGACGGCGCTGGAGAACATCACGCTGCCGATGGACATCGCAGGCCGAAAGCCCGACAAGCAGTGGCTGGAATCGGTCATCGCGATGGTCGGTCTGTCGGACCGTCTCAGCCACCGCCCGTCCCAGCTCTCCGGCGGCCAGCAGCAGCGCGTCGCCGTGGCCAGGGCGCTGGCCTCCCGCCCGGACATCGTCTTCGGCGACGAGCCGACCGGAAACCTCGACTCCCGCTCGGGCGCGGAGGTCCTCGGCTTCCTGCGCAACTCCGTCCGGGAGATGGGCCAGACGGTCGTGATGGTGACGCACGATCCCGTAGCCGCGTCGTACGCGGACCGCGTGATCTTCCTGGCGGACGGCCGGGTGGTCGACGAGATGTACGGGCCTACGGCCGACTCGGTCCTCGACCTCATGAAGCAGTTCGATGCGAAGGGCCGTACCAGCTGATGTTCCGCACCGCCCTGCGCAACGTCCTCGCGCACAAGGCCCGCCTCATGATGACCGTCCTCGCGGTCATGCTCGGCGTCGCCTTCGTCTCGGGGACCCTGGTCTTCACGAACACCCTGTCCAACGCCCTGGAGAACAGCTCCGCGAAGGGCTTCGACCAGGTCGACGTCGCCGTACAGCCCCGGGCCCAGAAGGCCACGGACAACCAGGTCGCCAAGGACCCCGAGCTGACGGACGCCCTGCTGAAGCGGGCCGCCTCCGTGAAGGGCGCCGCGTCCGCGACCGGCGTGGTGACCGGCTTCACCGCGATCGCCGACAAGGACGGCGACCTGATCGGCAACGGCTTCTCCTCCCAGGGCGCCAACTACTGGGGCGACGAGGACACCCGCTACCCGCTGACCAGCGGGAAGGCCCCCCAGGGCGCCGCCGAGATCGCGATGGACGCCGGTACCGCCAAGCGCGCCGGCTACCAGGTCGGCGACACCGTCCGCATCTCGGTCGACGGCCCGGTCCTGACGCCGACGATCTCGGGCATCTTCACGACGAAGGACGGAAACGTCGCGGCGGGCGGCAGCCTCACCCTCTTCGACACGGCGACGGCCCAGAGGCTCTTCGGCAAGACGGGCACGTACGACGAGATCGACGTCAAGGCCGCCTCCGGCGTCTCGCAGACGGCTCTGAAGTCGGCCCTCGACAAAGCGCTCCCGGCGGACAAGGTCGAGACGACGACGAGCGACCAGCTCGCCGCGGACCAGGCGGAGATGATCTCCGCGTCGATGAGCGGCCTCAAGCAGGGCCTGCTGGTCTTCGCCGGGATCTCCCTGTTCGTCGGCACGTTCATCATCGCGAACACCTTCACGATGCTGGTCGCGCAGCGCACGAAGGAGCTGGCGCTGCTGCGCGCGGTCGGCGCCTCCCGGCGTCAGGTGACGCGGTCGGTGCTGATCGAGGCGTTCGTGGTCGGCGCGGTCGCCGGGGTGACCGGCCTGGTCGCGGGCATCGGCATCGGCGCGGGCCTGCGCGCGCTGCTGGAGCAGACCGGGGCGATCATCCCGGACGGCCCGCTGATCATCTCGTCCGGCACGATCGTCTCCGCGCTGGTCGTGGGCGTCGTCATCACGATGTTCGCCGCCTGGCTGCCGGGCCGCCGCGCCGCGAAGATCCCGCCGGTCGCCGCGATGAGCAGCCTGCACGCGCAGGCGACGACGCGCTCCCTCGTCGTCCGCAACACGCTCGGCGCGCTGGTCTCGGCGGCGGGCGGCGGGACGGTCCTGTCGGCGACGACGATGAGTGGCACCGGCGCGCGGACCGCCATGGGGATCGGCGCCGTCCTGCTGATCATCGGGGTCTTCATCCTCACCCCGCTGCTGTCCCGCCCGCTGATCGCCGCCACCGCCCCCCTGATGCGCGGCTTCGGGATCTCCGGCAAGCTGGCCCGCCAGAACTCCGTGCGCAACCCGCGCCGTACGGCCGCCACGGCGTCCGCGCTGATGATCGGCCTCACGCTGATCACAGGCATGACGGTGATCGCCGGAAGCCTCCAGCAGGCGATCGAGAGGATGGCGTCCGACTCGATCCGCGCGGACTACGTCGTCTCCATGGTCAACGGCAACAGCCTCACGCCGGACGTGGAGAAGAAGCTCAGGACCGCGTCCGGCGTCGAGGCGACCAGCCCGATGCGCAACTCGCCGTCCCGGATCGACGGCGACCAGGAGTACCTGACGGGGGTGGACGGCTCCACGATCGGCGGGCTGGTCAGCCCGAAGGTCGCGGAGGGCCGCTTCGAGGTCGGCGGGACGAAGGTCGTCGTCGACAAGTACACGGCCGACTCGCACGACTGGAAGCCGGGTTCGGCGTTCACCGTCCACTACGAGGACGGCAAGAGCCAGCGGCTCACGGTGAACGGGGTCTACGAGGGCAACGACTTCCTGCGCGGCATCCTCCTCGACACGGCGACGCTCGCGCCGCACCAGACCGACATCACCGACATGAAGGTCATGGTCAAGGCCGACGGGGGCACGTCGGCCGAAGCGAAGTCCGCCCTGGTGAAGGCGCTCGGCGAGAACCCCGGGATCCAGGTCCAGAGCAAGAAGGACATCTCCAACCAGATCGCCCAGTTCTTCACGCTGCTGCTGAACATGCTGTACGGGCTGCTCGCGATGGCCGTCATCGTCGCCGTCCTCGGGGTCGTCAACACCCTCGCGATGTCCGTCTTCGAGCGGTCCCAGGAGATCGGGATGCTCCGCGCGATCGGGCTCGACCGGCGGGGCATCAAGCGGATGGTCCGCCTGGAGTCCCTCGTCATCTCCCTCTTCGGCGGGGTCCTCGGCATCGGCCTCGGGGTGTTCTTCGGCTGGGCGGCGGGCGAACTGATGGGGACGAGCCTGCCGACGTACGAACTCGTCCTCCCCTGGGCGCGGATCGCCGTCTTCCTCGCGCTCGCGGGTGTGGTGGGCGTCCTGGCAGCCCTGTGGCCGGCGCGGCGCGCTGCGCGGCTGAACATGCTGGGGGCGATCAAGTCGGAGTAGCGGGGGCGAGGTGGGGCGGGGCGGTCTCCCGAACGGGGGTGGAGACCGCCCTGCTTCCTTTATGGGGGCGAGTTATGGGGGCGGGCGTCGAGGGCTCGTGCCCCTCTTCCGGCTCCGGCTAGCCCGCCCAGACCCGGGACCGTAGCGACAGCCCGGAGTCGCCGGTCTCCGAAGGCCGTACCGCCAGAACCTGGTTGACCCCTATGCGGTTACGTTCGAAGGCGAGGGCGGAGGCGGCCATGTAGAGCTGCCAGACTCTCGCCCGTCCCGGCCCGGCGAGCTTCGCCGCCCGTTCCCACCCGGCCTCCAGGTTCCGCACCCAGCGCCGCAGGGTCAGCGCGTAGTGCTCCCGGAGCGACTCGACGTCCCGCACCTCGAACCCGGCGCGCTCCAACTGCGTGACGGTGGTGCCGATCGGCGCGAGTTCGCCGTCGGGAAAGACGTACGCGTCGATGAACGGGTCGAGCTGGTACGAGGTTTCGTCGCCGTGGGGCCGCCGCGCGATCTGGTGGTTGAGCAACCTGCCGCCGGGGGCGAGGAGTTGGTGCAGCTGACGGGCGTACTCCAGATACTTCTCGGCGCCCACGTGTTCGGCCATGCCGATGGACGAGATCGCGTCGTACGGGCCGTCGTCCACATCCCGGTAGTCCTGCACCCGGATCTCGACGAGCTCGGTCAGCCCGGCGTCGGCTACCCGCTTGCGTGCGAGCGCGGCCTGTTCCTGCGAGAGCGTCACGCCGACGACCCGGGCCCCATACTCGCGCGCGGCGTGGATGGCGAACGACCCCCACCCGCACCCGACGTCGAGCACCCGCTGCCCCTCCCGGACCCCCAGCTTCCGGCAGACGAGGTCGAGCTTGTCCCGCTGGGCGTCTTCGAGGGAGGCCCTCTCGTCCCAGTAGGCGCAGGAGTAGACCATGGAGGGGCCGAGGACGAGCGAGTAGAACTCGTTCCCGACGTCGTAGTGGTGGCTGATGGCTCGGCGGT
Source organism: Streptomyces acidiscabies (assembly GCF_020010905.1). Classification (GTDB taxonomy): domain Bacteria; phylum Actinomycetota; class Actinomycetes; order Streptomycetales; family Streptomycetaceae; genus Streptomyces; species Streptomyces acidiscabies. The sequence continues at coordinate 1,548,638 of NZ_JAGJBY010000001.1, read as the reverse complement.
CCGTGTTCCGCGTGTGCAGATGCCGTACGCGCCGGGCCTCTTCCTTCGGCGGCGCGGGCGGGAGGGGCAGTCCGCCGAGCCGTACGAGCCCGGCCACGCCCCGCCGGACATCCCCCCGGCGCATCAGCCGCCCCAGCCCCGGCGCCTCCTCGTCCCGCTCCCACACCACCCCCGACAGCAACTCCAGCGCCTGATAGAAATCCCCCTCGACGGCGATGTCCCCCGCCACCCAGGCCCGGGCCAGCCCCAGCTCACCCGGCTTGAACAACAGCCTGCGCAGGGCCCGCCGATTGCGCACCACGAGCGTAGGCGCCCCCTCCTTCCCGGCCTCGGACCCGTCCCAGGCCCGGACCCTGACCGGTACCTCCCCACCCATCACCAACTCCAACGCCTCCACCAGCCGCACAGCGGCACCACGCATGGCCACCCACCTCCGTGACAACACTCCCGGAACGACCTGTCACCACGTAAACACACCACGCCGCCGCTTCCAGTCCCACACAACCACCAAGCCCCAGTAAATCTGTCAGATCCGGCCAGGGCCGCCCCTCCCGAGCGGCGCGGACCCTGCGCCTGGCGCCCAACCACTGCCCCACGGCAGACTCTTGAGCGGAGTTTCCCAGGGACGTCGGACATCAGGAGAGAACGGACTGGTCCTGGCCGCGGTGCTCCTGCTGATGGCCTGCATCAAGACGGACCGCGTACGCGCCTGGCGGGCTTGATGATCTACATGGCGATCGACGGGTTCGCCGTTTCAAGCAGGCAGTCATAGAACGAGCTGGTCAACCGCATTCGGCTGACGCCTCAAGGCCCTGAATGTAGGCCGCGATCAGTTCTTTCATGGCCTCCGGATCCGACCGGCCGGCAGCGAATACCTGGACCACGCCGTACAGGTCCTGATCAGGATGCTCCGTCGACTTGCAAGCTTCTGAGGTCTTACCGACAGCTCCGACGCCTGAATAGAGATAGCGTTCGTCGTCGGTCACTTTTCCGTCGTCGGTCTTCGCATATGCTGCGGCGACGGTGGCGACAGTTTCTCTGTCACCCCACCATACAAGAATCTCTCGAACGGCGATCTTGCCATCGACTGTCACATCGCATCGCTTTGTTCCACCGTTGGGATTCGATGACTTCACCGCGAGGGAGTCACCCCCCGGCAGGAACGGATCAATCAGTTTGGGATCTGCCTTAATCTCGCACAGGGCGCTAGGAACCGTATATTTCTTCTCACCTTCTCCGTTTCCATTCGAGCATGCCGACATCACCAATGCCCCAGTCAAGACTGCGACCGCGAAAGGTGGAAACCGGAAAGGGTGCGAGGATCGAGTAAATCGGAGGTGGGGCACGAGAATTTCCTCTCGGTTTCAGATATCGGTCTTCAGGTGTGGCGTCATGAACTGGGAGTTATCTCCCGCCGCCCTGAAGCCTTCCTGAGCGGCAACACGCGCCTTCTCGTCGATACTGCCATCTTGCAGATCGGTTCGGTTGTGGGCCTTGGCCGCAAGTTCGGCCGCCCGCTCCGTGTAGGTCACATTCTGGTCCATGCCCAACTCCCACTGCTCTCCCATAGCAGCCCCCGCATCATCTTTCGCGTGCCCTTCCGCATCCTGGAACAGCTCTTCGAGGACCAAGCTGCTGACAGACCCTGCGACACCACCGGCAACTGCGCCACCCACTGGACTTGCAATGAATGTGGCGCCGACACCGATGCCCGTGCCGATCACACCCGAAGCGGTGTTCTTCCATTGAGCGACGGAATGCTCATAAGCCTTGTCTTCTTCGTCCGCCGGACCGGCGATCGCCTCTTGCCGACCGATGGCGAGTGTTCCTGAAACCTCACCCGATCCGTGAGCAATCTGTTCGATGGCGAACTGTGTGTCCTTGGAGTATCGATTATCGGAAGAGAGATCCGGATTCATGTGGTAGTCCATCAGGTTGGCCATGTAGGACTTGTTCCCCACTTCGACCGCCGCATACCCCTCAGGGTTCTGGCCGACGGAGATCAGCAATGCCGTCACGTCCCGATGATTGAGCGTGGCGGACGCTCCGGACACCGGGAACAGCCTGTCCGTGTCTCCGTCGCCATCGTCCGCCATCGCGCGATTGATATCAGGGAGATATTCGGAAGCGATCTGTCCGATACTGTCCGACATATATCCGTTGTCCGTGAGCCTTTCAGGGCTGTCCGCGATCGACGAGACGACGGATTCGAAGAGTCGGGTCTGTTCACTGGTGTGTGCCGGCGTGTCGATGGTCGGCATCTCCCCCGCCGGATGTCCGGTCGTCGCCGCCTCCAGCGCCATCGCCATGTAGTTCTGGCCGGTATGCAGGTCGTCGCCTTCAAGGCTGGTTTCCTGGGGCCAGTCTCGTTCTTCGAAGAGGTACTGGAAATTCGACAGCCCGGTTTTGTGTGAATCCCGCTCGAAGGGGTTGTCGGGGTCGTCCTTGGTGACGTAGTCCTCGTTGAAGAAGGCGGTCGCGGCGTCGGGGCTGTTGGCGAGGCCGCGCATGTAGCCGGTGAGGGGGTCGGCGCCCATGTCGTCGCCGAGGAAGTTGAGGCGTTGGGCGGTGCCCATGGCGCCGCCGAACTGCCAGAAGCGGTTGGGGTGTTCACCGTTGCCGGTGATCTTCCTTTCCGTGGCCATCATCCGGCTGCCGTAGTCGGTGAGGAACTTGTCGTCGTAGTCACCGACACGCATCAGGTTGCTCATGACCTGGAACCCCATGGGCCCGCTGTCACTGCCGAACCTCTTCTCGCCAAGGCCGGTCATGTCGTTCTTCCACGCGTTCATCGCGGCGGAGTCGCTCTGCGAGGCACCGGCCAGAGTGAGGCTCAACCCGCGCTGAAGGTCGTCGAGTTGGTCGCGCCGCTTGTCGACGACGTCGTAGTTACGGCCGTCCGTGAGGCCGGACCAGAACTCCAGCGTCTTCTGCGGCCCGAGACTCGTGGCGAACCGTTCGGCGAACAGCGGATCGGCGCCGTACTTCTTGAAGCCCGCGTTGAGCTGGTCGAACTCCTTGACCGTGAGGTCGTGGGGGTCCTTCTTCGCGAGCCTGGCGAGGTCGTCGGCCTCTTTGACGGCTGCGGCGGCGGTGTCCCGGTCCTTGTAGTCGGCGCCCGAGAAGCCCAACTCGCTCTGGTCCGCGAGGGCCTTGAGGACAGTCGCCGCTGAACTGTCGCTCGTGGACGCCTGGTTGAGGATCTTCTGGATGTCGTCGCGGACGCCCGTCATCTCCGCGGTGCGGTCGGGTTCCTTGCCGGCGGGGTCCTGGGGGCGGGTCGCCAGGGTGACCATGAAGCCGTCGCCGGAGGTGAGGACGGCGAAGCCCTTGGTGCGGGCGCCCTCCACCGCCGTCGTCAACTGCTGGTGGAAGCCCTTGAGTTCGCCGAGGGTGTCGTTCAGGATCCGGTAGATGCTGTTCGCCTGCGTGTGGGCGTCGGCGAACTCGCCGGCCGTCTTGCCGATGAACTCCCTGCTGATCTGGGAGTTCACACCGGCCCAGTTGGCCTTGTTGGCGGCCTTGTGCAGGCCGTCCTCCGCGTCCTTCTGGAGCTGTTCGAGGCTCTTGACGAGGGTTCCCCAGTCGGTGACGGCGGCGGAGAGCAGTGCGAAGTTGGCGTGGTACAGGGCGTCGAATTTCACGAAGGGCCAGTCCTGGGTGCGGAGTTCGGTCGGCGGCGGTGTGGGACGGCTGGGCCGTCCGGGAGTGCGCCGCTCCTCACTCCTTCTTCTTCGGCTCGCCGTAGACGGGGTTGGGGGCGCCGGGGGCGCCCACCCGTTCGTCGAAGCCGGCGTCCAGGACGCTGATGCTGCTGGCCATCCGCGCGATGTAGTCGTCGTCCCCCGCGTGCAGGTTCTTCGTCACGTGCATGTGGTTCGAGATGTGCGAGCACGCGTCCATCAGGGACTTGAGCTGTGCCTCCCAGCGGTTCGACACGTGCTGGAGCGCGCCGCCGAGCGCGAAGCCCTGCTGGGTGAGGTCGGTCGCCGCGGAGTCGCTGGACGGCACCGAGACGCGGGCCTTGTTCCAGAGGTCGTCGAAGAGGGTGTGCGCCGACTTGCCGATCGCGGCGAGGTCTTTCTGGGAGACCGCGAGGACGCCGTACGAATCCGGCAGCGACGGTGTGTCGCCCTGCCGGCCTGTGCCGTTGTCCACGCTGTTCAGCTGCATCCCAGGGCTCGATCAAGTTCCGTGAGTGTCCGGGGTGTTGGTGATGCCCAGGATGGCGAGTGCTCGTTCGGGTTCGTGGCGGATGGCGCGGGTGGTCTTGGCGATGTTGTCGGCTCCGAGGATCTTCAGGGTGCCGATGGCGAGGTTGCGGATGGTGGCCATGGCGCGGGGCGTGGTGCCGGCGTGAATGGTCGAGGCGTCCTCGGCGAACGTGACGTCTCGGATGTAGTGGGAGGAATTTTCGATTCCCCAGTGCCCGCGAATGGCGGTGGCGAGGTCGGCGGGGCGGGTTTGGTGGGCGGCGAGGCTGGTGACCGCGTAGACGTTCTCGCGGGTTTCGGGCCGACCGGTGGGCTTGCGGCGGCGGTGGACCCGGATGGCGAGGTGGGCGTGGGGGAAAGCGATGCCGCCGAGGTTGTCGGCGATGGCGCAGGTCTTGATCGAGCGGGACTCGCGGCGGCCGTGGGCGGTGGCGGAGGTGGTGTGCTGGACCTTGATCGACGTCCAGGGCAGGGCGGCGAGCTGGGCGTAGGCGGTGGGCTGGTTGGTCTTGATGACGGCGATGTAGTGGGCCTTCTTCGTCTCGGCCAGCCAGGTGATGTTGGCCTTCACTGAGTGGAGGGCATCGAAGGTGACGACGGTGCCGGCGAGGTCGAGTGGCGCCAGCAGGGGCTTGAAGTGGCGCACTTCGTTGGTCTTCGCACCGACCTCGACCTGGGCAATCGTGGCGACGCGGTCGTGGGTGACCGCCGAGAGCAGGTGACGGCGCGGCGCGGCCAGGCGGGCTGAGCCCCTGAGGGCCTTGCCGTCCACGGCGATGACCTGCCGCGATCGGGCCTCGGGCACTTCCGCGGACGCGGTGATGCGGTGCCGGTCGGCCAGGTAGGCGCCCACAGCCTGGTCCAGGGCGTCGCCGTCAAGTGCCGAAAGAACGCGTCCGAGAGTGACCGGCCTGGGGCTGCGCCGCCAGCCGAGCAGGTGACGGCGTACCCCGAGGGATGCCAGCAGCGAGTTCGTGGCCCGCTCGCCGAACTCGGCGAGCTCGTCGATGCTCTTCGCTCCGCAGACGGCCGCGCAGGCACACACCAGCAAGATCGCCGTCAGCGAGTACCACCGGCCCCGGCGCGAGCGCGGATCCGGAACCGATTCGAGGTAGGGACGCAGGTCAGCGATCCGGTCCGCATCCAGCGGACCCAGCTTCTCCAGCACGGCAGGGATAGGGGAAGATGCAACAGCAGGCACGGGACGTCCTCGTGATCATCTGGCTTCGACACCACAATGATCACGAACCCCCGTGCCTGCTCTGCTGTCCGCCCCTACCGGCCTGATCGCCAACCCTCCACGCAATCACGGAACTTGACGGAGCCCTGGCTGCATCCCGGAGCTCTGCTGTCGCTCCAGCGCGCCCGCCTTGAGCTGCTCCCACTCGTCCCAGGCCATGGGCCTGCCACCTTCCCCGTGTGCGGCTCGCCGCCGCGGCTGTCCTCCGTACGGCACCACTCACGTGGCCACGCGTCCCCGGGCTCCGGTACAAGTTAGCAACTCGGTAAGAGAATCAGCGATGGGCGTTTGGGACGGATCGGATCGCGGATGTGAAGTATTCGGGGAGGGGGCGCGTGGGGTCCGGTCAGGGAATCGGGTTCGAGGTGGACGGTCTTACCCGCACAAGTCTGCCCATGCAAGGAAACCGCGTACCCGGAGTTCAGCTCCCGCATCGCCGTCGACGCTCGACTCACAGCTCTCAACGGAATCGCTCGCAGGACTGGCGCTCACCGCTGCACCCACCACAAGTCCCAGCGCCGCACCTCTCATGTCGCGTTCTCCTTCAGCGTCCGTCCCCCAGCTTTTCCGGGACTTCGGGCTGGTTCGCGCAGCCGATCTCATCTCGCAGCACCTGAGCCAGATGGACCGCCAGCCGCTCCTGGAAGGCGTCCGTGAACTTGGGATACCCGGCCCGTCCCACACCGACCTGGAGCAACTCCTGCTCCTGCGTCTTCTCCGCACCCGGGACAACGCAACGAAGAACCATGTCTAAAGGCTGCCCGCTCTTACCGGACGTGTAAATGTCCGAGGTGACTCGCCGCCAGACGTCGGTATCGGTCCGTACTTCCTTCGCGGACGCCGGAGACCATCTCACACTGGAGGAGAACCCAGGGTTACCGGAAAATCCGCATACCTCGTAGCTGTCGAACCCTCGGATTTCGTCGTACGACTCTCGCGCCTCGCTTGTCAAACTTTCCGCGATATTCTCGGCGGAACGTTCCGGGCTGGAAAACCGAAGGTCGTCGGAGTCGTGCATGCTCAGCAGTGAATCCATGTTCTCGGCGCCGAACAGCTTCCCACACTCCTTCCACTGCACCGAATACTTTTCCTGAAAGGCCGGCTCACCGGAACAGCCGGTCAACAGAAGCAATGCGGACATGGCACCGCACCACACCAAGGAGAGTGGAACTCCGCGCATCCCTCAGCCCACCTTCTCGTTGCTGGAGACGGCATCCTTGCCTGCTCGGTAGGACCGCTCGATGTCATCGACGAAATCATTCATCTCGATCCCGCCGACATTCTGCGCGTACCGCAGAGCCGGCTGCACCGTCGCCCACTCCCCTACGCGTTCCAGCCCCTGCACCGCGCCGAGAGCTTCCGCGTCGTTCTTGTACTCGTTGTCCTTCAGGTAGTCCATCGTGTGGTTGCTGTATGCGGTACTGAGCGCCGCCCCGCCGCTCTCCAGCATCAAGGGGACAGCGGTAGCCGCTACGACACCTGCGGCCGGGCCTACGAGAACGGCCGCCCCGGCCGTCACCGCGACCGTGACCCCTCCGTCCAGGAGCGCCTTTCTCCATTCCGCTTCCTGCTCCCTCTGCATCTGCCCGGCTTCTTCGGCTTCCTTGAACTCTTCTCGAATCCCATGGGATCGCGCCTCGTCGAGGATCCCATGAACCTTCGCCGCGTTCTGGGCGAAGGCGACGCCTTTGTCTCGATCTCCCTCGAAAGCCGTCAGGCCACTGGCCATGTGAATCTGCTGAGCCGCGGTCAGTGTCTTGTATCCGTCTTCGTCCCCGGCGATCAGCATCATGAAGTTCCTGGCCTCCAACTCCCCGAAAGAAACGCGGGTCGAACCGTCGCTGCTGTGTGCGAAAAGAGCGGAGCGATCCAGCGTGTCACCCGATCCGCCGAAATCCTTGATCGAGTAGTTGAGATCGTCGATATAGGCAGCCCCCATCCGGGCCAGGCTGTCCTTCATGCTCTCGGGAGGTCCGTCCTCGTTGGCGATGTTGTAACGGAGGATGACTTCCTTCATGATCGCCTGGGTTTGTTCGTCACGGTGCAATTGCGGAGGGTTCGCGTCCCAGGCATCTCCGGTGACAGCGGCTTCCAGAGCATGCCCCAGCGCCTCGGGCCCATGACCGGCGGCGGATTTCGCCTCGTCGCTACCGGGACGGCCCAGACTGTCGTACGACCAGTCGAAATCGGGTTTGGTGAATTCGTCGAAATACTTGTAGTCGAGCGTGCCGTTCTTGTCGACGGTGCCGTCTTCGTTGTAAACGGTCGGCGGGGCGGAGAAGAACTGCTTCGCCGCCTCGGGGCTGTGCCCCAGGGCTTCGAGAACGCTGTTGAGGGGGTCGTAGCCGACGCCGGTCCCGCCCGAAGGGTTGAAACCCCGGTTGTTGTCGGGGTCCATGAGCATCGGCTTGTTCTGGATGAAACGGTGGGGATCGTCGTGGTGAAGCTGGGTGATGTGCTCGGCGATCGGCGTGAGGAAACGGGGATCGTACGTGCCGTACCTCAGCAGCCCGCCGAGAACCTGATAGCCGTACGGCGACGAGCCCGCACCGGGCTGCAGGACGATCTCCCGAGTCCCCAGCCGACGGAACTCCGTACCCCAACTCGCCGGAAGATGCGGCTTGTTGTCGGGGTCGGTCGCGGAGGCCAGGGCGATGCCCAGGTTCTTCTGGAGCCGCTGAGTGAGAGCGAGGCGCTCCTTGTCGGCGCCTGCCGTGCCGTCCAGCGCCATACGGCCGTAGAACTCCAGGGACTCCTTCGGGCCGCCGAGGGAGGTGTAGAAGGCGGTCGAGAAGTCCGCGTCCCTCGCGTTGAACGTCATGATGGAGTTCAGCTCGGTGAACTGCGCGTCCGTCAACTCCGGTCCCCGTGCGGCGAGTTCAGCCGCCCGGTCGGCCTGTGCGGCGTCGAGGGACGTGTACGAGCGGTGCCCCGCGTTGTGGGCGTCGTTGCCGTGGCTCTTGGTGAGGGCTCGGTTGACGGAGGTGTCGATCTCGGTGGCGTGGGCGAGGATCCGGTTGATGCGGTCCTCCAGTTCCTGGCGGGCGTCCAGCTGGTCCTGGGTGCGCTCGTCGGAGTCGCCTCTGGTGTGGGGGTAGAAGCAGCGGACCTTGCCGTCGCCGAGGTCCTGGACCTTGATGCCGAGGTTCGCCGCGTCCACCTCTCCGGCCGTCCTGATCCGCTTCTGGAGCGCGGTGAGTTCCGTGTGCGCGTCGTCCAGGACCCGGTGGATGCTGCTCGCCTCGGTGTGGAGGTCCGCGATCTCCTTCGTCGTCTCGGCCACGAACCCGCGCGTCACCGTGGCGTTCGCCCCCGCCCAGCGGGCCGTGTCCGACTTGGCCAGCATGCCGTCGCGGGCGCTCTCCGCCAGGGTCTTCAGGCCGTCGACCGTGCTCTTCCAGTCCGCTACCGCGGTGGCCAGTGTGCCGAGGTCGACCTCGGTCAAGTCTGCGTACGTGATGCTCATGTGAAGTACTTGCTCAGTTCGGAGACGGGGAGGGCTCCGCCGTCGGTCGCCGCTACCTGTGCGCCGATCTTCGCGTCCTCGTCCTTGTGCAACCGTTTGCTGTAATCCAGGTGGTTCGAGATGTGCGCGCAGGCCTGGAGCACCGACTTCGCCTGTGACGTCCAGATCTCCAGCGTCTTCGTGAGGCCTGTGCCAGTCGTGAAGCCGTGCGACGTCAGGGTTGTGGCCGCCCTCGCCGTCGAGCCGTTCCCCGAGCCGTCCGCGCCGGCTCCCTGGAGGTCGGCCACCGTTCGCAGGTCGTCCCAGAGCATGTACGCGTCGTGGCCCACGGCCCCCAAGTCGTCCTGATACACGATCAGTTCGCCTGCTGGGGGCGCGCCTTGACGCTCCGCCGCCGCGGTCTTCGACCGCTCCCACTCAGTCCACGTCATGGCCGTCCGTCCCCGTGTCTGTGGTGTGGGGTGAGGTCGGGGCGTGCGTACAGTGCCGCTGCGCCAACTCTCACTGCCCGGGGGCACATTACTCCTTCTTTGCATTCCCTTGCGTCAGAGAAGGAGGAGTGCCGGGGAGTTGGAGGCTGGTGGTTCGGCGCTCAGTTGGGGCCGGGGTTGTGGGGCGGATGCGGGGGGACGCTTGTCGGCATGGTGGGGGGTGGGCCGAAGCCCTGTTGGGGTGCTGGGTACGGCTGGGTCTGGGGTTGCTGTGGGGTGGTGCGGAGCTTTCGGGCTACGACGGTTGCTGCCGCGCCGACTACTGCGAGGGCGGCTACGCCGAGGCCGATGCCGAGCCAGGGGGTGCCGTCGTCGTTCTTCGTCGCGGCGACCGCCTTTGCCGGTTCGCTTGCCTTCGCCGACGGGGTCGGGGAGGGGGAGGCGGATTTTTCCGCTGCCGCGAGGTCGGGGAGGGGGTAGACATCTGCCGGGCCGGGGTCGCCGGGGTTCTGGAGGGCGATGCGGGGACGGACGATGCCGTAGCCGATGGCGTTGTTCCACTTGGCGCCGTCGACGGGGGCGCCGATGGTGTTGAGCATGACGCGGAGGATCTGGTTGTTGGTCCAGGTGGGGTGGACGGACCAGATCAGGGCGGCGCTGGCGGAGGCGAGGGCAGAAGCGGCACTGGTGCCATGTCCAACACAGAGGCCGGTCTTACCGCCACAGGCATGGACCATGTCCTCCCCTGGAGCCGCCATGTCCACCTGTGGACCGAACTCGGACTCGCCGGTCCTGCCGAGGTTCTTCCCGACGGCCGCGACACCGACGACTCCGGGCGTGGCCGCCGGGTACATCACCGGATTGCCGTTTTCCCCGTCATTGCCGACACCCGCAAAAATCAACGAGCCTTTCTGCAGGGCGTATTTGACCGATTCAGCGACCTGCAATGAACTCTGCGACATAGCCATGGAGATGTTGATGACCTTTGCACCCTCATCAGCGGCATAGCGAATCGCCGGAGCCAACGCGTCGTTGAAAATCCTTTCTCCTTCGGCCAGATTTGCCGCCTTGGCTGTATTGGGCATACGAATCGGAAGAATCTTGGTCCCTGGCGCGAGGCCGAAGGCTCCGTTTCCTCCGTCGTATGCGCCTGTGCCGGCGATCAGACCAGCCATTCCGGTGCCATGGCCCTCGTAGTCCGTGTGCTCATCACCGGACTCGTTCGTGGCGAAGTCCTTGCCCGAGAGAATGCGCCCTACGAGATCAGGGTTGGTGGGGTCGACGCCTGTGTCGATGACCGCGACCGTGATGCCTTTGCCGGTGCTGGTCTTCCACATCGTTTCGGCCTGCATCCCGTCAAGAAACCACTGCTTCTCGCGGGTCGATCCAGCACCGACCGCCGGTGTCCCCGCAGCGCCCACCAGCAGCAGGCCCAGAGCTGTCGCCGTGGCCATGCGGCGAACCCTGCGTCGAGTACCACTGAAGCGCATGAGCTTCGCTCTCCCTAGGTCCTGAACACGTCAGTCGACAACCGGCGGCACGGTCGGACGATGATTCCGCCGCCAAGTCTCTTCGTCCTCGGTCACACCGTACGGCCGACCGCTTCCACTTCTCGCCTGAGTCCCCTGAGGCGGGCGGGACGCGGTTCCTCCCGCGACGTGCCCTTCGCTGGAGCGTCCCGTAGCAGTCGTACCGCCCGTGATCCCGTTCCGGGGACCTGCGGCACCGGAACCGACCGCTCCGGAGCCGGGCGCCCGTCCACCTGCCCGTCCCGGCTGCTGAACAGAACCACCACCCACGACACGAGCGTTGGATGTCGGGTTCCCTCCGACGATGCCGCCGGCAGGAGTCACGGGACGACCGCCAGGAGTCATGCCAGGTGCACCCGCCGCTCGGCCGGCAGAGCTAGCCATACCCGGGGTCTGGCCCATCCCCATGGGACCGCGAGCGGGTGTGCCTTCTCCGCCCACGACCATGCCACGCGGAATGGCTCCGGTCGGCCTACCTTCGGCGGGAAGCACTGGCCGACCGCCGATGATGCCGTTGCCGCCCCCACCGGAAACACCTGGGACACGGCTGAAAGGCGTCGCGGTGCCGGGTTCCTGACCGGCTAGAGGCATGGGCGCTCTGCCCGCGCCAAGTCCCCGACCCTGGAACGACGAGTTGTTGACAGGAAGTGCCTGTCCTCCACCGAACAGAGGAGACACAGGGCCGGGCGGCACCGCACCCCTTACAGGGCCGGGGTCGACAGGAGTACGCGGGGTCTCCACCGGAGTCTGTGTCGGCAAGGTGGCGACTGAGTCGATGGACGTCCGTACCGGCAGCGTCTCGCCGGAAGTACGCGGTTGGACCGTCGAAATATCGGAGACATTACGGACAGAAGTGACCCCACCCGAGTCAGATTGTCCCGCCGCGGATGTAGACGCAGTTCCAACAGCAGAGCTCACGTTTGTCGAGCCGCCGGACCGAGTCAGGTCCCTTGTATTTTCAACCGCAGCAGCATCCGTAGGCACGAATGCCTTCGGCGGCGGTGGAAACTGTGGTCTCTCCAGTCCGTTTATCTGCGTGGCCGACCACGAATACGACTGCGCCAGCTTTGTCATCTGGGCCGCCGCCTCCTGGCGGACCTTCTCCTTGTCCGCGGTCAGGGCCGCCAGGTTCTGGGCGGACTTGGTGCGGATCGCGGCGGAGTCGGGGTCGTTGTGGTACTTGGTGGCCGCGTCGAGGTTGGCCTGGGCACCGGGCATGTCGCGGGGGATGGAGGACTGGGCGAGGGCGATGGCATCGGACGCCTGGGAGAGCCAGTCCGAGGCGCCGGTGCTGAAGTCGGCCAGGTGGCGGGTGGCGCTGGTGAGGTCGGAGGCCCAGGCGCGGAACGTGTCGGCGCCATCGCCCTTCCACTCCACCCACTGGGGGCCGATCCGCAGCTCCTCGGCAATCTTTGTGATCTCGTCGGCCGCGTATTTCAGGCGGCTGGCCGCGCCGGCCACCGTCCCCGCGTTCGCCTGGTCGAGCCATGCCAGCATCTGCTCGTGGCTCATGTCCTCGAAGGACGTACCCATCAGAGCCCACCCGTCGTCTGGTCGGCCGAAGCCGGCGCGGCCTCGGTCTTCGGAGCGCTGCCGGGGACCTCGGGGACGTACTCCCCGTCGTAGTGCTGCCGGGTCTCCGTGCTGATCGCGGCCATCCGCTGGCGGACGTCCAGGTCGACGTTGTCGTACCCCTTGTGGGAGGCGAGCACGGCGATGCTCATGCCCTCCATGGAGTCGGAGAGGAGTTTGGAGAGGCTCTCCAGGTCGGTGATGACCGACTGGTACGCGGTGAACAGGCCGGCGGCCTCGGTCCACGCGCCGTGGCCGCCGCCGAACTGGTTGCGGACGACCTGGTCCTGGCCGAGCTGGGTCGCGCCGGCCGGTGACTCCTTGAGTGTGCGGATCAGCGCGTCTATCCGGTTGCGGAAAGCCGTGAACGACTCGTACTTCGCAGCGAGAGCCTGCACTTGGGCCTGCCGCGCGACAGCACTTGCCGCCGCATCCCCGTCTGCCAACATCCCGTCATCCTCCCCGTACGGATCACACAGCCAACTCTAACCACCACCACCGACAGCCGACCCCCGAGGGCCACCACCGTCCATCCAACCCCCACATCCGCGCCCCCGTATGAGCACTCCTACTCAGCTCACACCACCCCACGGGAGAACGCCAGCACGTTTCGGGTACGGCACCCCGGCCACACCCCACACCCCCGGACACGCCAAAGGGACCGCCCGCACCACGGATGGCGGACGGCCCCTCAGGCAAGGCCAATAACAGACCCCCGAGCCCCGGAACAGGGCTCACGGACCAACTGTCTTGAACAGAAGGGGAACTCAGGAGCCCGCGCCCCCGAACTCCCCCTCCTTCAGGAAGCCTTCGCCTCGGTCTTCGCCGCAGCCGCAGCAGGCGCCGGCGCCGGCTTGGCCGCCTCGTAGAACTCCTCGCGAGGAGTCTCCAGCGCACCGAGCGCGACGACCTCACGCTTGAGGAACATCCCGAGCGTCCAGTCGGCGAAGACGCGGATCTTCCGGTTCCAGGTCGGCATGGCCATGCCGTGGTAGCCACGGTGCATGTACCAGGCAAGACGCCCGCGCACCTTGATCTTCATCTTGCCCATGACGATCATCGCGACGCCCTTGTGCAGGCCGAGCCCCGCGACAGCGCCCTTGTTGGAGTGCGCGTACGTCTTCTGCGGGAAGCCCCGCATACCGGAGACCACGTTGTCGCCGAGGACCTTGGCCTGACGCAGCGCGTGCTGCGCGTTCGGCGGGCACCAGGCGTTCTCGACGCCGGCCTTGCGGGCGGCGACGTCCGGGACCTGGGCGTTGTCGCCGGCGGCCCAGATGTAGTCGGTGCCCTGGACCTGGAGGGTCTCGGAGGTGTCGACGTGACCGCGCGGGCCGAGGGGCAGGCCGTAGCGGGAAAGGACGGGGTTGGGCTTGACGCCGGCCGTCCACACGATCGTGTTGGAGTCGACTTCGAGGCCGTTCTTGAGCACCACGTGGCCGTCGACGCAGGAGTCCATCGAGGTCGAGAGGTAGATCTCGACGCCGCGGCTCTCCAGGTGCTCCTTGCCGTACTGGCCGAGCTTGGGGCCGACCTCGGGGAGGATCTTGTCGGCGGCGTCGACGAGGACGAAGCGCATGTCCTCGCGGGAGACCGTCTTGTAGTACTTGGCCGCGTCCCGCGCCAGGTCCTCGACCTCGCCGATGGTCTCCGCGCCGGCGAACCCGCCGCCGATGAAGACGAAGGTGAGCGCCTTGCGGCGGATCTCCTCGTCGGTCGTGGAGTCGGCCTTGTCGAGCTGTTCGAGGACGTGGTTGCGCAGGCCGATGGCCTCCTCGACACCCTTCATACCGATGCCCTGTTCGGCGAGGCCGGGGATCGGGAAGGTACGGGAGACGGCGCCGAGCGCGATCACCAGGTAGTCGAAGGGCAGCTCGTACGCCTCGCCGACGAGCGGCGCGATCGTGGCGACCTTGCGGTCCTGGTCGATGGTGGTGACCCGGCCGGTGAGCACCTCCGCCTTCGGCAGCACGCGTCGCAGCGGGACGACGACATGGCGCGGGGAGATGTTGCCGGCGGCGGTTTCGGGGAGGAAGGGCTGGTAGGTCATGTACGACCGGGGGTCGACGACCGTGACGGTCGCCTCGCCGTAGCGCATCTTCTTGAGAATGCGCCGAGCTGCGTACAGGCCTACGTACCCACCGCCTACTACGAGGATCCTGGGACGCTCCGTGGTGCTCATGCCATCGAGTATCCACCCGGGTCAGGGGGGTCGCTCGTGCGCCCCTTCACAAGCTTCATCGGGGGGTGTGTTATCCTCCGCAACCCACGTGATCCATGTCATGTCCGCGAGCGGGAACCCACTCCCCCGCGGTGCCGTTGTCAATGGCCCCCGACCTGCCTCTCCGGCCGCCCGAGAGGTCCGTGAGGGACCGGTACGATGCCTCCGCGACCCCTTCGCGATACGTCCCCGTACCCCCGTTTTGAACGTGTTCACACGGGTGTTGGGCCCCGGAAGGGCCAACCGGGCCACGTTCCTCGCCCAACGGGACCCTTTTCCTTGTGAAGAACTTCACGAACTTTCCCGCCGCGACGTCGCCGCACCCCCTCGAACCCCGCTCAAACGGCGTTCCCCCAGCTCAGCGGAGCCTCGTCGACGAGGCTCACAGTCGATGCACAACTCCCCCGCCCCATGGGGGGTTTCGCCACCCAACAGACCGATTTCGCACCCACCGTCTCCACACTTGGCCGAAAATCGCCTCTCTTTCCAGCCGCACCGGCCTGAATGATGTGGCTCCTTCACAACATCAACTCTGTGAGACGAGGTCACACGTGAAGACACGGGGTAGGAGAGCGGCGTCCATCGCCGCCTCAGCATGCGCACTCGCGGCCGGTCTGGTCCTGGCCGGTCCGGTGAACCCGGCGAGCGCCGCGCCGAACGTCTATTTCGCCAGCTACACGTTCACCGACGGCTCCGGCCGCATCGACGTCTACAACGACGGCGACTACGCCGGAACCGCCGAGTGGGCGGCCGATCCCGGTGACTTCGGCTCCTCCACCGGGGACACCCTGATCGCCTCCGACCAGCTGGCGGACGGCTACGGCATCGTGGCGCACCTCAGCGACGGCCGTACGGCCTCGACGCGCGGCTACTCCTCGCCGTTCACGGACAGGACCACCGGCGACCTGGACGAAGGCGCCGACCGCACGATGTGGGTCTGCTACGTCCAGGACACGTACAGCAAGTGCAGCGACAAGATCGCCGTACACGCCTGACGTACGTACGAGGCCCCGGCACCAAGCGCTGCCGGGGCCTCCCCCTTGTCTAACCCTCCGCCACCTTGAACGCGATCCCGTCCAGAATGTCGTGCTCGCTCACCACGACCTCCGCCGCGCCGGTCCGCTCCATGATCGACAGGAGTACGAGGGCCCCGGCGCCGATGACGTCCACGCGCCCGGGGTGCATGGAGCCGATCGCCGCGCGCTCGGCGTGGGTGGAGCGCAGGAGCCACTCGGTGAGGTCGCGGACCTTCTCGTAGCCGATCCGGGAGTGGTGGATCGCCTCGGAGTCGTACGCGGGCAGGTCCTGGGCGATCGCCGAGAGCGTCGTGACGGACCCGGCGAGACCGACCAGCGTGCGCGCCTCGCGCAGCGGGACCGTCTCCTCCGCGAGGTCGAGGGCCGCCTCGATGTCCGCCCGCATCGCCGCGATCTGCGCCTCGGTGGGCGGGTCGGTGACGGTGCCGTCGTGGACGAGGTGGCGCTCGGTCATCCGTACGCAGCCGACGTCGACGGAGCGCGCGGCGCGGACGTCCGTGTCCCCGACGACGAACTCCGTCGAGCCGCCGCCGATGTCGACGACCAGGTAGGGCGTCGCGAGGTCCGCGCGCCCCGTCAGCTCCTTGGTGGCGCCGGTGAACGAGAACAGGGCCTCGTCGTCCCCACTGACGACCTCGGGCTCGACGCCGAGAATCTCCAGCACGCCCCGTACGAACTCATCCCGGTTCTCGGCGTCCCGAGAGGCGGAGGTGGCAACGAACCGAACCCTCTCGGCGCCGAGCTCCTTAATAACGTCCGCATACTCCCGACAGGCCGCGAACGTCCGCTCCAACGCCTCCGGCGCGAGCCGCCCGGTCCGGTCGACCCCCTGCCCGAGCCGCACGATGGTCATCCGCCGGTCCAGATCGACGAGTTCCCCGGTAGCGGGTTCGACGTCGGCGACGAGCAGCCGAATGGAGTTGGTACCGCAGTCAATGGCGGCGACACGGGTCACGAAGACGCCTTTCTTTCAGCCCGTCCGGCGCTTGAGGACGAGGCCCTTCGGGCCGAACGGGGTCCAGGGGCAGAGCCCCTGGCGGGGTCGAAGGGGCAGCGCCCCTTCAAAGGATGGGACGGGTAGGGGCGGCGGGGGCGAAAATCACTCGCCGGTGACCACGCACGCACCCTTACCCCACCACTCCGGCAACATCGCCAACGCCTCATCCCCGAGCGGATTCACCCCCGGCCCCGCAGCCAGCGAATGCGCCACCAGCACATGCAGACACTTCACCCGATCCGGCATCCCCCCCGCACTCGGGAACCCGACCAGCACCTCGATCTCGTCCCGCCGCCGGATGTAGTCCTCGTGCGCGGCGCGATACGCAGCCGCCAGCTCGGGGTCCTGACCCAGCCGCTCGGTCATCTCCTTCATGACCCCGTTCGCCTCCAGCGTCCCGATCGCGGAGTTCGCCTTGGGACACGTCAGGTAGTACAGCGTCGGGAAAGGAGTCCCGTCGGGAAGACGGGGAGCGGTCTCGACGACGTCCGGCTGCCCACAGGGGCACCGGTGGGCGATCGCGCGCAGCCCACGGGGGGGCCGGCCCAACTGCTGCCGGAACGCCTCGACGTCCACGTCGGTCGGCTCGGTGCGCTCGGTGATCGGGGGAGGCGTTTGCATGGCGTACGGAAGTCTCTCTGCTGTCGGTAAGAGGTGGGGCGGCATCCAGTATCGCGGGCGCCGCCCCCGGCCTCACCTGCCGACCGCGTCGGCCTTGTCCACGCCGTCCCACACGTTCGCGTACCAGGGCCGATCGGCGGCGCCGGCGTCGACGCGGGCCTGCTTCGCGGCGTCCGGATCGATGACGACGTACCCGGTCTCCCCCGGCAGGACGTAGTGGAGCCGCTGCCGGATCTGCTGCTCGGCATACGTGTCGTCCTGCCAGCGGGCCTTGAGGTCGCGGAGCTGCTCGACCTTCTGCCGGGCCTGCTCCTGCTTGCGTTCGAGGTCGGCGATCTCGGCGCGCTGGGAGACGTACTGCCGCATCGGGTAGGCGAGGGCGACGACGAGGGTGCACAGGACGAGCGCGAGGAGCGCGGCGCGGCCGGTGAGGCGGGAGCGGCGCTGCTGGCGTTTCGTCTGGGAGCGGTAGACGCGGGCGGCGGTCTGCTCGCCGAGGGCGCGGAGCCTGGTCGCTGTGGAGAACCGGTCCTTGTCCTTGACGGCCATGCCGGCGCCTCCCGTTCCCGTTCATACGTGCGTACGTCCCCGCACACGGTACGGGACCGGGTACGGGGACGTACGAGCGACGCCTCTAATACGAGAAGCCTCAGCCCTTGAAGCGCGGGAACGCAGACCGACCGGCGTACACGGCCGCGTCGTCCAGGATCTCCTCGATACGGAGAAGCTGGTTGTACTTGGCGACCCGCTCGGAGCGGGCCGGGGCGCCCGTCTTGATCTGGCCGCAGTTCGTCGCCACCGCGAGGTCCGCGATCGTGACGTCCTCGGTCTCGCCGGAGCGGTGGGACATCATGCACTTGAAGCCGCTGCGCTGGGCCATCTCGACGGCGTCCAGCGTCTCCGTGAGGGAGCCGATCTGGTTGACCTTGACGAGGAGCGCGTTGGCGGCGCCCTCCTCGATGCCGCGGGCGAGGCGCTCGGGGTTGGTGACGAAGAGGTCGTCGCCGACGATCTGGACCTTGTCGCCGAGGCGGTCGGTGAGGACCTTCCAGCCGGCCCAGTCGTCCTCGAAGAGCGGGTCCTCGATGGAGACGAGCGGGTAGGCGGCGGCCAGCTCCTCGTAGTACTCCGTCATCTCGGCGGCGGAGCGCTCCTTGCCCTCGAAGAGGTACTTGCCGTCCTTGTAGAACTCGGAGGCGGCGACGTCGAGCGCGAGGGCGATCTGCTCACCGGGGACGTACCCGGCCTGCTTGATCGCTTCGAGGATGAGGTCGAGCGCGGCGCGGTTGGAGTCGAGGTTCGGCGCGAAGCCGCCCTCGTCGCCGAGGCCGGTGGACAGGCCCTTGGTCTTCAGCACCTTCTTGAGGGTGTGGTAGACCTCGGTGCCCCAGCGCAGGGCCTCGGAGAAGGACTCGGCGCCGATCGGCGCGATCATGAACTCCTGGATGTCCACGTTGGAGTCGGCGTGCGAGCCGCCGTTCAGGATGTTCATCATCGGCACCGGCAGGAGGTGCGCGTTCGGGCCGCCGAGGTAGCGGAAGAGCGGCAGGTCGGACGCCTCGGAGGCGGCGTGCGCGACGGCGAGGGAGACGCCGAGGATGGCGTTCGCGCCGAGCGAGCCCTTGTTGTCGGTGGCGTCCAGGTCGAACATGGCCTGGTCGATCAGGCGCTGCTCGGTCGCGTCGTACCCGACGAGCTCCGGGCCGATCTGCTCGATGACGGCGAGGACGGCCTTCTCGACACCCTTGCCCTGGTAGCGGTTGGGGTCACCGTCGCGCAGCTCGATGGCCTCGAAGGCCCCGGTGGAGGCGCCGGACGGGACGGCGGCACGACCGGTGCTGCCGTCGTCGAGGCCGACCTCGACCTCGACGGTGGGGTTGCCTCGCGAGTCGAGGATTTCCCGGGCTACGACGACGTCGATGGACGGCACGAGCATCTCCTTCAGTGTGACGCGGGTACGCAGACCTCGTGGGCGCTGCGAGGACGAGCCTAACCGGCTCCGGGGCTCAGGCCAGCCGACCGCCCGCCCCATGGGACAGAACCGACCGTACTCATTGTTCATACTCGGAACAAAGAGGGGGTGGCCGGACGGCGAACAAAAAGAGCGGCAGACAAAAAACCCGCTCCGGTGCGTACGGGGGAACACGCACCGGAGCGGGGGCCCGTGGGGTCCACGGATGTGAGCGGCCTGTGGTTCGGCTGAGCGTCAGCCGGTCACTTGAGGTGGAGCTGCTGACCCGGGTAGATGAGGTCGGCGTCCTGGACGATGTCCTTGTTGAGCTGGAACAGCTTCTGCCAGCCGCCGGCGACCTTGTGCTTCGCCGCGATGGAGCTGAGGGTGTCGCCCTTGACGACCTTGTACTCGCCGTCGCCCTTCTTGACCTTCTGGCCGGTCGGGGTGGTGACGGTCTTGGAGGACGTCGTCTTCTTCGGGGTGGCCTGCTTGGGGGCGGCCTGGCGCTCGGTGGAGCGGGAGGAGGCGGACGACTCCGTACGGCTGCTGCTCGAACCGCTCGACGACGAGCCCGAGTTGGAGGACGAGCCGCCGCTGTAGGACGCGCCCGACAGGCCGACGCCGCAGCTCGGCCAGGCACCCTTGCCCTGGGAGGCGAGGACCTTCTCGGCTATCTCGATCTGCTGCGACTTGGTGGCCAGGTTGGCGGTCGAGGCGTACGCGGTGCCGCCGTACGCGGCCCAGGTGGAGGCGGAGAACTGGACGCCGCCGTAGTACCCGTTGCCGGTGTTGATGGACCAGTTGCCGCCGGACTCGCACTGCGCGACGGCGTCCCACTCGGAGGCGGTCGCGGCGGAGGCGCCGGACGCGGCCATCAGGGGGGCGGCGACGGCGACACCGGTGACACCGGCGAGCGCGACGACACGGGTGGCCTTGGACGGGCGGCGGTGCTTGCCCTTGCCGGAGAACAGCATGGATCGATCCCCTCACCGACGCCTGCGAGGTGAGCTGTCGGGTTAGGGCCGGTTGAGTTGCCCTGTCACGTCCGTGACTTCACCCCTAGCCGGGCACGGCGTCAACCACCGTTCCCAGCGCTTACCTTGGGTCCCCCGCTCCTGCCTACGGCGCTTGCGCGACGAATGTTCCCGGACGGCCGCTGGCAGGATTCGGCGTTCGCGGCAGCCGGTGCTCGGGGTGCCGAGCGATCACGACCGTAGACATGCGCTCAGCGGATTTTCAAAGACGATCAGGGCTTCTGAGACTCATCCCACACTTTCATCAAACCGGGACATTCACCGCGAACGGGTACGTCGAACTGCCGTGGTTCCGCCCGCTTTTACGCCTTTGCCGCACGCCGGGTCACTTGCCGAGAGACAGGGTCTGACCGGGGACGATGGCGCTCGGGTCGGCCCCGATGAGGTCCCTGTTCGCGGCGTAGAGGGCTCGCCATCCGCCGTCAAGCTCAAGGGAGTCGGCGATGGAGCTGAGCGTGTCGCCGACGTGGACGGTGTACGACTCCGGTTCGTCCGCACTGACGCCGCGATGCTTGCCGATGCCGGCGGCGGAGAGGGTCGACACGGGCGCGGGCGGGGTGATGAGGATCGGCGAGGCTCCGACGGCCGCGCCGACGCTGGTGTCGACGAGGCTCCAAGACTCGGCGGGCTGCTGCACGTTGCCCGACTTGTCCCCGTACGACGGTTCTGTGGGCTTGCTGTCCGGGGCCTGTGGGGCGTCCGGGGTGACGATGCGGCCGGAGCCGCTGTCCTTGCCCGCCTCGGCCGAGTTGCCGGTCTCCGCCGCCTCGGGGGCCTTGGGGGTCTGCGGGGCCACAGGCGTCTTGGGGGTCGCCGGGGCGGGGGACGGTGCCGACGGGGTGGGGGTCGGGGACGGCGAGGCCCCCGGGTCCGTGCTGCCGGAACCGGCCGTCGAGCCCGACCCGTTGGACGTACCCGACGTACCGGACGTATCGGTCGAACCCGTGCTGGGGCTCGGACTCGGGGTGGTGTCCGTCGCCGCCGCGCCGCTCTCCTTCGTCAGGCCCGAGGTGAGCGCGCAGATGGGCCAGAAGCCCGGGCCCTGGTCGGCGAGGATCCGCTTGCCGACCTCGATCTGCTCGGCGCGGCCGGCGAGGTCGGGGCGCTCGGCGTAGGTGAGGCCGCCGTACTTCTTCCAGTCGTCGAGCTTGATGTGCAGCCCGCCGAACTGGCCCGAGCCTGTGTTCTCGTCCCACGCGGCGTCCGTCTCGCAGTCGGCCACCTTGTCCCAGACGGTCGTTCCCTCGATCCCGGCCGGATTGCCTGCCGCACTCGCGCCGCTCGCGCCGAGCAGCGGGATGGCGATCGCGGTGCCGGTCACTCCGGCGGCCACGAGGAGCGCCGGAGCCTGGCGGGGGCGACGGTGACGGCCGTTCCCGGAGAGCATGCGGACACCTTTCTCACGACAGTGGGGGGCGGGGGCGGCTGGTGGGCCGCTCCGGCTTGCGAACGTATCGGCATACGATCACTTGTCACAAGTTCATGCCGCGCGGATCACGTGAAGATCACGGAGGTGAGGGCGTGTCATGTTTGCGCTCCGGGGGAGCCGTTGTCGGGTGCTCCGGCGGGCCCGCACGCGGCTGATCAGGGCATTGGCGTGAAGGCGACCGGCAACGTCCGCAGCCCGCGCATGATCAGGCCGCCTCGCCATCTCAACTCCTCGGGGCTCACGGCGAGTTGAAGATCCGGCAGGCGTGTGAGAAGTGTCGCGAGCGCGGTCTGGCCCTCCAGGCGGGCGAGCGGGGCGCCGAGGCAGTAGTGGATGCCGTGGCCGTAGCCCAGGTGCTGGTTGTCGCGGCGGGTGAGGTCGAGGGTGTCGGGGTGCTCGAAGCGGGCCGGGTCGCGGTCGGCTGCGGCGAGGACGACGAGGACCGGGTCGCCGGGGGCGATGTGCCGGCCGCCGAGGGTGAGTTGCTCGGTGGCGAAGCGCCAGGTCGCCAGCTCTACGGGGCCGTCGTAGCGCAGGAGTTCTTCGACTCCGGTTTCGAGGAGGTGGGTTTCTTTCTGGGCCAGTGACTTCTGGAGGAGGTCGCGTTGGCCGGGGTGGGTCAGGAGCGCGAGCGTGCCGTTGCCGATGAGGTTGACGGTCGTCTCGAAGCCGGCGAACAGGAGGATGAACGCCATCGCCGCGGCCTCGTTCTCCGTGAGGTGCTCGCCGTGGTCGGAGGCGCGGATCAGGCCGGAGATGAGGTCGTCGCCGAGGTCGCCGCGTTTGCGGTGGATGAGGTCGAGGAGGTAGGCGCGCATCTTCTTGACGGACCGTGCGACGCCGCCCCTCGGGCCGCCGCCGTGCCGGATCATCATCCCGGCCCAGTCCCGGAAGTCGTCCTGGTCCTCACGGGGTACGCCGAGCAGGTCGCAGATGGCGTAGATCGGGAGGGGGAAGGCGAAGTCGTGGATGAGGTCGGCCTCGCCCTTCGCCGCGAAACGGTCGATGAGCTGGTCCGTCAACTCCTGTACGCGGGGGGCGAATTCGGCGACCCTGCGCGGGGTGAACGCCTTGCTGACGAGCCGCCGCAGTCTCGTGTGGTCCGGCGGGTCGATGTTCAGCAGGTGCGTCATCAGCTCGGCCTTGCGCTCACCCGGGATGCCGGTCTTGCCCTTCGCGTGCGCCGGTTCGTCGTGGTGGGCCGGGTTCTTGGAGAGGCGGGCGTCCGCGAGGGCCTGTTTGGCGTCGGCGTACCGGGTGACCAGCCAGGCGTCCACTCCGCTGGGGAGGGTGGTCCGGTGGACGGGGGCGTGCTCCCGCAGCCAGGCGTACGCCGGGTACGGGTTGGAAGCGAACTCCCAGGTGAAGAGGGTGGGGGTGCTGTCGGTCACTCGTCGACGGTATCCCGTTCACGCCGGAGTGCTTCGGCTCGGGCCTGGGCGAAGGCGTCCCCTTGCGCGGCGGCCTCGTCGTACGTCTGTAGCGCCTCGGTACTACGACCCGACCTCTCAAGTACTACGCCGAGGTGCGCGAGGTCCTGGGGGTCGGTACTACCCCTGAAGTACGACTCGGCGTCCTGGAGGGTCTGCGGGCCGGCGCGGAGGTCGTCGAGGATGCGTACGGCTCTGTCGTCGCCGTCGTGGGCCGCGCGCTCCAGGTAGGGCTGGGCGGTCTCGGGCTCGCCGCGTAGGACGTGGTAGGCGGCGAGGTTGCGGGCGAGGGGGGTGGGCTGGTCCTTGCGGAGGTAGTACTGCGCGGCTCGGGAGGCGTCGCCTAGGCGGAGTTCGAGGTCGCCGAGTTGTCCGGCCGCGTGCCTGTCGTTGGCCTCGGCGGCTTTGTGGAGAGCTTGTTCGGCGAGGGTGAGGTGGGCTTCGGCGAGGAGGCGGTGGGCTGTGGGGGTGGGGGCGTGGTCGGTGGCCTGGCGGAGGTAGGGGAGGGCTTGGTCGGGGTGATTCTTGCTGAGCAAATAGGCGCCGACCCGTTCCGCGACCTCGTGGCACCCGGCGTCTGCGGCCTTCCGGAACCAGTGCATCGCGCCGTTTGGGTCGCCCTCGGCCTCCTTGAGCAGGCCGAGCATGTGCATCGCGTCGAGGTCGCCTTTCGCCGCCCTCGGGGTGAAGTGGGTGCGCGCGTTGATGTGGACGGTGTGCCGGTCCTCGGCGTCGTACGAGGTGTCCGCGAGGGCTTCGCGCCAGATGCCGACCGGTATCGGCCTGTCCTCGCGCAGCGCTGCCGCGACCAGGGCGCCGTGGGGGCGCCACGTGTCCTTCCGGTTGCCGGGGACCAGCAGGCCGGTGACGCCGTACCGGCGCTCGGACGCCCAGGCCAGGGCCTCGTCCACAGCCGCGGTGTGGCCGTAGCAGGCCGTCTGTGCCCTGGCCAGCAGGTCCCGTGTCAAGCCGCCGCGCACACCGCACCGTGCGAGGTCGACCGACGCCAGCAGCAGGTACTCGCGGGGGTCGCGCCGGCTGCGTGCGACGAGCATCCGGCGCCAGGTGTCCGCCAGCAGGGGGGCGACCGCCAGGTACTGCGTGACGCCGGTGTCCCCGCGCCACTCCAGCGCCTCGGTCAGCCTCGGGTCCTCGCTGTTGCGCGCCCTCGCCAGTTCGGTGTCGCTCCACGCCGTGCTCAGACGTTCCTTCGTGGCGCGGACCAGGACGCGGTGCGCCGGGCTGTCCGTGTCGTTCACGTACGCGTCGTACACGTCGTCGTTCATCGTGCCCACGATCTGTACGCGGGCCCTGGTCAGCTCGGTCAGCAGCTTGATGTCCAGGTGGCGTTCGCTCAGGTGGGCGTCCAGGTCGTCCAGCCACAGGACGTGTCTGCCGGGGTGGTCCGCGAGCAGGGCGGGCAGGGCACGCAGGTCTGTGCCGGGCGAGGGCGCGAACACCCGTGTGTCCGGAGGCAGTTCGAACAACGCCTCCCAAGCGGTACGGGTCTTCCCCGCGAGCTTCCTCCCGGTGAGCACCAGCAGCCCGCCGCCCCCGAACCAGTCCCGTCCCGTCTCCACATCCCGCACGACGTACAACGGCAACTCGGCCCCATCCTCCACCCGCCGCGCCTCCCGCACACCGTGGCCAAGAGCCTCGGCGTCGGTGAGGTCGGCGAGGGTGGGCCAGGTCGTGGGGTCGGGGTGGGTGGGGGTGGGGTGGTTGAAGTAGACGTTGCCGCCGACAGCGCCGGTGACGGGGCCGTGGAAGGTGCCTCGGCTGAAGTCGACGTGGTCGCGGGGAGGGGTGGCGGAGGCTGGGGGGAGGTCGGGGTCGGAGGGGGTGGGGGTCGGGTCGGGGTGAGCGGCGTCCTCGGGGGCGAGGGACGGGGGGTCGTATTGCTGGGGTGGGGTGGGGTGGGCGTCGGTGGGTGCCGAGGGGGCGTGCTCTTGGGGGCGCGTGTGGGGGGATGCCGGTGCCGGGAGGCTGAAGGGCGAGGTGGCGGGGAGGTGGGTCGAGGGTGGGGCTTCCGGGTTGGGGAGCTGGGTGGGGTGGTGGCTATTGCGGGGGTGGTCAGTGCGGGGGGTGTCTCCCGGCTCCGGGGTCTGGGCGGAGTGGGGGCCGCTGCGGGGGTGATCAGCGCGGAGCGCGTCTCCCGGACCTAGAGAGGCGGAAGCGTTGCCGGGAGGGGTAAGTGAGGCTTCCCGCTCGGGAGTTCGGGCGGTACGGCGACCGTTCCAGGGCGCGTCAGCTCGGGGCACGTCGTCCGGCTCCGGCGCCTGGGCGGAGTGGTGGCCGTTCCGGGGGTGCTCGGCTCGGGGGGCGTCTTCCTGGCCGGGAGGGGTGAGTGAGGCTTCCCGCTCGGGTGTGTGAGCGGGGCTGTGGCCGTTCCGGGGCGGGGCTGCTTGGGAGGTGTCTTTCGGCTCCGGGGGCGGCTCGTGCTGAGCTGCCGGGGGCGGTTGTTCCAGCTTCGCGCCTACGAGCATGGAGGTGAGGGTGGCGACCCGGTCCGTGCGGTCGGGGGACGCGGGGTTCGGCTGGGCGTCGGGGGCTGTGTTCCGGCCCGGGTTCCTGAGGGCGTCGGAGATGGTTCGCCAGTCGACGGTGAGGGTGCCGAACGCGGCGCTTCCCTCAGGAGTGCCGGGGCCTGCCTGCGGGGTGAGGCCCGCGTGGCGGTCGGTCAGCTCATGGGGCAGGTCGGCGGACGGAGTGCCGAGGCTAGCCTGCGGGGTGAAGTCCGCGTAACTCTCGTAGCGGTCGGTCAGGTCGTGGAGCAGGGCGGCGGCCGAAGCGGTGTCCTTTGCCTGGGCGAGATACCTGCGGATGTGACGGGCACAGGTCTCGACCGACCCCGTCGAGGTGACATGAAACGTCACCAGACCGACACGGCGGTGCGGGCTCACGGCATCGAACCACTTATGGAACGCGCCCCGAACCTCCGCCCCCACCTCGGTCTCCGACCCCAGCGCGGCACTGAACACCACCGCCGCCCTGACCGCCAACTCCTCCAACTCCCGCTCCATACACGCCCCCGCGCCCCGCGAACCGGATCAGAAATCCCACCGTACTCGTCCCCGCCGCCGAATTCCCGCCACGGAACGCCTCTCGCGGAACACTCCGGCAACACTCGGAAACGTCCTCCCCACAGACGGCTCCACCCGAACCACCCTCCCCACACAACGCGCCCCGAACCACCTCGGAACCACACCCACGCGGCTCACCCCGACCCGCCCTGCCGCCCTGCCGCCCTGCCGCCCTGCCGCCCTGCCGCCCTGCCGCCCTGCCGCCCTGCCGCCCTGCCGCCCTGCCGCCCTGCCGCCGCGAAGGTACGACGACAGCCACCTTGCCGACCTGGAGTTCACCACCCGGCGTTCCACCGAAGGCGCTCTCGTGCCCCCGCAGACTCGCGCCCCACCGCGTGAACGCAACCGTTCGAGCGGCCGGCGTCCAGAACTCACGGCATACCCCGAACGCCCAACTCGGCGTAGCCACCACCCCGGCCCGCCGATCCCGGCTCCTCGCTCTCCCCCACCTCCCGGCAGAGCTGCCCCCTGAACAACCAGCCCAACGCCCCGCCCACCGACCCCTCGGTGGACAGGGCGTCCCCAACTACCCGCTCGCGGCGATCAGTTGTGGATCGTCACGCAAGCCTTCGTCCCGGGGTACTTCTCCCACCAGCCGCACGCCTTCGTGTTGTTGGCGAAGCTCTGGTTGACGGCGGAGCCGACGGTTACCGTCTCGGTGCGGGAGGCGTTCTCCAGGGTGCCGTAGTAGCCGTACGTGCTGCCGATCTCGAAGATCGGGCGGTCCGTCCAGGCGCGGTTGTTGGACTTCTTGGACAGCTTGAAGCTGTCGACGTGCAGCTTGGTTCCCTTGATCTCCAGGCAGACCGAACCCGAACCGTCCGTCGACCCCGCGTTGCCGGCGCAGCCGGTCGCGCTGAGGATCCCCGCATCGGCGGCCTGCGCCGACCCCGACATCCCGGTCAGACCGAACACCGCGACCGCGGCCAACGCGAGCGACGTCCTGGACACATGACGAAACACAAGATTCCCCGTTCTCGAACTGACTGACGTACAGCCTGACGTCACGGGGAGAGGGGGCCTATCCGTGACGACACCCATATCCCGCCGGGCCCCGTCAGCCCTCCACCCCCTCGACCCCCCGAACCGCCTCCCGGTACACCCGAGCCGCCGCCCGCAACGCCGCCTCCGGGTCCACCCCCTCCGTCTCGGCCCGAGCCGCGAGCGCCAGCAGCTCGTACCCCACGCCCTGACCACCCGGCAGCGGCACGTCCAGCCCGGCCGTCCGGACCCGGGACGTCAGCTTCGCCGCGAGGGCGAGGGCCGGCTGGTGGAGGGGGACGCCGTCCGTGACGGACGCCCGGCGTTTTTCGATCGCCTTCGTGCGCAGCCAGTGCTCCTTGACCTCCTCGGGCGTCGTGGCGACCGCGTCACCGAAGACGTGCGGATGGCGATGGATCAGCTTCGTGACGATCGTCGCGGCGACGTCGTCGATGGAGAACGCCTCCTCCTCGGCGTCCTCGGCGATGCGCGCGTGGAAGACGACCTGGAGCAGGACGTCGCCGAGTTCCTCGCGGAGTTCGTCGTAGTCGCCCTCCTCGATCGCCTCGACGAGTTCGTACGACTCCTCGACCGCGTACTTCGCGAGCCCCTTGTGGGTCTGCTGCGAGGACCAGGGGCAGGCGAGACGGATCCGGTCCATGACCTGGACGAGGTCGAGGAGGCGGGCGCCGGGAAGGTCGTAGGAGGCGGGGAGGAGTTCCAGCTCGGGCATGGCGACCCGCCCGGACCCGGCGAGACGGGCGAGCCCGTCGGTGAGGGCGGGCTCCCCCTCACCGGTGGCGACGACGACCACGGTCCGCCCGCCGGCACACTCGGCCACCAGCTCCTCGGCACCGGGCGCCTCCGCGGAGACGTCGACACCGGCCTCCCGCAGATACGGCACCTGAGGATGCGCGCCGTCCGCACAGACGACCAGGTCCGCCGTACGGAGCACCTGCCAGGCGGACCAGGAGAGCAGGCCGGGGGCGACGCGGTGGCTGGTGGTGAGGAGGACGATGCGGCCGGTGGACCGCGCGGGATCTGCGGGGCTGGTTTCGTTCACACCTCGAACGTAACCCACCCTCCGATCCCGCCCGGAAAGTTATCCACAGCCTGGGGATGAAAGTCGTACGACC
The DNA here is from genome assembly GCF_020010905.1 of Streptomyces acidiscabies. Classification (GTDB taxonomy): domain Bacteria; phylum Actinomycetota; class Actinomycetes; order Streptomycetales; family Streptomycetaceae; genus Streptomyces; species Streptomyces acidiscabies. The sequence continues at coordinate 1,520,263 of NZ_JAGJBY010000001.1, read as the reverse complement.
ATCTTGTATGCCGCCACCCCCTACGCCCCCGCAGCGATCTCCCGCACCCAAGGCGTAGCCGCATCCACCCGGCTCACCTTCTTCACATCCCACCCCCCGTACCGAGGATTGAGATCCACCCCCAGCTCCTTCGACGCCGTCGACAACGCGTTCCAGAACGCCGGCTGACTGGTGTCCGTCCCCAGCTTCGCCGCCAACTTCTGCGCCTCCAGCTGGAGATGGAGGTTCTCGTCGAGCCGCTGCGGCGGCACCCCGTACTGCTGGAGCCAGGCCGTCTCCAGCCCCTCAGGCCCACCGGCCTGCTGCTCCAACCCGGCCCGCATCTGCTGGACTTCACGCCGGCTGACGGCAACTCCCGCGTTCTCGGCGGCCTTCTGGAGGACCTTGTCGAGAACCATCCCGTGCAGCGTGTCCCGCGTGAGCGTCCCGGTCTGCGCGATGGCCTGCGCGTACTGAGCGTCGTCCTTGACGGACGCACGCTGGGCGGAGCGGACCTCGTTGACCCGGTTCTCCAGCTGCGAGACGGTGATCCGCTGGCCGCCGACGACGGCCGCTGCACCAGGGTGCGCGTCGTTCCCGCAGGCGGTCAGGAGGGGGGCTGCCGCGGCGATCGTGGCGGTCAGCAGGAGCGCGGTGCGACGACGGCGGGGCAAGGGGACCTCCTGTAGGAGCTTGTGCGGCGGTGCACAAAGTCTTGCGGTGATCGATGGTAGGCAGTGGTACGCCTGGGGCCAACCCATTCGACCAACGATTCACCGGGACTTGGGGCACCGCCGCGCCCGCGTCACGCGCTCAGGGGGTGCAGTCCGGCGCGTGTTCGAGAAACTCCCCTGGACATCAGCCCACGATCGCGACCGGCGCGTCCCACGTGTCCCGGTCGACGGTGATCGTGTAACCGCCGCGCGTCTCCTTGCTGTTGACCTGGTACTGGTGGCCCCGGCTGTGGTCGGTGAACTGGTCCTTGCCCCAGGGCCAGTCGGCGGTGGTCGTGTCCTTCCCGTCCCACAGCGCGTACCAGAGGTTGCCCGGCAGGTCGGTCTTGTTGGTGGCGGTCGCGATCGCCTTCGCGCTGGACGACGTGAACCCGTAGTACCCGGCGCGGTAGACCTTGCCCCGCAGCGTCTTCGTGAACGACCGCACATACGCCAACACGGCGTCGTTGCACGCCTTGTTGGTGACGTCGTACGCCTCCATGTCGAGGTAGATCGGGCTGCCGGCCTTCATGCCGAGCGCGGACGCCTTGGTGACGGCGTCGGCGGCGTCGGTCGCGCCGAGCGAGGTCGCCGTGGCGGCGGTGATCTTCTCGGGGCTGGACCCGGTCTGGCACGGCGGCTGCGCGCCGACGTACAGCGGAATCAGCTTCCAGCCTTGCGAATTCACCGACTTCACCCAGGAGTTGGTGAGGTTCGGCTGGGCGCAGCCGCGGTTCTTGCCGCCGATGTAGACGGCCGCGCCGCCGTAGTAGCCGTTGGCCTTCCACGCCTTCATCGCGGCGAGCGAGGGGGCGGTGCACGTGTCGAACGCGCGCCCCGTGTACGTCTTCTGCGCCGGCCAGACGGTCGCGGCCATCGACTGCTGCGCCGCGACCGCGCCCCCCGCGACCACGACGGCGCTCGCCACGCCCCACGCGATGTATCTGCGCTTCCTCGACTGCCGGTGCTCTGCCATTCCCACCCCTTGATTCGTTCAAACGTGCGCGTCGCAAGGTAACCGATCGCGTTCCCGCGTCCCGGAAACACCGGTTTCCGATCGTCACAAGAATCCCCCATGCCACAGTAAAGGGGAGCCGCGCGTCGGACCCGGCGAACCCGGTGTCCTACGCTGACCGGACACGAGGGCGGGATGGGAACGGGCATGGCAGGCATACCAGGCGGCTACAACTACTCGACGCCACCGCCGAGTTCACGTTCCCCGAAGCGTCTTGAGGCGGGCTGGGGGCAGCGCATCGCCTGGACGCTGCCCGTGTGGGGCACGTTCGGCCTCTTCCTCTGGATCCCCTTCCTCTACCTCGCGCTCCGCCGCGGCCTGCCCTCCGACTGGACCGCGTGCGCGTCCTTCGTGACGTACGAGGCCGCCGTCTGGACCTGGCTCATCGCCCTGGAGGACGGCGTGGGCGACGGCGTCTTCGGCTTCGTCCTCCTCTTCGGTACGGCGATGGGGACGGCGCTGCTCCTGTTCGCGGCGTTCGACCCCAAGTCGCGGCAGGCACCACCGGTGCGGTACGGGGCGCCGGCGCCGTACGCCCATCCGTACGGCCGCTGAGGCTCACACGTCGCCGAGCGGGCCGGGGTCGGCCGATTCCCTCCGTAGCGCGAAGTCGCGTTCGGTGTCGAGGAGTTGGCGCATGGGTACGGGGGTCCGGGTGACACCGGCGGGGTTCTTGTACGCCACGACGGTCCACAGGTGCGGGTACGTGGAGATCCCCTCGTCGAGCCCGAGCCCGGCGATCTCCTCGCGCCAGCCGTCCCACCGGAACCTCTTGTAGAACAGCTCCAGTTGCCCGGACAGCAGCCAGAACGCCCAGGTGCTGTAAGGCAGTTCCAAGGGCTCCCACCGGAGGCTGTCGGGAGCGAAGTAGCTGATCGCCTCCGGTATGCCGAGCGGTCCGGCGTCGGCGGGATCGGCGAAGTTGAGCGCGAACACGCCGCCGAGGACGTCGTACCCGACGATGAGCCTGGCGGGGGTCTGCCCGGGCTCGACGGGGCCCGGAAAGCCGTTGACGCGTCCGATGTCCGGGAGTCCGTCCGCCCCGCCCCCGAGCACCCTCACCCATCCCCCGTCGACGACGAACCCGCCGCAGTTGGAGATCACCGCCCCGAGCACGGACTGCGAGGTGAACCCCATCTGCTTGACGCAGCGCCGCCGGCCCACCTCGTCCCCGTCCAACACCCGTACGTCCACGGGGCTTTCGGCGACAGCCTGCTGGAACGCCTCCCAGGCGCCGAGACGGGTCACCGCTTCCGCCGGTTGTCGGGGGTGGCCATCAGATACCTCACAGCGCGCTCGGGTTCGAGGGACATCGGCCCCACCCTAGGGAAGAGCGGGCGGTGAAGAAATCGCACCCCCTTTGATCCACCTTTGGGAATCCGGAGACTTTTTCATGTCCTTTACCTTCTTATGATCAACCCTTCGGGCCTGGCGACCGTCAGGCCCACACGTTTGTGTACGACAGCTCAAGGACATCCATGCGCTCCCGCACCCTCAAGACGCTCGCCGTCGCCGCCGCCCTCCCCCTCGCCCTGGCGGCCTGCTCCTCGAACTCGGACTCGGACTCCGCTCCGGCCGCCGCTGCGAACAAGGCCAAGCCCGCCGACCCGAACAAGGGCATCCTGACCGGCGCCGCACTCAAGAAGGCGCTCGCGCCGGCGACGTACTTCGCGTCCGGCTTCGAGGTGGACCCGACGGCGACGCGGGACACGGGGGACACGTACAGAGCCCCGGAGACGACGGCGGCGAAGCCCGACTGCGCCGGTTTCGGCGGCACCGCGTGGATCGAGCTGACCGGCATCAAGGGCGTCTCGTTCGCGCAGGCGTCGTACATGAACAAGAACACGACCGCCGAGCTGGACCAGGAGATAGACGCGTACCGGGGCACGACGTCGGCGGACGTGATGACGGCGCTGAAGAAGGTCGTGGCCGCCTGCCCGAGCTACACGGACGCGGACACGAAGAGCAAGGTCAAGATCACCGGAACCGCCGGCCCCGCCCTCGGTGACGAGGCGTACACGATCACCCTCACGAGCGACGCCTGGGAGACCGGCACCACCCTGATCGCGTCCCGCGTGGGCACGAACGTCGTCAGTGTCCTCTCGACGGACGGCCCCTCCAACGGTGCCGGCGGCGCGAAGAAGCTGACGGAGAAGGTCGTGGCCGCCCTGAAGTAACCCTCGCAGCACGGGTTTCTCCACCCCGATCTCCACCCGTGGGTCCAGGTGTCGCGAGCCCCCTGACAGCAGGCTTGGGGGCATGACAACGACCGAGTGGATCACCGACATCGCCCTCCTTCTCGTCGTCTTCCGGCAGCTGCGGGAAGGCCGGCTGGACCTCAGGACCTTCCTGATCCCGCTGGGGATCGTGGCCTTCGTGGCCCACACGTACCTGGACTCCGTCCCCACCGCGGGCAACGACCTGGTCCTGGTCGGCGCGCTCGTGGGGGTGGGGGCCGTACTCGGCGTCGCCGGCGGCGTCTACACCCGGGTCAGGACGGCGGGCGGGCACATCCTGATCAAGGCGGGGGCGGTCTCCGCGATCCTGTGGGTGCTCGGCATGGGGGCCCGGATGGGCTTCCAGCTGTGGACCGAGCACGGCGGCGCCGACGACGTCGCCCGGTTCAGCCTCGCCCACCACATCACCAGCGACCAGGCGTGGGTGGCGGCCTTCGTCCTGATGGCGCTCACCGAGGTCGTCACCCGGCTGGCCACGATCTTCGTCCGCAGCCGGATGCTGACCGCCGGGCAGGCCGCCTCCGCCGCGGACCGGGTCGCGGTCCGGCCGTGAGCTATGGTCTGGCCGTGCCTCCCGCCGCCTCCCCCGCACAGGTCCCGTCCCGGCCGGTCCCGGGCCGGGACCCCCGGGTGCAGTGGGCCCTGACCGTGGCGGTCGTCGTCGGCGGAGCCCTGACGATCCGGCCGATGGGCGTCAGCGGGCAGGGACTGCTGGTCGCGGCCTTGTTCGTCCTGAACAGTGCGGCGCTGCTGGCCCGTGGCCTGCCGCAGGACAAGGTCCCGCCGCGTGCCGCCGTCGTCTGGCTGTCGCTGGGGGTCCTCGCGGCTGCCGCGCTGATCGGCGCCAGTCGCAGCGGGACCGGTTACCTCTTCGCCTTCTTCCTCTCCGGTCACATCGGGTACCGGCTGCCGGCCAGGCAGGCCGCCGTCCTGGCGCTGGCCTGCGGTCTGCTCTGCGGCGGCGTCCTGTACTTCGAGATCGGGCCCGGTCACCATCTGCTGCCCTGGGCCGTCGGGCTCACCACCGGCGCGCCGGTCCTGATCGGGATGCTCAACCGGGTCCAGCACCGGGCCGTGGCCGCCGCGCTGTCGGCGGCCGAGAGCGCGGAGCGCGCCGCCAGGGCCGAGGCGCGGACGGCCGTACTGACCGAGCGCGGCCGGATCGCCCGGGACGTGCACGACGTCCTCGCGCACACGCTGGCCGGGATCAACATGCAGCTGGAGCTGGCCGACGCACTGCTCGACACCGGCGACCTGGAGAAGGTCAGAGCGGCCAACGACAAGGCCCACAGCCTCGTCAAGGAGAGCCTGAAGCAGGCGCAGTGGACGGTGCACGCGCTCCGCGAGGACGCGCTGCCGCTGGTGGAGACCCTCACTGCGATGATCGAGTCGTCCGGCCACCGCGACGCCCTGACCGTCCACGGCGCCCCCGTGGAGGTACCGGCCCGGGTGACCCAGAATCTGCTGCGGATCGCCCAGGAGTCCCTGACCAACGCCGCGCGGCACGCGCCGGGGGGTGCGGTGCGGGTGGAGCTGGCCTTCGCGGCGTCCGCCACGGCGCTGACCGTCCGCAACCGGCCCGCCACCCGTACGGTGGACGCCGGGGCCGGCAGCGGAATGGGGCTGATCGGCATGCGCGAACGCGTCGCCCTGCTGGGCGGCACCCTCACCGCCGGACCGGTCACCGAGGGACCGGAGCGCGGCGGCTGGCAAGTGAAGGCGGAGATCCCCCGATGAGCGAACCCACCGAGAGTTCCCGGCCGTTGCGCGTGGTCGTCGCCGACGACCAGGCCACCATCCGCGAACCGCTCGCCGCGGTGCTGGGTCTGACCGAGGACATCGACGTCGTCGCGGCGGCCGGGGACGGCAACGGCGTCCTGGCCGCGGTCGCCGCCGGGCCGGTGGACGTCGTGCTGATGGACCTGCGGATGCCCGTGCTCGACGGGATCGAGACCACCCGCAGGCTGAGCGACGAACACCCCGAGGTGGCCGTCGTCGTCCTCACCACGTTCGCCGACGACGACTCGATCCTGGCCGCGCTCGGCGCGGGTGCCCGCGGCTATCTGACGAAGAACGCCGGACGCCAGGACATCGTCCGCGCGATCCGCGCCGCCGCGGCGGGCCAGTCCGTCCTCGACCGCGAGGTCCAGGACCGGCTGCTGGCCACCGTCCGCGCCAGGCCGACGGCGTCCGGACCTGAGCTGCCCGCGCATCTCACACCCCGCGAGCGCGAAGTGCTCACCCTGATCGGGCGGGGTCTGCCCAACCGGGCCATCGCCGAGAAGCTCTTCGTGAGCGAAGCGACCGTCAAGACCCATATCAACAACCTCTTCGCCAAGGCCGACATCCGGGACCGGGCCGACGCGGTACGCCGCGCCATCGCGGCGGGCCTGACCTGACCCCGGCGCCCGTCCGGTGAAACCGCTCCCGCAGCAGGACCCCCGACAGGACGACGAGGGCGACCAGCGCGAACGCCCACACCCTCCGGGACGCGTCCCAGGACTCGCCGTACGGCAGAGCGAACAGGCGCGGCCGGGCCGGGCTCAGGGCGAGGACGAGGAGCAGCAGGACGCTCCCGGGCGCGGCGAGCGCGCTGCCGCGTTCACCCCCGGTGATCCGCAGGCCGAGCGCGGCCAGCAGCAGCACGGCGGACGCGAGTACGGCCGTCTCCAGGAAGAACCCCGGCAGGGGAAGCCCGTCCGGGTACGCCGCTCCCCGGAGCAGGACCGCGCACACCGTCCAGGTCACGGCCACCGCCGCGCAGACGGGTACGAGGCGCAGGAGCCGGCGCAGCGCGACGGGGTACGGCAGGGTCGCCGTGATCCGCGCACCGGGATCGTCCAGGGCGAACGCGACGGGGAGCGCGCACAGGGCCGCCGTCAGCCTCAACAGCAGCGCGGCGACGCCGGGTTCGAGGTGGAGGGAGAGGGCCGGCGGCAGGGCGGCGACGGCGAGGGCGGCTCCCGCGCACAGGGCCAGGGGGAGTCTCGGCGCGAGGCGGAGCAGGTGCGGGACGAGGTGCGGGGTCAGTCGGTGTCGCATCGTGTGTCCTCCGCTCCCTGTTCGGCGTCCGGCGGGGCGGTGACGCCCAGCAGCCGCGCGGCCCGTCCGGTGCTGGTGCGTTCGTCGGCGAGGGCGGGCCAGGACGCCTTGAGGCGGTCGGCGACCTCGGGTGCGGGCAGGTCGAGCAGGTCGCGTACGACCTGGACCTCGGGGGCGCCGAAGCCGAGCGCCTGGGACGAGCCGAGTGTGTCGAGGGTGACGCCGTTGATGCTGCGCCGCTGGATCGAGCGCAGGGCGTCGGCGGTCTGCGGGGTGGCCTGCGCGGCGAGCCACAGGACCGTCACGGCGCGGGCCCGGCACAGCATCCCGCCGTCCGACGGGTCGTGTCCGGGGACGACCCGGTCGGCGAACCGCACCGCGAAGGCCAGCATCTCGTCGCCGCCGGTGTCGTCCGTGCCCCAGCCGGTGCCGACGGTCACGGCGCCGGGGGTGCCGTGCCGGTCGTCGTCCCGCGCCCATGCCTCCAGCGGGGGCATGCCGGCCACGCCGTCTTGGCCGGCACCATCGTGGTCGGCGCCGAGGAAGATCCGCTGCCGTACCGCGTACGGGCCCTCGGTGGCCGGGGCGCCGGTGAGGATGCCGTCGGTCACCCGCTGCCAGTCCCGGCTGCGTGCCAGGAACTCGGGGAACGCGCAGAACGTGACCCGGTCCGCGACCCGGCACCGCTGCCGGTCCCCGGGGTGGAGTTCGGCGTCCACCCTGCGCGCCACGACGTCGTCGGGGAGCGGCCGGTACTGGAGGACACCGGCGACGACCGCCGTCCCGGCCAGCACGACGAGGGCCACCCGCACCGGCGCCGCGCGCATCCCGGTGCGGACCAGCGCGAGCAGGGCCAGTACGCCGGTGACAGCGGCCAGGTAGACGAGGTGCTCGGCGACCGGGCGGTGCATCAGGTCGCCGGGCAGCGGCGCCGCGAACTCGTCCTCCACGCCGACCGGTCCCGCCCACTTCAGGCCCCGTACGCCGAGCGCCCCGCACAGGACCAGGACGCCGAGGAGCAGGACCGCGTACGGGCCCGCCGCCGCCGACGGGGTGAGGCGGGCCAGGGTCACTCCGGCGCAGCCCGCGAGCAGGACCACGGCCGGTCCGGTGGCGAGTTCGGCCGGGGAGGGGCTGCCGACGGCGGTGGGGCTCGCGGCGTACGCGGCGATGCGGGCCGTGGCCAGCAGGGCCGCCAGCGCTGCGGGCGGGAGGGCGGTGGTGAGGTGGGCGAGCGTGCGCCGCCACGGCGGCAGGCCGAGGACATCGGAGAGCGGCTGCGTGCCGCTGCGGTGCAGGCGCGTGGTGGTGAGGTTCGTCGCGACGAGCGCCCCTGCGGCCAGGAGCAGCAAGGGGAGTTGGGTGTACCGGTCCTCGTCCTGGAGCACGGGGTAGCGTCCGCGCGGTCCGCCGCCCCACGCCTCGTACGCCCACAGGGCCGCGTACAGGAGGACGGCCGTGAGGAAGGCCGGGTGGCCGAGGACGCGCGCGGATTCGAAGCGGACCAGGGCCCGTTGGGCGCGGGGGCTGTCGTGGGGAGCCTGAGGGCGGGGACGAGTCACTACGCCGGTGCTCATGCCGCCCCCGTCCGCTGCCCGTCGAGGAGCAGCAGGTAGCCGTCCTCGATGGTCGGTTCGACCAGGGACGCGCCCGGCGGCGGGTCCCCGATGTTGTGGAACGCGCCGACGCCCGTGCGCCACGCCGCGAGGGCGCCCGGCGTGCGTTCGGCGCTGCTCCAGACGCGGCCCTCGGCCAGGAGCGCCAGTTCGGCCGGGGTGCCCTCGAAGCGGACGGTGCCGTGGTCGAGGACGACGACCTTGTGGCAGAGGGCCGCGACGTCCTCCGTCTGGTGCGTGGAGAGCAGGACCGTCCGGTCCTCGCCGAACCCGGCGACGAGTTCACGGAACCGCAGCCGCTGTTCGGGGTCGAGGCCCGCGGTCGGCTCGTCCAGGATCAACAGCTCGGGGTCGCCTACGACGGCCGCGGCGAGGCCGACGCGCTGGCGCATGCCGCCCGACAGCCTGCGGATGCGCCGGCCCCGGTCGGCGGTGAGGCCGACCTCCTCCAGGACCCGGCGGGCCTCCGCGCGGCGGGTGTCGCGGTCGCCGATCTCCTTGAGGATCCCGACGTAGTCGACGAACTCGAACGCCGTGAAGTGGGCGGGCAGTCCGGGGTTCTGCGGGAGGTAGCCGAGCCTGCGGCGCAGGGCCTGCCGACCCGTGGGGGTCAGCGGGTCGAGGCCGAGGACGGACAACGCGCCCGCGTCGGGGCCGGTCGCCGTGGCGAGGACGCTCAGCAGCGTCGTCTTGCCCGCGCCGTTGGGTCCCAGCAGGCCCGTCACCCCGGGGCCCAGGGTCAGGGAGACGTCGTCCAGGGCTGTCCGGCGCCCGTAGCGCACGCTCACTCCGGTGACCGTGACCGATCGCATCTACGCCGCCCTCCTCGTCGTCGTCCGGCTCCGCGCCGTGGGTCTGTCGAATCCGTCGCGCAGGGCGACCAGCGCCCCCGCCGCCAGCAACGCGACGCCCGCCATGACGAGTTGGGTGCCCGGGAGCAGCATCCGGGTCGCCGCCGGGAGGTCCGTGTTGTACGTGGCGCCCAGGCACAGGGCCCAGGCCGCGAGCGTAAGGCCGATCGTCGGCAGCGCGTCCATCCGGCTCGACAGGGCCAGGCACAGGGCCGTCAGCATCAGCGACGGCACGAGCCAGCCGAGCCTGGCGAGGAACGGCAGCGGCAGGCCGGCCGCGCCCGCCGCGCCCAGGGCGAGGCTGAGGAGCTGCACCGCCGCCGCGCGCAGCAGGACGACCCGGAAGCCGCCCAGCGGGGACACCGCGAGCCATACGTACGCCGGGTCGAAGCGGCGGCCGGTGACCGTGACGACGCCGACGGCCGACAGGGCGGGCACCAGCGCGAAGTACAGCAGGGGCGCCGACGCCGACCCGCTCCAGCGCGCGGCGGCCACGGCGAGCAGGAGCAGCAGGGCCGCCCCGGCCCACCAGGACCGGCGCAGGCCCGGCATCGCCGCGCACAGGCGGGCGGCGTCCTCGGGAACGCCCACACGCAGGGCGCACCGCTCCAGGAGGCTGCGGTCCGGTTCGTCGACCGCGTGATCGACGCGCTGCCACAGGGCGGTCAGGCCGGGGTCGTCCGCCATGAGGGGGGCGAGCTGCTCTCGGCAGTCGGCGCACTGGTCGACGTGAGCTTCGACGGCGTCCCTGGCCGCTGCGGGGAGGGGGCGGTTCGCGTACGCGCGGAGCAGGGCGGTGGTCGGGTGGGACGGGTCTCCATCGGGGACGCCGGGGCGCGGGTCCGCCGGCCGTACGCCGTTCACCCGTCCCTCCCCCGCCTCCCGGTCCCGGCGCCCCGTCACGACGTCAGCCGTTCCCTGAGGAGCCTTCTGGCCCTGGATGCCCGGGACTTGACCGTTCCCGGCGGGATGTTCAGGCGTTCGGCGGTCTCCTGGACCGTCAGGCCTTCGAGCGCCGTCGCGCGGACGACCGCCCGCAGGTCGGCGGGGAGGTGCTCGACCGCGTCCAGCGCGCCGTCCCCCAGCTCCGTCATGAGCTGGTCCTCCGGGGACGCCGCGTGCCGTCCGGGCAGGCGGGCCAGGCGGCCCAGCAGCCGGCCCCGCCGCTCGTGCGCCCGCCGCGCGTCGATCAGGCGGTGGCTGCCCGCCCGCCACAGCCACCCGTTCACGTCGCCCACCCGGTCCCCCCGGCGCTCGCGGCGGCGCCAGACCTCCACGAAGACGTCCTGGACGACCTCGTCCACCAGCGCGTGGTCCGCGCACCGCTGCCGCAGCCGGCCTCTGAGCCAGGGCGCGAACCTGCGGAACAGCTCCTCGAACGCGTCCCGGTCGCCCTCGGCGACCGCATCCAGCAGTTCGGCATCACTGGGCACCCCCTTCCGTTCGGCCTCCACACTCCCTTCGTCGTAATGAGCACCGCTTCGGGTTCACGCCTGAGATGTGACCTGCATCACATCGATTTGAGAGGGTTCACTTACGTTTCGCGGTGAATCGTTCCGGCGCCTTCGTCGGATTCCCCCCGGTCGGCAGCTTCTGGTTCGAGCACCCCTTCAGCACCTTCTCCATCGCCGCCTTCTCCGCGTCGCTCACCCACAGCTCGTACTTCTTCTTCACCGCGACCTGCGCGGCGACGTACGCGCAGCGGTACGACGCGTTCGGCGGGAGCCAGGTCGCCGCGTCGCCGTCGCCCTTGGAGCGGTTCGTACTCGCGTCCACCGCAAGGAGGTTGAGGGGGTCGTTGGCGAGGGCGATGCGCTTGCCGGCGTCCCAGTACTTGGCGCCCTTCTGCCACGCGTCGGAGAGGGCGACGACATGGTCTATGTCGACCTGGCTCTTGCCGCGGCGGTACGTCACGTCCTTGCCGGAGTAGGGGTCCTTCTCCAGGACCCCGTACGAGACCTTGCAGTCGCCGCCGGTCAACTTCACGTCCGCCAGGTCCCGTTGGAGTATGTCGTCGCGCGTGTTGCAGCCGTTGGAGTCCGTGTCGGCCCACGCGGAGCCGAACGCGTCGCGGGAGTAACCGGTCTTCGGCGCGCGGCCCTTGACCGGCAGCGCCTCGGCCGCCGCGAGCGCGGCGCCGCTCTGGGGGCCGGACGCGCCGCCCCCGTCCTTCGTCTCGCTGCAACCCGCCAGTGCCGTGACCAGCACGGCGGCGATCGCCACCCCACCCCGAACACGCTTCACGCGCGCCCCTCCCGATGTCCTCTTGTGCCGTTCCGGTCACCCCGCACCGGACGTTTTCCCCGGTCAGGGCCGCGTACACGCTAGCGGGAGGGTGTGCGGGGTCACTCCGTGGGTGCGGCCGGGTCGCGCGGCCACCCCCTTCGGGTGGGCATTCGGAGCAACCCGGACATATGGTCGTGATGGATCACCTCCGGAAGGAGCCTTCGATGGGCCTCTTGGACAGGTTCAAGAGCAACAAGGCGATGCAGGACAAGGCCAAGGACATGTCCGACACCGCCGAGAAAATGATCAACGAGAAGACTGGCAACAAGTACGAGAGCCAGGTCGACCAGGCCCAGCAGAAGGCGGAGGAGGCACTGGGCATCAAACGCGACCAGCCGGAGCAGCAGTAGCGCACGCCTTGAGGCGACCGGGATACGCCGCTTCCACCTCCGACGGGGGGTGGGGGCGGCGGCCGGACGTGAGGAGGGGCGGACGGGTACGAGGCGGACTGGGCCAACACCCTGCCGGGCGAAGGCTGTTGAGGCGAACGCCGCGCCGGGCAACGGCCGTTGAGGCACCCCGCCCGTAAAGTCCCCGCCATGTACCCGGTCCTCCGACGCGGCGAGCACCTGGAACTCCGCGAGCTGCAACCCACCGACACGGACGCGGTGTTCGCGATCTACGGCAGCGAACTCGCCACCGCCCACCTGTCGTTCGAACCCCGCACGCGCAACGAGGTACGGGACCTGCTGTCCCGCGCCCGAACATCCGCCCGCACCGAGTACGTCCTCGCGATCACCGACGCCACCACCCTCATCGGCGTAGGCCGCCTGGCCACCGACCCCCACCAACCCCGCGCCGCCACCCTGGGTTTCACCCTGAACCCCACCTCCTGGGGCACCGGCCTCGGCACCGAAACCGCCCGCCTCCTCCTGGCCCCCGCCTTCGAGGACGCACGACCGGTGAACGCGGCATGATCCCCGCCATGGACCACCACCCGTACTCCCCCTCCTGGCTGGCCAGTTGGCGTGACGACATCACGCACACCGTCGACACCCTGCTCCCGGCGTTCGAGGAGACGTACGGCTATCCGCCGGGCCGGAACGAGATCCGCCCCGCCACCGGGGAAGACCTCCGCGCCGCCCGCGAGTACGCCCAAGAGCCCCTGGTGTTCGGCGAGTTGCGGATGTTCTACGAGTCGTTCGCGGAAGTGTCCCTGCCGGACATCGGCAACGGTTTCTTCATCCACCCGGCCCACGCGGTCCTGGCCCAACTCGCGACGGAAGGGCCGGTCTTCGCCTCAGGAGCCGACGACCCCCACGGAATGGTGATCGCCTCGAACGGCGGAGGAGCGCTGTACGTCGCCGACCGGGGCGGAGCGATCCACCGCCCCACGCTCCAGGGCGAGTTCGTCGAAGTCGCCGGCTCCTTCCCGAAGTTCCTCGACCAGGTCCGCCGTCACGTCGTCCGCTTCGCGGAATCGGGATCGGTCAACGGCCTCTGACAGCAAGCTACTTCCACTCCAGCTTCCCCAACTCCCCCGGCTCCTCGGCCCACATCTCCCCCGACACCCCCAACGCGCCGCGCAGGAACCCCGTACTCACCCGCTGGATCATCGCGACCCGCGCCGGACTCTCGTCCGTCGTCTCCGCGACCTCATACCCGACGATCCCGCCGAGCGAGTGCTCACCCCCGAACACCGTCAACAGCCCTTTGGGGCCAGGGCTGTGGACGTACGGATCAGTGAACCAGTCGGGCCCCCGCGTGGACAGGTGGGACTGGTCACGGTCGCCCGCGACGACGAGCACCGGCGGAGTCATCGTCGCGAACGAGGGCCGCATGAAGGGGAATTGCTCGGCGGCGAAGGGGGTCAGGTCGTCGCCGAGGCCGGCCGTCGCGAGCAGGACGCCCGCCTTGACGCGGGGGTCGGAGAAGTCCTCGCCGAGGACCCGCGCGCCGAGCAGCGTACCGACCGTCTGCCCACCCCAGGAGTGCCCGGCGACGGCGATGCGGGAGGGGTCGACGCGGCCGGACAGGCCCGGTACGGCGGCGATCAGGACGTCGAGGGAGTCCAGTACGCGCACGACGTCCTCGATGCGGAAGCGCCAGATCCGCGGCGTACGGGGGTCGTCCGCAGGGATGCTGAGGGTCCGGGAGTCGAGGTGGGTCGGCTGGAGGACGACGAACCCGTGGGCGGCCCAGTGATCGGCGAGGGGCGCGTACCCGTCGAGGGACCAGCCGTAGCCGTGGGAGAGGACGAGGACAGGCAGGTCGGTCCCCAACAGCGGCGCGGAGACGCGGACTTGGAGATCTTCACCCCGCGAGGGGGCCGGCAGGAGGACGGGTTTCACGGACACGATCGACGCGGGCATGGCTGTGCCATCCGTTCGCAGCTCGGGGGACGGCTCCGCACGACCGCGCGACGGCATGACAGCCCGCCCCCGGTCTGCCATGATAGGCAAAGCGGAACCCTGTTCCACTTACGATACGGAACACGGTTCCGCTTAGCAAGGCCGACCCGAGGAGCACCCCCGTGCCCGCCGACACCCCGTCCACCCCCCGCCGCAAAGACGCCCGCCGCAACCAGCAGACCCTCCTGGACGCCGCCGCCGCCGTCTTCGTCACCTCCGGCGTGGACGCCCCCGTCCGCGAGATCGCCACGCGCGCCGGCGTCGGCACCGGCACGGTCTACCGCCACTTCCCCACCCGCGCGGACCTGGTCATCGCGGTCTACCGCCACCAGGTCGACACCTGCGCCGAGGCGGGCCCCACGCTGCTGGCCACGACCCCCACCCCGTACGCGGCCCTCGCCGCATGGACCGACCTCTTCGTCGACTTCCTGGTCACCAAGCACGGCCTGGCGACGGCGATGCAGTCGGACAGCACCTGCTACGGCACCCTCCACACGTACTTCCTGGACCGCCTCCTCCCCGTCTGCACCGACCTCCTGACCGCCGCGACCGCCTCCGGCGAGATCACCCCCGGCCTGGACGCCTACCAACTCCTGCGTGGCATCGGCAACTTGTGCGCGGGCGCGGAGAAAGACATCCGCTACGACGCACGCCGCCTGGTGTCACTGCTGGTCGCGGGGTTGCGACAGGCGCAGTAGGGGTACGCCGCACACGGCCCGCCTCGTCACCGACGCGGCGCAGCACCCCGTACAACCCCCCGCAGCACCCCCGCCAACCGCTCCCGCACCTCCACCTGCGCCGCGATCCGCGCATCCAGCACCGCCAGCCGCTCCGCCGCGACCCGCAACCCCCGTTCGGACGGCGGCGCGGTGGCGACGTCCCCGTCCAGGCAGGGCAGGAAGGCGTGGACGTCGTCGAGGGTGAGCCCGGCGGCGAGCAGGTGGCGGATGTTGCGGACGCGGACGACGGCCCGCTCGCCGTAGACGCGGTAGCCGTTGGCCGCGCGGTCGGCGGAGATCAGCCCGGCCTCCTCGTAGTGCCGCAGCGCGCGGGGGCTCGCCCCGGTCGCCTCGGCCAGTTCCCCGATCCGCATCGGCCCCACCTCCGGGACCACTGGTATCACGCGAGGACTCACCCGACGACCGCCCCGCCGTCGACGGACAGGACGACCCCGGTGACGAACGAGGCGCCGGGGGACGCGAGTTGGACGATCGCCCAGGCGATCTCCCCGGCCCGCCCCACCCTCCCCAGCGGCGTGTGCGTGATCTGCCACTCCCGCAGCGCGGCCAGCCGCTCCGGCGTCAGCCCCTGGTGTTCCCCGATGGGCGTGCCGACCGCGCCGGGCGCGACGGCCACCACCCGCACCCCGCGAGGCGCC
Source organism: Streptomyces acidiscabies (assembly GCF_020010905.1). Taxonomy (GTDB): domain Bacteria; phylum Actinomycetota; class Actinomycetes; order Streptomycetales; family Streptomycetaceae; genus Streptomyces; species Streptomyces acidiscabies. Next base: position 1,504,795 of record NZ_JAGJBY010000001.1, on the reverse strand, counting down.
AGTTCGACGGCCCAGCTCCGGGTGAGGGTGTCCAGCGCGCTTTTGGTCGCGGCGTAGACGGAGTTCCCGGCCCACCCGCGCTGTCCGACGGACGTGCTCACGTTGACGACGACCCCGCCGGCCGCCTCCAGCGACGGCAGCGCGGCGCTGGTCAGCAGGACGGGCGCGACGAGGTTGGTGGCGAGCTGCTCGGCGACCGCCTCCGGGGTGACGTCGCCGAGCGCCGAACTGCGCACGATCCCGGCGTTGTTGACGAGGACGTCCAGCCGCCCGTACCGCTCCAGGACGGTCCCCACGATCCGCTCGGGATCCTCCGTGACGTCCGCGACCAGCGGCTCGATCCCCTCGTACCCGTCCGCCGTCTCCCGCAGCGGCGCGGCGCGGCGGCCGATCGCGACGACCCGGTCCCCCTCGGCGGCGAAGGCGCGGGCGGTGGCCCGGCCGATACCGGTGCCGGCTCCGGTGACGACGACGGTCCTGTGTGTGGTGCTGGTGTCCATGCGGGTGATCGTCGGACCTTGACGCCGGTGGCAGGGTCAACCCCTCACCGGATGTCGGGCTTGAACACCGCCGTCACCTCGCTGTCCCGGTCCTGCGGCGGCGAGCAGGAACCGCTGCCGGTGCAGGCACCGAGCCACTCCGAGAACATGGTGCCTTTGGCGGCGGTCGGGATCAGCGAGTCCGGCGCCTCCACCGGATCGCAGTTGTGCCGATCGTCGGCGCCGGTGCACAACGGGTTCCCCCGGGGGTCGGAGACGGTGACCTGGTTGCGCCCACCCCCGGTCAGCGTGAGTGTCACGCTGGGGTACGCCGTTCCGGTGAGGTCGGCGGTGACCGTCCTGGCCGACGAGGTGACCGTGAGCTGTCCGCTGTCGGCTCCGATGCGGCCCGGCGAGAACTCGATGGTGATCGTGCAGGAGGCGCCCGCCGCGAGTTCGGTGCCGCAGTTGCCGTCGGCGTAGGAGAAGCCGTTGGAGCCGGGGATGGTGATCGACCCGAGAGTGACGGCGGTCGTACCCGTGTTGGCGAGAAGGAAACCCCTCAGGGGCGCGTCGACGGATGGGAAGCGCGAGGTCCGGCCGAAGTCCTGCGCGGACGGGGTGAGGCGCAGTCCCGCGCGCGCGAGGGGCGGCGGTTCGCTCCCGCCTCCGCCGCTGTCGCCCGGCGACACGGACTCCGACTCCGAGGGGGACACCGACTGCGACACAGGCGGCGACGTGCTCTCCGTATCCGAGACCGACGCCACCGGACCCGCCGACCCCACCGACGCGGAGCCGGAACTCCCCCCGCCACCCCCTTTGCCGACCACCTGCGCGACAGCCGTCCCCACCACCAGCACCCCCACCACCGCGGCAGCGACGACAGCGACCCGCCGCCCGCCGCCCCTGCCCGACGGCGCGCGAGGCGGCGTCGACGGCATCGGCGGCACCACCGGCCCGTCGAGCAGCGCCAGATTCGCCCGCGTCACCTCCGCGCCGGCGGTGTCGCCGAGCTGCGTACGGAGGTCCAGCGCGCGTTGCAGCATCCTGCGCGCGTGCTCCGTACGGTCGTGCAGGAAGTGCTGCACCCCCTGCTGATGCGTGAAGTACGCCTCGGACGCGACGTCCCCGGCCTCGCGCGCGGCGGTGATCCCCTGCGCGAGGGTGTTCTGCCAGGCCTGCCAGTGGCTCTGGATGAACAGAACGCGCTCCAGGACGGTGACGAGCCGGACGACGGTCTGCCACTCGCGACGTTCGGCGGCGACCCCGAGGAGCCCGATGGCGGCATCGAGCGCCCCGCGCGCGTCGGGCCCGGTCGGGTCACCGGAGGCGAGCCAGGTGACGAGGGAGCGTACGGCGGAGGCGAGCCCGATGTGGCGGTAGAGGATGTGCCGGTAGGGCTCGGCCTTGCAGACAGGCAGCCCGAACCGGTCGTCGCTCTGTTCGGCGAGCCCGCGCGCGGAGAGCGATTCGAAGGTCTGGGCGACGTACGCGACGTCGGCCATCTGCGCGAGCACCCCGGCGGGCAGCAGCGCGCCGCCGAGCAGCGTGAGCACGGCGAGCACCCGCTTGGCCTGCGGCGCGAGTGCGGAGACGCACAGTTCGTCGAGGACGCCGGGATCGCCCGCCGCGCGCGCGGTGACGTCGGCGAGCGTCATCCCGTCGTAGCGCACGAGCGCGGCGGCCTGCCGCAGGTGCAGCGGCTGCCCGCCGACGGCGGCCACGAGACGCCCTACGGCGGCCTGCTCGGGGCCGGACAGGGGGCGGCCGAGGTCCCGGGCCAGGAGGGCGGTCGCGGCGTCCTCGGAGAGCCCTTCGAGGGCGTGCGCCTCCGGGAGCGTGGGCGTCCCGGTGGCGAGCACCAGCACGCAGCCGCGCAACACCTGCTGGAGGTAGCCGAGTTGGGCGGCGGTGTACGTGACGTCGTCGAGGGCCACGGTCCCGTCGACGGCCCCCAGCGCCCGCGCGCACTCCTCGGTGGTGAACCTGACAGGCCCCTGCCAGACGTAGTAGGACCGCATGAGGTCCTGGAGGAGGTCCTCCAGCGCGGTCGCGCCCGCTCTGACGTACACGCTGTCCGGGACGCTGCGCAGGAGGGCCGTCCGGCCGCTGCCGCAGGGCCCGGTGAACTCGACCGTCTCGCGGGCGCGTACGCGGTCGAGTTCCCCCGATCGCCCGACCAGGTACGGCCGTTGGCGGCTCGGCGAGCGCGCGCGGGTACGGGGTCGTCACCGACGGCGGTACGCGCGTGAGGCGGGCGCCGTGACGGCCGGTCAGCGAGACGGAGAGGTTGCCGAAGACGACACTGTTCATTCCTCCCCCTGGGAATGAACGGGGCACCTGACAGGCGCCGGTGTCTCCACCATCGATCCGTCACCGGCGCCTGTCAAGAATGCCCCCTTTACTACCTTCTCTACGACCCGAGAACGGTTGCCAGGAACTCCCCGGTCCAGCCCAGGAGTTCACGCCCGACGAGCGGCTTCCCGCCGACCTTCGCGGTCTTCGGACGGGGTACGAGGACCTGGTGCGCACCCGCCTTGACGACCGTCCCCGGGTACAGCCGCTTGAGCCGCAGCTCCTGCGACTCCCGCAACTCCACGGGCGCGAACCGGATGTTGGTGCCCTGGAGGACGATCTCGCCGACCCCGCACGCGCGCGCCAGCATCCGCAGGCCCGCCACCAGCAGGAGGTTCTCGACGGGCTCCGGCAACTTGCCGTAGCGGTCGGTGAGTTCCTCGCGTACGGCCCTGATGTCGTCCTCGGAGTTGGCGGAGGCGATCGACCGGTACGCCTGGAGGCGCAGCCGCTCGCCCGGCGCGTAGTCGTGCGGGACGTGCGCGTCGACCGGCAGCTCGATCTTGACCTCCAGCGGCGGCTCCTCCTCGATCTCGCCGTTCTCCAGCTGCTTGCGGTAGTCCGCGACGGCCTCGCCAACCATGCGCACGTACAGGTCGAAGCCGACGCCCGCGATGTGCCCGGACTGCTCGCCGCCGAGCAGGTTGCCGGCGCCGCGGATCTCCAGGTCCTTCATCGCGACGTACATGCCCGCGCCCATCTCGGTGTGCTGGGCGATCGTCGCGAGGCGTTCGTGCGCGGTCTCCGTGAGGGGCTTCTCCGGCGGGTACAGGAAGTAGGCGTACCCGCGCTCGCGGCCACGCCCCACGCGCCCGCGCAGCTGGTGGAGCTGAGAGAGGCCGAAGGTGTCGCCGCGCTCCACGATGAGGGTGTTGGCATTGGAGATGTCGATGCCGGACTCGACGATCGTCGTCGACACCAGGACGTCGAACTTCTTCTCCCAGAAGTCGACGACGACCTGTTCCAGGGCCTGTTCGCCCATCTGCCCGTGCGCGGTGGCGATGCGGGCCTCGGGGACGATCTCGCGCAGGCGCGCGGCGGCCCGGTCGATGGACTCGACCCGGTTGTGGATGTAGAAGACCTGGCCCTCGCGCAGGAGTTCACGCCGGATCGCGGCGCCGATCTGCTTCTCCTCGTACGGCCCGACGAACGTCAGCACCGGGTGGCGCTCCTCGGGGGGCGTGGTGATCGTCGACATCTCGCGGATGCCGGTGACGGCCATCTCCAGCGTGCGCGGGATGGGCGTCGCCGACATCGTCAGCACGTCGACGTTCGCGCGCAGCTTCTTCAGCTGCTCCTTGTGCTCGACGCCGAAGCGCTGCTCCTCGTCGACGATGACGAGCCCGAGGTCCTTGAACTTCGTCTCCGACGCGAACAGCCGGTGCGTGCCGATGACGACGTCCACCGCGCCCTCACGCAGGCCCTCCAGAGTGGCCTTGGCCTCGGTGTCGGTCTGGAAGCGGGACAGCGCGCGGACGTTGACCGGGAACTGCGCGTACCGCTCGCTGAACGTCCCGAAGTGCTGCTGCACGAGCAGGGTCGTCGGCACGAGCACGGCGACCTGCTTGCCGTCCTGGACGGCCTTGAAGGCGGCCCGCACCGCGATCTCGGTCTTGCCGTAGCCGACGTCGCCGCAGACCAGGCGGTCCATCGGGACCGTCTTCTCCATGTCGTCCTTGACCTCGGCGATCGTGGTGAGCTGGTCCGGCGTCTCCGCGTACGGGAACGCGTCCTCCAGCTCGCGCTGCCAGGGCGTGTCCGCGCCGAACGCGTGTCCCGGCGCGGCCATGCGCGCGCTGTACAGCTTGATCAGGTCGGCGGCGATCTCCTTGACGGCCTTCTTCGCGCGCGCCTTGGTCTTCGTCCAGTCCGCGCCGCCGAGGCGGTGCAGGGTGGGCGCCTCGCCGCCGACGTACTTGGTGATCTGCTCCAGCTGGTCGGTCGGGATGTACAGGCGGTCGCCGGGCTGGCCGCGCTTGGCGGGCGCGTACTCGACGACGAGGTACTCGCGCGTGGCGCCCTGGACGGTGCGCTGGACCATCTCGACGTACCGGCCCACGCCGTGCTGCTCGTGGACGATGTGGTCGCCGGCCTCCAGGGTCAGCGGGTCGACGCTCTTGCGTCTGCGCGCGGGCATGCGCGCGCCGTCCTTGCCGGCCGCCTTCTGACCCGAGAGGTCGGTCTCGGTGAGGACGGCGAGCCTGAGCGCGGGGTCGACGAAGCCGTAGTCGATCGAGCCGCACGCCACGTGCACGAGGGACGGCTGGATCGCGCCCAGGTCGATGTCGAGGCGGGCGGCGATGCCCTCGCCGCCGAGGACCTCGACCGTGCGCGAGGCGGTGCCGTGGCCCTCGGTGACGAACACCGTGCGCCAGCCGTCGGCCAGCCAGCCCTTGGTGTCGGCGAGGGCCTTCGCGGTGTCGCCGCGGTAGGTCTCGGGGGCGTGCATGGAGAGCTTCAGGGTGTCTGCGTCGAGCTCTTCGTCCGCCGCGAACGGGGAGACCGACCACCACATCATGTCCAGCTCGCGCGCGCGGTCCCGCACGTCGGCGATCGACCACAGGGAGGCCGCGCCGACGTCGATCGGGGCCTCGCCGCCGCCCGCCGTCGCCGCCCAGGACGCGTGCAGGAACTCCTGCGAGGTCGCCACGAGGTCCGACGCGCGCGTGCGCACGCGCTCCGGGTCGCAGACGACGGCCATCGCGCCCTTGGGCAGGACGTCGATCAGCAGCTCCATGTCGTCGACGAGGACCGGCGCGAGGGACTCCATGCCCTCGACGGCGATCCCTTCGGCGATCTTGTTCAGCAGCTCGCCGAGTTCGGGGTGGTCCTCGGCGAGCGCCTGCGCGCGCCTGCGGACGTCCGCCGTCAGCAGGAGTTCACGGCAGGGGGGTGCCCACAGGCCGTACTCGGCGACTTCGAGGGAGCGCTGGTCGGCGACCTTGAAGTACCGGATCTCCTCGACGTCGTCGCCCCAGAACTCGACGCGCAGGGGGTGTTCCTCGGTGGGCGGGAAGACGTCCAGGATGCCGCCGCGTACGGCGAACTCGCCGCGCTTCTCGACGAGTTCCACGCGCGCGTAGGCGGCGGCTGCGAGGGCCTCGACGATCTTGTTCAGGTCGGCGGTCTGGCCGGTCCTCAGCGCGACCGGCTCTAGGTCGCCGAGGCCCTTGACCTGCGGCTGGAGAACGGACCGCACGGGCGCGACGACCACCGACACCGGGCCCGTCTCCGGGTCGTCCGCGCTCGGGTGCGCCAGCCTGCGCAGGACGGCCAGCCGGCGCCCCACGGTGTCGCTGCGCGGGCTCAGGCGCTCGTGCGGGAGCGTCTCCCACGCGGGGTACTCCGCGACGCCGTCCGCCGGCAGCAGCGTGCGCAGGGCCGCCGCGAGGTCCTCCGCCTCCCGGCCGGTCGCCGTCACCGCCAGCACCGGCCGGCCGGACTCCCGCGCGAGCGCCGCGATCGCGAACGGGCGCGCCGCCGGGGGGCCGACCAGGTCGACGTGCGTGCGGTTGCCGTCCGAGGCCGCCTGGACAGCTTCGGACAGGGCCTTGTCCTTCAGAACGGCGTCTAGCAGACCGTGCAGGCTCATGGAATCTTTCCGGTGAGGGGTACGGGCGAACACCAACCACCCGACGCGTCTCACGGGCCGGGGGTCATCCAGCGTACGACCTGCCGCCGACATGCGCCGGGCCTGTGGACAACCGTCGGGGTGTGGACGCGGCCGTCACCCTCTGCCCTGGGCAGCGCACGGTGTCTTTGTTGACGCCGCGGACCTGACAACCGGCCTGACCTGCAAGGTCACCTCGGGGTTCCCGGGGCACCAAAAAGTGCGTTCTTCCACGTCAGAGCGGGTTTCCCTACGGTCACCGGTATGACGATCACCTTGCTGAACCCGAACGGCCTCCCTTCGATCGACGTCTACCACCAGGTGTCGACAACTTCCGGAACCCGCACCCTCTACCTCGCCGGCCAGGTCGCCTGGGACGCACCGGCCGACCTCGCGACCCAGGTGGAACAGGCGTACGTGAACGTCGGCACGGCCCTCACGGGTGCCGGCGGCGCCTTCACGGACGTAGCGAAGCTCACGGTGTACGTAGTCGACTGGACGCCCGACAAAATGCCGGCGCTACTGGAGGGAATCGCCCGGGGCACGGCCCGCCTAGGCGTCGACCACAGGCCGCCGGCGACGTTGATCGGGGTGGCGGCGCTGGACGTACCGGAGCACCTGGTGGAGATCGAGGCGGTCGCGGTACTGGACTGAAGAGCCACCCCGCGAAACCGGCGCCGTACGCGGGCTGTTGCCGTCCAGTCGGTCGCATGATCGGATAGCACCAGCATCGCGTGCTGGTGACGGCCCCCGTCAGGCATGGAGGTGTGGAACCGAAAGGGCCGCCACCCGTGGCTTCCCGCAGCGGCGACCGCGCAGTCGCCTTGAGCCGACAGCTCGCACAAGCGCACCAAGAACTGCGTCGCCAGATCGGCGAGATCAGAACGGGCATCGGGCACCGCCGGTCGGGCGACGACGTACTTCTCACCCACTGCCTGGCCTTCTGTACCGCGTTGACCTCGCACCATGAGGGCGAAGACGACGGAATGTTCTCCCAGTTGCTCCGGGAACGCCCCGATCTCGCCGCGACGGTCGCGAACCTTGTCGAGGACCATGGACTCATCGCCTCGATCCTGTCCCGCGTGAGGGAACTAGCTGACAGCGCCACCGCATCACACGGCCCGGACCTGGAAGCGATCGGGCGCGAGCTGGACGGACTGGCGGCGATCATGGAGTCCCACTTCAGCTACGAAGAGCGGACGATCAGCAAGGCACTCGACGCCGGAACAGCCGACCCTGACTGGCCCGACATGGTGTTCGGGTTCGGTTTGAGAACCTGACCACCGACATACCGTGAGGTGCTGAGGCCCGTCCGCTGTCTGTCCTGCGGTCCGTCGAATGCGGTCACCCTCTGAAGTCCTGGCAAGTTCAGATGGACATCCCGGGCCACGAGTCGGCGGTGGAAATCCCCCGACGTTTGAGGAACTGTTCCGCGACTGCCGAGAGTCGGCTGTCCACCTGGAGATGCGGGACGCCTACATGAAGTCGGACCCGGCCTTCACGGACTGGCAGGCCGGGACGGCGTTCGACCCCGCCGAGCGCTGGGCCGACTGGCACCGCCTCGTCACCGCCGCGACCTCGCGCGGCGTCGAGGTACGCCGGGCACGGATCGTCTCCACCCCGGTCAGCGAGTACATCCGCTTCGAGTACGACGTGACGGACGGCCTCAACATCGCGGCGGGTGAAGAGGTCCGCTGGCTGTCCCGCCGCAACGCCACCGACATCGCGCTCCCGGGGAACGACTTCTGGCTCTTCGACTCCCGCCTCGTCCTCGTCAACCACTTCGACGGCGAGGGAGAGAACATGGAGGTCGAACTCACGGACGCACCGGACGTCGTACAACTCTGCGACACGGCCTTCGAGTCCGTGTGGAAGCGGGCCACCCCGCACGCAGAGTTCCAGACGCCCTGACGGCCCGGACAAGATCTGCGCACCACCATGACCTCGTCGTCTTCAAGCCGGACCGAAGCCGGCCTCACCAAAAGGGCGTTGGCGGTCCGTCTGGGCTGGAACGAGTCGAAATGCTCGCGCTTCGAGAGCGGCACACGTCCGCCCTCGGAGCGCGATCTTCGTGAGTGGACGACCGCGCGCGGCATCGACGGCATGTACGTCGAGTGGCGCAAGATGGAGCGGACCGAGCTGAAGCAGGCCCAGGAGTCGGTCCTCCCCCTGGTTGATCCCCGGCCCCGTGCAGACGGCCTCGTACATCAGCGCTCTGCTCACCTCCATCCGCGACCGCCGTGGCCTCATCGACGATGTGCCGACGGCCGTCAGCCTGCACGCCATATACAGCCGCACCGTCGAGCCACATGTCGGTGTGCCAGACCTCGGCGCCGACAACGCGTCTTCAACCCGTTCGAGTCAACTTACCCAGGCACATTGCCTAGTTGGTTGTTGCATCGCCATGCTGTCGGAAGTCGGGGGGTGCCCGTGACGGGTGAGTACTGCGCCGGGAGGGACGGCCATGCCGCGGACGACGTTGTTTCGGCACCTGCTTCAGCAACGGCATCTGACGACGCACGACGCTTTCGCCACCCAGTACGGCCGGGCCGCCGTTCGGCTGGCAGAACTCGACCGCGACCCCCGTTTGGCGTCTCTTGAGGTCTCTCCACGCCAGTTCGACCGCTGGTACAGCGGGGAGTTACTCACCCTGCCCCGTCCTGATGCCTGCCGGGTGCTGGAACACATGCTCGGCAGGCCCGTCTCTGAACTGTTCGCCGCAGCACGCGAGATGCCTGCGAGCCTTCGGGAGTCGCCGAGCGTACTTCCACAACGCGAAGCCGACGAGAATCCGTTGGACATCGTCACCAGGACCCAACAACTCACAACAGGGAACGCCGACGGCGCGACGCTCGCCTTCATCAGTTCCTCCCTGAAGGAGATCGTCGAACGGTACGAACAGGACGGGCCGTACGTCCTTCGCCCTCAGGTCCGCCAGGTACGGAGGCTCACCCACACTCTTCTCGACGGCCACCAGCCTCCGGGCATCCGCCGTGAACTCTTCCGCCTCGCCGCCCGCGCGTCGGGCCTGCTCGGCTACATGGCCGTGAACACGGGAGACTTCGTGCTCGCGGAGGCGTACCGCGCTCCGCAGTACGTTCAGTCGATCCGCCTGCTCGTCAACGGCAGGGCTCGGGCGCTGGGAAAGACGGGAGACCGCCGGACTGCTGAGAAGGTCATCGGGCAGGCTCTCCACCTCTCCGACCTCCACGAGATCCCCGCCGGACTGACCCCCTGTATCGCTTTCGAGCCGTACGGCCGTGCCCGGACGCTGGCCAACGCCGTGACCTCGCACGTGGCGCTGCGCAACACCGCCCAGGTTCTGCGGGATGCCGAGCAGATCGACGATCTGGTGGAGCACTCGGCCTCCGCGTGGAGCCGTTCCCTCGTACGTCTCGATGTCGCCGCTGCGTTGTTGCAGCAGCGTGTACCCGAGGTCGATCACGCGATGTCACTGGGCCGTGAAGCCTTGCGGCTCTGTGCGGATAGGCCTATCAGCTCCGTCTACCAGCGTTCCCGTGACCTGCGTGCGCAGGCGGCGCCATGGTGTGATCGTCCGTCGGTACGCGATTATGGCGAGGAGTTCGGGATCTGGAGCTCGCAGCCGGCAACTTCGGCCATGGCGTCTGCCGCGTCGTAGGGGCCGGTGCGAATCGAAGGAGTACGACGGGTGTCCCTGCTCAGCACCGATCCCGCCGCCTTCCCCGCCGAGCCCCCTGCCGACCCGCTCGATCCGGCTGCCATCGCGGCCCACGACTGGGCGGCGTTCAGTACGCTCGACGAGCTGACCGACCACTGGTCGCGCCCCGGCTGGACGGACGGCAGCCGTGCGTACTACTGGATGCTCACTTTTCCTGACGACCGGCGCCTCGCGGCTCTCGCCGGGCACTGCCAGGAAGAACTGGCACCGCTCGGTCTCGACCCCGTCCCGCTGGACGGACTGCACATCACCCTCGCACGGGTGGGACCACCCGGCAACGTCACCTCCGGCCAGTTGAACAACTTGGCCCGGGACACGGAAAGTCTGCTGCCCACCGCGTTCTCCGTACGCGCCATGCCGCTGGCCGGCTCCCGAGGCGCCGTACGCCTGTCCCTCGGCCCCTGGGAACCCCTGCTCCGGCTCCACCACACGCTCGTCGAAACGGGGAGAGCCGCTGGCCTGGCCTCCGAGAAACCGACGTCCGCTTTCCGACCCCATCTGAGCCTCGCCTACAACAACCGCCGCCGCCCCGCTGTCCCCGTCATCCAGTCGGTGTCACGGCTTCGTGTGCTCCCGGCTGTCGAACTCTCCGTACCTGCCGTCCAGTTGGTCGAACTCCGCCGCGAGGGACGGACGTACCGCTGGGAGGTACGGAAGAACGTCCCGCTCGGGTAGCCCACCGGCGTCCAGGGGGAGAACCACGACAACCTCCTTGCCGATCGCGGTCGGCCGGACCAGCCATCCGGCGGTCAGCTCCTCGATGAGGAACAACCCGAGCCCGCTGTCCGTCAGTTCATCCGACGATGCCGTTGCCGACCGGGTCCGTACTGCTGACACGTCCCGTCCCGAGTCATGAACCCACAGCACTGCCGCGTTCCCGTACACCTCCAAGCACATGCAGTCCGGTCCACCGATCGTGTGCCTGACGGTATTGCCCACGAGCTCCGAGGCGACCAGTACGGCGTCCTCGACCCGTTCGGGTGAGGCGCGCCCGGCGAGGGCCTGACGTACGTGTCTGCGCGCGAGGCCCGAGGGCTTGGCGCGGCCGGCCAGATTCAACCAATGACGCCGTACCGGCGCCCGCTCGCAGAGGGGTTCTTCGTTCACCGCGTCCGTCGCCGTTCCTCGTTCCCGACAGCACTGGACTCGTCAGCTTCATCGGCGGCGAGCTGCGGCGGTACGCCGTCAGCTCTCGGTGAGACTTCCCCGCAGAGCCCTCCAGGAGATTGACGATGCCGAACAACAGCACGCCGTACCCCCAGGGGTTCACCACCCCCGAGATCCTCGACGACTGCGCCGACTGCACGGCCCTGGTCGGCAAGTGGGCCAGACACACGAGGAGGAAGACGACGACCGGCGAACCGAACAAGGACTACGACCCGTCGGGCGGCGAGCGACGCGGCGGTCCTGTGGAAGATGCACGTCGCGAACACGCACGACGGATCGCGGTGAGACGCCTGCTCCACCGCTACGGCTGGACCACGTACCTCGGCGTCGTGGCCGTCAGCGCGATCCCCCTCCTCGGTCTGGCGGTGCTGAACCGCCTCTGACCGCACCTCAAGAGCGGCGTCAGAAGGAACCCGGTTCGACGATCTCCTCCCCCTCGCCGTGAGGGGTCTCGAACCGGGCGAAGAAGTCGTCCAGTGCCGACTCGGTGACCGTCAACGCGTTCGCATCGTCACGCCGGTTGCGCCCGTTCAGGCACCGGAGCAGTTCAGCGCGCGGGACCGGGAAGTACAGCAGACGTACGACCCCGCCGGCCCGGCAAGCAGGTACATCACAGGGGTGGACACCGTCAGTCGCGCTTCCTCACGAACGACCCCATGCTCGGCGTGGTAACGATCAACCCCTCGGCACGGAGGGCGGCGGTCGCCTTGCGGACGGTCGGGCGGGCCACGTCGAACTCCTCGCCGAGGCGCACCTCGGACACGAGGTGGTTCGGCGGGTACTCGCCGCTGGCGATGCGCTGGCGGACCACGTCGGCGATTTGCTGCCACTTCGGGCGGCTGGGATCGAACTCGTACACCGCTGGACCGTACCTATAGGCAGCCGCAGGCTCCTAGAAGTCCATGTAATTTCCAGGGGTGGACAGGGCATTACAGCTAACGCTACCTTCAGGATACGAAAACGCCCCGAAGGACCGGGCCTAATCGGTCCAACGGGGCTGGCCAAGACAGCTTCGAAGGAGCTGACCCGACGTATGCGCGATGCTATCGCCCGAGCCCTCACCTGGGCCCGCCTCATCCTCACCCCCCGCCCCCGCCCCGGCCGCCACTCCCCCGCCTATCTCACCGCCCAGCCCACCCCCGACGGCCTCGCCCCCGTCTCCCCTTGGTCCCGCCCCTGGACCAGCATCAGCAAAGAAGAAGCCGCCGAAATCTTCCGCCTCCAGATCGAGAACGACCAACTGGCGCTGAACGCCTGGGAGTTGCGGATCCAGTGGGAACGCAGGCGAGCCGCAGCCCTCGCGACGATGGGCATCGACCACCCGTACACGTACCCCGACGCACCTTTCGACGCCGCCTCGTTCAGGACGCACACGTGAACCGGGAGGTGCTGCTCGCGGACGGACCGCCCGCGCGGACGGAGGAGGACTGCTGCCACTGCGGGCGCCGGACCCTCGTACCGATCCCGTGCACCCGCAGGGACGACGTCTATGCCTGTCCCGACTGCCTGCTCATCGCAAGCCACCGGACATGAACAGAACCCGGTGCCGAGGAGTCCCCCAAGACTCCCCGGCACCGGGTCACGCTCGCAGCAGGGTGACCGTGCGCCCCGACGGAGTGGTCTGCGTCGAGAACGCGGTGCGTTCGTGGACGGGGGCGGCTTGGGGGCGGGTGTCGAAGACGACGAGGGTGCCGGTGGACAGTTCCGTACGGTCCAGGTAGTCGTCCAGCTGGGCTAGGCCGTCGGTCAGGGGGTCGGGGCGGCCCTGACGCCACACCTTCAGTTCCAGCGCCTCGCGCTGCACGGACCGCGATCCGTCGGACTCGTTCGTGTAGGGCTGGCGGATCAGCAGGTCGATGCGGCGGCGGCCCACCCCGTACTCCCGGTCGATGTAGCCCGCGCCGTTCACGATGCGGTGCAGGTACGCCATCATCACCAGCTGAGCCGCCGCCTCCGGGTAGGTCGAGCCGGAGGCGAGGATCTCGCCGTTCTCCCGCCAGAACGCGGCGAACGAGCGCAGCAGCTTGTCCATGTCGATCCGGCCGTCCGGCAGCCGGAAGCTGCTCGGGGTGTCGGTGACCGAGTCCTCGGCACCGCTCCCCAGGACGCGGACGATGACCTCCCGGTAGATCGGATTGGCCACCCGCACCGGTGTGTCCACGGCGATCAACCCCAGATCGCGGACGTACGACCGGTCGTCGTCGTAGGTGACGCCGATGTCGGGCAGCTCACCGGCGATCAACGGCTCGATCACCCGGCGTACCCGGTCCTCGCCCAGGCGGGCGACCAGCGAGTCCAGGTGCGTGGCCCGCGCCAGGATCAGCCGCTCCTTCGCCTGGTCGACATGCTCTGCCGTGATCGGCTCGGACGGCGGGACCTCCATCTCCTCGACGATCTCCCGCGCCAGCGCGTTGACCAGCCAGGGCTGTCCTTGCGTGACGCAGAAGGCGCGTGCCAGCGCCTCCTCGGTGAACACCTGTCCCGTCTGCGCGGTGTGCTGTCCGTACAGCTCGACGACCTCGGCCTCGGTGAAGTCACCCAGGCGCAGCGAGGCGACCTTGATGTTGAACGGACTCGACGTGCCGAGCCTCCCCGGGTCCCCGCCCGAGGCCGCCTTGTAGTCCCGCACATCGCGCAGGCCGCACAGCGCCACCGAGTGGGGGAAGCTGCTGCGCCCGGTCGTGAAGCCGTTGCGCAGCTGACGCAGCACACTGCGCAGGCTCTCTCCGCGCAGCGCGTCGATCTCGTCGAAGAACAACACGAGCGGACGGGGGGAGCTGAGCGCCCACTGCTTCAGCCCCTGCTGAAGCCGGGCTCCGGGCGCAGCTTCGGGCCAGACCGGGGGCGGGGCGAGTTCCACGGGGAACTTGGCGATCTCGGCGGCGTACCGGATCGCCTGAAGGACCAGTTCCTCCGCCCAAACAACGTCCTCCCCGGCTGGCTCCGCGTTCTCGCACGAGAAGTGCAGTGCCGTGTACCGACCGGAGGCTGTCAGCTCGCGGGCCAGCGACGCGAGTGCCGTGGTCTTGCCGGTCTGCCGTGGCGCGTGCAGCACGAAGTACTGGCCCTGGTCGACATGCCTACGTGCCCGGGGCAGCCGCTCCTGGCCGGGCAGCATGTAGTGCAGGTCGGGGGTGCACGGCCCTGCCGTGTTGAAGTAGCGCACGCCTCAGACGCTAGCCGACCCCACTGACAATCGGCGTCTCGAACGGGCAGGGTCCCGGCCGCCGCACCTGCCCTGACCGCCTGCTGCTCACGAGCCCCCGGACATGAACAAAACCCGGTGCCGAGGAGTCCCCCAAGACTCCCCGGCACCGGGTCTTCCCCCGCAACCCCCGTATGCGGTGGTCCAGTTCCCCCCTTCTCGGATCAGTCCGTGGCGATCGCGTTGAGGACGTTCATCCGGCCCGCCCTGAACGCCGGGATCAGTGCGGCGAAGAGTCCGACGAACGCCGAGCCGATGAAGACGCCGATGATCGTGGGCCAGGGAATCTCCAGGACGCCGAGACCCTGAAGTGCCAGGAGTTTCTGGGCAGTTGCGCCCCAGCCCATGCCCAGCCCGAGGCCCAGCAGAGCACCGAAGAGGGCGATCACGACCGACTCCATGCGGATCATGCGGCGGAGTTGGCGCCGGGAGAGGCCGATGGCCCGCATGAGGCCGATCTCCCGGGTGCGCTCCACCACCGACAGCGCCAGGGTGTTCACCACGCCGAGGACGGCGACGATGATCGCGAGGGCCAGCAACCCGTAGATGAGGTTGAGGAGTTGGCCGATCTGGTCCTTCAACGCCTGCTTGTAGTCGGTCTGGTCACGGACCTTGTACTGCGGATAGTCGCGCATGGACGACTTGAGCGCGGTGTACGCGGCGTCCTGCTGCCCCTTCTGCGCGGTCGCGAAGAGGATCGTGTCGAGCGGCATCTTGTCGGCCGGAACGTACTTCGCCATCGTCGTGATGGCCGTGTACATGGCCCCGGAGTCGATGGCGACGTCGCTCTTGGTGATGGCGCGGACGGTCAGGGACGCCGTACGCCCGTCCTTGAAGGCGATCTTCAGCGTGGAGCCCAGCCGGACGCCGTGGTCCTTGGCGAAGTCCTCGTGGACGGACATGGAGTCCGGCTTGTACGCGTCCTTGAGGTTGCCCTGGACGGTCTGGCCCCGCACGTCGTCGGGGTACGTCGGGTCGGCCGCGGTGATGGCCGTGTCCTTGGAGACCTTGCCGTCGGGGGTGGTGAAGTCGGCCTCGGTCCACTTGTACTCGGTGACGTGGCTGAGCCCCGGCGTCTTCTTGACGGCCTCGACGGCCTGCGGCGTGACGAGCTGTCCGCCGTCGGCCTGGATGATGAAGTCGGTGCCGACGGTCTTGTCGAGCTCCGAGGTCGCGGAGGCCACCATGGAGGAGCTGACGACGGAGAGGCAGGCGACCAGCGCGAGCCCGATCATCAGGGCGGCGCCCGTAGCCCCCGTACGCCTGGGGTTGCGCAGCGCGTTGCGCTCGGCCATGCGCCCCACGGGACCGAAGGCCCGCAGAAGTACTACCCCCAGTACTCGTACGATCCCGCCCGCGAGCAGCGGTCCGATGATGACGAACCCCAGGAGGGACAGGACGATGCCGAGCCCCAGCCAGAGCGCGCCCTCACCCGCCTTGTCGGCAGTACCTGAGAGGTAGAGCGCTACCCCTCCGGAGCCAGTCAGCAGCAGCCCGATCAGGGCCCGTACCCATCCGGCGCGTCCGTCCGCAGGGGTACCCGCGTCCCGCAGCGCGGCCATCGGCGAGACCTTGCCCGCGCGGCGGGCCGGGAGGTATGCCGCCAGTACGGTGACGACGACCCCGAGGACGATCCCGATCGCGGGGGTGGTCCAGGCGACGGTCAGGTCGTCGGTGGAGAGGTTCATCCCGGACGAGGCCATGAGCTTCATCAGCCCGACGGCGATCCCGACCCCGGCCCCCACGCCCAGGATCGACCCGACGACCCCGAGGAGCAGCGCCTCGACCAGCACCGACCGGTTGACCTGCTTGCGCGAGGACCCGATGGCCCGCATGAGCCCGATCTCCCGGGTGCGCTGCGCGACCAGCATCGAGAACGTGTTGATGATGAGGAAGATGCCGACGAGGAAGGCGATCCCGGCGAAGCCGAGCATGGCGTACTTGAGTACGTCCATGAGGGAGCCGACCTGCTTGCGGTTGGCGTCGGCGGTCTCCTTGGCGGTCTGCACCTTGAACTGACCAGCGCCGAGCGCGGAGTTGACGCCCTGCTTCACCTGCTCGTCGCTGAACCCGGCAGCCGCCGTGACGTTGACGTTCGTGTAGACACCGGTCCGGCCGACCAGCGTCTCCTGCGCGGTCTTCGTGTCGAAGTAGAAGATCGCCGCACCGGGGTTGGTGACCTGGAAGGCGACGACACCGGAGATCTTCGCCTTGTGCGTGCCGAGGGCGCTGATGACGCCGATCTCGTCGCCGAGCTTCAAGTGGTGCTTGTCGGCGGTGTCTTCGTCGACCATCACCTGGCCGGCGCCCTTGGGCACCGCACCCGAGGTGATCTTCATGGTGCGGGCGTCGTTGCTGTTCCAGCTGCCCACGATCGTCGGGCCGCCGCCGTTCGGCGAGAGGTTGTCCTTGTCGGCGTCGACGACGGTCACGGAGGTCGAAAACACCGTGCCCTCCGCCGACTTGACGCCCTTCGCCGTGCGGACGGTGTCGACGACCGACGCCGGCATGACCGGCGGCTTGCCGTTGTCGGACTTCGTCTCGCCGGTGTCGGAGGCGCCCTTGGGGCTCACCGTCACATCGGACGACGTCGCCGCGAACAGCTTGTCGAAGGTGGTGGACATGGTGTCCGTGAACACCAGCGTCCCGCAGACGAACGCGACCGACAGCAGCACGGCTATCGCCGAGAGCGCCATCCGCCCTTTGTGCGCGAAGAAGTTGCGCATCGAGGTCTTCACGACGGTCATGACGTACGCCCCCGCGCGTCGAAGTCCTTCATGCGGTCGAGGACGGTGTCGGCGGTCGGCCGGATCATCTCGTCGACGATCCGCCCGTCGGCGAGGTACAGCACGCGGTCCGCGTACGACGCGGCTACGGGATCGTGCGTCACCATCACGATGGTCTGGCCGAGGTCGTCGACGGACCGGCGCAGGAAGCCCAACACCTCGGCGCCCGCACGGGAGTCGAGGTTCCCGGTCGGCTCGTCGCCGAAGATGATCTCGGGCCGGGCGGCCAACGCCCTTGCCACGGCGACGCGTTGCTGCTGGCCGCCGGAGAGCTGGTTGGGCCGGTGCTTGAGCCGTCCGGCGAGCCCGACGGTCTCGACGACCTGCGCCAGCCACGCCTTGTCCGGCTTGCGGCCCGCGATGTCCATCGGCAGCGTGATGTTCTCCAACGCGCTGAGCGTGGGAAGCAGGTTGAACGCCTGGAAGATGAACCCGATGCGGTCGCGCCGGAGTTGGGTGAGCTTCTTGTCCTTCAGCCCGGTGATCTCGGTGTCGTCGAGGTAGATCTTTCCCGAGCTGACCGTGTCGAGCCCGGCGAGGCAGTGCATCAGCGTGGACTTCCCGGACCCCGAGGGACCCATGATCGCGGTGAACTCCCCCCGCGCGATGTCCACGTCGACATGGTCGAGCGCGACGACGCGGGTCTCCCCCGAGCCGTACGCCTTCACGACCTGCCGCCCCCGTGCGGCGACGGCCGTACGCCCTCCGGAACCCCCGTGCCGGGGAATGGTCACGGCCGATGTCATGGCAAGTCTCCTATGTCGGTCATCAATTGGTACGCGGGTGCCCGTCGCGTTCTTCGTCTGCCGCGGCGGTCCGCGCCGGCCGGCCCTGATCGGTACTGGCCCTGAGCGGTACGACGTTGAGTCTGTCCCCCGGGAGGGGTACGGCACATTGGGGCCGGACCCCGTCTTCCCGGGGGGTTAACCCCACCCCCCGACGAGGGGGGTACCCGGTGATCCGGTCGCCCCCGTCGACGTAAAGCCAGATTAAGGACCGACCCCGTGCCCTCTCGTCCTCCGTCGGGACGAACCCTCCCCGAGACGTAGTACGGAGGTACCCCTAGGGGACGTCCACCGACGGGTGGAGACGTTTCCGGGCCTATCTCCACCCTCCCGCTCCACCCAGGCTGCACCCTGCCGCGACGGGAGGGTCAAGTGAGAAGCTGGGCGGCGGCGGATAGATGCAAGGGGCACGCGACTGTGGAGGGCCTGTGACGGGGAGTGTTCGGCCGCTCATACCTGCGACGGAGGGTCGTAGTACCCCCGACCGACGGGGCGCGGTGGTCGCCGCGCTCATGCTGTCGATGGCGCTGGCCGCGCTGGACTCCACGATCGTCTCCACCGCCGTCCCCCAGATCGTCGGGGACCTCGGCGGGTTCTCGGTCTTCTCGTGGCTCTTCTCCGGCTACCTGCTCGCGGTGACCGTCACGCTCCCGGTGTACGGGAAGCTGTCCGACACGTTCGGCCGCAAGCCGGTCCTCGTCGTCGGCGCGGCCGTGTTCCTGCTGGGCTCCCTGCTGTGCGCGTGCGCCTGGAACATGGGCGCGCTGATCGCGTTCCGCGTCGTGCAGGGCCTCGGCGGCGGGGCCCTCCAGGGGACGGTCCAGACGCTCGCCGCCGACCTCTACCCGCTGGAGCAACGCCCCAAGATCCAGGCGAAGTTGTCCACGGTGTGGGCGGTGTCGGCGGTCGCGGGTCCCGCGGTGGGCGGGCTGCTCGCGGCGTACGCCGACTGGCGGTGGATCTTCCTCGTCAACCTCCCTGTCGGAGCAGTGGCGTTGTGGCTGATCGTCCGTCATCTCCACGAGCCCGCACGGGAGTCGGCACCCCGGGCCCGCGTCGACTGGGCGGGCGCCCTCGCCGTATTCGCCTGCGGAGGCGTCCTGTTGACCGCGCTCGTCCAGGGCGGCGTCGCCTGGAACTGGCTCTCGGCGCCTTCGCTCGGCCTGTTCGGCGCCGGGCTCGCGCTGGTGGCGGTCGTGGTGGCCGTGGAACGCCGCGCCGCCGAACCGATCATCCCCGGCTGGGTGTGGCGCCGCCGCCCCATCGCGGCGGTCAACTTGGCGCTGGGCGCACTGGGGTTGCTGATGGTGGCGCCGACGGTCTTCCTCCCGACGTACGCGCAATCCGTCCTCGGCCTGGGCCCGGTGGCCGCCGGT
Source organism: Streptomyces acidiscabies (assembly GCF_020010905.1). GTDB lineage: Bacteria > Actinomycetota > Actinomycetes > Streptomycetales > Streptomycetaceae > Streptomyces > Streptomyces acidiscabies. The sequence continues at coordinate 1,485,332 of NZ_JAGJBY010000001.1, read as the reverse complement.
TTCGTCCTCTCGGTCTGGACCCTGAGCTGGCCCATCTCGGCGGCGCTCAGCCAACACGTCTACCGCCGCATAGGTTTCCGCGACACGGCGCTCCTGGGCATAGCCCTGGCGGCCCTGATCCTCCTGGCGTTCCCCCTCCTCCCGTACCCAGGCTCCCCCTGGCAACCGACGCTCCTGATGCTGGCGTTGGGCGCGGCCCTGGGCCTCTTCCAACTCCCCCTGATCGTCGGCGTCCAGTCGACGGTCACCTGGGGCGAACGAGGCACAGCCACCGCCTCGATCCTCTTCTGCCGCCAGACGGGCCAGACAATCGGCGCCTCCCTCTTCGGCGCGATAGCCAACGGCGTCCTCGCAACCCGCCTGGGCGGAGGCGGCGACCTCGACTCGGTCACCCGCTCCTGGGGGTCGGCCGGGACACCCGACCACATCCGCCGGGCGGTCGCGGATGCGGTGCATGCGGTGTATATCGGGGCGGCGGTGGCGGGGGTGATCGCGTTCTTGGCACTGCTGCTGATCGCTCCGCGACGGTTTCCGGCGACGCGAAGACGACGTACTGCTACACGAAGACGGCCCAGCCGCACACGCTGAGCGGTACGACCACGGGTACGGACTGCGCGGTCCCGCAGAAGAAGTACACGTACGACACCACCGGCAACACGGTGGAACGGCCGGGGAAGAGCGGCGCCCAGGCCCTGACCTGGTCCCCCGAAGGCAAACTGAACAAGCTCACCGAGAACGGGACCTCGACCGACTACCTCTACTCGGCCGACAACTCCCTCCTCATCCGCGCCACCCAGAACGGCGAACGCGTCCTGTACGCCGGCGCCACGGAACTCCACCTCCGCGCGGACGGCACGGTGTGGGCGCAGCGCATGTACGCCGGCCACGCCCTCCGTTCAAACGAGACCGGCACCAACAAACTCACCTACCTCACCAGCGACCACCACGGCACTTCTTCCCTCTCCCTCAACCCCGACACAGCCCAGACCTTCACCAAGCGCTACACCACCCCCTTCGGCGCCGACCGAGGAACCCCCCTCTTCGGCCCCTGGCCTAACGACAAGGGCTTCCTCGGCAAAACCCGCGACGCGACGACGGGCCTGACCCACATCGGCGCCCGCCAGTACGACCCCACCACGGGCCAGTTCCTCAGCGTCGACCCCATCCTGGACCCGGCCAACCCCCAAACCCTCAACGGCTACAGCTACGCCGGCAACAACCCCGTCACCTTCAGCGACCCCACCGGCCTGAAGATCGACAACTGCGCCACCTACAGCTACTGCACCGCCAACGGCGGCACCATCGACGAGGTCAAGCAGAACCACCCGCCCAAGCCAGCTCCAGCAGCCTCCAGCGGCCGCGGAAACGGCACCGCGAGGAGTGGTAGCGCAAGCGGAAACAAGGGAAACTCAAACGACAGCGATTTCGATGGCCCCTGGATTGCAGCGACAACCCCGTCATCGGACGACGCCGACCGAGTGGCCGGCCAGTACTATCTTTTCGGGACCAATAAGCTCACAAACACCGTAGGCGGCTACTGGTTCCCCCAGACCAATGCATTCAACAAACCAGAAGTAGTCTGCTACGGCCGCCTCGCCTGCAATAAGGCGTACGCCTACTACCTCGAAAATCCGAATGACGTGGCAGGAGCGAAGGTAATTGCCGCCACCTACTGCCGCGCTCACGAAGATGAATGCAATCAGGATGCCCGGGTGTGGGAGCGCTCGATAGAGATAGGAAATGAGTTCGTTGCAGCCCTGGGAATGGGGCGAGGCGGATTGATGGGTGGTGGCATCAAGGGCGCCTGCAAGTGCTTCCTTGCCGGAACCGATGTCCTCATGGCCGATGGCAAGACCAAGGACATCGAGGACATAGAACTCGATGACAAGGTCCTGGCGACCGACCCGAAAACCGGTGAAACCGGCCCCCGTGAAGTCACCCGCCTCATCCGTACCGAAGGCGACAAATACTTCAACGAACTCTCCATCGCCACTCTGGACGGCATCGAACACCTCACCGCCACCCACGAGCACCCCTTCTGGGCCCCCTCCGAACACAACTGGATACCGGCTGGCGACCTCAAACCGGGCATGACCCTGCGCACGGACGACGGCTACACCGTCATCGTCACGGGGAACCGGGGGTTCACCAAGAAAGCTCGGACGTACAACCTCACCATCGACGAACTGCACACGTACTATGTACTCGCCGGTGCCACGCCGGTACTCGTTCACAATAGCGACTGTTGGAGCGTTAAAGCGAGAATGCGTGCAGCCGGTCCGGGGGATGAATTCGGCCTGCCGAATCAAGGTCGCATTCGATATGTCCCTCCGAAGAACTACAATCCCGCGAACCCCTTGCCGCGAGGTCGTAGCGGTGGATACATTGACCGATTCGGTAACGAGTGGACAGTGGGGCCATCGCGCACCGAGGGGCATCCTTTCGAGTGGGATGTCCAGTTGTCGCGTCAAGGGCGCGAGAAGATCGGTTGGCTCTCTCGCGATAATCGCCACGTTAACGTAGACCCCTTTGGGGAGGTAACCCATAGATGAGGGAGTTCAATTTCGATGAAATCGTCACCGTTCTCGAAACCAGCCACACCGCAGAACTCGGAGTTGCCGGTTCCTCAGGAGTGATTTTGGGCAAGAGTCAAGGAGTCGACGAGAGGATCTACGCTGTCCTCGTCGGAGATGAAACGACCATGCTCCCAGAGTCTGTCCTCATGCCAACCGGGCGCTACATCGATCCAGATGAAGTGGACAGCGGTGAATCCATCAAGGTTCAAGCAGAAAGGTACCCGGAAGAAGGAGTCGAGTAATTAAGATCCACTCGGTTTCTTCGCCGCTCTGCATTCTGAAGTCGGGGCAAGCTACGCCGATGTTGGGATTTATGTGCGGCGGAGTTGAAGCCCCGTCAGGTGTGTCCTGACGCTGACTCTGTCGGGGATCTTGGCGGTCTACTCATTCTCTGGCGGACCGCCAAGACCTCGGCCGGGTAATTCTGTGCTGGTCCAGGTGATTCTGGAAGGCGGTCGGCGGCCGGGACGGAGGTGCTTCTCCGGTCGGCAGCCGTCGGCTGAGGCGCTCGATATTCGCGGCGATGGCTGTGAATACGTGCTGTAACAACGGCTAAAATAATGAGCCTTTTCAGCGGTGCCGCTCCAGGGCGAGGATGGCGGCTGCGATTGACGACATGCGGTTGGGACTGCATCGGGCTTTGCGGAAGATCCGCCAGGACTTCAGTCGTGCGACGCCTCGCTCGACCGGGGCGCCTACTGCCGAAAGCGCGCGGTTGACGGTGCGCTGGGTTGGTGTGAGGCCGCGGCCTGGTGGGCGTCTGCGTGGTGTTGTCACCCATGGGCCGGCTCCTATGTAGGCGCGGTCGGCGAGGATCGGGATGCCCTGGCGTTCGCAGATTCGGATGATCCGGTGCGTGCGGGCCGCAGTCAGGTCGTGCGCGCGGCCGGGCAGTGCGGGCGCACAGTCGACATCACGGTCCATACCCACTACATCATCACCGTATGTGAACGGCTGAGGCTCCCGATCCTGGCCGACAAAGCGTATGCAGGCGCTGGCGGGACCATTCAGGTGCCTTCCAAACGACACCTCGGACGACCACTGACCATCAGGCAGGCCAACGTCAACCGCGCACATGCCCGACTGCGCCTGCCCGTCGAGCGGGCCTTCGCCCGCCTCAAGTGCTGACGCATCTTCCGCAAAGCACGCATCAACCCCAACCGACTCACGTCAGCCGTGAAAGCGGTTCTCACCCTTGGGTGTCACCGCTGAAGATCCTTATCATGTGAAGGCAAGGCCAATTCGGGCATTTGCAGGGCCCTGCGCACCCGCCCCTGCAAGTGCTTCCTCGCTGGCACCGACGTCCTCATGGCCGACGGCAAAACCACCAAGAACATCGAGGACGTAGAACTCGGCGACAAGGTCCTAGCGACCGACCCGAAACCCGGCGAAACCAGCCCCCACGAAGTCACCCGCCTCATCCGCACCGAAGGCGACAAAAACTTCAACGAACTCTCCATCGCCGCCCCCAACGGCATCGAACATCTCACCGCCACCCACGAACACCCCTTCTGGGCCCCCTCCGAACACGACTGGGTACCGGCTGGCGACCTCAAACCGGGCATGACCCTGCGCACGGACGACGGCTCCACCGTCATCGTCACGAGGAACCGGGCCTTCACCAAGCAGACCCGGACATACAACCTCACCATCGACAAACTGCACACGTACTATGTGCTGGCAGGCAGTACCCCAGTCCTCGTTCACAACAGTGGCGACGATGCCCGCTTCAGGTATCTTGATCGGCCTGGATTTAGCAACTGACGCAAGCGGCAGGACTTACTACTCGGGCATGTTCGGTCCGAACCACACGGCAGCGGGCGTAATACGTCGACACTCCAATAACAACAACCGCTTCAACCCCGCCAACGGGGATAGACTCAGAGTTGCCCCAGGTACTCGCACGTACGGAGAGTCCCGCCTCATGGAGCAGCGACTGGCCGAGCAGTACAGCACCATCATTGGTAAATCCGGGAACGATTATCGCGGAAATCGCCAGAACCCGCTGGACGGTAAAAAGCTTGCTGAATAAGAAGGTTGCGAGGCAAAGAAGCTCTCTGGAGGGTGTTAATGGATAAGGCGTCCCCCAAGGATCACGCTCTTGCCGAGTTCGCATCCAAGCTATCGGTGATCTCATCCAGCTTCACTGAGCAGACGGAACAAAAAATCACTCTCAGTGAACTACTGGAAATCATCGGTGTGGCCGTTCCTGGCGAGATAAGGATCCCTGTCAAGTTCAAGGTAAATCTCAAGGGGAAGCGTCACGAGGGGACGAGCAGGTCGCACGTCAGCGAACTGAATGACTCAGTATTCGTCGAGGCATCAGAAGCCCTTGCAGGCTTGCTGAACTGGGGGAGTGAGCCGGCGACGACGACCGATCTGGCTTCGCTCCTCGAGTTGGCACTCAAGGCCTCGGATGTTGAGTTTGCAGATGTACGCACAGAAGAGATCTCCCAGATTTCCGCCGTATCCCCGAAGCGTGTCGCGAAGACGAAGATCGGCGACATTGTCGCGATCCCGGCGAAGGCAGGCGGATACCACATTGCTGCGATCGTGGCTAAAAATCGGTTCGGAACGGCCCTCGGGTTCTTTCGCGGAGTATTCAAAGCCCCGAGGGTTCGGGCCCGGATGTTCGATATTGCTGGCATTCCGATCTACACCGATGAGCAGCTAATCGCGGCCGGAGTTTGGCCTATCGTCGATCACGACGAAGGCTTGCTTAAATTCTTCTCAGGTGAACCTGAAATTTACCACGCGCCAGACGTGTGGCCGAATAGAGATTTCGGCGCATTCGGTGCCGCCGAAACATCCGACGGGAAAATTCGGTCAATCGATGAGGAAGAGGCTGACTCTGCGGGAATCGGAGACGGATCTTACCGGCAAGTACATATGAGCGAGTATCTCCAGCGTCTCCTTGATGAAGGATTTAATGGTGTCGACCAGAAGTCCTGACTTTAGTCAGCATTGGCCGGTGAAGTAGGCGCATGCCACAGAGGCGCCCACGTGAAATATTCTTCGCATGGGCACCTTGACCTCGATGTTTCGATCGCGGCCAGGGTGCTCTGTCCGAGACCGGCCGCCCGAACAGAGGTGACGTCAAGGGCGCAGGGCATTTCTACGGCAAGCTCATGAATGTTCCAGGATGCAGCTGAGGCACGAGGGGGTACATGGTCGTGAATACCGAGATCCCGGCGCAGGCAATGAAGGATTATGGTCTGCGATTTCTGGGATTCAGACGCGGAACTGGACTCCCTACCTACATCGCCGGAATGGTTACGTCCTGCCACCCCGACGAAGGCCGCAGAGATCGGACTGTCGCACTCGACGACCCTGATCGCGTCTCGAAGGCAAACGCCGACTGGTTCGAATTGGCGACAGAATGTGGACTGTTCTCCGTCGACCGCCAGTTTCTGCTCTCCATCAGCATGCCGCGCCCCGACGCGGTTGACGATACGGATGTCGAGGGAGTCTGGGGCCTTGTCGAGCTCATGGACGACTGGGACATCATGGGTGCGGGCTGTGCGGTCGGTGTCACAGGGAGCCGATACGGCTGTCCTGCGTTCGTCATGTCTGCTCTCGACGGATCTGTCTTCGTGCAGGGCACGTTGTGGCAGGACAGTATCGGGACTGCCGCCCTCCCCAACCCTCAGCGTGTGCGATCTCTCCGGGATATCGCCGTTCTGAGCGTCGGGAAGCCGTACCGGACAGCCGCTGAGAACGAGGACACGCTGGCCTGGCTCGCCAGGTAGAACCAGGCATGAAGGGGAAGCCCCGCCGGTATACGGCGGGGCTTCCCTCGTTGGGTCACGTACGAGACCGACACCTACACCCCACATGTAGAGCGGTCCGTCAACAGGCATGAGCAGGTTCTCGCCTGCGTACGGTCAGCTGCCCACGGTCTCTTCGATCTGCTCGAAGCCGCCCATCGCTGCGTTCGGGGACGTTCACCTTCCAGGCCCGGCTTTCGGGGCGGGCAGCGTGATCGTGAGTATGAGGTCCAGTAGCCCACCGGGACTCAAGGCGAGGGACGACGCAGAGGGCCCGCGGCTGTTCAACGGTGACTTTCGAGTGGCCAGGACCGAACGGATTCGGGTTTGCTTCCGGGAGAGCTCTCCAGACTGGTCGGGATCAGTCGGCGCCGCGTACGTGGTCGATGAGCAAGCCGAACGAGGCTGCACCGAGGAGAACAACGGGGCCGTGTGGGCTCTTGGAGTCCCGGATGGCCATCTGGCCGCAGTCTCGGCGTACGTCCGCGACTTCGACGCAGGTGGACTGGTCGCTGCCGCTGTAGCTGGACTTGAACCAGGCGGCTCCCGGGAGGTCGGCGGCGGGGCAGGCCACGGCCTTGTCGGGCATATGTGTTTCCCTTCAGGTACTTCTTCAGGGCCTCCGAATTCCATGATGGCCATATTGCTGGTGAGGCCAGGGTGGAGTGCGGATTAGTCGATCACAGTCCGCAGTTCGGTGGGGTTGTCCGAGCAGGTGAGGATCTCCCTGCGGCCTTGCCGGACCTGGGCCAGCGCGCCCGGGGTCTTCTGGGTGGAGGCGCAGGGTGAGCTGGAGATGAGGGCGTATGCGTAGGGCGAGGGCAGGACATTGGCGTACGCGGGCAGAAGGGTGCCGACCTCGGTGCTCTTGGTCCGGTACTGGCCGGTTTCCACGCGGCTGAGCCGGGTGTTCTCCCGGCCGAGGACGGTCGCCGCGTCGGCACGGGTGAGCTTGGCGGTCCTCCGGTAATAACGCAGGCCCATCACGTACGGCGGTCATACCGGAGTGGAGCCCTGCGCGAGGGGCACCTCCGCCGACAGTTGCCGTCCAGGGGCTACTCCACCGCCCGGCCCGTCAGGGCGCTCAGGCTGGTGCGGACGTAGTCCATGTGGGCTCGTACGTCGTCCCAGCGTTCGCCGTGTTCTCGGAGGACTCGTTCCGTTTCTCGGGCGATGTGGTCGGACTGGTGGTGGGCCTTCGTCAGGAGCGCGTCAGCGTGGTCGCGGGCTCGGGTGTGGAGGTGGGTCGCGGATTTTTCGGCCTCGGTGTAGGTGTTTCGGGCCTCCGCCAGGGCGGTTTCCGCTCGGGCGATCAGGTGGGAGTAGTGGGTGTCCAGGGTGCGGGCGCGGGCCAGGGCTTCTCGTTCGATCGCCTCCATGCGGTGGTCTCGGGTCTGGTCCTGGCGGGTGAGGAGGGACTCTGTGCGGCTGCGTACTTCTCGTAGGCCCTCCAGGGCTTTCGCTCGGCCTTCCTTCACCTCGCGTCGTGCCGTGACGCGGATCTCGTCCGCTTCGGCGCGGGCTCGGGCGACTCGGTCTCGGCCTCGTTCCTCCGCTTCCGCCAAAATAAGGCGGGCCTCCGATTCCGCTTTCTCGCGGATGGCTGCGGCTTGTTCGTCGGCTTGGGCCGACTGTTCGCGTGCCTCGTGGCGGGCTCGTTCGCGGAGGGAGTCCGCCTCGTGCTGGGCCAGGCGGAAGAGGTGGTGGGCCGTTTCGCCGAGGGTCTCGTAGCTCTGGGGAGTGAGGTGGGTGACGGTCTCGCGGAGGTGCGTTGCTTGCGACTCTGCCTTCTTCGCCTGCACCGTCAGGCGTGCCGCGCGGTCCCATGCCGCGTCGCGGTCCGCGCACAGGGCCGCGATGTACGCCTCTACCTGAGAGGGACGGTACCCCCGTCCACGTACCGTTCCGAACCCGTACGGCGACACCGACGCGCTGCCCATGCTGGAAACTCCTCACGAGATCCGAACGGTTTTGCGCATATCTTGACGGTTCGGATCGAAAGGTGCGTAACGTGACACTCCGTGAGGGGGTTACGGGCCTCGGGATAGAAAAAGTCCGCAACCGGTTGCTGCCGGTTGCGGACTCTTCATAGAGAGACCGTCAGGGACGTGTCACAGCAGGCCGTCCCACATCTGCTCCAGCAGCACCGACCACCAGCTGTCCGGCGAGCCCAGCGCCGCCGGGTCCAGTGAGGCGAGCTGTGCCTGGAAGTCGACGGTCCAGCGGCCCGCCTGCTCCGGGTTCAGGCCGTACCGCAGCCGCCACATCCGCCCCAACAGGGCGAGGCAGCGCGCGAATTCAGGCAGGCCCGAGTTCACGAACTGCGGCGCGACCGGGGCGCCGCCGGGGCCCGCCTCTACGGGTACGGCGACGATGTTGGCGGTCCCGTACTGCACGCAGATCGCCTTGCCGAAGTCGCTGCCCATCACGAGGTACGAGCCGGCGTCCGCCGACGGCTGCACGCCCCGTTCCTGCGCGAGTTCCGCCAGCGTCGGGACCGGGCGGCCCGGCTGGGCCTGCGCCCAGAAGAACGGGCCCATGTCCAGCGGGAGTCCGGCCGCGACCAGCATGTGCGCGACGACCGGCGGCACCCCCTGCCTCGCCACCGCCGCCTGCTCGAACCGGAACACGCCCGGGCCGAACGCGGCGGCCAGCTCCTGGCCGATCGCCTCCGGCGGTACGGCGGGTGCCTGCTGCACCGGCGGCAACGGGGCGCGCACCGGGGCGGGCCTCGCCGGGCCGTCCGCGACCTGGTGCAACTCGCCCTGGTGCGCGAGGAGTTGCTGCATGCCCTGCTGGCGGCTCGCGTGGTCCGTGCCGTACGGGGCGATGCTCGTGATCCTCGCCTGGGGCCACTGCTCCCGGATCATCCGTGCGCAGTACGCACCCGGCAGCTCGCACGACTCCAACTCCGTGTGCAGCTCCAGGACTTGGCCCGGGGGGACGTTCATCCCGCGCAGCTCGTGGAAGATCTGCCACTCCGGGTGCGGGGTGCCGGGCGCGGAACGCCGGATGAGCTGCTGCTCGGAGCCGTCCTGGGCGCGGTAGCGCAGGACGGCCTGGTAGCCGGGGCCCACGGTCGGCTGGCCCGCCGGGTTGGGGTACCCGTACGCCGCTGGGGGCATGCCCTGGGGTACTACCGGAGGGGGACCGGGTACGCCGGGAGGGGGACCCGGGACGCCCGGTGCACCGGGTACGCCCGGGAACGGTGCCGTGGGTGCACCGGCGACACCGGGAGCGCCGGGAGGCGTGCCGGGTGCGTTCGGCGGTGCGCCGGGGATGCCGGGGGCGCCCGGTGGGGGCGGGGGCATGCCGGGGCCGCCGGGCGGGGGCGCGGCCAGCATCGTCGCGGCGTGGTGTACGGCACCCGGGGTGCCCGGGGTACCGGGAGCGCCGGGGGCCTGCGGGGCACCGGGAGCGCCCGGCGGAGGCGGCGGCATGGCGCCGGGCGCCTGTCCGGCACCGGGGTGACCAGGGCCGGGGGGCATCGCCGGAGGGGTGCCCGGAGCTGCCGGTGCGCCTCCCGGTCCGCCGGGTACTCCCGGCACGTCGCCCTCAAGGGCGGACACCAACTGAGTAGGTACGTACGCGTTGGCGGCACCCGCCGGTCCAGCTCCGGGAGCGGCGCCCCCAGGCCGGCCCGGTACCCCGGGCGCACCCGGCGGAGGCGGCGGCGCGCCCGCGCCACCCCTCCCCCGGCGCGGAGGCGGTGCCGCACGGCTGGTCGCGGCGTCGGCGATGTCCCCGGCGTGGGGAGCGAGCCCCCGGCCGGGTGAAGCGGGTGCGCCTCCGTCTCCGCCGGGAGCAGCGGAGTTGGGGACACCGGCACCCGGCGCCCCGGCAGGAACACCGGAGTTGGGAGGAACAGGCGAGTTGGGAGCACCGACGCCGGGAACCCCGCCAGGAGCACCCGCGTCAGGAGCGCCGCCCCCCTGATGCCCGCCCGGAGCACCGGAGTTGGGCACACCGGCGGCATGAACCCCGCCAGGAACAGTCGAGTTGGGGGAACCCGGCCCCGGCACCCCACCAGGGACACCGGAGTTGGGAACGCCGCCCCCCTGATACCCGCCCGGAGCCGCCGAGTCGGGACCGCCAGGCCCCGGAACCCCGCCCGGACCGGCCAAGTTGGCCCCACCCGGACCACCCGGACCACCCGGACCACCCGGACCACCCGGACCACCCGGACCACCCGCCGTCTGGGGATACCCGTACGAAGCCCCCGCCGCCCCACCCCCCGGCGCACCCACCGCAGGCCCAACAGCCGTAGGCGGCAACTGACTCCCCCCGGACATCAACGCGGTCGGCGCATCCGCACCGACCCCGGGACCCCGCCCCCGGTCCCCGTCGCTCAACGGCGGAGCGAACACGGTCGCGGGCAGCGGAACGGACCGGTCCTCGCCACCGTTCGTATCGGTCCCGGCCCAGGGAGTCGCCCCAGCAGGAACAGCAGGAGCCCCGGCAGGAGTCGACGCCCCAGGCCCACCCGGAACACCCGCTCCCCCACCGACTCCAGGAACCGCCCCCGAGGAAGCCGCGCCAGAAACTCCAGCACCAGCCCCAGAACCCTGCGCCCCAACACCCGCTCCAGACCCCGGCGTCACCCCACCCCCCGAGTCCCCATCCCCCCGCTCCCCGATCCCCAACTTGTCCGCCGCATCCTGCAACCACTCCGGCGGCGTCAACAAAAACGACGTCTGGTTCAGATCCACCCGAGCCGCAGCAGCCGGCACCGCATCCGCGACCGCCCCCGCCTCACCCCCGTACCGCTCCTCGTACCGACGGACAACCTCCCCAACCGGCAGAGCGGGCCACAGCGTGGCCTCGCCACTGTCCCGGGCGATGACCAGCCGTTGCGAACCCCCGTCCCCGCGAGGCCCCTCCGCCCGATCCTCCGCCCACACCACGAACCCGAGGCCGAACTCCCGCACCCGCACCTCCCGGTGCTGATACACGGGCACGTCCCCGTTGACCCACTCCTCCGCACGCTCCTGCGCCTGCGCGAACGTCACCATGTGCGGATCACTCCCCAGCAACCGGAACGACGCGGGCGAAGCCGCCGTCCACCATCAGGTTGGCCACCGTCTCCAACTCCGGTGGATCACCGGCGAGTCGGGACAGGAACGCGTCGAAGTCGTCGCCGCAGGGCACCAGGAGGCGTTCGACGCGCTCGGCCGGCGGCCACGTGGGATCGGCGTCGCGGACATCGTCGTACGCGCAGAACCAGACCGAACCGAGGCGCTCGCCCTTCACCTTGACGGCGACGAGGCCGCCCTGGACGAAGCCGACGCCCAGGTAGTCCTTGGTGAGGTGGTCGCGCAGGCACTTGTTGACGTACACGAGGTCGTTGACGGCGGCCTCGTCGCGGACCGTGAAGAACGGCTGGTCCACGAGGAGCCCCAACTCGGCGTCGAGCGCGGCCCCGACGGGTGCGCAGCCGCCCGCGGCCTTCAGGAAGGAGCGGTACGCGCCGGGCAGCCGGTAGCCGAGGTCTTCCTCAACTCCCTGCACCTGCGCCTCCGTTACCGCCACACCCGACTTCGGCAGCCGGAAGTGGGCGGGCCGGATCTCCTGGAGCGGCCGGGTGCCCCGTTTCGCGTGGTCGACGCGGGCCGTCGAGATACCGCCGTGATGGCGCAGCAGCGCCTTGACGTCCACGGGTATCAGTTCGAGGCGGCGCGTCCCGGCGACGTGGTGCCAGGTCCAGCCGTGCGGGGTCGCGACCTGCGAGACCGTGTCCCACAGCTCGTGCCCGGCGGCGGACTGCGCGGCGTTCGCCGACACGTAGTCCGTGAGGCGTAGTTCGTCGACGCCGAACCCCTCCGGGGGGTCCGCGATCTCCGCCACCGCCCGCGCGTACGGCGAGAAGTCGGGGTAGCCGCGCTCGTCGACCCGTACACCTCTGGGGTGACGGCCCGCCCGGACCGGGTCCGGAAAGTGCACGACCTGCCCGGCGTATGCCGCGTTCGGCGGCGCGGTCTGCCCGAGCCGACCTGTCGTCATGGCGGTTGCCCCCTGCGGCGCTCTGTACGGGACCCGCCGGCGGTTCCGCTTTCCGGCACCGCTGCGACACTCCCCGTATCCGACTGTCTCCACCGCTTCCCGGCACACGTCCGTCGCGCACCCACGGTGCCGACAGCCTATGCGGTACGGCCGGACGGGTCACCGGCCCTCCACTTCGTCCCCCCTGAGTACGGTGACCTGCCGTCACCCTCTGGTGACAGCCCGACCCGTCCCTGGCGTGTCGCCACGCCCCAGCTTCCGCACAGGCCACGCCATTTGGCACCCTGTGTCCTCCGGGGGGATGCCCGGGGAGGGAAAGACGATCATGAACGCGACGCAGACAGGGCCGCACGGCACGGACCGCAACGCAGGCGACACCGTTCACGGAACGTCACCCGGCGTCCACAGAACACCCCACACGTCACCGGTCCCACCACACAGAGAAGGCGACCAGCCACACGGAAACAACGGAGGCGGCGACCCCCGCATCGGCTGGTCCGCCGACGCCCCCCACACCCCCGCCCTCCGCCACCGCCGCGACGGCATACTGCCCACCGTCGCCGCCGCGCTCTCCGTCCGGGGCGCCACCCTCACCGGCACCGCCGCCCGCGGCGACCAGCCGCCCCCGCTGCACCACCTCGTGCAGGACTTCTTCGACACGCTCCCCAGCGACCGCCGCGACCGCTTCACCGGCCGCTGCGCCGAGGCGCTCCTCATCTCCCGGCACATCAGCGCCGCCGACGAGGCCCGCAGCCGCCGCGCGGCCCGCAAGCCGATGACCAACGGCGAGGCCCGCAAAGCGCTCAAGCAGGCCAAGCTCACCACCCGCCACATCCGCGAGGACGGCGACCCCCTGCACGGCACGTTCGCACCCCCGTGCCGCGCCTGCACCGCCCTCACGGCCCACTTCGGCATCCGGATCGTCGAGACGTCCGAGGACTAGACGCGTACGGGAGGGGGACGGGGGCAGCCGTAAGAGACGCGGGGACGGGAACCGCGTACGGCACCGGCGCGGGAGCCGCGTACGACGGGGTGACGGGAGCCCCGTACGACGCCGGTCCCCGCGACCCCCACAGAACCATCCACCCCCAAAACGCGTCAACAACACCGAAAGCCCCACGCACCACCGTCCCGACCTCGACGAACGAACGGCAGATGCACCACACCGACCGCACCTCCACCACCCGCTTCCCCGTACCCGTGGACGCCGCGCTCCGAGCCGCCGGCTGGGTACCCGGGCGCTGGGACATCAAACAAGCCGAGTTCTGGGCGGACACCCTCCGCGACCACGTCTCCCCGGCGGGCCACCGGCACGCGGTCTTCCCCGCGGCGGTGGAGGCCTGGGCGGAATTCGGCAGCCTCCGCATCATCCCCACGGGCCCGGGCCGCCAGATCGCCCCCGCGACCTTCCACGTGGACCCCCTGCACGGCCTCCACCAGCCCAGAACCCTCGCGGACCTGGGCCGAGCCCTGGCCACGGACCTCTCCCCCCTGGGCGCCGACCCGGAGACCCAGACGCTCCTGGCCATCGACACCGCAGGCGGCATCTACGCCCTGGACCACACGGGCGACTGGTACCTGGCCCCCACGATCGACCAGGCCCTGTCCACCCTGATATCGGGCACGACCCCGACCCGCCTGACGACAGCGACCTGAACACCGGCGGGGCGCGTCACCCACCCGGCCCCACCCCCCTCAGCTCCCCGCCGGAATCACCGCAGACACCCGGAAACCCCCCGCCTCCGTAGGCCCGGAGACGAACACCCCACCCAGCGCCACCACCCGCTCCTTCATGCCGACCAGCCCGTTCCCCCCGGAAGGCAGCCGCGCCGAGGACGCCGCCTCCGGCGGGGGCCCGTTCTCGACCTGCATCGCGATCTCCTCGTCGCGATGCGCGAGACGGACGTACGTCTTCGCGCCCGCCGCGTGCTTGTGGACGTTGGTCAGCGCCTCCTGGACCACGCGGAACGCGGTCTGTTCGATGACGGCGAGGTACGACCGCGTCTCCCCCTCGACGGACAGGTCCACGACCATCCCCGCGGCGGCGGACTGCCCGACCAGTTCCTCGACGTCCGCGAGACAGGGCCCCTCCCCCTCCGCGACGGCCCGCGACGCGGCGGCAGCGGCGGCGACCCCGACGGCCGCCAGCGGCAACTCCCCGCTCGATGCCACCGTCCCGCTCCGCAGCACCCCCAGCATCTCCCGCAGCTCGGTCAACGCCTGCCGCCCCATGTCCCCCACAAGTGCCGCGTTGCGTACGGCCTTCTCGGGATCCTTGCGGGCGACGGCCTGCAACGCGGCGGCATGGACGACCATCAGGCTCACCCGGTGCGCGACCACGTCGTGCATCTCGCGGGCGATCCGCGTCCGCTCCTCCCCCCGGGCCCACTCGGCCCGCTCCTCGGCCCGCTCGGCGAGCAGCTGAAGCTCCCGCTCCAGGCTGTCGGCCCGCTCGCGGAGGGACTCCATGAGCCGCCGCCGGGCCCCGACGTACAGCCCGAGGAGGACGGACGGCGCGGTCACCCCGAGGGCGGTCCCGATGGAGGCGAAGAGCACGAACCAGTTCCCGGCCAGGACGTCCCCGGGCGACAGCCCCTGCTTCAGCCGGACGAACGTGACGACGAACATCCCGACGAACGACATCCCCGCGAGGGACCCGATGATCCGCCGGGGCAGCTCGGTCGCGGCGAGGGTGTACAGCCCGACGGTCCCGAGCAGGAACCCCATCTGCGCCGGCGTGATGGCGATGGAGACGAGCACGACGGCGATGGGCCACTTCCGCCGTACGACGAGGACGCTCCCGGCGACCACCCCGAACAGCATCCCCGCCCACACGGGAATCCCGGCGTCACGGGCGAACGGCCACCCCTCCGCCGCGCACTCGACGACCGACAGGGCCGCGATCCCCAGATCCAGCGCGGCGCTGCGCCACCGCCCCCACCACCACGGCCCGGCCCGCCCCGCAACCGCCTCTTCCCCCGTCCTGGTCATACGTCCACCCTACGGGCGCCCCTGCCCCGTTTTCCGGAAACTTATCCCGACAGGGCCCCGCCCCACGGCACTTGTACCGTCGCACGGAGGCGGTTCGGTACGGCATAGTAGGAAGCGCCACTCGGCCAACCCGGCCCTTTGTCCGGTTCGGCCGTAAATATTCCCCTGTGGTGTAATTGGCAGCACCGTGGCTTTTGGTGCCATTTGTCCGGGTTCGAGTCCTGGCGGGGGAGCAAGAAAAGAGCAAGAGAACAGAGACGGGCCCTGGCTGATATCTCAGCCAGGGCCCACTCTCATGTCCCCCCGGAAACGCCCCGGTATCCTTCGGGTGTCCCCACCCACACACAGCCGAAGGGCAACCCCGTGAGCGCCATCCGCCCGGCAGCCGTCGTCGTTCTCGCAGCGGGTGAGGGCACCCGTATGAAGTCGGCCACACCGAAGGTCCTGCACGAGTTGTGCGGCCGGACCCTGGTGGGCCATGTGCTCGCCGCGGCGAGGGAGTTGGACCCGGAGAACCTCGTCGCCGTGGTCGGCCACGCGCGCGAGCAGGTGACGGCGCACCTCGCGGAGACCGACGGCGCCGTCCGCACGGCCGTCCAGGAGCAGCAGAACGGCACGGGTCACGCCGTACGCATGGCGCTGGAGGAGCTCGGCGGGACCGTCGGCGGCACGGTGATCGTCGTCTGCGGTGACACCCCCCTGCTGACCGGTACGACGCTGACGGCGCTCGCCGCCACCCACCACACCGACGGCAACGCGGTGACGGTGCTCACGGCGGAGGTGCCGGACGCGACCGGGTACGGGCGGATCGTGCGGGACGCGGACGGCGCCGTGACGGCGATCGTCGAGCACAAGGACGCCAGCGGCGAGCAGCGGGCGATCCGGGAGATCAACTCCGGGGTGTTCGCGTTCGACGGGAACCTCCTCACGGACGCCCTGAAGAAGGTCCGTACGGACAACAGCCAGGGCGAGGAGTACCTGACGGACGTCCTCGGCATCCTGCGCGAGGCCGGTCACCGCGTCGGCGCCTCGGTGGCGGGCGACCACCGCGAGATCGCCGGCATCAACAACCGCGTCCAGCTCGCGCAGGCCCGCCGCATCCTGAACGACCGCCTCCTCACGCAGGCCATGCTGGACGGCGTCACGGTCATCGACCCGGCGACGACCTGGGTCGACGTGACGGTGACGTTCGGTCAGGACGCCGTCGTCCACCCGGGCACCCAGCTCCAGGGGACGACGCACATCGGCGCGGGCGCGGAGGTCGGCCCGGGCACCCGGCTGACCGACACCCGGGTCGGCGCGGGGGCCCGCGTCGACAACACCGTCGCCCTCTCCTCGACGATCGGCGAGAACGCGAGCGTCGGCCCGTACGCGTACCTGCGCCCCGGCACCCGGCTGGGCGCGAAGGGCAAGATCGGTACGTACGTCGAGACGAAGAACGCGTCGATCGGCGAGGGGACGAAGGTCCCGCATCTGTCGTACGTCGGTGACGCGACGATCGGTGATTTCAGCAACATCGGCGCCGCGAGCGTGTTCGTGAACTACGACGGTGAGAGCAAGCACCACACGACGGTGGGCTCGCACTGCAAGACGGGTTCGGACAACATGTTTGTGGCACCCGTCACGGTCGGGGACGGCGCTTACACCGCCGCCGGGTCCGTGATCACGAAGGACGTACCGCCCGGTTCGCTGGCCGTGGCCCGTGGCCAGCAGCGGAATATCGAGGGCTGGGTGGCCCGCAAGCGTCCGGGAAGCGCCGCGGCGAAGGCGGCCGAGGCGGCGTCCCGGCAAGGCGAAGGCGAAAGCTGACCGAAAACGGCTGCGCCGAACAGGGCGTACCGTGATAAGTGCACACCCGCACCCACCAGCTGAGACGCTTCCCCACGCCCAGTTGTGAAACGGCGTCGCGCGGCTGAGACACCTCTGAGGAGACAGTGCTGTGACCGGGAACAAGACGACCGGCGAGAAGAAGATGATGTTCTTCTCCGGCCGCGCCCACCCCGAGCTTGCCGAGGAGGTCGCCCACCAGCTGGGGGTCGGGGTCGTTCCGACGAAGGCCTTCGACTTCGCGAACGGTGAGATCTACGTCCGCTACGAGGAGTCCGCGCGCGGCGCCGACTGCTTCGTGATCCAGAGCCACACGGCTCCGATCAACCAGTGGATCATGGAACAGCTGATCATGATCGACGCGCTGAAGCGGGCCTCGGCCCGGTCGATCACCGTGATCGTGCCGTTCTACGGCTATGCCCGCCAGGACAAGAAGCACCGTGGCCGTGAGCCGATCTCGGCCCGCCTGATCGCGGACCTGATGAAGACGGCCGGCGCGGACCGGATCCTGACGGTCGATCTGCACACCGACCAGATCCAGGGCTTCTTCGACGGCCCCGTCGACCACCTCTTCGCGCTGCCGCTCCTCGCGGACTACGTGGGCGCGAAGGTCGACCGGAACAAGCTGACGGTCGTCTCGCCGGACGCGGGGCGCGTGCGCGTCGCCGACCGGTGGTGCGACCGGCTCGGGGCGCCGCTGGCGATCGTCCACAAGCGGCGGGACAAGGACGTCGCGAACCAGGTCACCGTCCACGAGGTCGTGGGTGAGGTCAAGGGCCGGGTCTGTGTCCTCGTCGACGACATGATCGACACGGGTGGCACGATCTGCGCCGCCGCGGACGCGCTGTTCGCGCACGGTGCGGAGGACGTCATCGTGACGGCGACGCACGGTGTGCTGTCCGGGCCCGCCGCCGACCGGCTCAAGAACTCCCGGGTGAGCGAGTTCGTGTTCACGAACACGCTGCCGACGCCGGGGGAGCTGGCCGTCGACCTCGACAAGATGACGGTGCTCTCGATCGCGCCGACCATCGCGAGCGCGGTGCGTGAGGTGTTCGAGGACGGTTCGGTGACGAGCCTCTTCGACGAGCAGTGAGGTTTCTGCAACCGGTTGTGAGCGGTTGCTGATCGTTTTGGGGATGGCCTCCCTTGCCGAGTAGACTGCGAAAGTTGCTCGGCGAGGGAGGCCGTGCCTTTTGAAGGGGTTCCTTTAAAAGGGCATGGTGGTCCGTTATCGACGCGCTCTTCGTAGCAGGCCGTTGTACATGGCCGGGTGACCCGACCGTCTACTACCTGTACGAGGAGTTGATCCCCATGTCCGAGGTCAAGCTTGCCGCGGAGTCCCGCAACAGCTTCGGCAAGGGTGCCGCGCGCACCATCCGCCGTGAGAACAAGGTTCCGGTCGTTCTCTACGGCCACGGCACCGAGCCGAAGCACCTCACCCTCCCGGGCCACGAGCTGCTGCTCGCGCTCCGTACGCCGAACGTCCTGATCTCCCTGGACATCGACGGCGGCAAGGGCAACGAGCTGGCCATCCCGAAGGCCGTCCAGCGCCACGCCATCAAGGGCTTCCTCGTCCACGTCGACCTGCTCCTCGTCAAGCGCGGCGAGAAGGTCAACGTCGAGATCCCCGTGCACACCGAGGGTGAGCTGGCCTCCGGCGGCAACCTGCTGGAGCACGTCCTCAACGCGCTGCCCGTCGAGGCCGAGGCGACCCACATCCCCGAGTCCGTCACGGTCTCCATCGAGGGCCTCACGGCCGGCGACGCGATCCTCGCGAAGGACATCGCGCTGCCCACCGGCACGATCCTGTCCGTCGACGGCGACACCGTCGTCCTCCAGGTCCTCGCCGCGCAGGCGGAAGAGGCCGCGGCGGGCTCGGACGAGGCCGCGGAGGCCTGAGCCTTCACCGGCTGAGCGGGGGCGCGAGCCTTCGCCGGTTAAGCTCCAGCCGCCGTTCCCTTCTAGGGGGCGGCGGCTTCGGCATGTATCAAGGAGACTTCCCTCATGACCACCCCCTCCTCCACCGACCCCTGGCTGATCGTCGGCCTCGGCAACCCCGGTCCCGAGTACGCGATGAACCGCCACAACATCGGGTTCATGGTGGCCGATCTGCTGGCCGAGCGGATGGGGGGCCGCTTCAAGCGGGCGGGCAAGGCGCAGGCGCAGGTCCTCGAAGGCCGCCTCGGCGCACCCGGCCCCGCGAGCCGCCGGGCGGTGCTGGCCAAGCCGATGTCGTTCATGAACCTCTCCGGCGGCCCGGTGAACGCCCTGCGCGACTTCTACAAGGTCCCCCTGTCGAACATCGTCGCCATCCACGACGAACTGGACATCGACTACGGCACGCTGCGCCTGAAACTCGGCGGCGGCGACAACGGCCACAACGGCCTCAAGTCGATGACGAAGTCCATGGGCCCCGACTACCACCGCATCCGCTGCGGAATCGGCCGCCCCCCGGGCCGCATGCAGGTGGCCGACTTCGTCCTCAAGGACTTCTCTTCCACGGAACGCAAAGAACTGGACTGGTTCGTGGACCGCGCGGCGGACGCGGTGGAGGCGCTGGTGACGGAGGGGCTGGAGAGGGCGCAGCAGTCGTACAACTCCTGAGCCACCCCGTCTGACCAGCCAACGTTGACGGACCGCGTCGGCATGGCCAATGATCCCCGCCATGCCAGCCTCCCGTCGTCGCCGGGCGGCCAAGTCTCGTCGTTCGTCCGCCGCTCTGCGGGTCGGGCGGGTTGTGTCGATGGGGATGGTCGCTCTTCTGATCCTGATCGCGGGTGTCTGGGCGTCCTGGGGGACGGCACAGCACGTGATGCTGCCGGGGGGACGGGAGAAGGGGACCGTCGTGGTGACGGGGTGCGGGGAGGAGGCGTGTACGGGTCCGTTCACGCCGGTGTCCACGGGGGCGACCGCGCGCAAGACGATGACCATCCCCGAGCCCATCGCGGTGGAGGTCGGCCAGACGTACTCCGTCGTCGTGAAGCCGGACTCCGACGAGGCGGTCCGCTCGGGCCCCGCCGGGATCCTGTACGCCTGGGTGCCGTTCGGGGGCGCCCTCCTGCTCGCGTCGATCATCGTCGCCGGCGGCCTGCGCAAGGCACGGCTCGCGTGGGTGATGGCGGGGTCGGGGGTCGCGCTGGTGACGGCGGCTTTCCTCGCGGTGTGAGCTTTCAACTCGTACGAGGATGAGGGCCCCCGAACCGCACCGCGCCCAACCACGCCAAAGGGCGCCCCAGTTGCCCGAGGCGCCCCTCAACTCACCGCGTATCAGCCGGTGTTGCGCAACCCCGCCGCCACGCCGTTCACCGTGAGCAGCAGTGCCCGCGACAGCACCGGATCCGCCTTCTCCCCCGCCGCAGCCGCGTCCCGCTGGCGCTTCAGGAGCGTCACCTGGAGGTACGAGATCGGGTCGAGGTAGGCGTCCCGGATGGAGAACGTCTGCCTCAACACGGGCTGTGCGTCGAGGAGTTCACTCTCGCCGGTGATCTTCAGAAC
The DNA here is from genome assembly GCF_020010905.1 of Streptomyces acidiscabies. Classification (GTDB taxonomy): domain Bacteria; phylum Actinomycetota; class Actinomycetes; order Streptomycetales; family Streptomycetaceae; genus Streptomyces; species Streptomyces acidiscabies. The sequence continues at coordinate 1,464,676 of NZ_JAGJBY010000001.1, read as the reverse complement.
CTCGGCGACCGTCAGCGCGTGCTCGGCCTTGATGCGGTCGAAGACGTGCTTCAGCTCGTCCGGCACGAGTGTGTCGACGTAGTGCGCGGCGATGCGCAGGTCCGTCTTGGCGAGGGTCATCTCGACGTTGGAGATGAAGTTGCGGAAGAAGTGCCACTGTCCGTGCATCTCGTCGAGGACAGAATCGAGCCCCGCCTCGCGCAGCGCCTTGAGCCCGGAGCCGACCCCGTACCACCCGGGGACGATCTGCCGGGACTGGGTCCAGCCGAAGACCCAGGGGATGGCGCGCAGTCCGTCGAGCGAGACGCCCGAGCCGGGGCGGCGGGAGGGCCGCGAGCCCAGGTGCAGGTCGGCGAGCTGGTCGACCGGCGTCGAGGCGAGGAAGTACGTCGGCAGGTCGGGGTCCTCGACGAGCTCGCGGTAGGAGGCGTGCGCGGCGTCGGAGACGACGTCCATGGCCGCGTCCCACCGCGCCAGCGCCTCGTCGGACTGCCGGGGGGCCGTGTGCAGCGCGGAGGCCTGAAGCGTCGCGGCGACCGTCAGCTCCAGGTTCTCCCGGGCCAGCGAGGGGATCAGGTACTTGTCCGAGATCACCTCACCCTGCTCGGTGACCTTGATCTCCCCCTCCAGGGTCCCCCAGGGCTGCGCGAGGATCGCGTCGTGGGAGGGACCGCCACCCCGCCCGACGGTGCCACCACGCCCGTGGAAGAGCCGGAGCCGTACCCCGTACCTGTGGGCTACATCGCGCAGCCGGCGCTGGGCCCGGTGGATCTCCCACTGAGACGTCGTAATACCCCCGAACTTCGAGGAGTCGGAGTACCCCAGCATGACCTCCTGCACATCCCCCCGGAGAGCTACGAGCCGCCGGTACGACGGGTCGGACAGCATCTCCTCAAGGATGGTGTCGGCGGCCTTCAGCTCGTCGGTGGTCTCCAGCAGCGGCACGATGCCGATCTTGGCCCACCCGGCGTGCAGGTCGATGAGTCCCGCCTCGCGCGCGAGGACAGCGGCGGCGAAGACGTCGTCCGCCCCCTGGCACATCGAGATGATGTACGACTCGATGACCTCGGGCCCGAACACCTCCAGCGCCCGCTTGACCGTGAGGAAGACCCCGAGCGTCTTCTCCCCGGCCGCGTCGACGGGAGCCGGCATCCCGGCCAGCGGCCTCCGCGAGCGCAGCTCCTTCGCGAGGAGCTTCGTCCGGTACTCGCGCGGCATGTCGGTGTAGCGCCACGACTCCTCGCCGAGCCGGTCGAAGAGCTGGCCGAGTGCGTGGTGGTGGGCGTCGGCGTGCTCGCGGACGTCCATGGTGGCGAGCTGGAGACCGAACGCGGCCAGCGTGCGGATCGTCCGGTTCATGCGGCCGTCGGCGAAGAGCCCGCCCCGGTGCTGGCGCAGGGACTCCTGGATCAGCGTCAGGTCGGCGAGCAGCTCGCTCGTACCGAGGTAGTCCCGGCCCTCGGCGTGCGGGATGCCCTTGGCGAGGCGGGTCTTGGTGTTCTCCAGCTTCTGCCGGATGCAGGTGGCCTTGAGCCGGTAGGGCTCCTCGGCGTTGAGCCGCTTGTAGCGGGGGCTGATCTCGGGGAGCCGTTCGAGGTCGAGCGCGAGGGAGTCCAGTAGCTCCTGGGTAGCACCGGTGTAGCGGATCGAGTTGGACAGGAACCCGCGCAGTTCGTCGATGGTCTCCAGCGCGTCGTTGATGCCGTGCTCGTGCTGGAGGATGAGGACGTCCCAGGTCACCTGGGGGGTGACGTTCGGGTTGCCGTCGCGGTCGCCGCCGATCCAGGTACCGAAAGTAAGGGGTCGGGTCTCCTCCGGAAGTACTACACCCACCCGCTCCAGCTCGGCGGTCAGGTCCTCCAGGACATCGCCGACCGCGTTCGCGTGCAGCTCGTCCAGGTAGTAGATCGCGTTGCGGGCTTCATCGGCCGGCTCGGGGCGTACCACCCGCAGTTCATCGGTCTGCCACACGAGGTCGATGTTCTCGGCGAGACGGGTGTCGTAGCGGCGCCGGTCGGACTCGATGACCGGGGTCTCCAGGAGGGCCGCGATGCGCCGGAGCTTGTTCAGGACCGAACGGCGGGCCGCCTCGGTGGGGTGCGCCGTGAAGACGGGCCGGACGTTCAGGTTCCGTACGCTCTCGCGGACGTGGTCCGGGTCGGCGTCCTTGAGGCGGTCGGCCGTCCGCGCGAGCAGTCCGCCCTCGGCGGCACGGCGGGCGCGCAGCTCACGGCCCCGGTGCACCTGCTCGGTGACGTTCGCCAGGTGGAAGTACGTGGAGAAGGCGCGCACCAGCTTGGCGGCGGTCTCCAGTTCGATGCCGCGCAGCAGCTCGGCGGCGGCTTCGCCGTCCTCCCGGGTGAGGCGGCGGACCTTCTCGACGAGGTCGAGGAGTTCGGGACCTTCCTGCCGTACGAGGGTCTCGCCCAGGAGGTCGCCCAGCCTGCGGATGTCGGCGCGCAGCTCGGCGGAGGTGGTCTCCTGGGCAACAGTCTGGTCGTCGGCACTGCTCACAGGTGCGGCTCCTTGCAGTGGTGAAGCTCATCTGGCATCTGGAGGAAACCCGAGGTCAGGCGGGTACGCGGCTGACTTTCGCATACAGGCCGGACATCAGGGAAGAAAACAGAGCGGACCGCGCTGTCCGACCGAGTCCAAGGATAGGTGTCCAGCGGCACGCGCAGTCTGTCGGGCTCTTGCCGCACCGGACCTCGCTGCCATACTTACGACGCCGTAGGTTACGGAACCGTAGGAAACCGTCCTCGGCCAGGGCCGACAGAGCCCTGGGTACCTGATCCGCACCCTCGACCCCACAGGGGACGCCCCATGGCCACAAGCTCCGATGTGATCGACGACGCCCCGGAGGCGACGCCCGGCGCACCACTGCCGTCAGGGCAGTCGGCGACGCTGGGCGGGGAACAGAAGCGTTCGCTCGAACAGATCACGCTCCTCCTCTTCATCGTCGTCCCGTTCCTGGCGATCCTCGCGGCCGTGCCGCTGGTGTGGGGCTGGGGGGTGAGCTGGCTCGACCTCGGCCTGATGGTCTTCATGTACTTCCTCGGCTGTCACGGCATCACGATCGGCTTCCACCGGTACTTCACGCACGGCTCGTTCAAGGCGAAGCGCCCGCTGCGGATCGCGCTCGCGATCGCCGGGTCCATGGCGGTCGAGGGGCCGCTGGTGCGCTGGGTCGCCGACCACCGTAAGCACCACAAGTTCTCCGACGCCGAGGGCGACCCCCACTCGCCGTGGCGCTTCGGGGAGACGATCCCCGCGCTGCTCAAGGGGTTGTGGTGGGCGCACATCGCGTGGATGTTCGACGAGGAGCAGACGCCGCAGGAGAAGTACGCGCCCGACCTGATCAAGGACACGGCGATCCGGACGATCTCCCGTACGTTCATCGTGTGGGCGTTCATCTCGCTGGCGATCCCGCCGCTGGTCGGGGGCCTGGTGACGATGTCCTGGTGGGGTGCGTTCACCGCGTTCTTCTGGGGTTCACTGATCCGCGTCGGTCTGCTGCACCACGTGACCTGGTCCATCAACTCCATCTGCCACGCCGTCGGCAAGCGCCCCTTCAAGTCCCGTGACCGCTCCGGGAACGTGTGGTGGCTGGCCGTCCTGTCCTGCGGCGAGTCCTGGCACAACCTGCACCACGCCGACCCGACGTCCGCGCGGCACGGTGTCGAGCGCGGGCAGATCGACTCCTCGGCCCGTCTGATCCGCTGGTTCGAGGCGTTCGGGTGGGCGTACGACGTGCGCTGGCCGTCACGCTCCCGTATCGATTCCCGCCGCAACACCGACGATGACCGTTCCCGGCGCCGGAAGGCGAGCGCCGAAGCGGCATGATGGACGCCGTGGCCATCGATCCCAGCAGCACCGCGAGCAACGAGAAGCCCCGGCGCGCCCGCCGGACCCGGATGACCGGGGCGGAGCGCCGGCAGCAGCTCCTGGAGATCGGCCGCACCCTCTTCGCGGCGAAGGGTTTCGAGGCGACGTCGGTGGAGGAGATCGCGGCGAAGGCCGGGGTCTCCAAGCCGGTCGTGTACGAGCACTTCGGGGGCAAGGAGGGTTTGTACGCGGTCGTCGTCGACCGTGAGATGCGGCGGCTGCTGGACATGGTCACGAGTTCCCTCACCGCCGGGCACCCCCGCGAACTCTGCGAGCAGGCCGCGTTCGCCCTGCTCGACTACATCGAGGAGTACACGGACGGCTTCCGCATCCTCGTCCGCGACTCCCCCATCCCTCAGTCCACCGGCTCCTTCGCCTCCCTGATCTCCGACATCGCGACGCAGGTGGAGGACATCCTGGGCCGCGAGTTCAAGAGCCGCGGCTTCGACCCCAAACTGGCCCCTCTCTACGCCCAGGCCCTGGTAGGCATGGTCGCGCTGACGGGCCAGTGGTGGCTGGACGTCCGCCGCCCGAAGAAGGCGGAGGTCGCCGCACATCTGGTGAACATCGCCTGGCACGGGTTGGACGGCATGGAGGCGAAGCCGCACCTGATAGGGCGCCGGAAGTCGTGACCCTGCTCCGCACCCACCCCGTCTTCTCCTGGTCCCTGATCGTCCTGGGCGCACTGGCCACCCTCGCCTCCGGCACGGCGGCCGTCGCCCACCTGGGTCTGCTCCACGCCCAGGTCATGCACATCACCGGCTGCGGCTACCTCCCCAACCTGCCGGGAAACGGCCGCAGCACGACCGAGGCCCACTATTCCTGCGAGGGCACAGTCCCGGGCGCTTTCGTCCACGTCTCGTTCCCGTCCTTCCCCGACACGTCCGCGCTGGTCGCGCAGGAACCGTGGGGTAAATGGGTCCCGGTGACCCACGCGTTCTCGTCCCGCCTGGGCTGGACCCTGGCGACCCTGCTGCCGGCGGGGTTCGTGGCGCTGTGCCTGCGGGGGCGGCGCCGACGGAACGGCTGAGGTTCGCCTGAGGCAAGCTGATCGTCGATCCCCGACCGACCGGGTCGTACGCCTATGGCTCGCCCAACCTCCGCCGACTACCGGGTCCTGTACGTGATCGACGACGAACTGATCCGCATCCTCGTCACCCACCTGGGCCGCACACCGTAGCGGTCGGCATCGCCGCCAGGAACTCCAGCCGGTTCCCCACCGGGTCCGACGTGTAGAACCGGACCTGGCCGGGGAGTCCGTCGTCCCAGGTGACGTCCCCGAAGCGGGTCGCGTACGCCTCGATGTTCGTCACCCGCAGCCCCGGGTGCGCCTTCCTCGCCGGGTGGAAGTTCTTCTCGATGCCGATGTGGATCTGGACCGGCCCCGACTGGAACCAACAGCCGCCGCGCGCTGCCAGGGCCGGGGGTTTCGGGATCTCCGTCATGCCGAGGGTCTCCGTGTAGAACGCCCGCAGCAGGGGTTCGCTGCCCGGTGGTGCCGCCAGTTGGACGTGGTCGATCGACGTCAGCATGCCTACGCCCCCTTCGTCGCCACCGCGAACAAACGGCGGAACGGCAGGACCGTGCCGTACGGCTGTGCCGGGTACGCCTGGCGGAGCAGGTCCCGGTACTCGGTCACGAACGCGTCCCTCGCCTCGGGGTCGTCCGCGAGGGTGTCCAGGGCGGGGCGGAGGCCGGTGCCCTTGACCCAGTCGAGGACCGGGTCGGGGCCGGGGAGGACGTGGAGGTACGTGGTCTGCCAGATGTCCGCCGTGCCGCCCAGGCGGGCGAGGTAGACCTCCGGCGCGTGGACGGAGCTTTCCGGGCGCAGGACGTCCGCCAGGCGGGGCTTCCAGCGGGGCGTGTTCGCCAGGTCCCGCATCAGCGCGTGGAGCGGCGCGTCGATGTTGTCCGGGACCTGGAACGCGAGGGTGCCGCCGGGGGTGAGCGCGTCGAGCCAGGCGGGGAGGGCGTCGAGGTGGCCGGGGACCCAGTGGAGCGCCGCGTTGGAGAGGAGGAGGTCGTACGGCTCTGAAGGGGCCCACGTCGTCAGGTCCGCGTGGGCGAAGTCGAGGTCCGGGGTCGCGTACGCCGCCGCGTCGGCCAGCATCTGCGGGGAGTTGTCGTAGCCCGTGACGTGGGCCGTGGGCCAGCGTTCCGTGAGGAGGCGGGTCATGTTGCCGGGGCCGCAGCCGAGGTCGGCGATGCGCGGGCGGGGCGCGGGGAGGCCGGGGATCCTCGCGAGGAGGTCCGCGAAGGGGCGGGCGCGGTGGTCCGCGTGGCGCAGGTACTGGGCGGGGTCCCAGGAGGGGCTGGTCATGGTTCCACGATGCCTTCAAGTTTCTCTCGACGTCAAGAGACTTGACATCAAGAGACTTCACATCGACACAACCACTACACTGATCGCCATGGAGGACGAGGTCGATCGGCTGGTCGCGGCGTGGCGTCGGGAACGCCCCGACCTCGACGTGGAGCCACTCGAAGTGCTGAGCCGGGTCAGCAGACTGGCCCGCCACCTGGACCGCGCACGCCGACTGGCGTTCTCCGAGCACCAGTTGGAGCCCTGGGAGTTCGACGTCCTCACGGCGCTGCGCCGCGCGGGCGCCCCGTACCAGCTCTCCCCCGGCCAGCTCCTCACGCAGACCCTGGTCACCTCGGGCACGATGACCAACCGCATCGACCGCCTGACCCAGAAGGGCCTGGTGGAACGCCTCCCCGACCCCACGGACCGCAGGGGCGTCCTGGTCCGCCTCACCACAGAGGGCCGCGACCGGGCGGACCAGGCGCTGGCGGGGCTGCTGGCGCAGGAGAGGGCGATCCTGGCGGAGCTGTCGGCGGGCCAGCGGGGCGAACTGGCGGCGCTGCTGCGGCAGTTGACGGCCCCCTTCGACAACATCCCCGGCTGAGACCGGCTCGTCGAGGACATACGAAAGCTCCCGACCCCGGTGGCGCCGGAGCCGGGAGCTTTTCCATGCCCTTACACCTCGTAGTGCCCGGTGGCCCAGTTCAGGCAGCTGAAGGTGTTGTGCCCGACGATGCCGTCGACGCCACCGGCGCAGTGGAACTCGCCCTGGAACTTCCGGACGTATTTCAGGGTGTTCTGACCGAAGTAGCCGTCCGTCGCGAGGCCGGCGTTGTACGCCTCGTTCAGCTCCTGCTGGAGGATCTCGACGCAGGCGTCATGGTTGCCGGGGGCGTAGGAGAGGTTGTGGTCGGGGACCCAGTAGCCGCGCGGAGCGACGTCCGAGTTGTAGTACTGGATCATGTAACAGTTGCCGCTGGCCGAGGCGTTCGTGGCGGTGGCCACGGTGCCGAGGCCCGCGAGCATGACCACGCTGGCGGCGGCGCCGGCGATCTTCTTGAGGTTCATCGCTGTAGTCCTTGTGCTGGGGAGGTCGACGGGCGGGCTCGGGCTCAGTAGCGGCCGGTTTCCACTTCGTCCGAGTTGTAGCCGTTGGACGCCGAGGCGGAGCCATGGGCGTAGGACTCGACGCCCGCGTCGTTCAGCATCGGGGTGTAGCAGGTGTACTGCCCCATGGAGGAGTTCCAGGAGAGGCTGTCGCAGCGGTACCAGTCCCAGTTCGAGGTGCGCGTGACGGTCGCGGTCCCGTACGGCCCGGTCGAGCGCACGCGCGCCCAGGCCGTGCGGCACGAGGTGCTGTAGCGCAGCTCGATCGTGCCGACCTGGGTGCTGCCCACGTAGATGGCGTTCGATCTGGCCGTGATCGCGCTGTTCGCGCAGCCGCTGGAGATGGGGTCCTGGCCGTCGTAGGCGGCGGCGTCGGCGCTGCCCGAGAGTCCGACGGTGAGGGCGATCGCGGCGGACGCGACGGCGAGCGACTTACGGGCGACGGAGATATTCATGAAAGGGCCACCTTATGGGCGGTTGGGGCGATTTGACGCGCCATCATAAGATCGCACCGGTGGTTTTCATGATCCATTTAAAAGGGGCGGATCCGGACGACATGGCCGGATCCGCCTGTGATGTGCACCACCCAACGGCACACCGGGAAAACGGAGTTGAAGGGTCCGGGAACGCTAGGCCAACTGCCCGCCCCGCTCGACCACGTCACTGGCGAGGTCCACCGGACCGACCCCCGCCCGCCGTGCCAGCGCCACCGCTGCCAGCGTCGAGTGCACCCCCAGCTTGCCCAGCACGTTCTGCATGTGCGTGCGGACCGTGTGCGGCGACAGGAACAGCCGCTCGGCCACCGCCTTGCGGCCCAGCCCCGCCACCATGCAGCGCAGCACCTCGCGCTCGCGGGGCGTCAGCGACTCCACCAGCCGCTCGCTCTCCGTCCGGTGCTTGCGCGCGGCCGTCAACTCCCGCAGTACGCCGGTCAGTAGCGCCGGCGGCAGATGCGTCTCGTCCCGCAGCACCCCCCGGATGACGGTCAGCAGCCGGGACAGGGAGCAGTCCTTGGCGACCCACCCCGAGGCCCCCGCCTGCAACGCCAGCGCGGCCCGCCGGGGGTCGTCCTTCTCGGCGAGCACGACGACCCGTACGTACGCCTGCGTCGACCGCACCCCGGAGAGGAGCGAGATCCCGTCCACATGCCCGTTCTCGCCGACCTCGTGGACCGGGACCGCGGGCCTCAGCCCGGGCGCGACGGCGCCCAGATCGGCGTCCACGAGCAGGACGTCGAACCGGCGCCCCTCCGCGGCGGCCCGCTCCAGACTCCGCAGCGCCGCGGGGCCGCTCCCGGCGGCGGACACCTCGACGTCCGGCTCAGCCGCCAGCGCCGCTGCCAGCGACTCCGCGAAGATCCGGTGATCGTCGACGACCAGAACTCGGATACGAACCACGAAACCCCCTTCCCCGATGCTCCTCGACGGAGCAGGGGATACCCCAGAAAAGGCCGGAGAACGACGGCTGCGGGTACGACGCCCGTGGCGCGGGTGCCGCACGGCCGCCGCCGTGCGCGTACTGCTACCCCCGCCGCGAGCGCCGTACCCGACTGTCTCGCCCCCTGAACGGCACCGGCCCCCCGCCGGTGCTGTTCACAGAGTAGGGCCGGGAGCACGGAGCGGAAGCGGTTTCGCAGAACTGGTCGGCCAGGGCGTTTATGGTGTGCCGCATGTTCGGCTTTGAGACAGAAGTGGACAACACTCGACGCGCGCTGCTCCGTACGAGGCTCCGCGCGGCGAACCTCTCCGCGTCCCCGGAGCTACAGTCCCTCCACCTCACCCCGGATGCCCGGGAGTCCCCGTTACACATCTGGGCGACGACCCCCGAGAACCCCCTGTGCGGCGGCCTGGTCGGCCACACGTGGGCGTCCTGGCTCCACGTCACGTACCTCTGGGTCGACCCCGACTTCCGGGGCACCGGCCTCGGCACCGCCCTCCTCACCCGGGCGGAACGCATCGCCCACGAGGACCGCGCCTGCACGGCGGTACGCCTGGAGACGTGGGACTTCCAGGCGCCGGGCTTCTATCGCAAGCAGGGGTACGAGGAGGTCTGCGCGATCCCGGACTATCCGCCGGGGGTCACGGAGTTCACGTTCACGAAGCGGCTGGGGTGAAACACACCACCGGCGACTTTGCATTACCTTTACCCTATGACCACCGCGCACCTCGCCGCCCAGCCCAAAGAACCCTCGGACGGGATCACGGGGTGGGTCACCGGGCTCATCGAGACGATCGGGGGCCCCGGGGCGGGGCTGGCGATCGCGCTGGAGAACCTCTTTCCGCCGATCCCCAGCGAGGTGATCCTCCCGCTCACAGGGTTCGCGGCGGGGCAGGGCGTGCTGAGTCTGCCGTCCGCGCTGTTCTGGACGACGCTCGGGGCGACCGTGGGGGCCGTCGTCCTGTACTGGATCGGGATGCTGGTCGGGCGGGAGCGGGTGCACGCGATCTGGGCGAAGCTGCCGCTGGTCAAGCCGTCGGACCTGGTCCGCACGGAGGAGTGGTTCGCGCGGCACGGCACGAAGGCGATCTTCCTCGGCCGCATGCTCCCCGTCTTCCGGAGCCTGATCTCCGTCCCGGCCGGCGTGGAACGCATGCGCCTGCCCACGTTCGTCGCGCTCACGGCTCTCGGCAGTCTGATGTGGAACTCGGTTCTGATCATGGCGGGTTACTGGCTGGGCGACCAGTGGGAACTGGTCGAGGCCTACGTCGGCGTCCTGTCGAAGGTGGTCCTCGGACTGGCGCTGGTGGGGGTGGCACTGTTCGTGACGGTACGAATCCGCAGCCGGGGCCCCAAGGCGCGGCATCGCCGTACGACGTGACCTCGCGGCGCGGTAGTTCCGTGGGCGGATCGCGGCCCGACAGGACCCGGCATCGTCCGTATCGCCCTGGTGACCCCGGCGCTGTTCTCGTAACCGAAGAAGTGGTCCCCGCAGGCGGGAAACCCCTGCTGGGACCACTTCTCGTCCAGCCCTGCCCCGAGGTCAGACCAGCCGCCGAGCCCCCGGCGCCGGAACCGCCTCGAAGACGCGCGGTGCGGTGAACCCGGCCGCAGCGAACGCCTCTTCGACCGCCTTCGTGATCCCGGGAACGTCCGCCTCCTCGGCCAGCACGATCGCCGAGCCGCCGAAACCGCCGCCGGTCATGCGGGAGCCCAACGCCCCGGCCGCCAGGGAGGAGTCCACGACCAGGTCCAACTCCGGGCAGGAGATCCGGAAGTCGTCCCGCAGCGACGCGTGCCCCGCCACGAGAACCGGCCCGATCTCGCGCGCGTCCGCACCGGACGTCATGAGCGCGACCACCTGCTCCACCCGCTCGTCCTCGGTGACCACGTGCTTCACCAGACGCCGGATCTCCTCGTCCTCGATCCGCGCCAGCGCCGAGTCCAACTCGGCGTAGGGGACGTCCCGCAGAGCCGTGACGCCCAGCAGCGCCGCACCCTCTTCGCAGCCCGCCCGGCGCTTGCCGTACTCGCCCTCGCTGTGGGCGTGCTTGACCTGCGTGTCGACGACCAGCAGGCGCAGGCCCTCGGACGCGAGGTCGAAGGGGATCTGCTTCTGGGAGAGGTCGCGGGTGTCGAGGAAGAGCGCGTGGCCCTCCTCGCAGCAGGCGGACGCGGTCTGGTCCATGATGCCGGTCGGGGCACCGACGTAGACGTTCTCCGCGCGCTGGCACAGGCGGGCCAACTGCCAGCGCTGGAGGCCGAGTTCGTAGAGGTCGTTCAGGGCGAGCGCGACGACGACCTCAAGGGCCGCCGAGGAGGACAGGCCCGCGCCCGACGGGACCGTCGACGTCAGGTGGATGTCCGCGCCCCGGACCGCGTGGCCCGCTTCACGCAGCGCCCAGACCACACCCGCCGGGTACGCGGTCCAGCCGGAGTCGGTGCCGGGCTCCAGCGTCGAGAGCTCGACGACACCGCCGTCCACGTCGGCGGAGTGGAAGCGCAGGAGGTCGTCCTCGCGCCGCGACACCGCCGCGATCGCCGTGTGCGGCAGAGCGAACGGCATCACGAAGCCGTCGTTGTAGTCCGTGTGCTCGCCGATGAGGTTGACGCGGCCGGGCGCCGCCCAGACGCCTTCCGGGGCGGCGCCGTACAACTCCTCGAAGCCGTCCCGGACTTGCTGTGCGGACAACTCAGCTCTCCTTCGAAATCTGCTGTGCGAATTCCCACGCGTCGGCGACGATACCGGCGAGGTCCGAGCGGGACGGCTGCCAGCCCAGCTTCTCGCGGGCGGTGGCCGCCGAGGCGACGAGGACGGCGGGGTCGCCGCCGCGCCGGGGGGCCACGACCTCGGGGACCGGGTGGCCGGTGACCTTGCGGACGGTGTCGATGACCTGCCGTACGGAGAAGCCTTCGCCGTTGCCGAGGTTGCAGATCAGGTGCTCGCCCGCCTCGGCGGCCTTCAGCGCGAGGAGGTGCGCGTCGGCCAGGTCCGCGACGTGGATGTAGTCCCGGATGCAGGTGCCGTCCGGCGTCGGGTAGTCGTCGCCGTACACCGAGATCGCCTCGCGGCGGCCCTGGGCGACCTGGAGGACCAGGGGGATGAGGTGCGACTCGGGGTCGTGCCGCTCGCCCTGTGCGCCGTACGCGCCCGCGACGTTGAAGTAGCGCAGGGAGACCGCGCCGAGGCCGTGGGCGTTGGCCTCGCTGGTGATCATGTAGTCGACCGCGAGCTTGGTGGCGCCGTAGGGGTTGGTCGGCTTGGTGACGGCGGTCTCCGGGATCGGGACCACGTCCGGCTCGCCGTACGTGGCGGCCGTCGACGAGAAGACGAGTTTGCGTACGCCCGCCTCGCGCATCGCGCCCAGCAGCGCCATCGTGCCGCCGACGTTGTTCTCCCAGTACTTCTCAGGTCGTACGACCGACTCCCCTACCTGAGAGCTGGCGGCGAAGTGGAGGACGGCCTCGTACGAGGCGTCGAGCCACTTGCCCGCGTCGCGGATGTCGCCCTCGATGAAGGCCGCGCCCGCCGGGACGCCCTCGCGGAAGCCGGTGGAGAGGTTGTCGAGGACCGTCACCTCGTGGCCGGCCTCAAGGAGGTGCTGGGCCACCACGCCGCCGACGTAACCCGCACCGCCCGTGACCAGGTACTTGCTCATGAACTCGCTACCTCTCGCAGTCGCTCGGCCGCGCGCTCCGGAGAGATGTCGTTGATGAACGCACCCATGCCCGACTCGGAGCCCGCGAGGAACTTCAGCTTGCCGGACGTACGGCGGATCGTGAAAAGCTCCAGGTGCAGCGCGAAGTCGTCGCGGCTGACCCCGTCGAACTCCTCCAGCTGGCCGAACGGCGCCTGGTGCCAGGCGGCGATGTACGGCGTCACCGGCTGATCCTCGCCGAAGATCCGGTCGAAGCGCCTCAAGAGTTCCAGATACACCTTGGGAAACTCTGTGCGCGCGTCCTCGTCCAGTCCGAGCAGGTCCGGGACCCTACGACGGGGGTAGAGGTGTACCTCGTACGGCCAGTGCGCGGCGTACGGGACGAACGCGACCCAGTGTTCACTCTCCAGGACTACGCGGTCGTCCGCGAGTTCCCGCTCCAGCACGGCGTCGAAGAGGTTCTCGCCACCGGTCGCGTCCTTGTGCGCGGCGACCTGGCGCAGCATGAGGGCGGTGCGGGGCGTGGTGAAGGGGTAGGCGTAGATCTGCCCGTGGGGGTGGCCGAGAGTCACCCCGATCTCCTCGCCGCGGTTCTCGAAGGCGAAGACCTGCTGGACGGAAGGAAGATGCGACAGCTCCGACGTCCGGTCGGTCCACGCCTCCAGGACCAGGCGCGCCTGGTCCTCGGTGAGGTCGGCGAAGGACGAGTCGTGGTCGGACGTGAAGCAGACCACCTCGCAGCGGCCCGAGTCACCGGCCAGCGAGGGGAAGCGGTTCTCGAAGACGACGACGTCGTACGACGAGTCCGGGATCTCGCTCAGGTTGTCGCCCTGAGTCGGGCACAGCGGGCACTGGTCGACCGGCGGGTGGTACGTCCGCCCCTGCCGGTGCGAGGCGATGGCGACCTGGTCGCCGAGCAGGGGGTCCCTGCGTACCTCCGAAGTGGTGACGGTGCGGTCCAGCGGACGGCGGTCCACCGCGTCGCGCACCGTGTCGTCCCGCAGGTCGTAGTAGATCAGCTCACGACCGTCGGCCAGCCGGGTCGAGGTCTTCTTCACCTTCGACTCCCCATCCGTGCACCAGCACAGCTAGAAACTTCAAACAGAACCGCACACATCAAACCACAAACACACACATCCGGTCACCCTTAGAAGGGCCCTCCTGTGTATCCCCCCACTCCGCTCGCCGCCGAGCTGCGGCTCCCCGTCAACGCGCTCGACTACACGATCCTCGGGATCTACTTCGTCGTCGTCCTCGGCATCGGGTTCGCGGCCCGGCGCTCCGTCAGGACCAGTCTCGACTTCTTCCTCTCCGGGCGCTCGCTGCCCGCCTGGATCACCGGGCTCGCGTTCATCTCCGCGAACCTCGCCGCGACCGAGATCCTCGGGATGGCGGCGAACAGTGCGCAGTACGGGGCGTACACCGTCCACTGGTACTGGATCGGCGCGATCCCCGCGATGGTGTTCCTCGGGCTCGTGATGATGCCTTTCTACTACTCCTCCAAGGTGCGCTCCGTCCCCGAGATGCTGCTCCTGCGGTTCGACAAGTGGGCGCATCTGCTGAGTTCGGCGCTGTTCGCGTTCGCCGCGATCCTCATCGCCGGGGTCAATCTGTACGCCCTCGCCATCGTCGTCGAGGCGCTGCTCGGGTGGCCCGAGTGGGTGGCCATCCTCGTCGCCGGGTTCTTCGTGCTCGCGTACATCACGCTGGGCGGGCTGTCCTCGGCGATCTACAACGAGGTGCTCCAGTTCTTCGTGATTCTCGCGGCGCTGATTCCGCTGTCCGTGCTGGGGCTGAAGAAGGTCGGCGGGTGGGACGGGCTGACCGACTCCCTGAAGGCCACCCACGGGGACGACTTCGTCAGCGCCTGGGGCGGTACCGGGATCGGGTCCGCCAACCCCCTCGGCGCGAACTGGCTGACCATCGTGCTCGGGCTCGGGTTCGTGCTGTCCTTCGGGTACTGGACGACGAACTTCGCCGAGGTGCAGCGCGCTCTCTCCGCGAAGAACCTCTCCGCCGCCCAGCGGACGCCGCTCATCGCCGCGTTCCCGAAGATCTTCATCGTGTTCCTCGTGATGATTCCGGGGCTGGTGGCGGCGGTGCTGGTGCCGAAGATCGGGACCAGCGGGTCCGACCTCCAGTACAACGACGCGATCCCGTACCTCATGGAGCAGCTGCTGCCCAACGGGGTGCTCGGGATCGCCGTCACCGGGCTGCTCGCCGCGTTCATGGCGGGCATGGCGGCCAACGTGTCGTCCTTCAACACCGTGTTCACCACCGACATCTGGCAGAAGTACGTCGTCACGGACCGGGAGGACGCGTACTACGTCCGCTTCGGGCGGCTGATCACGGCGGTCGGGGTCGCGGCCTCGGTCGGGACGGCGTTCCTCGCGTCCTCCTTCTCCAACATCATGAGTTACCTCCAGACCCTGTTCTCCTTCTTCAACGTGCCGATGTTCGTCGTCTTCATCATCGGGATGTTCTGGAAGCGGGCCTCCGCGAAGTCCGGGTTCTGGGGGCTGCTCGCCGGTACGACCGCCGCGATGATCAACTACTTCGTCCTCTACAAGCAGGACGTCATCGGCATCCCGACCGACCAGGGCGCGAACTTCGTCTCCGCGATCGCCGGGTTCGTGGCGGGGGCGGTGGTCATGGTGGCCGTGTCCCTGTTCACGGCGCCGAAGCCGGAGGCGGAACTCCAGGGCCTGGTCTACGGCACGAAGTCGCCGGGCATGTCCGAGGCGCCCGGCGCCGGGGACGACGCGTGGTACCGCCGCCCGGCGCTGCTCGGCTGGAGCGCTGTCATCATCGCCGCCGCCTGCTACATCCCGTTCTCCTTCTGAGAGGTTCGCCATGTCCGACCACTACTCGGAGAAAGACGTCCACCGCGAGGTGACGGAGCTGGAGGGGAAGTCGACGACTGCCGCGCGCATCTTCGATCTACGCCGGATCATCGGGGGCCTCTTCGTCCTCTACGGCGTGATCATCACCATCACCGGCATCACGGACGGCGACGCGGAGATCGACAAGGCGCAGGGGATCAACATCAACCTGTGGACGGGGTTGGGGATGCTGGGGTTGGGGGTGTTCTTCCTGGTGTGGCTGTGGGTGCGGCCTACGCCTACGCCTCCGGCGACGTTGCCGGAGGAGGAGAAGAACTCGGAGTGATGTGAGGGTGCCTGCGCCTGGGAGGGGGCGGGCACCCTTCTTGTCCCACACTGGGCGTGGGAGGCCCCGTGACTCAGCAGACCCCGTACCGACGGCTGCGCGCGCTGCGTGATCGCTTTGCTCCGCCGCCCGGTCTTACGTGGCCCGAGATCAGTGACGGGAAGCTCGTCATGATGCTGCGTCCGGGGCCGCGTCATCAGCTGACCGCGATGACGGATATGGACGACGAGGCTCTGGGTGTTCTGCATGTTCCGGATCTCCACGTGTGCCGTGACGCCGCGATGGAGACGGACGATCCTCTCGATCCCCGCGACGGCACCTGGACCTACCAGTGGGGCATCGTCCGGCGTCCGGCCTATGACAACCGGCTGCGTCTGCCGTACGGCGAACCGGTCACCGTGACCACCGACCTCGGCACCTGGACGATCGAGACCGGTGACCTGCCCCGGTACAGCGCGAAGGACATGGGGCCCTAGTGGGCGATGCCGTCCAGTTCTTTTGCGTCCTCGTCGGAGAGCGTGAGTCCCGCGCCCGCGATGTTCTCGCGCAGGTGGGCGATGGACGAGGTGCCGGGGATGAGCAGGATGTTCGGGGAGCGGCGTAGCAGCCAGGCCAGGGCGATCGACATGGGTGTCGAGTTCAGCCGGGTCGCGACCCGCGAGAGCGCCTCGGACTGGAGCGGGGTGAAGCCGCCCAGGGGGAAGAAGGGGACGTAGGCGATGCCTGCGGCGGCGAGGTGGTCGACGAGGGCGTCGTCGTGGCGGTGGGCGAGGTTGTACATGTTCTGGACGCATACCAGTGGAGCGATGCCTCGTGCCTCGGTGACCTGTTCCGCAGTGACGTTGCTGACGCCGAGGTGGCGGATCAGGCCCTCCCGCTGGAGGCCGGCGAGCGTCTCGAACGCCTCGGCGATCGAGCCGGGCCGGGTGCCCTGGGCGTCGCCCATGCGCAGGTTGACCAGGTCGAGGGTCTCGACGCCGAGGGAGTCGAGGTTCTCGTGGACCTGTTTGCGCAGGTCTTCCGGACGGCGGGCGGTGGGCCAGCCGCCCTGTGCGTCACGCGTCGCGCCGACCTTCGTGGCGATGAACAGCTGCTGCGGATACGGGTGCAGCGCCTCGCGGATCAGCTCGTTCGTGATGCGCGGGCCGTACGCGGCGCTGGTGTCGATGTGGGTGATCCCGAGCCCGACCGCCTCACGCAGAACGCCCAGCGCGCCGTCCCTGTCGGCGGGCGGCCCCATGACCCACGGCCCGGCGAGCTGCATCGCGCCGTACCCGAACCGGGACACGGTCGCGTCGCCCAACGTCCAGGTTCCGCCGGGAAGAGACAGGGGTGTGTTCATCGTCGCGCCTTTCGCTTCATGCCGGGGGTGGTGTCTGCGTCCCCCGTGCACCAGGGTTGGCGAGGAACTCCCGGCCGGGAAGTGGGCACTTGGAAGTGCGTAACGATCCAGAAGGTGAGGGGCGAGGTCAGTGACGACGACGCGGGCCAAGGCGGAGTACAACGCGTTCCTGGCGGTGTGCCCCAGCCGCCAACTCCTCGACCGGATCTCGGACAAGTGGGTCGTCCTGATCCTGTGCGCACTGGCGGGCGAGGCCGACTCATCACCGTCCCCCAAGCCGCTGCGCTACTCGGAACTGGCCCGCGTCCTGGCAGGCGCGACCCAAAAAATGCTGACGCAGACGCTCCGCTCCCTGGAACGAGACGGCCTCCTCACCCGCACGGTGACCCCCACGGTCCCGGTAACGGTCACCTACGAGCTGACCGACCTAGGCCTCTCCCTCCACCACCTGACGAGGGGCCTCAGACAGTGGGCCCAGACCGAGATGGACCAAGTCCTGGCCAACCGCGAGACGTACGACGCGGGGTCTTCCTAGCGGGCCCGCACAGCACCCCCTCAAATCAGCAGCGCGGCCCGTAGCTCCGGGTCCCGCAGGTGCCGGAGTATCTCCTCGCCGAGGTCGAAGGCGAACGCGACGGACGCCTTCGGCAGCAGGGCTTGCCTGAGCATAAACTGGGCGACGTCGGCGAAGGGTTGGTTGCGGACGGTCCGTACGGCGATGGCCATCTTCCGGTGGTCGCCCTTCTCCCGGCCCGACAGCCACCCCTCCACGCACATGACGACCCCGTCCCGCGCGATGCAACGAGCCTCCGGCAGATCGTCCCGGTTGAGTCCGCACACCCGCTCGGTCTGCCGGCCCTTCTCCGTCAACCCGCGGTACAGGCCGGTGTCGAGGCTCAGGTAGAGGTGGTCGAAGGGGTCCTCGGTCGTCGGGTCAATCAGCAACGGGTCGCCGGTCTCGGGGTCGCGCGGGAACTGATCCCTCTTGCAGGAGCTGTTGCACGCCGTGCAGGACAGCAGGTGGTTGAGCCAGTCGAAGGTGCGTAACGGGTTCTCGGCCACCGGCTCGAAGTGGTCGATGTCGGTGCTGAGGTCGTCGCCGCAGTACATGCAGCAGCGGTTGCCGTGAGCCATCTCGTTCAGCAACGCCCGCAGCGGGGTGACGAGTTCACGCCGGTGCGTGGTGTGCTTCCACAGCCCCTTGGCCTCGGAGGTCCGTGCCTCTCCGGCCGTTCCGGCTATGCGCTCGGTCAACTGCTCTGCTCTTACGGCGAGTTGACGCGGAAGTTCGATACGCCGCACCCGAATCATTCGTCGAGCACTCCGAGTTGCTTCAGCCGGGCCTGCAACTCGACGGCCCGCGTACGAGGCGAACTCTTCAGCCGATCCCGCAGCGCCGCATGCCGCGCCTCTTCGGCGTCCGTCGCCTCCCCGGTGACCACTCTCGCCTCCAACTCGACGAGTTCCTGCCGGAGTTCGCGCGCCCGCTCCGAGTACGGCGTGTCCAGGCCGAAGAGTTCGGAGAGTACGGCGTCGTCGCCGGTGCCGTAGACGATGCGTTGCCGCAGTTCCTCGGAGACCGGCGCGGGTGGCACGTCCTCGGTCGGTCCCGGCACGCGGATCAGACCACCGGGGTCGGCGGCCTGGCAGACGTACGGACTGTGCGTGCTGACGATGAACTGCACTGCCGGGAAATGGGACTTGAGCCACTCGCCGATGCGTTGCTGCCAGGAGGGGTGCAGGTGGGCGTCGACCTCGTCGATGAGGACGACGCCGGGGTACGGGAGGCAGGGGTGCTGGTCCCGGACGTCGACGGTGATCTCGCCGTACGCGGTGTGCATCTGGCGCACGATGTCCAACACCAGTGCTACGACGGTCCGTTGCCCGTCACTCATGTGCCGCAGCTCCGTCAGCGGCCCTTCGGAGCCTGCCTCGCCTCGCCGATTGAGCCACAGGCCCTCGGAGTTGACGTCCTCGATGCGGTAATCGTCGGGGAGGAGACCGTCGTTGAGGAGTGCGAGGACGCCGACCTTGAGGTCGGCGGCACCGGGACGGTTCTCCAGTGCCTGGAGGTGGACGGAGAGCAGCCAGTCGAACGCCTCGGTCAGGGCGGACTGTTCCTCGAAGAGGGTGCGGAGAGCTGCGGCGCGGTCCGAGGGCTTTGACGTCCTGTCGTACAGGCCGACGCCGGTCATGCGGCGGAAGGGGCCGTATCCGGCGTGGAACCAGCCGGGAGGAGGGGCCGCCGACCAGAGGCGGTCACGGGCCCGCCGCGGGAAGTCCACCGGGCCGAACACGACGGCGACCGGCGCCTCACTCGGCCCATCCCAATCTGGCTCCCACATCGCCGACGCCTCGAACGAGTCGGACATCCCCTCGCCAGTGTCCACGAACGGGTCGGGCAGCACATGGACACTGAGCTTCCCGCCGGGTTCGCCGTGGGACACCTGTGACCGCAGATCCCCGTCCAGCTTGTGAGCGCGACGCGGTCCCGCGAGGCCGATGGCGATGGCTCGCAGCAGCGTCGTCTTCCCCGACCCGTTGCGTCCCGCGAGCACCGTCCACCCCGCGTATCCGCCACCGGGCCGCGCGAAGTCGAGATCGCAAGCGCGGGGTCCGTGGAAGCCACGGACCCCGTCGAGGGTCAGCCTTGTTACGTACACAGGGCCTGTCTTACCGCGTTTTCAGGGTCCTGACCAAGGCTGTGAAGGCGGTGGCGGGGACGGTCAGGGGGCCGAGGGCGGGGGCTTTGGAGTCGCGGAGGGCTACTTCGCCTTTGCCGAGGGCGAGTTCGAGGCAGTTGTTGCTGCCGTCGCTGTAGCTGCTCTTGATCCACATGGGCGCTCCTCGGGTGGGGGCTACGGCAGGAGAAGGTTGCGCTGGCCCTGGGCGATGCCGCCCGTGAAGGCGCGGTAGTCGTCGGCGGAGATGATCAGGATCTTGGCGTCGGGGTCGCCCACGTCCTTGGAATCGCGCAGGGCGACCACGCCGTCGATGAAGGCGACCTCAAGGCAGTTGGCCCCGCCGTTGCTGAGGTCGCTCTTGACCCAGGCAGCGTCGGTGAGGTCGATCTTCTTGTTCATGTGTAACGGTCCTTGATCAGGTCGTGGATATGGCGCTTCGAGGCACCCACGTCGAGAGCTTCGGAGCGAAGGTGATTGAACGCCATCTCGTAACGTCCAATGTCACTATCTTCCTCCAAGTACTGCGCAGTTGTCATCGACTCAACCACGACCACGGGTGCCCCGACGGGGAAATGCAGCAGGTGGAACTGCCCGTCGACCCCCGCATGTGCGCCCTGCGTGAAGGGCAGTATCTGGAGCGTCACATGCTTGTGCTCCTCGGTCACCGCGAGCAGGTGCTCAAGCTGAGCCTTCATCACGTGCCTCTCGCCGACCTCCCGCAGCAGCGCGGACTCGTCGAGCACGCACCAGAGGTGGAGCGGCTCCTCCCGGAACAGCGCTTGCTGCCTGACCATGCGCAGTTCGACGAAGTTGTCGATCTCACGGTTGGTCTGCCACTGGCGGCTGCGCTCCACGACCACACGTGCGTAGTCGGGGGTCTGGAGCAGGCCAGGGATCATCCAGGCGAACGTCTCGCATTTGGAGGCCAGTTCCTCCAGGTGCAGGTACTCGGCGAACGGGTCGCGGACAGTGTGACGGTACTGGTCGAACCAGTTGGTGCGCTTGTTCGAGTTCGCCAGCGACGTCAGCTTGCGGATCTTCTCGATCCGGTCCTTCTTCTGGAGCCCGTACACCTCGAAGAAGCCGGCGAGCGCGATACCCGGCACCCGCTGCTTGCCGTTCTCGATCTTGCTCAAAGCTGACGCGCCGGAGAGGCACAGGCGTTCGGCGGCCTCCGTCAGGCTCATCCCCGTCGCCTTGCGCAGAGCGCGCAGCTCCAGGCCCAAACGCCGTCGGTGCAGGTTGGGTTGGGCGTCGGTCATGTTTCGTACCTCCTTGCGCGGAGGGTATCGCCGCACGCAAGTCGATGGGCCGTTTTTCGCGCGAAGCACTCTTTGGAGTGAGAGGGCTTGCGAGACATTTTTCTTTCCGGAACATTACTAGCCAGGCGACCGCCAACTTCCCAACCCCGCCCCAGGAGTTGATGTGTTGATCAGCCACGGCGACGACGACCGCCCCACCCTCATCCTCACCGACACCCCCACCGGCCCCGCCTCCCGCATGGCGGCCCGCCTGGGCCTCACCCCCGTAGAACCCACCCCCCACCTCCCCCCGACCACGACCCTCACCCTCCCCGGCGAAGACCTCACCTCCGCCCGCAAGGCCCGCCACCACATCCGCACAACGGCCGAGACCCACCACCTCCCCCCACCCCGCGCCTACGACCTGGAGATCGTCACAGGCGAACTGGTAGCGAACGCCCTGGAGCACACCAAGAGCACAACAATCACCCTGACCTGCACCTTCACCCCCACAACAGCAGTCCTGACGATCACGGACGAGGGCACCGGCCACCCCTTCCTCACCTGCCCCACCCTCACCCCGGACGAAGAACACGGCAGGGGCCTCCTGATCACAGACGCGATCGCAACCCGCTGGGGAACGTGCAAGACCCGCAGGGGCCTGATGGTGTGGGCGGAGGTACAACTACAAGCAGAACGGCCGGAGTTGACACCGTGAACCCACAGCGGCGGGAGAGCCGCAAACGGCGGGGAGCGGGGTGCCGGGGGTGCGGCGCAGCCCGTCGCTTACGAAGACAGCAGCCCACGGCTCGGTCTACCCCACTGGCCAGCACCACCCGCGACGGGCTCGCCGCACCCCCGGCACCCCGACCCCACCCCGAACCTCCCGCGCGCCCGCAGGGCGACAGGGCACCGAGCAACCCCCGGCACCCCCACCCCCCTCAACCCCCTTGCGCCCCCGCCCGATCCAACAACCCCGTCCGAGCAGCCAACGCCGCAGCCTCCAACCGCGACCCCACCCCCAACTTCATCAACACCCGCTGCACATGCGTACGAGCCGTAGACGGCGCAATCCCCATCCCCGCAGCGATCAACCGCGTATCCTCCCCATCCGCAACCCGCACCAGCACCTCCACCTCACGAGGCGTCAGAAGATGCAGCAACCGCTGCCCTTCGTCATCAGGCTGGGCAGCAGGATTGAGCAGCTCACTGAACGCGTTCTGCAACAACTGCGGAGCCACCGCAGCCTCCCCCGCACGGGCTTTCATGATGGCGCGTTCCACACCCTCGATACGCTCGTCATGACGAACGTACCCGGACGCCCCCGCAGCGAACGCGGCAGCGATCCCACGAGGACTGGGAACGGGCCCCAGCACCAGGACGGCAACCTGAGGCCGCTCACGCTTGATGCGGACGACCGGATCGAACGCACCCGGCTCCGCAGGCGCAGCCGTACCCAACAGGCACACCTCAGGCGCCCGCGTGATCACCAGCTCCGCCGCCCCCGCGGCAGGCGCCGCCGCGGCGAGGACCCGGTGGCCCCGCAGTTTCAGCGCCGAAGCCAGCGCCTCGGCGAGCAGGCGGTGGTCATCGACCACCATCAGCCGCACTCCCATCGAGCAACCCCCCAGTCCCCCCATGGATGCCCAACCCGGACAGTTTCACGCGAGGACTCCCCCGGGCCCCCGCCTTGCATGACCCCGGAAGCTACACGCTTGTTCGACGCCGCGCTCCCCCTACACGTGAGAAGTGCCCCGGATCGCCGAAAATCCTCTTATTCACGAGGGAGGAAGGGTACGGCAACGGCCCCGCTCCCGTCGCCCGGAGGCGTACGAAGGATGCGGGGCCGTGGCGAAAACCGGTCAGGAACCGGCGCCGTACGCGATCACCAGTTGCTCGTCCTTGTCACTTCCGCTCACATACGTCTGCGACAGGAACAGCCGCCCCTGGGAGAACAGGATCTCGGAGAACCCGGGCGACATGTCCGTCTCCGCGTCGACGCTGGCCTTGTCATCCGGGTTCTTCAGCAGGACCGTCTGCTTGAAGGTGGTCCCGTCGACGCTGAGAACCTGGCCGCCCTTGTCGTACGGGCCGCTCTTGTAGACGATCAGGTTCTTGCCGTCCATCCGCAGCGGGTAGAGGTCGAAGTCCTCGCCGCCGTCCGCGCGTTGGCCGGTCTGCTTGCCGGTGAGGACGTCGAAGGCGACGATCTGCTTCGTACTGGAACCCGAGTTGTCCTCCGTCTGGATGTACAGCCGGTCGCCCCCGGCGATGACGCCCTTGCAGCCGTCGGCCTCGGAGATCTCGCACTCGGCGCCGTAGTCGTCACCGGGTACGGAGATCCGCGCGCGGAGCTGGCCCGTCGCGCCGTCGATGGAGAACAGGTCGGACAGGGAGCTGCCGTCGCCCGCGCTGTCGCCGACGTCCGCGCCGACGACCAGCGGGTCGGTGGAGACGACGCTCGCGTACTCGATGCCGGGGGCGAGCTTGTACTCGGAGAGGACCTTGCCGGAGACCGGGTCGAGGGTCTGGACGCTGAGGGTCGGGTTGTCGTAGTCGCCGCACTTGCGGATCGCGACGAGCTTGGGGCCGCCGCCGTAGCCCCGGTCCGAGCAGGTGTCGGCGGTCTTCGGCTGCCACAGCGGCTTGCCGGTGGCGATGTCGAACGCGGCGCCGCCGCTGGTGCCGCTGGCGGCGACCGTGTTCGCGCTGACCGTGACGGCGTCGAAGCTGAGCGGGTAGTCGCCGGCCTGCGCGGTCTTCGTCCACAGCAGCTTGCCGTTGGCCAGGTCGAGGGCGCCGACCTGGTTGCAGGGCTGGTACTTGTCCTTGGTGGGGACGGCGGGCTTGAACAGGATCGCGGACTTGGTGCCGTCGCTGCTGAGCCAGTGGGCGGCGCCGCAGACCGGGCCGGGGAGCTTGACGGTCCAGAGCTTCGCCCCCTTGTCGAGGTCGTACCCGTTGATCTCGGAGATCCCCGACTTCGCGTACACCTTGTCGGTGACCCAGGAGCCGTCGGTGTCGGCGCTCTCGCCCTTGGCGACGGTCGGGAGGGGCAGCTGGAACAGCATCTTCCCCTGCGGATCGGCGGGCGCCTTCTCCGTACCACCGACACCGGCCCCGCTCACGGGGCTGGCGCTCGGCTTGTCGTCCTTCTTCGCCTCGTTCTGGGGGGACTTGGAGCCCGAGTACCAGACCCCGCCACCGATGATCAACGCGATGGCGACGACGGCGGAGGCGACGATGAGGATCTGCGCCTTCAGCCCGTTGTCACCGCTGGGCTCGACGTGCATGGGGGTGGTGGGGGGCGAGGGGTACGCCGGGGCGGGCTGCCCCGGGTAGCCGTACCCCGCCGGGGCGGGATAGCCGTACGCGGGCTGGGGTGAGGGCTGCGGGTAGCCGTAACCGGGCGGCGCGGCCGGGGGCCCGGCGGGGGGTCCGGCGAGGGGCCCGGCGAGGGGCCCGGCGGGAGGTCCGGCGGGAGGCTGCGGCGAACCCGCCGGGGGTCCGGCGGGAGGCTGCGGCGGGGCCGCCGGGGAGTTCTGGGGCGCCGGGGGATTCTGAGGCGCACCGAACTCGGGCGCCGGGGAATTCTGGGGCGCGCCGAACTGAGGATTCTGGGGCGCACCGTACGCGGGTGCCTGCGCCGGAGCCCCCTGCGGCTTCCCGAAAGCCGGAGGCTGCTGCGGCGCCGGAGGGCTCTGAGGTGCCGGGGGGTTCTGGGGGGCGGAGGGACTCTGCGGCGCGAAGGGACTCTGGGGCGCGCCGAAGGCCGGTGCCTGGGGCTGGTCCGTCGGGGCGCTCGGCGGATATCCCGGCGGCGGCCCCTGAGGCGCGCCGAAGGCCGGCGGCTGGTTCGGCGGGTTGTCGGAGGCCGGGCCCTGCGGGGGCTGGGTCATGGTGTGGGTACCTCGGAAAAGACTCGGGTGGGGAGGGGACGTGGGGGGCGGGGCCGGTTCATGCGCGCCATGGCTTCAGCCACGCCGGGCAACTCGGAACGCCGGATGACTCGGAACGCCGGATGACTCGGACCGCCGAGCGACTCGGATCGCCGGTCCGCCCGGAACGCCGGGCGACTTGCTCGCGCCGCCGACCGCCTGCACATGCCGTCGACTCGGGTGCGTGAGCGATCGGCGCACGCCGTGGGCTGAAGGGCGTGAGCGATCGCGTACACCGTCGGCTGAAGAGCGTGAGCGATCGCGTACGCCGTCGGCTCGGGCGCGTGAGCGATCGTGTACGCCGTCGGCTCGGGCGCGTCACCGGGTGCCGGTGAGCCGGTGCCGCAGGCTTGCCCGGTGCGCCGAAACCGGCGTGGGCCGTGCTCGCGCGGTTGCGGAGCACCGTCGTACCGGCCGACACAGGACGCGCGTTCACGCGCCCCGCCGGGCCATGGCGCCAACACATACGCGCCGCTCACTTGCCGTACGCCAGCATCAGCTTCTGGCGGGTGTCGTCGTTGCCTGTGATGCGGGTGCTGGAGAGGTAGAAGCGGCCGTCCAGCCAGGCCATGTCCCGTGACGTGAAGCCGTTCTCGATCTTCGCCGTGCTGGCCGGGAGTTGGAGGAGGGTCGAGGGGGTGTGGACCGTGCCCGTTGTGGGGATCGCGACGACCCTGCCGGGGGCGTCGTACGACGGTTCCACGTACGCGACCAGGTTCGTGCCGTCCGTGCGGACGGGCAGCATCGGGCCCTCGCCGGGGGACTTGACCCGCCACTTCTCCTTGCCCGTCGCGAGGTCGACGGCGACGATCTCGTTGGGGTCGCTGCCGGAGTCCGTGGGGAGGTAGAGGGTGTTCGCGTCGGCGGCCGTACCCCCGCAGCCCGTGAGGTCGCGGTGGAACAGGTCCCAGCCGCAGTCCGTACCGACCTTCAGGTCGAACCCGACCTGGGAGCGCACCCCGCCGTCCGCCTTGAACGCGGCGATGTTCATCAGGTTCTTGTCGTCCTGCGTGCTGTAGATCACCAACGGGTCGACGGAGAAGGCCCGTTCGACCTCCCAGCCCTTGTCCAGCGGCCGGGTCCACTTGACCGCGCCGGTCGCCGGGTTCAGCTCCTGGATCTCCGCGTGCTCATTCTTGCCGAGCGCGTCGCAGGAGGCGACGGAGATGAGGCGCGTGGCGGACGCCGCGAACGCCGAGGGGAAGCACGAGTCGCCGTACTTCTCCTTCTCGTACAGCGCCTTGCCGGTCCGTACGTCGTACGCCGCGCCGGACTGGGACCGCGCGACCATCACCGTGTTCCCGGCGAGCGAGAGGCTGATGCTGGACGCGCTGTCGAAGAGCTTGCCGTCGGGGACCTTGACGGTCCACCCCTTGGCGCCGGTCCGCAGATCGATCTGCTGGAGCTGGTTGCACTGGGCCCGGCTGCTGACCCCGCTCATGTACGCGACGACGACCTTGCCGTCGGCGGTCTGCTGGCGGGTCGCCGCGCAGATCTTCTGCGGGAGAGTGACCGTCGGCCACGCGGGCTTGCCGTCGGCGACCTGGTACGCGACGAGTTGCTTGTACGCCGCCTTCACCGCGGTCGTCCCCGTGAACCACATGCCGGGCGCGTCCGCACCGTCGGCCGGGGTGTCCGGGGCCTCCTTGTACCAGAGCACCTTGGCCTCGCCGGCCTTGCGGGAGGCGTTGAAGTCGGTGGTGTCCGCCTTGCCGTCGCCTGTGCCGTCGCCGGGGTTGACGGGGGCGCCGGAGGAGGAGGGCGACGACGAGGGGGCGGGGCCGGTGCTCTCGTGGGCGACGGGCTTCTTGTCGTCGCCGCCTCCGGTCACCGCGTACACGGTCCCGCCGACGACGAGGAGCGCGGCCACGGAGGCGCCGATGATGAGGGCGGGCCTGCGCTTGGAGGCGGGCTGCGGGGGTGGATACGCGGCGTAGCCCTGCGGGGGGTTGCCGTAGGGGGGTTGGGGCGTGTACGGGCCGGCTTGGTAGGGCCCTGGCTGGGGGTACCCGTAGCCCTGCGGGGGTACAGGGGGCTGAGCCGGCTGCTGGGGGGCGCCGTAACCAGGGGGCTGCTCAGGTGCGCCGTACCCCGGCTGCTGCGGCGGAGCCCCGTACGGCCCTGGTACCCCGTACCCCCCACCCTGAGGCGTAGTACCCGGCGGTGGCCCGAAGCCGCCCCCCGGCGCGTTGCTGTGCCCGTCGTTCGGCGGCGGCTGAGCCATCGATCCGTTCCCCCATGAGTTCACTGCTTTCCGGCCACGCACCGGACGTGTCAGATGGCCCTTTCTATCACTGGCCCCCGACGGCAGAACGGGACAGATCCACCCCTGTGTCCAAGGGTGGACGGCGCCGTGATGCCTCCGTTACGCGCCTTCACGCGCCCTTCACCGCGCACTCCGGCGCTCTGCGAAGTGTCACGCGTCCTCGGCGAGTTCCAGCCAGCGCATCTCCAGCTCCTCGCGCTCCGCGCCCAACGCCCGCAGCTCGGCGTCGAGTCCGGCGACCTTCGCGAAGTCGGTGGCGTTCTCGGCGATCCGCGCGTGCAGCTTGGCCTCCTTCTCGGTGACCTTGTCCAACTGCCGCTCGACCTTCTGGAGTTCCTTCTTCGCGGCGCGCTGGTCGGCGGCGCTCTTCTCGGAGCCGGCCGGCTTCTGCGGCACCGGAGCGGCGACAGCCGCCGCCTCCTCCATCCGCGCCCGGCGCTCCAGGTACTCGTCGATGCCGCGCGGCAGCATCCGCAGGCTGGCGTCCCCCAGCAGCGCGAACACGCGGTCGGTGGTGCGCTCGACGAAGAACCGGTCGTGGGAGATGACGACCATCGAGCCGGGCCACCCGTCGAGGAGGTCCTCCAGCTGCGTCAGCGTCTCGATGTCCAGGTCGTTGGTGGGCTCGTCGAGGAAGAGGACGTTGGGCTCGTCCATGAGGAGCCGCAGGATCTGGAGCCGGCGCCGCTCACCGCCGGAGAGGTCGCCGACGGGCGTCCACTGCTTCTCCTTGTTGAACCCGAACATCTCGCAGAGCTGCCCGGCGGTCATCTCGCGGCCCTTGCCGAGGTCGACGCGTTCGCGGATCTGCTGGACGGCCTCCACCACCCGTAGCGTGGGCGGGAGTTCGGTCACGTCCTGGGACAGGTACGCGAGCTTCACCGTCTTGCCGACGACGACCCGCCCGGCGGCGGGCTGGTCCTCCCCGCCGGTGCGCCACGCCTCCGCGAGCGCCCGCAGCAGCGACGTCTTCCCCGCGCCGTTCACCCCGACGAGGCCGATCCGGTCGCCCGGGCCGAGCTGCCACGTGATGTGCTTCATCAGCGTCTTGGGCCCGGCCTGGACGGTCACGTCCTCCAGGTCGAACACCGTCCTCCCGAGCCGCGACGACGCGAACTTCATCAGCTCGCTGGTGTCGCGCGGCGGCGGCACGTCCTCGATCAGCGCGTTCGCGGCCTCGATCCGGAACCGCGGCTTCGACGTACGCGCCGGCGCGCCCCTGCGCAGCCACGCCAGCTCCTTGCGGACCAGGTTCTGCCGCTTGACCTCCTCGGTCGCGGCGATCCGCTCCCGCTCGGCGCGCGCGAAGACGTAGTCCGAGTAGCCGCCCTCGTACTCGTGCACCGCGCCCCGCTGGACGTCCCACATCCGCGTACACACCTGGTCAAGGAACCACCGGTCGTGAGTGACACACACGAGCGCGGACCTACGACTCTGCAAATGCCGGGCGAGCCACGAGATCCCCTCCACGTCGAGGTGGTTGGTCGGCTCGTCCAGCACGATCAGGTCCTGGTCCTCGATGAGCAGCTTCGCAAGCGCGATCCGCCGCCGCTCCCCACCGGACAGCGGCCCGATGACGGTGTCCAGCCCCTGCGGGAACCCGGGCAGGTCCAGCCCCCCGAACAGCCCGGTCAGTACGTCCCTGACCTTGGCGTTCCCGGCCCACTCGTGATCAGCCATGTCCCGGATGACTTCGTGCCGGACGGTGGCGGAGGGATCAAGCGAGTCGTGCTGGGTCAACACCCCGAGCCGCAGCCCCCCGGAGTGGGTAACCCTCCCGGTATCGGCCTCCTCCACCTTGGCCAACATCCGAATAAGCGTGGTCTTCCCGTCCCCGTTCCGCCCCACGACCCCGATCCGGTCCCCCTCGGACACCCCCAGCGAGATCCCGTCCAGAAGCGCACGCGTCCCGTACACCTTGCTGGCGTTCTCGACATTGACGAGGTTGACGGCCATATTTCTCCTGCCCAGGGGGTTTACAGCTTCCCAGGGTAGTCCGCGCGGGTCGGGGGCCTGTTTCTGCCTGTCGGCCGCAGGCGACACCGACAGCCACCGCTGCCCCGGCCTACCGCCTTCTTTGCCCAGGCACCAACGCCGAAGCCGGTGCCAGACCCCTCCCCTGGTCCCCCATCGGCATGTCGTCCCGGATCAGGTTCTCCGGGATGAAGATCGCGGCGATCACCCCGCCCGTCTCCGAGGCCCGGATCTCCACCCCCAGCCCCTGCCGCTCCCGCAGCCGGTTCACCACGAACAGGCCGATCTGTTTGGCGTCCAGCAAGTCGACCTTGTCGGACTGGATCTTGCGGTTCGCGTCGGTGACCGCGTCGGGGTTCATGCCGAAGCCGCTGTCCTCGATCTCGATGAGGAGGCCGTCGCTCAGGCGGGCCGCGCGCAGGTGGACCTGGGCCGAGGGCGGGGAGAAGGACGTGGCGTTCTCCACCAGTTCCGCCAACAGGTGGACCACGTCTGCGACCGAGCCGCCCGCCAGGGAGACGCGGGGAGTTGCCCAGATCTGGACCCGGTTCGCGTTCTCGATCTCCGAGACGGCCGCGCGCAGGACGTCCGTCAGGGCGATGGGGTCGCGCCAGCCCCGGCCGGGGGCGATGCCGGAGAGGATCAGGAGGCTTTCCGAGTGGCGGCGCATCCGGGTCGCGAGGTAGTCGACGCGGTACAGGTCGTGCAGGTCGGCCGGGTGTTGCTCACGGTGCTGCATCGCCGCGAGGAGATCGAGCTGGCGGTGGAGCAGGACCTGGCTGCGGCGGGCGAGGCTGACGTAGACGCCGGAGATGCCGCTGAGCAGCTCAGCGCGCTCGGAGGCGGCTTTCAGGGCAGCGCGTTGGACAGCCGTCAACGCCGTACCGACCTGGGCGAGTTCATCCCCGACGAGGCGCCGCAAAGGAGCCTCGGCGTCGATGTCCACCCCTTGCCCGGCATGCAGGCGCCGCATCGCCTGCGGCAACCGCCGCCCAGCAACCTCAAGCGCCGAGTTCCGCAGATCCAGCAGCTCGACGATCAACCCCCGCCCGACCAGCACGGACACGAGCAGCGACAACAGCACACCGACGAGCCCCAGCACCACGGCCACCCCGGACGCCCCGAGCGTGTCCCACCCGAAGGGGTTCGCCTTGGCGGTCGCGGCGACCCCGGCGTCCGCCTCGGCGCTCGCCAGCCCGTTGAGCACCTGCCCGACTGCCGTGTCCCACCCGCCGATCGAGGCGACGGCACCGGTCTTCCGCACCTGGTCCTCGACGGCGCGCACAGCCGCGTACCGGTCCCCGTCGAGCACCCGCCGGTACTCCGCCTGATGCTCGGCCTTGAGATCGGCGACGGCCGGTTCGAGCAGCTCCCGCTGGTTCGCGACGGCGCCGACGAACGGGACGTACTCGGCGCGCGTCAACTGCCCGTCCGCCAGCAGCGCCTGCTCCTGCGCGACGGCCTCCCGCGCCCGCCCCAGCTCCAGCAGCACCCGCGCGTCGGAGGCGTCGGCGCTGTGTACGGCGCCGGCGAGCGCACCGGTGACGGCGAACCCGTGCCGGACGATCGCCGAGTAACCGTCGAACGTGGGCCGCGCACGCAGAGCGGTGAGCGCCCCGGTGTCCCCCTTGAGCGCGCCGAGCCGCGCGGGCAGCGCCGCGTCGAGGAGCCCGGCGTCGGAGCCGGCGGAGTTGACGCCCTTCAGGACGACGGCGGCGGCCCTGTCGGTGGCCGTCTGCGCCTTCTTGTAGCCGTCGGGGTCCCCGCGCAGCGCGGCCGTCCGCTCGCCCTGCACGGCGGTGACGAACTCCCCGACGGGCGCGAGGAGTTCGGCGTTGACGTCCTTGCCGCGTTCGGCGTCGCCGATGCTGGAGGCGGTCGTCACGGCGGCGAAGCCCCACAGGGCCATCAGCGAGACGACGGGCAGCATCAGCAGGGCGACGATCTTCGCGCGGACGGATCTGGGCCGCAGGCGGTCGGTCGCTCGGGGGATACGCATGGGAGACCTCTCAGAGAAGCTCAGAGCTTGTGTCACATCCCCGGTCGGATCAGCGCGCGTCGTCTGGTGCGTGCGATCGCAAGGCGCCGGAGCGTCCGCGTGGCGGAGCCACGTGGGCGTTTCGGCAACGCCGCGAGCGTGCGTGCCAGGCGGCGGGCGCCCGGCCGGGGATGTGACGCAAGCTCTCGGAAGAAGGGCGCGGCGCCGACCCCCGATACGGCACCGCACCCGGTCCAGAAACCCGGCCCGCCGAAAACTCGGCGTCCAGGGAGACCGGCTTACGCCGTAATCAGCTCAACCTCGCGCAGCAGCTCCGCCGCCACTGCCGAATCGTTTCGCCCAGCCCCGGTAGGCGACAGCGCGACATACGCGGACGCCAGGAACAGGAACGACCCCAGCACCACGGCCAGCGGGAAGATGAACTGCGTCGCCGTCACCCCGGCCAGCGCCGCACTGCTCGGCGCGAGCGAGATCTCGACGGCGAACATCGCCGTGTAGTGCATGGAACTCACCGCGAGCCCCATCACCAGCGCGGCGAGCGCCGCCAGCACCGGCCCCCGTACGACCAGCGTCAGCGTCAGCGCCGCCGTGGCCGCGACGACCGCGATCGCGACGGACGCGATGACCAGCGCGGGGTTGTAACTCACCTTGCCGTGCAGGTTCAGCGCGGCCATGCCGGTGTAGTGCATCGCCGCGACCCCGAGCCCCGTACCGAGCCCGCCCAGCACCACCGACGTGACCCGGGAGCGCCCGTACCCGGCGGTGAAGACGCCCGCCGCGACCACGCCCACCGACATCAGCAGGCTGAGCACGGTCAGCGGTACGTCGTACCGGATCGGCGTCCCGTCGACCGCGAAGCCCAGCATCGCGACGAAGTGCATCGTCCAGATCCCCGAGCCGATCGCGACGGACGCGAGGAGGAGCCAGTTGCGCTTCGACGCGCCCTCGGACTCCAGCGCGCGGACGGTGCAGCGCAGTCCGAGCGCCGAGCCGACGCAGGCCATCACATACGACAGGACGGGCGTGACCCATCCCGCGCTGAAGTGGTCCATGTGCCCCATCGGGACTTCCTCTCGGCCGGGGTGGCCGATCTTGCCATCCGATTCCGGCCGGTCAGAATGGCGCGAAAGGGACCATGAACCTCATTGGTGAACATTAAAATACTGTGGCGTGGATAACCCTCCAGGAGATGTTCACGCAGGCCAGCGCCTTACGCGCGGGATCTCCCCGAGCCCTTCACATGCCCATGACTAACAGGTCAGTTCAAGCCACGACGGTCGCGCCGGGCGCGGGGGCGACGGCCGTCCGCACGCTGCGGCACGTGCCCGACGCCGCGAGCCGCTCCGCGATGCGCTCCGCTGCGGCCTCGTCCCGTGCGAGGTACGCGGTCGTCGGGCCCGACCCCGAGACGAGCGCCGCGAGCGCACCCGCCGCACGGCCCGCGTCCAGCGTCGCGCTCAGCTCCGGGAAGAGGGAGAGGGCGGCGGGCTGGAGGTCGTTGGAGAGGGTCGCCGCGAGACCGTCGACGTCGCCCTTCGCGAGGGCTTCGAGCAGGGGTTTGGACGCGACGGGCTCGGGTACGACGACGTCCGCCGTCAACCGGTCGAACTCCCTGTACACCGCCGGGGTCGACAGCCCCCGTACGGCCGTGGCGAACACCCAGTGGAAAACGCCGCCGACCTCCAGCGGGGTGAGCTGCTCCCCCCGCCCGACGCCGAGCGCGGCGCCACCGACGAGACTGAAGGGGACGTCGCTCCCCAACTCGGCGCAGATATCGAGGAGTTCCTCGCGAGACGCCCCGATCCCCCACAGCGCGTCACACGCGACCAGCGCCCCGGCGCCGTCCGCACTCCCCCCGGCCATCCCACCGGCCACCGGAATGTCCTTCGCGATATGAATATGTACGTCGGGACTGCGCCCGTACCGCTCCCCCAGCGCGATCGCCGCCCGGGCGGCCAGGTTCGTCCGGTCCAGGGGGACCTGCCCGGCGTCGGGGCCCTCGCAGGTGACGCGGAGTTCGTCGGCGGGGGTGACGGTGACTTCGTCGTAGAGACCGACGGCGAGGAAGACGTTGGCGAGGTCGTGAAAGCCGTCGGGCCGAGGCGAGGCGACGGCGAGCTGGACGTTCACCTTGGCGGGGACGCGGACGGTGACGGTCACGCGGGCTCCTTGGGTCGGCGGGGTGGGGGTGGTGCTCGCGGGGGTCTTACGGCGTCGCGCTCTCGGCGCCACCGGAAAGCGTGCCCTCGGCGGTGCTCTCCGCAACGCCCTAGGCGTCACCGGAAGGCGTGCGCTCGGCGGCGTTGCCCGCAGGGCCCTCCGCGTCGCCGGAAGGCGTGCCCTCAGCCGCGTTCCCGGCAACGCTCTCCGCATCGCCGGAAGGCATGCCCTCGGCGGCGTCCCCGCCAGCGCCCTCCGCGTCGCCGACCCCCTTGTTCTCCGCGATCCTCGCGAACTCCTCCACCGTCAGCGACTCCCCCCGCGCCTGCGGTGAGACCCCCGCCGCCACGATCGCCCGCTCCGCCGCAGCCGCCGAACCAGCCCATCCCGCGAGCGCCGCCCGCAGGGTCTTGCGGCGCTGGGCGAACGCCGCGTCCACCACCGCGAAGACCTCCTGCCGCGACGCCGTGGTCTTGACCGGGTCGGTGCGGCGGACGAGGGACACCAACCCGCTGTCCACGTTCGGCGCCGGCCAGAACACGTTGCGGCCGATCGCGCCGGCCCGCTTGACCTCGGCGTACCAGTTCGCCTTGACGGAGGGAACGCCGTACACCTTCGAACCCGGCGCGGCGGCGAGCCGGTCGGCGACCTCCGACTGGACCATCACCAGCGTGCGCTCAATGGTCGGGAACATCTCCAGCATGTGCAGCAGGACCGGTACGGCGACGTTGTACGGGAGGTTCGCGACCAGCGCGGTCGGGGCGGGGCCCGGCAGCTCGGTCACCTTCATCGCGTCGGAGTGCACCAGCGCGAACCGCTCCGCGCGGGCCGGCATCCGCGCGGCGATCGTCGCGGGCAGCGCGCTCGCGAGGATGTCGTCGATCTCCACGACGGTCACCCGGTCGGCGACCTCAAGGAGCGCGAGCGTCAGCGACCCGAGCCCTGGCCCCACCTCCACGACCACATCGTCGGCCCGGACATCTGCGGTCCGGACGATCCGGCGGACGGTGTTCGCGTCGATGACGAAGTTCTGGCCACGCTGCTTGGTGGGCCGGACGCCGAGAACGGCGGCGAGCTCACGGATGTCGGCGGGTCCGAGAAGGGCATCGGGGGTGGGGCTGGTCACGGGACAAGGTTACGGGGGTGGGGAGGGAGGGTGTGCCGGTACGGGCGCGAGCCTCCTCACCCCTGCAACCGCGCCCCGCAGTGCGGCCAGGGGCTCGACCCCCGGCGTACGTACAACTTCTTCGCCCGGTACGTCTGTTCCGACGCGGACGCGTCCTGCGGGCGTCCGCTGCCGCCGAGGCTCTGCCAGGTGTGGGTGTCGAACTGGTAGAGGCCGCCGTACGTCCCCGACGGGTCGACCGCGTTCGGGCGGCCCCCCGACTCGCACGCCGCGAGGCCGCCCCAGTTGAGGCCGTCCGCGCCCGCGACCGACGTCGGCAGGGGCTTCGTACCCACCCGGACGAGCTGGTCGCGGGGTTCGCGGACGACCTCGACCCGGAGCCGCTTCGGCTTCTGGCGGACCCCGTTCACCGTCCTGAGCGTGTACGTCACCCTCCGCAGCCCCGGCACGCCCGCCTGCTCCACCACCTCCGTCCCCTTGAACAGCGAGGGGTCCTCGGTGTGGCGCACCTCGAAGTCGACCGGCTCCTCGCGGACCTCGCGGGTGCCGGTGATGCGCAGGACGGTGATGGTCTGGCCGTCGCGGGGGAAGCTGCCGGGCGGTACGGAGGTGGTGTCCTGCCCGGAGAGGGTGATCCCGGCGGCCTCGACGGCCTCGCGGACGGTCCCGGCGTTCGTCCGGATCGTGCGGGCCCGCCCGTCGGCAATGACGGTGACGGACCGCTCCGTACGGACGTCCAGCACGAGCCCGGCGCGGCCGATCCGCTGGGAGCGGGACGTGGAGACGTACGCGCCCTCGGCCCGGACACCGAGCTGTCTGAGCGCGCCGGCGACGGTGCGGGCGGTGG
This sequence comes from Streptomyces acidiscabies, assembly GCF_020010905.1. Taxonomy (GTDB): domain Bacteria; phylum Actinomycetota; class Actinomycetes; order Streptomycetales; family Streptomycetaceae; genus Streptomyces; species Streptomyces acidiscabies. The sequence goes on along the minus strand of NZ_JAGJBY010000001.1, from coordinate 1,429,541 downwards.
TCCACACCTCACGCCGGGTGCCGTCGAGGGTGAGGCGTACGGGGCGGCCGTAGTGGACGGTGACCTCGTCGCCGCTGGCGAGTTCCTCGCCGGGGGCCGGGACGACGAGGTCGTGCTCGCCGAGGTGGACCCCTTCCTCGGCGAGCAGTTCGGTGACGTCGTCGGCGAAGGTGTGCAGCGTCCGGGGCGTACCGTCGACGGTCAGTTCGACGGCCTTGTCCTGGGCGACGAACGCGCTGGTGCCGCCGGCGAGGAAGGCGACGACGAGGGCTTGCGGCAGCAGCCGGCGCACACCTGACTCGCCGGCGCCCTTGGTCTTCCGCCGCTTGGCGGCCCTCCTTCGCTGCCGGGGCACCACGGACTGGGGAGCCGCCGGTTGCAGGGCCGCAGCCTCAGAAAAAGGCCGCTCACCCGGATATTCCCCCTCCACGACAGGCGGCTCGTACTGCGGTGCGTACGTGTACTGCGAACTGCTCACGCCGACACGCTCCAGAAGACGGGGGTCCATCGGGCCCACAGAACCTAGCGGGTCCTACGTGACTCTCCAAAGCGACTCGGCTACTCAGGGTGCCGTTCGAATGAGTGGGGCTCCGGAGCGTGCCGGGAGTTCAGTCTTCGCCGAGCAGACGGCCCGCCTCGTGAGCCGCGAGGTCCAGCGCCCGGCGGAGTTCTTGAGGACGGCGTCCGCCCGCGCTCGCGAGGGGGCCCCTGCCCCCGGAGCCGCCGCCGACCGCGCGGGCCGCGTCGGTGAGGACGCGGCCGGCCTGGACGCCCCGCTGATGGAGGTCGGGCGAGACCGCGGCGGCGAGGAGGGCCTTGCCGTCGTGTTCGGCGCCGAGAACCACGACGGCCGGGGTGCGGCCCAGCCGGGTGAGGGTCTCGGCGGTGAGGAGACGGAGTTCGTCCGGGGTGACGCCGGTGACTTCCTGGACGATCAGGTGTCCGCGGCCGGTGCGCCGGGCTTGTCCGGTGAGCTGTCCGGCTCGCTGCTCCAGTTCTTCGGCCCTGAGCCGGGACAGTTCGTCCTGCGCGTCGGCAAGGACTCGCAGCCGCTTGCGCAGAGCATCGGGGGCATCTGCGGGACGGGTGCCGAGCAGGGCGGCGAGTTCGTCGAGCAGGCGGCGTTCGGTGTCCAGGTGGCGGAGCGTGCCGTGGCCGGTGAGCGCTTCGACGCGGCGGAGGTTGGAGCCGATCGAGGACTCGGAGAGCAGGCGGAAGGCGCCGACCTGGGAGCCGTGCGCGACATGGGTGCCGCCGCAGAGTTCGCGGGAGAAGTCGCCGATGTCGACGATGCGGACCCGGTCGCCGTACTTCTCGCCGAACAGCGCGACGGCGCCCGCGGCTTCGGCCTCGGCGCGGTCGGCGTGCCAGGCCCGTACGGCGGGGTCGGCGAGGACGTGGCCGTTGACGGCGGTCTCGATGGCGGTGAGCTGGTCCGGGGTGAGGGCGGCGAAGTGCGCGAAGTCGAAGCGGAGCCGGTCGGGTTCGACGAGGGAGCCCTGCTGGCGGGCGTGGTCGCCGAGGGTGGCCATGACGACGGCGTGCAGGATGTGCGTGGCGGAGTGGGAGCGCGTCAGACCGGCCCGGCGCCCGGCGTCCACGGCGGCTTCACCGACGGCGCCCGTGCGGAGTTCGCCGTGCAGGACGCGGGCGGTGTGGACGCGGAAGCCCGCCAGGCCGTAGCGGGTGTCGGTGATCCGTACGGCGGTGCCGTCGGCCAGGGTCAGGGTGCCGGTGTCGCCGATCTGTCCGCCGGCCTCGGCGTAGAACGGGGAGCGGTCGAGGACCAGTTCGACGTCCGTGCCCTCGCCTGCCGTGCCTCCCGGGATCAGGCCGGTGACGGTGACCTCGGCGGTGAGCTGCTCGTGGCCGAGGAACTCGGTGCGCGGAAGACCGGCGGCCAGTTCCCGGTAGGTGTCCAGGCGGCGCAGGGCCTCGGTGGTCCTGGCCCTGCCGCCGGCCTTCGCACGGCTGCGCTGCTCGTCCAGAAGCGCGGCGAAGCGGTCCTCGTCGACGGTGAGTCCGGCGTCCCGGGCGGCCTCGACGGTCAGTTCCACGGGGAAGCCGTAGGTGTCGGCGAGTTCGAAGGCCGTCTCGCCCGGCAGCGCGGCCGAACCGCTGCTCCGGGTACGGGCGATGGCGGCGTCCAGGAGCCGGCTGCCCTGGGTGAGGGTGCGGGTGAAGGACTCCTCCTCGGCGGTGACGACCTGCTCGATCAACGTGGCCTGCGCGGTGAGCTCGGGCCAGACGCCGGCGAGGTTGCCGATCACGGAGGCGGTGACGGCGGGCAGGACAGGGCCGTCGATGCCGAGCAGCCGGGCATGGCGGACCGCTCGGCGCATCAGGCGGCGCAGGACGTAGCCGCGGCCGTCCTTGGCCGGGAGGACGCCGTCGGCGACGAGGAAGGCGATGGAGCGGGCGTGTTCGGTGACGACCTGGAAGGACACCTTCTCCTCCCCCTCACCGGGGGCCTCTCGGCCGGCCAGTTCCTGGACGGTGCGGAAGGTGGGCAGGAGCAGGTCGGTGGTGCAGACGTTCTGCGCGCCCTGGAGGATCACGGCGAGCCGGTCCAGGCCGAGGCCGGTGTCGATGCTCTTGTGGGCGAGCTCGCCCAGGATCGGATAGTCCTTCTTCGGCGGTCCGTCACCGCGGACACTCTGCATGAAGACCAGGTTCCAGATCTCCATGTAGCGCTCGCCGTCCACGGCCGGGCCGCCTTCCTCGCCGAAGGCCGGGCCGCGGTCGTAGTGGACCTCGGAGCTGGGTCCGCAGGGGCCGGGGACCGTCATGGACCAGTAGTTGTCCTCCATGCCCAGGCGCTGGATGCGGGAGGCGGGGACGCCGATGCGGCGCCAGAGGTGCTCGGCCTCGTCGTCGTCCTCGAAGACCGTGATCCAGAGTTTCTCCTTCTCCAACCGGTACCCCTCGGTGAGGAGTTCCCAGGCGAACGCGATCGCGTCCTCCTTGAAGTAGTCGCCGAAGGAGAAGTTGCCCATCATCTCGAAGAACGTGGCGTGCCGGTTGGTCCGGCCGACGTTGTCGATGTCCGAGGTGCGGGCGCACTTCTGGATGCTGGTGGCGCGGGAGAAGGCTGGGGTGGTCTCCCCCAGGAAGTACGGCTTGAACTGGTTCATCCCGGCGTTGGCGAGCAGCAGTGTCGGGTCGTCCGGGACGAGCGGACTGGACGGCACGTGCCGGTGGCCCCGGGAGGTGAAGAAGTCGGTGAACTGGCTGCGGATCTGCGTCGAGCGCATGGCGGCATGACCTCACGGAAGGAGTCACGGAAGGTGGTCGAGGGGTGCACACGCCGAGCCGGGCCGAGAACAAGACTGAGAGGGTTCTCAGTTCTCCGGCTCGACGCAGATAGCTCGCGCCCCCATGGGCCGCACCTTTTCTCCAGATCCGTTGATCCACCGGTGGTGCGGCAGAGGTGTACGTCCGCCGCGTCGCCGACTGTAGCGGGTACGACGGCACGATCGCTCAGCGTTTGTGCGCGAGTGCGCCGAGCGGGGCGACACCTGCCGCGCGTGCGGCAGCGACGTCTCCGACGGTGTCGCCGAGAAACACCGACTCCCCGGGGTCGGCACCGAGCCTGGTGAGCGCGAGCAACAGTCCGTCCGGAGCGGGCTTGGGTTCGGCGTCCTCCCGGCAGACGGTCACGTCCAGCAGCGCCAGGGCGGCCGACGGCACCAGCCAAGGCAGTCGCGTACGGCTCTGAAGGGTGACCAGGCCCGTCGCGATCCCGGCGTCCTTGACGGCCTTCACCCTCTCCAGCACCCCGGGGAACAGAGCGGCCCCGGAAGCGGTGGCCAGGGCCGGGTTCCACCAGATCTCGCAGAGACGGTCCGGCTCGGCGACCCCGAGTCCGGTCAGCACCTCGACCCGTGGTGTCGTGAGCGCGTCCGACGGAAGGTCGGCGATGGTGACACGGCGTCGGAGGGCGGCGGTCGCGACGCCGGCGAGCGTGGCGAGCACCGCGCTTCCGCTGTCCAGCAGCACGCCGTCCAGGTCGAACAGCACGACCCTCGTCATGGAACCGTGGTCAGGTCGGCCTCGGTCAGCAAGGGGTGCAGGCTGACGCCGTGTCCGTCGAGGAGAGGTCTCCCGCCCAGCGGCCTCTCCAGGACACAGAGCGCGTCGGAGACCGGAGCACCGGCGACCCGCAGTATCCGGGTCATCGCCAGCAGTTGGCCGCCGGAGCGGACCACGTCGTCGACCAGGACGACCCGGCGTCCCTCGACGCCGGTGCCTTCGATCTGCCGCCGGGAGCCGTACCTCTTGGACCGGCGGCGGAGGAACGCGGACGGCAGCCCGGTGGCCGCCGACAGGGCGACGACCAGCGGAACGCCGCCCAGTTCGATCCCCGCCAGCACTTCGGCGTCCCCGGGGACGAGCGCGGCCATCGCCTCGGCGACGTCGTACAGCAGTTCAGGGTCGGCGGCGAGCCGGTACTCGTCGAAGTACGAGGCGAGCACCTGTCCGTCGGACAGCGTGAACTCATCGGCGACACAGGCCGTCGCGGCGACTCGGGCCCTCAGAGTGATCCCGGTCATGTGCCGGTTCCCTTCCGGTCGGTCAGATCGTGGAGCTGGGCGGCGAAGGCCGTCGCCGAAGCGATCGTGCTGAGAAAGCCCAGTGGCCGGGTGGGTGTCTCGAACAACCACTTCTCCCGCTTGAGGAAGGCCAGCAGTCCGAGTGCGGTGGGGCCGGTGACCCAGACAGGGACAGGGCGGATGGTGCTCGCGTAGTAGAGGGCGGCGGCCAGCTCGTGCAAGGTGCCGACCCCACCGCCCATCGCGACCACCAGGTCCGCCGAGTCGAGGTAGTGGTCGAGGCGGGTGCCGAGGCCGGGAAGGTGGACCTCGTCGGTGACGTACGGATTGAACTCACCCCATGCGGCGTGCTTGTCGGCCAGCGTGACCGCGACGGCCGTGCCGCCCTCGGAGGCGGCTCCACGTGCGGCGGCCTCCATCAGGCCGTTGTAGCCGCCGTGCAGCAGCGTGAACCCGGCCCTGGCCAGGGCGGCGCCGATGTCCTCGGCGAGTTGTTCCTCGTCCGGCGAGGCGGGGACGACCCCGCCGAAGAACGCGGCCGTCGTCCGCCGTGTCACACCAGCTCCAGGTAGGCGCGGCAGGCGGTGACGGCGTCCGTGAGGCCGTTCAGGGCGTTCGGGCAGGCCCGCGCGGTGAGCGCGAGCACCCGGTCCAGGGCCATGGTGACGTCGTCCGTGTCGGGGACGGCCGGAGAGGTGATCGCCGTGTCCAGGTCGGCCAGGCAGGTCCGTCCGATCGGGGTGCGCGCGAGTTCCTCCCGGAGCCGGTACCAGCCCCAGAACGCGGACGCCGGGACGAGCGCGGTCTTGATCAGGTCCTTCGTCGCGGTGTGCAGCAGGTGCCACTCGGCGTAGGCGACGAACCGCTGTCCGCGTCGGATGCGCTTGTGGAGCAGCACGGCCAGCACGAGGTGTTCGATCAGCAGTTCGACGCACGAGCGCGGCCGGGCGGTGAACTCCGTGATGTGAGCCCGCGCCCGCTCTGCGTGGGCGGCGGTGATACCGGCCGACGACCGCTCCAGGAGCGTCTTCCCACCCGTCTTCCGGCCCAGCTCGGCTATCCGGGAGGCAGGAGCGAGGTAGAGGTCGACCTGCTGGAGCCTCCCCTCGTACTGGACGAGGAAGACGAATCCGATACCTCCCAGGTCCGCGACGATGGTGTCACGCCATCCCGGCAGCAGAGCTCCGCACACAACCGTCATCAGGTCGTCGAGGGCCGAGGTGAAGGCGGACAGGTCGCGGTCGTGGACCCCGACGACGAAGTCGACGTCGGAGAGGCGGTCGGCGGTGCCGGAGGCGAGCGAGCCCCGGACCAGCAGGTGGGTCACCGCCGGGGAGGCGGACAGCACCTCGGCGATGCGGGTCAGCAACGGCAGTTGGGCGGGGCGGTTGGCCTCGGTGAGTTCGGTCAGGCGCAGTCCGGCCGGAGCCGGGGTCACAGCAGTGGGCATGGGCTGTCCTTCCGTGCTGAAGGTGCTGACGTGCCGGATGTGACGTGCCGAACGGCTTCACGAGGCGAGGGCGAGGAGCTGGGACTTCGCGGCCGTCCAGCGTCGGCACGCCTCGCTGTCGCCGAGCGCGGTGTGCAGAGCGCCGATCAAGTCGTAGACGGCGCCTTCAGGGAGGGCGAAGGCGTAGAACAGCCGCAGCAGCAACTGTTCGGCCGCCGTGGTGTAGCCGAGATCGGCCAGGCGCCGTGCGGCGGCGAGGCGTTGGGCCAGGTCCGTCTCCGACGCGTGCGGCAGGGGTTCGGCGTCCGGGGGTTCCTGCGCCGTCCCGGCCAGCCGCCGGTAGGCGTCGTCGGCGTACACGTCCGCGATCAGATGGACCCGGTCCGGGCCGAGCAGGTTGCACACCCCGTGCGCGTACGTCGGGGTCAGCCGCCAGATCCGCCCGCCGTCCAGGTGGACCTTGGTGCCCCCGGTGACCAGGAAGGCCGAGGAATTGGTGTGCAGCGGGACGTGCAGCCGGTGCCGCTCGACCTGGTCCAGCTCGTCGTAGTCGCGGTGCTCCCAGAGGAACGCGTTCGGCTCCAGCCGGGCCAGCCGCACCCACATGTAGCTCAGGCCGAGTTCGGACAGCAGGCCCGCCGTGGCGGGCATGTGCTCCAGCAGCGCGGTGGGCCGGGCGGTGCCGTCGGTGATGCGTACGTCGGCGGCGTCACCGGAGGCATTCATCAACGACGTGGTCCACCAGCCGCCGGACTGGAACTCGCCGTACTCCGCCTTCCAGGACGCCGGAGCGGTCAGCGCCTCGTGCCGCATCCGCTCGACCAGAGCGCCGTCCAGCATCCGCAACTGGGCGATCTGTCCGGACAAGGCCGCGTCGGGTCGCGTGTGTTCCATGGATCCCTCTCCGTTGGTGCGGCACAACACGATGACCGTATCGCTATATGTGAAAGGTAGCAAGGTTACGTCGTGGCCGTATCGCTTATCGTGTAAAGCGGTGAGGTCGTCCGCCACATCGATGGGAAGGGAGTGCGGACGTGAGCAGCAGTGATTGGGTCAGCAGCTCAGTGCCGTACGTGGCACCCCGGGAGAACGGGCAGGGCGATGCGTGGCAGGAGGAAGCCGCAGCCAGGGGAGGCGTAGGCAGTCAGCGGGTCGTTCGGGCAGGGAAGGTTCCCGCGCCCCCGGGTGTGGCGGCACTCCTCATGGTCGACGAGGGTGCCACCGTGGTGGTGCGTCAACGCGTCATCTACCTCGATGACCATCCCGTCGAGCTGACCGACACCTACTACCCGACGGAAGTCGCGCACGGCACCCGTCTGGAAGAAACCCGGAAGATCCGGGGCGGCGCGGTCACCCTCCTTGCCGAACTGGGCTACTCCGCGCACCGCGTCCGGGAGGAAGTCTCCGCACGTATGCCCACCGATGCCGAGCGACAAGTACTCGACCTCAGTGACGTCGAACCCGTCCTCTGCATGACCCGGCTGACGACGGACTCCGACGGCCGGCGCTTCCAGGTCGACGAATCCGTTTACCCGGCGACCGGCCAACGACTCCGCTACGAACTCGAACCGAGGATCTGACTGACGTGCCCAAGGCGGAACTGGACTCTCACGACCGACGCCCGCTTCACGAACGCATCGCGGCCGATCTCCGCGACGAAATCATGTCGGGAGACCTTCAGCCCGGCGCCAACCTCCCCTCGACCCAGCAGCTCAGGGACCGGTTCGAGGTGGCCAACGCGACTGTTCAGAAGGCTCTCCAGGTACTGAAAGACGAACGTCTTGCCGTCGGCCGCCCCGGTTCGGCGGTGACGGTCCGGCCGCACCGACAGGAGACCATCCGGCCTGCGGACACTGGTCGACCGGCGCCGCCCGGTGAGCAGTACTCATGGCTCACAGCGGCAACCAGCAAGGGCAGACGCGGAAGCATCGAACTGTTGGAGGTCGCAGAGGTGCGTCCGCCAGTGGACGTTGCGGCAGCACTGAGGCTCGATAAGAACGGCATGGCCGTGCTGCGGCGCCAAGTCCTCTCGTACGACGGATCGCCGGTCGAGTTGGTGAAGTCCTACTACCCGGTTGAACTGGCTCGCGGCACAGCCATGGCCGAACGCCGGAAGATCCGGGGTGGCACCCCCGCACTGCTTGCAGAGATGGGGTACCCGCCGCGCCACACCGTGGACCGGGTCTCCGCACGCGTCCCCACCCAGGAACAGTTCGAAGCCCTGCGACTCCCGAGTGACCTTCCCGTCCTCCGTACCTTCCGGGTGGTCTACAGCGACGACGAACGCCCGATCGAGGTCACGGTCATGGCCAAGGCAGGGCATCTCTACGAATTGCAGTACGAGTTCTGACCAGGGGGCGGAGTGGGAGGCGTTACGGCAGGTGTCAGGCCCGCCGTTACGGCCGTCAGGCACCGTTACGCCACCACCACAGCGGCGGCGGCCGTGCCAGTTCTTCGCGTCTATTGGTTTCTCCGGAGCCCTCAGTACGTAAACGCCCTGGCCGTGTTCGCCCCCAGCGCCTCCGCCAACGTGTCCTCGTCGACCCCCCTGACCTCCGCCATCGCCCGGACCGTGACCGGGATGAGGTACGGGGCGTTGGGGCGGCCCCGATAAGGCGCCGGGGTCAGGAAGGGGGCGTCCGTCTCCACCAGGAGGAGGTCCAGGGGGGACACCGACACCGCGTCCCGCAGGTTCTGGGCGTTCTTGAACGTGACGTTGCCCGCGAAGGACATGAAGTAGCCGGCGCGGGCGCAGATCCGGGCCATCTCCGCGTCGCCGGAGTAGCAGTGGAAGACCGTGCGGTCGGGGGCGCCCTCTTCCTTCAGGACGCGCAGGACGTCGTCGTGGGCGTCCCGGTCGTGGATCACCAGGGTTTTCCCGTGGCGCTTGGCGATCTCGATGTGCGCGCGGAAGGACGCTTCCTGGGACTCCTTGCCCTCGGGACCCGTACGGAAGTAGTCGAGGCCCGTCTCGCCGACGCCCTTCACGTGGGGCAGCGCGGCGAGGCGGTCGATCTCGGCGAGGGCCTCGTCCAGCGCGGCCTGGCCGCCCGGCCTGCGCGCGCCCTGGCGGGACCAGCCGTCGGGGTCGCCGTGGACGATGCGGGGCGCTTCGTTGGGGTGGAGGGCGACGGCCGCGTGGACGGCGTCGTACGCCTGGGCGGTCTCGGCCGCCCACCGCGAGCCGCGTACGTCGCACCCGACCTGCACGACCGTCGTCACACCGACGGAGGCCGCCTTCGCGAGGGCCTCCGCCACGGTCCCCGACTGCATGTCGAGGTGGGTGTGGGAGTCGGCGACCGGTACGCGGAGGGGTTCCGGGAGGGGAGGCGCGGCGTTCTTGTCGGAGGCGTTCGCAGGCATGTCCTGATCCTACGGAAGGGGGTGCCGCCGTATCGCGGCAGTTTCCCCGGCGGCCCGGCACCGGCGAGCCCCCCTCGCCGGCGCCGGTCGCCTCCGCCTCAGCTCGCCTTGCGGAACGGGTGCAGCAGGTCCGACAAGTGCCAGTGGTGCACCTCGCCCGGCTCCGTCGCCGTCGTCGCCCCGTCCGTGACCGCCTCGGCCCGTGCCACCGGCACCTTGTGCGGGCGCCGCGCGGCCTCCCGTACCGACGACACCTGCCCCGCCCGCATGATCCGCACCACGTGCGCGTCGCAGTTCTGGCAGGTGGGGCGGGAGAGCGGGGACGGGACGACCTTGCCCTCCGCGACGTACATCACGAACTGGTGGCCGTCCGCGTCCGTGTGGTGCTCGATCTCGTACGACTGCTCCCAGCCGTGCCCGCAGCGCATGCAGGCGAAGGAGTAGGACTCGTTGACCACGGCCGTCGCTCCGTCGCGCAGGCCGGTACGCCCTGAAATCTCGCTCATGCCAGCTCCTTAGGTCCGCTGACCCGGGGACGTCCTGTCTTGTCCCTCCACCTCAGTGGACGCCCGGGAGGCCCCGCCCGGTAGCCGCCCTGTTCTTTGTTGGGCGCGATTTGGCGTTTCCTTACCAAAGGAGCCGGCAGGGGCGTCTGGGCTTTGCCTTCGGAGAAACCGTTTTGCTAAGACATGAAGCCCAGGGCGGCGTAAAACGGACGCCGGTCGTCAGGTGTTGTTCTTGGCGGCGACGACCGCGTCGAACACGACCCGCTTGGCGATCCCGGCCTCCACGGCGACCGCCGCGATGGCCTCTTTACGCCGCTCCCCGGCAGCCTCCCGCACCTGCACGCGCCGCACGAGTTCACCGGCGTCCAGCTCCTCCGGCCCCCGCTCCGGCGCTCCCGAGACGACGACGGTGATCTCGCCGCGTACCCCTTCGGCGGCCCACTCCGCCAGCTCCCCGAGCCCCCCGCGCCGTACCTCCTCGTACGTCTTGGTCAGCTCCCGGCACACGGCCGCGCGGCGCTCCGCGCCGAACACCTCGGCCATCGCGGCGAGGGTGTCGTCGAGCCGGTGCGGGGCCTCGAAGTAGACGAGCGTACGGCGTTCCCCGGCCACGTCCCGCAGCCGCGAGAGCCGCTCGCCGGCCTTGCGCGGCAGGAACCCCTCGAAGCAGAACCGGTCGACGGGCAGCCCCGACAGCGCGAGCGCGGTGAGGACGGCGGACGGCCCCGGTACGGCCGTGACGCGGATGTCCCGCTCGACGGCGGCGGCGACGAGCCGGTACCCGGGGTCGGACACGGACGGCATCCCCGCGTCGGTGACGAGCAGCACCCGCGCGCCCCCCACCAGCGCCTCCACCAGCTCCGGCGTCCGCGCGGACTCGTTACCCTCGAAGTACGAGACGACCCGCCCCCTGGGAGTTACGCCGAGCGCCTGAGTCAGCCGCCGCAGCCTGCGGGTGTCCTCGGCGGCGATGACGTCGGCCTCGGCCAACTCGCGCGCGAGCCGGGGTGGCGCGTCCGTGATGTCGCCAATGGGCGTTCCGGCAAGGACGAGGGTGGCGGGAGTAGGTGTCACGTTTCCATCCTCCCAGTTGCTGATGCGCGGGACTCACACAGACCTGTTCCCTACGATGGCGCGGTGACCAGTACCGCGTCCTCCACGGACTCCACGGAACACCGGCCCGATCTCGACGAGTCCGAGCGGGCCGACCGTCTGTCGTGGCCGCAGCGGCTGCGCCGGTTCGGGTACCAGGGGCGGCCGGTCGCGGACGTACGGGAGCGGCTGGTTCCCGCGTACGCCGAGCCCAGCCCCCGGCTGTGGGAGTCGCTCGGTGTCTCCTACCAGCTCTCCGCCTGGCTGACGCGCTGGTCCGCGTGGATCGGGCCGCTGCTGGTGACGCTGCTCGCGGGGCTGCTGCGGTTCTGGAACCTGGGCGGTCCGAAGGCGGTGATATTCGACGAGACGTACTACGCGAAGGACGCGTGGGCCCTCGTCCACCGCGGCTACGAGGTCGGCTGGGACAAGAACGTCAACGCCCTCATCCTCAACTCGAACGGCAACGTGCCGGTGCCCACGGGCGCCGCGTACGTCGTCCACCCGCCGGTCGGCAAGTACGTCATCGGCCTCGGCGAGCTGATGTTCGGCTTCAACCCCTTCGGCTGGCGCTTCATGACGGCGCTGCTGGGGACGCTGTCGGTGCTCCTCCTGTGCCGCATCGGCCGGCGGCTGTTCCGCTCCACGTTCCTCGGCTGCCTCGCGGGCGGGCTGATGGCCGTGGACGGCCTGCACTTCGTGATGAGCCGTACGGCGCTGCTCGACGGCGTGCTGATGTTCTTCGTCCTCGCGGCGTTCGGGTGCCTGGTGATCGACCGGGACAAGGCGCGCGAGAAGCTCGCGGCGGCGCTGACGCCGGACGCGGACGGGCGGTACCGCCCCGACGTCTCCCTCGGCGACCACTTCCGCTTCGGCTGGCGCCCCTGGCGCTGGGCCGCCGGTCTCATGCTCGGCCTCGCCATCGGCACCAAGTGGAACGGCCTGTACTACATGGCCGCGTTCATCGTCATGGCGCTGCTGTGGGACGCCGGGACGCGCAAGGTCGCGGGCGCGCGTACCCCGTACCAGGCAGTCCTCAGGTATGACACGGGTTACGCCTTCCTCGCGACCGTACCCGTAGCTCTTGTGACCTACCTCGTCTCCTGGACCGGCTGGATCCTCTCCCCGTCCGACGGCACCGGTGGGTACTACCGCAACTGGGCCGCCGTCGACGGCAAGGGCGGCTCCTGGACCTGGCTCTTCCCCGACTGGCTGCGGAGCCTGTGGCACTACGAGCACGAGGTGTACAAGTTCCATACGCACCTCACCTCGCCGCACTCGTACCAGTCCAACCCGTGGAGCTGGCTCGTCCTCGGCCGCCCGGTCTCCTTCTTCTACGAGACCCCGTCCCCCGGCGACGACGGCTGCCCCTCCGGCGTCGCGGAGAAGTGCCCCCGCGAGGTCCTCGCCCTCGGCACGCCGCTCCTGTGGTGGGCCGCCTGTTTCGCCGTCCTGTACATCCTGTGGCGCTGGTTCTTCCGCCGGGACTGGCGCGCGGGCGCGATCGCGGGAGCCATCGCCGCCGGCTACCTCCCCTGGTTCATGTACCAGGAGCGCACGATCTTCTTCTTCTACGCCGACGTCTTCCTCCCGTTCCTGTGCCTGGCCCTGGCGATGATGATCGGCGCCCTCGCCGGGCCACCGGGTTCGTCCGACAATCGCCGGGTGATCGGGGCGACGGGGGCGGGGGTGCTGGTGCTGCTCATCGCGTGGAACTTCATCTATTTCTGGCCGATCTATACGGGGACGGCTATGCCGTTGGACGACTGGCGGGCTCGGATGTGGATGGATACCTGGGTGTAGGCGGGCTCGTTCCGGGGCGTTGACGGAGGCTGCGGGCGGCGGCATCATGGCCGACTGCGTGGCCTACGCCGAACCTCCCGTGACCGTCCCCAGCGCGGTCTTCCACCGGAGGCAAAGGGACCAGCGTCTCAGGTCGTTGTCGCAGCCCGATCGTCTTGGGCGAGGTTGCTGGGGAGCTGTCGCTCAGGGCGTGGAAGGCCGCGATGACAGCCCACAGGAACTTCAAGCGCCAGGTGCGTGCCCGCGCCGCGAAGACCGGTGAGTCCTACACGTCCGCTCTGCGGCACTTCCGTCCGACTCCATCAGGAGACGTCATGTCGGAAGCAGGGAATCTCAAGAGCGTGCGGCTCGCCGTGGCGCAGACCCCCGTGCGGGAGGACCCCCGGGACGCCGAGGCGCTGCGCGAAAGCGGGCGCGAGGTCCGGGAGTTGATGCGCGAGGCGGGGGCCGGGGGAGCCCGGGTCGTGCACTTTCCGGAGGGGGCGATCTGTTTTCCCGGCAAGTTCGCCCTGTCCGTCGACGGGCCGGACGTGGTCGGGCCTGCGGACTGGGGGCGGTGTCAATGGGCCGTGCTCCAGGCCGAGTTGGCCGCTGTCGCCGAGCTGGCCCGTGAGCTGCGGGTGTGGACCGTGATCCCGTCGGTGCACCGGCTGACCGGCCCGAACCGTCCGCACAACAGCCTGTACGTCGTCTCCGACGCCGGTGAGGTCGTCACGCGGTACGACGAGCGGCTGTTGTCGAGGACGAAGGTCTCGTACATGTACGCGCCGGGCGTCTCCCCGGTGACCTTCGAGGTCGACGGTGTCCGCTTCGGCTGCCTGCTCGGCATGGAGATCCATTACCCGGAACTGTTCGCGGAGTACGAGCGACTGGACGTCGACTGCGTCCTGTTCTCCACGAGCGGCACGCCGGGGAACACCGCCGCCCAGGCCCAGGGGCACGCCACGGCCAACAGCTACTGGGTCAGCTTCGCCGTCCCCGCGCGGTACAGGGCGCCGTCCGGGATCGTCGCGCCCGACGGCGACTGGCTCGCCCGGTGCCGCGTGGACGGTTCGCCGTCGGTGGCGGTCGCGGACCTCGACGACAGCTCCGAGGCCGCCGCAGGGGCGGTGACCTACGGGCGTCCGTGGCGTCGCGAGGCACGGTCGGGCATCTACGCGGAGCATCAGGTGAGCGATCCGCGCAGCGCGGACCGGACGGCGGCTTTCTAGCCCGGGACCAGTGTCCGGGCGGTCTCCGCCGCCGCATCTCCATTCGGACACCTTTCCGCATACGCCGGTCCCACAGGCCCCTCCGTCCGCATACAGTGCGAGACAGAGGGGCTCTTTTGAACGCGTTCAGAAGCGCCCATGGGGGACACGGGGAGGAAGAAGGCATGGCCAAGGGGGTCAAGGTCGCCGTCGTCGGGACGGTGTTCGCCGTGATGGTGGGCGGCGCCGGATACGGGGCGTACAACCTGCTGTCGGCGGTGGACGGCGGGTCGAGCGCGAAGGGGCCCGCGCCGGTCAAGACGGGGCCGCCGAGTTCCGGCGAGGTCAAGGACACCGCCACCGCGTTCTTCGCCGCGTGGGAGAAGGGCGAGGCGAGCATCGCCGCGGGCCTGACCAACAACGCGGGCGTCGCCGGGCCGCTCTTCACGGCGTACGGCACCGAGGCGCACATCGGCGGTGTGAAGATCACGCCGGGGACGATCACGGGGGCGACCGTGCCGTACCGGGTCGACGCGACGGTGTCGTACGGCAGCCTCGCGAAGCCGATCTCGTACAGCACCAGCCTCACCGTCGTACGCGGTGTCACGACCGGGAAGGCGCTGGTGGACTGGAAGCCGGCGGTCGTGCATCCGGCGTTGACGAGCGGTACGGACACGCTGGTGACGGGGGATTCGGGGGCGCCGGCGATCGAGGCGGTGGACCGGGACGGGAAGGTGCTGACTGCGGAGAAGTACCCGTCGCTGGGGGCCACGCTGGACGCGCTGCGGAAGAAGTACGGGGCTGAGGCGGGCGGCACGCCGGGGGTCGAACTGGTCGTCAAGCACGCGCAGGCCGATCAGCCCGACAAGACGCTCGTGACGCTCGCCGAGGGCAAGGCGGGCAAGGTGCAGACGACGCTCAGCGCGAGCGTGCAGGCGGCGGCGGAGACGGCGGTGAAGAGGTACCCGGAGTCGTCGGTGGTCGCGATCCAGCCCAGCTCGGGGGACATCCTGGCCATCGCCAACAACACGGCGAACGGGTTCAACTCGGCCGTGTCCGGGGCGCGTCCGCCGGGGTCCACGATGAAGATCGTCACGGCGGCCACGCTGATCGACAACAAGCTGACCACGGCGAACGGTCCCGCGCCCTGCACGGACACGGCGCTGTGGGAGGGGCAGACCTTCCATAACATCACGAACATGAAACCGGACGAGAGCGCGACGCTGGCGAGCAGTTTCGCGCGGTCCTGCAACACCGCCTTCATCAAGTACACGGACGACCTCGCGGACGACTCGCTCACGAAGGAGGCACAGGAGAGGTTCGGGATCGGGCGGGGCGACTGGAAGATCGGCATCGCGTCCGTCGACGGCGAGGTCCCGGCGGTCTCCGGCCCCGACAAGGCCGCGAACCTCATCGGGCAGGGCCAGGTGCAGCTCAACCCGCTGAACATGGCGTCCATCACGGCCACCGCGAAGACGGGCACCTTCCGCCAGCCGGTCCTGGTCCCGCTCTCCTTCGACCAGCGCACGCTGGCCACGGCGCAGGGGTTGTCGTCCGCCACCTCGCAGCAACTGCGCACGATGATGCGCCGGACGGCCGTCAGCGGGACCGCCGCCAATGTCATGGCCGGCCTCGGGGGCGACAACATCGGCGCGAAGACCGGCTCGGCGGAGACGGACGGGAACGCCACGTCGGACAGCTGGTTCACGGCGTACCGGAACGATGTCGCGGCGGCGGCGATGGTGCAGAGCGGGGGGCATGGGGTGGATGCGGCGGGGCCGATCGTGGTGAGTGTGCTGAAGGCGGGGTGAGGGCGAGCCGGGTGGGCTGGGTGGCGGCCGGACGGGCTGAGCGGCGGCCGGACGGGCTGGGCGGCGTCCCGTGATCGAAAGTGACCGTTTCTCAAGCCTGGGGTGACGTCGACCGTTTTTGATCGACATCGCGTCCCCTATAGGGCGCAGTATCAGAAACCCGCCCCCTAGGGACGCGTTCCCGGAAACGCTCGCCCCCTCCGCACCCCGCCGCCTACCGTGAACCCATGCCGTACCCCGCAACACCCGCCTCACCCGCCCCAGTTGTCACAACCCCGCTACGGACGGGTGGCTGAGGTCACAAGCACGTCACCCGGGCAGAAGGGGACCCTAGGCTGGTCGCCGTCGTTGGGGTGAGTGAGGGCAGTGGGGTCCCCGGGGAGCGCGGAGGTCAGGTACGTGGGCAAGAGAAGGCGTGTCGACGAGACGCGCGGGAGCAACAAGCGGCGGCCGGCCGTGGTCGGCGGCATGGCGGCCGTGGTGCTCGGCGGCGCCGCCTTCGGCGTGTACGCGCTGTACGGCGGCGGCGCAGCGGCGGAGAGCGGTACGGCGGCGTCCTCGGCCGACAGCAAGCCCAAGATCAAGACGGGCCCCCTGACGCCCGCCGAGGTGACCTCCGCGTCGACGGCGTTCCTGACGTCCTGGCAGCAGGGCAAGCTGCCCCAGGCGGCAGCGGCGACGGACGACGCGAAGGCGGCGACGGCGCTGCTCACGGCGTACGCAAAGGACGCGCGGATCACCGGCGTGACCCTCACCCCGGGCGCGGCGGCCGGCGCGAAGGTGCCGTTCGCCGTGAAGGGCATGGTGTCGTTCGAGGGCGTGAGCAAGCCGCTGGCGTACGCGAGCGCGCTGACGGTCGTGCGCAGTACGACGACGGGCGAGCCGGAGGTCGACTGGCACGCGTCGGTCGTCCACCCGGACCTCGCGGACGGCGACTCGCTGCTGACCGGCGAGTCCGGGACGCCGCCGGTGAAGGCGCTGGACCGGGACGGCAAGGAGCTGACGTCGAAGGCGTACCCGTCGCTGGCGTCGGTGCTGGACGGGCTGCGCGAGAAGTACGGCAAGAAGGCGGGCGGCAAGGCGGGCGTGGAGCTGCGCGTCGTCCGGGGCGCCGCGTCGAAGAAGCTCGACCTGTCGGACAAGACGGTGCTGGAGCTGAGCAAGGGCACGCCGGGGTCGGTCAAGACGACGATCAGCCCGACGATGCAGGCCGCCGCCGAGAAGCAGGTCGCCGCGAAGCCGCGCGCGTCCGTCGTCGTCATGAAGGCGTCGACCGGCGAGATCCTCGCCGTCGCGAACAACGGCAAGGGCTTCAACGTCGCCTTCCTCGGCTCGCTCGCGCCGGGTTCGACGATGAAGGTGATCACGTCGTCGCTGCTGATCGAGAAGGGGCTCGCGTCCGCCGACAAGGAGCACCCCTGCCCGAAGTACTTCACGTACGGCGGCTGGAAGTTCCAGAACGACGACGAGTTCGAGATCAAGAAGGGCACGTTCAAGGCGAGCTTCGCGCGGTCCTGCAACACGGCCTTCATCAGCCAGGCGCCGGAGCTGGACAACGACAGCCTGACCGAGCAGGCGCAGCAGGTCTTCGGGCTGTCCATGGACAACTGGTCGGTGGGCGTGCCGACCTTCGACGGGTCGGTGCCGGTGCAGAAGGCGGCGCAGATGGGGGCGTCGCTGATCGGCCAGGGCGGGGTGCGGATGAACCCGCTGAACATGGCGTCGGTGTCGGCGACCGTCAGGGACGGCAACTTCCATCAGCCGTACCTGGTCCCGCCGTCCTTCGACGACCGGAAGCTGGCGACGGCGTCGCGCACGATGTCCGCGTCGACGCTCGGCCAGCTGCGTGAGCTGATGAAGTACACGGCTCAGTACGGGACGGCCGCCGAGGCGATGTCCGGGATGAGCGGGGACTTCGGGGCGAAGACGGGGTCGGCGGAGGTGGACACCCAGGAGAAGGCGAACGGGTGGTTCACCGCGTACGCCGGGGATCTGGCGGCGGCGGGGGTTGTGCAGGCGGGTGGGCACGGTGGGGATACGGCGGGGCCGATCGTGGCGGCGCTGCTGAAGATGGGGTAGGTCGGGAGGGGTACGTCTTGCGGGGTAGCTCCTCAGGCGTACGTCTTCCGCAGGAACCTCGCCAGCGTCTTCGACTCGAACTGCACGACCGCCACCCCCTGCGCGGAGTGGAACTCCACCACCGCCTGGACCCGGCCGCAGGGCCATACCCGTACCTCTCCGGTACCGGCCGGGGCGCGCAGGCCCTGTTCCAGGAGGGTGCGGGAGACGGTCATCCGGTGGGCGCCGGGAAGGTCGACGCGTACGGCGCGGGGGTCGTCGTCGGGGTCGTACCTGAGGACCACGGGTACGGCCTCGCGCTCTTCTTCGACCAGGTCCTCGTCGGTGACGATATGAGCGCGTGCATGCTGTTCGACTACCGACATCGGACGGCCCCTTACGGTGCGTGACCTGCGCGGAAGCTGGGCGACCGCTTCACTTACCAATGTCGCATATTTTCCCATTAGCGGTATTGAAACTTTGCCCACCGACCGCTCTTGCAAGAGGTTCGCAACAGGCCACATCATCGGACGGTGCATGTACCTGACGGATTCATCGACGCCCCGACCTCCGCCGTGACCGGCGCCGTCGCGGCAGGCGCGGTCGCCGTGTCCCTGCGCGGCGCACGCCGGGAACTGGACGAACGGACGGCCCCCCTCGCGGGGCTGGTCGCGGCGTTCATCTTCGCGGTGCAGATGCTGAACTTCCCGGTCGCGGCGGGGACGAGCGGCCACCTCCTGGGAGGCGCGCTCGCGGCGATACTCGTCGGCCCCTATACCGGGGTGCTATGCGTCTCCGTAGTCCTTCTGATGCAGGGCATCCTCTTCGCGGACGGCGGCCTCACCGCGCTCGGCGTCAACATCACGGACATGGCGGTCGTGACGACGGTCGTCGCGTACGCCGTCTTCCGGGGCCTGGTGAAGGTGCTGCCCCGGAGTCGCCGGACCGTCACCGTGGCCTCCTTCGTCGCCGCGCTCCTGTCCGTACCGGCCGCTGCCGCCGCGTTCACGCTGCTGTACGCGATCGGCGGGACCACCGACGTCTCGATCGGCAAGGTCGCGGGCGCGATGATCGGCGTGCATGTGCTGATCGGGATCGGGGAGGCGGCGATCACGGCGCTGACGGTCGGCTCGGTCGTCGCCGTGCGGCCGGATCTGGTGTACGGGGCGCGGGGGCTCCAGGCGCCGTTGAAGCTGCGGGTGGGCGGGGAGCTGGTGGACGCGGTCGCTCCGTCGCCGTCGCCGGTCGGGGCCGTGTCCCGGAAGAAGCTGTGGCTCGGCGGACTGGCGGCCTCCTTGCTGCTGGCGGGAGTTGTGAGCTTCTACGCCTCCGCGAACCCCGACGGCCTCGAAAAGGTCGCCGCCGACAAGGGACTTGACGCCCAGGTCGAGGAACATGCCGCCGCGGACTCGCCGTTGGCGGACTACGGGGTCAAGGACGTGGAGAACGCGCGGATTTCGGGCGGGCTCGCGGGGGTGATCGGCGTGACGGTGACCGTCGTCGCCGGGAGCGGGGTGTTCTGGGCGGTGCGCAGACGGCGTACCGAGGGCGTGAACTCTGTTTCGAGTACGGGGAGTTCGTGACATGGGTGCTGGCCATGCCCACCGGCTCTACCTGAAGCGGCACACGCCGGTGCACACGCTCCCTCCGCACACCAAGCTCGCCGCCGTCTTCGCGTTCGTCGTGGTCGTCGTGTCGACGCCGCGCGAGGCGATGTGGGCGTTCGCGGTGTACGGGGTGCTGCTGGGGGTCGTCGCGTACTGCGCGCGCGTGTCCGCCGGGTTCCTGCTGCGGAGGCTGCTGATCGAGGTGCCGTTCGTCGCGTTCGCGGTGCTGATGCCGTTCGTGGCGGAGGGTGAGCGCGTCGACGTCCTCGGCATGTCGCTCAGCGTCAACGGGCTCTGGGGCGCCTGGAACGTCCTCGCCAAGGGGACGTTGGGGGTCGCCGCGTCCGTACTGCTCGCGGCCACCACCGAGTTGCGCGAGCTGCTCCTCGGCTTGCAGCGGCTCCGGCTGCCCCAACTCCTCGTACAGATCGCCTCGTTCATGATCCGGTACGGGGATCTCATCACCGACGAGATGCGGCGGATGCGGATCGCGCGGGAGTCGCGGGGGTTCGAGGCGCGGGGGGTCCGGCAGTGGGGGGTGCTCGCGAAGTCGGCGGGGGCGTTGTTCATCCGGTCCTACGAGCGGGGCGAGCGGGTGCACCTCGCGATGATCAGCCGGGGGTACGCCGGGTCGATGCCGGTCATCGACGAGATCGACGCGTCGCGCGCGCAATGGTCGTACGCGTTGACCCTGCCGGTCGCGGCACTCGCCGTATGTCTGCTGGGATGGACCCTGTGACCGCATCTCTCGAAGTCTCCGGCCTCGCGTTCGCCTACCCGGACGGCCATCAGGCCCTGTTCGGCGTCGACTTCAGCATCGCGCGGGGCGAACGGGTCGCGCTGCTGGGCCCGAACGGGGCGGGCAAGACGACGCTCGTCCTGCATCTGAACGGCATCCTCACCGGGGGTGCGGGGACGGTGACGGTCGCCGGACTCCCCGTCGGGAAACGGCACATGGCCGAGATCCGCCGGAAGGTCGGCATCGTCTTCCAGGACCCCGACGACCAGCTCTTCATGCCGACGGTCCGCGAGGACGTCGCGTTCGGCCCGGCGGCGTCGGGCCTCAAGGGCGCGGAGCTGGAGAAGGTGGTGGACGAGGCGCTGGAGCAGGTCGGCATGGCGGCCTTCAAGGAACGCCCGCCGCACCACCTGTCGTTCGGCCAGCGCCGCAGGGTCGCGGTGGCGACGGTTCTGGCGATGTCCCCGGAGATCCTGGTCCTGGACGAGCCGTCCTCGAACCTAGACCCGGCGTCGCGGCGTGAACTGGCGGACATCCTGCGGTCGCTGGACGTGACGGTACTGATGGTCACGCACGACCTCCCCTACGCCCTTGAGCTGTGCCCCCGCGCTCTGATCCTCAGCGAGGGGGTGATCGCGGCGGACGACCGCACACCGGAGCTCCTCTCGAACGCGGACCTGATGCGAGCGCACCGACTGGAGCTGCCGTTCGGCTTCGATCCACGCTCCGCGACAATGGGGGCGTGACGAACGAGGAGAGCTGGGCCGGGGGCGAGGGGGCGGCGGTGGGTGGTGCGGGGGTGCGGGGGTCTGTGAGCGGGTCGGTGGGCGGCGAGGAGACGGCGGTGACCGGCGAGGGGGGCCGGGAGCGGCTGAGCGGCACCGGGGTGCGGGGGGCGGCGGATGGTGAGCGGGTGGAGGGCCGGGTCGGTGATGAGGAGATCCCAGGTGCCGTGAGTGGCGGACGGTCCCGGGGGCGGATGACTGGCGGACGGCCTCAGGGTCGGGTGAGCAGCGCCGGGGCGCGTGGCGAGGCGGCGGATGGTGAGCGGGTGGAAGGCCCGGCAGCCGACGTGGAGGCACACGGCGACGAGGCAGCAGGGACCGGCGAGAAGGCCCGGGGCCGGGTGAGCGGAGCGACGGTGCGGGGTCCGGTGAGCGGTGAGAAGGCCCACGGGACGGCGGGTAACGGCGAGTCGGCCCAGGGCACGGCGCGCGGCGAGAAGGTTCAGGACTCGGTGAGTGGAGGGCGAGCCCGAGGCCGGACGGGCGGTCAAGCGGCGTGGGGTTCGGGACATGGCGAAGAAGTCCAGGGTGCGGTGGTGACGAGCGGGCCGGCTCAGGAGGCCGTGAGCGGCGAGGAAGTGCGGGGGTCGGGGAGCGCCGGGGTGAGTCGGGACGCGGAGAGCAGCGGGGCGGTTCAAGGGGCCGGGGGCCCAGGTGCCGGAAGCGGCAAGGCCGGCCAGGACACGGCGCCCCAAGGTTCCCTGCGGCTCGACGACCAGCTCTGTTTCGCCTTGTACGCCGCCCAGCGTGCCGTGACGGCCGCGTACCGGCCCCTCCTGGAGGAGTTGGGGCTCACGTACACCCAGTACCTCGTCCTCCTCACCCTCTGGGAGCAGGGCGAGACGACGGTCAAGCACCTGTCGTCCACCCTCCATCTGGACTACGGCACCATGTCGCCCCTCCTCAAGCGCATGGAGGGCGCCGGCCTGATCCACCGCACACGCTCGGCGCACGACGAACGCTCGGTCCTCGTGTCCTGCACGGGCCAGGGCGAGGAACTCCGGGGCCGGGCGGCGCGGGTACCGGGCGCGCTGCTGTCGGCGACGGGGTTGGGCGAGGCGGAAGTGGAGCGTTTGCGGGCGGAGTTGTGGGGGTTGACGGAGAGGGCGGAGGGGGCTGCGGAGAGGGCGAGGTGAAGGGGGGGACGGGGAGGGCGAGTTGGGGAACGCGGTTCAGGGTGAACGCGGCTCGGCGCGAACCCTCAGTGCGGACGGGGCTTAGCGTGAACGCGGCTTCCCGAACCCGGCTCAGCGAACGCGACTTGGCGAACCCGGCTCCCCCCCCCCCGCCAAGCAGCTCCCTCAGATCCCGACTGTGCGCCCCCTCCCCCACCACCTCCAACAACGCATCGTGCAGCGCCCCGTTGGACACCAGCACAGACCTATCCCCCGCCAGAACATCCGCACCCCGCAGATCACTGACCCGCCCACCAGCCTCCGTCACGATGACCGGCATGGTGGCGACATCCTCGTACCCCATGGCAGGCCCGGCGATAACGGCCGCGTCCGCACGCCCAGTTGCCACCGCAGCCATACACCCCGTGGACGGCACCAACAGCACGAGCCGATGCAACGCCGCGAGCAACTCCCCGTCCCAGGCCCCGAAGTTGTGCGCCTGAACCCGAGCCCCCCGCAACTCCCCCCGCGCGGAGACCCGAACCCGTCGAGCATCCCCCAACTCGTACGAGGGCCCTCTCACCACCCAACACCCCAACCCCCGCCCGGCAGCGAGAATCTCCCCGCTCATCGGCATCCCGACCACCCCGACGGCCGGCCCGAACTCATCCTCGTAAGCAAGGTCGTTGGAGAACAACGGCACCCGATGCACGAAGTTGGCGGTCCCGTTGACGGGATCGATGACCCACCGCCGCCCGGACGCACCCGGGTCGACCCCCAACTCCTCCCCGAACACCCCGTCTTCAGGAGTACGCCGCCCCAACTCCCCCCGGATCAACTCCTCGACCTCGACATCGACATCGGTGACCTCACTCCCGTCCCCCTTAAGCCGAACCCCCCACCCCCCACCGAGAAACCGCTCCCGGGAAACCCGCCCAGCCTCAGCCGCAAGCCGCACGGCGAAGTCGAGCAGAGAGGGATCAACCGAGGGAACCGCACCGTCGATGCTCATACGCGCTTCCTGCCCCGCCCACCCCGGAACCAGACACCCGACATCCGACACCACTCCTCCCCACCACCTCCACACCCCCCACCTCGCATTACCCCCGGTTACCACCCCCGCTCCGCCCCACCTACCTACCGGCCAGTACCTTGTGCACAAGGTAACTGGCCAACCCGGGGGAGGTCCCGCCATGACAGAAGGCGCCGCTGCCGTAGACACGCGCCCGACAAAGATCATGTACGTCGCGGAGGCGACGGCGCACGGCGGTCGGGACGGGTACGTGACCAGCCAGGACGGCCAGATAGAGCTGAGGGTGGCGATGCCCCCGGAGCTGGGCGGCGACGGCAACGGCACGAACCCGGAGCAACTGTTCGCGGCCGGATACAGCTCGTGTTTCCACAACGCGCTGATCCTCGTGGGGAACAGGGCGGGCTACGACCTGACGGGTTCCACGGTCGCCGCGAAGGTCGGCATCGGCCCGAACAGGACCAAGGGCTACGGCCTCGCAGTCGCCCTCAGCGTCTCCCTCCCCATCCTGGACGCGGAGATCGCGGCCCAGCTGGTGGACGCCGCGCACCAGGTCTGCCCGTACTCGAACGCGACGCGCGGGAACATCGACGTAACGATTCTCCTGGGCTGACACCCCACGGCAACACGAAGTAACCGCTTCCACAACCAAGGAATCGCAGGCTGACCCCAGACGTTGCACCAGACGTCAGAGGCCAACCCGAGAGGACCGCGGTGAACGGCACAGTTGCCGAGGGCTACGAACCCGTGAGGACCGCGTTCGCGCGGAACTTCGAGACGCTGGACGACAAGGGCGCCTCGGTAGCGGTGTACCACCACGGTCGTAGAGTCGTACATCTCTGGTACGGCACCCAGGACGTCACCGGCTCCACCCCCTGGCAAGAGGGCACGGCCCAGATCGTCCGCTCGGCGACGAAGGGCGTGGCGGCGGCGGCCGTCCTCCTGCTCCACCAGCGCGGCGCCCTGGACCTGGACGCCCCGGTGGGCACGTACTGGCCGGAGTACAAGGCGGCGGGCAAGGACCACACCCTGGTCCGTCACCTCCTCTCGCACCAGGCGGGCGTACCCGCGCTGGACCACCCCCTCACAGCGGCCCAGGCGGCGGACCAGGACCTCGGCGCGGCGGCGGTGGCGGCGCAGTCCCCCGCGTGGACGCCGGGCACGGCCCACGGCTACCACCCGCACACGTTCAGCTGGACGATCGCCGAGCTGGTCCGCCGCGTCACGGGCCGCCCGATCGCCGAGTTCATCGCGACGGAGATCACCCAACGGGCGCGCGCGGACTTCTGGCTGGGCCTCCCGCCGGAACAGGCATGGCGGGTGGGCCGTACGGCGATGGTGGAGACGACGACGGAGGCGGCGGGCACGCTGAAGTCGCGCCCGAAGCCGGCGATCACCGAGGCGTACGCGGACCCCGGCTCCCTCACCCGACGGGCGTTCGGCGCGATCGCGGACGCCGACGAGAACGAACCGGCGTACCGCGCGGCGCAGTTGCCCGGTTCGACGGGGTTCGCGACGGCGGACGGCCTGGCCCGGATCTATGCCTCGCTGATCGGTGAACTGGACGGCGTACCGCGCCTGTTCACCCCGGAGACGGTCGAACTGGCCCGCGCGCAGGAGTCGTCGGGCCCGGACCGCGTCCTGGTCGTCAACTCCCGTTTCGGCCTGGGGTACATGCTGCACAGCCCGGCGTCCCCGTTCCTCGCCCCCACGTCCTTCGGCCACCCCGGCCGGGGCGGCCCGCTGGCGTTCGCGGACCCGGAGTCGGGCATCGCGTTCGGGTACGTCACCAACGGTTTCCGCAGGACGGTGACCGCCGACCCGAGGCCGCAGGCGCTGGTAAGAGCGGTACGTGAGTCGCTCGCGGGGTGAGTGAGAACCCTGGGCCGGTCCCGGTATGTTGGTCGGAACATGTGGAGGACATGTGAGGACCGGCAGGGGCGGGCATGGGGCCGACGACGACAGAGGAACGCGCGGTCGACGAACTGCCCGCGCCCGAACCGCCTTCGTGGCCGCGCCACGGACCCCTCCTCCTGATCGCGGCGGCGATCGTCCCCGGCGCCCTCCTCGTCGTCCTGGGCCGCTGGGGCGACTCCCCGGCGATGGAGGCGTGGCGCACGGTAGCCCTCTCGGTGACCGTGCAGGCGCTGCCGTTCCTGCTGCTGGGTACGGCTCTGTCGGGCGCGATCAACGCGTTCGTCCCGGCGTCGGTGTTCCGCAAGGCCCTCCCCAAGCGTCCGGCGCTGGCCGTACCGGTCGCCGGAATGGCGGGAGTTGTGCTCCCGGGCTGTGAGTGCGCCTCGGTCCCGGTGGCAAACAGCCTGATCGGCAGGGGAGTTGCTCCGGCGGCGGCGTTCGCGTTCCTGCTCTCGGCTCCGGCGGTGAACCCAATTGTCCTGACGGCGACGGCGGTTGCGTTCCCCGGCGCCCCCATGATGGTCGTCGCCCGCCTGGTCGCCTCGCTCGCGGCGGCCACCGTGATGGGCTGGCTGTGGCTGCGGTTCGGCCGCTCGGAGTGGCTGAAGCCGACCGTACGGCACACCGGTCACGAGCAAGGGCGCAGCCGCTGGGCGGAGTTCAGGGAAGGTTTCCAGCACGACTTCCTGCATGCGGGCGGGTTCCTGGTGATCGGCGCGATGGCGGCGGCCACCTTCAACGTCGCCGTGCCGCGCACGTGGGTCGACACGTTCGCGGGCTCCCCCTGGCTGTCGGTGGTGTTCCTCGCGGTGCTGGCCATCGTCATCGCCGTCTGCTCGGAGGCGGACGCCTTCGTCGCGGCCTCCCTGACCGGCTTCTCCCCCACCGCGCGGCTCACGTTCATGGTCGTCGGCCCAATGGTCGACCTGAAGCTCATCGCGCTCCAAGCCGGCACGTTCGGCCGCGCGTTCGCCTGGCGCTTCTCGGCGGCGACGACGGTGGTGGCGGTACTGTGCGCGGCCCTGATCGGAGAAACCCTGCTGTGAAACGCGTACTCCAGGCCGCCCTGTTGGCGCTGACCGGCGCGGGGCTTCTCCAAGTCGCCCTGTTCACCGAGGTGTTCATGCGGTACGTGAAGGAGGGGATGCGTCCGCTGCTGATCCTCTCCGGCGTCGTCCTGCTGCTGCTCGGGCTCGCGGAGGCGTGGTCGGCGTACCGTCACCGAGACTCGCACGGCGCCCATGTCCCGCCGGTGGCCTGGCTGTTGTTCCTCCCGGCGCTGAGCCTGCTGGTGTACGCGCCGCCGGAGCTGGGGTCGTACACGGCGTCCCGGGAACCGGTGAAAGCGGTGGCCGTGACGCCGGACGACGGCTTCGACCCGCTGCCCGCGACCTCGCCGCTGCCGATCACGCTGGGGGACTTCACGTCGCGGGTCCAGCAGGACCGTACGAAGGTGATCGCGGGGCGCCCGGTCACCATGACGGGCTTCGTCACCCCGACCTCGTCGCCGGACCACTGGTACCTCACGCGGCTTATCCTCAGCTGCTGTGCGGCGGACGCGCAGTCGGTGAAGGTGAAGGTGTACGGGGTGGAGCCGCCCAAGGCGGACACGTGGGTGTCGGTGACGGGAACGTGGCACACGGCGGGGGCACTTGGCACGCCGACGGCTGAAGTCGCCCTGGACGGGCGGACGTTGCAGAAGATCGACCGCCCCTCGAACGGCTACCAGGACGCGCTGCCGATCGGGTGACCTGCCACCGGGCGCCATCAACTGCCGTGCAGCATCAGCCCGATCCCCACGACGAGCACCCCCGCCGCCACGATCCTCGGCGCCCCGAACCGCTCCTTGAAGAACACCGCCCCGATCGCGGCCCCCACGATGATCGACGACTCCCGCAGTGCGGCGATCGGCGCGAGTTCGGCCCGCGTCTGGGCCCACAGCACCAACCCGTAGGCGACGCAGGAGAGTACGGCGCCGATCGCGCCGACTCCCGCGTACGGCTTGAGCCGGGCGAGGGTCTCGCCGCGCCAGCGCGTCCAGGCATACACGGGCAGCACGAGCCCCTGTACGCCCATCAGCCAGGCGATGTACCCGAGCGAGGAGCCCGATGCGCGGACACCGAGCCCGTCGACGACGGTGTACAGGGCGATAGTGAACCCGGTCCCCAACGCAGCCCAAATAGCAGCCCAGTTGGGCCGCCGCCCCCGAAGCCCCCACAGGGCGACCCCGCCAAGTCCCGCACAGGACAAGGCGATTCCGGCGGCCCCCCACCCGTCCGGCACCTCGTGCGCGAACAGCGCGGCCAGCAACGTCACGATCAGCGGCGCGCTGCCCCGCGCGATGGGGTACGCCTGCCCGAAGTCGCCGATCCTGAACGACCGCATGAGCAGAGCGAAGTAGGCGATGTGAATGACGGCAGAGGCGATGAGATAGGGCCAGGCACCCCCGTCCGGAAACCCCACGAACGGCGCCGCGACCAGCCCGAGTACCGCTCCCCCACCGGAGATCAGCGCGAGCCCCACGAGCTTGTCGGGGATCTTGTGCGCGAGCGCGTTCCAGCAGGCGTGCGTCACCGCAGCGAGCAGCACGGCCCCCGTGACGGCAGGCGTCACGGCGTCAACTCCCGCACATCGACGAGGGTCGCCTGCGCGTGCCGCACCAACTCCTTGGGCGCCATAGGGAATACCGCATGGGGATTCCCTGCGGCGGCCCACACCTCGTCGTGCACGAGCAGCCCACGATCCGCGAGCACGCGTGTACGGGTCCGATGCCCGAACGGCGGCACCCCTCCGATGGCGTACCCGGTGACATCACGCACGACCTTGGCATCGGCGCGCGTAACTTTCTTAACGCCCAACACCCCACTCACGGCGGCGACATCGACCCTGGAAGCCCCGTCCACCAACACGAGCACCGGCACACCATCGGCAGCGAAGATCAACGACTTACAGATCTGCCCCAGCTCACACCCCACGGCGTCCGCAGCCTCAACAGCCGTCCGCGCCCCGTCCGGATACGTCCGCACCTGCCCCAACACCTCGTCGAGCCCCATCTCTTGAAGGGCCTGGGCGAACAGGGGATGCGCGTCTGTCGTCGTCATGAACCGCACGGTAGCGGTCGGTGTAGGGCACAGGCGAAGGGATTGAGCCGACGGTGGCAGGACCAGCGTGATCTGCCGGGCCCACCGTCCGGGTTCGAACCGTTCGGCCCGTCGACGGCGGGCCACTTCCGGCGGTACTCACAGTTTCCCCAACTGCCGTTCGACAAAGGCCCGTGAGTCACGTGCGTTGTGGGCCTGTGACCGGAGGATCCCGAAGCGCAGCTCAAGGAGGCTGATTTCTTGGGGCTTTGAGACTGGACGCCCGTTGAAGAGGCTTTCGGAACGGCCAGTTGCGGTTCCGTCGGCGAACTTCATCACCTGGAGGAGTCCCGAGGTGCCGGCGTGTTCCTCGACGTCGGTCGGCATCACCTGGAAGGACACGTTGCGCTGTTCGGACAGGTGAAGAATGTGTTTGAGCTGACGCTTCATCACTTCTCGCCCTCCATAAGGGCGTTCCAGCGTCACCTGTTCCTGGATGATGCTGAACGTCGGCGCGGGGTCTTTGCGGAAGACCTCCTGGCGGTCCAGACGGTAGGCGACCTCATGGTCGATCACGCTGTCGCTCAGGGGTGGCTTGCGCATCTCGAACAGCGTCCGGACGTACTCCGGGGTCTGCAACAACCCGTGGATGTTGTGGGTGCAGTAGATGAGGAACTCGACCGCCCGCCCTTCCACCTCCTTCAGCCGCCCCCTGGCCCCCTTCCGGTACCGCGCTCTCCTCATGGGCTCCATGAAGACCCGCAGATGTCCCTGCGCGCCGAGTTCGGTGTCGGCCTTGTCCAGAAAGCCGGGCCGGGGAATCCGCCGCCCGCCCTCCAGCTTGCGGATCATGTCCTCGCCGTACCTCATGACGCCCGCGAACTCGACGACACTCATCCCCGCGCTCTCCCGGCAGAACTTCAGCAGCAACCCCACTGCCTGCACCATGGGTTCAACCTCGTCACCCACCTCGACGAACCAACCGGCCTCGTCGAAATCCTCGTTGCACTCGTAACTCTGGTCGCTCATGTCAGCCTCCGAGGCCCACCCCTACCCGCGCGAACCCGTCAACAGCCGGGCCCCGACGGGACAAAACCCGGACAGCGCCCCGACTCCGCAGACCCCGGACCACCCTCGACGCTCTCAGCCGAGCATCACCGCCGTCCACATCACCACCCCGACCGGCACGGGAAGAGCAAGCAGCCCCAACACCAACATCCGCACGGGGAGGGCGAGTCGACGGAGCGGCGGGATGAGGGCGAGGCCCGCCAGGACCGCGACGCCGGCGGCGAAGTACGCCACGTACGAAAGACCGTCCACCACTCCCATCAGCACCCCCAGCCCCACCACAAGGGTCATCCAGGCCACCGAGACCAGAGTGGGCATCCACACCGCGAACGCCGCCAGAGCCATGCCGGAGTACCCCGGCTCAGGGCGGGATGGACGCCAGGGCCCGTAAAGCCTCGCGTACGTCTCCGGCTGCACAGCAACTCCTGCGGGTAGGACCCAAATTCGCGGCACTGTCGATCTTCGGCGCCTTCAACCCCGTACACATGAGCGCTCGTACTCAGACCGACCGAGCCACCCGGAACCCCACATCGTCCACCGCATACGTCGGATGGCTCCGCCGCCGCGCCGACGCCCGGCAGCTCCAGTGTTTGTCGAACCACCCCCCGCCCCGCAGCACCCGATACGTCCCGTAGACCTCGGGGTCGTAGAGATCCCAGCACCACTCCCACACGTTCCCCAACAGGTCATGGAACCCCCAGGAGTTGGGCGCCCGGGTCCCCACTTCTCGTATCCGCTCACCGGAGTTGCCACGATGCCAGGCGATGTCGTCGAGGACGCCGTAGCGAGGACCCGCCGTACCTGCCCGGCACGCGAACTCCCACTCCGCCTCCGTGGGAAGGCGGTACCCGGTGGACGCCGCGAGGAGTTCCACGTCGCCGTCCTCGCGGAAGCGGTACGCCGGGCGTGAACCCTCCGCCAGGGAAAGGGTGTTGCAGTACCGAACGGCGTCGAGCCAGGAGACGTCCACCACAGGGAGGTCGGGATCGACAAGCGCCTCGCCGGTCACCTCCGCATAGTCCGCCTGCGTCACCGGACACGCCGACAACGCGTAGGAATCCACCTTGACCGTCCAACTCCGCGCCGTACGCCGGTCGTT
This sequence comes from Streptomyces acidiscabies, assembly GCF_020010905.1. GTDB lineage: Bacteria > Actinomycetota > Actinomycetes > Streptomycetales > Streptomycetaceae > Streptomyces > Streptomyces acidiscabies. The sequence goes on along the minus strand of NZ_JAGJBY010000001.1, from coordinate 1,399,275 downwards.
GAGTACGACTTCGCCCGCGCCGACCGTGATCATCTGTAACCGCATGGACAGATGATCGCAGCGACGCGGGCGATTTGGTGCCGGTGAGGGCTCCCCGTCCCCACGGACCCTCACCGGCGGCTTGTCGCGGAACCGGTTACGCGCGCACCAGTTCCTTGTCCTTCGCGGCGCGGTCCGCGTCGGTGCGCAGCCCCTCGCCCTCGACATCGACGTTGGGAAGCGCGCGGTCGAGCCACTTCGGCAGCCACCAGGCCCGCTTGCCGAGCAGCGCGAGGACGGCCGGCACGATCGCCATACGGACCACGAACGCATCGAAGAAGACGGCGATGGCGAGCCCGAACCCGATCATCTTGATCATCGACTCGGAGGACCCGATGAACCCGGCGAAGACGGCCATCATGATGACGGCGGCGGCGGAGACGACACGCGCCCCGTGCTTGAAACCGGTTACCACCGCTTGCGAGGGCGCCTCCCCGTGGACGTACGCCTCACGCATCCGGGTCACGAGGAACACCTCGTAGTCCATGGCGAGTCCGAAGACCACGCCGACCATGAAGATCGGCATCATCGACATGACGGGCCCGGTCTCCTCGACGCCCAACAGCCCTGCCAGCCAACCCCATTGGAAGACGGCGACGACCGCGCCGAGCGCTGCCATGACGGAGAGGAGGAACCCGAGGGCGGCCTTGAGGGGCACGAGGATGGAGCGGAAGACGACGATCAGGAGGAGGAACGCGAGCCCGACGACGAGCACCAGGTACGGGATCAGCGCGTCGTTCAGCTTCTGCGAGACGTCGATGTTCATCGCCGTCACCCCGGTCACCAGCACGGTCGCGTCGGTGTCGGCCTTGATCTCCGTCCCCTTGTCGCGAATCGCGTGAACAAGGTCCTCGGTCTTCACGGACGACGGCTTGGAGCCCGGAATGACGGTGATCGTCGCGGTGTCACCGGCCTTGTTGGGCGCGGCCGGCGTGACGGTCGTGACGTCCTTCAACTTCTTGATCTCGTCGCCGACTTGGCGGAACGCGGCGTCGGCGTCCTTGCTGCCCTTCGCGTCGACGACGATCATCAGCGGCCCGTTGAACCCGGGCCCGAACCCGTCGGAGAGCGTGTCGTAGGCGCGGCGCTGCGTGGTGGACGTCGGCTGCGATCCGTCGTCGGGCAGCCCGAGTTCGAGCGAGGCGGCCGGGACGGCGACGGCCCCGAGGCCGACAACTCCCAGTACCAGTACGGCAATCGGCCGCCGGACGACGAACTGCGCCCACCGCGTACCCATGTTGGGCTTGCCGGCCTTCTCCGGCTTGTTGCCGCCGAGCATCCGGCTCTTCGCCCCGGCCGGCAGAATCCGCTTCCCGGCGTACCCGAGGAGCGCGGGGATCATGGTCAGCGCGATGAGTACGGCGATGGCGACCGTGCCGGCGGCGGCGATGCCCATCTTCGTCAGCATCGGGATGTTGACGACGGCGAGGCCCGCGAGCGCGATGACGACGGTGAGTCCGGCGAAGACGACCGCCGACCCCGCCGTACCGGTCGCGCGTCCGGCGGCCTCCTCGCGGTCGCGTCCCTCGGCGAGTTCGGCGCGGTAGCGGGAGACGATGAACAACGCGTAGTCGATGCCGACCGCGAGGCCGATCATCAGCGCGAGGGTGGACGTCGTCGAGCCGAGGTCAAGTGCGCTGGCCAGGGCGGTGATTGAGGCGACGCCGATGCCGACGCCGATGATCGCGGTGAGCAGCGGGAGCCCGGCGGCGATCAGCGAGCCGAAGGTGATGACGAGGACGACGGCCGCGATGCCGATGCCGATGATCTCGGTGGCGCCGGTGTGCGGGGTGGCCTGGAGGGCGTCGCCGCCGATCTCGACGGTCAGGCCCGCGCTCCTGGCATGGTCGCCGGCCTCTTCGAGGGCGTCGCGCGAGGAGTCCTTCAACTCCATGCCGGAGACCTTGTACTTGACCGACGCGTAGGCGACCGTACCGTCCTTGCTGACGGCCTTGCCGGTGTACGGGTCGGCGACGGAGACGACCTCGGAGCCGGACTTCAGCTCGGCGACGGCCTCCTCGACGGTCGCCTTGTTCGCGGCGTCGTTCATCGTCTGCCCGGCGGGCGCCTTGAAGACGACATGGGCGGTGGCGCCGTCGGCGCTCATCCCGGGGAAGCGCTGTTCCAGCAGGTCGAAGGCTTTCTGGGCCTCGGTGCCGGGGATCGAGAAGGAGGTCGTGCCCGCAGCGGGGGCACTGGCGGCGCCGACGCCCGCGAGCGTCAGCAGGGCTATCCAGAGCAGGGCGACGAAATGCCGTCGCCGGAAGGCGAGCCGGCCCAGCTTGTAGAGGAACGTGGCCACGGAGGCGTACTCCCGGTCAGTCGTGGGGTTTTCATGGGCAGGGGTGATCGACCGCAGGGCGGGGAGCGCGCGGTGGGATGCGCGAGGGCGGCGTCGATCGGCCCGACGACGTGAGCGGTGACGTCAGTTGGGGTGTGGGCGTACTGCGGGGAAGGTCAACTCCGAGGCAGGACCCTGGAGTTGGGATTCAGTCAGGCTCTGGGATCGATGCCGAGTGCGGGGAGCACCACGGCGTCCAGGTACGAGATGAGGAAGGCCTGGGTGGGCGGCTGGTCGTCGAGCAGCATCCGGGTGGCGAATCCGCCGACCATCATGTGCACCATGAACTCCAGTGCGGGGCAGTCGGCTTGGACCTCGCCCCGGTCGACGGCCCGCTGGATCACCCTTTTGAAATCGGAGAGTTCGGGGTCGATCAGCTGCGCCTTGAACGCCGTGCGCAGGTCCTCGTTGTTGTGCATCGCCATCGCGATGCCGCGCATCAGCGCCGAGTTCTGCGCGTGGACGCAGTCGTCCTCCAGCAGGATCACCGCGTGCAGGTCACCCCGCAGACTGCCGGTGTCGACGTCGTCCGGAGGGGCCGGCTTGCTGTACCGGATGGCCTTGACGACGAGTTCGGCCTTGCCGCCCCACTGGCGGTAGAGCGTGGCCTTGCTGGAGCGGGTGCGGGCGGCGATGGCGTCCATGGTGAGAGCGTCGTAGCCGACCTCGCGGAGCAGGTCGAGGACGGCGTCGTACAGCTCCGCCTCGCGTTCGGGAGTGATCCGACTGCGACGCGCCGTTGCGACCTCAGCCATGACGCCCCTCCGTGCTCTCCGCGTTTCTTCCTACCTCCATGAAGATACCCCGAACAGCAAGCGAAACGAAACGGTTTCGTACGTGGTCTGGGTCACGTGTGTGTGAAACGTGTAAGTGATCGCCCGAGTCCTTCACTCCCCGGCGTCTGAGTTGCTGGCTCTCCGGTGCCGGAAAAGCATAGAAACCGTGAGCTACCTGCGCCTTCCGCACCTCAGCGGTGACCTGCTGTGCTTCGTTGCCGAGGACGACCTCTGGCTGGCCCCCCTCGACGGGCCCGGCCGCGCCTGGCGCCTGACCGTCGACCGTACGAAGACCGGCCAGCCCCGCTTCTCCCCGGACGGCTCGGTCATCGCCTGCACGACCTGGCGCAGCCTCGTCCCCGAGATCCACGTAGTACCCGTGTACGGCGGAAGGACCAGGCAGCTCACCTACTGGGGCAGCGCCGACACCCGCGTCTGCGGCTGGACCCCCGAGGGCCACATCCTCGCCGTCGCCTCCCACAACCAGCCCTTCTCCTACTTCACGTGGGCCTACGACGTACCTCTCAGTGGTGACCCCGGCGGCCCCCTCCCCTGGGGGCCGGTGAGCGACCTCCAGGTCGCCGACCTCGACGGGGAACGCAAAACCCTCCTGCTCACCGGTACGCCGCCGCACGAGCCGGCCGCCTGGAAGCGGTACCGGGGCGGTGCGACGGGCCGCCTCTGGCTCCATGGCCGGCGTCTCCTCCCCGAGGTGGAGGGCCACCTCTCCACCCCCCTCTTCGTCGCCGGGCGCATCGCGTTCCTCTCCGACCACGAGGGCGTCGGCAACCTCTACTCCTGCGCGTACGACGGCTCCGACCTGCGCCGGCACACCGACCACGACGCGTTCTACGCCCGCAACGCCTCGACCGACGGCACCCGGGTGGTCTACCAGTGCGCGGGTGACCTGTGGCTCGTCGAGGACCTGGACGCCGGCTCGCGGCCACGCCGCCTCGACGTACGGCTCGAAGGTCCTCGCGCGGGGCGACGGCCGTATCAGATCCCCGCCGCGCAGCACGTGGACGGCGTCTCGGTGGACGAGACCGGGCGGGCCAGCGCCGTAGTCGTACGCGGCAGTCTCTACTGGCTGACCCACCGGGACGGGCCCGCGCGGACGATCGCCGATACCCCAGGGGTACGGGTACGGCTCCCGGAGATGCTGGGTTCCGGGGGCCGGATCGCGTACGTCACCGATGCGGAGGGGGAGGACGCGGTCGAGATCGCGTACCTCCCCAGAGCCAGTGGGGAACGTCCCCCTCGGAGGCTGGCGTCCGGGGAAGTGGGGCGGGTGCTGGAGATGGTGTCCGATCCGGAGGGGAAGCGGCTGGCTATCGCTTCGCACGACGGGAGGGTGCTGCTGCTGGGTACCTCTGAGGTAGTAGCCGGGGACGACTCCGGGGGTAGCTCTGAGGGTGGGGACGGCGGGCTCGTCGAGCTGATCCGGTCCGTGAACGGTCCCGTGCGGGACCTCGCGTTCTCCCCGGACGGGGCCTGGCTCGCCTGGTCGCACCCCGGGATCGGACGCTCGCTGCGGCAGATCAAGCTGGCCCGGATGAAGGACCGCCTGATCGTGGACGTCACCAACGGCCGCTTCGCCGACGAGAATCCGGTCTTCACCCGCGACGGCCGCTACCTCGCGTTCCTGTCCTGGCGCGGCTTCGACCCGGTCTACGACGTCCACACCGGCGACCTCTCCTTCCCCCTGGGCTGCCGCCCCTACCTGGTCCCCCTCTCCTCGGCGACCCCCTCCCCGTTCGCCCTGAGCCCGGACGGCCGTCCGGCGGCGGGCGGGCTCGACCCCGTGGAGACCGAGGACGGCGGCGCGGTGACCGTCGAGGTGGAGGGGCTGGAGAGCAGGGTCACGCCGTTCCCCGTACCCGCCTCGAAGTACTCCGCGCTGTACCCGGTCGCCGGGGGCGGGGTGGTGTGGTTGCGGTGGCCGATCTCCGGCGCGCTGGGCGAGACCTTCGCGAACCCGGACGACACCAGCGAGCGCCCGACCCTCGAACACTTCACCATCACCAAGGCGAAGAAGTCCGAACTCGTCGACCACCTCGACTGGTTCGCGCTCAGCGGCGACGGCACCCGCCTGGTCGTCGTCGACGAGGGCGAGCTACGGGCCGTCCCCTCAACGGAGTTGGGCGACAGCGACACAACTGTCTGGATCGACCTCCGCCGCATCCTCCACGAGGTCGACCCCGGCGCGGAGTGGCAGCAGTCGTACGAGGAGGCCGGCCGGCTGATCCGCTCCTACTTCTGGGACCCCGGCATGTGCGGCATCGACTGGAACTCGGTGCTGGACCAGTACCGTCCCCTGGTCCAACGCGTCGCCTCCCCCGACGAGTTCGCGGACCTCCTGCGCGAGGTCGTCGGCGAGTTGGGAACCTCGCATGCGTACGTCGCCTCCGCGCGCCGCAACGAGGGGCCACCGCACTATCAGCGGCTCCAGGGCCTCCTGGGCGCCAACTTCGTGCGCAGGGACAGCAGTTGGGTGTTGTCCCGCATCCTGCCCGGCGACTCGTCCGACTCCAAGGCGCGTTCTCCCCTCGCCGGTACGGGAATTCGGGAGGGGGCGGTGCTGACTCACGTGGACGGCCGGGTAGTCGACCCGGTGACCGGCCCCTTTCCGCTGCTCGCGGGGGCGGGCGGTACGACGGTGGAGCTGACGTTCGTGGAGGGCGAGCGGCCTCCGCGCCGGGTGGCTGTCGTGCCGTTGGTCGACGAGCGGCCCTTGCGCTACCAGGACTGGGTGGCCAAACGGCGTGACGTCGTACGGGAGTTGAGCGGGGGGCGGTGCGGGTACCTGCACATCCCGGACATGGGCGGGTCGGGGTGGGCGCAGTTCAACCGGGACCTGCGGATGGAGGTGTCGCGGCCGGCGCTCATCGTCGACGTCCGGGGCAACGCGGGTGGCCACATCAGCGAGTTGGTCGTCGAGAAGCTGTCCCGCACGATCCTCGGGTGGGACCTCACGCGCAACGCCCAGCCGGTGTCGTACGCGTCAAACGCCCCTCGGGGACCGGTGGTTGCCCTCGCCGACGAGGCGACCTCCTCCGACGGCGACATGATCACCGCCGCGTTCAAGCTGCTCAAGATCGGGCCGGTGGTGGGGCAGCGGACGTGGGGCGGAGTGGTGGGGATGACCGGGCGGCACGAGCTGGGCGACGGCACGGTCATCACCGTGCCGATGAACGCGGCCTGGTTCGACGCGTACGGCTGGTCGGTGGAGAACCGGGGCGTCGACCCCGACATGGAGGCACTGCGCACACCGCTGGACTGGGCCGAGGGACGGCACGCGCAGTTGGACGACGCGGTGGGGCTGGCGCTGGAACTGCTGGAGCGGGGGACGGTGGCGAGTCCGCCGGATCATCGGGGGGTACCGGACCGGTCCCGCCCTAAGCTGCCGCCTCGGGAGGGTGGCTCCGGGGAGGTAGGGCGGTAGCTTCGGGGAGGTAGGGGTCAGCTCCCGGAGGTTGGGGTCAGCTCCCGGAGGTTGGGGGGTAGCTCCGGAGAGGTAGCGGGGTAGTACCCGCGTTCCCCTCACTCCCCGTGCGCCAGCACCCGTTCCAGCGTCCGGCGTCCCGCCCTACCCCACGTCGGCTGGCCGCCCGGCAGGCCCTTCTCCCATGCCTGGCCGATGCTGAGCAGGCCGAACGCCGAGAGCACGGCCCAGCCCTGGGCGCGGTGGATCATCGCCTCGTCGGCGACGCCGTAGGCCCGCAGGAAGGGGTCCGCCGCGCCCTCGGGGAGCAGCTTCCACGCGGCGGCGATGTCGGCGGCCGGGTCGCCGGCGCCCATGTCGCCGAAGTCGATGATCCCGGAGAGGACACCGTCCGTGACAACGGCGTTGGCAGGGTGGAGATCCACGTGCACCCAGACCGGCGGACCGTCCCAACTCGGCGCGGCGACAGCCCTGTTCCACACCTCGCGGATCCGGGGGACGTCGACGATGTCCACCAGCCTTTCGAGCCCCGCCTCGAACCCGTCCTTGAGCGGGGCGAGTTCACCGCAGCGGCTGGGATTGAGGGGTGCGTCCTGGGGCGCCGGTTGGTGCAGCGCGCGGAGGAACTCGGCGAGGGCTTCCGCCGAGCGCTGGCCGTCGGTGATCTCGACGCCGTCCGCCGGCTCTCCCGGGACCCACGTCACGACCGTCCACGGCTTGGGAAAAAGGTCGCTCGGCTCGCTGAACCGCAGTGGGATCGGCACGGGCAGCGGGAGCCGCTCGGCGAGTTCCGGCAGCCAGCGAAACTCCTGGGCGAGGAGCACGGGAGCGTCGTCCGTCATCGGCAGCCGTACCGCCAAGTCCTCGCCCACCCGCCAGAGTTGGTTGCCCCAGCCGCCCGCGACGGGGCGGATGGGGAGGTCGGCGAGGTCGGGCTGCTGATCGCGGAGGAGACTGCGGACGAGGGCTTCGTCGGTGTCAGTGCGCTGCATGGTCCGCAGCGTACGTGCTCCCCGTAAAACCTCCGGGGGACCACCCTTCCTCATACCTCCGAGCTACCTCCCAGGTACCGCTGGGCTACACCTCCGAGGGACTCCCCCGGCGTTCACCCCTTCCCCGCCCCCGCTCTGGCCGTCTCGTCGGCGGTCCCGCCCGCCCCCACCAGCCCCGTACTCATCCCGGACAGCCGAGGTGCGACCCGGCGCATCTCGCGTGCGCCGACCGAGCCGATCACTCCGGGGAGGTACCCGCGTACACCCTGCATACCGCGCAGCCACCACTGGCCGTAGACGTGGCTGGACCGGCGCTCTATCCCGTCGGCTATGCGCTCGACGGCGGGGCCGAGGGGGTACGTCTTGTTGGCGGGCCACGGCAGGCGCTGGCGCAGTTCGCGCATGACGTCGTCCTGGTCGGCGCCGCGCACCATGTCGGTGTCGGTCCAGGAGAGGTAGCCGACGCCGACGCGGACCCCCCGGTAGCCGACCTCGGCGCGCAGGCTGTGCGCGTACGCCTCGACGCCCGACTTGGAGGCGCAGTACGCGCTCATCATCGGCGCCGGGGTGAGCGCGGCGAGGGAGGCGATCTGGAGGAGGTAGCCGCGGCTCTCGATGAGGACCGGCAGGAAGGCGCGGGCGGTGACGGCGGAGCCGATGAGGTTGACCTCGATGACGCGCCGCCACGCGTCGGGGTCGGAGTCGAGGAAGGTGCCCCCGGCGGCGACCCCGGCGTTCGCGACGACGATGTCGATCTTCCCGAAGCGTTCCTTCACCTCTTCGGCGACCCGGTTCATGCCGTCCTGGTCGGTGACGTCGGCGTACCAGTAACCGCTCTCGCCGTGCAGCCGTTCGGAGACCTCCTTGAGCGCCTCGGGTTCGAGGCCGACGAGGGCGACGGTCGCGCCGCGCGCGGAGAGTTTCCGCGCGAGCAGCTCGCCGACGCCGCGCGCGGCCCCGGTGATGACGGCGACCTGTCCGTCGAGGCTCACCTTGCTCATGCGCCCTCCTTCAACTGGCTGTAGGTGGTGGTCAGTTCGCGTATCCGCGCGCTCACGAGGTCCGGCGCCTCGACGGGGGTCATGTGGCCGATGCCGTACAGCTCGGTGAGGCCGAGGCAGTTGGGGAGCGCGGCGGCGAGGGCCCGGGCGTGGACGGGTGGGGTGAGGCGGTCGGCGGTGCCGGTGACGATGGCGGTGGGGATGGTCAACTGGCCGAGCTGGTCGCCGAGTTCGAGTGATTCGAGGACCCGCGACCAGGCGTACCGCACCTTCCGGGGGCACGCGTGCACGATCCGCGCGCACTTCTCGACCACCTCGGGGGTCGAACCGGGGCCCATCGTCGCGTACTTGAGGATCTTCTTGCCGACGGGGGTGACCGGGCCAAGCGGCGCCTTCGACCCGATGATCTTCCCGGTGAGCCAGGTCCGCGCCCGCCCGGCCTTGAGGGGGACGACCGTCGACTCGGCGACCAGTCGCGAACTCCCCGTGCTGCACAGGAGACTTGCGGCGACGTGCTCCCTGAACGCCGGTCGGGTCGCGGCGGCCATCACCGTCATGCCGCCCATCGAGTGACCGGCGACCACCACCTTCTCGCCCGGCGCGAGGGTGGCGAGCAGCACCGCTTCGAGGTCGTCGGCCAGGGCTGTCGTACTGACGGCCGGGCTCGCGGGGGTACTGCCGTGGCCGCGCAAGTCGTAGGCGATGACGCGGTGATCGCGGGAGAGGTCGTCGATCTGCGCTTGCCAGAAGGCTGTTGAGCAGGTCCAGCCGTGCACGAGGACGACGGCGGGGGCGGTGTCGGGGCCGTGGATCTCGACGTGCAGGGGTGAGCCGTCCTGGGAGGTGGCCGTGAGGGTCCTCATGCGGTCACCTCGGCGGTGTCGTAACTGCCGCTGTCCTTGGCCGAGTTGGGTTCCTTCGGCTTCTTGGGCCGCCTGAGCACCTCGTACTCGGCCAGGTCGACGCGGCGGGTCGCGCGGCGGAACTCGCTCGTCGTGCCCGGCCACACGGTCGTGTTGCGGCCCTGCGCGTCGAGGTACCAGCTCACGCAGCCGCCGGTGTTCCAGACGGTCCGCTCCATGCGGTCCTGCACGCGCCGGTTCCAGCGGTGCACGGCGCTGGGGCGGGCGTCGAGCGCCACCTCCCCGCCCAGGACGTCGAGTTGGCGCAGATAGTCGGCCATGTAGTTGAGCTGCGACTCGATCATCAGGATCATCGAGGAGTTGCCGAGGCCGGTGTTGGGTCCGATGACCGTCATCCAGTTCGGGAACCCGGCGACCGAAGCGCCGCGCAGCGCCTCCATGCCGTTGACTCCCCAACTCTCCCCGAGAGTACGGCCGTCGGTGCCGACGACGCGGTCAGCGATCGGCATGTCGGTGACGTGGAAGCCGGTGCTGAAGACGATCGCGTCGACCTCCGCCGTACTGCCGTCGGCGGCGACCAGCGTGTTGCCGCGGATCTCGGCGAGGCCGCTCGCGACGACGTCCACGTTGGGCTGCGCGAGCGCCGGGTAGTAGGCGCTGGACAGCAGGATGCGCTTGCAGCCGATGCGGTAGTCGGGGGTCAACTTGGCCCGTAGTTCCGGGTCCTTGACGGCCCTGGCGATGTTCCGCTTGGCCAACTGCTCGACGAAACCGAGTTCATTGGGGTGCTTCGTGAACGCCTGGACCTGCAACTCCCTCATGCCCCACAGGAGTCCGCGCCGCGCCTTTGTCGTGAACGGGAGTGCGCGGTGCAGGGCGCGTTCGGCGCCGCTGATCGCGCGGTCGACGCGCGGCATGACCCAGGCCGGGGTCCGCTGGAACAACGTCAGTTCGGAGACGAGGGGTTGGATCGCCGGGACGATCTGGATCGCCGACGCGCCCGTGCCGATCACCGCGACGCGCTTGCCGCGCAGGTCGTAGCCGTGGTTCCAGCGCGCGGAGTGGAAGACCTCGCCCGGGAACGTCTCCAGTCCGGGGACGTCCGGCATCTTCGGGTCGGAGAGCGGGCCGGTCGCCGAGACGACCATGTCGGCGGAGAGTTCACCGGACGCGGTCTCGATGTCCCAGCACAGGCGCTCCGTGTTCCACGCCATCCGCTTGACCTCGGAGCCGAACCGCAGGTGCGGCCGGATCCCGAAGACGTCCGCGACCTTCTCCAGGTAGGCGCGGATGTGGCCCTGGCCCGAAAAGGTGCGCGGCCACTCGGCGTTGGGCGCGAAGGAGAAGGAGTACAGGTGCGACGGAACGTCGCAGGCGCACCCCGGATAGGTGTTGTCCCGCCAGGCACCGCCCACACTGTCCGCACGCTCCAGGACCACGAAGTCCGTGATCCCCTCCCGCCGCAACCGCACCGCGGCCCCGAGCCCGCCGAACCCGGACCCGACGACCGCCACCCGCACATGCTCGCGTCCGGCCATGGGGACGCCCTCCTTCGCGCGACCGCGCCAGTAATCACTGGCACAGTCGGACTGTAGAGCAGCTCCATACCGATGGGTAGGGGTCACACGGAGGAAAGTTACCGACGGTACGACATAAGGTCTGGGCGTGGCGGACAGGCAGGACGAGAACTCGGCGAAGCGTGAATACCGCATGGAGGAGCTGGCGTCCCTGGCCGGCATCACCGTGCGGACCCTGCGTTTCTACCGCGAACGCAAGCTCCTCGCGCCGCCCCGCCGCGAGGGCCGCATCGCCTGGTACGACGACCACCACCTCGCCCGCCTGCGCACGATCGCGGCGCTCCTCGAACGCGGCCACACCCTCACCGGCATCGCCGAACTCGCCGAGGCCCTCGACCACGGCCGCGACATCACCGACATCCTGGGCCTCGCCCCCACGGAGGAGGAACCGGTCCGCCTCACCCCCGAGGAACTCGCGGCCCGCTTCGAGGGCCAGACCACCCCGGAGAACCTCGCCGCCGCCCTCTCCCTCGGCTACCTCGGCACCGACGGCGACGAGATCGTCCACATCAGCCGCCGCCTCCTGGACGTCTCCTCCACCCTCGTCCACGAGGGCATCCCCCTCGCGGACATCCTCGCGGCGGCCCACGAGGTCCGCGCCCACACGGACGCCCTGGCCGACCTCTTCACCACCACCCTCCTCCAGCACCTCCCCCCCGAACACCTCCCCCGCCTGCGCCCCCTGGCCAAGGCGATCTTCGACGCGGAACTGTCCCTGTCCCTGGACCGGCGGCTGCGCGAGGCGGAGTGAGGGCCGGGGGGTGACGGCGTTACCGCCTCACAGCGTCCCGGCCGTCCCTCACAGCTCGTACACCACGGTCACCGGCGCATGGTCCGACCACCGCTCCGCGTGCGTCGCCGCCCGCTCGACGTACCCCTTCGTCGCCTTCCCGGCGAGCCCCGGCGTCGCGACGTGGTAGTCGATGCGCCACCCCGTGTCGTTGTCGAAGGCGCGCCCCCGGTAGGACCACCAGGTGTACGGCCCCTCGACGTCGGGGTGCAGGGTCCGCATGACGTCGACGTACCCCCCGTTCCCCTCGCCGAAGACCTCGCCCAGCCACTCCCGCTCCTCCGGGAGGAAGCCGGAGTTCTTGGTGTTGCCGCGCCAGTTCTTGAGGTCGGCCTGCTGGTGGGCGATGTTCCAGTCGCCGCAGACGAGAACCTCGCGCCCCTCGGCGGCGGCCCGCACCCGCAGCTCCTTGAGGTGCGCGAGGAACTCGTCCATGAACCGGACCTTCTCGTCCTGCCGCTCCGTCCCGACCTCACCGGAGGGCAGGTAGAGGGAGACGACGGTCACACCGGGAAGGTCGGCCTCGACGTACCGCCCGCTGCCGTCGAACTCCTCCGACCCGAACCCGACCCGCACCGCGTCGGGCTCACGCCGCGTGTAGAGGGAGACCCCGGCCCGCCCCTTCGCGGCGGCCGGCGCGTGCACGACGAACCACCCCTCCGGTGCCCGCACCTCCTCCGGGAGCTGCTTCTCCTCGGCCCGCACCTCCTGGAGGCACAGCACGTCGGCGGAGGTCTCCGCAAGCCACTCCACGAAGCCCTTCTTCGCGGCGGCCCGCAGCCCGTTCACGTTCACGGTGGTCACGGTGAACACAACACTCGCCTCTCGCATCGCGGCCCCGTGACACCTTCACCCTGGTCACCGTCGGCCCGCGGGAACGATACCGGCACACTGGACCAAGCCCGGATAACCATCCACCTCCCTTTCTGCATAGAAGTACAGTGATTCGCATGAACATACGCCGCCTCTCCTTCGACCACCCCGACGCCGTCAAGCTCAACGACGAGGTCCAGGCCGAGTACCACGAGCGCTACGGCGACGGCGGCGACGCCACCCACCTGGACCCTGCCGACTTCCAGCCGCCCCGGGGCCTCTACCTCATCGCCTACGACGACTCCGACCGCCCCGTCGCCACCGGCGGCTGGCGCAGCCAGGACGAGAACGACGAGGGGTACTCGGACGGCGACGCCGAGCTGAAGCGCATGTTCGTCATCCGCGAGATGCGCGGACTCGGCCTCGCCCGCCGCATCCTCGCCACCCTGGAGGACGACGCCCGCGCCGCCGGCCGCACCCGCATGGTCCTGGAGACCGGCACCGAGCAGCCCGAGGCCATCGCCCTCTACGTCTCCAGCGGCTACGAGCCCTGCCCGAAGTTCGGCTACTACCGCGACTTCGATTCGAGCCGCTGCTACGCGAAGACTCTGTAGCCGACGCTCGGGCTGCCGCCGACGGCACCGGCCCGACCGGACCGCCGCCTCACCCGGCGGTCCACTGCCGCTCTCGCCCTCATCCCGACCTCACCGCTCCCCGCATCTCCCTCACCGGCTCCTCCTCTTCCCTTCCGCTCCCTTTTCCGCTCCCGGTTTCCGGCCTGTACCCCTTCATCGTTCCGACCCCGCCGCCCGGTTCACGGATCCACGGATTCCCCCGAACTTTTTTCCGCGCACCCCCTCACCCCCTTATCCCCGCAAGAACGCCAGCACCGCCAGCACCCTCCGATGCCCGTCCTCCGCCGGCGGCAGATCCAGCTTCGCGAGGATGGACCCGATGTGCTTCCCCACCGCCGCCTCGGAGACCACCAGCTCCCGGGCGACCGCCGCGTTGGACCGCCCCTCGGCGACCAGCGCCAGCACCTCCTTCTCCCGCGCGGTCAGGCGCGCGAGCGGATCCCGGCGGCGGCGCAGCAACTGCCGTACGACTTCGGGATCGACGACCGTCCCGCCGCCCGCGACCTCGGTGAGCGCGGCGACGAACTCCTCGACCTGTCCGACGCGGTCCTTGAGGAGGTAGCCGACGCCGGTGCCGTCCCCGGAGTCGAGGAGGTCGGCCGCGTAGGCGTGCTGGACGTACTGGCTGAGCACGAGCACCGGCAGCCCGGGCCGCTCCGCGCGCAGCAGGACGGCGGCGCGCAGCCCCTCGTCCTGGAAGCCGGGCGGCATCCGTACGTCGGTGACGACGACGTCGGGCGTGTGTTCCCGCGCCGCCACGAGCAGTCTGTCCGCGTCCCCGACGGCCGCGACGACCTCGTGCCCGAACCGCGCGAGCAGGGCGCCCAGCCCGTCGCGCAGCAGAACGCTGTCCTCGGCCAGGACGACCCTCAGCCCCACCGGCGTGTCCCCTCCCCCGTCAACACCCGGCGGCGCAGGGCATCTCCGCCCGCAGCACGGTCGGCCCGCCCGCCGGACTGGTGAGCGCCAGTCTCCCACCGACCACCGACACCCGGTCGGCGAGCCCGGTGATCCCGGTCCCGCCGGAGCTGTCCGCCCCGCCGCGCCCGTCGTCGCCGACCTCCACCACGAGCCGCCCGCCCCGCTGTTCGACCCGTATCCAGGCCCGCCCGGCGCCACTGTGCTTGGCGACGTTGGCGAGCGCCTCCCGGACGACGAAGTACGCGGTGGCCTCGACGGCGTCGGGAAGCCGCCCGGGGAGCGCACAGTGCGTGTCGACGGGTACGGGTGAGCGGTCGGCGACGTCGGCGACGGCCACCGGCAGCCCGTGGTCGACGAGGACCCGGGGGTGGATGCCCTGGATCAGCTCGCGCAGTTCGGCGAGGGCCGCACCCGCCTCCTCGTGCGCCCGCGCGAGCTGTGCGGCGAGGGGGCTGCCGGGCGATGCGTCGAGGCGGGCGAGTCCGAGGGCCATGGAGAGGGCGACGAGCCGCTGCTGGGCGCCGTCGTGCAGGTCGCGTTCGATGCGCCGGCGCTCGGCCTCGAAGGCGTCGACCAACCGGGCCCGGGAGCGGGTGAGTTCGACGACCCGTGCGCCGAGGTCGCCCGCGCGCGGGGTGACGAGCAGCCGGGTCAGCGCCCCGCGCGCACCCGCCGCGACGCCGATGACGTAGAGCCCGGCAGCCAGCAGCACGACGCCGCCCAGGCAGGCGGCGAACGCTGCGGGCCAGCCGGTGACCGTCCACACCTTGAGCACCTTGGTCTCGCGCCCGCCCCCGACCGTGCCGAACAGCACCGGCGCCGCGATCATCGTCAGGGGCCCGCCCAGCGCGAGGGCGAGCAGCACCGCTTCGGCCGGCCACCACAGGCAGGCCGTCAGCAGGGTGTGCCCCAGCTCCCGCCAGGTGGCCCGCTCCCGCGCGCGTACGGCCAGCCAGCCCCGCAGCCCCGGCACGGCGGGCTCGGCATGCGCCCCGGACGCCTCCTCCCGGTCGACGAGCCGCAGCCGGCGCCGCTCCAGCGCGGCGACGGGCAGTCCCGCGAAGGCGAGGCAGCCGAGCAGCGGCAGTCCGACGAGGACGACGGCGAGAACACTCCCCGCCACCGCCAGCAGGACCAGCCCCACCAGCACGAAGGCCCCGGTCACCGCGCCCGTCAGCAGATACAGCACCGCCCGCCACGGCCACGGGGACAGCAGGTACCCCCGCCCGGCCAGGCCCTCCCACACATCGCGCGCACGCTCGTCCCGCCCCATGCGGATCACCGTAGAAGCGCCGCGCCGCCCCGGCCATACGGCGGAACCGACCCTCGGGGGTATGCCTGGCCCTACCCCAGGTCTCGCCCCTGCCCCAGCGACCGCGCGCGGGTCGCGGCGGTTTCGTGGAGCCATGACCTCGACGACTCCGCATCGGGACGGCG
Organism: Streptomyces acidiscabies; assembly: GCF_020010905.1. Lineage (GTDB taxonomy): Bacteria > Actinomycetota > Actinomycetes > Streptomycetales > Streptomycetaceae > Streptomyces > Streptomyces acidiscabies. Next base: position 1,383,648 of record NZ_JAGJBY010000001.1, on the reverse strand, counting down.
CCGCGCCCCGCCCCGCCGTCCAGCTGACCTCCGTGACCAGGTGGTACGGCGCCGGCGTGACGGCCCTCGACGACCTCTCCCTCACGCTTCCCGCCGGGTCCTTCACGGCCGTCATGGGGCCGTCCGGCTCGGGCAAGTCGACGCTGCTCCAGTGCGCGGCGGGGCTGGACCGGCCGACGTCGGGTTCGGTGCGGATCGACGGCACCGAGCTGACCGGCCTCGGCGAGCGGCGGCTCACGCTGCTGCGGCGCGCGCACATCGGCTTCGTGTTCCAGTCGTTCAACCTGCTGCCGTCCCTGACGGCCGCGCAGAACGTGGCCCTGCCGCTGCGGCTGGCCGGGCGGCGTCCGTCGTCCGCGCGGGTGCGCGAGGTGCTCGCCCGGGTCGGCCTCGCCGACCGCGCGGGCCACCGCCCCGGCGAGTTGTCGGGCGGCCAGCAGCAACGCGTCGCCCTCGCCCGGGCGTTGATCACCCGCCCGCGCGTGCTGTTCGGCGACGAACCGACCGGCGCCCTGGACTCGACGACCGGCCGCGAGGTGCTGCGCCTGCTGCGCGGGATGGTCGACACCGAGGGCCAGACGGTCGTCATGGTGACCCACGATCCGCTGGCCGCGTCGTACGCGGACCGGGTGCTGTTCCTGGTCGACGGCCGCGTGCACGGCGAGCTGACGGGCGCGGGGGCGGAGACGATCGCGGCACGGATGGCGGGGCTGACGGCGGGGGCGCGTCCGGGGTCCCGGCGCACAGCGCCTGATCCCCACGGCCCACCTGGTCCCGACAGCGCGCGACCGGGCCCTCAAGACGGCCCCGGAGCCCGCCAGGAGGCCCTCCCGTGCTGAGCCTCACCCTCTCCGGCCTGCGCACACGCTGGATGACCTTCCTCGGCGCCTTCATCGCCCTCACCCCCGCCGTAGCCCTCCTTGTCGTCATGGGACAGGCGCTGGCCGCCACCCTCCAGGCGCCCGCGCCCGTCCCCGAGCGCTTCGCGTCCGCGCCCGTGGTGGTCCGCGCCCAGGACACCCTGCGCGTCCCCACGCCGACCGGTGTCCGCACCGCCGAACTCGCCACCCCGCACCCTCTCTCCGCCGAAACCCTCACCGCCCTGCGCACCGTCGGCCGCGTCACCGAGGACCGCTCCTTCCCGGTCCCCGTCACCGGCGGCCCCACCGACCTCGTCGGCCACCCCTGGCCGACGGCGCGTTTCGCCTCGTACCGCCTCAACGAGGGGCATCCACCGCAAAGTTCCCGCGAAGTCGTGGCAACCGGCGGCTGGACTGCTCTGGGCTCCCAACTCCGCACACCCCACGGCTCGTTCAAGGTCGTCGGAATCGCGGAAGACCTCGGTTTCGAGCGCGCGGTCTTCTTCACGGATACCCAGGCAACCGCCCTCGCCCCGCAGACCGTCCAAGCGGTCGTCGAGGCCGACGCGACAGCCGTGCGCGCCGCGCTCGCGGGCACGGATGTCCAAGTCCTGACCGGCGCCGCGCGGGCCGAAGCCGACCCGGACGCCGACCGGCAGGCGGAGCAACTGACGGGACTGAACGCCCTGTTCGGGACGGCGGGCGGGGTCACGGCGTTCGTGTCGGTCTTCGTCGTGGCTTCCACGTTCGCCTTCACGGTCGCCCAACGCCGCCGTGAGTTCGGCCTGTTGCGCATGGCGGGCGCGACACCGGGCCAGGTCCGGCGGACGGTCCTCGCGGAGGCCCTGCTGATCGGCGCCCTGGCGTCGGCGGCGGGCTGCGCGCTCGGCGCGTACGCGGCACCGTACGCGGGCGCCTTGGTGGTCGACGCCGGTCTCGCCCCCGCGTGGTTCGCCGTGGGAGGCCGGACCTGGCCGTACCACGTGGCGTTCTGGACGGGCCTGACGGTCGCTCTGAGCGGCGCCGTCGCCGCGTCCTGGCGCGCGGGCCGCACCGCCCCGTCGCAGGCCCTGCGCGAGGCGTCCGTCGACACGGACACCCTGCCCCGGGGACGCCGGCTCTGCGGGGCGGCCCTGCTGCTGACGGCGGTCGCGACCCTCGCGTACGCGCTGCTGACCGATCCGGGCGACCTGCTGCACCGCAAGACGTACATCAGCCGCCCCATGCTCCTGATCACGGCGGTGGCCCTGCTGTCCCCCGCGCTGATCCGCCCCCTGGTCCGGCTGCTCTCCTGGCCGGCGACCCGCTTCCGGGGCGTTGTGGGCCTCCTCGCGCGTGAGAACGCGTCCACCGCGCTGCGCCGCACCGCCTCCCTCGCGGCGCCCGTCCTGGTCGCCGTCGCCCTGTCGGGCTCCCTCCTGGGCGCGCCCGCGACCCTCGCGGAGGCCCGCGCGCGTGAGGCGCGCCAGCAGACGGCCGCCGACTTCGTGGCCCTGCCCTCGGACCCGGCCTCCGTCGCGCGCCTGAGGGACGTCCCGGGAGCCGACGTGTCCGCTTCCTCCCCCACGGTCCTGCACACCCTGGAGGACGGCGTCGCCCTGGTGAAGTCCGAGGCCCGCGCGGTCGATCCGGCCCTGCTGTCCGCCACCGCGCGCCTGCCGGTGACCGCCGGGCGGATCACCGACCTCGACGACCGCTCGATCGTCGTCACCGAGGAGTGGGCCCGCCACAGGGTCGGCGACGAGGTCCGCGTATGGCTCGCGGACGGCACGCCCCGGACCCTGCGGATCGCTGCCGTCCTGGCCGTCGGCACGGGCGCGGGCGGCGCGTACGTCACCCCGGCGAACGCCCCTGGGGCGAAGACCGACCGCGTCGACGTACGCGTGCGCGCGGGGGCCGACCGTGCGGTGGTGGAGTCGGCGCTGCGCGCGGTGGACGGCGTACGGCTGCTCACCAAGGACCAGTGGGTGACGGCCAGTCGCCCGGCCTCGAACCGTGCCGCGCGCGTGGGGGTCTTCCTCGTCCTGGGGATCGCCGTGCTCTACACGGCCGTCGCTCTGGTCAACACCCTGTTGATGGCCGCCTCCGACCGGGGCCGCGAGCTGAGGTCCCTGCGGCTGACCGGCGCGACGCGCGCCCAACTCCTGCGCCTCACCGCCCTGGAGGCCCTGATCGTCGTCATCGCGGGGGCGTTCCTGGGCCTCCTGGTGACACTCGTCGACCTCTCCGGGATGAGCGCCGCGCTCGGCCTGCTCTCCGCCCCGCCGGCCCTGTCCCCGCCCTGGACGGCACTCGGCGCGACCACCGCCGTCTGCGCGCTGCTCGCGGTCGCCGCGTCGACGGCGGCGTTGGCCGCGCGGTCGGACCAGAAGCCGTGACGGGCCGGCGAGCGCGACAAGCCGTGCCCGGACGGATGCCCTCGCAGGTCGGGGCGGAACCCGTGCAACGCCGGGCGAGCCGAGACCGGAACCGCACGGGCCCTTCAGGCGCCCTCAGCAGCCGTCTGAGCCCCCGCCGACGGCTCCGCCAGGGCCGCACGCCTCAAATGATCCGCAAGGGCCGTGACAGCCGCCTGCGGCCCGTCCTTGACGCCCCAGGCCAGCAGATGATGCCGACGGGCCCAGGGATCCTGGAGTTCGCACACGTCCAGCGACCGGCCCGGATCGAGAGCCCGGCGCGGAACGACCGCGAGGCCGACACCACCGGCGGCGAGCGCCACTTGGACGTTCAGGCTCGCGACAGTCGTCCGGTACCGCACCACCGGTGCGCGCTCCCCGAGGCGCCGTTCGATCCAGCGGCGCAGCGACGAACTCTCGTCGAGCCCGACGAGCGGATGCTCGGCGACCTCGCCGTACGACAGGGCCGTACGCCCGGCGAGAATCCCTCCGGCCCGGCCGATCACGACGAGGGAGTCGTCGCCCAGCGGCTCGGTCCGCAGCCCGCAGTCGCGGGCCTCGGCGTCCAGGACGACCCCCAGGTCCGCCTGTCCGTCGGCGAGCCTGCGCACGGTCCCCGGGGTGGGGCTCTCGCAGACCGTGACGTCGACGTCCGGGTGCGCGCGCAGGAACGTCACCAGGGCGCGCGGCACGAGCCGGTGCATGGCCGAGCCGCCGCCCAGCAGGACCAGCGGGGCCGTGGGTGAACGGCTGTAGCTGGCGACGGCGCTCTCCAGGCGCGCGGTCCGGTCGAGGACGTCGCGCGCGTGCCGGGCGAGCGTCGTGCCCGCCGGGGTGGGCCGTACGCCGCGCCGTTCGCGCACCAGGAGCGGCACGCCGGCCTGCCGCTCCAACGCGCGTACGCGCGCGCTGGCCGACGGGAGGCTCAGGTGCATCCGCCGGGCGCCTGCCGTGATCGACCCTTCCGTCACGGTGTGGAGGAAGAGCCGCAGGTCGTCCAGGTCGTAGCGCACGGCTCTGAGCCTATGGCCGTGCCTGAGGCAGGATGAGTCGATCACGCATTGTGGGCGCGCCGGTCGTACGGGGATGCTCGTCGAATGTCCGAGTTGCTGCTCGTCCTGCTGGCCGGTGTCGCCTCCGGCGCCCTGAACGCCATAGGGGGCGGCGGTACGTTCGTCGCGCTGCCCGCCCTCGTCGCCCTCGGCGTGCCGCCGGTCACCGCGAACGCGGTGTCCCGGGTCGCGCTCGTCCCCGGCTCGGTGGCGAGCGCGTGGGTGTACCGGCGGGAGATCGAGCAGGTCAAAGGGGTCGCCACGCGGACGCTGACGGCGATCAGCGTCGTCGGCGGCCTGGTCGGCGCGGGTCTCCTGCTGGCGCTCCCGGCCTCGTCCTTCGACGCGGCGGTGCCCTGGCTGCTGGCCTTCGCGACGGTGACCCTGGCCTGCGGCCCGCGCCTCTCCCGGGCCCTCGCCGCCTCGCGCGGGCGCACGGCCCTGCTGTCCCCGCCCGCCCTGCTGACGGGCCAGTTCCTGCTCGGTGTGTACGGCGGATACTTCGGCGGAGCCGTAGGCATCATGATGATGGCCCTGTGGAGCGTCGGTACGGGCCTCGACGCGGCGACCGGCAATCCGATGCGTACGGCGCAGGTGACGGCCGTCTACCTGAGCGCGACGGTCCTGTTCCTCACCGCCTCCGACGCGCTGAGCGCCCCACGCCACCTGACGGCCCTCCTCGCGGGCGCGGTGATCGGCGGCTTCGCCGGTGCGCATCTGGGCCGCCGTATGCCGTCCCGGCTGCTCCAGGGCGTCGTCCTGACCACAGCGGCGGCCATGACAGTCCTGTACTTCCTGCGCGGGTGACGGGGCCGGCCCGATGACCAACTACGGCGCCCTGAAGCCCTCGACGCACCCTGGACGCCCCAACTCCCGTCCTACGGCCTCCGGCACCCCGTCAGCCGGGGCCGTCCGGGCAAAACAGAAGACCCCATCCGATTGGATGGGGTCTTCTCAACTGCTCTCGCGTAGCGAGCAGTTGTTGCGGGTGGACCTGTGGGGATTTGAACCCCAGACCCCCTCGATGCGAACGAGGTGCGCTACCAGACTGCGCCACAGGCCCTTGCAACGAGTAAAACTCTAGCACCCTCATCGCCCTGCTCAAAAATCCGTCCCCCAGGGGAAGCCGGGGCCCGGTCGCAGGTCACGGGGTGGACGGTCATTCGTTGGCCGCGCGCGGGCGGTCGCCGTCCTCGTACTGGTCGAACAGGGGCGTGCGCCCGCGTTCGCGGGAGCGGCGGGCCGAGGCGGCGCGGCGGGCGTCGGAGCGTTCGCCGTCGTCCGCGCGCGCGGGATCGTCGTCGGCCGACGACTCGGAGGGGGCCGTCCCGTCCTCCGCCTCGTGGTCCGGGGCGACCGCGCTGGAGCGGGCGGAGCTCCAGGTGTCCGGGGCGCCTAGGTCGACGTCGGACGTCGCGCGCGGGGCGACGGGAGCGGTGACGTACGTCGGCAGGGGCACGGGTACGGGGTCCCAGCTGTCGCCGTGCTCGGGACGGCGCTGGCGCTCGCGCTGCTGGTCGACCCACTCGGCGTGGTCGGTCTGCTCGACGAGCGCGCGGCGGTCGGCGGCCAGGGCGAGCAGGCCGGGGTCATCGGGCTCGGCCGCCGGTTCGGGCTCCTCTGCGGGGACGTCGAACGCCTCCGTGGACACCGAGGCGGACGCGCGGCGGTGCGGCTGGCGGACGCGCTCCTTGAGGCGCTGCGCGGCGACCTCCGCGCGCTGGCGGTCCATCTGGACGGCGAAGCGGCGGTGCTCCTGGGAGCGCAGGTAGGCGATGTACGCGCTGAGCAGCACGGCGGGCACACCCGGCGCCCAGAGGAACGCGAGTCCCCCCACGGCGGCGACGACCGCGCCGAAGGTGAAGGCGAGGAAGAGCAGGACCGTGGTGCGGCGGCGGCGCGCGAGGGCCTTCGAGCGCTGCGCGCGCTCGGTCGTCCGGCTGTCGGCGCGCGCGGAGGGCGTGCGCCGGGCGCCGGGTACGCGCTGCTGAGCGGGGGCGGCGTGCCCCTCATGGGAGTCCCGCTCACGAGACTCCCGCTCACGAGCGTCCCGGACGTCCCGGGAATCCCGCGAAACGTTCACCTCACGCGCGGGATGCGCCTCCCGTGCGGCGCTCACCTCGCGCGCGTCCCGCGCCGGATTCTCCCGCCCGTGGTACGCCTCGCGCGCGTGCGCGCCGTCGGTGTCCTGCGCAAAGTGCCCCTGCGGGCGCCCCGGAGGCATGGCGAAGGCCCGGACGTCCACCGGTTCGGTGGCGACGTCCAGGGCGTCGTCGTCGGGCTCCCCCGCCTCGGCGGAGCGGGCCCTCAGGTCCCGGGCGTACCGGCGCTCCATCCCCGCCCGGCCGGACAGCAACCGGATGGCTGTGCTGAAGCGTTCCGTCGGACGGGCCTCGTTCAGCTCGTCCTGCCTACGGAGCCACATCGGCACCAAGTAGGCGGCCCAGGCCCCGACAATGACTGCGTAGATGAGGCCGCTGCTGCTCACGCTTCACACCGTAGAGGGATTTGCTTGAGGCCATCCGCCAATTGGGCCGGTGTGTCGCACGATCCGGCTGATATTTCGAGCTTTTTTTGTGACCGATGCGATCAGCGGACCGCATCGGACCGGAACTTCAGCGTTTCGAGGTGGTCATCGCCCGATCATTTTCGAACACATATTCAATTTCCCGGTCCGGTGTGATGGCCGGGCGCGCGGTGCCGGTCGTACGAGCGGCGCCAGCGGTTCAGGAGCCCTTCGGGTACTTCTTCGGAGGTGAGTGCGAACACGAGGTGGTCGCGCCAGGCGCCGTCGATGTGCAGATAACGAGGCCGGAGGCCCTCCTCCCGGAATCCGAGTTTCTCCACCACGCGGCGGCTCGGGCCGTTCTCGGGGCGAATGCAGACCTCGATGCGGTGCAGTCCGACGGTGCGGAAACAGTGGTCGACGACGAGCGCGACGGACGTCGGCATGACCCCGCGCCCGGCCACGGACTCGTCGACCCAGTACCCGACGTGCCCGGAGCACATGGAGCCCCAGGTGATGCCGGCGACCGTCAACTGGCCGACCAGGCGCCCCTGGTACTCGATGACGAACGGCAGCATGCGGCCCGCGTTCGCCTCGGAGCGCAGGTGGCGGACCATCTGGCGGTAGGTCGGCCGGTGCGCGAGAGGGCCGTTCGGCGCGGGCGGCGGGATCGTCGCCTCCCAGGGGCGCAGCCAGTCGCGGTTGCGCCGGTTGACCTCGCGCCAGGCGTTCTGGTCGCGGACCTTTATCGGCCGCAGGACGATGTCGCCGTCCACCAGCCGTGCGGGCCAGGTTGCGCTGTTCAGCTCGCACCCCCGGCTCTGGGGTGGTCGCCGCCGCGGACCTGGTCGACGGCGTGGACCAGGAGGGGTTCCAGGACGGCGAGTCCGTCCTTCACCCCGCCGGTGGAGCCCGGCAGGTTGACGACGAGCGTCCCGCGCGCGAGGCCGGCGAGTCCGCGGGAGAGCGCGGCGGTGGGGACCTTGTCGCGGCCGTACGCGCGGATGGCCTCGGCGATGCCGGGGACCTCGCGGTCGAGGACCGCGCGGGTCGCCTCGGGGGTGCGGTCGGTGGGCGAGACGCCGGTGCCGCCGGTGGTGACGATGACGTCGTACCCGGCGTCCACGCCCGCGCGCAGGACCGTCTCCACGGGGTCGCCGTCGGGGACGATCTGAGGGCCGTCCACGGCGAATCCGAGGGCGCGCAGGCCCTCGGCGACCAGCGGGCCGCCCTTGTCCTCGTAGACGCCCGCGGAGGCCCGGTTGGAGGCCGTCACGACCAGCGCGGAGTACGGCGCGAGCAGCGCGCCGCCGACGGACGGGTCGAGTGTCATGTCCTGCTCCAGTCGCCCGACTTGCCGCCCGTCTTCTGCTCCACGCGCACGTCCGTGATGACCGCTCCCTTGTCGACCGCCTTGACCATGTCGATCACGGTGAGCGCGGCGACGGAGACCGCGGTGAGGGCCTCCATCTCGACGCCCGTGCGGTCCGCCGTGCGGACCGTGGCGAGGATCTCCACGGCGTCGTCCGCGACCGACAGATCCAGTGTCACACCGGACAGCGACAGCGGGTGGCACAGCGGGATCAGGTCCGGGGTGCGTTTGGCGCCCATGATGCCCGCGATGCGCGCCACGGCGAGCGCGTCGCCCTTGGGGACGCCCTCGCCGCGCAACAGCTCGACCACGCGCGGGGAGACGAGGACGCGGCCGGACGCGCGCGCGGTGCGGGCCGTCACGTCCTTGCCGGTCACGTCGACCATCCGGGCGGCGCCCGCCTCGTCGATATGCGTCAGTCGGTCCTGCGTGCTCATGCTGTGTGGCGCTCCCGGTCCGGGCCTGTTGTGCGCGACACGGTACTCCCCGGCCGGCGGGGACGACGGAACGGGACCGTCCTGCGGGCTGGCGCACCCGCGCGGGCGCCTCAGCCGAGGAGGACGACCTCGACGTCGGTGCCCGGCTCGACGTGGTCGACGCCCTCGGGGACGACGATCAGCGCGTCCGCGTGCGCGAGGGCGGCGACCAGGTGGGAGCCGGCGCCGCCGACGGGGCTGACGGTGCCGTCGGCGCAGGTGGCGCGCAGGTACTGGCGGCGGCCCGCCGGGGACTTGAGGGGCCTGTCGGCGGTGAGCTTCGCGCGCGTGGTGGGCCGGTGGAGGTCCGTGAGGCCCATCAGGGCGCGGATGGCGGGCCGGACGAACAGCTCGAAGGAGACGTACGAGGAGACCGGGTTGCCGGGCAGGGCCAGCAGGGGCGTGTGGTCGGGGCCGACCGTGCCGAAGCCCTGGGGTTTGCCGGGCTGCATGGCGAGCGTGCGGAAGTCGACGCCCGCGCCCTCCTCGTCCTCGTCGGCGACGGACGACAGCGCCTCCTTGACGACGTCGTACGCGCCGACGCTGACGCCGCCGGTGGTCACCATCAGGTCGGCGCGGACCAGTTGGTCCTCGATGGTGGAGCGCAGCGTCTCGGGGTCGTCGGCGACCGCGCCCACGCGGTAGGCGATCGCTCCGGCGTCGCGGGCGGCGGCGGTGAGGGCGAAGCTGTTGGAGTCGAAGATCTGCCCGTCGGCCAACTCCTCGCCGGGCTGGATCAGTTCGCTGCCGGTGGACAGGACGACCACGCGCGGGCGCGGGCGTACGCGGACGGTGCCCCGGCCGATCGCGGCGAGCAGGGCGATCTGCGGCGGCCCGAGGACCGTACCGGCGCTCAGCGCGCGGTCGCCCGCGCGGACGTCGCTGCCCTGCGCGCGTACGTGCGCGCGGGCCTCGGCGGGCCGGTACACGCGGACGTGCCCGAAGGCGCCCTCCGGGGCGAGGCTGTGCGCGCGCATGGAGCCGACCGGGCCCTCGCCGAGCCCGCCGTCGGTCCACTCGACGGGGACGACGGTCTCGGCGCCGGGCGGCAGGGGGGCGCCGGTCATGATGCGGGCGGCCTGGCCGGGGCCCACGTGCAGGAGGGCCGCCTGCGCTCCCGCCGCGACGTCCCCGACGACCTCCAGGGCGGCCGGGAACTCCTCGCTCGCGCCCGCGACGTCCGCGACCCGTACCGCGTACCCGTCCATGGAGCTGTTGTCGAACGGCGGCAGGGAGACCGCGACCGTGACGTCCTCGACGAGGACGCAGCCCTGGGCGTCGAGGAGTTGCAGCTCGATGGGTTCGAGGGGGCGGACGGTCGCGAGGACGTCCTCAAGGTGCTCGTCCACGGACCAGGTGCGGTCCGGGGCGGCGGGGCGCGGTGCGGCGGTGCTCAACGCGGCTGCAACTCCTCGGTGACGTAACGGTGGAGCCAGGTCCGGAAGTCCGGTCCCAGGTCTTCACGTTCGCACGCGAGTCTGACAATGGCACGCAGGTAGTCGCCGCGGTCGCCGGTGTCATAGCGGCGGCCCTTGAAGACGACGCCGTGCACGGGGCCGCCGGCCGACTCGTCCTGGGCGAGCTGCTGGAGGGCGTCGGTGAGCTGGATCTCGCCCCCGCGCCCGGGTGCGGTGGTGCGCAGGATGCCGAAGACGGCGGGGTCGAGGACGTAGCGGCCGATGATCGCGTAGGCGGACGGGGCGTCCGCGGGGTCCGGCTTCTCGACGAGGCCTGTCACCTCGACGACGTCGGCGTCGGCGGTGGGCCGTACGGCCGCGCACCCGTAGAGGTGGATCTGCTCGGGCGCGACCTCCATGAGGGCGACGACGCTGCCGCCGTGCCGCTCCCGGACCTCGATCATGCGCTGGAGCAGGGGGTCGCGCGGGTCGATCAGGTCGTCGCCCAGGAGGACGGCGAAGGGCTCCTGGCCGACGTGCGGGGCCGCGCACAGCACCGCGTGGCCGAGGCCCTTGGGGTCGCCCTGGCGGACGTAGTGCATGGTCGCGAGGTCGCTGGACTCCTGGACCTTGGAGAGCCGGGCGGCGTCGCCCTTCTTCTGGAGCGCTGACTCGAGCTCGTAGTTGCGGTCGAAGTGGTCCTCAAGGGGCCGCTTGTTGCGGCCGGTGACCATGAGGACGTCGTCGAGACCGGCGGACACGGCCTCCTCGACCACGTACTGGATCGCGGGCTTGTCCACGACCGGCAGCATCTCCTTGGGCGTCGCCTTCGTCGCCGGCAGGAACCGGGTTCCGAGGCCGGCCGCGGGGATGACAGCCTTGCTGATCCTGGGGTGGGACTGAGTCATGGCGGTCACCCTATCCGGTGCTCTTGAGCGGAATCCGTGACACCGGACCATGGATGCTCATATGAGCGCATTCGAGACAGTGCGGAGTGGTGCATGAGCCTGACCGACGGCCCGGCGGCGTCCGGGAAGCGGGAGCTGCGACGGCAACTCCTCGCCGTACGCGCCGGGTTGACCCCCGACGACCTGCGGGTATCGGCCGCCGCCCTGGCCGAACGCGCGCTGGAGCTGCCGGAGTTGGCGCACGCGCGCGCGGTGGCGGCGTACGTCTCCGTAGGGAGCGAGCCGGGCACGCTCGCGCTCCTGGACGCGCTGCGCGCGCGGGGCGTGCGCGTCCTGCTGCCCGCGCTGCTGCCGGACAACGACCTGGACTGGGGCCTGTACGACGGTGAGGGCTCCCTCGCGAGCGTCCGGCACGGCGGGCGGATGGCCCTCCTGGAGCCCGTCGGCAAGCGGCTCGGCCCGGACACCGTGACGGGCGCCGACGTCGTCCTGCTGCCCGGCCTCGCGGTCGACGCGCGCGGGATGCGGCTGGGGCGCGGAGGGGGGTCGTACGACCGGGTGCTGGCGCGGCTGGAGCGGGCGGGGTCGAGGGCGGCTCTGGTGGTGCTCCTGTACGACGGTGAGGTGGTCGAGCGGGTGCCGGCGGAGGAGCACGACCGGCCGGTGCACGCGGTGGTGACGCCGTCGGGGGTACGTCGGTACGGCACTGTTTCGTCGTAACGCCTGTCGGAAGCGGGGGAACGAGAAGGGGCCCTCCGCGTGGAGGGCCCCTTCTCGTCGTCAGTCGCGCGTGCGCGTCACGGCTTCAGCGTGAGGGTGTCGCTCGTGCTGTCGTCGACGGACTTCGGCGTGAAGGACCAGTCGAGGAGTTCGCCGTCGGCCCACTTGCCGGTCTGGTCGGTGTAGTGGGCGCTGAAGGCGTGTCCGGAGGCGCCGGAGAGGTTGATCCACCTCGACTTGTCGAAGTCGTCGAGGTTGACGACCATCCGCATCGAGGGGACCCAGACGACGCCGTAGCCGCCGGCCGCGTTCCAGCCGGTCGCGTTGACCGCGGCCTCGCCGCCGCTGAGCTTCCAGGGGCCGCGGTTGAGGATGTACCGCAGGAAGTCGGGGCCTTCGGTGCCGAGGGTCTGGTTCTTCAGGAACAGCCGGTGCAGGCGGCCCCAGCTCCAGGTGTCCATGTCCTTGCCGAGCTTGGCGGTCAGCTCCCAGCGGGCGTCGATCAGCGCGCGCTTGAAGAGGCCGTCGCGGTCGACGGCTCCCGGGCGCGTGCCGGAGCGGGGCGTCGTCCACCAGGCGCTCTTGGGCTTGTCCATCAGGTCGCGCACGACCTCGAACCAGCGGTCGCCGCCGTCGGGCTGCGCCTGGTCGGCGTCGCGCATGCCGCACTCGCGGACCTTCTGCGTGTCGTCGACAGGGCCGGTGGAGTTGACCGGATCGACCCACAGGCACTGTCCCTCGACGCGCAGTTCCTTGGGGAGCTTGTTGCCGAAGGCGAGCTTGAGGATGTTGCGCCACACGGCGTTGAAGTACGCGGCTGCGGCGGAGTCGGCGTCCTGGGTGTAGTCCCAGCCCTGGAGGAGCTTCTGGGCCTCGCGGACGTCCGGGTCGGCGAGGTCGATCTTCAGGAGCCTCGGCACGAGCAGCTTGGCGATCTCGCTGCTGCTGTCGAGCTGCATCTGGCGCATGTCGTCGGTGGAGATCTTGCCGCCGCCCTCGATCTTCTGCTTGATCAGGTCGGTGATGCGCTGGCTGCGGGTGCCGTAGCCCCAGTCGGTGGTGAGCGTGTACGGGTAGTCGTCGGGGTCGACGACGGCCTGGTTGGCGGTGACGATGTAGCCGCGCTCGGGGTTGTACTCGTTGGGCAGCTGGTCGAACTTCAGGTAGCCCGTCCACGCGTACTTGGAGTCCCAGCCGGGGGCGGGGATGGAGCCGTCGTGGTTCTTCCCGCGCGTGGGGATCTTCCCCGGCAGCTGGTAGCCGATGTCGTTCTTGGTGTCGGCGTAGATCAAGTTCTGCGAGGGGACGTCGAAGAGCTTGGCGGCGTCGCGGAAGCTCTCCCAGCCGGTCGCCCTGTTCAGCGCGAAGACGGCGTCCATGGTGGTGCCGGGTTCGAGGGCGGTCCACTTCAGGGCGACGCCGTAGCCGTCGCCGCGGTCCGGCGCCGAGGAGGTGACGCCGGCCTTCTTGCCGACCTCGACGAGTTCGTCGTTGCGGTCGGACAGCAGGGGCATGCCGTCCTCGGTCTGCCGTACGACGATCTTCTTGGCGTCGGAGCCGGCGACCTTGATGGTCTCCTCGCGCGTGGTGAACGGGCGGACCTTGCCGTCGTACTCGTAGCCGTCGCCGGTGATCTTCTCCAGGTAGAGGTCGGTGACGTCGACGCCGGAGTTGGTCATGCCCCAGGCGATGTTCTGGTTGTGGCCGATGACGACGCCCGGCATGCCCGCGAAGGTGTAGCCGGTGACGTCGTACTGGCAGGTCGCGGTGATGCTGCGGCAGTGCAGGCCCATCTGGTACCAGACGGAGGGCAGCGAGGCCGTCAGGTGCGGGTCGTTGGCCAGGAGCGGCTTGCCGGTGATCGTGTGCTTCCCGGCGACGACCCACGAGTTGGAGCCGATGCCGTTGCCGTTCACGCCGACGGCTTCCGGAAGGTTGTCGAGGACCCCGTTGAGGCCCGCCAGCTGGCCCTGGAGGGCCGAGGAGCCCTGGGTCGAGGTTCCGGAGCCCGAACCGGTTCCCGAGCCCGTGGAGGAGCCGCTGGAGCTTCCGGAGGAAGAGCCCGACGAGGAGGAGCCCGAGGAGCTGTCCGAGTCGCTCTTCGACCCGAACTCGCCGGTCAGTTCGTCGTACTGGCCTTCCTGGACGATCGCCTTGTTGCGGCTGTACGGATACGCGGGGTACAGGTCGGCGATCTGCTGCGGGCCGAGGCGGCTGGTCATGAGGGCGCGGTCGATCTCGTCCTTCATGTTGCCGCGCAGGTCCCAGGCCATCGCCTTGAGCCAGGACACCGAGTCGACGGGGGTCCACTCGGTCGGCTTGTAGTCGTTGGTGAAGCCGAGGGCCGCGTATTCGAGGGAGATGTCCTCGCCGGACTTGCCCTTGAGGTACGCGTTGACCCCCTTGGCGTACGCCTGGAGGTACTTCTTCGTGGCGGCCGACAGGACCTTGTCGTACTCCTCCTTGGCGACGCGGTCCCAGCCCAGCGTGCGCAGGAATTCGTCGTTCTCGACCTGGCCCTTGCCGAACATCTCCGACAGGCGGCCGGAGGTCATGTGGCGGCGTACGTCCATCTCGTAGAACCGGTCCTGCGCCTGGACGTAGCCCTGCGCCATGAACAGGTCCGCGTCGGAGGAGGCGTAGATCTGCGGAATGCCGTAGCCGTCGCGCTTCACCTCGACCGGACCGGACAGCCCGTCCAGCTTGATCTCGCCCGACGTCTGCGGGAACGAGGCCCGGACCGTGCTGACCGACCAGTACCCGCCGTAAGCGATTCCCCCGATCACCGCCAGGACCAGGACGATCACGATCAGGCGGGCTTTGCGCCCCTTTTTCCTGCCGGATTTGCCGGGCTTGTCACCCGTTGTGGCGGTGGTATTCGGGGGCATCGCTGTCCTTGCTGTCCTAACGCGAGCGGCAGGTCGGGCTGTGACTTTGAATGAACGCTGGAGCAACCATAGGCGCAGGGCCTGACGCCACTTGACTCGGAGTCGGGAACGCGGACGCGCGGGCGCCGGTCCACACCTCGACGAGCGTCAAGAAATCGTCAAGAGTTAGGTAAGGTAACGAAGTAATTGGCTGTACGGCACCGTCCTTCCTGTCCGATGTGTTCGTGCACCCCTTCGCCGGCCCTCTCTCCAGACAAGGAATCCGCCGCTGACCGTCCACCACCTCAACCAGCTCCTGCTCGTCTGCTCGCTCGTCCTGCTCGTCGCCGTCGCGGCCGTACGGATCTCCTCGCGCAGCGGGCTCCCCAGCCTGCTCGTGTACCTGGGGATCGGCGTCCTCATGGGCCAGGACGGCATCGGCGACATCCACTTCAGCAACGCCGAGATGACCCAGGTCATCGGGTACGCGGCCCTGGTCGTGATCCTCGCCGAGGGCGGCCTGGGGACGAAGTGGAAGGAGGTCGGGCCCGCGCTGCCCTCTGCCTCCGCGCTGGCGCTCGGCGGGGTCGCGGTGAGCGTCGGGGTGACGGCGACCGCCGCGCACTACCTGGTGGGCCTGGAGTGGCGGCAGGCACTGATCATCGGCGCGGTGGTGTCGTCGACGGACGCGGCGGCGGTCTTCTCCGTCCTGCGCCGCATCCCGCTGCCCGCGCGCGTGACGGGCACGCTGGAGGCCGAGTCGGGGTTCAACGACGCCCCGGTCGTCATCCTGGTGGTCGCGTTCTCGACAGCGGGTCCCGTCGAGCACTGGTACGTGCTGCTCGGTGAGATAGCCCTGGAGCTGGCCATCGGCGCGGCGATCGGCCTGGCGGTCGGCTTCGCGGGCGCGTGGGGCCTTCGGCACGTCGCGCTGCCCGCCTCCGGCCTCTACCCGATCGCCGTCATGGCCATCGCCGTCACCGCGTACGCGGGCGGCGCGCTCGCGCACGGCAGCGGCTTCCTCGGCGTCTACCTGGCCTCGATGGTGCTCGGCAACGCGAAGCTGCCGCACTGGCCCGCCACGCGCGGGTTCGCCGAAGGGCTCGGCTGGATCGCCCAGATCGGCATGTTCGTACTGCTCGGCCTGCTGGTCACGCCGCACGAGCTGGGCGACGACTTCGTGCCCGCGCTGATCATCGGGCTGGTCCTGACCATGGTCGCGCGCCCGCTGAGCGTCCTGCTGTGCCTGCTGCCGTTCCGGGTGCCCTGGCAGGAGCAGACGCTGATGTCCTGGGCGGGGCTGCGCGGCGCGGTGCCCATCATCCTGGCGACGATCCCCATGGTGAACGGCGTCGACGGCAGCCAGCGGATCTTCAACATCGTCTTCGTGCTGGTCGTCGTCTACACGCTCGTCCAGGGGCCCACACTCCCCTGGCTCGCCCGCACCCTGCGCCTGGGCGACAACAGCGAGGCGACCGACCTGGGGATCGAATCGGCGCCCCTGGAGCGGCTGCGCGGTCATCTTCTGTCCGTCGCGATCCCGGAGGGGTCGAAGATGCACGGCGTCGAGGTCGGCGAACTGCGCCTGCCCGCGGGCGCGGCGGTGACCCTCGTCGTCCGCGACGACGCCTCCTTCGTGCCGTCCCCGACGACCGTCCTGCGGTACGGCGACGAGCTGCTCGTCGTCGCCACCGACCCCGTGCGGGACGCCGCCGAGAAGCGCCTGCGCGCGGTGGGCCACGGCGGCAAGCTCGCCGGCTGGCTGGGGACGGACCGGAGACGTGAACCGCGGATGAAGCGTTAACGACAGGTTTCGCGGTGCTCATTCTCACAGGCCACGAAGGGCTGTACGCCTGTACGATGAGCGCGCACCTAGATCGAACCAACTCTGTCTGAAGCAGAGCTGGCGCGACCGTATGGCGGCCGGAACGCCCTCTTGAAGAGGGCGACGGTATCTACCGCAGCGCGCAAGAGGACAGCTCTCGGCGTCCCCGCGAGGGTCGCGCTACCAGGCGGCAGAAAGGCACGGGCCGTGGCATCCACGGTCACCAAGCAGTCGGCCGAAGGCCGTTCCGGATACGGACAGCTCCTGCGCACGCGCGGGGCATGGACCTTCCTGCTGCCGGGCTTCGCGGCACGCCAGCCGTTCGCGATGCTCACCATTTCCATCGTGCTCCTCGTCCAGCACACCACCGGCTCGTACGGCGCGGCAGGTGCCGCGGCGGCCGTCACCGGTGTCTCCCTGGCCCTGTTCTCGCCCCTCAGCGGCCGTCTCGCCGACCGGTACGGGCAGCGGGCGGTCCTGCTGCCCGGCGTCGTCGTGCACACGCTGGCGGGCCTCACGTTCACCGCCCTCGCGCTGGCCGACGCCCCCCTGTGGGCGCTGTTCGTGGCGGCCGTCCCGACGGGCGCCTCGGTGCCGCAGGTCGGGCCCATGGTGCGCGCGCGGTGGGGCGTGACGCTGAAGGACTCACCCCTGATGCCGACGGCGGCGGCCTTCGAGTCCGTCACCGACGAGCTGACGTTCGTCGTCGGTCCGCTGCTGGCGACCGCCCTGTGCACCGCCGTCCACCCGGCTGCCGGGCTCGTCACGGAAGCCGCCCTGACGCTGGTCGGCGGGCTGCTGTTCGCCGCGCAGAAGAGCACCCAGCCGCCGGTCTCCGCCATCGGGCACGCGCGCGTGGAGCACGCCTCCGCGCTGCGGATCCCCGGCGTGCGCGTGCTGATCGTCGCGTTCCTCGGCATCGGTTCCGTCTTCGGCGGCATGCAGGTGTCGCTGGCCGCGTTCAGCGAGTCGATCGGCGAACCCGGGCTGAACGGCGTCCTGTACGGCACGTTCGCCGCCGGCAACATGCTGTCGGGCGTCGTCTGCGGCGCGATCGTCTGGAAGGTCGCCCCGAGGCGCCGGCTGCTCGTCGCGTACGGCGCGCTCGCGCTGGTCGCCTCCGGGCTGTGGGCCGCGCACTCGGTGTTCCTGCTCGCTGGGCTCGGGCTGCTGGTCGGTGTGTGCATCGCGCCCGCGCTGATCACCGGTTACACCCTGGTCGATGAGCTGGTCCCGGCGGGCGCGCGCACGGAGGCGTTCACGTGGATGACCGGTGCGGTCGCGCTGGGGCAGGCGGCGGCCGTCACGGTCGCCGGACAGCTGGAGGACCGCCTCTGGGGCGGCTCCGGGTTCCTCGTGCCCCTGGGCGGCACGCTGCTGGCCCTGGTGACCGTCCTGGCGCTGCGTTCGCGGCTGACGTCGCCCTCGCGCGGGCGCACGGTGGCACGTGGCGTCGGTCACCGAGTGCCGGTGGCAGTGGACTGATCCCCGGGAATACGTCAGTATGGACCCCCGTTAGCACTCATCGAGTGAGAGTGCCAGGAGGAAGACAGTGCCGACCTACCAGTACCAGTGCACCGAGTGCGGCGAGGGCCTTGAGGCGGTGCAGAAGTTCACCGACGACGCCCTGACCGAGTGCCCCAGTTGCGGTGGCCGCCTGAAGAAGGTGTTCTCCGCCGTCGGCATCGTCTTCAAGGGCTCCGGCTTCTACCGCAACGACAGCCGCGGCTCGTCGTCGAGCAGCTCGCCCGCGTCGGCCAAGTCGTCGTCCTCCTCGTCCAGCACGGACGCGAAGCCGTCGTCCGACGCGAAGCCCGCCTCGGACTCCAAGTCCAAGCCGTCCGCCGGCACCACCGCCGCCTGACGCACCTCGCTTCCGAAGGCCCCGCCGTCCCCTCGACGGCGGGGCCTTCGTCGTCAGCCGCTACTGTTCCGTGCATGACGAACGCAGAGATCGGCGTGATCGGCGGCTCCGGCTTCTACTCGTTCCTCGACGACGTCACCGAGATACAGGTCGACACTCCGTACGGGGCGCCCAGTGACTCCCTCTTCCTCGGCGAGGTCGCCGGACGGCGGGTCGCGTTCCTGCCCCGGCACGGGCGCGGGCACCATCTGCCGCCCCACCGGATCAACTACCGGGCCAACCTCTGGGCGTTGCGGTCCGTCGGGGCGCGGCAGGTGCTCGGGCCGTGCGCGGTGGGCGGGCTGCGGCCCGAGTACGGGCCCGGGACGCTGCTGGTCCCCGACCAGCTGGTGGACCGTACGAAGTCCCGGGCGAACACGTACTTCGACGGGCTGCCGCTGCCCGACGGGACCGTGCCGAACGTCGTGCACGTCTCGCTGGCCGACCCGTACTGCCCGGCCGGGCGCGCGGTCGCGCTGAAGGCCGCCCGGGGGCGGGACTGGGAGGCCGTGGACGGCGGGACGCTGGCCGTGATCGAGGGGCCGCGGTTCTCGACGCGTGCCGAGTCGTTGTGGCATCAGGCCCAGGGGTGGTCGGTCGTGGGAATGACCGGGCATCCGGAGGCGGCGCTCGCCCGTGAACTGGAGCTCTGCTACACGTCGTTGACGCTCGTCACGGATCTGGACGCGGGGGCGGAGACGGGTGAGGGGGTGTCCCACGAGGAGGTGCTCGCCGTGTTCTCGGCGAATGTGGAGCGGCTGCGGGATGTCCTGTTCGACGTGGTGGCGGGGTTGCCGGCGGCGGACGGGCGGGAGTGTCTGTGCGTGAACGCGCTGGGCGGGATGGATCCGGGGTTCGTGCTGCCCTAGCACTCCGGTGATGACGGGCTGTGGTTTTCCACAGGCCGTCGCCACGTTCGGGTGACGGGGTTTTCCACAGGGCGGGCGTTGTCCACAGGCCGCTGCGGAGGGTTGCGGGGCAGGTCATCGTGGATCTCGCAGGCCGGATGTGCGGCCTGTGCGGTCCGCCGGGGGTGCCGGGCGGCCGTCCCTTCGTCGCCGGTGGTGATCCCCATGACCGTTCCGCCTTTTCCCTCCTCGTCCGACGTCTGCCCGGCCGGTGCGGACACTCCGGCCACCTGCGAGGTGCCGCACTTCTCGCCCGTGCGGGTGCGGGGTGCGGGGCATCTGCTGCGGCGGCTCGGGCGGCAGCGCCGGCGGGCGCTGGCGCTGGGGCTCGCGGTCACCGCCGCGGCGCTCGTGGCGGCGGGGGCCCGGGGCGGCGGCCAGGACGCCGCCGAGCGGGCCCGGGGCCGTCCTCATGCCGCCCCTCCTCGCGCCGCCGCCCCGCCCGGCAGGCCTGTCGCCGCCGAGACCGTGTCGGCGCCGGTGCGGATCGCCGACGCGGAGACGGTGCGGCTGCTGCGGCCCGGCGACCGGGTCGACGTGATCGCCTCCGCGCAGACCGCGACGGACGGGGGCGAGGCCCGGGTCGTGGCGCGCGGGGCGCTGGTGTCGAAGGTGCCCGAGCCGCTGGGCGCGGGCGTGGACGGCGGGGCCCTGGTCGTCCTCTCCGTTCCTCGCGAGGCCGCCGCGCGGCTGGCCGGCGCGGGGGTCACGCAGCGGCTGGCGGTGACGCTGTGGTGAGCGACTTCGTCCGATATGTGTACGGTCTGCCGTCGTCAAGTCCCTCGTTCGAGCTACCGAATTGGACAGGCACGCCTCGCTCTGGCGTAGGTTGCGGAGCTGTTCGTTCCGTAGTCGGAGCAAGTGAGGAGTGTCACCGAGGTGAGCGAGAAGAAGGGGGCCGGTGTCTGGGACGGCTTCAAGGCCTTCCTGACGCGTGGCAACGTCGTCGATCTGGCAGTCGCGGTGGTCATCGGCGCCGCCTTCACGAACATCGTCAACTCGGTGGTGAAGGGCGTCATCAACCCGCTGGTGGGTGCGATCGGCACGAAGAACCTGGACAGCTACAGCACGTGTCTGAAGGAGCCGTGCAAGCTGGCGGCCGACGGCTCGCTGGAGAGCGGCGTCCTCATCCAGTGGGGGTCGGTGCTCGGGGCGACACTGAGCTTCGTGATCACGGCCGCGGTCGTGTACTTCCTGATGGTGCTGCCGATGTCGAAGTACCTGGCACGGCAGACCGCCCGGCAGAAGGCCAAGGAGGGCGCGCAGGAGGTCATCGAGGTCTCCGAGCTGGAGGTCCTCAAGGAGATCCGGGACGCTCTGGTCGCCCAGCGCGGTTCGGGGCACGACGGGCGGTAGGCGCGTTCCCCTCGGCCCTGCGGGCGGCGTCCGGCCGTGCCCGCGGGGCCGTTCGGCTTTTCCGTGGGGTCTCAGATGTGGTGGGGCGGCTTCTCGTCGAGGAAGCGCTTGAGGTCGGCCGCCGCGTCGCCGGTCGTCGTGGTGGACTCGCCCCAGCCGCGGTCCGTGTCGTCCGAGGACTGGCGGTCCAGAGGGTCGTCGAAGACCAGCGCGGCCTTCGGGTCACGGGGTTCGGCGGCGGAGGGGGTGCTCATCCCTCCAGGGTACGGGTCTCGGAGGAGACGGTGGGGGTCTGTCGTGCGGGGGAAAGCGGGGTCTGCTGTGCTGGTGGGCATGACGACCAGTTCAGCTCCTTCGGGTGCTTCCTCCGGGCCCTCAGGTGTCTCCCCCGGCTCGCCTCTTGCGGGGCGGCCCGTACGGCGGCTCACCGCGCGCGGGCGCGACGAGGCGCACCGGGTGGCTTCGCCGCTGGAGCTGTTCTTCGACCTGTGCTTCGTGGTGGCGGTCGCGCAGGCGGGCGTCGGGCTGGTGCACGCCGTGGCGGAGGGACACGCGGGGCAGGGGGTCCTGCACTACGCGATGGTGTTCTTCTCCGTGTGGTGGGCCTGGATGAACTTCTCGTGGTTCGCCTCCGCGTACGACAACGACGACGTGCCGTACCGGGTCGTGACGCTCGTCCAGATCGCGGGCGTGCTGGTGCTGGCGGCGGGGGTGTCGCGGGCCTTCGACGGGCGGGACTTCCTGGTCGTGTGGCTCGGGTACCTGATCATGCGGCTGGCGATGGTCGCGCAGTGGCTGAGGGCGGCAGCGTCGACGGCCGGCGCGGAGCGGGCCGTGGCGCTGCGGTACGCCCTGGGGGTGCTGGCGTGCCAGGTGGGGTGGCTGGGGCTGCTCGTGTTCCCCGAGGGCGCGCGGACGTGGGTGTTCCTCGTGATGGTGGTCGCCGAGCTGGGCGTGCCGGTGTTCGCGGAGCGGGACTTCCAGACCTCGTGGCATCCGCATCACATCGCCGAGCGGTACGGGCTGTTCACGATCATCGTGCTGGGCGAGACGATCGCGGCAGCGACGGTCGCGGTGAAGTCTGCGGTCGACGAGCACGATGCGCTGGGCGAGTTGCTGCCGATCGCCGGCGGTGGGCTGCTGATCGTGTTCGCCGCGTGGTGGATCTACTTCGTGGTGCCCGTCCATGGGCGTCTGCGCTCCAATTGGCAGGCGTTTCTGTGGGGGTACGGCCATTACCTCGTCTTCGCGTCGGCCGCGGCGATCGGGGCGGGGCTCGAAGTGGGGGTGGAGGAGGCGGTTGGGAAGGCGCATATTTCCGCTGTGGCGGCAGCGGCGGCCGTGACTGTGCCGACTGCGCTGTATCTGGTGACCGTGTGGGGGTTGCACTCTCGGTACTTCAAGGTGGGGCTTGTGCAGCAGGCGGTGTTGCCGGGGGCTGCGGTGCTGGTGTTGTGCTGCACGGTTCTGGGGCGGTGGGGGGTGTTTGCGGCTGGGGTGGTGGCGGGGCTTGCTGTGGTGGTGGGGACGGTGCTGACCTCGCGGATGGTGGGGCGGGAGGGGGTGGTGGGTTGAGGGGGTTGGGGGTGCCGGGAGGGTTGGCTCGGCGTCCTGCCTGTCGCCCTGCGGGCGCGCGGGAGGTTTGTGGGTGGGTCGGGGGTGCCGGGGGTGCGGCGAGCCCGTCGCGGACGGTGTTGGCCAGTGGGGTAGACCGAGCCGTGGGCTGCTGTCTTCGTAAGCGACGGGCTGCGCCGCACCCCCGGCACCCCGCTCCCCGCCGTTTGCGGCCCACCCGCCGTACGGGACAGGCCAAGGCCAGCCCGCCGGGGGCGGCTCACCCGCCGTTTTTTTGGGGGGGGGGAGGCAGGGGCGGGCCCGCCGATTACGGCTCTCCCGCCGTCCGGGTCAGGCGGGGCGGGCTCGCTGGTTGCGGGGCTCCTGCCGTGCGGGGGCGGTGGGGGTGGGCTCGCCGATTGTGGGGCTCCCGCCGTGCCTGGGGGGTGGAGGCTCGTGGTTGCGGCTGTGGGGGTAGGCGCAGGAGGTGGGGCGGGAGGAAGAGGGGCTGTTGTGGTGTGTGGGGTGGGGACGGGTGAAGGGAGACTGGGCTTATGACAGTTGACGCTTTGACTGACGTTGCTGGGATTCGGGTTGGGCATGCCACTCGGGTCGGGGGTGGGTGGTTGACCGGGACGACTGTTGTGCTTGCGCCTGAGGGGGGTGCTGTGGGGGCTGTTGATGTGCGTGGGGGTGGGCCGGGGACTAAGGAAACCGATGCGCTCGATCCTCGGAACGTGGTGCGGCGGGTTGAGGCGGTCGTGCTTACCGGGGGGAGCGCGTATGGGCTTGACTCCGCGTCCGGGGTGATGGGGTGGCTGGAGGAGCGGGGGCGGGGGGTTCGGGTGGGGCCCGAGGTGGGGCATGTGGTGCCTGTTGTGCCTGCCGCGTGTGTGTTTGATCTGGGGCGGGGTGGGGATTTTCGGGCTCGGCCCGATGCGGGGATGGGGCGGGCCGCGGTTGAGGCCGCCGCCGTGAGTGGGGTGGGGGCGCCTGTTGTCGAGGGGTGTGTCGGGGCTGGTACGGGGGCTGTTGCCGGGGTGTTGAAGGGGGGTGTCGGGACCGCTGGGGTGCGGTTGCCGTCGGGGGGCACGGTGGGGGCGTTGGTCGTGCTCAATGCGGCGGGGTCCGTTGTGGAGCCTGGGACTGGGGCGTTGTACGGGGAACTGGTGTTGGGGCGGGGGGAGTTGCCCGAAGCTCGGGTGCATGAGGCTGCGCGGGTTCGGATGGCCGAGTGTGCTGCCGCGTATGCCCCTCCGCCGCTCAACACGACGCTGGCCGTCGTCGCCACGGACCTTGCTCTGTCCAAGGCTCAGGCCCAGAAGTTGGCGGGGGTTTCCCATGACGGGATCGCTCGGGCCGTTCGTCCTGTGCATCTGCTGAACGACGGGGACACGGTGTTCGCGCTGGCCACGGGGGCTCGGGCGCTGGATGAGGGGGATCCGTTGGCGTTGAACGAGGTGTTGGAGGCGGGGGCGGATGCTGTGACTCGGGCGATCGTTAGGGCTGCGCGGGCGGCGGAGTCGGTGGAGGGGGTGGGGGGTGTGTGGCCTTCGTATCGGGAGTTGTACGGGTGAGGGGTGGGGGCGTTCGGGGTGCGGGCGTAGGTGCGGGGCGTGGGAAGGGGGTGGGTGGTGGCGGTGAGTGGGTGAGTGCGGGTTCGGTGGGGGCTGGGGTGGGGGCGTTGGCGCTCACCCGCGCTTGCGGGGTGCCGCTGCGCCCACCCGTGCCGCCCCATGGGGGCACCTCCCAGGCCCTTCGGGCACTGGGGGAGGCACGACTGCCCGCAGCTGGGTGGGGCGAGTGGAACGGGTGCGGGTCCGTGGGGGGCACGACTGCCCGCAGCTGCGGGGGCCGGGTGGAGCGGGTGCGGGTCGGTGAGGGGTGGCGCGGCTGCCCGCAGCTAGGCGAGCAGGGTGGAGCGT
This sequence comes from Streptomyces acidiscabies, assembly GCF_020010905.1. Taxonomy (GTDB): domain Bacteria; phylum Actinomycetota; class Actinomycetes; order Streptomycetales; family Streptomycetaceae; genus Streptomyces; species Streptomyces acidiscabies. The sequence goes on along the minus strand of NZ_JAGJBY010000001.1, from coordinate 1,359,623 downwards.
GTGCGGGTCCGTGGGGGTGGCGCGGCTGGCCGCAGCTACGCGGGGCGCGTGGAGCGGGTGCGGGTCGGTGAGGGGTGGCGCGGCTGCCCGCAGCTAGGCGAGCAGGGTGGAGCGTGTGCGGGTCCGTGGGGGTGGCGCGGCTGGCCGCAGGCGCGGGGGCGGGGTGGGGCGTGTGCGGGTCCGTGGGGTGTGGCGCGGTCGGCCGCCGGGCGGGTGAGGGGTGGTGGGGCTCAGTTGTGGCGGTTGGGTTGGCCGTCGTCTGCTCGGGCAAGGGTGTCGTGGGTGGTTTGGGGTGGGCAAGGCCGGTTGAGGGGTGGTACGTGCGGGTGGGGTGGGGAGTTGGGGGTGGGGTGGGGAGTTGGGGGTGGGGTGGGGTTTTCGTGGTTTGTCTGGGTGGGGGGAACTTCTTGGGGTGGGGGTGCGTTTTATTGGGTACACGTTTTGCCGTTCGCCGGGTGTGGTGTCCGGGTGAGGGGCTACCGTATGCACCCACAAGGTGACATGCAGCAACGCCGGGAGAAACCTTGAGCGTTCCGTACGAGATGGCGGCGTACGAACCATTTGAGTCGCCGGAGTCTCCGGAGGAGCACCTCGCGCGGCTCCTCGGGCGGGCCCTGAACTCCTTCGAGCTCGCCGACGAGGTGCTGAGGCAGCTCGACTGCGCGCTGGCGCACGACAGTTCGCTGCACTCCGCGCACCACAGCGCGGGGCTGCACCGGGAGACGTACCGGCACACGTGGCTGCTCGCGGACGGTACGGCGCTCACGCTGTGGGAGCTGGTGCACAACATCACGGCCGGCGGGGAGTCGCAGCACGAGGTGTACGCCGAGCCGGAGGAGCTGCGGGAGGCGACCTCGCGGCTGCCGTTACCCCTGGACTCGCCGGAGTTCGAGCTGCCGGTGTCCGTGCAGCTGGCGGCCATGCCGGTGCCTCGGCACATGTACGTGCGGGGGGATTCCGCCGATCACGTACGGCGGTTGCTGCGGCGGGCGGAGAACTCCGACCGGCCGGGGCGGGAGTTGGTGGAGCGGGTCTCCGCGGCGTCGGCGTACGAGATCACCCAGGCGTTCGGGCGGCCCTGCCGGGCGGGACGGGCGGGGATCGGGTTCGCGCTGTACGAGCACGCGTTCCTGCTGGCCGACGGCGAGGAGGTGTCGCTGTGGGAGGTGGAGCACACGGTGACGCCGGACGGGCGGCACATGTGTGAGGTGTACGCGACGGAGGAGGAGGCTCGGGCGGGGATGGAGCGGCGGGCCGCGCAACTGTCGTAGCGGTGTTGGGGGTTGGGGTGGCAGCGGGAGGGATTGCGCGGGGGCGTGGCTTGCCTCGCTGAGCGGCGGGCCGGCAGCGCCGAAGCCGTGGCGCCGGCGGGCAGGGCGCGGAAGCCGTGGGCGCCGGTGGGTGGGTGGTGCACGAGGTGGGGCTCCCCAGTGGTCGTTGCCCTTCAGCGGTCGCCGCTCCCCAACGGTCGTCGCTCCTCAGCTCTCGTCCGCCAGGCGGCGGACCAGCGTCGCGAAAGCGTGCTCCTCCGCCGGTGTGAGGGGGGCCGATTCCACGGCAGGGCCCGTGCGGCGTTGGTGTGGGAGCGCGGGGAGGCCGTCGGGGCGGCGGACCAGCGGGGTGGTGCGCAGGAGGGGGCCGTACGGCTGGTGCGGGCGGGGGCGGCGCAGGGTGCGGGTCAGGACGGTCAACCAGGCCAGGGCCGCGAGGGTGAGGGTGGTCAGCGCTGCCAGTTGGGGGAGGGTGAGGTTCGCGGGCATGGGAACCAGTAGACACCACGAATCGTTACCTTTGTGGCGGATCGTGATGGATCTCGCAGGGCTCGTGGGGGGTATTGAATGCGCGTGTGGGGCTTGGGAGTTGTGAAGGGCGCGTGGGGCGGTCGGGGGGCGTGCGAAGGGGCGCGGGCGGGCGCGGGTGAGCCAGGAAAAGCCTCGGCCGCGGCCCGATTCGGGGGGCCGCGGCCGAGGAGTGGGGTGGGGCTACGCCGCTATCGGGTGCTTGCGGTCGGTGGTGGGCTGGGTGAGGGGTTCCTCGGGCTGAGGGGCCGTCGGGGTCGCTTTGCGGAGGCCCTTCAGGAGGATCACCAGGGTGGTGGTGATGGCCACGCCCGCCGCCAGGGCGATCAGGTAGAGGAAGGGGTTGCCGATCAGGGGGACCACGAAGATGCCTCCGTGCGGGGCGCGGAGTGTCGCGTCGAAGGCCATCGACAGGGCGCCCGTCGCCGCGCCGCCCACCATCGAGGCGGGGATGACGCGCAGGGGGTCGGCCGCCGCGAACGGGATCGCGCCCTCCGAGATGAACGACGCGCCCAGTACCCACGCCGCCTTGCCGTTCTCGCGCTCCGTCTCCGTGAAGAGCTTCGCGCGCAGCGTCGTCGCGAGGGCCATCGCCAGCGGCGGGACCATGCCGGCGGCCATCACCGCGGCCATGACCTTCATCGCCGAGTCGCTGGGGTCGGTGACGGCGATGCCGGCCGTGGCGAAGGTGTACGCGACCTTGTTGACCGGCCCGCCGAGGTCGAAGCACATCATCAGACCGAGGAGCGCGCCGAGCAGGATCGCGTTGGAGCCGGTGAGGCCGTTCAGCCAGTCGGTCATGCCCTTCTGCGCGGACGCGATCGGCTTGCCGATCACCACGAACATCAGGAACCCGACGATCGCCGTGGAGATCAGCGGGATCACCACCACCGGCATGATGCCGCGCAGCGCCGTAGGGATCTTCACCTTCTGGATGCCGATCACCACGCCGCCCGCGATGAGGCCCGCCGCGAGGCCGCCGAGGAAGCCGGCGTTGATGGTGGAGGCGATCATGCCGCCGACGAAGCCGGGGACGAGGCCGGGGCGGTCCGCCATGCCGTACGCGATGTACCCCGCGAGGACCGGGACCAGGAAGCCGAAGGAGACGGCGCCGACCTGGAACAGCAGCGCCGCCCAGCTGTCGGCCTGGGTCCACAGGAAGTGGTCCATCACCGACGGCGCCTTGTTGATCTTGTAGCCGCCGATCGCGAAGCCGAGGGCGATCAGGAGACCGCCCGCCGCGACGAAGGGGACCATGTAACTCACGCCGGACATCAGCCACTTGCGCAGCTTCGTGCCGTAGCCCTCCGTGGAGTCGCCCGCGCGCTCCACCGGGGTCGGCGCGGAGCCCGTCGTCACCACTCCCCTGGCCGCCTTGTCCTTGACCTCGGCGATCAGCTCCGACGGGCGGTTGATGCCGGCCTTCACGCCGACGTCGACCGTCGGCTTGCCGGCGAAGCGGTCCTTGTCGCGGACCGGAACGTCGTGCGCGAAGATCACGCCGTCCGCGTCCGCGATGAGCTGCGGGTCGAGGCGGGTGAAACCGGCGGAGCCCTGCGTCTCGACGGTGAGCTGTACGCCCGCCTCGCGGGCCGCGTTCTCCAGGGACTCGGCGGCCATGTACGTGTGGGCGATGCCGGTGGGGCAGGAGGTGACGGCGACGATGCGGAAGGGCGCGGCGGGTTCTGCCGCTGCGGCACCGGTGGAGGCCGCCACCGGTGCCGCAGCGGAGTCTTCGGCGACGGCCAGGTCCTGCGGGGACCGGTCGCCGCGGATCAGGGCCGCCGCCGTCTCCGGGTCCGCGACCGCGCGCAGCGCGTCCGTGAACTCCGTGTTCATCAGCTGGCGGGCCAGCGCGGAGAGGATCGTGAGGTGGGCGTCGTCCGCGCCCGCCGGGGCGGCGATCAGGAAGATCAGGTCGGCGGGGCCGTCGGGGGCGCCGAAGTCGATGCCGGGGGTGGCCCGGCCGAAGGCCAGCGTGGGTTCCGTGACGTGGGCGCTGCGGCAGTGCGGGATGCCGATGCCGCCGTCCAGGCCGGTCGGCATCTGCGCCTCCCGCGCGGCGACGTCCGCGAGGAAGCCGTCCAGGTCGGTCACGCGGCCCTGGGTCACCATGCGGACGGCGAGAGATCGCGCCGCCGCTTCCTTGTTCTCGGCGGACAGGTCGAGGTCGACCAGGTCCGCGGTGATCATGTCGCTCATCGCGGGCTCCTTCGCACGCGTATCGCCAGTGGGGCGGGGGTGGAGTCGGGGACGGGGGTGGCGAGGGCCGCGGTTAACGACGGGCTCTGCCGCGTGGGGGCGAGGTGATCGAGGGGGAGGCGTACCGGCCTCATGACGTCGGCTCTCTCAGTTCGCGGTCCACCGGGACCGTCGACGTCAAGGTCACCGCTGTGGGGTTCAGGTCGGACGGCGTCGGCATGACGCTGCCCGGGAGCTGGACGGCTGCCGCGCCGTGGGCCACCGCCGAGGCGAGGGCGGCCGGGCCGGTGCCGCCCGCGATCAGGAAGCCGGCCAGGGAGGAGTCGCCCGCGCCTACGTTGCTGCGGACCGACGTGACCTGGGCCGTCGCGTGGTACGTGCCCGTCGCGTCCAGCAGGAGCTGGCCGTCGGCGCCCAGGCTGGCCAGGACCGCTCGGGCGCCCATGTCGCGGAGTTGTTCCGCCGCCTTGAGGGCGTCGCCGATCGTCCGCAGGGGGCGGCCCACCGCCTCCGACAGTTCCTCCGCGTTCGGCTTGACCACGTCCGGGCCCGCGCGCAGGGCCTCCAGGAGCGCCGGGCCGGAGGTGTCCAGGGCGATGCGGACGCCCGCCTCGTGGGCCCGGGTGACCAGCTCGGCGTACCAGGACGGGGACAGGCCCCTCGGGAGGCTGCCGCAGCAGGCGATCCAGTCCGCGTGGGCCGAGTGCTCGCGGACCGTCTCCAGGAGGAGTTCCTGTTCGGCGGGCGAGAGTTCGGGGCCGGGCGCGTTGATCTTCGTGAGGACGCCGTCCGACTCCGCGAGCGCGATGTTGGAGCGGGTCGCGCCGGCGACGGGGACGGGGGCGACCTCGATGCCCTGTGCGTCGAGGAGGTCCGCGACGAGGGCGCCGGGGGCGCCGCCGAGGGGCAGGACCGCGACCGTACGGCGTCCCGCCGCCGCGACCGCGCGCGACACGTTGACGCCCTTGCCGCCGGGGTCCATGCGTTCGCCGGTGGCGCGGATGACCTCGCCCCGGTCGAGGGAGGGGACCTCGTAGGTGCGGTCGAGGGACGGGTTGGGGGTGACGGTGAGGATCATGCCGCTCTTGCCGGTCGTACGGATGGTGTCTCGGGTGGGGTGGAGGGCGTTCCGGGTGTTCATGCCCTCACCACCTCCGTCCCCGCGTTCTCGATCTCCGCCGTCTCCTCGTCGCCCAGAGCCTGGTCCGTGATCAGGAGGTCGACGTCCGTGAGGTCGCCGAAGCGGGCGAAGTGTTCCTGGGCGTGTTTGGCGGAGTCGGCGAGGAGGACGACGCGGCGGGCGGCGGCGATGGCCGCGCGCTTGACCGCGGATTCCGCGAGGTCGGGGGTGGTGAGGCCGTGCGCCGGGGAGAAGCCGTTCGCGGCGACGAAGAGGACGTCGGCGCGGATCTCGCCGTACGCCCGCAGGGCCCACGCGTCGACGGCCGCTCGTGTGCGGTGGCGGACCCGGCCGCCGACCAGGTGGAGCTGGATGCCGGGGTGGTCCGCGAGGCGCGCGGCGATGGGGAGGCTGTGGGTGACGACCGTGAGCGTGGCGTCGAGGGGGATCGCGGCGGCGAGGCGGGCGACCGTCGTACCGGCGTCCAGGATCAGCGTGCCGTCCGTGGGGAGTTCGGCGAGGGCCGCCTTCGCGATGCGGTCCTTCTCGTCTGCGGAGGTGTACTCGCGTTCCGCCAGGTCCGGTTCGAAGTCCAGGCGGCCCACCGGTATCGCGCCGCCGTGCACCCTGCGGACGAGGCCGGCGCGGTCCAGGGACTTCAGGTCCCTGCGGATCGTCTCCGCCGTGACCTGGAACTCCTCGGCGAGCGAGAGGACGTCCACACGGCCGCCGTCGCGGGCGAGGCGCAGGATCTCCTGCTGCCGTTCCGGTGCGTACATCGCTTCGCCTCCGAGGGTCCGGTCCACGTCCGGTCGTGTCCGTCTGATGCCCGGACTTGTGGTTTCGATGGGAGGCTACGCCCAGATTTCCGGAAAGTAAACAGGTTCGGACTTCAATCGGGCATGATCGGGCTTTTGGGTGGCTCGGTTTCCGTCTAGGTCAAGTCCTGGCCTAGACGTGCGGCATCCTTCCGGGCATGACCACTGACACGCCTGCGCGGCTGCTTCAGCTGTTGTCGTTGCTCCAGACGCCCCGGGAGTGGCCCGGGGGTGAGCTGGCCGAGCGGCTCAGGGTGTCCCGGCGGACCGTTCGGCGGGACATCGACCGGCTGCGGGAGCTGGGGTATCCCGTGCAGGCGACGATGGGGGCCGACGGGGGGTACCGGCTGGTCGCCGGGAAGGCTATGCCGCCGCTCGTCCTCGACGACGAGGAGGCTGTCGCCATCGCCGTGGGGTTGCGGGCGGGGGCCGGGCACGCGGTCGCGGGGGTCGACGAGGCGTCCGTGCGGGCTCTGGCGAAACTGGAGCAGGTGTTGCCGGCTCGGTTGCGGCGGCGGGTGGCCACGTTGCAGGCCGCCACCGCGCCGCTCACCGGTGGGGACGTTGATCGGATTCCGCCGGAGACGCTGACCGCTATCGCCTCCGCCGTTGCCGGGAGCGAGCGGTTGCGGTTCGCGTACAGCGCGCGGGACGGGGTGGGCAGTCGGCGGCTTGTCGAGCCGTATCGGCTCGTGTCCACCGGGCAGCGGTGGTATCTCGTCGCGTACGACCTCGATCGGGGGGACTGGCGGACGTTTCGCGTCGATCGGGTGAGTGAGCCGTTCGCCACCGGTGCGCGGTTCGCTCCGCGGGAGTTGCCGGAGGGGGGTGCGGTGGAGTTGGTGCGGCGGGCGCTTTCCGGGCGGCGGGATACGTATGAGTTCTCGGTCGTTTTTGCCGGGAGCGCGGAGGAGGTGGGGGCTCGGGTGCCGGGGTGGTTGGGGGCTGTGGTGGGGGAAGTGGATGGGGGGTGCAGGGTGCGGGGGGTGATCGGGGGGCCTGTGGAGTGGCTGGCTGTGCATCTGGCGTTGGTGGGGGTGGAGTTCGTGGTGGAGGGGCCGGGGGAACTGGGGCGGTGTGTGCGGGAGTTGGGGGAGCGGTTGGGGAGGGCTGGTGGGGGTGGGTGAGGTGGGGGTGGGGGCGCCGGGGGGTTGGCTCGGCGCCCTGCCTGTCGCCCTGCGGGCGCGCGGGAGGTTCGTGGGTGGGGTCGGGGGTGCCGGGGGTGCGGCGAGCCCGTCGCGGGTGGTGTTGGCCAGTGGGGTAGACCGAGCCGTGCGCTGCTGTCTTCGTAAGCGACGGGCTGCGCCGCACCCCCGACACCCCACTCCCCGCCGTACGCGACCCACCCGCCGTGCCGGTGCGGCGGGGGCGGACTCGCCGTTCGCGGCTCTCCCGCCATGCCGGTCAGGCGGGGCGGGCTCGCCGGTTGCGGCTTACCCGCCGTCCGGAGGGGGAGGCAGGGGCAGGCTCGCCAGTTGCGGGTCTCCCGCCGTACGGGGGCGGTGGGGGTGGGCCCGCCGGTTGCGGGTCTCCCGCCGTACGAGGGAGGCGGGGCGGGCGCGCTGTTTGCGGGTCTCCCGCCGTACGGGTCAGGCAGGGGCGGGCCCGCCGGTTGCGGGTCTCCCGCCGTCTGGGGGCGGTGGGGGTGGGCCCGCCGGTTGCGGGTCTCCCGCCGTACGAGGGAGGCGGGGCGGGCGCGCTGTTTGCGGCTCTCCCGCCGCACGAGGGCGGTGGGGGTGGGCTCGCCGGTTGCGGGTCTCCCGCCGTACGAGGGAGGCGGGGGCGAGTGCGGCGCGGCTGCGCGGGCCAAGTGGGCGGGGGCGGGACGGCCAGTAGTGCGGCGCGGGCTGCCGCGGCTGCGCGGGCCAGGTGGGCGGGTGCGGGCGGCTGGACGCAGCTACGCAAGCCGGGTGGGCGAGGGCGAGGAGGCGGGTGGGTGCAGTACTACTGCCCGCAGCGGGGTGGGAGGCGGTGAGTGGTGGGGCCGTAGCCTGTCGCGGTTGCGCGAGCCAGATGGGCGAGTGCGGAGTGGCTCGTGGTGCGGCGCGGCTGCGTGAGCCGGAGAGCGGGTGCGGGGTGGCTCGTGGTGCGGTGGTGGGTGGGCTCAGGTGCGGGCGGTGAGTGCTGTGGGTGCGGGCGGTTTGCCGAGGGGTGGGCTGTGGCACAATCTGGGGTTTGGGTGGGCCACCCCGGGGTTCAGGTTCGGGGTGGCTCGCCCTTCTTCTTGTGCCTGCCATGGAGGAAAGAAGAGCCGGGCTTCGGCACCCGGGGGGGGAGGGTGCCGAAGCCCGGCTGGGGTGGTCCCGGCGCCGGGGGGAGTGCGTCGGGACGTGGTCTCTGTTGGGGGGTCAACGGGTTCGGGGGGTGCGAGGTTTCTTGTGCGTGGGGGTGAACTCCCGTTCCCTGGAGACTTGTTCCCTTGGAATCGGTGGTTGAAGCCGGGGAGGGGCAATGTTCGCCAGGGGCGAGCAAGGTGTGGCCTGAAACCCAACTCCGGCTTCACGCACGGGCGTTCACTAAGCCGCCGCCTCGAACCCCGTGTCCCGCGCGAGCTTCTTCAGTTCGAGCAGCGCGTGCTTCTCGATCTGGCGGATGCGCTCGCGTGTGAGCCCGTGCTCCTTGCCCACCTCGGTCAGCGTGCGTTCCCGGCCGTCCTCGATGCCGTACCGCATCTTGATGATGGAGGCGGTGCGGGGGTCGAGGCGGTCGATGAGGCCGTCCAGTTCCTCGCTGCGCAGCAGGGTCAGGACGGACTGCTCGGGGCTCACCGCCGACGTGTCCTCCAGGAGGTCGCCGAACTGCGTCTCCCCCTCGTCGTCCACGGCCATGTTGAGCGAGACCGGGTCACGGGCCCAGTCGAGGACGTCGACGACGCGCGCCGGGTTGGAGCCCAGCTCCTTCGCGATCTCGGCGGGCTCGGGATCGCGCCCGTGCTCGCGGTTGAACTCGCGCTGGACCCGGCGGATGCGGCCCAGTTCCTCGACCAGGTGGACAGGGAGCCGGATCGTACGGGACTGGTCGGCTATGGAGCGCGTGATGGCCTGGCGGATCCACCACGTCGCGTACGTCGAGAACTTGAAGCCCTTGCGGTAGTCGAACTTCTCGACCGCGCGCACCAGGCCCGCGTTGCCCTCCTGGATCAGGTCGAGCAGGGGCAGGCCGCTGCGCGGGTAGCGGCGCGCGACGGCGACGACGAGGCGGAGGTTGGAGCGGATGAAGACGTCCTTCGCGCGCTCGCTCGCGGCGACCAGGGCCTCCAGCTCCTCGCGCGTGGCGCCGGAGGGGGACTCCTCGAAGCCGTCGAGAAGCTGCTGGGCGAACACACCCGCCTCGATGATCTGCGACAGCTCGACTTCCTTGGCGGCGTCGAGCAGGGGGGTACGCGCGATCTCGTCGAGGTACATGCCGACCAGATCGCGGTCGGCGATCTCCCCGCCGGTGGCGCGAACGCTGCGGGCCACGGCGCCTGTCTCGCCGCTGGCGGACTGACGACGGGCGACGGCACGGGTTGCCATGCGAGCTCCCTTGCGATGGTGGCTGTCGGGTGGTCCTGTCCGGGTCCCGCGGATCCGGTCTTCTACCCCGGGTCCCTCAGATCCGTTCGAAGGAAACAACGACTGGAATCAGGACAGAATTCCCAACCAGTGCCACCAATTTTCTGATCTTGCAGTATCCTGCGCGGCCACGCGGAGGAGGCGAATGGTGTCGGAACCCACAGAGGTGCAGGTCAGGCCAGGAGTCGAGGCGGATCTCGCCGCGCTCACCGAGCTGTACAACCACTACGTCCGTGAGACGCCCATCACATTCGACACCGCGGTTTTCACGGTGGAAGAACGCCGTCCTTGGCTGCTCTCCCACCCTGAAGACGGCCCGCACCGGCTGATGGTTGCCACGGACACGGACTCTCAGGAGATTCTGGGGTACGCCACATCCAGCCCTTACCGCCCGAAGGCGGCGTACTCCACGTCCGTGGAGGTCACGGTGTACGTCGCGCCGGGCGCGGGCGGCCGAGGCGTGGGCACGCTCCTGTACGAGGCCCTCTTCGCCGCCCTGGAGAAAGAGGACCTCCACCGCGCGTACGCGGGCATCGCGCAGCCCAACGAGGCGTCGACCCGGCTCCACGAGCGCTTCGGGTTCCAGTACCTCGGGACGTACCGCGAGGTGGGACGGAAGTTCGGCCGCTACTGGGACGTCGCCTGGTACGAGAAAGCCCTCTAGAACAACCTCACCCGAACTGCACCGACCTCTTCGCCAGCCCCAGCCAGAACCCGTCGATCACCGACCGCTGCGAGTCCAGCTCCCCCACCGCGTCCGCGACCCCCATCGTCACGAACAACGGCGCGAAGTGCTCCGTACGCGGGTGCGCGTAGCGGCCGGCCGGCGCCTTCTCCAGGAAGTCCAGCAGCCCGTCCCAGTCGTGGGACTCCAGCGCCCGCCGCCCCCACTCGTCGAACTCGACGGACCAGGACGGCACCCCGGAGCCCCGCAGGGCCGCGAGGTTGTGGGTGAAGAAGCCGGAGCCGACGATCAGCACGCCCTCGTCGCGCAGGGGCGCGAGCTTGCGGCCGATGTCCATCAGTCTCACCGGATCGAGGGTGGGCATCGAGATCTGGAGGACAGGGACGTCCGCGTCCGGGAACATCTCCACCAGCGGGACGTAGGCGCCGTGGTCCAGACCGCGGTCCGGGATGTCCTGCACGGGAATGCCGGGGGCGCGCAGCAGCTTGCGCACGCTCTCCGCGAGCTCCGGTGCGCCCGGGGCGTCGTACGTGACCCGGTAGTAGTGCTCGGGGAAGCCCCAGAAGTCGTAGACAAGGGGGACGGGGTTGACGGCACCGAGAGCGAGGGGGGCCTCCTCCCAGTGCGCCGAGACGATGAGGATCGCCTTGGGCCGCGGCAGGTCCGCCGACCACGCGGCGAGCTGGCCGGGCCAGAGGGGATCGTCGGCGAGCGGCGGCGCCCCGTGGCTGAGGTACAGGGCGGGCATGCGCTGGCTGGCGGCGGACATGGCGGCGACTCTCCCTTGCTTCGGCCGACCTCGTTTCGGCAGACCTTGTCTCAATCGGCCCCGTTTCGGACCTTACTTCAAATCTGCAACATCTTCCTACATACCCTACGACCTGTTTGTTTAAAATTCAATGATGGGAGCGTTACTGTGGAGTACATGAAGGCATCCCCCTCCCCTACCCCGGAGCCGCAGTGGCTCACCGAAGAGGAGCAGTTTGTCTGGCGTGCCTACGTGCACGCGTCGACGCTCCTCGACGACTACCTCGACCGGCAGCTCCAACGCGACGCCGGCATGCCGCACATGTACTACGGACTGCTGGTCGGCCTCGGTGAGGCCCCCGGCCACCGGCTGCGGATGACCCAGCTCGCGATGAAGTCCAAGATCACCCGCTCTCGTCTCTCGCACGCCATCGCGCGGCTGGAGAAGAACGGCTGGGTCCGCAGAGAGGACTGCCCCTCCGACAAGCGGGGACAGTTCGCGGTCCTGACCGACGCGGGGCGCGACGTACTGCAACGGGTGGCCCCCGGCCACGTCGAGGCCGTACGGACCTCGTTGTTCGAACGGCTCACCCCGGAGCAGACGAAGGCCCTCGGCGAGATCCTGACGATCGTCGCCGAGGGCCTTCAGCCCAACGAAGCGGGTGCCGACCTGCCCTGGCTGCGCTGACCTCGTCCCCTAGGCCGGCGCTGGTCAGAGCGGTGGCTCAGTGGGCTACCACCGGGATCTTGACCTCGTCATCGGCACCTTCCTCCGCACCGCGGCCGAGATTCGGACGGCCGGCGTTGATCAGGGTGAAGGCGATCACCGAGGCGGCGACCAGGATCCCCACGGCGAACCAGATCGCACTGGTGTAGCCGTGGACCATGCCCTCCAGCTGAACCAGCTGCTGCTGCGGCTTGGCGGCGGCACCGGCGATGTGGTCCTTGACGTACGAAGTCGTCGCGGAAGCGGCGATCGTGTTCAGGAGGGCGGTGCCGATGGCGCCGCCCACCTGCTGCGACGTGTTGACCATCGCGGAAGCGACACCGGCGTCCCGGGGCTCGACGCCCTGGGTCGCCATCGACATGGCCGGCATGAACGCCGTACCCATGCCGAGGCCGAGCAGCACCATCGCGGGCAGCAGCAGCGCGGCGTACGACGAGTCGACCTTCATCTGGGTCAGCAGGAACATGCCGAGCGCGGCGACCAGGAAGCCGGGGCCCATGAGCAGGCGCGGGGCGACGCGGGTCATCAGGCGCGTACCGATCTGGGTGGAGCCCGTGATCATGCCCACGACCATCGGCAGGAACGCGAACCCGGTCTTGACCGGGGAGTACCCCTTGACGATCTGGAGGTAGTAGGTCAGGAAGAGGAACAGGCCGAACATGCCGATGATGGCGAGGCCCAGCGAGAGGTAGATACCGCCGCGGTTGCGCTCGGTGATGACGCGCAGGGGCAGCAGCGGGGCCTTGACCTTCGCCTCGACGACGACGAACGCGGCGAGCAGGACGACGGAGCCGACGAACATGGCGATCGTCAGGCTGTCGGACCAGCCGGCCGTCTCGGCGCGGGTGAAGCCGTAGACCAGGGCGACCAGGCCCAGCGTGGAGAGCAGGACGCCGGGGACGTCGAGGGGGTTGCGGTTGCGACCGCCCTCGGGCTCACGGACGACGAAGTAGGCACCGGCCGCCGCGATGATCGCGAACGGGATGTTGACGAAGAACGTCCAGCGCCAGTTCAGGTACTCGGTGAGGAAGCCGCCGAGGATGAGGCCGACCGCGCCGCCACCGCCGGCGATGGCGCCGTAGATGCCGAACGCCTTGGCGCGCTCCTTCGCGTCCGTGAACGTCACGGCGAGCAGGGAGAGCGCGGCGGGGGCGAGCAGGGCGCCGAAGAGGCCCTGGAGGCCGCGGGCGCCGAACATCATGGCCTGGTTGGTGGCGGCGCCGCCGAGCGCGGAGGCGAACGCGAAGCCGCCGAGGCCGACGACGAAGGTGCGCTTGCGGCCCCACAGGTCGGCGATCCGGCCGCCGAAGAGGAGGAGACCGCCGAAGGCGAGGGCGTAAGCGGTGACGATCCACTGCTTGTTGCCCTCGGAGATGCCCAGGTCCGACTGCGCGGCGGGCATCGCGATGTTCACGATGGTGGCGTCGAGGACGACCATCAGCTGGGCTATGGCGATGAACGCCAGAGCCTTCCAGCGATTGGCGTCGGGCGCCTGGGGGACTGCTTGAGACATGGGTGAACCCACTCCGGGACTTCGTTGAGAAAAACGGCGTCGTCGATCGCGGACCGGCGGCGATGAAAGGTGATCGCTACTGAGTGATCAGACTGGTGAAGGGTGCGGAACTAATCGGGTCAATGGCAGGTAGGCGCCGGGTCAGGGCCGGCGGAGCTCCTCGACGGTCATCGGACTCCCCGGCAGCGTGGAGGCTGCGGACGCGCGCAGGCCGTCGAGGAAGAGTTGCAGGTGGCGGTGGACGAACCGGTCGGAGAACACGCATCCCGTGCCCGCCGGGGGCCGGCTCAGCTGGGCCATGACGATCATCACGTCGCCGGGGCCGATGTCCTCACGGAGCTGACCGGCCGCCTTCGCCCGGTCCATGAGCTCCGTGACGATGTCCTCGACCCGGCCGCTCGCGGCGGCGAGGTCGGGGTGGTCCTCGTCGAAGGTCTCCGACAGCATCGGGCACAGGGCGCTGATGCGTTCGTCGGCGGTGACGTGCACGAAGCGCTCCAGCGCGGCGAACGGGTCGCCGCCCTCGGCGAGCGCCTCCTGCCCGGCCCGTGCCGTACGGTCCAGGACCGAGCAGACGACCTCGCGGACGAGGGCCTGGCGGTCCGGGAAGTGCCGGTACACCGTGGCGTTCCCGACACCGGCCCGGCGGGCGATCTCGTCGATCGGCACTTCCGGGCCGAACTCGGTGAGCATCTCGCGGGCGGCGGTGACGATCCGCTCCCGGTTGCGCAGGGCGTCGGCACGCGGCCGGGTCGCCTTGCGCTGCGCGGGAAGCGTGGGGGACTCCACGGTGGGCTCCTTCTGGAGGAGGGACTTGTCGATCCGGGGAGAGCATCCCCGTTTCGCTCGGACGCTGGGTTAAACGGGGATGACGTCCCCGGTTATTTCCCCGTACGAATGTGACCTGCGTCACACACGCCTGTGGCAGGCATATTTCCGTACGAGGGGGTGGGTGAGGGAGTGGGCACGGGGGTGGGCGAGGAGGTGGGTCCCCGATCGGACGCCCCCAGCGCGCGCCCCCTCGCGCCCCGGCAGAGGGTGAACGGGAGGGTGCAGCCGGTGACCGGTGGCTGCCTGGACCGAAGGGCCCCCGCATGCAGCCGCACTCGCCGCGCCGACGGATACGCCCGCACCGCAGGGCCGCGCTGGTGTCGGTGACCGCGCTGACACTGGCGGTCGGCACCTCGGCCGGACCGGCCGAGCGGCTGCGGGAGCCGGGGGCGGTCGCGGCCGGCGCGAACCCGATGACCCTCGCACGGTCCTCCGCGCTCGGGCCGTGCATGATCCGGGGCGCGACGGCGGTGCAGATGTCCGAGGGCGTGCCGACGCCCGGGGGGTACTCGAAGTCCACGGGTACGGTGCGGGCGCTGACGCTGATGGTCGACTTCCCGGACGCCAAGGGGCCCGGCAGCGCGATGGACCGGTTCGGGGAGTTCTTCCCGCAGACCTCCGAGTGGTTCCGTACCGCCTCGTACGGCCGTCTCGACTACCGCGCCGAGGCCCCCGTACCCCGCTGGCTGCGGATGCCGAAGCCGTTCGAGGCGTACGGGCTCGAACGCGGCGCCCCCTTCGACCCCGGGTACCGGGAGCTGGTCGAGGACATCGTCGCCGCCGCCGATCCCCGCGTCGACTTCCGGGACTACGACCTGCTGAACGTGCTCATCACCCCGAACGCCGGGCCCTCCGCGCTCGACACCGTCCTGTCGGTGACCTTCGCCGGGAACACCGAGGCGCCCATGGCGGACGGGGTGCCCGTCGCCAACGCGTCCTTCGTGTACTCGCGGCAGGACGACGGGTCCGGGACGTACGGCGAGACCGGCTACCGCGTGCTGCCGCACGAGAACGGGCACGTCTTCGGGCTGCCCGACCTCTATACGCAGGAGGGCGGGGGCGCCGTCGGGCACTGGGACATCATGAGCGAGGACTGGGGCGCCAACAACGACTTCCTCGGCTGGCACAAGTGGAAGCTGGGGTGGCTGACGCCGGAGCAGGTCAACTGCGCGTCTCTGAAGGGGACTTCGCAGTACACCCTGACGCCGCTCTCCTCCCCCGGCGGGCGCAAGCTGCTGTTCGTGCCGGTCGGCGGGCGCAGCGGGTACGCGGTCGAGCTGCGCACCAAGGGGGGCAACGACGAGGCGGTGTGCCGGCCGGGGGTGCTGATCTACAAGGTCGACGCCGGGGTGGACACGGGGCTCGGGCCGGTGAGCGTGCACGACTCGCGGCGGGACAGCGGGGGGTGCACGCGCAGCCCCAACGTCCACGCCGAGTTGTCCGACGCGACGTTCCGGCCCGGGCAGCGGTTCGTGGACCGCAAGCACGGGATCAGCATCGCCGTCGGGGGGATCGACATGGACGGGAACTACCTGGTGACGGTCGTGCGGGGGTGACGGTCGTGCGGGGGAAGTCTTCCGCCTGACCCACTCCCCGGTATGTCCCGTACGGTGTCTTCCCGAGATCTCACCCGGGAGTGCAGCGCCCATGACGTCGTCCGATGCCGTTCCGACCGAGGCCGTGACCCCGTTGCTGCGGGGGGTGGGCGTGCTGGAGCGGCTCACCGGGGCCGGGGGGACGCTCAGCCTCAGCGCGCTGGAACGGGAGACGGGGCTCGCGCGGTCCACGGTCGACCGGGTGGTGGGGACGCTGGCTCGGGTGGGGTACGTACGGCTGGACGGGCGGGACGCGTCGCTCGCGCCACGCGTCGCGGAGTTGGGGAACGCGTATCTGTCCGCGCTGCGGCTGCCGTCGTTGCTGGGGGCGTGGGCGGATCAACTCGCCGACGAACTCGACGAGTCGGTGTCGCTGGCGGTCGGGGACCGGGACGGGATCCGGTTCATCCATCAGGCGACGCGGCGGCGGACGCTGTCTCTTTCTTTCCGGATCGGGGATCTGCTGCCGGCTGAACGGACGGCGCCTGGGGCGTTGTTCGCGAGTGAGTGGGACGAGGAGGGGTGGGCTGCTTGGCGGGCTCGCAGAGAGGCTGATCCGACGGACTCGGGGTTCGTGGCGGTGCCGGATCGTGAACTCGGCTCGGGGGGTGGGGGGTTCGGCGGCGCCGATTTTGTACGTCGGGCCGACGGCGCCGGGCGGGACGGGTTCGCCCTGGACGATCAGCTCATCGAACCCGGGCTCGTGGCGATCTCCGTACCCGTACGGGGAGTTGGCGGGCGTATCGCCTGTGTCGCCAGCGTCGTGAGCCACACCAGCCGGCATCCGGCCGAGGGGTTGCGGGACGCGTTGCTGCCCCGGCTGCGGGAGGCCGTGGCCGGGATGGAGGAGGTGCTCCGTACGGCGTCCGAGGCGGTCGCCGGGCCCGCGCCCGCCGGGCTCGCGGGGTGGACCGGGGCGTCCAAGCAGGAGTTGGGGCGGGGGTTCGTGGAGTCGCTCGCGCGGGGGCTGAGCGTGCTGACCGCGTTCGGGGAGGGGCGGGATGCGTTGACGTTGTCGGAGGTGGCTCGGGCTACCGGGTTGTCGCGGGCGTCCGCCCGGCGGGCGTTGATCACCTTTCGGTATCTGGGGTTGGTGCAACTCGGTGCCGATCCCCGGCAGTTCGTGCTCACTCCGCGCGTACTGGGCCTGGGGTTCCCGCCGTTGTCGCGGACGAACCTCGCGCGGATCGCCCAGCCGCATCTGGAGGAGCTGGCCTCTCGGGTCCAGGAGCCTGTGTCGTTGGGGGTGTTGGTCGAGGGGGGCGAGGTGCAGTACGCCGCTCGGGTTGGCGCTCGGCATGTGATGAGCGTGGAGTTGGGGGTGGGGGCTCGGTTGCCTGCTTGGGTGACGTCGTCGGGGCGGGTGTTGCTTGCTGATCTGCCTTCTGGCGAGCGGGAGTTGGGTTCACTGCGGGCGTTCACCTCGCGGACGGTCACGGATGCGGGGGTGTTGCGGGGGGTGCTCGACGAGGTGCGGGCGCGTGGATTCGCCCTCGTCGACGAGGAGTTGGAGGACGGGCTGCGGTCCATCGCCGTGCCGGTGCGGGGGCGGGACGGGCGGGCCCTGGGGGCGGTGAGCGTGTCAACTCATGTGGCGCGGCGGTCGGTTGAGGAGTGCCTGTCCGTGATCCTGCCCGAACTGCTCGATGTCGCTGGGCGGATCACGGAGGAGGTGGGGGTGGTGTCGCGGTTCATTCGGGTGCGGTGAGGGTGGTTTTCGCGGGGACATTGGGCCGGTCCGGGAGTTTCAGGAGCAGCGCGAGAGCGAGCGCGACGGTGAGGATGCCGGCGGCGACGAGGAAGACGCGATCCACGGCGGCGTCGTACGCGTGCAGAACGGTTTCCCGGAGGGCTCCGGTCAACTGGTGGACTCTCTCCGGTTGTTGAGCGGTTTTCCTCTGCTCGGCGTCGAGCCCGGAGAGTTCCGAGACGAGTTTCGCGTGGAAGACGGCGTTGAACGCGGCCAGTCCGAGGGAGCCGCCGAACGAGGGGCTTGGGAGTTGGGGGCGGTGGCGCTCGCCTCGCGTCCGTCTTCTGCCGGTCCGGCCTGGCGCTCCGGTGTCAACTCCCGTTGCGGTAAACGAAGTCGGCCAGTGAGACCGCGTACTCCTTGCGGTTCTTCCGGTACTCCGCGCAGTACTTCGTTGGGTACCAGCCGCTCTCCCGCCACGCCTTCGGCTGGCGGAACGGGGTGCAGGTGTCGTCGGCGCGGGCGCCCCGCAGGCCCTCCAGCCACGACTTCGCGATCATCGCCTCGTAGAAGGTGATCTCCCCGTCGTACGTCCCGTAGATCCATGTGCGCGTGAACGGGCCGCCGTTCAGCTCCGGTGCCCTCGCGTCGAGGAGGTGGTTGCCCATTGCCGGTTCCACCGCGTCGACGTCCATGAAATCCGGGGCGAGGTAGCGGCTCGGTACGGGTTTCTTCGCCCTTGCGTAATCCGCGCAGTCCGTCAGTGCCGGGCACGGTCCGGGTCTGATCGCGTTCCGTTCGGCCAACGGCTGGATATAGAAGTGGAAGTCGAAGTGAGGGGTGTCGTAAACGCCCTTGGGAATATGGCCCTGGGGGTTCCAGTTCACCAGCTCCCACGCGAACGGGCCCGCCCCGGCGGGCAGCTCCAGCACCTTCTCGTGGCCCACCGAGCATTCCGTGTGCAGGTCGGTGCTGCCGTTTCCGTCCTTGTCGAAACAGTGCTTCCCGTCGCTGACGGCCGTCGGGAGCCCCCGCAGTACCGACGCCGGAAACGCGACCCCGACGGCCACCGGACGTGCGCCGACCTGCTGGACGTACGCCCTGAGAACCCCGTCCCCGAGGGGCACGGCCCTGCCGTACACGGCGCAGGGACCGGCGTACGAAGCGGTCGTCCGCAGCAGCGCGGGGAGGCTTTTCGCCGGGACGCTCACGGTGCGTTCCGTATCCGGATTCCCCGGCGGGACCAGACAGACCGGCACCCGCTCGCTCTCCCCCGCCGCTCCCGTGAGAAAAGCGGCGAGAATGGCCACCGCGAGCACGATCCGCGTACGCCGTCCGGTGCGCGCCATGGAATTCCCCTTCGCTGGATTTGTTTTCCAGCATCGGGGAGAAGGCGGTCGGGGGCGATCGGGTCGGGCCGGAATTCCGCCTTTCAGGGAGTGGGCATCGACGCGGGCCACAGAAGAGGGCCCCGGACCATCCCTGAAGTGGGAGATCCGGGGCCCTCGCCCTGATCAGTCACGTGCCCCCGGGCAGATTCGAACTGCCGACACCCGCTTTAGGAGAGCGGTGCTCTATCCCCTGAGCTACGAAGGCGCCAGTTGCGGTGTCATGTCCCCTGCTTCGGTGCTCGCACAGGCGACATGGCGAACCGACTACCGACCAAGGACAGGGTAGCCGATGCGGGCGGGCGCGGGTTGCCGGGGGCGAAGGGTCCGGTGACGCGGTTGCACCGCGTTTCCGCCGGGCGCGACGGCCTCGTCCAGCACCCTCGTGCTCCCCGTCGCCGGGCGACGACTTTGCCAACCGGTTCCCCTTCGGAGGGTTGACGGCGTGACGAGGGAGGTCGCAATGTTCCGACAGAGTCAAACAGCCAGCAACAACATTCCTTCACACTTTCCACCAAGGTGGGCCCCCGCACGCACGGAGCAGCCATGTCCACTCGCACGTTCACCCGGAAGACGCTGGCCCACCTCCTCTCGGTGGCCGCCTTGATCTGCGCTTCCCAGTTGATCCTCGCCCCCGCACAGCCGGCCGCAGCCGCCACCAACCAGTTCAAGGGGGTCAACTGGGCCGACGCCCGCGACAACTACAACACCGGGTGGGTGATCCCGGACGGTCTGACCGCGTCGGACAGCTACTCGCAGGTCTATTCGGTCGCCGACAGCTACATCAAGTCGTTCCAGTCCAACCTCGGCGCCAACACCGTACGTCTGCCGATCAATCCGCCCAGCGTCAGCGAGTCCTGGTGGAGTTCCTACCGGGGCGCGATCGACGCGGCGCTCGCCGACGGCATGAAGGTGGTCATCAGCGCCTGGACCGAGAAGACCAGCGTCGGCACGGTCACCGACATGGCCGCGTGGCAGGCCATGTGGGCCACCGTGGTAAACGCTTACGGCAACAACGGCAACGTTTACTTCGAGCCGCTGAACGAGCCGTACGGCTACTCGCTGAGCCAGTGGGTCTCGGTCTGCTCCTCCTGGCTCGCCCAGTTCCCCGGCGTCCCGAGGGGCCGGGTCGTCATCAGCGGCACCGGCTACAACGACAACGTGACCGGCGTCGGGGCCTCGTCCGCCCTCAGCGGCACCTTGCTGTCGCTCCACTACTACGGCTACTGGAACACGTACACCAAGGAATCGTCCTGGGTGACGGACTTCAAGAACCGTATCGGCAGCTACACCGACCGGACGATCATCGACGAGTTCGGGGCCCCGATGACCACGGGCACCGACTACCTGGCGAACCACGACAACGGCCAGTTCCAGTCGTACCTCGCCGCGGTCACCGACACGGCCCGCTCGACCGGGATGGGCAGCGTCTACTGGCCCGCGCTGCGGACCGGTGACACCTACTCGCTCCAGGCCCACAACGGCAGCGGACTGTCGAACACCAACTCCTCCGGCGTCACCCAGGTCCGCTGGGGCTGGGGCTACTGACACGCGTCTGCCCCTGTCGGCCGAACACCGTGAGCGGTTCGCCGAGGGCCTGCGAATACTGAGTCACAGCGCGCCGGGCGAGTAGGGATTCAGCATGAAGGCCGTCATGCCGACAGAGGAATACCTGAGTGGTCAGTTATTGTCCTCTCAAGTGAATCGCTCGCATCAAGGGCCCTGAGCGACCGAGTCGTACCCGCTGTCAGACAGGAGACACGCATGTCCGCCACGGACAACAAGGCGCTCGTGATCGCGTTCTACGAGCAGGCCTTCAACGACTACCAGCCCGAGGCTGCCGCCGCCGCCCACCTCGGCGAGACCTACACCCAGCACAACCCCGAGGCGCAGGACAGCCCGCAGGCCTTCATCGGCTACGTCCACTGGCTGCACGGGCAGTTCCCCGACCTGCGCCTGGACATCAAGCGCGCGATCGCCGAAGGGGACCTGGTGGTCACCCACAGCAATCTGCACCTCAAGCCCGGCGACCGCGGCATGGCCGTCGCCGACTTCTGGCGCATCGCCGACGGGAAGATCGTCGAGCACTGGGACGTGATCCAGGAAGTGCCCGAGAAGAGCGCCAACGACAACACCATGTTCTGAACCTACGGCGGCAGCACGTCACCCGGGCCGTAGTCGGGTGACGTGCTGCTGTGCTGGTACGGGACGAACTCGCCGTCGGCTGGCGGGGCTTCGCGGCGTCACCGGCGAGGGTGGTCGCGCCGTCGGGGAACAGGCGCTGTCGTCCTGGTAGTTGGCCGCTTCGACCGGAACACCGCGTCGTACGGCCCCGGTGATGTCCGCGCGCGCGAGGTGAGGGCCGACGCGCCAGAGCTCGCCCGCGCCCCTCACGCCCCCTCCCCCACCGCCTCCCGTCGCCGCTGCCCCGTATCCACCGCCGGCGCAGCGAACGTCGCGCACGCCACGCACGCCAGGACCACCAGCATCGCCGGCCGCAGGCCCACGTGTTCGCCGAGGAAGCCGAGGGTCGGGGGGCCGACGAGGAAGGCGAGGTAGCCGATGATCGCGACCAGGCTGACGCGGGCCGTTTCGTCGGGGCCGGATTCGCCGGCGGCGGAGAGGGCCAGGGGGAAGCCCAAGGAGGCGCCAAGTCCCCACAGGAGTACGGCTATTCCGGCTATCACCGCGTTGTCCGCGACGATGACCAGGAGGAGGCCGAGGGCGCCGGAGAGGGCGCTCGCGCGGACGACGTTCACTCGGCCGAAGCGGTCCAGGAAGTACGTTCCGCTGAAGCGGCCCAGCGTCATCGCGGCGGCGAAACCGGCATACACCAGGGACCCGGCGGCCTCGCCCATGCCGTGGCCGTCGACCATGATCAGGGGGAGCCAGTCGTTGGCGGAGCCCTCGGCGAGGGCCATGGCGAGGACGATCGTGCCGATCAGGACGAGCTTGCGGTCCTTCCACAGGGCCGTACGGGGGCTGCCGGCGTCGGCGGTCGGTGCCTTCTCAACTCGGCCGGTACCAGCGGGAATCGCCGGGAACGCGTACGCAAGGAGCCCTACGGCTACGGCGGTTGCCCCGGCGAGATGCCATTGCACCGGTACGTCCAGGGCAGTTGCCCCGATGCCGACGCCCGCGCCGAGCACCGTACCGAGGCTGAAGCAGCCGTGGAGCGTCGGCATCGTCGTGACGCCGGTGAGGCGTTCGACGTCGGTCGCGTCGATGTTCATGCCGACCTCGCCGCCGCCGATCCCGGAGCCGAAGAGGAAGAGGCCGGCCGTGACGAGGGGCGTGGACGACGCGAGGACGCCGACGGCGACGGTCGCGAGGCCGGCGACCAGCACGGACGTACCCCAGAGGATCACCGGGCGGGTGCCGAAGCGGGAGACGAGGCGGCCGGAGCAGAGGATGCCCAGCATCGAGCCGAGCGAGAGACCGAACAGGACGAGCCCCATCTCGCCCGTGGACAGGCCGAGCCGGTCGCGGATCGCGGGGGTGCGGGTCACCCACGACGACATCGAGATCCCGGCGAGCAGGAAGAAGACGAACAGCGCCCGGCGGCGCCTGCGCACGGCCTGATCCATCAGAATGCATCTTTCGTGGGTGCGGGGTCGGCTGCCCGGCAGACCTCCTCGCCCACCGGGTTGTACAAATGTACATTCCAGTTCACGGCGGCAGAAAGCGTTTTCAAGAATGACCTCACCAGGGACCACCTCCCGCCGCGACCTCATCCTCGCCGCCGCCCTCGACGTCGTCGCCGAGGAGGGCGCCATCCGCGTCACGTACCGCAGGATCGCCGCCGCCGCGGGCGTCCCGCTCGGGTCGGTGACGTACTACTTCGACGACCTGAACCAGCTCCTCACGGAGGCGTTCACGCGGCTCGCGGAGACCGTATCGGCGCACTACCGGGCCCAGTTGGAGGCGGCGCGGACGGCGGAGGAGGCGCGGGACGCGGTCGTCGACATCATGAGCGGGACGCTGTGGACGAGCGACCGCGATCCGCTGCTGACGTTCGAGCTGTACGCGTTCGCCGCGCGCGCCCCGGAGCTGCGGACGGTGCTGAACAGCTGGATGCGGGCCAGCCGGGACGCGCTGGCCAGGCACTTCGACCCACTGACGGCCCGCGCGCTGGACGCGCTGGTCGAGGGGTTCACGTTGCACAACTTTTTCGACGACACCCCGATCGGGCGGGACGGCATCGCGGAGATCGTCCAGGCGGTCCTGGAGCGCGGACGGGGATTCCCCGAGGGTAAAAACTGACCGGAAGACGTGCGAAACATTCGGGATTCATGGCCCGCAACCTGGGGCAAGTGACCGCATTGCCTACGCGCTACGCGCGCTGATCAGGCACGACTTGCGCGAATGTTTCGAACCGTCTGCCGAAACTGTTGACAGTTGTCGGGGTCATACCAACACTGTCCCCCGTCAGGCACCCTTACCTCTGCAGGACCAGGAGGAAGCACGCCATGCACGCCGCACCCGCACTCAGCGGCCCTCTCAGCCGCTTCAGGATCTTCGCAGCAACCGTTTGCACAACGGCTCTGGTCGCGCTGATCGCCCTCGTCATGCCGGGCACCGCGCACGCCGCGACGGTCGTCACCACCAACCAGACCGGCAACAACTCCGGGTACTACTACTCGTTCTGGACGGACTCGCAGGGCACCGTCTCGATGACCCTCAACAACGGCGGGAACTACAGCACTTCGTGGCGCAACACCGGCAACTTCGTGGCCGGCAAGGGCTGGAGCAACGGCAGCCGCAGGAACGTGAACTACTCGGGCAGCTTCAACCCGTCCGGGAACGCCTACCTGGCGCTGTACGGCTGGACGTCGAACCCGCTGGTCGAGTACTACATCGTCGACAACTGGGGGACGTACCGCCCGACGGGCACCTACAAGGGCACCGTGACCAGCGACGGCGGCACGTACGACATCTACCAGACGACGCGGTACAACGCCCCGTCCGTGGAAGGCACCAAGACCTTCAACCAGTACTGGAGCGTGCGCCAGCAGAAGCGCACCGGCGGGACCATCACGACCGGCAACCACTTCGACGCGTGGGGACGGGTCGGGATGCGGATGGGCTCGTTCAACTACTACATGATCATGGCCACGGAGGGATACCAGAGCAGCGGCAGCTCCAACATCACGGTGAACTGAGGGAGTTGACGGCATGTTATCCGTACGATCCCTCGCAGCCATGACGGCGGTCGCCGCACTGACCGGGTTGGCGGTCAACGCCGCTCCCGCGCAGGCCGCCGCCTGTTCCGGGTACGTCGGTCTCACCTTCGACGACGGCCCCGGCGGGAACACCCAGGCCCTGCTGGGCGCCCTCACCGCGAACGGCCTTCGGGCCACGATGTTCAACACCGGGCAGAACGCGGCGAGTTACCCGGCGCAGGTGCGGGCCCAGGTGTCGGCGGGGATGTGGGTCGCCAACCACAGCTACACCCACCCCCACCTCACCCAACTCCCGCAGGCCCAGGTCGACTCGGAGCTGTCCCGCACGCAGCAGGCCATCGCGAACGCGGGCGGCGGCACTCCCCGGCTGTTCCGGCCGCCGTACGGCGAGACCAACGCGACCGTGCAGGCGGTGGCGGCCAAGTACGGGCTGCGGCAGATCATTTGGGACGTCGACTCGCAGGACTGGAACAACGCGAGCACCGACGCGATCGTGGCCGCCGTCGGGCGGCTCACCAACGGCCAGATCATCCTGATGCACGACTGGCCGGCCAACACGCGCGCCGCGATCCCCCGGATCGCGCAGAACCTCGCGTCGCGCGGCCTGTGTTCGGGGGCGATCTCGCCGTCGACCGGGCGCGCGGTGGCGCCGTAGCGGTTTTCCGGCGCGGCGGCTGTCGGCCGCCGCGCCGTCATCATGCCCGGGAACCGGGCGGTCTCCCGTCAGGGCCGGGCCCTGCAATCCAGCGGAAGAGTGAGGCGGGGGCATCTCAGGGGGTGGCCGGGGCCCGGTTGCCACTTGAGCGCCTGCCGTACGCCTCCCGGGGGAGGGGGTTGACGGGATAGGTGTGGTGGGGGACGTCCAGCGCCCCGAAACCGGCGTACGTCCCGTGCCCCGGACCGGCGTGGCCAAAAGGAGTCGTGGGATGCCGCACAGACGCGTCGCTCCGGGGGAACGCCGAGGCCGCAGGTCGGGGGACCCGCTGGAGAACCGGATCGTCTGCGAGGGGTTCCGGGGGACCTGGTGGCGTCTTGACCCGCCCCCGCTGGAGCGGCGCACGGTCGTCCTCGCGGACGGCCAGCTCGACGCGCTGACGGCCGCCCGCGCCCATCTCGGCAACCCCGGTGAGCTGCTGGTCGTCGCGCGCGAGCGGGTCGATGAAACGTTGTACAAGGAGTTGCGGCGGTTTTCCGAGGGGCGGCCCGCGCGGCCCGGCCGGATCTGGCTGACGACCAGCGGGAGCGCGGGCCGGCCCCGGCTGCTCGCGCACACGCTGTCCTCGCTGACGACGCTCGCCGCTCCCCCGGCGCCGCACCGCTGGCTGCTCCCCTACTCCCCCGGTACGTACGCCTGGTGGCAACTCGTCGCGCTCAGCCTCGCGTTCCCCGGCCAGGACCTCGTGACGGCGCCGGGTCCGCGCCCCGACCAGTGGCTGCCGGTGGCGCTCGCGGAGGGGGTGGACGCGGTGTCGGCGACGCCCTCGTTCTGGCGGCTCGCGCTGGCCTCCGCCGATCCGGGGCTCGCGGAGTTCCGGCCCCGGCAGATCACGCTGGGCGGCGAGCCGGTGGACCAGCCGCTGCTGGACCGGCTGCGGGGCGTGTTCCCCTCCGCGCGGATCACCTGGATCTACGCCTCCACCGAGGCGGGCGCCTGCGTCGTCGTGCACGACGGGAAGGCCGGGTTCCCCGTCGAGTGGCTGGAGCGCACGGACAGTACGAAGCCCGGACTGCGCGTGCGGGACGGGCAGTTGTACGTCCGCCCCGTGCACGGCGCGGACGGGGTGCCGGAGTGGATCGCGACCAGTGACCGGGCCGAATTCGTGGGCGGACGTGTGGTGTTGAGCGGGCGGCTCGGCCAGGACCAGCTGAACGTAGGGGGGTTGAGGCTCTCCGCCGGGCAGGTGCGGGACGTGCTGCTCGCCCATCCGGACGTGCACTGGGCGCGGGTGTTCGCGCGGACCGCGCCGTTCGTCGGGTCCGTGGTGGCCGCGGAGGTCGTATCGGACGCGTCCGAAGGGGAGTTGGTGTCCTGGTGCACGAACCGGCTGCCCGGCCATGCCGTACCGCGCTTCTTCACCGCGCTCGACACCGTGCCGCTGACGACGACGCTGAAGAGCCATCTCAACAAGGCGGCGCGCAGGAACGGCTGATGCCTTCCGCCGAACGCCTTCCGCCGAACGTTGGAAATTTCGTCCGCACCCGTGCCCCCCGAGTTGGCGCAACTGCCTACCGCCATATGGGCAGTCGTGGCGTCCGGGCACTCGGTGACATTCCACCGGAAGGACCGCGCCCAAATCGGTGTGCACTCAGTGCCGTTGGCGTGGCTCGTGTCGTTGATTCGCGTAACGAGCGCTATTTTCGCCGGAGATGAGGGCATGCGAAAGCCGCAGGACGCCGGGTGCGGCGTGCCTGCGGCTGCGGGAGGTACTACGGCTCAGGCCATCAGGTCCTTCGTGAGGAACAGGGCCGTGGAGTGGGCCAGGAGCGTGCCGTCGGGGGTGGTGACGTCGGCGTGGGCGAGGATGCGCGGGCCCTGGGTCTGGGTCGCCCTGCCCACGCAGGTGATGCGGAAGCTGCCCGCCGGCACCGGCTGGAGCAGGTTCATGCTGAAGTTGCCGGTCACGGCCTTGGTGCCGCGCCGCACGGTCGACAGCGCGGCCAGCGCGCACGCCGTGTCGCACAGGGTCGCGGTGAATCCGCCGTGCGTGAAGCCGGGCCAGCTGCTGTGGCCGTCCGTCGGGGTGGCGCTCAGGATCACCCGGCCGCGCTCTGCCATCTGGACCCGGACACCGAGCCCGTCACTGAACGGGAAGAACCCGGTGCCGTGCGCCGCGGACTCCTGGATCGCCTTCAGACCGCTCATACGACGGAGGCGCCGAACGAACGGGCTGTCCGACGCGAGGACCGGGGAGAGGGGCGCGAGTGTGGCGGTAGTCATCGGGAAAACTCCGAGGTCGTAGGGGTGCTGGAAGGCACCCATGCAACAACCCGCACCGGCCTAATCCAAGGGCCGGGTCTCCATCTCGGGTGCACGGGGGCGCGCGGAAACGGCGCGCGCGGCAAGTCGGATCATCGGCCTAAGCGCCTCGCGCGCTCGCTGGTTCGGCCGCAGCCTCGCGCAGCCTTTTCCTGTGCCCGCCGGCATGCTTCGTGCCCGTCGGCATGCCCACCGCGAGCCCTTCCGAACCCCGCTTCCCGGTGTCACTGAGTGCCTGGCACGCACTGCCACTCCCGCGCTCCCCCGCGCTCACTCCCCGGCGGGGTCCAGCGCCCGCGCGTAGTACGACACGAACCCCTCCGGCGCCTCGAACGGCGTGCCCAGCAGCCCGGTGGGCAGCTCGAACGCCTCCGTGAGCGTGCGCAGGTGCGGCGCGAGGCGGTCGTGCAGGCGGTCCGCCATCGCCGGGAGGGGTTCCGTCAGGGCCGGGAAGGGGCCGTCCGGGAGCAAGTCGGCGCCGTGGGACTGGCATTGGCGGACCGCGAAGAGGGTCAGGAGGTCGTGCAGGACGCGGCGGGTCGCGTCGGAGACGGCGTCCGTACGGCGAGAGAGGGCGTCGGCCGCCTTGTACGCCGCGTGCGCCTCCGCCGCCGCCAGCGCCGCGTGCGAGGTGCGGTCCCAGCGGACCTGGGCGTCGCCGCCGGACGTCGCGTGCAGGCGCCGGGCCCTGCGGTGGAGGTACTCCTCACGTACGGCCAGCCAGCTGAGCCACCGGTCGGGGGTGTCCGCGCCGCAGGGCTGGGCGGGGTCCCAGCGGGTCGTACCCTTCTCCTCCGCGAGAGCCAGCCGCCGGTACGCCGCGTGCAGGGCGCCCACCTGGCTGTCGCCGTCGGCCGTGGTCACCGCGTCCCGCAGCGCGCGGTACTCGACGATCCTGTTGTGCGCGAACGCGCCCTGCGCGCCCAGCCGTTCGCGGGCCTCGTCGCAGGCGCGGGCGGCGACGGTCGTGACGAAGTACTTCGTGAGAGCTATCTCGTCCGTCACCCCTGAGGCGTACTCGTCGGGGATACCGGCGAACGCGGACGACGCCTCGCGGACGGCGAGCGTCGCGACGTACGTCTCCGCCAGTACGTCCAGCAGGCGGCCGTGGTGGGAGCGGACGTGCGCGAGGGGGATACGGCCGCCCGCCTTGCTCTCGATCTCGCGCTGCGCGGCGTGCCGTACGGCGATGGAGAGGGAGGCCCGCGCCGCCGCTGCCGCCATCGCCGCCGCCGCGATACGGCCCGTACGGACTCTGCTGATCGCGCGCCAGGTGCGGTTGTTCTCAGAAAGCGGTTCCACAAGTTCGCCCTCGGGCGTGACGTGCGTGCCCTCCGGCGAGAGGAGGCAGTCCAGGCCGACGCGGACGCCGTCGAAGCGGGTCAGCGCGTTGTCGATGCCGAGGACCGGTTTGTCGGGGAGGCGACGGATCGTGACGCCGGGCAGGACGGTGCCGTCGGGGGCCGTGAGGTGGACCAGGAAGGCGTACGGTCCCCGGTCCTCGCCCCAGAGCCGCAGCCGGGCCAGGACGACGCCGAAGCGGGACACGCCGGCGAGCGGGGGCGGGGCGGTGCTGGACATGAACTTGACCGCCGTCGAGGACGGGGTGGTCAGCACGAACTCCCTGGTGTCCGTGTCGAATTCGGCGATCGTCTCGACGTTGTTGAGGTCGCTGCCGTGGCCCAGTTCGGTCACCACGTACGAGCCGACCGCGCGGCCTTCCAGCATGCGGCGGCGGGTGCGTTCGGGTTCGCCGGACAGCGGCGAGTACTCCGTCAACGTGCCCAGCGCCAGGTTCACTTGGACGCTCAGCAGCAGCGCCAGGTGCGGATCCACCGTCGTCGCCCACTCGGTCAGAGTGACCAACTCACGGACGTCGAAAGCCGCTTCCATGGGCCGCAGCTTCGGCAGCAGGCGCAGGTACCGCTCGTACGCGCGCCGCCCCGGGTCCGTCGGCCTCGCCCGCCAGTCCTGTGCGAACAGGGGCTGGGTGAAGAGCTCTCGGTGGTGGCGGTACGCCTCCTCCTGCCGGTCGGCGGACAACATGACTGCGATCTCGTCGGACATCGCGTTCATGGGCTCATGGTCAGGGCGGGTGTCGAGTGCGTCAAGTGCCCGTGGAACGACCGATGTTGCCGGTGAGGAGCGTTTCGCTGGTCGCGCGCCCCCGGGTGGGCATGTATCCCCGGCATAATCCAGCCATGTTCACGGAGCGGTCCCTGGCGGCCGATGTCCTCGCCGTCGGGTCGCCGTATCCCCTCGCGCTGACGGGTGGCTGCGCGCTGCGTGCGCACGGGGTGGTG
Source organism: Streptomyces acidiscabies (assembly GCF_020010905.1). GTDB lineage: Bacteria > Actinomycetota > Actinomycetes > Streptomycetales > Streptomycetaceae > Streptomyces > Streptomyces acidiscabies. The sequence goes on along the minus strand of NZ_JAGJBY010000001.1, from coordinate 1,330,491 downwards.
GGGTGGTCGCGCGGGGTCGGGGTGGCCACCGAGCATCCGTCGCGGCTGGAGTGGATCGCCTCCCAAGTCGCGGTGGGCTTGGCCGAGTTGGGGTGGGCGGCCCAAGTCGCCGAGAAGGGGCCGCTGTTCGCCCGGCTGGCCGTCGGCTTTCCGGAGGGCCCGGTCTCCGTCTCGCTCTGCAAGGAGATCTTCCACCGCCCTCCCGTCGAGACCCCCTTGGGCCTCGCCCTCTCCCTCCCGGACGCCTTGGGCGTGAAGGTCCGCGACTTCGTCCGGCGCGGGTACGCCCGCGACCTCGCCCGCGTCGCCGCCGGCGCCGACACCTGGAGCTGGCCGGAACTGGAGGAACTGGGCCGCCGCCACAGCCCCGACGGCCTCGAACTCGCCGATCTCCAGGGGAGGTTGGTGCGCACCGAGTGGCTCGATGACACGGAGTTCACGGGGTGCGCGGACGTGGGGCGGCTCAGGCGGTGGGCTCAGCTGTGGGCCGATGACATCGGGGAACGGCTGCTGGAGGGTGGCGTGCCGGAGGAGCGGTGAGGGGGCCGGTGGTTGCCGCAACTCCTCGCGTTATCGGCCCTTTTTACGTCCCCGTCTGTCTCCGCACCGCCGTGTCCAGTTCTCTCAGTCCCTTGAGGTCGATGCGTTGGGGTTCGCCGCCGACCACCTCCACCGAGAAGGCCGCCTCGAAGGGGGAACCTCCGGACACCAGCGGGTGGTTGAGGAATTCCGGGTCGGAGAGGAGGCGAGCGGCGGCGCTGGTGCCGAAGCCGAAGCTGCCGGCGAGGATGACTATGTGGCGGTCGGGCTGGAAGGGGTTGGGGGCGCGGACCAAGATGCCCAGGTCCACCGCCAGTTGGTTGTCCGGGGTGATGTCCGGGGAGAGGATCTCGCCCGTGCGCGCGTCGGTGATTCTCGCGTCGTGCTCCTCCACCGGGCCGAACGTGTAGGTGAGCGGCAGGCGTTGGACGACCTCGGCGGTGACGCGGTTGGAGTGGGGGCCGCCGACGAGGATGAGGTTGGCCCGGCGCTCCAAGCCCGTGAGGTGGTGGCTCGGGGTGAGGGGGAGGTGTTTCACGCCGGTGCGCTGGAGTTGTTGCCGTAGTTCGTGGATGGCCAGGACGTCCCCTACGCCGACCAGGCCCGAGCGCTCCCAGATGTAGTGCTCCTCCTGGATGAAGATCGACGTCACCATCTTCAGGTCGTGCGCGGTGAACGGCTTCCAGAAACCCCGGGTGTCCCGGAAGCGCCACAGGTCACGGGCCCTGTCGAACGACCAGCCCGCCCCGAACGCGAGCGACGCGGAGGAGAGGTTCACCAGGAGGTCTTGCAGCGCGCCGCTCATCCAGGAGGCTCCGTCCGTTCGGCGTGGGCTCCTGGTTCCTCCCCCTTACGGCCGGATTCGACGCCCGTTGTCGGCCAGGTGCAGGGCGAGGGTGACAGCCACGGAGACCGCTGCTATCACCGCCATCGCCCGTGCGGGACCGGCGAGTTGGGCCAGCGAGCCCGCTGCCGCCGCCGAGAGTCCCTGGAGGGCGAGCATCCCCGAGGAGTGCAACCCCAGCGCGTGGCCGCTGAGTTGAGGTGGCGTCAGCTCCATCAGGCGTTCCTGCTGGGCCAGACTCGCGCCGAACCCGATCGACGCGAGCACCGCTGCCGTCGCGGTGACCGGGAGCGGAGGGTGGAACGCGAACACGGCGTACGGCGCCGCCAGGAGCAGCAGGAGCGGGGTGACCGCCCTGCGCCGTACGGCGGGTCGGAGGACGCGGCCCACGGTCACGTCGCCGATCAGCATGCCCAGCGCCGCGCACGCGAACAGGGTGCCCGCCGCGCCGGGGTCGTAGGAGACGAAGAGCGATTCGCATCCCACGACAAGGCCGTTGGGGATCCACAGGCCGAGGTAGGTGAGGCGGCGGGGCCGGGAGGACCACAGCTCGGCGTTCGTGCGCCAGGTTTCCGCCGGGGTGGGGCGGCCGGTGGTGCGGGGTGGGCGTTCGGCAAGGGCCGCGCGGGCGGTCGCGGCGGAGGTGACGTACAACAGGGCGGCCAGCGCGAGGACTTGGGGCGGGCTGACGATCGTGAGGAGCAGGCCCGCTGCCGCGTAACCGCTGATCTGCATCAGGCCGTTCATCATGTTGAACAGGGAACGGCCGGTCAGGTACGCCCCGTTGGGGAGGATCTCGTTCAGCAGGCCCCAGCGGACCCCGCCGCCCAGCGCCGAGACCAGGCCCTGGAGGAGCAGCACCGTGAACACGGCGCCCAGCGGGAGGCCGGGGACCGCGACCAGGGCCGTGGTCGTCGCGAACGCCAGGGAGAGGGCCGTGAGCGTGGCGCGGGGGCGGAGGCGGTCGGCTCCCGAGAGGAGGAAGGTCGCGCCGAGGACCTGGGCCAGCGACGGGCCGAACATGCTCAGCGCGGAGAGGAGGGGGGAGTTCGTCTCGCGGTAGACGTGCGTGCCGAGGGCCAGGCCCGCGAGGGTCTGGGCGGCGACGTGGGTCGCGGAGGAGAGGAAGAGGGGGGTGAATTCGGGGGTCGTGAAGAGGGCTCTGTACGGGGTTGTGGAAGCGGTTGTGGTGGGTGCGCCGGTCATGGACGGAGTCTCGGGGTGGCCCGGGCGGGGTGGTTATTGTTTCGCGGGTACGCGAAAGGTCGTACTTTCAGGCCGGCAAGGAGGAACCCGTGGGCCTGTGGCAGGTCAACGCCGACACGCTCGCCCGGAGCCGGTTCGTGCTGTCGCCCCTCGCCGAGACCTTCGCCGCGCTGAAGCTGCTGCACGCCGGGGTGGGGCAGCATCCCGGGGAGAGCCGGTGGCTCGCCGCGCACCTGCCCGCGTACCGTGCCCGGCTCGCCGCCGACCCCGTCACCGCGCTGCTCGTGAAGGCGGGGCTCGGCCGGGACTGGATCGCCGACTTCCTGACGCCTACACCCCGGGGTGGAGAGGACTTCGCCACCGAAGTACTACGGGTACGGTCCGCCGGGGTCGCCGAGTCCCATGCCCATCTGCGGATGGCCCTCGCCGGGGATCTGCCTCAGGTACTGGTGCGGGACGACCTGCCCGACCGCGCCGCCGACCTCATGGAGTGGGTGTGGGCGGAGGCGGTCCGGCCCTACTGGGAGCGGCGGCGGCACGTCCTCGAAGCGGACATCGCCGTACGGCTGGACCAGGTGAGCCGGGGCGGATGGGCGGCCGTGCTCAACTCCCTGCGGCCGGGGACCCGTTGGCTCGGCGAGAGCACGTTCCAGGTGAACCGGCACGAGTATCCGCCCCGCGAGATCTCCGGCGCGGAACTGGTCTTCGTCCCCGTGACTCCGCAGACGGGGTGGGTCGCGTGGGAGGAGTCCTCGCGGTACGCGGTCGTCTACCCCTGCGTGGGGGTGCTCACGGAGGAGCGCGGGGCGGCCGGGCAGGTCGGGGCGCTGGACGCGTTGCTGGGGGCCGGGCGGGCGCGGGTCCTTGTGCTGCTGGGGCGGCCCATGAGTACGACCCAGCTCGTCGCCGTCACCGGGCAGGGGCTCGGGTCGGTCGGGCGGCATCTGCGGGTGCTGTGGGACGCGGGGCTGGTGGAGCGGCGGCGGGTGGGGAGGTCTGTGCTGTACGTGCGGACGGGGGTGGGGGACGCGGTCGTGGAGGGGGTACCGAGGGCGTAGACCGCCCTCACCCTGGAGAGGTAACCCCACGGAGTTAGCATCCGAAGCATGACTAACAACGCCACCTCCCCCCTCCAGGTAGAGATCGACTCCCTCAAGGGCGGCTCCGCGGACCTCTCCCAGTACGCCGGTCAGGTCGTCCTCGTCGTGAACGTCGCCTCCAAGTGCGGGCTCACCCCGCAGTACTCGGGCCTCGAGAAGCTCCAGGAGCAGTACGCGGCGCAGGGCTTCACCGTGCTCGGCGTCCCCTGCAACCAGTTCATGGGCCAGGAGCCCGGCAGCTCCGAGGAGATCGCGGAGTTCTGTTCCGCGACGTACGGCGTGACGTTCCCGATGACCGAGAAGGTCGAGGTCAACGGGGAGGACCGGCACGCGCTGTACGAGCGGCTCGTCGGGTTCGCCGACGCGGAGGGCCACACCGGCGACATCCGCTGGAACTTCGAGAAGTTCCTCATCGGCCGGGACGGCTCCGTCGTCGCCCGCTTCTCCCCGCAGACCGAGCCGGAGTCGACGGATGTCGTCACGGCGGTCGAGGCCCAGCTCGCGGGCTGAGCCGCGTCCCTCTCAAGTACCCCGGTATGACATACCCCGGTACGAACCCCCAGGTATGACGTACCCCCGTACCACCCCCTCCTTGACCTTCCCCCAAGGTCAGACCCGAGCCTCCTCCCACCGGACGACCCCGTCCGGTGACGGAGGATGGCGGGATGGACGAGGGACTCTTCGGCATCGGCGCCTTCGCGGCACGCTCTCGCCTGTCCGCGAAGGCGCTGCGGCTGTACGACCGGCTGGGCCTGCTGCCCCCGGCGCACATCGACCCGGCAAGCGGCTACCGCTACTACCGCGTGGACCAGATCGACCGCGCCCGCCTGGTCGCCCTGCTGCGCCGCCTGGACATGCCGCTCGCGCGGATCGCCGGGATCGTCGAGGCGGACGGCGAGCAAGGTGCCGGGCTCCTGGACGCGTACTGGTCCGAGGCCGAGACCCGCCACGCCGAGCGGCGCGCGCTCGCCGGCTACCTCCGTCGTCGTATGACCGGAAAGGGCCAGGAGATGGCTGACCTGTACGACGCGTTCACGGTCGAACTCGTGGAAGTCCCCGAGCAGTTGCTGATCACCGAGACCCGGCACGTCCTCGCGGACGAGCTGCCCGTGTGGATCCCGGCGGCGCTGGGCCGGCTGGAGGAGGCGGCGGCCGGCTGCGGCGGCATCGCCGGGTACCCGTTCGTCGCGTACCACGCGGAGTCGTCGATGGAGAGCGACGGTCCCGCCGAGGCGTGCGTACCCGTGGCGGACGCCGGGGCGGCGCGGACGTGGGTCGCGGGACAACCCCGTACCCGTCATACCCGTACCCGTCTGGAGCCGGCGCGGCGGCTGGCCGTCACGCGGGTCACCAAGGCTCAGGTGGCTCATCCCCAGATACTCGCGGCGTACGAGGCCGTGGAGGCGTGGATGCGGCGGGAGGGGTGGGAGTACGACGGCCCGTGCCGGGAGGTGTACTTCGCGGACTGGGACGCGGCGGGGGCGGAGGATCCGGTGTGCGACATCGCGTACCCGGTGCGGCGGGGGACGACCGGCGACAGGACCTAGACCCACCGGGCCCGGACGCAGGCCGGACGGACACTGACCGGGCACAAGCCGAGCCCCCTCGGCAAGGACGGCGATACTCGTCGAGAGGGCTCTCGGTGGTGCTTGTTCAGTTACTCGGCCGGCTCAACCGCTCGACTTCCCGGCCGAATCGGCGACTTGGCTGCTCGACTGGCTCAACTACCTGGCGGGCTCCGCTACTTGACCGACTCCACGAAGACGGTCCAGGCCGCGGCGGGGAACGCCAGGGCGGCGGCTTCCGGACGCTTCGAGTCGCGGACGGCCAGCGCCGCTGCGGGCGACCTGACCTCCACGCACTCGCCGTTCCCGACCGAGTACGAGGACTTCGTCCACACGTGCGTGGCGCTCTGACGAATTGCCATCTTCTGCTCCAGTGCTGGTTCTCTTCGCGCCAACACCGTTGATCGCTGGCGCAATTCGACGCTACTGGGAGACCCCACCCCCGGGGCCAGTCATTCACCCGACCTGGTGGCATATTCCGGGAAAACCTCACACTGGAGCGCAACAGCCCTGTACAGTGCGGCCTTTCGCCTCGGAGCACAGGCTCTCAGCGCGCATATTCCTTCGCGATGGACTCGATGGTCTGGCCGGACACCTCGACGTTCATGGCCTGCGCCCGCAGGTGCTCGTACATCAGGGCGTAGATCTGCACGTCGTGGTGCTTCTCCAGGTACAGGTCGCTGGTGACGCCCTCGATGTAGACCACGCTGGAGTCGGCGAGTTCGGCGAACTCCAGGATCGAGTAACCCCCGTTGAGCCCGGGGTGCGCGCCGGCGTCGAAGGGCAGCAGCTGGATGGTGACGTGCGGCAGTTTGCCCAACTCCAGCAGGTGCTCCAGCTGTTCGCGCATCACCCGGCGGCTCCCGACGGTCCGGCGCAGGACGGCCTCGTCGATGACGACCCACAGCCGTACCGGCTCCTTGACCTCCCCCGTGACGGGGTGGATCTGCTCGCCGAGCCGCCCCTGCCGGCGCAGCCTGACCTCCACCCGCTTCTCGATGTCCTCCGCCGAACTCTCGGGCAGCGCGCCCTTGATGACGGCCGCGGCGTACTCCGGCGTCTGGAGGAGTCCGGGGATGACCTGGGGCGAGTACGTGCGCAGGCTGGACGCGTCGTCCTCCAGGCCGATGTACACGCTGTACGGGACGTCCTTGAACGCGTACCACCAGCCCTGCTGGCGGGATTCGCGCGCCATCTGCATGAGCGACTCGACGACGCGTTCGTCCTCGATCTCGTAGACCCCGCACAGGTCGCGGACGTCCCGGGGGCTGATGCTGCGCCGGCCGTTCTCCAGTCGGCTGATCTTCGACTGCGAGACCAGCAGGCGTTTGGCCACCTGCTCGGCCGTCATGTTCTTCGACTCGCGGAGCCTGCGCAGTTCGAGACCGAGACGCCGACGACGCACGGTGGGATTGGTGTTGGACGGCATGAGACGTGCACCTCCGGCTGGATGCCTGTTGATACTTTGCGTATCTGCTGCTGAGCAGACTGCCACCAACAGGCTTATTACCGCTGGGAAACCACGGATATGCCAGCCAGGCCCGCAAGTTCGGGGATACTGGCGGATTGGGTGTGTTCAACACCGCTTCAACTCCGCGCCGGGGCACCTGTTTTCGGACATGCGTCCGCGCGGGGCGGCGTACCGTTTCGCCTTGATCGGCGAAACGGACACACCACCCCGCGCGTGCGCGCGGCTCCCGAACGGGTCGGTGGGGCGCGGAGTTACGTCTCAGGGGTTACCACCTCCGGGGTACGACCCCGGAGCTACTACCCGAGAGTTACGGCCACGGTGGTAGCCGTACGCGTCTGTGTCTGCGGCTGCGTCGTGGGACTGCGGCTCAGTGGGCCACGACGCGCGCCATGGTGGTCCGGCGTGGCTGCGCCGGGACTCCATGGGCCGCTTCCGCGCTCGCCCTGGCGGGTGGTGGCGCGGCCTGACGGCCGGCCGGTGCCGGGGCGGGCCGGCGCGGCTGGACGGCCACGCCGTTCTGGACGTCCATCACGGCGTGCGCCACGAGGCCGCCCATCGGGTCGTGCCTGATCAGGTCCCGTAGCCGGGAGCGCGAGGAGCGACCCTCGTTGCCCGGGTACAGGTGCTTGCCGAGGCCGACCGCGTGCGCGAGCGCAGCGAGTGCCGCGGTCCGCGGGTCCGGCGGTACGCCGGTGCGGATCGCGGAGTCCAGCCGGGACCTGATCTCCCGGCTGATCGCGTTGTCCGTCGCCTGATAGCGAGTCGTCGGCAGCACCCCGCACATCTGGCCGGCCACGGCATGCACCATGCCGCACCGCTCCAGATGAGAGAGGTACGTCTGGCGGAGCCCCAGGCGGGGCCCGCCGATCCAGTGGACCGCGCGGACCGGAGCGCCACGACGGCGCAGCAACTCCAGTGCGTGGTCCAGTGTCGGATCACCTGTCGGCCGTGGTGCCACCACGGCGATACGATCCCCGTCAGGGGCTATCCGTCCGGCCAGCGCCAGCTCCACTAGCTGTGCTCCGGCCAGACCGAGGTCGAGCGACTGCGGCTGTGCGGTGGTACCCGTGGTCGGGTCCAACGCCAGCAACAGAAGCTCTTCCGGAAGAGTTCTGCGGCTCCTGCCCATCCATGCCTCCCCGCGTGGATGACAGACAGGGTGACCCCTCTCACATTCATCTGTCGAGGGTGCGTGACCTGTTTGTAAGGGAACCGGCAGGTATGTCGTTCTCGTCTACCGCAGGGGCCAAGCGCTCCACACAGGACACTGGTACACGGTTCGGACAGTGCCGAGGCGCCGTCCGGGTACGGGGTGTTGGTGGCCAGGTACGCAGTTCACGGTTCGTTTCGTGCCGTACGTCAGCCCGTACGGCATATGAGGAGGCATCGGTGGCGGGCGAGTCCCCCGACAGGTCGAAGCAGCACGAGTCGTCACGACCGACGCAGGGTTCCGGTGCGCCGGTTCCCGATCCGCGGGTCTCGGTGGGGGGCGGGGACGGTGGGGGGGTGGATCTGGCTACGCGGGTGCTGATGTTGCCGAAGGACGGGGACGCCGGAAACGCCGGTGACGCCGAGGGGTCCGGGGGCGCCGAGGCGGGCGAGGGTTCCGGCGGGGCCGGGGGCGCCGAGGCGGGCGAGGGTTCCGGGGTGACCGAAGCGGCCGAGGCTGCTGGGGATTCCGGGGACACCGAGGCGGCTGGGGTAGCCGGGGCGACTGAGGGTTCCGACCGGGGCGGGGATGCCGGGGGCACCGAGGGTTCCGGGGTGACCGAAGCGGCCGAGGCCGCTGGGGATTCCGGGGACACCGAGGCGGCTGGGGTAGCCGGGGCGACTGAGGGTTCCGACCGGGGCGGGGTTGCCGGGGGCACCGAGGGTTCCGGGGCCGCTCAGGTGGCCAAGAGCGCTGGCGGGGCCGGGGATGCCGAGAAGTCCCGGGCCATCGGGGTGGCTGCGGGCGCCGGCGGGGCCGGGCGTTCCGGGGACGCCGGGGAAGCCAAGGATTCCGGGGGGACCGAAGCGGCCGGGGATGCCGGGGGCACTGGGGCCGCTCAGGCGACCGAGAGCGCCGGCGGGGCCGGGGATGCCGAGAAGTCCCGGGCCACCGGGGTGGCTGCGGGTGCCGGCGGGGCCGGGCGTTCCAGGGACGCCGAGGCGGGCGGGAGTTCCGGCGGAGCTGGAGACGCCGAGGAGGCCGAGGACTCCGGGGGGACCGAAGCAGCCGGGGCAGCTGGGGATTCCGGGGGCACCGAGGCGGCTGGGGTAGCCGGGGCGACTGAGGGGGTCGGAGTGGCCGGGGCCGCCGGAGACGCCGGGGAAGTCCAGGATGCCGGGGAAGCCGAAGGTGCCGGGCGCGCTGAAGTGTCCGGGGAGACCGAGGTGTCCAGGGAGACCGAGGGGTCCGGGGACGCCAAGGTGGTTGGGGGTGCCGGTGACGCCGGGGTCGCCGGAAGCGCTGAGCAGGGCCGGAGTGCCGGGGAAGCTCAGAGTGTCGAAGAGGGTGCTGTGAGCGATCAGGGTCGGGGGGCTTCGGGCGCCAAGGTGCGTACCGAGAGTGCCGACGCGGTCGGGGAGGCGGGCACCGAGGGTGGTGGCGTCGATGCTTCCGGTGACGATGCCGATCAGGCCAGCGCCCGTGAGGGTGACGGCGGGGCTGGGGGCCGTTCTGAGGACTCCGGGGAGACTGGGAGCGGGTCCGGGGCGTCCGGGGGCGTGAAGGGCGCTCAGGGGGCTTCTGGGGGCGCCGAGGGGGGCTCGGGGCGGGGTGGTTCGGCTCGCGGCGCGGGTGAGGGTGCCGGGGAGGCGGATTCCGGAGGGTCCGGGGAACGTCGTACGGCTGCGGGTGCCGTGGCGGCGGACGCGTACGTCGATGTCGACGCCGACTCCCCTCAGGGAACCGCCGGTTCGGCCGACGAACAGGACAACTCGCCCGACGACGCGACGAATTCGTACGCCGACGGCGCGCCGACCTCGAAAGCCGACGGCGAGACAGTCGACTCACCGACGGACAAGGCCGGTTCGGCGAACACCGAGTCCAAGTCCCCGACGGGGAACGCCGGTTCGGGCACCGCCGAGGACACCGAGTCCGGCGAGGAAACCCCCTCCGGCGACAACTCGCCCACCAGCAAGGCCGATCCCGGCGATGCCAAGGCCAAGTCCCCGAAGAGCGACGCCGATTCGGGCAGCGCGAAGGACACCGAGCCCGGCGAGAAGTCCGCCGCAGACAAGGCCGCTCCCGACGAAGCCGACACCAACTCGGCCTCCACCAAGGCCCGTTCCGACGACGCCGACCCCATCGACCAACCGACCGCGATCTTCAAGGCCGTACGCCCGAAGCCGAACGTCGACCAGCCGACGACGATGCTGAAGCTGGGCGACGTGGGGAAGCCCGCCACAGCGGACTCCGGAAAACCGGACGACGCCAAGAAGCCGACCCCCACCGGAACCACGGGCAAAGCCGCCGGCGCCGCCTGGACGATGGCCGCCACCACGGAGCCCGACACCACAGGCACGGACGCGACCGAGAAGCCCGGCACCGCCGGGACCACGGACGCCACCCCGAAGCCGGGCGACGCGGGCAAAGCCGGCACTGCCGGGCCGACGAGCGACCCCGGGGGCGCAGCCGGGAAGACCGGCCCCGCCGAAAAGGCCAACGCCTCCGAGGAAACCGGCCCCACCGGGAAGACCGGCACGGCCGGGAAGCCCGAAGGCTCCGGAACCGCGGGCGGGCCGAAGAAGCCCGGCGCCGCCGGAACCGCGAACGCCACCGCAGGTACCGGCGCAGCCGCGAAGACCGGCGCCACCCCGAAGCCGGGCGGCACCGGAAAGCCCACCCCCGCCGACAAGACCCGTACCGGAACCGCCGGCGAAGCCGAAGCCGAGCGGACCAGCAGGTTCGTCGCGCTGAAGCCCCTGGACGACCCGTCCGGCCGTAAACCACGTAGCTCCACAGGCGTAGAGTCGACCGCCACCACCGCCGTACCCCAGGTCGGCCCGGAGCGCACCACCCAGCAACCCCTCCCGCCGAAACCGCCGTTGGACCTGCTGGCGGAGCTGACGAACACACCCCCGCCGCCGCCCACCCCACTGCGCGCCCTCGTACGGCGGCTGAAGATCTGGACGCCGCTGGTGCTCCTGCTGGCGGTCGTGTTCGCGATCGCACAGATGGTCCGCCCGCTCCCGAACCCGTCCCTCGACCTGACGGCGAAGAACGTCTACACCTTCGAGGGCGGCAAGGTCGACATCCCGTGGCCCGCACAGGGCCAGGCCGCGCTGGACGTACAGGGCGTGGGCACGTTCGGCTCGTCGGGCCAGGAGAAGCCGGTCCCGATCGCGAGCGTCGCGAAAGTGATGACCGCGTATCTCATACTCAGGGACCACCCGCTGAAGAGCGGCGAGGACGGCCCAAAGATCCCGATCGACCAGGCCGCCCAGGACCAGTCGAACGCGGGCCAGGAATCGACCGTGAACGTCACGAAGGGCGACGCGATCACCCAACGCGAGGCGCTGGAAAGCATCTTGATCGCGTCGGCCAACAACGTCGCCCGCCTGCTGGCCCGTTGGGACGCCGGCTCGGAGACGGCCTTCGTCGAGAAGATGAACGCCGCCGCCAAGGACCTGGGGATGACGAACACGACGTACACGGACCCCTCGGGCCTGAACGACACGACCGTCTCGACGGCGATCGACCAGGTGAAGCTCGGCAAGGCGGCGATGGAGCAGCCCGCCTTCCGCGAGGTCGCGGCGATGATGTCGTACACGGACTACAAGGGTGAGTACCACTCGAACTGGAACGGCCTGGTCGGCAAGAACAAGGTCGTCGGCATCAAGACGGGTACGACGACCTCGGCGCTGGGCAATCTGATGTTCGCCGCGAAGAAAGAGGTCAACGGGGAGACCCGGACGATCATCGGCGCGGTCGTCCGGCAGCCCGCCGGCGGCCCGGAGAACACGATCCTCAGCGCGGCCCTGGACTCCGGCGACAAGCTGATCCGCGCGGCCCAGGACGTCCTGACGTCGGCGACGATCCTGAAGAAGGGCCAGGTCGTCGGATACGTGGACGACGGCCTCGGCGGCCGTACCCCCGTGGTAGTCACGCGGGACGTCACCGCGACCGGCTGGTCCGGCCTGAAGGTGAAGCTCTCCTTCGTCGCGGGTGATCTCCCGCACACCGCGAAGGCGGGTACCCAGGTAGCTACCCTGACGGTCGGCGACGGCGGCTCGGCGAGCGCCGTGAAGGTACCCGTAGCTCTCAGGAGTGAGTTGGCGCAGCCCGGCTTCACCTCGAAGCTGACCCGCGTCGGCTGACCCGGCACGCTCCCGCAGCCCGCTGGCCAGTACCACCCGGTCCTGGTCGGCGGGCTGCGTGCTAGCGTCACGAAACGGACACAACTCGACGGCCGCTCACCCTGTGGCCGTAACCCTGCGGTCTTACGGGAAGCCGATGGGGGACGAGAAGAAGAAGACGGGACACGGGGAGTGCCTACAGGTGGCCACTGCGGAGCCGACACGCGACGACACCGGTCCGGGCCCGGGCCCCGGCCCGCGAATACGGCTGCCCGCGCCGCAGTCCGGCTCGCATGACCGGCTCGACCCCGACGGCGGGAAGACGCGGGACCCCGAGGTGAGCACCCGCCTCAAGGACCGCCTCCGGGCCCGCCTGGACGCCCGCTTCGGCGCCCGCCTCGACCGCCTGCGCGCCTGGCTGATGAACCACCTGGTGCTCTCCATGACCGTCCTCTCGGGCGGCCTGCACCTGCTCTGGTTCTTCACGTTCGCGAACAGCGGTGGCGATCTGGCAGCGCAGGACGCGTGGGCGGAGTTCGTCGGCCGCCACCCCGACTCCGCGTACAACCTCGCCTGGTACGGCGGGATGCACCCGGTGTCGTACAGCATCATCTCGCCGTACCTGATGTCGATCCTCGGCGTGCGGACGACGATGATGATCGCCGGGACGCTCTCGGCGGGCCTGCTGACGCTGATCCTGCTGCGCTCGCGGCCGGTGAAGAACCCGGTCTGGCCTGCACTGATAGGAGTCGTAGCGTTCCTGTGCAACGCGGCGAGCGGACGCGTCACCTTCGGCCTCGGCAACATGTTCGCGCTGGGCGCGGTGGCCACCGTCTTCTGCTGGCCGCACAAGTGGCGCCACAAGCGCTGGGCGAAGGCCCTGGTCGCGGCGCCGCTGGCCGCGCTGGCGACGATGTCGTCGCCGGTCGCGGGCCTGTTCGTAGGACTCGTGGCGGTCGCCCTGTTTTTGCAGAAGCGACGCCCGGGTGCGTGGGCGCTGGGCATCGCGCCGGCCATCGTGGTCGGCGTCTCCGCGTGGCTGTTCCCCTTCTCCGGGACGCAGCCGATGTCGATCGGGTCGGCGTCGCTGCCGTTCATCTACTCGGTGATCGTCTTCCTCGCCGTGCCGAAGGACTGGAAAACGGTCCGGATCACGGCGGCGGTGTACGGGCTGTTCGTGCTCGGCGTGTGGATCGTCAGCTCGCAGATCGGCTCCAACATCACCCGGCTCGCGATGCTGTTCGGCGGGGTCGTGGTGGCGTGCGCGCTGCCGTTCGCGGTGCCGCGCAGCCGTAAGTGGTACGCGCTGGTGATCGCGACGGTCGGGTTCGTGGTGTGGGTCGGTTTCAAGTCGGTCGACGACGTCGTCCGTACCACTCCGGCCGCCTCCTGGGCGCGCGAGCTGGCGCCGCTGGTGAACGAGCTCCAGCAGGTCGGCGCCGGGAAGGGGAGGGTGGAGGTGGTACCCGCGCGCTCGCACCGGGAGGCGTCCGCGCTCGCGCCGTACGTGAACCTCGCGCGCGGGTGGAACCGGCAGGCCGACATGAAGCGCAACCCGCTCTTCTACGACGACACCCTCAACTCCGCGAACTACCACGAATGGCTCAAGCGCTGGGCCGTGCACTTCGTCGTCGTACCCAAGGACGCCCCGGACGGGGACGGCGCCGAGCGGGAGCGCGAGCTGGTCCAGCGGGGTCTGCCCTACCTGAAGCAGATCTGGGGCGACGCCAACTGGCAGCTCTTCCGGGTCAACGACCCGGCGCCGCTCGCCGAGCCCGACGCGGTGGTCCAGCGCGCCGAGCAGGGCGAGATGACGATCGACGTGAAGCGGGCCGGGCGGGTCCTGGTCAAGATCCCCTACTCCCCCTGGCTGAGCATCGTCGACGCCCAGGGCAAGAGCCTCAAGGCACCCCAGGAGACCGAGGCGTCCAAGCACCGTGAGGAGGGGGAGCCCAAGGTCTACGAGAACCTCCACGGCTGCCTCTACGAGACGGAGGAGGACACGGAGGGCGACAAGTGGACGATGCTGGTCGCCCCCACGGCGGGCATCTACCGACTGGCGGCGCCCTACCAGCTGCCCCGGGGGACGCCGTGCCCGGACGAACTCAAGTAGCACTCACGTAGTCCGGTACTAGTACCTGGGAGCTAGCGCAGTTCGGAGACGTAGCGGTCGGTCCCCGGCACCGTCGGGATGAAGGGGGCCACCAGCTCCACCCTGCCGAGGCCCGATTCCTCCACCCGGGAGCCGAGTCCGGCGTAGTGGTCCTGCCAGCCGTCCCGGGGGTCCTGTTCAAGGAACCACAGCAGGGTCAGGCGGGTGTCGGTGCCCTCCACCTGCTTCACGTACGCCATGCGGTCGACCGGTAGGGGGGTGGGCCGGAAGATCGTCACCAGCGCGGCGGGGGACCCCTTCAGGGCGCGCGGGAGGTGGCGGGTGCGGAGCCAATGGAGGAGGTCGGTGCGGCGCTCGGGGGTCTCGGCGTCGATCACCTCCAGGATCAGCCCCTGGTAGGGGTGGTCCAGGGCGTGGAAGTCGCGGGGACCGGCCGCGCCGTCGCGGTAGACCGTCGTCTCGTGGTCCTGGAACGCCGTGAAGACGTGGGTGCGGTCCTGGTAGACGCGGGCGTCGTGGTTGAGGCGGCGGTTGATGGAGACGGTCCAGCGCATGTGGTCGGCGTAGCGGCCGTCGGTGATCCAGTAGGTGGAGAGGTAGCACCCCAGGGTGACGGGCTGGGCGACCGCCGACTTCTCCGGGTAGCGCAGGAGCTGGAGGTCGCGGGTGGCGACCCAGCGGCGGCCCGCGTACATCCAGGGCATCGCCATCGCGCCCGCGTAGAAGTGGTCGTCCTCGTACCAGCGGTTGTAGGCGTACTCGTGGCCGGGGTGCGGTTCGACCATGGTGATCAGGGCGTGGCCGGGGCGGACGCCGTAGGGGCCGGTGGCCGCCAACTCGGCGTAGCGGGCGCTGGATTCGGCCTCGCTCGAAGTGACCTCGCTCGAAGTGACCTCGCCCGAAGTGGTTCCGCTGGTGCCGGTCTCGTTCATGTGCGTTCCCCTTTCCTGCGCGCTCGCCCATACTCTGACGGTCCGTCAGACAATGCGCCAGCGTCAGGAAGCGGCCATCAGGGAGGGTTCGTGTCTCTGCTCACCGGCAAGACCGTCGTCGTCTCCGGAGTCGGCGCGGGACTGGGTCACCAGGTCGCGGCGGCCGTCGTACGGGAAGGGGGGAACGCGGTGCTGGGGGCTCGGACCGAAGCTCAACTGGCCAAGTCCGCGCGGGACATCGACCCCGGCGGGGCGCACACGGCGTTCCTGTCCGCCGACATCACCGACGAGCAACAGTGCGCCGCCCTGGCCGAGTTGGCGGTGTCGCGCTTCGGCGGGATCGACGCCGTCGTCCAAGTCGCCGCCTGGGACTCCTACTTCGGAGGTGTTCAGGACGCCGACTTCGAGACCTGGCGGTCCGTCATGGACGTGAATCTGCTGGGGACCCTGCGGATGACGCGGGCCTGTCTGCCCGCGCTGAAGGAGGGGGGCGGGGGTGCGGTCGTGTTCATCGGGACGCAGTCGGCGGTGGCGGCGCCCTCGCAGGTGAAGCAGGCGGCGTACGCGGCGTCGAAGGGGGCACTGACGAGCGTGATGTACTCGCTGGCAAGGGAGTTGGGGCCGTACCGGGTCCGGGTGAACACCGTGCTGCCGGGGTGGATGTGGGGGCCGCCGGTGGAGGCGTACGTGCGGTTCACGGCGCAGGCGGAGGGGGTGCCCGAGAGCGAGGTGCTGGGGCGGCTCTCGGGGCGGATGGCGCTGCCGGAGCTGGCGACGGACGGGGACGTGGCGGACGCGGCGGTGTTCCTCGCGTCGCCCCGGGCGCGGGCGATCACGGGGCAGTCGTTGCTGGTGAACGCGGGGGAACTGATGCGCTGAGCGGCATCTCCTCCCGCCAACCCGGCGTTCACGTACAGGAATTGAGGTCACCTCTCCGAACGATTTTACCCTCCCTTGACTCTCCTCGCGCTTGCCGTGAGCACACCATCACACCCAGAGTTCACATGCCTGCCCTGCCTGTCTGCTGCGAACCCCCACGTTGACGGCGAACCCTGGAAGGGGGCACATGAACGGTCTCGACTGGGCCGTGCTCATCGGCTACTTCGGCGTGATGGTCGCCATCGGCGTCTGGTCGCACAAACGGGTCGACGACGTCAGCGACTTCTTCACCGCGGGCGGCAAGATGCCGTGGTGGCTCTCCGGTATCTCCCACCACATGTCGGGCTACAGCGCGGTGATGTTCACCGGGTACGCCGGCATCGCCTACACCTACGGGGTGACCTCCTTCGTCACCTGGTCCTTCCCGATCGCGCTCGGCATCGCGATCGGCTCGAAGCTCTTCGCGCCGCGCATCAACCGGCTCCGTTCACGGCTCCATGTGGCCTCCCCGCTGGAGTACTTGAAGAACCGGTACGACCTGAAGACCCAGCAAGCACTCGCTTGGTCGGGGATGCTGCTGAAGATCGTGGACGTCGGCGCCAAGTGGGCGGCGATCGCGACCCTGCTGTCCGTGTTCACCGGCATCTCACTGAACCAGGGCATCCTCATCACCGGCAGCATCACGGCCGTGTACTGCACGATCGGCGGCCTGTGGGCCGACGCGCTCACGGAGTTGGGCCAGTTCATCATCCAACTCCTCGCGGGCGTCGCGATGTTCATCGCCGTGATCGTCGAACTGAACGACAGGAACATCGGGTTCCTCGGCGCCTGGGACGAACCCGCGCTCCAGGGCCACGGCAAGCCGCTCGTCGGCCCGTACGGCACGGTGTTCCTGCTCGCGTTCCTGTTCATCAAGCTGTTCGAGTACAACGGCGGCATGCTCAACCAGGCGCAGCGGTACATGGCGACCCGCAACGCGAAGGAGGCCGAGCGCTCGGCGCGGCTGTCGGCGCTGCTGTGGCTGGTCTGGCCGGTCGTGCTGTTCTTCCCGATGTGGATGTCGCCGCTGCTGGTCGAGTCGAAGAAGCCGGACGGCTCCGACTCCTACGGCCTGATGACCGAACAGCTCCTGCCGCACGGCCTGTTGGGGCTCGTGATCGTCGGCTTCTTCTCCCACACGATGGCGATGTGCTCCTCCGACGCCAACGCGATCGCGGCCGTCTTCACCCGGGACTGCGCGCCGGTCATCTGGAAGCGGGCCCGAACGTGGGACCAGGGACAGGGACTTCGGGTCGCGCGCATCACGACGGTCGTCTTCCTCGGCCTCTCGATGGCGGCGGCGACGCAGGTCAACTCCCCTGCTTTCAAGGACATCATCACCGTCGTCATCAAGTGGGTCGCCGGTCTGATGGGCCCGATGGCCATCCCGATGATGCTGGGCCTGCTGCGGCCGTTCCGCCGCTCGGGGCCGACGGCGGCGCTGACGAGCTGGTCGATGGGGCTGCTGGCGTTCTGGCTCGTCAACTACCCGATCAACTGGAACGTCGACGGCGGCGTACCTCTCCAGTATCAGGTGTCGATCCCCCTCGCGGTCTCCCTCGTCCTGTACATCGCGATCGGCTTCATCCGTCCCGAGGACACCCCCGGCCGGCTCGCGATCATCGAGAAGATCAACTCGGACGACGACGCGGCGGCCGTCGCGGTGAGCGCGGAACTGGACGACGGACGCGGCACCGTCGGGGTCACGAAGAGCGGCTGAGACCGGGGGAGGCTGCCACACGCTCCCCCGTCCGGCCACATTCCCGACAGCAACACCACCAACACACAGAAACGACCACTCCCCACCCCAAATCCCGTCCCCTGTGGCCACACTGGGCATACCGCTCGACCCCTGAACTCCCCGTCCCCGTTCGATTACAGTGGCGAATCGTGTCGTACGGACGGCGGACGGTGGCTCGGGGAGGCAGGGTGTGAGCACGGCGGCCGGGCCCATCTGGGGCCGTACTGAGCAGCAGGACTTCCGCAGCCGGGTGCGCGGCGCACTGCTCGGCGGCGCCCTCGGCGACGCACTGGGCGCCCCGGTGGACCGGGCCTCCGCGGAGGACATACTTCAGGCGTACGGGGTGGAGGGCGTCGTCGACCTGGTCCCCGCGTACGGCAGGCGCGGCGCGATCACCCACCTCACCCAGCTCACCCTGTTCACGATCGACGGCCTGATCCGCGCCCAGGTACGCCGCGACACCGGCGCCTGGCACCCCCCTACCGACCTGCATCGCGCGTATCTGCGCTGGGCGGCCACGCAGCGCGACTGGGGTCCCGACCTACGCCGCAAGGACGACGGCTGGCTGGCTCGCGAGGAGTGGCTGTACGCCCGCCGCGACCCGACGCGCCCACTGCTCCTCGGCCTCGGGGACGAGCGGATGGGCACCCTGGAGACGCCGAAGAACCCGGCGGCGGACGGCCCCGAGGCGCTCGGCCGCTCGGCGCCGTTCGGTCTGCTGGTCGGCTGGGAGCCGCAGCTGGTCGCGCAGCTCGCGGTGGAGTGCGCGGCGCAGACCCACGGCCACCCGTCGGCGTACCTCTCATCGGGCGCGTACGCGGTCGTCGTGCACGCGCTGGCCAGGGGCGACAGCCTCGACAGCGCGGTGCAGCGGGCGCTGTCCCACCTGTCGGCGCGGCCCGGCCACGAGCCGGTGTCGGAGGCGCTGCAACGGGGGCTCGGCGCGGTCAGACAGGGCCTGCCGACGCCCGCGCGGGTCGAGGAACTCGCCGGCGGCGGCAGCGCGCCCGAGCTGTTGTCCGCCGCCGTGTACTGCGCGCTCGTCGCCGAGGACGTACGGCACGGCCTGCGCCTCGCCGTCAACCACGGCGCACCCTCCGCCGCGACCGCCTCCGTCACGGGGTCCCTGCTCGGCGCGCTGCACGGGGAGACGGCGCTGCCCCCGGCGTGGCTCGCGGAGCTGGAGGGGCGGCCGACGCTGCTGGAGCTCGCCGACGACTTCTCGATGGAGATGACGCAGGGGCCGGCGCTGCACAACCCGGCGGGGGCGGCGCCGGGGTGGCTGGCCCGGTACCCGAGAAGTAGCGGGGTAGAGCTGGGGTAGGGGGTGGGGAATCGCCGGAGCGGGAGCCGTACCCCTCAGGTACTACCCGGGTACTACTCGACGACCCTGACCCTGGTCTCCGTCGCCCCGAACGCCCACAGCGCCGTGCCGTCCTCCTTGTGGAGGCGGATGCCGCCGGTCTGCGTACCGGCGGGGGCGGGCGGCGGGGAGGAGCCGTCGACGGCGTTGGAGAAGGCGATGTTGATGCCGGACTTCACCGTGAAGTAGACGACGTGCTCGACGGCGACCCCGTCGGAGCCGGTGGTCGCGGGCGTGCGCACGGAGATCGTGTACGTCCCCGGCGCGGGGTCGACCGTGCCGGGCCAGACGTCGAAGGTGCGGCGGGACTGGTCGTCCGCGTCGACCAGCCAGACCCGGTCCTCGGAGAGCGAGTAGACGATACGGCGGCCCGTGCCCGACTTGGCGGGTAGTCCCGGAGTATTAGGCGTGGACGCCTCGGGAGCCGCCGACTGCCGGGGCGTGGCGGCCGGCTTCGGACTGGCCGCGGCCGTCGGGTGAGGGTGCACGCCGTTGTCCGCTTCGAGCGCCAGGAAGCCCACGCCGACGATCGCCCCGGCCGTCAGACCGGTGACCCAGACCCACGAGGGAAGCCGCAGGGCAGGCACGGGCACGCAACTCCTCAGTCTCCGGCCCCCGCATGTCGGGGGTCGGATCATCCTACTGTGGAGCGCCTGTCCGCCGGGCCCGTACCGGTCCCCCTCAGGTACCGTTCCAAGATCGCAACCGGCGCTCCACCAGGGTCAGTCGAGGACCGGCAGCAGCTCCGGAAGGTGCCCGTCGGACGCCTGCGCCGCCCGCTGCCGCTCGGCCGGGACCTCGCCGTACAGCGTCGTACGCGGCTTCGCCGGACGCCCCGCCGCCTCGGCGACGGCGATGAGGTCCCGGATCGACTTGTACGAGCCGTACGACGAGCCCGCCATCCGCGAGATGGTCTCCTCCATCAGCGTGCCGCCGAGGTCGTTGGCCCCGGAGCGCAGCATCTCGGCGGCGCCCTCGGTGCCCAGCTTGACCCAGCTGGTCTGGATGTTGGGGATCCACGGGTGCAGCAGGAGCCGTGCCATCGCCGTCACCGCGCGGTTGTCCCTGATCGTCGGGCCGGGCCGCGAGATGCCCGCCAGGTACACGGGCGCGTTGGTGTGGATGAACGGCAGCGTCACGAACTCCGTGAATCCGCCGGTGCGTTGCTGGATCCCGGCGAGCGTGCGCAGGTGGCCGAGCCAGTGGCGCGGCTGGTCGACGTGGCCGTACATCATCGTCGAGGTCGTGCGGATGCCCAACTCGTGGGCGGTGGTGACGACTTCGATCCAGGTCGCGGCCGGCAGCTTGCCCTTGGTGAGGATCCAGCGGACCTCGTCGTCGAGGATCTCGGCGGCCGTGCCGGGGAGCGTGTCAAGTCCCGCCTCCCTGGCCTGAGTCAGCCACTCGCGGATCGAAAGTCCCGTGCGCGTCGCGCCGTTGACGACCTCCATCGGCGAGAAGGCGTGGACGTGCATACCCGGGACGCGCTCCTTGACCGCCTTCGCGATGTCGAAGTACGCGGTGCCCGGCAGGTCGGGGTGGATGCCGCCCTGCATGCAGACCTCAACCGCCCCGACTTCCCAGGCCTGTTGGGCGCGGTCGGCGACCTGGTCCAGGGAGAGGGTGTAGGCGTCGGCGTCCGTACGGCGCTGGGCGAACGCGCAGAAACGGCAGCCGGTGTAGCAGACGTTGGTGAAGTTGATGTTCCGCGTGACGATGTACGTGACGTCGTCGCCGACCACCGACTTCCGTACGTCGTCGGCGATTTGGGTCAGCGCGTCCAGCGCGGGGCCGTCCGCGTGGAAGAGCGCGAGCGCCTCCGCGTCGGTCAGCTTCGTCGGGTCGTCGGCCGCCGTCGCGAGGGCCTGGCGTACGTCGGTGTCGATGCGCTCGGGGACCATGCCGGGGGCGGCGGCCTCGCGGAGTTCGGACCAGTCGCCGTACACCTCGTCGAAGTCGTCGCGGCGGTCGGACGTACGGCCCTCGGTGTCGATCGTGCGGTGCAGGTCGGTGCGGCCGGTGGCCTCGAAGACCTCCTCGGGCTCCTGCCAGGGGTGGCCCTCGACGACGGCGTCCGGGATCGCGAGGCCGGTCTCGGGGTCGGCGAGCGCGCGGACGTGCGGGAGGAGGCGGGGGTCGAGCCAGGGCTCGCCGCGCGTCACGAACTCCGGGTAGACGCACAGGCGTTCACGCAGGTCGAAGCCGGCCGCCTCGGAGCGCCGGGTGAGTTCCTCGATCTGCGGCCAGGGGCGCTCGGGGTTGACATGGTCGATGGTGAGCGGGGAGACGCCGCCCCAGTCGTCGATGCCGGCGCCGATGAGGCGCTCGTACTCGCCGTCGACCAGGTTCGGCGGGGCCTGGATGTTCGCCGAGGGGCCGAGGATCAGGCGCGATACGGCCACCGCCGCGACCAGTTCGTCGAGTTCGGCGTCCGGCATGCCGCGCATCGCCGTGTCCGGCTTGGCGCGGAAGTTCTGGATGATCAGTTCCTGGATGCCGTGGTGCGCGCGGGAGACCTTGCGCAGCGCGAAGAGCGACTCGGCGCGCTCCTCGTACGTCTCGCCGATGCCGATCAGTAGACCCGAGGTGAAGGGGACGGAGGAGCGGCCCGCGTCCTCCAACACCCGTAGCCTGACGGCCGGTTCCTTGTCCGGGGAGCCGTAGTGGGGGCCGCCGGGCTCGGACCACAGGCGGGTGGCCGTCGTCTCCAGCATCATGCCCATGCTCGGTGCGACCGGCTTGAGGCGCTGGAGGTCGGTCCAGGACATCACCCCGGGGTTGAGGTGGGGGAGCAGGCCGGTCTCCTCCAGGATGCGGATGGAGATGGCCCTCACGTAGGCGATGGTGTCGTCGTACCCGTGCGCGTCGAGCCACTCGCGCGCCTCGGGCCAGCGGTCCTCCGGCTTGTCCCCCAAAGTGATGAGGGCTTCCTTGCACCCCAGGGAGGCACCCTTGCGAGCTACGTCGAGTACCTCGTCGGGGGACATGAACATGCCGTGGCCGGCACGGCGGAGTTTGCCCGGCACCGTGACGAAGGTGCAGTAGTGACACTTGTCGCGGCACAGGCGGGTCAGGGGGATGAAGACGCTCTTGGAGTACGTGATGACACCGGGCCGGCCGGCCGCCGCCAGGCCCGCGTCACGCACGCGCGCGGCGGTCGCCGTGAGGTCGTCGAGAGCCTCGCCGCGCGCCTGGAGCAGCACAGCCGTCTCGGACACGTCGAGGGCGACGCCGTCCCGGGCGCGTTTGAGGGCGCGACGCATGGAGTTCTCGGTGGGGCCGGTTCCCGAGGTCGCGGAAGTCGTCATCCTTTGAGCATACGTTCGAGGTCATCGAAGGTGCGGGGGCGCCAGGTGGGGGGTGCGGGGTGGGCGTGCGCCTCTGGTCCTGTCCCTCTTGAGTACTAGTACCCAGGGGGTGTACGTGGTCGTACCGATGCCCGGGGTATCGGCTGCCGCCTACGGTCCTGGCATGCCTGTGGAGATCACGCCCGACGCCGAGACCGAGCCCGCCGCCGCACGGGTGGGGCGAGCCGTGGGGGTCGGCTGCGCCGCGCTCGTCGCCGTGCCGCTGTTCCTCGGCCTCGCCCTGCTCGTCTGGCTCGCCCTGATCACCAAGGACGCGTCGGACTTTCCCCGGGTCGCGCCCCAGGAGATGGCGGACCGGGCGGTGGCGAACTCCCAGGAGGCGTACGGCGTGCTGGGGTTCACGCGCACGATCCCCTACGGCTCCGGGGATCCCGGGATCTCCGCCGAGAACACCCTGAGTGCCGATCTCTGTTACCGGGGCGGGCTGACGGACGAGACGGTCGACGGGGCCTACGCCATGCACCACAGCTGGGCGCTCGACCACGTCACCGCCGGGGAGGCGGTTCCCGCTCTGCGTCGGCTGCGCACGTATCTCAAGGACGACGGGTGGGACATCGCGTCCTACGAGGAGGGGGGTACCGGGGATACCTGGGGGCTACGCGCCACGCGCTCGGACGGCGGGCAGGAGATGTTCTTCACGTGGTCCGCCGGGAGCGGGTACTTCCGGGGCGGCGCTTCCATGCCCTGCGCCGTGGACCCCGGCTGGCACATGCCGGACGGGTCACCCGGCGACGACGTGTCGCCGCCGGCCCTCACCCCGTCCCCCTCACACGTACGGCGCTAGCTCGTCCAGCACCCGCAGCACCTCGGCCTCCCCCGCCGGAGGCAACTGCACGACGGCCTCCTCGATCCCCAGCTCGCCGTAGTACTCAAGTTTTCCCCGGGTAGGCACTACGGCGTACGGCACCACGTCGAGCTCGGACGGTTCCCGCCCGGCCTCCGCCCAGGCGGTCCGCAGCGCCGGCAGCGACTCGCCGAGCCCGCGTCCGCCGATCGGGAGCCAGCCGTCGGCGTACTCGCAGATGTGGGAGAACAGCTTGGGCCCGGCGGCGCCGCCGATGAGGGTGCGCGGCCCGACGACCGGCCCGCGCGGCTTCCGCACCGGCTTGGGGTACGCGATGGACGGCCGTACGCTCCCGAACTCCCCTTCGTAGCCGGTCGGTTCACCGGACCACAGGGCCCGCATCAACGCCATCCGGTCCCGCACCAGCTCCCGCCGGGTCCGCCACTCGACGCCGTGGTCGGCGGCCTCCTCGACGTTCCACCCGTACCCGAGCCCCAGCGTGAACCGCCCGCCGGACAGATGATCGACGGTGGCGACCTGCTTGGCGAGATCGATCGGATCGTGCTGCGCGACCAGCGTGATCCCGGTCCCCAGCCCCAGCCGCTCGGTCACCGCGGCGGCCTGCCCGAGCCCGACGAACGGGTCCAACGTCCGCCCGTACTCCCTGGGTAGCCCCCCACCTGCGGGGTACGGCGTAACTCTCTCGACCGGAATATGCGTGTGCTCCGGCAGATACAGCCCGGCGAACCCTCGCTCCTCCAACTCCCTCGCGAGACGCGTGGGAGTGATGGTCTCATCGGTGAGAAAAATCGTGACCGAGATACGCATACGACGGCCTTTCCGGATGTACGGCGGTACGACTACAGGCGCGGGTGCCGCCCTCATCTGTACCCGGAACAACCGGAACTGTCCATACCGACCGGTCGGAATTACCACCCGGAGAACGACCTCACATCCCGATTCCCTTCAGGTCTCCCCGAGTTCACCCCCCTCCCCCACACTGACCCCATGTGCGACGACGTTCACGAGATCGGCAGACGTGCCCTGTTCGTGACGGGTACGGCTGCGGTGATGACTGTCGGGGGCGTGAGTTTCGCCTCCGCCGAGGGACGAGAGCAGGGGCGGGCGGCGAAGACTCTGCGGGGGACGTTGCCCACCGGGGCGCCGGACTTCGTGTATGTGCCGGTTGAAGTCCCGGCGGGGGTCGGTGAGTTGCGGGTGGCGTACACCTACGACCGCCCGGCCGTCCCGACCGGCACCGCCGGGAACGCCCTGGACATCGGCCTGTTCGACGAGCGCGGTACGGGGCTCGGCGGCCGGGGCTTCCGGGGCTGGTCCGGCGGGGCCCGTACGGAGTTCTTCGTGCGGGCGGACGACGCGACCCCCGGGTACGTCCCGGGACCGATCCGCGCGGGTACCTGGTACGTCGCGCTGGGCCCGTACACCGTGTCCCCCCAGGGTCTGACGTACGAGATCACCGTCACTCTCACGTACGGGTCACCGAGTCATACCCCCACCCCCGTCTATCCTCCGGAGCGCGCGCGGGGCCGGGGACGCGCCTGGTACCGGGGCGACTGCCATCTGCACTCCTGGTACTCCGACGGCCGCCGCACCCCCGCCGAGATCGCGGCGCTCGCGCGCACCGCCGGGCTGGACTTCATCAACACCTCCGAGCACAACACCCATGCGGGGCACGCCCATTGGGCCGACCAGGCCGGCGACGACCTGCTGATCCTGCTCGGCGAGGAGGTCACCACCCGCAACGGCCACGTCGTCGCGCTCGGCACCGACCCCGGCACGTTCGTCGACTGGCGCTACCGGGCCCGCGAGAACCGTTTCGCGCGGTTCGCCCGGCAGATCCACCGCGCGGGCGGCCTCGTCGTCCCCGCGCACCCGCACGCCACCTGTATCGGCTGCGCCTGGAAGTTCGGGTTCGGCGAGGCGGACGCGGTCGAGGTGTGGAACGGCCCCTACACCCCGGACGACGAGATCGCGCTCGCCTCCTGGGACGCGACGCTGGTCGCCGCCGTACGGGAGGGCCGCGACTGGCTCCCGGCGATGGGCAACAGCGACGCGCACCGGGACCCGGACGTGGTGGGGCTGCCCCAGACCGTGGTCCTCGCGGACGACCTGACCCGGGCGGCGATCCAGGACGGCATCCGCGCCGGGCGGTCGTACATCGCGGAGTCCAAGGACGTCTCGCTCGCCCTCACCGTCACCGGCCCGCGCGGCGAACACGCCGGCATCGGGGAGCGGCTCGCGGTCGCCCCGGATACCCCTGTGGTCGTACACGTGGACGTCTCAGGGGTGAGAGGCTGCACGGTCCGCCTCGTCACCGACCAGGGCGTCCTGTTCACCGGGGCCCCCGTGGGCGACTCCGGTTCTGGGGTCTTCGAATGGCGGACGACACCGTCGTACGCGGCGTACGTACGGGCGGAGGTCCGGCACCCGGCGACGGCACCGTCCCTGCCGGGACCGTTCGCGGCGCTGACGAACCCGGTGTTCCTGGGGTGCGGGCGGGACTGACGGGGAGGGGCGGGCCGAGGGTGACGCGCGGTGCGAAGACCTCGGGGGGACAATCGGTGGGGATACCTGAGGGGTACAGGGCTACGCACGACCTGAGGGGTACGGGACTACAGGCGCCGTACCCCCACCCCTCACCGTCCGCCCCGCCCACCGCCCCCGACCAGTCAGGCCCCCCATGCCCACCCTCGCCGACCGCCGCTTCCGGATCACCACCGCCGTCCAGCGCCGCTTCAACCCCCTCATGCGCAGGCTTCCGCTCCAGCCCGTCCTGGAGACCACCGGCCGTACGTCAGGACTCCCCCGCCGCACCCCGCTCGGTGGCCGCCGGATCGGGGACGCCTTCTGGCTGGTGTCGGAGTTCGGCGACCGCTCGCAGTACGTCCGGAACATCAAGGCCGACCCGAGGGTCCGGGTCCGCATCAGGGGCCGCTGGCACACCGGTACGGCGCACATCCTGCGGGACGACGACCCGGTGACCCGTCTGCGCGGCCTGCCGAGGCTGAACAGCACGGCGGTACGGGTACTGGGTACCGACCTGCTGACGGTACGGGTGGACCTGGACACGGACTGACCCCTGTCATACCCGTACCCCCTCAGCCCACCCTCCGGTACAAGTCCTCCACCAGTTCCACGACCGCCCCCGGTACCCGCAGCGTCGGAAAGTGATCGCACCGGCTCTCCCGCACCAGCCGGCACCCGGGAATCCGCGAGGCGATGACCTCGTTGCGCTTGACGACGACCGGCTGGTCCAACTCCCCCAGCAGCAGCGAGCACGGCAGGGCCATCTCCGCCAACCGCTCGTAGCAGGACGGTAGTTGCTCCTCGTGCGCGTACGAGGTGAACCACCCGCCCAACACCCCCCGCAGCAACCGCCGCGCCTCGGTGTCGGGCGGCGTCCCCGCCCCGCCCCACCACGACATCCCCAGATCGGCCAGCCCTTCGAGGTCCCCGGCGAGCGCCAACGGCTCGACCTGCGCGGCGAGTTCGGGCGGATCGGGCTCGGGGTACCCGGGTACCCCGGGGACGAGCAGCCCCAGCGCGGCGACCTGCTCGGGATGGTCCAGCGTGTACGCGATGGCGGTGGCCCCGCCCATGCTGTAGCCGATCAGTACGGCACGCTCCACGCCGAAGTGCCCGAGCACGAGCGCGAGATCGAGGTCCTGCCGGTACGACGAGACCGGCGCCGGAGACCGCCCGTACCCTCGTACGTCGTACCGGATCACCCGGTGCCGCTCGGTCAGCGGGGCGAGCACGGGCTCCCAGATCTCGGAGGACCCGACGCCGGGGTGGAGCAGGACCAGGGGCGGTCCCTCGCCGTCGCCCTGCTCGTCGGCCCAGACCTCGCCGCCGTCGACGGCGATCATGACGCCCGCTACATCACCCATGCCCCGATACTGCCCCATACGGCGGCATCGCGCCCGACGGAAAACGGACAGTAACCGCTCTCAGAAACAAGCCGCGCCCCTGGTCACCGACCACGTCTCACCCCGGCCACACGATCGCCTGCACCTCGCTGTACGCATGCAACGCGTACGACCCCACGTCCCGCCCCACCCCACTCCGCTTGAACCCCCCGAACGGCGCCTCCATGTTCCGCCCCACGGTGTTGACCCCCACGCCCCCGGCCCGCAGCCGCCGCGCGACCCGGAACGCGCGGGCGACGTCACCGGACCAGACGTAGTCGATGAGCCCGTACTCGGAGTCGTTGGCGAGGGCGATCGCCTCCTCCTCGTCGTCGAAGGGGAGGACGGCGACGACGGGCCCGAAGATCTCCTCGCGGACGGCCCGCATGTCGTTGGTGCAGTCGGCAAGGACGGTCGGCCCGAGGTAGAAGCCCCGCTCGGGAAGGTCAACGACCTTGCCCACCAGGGGTGTTGCCCCTTCCCGAACCGCCGACTCGACATGCGCCCGCACCCGCTCACGGTGAGCCGCGCTGATCACCGGCCCCATGACGGTCCCGGCCTCCCGAGGATCCCCCAGCGTCAACCGCCCCGCATAGGCGACGAGTTGCTCAACCAGCCTGCCGTACACGCCCCGTTGGACCAGCACCCGCGTGGGCGCCGTACAGATCTGCCCGCTGTAGAAGGAGAACGTCGTCCCGATCCCCGCGACCGCGGAGCCCAGATCCGCGTCGTCGAACACCAACGCCGCACCCTTGCCCCCGAGTTCCATGAGCTGCCGCTTCATGCCCCGCCCGCACACCTCGGCGATCCGCACCCCGACGGCGGTGGACCCGGTGAAGCTGACCATGTCGACGTCGGGGGACGAGACGGTCGCCTCCCCAACCTCAACCGCCTCTCCGGAGACCACATTGACGACACCGGGCGGCACCCCGGCGGCTTCCAGGACCTCCGCCATCCGGTACACCGACAGCGGATCCTGAGGCGCCGGTTTCACGACGACCGTGTTGCCCATGGCCAGCGCGGGCGCGATCTTCCCGGCCGGGTTGGCCCAGGGGTTGTTGTAGGAGGTGATGCAGGTGACGACCCCGACGGGCTGCCGTACCGCCAGCGCCCCCATCACGGCGGCCTTCCCCATCGGCCCGGCCTCGTTGATCTGCGGGGTGATGGCCCACTCGACGGGTTCGACGCGGGCGTACCGCCTGAACCGGGCGGCGGCGACGCCGAGTTGCATGGAGCGGACGGTCGCGGTGGTCGCCCCGGTCTCGGCGCGGGCGAGGCCGGTGAGTTCCGAGCGCCGGGCCAGGATCAGGTCGGCGGCGCGGGCCAGGACGGCGGCCCGTTCCTCGGGGCGCGTCCGCGACCAGCTCTCGAACGCCGAACTCGCCGCCGCGCAGGCGTCGTTGGCCTGTGCGGCGGACGCTTCGGGGGCCAGTCCGACGACGTCCTCGGTCGCGGGGTCGATCACCTCGTAGTGCCCGCCGTCCGGCTCGACCCATGCGCCACCGACGAACAGCCGCTGCCCGTCGGTCACTTGGTGCTCACCGTCCGGGTGTCGGTCCCGGAGCGCAGCACCTTGCCGGGTACGGCGCCGGTGACGACGTCGTCGCGGATAGCCTCAACCCCGTTGACCCATACGGCCTTTATGCCGAGAGCCTTGGAGTCGAGCCGTGGGCTGTCGCCCGGCAGGTCGTGGACGAGGGTCGCCTTCCCGGCGTCGATGCGTTCGGGGTCGAAGAGGACGAGGTCCGCGTGGAACCCTTCCTCCACGCGCCCCCGTTGGCGCAGTCCGAAGAGTTGGGCGGGGTCGTCGGTAAGCATCTTCACCGCCTGCTCCAGCTCGACCAGCTTGCGTCCCCGCAGGCAGTCCCCGAGGAAGCGGGTCGTGTACGGCGCCCCGCACATCCGGTCGAGGTGCGCCCCGGCGTCGGAGCCGCCGAGGAGGACGTCCTCGTGCCGCCAGGTCTCGGCGCGCAACGCCCAGGAGGCGGGGTCGTTGTCGCGCGGCATCGGCCAAAGCACCGTGCGCAGAAGGTCGTTGGAGCAGATCTCGACGAGGGTCGCGAAGGGGTCCTGGCCGCGCTCGGCGGCGATGTCGCGGACGACGCGCCCGGTGAGGCCCTCGTTCGCGGGGCTGTAGGTGTCGCCGATGACGTACCGCCCGAAGTCGGCGAGCCTGCGGAAGACGCCCGCCTCCTTCGACTGGGCGCGCCGCAGCAGCTCGGCGCGTACGTCGGGGTCTGCGAGTTTCTCGATGCGTTCGGGGACGGGCAGCCCGAGGACCGGGCCCCAGCCGGGGATGAGGTTGAGCGCGCAGAACGTGCCGAGCGACATGTTCATCGGCGTGAGGATCGGCATGGTCAGCGCCACGACACGGCCACCGGCCTTGCGGGCGCGCTCGCTTGCGTGCAGTTGCCGGGGCACGCGCTCGGGGACCCCGGCGTCGATCGTGAGGACGTTCCAGTTCAGGGGGCGTCCGGCGGCGGCGGACATGTCGACGAGGAGGTCGATCTCGGCGTCGCTGAACTGGTCGAGGCAGCCCGCGACGATGGCCTCGATCTGGGTACCCTCGTGTTCGCCGACTGCCTTGGACATGGCGATGAGTTCGGCGGGCAGCGCGTGCCGGGAGGCGACCGGCTGCCCGTCGCCGTCGGAGTGGGTGGTGGACTGGGTGGTCGAGAAGCCCCAGGCTCCGGCGTCCATCGCGTCGTGCAACAGCAGGACGATCTCGGCGAGTTGAGCCGGGGACGGCTGTCCGCCCACCGCGTCGGCGCCCATCACGTGCCGCCGCAGCGCGCAATGCCCCACCATGAAACCGGCGTTGACGGCGATCCGCCCCTCCAGGGCGTCGAGGTACTCCCCGAAGGAGTGCCAGCTCCAGGGCGCGCCCTCCTCCAGCGCGACCAGCGACATGCCCTCGACCTTGGACATCATCCGCCGTGTGTAGTCGGCGTCCTGGGGCCGCGCGGGGTGGAGGGGGGCGAGGGTGAAGCCGCAGTTCCCGGCGGCGACGGTGGTGACGCCGTGGTTGAGGGAGGGGGTGGCGTAGGGGTCCCAGAAGAGCTGGGCGTCGTAGTGGGTGTGCGGGTCGACGAAGCCGGGGCACAGGACGAGGCCGGTGGCGTCCTCAACTGTCCTGGATTGCTGGGCGACTTCACCGACGACGGCGATACGGCCGTCCCGGATCCCGACGTCGGCGACGCACGCGGGCCCGCCGGAGCCGTCAACTACCGTGGCCCGCTTGAGGACATGATCGAGCATCAGTGGTCACGCTCCCTGACGGAACCGCGTCGTCCGGTGCACGGGGTCCGTGTCGATCTTCGGGATGACGTGCTCGCCGATCAACCGGATGGTCTGGAGCGTCTGTTCCTTGGGGACGCCCACCGGCAGTCCGAAGCTCAGCTGGTCGGCGCCGGCCTGCTCCCAGCGCTTGCACTGCCGCAGCACCTCGTCCGGGTCGCCGCAGATCAACAGCTCTTCCTCGATGAGGAGTTCGACGAACTCGGGGGTGTACTCGGGCAGCGTCTCGGGCCAGACCGGGAAGCCCTCGGGGCGCGGGAAGGTGTCGTGGTAGCGGAAGACGAGCGAGGGCAGGTAGTGCAGCCCGCCGCTCACCGCGACCTGGATCGCCTCGTCGTGGGTGGGCGCGCAGATCGCCGTGGTCGTCACCATCACGTTGTCGTTGACGAAGTCCCCGACCGGTTCGGCGTTGACGATCTCCGTCTTGTACTGCTCCAGCACCCACTCCATGTCGGAGACCTTCTGGATACTGAACCCGAGGACGCCCAGGCCCTTTCGGGCCGCCATCGCGTACGACGGGGGCGAGCCGGCCGCGTACCACATCGCCGGGTGGGACTTGCCGTACGGCTTCGGCAGCACCTTCCTCGGCGGCAACTGCCAGTGTTTGCCCTGGAATCCGACGTACTCCTCCTGGAGCCACATCTTCGGGAACTCCGCGATGGTCTCCTCCCACAGCTCCTTCGTGTGGTTCATGTCGGTGATGCCCGGCATGAACCCGAGGATCTCGTGGGACCCGGCGCCGCGTCCGCTGCCGAACTCGAAGCGATTGCCGGTGAGATGGTCGAGCATGGCGACCTTCTCGGCGACTTTCACCGGGTGGTTGACCGGCGCGAGGGGGTTGAAGATGCCCGAGCCGAGGTGGATGCGCTCGGTGGCGTGCGCGAGGTAGCCGAGGAACACCTCGTTGGCCGACAGGTGCGAGTACTCGTCGAGGAAGTGGTGCTCCGACGCCCAGGCGTACTTGAAGCCCGACCGGTCCGCCTCGATGACGTACTCGGTCTCCTCCATCAGCGCCTTGTGCTCCGCGAGCGGGTCGTCCTCGCCCCGCTTGCCGACGTATCCCTGTACAAAGAGCCCGAATTCCAAGGAGGTTCACCGCCCCAAGACTGTTTCTGACGGACCGTCAGCCAACGAACTGCCGCCGACTCTGGCACCGCCCCCTGCAAGCGTCAATACCTGACGAGTCGTCAGATGACCGAGACCCCCGCCAGCCACCCCCCGTCGATCACGAACGGCTGGCCCGTGATGTACGACGAGTCCGCCGACGTCAGGAACAGCGCGAGGCGGGCGACTTCGTCGGGCCGTCCGATGCGCCCCAGCGGAACGAGCTTGCGGTACAGGGAGTCCAGCGCCTTCGACGTCTCCTCGGGG
The DNA here is from genome assembly GCF_020010905.1 of Streptomyces acidiscabies. Lineage (GTDB taxonomy): Bacteria > Actinomycetota > Actinomycetes > Streptomycetales > Streptomycetaceae > Streptomyces > Streptomyces acidiscabies. Next base: position 1,298,666 of record NZ_JAGJBY010000001.1, on the reverse strand, counting down.
TCCGAACTCGGGTCCAGGAGCGAGGGGTTGGACATGGCCGTGTCGATCGCGCCGGGGCAGATCGCGTTGACGCGTATGCCCCGGGGCGCCAGCTCCAGGGCGGCGACGCGGGTCAGGCCGAGGATCGCGTGCTTGCTCGCGGCGTACGCGCCGACCGCCGCCATGCCCGTGATCGCCGTGTACGAGGCGGTGTTGACGATCGTGCCGCCGTCCGCGAGGTCGGGGGCGGCCGTCTTGATCCCCAGGAAGCAACCGACCTGATTGACCCGCACGACCTGCATGAACTCGTCGAGCGACGTGTCCGTGAGGGCGTTGAAGCGCAGGATGCCGGCGTTGTTGACGAGCCCGTCGAGGCGGCCGTACGCCTCCTTGGCGGCGTCGACCGCCGCGCGCCAGGAGTCTTCCTCGCGGACGTCCAAGTGCACGTACAGGCAGTCGAGTTCGGCGGCGAGGGCCTCGCCCTGTTCGTCGAGGACGTCGGCCACGACGACCCGCGCCCCCTCGGCCGCGAAGAGCCGCGCCTCCTGCTCGCCCTGCCCTCGGGCCGCGCCGGTGACGACGACGACCCGGCCGTCCAGCTTGCCCGTGCTGTCCATGGGACCTCCTCGGCATAGGTGGAGGTCAGCATCGTAACGCCGTACCTGATGACTCGTCAGATACCTGTACGAGCATTGCGTGAGCAATGTCACAGACTCGCGAGTCGGGATGTTTGACCCTGTCGGCCCCCTCCTTGAGCCCTCAATAATTCTGGCGCTGCGGACAAAGAAGTCGCCAAGGAAGGGACAAGGCATGGCCAAGAGAAAGCTCCGGAACAAGAAGGTCCGATACGTCGCGATAGGTGCCGCGCTGGCGACCGGAGGCGCCATCGTCGCTCTGCTCCCGTCGGCGAACGCGGCCGGTGAGCAGAAGACGCCGGAGCAGATCGTGGCGATGTGCGAGCGCTCGGCCGTAATCGACGGCAAACAGCGTTCCGTGAGCGACTTCAACGGGAGCTTCGGTGACGGTTTCCAGGCGGACAACTGTGATTTCGTCGAGACGAACTTCGAGACCTTCGACGGCCCCACCGAGAAGGCGTCGATCGACTTCCCGAACTGCGAGCCGAACGCCACACAACCCGCGAAGGTGACGGTCGGCTGGTCGGCGACCGTGGGCCAGGGTAAGGGCAAGTACACCTCGACCCAGCAGGGCGGCGGTGGCGGCCTCTTCGGATTCATCAGCGGTTCCTGGGTGAGACACACTGGCACCCTGGACATGACCGTGGAGTCGGCCACCGCGAAGGACACGGAAGAGCGTGAGGTTCCGGTCGGGAAAGTCCTCCACATGGTGTTCACGCCGAAGATGCAGCGTATGACCGGTGAATGGCGCGTGCGTATCGACGCCCGCTCGGCGACGACCGTCACGAACGCCACCCCCGAGCAGAACTTCGTCGCCCCCGACGTCGTCGAGGGCCCGCACATGCTGCCGGGTGCGGCCGGTGCGCCGGGCGTGGTGGACGGCGTCTCCAAGGCCGTCCTCGAAGACTGCTGAACCTCTCTGACCAGCTATTACACCCTCTGGAGACTGTCATGAGCACTCGCCCCAGAAGCCACCGCAGCCGTAAGAAGCGCATCACCCTCATGCTCGCCCCGGTGGCGGCGCTCGCCGTCGTGATCCCGCTGATGAACTCCGCGGGCGCGGCGACGCCGAACGAGGTGACGGCCGACTGTTCGGCCGATTCCGACAAGCTGGAGAACTGCGAGTTCGTCGACGTCCAGTTCAAGGCGAACACCCTCGGACCGAACGAACGTGTTTCCCCTGTCACCGACAACTGCGGAAACACGGGTACGGCGTCGAAGACTTTCTCGGTCAGTACATCGGTGACCCGGACCATTCAATTGGAGGAGGGCTTCACGGCGGGCTCCGACACGAAACTCGCGAGTTCCGTCTTCGAGATCGGCATCAAGTTCAGTACCACGGAGATCAACATCACCCGGGACGACAAGACGACCGGTCTGAGTTTCGATCGCAGCGACACCGTCCAGCCCGACAGCATCGCCTTCTTCATGTGGTCGGCGAAGCGCACGGATGTGAGCGGATTCCTCCGCGCCACCTACAAAGATGCTCAGGACGGCCAGAAAGTGTTCTTCGCCCCGAGCGAGGGCGCCGCGACGATGCACGTCTTCTATCCGCAGATCCTGAAGAACGGAACTCCGGACGGCCGCCTGTGGCTGCGGAACGTGAAGTGTGGAACACCCGAGGCGAACGGCATCCAGAAGTCCGCCAACAGCCTGCGCGTCGAGCCCGGATTCGGTGAGGCGGGCGGCAATGCGACGGACGTGGAGATCCCGCTGAGCGAGATCGCCGCTTCCTAGTAGCGATCATTCTCAGATGCGAAGCACGGGCGTGGCCCCCAGCCAGCGCAGGACCGCGTCCGTGCCCCCTCGGGCGTCGAGCTTCGCGTAGATGTTGCTGAGGTTGTTGCGCACGGTTTTCTCGCTGAGCCGCAGCCGCAGTCCGATCTCCTGGGCGCCGAGCCCGGTCGAGAGCAGTTCCATGATCTGCCGTTCGCGCGGCGAGAGAAGGGCCCGCAGGCGCTCCACCGCATCCCCTCCGGCGGGCGCCTCGCGGGCCCCTTCGCGCAGCGCCGCGCAGGCTGCCGGGGACAGGTAGGTGTGGCCGACGGTGGCCGCCATCACGGCCGAGGAGAGCATGCAGGTGCAGTAGTCGCCGTCGACCAGGTAGCCCGCGCCGCCCCGGAAGACCTCGACGACCGTCTCGACGTCCCGCCGCCCGCTGACCACGATCACCGGCACCCCGCGTCCGGCGAGGGCATCGGTCAACTCCGGGAGTGCGTAGGCGGGTTCGGCGCAGCTGAGCAGGACGACGTCCAGCGGTGTGTCCGCCAGCTTCCGGTAGGGCGGGGCCACCTGCCAGACCCGGCCCACGTACGAGTCGTCCGGCGCGGGCCAGTCGGCGTGCGGCCAGCTGGCACCTTCCGCACAGGCCAGAGCGACAGAGAGCCTTTCGGAGGATCTCACTGTGGGGGGTCCTTCCGCCGGAACAGCGATGCGTCCGTACGTTCGTACATACGCTGTCCGGCTCAGGCATGTTCAAAGATTCAAGAGAGGTGCCTCACAGACCCCAGCAGAGGGGCCACTTCGGCGCCGAACTCCCTTATCTGATCGGTGAGTTCCCCAACCGACCTGCTCCTGAACCTGACTTGGATCTGGTCCACTCCCAACTGCCCGTACGCGTTCAGGGAGTCGGCCAGTTCCGCCGGGCTCCCGGTGAGCGTGCGGCGGCCGACGTCCCAGTCCGGCGTCCCGACGTACAGCGGCTCGGCGATGGCTCCGAAGGTGAACTCGCCGCTTTCGGCGCGGAGTTGGCGTATGGCCTCGATCTGTGCGGGGAGCCGGTCGCGCGGGTCGCCCTGCGGCAGCCAGCCGTCGCCCTTGAGGGCGGCCCGGCGGATCGCGGCGGGCGAGGAGCCGCCGACCCAGACCGGCACGCGCGGCTGGGCGGGGCGGGGACGCTGGCCGAGGTCCTCGTAGTCGTACAACTTGCCTTGGTGGCCTACGAATTCGTCCGGCCCGAGCGCCGTCCGCAGGGCATCGAGGGTCTCGTCGAGGACGGCGCCCCGGCGGGCGAAGTCGACGCCGAGCGCCTCGAACTCCTCCTGGACGTGGCCCGCGCCGACGCCGAGGATCAGCCGTCCGCCGGAGAGGTGGTCGAGGGTGGCGTACTGCTTGGCGGTGAGCAGGGGGTGCCGCAGACCGGCGATCGCGACGTGGCTGAGGAGCCGGACGCGGGTCGTGACGGCGGCGAGGTGGGCGAGGGTCGCGACGGGGTCGTACCAGACCGTGCCCATCGCGTCCGCGAGGCGGCGCGGGATCGCGACGTGGTCGCAGCAGGCGACGTACGCGAACCCCGCCTCGTCGGCGGCGCGGGCGACGGCCACCAACTCCGTTGGCCCGGCGTCGATTTCCCAGGGTTCGACGTAGATGCGGCTCTGGGACTGGACGGGGAGCTGGATGCCGTAGGCGAGGCGGCCGGTCATCTCGGGCCCGGCCAGAGGCCGCCCTCGGTCAGGCCGAGCAGGTCGATGGCGTTGCGGCGGACGATGCGGTCGACGACGTCGGCGTCGAGGTGGCCCATCTGGGACTCGCCGACCTCCCTGGACTTGGGCCAAGTCGAGTCGGAGTGGGGGTAGTCGGTCTCGTAGAGGACGTTGCCGACGCCGATGGCGTCGAGGTTGCGCAGGCCGAACGCGTCGTCGAAGAAGCAGCCGTAGACGTGCTCGGCGAAGAGTTCGGACGGCGGGCGGTGGACCTTGTCGGCGACGCCGCCCCAGCCCCGGTTCTCCTCCCAGACGACGTCGGCGCGCTCCAGGATGTAGGGGATCCAGCCGATCTGCCCCTCGGCGTACATGACTTTGAGGTTCGGGAAGCGTTCGAACTTGCCGCTCATCAGCCAATCGACCATGGAGAAGCAGCAGTTGGCGAAGGTGATGGTCGAACCGACCGCCGGGGGCGCGTCCTTGGAGGTGGACGGCATGCGGCTGCTGGAGCCGATGTGCATGGCGATGACGGTGCCCGTCTCGTCGCAGGCGGCGAGGAAGGGGTCCCAGTCGTCGGAGTGCACGGACGGCAGGCCGAGGTGGGGCGGGATCTCGGAGAACGCGACGGCGCGCACGCCGCGCGCGGCGTTGCGGCGGACCTCGGCGGCGGCCAACTCGGCGTCCCACAAAGGGATCAGGGTGAGCGGGATCAGCCGGCCGCGCGCCTGCGGGCCGCACCACTCCTCCACCATCCAGTCGTTGTACGCCCGCACGCACAGCAGGCCGAGTTCGTGGTCGCTCGCCTCGGTGAAGGTCTGCCCGCAGAAGCGCGGGAACGTGGGGAAACAGACCGCCGACTGGACGTGGTTGACGTCCATGTCGTCGAGGCGCGCGGGCACGTCGTACGACCCCGGGCGCATCTGCTCGTAGGTGATGACCTCCAGCCGGATCTCGTCGCGGCTGAACCCGACGGCCGTGTCGAGGCGGGTGAGCGGGCGCTGGAGGTTCTCGAAGAGCCACCAGTCGCCGAGCGGCCCTTCGTCGCCCTTCTCGCCCATCACGGGCTTGAACCGCCCGCCCAGGAAGGTCATTTCCTTCAGGGGTGCCCGGACGACTCGCGGGCCGGTGTCGAGGAACTTCTTCGGGAGGCGGTCCTGCCAGACCCTCGCGGGTTCGACGGTGTGGTCGTCGACGGAGATGATCAGCGGGAACCCTGTCGTGTTCTCCATGTCGGCCACGGTAGCGCCGATCTGACGGGCCGTCAGCTACTGGTGCGGCAAAGGCCGTTGCCTCGGCCGCGGCGGCTCCCCCTCCGTGCCACCGCGGCCGTCCCCCGGATCCCCCCTCCGACTCCCCCGTGGAGTGGAACACCTGTCCGGCTACTCCCCCGTGAGTCGCCGGACAGGTTCAACGACTTCAGCCGTTCCCCCCGGTCCGGCCGTTCGTTGGTAAGAGCATGTCAGAGGCCGATAAACGTTCCATGAACGTCGGCTTCCACATCGCGGGTACTACCTCTTGAGTACCCCCTACGCCGCCACCGACAGCTTCAGCAGCCCCCGTACCTCCTCCGCCTCCGGCGCCCTCAACTCCTCGTAGATCCCCAGCGCTTCGGCCCAGCACACGTGCGCCCGCCCCGCCTGCCCCAGCCCGCTCAGCGCCCGCCCGAGGACCGTGAGGACCAGCCCCCGGCGCCACTCCCCGCCGATGCCGCGCAGCGCGGTGAGCGCGAGGTCGGCGTTGGCTGCGGCCTGCGCGGGACGGCACGCGGCGAGGTCGACCTCGGCGAGCCGGAAGAGCGTCATGCCCTCCCACAGCCGCTGCCGGCTGTCGCGGAACACGTCGAGCGCGTCCCGCAGGATGTCCGCGGCCGTGGTGAGCAGCCCGCTCTCGGTGAGCGCGAGCCCCAGCGCGTACCGCCCGTTGGCGCCGCGCAGGGCGTTGCCGGTCCGGTCGTAGATGCCGATGCCCTGGTGCGCCAGCGTCACCGCGCTCTCCACCCGCCCGGTCGCGAGGTGGATACGGGAGAGGTTGCACAGGACGCTCGCCTCGCCCGCCCTGTTCTCGTTGGCGCGGAAGTTGTCGAACGCGACCGTGAGATGCCGCTCGCCCTCCTCGTGCCGCCCCTGGTAAAGGGCGATGATTCCGCGGGTGTTGGGCGCCCAGCAGCGCGGTACGGGGTCGTCGGCGTCCTCGGTGACCCGCAGCGCCTCGACGGCCGCGGCGTCGGCCCGGTCGAAGCGCCCCGCGACGAGGTGGACGTCCGTGAGGGTGATCAGCGCCCGCCCGAGCGCATGCGGGTCACCGGCCGAACGGGCCTGCTGGAGCGCCTCGTTGGCGGCCACCTCGTACTCGCGCGCGTTGGCCCCGGACTCGGCGAGGTCCTTGGCGACCCACAACAGGTCGACGGCGCGGCGCAGTCGGCCGTCCCCGATGGACTGCCGTACGCAGGACAGCAGCGCGCCCGCCTCGGCGTACAGCCAGTCCTGCGCGTCGTGCCGGTCCTCGAAGTGCAGCCCGGGATAAGCGGTTTCCTCCAGTTGCTCCACGAGCCGGTCGCCGGGCCGCTCGATCGCGTACACCCCGGCGGCCGTCGCGAGGTAGAAGTCGAGGAGCCGGGTGAGCGCCGACTCCCGTTCGGAGGAGGGGAGTTCGTCACGCTCCGCGCATGCGCGCGCGTAGAGCCGGACCAGGTCGTGGAAGCGGTAGCGGCCGGGCGCCGCAGACTCCAGGAGCGAGGTGTCGACGAGGGACTCCAGCAGGTCCTCGGTGTCGTCGGGCGGCAGGTCCAGGACGGCGGCTGCGGCGGCGAGGGAGATGTCCGGTCCGTCGGCGAGGCCGAGGAGGCGGAAGGCGCGGGCCTGTGCGGGCTCCAACTGCCCGTAGCCCAGCTCGAATGTTGCCTTCACGGCAAGGTCCCCGGCCTGGAGCTCGTCCAACCTCCGTCTCTCGTCGGCGAGTTTGTCCGCGAGGACCGACACCGTCCAGGTACGGCGGGCGGCGAGCCGGGAGGCGGCGATACGGATCGCGAGCGGCAGGAAGCCGCACGCGGCGACGACGTCGAGCGCCGACTCCCGTTCGGACGCGACGCGTTCGGCGCCGACGATGCGCGTGAAGAGCGCGAGCGCCTCGTGCGGCGCCATCACGTCGAGGTCGACGAGGTGCGCGCCCGCGACGTCCACCATCCGCGTGCGGGAGGTGACGAGCGCCGCGCAGCCGGCCGTACCGGGCAGCAACGGCCGTACCTGGGCGGCGTCCCGGGCGTTGTCGAGGAGGACCAGGACGCGGCGGCCGTCGAGCAGCGAGCGGAACAGCGCCGAGCGCTCCTGGAGGGAGTCGGGGATCGCGGGGTCGGCGGTGCCGAGGGCGCGCAGGAACGCGCCGAGGGCGGCCTGGGGTTCGACGGGGCGGGGGCTCGTGCCCTGGAGGTCGACGTACAACTGGCCGTCGGGGAAGGCGGATCGGGCCTGGTGGGCGACGTGCACGGCGAGCGTCGTCTTGCCGACGCCGCCGATCCCGGCGACGGCGGAGACGGCCATCACCCGGTTCTCGTCGCCGCTCTCCGCGACGAGCGCTTCGCCCAGTTCGCGGGCGAGGTTCTCCCGTCCGGTGAAATCCGTTACCGATGCGGGGAGTTGAGCGGGCAGAATGCGGACGACGGGGGTTTCGGCGGCCGGTGCCTCGGGTTCGGCGAGCGCGGGGTCGGCGCGCAGGATGCGTTCCTGGAGTTCGCGCAGACCGGAGCGGGGGTCGACGCCGAGTTCCTCCGCGAGCAGGCGGCGGGTGTCGGCGTACACGGCAAGTGCCTCCGCCTGGCGGCCACTTCGGTACAGGGCGAGCATGAGCAGCTCGCGCAGGCGTTCCCTGAGGGGGTGTTCGGCGGTGAGGGAGGTCAACTCCGAGACGGCTTCGGCATGTCGGCCGAGTTCGAGGTCCAGATCGAGCCGGTTCTCGATGAGTTGGAGGCGCAGTTCCTCCAACCGGACGCGCTGGGACTCCGCGTAGGGCCCGGGTACGCCCGCGAGCGTCTCGCCCTCCCACAGGCCGAGCGCGTGGTCGAGGCGGTCCCGCGCGGCGCGTACGTCGCCCGCCGCCCAGGCTTTCTCCGCGTCCTCGGACAGGGTCCGCGCCGCCGTGAGGTCGAGCCCGACGGCGCCGCCGGGGTCCCGCAGCGCGTAGCCTCCGGCGTCGCTGACCAGCATCCGCGAGGTCAGGACCTTCCGCAGCCGCGACACGTACGTCCGCAGCGCGGCCAGCGCCTGGGAGGGCGGGTCCTCGCCCCACACCGCGTCGATCAGCTCGGCGGCGGTCACCGTGCGGCCCTCGCGCAGCAGCAACGTCGCGAGTACGGCGCGCTGTTGGGGGGACCCGGTGGGCAGCGGAACGTCGTCCCGCCAGGCTCGTACCGGTCCGAGCACACCGAACCTCAGTCCCGCCACGTCCTCGGCCCGCGTGGGGTCGTGGCGTTCCTGTCTCGGCACGCGCGGTACTCGGTCGTCCATCGAGGTCTCCCTGGGCGCTCCCTGTTGACCTGCCCAGTTTGCCTTGCTGGCACGGGACCCGTCAGCAACGGGAAACACCGAGTACACGACGGCACACGGGAGTACACAGATCCCTCACGCACTCTCCACAACGGCGGAGGCCGTGGAGCAAACGGCAGCAATCGTTTTCAGCAACCCCGACTTCAACTCCGCAGCTGCCCCTTGACCACTTTCCCGCTCGCATTCCGGGGCAACTCGCCCACGAATTCCACCACTCGGGGAACCTTGTAGTTCGCCATCTCGCGCCGCGCCCAGGCGATCAGGTCGTCCCCGGTCGCCACGGCGCCGGTCCGCCGGACGACGTACGCCTTGCCGACCTCTCCAAGGCGGGCGTCCGGTATGCCGACGACGGCGACGTCCGCGACGGCCGGATGCAGCCCCAGGAGTTGCTCTATCTCGGCCGGATACGCGTTGAAACCGCCGACGATGAACATGTCCTTGATCCGGTCGGTGATCCGCAGGTTCCCGGACTCATCCAGTACCCCTACATCTCCGGTACGCAGCCAGCCGTCCGGCGTGACCGCCTCCCGGGTCGCCGCGTCCTCCCCGTAGTACCCGAGCATGACGTTGAACCCCCGTACCAGCACCTCCCCCGGTTCCCCGGACGGCAGTGCCCGCCCCGCCGCGTCCACCACCCGGACCTCGGTCCCGGGGATCGCCCGCCCCGACGTCGTCGCGATCACCTCGGGCTCGTCGCCGCGCCGGCACATCGTGACGATGCCGCTCGCCTCGGACAGCCCGTACGCGGTCAGCACGGTCGCCACGCCCAGCTCGTCCCGCAGCCGCTCGACGAGCCTGAGGGGGACGACGGCCGCGCCCGTCACCACCAGCCGCAGCGAGGACAGGTCGTACGACGCCCGCGCGGGGTGGTCCAGGAGCGACTGGTGGAGCGTGGGCGGGCCGGGCAGGACGGTGACGTGCTCCGCCGCGATGTTCGCCAGCGCGGTCGTCACGTCGAACACCGGCTGCGGGATCATCGTCGCGCCCCGCGTCAGGCAGGCGATCACCCCGGCCTTGTAGCCGAACGTGTGGAAGAAGGGGTTCACGATCAGATACCGGTCCCCCTCACGCAGCCCCGCCAGCTCGCTCCAGGCGTCGTAGCCGCGCAGGGTCTGTTCGTGGGTGATCACGGCACCCTTGGGGCTACCCGTAGTACCTGAGGTGTAGATGATGTCGGAGGGGGAGGACCCCGTAATACCTGTAGTACCCACAGTCCCCGTAGTCCCCGTAGCCCCCGTAATACCTACGGCCGCCCCCTCCCGTACCTCGCCCCCACCGGCCAGGAAGTCCTTCCACGTCCGGAACCCCTCCGGCGCGTCCTCCGCCAGTACTACGACCTCCCGCAGCTCCGGCACCCCCGGCAACGGCCCCTCCCCCGCCCCGTCCCCCGCGGCCCTCCGCAGCGAAGCCACGTACGACGTCCCCAGGAACGTCCCCGTCACGAACAGCAGCCGCGCCCCGCTCCTGCGCAGCACGTCCGCCGCCTCACCCCCCTTGAACCGCGTGTTCAACGGCACCAGCACCCCGCCCGCCGACACCGCCCCGAGCGCCGCGACGATCCACTCCAGCGAGTTCGGCGCCCAGATCCCCACCCGGTCCCCGGCCCGCACCCCGGACGCGGCACAGGCAGCCGCCGCCCGCTCCACCCGGGCTCCCAACTCCCGGTAGGAGATCCGGACCCGCCCGTCCACCACCGCCTCGGCCTCCCCGTACTTCTCGGCCGACCAGCGCACCAGCTCGGGAATGCTGCGCCACTCCATGCCCTGTCCCTCCCTGCCCTGCCGCTCCATGCACGGCCCCCGACGATCCGGGAGCCAGTAGCTGACGACCCGTCAGATTAGCGATAACCTGACGCTCTGTCAGCAGGTCTGATCGGAGGGGGACATGGCCGGACTCAAGGACGCGACAGCCATCGTCGGCATAGGCCAGACACCGTTCGCCAAACACCTCCCGGAGGACGAGAGAACCCTCGCCTGCCGGGCCGTCCTCGCCGCCCTGGACGACGCGGGCATCACCCCCGCCGAGGTCGACGCGGTCGCCTCGTTCACGATGGAGGAGACGGACGAGGTCGAACTCGCGAAGGCGGTCGGCTTCGGCGACCTCACGTTCTTCGCCAAGTCCCCGTACGGCGGCGGAGGTTCGTGCGCGACAGTCGCCCATCTGGCCACCGCGATAGCCGCAGGACAGGCGAGCGTCGGTGTCGCCTGGCGCTCCCGCAAACGCGGCAGCGGCCCCCGCCCCTGGACGAACACGACGGCCCAACTCCCCACCCCCGCCCAGTGGACGCGCCCCTTCGGCCTGCTCCGCCCCGCCGACGAGATCGCGATGCTGGCCCGCCGCCACATGCACGAGTACGGCACGACCCGCGACCACCTCTTCAACGTCGCCCTGGCCTGCCGCAACCGTGCGAACCAGAACCCGGCCGCGATCATGTACGACCGCCCGCTGACCCGCGAGATGTACATGACCTCGCGCTGGATCAGCGAACCCCTCTGCCTGTTCGACAACTGCCTTGAGACGGACGGGGCGTTGGCCTGTGTCGTCGTCTCGGCGGAACGCGCCCGCGACTGCCGCCGCACCCCGGTCTACATCCACTCCGCCGCGCAGGGCCTGCCCGCCCAGCACCACGGCATGGTCAACTACTGGAACGACGACCCGCTCACCGGCCCCTCCTGGGCGACGGCCCGACACCTGTGGAAACACGCCGACTTCACCCCGGCGGACGTCCAAGTCGCCCAGATCTACGACGCGTTCACCCCGCTCGTCCCCCTCTCCCTGGAGGGCTACGGATTCTGCGGGCGCGGCGAGGGCGGCGCGTTCACCGAGGGCGGCGCGCTGGAACTCGGCGGACGGCTCCCGGTCAACACGGGCGGCGGCGGCCTCTCGGAGGCGTACGTGCACGGCTTCAACCTCATCAACGAGGGCGTGAAACAGCTCCGGGGAACCAGCACCGCACAGGTCCCCGACGCCTCGACCTGCCTCGTCACGGCGGGCGAGGGAGTCCCCACCTCTGCGCTGCTGCTCAGGACGTGAAGAACCGACCGAGGACCTGAAGAGCCAACCGCGCACGTCCACCCAGGACTTGAGGAGTCCGGCCATGCTGACCCCGCTGCACGACACCGACGGCGCCCCGTTCTGGCAGTACGCGGCCCGGGGCGAACTCCGCGTCCAGGCCTGCGCCCAGTGCGCCGAGCCCCGCTTCCCGCCCCGCCCCTGCTGCCCGAACTGCCAGTCGTTCGCGTCGACTTGGCAGCTCACGTCGGGAAGGGGACGCATCTGGTCGTACGTGATCCCCCACCCGCCCCTCCTCCCCGACTACGCCGCCCAGGCCCCCTACAACGTCGCCCTGGTCGAACTCGACGACGCCCCCCGCATCCGCCTCGTCGGCAACGTCGTCACCCACCCCGGCGCCCCCCTCAACTCCCTTGCCCCGGACCGGATCCGGATCGGCGCCCGCGTCCAGGCCGTGTTCCCGGACGGCGGCCTCCCGCAGTGGGTGCTGGCGTGACGCCCCGCCTCGACACCGACAAGGAGACCGGCGTCGCGGTCGTCACGCTCGACCGGCCGGAGAAGCTCAACGCGATCGACGTCCCGACCGCCCGCCAACTCTCCGAGATCTGGCGCCAGTTGCGGTTCGACGACACCGTACGGGCGATCGTCCTCACCGGCTCCGGCACCCGCGCCTTCTCCACCGGCCTCGACCGCGACGCCGTCGTCCCGCAGCCCAACTCCCCCTATATGCAGGACGATCCGCTCCTGCGCATCGGCCCCAAGTCCAACGACCTGTGGAAACCGGTGATCGCCGCCGTCGAGGGAATGGCGTGCGGCGGCGCTTTCTACCTGCTGGGCGAGAGCGAGTTCGTCGTGGCGGGGGAAGGCGCCGAGTTCTTCGATCCGCACACGACGTACGGAATGGTCAGCGCGTACGAGTCGGTGCTGATGGCGCAGCGCATGCCGTACGGGGAGGTCGCACGGATGATGCTGATGGGAACGGCGGAGCGGATCTCCGCGCGGCGCGCGTACGAGGTCGGACTCGTCTCCGAACTCGCGGAAACCGGGCGGGCGTTGGCGGTCGCGGTGGAAAGGGCGCAGGTCATCGCCGGGTATCCGCCGGAGGGGGTGCAGGGGACGGTCCGCGCGCTGTGGTCGGCCCGGGAGGCGGCGCAGGCTCACGGATTCGCGCAGGCCCCGCATTTGATCTCGCTGGGAAATCTGCCGGACGACCGGCAGGCACAACTTTTCACAAAAAGAACTCAGAATTTCCGGATTCGCTGAGCAATTACCGGAAAGGCGACCCGGAATACACGGGGCGCCGCATTTCCGTCCGGAACACCCTCATAAAATAGCCCGCATGATCCAGCACCGCACCATAGAAGTGAACGGCATCTCCCTCCACATCGCCGAGTCCGGCACCGAAGGCCCGCTGGTGGTCCTGCTGCACGGCTTCCCCGAGTCCTGGCACTCCTGGCGCCACCAGTTCGCCCCGCTCGTCGCGGCCGGTTTCCGCGTCGTCGCCCCGGACCAGCGCGGCTACGGCGCCTCGGACCGCCCGGACGACGTGAACGCGTACAGCATCCTGCACCTCGTCGGCGACGTCGTCGGCCTCATCCACGCGCTCGGCGAGGAGACCGCGTTCGTCGTCGGCCACGACTGGGGTGCGCCGGTCGCCTGGCACACGGCGCTGCTGCGGCCCGACGTGGTGCGCGGGGTCGCGGGGCTCAGCGTGGCCCCGGCGCCGCGCGGCGCCAACCCGCCGCTGGAGGTGGTGAAGGCGGCGTACGACGGCCGCTTCTACTGGACGTACTTCAACCAAGTCGGCCTCGCCGACGAGGAGTTCGGCCGGGACCCGAAAGCCGCGCTGCGGCGCTTCATGTACGCGCACTCAGGCGACGCCCCGGGCGAGCCCGGCATCCACCAGGCCCTGATCGAGCCCGGCACCCCCTGGCTGGACCAGCTGCCCGCCCCCGAGCAACTCCCGGACTGGTTCACCGAGTCGGACCTCGACGAACTGGCCGAGGGCTACGTCAAGGGCTTCACCGGCAGCCTCAACTGGTACCGCAACCTCGACCGCAACTGGGAGCTGACGGCCCCCTTCGCGGGCGCGTCCATCACCACGCCCGCGCTCTTCGTGTACGGCGACCGCGACCCCGTCGCCTACTTCCCGGGCACCCCCGAACTCATCGCCCGCCTCGCGGAGTTGGTCCCGGGCCTGCGCCGCCCGCCGGTCGTACTGCCGGGCTGCGGCCACTGGACCCAGCAGGAACGCCCCGCCGAGGTGAACGAGCTGCTCGTGGAGTTCCTGACCGGCCTGCGGGACGAGTAGGCGTAACTCCTGCGGCGGCAGGGAGAGTTCAGGCCGTCGGGGCGGCGGGCTCGACCTCGCAGCGGTCCACCTGCGCGGCGAGGCCGGCGCTCCCGACGGGAATCCGGACCTCCTCCGTCTTCTTCCCGCCGACGATCTCCTCCGTCACGGGCTCGGCGATCACCGCGCCCCGCGCGTCCAGGAACCTGACGGTGATCTCGAAGGTCTGCACCGACTTGTTGGGGTTGGTGACCTTCACGATCATGTACGGCGCCTTGCGCGTCGCGCACGATACGAGGCTGACGCGGGCGTCCTCGACGACGACCGGCGTGTGCGTGGACGAGCCGGACGAACCCCCGCTGGAGGAGCTGGAGTCGTCGTCGTAGTCCCGGTAGTGCGACCCACCCGACGATCCCCCCGACGTCGACGACGAACTGTCGTGATCCTGCCGGGAGCTGCTGCACCCGCCTCCCCCACCGCCCCCGCTGTGGCTCCCGTGCCCCCGCCCACTGGAGAACCCCGTGAGCGCGAGCACCACCAGCGCCGAGACAGCCGTAAGCCTGAAGACGTACCCCCGTGATCGCATCCGCCCACTCTAGGCAACGCCTGTCACGATCATGCCACCGCCCGTCGACGACATGATCCTCACGCCGGCCGAGCCGTCCCCGTCCCCTTCTCCGCGTCCAGCGCGTACACGCACCGATCCTTGCTGCACGCGTACACGACCCCGTCCCGTACAACCGGAGAGCCAGTGATCTCGCCCCCCGTCGCCAGCTTCCACCGCAACCGCCCGTCATCAGCCTTGAGCGTGTACAGCAGACAGTCGGTCGACCCGAAGTGGATCCGCCCCTCGGCGACGGCGGGCGCCCCCACGATGTCCCCACCGGCCTGGAACCGCCACTTGGGTGTCCCGGTGACCGCGTCGAGCGTGTAGAGCCCCTTCCCGCTCCCCACATGGACATGCCCCGCCGCAACCAGCACAGGGTCGATGGAGGACCGCGCCTCGGTGGCGATCCGCCAGCGGTCGCGCCCGTCGGCGGCGTCGAGGGCGTAGACCGTACCGAGGTAGTCCGCGAGGTAGACCCCGCCCCCCGTGACGGCGGGCCCCGGCACGAAGGCGGGCGGCGACAGGAACGCGGCCGGCGCCTCGAAGTGCCAGCGCACCATCCCGGTGGCGATGTCGACCGACAGCACCCGCGTACCCGCGGAGACGTACACGTTCCCGTCCCCCGAGGGAGTTACGCGTACGGGTACGCCCCCGCAGGAGGCGGCGTCACCGATGGGGTAAGACCATCGCTCCTCACCCGTACGGGCCTCCAGCGCGCGCAGCCTCGCGTCCTGCCAGACGTACACCGTGCCCTCGTGCAGCACGGGCCCCGCCTCGGGGGACTCGAAGTCGGTCTGGCAGCCGCCGATCTCCCACAGCTTCTGCCCGTTGGACGCCTCCCAGCCCTGCGCGCCGCCGCCGCGCGTGCCGGTGACGATCGTGCCGCGCTCGGCCCGCAGGGAGTACACCCAGGCGTCGGCGGGCAGCCGCCACAGGTCGCCGCCCTCGCGGGCGTCGAGGGCGAAGAGGGTCGGCCCGTCGGAGGCGTGGACCCGGCCGTCGGCGACCGCCATCGACCAGGCGACGTCCCGCGTCTTGAACCGGCGCCGCCCGGTCGCGACGTCCAGCGCGTGCACCTCGAAGGAGGTGACGTAGACGAGGTCGCCGTCGACCGAGGGGGTACCCCAGACGTCGTTCGACATACGGAAGCGCCACGGCCGCCAGCCGGCCGGCGTCTCCGGGGAGGCGCTTGGCAGGGCGGGCACACCAGTAACCCCACCCCCAGGTACTACGGGTACGACGGGGTCGGCGCCGTTGGCACCGGGCCGCACCCGCGTCCAGGACCCCGTAAGACCTGGGTCGGGTACGGGGGCCCGTACCGCAGAGGTAGCCCGGATGTCGGAGATCCGCGGCCCGGGACCGATCGGGACGGGCGCACCCGCGAGCCGTACCGGACTGGCGTCGGGCGCCCCCATCGGCGCGGGGAACGGCGCGGGCGAGGCGGGCCTCGGAGGTACTACGGGTACTACGCCCCCACCGGGGACGACGGGGTCGTGCGACGGCGGAGGCGGCAGCGCGGGCCTGCCCCCCAGGTTGACCCCGCCCCCGCTCCGGCCGGAGGGCCCCGCGGGTTTCGGCGGACGCCCGCCCCGGCGGGTCTCGATCATGGTGACGGCCTTCTCCGGCAGCCACGCCGAGGCCGTACCGCTGTCGTCGGACCCGGAGCCGAAGAGATGCGGCGCGAGCTGCGCCTGGAGGTCGGCCGGGTTGGGCCGGGCGGTGGCCTCCATCTGCATGCACGACTCGATGAGCGGCCGGAGTTCGTCCGGCAGCCCCTCCAGGTCGGGCCCTTCCCGCAACAGCATGAAAACGGTTTCTACCGGATTCGCACCGTGGTACGGCGGATGCCCGGTGGCCGCGAAGACGAGCATCGACCCGAGCGAGAAGACGTCACTCGCCCCGGTCACGCTGCGCGAGTCCTTCGCCTGCTCGGGCGACATGTACGCAGGAGTGCCCACGGCCACGTTCGTCATGGTCAGGCGGGTATTGGATACCCCGGAGGCAATACCGAAGTCGATCACCCGGGGGCCGTCCTCGACGACGAGGACGTTCGACGGCTTCAGGTCGCGGTGCACGAGACCCGCGCCGTGGATGGACTGGAGCGCTTCAGCGACCCCCGCCGCCAGCCACCGCACCGCCTGGGCCGGCAGCGGCCCGCAGTCGTTCACTATCTCTTCGAGGGAGGGCGCCGGGACGTACGCGGTCGCCAGCCACGGCACGGCCGCGCGCGGATCGGCGTCCACGACAGCAGCCGTGTAGAAGCCGCTTACTGCGCGTGCCGCCTCGACCTCGCGCGTGAACCGCACGCGGAAGAGCTGGTCCTCGGCGAGTTCCGTCCGCACCGTCTTGATCGCCACGCGCCGGCCCGACGCGGAGCGCGCCAGATAGACCAGCCCCATGCCGCCGGCTCCCAGCCGTCCCAGCACCTCGAACGGCCCGATCCGCCGCGGATCGTGCTGCGTCAGCTGATCCACCACTTGCCTGCCACCTCCCCGTACGGGCCGCGCAAGCCACGTCCTCACGCGACCCCGTGCAGCGTCTCACCACCGCACCGCCATGGCGGCACGCACCCCCGATTGTTCCTGGCCGGGCGGCTGGTTGCGAACCCGGTGAAAAATAGGGTGCTACTTCATCTACCGGAACATTTCTTCCAAATCAACGCCGGATCGCCTTCGAACCGATGTCGATTCAGAGCCTGTGTCACATGCCCGGCCGGGGATGTGACACAGGCTCTCACGCCGGTTCGACGCCGAAACGGCGGTTCTCCCGCTGCAACAACGCGAACGACGCCCCTTGATTGTCCGATACGACGGCGGCGATCCCGTAGGACGTCGGGAACGGCCCGGCCTGGACCCGCCCGCCGAGGCGTACGACGGTCCGTACCGCGACGGCGCAGTCCTCGACGCCGAAGTGGACGACGAAGTGCGGGGGCATCTCGGCGGGGAAGACGTCGGAGACGGGGGCCCGGCCGAAGTCGGGGCGGGCGCCCTCGCCGAAGAGGGCCTCGTGGAAGAGGCCGCCGTAGAACGAGTTCACGGCGTCGATGTCCCGGGCGTACAGCTCGGCCCAGACGAAAGTGCTAGGGGTATGACGTACCCCGAAACCAGGGTGGCGCTCCCCCTGCCAGAGCCCGAAGACGGCGCCCTCGGGGTCGGCGACCAGGGCGGCGGCGCCGAGCCTGCCGACCGGGAAGGGGGCCATCACGACCTGGCCGCCGACGGCGACGATGCGCCCGGCGGTACGGCGGATGTCGGGGGTCGCGAAGTAGACCGTCCACACGGTCGGCATACGACCGTCACCCTTGGGAGCCAGGGCAGCAACCGGTTTCCCGTCTTTTCTGGCCCACAGCGAGCCGCCGTGGTCCATTCCGGGGTCGTCGGGTACATCAAAGGTCCACCCGAAGAGCTCACCGTAGAAACGTTTTCCCGCGTCGAGGTCGGGAAGCTGGGCGTCGACCCAGCAGGGGACGCCCTCTCCGTAACCGCCCGTGTGCGCGGCGGCGCCCTCTCCGTACCCCGATGCCCTGTTTTCGGCCATGCGCCCAAAGTAACGGCGGGACCCGCACCGCGCAGACCAGCGGATGCGCCCCGGGGAGTGGAATGCACCCCATTTGGATCGGCCGAATCGCGCTCCGATCACCCCTCGGTAAGCTGACGGCATGACAGGACAAGTGCGTACCGTCGACGGCCGCGTAGCCGGTCGGCGTGGGCAGGCCACGCGGCAGAAGCTGCTGGACTGCCTCAGCGAGATGCTCAGCTCCTCTCCTTACCGGGACGTCAAGGTCATCGATGTCGCCCGGAAGGCGGGCACTTCGCCCGCGACCTTCTACCAGTACTTCCCGGACGTCGAAGGCGCCGTCCTGGAGATCGCGGAGCAAATGGCCGCCGAGGGCGCGGGGTTGACCGACCTCCTCGAAGGCCGCTCGTGGGTCGGCAAGGCCGGCTGGCAGACCGCGCAGGAACTCGTGGACGGTTTCCTGGAGTTCTGGCGGAAGAACGAGGCGATCCTGCGGGTCGTGGACCTCGGCGCGGCCGAGGGCGACAAGCGGTTCTACAAACTCCGGATGAAGATCCTCAACTCGGTGAACAACTCCCTCGCGGACGCGGTCGCCGAACTCCAGTCCAAGGGCAAGGTCGACAAGGACGTGAACCCGGCGGCCGTGGCCGGTTCGCTCGTCGCCATGCTCGCCGCCGTCGCCTCGCACCAGAAGGGGTTCACCACCTGGGGCGTGAAGCAGGCCGAACTCAAGCCGAACCTCGCGCTGTTGGTGCACCTCGGCATCACCGGCAAGAAGCCGACGAAGTAGGCGTGCGGCGCTGACTCGTCCTGTCTCAGCGGGCGGTGGTTCACCTGGGTGGGCCATCGCCCGTTGCCGTCGGACGGCGGGGGTGACGGAGCGGTCGGCGTACGGCAGTTGTCACGTGGCGGTGATCCTGAACAGGCGGATCTCGCGCTCGATCCGGGCCTGGTACGTCGCGTACGGCGGCCAGAAGGCGAGCGCGGCCTTCCATGCCGAGGCCCTCTCCTCCCCGGTCAACAGCCGTGCCGTGACGGGGACTTCACGCCCCTTCCAGCTGATCCGCGCCTCCGGGTGAGCGATGAGGTTCGCGGTCCACGAAGGATGCCCCGGGCGGCCGAAGTTGGAGCCGATGAGCAGCCAACTCCCGTCGCCTTCGGGCATGCAGGCGAGCGGCGTCCTGCGGGCCAGCCCGCTGCGCGCGCCCACTGAGGTGAGAATCACACCCGGCAGCAGCTGCGCGCTCAGCAGCACCTTGCCGCGGCTGAGCCGGTGTACGGCGCGGTCGAGCGCGGGGAGGACGCTCGGGGCGACCTTGCTGAACGCCCGTGTGGAGGACACGCGTTGGACGAATCGGACGCCGATGGTGATCACGCGGTGACCTCCTGTTGCCGAGTGTTGCTCTGGCCGGGGTGCGAGTCGTTCCATTGGGCATTCTGCCGAGGGTTCCGCTCGCCGGCACCTCGCTCGAAGACTTCAGCCCCGTCGGCCGCATGTGCACGGAGCCGATGCGTCGGCCCGAACAACAACGCGTCGCCCACCGCCCGTTTGAAGTACAGCTGCGCGTCATGCTCCCACGTGAACCCGATCCCGCCGTGCAGTTGAATCCCCTCGGCGGCGGCGAGCTGCAGCGTGTCCAGCGCCTGCGCGAGCGCGATCCCCCCGACCGCCTCTCTGCCGAAGGCCCAAGCGGCGTAGTACGCGGCCGAACGAGCGGCCTGCACCTGCACATACACGTCCGCGAGCCGATGCTGCACGGCCTGGAACGACCCGATCGCCCGCCCGAACTGCTCGCGCTGCTTGACGTGTTCGACAGTCAGCTCCAGTACGCGTTCGGCGGCGCCGACAGCTTCGCAGGCGAGGTGGGCGGCGAACGCCGCGCCGGTGGAGGCGAGCACGGGCAGTGCGTCGATGTCGCCGCCGTCGTGACTGCTGCCACTCTCTCCGAGCAACTCGGCGGGAACGTCCCTCAGTTGGACGCACCCGAGTGGCCGAGTGACGTCAAGTGCGGTATGCCGCACCCGAGTCAGCCCAACAGCATCACCGCGTACGACGAACAACCGAACCCGCGACCGCGCGAACCCCCCACAGTGCGCGGCGACGACCAGCACCCCGGCACTGTGCCCGTCGAGCACGCGCACGACCTCCCCGTAGAGCCGCCAGCCTTCTCGACCTCCACGGGCCTGTACGCCACCGGAGCGCCCCCCACCGGCCCAGTCACCACTGTTGTCGCAGGTCAGGGCGAAGGCGTCGACCGGTGCAGCGAGCGTGGCGGTGAGGTCCCCGGCGGCGATGCGGGGCAGGAAAGCGGACCGCTGCCCGGCGCCACCCAGGGCCGCGATCAGCGGTACGGCGAGGACGGAGGTAGCGAGCAGCGGCGACGGCGTAAGGGCACGCCCCAATTCCTCCCCGGCGAGCGCGAGTTCGAGCGAGCCGCAGCCGACCCCGCCGTACTCCTCCGGCAAGGCGAGCCCGGGGAGCCCGAGTTGCCCGGCGAGCGCGCTCCACAGGGCGGGGTCGTACCCATCGGGGGTCTCGACCGCCGCTCTCAACTCGGCGGATCCGCAACGCTTTCCGAGGAGTTCGCGCAGGGTGCGCCGGATCTCGTGCTGTTCGGCGGTGAGGCTGGCGTCCATCAAGTCCCCCAGAGCTCAACAATTGACGACCCGTCATATCAAAGCGCCGACACATATAGAAGAGAACCGATCTGATGTACCGTCAGATCTCATGACGCGCAAGGTAGCTGTGGTGGGCGCAGCCCTCTCCGACTGCGGTCGCCTCGACGACACGACCCCGTACGCCCTCCACGCCCAGGCGGCCCGCCGCGCCCTGGCGGACTCCGGCCTGGACCGGAGCGTGATCGACGGCTTCGCCTCGGCGGGCCTCGGCACGCTGGCCCCGGTCGAGGTCGCCGACTACTTGGGCCTGCACCCGACTTGGGTCGACTCGACGTCCGTGGGCGGCTCGACGTGGGAGGTCATGGCGTCCCACGCCGCCGACGCGATCGCCGCCGGTCACGCCAACGTCGTACTCCTGGCGTACGGTTCGACGGCGCGGGCGGACATCCGGGCGGGCCGCCGCACCGGCACGCTGTCCTTCGGCAGCCGGGGCCCAACCCAGTTCGAAGCCCCGTACGGACACACGCTGATCGCGAAGTACGCGATGGCCGCACGCCGCCACATGATCGAATTCGGCACGACCATCGAGCAGTTGGCGTCGGTGGCGGTGCAGGCGCGGGCGAACGCGGCGCTGAATCCCGAGGCGATGTTCCGCACGCCGATCACCGAAGCGGAGGTGCTGGACGGGGAGTTGATCGCGGACCCGTTCACGAAGCTGCACTGCTGCATCCGTTCGGACGGCGGCGCGGCGATATTGCTGGCGGCTGAGGAGTACGTCCAGGACTGCCGTTCGGCGCCGGTGTGGGTGCTGGGGAGTGGGGAGTACGTCTCGCACGCGAGCATGTCGGAGTGGACGGACTTCACGGTGTCACCGGCTGCGGTGAGCGGCCGAACGGCCTTCGAGCGGGCCGGAGTCGGCCCTGGTGAGATGGACTTCGCCGAGATCTACGACGCGTTCACCTACATGACGCTGGTGACCCTCGAAGACCTCGGCTTCTGCGCGAAGGGCGAGGGCGGGGCGTTCGTGGAGAAGGGCCGACTCCTCGTCGAGGGCGGGGAGTTGCCGGTCAACACGGACGGGGGTGGGCTGTCGGCCCAACACCCCGGGATGCGGGGGCTGTTCCTTTTGGTCGAGGCGGTCCGCCAACTCCGAGGCGAGGCAGGAACGAGGCAAGTCCGCACCCGGGACGGGGACTTGCCTCGACTGGGGGTGGCGTCGGGAACGGGCGGGTGGTTCTGCTCGTCGGGGACGGTGGTGCTGGGGAGGTGAGGCGTCAGGCCGCGTACCTCTCCGCACCCTCCTTCGGCAGCACCGCCCACATCTTCGTGCCGCCGGTGAAGGCGCTGCTCGCGCCGATGCCCCAGTCGCCGGTGCAGGCGCCGATGACGCGGTCGAGGAGGTCGAGGGCGGTGCAGCGGTGGGTTTCGCAGGCGGACTTGAGGTGGGTGTTGGTGTGCTGGGGGTGGTCGTCGAAGAGGGTGATGTACAGGGCGTCCTGGCGGAAGCGGAGGGAGAGGTAGATGTCCTTGCCGGGGGTGAACCGGCAGGCGCAGGTGGTGAGTTCGCTGACGGTCTGGACGGCGGCGTCGGTCATCAGGGGGAGGGAGTGGATGTCGAGGACCGCGCGGGTGATGTTGCGGGCGACGGCGGGGGTCTGGAGGTCGGCGGGGAGGGTGAAGCTGTAGCGGAGGCCGGTGGGGAGGCAGGGGCTGAAGGCGAGGTGGGTGGGGTTGAGGCGGGGGGACCGACAGATTCCGTCTCCGGGCATGTCGATGGTCACGGCAACTCCCTTGTGGTGCGTGGGGATTGAGGGGCTCAGTAACTGAGCCATGACCGACTGTAGGGAGTTGTTCCGTTAACTGTCCATCGATTCTCGAATAATTACCCCACCCGTGTTGGACTCGGTTACCTTGCCCACGGCAGACTTGAGGCGACCACACGTGCGTTAGGGGCAGCATGGCCACGAGGAACACGCCGACTCAGCGGCAGAAGCGTCTGGGTATGGAGCTGCGGAAGATGCGGACGGCGGCCGGGCAGACCACGGAGTACGCCGCCGGACTCCTCGGCATCGACCGGACCCGGCTGTCCAACATGGAGTCGGGCATCCGCACGTTCTCGGCGGACCGGGTCCGCACGCTGGCCTGCAACTACGAGTGCACGGACGAGAGTTACGTCAACGCACTGGTCGCCATGGCCGAGTACAAGGAACGCGGTTGGTGGGAGGAGTACCGAGGCACCCTGCCCGCAGGCCTGTTGGACATCGCCGAGTTGGAGTGGCACGCGACGCGGTTGCAGACGGTCCAATTCATGCATGTTCCCGGCCTGTTGCAGACCGAGGAGTACGCACGCGGCATCTTCGGCGCCGGACTGCCGTCGATCAGCAGGCTGGAAGTGGAGCTGCGGGTCGCCCACCGGATGGCGCGCCAGCAGGTGTTCGAGCGCCCTGACCCACTCCCCTACCTTGCCTACACACACGAGGCAGCCCTGCGCATGCAGTTCGGCGGCACCAAGGCCACGCGGGAGCAGCTGACGCACCTCGCTGAACTATCCGAGCGGGACGAGATCGACGTACGGATCATCCCCATGTCCGTCGGTGACTTCCCCGGCGCCGGGCACGCCATCGGATACGCCCACGGCCCCGTCCCTCAACTCGACACCGTTCAACTGGACTCCCTACAAGGTCCGGTATTTGCGGACGCCGAGGCTCAACTCACGAAGTATCGTGCGCATCTGGACTGGATGGACGCCGCCGCGCTGCCACCAGCAGCCTCACGCGACCTCATCCGCACCGTCGCCCGCGAACTCTGAGGAACCATGCCTGACAACATCACCTGGGAAGACCCCTTCTGCCAGGAAGGCAGCAACTGCTTCCGCCTCGGCACCGACGCTTCAGGAAACGCCTACATCGCCGTCGCCGGTCAGGAAGCCACCCCCCTCACCGACTCCCGCGAAGCCCTCCGCTCCCTCATCCTCGAAATCAAAGCCGGCAAAGCCGACCACCTCCTCTAACCCCCAGCACCGGGCGGGGAGCCCGCCACCCGGCAGACACCCCGCCCCAGCGCCGGGTATGCCGTCCTGCACTCCTGCGAGCCACCAACTCCACGAGTACCGTGCGTATATGAGGCCCTTCACGCACACCGACATCACCTGGGAAGCCCCCTTCTGCGGTGAGGGCAACAACTGCTTCCGGCTCGGCACCGACGCCTCAGGCAACGCCTACATCGCCGTCGCCGGACAAGAGGACACCCCCCTCACCGACACCCGCGAAGCCCTCCGCGCTCTCATCCTCGAAATCAAAGCCGGCAAAGCCGACCACCTCCTCTGACCCTGCCCCCCAACGCCGAACGGGGCGCCCGCCACCCGGCAGACGCCCCGTTTCTCAAGCGGTTACTACTCGCCGCGTCGGCGGCGCACCGCCAACAACAGCCCCCCACCCGCCGCAGCCAGCGACACCGCCAACCCGATCAGCAACGGGTCGAACTCATCGCCCGTTTCCGGGAGTTCCGGCGTCGCAGGCGGCACAGTCGTCACCGTGACCGTCGAGGTCGGCGGCACCGGTGGCGTACCGCCACCAGGGACCCGCGCCGTACCGGTCGCCGCATTGCTGAGCTTGCCGGACTTCGCGTCGGCCTCGGTCACTTCGTACGTCGCCGTACACGTAACCCGCTGCCCAGGAATCAACTTCGCAGCCCCGTCAGGGCAGTTGATCGGCGACACCTTGCCGGTCCCGGTGAACTCGCCCTCCACCGGCCGAACATCGAGCAACGTCACGTTCCCCGTGTTGGCCAGCAGGAACGAGTACGTGATCGTCTCACCGGCCTTCACAGAACGGTCCGGCGACGCCGACTTCTCCACGGACAGCCCCGGCTTGAGATCCGTCGGAACCGTGGTCGTACCCGGCGGCGAGGTGACCGGCGTGTTCGGCCCGGTCGGCGGAACCCCGGTCACAGTCGCGGAGTTGGAGATCTTCCCGGCGTCCACATCGTCCTGGGTGACGACGTAGGTCGCCGTGCAGGTCACCGAGACACCCGGCGCGAGCGACTTCACCCCGTCCGGGCAGGACACCTCGGACAGCATGCCGGACCCGGTGAACTCCCCTTCCTGGACGGCGACTTCCTTCATCGTGACGTTCCCGGTGTTCGTGACGACGAACGAGTACGTGATCGTCTCGCCCAGCACCAGCTTCACCTTGTCCGCCGACTTCACGACCTTCAGCCCCGGCTTCACATCGGCCGGCACCTTGGTCGTCCCCGGCGGCGAGGTCACCGGGTCACCACCGAGCGGCGGCTCGCCCGTAACGGTCGCGGAGTTCGCCAACTGCCCGGCGTCGACGTCGCCTTGGGTAACGACGTACGTGGCCGTGCAGATCACGGAGACCCCCGGCGCCAACAACTTCGCACCGTCGGGGCAAGAGGGCTCGGACAAGGTACCCGTGCCGTTGAACTCCCCTTCGACGACGGCGATATCGGCCAGCGTCACATTCCCGGTGTTCGTCGCCTTGAACGAGAACGTGATGGTCTCGCCGGCCACCAACTCCGCCTTGTCGGCCGACTTCTCGACCTTCAGCCCCGGCGTCTGCGTACCGGTGATCGTGTTCGGCGAGGTCGGCGGAGAGGTGATCGGGGTCGTCGTGTTCGGCGGAACCCCGGTACCCGTCGCGGTGTTGGTCACCTTGCCCGCGTCGACGTCGGCTTGAGTGACGACGTACGTAGCCGTGCAGGTCACCGAAGCCCCGGGCGCCAGCGACTTCGCCGCATCCGGACAGTCGATCGCCGACACCTTCCCCGTACCGCTGAAGTCCCCCTCCTGGATGGCGACGTTCTTCAGCGTGACGTTCCCGGTGTTGGTCGCCTTGAACGAGTACGTCACCGTCTCCCCCACGACGAGATCCGACTTGTCGGCCGACTTCTCGACCTTGAGCCCCGGCGTCTGCGTACCGGTGATCGTGCTGGGGTCGCTCGGCGGAGAGGTGATCGGCGTGGTGGTGTTCGGCGGTACGCCGGTCCCGGTCGCCGTGTTGCTCAACTTGCCAGCGTCCACGTCGCCTTGGGTCACGACGTACGTGGCCGTGCAGGTCACCGAGGCACCCGGCACCAGCGACTTCGCCCCAGCAGGACAGGTGATCGCCGACATGGTCCCCGTACCGCTGAACGTGCCCTCCTTGACGGAGACGTTCTTCAGCGTGACGTTGCCCGTGTTCGTCGCCTTGAAGGAGTACGTCACCGTCTCCCCCGCGACCAGCCCGGTCCTGTCGGCGGTCTTCTCCACCTTCAGCCCCGGCTTGGGCGTACCCGTCAGGGTTGACGTACCTGGGGGGTAGTCCTGCGGAGTGGTGGTATTAGGCGGCGTACCCGTAGGAGTAGCGGAGTTGGTGATCTTCCCCGCGTCCACGTCGTCCTGCGTGACTACGTAGGTAGCAGTGCAGGTCACCGAGCCACCCGGCGCCACCGACTTCGCCGCGTCCGGACACGTGATCCCGGACAGCTCCCCCGTACCGCTGAACTCCCCTTCCTTCACACCGACGTTCGTCATCGTGACGTTCCCGGTGTTGGTCACCTTGAACGAGTACGTGACGGTCTCACCCGCCACCAGATCCGTCCGGTCGGCGACCTTGTCGACCTTCAGCCCCGGCGTCTGCGTCCCGGTGATCGTGCTGGGAGTGCTCGGCGGCGAGGTGACCGGAGTGTCCCCCTGCGGAGGTACGCCGGTAGTGGTAGCCGAGTTGGTGACCTCCCCCGCATCCACATCGGCCTGCGTGACGACGTACGTCGCCGTACACGTCACCACGGCCCCCGGCGCCAGCGAACTCGCCCCGGCAGGACAGGAGATAGCCGACATCGTCCCTGAACCGGAGAACGAACCCTCCTGCACGGCAACGCTCTTGAGCGTGACGTTGCCCGTGTTCGTCACCTTGAACGAGTACGTCACCGTCTGCCCGACCACCAGGTCCGTACGATCGGCCGACTTCTCCACCTTGAGGCCCGGCTTCTGGTCCACGTTCACCGTGGTCGTCCCCGGCGGCGAGGTGACCGGCGTATCCCCCTGCGGAGGTACGCCAGTAGTGGTAGCCGAGTTGGTGATCTTCCCCGAGTCCACGTCGGCCTGGGTCACCGTGTACGTCGCCGTACACGTCACCGAAGCCCCCGGCGCCAACGACTTCGCACCGTCCGCGCACACGATCGCCGAGGGGGTACCCGTACCGCTGAAGTCCCCCTCCTTCACCGAGACGTCCTTGACCGTCACGTTCCCGGTGTTGGTCACCGTGAAGGTGTAGGTGACCTCGTCCCCGAGGACCACCAGCGTCTTGTCGGCCGTCTTCTCCACCTTCAGCCCGGGTTTCTGCGACCCGGTGATCGTGCTGGGCGGGCTGGGCGGCGACTCGACGGGCGTGGTCGTGTTCGGCGGTACGCCGGTCGCGGTCGCGGTGTTGGTCGACTTGCCCGCGTCCACGTCGGCTTGGGTGACGACATAGGTAGCCGTACACGTCACCGCCGCACCCGGCGCCAGCGACCCGCCCGGGCAGGTCACCGCCGACATCGTCCCCGTACCGCTGAAGTCGCCCTCCTTGACGGCGATGCTCTTCAGCGTGACGTTCCCGGTGTTGGTCACCTTGAAGGAGTAGGTGACGGTCTGCCCGGCGACCAGGTCCGTACGGTCCGCCGACTTGGCGACCGTCAGCGACGGCGTCGGCGTCCCCGGCACCTTCGCCGTGGACGGCGTCGAGGTGACCGGCGTCGTGGTGTTCGGCGGAGTCCCGCTCCCCGTCGCGGTGTTGGAGATCGTCCCCGCGTCCACATCGGCCTGCGTGACGGTGTACGTCGCCGTACAGGTCACCGAGGCACCGGGCGCGAGCGACTTCGCCGCGTCGGGGCAGACGGGCGCGGAGAGGGTACCCGTACCGCTGAAGTCCCCCTCCTTGATCGTGACGTCCTTGATCGTCACGTTGCCCGTGTTGGTCGCCTTGAAGGAGTACGTCACCGTCTGCCCCAGCACCAGGTCCGTACGGTCGGCGGTCTTGACCACCGTGAGGGCCGGCGTCTGGGTACCGGTCAGGGTCGTAGTACCTGGGGGGTAGTCCTGAGGTGTCGTACTACCAGGGGGTGTACCCGTGGGGGTCGCCGAGTTGGTGACCTTGCCCGCGTCCACGTCCGCCTGGGTGACGACGTAGGTGGCGGTGCAGGTCACCGAGGCGCCCGGCGCCAGCGAGCCACCCGGGCACGTGATCGCGGACATCGTCCCCGTACCGCTGAAGGTGCCCTCCTTCACCGAGACGTCCTTCATCGTGACGTTCCCGGTGTTGGTGACCTTGAACGAGTACGTCACCGTCTGCCCGGCGACCAGGTCCGTCCGGTCGGCCGACTTCTCCAGCTTGAGCGACGGCTTCTGGTCCACGTTCACCGTGGTCGTCCCCGGCGGCGAGGTGACCGGCGTGGTCGACCCCGGCGGAACGCCCTTGCTGGTCGCGGAGTTGGTGATCTTCCCGGCGTCCACGTCGGCCTGGGTGACCGTGTACGTCGCCGTACATGTCACCGACGCGCCCGGCGCCAGCGACTTCGCTCCGGCCGAACAGACCGGGCTCGACATCGTCCCCGTACCGCTGAACTCCCCTTCGTCCACACCGACGTTGGACAGCGTGACGTTGCCGGTGTTCGTCACCGTGAAGGTGTACGTGATGACGTCCCCGAGGACCACCGAGGTCTTGTCGGCGGCCTTCGTCGTCGTCATCCCCGGTTTCTGCGTGCCGGTGATCGTGTTGGGCGGGCTGGGAGGCGAGGTGATCGGCGTGGTCGTCCCCGGCGGTACGCCGTTCGCGGTCGCCGTGTTGGTCAACTTGCCGGAATCCACGTCCGCTTGGGTGACGACGTACGTCGCCGTACACGTCACCGCCGCACCCGGCGCCAGCGAACTCGCCCCGGCAGGGCAGGAGATGGCCGACATCGCGCCCGTACCCGAGAACGAACCCTCCTGCACCGCAACGTTCTTGAGCGTCACGTTCCCGATGTTCGTCACCTTGAACGAGTACGTCACCGTCTGCCCGACGACCAGGTCCGTACGGTCCGCCGACTTCTCCACCGTCAGCGACGGCGTCCGCGTCCCGGGCACCGTCGTCGTGGACGGCGGCGAGTCGACCGGGGTGGTGCTGTTCGGCGGAGTGCCGTTCACCGTCGCGGAGTTGGAGATCGTCCCCGCGTCCACATCGGCCTGCGTGACGGTGTACGTCGCCGTACACGTCGTCGAGGCGTCCGGCGCCAGCGTCGTGGCCGGGCAGGAGATCGCGGAGAGCGTCCCGCTGCCGGTGAAGTCGCTGTCCTTCACCTCGATGTTCTTCATGGTGACGTTGCCGGTGTTGGTCACCTTGAACGAGTAGGTGACCGTCTGCCCGAGGACCAGGTTCGTCCGGTCCGCGGACTTCACGACGGTCAGCGCGGGCTTCTGCGTACCCGTCACCGTCGTAGTACCAGGGGGTGAGGTGATCGGCGTGGAGGTATTGGGCGGCGTCCCCGACACCGTCGCCGAGTTGGTGAGCTTCCCGGCGTCCACGTCGGCCTGGGTCACCGTGTAGGTCGCCGTACACGTCGTCGACGCGCCCGGCGCGAGCCAGTTGCTCGGGCACGTGATCGCCGACAGCGTCCCGGAGCCGGAGAACCCGCTCTCCTGGACGGCGAGATTCGTGATGGTGACGTTGCCGGTGTTCGTAGCTCTGTAGGAGTACGTCACCGTCTGGCCGACGACCAGGTCCGTACGGTCCGCCGACTTCACGACGGTCAGCGCGGGCTTCTGCGTCCCGGTGATCGTGTTCGGCGAACTCGGCGACTCCACCGGCGTGGTCGTCCCCGGCGGAACGCCCGTCGCGGTCGCGGCGTTGGTGAGCTTCCCGGCGTCCACGTCCGCCTGCGTGACCGTGTAGGTCGCCGTACACGTCACCGACGCCCCCGGCGCCAGCGAACTCGCGGCGGCCGGGCAGGAGACCGCCGACATGGTCCCCGTACCGCTGGAGGCCCCCTCCTTGACGGTGACGTTCTTGAGGGTGACGTTCCCGGTGTTCGTAGCTCTGAAGGAGTACGTCACCGTCTGACCGGCCACCAGGTCCGTACGGTCGGACGACTTGACCACCGTCAGCGCGGGTTTCTGGGACGTCGTCACCGTCGTAGTACCCGGGGGTGAGGAGACCGGGGTACCTCCGGTCGGGGGTGTACCTGTGGCCGTCGCCGCGTTGTCGATCTTCCCGGCGTCCACATCCGCCTGCGTGACGGTGTACGTCGCCGTGCACGTCACCGAGGCGCCGGGCGCCATGGAGCCCGCGGCGGCCGGGCACGAGGGCGTCGGCCTGGTGCCGCTGCCGGAGAAGGTGCCCTCCGCGACGGAGACGTTCCGCATCGTCACGTTGCCGGTGTTGGTGACCTTGTACGAGTACGTGATCACGTCACCGACGACGACGTTCTGCTTGTCCGCCGACTTCGCCACCGTCAGCGCCGGCTTGGCCGTGAACGGCACGACCACGGTCGACGGGGTGGAGGTGACGGGCGTGCCGTTGTTCGGCGGAGTGCCGGTCGCGGTCGCGGTGTTGGAGATCGTCCCCGCGTCGACGTCCGCCTGCGTCACCGTGTAGGACGCCGTACAGGTCAGCGAAGTGCCGGGCGCCAGCTGCACGTTGGGGCAGGTGACCGTGGGAGTGCCACCGCTGCCGGTGAACGCGGTCTCGTTGATCCGCGTCGGACTCAGCGTGACGTTACCGGTGTTGGTGACCTTGAACGAGTAGTGCAGCGTCTGCCCGGCGTTCAGGTCGCCCGTCTCGGCAACCGTCTTCTGCACGGACAACGCCGGATTCTGCGAGACGTTCACCGTCGCCGTCGAGGAGTTCGACGTCGGCGCGGTCATGCCGCTCGGCGGTGTCGCCGTCGCCGTCGCGGTGTTGGTGACCCTGCCCGCGTCGACGTCCGCCTGGGTCGCCGTATAGGTGACGGTGCAGGTCACCGAGGCGCCGACGCCGAGGCTCCCGGTGGGACAGGAGACCGACGGCTTGGTACCCGTACCTGAGAACGAGGACTCGTTGATCCTCGGGTTGGAGACGTCTACCTCTCCGGTATTAGTCACCTGGTACGAGTACGTGACCGTGTCCCCGGCCTTGGAGATCTGGCTCGGGGAGGCGGACTTGGTGAGGGAGAGGGAGGTCTTGGCGGGGGTGATACCGAGGATCTGGTTGAACCCGTCGATGTTGTTGCCGCTGCCCTCGTACCCGTAGTACAGGGTCAGACTGGTGATCGTCGGTGTCGTCGTCGCGACGTCGTAGGCGCCGCAGCCGAAGGTGGAGCAGCTCCCCCCGTCCCCGAGGGGGCCGCCCACGTACTGCTGCGGGTTGACGATCCCCACCGTCCTGGAGCTGTTCGAGATCCCCATGCGGGAGCTCTGCGAACCGGCCGAGTCCAGGCTGAAGGTGCCGGACGCGAGCGTGACCGGGTGATCGTGGTAGGTGACCACGGAGGTCGAGCTGGTGTACGCGCCCACCGCACCCACATAGAAGACCGGTGTCTTCACGGGCTGGGAGAACGTGTAGGTGATCGAACCGCAGCCGTTCGTCGCGGTGTTGGTGCAGTTCTGGATAGCGAGACTCAACGCCGACGTACCGCTCGGGAGGTACGCCGGACGGGTACCGGTGAAGATGATGTCGCCCTGCGTCGGCGCGTTCACCGGCCCGGAGACGGTCGCGGTGACCACGACCCCGCTCGGCGTGGTGCCGGTCGCGGTGTTACCGCTGACCGACCAGCTCGCCGGATACTCCGACCCCGCCGGGACAGCCGCCGCCGTCGCCACCCACACCGGGGGCAACCAGGACAGGAGCAACGCGAGCACGGCCAGGAGCGCGGCCAGTCCGCCACCTCTCCAGCGCGCCGTTCCGCTCTGACGCTTCATCAACTACTCCCGCCTCTTGCCCGACCAGCGAAAACTCCCGTCACGATCGCTATCTCTTACCATCAGTATTTAATTAACCAGAAAGGCATAAATATGTGTCTTTATGGAATCCCTCGAACGGTCCCCGGCAAGCGGACGTATAAGGAGCACGAACAGCGCGGCAACCTTTCCGGGGTCTGTGGCAACTGATGAGCAGCCCCACCCGACCTAAGGACTACGCGTGGCAACCTCATCCCACCGGCGCAGGCAGCCCCGGCGCCGGCCCGGCATCCTCATATCCGTCATCGCCGTGGCGGGTATCGCCCTGGTCGTATCGCTCGTCGTCGCCTTCCGCCCCGGCGGCGGAGGCTCCGGGGCGGACGCGAAGGCAGGGGCCGGGAGCGTCGTCGAGGAGCAGTCCGGCGGGGTGTCCCCCTCAGGTACTACGCCCTCCCCCAGTACTCCGGTATCCCCTACCCCCAGTACTTCGGGTTCCCCCTCGCCTTCACCGTCACCGTCCAAGACCACCCCCTCCGCCAAGCCCTCTCCCGGGACCGCCTCCGCGCCGTCCGCCCGCTCCCAGGCCCGAAGCGGCTCGGGCAGCGGCAGCGTCGCGAACGCGGGCAGCGGCGACGCCCAGCTCGCCGGCCGTATCGAGCCCGGCCGGACGTACCAGGGCGTCGCCACGGCGTACGACATCGGCGACGGCAACGGCGCCTGCTCCTTCGGGCCGACCGGTGACACGATGACGGCCGCGATGAACACCGCCGACTACGAGACGTCCAAGGCGTGCGGGGCGTACGTACGGGTCAGCGCCGGTGGCGCCGCCATCACCGTACGCATCACCAACGAGTGCCCGGCGCCCTGCCAGCCGGGTCAACTCGACCTGAGCCAGCAGGCGTTCGCGAAGCTGGCGCCGCTGGTCACCGGGCGGATCCCGATCTCGTGGAGCCTGCTCAGCCCGAGTGTCGACGGGAACGTGTCCGTGCGGTACAAGACCGGGTCCTCGCAGTACTGGTGCGGGATCCAGGCGCTGGGTCACCGAAATCCCGTCGCCCGCCTGGAAGTTCGCAGCGGCGGGTCGTGGCTGCGGCTGGAGCGGACCGGGTACAACTATTTCCTGTCCGAGCAGGGCAGCGGCTGCGGGGGGTCGATCCGGATCACCGACATCTACGGCGAGCAGCTCGTCGTGGACGGCCTCCCCGTGAAGGCGAACGTCATACAGCCGACCGGCGTGCAGTTCCGCCGGCGCTGAGGGCCGCGTTCCATAATCGGTCCATGACCAGCGATCTTCCCCAACTCCTGCGCACCCTCCGGGTCTGGGCGCCCGAGGCCACCAGCCTCCCGGCGTTCGACCCGGCCGCCGCGCCCGGCACGCCGCTGCCGCTGTTCGCCGACTGGTTCGCCGAGGCCGTGGCGGCGGGTGAGCGCGAGCCGCACACCATGTCGCTGGCGACGGCGGACGCGGGCGGCGCGCCGGACGTGCGGATCGTCATGCTGCACGGCGCCGACGAGCGGCACGGCTGGTCGTTCGCCACCCACTCGACCAGCAGAAAGGGCCGTCAGCTCGCCGAACGGCCGTACGCGGCCCTCGCCTTCTACTGGCCGTCGCTGGGCCGCCAGGTCCGTGTCCGGGGCCGGGTGACGGCGGCCCCGGACACGGAGTCCCAGGCGGATCTGCACGCCCGCTCGACAGGGGCGCTGGCCGCCGCACTCACCGGACGGCAGAGCCAAGTCCTGCCGTCGCTGGGCGAGTTGGCGACCGCCTCCGAGGAGGCGTGGGAGCGGGCGGTACGCGATCCCGAGGCCCCGTCCCCGACCTGGACGCTGTACCAACTCGCGCCGGACGCCGTGGAGTTCTTCCAGGGCGACGAGCGGCGCAGGCATGTACGGCTGGAGTACCGCCGCAGCGAGGGGAGTTGGGAGAAGGTGCTGCTCTGGCCCTGATTCAGAGCGCCGCCAGGACCTCCCGCGCGACCCGCTCCCCCGACCGCACGGCCCCGTCCATGAACCCCATCCAGTAGACGGACGTCTCCGTCCCGGCCCAGTGGATGCCGCCGACCGGCACTCTCAACGACCGTCCGTACTGGGTGAGTACGCCGGGCGCGGCGATGGAGACGGGGCCGCCGCGCGTGTACTGCTCGTTGTTCCAGCGGTGCAGGGCGAAGGAGGTCGGGGTGGCGGCCTTGGCGCCGAAGTAGGTGGTGAAGTCCTTGAGGACCGCCGTCCGCACCTCGGCCTCGCTCGCCGCGTCCAACTGCCGTGCTTTGTCAGCCTCGATGAAGCCCATGAGGGCCCCGAAGGACGCGTCCGGCGGGGAGTTGTCGAACGTGGAGCTGATCACGCCGCTGTCGCTGACGACTTGGCCGTTGAGACCGTCGGCGCGCCAGAAGGGCGTGTCGTAGACCGCGATCGCCTTGGCGACGGAGGCCATCGGCAGGCGCTGCGTCAGCTGGTCGCGGGCGGCGGGCATCAGGGGGTCGTACGTGATGCGCGCGGCGAGCGGCGGGGGTACGGCGACGATGACGCGGGACGCGGTGACCGTCGCGCCGTCCGCCGAAACGACGTACCGGGAACCGGACTTGGCGATCGAGCGGACCGGCGCGTTCAGGACGACGCGGTCGCCGAGGGTCGCGGCCAGCTTGACCGGGACCTGCTGGGAGCCGCCGACGAACCTCAACTCCTGGGCGCCTTTGGCGGTTTCGGTGAGGCGCTCCAAGGTGCCGGGGTTGTTCGCGTCGCCCGCGCCGGCGATGTAGTAGAGGACGAAGAGCAGGGAGAGTTCGCGGGGTTCGGCCGAGAAGATCGACGTACAGGCCACGTCCAGAAGGAACTTGGCGGACGGGACGACCGCGTTGGCGCGCAGCCAGGTCTCGAAGGTCTGGCGGTCCCATTCGTCGGCCTTGGGCGCGGACCAGGGTGCGTCGACGGGGACCTGCTTGGCCATGTCGTTCAACGAGGCTTGCACGATGGCCGCGTTGGCGAGTCCGGCGAGGTCGACGGGCGGGACCGAGCCGAGGGCCCCGTCGGTGGCGTACGGGGTCTTCTTGCCGTCCTTGTAGAGGAGGTTGTTGCCGGTGTTGTAGGTCGCGAAGGTGTCGACGCCGAGGGAGTCGGCGAGCGCCTTCATGCGGGTCTGCGTCGGGCCGATGAACTCCCCGCCGCCTTCGGTGACTCCGCCGTTCGCGAGCTTCAGGTTCAGTACCCGGCCGCCCACCCGGTCGCGGGCCTCCAGCACGACGACGGTCTTTCCGGCCGCCACGAGATCGCGGGCCGCCGTCAGTCCGGCGAGCCCGGCGCCGACGATCGCGACGTCGACGTCACGGGTGGCGGTCGCCGCCTGCGCGGAGGCCGTACCGGTGGCCGTCGCGGCGAGGGTGAGGGCGCCCGCGCCTCCGATCAACTTCCGGCGGGAGAAGGGTCTTTCGCTTGCCACGTGCGGCCTCCGGGGGGTGGTCGGCAGAACTCTGCGCAACTTGCCGGAACGGGAAAGCTGAGAATTGTTCACGTTCCAGCGCGCATTCTGGCGACTCGCGCCGCCGTGCGACAGTTCTCCGACCCCGCACACCCGTCACATCCGACACTTGTACAACAGGCGTACTACTGCGATGAGTTGAGGTTCTCTACGCTCGCAGGTCGCGGGCGATCCGCTTGGCGATGCGCTCCGCGTCCAGCCCCACCTCGCGGAACGTCCCGCTGATCGGCGTGACGAACCCGGTGAAGTACAGCCCGGCCGCGTTCTTCGGCGACCGCGCGCCGTTCACCACCGGCCGCCCGCTCTCGTCCAGGACGTCGAGGTGGCCGACGAGTCCTTCCAGCTCACGGGAGTAACCGGTTGCGGCAACGACCGCGTCGACCTGCACCCGCCGGCCTCCGGCCAGCAGTACCTCCCCCTCCTCGAACCCCTCGACGGCGCCCACGACTTCGACCTTGCCCTTGCGGATCGCGCTGATCAGGCCGACGTCCTGGACGGGGATCGCGCCCGCCTTGGCGCGGCTGTAGAGGCCGCTGTCGGGCCGGGGGAGGCCGTGCTCCGAGAGGTCGGGGATGCTCAACTTGGCCATGGGGCGGGCGAGTCGGTCGACCACGGCGGCCGGCAGGCGGCGGACGAGGATGCCGGTGTACTGCGCCGCCCAGCCGGCCGTCGAGCGGCGCACGATGTGCGGGACCGTCCGGACCGCGAGCAGCACCCGGGCCGCGCCGTTCTCCACCAGGTCCACGGCGATCTCGGCGCCCGTGTTGCCGATGCCGACGACGAGGACGTCCTTGCCCTTGTAGCGGGCGCCGTTGCGGTACTCGACGGCGTGCGTCAGCGGGCCGGTGTACGCCTCTCGTCCTGTCCACCCCGGGAGGTACGGGGTGTGGTTGTAGCCGGTCGCGACGATCACCGCCGAGCCGGTCAGCTCGCGTCCCCCCGTAGCTCTCAGGAGCCAGCCGGTGCCATCGGGGGCGCGCTCGACGTCGGAGACCTCGACGCCGGTGACGATGTCCAGCTCGTGGTGCTCGACGTACTTCTCCAGGTACCGGACGACGTCCGCGCGGGCCACCCAGCGGCCGAACTTGCGCGGCATCGGCAGCCCCGGCAGGGCCGAGAGGCGCCGGGTCGTGTGCAGATGCAGACGGTCGTAATGGCGGCGCCAGGAATCGCCCACCCGGTCGGCCTTCTCCAGCACGACCGCGCGGATCCCCTTCTGCTTCAGCGCATACGCCGCGGCGAGACCGCCGGGGCCGCCTCCGATGATGTAAACCGGGCGGTCGGCCGGGGTGGGGGCGGTGTGCCGGGACTGTATCGGCGCTGTGGATTCGCTGGGCTGTGCCATAGTCGCGAGCGTAATCACGCGGCGGGTTGATGGGTATCGGTCAAGACCGGAATTGGTTGCGGATTGATCACGGATGTAAAGAGGTGTGCGAAGTCGTGATCGATGCGGGTGTGTTGACGGGTGCGAGTGGTGACCGGCGCGCCGAAGTCGCCGGGGTCCGTGCTCGCGGCACCCCCCTTGCCAAACCCCTTCCCCCCTCCTAGAACTGACGTACCGTCAGATTCGCGACCCCGTTCGCCCGACCCAGCAGGGAGTCCCATGGACACGATCTGGCTCGACGGTGCGCAGTGGCTGGCGGTGTTGCGGATCGGGCTCGGGCTGTGGTGGCTGGAGAGTTGGCGGCACAAGGACAAGAAGACGTGGTTCCAGGGCGGGGGGATCAGGTGGGCGGCGGATATTGCCGCCAAGCACCGGTGGTCCGCCGTGCGCAGTGGGTTCGCGGTCACCGTCACGCCTCGGCCTCAGGCGATGGCGTACGTCGTCGCCTACGCCGAACTCGCCCTCGGGCTCGGCCTCGTCCTCGGGTTCCTCACCCCCGTCGCCCTGGTCGGCGGGCTCCTCCTGAACGGGCTCTACTTCGTCCTCATGATCCACGACTGGGCGGAGCAGGGGCAGAACTCGATGATGGGGCTGATGTCGGTGGTGGGCCTGTTCGGGATGTCGTGGCAGAGCTGGTCCGTGGACAGTGCGCTGGGGTGGTTCTGAGACATGGTCGAGCGCCCGGGGGTCCCTCAGAAGTACGACATACCCGCGTACGGCATACCTGAGGCCGACGCCCTCACCCTCCCCTACTGGGACGCCGCCGCCCGGGGCCGCCTGCTGATCCGGCGCTGCACGGCCTGCTCCCGCCCCCACCACTACCCTCGCGAGTTCTGCCCCCACTGCTGGAGCGAGGACGTCGTCTGGGAGGAGGCCTGCGGACGGGCCGGCCTCTACACCTGGTCGGCCGTCCACCGGAACGACCTCCCGCCGTTCCGCGAACGCACACCGTACGTCGCGGCGGTCGTCGACCTGGAGGAGGGGCCCCGGATGATGACGGAGGTGGTGGGGTGCA
The DNA here is from genome assembly GCF_020010905.1 of Streptomyces acidiscabies. Classification (GTDB taxonomy): domain Bacteria; phylum Actinomycetota; class Actinomycetes; order Streptomycetales; family Streptomycetaceae; genus Streptomyces; species Streptomyces acidiscabies. The sequence goes on along the minus strand of NZ_JAGJBY010000001.1, from coordinate 1,261,283 downwards.
CGGCTGCGGAACTCCACCCGGGGATGGAGCTGGTGGTGAGGTTCCGGGAGGGTGTGCCGGTGTTCGGGCCGCCGAGGTAGCTCCCAGGGCGTAGCAAATGGGATGCCCTTCAAGAGGGACCCGGTTTCAATGACCCCATGCCCCGAGCGACCGACCCCGTACCCCTGGCCACCGTACTCCGCCTGTACGGCCACGGCCTCGCCCTGTACTCCTGGGACCCCGACTCCGGCGCGGACGTGGACGCCTGGCTGCGGGGCCAGGCGAACGACGAGTTCCGGCGTTGGAACACCCCCCTCATGCCGGTCACCGATCTCGACTCGGCCCGCGCTCACATGCGGTCGAAGGTGGAGGGTGCCGCCGAGGGCACCGGCATGCCGTTCCGCGTCGTCGACGCCGCGACGGGCGAGACGCTGGGGCAGATCGGGCTGAACCTCGTCAACCGGGTCACCCGGAGCGCGCGGGTCGGGTACTGGGTGCTGCCCGAGGCGCGGGGCCGGGGTGTCGCGACCCGCGCCCTGACCGTCGTAGCCCACTGGTCGCTCACCGAATTCGGCCTGCACCGGCTGGAGTTGGACCACGCGGACGGTCACGACGTCTCCTGCCGCATCGCCGAGCGCTGCGGTTTCCGCTACGAGGGCACCCTCCGTGACGCGACGTTCGCCGCAGGCCGCCACGACGCCTTCCGCGACATGCATCTGCATGCCCGCCTGTCCACCGATCCGGAACCGAACGGGGAGAGCAAATGACCGACGAACACTGGCGGTTGACCACCGACCTGACCGAATTCCTGGACACGGCAGGCCCGTTCCTGCGCTCCAGGCCGGTCCGCCACACGGTCGCGCTCACCGTGACCGAGAACCTGCGCGCCCAGGGCACAGCCGTCTACGGCGACAACCGCCCTCTCTTCGGCTTCCTGACCGGCGCCGACGGCGAGGTGGCGGCGGCCTTCTTCCACACCCCGCCGTTCCCGCTCAGCGTCACCCAACTCGCCCCGCAGCAGGCCGAGTCGCTGGCCGAAGCGCTCCTGCATCACAACCACCCGCTCTCCGGCGTCAATTCGGACGAGAAGACGGCGGAGGCGTTCGTGGCGGCGTGGAGGCGCAGGACGAACGCCACCGCGACCGTGTTCCGACGTGAACGCCTCTACCGGCTGGAGGAGTTGACGCGACCCCAGCCGATCCCGCCGGGCCGGGCCCGCATCGCGACCCCGGCGGACCACGCCCTGCTCCGCGCCTGGAACGACGAGTTCACGACGGAGATCGGCCACCCCCACACCATGGCCGACTCCCTGCTGACCGCCCGCATCGCCGCCGGCTCCTTCACCCTCTGGGAGACCCCGGACGGCACCCCGGTCTCGATGGCGAGCGCCACCGGCCTGGTCGCGGGCCAGATCCGGATCGTCACGGTCTACACGCCGTCCGAGCACCGCGCCAAGGGGTACGCGGGTGCGGCCACCGCCGAGGCGAGCCGCCGAGCGCGCGAGGCCGGAGCCCAAGAGGTGCTGCTCTTCACGGACTTGGCGAACCCGACGAGCAACGCGCTGTACCAGCGGATCGGTTACCGGCCGGTCGAGGACTTCGCCGCGTACGGCTTCCAGGACTGACCTCCCCGCACCGCCCCCATTCGGCCGCCCGCCAACCTTTCACCGCACCCCCATTCCTGACACACCATCAGTTCTGTAATCTGACAGTGCGTCAGTTAAGTCAAGGAGGCGGGCGGACCGATGCTTGGATCAACCCACGGCACCCTCACCACCGACTCCCGCCGGGCCCGGGTCATCGCCTGCGGCGAGCAGCCCGGACCGGCCGTGCACGGCAGGCCGGCCGATGTGGACGGCATGGACGTCAGCGGGCGCCCGCTGTACGCGGACGTGCCGGATCTGGAGAGGTTCTTCCGGCCCGAGTCGGTGGCGGTCGTCGGCGCCTCCGACGCCGAGGGCCGGCCGAACACCGGGATCACCAGGCAGTTGCTGGCCTGGTCGAAGCGGGTGGGGGCCCGGCTGCACCCGGTGCACCCCACCCGTCCTGCGGTGTTCGGCATTCCCTGCGTCGCGTCGGTCGCGGAACTTCCCGAACAGGTCGATCTGGCCGTGCTGTTGGTGTCCGACCCGCTGCCGGTGATCGAGCAACTCGCCGAGACGAAGGTGAAGTTCGCGGTCGCCTTCGCGTCCGGTTTCGCGGAGACCGGCGAGGAGGGCGCCGCCGCGCAGGCGAGGCTGGCGGCGGCCGTCGAGCGCGCGGGCCTCAGACTCCTCGGCCCGAACACCAACCTGAACGCCTTCGAGGAGTTCCGCGACGACCTCGACGGACCGGCGATCGCCCTCATCACCCAGTCCGGTCACCAGGGCCGACCGGTGTTCTCGCTCCAGGAGTTGGGCGTGCGCCTCTCCCACTGGGCGCCCACCGGGAACGAGGCGGACCTCGAAACGGCCGACTTCATCTCGTACTTCGCCGAGCGGCCCGAGACCGGCGCGATCGCGTGTTACGTCGAGGGCCTCAAGGACGGCCGCGCGTTCCTGCTCGCCGCCGACCGCGCGGCCCGCCGCAGGGTGCCCGTGGTCGCCGTGAAGGTCGGCCGCACCGAGACCGGCGCCCGCACGGCGGCCTCCCACACCGGCAAACTCACCGGTGCGGACGACGTGGTCGACGCCGCGATGCGCCAGTACGGCGTGATTCGCGTCGACGCGCTCGACGAACTCCAGGACACGGCAACCCTGTTGGCCCGCGCGAAGCCCCCGGTGGCGAACGGCGTTGCCGTGTACGCGATTTCGGGCGGCACCGGTGCCCATGTCGCCGACCTCGCGACGACGGCGGGCCTCGACCTGCCGTCCCTCTCCGCCAACAAGCAGGCCGAACTCCATCAGTGGATACCGGAGTTCCTCAGCGTCGCGAACCCGATCGACAACGGTGGACACCCGGTCGGCGACCACCGGGGCCGGAAGATCATCGACGCGATCCTCGCCGACCCGTCGGTCGGGGTGCTGATCTGTCCGATCACCGGCCCGTTCCCGCCGCTCAGCGACCGGCTGGTCGAGGATCTGGTGGCGGCGGCCGAGGAGACGGACAAGCTGGTGTGCGTGGTGTGGGGTTCGCCGGTCGGCACCGAACAGGCGTACCGGGACGTGCTGTTGGGGTCGCGCAGGGTCGTGACGTTCCGTACGGTCCCCAACTGCCTGAAGGCGGTGCGGGCTTACCTCGACCACCACCGCTTCACCCGCGACTACCGCTCCCCCTTCGACCAGGCTCCCCGCACCCCCTCGCCCTCCTTCCGCAAGGCCCGTGAACTCATGCGCCCCGGACAGCAGTTGAGCGAGCACGCGGCCAAGCAGCTGCTGCGCGCGTACGGGATCCGGGTGCCGCGCGAGCAGTTGGTGACCAGCGCGGCGGGGGCCGTCCGGGCAGCGAGCCTCGTCGGCTACCCGGTCGTGATGAAGGCGTCCGGCGCGGACATCGCGCACAAGACGGAGCTCGGACTGGTGAAGATCGGCCTCACCTCGGCCAGCCAAGTCCGGGACGCCTACCGTGAGTTGACGGACATCGCCCGGTACGAGGATGTCGCGCTGGACGGCGTCCTGGTCTGCCAGATGGTCGCGCAGGGCGTGGAGATGGTCGTCGGCGTCAGTCATGACGCGCTGTTCGGGCCGACGGTGACGGTCGGGCTCGGCGGGGTCCTGGTCGAGGTCCTGCACGACACCGCCGTACGCGTACCGCCCTTCGGGGAGACGCAGGCGCGGGACATGCTGACGGATCTGCGGGGGCGGGCGCTGCTGGACGGGGTACGGGGGAGGCCGCCAGCGGATCTGGACGCGCTGGTCGAGGTGATCCTGCGGGTGCAGCGGATGTCGCTCGAACTCGTCGACGACATCGCGGAGTTGGACATCAACCCGCTGATCGTGCTGCCTCGGGGGCAGGGGGCGGTGGCGTTGGACGCGCTGGCGGTGTGCCGGTGAGCACGCCTCGGACGGAGGACCCCGGATCCGACGCCGCGTCCAGAACCCACGCCGCTTCCGAAGCCGACGCCACGCCTGAGGCCGACGCCTCGCCCGAAGCCCACGCCGACCCCGACACCCCCCTCCTCCACTCCACCGACGACCACGGCATCACCCGCCTCACCCTCAACCGGCCCGAGGCCCTCAACGCCCTGACACCAGCCCAACGGGACGCCATCATCGGCCGGTTGGCGGACGCCTCGGCCGACCCCGCCGTACGGGTCGTCGTCCTGACCGGCACCGGTCGCGGCTTCTGCGCGGGTGCCGATCTGCGGGGCGGCCCCGCGAAAGAGGTGCTGCCCGGGGACGTGTCGCGGACCCTGCGGCTGGGGGCTCAGCGGCTCGTCGCCGCCGTACTCGACTGCGAGAAACCCGTGATCGCGGCGGTGAACGGGACGGCGGCGGGGCTGGGGGCGCATCTCGCCTTCGCCTGTGATCTCGTGCTCGCCGCCGAATCGGCCCGTTTCATCGAGGTGTTCGTGCGCCGGGGGCTCGTTCCCGACGCGGGCGGCGCCTATCTTCTGCCCCGGCTGATCGGGCCGCATCGCGCCAAGGAGCTGATGTTCTTCGGGGATTCGCTGTCGGCGCCGGAGGCCGAGCGGCTCGGTCTGGTCAACAGGGTCGTGCCGGACGGGGAGTTGGTGAAGACGGCGCAGGAGTGGGCGGCCCGGCTGGCCACCGCTCCCACCCGTTCCCTCGCCCTCACCAAGCAACTCGTCAACTCCTCCCTCGACTCCGACCGCGCCACCGCGTTCGCCGCCGAGGCCGCCGCGCAGGAGATCAACATGACAACGGCGGACGCCCGGGAAGGACTGCGGGCGTTCGTGGAACGCAGGAGCCCTGAATTCAGGGGACGTTGACCCCGAGTCGGGCGGGCCTGAGGATGCGCAGGTCGCCCGCATCGGGATCGCCGAACAGCACGAACAACTCCGGTGAGTCCGCCGTACCGCCGACGACCCAGTACGTGTCCGCGCCGCACCCCTCAAGGCGTACGACCGCACCGTCTCGTTCCTCGGGGCCCTCGCCGTCGTACCCGTCGTAGCGGCCCTCGGTGTCGAGGAACCACGTGCCGGTCGCGTCGCAGACGTCGTAGACCTTGTCGGCGGACCAGTCCCCGTCGGGCCGCTGAGCGGGCAGGGCGTTCGCCTCGGCGCGGCCTCCTGGACGCAGGTCCAGTTCCGCGCCGTCCGCGCCGCGCCAGACGCCGGTGAGGCGGTCGGTGGAGAGCCGGGGTGGGTCGTACTCAGGTATTAGACCTGCCGTATCAGCCGCGAACACCCCCGTGAGTACTACGCCGAACAGGGCCACCGAGGCGGGGACCGAGCGCCACCACACGCCTCCGGCGGACCACGGGTGGCTCCTACGGCGTAGTACCAGGACCGCGAGCATCGGGAGGATGCCGAGCGCAGTCAGGGCAGCGGCGGTCGGGAACAAAGGAGCGCTGAGGGTGAGGGTCGCGATCGTCGCCCACAGCGCGCTCACGAGCGCCGTAGCTCCCAGGTAGTACGACCACCCACCCTTGAGAGCCGCGAGCGTTCCGGCGGGGCGGGCGAGCAGGGCCGTCTGAAGCATGCCGGTGACCGGTACCCACAGCGGGGCGAACAGGAGGACGCAGGCCCAGCCGAGGCTGGGCGGGGTGATGCCGTAGTCGTCCTGGCCCGAGGACAGGGCCACCCAGACGACGAGGGCCGCCGGTATCTGTGCCGCTGCCGTCGCCGCAGCCACATGCGTGTCGACAGGCGTCCAGCTCAGCCGGGCCGCCCGCAAGGTCCCCCACCTCATGAGGGGGAGCGTATGCGGGGCGCGCAAAGAAGGGTTCACCACCCCTTCCGACCTGACGCTCCGTCAGCTTCAATGGGAGGGTGATGGGACACGCAGGCGCTGCGGCTGCCGCAGTCCGCTATCTGAGGGCCCTGCCGGGCGGCGGGGCGGCCGAGGGGCCGTCGAGACCGCGACCGGAGCTGCGGTGCGTACGGGACGGCGAGGGCGCGCCGGTCGACCAGACGGTCTTCCGGCAGGTGCTCGGGAACTTCGCGAGCGGGGTGACCGTTGTCACGGCACCGGCTCCCGCGGAAATGGAAGGAGCGTCCCCCGCCGGGTTCGCCTGCCAGTCCTTCTCCTCCCTCTCCCTCGACCCGCCCCTCGTCGTGTTCATGGTCGCCCGCACCTCCACGACCTGGCCCCGCATCGCCCGCGCCGGCGTCTTCTGCGTCAACGTCCTCGCGGACGACCAGTCCGACCTGTGCCGCGCCTTCGCCCGCAGCGGCACGGACAAGTTCGCCGGGGTGCCGTACGACGCGGCCCCCGCCAGCGGGTCCCCCCGCCTCGCCGGCGCGCTCGCGTGGGTGGACTGCACGATCCAGGTGGTCCACACGGGCGGCGACCACCTCATCGTCGTGGGCAGGGTGGACGCGCTGGGGACGATGGGCGGGGAGCGGGGGCCGCTGCTGTTCCATCGGGGGCGGTTCGTCTAGGACCCCGGCGGGCTCCAACTTCCGTACGCCTCCTGCGACTTGGCCGCTCCTCATGCGCCCGCCCGCCGGATCACGCCATCGCGAGCGTCACCCCCCGCCGCCGTATCACCAGCGCCATCAGCGCCGCCGCCGCGCACAGCGCTCCCGACGCGTACCAGACCATGTCGTACGAGCCGAAGACGTCCCGCGCGACGCCGCCGAGGAAGGCGACCAGGGCCGCGCCGACCTGGTGGGACGCGAGGACCCAGCCGAAGACGATGGCCGAGTCGTCGCCGTAGTGCTCTCGGCACAGGGCGAGGGTGGGCGGGACGGTGGCGACCCAGTCGAGGCCGTAGAAGACGATGAAGAAGATCATCGGGGGGTGGACGGTCGCCGCGAGCAGCATCGGCAGGAAGAGGAGCGAGACGCCGCGCAGCGCGTAGTAGACCGCGAGGAGGCGGCGCGCGTCGAAGCGGTCGGTGAACCAGCCGGAGGCGATCGTGCCGGCGACGTCGAAGACGCCGATCACCGCGAGGAGCGAGGCGGCGGCCGTCACGGGCATGCCGTGGTCGTGCGCGGCGGGCACGAAGTGGGTCTGGATCAGGCCGTTGGTCGACGCGCCGCAGATCGCGAAGGTGCCCGCGAGCAGCCAGAACGGGCCCGTGCGCGCCGCCTTGGACAGCACGGTCAGCGCGCGCCGCGCCGCGCCTGTGACGGGCGGCGGCTTCTCGACGTACGCCTTCGCGCCGTACGGCTCGATGCCGACGTCCGCCGGGTGGTCGCGCAGCAGCAGCCAGACGAAGGGGACGACGGTCAGCGCGGCGAGCGCGACGGTCACCGCGGCCGGGCGCCAGTCGTAGCGGGTCACCATCCAGGACAGCAGCGGCAGGAAGATCAGCTGGCCCGACGCGGACGCGGCGGTGAGGATGCCGCTGACCAGGCCGCGGCGCTCGGTGAACCACCGGTCGGTGACGGTCGCCGCGAACGCCAGCGCCATCGAGCCGGAGCCGAGGCCGACCAACAGACCCCAGTACAGCATCAGTTGCCAGGCCGCCGTCATCCATACGGTGAGTCCGGAGCCGATCGCTATCACCGTCAGCGCGACGGCTACGACCCGGCGGATGCCGAAGCGGTCCATCAGCGCCGCCGCGAACGGCGCGGTCAGGCCGTACAGCGCGAGGTTGACGGACACGGCCGCGCCGATCGTCCCGCGCGACCAGCCGAACTCGTCGTGCAGGGGGTCGATCAGCAGGCCCGGCAGGGAACGGAAGGCCGCCGCGCCGATGATCGTGACGAAGGTGACGGCGGCTACGAACCAGGCGCGGTGGATACGGCGTTTGGCGCGGGGCGCGGGCGGGTGTTTGGCTGCGGGGAGTTCGGGGCTGGAGGGGCCAGTCGCGGACGGCCCGGCAGCGGACGAGGCTGCTCCGGACGGCCCGGCTGCGGACGAGGCGGCGGACGGCCCTGCGGCAGCGAGCCTGCCTGCGGACAGCCCTGCCGTGGAGGGGCCGCCCGTCGTGGAGGGGCCCGTCGTGGAGGGGCCCGTCGTGGAGGGGCCCGTCGTGGAGGGGCCCGTCGTGGACAGCTCGGCTGCGGACACCCCGGCGACAGCGGGCCCGGCTTCTGACGGCCCGGCCGCAAGGGATCCGGTCGCGGACGACCTGGCTGCGGGCACCCCCGCCACGGACGGCCCCGCAGCAGAAGTCCCCACCACGGACGCCCCCGCAGCAGAAGCCCCCGCCCCGGACGCCCCCGTCACAGAGCGCCCCGCCGCGTACGGCCCGTCCGCCGAAGTCTCGGTTGTCTGAGTCACGTCACTCAGCATCGGCCCCCCGCTCCCCCGCATCGACTGGCCCGAAGGACACGGTTCGCTAGGATCGGGCCATGAGCCCCGGCAGCGCACGGGCCTTCCGCCCGCACCACGTGGTCGTCCTCGCCCTCGACGGCATCCTCCCTTTCGAACTCGGCATCCCCCACCGGATCTTCGGCCGCCCCAGGGACGCGCGGGGCCGGCACCTGTACGAGGTGATCACCTGCTCGGTCCGCCCGCCGGGCCCGGTCCGTACGGACGCCGACTTCTCAATCATGGTCGAGCACGGCCCGGAGGCGCTGGCCGAGGCCGACACCGTGATCGTCCCCGCCTCCTACCAGCTGGGCCCGGTCTTCAAGGAGGGCGTGCTCACCCCGGAGCTGGAGTCCGCCCTCGCGCGCATGCGCCCCGGCGCGCGCCTCGCGTCGATCTGCACGGGCGTGTACGTCCTCGCCGCCGCCGGCCGTCTCGACGGGCGCCCCGCGACGACCCACTGGTCCGACGCCGAGCACCTCCAGCGGCTCTTCCCGCGCGTGGCCGTCGACCCGAACGTCCTGTTCATCGACGACGGCGACGTCCTCACCTCGGCCGGTGTCGCCGCCGGGATCGACCTGTGCCTGCACATCGTGCGCCGCGACCACGGCGCCGCCGTCGCCAACGAGGTCGCCCGCCGCACCGTCGTCCCCCCGTACCGCGACGGCGGCCAGGCCCAGTACATCGAGCGCCCCGTCCCCGACGCCCGCCAGGCCAGCACGACCGCCGCCCGCGCGTGGGCGCTGGCCCGCCTCCACGAGCCGATCCAGCTGCGCGACATGGCCGCTCAGGAGGCGATGTCCGTCCGTACCTTCACCCGCCGCTTCCGCGAGGAGTCCGGTGTCAGCCCCGGCCAGTGGCTCACTTCCCAACGCATCGAACACGCCCGTCACCTCCTCGAATCCACCGACCTCTCCATCGACCGCATCGCCCACGACGCGGGCTTCGGCACGGCCCAGTCGATGCGCCAGCATCTACAGACCGCCCTGGGCGTCACGCCGTCGGCTTATCGCCGGACGTTCCGGGGGGACCGGGACGCCGCCGACAGCCCCCGCCTCCCCGGCGGCCCCCGCGACCACGACACCGCCACGCACTGACCGCCCCGCGCGGTACGCCTCCCCGGCCCACCCGACCACGCTCAGCAGCAGGATCAGCACCACCCCGGCCAGCACCGCCGAGGACGGTTCCATCACCTTCAGCAGGAGCCCGGCGAGGGAGCCGGTCGCCGCGTACCCCGCGCCCGCCGACGCGTACATGACCGAGTAGCCGGCGGCCAGCGCGCCCGGCGGGAGGGCGTCGCGCAGGGCCAGGTTGCGGGTGACCGTCGCGCCCGCCTGGAACATGCCGCCCGCGCAGAGCGCCGCCCCGACGGCCACCGGGTGCGTGGCCAGGGCGACCAGCGTCACGCACGCCGCCATCGCCGTCGTCAGGACCAGTCCGCGGGTCCGCAGCAGCCCCGGCCAGTTCCGCAGCCCGTACACGAACGCGCCGAGCCCGGCGGCGACCGCCATCGCCGCCAGCAGCGGACCCGACCAGCCGACGCCGATGCCGCGCTGTTCGAGCAGGGCGGGGAGGGTGAGTTCGGCGAGGCCCAGCATCGTCAGGCTCGCCGCGCCCGTGACGTACACCGGCCAGGCCCCGGCCAGCACGCGCACGCGGGAACCCTCCGTACGCTCCGCCCCTCCGACGCCCCACGCGGCCGGCAGCAGCCACAGGCCCGCGACCGAGGCGGCCATCAGGGCGGCCCCGAGCAGCAGCGGGACCTCCGGGGCGACGCCGAGCGCGAGACCGGCGACGGCGGCCGGGGAGAGCGCCCACACGCCGGACAGCAGCATCGACTCGGCGGACAGCGCCTGGGCGGCGGCCCGCTCGGGGACCAGCTCGGTCAGCAGCGTCCGCAGTCCGCCCGCGGAGGCGGCGGGCGCGCCCCCGGCCAGGAACGCGAACGCGGCGAGGACGACGGAGTGCGCGCCCGGGAGGACGCCGAGCCCCGCGAAGCCGACGGCCCCGCCCGCGAGCCCCGCGGCCAGCTGGGCCCGCGCCCGCTCCGCCCGCAGCCGCATCCCCAGCACCGGCGCCCCGACGATCTCCCCGAGCACGAACGCCGCCGCGAGCACCGCACCCAGCGTGTAACCCCCGGGCCGCTCGCGCGCCAGGAACACCAGCGCGAGCGGCGCCATGGCCACCGGCATCCGTGCGCCGACGGACACGGCGGACCAGGTCAGGACCGGTCGGGTGGCGAGGTCTCGGTAGCTCATGCGACAACGGTAGGTGCCGGGACTGACAACGCTCCGTAATTTTTCCCGGCCTGTGGATAACTCCGAGTGTGCGCATGTCAACGCCTGTGTCGACGGCCGTACAAGCCTTCTTCAGAACGTCAGCACCGCCCGAGCCACCCTCCCCTCCTCCGCGTCCACCCGCGCCTTCTCGAAGTCCTCGATCGGGTAGGTCCGGGTGACCAGTTCGTCCAGCAGGAGGTGGCCGGAGCGGTACAGGTCCGTGTAGAGGGGGATGTCGCGCTGGGGGCGGGAGGAGCCGTAGCGGCAGCCCAGGATGGACTTGTCCAGGAAGAGGGAGGTGACCGGGAAGGACGCCTCGGCCGTGGGGGGCGGAGTGCCCAGGAGGATCGCCTGGCCGTGGCGGTCCAGGAGGTCGATCGCGGCTCGGACCAGGGTGGTGCGGCCCACGCATTCGAAGACGTGGTCGGCGCCGCCAGGGAGAAGGTCCCGCACCGCTTCCGTCGAGGTCACGAAGTCCGTCGCGCCGAAGGTACGGGCCGTCTCCTCCTTCGCCGGGTTCGTGTCGACCGCGACGATCCGCAGGGCGCCGGCTATGCGGGCGCCCTGGAGGACGTTGAGGCCGATGCCGCCGGTGCCGATGACCACGACGCGGTCGCCCCGGTCTACGCGGGCGCGGTTGAGGACAGCTCCTACGCCGGTCAGGACGCCGCAGCCGATGAGGGCGGCCGAGGTGAGGGGGACGTCCTTGGGGATGCGGACCGCCTGGACGGCCTTGACGACGGTGCGTTCGGCGAAGGCCGAGTTCGCGGCGAACTGGTGGACCGGCGTGCCCGCGCGCGTGAAGGGGCGTTTCGGGCGGCCGATGGAGTGCCGGCACATCGTCGGGCGGCCCCGGTCGCACTCCGCGCACGCCCCGCAGTTGGCCAGCGTCGACAGCGCGACGTGGTCGCCGGGCGCCACGTGCGTCACCCCCGCGCCGACGGCCTCGACGACCCCGGCGCCCTCGTGCCCGAGGACGACCGGCACGGGGAAGGGGATCGTGCCGTCGACGACGGACAGGTCGCTGTGGCACAGTCCCGCGGCGGAGATCGCGACCAGCACCTCCCCCGGCCCCGGCTCCCGTACGTCGAGGTCCCGCACGACCTCGACTCGGCTCCCGTCGAACACGACACCCCTCATCGCACCGCTCCCCTCTTCGGCAGACCGAGCACCCGCTCGGCGATGATCGTGCGCTGCACCTCGTCGGAGCCGCCGTAGATCGTGTCGGCCCGCGAGAACAGGAACTCCCGCTGTCCTTCGTCCAGTTCGTACGGCGCCTCGGGCGCCCACGCGCCGGGCCCGACGGCGGCCCCGGCCCCCCGCACCAGCACCCCCAGCTCCCCGAGCCGCTGGTGCCAGCCGCCCCACAGCAGCTTGGCGACGCTGGTGGCGCCCGCCTCCTGCGCGCCGCCCAGCGTCCGCAGCGCGTTCCACCGCATGACCCGCAGCTCGGCCCACGCGCGCACCAGCCGTTCGCGGACGACGGGATCGGCGTCGGCCCCCGTCCGCGCCGCCGTCTCCAGGACCCGCCCCAGCTCCTCGGCGAACCCGATCTGCTGGGCGAGCGTGGAGACGCCCCGCTCGAAGCCGAGCAGGCTCATCGCGACCCGCCAGCCGTCGCCGGCGGCCCCGACGACGTGTTCCCCGGCGGCGAACGCCCCGTCGAAGAACACTTCGTTGAACTCGCTGGTGCCGGTCATCTGGCGAATGGGCCGTACGTCGATCCGGCCCGGCTGGTCCATGGGGACCAGGAGAAAGGTGAGCCCTTTATGGCGCGCGGATTCCGGGTCGCTGCGGGCGAGGACGAAACACCAGTCGGCGTCGTGCGCGAGGGAGGTCCAGATCTTCTGGCCGGTGATGCGATATCCGCCCGCGCAGGATTCGGCGCGGGTGCGGATTCCGGCGAGGTCGGATCCCGCGCCGGGTTCGCTGTAGCCCTGGCACCACAATTCCTCGCCGGCCGCGATCGGGGGCAGGAATCTGGCTTTCTGCGCGGGAGTTCCGTGCGCGAGGAGCGTGGGCGCGAGGAGGTTCTCCCCGATGTGCCCGGAGCGCGCGGGAGCGCCCGAGCGCGCGTACTCCTCGGCCCACACGACCTGCCTCGTCAGAGGCTCGGGCCGGTTGCCGTACCCGCCCTCGCCCCAGCCGATCCCGATCCGCCCGGCGGCGCCGAGCGTGCGCTCCCAGGAGCGCCGGTCCACGGCCGACGGGACGTGCGCGACGAGCCAGGCGCGCACCTCGGTACGGAAGTCGTCGGCACCGAATTCGAAATCCACGATCCCCTCCTCACGCGTTGGGACGGTTTCCCTCCGCCGCCGCTTTCCTCATCTCCGCCAATTTCTCCAGCAGGGGCATCGGTTCCGTCCCGACACTCCCCGGCAGCACCTCGGCGATCCGCTCCGGTGTCCAGCCGCCTTGCGAGAACGCCGCCCGCACTTCTTTCGGCTGCGCCCACACCGCAATCTTGGCACCGGCGACCGTATAGACCTGTCCAGTTATCCACAGGTCGCGCGCCCGGTTGGACAAAAGGAAAATCACCATCGCGGCGACGTCCTCGGGTTCGCCCATCTCCGCGAGTTCCATCGGCACCCCGGCCGACATCCGGGTCCGGGCGACGGGCGCGACGGCGTTCGCGATCACGCCGTACTTGTGCAGCCCGAGGGCCGCGCTGCGCACCAGCGAGATGATCCCGCCCTTCGCGGCGCTGTAGTTGGCCTGCGAGACGGAGCCCTGGTGGTTGCCGCTGGTGAACCCGATGAGCGACCCGGAGCCCTGTCGGCGCATCACGGCGGAGGCGGCCCTGAACGCCGTGAACGTGCCCTTGAGGTGCGTCGCGACGACCGGGTCCCACTCGTCCTCGGTCATGTTGAACAACATGCGCTCGCGCAGGATCCCGGCGACGCAGACGATCCCGTCGAGCCGCCCGTACGTCTCCACGGCGACGTCGACGACCCGTTGCCCGCCGGCCATCGTCGAGATGTCGTCGGCGACGGCGACGGCCTCCCCTCCGGCGGCGGTGATCTCTTTGACGACGCCCTCGGCGACCTCGCTCGTGGGTGAGGCGCCGTCCACAGCCACGCCGTAGTCGTTGACGACGACCCGCGCGCCCTCGCGCGCGGCGGCCAGCGCGACGGCCCGTCCGATCCCCCGTCCCGCGCCGGTGACGGCGACGACCTTGTCGGCCAAGAAGTTCCCCACGACCCGCCCCTTCCACGGTTTCTGACGGACCGTTAGATTTTATGGCGCGGCCAACCGCCGAGGACAAGCCCCGGGAGGCACCGGATGACACTGCCGGAGGAGTTCCACGAGATCGCCAAACGCGTGAACAACTGGGGGCGTTGGGGCGCGGACGACGAGATCGGCACGCTCAACCTGATCACCGGCGACGTCGTACGGCGGGCCGCCGCCGAGGTGCGCGACGGGCGCCGGGTGCCGCTCGCGCTGCCCCTCAAGGAGGACGGCGTGCAGACCGGGGCGATCCCCGGGCGCGTCAACCCGCTGCACGCGATGACGCAGATCAACCAGGAGATCTTCGGCCCCGGCACGGTGGCGTGCAGCGACGACGCGGTGACCATGGGACTGCAGGCCGGCACCCACTGGGACGCGCTGACGCACGTCTCGCACTCGGGGCGGATCTACAACGGGCGCCCGGCGGGCACGATCACCGCGCACGCGGGCGCGGCCTTCAGCGGCATCGCCACCGCGCGGCACGTCGTCTCACGGGGCGTGCTGCTCGACGTCGCCCGCGCGCGGGGCGTCGAGAAGCTGGACGGCGGACACGCGGTCACGCCTCAGGACCTGGCGGCGGCCGAGGAGTTCGGCAAGGTGCGCGTGCGCGCGGGGGACGTCGTCCTCGTACGGACCGGGCAGGTGCGGGTGTATCTCGGCGGGGACCGGCACGCGTACGCGTACCCGTCGCCGGGGCTGTCGGTGCGGACGCCGGAGTGGTTCCACGCGCGGGACGTCGCCGCCGTCGCGAACGACACGCTGACCTTCGAGATCTTCCCGCCGGAGATCGAGGACCTGTGGCTGCCGGTGCACGCGCTCGACCTGGTCGAGATGGGGATGCTCCAGGGGCAGAACTGGAATCTGGAAGAGTTGTCCACAGCCTGTGGAGAAACCGGGCGGTACGCGTTCCTGCTGTCGGCGATGCCGGAACCGTTCGTCGGCGCGACCGGCACACCCGTGGCGCCCGTCGCGGTCCTCTGAGCGCTCTCCCGTACGCACCGGACGGCGGCACGCCGCGCCCGCCCCGAGCACGGCACCGCGCACCGCCGTCCGGACTCGGCGCGCCCGCCCTGCGTCCCCTCGCCCCGAGAGGGAACCGACGCCGAATCAACGACCCACACTCGCCGAGGACTTCCGTCACCGAAGCCCTCGCCGTCCCCTCGCGGCGAATCGCTGACCACAAGCGTGATCAAACGGACACGTCACGTCAACACCCTCTCAGGGTTTTGTGGTTGTACGCTCGCTTCGCGCCGGGCGCGCACGGAAGCACGGCCGGGCGCACCGCCCGGCCCTCGCCGTGCGGATCGGGCACACGTACGCGCACGCGGGTCACACGGCGCCGTAGGCCAGCCCCTCGAAGATCCCCAGCGCCCGCCCGCACTCCGCCGCGACGTGCCCCTGTGCCTGCGCGGGACGGTCGAGTTCGCACCAGATTCGTTTGCCGGCCCCCTCGGCGGCCCACCCCCAGCGGTCGGCGAGCCCGTCGACGAGGGCGAGGCCGCGCCCGCCGGTGGCGTCGTCGGTCGCGCAGCGGGGCACAGGAGCCCTCTCGCTGCCGTCGGCGACCTCCAGGCGCACCGTGGCCGCGCCGACCGCCTCACCGGGCAGACAGAGGCTCAGGACGGCCGGACGGCCGGTGTGCACGACGGCGTTGGTGACCAGTTCGGAGACGATCAGCGCGAGCGTCTCGGCGAGCGCGTCGTCGTCGGCCAGCGCCGACCCGGCCAGGCGCGCGCACGCCCATCTGCGGGCCCGCCCCACCTCCGCGGGGTCGGGCCGGATCTCCAACTGCGTCTGAAGCACCTGCACCGCTCACACCATCCGAACCGGCGGACACAGCCCCGCGCGCCACGACGGCGACGTGCCCACCATGACGACGAGGGCCACGATCGTAGCCATTTCCCGCGCGCCCCCGGCAACGGCCCGAGGCATCGTGACAGAACGTGAATCCCTTGCAGAACAGCTTGATCGACGTTCCGTCACCCCGACGAGCGCTTCGGGCATATTCCAGCGTGAAGGAGTACCCGTGCGGCATACTGTGCGACCCCCCTCTGCGGAAGTCGGACAGGCGACACCGGGGCGGCTCACACCCGGAACCACTCGCATCCCCCGAAGGTACCGGAGCGGATCCCCGACTCCACACCGTGACGGGTCACGTGCGGGACACAACCAGGTATCGACACACCGTCATCGCCCGTTGCCACAATCGTCGACATCCGTACACCGCGCCCCCGCGCGCAGCACCGTCCCCGCAGGCCACGGCGGTGTCAGCCGGCCCCGGAGAGCAGCTCCCGCGCGAGGAGTTCCTCGCTCTCGCGCGCCCCTCCCGCCCGCCTCGCCCGCACCCACGCGCGCTTGAGCAACAGATGTACGTCCGCCTCCCAGGTGAACCCCATCCCGCCGAACACCTGGAGGCAGTCCCGCGCGCCCTGTACGGCGGCCTCGTCGGCGAGCACCCGCGCGCACGCGATGTCGACGGCGTCCCCGGTGACCGACGCCGCGTACACCGCCGCGCGCGCGACCTCCACGCGCACCAGCGCCTCGGCGCACAGGTGCTGCACGGCCTGGAACGCGCCGATGGGACGCCCGAACTGCTCGCGCGTACGCGCGTGGTCGACGGCCAGCTCGCAGGCGCGCACGGCGGTGCCGAGCTGCTCGGCGGCGGTGAGGAGAACGGCGACCGGGTCACCCGCGCGCGGGGCGGCGACGGGAACGCGGTGCAGCGGCGTCAGCGGGTCGACCGACCGCATCGCGACAGCCTCCCCCACCCCGATCGCACCGCCCTCCCCGACCACGACATCCGCCTCCGCCCACCACTCCACGATCCCCCCGTCGACCATCGCGACGACGGTCTCCCCCTCCGCCGCCCCCGGCACCACCCCCGCCGCAAGGTGCGTCGCCACCAACGGCCCCGGCAGCAGCGCCCGTCCGGCCTCCTCGAACGCCAGCACCGCCTCCGGCAGCCCGAGTCCGACCCCGCCGTCCGCCTCGGGCAGCCGCAGCGCGAAGAAACCGGCCTCCCCCAGGGCCCGCCACAGCCCCCGGTCCAGCACGGGTTTCCCCACGGCGGCCCGCAGCGCGTCGGGCCCGAAGCGCCGGTCGAGCACCTCACGCACGCCCGCGCGCAGGGCACGCTGATCGTCGGTCAGCCGGAATCTCACAAGTCCCTCCCCGTCAGCGCCCCTTGGGCAGCCCCAGCACCCGTTCCGCCACGATCGTCCGCTGGATCTGCGACGTCCCCGCCGCGATCGTGTACGACAGCGACGACAGCCGCTCCAGCACCCACGGCCGGTCCAGATCCAGCGCCCCGTCGCCCAGCACCTCGGCGGCGGCGTCGTACAGCTCCTGGCGCGCGTGCGAGAAGCGCAGCTTGAAGACCGAGCCCCCCACCCCGGGCACGCCGTTCGCGGTCGCCTCCGAGACGTTCCACTGGACGAGCCGCCACAGCGCCCGCAGCTCGGCGTCCAGGCGGCCCAGACGGCGCCGTAGGGCCGGATCGTCCCAGCGGCCGACCGCCAGGGCCTCGCGGGCGAGTTCGGCCAGCACACGGCGACAGGCGACCACCTCGCCGGCGAAGGCGGTGCCACGCTCGAAGGAGAGCGTGACCATCGTGACGCGCCAGCCGTCGTTCTCGTCGCCGACCCGGTTCGCGACCGGCACCGGCACGTCGTCGAGGAACACCTCGGCGAACTCGGCGGACCCGGCGAGCGTGCGCAGCGGCCGTACGGTGATGCCCGGCGCGTCCATCGGCATCGCGAGCCAGGTGATGCCCCGGTGCTTGGGGGCGTCCGGGTCGGTGCGCACGAGGAGTTCGCACCAGTCGGCGACCTCCGCGTGGGACATCCAGATCTTGGAGCCGGTGACCCGGTAGACGTCGCCGTCGCGCCGCGCACGCGTGCGCAGGGAGGCGAGGTCGGAGCCGGCGTCCGGTTCGCTGAACCCCTGGCACCAGACCTCCTCGCCGCGCAGGATCGGCTCCAGCCAGCGTTCCCGCTGCTCGGCCGTGCCCTCGGCGGCGATCGTCGGGCCCGCGTGCAGGAGGCCCACGAAGCCCGCGCCCACGTAGGGGGCGCCGGCCCGCTCGGTCTCCTCCAGGAAGATCAGGCGGACCGTCGGGGAGGCGTCCCAGTGCACGTGCGCGTAGCCGGCGTCGTACAGCCTGCGCTGCCAGCCGAGGTCGTACGCGCGCCGCGCGGGCCAGTCGTCCGGCGACGGCTTCGGCGGCAGCAGGGGCAGCGTTTCCGTCAGCCACGCGCGCAGGCGCGCGCGGAACTCCTCCTCCTCGGGCGTGTACGCGAGGTCCATGCGCGCTACTTGTCGAGGTCCAGGTCGAGCATGCGGATCGCGTTGCCGCGCATCAGCTTGTAGGTCGTCTCCTCGTCGAGTCCCTCGACGTGCTCCAGGGCGATCTGTTTGGTGTGCGGGAACGTCGAGTCGACGTGCGGGTAGTCCGTCTCGAAGGTGGCGTTGTCGCGGCCGACGACGTCGATGGAGGCGACGCCGTGCTTGTCGCGGAAGAAGCAGCAGAAGATCTGCCGGTAGTAGTACGTCGACGGCGGTTCGGGGACCAGGTCGCGGACGCCGCCCCACGCGCGGTGTTCCTCCCAGACGTCGTCGGCGCGCTCCAGGGCGTACGGGATCCAGCCCATCTGCCCCTCGGAGTAGGCGAGTTTGAGGCGCGGGAAGCGCACCAGGACGCCGCTGAAGAGGAAGTCCATCATCGACGCCATGGCGTTGTTGAACGACAGGGCCGCCTGGACGGCCGGCGGCGCGTCGGGGGAGGCGGCGGGCATCTGGGAGGACGAGCCGATGTGCATGTTGACGACCGTCCCGGTGTCCTGGCAGGCCGCGAAGAAGGGGTCCCAGTAGCCGGAGTGGATGGACGGCAGGCCGAGGTGGGTGGGGATCTCGGAGAACGTCACGGCGCGCACCCCGCGCGCGGCGTTGCGCCGGATCTCCTCGACGGCGAGGCCGATGTCCCACAGGGGGATCAGGCAGAGCGGGATGAGCCGTCCGCCACTGCCGCCGCACCACTCCTCGACCATCCAGTCGTTGTAGGCGCGCACGCACGCGAGGGCGACGTCCTTGTCCTGCGCCTCCGCGAAGGTCTGCCCGCAGAAGCGCGGGAAGGACGGGAAGCACAGGCTCGCCTCGACGTGGTTGAGGTCCATGTCCTTGAGCCGCTCGACCGGGTCGTAGCAGCCGGGGCGCATCTCCGCGCGTGTGATGCCCTCCAGGGTCATGTCGTCGCGGTCGAAGCCGACGGCGGCGATGACGCGCTTGTAGGGGAATTTGAGGCCCTCGTAGATCCACCAGTCGGCGGGCGGCCCGTCCGGGTCCATCGTGATCTGGTACTTGCCGCCGATGTAGGCCAGTTCACCGATCCCGGCGGTCAGCGGCTTCGGCCCGTGCTCCCGGTACTTCGCCGGCAGCCAGGTCTCGAAGAGGTGCGCCGGCTCGATCACGTGGTCGTCGACGCTGACGATGCGCGGCAGCTCGCCCATGAGGCCCCCACTCCCGATATCTGATGGACCGTCAGATCCTGTCGTCACGCGCAGACTAGCCCCGCACCCCTGGACCGACAAGGCGCACGCTCCTACGATCTGACGATCCGTCAGAGAAGCAGGGGGTCCGAAGTGACCGACACCGCGCACGCGCTGAGCTCCGCCCGCACCCTCTGGGAACTCCTCGACCGCCGCGCCGCCCTCACCCCCGACCGCCCGGTGCTCCTCCAGGACGACCGCGCGCTGACGTTCGGCGAGCTGCGCGACGGCGCCGAGCGCACGGCGGCCGGCCTGTACGGCATGGGGGTGCGCCCCGGCACGGTCGTCGCCTGGCAGCTCCCCACCCGGATCGAGACGGCCGTCCTGTCCTTCGCGCTCGCGCGCCTGGGCGCCGTCCAGAGCCCCGTGATCCCGTTCTACCGGGACCGCGAGGTCGGCTTCGCGCTGCGGGAGTCCAGGGCCGAGTTCTTCGCCGTGCCGGGCGTCTGGCGGGACTTCGACCACACCGGCCTGGCACGGCGGCTCGGCGCGAAGGGGATCTTCGAGGCGTACGACCGGCTGCCCACCGGAGATCCGGCCGTTCTGCCTGCTCCGCCCAGCGACGGTTACTCCGTTCGGTGGATCTACTGGACCTCGGGAACGACCTCGGACCCCAAGGGAGTTCTCCACACAGACCGCTCGCTCATCGCCGGGGGTGCCTGCCTCGCCCACGCACTGCGCCTGTCGGAGACGGACGTGGGGTCGATGGCCTTCCCGTACGCCCACATCGGGGGGCCGGACTACATGGTGATGCTGCTGCTCTACGGCTTCCCGGCGGTGATGTTCGAGCGGTTCGCCCTCCCCGAGGCGCTCGGAGAGTTCCGGCGGCACGGCGTGACGGTGGCGGGCGGGTCGACGGCGTTCTACTCGATGTTCCTCGCGGAGCAGCGCAAGCAGCCGGGGACGAAGGTGATCCCGACGCTGAGGCTCCTCGCGGGCGGCGGAGCGCCGAAGCCGCCGGAGGTGTACCACGCGGTGGTACGGGAGCTGGAGGTCCAGCTGACGCACGGATACGGCATGACCGAGGTACCGATGATCACGATGGGCTCGCCGGACGACACCCCGGAGAACCTGGCGACGACAGAGGGGAGACCGCCGGAAGGGATGGAGATACGCATCGTCGACAGCGAGGTGCGGCTGCGCGGGGAGGCCGTCTGCCAGGGGTACCTGGACCCCGAGCAGACCGCCGAGGCATTCGACGCGGACGGGTTCCTGCGCACCGGCGACCTCGGGTACGTCACCCCCACCGGGCACCTCGTCCTCACCGGGCGGCTGAAGGACGTCATCATCCGCAAGGGCGAGAACGTCTCCGCGAAGGAGATCGAGGACCTCCTCGCCGCGCACCCCGGCATCGGGGAGGCCGCGGTGGTGGGGCTGCCGGACGCGGAGCGCGGGGAGTTGGTGTGCGCGGTGGTGGAACCGGCGGACGGACAGGGCGAGTTGAGCCTGGCGGGCGTCGTCGCCTACCTCCGCGAGCAGGGGCTCTCGGCGCACAAGCTGCCGGAGCGGCTGGAGGTGGTCGAAGCGCTGCCGCGCAACGAGACGCTGCGCAAGGTACTCAAGTACAAGCTGCGGGAGCGGTATTCGCAGGGTTGAGAAGGGGACGGGGTGGTGTGATCAACTGTCCGGCGTGGAGACGTTGACGGCGAGTCTCGTGGCGGTGCTGGGGACCCTGCTCGGCGCGGGGCTCACCCACCGGTTCCAGGTCCGGGCGGCCGAGCGGGCGGAGCGCTTCGCGCGCGACGAGCGGCTGCGGCAGGAGCGGATGGCCGCGTACTCCGCGTACGCGGGGGCGCTGGTCACCTACCGGCGGGTGCTGCTGGACCGGTGGTTCCGGCTGCACGAGGACAACGAGCCTCAGGAGGCGCGCCGGGCCCGCCTGGAGGGGTACGCGCAGCGGACGACGGTCCAGGAGGCGCTGTTCCGCGTCCAGATGCTCACGTCGGACGAGGCGCTGGTCGCGCGGGCGCGCGAGGCTCTGGAGCTGACCGACCAGCTGCACAGGGCTCCCGACCGGGCCGAGCTGGAGACACGCCGCGACATCACGCGCGCGGCGGTGACGGCCTTCGTGACCGAGGCCGGGCGGACACTGTGACACCGGGGGCGCTGTAGAGGCGACCGGCTACGCCGACACCTGGCTCGGCAGTTCCTCCTCCGTCGTCGCCTCGTCGAGGCTCGCGTACACGTCGAACAGCCGCCGCACGCCGAGCGCGCCGAAGACCTTGTTAACGTGCGCGTCCTGGCCGCCGCCCGCCGGGAGGACGAGGCGCAGCCGGCCGCCGCAGGAGCGCAGGAGGCGGCGGGCGGCGATGAGGACGCCGACGCCGCTGGAGTCGCAGAACCGGACGCC
Organism: Streptomyces acidiscabies; assembly: GCF_020010905.1. Classification (GTDB taxonomy): domain Bacteria; phylum Actinomycetota; class Actinomycetes; order Streptomycetales; family Streptomycetaceae; genus Streptomyces; species Streptomyces acidiscabies. Next base: position 1,239,599 of record NZ_JAGJBY010000001.1, on the reverse strand, counting down.
GGAGAGGTCGAGGACGAGGAGGTGACGGCCCTCGGCCACCTCGTCGTGGACCCGTCGGCGCAGGCTGGTCGAGGTGACCAGGTCCAGTTCGCCCGTCACATGGAGCACGGCCCAGCGGCCCCGCTCCTCACCGGTCACTTTGATCGCCACCACCACGCCCTTCGCTCGCCGGTCCGGAAACGGACGTCCCCCGGAAGCGGTCCCTTCGCTTCCCCTCGTTTCCTTGCAGCGCGGCTGCCCACCGGCCGTTCCCCGAAACACGGGGCGGGAAACGGACACCAGGCGAAGGAGGCTGGTTCCCGTCGCGTCATGTCCGGGCACCACCGGTGCGCGATCCGTGCACGATCGGTCGGGAAATGATCCGTTTCGATCATGGCTTGATCGCGCCGGAACAGGGTAGGCGGCGGACGAGGCGGGCAGAAGAGCCCCTTTATCACCCCATGACGGGTCCGGGGAGCACAATGCGACAAACGAGCGTGCGATGTCAGAGGGGGCGACTACATTCGAGGTGACGGCAGAAACGGGTGGAGGGGGCCGCATGGCGAAGAAGGACGCACTGCCCCGCTGGGACCGCAAGATGCAGCAGCGGCTGGCACGCGGAGAGGCGGCGGCGCTCGGCGAGCTGTACGACCGATTCGCTTCGCTCGTGCACGGCCTCGCCCACCGCGTGCTCGGGGACGAGCGCGGAGCCGACCGCATCACGCGCGAGGTGTTCACGCACGTGTGGCAGCACCCCGACGCGTACGACCCCAAGCAGGGCCCCCTGCGCACCTGGATCGCCGCCCTCACCCACCGCCTCGCCGTCCAGCACCTGCGCGACACCGGCGCCGCCGACCTCGCGCACGGCTCCTCCGGCTCCCCCGAGGACCTCGAACACCGCGTCCGGCACGCCTCGGTCGCCGCCCGCGCCGACTACATCGTCCAGTCCATGCCGACACCCCTGCGCAGCGCGCTCGAACTCGCCTACTTCCAGCGCCGCGACTACCGCCAGACCGCCGCCGACCTCGGCGTCACCGAGGACGAGGCGCGCCGCCGGCTCCGCCTCGGCCTCCAGCTGCTGTCCACGGCCCACGACAGCGCGGCACCCGGCGCACCACCCGGCCCCGGCTACGGGGGTGCGGCATGACCAACGCCGACCGGCACGCCGAGGACCCCTTCGACCCGGACGAGTACGGCGCCCCAGGCGTGCCCGGCACCCCGGGTCCCGGCCGGCCCTCGCCCCGGATACCGCTGCCGCGCGCCGCCGCCGAGGACGACGCGGCGTACCCCGCCGTACGACAGGAAGGCGGGGGCGTCCCCGCACCGCCGACACCCCCTCTGGAGCACCCGGTGCTCAAGTCACTGCTCGGCGGGTGCGGGGCCTGCGCCGACGAGGCGCGGCGGCTGCGCGAGGCCGTCGGGCTGCTCCAGCGTCCCGAGCCGCTCGACCTCGACCCCGGGCTGCGTACGCGGGTCCTCGCGAGCTGTCTCGAACGGCGTCCGCCGCGCATCCCCGTGCCGGAGTGGGCCCTGTCGTACGACGCGGAGGCCGCGCGGCTCGACGCGCTGCTCCAGGACTTCGGGGACTCCGAGTGGCACGCGCCCGTACGGCTGCGGTGGTTCACCGGGGAGCGGCAGGAGAACCGGCGCACCACCGTCGCCGGGGTCATCGCGCACCTCCACGCGGTCGACGGGCTCGTCGCCGTCGCGCTCGGGCTCGACGATCCGCTGCGCGGGGGTGCGGACGACGTGGGGTGCGGGCCCGTCGCCCGGACCGAGTTCTCCTGGCGCAGCACCCGGTTTCCGCACACCCGTACCGTGCGCGCGCCCTGGCGGGCCCAGGCCCACGACATCGTGCGGACCGCGTCCTTCACGGGCGGCTCCGCCGGGGGGCTCGGGGTGTCCTACGGTGATTTCGAGCTGCCCCTGCGGGATGCGCTGCTGGACCGGGCCTTCGAGTGCTGGGTCCATGCGGACGACATCGCGCAGGCCGTGGACTATCCGTACGATCCTCCCGCGCCGCGTCATCTTCGCGCGATGATCGAGCTGGCCGCGCGGATGCTGCCTGCTGCGCTGGCTGAGCGGCGTCTTGCCGGGCTCGCGTCTCCGGGGCGTACGCGTCACCTCGTCCCTGCGGGCCACCCTGGGCGCAGTCTTCGGCTGGAGATCGAGGGGCTCGGTGGGGGTGAGTGGTTCATCCCGCTCGACTCGCCTGCGGCTGTCGGGTCCGCCGAGTACGAGGTCGCTCACGTCGCGTTGGACGGGGTCGAGTTCTGTCAGCTCGCGGCGGGGCACATCGCGCCGGACGATGCGGCTGCGGGGCAGGTCGGGGATCGGGAGGCGATCAGGGATGTGCTGTTCGCTGCGGCGGCGTTGAGCCGGATGTAGGGGGTGGGGGAGGTTCGTCGGCGGGTGCGGGTTGTATGTGGTTGCTCGCGCAGTTCCCCGCGCCCCTGAAAAACAACGGTGCGAGCCGGTCTTTTAGGGGCGCGGGGAACTGCGCGAACGGCCACAGCGGACCCGCACCCGCCCACCCGTCAGCACCACCCGAGCTGCTACGCGAACACCACCGTGCGACGGCCGTTCAGCAGGATCCTGCGTTCCGCGTGCCACTTCACCGCTCGCGCCAGCGCCTGGCACTCCACATCGCGGCCGATCGCCACCAGCTGGTCCGGCGTGACGTCGTGGCCCACCCGTTCGACCTCCTGCTCGATGATCGGGCCCTCGTCGAGGTCGGCCGTCACATAGTGCGCCGTCGCGCCGATCAGCTTCACGCCCCGCGTATGCGCCTGGTGGTACGGCTTCGCGCCCTTGAAGCTGGGGAGGAACGAGTGGTGGATGTTGATGATCCGGCCGCTGAGCTGCTTGCACAGGTCGTCCGACAGGACCTGCATGTAGCGGGCGAGGACCACCAGCTCGACGTTCTCCTCGCGGACGATCTCCAGGAGGCGGGCCTCCGCGTCGGACTTCGTGTCCTTCGTCACCGGGATGTGGTGGAAGGGGATGCCGTACGAGCCGACCAGTTCCGCGAAGTCCGTGTGGTTGGAGACGACGGCGGCGATGTCGACCGGCAGTGCGCCGGTGCGTGCGCGGAACAGCAGGTCGTTCAGGCAGTGGCCGAACTTGCTGACCATGAGGACGATGCGGGTGCGTTCGTCGGCGCGGTTGATCTGCCAGTCCATGTGGAACGAGTCGCCGATCGCGGCGAAGCTGGCGCGCAGCTTGTCGGTGGTGAGGGGTTCCTCGGCGGAGAAATGGACGCGCATGAAGAACAGGCCCGTGTCGTGGTCGCCGAACTGCTGGCTGTCCTCGATGTTGCACCCGGTCATGAACAGGTAGCTGGACACGGCGTGCACGATGCCGGCCTTGTCGGGGCAGGAGAGGGTGAGGATGTACTGCTGGGCCGGGGCGGCGGCGGGGCTGGACTGCGCGTTCATGTCGGACAGGGTCCCATATGTACGCGGGGGGTCTCGGGGGGTTCCAGTGGGTGGGCGGGTGCGGGTGCGTCGTGGTTTCTCGCGCAGTTCCCCGCGCCCCTAAAAAACGCGGTGCGGACCGGATTTTTTAGGGGCGCGGGGAACTGCGCGAACGGCCACAGCGGACCCGCACCCGCCCACCAACCACAAGCCCCCTAAACCGCCCGCGTAACCATCCGCAGCACCTCCAACGTCTGCGGCGCCCCCTCCGGATCCTCCCCGTCGGCGACAGCCATCCGCACATGCGCATCCCGCGCCGCCCGAACCGCCTCCCCCCACCCCGCATGATCGAGATACGCGGAGACGGGCGCATCCGGCCCCACCTGATGCATGATCCGCAGCACCCGCAGCACGGCCGTATCGACGAGCGCCGCCTCCTGCGAGTCCCGGAAGATCGTGCCCACGTACTTCTCGGCCGACCAGTTGTCGAGCCAGGTGTCCTCGACGAGGCGGTACACGGCGTCGGTGACGTCGCCGTACCCCTCGGCGCCGGCGAGCCAGACGCCCCGCTGGAAACCGGGATCGGAGAGCATGTGCAGCGCGGAACGCACATTGCTGCGCCAGCGCCACCACGGCATGTCGTTGAGTGGCATGACGCCCATGGTGGATGAGCGACGGCCCCGACGGGAAGGGTTCTCCGGTCCTTGCAAGGTCATGGATCCTATGATCGCCGACACCCCGGACGGCCCTGCCTGCCACCCCCGCCCCCGAGACCCCGCGTAATTCACCTCCGCGTCACCTCACGTTGACCGCGAGTGACTCCCGAGTTGGGGATGTGACGGAAGCGTGTGTGTCCATGACCGGCAGGCGACGCACGCGCAGCACCTTCCTCCCCAGGACCGGCCGCTTCACCAGGTCTGTCAGAACCAGAACGGCGACTCTGGTGGCCGGCGCGTCGCTCGTCGCCGGATGCGGGGCCATCCCCGGTACCACGGGGGGTGCCGGGGACGACCCCGTCGTGGTGATGACGTGGGCCCCGCAGGACACCGGCGCGACGAACAAGCCGGGGATGCCGGCCTTCGCGCAGGCGTACGCGCGCTGGGTGAACGACAACGGCGGTCTGGGCGGCCACGACCTCAAGGTCCTGACCTGCAACGACCACAACGACACGGTGGGCGCGGCGACGTGCGCGCGGCAGGCGGTCAAGGAGGGCGCGGTCGCGGTCGTCGGCTCGTACAGCCAGTACTCCAAGTCGTTCTTCCCGCCGCTGGAGGGCGCGGGCGTCCCGTACATAGGCGGCTACGGCGTCACCGAGAACGAGTTCACGAGCCCCCTGTCGTACCCGGTGAACGGCGGCCAGCCGGCCCTGCTCGCGGGGCTCGGCGAGGAGCTCGCGAAGACCTGCGGCCGGATCGCGCTGGTACGGCCGGACACGATCGCGGGCGACCCGCAGCCGGTGATGCTGGACGCGGGCCTGGAGACGGGCGGCCACGCAGCGTCGGACGACCAGCGGGCCGCCGAGGACGCGGCCGAGTACGGTACGGCGGCCGAGGCCGCGCTCAAGGAGGCGACCCGCGGGCCGGCGGCGAACAAGGCGAAGAAGGGGTGCGTCGTCCCGGCGCTCGGTGACCGGACGAGCATCTTCATGGACTCCTTCCGCCGGGTCCGCGCCGAGTACCCCGAGGTGCGGACGGCGTCCGTGCTCGGCAGCGTCGACCAGACGGAGATCGACTCGACGGGCGGCGCGAGCAGTCCGTACGAGGGGGCGTACGTCACCGGCTGGTACCCCGTCGCGAGCGACCGGCGGTGGGACGGGATGAAGAAGGTCATCAAGGAGGAGGCGTTCTCCGACACGCGGATCGACGCGGAGGACACGGGAGTCCAGACGACGTACCTCGCGTTCATGGTCCTCAAACAGGCCGTCGAGTCCCTCAAGGGTGAAGATGTGACGGCCGGTTCACTGCGGGGCGCTCTCGACGACGGCCTGAAGGTCGACACCGGCGGCCTCACTCCCACCCTCGGCTGGGAGTTCTCCGGGCGCCTCGGGTCGGTCGGCTTCCCCCGGATGGTCAACTCGGCCGTGACGCTCCAAGTGGTGCGCCAGGGACGGCTGGTGGCCGCCCGCGGCGACTTCGTGGACGTGACGAAGTCGCTCCAGGCGGCGAGCCTGCGGTAACCCTCACAGCTGCGTCGGCTGCCGCTCCGTCAGCCCGTACTTCTTCGCGATGACGTTCCACAGCGCCGCCGCCTTCGCCTTCTGCTGCGTCGCCGTGCCGCTCTCCTTGTTCCCGGCCGCCGTCTCGGACGTCGTACGGGCCTGGCCCTTGCGGCAGCCCTTCTTGTCGTCGGCGACCTGGTCGGCCCAGGCGGCGTAGTGGTCGTCGGCGGCGGCGGAGGCGTGCCACGCCTTGGTGAGGGCGCCGGTGAGGGCCTGGTGGTCGGGGAGTTTGTCGACGGACAGGGCGGACAGCTTGGTCACCAGGTCGTTGCGCTGGCCTGCGGCGTCGCGCAGGTCGGCGGCGGCCTTGTCCAGGTTGTCGCACGCCTTGACGTCGGCGACCGCGCCGATCACCGTCGCGCGGCTGCTGCCGCTGTCCGCGAGCAGCTTGTCCAGCGCGGCGGCCTGCGCCTCGGCGCCGTCCCCGGCCTTCGTGCCGGTGTCCCCGCTGGGGTCGGCGGACGCGGCGACGTTCGTGCTGTTCGCCTTGTCGTCGTCCCCGCCGCTGCCCATCAGGGCCCCGGCGCCTATCCCGACGACCGCGAGCGCGACGCCCGCCGCGACGATCAACGGCACCTTGGAACGGCTGCGGCGACCCCGCCCGCGCGCGTCGTCGTCGTAGTCGTACGAGGGCTGCTGGGCGTACGGCGCGGGCGCGGGCTGCCGGCCGTACGGGGCCTGCTGCGGCGGACGGCCGTACCCCTGCTGGGGCTGTCCGTAACCCTGCTGCGGCGGAATTCCCCCGGACGTGGCCGCCCCGGGCTCGTCGCGGAACAGGTTCTCGAACCCGGCGGGGGCGCCGCCGCCCGCGGGCACGGGCGGGATGACCTGGGTGGCCTCGGAGTCGCCGGGCGACGGCATCGCGCCCGGGTAGCCGCCCATCTCCGGAGGCAGCGCGCCCGGGGTGACCGGCGGGAGGACCTGCGTCGCGCCCTCCTCGACGGCCGGGACGGGCGGGAGGTACTGCGTCGCGCCGTCCGGGGAGTACGCGCCCCCGGCGGCCGGGTTGGGCCCGTCGACGACCGGCGGCAGGTACTGCGTGGCGCCCTCGGAGCCCTGGAATCCACCGGCGCCCGGGTACTGGCCCGGGAATCCGCCCATGTTCTGCGCCTGGCCCGGGTAGCCGCCGTCCGTCACCGGCGGGATGTACTGCGTCGCGCCCTCGTCCATCGGCGGCAGCGGCGTGCTCTGGCCGTAGGTGGCGGGCGGCTCGTACGGCTGCTGGTAGGCGGCCTGCTGGTCGTACGAGGGGGTCTGGCCGTACGAGGGGGCCGGCGCCCCCTGTCCGTACGTCACCGGCGACTCGCCGCCCTCGGGGGGCAGCGGCCAGCTCTGCGTGGACGGGTGGGACGGCTGCGCCGGGGGCGGTGTCCAGCCGTGGCCGGCGACCGGCGGAGCGGGGTCCGGCTGGGGGTCGTACCGGGGAGGCGGAGGGAGCGCCGCCGCGCCCGTCATGCCCGGCAGCAGCGGCGCACCGCCGTCGGAGGGCAGCACGATGCCTTCGCGCGCGGGCCGCGCCGAGGGCTCCTCGCCCTGTCCACTCTGCGTCACGGGACTCCTCCGAACGGGGGACTACACGACAGTCGTCGGCTCACGCTACCGGGTCCCCGGAATCCCGTACCACACAGCTCAGGCCGTGACCTGCGGCGCTGTGACGTCACTAACAGCGCCGACCGCCGTACTCGTGGGTACGGCGGTCCGGTGTGCGTGCTCAGGCCGCCGTCTGGAGGTCGAGGCGGGCCCCGAACTCCCGGACGACGGGCTCGTCCCGGTAGGGCTCCAGGCGCTGCTGGAGGTCGTCGAGGTACTCCGCGCCCCGGTTGGAGCGGAGGGTCTCCAGGAGGTCGATGGCCTTGAGGCCGGTGTGGCAGGCCTGCTCGATCTCGCGCTGCTGGACCTGCGCGGTGGCGAGCAGGACGTACCCGATGGCGCGGCGGCGCGCGCGCGTGGGCGGGTGGCCGGCGAGGGACTGTTCGGCGCAGCGGGCGGCGGCCTCCGCCTGGCCGAGGTCGCGGTGGCAGTGGGCGAGTTCGTCGGCGAGGTACGCCTCGTCGAAGTGGGCGATCCAGGGCGGGTCGTCCCCGGTGTCGGTGCCGGCGGCCTCCAGCGCGGACAGCGCGCGGGAGGACGACAGCTGGGCGGCGCGTACGTCGCCGAGGAGGGCGTGGCCGCGGGCCTCGGCGGCGTGGAACATCGACTCCGCGCGCGGGGTGACGCGCCCACGCGCGCCCTCCTGCGCGGCGCGCGCCAGCTGGGCGATCTCGCGCGGGTTCCCGAGCTGGGCGGCGAGGTGGCTCATGGACGCGGCGAGGACGTACCCGCCGTAGCCTCTGTCCCCCGCCGCCTGCGCGAGCCGCAGGGACTGGATGTAGTACCGCTGCGCGAGGCCCGGTTGGCCCGTGTCGACGGCCATGTACCCCGCCAGCTCGGTCAGTCGGGCGACCGCCGCGAACAAGTCCCGCCCCACCGCCTCCCGGTAGGAGCCGGCGAGCAGTCCGGAGACGACGCTGTTGAGGTAGTGGACGACGACGGGGCGCACGTGCCCGCTGCCGTACTGGTGGTCGAGGTCGACGAGGGCTTGCGTCATCGCGCGGACGGCGGAGACGTCGGACTGGCCCACGCGCGGGCCCGCCGAGCGGGCGACCTGCGCGTCCGGCGCGGAGATCAGCCAGTCGCGGCTGGGTTCGACGAGCGCCGAGGCGGCGACCGAGGAGCCCGAGAGGAAGTCGCGGCGGCCCACGTCGCTGCGCCACAGCTCGCAGACCTGCTCGATCGCGCCGAGGACCGTCGGGGAGAACTGGAGGCCGACGCCCGAGGCGAGGTTCTTGCCGTTGGCCATGCCGATCTCGTCGATCGTGACCGTACGGCCGAGTTTGCGGCCCAGCGCCTCGGCGATGATCGCCGGTGCGCGGCCCCGCGGTTGCTGTCCGCGCAGCCAGCGGGCCACGGACGTCTTGTCGTAGCGCAGGTCGAGGCCGTGCTCCGCCCCGCACATGTTGACCCGGCGGGCGAGCCCGGCGTTCGAGCACCCCGCCTCCTGGATGAGCGCCTGCAACCGTTCGTTCGGCTGCCGCGCGACAAGCGGCCTTGCGGCCATGGCGTAACCCCCTGTGGCTGCGGTGCCTGCCACGCACCGAGTTGACGTGTCTTCCACCGGTCGGCTCCGGGTTGGTCGTCCTCGGGTCCGGCTGTTCAGGATCCGGACCCGTAACCGAAAAAATCCGGCCGTGAAGATCAGTGCCCCGCCTGCCTGACGAAAATGCGGGACTTGCGAGGATTGCCGGGGTATCGGGCGGAGCGCTGCCCTGGACGTGACTCCCCGTTCCCCCCGGTTTGTGACTACCCGTTCCGCGGCGCTTTCCTGCCACGCGCCCCCGGACGTGCACCCATGCGCCCCGAAGGCCGAACCGGTGCTCTCCCCCGCGCACTTGAACATCCGTCAGAGCCGTCCGGGAGCCCGCTTCCGCCCAAGCTCTCGGGCACGCGTAACCCCTCGTGACCGCTAGAGTTGTGCTCACCGTGGAAGAGACCATTGCCGGCGTCGCCGAAGCCACCCAAATCCCGAAGCAGCGCGGGGAAACGCTGCTGGAAACCGCCGTCCGCTATGCCGAGGAGCGCCATTGGGACGTGTTCTCCGGCACCTGGCTGGAAGCCGTCGACGGAGTGCAGCGCTGCTCCTGCGGTGACACCAAGTGCGCCGCGCCCGGCGCACATCCCGTGCGCCCCGACTGGGCGTCCCAGGCGACGGGGAGTGCGACCGTCGCCCGCAGGATGTGGCAGAAACAGCCCTCCGCGTCCATCCTGCTGCCGACCGGGCGCACCTTCGACGCGATCTCCGTGCCCGAGACCGCGGGGTTCCTCGCGCTCGCGCGGATGGAGCGGATGGAGCTGACGCTGGGGCCCGTGACCCTCTCGCCCGACGGACGGATGCAGTTCTTCGTCCTGCCCGGGGCCTCGGTCAAGGTTCCCGACCTGCTGCGGCGCATCGGCTGGTCGGCCGACGCGCTCGACCTCGACGTGCTCGGGGAGGGTTCGTACGTCGCCGCTCCGCCGACCCGGCACGGCTCTCGCGCCGTCCAGTGGGCCTGCCGTCCCACCGCCGCGAACCGTTGGCTCCCCGACGCGGAGGAGCTGATCTCACCGCTGGCCTACGCGTGCGGCCGGGACCGGTAACTCCGTTCCGCCTGAAGGGCGTTCATTCACACTGGCCGGGCCCGCCGGTCCGGGGGGTATGCCGCGGAGGCGGTGCCTGGGGGTGGGGCCCGGCCGAGGGGTTTGTGGGGGGTGTTCTGCACGGGTACTCGTGGGGGTGCCGTGTACGCCGGGGCAGGGCTCGTACGTCGGCGGGGCCGGGTCCCTCACTCCGCGAACGCCCCCTCCAGGAACGGTTCGATCGCCGCTCGCCAGGCCTCCGGCTGGTCGTAGTGGACCAGGTGGCCGGCGTCGGAGACCTCCGCGTACTGGCCCCGGGGGAGGACGCGGACCATCTCCTGGGCCTCGGCGCGGCCCAGTTCGCCGTCCAGGCCGCGGACCACCAGGGACGGGCACTGGACCTGCGCGAGTTCCTCCCAGTGCGCGTCGTACACCCATGTCTCGCGGGACTTGAGCATCTGCTCGGGCTCGAAGACGGGGCGCCAGCCGTCCGCGGACTCGTGCATGACCTCCGCGTAGAACGCCCCGCGCGCGGGGTTGGGCCGCTCGACCCAGGGGTCGTCCTCGCCGAACCACTTGCGGACGTCCGCGAGCGTCGCGAACGGCACCGGCCAGGACCTGAACCAGTCCGCCCACTCCCGCTGGGACGCCGCCCCCAGCGCGGACGCCCGCATGTCACAGACGATCAGCCCGCGCACGAGATCGGGCCGCTTCGCGGCGAGCTGCCAGCCTGTGAGCGCTCCCATCGCGTGCCCGATGAGTACGGCGGGCCCGAGCCCGAGCTGCTCCAGCGCCGCCTCGGCGTCCTCGACGTACGCCTCACGCGTGTACGCGGCCTGCGGGGGCTTCTCGCTCTGCCCGTGCCCCCGCTGGTCCAACGCCACCGCGCGATGCCGCTCGGAGAGCCAGCGGGCGGTGGACGCCCAGTGGGAGGCGCGGCCCATGAGGCCGTGGAGTAAGAGGACGCCGGGGGCGGAGTCGGTGGCGGGGCTGCCGGGGGTGCGGTCACCGGTCTGGGGCGCGCCGCGCGGATGGGCGTCGCGCGGATGGGCGTCGCGCGGATGGGCGTCGCGCTCAAGGCCGCCGTCCTGGTGTGCGCCGCCCGGATGGGCGCCCCCCTCACGGCCGCCGTCCTGGAGTGCGCCGCCCGGATTCGCCCCGCCCTCACGGCCACGGCCCTCGAAGCCGGCGCCTTCAGGGCCTCGCCCCTCGCGAGCACCGCCCCGGGGCGCGCCGCCCCGATGAGGACCCGTCTCCGGTCCGCCGCCCGCGAAGCCGTCCGCCTCGAAGCCGTCCGCCTCGCGAGAACCACCCGAAAGAGCACCCCGCGTGGAGCCGTCCCCCGAGCGGCCCTCACCCGGCGCACCCGCGCCCGGCGGTGTTCCCCGTCCGTTCCCGGCAGGACCCAGCCCCCGCCCGGCCCCCTCCCGCGCCCCCGGCTGGTCCGGAATCTGCTTGGGCGGGTCACCGAACTCCCAGGCCGCGAGGCGTACCCCGCCGGCCCCGGTCACCTCGATGCGTCGCGCCATCGGTCTGGCACCCCCCTGGCTCCGCTCGGCCCGCCCGCTCCCGCTCGAGCCCACCGGTCCGAGTCAACCGCTTCGTGTCTGCCGTCGTACCACTACCGCCGTGTCCTGCTCCCGCCGCCGGACCGCCCCGCTCCCGCCCACCCGAAGCGCGGCCTCCGCTTTTGCGGCCCCTCACCCGCAGCGTATCGAATGCACATTCGAGAAACCGAGTCTCCGGCGGCAACACCGCTCGTTCGAGTGACAGGGCTCAAGGAATGATCGCCGCTGCCGAGGGGAGATCTTCAGCGGGAGGCGGACCGGCCGGGGAAACCGGTCCGAGGGGAACGACCCTGGGAGCTCGGGGCTCCGGGTCGGTACAGGGGAGGACAGGCCCCGGTGCTTCACGGCACCGGGGCCCTTCTCACGTCTGCGGCACATCTTCCCGCCCCCTCCGGTCATATGCCTCACGCGACAGCCTCGCACGCGCGGCGCCCGAGCGCTGCGATTCGGTACAGGGAATCTTCGGCTTCAGGACTCCCGAAGGGAACCCAACCACCGCGAGCGGCTCAGGAGTTGACCATGCCCCACGATGAAGCCCCGCACGCCCGCGGGTACGCGGCGCTTGCACGGCCCCGACACGGGACGCCGAAGCCGACGCCGGCACCGGGCACTGGGCCCCCGACACCGACCCGGCGCACAATCCCGACCCGGGCCTCGCGCGCGCCCCCTGGCATCGGCAACCGTCCGGCATCCGCCGCCTCGGAACCCAGAACCCGGCACAGCTCATCGCGCGGCACCCACCACCACCCCGAAGCCCGGCCTCGACCGGGCAACCCGGCATCTGCCCTCGCCCCCGGCACGCCGGAGCCGGACACTCGGCGCCCGGCACGGACTCGGCGCACAATCCCGCCCCGAAGCCCCCGCGCGCCCCCGGCATCAGGCACCCGCCCAACACCCGCCACCCCTGAGCCCGGAGCCCAGCGTCGGCCCGGCAACCCGGCACCCGCCCTCGCCCCGGCACGGCTCACCGCCCGCACTCGCCGCCGCCCCGAAGCCCGACCTCAGCCCAGCAGCCCGGCACCCTCCCTCGCCCCCGGTCCCGGCACGGCTCGTCGCACGGCACCCACCACCGCCCCAGAGCCCTCCCCCGGCCCAGCACCCGGCACCCGCCCGAAGCCAGGCGCCGCCCCAGCCCGAGCCCCGTTCCCCCACCAACCCGGAGCCCCGGCGCCCCGCGTCACCTCACCGCTTGGCCACAAACACGTGCGACGCCACGTCCGACTCCAGCTCCGCCGCCTCCCCGCCGCTGCCGACCAGCACCCCGCCCGCCGACTCCGTCACGCTGACGACGGACCCGGGCTGGACGCCCGCGCGCCGGAGCGTGTACATGAGCTGCGCGTCCGTCTGGATGGGCTCGCCGATGCGGCGGACGACGACGGTCTTGCCCTCCGTACCGGGGTCGAGGTCGGCGAGGGAGACCATGCCCTCGTCGAGGAACGGGTCGGCGCCGTCCTTCTCGCCGAGCTCCTCCAGGCCGGGGATGGGGTTGCCGTAGGGCGACTCGGTGGGGTGGCGCAGGAGCTCCAGGACGCGGCGCTCGACGGCCTCGCTCATCACGTGCTCCCACCGGCACGCCTCCGCGTGGACCTGCTCCCACTCCAGCCCGATGACGTCGACCAGGAGGCACTCGGCGAGGCGGTGCTTGCGCATCACGCGCGTGGCGAGACGGCGCCCCTCGTCGGTCAGCTCCAGGTGCCGGTCCGTGGCAACGGAGACGAGACCGTCGCGCTCCATGCGCGCGACCGTCTGGCTCACCGTCGGCCCGCTCTGGTCGAGCCGCTCGGCGATCCGGGCGCGCATGGGGACCACACCTTCCTCCTCCAGCTCGAGGATGGTGCGGAGATACATCTCCGTGGTGTCGATCAGTCCGGACATTCGTGCCCCTCGATTTGCTCTGCCGAAGGCTGGACGGCTCTCGGCGCGTGCGCTGGCCCTGTCCCCAATTCTGCCGGATACCACTGACAACCGTGCCGCGCCGGCGAAACCCCTTCCCGCGAGCCCCCTCCCGGGAGGGCCGCACCGCTTCCCGATCACCAGGCGTCACCCGCACACCACCTCCCGGACACCCCCGTATTGACACCGCACTGGTCCAGACCGCACGGTGATCCGCGGAACGGACGGGCACGGCGCGAAGGAGCTCGACGATGGGTGGCTCAGAGGTCGGTGAGCGGTTCTTCGAGGCCGCCCTCGCACTGCTGGAGCGCGTGCGCGCGGAGGAGGCCGGTGCGGTCGAGGCGGCGGGCGAGCTGCTGGCCGACACCGTCGTGGCGGGAGGCCGCCTGTTCGCCTTCGGCGCGGGCCACTCCTCGCTCGCGGCACAGGACCTCGTCTACCGCGCGGGCGGCCTCGCGGTGATGAACCTGCTGTCGGTGCCGGGCCTGGTCGGCGTGGACGTACGGCCCGCGACGCTCGGCTCCGCGCTGGAGCGCGTGGACGGCCTCGCCCAAGTCGTCCTGGAGACCTCGCCCCTGCGCGCGGACGACGCGCTGATCATCGTGTCCCTGTCGGGCCGCAACCCGCTCCCCGTGGAGATGGCCCTCCACGCGCGCGCACGCGGAGTGAAGGTCATCGGCGTCACGTCGCTCGCGTACGCGCGCGAGACGTCCTCCCGCCACTCCTCGGGCACGTTCCTCAAGGACCACTGCGACCTGGTCCTCGACTCCAAGATCCCGGTCGGCGACGCCACACTGACCCTCACCGACGTCCCCGCCCCCTTCGCCCCCGCCTCCACGGTCGTCACCTCGGCCCTCCTCCAGGCGGTGGCGGCAACGACGTCCGCCGCCCTGGCCGCACGCGGCGTGGAACCACCCCTCCTGCGCTCGGGGAACGTAGACGGCGGCCACGAGTGGAACGCGCGCGTGCTGGAGAAGTACGGCGACCGGATCTTCCACGGCAACTGACGCCGGTCCTACCCCCGCTCCTGCCCCGTCACCCCGGCCAGATCCAGCGCCGCCGCGATCCGTACGGCGACGTCCTCCGCATACGTCGTGTCGGCGCGCTCGAACGCCGTACGCCCGCGCCCGCGCAGGAACGTGACCGCGCCCAGCGTGCGCCCCCGGCTGCGCAGGACCGTGGACAGGGCGTGGACGGTGTCCTCGGGCCACTGGCGGGTGCGCGCCCAGACGCGGGCCTGGTCAGCGGGGATGCCGGCGGCTCCGGCGCGGACGGTGCCCCCGCGGGCGACGCACTGGAGCGCCGGGTGGCCCTCCGGGTAGCCGACGGGGAGCCCGGGGTGGGTGCTCAGGACGCTCGGCCCGGGGCCGCCGGCGGGGGTGGAGGCGACGCGCACGAGCCGTACGGGCGTGACGAGGTCGGCGTCCGCGCGCGGGGTGCCGTGGAGGCGGTCCAGGAAGACGTGGTCGGCGAACCCGGCGAGCGCGAAGTCGAGGTGGACGGTCGCGGCCTCGGCGGCGTCCTCGCACTCGGCCGCCGCGCGCGCGGCACGGTGCAGCTGGTTGGCGCGGAAGCGCAGCAGGGACGCCTCCTGCTCGCCCTGCTTGGCCTCCGTGACGTCTTGGAAGAGCCAGCCGACGCCCAGCGGCACGGGCTCCTCCGCGAGCGGCGAGGAGAGCCGTACGAAGCCGCTGCGCCAGCAGCGCCGCTTCTCGCCGTCGGGGGTGCGCACGCCGATCCACATCTCGGCGGGCGCGGGCGGGGCGCCCTCGGCGAGGACGTGCGTGAGGGCGCTCTCCAGCTCCTGGACGCCGTACGTGAGCAGCTCGCCCAGCGGACGGCCCAGGACAGCCGTACGGCCTGTGCCAAGCGCCTGCGCGGCGTGCGGGTTGACGACGGCGGGGCGCAGGTCGGCGTCGATCAGGACGACGCCCCAGGAGGCGTCCTCGAACAGGGCCTCGCTGAGCGCGATGGACCGCTCCAGGTCGATCTGCGCGTGCACCTCGCTGAAGGCGCAGTACAGCCCGGCGGGCTTGCCGTCGGGCCCGCGCACGGCGGACGACTGGGTGCGGACGAGGACCCGGCCGCCGTCCTTGGTGAGGAGCGCGAACTCGTGCACCTGGCGCCCGGCCGCGTGCATGGCGGCCATCAGCCGGCCCTCGACCTCCTCGGCGTCGGCGCTGCGCACCGCCCAGCCCGCGAAGCCGTGCCGGCCCACCGCCTCCTCGGCGCTCCACCCGAGGATGCGCTCCGCCTCGCGGTTCCAGTGCGTGACGACCCCGTCGACGTCGAACGCGCACAGCGCCGCGTCCATGCCGTCCAGCAGCGCGGCGAGCAGGTCGGACCCGGACGGCCCGTCCCTGCCGGGCTCGTCGGGGCCCAGCTCGTCGGTGGTCCCCCTACGCCGGGAAGCGCTCACCTGGACCCCCTGCCAGCGTCGGTTCGCTCACTCGCCCTTCATTCAACTGGAACGTGACTCAGCCCACACGGTGTTCCCGGAAGCCGGTCCGAGATTCGGAGTCCTCAGATCGACCCACCAGTCGTCGCCGTCCTCCAGGGTGTACCGCTCGACCTCGTCGAACCCGCGTGCGCGGGCGAACGCCAGTCCATCGGTGTTCACGGCCAGCACACAGGTCTCGACGACCTCGGCACCGAGCCCGCGCGCGTACGCGAGGGCGTGCCGGTACAGCGCCCCGCCGTACCCGCGCCCCCGGAACTCGGGCAGCACGCGCGCGATGACGGTCGCAGTCCGGTCCTCCTCGCGCGGGGGCCGCACGGTCGAGCAGCCGACGAGCACATCCCCCACGTAGGCGTTCTCCAGCCGATACCGCCCCGCACGCTCCTCGACCTCGGCCAGGGACAGCGCCGCAGGCGGCACGACGGTGTTGTGGACGTGCCGCCACTGTTCCAATGGCCGCTCGCCCACGGCGGATTCGATACGAAAGCCGATCACACGAAAAGCCGAACACGCACCTGCGCGCGTGTCAACGCGGGGTGCCGGGCGGCGTCATCGGAAAAGTCGGGCCGGAAAAACCGGTTGAGGTGTCCCGGAGGTGGTTCCTAGGGTGTGGGGCACACGAGAAGGGAGGTGGTTCGGCAGATGTATGGAAACCGGACGCGTGAGGTGACTGCGGGCTAGCGCCCGTCACCCGCAGTGCGGTGCCGGACCCGCGCGTGAGTGTTGCGCGCCGCCGGCCCAGTCCCAATGCAGTCACCCGACCCGCGAGTCGCCGGTACGTCCGGCCGGCTCCTCCACGGAGGAACCCGACTCGCGGGTCGCCTGCGTTTCCGTGCGTTCCGGAGGATTTCCGGGGCGTGATCCACGCCACGTACGAATCTTTCGCCGAGCGGTAACCTGGGGTTCATGCTTCCGCTCGTTCGACGCCGCCACGTGGACTACGTCCGCGTCACGAGCATGGGCTGTCGACGCTCCGTCTGAGCCTCCAGCCCGCATTCCCGGCCGCCCTCCAGGGCCGTCGCCTCCTGCTCACCCGGCACCCGCGCCCGCGCCCCACCCACGGCGGCGGGTCGGCCCCCGTACACCTACGGACGCACCATGACGAACCCGTCGTACCAGCAGCTCCCGATCATCGACCTCTCCGCGGCGGACGCGGGCCCCCGCGCGCGTGCGCGGCTGCACGAGCGCCTGCACAGCGCCGCGCACGACGTCGGCTTCTTCCAGCTCGTGGGCCACGGCGTGCCGGACGGCGAGACGGCCGCCCTGCTGACGGCGATGCGGCGCTTCTTCGCACTGCCGGAGGCCGAGCGCCTCGCCCTCGACAACGTGAACTCGCCGCACTTCCGCGGCTACACGCGCACGGGCGACGAGCGCACCGCCGGCCGCCAGGACTGGCGCGACCAGCTCGACATCGGCGCCGAGCGCCCCGCGCGCGTGCCGGGCCCCGGCGAGGCTCCGTACTGGTGGCTCGAAGGCCCCAACCAGTGGCCCGCCTCGCTGCCCGAACTGCGCACCGCCGCGCTGCGCTGGATCGACCGCCTCAGCGCCGTCTCCGCGAAGCTCCTGCACGAGCTGCTGGCGTCCATAGGCGCCGATCCCGGCTTCTACGACCCCGCGTTCGGCGCGCACGCGCACCCGCACCTGAAGCTCGTCCGCTACCCCGGGAACGCCGGGAACGGCGCCGACCAGGGCGTCGGCGAGCACAAGGACTACGGCTTCCTCACGCTGCTCCTCCAGGACCGGGTGGGCGGCCTCCAGGTCCAGCGCGAGGACGGCCTCTTCCACGACGTGCCGCCCCTGGAGGGCGCCTTCGTCGTCAACCTGGGCGAGCTGCTGGAGGTCGCGACCAACGGCTACCTGCTCGCCACCAACCACCGCGTCGTCTCCCCGCCGACAGCCGTGGAACGTTTCTCCGTGCCGTTCTTCTACAACCCGCGCCTGGACGCGCGCGTGGAGCCGCTGGCGTTCCCGCACGCGGCGTCCGCGCGCGGGGTGACGACGGACCCGGCGAACCCCTTGTTCGCGGAGTACGGGTTCAACGAGCTGAAGGGGAAGCTGAGGGCACATCCGCTGGTGGCGGAGAGGCATCACGCGGGGCTGTTGTCGCCGGCGTAGTGCCCCGCGCGCGTGCTCCGTTCGGCGTCAGCCGGTGAGGCCGTCGTACCCGTCGATCTCGCGCGGGTCCCGGCCCGCCGGACCGATGTACCGCGCCGAGGGCCGCACCAGCCGCCCCGTCCGCTTCTGCTCCAGGATGTGCGCCGACCACCCCGCCGTACGCGCGCACGTGAACATCGACGTGAACATGTGCGCCGGCACCTCCGCGAAGTCGAGGACGATCGCCGCCCAGAACTCGACGTTGGTGGCGAGCACCCGGTCGGGACGGCGCGCGTGCAGCTCGGCGAGGGCGGCCTTCTCCAGGGCCTCGGCGACCTCGAACCGGGGCGCGCCGAGTTCCCGCGCGGTACGCCGCAGCACGCGCGCGCGAGGGTCCTCGGCGCGGTAGACGCGGTGCCCGAAGCCCATCAGCCGCTCACCCCGGTCGAGCGCCTGACGGACGTACCCGTCGGCGTCCCCCGTGCGCTCGATCTCCTCGATCATGCCCAGCACGCGCGAGGGCGCGCCCCCGTGCAGCGGGCCGGACATGGCCCCCACGGCGCCGGAGAGCGCGGCGGCGACGTCCGCGCCGGTGGAGGCGATCACGCGCGCGGTGAACGTCGACGCGTTCATGCCGTGCTCGGCGGCGGACGTCCAGTACGCGTCGACGGCGGCGACGTGCCTCGGATCCGGCTCGCCGCGCCAGCGGATCATGAACCGTTCGACGACGGAGCGCGCCTTGTCGATCTCCCGCTGCGGCACCATCGGCCGCCCCTGCCCGCGCGCGGACTGCGCGACGTACGAGAGGGCCATCACAGCGGCCCGCGCGAGGTCGTCGCGTGCCTGACCCTCGTCGATGTCCAGGAGGGGCTTCAGGCCCCACACAGGGGCCAGCATGGCCAGCGCGGACTGCACGTCGACCCTGATGTCCCCGGAGTGCACCGGGATCGGGAACGGCTCGGCGGCCGGCAGCCCGGGGTCGAACGCGCCGTCGACCAGCAGACCCCAGACGTTCCCGAACGAGACGTGCCCCACCAGGTCCTCGATGTCGACGCCCCGGTACCGCAGGGCGCCGCCCTCCTTGTCCGGTTCGGCGATCTCCGTCTCGAACGCGACGACTCCTTCGAGACCGGGTACGAAGTCGGACATCAGGCGGCTCCTCGATGTGTGGGGCGGGATGTTCTCGGCGGCCGGCGCGCGTGCGCGAGGGCGGTCGTTCCCGCGTGCTGCTCGGTTTCGGGTGCGGGTCGTTCTCGGGTACGGCCGGCGTTCGCGCGCGGTCCGGGTCGGTGTGCGGCGTTGTTCGTGCGCGGGACGCGGGCGCGCGGGGGGCGGTCGTTCACGCATGACCGTGTTCTCGCGTGCTCGGTTCGCGTGCAGCTCGGTTCGGTGCGGCACAGCCGGTTGCGGCTCCTGCTGTGCGGCATCAGCACCATATCCCCGGGTGTCACCTTTGGGGAGGTCGTACGGCACTGAGTGCCACCCAAAGGGTGCCCGGTGGAGCGCCGGAACATGCCTGGGCCGTACGGCGGTCCCGCGCGCCTGCGCGTTCCGGCAGACCACCCCGCGCGCGCCCGCTGATGCGGCAGGATGACCGCGTGAACGATCACGACGCCGCCTCCCCCGATCCCGCCGCGATGCGTACGCAGTACCGGGCGGAGGGTCTTGCCGAGGAGGACCTTGCCGCGACCCCGGTGGAGCAGTTCGCCCGCTGGTTCAAGCAGGCCGCCGCCGAGGCACACCTGTTCGAGCCGAACGCGATGGTCGTCTCCACCGCCGACACCGAGGGGCGGCCCAGCGCGCGCACGGTGCTGCTGAAGCACTTCGACGAGCAGGGGTTCGTCTTCTACACGAACTACGGCTCCCGCAAGGCCCGCGACCTCGCCGGAAACCCGTACGTCTCCCTGCTGTTCCCCTGGCACCCGATGGCCCGCCAGGTCATCGTGCACGGCGTGGCGCGCCGTACCGGGCGCGACGAGACGGCCGCGTACTTCCGCACCCGCCCGCACGGCTCCCAGCTCGGCGCCTGGGCCAGCGCACAGTCCTCAGTCGTCCCGTCCCGCGCGGAACTCGACGCGTCGTACGCCGAACTGACGGCGCGCTATCCCGAGGGGGAGCAGGTCCCGGTGCCCCCGCACTGGGGCGGTTTCCGGGTGGCTCCCCAGTCGGTCGAGTTCTGGCAGGGCCGGGAGAACCGCCTCCACGACCGGCTGCGGTACGTCGAGGAGGCGGACGGGGGGTGGCGGGTGGAGCGGCTGAGCCCCTGAGGCGCCGGGGCCTCGATTTCTTGTACCCGTGCGCCGCTGGGCCTTTGAGGTGCCGTCAGATCTTGCCCCAGAGGTACGCCGTGCGGTGGCCCTCCAGGACGTCGGTTATTCGCGCGCGGAACGCGTCGGAGAAGTCGGGCCAGTTCCAGAACTCCAGCCCCAGGTGCCCGAAGGCGAGCGGCGGGCCGTCCCAGCCCCACTCCGGCACGGGTACGGGGGCGGCGCAGGCGGGGCACTCGACGGTGGCCGCGCCCGTGTCGCGCCAGGTCTGCATGGCGTCGCTGAAGCGGCTCCAGGCATCGTCGAGGGTGGTGGCAGCCGCGCACCGGGGGCAGACGGCCGCCTCCGGCATGTCCGCGCCGCTGTGGAAGCCCCCGCGCCCCACATGCACCGCGAGCCCGCCCGACGGCTCGTGGTCCCCGTCGTCGTCCACGGCCCGCGCCCAACCGGGACCGGCCGCATACCCACTCCCGTCCGCCACCACGATCCCCTCCCCCACGAGCCACCCGACGACGCGCTCCTTGAGCCGGGCCGCCTCCGCCTCGCCCGCCTCAAGGTCCACGATCACCTGGAACCGATCTCCCATGCCCCCACCGTAGAACCCGCCACTGACAACGCCCCCGACCTGCGCCCTCTCACCCCAACTCGGCCTCCACCAGCGCCACCCACTGCCCCACGACCCGCTCCCGCCGGGCCCGGTCGTCGGTGAGGAGGTTGGCCAGGCCGAGGCCCCGGGCCATGTCCAGGAGGCCCTGTACGGTCTCGCGCGCGCCGGGGCGGCTCTCGTCGGCGCCGAGGAGTTCTACGGCGATGCGATGGGTCTCCCGGCCTACGTGGGCCTCCAACTCGGTGACCCGGGGCCGGAGCTGCTCCTCGTTGGAGGCGGCGACCCACAGGTGGAGGGCGGCGCGGAAGAGGGGCCCGGTGTAGAGGTCGACGAGGGCGCCGACGACGGCCGCGCGGTCGGTGGCCCCCTGCGGGAACAGCGCGCGCAGGGCACCGGACCGCTCCTCGGCGACGTACTCGACGGCGGCGGTGAACAGGTCCTCGCGGGTGGGGAAATGATGCTGGGCGGCCCCCCGGGAGACCCCCGCGCGCTCGGCGACGACGGAGACCGTGGACCCCACCCACCCGTACTCGGCGAGACAGGCGACGGCGGCCTCCAGAAGCCGCTGCCGGGTGACGCGGCTACGGTCCTGCTTGGGTACGCGGTCGTTGGGCGGACGGTCGCCGGGGGTGCGGTCGCCGGGCGCACGATCACCAGGCGCGCGGCTGTCCGGAGCGCGGTCCCCAGGCCCACGATCCCCCGGCCCCTCTTCCCCCCGCGCGCGGTCGTCCGGCGCTCGGTCGGCGGCGGTCACAGCACCCATGCGGGATCCCGTCGTTCGAGGAAGGCCGTCATCCCCTCGCGGGCCGCGGGCGAGGCGAACAGCCGCGCGGAGAGCGCCGTCAGCTCCGCGGCGTCCCGGTCGAAGGCTTCGAGAACCTTAGCCGTGAGCAGCCGTTTCGTCTCGGCCAGCCCGTCGGGCGCGGACCGGCGCAGCCCGTCGAGGACGGGCGCGAGGACGGCGTCGACGTCGTCGCCGGCCACGGTCACGAGCCCCGCGCGCACGGCCTCGGCGGCGTCGAACCGCTCGCCGGTGAGGCAGTACCGCGCGAGCGCGCGCGGGTCGGCGCGGGGCAGCAGGGGCAGCGAGATGACGGCGGGCGCGACCCCGATGCGTACCTCGGTGAACGCGAACGTCGATCCGGTGGCCGCCCCGGCGACGTCACAGGCGGCGACGAGCCCGAGGCCGCCCGCGCGCACGTGCCCCGCCACGCGCGCGACGACCGGCTTGCCGAGCCCGACGACCGCGCGCAGCAGCCCGACGAACTCCTCGGGCACGGGCGGGTCCTTGAGGTCGGCGCCCGCGCAGAACGTGCCCCCGCTGTGGGTGAGGACGACGGCCCGTACGGAGGTGTCCCGCGCGCAGTCGGCGAGCGCGTCCGCGAGGGCGGCGACGAGGGCCGCAGAGAGGGCGTTGCGGGTGTCGACGGCGTCAAGGCTGAGGCGTTCGACGCCGCGCTCGTGGCTGCGGCCGATCAGGGTCATGCGCGCTCCCTCAGCTCGCGTCGGAGGATCTTCCCGGAGGCCGCGCGCGGGACGGCGTCGACGAACGTGACCCGGCGTACGCGCTTGTAGGGCGCGACGCGTTCGGCGACGTACATCAGCACCTCCCCCTCGGAGAGGCCGGCGGCGTCCGGCCGGCGCACCACGTGCGCGTGCGGGACCTCGGTGCCGTCGTCGTTGTACGTGCCGATCACGGCGGCGTCGGCTATCCCGGGGTGCGTGAGCAGGAGGGCTTCGAGTTCGGCGGGGGCAACCTGAAAGCCCTTGTACTTGATGAGCTCCTTGACGCGGTCGACGACGTACAGCCAGCCGGCGTCGTCCGCGTACCCGATGTCCCCGGTGTGCAGCCAGCCGTCGGCGTCGATCATCTCGGCGGTGGCGTCCGGGTGCCCGAGGTAGCCCTTCATCACCTGCGGTCCCCGGAAGAGCAGTTCGCCGGCCTCTCCGGGGCCGAGGTCCTTGCCGGGGTCGTCGAGGGAGACGATCCGCATGCGGGTGCCGCCGATGAGCTTGCCGACGGTCCCGGGCGGGGCGGCAGCCATGGCGTCCAGGGGGACGACGTGGGTGCCCGGCGACAGCTCCGTCATGCCGTACGCCTGGCCCACGGGCGGGAGGTTCAGCCTGCGCGCGCAGGCGGCGGCGAGGCCGGCGTCCAGGGGCGCGGCGGCGCTGATGACGTACTTCAGCGACGACAGGTCGTAGCGCTCGACGGCGGGGTGCTCGGCGAGCGCGAGGACGATCGGCGGGGCGACGTACAGGCCGGTGATGCGGTGCCTCTCGACGGCCGCGAGGAACGTCTCCAGGTCGAAGCGGGGCAGGACGACGACGGTGGCGCCCAGGCGCAGGGGGGCGTTCATCAGGGCCGTCAGGCCGTAGATGTGAAAAAACGGGAGTATCGCCAGAATCCGGTCGCCCGGCCCCGACGGCATCACGGGCTCCAGCTGGGCCAGGTTGGTGGCGATCTGGCGGTGGGTCAGCATGACGCCCTTGGGGAGCCCGGTCGTCCCGGAGGAGTACGGGAGGGCCGCGACGTCCTCCACGGGGTCGATGTAGGGGTTCGGTTCGGGGGCCTGGGAGGCGAGCATGCCGATCAGCGAGCGGTGGCCGCGTGCCTCGTCGCAGACGAAGATCTCCTCGACGCCGCCCGCGAGTTCGGCCGCGCGCCGGGCGGTCTCCAGCAGCGGCGAGACGGTGACGATCCAGCGGGCGGCCGAGTCGCGCAGCTGCCGCGCGAACTCCTCGGGCGTGCACTGGGGGTGGACGGTGGTGACCGAGGCGCCCGCGCGCGTGGCGGCGTAGAAGGCGATGGGGAAGGCGACCGTGTTGGGGCTGTGCAGGGCGAGCACGTGCCCCTTGCGCACGCCCGCGTCGGCGAGCCCGGCGGCGACGCGCCGGTGGAAGCGGTCCAGCTGCTCGTAGCTGAGGGTCGTGCCGTCCGTGCCGTCGATCAGCGCGGGCAGGGCGCCGAACTCGGCGGCGCGGCCCAGGACGGCGTCGTGGATGGGCAGGTCCACTGCCGGGACGTCTGCGTACTCGCTGCGGAACACGGTTCCTCCTCGCACAGGGGCGGCGGTCAGTACGACTTGGGCAGGCCCAGGCTCTGGTGGGAGACGTAGTTGAGAATCATCTCCCGGCTCACCGGGGCGATACGGGCCACGCGCGAGACCGTTATCAGTGAGGCGAGGCCGAACTCGCGCGTGAGGCCGTTGCCGCCGAGGGTCTGCACGGCCTGGTCGACGGCCTTCACGCACGCCTCCCCGGCCGCGTACTTCGCCATGTTGGCGGCCTCGCCCGCGCCGGTGTCGTCCCCCGCGTCGTACAGGTGGGCGGCCTTCTGCGTCATCAGGCGGGCGAGTTCGAGGTCGATGTGCGCCTGCGCGAGGGGGTGGGCGATGGCCTGGTGGGCGCCGATGGGGGTGTCCCAGACGGTGCGCTCGCGCGCGTACTCGACGGCCCGCGCGAGCGCGTAGCGGCCCATGCCGATCGCGAAGGCGGCCGTCATGATCCGCTCGGGGTTGAGGCCGGCGAAGAGCTGCGCGAGGCCCGCGTCCTCGTCACCGACGAGGGCTTCGGCGGGGAGCCTGACGTCGTCCAGGGCGAGTTCGAACTGCTTCTCCGCGCCGTGCAGTTCCATGTCGATCTTGCGGCGGGTGAAGCCCGGCGCGTCGCGCGGGACGATGAACAGGCAGGGCTTGAGGCGGCCCGTGCGCGCGTCCTCGGCGCGGCCGACGATGAGGGTGGCGTCAGCCGCGTCCACGCCGGAGACGAAGACCTTGCGGCCGGTGAGGAGCCAGTCGGCGCCGTCGCGGCGGGCCGTGGTGGTGATGCGGTGGCTGTTGGAGCCGGCGTCGGGTTCGGTGATCCCGAAGGCCATCAGGCGGGAGCCGTCCGCGAGCGCGGGGAGCCACGCGCGCTTCTGCGCCTCGGTGCCGAAGCGGGCGATCACCGTGCCGCAGATCGCCGGGGAGACGATCATCATCAGCAGGGGGGAGCCGGCGGCGCCCAGCTCTTCGAGGACCAGGGCGAGTTCGGTGATGCCGCCGCCTCCGCCGCCGTACTCCTCGGGGAGGTTCACCGAGATGTAGCCGAGTTTCGCGGCCTCCTGCCACAGCTCGGTGGGGTGGCGGCCCTCGTCGATGACCTTGGTGAGGTAGTCGCGGCCGTAGCGCCTGCCGAAGGCCGCGACCGCCTCGCGCAGGGCCTTGTGCTCGTCGGATTCGATGACCGGGCTCACTGCCACGCTCCTTCGGTTTCGTCCTGTCGGTCGCCCTCGACCACGGCCAGTAGGGCTCCCACCTCCACCTGCTGTCCTGCCTGTACCTCCAGCGCCGTCAGGGTCCCGGAGACCGGGGCCGTGAGGGCGTGTTGCATCTTCATCGCTTCGAGCCACACGATCGGTTCGCCCGCTTCGACACCCGATCCGGTGACGAGTCCGGGCGCGACCTTGACGACCGTGCCGGGCATCGGCGCGACCAGCGAACCCGGGACCCGCTGGGGTACCGGGTCGGGGAAGCGGGGCAGCGCGGTCAGGGCGGTCCCGTTCACGTGCACGCGGTCGCCGTAGCGCGCGACCTCGAACCGGTGCCGTACGCCGTCGGCTTCGAGAACGACGGTCCCCGCGTCGGCATGGACCACCCGGACGCCGTCCGCGTCGAGGCCCGCGCGGGTGTGCCGGTACGCGACCTCGTGCTCCTGGCCGTCCAGTTCGTACCGCTTGCGCTGGGGCTGCGAGCGGACGTTGCGCCAGCCGCCGAAGCGTGACCGGCCGTGCGCGTCCGCGAGGGCCGCCGCGAGGGGGGCGAGCGGGTCGGCGGGTGCGCGCGTGAGGGCGGTGAGGTGGCGGTCGTAGAAGCCGGTGTCCATGCGCGCGTGCGTGAACTCCTCGTGGCGCAGGGAGCGCAGGAGGAGTTCCCGGTTGGTCGTCGGGCCGTGGACGGTGGCCCGTTCCAGGGCGCCGGCCAGCTTGCGTAGGGCTTCCGCGCGCGTGGGCGCGTGAGCGATCACCTTGGCGAGCAGCGGGTCGTAGTGGACGCCGATCGCGTCGCCGTCGGCGTACCCGGTGTCCAGGCGGACGCCGTCGGGGACGGCGAGGCGGTGCAGGGTGCCGGTCTGCGGGGTCCACTCGCGCGCGGGGTCCTCGGCGTAGAGGCGGGCCTCGATCGCGTGCCCGCGCGCGGGAGGCGGCTCGTCCGCGAGGGCGGCTCCTTCGGCGACGCGGATCTGCTCGGCGACGAGGTCGAGCCCGAACACGGCCTCCGTGACGGGGTGTTCGACCTGGAGGCGGGTGTTCATCTCCAGGAAGTGCGCCGTGCCGTCGGGGGCGAGGAGGAACTCGACGGTCCCGGCACCGGCGTACGACACCGCGCGCGCCGCGCGTACGGCCAGCGTTTCGAGGTTGCGTGCCACCGGCTCGGACAGCCCCGGCGCGGGCGCCTCCTCGATCACCTTCTGGTGGCGCCGCTGGAGCGAGCAGTCGCGCGTACCGAGCGCCCACACCGTGCCGTGCGTGTCGGCGAGGATCTGCACCTCGACGTGGCGCCCGCGCTCGACGTACGGCTCGACGAACACCTCGCCGTCCCCGAAGGCGCTCGCGGCCTCCGCGCGGGCGGCCTCCAGGGCGGGGGCGAGGTCCCGCGCGTGGCGCACGATCCGCATGCCGCGCCCGCCGCCCCCGGCCGCCGCCTTCACCAGGACCGGCAGGTCGGCGTCGGTGACGTCCGTCAGCGGGGCGATCCCCATGAGGGCCTTCGCGCGCGTCTTGGACGCCATCGCCTCGATCGCCTCCGGGGGCGGCCCGATCCACACCAGGCCCGCGTCGAGCACCGCGCGCGCGAAGCCGGCGTTCTCGGACAGGAAGCCGTACCCGGGGTGCACGGCGTCCGCGCCGGACGCGAGGGCCGCCTTCACGATCAGGTCGCCGCGCAGGTACGTCTCGGCGGGGGTCGCCCCGGGCAGCCGTACGGAGCGGTCGGCCACGCGCGCGTGCAGGGCGCCCTCGTCGGGGTCCGAGTGGACGGCGACCGTACGGATGCCCGCCGCGCGGCACGTGCGGAAGATCCGGCAGGCGATCTCGCCCCGGTTGGCGACCAGAACGGTGGAAATCACGGGCACCTCACATCCTGAAGACGCCGAAGCCGCCGCGTGCGCCTTCGTAGGGGGCGGTGTGGATCGCCGACAGGCACAGACCGAGCACCGTGCGCGTGTCGCGCGGGTCGATCACGCCGTCGTCGTACAGCCGCCCGGACAGGAACATCGGCAGGGACTCCGCCTCGATCTGCCGCTCCACCATGGCGCGAAGGCCCTGATCGGCCTCCTCGTCGTACGGGAGGCCCTTGGAGGCGGCGGACTGCCGGGCCACGATCGACAGGACGCCTGCGAGCTGCTGAGGGCCCATCACGGCCGACTTGGCGCTCGGCCAGGCGAACAGGAAACGCGGGTCGTAGGCCCGGCCGCACATCCCGTAGTGGCCGGCGCCGTACGACGCGCCCATGAGGACCGACAGGTGCGGCACCCGGCTGTTGCTCACCGCGTTGATCATCATCGCGCCGTGCTTGATGATGCCGCCCTGTTCGTACTCCCGGCCGACCATGTAGCCGGTGGTGTTGTGCAGGAACAGCAGCGGAATGTCCCGCTGGTTGGCCAGTTGGATGAACTGCGCCGCCTTCTGGGACTCCTGGCTGAACAACACGCCCTGCGCGTTGGCGAGCACCCCTACGGGATAGCCGTGCAGGGTCGCCCAGCCCGTCGTGAGGCTCGTCCCGTACAGCGGCTTGAACTCGTCGAAGTCGGACGCGTCGACGACCCTCGCGATCACCTCGCGCGGGTCGAAGGGAACCTTCAGATCGCCGGGGACGATCCCCAGGAGTTCCTCCTCGTCGTACTTCGGAGGGAGTGCCGGGGGCGGGTCGCCGTACGCCTTGCGGTGGTTGAGGCGGGCCACCACGCGGCGTGCCTGCCTGATCGCGTCCCGCTCGTCGACCGCGAAGTGGTCCGCGAGGCCCGACACGCGCGCGTGCATCTCGGCGCCGCCCAGGGACTCGTCGTCGCTCTCCTCGCCGGTCGCCATCTTCACGAGCGGCGGGCCGCCGAGGAACACCTTCGCGCGCTCCTTGACCATGATCACGTGGTCGGACATCCCGGGGATGTACGCGCCGCCCGCCGTGGAGTTGCCGAAGACGACGGCGACCGTGGGGATGCCCGCCGCCGACAGGCGCGTGAGGTCACGGAAGACCGCGCCCCCGGGGATGAAGATCTCCTTCTGGGACGGCAGATCGGCACCCCCGGACTCCACCAGGCTGATGCAGGGCAGCCGGTTGGCCAGCGCGATGTCGTTCGCCCTGAGGGCCTTCTTGAGACTCCACGGATTGCTCGCGCCCCCGCGCACGGTGGGGTCGTTGGCGGTGATCAGACACTCGACCCCCTCGACGACGCCGATCCCCGTCACGAGCGACGCGCCCACGGGGTACTCGCTCCCCCAGGCCGCGAGCGGCGACAGCTCCAGGAACGGCGTATCGGCGTCGACCAACAGCTCGATCCGCTCGCGCGCGAGCAGCTTCCCGCGCGCGCGGTGCCGCTCGACGTACTTCGGCCCTCCCCCCGCGAGCGCCTTCGCCTGCTCGACCGCCAGCTCGTCGAGCTTCGCGAGCATGGCCTCACGGTTCGCCAGGTAGTCGGGGCCGTGCGCATCCAGGGCGGTCGTCAGGACGGTCACGGGGTGGCCTCCACGGGGGTGAGCGGCTCCGTTCCGGCGCCCGAGGGGACGTGCGGTGCCGAGGCGGGTTCCGGGGGCGGAGTTTCCGTCCCGGCGGGGCGCGAGGGGCCTGCGGAGCCCGAGGGCGACGGTGGGCGTCCAGACGACGCCTCCTGCGGGGCCTGGGGGCCGTCAGAGGCCACGCAGAGGGCCCGGGAAGCCCCTCGGAGGAGCGGCGGCGCACCGCTTGCGGCGACAGCGGGGCATACGGGGCCGGGCGGAGCTGCGGCGGGGGCGGACGCTTCCGGAGACACCTGTGCGCGCTCCGGGACGGCAACGGGAACCAGCACATCCCGGGTGCCGGCTGCGGGTGCGCGCGGGCGCTCGGAAACGGCCTGCTCGCTCAGGCCGACCGCTGCGCGGGGAGAGCCTCCCGGGGCGGCTGTCTCACGCGCGGGTGCAGCGGTGACCGCCGCCGGGAGAGGCCCAGGAACGGCGGGAGCAGCCTGGCGCGTCGTACGCGCGGGCCCCTCGCTGCCGGGGCCGGCCGGGGCCGCGGTCCGCGCGAGCACGGGGTCACCCGCAGCACCCGCCCCTGAAGCCCGAGCAGTGCACGCGGGCGCGAGGTCACCGGCATCGACCGCTCCCGCCCCGCGCGCGGGCGCCCGGGCGCCCGGGCGGGCGGCCACCACCCCACGTCCGGGCGTGAACCCGCCAGGAACGCCCGTCGCCGTCCCGCCCCCGGGCGCAGGACCGGCAGGAACGGTCACCGCCGCCGCGCCGCTGGACGCAGGACCGGCATGTAGGACCGCCACCGCCCCACCCCCGCACGCGAGTCCCTCGCCCGTCGCCCCCGCGCGCGGGACGCCCTCCGCCACCCCCTCCGGAACGTCCACATACCGCGCCCGCAGCCACTCCCCCAACGCCTTGGCCTGAGGATCGAAGCGGTGCTGGGACGCGACGCCCGCGCCGAGGATGCCCTCGACCACGAAGTTCACGGCGCGGAGGCCGGGCAGGACGTGCCGGGTGACGGGGAGCGCGCGGGTCTCGGGGAGCAGCTCTCGGAAGCGGTCGACCGTCAGCTCGTGGGCGAGCCAGCGCCATGCCTCGTCGGTGCGCACCCACACCCCGACATTCGCGTCACCGCCCTTGTCACCGCTGCGCGCCCCGGCGATCGTCCCCAGGGGTACCCGTACTAGTACCTGAGAGGGAGGCAGCGGATCGGGGAGCGGCGGCTCCGGTACCGGTTCGAGCGCGGTGGTACGGGTGGGTGGGGGTACGGCGATCCGCCGCCCGTCGTCGAGGACGGCCCGGTGCTCGACGTCCCCCTGAGGCAGGTACGCCGCCTCGAACACCCCGTACGGCGCCCCCCGCCCGGGCGGCGCGAGGACATGGAACCCGGGGTAGCTCCCGAGAGCCAGCTCGACGGCGGCGCCGGACAGGGCGCGTCCGACGGTCTCCTCCTGCTGGTCCCGTACGACCAGCCGCAGTACGGCGCTGGCCTCCTCCTCGGTCCCGGCGTCGGCCCGGTCGCTGCGGACGAGGTCCCAACGCACCTCGGCGGGACGGGACTTGCCGAAGGCGTACGTCTCCATCTGCTCCCGCACGAGCGCGGCCTTGGCCTCGATGTCGAGCCCGGTGAGGACGAAGGCGACCTCGTTGCGGAAGCCCCCGATCCGGCTCAGCCCGACCTTGAGGTCCGGCGGCGGCGCCTCCCCCCGCACCCCGGTGACCCTGACCCGGTCGGGCCCGTCACTCTCCAGTACTACGGAGTCGAGGCGGGCGGTCACATCGGGCCCGGCGTACCGGGCGCCGCCCGTCTCGTACAGGAGTTGAGCGGTGACCGTACCGACGTCCACCAGACCCCCCGTACCGGGGTGCTTGGTGATCACGCAGCTGCCGTCGGCGTGGAGTTCGGCGACCGGGAAGCCGGGGCGGCGTACGTCGGCCTCCTGGAAAAAGGCGTAGTTGCCGCCGGTGGCCTGCGTCCCGCACTCCAGGATGTGCCCGGCGACGACCGCGCCCGCGAGCCGGTCGTACTCCCCCGGCCCCCACCCGAAGTGCGCGGCGGCGGGCCCGGTGACGAGCGCCGCGTCGGTCACCCGCCCGGTCACCACGATGTCGGCGCCCTCCCGCAGGCACGCGGCGATCCCGGACCCGCCGAGGTAGGCGTGCGCGGCGAGCGCGTCCGGGAACCGCCCGCGCAGATCGTCCCCCTCGACGTGCGCGACCCGCGCCGGAACCCCGAGCCGCCGCGCCAACTCCCGTACCGCATCGGCGAGTCCGGCCGGATTGAGCCCGCCGGCGTTGGTGACGATCCGCACCCCGCGTTCGTGCGCGAGGCCGAGGCAGTCCTCCAGTTGCCGCAGAAAGGTGCGCGCGAACCCGGCGCCGGGGTCCTTGAGTTGGTCCCTGCCGAGGATGAGCATCGTCAGTTCGGCGAGGAAGTCCCCGGTGAGGACGTCGAGTTCGCCTCCGGTCAGCATCTCGTGGACGGCGTCCAGACGGTCGCCGTAGAACCCTGAGAAGTTGCCTATCCGGAGGGTCACCCGGCCTCCCCCGCAAGCCGTTCGGCGGTCTCCGACTTCGGCGGGCGGCCCCCTCCGGGCGGCCCGGCGAACACCTGGGCGACCCCCAACCACTGCTCGGCCTCCGGCCCTTCGGCGTTCAGCGCAAGGTCGTCGCGGTGGGCGCGCTGGGTGACGAGGAGGCAGAAGTCGAGCGCGGGACCGGTGACCCGCTGGTCGGCGTCCTCGGGCCCGTACGTCCACAAGTCGCCGGAAGGGGAGGCGAGTTCGACACGGAAGTCCTCGAACGGCGCCGCGAGCCCGTGCACACCGAACGCGAAGTCCCGTGTCCTGACGCCGAGTCGGGCGATGTGGCGAAGCCGGTCCGTGGGGACCGGTGTGACGCCGAGCGCGTCCGCGACGTCCAGGCCGTGCGCCCAGGTCTCCATCAGGCGGGCGGTGGCCATGGACGCGGTGGACATCGGCGGGCCGTACCAGGGGAACCGCCCGCGCTCGGGCGCCGTCCGCAACACCCGCTCCAGCGCCTCGCGTTCGGCCCGCCAGCCCCCGAGCAAGCGCTCGGGTGGGCGTTGCGCGCCGTCCCGCGCCCCGTTGTCCACGAAGTCGCCGGGCGCCACGAGCGCCTTCTCGACCTCGCGCGAGAACGCGTCCTGGTCGGTCATCGCCAGCCGGGCGGAGCGGTCCGTCCAGGCGAGGTGCGCGATCTGGTGGGCGATGGTCCAACCGGTCGCGGGCGTCGGGAGTTTCCACTGCTCGGGGCTCAACTCGGCTACCAGTCGGTCGAGTTCCTCGCTCTCGGCACGCAGGTCGTCGATGACGGGGGTGGGGTCGGCCATGGGGCGAGCATGGCAGCGGGGGTGAAAACAATCAAGCGTGCTTGCATGAATTTGATCGCGGCGGCGGCCAAGGGGTGTCAGTGGCAGAGCCGTTCAACGCCCCCAGGCTGCAAAGCCGTTCAGCTCACTGCCGCAGCCGCCTCGGCCAGTACGTCCACGGCGTCCAGGCGCGGGATCACCCGCATGAAGTGGACCGCCTGTTCCGCACCGAACGCCCGCTGCTCCTCGGTGACCGTCGGATCGACCGCACAGTCGGCCTGAACTCGCACGTAGTTCAAGGCAGTTGCGAGGAGCATGGAGAACGACCGCGTCCCCCGGATCACGCCCGGCCCACCGGCGGCGCGGTACGCCCGGACGATCCGCCGAGCCCTCTCGGGGTCCGGCTCGTTCGCGCCCGACCAGATGAACAGGGCGCGCGCCAGCTCCTGTTCGGCGGAGATCGGACCGGCGTTGTCCCAGTCGAGCAGGACGGGTCCGGCGGGTCCCACCAGGACGTTCTGCGGCTGGAAGTCGAGGTGCGACATCACCAGTTCGGCGTCCCCCGCAGGTATCACCCAGGCGGACAGCTCAGGTACTACGCCCTTGACGAAGCGGTCCAGTTCGTCGGCCCAGGCGAGCCCCGCGCGCCGTACCTTCTCGCCGAGTTCCCGCCACTCGGCGTCGTCGGGGCAGCGCTCGTACCAGTCGTTCACCGGCCCCTCGGCGCCCGCCCCCGCGCGGTGGACGATTCCGGCCGTGCGCCCGAACCAGTCCAGGATCGCGGGATCGGAGGGGTCGGCCGCACTCCCCTCCACCCAGTCGTAGAGCTTGACCGCCGAGGTCCCCAGGCGGGTGACGTGGGCGCCGTCGCGGTTGGTGTGCAGGCGGGGCGCCGAGATGCCCAGCTCCTCCGCCGCGTCCCGGAGCTCGGCCTCCCTGCGGACCTGGTCCTCGTCGCACCCGAACAGCATCTCCTTCACCGCCCAGGACGATCCGGCGCCGGTCAGCCGCCAGACCTGCCCGAGGGCGCCCCGGGTCACCGGGGTGATGTTCCAGGGACCGGGGCCGAGGGAGTAGGCGTCGGCGATGGCTGCGGCTTCTACTGACCTGGTGGGTGCGGACATGAGCGCCGACTGTAGTTCCCGTAGTACCCGCGGGGTACGGGATTTTCGCGGCCGGAGAGCGGGTGCGGTCGGGGACGGGCAGGTCACGGTCGTATTGCCGCTCGGTCGGGTTACCTCCCAGGGTTGGTCAACACCTCTCCAACCCCTCTTGGCCGGGCGTGGGGCGTGGCAGTTCACTGCGCGGCATGAGAGTCATACGAGCCACCAGGACCAGAGCCCCGGGTCCCTCGGGCCCCGCGATCCGTCCGGGCCGGGCGTTCACCGTGCTGGCCGCCGCCGTCGCCGCGTTCGGTCTGTCCCTGGGCAGCGCCTCCGCCGCCGGCACGCCGGTCGCCACGAGCGCGGTGCCGGCCGCCGCCACCACGCCGACCGCCACTGTGCCGCCCGAGTTCGGGACCGACTACCACGACCCGGTCACCGCCGCCCCGCCGATCAAGACCCCGCACACCAAGTCGTGCTCGGTGACCGTCGCGCAGGCGCAGTTCAAGGACTTCACCCCCTACACCGGCACCTACACTCCGCCCAACGGCTGTGGTGTGCCCGGCAGTTGGTCCAAAGCCGTGCTGCGCCTCGACGGGAACGTGAAGGGCAGGCAGTTCGACCGGCTCGGCTACCTGGACATCGGCGGCGTGCAGATGCTCCGCACCTCGACGCCCGAGCCCTCGCAGGACGGCATCGACTGGTCCGTCGAGAAGGACGTCACCCAGTACGCGAAGACCCTCAGCACCCCGCAGCCCGTCGACATGCTCATTGGCAACGTTGTCGACGACACCTACACGGGCATCCTGAACGTCAAGGTCACTCTCACGTTCTACCCGGCTACCTCTAAAGTCCGGGTCTCCGCGCCCGACCGCGTCATACCCCTGAGCGACGCCAACAGCGTGACGACGGACGCCTCGCTCACCGTGCCGCGCAACTCCGAGCGGATCCTCGCGGAGGTGTACGCCACCGGATCGGGCGGCGGCTGCGAGGAGTTCTGGTACTCGGCGGTCACCCCTTCGGCGTCGTACTCCTGCAAGGGCGGGGACGACGGGCCGTACCGCGAGGTGCGGATCAGCGTCGACGGGAAGGTCGCCGGGATCGCCTCGCCGTACCCGAACGTGTGGACCGGCGGCTGGTCCCCGTACCTCTGGTCGGTGATCCCCTCGCCTCACTCCTTCGACGTACGACCGCTGGTGTACGACCTGACGCCGTTCGCGGGAGTCCTGAACGACGGGAAGGCGCACAAGGTCGACGTGTCGGTGATCGGGGTGCCGGCCGGGCAGACCGGGTGGAGCGCGCCGACGAACGTCCTCGTCTGGCAGGACCACCACAAGGCGGTCGTGACCGGGGCCGTCACGTCGTACCGGCAGAGTGGTCCTCAGGTCGTCCATCACTACACCGACGGCTCGCTGCGCCACCTGGCGACCGACGGCACGGACCGGCTCAAGGTCACCGGGTACCTCGACACCTCGCACGGCCGGGTCACGACGACGGTCGAGCGGACCCTCACGACCGCGATCGACCACCGGTGGACGCCCGACGAGAACACCGACGACCAGACCGGCGAGTGGACCGACCACCAGGCCGTCACCACCGGCGGGCACGTCTCCCGCACCGACCGCGCCTACACCCTCGACGGCCGCGCGACCATCGACAGCGGCAACCGGCTGCGCGTGATCATGTCCGTCGGCGACCGCTCGGCCGTCGGCGCCACCCGCGTCGACGACGAGTACCGGGGGGACGCGACCTTCACGCTCGGTGTCCCCCGGGACCAGCGGCACGCCGTAGCCACCACGAGTGAGCGGTACCGGGTCCGGGGTCCCGGGGTCCGCTACGACCACACGCTCGCGACGGAGCAAGGGGTCCTGACGAAGGACGTACAGGGCTACTGAGGTAGGGGCTACCTGAGAGGGACGGGTACGGGGTCCCGGCCTCTCCCCGCTGGTCGTCCCGCTCCGGTACTAACCGGGTACACCCGCAGAGGGACGACCGGCCGCCTCAGCCGGTGGAGGCCCCGGAGACGCCGGAGGCGCCGGGCGCGTCCGGCAGCTTCGCCCTCCCCCTCCCCACCTGCGTACGTACCGCCCCCATACTCGCGGCGATGACGAGCGCGATCGCCAGCGCCTGGAGCGAGGTCAGGGCCTGGTCGAGGATGAGGAATCCGGCCCCCGAGGCGATGGCCGGTTCGAGGCTCATGAGGATCGCGAAGGTGGAGGCGGGGAGGCGGCGCAGGGCGAGGAGTTCGAGGGTGTAGGGCAGGACCGAGGAGAGGATCGCGACGGCCGCGCCGAGGCCCACGGTCGTCGGGTCCAGCAGCTTCGTACCCGCCTCCGCGATCCCCAGCGGCAGGAAGAGGAGGGCGCCGACGCCCATCGCGAGCGCGAGTCCGTCGGCCTGCGGGAAGCGGCGGCCCGTGCGGGCGCTGAAGACGATGTACGTCGCCCACGCGACGCCCGCCGAGAGCGCGAACGCGACGCCGGCCGGGTCGAGGCTGTCGAAGCTCCCGCCGCCGAGCAGGAAGACGCCGGCGAGGGCGAGGGCCGCCCAGATCGCGTTCACCGCGCGGCGGGAGGCCAGGACCGAGAGGGCCAGCGGGCCGAGGACCTCCAGGGTGACGGCCGGGCCGAGGGGGATGCGGGCGACGGCCTGGTAGAAGAGGCCGTTCATCGTGGCCATCGTGGCGCCGAAGACGATCACCGTGCCCCAGTCCGCGCGCGAGTGGCCGCGCAGGCGGGGGCGGCAGATCACGAGCAGTACCACCGAGGCGACCACCAGCCGCAGCGTCACCACGCCGAGCGCGCCCGCCCTCGGCATCAGCAGTACGGACAGGGCGCCCCCGAACTGCACCGACACGCCGCCGGCCAGCACCAGGCCGATGGGCCCGAGGGGACTCGTACCCCTGACCCGTCCCCCGCCAGGGGTACCGCCCGGAGTACCGCCCTCGCCCCGGAGGGTTCCGGGTACGCCGCCAGTAGGGGTCGTGATCGTCGGTTCAGGGGTGGTCACTGGCGGTCCCGGTGCTCGGTGAGTTCATCGTGATGCACTTTCGAGTCCACGGTAATGGACTCGGTCAGGCGTGTGAACCGATTTTGCCGCTGTCTCGGACCGTGAGATGCCCTCAGTACCCCTGCGGTATGTCGTACGTCTGGGGGACGGGGGGTACGTGACCGTAGTAGGGGTGGTACGGGTCGTACCCGGCGTAGGGGTTGGGCTCGGGGGCCGGTGCTGGAGCCGGTACGTCATACCCGTAGTACTCCGCCCCGGCCTCCGGGAACACCGGCATCCGCAGCTCCCCCGTGTCCATCACGGCGTTGTTCTGCGAGCGGTGCAGCCGGGAGTACGCCCCGCCGCGCGCGAGCAGTTCCTCGTGCCGCCCGGTCTCGACGACCCGCCCCCGGTCGACGACGAGGATGCGGTCGGCGTCCGGCGCGAGGTTGAGGTCGTGGGTGATCATCAGGGTCGTCCGCCCGGCCATCAGCCGCCGCAGCGGCCTGACCACCCGGCGTGCGGACATCGCGTCGAGCCCGGTCGTCGGCTCGTCGAGGACCAGCACCGGGGAGTCGCGCAGGATCGCGCGGGCGATGGCGAGCCGCTGGAGCTGACCGCCGGACAGGCGCGCGGTGCCGGGGTCGATCCGCGTGTCGTACCCGTCGGGGAGGCGTACGACGAAGTCGTGGGCGTCGGCCGCGCGTGCCGCCGCCTCGATCGCCTCGTCGCTGGCGCCGGGCCGGCCGCAGGCGATGTTGGCGCGGACGGTGTCGTGCAGGACCAGCGTCTCCTGGGGGAGGAGGGTGACGTACTCCCGCAGCCGGGCGAGGGGGAAGTCCCGCAGAGGTATGCCGTCGAGGCGTACCTCTCCGGTATCGGGGTCGTAGAACCTGAGGAGGAGCTTCGAGACCGTGGACTTCCCGGCGCCGCTCGGGCCGGTGACGATCACCAGCTCGCCGGGACTGACGTCGAAGGAGAGTCCCCGGAGGGCGTCGCGGTCCGCGCCGGGGTAGCGGAAGGCGACGTCGCGGACCGTGATCGCGCCGTCCGGGCGGCCGGTGTCGGCGGCGTGCCGGGGGTCGATGACCGAGGGCCGGACGTCGAGGATCTCGATCAGCCGCTCAGCGCCGGCGGTGGCCGCCGTGATCGTGAGCCCGAGCTGGGCGAGTCCGCGCACGGGCGGGTAGAGGTAGCCCAAGAAGGCGGCGAACGCGAGGAGTTGGCCGAGCGTCATGCGTCCGGTGGAGATCTCCCAGGCGCCGACGCCGATCACCGCGAGCACGCACACGGTCTCGATGACCTGGACGAGCTGTTCGTACGCCTCGTTCAGCCGGGTCGCGCGCACGGAGGCGCGGAACCACGCCGTCGCCTCCTCGTGCAACCGCCGCCGCTCGGCGTCGCGGCGGCCGTACGCCTGGGTGAGGACGATGTTGCCGAGGGACTCCTCGACGACGGAGGTGATCGCGCCGTCCGCGACCCGGCCCGCGCGGGAGACGTCCTTGATGGAGCCGGAGAAGCGACGGGCCGCGAGCCAGAACAGGGGCGCCAGGACGAAGGTCGCGGCGGCGAGGTCCCAGCGCAGCCAGAACGCGGCGGCGGCGTAGAAGAGGGCGCTGAACCCGGCCGAGGCGGCTCCCACGAGGCCGGACACGACGAGCGTCTCGATCGCCTCGACGTCGCTGGTCAGCCGGGACAACAGGTCGCCCTGGCGGTGGACTTGGAAGAAGTGCGGGGGCAACTGCTGTACGTGGTCGAAGACATGCTCGCGCAGTCTCATCACGAAGCGTTCGGTGGCCCAGGCGGCGAGGGAGTTGCCGGCGTACGCGACGACCGCGCCGACGACCGCGACACCGAGCCACTTCGCGGCCGGGGTCCAGAAGGCGCTCAGGGAGCCCTGGTTGAGGGCGTTGTCGGTCAACTCACCGAAAAGCAGGACGGCTTCGGTCTCGGCGAGGGCGGCGAGGATCGTGCAGACCCAGACGAGCAGCAGCCACTTCCGCAGGCCCCGGGTCAGCGGCCAGAAACGGCGGAACGCGGCCCGGGGCGGAATGGTCGGGGTGTCGTACTCGTATTCATCTGAGTCCGAATCTGAGTCTGAATCAGAATCGAGATCATCGATCTCCGTATTCTTGTCGGCCATGCGACACACCCTTTCCCGGCCGTCGGCTCCCCCTGGTCAAAAGAATCGAGAAAGGGCCGGTGGCGCACCACCGGCCCTTTCTCTTTTCACCGCGGGATCAGTTGCCCTGACCGGGGATGGGCTTGGGGGCCGGCGGAACCGGGCGCTTGCCCTTGGGCTTCGGCTTCGGCGGGGGCGGGAGCTGCTTCGATTTGGGCTTCGGGGGCAGCGGGGCAAGCTTCTTGAAGCTCATTCCGACTCCTAAGGGGGGATTGCGCTGAACTTTCGATTTCGTCGAATTCCACGTCCGGAACCCGATACCGAGAAACCTACACGCCCCTCTTGTTCACGGGCGGCAAAGTTGGCAAAGAGGCGCTGTGAATACCTTGGAGAAAGCTGGGCATTCCATCAGTGCCGCCCAGCTCATTCACAGAATTGCCGGTCAGCCGCGTCCGTCACGCGGCCCGAACGTCTCCATGGCCAGCGTGTCCGTGACCCGCGCGTGCAGATAGGTGTCCGCCCACTCGGCGATCCCCGGGTACCCGCACTCCGCGACCAGCCGCGCCACGGCTCCCGGCACGTCGTACGGCGTGACCCGCAGGTCCACCCCCGGCCCGAGCAGGCACCAGTGCGCGCCGGAACGGCCGTACGGCATCCCGACGCTGCCGGGGTTGACGACCAACTTGCCCTCGGCGAGGCGGAGATACGGCATGTGGGTGTGCCCGCAGACGACGGTGCGTACGGCGGGGTCGAGCCCGGCGAGGACCTCGCTCCAGCGAGCGGGGCGGGAGTCGACGAGGACGACTTCCTCGTCGTCGCGGGGAGTTGCGTGGCAGAACAGGGTCGTGCCCAGTCCGGCGACGGTGAGCGTCAGGGTCGCCGGGAGGGCGGCGAGGAAGTCGACGTGCTCCTCGGTCAGCGCCCGCGCGGCGAACGGGCCGATGGGGTCCGGGATGTCGTCGCGCAGGCCGCGCCGGTACTCGACCAGTTCCCGGTCCGCGTTGCCGGAGACCCACAGCACGCGGTCGCCCTGCTCCCTCAACAGGTCGATGACCTCGGCGGGTTGGGGTCCGGCCGCGATGTCGCCGGTGAGGACGATCCGGTCGGCGGCGGCGACGTCCGGTTCGGCCAGCACCGCTTCGAGGGCGGGCAGGACGCCGTGGATGTCGGACAGAACCGCGACCGACTCGGCTTCCTCGTACGTCACTTGGTGTCCCTCTCTCCGTCCAGCGCCTCGGCGAGCACCTCCGCGAGGTGTCTGCCCCGCACCCCGGCCAGCTGCTCCAGCTGGGTCCGGCAGGAGA
Source organism: Streptomyces acidiscabies (assembly GCF_020010905.1). Classification (GTDB taxonomy): domain Bacteria; phylum Actinomycetota; class Actinomycetes; order Streptomycetales; family Streptomycetaceae; genus Streptomyces; species Streptomyces acidiscabies. The sequence goes on along the minus strand of NZ_JAGJBY010000001.1, from coordinate 1,200,394 downwards.
AGCCGTCGGCGAGGACGACCGCGTCCTGCGGCGCGTCCCGTACGGACGGCAGCAGTTGCTCCTCGGCGCAGGCGGACGACACCTCGAAGTGCCCTTTCTCGAAGCCGAAGTTACCGGCGAGGCCGCAGCATCCGCCGCTCAATTCCCCGCTGAGACCGGCGGCTTCCCTCAGCCGCCGGTCGGCCGCGTCGCCGAGCACCGCGTGCTGGTGGCAGTGGGTCTGCCCGACCACCGGCCGGTCCAGCCGGGGCGGCGCCCAGTCCGGGGCGTACTTCTCCAGCGCCTCCGCGAAGGTGAGCACCCGGGCGGCGAACCGCGCGGCGCGCGGGTCGTCGGGGAGGAGTTCGGGGAGGTCGGTGCGGAGCGCGGCGGCGCAGCTGGGTTCGAGGACGACGAAGGGCGGGAGCGGCAAGTCATCGTCCTCGTCGGTGAGTTCGTCCATCGGCATCAGGTACGGATCCAGCAGATCCAGCGTCTCACGCAGCACCTGCCGGGCCTGTTCCAACTGGCCGGTGGACACGTAGGTGAGCCCGCAGCACACCTTCCTCCTGCGGGCCGGCCACGGCGTCGCCGTGCCCTCCCACCGCACGGTCGGCGGCAGCAGCACCGTCATCCCGGCCGCCTCCAGCACGCGAACTGCCGCTTTGCCAACCGTCGGTGACAGATGTTCAGTAAAGGTGTCCGGCCACAGGACGATCATCTGTCCGTCCCGCAGCCACTTGGCCCGGTCCCGCTTCAGCACCGTCCTGAACCGCCGCATCCACCACCGGCTGAACGTCTCCGCGGCCACCCGCGGAATCCCCCGCTCGGGAGCGACCCCGCCGATCCGCTTCCCCAGCGCGGCCAACGGCCGTACGGAAGCAAGGGAGTTGACGAGCGGCGCGGTCCGGGTCCGGGCGATCCACCGCAGCCACTGCGGCAGCCGCCCCATGCTGTAGTGGGCGGCCGGACGCCGTCGCCCCTCGTAGTGGTGGTGCAGGAACTCGGCCTTGTAGGTGGCCATGTCGACGCCGACGGGGCAGTCCGAGCGGCACCCCTTGCAGGAGAGGCAGAGGTCGAGCGCGTCCCGGACCTCGGTCGACTGCCAGCCGTCGGTGACGAGTTCACCCGCGAGCATCTCGTGCAGGAGCCTCGCGCGTCCCCGGGTGGAGTGGGCCTCCTCGCCGGTCGCGCGGAACGACGGGCACATGACGGCGGGGCCGGACGCCGTCGTCGTACGGCACTTGGCGACGCCCACGCAGCGCCGTACGGCGGCGGAGAAGTCGCCGCCGTCGGCGGGGTAGCCGAAGACGACGGGCACGGGCTCGCGGGGCAGCGGTGCGAAGCGGAGGTTGGTGTCGAGGGGTGCGGGGCGGACCAGCATGCCGGGGTTGAGGAGGTCGTCGGGGTCCCAGAGCGCCTTGACGCGTTCGAAGAGGGCCACCATCTCCACCCCGTACATCCTGGGGAGTAGTTCGGCGCGTGCCTGGCCGTCGCCGTGCTCCCCGGAGAGGGACCCGCCATGGGCGGTGACGAGGTCGGCGAGTTCCTCCGAGAAGCGGCGGAAGCGGGCGATGCCGGGGGCGGTGAGGAGGTCGAAGTCGATGCGGACGTGGATGCAGCCGTCGCCGAAGTGGCCGTAGGGGGTACCCCGCAGCCCGTGCGCGGCGAGGAGGCCGCGGAAGTCGCGCAGGTAGGCGCCGAGGCGGGCCGGGGGTACGGCGCAGTCCTCCCAGCCGGGCCACGCCTCCCGGCCGTCCGGCGTCCTCGTCGCCGTACCGCTCGCGTCCTCCCGGATGCGCCACAGGGCGCGCTGTCCGGCGGGGTCGGTGACGACCAGCGCGTCGACGGCGTCGGCCGCACGGACGATCGCCTCACCCCGTACCCGCGCCTCGTCCGGACTCTCGCCGCCGGTCTCGACAAACAGCCACGCGCCGCCGCGCGGCAGCCCGTAGCTCTCAGGTACGAGGTCGGCCGCCATACCTTCGACCGTCAAGGGCCCGTACGGCAGCAGCCCGGCCGCCGCCTCCGCCGCGTCGCCCTCGTCCCTGTACCCCAGGACGGCGAGGGCCCGCGCGCGGGGTGCCTCGACGAGGCGGACGGTAGCCCGGGTGAGGACCGCGAGGGTGCCCTCGGAGCCGCAGTACGCGCGGGCCGTGTCGGCGCCCTTCTCCGGGAGCAGGGCGTCCAGGGCGTACCCGGAGATGCGCCGGGGGAGTTCGGGGAAGCCGGTGCGCAGGCGGGCCAGTTCGGTGTCGACCAGCCGGCGTAGTCCTTCGGGGCTACCCGCCCAGTCCCTCCCCAGGGTGAGGCGGGCGCCGCGCGCGGTCACGACGTCCAGGGTCCGGACGTTGTCGGCGGTCGTCCCCCACGCGACCGAGTGGGAGCCGCACGAGTTGTTGCCGATCATGCCGCCGAGGGTGCAGCGGCTGTGCGTGGCGGGGTCGGGGCCGAAGCGCAGGCCGTGCGGGGCGGCGGCGTCCTGGAGGCGGTCGAGGACCAGTCCTGGCTGGACCACGGCGGTACGGGTGGCGGGGTCCAGGTCGAGGACGCGGTTCATGTGCCGGGTGAAGTCGAGTACGACGCCGGTGCCGGTGGCCTGTCCGGCGATGGAGGTACCCCCACCCCTGGGTACTACGGGTACTCCGTGCTCCCGGCAGATCTCCAGGGCGGCGACCACATCGGCGTCGTCCTGGGGAGCTACGACCCCGAGGGGGACCCGCCGGTAGTTCGAGGCGTCCATGGTCACGACGGCACGGGAGGTGGTGTCGAAGCCGACGTCGCCTCGCAGGGCCGTACGCAGATCCGCTTCCAGGTTCGGCATGGGTACAGGAAATCAGGCGGGACAACCGAGGGCACCGGGACGGACGTTCAAGATCCTTCAAGGGGCGTCCCGGATCCATCCGTCCCGTAGTACCTCGGAGGGACCGGTACTACCCCCTGGCGGATGTCCACACGACGTCTCACCGGACGGACCACGTTTCGCTCACGTTTGCCGTAACGGCTACCCTCCCCACGTGGCTGAGATCCGGATTCCCTCTGACATCAAGCCCGCGGACGGTCGTTTCGGCGCGGGTCCCTCCAAGGTGCGGATCGAGGCGCTGGACGCCCTCGCCGCCACCGGCACCTCCCTCTTGGGTACGTCACACCGGCAGGCCCCGGTGAAGAACCTGGTCGGCGAGGTCCGCGAGGGCATCTCCGCACTGTTCTCCCTACCTGAGGGCTACGAGGTCGTCCTCGGCAACGGCGGCTCGACCGCGTTCTGGGACGTCGCGACCCACGGGCTGATCGAGAACAAGTCGCAGCACCTCACCTTCGGCGAGTTCAGCTCGAAGTTCGCCAAGGCGGCGGGGCTCGCCCCCTGGCTGGCCGAGCCCACGGTGATCTCCTCCGACCCGGGCACCCACCCGGAGGCGCAGGCCGAGGCGGGCGTGGACGTGTACGCGTTCACCCACAACGAGACGTCGACGGGTGTCGCGGCGCCGGTCAAGCGCGTCGCGGGCGCCGACGAGGGCGCGTTGGTGCTGGTCGACGCCACCTCCGGCGCGGGCGGCCTCCCGGTCGACATCGCCGAGACGGACGTCTACTACTTCGCCCCGCAGAAGTCCTTCGCCTCCGACGGCGGCCTGTGGATCGGCGTGTTCTCCCCGGCCGCGATCGAGCGCGCCGAGCGCGTCCACGCCTCCGGCCGGCACGTCCCGGAGTTCTTCAGCCTCCCCACGGCGATCGACAACTCCCGCAAGAACCAGACGTACAACACCCCGGCGCTCTCCACCCTGTTCCTGCTGAACGAGCAGCTCAAGTGGATCAACGGCCAGGGCGGCCTCTCCTTCTCCACCTCCAGGACGAAGGACTCCTCCACCCGCCTCTACACCTGGGCCGAGGAGTCGAAGCACGCGACGCCGTTCGTCACCGACCCGGCGAAGCGCTCGCAGGTCATCGGCACGATCGACTTCGCGGAGGACATCGACGCCGCCGCGATCGCCAAGGTCCTGCGCGCCAACGGCATCGTCGACACCGAGCCCTACCGCAAGCTCGGCCGCAACCAGCTGCGCGTCGCCATGTTCCCGGCTATCGACCCGGCGGACGTCGAGGCCCTCACGAAGTGCATCGACCACGTGATCGAGAACCTCTGACTCCCTTGCCGCACGGCGTAGTTGTCCGCCGTGCACCCGTACGACGCTGAAGGGCGCCCGGTGAACTCCGGGCGCCCTTCGCGCAGTTCAGGTCGCCGTGCAGGTCAGGCTCGGCGCACTGCCCCCGCCGGGCGCGGCACCGAACCCGAAGGTGGCCGAACTCCCCGCGGACAGCGCCCCGTTGTGGGCCGCGTTGACGGCGGTCACCGACGCCCCGCTCTGGGTGTACGACGCGTTCCACATGGTGGAGATCTGCTGGGAGCCGGGGAAGCTCCAGGCGACCTTCCACGACGAGATGGCCGTCGTCCCCGAATTCACCACTTTCACCTCGCCGTTGAAGCCGCCGCCCCAGTCGCTGGTGACGGCGTAGGTCGCGGTGCAGGCGGCGCTCCCGCCACCACCTCCGCCGCCTCCGCCACCGCCACTGCCACTACCGACCGGTGGGAAGGCCGGCGCCTTGATGCTCGCGAGGTAGCCGTCCTTCACCGTGTCGACGGTCTGCCAGTCGTCCTTCAGAATCCCGCCGGTGTCACCGGAGTTGGGGTTCCACGACCAGAACGTCCAGTGGAAGGAGTCGGCGCCGTTCGCCGACGTCGAGCGCAGGTAACTCACCAGCGCCGCCAGCCACTTCTGGTCCACGGACGCCTGGAGCGTCGTACCGAACTCGCCCACCCACACCGGGGCGATGTTCTGCTTGAAGATGTAGCCCCAGTACTTGTCCCAGATCCCCGGCATGTTGTTCGGGAAGGTGGGGTCGCTGAACCAGCTCTGCTGGGCGACGCTGGTGGCGTAGTCGTGCGCCGAGTACACCAGCCGGTTGGGGACGGAGAGTTGGACCGGATACTGCGCGACGCCCATCAGGTTGCCGCCCCACCAGCCGGAGACTCCGTTGACGGTCTGGATGCCCTCGACGAAGATCAGTAGGTCGGGGTTGACCGACAGGACGGCGTTCCCGGCGCGCTGGGCGGCCAGCCGCCAGTCGGTCGCCGTGTCCCCGCAGCCCCAACAGGCGGGATCGTGCGGCTCGTTGTGGAGGTCGATGCCGACGACGGCCGGGTTCCCGGCGTAACGGGACGCCAGGGACTTCAAGTTGGCGATCCACGTCGGCTCGGGGACGGCCGCGGTGTACCAGAGGGCGGACTGTCCGCCCGAGTCCGGACGGTGCCGGTCGAGGATGACGCGCAGGCCGTCCCGGCCGGCGTACGACACGAGCTTGTCCAGTACGCCAAGGGAGTTGAGGCCCTGGAGGTCGGCGTTCTTGCCGCTGGAGAAGTCGATGCTGTTGGGGACGGTCGAGGACTTGAAGATGTCGTCGCTGTACGGGATGCGGATCGTGTTGTAGCCCAGCGACTTCATCTGGTCGATCATGCTCTTGTAGTCGCGCGACCACAGGCCGTGGACCACGTAGTTGCCGGTCTCGAAGCCGAACCAGTTGATCCCGGCGACCCGGACGGGCTGTCCGGCCGAGTCGAGGATCTGACGGCCGCTGGTGTGCCAGTACCCGGCTCCCGGCGCCTCGGCGGCCCTCGCCGGTTGCGCGACTGCCAGGCCCAGAGGCAGCAGCAGCGCGGCGACCACCGCGCACAGTGCTCTTCGCACGTTGCGGAACATGTCCCTTGTTCCTCTCGGGGGTGCGGATCCGGAACATGGGAGCGCTCCCACTTCCGCACCTCCCAGAGAAGACCGGTCCCATCACCCCGTCAAGGACTACGACATCACTTCCCGAGCTTCCTGAACCTCCCCACCGCCAGCGGCAGAAAGAGCGCACCCAGGATCAACGGCCAGACGAGGGCCATCAGTTGAGCGTTCTGCTCGACCCAGGTGTCCCCCGCTCCCGCCGGTGCCCCGAAGAGTTCCCTGGTCGCCCCGGCCGTCGCCGAGATCGGATTCCACGCGGCCACGAACCCGAGCCAGTCCGGCATGAGTTGGGGCGCGACGAAGACGCTGGAGAGCATCGTCAGCGGGAAGGCCACGGCGAACAGCCCGCCCGCCGCCTCGGGGTTGGGGACGACGAAGCCGAGCCACACCCCCAGCCAGATCAGCGCCAGCCGCAGCCACAGCAGCAGCCCGAAGGCGCCGACGAATCCCCAACTCCCCTCCGGACGCCACCCGATGGCCAGCGCCGTGAGCATCATGATGGCCAACTCGGCGCAGGCGACGAGGAGATCGGTCACCCCACGCCCCGCGACGACCGCCGAGGACGCCATCGGCATGGAGCGGAACCGGTCGACGACCCCCTTCTGCGCGTCGTACACGACGACCGTCGCCGTGTTGATGAACCCGAAGGCCATCGTCATGACGAACATCCCCGGCATCAGGAAGTCCTTGTAGTCCCCGCCGCCCGGCACGTTCATCGCGCTGCCGAAGACGTAGCCGTAGAGCAGGACGGAGAGGATCGGGAAGCCCAGTTGCCAGAGGATGTTGACCGGTTGGCGCCGGTAGTGGGTGAGTCCCCGCCGGACGAGGTTCCAGCAGTCGGCCAACGCCCAGTAGGCGCGGCCGTGTTCGCGGACCGGGGTCAGGTCGAGGGTGCTCACGCGGCGGCCTCCTTCGCGGTCGGGCCGGTCTCGGTGCGGTGGCCGGTCAGGCGCAGGAACACATCGTCGAGGCTGGGCCTGCGCAGGCCGATGTCCTCGACCCGCACGCCCTCGTCCTGGAGGGTGCGGGCCACCGCGGTCAGTGCGGAGACCCGGTCGGTGACGGTGGCGTGGACCCTCAACTCGCCTTCGTCTGCCTCGGGTTCGGCGTCCGCGACGCGGGCCATCACCTTCACCGTCCGCTGGATGTCGGCGCGTTCGGCGAGCACGACCTCGATCCGGTCGCCGCCGATCATGTCCTTGAGGCCGTCGGGGGTGTCGTCGGCGATGGACCGGCCCCGGTCGAGCACGGTGACGCGGGAGGCCAGCCGGTCCGCCTCCTCCAGGTACTGCGTGGTGAGCAGGACCGTCGTACCGTCCGCTACCAACGCCCGTACGGATTCCCAGACTTCGCCCCGGGCCCGGGGGTCGAGGCCGGTCGTCGGCTCGTCGAGGAAGAGGACCGCGGGGGCGAGGATCATCGACGCGGCGAGGTCGAGCCGGCGCCGCATGCCGCCGCTGTAGCCGTCGACGCCCCGGTCGGCGGCCTCGGTCAGGCCGAAGCGGTCCAGGAGTTCGGCGGCGCGCTGCCGGGCCCGCCTGCCGCCGAGGTGGAAGAGGCGACCGAACATCTCCAGGTTCTGCCTGCCGGTGAGGACCTCGTCGACCGCCGCGTACTGGCCCGTGAGCCCGATCCGCGCGCGCACCTCGCGCGCCCTGTGGACCACGTCGAGCCCGGCGACCTCCGCGGTGCCGCCGTCGGGGCGGCGCAGGGTGGCCAGGATGCGGACGGCGGTGGTCTTGCCGGCTCCGTTCGGGCCGAGCAGCCCGTGGACCGTGCCTGCGCGGACGGTCAGGTCGAAGCCGTCGAGGGCGGGTTTTCCGGCGTAGCTCTTGCGTAATGCCTCGGCGCGGACGGCGTACTCCATGGGGTCCCCTAACTCCGTGGTCGTAGCTCTGAGGTAGTGGCTCTCGGGCGGTAGCTCTCGGGTCCTGCCCCCCACCTGATAACCGAGTACACCGTACCCGATTTCGCGTACGCCGTACTCGGTTTTTCGGCCCGGAACTAGACTGCCCCCATGACGAGCAGCCAGGACCAGGCCCAGCACTGCCGGGACCAGATCACGCGCACGCTCGAACTCCTCTGGGAGGGCGCCCGCCGCCCCGCGCGCGGTCCGAGGCCGACGCTCACCCTGGACCGGATCGTCGAGGCCGCCGTCGAGATCGCCGACCGGGAGGGCCTGGACGCGGTGTCGATGCGCCGGGTCGCGGCCGAACTCGGCACGGGAGCGATGTCGCTCTACCGCTACGTCCCCGGCAAGTCGGAGCTGGTCGAGCTGATGCTGGACCGGGTGAACCGGGTCGCGCAGGACCCCGGCGACCTCGGCGACCTCGGCGACGGCTCCTGGCGGGAGGCTCTGGAGGTCATGGCCCATTCCATGCTCGGCCTCTACCACCGTCACCCCTGGGTACTACCCGCCAGCCGCTCCCGCCCCCTGCTCGGGCCGAGCGCGATGGACGGCATGGAGAAGGTGCTCGCGCGGATCCGGCCGATGGGGCTCACCGACACCGAGCTGGTGTCGGCGATCATGGCGGTCGAGGGGTACGTCGTCGGCGCGGCGCGTACCCAGGTGTACTACCAGGAGGCCGAGCGCGCCTCGGGTATGACGACGTCCGAGTTCTACGAGGCGCAGTCCCCGTACCTCTCCAGGGTGATGGAGTCGGGACGGTTCCCGGTGCTCGCCTCTCTCGACGCCGGCACCTGGACCTCCTCCTTCGATCACTTCGGCTTCGGGCTCCAGCGCATCCTTGACGGCCTCGAAGCGCTCGTCGCCCGGCGCGGTGCCGAGGAGCGCGCCGGGGAGTGACTCAGCTGCGGCGCAGCAGTCGCCGTAGCCCGAACACCGCCGCGCAGACGACGGCGATGGCGATCGCGCCCTTGGTGACCCCGCCGCCGGAGTCGCCGTCGCTCGGGGAACCGGAGCCGGAGGCGGTCGAACTCCCCTTGGAGGGCGAGGACTTGTCGGCGCCGGGGGCGTCCCGGGCGACCACGCCGCTCTCCGTGCCCTCGCTGCCGTACAGCAGCTTCTTGCCGTCGGCGGAGTAGGTGACGGACTCGCCCTGGCGCTGGAGGGGGACGTCGAGGCGGCCGGTCTTCTTGATCCTGCCGCCGTTCCAGTCGTAGGTGATACCTCCGAAGTACCCGCGTACTACCAGCTGCCGGCCGTCCGGGGAGAACGCGGCGTCGGTGGCCCAGAGGTCCACCGGAGCTATGGGCTTGAAGATGTTGTCGCCGGACGCGGTGAGGCGGGCGGGGCCCTCGTACAGGTGGCCGCCGTCCTCCTTCTTGTCGATGATGTACACCCGGCCGGTCTTGGGGTGGACCATCATCGACTCGGCGTCGCGCCCGCCGTCCGCGTACTTGACGATGTACTGGGTCGCCCTGACCGTCTGGTCCTTGAGTACTACCGGTTCAGGGAGCCGGTAGATCCACAGGTAGGGCCAGCGGCCGTTGAAGTTGTCGCCGATGTCGCCCACGTAGATCTGGTTGTCGGGGCCGATGGAGATCGCCTCGACGTCGCGCGGGGTGCCGACGCCGCGCAGCGTGACCGTGGCGACCGTCTTGCCCGTGGCGCTGTCGACGGCGTAGATCTGCGGGCCGTAACCGCTGTCGTTGTGCGTCCAGTAGACGCCCGGGTGCCGGCGCGAGGCGGCGAGGCCGCTGGACTCCTTGATCCGCGGGTCCTTGATGGTGAACCCGCCGTCGTCGGCGGACGCGGGTACGGCGAGGGCCCCCACGAGCAGGAACCCGGCGAGGACGGCGAACGGTCGGCGCATGTCCCCAGCCTGCCACCCCGCGCGGCGCGACACGCGAGGTGTCGGGACTCACACCCCGGCCGGGGCGGCGATCGTCCATCATGAGCGGATGCTCAGGTTCATGCCCGTCGGTGACTCCATGACGATCGGCAGCGCGGGCGACCACACGTGGCGGTACCGGCTCTGGCGGCATCTGTGTGCCACGTACGGCGGCCCGTTCACGCTGGTCGGGCCGCGCGAGACGTTGTACGACCAGGGAGCTAACTCTCCGGTCTCATACACGTACGCCGAACCCGACTTCCCGCGCGGGCACCTCGCCGGGTGGGGTGAGGGGTGGCAGCATATGGTTCCGCTGATCGGTGACGCGGTGCGCGCCGGACGCGCGGATGTGCTGCTCGTCTCCCTCGGCCTCATCGACCTGGGTTTCTATACGAACGCGGAGCAAACGGCGGAAAACGCACGGGAGTTCATCGCCGCGGCCCGCGCCGCGCGCCCCCGCGTCCGTGCCGTCGTCCTTCCCGTCATCCCCAACGTCCGCGCCACCGCGGACCCCGCGTTCGCCGAACAGGTCGACCTCTTCAACGAACTCCTCGCGAAGGCGGTCGCCGACCTCGACGAGCCGGGGTCGCCGCTGCTCCTCGCGTCCATCCCTCCCAGGTACGACATCGATACGGATACGTACGACGGGACGCATCCCAACGCGAGCGGCGAGCACAAGCTGGCGGAGGCGTTCGCGGAGGCGATGTATCAGGGGTGGGGGATGGGCGGACCCTACGAGGAGGGGTAGTCCCCGGGTAGTACCTACGGGGGACCGAACCCTGCGATGACCTCGACCATCGCCTCGGCGCATCCCCTCGCTCCGTCCCCCGGTTCCTGGCCCTCCCCCAGGTACGCCGCCCGAGCCCGCGCCAGCACGGCCCGGTGCTCCCCCGCCAACCTCGCCTCCGCCCACCGGGCCGCCTCGTCCTTGGCGCCTACGACCCCCGTACCGAGGGTCATCCAGATACGGGCGAGGGTCAGCAGGACGTTCCGGGTGTCGTGCTCCAGGTCGGCCATGAGGTCCGGGACGCCCGCGGTGATCCCGCGCAGAAGATCGGCGTGCGGGACGGGGTCGAGGAGGGCGGCCGGAGGAGGGCCGCCGAGAAGAGGCGCGTCCCCCTGAAGAACCATGGTCAGCACGGGCGCCAGATCAGCACTGACCTCCGGCACGGGCAGCCCCCCGGCCTCGAACTCCCCCCGCAGCCAGTCCCCGTAGAGAAAATCGCAGACGGGCGGAAACCGCCAGGGCCGCACCTCCCCCTGCACGACGACGGTCAACTCGACGTACCGATACCCATGTTGCCCGGACAGAGCCAACAACTCATCGACGAGCACACGCCTCTGACGTGCACTCAAAGACCGCCACACCACCCCGAGCACATCGATGTCACTGCGCGGCCGAAGCCCACCCAACACAGCCGACCCATGCAGATAAACCCCGAGCAACTCCCCCTCCCCGACGACCTCACGCAACAACTCCGCTTCCCTGCACCCCAGCACGATGCCGCTCCGCCACTCTCCGGTCGTCCCCATGACGGCACGGTAGGCGGCGTCGAGGTGGTGGCCGCAAGCACATTTGCACGACGCCGACCTGACCGGCACCGCCATCGACCTGGCCCTCAGGGACTCCGGTACTACCCCCGGAGTCCCCAGCGCCCGTCCTAGAACATCGTGTTGTCGTTCGCCGAAGTCTCCGGCACGTCCTGGATGACGTCCCAGTGCTCGACGATCTTCCCGCCCCGCACCCGGAACAGGTCCACGATCGCCTGACCCCGCTGACCGGGCGCCGGGATGTAGTGGCTGTGGACGGCGACGAGGTCGCCCTCGGCGATGACCCGCTTGGGCTCGACCTTCAACTGGGGGAACTGGGCGAAGTACGCGCCGAGCCCGGCCTTGGCGCCGGCGGCACCGTTGGGGATGTTCGGGTTGTGCTGCTGGTAGTCGGTGCTCCAGTACCGGTCGATCGCGCCGACATCCTTCCGCACGATCAACTGGTCGAACGCCTTCACCACGAGCTTCTTGTTGTACGACGTCAGCCACGCCGGCCCGGGCTGCTGGGTACGAGGCCAACTCACCGTGGAGAACATGTCGTTGCCGTTGGCGGTCGTGTCGGACACGTTCTGCCCGGTGTCCCAGTGCTCGGCGATCTTCCCGCCCTGGAACCGGAAGATGTCGAAGACGGCGCTCCCCGAACTCCCGGGCGTGAGAACGACGTTGGAGTGGACGATGACCAACTCACCTTCGGAGATGACCCTCTTGACGTCGTACTTCGCGTCGGGGAACTGCTGGTGGACGGACGTGCCGAGGTTCTTCAGCGTCGCGGCACCGTCGGGCGCGAACGGGTTGTGCTGGATGTAGTCGGCGCGGACGTACCGGTCGACGACGGCCCCGTCACCCCGCTCGAAGACCCCCTTGAGGACCCGGACGGCGACGTCCTTCTGGTACGCGAGACGCAGCGGCGAGTCGACGGACACGTGACCGGGCCGGTCGTACGGCACCGCGACGGCGGGAACGGTGGCGGCGGTGACCGTCAGAGCACCGGCCGCGAGGACCGCGGCGAGTATCCGACGGGCGGACGTGGTGGGGGACACGGTGTTTCCTTCCAGAGGCATGGCTCTCAGGTAGGGGTCAGCTTGAACTTTCAACCTCACCCCTCGACCCTGATCCTAACCACAGGGAAGCGCTAACTTCTAGATAGCACTCGCAGGTATTCGCGCCCCGTGGACGATGTGCCTCACGGGCTCGCGTCATTCCCGCGGTTCGAGGGGTCGGGGCTGCACAGCCAGCCGTTGATGGCGAAACGGCTGTCCGCGTGCTGCTTGCTCGGGCAGCTGACCGGCCGTACCTCATGCCAGGCAGTGGGGAGGAAGAACACGATGCTGTCGTGCTCGGGCTCCCAGTCCCGCCAGGTGCGCTCCTGCCATCTCCCGGCTGTCTCGGTGTGCAGTGGCATGGCCGCGTCGAACACACGCAGCTCGCCTCCGTCGAAAGGCCGGGGCGTGCGATGCAGGTAGTACACGAAGGTGAGCAGACGTCGGGTGGCGAACTCGACGCTGGTGTCCTGGTGCGGCCGGTAGAAGTCGCCGTCGTTGTGCGCGTTGAGGCTGTAGCTGGGTTCGGTGTGCCGGCAGGAGACTTGGAGCGTGTGCTCGACCGCCTCCAGCACCTCGTCGATGGCCGCCATCAGCTCAGGCGCGGCGAAGTCGTGGCGCGAGCGGGACCGGCGGAAGTCGGGGACCACCTCTTGGTCGCGGATCATGGAGGGCTTCAAGGTGTCGTCGGCGGAGGCGATGGCGCGCTCCAGTAAGGCGCCGGCCGTCTGCTCACCCAGGAACTGGGTGATGCGACAGACCGTCACCGGAAGCCGCCAGACCGCGTCCGTACACACCGGTGACCGCAGATCCATCGCCTGGGATGGCCCCGTCAGGGTGTCGTTTCGTACCAATGCGTCCTGCTTTGTCATGGTGTCTTGCCTTCTGAGGGAAGAGATGGCGACCGTGGGCCGCGCTCGGCGACCGGCCTTCCCCGGCCGAGCGCCGGAGCAACAGGCCGTCCGGCGTCGTCACACGGCCCCGGAGGTGTTCACGCCCGCGGCTTCTCGCAGACGATCCACTTCAGCCGTGAGCTCTTCCACGCGGCGGTTCAGTGCCTGGATGCACACCAGGGCGACGCCGAGGCCGTCGACGACGGGGATGGTGGTGTCGTCCTGGTTGAAGCCGAAGGCGGCGTGCCAGTCCTGAGCCATCGGCCCCAGGTGACGTACGCCTTCGGGCTCCCAGAGGTAGCGCCAGGTACTGACGGGCAGCGCGGCCACGGTCTCCAGGACCGCGTAGCCGTTGACCGGGCCGACCGGCGCCGTACCGCTGCTCTCCCGCGCCTCACCTCGAAGCCGTGCCGGGGTACCGCGGTCAGCCGCCCGGGAGCGCCGACGGAAGATCCGCACGGCTACCGGCTCCAGTCGACCGGGACCACGTCCTGCTTGAGCGCACGGTCGCTGCAGACGGAGCATGGGGCGCCCGGGACACCGGGGCCCTGGTCAGTGCCGATCGTGATCGCTCCGTGGGCCCCGGCCGGGGCGTGAACGCCGTCGCCGACCATTGCGGCTTCGTAGCCGCCCAGCAGTTCCTGGAGGGTTCCAGGGCCCAGGTTCTCCGGAGCGGCGATCGCGGCGATGCCGTCGTAGTCCGTGTAGGCCGTCCCCAGCGTCCTGCCGCCCATGGTGGCGAACACGATCTTCGCGCCGCGAATGGGCTCCCCGGTCACCGCGTCGGACGCCATCGCGTTGATGTTCTCCAATTGCATCTGGGTGACATTCAGGCTGGCCTGGCTGGCCGTGAGCCTGGTCGGCTTCAGGCTGGGGCATTCCGCCCCGCCGCACGACGGCGTCGCCGTGGGGGCGGCGGACGCGGGGGCACCACTTCCCACTCCCAGCGCCGCCATAGCCACGGCCATTGCCGAGACAGCCATACGCCCCGAAGACCTCACGTCCCACTCCCATGTGTCAGCGACGGATGCCGTCCCATCCGGACGGCACGCAGACTGTAAGGGCGCCCGCCCGGCGATACTGCATGAAGATCGGAGATGCCTTCTATCGAGTGAACTGACGACCGGGGGCGCTGACTTGGGCGGTCAAGATTCCTACTCCTGAAGTCGCTTGCGTCGAGTCCACTCCAAGTCGTTGGCTTGAGGACCATGAAGTACACACAGCTCGGACGCACGGGACTCAAGGTCAGCCGACTGGTACTCGGCACGATGAACTTCGGTCCGCAGACAGACGAGGCCGACAGCCACGCGATCATGGACGCGGCGCTGGACGCCGGCATCAACTTCTTCGACACGGCGAACGTCTACGGCTGGGGCGAGAACAAGGGCCACACCGAGGAGATCATCGGCAACTGGTTCGCGGCCGGTGGCGCCGCCCGCCGCGACAAGGTCGTCCTCGCGACCAAGGTGTACGGCAACATGGCCGCCGACGGCGACGCCTGGCCCAACCATGACAAGCTCTCCGCGGTGAACATCCGCCGCGCGGTCGACGCGTCGCTCAAGCGGCTCCAGACCGACTACATCGACCTCTACCAGTTCCACCACATCGACCGCCTGACCCCCTTCGAGGAGATCTGGCAGGCCGTCGACGTCCTGATCCAGCAGGGCAAGATCCTGTACGCCGGTTCCTCCAACTTCCCCGGCTACAAGATCGCCCAGGCCAACGAGGCCGCCGCGCGCCGCGGTTCGTACGGGCTGGTCAGCGAGCAGTGCCTCTACAACCTGTACGAGCGGCGCGCCGAGATGGAGGTCATACCTGCGGCGGAGGAGTACGGGGTGGGCGTGATCCCCTGGTCCCCGCTGCACGGCGGGCTCCTCGGCGGCATCCTCAAGAAGGAGGTCCAGGGCGGCCGTCGCGCCTCGGGCCGCGCCGCCGACTCGATCGCCGACGCGAGTGTCCGGGCCAAGATCCAGGCGTACGAGGATCTCCTCGACAAGCACGGGGTCGACCCCGGCGAGACCGCCCTGGCCTGGCTCCTCACGCGTCCCGGCGTGACCGGCCCGATCGTCGGCCCGCGTACGGCCGGACAGCTGGAGTCGGCGATCCGCGCGGTGGAGCTGGAGCTGAGCGAGGAGTTGCTGGCCGGGTTGGACGAGGTGTTCCCGGGCCCGGGCCCGTCGCCGGAGGCGTTCGCCTGGTAGGGGGCAGTACCTGAGAGCTACCCCTCCGGTACCCCGTACCCGAGGGGGACGCCTCCCGTAGGGGGTACCTGAGACCTACCTCCCACGTACCCCGTACCTGAGAGGTACGCCTCCGGTACCCCGTACCTGGGAGCTACCCCGCACGTACCCCGTACCCGAGAGGTACGCCCTCGGTACCCCATACCCGGGAGCTACCTCTCGGGTACCCCCTACCTGGGAGGTAGCCCGCAGGTACCCCCACCCAAGCCCTACCTCCCCACAGCCGCCGCCACCGCCACCACCGCGAACATCAACACAAGCGCACCGGCCATGATCCGGTTCCGGGTCTTAGGATCCACACCACCGAGCCTAACCGGCCCCGCCGAGCCCCCACCGACCGACCACCTCATAGCGCGGTCTCTCCCCCGTAACCCCCGACCTCGGCAGCTCACTCCGCACCAGCGCCAGCTCCCCGACTCGCCACCCCCGCCCGGAGAACCGGTCCAGCGCCTCGACGTACGCCTCCGCGGCCACCCCCTCCCGGCTCCGCGCCAGCGTCAGATGCGGCTTGTACCGCCGGTGCTCCATCTCCACCCCGGCCTTGAGCCCCGCCGCCTCCGCCCGGTCCGCGAGCAGCCGCAGTGCCGCGACCTCCCCCGCCGCCCCGGCCCACACCACCCGCCCCTGCCCGAACTGCCCGCCCCCGCGCACGGCGAGTTCGAAGGGCTCGGTGCGGCCGGCCGCGCGCTCCAGCCGGGCCGACAGTTCCGGTACGACGTCGTCGTCCACGTCCCCGTAGAACGCGAGGGTGAAGTGCCACCCCTCCCGCCCGGTCCAGCGCAGTGCGTCCGCGTCGGGGAGCGTGCGCAACTCACCCACCACGGCGTCGAGTTCGGCACGAACCCGCTCCGGCGGCAGGACGGCGGCGAAGAGTCTCATACCGGGATTGTGCCGCCCGGCATGATGGTCGGCATGGAGATCGCGATCAGAGAAGGCACCCCGGGTGACATACCCGTCATCCTCACCATGCTCGACAGCGCCGTGGAGTGGCTGGCGGCGCAGGGCCGTACCGGACAGTGGGGGTCGAAGCCGCTCTCGGAGAACCCGAAGACGGTGGAGTCGGTGACCCGGTACATGGACGAGGGCGTGACGTACATCGCGGAGGCGGACGGCGTCCCCGCCGCGACCCTCACCCTCACCGACGCCCCCGGCGCCTACCTCGCCCACCTCCCCTCCCCCGGCGAACCCGAGCGCTACATCCACTGGCTCGCCTCGGACCGCCGCTACAAAGGTCATGGCATCGGCAGCGCCCTCCTCGCCCACGCCGCCCGCACGACCCGCGCGGCCGGCGTCTCCCTCCTGCGCGTCGACTGCTACGCGGGCGACGACCGAGGACTGGTCGCCTACTACGAGGCCAACGGCTTCACCCCGACCCACGCGTTCACCGTGAACGACAGCTGGCCGGGACAACTCCTGGAACGCCGCGTCTGACCCCGTACCCCTCCAGAGCTACCCCTCCAGAGCCACGCCCCGTACCCCTCCCCAGACGTACGGATACGGCGCGCCCCGGACCCACCCGAGCCCAGACCGCGCCGTACCCCCACCCCCGTACCACCCCAGAGTTACGCCACCCGAGCCAACCCCACCTCGGCCCCGGCCGCCTCTTCCCCCGCCGAACCCCGTGGAACGAACCGCACCCGCGGATGCCCCCCGTACCACCCGACCGACAACCGGAACCCCCCGACACGTGTCAGCACAAGCCCGATCGCGACAGCGGCCAGCAACGAGATCGCGCCCCCGACGGCGAGCCCGGCCCGCACCCCGTACGCGTCGGTGATCCACCCGGCGATCGGCGCGCCCACCGGCGAGCCGCCGAGGAAGACCATCATGTAGAGGGCCATGACGCGCCCGCGCATGGCGGGATCGGTGGACAGCTGGATCCCCGTGTTCGCCGTGACGTTGACGGTCATGCCGAACATCCCGATCGGCACCATGAACAGCGCGAACAGCCACAGCGAGGGCGCGAACGCGGCGGCCAGCTCGACCGCGCCGAAGGCGACCGCCGCCCCGATCAGCACCCGCATCCGCGAGGTCCCCCGCCGCGCGGCGAGCAGCGCGCCCGCGAGCGATCCGACGGCCATCAGCGTGTTGAAGAGGCTGTAGGACCCGGCGCCCGCGTGGAAGACGTCGTCGGCGAAGGCGGAGAGGTAGACGGGGAAGTTGAACCCGAACGTGCCGATGAACCCGACCAGCGCGATGGTCCAGATCAGGTCGGGCCGCCCGGCGACGTAGTGCAGCCCTTCGCGCAACTGCCCCTTGCCGCGCGGCGCGCGCTCGACGGCGTGCAGCTCGCGCCCGCGCATGAGCAGCAGCCCGGCGATCGGGGCGACGAACGACAGCCCGTTGAAGAGGAACGCCCAGCCGGTGCCGACCCCGGTGATCATCAGACCGGCGACGGCGGGTCCGACGAGCCGCGCGGACTGGAAGTTCGCGGAGTTCAGGCTGACCGCGTTCTGCAGCTGGTCCGGGCCGACCATCTCGGAGACGAAGGACTGGCGCGCCGGGTTGTCGACGACGGTCGCGAGTCCTGCGGCGAAGGCGGCGACGTAGACGTGCCACACCTGGACGTGTCCGGAGAGGGTCAGGGCGGCGAGCGCGACGCCGGTGGCGCCCATCGCCGTCTGTGTGATCAGCAGCGTCGGGCGCTTGGGGAAGCGGTCGACGAGGACACCGCCGTACAGCCCGAACAGCAGCATCGGCAGGAACTGGAGCGCGGTGGTGACGCCGACGGCGGTCGCGGAGCCGGTGAGGCTGAGGACGAGCCAGTCCTGGGCGATGCGCTGCATCCAGGTGCCGATGTTGGAGACGACCTGGCCGAGGAAGAAGAGGCGGTAGTTGCGGACCTTCAGCGAGCTGAACATCGAGGACCTGCGGGCCGGTTCCACGGGGTCCGCGGTCGGCTCCGGTCCCTCGGAAGTACTACGGGTATCACGGGTACTACGGGTATCCCCCGGGGGTCCCTCCGGGGTCGTACGGATCGGTGCGGGTGCGGAGTCTGCTCCGGGTCCCGAACTCAAAGGGGTCGCCTCCTTGTGTCTGCCTACAGTTGCGCGAGCTTCTCCAGCACGGGGGCGGCGGCCTTCAGCTTCGCCCACTCGTCGTCGTCGAGCTCTTCCGCCAGACCGGCCAGGAACGCGTTCCGCTTGCGGCGGCTCTGCTCCAGCATGGATTCGGCCTGTTCGGTCTGGCTGACCACTTTCTGGCGCCGGTCCTCGGGGTGCGGCTCAAGGCTGACCAGCCCCTTGGCCTCCAGGAGCGCCACGATGCGGGTCATGGAGGGCGGCTGGACGTGCTCCTTGCGCGCCAGCTCGCCGGGGGTGGCGCTGCCACAGCGGAACAGCGTCCCGAGCACCGACATCTCGGTCGGGCTCAGCGACTCGTCCACCCGCTGGTGTTTCAGCCTGCGGGAGAGCCGCATCACGGCTGATCTGAGGTCGTTCACGGCGGCGGCATCGTCGTCGTGGGTGAGGTCCGGCATGTTTCTTAGCCTAAGTCATTACCCTGGCTAAATACCAGCCGGAACGCGCCGGTCCGCCCGTGATACCCACCACTGGGCGCTCTCACAGCACTTTTTCACTCATACGGGTGACAGGGCCCCAGAAGCCCTCCCATCACCCCGAACCGTCCGGCGACCCTCGTACCCATGGGGACCACAGTGCTCAGCCTGCGAATAGACCACGAACTGCTCGAACGGCTCCGGCAGCACGCGGCCAAAAGAGGAATGAGCGTCCAGGACTATGTCGTCCGGACGCTCGTTCGCGATGACTTCGACGAGCGGTTCCAGGCCGCCGTCGAGGAGACGGAGAAGTTCTACGGGCTCACCTGAGGGCGCTACCCCTCAGGTAGTCCCCGGGTACCTCTCAGGTGAGACCCAGCGCCGGCATCAGGTAGTAGAACGCGAACACCGCCGACACCACGTACATGGCCACCGGCACCTCCCGCCCCCGCCCCGCGGCCAGGCGCAGGACGGCGAAGGCGATGAAGCCCATGCCGATGCCGTTGGTGATGGAGTAGGTGAACGGCATCATCACCATCGTGATGAAGGCCGGGATCGCGATGGTGTGGTCGGCCCAGTCGATCTCCTTGACCGAGCCCGCCAGGATCAGGAACCCGACCGCGAGCAGCGCCGGGGTCGCGGCCTGCGACGGGACCATGGTCGCGACCGGCGTGAGGAACAGTGCGACGGCGAAGAGCGCGCCGGTGACGATGTTCGCGAAGCCGGTCCGCGCGCCCTCGCCGACCCCGGCGGTGGACTCGACGAAGCAGGTGGTGGCCGAGGAGGAGGACGCCCCACCGGCGGCGACGGCGATGCCGTCCACGAACAGGACCTTGTTGATCCCCGGCATCTGACCGGACGCGTCGGTCAGCTTCGCCTCGTCCGAGACACCCATGATCGTGCCCATGGCGTCGAAGAAGCAGGACAGCAGGACGGTGAAGACGAACAGGATCCCGGTCAGCACACCGACCTCGCTGAACCCACCGAACAGGCTGACCTTCCCGATCAGCCCGAAGTCGGGGGTGGCTACGGGGTTACCGGGCCACTTCGGGGTCGTCAGACCCCAGGACTGCACGTGTACGACCGCCTCGATGATCATCGCGAGTACGGTCATGGCGACGATGGAGATGAGGATCGCGCCCGGCACCTTGCGGACGATGAGGGCGAGGGTGAGCAGCGCGCCGAGCACGAAGACCAGGACCGGCCACCCAGTGAGGTGACCGCCGGTGCCGAGCTGGAGCGGCACGGTCGTATGGGCGACGTCGGGGATACGGGTGATGAACCCGGAGTCGACGAGCCCGATCAGCATGATGAACAGGCCGATACCGATCGAGATCGCCTTGCGCAGCCCGAACGGCACCGCGTTCATGACCCGCTCGCGCAGCCCGGTCGCGACCAGCAGCATGACGATCAGACCGGCGAGGACGACCATCCCCATCGCGTCCGGCCAGGACATCCGCGGCGCGAGCTGGAGCGCGACGACGGAGTTGACGCCGAGGCCTGCGGCGAGCGCGATCGGCACGTTGCCGATGACGCCCATCAGCAGTGTCGTGAAAGCGGCGGTGAGACAGGTCGCGGTGACGAGCTGGCCGTTGTCCAGCTGGTGTCCGTACATGTCCTTCGCGCTTCCGAGAATGATCGGATTGAGCACGATGATGTACGCCATCGCGAAGAAAGTGGCGAAACCACCTCGAACCTCCCGGGACAGCGTGCTGCCGCGTTCGGAGATCCTGAAGTAGCGGTCGAGTGCGCCGAGGGCCGGGGTAGGCATCGTTTGGTGGTTCCTACGAAGAGAAGCGGTCACGTGTAATCGGTTTCAGTATGAACATATGGCGATGGAAACAACCATCTCCGCGCGTAGATGTGATCGCCTCGTAAGCTAAGGCCCATGGCGAAGTGGACACCCCTGCACGAGGCGCCGGAGCCCCTGGAGGGCCCCGTGGTCGCGACCATCACCGGCGGCACGATCCTGTGGTTCGTCCTCTTCCTCGGACAGCTCCCGTTCTACGGGTGGTACGACGACCACGGCCACCTCTGGTGGCTGTGGACCTGCCTCGCGGGCACCGGTCTCGGCCTGTTCGGCATCTGGTTCGTCCGGCGCAGGGACGCGGCGATCAAGCGGGACGCGGCGCTGAAGGAGTCGGCGGAGGCATCGGCGGTGGCTCCCGAGTAGTACGGGTACGACGGGGTCGTCCCCGCAGTACCCCCATAGGCGTAGTACCCCCGTAGGTGACACCCCCTACAACCAGGGCACTACACGCCTCCTACCCGAGTCGGATCTTCGGCACCTTCAGCGGGTGAACGGGGCGATCGGCACGTACCGTCGTGGGCATGGCCCACACCGATGCGGCTGACGCCGTACCAGCCGCCCCGGCGCTCCCGGCGTCCGGACTGACCACCGCCGAGGTCGCGGAGCGCGTCGCGCGCGGCGAGGTCAACGACGTCCCGGTCCGCAGCAGTCGTACGTTCGGGGAGATCGTCCGGGCGAACGTCTTCACCCGGTTCAACGCGATCATCGGCGTGCTGTGGGTGATCACGCTGGTCGTGGCGCCGATCCAGGACGGGCTGTTCGGGTTCGTGATCCTCGCGAACACCGGGATCGGCATCATCCAGGAGTGGCGGGCCAAGCAGACCCTGGACTCCCTCGCGGTGATCGGCGAGGCGCGGCCGACGGTACGGCGGGACGGTAGGGCCGTCGAGGTCGGCACCTCGGAGATCGTGCTGGACGACCTGATAGAGATCGGCCCCGGCGACAAGATCGTCGTGGACGGCGCCTGCGTCGAGGCCGACGGCCTGGAGATCGACGAGTCGCTGCTGACCGGCGAGGCGGACCCGGTCGTCAAACGCCCCGGCGACCAGGTGATGTCGGGGAGTTTCGTGGTCGCGGGCGGCGGCGCGTTCCGCGCGACGAAGGTGGGCCGCGAGGCGTACGCCGCTCAACTCGCCGAGGAGGCCTCGCGGTTCACGCTGGTCCACTCCGAACTGCGCACCGGTATCTCGACGATCCTCAAGTACGTGACGTGGATGATGGTTCCGGCCGCGATCGGCCTCGTCATCACCCAACTCGTCGTCAAGGAGAACGACTTCAAGGACTCCGTCGCCCGGACGATCGGCGGCATCGTCCCGATGGTCCCGGAGGGCCTGGTCCTGCTCACCTCGGTCGCCTTCGCGATCGGCGTCATCCGGCTGGGCCGACAGCAGTGCCTCGTCCAGGAGTTGCCCGCGATCGAGGGGCTCGCCCGCGTCGACACGGTCTGCCTCGACAAGACCGGCACCCTCACCGAGGGCGGCATGGACGTCACCGAACTGCGCGTCCTGGACGGCCACGACGAGTCGTACGTACGCCAAGTCCTGGGCGCCCTCGGCGAGTCGGACCCGCGCCCCAACGCCTCGCTGCAAGCCGTGATCGACGCCTACCCCGACGCGGAGGACTGGCGCTGCACCGAGTCGCTGCCCTTCTCCTCGGCCCGCAAGTACAGCGGCGCGAGCTTCGGTCAGGCCGACGGGGAGTCGAGCACCTGGCTGCTGGGGGCGCCGGACGTGCTGCTGAGCGCGAGCGCCCCCGCCCTCGCGGAGACCGAGCGGCTCAACGAACAGGGCCTGCGCGTCCTGCTGTTGGCGCGTACGGCCCGTGATCTGGGCGATCCCGAGGTCGCCGTGGGCGTCGAACCGGCCGCGCTCGTCGTGCTGGAGCAGCGGTTGCGGCCCGACGCGGCGGAGACCCTGCGGTACTTCGCCGACCAGAACGTCCGGGCGAAGGTCATCTCCGGGGACAACGCGGTGTCCGTCGGCGCGGTCGCCGGGAAGCTGGGCCTGTCGGGGAAGGCCGTGGACGCGCGCCAACTCCCTTCCGATCAGGAAGAGATGGCCAAGGCGCTCGACGAGGGCACGGTGTTCGGGCGGGTCACTCCGCAGCAGAAGCGGGAGATGGTCGCCGCGCTCCAGTCCCGGGGGCACACCGTCGCGATGACCGGTGACGGCGTGAACGACGTCCTCGCGCTCAAGGACGCGGACATCGGCGTCTCGATGGGTTCCGGGTCCGAGGCGACGCGGGCCGTCGCGCAGATCGTGCTCCTCAACAACAGCTTCGCGACGCTGCCTTCGGTCGTCGCCGAGGGGCGCCGGGTCATCGGGAACATCACCCGCGTGGCGACGCTGTTCCTCGTCAAGACCGTGTACTCGGTGCTGCTCGCGCTGCTGGTGGTGTGCTGGCAGGTCGAATATCCCTTCCTGCCACGGCACTTGACCCTGCTGTCCACGCTGACCATCGGAATTCCCGCGTTCTTCCTCGCCCTTGCTCCCAACAAGGAGCGGGCGCGGCCCCACTTCGTGCGGCGCGTGATGCGGTACTCGATCCCCGGCGGGGTGATCGCGGCGGTGGCCACCTTCACGTCGTATCTGATCGCCCGTCACTACTACACGGGGGCCGATGCGTTGGACGCCGAGACCAGTGCGGCGACGCTGACGCTGTTCCTGGTGTCGATGTGGGTGCTGGCGATCGTGGCGCGGCCGTACACGTGGTGGCGGGTGCTGCTCGTCGCGACGATGGGGCTGTCGTTCCTCGTCGTGCTCGCCGTGCCGTGGTTGCAGCACTTCTTCGCGCTGAAGCTGGTGGGGACGACGATGCCGTGGATCGCGGTGGGGATCGCGGTGGCGGCGTCGGCGGTGCTGGAGGTCGCGTGGCGGTGGGTGGACCGGCGGTTCGCGGACTAGGCCCTGGGTTCCGATGGTCGAGAAGAGCGCGGCACCTGTTTCCGGGTGCCGCGCTCTTGTGTGTCTCAGGAGGCGTAACTCTTCAGGGGTAGTACCCGAGGTCAGCGGACGTCGACGTAGTCGGCCGCCGAGGCGACCGCGCCCGTCGTCGACGTAGCTACGAAGTTGTACCGGTAGTACCCGTCGGCCGTCGCCTTGACCGTGGTGCTCAGCGCACCCTTGGCCGTGGTCTTGACGGACTTGACGGTCGTCCAGGTCGTGGCGCCGGCCTTCTTGTACTGGAGCTGGACCGTCTGCGCGCCGTAACCGGCGTACTTGTTGGTCTCCCAGTTGGCGCGGGTGAGCGAGCCCTTGACCGTGATGGTCTTGCCCTTCTTCACCGGCTCCGGGGTGGCGTCGGTGGTGAGCTTGGCCTTGCGCAGGAGCTTGGTGGAGCCGAGGTTCTCCTGCCAGGCCAGGACCTTCTTGGCGTCGATGGCGACGCCGCCGACCTTCCAGGCGCCGGTCTCGGAGTTGGAGAGGTCGCCGTCGGTGACGTTGAAGACGAGGGCGGCCGTGCAGTTCAGGACCGTCGCGGAGGGGGCCTTGCAGGTGCCGGGGTTCTCGCTGACGAAGAGGTCCGACGGCTTGGCCAGCGTCCCGCGGTAGATCGCCGGGCCGGTCTGGAGCGACTTCGCGCTCAGGCTCGCCGGCTTGGTCACGGTGTACGTGACGGCGAAGGAGGCTCGGCCGGAGGCGCCGATCACGAGGTTCTTCGCGATCTTGACGTTCGAGAAGGTCACCTTGGAACCGGCGGCCGGGGCGGCCTGCGCGGTCGGAACGGCGAGGGCCGAGAGAGCCACGGTGCCCAGGACGACGGCAGCGGTGGCGGTGGCGCGTATGCGCATGTGCGTTCCCCAGTGGGATGAATGTTCAGGGAGTCTGTTGACTCACGCGTGAGACCCGTAGCCCTTGGGAACAGTTGTACGGATGTAAGGGCATTTGGTGAAACCTTTGCCCTGAACAGTCCGGTCCCTCTCAAGGACTACGGGTCCACCCCTCAGTCGAACCAGCGGTCCCGCGCCAACTCCCCCGTCCTGGACGGGTCCTCCAGCAGCGCCGCCACCTCGAACCGCCGGGGCCACTGCCCCGCCGCCCACGCGAGCCCGGCGGCGACACCTTCGAGGGTCGACGCGTGCAGCACGCCGCCGTCGGTGAGCCGCCAGTCGATCTCGACGCCGTCGACGATCAACTCGTCGTGCTCCACGTACGACTTGGGGGTACGGGAGCCGAGGAGCAGGGCGACGGAGTCGGGTACGTCGTGCTCGGCGCCCTCGGAGTCGACCTCGCCGGTGACGGACTCGCTGAGGCGGCGCACCTGGAAGAGTTCCGCCAACTCGGCGGCCCTGGTGGGGCGTACGGGCAGCAAGGGGGTGCCGTCGGTGAAGGGGAGGAGGTCCGGGGAGTCCACGACGACGGCGTCGGCCGCGTCCACGACGTCCACCGAGCCGTCGACCACGGCCCTCAAGTCGTCCGGGAGCGTGACCTGTTCGGGGTCGAGTTCGGCCAAGGCTCCGTAGAGGCCGTGGAGTTGGGACGGGGTGACCTCGCGGTCCGGGTCGGCGAGCCGCTCCAGGAGTTCGGCGCCGCCGCCGGGCTCTTCGAGGAGCGCGGACACGGACGTGCGAACTCCCAGGGCGCGCAGGACCTGTTCGTCGTCGAAGCCGGTCGCGTCGGCCTCGTCGTACAGTCCGCGCAGCAGCGGGTCGCCGCCCGCCGCGAGCAGGCCTGCCGGGCGGCGGCCGTCGAGGACCGGGTGACCCCTCAACCACCAGGCGGTGTACGGCCGTACGACCTCGTGGGTGCCGTCGGGCAGCAGGATGCGCAGCGGCTGGACCAGGGCGTCGCGCAGCGGCGGCTGTGCCAACAGGGCCAGCGCCTGGGGCCACTTGTCGTCGTCCACGAGGTCCAGGTCGCGGACGGCGACGAGTTCCGTCGCGACCGGGGGGACCGGCGAGTCGGGGAAGCGGTCCAGGACGTCCTCGGCCCAGACGTCGACGGCGTCCAGCAGGCCCGCGTCGTCGGGTTCGGCGAAGTCGCCCTCGCGGGGCTCCAGTTCGTCGGGGTCGAGGACGACGTCGGTGGCGCGGACGAGGGCGAAGTTCGCGAGCACGCCGCAGGCGGTGAGGGGCTGTTCGCCCCACTTGTCGGCCAACTCGTGGTCGACCTCGGCAAGTTCGCCCTCGCGGATGACGGAGGCGAACGGGCTGCCGGGCAGGACGAGTTCACCGGCGGGCACGAGTTCGCCGTCCTCGTCGGGCAGGGCGAGGGCGCCGAGCCAGGGTTCGTCGCCGGGTTCGAGGCCCGCCTCGCGGACGAGGGCGAGCACGGTGTCCGCCAACTCCTCGGCGTCCGGGGCGTCTTCGTCCCACGCGCCGCCGTCGTCGTCCAGGGAGGCGGCGACAGCCGCGCGGACCTGGGGAGTCGTCAGGATCGCCCGGGGTGTCGCCGGGAGCGCGCCGAGCTTCTCCAGCAGGGGGTGCGCGGCGTCCTCGTGCGCGACCTTGAGGCCGAGGCGGGCGAGGATCTCCGGGTCGGTGCCGGTCGCCGTGTCGGGGAGGGGAAGCAGGATCTGGCGGGGGCCGATGGTGGTGCGACCGTCGGCAAGGGGGACGGGCAGGCCCGAGAGGCGTTCCGGGTCGGTGCCCGCGAGGCTGTCGTACAGCCGGTACCACCACTCCGGGTCCTTCTCCAGCCCGGCGAGCCGGTCGACGACGTCCGCGAGGGGGACCCGGGTGACGCCGAGGGTGCGCAGCTCGACGCGGCGCTCCAGGCCTGCGGGGAGGAGGGTGGGGAGGACTTCGGCGAGGACCTGGACGGTGTCGGCGCCCGCGCCCTCGACGACCTCGGCGTCTCGGGGGCGGAGGGCTTCGGGGAGGAGTACTTCGGGGGTAGCTCCCAGGTCGTCCCCCGGGAGGGGTAGTACCTCGGAGCCATCCGCGCCCGTAGCGCTTCCGGCGTACAGGTCCCCGGCGACGCCGAAGGCCGGGCCCGCTGTCTCGCCGGGCCGGTCGCCCTGTCGCGCGGCGGGCGGCAGGAACGCGGTGCGCGGCAGCCGCTCCAGCACGGCCTGACGGAGCGCGCCGTCCAGTTCGCCCTTGCCGAGCGGGCCCGGGACCAGGTCGATGATGCCGGTGTCCACGGGGCGCCAGCCCGCGAGGAGTTCGGCGTACGTGTCGGCCGCGCGCTGGACCAGGAAGTCGGTCAGGGGGCCGGGGGCGGCGTGGCGGCGGGTGGTGTCGAGGGGGAACGAGGCGATGAGGAGGGCGGGGACGCCGAGGGGCTCGTCGCTGGGGGTGGGGGCGTGCAGGACGGGGGCCGTCCGGGGTCGTACCGGTAGTCCTCTGGTATCGACCGGGACCGCCCATGTCAACGACCAGTGCGGGCGCAGGCGTTCCTCCACCGGGCGGTCGGCGAGGAGGTCCGGCGCGGTCTCGCCGTGCGCGGAGAGGGTGCGCCAGGTCGTCGTACCGTCGCGGGAGTCCTCTACGACCGTGAGGTGACCGTCGGTGCGGCGCCACAGGGTGCGGGCGTCGTCCCCGACCTCGACGACGACCTCCTCCAGCCCCGCGAGGGTCAGCAGCAGGCTGTCGTCCACGGCGTCGAGCAGGCGCTCGGCGAGGTCGGCCGCCGCCGTGTCCCGCAGGGGGAGGATGACGGCCGTGTCGTACGTGTCGGGGGCGGTGCCCTCGGCGGCGTACGGCAGGCGTAGTACGGGTACGTGGCCGTCGCGGCGGCGTACCTCGTCGCCCAGGCCGGGGCTGTGGCGGGCCGTGTCGGCGGCGAGTTCGCGGGCCTCGGCGAGGGACCAGCGCACGCCGCCGTGCCGTCCGACGACCGCCGGCTCGTCGGTGACGGACAGGACCGCCGCGAAGCCGACGCCGAAGCGGCCGATGGACGGGGTGTCGCGTTTCGCCGATGCCCTGAGGGTCGAGAGCGACTCGACTCCGGCGGCGTCCAGGGGGGCGCCGGTGTTGGCGGCGACGAGTACGCCCTCCCTGAGAGTGAGCCGGAGTCGTCCCGGTACGCCTGCGCGGGCGGCGGCGTCGGCGGCGTTCTGGGCGAGCTCGACGATCAGCCGATCGCGGTAACCCCCGAGTACGAGGTCCTCCTCGGCGTTCGCGTCCTCCCGGAAGCGGGCGGGACTGGTCGCCCAGGCGTCCAGGACCCCGCGCCGCAGCCGGGCGGTGCCGAAGGGGTCGGCGCCCTCGGTCGCGGGCCGCACGAAGTTACTCACGTTCACTCTCCTCATCGGCGTGAGGAGACCGTACCGCTCAGGTCTTACAGGGGCGTACTTCGGTATTACGGGGTGTGAGGGGGCGTACGGCGTTCACCGGGAGGCGTAGGCGAGGAAGCCGGTCCAAGTGGCGGGAGTCACAGCGAGGCGGGGGCTGGAGTCGCGGTACTTGGTGTCGCGGATGTGGATGGTGCTGGGAGTGTTGGCGACCTCGACGCAGGAGTCGCCCTCGCTGCCGCTGCTGTAGCTGCTCTTGAACCATGCCGGTCGGACGGCTTCGCCGAGTGCGGGGTGGTGGCTCATGTCTCTCCCAACAGTTGCTCGATGAACACCCGGGATTCCTTCACCGAATGGGCCTCGCCGCGGATGGCGCCGTAGCTCATTTCGAGGATCATCAGGCTTTTCGGGTCGTCCACGGGGCGGCCGTCGCCGTCTTCCTGGCGGCCGATCGCCGAGCCGTCCGCGAACTTGAGGATCTGGATGCGGCCTCCGTTGCCGGGGTGGTTCCAGCGGGCGGTGGGCAGTACTTGGATCTCCACGTTGCGCAACTGACCTACGTCCAGGATGTGTTCGAGCTGGCCGCGCCAGACCCGTACGCCTCCGACCGGCCGCCTCAGCGCCATCTCCTCGATGACGAAGCTGAGTTCGGGTGCCGGTGAGCGGCTGAAGATCCGCTGCCTTGCCATGCGTCCGGCCACCTCCTTCTCCAGCCGGTCGTCCGGGAGCAGGGGGCGCCCCGTCTCCATCAGCGCCCTCGCGAACTCCTCGGTCTGGAGCAGGCCGTGGACATGCCTGCTGCCGTACGACAGGAGTTGGACGGCCTTCATCTCCATCTCCGCCAGACTCCGGGCGCTCTTCCGGTACTTGACCTTCTCCACGTCGTCCCACATCGCCGAGACGCGGCCACCCGCCCCCAACACGCTGTCGGCCTTGTCCAGATACGGCCGCCGGGGGATCCGCATCCCGGACTCAACCTTGTAGACCATGTCCTCGCCGTACCCGATCGCCTTGGCGAAGTCGACGACCTTCATCCCCGCGGCCTCACGCCACAGCTTCAACTGCCGCCCCACGCAGATGAGTACGGCGACTCCCCACTCGTCCTCGGGGTCGACCTCCCACCCCGGCCCGTCCCTCTCGGCTCGCCCCTCACCGTGCATTCCGTGCTCCCTCGGTCGTACGGCTCTGCTCGCGACCTACCCCGGAGCCCACCTCTACAGCGTCGACACGGTTGGACAGCGATTGGACAGTCGCTCTACGCAGTGGCGATATCACTGAAACGGTAAGCGAATCCGACCACTCTGTGTGACGTGATTCAGAAACTCCCCCAACCCACAACCCCCGTCCACCACTTCAGCGTTCAACTCTCCCCCACCCGCCGAGGCGCCCGCCTCGCACGCCTCCTCTCCACGGAACAACTCCGTTCCTGGGGACTCCCGTTGGACCCCGCCCGTCTCGTCATCGCCGAGCTCGCCAACAACGCCGTCCAGCACGGCCGCGTACCCGGACGGGACTTCCTGCTGCTCCTCCAGGACCTCGGCGGCACCCTCCGTATCGAGGTCTCCGACACCCGGACCGACCGTCTCCCCCAGCCTCAACTCTCCGGGCCCGACGCCGAGTCGGGGTACGGGCTCGCCCTCGTGCACGCGCTGAGCACCGCGTGGGGCGTCACCGAGGGGCCCACCCCGCGTAAAACCGTCTGGGCCGAGGTCGCGTTGGGCTCGCCGGAACCCGGGTTTCCGTGCCCCGGTACTGCCAGCCCCTCCTGAAAGGAACAGTGAGGGAAAAGAAACCTGCCAAACCCCACCCCTCCCGCCCGCGCCCGGCGAGCGGGAGTCGTGGTCACTCCGGTGAGTGATGTTCGCCAACCGGACTTGATCTGGGGAGGGTTGTATGCCTTACGCTCTGCCTCACACAGCTTCAGAAATTCAACGGCCCCCGCCGGGACTGGCATCCCAATGCGAGGGCCTCACCACCAAGGAAGAAGCCTGCTTCCCGATGGATACCAACGACATTAACGCGTCCTCGCGTACCCGGTCCCGTCCCCGTGACGGGAAACACCCGAACCGGCGTCATCCGCACGCAGGTCTGGTTCACGACAACACCCGCCTCACCGAACGCTTCACGGTGATCGGCAACCACCTCGCCCAGCATCCGGACCTGTCGCTGCTCGCGATCGGACTCGGCGTCCACATCCAGTCGCTTCCCGCAGGTGCCTGCATCGCCATCAAGTCCCTCGCCGGACGTTTCCCCGAGGGCGTGGACCGCATCTCGGCGGGGCTACGGGAGTTGGAGCACCACGGCTACCTGCGCCGTACGCCTGAGCAGATCCAAGGCGGCCGGATCATCACGCGAACCGTCTCCTGCAACTACCCGGGCCGCACGAACAGGCCTGCCCACAGCGGCAAGAGCCACACCCCCAGGAACTCCGACCCCGAAGGCGACTGCACCGGGGAGCACGACGGCCGGACCCACGACACGCACAGCCACAGCACGCGAAGCCACGCCAACCGGGACCGCGACAGCGAAGGGCGCGACAACGGGGGCCACCCCAGCGGGAGTTACGCCGCCGAGAGCCCTCGCAACGGAAGCTTCGGCAACGGGAGCCCCGGCACCCAACCCCACGGCGCCCAACTCCACCACAACCGACCCCCCAACCCCCCGGACCACTCCCCCTGCCTCGGCCCCAACCCCCCGCAGAAACCCCGCCAGAAGGCCCTCCCCTCCGTCCCCCAACCCTCCTGCACAACCCCCGGCATCTTCCAGAAAGCCTCCGAAGTCCTGGCCGACCTCCGCCGCCACGACCCCCGCCTCTACCTCTCCGCCACCGACATCGCCCACCTCTCCCCCGGCGTCGCCGCCTGGCTGGAACGCGAGGTCTCCACGGGAACGGTCCGCCGAGCCCTGACCGAGAACCTCCCGCTGGACCCCCTCTACCGCCCGGCAGCCTTCGTGGCCCACCGACTGACGGCCCAGCTCCCACCCGTCCCGTACTTCGGCCCAGGGCGCCCGGTACTACCCGTGGACCCCACGCCGGACGCGCCCCCGGCGACCGCCGCCGACAGCCTCGTACCCGTACAACCCGTAGTCCCCCGGGGTCTCCGAAACCCCACGGCCTGCCCCGAGTGCGAGCGCCCCTACCGCCGCCCCACACCCCCAGGCACCCTCTGCCTGGACTGCCGACCACCCGAGCGCGTAGTACCCGGGTAGTCCCCCGCAGGTAGCCACCCTCAGGTACTCACTCCCCGGTACTCCGCCGAATGAGCTACGAGTGCCCCAGCTCAGCCGTCTCCTCGTCCCCGTCCCCCACCGGCACCGACCCCGAATCCGCGGCGGGCCGCAGCGGGAACGGGTCCACCTGGGTCTCGTCGACCACCGGCAGAGCGGGCCGCGTCGGCGCGGGCATGACCGCCGCCTCGGAGTGGCCGCCGCACCCGTACGTGAGGGAGACGACGCGGCCGTCGGCGGGCGAGAACTCGTTCGCGCACACGCCGAACGCCCGGCCGAGGCTGCCGCCGATCGGCGTGAGGAAACCGCAGCTCACACAGGTCGCGGGGGCGGCCTGGGCCATCGGGGTCTGCGCGCCGAACGCCTCTTCCCAGCGGTCGGCGGCGATGTGGAGGCCGTAGCGGGACAGGACGCGGGCGCGGCGCAGACCGAGTTCGTCGGCGACGGCGGCGATCGTGCCACGGGCGGGCGGCACCGCGAGGTCGGGCGTGTCCTCGGCGTCGGCGGACGCGGCGGCGGTGAGTTCCAGCTCGGGCTCGTCGTCGCCGGAGTCGCCGAGGGCGAGGCGGTCGTCGGCGTACCCGGACTCCAGGCGGTCGTCGTCCGCGTCGGTCGGCAGGAGGTCGCCGGGGCCGAGGTCGCCGGGGCGCAGGCGCTCGCTCCACGGCACCCACTCGGGCGCGAGGACCGCGTCGGGGCCGGGGAGCATGACGACCTCGTCGAGCGTCACGACCTTGGCGCGGGACGCGCGCGCGACGGTCGCCGCCCAGCGCCAGCCCCGGTAGCCGAGTTCCTTGCACTCGAAGAAGTGGGTGACGACGCGGTCACCCTCGGAGACGAGGCCCACGTGCTCACCGACGACTCCGGGGGCCGCCGCCTCCTCGGCTGCGGTGCGTGCGAGGTCGACGGCCTCCGCGCACAGGCGGTCGGGGGTGCGGCTTCGCGTGGTCGCTGCGCTCACAGGTATCGCTTCTCTCCTACGCCGTCTGTCGGGTGCGGTGTCTCGGGCCGCGGAACGGACGGAGCGGACCTGTGGGCCGCGTCGACGTCCGCGTCCGATCGTGCTCGGGCGCACCTGTGCCATCCATTGTGCGGGATGGCTGAGATACGCACGCTACCTGTTCACGGCCGCTCAGCCCACACCGACGGGACACGTCGATCGACAACGACACCCGGATCGTCACCCTGAAGTAGTCCCCGGGTAGTACCAGGAGCGCCCCAGCGGCGCCCCGGGCGGCCCTTCCGTAGCCGAGTACTACACGGGTAAACCCGGAGAACTACCGCCCCGTCCGCGCGCTAACCGCACTACGCACCGCTTTCTCGGGGCACTATGAACGTCGTGGCAACCGCGCGGACACCCCAGGGCGCGACCGGAATCGGCGGGCAGGGGAAGGCAGCAGGCGGCGGTTCGGGTCGGCTGGGCGGACCCGTCCGCTCGATCGGCCGTGCCCTGCACTTCCCGTTCACCGGTACGGCGCGCGGCATCAGAAAGGCCACGCACGCGCACGGCGCGGGCGAGTCGGGCCTCGGCAAACTCATCGAACTGCACGCCGTGAACGGCGCGGGCGACGTGATGATCACGGTCGCGCTCGCCTCCACCGTCTTCTTCTCCGTCCCGACGGACGAGGCGCGCGGGCGGGTCGCGCTCTACCTCGCGATCACCATGGCGCCGTTCACTGTTCTCGCGCCCGTCGTCGGTCCGCTGCTCGACCGGCTCCCGCACGGGCGGCGGGCCGCGATGGCCGGTGCGATGCTCGCGCGGGCCCTGCTCGCCCTAGTACTTTCGGGCGCCGTCGCCACGGGGAGCCTGGAGATGTATCCAGCGGCCCTGGGGGTACTCGTAGCCTCCAGGTCGTACGGCGTCGTTCGCTCTGCGGTAGTACCCCGACTACTCCCACCACGGCTGTCCCTGGTGAAGGCGAACTCCCGGGTCACCCTGGGGGGACTCCTGGCGACGGGGATCGCCGCGCCCATCGCGGCGGGGCTGCACCAGATCGGGCCCGGGTGGCCGCTGTACGGCGCGTTCGTGATCTTCGTCCTCGGTACGTTCCTGTCGTTCACGCTCCCTCCGAAGGTGGACTCGGCGAAGGGGGAGGACGTCGCGCTCCTCGCCGCCGACGAGGACCATCTGCACGGGCCGCTCAAGTCGGCCAAGCGGCCCGGACTGCGCACGGTCGGCATCGGCGTCACCCACGCCCTCGGCGCGAACGCCGCACTGCGGTGGCTGTCGGGGTTCCTCACGTTCTTCCTCGCGTTCCTGCTGCGCGAGCACCCCCTCACGGGGCAGAGCGCCGCCGTCTCGCTCGGCATGGTCGCGGTCGCGGCGGGGGCGGGGAACGCGCTGGGTACGACGGTGGGGGCGTGGCTGCGGTCGCGGGCGCCGGAGGTGATCGTCGTGACGGTCGTCGCGGTGGTCCTCGCGGCGACGGCCACGGCGGCGCTGCTGTTCGGGGCGTTCCTGGTGGCCTGCCTGGCGGCGGTCGCCGGGTTCTCGCAGGCGCTGGCCAAGCTGTCGCTGGACGCGCTGATCCAGCGGGACGTACCGGAGTTGGTGCGGACGTCGGCGTTCGCCCGGTCGGAGACGATGCTCCAGGTGTCGTCGGTGTTCGGCGGGGCGGTGGGGATCGTGATGCCGCTGAACGGGACGCTGGGGCTGTCGGTGGCGGCGGGGGTGGTCGCGGTGGGGCTGGTGGCCACGGCGAAGGGGCTGCTGGGGGCGGCACGGCACGGGAGCGGGGGCGGCGGGGGCCGGGCTCGGGTGGAGTAGAGCTCTAGTACCTGAGAGCCACCGCCCGCACCCCGCGTGGCCTAACGCACAGCCACGCCGCACCCCGCGTAGGAACTGCGTCGGGCGGGCCCGATAGCCTTCCGCCTATGACCAAGCAATCCGCTGCTGTGCGACGCCGCCGCGCCGTCGCCGCCGCCGGCGCCGTGTCCGCCGGACTGCTCGTGCTCTCGGCCTGCGACAAGCCGACGCCTCGGGCCACGATCACCTTCGGCACGTCGTCGGTCAGCGAGGAGGCCACCTGCGGCGGTGAGAGCTCCACGCTCGACGCGTCGAAGCTGACGGCCTGCCTGAAGGACGAGAACATCGAGTCCATCAAGGTCGACCCCGACGCGGGCAACGTCCGGTTCGGCGTGGACCCCGACATCGCCGACAAGCGCTGGACGATCCTGATGAACGGCCAGCCGCTCACCGGGGACAGCAACAAGACGTACCTCACCATCCCGAGCAGCGTCTTCTTCAACGCCCAGTACGGCGCGCAGGGCAACTCGACGCTCGTGACCATCAAGGCGGGTGACGGCAAGAAGGAGAGCCAGGCCGTCACGGGTCTGTGGTCGTTCCGCCTGAAGAAGGACAGCTGACCACGTCCGCCGTCCGCATCCTGGTCGCCACCGCCGTCCCGGCCGAACGGGACGCGGTGGCACAGGCGTTCCCGGACCCGTACGGCGAACTCCGTACGCTGCCGGGCGGGGTGACCGTCCGTCGCCTCACCCACGTCACCCCCCTCCCCCACAGGTATGACGTCCTGGCCGCCGGGGTGGGCCCCGCCCTCGCCGCCGCCTCCACCGCGACCGCCCTCACCGCAGCAGTACTTGAGAGGGACCCGTACGACGTGGTCGTCTCGGCGGGCATCGCGGGCGGCTTCGCACCGGACGCCCCCGTAGCCTCCCTGGTCCTCGCGGACCACATCACCGCCGCCGACCTGGGCGCGGAGACCGCCGACGGGTTCCTCCCCGTCACCGACCTCGGCTTCGGCACCGTCACCCACCTCCCGCCCCCGGACCTCGTACGCCGCGCCGCCGCCGCGACCGGCGCCCGCACCGGCACCGTCCTCACCGTCTCGACGGTCACCGGCACCGCGAGCCGGGCCGACGCCCTGCGCACCCGGCACCCCGGCGTGCTCGCCGAGGCCATGGAGGGGTTCGGCGTCGCGGAGGCGGCCGGTGTGCACGGCGTCCCCGTACTCGAACTGCGGGCGATCTCCAACCCCGTCGGCCCGCGCGACCGTTCGGCCTGGCGCATCAAGGACGCGCTGGAGTCGCTGACGGCGGGTTTCGGGAAGCTCGCCCCCGTACTGGAGAGTTGGAAGAAGCATGACCTCTGAGCAGCCCATGACCTCCGAGCAGCCCGTGCGGATCGCCTACTCCCCGTGCCCCAACGACACGTTCGTCTTCGACGCCCTCGCGCACGACCGCATCGCGGGCGCCCCCGCGCTCGACGTGACGTTCGCGGACATCGACATCACCAACGGCCTGGCCCAGCAGGGCGCGTACGACGCCCTGAAGGTGTCGTACGCGGTCCTTCCGTACGTACTTGAGGACTACGCCCTCCTGCCCTGCGGCGGGGCCCTGGGGCGCGGTTGTGGCCCTCTGGTCCTCACGAGGGAGGCGGGCGTCTCCCTCGTAGGTCGTACGGTCGCCGTGCCGAGCGAGAAGTCGACGGCGTACCTGCTGTTCCGGCTCTGGGCGGCGGACACCGTGCCCGGCGGGGTCGGGGAGATCGTCGTGATGCCGTTCCACGAGATCATGCCGGCCGTCCGGGACGGGAAGGTCGACGCGGGACTCGTCATCCACGAGGCGCGGTTCACGTACCAGAACTACGGGCTGCACAAGCTCGCGGACATGGGCGAGCACTGGGAGGAGACCACGGGCCTGCCGATCCCGCTGGGCGCGATCATCGCCCAACGGTCCCTGGGCGCCGACCGGTTGGAGCTGCTGGCCGAGTCGATCAGGGCGTCGGTGCGGGCCGCCTGGGACGACCCCGAGCTGTCCCGGCCGTACGTCATGGAGCACGCGCAGGAGATGGACCCGGCCGTCGCCGACCAGCACATCGGGCTGTACGTCAACGAGTTCACGGCGGATCTCGGGGAGGCGGGGTATGCCGCCGTACGGGGACTGCTCACGCGGGCGGCGGCCGAGGGGCTGGTACCGCCCCTCGGACCGGACGCACTGCGGTTTCCGTGATACCTGAGAGTTACCCGGGGATTCCTACACGTCGAGCTGGTCCGCGACCGCCCTCAGCAATCCCGCGATCTTCGCGCCGGAAGCCTTGTCCGGATAACGCCCCTTCTCCAGCATCGGCGTGATGTTCTCCAGGACCGTGGTCAGATCCTGGACGATAGAGGCGAGTTCGTCCGGCTTACGGCGCTGTGCCGCCGCGACCGAAGGAGTCGGATCGAGGAGAACGACCGAAAGAGCCTGATCGCCGCGCTGACCGGCGACGACTCCGAACTCGACGCGCTGGCCCGGCTTGAGTGTCTCGACTCCGTCGGGGAGGACCGAGGAATGAACGAAGACGTCACCGCCGTCGTCGCGGGAGAGAAAGCCGAAGCCCTTCTCGCTGTTGAACCACTTGACTTTGCCGGTAGGCACGTCTGTCCTCGTCCTCGTACTCGTCGGAAAACTGCTTCTGTCGTAAAACCGCTTCCGAAAACCGCCCGCGGAACCGTCGGCACCTCGGCCTTGGCACCGCGCGAACGGCCCCGGATAGCAGTACAGCGGGTCGACCATGACCCGCCGGTACCAAGGCTAATGGTCTGTGCGCGGGTGACAAGACGTCCCCCGGTTGTTCCTTCGGGCTGGGAACTACCCTGGTCCGGTGCGTGACAAAACCCAAACGAATTCCACCGCTCCCGGCGACCGGCTGATCCGCGCCGGTGCGATCGTGTTCTTCGCCGGTACGGTGGCCACTCTCGTCACCGTGACCCCGTTGTTCCTCGGTACGACGCCTTTTCCTGCGTACATGTTCGGATTGAGCATGCTCATGGGCGTCGGCTTCCTCATCGCGGGCGCCGGTGTACTGCGTTCGATCGCCGCCGGACGGCGTCAGGCGAGGGAGGGATCAGCGGCTTCCGGAGCGTCCGCGAGATAGGCCGAAAGCCACCCCGGGAACGCGAGGAGATCGGGGAGCACCACATCCGCACCGGCCGTGCGCAATTCCTCCGCACCGCACGGTCCGGTGGTCACCCCGACCGAGAACGCGCCGGCCGCGCGGGCGCCCCTGACGTCTCCCACGTGGTCTCCCACATAGACGTGGGCGCCGTATTCCTTGAGCGCCTCCGCCTTGCGCTCGGCCCACAGGTCACCGACTACCACGTCCGGGGTAAGCCTCAGGTACTCCATGTGCAGCTTCGCGTTGGGCTCGTGCTTGGCCGTGACGACGATGGCGCGACCGCCCGCCGCGTGCACGGCCCCGATCGCCTCGGGGGCGCCGGGCAGCGCAAGGGTCCCGCTCACGGCGTACGCGGGGTACAACTTGCGGTAGAGCGCGGCCATTTCGACGACCTTGTCCGCCGGGAACCAGTGGGCCATTTCGTCCTCGACCGGCGGCCCGAGCCGGCTGACCACGAGGTCGGCGTCTATGTACACGCCGGTCCGCTCGGCGAGGGCCTGGTAGCAGGCGCGGATTCCGGGGCGGGAGTCGATGAGGGTCATGTCGAGGTCGAAGCCGACGACGGGGGCGAGGGTGGGGGCTTGGGCGAAGTCGGGTGCGGTCATGTCTCCGAGTGTCTCAGCCGCCGTGATCACCCCTTGAGTACTAGTCGGTTACGACTCCGGTACTACGTGGCCCTTCGCGGCCCCTCAGCCCCTTTGCGGCTACTTGTTCCGCTGTGACCGCCAGACCAGGTACAGGGCCGAGGCGACGGCCGCTCCCCGTATCACCCACGGCCAGGTCTCGGAGACCGCGTCGTTCATGTGCCCGGCGACGATCGGCTCGCCCCAGCGGCCCTGGTCGCGGCCCCACAGCCAGACCATCCCCGCCGCCACCGCGCTGCCGGGGATCCACAGGACGGCGAGCTTCGTCTCGCGGTCGGTGAGGCGGCGGGACGCGTAGGCGATGAGCCAACCGGCGCCCAGGGCAAGGAGGTTGCCGAGGACCGCGCCCGCGACGAGGGAGGCGGCGGCGAGCAGGAGGAGGGGGTTGCTCCACTTGCGGGAAGGGCGGTCGGGGGCGGGGCGGTTGCGGGAGGGCAGGGGGATCAGGCGGCGACGGCGACGGGGTCCGGCCTTGCCGGGGTCTTCGGCGGCCTCGGCCTGGTCGCCGGCCGGGGGCGGGGGTGCGGCCGGGGCCTCCTTCTCGGCCTTCGCCTTCTCCTCCGCCGCCTTCTTCTCCTCCGCCGCCCTGGCGCGCGGGGACTTGAGGAGTTCGGGGAGCTCTATGCCGCCGACGAAGCCCGGGACGTCGTCGAGGTCACTCTCCGGACCTACGGGGCCTTTGAGCCACCAGTCGGGGAGGGCGTCGTCGGAGGTACGGGGGGTGGGGAAGGTGACGGGGTCGCCGGAGCCGGTGAGGTCGGCGGGTGCGGCCGACGCCGACGGCCCCTGGTAGCTCCCAGGTCCCGGGGTACCTGAGGGGTACGCCGGCTGGGCGGGTACGGCGATCGCGGGCGCGTCCGGCGTACCGGCACCGCTGCCCGCCGCCGCGACGACGTCGTCGGGGCTCCCCAGCCGGGCGATGATCTTCCGTACCGCCGCCGGGCTGTCCGCCGACGCCTTCGCCCGGCGCTGGTCGATCTCGTTGCGCAGCTCCGACACGAGCCGCATCCGGTCGCCCGACGCCAACTGCTGTTGCTGGGCCACGTCTCCGACGCGGCTCAGGTACTCGTAGACGACTTGGTCGCTCTCGATCCCCACGGGAAAAAGCTACCGCGCGGGGGACTTCGTCCAGTAGATCTGGAGTTGTAGAGGCTGGGGGGTACCTGAGAGTGAGGGGTACGACAGGCACGACGGGGACGGCCGAGGCCCTCCGGTTCCTGGAGCGGAACCCCCTGGCTCCTGGGGTGTAACCCTCCTGGCTCCCAGGCTGTAACCCTCGCGGAAGCCCCTACCCCGGCCGTACCCGCTACCGTGGGTCAGATGAGCACCCCCCGCTCCCTCGCCGAGGCGCTCCGCTCGCGCGACGACCGGTCCCTCGCCGCCCTGCTGCGCAGTCGGCCGGACCTCATCACGCCGGTGCCCACCGACCTGACCCAGCTCGCGACGCGGGCGGGCACCCGCGCCTCGGTCGTACGGGCCCTGGAGCGGCTCGACCGGTTCACCCTGCAGACCGCCGAGGCGCTGGCCGTCGCGGCGGAGCCGGCGTCGTACCAGGAGCTCCTGGGTCTGATGGCCGGGGACGAGAAGGACCCGGCGGTCGTGGCGGCGCTGCCCGACGCGGTGGCGACGCTGCGGGAGCAGGCGCTGGTATGGGGGGACGACAAGCGGCTGAGGCTGGTGCGTACCGCCAGAGAGCTACTCGCCCCCTCACCCCAGCACCCGTCCCCCACAGGTCTCGGTCCGAGCGTGCAGGAGGCCACGGCGGGGATGTCGCCGGGGCGGGTGCAGACGATCGTCGCGGCGGTGGGGCTGCCGTCGACGCACGACTCGGTGAGCGCGGTCGCGGGGCTCACGGCGCTGTTCTCCAGCCGCCGCAAGCTGAAGGCGCTGCTCGCGAAGGCTCCGGCGGACTCCCTCGATGTGCTGGACCGGCTGGTGTGGGGGCCGCCGTACGGGCAGGTCACGGCCGAACCGGCGGCGCGGCTGCGGTGGTTGCTGGACCGGGGGCTGCTGCTGCCGACAGCGCCGGGGACGGTCGTCCTGCCCCGGGAGGTGGCGCTGCACCTGCGGGCCGGGCGCGCGCACCGGGAGGTCGAGCCGTGGCCACCGGCCGTGGAGGCGGCGGGAGTTCACCGTCCACAGCTTGTGGACGCGACGGCGGCCGGGCAGGCGTACACGGCGCTCGCGACCGTCGAGGAACTCCTCAAGGACTGGGACGAGGGTGGTCCTGCGGTACTACGCGCCGGCGGCCTCAGCGTCCGCGACCTCAAGCGGACCGCCGTCGCCCTCGACGTGTCGGAGCCGGTGGCCGCGTTCTGGGTCGAACTCGCCTACGCCGCCGGGCTGTTGGCGTCCGACGGCGAGGCCGACGAGCGGTACGCGGCGACGCCCGAGTACGACGAGTGGCTGGAGCGTCCGGCGGCGGAGCGGTGGGCGCGGCTCGCGGAGGCGTGGCTGTCGCAGACCCGGACGCCGGGGCTGGTCGGCGGGCGGGACGGGAAGGACCGTACGCTCTCCGCGCTCGGTCCCGGGCTGGATCGTTCGGCTGCCCCTGAGGTACGCGGCCGGGTGCTGGCTCTTCTGGGGGAGCTCCCGGAGGGGACCGCACCCAGCTCCGAAACGCTGCTGGCCCGGCTGCGCTGGGAACGGCCCTTGCGGGGGCCGGAGCGCGGCGAGGGGGATCTGCGGACGCGGCTCGCGCAGTGGACGCTGGGCGAGGCGGAGTCCTTGGGTATGACGGGTAGGGGGGCGCTCTCGGGGCAGGGGCGGGCGTTGCTGGGGATCGGGGCGGGGGCATCGGCGTCCAGATCCGAAGGTGACGTACCGCAAACCGTCTCAGGTGAACCGACCTCCGCGTCCGGCACGGACCCCGCCGACGCCGGTGACAAGCTCCCCGTACACCGCCGCCCCCCGCATCACCCCGTAGTACTACCCCTGTCCCCCTCGGAGCAGGCCGTGGCGACCGCCGCTGCCGCCCGCCTGCTCACCCCCCTCCTGCCCGAGCCCCTCGACCACGTACTCCTTCAGGCCGACCTGACGGCCGTCGCCCCCGGCCCGCTGCAACGGCCGCTCGCGGACACGCTCGGCGTGCTCGCGGACGTCGAGTCGAAGGGCGGCGCGACGGTGTACCGGTTCACGCCGGGCTCGGTGCGCCGGGCGCTGGACGCCGGTCGTACGGCCTCCGATCTCCAGGCGTTCCTGACGGCGCACTCGCGGACGCCGGTGCCGCAGCCGCTGGCGTACCTGATCGACGATGTGGCCCGCAGGCACGGCCACTTGAGGGTCGGCGCGGCGTCGGCGTACGTACGCTGCGACGACGACGCGCTGCTGAATGAGATCGTCGCGGACAAGCGCTCGGCCGGCCTGCGGCTGCGCCGTCTGGCGCCCACGGTCCTCGCGGCCCAGGCCGACCCGGCGACGCTGCTGGACGTCCTGCGCACGATGGGTTACGCCCCGGCGGCCGAGTCCGCCGACGGCGACGTCCTGATCCACCGGGCCGACGCGCACCGGACTCCACCCCGTACCCCTCCGGAGCCAGTCCCCGACGGCCCCCCGGTCCCGGACACCACGCTCCTCTCGGCGGCGGTCCGCGCGATCCGGGCGGGCGACCTGGCGTCGACCACCCCGCGCAAACCCACCCCTGAGTCCTCCCGCACTACCTCCGGAGAGCTACCGCGCACGTCCCCCGCGGATACCCTCGCCACCGTCCAGGCCGCCGTCCTCACGAACGAGCCCCTCTGGATCGGCTACGTCAACGCCGAGGGCGCCGCCTCCCAGCGCGTCATCGCCCCCCTCCGCGTCGAGGGCGGCTTCGTCACGGCGTACGACCACACGGCGGACGAGGTCCGGACGTACCCCCTGCACCGGATCACGGGGGTGGCGGAGCTGGCGGAGGAGTAGCCGGCCGCTCACCCGGCAAGATCACGCCCGGATGAGGCACACTGGACGTTTGCCCCGTGCGGAAGGGATCCACGTACGTGAACGGTCCTCTCATCGTCCAGTCCGACAAGACACTCCTGCTCGAAGTCGATCACGAGCAGGCCGATGCGTGCCGTCGGGTGATCGCGCCGTTCGCCGAGCTGGAGCGGGCGCCGGAGCACATCCATACGTATCGGGTGACGCCGCTGGGGCTGTGGAACGCGCGGGCCGCCGGGCATGACGCCGAGCAGGTCGTGGACGCGTTGGTGCAGTTCAGCCGGTATCCGGTGCCGCACGCGCTGCTCGTCGACATCGCCGAGACGATGGACCGGTACGGGCGGCTGACGCTCAGCAAGCATCCGGCGCACGGGCTGGTGCTGACCAGCACCGACCGGCCGGTGCTGGAGGAGGTACTGCGGTCGAAGCGGATCGCGCCGCTGGTGGGGGCGCGGATCGATCCGGACACCGTGATCGTGCACCCCTCGGAGCGGGGGCAGATCAAGCAGACGCTGCTCAAGCTGGGGTGGCCGGCG
Source organism: Streptomyces acidiscabies (assembly GCF_020010905.1). GTDB lineage: Bacteria > Actinomycetota > Actinomycetes > Streptomycetales > Streptomycetaceae > Streptomyces > Streptomyces acidiscabies. The sequence continues at coordinate 1,158,422 of NZ_JAGJBY010000001.1, read as the reverse complement.
GAGGACCTCGCCGGGTACGTCGACGGGGAGGCTCATCCGATCGAGCTCGCCGAGGACGGGTGGGCGCTGCGGCCGTACCAGAAGCAGGCCGTCGAGAACTTCTGGCACGGGGGCAGCGGCGTCGTCGTCCTGCCCTGCGGCGCCGGGAAGACGCTGGTCGGGGCCGGGGCGATGGCCGAGGCCAAGTCGACGACGCTGATCCTCGTCACCAACACCGTCTCCGCGCGGCAGTGGAAGCACGAGCTGGTGAAGCGGACCTCGCTGACCGAGGACGAGATCGGGGAGTACAGCGGGACGCGCAAGGAGATCCGGCCGGTCACCATCGCGACGTACCAGGTGCTGACCACGAAGCGGAAGGGTGTGTATCCGCACCTGGAGCTGTTCGACTCGCGGGACTGGGGGCTGATCCTCTACGACGAGGTGCATCTGCTGCCCGCGCCGGTCTTCAAGTTCACGGCGGATCTTCAGGCGCGGCGGCGGCTCGGGCTGACGGCGACGCTGGTGCGGGAGGACGGGCGGGAGTCCGACGTGTTCTCCCTGATCGGGCCCAAGCGGTTCGACGCGCCGTGGAAGGAGATCGAGGCGCAGGGGTACATCGCGCCCGCGGACTGTGTCGAGGTGCGGGTCAATCTCACCGACTCCGAGCGGCTCGCGTACGCGACCGCCGAGGCCGAGGAGAAGTACCGGTTCTGTGCGACGACCGCGACGAAGCGGAAGGTGACCGAGGCGATCGTGCGCCGGTTCGCCGGGCAGCAGATCCTCGTCATCGGGCAGTACATCGACCAGCTCGACGAGCTGGGGGAGCATCTCGACGCGCCAGTGATCAAGGGGGAGACCTCCAACGCGCAGCGCGAGAAGCTCTTCGACGCGTTCCGCGAGGGCGAGATCAGCGTGCTCGTCGTCTCCAAGGTCGCGAACTTCTCCATCGACCTGCCCGAGGCGACCGTCGCCATCCAGGTCTCCGGCACGTTCGGCTCGCGCCAGGAGGAGGCCCAGCGGCTCGGGCGGGTGCTGCGGCCCAAGGCGGACGGGCATCAGGCCCACTTCTACTCCGTCGTCGCCCGCGACACCATCGACCAGGACTTCGCCGCGCACCGGCAGCGGTTCCTGGCGGAGCAGGGGTACGCCTACCGGATCGTCGACGCGGACGAGCTGCTGGCCGAGGACGTCTGAGCGCTCCTCACCCGCGGCGCCGGACACCTGCCTCCTCGCCGTACTCTCCGAGGATCATGACGTCGAAAGCGGCACCGGCGAATACGCGTATCGCGTGCACGGTGTCGCCCAGGCGGTGCCTGTGCGGACTGCTCATCGGGGTCGCACCTGACGGGCGACCGGCGGCCGGGACGGATGTGAAGGTCGCTGCGCTCATGCATCCATAGTGCGATCCCGGCCGTAAAGCGGGCATCACCCCACAGAGCCAACTTTCCCACCCGTTCCGTAGTACTCAAGAGGGACGGGATTTCTCAGGGGTATTAGGGGTCGGTCTCAGGGTTCCTCCGCCACAAGAAGATAATAGTGCTAGCTTCATTAGCACCATGCTGCTGACACTGGACATCACAGACAGCCGGCCGCTCCACGAGCAGGTGGCGTGGGCGGTCCGGCAGGCCATCGCCGAGGGGGAGTGCGGGCCGGGGGACCGGTTGCCGCCTGCCCGGGAGATCTCCGAGGCGTTGGGGGTGAATGTGAACACCGTGCTCAGAGGACTACGGGGGCTACGGGACGACGGAGTGCTGGAGTTCCGGCGAGGCCGGGGGGTGACCGTCGCCGTGGGAGCGGATCAGCGGGGTGTGGTGCTCGGGCGGGTGCGTGAGCTGGTCGCGGAAGCGGCGCGGCTCGGGTACGGCAGGGACGACCTCATCGAGATGATCAGGGAGATGCCATGAACGGGCGGACGGGGAACGGGCGGGGTACGGACGGACGGTTCGGCGCAAGTCGCGCGTGGGGTGCGGTCGTTGGGTGTGCTGCCGTGCTCGTGCTGCTCGTCGCCCTGCCGCTGATCGCGCACGGGCGGCTGCCGGACCGGGTGGCCACGCACTGGGACGGCGGCGGGAGGGCCGACGGGTCCATGCCGTTCTGGGGCGCCGTCGCCTTTCCCGCGCTGATCTGGGTGGTGGCCTGCGCCGCCTCGCTGTACGTAGTCCTGAGGGTGTCCCGCGGTAGTACGGCGGGGTGGGTCGGGGTCGGGCTGCCGACGCTGGGGCTCGGGCTGGTCGGTGGGCAGGCGGCCGTCGTACGGGCGAACCTGGACGTCCGCGACTGGCACGAGGCCGGGTCCACGTACGGCTGGATCGTCGGCGTGGCCGTCGTGGCTCTCACGGTGGGTGGGCTCGTGTGGCTCTCACGTCGTAGTACTCCGGAGCCAGAGGGCGACGGGCCTGTCATGGACCTCCCTCAGGACCGGCGGGTGGCGTGGTTCTCACGGCTCTCCAGCCCGGCGCTCCAGGCGGTCGCGGCGGTCCTCGGGTTCGCGGCCCTCGCGGTCGCTGCCGCGTCCCTCGGAGGTATGACGGGACCACGGCCGGGCATCGCCCTGACCATCGGCCTCGGCGTCGCCTCCCTGCTCTCCTTCACCTTCGCGTCGGTCCAGGTCCGCGTGGGCGAGCAGGGGCTACGGGTCTCCTTCGGTCCGCTCGGCTGGCCCGCACGGCACTGGTCCGTCGCGGACATCGAGTCGGCCCGTGTGGAACAGCGCACCCCAGCGCAGGCCGGCGGCTGGGGGTACCGGATCAACGGGCTCGGTACGACCGTGATGCTGCGCGGCGGCGCGTGCCTGGTCGTCCGCTCCAAGGGGCGTGACTTCGCGGTGAGCGTGGACGACGCGGAGCGGGGCGCGGCGCTGCTGAACTCGCTGCGAGCTCTCCAGAGCTAGACGGGTACGACCGTCGCGGTACGCGGCCTCCGGGGCCCGGCCGAGGCGGTCGTATGTCTGTGCCGTACGCCTGTGCCGTACGGCAGTGAGGATCCGGGGCGGCGAAAACCCATTGGCCCCCGCACCGGCCCCTCGCCTACACTCTCCGCTCTTGCCGCCTCCCTCGTGGAGTGCCGTCGTCCGGTCGGAAACCGGTCGGCCACCGTCGCACCCCATTCGCAGCTCACGCATGCCCGGAGGCATCTCCTTGTCCACGTCCGTGCCCGTCGACGATCCCTTGTTCCGTGAGCGCTCCCATCTCGCCGCGTCCCGTACCGCGCTGCGGGCGATGCGGGAGGACGTGCAGGCGCTGGACATCAAGGACGTGACCGCCAACTGGGTTAACGCTGAGGTACTAGGCCGTCAGATCGAGGAGCGGATCAAGGCGCTCGCCGACCTGAGTGATACCCCCTTGTTCTTCGGCCGGCTGGACTACCTCCACGCGCCCGGCACCGAGCAGGCCGAGGGGGCGGACGGGGAGAGGTTCTACATCGGGCGTCGGCATGTGCACGACGCCGACGGCGACCCCATGGTCATCGACTGGCGCGCGCCGGTCTCGCAGCCCTTCTACCGGGCGTCGAAGAAGGACCCGATGGACGTCGGGCTGCGCCGCCGCTTCGGGTACACCGGCGGCGACCTCACCGCGTACGAGGACGAGCACCTCTCCGACCCGGCAGAGGCCGCGCGCACCAGCAAGCTGCTCCAGCAGGAGATCGAACGGCCGCGCGTCGGCCCGATGCGGGACATCGTCGCGACGATCCAGCCCGAGCAGGACGAGATCGTGCGCAGCGGCCTCGCGGGCAGCGTCTGCGTGCAGGGAGGCCCGGGGACCGGGAAGACCGCCGTCGGCCTGCACCGGGTCGCGTATCTGCTGTACGCGCACCGCGAGCGGCTCGCGCGGACCGGGACGCTGGTCATCGGGCCGAACAGGTCGTTCCTCCACTACATCGAGCAAGTCCTGCCCGCCCTGGGCGAGTTGTCGGTCCGTCAGGCGACGGTGGACGACCTCGTCGCGCACGTCGAGGTGCGCGGCACGGACGAGGCTCCCGCCGCCGTCGTGAAGGGCGACGCCCGGATGGCCGAGGTGCTGCGGCGGGCCGTGTACGCGCACGTCACCCTGCCCACCGAGTCCGTGGTCGTGGTGCGCGGGTCCCGGCGCTGGCGGGTGCCCGCGTACGAACTTGAGGACATCGTGCGGGAGTTGCTCGACCGCGACATCCGGTACGGCGCGGCGCGCGAGGCCCTGCCGCAGCGGATCGCGCACGCGGTGCTGGTCCAGATGGAGCGGGCCGGGGAGGCGCCGGACGACCGGGTCCAGGACTCGGTGGCCCGCAACAGTGCGGTGAAGGCTGCCGTCAAGTCGGTCTGGCCGCCCGTCGATCCGGCGAAACTGGTCCTGCGGCTGCTCTGCGAACCGGAGTTCCTCGCCGAGCACGCGGCCGGTGTTCTCACCGACGAGGAGCAGAAGACGATCCTGTGGACCAAGCCCGTGCGGTCCGTGAAGTCGGCCAAGTGGTCAGCGGCGGACGCGGTGTTGATCGACGAGGCCACCGACGTCGTCGAGCGCACGCACTCCCTCGGGCACGTCGTCCTCGACGAGGCGCAGGACCTCTCCCCCATGCAGTACCGGGCGGTGGGACGGCGCTGCACGACCGGTTCCGCGACCGTCCTCGGCGACCTCGCGCAGGGCACCACCCCCTGGGCGACGCGGAGTTGGGAGGAGGCGCTCGGCCATCTCGGCAAATCCGACGCAGTGATCGAGGAGTTGACCGCCGGGTTCCGCGTGCCGACGGACGTCATCACCTACGCGTCCCGGCTGCTGCCGCACATCGCGCCCGGCCTCGCGCCCGTCGCGTCGGTGCGTGAGAACCCCGGCTTCTTCGAGCTGCGCGAGGTCTCCGAGGTGGAGCAAGTCGTCGCGGCGTGCGGGGAGTTGCTGCTGCGGGAGGGGTCGATCGGGCTCATCGCCGCCGACGCCCGGATTCCCGTGCTCGCGGAGGCGCTGGGGGCAGCCGGGGTGTCGTACCTCGACCCCGGCCAGGAGACCACGGCCGAGACCCGACTCACCCTGGTTCCGGCCTCGTTGGCGAAGGGCCTTGAGTACGACTACGTCGTGCTGGACGAGCCGCAGGCCGTGGTGGACGGCGAGCCGGACGAGCGGACCGGGCTGCGACGGCTGTACGTCGCCCTGACTCGTGCCGTTTCCGGGCTGGTTGTCGTGCACGGGCATGAACTGCCGGAGCAGATCCGCTAGTTCGTGTGTCAGGCGGGGTCGATCGCCCGGCGCCAGGTCCGGACCGCTTCCGGCGCCACCGGCTCGGCCCAGCCGTACGGCCGTACCGCCCCGCCGACGTGGAAGGCCTCGACTCCGGCCGCGCGCAGGGCGGGTACGTGCTCCAGCGTCAACCCGCCGCCGACCAGGAGGCGTTGCTCGTACCGGCCCGCCTCGCCCAGCAGCGTCTCCATGCCCTGCTCGACGCCGTCCGGCGAGCCCGCCGTGAGGTACGTGTCCAGGCCCGGCATGCCCGCGAGCGCCTTGCGGACCGCCTCGCGGTCGGCGGCGTGGTCGAGCGCGCGGTGGAACGTCCAGCGGCAGCCGTCCAGTTGGGCGGTGAGCCGCTCCACCGCGCCCACGTCCACGGCGCCTTCGGCGTCCAGGAACCCCAGCACGAACTGGTCCGCACCGGCCTGCCTGAACTCCCCTGCCGCGCACACGAGTTGGCCGAGGTCACCCGCCGCGAAGCCCACCGATCCCCTGAGCATCACGCGGACATCGATGTCCACGGCCGCGCGGACCGCGTCGAACACCGAGAGCGCCGGGGTCAGTCCGTCCGCCGCCATCTCGGAGACCAGCTCGACCCGGTCCGCGCCGCCCGACTGCGCCGCGACCGCGTCCTCGGGGGTGAGGGCGATCACCTCCAGGAGCGGGCGGGTGCTCATGCGGGGCCTTTCGTCAGATCCCTCTACAGGTCTAGTCCAATCAGAGTACGTTACGTGAACAGATTCAGCTCCTCCTCCCGCACCCCCACCAGCTCGTACGCCGCCCCCTCCACCGGCCGCCCCGAGTACAGCCGGATCAGCGTCGCCGCCGGGCCGAGGTAGCGGGCCGGCGGGTGGGTGCCGTCGGAGTGGCCGAGGGCGACGGGGGCGTCCGCGTCGTCGAGATCCGCCTGGAGAGGGATGCGTTTGCGCTGCTGGGTGAGGTACGTCAGGAGAGCCAGGGCCTCGGGGAGAGCCGGACCGGCGTAGGCGCCGGGCTCGTTCCAGACCTCGCGCACATCGCCCGCGTGGATCCACTCGCCGAGCGCGATGGCATCGAGGCGGCCGGTCGAGGCGGCGAGCAGCGGGCCGACCTCGGTCATGCCGCGTTCCAGCTCGTCGACGATCCGCCCGGTGGGCCAGTCGGCACGGTCGGCGATGTCGCGGTCGTTGGACTCGGGGGAGAACACGCCCTTCTCCAGGCGGTTCTCCACCACGCGCATCAGCGCCGAGGAGCAGTGCGCGAGGACGTCGCGCACGGACCAGCCAGGACAGCCCGTGGTCGGGAGCGCGAAGTCGGCGTCGGGACGGGACCGCAGGAGGGGTATGAGAGCGTCGCGTTCGGCGGTGAGGAGACGGCCGGGGAGTTCAGGGTCGCGGGGTAGCTCCGAAGTAGGGGTCATCCATCCAACCTAGGGCGTAGGAGATCGTCGCGTGCCGGGACAATGGGGCCATGGCCGATCTCGACGCTCTGCGCTCCCGCTGGCTTCCCGCTCTGCTCTCCGCGCGGGCCGACGACTCCTGCGCCATCGCGCCCCACCGGTACGCCGACAACCTGATCGGGCGCTGGCAGGAGCCCCAGCGCAGGTATCACACGCTCACGCACCTCACGGCGGTACTGGACCGCGTCGACCTCCTGGAGAGCTACGCCGACGACGCCGATCTGGTGCGGCTCGCGGCCTGGTTCCACGACGCCGTCTACCTCCCGGAGCGGTCGACGAACGAGGAGCGGTCGGCGCGGCTGGCGGAGCGGGCGCTGACCGAGGCGGGCGTGCCGGAGCAAGGTGTGGCGGAGGTCGCGCGACTCGTACGGCTCACCCAGGGGCACGCCCCGGCCGACGGGGACCGCAACGGCGAGGTGCTGTGCGACGCGGACCTCGCGATCCTGGCCTCGGCGCCGGACACGTACACCACGTACACGGCCGCCGTCCGGGAGGAGTACGGCTTCGTTCCCGAGGACGCGTTCCGGGCCGGGCGGGCGGACATTCTGCGTCAACTCCTCGGTATGGAAAGGCTGTTCAGGACGCCGTACGGCCAGGAGCACTGGGAGGCGGACGCGCGGCGCAACATCGCCGCCGAACTTGAGGTGCTGACCGGCTGAGGCCCTACGCTCACGTCATGCGGAGAAGTCTTTCGGGCGGAGATCAACTGGACGCGGCCGTCGCGGAGAGCGTCACGCTGCTGCGGGCGCTCGCGGACCGGGACTGGGCGGGCACCCCGGCCTCGGGCCTGGAGTGGAGCTGCCGGGCTACCGCCGAGCACATCGCGTACGAACTCCTGGGATATGCCGGGCAGTTGGCGGGCCGGGTGCAGGGCGCGTACCTGCCCTTCGGGCTCCGGTTCGAGGGCGGGACGGCCGACTCCGGTGTGGTGGACGTGATCGAGGCGGCCGGTGCGGTGCTCGCGGCGGCCGTACGGACCACGCCCCCGCGTGTGCGGGCGTACCACCCGGCGCCCTTCCGGGGCGCGAACCGGCAGGGGTTCGCGGCGATGGGGGTCGCCGAAGTCCTGCTGCACACCCACGACATCGCGCGCGGCCTGGACGCCGCCTACCAACCCGCCCCGGAACTCGCCGAGTTCGTGCTCCAGCGGATCTTTCCCGAGGTGCGTCCGGCGCTCGACCCCTGGGAGACGCTGCTGTGGGCGACCGGGCGCGGTGAACTGCCGGGCCGCGCACCGGTGTTGCGCTGGCGCTGGCACAACAACCTTGTCCTGCCCACCGATCGGCTCACGCTGGAGTCCGCCACCCCGGCCGTGCTCGCCGAGCTGTGGGTGGGCGGCGACGGCGGGTTCGACTGGCTCGGGGACGGGCCCCTGGACGGGACGCGCGAGGCCGCCGGGCTGGTGTTCTCCTCGTACGAAAAGGGCGTCCTGCGGGCGGAGTTCGGGCTGTTCGTGCTCGTGCGGCGCGCGGACGGGCTGGCGATCGGGAGCCTCGGTTTCCACGCGGCGCCGGACGGGGACGGGCGTACGGAGATCGGGTACGACGTCGTCCCCGAGGCGCGCGGGAACGGGTTCGCGACGGAGGCGGTGCGGGCCGTCGGGGAGTGGGCGCTCGGGCGTGAACAGGGGGACGTGGACAGCGTGTTCGCCGTCGTCGCGCCCAAGAACCTTGCTTCCAAAGCGGTGTTGGAGCGGGCCGGGTTCGTCGAGGTGGGGACCGATCCGGAGGGGGACGCCTACGAGCTGCGGCGGTACCGGCTCTGAGGGACGCTCGCCTTGCGGCGGCGCAGACCCGCGCCGTGCAGGAGCCGTACGACCTCGCGGCTGCTGACCTCGACGGCTCCGGCGGCCACCACGTCGGCGTAACGCTGTGCGGGGATGTCGTAGTGATCGCGCTCGAAGGCTCTCGGCGGGACTCCCAACTTCTCGGCGAACGCGTGGAGTTCGTCGTAGGAGACGTCGCTGACCAGGTGGGACCAGAGGCGGCCGTGGCCGGGCCAGGTGGGCGGGTCGATGTAGACGGTCATGAGGACGGCGGTCCGCTCCGGCCGGCGCCGAGGGCGCCGACCGCCGCGACCTTCACGCCGGCCTTGTGGCAGACCCAGTGCGGGTCGGGGCCCAGCTCCGGTTCGACGTCCAGCGCGTGCGGGTCGCCGGAGCCGCAGACCGGGCACAGGGGCCAGCGGCCGTACCTCTCCAGTAGTGCGTCCTGTACGTCCTGCGCGACCAGACCCGCGACGTACTGCGCGCCGTCCGGCCACTGCTCCACCCACCAGCGGCGCTGTACGACCGACTCCTCGACCAGCGACACCACGTCCGCCTCGGCGACCTCGCCCGCGACCAGGTCGGCGAGGACCAGGGCGCGGGCCCTGTGCAGGGCCTGCTCCAGGGGGCTTACGGGGTCTACGGGGTCGGTGCTCATGTCTTCATTGTGCGCACTCTTGACCCGGTCACCGAAATGAAAATATCTTTCAGAGTGTGACCCGTGACGTGAAAGAAATTTTCGGCGGCGCGCTCGCGGCCAAGGTACGTACGCTCGCTCCCTCCATGACCCGGTCCATGCAGCGGGTCGCCGAGGCCGTCGCGGGGGACCCCGCGGGGTGCGCGGCGCTCACCGTCACCGGGCTCGCGGAGCGGACGGGGACCAGTGAGGCGACCGTCGTCCGTACCGCTCGGGTACTGGGGTATCCCGGGTACCGCGATCTTCGGCTCGCTCTCGCCGGGCTCGCGGCGCATCAGCAGTCCGGGCGGGCACCCGTGCTGACCACGGATATTTCCGTCGACGATCCCATCGGTGACGTCGTCACCAAGCTTGCTCATGCCGAGCAGCAGACGTTGGCCGATACCGCCGCCGGGCTCGATACCGTTCAGCTCGGAGCCGCTGTTTCTGCCGCCGCTTCTGCTCGGCGCGTCGATGTTTATGGCGTCGGGGCTTCCGGGCTTGTCGCTCAGGATCTTGTGCAGAAGTTTCTGCGTATCGGGATTGTTGCCCATGCGCACAGTGATCCTCATCTTGCGGTGACCAATGCGGTGCAGTTGCGGGGCGGGGATGTTGCCGTCGCCATTACGCATTCCGGGTCCACCGGGGATGTGATCGAGCCGCTGCGGGTCGCGTTCGAGCGAGGGGCTACCACTATTGCCATTACCGGGCGGGTGAATGGTGCGGTCACTCAGTACGCAGATCATGTGTTGACCACTTCCTCCACCCGAGAGAGTGAGTTGCGGCCTGCGGCCATGGCGTCGCGGACCGGGCAGTTACTGGTGGTGGACTGTCTGTTCGTGGGAGTTGCTCAGCGAAATTATGAAGCTGCGGCTCCCGCGTTGGCTGCGTCGTACGAGGCGTTGGCCCATCGGCATCGGTAGACCGTAGGGGTGATCTTTCGTTCGGGCTGCGGGTGAGTCGTGGCTGATCGCGCAGTTCCCCGCGCCCCTAGAGGTAGGTGCACAAACCCTTGGATTGAAAGAGCCGTCTTTTTATGTCCTCCTCCGACCTTCTCTCTCAGCTCTCCTCCCTTCCCACCGAGTCCTTTCGTGCCGACTTCGCTCGGATTGATGAGCTGCCTACGCTTGATATCGCTCGGCTCATGAATCGTGAAGATGCCGGCGTTCCCGCTGCTGTCGCTACCCAGTTGCCTGTTATTTCTGCCGCCGTTGATGCCATTGCCCTGCGGATGGGGCGTGGGGGGCGGTTGATTTATATGGGGGCCGGGACCGCTGGGCGGTTGGGGGTTTTGGATGCTTCCGAGTGTCCGCCCACTTTTAATACCTCTTCCGGGCAAGTCGTGGGGCTTATCGCCGGTGGGGTGGGGGCTCTTGTCGATTCTGTTGAGGGGGCCGAGGATTCCCGGGAGTTGGCTGTGCGGGATCTTCGGGGGGTGGCTCTCACGGGGGACGACTCCGTCGTGGGGGTGTCAGCCTCTGGGCGTACCCCTTACGCGGTAGGCGGGGTGGAGTACGCACGGGGTAGAGGGGCCCTGACCATCGGGATCGCCTGTAATCCCGGCAGTGCTCTGGGGAGCGCCGCCGAGTACGGGATCGAGGTCGTCGTGGGCGGCGAGCTGCTCGCCGGGTCCACTCGGCTCAAGGCCGGGACCGCTCAGAAGCTCGTCCTCAACATGATCTCCACGATCACCATGATCCGGCTCGGGAAGACGTACGGGAACCTCATGGTCGACGTACGCGCGTCCAACGAGAAGCTGCGGGCCCGGTCCCGGCGGATCGTCGGCGTCGCGACCGGGGCCGAGGACGACGAGATCGAGGCCGCGCTCACGGCTACCGGGGGCGAGGTGAAGGACGCGGTGCTCATGCTGCTCGCGGGGGTGGACGCGGGGACCGCCCGGCGGTTGCTGGCGGAGGCCGGGGGGCAGCTGCGGAGTGCGCTCGCCGCGCATCGCGGAGCGTAGTACCTGCGGGTTAGAGGTGTAGTACCTGGGAGCTAAGGCAGGTTCAGAGGTTGCCCAAGGGCTCGATGTCCACCTTCAGGGGGGTACCCCATACCCGTAGTACCTCGTAGTCCGTGAACTCGTGGACCAAGCGGTACGCCATCGCCGGGCGCGGGCCCCTGCGCGCCGCCGCGATGAATGCCTCCGCCTCTCGGCGGTCCCTGCGGGGGGTGCCGCACAGTTGCCACTCCTGGCCGTTCCACAGCTCCGGGAGCCAGCGTTGCTGGGGTTGCGGGCGGTCCTCCCGTACGCCGTACCTGCTGGGGGTCGTCGGGATCTGCGGGGGCGGGGGCGAGCCGTTCAGTTCCGAGCGGCGGGCCGTTCTGCGGCGGGTCTCGCACAGGAGGCAGCCGTCGGGGGCCTCCGCGTCGACGGGGCCGTAGGGGTGCTCGGCGCAGCGGGTCACCGGGGCCGCGCCCTCCACGCTGTCGTCCAGCAGGTCCAGGGCTCGCTGGATGTCCGCCTTCATCTCGTGGAGCTTGGCGTCCGGGGTGTCGCCGGTCAGCGCGTCGCCGTGTTCGCCCAGAAGGCGGAGGGCTCGGCCTAGGGCGGTGAGCTGGGCGTGGTTCATGGTGTGGGTTTCCGGCCGGGGGTGGTGGGTCCAGAGTAGGCGGGTGGGGGTGGAAACGGCCGGTGGGGAGGGGCGGAAATCCGTTGTCCGGGGGGTGCGGGGGGCTCCTACTGTGGGGGTATGGGTACTCGGGTCGTTTTTCTCAACGGTGGGTCCAGTTCCGGGAAGTCCGGGATCGTTCGGTGTCTTCAGGAGATTCTGCCGGGGGCCTGGATGGCTTTCGGGGTGGATTCGTTCGTGGAGGCGCTGCCTCGGAAGATGCAGAACTCCGAGGAGGGGATTCTGTTCGAGGCGGACGGGAGTATCCGGGTGGGGGCAGAGTTCAAGGCGGCCGAGGCGGCTTGGCGGGAAGGGGTCGCGGCGGTGGCTCGGGCCGGGGGGCGGGTGATCGTCGATGACGTACTGCTCGGTGGGGCTGACGGACAGCAGCGGTGGGAGAAGGTCTTCGACGGGGTGGATGTGCTGTGGGTGGGGGTGCGGTGTGATGCGCAGGTCGCCGCCGGGCGGGAGATCGCTCGGGGGGACCGGGTGCCGGGGATGGCCGCGTCCCAGGCGGAGGCCGCTCACGCGGGGGTCCGGTACGACGTCGTCGTGGACACGAGCCGCACCGAGTCCCTGGCGTGCGCCCGGGTGATCGCGGAGAGAGTACGGGGCTGAGGTCACCGGGGGCGTCAGCGCAACGCCTCCACCGCTCGGGCCTCGCCAGCGCAGCACCTCTGCTGGTCCGGCCGCGCCAGCGCAACGCCCCTCACCGCTCGGCCCCCCTCAGCGCAACGCCTCCGCCACACCGGCCTCGCCAGCGCAGCACCCCTCACCGCTCGGCCCCCCTCAGCGCAACGCCTCCGCCACACCGGCCTCGCCAGCGCAGCACCCCGCCGCTCCGGCCTCGCCAGCGCGAGCCCCTCTGCTGCCGCGCCGACCTGCACGACGCCCTCGCCTCGCCACCGCCGGTGATCCAGCCCTCCTCCCCTCGCCGACCCCGTCAGCCCAACCCCGGTCACCCCCACCCCGTCAGTCCACCAGCGGCAGCGCCTCCCACTCGTACCCCTCCCACAGCCCCCTCGCCGTCTCCTCCGGGTAGCGGCTGACCTCCGACGGGGTGTCCAGGATCTGCGTGAGCCCGCGTTCCAGGTCGTACGCCGCCCAGCCGGGGTCGCCGGTGCGGGCGAAGGATGTCCAGGACGTCTGGAAGCGGGCGGTGAGGTCGGCCGCGTCCGGCGGGACCTCGCCGTCGGGGAAGACGACCGCGCCCATGTCCGCCGCGTACGTTCCGAAGAGGAGGGGGACGTCCAGGGCGTGGCAGCCGCGCAGGATGCCGCCGTGGGCCGGGGGTGTCCAGGTCAGTTCGTAGAGGTGGGCCGAGCCGCCTGCCGCCAGCTGGGCCTCCGCGAGGTACAGGGACGGCATCGCGAACAGCCAGTCCGACTGGACGCGTTCGAAGAGGTCCTGCGCCGTGGCGTCCGGGAAGGCCTCGCGGTACGCGCGCTCGCCGGGCTCGCCTCCGCCGGGGGCGTACATGCGCAGCGCCGCCGTCGCCTGGTCCTCCGTGATGCGGCCCAGGAGGTTCCCCATGACCGTGAAGAGGCGGTACTCCTGGGAGTTGTGGCCGATCAGGAGGTCGATGTCCCGCACCTCGCCCGCGCTCGCCGCCTGCCACGGGGTCTTCGGCAGGATGTCGCCGTCCACCACCGGCGAGTACGGCACGGACGTCGGCGCGACCTGCCCCCAGCGCGTGTACGCCGCCATCTTGGCCGACAGGGCCTCGCCCGCCTCGGGGAGTTTCCTCGGCGGGATCGTCGCGAGGTCGGCCGCCGTCGGCCGTACGCCCGCCTCCGCCGCGAGCGCCGCCGCGATGTCCCGGGCCAGGGGCGCGGAGAAGTACGTGACCGGGATGCTCTGGGCGATGGCGCGGTGGAAGAGGCCCCGGGCCGACGGCGCCGCGAGGAGCGCGGCGACCGATCCCGCGCCCGCGGACTCGCCGAACACCGTGACGTTCCCGGGGTCGCCGCCGAACTCCGCGATGTTGTCGCGGACCCACTCCAGGGCGGCGATCTGGTCGAGGAGGCCCCGGTTGGCGGGGGCGCCCTCGATGTGGAGGAAGCCCTCGATGCCTACGCGGTAGTTGAAGGTGACGACCACGACGTCGCCCTTGCGGGAGAGGTGCTGGGCGTCGTAGCCAGGGCTGCTCGCGTGGCCCCCGCGGTAGGCGCCGCCGTAGATCCAGACCATGACCGGGCGCGGGGCCTGCGGGGCCGGCTCCGGCGTCCAGACGTTCGCCGTCAGCCAGTCGTCCCCACCCGTGGCGGGGGTGCCCTGGAGGCCGGTCTCCTGCGGGGGCGGGGGGCCGAACTCGTACGCGTCCCGCACGCCCGCCCAGGGCGCCGGAGGAGTCGGCGCCTGGAAGCGGGCGGAGCCCACCGGGGGTGCGGCGAAGGGCATGCCCCGGAACACCGTCAGGCCGTCCTCACGCCTGCCCCGGACCGCACCCGCCGTCGTACGAACCTCTTCCGCCGCCATCCCTGCTCCTCTCGTCTCCCACTGTCCGCCTCTGCCCCGCCCAACGGCTCGCCTCGAACAAGGGTTCCAGCGAGCCGCCGATCCGGCCGGAGTTCACTCGTGTGGGTGACAAAAGGGTAGGGCGCAGGCGTGGGGCCTCAGCTCAGCGTCTGGAGCGACGCCGGGTCGAACGCCCGCAGCTCCTCGGACCGGCCGCCCAGCACCTTCGCCGCCCACTCCGGGTCCTGGAGCAGCGCGCGCCCGACGGCCACCGCGTCGAACTCGTCCCGCTCGAAGCGCTCCAGCAGGTCGTCGATGCCCTTCGTCCCGGACCCCTTCCCGGCGAACGCCGTGCTGAACTCGGCGTCGAGGCCGACCGAGCCGACGGTGATCGTCGGCCTGCCGGTGAGCTTCTTGGCCCAGCCCGCGAGGTTGAGGTCGGCGCCGTCGAACTCCGGCTCCCAGTAGCGGCGCGTCGACGCGTGGAAGGCGTCGACCCCGGCCGCCGCGAGCGGCGTGAGGATCGCCTCCAGCTCCTCCGGCGTCTCGGCGAGCCGCGCGTCGTAATTGTCGTACTTCCACTGCGAGAAGCGGAAGATGACCGGGAACTCCGGGGACACGGTCTCGCGTACGGCGGCGACGATCTCGGCCGCGAACTTGGTACGGGCGACCGGGTCGCCTCCGTACGCGTCCGTGCGGCGGTTGGTCGTGCCCCACAGGAACTGGTCGATCAAGTAGCCGTGGGCGCCGTGGAGTTCGATGCCGTCGAAGCCGAGGCGTTCGGCGGCGGCGGCGCTCTGCGCGAACGCGCCGATGACGTCGTCCAGGTCGCGCTGGGTCATCGTGTGGCCGTCGGCGGTGCCGTCGACGCGCAGGCCGGAGGGGCCGACCGGCGGGGCGTCCGTGAACGGCGGCTGGCCCGCCTTGCGGATCATGCCGATGTGCCAGAGCTGCGGGACGATCCGGCCGCCGGCCGCATGGACGGCGTCGGCGACCTTCGCCCAGCCCGCGAGCTGCTCCTCGCCGTGGAAGCGGGGTACGCGGTCGCTCTCGCCCGCCGAGTCGTGACCGACGTACGTCCCCTCGGTGATGATCAGGCCTACCCCTGCGGTAGCACGACGTGCGTAGTACGACGCGACGTCCTCCCCAGGTATGCCCTCCGGGGACTGCATGCGGGTCATCGGGGCCATCGCGATGCGGTTCGCGAGGGTGAGGCCGTTGATGGTGACCGGGCGGGACAGGATCTCGGAGGCACGGGTGGGGGTGGCTGCCACGGGAAGGGCTCCTCGCTCGTGAAGTCGTCGGACTGACCAGTGGGTATGTGCATGCGCATACGCCTTGTACGTCTAGGTCAACCGGACCGTGGTCCACGCCATTTCCGGACGAGGGGGTAGGGAGGTGTGATCCCGGACACCCCGTAGTACTTGAGAGGTACTCTCGGTACGACCCCCTGGAGCACACCGGCAACAACTCCCCCTGGAACACTGCCAGTTATCGGAAATGCGTCGACCCCGTCCCTCGTGCGAAGCTCTCCGCCTCAACACGACTACGGGGAGACAACAACATGAGACGCCCGACCCGCGCCGCCCTTCTGCTCACGACAGCCGCCCTCGCTCCGGCGCTCCTCCTCACTTCCCCCGCACTCGCGGCCACACCGGCGACCCCGGCGACCGTGGCGACGGCCTCCACCGAAACCCCCATCGACGAGATGACGGAGACCGAACTCAGCTTCGCCATCTCCCGCATCATGGCGCTGCCGAGCAGCGGCCGGGGTGTGAAGCGTGAGGCCAGCAAGGCGCTCGACGGCACGATCGAGGACAAGCGGAACTTCCTCAAGACCGGGTACCGACTGGCCCTCGCCGAGGACGACGCCGTCGCGATCTCCCACATCCTCTTCGTGAACCACGGCAAGGCGGTCGTCCGCGAAGCCAACAAGGCCCTCGATGACGGTACGCCTGAAGTACTACGCGCCTTCCTGGAAACCGGTCTCCGCCTCGCCCAGGCCGAGGACGACCGGGTCGCCGTCGCGCGCATCCTCGCGAACCCGAACATCAGCCCCGCGCTCTTCGCTGCGGCGCAGCGGGCAATGGACGGGACGCCGGAGGAGTTGCGGTACTTCCTTGAGGTCGGGCAGTACGAGGTCTGAGACGCCGACCAGCAGAAGGGCGGCCCCGCCTCGTGCCGTGAACCGGCCTGTAGGCGGGGCTTGTTGCTGCTTCCCCGGTGTTCAGGGGTTGAGCTTGCTCCGGGTGCGCGTGTTCCTGTTGCGCGTGCGGACCCGTTCACTCAACAGGGCTTCCCCTGTGGGGAGTTCGGTGTCCTCGGGGTGGCAGTCCCATTCGACTCCGCCGCCGATCGGGCGGAGTTGGAGGTGGCCGTTCAGGTGGTCCATGACCTCGCCGATGCGGTTCGAGCGGGTGTCGAGGACGTAAGTGCCGATCTTCGTCATCGAGTTGGGGCTCCCGCGCGGATGAGGGCGGCGGTGAGGCGAGTCGCCGTGTCCACGTTGCAGCGGCCGAGGTCCAGCAGGTGGTACGCCCGGTCGCGGTGCGTCGCCGAGACCTGGTCGACGGCGAGGGAGGGGAGGGTGATGCCGGCGTCCGCGAGGGCGTTCCGCAGTCTGGTGCAGGCTTCGTCGATGGTGGGGGTGGGCTCGTCGGCCCCGGTCAGCTCCTTCATGTGCGCACTTCCTCCACGCTGAGTGTTTCCGTTCACCACACAGCGTGGCGGCGTCTCTTCTAGCCTGGCTAGGGACGCCGCGAGGACAACTCCGCTTGTGGGAATGGGAGTCAAGCTATGGCCCGACGTAAGGATCTCGACCCTGCGACTTCGTCCCGCGCGCTGGTGGGTGAGGAGTTGAAGCACGCGCGGGAGCGGGCGGGGTACAGCCAGACCGCTTTGGGCGAGCTTCTGTTCGTGAGCGGGTCGTACATCGGTCAGATGGAGGCGGGTATCCGGCGCATCCGCCCTGAGATGGGTCCCCAACTGGACAAGGAGTTGGGGACGGGGGACTTCTTCACGCGGCACTCCAAGACGATGGCCAAGTCCAAGTACCCGGACCACTTTGCCGAGGCGGTGGAGGCTGAGGCAGAGGCGACGGAGATCAGGCAGTACGCGTCCACGCTGATCCCTGGCCTGTTGCAGACGAAGGAGTACGCCACGGCGGTGTTCCGTGCGTACAAAACGTTCGCGTCCGACGCCGAGATCGAGGAGGACGTGGCCCTACGACTGGAACGGGCTCGGATTCTCGACGATCCAACAAACCCGTTGTTGTGGACGATCCTCGACGAGGCCGTGCTCCGCCGACCGGTCGGCAGTCCGGCGGTGATGGCACAAAACCTGCGCCACATCGCGAAGTTGATCCGTGAGCGTCGGATCGTCGTACAGGTGCTGCCGTTCGCTGTCGGAGCGCATGTCGCGACGGACGGCTCCTTGAAGATCATGGACTTCGAGGACGCTCCCCCACTCTCCTTCGTCGAGGCTCCGGACATGGGCAATCTGATCGACGACCCGGCCACTGTCACCCGACACACCCTGATGTTCAACCTCCTCGCGGCCAGCGCACTCTCTCCGCAAGATTCATTGGCTCTGATCGAGTCGGTGGCAGAGGATTACGCCCATGAGGAACAGCACTGAGTACGACCTGGACGGCGCCACCTGGTACAAGTCCAGCTACAGCGGGGGCCAGGGCGGCAACTGCCTCGAAGTCGCCCGGTGGCGCAAGTCGACGTACAGCGGCGGCCAGGGCGGTGACTGCCTCGAAGTCGCCGACGGACACCCTTCGTTGACCCCCGTCCGCGACTCCAAGAACCCTTCCGGCCCGGCGCTCGTATTCCGTACGCAGTCCTGGACCGCCTTCGTCGAAGACCTCAAGCAGCTCTGACCCCGCCCACCCGACCTGGGCCCCCGCTCGCGGCGGCCCTCGTCAGCCCCCTAGCCACCCCGGGGCTCGACCCCCGTACCCCTCCGCGCCATACGCGTACACCCCCTCGCACAACAACCCGAACATCGGCAACGGCGCCAACAAGCCCGAGCCCATACACCTGCGGAAGCCGTCGAACACCATCCGCCTCGCCCCAACTGCTCCGTAAATGGCCCGGCGTCGTGTTGGAAGCCCCCGTCGAGTCAGTTCTGTGAAGTCTCCTGAGACACGGCCCAAGCGAGGAGCGATTCGAATACGGGCTTCAGGGACCGGGCCTTGTCGGTGAGCGTGTACTCCACGCGGGGCGGGACTTCCGCATAGACCTTGCGCTCCACCAAGCCGTCGCCTTCGAGTTCACGCAGTTGCTTGGTCAGCATGTGCTGGGTCACCTGGGGGATCTCGCGGCGGAGCTCACCGAACCGGTGGGTCCGCTGGTCCAGCAGCCAGAGGATCTCCATCTTCCACTTACCGCTGATCATCGTCAGAACTCGGCGCATCTGGCGCCGCACGTCCTCCACCTCCGACATGATCTCTCCAATGGTATTCAAAAGAATACTTAGGTACAGGAGAACATCGTACTGCCGTTTATTCATCTGAGCCCATACGGTGATGTTGGTCGACGGATCCCACCCATCCCGGGAGAACACATGAGCACAGATCGGTTCATCTACCTCTCACAGGGCGAGAGCAGGCCCACCCGCGTACCGGTGGCGCCCGAATTCGCCGTAAAGGCAAGGAGCGAGGACACCGGGGGCGGCTTCTCCGTGCTGGAGGTGACCGTCGGCGGCGAACTGCCTCTCCATATCCACCACAACGACGACGAAGTCCTCTACATGCTCGAAGGTGAAATCGAGGCGACGTTCGACGGCCGCGTCTACACAGCCAAGCCGGGCGACTTCATGCTGCTGCCCCGCGGAATTCCGCACGCCGTCCGCCCGGCCTCGGACGTAGCACCCCGACTGCTTCAAGTCTCGTCTCCCGGTGGGTTCGAGCACTTTGCCGAAGACCTCGTCGAGAACTTCGGCAGCCTGCATGAAACCGACGACCCCCAGGCCGTGTTGGAACTCGCCGGCAAGCACGGAATAACCTTCGTGCACACGCCGTCTTGATCTTCTGACGTGGGTGTAGTCACGGGGACGGCCGTTTCGGCGCCACTCACAAACACTTGACGTCGGCCCCCGCGCGTCGCAGATCACCGGTTCCCTCAGTGCACCAGGTCCAGCACCGCCGCACAGTGCGGGTCCCCCTCCGGCTCCGCCCACAACTCCCGTTCCCCCGACCGCGAGAACACCTCCGCAATCACCGCCGGACCCGCCTCCGCGAGGCGTACGTCGCAGGCGACGACCCCGGGGGTGTCCTGGCGACGTACGTACAGCCGCATCCGGCCCCCACGCAGATACAGGAACCCGACCAACAGCGACTCGGCGCTCTCCCGTTCCTCGAAGCTCGGGTGTGGGCAGCTCAGGGTGGTCAGCAGTGTGTGGGCGCGGTCTACCGGGCGGGCCTCCCCCAACTCGCGCCGCACGAAGGCGACCGCCTGCCACGAGAGCAGCGTCTCGTCCTGCCGGAAGAGCGGCATCTCGTACACAGCCCGGAACTCACCGGCGAACGTTCTCCGGCCGCCGACCGCGATGTGTACGGTCTCGGCGCCCGCCGGGCCCGGGAGGACGCCCCGTACGCGCGTCTTCTTCGCGATCGGCGCTTGCGTGTAGAGGGTCATGTGGGCGGTGATGTCGGCTTGCACCACGGCCACTTCCCACGATGTCATCGAGGGTTTCTCCCTGTTCAGCGAGGTGTGATTCTCGACGTCCCGGGGCTCAAGTCCTGAGCTTCGAGGCGTTGCTTTTTTGAATGGGTGTGGGTCTCAACCCACCCTCCCACCCCGCCAGTTGACTTTGCGGGTTCGGGTTGCAACGGAGTGTCAGTTGGCTTTACGGTGCTGGCAACAACACACAGGCCCCGGAAGTAATCAACCCCCAACAGGCGCTGACAACACCTGTGGGGGTCTGACCATCCGAGCCGTCCTCTGGCTGACAAAAGGACGCCTTAATGGCTGACGCCAACTTTAGTACTGCCGACGTGCCCCCGCACCCGATGGCCAAGCCCGGGTACGGGAAACGGACCGCCCCCGGTCAACGGCCGCGCAGCAAAGGTGACTTCGATCACCTCCTCCCCCGCGACGCCGCCATCGCCGGATACCTCGACCGGCTCCCCGACGGCGCCGACATCTCCGTGAAGATGCTGGCCAAGACCACCGTGTACGGACAGTGCGCGCTGCGGACCTCGCTCAACAGGATTCAGGCGGCCGGGCACTTGAGGCGGGGGCAGGAGAAGGTCGCCTCCCCCTCCGGGACCGAACTCTGGGTCACCCGGACGTTCTTCAGCCGTACCGCCCGCGCGGACGACTGGTGGGCCGCGTTCACGCGGGGTGACGTACCGCCGGACAACTCCGAACCCCCGCCCACCCGTTCACGCGCCGTCATCCTCCTCGCCGCGATCAGCCGTACCGCGCCCTCGCTGTTCCTGTCCGCCGCCGAGTGCGCGCGGCTCGCTCCGCTGGTCGAGGAGTGGTTCGCGCGGGGCGCCAACGCGGAGGCCGTCCGCACCGCCCTCACCGCCGGGCTCCCCCACGTCGTCCACTCCCCTGCCGCGCTGCTCCACCGCCGCCTCGTCGACAAGATGCCGTCACCGGTACCCGTACGACCCGTAGTACCTGAGGCCGTGAGACCCGTACGACTTCTGGAGTGCTCCGAGTGCGGGGTGCCGGGGAGGCCGGAGGCTCTGCCGGGGGGAGTGTGCAAGGGGTGTGTGGGGGCGACTGCTGTGCGCCCTGCCGTGCTTCTGGACTCCCCGGTGTTCGGGCCCGTGCGGATGGGATCCGTGCTGCGATCGGGGTGCCGCTGCGAGAAAGGACACCCGTATGACCGCTCCCACGGTCCGCCGACACCGCCCCGGGGCACCATTGAGGGGAGGAGGCGACGCCATGACCCCCACCCAGTACCCGCAGATGCCTATCGAGGACTTCGAGGCACTCGCCGCCGCAGCTCCCGAGAACGTCCGGCTCGAACTCGTCGACGGCCAAGTCCGTACGAGGGACCCGCTCGGCGTCGAGGACTTCGAGGAGCTGGCGCGGCGGGCGCCGGAGACCGTCCGGCTTGAGTACATCCACGGAAAACTAGAGGTCAAGGCAGTGCCGGACGGCGCCCACGACGAAATCGCCATGTGGCTGCTGCGACAGTGCATGCAGCAGCGCCCCGAGCTGAACCTCATGCTGACCCGGACCGTGAAGACCGAGGCATACCGCCAGGGCCGCTCCATCCCCGACGGCCTTCTCGCACCGGTGGGCCACTTCGACACGCACGGCGCCTGGTCCGATCCCGACGGCATGCTGATGGCCGTCGAGATCACCTCCCACGACTACGACACCCACCAGCGCGATCGCATCGACAAGCCCATCGGCTACGCCGAGGCCGGTATCCCGGTCTACCTCCTCATCGACCGCGACAACCACACCCTCGTCGTCCACAGCGACCCCAAGGACGGCCACTACCAACAGGCCCCCTCCTACCCCTGGGGTACTACGGTCACGTTGCCCCCTCCCGTGAGCATCACCCTCGACACCGAGCCGCTCAGGAAGAAGTACGGCAACTGACAAGCTTGAGACAACGCCCGAGGGCGGTACCCCCCATACCTGGGAAGTACCGCCCTCAGTAGTACCGCCGATCCGTCCCTCGCGGGAGATGGATCAGAAGTCCATGTCACCGCCCGGCATACCGCCACCGGCAGGCGCGGCGGACTTCTCCGGCTTGTCGGCGATGACGGCCTCGGTGGTGAGGAAGAGCGCGGCGATGGAGGCGGCGTTCTGCAGCGCGGAACGCGTCACCTTCGCCGGGTCGATGATGCCGGAGGCGATCATGTCGACGTACTCACCGGTCGCGGCGTTCAGGCCGTGGCCGACCTGGAGGTTGCGGACCTTCTCCACCACGACGCCGCCTTCGAGGCCGGCGTTGACGGCGATCTGCTTCAGCGGGGCCTCAAGGGCGAGCTTGACGGCGGCAGCGCCGGTCGCCTCGTCACCCTCCAGCTCCAGCTTCTCGAAGACCGCGGCGGCCTGGATGAGGGCCACGCCACCACCGGCGACGATGCCCTCCTCGACGGCGGCCTTCGCGTTGCGAACGGCGTCCTCGATGCGGTGCTTGCGCTCCTTGAGCTCGACCTCGGTCGCGGCACCGGCCTTGATGACCGCCACGCCGCCCGCGAGCTTCGCCAGGCGCTCCTGGAGCTTCTCGCGGTCGTAGTCCGAGTCGGAGTTCTCGATCTCGGCGCGGATCTGGTTGACCCGGCCGGCGACCTGGTCCGAGGACCCGGCGCCGTCGACGATCGTCGTCTCGTCCTTGGTGATGACGACCTTGCGGGCGCGGCCCAGCAGGTCCAGCGTCGTGTTCTCCAGCTTGAGGCCGACCTCCTCGGAGATCACCTCGCCGCCGGTGAGGATCGCGATGTCGTTCAGCATCGCCTTGCGGCGGTCGCCGAAGCCGGGCGCCTTGACCGCGACGGACTTGAACGTGCCGCGGATCTTGTTGACGACCAGGGTCGACAGGGCCTCGCCCTCGACGTCCTCGGCGATGATCAGCAGCGGCTTGCCCGACTGCATGACCTTCTCCAGGAGCGGGAGCAGGTCCTTGACGGAGCCGATCTTGGAGTTCGCGATCAGGATGTACGGGTCGTCCAGGGACGACTCCATGCGCTCCATGTCGGTCGCGAAGTACGCCGAGATGTAGCCCTTGTCGAAGCGCATGCCCTCGGTGAGCTCAAGCTCCAGGCCGAAGGTCTGCGACTCCTCGACCGTGATGACGCCTTCCTTGCCGACCTTGTCCATCGCCTCGGCGATGAGCTCGCCGATCTGCGTGTCGGCGGCGGAGATGGAGGCCGTGGAGGCGATCTGCTCCTTGGTCTCGACGTCCTTCGCCTGCTCCAGGAGCGCGCCGGAGACGGCCTCGACGGCCTTCTCGATGCCGCGCTTCAGGGCCATCGGGTTGGCGCCTGCGGCGACGTTGCGGAGGCCCTCGCGGACCAGTGCCTGGGCCAGGACCGTCGCGGTCGTCGTGCCGTCACCGGCTACGTCGTCCGTCTTCTTCGCGACTTCCTTGACCAGCTCGGCGCCGATCTTCTCGTACGGGTCCTCCAGCTCGATCTCCTTGGCGATGGACACACCATCGTTGGTGATCGTGGGGGCGCCCCACTTCTTCTCAAGGACGACGTTGCGGCCCTTGGGGCCGAGGGTGACCTTGACGGCGTCGGCGAGCTGGTTCATACCGCGCTCAAGGCCGCGCCGCGCCTCCTCGTCGAACGCGATGATCTTGGCCATGTGAAGTGGTCCCTCCAGGACTGGGGGTGAGTACCGCAAATGGACCGCGCCCGCGCCCGCGACGGACGGTCCCGCGGTCTGGTGGTCCCTTGCCCCACCCTCGCCGTGAACCTCACCGACTCGGTCCTTCGTTGTCACTCTCACAGGGAGAGTGCTAACGCCAATGATTAGCACTCGACCCCTGAGAGTGCAAGGCCGTACGGGTGGGGGGTGGGGGGTCTTGGGAGCTGCGGGGTGGGGAAAGTGCAGGTTGCGGGGGTGGCGGGGGTGGTCTGGCGAGTTGCGGGTTCGGGGGTGGATCGAAGGGGGTGGGGGGTGATGGTGCGTGAGCGGGTGCGGGTGCGTCGTGGCTTGTCGCGCAGTTCCCCGCGCCCCTAAAAAGACCTGGGGCGGCTCGGCGTCAGATCGGCACCGTCGGCAGCAGGCAGGGAAGCAGCCTGGCGCGCGCGGGTGCGTCGTGCGCTGTTCGCGCCCGCGCGGCGGAGCCGCACATCGACACAGCCCCGCGCCCCTAAAAAGCACAGTTCGCACCCTGCGACCTTCAACACCCACCCCGCCCACAACAAAAGACCCGCACCCTGGACAGGTGCGGGTCCTTTGTTGAATGTTCAGGCGGTGACGCGAACCATGTCGGCCTGCGGGCCTTTCTGACCCTGCGAGATCTCGAACTCGACTCGCTGGCCCTCTTCGAGGGTGCGGTAGCCGTCCATCTGAATGGCGCTGTAGTGGACGAAGACGTCCGCACCACCGTCGACCGCGATGAAGCCGTACCCCTTCTCCGCGTTGAACCACTTGACGGTGCCCTGAGCCATGCCTAACTCCCCTATTACTGGCCCTTGCGCGAACCCACACTTCGTGGGTCCGGGTCAGACCTCACCCCCCTGCCGTATTGGGGGCGTGCGCCGGAACGCGTCGACCGCGGCTGAATGTATCTGTCCAACTGCCGTCTGCAACAGGTCAATCGGACGAGAATTCTGGACGCACACGATCCGGAATGTGGTGAGAATTCACCAGAGGTCAGGGCAAGTCGGGCCGGGCATATGCCGCAAATGCCACGCAAGAGACGCACACTTTGGCTGTTTCTTGTCGGATGCAAGAAGGGCGAGCGCGCGCGGGTTCCCCAACCCTACCTCGTTCAACCACACAGAATTGCCCCCTCCGCTTCGAAGCGAAGAGGGCAATTCGATGAACAATGAGTAATGTGCATTACTGACGGTTACTACCGGCCGGTAATGACATTAGGTCAACCGGAGAACTCAGCCCCCCGCGACCGCCGGGATGATGGAGACGCCGGCGCCGTCGGGAGTCGCCGTCTCAAGCCCCTGCTCGAAACGGACGTCATCGTCATTGACGTACACATTCACGAACCGCCGCAGCTTCCCCTGGTCGTCCAGGACGCGCGCGGAGATGCCCGTGTGGTTCTTCTCCAGGTCCGCGATGACCTCCCCGAGGGTCCCGCCCTCGGCGGCCACCTCGGCCTGCCCACCGGTGTACGTACGCAGGATGGTCGGGATACGAACGGTCACGCTCATGCGAGGCCAGCCTCTCGGAAGGAGTCCAGGGTCGGGCGGATGGTGGCGGTCAGACCGGTCCCGGCGACCGCGTCAAGCGTCTTGAGGCCGTCACCCGTATTGAGGACGACGGTCGTGAGGGACGGGTCCAGCAACCCGTTCTCGATCAGCTTGCGCGTCACCCCCACGGTCACACCACCGGCGGTCTCCGCGAAGATCCCCTCCGTCCGCGCCAGCACCTTGATCGCGTCGACGATCTGCTCGTCGGTGACGTCCTCGACCGCGCCGCCGGTCCGCCGCGCGATGTCCAGCACGTACGGCCCGTCCGCCGGATTCCCGATGGCCAGCGACTTCGCGATCGTGTCCGGCTTCTGCGGCCGTACGACGTCGTGCCCCGCCTTGTACGCGACCGACACCGGCGAGCACCCCTCCGCCTGCGCCCCGAAGATCTTGTACGGCTTGTCCGCGACGAGCCCCAGCTTGATCAGCTCCTGGAGCCCCTTGTCGATCTTCGTGAGCTGCGATCCCGAGGCGATCGGTACGACGAGCTGGTCCGGAAGTTCCCAGCCGAGCTGCTCGCAGATCTCGTACGCCAGCGTCTTGGAGCCCTCGGCGTAGTACGGCCGCAGGTTGACGTTGACGAAGCCCCAGCCCTCGCCCGCCGAGTCGCCGATCAGCTCGGAGCAGAAGCGGTTGACGTCGTCGTAGTTGCCCTCGATGCCGACCAGCTCACCGCCGTAGACGGCGGCCATGACGATCTTGCCCTGCTCCAGGTCGTGCGGGATGAAGACGCAGGAGCGCAGGCCCGCACGGGCGGCTGCGGCGCCGACCGCGCCCGCGAGGTTGCCGGTCGAGGAGCAGCTGAGGGTGGTGAAACCGAAGGCGCGCGCCGCTTCGAGCGCCTGGGCTACGACGCGGTCCTTGAAGGAGTGGGTCGGGTTGCCGGAGTCGTCCTTGACGAACAACTTGCCCTGGTCGACGCCGAGTTCGGCGGCGAGGCGGTCGGCCTGGACGAGCTTGGTCCAGCCCGGGTTGATGTTGGGCTTCTCGGCTACGTCCGCAGGTACGGGGAGTAGGGGGGCGTAGCGCCAGATGTTGGCGGGGCCTGCGGCGATGCGGGCTCGGAGCTCTTCGGTGTCATACCCATCGAAGTCGTACGCGATCTCCAGCGGGCCGAAACACTCTTCGCAGGCGAAGAAGGGGCCGAGAGGGACGCGATGTCCGCACTCTCGACAGCTCAGCGCTTCGGCGGGACCGAGGTCGACGGTGGTTCCGGAGGTCGACGCGGTGGTTGCGATCGTCTGCACAGCCATGGAGGCGAGGCCCTTTCTCCTCATCTTCCTCACGACGCATCTCGCCGTGAGACGGATTTGGCACCTTCCCTAGCCGGGAGCCTCGCTGCGTGATCACGCACGAGACCGGCTGGAGGGTTGCCGGGGCTTCATCGGGCCGTATCCCTCTGCCCCTCTGGATGAGCGGTATGAAGTTATGGGTGGAGCTGTCCGCCTGGCGCCCCCGACATGCGATGGTCACCAGCGTTGTTCAAGACTGTAACCGAAGGCCACGACAGTTGAGATAGTCGTCCGAGGCGCGAGATGGATCACACGTCGCAGTGTGACCGTGACAGTGAGGAGCCGCTGACTGTGCTGGAAGAAGCCGAGCGCTGGCTGGCCACCCGCTCCTGGTCGGTGACCGACCGCCCCCTCCACCGGATCATGGCGGCGAAGCGGGCCACCGGTCTGACCGTCTCCGTGGTCCTCCCCGCGCTGAACGAGGAGGCGACGGTCGGTGACATCGTCGCGGTCATCCGCCACGACCTGATGCTCCAGGTGCCGCTGATCGACGAGCTCGTCGTCGTCGACTCCGGTTCGACGGACCGTACGGCGTCGGTCGCGGCGTCCGCGGGCGCGCGCGTCGTCCATCGCGACGCGATCCTGCCCCGCATCCCCGCCGTCCCCGGCAAGGGCGAGGTGCTCTGGCGGTCCCTGCTCGCCACCACCGGCGACATCGTCTGCTTCATCGACGCGGACCTGCGCGACTTCTCCTCCGACTTCGTCTCCGGGATCGTGGGTCCACTGCTGACCGATCCGGACGTCGATCTGGTGAAGGGCATGTACGACCGTCCCCTCGCCGGCGCGGCGGGGCAGGGCGGGCGGGTGACGGAGCTGATGGCGCGCCCGCTGCTGAACATGCACTGGCCTCAACTCGCGGGGTTTGTCCAGCCGTTGGGGGGCGAGTACGCGGCCCGGCGGAGTCTGCTGGAGCAGCTTCCGTTCCCGGTGGGGTACGGGGTCGAGCTGGGCATGTTGGTCGACGCCCTGCATCTGGTGGGCCTCGACGCTCTGGCCCAGGTCGATATCGGGGTGCGCAAGCATCGCCACCAGGACGGGCAGGCGCTGGGGCGGATGTCGGCGGCGATCTACCGTACGGCTCAACTGCGGCTGGCGCGCGGGCACTTGATCCGTCCGGCGCTGACCCAGTTCGAGCGGAGCGAGGGCGGGTTCGAGGCGCGGACGTATTCGGTGGATACGGAGGAGAGGCCGCCGATGGTGGAGATCGCGGAGTACGCGAGGCGGAAGGTCGCGTGAGTGGCTCTCGGGGTGTACCCGGTTAGTACTTGAGGGCTGCATACCCCTGAGTCCCATGCCACGTATACGTTCCGAACGTTTGAGCAGCGCAGCGTCTGGCTAGGTTGGGCGTATGACGTTCGGTGCTTCGCGTGTGCTCGTCGCCTCCAACCGGGGCCCCGTCTCCTACTCCGTCGGCGACGACGGCGCGCTGCACGCCAAGCGCGGCGGCGGCGGGGTCGTCTCCGGGCTCTCCGCGATCGACTCGGACTCCGGTGCGCTGTGGGTGTGCAGCGCGCTGTCCGACGGCGACCGTGAGGCCGTACGCCGAGGGATCGGCGAGCCGGGGACGCGGATGCTCGACATCCCCGCCGACGTGCACGCCGACGCGTACAACGGCATCGCCAACTCCGTGCTGTGGTTCGTCCACCACATGCTGTACCAGACGCCGCTGGAGCCCGTGTTCGACGCGGAGTTCAGGCGGCAGTGGGTGTCTTACGAGGCGTACAACCGGGCGTTCGCGGAGGCGCTGGCGGAGGGGGCGGCCGAGGGGGCCGCCGTACTCGTACAGGACTACCACCTGTGCCTCGTGCCCGGCATGCTGCGGGAGTTGCGGCCCGATCTGCGGATCGGTCACTTCTCGCACACGCCCTGGGCTCCGCCGGACTACTTCGCGCTGCTTCCCGACGACATCCGTACGCAGCTCCTGACCAGCATGCTGTCCGCCGACCAGCTGGGGTTCCTCACGCGGCGGTGGGCCGACGCGTTCGCGTCCTGTTGTCCCGACGGGACCGGGTCGACCGGGATCGGGGTGCATCCCCTCGGCGCCGACGCCGACTTCCTTCGCGACCGCGCGCACCAGGCCGACGTGCGGGACCGGATCGCGTCCCTGCGTGCGGAGATCGGGGAGGGGCGGCTCGCTGTCGTCCGTGTCGACCGGACCGAGCTGTCCAAGAACATCGTGCGGGGGCTACTGGCCTACCGGCATCTGCTCGACACCCGCCCCGAGTGGCGGGACCGTGTGGTTCACGTAGCTTTCGCGTATCCCTCGCGGCAGGACCTCAAGGTGTACCGGGACTACATGGACGAGGTCCAGCGGGTCGCCGACGAGATCAACTCCGTCTACGGGACGGCTACTTGGACCCCCGTACTGCTCCATCTCAAGGATGACTTCGCGCGGTCCCTCGCGGCGTATCGCCTCGCGGATGTCGCCCTCGTCAATCCGATCCGGGACGGCATGAACCTTGTCGCCAAGGAGGTGCCTGTCGTCTCCGACGAGGGGTGCGCTCTGGTCCTTTCGCGGGAGGCGGGGGCGTACTGGGAGCTGGGCGACGACGCGATCACCGTCAATCCGTACGACATCCTGGAGACCTCCGACGCCCTCCACTCGGCCCTCTCCATGCCGCGTGAGGAGAGGGCGGAGCGGACGAAGCGGCTTGCTGCTGCGGCTACCGCTCTGCCGCCGACCCAGTGGTTCCTGGATCAGCTGGCGTCGTTGACCAGCTGAGTCAGGAGTTCTACGACTCCGGGGGGACCGTCCACGATCAGGTCCGCCCTGTTGCTGAGAGCGGTTACTTCGTTGCTGCCGCTGCAAATCAGGACGCCGGGGGTGTTGTTGGCGCGGAGGGCGTCCACGGCGTCGAAGGCGGGGAGGTCGCCGAGGTCGTCGCCGGCGTACAGCACCGCGGTGACGCCGGTCTCCTCGACGAGGCTCCTCAACGCGGCCCCCTTGTCCATCCCGGCGGGCCTGATCTCCAGGACCATCCGGCCCGGCTCGACGATCAGCCCATGCCGGGTGGCGAGTTGGGTGATCGGCTCCCGCAGGGTCTCCCACAGTCCCTGCGGATCTTTCGCACGCCGGGTATGCACGGCAACGGCTCGCCCCTTCTCCTCGACCCAGGCGTCGGTGGTGCCGAGGATGCCGGGGAGTTCTCGCCGTACGTCGTCCAGGGCGGGGGGAGGGGGAGGGGCGGTGATCTGCCCCGTGCGCTGCTCCCAGCGCTCGGCGCCGTAATGTCCGAGCACGGTCATCCCTGCGATGCCCTCGAACTGGCCGTAGCGGACGGCTACTTCGGCGGGGCGGCCGGTAATAACGGCGATACGCGCACCCTTCTCTGCGAGGGCGGCGAGGGCTTCGAGGGCGCCGGGGTAGGGGCGGGACTTCTCCGGGTCGTCGACGATGGGGGCGAGGGTGCCGTCGAAGTCGAAGGCTAGGAGGGAGTGGGAGGGGTGGGTGCGGATGGTGGTCAGGGCTTGGTGGGCGGGGGGTTTTAGGTGGGTACCCATGGGTCGACAGTAGAGGGTTGGGTGCGGGTTGAGTGGGGCTGGTCGCGCAGTTCCCCGCGCCCCTAGCAACGACTGGTCACCGGCGTCGACCACGAATAGGTCGGCCTGTCCCGAGGGACTTCGGCTGCGGGCTGTGTGTGGTTTCTTGCGCAGTTCCCCGCGCCCCTAACAAAAATCGGTCACCCGGCGTCGACCACAAATAGGTCGGCCCGCCCGAGGGACTTCGGGTGCGGGCCGGTGGGGGCTGATCGCGCAGTTCCCCGCGCCCCTAGCAACGACTGGTCACCCGGCGCCGACCACGAACAGGTCGGCCCGCCCTGAGGGACTTCGGGTGCGGGCCGTATGTGGTTGCTCGCGCCCGCGCGGCGGTAGCCACACATCGAGACAGCCCCGCGCCCCTAACAACGACCGGTCCCCCAGCGTCGACCACGAACGGTCGGCCCGCCCCAAGGGACTTCGGGTGCGGGGCTGTATGTGGTTGCTCGCGCCCACGCGGCGGTAGCCGCACATCGATACAGCCCCGCGCCCCTAAAGGACTACATCTGCGGGTCCGTCGGGGTCGGTAGCGCCCACGCGGCGGTAGCCGCACATCGACACAGCCCCCTAAAGGACTACGGGTGCGGGTTCGTTGGGCTCTATGTGCCGGGTGGCTGGTTGTTTTTTAGGGGCGCGGGGAACTGCGCGACCAGCCCCCCACCGGCCCGCAGCCCGAAACCTTCCGCACCACCCTCCCCCTACCGCTCCTCCCGGCGTCCCTCCCGCACTCGCCGTAGGCGGTTCACCGTTACCGGGTCCGTTGCCAGTGCCCTGGGGTCGTCCAGCAGTGCGTTGAGGAGTTGGTAGTAGTGGACGGGGGACATCCCCAGGTCCTCGCGGATCGCGCGTTCCTTTATGCCGGGGCTGGGGAACGAGCGGCGCTCCAACGCCAGGATGTCCTGCTCGCGGCGGCCCAAGTCGGGGTGTGGCATACCCCGACAGTAGTCCCCGGTTACGACACCCCGCTCTCCGCAGCCATCGCCTCCGTCTCCAGCCTGCGCAGCACGTCGTCGGGACGTACCCCCGGAGCCACAGCACTGCCGATGCCCTTCTTGATGGACGCCGCGACGGTGGCCCAGGACGTACGACCCACGGGGTACGACTCGGAGAGCGGCAGCTGCTCCAGGAAGGGTTCGAGGTCGCGGTCCTCAGGTGCCGTACTCATCACCGCGGACGCGGAGGACGTCACCGGCAGCAGGTCGTACTCCCGGGAGAACGCGAGCACGTTGTCCTCGTCGTACACGAAGTCGAGGAACTTGCCGATCTCGGACTGGTTCCCGTGCTGCTTGAACGCGGTCATCCAGTCGGCGACCCCCATGGTGAGCGGCCGAACCCCGGCCTTCCCGGGCATGGGCACCATCCCGTACTGAACTCCCTTGTCCCGGGCCATTTTCATGAGCGAGGGATGCCCGATGAGCATGCCGACATCACCGGCGGCGAAGGAGGAGAACACGGTGGCACGGTTGAGCTTCGCGGGCGCGACCGGCCCGGTCAGCCCCTTGTCGACCAGCTTCTTCTGGAGCCACTCGAAGGTCTGGACGTTCTCGACGGAGTCGAGGCTGTAGGTCCCGGCGGCGGAGGTGTACCCCCCACCCCCGCTGAGCATCCACTGCATGGCCTCGGCCTGCGCCTCCTCGGGCCCGAGGGGAAGGGCGTACGGGTACGACACCCCCGCGTCCTTCAACTTCGCTGCGTCGGCGGCGAGTTCGTCCCACGTCGTGGGCGGCTCGCTGATCCCAGCCTTGGCGAAGAGCCCCTTGTTGTAGAAGAGGAGCCGGGTGGAGGAGGCGAAGGGCATCCCGTACTGCTGCCCGCGCACCTTGCCCGCGTTGGCGAGCTGGGAGACGAAGTCGGCCTGGGTGGGGATGGAGAGCAGGTCACCGGCCTTGTAGAGGAGACCGCGGTCGGCGTAGTCGGCGTACGACCCGATCTGCGCCATGTCGGGCGCGTTCCCGTCGTCGACCATGGCCTTGACCTTGCTGTCGACGTCGTTCCAGGAGTACACGCTGACCTGGACGTCGACGTCGGGGTGCTTCTCCTCGTACGCCTTGGTCAGCTTGTCCCAGTACTTGGTGGAGCTGTTGGCCGCGCTGTCCCCGTAGTCCGCGGCGACGAGTCTGAGGCTCACCCGGTCGGAGTCACTCCCGAGTACCCCACACCCCCCGACAGCCACCGTCATACCCAACGCGGCCAAGGCCCCGACCCAACCCCTCTGCACCACTGCTGTCCACTCCACAAACACTTGTCCGATAGTCGGATCAAGGTCTACACCACCTCAGTGGACTAGACCTCTCCGGGGTCCTCGGCCACACTGTTCACCGTGAGACATGTCATCGCCCTCGACGTGGGCGGCACCGCGATGAAGGGCGCCCTGGTCGGCGCGGACGGCGCGCTGCTGCACCGCGACCGCAGGCCCACGGCCCGCGAGCGGGGCACCGAGGCGGTGATCGGGGGAATCCTCGACTTCGCGGCGGACCTCCGGTCGTACGGGGTACGCCACTTGGGTGAACCCGCCCTGGCCTCGGGTCTCGCCGTCCCCGGCATCATCGATGAGACCTCAGGGGTAGCCGTCTACGCCGCGAACCTGGGCTGGCGCGACGTCCCCCTACGCGACCTCCTGGCGACCCGTACCGGTACCCCCGCAGCACTAGGCCACGACGTACGCACGGGCGGCCTGGCAGAAGGCCGCCTGGGCGCCGCCCGCGAAACCCCCCGCTTCCTCTTCCTGGCCCTAGGCACCGGCATCGCAGGCGCGATCGGCACCCCCACGGGCATCGACCCCGGCGCCCACGGCTCCGCCGGCGAGATCGGCCACATCGTCGTACGCCCCGGAGGCGCCCCCTGCCCCTGCGGCCAACGAGGCTGCCTGGAGCGATACGCGTCGGCGGCGGCGGTGACGGAATCCTGGGCAAGAGCCTCCGGCGACCCCACAGCGGACGCGGCGGACTGCGCAAAGGCGGTGGAGGCGGGCGACCCGAGGGCGGCGAAGGTCTGGCACCAAGCGGTGACAACACTCGCGGACGGCTTGATGACGGCCCTGACACTCCTGGACCCGACAAGGATCGTGATCGGAGGGGGCTTGGCGGAATCGGGGGACACCCTGTTCACACCACTGCGGGAAGCAATCGGGGCCCGGGTGACCTTCCAACACCCCCCGGAGATCGTCCCGGCGACGTTGGGCGACACGGCGGGCTGCCTGGGAGCAGGCCTGATGGCGTGGGATCTTCTCAAGGAATCGGCCGGTATGGAGGAAACGCCGTAATGGCACCCACCTCAGAGGCGAGGGGCTGTGTCGATGTGCGGCTCCGCCGCGCGGGCGCGACCGCCCACGGCGAGCACACACGCCGATCCTCAACGAAGGCTACGGAGGAAACGCCGTGACGGCATCCAACCCAGGGGCGCGGGGAACTGCGCGACAAGCCACATCGAACCCGCACCCGACCACGATCCTCACCGGCGCAACAACAGTTCTCCCTTCCGTAACTGCCGTCCAGGACATCGCCGTTCACGGCAAGCACATCACCTCCGAGGCCCCCGAGAACGCCCACCGAATCGACCTCACCGGCCACTACGTAATTCCCGGCTTCGTAGACCTCCACAACCACGGCGGAGGCGGAGCCTCCTTCTCCGGCACAGCCGACGACGTACGCAGGGCCCTCCACACTCACCGAACCCACGGCACCACCACCCTCGTCGCCTCCACGGTGACGAACGACCTGGACGTCCTCACCCAACAGGCCGCCATGCTCAGCGAGTTCGCCGAGGACGGAGAGATCGCCGGCATCCACTTCGAGGGCCCGTTCATCTCCCCGTGCCGAAAGGGAGCCCACTCGGAGGCACTGCTACGACACCCGCACCCGGCAGACGTACGGAAGCTGATCGACGCGGCAAGGGGCCACGCCAAGATGCTGACGCTGGCCACCGAACTCCCCGGCGGAATCGACTCGGTGAGACTCCTCGCCGACCACGGAGTGATCGCGGCGATCGGCCACACGGACGCGACGTACGAGCAGACGAGGGAGGCGATCGAGGCAGGCGCGACAGTGGCGACGCACCTGTTCAACGCGATGCCCCCGCTGGGCCACAGGGCTCCGGGACCGGTGGCGGCGCTGCTCGAAGACCCGCGCGTGACGGTCGAGTTGATCAACGACGGCACCCATCTCCACCCGGCGGCACTGGAGTTGGCATTCCGGCTGGCCGGCGCGGAGCGCGTCGCGTTCATCACGGACGCGATGGACGCGGCCGGCACCGGCGACGGCAGGTACCTGCTGGGCCCGCTGGAGGTCGAAGTCACCGACGGCGTCGCGAGGTTGGTGGAGGGCGGCTCGATCGCGGGCTCGACGCTGACGCTGGACCGCGCGTTCAAGCGGGCGGTGACGATCGACGGCATCCGGATCGAGGACGCCGTACAGGCACTGTGCGTCAACCCGGCCCGCCTGCTGGGCCGTTGGGACGAGATCGGCTCACTGGAACCGGGCAAGCTCGCCGACCTCCTAGTCCTGGACGAGAACTTCGACCTCAAGGGCGTGATGAGGCACGGCAGTTGGGTAACAACACCTGAACTGGCGTGAAATCGGCGACCTCAGGGCGCTGCCCCTTTGGCATGATCTGACCTTCGGGAGCACGCCCTGAGCGCCGACGAAGGGGAGGTCGAGGCCGGTGATCCTCACGGTCACGCTCAACACCGCGCTCGACATCACCTATCGCGTGAGGGGACTGCGCCCTCATACGACCCACCGCGTCACGGACGTCACCGAACGGCCGGGCGGCAAGGGCCTGAACGTGGCCCGCGTCCTCGCCGCCCTCGGCCACGAGGTGACGGCGACGGGCTTCGTGGGCGGCACGACGGGGAAGGTCGTACAGGATCAACTCACCTTGATCCCCAGGGTGATCGACGCGCTCGTGCCGATCTCCGGGCACACCCGCAGGACCGTCGCGGTCGTGGACACGCACACCGGTGACACGACTCAGCTGAACGAACCGGGCCCTGCCGTCACACCCGCCGAGTGGGGCGCGTTCCTGGAGGTGTACGACCAACTCCTGGGCTCCGCCTCGGCAGTTGCCCTGTGCGGGAGTCTGCCGCAGGGCGTACCGGTGGGCGCGTACGCGGGGTTGGTGCGGGCGGCGCGGACGGCGGGCATACCGGTGCTGCTGGACACGAGCGGCGAGCCGCTGCGGCGCGGGGTCGCGGCCCGCCCCGACATCATCACCCCGAACGCCGACGAACTGGCCGAACTCACCGGCTCCCACGACCCGTTGCGCGCGGCGCAGGACGCGCGCCGCAGGGGCGCCCGCTCGATCATCGCGTCCCTGGGCCCCGAGGGCCTCCTCGCGATGACCCCGGAGGGCCGCTGGCGCGCCACTCCCCCAACTCGCCTGCGCGGCAACCCCACAGGCGCCGGCGACTCGGCCGCAGCCGGCCTCCTCTCCGGCCTCCTCGACCAACTCCCTTGGCCGGAACGGCTTTCCCGGGCCCTGGCCCTGTCCATGGCGACCGTACTGGCGCCGGGGGCAGGGGAGTTCGACCGGGGGGCGTACGAGGAGTGGGTGGGGCGGGTGGCGGTGCGGGGTGAGGTCAGCGCGGCCTAGTCGAGGGTCTTGACCTGGCCCTTGCGCAGCGCCATCTGGTCCAGCAGGACGTTGCACTTGTCGCCGGACTGGCAGGAGATGGAGATGGTGTTGGTGCCCTTGGTCAGGGTCGGCCAGGCGTAGGTGTTGGTCCAGGCCCGGGTGGGGTCCGTGGAGTGGGTGAAGTTGCCGAAGTTGACCTTGCTGCCGAAGGGCTTGCCGTTGACGGAGAGGGTCATCTCCTGGTCCTCGCCCGTCACGTTGAAGAGGGCGAAGACGGTGTAAGTCCCGGTCTTCGGGATGCCGTTGACGGTCCAGGTGACCGAGGCGCCCTCGGTGTTGAGGCCGGTGACGTAGGTCCCGGACTTCGAACCCTCTATGTCCGAGGCGGTAGTTGCTCCGCCGTCCAGCTTCATCGCCTTCGCGTCGGTCGTCTCGGGCAGATCGTCCTCGGCCTTCGGGCTGCTGCCCGAGTCGCTCGCCGAAGCACTCGCCGACGACGACGCCTCGGGCGCCGGGGTCGTGCCGTCGCCGCCTTCGTTGTCCTTCTTGTCGCCGAGCGACACCGCGATGACGATGCCGACGACGACGGCCATGACCACGGCGACCGCGCCGATCAGGAGGCCCTTGGTGTTGGGGCCCCGGCCGCCGCCGCCCCGGTTGCCGCTGCGCGGCGGCTGCTGCTGGGGCGGGCCCTGGTGGAGACCCTGGCCCTGCTGCGGAGCGCCGTACGCCCCCTGCTGCTGGGGGGCGCCGTACTGCTGAGGTTGGGGGGGTTGCCCGTACTGCTGGGGTACCTGGCCGTACGGGGCCGTCTGCTGCTGCGGGCCCGCGGCGGGGCGGCGGTCGCCGACCGCTCGTACCCGGTTGACCGAGTTCGGGTAGCCGTACCCGCCACCGGACGGCGGCTGGGCTCCCCGGGCCTGTCCGTCCTCGTAGAGGTAGCCGAACGGGTCGTCGTCCTCCGGCGTGCTCGCGCCGTTGTTGCCGGGCGTCATCCCTCGAACTCCTCAACAGGTGCGGGGCCGTCTACATAAGGTGGTGAGGAGAGCGAGCCTACCCGCTCCGATTGGCCCGAACGGGTGAGTACGCCTTCTTAAACCCTCTGACCTGCGGTTTATCCGGCCCGTCGATGCTGTTTGGGACGAGATCGTTTCTCGACGTACATCCGCTCGTCAGCGGACTTCAGCACCTCGTCCGCCGTCATGCCGCACTGTGCCCAGCCGATCCCGAAGCTGGCCCCCACCCGCACGGCCCGCCCCTCGGCGCGGATCGGCTGGATGATCTCGTTCCTGAGACGTACGGCCAGGTCGGTGGCGTCGGCGCGGCCGAGGCCGTCGGCGAGGATCACGAACTCGTCGCCGCCGAGCCGCGCGACCGTGTCGCCGTCGCGGACCGCGCGGCCGAGGCGCCGGGCGACCTCGATGAGGACCGCGTCGCCCGCGTTGTGCCCGAAGCGGTCGTTGATCGACTTGAAGCCGTCGAGGTCGCAGAAGAGGACGGCGAGCCCCTTCGTCCCGTCGTCGCGGGCGCTCTCGTCCGGGGCGATGACGTGGACGTGGTCATACCCGTCATACGTGGGGGTGGGGGCGGGGTGGTAGTCGAAGCCGTGGCCGTTCGCGTCGTGCGCGCCAGGGCCGTACGTGCGGTCCATCGCGTCGAGCTCGGCCGGGTGGGTGGACTGCGGGCGCTGGCAGATCCGGGCGGAGAGGCGGGCGCGCAGCTCGGCGGAGTTCGGGAGGCCGGTCAGGGAGTCGTGGGAGGCGCGGTGGGCGAGCTGGAGCTCGCGGCGCTTGCGGTCCTCTATGTCCTCGATGTGGGTGAGGAGGAAGCGGGGCCCGTCGGCGGCGTCTGCTACCACGGAGTTACGGAGTGACACCCATACGTACGTATCGTCCCGGCGGCGCAGTCTCAGTTCCACGCGGCCTCCCTCTGCGGAGGTACGCAGGAGGGTGCCTATGTCCTCCGGGTGGGCGAGGTCGGAGAAGGCGTAGCGGCGCATCGCGGTGGCGGGGCGGCCCAGCAGGCGGCACAGGGCGTCGTTCGTCCGGAGTATTCGGCCGTGCTGTTCGCCGCCCAGTTCGGCGATGGCCATGCCCGAGGGTGCGTTCTCGAACGCCGCGCGGAACGATTCCTCGCTCGCCCGCAGGGCCTGCTGCTCGCGCTCCAGGCGGACCAGGGCGCGCTGGATGTTGGAGCGGAGGCGGGCGTTGCTGACCGCTATGGCCGCCTGGAAGGCGTACATCTGAAGTGCCTCGCGGCCCCACGCGCCCGGCAGCCGGCCGTTGCGCGGGCGGTCCACCGAAAGGACTCCGATCAGCTCGCCGCAGGTACCCCCCTGGGAGGGTGGGGTGTACATGGGGGCGAACAGGCGGTCCGAGGGGTGCCACTCGTCCTCGAAGCGGGGCGGGGGGCCGTCGGTGTACCACTGGGGTACGTCATCGTCATCTAGTACCCATCCCTCCGTGTGCGGGATGAAGACCAGGTCCCCCCACCTCTCGCCCATCGCGAGGCGGCGCTCCCAGGAGTCGCGCGAGCCCACGCGGCCGGTGATGAGCGCCTCGGCGGCCGGGTTCCCGGCGAAGGCGGCGACGACGAGATGACCGTCGTTCCGTACGAGGTTGACGCACGCCAGCTCGTAGCCGAGGGCGTTCACGACTCCGTCCGCGACGGTCTGCAAGGTGTCCGCCAGGCTGCGGGCCGTGTTCATGTCGGCCATCGCCTGGTGCAGTTGCCGCAGGGACGCGAGGCGGACATAAGGCTCCGACTCGGTCTCCATGTTCGCCCTCCCCCCGAGACTTCGCAGCGAATCAAGGGTTGTTCATCGGCGTACCTTTTCACCGCCACTGAATCACAGCGCGCCGCCAACTCGGTACACAGGGTCAACAATTCCTGCCCCTTGTGACTCAAGTCACAGCAAAACGTGAGCAATTGGTCGGCGTTTCTGCAATTTTCAGAGTGGTACGAGACGTGTTACCGACTGTACAGAGAACGCTTACTGTACGTCGATGGTTCCGGTGGGGAGGTCGGGTTTCGGTCGGTCGTAGGACCTGGACGTACGACCGTTCTCGGGCCGCAGGCCGATGTGTCCGGGGGGCGGCGGACACTAGCGTCCTTGACCGTGCCGAACACTTCCCCGCCCCCCGTCCCCACCCTCACCAGGCATGCTGAGGGGGTGAGCAACGACGAGTTCCGGGCCGCCCTGACCCGGCTGGCCGGTGGTGTGGTGCTGGTCACCGCGCAGGAGCCCTCCCTGGACGCCGACGATCCGGCCGCGCCGCCCGCCGAGGACGTCGGCATGACCGCGACCGCGTTCATGTCCGTGTCCCTCGATCCGCCGCTGGTCATGATCAGCCTCCGTAACGGGTCCCGCATGGACGACCTCCTCGACGAGCAGCCCCTGTGGGCCGTCTCCGTCCTGTCCGAGAGCCAGCGGCACATCGCCGGGCGCTTCGCGATGAAGGGGCGGCTCAGTGACCGGCTCCTCTTCGAGGACATCCCATACCTGCGGGGTACGCTCACCGGCGCGCCGATGGTGGGGGGTGCGCTCGCGAATCTGGAGTGCCGGACCGAGGAGCGGGTGGTCGCCGGGGACCATACGTTGGTGATCGGACGAGTCCTTTCGGCTTCCGTGCCGAGTGCGGAGGGCGGGCCGTTGTTGTACTTCCGGGGTAGGTACCGACAACTGGGGTAGGGGGTCGGGGGCCGGCGGGGCCGGAGCTTGAGCGGCGTACGGAAAACTCGTCGCGGGCGCCTGCGGGGTCTGCCTAGGGTGCCGCCATGCCCGTACCCCGACTTGAAGAGATCACGCCGGCCAATTTCGCGAAAGCAATCGGTGTCACCGTCCGGCCGGAGCAGGAGTTCGCCGTCGCGCCGGTCGTGAAGTCACTGGCGGAGGCGTACGTGCATCCCGGGGTGGCCTGGCCCCGGCTGATCCTCGACGGGGAGCGGGTCGTCGGGTTCCTGATGGCGTTCCTCGACGTCGACTGGCGCGAGGACGGGGGGTCTCTGCGGCGGTCCGGCCTGTGGCGGCTCAACATCGACGCCGGGGAGCAGGGCAAGGGGTACGGGAGGTACGCCGTACAGGCCGTCGCGGAGGAGCTGCGGGGGCGGGGAGTACGGGAGATGTACGTCACCTGGCATGCCGGGGAGCACGGTCCCGAGGAGTTCTATCTGGGGCTGGGGTTCCGGAAGAACGGGGAGACGGTGGGGGATGCCGGGGAGGAAGAGGTGGTGGGGGTGCTGGAGCTGGGGTGAGGGGGTACCTCCGGGGGACTACTGGGGTAGGGGGGAGCGGCGTAACTCTGCGGTACCCCGTACCCGTACGGCGCCGGTACCGGCGTACCCGTACCCCTCTGGTACCCCGTACCCGTCCCTCACCAGTCCCGGCCCGAGCGGCCCTTCTTCGTTTCCGCGCGTGCCTTCTTCTCGCGCAGGCGGCGTTCGTTGATGCCCCGGGGGATGCGGGTGGCGCGGCGGGGCTTCGGGGGCGGGGCGGTGGCCTCCGCGAGGAGGGACGCGAGGCGGACGGCCGCCGCTTCGCGATTGCGCCACTGCGAACGGTGCTCGGAGGCGCGTACGACGATGACGCCGTCGACCAGGCGCGCGGCGAGGCGCTCCAGTGCGCGTTCTTTCCAGACGGGCGGGAGGGATTCCGTACGGGCCAGGTCGAAACGGAGTTCCACTTGCGTGTCGCTCGTGTTGACGTGCTGGCCGCCCGGCCCCGACGAGCGCGAGAAACGCCAGATCAGCTCGGCCTCCGGGAGGGAGACGGAGCCTCGGACGATGTGAGGACCGGACATGCGTTCCATGGTGAGGGCGGCGGGGGCGGGAGTCACGTGAATTACGGATGTCGATGTCCGGGAGATGGCCGGAAGGAAGAGAGTAAAGAAAGTAAAGGGGCCGGGAACCTTTGCGGCACCCTGGGGCGTTCTTCGTGGTAGCTGTAGGTTCACGCCGTACAGCAAGCCGTATACGGCACCGACGTACGACAACAAGGGAAGGACTCCCAACCATGGCTGTAAGCCTGTCCAAGGGTGGCAACGTCTCGCTCACCAAGGAGGCTCCGGGCCTGACCGCCGTCACCGTGGGCCTGGGCTGGGACGTCCGTACGACCACCGGCACGGACTTCGACCTCGACGCCTCCGCGATCGCGGTCAACCCGGCGGGCAAGGTCTACTCCGACGCCCACTTCGTCTTCTTCAACAACAAGCAGACGCCGGACAGCACGATCGTCCACACCGGCGACAACCGCACGGGCGAGGGCGACGGCGACGACGAGCAGATCAACGTCAACCTGGCAGCCCTCCCGGCCGACCTCGACAAGATCGTCTTCCCGGTCTCGATCTACGACGCCGAGAACCGCTCGCAGAACTTCGGCCAGGTCCGCAACGCGTACATCCGCATCCTCAACCAGGCCGGCGGCGCGGAGATCGCCCGCTACGACCTCTCCGAGGACGCGGCGACCGAGACCGCGATGGTCTTCGGCGAGCTGTACCGCAACGGCGCGGAGTGGAAGTTCCGCGCGGTCGGCCAGGGCTACGCGTCGGGCCTCGCGGGCATCGCGCAGGACTTCGGGGTGAACGTCTGAGGTTCGACCGGCCGTAGGTAGGCAGGTAGGTGATCGAACGGGCCCTGACCGCTGCGCGCGGTCGGGGCCCGTTCGTGTGGTCTGGGCCTGGTCGCGTGGTCGGGGCACGGTCGCCGGTTGGTGCCTGGTGCTCGGCCCCGTTCCGGGACGCTGTGGTCGCGTGGCACCTAGACCGGTTCGGCTTCCTCCGTGAACAGTTCGCGTAGCCAGGCGGCCGATGCCTCCACGTTTTCCTGTGGCCCGCCGTTCTCTGTGGCGAACACGCGCACCCAGGAGGCGGCGCGGCCGACCGCGCCCACCCTGCACGCGAGGGCAACGGCCCGGTGGAGTTCGGGAGTTGTGAGGTTCGTGTCTGTCCAGGAGGCGAGGTAGGCGGCGCGGAGGCGGGGGGCCGCCGTGGGGCCGTAGTGGCGGGTCGCGACGCGGGTGGGGACCAGGAGGCTGGTGAAGGGGTGGGCGAGGGTGGCGTCGCCCCAGTCGAAGAAGGTGAAGCGGTGGTACGGGGGGTGGGTGAGGACCTGGGAGTCCTGGAGGTCGGAGTGGTCGAGGGAGGTGGGGATGCCGGTGGCCGAGAGTTCCTCGCACCAATCCTTCAACTTGGGGCGTTGGGAGAGGAGTTCACGGCGTCCGGCGTGGTCGAGGGCGGTGTTCTCGTCGACCAGCCTCTCGAAGAGCGCCGGGATGTCCTCGGGGCGGGCCGAAGGTACGCCCAGCTGCTCGATCTCCGGGACATATACGGTCAACTCCCGTTGCAGTATGGCGTACTGGCGCACCATCTCCTCCCACGCGGCCAGCCCCACGTCCGCCCCCTCCCGCATCACCACTCCCCCGTCGGGCCACAGCGCCCACCCCCGCTCACCCCGCACCGCGACCGGCTCCAGCACCCTCCCCGGCACCCACCGCGCGAGCCCTTCCCCCAACCCCGCCTCGAAACGGCTCCCTTCGGGGTTCGCCTTGAACCACAGATCCCCGAACCGCACGAGCACGGACCAGGGGCGCAGCCGTATGTCACCCACGGCGACGTCGTACCCCAGCACCCCCCGTACCCACTCCACGACCTCGGCCCGCCACACCTCGTCGTCCCAGGGGGTTACGCCGATGCCGTAGTCCCCGCGGTCTACCTTTCCAGCCATGTCCATGCGGATATGAGAACACTCCCGGCGTTCGACCGGCTGAACACCTTCACAGAATCCGCGCACCACGGATTCGATCACGGTGCTACGGTGCCGATCACGACAACAAAAAGTGGCCCCGTCAGGACTCAGAGTGTTAGAGCACCCTGCTGACGAGGCCATGACGACAAAGGTTTAGGAGCCTGTCGCCATGCGCCACTCTATCGCGCATGCCATTTCGGCATACCTGCGCACCCTGCTCGCCCTCACACTCCCCGGCCGGGGCAAGCGCCGCAAGCCGTATACGACCCCCGTACCGGCGCCCCAGCCCGTAGTACCCGTAAGCCCCTGGTCCCGTCCCTGGACCTCCCTCTCCAAAGAAGACGCCGCGGAGATCTTCCGCCTCCAGGCGGAACACCACGCCCAGGCACAGGCCGCGTGGGAACTCCGCGTCCAGTGGGAACGCCGCCGGAACGCCGCGTGAACCGGGAGGCACTGCTCGCGGAGGAGCCGCCCGCTCCGCTGGAGGCCGCGTGCTGTCGGTGCGGGCGCTGGACCCTCGTACCGATCCCCTGCGCTGAGCGCGGTGAGGTCATCCTCTATTCGTGTCCGGATTGCGTGCTGCTGATCTGAGCGAGCCGGACGCCGGGCGGGGTGGCACGCCAACTCCAGCCCGGCGTCCTGCCGTTGAGCGATACGAGGAGTAACTCGTGGGAGGAGAACGGCTCGTGGAGTGGGCCATGCGAGTAGCGGAAGCCGAACTGCGTACGGCGCTTCCCCGGCGTTGGGCGCACACGCGGGGAGTGGCTGAACGTGCGGTTGAACTGGGCCGGGTCGTCGGCAAGGACGCCGCTCTGCTCGTTGCCGCCGCCACTCTGCACGATGTGGGTTACGCGCCTCGGCTGGCCGTCACGGGGTTCCATCCGCTGGACGGTGCGAGGTTTCTTCGCGACGAGCACGGCGCCGACGACCGTCTGGTGCAGCTGGTCGCGAACCACTCGTTCGCGTTTCTGGAGGCTGAGGAGCGCGGGCTCGGAGCTGAACTCGCCAAGGAGTTCCCTTTGTTGGAGGAACCCCTGTTGGTGGACGCGCTCGTCTACTGCGACATGACGACCACCCCTGACGGTGAACGGACCACTGCCACCGAGCGCATTGCCGAGATCCGGAGCCGCTACGGGAACGACAGCGTGGTCGGGCGGTTCATCCGCCGGGCGGCGCCGGA
Source organism: Streptomyces acidiscabies (assembly GCF_020010905.1). Classification (GTDB taxonomy): domain Bacteria; phylum Actinomycetota; class Actinomycetes; order Streptomycetales; family Streptomycetaceae; genus Streptomyces; species Streptomyces acidiscabies. Next base: position 1,115,121 of record NZ_JAGJBY010000001.1, on the reverse strand, counting down.
GATCCTTGCGGCTGTGGGACGTATCGAGGCAGCGTTGGCTGCTCAGCCGAGGTAGGGGTACGTGCCCGCGAGATAGTCGCCGATCTGCTGGCGCATGCTGGGGTGGATGTCGTACTCGTCGAGGTCGGCGGGCAGCACGAAACGTACGCCGTCGGCCTCGTCGTTGATCGTGGGTTCACCCCCGACAGGGCGACCGATGTACGTGTTCTCGTACTGCTGGCGGATCTCCCCGTCGGTGTACGCGACGATGTGGCGGGGGTTGGTGTACACGCCGAGGAAACCGGTGATCTCGGCGACGATCCCCGTCTCCTCCATGCATTCGCGCACCGCGCACTCCGCCGCCGTCTCGCCGATGTCCTGAGCACCGCCGGGAAGCGCCCACTGGCCGGTGTCCCGGCGGCGTTGAAGGAGGATCGCACCGGTGTCGTCGGTGACGAGGAGGTTGCTGGCGGGGATCAGGGTGTTGGCCTTGGGCGCCTTGGGGTCGTTGTAGTACTCGGTCCTACCCATGTGCGGCGGTCCCCTCCCGATCTGGAGTCCAGGACCGTGCACCGGCCCAGACGGCGTCGAAACTCTGAGCGTAGTTGTCGAACCAGCCGGTGGCATCGGCTCGCCGCAGGTGGAACAGCGGGTTGGCGCTCGCGGGTTGGCCCCAGACATGCGGGTTGACCAGCAGGTCGTCGTCGTACCGGAACAGAGAGTTGTACAACGTGGTGTCGTGGAGCCGTACTTCACAACCGGTCTCGGACAGAAGCGGACGGTAGTAGGTGAGGGAGGCGCGGATCTTGGCGGCGAGGGTGTCTCCCAAGCCCTCCTCGCGGTCTCGGACAGCGACAGCTTGACCACCTGGGTCACCGAAGCAGAGACGTACACGCACCCCGGCGGCGGCGCGCTCGGTGAGCATCCGGGCGACGTACGGGTTGGTCTGGGCGAAAAAGGTCCCGGAGAAGACCAGTACGTCGATCTGTCGCTGAGAGCCTTGGAGCAGCGCAAGCCAGGTTTCCCGGGGAACGCTCGCACGATTCTGATACGTGCCGATCATCTCGCTGCCGGGTCGGCCGCCACGCGGCACCAGGGCGGGCCAGAGGAAAGTCTCCTCGACCCTCAGATGCTTCGCCACACTGAACCGGTGCCGAGGATGGGGCACCCGTCCCCCCAGCCACCGGCCGACGGTCTTGGGGTCCACCTCGCAGGCTTCGGCGAGCGAATCCGGGGACATGCCCCGCTGGGCGAGCACGGAGTGAAGTCGCTCGTTCACAGAGGTCATACAAGCCGAGGTCCGACGAGGAGCGCAAGCGCGTCACGAGCCACCGGACGACCGCCGGACCGGTGCCTACGCTGGCGGTATGCGCCTCACCGTCCTCTGGGACATCGACCACACGCTCATCGACAACGCAGGGGTGAGCAAGGAGATCTACGCCGCCACGTTCACCGCGCTCGCGGGCTTTCCCCCGGCCGGCCCCGCCCGTACGGAGGGACGTACGGACCGCCTGATCATGCGGGAACTGCTCCTGCGGCACGGCGTTCCCGAGCCGGAGTGGGAACTGGTCCAAGCCGCGCTGACGCAAGCCGGGCGAGAGCGGTTCGAGGAACTCCGGGCGCGTGGCACAGCGCTGCCCGGCGTGCACGACGCGCTCAAAGCGGTTGCGGCACAAGGCGATTGGGTCTCCTCGGTGCTCACGGGCAACATCGCGGCGAACGCCCGGGTCAAGCTCGCCGCCTTCGGCCTGGATTCGCTGGTGGACCTCTCCGCCGGGGCGTTCGGGGCCGACGGTGTCCAGCGCTCCGAACTGGTGGCGGTGGCACGGGAACGCGTGCGGCTCGCCTACGGGACGGACCGGGACGGACCTGTCGTACTGATCGGAGACACCCCGCAGGACGTCGAGGCCGCTCTCGCCACGGGTTCCCACGTCGTCGCGGTCGCCACCGGGATCCACGACCAGGGTGAACTGGCCGATGTCGGCGCCGAGTTCGTGCTGCCGGACCTCACCGACACCGTCGGTCTTGTGCGTCTTCTGGAGCGCCTCGCGGCGCGCTGAAACGTCCCAGGACGTCCTCGGACCGTCCGTCCGCGCGGTGCCGCCGTCCGCCCCTTCGCAGCCACGATCGGACCCTCCTCGACAGCCGACTGCCCCAGGAGGCCCACGTGATCCGCGAAGTCACCGGCATCCACCACATCCGGATGCTGTACCTGCAACTGCTGTACCGCTGCAACTTCTCGTGCCTGCACTGCTTCCACGGCGAACGGCTCACGCACGCCGACTCGTTCACCGCCGAGGAATCGGTGCGGCTCATCCGGCTCATGCGGGAGGAGTACGACACCGAGGCGGTGACCCTGCTCGGCGGCGAGCCCTTCGTGTACAAGGAGCTGCCCCAAGTCGTCCGCTACGCCCGGCAGGAGCTGGGCATGCGGGTGGAGATCTGCACCAACGGCTACCGCATCGAGCGCCGTCTCACCGAACTCGCCCCGTACATCGGGCTGTTGAGGATCTCCCTGGAAGGGGTCGGCGCCACCAACGACGCCATCCGCAGACAGGGGAGCTACCACGCGGCGCTGAGCACGCTGAACCTCGCCCGGGAACTCGGCGTGGCGACGGCGGCGACGATGACCGTGACCTCGCGGAACATCACCGAGGTACTGCCGTTGGCGCGGGTGATGCAGCGGCTCGGGGCGCGCCAACTCAAGCTGCACTGCCTCCGGTCGGTCGGCAATGCCGCCTGCCACCCCGAGCTTCTGGTCGACGACCCGGCCGCGTACACGCGCCTTCGCGAGGAGCTGCGGACGGCCCGGCTGGCCATCGAGGTCGTCCTCGACGAGGACCTCTCCGAAGGCGGGGCGCCCGAGGTGTGCGCACCCTCCGGCGGCCCTCGCGGGATCGAAAGGATCGAGGCCGACCCGCGCGGCGCGCTCACCATGTCCTGCAAGGCCGTGGGCAATGACGCACACGCGTTCTGGTACGAGAAGGACGCGGGCCGTATCGTCCACCGGCCCACCGCCGACGACGAACTCACCCTGTCCGTACCGGACGTTGTGTACGGCCGTGTCTGAACACCCGTCGTTCGAGGCCCTCGAAGGTCTGCGCGGCAGCGGAAAATCCACCGTCGCACCGTTGTTGGCGGTCGCCAGGGGGGCCGTTCTGGTCCCCACCGTGCCGGTCCTCTACCAGCCCCTGCGCCTCCAGGTGGACCTTCGGGGCAACGTCGAGGCCCGTATGTGCTTCTACCTCTCGGCGCTCTTCACCGCCGCCGAGGAGATCCGGCGTCACCTGGCCGTCGGTACCCCCGTCGTCGTCGAGAGTTACTTCGCCCGCTGCCTGGCGAACCATGACGCGCTGGGAGCCCGCCTGGGTGTCACGCTTCCGTCCGGCCTGCCGCAGCCCACCACGTACTTCCTGTCGTGCACCGAGGGCGAACGGCAGCGGCGGCTCGTCCGGCGGGCCAAGCCCACGACCCGCTGGGACGCGCTCAGCGAGGGGGTCCCGGACCGGATCACGGCCGCTTATGCCCAGTTCCCCATGCGCCGGATCGACACCACCGACCGCGACCCGGAACAGGTCGTCCGGACGATTCTCGCCGCCAGTCGAGGAGGACAACTCCGTGCCGACACAGGGTCCTTGGTGGACGCAGAGCCTTTGGGATCACACCCTCACCTTCTTCCCCCAGTTCCTCGCCGCGTTGGAGGAGCTCAGGCGTCCTGACGGCACGGTCGTGGTGGTCGGTGCGAGCGACGGCCGGCTCGTGCTGCCGCTCGCCGCCGCCGGGTACCGCGTCATCGCCGTCGAGCGCGACCCGTTCGCTCTCCGCGGGGGCGAGGTCAGCCTTCCGGGTGACAGCAAGGCGCACGCCGCCGGACTCATCGACCGGGTTGAGAAAGAGGAGTTGTCCGACCAGGTCCAGGTCATCGAGGGGGACTTCCTCAACGCCGGTCTTCCCGAGGCGGGCTGTGACGCCGTCTGGACGAGCTGTTCCTGGCACTACAGTGCCAACCATCATCGACCGCTCGCCGACTTCGTCGGCCGTATGCAGTCCCTCGTACGCGAAGGCGGGCTGTTCGGCGCGGAGTTCATGATGCCTGTCGAGCAACGGCACACGCTCGTCGAGCACTACACCTCGCCCGAGAGGCTCGCCCGCCACTTCGGTGACGACTGGGACGTCCGACTCACGCTCCGCACAGGCGAGTTCATCGAGCGCCCGCACCGGGGGCAACCCTACGAGCACACGCACCGTATGGGGCTGCTCATCGCGGCCCGTACCCGATAAGGAAGATGAACATGAAGCACGAGTACGAGGCCACGTTTCTGGACGTCGATGTCGTGGAACTCCAGGCGAGGCTCGGCGAGTTGGGGGCGGTGCAGGTCATGCCTCGTACCCTTCTGACCCGGCGGATCTTCGAGAGTGGCGCGCTCGGTCGTGGGGCCTGGGTTCGGCTTCGGGACGAAGGGGGGCGGGCGACGCTCACCGTCAAGCAGGTCAGTGATCCGGACTCGATCGACGGGACGACCGAGGTCGAGACCGAGGTGGGGGATCTCAAGGCAACGGCCGAGATTCTTCGGCTGGTCGGGCTCGTCGAGGTGCGGTACCAGGAGAACTACCGGGAGGAGTGGCGGCTCGGGGACGTCGTCTTCGACTTCGACACGTGGCCGGATCTGGCGACGTTCGTCGAGATCGAGGGGCCGGACGAGGCGGCCGTGCGGCGGGCTGCCGCGCTGCTTCAACTGGACTACGCGCAGGCGCGGTTCGGGAGTGTCGACGAGGTCTACAAGAGCGAGGCGGGGCGGGACATCCTGGCCGAGCCGACGTTGCTTTTCAGCGAGGGCGGGTGACGGAGTTCGCCGTCGAAGGACGCGGCTGATCAGGGCGTTCCCCGGTTGAACCTTGACTGTTCGGACAACGGTCCTTGGTGATCGTTGAGTTGAGTTTTTGACCTTCTTGGGGGGCGAGGCAACCGGTGTCGGAGAAACCCTGTCTCACAGGGTGCTCACAGAGCGGGTCCGATCCCAGGGGCGCGTGGGGATGCGTCGCAGTGGTACGTGGGGTGGGGTTCGGGATGCGGGTTGTTCGGTCCGGGCGTCCATGACCAGGCGCTCGCAGGCTAGGAACAGACGAGGAACCGATGACCAGTCAGCAAGACCGCAAGCAACTGAAGAAGCGCGCGGCGTTGGCCGCGGGGGCCGCGCTCACCGTGGTGGCCGCCGTCGCCGCGACCGCGCCGGGGGCGGGTGCGGCGACCGCCGCGAAGCCCGGCCAGCCTCAACTCAAGCTCGTCGCCGCGTCGAAGGCCGTCGTGCTCGACAAGTACGAGGGGGATCCGGGGGTCTACCTCGACCTCGGGACGTACCTCACCGTCGACAACGCGCCCCTCGAGTTCAAGGTGACCCGCAAGTCGTACAAGGACCAGATCGTCGCGCAACAGGTGCTGCGGGACGGCAAGAAGGTGACGACGAAGACCCTCCCGACGGGCCTCGTCAAGGACTTCAAGGGTCTGCCGGACTTCATCGAGGTGTCCGTGAAGGACGCCGCGGGCAAGGAAGTCACCACCAGCAAGGGGACGTTCTGCCCGAACAACGCGTCGGGCCGCCTGCGCCCGGACGCCCCGGCGACCTCGCACTATCCGCAGAGCTGCCCCACCAACCCCTTTACCCTGGGCTCCATTTGGGGTGTCGAGAAGGGCTGGGCGGCCAACACCGCGGCCGTGGACTACGACCGGCCGGTCAACCTCCCGGCGGGCGAGTACACCGCGAAGGCGACGGTCGCGAAGAAGTACCGCGACCTGTTCGGCATCCCCAACGACACGGCGACCGTGAAGATGACGGTCCGTGAGATCAAGGACGGCGGCGGCGAGGGCCTGCGCTCCCAGCACACCGGCCACACGGCGACGGGTACGACGGAGGGCGCGAACCACCACTACGGCCCGCGCGGCGCCGACGCCCCGACCCCGCCCGCGCTGTCCCACGCGCTCGAAGCCCGGGGCCAGGCCCACCACTTGGGCGACGGCAAGGGTCACACGGACGGCTCGCGCATCGCCCCCGGGCTGAAGGCGAACGCGGCCAAGCCGACCGGCAAGGCGGGCGCTCCCGCAGGCGTCCCGAAGCCCGACCTGCGTTCACTCCCGGCGTGGGACATCTCCATCACGGACGGCGAGGACGGCGACGTACCCGGCAAGGACTACCTCGCGTTCAGCGCGAACGTGTGGAACGCCGGTCCGGCCCCGCTCGTCGTGGACGGCTTCCGCAAGCCGGGTGCCGAACTCATGGACTCCTACCAGTACTTCTACGACGCGAACGGCAAGCAGGTCGGCTACACCCCGGCCGGCACGATGGAGTGGGACCCGCGCATCGGCCACGAGCACTGGCACTTCACGGACTTCGCGAGCTACCGCCTGCTGAGCGAGGACCGCACGAAGGAGGTCCGCAGCGGCAAGGAGGCGTTCTGCCTCGCCAACACGGACGCCGTCGACTACACGGTGAAGAACGCCAACTGGCACCCGTACAACACGGACTTGTCCACCGCCTGTGGACAGCAGAACTCGATCTCCGTGCGCGAGGTGCTGGACGTCGGCTCCGGTGACACGTACACCCAGTACCGTCCGGGCCAGTCCTTCGACGTCACGGGCCTGCCGAACGGCACGTACTACATCGAGGTCAAGGCCAACCCGGCCAACCGCCTCCAGGAGACGAACCTCAAGAACAACGTCTCCCTGCGCAAGGTCGTCCTCGGTGGCAAGGAGGGCGCGCGCACGGTCAGCGTCCCGCCGGTGGATCTGATCAACGCGCCGTAACAACAGACCAGTTGGGGCACCCTGAACCCCCCAGGGTGCCCCAACTGTTTTTTACAGCCCCAACTGTCTTACCAATTGCCTTTAGAACTCAGCCGAGTTGTTCGAGGAGTCGGGGTCGAACGAGAACCCCGTGCCGTACGACGGCCGCGCCGACACGCTCCCCTTCGCACCGGGTACGACACTGTCGACCCGCACCGTGAACGGGAAGGCGGCGCTCTCCCCCGGCTTGATCATGATCCCCAACTCGCAGGCGTACCCGGCCCCGTGCGGCGTGCACCGGTCCGGCACGCTCACCGCGCTGGTCCCGGCGGGCAGCGTCACGTCGAGGACGGCCACCGGGTCGCCGGAGCGGATGTTGGCGGCCCAGGCGGGCCCGTTGTCCGTGAGCCGTGCGGTGAGGCCGACGGTCTCCCCGGCCGCCCCGCCCTCGTAGGTCCCGGAGACCGCGAAGTCCGCCGTGTTGTCCGCGCGGAGCTGCCAGCCCGTGCCGTTGTCGGAGGGCTGCAAGTCGGTCTGCCCGGAGGCCGTGTCGACGGAGAAGTCGAACCGCTCGTCGAGGGCGTGCGGCGTGACGGTGACCTTCAGCGGCTGCGGGAGCCCGACCGTCTCGCCCGGCTGGACGACCGTGTCGAACGCGCAGGTGTAGTGGACGAGGAAGCCGTCGATGTCCTCGGACGTGCACTGCGGGTACGCCGTCGCGAGGTCGAGCCCGTACGACGTCCACATCTGGACGGTGAACCCGTTCGCGGCCTGGTCACCGTGGTTGGTGATGCTGAACGGCGCGTCGACGGTCGTCCCGGGCTGAACTCCCGTGAGATCGGCGGGAGTCGGGACACTCAGGTCCGGTCCCGTACCGACGGTGACGTCCGTCGTGAAGGAGTCGGCGGGTGCGACGAGCGTCCCGTCGGGACCGCCGGTCGCCTCGGCGCCGTACGAGATACGGCCGGTCGCACCGGCCGCCGCTCCGGCCAACGCCCGGATCTTCAGCGTCACTTGGGGCACGAACCCGGCGCGGAGGACCGGCACGTCCCCGGCGTCGCACACCGCGCTCGTCCCGCTCGGCACGCAGTTCGACGGCCACAACACCTCGGCCACACCGGCGAGTCCGGAGACGTCGACCGTCAACTTCCCGTCACTCACCGTGAAGTTGCCGTTGTCGTGGTACAGCCCCACCGGGATCGTCTGGGTCAGCGCCTCCCCCGAGGCGGGCGCGACCGTCACCGGCCGGTCCGTCGGTGCGTTGACCCACAACTGGTCGGTCTGCTCGTCGGCTTGAGCCGGTGCGACCGCCGACGCGGCGAGCACGAGCGACGCGGCGACGGCGCCGTACATACCGAATCGTCTGAAACGTGCCGAGTTCATCCAGTCCCCCTGTTGATCAGTATTGCGTGGCAGTCGATCATCGTAAGAGGCGGATGAGCTGAACGGGACGTGCGGTAGCGGACGTACTGGAAAAGAATTGGTCATCCGATGGGCAACGGAACCTGATGGCTGGGTCGTCTGTTGTGTGTGGGGTGTCCGCGCCAGGTGGAGGCGGAGCCTCGATACGAGCATGGGGGAGCGGAGGAACGGCGTGGGAAAGCGCAAGGCGGATGTCCGCCTGACCCGGCGTGGGCGGGTGCTGGCCTGGAGCGCCGGTGTCCTGTGCGTCGGCGTGCTGGGGGTCGCGGGGGCCGGGACCTGGATCTACCAGCAGCTGAACGGCAACATCACCTCCGCGGACGTCGACGACAAGCTCGGCGGCGACCGGCCCGAGAACCTCAGTCCGGGCTCGAAGAACATCATGATCGTCGGTTCCGACAGCCGTGAGGGCGCCAACTCCGGCTACGGCAACAGCAAGGACCTGACGACGATGCAGTCGGACACGCTGCTCGTCCTGCACATCCCGGCCGACCGCAAGTGGGCGTCGGTCCTGTCGTTCCCGCGCGACTCGTGGGTCCGGATTCCCGTCTGCGACAAGGGAGATGGGACCAAGTCGAAGGAACACCACTTCAAGATCAACGAGGCGTTCGCGCTGGGCGGCACGAGCGGTGAGGTCGCGGGCGCGGCGGCCTGCTCGATAAAGACCGTCGAGGAGAACACCGGTCTGCGCATCGACCACTTCATGTCCATCGACTTCTCCGGCTTCAAGGGGATGGTCGACGCGCTGGACGGCATCGAGGTGTGCCCGAAGACCGCGATCGACTCCCCCAAGGCCAAGTTGAAACTTCCGGCGGGCTGCCAGACCATCGACGGCGAGACGTCCCTCGGCTACGTCCGGGCGCGCTACGGCGTCGGCGACAACTCCGACATCGGACGCATCGGCCGCCAGCAGGAGTTCATGGACGCGCTCGCGAAGAAGGCCAAGTCGAAGCTGACGAGCCCGGATGCGATGTACGGCTTCCTCAACTCGGCGACGAAATCGCTGACCGCGGACAAAGAGATGGCCGGCATCAAGCCGCTGTACGCGCTCGCGTCCGAGCTGAAGGGCATCCCCAGCGACCGGCTCGCCTTCCTCACGGTCCCCAACTACCCGCGCGAGGCGGACGTTCCGACCGACAAGGCCAACGTCGTCTGGCAGTACCCGCAGGCCGCCGACCTGTTCACCTCGCTGGCCAAGGACCAGGAGACGACGAAGGACGCGCTGACCGCGAAGACGAAGAACCTCGTGTACACGTCGTCGGTGAAGGTCCGCGTCCTCAACGGCACCGGGGTGCCCGGGCGGGCCGCCGCCGTCGCGCAGAAACTCAAGGAAAACGGTTTCACGGTCGTTTCCACCGGCAACGCGCCCTCGAACGTCGGCAAGTCGGCCGTCCAGTACGCCCAGGGCGCGGACGACACCGGCGCGCGCGCCCTCGCCACGCGGCTCGGCGGGAAGGTGACGGCGACGGCGTCCGGGAAGGCGTCCGCGGGCGTGGTGAACCTCGTCGTCGGGCCCGACCTCAGGGTCGACGACATGTACTGACCCGGCTCCATCGAGAAAGAGCCGCCCCACGTGCGTACTTGACGGTGACGGACTCACCTCCACGCAGGGGACAGGTACCACACATGAGCGCATCCGCATCGATCGGCGTCACCGGCCTCGGGGTCATGGGCCGCAACCTGGCGCGCAACTTCGCGCGGCACGGGTACACGGTCGCCGTCCACAACCGGAGCGCCGGGCGGACCCGTGCGCTCATCGAGGAGTTCGGCCACGAAGGGGACTTCGTCCCCGCCGAGAGCGCTGAGGAGTTCGTCGCGGCGCTGGAGCGGCCTCGGCGGCTGATGCTGATGGTGCAGGCGGGGGAGGCGACGGATGCGGTGATCTCGGAGTTCGCGCCGTTGCTGGAGCCGGGCGACATGATCATCGACGGGGGTAACGCGCACTTCGCGGACACCCGGCGCCGGGAAGCCGCGCTGCGCGAACAGGGCATCCATTTCGTGGGTGTTGGCGTCTCCGGCGGTGAGGAGGGCGCGTTGCACGGGCCGTCGATCATGCCGGGCGGGTCGCCGGAGTCGTACGCCGTGCTGGGCCCGATGTTCGAGGCGATCAGCGCGAAGGTCGACGGCGAGCCCTGTGCGACGCACATCGGCGCCGACGGTGCCGGGCACTTCGTGAAGATGGTGCACAACGGCATCGAGTACGCCGACATGCAGCTCATCGCGGAGGCGTACGACCTGCTGCGGCAGGTCGGCGGGTACGAGCCCGCCGAGATCGCGGGCATCTTCCAGGAGTGGAACCAGGGTCGCCTGGGGTCGTACCTGATCGAGATCACGGCCGAAGTCCTGGGCCACACCGACGCGTTGACCGGCGGACCGTTCGTCGACGTCGTCGTGGACCGCGCCGGACAGAAGGGCACCGGCCGCTGGACCGTGCAGACCGCGCTGGACCTCGCCTCCCCGGTGACGGCGATCGCGCAGGCGACCTTCGCGCGGGCCGCGTCGGGACAGACCGCGCTGCGCGCGGCGTACCGGGGCCTGCCGGGCGGCACCACCCCGCCACTGTCGCGCACCGAGGCCGCACGGTTCGCCTCGCAGGTGGAGAACGCCCTGTACGCCTCCAAGGTGATCGCGTACGACCAGGGATGGACGATGATCCAGGACGCGGCGAAGGAGTACGGCTGGGACATCGACCTCGCCGCCGTCGCCCGCATCTGGCGGGGCGGCTGCATCATCCGCGCCTCCTTCCTCGACCGCATCCGCGCCGCGTACGCCCAAGACGCCGCGCTGGTCTCGCTGTTGACCGAGAAGGAGTTCACGCAGGAGATCACGGACGCGCAGGTCCCGTGGCGGGAGATCGTCGCGACGGCCGCTCGCCGGGGCATCCCCGTACCGGCCTTCTCCGCAGCTCTCTCGTACTACGACACCCTGCGCGCCGAGCGCCTGCCCGCCGCGCTGCTCCAGGGGCAGCGGGACTACTTCGGGGCCCACACGTACGGCCGGGTGGACAAGCCGGGCGCGTTCCACACGCACTGGGCGGACGCCGAGCGGCCCGAGACCGACGAGTAGTACCCGGGTAATACCTGAGGACTACGCCCCGTAACTGGTGCGTGACGAGGGACTATTGGGCCACGGAACGCGAGCGGACCGTGGCCCTCCGTTCTTTTTCACCTCACGGGGAGGTTACGGAACACTCAACCTCTGGTAGCGGGGCGGTTATCCGGCGACGATGGGAGCATGACACCGGCCGAGCGCGCCCATGAACGCCTGGCGAGCTGGCCCGACCTCACGACGGTGACTGCCGCGTGCGGTACGGGTCCCGCCCTGCGTTCCGCGCACAGCGAGATCGTTCACTTCCACTCCGCGCACGAGGTGGACCTCCACCTGACCGGCCAGGCCATTCACCGGATCTCCCGTGATCTGCGCGCCTCCACGGCCATCCGCCTGCTCCCCGGCTCCCGTTGGGTCACGGTCCACCTGGACTGCGACTCGGACGTCGACCTCCTGATCAGTCTCGTCAGCATGGCTCTCCAGGCCCACCAGGCGGCCATACCTGAGGAGGAGGGCCCCCGCTGCAATCTGCACCGGGTGATGCTCGTACCGAGGGACGAACCGTTCGTCTGACGAGGCCGATATGACTTTGCCTTCTCTTTACAACTGACCCTCCCCCTGTCTCGTCTCTCCGCTCGATTCCACCCCGCCCGGGTGGACCGAAGAAGGAGAGCGAACGGATGCGTCGTACTCGTGGTGTGCTGGGGGCCCTGGTCCTCTCGGGTGTAGTCGTACTGACCGGCGCGGGGGCGGCGGCTGCCGCGACTCCGTCACCGGTGCCGACCGCCGCCGAGGCGCCGAGCACCGCGCCGAGTGCCGGGGACTCGACGAAGGCGCCGAGTGAGCCGAGCGCGGTGCCGAGCGTCCTGGAGCCGACCACGGCGCCTGCCAGGGACTCCGGTCAGGTGTCGGTCGTGCCGAGGGGGGCCGCCGACACGGGTGTCGGTGAGTCCTCGGGGTCCGGATCGTCGTCGTCCACGGCCCTCGTAGGCGCCGGCACCGGGGCCGTCCTGCTCGCCGGTGGCGCCTTCGTCGTCGTACGGCGTCGGCGGGCGACCGGGGAGTGACCGTGCTGTCCAGGCGGGGGTTCGCCGTGGTGGGGCTGGGGGCGCTGCTCGTGGGGTGCGGGTCGAGCGGGGAGGGGGTGAGGGTGTCGGACGGTTCCCCGGGGAAGGTTCAGGCCGCGGGGGACGGTCGTCCGAGCACCTCGGGAGGCGGCGGGGCCGGGGGCACTTCGGGGGCGGGTGGCGCTGGTACTACGGGTACTACGCCGTCCGGTTCCTCTCGTGCCGGCGGTCGCGCCGGGCTCGTACCCGTAGCTCTCAAGGTGCCCTCGATCGGGGTCGACACCTCGCTGCTCTCCCTCGGTCTCGCCTCGGACGGCACGGTCGCCGTACCGCCGGTCGTCGCGCACGACCAGGCGGGGTGGTACCGCCACTCGCCCTCGCCGGGGCAGACCGGGCCGTCCGTGATCCTCGGGCACGTCACCGTCGGGAAGTACGGGGACGGGGTCTTCCGGCGCCTGTCCGAGCTGAGGCGCGGGGACGAGGTCGTCACGCGGCTCGCCGACGGGCGGGAACCGGTGTTCCGGGTCACGGCGGTACGGACGGTCGCGAAGTCGGCGTTCCCCACCCAGGAGGTGTACGGCGATACCGCGCGGCCCGAGCTGCGGCTGATCACGTGCGGGGGGAGCCGTACCGGCGAGGGATACGCCGACAACGTGATCGTGTTCGCGGAGCTGAAGCGGGGATGAGGGGCGGGGTGGGAGGAGAGCGGGCGCCGGGGGTTGCGTCGTACGGGTATGACGCAACCCCTACCCCTAGTACCACCGTCCTCCCACCCGGCTCCCTCCCCGGACCTACCCCTCACATCCCCTGGAGAGCGTTGAAACGCCCCCGATCCCTCACCCGGTCTCGCGCACGTTCCCGTGACGAGGCCGCGTCGGAGCTGTTCGCGGCGCTGTACCCACGTCTCGCGGGCTGGTGCCGGCGGCTCGTGGACGACGACGAGACCGCGCACGAGGTCGCGTCGGAGGCGTTCACGCGCCTGTGGTCGCGGTGGACGAAGGTCGAGGAGCCGCAGGGTTTCCTGTACGTCACCGCCGCGAACCTGGTCCGGGACCACTGGCGGAAGGTCGAGCGGGAGCGCCGGGCGATGCGGCGGGCGCGGACCGAGGAGGCGCTGCGGCCCGCGCAGGAGCAGGGCGATCCGTCGGTCATGCTGCTCGTGCAGTCGCTGCCCGAGCGGCTGCGCGTCCCGATCCTGCTCCACTACTACGCTGACATGCCGATCCGGCAGGTGTCCGCCCTGACCGGACGCAAGGAGGGAACCGTCAAGGCCGACCTCCACGCGGCCCGCGAGCTGCTCCGCGCCCACCTGAGGAGAAGCCTTGACCACACGCTTTGACGCCGACGACGGCAGCGGGCGCCAAGACGACCCGCTCGTCGAGCTGTTGCGACCCCCGGCGTCCCATCTCCCGCCTCCGCCGGGCCACTTCACGGCGCTGCGCCGCAAGTCCCGGCGGCGCAAGGCGCGTACGGTGCTGGCGGCGACGGCGACCTGTGCGGCGGCGCTGCTGATCGCGCTGCCCATCGCGTCGTCGTCCTCGTCGCCTCCGGCGCGGAAGGCTCCGCCGATGGCGCCGGCGCCGACGGCCGGTCCGTCGCTCACGGACCGTACGGCGCCCACGCCCAGTCCGTCGACGGCGGCAGAGACGGAGCCGCTGGTGAGGGACTCGACGCGGCGGCCTTCGGCGCCGGACACCTCGGCCTCGGAGCCAGCGGTGCGGGACGTGTCGCCGTCGCCGTCGGCGGTGGATCCGACGACGTCCGTGGACAGGTCCCCGGTCCCGGAGAAGTCCTCGGAGGAGTCGCTGGCTCCCTCCGCCGTTCCCACGACGGCCCCGGTCGGGCGGCGACCCTGACACCCCGCGTGCCGGGGCTCCCTACGGGAGGCCGATCGGGGCTCCCGTGGTGAAGCCGGTCAGCTTCTCCGGGTTGCGGACGTAATACATGCCGTCGATCAGGGAGTCGGCGATCCTGAACGCGATCACGCCGTCCAACTCGCCGTCCAGGTGCAGCGCCAGCGCCGGGGCGCCGTTGACGAGCGTGGGGTGGGAGGTGAGTACGCCGTTCTTCGCCTGGGTGGCGAAGATGAAGCGGATGATCTTCTCCGGGCCCAACACCGGTACGCGCGCGGCCTGTTTGATGCCGCCGCCGTCCGTGAGCAGGACGACGTCCGGGGCGAGGACGTCCAACAGGCCTTGCGGGTCACCCGAGTCGAGCGCCGCGCGGAACGCATCCACCGCCGCGCGGGTCTCCCCCGGCGAGACCGTCTGCCGGGGGCGGCGGGCGTCCACGTGCTGTCGGGCTCGGTGCGCGATCTGCCGTACGGCGGCGGGGGACTTGTCGACGGCCGCCGCGATCTCGTCGTACGGCACGTCGAAGACCTCGCGCAGGACGAACACCGCGCGTTCCGTCGGCGACAGGGTCTCCAGGACCAGCATCAGCGCCATCGACATGCTCTCCGCGAGTTCGGCGTCCTGTGCGACGTCCGGGGCGGTGAGCAGGGGTTCCGGGAGCCAGGGGCCGACGTACGACTCCCTTCTTCTCGACAGGGTGCGCAGGCGGTTGAGGGCTTGGCGGGTGGTGATCCGGACGAGGTACGCGCGTTGGTCGCGCACCTCGTCCAGGTCGACCTTCACCCATCTCAACCAGGTTTCCTGGAGGACGTCTTCGGCGTCGGCGGCGGAGCCGAGCATCTCGTAGGCGACCGTGAAGAGGAGGTTGCGGTGGGCGACGAAGGCGTCGGTGGCCGGGTCGGTCATCGTGTCTCTTTCAACGGGCGGTTGCGGCGGGGGTGTTGTCGGGGTGCGCGGGGGCTTCGGGGGTGGGGCTCGCGGGGGCGGGCGCTGCGGAGTTGAGTGCTGCGGAGGCGGGTGTTGCGGGGGTCTTGAACTTCTTTGCCTCCATGGTGAGTTGCCATACCGTGCCACGGCACACGAATTCCTTGACGCGGCCTCCGGTGCGGCCCGAGACGTGCAGTTTCTTCGCCGTGTCGTCGCGCTGCGAGAACTGGAAGATGCCGGTCCTGCGGCCCAGGCTGATGCACTGGCCCGCGAACGCCACCTTCACCGGGGCGGGTTGGGCTTCCCCGATCCTGCTCAGCACCGTCTCCGCCGCCTGCGGGCCGAGTTGGACCGCCGACTGGCAGCCCATGCGGTACGGCTGTCCCGCCGGCGCCGCCGAGTCGCCCGCCGCGACGATCCTGTCGTCGTCCACGCTCGTCAGGGTGTCGTCCGTGAGGAGCCTGCCGAGGGCGTCGGTGGAGAGGCCGCTGCGCTTCGCGAGGTCGGGGACGCCGAAACCCGTTGTCCAGACGGTGAGTTCGCTCGGGATCTCCGTACCGTCTTCGAGCCGTACGGCGTGCTCGGTGACCTCCATCGCGCTCGCGCCTTCGAGGACGGTCACGCCCAGGGCCGTCAGCTGCGCCATCACCGTGTGGCGGGCCTTCGGGTGCAGGTAGGGGTTGAGTACTCCGCCGCAGATCAGCGTCGACTTCCGTCCCTGTTCCGCGAGTTCGGCCGCCATCTCGATGCCGGTGGCGCCGCCGCCGACCACGGTGACCGGGGTGTCGGGGCGGGCGGTGAGGAGCGCCTTCAGCTCGGCGGCGTCCTCCAGGGTGGCGAGCGGGTGGGCGAACTCCCTTACGCCGGGGGTGTGTTGACCGGCACCCGCGCTGCCCACGGCGTACACGAGGTAGTCGTACGAGAGGGTGCCGCTGTTGCTGGTCGCCAACTGCCTTTCGGCGGCGTCGATTCGGGTGACCGAGTCCACCAGCAGCCGCACCCTGGCGTTCAGTACCTTGCCGTACTCCACGACCGCGTCGTGCGTGCCCGCCGCCAACTGGTGCAGCCTGATCCGCTGCACGAACTCCGGCCGCGGGTTGACCAGCGTCACGGCGACGTCACCACGCTTCATCAGCCTGTTCGCCGCCATGACCCCGGCGTACCCGCCACCCACCACGACCACTTCGATGTTCCCGTTCACTGTCTCTCCTCCGCTCCAAGGGGTTCGGCATCAAGACACCGGGTGCACGAAGGTTGTGACAGCCGTGACGCAGCTCACAGCTCCGGGTCGACCCTAGGCGCCTACGTCCCTGCCCAGCACCTCGGCCGCGCGCATGAAGCCGTCCGTGCCGTGGCCGAGGGTGATGACTCTGTCGGTCAGGGACAGTGCCGCTCGCATCAAGGACGCGTCTATGCCGTGGAGTTCGGAGGTCTGGATGATGTGGGACATCGTGGAGGCGGCGGAGGTGGCCGGGTTGTCGGTGCCGGAGCCGGTGAAGTCGTCCGTGTCCGTTTCGGTGGCCGTCTGGGTGAAGATGGCCGGGAGGATGTGGGAGATGCCCGCCGCGAACGGGGCCAGGTCGCTCGCCTTGATGCCTTCCGCCCGGGCCAGGGCCAGGCCGTGGGCGTAACCCGCCATCGTGGTCCAGAAGATGTCGAGGAGAGCGATGTCGTACGCCGCGGCGCGGCCGATCTCGTCGCCGAGGTGGGTGTGGGTGCCGTTCAACGCGTCGAGTACGGGGCGGTGTTGGGCGTAGAGATCGGTGGGACCCGAGTAGAGGAACACGCCGGCCGGGGTGCCGATGACCGTGTTCTGGGTCATGATCGCGCCGTCCAGGTAGGAAATCCCTTGTACGGAGGCCCAGTTGGCGGACTCGCGGGCCCGCTCGGGGGTGTCGGCGCTCAGGTTCACCACCGTACGTCCCCGGAGCGCGGCGGCGACCGGCTCGCGCCGGAGGAACGTGTCCGCGGCGTCGTAGTTCACCACGCAGACGACGGTCAGCGGGCTCGCGGCGACCGCCTCCTCCACGGTCGCCGCGCCGACGGCTCCGCGTGCGGCCAACTCCCGTTCCCTGCCCGGGGTTCGGTTCCACACGGTCGTATGGATACCGGCGTCGAGGAACGCGCCGGCGAGGGCGCGGCCCATCGGCCCCAGGCCGAGTACGGTGACAGACTGGTCCGTGATGTCGGGCATGAGTTCGATTCCTTGGTGAGATGAACGGGGTGGACATGACGCGCAGCCGCGCCCGGGACACGAACGTCTGCGGAGTGACCGCCGCGATCTCCGTGATCGACGGCAAGTGGAAGACGCGCCTGCTCTGGCTGCTGGAGTCGGGGCCGCACCGCCCCGGTGAACTCCGTCGGCGGTCACCCGGCCTCAGCGAGAAGGTGCTGACGCAGGCGCTGCGCGAGATGGAGGCGGACGGGCTGGTGCACCGGGAAGTACACGACGTACTGCCGCTGAAGACCGAGTACTCCCTGACTCCCTTCGGCTACGACCTCTCCAAGGCCCTTTCCCCGCTTGCCGATTGGGGTTACCGGCGGCTGGAGAGGATGTCCGGGCGGCCGTCCTGACCGCCGGTGATCAGCCTCGCCCGGCCCGCTGCCCGCCGCCAAGTACCCACTTTTTTGTGGGTGCCTGGAACTCGGCGACCATGGTGGGACGGCCCAGCACCCGGAAAAAGCAGAGGACTTGATGGGAACCAGGCACGAGCTCAAGGATCTGCCCGAACACGCCGACCTCCGCCGCGCGGACTCGCTCGCGCGGGAGATCTTCTCGGACGTGGCCAACAAGTGGGCGCTGCTGGTCATCGAGGCCCTCGGTGAACGGACCCTGAGGTTCAGCGAGTTGAGGGACGAGGTCGAGGGGATCAGCCACAAGGTGCTGACCCAGAACGTGCGGATGCTGGAGCGGAACGGGCTGGTGGCGCGGACGGTCCACCCGACGATTCCACCGCGCGTCGAGTACACGCTCACCGAGCCGGGGCGGGCGCTGCGGGCGACGGTGGATCTGCTGTGCGGGTGGACGCAGACGTATCTGGGGGACATCGAGGAGGCGCGGGGGCGGTTCGAGGGGTGAAGTCCCGTACGGGGGCTTGCCTTTGACCCCCGCGTCAGGGTTTACCGTCTCCGCGCCCACTGCCTGAGGAGACCCCCTTGATGCCCTCGATCACCCGCGAAGTCCGCCTCGCCACCACTCCCCGGGGACTTCCCGTCCCCGGCGACCTCACCGTCGTCGACACTCCCCTCCCCGCTCCCACCGGCTCCCAACTCCTCGTCCGCAACCACTACTTCCTCGTCTTCGGCGGCCTCCGTACGCTCCTCGGCGGCACCGCGCAGGACACGCCCGTCCCTGTCCTGCACCCCGGCGACACGCTGTACGGACCGGCCCTCGGCGAGGTCCTCCACGCCCCCGACGACAGCCCCCTGCGCCCCGGCGACCTCGTCGCCCACCCCCTCGGCTGGCGCGAACACGCACTCGTCCCCATGGACCAGTGCACCCCCGTCGACCCCGGCTTCCCCGACCCCGTCGCCCAACTCTCCTCCGGCGGGGCGGCGTACGGCGCACTGACCCGGCTCACCGGGGTCCGCGAGGGCGACACCGTCCTCGTCACCGGCGCGGCGGGCGGGGTCGGTTCGCTGGCGGGGCAGATCGCTCGGCTGCTGGGCGCGGGGCGGGTGATCGGTACGACGGGGTCGGCGTGGAAGGCTGAGCGGTTGGTCGGGGAGTTGGGGTACGACGCTGTTGTGACCGGCGGGTCGTGGCGGGGCAACTCTGGCGCGGAGTCTGGGGAGTTGGCTCACGATGCCGTCGTGACCGACGGGTCCTGGCGGGGCAACTCCACTGTGGGTTCCGGGGAGTCCTTGCGGGTCAACCCCGGTACGGGTTCCGGAAAGTCGAGGTACGACGCCGACGGCGCCACGCGGGGCAACTCCCGGGCGGGGTACAGGGAGTTCGCCGCGCAGCTCGCCAAGGCCGCGCCGGACGGTGTCGATGTCGTCGTCGACACCGTGGGCGGGGCGCAGCTCGCCGGGGCGTTGGACGTGGCCCGGCACGGGGCCCGGTTCGCGTTGGTGGGGGCGTTGTCGGGGCAGTTCGCGGAGGAGGGGGCCGGGGGGAGTGCGCCGGTAGAGGTCGACTCGTTCCGGGTCATTCTCAAGGGGGTGTCCCTGAGGGGGTACCTCGGCGTCGACCACCCTGACGTCGAGGCGGAGTGGACCGGACGGTTCGCCGCGTGGCTGCGGGCCGGCGAGATACAGTTCCCCCTCACCCGGACGCCGGGCATCGACCAGGCCCCGCAGGCTTTGCGGAACCTGATCGAGGGGCAGCAATTCGGCACGGCTGTGGTGGAGTTGACGCCGGGGCTGTACGAGTGAGGGTCCCGTCCGGGGGAGCGGCGGGGCGGCGGCACTGCGAGTCCGCGAGCTGGCGGCGCTACGAGTCCGCAGGCCGGCGGGCCACTGGGTCAACGGGAGGCATGCACATGCGGATCGGCGACGCGGCGGCAGCCGTGGGTACGACACCCCGAGCCCTGCGCTTCTACGAACAACGCGGCCTCCTCCCGCCCCCGCACCGCACGCCCTCCGGCCAACGCGACTACACACCCACCGACTTGGCCGTCCTGCGCGTCGTCCGCGAACTCCTCGCGCTCGGCCTGACCGTGGAGGACCTGCACACCATCGCCGACCGCCTGCCGCTCCTCGCCACGACCCCGCAGCGCCCCTGCGACCCGGCGGCAGCGGAACCCGGCGTCGCCGGCGCAACCGTCGTGGACCGCCGCATCGCCGCGCTCGACGCGGACATCGCCCGACTCACACGGCTGCGGGACGGACTCAGGGAGGCGGCGGGGCGGACCCGTACCTGAGGGGTAGCTCCCAGGGTGCCCCTACCTGAGAACTACCTCTCAGGCCTCGGTCGGCCACCGTGACCGCATACGCCGCGCCAGCGCGCGCCCCCACTCCTGCCCCGGCACCTCGACGTACCGGTACGTCAGCACGCACACCGGCAACAGCACCGCACAGAAGGCCACTTCGAGCAGCCAACTGTCCTCGCGCCGCCGCCCGACCGTCCCGTCGATCACCGCGAGCAGCAGCGGATGCACGAGGTAGACCGAGTAACTCACCGTCCCCAACCCGGCCAGCACCCGAGGCGTACGGCGTCGGCGCGATGCCAGTCCGACGCCGAAGGTGAGTACGGCGAGCAGGAACGCGGTGATCCACCCGCGCGGCGCGGAGCCGTACGCGTACGAACTCCCCACCGCACAGCCGACGACCACCAGGGCGACGCGCCAACTGCCCCACCCAGCACGGTAGATGGCCGTGCCGAGGAACATCACGGCGAGGATCACGAGCCCTTCCCACGTCGGGACGGTGCCGTTGAGGGCGATCAGTACGAGGCCCAGGGCGCCGCCCAGGACCCGCGCCCAGGCGTTCGCGCAGCAGATCGCAACGACCATGGCGACCGAGGCGCACACGATCAGCGGCCCCCTGCCGACCGCGCCGGACAGCGCGGAGGCCGGCACCGTGGCCCCCGCCACCACACTCGCCACCGCGAAGAAGACGGCGATCGTTCCCGAGTGCCGGTGGAGGCGGAGCGTGAAGAGGGCGACGACCAGCAGGTAGAAGGACATCTCGTAGGAGAGGGTCCACAGGACGAGCAGGAGGTTGGGGGTACCGAGGAGTTCCTGGAGCATCGTGACGTGCGCGAGGGCGGTCAAGTAGACGCTCTGGCCGTCGAGTTCGCGTATCCCCGCGACGCCCGCGAGGTGCAGGGCGAGGAGTGCGGCGACGACCACCGCCCACAGCGGGTACACGCGGAAGATCCTGCCGATCCAGAACTCTCGTACGTGGCCTCGGCGTTCGAGTGACGCGGGGATGAGGTATCCGCTCACCAGGAAGAACACCATGATGCCGTAGCGGCTGGTGTTGAACTCGGGCATCAACTCCCGCCGTACTTCAGGCAGGAACGTGTACGACGAGTGGTCGAAGACCACGACGAGTGCGGCGATGCCGCGCAGTGCGTCCAGCCAGGCCGACCGTGAGGGTTTCATGCTCCGAGTCCAGCGGGCGGCGCATTGTTGGGCAGCGCCCCGACGGGGTCCGAACAATGGGGGGTTGAGGCCGTGGCAGGGCGGAAAGAGGTGCCGGTCGATCCGGCGGCGGGTCCGGTGCAGCGGTTCGCGTTCGAGTTGCGCAAGCTGCGGGCGGAGACGGATGGGGTCACCTACCGTGAACTCGCCCTGCGGGCGGGCTACTCGGTGACCACGTTGTCGCGGGCGGCGGGTGGGGAGCAGTTACCCACGTTGCCGGTGGTGCTGGCGTATGTGCGGGCCTGTGGGGGCAACTCGGCTTGGTGGGAGGCACGTTGGCGGGAGGCCGCTGAGGACGTGCCCCCGGACGACGGTTCCGCCCCGCCTTACCGAGGGCTCGCCCGGTACGAGCCCGACGACAGCGCCCTGTTCTTCGGGCGTGAGCAACTCACCGCTGATCTCGTCGAGTTGTTGAGCCGTCGCCGGTTCGCCGCGGTCTTCGGGGCCTCCGGCAGCGGTAAGTCCTCTCTGCTGCGGGCCGGGTTGATCCCTGTGCTGCGGCGGGCCCGGGATCCTCGTCCGTCCGCGATCCGCATTCTGACGCCGGGCGAGCGTCCCGCCCGCACACACGCTCAGCTCCTCACGCCGGCAGGGCCGGAGACGTACGTGATCGTCGACCAGTTCGAGGAGGTGTTCACTCTCTGCCGGGATGTCGCCGAACGGGACCGGTTCATCGAGATGTTGCTGACCGCGCGCCAACCCGGCAGCGGGGTGCGGGTGTTGCTCGCCGTCCGCGGTGACTTCTACGGCCGGTGCGCCGAACACCGGGGGCTCGCGGAGGCGTTGCGGGACGCCAACCTGCTTGCCGGTGCGATGAGTCCGGCCGAACTGCGGGACGCCGTGGTCAAGCCGGCCACCGCGAGCGGGCTGACCGTCGAACGTGCCCTCACGAGCCGGTTGGTCGAGGAGGTCGCCGGGGCGCCGGGTGGACTGCCCTTGCTGTCCCACGCGTTGCTGGAGACGTGGCGGTTGCGGCGGGGCAAGACACTGACCCTGGCGGGGTACGAGGCGGCGGGCCGCCTGGACGGGGCGATCACACGGACCGCCGAGCGGGTCCACTCCGGTTTCACCGAGGCCCAAGCGGCCACCGCACGCCGGGTGTTGCTGCGGCTGATCGAGCCCGGCGACGGCGTACCCGACACGCGCCGCCCTGTGCAGCGCACCGAACTCCCCGGCGATACGGGTCCCGTCCTGGAGGCACTGACCGGGGCACGTCTGCTCACGCTGGACGGCGACACCGTCGAGCTGGCCCACGAGGCACTGATCACGGCCTGGCCCCGGCTGCG
The DNA here is from genome assembly GCF_020010905.1 of Streptomyces acidiscabies. GTDB lineage: Bacteria > Actinomycetota > Actinomycetes > Streptomycetales > Streptomycetaceae > Streptomyces > Streptomyces acidiscabies. Next base: position 1,092,672 of record NZ_JAGJBY010000001.1, on the reverse strand, counting down.
GGGGTGGATCGAGGAGGACCGTGAACGGCTGCGGGTGCAGCGGGAGTTGACGGTGGCGGCGGGTGCTTGGGCAGAACTGGGGTGCGAGAAGGGGGCGTTGTATCGGGGGAGTCGGCTGGCCGCTGCGCAGGAGTACTTCGGGGGGACGGGGAGCAGGGGGCTGATCGGTGGGGGGTTCGGGAGGCTTCTGGGCTGGAAACGCGGGGAGTTGGCCGGTGCGGGGCGCGGAAAGCTGGCGGACAGGGAGCGCGGGGAGCTGACGACGCCGGCCGATACGCACTGCGCGGAGCTGACCGGCGTAAAGCACGCGACGCCGACCGACGGGGAGCGCGGGCAGTGCGAGGAGCCGGCTGTCCCGGCCAGCACGAAGCTGACCGCCGGGAAGCATTCCACCCCGGCCAACTCGCACCGCGCGGAGCTGACCGACGACAAGCACTCCACCCCGGCTGACACACACCGCGCAGAGCTGGCCAACGTAAAACACGCGGCACCGGCCGACGGGAAGTCGACTGCCCCGGCCGACACGAACCGCACCACCCCGGCCAACGACACGCACTCGGCCCCCGCCACCACCGACCGCGTCGCCCCGACCAACGGCAACCACTCGCCCCCGGCCACCACCAACCACCCCACCCCGCCCAACCACAAGCCCACACCCCCCGCCGCCACCAACCACCCCGAACTCACCCTCATAGAACGCTCCTTCCTCGACGCCAGCCTCAACCACGCCCACCGTGGCCGTCGTCGGTCCCGGCTCGTTCTCCTCTCCGTCGTCTCCGCCCTCTGTCTCGCCCTCCTCGGTACCGGGCTCGCCGTGGGGCAGTGGCGGAGTGCCGTCGGGGCGCAGCGGCTTGCCGAGTCGCGGCAACTGGCCGCGCAGTCAGGGGCGTTGCTGAGGTCGGACCCGGATCGGGCCGCGTTGCTCGCCGTGCGGGCGTACCGCACGGCGGCCACCCGGGAGGCGACCGAGGCGCTGTACGCCGCCGCCTCGTTGCCGTTGCGGCAGCGGCTCGTCGGTGGCAAGCGGCCCGTGCAGGCCATCGCCCTCAGCCCGGACGGACGGACCCTCGCGGCCTACGACGCGGACGGCACCGTACAGATCCGGGACCTGCCCGGCGGCAGGCTCCGGCACACGCTCGCCGGTCTCGGCGGCACCAGGAGCATGGTGTTCAGCCCCGACGGACGCGTCCTCGCCGTCGCCGGTGCGGAGATCGGCCTGTGGGACCCGGCCACCGGCGAGAAGGTCAACTCCCTTGCCATCAGGGATGGTTACGTACGCGGCATGGACTTCCACGGTCGTACTCTCGCCGTCGCCTCCCCGGCGGGCGTACGTCTCTGGGACACCGGCACCGGTCGCCTCCGCAAGCCCCTCGCCGGGCTCCGCGATCCGGAGGCCGTCGCGTTCGGGCCCGGTGGGCGTACCGTCGCGGCGGCCGGTCTCGACGGGGGCGTACGGGTGTGGGACGTCGCCACCGGGCGGACCGTGGCCGTCCACGAGGGCTGGACAAGGGCCGAGGTGGTCTTCAGCCCGGACGGGCAGACGTACTCGATCACCCCCGACGGCGGTTCGGTGGAGCTGCGGGACGTGGCGACCGGGGCCCTGCGGCGCACCCTCGGCACCGGCGGGCGCCCAGCGTTCGCGCCGGACGGGCGGACCCTCGCCGTCGCCGGGCCGGGGGACACCGTACGGATCTGGGACGCCGTGTCCGGTGCGGCGCTGGCCTCGCTGACCGCCGGGCACCACGGGCGCGGGCTCATGGAGATCGCCCTCGGCCCGGACGGCACGCTGGTCACCAGCACCAACCTGGACCCGAGCGTTCGCGTGCAGCGCTGGTCGGCGGAGCGTCCGAGGGCCACTCTGTACGGGGCTGTCGGAACGTACGTCGCGGACTTGGCGTTCGGGCCGGGTGGGCGGGCGGTGGCGACGGTTTCGGAGAGGGCCACGCCGATGCCCGGCGACGGTTCGGCGCAGCTCTGGGATGTGAGGGCCAGCGCACTCGTACCCGCGTCGACGCCCGGCGAACCCCCAGTTCAGCCCCGGGATGCCGGAACCGTCGCCCTCGTACCCCTGTCGATGCTCGACGAACCCTCGACGCGCCCCCGGGAGACCGGAACCACCGTCCGCAAAACCACAGCCCTCAACACCGGCCCAGCCTCCGGGGGCACCGCCCTCGGCTTCACCCCCGACGGCCGCGCCCTCGTCTCCCGCAGCGTCGGCAACGGCGTGATCGAAGTCCGCGACCTCACCACCGGCCGCCTCCTCCACAGCCGACGCCTCGGCCCCGTGGACAAAATCGCCTTCAGCCCCGACGGCACCCGGCTCGGCGCCGTCGGCCCGGACGGCACCGTACAGATCTGGCACCTGTCGACCGACACGCTGAGAACCATCCGCACCGGCGACCACCACACCCTCAGAACCATGGCCTTCACCCCGGACGGCCGCGAACTCGCCCTCGTCACCATCCACCCCCGCAGCGAACGCCTCACCCTCCTCGACACCACGACCGGCCGCACCCGCCACACCCTCGACCTGAGCATCGGCGGTTCCCTCTCCATCGCGTTCAGCCCCGACGGCCGCACCCTCGCCGCCGCGAGCGGCGACACGGGGACCGTGCAGATCCGGGACCCCCGCACCGGCCGCCTCCAGCACACCTTCGACGCCGGTGACCAGGCCGTTTCCCCCGCCTTCAGCCCCGACGGTCGTACCCTCGCCACCGGCGAACCCGGCGCGGTCCACCTCTGGGATCTCGCCACGGGGCGCCCCCGCCGTACCCTGCCGACCCGCTCGTACGCGACCCCGGAGTTCAGTCCGGACGGCCGTACCCTCGCCGTCGTGGTGGGAAACTCCGTCGAGTTGTGGGACGTCGATCTGCCCGACCCGGCGCGGGCGATGCGCGAGATTCGGGAAGCCGTCAGCGGGTGAGGTGCGTGGCGACCGCGTCTAGGACCCAGTCGAGGCCGGTCGTGAAGGTCGTCTCCGCGTCGATCTCCGTGCCGTCGTGCACGGCCTTGGTCAGTGCCGGGAAACGGCCCGTGGCCAGCATGTTCATCACGTGCGGGCCCGATGCGCGCTGCCAGTCGGCGTCGGTCAGCCCCGTGGCGCGCTCGGCGCGCAGGTGCGCGATCTCGCGCCGGAGTGCGCCGGTGACGTACGCGCTGATCGTCTCCACCGCGCGCAGGGCGGTGTCGATGTCCGCGTGGCCGTCGAGGGCGGCGAGTTTGGCCTCGGTCACGGCGAGGCCGTGGGGGCCCAGGGTGGGGCGTCCGCCGAGGAGGTCGGCGAGCCATTCGTGGCGGAGGGCCGTACGGCGGGTGCGGTGGGCGAGCGTACGCAGCGCTTCGCGCCAGTCGCCGGGGGGCTGCTCGGTGCCGGGGACGATCTCCGCATGGACCTCGTCCACCATGAGGTCGTACAGCTCCTCCTTCGTCGCGATGTAGCCGTACAACCTCATCGGCCCCGCATTCAGCCGCGCAGCAACCTTCCGCAGCGACACCGCCTCCAACCCACCCTCGTCCGCCAGCGCGATCGCCGCGGTGACGATCCGCTCGCGGTCCAGGGGGGCGGGGCGGGTGGGGGGATCGGGGCGGTCCCAGACAGTCATGGCCACATCGTACGGTTGCGATACGGCGCATCGTGAAAATACAGTGTATTGACATGAGACAACGTATCGCCGTCGTCGGAGCCGGGCCCGCCGGGCTCACCTTCGCGCGGGTACTACACGGGTACGACCATGCCGTCACGGTCCTCGAACGCGATCCCTCGCCCGACGCGCGTCCCCCGGGCGGCATGCTGGATCTCCACGCCGGGATGGGTCAACTCGCCCTGTCCAAGGCGGGGTTGCTGCCGGAGTTCGAGGCGCTGTCCCGTCCCGAGGCCCAGGCCATGCGCATCCTCTCCCCCGACGGCACGGTCCTGCGCGACTGGCGTCCCCGCCCGGACGACCGCGCCAACCCCGAGATCGACCGCGGCCAGCTCCGCGATCTGCTGCTGGGGCCGCTCGACGTCCAGTGGGGGCGGGAGGTGACACGGGTGGAGCCGGGTGTCCAGGGAGACCTGAGGGGTACCCGGGTAGTACCAGGGCGGGTCCATTTCGCGGACGGTCGGCACGAGACGTACGACCTCGTCGTCGGCGCGGACGGCGCCTGGTCCCGCACCCGGCCCGCCGTCTCGCCCGTCACCCCGTACTACACAGGGGTGACCTCGGTCGAGACGTCCCTCGACGACGACCTCGCCCACCTCATCGGCGACGGCTCCCTCGCGGCGTACGGCCCGAACCGCTCCCTCGTCGCCCAGCGCAACAGCACAGGCCAGGTCAAGGTGTACGCGAAATTCCGCGCACCGGAAGACTGGCACACCCACCTCGACCCCGCCGACACGGAGTCCCTCCGCACAGCACTCCTGACCCTCTTCTCCGGCTGGTCCCCCTCCCTCCTCGACCTCCTGCGCCGAGGCACGACCTTCACCCACCGCCCCTTCCACACCCTCCCCGTCTCCCACACCTGGCCCCACACCCCCGGCGTAACTCTCCTGGGTGACGCGGCCCACCTGATGCCACCCCTCGGCGCGGGCGCGAACCTCGCCATGCTGGAGGGCGCGGAACTGGCGGAGTCCCTCATGACGGACGACCTCGACTCGGCCGTCCGCGCCTTCGAACTCCGCATGTGGGAACGGGCCGCGAAGTGGGCCCACATCACGACGACGGGCCTGGAACGCCTGGTCAGCCCGGACCCCATGGAGGCCGTCGCCCACTTCGCCAGGGTCCAGCCGTCCTGAAGAACCACGCGTCCGAGGGACGGCAGCTTCCCCCGCCCCACCCATCGCGGCGGCGCCACCGAAGAGCCGCGCGCCCGAGGGTGCCAGTTTCCCCCGCACGCACCACCCATCGCGGGGTCGCCACTGAAGAGCCACGCGTCCAAGGGCGGCAGAAGCCTGCGGCGAGCCGCATCCAGCCGTCCGGCACAGCCCGGCACAGCCCAGCACGGTCCGACACAGCCGCCGCGACAGCCCTCCAACCCCGCACCGGCCTCGGGTGCCCACCCCGCCGAAGTTCCCAAGCCGCGCAGGGAACGTACGCCGCTAGCGTGACCGGTATGACAACCGAGGACGGAGCGCTGGCCGGTGACAGCAGAAGTCTGCGGCGGGCCACACCCAGCCGTCCGGCACAGTGCACAGTCCCGCCGCAGTAGCCCTTCACCCCCGCCCCAGCCTCGGGCCCCCGCCCCGCCGAAATCCCCAGGCCACGCAGGAAACGTACGGCGCTAGCGTGCCCGGTATGACAACCGAGGGCGGGAAACCGGTCGACATGACGGCTGAAGACAGAGCAGCTCCAACCGGTATGACAACCGACCACGAGGAGCCGACCAGCACGACACCCGAGGCCAGACCCCTGACCGGCGGCATGGCCAACGCAGGTGCCGTCTTCCGCCACGGCGCCCTGGTGGACCGCCCAGCACCACCCAACGCCCCCGCCCTCCACACCTACCTCCACGCCCTGAAAACCCACGGCTTCGACGCAGCCCCAACCCCCCTCCGCCTCACCGAAAACGGCCGCGAACACCTCACCTTCATCCCCGGAGACGTCCCCCTCCCCCCATTCCCCGCCCACACGATGACGAGCCCCGCCCTCGCATCCGTAGGCCACCTCCTCCGCCGCCTGCACAACAGCAGCGCAGCCATCCCGATAGACCCCCAAGCCGAATGGCCCCCGGACCTCGCCGACCCCGAGGGCGGAACCATGCTGTGCCACAACGACGTATGCCCGGAGAACGTCGTCTTCCGCGACGGCCGCGCCACCGCCCTGATCGACTTCGACCTGGCCGCCCCGGGCCGCCCCCTCTGGGACGTAGCCATGACCGCCCGCTACTGGGTACCCCTACTCGACCCCGTATCGGCAGCCACCCACTACCCCACCGACCTGGACGCACCCGCACGCCTACGCACCCTCGCCGACGGCTACGGCCTCTCGCCCGAGGACCGCGCCGACCTCCCCGCCGTAGTCGAACAGGCCACCGCCGTCTGCCGCACCTTCGTCACCCACCGCGTGACCACCGGCGACCCCGTCTACCTCCAGGCCCTGACGGAACGCGGCGGCTGGGCCCGCTGGGACCGCGTACAGACCTGGCTGGCGGACCACCGCGAGACGTTCAGAACCGCCCTGCTGAAGTGACGCCCCGGCCCACGCCCCGGCCCACGACCCGACACCGCCCGGCGTCCCGCCCATCCTCACCGAAACCTCACTCACCCCGGCCCCGGCGATCTTGTCACCGCAAACTGACATCCGTAAGGTGACGACTGTCAGGCAACAGGGGGCGCAACCGCGCCCCCACCATGCGGTCACCGGAAAAGGTCGAGTGGCATGAAAATAACTGTCGACGAAACGAAGTGCTGCGGCGCAGGCCAATGCGTACTGGTAGCCCCGGACGTGTTCGACCAACGCGACGAGGATGGCATCGTCGTCCTCCTGGCCCCCCACCCCCCGACGGACCACCACGACGCCGTACGGGAGGCGGCCCAGGTCTGCCCAGCGGCGGCGATCCTCGTCGAGGAGCACTGAGGTGCCCGCCCCCGAAGCCCTCCGCCGACTGGTAGTGGTCGGCGGCTCAGCCGCCGGCCTGGCATTCGCGGAGGAGGCCCGCCGCCGCGGCTACACGGGCACGGTCACGCTGATCGACGCCGAACCGGGCCTGCCCTACGACCGCCCCCCGCTGTCGAAACAACTGCTGGCCGGCGAATGGGAGCCCGACCGCCTGCTCCTGCGCCCGAAGGACCAGTGGGACGCGCTCGACATCACGCACCTGCCCGCCACCACCGCGTCCGGCGTCGACACAGCCTCGGAGACCGTACGACTGACCGACGGCGGCGAACTCCCCTACGACGCACTGGTCATAGCCACCGGCGCCCAGGCGGTGCACCCGCCGTCCCTGGGCGCGGGCCTCCCCGGCGTCCAGGTGCTGCGCAACCTGCCGGACGCCCTCCGCCTGCGCGCGGCCCTCGAACGAAGCGGCCGACTGGTCGTGGTCGGCGCCGGGTTCGTCGGTGCGGAGGCGGCGGCAGTGGCCCGGCGCATGGGAGTGCCGGTCACGATGATCGACCCCCTGCCGCTCCCCCTGGCCAACGTCCTCGGCGACGAGGTCGCCACCCTGCTCGCCGCCCGCCACCGCGCCGCCGGCGTGGACCTGCGCTGCGGCACAGGGGTCACCGAGGTACTGGCCGAGAACGGCCGGGCCGCAGGAGTAGCGCTCGACGACGGCTCCATAGTCGAGGCGTCCACCATCCTCATCGCGGTCGGCGCCCGCCCGGCGGTCGGCTGGCTGGCGGGCTCCGGCGTACCGCTGGGCGACCGGCACCGGGACGGCGCCGAGGGCGTCCTGTGCGACGCGGACGGCCGTGTCGCGCCGAAGCTCTGGGCCGTCGGCGACGTCGCCGCCCGCCTCGACCCCACCACCGGCCGCCACGTACGCGCGGAACACCGGCTGGCCGCCACCGAACAGGGCCGGGCGGTCGCAGCCGCCGTCCTGGGCGCCGGGAGCACCGCACCGCCCTCGCTGCCCTACTTCTGGTCCGACCAGTACGACCTGAAGCTCCAGTCCTACGGCGCCACGGGGCGGCGGATGGCCTTCACCGTGGTGGAGGGCTCGCTGGCGGACGGCCGGTTCGTGGGCGTCTACGGCCACCGCGACGCCGACGGACGGCCCCACCGGGTCGACGGCGTGCTCGGCAACGGGATGGCACGCGCGCTGCGCACCTGGCGTACGGCCGTACTCGACCGCGCCCCTTGGCCCGTGACCACCGCCGACGCACCGACGCTCCGACAGGAGAAGGCACTATGACCACCCCCACCACCGAGTCCGCCGCCACCGAGGAACCCCCCTTCTTCCCGGCCCCCCGCACCTGCCCCTTCGACGCCCCCGCGAAGTACACCGAGTTCCGCGAGACCGGCGGCCTGCACCAGGTCACCATCTGGGACGGCTCCCGCCACTGGCTGGCCACCCGCCACGAGGACATCCGAGCCGTCCTCTCCAGCCCCTCCTTCAGCGCCGACGTCCGCAAGCCCGGCTTCCCCCTGGTCCACCCCGGTCAGGACGAGCACCAGGGCGGCCTGTTCCTGCGCCTGGACGACCCCGAGCACGCCCGGCTCCGGCAGATGCTCACCAAGGAGTTCAGCGTCAAGCGCACCCAGGCGATGCGCGAGAAGCTGCTCGCGATCACGGACGAGCTGATCGACGGGATGCTCGCCAAGGGCGGCCCGGTCGACTTCGTCGAGGACTTCGCGCTCCCCCTGCCGTCCCTCGCCATCTGCCTGATCCTCGGGGTCCCCTACGAGGACCACGACATGTTCCAGCAGCACGCGAACGCCGGGACGGACCTGGACGTCAGCCCCGAGGAACGCGCGCGGCTCCAGCGCGAGGCGTTCGAGTACTACACGGCCCTCGTCGAGCGCAAGCGCCGGGAGCCCGCCGACGACATGGTCAGCCGGCTGCTGGCCGACCACACCGGCCCGGACGGCTTCACGCCCGAGATGCTGCCCCGTCTGGTCGCCATCCTGGTCGGCGCCGGGCACGAGACCTCGGCGAACATGCTCGGCCTCGGCACCGTGGCCCTGCTCGTCAACCCGGACCAGCGCGAGCGGCTGCGCGACCACCCCGAGCTGGCACCCGGCGCGGCGGAGGAGATGCTGCGCTACTGGAGCATCGTCTCCACCGACCCGCGCCGGGTGGCGGTCGAGGACGTGGAGGTCGGCGGGCAGCTCGTACGCGCGGGCGAGGGAGTCATCGTCTCCCTGGTCGCCGGCAACCGTGACCCCCGCGCCTTCGGCGGCGGCGAGGGCGAGTGCCCCGCCGGCCAGGTGGACATCGGCCGCAGGGCCCGCCACCACGTGGCCTTCGGCTTCGGCTCCCACCAGTGCCTCGGCCAGAACCTGGCGCGGGTGGAGATGCAGGTCGCCTGGCCCCGGCTCTTCGAGCGCATCCCCGGGCTGCGGCTCGCCGTCCCCGAGAACGAGCTGCCCTTCAAGAAGAACTCCATCGTGTACGGCCTCACGTCCCTCCCGGTCACGTGGTGAGCGTCGGCGGGCACACCGACGGCCACGGCACCCGGCTGGCGGGCCGGGCGGCCCTGGTCACGGGAGCCGGAGGCGCGGGCGACCTGCCGGGCACCGGGTCGGCCACGGCCATGCTCCTCGCCGCCCAGGGCGCCACCGTCGGCATCCTCGACGTCAGCGCCGAGCGGGCCGAGCACACCCGTAGCCTCATCGAGGCCGACGGCGGTACGGCGATCACGCTCACCGCGGACATCACCGACGACGCCTCGGCGCGAGCCGCGGTCGACGACTTCGCAGGCCGGGCCGGGCGTATCGACGTGGTCGTCAACAACGCCGGTACGAGCGGGGTGGGCGCCACCCGGGCCGACTGGGACCGGGTCTTCGCCCTCAACGTCACCGCCGCCATGCAGGTGGCCCGTGCGGCCCACCCCCACCTCGTACGCGGTGGTGGCGGCTCCGTCGTCAACATCTCCTCCGTCGCGGCGCTGCGGGGCTTCGGCAGCGGGGCGTACGGCGCCAGCAAGGGCGCCCTCCAGTCGCTGACCACCGACCTGGCGTACGCCTGGGGCCCGGACAACATCCGCGTCAACTGCCTCGTACCGGGCCACCTGCACACCCCCATCGGCGATCACGGCGGGGAGGAGGGACGACGGCTGCGCAGCGCGGCCAACCTGCTCGGCCTGGAGGGCACCGCCTGGGACGTGGCCTGGGCGGTCCTCTTCCTCGCCGGGGCGGAATCGCGGTGGATCACCGGCGCGGTGATCCCCGTGGACGCGGGGACGACGACGGCCACGGTGCTGGGCATGCTGCCACGCCTCGGCCATGACCGGAAGGACAGCGATGGATGACAGCGGGCCTCTTGACCGCAGAGCCACCGGCGAACAGGTCGTACGGGAGATGTTCGGCGAGGAGTTCCTACGGCAGAACCTGGCCTCCCACGCCGACGGCGAGGGCCCTGGCGCCGACCTGGCCCGGCTGGCTCTGAACCAGTGCTTCGGCGAGATCTGGTCCCGCCCCGGCCTGGACCGGCGCAGCCGCAGCCTGGTCACGCTGGGCATCCTCATGGCCCAGGGCCACCAGTGGGAGATCCACAACCACGCACTCGGCGGCCTGAACAACGGCCTGACGGCGGAAGAGCTGCTGGAGGCGGTGGTCCAGGCGGTCCCGTACATCGGCCTCCCGGCGGCGGGCCAGGCGATGTCCTCCGTGGCCCGGGCTGTCGCCGAGGCATAGTCCCTGCCCTGCGGTTTCCCGTCCCCGGCGCCGGGGAACCGCAGGATCGGCGTATCGCAGAATGGGACGCATGAACAAGGAAGCCGTGCCCACCACCGAGAGCGCACGCAGGCGCAATCCCCGGGGCCAAGGGGACCGGCTCCGCTCCGAGATCCTGGCCGCCGTCGGACGGCTGCTCGACGAGAAGCTCACCGACAACCCCCTCCCGGTGTCCCTGCGTGAGGTGGCACGCGAAGTCGGCATCGCCGCCCAGAGCATGTACCTGCACTTCGCCGACAAGGACCAGCTCGCGCGTGCCGTAGCCGAGGACGGGTACGAGCGGGTCGTCACGGCCATGCGCGACGCCGACACCCGCGCGGCGTCCGAGGGAGCCGACCCCGGCGAACGCCTACGCGCCCAGGCGAACGCCTTCTGCACCTTCGCCGCAACCGAACGCGGCGTCATCCGCCTGATGTTCGGACACAACGCGTCGAGCTTCGGCGAACCGGACGAAGCCCACCACCCGGCGGGCCTCCTGTGGCGGCAATGGCTGGACGCGGTCCAATCCTGCGAAAACGCGGGCCTGCACTGGCCCGACGGCGCCGAACAAGCCGCCCTGCACCTGTGGTCCGCACTCTTCGGCCGCTTCGCCCTGTGGGCCTCCCCCTTCACCCGCCACGAGCCGAAGGACCTCACCTCGTTCGCGGACCTCGCCGTCGACATGGTGCTGCGCGACGCCCGCCGCTGACACGTACGTCAAACGGGCCAAGGGCGAACCCGGCCTGGGAAACAAGGCGCGCGTCAGCCGTCGCCACGGGTGGCCACAACGGCCCAGATGCGATGCGGGACGTCGATCACCTCACCGGGGAAACGGTCGCGCAGCACGCCGCCCAGGGCGTCGTCGAAGCGTTCCACATCGTCCGGCGCCAGGCTGGCGCCGACTCCGGCACTGGCCCGGATCCGGCCCCGCCACGCCTCGGGCGGGTACGGCACGGCCAGGTCGAAGGAGAAGGTCTCGATGCCGGTGAAGCCCGCGGTGGCCAGGTCGGTCAGCCAGCGCGGGTACAGGCCGGTGCCGCCGCCCATCGTCCAGGCCGGGTTGAAAGAGAGGATCAGCTCCTCGGTCGCCTCGACCACGTTGCCCGGCAGCGGCAGCCAGTCGAAGTGGGCGATGACCGCTCGCCCGCCGGGACGCAGCAGCCGCCGCACCTCGGCCGCGGCCTTCGGCGCGTCGAACCAGTGCCAGCACTGACCGGCCGCCACCACGTCGTACGCCCCGTCCGGCAGCCCCGTCGCCTCGGCCGTGCCCACCCGGTACTCGATCTCCACCCCAACCTCCCTGTCGAGCACCCGAGCCTGCTCAAGCAGCGGCGCTGCCGGATCCAGCCCGGTCACCCGGGCCCCGGCCCGCGCGAACAGCCGCGCCAGGGCGCCGGTACCGGTCCCGATGTCGAGCACGTCCTTGCCGGGGAAGGCGATGCCGTGCCGGTACAGGTGAGTGACGATCTGCGGCGGAAATCCGGCGCGGTGGCGGCCGTAGTCCTGCGCGGTGAGCCCGAAGTCAGGACGGAACGTGCTGGTCATGGCGGATCTCCTAGGAGCAGGCAGAACGGCCCAGCCTGCCATACCATGCCCGATGATCAACAAGGCCGCGGCCAGCCCGAACAACAGCCCCTGGTACTGCCGTACGACAGGGCCCACGAACCCGCGCTGAAGCGCTCAGTCCCAACGAGACACAGCGCACTTTTGCAAGCAGGCGCTTGCAATAGTTAGCAAGGTCGGTGCATGGTGGGGGCATGGCATCGCTCAACGTCGGGAACCTCGGCGAGTACCTCCGCGAGCAGCGGCGCAACGCGCAGCTGTCGTTGCGGCAGCTCGCGGAGGCCGCGGGCGTGTCGAACCCGTACCTCAGCCAGATCGAGCGGGGCCTGCGCAAGCCGAGCGCGGAGGTGTTGCAGCAGGTCGCGAAGGCGCTCAGGATCTCCGCCGAGACGTTGTACGTACGGGCGGGCATCCTCGACGCCGAGCGGGACCTCGATGAAGTGGAGACGCGGGGCGTGATCCTCGCCGACCCGACGCTGACCGAACCGCAGAAGCAGGCGCTGCTCCAGATCTACGAGTCGTTCCGCAAGGAGAACGGCTTCGAGGCGGGCCCAGCCAAAAGCCCGGCCAGAACACCGGGTGCTGACTTCGGCGCCGACAACCCCGTACAGAAAAAACCCGACAGCGACCCGCAGGGAGCGGCCGGCTGACCGGTCCAGGGGACCGGCCGCCCGACTGCGGATCAACCTCACCTCGGCCGATGCCGACGTACATGACGAACGCGAAACCGGGAGGAACACCCACCATGGCCATCACCGACGATCTGCGCAAGACCCTCAGCGACCCGACCCCCCTGTACTTCGCCGCCGGCGCCGCCGACCTCGCGCTCCAGGAGGTGAAGAAGGTCCCCGCGCTGGTGGAGCAGCTGCGTACGGAGGCCCCGGCGCGGTTCGAGGCCGTGCGGGAGAGCGACCCCAAGGCCCGCGCGAAGGAGGCCGGCGCGAAGGCGGGCGAGCGTGCCAAGGAGGCGCAGGAGACGCTTCAGACCAAGGTCGGCGAGTTCGTCACCGCGCTGGACGGCGACTTCAAGAAGCTCGGCACCACCCTCGACGCGGACCTCAAGCGCCTCGGCGAGTCCGCGCAGGACCTCGCGCTGCGGGGCGTCGGCGTGGCCGCGGAGTACGCGGTGAAGGCGCGCGAGACGTACGAGAAGGTCGCGGAGCATGGCGAGCAGGCCGTGAAGACGTGGCGCGGCGAGGCGGCCGAGGAGATCCAGGAGCTGGCGGTCGCGGTGGAGGTCCAGGAGGAGACCCCGGCGCCTGCCGCAGAAGCCGAGGCCCCCAAGGCCGCCGCCCCCGCGAAGAAGGCCCCCGCCAAGAAGACCACCACCCGCAAGACCGCCGCGAAGAAGACGGCCCCGGCAGCCGAGTAAAGCGGTACGACGGGCCGGGCACTCTCACGGAGCCCGGCCCGTTATGGGGGTAACGGACGGAAGGTTGCGGGTACGGTGACCGCGTAAGGGACGAGTAGTCGAACCGGGTGGTGGACGTTGTGCTGATGCAAGGATTCAGCAGTTTCATGGCTCTGCTGAGCCTGGCCCTGATGGTCTTCAGCGGCTTCGCGCTCTTCGACGCGGTGATCCGCCGTGAGGACGGCTACCGCGCGGTCAGCAAGCAGACGAAGCCGTTCTGGGTGATCATCCTGGGCCTGGCCTTCGTCGTGAACCTGATCTTCCCGATCCTGTCGTTCCTGCCGATCATCGGCCTGGTGGCGACGATCGTGTACATGGTCGACGTACGCCCCGCACTGCGGACCCTGCCGGGTGGCGGGAAGGGCGGCCGGGGCGGCAGGGGCGGTTCGAGCAGCGACGGCCCGTACGGCCCGTACAACGGTGGTAGGTAGCAGGTACTAGTACGACGGTACGAGGCGAGGGTCCCCTACTTGAGAGGGACCCCGCACCCCGTACGGGAGGGTTACTCCCCCTGCTCCAGCAGCAGCACAGCCACGTCGTCCGCCAGCTCGCCCCCGTTCATCTCCCGCACCTCCCGAACAGCGGCCCTCAACAGCCGCTCCCCCCGCGCCCCTTCCCCCCACAGCCGCCGCACCATCCCGACCATCCCGTCCTGCCCGAGCCGCTCCCCGCTCCCGTCCCCGACGCGCCCCTCGATCAACCCGTCGGTGTACATCAACAGGCTCCACGCGGCCCCGAGTTCGACCTCCATCCGAGGCCAGCTCCGCCACGGCAGCATCCCGATCGCGGGCCCGTTCTCGATGGACGGCAGCAACTCGGCGTGCCCGTCGCGCACGACCAGCGGCGCGGGGTGCCCGGCGAGACAGAGCCGCGCCCGCGACCCGTCGGCATCGATGTCGACGGTGCAGAGCGTCGCGAACAGCTCCTCGTCGTCCCGCTCGTGCTCCAGCACCTCCTGAAGCGTGCCCAGCAACTGGTCCCCGCACAGCCCGGCCAGCGTCAACGCCCGCCAGGCGATGCGAAGTTCGACCCCGAGCGCGGCCTCGTCGGGCCCGTGCCCGCAGACGTCCCCGATCATCGCGTGGACGATCCCGTCGGGGGTGCGGACGACGTCGTAGAAGTCACCGCCGAGCAGCGCGCGGGAGCGCCCCGGCCGGTACCGGGCGGCGAACCGCAGCGAGGCGCCGTCGAGCAGCGGCGTGGGCAGCAGCCCGCGCTCCAGCCGGGCGTTCTCCTGGGCCCGCAGCTTGCCTTCCGCGAGCCTGCGCTCGGCCGCGTCGGAACGTTTCCGCTCGACGGCGTACCGGATCGCGCGGCTCAGCAGCCGCCCGTCCAGCTCGTCCCGGAAGAGGTAGTCCTGCGCGCCGACGCGTACGGCCTCGGCGGCGCGGTCGGCGTCGCCGGAGGCGGTCAGCGCGAGGACGGCGTGCCGGGGCGCGAGGCGCAGGACGTGCCGGAGGACGGCGAGCTCGTCCTCGTTACCGTCCTCACCGGGGCCGGGGGCGGGCAGCGCGAGGTCGAGAAGGATGCAGTGGACGTCGTCCGTGAGCAGCCGCTCGGCCTCGGTGAGGTTGCGCGCGGCACGCACGCGGATGGGCTGCCCGGCGGAGTCACGCAGGTCCGGGACGAGGGGGGTCGCGGCGGGGTCGTCCTGGATGAGGAGAAGGGTGAGCGCGGCCGGGGTCAGCGCATCGACGGGTACGCCGATCGGACTCGCGGCCTCCGGGATGCCGGGTACGCCGATGAGGCTCGCGGAGTCGGGTATGCCAGGGGCGTCAGCGGTCACGCCGACGGCGTCGATGCTCACGCCGCTCGCGGAAGCGCCCCGCGTCTCGGCGGGCGCGCCGGCCTCCGGCGGACGGGACTCGGTCTCCGCCTGACCACACTCCACGGCCGGGATCGCTCTCTGCCGCGGTACGGGTACGGGCATGTCTAGGGTTCCTTCCCCTCCCCCCGAGGGCACGGCGGTGACGAGGGACTCGTCCCACCGAGCGGGACCCTAGCGGCAGAAAGCGCCGGAGCGGAATGGTGTACGCCACCCAGGTTGATCTCAAGTCAATGGCATATGCCGCGTTCCGTACCGCAGTTGGGCAGGGCGGGTGAGGTGCGGGAATGACGAACGTCACGTCTCGGCAGGGTTTCGGATCAAGCCCGCGTGGCGTGTGCCACGTAACCCGATTCACACCCCTACGCGTCCGGCCGCACCACCCCCAGGATCGGCATCGACCCCGCCCCCGCGACGGTCACCGTCCGCCCCGGCCGGGGCGCGTGGACCATGCGTCCCTCGCCGATGTACATCGCGATGTGGCTGGCGTCCGAGAAGTAGACGATCAGGTCGCCGGGCCGCATGTCGGCGATGTCGACGTGCCTGAGCTGCCGCCACTGCTCCTGCGAGGTCCGGGGTATCGCCTTCCCCGCCCCGGCCCACGCCTGCGAGGTGAGCCCGGAGCAGTCGTACGAGCCCGGCCCCTCGGCGCCCCATTCGTACGGCTTCCCCTGCTGCGCCAGCGCGTACGCGACGGCTTTGGCGCCCTGCGTGCTCGCACCGGCCGCGCTCCCGGCCACGACCTCCGTGTTCGCGTCGAGCCACTTCGTCTGCGCCTGCTGGGCCGCCTGCCGCTCCAGCTCGGCGAGGCGCGCCAGCTCCTCCTTCTGGAGTTCGGCCTCCAGCTTCTTCGCGGCGGCGATCTGCTGCTCGATCCGCTTCTGCGCGGCGGCCTTCGCCTTGCGGCCCGCCTCCAGCTTCTGCCACTGGACGGCGGCGTCCCGCGCGTACAGCTCCAGGTCCGCCTGGACCGTCGTCAACTGCGCGAGCAGGCCCTTGGTCGCCTTCTGCCCCTGGGCGACGCGGCCCGCGTCGTCGAGGAACTGGGAGGGGTCGTCGCTGAGGATCAGCTTCGCCTCGTCCGGCAGGCCCCCGCTGCGGTACTGCGCACGCGCCGCCGCCCCCGCGCGGTCCTTCAGTTTGGCGAGCTGCTCCCGGCCGTCGACGATCCGCTGGGCCAGCGCGACGAGCGTCGCGGACTGCTCCTTGGAGGCTTCCTCGGCGGCGTTGTACGCGTCCGTGGCGACGGCGGCGTCGTGGTACAGCGCGTCCAGGCGAGCGCGTACGGCCTGAAGGTCCTTGTTGGGCAAGGGAGTTACGGCCGCCGTCGGGCTCACGCTCGGCCCCGGATCCGGAGCCGCGAACGCCGTGGTCGCAGGCACGAGCACCGTCACCGCGCAGACGACACTCACGGCCGTAGCCACCAGGGCGCGCTTCCCCGTACCCATACCGCTTCCCCCAACTGATTAACCGTCAGTAACTTTGGACCCCGGTGGATCGTGTCACGCCCCGACCGAAAACGACAGGGTTTGTACGCCCTTGCCGCCACTCCCCCACCGCACGCTCCACCCTCCCCTCCCCACTTCCCGCACCGCCATGACACGCCCGATACCTGTGTGACGAACGGCGCACCGGAGGCGTTCCCGCAGCCGGTCACTCGATGGGGTGAACGAGCCGAGGGGCGGGAGCGAGGTCACCTCACCGAGGCGCCAACGCCCCCCACTCCACGGTCACTTCCCCCTGCCGCCACCGCCGTACCCCGTCCACGACGGGCCACACCCCCGCCAGATCCCGTACCGCCCTGATCCACCGCTGCCGCACCCCGTACGACGCGTACGGCGCGGCAGCCGCCCAGGCCCGGTCGAAGTCCCGCAGGAACGCGTGCACGGGCTCCCCCGGCACGTTCCGGTGGATCAGCGCCTTGGGCAGCCGCTCGGCGAGGTCGGACGGCCGCTCCAGCGACCCCAGCCGCGCGGCGAAGGTCACGGTCCGGGCCCCCTCAGGACCCAGCGCGACCCACACGTGCCGCCGCCCGACCTCGTCGCAGGTCCCCTCGACGAACAGCCCCTCGTCCGCGAGCCGCCCGCAGACCCGCTCCCACACGCCCGCGACGGCGTCCTCGTCGTACTGCCGCAGCACGTTCGCGGCCCGCACCAGCACGGGCCGCCCCTCGACCGGCACCTCGAACCCGCCGTGCCGGAACACGAGCCCCTCGCGCGCGTACGGCGCGGCGGCGGCCACGCGCGCGGGATCGATCTCGACGCCCACCACGCGCGCGCGAGGCGCGACCCCCCGCAGCCGGGTCAGCAACTCGACGGCGGTCCAGGGAGCGGCCCCGTACCCCAGATCGACGGCGACAGGATCCACGGCCCGCCGCAGCACAGCGCCGTGCGCATCGGCGATCCACCGGTCCATACGCCGCAGCCGATTGGGATTGGTGGTCCCGCGCGTGACGGTTCCGACGGGACGGGGGCTCATGGTTACGAGGGTAGGCGCAGGGGTCGAGTGGCCGTTGCCCGAGACGTCCCGCACGGTTGAGACGTAAAGGTAATGATTCGGAAAAGTATCCGCCCCGGGAATTCGCCTCACCCCCTCCGCTGTTGCCCCCTTGGAAGGCGCGCCAGCCTCCCTCTGTCATGCCCGCAGCACCGCCAGCAAGGAGGAAACGCCACGTGAGCCAGTACGTCAGCCGGCTCGGGCGTCGCTCCCCGGCCACGACCCCGCGGCTGCGCCTCCCGCAGCGCAGGCCGCGCCGGATCGCGATGCTCTCCGTGCACACGTCGCCCTTGCACCAGCCCGGCACCGGGGACGCCGGCGGGATGAACGTCTACATCGTCGAGCTGGCCCAGCGCCTCGCGGCGATCAACATCGAGGTGGAGATCTTCACGAGGGCTACCACGGGTGGCCTACCTCCCACGGTGGACCTTGCCCCCGGGGTACTAGTACGTCATGTGGATGCTGGTCCTTATGAGGGACTCAACAAGGAGGACCTCCCCGCCCAGCTCTGCGCCTTCACGCACGGCGTGATGCAGGCGTGGGCGGGCCACCGGCCGGGGTACTACGACCTGGTCCACTCCCACTACTGGCTCTCAGGTCATGTCGGCTGGCTCGCTGCCCAGCGCTGGGGCGCCCCCCTGGTCCACGCGATGCACACCATGGCGAAGGTCAAGAACGCGAACCTCGCCGACGGCGACACCCCCGAACCGGCGGCACGTGTCATCGGCGAGACCCAGATCGTCGACGCGGCCGACCGGCTGATCGCCAACACCGCTGAAGAAGCGGCGGAGTTGGTGCACCACTACCACGCCGACCCGGCGAAGGTCGCGGTCGTCCACCCCGGCGTCAACCTGGACCGCTTCACGCCGGGCGACGGCCGAGCCGCGGCCCGCGCACGCCTCGGCCTCCCCCCGGACGCCCTGATCCCGCTGTTCGCGGGCCGCATCCAGCCCCTGAAAGCGCCGGACATCCTGCTGAAGGCCGTCGCCGAACTCCTGGACGCCCGCCCCGAGTTGCGCACCCGCATCGTCGTACCGATCGTCGGCGGCCCCAGCGGCAGCGGCCTCGCGAAGCCGGAGGGCCTCCAGAAACTCGCCGCGCGCCTCGGCATCGCGGACGTCGTCCGCTTCCGACCCCCCGTCGGCCAGGCGCAGTTGGCGGACTGGTTCCGCGCGGCGTCGGTGCTGGTCGTCCCGTCGTACAGCGAGTCCTTCGGCCTCGTCGCGATAGAGGCGCAGGCGACGGGTACGCCGATCCTGGCGGCGTCCGTCGGCGGCCTCCCGGTCGCCGTCCGCGACGGCGAGACCGGCTTCCTCGTCGACGGCCACGACCCCGCCCGCTACGCCCGCGTCCTCGAACGCTTCGCGGACGCACCGGAGTTGGCGACCCGCATGGGCCACGCCGCCGCCGCCCACGCGCAGCGCTTCGGCTGGGACACGGCCGCCGCCGCCACGGCCGACGTCTACGCCGCCGCCGTCCAGCACGTACGCTCGCACCATGGCTGACCAGCATGAGGTGATCGAAACAGCCCTCCGGGACGCGGGCGTCTCCTGGGAGTCCCCGGAGCCGGGCACGTACGTCGCCGAACTCCCCGGCACCCGCAAGCTGAAGACGACGGTCTCCCTGCGCCTCGGCCGCCACTCCCTCTCGCTGAACGCGTTCGTGATCCGCCACCCCGACGAGAACGAACCGGCCGTCCACCGCTGGCTCCTAGAACGCAACTTGAAGCTGTACGGCATGAGTTACGCGGTCGACGGGCTGGGGGACATCTATGTCACGGCCCGTCTGCCGCTGTCCACGATCACGCCGGACGACATCGACCGCCTCCTGGGCCAGACCCTCGAAGCGGCCGACGGCGCGTTCAACATCCTGCTGGAGCTGGGTTTCGCCTCGGCGATCCGCAAGGAGTACGCATGGCGGGTGTCACGCGGCGAGTCGACCCGCAACCTCGACGCGTTCAGCCACCTGACGAAACCCGGCTGAGCCTCTCAACTACCTTGATGTGGACGGCAGTTCACACATGCACCTCGAACTCGTCCGGGCCGAACGGCGAGCCCGGGTACACGTACGGATAGTCGATCCCCATCGCCGCGAACTCCAGCACCCGGCGGCGTTCCCGCTGGCGCCGCAGGTTGTACGCGGCCTTCGCCTTCTCCTGGAGGTCCGCCCGCAGGCGGAGGATCTCGGCGGCTTCCTCTTTGGACGGCGAGAGCCAGGGCCGTGACCAGGGGCTTTCGGGGATGACGGGCTCGGGGGCCGGGGCGGGGTGCACGGCGGCCCTACGGCGTTGGCCCGTCCCGGGGAGGACGAGGGAGAGTAGGGTGCGCAGGCAGCTGAAAAGGGCGTGCGCGATAGAATGGCGCATGGCGACAGGTTCCTTACGAAGTGGTTGTCGTCACGGCCCCATCAGCGGAGTGCTGGTAACACTCCGGGCTCTGGTGGGGCCACTCTTGTCTTGTTGCGTATCACGCTAGCACCAAGATTCGCTCCGCAAAGCGAAAACGCCAGATCTTCTTGAGCAAGACCCGCTGAACTGCGGTCAGTTGCCGATACGTGAGGGTCACTCCACTTCACTAAGGCAGATGTTGAATCGGCGACGGTCGCGTAAGGCGCAAGGACGAGGACTTCACCGACGACCGGTGGGACGTGACGCACCTCGGCGATCAGACCATCGCCGAGGTATTCCACATCACTCACCCCGACCACCTCGGTGACGTCTACCGGGTGACGGCGGAACAGGCGGCCAAGCTCGCGCCGCTCACGAGTACTACTTGGAGCCGACCTCCGACTGACCCCGCTCACAACTCCCGCGCGTCCAGCACGTCGTACCCGATGAACTCGAACATGCTGACGCCGCTTGCCAGTTGACGGTTCTCGCCCCGGTACCGATGCGCTCCCACCCCATGCTCGACCTCCGGCCCGGACACCCACACCGGCTCGAACTCCCGCTCCTCCAGCCACTGTTGAAGCGGCGTACCGAAGTGCCGCGTACGGGTCCACACGAGCGTGCCGCCGGTTCGGCAGAGTGCCGTGCAGTGGTCGATGATGCGCTTCATGTCGGTGCGTACGACATTCCCGAGCAAGCCGCAGACCATGACGATGTCGGCGGGCGCGAAGTCGACGTAGTGATCGGTGAGGGACGCGTCCCCGGTGACGACCTCGACCTGATCGAGTCCCGCCTCCGCCGCCAACTCCCGGGCGAACTCGGTATTACGGGCGTCCAGTTCGACAAGTCGAGCCGTCACATCCTTCCGCCTCGGATGCTCGGCCAACACCTCGATCAGATCCCGCCCCTGCCCCGCACACAGACTCACCACCCTCAACTCCCCTTCCGGGGCGGCGTCCAGGGCCTCGCGAATGCGTTCCTTCACCAGGGCGAGGCGACTTGAGAGGTAGGAGTCGGGGTTGTCGTACGCGTCATGCCAGGTAAGCCAGTCCATGGGCCCAGAACTTACGTCTGCCGATCTTCACCGGCACCCGATTAAGGCACCCGCTCCGGCTCCCGCCCGACGGCGTCGTCCGAAGCCGCTTCCTCCTCCGACCCGAACCAGGCCACAGCCACCGCCCCCGAAACGGCCAGAACGAACCCGATCACCGCGAGCCACCCGAACCCGGGCCGGGAGGCATCGCCCAGCCACCAGACGCCGATCATGCCGGGGAGCACGGTCTCGCCGACGACGAGCGCGGCCGTAGCACCGTTCACCGAGCCGATCTGGAGCGCGACGGTGTGCAGGTACATGCCGCCGATCCCGGCGACGAGGATGGCGTACAGAGCGGGATCACCAAGCAGCGCGCCCAGATCAAACGGATCAACCCCGTTCAACACCCGCACGCCCACCCCAAGCGCCCCGAACCCGAGCCCGGAGAGCAGCCCGGCGAGGATCGCGGCGCGCGCCCCGAGCAGCCGAACGAGCACAGTCCCGCCCACGATCAGCAGCACGGAGATCGCGAGGAGCCACCAGTGCGTACTGATCGGCGTATGCCCACTACCCTCGGGCCCGGCCGCGCTAGCGAGCAGCACCAGCGCCGAACAAACAACGGCGATGGACGTCCACTCCGCCCGCGTCAGCCGAATCCCCAGCATCTTGACGCTGAGCACGGCCGTAATAACAAGATTCGCGCTAATAACGGTCTGCGACAAAAACAACGGCAACAGCCGAGCGGCCAACGCCCCGAGCCCGAACCCGACAAAGTCCAGCACCGTCCCGACAATAAACTCCCAGGTCATGGCGGCCTGAGCGGTGGACGAAAGACTGGGCCCACCATGCGCGGTAACTTGCCCGCCAGCCTCAACTTGCCGCCGAGCCGACTTCCGCGACCCAACGGCTTGCAACACGGAGCCCGTGCCATAACAAATCGAGGCCACGACGGCAGTCAGCAGTCCTACGAGCACCGGGCACTCCGTTCCAGGGGGGTGGCTGTTCCCCCTGCCAGACGTGGGATCGGCCGTCGGCGTTGCGTGGGGCGAGTCAGTGTTCATACGCTCCGGACGCGCGAACCGTCGTCCCGGCAAACCCGAACATGCTGGTACCGCCTCGGGCTCCCGCCTCCTGCTCGTTCAAAAGAGAAACGAGACACAGCCCCGGTCCACCTCGGAGGGGTGGGCCGGGGCTGTGTCGGAGGTCAGTTCCAGCTGCCGGTGAGGGCGAGGGAGGTGGGGTTGGCGGGGGTGGCGGGGGGTGTGTCGGCGGGTTCCCAGGTGCCGTCGGTGTGGCGGAGGGTGTGGGTGATCCGGCCGTCGCGGATGATCGCGGTGTGGAATTCGTTGTCGACGGTGGTCGCGTCGATGGCGGTGACGGGTCCGGTGCCCAGGACGGTGAGGGTGCCGAACGTGGTCCAGGTGCCGTCGGCGATCCGGGCGACGTGGCGGACGGTGCCGGTGGGTTCGACGAGGACGGCCTGGAGATCGGCGGTGCTGGTCCCGGAGAACGCCATCGCGCGGACGGTGGCGGGGGAGCCGGAGATCTTCGTGATCTCGCCCCAGGTGCCCCAGGTCCCGTCAGTGTTGCGGACCGTGTGGTAGGCCTTGCCGCTGTTGGCGATGACACCGACGTGGGTGGTGTCGCCGACCTTCGTGACGGTGATGTCGGTGGGGTTGGCGAGGGTGCCGACCGCGGCGGTGACGTCGCCCCACTTCGACCATGTGCCGGAGGCGTCGCGCACGGCGTGGTGGACGCGGCTGCCGGTGATCGCGACGAGGCCGAGGGTGGAGCCGGTGGAGGTCACGGAGATCTTCTTCAGGCCCGCGAGCGCGCCGAGTTCACCGGCCAGGGAGCGGAAGGCCACCCAGGTGCCGTTGGGGTTGCGCTTCGTCTCGTAGACGACACCGTCCGCGCCGAGAGCGAGCACGGTGTTCGTACCGCTGACGGCCGCGTCGGACGCCTGGGCGATGTCCCCGATACCGCCGGCCGCCCGTTCGACGTCGCCGAACGCCGACCAGTCCCAGTTGCTGTCGCGCACCGTGTGGAAGAGGTCCTTGTCCGCGACGGTGACCATCTGCAGACGCCACGGGGTCAGCGTCGAGGCGGTGGACTGCTTCACCCAGGCGGCGAGGTCGTCGACACGGGTGGCCAGCGCGTCGGTACGGGTCTCGGTGACACCGAGGCAGCCGCCCTGCCAGGACGCGGTCGTCACCGCCGCGAGTTCGGGCAGGCCGTCCTTCTCCCGGAAGACCGGCGCGCCGGTGTCGCCCTTGCAGACGGGGGTGCCGTCGATCTGGAGTTCGGTGGCGTCGGCCCGGTTGACGGTGAACGTGCCCGAGCGCAGCGTGCCCGGCACCCAGGTGTCCTTGGTCCGGCCGTACCCGGTGCCCTTGAGCTGCTCGCCGGCCGTCGGCGCGGTCGCACCGACCCGCAGCGGGGTGACACCGCGTACGGGGGTGGCGAGCCTGGCCAGCACCAGGTCACGGTCCGCGTGCGGGACCAGTTCCACGACGTCCCTGACCTGGCCGGCCGTGGTGGTGAGGTCGGTACGGCCGACGGTCGCGGTCGTCTTCCACTTCGGCGCACCCGCGGCGACCGTGAAACCCGCCGCGGGATCCGCGGCGAAACAACTGCTCGCGGTGAGAATCCACTGCGCGTTGACCAGGGTGCCG
The DNA here is from genome assembly GCF_020010905.1 of Streptomyces acidiscabies. Taxonomy (GTDB): domain Bacteria; phylum Actinomycetota; class Actinomycetes; order Streptomycetales; family Streptomycetaceae; genus Streptomyces; species Streptomyces acidiscabies. Next base: position 1,068,991 of record NZ_JAGJBY010000001.1, on the reverse strand, counting down.
GTGCAGGAACGGAACGTGTCACCGATCGCGAGCTTCGCGGTGAACGCGTACGACGTGCCGGTTGCCGTTGTCCCGTCCAGTGCCTGAGCAGGTGGGACGGCAAGAGCGGAAAGTGCAAGGGCACCAGTGACGGCGGTGACCGTGACACGAGCGCGTATGCCCTCGTACAGGTCACTCGCGGGGTGGCGGAGACGTCTTGATCGTCCGGTCGGATTCAGGTCGCGTGAAATCATCAAAGGTTCCTTGCCGCAGAAGAAGTCGGTTCTGTGGAGACGGGCATGGGTCAACCAGTCACACGAAGTTCGACAAGGACCGACCGGGCTCCCCCGACCGTTCCTTCACCTACGGAAGTCCAGCCGCCCTGTTCGACGCTGACCGATGTGGTCTCGCCGTTGGCGGTGAGGCTGGCGCGAACCGGACGGTCCGCAGCCTCGATACCGAAGACCCGGGGAAGCTCCAGCGTGAGCCAGCCAGTCGTACCAAGAGCACGGAAGCAGTAAAGCCCTTCGCGACCCGTCACGGTGTCCTCGACCGTGTAGACACGAATCTGCTGGGCTGCCTGGTCACAGTCGGCCAGGAGGATACGGCCGTCGCCCCTCTTCAGGGTGATTCCTTTTTCGGTGAGGATCCGATCGGCGCCGGGATAACCGTAGTCCTCGATAGCGGTTGGCGGCTTTGGATTCGCCGGCGGATCGTCAGCCGATGCGACAGAGATCCCTGCCAACGTGACGCACGCAACAAGAAATCCAGAGAAGAAGAACGTACGGACACGCGAAGACATGAAAGCCCCCCTGAAGAAATAGCCCCCCACCGCCTGCAATATTCCGAACAGGCAGGATGTCACAGGCAAAGCGAACCCATAGCGTAGGCATACCGAAGGTCAAAGTCAACGTTAAATTTTTGCCCCATTAAGTCCGACATGAACCAAAACACGCCGGTAAGTAATCCCTTACACGGCGAGTATTGATGGATAGACTTACCAGCCGCCCGATCAGCGACTCGAATTCGCGAGCCGCCAACCAAAAAATGAGAAGGGTGGCCAATGAAGCGAAGAACTTACCTATCGGATAGCGCCGGAAAACCAACACGCGTGATACGCCGGACGACGCTGACCCTCCTGCCATTGATCCTTACTGTCGGCCTACTGGGTGCGTCACCCGTCACTGCGGCTACTGGAGGCACGGGGGAGAGCCTCCAAGTTTCCGCCCAGACAACCGTTCTAAACGCCGATCGTGAAACAGTCGTCGACTACTGGCGGGCTGGCGGGCCTGGCGTAAAAGCAGCTGCCGAGGCTGCTCTGACCGGCAGCGACGCGGATGTCGAAGCCTTCCTCGCGGCAGTTGACGCTCTCTCCTTCCAGGATCAACGGGTGACCGCCGCACAACTTGCGAGCGTTGGTGGCCCCGAACTACTCACCGCTGCCCGCAATGCGCTGGGAGGCACTCGGGAGCAACTGGAGATCTTCATCAGCTGGGGCTGGGAAGCCCCGCTGGAACAGGACAGCCGTGTCCGGGTCGCCCAGATCATCGACTCTTCGGGACCGATGGTGCAGGAGGCAGGCCGAGCCGCGCTCACCGGCACGTCCGAGGACGTTCGGAAGTTCCTCGCAGAAGGTCAGTACGTCCAGCAACAGCAGGACGAGCGGGTCCAAGTGGCCCAGATCATCAGCGTAGGTGGCACTAACGTGCGGGCGGCCGGACGTATCGCCTTGAGCGGAAGTGCCGCCGATATCCGGGAGTTCCTGGAGGTCGGCCAGTTCGTGGCCCGAGCCAAGGACCAGGAACACGCCACTGTCTCCGAACTGGCCGCGCAAGCTGCCGCAGCCGGACGGCAGGCCGCCGCCCGGACCACCGCCGCTCAGGCCGAGTCCACCAAGGCCGTCAAGGCCGCCGAGCTCGCCAAGGAAGCGGCGCTGGAGGCCGAGGCCGAGGCCAGGGCCGCCAAGGGCGACACGGACAGGGCTGCCGCCGCTGCCAAACGAGCTGCCACCGCCGCTTCACAAGCCGCCGGCGCCGCACAGAGAGCGATCGACTCGGCCGCCGCCGCAAGCAGTTCTGCCAAGGTCGCGGCCAACGCCGCGTCGCAGGCAGCAGCCGCAGCGGCCGGTGCGTCCCAGGCCGCCTCGCGTGCCCGCAACGCAGCCGCCGACGCAGCCGTGGACGCGAAGAACGCGTCTGCCGCCCGGCAGGCCGCGACGGACGCGCTCAACGCGGCCAAGGGCGCCGACCTGGCCGCAGACGCCGCCGACCAAGCAGCGAAGGCCGCCGATGCCGCAGGCGCCGCTGCCCGCTCTGCCATAGGCGCGAGCACCAACGCCGACGCCGCAGCCAACGCTGCCAACGAGGCCGGCAACTATGCCGGCCAGTCGAGCGCTGCAGCCGCTGAGGCACGCGCAGCCGCTGCAGCAGCCAAACGGCACGCTGAAGAAGCCAACCGCGCGGCAACTGCAGCCGAGTCCCTCGCGGCCAAAGCGGCCACTGCTGCACGTGAAGCCCGTGACGCTGCCCGGTCCGCAGCAACTCACGCACGCAACGCCGGCAACGCGGCCAACGAAGCCGCCGAGCACGCAGGCGACGCCGCGACAGCCGCAGCCAAGTCCACCGAGCACGCGAACGCCGCAACAGCCGCGGCAAACGCGGCCACCGCTGCCGTGAGCAAGGCTCAGCAGATCTTCACCCTCGCACGCGAGGTCGAGACCGAAGAACTGCTCGGCCGGACCAACGCCGGACTCGAACGAGCCCGCGACGACAAGGCGGAGGCAGACGCCCAGGCCACCGCGCAGGCCGAGCAGAATCAAGTGGCCCAAGCCCAGCAGATCGAACGCGACCGCCTCGTCGCCAAGGCCGCCGAGCAGGGAGCCGACCCAGCCGTCGTCGCCTCGGAAGGCCGCACCCTGGCCGTTCAGGTGATGAAGAACGGCACCGCATGGGGACGCGCCGCCGCAGAAGCCGCCCTCGGCGGTCCCGACGACGTCGTCATCGACTACCTGCGCAACGGCTGGCCGAACGCGCAGCAGCAGGACGACCGTTCCTACGTCGAGCGCCTTGCCGAGGAAAGCGACAACCAGGCCGTCCGGGACGCGGCCGAGACCGCTCTCGACGGGGACGCCTCGGCTGTTACGGCGTTCATCCAGAGCGGCCAGTACCAGGCCGCCGCCGAAGGCATGCGTGTCACCATCGCGCAGGTCCTCTCCGATGCCGGTCCCATCCTCACCGAGACCGGCCGTACGGCTCTGGCCTCCGGCGACCCCAAGAAGTACAGCGAGTTCCTGGTCACGACGCAGTACACCGCCCGTACCCAGGACGAGCGCGTCAGAGCCGCGCAGCTGATCGACAGTGGCGGTCCCGAGGTCAGAGCGGCAGCCCGGATCGCACTGGAAGGTTCTGCCCAGGCACTGCACGCGTTCATCGCCTCGGGTCAATACACGGCTCAGCGCAAGGACCACCTGGCCGCCACGCACGTGGCACAGGTGCAGAAACTGATCGCCGACGCGGCGAAGATCGCGGCAACCGCCACGCAGAACGCCGCGACCGCGCAGAAGGTTGCCGCCACCGCTCGAAAAGCCGCCGCCGAAGCGTCGGAATGGGCCACCCGGGCAAGCGAAGCCGCCACCAAGGCGCAGGGGTACGCCCAGCAGGCGGACCAATACGCCAAGGCTGCCGAGACCTCCGCGGCACAGGCCGCCGCCTCCGCCCGGACAGCGAGGGACGCCGCCAACCGCGCGAACGTCTCCGCAGCTGACGCGGCCCGCTCCGCCACCGACGCCACCCTCTCGTCCGAGACTGCCCAGGCCGCCGCCTCCACCGCTGCCTACCACGCCACCGAGGCTCGGAAGTCCGCCGACGCCGCCGGCCAGGACGCAGCCGAGGCGCTCAAGGCAGCCACCGAGGCGTTCACCGTCGCGGTCACCAAGCAGCGCGAGGAGGAAGAGGCACGGCGGAAGGCCGCCGTCACGGCCAAGGAGAAAGAGAAAAACGACAACGGCCGCCGCGCTGCCGAGCTGTATCGCTGCGGGCAAAGCCTCGTCCCCTGCGACCCGCAGAAACTCGCCCGCTGGTGCCAGCACGAAGAGACCCTCTGCGACATCGTCGCCCACAGCAAAGAGTTCGCCGACGCGATGGATCAGCTCCTCAACGCCGAGCTCTCGATCCTGGGTCTCACCGACCTGGAGGTCTGCCTCCGCAAGAAGGACATCGACAACTGCAAGGGGCTCATGACGGATGCGCTCATTGCTGGCAAGTACAAATGGCTTGAGAAAATCCTCGACGAGCTGAAGCTCCTCAAACGCGGCTGCAAGATCCTCGGTAAGACTCCCGGGCTGACACTCTCGCAGGTCGAGTCCACTACGGCCATCGCCGCTTCGGCGGGATCACCGTGCGGCGAGCATAAAGTTCCGGGATTGCCCAAAAGCGTGAACGAAATCCCCGGCTCTTCTGGTTGCGAGATATGTGCTGAACAGATTCGCAAAAGCCTCGGCGGGGGAACAATATTCACGATAAAGCCCACGATGAGTCCATTCCTTCCGCCCTACCGAGGAAAAGAGGCGGGATGGTATATGCATGTCGTAGTGGTGTACAACGGTAAGGTCTACGATGCATGGACAGGTAGAGGCGGCGAGAGTATCGCCGAGTATAAATCACGATGGGAATGGACCGACGTGATCGACTTCGGATTCTAGGGAAGGCATGAACGACAAGGAACTCATCCAGGCCCTTCACGACAGGCCAGGCGTTTTCGGTCTGAACGGCTATTACTACCCGACGACCATGCTCCTCCAAGGATTCGACCTAGCCAGATCCGGCGGGCTGCTCTACGGATTCAGGGAGTGGCTGATCGTACGCCGCAACGAGTGCAGCAGCCTCCAATGGCACCTACTTGTCATCCAGGAAGCGCTCCCCGGAGTCGATGTCGGAGGCTGGAAAGAACCGGATCACTTCACTCCGAACGAGAACCGGCAGATAGTCGATCGGCTATTCTCGCTCATCCTGGAATTCTTGGAGATCAGGAAGGACGAACGTAAGCTAGGGCGCGTATACGCACAGTACGAAGCCATCTATAAAAAGGCTCTAGGTTAGCCAAGCGACACGGTTGCCCGGGGTAGCTAGCTTCCCGGGCAACCCAGTGCGAGTCTTGCCATAAGGCGCCAGCAGGACGTCAAAGCGGTCGATTTCATCGGCCTTGTTCAGCACCGTGGCCGGGTGGCAGCGATCTGACAGCAGCACGAGCCGCGAGTGCTTCCTCCTCTTCAGGGGGTGGGTCGTGGCTGCTCCCCCTACCCGACGGAGCATCGGCCGTCGGCGTTGCGTGGTCCCCGACGCCGGTTCAGCAGACCCCTCGTCCACCCTCCACGAGCTAGAACCACACGTCCTTCCCCGTAGGCGCCGGCGCCCCGTGAATCCGCGTCCCCCACGAGTCGGTAAGACTGTCGAGCAGGAACAACCCCCGCCCACCCTCACAAAAATCCACCACGTCGGGCATCGCCAGCACACACGGCAGATCGTCCCGCACGAACACTGTGACCCCCTTCTCGGTCACGGCCGCTCTGACGTACACGAGCCGCGTCCTGGTGTGCCGGTACACGTTGGTCACGACCTCGCTCATGCACAGCCGCGCGGAGTCGACGAGGGTCTCGTGCCCGGTCGTACGGAGGAGGGCGGCGAGCTGGTCGCGGAGGAGGGCGGCAGCGAAGGCGCCGTTGGCGGAGATGAGGCGGACGGTCAGGGGGGTGGAGGACGAGGACATGGTGGGGTCTCCCAACGCGGGCGTCCGTTGCGTGAGAAGCACCGTAGGGGGCAGTTATGCCACGTGGCAATCCTTCACTAAAGGTTGACGCAACAGGGTGGAACCATGGGACCGTGAGCGACACACGCGAAACAGGCAAAGGGGAAGGGACTCATGCCGCCCAGGGACAACCCGACCGTGCGTCAGGCACGTCTCGGTGCTGAGCTGCGAAAACTGCGCGAGAAGGCAGGCATGGCCTCACGTCAGGCCGCCGGGATGCTGTCCGTCGACCAGGCCAAGATCAGTCACCTGGAAGCGGGGCGCATCGGGGTCAGCGAGGAGCGGATCCGGCGGCTGGCGTCCTTCTACGAGTGCGACGACGAACTCCTGATCGAAGCACTCTGCGCCATCGCCCGCGAGCACCGGGGGCAGTTCTGGTGGGACGAGTACCGAGGCATTCTTGCCCCGGGTTTCCTGGACATCGCAGAGCTGGAACACCACTCGACCAGGCTCCGTACGTTGCAGACCATCACCCTCCCCGGCCTGCTCCAGACCGAGAACTACGCCCGCGCGCTGTTCTCCGCGTCCCTGGTGAAACGACCCGCCGACGAGATCGAAACGCGCATCGAGCACCGGCTCAGGCGTGCCGCGATCCTTGACCGGGACGACCCGCCACCGTTCACCGCGATCATCCACGAAGCTGCTCTCCGTATGCGATACGGCGGCCGAAAGGTGGTCCGGGAACAGCTCGAACACCTCGTGGAGGCGTCCCACCGCCCCTCACTCGTCGTGCGCGTCATCCCGTTCACGTGCGAGGAGTTCATCGAGGTCACGCAGCCCGTCGTATACGCGTACGGGGTCGTTCCGCAGTTGGATACAGTCCAGATCGACAGCCCGTTCGGAGGCCGCTACCTGGACTCGGAGGCCGACCTCAAGAGGTACGCGAAGCTGCTCGACCTCGCCGAGCGCGAATCGCTCAGCCCGGAGGAGTCACGGCAGCTCATCCACCACATCGCACGAGAACTGTGAGACGCACCAGCATGAGCGCATCCATCCAGTGGCAGAAGTCGTCGTTCTCCGGAGACGGAGGGGAAGCCTGCGTCGAGGTCGCCCACCACGACGGCCACATCCTGATGCGCGAGAGCGACAACCCCACCGAAGTCATCACCACCACCCCCACCAAACTCGCCGCCTTCCTCGCAGGCGCCAAGGCCGGCGAGTTCGACCACTTCCTGAACTGACCCACCCCTCGCGCTGATCCCGCACCCTACCCTGGACATGGGACCAGCCCCCGAGCCGCGATGCGAAGGAGCCGACCATGAGCACCGCTGCAAGCCCACCTCCGTACAAGCCCGAAGAGCCCCGTCACCCGCTACGGACGATCCGGGAGATCCGGGAGTCGCTGCCCGCGCAGCAGGTCGCCCACTTCGACGCCGAACTCGCCGACACCGACCTCGACGCCCTCCCTGACATGCTTCACCGCTGGGCAACCCTCGGAAACGACGGCTTCCTGGACCGATTGATCTCGACCCCCTTCGAGGGCCTGGAATTCGGCGGACGCTCCTACGACGACGCGGCGGGCGGCGAGTGATCTACCTGCTCGACACGAACGTCGTCACCGAACTCACCACGCGACAGCGGCCCGCCCCCGCAGTGGTTGCCTGGGCACGCTCGGCCCCGTCCCCCGCACTCCACCTCAGCGTCATCACCGTCGCGGAGATCGAGGCAGGCGTCGCGGCAACCCCGGACCCCGTCCGTAGATCCGCCTTCCAACAGGCCCTCGACGGCATCCGCCACGAGTACCGCGACCGGATCACCCCCGTCGGAGAGACGGAAGCACTCGCCTACCTCACCCTCCACAAGCACCTCAAAACCACCGGCACCACCATCGACCCACCCGACGCCCTGATCGCCGCCACGGCCCTGGCGAACCACTGGATCCTGGTCAGCCGAAACACCAAACACCTGACCCGGACGGGCGTACTGCTGCTGAACCCTTGGGAATACGGCGGGTAGGTCACCCACTCGCCAGTTCGACCTGCTCCAGCGTCCCGCCATGCAGGTGTGCGGCTGACATGCTGAGCGACATGCCGAACCTGAACGAACACCCCACGACAGCAGAGGACTTGCTCCCCCTGGCACTGACGTCGTACGGACACTTCACCTCCATGCGCGTCGACGCCGATCGCCGCATTCGCGGACTGTCCCTGCACATGGAACGACTCGTCCGCGACAGCCGGATCGTGTTCGACGCACCCGTGGACACCGGTCACGTCCGCGAGCTGGTCAGCAAGGCTCTGGACGGAAGGGACAGACCCTGTGTCGTCCGCGTCACGCACTTCGATCCGGCGGTGGACATGGGACACCCGAAGGAAGCTGTACAGCCTCAGATCAGCGCAACGCCCCATGTCCGGAGTCTGGCAGAGCCTGTGCGGGGCAGCGGGCCGACTGGGGCACTGCTGACGAGAGCTGAGGAGTCCCATCTACCGAGCCCTCAGCTTGGGAAGCTTGGGTCTCCAGGTGACAGCTACAGGTCCTGACCTGCGGTGGAGCGGTGTTGGAGTCCGGGTCCCACATGGGGTGAGTCCCCGCCGTTCCCCGTGGATCCCCGCAAGATGTGGCACGTGAATGGCGCAGCCCTACCGTCGAACTGCCTGGGATTGAGACCGGCCTTGGGGCGGTGGCAATCCGTTGCCAGCGCCAGCGGTCGCTCTTCCGCCGGACGGGAACGTGCGTGCTGAACCCAAGGGAGCGCGTAGATGCGCATCTACGGTCACCAGTTACAGGCTGGAGCGAATTGAGGCGAAACGCACGCAGGGACCGTGCACTCGGGCTATTCTGTCCATCCCCCTCTCGTCTTAGGGATGTCTGATGCGACCGATCGCGAACGTGAAGGTATTCGGGCTCTTTGGATACGTCAATCATGACGTCGATTTCAGCACGGAACCCCCCATTACGATTATTTCAGGCCCAAATGGAGCCGGGAAGACTTACTTTCTGCGGATTCTACACGGCTTGATGACCCTGGACCTGAACACGCTGGCCTCCGTTGAATTCGATAACATCGAGGTGACGTTCCGCGATAAATGGGTTATTGGCATCCGTCAAGTCAGGAGCGCGATCCGGGTTTCAGAGTTTGAGCTGTACGGCAAAAGGCCGCTTGCGCGTAAATGGCAAAGTCTTAATTTCCCGTATCGGGAAGAAGAGCAGGCAATGGAAGACACCCCAGATTATTGGACGCGCCTTCCGGACGGCAGCTGGTACGACACTCGATTTGATCGTACGATTTCTCTAGCGCAAGCAAAGAGAATGGGCCTCTCTGTAACACCTCCCACCCTCGCGCAAGTTGAAGGAACTTGGGCAGAGGATCTATTCAAAGATGCGCGGGCAATTCTTGTTGACACGCAGCGTCTAGATGCCGCACCAAGCAATGCGAGGAATCAAGCCCGAGCTGTCCGACAGACAAAGCCTGGTGCTACTGCTACAAAAATTCTCTTGTATATCAACCAGGTTACTGCCCAGCTTTCAGATGCTCGCCGTAAGTCGCTCGATGTTTCGCTATCTGCAGACCAGACTTTTGCCGAGCGAGTTATGCAGAAAGCGCGAACAACCATCAAAGAGCGGGAACTAAAGGAGCGGTATGAAAGAATCGCTGATCAGCATGCCGAGTTGCATGCCAGCGGTATGAGTGTCCGTGCAGTCGACGTGCGCTTCCCTGAAGGACGCCCGACGCCGACGGAGAGGCGTATTCTGAACGTCTTCCTCGATGACTGGGAGCGCAAGCTAAAGCCTCTTCTGCCAATCCATGAAAAACTGAGCTCACTGAGGAGAATTGTCGAAACAAAATTCGTCGGCAAAGAGATTTTTCTTAGCCCGAAGGGGCAAATCAGGTTCCGGTCAAAGGCTAGCGGAAAGACTCTCAGCGTCCACTCGCTTTCTTCGGGAGAGCAGCACCTCCTTGCTGTGTTTACGATGCTCCTGTTCTCGGCCGAAAAGGGCTCACTTGTGTTGATTGATGAGCCTGAAATCTCCATGCACGCGGCATGGAAGCATGACTTCCTCAAAGATATTGAGGAAGTTGCTAGGATCTCTAATCTGCAGATTGTTATTGCGACCCATTCCAGTGCAATCGTCCACGGAAACTGGAATCTGGTTCAAGAGTTCCAGCTTCCTGATCTTGAGGAAGAGGATCGCAGACAGGACGATAGTGACGATGACCTCGACGAGGAGGTCTAGGGTGGGCGATCTGAAATCAATGCGGGAGCTGGATTGCGTTGCTGACCGCATCAGGCTTAATCGCCAAAACGATAAACGACCGGTCGTAATTCTAGAAGGACCGTCAGATCGGCGTATCCTTGAACGCGCTTTTCGCGATCAAGCCGTCTCGTACTTTGTGACCGGCACGCGTAATGTGGCTTTGGAGGCTGCCGCACAGCTCGCCGATTGGAAACAAGAGTACTTCACCTGTATTGTGGACAGAGATTTCGACGATGTAGTAAAAGGAGAAATGTCAAAAAACGCTTCAATTCATCCGTATGAAAACGCGGACCTGGAAGCGATGCTGTTGGTATCCAAGACCGGGATCGACCTGATATCCGAGCTGGGTAGCTCCGGAAAGATCGAGAAACATGGTGGCGAAGCTGTTGTCGTCTCGAAGCTGCTGGAAATTGTTGCTCCAGTAACTCGGCTGAGACGGGCTAGCTTTGAAAATGATTGGCGACTGGCGTTTGATGAGGTGGACCTGGCTGCAAAAATTGAAAAGAAGGACATGAAGTTCAAGCTGCAGTCCTACTGTCTTTCCCTGCATCGAGAGTCGCCGAAATCGCCTGGCCCCGCTACGCTGGAGAATTATGCTGTGGGCGCGATTCAGCCAAGACAGGAACCGAGTTGCCCTCGCGGTTCCTCGCCCTATTTTCGTGGTCGAGACTTCCTTGCAGTCCTTAGAGGTTGTCTCACGTGGTGAGTTTCGCGAGCTTCTTGTAGCAGGTCAGGGCGGCTGCGAGGCCGAGGAAGGCGAGGAAGTGCGATCCCTTCCGCTCGTATCGCACGGTGAGGCGGCGGTAGCCGAGCAGCCAGGCGATGGACCGTTCGATCTTCCAGCGGTGCCGGCCGAGTCGCTCGCCGGACTCGATGCCCGGACGTGCGATGCGCGGGACCAGGCCCCGTTCACGGAGCCAGGCCAGGTGGTCGGCGGAGAAGTACGCCTTGTCCGCGCGGATCTTGACGGGACGTCGTCTTCGTGGTCCGCGCCGCGAGCGGACGGCGGGTATCGCCCGGATCAGCGGCTTGAACGCCTGGCTGTCGTGGAGGTTCGCGCCGGACACCGCGAGGGCGAGCGGGATGCCCTGGGCGTCGGACAGGACGTGCAGTTTGCTGCCCTTCTTGCCGCGGTCGACCGGGTTCGGCCCGGTCAGTGATCCCCCCTTTTCGCACGGACGGAGGCCGCGTCGATGATCGCCGAGGTCCAGTCCAGCTCACCCCTGGCGCCGAGTCGGTCGAGCACGGCCCGGTGCAGCCGGCGCCACAGGCCGGCTTCGGTCCAGGCCGTGAACCGGCGGTGCGCTGTCGCCGGGGACGTACCGAACGTCGGCGGCAGGTGCCGCCAGGCACACCCGCTGGTCAGTACGTACACCACCGCCGTGAACACGGCCCGCTCATCACGCGGAGCGGTCCCGCCTCCCTGCGGTCGAGCGACGAACGACGGCAGCAACGGGGCGACCAGCTCCCAGAGTTCATCAGGAACCAGCCGCTTCGACAGATCGGCAGTCACGACCGACATCATGCCGCACGAACATCACGCCACATGAGACAACCTCTTAGTGTTGCCTTGTGTGCGTTTTGCGGTTCGAAGAGGGCGCAGAGCGTGCTGCCCGATAGCCTGGAGCAGACCTTGCGCCTTGCTGGGGCTGACGAACTAAGAACCACCCAATGGGGGGCGGAGCTCTTGTCTCTATTGCGGCGCGGAGCAAGTTACTGAACCTCTTTCATCCTGTACCGGCCGGGTGAAATGGGCTGGTCAGGTGGGGTGACGTGGCGAAGCCCCTCGTCGTTGGTGTGGTGATCTCACTCAACACGCCGACGGCCGGGGGGTTTCGTTGGTTCCGTATCCTTCCATGCTCGATGTCCCGCACGAGCTAGTCGAGCATGTCTCCTGGCTCATCTACACCCGAAGGCGTGAACTTCGCTCGCCGTGGCGGAAGCTGAGCTGCTTCAAGCAAGCTCTGCTGGCACTGGCACACCTGCGGAAGAACGAGACGTTTGCACAGGTCGGCGCCGGGTTCGGGCTGTCGGAGGCGACAGCCTGGCGCTACGTCGACGAGACACTCGACGTCCTGGCCTCCTGGGCGCCGGGCCTCCACGAGGCCCTGGTGGGCATAGGCGAAGGAGACTTCCTCATCGTCGACGGGACGCTCATCCCGACCGACCACATCAAGGCGGACGAGCCGTACTACTTGCAGAAACACAAACAGCACGGCATGAACGTCCAGGTCATCGCACGACCGGACGGCACCCCGCTGTAGTTCTCCCGCGCGACACCCGGCCGCACCCACGACCTCACCGCGGCCCGCGCCCACGGCATCGTCCAAGCCTGCCTCACCCGGCAAATCCTCGTCCTCGCCGACCGCGCCTACCAGGGTGCCGGCGCCACCGTCCGCACCCCCTACTACCACCACGAACAACCCGCCCACTACCCAGGGCTCGATCAAGTTCCGTGAGTGTCCGGGGTGTTGGTGATGCCCAGGATGGCGAGTGCTCGTTCGGGTTCGTGGCGGATGGCGCGGGTGGTCTTGGCGATGTTGTCGGCTCCGAGGATCTTCAGGGTGCCGATGGCGAGGTTGCGGATGGTGGCCATGGCGCGGGGCGTGGTGCCGGCGTGAATGGTCGAGGCGTCCTCGGCGAACGTGACGTCTCGGATGTAGTGGGAGGAATTTTCGATTCCCCAGTGCCCGCGAATGGCGGTGGCGAGGTCGGCGGGGCGGGTTTGGTGGGCGGCGAGGCTGGTGACCGCGTAGACGTTCTCGCGGGTTTCGGGCCGACCGGTGGGCTTGCGGCGGCGGTGGACCCGGATGGCGAGGTGGGCGTGGGGGAAAGCGATGCCGCCGAGGTTGTCGGCGATGGCGCAGGTCTTGATCGAGCGGGACTCGCGGCGGCCGTGGGCGGTGGCGGAGGTGGTGTGCTGGACCTTGATCGACGTCCAGGGCAGGGCGGCGAGCTGGGCGTAGGCGGTGGGCTGGTTGGTCTTGATGACGGCGATGTAGTGGGCCTTCTTCGTCTCGGCCAGCCAGGTGATGTTGGCCTTCACCGAGTGGAGGGCATCGAAGGTGACGACGGTGCCGGCGAGGTCGAGTGGCGCCAGCAGGGGCTTGAAGTGGCGCACTTCGTTGGTCTTCGCACCGACCTCGACCTGGGCAATCGTGGCGACGCGGTCGTGGGTGACCGCCGAGAGCAGGTGACGGCGCGGCGCGGCCAGGCGGGCTGAGCCCCTGAGGGCCTTGCCGTCCACGGCGATGACCTGCCGCGATCGGGCCTCGGGCACTTCCGCGGACGCGGTGATGCGGTGCCGGTCGGCCAGGTAGGCGCCCACAGCCTGGTCCAGGGCGTCGCCGTCAAGTGCCGAAAGAACGCGTCCGAGAGTGACCGGCCTGGGGCTGCGCCGCCAGCCGAGCAGGTGACGGCGTACCCCGAGGGATGCCAGCAGCGAGTTCGTGGCCCGCTCGCCGAACTCGGCGAGCTCGTCGATGCTCTTCGCTCCGCAGACGGCCGCGCAGGCACACACCAGCAAGATCGCCGTCAGCGAGTACCACCGGCCCCGGCGCGAGCGCGGATCCGGAACCGATTCGAGGTAGGGACGCAGGTCAGCGATCCGGTCCGCATCCAGCGGACCCAGCTTCTCCAGCACGGCAGGGATAGGGGAAGATGCAACAGCAGGCACGGGACGTCCTCGTGATCATCTGGCTTCGACACCACAATGATCACGAACCCCCGTGCCTGCTCTGCTGTCCGCCCCTACCGGCCTGATCGCCAACCCTCCACGCAATCACGGAACTTGACGGAGCCCTGCCCACTACCAGCAGTTCAACCGCGACCATGCCCGGCTGAGAGCTCCCGGAGAACGCGCCTTCGCACAGCTGAAGTCCTGGCGACTGCTACGCCAAGCACGCTGCTCCACTCGCCGTATCGGCACCATCGTCCAAGCCATCCACACACTGCTGACCTGGAACTACTCAGGATGAAAGAAGTTCAGTCGGCAGCCAAGGACTGCTCGGTCTCCGCCGTAAGGAGGCTGTGGAGGACTTCGTCTTCAGTTCGCTTGGCAGCACGGAACTCGTCCAAGAACTCGAAGAACATCTCCATCGCCGGTCTGCCGGCCTGTTCCGCCTCGCGTTCGATCTCTACCGCCCAGCACAGGGAGGAACTGCGGCCAAGTCGTTGCCACAGCCAGTCGGTGAAGTGGCCCTCGGTGCCGGATTGCCAGAAGTCGTCAGGTTCCCTGATGTCGTGTACCCCCAGGGCTATGCGGTAGCCAGTGAGCATGGAATCAAGGTGGAGTAGCGAACTGCCGCGAACCCACATGCCCGGCCGGAGTCGTACTTGCTCAAGGACGTCGTACACGTCAGTGAGTTCACCGGGTGTCAGCAGCCTGTGCTGTTGTTTGCTCGTCTCCGTCATCTGAGCACCCTACGAGGGGGTGGGCCGTTCCGCCTTGGCCGTCAGGATGAAGTCGCCTGCGTGCAACGGGAGTTCGCCGTCATGCGCCTCGGTGGCGGTGAGGCTTCGTCCGCGAGGCTCTGATCAAGGGCCGACAGTTCGGTATCGACCATCGCACTCTGTGACGCGTACGAGTCTCGGTCAGCACCCCAACACGACGTATGCCCGCCTCGGCGCTCCTGAACACCGAGGTCACCCCCTGCACTCCGCAAAACCCCGACCACCAAAAAGCCCCCTCCCCGCAGAGAATCCGCAGAGAGGGGGCCCGTTCAGGCGTGGGGTTACTTCTTCTTGCCCTGGTTCTTGACCGCCTCGATCGCAGCCGCAGCCGCCTCCGGGTCCAGGTACTTGCCGCCCGGGGTGAGGGGCTTGAAGTCGGCGTCCAGTTCGTAGGACAGCGGGATCCCCGTCGGGATGTTCAGGCCCGCGATCGCCTCGTCCGAGACTCCGTCCAGGTGCTTCACCAGCGCGCGCAGCGAGTTGCCGTGGGCGGCGACCAGGACCGTACGGCCCGCGAGGAGGTCGGGGACGATGCCGTCGTACCAGTACGGGAGCATGCGGACGACGACGTCCTTCAGGCACTCCGTGCGGGGGCGCAGCTCCGGCGGGATGGAGGCGTAGCGGGGGTCGGAGGACTGCGAGAACTCCGTGCCGTCAGCAAGGGCCGGCGGCGGCGTGTCGTACGACCGGCGCCACAGCATGAACTGCTCCTCGCCGAACTCCGCGAGGGTCTGCGCCTTGTCCTTGCCCTGGAGCGCGCCGTAGTGGCGCTCGTTGAGGCGCCAGCTGCGGTGGACGGGGATCCAGTGGCGGTCGGCGGATTCGAGGGCGAGCTGCGCCGTGCGGATCGCGCGCTTCTGGAGCGACGTGTGGACCACGTCGGGCAGGAGACCGGCGGCGGTCAGGAGTTCACCGCCGCGGACCGCCTCCTTCTCGCCCTTCTCGTTGAGGTTGACGTCCACCCAGCCGGTGAACAGGTTCTTCGCGTTCCATTCGCTCTCGCCGTGGCGGAGGAGGATCAGCTTGTACGGTGCGTCGGCCATACGTCTGAGCGTAATCGAAGGGTTTGGGACACAGCGCCGCACGGTGCATTGACGGGATCTGTTAATCGGCTGGCTCCCCGAACGCCGCCTCTCGTAACCTACGATCACCGCCTGCACCACTTACATCGGGGGTCCCCATGTCCATCGCGTCCCTCAGACGCGCCACCCGCGAGAGCGTCTCGGGCCTCCCCCGCGAGTTCTGGTGGCTGTGGACCAGCACGCTGGTCAACCGCCTCGGCGCGTTCGTCGCGACGTTCATGGCGCTGTACCTGACCATCGACCGCGGCTATTCCGCGTCGTACGCCGGTCTCGTCGCCGCGCTGCACGGGCTCGGCGGCGTCGTCTCCTCCCTCGCGGGCGGCGTGATGGCGGACCGGCTCGGACGGCGGCCGACGCTGCTGATCGCGCAGCTTTCTACGGCGTTCTCGGTGGCGCTGCTCGGGTTCGTCACCGATCCGGTCGCGATCGCCGGGGTCGCGTTCCTGGTCGGCGCGACGAGCAATGCCTCGCGGCCGGCGGTGCAGGCGATGATGGCGGACATCGTGCGGCCGGAGGACCGGGTGCGCGCGTTCTCGCTCAACTACTGGGCGATCAACCTCGGGTTCGCCGTCTCCGCGATGGGTGCCGGGCTGATCGCGGAGGTCAGCTACCTCGCCGGGTTCCTCATCGAGGCGGGGATGACGTTCGCGTGCGCGGTCGTCGTCTTCCTCAAGCTGCCGGAGTCCCGGCCAACTGCCAAGGCGGCGACGGAAGAAGAGCACGTCTCCCTCGCCACCGTCGTACGCGACCGGCGCTTCATGTCGCTCGTCGGGCTCTCCTTCCTCGTCGCGGTGGTCTTCCAACAGGGGTCCGTGGGGCTGCCGGTGGCGATGGGCGAGGCGGGCTTCTCGCCGGCCGACTACGGAACGGCGATCGCGGTGAACGGCATCCTCATCGTCGTCCTCCAGATCCCGGTCACCCGTTTCATCGAACACCGCGACCCTGTACGGCTGTTGGTCATCTCCTCGGCTCTCGCCGGGTACGGCTTCGGCCTCACCGCCTTCGCCGGGTCGGTCGGCGTCTTCGCGCTCACGGTGTGCGTCTGGACCCTCGCGGAAATCGTCAACGCCCCTACCCAGACAGGGCTGGTGGTCCGCTTCTCCCCCGCGCAGGGCCGGGGCCGCTACCAGGGCATGTACAACCTCTCCTGGTCCGCCGCCGCCCTCATCGCGCCCCTCATGTCCGGCCTGGTCATCGACCACTTGGGGGCGGACTGGCTGTGGGGGGTGTGCGCGGTGGTGGGTACGGTCGCGGGGGCGGGGTACTGGATGCTGTTGCGGCGAATCCCCGCCGAGGACAAGGGCGTTGAGGCGGGGGTGGAGCCGAAGGTGGCTGTGCAGCAGTAGAAGGGGGCGCTCATGCGCTGGGACGACCTACCCCTCACCGCACGCCGGGCGGTGGAGGAACGCGCGGGCCGGGTACGGGAGTTGGAGCCGACGTCCAGCAGGTTGCTGGCGGCCACCGTACGCACCGCCACCTCCGCCGTCTTCGTGAAGGGCGCGCCGGACGACTACCTCCAGGTCCACACGCACAACCGCGAAGCGGCAGTGAACCCCTGGCTCCCGATGGCCTCACCTCGCCTGAACTGGCGTGTACGCACAGGTGGTTGGGACCTCCTCGGATACGACCACATCGACGGCCACCCCGCCGACCTCACCCCCGGCTCCCCCGATCTCCCGCTCGTGGCAAGGGCGTTGGAGGAGGTACGCAACACCCCTCGCCCAGACGTGAAGTTGAGGCACGCCGAGGATCGCTGGGGCTCCTGGACACGCGACGACGATCCCCAACTCCTCGCCGGTGACACCCTGTTGCACACGACCCTCGCGCCGGACGACATCCTCGTCGACGACCGCGCCCACCTCGTCGGCTGGTCCCAGGCCACGATCGGCGCCGCCTGGATCGACCCCGCCGTGCTGATCCTGCGCCTCATGGACGCCGGACACACCGCGTACGACGCGGACTTGTGGGCGCGGGAGCAGTTTCCGGCGTGGGCGGGGGCGCCTCGTATGGCCGTCGGCGTGTTCTCCGAGGCCAACTCCCGGGTGTGGAACGCGATCGCCGAGGACGAACCGGCGAGGCGGATGGCTCGGGTCGCCGGGGAATGGGTGCGTTACTGGCGTTCGTAGAGGGCGTTGATCTCGTCCTGCGGGAGTTGGTTCTCGGCGTAGGTGAAGGTGCCGTGCTCGGCCAACTCCCTTGTTGCATCGAGGAGTTGGCGGTACATCGCCCGCACGATGCTCCCTCCGACCGTCACCCGGCGTACGCCGAGTTCCCTCAGGTCCGCCATCGACAGCTTGCCGCCCGTCAGGCCCATGACGACGTTCAGGGGACCGTCGAGGCCCCGGACCAGGGCGCCGATCGTCTCCGCGTCCGCCGCCCCCGGCACGAAGGCACAGTCGGCGCCCGCCGCGAGGTACGCGTTGGCGCGGCGGATCGCCTCGTCGAGGGTGCCGCCGGTGAGGAGGACGTCGGTGCGGCCGATCAGGGCGAAGGGGGAGCCGGCCGCGTCGACCGTCTCGCGGGCCGCGCGGATACGGTCCACGGCAAGTGCCGTGTCGTACAAGGGAGTTGCCCGATCCCCCGTGAAGTCCTCGATGTTGCCGCCGGCCGCGCCCGCAGCGATCGTCAACTCGATGGTCTCGGCGACAAGTTCGGGCGAAGCCCCGTACCCGTCCTCCAGATCCGCACTGAGCGGTACGCCGATCCCGCCCGCCATCTCCGCGACGCGGCCCAGCATCGTCGTACGGTCGACACGGCCCTCGCCGTAACCGTGGTCCGGCCTGCCCAGCGAGAAGGCGATCCCCGCACTGGTCGTCGCGACGGCCGGGAACCCGGCGGATTCCAGGAGGCGGGCGCTGCCGACGTCCCAGGCGTTGGGGAGAAGGAAGCAGCCGTCCTTCTGGTGCAAGTCGACGAAGTGCTGGGCGCGTTGGTGCTTCTCGGGGTTCATGTGGTCCTTTCCTTGCCGCGGCTGGGTCGACCGTATGCCTCCGTGGACCGATAGGGTCGATTCGACATAGCGCAACGGACTCGGGGGATCTCATGTCGGCTGGCTGGTTCTTGCTGATACCTGTCGCTGCTCTCGTGGTCATCGCGCTCGGTGCGGTGGCTGTACTGAAGCTGCAGAAGGCCTCGTTCCAGCGAATCAAGTCCATGCAGGGGTCGACATCACCGCACGCCTCGGCTCGGACCGGATTCCAGCAGTCGGAGCAGGAGAGCCGAGAGGAATTCGTGCGCAGGCACTGGCAGCGCCCCGGCGTGGTTGCCGACGGCGTGACTCTGGTCGATCTCTACGACCGCATCCGGGCCCTTGAGGAACGAGTCGCCAGGGCCGAGCGGGGTTCTGCGGCGCCCCCACAGTCCGACTGAGCCGGTACTGAGACCCCGCAGCCGGGTCGGGCCAGGCTGCGTGCAAGGCCCAGGTCTGCACCGGGTGGCCAGAGCACTGGACGCGCTCCACCAACCGCCCCGCGTACGCCCCAAGCCTCGTACACACGTCCGATCCGCGCCCTCCCCCACCCTCACCAACCCCCGCACCCTGAAAGCTCCGAACAAGGGAGCAGTCATGGCCGACTGGAAGCAGGGGAAGTGCAAGTGGCCCACCCCCAAAGGGTCTTGTCAGAACAAGACGATGAAGGGGACCGCCCGGTGTCACTTACACCAGGGCGACTGGACCAAGCGGGGACAGGCCGAGCTCAAGAAGAAGGCGGCTCGGCGGCGTAAGAAGTAAGAAGTAGCCCCCGCCCAGCCGAGAACACAAGCACCCCGCCCGCCCTGAACGCCAAAGGCACGAACACCCCCGCCCAGCCGAAGCCGAGCGGGGGTGTTCGACGTCATCACGTCACCGGAGCGAGAGCCCCACTCACCGAGCCGACTGCCCGAACCGGTCCCCCGTCGCCGCGAGGCCCCCCGCCCCCGGCTGGTACACCGTCACCGGCGCAACCGCCCCGCCCGCCGTCACATTGGACAGCGGCAAGGAGTAGAGCGTGCCGTACGCAGAAGGCCCATACGGCAGACCGACGTACAGGTTCGTCCCCGTGTACCAAAGGCTGGACCCCAGCTGCTGGTTCGCACCCGGCGTCCCGGGGATGCCGTCGCCGTCACCCACCTCCAGCCACCGGTCACCCGCACCCGGCGTCCCAAGCAGCGAGAACGTCTGGACCGCCCCCGCCTTGGCGGTCGTACCGATCGCCTCACCCGGCACCCCCACCGCCAGCTTCAGCGTCGCCGCCGAACTCACCGCGCGCGGTGCCGTGTTGACCGCCGCCAGCGTCGAGCCGAAGAGGTCGCCGGACTCCGAGGTGCCGGACACGTCGTCGTCGGCGGTCCCGGAGGAGTAGCCGTTGAGCTGCGTGTAGGTACCGGCGGAGGTGACCCGGAACGTCAGCACGTTCCCGGTGTCGACGCTCGACGTCCCGCTGACGTCGAGGTCCTCCCCGGGCGACCCCACCGCGAGGATCGAGTCCGTCGCGGCGGCAGCCCCGGACGGCCGGTACGACACGATCGCGAGCGACTTCCCGAAGAGGTCACCCGCCTCGGCGCCACCGGACACCGTGTCGAGGTCCTGGTCGAGCCCGAAGAGCGGGGTGGGCCGCTTCTCGGAGTTGAGGACGTTGGGGTTGAAGACGGCGAGGTTGCCGGCGTTGGCGGCCGTCCCGATCGCCTCGTTGGGCGCGGAGACGGCGAAGTGGTTGGACCCGGCGGCGACGGCCGACCCGAAGGCGTCGTTCGCCTCCACCGCACCCGGCACATCGAGGCTGTCCTGGTGGATGGACACGTTCGTCGTCCCCTGGAGGTAGAACACCTCCCCGGCCTTGGCCGCGCCGGACAGCGCCTCCCCCGGCACACCGATCACGACGTACGGCTCACCGGCGTTGGTGACGGACGCGGCGACCGCCGCCCCCATCCGGTCCCCGCTCTCGGGAGCGGACGCGGAGATGGACCCGTTCCCGTTCCCCTGCTGGTAGTTGGCGTCCTTCAGCGCACCGGTCCCGAGCCCACCGGGCGCCCCGTACAGCAGGTCGGTCATACCCGCGTCGACAGCGTCCCCCAGGTCTTCCCCGGGCGTACCGACGACGAGGTCCGTGCACCCGTCGGCGTTGTAGTCGACGGTGGCGATGGCGTCCCCGAAGGCATCCCCGGCCTCGGCACCCCCGTTGACCCAGTCGAGGTCCTGATGGATCTCGGCGTTGCCCTTGCCGCCCCCGTACACGATCCGTACGGACCCGGCCCCCGCGTCGCCACCGATGGTCGCGCCGGGATCGGCGATCGCGACGTCCTCGACGCCGTCGCAGTTGAAGTCGGAGACACGCGGCGCGCCGACAGTGGAGGTCACCCACGCGGCGATGTCGTCAACCCGCGCGACGACACCCCCCGTACGGGTCTCAGCGGCATCGATGCCGAAGCAACCACCTTGGAAAGACCGGCTGTTGAGCCCGACAAGCTGACCGCCACGGACGACGGGCCCGCCGGAGTCGCCCTGACAGGCGGCGGCACCGGCGACACCGGTGACGGTCGCGGCGCCGGCCGCAGCAGCATCGACCGTCAGCGCCCCGGTATGCAGCTTCAGCGGCACCCACTCGGTCTGCGTCCGCCCGTACCCGGCGAAGGTCAGCTGCTCACCGGCGGCCGGCGCGGTGGTGGAGACGACGGCCGGCGTCACCCCGGTGACGGGCCTGTCCAGCCGCGCCAGGACGACGTCCCGGTCCGTACGCGGCACGATCTCGACGACTTCGCGTACGGCGCCGTCGGTGCCGGAGAGATCGGTGCGGCCGATCGTCGCGACCGTCTTCTGCGCGGGCTTCCCGGCGGGCACGGTCAGCGAGGAGGCCGGGTCGGCGGCGAAGCAACTCGCGGCGGTGAGCAGCCACTCGGTGTCGACGAGGACACCGGAGCAGCCGCGCGCGTAGTCGCCGACGAGGATCTGGGCGGTGTAGCCGTACGTCGTCCCGGTCGCGGCCGTGCCGGTGACGGCGGACGCGGGGACGGCGGCGCACACCGCGACGGGGCCGGCGACGAGGGCCGCCGCGAGCGCGGTCAGGCGCAGGGAGAGGGGTCTGGGTGGTGTCATGACGTGGGTTTCCTCAAGTGCAGGAGCTGGAAAGGGAGTTCGGGGGAAGAACCGTCACGCGGCCATCACGCCGTCACGCGGCATCACGCCGCCGCACGGCCATCACGCCGTCACCGGCTACTTCGAGCTCCTGATCTCCACGAGAATGTGGTCCCGCCCCTGCTCATCCGCACTCGACCCCACCGGCGTCCACGCGTTCTTCGCGACATCGAAGGACTTCTCCTCCGTGCCGACGGTCATGTCGACCTGGGTCGCGTAGTCGTTGCCCCGAATGCCGTACACCGCCGGAATCTCCAGCGTCAGCCAGCCGGAGTTCCCCTTCACGTCGAAGCAGATCTTGTCGGCCTTGTCGTGCGCCCACACCTCCAGCTGCCCGGTGCCGGTGACGCAGTCGGCGAGGGTGATGTGCCCGTCGCCACGCTTCAGAACGATGTTCTTCTCCGCGAGGATCTTGTCCGCCTGCGGATAGGCATACTTCTCCACCGCATATCCGGGCGATTCATCAGCCACGGAAGAAACGGTTCCGGATTCCGACCCCGATGCGCCGATAGCGAGCCACGCCACAGCCCCCGCCGCTGCGGCGGCGCCCACTATGCGCCAGATTGTTCTTTTCACCTTCATTAATGTCCCCGTCTTTGTTTTCCGGACAAATACAGGTTCCGGAGGAGGACATGCCTGGTGAAGAGTCCTCCCCGTAAGAACTCGTACTCACAGCGGATGTCATCCAAGACCGGAGGGGGAAGCGCTGTCCAGCACGCCAGATGTGACATACGACACGCTCAAAGAAACGTGAAGGTCCGTTTGTGTAAATGTGCGATTCCGGCATTGACTTTCGACCATGACTCGTGCTTTACCTATGCCGGAAAACTCAAAAGCACCGGAAGGGTGATTCCTTTTGCCTCCCTCTTCTCTGTGGAGCAGACGCCGGATTCTCACCGCAGCGGCCGGCGTGGCCGCGCTGCCGGCCCTCCCCTCGATCCTCACGCTGACGGCCACCCCGGCCCTCGCCGCCGACGACCCCTCGGACAGCGGCCTGCCGGACACCGACCGAGGCAAGGCGGTGTGGGCGTACAAGACCGGCGGACGCAGCGTCCGCGAGTCGGCCACGGCGGCGCTGCTGGGCACCCCGGCAGCGGTCACCGCGTTCCTCACCACCGACCTCCCCGCACGCCGCGCGGAGGACAACCGCATGGGTGTGCTGGCAGGTCTCACCTATGCCGGCCGGTCCGTCCAGAACCTGGTCAATACGGCGTTGTCGGCGGGGGATGACGCGGTATCGACCTTCCTGGACGGCGGCTACACGGCGGCCGTCAGCTCCGACCTGCGCGCCTCGGTGCTCACGGTCATGAACAACAGCGGCACGGCCGTACAGCGCGCGGGCACGAAGGCGCTGGACGCGGCCAACGACAAGGCACTGCACGCCTTCCTGAACGACGGTCAGTTCACGGCGCAGGCCGAGGACGAGCGCTCGGCCGTCTTCAAGATCCTCGCCGCCGCCTCCCCGCAGGTCGCGGTGTACGCGCAGCGCGCGCTGGACGACGGCTCGGCGCAGGCGATCCGCCAGTTCCTGGTCTCCGGCCAGTACATCGCGCGGGCCCGCGACGAGGAGGCGGCGACGATCGACCAGCTCGTCGCGATCGTCGAACGCGAGGGCAAGCGCGCCCAGATGCAGACCGAGCAGGCCGTCGCCGCCTCCGACAAGGCGAAGGAGGCCGCCGAGAAGGCGAAGGCCGCCGCGCTGAAGGCCGCCGACGAGGCCGCCGCCGCGAAGGACGACGTCGCGAAGTCGGCGCGCGCCGCGAACGCCGCCGCCTCCGCCGCAAAGGGCGCGGCAGCAGCCGCGACCACCGCGATCTCGGCGTCCCGCATCGCGCAGGCCGCCGCCGGCCGGGCCACGGTCGCGGCCCAGGCCGCCGCCTCGGCCGCCGCTTCGGCGGGCAGCGCCGCGTCCCGCGCGTACGGCGCCGCGATCGCCGCGTCGAAGGACGCCTCGAAGGCGGCTGCCGCACGCTCCGCCGCCGAGGGCGCCCGCAACGCGGCGAGCAAGGCGCGGACCGCCGCGAAGGCCGCCGACCAGGCCCGCGCCGCTGCCGCCGCCTGCGACACGGCCGGGGCCGCCGCCAAGTCGGCCGCGAACAACGCCGCAGCCGCCGCGAACGCCGCCGCCGCTGCCGCCGCGTCCTCCGGTGTCGCCCAGGCGCAGGCCGCGCGCGCCCGCGCCGCAGCCGCCGAGGCCAACGCCGCCGCCGCGCGCGCGACGGCCGCCGCGAACACCGCCTCCACCCTCGCCGGACGCGCCGCAGCGGCTGCCGCCGTGGCCCGTGACGCCGCCAACTCCGCCGCCACGCACGCCGAGAAGGCGGCGGCAGCGGCGGACGAGGCGGCGGCGCACGCCGGTCAGGCCGTCGAGTACGCCAAGCGCTCCACGGAGTCCGCGAACGCCGCCGTCGAGGCCGCCAACACCGCCACCAACGCCGTCAAGGAGGCGCAGGAGGTCGAGAAGGCCGCCCGCACGGCGGAGACGGAGCGCATCGAGGCCGACACCGCGATCGGCGTCGAACTCGCGCGCCTCGCCGCCCAGGAGGAGACCGCCGACCTCGCCAAGGCGAACCGCGAGCGCACCCAGGCCGACCGGACCTCGTCCGACATCAAGGACCTGGTCGCCGCCGCCGAGGCCGCCGTCGCCGCCGGTGACACCGCCACGGCCGTCGACAAGGGCCGCCGCGCCGCCCTGCTCCTGCTGGACAACTCCGGCTCCTGGACCCGCCAGGCCGCCGAGTACGCGCTGTCCGGCACCGAGTACGACGTCCTGAACTGGCTCGCCGCCGACCGCGCGCTCGCCGAGGGCCAGGACGACCGCGAGACCGTCGTCACCGTCGCCGAGATCTCCCGCATCTCCGTCGCGCAGGCCGCCGCCGACACGCTGGCCTCCACCGCGCCGGACGCCGTCCGCACCTTCCTGACGACCGGCGCCGTCGAGGCGGCCAAGACCGACAACCGGGTGCTGGTCTTCAACGTCCTCGGCGCCAGCCCCGGCGCCGCCGTCAAGGCGAAGGCGCAGGCCGCGCTGGACGACGGCAGCGCCATCGCCCTGCACCGCTTCCTCCAGATCGAGCACGCCGAGGCGATCAAGGAGGACGACCGGGTCGAGATCTTCAAACTGCTCGCGGGCGGCGGCCAGTACATGAAGTCGGCCGCGCAGATCGTCCTGGAGGGCCCCGCCCGGATGCGGCGGAACTTCGTCGCCCACGACCAGTACGACGTGGCCCGCCTCGACCAGGACGCCGTCGCGCACATCTCGGCGATCCGCGCGGCCATCGCGCACGCCGCGAAGGTCGCCGCGAAGGCCCAGGAGGACGCCGCCCTCGCGTCCAAGGCCGCCGCCGAGGCCCGCCAGGCAGCCGACGAGGCGATCGCGTGGAAGAACAAGGCCGACGGGTACGCCGCCGACGCGCAGAAGTCCGCCGCCGAGGCCAAGTCCAACGCCGACGCGGCGGACAAGTCGGCCGCCGACGCCGCGAAGTCCGCCGCCACCGCGCAGCAGGCCGCCGCAGTGGCTCGTACGGCGGCCCGGACGGCGAACTACTCCGCGCGCCGCGCCGCGGCCTCCGCCAGCCAGGCAGTCGCCTCGGCGTCCTCCGCGCAGGCGTCCGCGACCGCCGCACGCGCCTCCGCCGTCCAGGCGGGCAAGGACGCGCAGGCCGCTGCCGCCGCCGCGTCCGACGCGAACCGGATCTACACCGCGAAGGTCGCCGCCGAGGCCAAGCAGCGCGCGATGGACGCGGCCGACAAGGCACGCGGCTACGAGAGCAACGGCACCAACCCCTCCCAGAACGCCGACAGCGACAAGCCGTGGTACGTCGACTGGGGGATCTGGCCGGACGACGTCGGCAGCGCCAGCGAGTGGTCGACCGTCGTCGGCCACTACTCGACGATCCTCGGCGGCGGCGCGGTCGCGCTCGGCGTGGCCTCGCTGTTCTTCCCGCCGCTGGCCCCGATCGCGATCGGCGTCGGCATCGCCTCGGTGGTCGTGCAGGGGGTCAGCGCGTTCCTCGCGCTCGCGGGCAACGACTGGAACTGGCAGAGCAAGCAGTTCCAGTCCGCGTTCGGCCTCTTCGGCCTCGGCCTGGTCACGCTCGGCGTGGGCGGCGCGCTGTCCCGCGTCGGCCTCAACTACGCCGACGACGCGATCAAGCTCGCCGACACCGTCGGCGGCAAGGTCGTCAGCGTGGCCGGTGACGTGACGACCACGGTCGTCGGTCTGCTGACCTGGTAATCCCGGTACGAGAGGGCGAGGATCCGCACATGCTCACTGAGGACATGTCCACGACCGGCTGGTGGATCCTCGCTCTCGCCTCGGGCGCGGCGCTGGGGTACGCGTCCCTGACCCTGGCGGACAAGCGCAAGCCGTCCCACCGCGTCATCTCCGTCGCGGTCCCCGGCAGCATGGGGCTGTTCCTCTGGGCCCAGGCGCGGTTCGGCAGCCTCGAAGGCCGCCAGGCGCTGTTCTTCTTCACCCTGATCAGCCTCAGCCTGGCGATCCTGCGCGCGGTCTACCACCCGTGGTTCAGGCACCAGTTCCGGCTGCGCGACGCGGGCGAGCCGATGGAGAACGCGACCACCCCACAGGTGTTCCTGTTCCTGTTCTCCTTCGTCGCGACGTTCGCCGGTGTCGCCTTCCTGGTGCACTGAAACGGCCGAGGGGTCCGGCACGAAGCCGGACCCCTCAGAAACAACTCAACCGCACTGGCACGGACTGCCGGACTGGCACCCGCACCCGCACCCCGACCCACACCCACAGGCCCCGATCAGCATCAGGTTCCTGATCTCGGCAGGCTGTTCGGTGGGTGTCTCCTGGGTGGGGTCGGGCGACGTGCTGGGGGATTCGGCCATGGGTCCCTCCTCGACGCAGGTACACCCATGGCAACCGCTCGGCGACCCGCTGTGAAGGGCGCACCGAGGGCGCATGGGAGTACTCCTACGCCTGGATCTCCGGCGGCAGGTCCTGCTGGAGATCGTCCGCGTGCTCGCCGGTGACGAGGAAGACGACGCGCTTGGCGACGGCGACCGCGTGGTCGGCGAACCGCTCGTAGTAGCGGCCCAGGAGGGTGACGTCGACGGCGGTCTCGATGCCGTGCTTCCAGCGGTCGTCGATCAGGTGCTGGAACAGCGTGCGGTGCAGCAGGTCCATCGCGTCGTCGTCCGCTTCGAGCTGGAGCGCGAGGTCGACGTCCTTGGTGATGACGCACTCGGCGGCCTTGGCCATCAGGCGCTGGGCGAGCTGGCCCATCTCCAGGATGGTCGCGTGCAGGTCACGCGGCACCGCCCGCTCCGGGAACCGCAGCCGCGCCAGCTTGGCGACGTGCTGGGCCAGGTCGCCGGAGCGCTCCAGGTCGGCGGACATCCTGAGGGACGTCACGACGATCCGCAGGTCGGTGGCGACCGGCTGCTGGCGGGCGAGCAGCGCTATGGCCTTGCCCTCCAGGTCGTGGTGCAGCTCGTCGACCTTCTTGTCGCCCTCGATGACGTTCTCGGCCAGGTTCAGATCGGCGTCGAGGATCGCGGTGGTCGCGCGCCCGATGGCCGAGCCGACCAGCCGGGCCATCTCCACCAGACCGTCGCCGATCGAATCAAGTTCCTCGTGGTACGCGTCACGCATCGGCGTTCCCTCGTTCCCTCTCGTGCATCAGTCCTACGCGCTTACAGTCCCACGTTCGGCCCTGGACGCGTCGGTTTCCGCCATCCCAAATGAATCACTACTGGCTCCAAGGTGAACTCTGGGCGACGAGTCTCGAAGGTCACCCCTCGACGGCTGTGGCGATGTCGCACCCCGTGCCTAACCTGGAGACATGGACGTGAACGCGGCAGTCGCCGCAGCGGCAGCGATCGCCGGGGTGCTCACCGGTGTCATCGCCATGCTGGCGTTCCGCTGGAGCGAACGCGACCAGAAGCGCCCCACCCGTACCTCGCTGCACACGGACCCGGTGCTCCCGCCGGGGGTCGACACGGTGCTGTCGGTCCTGCGCTCCTCCGCCGTCGTCCTCGACGAGGCGGACGCCGTGGTGAAGGCCAGCTCGGCGGCGTACGCCCTGGGCCTGGTGCGCGGCGGGAAGCTGGCGGTGGAGCCGATGCTCCTGATGGCCCGCGACACCCGCCGCGACGGCGAGATACGCCAGGTCGAACTGGACCTCCCCCGGCGCGGGACCGGCCGGGGCGAGGCCCTCGCGGTCTCCGCGCGGGTCGCCCCGCTGGGCTCGCGCCTGGTGCTGCTGCTGGTCGAGGACCTCACCGAGGCCCGCCGCATCGAGGCGGTCCGCCGGGACTTCGTGGCGAACGTCAGCCACGAGCTGAAGACCCCGACCGGCGCGCTCTCCCTGCTCTCCGAGGCCGTCATGGACGCCTCGGACGACCCCGAGGCCGTACACCGCTTCGCGGGCCGTATGCAGATCGAGGCGACCCGGCTCACGAACCTCGTGCAGGAGCTGATCGACCTCTCGCGGGTGCAGAACGACGACCCGCTGGACGACTCCGAGCCGGTCCGGGTCGACGAACTCGTCGCCGAGGCCGTCGACCGGTGCCGCCACCAGGCGGGCACGAAACAGATCACGATGGCCGCGGGCGGCACCGCCGACCTGCACGTATGGGGGAACCGCGGCCAGCTCGCGGCAGCGCTCGGCAACCTCGTCGAGAACGCCGTCAACTACTCCCCCGCCCGCACCCGCGTGGGGATAGCAGCCCGCCGGGTGACCGCGCCCGGGGGCGACCTGATCGAGATAGCCGTCACCGATCAAGGCATCGGCATATCCGAGAAGGACAAGGAGCGCGTCTTCGAGCGCTTCTACCGCGTCGACCCCGCCCGCTCCCGTGCCACGGGAGGTACGGGGCTCGGTCTCGCGATCGTCAAGCACGTGGCCGCCTCGCACGGCGGGGAGGTCACGGTGTGGAGCTCCGAGGGACAGGGCTCCACGTTCACCCTGCGACTGCCGGAGGCGGGTTCGTCCCGTGACCGGGCGCACCAGCACCCCGACCTGGACGGCGAAGAGGCCGACGAGGACAGGGCCGCACCCTCAGAATCACCCTACGAACCGCTCCCCGCCCCGGAGGTCCTTCCGTGACCCGTGTGCTCGTCGTCGAGGACGAGGAGTCCTTCTCCGACGCCCTGTCGTACATGCTTCGCAAAGAGGGCTTCGAGGTCGCCGTGGCGGCCACGGGCCCCGACGGTCTCGACGAGTTCGAGCGCAACGGCGCCGACCTCGTCCTCCTCGACCTGATGCTGCCGGGCCTGCCCGGCACGGAGGTCTGCCGCCAGCTGCGCGGCCGGTCCAACGTCCCGGTGATCATGGTCACCGCCAAGGACAGCGAGATCGACAAGGTGGTGGGCCTCGAAATAGGGGCCGACGACTACGTCACCAAGCCCTTCTCCTCCCGCGAACTCGTCGCCCGCATCCGCGCGGTCCTGCGCCGCAGGGGCGAACCGGAGGAGGTCACCCCGGCCGCCCTCGAAGCGGGCCCGGTCCGCATGGACGTAGACCGCCACGTGGTCACGGTCTCCGGCTCCAAGGTCGACCTCCCCCTGAAGGAGTTCGACCTCCTCGAAATGCTCCTCCGCAACGCGGGCCGAGTCCTCACCCGCATGCAGCTCATCGACCGGGTCTGGGGCGCGGACTACGTCGGCGACACGAAGACTCTGGACGTCCACGTCAAGCGCCTGCGCGCGAAGATCGAGCCCGACCCCGGTGCGCCTCGCTACCTGGTCACGGTTCGCGGCCTCGGCTACAAGTTCGAGCCGTAAAGAGCTTCGCTACGACGATGAGGGCGGCACCCCCAGTAAAGGGGTGCCGCCCTCAGGCGTCGTACGGGGTGGGTCAGTGACCGGCCGCCGGGGACTCCGACGTGCTCGGGGAGGACGAGGGGCTCGGGGAGGACGAGGGGCTCGGGGACTCCGAGGAGCCCGCGCTCGGGGACGACGACGGGGTCGGCACTGCCGTCGGGCCCCAGGCGGTGAAGTAGTTCGTCGCGGGGACGACGAACGCCTGGAGGCTGACGTCACCCGTCTCACTGAACGTGAAGGTGATCTTCTGGGCGTTGCCGTTCTTGACGGCGTCGCCCGGCTTCTCCAGCACGGCGGACGCGTTGTTCGCGCCGCCGATGACGACCGAGCCGCCGGCCGGGACGACCAGGCTGCCCTTCTTGCTCTTCGTGTCGTCCTTGCCCGGCGTCAGCACGGCGGAGGCGCTGGTGCCGTCCACGGTGATGCCGGTCAGCGTCTGGTCGGACCCGCTGGTGTTGAAGACGGTCGCGGCGACGGCGGCGGGCCCTTCGGCACCGCGCTCCGGCTGGGTGACGACGATCGCGTTCTGGATCTTGATCACCCCGACGGTGACGGCCGCGTTGTCCGGCTTGATCTCCAGGGTCTGGCTGTTGTTCCCGGCGGCGCAGCCGGCGAGCGAGGCGATCGAGAACGCGAGGGCGGAAGCGGCGAGGGCGCCGCGTCGAAGGCTGCTGCTCACGGCGGCGGCATCTCCTTGGAACGCAGGGGCGGATTCCGATAAAGCCGCCCTAAGGGTCAGTCAGCGCCCTCAGGGTATCGACCCGTTCACCGGCCCCCGCACCCGACCCGCCTCTGACACCTCCCGACGTCCCGAGCGCCCCACCTGTCACACCAGCCCCACCCGCCTCTCGTTACCCGCAAGTCACCATGGCCACTTCCCGTACCCCGCGCATTCACATAACCCCGCGCGGCCCCGGCCCGGATTTTCGAACCCCGAATGCGGCGGGTGCCGGAAATTCGATCACCCGGGCGGGGCGGGATGTTCGAAGATCAATTCCGGAAACGTCGAAGACCGGCCACGTCACGCCGAACGGAGTAGCGGAAGTCGCACACCAGGAAGAGGACATATCGGGACGTTCACTCGCCTTGACGCGGTTCCGGAAGCGTGTAACGTACGCGTTTCACCCCCCATGGAGAGCCGCTCCCACCTGCGAATACCCGCTTCCGGGCGCCTTCCCCAGCACGTTCCTGTTGCTGTTGTCAAGCCCCGAGATATGCCCTGACCTGCGAAAACGCCATTCAGGAACCGTCGTTTCCGTGTTACCCTGGATAGCCACGGAAGGGGTACCTGTCACATGACGTTCAAGGTTGGCGACACCGTGGTCTATCCCCATCACGGGGCCGCGCTGATCGAGGCCATCGAAACTCGCCAGATCAAAGGCGTGGACAAGACCTACTTGGTGCTGAAGGTCGCCCAGGGTGACCTGACGGTACGTGTGCCAGCGGACAATGCGGAGTTCGTCGGCGTACGTGATGTGGTCGGTCAGGACGGGCTGGACCGGGTCTTCGAGGTGCTGCGCGCGCCGTACGCCGAGGAGCCCACGAACTGGTCGCGTCGCTACAAGGCAAATCTGGAGAAGCTCGCCTCCGGCGATGTCATCAAGGTCGCGGAAGTCGTCCGTGACCTGTGGCGTCGTGAGCGCGAGCGCGGACTCTCCGCCGGTGAGAAGCGCATGCTCGCCAAGGCCCGCCAGATCCTGGTGAGCGAGCTGGCCCTCGCGGAGAACACCAACGAGGACAAGGCCGAGGCCCTGCTCGACGAGGTACTCGCTTCCTGAGCCGAGCCTGTTCTCTCCACACCTGATCATGCCGCGGTGCCCGATGACGTATTTCCCGTCGCCGGGCGCTGCGGCATGTTCGTATCCCCACCGCCCGAGCCCGGGGTCCCCGAGGGAAC
The DNA here is from genome assembly GCF_020010905.1 of Streptomyces acidiscabies. Classification (GTDB taxonomy): domain Bacteria; phylum Actinomycetota; class Actinomycetes; order Streptomycetales; family Streptomycetaceae; genus Streptomyces; species Streptomyces acidiscabies. The sequence goes on along the minus strand of NZ_JAGJBY010000001.1, from coordinate 1,037,681 downwards.
ACCCGAGTACTTGTACGAGAGTCCCGGGCTCCCGCTCCCGGCCCGCGCGTCACGGAAGGGGCAGGTCGAGGTGGGGGTACCCGGCACTCCTCCCAGGCCATACCCACGTAGGTCGAGCACACAAACCTGACAGGAACCATGTCTGACGAATCACATCCCCCCAAGGCGGCCGTCCGTACGGCCGCGGTGATTCCGGCCGCCGGTCGCGGCGTCCGCCTCGGCCCCGGCGCACCCAAGGCGCTGCGCACGCTGAACGGCACGCCGATGCTGATCCACGCGGTGCGCGCGCTGGCCGCGTCCCGCGCGGTCTCCCTGGTCGTCGTCGTGGCGCCTCCGGACGGCGCCCCCGAGGTCCGCTCCCTCCTGGACGCGCACGCGCTCCCCGAGCGCACGGAATTCCTCGTCGTCCCCGGCGGCGAGACCCGCCAGGAGTCCGTGAAACTCGGCCTGGACGCGCTGCCCGAGGGATACGACATCGTCCTCGTCCACGACGCGGCCCGGCCCCTCGTCCCCGTCGACACGGTGGACTCCGTCGTGGAGGCGGTCCGCGAGGGCGCCGTCGCCGTGGTGCCCGCCGTACCGCTCGCCGACACAGTCAAGGAGGTCGAGCCGACGCCGGGGGCGCCCGAGCCCGTCGTATCCACCCCGGTCCGCGCCCGCCTGCGTGCCGTGCAGACCCCGCAGGGGTTCGACCGGAAGGTTCTCGTGCACGCGCACGAGACCGTCACCGAGGACGTCACGGACGACGCGAGCATGATCGAGCAGCTCGGGGGGACGGTCGTCGTCGTGCCCGGTCATGAGGAGGCGTTCAAGGTGACGCGTCCGCTGGACCTGGTGCTGGCGGAGGCGGTTCTGGCGCGCAGGAGGGCGAACGATGGCTTCTGAGTTTCCTCTGTTGCCGCAGGTCGGCATCGGTACCGACATCCACGCCTTCGAGGAGGGCCGCGAGCTGTGGTGCGCCGGCCTCAAGTGGGACGGCACCGGCCTCGCCGGTCACTCCGACGCGGACGTCGTCGCGCACGCGGCGTGCAACGCGCTGTTCTCGGCGGCGGGGCTCGGCGACCTGGGTCAGCACTTCGGCACCGGGCGCCCGGAGTGGTCGGGTGCATCCGGCGTCACGCTGTTGACGGAGGCGGCCCGGATCGTGCGGGACGCGGGCTTCGTGATCGGGAACGTCGCCGTCCAGGTCGTAGGCCCCCGCCCGAAGATCGGCAAGCGCCGGGACGAGGCCCAGAAGATCCTGTCGGACGCGGTCGGCGCCCCGGTGTCGGTGTCGGGAGCGACGACGGACGGGCTCGGATTCCCGGGCCGGGACGAGGGTCTGATGGCGATCGCGACGGCGCTCGTCGTACGGAACCCCTGAACAACGGCGGTGTTTTTTCGCCGCCTTCTCCTACTACCCTTGGTCCCGTGACTATTCGCCTGTACGACACCAGCGCCCGGCAGATCCGTGACTTCTCCCCGCTCACGCCGGGCTGCGTCTCGATCTACCTCTGTGGCGCCACCGTGCAGGCGGCACCGCACATCGGGCACGTCCGGTCGAACCTCAACTTCGACATCATCCGCAGGTGGTTCACGTACCGGGGGTACGACGTCACGTTCGTGCGGAACGTGACGGACATCGACGACAAGATCATCAACAAGGCCGGTGAGCAGGGCCGTCCCTGGTGGTCCATCGGCTTCGAGAACGAGCGCGCGTTCAACGACGGTTACCGCGCGCTCGGCTGCCTCCCCCCGACGTACGAGCCCCGCGCGACCGGCCATGTCACCGAGATGGTCGAGATGATGCGCACGCTCATCGAGCGGGGGCACGCGTACGAGGCCGACGGCAGCGTCTACTTCGACGTCCGCTCCTGGCCGTCGTACCTCGAACTGTCCCGGCAGGACCTGGACGAGATGCGGCAGCCGGACGAGTCCGGGATCACCGGCAAGCGCGACCCCCGCGACTTCGCGCTGTGGAAGGCGACGAAGCCCGGCGAGCCCGACTGGGAGACGCCGTGGGGGCGGGGGCGGCCCGGCTGGCACCTGGAGTGCTCGGCGATGGTCCGCAAGTACTTGGGCCCCGCGTTCGACATCCACGGCGGCGGCCTGGACCTGATCTTCCCGCACCACGAGAACGAGATCGCCCAGTCGAAGGCGGCCGGCGACGACTTCGCGACGTACTGGCTGCACAACGCGTGGGTCACCATGAGCGGCGAGAAGATGTCGAAGTCGCTCGGCAACTCCGTGCTGGTCTCGGAGATGGTCAAGCAGTGGCGGCCCATCGTCCTCAGGTACTACCTGGGTACGCCTCATTACCGATCCATGATCGAGTACAGCGAGGAGTCGCTGCGCGAGGCCGAGTCCGCGTTCGCTCGGATCGAAGGGTTCGTGCAGCGGGTCGTGGAGAAGGCGGGCGGGGTGGTCGAGCCGGCCGCCGAAGTTCCGCCCGCGTTCGCCGAGGCCATGGACGACGACTTCGGCGTCCCGCAGGCCCTCGCGATCGTCCACACCACCGTCCGCCAGGGCAACAGCGCGCTCGCCGCCGACGACAAGGAGGGCGCGGTCGCCCGCCTCGCGGAGGTCCGGGCGATGCTGGGAGTCCTGGGCCTCGACCCCCTCGACCCGCACTGGGCGGGCGAGTCGGACCGGGGCGAGGACCTCCACGGCGTGGTCGACAGCCTCGTACGGCTGGTCCTGGACCAGCGGGAATCGGCGCGGGCGCGGAAGGACTGGGGGACGGCAGACGCGATCCGCGACCAGTTGGCGCAGGCGGGGTTGGTTGTTGAGGACGGCCCGCAGGGACCACGCTGGGGGCTGGCACCCCGCTGACGTTGCAGTTGGCGGTGCCGTCGGGTTTTTAGGGGCGCGGGGAACTGCGCGACCAGCCCCGACGGCGCCGCACCCACAAGACGACACGAGCCGCCCCCATCCCGCACACTGACAGCAGCACTCATACATTCGTACGGAAACAGGTAGGTCATGGCAGCCAACAACCGCCGCATGTCCGGCAAGAAGGGCGCGCAGGTCGGCAGTGGCGGCCAGCGACGCAAGGGTCTGGAGGGCAAGGGCCCGACCCCGCCCGCCGAAATGCGCAAGAAGCACAAGGCGAACCGCATCGCGAACGCCAAGGCGAAGCAGATCGCGCGCCGCCCCGTGGCCCGCCGAGGCGGCAAGGGCACGTCCGAGATGGTCGTCGGCCGCAACCCGGTCGTGGAGGCGCTGCGCGAGGGCGTCCCCGCGTCGACCCTGTACATCCAGCAGTTCATCGACAACGACGAGCGCGTCCGCGAAGCGCTCCAGCTCGCGGCCGAGCGCGGCGGCATCAACCTCATGGAGGCGCCGCGCCCGGAGCTGGACCGCATGACGAACGGCCTGAACCACCAGGGCCTCGTCCTCCAGGTCCCGCCGTACGAGTACGCGCACTCGGAGGACCTCGCCGCCGCCGCGTACGACGCGGGCGAGGACCCCCTGATCGTCGCGCTCGACGGCGTCACCGACCCCCGTAACCTCGGTGCGGTCGTCCGTTCGGTCTCGGCGTTCGGCGGCCACGGCGTGGTCGTCCCGGAGCGCCGCGCGGCCGGTATGACGGCGGGTGCGTGGAAGTCGTCCGCCGGTACGGCCGCCCGCACGCCGGTCGCCCGCGTGACGAACCTGACGCGGGCCCTGGAGGCGTACAAGAAGGCCGGCGTCACGGTGGTCGGCCTCGCGGCGGACGGCGAGTCGGAGGTCGGCACGCTGGCGGCGCTGGGCGGGCCGGTGGTCATCGTCGTCGGGAGCGAGGGCAAGGGGCTGTCGCGGCTGGTGGGCGAGACGTGTGACTATCGCGTCCGCATTCCCATGCCGGGCGGCGCCGAATCGCTCAACGCCGGTGTGGCTGCGGGGATCGTGCTGTACGAGGCGGCGCGCCGACGGGTGTAGTACTCGTCATCCGTACGGGGTAGTCCTGGGGTTTGACGCTGTCCGGACACTTCCGGTGAGTCAAGGCAGTGTCCTAAACACAAGTCACTCGGTTAGATGAGTGTGGACACCAGAACACCCCGTACACCCGCGGGGGACCGCCAGTCGGGATTCGCCTCAGGACTCGACGACGGTCCCGCACTGAGCATGGTGAAGGTGCCGAGCGATCCGGCGCAGGTCATCGTCACGCACGCCTCGTTCCGTGTGCAGCTGGGAGCGTCGTCGCGACGCCAATCCCCCAGCATCGCGCGGCACTTGAGCGCGTCCGAGAGCACCGCGCGGATGCCCGCAGGCAGCAGTGGCGGCAGCCCGGCGCGGCGCCGCGCCGTCGTCTGGAGCGGGCACTCCGCGCCGGACGACACCGGTGCGCACCGCCTCCTCCAGGCGGTCCGCGCCGGCAGCGTGGGCCACGCCGAACAGCCCTCCTCCGCCGACGCGGGCGCCACCCAGGTCATCCCCCGCGTGGAGGCCGAGGACCTCGTCGAGCGGACGATGGAGACGCCCCTCGTCGGCGCCCAACGCACCCGCGACAACCGGCTGTTGCCGCACATGCAGGCCGTCGACAGCGTCTACGACGAGCCGTCGTACGCGCCCCCGCCGTACGACGGGTACGACTCGCCGCGCGAGCGGGTCCCCGGCGATCCGGCGCGGCACGCGTACTACCCCGGCCGCCGGCTGAACCTCGGCGTCGTCCTGCTGCCGCTGCGCATCTTCCTCGGCTTCCTCGCGGCGTACGCGGGGATGGGCAAGCTCTGCGACCCCGTCTACTTCGACGGCGGGAAGCGGGGGTCGATGGTGAAGTGGCTGAACACGCTGCACCCGTGGGAAGTGGCTGAGCCACTGCGCCAGTTCGCGTTGCACCACCCGGTCGGCTCGGGCCTCGTGATCGCCTTCCTCCAGGTCGTCGTCGGCGTGCTGACGATCCTGGGGTGCTGGCAGCGGGTCGCGGCCGTGGTGGGCGCGGTGCTGTCGGCCGCGCTGATCGTGACGGTGAGCTGGAAGACCGTGCCCGTCTACGACACCCCCGACATCATCAACCTCGCCGCGTGGTCGCCGCTGATCATCGCGGGGGCGCCGGTGTACTCGGTGGACGGGCGGCTCGCGTCCGCCGCGTGGCGCCGACTCGGGCCCCGGGCTCCGCTGTGGCAGCTGCGCCGCTACACGCTGCGGCGGGGTGCGCTGGTCACCTCCATCGTCGTAGGGCTGACGCTCCTGTTCGGCTCGCTCCTCGGTGCGGCCGTCCGTGACGCCGACCGGGTGGTCGTCCCCGGCCCCGGCGAGGCGCCGCGCAACGAACTCCCCGGCTCCCCGCTGCCGAGCGCCTCCGGCAAGGGCAAGCACGGCTCCCGCCCGAGCGGCGAGGCAACCTCCTCGCCCACGACGGAGGGCACGACCTCGACGCCGTCGACACAGGCCCGCCAGGACGAGCCGACGTCCACACGCGACACGTCCAACTCGCCCAGCCAGACGCAGGGTTCGTCCTCGGACGACACTCCGTCGAAGAGCACGACGCCGGTGCAGGAGGCACCGAGCACGACGTCGTCGGGGCCGTCGTCGGGGGGTAGTTCGTCGTCCAGCGGGTCGTCCGACGGGGGCGCGTCGTCGGGCGGGAACGAGAACCTGGTGGGCGGCCTGCTGGGGTAGGTCTGCTGCTCGGTACGACGATGGGCCGGGACGGTCACACTCCGCGCGCGGGGTACCGCCCGGCCTTCACGTCGTCGACGAACACTTGCCACTGTTCAGCTTCGAAGCGCAGCGCGGGACGCTGGACGTCCTTCGAGTCACGGCATCCGACGCCGTCGGCCTGGAACCGGGCTTCTACGCAGCCGCCCGCCTCGCCGCTGTAGCTGCTCTTGAACCATCCCAACCTGCTTGTGCGCATGCACCGTCTTCCTCTAAGAGTCGAGCTGTCCTGCCAAGTCCCGGATCAGGGACTGGGACTGGAGGGGGCTGCTTGCCACGGAGCAGAGGCGGTCGAATGCCTCACCGTAGTACTTGATGTCACTCGGCTTCTCCAAGTAGCTCTGGCCCATGTGGTTTTCCAATGAGACCACCTCCATGACAGAGGGCTTCGGGAAACGGTAGATCATAAAGGGGTACGGCCCTCCCCGGTATGCCCCTGCGGAAAAAGGCAGTACCTGCAACGTCACGTTCGAAAGCTCCGACAACTCGACCAAATACCGCAACTGGTCCAGCAGGACAGCCCGTCCGCCGTACTCATGTCGCAGCGCGGCTTCGCCGATGACGAGCCACGTCTCCAGCGGACGCTCGCTGCGGGTGAGGGCTTTCTGTCGCTCCATCCGGACCTGGACGCGCGCCTGGCGGACTTCACTGAGCGGACCAGGTTCGCCGCCACCGACAACCGCTTCCGCGTACGCACGCGTCTGAAGCAGGCCATGCACCAACCCCGCCTCGAATCCCCGCAGATGAGAGACGTCCTCCTCCAGCCCGACCAAGTCCAGGAAATCGTGCGCGAGTTTGTCCTCCAGGTCGCGCCACCAACGCCGTTCACGGCTCTCGCGGGCCAGTGCCAGCCAACCCGCCCGCTCCTCCGGGTCCTTGATCTCGTACAGGTCGAGCAGCAGCTTCAAGTCCACCTGGCGGATGCCTGATTCGGCTTTCTCTATGCGGCTGATCTTCGACGGGTCGCAGCTCAGGACCTCGGCGGCGTGTTCGAGGTGGAGGCCGCGGTCGGAGCGCAGCCGACGGAGGTTGGCCGCGAGAACGCGGCGGCGGACGGTAGGGCGTTGCACGACAGCCATGGTCTTCCCTCTTCTCCGGGCTCGGGGCGCTGGGGGGACGGTGCCTTGCCAGGGGTCGAACCCGCAAGCGAAAAGGCGTGACCTTCACTCGTCCTAGTGAACAACTTAGTTGTTCCGCTTGCGACTTGAGTTCGCGGTGGCTCATGCTACCGAGCAACCCAGGCACCCGATGCAGCGGGAGGCAAGCGCATGTCCCGAGTGGAGTGGTCCGTCACGCTCGTCAACGACGACCAGGCCGCAGGCCGGGCCCGCCGGGTCATACGCGATGCCATGGCCGCCGGGGAGTACGACGCGGAGGTGACCGACGCCGCCGTACTCGTCGTATCGGAACTCGTGACGAACGCGACGCGGCACGCCCCCGGCACCGCCCGCGTGGAAGTCCGGTTCACGGTGACCGATGAGGAACTCGTCGTCGAGGTGTACGACGGGAACCCCGGCCGGCCCGTGCGGCGAACCGCCCCCGCCGACGCCGAGTGCGGCCGAGGACTGGACATCGTCGAGGCCGTGACCGCCGAGTACGGCGGCTGCCTCGGCGCCCGGACCGCCGGACGCGGCAAGTACGTCTTCGCGACGCTGAAACTCACCCCCGTTCCCTCGCCCTCCGGAGGCCCCCGATGAGACTTCTCAGGTTCCGCGCCCCCGCCGTACGCTCGTACCGCCGCTGGTTCAACCACTCCCGTACGTGCGGGAGTTGCGCGGGAACCAGCCGATGCGGGACGGGCCAGAACCTCTGGGACGCCTACCGCGACGCGCGCGCGAAGCACGGACCCCGGTGAACACCGAGGACCCCCACTGCCGGGACGCCGAGCCCCGCGACAGCGGCGTACCGGGCGTCCGTCACCCATGCCTCACGACGGCGGGATCGGTCAGCTCGGGATCCGCGTGTCCTTCGACCACCTCGCGGGCCACGTCCTTCAGCGGTCGCTGACCTGAGCGGGCGTGTTTGCGCAGAAGACCGAAGGCTTCGTCCAGGGACACCCCGCGGAGAGTCGACAGCACTCCCTTGGCCTGTTCGATGACCACGCGGCTGGTCAACGCCTGTTCGAGCTGGGCGGTGAGCGTCCGGCTGCGGTCGGCCTCGCGGGCGCGTTCCAGCAGGACGGCGGTGAAGTCCGCGAGCGACCGGCCGAGAACCAGCGCCGCCGGGGGCAAGGCATGCCGTGCGTCGGACAACAGGACGAACGCACCGATCGTTTCGCTGTTCTCGCGCAAGGGGAGGGCCGCGACGTGGGTGTAGCCCAGCCGCAGCGCCTGTGGGGTGTAGTGAGGCCATCGCTGTCTGGTGGGACGGCTGTCGAGAGCCATCTCGGTCCAGGTCCCTGCGCCTGCCTGGTGGCAGTCGTGGCCGGGGCCCTCCTGCCATCCGACGGCCTCGCGTTCCAGGCGGGACACCTGGGGGTTGGAGCCCGCCACATGCACCGCGTCGTAGCCCTTCGGAGCGAACACCACGGCTGCGGCACAGGTGCCGAGCAGGACTGGCGCACGGTGCGCGAGGACGGAAAGGGGCCCGGGAACGCCCGCCGAATCGTCCGCTGTACTGCTGGCCAGGGCCACGAACGCGTCGGCCAGCCGCTGGTCGGGCGTCATCATGTCTCTTCCTCAGATGAGTTTGCGGTCTCCGTGCAGGATCTGCCGGGCGACGACGTCGGGAGAGACCTCCTCGGCGAACGCCCGGGCCTTGATGAGTGCAAGTGCGTCGGCGATGGAGCAACCGATCTGTTCGGACAGCGCGCCGACCGCCTGGTGCACGGTGGCTCGCACGCTGGTTCCACCGTAGAGGTCCGGGTCGGCGTCGGGGTCGAGCAGCACGATGTGGGTGAGGACCTCGGCGATCTCGGCGAGGCGGGCGGGCCTCACGTCTGCGGGACGAGGGTTGAGAACCGTCAGTGACCCGATACAACCGTCCTGCGTCCGCAACGGTACGGCGGCCACCGAGTTGATGCCCAGCGGGATCAGGGAAGCCCCGTACTCCGGCCAGCGCGCCTCGATCTCGGGCCTGGACACATGCATCGGACGATGTCCCGCGGCCGCGGCCCGACCCGGACCTTCACCGAGGACGTATTCCAGGTCCTGAGCCGTACTCGACAGGTGGTCGGACACGGCGACCGCGAGCTGGTTCCGATCGGCGTCGAGCAGTGCGATCGCCGCACTGTCGGTTCCACACGCCTCGGCGACCACCGTCATGAACCGGGGCCGGGTACCCCGGTCCCCGGCCCAGGCCGTCGCGCGGAGGGCGAAGCTGTCCTGGAGGCGGGCCGAGGCGCGATGGCACTCGGCGGTTCTGCGGTGTGTCCTCGCGATATGGCTATGGATCTCCTGGCCGGGCTTCGTCGCCAGCAGTTCGTGCCGCTCGGCCGCCTTCTCCGCCCGGTCCGCGCGCTCACGGGCCAGCGCGGCACGCCGCCGTGCGACCGCTGCCAGACCGAGGTCCGCCCTGTGCCCCTCCGGGTCCATGAGCCAAGGCTACGCTGCGGAGTCAGTCGGCGACATCGTTTCGGCCCTCTTCCATCATCAGGACGACACCGCCGTGGTTCCCGCCGAACGGGGAGAAGAACACGTCGCAGTTGATGGGCCGGCCGATGCGGCTCAGGGCCTCGACGCCGACCGGGCCGGAGCGGCTGCGGGTCTCCATGCACCGGTCCACGACGGGCCGCAGCTCCTTCGTGGGCAGCCCGAAGTCCAGTTCGAAGAAGGGCTGGCCCATCACCTCGTCCGCGCGCAGCCCCCACAGGTCGACGGCGCCCCGGTTCCAGCTCTTGACCTTCAGGTCCCTGCCCAGGACCACCACACCCGCCGCGATGCTCGTCAGAACCGCCTCCAGGAACGCCCTGGCCTCGTCCAGTTCGTCCGTGCGGATGCGCATCTCCTCGTTCATCGTCTCCAGCTCCTCGTTTCCGGACTGGAGTTCCTCGTTGGTGGTCTCCAACTCCTCATTGGTGGACTGGAGTTCCTCGTTGGTGGTCTCCAGCTCCTCGATACTGGACTGGAGTTCCTCGTTGGTGGTCTCCAACTCCTCATTGGTGGACTGGAGTTCCTCGTACGCTGTCTCCAGCTCCTCCCGGACCCTCTTGACCTCGGCCTTCAGATGCGTGGCGACAGTCACGTCGGTGAACGAGATCACGGTGGCGACGTGCAGCCCACTGGGTCCGGAGAGCGGCTGGATGAGGATGTCGTAGTACTGAACGCTCTCGCCCGTCCGGCGCTCGACCCGGTTCGCCCGGAGGGTCCGGCGCTCGTGCATGGACTGGTCGATCAGGGAACGGAGTTCGACCGGCCGGTAGGAGACTTCCAGGTCCTGGAAGGGACGGCCGATGTCGCCGGTGGTCAGGCCGAGCTGGGTCCTCGCCTGGTTGTTCACCGTCACGACGGTTCCGTCGCTGTCGAGGGCGATCAGCGGAGTGGGCCCGGCGTCGAGTACGAGGTCGCGCAACTGGCGGGCGCGCGCCGCCGACTGTACCTCGGCGCCTGCGCCTGTCCTGATCTTCAAGGGCGCCGGATGGTAGGTCGGCCCGTTGTTGCCGGCCCTCCGTCGGAAAACACGCTGACGCATGTTCACCACTTCGAAGCGCTCACTGTCGTTCAGGAGCATCTCGGCCTTGCCGAGGAAGAGGAAGCCGCTGGGGCGCAGAGCGAAGTGGAAACGGTCGACGATCTGCGTCTGTGCCTCGACATTGAAGTACATCAGCGTGTTCCGGCACACGAGCAGGTCGAGCCGGGAGATCGGGGCGTCACGGGTGATGTCGTGCCGCCCGAAGATCACCCGACGTCGCAGATCGGGGCGGAAGCTGAACTGCGCGCTGTTCTGTTCGAAGTATTTGTCCCGCACCTCGGGGGAAAGCGATTCCAACGACTTCGCCGTGTACAGGCCGGACCGGGCCTCGCGCAGCGCTTCCTCGTCGACGTCCGTGGCATAGATCTTGACGCGGCGCAGGCACAGGGCTCGATCAAGTTCCGTGAGTGTCCGGGGTGTTGGTGATGCCCAGGATGGCGAGTGCTCGTTCGGGTTCGTGGCGGATGGCGCGGGTGGTCTTGGCGATGTTGTCGGCTCCGAGGATCTTCAGGGTGCCGATGGCGAGGTTGCGGATGGTGGCCATGGCGCGGGGCGTGGTGCCGGCGTGAATGGTCGAGGCGTCCTCGGCGAACGTGACGTCTCGGATGTAGTGGGAGGAATTTTCGATTCCCCAGTGCCCGCGAATGGCGGTGGCGAGGTCGGCGGGGCGGGTTTGGTGGGCGGCGAGGCTGGTGACCGCGTAGACGTTCTCGCGGGTTTCGGGCCGACCGGTGGGCTTGCGGCGGCGGTGGACCCGGATGGCGAGGTGGGCGTGGGGGAAAGCGATGCCGCCGAGGTTGTCGGCGATGGCGCAGGTCTTGATCGAGCGGGACTCGCGGCGGCCGTGGGCGGTGGCGGAGGTGGTGTGCTGGACCTTGATCGACGTCCAGGGCAGGGCGGCGAGCTGGGCGTAGGCGGTGGGCTGGTTGGTCTTGATGACGGCGATGTAGTGGGCCTTCTTCGTCTCGGCCAGCCAGGTGATGTTGGCCTTCACCGAGTGGAGGGCATCGAAGGTGACGACGGTGCCGGCGAGGTCGAGTGGCGCCAGCAGGGGCTTGAAGTGGCGCACTTCGTTGGTCTTCGCACCGACCTCGACCTGGGCAATCGTGGCGACGCGGTCGTGGGTGACCGCCGAGAGCAGGTGACGGCGCGGCGCGGCCAGGCGGGCTGAGCCCCTGAGGGCCTTGCCGTCCACGGCGATGACCTGCCGCGATCGGGCCTCGGGCACTTCCGCGGACGCGGTGATGCGGTGCCGGTCGGCCAGGTAGGCGCCCACAGCCTGGTCCAGGGCGTCGCCGTCAAGTGCCGAAAGAACGCGTCCGAGAGTGACCGGCCTGGGGCTGCGCCGCCAGCCGAGCAGGTGACGGCGTACCCCGAGGGATGCCAGCAGCGAGTTCGTGGCCCGCTCGCCGAACTCGGCGAGCTCGTCGATGCTCTTCGCTCCGCAGACGGCCGCGCAGGCACACACCAGCAAGATCGCCGTCAGCGAGTACCACCGGCCCCGGCGCGAGCGCGGATCCGGAACCGATTCGAGGTAGGGACGCAGGTCAGCGATCCGGTCCGCATCCAGCGGACCCAGCTTCTCCAGCACGGCAGGGATAGGGGAAGATGCAACAGCAGGCACGGGACGTCCTCGTGATCATCTGGCTTCGACACCACAATGATCACGAACCCCCGTGCCTGCTCTGCTGTCCGCCCCTACCGGCCTGATCGCCAACCCTCCACGCAATCACGGAACTTGACGGAGCCCTGCGTCTGTGTGACGGACACGGGAACGAGGCCCCCCACGAATCCGTCCGGCCCGCGTATGTCCGGGGCACCGGCGCTGACACCGGCCACTTCCCTGGGGCCGCTTCCCCTTTTCCCATCGGCGGGTGAGCACGGACGATCTCCGCCTGACCGGGTATCGACGCGTGCTGATGCCGCCGAAGTGGCCAGGCAGGCAGGGCCACCCGGCCCTGGAATCGGGGCCGGGCGGTGCTGCCCGCCGGGCCGTCCGGCTCCTGTCCGGCGGAGCTGCGGAGCGGAAGTCTGGTGGACGGGAGGTATGCGGCGAAGGCACCAGGCGGACCCGTGTTCCCCGGAACCGGGAGGGCCAGTGCTTCGCCCGGGGCGGTCCGGACAGAGTCGGCGCTGTCGGGACCGCGGCGGCTATGGGCGGGAGCTCGGCCGCCGGGTGTCCGCACATGCGCGGGCACCCCCTTCCTCTTCCTCACCACGGGCGCCCTGCACCACTGGCACAACAGGCTGTGGGCCGGTACCGGACGGTTCGCGTACTGCCGCCGTCACTGGGTCGGGTATAGCGTGGTCGGAGGGGCCTTCGAGTGTTTCACCGGCTGCGGCCGGTGGAGGGTTACCGGCCCCGTATCTTTCGGCCCCCTGTCCCCGGGCCGCAGTGACTGTCTGAACCACTGCGAGGGGGCTGGAGCCGCATCGCCGACAACGTGGCTCCAGCCCATCGTCGTTCCCCGCCCTGTTCGAGGCCGGGGTGTACTCGTGTACGCCCCGGGTGGGGTGGTGGGGACGGGTCGGTGTGAGACGGCGGGGAGGGGACCTCGGTGCCGTCCTCACGCTTTGACGAGTTTTCGGCGGTGAGAAACAACGACACCGGGGCGGCGTGGCTGCCGCCACCTCTGCCGGTACGGCTTTCGCCGGCGCCCTACAAAGCTGTCTCAGGCGGATTCGACGGCGTCCGGTGGCCCTACTCCCGCGATCTCATCGCCGAACTCCTCACCATCGCAACGGCCCACTCCGAAAAGCCACCTCCCAAGGCGCCTCGCAAGACCTTCCTGGATCAGAACGAGATTCCCCGGTTCCAAGTCCTGAGCCCTACCATCCAGGATCCCCGGCAGACGGGCCGGACTCCCGGGTACGCGGGCTGGTCCTGCCGGACACCACGCCGGCGGCGAAGGCCTCCGGGCTCCCCGGCCGCCCCATGCCTCTCCCCGCCGACAACGGCTGAACGCCCCTGGGTGGAACCGGACACTCCGGGGACCGTTCGGCCCAAGCGGCGGGCGCGCTCGGCAGGGGATGCTGGACACATGACGGACCCGCGGTCCGCACCGCGCTCCGCGCCCCTCTGGTGACAGCGCGGCTGTCACGACGGCCCGGGCACCCGGACAACGTGCCGGTGCCCCTCCGTGGCTCACGCGCTGCCGCCTCATCCCCCGTCCCCGGGACCTCGCGCGACACCGACGCGGTCCTCAACCTGAGGAGCAGCACATGGGAGTCCTCGTCTTCCTTCTGGTCGTCGTCGCCGTTCTTGCCGTCCTGGCACTCGCGATGGCCGTGAAAATCGTCAAGCAGTACGAGAACGGCGTGCTGTTCCGCTTCGGCCGTCTGGTGGGAACCCGCGATCCGGGGCTGCGGATCATCATCCCGTTCGTCGACGTCCTGCACCGGGTGTCACTGCGGATCGTCACCATGCCCATCCAGTCCCAGGGCATCATCACCCGGGACAACGTGAGCGTGGACGTGTCGGCGGTCGCCTACTTCCGGGTGGTCGACGCGGTGAAGTCGGTCATCGCCGTAGAGAACGTCCACGCGGCGATCAACCAGATCGCCCAGACCACCCTGCGGAAGGTCGTCGGCCGGCACACCCTCGACGAGACGCTCTCCGAGACCGACCGCATCAACCTCGACATCCGCCAGATCCTCGACGTCGCCACCGTCGAATGGGGCGTGGAGGTCACCCTGGTCGAGCTCAAGGACATCCAGCTGCCCGACAGCATGAAGCGCGCCATGGCCCGCCAGGCCGAGGCCGAGCGGGAGAAGCGGGCGAAGATCATCAACGCCGAGGGTGAGTCCCTGGCCGCCGCCGCGCTCGGCGACGCCTCCGACACGATGATGGCCCACCCCCTGGCCCTCCAACTGCGCAACCTGCAGAGCCTGGTGGAGATCGCCGTCGACAAGAACAGCACCGTCGTCTTCCCTGCCCCCCTCATGAGCACCATCGGCGAACTCGGCTCCTTCCTCGCCCGCGAGACAGCGGCAGCCTCCACGGCCACGGTGCCGCCCGCCGAACTCCCCGCCAAGACGATCCCTGCCCCGGCATCGAACGGCGTACCCGAGACCGTGTGACCGGCGGTCGGAGACCGTGTGACCGGCGGTCGCAGAAGCGCCGGCCGGTCACGCGCCACGGCCGGGCAACGACTCTGAGACCAAAGGCCCTTGACGTACGAACGCGTTGGATGGCCGAGCCACGCATGTCAAGCGGATGCGCTGAAAATCGCCCCATCGAGTGAACCTCGCTTGCAGGGAATCTTTTGTCATACAAGCGATAGCAATGGGGCATACGCTGGGCGCCTGTTGCCGCCCCAGTCCCTGGTGGTGAAAATGCGTCCCCGCTCCCGGTCGTATCGGGCAGCCGGGCTCACCGGGGGTAACGCCGTGCAGCATGACAACAGCGCATGGCCCGTCGGGTACATCCACACCCACCAGGTCAGCGGAGTCACCGTCATCGAGTTCCGCGGCGAGATCGACATCGCCGCCGCCCAGCACATCCTGCCGGACCTGGACACGGCGACAGCCGCTCCCGGGCAAACCGTGGTCATCGACCTGACTCCGGTGGAGTTCTTCGACTGTTCCGGACTGCGACTGCTGTGCCACGCCGAACGGCGGGTCACGGAGCGGAGCGGATGGCTGCTGCTCGTCTGCCCCCAGCCGATGATCCTGCGGATCCTGCACGCGGGAAACCTCAACGGCCGGTTCACCCCACTCGCCGCGCTGGAAGAAGCCCTGGCACTCGCCGACTCGGAATCGGAAGCCACAGGGTGATGCCCAGCGCGCACAGGATCGGACCGGACGGAAAAGAAGCGGGACTCGGTCGGTCCGATGCGTCCAGGCACTCTACGGCCAGGTCCCTGACCCGGGTCTCCTCGGCGTCGAGTTGTCGTCCAACCCACGAACAACGTAGGACCTGCTGAGGTTGAACTCGCAGTGGTGGGTGGGGGGCCGACGCTTCATGATCGTTGCGGTAGGCCGGAGCTATGCGCATGAACCGCCCCGCGTGGGCAGCAACCCGCAAGATCGGGCCCCCATTGAGACCAGCAATGAGACCACCGACAGCCGGGCGGCCCGCGCGCGACGCCGCGTCCCGTTGAACGACAAAGGCCAGGTCAGAGGTGCATCTGACCTGGCCTGGAAGAGAGCCCCCTGTCGGATTCGAACCGACGACCTACGCATTACAAGTGCGTTGCTCTGGCCAGCTGAGCTAAGGAGGCGTGATGTACGCGACTGCGTACGCGACCCGTGCAGTGTACCCAAGCCGATCCGCCGCCCCGGCGAAAATTTCCGCGAAGTTCACAGTCCCCCAGGTGCTGACATACCGGAAAACGCGAGGTAGCGTCCTGAGGCAGTCCACCCGTGGACTACACCACCACCTTCCTACAACGGATCGTCCGGCACGTTCCTGCCGGTAGAAGGGGGCCTAGCACCATGGCCACTGTGTCTTTCGACAAGGCGACCCGGATCTACCCGGGCACCGAGAAGCCCGCCGTCGACGGGCTCGACATCCACATCGAGGACGGGGAGTTCCTGGTCCTCGTCGGCCCGTCCGGCTGTGGAAAGTCGACCTCCCTGCGGATGCTCGCGGGTCTTGAGGACGTCAACGGCGGAGCCATCCGCATCGGCGACCGCGACGTCACGCACCTGCCGCCCAAGGACCGGGACATCGCCATGGTGTTCCAGAACTACGCGCTGTACCCGCACATGTCGGTCGCCGACAACATGGGCTTCGCCCTGAAGATCGCCGGCGTCCCGAAGGCGGAGATCCGCGCGAAGGTCGAGGAGGCCGCGAAGATCCTCGACCTCACGGACTACCTGGACCGCAAGCCGAAGGCGCTCTCCGGCGGTCAGCGCCAGCGTGTCGCGATGGGCCGCGCGATCGTGCGTGAGCCCCAGGTCTTCCTCATGGACGAGCCACTGTCGAACCTCGACGCCAAGCTCCGTGTGTCGACGCGTACGCAGATCGCGTCCCTCCAGCGCCGCCTCGGCATCACGACCGTGTACGTCACGCACGACCAGGTCGAGGCCATGACGATGGGCGACCGCGTCGCGGTCCTCAAGGACGGTCTGCTCCAGCAGGTCGACACCCCGCGCAACATGTACGACCGCCCGGCGAACCTCTTCGTCGCCGGCTTCATCGGCTCCCCGGCGATGAACCTCGTCGAGGTCCCGATCGCCGACGGCGGCGTGAAGTTCGGCAACGCGGTCGTCCCGGTCCAGCGCGACGCGCTCTCCGCGACCACCGACAAGACGGTCACGGTCGGCGTCCGCCCCGAGCACTTCGAGGTCGCGACCGAGACCGACAAGGGCCTCGTCGTCACCGTGAACGTGGTCGAGGAGCTCGGCGCCGACGCGTACGTCTACGGCACCGCCAAGGTCGGCGAGGAGTCCAAGGACCTCGTCGTCCGTGTCAGCGGCCGTGCCGTCCCGGAGAAGGGCTCCACCCTCTCCGTCGTCCCGCGTGCGGGCGAGACCCACGTCTTCTCCACCTCGACGGGCGCGCGCCTGTCGGACTGACGCGAGCTGGGTGAAGGACCCCGTGGCCGGAAGGTCGCGGGGTCCTTCCGCGTTCCCCCGAAAATCCCCGGCACTCCCGACTTTTCGGGCACGAACGTCAACCCTCTACCCAATAACCGCCACTTCATCGTCCCCCATCCGGGTGACTAAATGTCTCCAAATCATTACCGGGCGCTACCATCACTGGCGTGAAGCACTCGAAGCGCTCCGTGGAGCACACCACCACGCGGACGCGACGCGGCGGCCGGGGTCCCGCCCGCCGGATCGGTCGCTCCCTCGCCCTCGTCCTGCCTGTCGTCATGGTGCTCTCCGGGACCCTCGCGGTGACCCGGGTGAACTGGACCGGGGACCCGTCGGACTCGGTGCTGACCGCGTCCGACGTCTCCGCGCCACGCACCGGCCACGACAGCGTCGCCCGCGCCCCGCAGGACCTCCTGCGCGACCAGCTCCTCACGGAGCTCCAGCAGAAGGACCCCGGCATCGCCCTGACCCACCTCCAGCAGGCGGTCAACGGCAAGCCGGCGCTCGCGAAGCACTGCGCGTCCATCGCGCGGGCGCTGGGCCGCGCCGCCGTCCGGGCGTACGGTCCCAGTCGCGCCCAGTCCTTCTCCCGCCCCGTCTGTGACACGTCCTTCGCGTCCGGCGTCCTCGCGGCGCACACGAGCTGAGCCGACCGCACGCCGACCGCCGTACGCCGCCGACCGGCCCCGGGGACATGAACCCCCGGGGTCGGCCCATGCCCGCGTAAGAACCCCTTCCCCGCACCCCCCTCACCCCCGTCTCGTACAGTGCGGTCATGACCGACCCGCACGCCGCGTCGCGGCCCACGCAAGCCGTCATCCTCGCCGGGGGCCAGGGCTCACGTCTGCGCCCGTACACCGATGACCGGCCCAAGCCGATGGTCGAGATCCCGGGGACGGGGACGCCGATCATCGGGCACCAGCTGAACTGGCTCGCGGAGGAGGGGGTGACCGACGTCGTCGTCTCCTGCGGGCACCTCGCGGACGTCCTCCAGAAGTGGCTGGACGAGACCGACCTGCCGGTCACCGTCACCACCGTTGTCGAGCCCGAGCCGCTCGGGCGGGGCGGGGGGCTCCGGTACGCCGCGGCCCGGCTGCCGCACCCCGACCAGTCCTGGTACGCCACCAACGGCGACATCTGGACGCGGTTCTCGCTGCGGGAGATGGCCGACTTCCACACGGAACGCGACGCCGTGGCGACGATCGCGCTCGCGCGCCCCCGGATCCCCTGGGGCGCCGTCCAGACCGACGGCTTCGGCCACGTCACCGACTTCATAGAGTCCCCGCCCTCGACGTTCGAGATCAACGCGGGCGTGTACGTGTTCTCACCGGAGTTCGCCGAACTCCTCCCGGAGCGGGGGGACCACGAACGGAGCACGTTCCCCCAGCTCGCGCGGGAACTGAGGCTGGCAGGATTCCCGCTGCCGCAGGGCGCGTACTGGCGAGCCATCGACACGGCCAAGGACTTGACCGAGGCGGCCAAGGAGCTTTCGGCACTGGGGCGTTGACCGAGGCGGCACCCCGCGCGGGATGTGATCGCCCCCTAGTCCTCGAAGGCCCGGTTCAGTGCGGTGCTGAGCTGGGCCTTCGGCATGTTCAGCGCGTCCGCGTTGTCGATGTACTGGTCGATCGCGCCCAGCAGCGGCAGCGCGCGGATCGTCGGGTCGGTGATGGTCGCCGTGAGGGCCTCGGCGAAGCGGTCGGCGCGGAGGACTCGGAACGGGCGGGAGTGGTAGGGGCGGGTGGTGGGGTCGAGGGGGTCGGTGAGGCCGAGTGCGTTGTGCGCGGTGGCTATCTCCTCGTATGCGTGCGCCAGTTGGGCTTCCCGAATGGGCCAGTCGGAGGCGGTGAGGGTGGCTCGGAGTACGGGGGTGAGGCGGGCGCCGAGGGGTGTGCGGGAGAAGGCTGTGCCGAGCCACTTGCCGTACGGGGGATAGCGGCGGTCCATCAGGAGGCACAGCCGCATCAGGTCGCGGACCAGGCGGGCGGCGGTGACGGCGGAGCCCAGTTCGTCGCCCGCCTCTCCGCTGCGGCCCACGAACGCCTCTTCCTGCGCGACGCGTTGCCATTGCGCGGCCAGGACGTGGCGCCAGATGTCCGGCGGGTACCAGGAGAGGGCCTCGCGGGCGGGTACGAGGGTGTCGAGGCCGTCGTGGAAGACCTCGCCTGCCGTGGCCTCGGCCAGGCGTTGGGTCGGGGTCGTGAGCCAGTCCGCCGGGGTGACACCCCTCGTGGGGTCGAAGCCGAGGGTCCGGGTGAGCCAGGCGGGGAGGGTGGTGATCTCGACGCGGTGGTGGACGGGGCCGTCGGCCGGGGTCATGACGCGGATGTCGCGGTCGCCGTCGGTGCCGGTGAGGGCGAAGTGGGTGGAGTGGCCGAGGAAGGTCTTCGGGAGGTTCTCCGCTAGGTGGGCGCTCAGGACGTCATGGGCCGCGGGGTCGTCGTCGCGTACGAAGAGCTGGAGGCGCGGCCCCCACTCGTGGTCGGCGGAGCGGGGTGTGTCGTAGCCGAGGACCTCCGAGCCGGGGCCGATCCGGGCGGCCGAGTGGGGGAGGCCGGCAAGGAGGGGGCGGACGGCCTCGGCGTAGAAGCGGCGGGCCAGGGTGAGGCCGGGGAGGAAGGCTTGTCGCTCTGTTCTCGATGCCAAGGATCGGGCTGTTGTCGGGTCCAACGTGCCGTGTTTGCCGGGAGTTCCCGAGTCGTCACGCAATTTCCTGATCCTCCTCGTTCTTCGTGCCGCCGCCCTCAGGAACTCCGAAGTCGCCGCGCGATTTCCAGGTCCTCCTCGTCGAGCGGTTCGCCGTCCTCGATGTTCCAGAGGGAGTTCTCCAGGAGGCGGCCCAGGGTCCAGGCTCGGGCTCGGGCGCGGTCCAGGCCGAGGCCGGAGGTCATCGCGTCGAAGCGCCAGCGGATGTCGTCCGCGTCGAAGCGGTTGGCGATGGCGGGCCAGAGGTCGTAACCGGGGTCGCCGGCGAGGGGTTTGGGGTCGATGGCGAGCCAGGGCGCGCGGTCGGCGGCGAGGACGTTCTCGTCGTGGAGGTCCCAGTGCAGGAGCCGGTCGCCGGGCTCGTCGACGACCTCGGCGACGGCGGAGGCGCAGTCGGCGACGATACGGCGGTGCTCGGGGTCGGGGATGCGGGCCAGCGCGGCCGGCGTGCGCTCCAGCATGGACGCGGCGATGTCGGCGAGCCGCCGCATGCCCTGCGGCGCGGGCCCGGCGGTGAGGTGGGCGAGCAGCCCGGTGATGACTTCGACGGAGGTGTGGGCGTCGGCCACGCGCGCGAGCATGCGCGTGGGGTCGAGGCGTTCGAGGAGCATCGTCCCGGTGGCGTCGTCGAGGTCGAGGAGCCGGACCGCTCCGTCGCCGTCCCACAGCCGCAGGGCGACCGCCTCGCCCTCGCTCTCCTCGTCGAGGAGTTGCAGCTTCAGGACGGCGCGCAGGCCGTCCGTACGGACGACGGGCAGGATCAGCGCGCACATGCCGTGCATCGACGGTCCGTCGAGCCGCAGGTCCCAGCCTGCGAGGAACTCCTGCGCGAGCGCCGGCAGCCCTTCCAGGAAAGCCACTCCGGCCGCCCCGTTCGCCCTTTGCTGAGACTTCACTAATCCCTGCGGAATGTCGATCACCACTCGGACGATACTGAACCGCGTGAATCCGCTCATGCGAATTAAGCGCGGACTGCGGGCAGTCGGAAGGTACGTCCGGCGCTCCCCGGGGACGTACGTCTGGCTGGGCATCCTGCTGTTCACGACGGCCGCCGCGCACCGCATGTCGCCGCAGTTCGAGGAGGAGTTCCTGCGGCAGCGGTCGACGAACCTGCACGAGCTGTCGGACAACCCCGTGCGCGTGCTGCTCGCGAGCGCGATGTGGCTGGACGGCGGGTACTGGCTGCCGTACGCGGCGCTGTACTCGGTGGTCCACGCGCCCGTGGAGCGCTGGCTGGGGACCATGCGCTGGCTGGCCGTCGCGGCCGGCGCGCACGTGCTGGCGACGCTCATCAGCGAGGGGGCGCTCCTGGTCGCGATCGAGCAGGGGATCGCGCCGAGGTCGGCGATGAACACGCTGGACGTGGGGGTGAGCTACGCGCTGGCCGGGGTCGCGGCGGTCCTCACGTACCGCCTGCGGGCGCCGTGGCGGTACGTGTGGGCGGCGGGGCTCCTGGTGTTCTTCGCGGCGCCCATGGCGGTCACGCCGACGTTCACGGACCTCGGGCACTTCATCGCCGTACTGCTGGGGCTGGCGGCGTATCCGATGACCAAGGGACGACGGGATCCGAAGGGGACAGCCCTCGCCCGGACGGGCTAACGTCCGCGCATGGGTGCTTTCGCGAACGGCGGTGTCTCCTTCTGGTGGGCCGAGAACGGCCTCCCCCGGGAGCGCGATCCGCTGCCCGGGGACACGACCGCCGACGTCGTGATCGTCGGCGGCGGATACACCGGGCTGTGGACGGCGTACTACCTCAAGAAGGCCGACCCCTCGCTCGCGGTCACCGTCCTGGAGCGCGCGTTCTGCGGGTACGGCGCCTCCGGGCGCAACGGCGGCTGGCTGTACAACGGGATCGCCGGACGCGACCGGTACGCGCGCGTGCACGGCCACGAGGCCGCCGTACGGCTCCAGCGGGCCATGAACGACACCGTCGCCAAGGTCGTCGCGGTCACCGAGGCCGAGGGGATCGACGCGGACATCCACCGGGGCGGCGTCCTGGAGGTCGCCCGTACGCCCGCGCAGCTCGCGCGCCTGCGCGCGTTCCACGAGCACGAGCTGGCGTACGGCGAGACCGACCGCGAGCTGTACGGGCCCGCCGAGACGTCGGAACGGATCCGTATCGTCGACACGCTGGGGTCCACATGGACGCCGCACGGCGCGCGCGTGCACCCCGTCAAGCTGCTGACGGGGCTCCTGGAGACCGTCGTACGACTCGGCGTGACCGTCCACGAGGGGACGGCGGTGACGGAGATCCGTCCCGGACAGGCGGTCACTCCGTACGGCACCGTGCGCGCGCGGTACGTCCTGCGGTGCACCGAAGGGTTCACGTCCGAGCTGAAGGGGCAGCGGCGCACCTGGCTGCCGATGAACTCCTCGATGATCGCCACCGAGCCGCTGAGCGAGGCCCTCTGGGAGGAGATCGGCTGGCACGCGCGCGAGGCGCTGGGCGACATGGCGCACGCGTACATGTACGCACAGCGCACCGCCGACGGGCGGATCGCCCTGGGCGGGCGGGGCGTCCCGTACCGCTTCGGCTCGCGCGCGGACGCGGACGGCCGCACCCCCGGGGCGACGGTCGACGCCCTGCGCGCGGTGCTCACCGACTTCTTCCCCGCCCTGCGCGGCGTACGGATCGACCACACCTGGTCCGGCGTCCTCGGCGTCCCCCGCGACTGGTGCGCCACAGCCACCCTGGACCCCGCCTCCGGCCTCGGCTGGGCGGGCGGCTACGTCGGCTCCGGAGTCGCCACCACGAACCTCGCCGGCCGCACCCTGACGGAGCTGGTCCTCGGCGGGGACGGGGAGTTGAGCCGGTTGCCGTGGGTGGGACACCGGGTGCGGAAGTGGGAGCCGGAGCCGCTGCGGTGGGTGGGGGTCCGAGGGCTGTACGCGGTGTACCGGGCGGCGGACCGCAGGGAGCGGGAGATGCGGGCGGGGGCGGGGTCTTCGCGGTTGGCGCGGGTGGCGGATGTGGTGGCGGGGCGGGGGTGAGGAGGGCTCCGCGCGCGGGTGGGTCCGGCCCGCGCGCGGGGTCACGGTTCCAGGATCACCTTTCCCGTCGTCCTGCGGGTCTCCAGGGCCCGGTGGGCGGCTGCCGCCTCGGCAAGGGGGAAGCGGTGGACGGCCGGGGTGAGGTTGCCGGTCGCGGCTTCTGCGAGCGCCTGGGCTTCCAGGGTGCGGAGTGGGGTCTTCTCGAACATGGCCGGGCCCAGGACGTGCTGGGACAGGCCAGGCACCTCGTACGCCGTGCCGTCGGTGACTCCCTGGGAGGACCGGCCGAAGATCAGGTGTTGGCCGGTGGGGGTCAGGAGGGCCGTCGATTCGCGGGCCGCTTCGCCGCCTACGCCGTCGAGGACGATCGTGGCGCGGCGGGGGCCTAGGTAGGTGCGGAGGTGGTGGGGCCAGTCGGGGGTCGTGTAGTCGAGGGCGAGGTCGGCGCCGTTCGCGCGCGCCTGTGCGGTCTTCGCCGGGCCGCCTGCCAGGGCGATGACCGTGGCGCCCCGGTGTTTGGCGTACTGGACCAGGAGCGTGCCGAGTCCGCCCGCCGCTGCCGGGACGATGGCGATCGAGTCGGGGGTCAGGGTGGCGAACTGGAGGATGCCGAGGGCGGTGCGGCCGGTGCCGATCATGGCCACGGCCTGGGCCTCGTCGAGGGGGGCGGGGATCTCGTGGAGGCGGGTCACGTCCGTGACGGCGAGTTCGGCGTAGCCGCCGGGGGCGAAGCCGAGGTGGGCGACCACCCGGCGGCCCAGCCAGGTTCCGGCCACGCCCTCGCCGAGGGATTCGACCGTGCCGGCGACTTCGCGGCCCGGGATCGTCGGGAGGGTGACGGGGGTGGGGGCCGGGCCCTGGATGCCTTGTCTCAGGGCTGTGTCCAGGAGGTGGACGCCTGCGGCGCGTACGGCTATGCGGACCTGGCCGGGGGCGGGGTGGGGGTCGTCGGTGGGTTCGTAGGTGAGGTTCTCGGCGGGGCCGAAGGTGTGGAGGCGGATGGCGTGCACGGGTCCCCCTGAGGATGCCGGTTGTCCGGTGTTCTTGTCGTACGAGTTCTCCAGGCTTCGGCCTCAACCCCGCTTGAGGTCAAGGAGTTTGAGGTCAAGGAGCTTGTCGCCGAAGGCTCCGGTGGCGGAGTTATCCACAGGCGTTATCCACAGGCCAGGGGCGTTGTCAGTGGCGGGGTGCAGGATGGGGGCATGGCGAGCAACGGACGTGGCAGCGGCGGCAAGCGGGGCGGGGTCAAGGGGGCTCGGCGGCCCGAGCTGCGGCTGCCGGAGCTGCGGGAGTTCGAGGACGGGGAGGTGGAACCGGACGGGGATTACGACGGGATGGAGCTGAAGGAGCTGGACCTGGCGGGGCAGGACGGCGCGGGGGCGACGTTCATGGACTGCGCGCTGACGGGGTGCTCGCTGGACGAGACGCGGCTGAGGAACGCGCGCTTCCTGGACTCCCGGCTGACCGCGCCGCGCGGGGTGGGGACGGACCTCGCGGACGCGACGCTGCGGGACGTGGAGGTGATCGAGGCGCGCCTGGGCGGCACGCAGATGTTCGGGAGCGTGCTGGAGAGGGTGGTCGTACGGGGCGGGAAGATCGACTTCCTGAACCTCCGGCAGGCCCGTCTCAGGGATGTCGTTTTCGAAAACTGCGTTCTCGTCGAACCGGATTTCGCGGGCGCGCGTATGGAACGGGTGGAGTTCGTCGACTGCGCGCTCAAGGGCGCGGACTTCAGCGCGGCGACCCTGTCGGACGTCGATCTGAGGGGAGCGGTCGAACTGGGCATCACCGCCGGTGTGGACCGACTGCGCGGTGCCGTCATCAGTACGGCACAGCTGCTCGATCTAGCACCGGTGCTGGCGGGGGAACTGGGGATCAGGGTGGAGGAGTGACCGATGGGCACGTTTTACGGGAACGTACTGGTGGCGCGGCCGTGCCAGGAAGTGGTGCCGCTGCTCTCCGAGGAGACGGCGGCCGGCCGCCCCGCGATACGCGGGTACGCACTCGCGGTGGGGCCCAGCCACACCGTGATTCATCCCGCTGAGGAGACGGAGGCGCTGACCCTCGCGGAAGCGGTGAGCCGCCGCCTGTCCGTCCCGACGCTGGGGATGTACGTCTTCGACTCGGACGTACTGGTCATGCAGGTGTACGACGACGGCGAACTGCGGCACGTCTACGACTCGTGGCCGGGGTACTTCAGCGGGGAGCGGCCCACCGACGCGTGGACCCCCGAGTGGCCCGAGCCGCTCGGCGCCGCCCCCACCGCGTTCCTCCCCTTCGCCGCCGCGCCCCTCGACATCCCGGCGCTGGAGTCGGTGCTGCGCTGCGTGCCGCTCGCGCGGGAGGACGGCAAGGACGGGCGGTACGTGTTCGCGGACGCGCAGCATTACGACGTGATGGCGCTGCTGGGGCTGTCGGCGCCGAGGCTGAACACGGGGTACGGGGCGCTGTCGCAGGGGTACCTGCCGCCGGGGACGGCGTTGACGGAGCTGTGGCTGCTGGGTGGGGCGACGTTCTGGGCGGGGGGTGCGCCGGCGGGGGCGTCGGGGATGTGACGGGCAGTGCGGGGTGCTGATGCCGGGTTCTTCAGCGGCGCGTCGTTCAGGGGCGCGGGGCGCTGAGAGCGGGGGCATCGGTGGCGCGGGGCTGGGGCGCCGGTACGGGGCCGGGGGCGCGGGGCTGAGGCCAGCGGGTACAGGGCCGGGGGCGCGGGGCTGAGGCCGGCGGGGGCGCGGGGCTGGGTCGATCTGCGGCTCCGCCGTGTGGGCGCGACCGGCCCGTCAGCGGCTCCTCCTCCACCCGCATCCAGTCGGCTCCGCCGCGCGGGCGCAACCGGCCGCCATGGCATCGCAGCCGCACGGCACCTCAGCCGTATGGCACCGCAGCCGCCCGACGGCCTAGCCCGGCACTTTCCGCCGCCCCCGCCCCCGCCCCCGCAGGGGTCAGCTCAGCCGGGGAAACTTCGCCTGGAGGGTCCAGATCGCCGGGTTCTCCCCCAGGTCCTCGTGCAGATCCGTCAGGTCCGCGATCACGTCGTGCAGGAAGTCCCGCGCCTCGCGCCGCAGCTCGCTGTGGGAGAACGTCAGCGGCTCCTCCTCCACCCGCATCCAGTCCGCCTCGATGTCCACCCACCCGAACCGCCGCTCGAAGACCATCCGGTCGGTCGACTCGGTGAAGTCCAGCTCCGCGTACTGCGGCCGGGAGGCCCGGGACCCCGCCGGGTCGCGGTCGATCCGCTCGACGATGTCGCACAGCGCCCACGCGAAGTCGAGCACCGGCACCCACCCCCACGCCGTGGACACCTCGCGGTCCGCCTTCGTGTCCGCGAGGTACACGTCGCCGCAGAAGAGGTCGTGGCGCAGGGCACGGACGTCCGCGCGCCGGTAGTCCGTCTGCGGCGGGTCCGGGAAGCGGTTGGAGAGGGCATAGCCGATGTCGAGCACGCCCCGATGGTGTCATGGCCGCGTCCTAGGATCTCCGACATGTCCAGACGAAGCCGCGCCGCCGCCGTAGCCGTCCTCCTGCTCCTGGGCGGGTGCAGTTCCGAGGACGGCGACGACGCCGAGGGGGCGGCCGGTGTCGGGGACCCGTACTTCCCGAAGGCGGGGAACGGCGGGTACGACGTCACGCACTACGACCTGACGCTCGACTACGCCCCCGGGACGCGCCATCTCACCGGTACGGCGGTGATCACGGCGCGCGCGACCCGGCAACTCACCTCGTACCACCTCGACTTGACTGGTCTGGACGTCGAGAAGGTCACCGTCGACGGTGAACCGGCGCGGACGAGCCGCTCCGGGCAGGAGCTGACGGTCCGCCCCGCGAGCGGCCTCTCCGAGGGCAAGGTCTTCACGACGACCGTCCGCTACTCCGGCACACCACAGACGATCACCGACCCCGACGGGTCCGAGGAGGGGTGGCTCCCCACGGCGGACGGCGCGGTCGCGCTCGGGGAGCCCGTGGGGTCGATGGCCTGGTTCCCCGGGAACCATCACCCCTCCGACAAGGCGACGTACGACCTGAGAGTGACGGTGCCGGAGGGCCTTACGGCCGTTTCCAACGGGGAGTTGGTGAGCGAGAAGGCCGCCGGCGCGGGGCGGCGTACGTTCGTCTGGCGTACCGGGGAGCCGATGGCGAGCTATCTCGCGATGCTGGCGGTGGGGAAGTTCGAGGTGCGGCGTACGGCTGTTGACGGGCTTCCGGTGTACACGGCCGTCGATGCGACGCAGGTTGCCGCAAGTCGTGCGGTTGTGGGGCGACTTGGGGATGTTCTCGACTGGGCCGCGTACAACTTCGGGCCCTATCCCTTCCGTTCGGCCGGGGTTGTCGTCGGGCGGGCCGATGACGCCGGGTACGCGCTGGAGACGCAGAACCGGCCCTTCTTCCCCGGGCCGCCTGAACTCTCCATACTCGTCCACGAGTTGGCCCATCAGTGGTTCGGGGACTCGGTGACGCCCCGGACCTGGCGCGACATGTGGCTCAACGAGGGGTTCGCCACGTACGCGGAGTGGCTGTGGTCCGAGGATCACGACGGGGACACCGCTCAGGAGATCTTCGACGCCGTGTACGCCGGGGACTACTACGACGACGCCGAGGCGAACGAGGCGATCTGGGCGTTCGCGCCGGGTGATCCGCCTGGGGCCGACCAGATCTCCGATCCGCCCGTCTACATGCGGGGCGCCATGGTCGTACACAAGATCCGGCAGATTCTGGGGGACGACGCGTTCTACGACTTCGTGCAGGGGTGGACCCGTGAGCATCGTCATCTCGTCGTGGACACCGGGGAGTTGAAGGCGTACCTGGAGAAGGTGGCCCCGGGTGAGGACTGGGACGGGGTGTGGGAGCAGTGGGTGTACGGGAAGTCCAAGCCCTCTAGTTGACCAGCGGCTTCCTCAACACCGCGCACGGACGCTGGAGTTGGCGGTCCTTTCGGCGGTCGATGAGTTCGTAGCCGAGGGCTGTCCAAAAGGCCATGCCCTGCGGGTTGTTGTCGAGGACCGCCAGGCGAACTGCCGTTCGGCCCGCTGTGCGGAACGTGTCCTCCACCGCCTCCGCGATGCGGCGGCCGTGTCCCTTGCGGTGTTCGCTCACCATCAGGAGGCCGATCCAGGGGTCCGGGTCCTGGGGGTCGGGGTGGTGTGCCAACGTGACCGCGATACCGGTGAGTTGGCCCTCGCTGCGGGCGAGCAGGACCTCGGCGTCCGGGTTCGCGAGTTCGTCGGCCAGTTCCTTCGCGATCTGCTCCGGGCGGATGTCCGTGGGGTCAGGGAAGTCGCCGCTCAGGGCGAAGAAGGTCTCGTTCGCGGCGTACAGGGCGGTCAGTTCGGTGAGGATCGGGGTGGGGATGTCGTGGTCGGGGGTGAGCGGGAGGGGCGCGAGGATCATGCCGCGAGGGTAGTGGGGCGGACAAGGAAGACCCGGCAACCTTTCCCTCCGACGCGGCGACAGAGCAGCGACTCTCCCCCGCACGGAAAGGTCTCCCACATGAGCCGCAAAGCACTTCGCAGGCATCGGCGGCGTAACACCTCGCTGGCGGTCGGGCTGCCGCTCGTTCTGACCGCTACCGGGGTCTTCGTCTATGGGTACGGGAAGGGTGACGAGGCGTCCGCAGCGGCGCCGGGGTGGGCTGCGGTGGCAGCCGACGGGTTCGCCTCCGTCAACTCGCTTGGGCAGAACGGGACTTATGGCGGGCGGGACGGGAAGACCGTCACCGTCAGGACGCTCGCCGAGTTGGAGAAGTACGCGACCGCGAGTGAGCCGTACGTGATCGTCGTGGCCGGTGCGATCTCCATGGATCCGGTCGGGAAGGAGATCAAGGTCGCTTCCGACAAGACGATCGTGGGGTCCGGGACCGCCGGGCACATCGTCGGCGGTGGGTTCTTCCTGGGGCAGGGCGTGCACAACGTCATCATCCGGAATCTGACCATCAGGGATGCGTACCAAGGGACTTGGAACGACAAGGAGCACGACTTCGACGCCATCCAGATGGACGGCGCGCACCATGTCTGGATCGACCACAACGACCTGCGGCACATGGCGGACGGGCTGATCGACAGCCGTAAGGACACGACGTACCTGACCGTCTCCTGGAACAGACTCAGCCAGGAGAACAAGGCGTTCGGGATCGGCTGGACGGAAAACACGACCGCCGACATCACGATCCACCACAACTGGATCCGCGAGACGGAGCAGCGCAACCCTTCGACGGACAACGTCGCGCACGCGCACCTGTACAACAACTACCTTGAGGACGAGGCGAGTACGGCGATCACCTCGTCGTACGGGAACTACGCGCGCGGCAACACGAACATGGTGCTGGAGAATTCGTACTTCCAGGGCATGAAGAACCCGGTGATCAGGGACAGTTCGGCGACGCTCGTCCAGCGGGGGAACGTGTTCTCGGGGACCAGCGGGCGCAACGAGAGCGGTGGCGCGGGCGCCACGTGGGACCCGAAGAGCTACTACCCGTACACGCTGGACGCGACGGCGAACGTACCCGCGCTGCTCAAGTCCGGTGCGGGGCCGAGGAGTTCGATCGGTACGACGGCCGCCCTCAAGGCGACGACCCTGACCGTCGCCCAGGACGGCTCCGGTCAATACCGCACCGTTCAGGCCGCCGTGAACGCCGTTCCCGTCAACAACCCGGCCCGCGTGGTGATTTCGGTCAAGCCAGGCACGTACCGCGAGGTTGTGAAGGTCCCCGCGAACAAGCCGCACGTCACCATCCAGGGCTCGGGCGCCAGCCGTAAGGACACGGTCATCGTGTACGGCAACGCGGCGGGCATGACGAAGCCCGACGGTTCGGGGACGTACGGGACGCCCGGCAGCGCCACCCTCTCCGTCTCCTCGGACGACTCGCAGGTCAGGAACCTGACCGTCACCAACGACTTCGACGAGGCCGCGCATCAGGACATCGCGAACCAGGCGGTCGCGCTGCTGACGCAGGCCGACCGGGTCGTCCTCGACGGGGTGATCGTCAACGGGGACCAGGACACACTGGAGTTGGAGACCGCCGCGAAGGACAAGCTCGGCCGGGTCTACATCGCCAACTCGTACATCGTCGGGAACGTCGACTTCATCTTCGGCCGGGCAACTGCCGTGGTGGACAAGTCGGTCATCACCCTCAAGAAGCGCTGGAACGGCACCTCCGCCGGGTACGTCACCGCGCCCAGCACCGCCGCCGGGCGCAAGGGCATCCTCATCAACAAGTCCACCGTCAACGGCGATGTGTCCAACGGGAGTTACTACCTCGGGCGGAACTGGCACCCCGGCGGTGACACGACCGTCGACCCGCAGGCCACGGTTCGCGAGTCGACCCTCGGCGGCGGCATCAAGTCGACGCCGTGGACGGACATGGGCGGCTTCTCGTGGAAGGACGACCGGTTCGCCGAGTACCGGAACACGGGGGCGGGGTCGGGGGCGGCGTCCTCGGAACGGCCGCAGTTGAGCGACTCGCAGGCGGCGGGGCAGGAGGTCGCGGACTGGTTGGGGGACTGGACGCCGTCGGCTTCTTGAACTGGGCCCGGGATCACTGGAGTTGGTGATCCTCGGCCTCCAAGTACGGGTCGGCGCTCTCCCCGACCAGCACCCCCCTCTCCAACCGGTGCACGACGTCCGCGATCCCCCACACCTCCGGGTCGGCGGACGCGAGCACCACCGCCCGTCCCTCATCGGCGAGTTCACGGAAGAACGCCATCAACTCGGCGCCCCCCGTGGGCTCGTCGGCGAGGAGCACGGGCGGGTCGTTGATCAGCGCGCGGGCCAGGGCGACCCGGCGCTGTTCGTCGTCCGTCAGGTCGCCGGGGAGGTGTGCGGCCCGCCGCGTCAGGTCCATCCGGTCGAGGAGGTCGCGCGCCCGGCGTTCGCCCTCGGCGCGTGAACCGGCATACGGGACAAGGACGTTGCGGTACGCCGAGTGGCGGGGCAGGAGGTCGGGGGAGCGGAAGACGATGCCCAGGCGGCGTCGGCGGGTGTCGGCCCGGGCGGGTCCGGTCAGGGCCGTCAGGTCGTCGCCGCCGAGGAACACGCGGCCCCGGTCGGGGGTTTCGAGGAGGGCCAGGATGTGCAGCAGCAGCGTCTTCCCCGACCCCGAGTCCCCTGCCAGCGCGGTGACTTGACCCGCCTCGACGCCGAGTGTGACGTCGTCCAGGAGGTCGATCCTCGCTCCCCGCAGTGCGTGCGTCCTGCCCACGCCCTCGGTCCGCAACAGGGTGGTCAATGGGGCTCCTCGCCTACGACGCCTACGACGCCGGGCAACTCGCCCGGAGACAGGCACCCTTCCTATCGGCGCGTCACCCTCGTACACCTCATCCGCGTCACCACGAAGAGTGAGCTGCCGGGCGGATTCAACCCCTGCGGGGTACGCGGCGCCAGGCGGGTGACGACGCCTCCGGACATGGCGAGATCCCCCCGGGAACTGGTCCTCGGGGGGATCTCGGAACTTCATGAGGGCTTACGCGGGGTTCACCGTACGAAGGTGATCCGGTCCGCCGTCGGAGGCGCCAGCGGGGTGCCCGCCGACGAGTTCGCCGTCAGGTACTGCGCGAGGGCCGACAGGTCGTCCGTGCCGACGAGGTCGTTCGTGCCCTGGCCGAGCGTGGGGAAGCCGTCGCCGCCGCCCGCGAGGAAGTTGTTCGTCGCGATGCGGTAGGTGGCGGCGGGGTCGATCGCCGCGCCGTTCAGGCGGATCGTGTCCGTGACCACGCGGTCCGCGCCCGACTTCGTCAGGTCGAGGGTGTAGCGGAGGTTCGCGGACGGCTGAAGGACCTTCGGTGAGGCCGCGTTCGTACCGCTGACCTGCTCCTTCAGGATCTGGATCACCTGCGCGCCGGTGAAGTTCTGAAGGTTGACGGTGTTCGCGAACGGCTGGACGGTGAACCCTTCCGCGTACGTCACGACGCCGTCGCCCTCCGCGCCCTTGGCCGCGTACGTGAACCCGGCGCGCACGCCGCCGGGGTTCATCAGCGCGAGGTCGGTCTCCGGGTCGAGGCCCTTGCCGTACGCGAGTTGCGCGTCCGCGATCAGGTCGCCCGCCGGGGACTCCGTGCCCGTGTTCGGGATGTCGGCCGCGATGTAGCCGATCGGGCGGTTGCCGATGGGCGCCGCGAGGATGTTCCACTTGTCGATCAGCTGCGTCATGTCCGGCGCCTTGGGGACGTCCCGGGTGACGACGTGGTTCGCGGACTTCACGGCCGTACGGGCGATGTCACCCGTCCAGCGGTCGTACGTCAGCGTCGTGTCGGTGTAGAGGCGGCCGAACGACGCCGCCGAGGTGACCATGCGCGGCTTGCCCGCCGGGTCGTTGATCGTGCACACGTACGCCGCGTGCGTGTGGCCGGTGACCAGCGCGTCGACCGCCGGGGTGACGTTCTTCGCGATGTCGACGATCGGTCCTGAGATGCCGTCGCCCGCGCCCGGGGAGTCGCAGTTGTAGTTGTACGACTGCGAGGCGGGCTGGCCGCCCTCGTGGATCAGCGCGACGATCGACTGCACGCCCTGGCGCTGGAGTTCGCGCGCGTACTTGTTGATCGTCTCGACCTCGTCCTTGAACTTGAGGCCCTTCACGCCCTCCGCCGAGACGACGCCCGGCGTGTCCTCCAGGGTGACGCCGATGAAGCCGACCTTCACGCCGTTCTTCCGCCACACCCAGTACGGCTTGAGGATCGGCTTGTTGGTCTTCTCGTCGAGGACGTTCGCCGCGAGGTACGGGAAGTCCGCGCCCGTGAACTTCGTGTCCGTGTAGCAGCCGTCCTTCGGGTGACAGCCGCCGTTCTGGAGGCGCGCGAGTTCCTTCGCGCCCTCGTCGAACTCGTGGTTGCCGACGCTCGTGACGTCCAGGTCGAGCTTGTTGAGCGCCTCGATCGTCGGCTCGTCGTGGAACAGGCCCGAGATCAGCGGCGACGCGCCGACCATGTCCCCGCCGGCCGCCGTCACCGAGTACGCGTTGCCCTTGCGGGCGTTGCGCAGGTGCGTGGCGAGGTACTCGACGCCCCCCGCGTCGATCGTCTTCGTCGTGCCGTCCGCCTGGAGCTCGGTGACCCGGCCGGACGAGCCGGACGGCGGCTCCAGGTTGCCGTGCAGGTCGTTGAACGACAGCAACTGCACGTCCTGGTACCGCTTGAACTGCGGCTTTCCGCCGTGCTTCGCGTCGTGCGCGTCCGCCGGCAGCGCGGCGGCCATGGCCCCGGCGGTGGCGAGCGCGGCGGCTGCGGCGAGTAGCCGGTACGTCCGTCTGCGGCCCGGGTGCGGCTGGGAACTGGCTGGCATGAGCCCCCCTGAAGATGGCTAGGAACATGTGGCCCCGTCCGGCGCAGCCTAGATTCAACGCGCGTAGCACGACAGGGGGTTCATGGTTACATCCTGGTTTCCCTTTGCCCCGCCCTTTGCGTACGGCGCCGCGGCGCGGGCAGGCCGGGGCGGGTGCGGCGGCGTACGGGGGTGAGTGCGGCGGCGTACGGGGTGCGGTCGCGCGGCGTACGCGGGTGCCCTCCCGCCCCCTCCCCGTACCCTCGTACGCATGACCAGCGACGACTCCGTACGGCCCCGATCCCTTGAGACCCTGCCCGTCCTCGACCCCGAGCAGATCGACGCCGTTCTCGCCCTGCTCGGGGACGCCGCTCGCGCCGACGGTCAGCAGGCGGTGTCCGAGCAGGGGCGGCTGAACCTGCGCGGGGGCGCCCGCGAGGGCATCTCCCACCTGCTCCTGTCCACCGGCCCCGAACTCGTCGGCTACGCCCAGCTGGAGGACACCGACCCCGTCGAGGCACCGGCCGCCGAACTCGTCGTCCACCCCACGCACCGGGGTCACGGGCACGGGCGCGTCCTCGGTACGGCGCTGCTGAGCGCGACTGGCAAGCGGCTGCGTGTGTGGGCGCACGGCGGGCATCCCGCCGCCCGGCATCTCGCCCAGGTCCTCGGTCTCACGCTGTTCCGCGAACTCCGGCAGATGCGCCGCCCCCTGACAGACCTGCACCTCCCCGACCCGGTCCTCCCCGCCGGCGTCACCGTCCGCGCCTTCGTCCCCGGCAAGGACGACGCCGACTGGCTCGACCTGAACGCCGCCGCCTTCGCGCACCACCCCGAGCAGGGCTCCCTCACCCAGCGCGACCTCGACGCGCGCATCGCCGAGCCGTGGTTCGACCCCGCCGGGTTCTTCCTCGCCTTCCGGAGCGACGAGTTGATCGGCTTCCACTGGACGAAGGTCCACGCGGCCGAGCAGCTCGGCGAGGTGTACGTCCTCGGCGTGCGCCCCGGCGTCCAGGGTGGCGGGCTCGGCAAGTCCCTCACCACGATCGGGCTGCGCCACCTCGCGGGCCAGGGTCTGCCGACCGCCATGCTGTACGTCGACGCGGACAACAAGGCGGCGGTCTCCGTGTACGAACGGCTCGGGTTCCTCACGCATGAGACGGACCTGATGTACCGCGCGGAGAGCTGAGGTCCTTCGGCCTGCCGAGGTTCTTCAGCCACTGCGGGGCCCCGCGTTCGAGCGGCTGCGGGGTCCACGCCGCGCACGCCAGCGCGGTCACCGCCAGCACCAGCGCCCACCTCCAGTGCGCGCCCGGCCAGTGCGGCTCGGCCGGCAGTGCGAACAGGCCCCACCTCGCGGGGATCACCGCGGCTGCGGCCATCGCCGCGAGCGTCCCTATGGCCGCCGCGCCGCCCGGTGCCGCGACGTCCGTGAAGCGGATCCTCGCGGTCGCCAGCGCCAGGGCCGTCGTCGCCATCGCGGCGGCTTCCAGGGTGAGGGGGAGCAGCGCGGGGCGTGAGCCTGCGGGGATGAGGAACACCGCCGCCGTCCACCACAGCGCCGCCAGCGGGAGTACGGGCGCGAGCCTCAGGGCCACCCTCAGGGGGCGGGGCGTCGGCGTCGTCTCCGTGGTGCTGCGCGAGCGGTCGTCCAGCAGGAACGCCAGCGCCAGGGCGCCCAGGAGAGCGGTGACCCTCAGGAGGTTCAGGGCGGAGAGGGCGTCGGGGGGTGTGTCCGCGATGCGCGTCGAGGCGGCGAGCAGCAGCCCGGCGCCGGCCGCGAGGGCGGGGGCGAGGCGGGGGGTGGAGCGCCAGGTGGGGAGGGCGAGGGCGGGGAGGGACCGCCAGTTCAGGCGCGGTGGAGTCGTGGTCGTCGGAGTCGTGGTCGTCGGCATCGGGTTCCGGGTCTTCTCTTCGTTGTTCCTCACTCGCCGCACGTCTCCGCTCCCTTCGGCGCCTCGACGCCCAGCAGGCGCGCCGCGTCCGCCGTGGTCGTCCTCGGGGAGGTCAGCTCGGTCCAGTGGGCCTTGACCGCCGCCGTGACCTCGGTGCGGGGGCGGGCCAGGAGGCTGTTGACGACGTCGGTCTGCTGGGCCGTCATGGAGACCGAGTCGGTGGTGGAGCGGACGATGGCGGAACCCACCGTGCTGTCATCCAGCCGGAGGCCCCTGAACGTGTCCTCGGGGGTGGGGTCGTTCCCCAGCGCCAGCCACAGGACGGTCACTCCGCGCGCGCCGCACAGGTTCTCCGCCGCCTTCTCCGACCCGGCGACCAGCACGGACGCCACACCGACCGCGAACTCGGGGACCCGGTTGCCGCCCCAGCGGGTGCCGACCGTGGCCTGGGCGGCGCCGGGCCGGGGCGTCAGTGTGTAGTCGCCGCCGATCCCGTCGGTGACGTCGATGCGCTGGCGCACCGTCAGCGGTGTCGCGACCCCGGCGCCTGCCCGGACCCGGTCCACGACCTTCGCCCACTGCGCCCGCTGGCTGTTCCACTCCGGGAACGAGCAGTACGTCGACCCGTCGTACTCCGCGCACGACTGCACCTTCTCCGGGTGCTCGGACGCCGTCCGCCGTGCCTCCGCCAGCGCTGTCTGGTCCCCCGGCCGCTGGCCGAGCCCGGCGACGACGGTGACCGCGAGGGCCAGCACCGCCGCCGCCTTGAGCGCCACGCTGCGGCCCCCCTTGACGAGCATCGCCACGCAGGCGAGCAGCACGCACAGGGCCAGCAGGTAGAGCGCGTGCCAGCCGGAGTGCCGGTCCAGGAGGTTCGAGGGGACCGGGATGCCGTTCGTGTTCTCGACGACGACCGGGGAGAACCAGCTCGTCCAGCTGCCGTCCAGCGACACCGACTCCACGACCGCCACGTACACGACCGCCACGATCAGTATCGGCACGAACGTCAGCGGCCACAGCCCCGCCAGCAGTATCCCGATGAGCCCCGCGAACATCACCGTCAGCGGACCCACCGCCAGCTCGGCGACCGACCCCGACCCCACCGCGCCCGGCCTGATCGCCGCCGTCCCGAAGTCGACGCCGACGA
Source organism: Streptomyces acidiscabies (assembly GCF_020010905.1). Classification (GTDB taxonomy): domain Bacteria; phylum Actinomycetota; class Actinomycetes; order Streptomycetales; family Streptomycetaceae; genus Streptomyces; species Streptomyces acidiscabies. The sequence goes on along the minus strand of NZ_JAGJBY010000001.1, from coordinate 1,001,903 downwards.
CCAGCGCGGTGAACAGGGCGTACGGCACGACCGACAGGGTGTGGGCCAGCGCGCGGGCCCAGGGTTCCATCGGCAGCATCGAGAACTGCTCGTCCGTCTTGTTCCTGCGGGCGCGCAGCACCGCCGAGTTGACGGCGACCAGGATCGCGATGGAGAAGAACTGCGGGAGTGCCTGGGTGTCCCGGTCCACCATGTGGAGGATCGGGAAGTCGTCCATCCCCTCGTCCCGCACCAGCTTGACGACGGTGAAGGTGAGCCAGAGGAGCCCGAAGAGCACCACGGGGACCTGGAGGAGGAGTTCGCGGGCCTCGAAGCGGGCCAGGGCGAGGACCGGGGCGAGCCGGCGGGGGCCGGGGTTCTTCGGCTCGGCCACCGTGGTGGGGGTCGCGGTCAGGGTGCTCATGCCGACGCCTCCGCGCTCTCGCCGTCCAGGGTGAGCAAGTAGCCGTCCTCCAGGGTGGGTTCGAGGAGTTCGGCGCCCTGCGGGGGGTCGCCGATGTTGCGGAAGCTGCCGGTGCCGGTGCGCCAGCCGGCCCGCGCCGCCGGGTCCCGCTCGACGCTGCTCCAGACCCGGCCGGCCGCTCGCGCGGTCAGGTCGGCGGGGGTGCCCTCGAAGCGGACGCGGCCCCGGGTCATCACGATCACGCGGTGGCACAGCATCGCCACGTCCTCCGTCTGGTGCGTCGACAGCAGGACCGTCCGGCCCTCGCCCGCCTGCGCGATCAACTCCCGGAACCGCATGCGCTGTTCGGGGTCGAGTCCGACGGTCGGTTCGTCCAGCACGAGCAGTCCCGGGTCGCCGACGAGCGCCGCCGCGAGCGCGACCCGCTGCCGCATCCCGCCGGACAGCCTCTTCAGGCGCGTCTTGCGCACGTCGCTCAGGTCGACGGCCTCCAGCACGCGCCGCACCTCCTTGATCCGCGTCCCCCGGTCGTTCAGCTCCTTGAGGATCGCGACGTAGTCGACGAACTCGAAGGCCGTGAAGTCCGGGTGGAAGCCGGGGTTCTGCGGCAGGTAGCCGAGCGCCCGGCGCAGTCCCAGCCGGCCGGCCGACGTGCGCGGGTCGTGGCCCAGCGCCCTGAACTCCCCGCCGTCCGGGGGCACCGCGGTCGCCAGCACCCTCAGCAGCGTCGTCTTGCCCGCGCCGTTGGGGCCCAGCAGGCCGGTGACCCCCCGGCCGAGGCTCAGGGAGACGCCGTCCAGGGCGCGGGTGCCGCCGTAGCGCAGGGAAAGGTCTGTCGCCGTCAGTGTCGTGGTCCCGGTCATGGGGTCCTCTCAGGTGGTGTCGTGGTCGGTGGGGCGGGGTGTCCTGCGCGGTGTCACATCGCCCCTCCTTCCTGGAAGCCGCCCATCGGGCGGATGTCGAAGCGGTCCCGTGAGCGGTAGAGCGCGAACGCGGCGACCAGGGCCACCGCGGCGGCGGCGAGCTGGCCCGGTGTGGTGAAGGGCGCCAGCGTCTCGTGCGGGCGGGACTTGGCGAACAGGAGGATCCCGACCCAGGTGGCGCAGGTCAGGACCGGCGCGATCACCGCGCCGAGGCGGGCGGTCAGGGCCAGGCCCGTCGTCGTCAGCGCCAGCGCCGGCAGGAGCCAGGCCAGCGCCAGCAGGCCGTACCCCGGGAGGGCCAGGGTCGCGAGGCCGTTGAAGGCGAGGCTCGCGGTGAGGACGGCGACCGTACGGATCATCAGGAGCCGGAAGCCGTGCACCGGGGCGACCATCGCCATCTCGTACGTCGGGTCCAGGGCCCGGCCGAACGACACGGCCACACCCGCCAGCGGCAGCAGCGGCGCGAGCGCCAGGAAGAGCGCCGGGTTGTCGGCCGTACGGACCATCACGATCGTCATCACCAGGACCGACAACACCGCGAGGAACCAGGAGCGGCGCAGGATCGGCGTCGCCGTCAGCAGCCGCGCGGTGCTGTCGGAGACCCCGAACCGTACGAGCAGCCCCTCGAACACCCCCCGCCTTGGCGCGTCCAGCTCCGCGTCCAGCCGCTCCCAGCCGACGTCCAGCGCGACCGGGTCGGCTTCCCGCGCGAGCGTGGCCCGGCACTGCGCGCACGCCGCGAGGTGCGTGTCCGTCGACCACAGCAGCGGCGCCGCCAGCTCGCCCCGCGCGTAGGCCCGCAGTTCCTCATCACCGACATGCCAGCTCATGCCGCGCTCCTTTTGTCGATCCGACCCGACCCCGTCACTGCGCCCCGACCGCTCCGGCCCGGCTCCGTCGCCACGCCCTCGCCGATCCAGCGCAACCCCGTCACCGCGCCCCCTCTGGCACCCTCGTTCGTCGTCCCCCTCACGTCAGCGCCTCCCTCAGCTGTTTGCGGGCTCGCATCGCCCGTGTCTTGACCGTCCCCGCCGGGATGCCCAGCAGGGCCGCCGCCTCTCTGGTGCTCAGGCCGTCGATGACCGTGGCCTGAAGGGCCGCGCGCAGTTCCGGTGAGAGGCGGGCCAGGGCGCCGGCGAGGTCGCCGTGTTCCACCCCCGTGAGGACGCGGTCCTCCGCGGACACCTCGTCGCGATGGCGCAGTCGGGCGAGGGCCTGGCGGATCCGGCCCCGGGCGCCGTCGCGGCGCAGGGCGTCCACGAGACGTCTCGCCCCGATGCGCCACAGCCAGCCCGCGACGTCCCCCTCCTCGTGGTACCGGGCCTTGCCCCGCCACACCGCGAGAAACGTCTCCTGCACGACGTCGTCCACCGTCCCGGAGTCCGAGCAGCGGCTGCGCAACCGAGCGGCCAGCCACGGCGCGTACCGCCGGTACAGCTCCTCGAAGGCGTGACGGTCCCCGTCTGCGGCGATGGCCCGCAGCAGCTCTCCGTCACTTCTCGTTTCGCTCACACCCCCTCATCGCTTCGACCTCGCCGATCGGTTCACGATCTGCGGAAATTTTTTTGTCCCCTTATATAGCGCCCCGTGGGGCGCCTCCGACCTGCGGTTTCTTCCGGCGCTTGACGAACCGGCCCCGTTCCACCACCCTTTCACTACTCAATTAGTGAAAGGGTGGTGGAACCCGTGGTCGAATACCGCATCGACCGGCACAGCGGCGTGGCCACCTACGTCCAGATCGTCCAGCAGACCAAGCAGGCCCTGCGCCTCGGCCTGCTCCGCCCCGGCGACCGGCTCCCCACGGCCCGTGAGGTCGTCGAGGCGACCGCCATCAATCCGAACACGGTGCTGAAGGCGTACCGGGAACTGGAACGCGAGGGGCTGGTCGAGGCCCGCCGAGGGCTGGGCACCTTCGTCCGCCGCACCCTCGGCACCGCCCCCGCCGACGACTCCCCGCTGCGCCGCGAACTCGACGGCTGGGCGGACCGGGCCCGGGAGGCCGGCCTGGACCGGGAGGACGTGGCCGCTCTCTTCACCGCCGTGCTCGACGAGTACTCCGCACCGAGGTCCGGCCGGGACTCCCCTTACTCCCCCTCTCCGTCCGACCCCTCACAACCTGCTCATTCATCGGATTCCGGAGATTTCTCAAATTCTTCCGGCAGGACAGAACCGATCGAGGGGGCAGATCCGATCAACAGAGCAGAAGCACCCGAACAAGCCGAATCCGTACCATCCGCGACCCTCAAGGGGGACCGACCATGACCACCGCCGAACCCCAGCCCCCCGCCCTCACCGCCACCGGCCTCGGCAAACGCTTCGGCCGCCGGAGTGCCTGGGCTCTGCACGACTGCTCCTTCTCCCTCCCCGCGGGCCGGGTCTGCGCGATGGTCGGTCCGAACGGCGCGGGGAAGTCGACGCTGCTCGCGCTCGCGGCGGGCCTGCTTCCCCCGACGGAAGGGGAGCTGACCGTGCTCGGCACAGACGCCGCGTCCGCCCGGACCCGGGTGGGTTACGTCGCGCAGGACAAGCCGCTGTACCCGCAGTTGACGGTGGCGCAGACGCTGCGGATGGGCGCCGACCTGAACCCCGCGCGGTGGGACGCGGAGACCGCGCAGCGGGTGGCGACGGCCCAGGATCTCGATCCGGACCAGCGCATCAGATCGCTGTCGGGAGGTCAGCGGACGCGCGTCGCCCTCGCGCTGGCCCTCGGCAAGCGCCCCGACCTGCTCCTGCTGGACGAGCCGATGGCTGACCTCGACCCGCTGGCCCGGCACGAGCTGATGGCCACGCTGATGTCGCAGGCCGCGCGGTTCGGGACGACGATCGTGATGTCGTCGCACGTGGTGGCCGAGCTGGAGGACTCCTGCGACCACCTCCTCCTGGTCGGCGGCGGCCAAATCCGCCTCGCCGGCGAGATCGACGACCTCCTCGACGCCCACGTCCGGGTGCAGGGCCCGGCGGAGGGCCCCGACCTCGCCCCGCACACGGTCGTCGAATCCCGCACGACGGGCCGCCAGCTCACCGCACTGATCCGCCCCCAGGGCCCCCTCACCCCCGACTGGCGCACGACCCGGCCGTCCCTGGAGGAACTGCTCCTGGCCCACCTCCGCAACCCCGGCACACCTCCGCTGCCCCACCCCGCCCCGACAGCGAGGGCGGCGGCATGACGACACAGCCCCAGGACACACCGGACCCGTCCCACACCCCGCCGGACGACCTCGCGGCCCCGCCGGACGACCTCCGCAGCACGCCGAACGCCCCCTCCCCCACAACCGGCCACTCCCACGCCGCAACACCCTCGCCGAGCCACCTCGCAACCCCGCCGGACGACCCCACGACCCCGCCGGACGACCCCACGACCCCGCCGAACCACCTCCGCAGCACGCCGAACACCCCCTCCCCCGCAGCCGCCCACCCCCACACCGCAACACCCTCGCCCCACCCCACAACCGCCCACCTCCGCTGGCTCCTGCGCCTCCACCGCCCCGCCCTGGCCAGCTGGCTCGCCCTCGTCCTCCTCCTCGCCGCCCTTCAGCTCGCAGGCTGGATCCCCTTCGTCGACGGGGCGCTGCGGACCGCGCGGTACGGCGAGGGCGCGATCCTCAGGCACGACGACCTGTTCGGGTACGCGACGACCGCCCTGTTCGCCCTCCCGCTCGTCGTGGGCGCCTGGTCCGGGGCCGCGCTCTTCGGGCGGGACCTGGAGAGCGGGACCGCGCGGCTGACCTGGAGTCAGGGCGTCACCCCGGCCCGCTGGCTGGGCGGCGGGCTGCTCGCGTCGGCCGTCCTGCTCACCGTCGGGACAGGGCTCCTGGTCGTGCTGCACCGGCTGACCTGGCAGGCGGGCGACAGCGAGTCCGTGCACATGGGGCAGTGGTACGAGGACGACACCCTGTTCACCAACGGCCCCGCGGCCGTCGCGCTGGTCCTCGCCGGGCTCGCGGGCGGGGCGCTCGCGGCGCTGCTGTGCCGCCGGACGCTGCCCGCGCTGGCCGTCGGCGCGGGGATCGCGCTCGTGGTCCGGGAGGTGACGGTCCGGGTGACGCCGTACCTGTGGCCGACGGTCACCGATACGACCGGCCTCCACGCGGGGTACCGGAGTTCGGGGCTCGAAGTGGCCGCCGGGGTCGTCACGTCCTCCGGGGCGCACGTCGCGGACCCCGGGTGCGGGCCGGTCCTCCCGGAGGACGGGGGCGCCTCCTGTCAGGCCGTGTACGACAAGGTCGACGGGGCCGGGCTCTACGTGACGTACCACCCCGAGTCCCACTTCTGGCCGCTCCAGTTCGCGGCGACGGGGTTCGTCCTGGCCGTCGCCGGGCTGCTGGCCCTGGCCGCGTTCCTCGTCCTGCGCCGTACCTACGGGCCGGCCAGGAGCAGCGCGCCCGCGAACACCGGGCCCGGCGCCGTCCGGAGCGCCGCTCTCAAGGAGGTCACCGTATGAGCGCCACCCTCACCCCGGCCCGCGGGGGCCTGCCGCGGACCGTCCTGCGGCTGCACCGCACGGCGCTGCTGCTCTGGGCCGCGTTCGTGGTGGTGACCCTGGGGTGGCTGGTCTGGAGCGGCGAGGTCGACGCGCGGTCGATCCTCGACTACGGGCGGACCTGCGGCGACGACTGCACGTTGCCCTACCGGGCGCACCTGTACAGCGTCCGGCTGGACCGGGCGGGCCTGCTGATCGGGTACGCCTCCCTCGCGGTCGCCGCGTTCGCGGGCGGGGCGCTGGTGGGGCGGGAACTGGAGTCCGGTACGGCGCATCTCGCGTGGACGCAGGGGGTGTCGCCGGCGCGCTGGCTGGCGGCGAAGCTGGCGGTGCCGGCGCTGGCGGTGGGCGCGGGTTCGGCCGCCCTCATCGCCGTGTACCGCTGGAACCGGGGCGCGTCCGACGCTCTGCTCTACAACAGGGGCTGGTCGGAGGCGGGGGCGTTCGTGGCGAGCGGGCCGGCGGCGACGGCGTACGCGCTGTGCGGGCTGGCGGTGGGGGTGCTCGCGGCGCTGCTGACGGGCCGTACGCTGCCGGCGCTGGGGACGGCGTTCGGGGGGACGGCGCTGGTCCAGTGGATCGTGTTCACCGTCCGCCCCCATCTCTGGCCGTCGGTGACGCGCCCGACGGAGGCCGTAGACCCCGGCCTCCTGAACAGCTCCTGGGTCCTCGGCACCCACGGCACCACGACGACCTACCACCCGAAGTCCCACTTCTGGCCCCTGCACCTCATGGAGACGGGCCTGGTCCTCACGGTCGCCGCAGCAGCCACCGCAGCAGCCTTCTGGACACTCCACCGCCGGACCGCTCCTCGGGGGCAAGCAGGAGGCGGGCCGTCTCCTCGGGGCCGAGAGGAGCGGCGCCGGGCCAGTAGCGCTGCCCGTACCGCGCCCAGTACCGAGCCGTCCGACGCTCAAGGTCGGCCAGATCGGTCCGGTCGGTCCGGTGGAGGAGCACCGGCCCCTCGTACCCGTCAGGCGCGGACAGCTCCAGAACGCGGCCGTCCGGGAGGTACACCGCCGGGTACTCCGCGTCCTCCACGTCCATCGCCTCCAGGTGGTCCGTGACATGAGTGAGGGAGGGGTAGGCGAAGAGTTCCTCGTCCCGGTCGAAGACGAGAACCGTCTCCTCGGGCAGGGAGGAGGGCGCGGACATGGTGGGACCCCCGGCGGGCTGTGCGGCGTACGGCGTGGTGTTCCATCCTGGACGAGGGGCCGGGGCCGTCACCAACGGCTTTCCCGGGCGGCGACCCGGCCCGCGCCGGCCGCCGCCCCAACCGCCGCCCCAACTGCCACCCCGCCCGAACACCCCCCGCTATCCCGCACGTCATGTCTCCGTAACCGGCGATTCAGACGAGCTTGCGAGGCTCGGGCAATGAACCAGGCCGTGCCCGAGCCTTCGCCGCCGCCAGAGGGTCTGCCCCCCACGCATCCGCCCTCCGCAGGCGACGCCACCCCCCTCCCTCCCGCACGCTCCGACGCGCCCGTCCTGCCCCATGCGCGGAAGAATGGGTTTATGAGCCAGTCCAGCACCCAGTCAAACGCCCAGGCAGAAGCCCAGTACGCACAGCCCTCGGTGGGATCCATAGCGGCGCACCGCCCGCATACGGTCTCCCCCTCGACGGTGTCCGACCTGGAACCCGACATCGACGCCGATCTCGACGCGTACGAGGAGAGCGGGGACGGGGACGAACTCCCGCAGGGCCGGTTCCTCGACCGGGAGCGCAGCTGGCTCGCGTTCAACGAGCGGGTGCTGGAGCTGGCCGAGGACCCGAACACGCCGCTGCTGGAGAGGGCCAACTTCCTGGCCATCTTCGCGAGCAACCTGGACGAGTTCTTCATGGTCCGGGTGGCAGGGCTCAAGCGGCGTATCGCGACCGGCGTGGCGACGCGCTCGGCGTCGGGGCTCCAGCCGCGCGAGGTGCTGGAGATGATCTGGGCGCGCTCGCGCGAGCTGATGGCCCGGCACGCCGCCACGTACCACGAGGACGTCGCCCCCGCGCTCGCGGAGGAGGGCATCCACCTGGTCCGCTGGGCGGAGCTGACGGAGAAGGAACAGGCGCGGCTGTTCACGCTGTTCCGGCACCAGATCTTCCCCGTCCTCACCCCTTTGGCGGTCGACCCGGCGCATCCTTTCCCGTACATCTCCGGCCTCTCGCTGAACCTCGCGGTCGTCGTGCGCAACCCGGTCAGCGGGCACAAGCACTTCGCGCGCGTGAAGGTGCCGCCGCTGCTGTCGCGGTTCCTGGAGAGCTCGCCCGGGCGGTACGTGCCGATCGAGGACGTCATCGGCGCGCACCTGGAGGAGCTGTTCCCGGGGATGGAGGTGCTGGAGCACCACGCGTTCCGCCTCACCCGCAACGAGGACCTGGAGGTCGAGGAGGACGACGCGGAGAACCTGCTCAAGGCGCTGGAGAAGGAGCTCATGCGGCGCCGCTTCGGCCCGCCGGTGCGCCTGGAGGTCGAGGAGTCCATCGACCGCGAGGTGCTCGACCTGCTGGTGCGCGAGCTGAAGGTCTCCGAGGCGGAGGTGTATCCGCTGCCGGGTCCGCTCGACCTGACCGGCCTGTTCCGCATCCACGGCCTGGACCGGCCCGAGCTGAAGTACCGCAAGTTCATCGCGGGCACGCACCGGGACCTCGCCGAGGTGGAGTCGTCGTCCGCGCCGGACATCTTCGCGGCGCTGCGCGAGCGGGACGTGCTGCTGCACCACCCGTACGACAGCTTCTCGACGTCCGTGCAGGCGTTCATCGAGCAGGCGGCGGAGGACCCGGACGTCCTCGCGATCAAGCAGACGCTGTACCGGACGTCCGGTGACTCGCCGATCGTCAACGCGCTGATCGACGCGGCGGAGTCCGGCAAGCAGGTGCTGGTCCTCGTCGAGATCAAGGCGCGGTTCGACGAGCACGCGAACATCAAGTGGGCGAAGAAGCTGGAGGAGGCCGGCTGCCATGTCGTATACGGCCTCGTCGGGCTGAAGACGCACTGCAAGCTGTCGCTCGTCGTCCGGCAGGAGGGCGACACGCTGCGCCGCTACAGCCATGTCGGCACGGGCAACTACCACCCGAAGACGGCACGGCTGTACGAGGATCTCGGGCTGCTCACCGCCGACCCGCAGGTCGGCGCGGACCTGTCCGACCTGTTCAACCGGCTCTCCGGGTACTCGCGCCGCGAGACGTACCGCCGGCTGCTGACCGCGCCGAAGTCGCTGCGGGACGGGCTGGTCTCCCGCATAGACAAGGAGACCCAGCACCACCGCGCGGGCCGGCCGGCGTACGTCAAGATCAAGGTCAACTCGATGGTCGACGAGGCGATCATCGACGCGCTGTACCGGGCCTCGCAGGCCGGCGTGCCGGTCGACGTGTGGGTGCGGGGCATCTGCGCGATCCGCCCCGGCGTACCCGGGCTCTCGGAGAACGTCCGCGTACGGTCGATCCTGGGCCGGTTCCTGGAGCACTCCCGCGTCTTCGCCTTCGGCAACGGCGGCGAACCCGAGGTGTGGTTCGGCAGCGCCGACATGATGCACCGCAACCTGGACCGGCGTATCGAGGCGCTCGTGCGGGTCACCGACCCCGGTCACCGCGCCGCCCTCAACCGCATGCTGGAGACCGGCATGTCCGACACGACCGCCTCCTGGCACCTCGGCCCCGACGGCGAGTGGACCCGGCACGCCACCGACGCCGACGGCCAGCCCCTGCGCAACATCCAGGAGATGTTCATAGACGCCCGGAGGCGCCGGCGTGGCACAGCGACACCATGACCTGACGGGCCACGCCACCACGAGCGCCCCGGCCGGGGGACCGAACGCCGGGGGCCTCGGTGGCGGACCGACCGGGGCACAGGCCAGGGGGAGGAGTGACGTGGTGACCGGGGGACCGTCCGACGGCAGGGGGGACGGGCTCGCGCTCGTGAGAGGCGACGTACTCGCCGGTTACCTCCGCGCGCAGGCGACCGAGTTCCTGCGGGCGCTGCGCCTGCACCGGGAGACCGGTGCGGGCGCGGCCCCCGTGGACGAGTCCCTGGACGCGGCCCGCGCGCTGCGCCGTTCCGCACGGCGGATCAGCGGGAGCCTGCACACGTTCCGCCCGCTCCTCGACCCCGACTGGGCCGAGCAGATCCGCCCCGAACTGGCCTGGCTCTCCGGCACGCTCGCGCAGGAGCACGCGTGCGAGGCCCGCCTGGAGCGCCTCCTCCTCGCCCTGCACCGCCTCTCGGGCGCCCCCGCCCTGCCGGAACAGCCGTCACCGCCAGCCCGCAGAAGCGCCACGGCGAGCAGCCGTACGACGCTGACGCCCCCGGCCGACACACCCGGCACCGACCACCCGGACACCCCGACGGGTACGCCCCTGGCGCCGGAACCCGGCACGAAGGCCACCCCCACAGGCCCCGCCACCCCCACCTCCCGCACACCCACCCCCGACCGTCCCGCCCTAACCGTAGGCGCGGCCAAAGCCGGCGCCCTCCTCGACCGCCAGCTGACCCTCGCCCGCACCCGAGCCCACAGCACCGCCCTCCAGGCCCTGGGATCGAGCCGCTTCCACGCGGTAGCCGACAAGATCGCCTTACTCGCCAGCGAAGTCCCCCTGACCCCAGGCGCCCAGAGCACCCCCCTGGCCCACCTGTCAGGCGCGGCGGAGGAGCGCCTGACAGCGGCGATCACGGGCCTCCCGCTGCTCACGGCGGGCCACCCGTACAACGCGGAGGCCCTGATCCACGGCCTCTCCCCGGAGACGGCCCCGCACCCGCAGGACACCCCCTGGCACCAGGTCCGCCTGCTGCTGCGCCTGCACCGGTACGCCCTGGAGGTCCTGCACGGCGAGTCCCTCCAGGACGCCCGCCTGATCCAGTCCGGCGAGGCCCTGGACCGCCACCGGGACGCGTCGGAGGCAGCGGCAGCGGCGGCGCACGCGGCCCGCACCCCGAGGATCGCCCCGGCGACGGCGTACGCGCTGGGCGTCCTGCACGCGGACCAGCGGCACGAGGTCGAGGCCGCCCGGTACGCGTTCCAACAGAGCTGGCAGGCACGAACGCTGACGCCGTCGTCGTAAGGCAGAGACAGGCAGAGACAGGCAGAAACATGACCGAGGCCACCATCCAGGCAGCGGGCTGCGTCCTGTGGCGCACGTCCCCCATCGACGAGGACCTGGAGGTGTGCCTCGTCCATCGCCCCAAGTACGACGACTGGTCGCACCCGAAGGGCAAGCTCAAGCGCGACGAGACCCCCCTGGACGGCGCACTGCGTGAGGTCGAGGAGGAGACGGGGTACGCGGCGCGGCCGGGGGCCCGGCTGCTCACGCTCGCGTACGAGGTGAACGGGCGCCCGAAAGTGGTGCAGTACTGGGCGGCGGAGGCGATTCAGGGCGCGTTCGTGCCGAACGACGAGGTGGACCGCATCCTGTGGCTCCCCCCTGCCGCAGCCAGGAACCGCCTGACCCATCCGAGGGACAAGGACCTCGTGGACGCGCTGCTGACGGCGATCAGGCGCTCTACGGTGTCGTGGACGTGACATTCGTGTCCTCGACGTAAGCGTTCCGTGACCTAACCACACCGCCTTCAGGGGTTCACCCGCCGTTCATATGGGCCCATTGGCGCCTTCACCTGATCTGCTTAATTTCGGCCTTACACGGCACGGAACGCAGCACGACGGACGTTTCCGGGCCGCACAGTCTTCGCCTCGCACGCCGCCGGATTCAGGACGGCGGCTCTCGGAAGGATCTCTTTCAAGTGAAGCTTCAGCGCAAGAACCGGCGGGCACTCGCTCTCGGCGCTCTCGCCGTCTCCGGCGCCCTGGCCCTCACGGCGTGCGGCTCGGACGACACCGGCTCGAAGGGCAGCGACACCAGCTCCTCGGCCGCGTCGAACAACGCGGGCTCGGTCAAGTGCGACGGCGCCAAGGGCCAGCTCCTCGCCGACGGCTCCTCCGCGCAGAAGAACGCGATCGGCGCGTGGGTGAAGAACTTCACCCAGGCCTGCCCCGGCGTCCAGATCAACTACAAGGGCCAGGGTTCCGGCGCGGGCATCACCGCGTTCAACCAGGGCACGGTCGCCTTCGCCGGTTCGGACTCCCCGCTGAAGCCCGAGGAGATCACCGCCTCCAAGTCGGTCTGCTCCGGCGGCCAGGGCATCGACCTCCCGATGGTGGCCGGCCCGATCGCCGTCGCGTACAACCTCTCCGGCGTCTCCGACCTGGTGCTCGACGCTCCCACGATCGCGAAGATCTTCAAGGGCGAGATCACCAAGTGGAACGACCCGGCGATCGTGAAGCTGAACGCGGGCGCGAAGCTCCCCGACGTGAAGATCCAGCCGTACCACCGCTCGGACGAGTCGGGTACGACGGACAACTTCACCAAGTACCTCAAGGCCGCCGCCCCGTCCGACTGGACCTTCTCCGGCGGTAAGGCCTGGCAGGCGAAGGGCGGCCAGTCCGCCTCGGGTTCCTCCGGCGTCGCCGGCGGCGTCAAGCAGACCAACGGCGCGATCGGCTACATGGAGCTGTCGTACGCCAAGGACGGCCTGAACGCGGTCGCGATCAACACCGGCGCGGCTGCCCCGGTCAAGGCGTCCTCGGACGGCGCGACCAAGGCCGTCGCCGCCGCGCAGGTCGTCGGCACCGGCTCCGACCTGTCGCTGAAGCTCGACTACACCACCAAGGCCGAGGGTGCGTACCCGATCACCCTGGTGACGTACGAGATCGCCTGCGACAAGGGCAACAAGGCCGCCACGCTGCCCGCCACGAAGGCGTTCCTGCGCTACGTCGCCTCCACCGACGGCCAGAGCCTCCTGTCCGGCATCGACTACGCGCCGATCCCCGACGCCATCATCACGAAGGTCCGCTCCACCATCGAGGGCCTGAGCTGATCTGACGGCGCGGCCCGGGGAGTACGACACTCCCCGGGCCGCGCCATCCGGTGCACCGCCGCCCGGAGCCCACCGGCTCCCGCAGACCGGAGAACCCAGACATGGACACGACGCAGATAACCGACACACCTCCCCCCACGGCACCCGCCCCCGTGATCAAGAAGAAGAGCACGGGCCGCCTCGGCGACAAGGTCTTCCTCGGCCTCTCGCGCGGCTCCGGCATCTTCCTGCTGGTCATCATGGCCGCGATCGCGGTCTTCCTGACCTACCGCGCGGTCCTCGCGATCAACAAGGACGACGGCAACTTCCTCACCACCTTCGAGTGGAACACCAGCCTCGTCCCGCCGAAGTTCGGCATCGCCGTCCTGGCGTTCGGCACGATCGTGTCGTCGCTGATCGCGATGCTCATCGCGGTCCCGGTCGCCGTCTCGATCGCGCTGTTCCTCACCCACTACGCCCCCCGCCGGCTGCGCGGTCCGATCGCCTACGTGATCGACCTGCTCGCCGCGGTGCCGTCCATCGTGTACGGCCTGTGGGGCGCCCTGATCCTCGTACCGCACCTGGACGGCCTGTTCGGGTGGCTGAACGACTACCTCGGCTGGACCGGGATCTTCTCGTGGGACGAGGGGCCGGCGCGCTCGCTGCTCACCGTCTCGATCCTACTGGCGATCATGATCCTGCCGATCATCACGAACGTCAGCCGTGAGGTCTTCCGCCAGGTCCCGCAGATGCACGAGGAAGCGGCGCTCGCCCTCGGCGCGACGCGCTGGGAGGTCATCCGCATGGCCGTCCTGCCGTTCGGCCGCTCCGGTGTGATCTCCGCGTCGATGCTCGGCCTCGGCCGCGCGCTCGGCGAGACGATGGCCGTCGCGACGGTCCTCTCCCCGGACTTCGACATCCACGCCAGCCTCCTCAACCCCGGCGGCGGCACCTTCGCCCAGAACATCGCCAGCAAGTTCAGCGAGGCGAACGACTTCGGCCGGGACGCGCTGATCGCCTCCGGTCTCGTCCTGTTCGTCATCACGCTGCTGGTCAACGGCGCGGCGCGGCTGATCATCGCCCGCCGCAAGGAGTACTCGGGGGCCAACGCATGAGCACCGCGACCGTCAAGAGCACCCTGCGCGGGGCCAGCCTCCCCAAGTGGACGCCGTGGGCCATCGCCGCCGGTTCCGTCGCGCTCGGCCTCGGTGTCAGCGCCGCCGCCGGACTCGACAGCAGCATCCAGTGGGCGCTGATGGCGGGCGTCTTCTTCGTCGCCGGCACGTACGGCATCGCCGCTCGCGTCGAGGGTCCCCGGCAGGCCAAGGACCGGGTCGCGACCAGCTTCGTCTGGGTCGCCTTCCTCCTCGCGCTGGTCCCGCTCACCTCCCTGGTGTGGGCGACCGTCCAGCGCGGCGTCAAGGTCCTCGACTTCTACTTCCTCTCCCACTCGATGGGCATCGTCGCCGACACCGACCCCGGCGGCGGCATCTACCACGCGATCATCGGCAGCCTCGAACAGGTCGGCCTCGCGACCGTGATCGGCGCTCCGGTCGGCGTGCTCACCGCCGTCTACCTGGTGGAGTACGGGAGCGGCAACCTCTCCCGGGCCGTCACCTTCTTCGTCGACGTCATGACGGGCATCCCGTCGATCGTCGCGGGCCTGTTCATCCTCAGCCTCATGCTGATCTTCGACATGGAGCCGTTCGGCTTCGCGGGCTCGCTCGCGCTCGCGATCCTCATGATGCCGGTGGTGGTCCGCTCCACGGAGGAGATGCTCAAGCTCGTACCGAACGAGCTGCGCGAGGCGTCCCTCGCGCTCGGTATCCCGAAGTGGCGCACGATCCTGAAGGTGGTCATCCCCACCGCGATCGGCGGCATCACGACCGGCATCATGCTCTCCATCGCACGCATCGCCGGCGAGACCGCGCCCGTCCTGCTGCTGGTGTTCGGCAACCCGTTCATCAACAACAACCCCTTCGAGGGTGCGCAGGAGTCGCTGCCGCTGTACATCTACAAGCAGTACTCGCAGAGCGCGGGCTCCGAGGCGGCGTTCGACCGTGCCTGGGCCGCCTCTCTGACGCTGATCGCGTTCGTGATGATCCTCAACCTGGTGGCGCGCGGCATCGCCCGCTGGAAGTCCCCCAAGTCCGGTCGCTGACGCGACCCTCAGTCAGCGACTGTCTGGAAGTGAAGTAGAAATGTCCAAGCGAATCGACGTAAGCGGACTGACCGCCTACTACGGCTCCCACAAGGCCATCGAGGACATCTCGATGACCGTCGAACCCCGCACGGTCACCGCGTTCATCGGCCCCTCCGGCTGCGGCAAGTCGACGTTCCTGCGCACCCTGAACCGGATGCACGAGGTGACGTCCGGCGGCCGGGTCGAGGGCAAGGTCCTGCTCGACGACGAGGATCTGTACGGCCCCAACATCGACCCCGTGTCGGTGCGCCGCGAGGTCGGCATGGTCTTCCAGCGCCCCAACCCCTTCCCGACGATGTCCATCTTCGACAACGTCGCCGCGGGCCTGCGCCTCAACGGCAGCTACAAGAAGAGCGAGCTGGCGGACGTCGTCGAGAAGTCCCTCAAGGGCGCGAACCTCTGGAACGAGGTCAAGGACCGCCTCAACAAGCCGGGTTCCGGCCTGTCGGGTGGCCAGCAGCAGCGCCTGTGCATCGCCCGAGCGATCGCGGTGGAGCCGAAGGTCCTCCTGATGGACGAGCCCTGCTCGGCCCTCGACCCGATCTCCACCCTCGCCATCGAGGACCTGATCGGCGAGCTGAAGGAACAGTTCACGATCGTCATCGTGACGCACAACATGCAGCAGGCGGCCCGCGTCTCCGACCGCACCGCGTTCTTCAACCTCGCGGCGGTCGGCCAGCCCGGCAAGCTGATCGAGATAGACGAGACGGAACGCATCTTCTCCAACCCGTCGGTCCAGGCCACGGAGGACTACATCTCCGGCCGCTTCGGCTGATCCGGGACACCAGACCCCTCGCGGTGCTGCATGGCGGTGCCACCGCGAGGCCGTAAAGGGCCCGCCTCCTGCTCGCAGGGGGCGGGCCCACGCGCGTTTCGTTCAGAGCCCTGCGATGACCTCGAAGATGTCGGCGTCCGTCTCCCGGCGGGGTTACAGGTGGTCGGCGAGTTCGGTGAGGAAGTCGGCGTTGGCCGCAGTGTCGTGGCCCAGGACCACTTGGTGGTGCGGCAGCTGGGCGAGGCGGTCGGCGACGGTGGCGCGGGCCGGCTTGTTGCCGCCGCCGTCGATGCCCTGGGCCAGGCCGAAGATGTCCGGGTAGCGGTCCTCGGTGGCACCGCTCATGAAGTCGTCCTCACCCAGAGCCCTGTCGCCGTCGACCAGGGCCGGGACTGCGGCGGGGTCGATGCGCGGGAACAGCAGACCGGCCGCCCGGCCTCCGGTGGCGAGGGTCATCCCGAACCAGGTGGTGAACTGGTCGGGGAAGACCTGGGCTTTCCTCTCCCTCTTGCCGCCGGGCTCCCACAGCGGCTCGCGCCGTCCGTCGAGAAGGGCGTCGGTGACGTCCTGGTGCTGCGTGGGGTGCAGGTGCTCCCCGGCCTTGAGCCGGTCACGGACGACGTCGTACAGGCCGAGGGCGTCCAGCAGGCCCAGCCCGATGGCAGCCGCCGACGGCCACGGCAGCACCTGCAGTTCGCCGCCGCCGTCCGGGCGGACGAACACCCGGTCGTTGGCCAGCAGTTCGAAGCCGTGAGAGGCCAGCAGCAACGCGGTCGTGGTCTTTCCGGCACCCTTGGAGCCGAACGTCAGCAGCGTTTTGCCGTCGCGGACGACGGCGGAGGAGTGCAGCAGCGTCCACCCGTCCCGCAGCAGCGTCGCCCGGATCATCTCGCGGGCGATCCGCGCGGCAGCCAGCGCCACGGGCTCGGCAGCCCGCCCGGCGATGGTCAGCCAGCCGGATCCGGGCTCGGAGCGGTAGGCCAGCCCCTCGGCGGGCGAGATCGCGGTGACGGTACCGGCCCCGTCGCGGGCCAGGAGCGTCTTGGCCTTGGCGTAGGTGACCTTCTCATGCGGGCAGACGTCCACCAGCGCGGCCAGCTCGACGTAGGCGGAGCTGTCGACGTCGGCGACGACCAGCGGGCCGGCGCAGATGCTCTCGGCAGGCACCTCGAACGCGTTCCACCATGGACCGAAGTAGCGGCGGGACCAGTCGGAGACGGACGCGGTGTTGCTCAGGACGGTCACGCTCGCGTCAGCGGCATGCAGCTGGGTGGCGGTTGGGGTACTCACAAGGTCTTCTCCCTGTCGAGTGGATGGGTCAGGACAGCCGTAACGCCTGGTAAGCGGTCCGGAGCTTGATACCGGCAGCGGTCAACCGGCGGTCCTCGCCGGAATCGAGAGCAGGCAGGCACGCTATGGGCTCACCGGCGGTGAACCGCAACGGAATTCCCAGCCAGTCGCCGCGATGCGGCGCAGTCAGCTCCTCGATGCCGTCGGCCAGGCCAAGGGCCTTGCACAGGGTGGACAGCACTCCCACCCGACTACCGCACCGGCCTGACCCACAGCCGGGTCCTGGACCTGTACCAGTCCATCCCCGTTCGGTACCGAACCGAGGATTGCCGTCCAGGAGCTGAAAGAGGCCCTTGCGGCCTGATGCGGGAGCAACTGACCACTCAGCAAGCAAGTTCGCAGGTGGCCCGCGTCTCCGACCGCACCGCGTTCTTCAACCTCGCCGCAGTCGGCCAGCAGGGCCCGCCTCCTGCTCTCAGGAGGCGGGCCCACGCGTACGTCAGACGCCCTCGACGGCCTCGAAGATGTCGGCGTCCGTCTCCCGCTGCCACTCCGGCAGCTCGGCCCAGTCGGCGACGTACCCCGGCTTGGGGTCCTCGAAGTGCCGGTACATCTGAGCCGTCCAGCACAGGGCAACAAACCGCCCCTTCTGCTCCCGCGACAACCGGCCCGCATGCCCGCCGCTCAGTACGAGGAACTGGCGCACCTGCTCGTACACGGCCCCCGCAGCCTCACGCTCCCAGCCGGGCATGTCCTCCCACGGGGTCACGTAGCCCGGTTTCGGCTCGCCGGGGAAGTGCTTGCGGACCCCTGCGATCCACGCGTCACGGAAGATCCGCGAGCCGTCGTTCTCGGACATCCATTCCCTCTCGTCACACTGTCAGGGCGCCGATCTCGGCCTTCAGCTCGACGACGCGTCGGTCTCGCCCGAAGGCGACCAGCTCAGCAGTCAGATCCTGGAGTCTACGGGCGACGTATCCGGAACCGGACGCCCTCGCCAGGAGGAGGGCCTCGCGGCCGTACTGCACAGCCTGTTCCGGGTCCTTGCGTCGGGCGCCGACGACTGCCAGGTCGGTGAGCGCGGCTCCTCTCCGCCGGAAGGACGCACCAGGGGCGAGGGGCTTCTGGCCGAGAGCCTCATGGAGAGCGCTCTCCGCCAGGTCCAGTCGGTTGAGCTGCAAGTAGCGGGCACCACGCTCTTCTGGCAGGCGCGAGCCGTCGAAGCGCAGCCATCCCCCGTTGGACACCAGTCCTCGGAGGTCCTCCACTTTCTGAGCCTCGTCGATCGCCTCCTTGCAAGCGTCGACATCGCGGAGACACGCGTATGCCTCAGCCTGAACTGAGGCCGCCCAGTACCTCGTTGAGAGCGTGCTGTCTCCTCGGAGGGCTAGGCGGCGTGCTGCGCCGAGAGTTTCGGCCGCACGCTCATAACGTCTCTCCGAGAGATCCACGTAAGCGCTCCGGATCAAGGCGCAGGCCCAGAGGTCAAACGCTTTGACTTCCCGGCTCGCGCTGGCGGCCAAGGCGTAGCACGCGATCGCGTCCCCGTACCGGTTGGCGTCGAACGCCAACTCCCCAGCCAGCTGATACGAAAATCCCCCATCGGTGCTGGTCACAGCAGTTCATGTGGCCTGTACGGGTTGGAGGGTGACCTGGTAGCCGAGGTGGTTGAGCTGGCTGACGAGGCGGCGGGTGGCCCGGGTCTTGCCGGTGCGTTCGAGGAAGTAGTCACCACCGAGGTCGGCGTACTCCTTGTCGTGGGTGAACATGTGCCAGATCGAGATGATGATCGAGTGCTGCAGGGCGACCAGAGCCCGGCGGCGGCCACGGCGGCCGACCAGGCGCCGGTAGCGGGCGGCGAGATAGGTGTCCTTGGTGCGGCAGGCCGAGATCGCGGCCTGGCCGAGCACTCCCTTCAGCCATGCGTCACCGGGCCGGGTCCTGCCGGAAGGACTTTTGCCCGCGGACTCGTAGTTTCCCGGACACAGCCCCGCCCACGAGGCGAGATGGCCGGCCGAGGGGAAGCGGGTGATGTCCGCGCCGATCTCGGCGAGGATCACCTCGGCGGTATGCGCGCTCACCCCGGGGATGGTGGCCAGCAGCTCGACCTGCCGCCGGAACGGGCGGATGTGCTCGGCGATCCGGGCGTTGAGACGTCGTTCCATCGCGGTGGCCTCGTCGATCCGGTCCAGCATGGTCCGCGCCAGGAATGCGTGGTGGTCGGTGAAGTAGCCGGTCAGCGCCTCAACCAGCACCTCGTGCCGGGTCCTGAGGTTCGGGGCGGCCAGTTCGGCCAGCATCTTCGGATCGCGTGTGCCGCTGATCAGAGCCTCCAGCATCCGGCGTCCGGAGACACCGAGGAAGTCGGACACCACCGAGGTGAGTTTGATCCCGCAGTCCTCCAGCAGGTTCTGCAGCCGCTGGGCCTCGCGGGCGCGTTCGCGCACCACATCGGTGCGATACCGCGTCAGGTCACGCAGCTGGCGGATCGGCCGCGGCGGCACGAACGAGGGGCGGACCAGGCCGTGTTCGACCAGCTTGGCGATCCACTCGGAGTCCTTCACGTCGGTCTTGCGGCCGGGGACGGCCTTCATGTGACGGGCATTGAGCAGCCAGCAGTCCATGTCGTTCTCCAGCAGGTAGAACACCGGCTTCCAGTACGAGCCGGTGGCCTCCATCCCGACCACCGTGATCCCCTCGGCCAGCAGCCAGTCCCGCATCTCCAGCAGTCCCGACGTCAGGGCCGGGAACGTACGGACCTCGCCGCGGCGCCGGGTCCCCTTGCCCCGGCCCGGCACCCGGATACACACCTTCACGTCCGCCTTGCCGATGTCGATCCCGGCGCAGCGTTCATAGACCACGTCCACGACCGGCTCCTTCCACTCGCCACCCGATCGGGGCGTCCGGCGGGGACCCGAACGGCGGAAGAAGCTGATACGCGTGCTCGAGGCAACACTTCCGAGCGCCTGACAAGCAGGTCCCCAGCGTCCTGCTGATTGACGGGCTCGGACACGCCAAGTGGCCACGACGTCGGCCGGACGTGCCCCGATTTTCCCCCACTCGGGGCGAGGACCGCAGGACCTCCGGCTTCCTGATAGAGATCTGCGGCAGCGACGCAGAAGGGGGAAAGCGGAACGCCGCCCTCGCTCAGAGCGTCGTTCATCGTCGAGAGCTGTGCCCGCACAGCAGGGAGCACCGACTGTTTGGCACGGGCGAGTTGGTAGACCTGCCACAGGTGCCGGTTCATGAGATCGAAACCGTCCGCATCGCCTTGCGGCGCGTCCAGCCCACCGACGAGCGCACTGGACACCGTCATGAGGCGCAGGAACTCGCGTCGGATCATCTCGTCCATGTCCTCTGGGCTGTGCCAGGCACTCGGCGAGGGCCCTCCTGCCGCATCGGCGTCCAGCAGAGCGTCGAGGTCTTCGAGGTCCATCCGCAGCAACGCCGCCATCTTCGGCCGCTGATGAGGCTGGGGTTTCGCCGTGCCTTTCTCCCAACGCCCGGCAGTACGCCGGTCGACGCCCATCGCATGAGCGAACCCCTCCTGGGTGAAGCCCTGAGTTCTACGCCTCTTGGCGAGGCTCATACCGGCTCCTTTCCCTCGGATCTCTCCCAGCCAACTGTGGCGCACATCTCATGTCCCGGAGATGTCCCAACACTGGCCCATGAACGCCGTGGTCCGCATGCGTTTCGCTCGGAATGATGATTACGGCCCGTAAACCGCCATACCCACTTGGCGGGAAGGGCGGCCTCCTCGCTCTCGACCCCCACGGAGGACAGCGTGACGACCCTTGCCCTGCCAGGCACTTGCTCCCTCGCGATACGGCGCTCAGCGTTACGCGTCCTCGGCGCGGCCGACGCCGAGTCATCTCAGCGGGGAGTACCGCAGGCAGGGAGCTTGGGGAGAACCATGGAACACCCGGACCGCTTCGTCGTCTCGTGCTCCCGGGAGCCTGAGCGGGTGAGCCAGATCCGCAGGACCGGCGCCGCCCACCTCAGCAAATGGGGGCTCAACTCCCTTGTGGACACGGCCAGTCTGCTGATCAGCGAACTGGTCACCAACGCCGTCCGGTACGGCACGGGCGACATCACCTTCTCCATGGCGCACCGTTCGGGCGAGGTCCTCATCGAGGTGACCGACGGGTCGTCCGCCTTCCCCCGGGTCCGGCATCCGACGGCCGATGAGGAGAGCGGTCGAGGCATGTTCCTCGTCGAGGCCATGGCCGACAGGTGGGGCACCAGCGCCGACGGCACCCACACCTGGTGCACGATCGCCGTACGACAACCACTGACGCCCATCGCCGGTTTCCGGTCCGAGTGGCGCCAGGGCAATCGCCTGATCGCGTCGGGCTCCTACTCCACCCCGCAGGACACGATCCGTTACGCCCGCGCCCAACTACGTTTGATCACCACTGCACTTGAGGCCGAGCTGATCGGCTACATCTGGGAGAGCTGGGCCGACTGGGCCCCCTCCTTGAAGACGCTGGAGAACGGCGAGGCAGCGACGATCCCGTTCACCTACGACACGTTCACCCTCACCTGGCACGCCCGCCCGGCACTCTTCCTGCCAGTCGTGGACAACACCCGGCACATGTAGACGAATTGAACGCCAGCTGGTCAACTCCCCTGCCCCACATGCCTCCGGCCACGCCTCCGGGCACATCCGTCAGCATGCTTCCCCCGACCAACGTCCAAGTCGGCGCATCGCCGACCTACGCGCGACCCAAGACGGCACCGGAAGGGTCCTGCTCTTCGAGGGCCGAGACCCCTTCGTCATGCGAGCACCGATGCCCATCTGCCGTCCGGTCGGCCGGAGTTGAGCCGGTCGACGTCACCCTGACGCATCCAGGCTGTGGCCGGTGAGGAAGTAGCCGCTTCCCCACCGGCTCCTTCACTCATTCACCAACCCGTCGGAAGGGAAAGCGATGAGCAATCCCAGGCTACTCAGGTTCACGTATCTCGAAGTCACAGGGTTCTGCAACGAGAGGTGCGGCCACTGCTACGCCGACTCGTCCCCGAAGGGAACTCACGGTTCCATGTCGGTCGCCGAGTGGGTGGCCGCGATCGACCAACTCGGCGACCTCGGAGTCGTCGACGTCCAGTTCATCGGGGGCGAGCCGACCCTGTACCCGAACCTGCCGAAACTGATCCGGCACGCCCACGCTCGGGGACTGAACATCGAGGTCTTCTCGAACATGACACACATCAAGGACGGCCTGTGGGACACCCTCCGCGAATGCGGAGCCAAACTCGCCACCTCGTACTACTCGGACGACGCCGCCGAGCACGACGCCGTGACCCGGCTCCGGGGCTCCCACAAACGGACGCGCGCCAACATCGAGAAGGCGGTGGAGTTCGGCATCCCGATCCGGGGCGGAGTCGTCGCTGTGCACCCCGGGCACCGAGCCCTCGAAGCGATCACGGACCTCGCAGCGCTCGGTGTCGGGCACGTCGGGGCGGACCGCATGCGGGCCTTCGGCCGCGCGAGCGAGGGGACGATGCCCGACGTGGCGGATCTCTGCGGACACTGCGCGCGCGGGCAATGCGCGATCGGCCCCGACGGCGACGTGTGGCCGTGTGTGCTCGGGCGGTTCATCACCCTGGGCAACCTGCGGAACGCATCACTGGAAGAGATCTGGAACGGCCCCCGTACCACGCAGGCCCGTGCCGAGATCTCCGCGGCTCATGGTGGGCAAGTGGCGGAGAGCTGTACTCCTCCGCAGTTCCTTCCCATGTGCGAGCCCTGCGGACCATGCGTCCCGTCCGTGGGTCACTGCGATCCGAGAGAGGTGGGCAACGGCGCACCTACCATGAGGCCACCGGTTTAGTTCGCTGCGATGATCAGGAGCGCACATGGACGATCACGGGGACGACTTCGGACCGTGGGGCTGGGAAAGTTCCAGTAATCCCGTGCACCGGACCGACGAGGAGTGGACTCAGATCGCCCGCTTCATCCGACAGGCGGCGAACAAGGTCGGTCCGAGTCTGCCGCTGTGCCTCCCCGGCGAGCCGAGGCAATGCGGCCGGACCGCGCAGCAACACGTACTGGCGTGGTCGGCACACCTCAAGGCCGTGGCACATCACCTGATCGAACAGTCGACGCCCAGCGAGGCCCGGGGCGCGCATGCGGCCGGCCCGCTGTACCAACGACGGCTGGCTGAACTCCGGGAGCAGAGCGCTTCGGAAGCAGCCTCACGCTGATCGAGCAATCCAGAACGGCCCCGTTCACCGCGTCTGCCACAATGCGGAGCACGGGGCCGAACTCCACGTGGACGCAACGCGACGTACGCCGCCCGCCACCTCAACGGCTGACGTCAATCCCGTCGAGGATGGCCCGCGCACCCCGCCCGATCAGCTCCGCCGCCAAACCCGCACCGACCTTCTCCGCGTCCCCGGCCGATCCGGACAGCGTGCCGGAGACCCGCCGAGACCCGTCGAGGGACGTCACCTGGGCGTGCAGGGTCAGGACGCCGTCCGGGGCGGTCTCGGCGTACGCGCCCACGGGGACGCTGCATCCGCCGTGCAGCTCCGCCAGAAGCGCGCGCTCGGCCCGGACCTGTGCGTCGACGGCGAGGTCTCCGACGCTGGAGAGGATCTCGGCCAACTCGACGCTGTCCTCCCGGACTTGGACGCCGAGTGCGCCCTGTCCGGGCGACGGAGGGAACAGGTCGAGAGGCAGCAGTTCGCCGATCGCGTCGTCCAGCCCGAGCCGCCGGAGCCCCGCGGCGGCGAGGACCACCGCGTCCAGCCCCATGGTCTCGATCTTCTTCAGCCGGGGTGGCACGTTCCCTCGGATCGGTACGACGTCGAGGTCCGGGCGTACGGCCAAGAGCTGGGCTACCCGCCGAGCGGCACCGGTCCCGACCCGAGCGCCCTCCCGGAGCCCCGCCAGCGTGGACCCGCACAGCGCGTCCCGGACGTCTTCGCGACCAGGGGGCGGAAGCAGAATCAGACCGGGCGGATTCGCGGTCGGCAGATCCTTCAGGGAATGGATCACCACATCCACGTCCCCCCTACTGAGCGCCGCTTCCTGCTCGGAACTGAACGCACTGCCACCACTGATCGCCGAGACATCGGAAAGCTGCGACTTCCGGTCTCTGTCGCCACCTTCGAGAATCACCCGGTGGGTGAACGTGATTCCGGGAAAGCGCGGGCGAAGAATTTCGAGGTACTGGCGGACCTGGGTTTTCGCCAACTTACTGGCCCGCGAACCAACCAAGTACGTCGTCATATCAACCAGCTCCCGACAAGCGATGAACCGTCAATTGATCGTACGCCTTGACCAGTTAAGCCTTTCCCGACGATTCGTCGGAACCAACTCACCGCTAAAGGAACCCCGTTGCCCGCTGCTGAGCACAACTACGCCCACGAACGCGCCGTCTGGGACACGTACGCCGAAGCCACCAAGAAGGACGTCTTCGAAGCAGACCCCGTATTCCAGTGGACGCAGTACCAAGGACACGGCCCAGGACCGGAGTTGCTCGGTGAACCCGCAAGTGTGCTGGAGATCGGGTGCGGTACGGGGCGGGCGCTGGCGTTTCTTGCCGGGCGCGGGGTCGAGGCGCGCGGCGTGGACATGTCCCCGGTGATGGTCGCGAACGCCACCGAACGCTGGGGACCCCTCGGTGTCGAGTTCGTCTGTGCCGAGGTGCTCGAATTTCTGGCCGGGGACACCCGTACCTACGACGCCGTGTACTCCGTCTTCGGCGCCGCCTGGTTCAGCGATCCGCGCCGGCTGTTCCCGTTGGTGAAGCGCAGACTCACCCCCGGCGGACGGTTCGTCTTCTCCCAACCCCCCGCCATCCCCGGCGCATACGGCCCCCAGGGCATGTACAAGGGCGGCTTCGCAGGGCCGGCGACATACACCTACCGCTACAGCTACACGCCGGCCACATGGCGAAGCCTCCTGCACGGCGCCGGGTTCGGCGAAGCCGGCGTACGTGTTCATGACGCCCCGGAAGCCGGCCACATCGGGACGCTGATCGGGTGCGGGGTCGCGTCCGTGTAGGGCTCGCGCTTAGTTACCCGACAGTTCCTGACGGGATATCGGGAGTTTGCAGCAACTGCGTGCGCTGGAGCCGATGTTGGTGCTAGCGTGCGGTTCACCACAACAAAAAGTGGCCCCATCAGGACTCGGAGTGTTGGCACACTCCGCTGACGGGGCCGTGACGACAACTACGTCTAAGGAACTGTCGCCATGCGTCATGCTATCGCGCGCGCTATTTTCGCGTGCCTCCACATCCTCCTCACCCTCGCCCTCCCCGCCTCGGGCCAGCGCCGCAAGCCCCCCGCCGCAGCGGTCCCCGCACCCCCGCAGCCGTACGTCAGCCCGTGGTCGCGCCCCTGGACCGGGCCCACGAAGGAAGAGGCTGCGGAGTTCTTCCGCCAGCAGGCCGAGTACGAACTCCAGGCCGAGTACGAACTCCAACAGGAACGCCAACTCGCGGCGGCGTACGCGACGTTGGGCATCGACTACCCGTACACGTTCCCCGACGCCCCCTTCTCCGCCGAAGACTTCGAGACCCACGTATGAACCGCGACGCCCTGACCTCCGACGCCCCGCCCGCCTCCCTCTGGGCCGTCTGCAACCGCTGCGGACGCTGGACCCGCGCGGCGGTGGAACTCCGGGGCTTCGGCCCGGGGCCGGTCCGGTTCGCCTGCCCCGACTGCGTACTCCTCGCCGAAACCGGGACCGGAGCCGGAATCGGAAGTCACTGAGCCTTCAGCGGCCCGCGCGTGCGTGACAGGTGTGACCAAAGAGGTCCGTGACAGATTCGGTCACCGGGTGGGCAAGAACTAGCCCTTCCGTGCCATGCGCCGCGCGTGGGCCGCTGCCTACTCTAGGAAGCCGGGTTCGGCTTCAGCAGGGACGAGGTGAGGTGCGTGGCTCCGGGGGGCGGTACGGCGGTGCAGGATCACGTGGCACTCGCCGAGATCGAGCTGTGCGGGGAGCTGATGATCGCGGCGTCCTCGGCGGACGGGGAGCGGCTCAGCCTGGACTCGATCGACGCGGTGCTGAGGGTGGTGCGGGTGCGGGACGAGCCGCCGGGGGACGCGCCGCCCCGGTGAGGACACCTACGTACGCAGCATCCTCCCGATCGCCTTCGTCGCCTCCTCCACCTTCGCATTGACCTCGTCGCCCCCCTTCAGCGCCGCGTCCGCGACGCAGTGGCGGAGGTGTTCCTCGAGGAGTTGCAGCGCAAAGGACTGCAGCGCCTTCGTGGACGCGGAGACCTGCGTGAGTATGTCGATGCAGTAGGTGTCCTCGTCGACCATGCGTTGCAGGCCCCGGATCTGGCCCTCGATCCGGCGCAGGCGCTTGAGGTGTTCGTCCTTCTGTTTGTGGTAGCCGTGCGTCGTGTGCTCGGAGGGTGCCGGTGTCTGCTCGGCCTCGGTGGTCGTCATCGCGTCCTCCGGTTCGTCTTGTATACCCCTACTGGGTATATCGTAGCCAAGTTTGCTGGGTATAGGGCCCTTGGTCCCACCCCGTGCTGGTCACTGTGCCTGATGGGCGACACTGGGGACGGCCCCTTAGCCCTGACCGGATGATGCGCTTAGCATCAGCCTGACCGAAACCGATGCATACCGAGGACCCCACGTGCGCTTTCGTCTGACCCCCAGGGAGACGAGCTTCTACGACATGTTCGCCGCGTCCGCGGACAACATTGTCACGGGCTCGAAACTCCTGATGGAACTGCTCGGGGCGGACACCGCCGGCCGGGCCGAGATCGCCGAGCGGATGCGGGCCGCGGAACACGCCGGTGACGATGCGACGCACGCGATCTTCCACCAGCTGAACTCCTCCTTCATCACGCCCTTCGACCGCGAGGACATCTACAACCTCGCGTCCTGCCTCGACGACATCATGGACTTCATGGAGGAGGCCGTCGACCTCGTCGTCCTCTACAACGTCGAGGAACTCCCCAAGGGCGTCGAGCAGCAGATCGAGGTGCTGGCGAGAGCCGCCGACCTCACGGCCGAGGCGATGCCGAACCTGCGGACGATGCAGAACCTCACGGAGTACTGGATCGAGGTCAACCGGCTGGAGAACCAGGCGGACCAGATCCACCGCAAACTGCTGGCCCACCTCTTCAACGGCAAGTACGACGCCATCGAGGTGCTGAAGCTGAAGCAGATCGTCGACGTCCTCGAAGAGGCCGCCGACGCGTTCGAGCACGTGGCGAACACGGTGGAGACCATCGCCGTCAAGGAGTCCTGAACCGCGTGGACACGTTCGCCCTGGTCGTGACCGTCCTGGTCGCGCTCTTCTTCACGTACACCAACGGCTTCCACGACTCCGCCAACGCGATCGCCACGTCCGTGTCCACCCGGGCGCTGACCCCGCGTGCCGCGCTCGCCATGGCCGCCGTGATGAACCTCGCGGGGGCCTTCCTCGGCTCCGGGGTCGCCAAGACCGTCAGCGAGGGGATCATCCAGACGCCCGAGGGGTCCAAGGGGATGGGCATCCTCTTCGCGGCCCTCGTCGGCGCGATCACCTGGAACCTCGTCACCTGGTACTTCGGCCTCCCCTCCTCGTCCTCGCACGCCCTGTTCGGCGGGATGGTCGGCGCCGCGCTCGCCGGGGGGACGACCGTCTACTGGCACGGGGTCCTGGACAAGATCGTCCTGCCGATGTTCATCTCGCCGGTCGTCGGGCTCGTCGTCGGGTACCTCGTCATGACCGCGATCATGTGGATCTTCCGGCGCGCCAATCCGCACAAGGCCAAGCGCGGGTTCCGTATCGCCCAGACCGTCTCCGCCGCGGGCATGGCCCTCGGCCACGGCCTCCAGGACGCGCAGAAGACGATGGGCATCGTCGTGATGGCCCTCGTCATCGCGGACGTCGAGGACGCCGGGGACCCGATCCCCGTCTGGGTCAAGATCGTGTGCGCGGTCATGCTGTCGCTGGGTACGTACGCGGGGGGCTGGCGCATCATGCGGACGCTCGGCCGCAAGATCATCGAGCTTGATCCGCCGCAGGGTTTCGCCGCCGAGACCACTGGCGCGTCGATCATGTTCACGACGGCGTTCCTCTTCAAGGCGCCGATCTCCACGACCCATGTCATCACCTCCGCGATCATGGGCGTCGGGGCGACGAAGCGCATCAATGCCGTGCGGTGGGGGGTCGCGAAGAACATCATCCTGGGGTGGTTCATCACGATGCCTGCGGCGGGGGTTGTGGCGGCGGCGGTATATGGGGTTGTGAAGCTGGTGGCGCTGTAGGGAAGCTGGGGCCATGGTTTCTGTGGTGCAGAACGTGGCGGTCGACTGTGGGGACGCGTATGCGTTGGCGCGGTTCTGGAGCGAGGTGACCGGGGGGTCGCTGGGGCCGGAGGACGAGCCGGGGAACCCGGAGACGCTGGTGGTGCTGCCGACGGGGCTGGTTCTCTACTTCAACGAGGTGCCTGAGCCGAAGGTGGGGAAGAACCGGCTCCACCTGTGCCTGCGGCCCGAGACATCGCGGGATGCGGAGGTGGAGCGGCTGGTGGCGCTGGGCGCGACCTTCGTCGCCGACCGGCGGGAAGCCGACGGTACGGGGTGGGCGGTGCTGGCGGATCCTGAGGGGAACGAGTTCTGTGTGCTGCGGAGTGAGTCGGAGCGGGCGATTTCCGGGTGAGGTGGGGGGGCTCCGAACGGGCGTCGGTGGGTCGGTGCCGAGGGCTTCCCGACGAGGAGTACGCGACCGTATCGGACAGGGCCCGTCGACGGCATGTCCGCACCTCGCCACGCAGGAAGCCCCCAGTCACCCCGCCCGGCGCGCCCTACAGCCCGGGAAACACCCGCCCTAACGGGCCGCCCGCGATGAGGGGGTGCTGCCCGCTCCAGAGGGAAGACCCGGTCGACGGGGGGCGTGATGGCCTTGCGGACGACCAGGTCCAGCGATGCTGACGAGGGTTTCGCCCCGGGCGAGCGCGCCCAGTGACCACCCTGCCCAGGACGACGTCGACGCCGCGTCCGCCGGTGAACCGTGCGACACCGTCCCGGAGTGACTCGCGCGTGAGGTCGACGACCTCGTACCCCGCCGCCCGGCTCAGCTCGGCGTTGGCCGGTGGTGACGGCGAGGTACGCGGTGAGGTGGGCGAGGTCGGCCGCGAGGTAGTCGGCCTGACTGCCGTCGACGCCGATGCCGTACCGCCCACCGCCGTCATCCGCACCCAGCCCCGAACAACACGTCCCCCAAGACTCGCCACCGAGGCACTGATCGAGCCCCCTCCCGAACGCCCATAGCTGACCCCAACTGTCAGACCCCCCTGACAACATCACCCCCATGCCCACCACCCGCACCACCCCACCAAGACCCCTCGACATCACCACCCTCGTCCCCGCCCTGACCCCCCTCGCCCGTACGGCCACCCGCCTGCACCCCCGCCCCGGCTCCCCGTCCGTGCACGACAGCTCCATCGGCGGCCCCCTCCTGTGGCCGACGACCCACCACTGGCCGCACTGCGACAAATGGCACGAGGGCCCGGTATCCCCGATGATCCCCGTGGCCCAGCTGTACGTCCGGGACGTACCCCAGCTGAGGCCGCCCGGAAAGACCGACCTGCTCCAAATCCTGTGGTGCCCCTCCGAGGAACACCCCCCGGACCACAAACCCCCGACGTACCTGTTCTGGCGAACGGCGGCCGACGTCACCCAGATCCTCACCGCCCCACCCCAACCGTCCGAGCCGACCACCTGGTACGTCCCGCAGCCGTGCGTACTCGCGCCGGAGCAGGTCACCGAGTACCCGCACTTCCTGGACCTGACCGAGGAGCTGCGGCAGCAGGTCATGGCCGTCGTGGACGTGGACGAGTCCTACGAGTCCGGCCCGGACGGGTTCTACCGGAACGAACTCTCCACCGCCCCCGGCTGGAAGATCGGCGGCTGGCCGCAATGGGGCCTCACCGACCCCATCTCCCGCTTCTGCATCCACTGCGGCACCCGAATGACCCCGCTGCTGACGATCGCCTCGGACGAATGGCACCCGGACAACAGAACCTGGATCCCGTACGAGGACCAGTCCCTCGGCGACGCCGACTCGAACCCGCCGGACGTCACAGTGATCGACGCCAACCACCTACAGCTCTACGTCTGCCCCGAGCACCCCACCCACCACACCGACCTCGTCCAGTGACCCCTCACTCCGCGATCGTCCCGGCATAGATGTCCCGAGACTCCGGAAGCCGTACGACGGCCGGCGCCCCGAAGTCGTACAGCAGGACCGTAGACGCCACAGCCACCACCCCCGCCCGCCCGCTGTTGACGAAGCTGAACCGGTGCCGGACCTTGCGGATGCGCCCCTGGTCGTCGAGGTACACGTCGAAGGGGACCTCGGCCGTGGCGAACCCCTCGGCCGCGGCGGCGAGGGAGGCCCGGTTGCCGGGGGTCGCGCCGCGCGCGGCGAGCGCGAGGTCGGCGGTGCCCCGGTAGTGCCGGACCCCGACCCCGGCGACATCGCTCCGCCCGACGTACGACGCCGTACGCACCCCCCGCAGCAACTCGGCGGCAGCGAACGGATCGGTGGCACCGCCGGTGACGAGATTGCCGTCGGAAAGGGTCGCGGTATCGACGCGGACCCACTTGTCCGCAGGCACCCCGGCCCCCCGGTTCTTCATGAACAGGGCCCCCGGCGCGAGGAGTTCGGTGATCGGCCGGTGCTCGCTGACCCCGGACGGGTCCTGCGGAAGGACGACCTTCAGCTGACCGAGCTGCCGCCGGTAGTCGTACACCCCCTCCCCCCGGATCGTGACGCGCGTCCCGCCGGTCGCCATCTCCATGGACGTCTGCGCACGGGAACTACCCGCCGCGAGCAGCGTGTCGGCGGCCCGGTGCAGAGTCCCGACCGGATCCCCGACGGGCGCGTCCTCCGCCGCCGCGCCGCTGCTCACACACCCCGCGGCCCCGGCCACGACCCCGGCCACCAGTCCCGCGACGGCCACCACACCGCCCCGACGGTCCTTCATCTCCCTACCCCCAGCTCGCGGGCCCCCATGTGGCCCTGTTCAACGACCCGCAAGTACCACCGTCACGCCCACCCACGCCTGGAGAACCCTTTACCGACGGTCGGTACCGTGGAGTACGTGACGCAACCGGACGGCACCCGCACTCCCTCCGGCGACCATCTCGCCACCACCGTCGACCAGGGCCGCTTCTGCTTCGCCCGCTGCACCTGCGGCTGGCGCGGACCGGCCCGCCGAGCGAGAAGCCTGGCGCGGACGGACGCGGAGACGCACGCGAAGGGATGAACCCCGGTCGGGGAACCCCGCGTTCCGGGAACTCGTCTCGTTCGACAGACACCAGGCCGCGACGGAGGACGACACCATGGAACGGCGCATGTTCATCGGCGGCGCGGCAGCACTCACTGCGGCAGCGGCGACCGGCTGCCGGTCGACGACGACCGGCAGTCCCACCCCGAGCACGTCCGGCTGGTTCGCGTACTCCCCGCTCGCCAGCGCCCCCACCGACTGGAAGGCCCTCGCGAGCGACCTCGACGGCCTCCTCGTCCGCCCCGGCGAGGCCCAGTGGGCAGCGGCCCGCCAGCTCTACAACACGCGCTTCGACACCCTGAAGCCCACAGCGGTCGCGTACGTCGCGCACGCGGAGGACATCCGTACGACGCTGGCGTTCGCCCGCGCGCAGAAGCTGAAGGTCGCCATCCGCAACGGCGGCCACTCGTACGCGGGCTGGTCGTCCGGCGACGGCCGCCTGATCGTCGACGTCTCCAAGCTGAACCGCGTCCGCGTGGGCGGCGGTACGGCCGTCGTCGGCGCCGGCTCGAAGCTGATCGACGTCTACCGCGCGGTGACGGCGAAGGGCGTGACGATCCCCGCCGGCTCCTGCCCCACGGTCGGCGTCTCGGGCCTCGCGCTCGGCGGCGGGCACGGCGTGGTCTCCCGTGCGTACGGCCTGACCTGCGACAGCCTCACGCAGGCGACGATCATCACGGCCGACGGCAAGCAGCTCACCGCGAACGCGCAGCAGAACCCCGACCTGTTCTGGGCCCTGCGCGGCGCGGGCAACGGCAACTTCGGCGTGGTGACGGAACTCCAGTTCAAGACCCACGCGGCGCCCCAGGCGGTCTCGGGCTACCTCACCTGGTCCTGGTCGAAGGCGGCGGCGGTCATCCGAGCCTGGCAGGAATGGGGCCCGACCCAGCCGGACGAGATCTGGTCGGCCCTCAACCTCGCCAACTCCCCCGGCGGCACCCCCACCATCTCCGTCGCCGCCTTCTCCCTGGGCACGTACAACGAACTCCAGAACGCGATCGACCGCCTCACCGCGAAGGCGGGCGCCCCGAAGTCGGTCTCGCTACGCCGCCGCGCATACGCGCAGGCGATGGAGGGGTACGCCGGCTGCTCCGCGTACACCCAGCCCGCGAGCTGCCACCTCCCCGGCACGCTCCCGGGCCGCACGCCGGGCGGCAAGCTGGGCCGCGAGACGTACTCGGCCCGCTCGGACTTCTACGACAAGTCGTTGTCGGAGGCGGGAATCCAAACGCTCCTGAAGCAGCTGAAGACGGTCCGTGAGGGCGCGGGAAGCATCGCCCTCACAGCGCTGGGCGGCGCGGTGAACCGCGTCTCCCCCACAGCAACGGCTTTCGTCCACCGCCGCTCCCGCTTCCTGGCCCAGTACATCGCGTCATGGAAACCGGGCACGCAGGGCACGGCGGCACAGTCCTGGCTCAACTCCGCCCACAAGGCAATGCAGCCGTACGCATCGGGGGCGGCGTACCAGAACTACACGGACCCGACGCTGACGAACTGGCGGAAGGCGTATTACGGGGATGCGGCGCCGAAGCTGGCGAAGGTGAAGCAGCAGTACGACCCGGCAAGGTTTTTCACATACCCGCAGGGAATCTAGCCGCTTTTGAAAAAACAGGGCGCGCAGCGCCCGTTTTTTCAGGGGCGCGGGGCTGTGTCGATTTGCGGCTCCGCCGCGTGGGCGCGACCAGCCACAACGAAGCCGCACCCGCCAGCCCCCAGAACCCCCCACCCCATCAAGCAGCCAGGTCCCTCTCCCCCGCCTCAACCCCCGTCCGAGCCCCCGGCACAAACGCAACCCGAGCCGCCCGACTCCGCACCAGCCACCCCACCCTCGGCGACCGCTCGATCGCCTTGAGAACCGGCGTCAGGAGAATCGAGGCCAACGGGGACAGCAACAGCGCAACGGCCGTCCCCAACGCGAACCCCCCGATGACGTCGGTCGGATAGTGAACCCCCATATAAACCCGGCAGAACCCTTCCAGAACCCCCAGCAGCAGCCCCCACACCCCGAACCGCCGATTCGCGACGAACAGCGCAACCCCCATCGCCATCGTGATGGTCGCGTGGTCACTCACGAACGAGAAGTCCGTCTTCCCGGAAACAAGAACCTCAAGCCCCTGATGGTCATTGAACGGCCGAGGCCGCTCGACGAACCCCCGAATGGGCACGTTGATCAGAACGGCAACGCCGGCCGCAAGCGGCGCCCACACGAGCGCGGCGACAGAAGCCGCCGCCTCTTCCCCGGACGCGGCCCGCCGCCGCACAGCCAACCAGCACCACACGATGAGCAGAACCATCGCGAACAACAGCCCGTATTCACCGACGAACCCGACGATTCGGTCGAACCAGTGCGGCGCGTCCTTGGCGAGGCCATTGATGTCGTACAGCAGCTCGACATCGGGGTTGGATCCGGAATCGGCGAGTCCAGCCATGGTGCTGCGGCCCCTTCGTCGTGGTCGTCTCAACAGGAACGCACGGCCCCGCTTACAACGTTCCTGTCTCCACTGAATGATCACTGAGACGTTATCGAAGGGAGATGCGCCATCTCAGCCCAGGGCCGGTTTAAGGAACCGTCACCCGTTTTCAGACATTGGTCGGCAGCGCTTTCGCGCCATCCGCGGTGACCCGGGTCGCCCCGAAATAGTCGGGTGTGTCGATCGGGTCGAACCGGATGACGGCCCCCGTACGGGGCGCGTCGATCATGTACCCGCCCCCGACGTAGATCCCGACGTGCCGGATGGCCCGCGAGTTCGTGAGGTCGTCGGAGAAGAACACCAGGTCACCGGGGAGCAGTTCGGCCCGCGTGGGGTGCGGCCCGGCGTTGTACTGGTCGTTGGCGACGCGCGGCAGCTCGATGCCGACACTCTCGTACGCCGCCTTCGTCAGCCCCGAGCAGTCGAACCGCCCGCCGTCCGCGGCGGTCCCGTCGCCGCCCCACAGATAAGGCGTGCCGAGTTTCTTCTGCGAGTAATAGATCGCCCCGGCGGCCTGCTCGGACGGCGACACCCGCCCGACCGGCGCCGCGAAACTCTCTTCGAGGGTGGTGATGGTCTTCACGTAATTCTGGGTCTCGCTGTACGGCGGTACGCCCCCGTACTTGATGACCGCGTACGCGCCCGCGTTGTAGGCGGCGAGCATGTTGTGCGTGGCGTTCCCGGGCACGTCCTTGACGTATTTCGCGATCTCGCAGTCGTACGAGGCGGCGGACGGAATGGCGTCGGCGGGATCCCAGACGTCCTTCCTGCCGTCCCCGTTCGCGTCGAGGCCGTGCGTCGCCCAGGTACCGGGAATGAATTGCGCTATTCCCTGCGCGGCGGCGGCGCTCTGTGCGCGGGGATTGAATCCGCTCTCCTGATAGAGCTGCGCGGCGAGGAGCGCGGGATTGATCTCGGGGCACAGGTTGCCCCATTTCTGCACGAGCGCGGTATAAGCGGCGGGCACGGCCCCCTTGGCGAGCGCCTTGGTCCCGCCCCCCACCCCGTTCGCCATGTTCCCGGCGACCAGGTACACCCCGACGATGAGCACCATGACGAACGCGAGCCCGGCCCCGGCGACCGCGGTCACCCAGATCCACGCCTTACGCACCGTCAACCGCCCCTCGCCGCCCGGGAGTCACCGCGCGTCAGTCTACGGCGGGAACTCGCCGCGCACGGGTAGGTTCGCCCCGGTCGGAGGCTGTCCATCGCGAGGGCGTTCTAATCCCCTGTCCCGCAGGGCTCGTCGGCCTCGTGGGGGACGCCGCAGCGGCGACAGCGGACGTCGGGGACAGGTCCCGCGGCCGGCTTCACGGCATCCTGCTGGGACCAGGATCTGCCGGGGACGCGGCGGGGAAGAGGGGTGCGGGGGGCGGGCGTACGAAGGCGAGGCGTGGGGGACAAGACCTTCTCTATCCAGCGTTCAGGGCGCGCGATACGACAGACGATCGTACGCCCGTCACCCCCCTGCCTCCTTGTACAGAGCCTCGGCCTCCGCCCCCAGCACGACGCTGTACGACACGTCGTCCGTGTCCCCGCCCTGCTCGTGCCCGCCGAGCACGCCGACGACCTCGTGGTGCCCGTTCACCCAGGGGCTGCCGCTGGTCCCCGCGCTGAACCGGGGGCACTCGATGCGCTGCTGCGTACTGCTGTGCACGGCCGGCCGGTTGGTGCAGGTGATCGCCCGCTCGGAGGTGTCCGGGTACCCGGTGACGGTCACGGGAGAAGCGCCGGTGGCGGTGCCGGGGGCGAAGAGGTTGCCTCCGACGACATCCTCGATGTCGCGGTGCTCGGCGTTGGGCGCGAGGGCGGCGAAGGCGATGTCACTGTCCTCGTCCTGCTCCTTGGCCCATCCGGCGGGCAGGAAACTCTTCCGCACCTTCCAGATCCCGTAGGGCGCCTTCCCGTCCTTGTACCCCGGCACAAAAACGAACCCGGACCCATCGTCCCCACCAAAACAATGAGCGGCGGTAACGATCAGATCCCGCCCCTGGCTCTCCACCACCGACGCCGTACAGAAATGCTCCCCCGCCGGCTTCCCCACATCGTCCGCGTAGAACAACGCCCCCACCCGCGCCGCAGCCGCAGCCGCCTCCCCCTGAGCCACCACCGTCACACCCAACGGCCCACCCCCGTCATCGGCGACAGCCGCCGACGCCAGGACACAACTCCCTGCCATCAACACCGTCGCGCCGAGCAGCGCGAACCTTCGGTTCCCCTGGGGGCGGGTGCGGTTCATCGGGGTCACTCTGAACCATCAAGGTGAGAAAAACATCAATCCGGGCTGTCGAAGAGCTACCGACGACAGGGTGCTCCCCATGCGTCACTCCAAACCCGGGCCTGGTGTGACGCCGGACACAATCGAACATCGTCACTCGATCGGTCGATTAGACATATGGCGTTTGGGTAAGCGCTCCTTGACCGCACCACTCGGTGACATGGCAGTTCGGCAGTAGCCGTAAGGAAAATGCCTGACTGGCCTACACCGTTCGGCTACCAAGCGGTGTGACGTTGTCATAGGCTCGCCCACTGGGGCTCTTGACACGCAAGCAACGTTGACCTAGACGCCTTGGTCGCGTTCTGGTCCCGTGCAGTGCGTGGAGCGCGGCCAGGAAGGAGATTTCCATGCCCAGCGCCTCCGATCCCAGCCTGAACCGACGCAAGCTTCGCCTCGCGTTGAAGGCCGCACGGGACAAGACGGGGCTCACGCAGCGGGAGGCCGCGGACCGTCTCGACTGGTCGCTCTCCAAGGTGATCAGGATCGAGGCGGGGACGGTGAGCCTGTCCGTCACCGACCTCCAGGCGATGTTGCGGCTGTACGAGGTCGACGACGAAGCGGTCGTCGGGGACCTGGAACAGGCAGCGCGCGGCAGCAAGGGCCAGTCGTGGTGGTCCGACTACAGCGACATCATCACTCCGACGTTCGCCCAGTACCTGGGCTACGAGAGCGCGGCCCACACCATTCGCGCCTACCACCCGACGTTCTTCATCGGCCTGCTCCAGACCGTGGACTACATCGAAGCGATCTTCGCGGCCTTGCCCAGCGTCACTCAGGCTCAACGCCTCACCGACCTCAGGACCGCCCGGCAGGAACGCGTCTTCGCCGACGGCGGCCCGGCCCTGGCGATGATCGTCGACGAGGCAGCCGTACGACGCCTCATCGGTGGCGCGAGCACCATGCGCAACCAGCTGACACACGTCAAGCGGCTGGCCGAGACCGGGAAGATCACGCTCCAGATCCTGCCGTTCTCCGCCGGAGCTCACGCCAGTCTGGAAGACAGCTTCATCCTCTTCGGCTACCACGACGACGAGGACGTGCTCTACCTCGCCGGGACGAGTGGTGTCCTCACCAACCGGGACGACCGCGCGAAGGTGGCTCTCTACCAGGAGTGCTTCGAGGACCTCACCGACAAGGCGTTGAGCCAGGAGGCATCGATCGCACTCATCGACGAGGTTCTCGGGCAATTGAATCTGTCCTGATTCCGACCAGGCACCGACGGGGGCGTGCATGCCATGGTGAACGAGAGGCGGAGGAGTCGGCGCCCGGGCGCCGGTCGCTCTCCTGGCAACACCACCCGGCCGACGAACCGGGCGTCCGCCCGCGCCCCGTCGGTGCCCAGCTCACTCACCGCGCAGGGCCTCACCAGCGACAAAGCGTGCACGCGGTTGCAGCAGCTGCGCACCGAGGACACCGACAACGCGATACGGCGGAGAAGAGCACACACCGACGACCTCATACGGGTGTTACGCAACCTGACCGCGCTGGCGCTGTTCTCCTCGGCCACTCTGACTCTCGTGGCCTACGCGGGCGTCCGGATGGGAATCCCGCCGGAAGCCTGCGTGGCAGGCAGTTTCAGCGCGGCCGTCCTGCTGATCAGGACCTTCGCGAAGGCGTTCGAGTCGATACGCCCTTCGCTGCCGGACGCACCAAAAGACCCACCGTCCACCGATGAGCGATAGCCGGGGCCGACGCCCACCACCAGCCTGCAGCACCGGACATCAGCGCGAGGACCGACACCCACAGCACCAGCCGGACGACGAGATCCCCGCCCAGCAGCGACGCAGCCGCCCCCGCCGCCGCGGACGCCAGCCCGGTGACCAGGCAGTAGCGGGTGAACTCCCGCCGCCCGCGCGGCGCTTCGCCATCCGGATCGTCTGCATCACATCTGCTCATGGGCGCCCCCAGCGGCCGTTCTCTCTCCCCAGTACGCTACTGCGGCCCGCCAGGCGGGGAAGGAGAAACCGAGCATCGCCCGCTCGGGAGCCTTGGAGTCACGTACCCGGACACAGACCGGGAGGCGAGCGACCTCGCAACAACCCCCTCCCTCCTGGTTGCTGTAACTGCTCTTCCACCAGACAACCGGCCCACTCTCCTCGACCACCGCCGTCTCCTCCCAACCGCCTGCCACATCCCGGTACTCGCGATCGGCCCCCAGGCCAGGATCGGGCCACATTCAGGGCAGGGAAACGCACCCGACGGCCCGCTGTGCGCAAGGGACTTCTACCCAGGAAGCCGGACCGTCAACAGCGAACCCCCCGCGCACAGGCCCTTTCCGCCACGACCGGCGATGCGGCAGACGCCGTCACCTCACCCCCACCCCCACCCCCACCGGAAACTCCACCCCGGTCATCTCCTCCGACAACGTCCACAGCCGGCGTGCAGCTTCCGCATCGCTCGCCGCCCCCGTCCGCCCCACCAACGTCGGCGCCCCCCGCATCTCCCCGAACCCATCGGGCCCGACATAGCTCGCCCCGGGAAGATCCTGGGTCGCGGCGTACAGGGTCGGCAGCGCACCCGCCCGGTTGGACTGGGCGAAGAAACGGTTGCCGACGGCCATGGCGCCGCGGACGAGGGCGTTGCCGTGGTGGCTCTGAAGGTTCGTGGCGGACCAGCCGGGAAGCGCGGCCAGGGCCCGGACGGAGGAGTTCGCGGCCGTCAGCCGGCGCTGGAGCTCCAGCGTGAAGAGGAGGTTCGCCAGCTTCGACTGGGCGTAGGCGCGGACGGGCGTGTAGCCGGACGTGAGGTTGACGTCGTCGAAGGCGATCCGCCCCGCCCGGTGCGCGCCGGAGGCAAGGCTGACGACGCGGTCCTCGACGTACGGCAGGAGGAGGTTGGTCAGCGCGAAGTGGCCCAGGTGGTTCGTACCGAACTGCATCTCGAAGCCGTCCGCCGTACGCGCCTCGGGGATCGCCATGACGCCCGCGTTGTTGATGAGGACGTGCAGCGGGCGCGCCTCCCAGTCCCGCGCGAAGTCCCGTACCGACCCGAGGTCGGCGAGGTCGAGCCGGCGCACCTCGGTGCTGCCGTTCAGCCCGGAGGCGGCGGCCTGCCCCCGCTCGACGTCCCGTACGGCGAGGACGACATGCGCCCCGGCGCCCGCGAGGGCTCGCGACGCGGTGAGTCCGATGCCGCTGTTGGCGCCGGTGACGACGACGGTACGGCCGGAGAGGTCCGGCATCCGGTCCACGTTCCACTTGCTCTGTTCGGTGTCAGCCATGGACCCAATGTAGACGCCGCCAACAATGATGGCAACGTCAACATGAAACGGGTTCCGCGCTACGATGACGCCCATGTCCGCGCCGTCCGGGAACCGCCCCTACCACCACGGAGACCTCCGCTCCACGCTCCTCGCGAGCGCGGAACGCACCCTGCGTGAGAAGGGCGTCGCGGCCCTCTCCCTCCGCGAACTGGCCCGCACGGCCGGCGTGAGCCACGCGGCCCCCGGCCGCCACTTCAAGGACAAGCAGGCCCTCCTCGACGCGCTGGCCCTGGACGGCTACGACCGCCTCAACACGGCGATGGACGAGGCGAACGACCCGGCGCTCACCCTGGAACCCCGCCTCACCGCCCTGGCCCGCGCGTACCTGACCTTCGCCACCGACCACTCCGAGCTCCTGGAGCTCATGTACACCCGCAAGCACGACCCGGACTCCGCGGCCCAGTTCACCGGCGCGGTGGAACGCTCCCTGGCGGCGTTCCTCACCCTCATCACGGACGCGAAGACCTCCGGCGAGATCATCGACGCGGACCTGGACAGCATCACCCTCCTCACCGCCACGTCCCTGCACGGCCTGGCGGCCCTGGTGGCGGCGGGCGCGTACCCGGCGGAGGAGATCCTGGCGCGACTGGACACACACGTGCACCTGCTGGTGGAGGGTCTGCGCCCGAGGTAGGGGACCGCTCGCAAGCCTCCCCGGCACCCCCCGGCCGCCCCGCGTGAAAGTCCCTCAAGGACGCTTCCTGCACGTCACCGTCCCCACCCACACCCTTGCCCCTTTCGTAACGCGCACGTTTCCCAGGTCAAGCCCCCCTCATCCACGGGCCATTCCGAGGCCAACCCCGGGCAATCCCTGAACCTCGTTCAGTAACGCGGAAGTCAGGATTCCGCCACCTGTCTTGTTTGTCGCGTACCCAACAAGCCACAGTCGTCGCCGGGCCGCCGCCCACACTCCCCACACTTCACCCGCACCGCCCCTGAACACCCCACTTCCAGGAGGCTGTACCTTGCGTACGACCGACAACACCCCTGCCATATCCGGCAGATGGCGCCGCACCGGCGGCGCGGCCTTCGGCACCGCCGCTCTCCTCCTCGCGGGCCTCGGCACAGCGGCACAGGCGAACGCGGCGACCCCGGCGGCGAGTTCCCCCGTCACCTGGACGGCGACCCCCTGCTCGACCCCGAAGCACGCGGGCGACCTGACCTGCAACTCCTTCCGCGTGACGGGCGGAGTCACCGCGTTCTCGAAGGAGAAGGCGGCGAAGTCGCACAAGGGCGCGGCGCTCACCCCGAAGGCGGCCAGCGCCACCCCGACCGGCTTCGGCCCGAGCGACCTCCAGGACGCGTACGGCCTGACCGACGCCGCCGCGAGCAACGGCTCCGGCGAGACGATCGCGATCGTCGACGCGTACGACGACCCGAACGCGGAGGCGGACCTCGCCAAGTACCGCGCGAACTACGGTCTGAGCGCCTGCACGACGGCCAACGGCTGCTTCAAGAAGGTCTCCCAGACCGGCTCGACCACCTCGCTCCCGACGGCGGACAGCGGCTGGGGCCAGGAGATCTCCCTGGACCTGGACATGGTCTCGGCGATCGCCCCGAACGCCAACATCCTCCTGGTGGAGGCGAGTTCCTCCAGCATGGCCAACCTCGGCACCGCCGTGAACGAGGCCGTCAAGCTGGGCGCCAAGTTCGTCTCCAACAGCTACGGCGGCTCCGAGTCGTCGAGCGACACCTCGTACGACTCCTCGTACTTCAACCACCCCGGCGTCGCGATCACCGTCTCCGCCGGTGACGAGGGCTACGGCGCCGAGTACCCGGCCGCGTCGAAGTACGTGACGGCCGTCGGCGGCACCGCGCTCAAGACCGCGTCGAACAGCCGCGGTTGGACCGAGTCCGTGTGGAACACCTCGTCCACCGAAGGCACCGGCTCCGGCTGCTCCGCGTACGACGCGAAGCCGTCCTGGCAGACCGACACCGGCTGCACGAAGCGCGCGATCGCCGACACCTCGGCCGTCGCGGACCCGGCGACGGGCGTCGCGGTGTACGACTCGTACGGCGTCACCGCCGGCTGGTACACCTTCGGCGGCACCTCCGCCTCGTCCCCGATCATCGCGTCCGTGTACGCCCTCGCCGGCACCCCCGGCAGCAGCGACTACCCGGCGTCGTACATCTACAGCGCGGCCGGCACCTCCGCGCTGAACGACGTCACCAGCGGCTCGAACGGCACCTGCTCGTCCAGCGCGAGCTACCTGTGCACGGCGAAGTCCGGCTACGACGGTCCGACGGGCTGGGGAACCCCGGAAGGGCTGGACGCCTTCACCGGCTGACCTACTGACTCACCGTCAACAACGGGCCACGGCGATCGAGCCGTGGCCCGTTCGTGTTACGAGCGTGAGAGCATCGGGAAAGTGTCTCAACGACGGAAGCGCCGACAGGTTCCGCAGAACCACACCCCAAGGTTCCGCGCTCACCTCATTGCCCGGCGTGACCTGCCGTGATACACAGAGTGACGATACGAACCATTCATACGAATCCCACCCGTCAATGCCGCCAAGTCGACATACCCAGGCGGCATTGTCGGTGACAATGACTCCCGACCCCTGCGCACGGCAGCGGGCCACGAACGGAACTACCCACCAGGGGCGGTGACTTACATGCTCTTCGCAGCCGACAAGGGCGACATCAACACCATCATCGGCGGGATCGCTCCGGACTGGGGCCCCTTCGGCAGCCTGGGTACCGAGGCCAAGACGATGATCCAGGTCGTGATGGCCTTCGCGATCCTCATCTGCCTCGGCATCGCCGTCTGGGGCGCCGCGAAGCAACGGATCGGCGCCACCGCCCTGCGGGACACCTTCAGCGCGGAACAGGGCAAGGGGCTGATCATCGCGGGCCTCACCGGAGTCTTCATCATCGGCTCCCTCGGCACGCTGTTCACGATCGTGTACGGCATGGCCGTCTAGCTCCTCCCCCTCTCTCCCCCTCCCGGCTGAGGTTGCGTCCCCCTGATGTCGAGTCACCACACCGCGCCCGCGCGGGAACCAGCACGGCTACCGTCGTACGGCACCGCGTCGTTCCACGACGCCCACGCCGCATACGACGCAGAGGGGGCGCACGCCGCATGAGTCCCGCCGACGAGCCCGGCCACGACACGTCCACCGGTGGCTACGCGGGTACCCGCACCCGCCTCCCCGAAACGGACTCCACGCGCCGCCCCGCCCGCTCCTCCTCCCGCAGCCTCGTCACGGTCGTCGCGGTCGTCGTCCTGCTGATCGCGGCGATCGCGTTCGCGAACCGGGGCAACGGGGACGGCGGCGGTTCCGGTACAACGGCCGACGGCGCGTCCGGCACGAAGCCGCAGGCGCAGTCGACGGCGGCGACGGGCACGAAGCCGGTGGATTCCAAAACGGGCAGCATCCCCACCGGATACGCGCAGACCCGCCA
Source organism: Streptomyces acidiscabies (assembly GCF_020010905.1). Classification (GTDB taxonomy): domain Bacteria; phylum Actinomycetota; class Actinomycetes; order Streptomycetales; family Streptomycetaceae; genus Streptomyces; species Streptomyces acidiscabies. The sequence goes on along the minus strand of NZ_JAGJBY010000001.1, from coordinate 959,325 downwards.
GGGCGTTCAATCGGCCGCCGCCAACTACGCGGTGGCGCTCGGTTCCACGGCGATGTTCAAGAAGGCCACCCGGGACGACGTCGTCGGCACCGTCTACACCTCGGCCGAGGCCGCCCGCCTCGTACCCGAACTCGACAAGGCGTACTCCACCGACTTCCTCGCCAGAGCCGGCCTCGACGCGAACGGCGACGCCCCCCAGGGCAGCACCTTCGTCTCCCGCACGGTCCCTATCGGCACGACGGTCAGCGCCTACGCCGACACCACCGCCACCGTCGCCGTCTGGTCCATGGGCCTCATCGGGATGTCCGGCACGAACTCGACGGACCCCGTCAGCTCCTCGTGGTCCACCTGGACCTTCACCTTCCGGTGGACGGACGGCGACTGGAAGGTCGCCTCCCAGAACCAGACCTCCGGGCCCGCCCCGGTCCCCGGCGACAACAAGGCCGCCAGCTCCGACGAGATCAGCAAGGCCATCGAGGAGTACGGAGGGTTCACGTATGCCCGGTAAGCCAGCGCTCCGCCTCGCCGGAGTCTTCGCAGCCGTACAGACCACGGCCGTCCTGCTCTCGGCCAGAGCCTTCGCCGCGCCCACCCCCGACCCGAACCCCACGGGCGGTGCCGCCGCCTCCCCCACGCCATCGCCGTCGCCCTCCAACGACCAGTGCCGGCTCATCGTCGGCGACGCCAAGGAGTACTGCGAGCGCGGCACCAGCGGCCGGACGAGCACCACCAACCCCGGCGTCTCCGACACCCTCGACCCGCTCTCCTCCCTCGCCAAGGGCTGCGCCGACGCCGCCTCCTGGACCGTCAAGAAGCTCAGCGAGGCCGTGAAGGAGACCGCGAACGTCGACTTCACCAACGAGAAGTTCCTCCAGCAGTACGCGGTCGTCTTCGCCGCGTCGACGGTCCTGACCCTCGTCCTGTGGCTGCTGGCCGTCGCCAAACGCGCGGTGCGCGGCGTCCCCCTCGGCACCGCGATCTCCGAGGCCGTCGGATTCCTGTGGCTGACGGTCCTCGCGTCCGCGTTCACGCCGCTGATCCTCTACACCGTCGTCTCCGCGACCGACGGCATCACGGAGGTCCTCGCGAAAGCGACCGGTGACCAGACCGACACGTTCTTCGGCACCTTCTCCACCGCGCTCGCGAAGGGCGAGAACATCGGCGGCGGCCCGATCATGCTGATCGTGGTCTCCCTGGTCTCGGTCCTCGCCGCGGGCATCCTCTGGCTCGAACTGGTCATCCGTACGGCCCTGTTGTACGTCGGCGCGCTGCTCGGCACGGTCGTGTACGCCGGTCTCGTGGACAAGAACCTCTGGGGCCACGTCCGCCGCTGGGCCGGTGTCATGATCGCCGTGATCATGGTGAAACCGGTGATCGTGATCGTGCTCGGCCTCGCCGGAGCCCTCTCCGGGGACGACGGTCCCGACTCGTTCTCGGCGATCGTGTCGGGGCTCGCGATCATCCTGCTGGCCATCTTCGCCAGCGCGATGATCTACCGCTTCGTCCCCGGCTTCGGCGACGAGATCGCCGCGTCCCGCAACAACCGCATCATGCAGGGCGCGGAGAGCAAGGCGGCGGCCGTCATCTCGTCCCCGGCGACCCTCGTCGCGCAGGGCATCAAGACGCACAGCACCCGCGCCAACGACGGGGGCGGCGGCGGGAGTTCGTCCAGCAGCACGCCCCGCCCCGCCAACCCGGGCTCCGGCGGCATCGCCGCGCACGGCTCGCGCCCCGCGAACGGCGGCGGCTCGGCGGGCGCGCCCGCCCCGCGCACCGGCAGCCCCCTCAACACCCCGCACGCCAGCAACAACCGCACGGGAGGTGAAGGGCGTTGACGACCGAGTCCCACCTGTCGCACCCGATCGCGCCCCGCCGTACGTATCTGATCGGCCGGGCCCGGCCGAACGCGATCGTCGGCAAGAACCGCGAGACCGGAGAGATCGCCCTCATCATCACGGGCGCCTTCTTCGGCATGATGAGCGGTCTACTCGTCCCCGTGCTCGCCCTGCGGATCGTCCTGCTCACCGGCTTCCCGCTGATCGCCCTGATGGCGGTCTACGTGCCGTACAAGCACCGCACGTTCTACAAGTGGTTCGAGATCAACCGGAGTTACAAGCGCAGCCTGCGCAAGGGCACCGCCTACCGCAGCTCCGCCATGGAGGCCGGCATCGCGCTCGACGGCCGCGAGGTCGAGATCGGCCCGCCCCCCGGCATCGGCCGCATCACCTGGCTGTCCGCGCCCTTCGGCCCCGACGAGATCGCCGTCCTCCTGCACGCCGACCGCCGTACGGTGACGGCCGCGATCGAGATCGAGGGCCCCGGCGTCGGCCTGCGCGACAGCGAGGACCAGGAAGCCCTGGTGGACCGTTTCGGCACGCTGCTCAAGCACGTGGCCAACGGCGACGGCTTCGTCACCCGGCTCCAGATCCTCGCCCGCACCCTCCCCGCCGACCCCGACGCGCACGCCAAGGACGTCAGCCAGCGCGGCGACGACAAGGCGCTGCCGTGGCTGCAATCGTCGTACGAGCAGCTCCAGTCGATGGTCTCCACGAGCAGCGAGCAGCACCGCGCGTACCTCGTCGCCTGCATGCAGTACAGCCGTGAACTCGCCGCCGAGGCCCACGCGATGGCCCGCTCCGCACGCCCCCAGGCGGGCCGCAAGGTGGACCGGGACGCCGGACTCGCGGTCGTCATGGCGCGCGAGCTCACCGACATCTGCTCGCGCCTCCAGGAGGCCGACATCCGCGTCCGCCAGCCCCTCGGCCAGGGCCGCCTGTCGTCGCTGATCCACTCCATGTACGACCCCGACCACCCCATCGACCACATCCAGGCGATGACCAAGCGCAACGCCTGGCCGGCCGAACTCGACGCCATGGAACCGACGTTCCTCCAGGCGAAGACCCGCGAGTCCTCGACCCGCGCCCCCTGGTGCCACTCCACGGCGTGGATCAAGGAGTGGCCGATGACCCCGGTCGGCGTCAACTTCCTCGCGCCGCTGCTCGTCCACACCCCGGACGTGATCCGCACGGTCGCCGTGACGATGGACCTCGAACCCACCGAGGTCGCCATCGAACGCATGCTGACGGAGAAGACCAACGACGACGCCGAGGCCTCCCGCCAGGCCAAGATGAACCGCACCCTCGACCCCCGCGACGTCGCCGCCAACTCCCGCCTCGACCAACGCGGTGAGGACCTCGCGAGCGGCGCGGCGGGCGTCAACCTCGTCGGCTACATCACGGTCTCCTCGCGCTCCCCCGAGGCCCTCAACCGCGACAAGCGGACGATAAGGGCCTCGGCCGGAAAGTCGTACCTCAAGCTGGAGTGGTGCGACCGCGAGCACCACCGAGCGTTCGTCAACACACTCCCCTTCGCCACCGGCATCCGGAGGTAGGACCAGATGCGGGATCCGCTCTCCCTCCTCACCGACGCCTTCACCACCTTCCTCTTCGGCAAGGTCGAGACGACCCGCCTCCCGGTCCGCACCTCCACCGGCCAGGCCCAGGCGGTCTATCTCCCCACCGCCGCACCGGGGTTGGGCGACTCCGGCGTCATCATCGGCCGCGAGGTGTACTCCGGCAAGGGCTACATCTACGACCCCTTCCAGCTCTACGGCCAGCAGCTCCCGGCCCCCCACTGGCTCGTCCTCGGCGAGTCGGGCAACGGCAAGTCCGCCCTCGAAAAGACGTACGTCCTACGGCAGTTGCGCTTCAAGGACCGCCAGGTCGTCGTCCTGGACGCGCAGGGCGAGGACGGCGCCGGCGAGTGGAACCTCATCGCCCGCGAGCTGGGGATAACCCCCATCCGCCTCGACGCGATGGCCGCCCTCGACGACGGCATCCGCCTCAACCCCCTCGACCCGGCGATCACGACAACAGGCCAACTCGCCCTGCTGCGCACGATCATCGAGGTCGCGATGGGCCACGGCCTGGACGAGCGCTCCGGCTTCGCGCTCAAGGTCGCGCACGCGTACGTCAACGAGACGATCCTGGAACGCCAGCCGGTGCTGTCCGACATCGTCGAGCAACTCCGCCACCCCGAACCGGAGTCGGCCGAGGCGATGAACGTCGCCATAGACGACGTACGCGCATGGGGACTTGACGTCGCCCTCGTCCTGGACCGCCTGGTGGACGGCGACTTGAGGGGCATGTTCGACGGCCCCACGACGATCGGCATCGACCTCGACGCGCCGCTCATCGTCTTCGACCTGTCCCACATCGACCGCAACTCCATCGCCATGCCGATCCTGATGGCGATCGTCGGCGTCTGGCTCGAACACACGTGGATCCGCCCCGACCGCAAGAAGCGCATCTTCCTGGTCGAAGAGGCGTGGCACATCATCAACAGCCCGTTCGTGGCGCAGCTGTTCCAGCGCCTGCTGAAGTTCGGGCGGCGCCTGGGCCTGTCCTTCGTCGCGGTCGTCCACCACCTGTCCGACGTGGTGGACGGGGCGGCGGCGAAAGAGGCCGCGGCGATCCTGAAGATGGCGTCCACCCGGACGATCTACGCGCAGAAGGCGGACGAAGCGCGGGCGACGGGACGGGTGTTGGGCCTCCCGAGGTGGGCGGTCGAAATCATCCCGACCCTCACGCCGGGCATCGCGGTGTGGGACGTCAACGGAAACGTGCAGGTGGTCAAACACCTGGTCACGGAGACGGAACGCCCCCTGGTCTTCACGGACCGCGCGATGACGCAGTCCTCCTCGGAGGCAGCGGACGACGCATTGCGCGCGGCCGAGCTGGAGGCGGAGCAAAGGGCGGCGGCGTTCATGGAGCAACACCTGTCCGACCTGGACGGCACGGAATCCACGGTGGCGTGACCGATGCCGACCCCGCGCCCCAAGAACCAGGGCGGCATCCCGGACGGCCTGCTCCTAGGGATACTGGCGCTGCTGCTGGTGATCACGGTCCTGACCTGGACAGCAACGGGCTTGTCGGCCCTGCTCTCCCACGGCGCCTGGCCACCCGCCCTCACTTTCATGCGTACGCCCTTGGCCCTACGCCACCTGATCTCCAACCCGAACGACCTCGCAGGCGCCTGGCCGGACACCCCACCGGACGCCTTGTCGGGGTACGGCTTCTTCTGGGGCCTGTTCATCGGCCAGTTGATGATCCTGCTGACCTTGACGTTCTTCGGCTTGGGGACGTGGGCGAGATGGAGGGTGGTGAGGGCGAGGAAGCGGGAGGAGAGGCTGGGGGCGTACGAGAAGGGCACCCCGGAGCCGTACCTCGCAGACGAACCGGAACCTCACCCAGCTGCGGGCAGTCGTGCCGCTAGGGGCGGCACGGGTGGGCGCAGCGGCACTCCGCAAGCGCGGGTGAGCGAAACGCCCCCCACCCCAGCCCCCACCGAACCCGCACCAGCCCCCGACCCCCAGCCGTCCACCACCCCCGTCCCCACCCTCCAGGCCGCCCCCCGCGACTCCCGCCTCCACACCGCCACCCAAGCCCTCCAGAACGCCCCCGGCCCCGCCGTGGTCCTCACCTCGAACCCCGCCCTCTGGCACACCACCAAGGACGCGAGGGCAAAACTCGGCCCCACCCTCCTGTACGACCCCACCCACCTCTGCGACACCCCGTCCCGCCTCCACTGGCCCCCCACAACGGGCTGCGAGGACAAGGAAACGGCGATCGCGAGAGCAACAGCGCTCCTCACCCCCACCCGCCCCACCGCGAAGATCGACCAGGCGATCGCGGACACGGCCCACACCCTCCTGCGCAGCTACTTGCACGCAGCAGCACTGGACGGGAAGACGATCAGACACGTACACCGCTGGAGCCAGGGCACACACGTCCAGGAAGCGGTGAAGACACTGCGTACGCACCCGAAGGCGGCCCCAGGAGCAGCAGGCGAACTGGAAGCGGCCCTGACGGCCCACCCGGAGCGCAGGGACATAGCGCAGGAACTGACGACAAGAACCTTGGCGGCCCTCTCGACGGTGAACATCAGAGAGGCCTGCGCACCGAACAGAACAGACGCCGTCACGCTGGATTCCTTCGTCCACGAGACGGGCACGCTCTATGTAGTGGGCGACTCGATCGAGGACCCCCGCACGAACCCCGGCGCAATGCCCCTGCTCACGGCTCTCGTCGCAAGCGTGGTCGAGCGCGGCCGGCGCATGGCCGAACGGTCATCCTCCGGTCGCCTCGACCCACCACTGACCCTGATCCTGGACGACGTCGCGGCAACGGCCCCGATCCCGACGCTCCCGGACCTCCTGCGGACGGGAGAGGCCCAAGGCCTCCCGACCTTCGCCCTGGTCCGCTCGGAGGAACAGGCGAAGTCCCGCTGGCCGGACAGCGCCCTACCGTTCTGAGGGCCGTACGTAGACGTACTCCAGCTCGTCCTCACCACTGTCGCCTTCGAGGGGTACGACGACCCCGGTGGCCACGAACCCGATCCGCTCGTACGCGGCCAGCGCACGCCCGTTCTCCCGGTGGACGAGGAGCCGTACGCGATCGAGCCCGATCCCCCAGGCCCACTCCAGGGCGGCCCGGAAGAGCGCGCCGACCACAACCCCGCCCCCACGCACGGCGGGCCGCACATACACGCCGACGATCTGCCCCTGCCGCTGCTCGACGGGCTGCCCGGCCCAGTCGACGCTGCCGGCCTCCTCGACGAGCACGGCAAGCCCCCCGACCCACACCCCGTCCGCCCCCACGGCGACGAACTGCCGTGCCCCGACGGCCCCTTCGGCGCACCCTGCGGCCCGCTCCTGCCAGAAGGAGTCGGGCAGCTTCTCAGCGCTGTCGTACGTCTCGAAGAAGGCGAGGGGTGCGGCGGGGTCCTGGAGGGCGGCGAGCCGGAGTTCCCGCATGGCGGGCCACTCGTCGGCGTGTATGGGGCGTACATCGAATTCGTTCATGCAGGTCACGGTAGCCGTAAACGCAGAAAACCCCCGCACCAATTAAGGTGCGGGGGTTTCCCGGAATGATTGTTCGGCGGCGTCCTACTCTCCCACAGGGTCCCCCCTGCAGTACCATCGGCGCTGTAAGGCTTAGCTTCCGGGTTCGGAATGTAACCGGGCGTTTCCCTCACGCTATAACCACCGAAACACTATGAAACACATCAACCGCACCGTATATGGCCATACGGGGTTGTTCGTGGTTTCAGAACCAACACAGTGGACGCGAGCAACTGAGGACAAGCCCTCGGCCTATTAGTACCAGTCACCTCCACACCTTACGGTGCTTCCAGATCTGGCCTATCAACCCAGTCGTCTACTGGGAGCCTTACCCTCTCAAGGAGGTGGGAACACTCATCTCGAAGCAGGCTTCCCGCTTAGATGCTTTCAGCGGTTATCCCTCCCGAACGTAGCCAACCAGCCATGCCCTTGGCAGAACAACTGGCACACCAGAGGTTCGTCCGTCCCGGTCCTCTCGTACTAGGGACAGCCCTTCTCAATGTTCCTGCGCGCGCAGCGGATAGGGACCGAACTGTCTCACGACGTTCTAAACCCAGCTCGCGTACCGCTTTAATGGGCGAACAGCCCAACCCTTGGGACCGACTCCAGCCCCAGGATGCGACGAGCCGACATCGAGGTGCCAAACCATCCCGTCGATATGGACTCTTGGGGAAGATCAGCCTGTTATCCCCGGGGTACCTTTTATCCGTTGAGCGACGGCGCTTCCACAAGCCACCGCCGGATCACTAGTCCCGACTTTCGTCCCTGCTCGACCCGTCGGTCTCACAGTCAAGCTCCCTTGTGCACTTACACTCAACACCTGATTACCAACCAGGCTGAGGGAACCTTTGGGCGCCTCCGTTACTCTTTAGGAGGCAACCGCCCCAGTTAAACTACCCATCAGACACTGTCCCTGATCCGGATCACGGACCCAGGTTAGACATCCAGCACGACCAGACTGGTATTTCAACGACGACTCCACAACCACTGGCGTGGCCGCTTCAAAGTCTCCCAGCTATCCTACACAAGCCGAACCGAACACCAATATCAAACTGTAGTAAAGGTCCCGGGGTCTTTCCGTCCTGCTGCGCGAAACGAGCATCTTTACTCGTAGTGCAATTTCACCGGGCCTATGGTTGAGACAGTCGAGAAGTCGTTACGCCATTCGTGCAGGTCGGAACTTACCCGACAAGGAATTTCGCTACCTTAGGATGGTTATAGTTACCACCGCCGTTTACTGGCGCTTAAGTTCTCAGCTTCGCCACACCGAAATGTGACTAACCGGTCCCCTTAACGTTCCAGCACCGGGCAGGCGTCAGTCCGTATACATCGCCTTACGGCTTCGCACGGACCTGTGTTTTTAGTAAACAGTCGCTTCTCGCTGGTCTCTGCGGCCACCCCCAGCTCAAGGAGCAAGTCCTCTCACCAGTGATGGCCCCCCTTCTCCCGAAGTTACGGGGGCATTTTGCCGAGTTCCTTAACCATAGTTCACCCGAACGCCTCGGTATTCTCTACCTGACCACCTGAGTCGGTTTAGGGTACGGGCCGCCATGAAACTCGCTAGAGGCTTTTCTCGACAGCATAGGATCATCCACTTCACCACAATCGGCTCGGCATCAGGTCTCAGCCTTGATGAGCGGCGGATTTGCCTACCACTCGGCCTACACCCTTACCCCGGGACTACCATCGCCCGGGCTGGACTACCTTCCTGCGTCACCCCATCACTCACCTACTACCAGATCGGTTCAGCGGCTCCACCACTTTCCTTTCCCCGAAGGGTCCGGAACGGCTTCACGGCCTTAGCATCACTGGATTCAATGTTTGACGCTTCACAGCGGGTACCGGAATATCAACCGGTTATCCATCGACTACGCCTGTCGGCCTCGCCTTAGGTCCCGACTTACCCTGGGCAGATCAGCTTGACCCAGGAACCCTTAGTCAATCGGCGCACACGTTTCCCACGTGTGAATCGCTACTCATGCCTGCATTCTCACTCGTGAACCGTCCACCACTGCCTTCCGGCGCAGCTTCACCCGGCACACGACGCTCCCCTACCCATCACAGCAGGCGTTGGCCCTATATGCTGCAATGACACGACTTCGGCGGTACGCTTGAGCCCCGCTACATTGTCGGCGCGGAATCACTAGACCAGTGAGCTATTACGCACTCTTTCAAGGGTGGCTGCTTCTAAGCCAACCTCCTGGTTGTCTCTGCGACTCCACATCCTTTCCCACTTAGCGTACGCTTAGGGGCCTTAGTCGATGCTCTGGGCTGTTTCCCTCTCGACCATGGAGCTTATCCCCCACAGTCTCACTGCCGCGCTCTCACTTACCGGCATTCGGAGTTTGGCTAAGGTCAGTAACCCGGTAGGGCCCATCGCCTATCCAGTGCTCTACCTCCGGCAAGAAACACACGACGCTGCAC